>OZ241972.1:0-5042925 GCA_965204025.1 Caldilineaceae bacterium
TTTTCAACGGTCCCGAAGCACCGCTTGGCCGGTGGGACCTTGGTTGACATCACGATCGCTGCTTCCGGACTCGTTGACACGGCGATGGCGGCGCAGCGCCCGTTCGCGCAACAACAGGAACAGCGGCAACCCGAGAGACACGCCGACCACACACGTGGCGACGATCGGCGCCCACAGCAACGAGGTGGATGCACGTCGCCCCTCGCTGCAAATGAAGGCGACAAGGACCACTGCCGACACCAGCACGTCAAGCCAGGCAAACATCGACATCCGCGAGGCGGCGATCTCGACAACCATCGCCCCGATGTCGAAAACACCGTTCTCGACCACCCACGCGCCGAGGGCTGCATACGGCAACACCGTCCCGACGACGCACATTGACGCGTAGAACCTGACCAAAATAGTATGCGCCTCGTGGCTGCCCATTAGGGAGCGGGCGATTTGTGCGTGGTGGGAGATACTGGACTTGAACCAGTGACCTCTACCATGTCAAGGTAGCGCTCTAGCCAACTGAGCTAATCCCCCACGGGCCGACTAGTCTAGCACGCCTGTCAGTTCAGGAACATCTGACCGGTGGGGCCCAGACGCAAATGCTTCTGGCGGTTCTGGGAGTCCCTGACATACTCCAGGATCATCTTTTCGCGGGCCAGCAGTTCCACCTCGGCCTCCAGCATGGCGGGCAGGGTCTCGGCCTCGATCACCTTCTGCTTGTCCCGCAACTCGATTTGCATCGCAATCGCCACCAGCGAGGCCAGCGCCTCGGGCTCGTCCGGGATGTTGTTGATCTTCAATTTCAGGTTGGTCGCCTCGCTGAGGTTGGTCCGGTACTCCCCGAACAACGCCCGAACCCGGTCGCTCAGCCGTTCCACGGTGGACGGCTCGCCCGGGTCGATCGGCCACTCCGTGATGTCGGCGCTGGGCCAGGGTTGATCCTCCAGCATCTCGTTGATCTGGAACCGCCGGACACCCACCGCCACGATGTGCAGGGTTCCGCCGGGTTCCTTGTCCACGGACTGGATCCGGGCCAGCGTGCCCACCCCGTACGGCTCGGCCGTCGGTCCGACCTCGCCGCCTTCGCGGATGAGCACCACGCCGAAGCAGCCCTCGTCCGACAGGCACCGGGCCACCATCTTCAGGTACCGGGGCTCGAAGATCTGCAACGGCAACACCATGCCGGGAAACAGCACCGTGTTGAGCGGAAAGAGCGGAATTCGCATGACGCACGCTTAATCCTCTGCCAGGTCCGGATTGCCCACCTTCATGACTTCCCGCAGCACAGCTGTCGCGTAGCCGCCCTTCGGCAGCGAGAAGGAGAACCGGATGCCGTCCGCCTCCCCCCGCACCGACAGGTCCGAGGGCACCAGGCGGCCGGTGCGTCGGGTACCTGTTACTTTACCCTGTCGCCAATTGAAGCCGACCAGCTCCTGTTCGGCCAGGACCCGTTCCTCCAGTTCGCCGGCCGCGCCTTCGGCCGCCCACATCTTGTGGCCGTACATCGGGGCCGTGAAGGAAATCTCGCCGGCCGCCTGCCGTCGGGAGTCCGCTGCCGCATCCTCCACCAGGAACATGCCGCCCGTTTCATGCTTGCGCGCCACATCGCCGGCCAGACAGCAGTCCAGCAGGCCTTCGCGCATGCGCAGGGACAAGTAGCGGTTGCACAGCCAGGACTGGTAGGCGGACAGCAGGAGTTTGTGCAGCCAGCGACGGTGCGCGCGCCAGCCGCGGTGCACAATCCGCCAGCCCTTGATCACGTTCCGGCCCTCGTGGCCGAAGCGTTGGGGGCCGAACCAGTTGGGCAGGCCGTCCCGCCTCAGGACATCCGCGACGGCCTGCGCACGGGCAACCGCCTCCGTCGGCGGCGCGTCGGGGTGCCGAACCAGGATGTCAAAGCTGTTGCCCCGCAGATGTCCGGTGCGCAGCTTGTTGCCGTGGCACCGCATCCAGTTGACCTGCAAGGAGGTCTCGGCGGCCAGACGCCGGGCCACCCACTCCTCGTCCGGGACAAACCCGTTGGACGCCAACACGCTGAACGTCTGTGTTGTGCAAGCCCGCTTGTCCTTGAGGCCGGCATAGCCCACGGCACTCTTGTCCGCGTTGAGGGTCTGAGCCAGGAGGTCCGCCACCTCCGGCGTGGTATGGCCGGTCCGGGTCACCGACACGTACAGGTGGGGACCGGAGCCGACCGGTTCGTAGGCCGGGATCTCCGTCACCCGGAAATCCTCCGGCTGGACCCGAATGCGGCCGCCGATGCCGGGCAGGTCCGGGGTGCGAAAGGGCAGGGCGGCCCCGGTCAAGGACTCGACACTTTCCTCCAGTCGCGGCGGCCGGACGTCTTCACTCACAGGATTGTCCCCGGCTTGAGGTCCGGATCCCACTCGTCTCCGTCGCGGTAGTACACGCCCAGCCAGTGGGTCAGCTGCCGAATGTGCCCGCCGCGCCGAAACCCCGCGGCATGCAGGTGCATCTGGGCCATGGCGGGGGGCAGTGCGCCCGGCATGAGTGGTTCCTCGTAGACGGCGAGTCGACTCCCGGGTTTGGCCACGCCGAACAGGGTCGTCAGCATGGGATGGGGATCGGGAATCTCCCCCAGCACGGAACCCAGCACGATCAGGTCCGCGGACTGCGGGTCAAGCGGCGCGCCGGCCGTGTCGGCAAACAGAAACCGCACCCGGTCCGCCAGCCCGGCCTCCCGCAGGCGCGTCCGGGCACGCTGAATCAGTTCCATCTGGATGTCAAGCGCAGTCACTGTGCCCTGCTCGCCGACGCGGCGCGCCAACTCCTCGGTCACGACCCCGGTGCCACACCCCACCTCCAGCACATGCATGCCGGGCTGGACCCCGATCGGGTCCAGCAGGGAGGCCGGATCCAGCCAGCGGCGGCGCAGATCGCAGTCCAGCCAGGATGCCAGCTGCCGCGGCCAGGGCCGCGGCTGTCGAAACCAGTGCAGGCGCAAGCCCAACAGGGCTCCGCCCGCGAAACCCGCCAGGCGCAGCAGGCTGCGAGAAAAAATCATGGAAGTTGAAACGTCGATGCAGGGACGGCGGCCGCCGTTGTGGCCTGTCGCCGTGGCGCGCCCCGAAAGGGGACAACACTGTGGGCCGAAAGGGGGATGCAGGATCCAACCGGTTTGAGATAATGGCCCCCCATGTTAGCACCGCCCGCCGCTGCTTTCCGTTGCCGGATTCCCCTGTCTTGCCGCGTCCCGGTCCTCCCATGCTGATCTCGGTTGTGGTGCCGTTCTACGACGAGGAACCGGTCGCCCGCACATTCTGTGAAACGCTGATCGCCACTTGGGACGGCGGGGATCAGGATCCCGATCTCGAATGGGAACTGATTTGCGTCAACGACGGCAGCCGCGACCGCACCCTGGAAATCCTGGTCTCCATGCAGCAGCACGACCCCAGGATCAAGGTGGTGGACCTGAGCCGCAACTTCAATCAGCAGATCGCCATTTCGGCCGGCCTGGACTTCGCACGCGGCGATGCGGTCATCATCATGGATGCGGACCTCCAGGATCCGCCGGAGGTCCTCCGGGACCTGATCGCCAAGTGGCAGGAGGGATACCACGTGGTCTATGCGGCCCGGCGCAGCCGCGAGGGGGAATCGTTCTTTAAGAAGGCCACGTCCAGTCTCTTCTACCGCCTCATGCGTTCCCTGATGCGAGTGGACCTCCCGCTGGACACGGGCGACTTCCGCCTGCTGGATCGGCAGGTGGTGGACGTGCTCTGCGGCATGGGCGAACGGCACCGGTTCATGCGCGGTCTCAGCAGTTGGGTGGGCTTCCGGCAGACGGGAGTCCGGTTCGACCGCGCCGAACGCTACGCCGGCGAAACCAAGTATCCACTGCGGTCCATGCTGCGCATCATGCTGGATGCCGTCACCGGCTTCAGCTACCAGCCTCTCTACATGGCCTCCTATCTGGGGTTCCTGCTGGCCCTGCTGGCCCTGGCCGGCATCCTGGCCGTCATCATCCTGCGCGTGAGCGGCATCAACGCCCTGGGCGGCCAGGCCACGACTCTGGTCAGCGTCCTGTTGCTGGGCGGGGTCCAGCTCATCTTCCTCGGCATCATCGGTGCCTACCTGGGCCGCATCTACGACGAAGTCAAGGGCCGCCCCCTGTACATCGTACGGCGCACCTGGGGGGTGGACGGACCCGCACATGGCTCCGCGGCGCGCCTGGTGCTCAACGATGAAGTTGGGACTCATATACCTGACTAAGCAGTGGGGTTGGCAGGCACAACCCTGTACACCTGTGCTATAATGGTGTCCTGCAAACAAGAGAGCCCGACGGCAATCGGACTCTCCACCGGACAGAGATTACACCTCTCGTGCCCGACACCCACCATCCTACAACAGAGGCTCCGGAGACCGTCCACCGCACGGTGCGCCTGCGCCTGTACCCCGGCGATACCGCGACCGGCATCCTGCTGACGGCCATTGCCGGGGCCTGCCGCTACGTCTGGAACCACATGCTGGCCGACCAGGAACGCCGGTACCGCATGTGGCAGATGTACAAAATTGGCCCCAAACCCAGTACCTCGTTCTTCACCTTGGGCCAGTGGTTTACCCAACTGCGCAATGACCCGGACCACGCTTGGCTGAAGGACTACCCGTTTGCCTGTGTACGCTACAGCCTGAAGTACTTGGCCGACGCCTACACGCGATACCTCAAGGATCCCCAAACCGAGGGCAAGCCCCGCTTCAAGGCCAGGCACCGCACCGTGCCGGCCTTCACCATTCCCGAGGCTGTCAAGCTGGACGGGGACCGCCTGCGCGTGCCGAAGGTCGGCTGGCTGCGGCTGGCGGGCAGCAATCAGTATGTGGACTGTCAACCGCTGACGGTGCGCGTGCGCATGGAAGGTACGGAACAGCACCCCAAGTGGTACGCCTATGTTTGCTACGACGTGCCCGCGGAGCACGTCAAGCAGCCCGCACCGGACGGCGCGCTCGGCCTGGACCGCAACGTGGGGCAGGCCACCGACAGCGAGGGCACCGTGTACGCGCTGCCCGACACGGACCAGCTGGATGCCAACATCCAGCGCAAGCAGCGGGAGCTGAGCCGCAAGCAGGGCTGGGGACCGCAGGACAAGCGGCCCAAGTCGAACCGGGGACGGCGCGTGAACGGGCAGTTGCAGAAGCTGCACCGCAAGCGGCGACGCCGGCGCGACAATGCCACGCATCAGACCAGCCGCACGTTGGTGGAGACGGCGCACACCGTGGTGTTGGAGGATCTGAACACCAAGGACATGACGGCCAGTGCCAAGGGCACCCGGGAAGAACCGGGTACCAACGTCAAGGCGAAGTCGGGGCTCAACCGCGCCATCCTGGCCTCCGGTTGGGGTCAGTTGGAGCGGAAGCTCGCGTACAAGGCGGGGCACATGGTCAAGGTCGATCCGGCGTACACGTCACAGACCTGCAGCCGTTGTGGACATGCCGGCAAGGCCAACCGGCCGTCGCAGGCGATGTTTGCCTGCCAGGCCTGCGGCTGGGCCCTGAACGCCGATCACAACGCGGCGATCAACATTTTGGCGCGGGCGGGGCTTCCGTCCGTGCCCGTTCCGGCCCGCGGGACAGGGGCTGCTGCACGGGGAGGGGCGATCCCGTTGGGGACCCCTGTGATCCGTGAACCAGGTATGCCGACTCCTCAGTCAGGTATATAAGTCCCATGGAGTTCGTGCACCAGATGGCGGAGTTCCGGAAGAATGAGTCGGGTCATGGCCAAGCGCACGGCATTGGACGAACCCGGCATGCAGAACACCAGCGTCCGGCCCACGGTCCCGGCCACGGCGCGCGACAGCATCGCCGCCGAACCCACCTCCTCCCAGCTCAGCATCCGGAACAGTTCGCCGTAGCCCGGCAGTTCCTTCTCCAGCAGGGGGCGGACCACGTCGCAGGTCTGGTCGCGTGCGCCGATGCCGGTGCCGCCGCTGGACAGCACGGCATCCAGACCCAATCCACACAGATCCAGGACGGCGCCCCGGATCTGGTCCGGTTCGTCCCGCACCAGCCGGCGCTCCGCCGTGTTGTGTCCGGCCTCGGCCACCAGATCGAGGATCAGTTGGCCGCTCTTGTCGGTCGACAGATCGCGCGTGTCGCTCACCGTCAGGACACCTACGGAAACCGCGCCCAAGCCTTCAGCCTGGGCCCTGTGCTCGCTAACCGACGACATGGTGCGCTCCTATTCCTACAGACTCAGTGGATTGGGTGACAACGCCTGCAGGTACTCGGCCTGCAGGGATTCGCAAAACCGAAGGGCCACGGCGTGCCGCTGCGCGGCCAGCGCGCGGCCGCTGGCCGTATGCATTGAATCGACCAGCCGGTCCAGCTTGGTGCGCCACTCAAGGGCCGGCGTGGACGGCCATGTCCCTGCGGCGAGGTCCTGTTCCGAAGCGGCGAAGGTGGCACAGTGCCACAGCGCATGGCCATGAAGGCCGGCATAGGCAAAGGCACGGACAATGCCAATCGCGCCCAGCACATCAATCTTGTCGGCATCGTACAGGCACTTGGCTTCCAGGCTGTTCCGGGCGGCGCCGCGGTTGCGGAAGCGATGTCCCTTGATGCAGTCCACCACCAGATCGACGGCCGCGGCCGGCACGCCCCGCCCAACCAGGTAGGCCGACGCCTGCTCCGCGGCGACCACATGATGATCCTCCCTCGCCATCCCGGTGACGGGCACATCGTGCAAGAGGGCAGCGGTGCGCACAATTTCGGGATCGGCCCCCTCCGCCCGGGCCAAGTGCCAGCCGAGGGCGGCCACCCGCATCACGTGGTCGAAATCGTGGATCGGATCGGCGTCGGCATAGAACGGACGCACCTCCTCCGCATCAAGCGGCAGTCCTTGCATGTTCATCGCAGGCACCGCCGGCCGGCTAGCCGAAGAACTGCAGGACCACGCCCACATAGATGGCCAGGAGAATGGCCAAAAGCAGAATCAGGTCGCCGAAAAAGTGTCGCCACACGGAGCCGTCCCCCTAGTCCTTGCCGATGGTCGCCACGGTTACGCCCTCGCCGCCTTCGCCGGTCTCGCCGGATCGGATGCCGGCCACGTGGGGGTGCCGCCGCATCAGATCCCGAATCGCCGATCGCAGCTGCCCGGTTCCCTTCCCGTGAATGACCCGCACCCAGGGCAACTGACACTCCCAGGCATCGTGCAGGTACTGGTTCACCGTCTCCACCCCGGCCTCGACCCGCGCGCCCCTGATGTCCAGTTCGGTCGCCACGTCACGGACCGCCGTCCTGGTCGTTGTCATCACGGCCGCCGGTTTCGGCTCCTCCTCCTGGGCGCGGCTGCGCAATTCCAATTCCGGCAGCTTGGCCTTGAAGCGCATGCCGCCGGCGTGAACCTCGGCCCGCTTGCCGTCCGGCAGCAGGGCCGTCACCTTGGCAGTGGTTTGCAGACGGCCCACCCATACCGTATCACCCACGGCGATTTGTCCGGGCACTCTCAGGGGCGTCGACCGCATGCCCACCGGTGCGGCCGCGGGCACCTTGGCCGCCAGGGCGGCCAGGTCCTTCTCGGTCTCGGATGCAGGCATGGCCCGGGATCCGGTCCGTTTCCCCAATCCGTCCGGCCGCATTTGGTTGCGGGCCGTCCGGCGCAGCCGGGACATTTCGCGCCGGGTTTCCGCCAGCAGGCCCTCCATTTCGGCCTTGGTTTCGGCCAGGACGGCTTGTCGATCCTCCTCGACCGAACTGAGGCGCAGCATCAGTTCCTTGCGCGCCAGTTCCGCCAGATCCCTTTCCCGCGCGGCCGCGGCCCGAGCCTCGACGGCCTGCTGCCGTGCCTTGCGGATGTCCTCCAACATGGAGTTGGCACTGGCGGCATCGGCCTGCACGTGACCTTCCGCCTTGGCGACCACATCCTGGTCCAACCCCAGCCGCCGGGCAATCGTCAGGGCGTTGGACTTCCCGGGCAAACCCATGGTGAGCCGATAGGTTGGGCGCAGGGACTCCACATCGAACTCCATGGCCGCGTTCGAGACGCCGCGCGTGTTGTGGGCGTACAACTTGATTTCGCTGAAGTGGGTGGAGGCCAGGGTTGTGACGGACCGGTGCCGCAGGTGGTCCAGCAGGGCCAGGGCCAGGGCCGAGCCTTCCTCCGGATCGGTGCCGGCCCCGATCTCGTCCAGGATCACCAGGCTGTCCGGGGCGGCGGCCTCGAGGATGCCAACAATGTTGGTCAGGTGGCTGGAGAAGGTGCTGAGATTCTGCTCGATGCTTTGTTCGTCGCCGATGTCCGCCCAGACGGATTGCAGAACCGTCAGGCGGCTGCCTGATCCGGCCGGGATCATGAGGCCGGCCTGGGCCATCAGCTGCAGTAGGCCCACCGTCTTGAGGGCCACGGTCTTGCCCCCGGTGTTGGGCCCCGTGATCACTACGACGTGGGCCGGGCGGTGGCCGGCCGGGGTCGTTTCCGGCCCCAGCTCGAAGTCCAGGGGCACCGCTTCGTCCCTCGGCAGCAGCGGGTGGCGGGCCTTGCGCAGCCAGATGCAGGTTCCGGGATGGCCCAGCGGCGGAGCTCCCTGCTCCTCATCTTCCACTCCGGTGGCGTAGGGGACTGTGAATTCGGGCGCCGCCAGCAGCTCCGGCGCGGTGCATTCCAGATCCCAGGCATGCCGTCCCTTGGCCAGGGTGAAGTCCAGTTCGGCCAATACATCGTTGTTATGGCCGATGTCCGCAGCCGCGTCGGCCACCTGGGCCGTCAGCACCGTCAGGATGCGCCTGATCTCCGCCTCCTCCTCGGCCAGCAGCACGCGCAGCTCGTTGTTCTGCTCCACGACCTGGAAGGGTTCCACGAACACCGTGGCGCCACTGGCCGACTGATCGTGGACGATGCCCCGCACCTTGCCGCGGTATTCGGCCTTCACCGGGACGACATAGCGGCCCTGCCGCTGGGTGACGATGGCTTCCTGGAGATAGGGGGCCAGCCGGGCGTTGGAGGCCACCCCCTCCAAGGTCCGGGACAGTCGGCCCTGGGCAATCCGGATGCGGTTGCGCAGGGAGGACAGCAACGGCGAGGCACCGGATTGGACCGCTCCCTGCTCGTCCACGGCCTCCGCAATCGCGGCACCCAGCCGCGGGCAGGGCTGCAGGCGGGCGGCCAGTGCAGCCAGGCCGGGATACTCCTCCGCCTGACTGCCAAACACCTTCTGCAGCGCGGCGGTTCGATCCAGGAGGATCCGAATGTCCCGCAACTCGGCACCCAGCAGAAGCGACCGGCGCGTGGCCCTGGACAACAACTCCGCCACATCCGTGACGCCGCCAAACGGAGGGGCGGGTTGCTCCGCCAGGAAAGCATAAGCTTCGCAGGTGAGATCCAACTGCGCCTGGATGGGCGCCAAGCGACGACCCGGCTGCAGGGTGCGGGCCAACTCGATGCCGCCGCTGTAGTGGCACAGGTCGGCCAACTGCCGGCGAACATGGTCGAATTCCAGCAGCCGAAGCGTGTGGTCGTTCATGTCGGTTGGAACGGGAACCGGGTTCTGACGATCCAAGAATGGTGCGAGGCGGCTAAATGGTACATGCCCACGGCTGCGGAACCGTGCACGGACCGCATGCCCATGGCTGGCGAGACTTGACTTTCAACACAGTATCTGTGTTCGATGTCAAGACATGGAAGGTTCCGATGGCCACTTCTCCTGTGGCACCCTGTCGCACCTGCTTCGCGGGCACCGCGTAGCAAACATAGGCGTACCACTTGGGGTTCTGCTCTGTGCCTTCCCTGCGCACGCGGACCGTCGGCGGTTGACAGTCCGCGTACGGGTTCGAGCCCGCCAGTCGCAGCCAGCCCACCTTGGGCACATGCAGCCGGTCCCCGTCCATCCTGGTGGCCTCGGGAATGGTGAAGGCCGGCACGGTGCGGTGCCGGGCCTTGAAGCGGGGCTGGCCCTCGGTTTGGGGCTCCTTGAGGTACCGCTTGTAGGCGTCGGCCAGATACTTCAGGCTGTAGCACACACAGACAAACGGGTAGTCCTTCAGCCAGGCGTGGTCCGGATCGGTGCGCAGGACCGTGCGGTGGACGGTCTCCGGGGCCTCTGTTGTAGGATGGTGGGTGTCGGGCACGAGAGGTGCAATCTCTGTCCGGTGGAGAGTCCGGATGCCAGCCGGGCTCTCTTGTTTGCAAGACACCATTGCAGCACAGGTGTACAGGGTTGTGCCTGTCGCACCAACTGTGTAGTCCGGTATATAAGCCCCAAATTTGTCTTCCATGAACAGCAACAAGCTGGCTAAGCCCTAATCCTCCTCTGTGCATTTATGAAGGTCTGGAGGCGCGCGCTCCGCCATTGCCGCACCATACCCGAGTGGGGAGTGCGCAGTATCACGGTTTTGATTACGGCGTCGTCCTGCATGTTGCTGGAGACCGCATTGTGGCCTGAACCAGACATGGCGGCATCCCCCGGTCCCACGGGAGGCGTTCCTTTGCCAACACCGACACCCATGCTTGCGGCCGCAACGGCACAACACCCTACGCCGGTGCCATTGTTTGCCGACCGCGTGCCCACGGAAGTGGTACCTACGGAAGTGGCACCTGCGGAAGTGGCGGAAGCGGTCAGTCAGGAGCCGGAAGGTTTTCCGCCTCTCGCGACGTATGCCGAGGGCCTGCGCCCCGGATTTCAATCCATGCTGACGGATCTGTCCCACCTGACCCGTTACGACATGTCGGTGCAGATTTTCCCGGAACGGAGGGTGCTCGAAGGCAGGGCTGTCATTGCACTGCGCAACAACAGTGCGGATGCCTGGTCCTCAATCGTGTTCCGACTTCCTGCCAATCATCCACGGATGCACACCGACATGCACTTGGATGCAGTGCGGGTGGACGGGGAACCCGTCCAGTACGTCCTTTCGCCTTCGGCAACCGTGGCCGCACTGCCATTGGCAGTCCCTCTGGAGGCAGGCCGGTGGATTCGCGTTGAACTCGCTTGGCACCTTCACTACGCCCAACTGTTAAACGAAGATGTCCATGTGCGCAATGGGGCCAATCAGGACATGATCAATCTGCCGCACTTCTACCCTGAATTGGCGGTGCATGCACCGGGGGCACCGGGTACAAATGCAGAGGGCTGGTGGATACAGGCGATTCCGTCCTATACCGACATACGGTTCCACGACACCGTACTCATGACTGTGGCCGCCACGGCCCCTGCCGAATTGATTCTGGTGGGCAGTGGCACTCCCGTGCACGAGGAGACGGTGGCCCCTGGCCACACGCGCCGGCAGTGGGTGACCGGCCCGGTACGGGGTTTTGTCCTGCAGGCCAGTCCCTTGTACCGGATCGCCAGCCTGGATGTGGACGGTGTTCGGGTTCAATCCTTCTACCATGCCGAAGACGAGACGGTTGCCCTGCGGGCACTGGACCAGACGGCGCAGGCATTGGCCTTCTTCTCAGAGGCCTGGATGCCCTATCCCTATACGCACTTGACCCTCGTCTCGTCTCCGCTCAGGGAAACGGCGATGGAATATTCCAATTTAATACAGATAGGCATCGCGCGATACCGGGATCATCCCTTTGATACGGCCTTTGCGGTGACGCACGAAGTGGCCCACCAATGGATGTACCTCCTAGTGCACAATGATCCCATCCATCATCCCGGTTTGGACGAGGGATTGGCTGAACTGTCCTATGTCTACATGATGGAAACCATCGACCAGGAATTCAGCGGGTCGCAGTTCATTGCCTACTGGCAGTACCTCAACGAGGATTTCGGAGACGAGTTTGACGGGGATGAGCCATGGTGGCTGGACCAGCCCCACCACGACTTCGACCATTACCACGCCACCCACTATCGGCGTCCTGCGGTTCTGCTGGGCGAGATTTGGCTGGACATCGGCCATGAGGCGTTCACGGACGGACTGCGCCGCTACATGAGCCAATACCGGTTCGGTGTTGCAGCCCCGGCCCATCTGATCGAGGCATTCCGGGGCTCAGTGCCTGAAGCGCAGCTGGCCGAACTTGAGGAGTCTCTGCGCACGTCGGCCGTGCCGGCACGCTAACCCTGGTCGGCAGGCAGGGCTGTCGGCCTTGGACCAAGGCCGATGCCAACATGGGTGGCGGAGGGTGGTTGCGCCTATTGAAGTGCCGAGCGCGAGCCACTCGCCGTGACAGCAGGTCGGAGAGACTTGAACGGCCCCGCCAAGGTTGGGCCCATCGTAGGCGGGGGGGGGGCAGCATCCATTGCGGCCGGTCCGCTGTCTGACACCCATGGCGGAAGGCCCTTCGGCCTTGGGGCTGCAGACCGGCAGCCACGAGACCCAAACAGTGCTCCCTCCGGCTTCACAATCCCCCGGTCCGGCGGGGGTAGTGTAGAATCCGCGTCCTCTCGTCGGGGAGTAGCGCAGCCCGGTTAGCGCACAGCGTTTGGGACGCTGGGGTCGGAGGTTCAAATCCTCTCTCCCCGACCTGCCAATCCGGCTTCTCCCAGCCGGGTCGTGCGGGTATAGCTCAATGGTAGAGCATCTGCCTTCCAAGCAGAAAATGCGGGTTCGATTCCCGCTACCCGCTCTGCGGATCGGTAGCTCAATGGCAGAGCAAGGTGCTCATAACTCCTGGGTTACAGGTTCGAGTCCTGTCCGATCCACTTTGGCCGTTGCGGTGGGCCGCATCCTGCCCGTGCCCCCGGTTCCAGGCACCGGCGGCCGGGTCACCATGCAGCCCCTCAACGACGAGGGCCGCCTCTTGGCGGCCCTGCTTTTTTCAGTTGCGTGACCGTACGGGCCGCATCAGCCGCCGGGCAGGATCAACTCGATGTTGAACGGACTGCCCGTCAGGAAGGGCACAACGATCCCCAACACCTGAGGCGACAATTCGGGAACGTTTTCGGCCAGGTACCCGGAATCCGAACCCCAGGCCAGGACGTTGTCCAGTTCACCGCTGTCCCACAGCATGGTGGGCAGTTGATTGCCGTTGATGCCAACCGTCAGGCCCACGGGGCGCGTGGCCAAGGTCAACGAGGTGATGCCTCGCTCGCTCAGGCCCTCCAGGGCCGATTCGGGCAGGCCCACACCGGGCGGCAGCTGGGACAGCATGATGCTGACCAGGAAGTTGGACGTGCTCAGGCTCCCGTCCGAGGCCACCTGGATAGGCACCTCGTTGACACGGAGGGACTGTTCTTCCCGCTTGATCCTGGCCATGTCGGCAGCCGTCTTTCTCTTGTAGCCCCGGATGCTGGGTATGTCGCGCCGGGCAGTCCCCTCGGCCACGGGCAAACGGAGGGTGACGCCCATCCCGACGTTGCGCAGGACCGGCAGCATCGTCTCCACCAGATCCGGTTCCTCGGACTCCTCCTCGGCGGCCGCTTCCTCGTCGCCGGCGTCATCGGGACTGGCCGTCAGGACTTCCAGCACCGGACCCAGGGTGTTCAGCACGTCGTCGTCGTAGAACACGGAACCGAAGAAGGGCTTGCCGTCCAGGAACAGGACCAGACCGTTCGGATGGGTCTCAATCTGCAGGTACTGGTTGCCGTTGCTGACGAAGGCCGCCACGATATCTTCGGGCAGGGTAATGCCACCGAGACCGGGAATCAGGTCCAGCGGGATTTGCTCGGAGGAGACCGCGCCGGTGCTGTCGACATCCAGAACGATGGACGGCAGGTCCAGAACCATGCCGCCGGTCTCGGCGGCCGCGGCCGTATCGCCGCTAAAGTTGCGCGGTGCGCAACCCGACAGCATGAGTATCAACAGGATGGGCAAGAGGAGCCATCTAACTCTTGTCATAGTCATAGGTTCTCCTTGTGCGAAACCGCGGGCTTCAGCCAACCAGGTCTCCTGGTCGATTTGTACGGGGATCGGTGGACCGTGCGCCGAGTGTGGGACATGTTCGATTTCCGCCGGCACGCATGCACCTTGGCAGGGTAACCTGCCTGCCCGCCTGTGAGTATAGGTTATGCGCCAAACGGCATTCAAACGACAAGTGGCCCGCGGACCCGATGCCGCCATGGTTCCCGCCGGCCGGATGCCGGCGGCCAAGTCCCTGGAGGTACTCCAAGATCGTGTATGAACTTCATATGAAAATAGGACCCGAACCCGCTGCCGCGGCCCTGCCAACAGGGGGTCTTGCAGGGGACAGAGCCCCTGCGCACCCCTCCGCGCGGAGGGATCCGAGCCGTTTGACAGAGCCAAACGGGGTTAGTAGCATTGAAAGTATCCAGGGTGACGGGGTTGTGCTGATGCGCCAATTTCCTCAGGATCTGTCCATTACAGAGTGCCGCCGGTGCCCGTCGCCGTCCGCCACCCCGCCTCCTCTGCACACCCGGTTCGCAGCCGGGCGTATAATCACCCAGATTCGATGCGTGTCCCCATGCCGCATCCATGGAACGTGTCCTTCCCGTACCCTCGGGCAGGCCGCGCCAATTCCCTTCTGGATGAACCTGGAGCGGCAGACCCGCAGCCGACTGTTCGAAGCCGGCGCCGTCACATAGGAACAGCCCCATGCCGGAGAAGAAGAAGGATCCCTTCCAGTATTTCACCAGCAATGCCCGGCGGGTCATGTCGGTGGCCCACGAAGAGGCCGTGCGGCTGAACCACTCCTACGTCGGCACGGAGCACTTCCTGCTGGGCCTGGTGCGGGTGGAAAAAGGATCGGCGGTTCTGATCCTGCGCAAGGCCGGCGTGGAGCCCAAGCAGGTCATCCGGGCCATCGAGCACAAGACCGGACGCGGCGACCGCCCGTCCAAGTCCCAGCCCCGGCTGGCGCCCCGGGTCAAGAACATCATCGAATACGCCTTCTCCCAGGCCAACCGGCTCAACCACAAGCGCATCCAGGTCGCGCACCTCCTGCTGGGCCTCCTGAACCAGCCGGACAGCACGGCGATGCTGATCCTCGAGGGCCTGGGGGTCAAAATCGATGAAATCCGCACCCAGACGCAGGCCATCCTGGCCCGCCCCCAGACCTCCCGGCGCAAGGGCGGCAAGGATTCCGAAAGCGCAACCCCCATCGCGGACCAGTTGGGATACGACCTGACGGCCGCGGCGGCCGCGGGCAAACTGGATCCGGTCGTCGGCCGCCAAGTCGAGGTCGAGCGGATGATTCAGATCCTGAACCGCCGGAACAAGAACAATCCGGCCCTGGTCGGCGAACCCGGGGTGGGCAAGACCGCCATCGTGGAAAGCCTGGCCCAGCGCGTGGTCGAGGGCAACGTGCCCGAAACCCTGATGGACAAGCGCGTGATCAACCTGGACGTGGGCGGCCTGGTGGCCGGCACCATGTACCGGGGCCAATTCGAGGAACGGCTCAAGAAGCTCCTGAAGGAACTCACCGATTCCGGAGCCATCCTGTTCATCGACGAGATGCACATGATGGTCGGCGCCGGCGCCGCCGGCGGCAGCGTGGACGCCGCCAACATCCTGAAGCCGGCCCTCGCGCGCGGCCAACTGCAGGTCATCGGCGCCACCACCTCGGACGAATACCGCAAGTTCATCGAGGAGGATGCCGCCCTCGATCGGCGCTTCCAGCCGATTCGCGTGCAGGAGCCGACCCTGGACGAAACAGTCGACATTCTGCAGGGCCTCAAGTCCCGCTACGAGGACCACCACCGGCTGGTGATTTCCGACGAGGCCATCGACGCGGCGGCCCAGATGGCGGTCCGCTTCCTGCACGACCGCTTCCTGCCGGACAAGGCCATCGACCTGATTGACGAGGCCAGCAGCCGGGTGCGCATGTACAAGTCGCCCATCAGTTCGCTGCAGGAAACCTACCGCAACCTCAAGGAGGTGGAGAAGAGCCGCCAGGAAGCCCTGGACAACAACCGCTTCGACGAGGCCATGCAGCTCCAGTACCGGGAAAACGAGCTCAAGTCGGAACTGCAGGCCAAGAAGGAGGCCCACAGCGAAAAGTCGAACCTGCCCGAGGTCACCGCCGCCGACATTGCCGAAGTGGTGTCCATGACCACCGGTATTCCGGCCAGCCGCATCGCCGGCGAGGAAAAGACCCGGCTGCTGGAGATGGACCAGCACCTGAAGAGCATCATCATCGGCCAGGATGGTCCCATCGACTTCATCTGCCGCGCCATCCGCCGGGCGCGCACCGGTCTCAAGAGTGCCAAGCGGCCGATCGGCAGCTTCCTGTTTCTGGGCCCCACCGGTACGGGCAAGACCTACATGGCCAAGAAGCTGGCCGAGTACATGTTCGGCTCGGAGGACCACCTGATCCGGCTCGACATGAGCGAGTACATGGAGCGGCACACCGTCAGCCGGCTGATCGGCTCCCCGCCCGGCTACGTGGGCTACGGCGAAGGCGGCCAGCTGACCGAGGCGATTCGCCGCAAGCCCTTCTGCGTGATTCTGCTGGACGAGATCGAAAAGGCCCACTACGAGGTCTTCAACGTGCTCCTCCAAATCATGGAGGACGGCACCCTGACCGACGCCAAGGGGCGCAACGTCACCTTCCGCAATGCCGTCATCATCATGACCGGCAACATCGCCGCCAACCTGATCACCGGCGACAACCGCCTCGGGTTCGAGCTGGCCGGCGACGAGGAGGAACTGCAACAGCAGGAATATGAGCGCATGCGCGCCCAGGTCATGGAACAGGTGAAGAAGGTGTTCCGGCCGGAGTTCGTCAACCGCCTGGACGGCACCCAGGTCTTCCGGGCCCTGAGCCGGGACGAAATCTACAAGGTGGTCGACCTTGAGCTGACCGAACTGCGCGAACAGTTGGCCGAGCTGGAACTGGAGCTCGCGGTGACACCGGAGGCCATCCAGGAATTGTCCCGGCGCGGCTACAGCCGGGAGTATGGCGCCCGGCCCCTGCGGCGCATCATCCAGGAACAGCTGCAGGACCCCATCAGCGACCAGCTCCTGCAAGTCGACGACATGCTGCCCGGCGGCCGCTTCGTGGTGGATGTCGAACCCGCCGTGGGCGAGGGCGACGAGCTGGAGCAGGAGTTTGACATCTTCCTGGAACACGAAGGCGAGGAGCCCGTGCTGACCGAGGAGGACGACTGGAATTCGGGCGTCCCCGAGGAACTGTTCTGATCCCGCCCCGCGGCCGGAGTGCGTCCGGCCGCCCCCAAACACCGTCCGTACCCGCGGCCGCCCCCACCCCTTGGTGCCGGCGCGCGCCGATGTAGGCGGAACCACCCCGGAAACATTCCCACAGGACAGGAGCAGGCAGCATGGCGGAGAAGGTCGGCTTTATCGGTCTGGGCATCATGGGTCGCGGCATGGCGGCCAACCTGCTGGCCAAGGGCTTTGACGTGACAGTCTGGAATCGGACGGCCAGCCGCGCCGACGGCCTGGTGGAGGCCGGTGCGGCCCGTGCGGAGAGTCCGGCGACCGTGGCCCGGGGCTGTCCCATTGTCATCACCTGCGTCAGCGACACGCCCGACGTTGAGGCCGTGGTTCTGGGTTCCGGAGGGGTGCTTGAGGGCGTTGCACCCGGTTCGCTGGTGATCGACTGCAGCACCATCAGTCCCCAGGCCACCCTGGAGATTGCGAAGGCCCTGGAGGCCAAGGGCGCCTCCATGCTGGACGCCCCCATCAGCGGCGGCAGTGAAGGCGCGGAAAAGGGTACGCTGAGCATCATGGTCGGCGGCCGGGCCGAGGACTTCGAAAGGGCCCGACCGTGCCTGGAGGCGATGGGCACCACCATCACCCACGTGGGCACCCAGGGAGCCGGCCAGACCGTCAAGCTGGTCAACCAGATCCTGGTGGTCGGCAACTGCGTGGCCATGTGCGAGGCGCTGCTGTTCGCCCAGGCTGGCGGCGTGGACCTCCAGAAGACCTTCGATGCCATCAGTCAGGGGGCCGCGGGCAGTTGGATGTTCACCAACCGCGCGCCCCAGATCATCCGGCGCGACTGGTCGCCGGGATTTATGGTGTCCCTGCAGCAGAAGGACCTGCGCCTGGTCCTGGCAGCGGCGGACGAGATGGGTGTGCCCATTCCGGTCACGGCGCAAATCTTCAATCTGTACCGCACGCTCGAGGCCCGCGGCCTGCACGAGGAGGGCAACCACGCCCTGATCAAGGCCCTGGAACACCTGTCGGGTATCGAGGTGGGCGCCGAAGCCTGAGCCCCGCCGGTGGCGACGGGGCTGCAATTGAGTTGTCCCGGTCGCACGCGTCAAAAGTGCAAAGATCGCCTCAAGGGGCGATGCCGTCGGTTACACTCCCCTGCAACGGAGCCGGCATCCGTTGCGTACATACATGCAAGACGGCTGGGTCGGTCCGAAGAGAATATGAAACAGGCGGTCCTCCGGGCCGCTTCCGGTTAGGAGCCTTATGGGCAAGAAGATCCTTGGTGCACTGGTGGTGGTCCTGCTCGTCGGAGCGGGAGTACTGGTTGTCCTGCAACAGCAGGGGACCATTGACCTGCCTCTTCCGCTGCCCCAGCGGGAGGACCCGAACGAGACCGCCTTCGAGAGTTTCCCCCTGTCCCGCGGTTCGATTGCCAGCACGGTGAGCGCCACCGGCAACATCGAGCCGGAAGCGGAACTGTCGCTGTCGTTCGACACCAACGGCCGGGTCCTGCAAGTCCTGGCGTCGGCCGGCCAGGCCGTGCGCGAGGGCCAGCTCCTGGCCCAGCTCGACGTCGAGTCGTTCCGGCTGGCGCGCGATGAGGCGCTGGTCGGGCAGAAGATCGCCCAATCCAAGCTCAACAAGCTGCTGACCGAGACGGAACAGGGCGACTTGGACCTGGCCGAAGCCAACATTGCCGTGGCCCAGGCCCAGATTGCCTCCGCCCAGGCCAACCTCACGGCCCGCCGGGCCGAATACAATGCCCTGGTCTCGGGCATGTCCGCGGCGGACCGCGCGGTGCTGGAGGCGGAGTTGGCCCAGGCGGAGTTCAACGAGGTGGAAGCCCGCTACAACCTGGCCTCGACCAGGGATCAGTACGGGGTCTCGGACGAGGAAATCGAGGCGGCCGAAGCCCGCAAGAACCAAGCCGTCTTCAGTGCCAAGGCGGCGCGCAGCCGCCTGGAATCCGCAGTGGATCCGCCCACGGAGGCCGAGTTGACGGCTGCCCTGCACCAGATCGCTGTGGCCAACGAAGCCCTGCGGCAGGCCAACGCGTCCCTGATCGAACGGCAGAACGCCCTGCGCGACCTGCAGGAGGGCAGTGACGTCGAGGACATCGACATCGCGCGCTCGGAACTCGAGCAGGCCCGCATCAACTATGCGATGGCCGAGCTGAACATCCGCAACGCCCAACTGCTGGCGCCGCGCGACGGGGTCATCAGCACCGTCAACGTGCGGGTGGGCGAGCAGCTGTCGGGCGGCGCCCCGGCCATGATTCTGACGGACCTGCAGAGCTACCACATGACCGTCTTCGTGGATGAAATCGACGTGCGGCAGGTCCAGGTGGGCCAGGGCGTGAAGCTGAACCTGGATGCCCTGCCGGACGACGAGGTCTACGGCAAGGTGACCAAGATCTCGCCCACGGCCAACGAGATCGGCTCCACCATCACCTACGAGGTGGAGATCGTGCCCGATGCGACCGACGCCCCCCTGCGGGCCGGCATGAGCGCCACGGCCAGCATCACGACGGCCCAAGTGGACAACGTGTTGCTGATCCCCAATCGCTACGTGCGGTTCGACCGGGAGCAGAACAAGTACTTCGTCTTCAAGGTGGTGAACCAGGAACCGGTCCTGGCCGAGATCAACGTGGGGCTGCGCAACGAACGGGAAAGCCAAATCCTGGCCGGCCTGAACGACAACGACATGGTCGCCGTGCTTTCAGTTGATCGGGAAGCCCAACTGCGCAACGCCATCTTCGGAGGTTAGCGATGAGCGACGGCGCGCCCAACGGGCGGCGGGATGAGCTGAATCCCATCATCTCGATTGAGGGCATCACCAAGGAATTTCAGTTGGGGGACATCACCGTCGCGGCCCTGCGCGGGGTCGATCTGCAGATCTTTCCCGGCAATTTCGTCTCCATCATGGGTCCCAGCGGCAGCGGCAAGTCCACGCTGATGAACATTTTGGGCTGTCTCGACACGCCGACCGCGGGCAGCTACCTGCTGGACGGCGACGATGTGGCCAAGATGAGCGAGCGGCGGCTGGCCCGGGTGCGCAGCCAGAAGATCGGCTTCGTGTTCCAGAGCTTCAACCTGCTGGCGCGGACCACGGCCCTGGCCAACGTGGAACTGCCCCTGATTTACAACGGCGTCTCCCGCCGGCAGCGCCGGGAGAAGGCGCGCCACGCCCTGGAGCTGGTGGATCTGGCGGACCGCATGGACCACAAACCCAACGAACTGTCCGGCGGGCAGCAGCAACGGGTCGCCATTGCCCGGGCCCTGGTCAACGATCCGGCCATGATCCTCGCGGACGAGCCCACCGGCAACCTGGACACCGAAACCAGCACGGACATCATGAACCTGTTCGCGGAACTGAACGAGGTGGAACGCATCACCCTGGTGCTGGTGACCCATGATCCGGAAACCTCGGAGTACACGCGCCGCACCATCCACCTGCGCGACGGTCTGGTCGAGGACATCACCAACTCCCCGGGCTACAAGGCCATGGCGGACCGGGTTGCGGCGCCGGTGAATGCTGCCGATGCCGTTTCCGAGGCGATACCGGTGGCCTAGCCCGAGCCGGCCATGGCACTGACCTCCGTCCTGATCGCGCTGCGCGCGCTGGCAGCCAACCGGATCCGCAGCTTCCTGACGATGCTGGGCATCATCATCGGCGTGTTCGCCGTGGTGGTGCTGGTGTCGGTCGGCGAGGGGGTGGAGAACTATGTGGTCAACGTCTTTCAGGTGGCCGGCACCAACAACCTGTGGGTCGTGCCGGGGGCCCTTGAGGAGGAAGGGGCAGGCGTCGGCGAACTAACGCTGGCCGATGCCCGCGCCATCGAGAACCCGTTCAACGTCGACGGCGTCAAGGCGGTGGCCACCGAGAACCGGGCCAGCCGCATCGCGACCCGAGGCGGGGAAAGCCTGGAGGTGGAAGTGCTGGGGATCTGGCCCCAACACCAGATCACGGCCAACTGGTTTGTGACCGAAGGCAATTTCATAACCGACCGGGACATTGACGAACGGGCTCGGGTGGTGATCATCGGCACCGGCACCGCGCAGAATTTGTTCGGGCCGGATGAATACCCGATCGGCTCCTACATCAAGGTCGACAACCGCAGCTTTGAAGTCATCGGGATCATGAAGGAAATCAGCGGCGGCATCTTCGGCGACTTCAACGACACGGTGTATCTGCCCTTTACCACGATGCAGGACCGCATTGCCCGCCGCAAGACCGTCAGCGGCGAGTACCTGGCAGGAACCATCATCGTGCACATGCACGACGCGGACATGTTGGGCCGGGCCCAGACGCAAATCGAGGAGCTGTTGCGGGACCGGCACCGCATCACCTTCAACGAAGACGACGACTTCACCGTCATCAACCAGCAGGACATCCTGAGCGTTTTCGGGGGCATCACGGCGGCCTTGACCATCTTCCTGGGCCTGGTCTCGGCCATCAGCCTCCTGGTGGGCGGCATCGGCATCATGAACATCATGCTCGTGAGTGTGACGGAACGGACCCGCGAGATTGGCCTGCGCAAGGCCGTCGGGGCCCGCCGCGGCACGATCCTGACCCAGTTCATCGTGGAGGCGCTGGTCCTGGCGGTCGTGGGAGGCCTGATTGGCGTCGGACTGGCCGGTCTGGGCATCATGGTGGTCAACAACAGCCTGGCGGGACTGGACGTCGGACTGGGTGCCGACGCCGTCCTGCTGGGCGTCGGCTTCTGTGCGGCTGTAGGTGGGGCCTTCGGGATCTATCCGGCCTGGCGCGCCAGCCGCCTCAATCCGATTCAGGCCCTGCGCCACGAGTAGGTCCCCGCATGTTTCGCTCCGTTCCGGCATGGGATGCAACAGGCTCTGGGCTGCGACAAGCCCTGCTGGCAGCCACCCTGTCGCTGGTGTTGGCCGGCTGCGGCGGGCGCGGTCCCCGGGCGGAGCCCACCGCCATCCCGGCGGACTCCGTGATCCCCGATCAGCCCACCGTGGTCTTTCCCACGTTCACGCCGATCCTTCCCGGCCCGACCCTGACACCGACCCCACCGACGGAGCCGATGGATGCGGCCGCATCCACGCCCGTACCCGAGGCCCGCGAACCCCGTGCCCCCAGCGCCTTCCTCGACTTGCTGGCCCTTCCCCAGCAGGATGTGCAGCTGCGCGAAGCGCCCGGTGGCGCCCTCATCGTCACCATTCCGGCCAACCAGACCCTGTCGGCCGTGGCCCAGTCGCCGGACGGCCAATGGATAGCGGTCTACACCGAGGACGGTTCCAAGGGTTGGGTCAACGCCGACTCCCTAACCCTGTATGGCGATGGAACCCTGCTCGTGGCCACGGAGGTTCCGGAGCGCAGCCTCAACCTGCTGGACACCGCCGCCAACCGCGGGTTTGACACGGCCGACTCCGAAAACCCGGGCATGGGCGTGATTGCCGCCGACGGCCTGCGCATCCGCTCCGAACCCAGCGTGGACACGGGCCGGGTGCTGGGCAACCTGGGATTGGGCACCGAAGTGTTCGTCACCGGGCGCAACGCGGACGGCTCCTGGCTGCAGATCTACCTGCTGGATCTCGGCCTGGCGATACCGGAGACCAGCGCCTGGGTGTACGCGCCCTATGTGACGGTCGACTGGAACATCAAGGACCTGCCGGTTGTCGAATGAGCCGTCCGCGGTTGCGGTGGCACAGCCGGAGCGGCCACGTACCCCGGCCCGAACGGCACCCTGCGGCCGGATGGCCCGGTTGAATCAACGGATGTTGAAATGGGCCGGCCGTTGGATCGTTCGGTCCGATGTCGCTTTGTGCGGGGGGAAACGTCTGTGCGAGCGGGCCAATCGCCTACTGTGCCAACCGGTTGACCCTTGCCTGAAGCTCGCCACACCTGCACATCAGGTCCTCGAAGGACTCACCATCGTCAAGGAGCATTCCGTCCGTCAGCATCCGCCCATAGTCTTCGGCCAGGACCTTGTCAAACGCCCCCTTCGGCACGAGCCGTAGATTGCCCGAGACCGCGGCCACATAGTCAATCCAGTCTCCGGCAGCATCCTTCTCACGAAAAAACATCGACTTGTGCCGTGCCACCGCACGGGCCAGATCCCGGTCGGCAAGAGCCTTTTGGGCAATACCCGCGTCGTCCAAACGGACCAAATCATGCCAGTGCCTTGACAGCCGCTCCCCGCGGATACGTTGCTGGCGACAGAAGACATGCACTGCCGTGGCCTTCTCCCAGAATGTACGCTCTGCCGCCATGACCACGGGCCGGGCCACAGGGAAGGCTAACTCGGGCAGGTAGAGTGCCGCATCGCAAGTGACCGTGTGCTCTGTACGGGGTTCTCCTGTGGACCGTGCCCCGAACTCCACGGTTACCTCGGGTGCCACAAAGCCGTACCCGCTGAACAACGGCTCATAGCGAACCTTCAATCTGTCTTCCTCAGCGTACAACCGTATCGACGAGTCCACCTCAGACAGTTTGACCATCAGTTGAGGCAAGGCCCGGGTGGCAGTCCAATCTGCCACCCTTCGTCTGATTTCACGCGTCCATTTCTTCTCTTGGCTGCGGTTGGGCGGCAATGCCTCATCACCGCTTCCGGTCACAAGGTCGGGTGCAAAAGACCGAATGTCATAGGTAACATCAAGGTCTTCAGAGAATCGACGAATGGCACGATACACCTTGGAGAGCGAAGTGCCTCCTTTGAAAGTCAAACTCGCACCGAACGAGCTATCCCAAAGCGCGCGCAGGGTATACACCACCCACACGTCCTTTTCGAGGTGATGAGCATGCTTTCCACTGAGCGCGGAGACACCCTCGAGAATCTCAAAGCGCTCCACGAATGAGAGTGATTCAAAGAGCATGTCGGGCATCGGCAACCATTGCAGAAACCGACTTGGCCATCCACGAGGGCATTGCAGCACGCAGTTCAGCCAATTCCCGAAAGTCTTCAGCAGACAGCCTGCTCCGAATCACGTGCAATCCCTCCGCGACTTCGGAGGGATCCAACCAAGACAGGGCACGCACCGCATCGCCTGCGGGCCGATGGGGCGCCATCAGTTGCCAGCGGGGGGCGTGCCGCATTTCCACGATCAACCGACCGAAGGTTAACTTGCGGCCAAGCCCGGAGGTCAAGTACACCAGCCGCATCGGAACTTGGGTGGTTAAGCCGAGGGAATTGGCCGCCAGGGCACCACAGGGAACAATCGTCTCGCCCCAAAGCGTGGACAGGGATGCAAGCACCTTTCCAATGGAAGGCGGACGAAGACAAAACCGGGATTGGACGGGCCGAACGTAAACCCCCTGGCATATCCGCATGAGCTCGCCGCTGCGGGCAAGCCGCGACAGGGCCTGGTCCACGGCTGCCCTGGTACCCAGATGCAACAGCACGTTCGCGCACAACAGGGACCCCTCCGCCGACTCGTCAGCGAGTTGGAGAATCCGGCTTGGCAAACTTGTCATGATTGAGGCATCTCAGCCTGATGTCAGAAATATATCATAAAATCTGACATAAGTTGGGCCATGTCCCCCGCAGGACAGGAAGTGCCGGATGCGCCGGGAAACAATAGCTTCTGGACCGTGCAGACAAAGGCTTGCCACTACGGGAGATTGTCGCCGCCTTGGGTACCGACATCAGCAGGCGACAGGCTCTGCGCACACTGGCAGCTTTACGCAGCCAAGGGTTGGCGCTTCCGGCCGGGGACCGGCGGCACGATGGGACCGCATACGCCCCGAGTGAACCTGCTGTATCCATGGGGAGCAATGGCGGCACGATTGGGGTCTCATTGGGGTCTTATTGGGGTCTTATTCTTGCCACATTGCAACCATTCAAGGCCCTTGAGACACTGTTTCAAGCCACCTTTCCCGAGAACAGTGGCCAGTTTGCAATCACCGCCGATTCCGGACAGGGAACGCGTATCCCCCAACCAACCCGGAAGGCACCGGCTCAACTACGCCGTGTGACAACCTGACGGCCTGCGGCAATGGTCTTGGCCGAGCCTGCCCCCGTTTCCGGCATCCGGGGCCGGCTGGCACCAGTCTGGCTGCCACTTCTGAAACTGATCACTCCATTGGCAAGCAGATATCCTCTGCTTTGAAAAACCGCATAGCGTAGTGGCAACCGCGTTGCACGCCCCTAAAGCAACAAGACCCGGGTGCGATCGGTTCGGGGATATCAGTGAATCCGGTCCCACTGCCAAGGGAGGGAACCGCATTCCGCCACGCCTTGCGCCAAACTGTTGTCCTGCGGTTTGGCAGTGTCCAGACTGTCCCGGACATCGGGCAGCATGCGCGTATGCTGCACCAACTCGCTATGCTACGATCGCGGTTCGCCGCCACACTTGAACAGCCTCCCCACCAGGAAGCCCCAACATGCTCACACCTGAACAAATCGAGTTCTACCACGAAAACGGATACCTCCGCATCCCCGAGGTGTTCACACCCGAGGAGACGGCCGAGCTGTCGGACGAGATGGACCGCCTGGTCGAGGACTGGGCCTTCACCAGCCCCGGCTGGAGCGGACCTTGGCGCAATGCCTACATGGACCCGGAGACGGAGAAGAAGTCCAAGCTGACGGCCATGCACGATCTCCACTTCTATTCGGATGCCTGGATGCGGGCCGTCACCAACAACCGGCTGACGGAGGCCATCGCCGACCTGATCGGCCCCAATGTGGAGTTGCACCACTCCACCCTGCACATCAAGCCGCCGCAGACCGGCCATCCCTTCCCAATGCACCAGGACAACCCGTTCTACCGGCACGAGAATGGCCGCTTCATCGACACCCTGGTCCATCTGGACGACACCTGCCACGAGAACGGCGAAATCCGGTTCCTGGAGGGTTCCCACAAACAGGGGTTCCGGGAACACATTACGGAACTGGAGGACGGAACCCCCTGCACCCCGCACCTGCCCACCGACGAATACAGTCTCGAGGACACGGTGCCGGTACCGGCCAAGGCCGGCGATGTGGTTCTGTTCTGCATCAACACGGTCCACGGCTCCTACATCAACCAGACCCGGAAGCCGCGCCGCCTGGTCCGCGTCGGCTACCGCGATCCGGAGAACATGCAGTTGTTCGGCCAGAGCGTCGGCCGCCCCAACCTCATGGTCCAGGGCTACCGCATCCGCAAGGAAGGCATGGAACTGCTGCCCATCGGCGGTCCCGCCACCGAGGCGACCGGAGTCAGCTAACCCGCCACCGAACCCCGGTTCGCACACAAAGCCCGGAACCGACTGGTTCCGGGCTCTTTGCTTTGGGAAGGGAATTCAGGCGGTCTCCGCCGACCGCGCCTCTTCGAAGGCCGGGTGGCAAAAGAACTCGTGCTTGCCCGGCAAACTCATGGTGGGAAGGGAACCCGGCACCAGGTGATCGTCGGCCAGGGCAGCGCGCACGATGGACTTGTTGAACTCGTGCACGTGTTCGGTCTCCAGATAGGTACGCAGTGGCATCCACTCGCAGCGGTCAATCTCCCGGTCTTCCTTCCGGATGTCCGTTGAGAGCGGCGTCAGACGGCAGACCATGTAGATGTCGGACTTGCCGTAGCGGTAGCCGTGCCAGTGGCGAAAGGCGGCCAAATGGCAGAAACGGGTCTCCACGCCCGTTTCCTCCCGCACCTCGCGGATGGCGGCTTCCACCAGGCTTTCGCCTTGGTGCAGGGCGCCACCCGGCAGTTTCCAATGGGGCCAGGAATTGTCCCGCCGATATCGCTCACTGACCACCAGGAGGCGCTCCTGTTCGTCGATCACCACGCCGCCGGCCCCGATGTAGTGGGACGCATAGTGGGGGATATAGGCATCCTCCACCAGGGGCAGCGTCAACATCAGGTGGTCCGGCTTGCTGTGGTGGAAGACAAAGCCCTCCGCCACCGCGGTCGGGATCAGCGGCGCGCGGGCCAACGGCACCTTCAGCCAGACCAGCCGGCAGCCCGCCTGCTGCCACGCCTGCAGGGATGTCGGCAACAGCTCGGCAAACCGGGCCGCGGACTCCGGCAGGGATGCCGGATCGACCTCGACACCTTCATACTGGTTGATCGTGCCCGCGAGGCTCATGGGACGGTTTCGGGCGCCAGCGGCCACGGGGCCGGCGGAAAGAAGAACTCGTGCCGGTCCGGATCCGGATAGAAGGGCAGCACGGTCTCGGCCAGGGTCGGGTTGGCCACGGCCGCTTCGACAATCACGCGGTTGAAGCTGGCCACGTGCGGACTGGCCAGGTACTCCTCCAGAGGCATCCAGCGGCAATCATCGATTTCGAAGTCGTCCTTGCAAATGTCGAACGTGAGCGGGGTCAGGCGACACACCATGTAGAACCCGGACTTGCCGAACTGGTAGCGATGGTTGTGCCAGGCCACCACGAGCCTGTCGAACCGGGTCTCAATACCGGTCTCCTCCAGTACCTCGCGGCGCACCCCGGCTTCCAGATGCTCGCCGGGGTCCAACAGGCCGCCGGGCAATTTCCAGAACGGCTCGGACCGATTACCCCGGAAGCGTTCGTTTACAACCAGCAATCGTTGCCGGTCGTCCAGCACAACCCCGCCCGCACCGACGAAGTGCGTGGCATAGGCCGGGATGAACGCCCCGGGCTCCAGCACACAGGTGAGCATGACGTAGTCGGCCTGGCTGTGGTGGAAGACGAATCCCTGCTCCACAGCAGCAGGGATGGCAAAGGACTTGGTCAGCGGCACCCTGATCCAGATCAGGCTCAGGCCCTCCTTCCGCCATTGCGCCATGCTGGACGGAAACAGGGCGCGCAGTTCCGCCTCCTCGGGAATGGCCTCGCTGTCAATCTCAAGGCCGTTGAAGGCGTTCCTGCGCCCTTGCAGAGTCATGGACCGGGATGATAACGGGATTGGATGGGCATTCAGCGCCAGCGGCTGAACCAGTCCTTGGTGTGGACCGCGCTGCGGATGTGCCACTCGCGCAGTTCGTCCAGGAGGGACTGCTTCACCGCCTGCACCCCCGGATCATGCCAGAGGCAGCGTTCCTCCAAGGGATCGTTCTCCAGATCGAACAGCTGACCGAACTCCTCGCCCGCAAAATGGACCAGCTTCCAACGGCGGTTGCGAACCATGGTCATGAACTCGGTTTCCTGCAGAATGCCGTCCCGACCGTGCTCCGCATAGACGTATTCGCGGCCGACCCACGGCTCCCCTGACAGAGCCGGTGCCAGGGAAACGGCCTCCATGCCCGGGTCGGGTTCCAGGCCGGCCCACTCCAGGAGGGCCGGGCCGAGATCCATCTGTTGGCAGAGCCCGTCCACAGAGTGACCGGCCGCAGCCCGGCCCGGGGCCCAGACCAGCAGCGGGACGCGCACGATTTGCTCGTACGTCGTCCACTTCTGGCTGTGGCCGTGATCGCCGAGGCAGTCGCCATGATCGGAGGTGAAGATCACCACGGCATTGTCCAGGTAGCCGTTGCGCTCGAGTGCTTCCAGGATGTTGCCCACCTGACGATCGATCATGGACACGTTGGCCAAGTAGTAGGCACGCTGCCGATGGCGCAACTCGGCCGGGGGATCCTCAATGTGCACCACCGAGTCGTGGTCGACCTCAGTATTGTGGCGGCGCATGACCTTGAACGGAGGCGGCTGGTTGTCAAGGTCCGCCTGCGAGACTGGTGTAATCGGCAGATCCTTCTCCAGGTAAGGCTGCACGGCCTCCGGGGTCGGATCGTAGGGCGGATGGGGGCCGGGGAAACCGATCTCCAGGAACAGGGGCTGTTCGGGCCGGGGCTTGCTGTCCAGCCACCAGGCCGCTAGGTCGCCGACGAAATTGTCGGAGTGCATGTCCGCCGGCAACTCCCAGTCGAAAGCTCCCAGGCTGTGTTCGTAGTCCTCCCGCTGTCGGTACAGGATCCTCTGCTGCTTGATCAGGCCCCGCGCATGCAGGGCCTTGTCCCATTCGTCGAACCAGTAGCGTTCCTCCAGGAAGCGGTCCTTGTTCTCCACCACGTACCGTTCGTGAAAGCCCAGCGGCGTGTCGTACGGCCACGTGTGCATCTTGCCGATGTTGATGCAGCGGTAGCCGCCGGCCGCCAAGTCCTCGACCCAGGCGTGTTCCCAGTGGTCCGCGTTGCGATGGATGCCGGTGGTGTGGGGATACTGCCCAGTGAAGAGACTGGCCCGGGAGGGGGCGCACGAAGGCGCGCTTACGAAGCAGTTGGTAAAGACGGTCCCCTCCTGCGCCATCCGATCCAGATGCGGCGTGTCCATGTGGGGAAAGCCGAGCGCGGCGATGGTGTCGTAGCGCTGCTGATCCGTGATGATCAGAATGATGTGGGGGCGATCGGAGGTCATCCGCGCAGGTCGCTTCCTGGGTAGGGATTCCATTGTAGCAACCAGTTCCTTTCGACGACCGCTCAAGTTCGATGGCTACAATCCAGCTCCTGACCCGTGAAGAAGGCACAAATCCATGCAGCGACCCAACATCCTCATTCTCTACACCGATCAGCAACGCTGGGACGGCCTGGGAGTCAACGGCAACCCGGACATTCAGACTCCCCATCTGGACGCGCTAGCGGCCGAGAGCGCCAATTTCGACCACCACTTTGTGCAGAACCCGGTGTGCATGCCCAGCCGCATCAGCTTCCTGACCGGCCGCTATCCCGGAGCCCTACGCATTACCCACATGGGCGTGCCGGTGCCTGAAGACCTCCAAACCCTGCCCCACATGCTGGGCTCCGCCGGTTATGTCAGTGCCAACATCGGCAAGCTCCACTTCCTGCCACATGCCAACCGCGACCACCGGGCCGTCCATCCGGACTACGGCTTCGACCACCTGGAGGTGTCGGACGAACCCGGAACCTACGAGGATGCCTACCGGGCCTGGGTCCGCGCCCGCTGTCCCGAAGCCCTGGACAGCATCAGTCTGGGGCCACCGCCCACCAATCTAATCTGGAACCGGACCATGCGGGTCGAGGATCCGGTGCCGCATCCCCAAACCTGGGACCGCAACTCGAGTCTGGACGCCGTCCCGTTCGCGGGACCGGACGACATGACCCACACCGCCTTCGTGGCGGAACAAACCATTGCCTACCTGCAGCAATCGCAGCGCCGAGCCGAGCCATTCCTGTGCATCGCCGGCTTCTACAGCCCCCACAACCCCTGGGTGGCGCCGCAACGCTTCCTGGACCTGTACGACCGGGACAGCCTGTCCATGCCGGCCTTCCCGCCGGAATGGGACGAACGGGAGGCCGATCCCCAGTTCAGCCCCGACTCGCTGCGCACGGCCCGCCACGGCTACTACGCCATGATCTCGGAGGTGGACCACCATGTCGGCCGCATCCTGACGGAACTGGATCGGCTGGGCCTGGCCGAGGACACCATCGTGGTGTTCACCTCCGATCACGGGGAGCGGCTCGGCGAGTACCACCAGTGGTACAAGGGGTATCCCGGGCGGGACGTGGTCAGCCGCGTGCCGCTCCTGATCCGGGCCCCCGGCCACACCGTCGGCCACCCTGTGCCCAACGTTGTGGAGGCCGTGGACGTCGTGCCGACCCTGCTTGAACTGGCCGGCCTGCAGATTCCGCCGGAGGTACAGGGCCAGTCCCTGGTTCCATGTCTGGGTGATCCCGAGGCCGAACCGGTGAAACAGGACGCCCTGATGGAAATGACCGGCTGGCGCAGCCTGCGCACGGAGCGCTGGCGGTACATCTGCCATGCGGACGGCAGCGAAATCCTGTGGGACCTGAAGGCCGAGTTCGGCGAGTACCGGGACGTCTCCAACGACCCGGCCTGCCAGCCGGCCCTGGCCGAGATGAGGCGACGCCTGCTGCAACGCCTGATCCAGTCGGAACAGCCGCTGGCCCGGACCTGGACCTACTGACGCTGGTCGGACCGGCAATTCCACTGGGGATATCCATCCAACATTCGGACGCGAGCCCGTGTACCGGCCGGTCTCTCCTCCATCGGGATCCCAAAACAGGCCGTGCCCATTGCCAGATGCTCCCAATCCATCCCACCAGGATTTGGTCGCGCCCGTGCGCATGCAATCCAGACGAGATCCTGGAGCCCCCTGCTCAAGGATGTCCAGAAAATCAGCGCGCCGTCGTGACTGCTGCCGATGACCTTCGTCGTGGTCAGCATCCTGGCCTTCAACTTCGTGGGTGACAACCCGCGGGCACAGCAGACCCCATACCCAGATGCAGCAGACCCAGGCCAACGAGTGGCGAACACCGAGGACTGAATGGGACAAACTACGTTCGCTAGCCTGGACTGCCCTTGAACCCAACAACCAGTTTGGAAGGATTGCGCCATGGAGCCGTTTGTAGTTTCCAACCATCTGCTGGACAACCCGGACGCCCTGCGCGCTCGGGCGGACCGCGACGGGTACCTGTTCCTAGAGGATTTCGTCGACCATGACCCGATCCTTGAGGCTCGCAGGGACATGGCCACCGTCCTACAGGAGGTCGGCTGGATTGAGGCCGGCACCGATCCGCTCGAGGCTGTTACCAGCCATCCCGCCCACGTCTCCGGCGATCCGGAACACAAGCCGGTCTACGACCGCATCATGTGCCTGGAGACCTTCCATACGCTGGCCCACGACCGGGCCGTCTGGAGCCTCATGGAAGTCCTGCTGGGTCCGGACGTCCTGCTGCAACCAAGCAACATTGCGCGGATGATCTTCCCCTCCGCCACGGAGCACACCACGCCGGCCCATCAGGACTATGTGCACATTCAGGGCACGCCCGACGTCTGGACGGCCTGGATGCCGCTGGGAGCCTGTTCCCACAACCTGGGCGGCCTGAGCGTGCTGACCGGATCCCACAAGCTGGGGATCCTGCCGGTCTCGCGTTCCCTGGGCGCCGGCGGCCTGAAGTCCCACACCGAAGATGTGGACGGGGAGTGGGTGTCCAGCCCGTTCGGGTTGGGCGATGCCCTGTTCTTCCACAGCCACACCGTCCACAGGGGCCTGCCCAACCTATCGGGGAATCGGCTGCGGCTGTCCGTCGACTACCGCTACCAGAGGGCTTCGGATCCGGTCTCGGACGTGGTCCTGACCCCGCACCAGGCGCGCCTGACCTGGGAGGAGGTGTACCGGGGGTGGAAGTCCGACGAGTTTCAGTACCACTGGCGCAAGCACGATCTGACACCAGTGCCCAAGGTGCCCGTGACACCGGTCGAGGAAGCCGACTGAACGCCAACTACAACCTGCCGGTCACGTTCAGGGGGGCGGTTGTGCATCCAGCAGGTGCTGCGTGTTGAACTGAATCGCCCCCTTGGAATCCGGCCTTCCCTACCAGTGTATTTGAGCCTGCCGGATTTGTCACCGCGGCAGAGGAGCGGTCACATACACTGCAAAAGCCCGCCTGTCCTTCTCACTCACGGTCTCGAACGCGATCATCGCCGATGCAGCGTCCTCAATAGCGGCCCTTACGGCCTCGTGTTCAAACTCAACAGACGGATCGTAATCAGCCGAGTGACGCGCTTCCTGCAACTGGAGGAAGGTGCCGGCGTACCGTCTTACCTCAGGAGGAAACTTGTTGATGTACTTGCTGTTGCTACACCGGCTTCGTACTGTTCCGTGATTCAGGCTTCGGTAGGCTTGAAGCCACGCCGGATCACTCCGGTCATCCGAATCCCGGCCGGCAAACAGATCCGCACACTGTCTGGACAGCATGTGAAAGAGCGCATAATAGGCGGATCGGACTGCACAGGACAACTCGATCTGCCCCGATCCCGGTGCTTCTCCAGCCTGCACAGTCAAAGCAAGCTGCCGGGCCAAGCGAATCAGGTCGGAATGCGTCGCTCTATCCATGCCTTGAGACCGGGCCAGAACTGTGGCCAGTTGGCTTTCGGCACAAACGACTGGACCGGCACACTTGGGAATCCGAGCTCAATTGCGTGGGGCCAGAGTTCTTCGGTGAATTCGAATCTGAAGTCCGAGTCCATCCTGGCGTTATCGCCGTCGTAGCAGATATAGGCGAACAAGGCGGGACTCTCCGGGTCAGGACCAGACTCCGGATCTGCCCGAATCACGATCGGATCGAAGATTATCTCATCGCCAAACCGCTTGGCGAGCAGATCCTTGATGATTACTGCGTATTTCTCTTTCACTTCGGCGTAGTCGTCGTGCATACCCCACACAAGTCCTCAACACTTGGTCAAGCACCCTGTCACATGCTCAGTATAGGGTACTCCTATTCCGACACCGGGCTGGCCTCAAGTCTTCAGCCCGGAACTCTACCGAGGTGAGCGCGGGCACGGCCTGCCTCCGGGACAGGCCGTGCCTTTCCTCGTTATCCCTATCGGGTATCGGCAAGCCATCCGCGCCGAAGTTCCCCGGATCCGGGGATCCCGAACAGGTCCTGCCGACACGGATCACGCCAAGTCGAAGCGATCAAGGTTCATGACCTTGTTCCAGGCAGCCACGAAGTCGCACACGAATGCCTGCTGCGAGTCGTCGCAGGCATAGGCTTCCGCGAGGGCCCGAAGCTGGGAGTTCGACCCGAAGACCAGGTCAACGGCCGTGCCGGTCCATCTGACGGAACCGGTGCCGCGCTCGCGCCCTTCGAACACTCCCTCGGCTCCCGAGGCCGGCTGCCACTCCGTGTCCATGTCGAGCAGGTTCACGAAGAAGTCGTTGGTCAATGTCCCGGACCGCTCGGTGAAGACTCCAAGTTTGGATTGGCCGATATTGGTATTCAGGACGCGCAGACCGCCGACGAGCACCGTCATCTCGGGCGCGGTCAGTGTCAGCATCTGGGCCCGGTCGACCAGCAGTTCCTCCGCCGACTTCGGGTGTCCGTTGCCGGCGTAGTTGCGAAACCCGTCCGCGGTTGGTTCGAGCACGGCGAAGGAGTCCACGTCGGTTTGCTCCTGCAACGCGTCCGCGCGACCCGGTGCGAATGGAACTTCCACGTCATGCCCGGCATTCCCGGCAGCCTGTTCGACAGCGGCGCATCCACCCAGGACGATCAGGTCCGCGAGCGAGACCTGCTTGTTGCCGGACTGCGAGTTGTTGAAGTCCGTCTGGAGCCCCTCTAAGACCTGCAGCACCGTTCCCAGTGCGGCCGGGGAGTTGACCTCCCAGTCCTTCTGCGGCGCCAAGCGAATGCGCGCCCCGTTGGCACCGCCGCGCTTGTCGGTGCCGCGGAACGTTGACGCCGAGGCCCAAGCGGTCGCAACCAATTGGGAAATGGACAGTCCCGACGCGAGGATTTTGTCCTTGAGGGCTGCGATGTCCTGCGCGTCGATCAATTCGTGATCGACATCCGGAACGGGGTCCTGCCACAGCTGCGGCTCCGCCGGCACCAGCGGACCGAGATACCGCGAGCGCGGCCCCATGTCGCGGTGTGTCAGCTTGAACCACGCCCTGGCAAAGGCATCCGCGAACGCGTCCGGATTCTCGTGGAAGCGCCTCGAGATCGGCTCATAGACCGGGTCTACCTTCAATGACAGATCGGTGGTGAGCATCACGGGCGGGTGCATCCGCGACGGATCATGGGCATCCGGCACCGTGCCTGCGGCAGACCCGTTGGCGGGAATCCACTGGTTCGCGCCGGCAGGGCTGGTCGTCAGCTCCCACTCGTGGCCAAACAGATTGTCGAAGAATCCGTTGTCCCACTTCGCCGGCTCGGAGGTCCAGGCACCCTCCAACCCACTGGTGATGGCGTCGCCGGCCTTGCCGCTTCCATAGCTGTTCTGCCAGCCCAGGCCCTGCTCCTCCAGGCTCGCCCCCTCGGGTTCGGGACCGACGTGCTTGTCCGCATCCGCCGCACCATGGGTCTTGCCGAAGGTGTGGCCGCCGGCGATGAGGGCCACCGTTTCCTCGTCGTCCATCGCCATGCGGGCGAACGTTTCCCGAATGTCCCGGGCGGCCGCGAGCGGATCCGGCTTGCCATTCGGTCCTTCCGGATTCACGTAGATTAGGCCCATCTGGACGGCACCGAGCGGATTCTCGAGATCCCGGTCGCCGCTGTAGCGCTCGTCGCCAAGCCACTCGGTCTCGGAGCCCCAGTAAATATCCTCTTCGGGTTCCCAGACATCCTCGCGCCCGCCGGCGAAGCCGAGCGTCTTGAAGCCCATCGATTCCAAGGCCACGTTCCCGGAGAAGATCATCAGGTCGGCCCACGAGAGCTTGCGGCCGTACTTCTGCTTGATCGGCCAGAGCAGGCGACGCGCCTTGTCGAGGTTCGCGTTGTCGGGCCAACTGTTGAGGGGCGCGAAGCGGAGTGTGCCGGTGCCGCCGCCGCCGCGGCCGTCGCCGATGCGGTAGGTGCCGGCGCTGTGCCACGCCATCCGGATGATCAGCGGACCGTAGTGGCCGTAGTCGGCCGGCCACCAATCCTGAGAGGTTGTCAACACATCTTCAATGTCCTGATGCAGGACATCAAGATCGAGAGTCTTGAACTCCTCGGCGTAGTTGAACTCTCCGCCCATGGGATCGGAGAGCGGCGAATTCTGGTGGAGAATCTTCAGGTTCAGCTGCTTCGGCCACCAGCGTTGGTTCGGGGAACTCCCCAGTGCGGTGTTGGCGCCCGACATCGGGCATCGGCTTGCTCTGTCAGACACGTTGTCCTCCTGGTGTCTCTGGTCGGTTTCGACTTGAGGAATCCGGCAGGATGCGGAATCCCATCCCGGTTCCCATCATACGCCTGCGCGGCTGCGCCGCGACCGGGGCGGCAACCCATAGATCGTATATCAGCCAGGCACGTGTTCACAGGATCGCCCCATACCGATACGGGCTATCCGGTGTCCGGGCAAGTTGCGCAGTTGAGGAGCAATCCTTGAAGTGGGCCCGTTGTCCGGACAGCAGCCTTGAATGCAAATGCGTGCCGCACAGGTTCAACCCTGCTCCGATCACAGCGGGATCCACGCGGCATGTACATCCTGTACCGGTCGCCGCGAACCCTCGATGCGGATTTCCCCTGCCTTGGTTCTGCTCAAGTGCAGGGCGATGCAGGTTGCGTCCGCCACATGACCCAGTTCCATCAGCAGGCTGTGTCCGTACTGCCTGTGGTCGGCTTGGTCCTGGGCTTCCCGGAGGCTGCGGTTGTACTTCAGCTCAATGACGCAGGCCCGGCCCGCACAAACGGTTGCCAGGTCGTAGCGACCGGACAGTTCCTGCCGTTCCGACAAGGGCAGGATATCCATCCCAAGAAATAGGCCGTGCAGTGCCGCGTGGTAGGAGCTCTCGTCCTCCATGATGTTGTAGGGGAAGGCGTAGAGGCAGTCCAGAAGGGCGTTGGGAAGTTCCTTGTAACTTCCTGTTGCAAGGCACGTGCGCACGGGCGCCACGCCCGGCAATTGCTCGTCCACATGGGCTTGTGCCAAGTCCGTCAGCAGGGCAGTCGCGACTTCGCGGTTGGGCCAGCCCAACCGCACGGACTGCTGATCGTTGGCGGGAAGGTAGGTCAGATAGCCGCTCTGCAGCATCAACGACTTGAGGTCGGACGACTTGTTGCTGAAAAGATCGATGTCCAGTTCCGCTCGGCCCTGCAACAGCCCGGAACCCACGCCAGATGGATGTTGCCGCAACCCGTTTACCAAGACCTGCGAAACCCCCGATTCCGACCAATGTGCCGGGAGGCCATATCTCCGAATGTCTTCTCGGTCATCGGGATCCATCAAGTCCAGAAGTGTGTTGCACAGCGACCAGGGGTTGTAGACGGCGGGGTCCAATCCGCGTCTGTTGAACCGGTAGCCGTTGTAGTGTGATCTGAGCGCTTCCCGCAACTCTTCCGCTGACTGGCCAAGGCCTGCTGCGGCGGCTGCAATGCAGATTGCCAAGGGAGACCGGTCAAGTTCCTCTTCCGTAAATCCGCAAACACTCGCGCACATGGAGCGCCAGGTGCAGTCCCGGAGGTTGTTGAGGGCCGAGAACAGATCACCATACGCCCTGCGTGTGATACCGGTGATCAGGACCTTGTGCAGGCTTCCTTCACATCGCTTGAACACACGGAAGAATTCTCGGAACAGCTTGAAGTACGGTTCAACCGCGGCAGGGGCCCGGACCACCAACGACAGCAGCGGCGTGTCGTATTCGTCCACCAGCACAACCGGATCATTGAGCTGCATCTTCAAGGCATCGATCAACACGGCCAGCATGTCCTGCGCTGTGCCCGGATAATCGGCGGTGTCCCGCAGGTATCTCGTATCGATTCCGGGATCATGACCCCGCCCGTACCAAAGGCGAGCCTGCTGTGCAACATGTCGCGTCAGGGACTGCTTCATCTCCGCCGGGTTGTCGCCCGTGACCGCACTCAGATCCAATCGGATAACCGGCCGCCTCGAAGCAGCCGCAAAGTGCGCTGCCCATGACGTACCGGCAAAGAGAAGTTCGTCGGGTACCTTCGCAGTTGGGTTGACCACCTCCACGAACGGATCCCTGGTCTTGGGCCAGTCTCCCTGATACATGCATTCAACGGTCGAGAGCATCAGGGTCTTGCCGAAACGGCGCGGCCGGGCCAGGAACAGGTACTTGCCCGCGTCCAGCAGACGCTTCAGTTCGGAGGTTTTGTCAACGTAGGCATGGCCTGCGCGCCGCAAGTCCGCGTACTCCGAAACTCCGGGCCGAAGCACAGGTAGAGACGCGGAACGGACTCCGTCTCCGTTATGTTCGGATTTGGGATGGGATTCGGACATGGTCGTGCCTTGGCGTCTATCGGGACGACTCAGGACAAGCTGCGGCAGTCCCTGTGATTGTAGTTTGTCGGCCTGCAACCGGGCGGAGCCAGAATCCCATACCTTCCCGAATGGCCGCATGTCAATCCAATACAGATGCCCATTGCCTGCCACCAAACCGGCGCCACCCGGCATACAGGACGGGGAACCACATGGTTCAGGGTCCCCCGGATCAATCCAGGAACCGATGGCCTGAAGCGTCCAACAGATGGCTATTCGCTGTTCAAGGCGATGGCGACGATGACGCGGCCGGCGAAGGCTGTGTGAGACCTTGCCACTATTCACAATAGGATGGCCAACACCGCAACAGCATCAGCCTTCCAGGCCCCTTGGATTTCGGCGCGGACCAGTGGCCCCAGACCGGGTGTCACCAGCTCCCAACCGGACAGTGCCATGCACATTCAGCACGGGTTGAGCACCCGATCAGGATTGACTTCGACTTCCCACTCGACATCCACTGGAAACATGATGTCGTCATGGATCTTCAGCCGGTCCCGGTCGATGCCAAAAAGCGACTGGGGGCGCTGTCGTTCCCGACAGGCAGTCAACTTCGCGATGGGCTTGCCGAGAATGGTGATGATGATCTCACCGCCATTCTCGGCCACATCATCCACCAATGCCAGGTACTTGGCCTCGAATTCCGATGATGTCATGGTCCGGATGTGGTTGGCGCCACCGCCGTTCGTGCGCATATCGAGATTCCAATCGGCTGAATCGTTTCCATGGTACAGGGAGCATGCCCCCCAAGTCACAACAAGGGCAACGATGAAGTCGGGTGGCCCCTGCCATCCCTGTATGTCAGTCCACCCGACCACACGCAAACCCACTGGACCAGACAGCGAGCCTCAAGCAAGTAGTCGCTGCATCCGGACAACCCAACCACGAAAGCTTTGAACCTGCCGCCGATCAGGTGCTCATCGGGCCACTCAGGAACTTCCGACGGTTCAAGGCCGGTCAACAGGTCTGCCGCCGAAACGATCTCTTTTCGGAGACTCCAGTGCAACCCGGTCGAGGCCATCATTCCGGAAACTGTCAGGCCCCGCAGGCAAATCCTGAATCGGACCTCTCACGGTTACAATGGTGGATGCTGGGGCGTATACCGCTGTGCCCCGTGGAGAAGATGGGGGAATTGGGTCGTCAACACCGCGTTGTACTTGAATGCCGTCTCCATTCACCGCCCTCGGAAGGTGTCTCGTTGCAATTGGACCGGCAAGTCCGCTCCTCTGCGGCTGAGGCGCTATCGTCGGGTGCCTGAGACCAAGGCGGTCTCGTCTGTCGGCAGTACCGTGGTAGCGGATGTGGTACCCAGCCGAAACGGTCCGACCCGGTTCCGGACGGTTCCCGATGTTTTCGCCGTCGGTCGGGAGGCCAACACCCTTGACGGACCGACTTTGGCGGGTAATGGGTTGTGGGGTTTGGATTTCCGTTGCGCCTCTGGTTCGCTCATCGCCAGGTGAGCAATCCTGAGTGTCATGCGACAAAGAAGCGGCTTCCGGTCGCGTAGGTGCCTGTTGGAGGCTTGAAAGCATGCTGAGGTTTGCAGAAGAGGTCTTGCTGTTGCTGCTGGACGAGGAACGCGGGGACATCACAACCCGCATCTCGACACACACGTTGAATGTCGTTCTGTCGGGAGCCGTGTTGATGGATCTGGCGCTCGAAGGCCACATCGACACGGATCCACGCCAGCTTGTCGTGACCGATCCCACTCCGACCGGCGACTCGTTGCTCGATTTCGCCTTGAACGACATGATGCTGGACACCGAAATCCATGATGCCGGCTACTGGATCCGGCACTTTGCGCGGCAGGGCAACGCCATCCGGCGCCGGGTCCTGCGCCGCCTGGTCAAACGCAATGTCCTCGAGTCGGAAACCGAGGGACGAATTCTGCTGTCCCGGCTGGTCTCCCTGTCCCGCCGCTACCCGATGGCCGACGGATCGTGGGTGGAGGAGGTGCGGCTGCGCATCATGCGGATCCTGTTCAGCGATGAAATTCCCGACCCGCGCGATGTCGCAATCATATGCCTGGCGGATTCCTGCAATCTGTTCGAAATCATCCTGAACCCCACGGACCTGTACAACCTGCGGAACCGTATCGATCTGGTGAACAAGATGGACCTCATTGGCCGGTCGGTCAGCAATTCACTCCGCCAGGAGGCCTCTGCCGGCGGTGCGTAACCGACCGGGATCGCCTATTCCGGTACCGGAACAGGCGCATGACCGTGACAACTTCCGTCGCCGATGCGGTCAGACACCTGAAGCCGGCGTTCTCGGCACCGACCGATGCCACGAGGGCGATGCCACCGACAGGTTCCCGTGTAGTTGCACTTCCGACCCTTCACTCCCCCCATGGCCAGGCATGGAGGTATTGAGCGGATGAAACACCAGCTGACCCGGCAGCAGAAAGAGGAATTTGTGGAAAACGGGTTTCTCCACATCCCATCCGCGGTGCCCCTGCATATGGTCCACGCCACGTTGCGAGCCATCAACCACTCGATCGGCGAAGTGGGCAAAACCGGGGTGGATCCCACCCTGTACCGGGTGGACAGCCACTGCCACGAACTGCGTCACACCCCGGTCCTCACCGATGTCTTCAACCGCACCGCCGTTCGGGACCTGACCGAGGACCTGCTGGGTCCCGGCAACATGCAGCCGGTGGAGGAAGTGCAGATTGCCGCGCGCTTCCCACTGGCACCGGGGATCGAGGCGCCCCCCATCGAAGGCCACCTGGATGCGACCGGGACCGGCACCAACGGTGCCCCCACGGGTTCGTACCTGCGCAACTTCACCGTCATCGCCGTCGTCTATCTGGTGGACGTGCCGGCTCCCTACAGCGGCAACTTCACGGTGTGGCCCCGATCCCACATCGAGTCCCGCAACTTCTTTCGGCGAGTGGGGCACGAAGTGCTGACCCAGGGCGATCCCGACATCGAGGATCTGACCGGCGAACCCGTCATGCTGACGGGCAGGGCCGGAGACGCCTTCCTGTGCCATCATCTGATTCAGCACACGGGTGGCCCCAACCTGTCCCCCCATGTACGCCACGCGGTGATCAGCCGCATCAAGCACCGCAACGTGGACGAACTGGACCTCGGGGGCTTTACGGCCATGTGGCGCGAATGGGAAGGCATCGCGGACCTGACCGCGGCCCACGCCTGATGCGCGGAGTCGCCTCCGCTGACTGACGCCCTGAACTTCCTGACCGACCGGCAGCGGGAATTCCGGCCCAACGCGTCAATCCGGCGGTTGCACAGGATGGTGGTGCGGAATCCCGTCCGACCAGGGCCGACTATGGCCCCGTCCCCAGGGACGGCAGGGTGTTGACTCCAACGCTGCTCACACCATGGTTGTTTGATTTTCCCGTCCATCAGGCGGCTGGATATGTGATCCAGGTGACTTGACGGTCAGGGGTATACCGGCAACGATCAGGTAGACATTGTCGGCCTGTGCCGCCAATTGTTGATGCAAATGCCCCATGTGGTCGCGAAATGCCCGGGCCAAGGCATTGACAGGAACAATGCCCGAACCTACTTCATTCGAGACCAGAATTACGGAACAGGGACTGGAGGCCAGTGATTCCACCAGGGATTGGCTTTCCGATGCAACATCCCGCCCGGCATGCATCAGGTTGCCAACCCACAAAGTCAAACAGTCCACCACCGCCACCGTATCGGGCGAGTCGATGCGGGCAATGGCCTCCGCAATTGACAAGGGCACATCCCAAGTCAGCCAGTGAGGGGAACGTCGTTCCCGATGGCGCCGAATCCGATCGGCCATCTCCGCATCATCTGGTTGGGCCGTGGCAATGTAAATCGGTTGGACAGCCGGATCTGCGAGTTTTTCGGCAAAGGTGCTCTTTCCCGACCGAGCACCTCCCAGTATCAGGGTGGTGGCAGGCATATTGGGATCATGCCTTGCTTGGTTGACACACCAGAATTGGTTTATATCTGTCCTGGCTGCAAGGACCGACGCAACTGTTCAACTCTTGCAGCCAGCCGCAACCGCGCAACAGTGTGGAAGGAGCTCGCAATTCCCGGGACCGGAGGTTTACGATGTGCCACCACCGGCTCATACGGCTTCCCGCGCTTGAAGTTGAGCCGGCTGTATTGTGAAAGGCCACCTGCAACACTTGGAAAACCAGGCCATCCCTGATAGGCGCAGCCTGCGCTGAGACCGTACGGGCCTGTGTTTCGCAAATACAGACCCGTACGGTCCCCGGTGCTTCAACGTCGGCGCAAGTGCGGCCCGACACGCGGCTACAGCACGGACTGGTAGTTGACCATGGCTGCCTCGGACAGGCCAAACCACTCCTGGATACTCGTCCGGAAGGCGTTCCAGTTGCGGAAGATGGTGTTGAAATCCGGATCACGCGCGGCAATCGCTTCGTAGATGGCAAAGGATGTGGTCTCGGCGGCTTGCATGAAGTCGTCCGGGAACGGAAGAATCTGTATGTCGTGTGTCTTCAGTTCCTGCAGGGCTTCCGCGTTCTTGGCATCGTACCGGGCCGTAGCCACTATATTGCTGGCCAGGGCTGCCAGTTCCACGGCTGCCTGATACTCCTCGGGCAGTTCGTTCCATGCTTCGAGATTGATCTGGAATTCGGCGTGCGCGCCCGGTTCCCACCACGCGGGATAGTAGTAATACTGGGCAACCTGGTGAAAGCCCATCTTCAGATCGTCGTAGGGTCCTATCCAATCCGTGGCGTCGATGGCGCCGGATTGAAGTGCCTGGAAGACCTCTCCGCCAGGCAGGACCTGCACCGTGGCTCCCAACTGATCGAACACCTGACCGCCGAGGCCGGGAATCCGCATCTTCAATCCCACAATGTCGTCAAGCGAACGGATTTCGCGATTGAACCATCCCCCCATCTGGGCACCGGAGGTTCCGGCCGGGAACTGGATGATGCCGAACCGATCCGCGTAGAACTCGCGCAGCAGTGCCAGACCGTCACCCTCGTAGAACCAGGCGTTGTTCTGGCGGGCCGTCAAGCCAAACGGCAGAGAGGTTCCGAACGCATTCACCGGACTCTTGCCGATGAAGTAATAGGCCGCGGTCAGACCAGACTGGACGGCGCCCTGTTCGACCACGTTCATGACTTCCAGGGGCGGTGCCAGTTCGCCGGCCAGGCGCGGTTCAATCCGGAATTTGCCGTTGGTCATGGCGGCAACGTGCCCAGCGAAGGCGAACGACATATCCACGATGATGTCGGCAATCGGCGGAAAACTGGTGGCCATCTGCCACGTGAATTCCGGCAGAGATTGATCCTGCGCGGTTATTTCGGCAAGTTCCGCCGGCGTGATGGTGCAGGCGGTAGCTCCCGCCGCGGCGGTAGCCAAGGCGGCTCCACTCAGGAATTTCCTTCGGTTCACGTTCATGATGTACCTCCTTTGGGGATCGGAGAAGAGCCCGGTACAGGCCAGGAACCGGAGCGGCACCGAGCGGAATCATGGGGGATTGCCCTCTACTGAAATTATAGTGACCAAAACGCGGGGTGGACGGGACGACTTTCTCGTGGAAGGGGCAATCGGAACGCGATCCCATTCCCACTTCGAAGTAGTTGCCAAGTCCAACAACAGAGCGACGGGCTGAAAACGGGTAACCTCGACTGCCTGCAGGACATGGTGCCGGAAGAGGAGGGCCTCTACCGGCCGACCGCCGGCGAGCTGCAGCCGGAGCTGGGAGCGGAGACGTTTTACAGCGAGATACTGGGCACCCGCTGGGGTCGTCTGCTCGCCACCGAGGAGCTGCGCCTGTGGGACGAGGAACGGGGCGACTGGTTTCTGCCTCCGGCTGAAGCCGAAGCGGACCGTCTCCAGCAAACCCGCCGTGCGGACCGGGAAGCTCGACGTGTGGCTCAAGAGATCCGACGCTCAGACCAAGAGGCACAGGCCCGCGCGGAATTGGAGCAGGAAGTGGCCAGACTACGGGCACAGCTGAAAGGGCTCTCCGAGGCGGAAGAGTCCTGACCGATCTCGGATCAGCTTGAAACGTGGGGTGTCTCGGAGGATCCCCGCCTGGACTACTCAGTCATCATCCACCAATGGCAGCTGCACAGGCATTCCCGTGGTGGCGGAACGGTAGATGGCGCGCACAATCTCCACAGCCTTGCGGCCTTCATCCCCGGCGACGGCCGGGGCCCGATCACCGTGTATCGCCTCGATGAGATCCTGGATCTGCAGACGATGGTTCTCAGAGCCGACGCCCATGGGATCCTGCGAACCGCTGCCGGTGTCCGCCTCCAGGGACAGCATGGCCGCTTCCTCTTCATCGTCGGCGTCGGCCAACTGCCACGTAACAATCCGCCCCTCCTCCAGCACGATCGTCCCTTGGTCCCCATACAACTCGATCCGCGCTGCAGTGCCTGGCCAACAGCTTGTGGCGCCTTGAATCACCCCCATGCCGCCGTGGGCAAATCCCAGCAAGGCAGTGGCCGTGTCCTCTGTCTCGATATCGTGACTTAGGGTCGCGGTGCGCGCGAACACACAGTCCACCGGCCCGGCCAGCCATTGCAGCAAATCAATGCTGTGTATCGACTGGTTCATCAGTGCCCCGCCACCGTCCAGCTTCCAGGTGCCTCGCCAACCCACCTCATAGTAGGAAGGGGGACGAAACCACTTGACATAGGCATCGGCCATCGTCAGGCGACCCAGTCGCCCGGCATCGAGGGCTTGCTTGGCCTGGTGCACACCTTTCATGAAGCGCAATGGGAACACACTCGCCAGGGTCACGTTGGCACGGCTGGCGGCGGACAGTATTCGATCCACCCTGGGCAGTGTGATGTCGAGCGGTTTCTCCACCAGGAGGTGCTTGCCGGCTGCGGCCGCGGTCTCGGCGATTTCGGCGTGCGTGCCGCTGGGCGTGCAAATGGACACGACATCCACCTCGGGGTGCTGCACCGCGTCCCGATAGTGCGGGATCCATTCGGCACCGTGGACCTTTGCCAAGTCCATACCCGCCCTTGAACCCCGGTTGCATACCACGGTCAGGCTTGCATCGGGAATCCGGGCAATGGCGTCGGCTTGGATACGGCCGATGTTCCCGGCACCGATGATGGCAAAACGGAGGGGTCTCATGTTCAAGGTCCTGGAGACTGATGTGCCGGGCTTGGCCCCGCACTTTCAACTTGGCTCGGTTGCAGGAAGTTTCGCGCCCTGAACCTTCTAACGGGCAGGGCGCAGGGACCAGAATTGTTCGGGAGCAAGAATCGGAATGTCCCATTTGCGGGCGTTCCGGGCCTTGGTGGAGTGACTGTCCGGATCCGCGACGAGCAACCCGCATCCCCTCTTGGTGACGGCTGCAACAGGCTTGAGACCGTTTGCCCTCGCCAGGGCCTCCAACTCGCTGCGCGGGACGGGCTTTCCATCGATGAACGCCTCGCCGGAAAAACAGACGCTGGTACCCATGGGTATGGTGCTGCCGGGGCCGTTCGCTTCGTCGGCCTTGAGCAAATCCCCGGCCGGCAGCATCAGGGCGGCATGCACCTTTTTGAGCAAACGATGTTCCGCGGCGGTGATGACATTGTCTCGTTGGGCGGCATCGACCAGGGACTGGAAGTAGGCCGCATGAACTTCCCTGCGCTGGCGGGGTGACAGGCCCAGTGTGGCCGCCAGTTCGTCCAGAGTGTCCTGTTCCGCCGCCTCTATCACGAAGTCATCCAATACATAGTCAAGAGCATTCAGATACAGCCGGGTGGCTTCATCCGTCTCCGGGTACCGGGCACGTTCGATGATTCGGCCCAGGCGACTGGCGGAATCTCGATTGCGACGCAGTGTGTGCACGGCCTGAGCCTGCGCACAAACCTCCGCCTGTGCGGAACCATGGGCGTCAAGGCTCAGCATCTTCCGCGCCAACAACGCCGTGGCGCGGGCATCCGCCAAGGCGGAATGTGCATCGGACAACGGGATGTCATGATCCCGGCAGGCGATGGACAGTTTCTGGCGAGTTGCCGCCAGGGTGCAACGGGGCGTACCAGGGTGAAAGACCCCTCCCGCGCGCGTGAACTCGTGTGCCAGGAAAGGAACGTCAAACCCTATGTTGTGGCAGACCAGGACCGCGCCGTGAACGTGTTCGGCCAAGGTCGCGGCCACCTCGCGGAAGGTGGGCGCTCCCACCACCATGTCGGGCGAGATGCCGTGAATGTGCTGTGCCCCGATGTTCCTTTCAGGGTTGAGCAGCGTGTCGAACTCGTCGCATATGGACAGATCCGGCAGGCTTAGGGTCACCACGGCAATCTCCACAACGCGGTCGCTCCGGGGACGAAAGCCCGTGGTTTCGAGATCGACGACCGCAATGCGGGATCCCCCGCCTACAGTCCCGGGTGCCTGTCGAGTCAACATGGTTCACTGTTCCCAACATTGCATTGGTAGGGTTTGAGACACTGGCGGCAATCGTGGCAACACGTGGTACAGCCCCTGGACCTCCAGCCGGAGGTGAAAGTCGAGGAAGTATCGGAAGGAACCGAATGGAGACCCCACTCCGACAGCATATGGAATGGCGGCATGGGCCGGCAACACCCCTACATGCATGACAACTGGCCAATCTGCCGACAGGGGACAGCCAAACCGTCCGGCTGGATTTCTGCCATGATCCTAATGGAGTATGGGTCTGGTTGCGAGAACCGAAGTCCCGCATCTTCCCGGCCCCCTTTGCGCGTCACCGTTGCTCCCGCTCCCATTGAAACCGTCCCCAATCATGTCTACCATGCCCTTCGGAATGCCGCGGGCAAGGCCGAGGCACGCGCCTGGGGAGACCAGTGCCGTTCACATACGGAAACCGGATGCCCTGCCGGACACAGTCCAGGATCATGGCTGAACTGATACGGAAAGGCCCTCCGGGGCGAAGGCGCATCCCGCTGCATCAATCAGGAACCGGAACCACTATCGTGGCAGCCACAAGGAAGGAAACTTGGACGCAAAACTCACGGAACTGACACCGAAACAGTCGATGCGGTTGTTTGCCATCGCCTTGGTTCTACTGACGACCCACCGCAAATTGCCGCATCAGGCCACGATCGAGGAACTGCTGGTCGGCGGGCACGAAGCGCTTGGTCTATCGCCACACACCTGGGCGAAAGTGGAAGTGGCCAAAGACACGTCGTCCGCCGTCAAAATCCTTGTCACGGAACTGATCCAGCGCATGCCTTTGTCCGAGCGCGAGGAAAGGAAAACGGAGGCCATCCTCATGGGAGGCGAATTTGCCGAGGCGGGTGAATGCGGCCGGGATGATCTGCCCTGCGGTGTGTGCGATGTGTGCATCGGGGACGCAGTGGCCTACGAATTGAACAGGCTGTACCAGCAGTGGAAACGCAACCAGCCGTGACCTGCCGCCGTCGTATCGGGATGATTTCCCTTGGCCATGGAAGCGCACAAAGGGGGCTGGTAGGGTGTGAGGGGTTGTGGTGTGGCAACCCCATGCTGGTCCCTCCCATAACTGCCGTATACACTCATTGCCCAAGTATGTTGGGCGACACGGGCCAGATTGCGGTGCGTGGGCCGGGTCGACAGGAGCAGCAGGGCACCGAGGTAGCGCCGCCGTGGGTTGCCGCCGGGCAGGACGGCCCGTATAGTGGGCCTCAGAAGCACAGAACATCTCCCGGCATGGTACTGTCAGTCTCATGCACACTCCATGGCAGGAGCCGTGCTCCCCTGCCTCGGGCAGTGGCTGCCGCTTCCCCGAGTATCTCCGCAAGCCAAAACAGGGTGATTAATCCCTACCCAGGCCAAGGGACTCCGAAAACCGTTCACACCATTGTTGGGAGGAAATACCGTGCCGGAAACCAGACCCAATCTTCTCGTGGTGTTCTGCGACCAATTGCGACGGGATGCCATCGCCGCTTTCGGAGATCCCAATGTTGAAACACCCCACATTGACCGCTTGGCACAAAACGGGGTGTCCTTCACCAACGCCTGCTCCTCCTATCCCATCTGCGTGCCCTTCCGCTTCACCCTGATGACAGGAGAATATGCCCATTCCCGGTTCGTTCCCGGCATTGAATGGCGTATGTCTCCGGCGGAACGAACCCTGGCCGATGAATTCAACGCCGGGGGCTATGAGTCCATCTACCTGGGCAAGTGGCATCTCTACGGGGGACATGCCCTGCTTCCGGGCCATTCCACGCGCAAGGCCAACCTGACTCCTGTGCCCCGGGTCCACCAGGGCCGCTGGCAGAAATGGCTGGGTTTCGAATTGCGCAACGGCCATTTCGACACCTGCTACTACGAAGATGACGATCCCACGCCGCGTCCCATTGAAACCTACCAGACGGATGGTCTCTTCAACCTGGCCATGGAGTACCTTGAGACCCGTACGGACAAGGACAAACCCTTCGCGTGCGTCATTTCGGTGGAGCCCCCCCATTTCCCCTATGAAGCCCCGGCAGCCCTGGAGGCGAGGTGGAAGGAGCGGCCCATGTCCGTTCCGCCCAGTTTCCATGCCCGGGATCAGGAGGAACGGGAACGCTTCCTGACCTTGCGCCGTCTCTATTACGCCATGGTGGAGAACCTGGACATGAATGTAGGCCGCCTGCAGGCATGGCTGGAAGAGACAGGGCTGGCCCAAGACACGATCGTGGTTTTCTTCTCGGACCACGGAGAGATGGGCGGCTGTCACGGAATTCCCACTTTGCACAAGCAATACCCCTACGAAGAGTCCATTGGGATTCCCTTCATCGTCCATGATCCCCGTTGTCCGGAACGTGCCAATCTGCGGCTGCCAACCCCTACCTGTACGGAGGACCTGTTTCCCACCCTGCTGGGACTGTGTGGTCTTGAACCCGCCAACTCCCTGCCCGGGGCCAACCTGGCTCCCCTGATCCGGAACGGGGATGCCGGACCGGATCGTCCCGGGGTTCTACTCGAGTATGTGGCTGAAACACGAGCGAATAGCCTCTTTCACGTGGAAACCTGGCGCGGTTTCCGCAGTGAACGCTTCAAGTACACAGTGTTGGGGGATGTGAATGGGGGCGAACCCTGGCAGTTCTTCGATCTCGAAGCAGATCCCCATGAAATGAACAACCTGATCGACGATCCCGCCTGGGAGGAGGAGATCCGGCGCCATCACGGCTGGATGCGGGACCGAATGGTCGAGACGGAGGATCTTTACATCCTCAAACCCGCCTGGGGTATGGAAGGTCTCAACATTTGGGACGTGGATGTGCCACGCATCGATCCGGCAATTGTCAGTAAGGATCTTGACCTTTGATTCCCCCAAAATGATCACTCCCTGCGACGGTCAAAGCCGAGGTTGTGCAAGGCCCTCTCCAGCACCTCGCCCCTGCCACTCGACGTGACTTCCCGCCGGCGTCCGCAGTCCTTCCGGCAAGCTTGACAGCCGGGCGGCTCTTCCGCCGGCACAAGCGGTGCTGCACCCTGATCGGGCTCTGGGTCCCCGGCCGGGAAGTTGCAGCGGGTGGAGCCGCCGTCGCCACTCTCCTCCCACGGCGAGGCCAAGTCGCCTGCCAGTTCGCTCACCACCGTCACCAACCCCGGCCGGCCTCCACAAGCCGTCAGGCAGCCAGCATCAGAGGTGTCTGAACAGGCACGCTTCAAGGCAGGAGAAGCTCTTTTTCCCTTTGGGTATGATCAGGCGTCGTCCCGCTGAACGTTCTTGCGTCTGCCCTGACACCGAGATCCAGTACTCGGTGTCTGTGGCTCACCCGCAGAAGGGCGGTCCCGCTTGAGCTTTCAGTTCGATTGATTTGGGGAGGAAAGCCATGAATAGTCGAGTAACGCGTCGTAGTTTTCTGAAAGTCGCCGGTGGGGGGCTGGCGCTGTCCATGTTGAGTGCCTGTGCAGTGGCAACACCCGCCGCGCCGGGTGAAGATGGGCAAATGGCTGAGCCTGTCACCATTCAACTCATGTTCTGGCCGGTCGGAGGCGAACGTGGGATCGAAAGTATGGAAAAGGCGCTGGAACCGTTTGAAGAAGCCAACCCGGATATTGTCGTGGAACGGCTCGCCACGCCCTGGGGCGACCTGCATGACAAATTCCTCACTACGTCAGCCGGTGGCGTACCTCCGGATGTGTCCGCCGTGGACAACTACTATCTGACCCAGTTTGCCTCCAAGGGAATCCTGCTGGCCTTGAACGAACGTGTGGACGCAGACCCGGACGTGAACGATGAAGATTATTTCGAGGCCGCCTGGAATGAAGGGGTCTGGGAAGGAGAGCGCTGGTCCATGCCCTACATCGGCAGTACCCGCGTAATGTATTTCAACGTGGATCTGTTTGAAGCCGCTGGTGTGCCCCGCCCGGATGAACAGTGGGAGGCCGGGGAATGGACCTGGGACGCCTTCCTTGAATCGGCCGCAGCGCTTACGGATACGTCCGGCGATGTAATGGATACCGTGTACGGAGCCATGGCCGATTCTTCCATGTGGGGCGGACTGCAGCCCTGGATCTGGGGGGCGGGCGGCGATGAACTGAATGATGATCGCACGCAGAGCCTGTTGAATACCCCGGAAGCCGTAGCCGGCTTCGATTTTTGCCAAAACCTGATTCACGATCATGGCGTGGCCCCAACCCGCGAGGCCACCCAGGATGTAAATCTGGTGGCCACCGGCCGCATTGGCATATGGGCCTCCTGGCGAGGGTTGGTCATGGGCTACCGCAGCTATGACTACAACTGGGAGGTGGTGCCTTTCCCGATGGGCGCGGAAGGCAAGCTGACCCTCTACAAGGGCAACTCCATGGTGGTGGCCAAGGCGGGGGAGAATCTGGACCAGGCGTGGCAACTGTGCAAGTACATGTCCGGTCAGGAGGCGGATGCCATCTGGATTTCCAACGGAGGTGCCACTCCGCGTAAGGACAACACCGATGTACTGCTCAACAGCAGGCCGCCTGAGAACAACGCCTATTTCTATCAGCCGCTGGCCGAAGGCTGGGCCAAGACGATTCCCTTTACGCCGCTGTGGGTCGAGTGGACCCGCAGCATGAATCCTTTCCTGGATAGGATTTTCCTGGACAACGAGGATGTCCAGACAGTGATGGACGAGGCCGTCGTTACCATCGACGGCATCCTGCAAGGGGAGTCGTAAGGGCGTAGCTGTTTGCCCATTTCCCCGCACATGGTTGGCGGCAGCCGGTGTTCCTGGCCGACACCGGCTGCCGCCCCTTGCCTGCAGGACGATTCATAATCGGTTGTCCCGGATCGCATGTTCAAGTTACGGTACGCCCAGCTGGAGGAAATCTACGGCTGGCTGTTTGTCTCTCCCTGGCTGTTTGGGTTTCTGGCCTTCATTGTGGGCCCCATGCTGGTGTCGGTGTATCTGGCCTTCACCAACTGGGATATTCTGACTCCCGCCCAGATGGTGGGTTTTGATAATTTCGTCAAGTTGACCACAGGGGATCCGCTGGTGGGCCAGGCCCTGAAGGTAACCACCATCTATGCCGGCGTCTCCATACCCCTGCAGGTTGTCCTGGGACTGATCCTGGCCCTGCTGCTCAACGAAAAAATCAAGGCCATGTCCTTTGTGCGCACGGTCTTCTACTTGCCCAGTGTGGTCGCCGGTGTGGCGGTGGCCTTGCTGTGGCGCTGGATTTTTTCCCCGGATTTCGGTCTCCTCAATGCAGGACTTGACCTCGTGGGCATCGACGGCCCCGCGTGGCTCGCGGACAGTCGGACGGCTCTGTCCGCCCTGATCCTCATGAGCCTATGGGGCGTGGGCGGGGGCATGCTGATCGTGCTGGCCGGACTGCAGGGAGTGCCCACCACCCTGTACGAGGCGGCTGAAGTGGACGGGGCCAACAGCTGGGTGCGCTTCTGGAATGTCACCTTGCCCATGATTTCGCCGGTCATTCTCTTTCAGACCGTGATGGGCATCATCGGGGCCTTGCAGGTGTTTACCGAAGCCTACGTGATGACCGAGGGCGGGCCCAAGTACGCCACCCTGTTTTACATGCTGTATCTGTACCAGAATGCCTTCGAATTCCTCAAGATGGGGTACGCGTCGGCTCTGGCCTGGGTACTTTTTGCATACATCCTGCTGCTGACCCTGTTGGTCCTGCGGTTCTCCGCGGCTTGGGTCTACTATGAGGGTGTATCGTCCAAGGCGGGGCAGTAATGGACACCACAACCCGCCTGGTGGCCCAACCAACAGCCTCGGTTGGCTGGCGGACGAACCGGCGCGTGCATTATGCCCTCAAGATGACCGGGGTCTATCTTTGCCTGGCAACCGGCGGCTTCTTCGTCTCCGTGCCCTTTGCCTGGATGCTGTCCACATCATTGAAGACCTTGGGCCAGACCTTCATCTTCCCTCCCATCTGGATTCCCATTCCGCTGCAGTGGGCCAATTATGTCAAGGTTTTTGAAGTATTGCCTTTCATGCGGTACTTCATCAATACCGTATTTGTCTCAGGGCTCAGCGTGGCGGGCATTCTCTTTGCCAGCAGCTTGGCCGGATTCTCGTTTGCCCGACTGCGCTGGCGAGGCAGTACCGTCCTGTTTGTCGTCGTGTTGAGTACCATGATGCTGCCTCCCCAGGTCACCATGATCCCCAAGTTCATTCTGTTCCGGATCCTGGAATGGCTTGACACCTACAAACCCCTTATTGTGCCCTCGCTTTTCGGGACCGGGTTTCAGATCTTCCTGTTTCGTCAGTTTTTCTCCACCATTCCCCGGGAAATCGACGAGGCGGCCCGCATGGACGGCTGCGGCTTTGTGGGCACCTACGCCCGCATCATCCTGCCGCTGTCGGGACCTGCGATCATCACCGGATTTCTGTTTGCCTTCCGGTACAACTGGAATGAATTCCTGGAACCCCTGATTTACCTCAACACCCATTCCAAGTTCACGCTGGCACTGGGCCTGCGTCTGTTTCAGGGAGAGTTCACCACCAATTGGCCCCTGCTCATGGCGGCTTCCACCATCGCCATGCTGCCGGTGTTGCTTACTTTCTACTTTGGCCAGCGTTACTTCATACAGGGTGTAGTGATTTCCGGGGTTAAAGGCTAAGGTCCGGCCTGACCATCTCGGGGTCTGCCCGCATACCTCTTCCGAATTCTGAAAGCCACGCCGCAGCCACCACCTGGTGACAGATCCGAGGCGGTCATTGCCTACTCCGGCAGTAATTGTTTGGATTTCCCCGGTTCTGGTCGCCAGACGGGCCTGACGGATGCGGACGGGGTTGGCAGGCAGGTGACGATCTGTGCCACTCTGGACCGGTACCCGCCATGTCTGCTCCGTCCCTCGTCGACCGTTGCGCCCTCGCGACCACCGCCTGGCAGACCCGGGCTGCGCCGTACACGTAGGGATGTCAGCCGAGAGCGAAATCCCCGCCCTTTCCCGGGTTCGAGAGTAGGTGCCCGTGTCGGTTCGACACGGGTTGTTCCGTACAGTCCCTGTACGGCCAAGTACAATCCACACGGCTCGCGTGGAAACCTGTTCTCGCTTTCCGACCATGGATCTGCCCTCTCTGCACCCGGACCAGTCCGAGTTCATCCCAATTCGCCGGGCCGGCGGGCTGTACGTTGACAAGACGGACCACCTGCGTAGGCTGTTGGCCCCGGTCGGCAACGACGGCTCCCGGTTGCAGATGAAGTACGTTTTTTTTGCCAGGCCCCGTCGTTTTGGAAAGACCCTGCTGGTTTCCACCCTGGAGGCCTTCTTCCAGGGCGACCTGCCACAGTTGGGACGTTCTGCCAAGGCTGCCTTTGATCCCAACGCGGGCGAACGGACCGAACTGTTCCTGGATACCGCCATCGAGGATGTCGTACGCCAAACCCGGCCCCATCCGGTGGTTCGACTCAACATGGCGATGACGACTTCGGACACTCCCGATGGGTTGCGCACGCGGCTGCTCGCGCATCTGGAGAGTGTGTATTCCGATTGGTGCGAGCGTGGTGCCGAAACCGGCATCGAATCGGAGACCCGTGGCGACTATGTCCGCTTCGCACGTACGCCGGAGGGTGCTTATCAGGAAACACCATCCCAATATGTGGAACTATTGCTGCGTGAGCTCAAACGACAGTTCAATGCCGCTCCCGTGGTCCTGATCGACGAGTACGATGCACCGCTCACACACCTGCTGGGCCGGGACATGGATCCTGAACCGTTCATCGCGGTCCTGCGCGAATTCTTCGGCCTGCTCAAGCATCTTGAGAACCGGCTGCACTTCGTCTTCATCACGGGCATCAGCCGCTTCGCCCACGTGAACCTCTTCTCCGCCCTGAACAACCTGACCGACATTTCGTGGGAGCCCGAGTATGCGGACCTGTGCGGGTTTGGCGAATTCGACATTCGGGATTGCCTGCTGCCCTACCTGCAGGCCGGAGCGGTGAACCTCGGCAAGCCTGTCAAGCAGGTGCTGCAGGAACTGCGGGATCACTACAACGGGTACTGCTTTGGCCATCCCGGTTTCAGCGAGAACGTCTACAACCCCTATTCGCTCCTGCACTGCCTCCGGGACATGCAGGCCGCTTCCGCCGGCGACAGGTGGCGGTGGCGGGGTTGGCCCAACTACTGGTCCGAGTCCGGGACACCCCGGTTTCTGGTGCGGATGGCCCGGCACGGGGACCTGGCCCTGACCAAGGATCCCCCGCCGGTCCACCAACTGATGAGGACCACCTACGACCTGAACAACATCGACTACGGCAGCCTGATGCTGCAGACTGGATACTTCACGCTGCGGCTGGACGGGGAACGGCTGCGATACGACTATCCCAACAACGAGGTGCGCCTAACCTTCGCCTCCAGCCTGCTGGAGAGCTTAGGTCGGTATGCCACCACGGACGAGTTGACGGGCCTGCACCGGGCCTTGGCCACCGAGGCCTATGCGGACTTCCGCACGCGCCTGCACGCATTCATGGCCGGGATGCCGGGCGAGAAGATCACCGGGGAGACCGACTGCCACCTAATCCTGCATGCCCTGTGCCAGCTGATGCGGGTCGAGTTCCGGTCGGAGGTGCACCAGTTGGGTGGCCGGTCGGACCTGGAGGTGGTCTACCCCAACCATGTCTGCGTGTTCGAGTTCAAGTACAACCAGTCGGTAGAGGCCGCCCTGGACCAGATTGAGGCACGCGACTACGGCCGTCGGTACTTCGCCTCCGGACGGCGCGTGGTGGCCGTCGGCCTGAACTTCGTCGCCGACAGTCCCGAGGAACCTCCCCGCATCGAATACCGGACACGGGTTCGAACACTGTCAAACCCCGAATCCTCCTGAACCTGACTTGTCGGGGCCATCCGACGAGACCGGGGCTTGAAACGTTGCGGTCCCACGGCGGCATCCCAGCCAGTCTGATTGGCATCCCTGCTTCTCTCCACTGCAACGCTTGGGGACAGGAAGCGGGTCAACCCCGTGATGTCAGCCATCTGCCTCAATGTAGCGATATGGGGCGAATTTCACTTCCTGTCTTTTCACTTGCCCGAGGGCCGGACATTCCGGGAACCATGTTTGAGGCTTCCGGCGACCACTCCTCGCCATGGGCTCGCCCCCCTATGCTGCAAGGAAGGACCTGGATTCGACGTTGTTCCGACCTGAACAGACAGTGGCACAATTCCATCGGGCTGTTGCCAACTGTTTCCTCGCCATCCCGGTCCGGCACCCGCGTTCCGGCCGCTCTTCCTACACAACACCGTTCGCCACAAGGATGTTCAAGACCATGCACGGTCTCATGATGTCCATGCCCATGACGATGGGCAGCATTCTGGAGCATGCGCAACGCATCTTCGGGTCGAAGCTGGTTGTCACGCGGCAGCCCGATCGTTCCCTCCATGTCATGACCTACCGGGACCTGCACGCGCGGGTCAAAAAACTAGCCAATGCCTTGACGGCCCTGGGCATCCAACCGGGCGATCGGGTGGGTACGTTGGGTTGGAACCACCACCAGCATGTGGAGGCCTACTTCGGCATACCGGAGATGGGGGGCATCATCCACACCCTCAACATCCGACTGTCTTCGGACCAACTGGCCTACATCATCAACCACGCCGAAGACCGCGCCATCCTGGTGGATGGCTCGCAGGTACCGCTGCTGGAAGACATCAAGGACCGGATCCGCGGGGTCGAACACTTCATCATCTGGTCCGGCGCGGACCAGGTCGCCTGCAACCTGCCCGGCACGATGCACCGGTATGAAGATCTATTGGGCGAGGCCGACGCGTCCCATGAGTGTCCTGTCCGGGATGAACGGGCGGCCATGGGCCTGTGCTACACAAGCGGCACCACGGGACACCCCAAGGGCGTCCTCTACTCCCATCGTTCCATGTACCTCCACACCATGGGTGTCAACCAGGCCAACGCATTCGGCTTGACGGAACGGGACAACGTGCTGGCCGTGGTGCCCCAGTTTCACGCCATGTGTTGGGGATTGCCATACGGTGCCGCGTTGGCCGGTGCCAATCTGGTAATGCCGGGCCCGTTTCTGGATGCCGCCTCGTTGGCCGAATTGCTGCACGACCGGCGGATCACGGTCGCAGCCGGGGTCCCGACCATCTGGAATTCCCTGTACCACGAGTTGAAACGCAATCCGGTGGACATCTCCTCCATCAGGGCTCTCATCGTGGGTGGATCGGCCATGCCCCGTCCGTTGATAAAAGCCTACGAACAGGAATTGGGTGTCAATGTCATGCATGCCTGGGGCATGACCGAAACCTCACCCATTGGGTCCGTGTGCGTGCCCTTGACCCGACACCGGGATCTGGAGCCGGAGGCGGCATGGGACATCAAAGCCCGCCAGGGACCGCCCGTGGCCGGCATCAACCTGCGTATCGCTCGGGATGAAGAGGAACAGCCTTGGGACGATCGCTCCGCCGGCGAAATCCAGGTCAAGGGACACTGGGTGGTGTCGCAGTACTACCGAACCGAACAGCAGCCCGAGCACTTCACTCCCGACGGCTGGTTCCGCACGGGTGACATCGCCACCATGGACCCCGACGGGTACATCCGAATCACGGATCGCACCAAGGACCTCATCAAGAGCGGAGGCGAATGGATCTCCTCGGTGGAGTTGGAAAACACGCTTCTGTCGCACGCCCACATTCGGGAGGCGGCGTTCGTCGCCCTGCCCGACGAGAAATGGGGGGAGCGTCCGTTGGCGGTCATCGTGCCGCATAGTCGGGACGAAGGCATCTCACTGCAGGACGTGCGCCGGCATCTGGCACCGAAGTTCCCCCGCTTCTGGTTGCCGGACGCAATGGCCCTGGTATCGGAAATTCCCAAGACCGGCGTGGGCAAGTTCGACAAGAAGGTCATCCGACAACAGATCCTGAACGGAGAACTCGAAATCGTTCGGGAGTAGCCTGGCTGTGTGGCAGGACGACAACACGAGCGCGGTGCACAGCCGCCACATACAACACTCCTGTCAAGCACCCTACGCCTGAAGAGGTCTTCGAGGCGGTCCGTTAGATTGCGCACCTACCCCGATGGAGAACTGGTTTAGGAGCCAGACTCCAGCCTACCTGTTCATCGTGGGCAGCCTCCACCGGCGAGTTTACGCCCCGGAGGTGGTGCTACCGGCGCGGAATCACCATCAGGAGGCGGAGCTCCTTCTTTGCGGATCAACTACCGGACCTCAAGGGAAATCCTGCACACCGCGATGCCCGTACTCAGTGACATGCCAGTGGACGACCTGAAGGAAACACGGACACGGCGAACCCGAGGGCCATGGCTGTACCCGGAACGGCCAATAGCAATGGACATGGGTTTCGGTGACGCATCCCGCGTCCGAGTGCCGGTCCCGCATTTCATACTGCAATGCGGATTGCCTGAGCCATTAGGTTGTATTCCGACCTTCGACGAAGCGGTCGGATTGCGCTGTAACCAACGACAGATTGCGCGGATTGCGTAGTTCGAATGAATTCTTTACCCGGTATATGTCTCCATCTAATCTGATGGGTTCGCGTTCTTTAAAAGCCAAGATCACCGTGTTATAAGTTTCTTCGCCAAACTCAGTCTGCATGCGGATGGGCCGGCCTTCCCTGAAGTAAAGAATGGTCGCTCTGCCGTCGAACGCTTCTGGTTCCCTTGCCAATTGAACAACCTGAGCCACCACCGATTCATCAAGGAATGGTTCATTAAGGCGAAATGACCGTGCAGCTTCGTCCAAAATATCCGCCGAGTGTGGTGTGAACTGAAATGTCGAGGTGGGTGATGGGTACTGTGACTGCGGTCGCACCTCTGCCCAAGCCACACTAATCTCCACCCCCTCGCCTTCACGTGCCAGTTCAGCCACTGCGTCGCACAGGTTGGCACTGACGCCATGAGGCACAGTCTGATCAAATGAATCCAGGGAGTCTTCGGTCATGGCCTTGGCAACCGCAACTGTGGAGTATTCCAACGCTTCTGCCAATTTGAGGGTTGCAAGACGAGGGAATGGAGGGTAGAAATCATCCCCTGAATCCAGTGGCTGCTGTATCTCGAGTCCCATGGGGACCGGTGAATGCAGTGTGAGTTCATAACCTTCGTAGTAACCAGGCAGTGGCCGCACATGGCCTAGGAATTCAGCCACGTTCGCACTCAATGGTCCACGATGAGTAGCGCGCGTACGCTCTGCAGACCTAGCCGCAGCAGCCAATAAATTATAGGAGTCATTCAGGAACTTCGTACTCTGTCGCAACGAAAGGGGGATCTTTGCGGTGCCATTCATTGAGCTCAGGCGTATGACGTCGGCACTGGTACTGGCCAGATCGTGGAACACATCCAGCTGCGAGCGTTCCTCAACAACAGCTAGCACTGACACGGCATCAGCCATCCCTGCGGCATAGCCGCCCACAGTGTCCCGGTGCGGTACGATAATTTCCCAAGTCCGGCCGTCAAACTCCTTGGCGTACACCGTGGCAGGGCGCTGGCCCCACTGGCCGGTGTTTTCCCAATCCTTCGCATGGAGATAGGTGCGCAGGCTGGTGATGGAAAGGGACAACAGAGCGGACCGGTCGCGTATCTGAACGTTCATAACGGACTTCCTTCCTCGGCTCGATCCATGAGTGCTTCGAGTTGCGCCCGGTCAAGGCTGTTTGCCGTGGGTACGGACACCGTGATGTTGTCAGTATTCGACACCTGCGGCCTGCCTGCCAAGGATAGCCAAAAGGCGGAACTGTCCAAGCACAACTCGTCATCAGACTGCGACAGCCAAGGTGCTGTTGCACTTGGCATCAGCACGACAATCAGAATGCGCGGCGTCCAACAGTCATCGAGGCGCAACTCGTCATAGTTCTTGACTGGCAACGGATAGTGCAGGCTGTCACCCTTTCGAATGTCCCTCGATGTGGACTTGGCCTGAAATTCGATCCGGGGCCGCCGTCCAAAATCGGCCCTCAGGACGCCATCCACGCTGTCATCGTCGACCTCCGGCCTAATCACTTGGTAGCCAGCATCGGCTGCAACCGCCCTGATTACTACCAGTGAACGCTGCTCCATGCGCAGATTCGGGTTCATTTACTGTCACGTCAACGATCTTGGTTTGGCTCTACTGACATTGTAATTGCGCAGACAACATGATGTCAGTACCGGGCAACTGCCAGGCAACTGCCACTCTCGTGACGCAAAGCAAGCCTCTCTTTGGCGGGAAATCGGTGCAAAGGGTCTGGAAGTGTCGGACTGCTGGCTACGCTTAGTCCTCCGATTCACCAAGACCTTTCGTTTCTGTGCCCGCCTGCTTCGGGCGGTCGGAGCCTGATGCATGGTTCAGGACGTTGGTCCCAGCGACCAGTCTTCCTAGCCGCCCGGCACGAGGCAACTGCGAAGCGTACCCACGCGCTCGATTCGCCTCCCGGACTGTCGTCGGAATCACACCATGGAAGGAATCATGACCATACCGGCGACTGCCATCCCTTACCCTGCGCGGCAAATCAGAACACGGTGGTGTTGTCAACGGGGATTCTCTTGACGGTTGCGGACACCGAACACTCCATCGCACCGCCCAGGTCCGCCGACCTTGGTGCCCACCGGGCCTGAATCGCAACACCCCCCACGACCAGACGGCCTGCGTGTTGGTGGCTGCCGACCGCCGTCAACGCACCCGAAATCACGTCCGAGCCGCGCGGCCGTGCAGCCACCCGCAAAATGGGCTACAATTACGGGAGTGGCCCCGTTGCCCTGCACGCAAAATCTTGGACGCGCCTCAGGAGGAGAGAACGTCACCATGCAGAAGTGGACCAAACCCGTGTTGGTGAAGCTGGACATCGCCGAGACCCTTAGGGGTTCGGGACCTTGTCCGGACGGTGATGGCGGCTCTGAGGCCATGTAACACTAACGAGACAAACGGCCGGCCGTTGATGACGGCCGGCGGAGACAGCCCCGGATATCCGGGGCTGTCTTGATTCCCGGCCCTTGGAAGCAATCCGTCACACGGGTCCATGAAGCAGTTGCGGCCCGCAGCAGGCTCCAAACACCCATGTAGAATCAACTTGGCCTCCGCCCCGACGGCCGGAGCACCTCCCCTCCTTCCCTAGTCAAAATCCCTGGAACCCATGCAGCATCCGCCAGCCGGCAAACCCAACATCATTCACATCATGGCCGACGACATGGGCTGGGGGGATGTCGGCTGCTACAACCCGGACTCCCGCATCCCAACCCCCAACATGGACCGCGTGGCGCGCGAGGGCATGCGGTTCACCGACGCCCATTCGCCGTCCGCCGTCTGCACCCCGACCCGGTACGGCGTCCTGACCGGCCGCTTCTGCTGGCGCTCGCACCTCCGCAGCAACGTCCTCTACGGCTACGAGCCGCCCCTGATCGAGCCCACCCGGCGGACCGTGGCCCGTCTGCTCGGGGAGGCCGGCTACCACACGGCCGCCATCGGCAAGTGGCACCTTGGTTTGGGTTTTACCCCGCGTCCGGGCATCTTCTTTGATTTCAACCGCGCCCTGCCCTGGACCAATGCCACCCGCGAGATGGAGGAGCTGGTCGACTTTACCCAGCCGCTCATCGGCGGCCCCAATGCCCTTGGTTTCGATTACTTCTTCGGTGCTTCCGGCTGCCCCACCTGCCAGCCGCCCTACGGGTTCATCGAAAACGAGCACTTCGTGGATCTGCCGTCCGAGTACCACGAAGTGCCCGTCTTTACCAGCCGTCCCGGCATGATGGCGCCCGGCTGGCAGCACAAGGACGCCGATCCCCGCATCGCGGCGGAGGCGGTTCGCTACGTCCGCGAACAGGCCGAGGCCGACGAGCCCTTCTTCCTTTACCTCAACTCCGACGCACCCCATGAACCGTGCACGCGCGCGGACGTGCCGGAGTTCGCCCGCGACCAGTCCGGAGCCGGCCCGCGCGGCGATCTGGTCTGGCTGTTCGACTGGATGGTGGGCCAGATCCTGGATGTGCTGGACGAGACGGGCCAGGCCGACAACACCCTGGTCCTGGTCACCAGCGACAACGGTGCCCTGCCGGGGGATCGGCAACCCGGCGGAACCGGCATGGCGGGCTACAACACCTACGGACACCGCTCCTCGGCGGACTGGCGGGGCTACAAGGCACACATCTGGGAAGGTGGCCACCGGGAACCGCTGCTGGCGCGCTGGCCCGGCCAAGTGCAGGCCGGATCCGTCAGCAACGCCCTGGTCTCGCTGGTGGACTTCATGGCCACCTGCGCCGACATTACCGGCCGGCCGCTGGACAATCTGTGTGCCGAAGACAGCATCTCCTTCCTGCCCGTCCTGCGCGATCCGGACGCATCCGTGCGCACCGATCTGATTCACCACTCGCAAACGGGTGTCTTCTCGCTCCGTTCCGGCGACTGGAAGGCCATCTTCGAGTCGGAAGGCTCCGGAGGCTGGGCCCCTCCGTCCGGCACGCCGCCGGAGCCCCTCGCCCCGGGCCAGCTCTACAACATGCGCGAGGATCCGGGCGAAACCCGCAACCTCTGGGACGAACGTTCGGATGTCCGCGGCGAACTGGCCACGCGTCTGGTGCAGTACCGCCAGGCCGGCTGCACCGTGCAGCGCGACGCCCCCGCCTGAACCACCAAAGGGAAACGGCATGTTCGACACCAGTTGGGATTCGCTGCGCACCTACGGGATTCCGGACTGGTTCCGGGATGCCAAGCTCGGCATCTTCATCCACTGGGGGGTCTACTCGGTGCCCGCCTGGGACAACGAGTGGTATCCCCGGTTCATGTACCGGGACGAGATGTCACGCAAGGGCCAGAACTACTACCGGCATCATTGCGACACCTGGGGCCATCCGGGCACGTTCGGCTACAAGGACTTCATTCCCATGTTCAAGGCCGAGCACTGGGACCCGGAGCAGTGGGTGGACCTGTTCCAGGCCGCCGGGGCGCGCTACATCGTGCCGGTCGGCGAGCACCACGACGGTTTCCCCATGTACAAGTCGCAGTACACGAAGTGGAATGCGGCCGACATGGGCCCCCAAAGGGATGTGGTGGCCGAACTGGAAAGGATTGTGCGGAGGCGCAACCTGAAGTTCGGGGTCTCCTCCCACCGGGCCTTCAACTGGCGCTACTACACCTACCGGGACGACTTCGACACCTCCGATCCCGCCAATGCCGGCCTCTACTCCCCGGCCCACGCGGAGGAGGAACCGACTTCCAAAGAGTGGATTGAGGACTGGTACCGGCGCACGCAGGAGATGATCGACCGCTTCGAGCCGGACGTGCTCTGGTTCGACTTCGGCTGGCATGCCGACGAGTTCGCCGACTGGCGCCCGCAGGTCCTGGCCTACTACTACAACCAGTCGCGCCAGTGGGGCCGGGACGTGGTCCTGCAGTACAAGGACAAGTTCCCGCCCGGTGTGGCCTGCTACGACATTGAGCGCGGCAAGTTGGACGACATCCGGGAGGAGTACTGGCAGACGGACACGGCCGTGTCCTACAAGTCCTGGAGCCACATTGAGAACGACGAGTTCAAGACCGCGACCACGCTGGTCCACGACCTCGTCGATATCGTGAGCAAGAACGGCAACCTGCTGCTCAACGTCGGCCCGCGGGCGGACGGCATCATCCCCGACGAAGCCGCGGGCCTGCTGCGCGATCTGGGCGCCTGGCTCAATGTGAACGGCGAAGCCATCTACGGCACCCGGCACTGGCAAACGTTCGGCGAAGGTCCGACCCAGGTCACCACCGGCCACCTGACCGAACGGGAGAACGCCGGTATGACTGCCGAGGACATTCGCTTCACCACCACCAAGGACGCCCTGTATGCCATCCTGCTGGGCTGGCCCGGAAACACGGCCAGGATCAAGTCCGTCACCCCGGAACGGCTGGACCCGGCGCGTGTTGCCGACATCTCGCTGCTGGGCGGCCCCGGCGGATTGGACTGGACGATGACCGAGGAGGGGCTGACGGTTCAGCTTCCGGACTCGCCGACAGGGGCACATGCCCACAGCCTGAAGCTCTCCCTCAAACCGCACTGACTTTCTGCTGCAACGGCCGTCCCGGCAACGGCTGCAGCAATCGTCACCGCTGCCGGCTCCGGTAGTGAAGCGCAAGGGTGGGGCCGCATGGCCGGCCCCTGCTGTGCTGCCTGACCGCCCTGCCGCGTCCGGTAGCGATACCTGAATGAACCCCGGTCCACACCGGGGTTCGCAAATGCGAGGAACTCAAACATGCCCATCAAGACCTTGACGTTCGATCTGTTTGGCACGATTCTGGACTTGAGCTCCAGCCTGAAACCCCATATCGGGGACATGCTGGCAGCACAGGACACGGCTGTCACGACCGAAGAATTCTGGGACAGGCAGCGCGCCCGGCAGCGTTTGGAACAGTTTCAGGATTCCCTCATGTTGCAGGGACATGGCGGCTACCTGGAAACGGTCCGACGCGCATATCTGCACACATTGCGCAGCTTTGGCCTGGATCATGTCGCGCAGGACGGGAACCAGGTTGATGCCTTCATGGCACAGTGGCAGGGGTTGCGCCCCTTCCCCGATGTCCTGCCCGCTCTGCCGATCCTGCATCGGAGCTTCCGGCTGGTAGTCCTGTCCAATGGGGATCCGGCCTTCCTGGAACACTTGGTAACACATCAGGTGCCCTGGAACTTCGACGACGTGATTTCCGTCACCTCCGTCGGAATGTTCAAGCCCCACCCCACGGTCTACCAATACGCGGCCCATCGCCTGGGTGCAACCAGCCGGGACCTGTGCATGGTGTCCTCCAACTCGTTTGATGTGGTGGGAGCCGTGGCCTGCGGCTATGCCGGTGCCTATGTGAATCGCTATGGCATGCCCTACGAGGAGACTCCCTTCCGGCCTTCGATGGAGGTAACGGACTTCTCGGAATTGAACGGGGCCCTGCAGGCCTTGCCGACCGGGTGATCGGCAGGAACCCCAACGTCGAGTCAACACGGGACAACTTTCCGGTTGTGCATCCTGCCCGGTGTCGGGTTGGAACAGACCGGAGATTGCAGCTTGCCCTGCCCTCCGGACCCGACGGACAGGCCCAAGCCGTGTCCCAATTGGCGGGCCCGGATCGTGAAAGTCGGTCCGGACCAAGTGCGCTCGATGTCGAACAAGGCCCAACCGGCCGCGGCCCGGGGGTCCTCAGCCGGGATTGTCCAGTTCCGGAAACATCACAGTCAGGTCACGGGTTTGCGCCAGTTGCCCAAAGAGATGATGCTGGTAAATGCTGCTCATGAGAAACCCGAAGGGGAGCGTCACAATCACGCCGATACCCAAGGCCAGAGCACCCGTCAGGGCGGCCACCACCGAGATAAGCAAGGATATCAAGCCGGCGATTACGCTAGCCAATAGGCACTGTACCCAGTTCCGGGCCACCCAGGCCAGTACATTCCCAAATTTGAAGGCATCGGCCAGTTCCATGCGCTGGGCCAAGGCAATCGCAATGGCGGGACCAAGGATCGAGCCCAGGACGGTGGGCAGCAACGCCACCAGGCTTCTGCCAAAGCCGATGGCCCCCAGACTGTACGAAAACGCAGTCCCAAACGAATCCAAGCTGTCCATTGCCGGAAGTGGTGCCGGTTCGTTCCCAACCAGATTTACGACCAGGGAAACAACGAAGAAAGGCAATAGCCAAACCAGATAGGCCACGAACAGGAAGAAGCCGTTCCGCAAATCGGTCTGCCATTGATCCCACTCTGGGAGGGGATGTTCCTGATGGGTTCGGACATTGCGCAACAGGCGCAGACCATATCCACCTACTATGAAGAAACCGACAACGCCGACCAGCACCACGGACAGAACCATACTGACCAGGACATACAAGGTGCCTGTCATGAGCTTGTTGCGGATTCTGGGATCGGTGGAGCGGAAGACCGCCTGAAAAGGCAGGCCGTATTGCATGATCATTCCCCCTTGAACGTGCCCTGCAATGGCGGCGGATATAACCTCAGCCGTATGGCGAATTCATTTCACATCCGCCCAGGGCACTGTATGCCATCCCGCTGGATTGGTTCGGGAATACGGCCAAGGTCAGTCCGTCACACCGGAACGCTTGAATCCGACCCGTACCACCGGCATCTTGCTGCTGGGCGGCTCCGATGAGTTGGATTGGGAGACGAACACAGATGGGCTCACAGCTCGGTTGCCAGGTGCACCAACAGAAGGACATATCCACTGCCTGACACTCCCGCTTCAACCAAACCAACTCTCTACTTCTCCTGCCACCGGAACGGATGTCGTTGCGGCAACCTTGGCTGCAGATCGCATGCGGCCAAGCACACGGGTTGGACCGCACGCGACCTGCTGTGCGGCCTGTTCGCCTTGTCCGTGACAGGTTGTCAAGCGGTCTCTGAATCGAACCGATCCTTCGACTCCTCCGGAGCTGTACTCCGGCGACTGCTGAAACATCTGCCCTGAATCGCCGAGGACCATGTCCATGATCCCTCCTGGCTCGTGGTCGTGGACGGACAGCTCTCCCTGTATGCTTCCGGAACCCGCGGCAACGGCCTGGACCGCCACACGCTGAATCCGGAGACCGGTCGCTTTAAGACGAACCGGCCTTCGGCCAAGAGAAACTGTTCTGGGTCTCCGGGGTACAGGTTTGGAATGCGACCGGCGAGTTCGAGGCGGCGTCAACCGTCGCCCTGCATGCGAGGCCATTGTCGGTATCAGGGCACCGCCATGGACAGACGACCCCCCAAGCTCCTTGTGGGTCGTTCCCGAACGTCAGGCCGCGCAGCCGTCCGCCCCATGGTGCCGGCTTCAGGGTTGTCGGCCAATCGGTGACGGGCAGGCCCGACATGCAACATGCCCTACACTCAAGGCGGGTTTCGCTCGGCCAAGACATCCTGCTTAACCACCTGTTGACAACCTCGGTGCCATGACCTCCCATTCCTCGGTCCAACTCGAAATCAGACCCGGCCCCGAATCCGCGATGAGCATCACCGATCCCTTCGGTGCCGGGCGGTGGGTGGAAAGGCTCTGGATTATGCGGGACCGCATCCTGGACCCGGCCGACGAGTGGCAAAACACGCCGCACTTGCCGTGGGCAACCGAAGATCCGGAATCCGATCCGGTGAGATTCGAGGCCGTCGGCCTCGACAGCCCCTGGAACCGCTCCCGGTCCAGGGAGGGATTCGTGAGCGGCATCCTGAGGCAGTTCATCGGTTCCCGGGAGTCCGCCTTCGGATACACGTTCGCTGCATCCGCCTGGCAGTACCTGGGGGAACGAACCAGGGCCTGCGCCATGCTGCGCCGGGCCCTGACCATGGACCCCGGCTATGTCCCGGCCTATGTGGTCCGTGCCATGGTCGGCTTCACGGAAGACGCCCCTCGGGAACGCATCGCCGACGTCAATCAGGCCTTGGAACTGGATCCGGAATACGTGCCGGCGCTGATCGCGCGCGTCATGTTCGGCCCCGACGACGACGATATCCAATCACCCCTGGATGCCCTGGACAAGGCACTTCAACTCAACCCCAACTATGCGGACACATTCGTGATCGCCAGTGGCGCCATGGAGAGGTTCGGGGATGAGGAAGTCGCCCTGGACTACCTGAACCGGGCACTCGAAATCGATCCCGCCAGCATTGAGGCCTATCGGTCTCGAGCCGATTGGTGGGTCGGACGGATGGAGTGGCAGAAAGCCACAGACGACCTGCATGAACTGCTGCAACTGGCTCCAGGCGACGTGTCGGCACGATTGGCCAAAATCGCCGCCCACTTGTTTCTTGAACAGGATGACGAAGCAGACTCCGAGGCAAGCCATCTCGTGGATGCCCATCCCAACAGTCCCGAGTTTCTGCTGACGCGCGCGGACATCAGGATGTCGGATGAACGGTACGATGACGCGGTCGAGGATCTGAACACTGCCATCCGCATGGATCCTGAACTTGCGGAGGCCTACTCCCGACGAGGGCAACTGCGGTATGAACTCGAGGATTACGACCTGGCAATTGACGACTTCGCCCGCGCCCTGGCGATCAAACCGGACTACCTGACGGTGCTGATCCATCGCGGCCTGGCCCTCCTTAAGGTCGAACGGTTCGCCGAAGCCCTGGTTTGCGCGAATGCCGCCTTGGCGATCGACGGCAAGGACCTGGACGGTTTGTACGTACGGGGCCGCAGCCACGTCGAAATGGGGCAGTACAAACGCGCGATGCCGGATCTGAACCGGGTCCTGCGGGAGGATCCGCACGATGTGGAAGCACGATGCTACAGGGGACTCGCCCGAGAGAAGACCGGCAATCGGAAAGGAGCCCGCAAGGACTACGCCCGCGCCTACCGCAAAGCCGTTGAGTTCGGCAACGAGCATGGGGCTGCGCTTGCGGTCAGGCTGTTCCCGGATCTGAAGCAGCGCAAGGCGCGACGATGATCGGACGGTGCCGACGGACTCGTGCAGTGACGGCAAGCCAACCCCTCGAACCATGGGGCACAGCCAGCCTTGCATCCAGGCTCCGTTGAAGGGCGGGGGGCCAGTCGTCAGGCAGTGCCGGGTTCACACCGATTCAGGGCAGTCAACGGCAAGTTGACGGCAATCGAGTTGCCAACGATGATCAACACGTCCCCCTTGCAGCATTCCACGCCCATGACGAACCGTGCTCCGCTCCAACACCCGAGCAACCTGTTCCACCAATCCAGCGCCAAATCCTCTGGTTCCGCGGTCCAACTTGAAGTCAGACCCGGCCCTGAGGCTGCGATGAGCATCCTCGATCCCTTCCATGCCGGGAGATGGGTCGAAAGGCTCTGGATCATGCGGGACCGGATCCGCGACGCGGCAGACGGGTGGCAAAACCCGCCGCACCTGCCGTGGGAGTCGGCAGACCCGAAATCCGGTCCGGTGAGATTCGAAGCCGTCGGCCTCGACAGTCGACGGAACCTTTCCTGTTCCGACAAGGAGTTCGTAGGCGGAATCCTGAAGCAGTTCACCCGTTCCCAGGCATCCGCGTTCGGCTACACGTTCGCCGCCTCCACATGGATGTACCTGGATGAGTCAAACAAGGCTCGCGATTGGCTGCGTCGCGCCCTGGACATGGACCCCGGCTACGTGCCCGCCTATGTGATCCGAGCCATGGTCAGCTACATGGAAACCGGTCCCGGTGGCGGCATTGCCGATGTCAACAAGGCCTTGGCACTGAAACCCGACTACGTGCCGGCACTGGTGGCGAAGGCCATGCAGCACAGGCACGAGGACAGCACTGAACCGTTGGAGGACTCCATTGACAAGGCATTGAACATCAATCCCCGGTACGTGGACGGATTGCTGCTGAGCAGTGGCGCCATGTCGCGAGCCGGCCTTGAGCCTTTCGCCCTGGACCTCTTGAACGAAGTACTCGCAATTGACCCCGCCTACGCTGAGGCCTATTGTTGGCGGGCCGAGATCCGGGCCGCCCAGTTCAAGTGGCAGGAAGCCCTGGACGACTTGGCGAAAGCCCTGGACCTGGCTCCAAGCCACATGGACACGCGGTTCAAAAAAGCCAATTGTCATTGGATGCTCAACCAGTATGACGAAGCGGAAGCCGAAGCAAGCCGCGGTGTCAGCCAACATCCCGACCAAGCTCCGTTGTTGCTGTTGCGCGCGAGCATCAGAGCCGACCTCGCAAGATACGACGATGCCGCCGCGGACTTCGATGCGGCCATCCGAATTGATCCGGACAACCCTGTGGCCTATATGCAACGGGGGACGCTTCGACATCAAGTCGAGGATTTTGAACTTGCGCTCGAGGACTACGACCGTACCCTGACACTGGAACCGAACTTCGAACCGGCACATTCCGGGCGCGGCCTTGCCCTGCTCGAGCTCGAACGGTTCCCCGAAGCCCTGGACAGCGCCGAGGCAATCTTGGCAATCGACAACGAGGATCCGTTTGGCTTGTACATACGGGGGCGAGTCCACATTGCCATGGGCCGATACAAACGCGCGATACCGGATCTGAACCAGGTCCTGTCGCAGGACCCGGACCATGTGGAAGCCAGATGCTACCGGGGGCTGGCCAAGGAGAAGGTCGGCAATCGGAAAGAAGCCCGCAAGGACTACGCCCGGGCCTACCGCACAGCCGTGGAATTCGACAACCGGCAAGGAGCCGACCTTGTCATCAAGCTGTTTCCGGACCTGAAACAGCACAAGGAAGGGCAATGAGCGGTTGCTGTCGACGCCCTCTTGACGCGACAGCAAGCCCACCTCTCGGAGCCACGGTGCGCAAACTGTTTCCTACCCTCCTCAACCAGGGTATCGTCGATATCAAGGGTTTGATCAGTCCTGTAGCGCTCCGACACCACACTCAGGAACCGCTGACCCGGCCCTACACTGCCTGCACAGATAATCAATGCACAGTCGGCTACGGAATGGACTTTGGACATCCCCGGCAGCACGAGCGGCCTCGCGGTAACTGCACTGTCCGTTCCAATCACGACACCGTCGCTGCACGGGATGCCAACCATCAGCGGCAACACATCTCGACGATCCATGGCTCACCCCACTCCTTTGTGTTGCGCATCCCCATGCCCGGGATGCGGCACCGTCGCGGTTCTACCGCACCGAAGATGCAGATGAGTACCCCATACCATCACTTGACCGCCGTTCAGTGGTGTCTTTTGACACCACGCAGTCAAGTTGACGAACTGGCAGCGAACGATCAATTATAGGAAATCTGAATGCTTATTCAAAGATGTTGTTCAGGACAACCAGGCAGACTCAGCCATAGAACCCGCCTTGCTGCAAGTGCCAAGGCACCCGCTGTTATGCCTGAGGATTGGACTTCCGCTTGAGGGCCAACAGGGCTTCCAATTGACGATCCCGTTCGCCTGCCCACTCCTGCACCGGACGGTCCCCGTAGGCCGCCAGCACCTGGTCCACAATCATCCGGCGCACGTTGTTGTTCAGTTCCGGCTCACCCAGTTCGGCCCAGCGCGTGGGATGCGTGTCGCCCAAGTGTTCGAGATAGGCCGCAATGCCGCCCTCACCTCCCCCCAGGTGGTACGTCAGCCACGGACCCTGCAAGGCCCAGCGCAGGCCGGGGCCATGGGTCAGCACATCATCCAACTCGGCAGCCGTGGCAACGCCTTCCGCCAACAGATGCACGGCTTCCCGAAACAGGGCCGATGTCAGGCGGTTGGCCACATGCCCGGTCACTTCTTTGCGGACACGCACCGGAAACTTGCCGACCGCACGATAGAAGTCCATGGTCCAGTCGACCGCGGCATCGTCGGTTTGGTGTCCAGCCACCACCTCCACCAGCGGCAGCAGGTGGGGAGGGTTGAAAGGATGCCCGACCAGCACGCGTTCGGGATGCCGGCATCCGGCCTGGATGTCCGAGGGCTTGAGCGAGGTCGTGCTGGAGGCAATCACCGTCCATGGCGGGAGGGTCGCATCCAACTCCCGCAGAATCGCCTGTTTGGCATCCAGCGACTCGGTTGCGTTCTCCTGAACAAACCCGACACCCTCCGGCAACACGCGCAGCGACTGCGCAACCGTCACGTCTCCGGCCGCCTCAGCGCCGGGCATGTCGCTTTGCCGCAGTTGTCCCAGCTTGATCGCCACTGCATCCTGCATGGCCACCGGTTCCCGACCGGGGTCGACCAGGCACACGGGCAGTCCCTGGTGGCTGAACCAGGCTCCCCAGCCCGAGCCGATGGTGCCGACACCCAATACCAGGACCGGAAACGCGCCGTCGGGACCCGGCCGGCCGATCATGGCCACTTGGCAGGAGCAGGGACTTGGCCACCGGGGCGGCATCCGGGCAAACGGGAGACACGCATCGTCCGGTTCCGCATGCCGGGACGAGAGGAAGCCGCTTCCTGAGGACGGCGCAAGAACCGGCGGGGACGATGCCCCGTCACGAAACCGAACGCCAAGGCACGTCGATGGTCTGGTCGTCCTCTTCCTCGGATGGCGGCGACTGGGTGTATCCGTGGGCTGCCGCCTCCACCGCGTCGTCCGGGGCGAAGTGGATCATTAGTTTCGGAAACACGAACAGGAGTACGAACAAGTCGTCGAAGGGCAGGCCCGGCAGCAAATCCAGCGGGAGGAGGTTGTATACGATCACCAGCAGGGGCAACAGCAGCTTGACCCAAGACGGCACCGCCGGATTCTGCATGAGTCGCCAAGCGATGCCGATGTTGCGTAAGATTCCAAAGAAGTTCAGGATGCGTAACATGATTAACGTGCCCGATTGACTGAAACCGACTGAACTCCTTTCTTCAACCCAGACTGTATACCCATGCCCACCACGGTGCAGATGCTCCGGGAGCATACACCGAAACTGATCGAGATTATCGCAGAACTGCGAGGTACTGGTCTGGACCCCGGCATACCGGTCGGCCAAGCCGCCTCCATCCTCGCCGATTTCATCACCAGTCCAGCATCGGTCGACAGCGTACTGGACGATCTGGCGGTGACGTACCCCGGCACCATCGCGGCCCTGCAGCAGCTTAAGGGAGCCAACGGTGAAATCCTAGAATACCAGTTCGTGCGCAGCCACGGCCCTCTTCAGATTCCGGGGGACGCCAACCTGGCGGAAGTCGAGGACTGGCAACCTACCTCGGTCAGCGAGGTCCTCTACTTCCATGCCCTGATCGGCCGCTACTTCAGCGGCTCCGGCCGCGAGGCCGCCTCCAAGATTTACATCCCGACCGACATTCTGCCGCTGATCCCCGAACCGGAAGGCGGCGAAGACGAGCAGGGTCTGGATATCGAGCCGGCCCGCCCCCCGGCCACCGAACAGATCCTCGACACCGCGGACTACCTGCTGTCGGACCTCCTCTCCTACCTGGCCGTCCTCTTCCAGAACGCCTGGCGTCTGCGGGACGGTGTGCCGCGGCCCGAGGACACCGAACGGCTCAAGGAGCGCCTGCTGGTCATGCCGGACACGGATCTCCTGGCCGTGCGCCTGGAATTTCTCTGCCACCTGGCCGCCGAGATGGAACTGGTCGAGGACGGCCGCACCGAAGTCGGCCAGGCCATCCGCACCCTGCACGGCAACAACGTCCACCGGTTCCTGATGCTCGATCGGGCCGCCCAGCGCCGGGCCCTGTGGGACACGTGGTTTCAGTCCGGCACCTGGAGCGACCTCAGACACGTGCCCATCCTCGACTGCCGCAACCTGGAACGGTGGGGCGCCCCCGCCCATGCCGCCGGTACGCGCGGCAACTTTGGACAGGCCCTGGCCTCCCTGCCGCTGACCCAGTGGTTCCGGCTGCCCGACGTGGTGGAAGCCGTCCACCGGTTCAACCCGGACTTTCAGCGCACCACCGGCGACTACGACAGCTGGTACGTCTGGCACAGAGAGAAAGAGGCCTTCGTGGGCGGCTTCGACAATTGGCGCCTGGTAGAGGGTGAACTGGCCCGGTTTCTGTTGGAAGGCCCCCTGTTGTGGCTGGATGCCGTCCGCCAGGCGGACAATCGCGGCGGACCGCCTATTCTGACGCTGACGCGCGAGGGTGCCGTCTGGCTCGGCCGGGACCTGGAACTGCTGCCGGTGTCGGCCCGTCCCCGGGTGGCCGTCCATCCGGACTTCCGCGTGGAAGTGCCGGTGGCCATGGACCTGCACGCCCGGTTCCGGGTTGAGCGCTTCGCCAACTGGGTGCGTACGGACCAGGTCTATCGGTACCAAATCAACCAGCGCAGCCTGGACCGCGCCTTTGGCGCCGGCTTGACCGCAACGCAGATCGTGGAGGCCCTCAGGACCATGACCAACGACCTGCCCGAAACCATCGCCAACGGCATCCGCCGCTACGAGGAGCGCAAAGGCCGTTGATCGCTACGGAACTGTTGTGCTATCCTGACATCATGAACACCCGTCGCGCACCCTTGCCGGAATCGAGGAGGAGGTCAGGCTTCTAGTACCCGGACTCTGTCTGGACGGACCTGACGCGCATTGCTCCAATGGCAGTCAAGCTCTCCGGGCGGAGAGCTTTTTTTATGCCCAATGGAAGTGAACCAATGATCAGAGCGGGAATTGCCGGTGCCACCGGCTACACGGGCCTGGAACTGGTCCGGCTGCTGGACCGGCACCCAAACACCGAAGTCGCCTGGCTGACCAGCGAGAACAGCGCCGGACGCCTCTACAGCGATGTCGTGCACGGCCCCTGGCCCATTGAACTGATTCCGCTGGTCGACGCCCTCGGGCGGACGGACGAGGTGGATGTCGTGTTCCTGGCCCTGCCCCACGCCCAGTCCGTGGAGCCGGTGCGGGCCTTCCACGCCGCCGGCGCGACCGTGGTCGACCTGAGCGCCGACTACCGCCTGACCGATACGGACGTCTACGCGCGCTGGTACGGCATCGAACACGCCGCGCCGGATCTGGTCGACAAGGCCGTCTACGGCCTGTGCGAGGCCTATCGGGAACAAATCAAGGGCGCGACCCTGATCGCCAATCCCGGTTGCTACCCGACCTCCGTGAACCTGGCGCTCCTGCCCCTGGCCCGCGCCGGCTGGCTGCCGCCGCGCGTGATCGTGGACAGCATGAGCGGGGTCAGCGGTGCCGGCCGCACCCCCAAGCTGCCCTACCATTACGTGGAAGCCAACGAGAACCTCACCCCCTACAACGCGGGCCGGCGCCACCGCCATCTGGCGGAGATGGAACAGGTGCTGGGCGAGGCCACAGGCCGGTTTCCGCCCAGCCACATAACATTCGTGCCCCATCTGACGCCCCTCAGCCAAGGCATTCTCAGTACGATCCATGTGTCGCTGGAGCCGGGTTGCACGGAGGCCGCGGTGCGCGCGCAAATGGAAGCCTGCTGGGGCGACGAACCCTTTGTGCAGTTGCTGCCACCCGGTGCGTTCGCCTCCGTGCGACACACCAGCCACACCAACCGCTGCGCCATCAGCGTGACGGCCATCGAACCCGACGATCCGGACTGCACCGACCTGATCATCGTTTCCAGCATCGACAATCTGATCAAGGGGGCCAGCGGACAGGCGGTGCAGAACATGAACATTGCCCTGGATCTCCCCGAAACCGCCGGCCTGCTGTAGGCCCACAGATCCTTCCAACCCGCCAACGCAAGGCAGCCATGTCACAGGATCAGAACCAGGTCCGCCCCGTCGTCCTCAAAATCGGCGGAGGCGAACTGGACAGCCCGGAGTTCATGACCGAACTGGCCGACACGGTCGCCGCCCTGCAGGAGGCCGGCGAAGCGATCGTGGTGGTGCACGGAGGCGGCAAGACCATCGCCGAATGGCAGACCGCCGTCGGCCTGAAGCCCGAGTTCATTGACGGGTTGCGGGTCACAACGGTGGAAAGCCTGGCCGTGGCCGAGATGGTCCTGAGCGGAACCCTGAACAAGCGGTTGGTCCGAACACTGGGGAACCGCGGCCTGGCGGCAGTCGGCATCAGCGGCGTGGACAGCGCCACTGTCCAGGTGACGCCGCTCCGGAGCCCCAAGGGGGATCTGGGCCGTGTGGGTGACGTGACCGGCGTGGATCTGTCGCTGATCTCCCTGTTGCTGGGGGACGGCCGCATCCCGGTCATCAGTCCCATCTCGGTGTGCCCGGCGGATGGCCTCCACTACAACGTGAACGCCGATCATGTCGCCATGGCAGTGGCCGCCGCGCTGCCGGCCAACCGGCTGGTCTTCCTCACGAACGTGCCGGGTGTGCAAATCGCCGGGCGGCCCGTCCGCGCCATGACGGCCGAACAGGCCCGGACCTGGATTGAGGAGGGACACATCCGGGACGGCATGGTCGTCAAGGTGCAGAGCGCCCTGGAGGCAATCGGGCGCGGGGTGCTCCAGGCCGTCATCACGGACCTGGCGGGCATTCGATCAGGCACGGGTACGGGAGTGCTGCATGCAGACAACGTCCAACGGTAACTCGACCATGAACCAAGTCCTGGCCGGCCGCCGCGCAGTCGTCACCGGAGCCAGCCGGGGCATCGGACGGGCCATTGCCGAAGGCTTCGCGGCCGCAGGGGCGGCCGTGGGATGCCTGGCCCGCAACGAGGCGCGCCTGGCCGAGGTGGAAGCCGCCATCCGGGACGGCGGCGGTACCGCGTGCCGGCAAGTCTGCGATGTCTCCGCAGTGAAACAGGTCGACGATGCCATGGCATCCCTGGCGGAGCGGCTCGGCGGCCTGGACATCCTGGTTGTCAATGCGGGCATCGAACTGGAGAAGACCGCCGTGGCCGACAGCGATCCGGCCAAGTGGGCCGCGGTCCTGAACACGAACCTGATCGGCGCCTACCACTGCCTGCGGGCGGCGGCGCCCTTCCTGCGTGCCTCCGGCGACGGACGCGTCATCGTGGTCGGCTCCGGCATGGGCCACAAGGGAGCCGGCGGCTCCTCGGCCTACTGCGTCTCCAAGGCCGGCCTGTGGATGTTGACCCGAGTCTTTGCCCAGGAGGTGGTGGACCAGGGCATCGCCGTCAACGAACTCATACCGGGGCCGGTGGACACGGATATGACCCGCTGGTCCGCCACTCAGGGGGAGCGGCCGGCCGCATGGGCCACGGAGTGGTTCAAGCAGCCGGAGGAGGTGGTGCCCCTGGCCCTCTTCATGGCCGGCCAGCCCGCCGGCGGCCCGACCGCGCAAAGCTACAGCCTGATGCGACGCGACAACTGACTTCGTCAAACCTTTCGATCCACACCGTTCCGACCACAAGGGGGAAACCGTCTTGAACACACAGCAGATTATTGACCTGGAACAGCAGTACGTGCTGGGCGTCTATGGCCGCCCGCCCATGGTCTTCGCCTCCGGCGAGGGCGCCACACTGACCGACGCCGACGGCAAGAGCTACCTGGACTGCGTCTCCGGCATCGCCGTCAATGCCCTCGGCTACGGCGATCCGGACATGAAGGCCGCCATCATGGAGGTCGTGGAGAGCGGGGTCTACCATGTGAGCAACCTGTACCACACGGCACCGCATGCCCGGCTGGCACAGAAGCTGTGCGAACACAGCTTTGCCGACAAGGTCCACTACTGCCTGACCGGCGCGGATGCCAACGAAGGCGCCTTCAAGTTTGCCCGGCGCTACGCCTACGACAAGGACTACGAGGAGAAGTACTGCATCCTGGCCTTCTCCGATGCCTTCCACGGGCGGCTGTTCGGCAGTCTGGCGGCCACGCCGCGGTCCAAGTACCAGGATCCCTTCAAGCCGCTGATGCCCGGCGTCCGCTTCGCTCTCTACAACGACCTGGACAGCGCCCGCGAACTGGTGGACGAACGCGTGTGCGCCATCATCGTGGAACCGATCCAGGGCGAAGGCGGCGTCAACGTGGCCACGCCCGAGTTCCTCAAGGGCTTGCGGGAGTTGGCCGACGAGTACGACGCGATGCTGATCTTCGACGAGGTGCAGTGCGGCATGGGCCGCACGGGCTCGCTGTGGGGCTACCAGTCGATTGTGGGCGACGAGGTTGCCCCCGACATCATGACCCTGGCCAAGTCGCTGGCGGGCGGCCTGCCCATCGGCGCCATCTGCATGAACCAAAAGGTGGCCGACATGATCCATCCCGGCGACCACGCCTCCACCTTCGCCGGCAGCCCATTGACCACCAATGTGGCCTGCACCGTCCTGGACCGCATTGCCCAGCCCGAATTCCTGGCTTCGGTCCGGACCAAGGGCGATCACCTGCGCGATCTGCTGGCCGAACTGAATTCGCCCCACATCACCGAAATTCGGGGCCGGGGCCTGATCACCGGCGTGGAGATGGACATCGACGTGACCCCCGTCGTGGATCAGGGCTATGAACAGGGCCTGCTGACCGTGTCCGCGGGCACCAACATCCTGCGCTATGTGCCTCCCTTCATCATCACGGAGGAGGAACTGGAACAGGCGGCCAAAATCACGGGCGACATTCTGAAAGGCCTTTAGCGGCGCGGCCCGCGACGGCATGTACCGGCTGGAGAAGGCGCGGGTTGAGGATGCCCCGCGCCTTCAGGCCCTCGTGGCACCGCACGCGGCGCAGGATGTCATGTTGCCGCGTACGGTCGAGTCGATCGTCCAAACCCTGCCGGACTGGGTCGTGGCCGTACCGGAACCACCGGCCCGAGCGGCCCGGCAGGTAATCGGAGGCGTTTGCCTAACTACTCTGGCGCCGGAGTTGGCCGAGGTCCGTTCGCTAGTGGTGGATCCCGACTGGCAGGGCGAGGGGATTGGCCGCCGCCTGGTGGAACGAATTGTCGACATGGCGCGTGCGCGCGGTTACCAGCAACTGTGCGCCCTGACCCTGGTCCCAAGGTTTTTCCTGGGTCTGGGTTTCCGGCCGGTGGATGTGGCGGACATCAGCCCCAAGGTATGGGTTGACTGCCAACACTGCCCCAAGTACGAACGCTGCGATGAGTACGCCCTGATAATGGATCTGGTGCCGAACCCGGTTCTGCCCAACTATCGGAGAACGGACCTGCCCCTTCCGACGAAGTCGCCGAACTGGGTGCCGCTGGACTTGGTGTCGTAGATTCGCCTGCCGCGGCGCGACAGTTGGCACGTGGAAATCAATCCCCATTGCGCTGCGGCATTTAAATCTCTGCCGGCGGTGTGCAACCCATTCGCCACAGCCAGACCCAATCCGGATTCGGGCGCATGGGCGACACGGGTAAGATTCCCGATGCCGTCAACCAAACATTGGCCTCCCCGTCCGGCGGACGGGCGGCCGGGAGTACCATCATGCAGTCCGAATGGCTCAAGCACCAGTTGACCGACCAGGAACGGGAGGCGTTCGATCGCGATGGCTACTTCCTGGTCGAGAACGCCATTTCGGAGGAAACGGTGGCACGGGCCAACGCCGCCGTGGATCGCCTGATTGCAGCTTACCGCGAGCAGGAAGGGCTGGACGAGAACGCCCGCCTCAACTACCTCGACTTCATCGGGCGCGACCGGGAGTTCATGGACCTGCTGGACTGTCCCACCACCTTTCCCAAGGTGTGGAACATCCTGGGCTGGAACATCCAGCTCTACCACTCCCACCTAATCTGGACCCCGCCCCTGCAGCCGGGCGAGCCGGACCCCGGCTACAACTGGCACAAGGACAGCGGCCGGCTCAACCAGGAACTGGAGACGGATCCCCAGCCCCGCATCTCACTGAAGGTCGCCTACTTCCTCACGGACACGTCCGTGCCGGGACGGGCCAACCTGTATGTGGTGCCCGGCAGCCATCTGACCAACAAGCTGGAAGACATCGTGGACGGGCAGCCGCGCGGCGGCATGCCGGTGCTGGCCAAGCCGGGCACGGCCGTGTTCTTCGATCGCCGGATCTTCCACGCCTCCAGCCCCAACACCTCCGACGTGACGCGCAAGGTGCTCTTCTACGGCTACAGCTACCGGTGGCTCCGGCCCCGGGACGACATGCGGATCGAGGAGTGGCTGGACGATGCCGATCCCATCCAGAAACAGCTGTTGGGCATCAGCCTGTCGGGCGGGCACGGATACTCCTCACCGCAGGAGGAGGACGTGCCCCTGCGCGCCTGGATGCGCGAGCAGCTGGGGAGCGCGTCCGTGCCCGCCTGAAGACCGGGTGGAATCAGTCGCGGCCTTCCAAACCGGCCTTGGCGGCCTTCAGGTAGTGGATTTCGGCGCTGAGGATGTGATCCAGCGTCTCGCTTACGGACCAATCCTCCTCGCCGGTGGTCTTGTCGAGATCCGCGTCGTCCAGGCCGACCAGTTCGCCCAGGAGTTCGCCCCATGAGCGCTCGGCATCCGCCAGCTTGCGTTGAACCTCGGAATGTACAAGGCCGGTGCCGCGGCGCGTGTTGGCAATCTGGTTGGTGTGTTCGCGCATGTGGTCGCCGTAACGCCACATGAGGTGGGCCATGGTTTTCCAGTAGTTCTCCGGGAACTCGATGAGGTTGATGTCGTCCTGCCGGTTCTGCAGAAGTTCGACCACCTCGTCCCGGGCCGCCCGAATCTCGGCCAGCTTGCTTTCGAGTCTCTCGCGTGCCATGTGACTATTTATCCTCCGACATGATTGCAACGGGGCAAGTCTAGCCTAAGCACCCGCTGCGGAGCCGTCCGTGCCCGAAGCCGAAGTCGGAATTTTGGCAGCGCGGCGCGACGATTTCTACAATGAGCGTTCGGCCCGTGACCGGGCCAGGGGAAAACATGCAACGCGATGAACTGAATTCACTCCTTGCCGAGATCCGCAGCGTGCGGGACCGGACCATGGCGGAACTGTCCGACGTTCCGGAGTCCGACTTCGCCGTGCCGGTGGACCTGCCCCGATGGGACGAGGTGCGGCGCGTCCTGCTGCGCTTCGGGGAACACATGCGGGAACACGCCAACCAAATCGAGAAGGCACGCGAGGATCTGCAGCGAAGCCGCACCATGCCCCAGCATATGCTGGCCGAGGCCGAACGGGCCTGGGGCCAGGTGCTCGCGGCCACAACGGGCCTGGAGGACGACGACTTGGATGCATCGCCCGAACCGGGATCCTGGTCGGTGCGCACGGTGCTCGCCCACATGCTCGAAACCGAGCAGCGGTACCTGGACGCGGTCCGCCGGGCACGGGCGGACGCGTTGGACCGGGACTGACATCGGGAAGGCAAGCAACGTGCAGATTCTGGTCACCGGCGGCGCCGGGTTCATCGGCAGCCATCTGGTGGACGCCCTGGTCGACACCGGCCACGACGTTCTCCTGATTGACAACCTGCACACCGGCAGTCAGGCCAACGTGAACACCAAGGCCATGTTCTACCGCATGGACCTGACGGACCACGCGGCCATGGGACAGGTGTTCACGCGCAACGAAATCCAGGCCGTCTTCCACCTGGCCGCCCGCGTCAACGTGCGCGAAAGCATGCAGGATCCCGTGGGCTATGCCGCGGTCAACGTCTCGGCCAGCCTGGCGCTCATGGAGCTGTCGCGGGCCGCCGGCGTCGAACAGTTCGTCTTCATCAGTTCCGGCGGCGCCGTGTACGGCGAAGGCATTCAGGCCGACGGCAGCCACAAGGCTTTCACCGAAGAGGATCCGATCAACCCGAAGGACAACTATGCCGCCAACAAACTGGCCATCGAACAGCATCTGACCCTGTACCGGGAGGCCTACGACTTTCCCAGTGCCATCCTGCGCTTCGCCAACATCTACGGACCGCGCCAAAACCCCAAGGGTGAGGCCGGCGTGGTGGCCATCTTCACCGAAGCCATGCTCAAGAATCAGGAGATCCGGATCCACGGGGACGGCACGCAGGCCCGGGACTTCCTCTATGTGTCCGATGCCGTTGACTCCTGCCTCTCCGCCCTGAAGCACCGCGCCCGGGGCGTCTTCAACGTGGGTTCGGGACAGCCCACCACAGTCAACGAGATCTTCCAGAAGCTGGCATCGCTGACCCACTACCACCGGGCCCCGGTCAACATTGAACGTCCGGTGGGGGAAGTGGATCTGGCCTACCTCAACACGTCGCTGGCCCGTTCCAGCTGGGGATGGTCCAACCGCGTGGACCTGCAGCAGGGCCTAACCAACGTGGTCAAGCACGTGCAGGCGGAACTTCAGAAGTAGCAATCGGCAACCAGCCGCCCACTCGGCCCGCGTCAGACCGTCTGCAGCAGGCTCTGGGCCTCCACCATGCGGGCGAAGCCGCCGCCCTGCGCCACCAGCTGATCGAAGGTCCCGGACTCGAGAATCCGGCCGTCCTCCATGTACAGCACCTTGTGGGCATTGCGGATCGTCGAAAGCCGGTGCGCGATGACCAGGGTGGTGCGTCCCTCCATCAGGGTCTGCAACGCTTCCTGGATGGCCAGCTCCGTGAGCACGTCCACGTTGGAGGTGGCTTCGTCCAGGACCAGGATGGGAGCGTTCTTGAGCAGGGCGCGGGCGATGGCGATGCGCTGCCTTTGCCCGCCCGACAGGCGCACGCCGCGTTCCCCAATCACCGTTTCCAACCCGTTGGGCATCTCTTCAATGAACTCGGTCGCGTGGGCCATCCGGATGGCTTCATGCAGATCCGCCACCGAGGCATCCGGCCGACCCAGAAGCAGGTTGTCGCGGATGGTGCCGTGGAACAGGAACACCTCCTGCAGGACGAACGACACGTGGCGCCGCAGGGGCTCCAGGCGCCATTCCCGCACATTGGTACCGGCCACCAGCACCGCCCCGCCATCCACGTCGTACAGGCGCGGGATAAGCCGCGACACCGTGGTCTTGCCGGCGCCGGTCGGCCCCACCAGCGCCACGGTCTGGCCAGGCTGTACGGAGAAGGACACGTCCGACAGGGCGTTGATGTCGGAACGGTAGGCAAACCCAACGTTCCTGAACTCCACGGTCCAGGGCAGGTCCGGGTTGTCAGATGAGGGATCCCGTCCGTCGATGGGACTCTGGATCTCGGCCTGGATCTGCCACGTTTCCTGAATGCGCTCGAGGCTGACGTAGGCCCGGGAAAGGGTGTCGCCCATGTCCGCAATCTTCATGAACGGCATGTAGATGAACGAGATGTAGGACACGAACAGCACGAAGTCCGCCACGGACAGGGTTCCCTGCAGGGCGCGGGCACCGCCCGACCACGCCACCAGGATGAAACCCAGTCCGCCCGCAATCTCGACCACGCTGCCGGGGATCATCGACACCCCCATGGCGCTGACGGATGCATCCCGGAACCGACTGCTCCGTTCATGCACCCGCCGGTATTGGATTTGCTCAAGATTGAACAGCTTGATCTCCGTAATGCCGCTCAGGTTGTCCTGCACCTGAGCAACCAACTCCGCAAGGCCGGAGCGCACCTGCCGCCAAAAGAGCCGAATTTGCCTGGACTTGCGATACACGATGAAGGAGGCGACCGGCAACGGCAACAGAGCCAGCAGGGCGACCCACGGATCAATGGCCAGGAGAATGGCCGTCATGGTCAGCGGCCCGACCACGGCCAGGGTGAGTTCGGGGATGCCGTGGGCCACGAAGTCCTCGACGGCCTCCACATCGCTGATGGAGCGGGCGATCAGCGCTCCGGTGCGTTGGCGATTCAGGTACCTGTGGCTGAGGGTTTGCAGGTGTTCGTAGGTCCTCGCCAGCAGGTCGTGCAGAACCTGGTAGGCCACAACATGGGACAGATAGCCGTACAGGTACCGGCCCAGCCCGCGCAGCAGGTACATTCCGACCAGCATGAGGACGATGGGCAGCAACTGGTCCACGGTCCCGGTTCCAGCCTCGATGAACTGGATCACGCGTCGGATCAGAAGCGGTCCGACGATCGTGGACACGGTGAACATCCCACCGGCGAACACGCACAGCAGGATGTACACAAGCCGTCGTCCCTGGATCAGGGTCAACATGAACCGGAACGCGGACTGCGGCACAGTTGCCCCGGAACCGCCTTCCCCCAGCGGCCGGTCCGTCGCCAGGCTTTCAGCTGCTGCACTCACGGTGATTTCGATGGTGCCCCAGTCAAACTCGTCTCAGTACAGGCGGACCCCATGCGCAACGCCTCGTACCGGTTGCGCGAAGCATGGCAAAGCCAACCGGTTGCCGGTACCGTTCAGCCCACAGGGACCAGGTCCGATATGTTCTGCATTGTAGGCAACCACCGATCCCTACACGTAGGGAAACGGGATTCCGGATGACGATCGTACCCGGAATTGGCAGAAGTTCCCACCGAGAGGCCGCCGTCCGTCGGTCGGACAATGTCTCGGCATCTTGACCCAACACTCTTGGTTTTCCGGATCGTGTTGACACCGCACACGATATGGAAGCGGTGAAGTTCGCTTCGTTTCATTCGATGTCAGCGTCCACGTGTTCTAGAATAGACTGGTCAAAACAACTGGTTGGAATAGCGTATGCGTGAGATTGGATCCACTGAAGCCAAGGCCCGGCTGTCCGAACTCCTGCGTGCGGTGGAGTATGGAGAAACCGTTGCCATCACCCGCCACGGCAAGCGGGTGGCGCATCTGGTGCCTGCCAGTGAAGAGGACCGCGCTGGGCGTGCCAGGGCAGTAGAGAGGTTCCGGCAACGCCGCGCCGGCTGGAAGCCCGTGGACTTCTCCACCGAGGAGATCCTCGCCGCGCGCCATGAGGGTCATCGCTTGTGAGCGGACTGGTGGTCGATGCCTCGGTGGTAGTGGCGTGGCTCTTCGACGATGAGAACGAGCCGCGTGCGGACCGGGTACTGGACCGACTCGTGGAAGAAGGGGCGCTGGCACCGCAGCTCTGGCACTTGGAGACGCGCAACGCCTTGCTTACGGCTGCACGACGCGGACGTATTTCCATACGAGGGATCAAAGAGCGGCTGGACGCCTTGAAGAACCTGCCCATCCGAACGGATGCGGATCCCGACTTCGAGTCGGCCTTCAACTTGGCAAGAACCCATGGGTTGACCATCTACGATGCCCTCTATTTGGAGTTGGCAAAGCGAGAGGGCGCGGAACTCGCGACACTGGATGGGGTACTTGGCAGGGTGGCTCTCGCCGAAGACGTGCCGCTGGTTGAATAGGTACGTAGATACGAGACTGGAAGCACTCTCCTCGACACCACGCGAGTCATGCGAGAGGGCATCACTCCGATCAAGGCTACAAACTCCGGGGCTACATTACCGCTCTGGTAGGTGTGATGCTGACCAGCACCATATGGGATCACTGGCAGGCGTATAGAATCGGCAAGAGTCGATGCCGATTTCGCATTCAAATCCGTCTCCCAGAATTCGTCTTGAAGGCCCTGTCACGAACCCCTTCGGCGGTCATCCCGGGCTGTGAATTGGAAAGCCGTATGATGTGGGTTCAGGGCCATTCGAGATACTTCAACCAGACAAAGGCGAAGTTCGCGACCGGTGCGGACGGATGGCTCGTTGCCTACGCACGAGTTCACGGCACCAACGTCGTAACGAACGAGCAGAGTGCGCCGGAATCTAGGAAGGAGGTCAAGCTGCCCGATGTATGTGATCAGTTCGGAGTGCGACGCGACAACATGTTTGCCATGCTTCGAGCCCTGAACATCCAATTCGATTGGACAGGGAACCGCTGAGTGCGGCTTTCCGGAAACGCCGCGAAGTTTCTACTGACAAACCCGCCGGCCAAGGGTCAGCGACTGTACTACAAGCCCTGCGGACACCTGCAGAACGTGATCTTCGTCCTGGATGCGCTGACCAATCCAGAGCGCGTTCGATCAGTGATCCTATCAGGCATGGCCCTGGACATGGGATTGGCGCGCATCCACCAGCTCCATCACCCCCGCTTTCGAATTAAGTTTCCGGAAATTCAAATTTCAACTTTAAATCGTTTAAATAGTTTTTGCCAACTTACTCCATAAACAAGCCTTCCGACAATATCATGTCTGCGGCTGGCGCTGTTTCAATCTCGTTGCTATTGGTGGTGGGCGCACAGACGACGAGGGGTCCCTACAATGGTGTTGTGCTGACAACCAACAGGCCCCCTCGTTGTGGACTACATCCTAACCCCCGTCGACCCCGAGCGCCAACGGGCCTTGCCCGCGGCCCCGACGGCCTGCCCCCAATGCGGAGCCTGCACCTGGCACCGCAATGGCACCTATGCCCGCGACCTGGTGGTCCTGGGACGGCTGCAGGTGCAGCGTTGGCAGTGCAAGGCCTGCCACGGCAGCGCCTCGCCCCTGCCGCCGGGCGGGACTGCCCTCCAACGGCCCCAGGCCTTCCGGGAACGGGTGACGTCCCTGTAGGTGCACAGCGTCAGCTTGCGGGGGCTGGTCCGTATCCTGGACCTGCGGGGCTGCGGGGTGGCCGCGCCCACCCTGTGGCGGGACGTGCAGGCGGTGGCCCCGGACCGGATGCCCGACCCGCAGGCGGCTCTGCCACCCTGGGTCGAGGTGGACGAAACCTGGCTGTCGATCGGGGGTGCCAAGCGTCCGGTGGCCGTGGTCCCGGGACCCAAGGGGGAACGTCTGTGATCTACGGCTGAGCGGCCCCGGCTTCGACTGGGGCGGCTGGTTTACGGTCCTGCAGAAGCGCGGGGCGCAAGGGGTGACGACCGACGACGACCCCGTCTACGGGCCGGCCGTGGACGCATCGGGGTTGGACCGGCAGCAGTGCGCCGTGCACAGGCAACGCACCGTGGGCCGGCACATCCGGGGCCTCGACGAGGATGCCCTGACCCATCTGGACCGGGTCCTGCTGCCGATCCTGCAACGGCTGGCGCGGGAACGACCGGTGGCAGCCGGCCCGATCCTGCTGGCCCTGTGGCAGGCGGTGGCCCAGGGACGCGTGCGCCTGGACCCGGAGGTGTGCAAACTGCTGTGGCACCTCGTGGCCCGCTGGCACGACCTGGTGCGCAGCCAGCACAACCCGAAAGTGCCTGCCACCACCAACCGGCTGGAGGGCTGGTTGGGCCGCTTCAAGCCCCGGGCCCGCCTGACGCGGGGGTGAAGACCGAGGCTGGTGCCCGCCACTTCGTCGGCCTGATGGCCCGCGGCATGGCCTGAACCGGCATCGGAAACCACCCGCTGACACGCAGGATGCCCATGACGGCCCACAACCAATATCAACGAGATTGAAACAGTGCCTCTGCGGCTCCAAACAGCATCACACCAACAACGGCTGCAATCCCCCACACCAACAACATGACAACGCTGATCCACAGCAGCCTGTTGGCCATCGTCCTGTATCCAATGGTCCTGTAGATGACACTGAGGCAGATGCCCAACAGTGGCGAGAAGACCGCCACCAGAATCATGAACAACCGCGCGCAGCCGCCCTCGTTCCGAGCAAACTCGGACTCCGAACCGGCCAACGAATGGCTGTCACGCGGCATCTCGGACATGGTTCCTTCCCTCTGTCAGCGTGGACGATTGTTCCATACCGGCAATCCCATGTGGATGCCCAAATCGGCACCAACAGGAACTGCGGTGCGCGTCACAACCCGTTAATGTCCGCAAGTTTGTCCAGCAGGATGCCAAACGCCTTCTGCGCGGTTGCGAAACTAGACAGCCGGAAGAACTCGTTGGGCGCGTGGATTTGTTCGTCGCGCGTGCAGAACCCAAACACCAAAGAGTAGATCCCCAGTTCCTCCAGCATCGCCGCGGTGACGGGAATGGTGCCGCCGCTGCCGATGTAGAAGGGCTCCCGGCCGTAGATCTCGCGGTAGCTGTCGGCCATCGCATCCACACCGGGATGGTCCAGCGGCAATAGATAGGGATTGGCCAAGCCGCGCTTGCGGGAGACGGAAACCCGCACGCCAGGCGGTGCATGCTTTGCGACATGCGCCTCCAACAGTTCCTGAATGCGACCCGGATCCTGATTGGCCACGAGGCGGCAGGACACCTTGGCATGGGCCTCCGACGGCACAATGGTTTTGGACCCTTCACCCTGAAATCCGCCCCACAGGCCGTTTAGTTCCAGGGTCGGCCGCCGCCAAGCCCGTTCGTTGGTGGTATAGCCGGCCTCGCCGTGGACGGCATCCACATCCAGCCCCGCGATGTACTCCTGCTCGTCGAAGGGCGCGCGTCCCAGACGTTCCCGGTCCTCGTCGCCGACGGGAACCACATCGTCGTAGAAGCCCTCCACCGCAATGCGGCCGTCGGCATCGTGGAACGAGGCCACCAGCCGGGCCATGGCGTGCAAGGGGTTGTGGATGGTGCCGCCAAAAATCCCCGAGTGAAGGTCGGACGACGGTCCCCTGACTGTGATTTCAATCCCCGCCATGCCGCGGAAGGAGCCCAGAATGGTGGGCTTGCCGACCCCGTACTGAATTCCGTCCGCGTTGACGCAGATGTCCGCAGCCAGCCGTTCCTTCTCGGTACCCAGCAGACCCAATGAAAAGGGACTGCCGATCTCCTCCTCGCCCTCCAGGAACAGCTTGACGTTGACCGGCAGGGACCCGTCGGCCTGCAACACGGCCTCGAGGCCGATCAAGGCGGCCAGCAGGTTGCCCTTGTTGTCGGACGCCCCGCGTCCATAGAGGCGTCCGTCCCTGACCTCCGGGGCAAACGGCGGGGAATCCCAGGACTCGACCGGATCGGCCGGCTGGACATCGTAGTGCCCGTACATGAGGACGGTCGGCCGGCCGGGTGCGTGCAGCCAGTCGCCGTACACCACTGACGTACCGCCGGTTGGTAGTTGCACCACGTTTTCGAAACCGGCGCCTTCCACCCTTGCGGCCAACCAGTCGGCCGCGGTCTCCACATCCCCGGCATGCTCCGGCAGCGCGGACACGCTGGGGATGGACACGAACTCGCACAGTTCCTCAAGGAAACGGGCTTGGTTGGATTCCAGATAGGCAGCGCGTGACGATTCCATGACAGTTGGCATTCCCTTGGTGGTTGGACATCGATCTTACATTCGGGCATACCGGGGAACCGCCACCGTGAATGCCTGCCGCGCCACCAGGCCCGTCCGGTAGCGTTTTGGTGTCTGTGATTTACGATTCGCCTACCGTTCAAACGCCACCGCCCGGGGTACCTCAATGTCGGAAACACAGTTGCGCAGCCACCAGTGGTTTGGTCGCCATGACCTGATGGGTTTCACCAACCGCAGCTGGATGAAGAACCAGGGCCACGCCGAACACCTGTTCGACGGCCGGCCGGTCATCGGCATCTGCAACACCTGGTCGGAACTGACCCCCTGCAACGGTCATTTCCGCATCCTGGCGGAACAGGTCAAGAAGGGGGTCTACGAGGCCGGCGGCTTCCCGGTCGAGTTCCCGGTCATGTCCCTGGGCGAAGCCCTGATGCGCCCGACCACCATGTTGTTCCGCAATCTGGCCAGCATGGACGTTGAGGAAACACTCCGGGCCAACCCCGTGGATGGCGTAATCCTGCTGACAGGCTGCGACAAGACCACCCCGGCCACGGTCATGGGTGCCTGCAGTGTGGATCTGCCGACCCTGGTCGTGTCCGGCGGACCGATGCTGAACGGCAAATGGGGCAATCAGGACATCGGGTCCGGCACCCACTCGTACCGCTTCACCGACGACCTGCGCGCCGGGGCCATGAGCCTGGAACAGTACATGGAAGCGGAAGCCTGCCAGTCACGCAGCGAAGGACATTGCATGACCATGGGCACAGCCTCCACCATGGCTTGCATGGCGGAGGCCCTGGGCTTGACCCTGCCCACCAACGCCGCCATTCCCGCGGTCGACGCACGGCGCAAGCGACTGGCCCACATGGCAGGCAACCGCATCGTGGAGATGGTCCACGAGGACCTGAGGCTGTCCAAGGTTCTGCAACGGGAAAACTTCGAGAACGCGATCCGGATTAACGGAGCCATCGGTGGCTCCACCAACTTCGTGATTCACCTGCTGGCCATTGCCGGCCGCCTGAACATCCCGCTGGACATGGACGACTTCGATCGGCTGGGCAGCCGCATGCCGCTGCTGGTCAACCTGATGCCGTCGGGCGACTACCTGATGGAGGACTTCTACTACGCCGGCGGCCTACCGGCCGTAATCGAGGCCCTGCGGGACATACTGCACATGGATGCCTTGACGGTCACCGGCAGGACGCTGGGCGAGAACGTGGCCGGAGCCGTCTGCCACAACCCCAAGGTGATCGGCACGCCGGACAACCCCGTACAGCCGGAGGCCGGCTTGGCCGTCCTGCGCGGCAACCTGTGCCCTGACGGCGCCATCATCAAACCGTCCGCAGCCTCCCCCCACCTGCTGCAACACACCGGTACAGCGGTGGTTTTCGAGGACATCGACGACTACTACGCCCGGATCGACAGCCCGGATCTCGAGGCGGACGAAGACAGCGTGCTGGTGCTCAAGAACGTCGGTCCCAAGGGCTACCCCGGCATGGCGGAGGTGGGCAACATGGGCCTGCCGGCACGCCTGCTGCGCAAGGGGGTGCGCGACCTGGTGCGGATTTCCGACGGCCGCATGAGCGGCACTGCCTTCGGCACCGTGGTCCTGCACGTGACTCCCGAAGCGGCGGTCGGCGGCAATTTGGCCCTGGTGCACAACGGGGACCGCATCATGCTTGATGTGCCGGGCCGCTCCCTGACCTTGGATGTGCCGGAAGAGGAGCTGGTCGCCCGGCGCAGTAACTGGACACCACTGCCGGCCCACACCGACCGCGGCTACGTATCCCTCTACACCTCACACGTCCAGCAGGCCAATCTGGGTGCGGACTTCGACTTCCTGCAAGGCGGTTCCGGGTCGCCGGTGCCCAGGGACTCCCATTGAGGCCGTCGCGGGTGCTCGGGTCGGAACCGTAGTCGATACGGACAACGACATGTTCCGGCTCGCGGGTGAAGCGGGAGGACTTCCGTGCGAGGATGACCCCGAAGAGGGCTTTGCCTGTTCCTCCTCAAGCTCCCCGCGGGCTTCTGGGCGGTCGGCGATGCGACCGCTCTCGTCTGCATCCACGCACGCGCGGGCCAAGGGGCCGTGGCAGCCGTTGCACCTGCGGGCCCTCCCTATAATGGCAGCCCGGCAAAAATCCGAACAGGAATTTCAACTATGACCGTTGCCGTCCGGCCGTCTGGCCCGCAGACGCTTTCCAACGGCCACCCGACGGAACGTCCCCTGCACGCGTTGGCCGACTCGTCCATGACACGGGAAGCGCGGGCGCAACGGGTAGCTTGGCGCCTCGACCACCTCGACATATGGCAGGCCCAAATCGAGACGTTGCTCCATTACCAGCCGTGGTATCCCTACGACATTGCCCACGAATACGAATACGACTGGACCACGGATCCCGACTACTGCGCCGAGGGCATCGCCCTCTTCGAATTCGACGAGAACGGCTTGCTGCAGAACCAGGACGAACGCTCGCAGTCCATCGAAACACACATGCGCGACACCGCCCGGGACCGGGTCGGCCGCCGCGTGGTGTACCAGACCGGCTATGTCTTCGTCCCGGAAATTGCCGTGCAGCTCGGACGCTATACGGCGCAAGGCAAGCCCGCGAACGCGGTGAAACCCGATCTGATTGTCATGCCGTCGGAGGAAGATCTGCACGTGGACGAGTCGCTGCCGCCGGAGGAACGCGGCCCCCGCCCCGACGATCCCGTACCCGAACTGGTCCTGGAGATCCTGTCGGAATCCACAGCTCAAACGGACCTGAACGAGAAGCGGCTCGTCTATGAAACCCTGGGGGTCCACGAATACCTGATCTACGATCTGGGCGGCAAGCGCGCACCGGATTCGCCGCGCGCCCTGTTGCTGTATCGGTTGGACGCGGACGGCCGGTACAGGTCGGCGCAGCCCGATGCCGAGGGCACGCACTGGAGCGACGTATTCAGCGCCCGCATTCGTATGCAACCGGCTGTGGGCGACACGGACAAAACCGAAGCACCGATGTTCCAGTGGTACGACCAGGAGAAGGGCTATTGGCGGGACCATGCCTCGGACAATCAACGGGAAAGCCATGCCAAGGGCCGCGCCGAAGGCGAGGGCCGCATGGCGTTGCGAATGCTGGATCGCGTACTGCCGCCGGACGCAGACCGTGCGGCCGTTGAAGACCACTGGACCCAACACGGCCTTCCGGACAACGTCGACGACCTGGTGTTCCAGGTCATGGCCAATCCTGTCCGCTGGCGGGAAGTCCTTGACATGCCCGCGGAACCCGACCCCAGGCGGAATTGACTTGACAAACCGACTCTGGCGGGGGCCAAGGCTCCTGCCGGGCCCGCGTCCATTGTGCGTGACGGGCCCGCGCCCGGAACCGGTATGGAGGCGCACCCCCTGTCACCGCGGGCTCGTTGCTTGGACCGCGCGCTTCACACGCGCCGAACCGGTGATGCAGCGGTTGCCTGAAGTCGAAGCCCCAAGGCACGCACCACCTTCAGCACGGTGGCGAATTCAGGGTTGTCGTTGACGGACAGCAACTTGTACAGGTTCTCCCTGCCCTTGGCGCGGGCCATGTCCTCCAGGGCAGCTATTGTCAGGCGCGGATCGCCCTCTTCCAAGGCGGCATTCAGATAGGCCACCATGTCCTCCTCGGTCTCAAGGTGCTCTGCCGGATCCCATGGTCTGACCTGTGTCGTTTCCATGTCGGCTTTTTCCCACAGTCTCCGAATCAGCTCCGGAACCCTTCGTATTGTCCGCTTCCGGCTGCCCTTGACGCGTCCAGCAAACAGAACGATGGGGGACATCGACTTCGACTTCCTGCGGGGCGGGTCCAAGCCTCCCGGACCCCGAGACTCACACTGAGCCTGCCGCAGACGCTCAGATCGAAACCGCGGTCGACACGGACGCGGCCTTGACCTCCTCCGCCGTCACCTCGTGTTCCAGGCGGGAGGACAGGTAGATCCCCTCGGAAATCAGCATGCAGTTGAGCGCGATGTCCGCAGTCGGCAGCAAATCCACGCGGCCCTGCAGGCCGGCAATCCAGTGGGACTGGGGATCGGCGTACACGTCGCCGACCTGGTGCACGAAACGTTGCCGGAAGGCCTCGATCTGAAGATCCGGCGTGCTGTCCACGGCCAGGTCGCCGTGGCTGTGGTACCAGCCAAAGGGCTCAAGCCGCACGCCGCCCCGATCGCCCAGCAGGTAGGCGCCCTCCAGCCCGTCCAGATGCATGGCCCAAGCTTCCGTAATCTCCAGAGTCGCGCCCTCGGCAAAGCGGACCATGCCCACGGCCAGTTCCTCGACGTCGTAACCGCTTTCCTGCCGCCGCTGCTCGTCCATGGGCAGCTTCTGGTACGTCTGGCCCGCGATGCGCAACGGATCCGGATTGTCCATGAGATACAGCAGCCGACAGATGTGGTAGACCCCCATGTCATAGAGCGCACCCCCGCCGGAGTTGCGCTTCTGCACGAAGGTGGGCGATCCGTAGCCGTCCACGTAGGGCCGACCCATGCGCCGGAAACCGGTGGACCGGCCATGGTAGACGGTACCCAGCTGCCCCTCGTCCAGAAGCCTGCGGGTGGCCTTGGTCTCCGCCGTGAAGTAAAGCCGGTTCTGAATGCCCAGTTCGAGTCCCAGGTCGCGGGCGGCCGTCCGCATCGTGTTGGCGTCCGTCCAACTGCCAGCCATCGGTTTCTCGCAGAAGACATGCTTGCCGGCCTCCAGCGCCGCCACGGTCGCCGGCATGTGGAAGTTGTTGTGCAGGCAGACATCCACCGCGGCAATGTCGTCGCGGGTCAGCAGGTCCCGGAAGGAGGTGTACCGGTGCGGCACCCCGAACTGGTCCGCCACCTGTTCCAGTTCGCCCTCGGCGATGTCGGCCAGGGCCACCAGCTCCACATTGTCGTTGCCGGCATGGTGCGCGATATGCTGCTTTCCAATCTGACCGCAGCCAATCACCCCCACGCGCACCCGTTCGGCGGTGCCGTTGTCCATGTAATGCTCCTTGCGGTCCTGAACCGCTTTGCAGGCGAAACGCGGCCGATTATGCCTGTGCGTCGCTACCCTTCCGGAATCGCAGCGCAGGATGTCGAATGTCCGGTCCAAGTGCGAATTTTGCCCATGTCGGGACGTTCCCGCTCCGTGCTACGATTATCCTCCCCCTGACCTGAACAAGACATACAGACGAGGTGACGTTCATGTCTCCAACTACACGATGGCCACAACTGCGATTGCTGTTGGCAATGTTGGCGTTATGCCTGGTCCTGGCCGCCTGCGGCGGACAGCCCGATACCGAGGCGGAGGATGCGGATGCCGCGCCTGCGCCGGAAGCGGCCGAGGCCGCGGACGACGGCATGGCCATGGGCACTTACACCAATGATCCGAACTCGGGCCGCGACTTCAATCTTGCGGACTTCGAAGCCGAATACGGCGTCACGCTGGACGAATTCAACGAGTCGCCGATGATGGCCGAAATGGTGGCCGCCGGCTCGCTGCCGCCTGTGGATGAACGGGTTCCGACCAACCCGGTCGTGCTGATTCCGCTTGAGGAAATCGGCACCTACGGCGGAAACCTGCACTGGGTCGAGTACACGATTGACTACGACCATTACATTCGCCACCTGAACGAGACCAACCTGCTGCAGCTGCGCCCTCAAAAGGGTGTGGCGCGCTACAAGTGGATGGGCGGCGAAATCACGCCCGGCGTCTATGAAGCCTGGAGCAAGAACGACGACAGCACGGTCTTCGAGTTCACGCTGCGGGACGGCCTGAAGTGGTCCGACGGTGCCGCGGTGACGACCGAGGACATCCGCTTCTATATCGAGGATGTGCTGCGCAACGAGGAGGTGACCCCGAACGAACCCTCCTGGCTCCAGTACCGGGGGCAGCCGACGGTGTTCGAGGTGCTGGATGGACGCAGCGTGCGGTTCACCTTCGCCGAGCCCAACGGCTTCTACCTGCCCCAGATGGTGAACTGGGCCTGGTCCAGCCATCTGCGCCCCGCCCACTACTTCAAGGAATACCACAAGGATTACACCGACATCGCGGACCTGATGCCGCTGATGGAGAAGGACGAGTATGTGGAAGAGGGGGACTGGGGCCGCTGGTTCGGCAGCATCCAGACCAACATCACCGGCGGCTCCTACTCGCGGCGCACGCCCGACTTCCGCAACACCCCGGTGCTGCAGCCCTACGTCTGGGACAGCGAGCCCCAGCAGGGCGAATTCATTATGTCGCGCAATCCCTACTACTACAAGGTCGATCCGGCTGGCAACCACCTGCCCTACATCGACTCCATCTCCCGCGCCCTGGTCACCGACCTCGAGGTCGAAAACCTGAAGATCATCGCGGGCGAAACCGACATCCAGGGCCAGTTCATCCGGCTCTCGGACTACCCCATGTTCTCGCAGAACCAGGAAGCCGGAAACTACCACCTGCTGGCCCTGCCGGCCTGGCAGGACCAGCTCCTGATCTTCCCCTTCAACTTCGACCCGGCCGACCCCGTGCTGGGCGAGATCATCCGTGACAAGCGCTTCCGGCAGGCCCTGTCGCTGGCTGTCGACCGCGAAGAGGTCAAGAAATCCATCTTCCTCGACTTCGGCGTGCCCAGCGCCTTCGCTCCGGTGGCGGGGAGCCCCTGGTACAAGGACGAGTTCCGTGACGCCTATGCGCAATACGACGTGGATGCGGCCAACGCGCTGCTGAACGAGATGGGCTTGGAATGGGACGAAAACAATGAATACCGGCTGCGGCCCGACGGCGAACGGCTGATTCTGCCCATCGACTACTACGACGTGACTCCGCCGGCTACGCCGGGAGGCGAACTGATCCGCGAGTTCTGGGTGGAGATCGGCGTGGACACCAAGGTGGAGCAGGTCAACGGCCAGTTCTACTGGCAGAAGCGCGGCGCCAACGAGACGGTGGGCACCATCTGGTGGGCCAACGGCCTGTCACCCGCAGACGCCGTCTTCGTGAGCAGCTTCCTCATGACTCCGTCCTGGTGGACCTGGTACAACGCCCAAGGTGCCGATGGCACCGAGCCGCAGATCCCCGAGGCGGTCGAGCTGGTCGAGCTCTTCTGGGAACTGCAAACGGCCACCACGAACGAGGAGCAGGTGCGACTCGGCATCGAGATCTTCGAGAACCACAAGGAAAACGTCTGGAACATCGGCACAGTGGCCAGCGCGCCCCAGCCGTTTGTCTACAACCAGGGCCTGGGCAACATCTCCGTTGCCGAGGAGCGCGAGTACTACCACATCTCCTTGATGGAGCTGTCCGAGCAGTTTTACTGGAAATAGGTCCGTATAGCGGACCCTGAAGCTGGCCGGGGGCGCGCGGCGCCCCCGGCCTCTTGATCTGGCAGCCAGCCACCAGGACCAGCCCAGTGATCGCCTACTCGTTGCAGCGCTTTCTCTACATGATCCTGCTGCTTTTGCTGCTGAGCGTGACCACGTTCGTGATCATCCAGCTGCCGCCCGGCGACTACCTGACCATGTACATCACCCGCCTGGAAGCCAGCGGGGAGAAAGTGGACCAGTCCGAAATCGAGTCGCTCAAACGCCAATACGGCCTGGACCGGCCGATGTACGTCCAGTTCCTGCGCTGGTTCGGGGGCATCTTCCAAGGCCGCTTCGGCACCTCGCTCCAGTGGAACCGACCGGTCATTGAAATCATCGGGGACCGCATGGCGTTGACCCTCGTGGTCAACCTGGCATCCCTGGTCCTCGTCTATGCCCTGTCCATTGCCGTGGGGGTCTATTCCGCCACGCGCCAGTATTCGGTGGGGGACTACGCGGCCACTGCCGTGGGCTTCGTGGGACTGGCGACACCCCCCTTCCTGCTGGCTCTGCTGGTCATGGTCTTTTTCCACACCCAGTTCGACATGAGCGTGGGCGGCCTCTTCTCCAAGGAGTATGCCCATCAACCTTGGAGCTGGGCCAGGGTGGTGGACATGATCAAGCACCTGCCGGTGCCGGTCATCGTGATCGCGATTGGGTCGACGGCCGGCCTGATCCGCGTGATGCGCGGCGTGCTGCTGGACGAACTGGGCAAACAGTACGTGATCACGGCCCGCACCAAGGGCCTGACCCGGCGCCGAGTGCTCTTCAAGTACCCGGTACGGGTCGCCATTAATCCGATGGTGAGCACCATCGGTTGGGTGCTGCCGGGCCTGGTGTCGGGCGGCGCCATCGTCGCCATTGTGCTCAGCCTGCCGACCGTCGGCCCCCTGCTCTACCGGGCCCTGCTCAGTGAGGACATGTATCTGGCAGGCACGCTGGTCATGTTCCTGGGCATCCTGACCATCGTCGGCACCTTCATCTCCGATCTGCTGCTGATGGTGGTGGATCCCCGAATCCGACTGGACCGCTGACGCGGCACAGGTCCGATGCCATGACCGCCTCCACCGTGGCCCAGGCGGCAACCCGCCGGGAGACCACAGCCCAGGAGCGCTTCTTCATGGCCTCCCAGGCCCAGCTGATGTGGCGCAAGTTTGTGCGCCACCGGCTGGCCATCGTGGGCGGCTGCATCCTGTTGGTGATGTATGTCAGCGCCATGGTCTGCGAGTTCATCGCACCCTACGACCTGCACCGGCGCAATTCCGACTACATCTACGCGCCTCCCCAACTCCTGAGGTTCATGCATCCGGAGGACGGCTTTACGCTGCGTCCCTTCGTCTACGGGTACACGCAGGAGCGGAATCCGGAGACGTTCGCCTTGGATTTCGCGGTGGACCGGGAACAGATCTTTCCCCTCCGTTTCCTTAACCGCGGGGACGAAGTGAAGTTCTGGGGTCTGTTCACGACGGACCGCCACCTGCTGGGAGTGGAGGAACCGGGCTACGTTTTCCTCTTGGGCACCGACAAACTGGGGCGTGACATCTTCTCGCGCATCTTCTACGGAGCCCGCATCTCGCTCACGATCGGATTGGTGGGGGTTGCCATCAGCTTCGTTCTGGGCTGCCTCTTCGGCGGCGTCTCCGGCTACTTTGGGGGGGTGTCCGACACAATCATCCAGCGCCTTGTGGAGTTCCTGCTGGTGATCCCTACGATTCCTCTGTGGATGGCGCTGGCGGCAGCCATCCCCCGGGAAATGCCCCAATTGCAGGTCTACTTTTTGGTTACGATCATTATTTCACTGGTGGCCTGGAGCGGACTGGCACGCGTAGTGCGGGGGAAGATCATCAGCCTGCGCGAGGAGGACTACGTGCTGGCGGCCCGCATCGCGGGCGAGACGGACATGAAGATCATCCGCACCCACATGCTGCCCGGTTTCATGAGCTACCTGATCGTGAACATGACCCTGGCCATACCGGGCATGGTCCTGGCCGAGACCGCACTCAGTTTCCTGAATTTGGGCATTCGTCCACCGCTGGTCAGCTGGGGCACGCTGCTCACGGAAGCCCAGCAGGTCCAGGTCGTGATCTCCTACCCTTGGCTACTCTATCCCGGTCTGGTTCTTGTGATCACACTCGTCGCCTTCAACTTTCTCGGCGATGGCCTGCGCGATGCCGCGGACCCCTACAAGTGAACCGGCGAGGGGACGGACCGTGAACGACATTGCACTGGAACTCCGGAACGTCGAGACCCACTTCTTCCTGCGCGAAGGGATCCTGAAGGCGCTCAACGGCGTCTCCTTCACGATCACGCGCCACAGCACGGTCGGTGTGATCGGGGAGAGTGGCTGCGGCAAGAGTGTCACGACGCAGTCCATCCTGCGCATCGTGCCCTCGCCCGGCCGCACCGTGAACGGCACCATTACCTTCAACCCTGTCGAAGGCGAGGCGGTCGAACTGCTGGAACTGCCGCCGGACGGACCGGGGATCCGGGCCATCCGGGGGCGCGAGATCTCCATGATCTTCCAGGAGCCGATGGCCAGCCTGTCGCCTGTGCACACGATCGGCGACCAGATCAGCGAGATGATCCTGCTGCACCGCACGCAGGACCGGCAGGAGGCTCACGAGATCACGGTCGACATGCTGCGCAAGGTCGGAATCTCCAACGCCCCGCAGCGCTTCGATGAGTACCCCCACCAGCTGTCGGGCGGCATGCGCCAGCGCGCCATGATCGCGATGGCCCTCTCCTGCAACCCGTCCCTCCTGATCGCCGACGAACCGACAACGGCCCTGGACGTGACGGTGCAGGCCCAGATCCTGGACCTGATGCAGCAGATGCAGTCCGAGATGGGCATGTCGATGCTCTACATCACACACGACCTGGCCGTGATCTCCGACATCGCCGACGAAGTGGTGGTCATGTATCTGGGCATGGTCGTGGAACAAACCGATGTCCGCTCCCTGTTCAAGGAGCCCCTGCACCCCTACACGCGCCTGCTCCTGAAGTCGATCCCGCGCGTGGGCCGCAAGGTGCGGCAGCGGCTGGACGCCATCGAGGGCTCGGTGCCCATTCCGCTCGACCTGCCAACCCAGTGTCCCTTCGCAGACCGCTGTCCGGACGTGATACCGGATGTCTGCGACACGGCGATTCCGCCACTCTACGAACCCCGTCCCGGCCACCGGGTACGGTGCTTCCTCTACGAAGACCAGGAAACGATTACATGACTCCGCCTGACCGGAAACCGATGCTCCAGGTGGAGGGGATCAAGAAGTACTTCCCCATCGAGAAGGGTCTCTTCCGACGGGTTGTGGGGCAGGTCAAGGCGGTCGACGACGTGGCCCTGGAGGTGCGGCAGGGCGAAACGCTGGGCTTGGTGGGGGAATCCGGCTGCGGCAAGACGACGCTGGGTCGCTGCATTGTCCGGGCCATCGAACCCACCGAGGGCCGCATCCTGCTGCGCCTGGAGGGCGATCAGATGACGGATCTGCTGCAGCTGGGCAAGCAGGATCTGCGCGCCCAGCGGCGGCACATGCAAATGATCTTCCAGGATCCCTACTCCTCGCTGGACCCCCGCAAGACCATTTTGGACATCGTGGCCCAGCCGCTGCGCGCCAACCGCATGGGTTCCCCGTCCGAGATCGAGGACCGGGTGCGGGATCTGGTGGAGCTGGTGGGCCTCAACGTCGAATCGCTGATCCGGTATCCGCACGCCTTCTCCGGTGGTCAGCGACAGCGGATCGGCATCGCGCGGGCCCTGGCCACCAACCCGCGCATCGTGATTGCCGACGAACCCGTTTCCGCCCTGGACGTGTCGGTGCAGGCGCAGATCCTGAACCTACTCCAGGACCTGCAGGCGGAGTTCGACCTCACGATGCTGTTCATCGCGCACGACCTGAGCGTGGTGGAGCACGTCTCGGACCGCGTGGCCGTCATGTACGTGGGCAAGATCGTGGAGACGGCGGAGACCGAGGAACTCTACCTGCATCCGCTCCATCCCTACACCGAGGCCCTGCTCTCCGCCGTCTCGGTCCCCGACCCGGACATCGGCCAGGACCACATGATCCTGCCCGGGGAGGCGGCCAACCCCGCCGACCTGCCGTCCGGCTGCTACTTCCATCCGCGCTGCCAGTATGCCGAGGACCGGTGCCGGACCGAAACACCGGCCTGGACCGAGGCCCGGCCCGGCCACTTTGCGCGGTGCCACTTCGCCGGCGAACTGGAACTAACCGGCGTGGACGCCTAGCCGGCGAAACCCGTGGCGCTTTTCGTTCTCGGCTTCCTGATCTTCATCGTCGTCTTCACGCTGGCCGCGGTCCACGGCACGCGCCTGGCGGGCCGGGTCATGGGGGCGCGCGTCAACGCCCTGCACCACGCGATCGAAACCATCCTGGAGACGGAACAAATTCCGGAAGCCTGGCTCGATCCCCGCCCTGCCGCCGACCACCGATGGACCCAGAAGCAGCAACGCCGGGCATTGCGGCGTCTGCGCAAGGTCCGGGCCTACATCGAACGCACCCCCAGCATCTCGGACGTCGAATCCCGGGAGTACATCCTCTCGGAACTGGACCGCATCCGCGACCAGTGGCGGGCGGGAGAATTGTTCCCGCCGCCAGGTTCGGGCATTGAGGCACCACCGGTCCCAACCGACCCGGCACCTGCCGGCCGCATCTGATCCCCGTATTCCATCCCCGGCCTGCCGACCGGCCAGCCGCCTTCGGCACAACCCGTATCGTTCAAGGAACCCGCCACACCATGTCCGATCCCCGAGCCCACAACGTTGTCTGGCATTCCCCCAGCCACGATGCCCAAGGGTCCGTACCCCTGGGCAACGGCGAAATCGGCCTCAACGCCTGGGTTTCGCTGCGCGGGGAACTGCTCTTCTACCTGGCGCGCACCGACGCCTGGGACGACAACGGACGGCTGCTGAAACTCGGCCGCGTGCGTATCGCGCTGGACCCGGCTCCCAACCCGTCCCGTCTGCGGCAGACCCTCGATCTGCACACCGGCACCTGGTACGTGCGGTACGGTCCCTCGCCGGATCACCGTGACGCGGCGCAGGTGGACCTCCAGCTGTGGGTTGATGCACACCATCCGGTTGTCCATGTCCGCATCGATGCCGAGACTCCCGTGACGGCCACGGCGCACGTTGAGCTTTGGCGAACGGAACGCGAGGAACTGGAGGAACTGCAGATCAGCGATGTGATGCTGGATCGGGATCGCCCGGACCAGAAGCGCGAACCCACGCTCATCGAACCCGACACAATCCTGGAGGATCTCCCGGACTGGATCGGCTGGCATCACCACAACACCAAGTCGGTGGGACCCGCGCTGACTGCGGAGCTGCAGGGATTGGAGGGATTCGAACGGGAGGATCCGCTGTTGGACCGGATCTTTGGTGCCGCCATCATCACTTCCGAAGGTATCCGGAAGAGCGATGTCACGCTGCGGTCGCGGCAGGACCGCAGCGTGGAATTCCAAATCCCCGTGCTTGCCCTGCATCCCGCGTCGCCCGAGGCGTGGCGTGCAGCCATGGAGGATCTGATCGCATCGGTGCGGGCAACCGACGGAACCGCGCGCCGCGCCGCCCACAAGGAGTGGTGGCGGACTTTCTGGGATCGAAGCTGGATTGAGGTGTCGGGTCGTAATCCGGAGGCCGCGCGGGAGGTGGAACTGGTGAGTCGTTCCTACGCCCTGCAGCGGTATGTCCAAGCCTGCGCCGGCCGGGGCCGCTATCCCATCAAGTTCAACGGCTCGCTGTTCACCGTCCCCTACCCCGGCAAACAGGGCGATGCCGACTACCGACGCTGGGGGCCGGGCTACTGGTGGCAGAACACCCGACTGCCCTACTACAACATGTGTGCCGCCGGCGACTACGAGATGCTCCGGCCCCTGTTCCGCATGTATGCCGAGGACATGCTGGAGCTTTGGCGCCACCGCACGCGCCGCTACTTCGGCTTCGATGGCATCTTCTTCTCCGAGTGCGTCTACTTCTGGGGCGACGTCTTCACCGAGACCTATGGCTGGACGCCCTTTGCGGAGCGGGACGACCCGTTGCAGGAGAGCGGCTACCACAAGTGGGAGTGGGTGGGGGGACTCGAACTGGCCTTCCTGATGCTCGACTACTGCGAACACACGGAGGATCGGCAGTTCCTGCGGGAGACGGCCATGCCCTTTGCCGACCTGACGCTGCAGTTCTTCGCCAACTTCTATGACACCGACGAAGACGGCAAACTGGTCATGCATCCCTCACAGGTCCTTGAGACCTGGTGGGAGAGCACAAATCCCATGCCGGAGATCGCCGGCATCCGGGCCGTTGCGGCACGGCTGCTGGCCCTGCCTGAGGATGCAGCCCCGGCGGGCCGGCGCACGGCTTGGGAGGACTTGTTGCGAACAGTCCCGGAACTCCCCGTGCGCGAGGAGGAGGGGGTGCGCATGCTGGCACCGGCGGACTCCTACAGCGACCGCCGCAACATCGAGAATGGCGAACTCTACGCGGTGTTCCCCTTCCGCCTGTTGTCGTTCGAGAAGGAGGATCGGGATCTGGCGCTGGCCGCCCTGCGGCACCGCAGCTTCCTCGGCCACTACGGTTGGCGGCAGAACGACCTGTTCCTGGCCTACTTGGGTCTGGCGGAGAGTGCCCGCGACGCCGTCGTCACACGTGCAGGAACGCGCAACCACGATTCCTTCGGCCACTGGAACCCGGAACTGGCCCAGCAAAACCTGTCGCGCTTCCCGGGCTTCTGGGGTCCCAACTTCGACTGGTATCCGGACCAGTGCCACGGCGGCGTGCTGAACACGACCCTACAGGCCATGCTGCTGCAATGCGACGGCCGGAAGATCTTCCTGTGCCCGGCCTGGCCCACTGACTGGGACGTTTCCTTCAGGCTACACGCGCCCTTCCAGACCACGATCGAAGGGTCCGTGATCAAGGGCGAGGTGAACTACTGCGTCACACCTTCCGACCGCGCAGCCGATGTGACGGTCTGTTTGGGTTAGCGTGCGGTTTAGGCCAGACCATGTCCCGGACCTGCCTAGTGGTAACGCGGCCCTGCCCTGCACCGATGCTCCGGCCAACCGCACCACACCGCTAGGGATACCTGAAGTTACCCAACGGCATATCGTCCTGTTGCTCAACACTCCCGTTGTGATATTGTAGGTGTGTGAACTTCCTTTGATTGGGGGTTAGTGCACCCAAGTGGTTACTTAACCATCGGAGCCGTCAAGGAATGGCTTTTGAGCCTCTATATGCGAGGTTCCGAAGAGTTTTAACCTGGGAATGAAGGTATGGGCCACATCCTACAGCTACCCGCATTCCTGAAGATAGCTTCGGGTATTGTCCTGCTGGGATGGCTTGCCATCGGAGTCATTCACTTAAGCGCAGTGTTCGACATAATAATGCGTCAAATAACAACAGTAGGGCAAATAGTGTCGTTGTCAGACATACCTTGGCGATTGGTGGTTTGGCTAAAGTACACATCGGTGATGCTGGTCTTAATCTTACTGAGCATGGTAGGCAACAACATGCTGCAGCGCCTGCAGGACCGGTGGGCCCGTGTCGCCATGCCGCCCTCCGCGGTCGCGGAGAGCACCCACCGCTTCCTCGTCCACGTCTGGATAATAGTCCAAGTTCCCCTAGGCTTATATGTAGGTATGATCGGCCTTTTCTTTCTTCTCTCCATCATCGCTTATGATGGGTTAGCCGACCAACCTCTAATTTCGGCGAAGGACTTCCTCCCTGCACCGGCCATCCTCATCCTTATCTTGATATTGCGCCAGGAGTGACGGGGCCTACAATAGCGTGCCCTAACCGCAACTGCTTGTGACCCGGTCTGTCCCGACGGGATCCTTTCACGGACTGAATGCATAGCTAGTCTCTGGTTCCCATACCTAGCCGGCTGCTGAAAAATGCGGCCGGCTGGAATGCCGGCATCCGGGAACGGAGGTACTCCCCGATGTCCGGTCGTCCCAACCCCCAACGCAGCCTGCTGGCCATCGTGGACCTGGAGGAACGGGTGCTCAAGAACTATCCGCTGCGGCGGATCAAGGCCGTGACCGATGCCACCCTGACGCGACTGCCACCGGCACTCGACCGCATGTATGCCCGTGTGGGGCGCGCCTCCGTGCCACCCGAGCAGCTGTTGGAGGCCTCGCTAATGATCGCCCTGTACTCGGTGCGTAGCGAGCATGCCCTCAGCGAGGAGCTGGAGTACAGCCTGCTCTACCGCTGGTTCCTGGACATGGAACTGATGGAACGCAACTTCGATGCGACGGTCTTCACCAAGAACCGGCCGCGGCTGATGGACCACGACGTGGGCCGGGCTCTGTTCGACGAGGTGGTGTGAACGGGACTCTGATTGAGGAGGCCGCCAGCCTCAAGAGCTTCCGGCCCAAGGAGGGAGCGCCGCCGCAACGAAACGCAGGCCAACACCACGGACCCGGAGGCGCACCTGTTGCGCAAGGGCGGTGGCAAGAAAGCCAGGCTGGCCTTCATGGGCCATGTCCTGATGGAGAACTGCCATGGCCTGCTGAGGGACTCCACGGTCCGCCAGGCCACCGGCACGGCGGAGCGGGAGGCGGTGCCGAAACTCCTGGACGGGATGCGGGAACGGGACTACCGCCCGCGCACGCTGGGAGCCGACCGCGGCTGCGACACAAAGGACTGTGTCAAGGACATGCGCAGCCAGTGGGTGACCCCGCATGTGGCCCGGAAGCAGCACTCGGTGATCGACGGTCGTACCACGCGCCCTGCCGGCTATGTAGTGAGCCTCCGCATTCGCAAACGGGTGGAGGAGATCTTCAGCTGGATGAAGACGGTGGGCGGCCTGCGGCGCACCCGTTACCGGGGCGTGGCCCGTACTGGGTTCGCCGGCTACCTGGTGACCACCGCCTACAACCTTGTGCGCATGGCCAAGCTCGTGCCCGAGCCGGAAGCTGGACCCGCGCCGCCCGGGTTGACCCACAGAGGGCTCTGCGCGCCCTTCAGGGGTTCGCGGGTCGCGGGGCCGCCTGCGAGGCCCGTGAAACCCGCGCCTGGAGGCCATAAACGGGCTTCCCAGGCCCCATGCGACCGCCTCAACACTGATCCCGCGCACGATCGGGGTTGCCGATGTCATCAAAATCCGATTCTTCCGCAGCCTGCTAGACCTGCACCGCCATCAACCGTGATCTCGCATCAGTTGACGCAACCCCACGCGTCCGGTGTCCGATCCGTCGTACAGGGCAACAAGATGCTCCGGTTCCGACACAAACCAGACAAATGAGCGCCAGGCCAGTTCGCTCGCCGTACGCCGAAAAGCACCATCCGCACGATCGGCATAAGCTGTCAGAAACGCCACTTGGCCTTCCTTGAAGCCGGCTTCCCTCGCGATTTTCATCAGAGCCATCCGCCGGGCTTCGCTCACGGGGCCTGCCGTGGCCACCACCTCAACGAACACCAGCAGGGGATCCCCCGGGCCCAAGTCCGCCAGGACAATGTCCGGCAGATTGCGATCCGGCTGGATGTTCAAGCCAATCTTGTGTGCCAACTGGTCATCGCGCGCCACGACTTGGTTCCGACTCTCGCTCAACCAGATGACACTCGGTTCGACAAGGAACCTGGGTGCGAACGACTCGACAACGGCTTTGGAAATGAAGGAACTCGGGCCGGGTTCCATCAATCGGGTTTCCCCGTTGGGGAATGTCACCAGAACCCGGTCGCCTCGGTTCGCGGCGGCACCGGCACGCATGATGGCGATGCGAGCCAACGCGCCACGGCCCAAGTGCGCAGCCTGCCAGGTTTGAATGCGGGTTTGCCATTCCTTCTCCGTCAGTTGGGGGTCGAACAACCCCGCGAAATCCGTTGTCAGGGCATATCGGCCCCGGGGCGATGTTGTGGGCAAGTCCGTGCGCTCTGTCACGGCACCTGTCAGGACCAGGCCCCAACGCAGGGTCTCGTCACGAATGGGCTCCCGCGTATTGGCTGCATACCACCGATCGGTCAACGCCCCGCCGGTCGGCTTCACAGACTCCTGTGCCCATTCCATGCGGTCGGCATCCGCAGTCAAGTCGGCCTGCGCATCGGTCATTCTTGTCACTTGATCCGGCCGCAGCCAGTAACCATTGCCTTCGATTGCGCCCACATACAGCATGACAAATACGGTCTTGGCCGCCATCTCCCGCGTCAAATAGTTCCGGTTGCCGGTTCCCTCCGGGAACACCTGTTGGAGACGTTCATGGATGACAGCCACGGTCGGCAAGGGAGCGAGTTGCATCACCCGATGTTCCGTTGGGTGTAGAGGCGTTCCACCTCGCGTTCCAAAGTCTCGCGACCCGCCTGCGACCGGACCAGACGCTCCACTTCCTGCATGTCTTCGGGAGGTGGCAAGGGCAATGCCTGCAATTCGTAGGCCGACACTGCCACGCTGCCGTTGATGCAGCGGAACACCTGATCCACCACCTTACTGTTCAGGAGTGCGACCAAGGCGGCCGGAGACACCATCGGGCTGCCCTCCAAAGGCTTGATCATGTTGAGGTGGTTCTCGACCACCACGGCACCGTGCTCCGCAATGAACCAGGCCGGCAATTCGGCGGCAACAAGGCGCCGGACCTGTTCCTTGGCCGTGGTCCGCTGCACCAGAGCACAGGCACAGTCCGTCACCACCCAGTGTTCACGTGCGGTCGGCTGGAAGTACGGCTGGTGGTTGTGCCGTTCCGCCCGGAATTCAAAGACGCCCCCCGGTCGCACAGACTCGGCCCAGACCAAGGGGAACCGCCCCTTGCCCGGCCTGCGCCGCAGACTTGCCTTGTGCCGATTCCAAACAAGCGGACCGGTACTAACCGTGTACCCGTAGTCGCACAGGCGGAACGGCAGGTCCCGGGCTCGGTGCAACACCGACACCTGCGAGACAGCCCGAGGGATCAGCCACGGTTGTGCGGGCGGATCCGGAAGCTTGAAGGACCCGATGGGCTCGGTTCCGATCGCACCGTCCGGTTCCGGGGACATGAGGTGGGCTTGTCCGGTTCCAGGACTGCCACTGTGTCGGTACACGGCCAACATCGTTTCCTGCAGGACATCGGCAAAGACCCCCTTGCGCTGCGAAATGAAGTCGATCGCAACAGGCGGCGCTTCTCGGCCCAGCAACCCGCGCAGTGCCTTGAAGTATTCTCCGGACAGAAAGCTGGTGGGCGTGACATAGGCAATGACACCGCCTGGCCGCGTATGACGCAGGGCCAGATCGGTAAACACTCCGTACAGGTTGGCATGGCCAAACAGGCTGCGTTGGTAGGCTGCCCGCAGTTCGGGAGACAGTTTCACGCGTCCGTAGGGGGGATTGCCAATTACCAAATCGAACCGGTCCTGCGGTTCGTGTCGCACTAGGCTGTCGCATACCTGTACGACCGGCTCCAGTCGAATGTTCGGCCCGTCGCACAACTCAACCAAGGCTGCGTCAAGGAAGACCTGCGACATCCATGCCGCGAAGGGATCAAGTTCAAACCCGGCCAAACGGTCCTGTATATCCGACAGCATCGCTGCCGGTGGGCGACACCCCAGGGCCTCGACCATGCGTCGCGCCACCGGGGCAAGGAACGCGCCTCCTCCGCATGCCGGATCGAGCACCCGCGCCGAACGCCAGTCGACTCCGGCCGCCTCGGCCAGATCCAACAACCGTTCACATAGTGCCGGGGGGGTGTAGTACGCGCCGTGGGCCGCTCGAAACCGTCTCGGCAACAACCCTGTGTAAATTCCCCCGATCGCATAGCCAGCCTGCGTCGCATCCAGCCTGGCGGCTGACTGCCCAAGGGTTCGGGCAAAGTCATCGACCGACGATCCATGTGAGTAGGCGACATCAAGGTTAGGAGGAATCCCCCGCAGTTCATCCAAGCCACGGAAGACAGAGCGCAGGCCACTCCAGTAGTTGCAGATTACTTCCGAGACGACTGCCCGCGCGAAGGCAACGCGCCGTTCGGCTTCAACCGACTGGACGCACCGCCTGATCACAGCCAAGGCTTGTACGGCGTCCGAATCAGCCAACCCGTTCATAACCTCTGCCATCGGCACCTCCATGATCTATACCTGGGTCCTGAGAACCGAACTGTAGGCTGGGGTTCACCTTCTCATTGCCATGCAATGCGCTGCCCGGCTCGGCATCGCCGGAGTACAGCCGGTACCGGATGATCCGGTGAACTGTCTCGGTTGCGGTAGGACTGGTAGATTGCACAGCAGCAGGCATAGATGTTCGTAATTTCATGGCACAGAGTAGCACACGGCCAGCGAACCCCAAGCCCATAACTACTCATTCCGAAGACGAATTCCTGCTGCGAAAGCTGTGTTTGCCAAACTTTCCCGGACCAACAGAAGTACGAACCTGCTGCACATGGCAAACAGGCTACCTGTCTGCCGCAGTGAGGTACCGGACGAGGCCAATAGCCGCGAGAGCGAGATGGTAGCGGACATGGTGAGAACCGGGTAAGTGGGACACAACCGGGACTGGACTATTCCACCAAACCAGCCTCCGTCAGGCTATCAGGCAACCGGCGGCATTGATGGTGACCACGGCACACCTGTGCATTTGCCATTCCAATATCCCACGGGAATGCATAGTGTCGCAAGCAGCTTTCGCCATCATTGGGGCTGCTCGCGTTGCCCTGTCCTTGCGGCTTTCTCAGTTCCGAACCTACGCTTCCTTCGGACATCTCGGTCATAGCGGCACCGGAATTCAGTCCCCGAGGCACAATCCACCGCGAGAATCCCCAATGGCACGCTATCCCGTGGTCTGGGACGCGAACCGTTGAGGCCGATAGGGTCCCAGCACCGCATCGGCCAGCACACCGTCGCAAATCTCCTGTACCGCCAACTGGCTCAGGACGGGCGCAAGTGTCACACCGCTGTGCGTCAACACAACATACACATCGGGGACTTCCGTGGTGAAGCCGATGGCAGGGAAGCCATCGGCAGGCAGGGGGCGCAGTCCCGCCGGAACCGCCACCGCCCGAGCCTGCGCCAGTTCCGGGAGGTAGGAACTGGCGCGCGCCAGCAGTTCGTCGGCGTGGGCCTGACTGCCATCTTCGGCGTGGGTTTCCTGGTCGCCTTCCCCCACCATGAAGCCACCGTCCGCGCACTGGCGAAAATGCACCTCCGGTCCCCCCGTCGCAACGGGAGGTGCATAGATGACGGCGGCACGCTGCAGCAGAGGCGGCAGCGGCGTGGTCCTGATCACCACCCCCGAACTTTCCTCCTGCGGTACATGAACGCCCAACTGGGAGGCCAGCCGCGTGGTATCCGAGCCGGCTGCCAACACCACGACATCGCAGCGAATGTCGCCGGAAGTGGTCTTGACAGCCTTGACGCGTCCCTCTCCCGTCAGTGCGTAGCCCGTCACCTCCGTGTTGCGGCAAACATCGCAGTTCCTTTCCGCCAGCCGGTCCAGACAGGCTTCGATCACCAGTTGCGGCTCCACCTGTCCTTCGTTCTCGCTGTAGGCAGCAGCCGTCATGGAACCGACCTTGAGACCGGGCTCCATGTCCGACAATTCGGACTCGCTCAGCAGACGCATGGGGTATCCCCAGGACTGCATCTGGCGCACATGGGCCTCCAGTCGGGCCGCGGCATCGACATCCGACACCCAGGTCACCTTGCCGCCCCAGCGCAATCCGAGACTCGCGCCATCACCGTCCCGGGCCAGCTCCGCGGCAAACCGCGTCCACATGTCCTGCGACCGGCGGTTCAGGTTGTGGTAGTGGAGTGGGAACTTGGCGTCGGCGTTGATCATGGCGAAGCTGTGGCTGGAGGCTCCGCTGCCGGGATCCGATTTGTCGATGAGCGTAACCGGAAATCCCCTTTCACTGATGCGCCAGGCGATGCACGCGCCGAGAATGCCGGCTCCCACGACCACGATGTGACGGGAAGGTTTGTTGCGGATTGTCATTGGGGCTGCTCCAACTGCGCCGAACCCGCGGCGGGCCACCGGGAGGCCATGCATCACCAAATCCGGTAGCGATGGACCGACTGCGTACCGGGCGTTGGACGAAACCGCCGCGGGCAGGATGGAGGCGGCGTGTTCCGTGTCCTCCATTCGCGCATGAAGAATTCGGTCTCGGAATTGACTGGCCTTGGTTTTGGAGAATCCGTGTCAGGGACAGCCGGTCTGGTCAATCCCAAGTAAACCCCACGCCCAGTTCTTCCGTCCGTGCCTCCCAAAGGGATTCATAAATGGTCGGCGCGTCGCTGAAGTGGGCCTTGCGCGTCATGAGGCGGGAGAGATCCAGTTCGCCGTCCAAGAGCAGATCAAAAAAGAACTCGGTGTGCCGCTCCCGGGTCCAGGGATTGTCGGGAGTTGCAACGGGCGGATGCGAGCCGCCATGGGTTCCGATAATCGTATAGCTGGGGGAATTGCAGAGATCGTGGAAGTCGAACTCGGTCATCCCGCGGGGACTGCTCAGCAGAATGAAGCGGCCCTGTCGGCGTATGGTGCTCATCGAGTCAGGTATGGTCCGCGGCAGGCCCGTTACCTCGAAGGCGCAGTCCACCAGCCGGTCGCGTGTCGCCGCCGCAATGACCTGCCGAACGGCGTCCGCCCCCTGGGACGCATCCACGGGGTGGATGCCGGCCTCCTCCGGCAGCAAGGCCCGGCGTTTGGCAGCCGGATCCACGCCAAAGACCGGCCGGGCACCGCACAGCCGACAGAAACGCACGGCCAACTGACCCAGAATGCCGAGTCCGAACACCGCCACGGCCTCGCCCCATCCAACCCGAGACCGGCGCACCCCGTTCATCACGGTCTGGGCCAGCGTGAAGAAGGCAGCTTCTTCCGCGGCGATCGAGTCCGGTACCCGCGCCAAGGCATCCGTGTCCAGGACATTCAGTCTCTGGTGCCGTCCGCGGGTGGCGACGCGGGCTCCCATCCAGTCGGGATCCACGCCATCACCGATGTCCTCCACCACCCCGATATTGGCGTAGCCCGGCGTAAAGGGATACCGCGCCATGCCTGCCCACTTGGAATGCTCAGGGAATTCCCCACTGTACAGGGTCAGTTCGGTGCCCGTGCTGATCAGTGTCAGCTGGCTGCGGACCAGCACATGGCCGGGCAACGGCCAGTCGAGTTCCTGCTCCCGCACGGAACACTGCCGGGGACCGTCGAAGAATACCGCTGGGGTGGTGGTCATACCGATCAACCCTTGATGCCGCTGAGAACAATGCCGCGCACGAAGTACTTCTGCGCCACCACGAACAGTGTGATGCCCGGAATGGAAACCGTGAGCGATGCGGCCATCAGGAGGTGCTCCCGGGGCGCGCCGCCGGCATCCGCCACCAGTTGGAAGAAACGCAGGCCGAGTGGCAGCGTGTATTTCTCCATGGTGTTGAGATAGATCAGGGGCCCCAGAAAGGAATCCCAGTTCGCCAGGAACGAGAAGATGGCAACCGTGGCGAGGGCGGGTCGGGACAGGGGCAGAATGATGCTCCAGAGAATGCGCAGGGAGTGGGCTCCGTCCAAACGCGCGGACTGGTCCAGATCCAAGGGGATGGTCAAAAAGAACTGCCGCATCAGGAAGATAAAGAACGGTCCCGCACCGAAGTAGAAGGGCACGATCAAGGGCTTGTAGGAATCCAGCCAGCCCAGTTCTCGGAAGATCAGGAACTGGGGAATCAGCAGGACTTCAAAGGGCAGGATCATGGTGCTCAACACCACCATGAACAGAAAGTCGCGCGTTGGGAAGCGAAATCGCGCGAAACCATAGGCCACCAAGGTCGTGGATAGGATCTGGCCGGTGACCGCGGCTCCGGTGACGACGACGCTGTTTCTGACGAACTGGGCAAACGGCACCTGGATCCAGACTTCCCTCCAGTTGCCCCACTGCATTTCGTCGGGCCACAACTGCGGCGGGAATACGTAGATTTCGGAGGGATGCTTGAAGGAACTGCCCACAGTCCACAGAAAAGGCCCCATGAACAAGGCCCCCAGCAGGAGGACCGGCACGTAAAGCAGGTATGGATGTCGACGGGCGGACATTAGTCGGTGGTTGGAAACAACACCAATTCAGCTTTGTTCACCGGCATAGAAGACCCAATGACGCGAGGCGCGTACTTGCAGGTAGGTGAAGGCGATGAGGATGATGAAGAAGATCCAGGCCAGGGCGGAGGCGTAACCCATGTTGAAGTACTTGAAGGCCTGGGTGTACAGGTGGAGGATGTAGAACCACGTGGCGTAGGCTGGCCCTCCTTCCGTGGAAACATAGGCCACGGTGAAGACTCGCAGGGCACCAATGATCCCCAGGATGAGGTTGAAGAACATGGTGGGGGAAATCATTGGCAGCGTGACGTGCCGAAACTTGAACCAGGGACCGCCGCCATCGATTTCCACGGCCTCGTACAGTTCCTGTGGAACACCCTGCAGGCCGGCCAGAAAGATCACCATCTGCCCCCCTCCCACCGTGCCCCATAGGGCCATGATGATCAGGGACGGCAGGGCCCATTCAATGCTGCTCAACCATCCCGGGCCATCGATGCCCACCTTGGCCAGCAGGAAGTTCAGCACTCCGAAATCGGGTTGGAAAATCCAACTCCAGAGCAGGGCCAACGCCACCAAGGGGGTCAGCGACGGCAGGAAGAACAGGACCCGAAACAGCGTGTTCGCCTTCAACCCCTGGTTCAGGAGCAGGGCACAGGCCAAGGAACCCAAAATCCCCAGGGGAACACCAACGACAGCGTAGGTAAAGGTGCGGCGCAAGGAGCCCCAAAAGAGGTCATCGCCCGACAAGGCCTCCACATAATTGGCAAATCCCGCGAAACGCGGTTCGGAGATGACCGTGTAGTCGGTGAAGCTGAGATAAAAGGACGCGAGAAACGGGAAGGCCGTGAAGGCCATGAAACCCAGCAGCCAGGGCGAGATGTAGACGAAACCCGCTATCGCCTCCTGGCGCTTGAGCGAGGTGGGTCTGCGGAGCCGTGGACGTTCCTGAAGATCAGGGGCGCTCTCGCTTTGCATGTGGACTTCGGTTCAGCCAGACCCTTGACGACTCTCAATACACGTTATGTCCGGGGCCCGGCATCGTCCGGGGCGGCAGGACACGGCAGCGGGACCTGCATTCGAGCCAGGCCCCGCTGCAACCAAAGGAACTTAGGAAGCCGGTTTGTCCAACACCTCTTGGATTTTGGCGGATACCAGCGGTACCTGGTTTTCCGGTGTTTCGTTGCCCAGCCAAATCGGGTCCATCCCGTTGCTGAAGGCATCCCGCATTTCCAGACCTCGGAAATTGCCCGGTCCGCGGAACGGCAGCACGTTGTACATGATATTGGTGAATACGTTGTGAATCGGGGACTTGGTCAACCGTTCGTTCTCCCAGACATCCGGACGCGAGCCGGGTACGGATCCCGCTTCCGCGATGCGGATACCGGTTTCCTGGTTGGCGAGCCATTTGACCCATTCGAAGGCTTCGTCCGGGTGCTCCGTGCCCGCAGAGATGCAGGCGGGATCGAATTCGTACATCGAACCATTGATGCCGGCCGGACCCTTGGGCATGGGCACCGCGCCCAACTCAAACCGGTCGCCGATGCGATTCACCCAGCTCTGCGCCCAGTACCCGCTCTGGGCCATGCCGATGCGGCCCGAGACAAACATGTCGGATGTCTGTTGATCAGGCGAGGGAGCCACATTGTGAGTGTGCATCAAGTCGTAGACAAAGCGAACGGCAGAGAGCGTTTCCTCCGAGTCCAAGAGGGAAGTCTTGCCTTCCTCGTCAAAGATCTCGCCACCCGATCCGCGCGCCCAAACCAAGAGGCTCCAGGGATCCCGGCCCGGCTGCATGCCGAACTGGTCGATGTCCCCGTCACCATTGGTGTCCTGCGTCAGAACGGTGGCGTATTCCAGCAGATCCTCGAAGGTCCAATCCCCGTCCGCGGGCGGCTCGTCCAAGCCATTGTCGGCAAGCAGCTGTTTGTTGTAGTAGCAGCCCACCCGGCCAGGATGGCAGATCCAAGGCAAGCTGTACATGGAACCGGCATGGCTGGCTGCGTCAAGGGATTCGGGGAAGAAGACTCCCAGATCGTATTCGTCCGCGGCAATCAGATCATCCAAGGCCAGCAACACACCCTGATTGGCATAGCGATGATAGAGACCGGACAGCAGGACGGTCCAGAATGTATCGCCGATGGTCTGCCCCGCCAGCAGCACCTCCATCTTCTGGTGGTACTCCGCATGGGGGAACAGTTCCTCCTTGATCGTTATGCCTGGATTTTCCTCCTCGAAGGCCCGCGCGCGTTCAATAAAGTGATCGCCCTGGACCCCGGTACGACCATGGAATCGAATGACTACGGGTTCCGCGTCGGCACCGGTGCCAGCCGCTGGTGCACCAGGGGCGGGAACACAAGCAGCCAACGCAGCTGCACCGAGACCGGCACTGCTCCATTGCAGGAACTTTCGTCGAGAGACACCGGTTCTGAACATGATTGTTTCCTCCGAGTCCGCCCCCATGGCGCGAACTGTTTCAAGTTTGCAGGCCCAGTATAGAGGAAGGAAAAATGCTGTCAAAGGCCATTCAGAGGCTCAGTACCCTTCGCCCATCCGGTGCCTGACCTGCATATTCGCGCCGCGAATTAACTCGACGTGCTCCTGATCAGGCCTTTCCAATTCGTCGAGCAGACCGCGCCGTCGCGCCTTGTTGCGCTGGTAGGCACCGCACAGGTGAAAACCAATGCAGCCGGGGTTGTCGAACAGTGCCGCCAGTACATCCGCGTACCATTCACCGTCGTTGGGGACGAAGCCCCCGGGGGGCGCGGGATTCCTCAGCCCCGCCGCGTCGGCCAGCAGCACGGGTTTGCCGGTCTGCCTGTGCCATGCGTCGAGATGGGCCACCGGATCGCGGAAGTCCTGGAACGACAGCACATCGACGTACGGCAACGCGGCTTCAACGACCTCCATCGCAATGGCTTCGTTGGCTTCGTAACGGTCCCCCAGAATCAAGTGATGGGGGTCGTAGCGCCTGATGGCGTCGTGGGTGGTCCGGTAGTAGGCGCGGGCCAGCCGGGTGAGTTCCTGGCGGCCCGCTTCGGACTTCAGGCGTTCGGGATCGAAGATTGGTCCGCGCCAGGCATTGTCGGCGCGCGTGTGGACCCACGTCGGGCAATCGCTGTAGAAATATCCGATGAGATTGGGGTCTTCGCTGAGTTCGGCGCAGTGCGAGCGTGCCACGTAGTCGACCCATTCCTGCCACTGCGACCCTTGAAAGTCGAAGTGGCGGGTGTGCTGCTCCCACTGGTGCGATTCGGTGAACGGCAGCAAATGGCAAAAGGGCATGTCCAAAGCCCGGTACTCGTCGTTCGTGAAGGAACGGGAGTGCCTCCACCGGAGCACGGTCACTTCCTGCACCCAACCAACGGTGTTGAAGGCCCACTGCCTGAGGTTGGGCGCCACGGACTCCCGGATCCAGCGCTCGGTGCTGCCCCCGTACTTGTCGCGCCAGATGTGGATGTTCTCGGGATAACGCAGGCTGGCCGGGTCGATATGGTTGAGGCCGAGCGAAAAGAAGGCCTCCCCATCGGGTGTGACGAACCACCAGTGGTTATCGCGCCGCCCCAGGGTGAAGAAGCCGTCGGGTTGGGCTTGGGTGGTCTTGGCCTTGGCCATCCCGGCAACGGCGGCATCGCCGGGAACCTGGCGTCGAGTGGCTTCCATGGCTATGTGTCCGCATCCTTCTTCAGAAAGGCAAATCGCTGTTCCATGACCCGGCGGTAGGCGGCCTTGGTCTCATTGTAGGCATCGTGAATCTCGGCCAGCGACGTCGCATCCAAGGGTTTGCGCACCGCATCAAGGATCCGTTGGTTCGCGCTGCACACCGTTGCGACAAGCCTCCGGTTCGGCTCGCCGTCGATGTTGAAAAAGCCCGGCTGACCACGGTCGTAGGCCCGTTGCCAATGGGACTGATCGTGGAGCACGGCACAGAACGACACGCCGATGAAATCCGGGTCGCGCGCGATACGGCCGGCCAGCAGGTCGTACAGGACCCGGCGATCCACGTGATCCGGCACGGCACCGGGCGTGCCCATCCTGCCCTGGAGCGCGAGGGGATACACGTTTCCGAATTCCTGATCGCTCAGCAGGGCCGGCACGCCCAGCACTTCGACACTGGGCTTGATGGGGTTTACGTCACTGACATCCTGTGGGCCGAGGACATCGATGTAGGGCGCGATTCGCTTCCAGATCCCCTGTGTAAAGGTCGTGTGCTTGACGTAGGCCCCCAGCACCATGTGCTGCGAGTCGTGCTTGCGAATTTCGGCGTAGGCGACTTTGTGGACTCGTTCGACAATTTCGCCCAGCAGGGCCTCCGCATCGGCAAGGATCTCGTGTGCACCGGCCTGCTCAGGCAGCGGTTCTCCGGCTTTGACGGCCGAAAGCCAATGGGGATAGGTCAGGGAGCCGTTCCGGCGCAGATTCTGGAACGAGGCGAAATCCGTTCCGTAGACGGTGTTCAGCTGCGCGATGTCACCGCGATGGCGCTGTTCGAGAACATCGAACAGCCGCTCGCGGCCGGGGCTGCCAGGCTCGTAGGAGAGGGTCTGGTTAATCCAAAGGTCCTCGCGCATGAACGACCCGTAGCCGTAGTAGTAGCCGAGGATCCACGGATTGTCCCGATGGAGTGCAACACGTTGGGCAACCTCCTCGCCGACAAACCGCCGATACCGTGCGCTGAAGACATCGGGACGCTTTTCGCCGGGCTTCAGCTCAACCTGATGCTTGATCAACGGAACATGGAGCGCGTAGGGCATCCCGGCGTTGCGGTAGATCCCGTCCGCCAGGTCGGTGTCAATGTTGCCGGCAGGAATGCGCTCCAGGCTGTAGGGGCCGGACCAGACGCAGTTGAAACCCAGGGCGCGCATCTTGCGGATGCCGTCGCGCATCCACTCCTCCTGACTGCCGCCGTAGGCGAATGTGATGGCGGCCTCCGCCATGCTTGTGATCGGATGACTGATGCCAATGCCGAAAAAGCCGTGCCCGTCGGGCGTGACCAGCCACCAGCGGTCGTTGATGCGCTCGGTGTGGAAGAAACCCGTTTGTTGGCCCTTGACGTCGAGGAATCCGCCGTATCGATCGAGCTGTGGCGCGTGGGCCATACCAGTCCGATGAAGCCCAAGACCGGGGTCTTCTCGGGAAGCTGGATTCTCATCGGGCTCAGGGGAAGCCGCAGATTGAGGGACGGTGTTCTGATACATCAGGCTGTTGACTAAGCGGCCTTGGTTCCGAGTGTAAGGATACTGAACCAGACAAACCCCAATTGTCCGGAAGGGTCCGCCAACGCCAAGTTGCACAAAGTCCAGTCAGTCGTCTTCCAAACGGACCAGCCGTCCGAAGACCGGATCCAGCCGGTCGTACTCCCGCTCGAAAAGATCCAGAAAGCGGCCCGCCTTGTTGACGGGACACAAGGTGTGGGGCGGTGGCGGAAACATGACAACCGGTTCGCAGGAACGATATCCGGCGGCCTCCGCGCTCCCGCGCCGCAATCGGCCTGCCCACGACACGGTAAGACGGCCCGAGCCGGATTCCGCCCACAAGATCTTCTGCCGGAACTCCACGCGGTACCACAATCGTCCATCACCGTCCGTGAACTGGCCGGTCACGGGCACTGCCTGATCCCGCACCGGCCGTTCCAACACGGGACAGGCCCGATCGGGACAGGCGTGCAATGTGATGGTCCCATCGGCCGGCACGGTGAGCACATGGCCCACAGAGTAGGGCACGGTGTGCCACGGTCTCCCCCAAGGAGGGGTCACGGTCGGGATGGCCATGCGGTCACCCACGATCCAGTCGTCGGGCAACTGTCCCCAGAGAACAACGTGGCCCCACGGCGCCACATCGCCTGTCAAGCGGTACCAGTCTCGCTTCAGGAGCCACCCTTGGTGGCCGGACAGGTCGGCCGCCGCGGCGGTCCAGCGGCCGGTCACCTCCCATTCCGTGCCACCGGACGGACGAAGCACCGGCATACCGAACTTCTCCGGGGGCTGGCTGTAAAAGGTCCATTCCTTCGGCAGGCGTGCGACCGTGCCGGTCGCCGGCCCCGCGGGCGCGGGATCCAAGCGGGGCCGAGGGCCGTCCACTTCGGGAATCGCCCCGCCCACACAGGCCACCAAGAACCAGAAGCACACCGCAAGCACCATCGTGACCGCCCACGGAGAGGGGCCAAGAAAGCTCAACATGAACCCAATAGCAGTATATATATGCACATTGCGGCGGCGTGTTCCCACCGTCCGCGCCTCTTCCCCGTCAATGGTATGATCGGGCTTCCAGCCCAAGCACAATGTTGAGCGGCCTCTCCGGGCCGGATAACAGCACATGACCACAGCCACCGAGACCATCGCGGCGGCCTTTGAACGGGACGGCTACCTGATCGTCCCCGACCTCTTCACCGCGGATGAGGCGGCCCGCCTCAAGGCGGAAATGCAGGCCGTGGTGGACGATGTCGTCCGCGAGCGGCGGGCGGAGGATCCGGACGGTCCCGAACCGGTTCTGTCGGTCGGCGTCTATGTGGGCCTCGCCTACCGCAGTGAACTCTTCCGCACCTTCGCGGGCGACAGCCGCATCCTCGATCTGCTGGAGCCAATCATGGGTCCGGACATCGAGTTCCTCAGCGACAAGGCCGTCTTCAAGGACCACGACACGGACTTCGGCAGTCCGTGGCACCAGGACCACCCCTACTGGGTCGGCAGCCACAAGATCTCGCTCTGGGTCGCGCTGGACGAGGCCACGGTCGCCAACGGCTGCCTGAAGCTGGTGCCCGGTTCCCACCGGACCGAAGTTGAGCACGCAGACGTGGACGACGGCCAAGGGTTCGGCCACCGGCTGGGCGACCAGGACACGCTGGAGGCGGAGGCCGTGACCGCGCCCCTGCCCGTGGGCGGTGCCATCTTCTTCCACGATCTGACCCTCCACGCCAGCCACGAGAACGCGTCCGGCGCGGACCGCTGGGTCTGGATCCCCACCTACCGCTCGCTGCATCATGACGACCCGGACTACCCCTGGGCCGTCGCTGCCCGCCCGGTGCGCACTGCCAATCAAACCTGAAACCGCTCGGCTGGCCACCCTCCGGTGCGGTCTCCAGCCCCTTACGGTCTTAATCCTTTCCAAGGAGTTTGTGAAATGAACGGACACATGCCAAGCCGACGCCGTTTCCTGGCGCTTTCGGGCACGTTGAGCGCCGCCGCGGTCCTGGCAGCCTGCGCCTTGCCGGAAACCGGCGGCGAAGGCGCGATGATGGCGGAAGGAGTCACCCTGAGCCACTGGCAGCACCATTCCGCCGGCCGCGCCGCGGCGGTGGAGGAGTTCAAGTCCCAGTTTGAGGAAGCCAACCCCGATGTCACGATCGACTTCCAGTCCATTCCCTGGGCGGAATACTGGGGCAAGCTGGCTGCCGGCATCGCCGGCGGGGAAGGGTCCGCTCCGGACATTTTCCAGATCCCGATGGGACTGATTGAGCAGTACGTCGCCGGCGACAACCTACTTCCAGTTTCGGATTCGGTGATCACCGCGGGCGAGATTGAGGAGAGCTACCTGCCTTGGACAGTGCAGCGCGGTCATCAGGGCGGCGAGTACTACGGCTTGCCCTTGGACGTGCAAACCCTGGTCATGTACCGCAACGACGCCATCTACGAAGAGGCGGGACTCGATCCCAAGGCACCGTATGCCGACTTGGCCGACATGTACGACCAGGCCGCCTTGTTCACCCGGCTCGAGGGTGGAGACGATGACCGGATTGGCATCCACACGGGCTACTACAGCGCCTTCCAGACCATCCTGTACCAGCAGTTCCTGCAACGGGAACGGGACGGGCAGGCCTGGGTGGACGAGTCCACCAACCAGCTGGTTTGGCCCGACTATCCGGAGATTCTGGAAACCTTCACGTGGTTCTGCGACATGTCCGGCTCCTCGGACGACAATTCCTTCCTCGACGGCCAGAACCGGTTCGCACTGGGACGGGCGGCCATGCAGATCGGCCATCCGGTAACGCGCGGCTCCCTGTTGTCGCAAGCGCCGGACTTGGCCTATTCCATCGTGCCCTTCCCGACCCGGTCGGCTGGGCAGGACCTCTACACTGCCGGCTCGCACTGGATGTGGGTCGTCGGCAAATGGGTGCCCGACTCGGAGATGGGATGGAACTGGGTGCACTACTGCACCAACCGCGATGCCCAGGTTGTCTGGAACGATGTGGCGGGTGACCTGCCCAGCTTCCAGGGTCTGGGTGCGGATCCCAGGTTCCGGCCCGATGCCAACGCCGAGGTCTGCCTCGACTCACTGGAGTGGGCCACACCTTGGGAATGGGTCGGCTGGGCCGAATGGGTCAAGGAACTGGGCGACGGCCGCGACCGCGTCGTGATCGGCGGCGAGGATCCGGCCACATCCTTCAACACCATGGTGGCCAATCTGAACGACGTTATCGCCGACAACACGGTTGGCTGACGGACATAACGGTCGGCACTGGGGCGGGCCTTTCCGTCCCGGTGCCGTACCAGGCTGTCGCGGCGGCCGCGTTTTTTCGAGCCTCACCCTAGACCTGCGATGAAGAGGACGGTCTCGCGCCTGCAACTGCGGGAATACCTCTGGGCCTACACGTTTCTGGGCCCGGCGTTCTTCTTTCTACTGGTGCTGGTTGTGTTTCCCATCCTGTTTGCGTTGTGGATCAGCCTGCACGACTGGAGTCTTATCCCGCGCGACTTCCCGTGGATTGGCCTGGCCAACTACGCGGAAGCCATTGAGGACACCCTGACCCGCAAGAGCCTGCGCAACACACTGGCCTACACCGTAGGGGTTGTGCCGGTCGGCATGAGCCTGGCACTGGTTCTGGCGCTGATCATGAACCAGGACCGGCTCCCTATGCGCACAGCCCTGCGCACGGTCTATTTCATACCGGTCATCACGTCGTGGGTGGCGGTCTCCTTCGTCTGGATCTGGATGTTCGAACCCCACTACGGGTTGGTCAACAATGTCCTGGGCTTTTTCGGCATAAACGGCCCCAAATGGCTCGCTTCGCCGAAATGGGCCCTGGCCGCAATTATGCTCGTGGCCATCTGGAAAGGGCTAGGGTTCAGCATGGTGATCTTCCTGGCCGGCCTGCAGGGCATTCCCCGCGAGTTCTACGAGGCCGCCCAAATCGACGGCGCCAGCCGCTGGGCCCGTTTCCAGAACATTACCTTCCCCCTGCTGAACCCGACCATTGTCTTCATCACCGTGACGGGTGTCATCGGTTCCCTGCAGGTGTTCACGCCGGCCGTCATCATGACCACCCGGCAGGGCGAAGCCGGCGGGCCCATCGACTCGACCCGGGTCATGGTCTACCACATCTACGCCACGGCCTTCCGCTACAACGACTTGGGCTTCGGTGCCGCCCTGGCCTTCGTCCTGTTCGCCCTGATCCTGGTCATCACGCTGGTTCAACTACGGGTCACGCAGCGCGAGTTCGAGTACGGCTAGGCCATCCATGACCGCCACGGCCGCCACGCAATCCACAGCAACCGGCTCCCGTATGCACTGGCTCGGCAAGGGTATCGGCCTGCTCGTGCTGTTAATCGGCGGAGTCTGGATGCTGCTGCCCCTGGTCTGGATGCTGTCCGCGTCCCTGATGCCTCTGTCCGAGGTCATCAAGATCCCGCCGGTCTGGTTCGCACCGGCCAAGTACACCGTCGGCAATTTCAGTGAGGTTTGGTTCGACATTGGTTTCTGGCGCTTCTCCTTGAACAGCGCCTTTGTGGCCCTCACTATCACTACCTGCCAATTGCTGACCAGCACGATGGCCGGGTTTGCCTTCGCACGTTACGAGTTCCCGGGCCGCACCGTCATCTTCATCGTGATTCTGTCCACCCTCATGATCCCGTTCCAAGTGATCATGATCCCTCTGTTCATCATGATGGCCAAGCTGGGATTGGTGAACACCTACTGGGGCATGATCGTGCCGGCCATCGTGACCCCGTTCGGGATCTTTCTCATGCGCCAGTTCATGCTGAGTGTGCCCAAGTCCCTGCTGGAGGCCGGGCGCATCGACGGCGCGTCCGAGCCCTATATCTACGCGCGCATCATGCTGCCCCTCAGCAAGCCGGCCATTGCCGCACTCACGATCTTCACCTTCCTGGCCGCCTGGGACGACTTCCTGTGGCCGCTGATCATCATCAACAGCAAGCAGAAGTGGACACTCCCCATCGCGATGTCCCGCTTCACCGAGCAGTACATCTCCCAGACCCACCTGCAAATGGCCGGCGCCGCGGTCATGTTCCTGCCGGTGCTGATCGTCTTCCTGATGATGCAGCGCAACTTCATCGAAGGCGTGGCCATGACGGGTCTCAAGGGCTGACCCGCGCCCCCCTCAGGCCGGAATCTTCCGCGATACCCAACCAGCCGTCCATTCGCCCCCGACTCCTCGGGGCGGCCCCGGCCGGCCGCTCCGTCCTGACATCGAACCTGCAAAGCCCATCAGGCGCACCCCCATGCACAGAGTAGGCATCGTCGGCGCCGGCAGCATCTCCCGTATCCATGCGGGCGCGTGGGCGCGGCTGCCGGTGGAACTGGCGGGGTGGCACGATGTTGTGCCGGAAGCCGCCGTGGCGGCGGCGGAACGCTGGGGCGGCCGGGCCTTCGATTCCCTGGAGGATCTGCTGGCCGCGTCCGACATTGTGGATGTCTGCACCAACGTCACGGCCCACCCGGAACCGGTCCTGGCAGCCGCACACGCCGGCAAGGCCATTGTGTGCGAAAAGCCGCTGGCCCGGACCGTGGCCCAGTGCGAGGAGATCCTGGCTGTCTGTACAGAACGGCAGGTACCGCTGTTTGTGGCCCACGTGGTTCGGTTCTTCCCCGAGTTCGAAGCCGCCCGGAGGACCGTACAGGCGGGCACCATCGGCAAACCGGGAATGATCCGCACGGTGCGGGCAGGAGGATTTCCCCGCATGGGCGGCGGGGCTGCGGCCCGGCGCTATGCGGATTTCGAACAAAGCGGTGGAGTCATCATGGACGTGGGCATCCACGACATCGACTTCCACCGCTGGTGCATGGGCGAAGTGGAACGGGTGTTCGCCCGGGGCCTCCTGGAAGCCGGCGTGCCGCAGTACGACCATGCCCTCCTGGTCCTGCGGTTCGAGTCCGGTGCCATCGGCCATATCGAGGCCAGCTGGGCACACACGCCCGGCCGCACACGCACCCACCTGGAAATCGCGGGCGATCAGGGCCTCGTAGCCTGGGATTCACGGGATCCCGCCTCGTTGTCCTGGCGCACGCGGGCGGACGACATGCCCATGGCTCAGAACGCACTACAGGAAGCAGACCACCCCTACTTCGCTGAACTGGCCCATTTCCTGGATTGCTTGGACACGGGCCGTGAGTTGCGAGTAACGCCGCACGATGCCCTGATGGCCGTCAAGGTTTCGCAGGCCGCTCTCCACTCCATCCGCACCGGCCAGCCGGTCGCGATTGCCGACTTCAGGGATTGACCATGGCCATTCGCATTGGCCTGTGCAGCCTCGACCACCTGCATGCGATGTCCTACCTGGCCTGCCTGGCCGAGGTTCCGGACATCGAGCTGGTCGGCATCTGGGACGACGACAAGGAACTCCGGGAAGCAACCGCCCAACGCTTGGGCACACAGGCCTGCGCCTCGTTGCAGGACCTCCTCGACCGGGACCTGGACGGAGTCATTGTCTGCTCGGCCAATGCTCGCCACCGGGAGCACGTGGAAGCAGCCGCCTCGCACACCCCGCACATCCTATGCGAAAAGCCGATCGCCACCTCGGCAGCGGACGGCCAAGCCATGATCGACGTTTGCCAAGCAGCCGGTGCCAAGCTTCAGATCGCGTTTCCGGTCCGGTTCGCACCGGCCGTGGCCGAAGCCAAGCGCATGCTGGATGCGAACCGACTGGGCCGGGTCTACAGTGCCGCCTGCACCAACCAGGGCTTCAACCCGGGCAGATGGTTCGTGGACCGGGAGCAGTCCGGCGGTGGCGCCGTAATCGACCATACCGTGCATGTAATCGATCTGCTGCGCTGGTTCTGGAACACGGAGGTGATCGAGGTCTATGCCGAGGTTGGCTACAGCTTCTTTCGGCCGGACCTTGACATCGACGATGCCGGCCTCCTCAGCTTCCGGCTGGCCAACGGGATCTACGGCACGCTGGACACCAGTTGGTCGAGGCCGGAAGGCCACCACAGCTGGGGCAATGTCATCCTCGAACTGGTCGGTTCCGAGGGCATTTTGTCCGTGGACGCCTTCCGTCCCCATCTGGATGTCACCGCCGGAACCCCGCGCCGTTCGCATTGGCTTCCCTGGGGCCGCAGCCCGGATCACGGTCTCATCGACGACTTCGCAGACATGATCCGCACCGGGCGCGAACCGTCCATTAGCGGCCACGACGGCCTGCAGGCCCTGAGGGCGGCCCTGGCCGCCTACGAATCCGCCCAAACCGGCCAGCCCATTGCCCTCGACCACGGCTGATCCCGCGCCGTACCGCCGGACGCGCCTTCCCTGAACTCCATCCAGCCACCACATGCGAGCTCGTGCCATGCATCTGCGACTTGGAACCTCCACCTATTCCTACTGGCATTTCACACCGGACAAGACACCCATCGAAACCGTGCTCGAATCGGCCCACGAACTGGGCTTGTCCGGCGTGGAAATCCTCCACCGCCAGTTGGAGAGCGAGGAGCGGGACTATCTGCAGCGTCTCAAGCGGCGGGCCTTCGAACTGGGTCTGTCGCTGTACAACCTGTCAATCCACCAGGACTTCGTATGGGCTGAACCGGAGGAACGGCAACGCCATGTGGAACACACGCTGCACTGCATTGATCTGGCCCATGAGATGGGTATTCCCTCCATCCGCGTCAATTCGGGCGGCTGGCGCAAGGAAGGCTCGTTTGACGACCTAATCAAGGCGCGCGGATGGATGGAACCCTGGCCCGGCCACACACAGGACGAAGGCTTCGCATGGGTGTGCGACTGCATTGGCCAATGCCTGGAGCGCGCCGCGGAGCAGGGTGTCATGCTGCTTCTGGAGAACCACTGGGGCCTGACCACCTTTGCCGACGGGGTGCTGCGCATTCTGGATACCGTCAACTCCCCCTGGCTGGGCGGAATCCTGGACATGGGCAACTACCTGTTCGAGGACGACATGTACGCGGCCATGGCGAAGGTGGCTCCCTATATCAACCTGGCCCATATGAAGACCTATCCCGGTGGCGGCTCCTGGTATTCCCTGGATCTGGACTACGCCCGGGTGTTCAGGGCCCTGCTCACTGCCGGGTTCTCAGGTTACGTCTCCATTGAAATGGAAGGTGCGGATCCACCGGAGACGGCCATGCCCTACAGCATCGCCTTGGCCCGCCAAGCTTGGCACGAGGCCGTTCACCAGGAATAGCCGAGGTTTGATGGATCTCGTTTACTGGCGCAACTACGCTTTGCAACGCCTTCGCCGAGAATATCCAAAGGCACTGAGATTTTTCGATAACCCCAGTGGAGGAAGGCATGAACACCGCTGCGAGAATTGTTGGCGCCATATTGATTTTGACACTGTTTCCACTATCGACATCGATTGCCAACGACTGTATTCCGCAGAATGCACTTTATATTACACATGAAACTGGAGAAAATGTACTTAAAAAGGAAGATAATCTATTTTCCACAAGTTGGTATCTTGCACCTGGAAGCAAGGTGTGTGTCCAGACACAAAACAAACGTTGGATGACACTATGGCTAAAGGTCAGAGTGCCATCTGGCATGGTAGGTTGGATTGACTCGCAACATGCCGGAACTCAATCGGAGTACATTGATTCCATCCGCAAGCGGATGGAAATTGTTTTTGCTGAATGGGAAGCGATAGTTGACTCACAGGAGGTAGCTGAGGTAGAAGTGCCGCTTCCTCCCAAATACCAGCATTGGATAGATGGGACAACTGATGCAATGCTTCCAGCACAACCGAACACAGTTCAAGCAACGGTTAAACTACTTACACAGATTCGATCAGGACCAGGCACGGAGTTTCCTGTTGCAGGGACCAAATCGGTTGGTGACTTGGTGGAGATTGATGGAATGAATTCAACTGGTACGTGGCTTCGGTTGACGGACGGTACTTGGATTTTGCGAAGAGCATTGTCAGTTGTCCTGTTGTCGGGATTACCGACAATGATGCCAGATCAAAGTGAATCTCCTCCGTCTACGATACAAGATTCTTCCGGCCCCACTCCTACTCCACTACCTGTGGTGGTACGCAAATCATTCGGCGACGGTATACATCAAGTAAACATCGACATCGATCCAGGTGTGTATTATGCCGAGCCGTCCCTTTTGTGTTATTTTGCTCGTCTTCGTGGATTTTCTGGGGAGTTTGACGACATCATTGCCAATGGGACTGGTGAGGTGCGAACCTTGGTTTCAATCAAAGCTACTGACACAGGTTTTGAATCTGTTGGCTGTGGGACATGGCAAGAAGTGTTAGAGACAGATAGATTCGCAGAAAATCCAGACCAGTTCGGTGATGGCTATTATCGCGTTGGTATTGACATCAATCCTGGCACATATCGTTCGCGGCAGGACAATGCAGCAGGATGCTATTGGGAACGCCTATCCGGTTTTGATGGCGGTTTTGAATCAATAATTGCCAATGGCTTCACTGATGCTGCTACTTTGGTCACCATACGCAGCGCGGATACTGGATTCATGTCAACAGGTTGTGGATTTTGGACAAAGCAATGATCAAGCTATCTTCATGGTCCACTTTTCACAACTGTCACTGCAACGAAAGATTAGGGTAGCTGTTCCACTTGGCGACACCAAGCGGGGGAACGGCCTGCGCGGCATGGCGGGCCGCGCAGGCCTGCAGGTGCCCCAGGACTTCGGCCATCTGGTACAGGGTCCGGCGGGGCTGTTTTTTTGAGCCCCAGCTGGCCCTGCAGCAGGCAAGAGTGCAGGAGCAGGCACAGGGTCATGTGGCGGTGCCAGCTCTGCCAGCTGCAGACCTCATAGTCACCCAGGCCCGGCGGCGCAGCACGAACCCAACATCGGGGCCGGGCAGGCCACCACACGCCGGATGGCGAATTCGGCATACTCGGGCCCGCGGCCGGGTGCGCGGCACCACGGTCGACGGTTGTTCCAGCCAGAGGCGCGTGTCGACCGGCCCCAGGGCCAGCTGCGGCTTGGTCCGGAAGGTCGCTGCCTCGGGCACACCGCAGCGCCGCCGCTCCGCGTAGGCTTCGTCTCCGGCTCAGCCGCCCGCAGTACTGCGGGGCCACGGGGATGGCCAGATCCCGGTAGACCTCGCTGACGCCCAGGACGGCGTTCTGGCAGTTGCTGTGAGCCAGAATGGTCCCGCCCACCCACAAGGCTAGGCCCTTGACCTGGCTGGGTCGCAGGTGCTTGGCAATGGCTTCGCCGTGCGAATGGAATCCGGACGGAAGAAGCATGGTCGGCTCCCGGTTTCGTGTTTACAGTCGATTCAGGGCACTGTCATGCTTTTTCTGCTTCCTGAGCCGTTTTTCACCCTCGGATTGGCTTTGCCTCCCCCTGTCAGGGATCCCAAAGGGGGTGTGATCGACGAGACAGGCATCCGATACGCGCGGCAGGGGGCATACTGGTCGTTCACCCCAGTGTTCACAGTGCGACCGGGGGATACTTTCACCTCATTGGTACACTGAACCCGTGGGCTGCACTTTGACCGTCGACGGGGCCAATTCCAGGTGTGCGGTCAGGCGCTGGTACCTCATACGCTTGCGGCAGGTACCCGACAGGGTCAAACCGCCCGATTTCGATGCAGGTACACGAACAACACAATGAGCAGCGTCCCAACCGCGATCAGTGCCAGTCCGATCCCGCGTACCACGATCAGGCTGCTCTCCACCGGATTAGCAATCACCCAGCACCCTGAGCCCGACGGCAGCGCCTCGCACCTTGGCCCGACCCCACTGGATGTGTGCCTGGCCGTCCCAATCCCTTATCCTCACGGTGGACGCGGTTTGCCAGCAACGGGACGACAGCAGTGCCATGAAGGCGGACCAAGGCAGGATAATGCACCACCAGCAACGATAATGACAAGGTTGGACCCGACCGTCGTGCTGAAGATGGCCTGCAGATGATCCCCAATCGTGGGCGCTCGTGGCTCCTAGCTGCGGGTGTTCTATCCTTCGCTTCCCTCTGCCTGTACGGTGGCGCCTGCTGGTATTTGGCTGATCTCACCCGGGACAGTGCCCTGGTACCCAATCATGGCCCGGATGAGATGAACCTGATTGTCCAGGCCCTGGATGACAGTCAGATCCGGCTACAAGCCCTGGCTCCCAACGAGGTGCCGGCCTATTGGCGTTACGAGGGTGTGTATGGGGTGGAGAGCGCCCATGGCTATGCCCAAGTGGGTCCCATCGTCGAACAGGGCGCGGATTATGTCGTACGCAAGTTCCAGGGACTGCAACAGGGACAGATGGCTGTGGGTGATGCCGTTGGCATGGACAGCTTCGCTTTTGCAGGCGACCCCCAAAGCGTAAGGAACATCCCGTTTGAGCATCGCACCTACACCTCAGCAGGCGGGGAATTCCCCGCCTGGTATGTGGATGGCCCCGCCTCGCGCTGGATCATCTTCGTACACGGGCAAAACAGCACGATGGAAGAGTCATTGCGGACTCTGCCGCTGTGGTACGAGCTGGGATATCCTGCCCTCGCGATCTCCTATCGGAATGATGCAGGTGTTCCCCGTAACGACGATGGATACATGTGGCATGGCTTGACCGAATGGCAGGATCTGGAAGGGGCCGTGCAATATGCCTTGGCACAGGGCGCGGAGGATGTCGTGCTGGTGGGATACAGCATGGGGGGAGGCATCGTTGTCAATTTCCTGTATGAATCGGCTCTGGCAGGCAAGGTTCGGGGCGCAATCCTGAATTCCCCGATGCTGTCCCTGGAGGCTGTGTTTGATCGGGCAGCCCAAAGAATGGGGATACCTGCGTTTCTGGGAAAGGGTGTTAAAACATTGGCCCATTGGCGTTTTGGCCTGTCTTGGTCGCGTTTGAACTATCTTTCCCGGGCCCAGATGCTGCAGACTCCGATATTGCTGTTTCATGGCGTACCCGATCCCACCGTGCCGGTCACCACGAGTGATGCCCTGGCGGCGGCACGCCCCGATCTGGTGCAATATGAACGCTCGGACCAGGCCGGGCATGTACGGCAATGGAACCTGGATGCCCAACAGTACGAGGCCCGTTTGCGTGAATTCCTGCAAACGCTGGATGATCCTGCCTGAAGACACCCGCGGGCTATGTTCCGTTTGGCAAAGGCGGTCCAAGCCCTGCATGGCCAAGTCGAAGCATAGATGGAGTATCAACTGTCGCGGCCACCTTGTTCACCCGGACTGCCGGGTTCGCTGGCCAAGCGGTCCAGTCAAAGTACAGCCCATTAAGAGTCAGGCTGGGACTTCCCTTTACTTGGGAAATTGTATTTTTGATTGATATTGGGGCAAACCACTCGGTTTCGATGCAGGAGTACAAACAATAGAATCAACTGCATGCCCACCGCCATCTGTGCCCATCCGGCACCAACGCGCCATCACGAGGCGGTGGGGCTGAATTCCGTTTCCCCAGACTCTTTTTTCTGATCCACCAACCTCAGGAAGTCGCGATCAGGTCAAAAGAGCTTCTGGGCCTCACGTTGGAAAAGTAGAAGTCTTCCGCAACCGTCCAGCGTGCGTGCCACTGCGCGAGGAACCCTGCCTCCTCCCGGCGGGTGAGTCGGGCCCATCGCTCCGTCTCCGATGTTTCGACCAGAACCGTCAGATCGACCAGATCGGCAAGTTGTGGCCCCGAGGAGTAGGCACCGTCAATGATGATAACGGAGGCTGGCTCAACCTCAACCGCTGTGGCTTTCATCCCGTAGGTGCCATCGGCTCTGGGACCGGTTTCGAAGTCGAATGGATGCCAACATGCCGCCTTCCCGGCACGCAGAGGTCCAACGGCCTGAGCACGGACTCTTGCCCAATCAAAGACTCTGGCACCGCGCTCCTCGGGGGGCATGCGATCCCATTCGGCATTGGGAATGGACGCGGCAAAGAAGTCGTCGAGTAGCACGACAGCCGCCCCCACCGACTCAGCTACCCGGGACGCCAGCGTGGACTTTCCGGCACCGCTGCGGCCATCGAAGGCCACTACAAGGGGTACCTGGCCGGACGCGGCGGACCGTGTGACCAATTCCGTGATCGCGGCACAGGCTTCGGTCAGGGCCATGCGATGCTCAGACAACAGCGGCGATGTGTCCGGACGCAGTTGCCGACTGGCACAGTATCAAACCCAACACAATCGTCCTCATTCAAATCGCGTCTCCAACTGCACCCCGGAATCGATTTGGGTGTCGTGCACCTACTTCCTGGCCTGCTTCGGCATGTGCCCTGCACACAAGCTCCGGTCCAAGCGCCAGGATGTCAGCCGGCGCGGCATCAACTGACAGACATGCTTCCGACGAGCTTAAACCGTCCGAGCCCGATTCAGATACGCAAACAATATGATTAGCAGTATCCCAACCGCGACCAGTGCCAGTCCGATCCCTCGTACCACAACCAGGCTGCTCTCCACCGGATTGGTAATCACCAGTACCCCGAGCCCTACGGCTGCGACTCCCACCGCGGCCCGGCCCCACTGAGTGTGTGCCTGGCCTTCCCAATCCCTGACCCTGAATTGGGACACCTGTACGACCCCGAACAGGATGGCCAACACACCGGCCACGATGAGCAGGACACCGGGAAAGACAGCCAGTGCAATCATCGGATTGGCAATGGCTGCGATGCCGGCCAATAGACTTAGCGCCCCACCCAGTAGCAGCCTGTTGCGGGACGGATGGCGGCGACGGCGCAGACCATCCCAAAGGTTGGCCGCCCCCATCAATGCCAAATAGGCACCCAGGACCGTGTAGAAGACGGTGGCGCCCCAATCGGGGCGTGCCAGGAGCAGAAGCCCAAGGAGCGCGGTGGCGACACCGCTTCCACCCAGAACCCAGCGACCGGTCATGCCCATGGCACTGCGTCAGGCCCCCGTACCCAGTTCGCGCCGGATCAGTGCCAGCGTGCCCAGGACCCCGGCCGCCTCGTCACCGTCCTCCGGCGTGCTTTCGATGCCCCACACCCCGGCATAGCCCGCATCCTTGAGCAGGCTGAAACAAAGAACCAGGTCCATCGACGGGTCGTTGCCGGCTTCGTCGAAGCTGAAGGTCTTGATGTGCAACGCCTTGGCGTGCCCGGCGCAGCTGCGCCAGGCCTCCTCGCGGCGTTCCGGAATCCAGTTGTTGGAATCGAACAGCAGACCCAGTTCGGGCAGGGCCTTCAGAAGCCTGATGGTGTTGTCCGGGTCCTTGGTGGGACCCCAGTGGTTCTCGGTCAGGATCTCGATGTTGCGCTCCCGGCCTCGGGCAATCAGATCGTTGAAGCCCTCGACAATCACGGCAAAGGCATGGTCCGGCATGTCATCCGGGCCGCCCGCATCAATGCGGACCTGGGGCGCGCCGAGCGCGGCGGCAATGTCGATCCACTGGAGGGCACAGGCCCGGGTCTGTTCCCGATCCGCCGGATCGTCTTCGTAGATGTGACCGCCATCCACGGCCACGCAGCCCATGACCAAACCGGCTTCCGCGGCGGCCCGACCAACCTTTTCGGCAAAGCCGAGGTCCGCTTCGGCTTCCGTCAGATGCCGGTTCCACGGCTCGATGCAGTCGATGCCGTGCTCCCGGCAGAATTCGATGCAGCTGAAGATGTCCATGTCGCCGGCTTCGAAGGTTCGACGAAAACTGTAGGTCATGAGGCTGGTTTGCATGGGGCTGGTTCCAAAGGAGGAGATTGACTGTGAGTGTCTGCGGATTTTAACCCAGCGGAGAGCCGTCCCATCCTGGACAAAAGACCCAAACCTGCACATCGTTCCCATCCGGGTGCCGAATCCGCCGTCGGCCGGCCTGCATCAACCCAATGGCAGCGAACGGGATCCGTCCCGAATCCCTGTGATACGATCCGCGTGAGGGTCAGATTCGGACGACGCGGCGTACATTGAAAACGATCTCCGTGGCATCCCTGCAGCAGGGGATGAACATGCCGCTCACGCAGAAGGAGTTCCGCACGGACTTCGAGCGGTACCTTAAGGTTGCATCCGTGCGGCGCTGCGACGTGGTGGTGGGCAGCGAACTGGGTGCTGCCATGATCGGGCTGCCCTTCGTGGAGCGCGGCCACCGCGAGGCCCTGGCCCGCATCCGGGAGGGACAGAACCCCAAGGCCGGCATTCTCACGCGGCTGCGGGGTTCGGCCACGAAGCTGAACCCGGGATGGACTGCCGGCCAGACCCAGACACTCGTGCTCAAGGCCCTCGTGGCCCACCGCAAGCAGATTTGGGAGTACTACGACAACACGTTCGGACGCCTGGCCAAGAAGTACGAAGTGGTCCTCGTGGCACCCAGTGCCTGGCTGTGGGACCCGGTGGACGGACGGATGCGCAATATCGCCTGCGTCTACGATCGCGACGGCACCCGGGTCGGCTACCAGGCGAAGGTTCTCGTCAACCGCAACGAACGGAAACTGGCCCGGCCCGGAACTGGCTGGCAGCCCATTGAAACCAGTGTTGGCAACATCGGGCTGGCCCTGGGTCACGACGCGCTGATACCGGAGGTGGGCCGCCTGTTCGCCTCCCGCGGAGCCTCGGTGCTGGTGTCCCAGCTGGCCTGCCGCACCGACCTGGAATGGGGCCGCGCGCACCGCGCCACCTTGATGCGCTGCATGGAAAACCAGTTGTTCGGCGCGGTCAGCTGCCTGGTGGGCACGGATCGGCTCGACCCGGATCCCGAAGCGGACGCGCCCTACCGCGGGCACTCCATGATGCTGGCTCCGATTGAGCTGTCGCCCAAGGGCAACGGCATTCTGGTGCAAACGGACCATCCCCAGCGGCAGGGCATGGTGGTGTGCACACTGGACTATGAGGCCCTGCAGCTGATCTGGGAGAGTTCCGAACCCGCCTTCCGACAGGAATTCTCCCGCGTGTGGAGCCTGTACTCCCGGTCCCTGGTGCCGGAAGGGGACAGTTCCCGCCTGCTGCCGGAGCAGATCCTGATGGATCCCGACGGCGACGCCATCGTGGACTCCGTGGCCGAACCGGTAGAGGCGGACGCCGACCCCGTTGTGGTGGTGCCGCCCTCCCCGGCCAACCACAGGGAAGCTGCCAAGGATTCCAAGCCTGCCTCCAAGAACGCGGCCGACGATCCGGACACCGACGCCGCCCTGGTGCACGGGGAGGAACTGGTGGTCGAAAGCACCACACTCGATGATCTGCATGTCATGCAGTCCAGGGCCGTACCCTGGGAACCCCATCCCACCGCCGACCAGCAGCCGCGGCAGGCCTATGGTCCGGGCGGCGACCTGGAAGACACCCGCGAGATGGAGACCCTTGACCAAAAGGGTTGAGACGCGCCGGGACGCGGTTGTCCGTCTCAACCCGGGCTGCTTGACCAGTGACCGTTTCCGCTGAGGTACAACGACCCCGCCTGGTTGTTGTGCGACGTCTGTACCTCTACACCGTCGCGTTTGTCGGCCTGGTCGCAATCCACGGCAACCTGAGGTCCCTGACACGGGAGCTGACCAACTTCTGGATCAGCCTCGGTGACGACTGGCTCAGTCCGCTTGCCTGGCCGGTTGACAACATCCTCGAACGCGGCAGCGTTCTGCTGGTGGCCCTGCTGTTCTTCGCCGTCCATTGGACCTTGATTCAGGGCTACCTGCGCGGAGACCGGACAGAGGCGCGGAGCTCCCTCCGGCACCTGTTTGTTTGGCTTTGCCTGGTGGTCAGTTGCTACTGGTTCGGAGCCGGCCTTGCGGACTTCATTTCCGTGCCGCTCCAGATGCTGCCGAGCCTCCAGGCCGTACCGGCCCGAACAGTACTGATCTCCCTGCCGATGGTAATGGTGCCGTTGGCGATCGCGGCCCTGTGCGTGGATCGGTTCGCGGGCATCTGCATCTCCGAACGAAACGCCAACCGGACGCGCCTGGTGCAATTCATCGCCGCGGGCTGTCAACTGCTGATGCCGCTGACATGCCTTCTGCTGATCATCGGCTACCTTCACGACGCGGCCTTCATGTTGCTGCTGCCCGCACTGCTGGGCCGCGCCGTGCAGATGGGCGGCGAGCCCACCACTTGGATCCTGCCCGGCAATATCGCCGTGGTGCTGGCTGCCCTGTTGGTGCTGACCCGGTTGGAACATCTGCGTTCCAACCGGCCGGAGGCCGGCGCGACCACTCTGGCCGCGGCGTTCCGAACCGGCTACCTGCAAGCCGGCATGTTCACGGGGGTAATCCTGCTTTTTGTTGCGCTTGGCCTCGCCCTCCAGCCCCTGTTGCAGCCTCTCTTCACGGATCAGCTGGTACAGCCGTGGGTTCTGGGGCGGGTTCAGGTCCTGCAAACGGTGGCCGTGACACTCCCGATCGGCCTGGCCTGCTGGCAACTGTACGCCTGGCTCGGCCGTCGCACCCCGGATCGCCAGCCTGCTGCCGAGTGGGCCATCGCCCTGCCCCGCTTCCGGGACTACGCCTTGGCCGCCGTCGGGTTGGCGGTGCTGTCCGCCGGCACAAGCTTCATCCTTCGGGACCTCCTGCAGGGTCCACTTGACCCGGATCTTGCGGACCTCGACGACATCGTATTTGGCGTGAAGACCAGACTGCTGCCTGTCTGGTTTCCCGGCAGTGTGGAGGATTGGAGTTGGACTCTGGCGTCCATTCCCCTGCTGATCGCCGTCCGGCAGACCATCGGCCGACACGCCCGCGGGAATTCGCAATCCATTCTGGCCATCGTTCCCCGGCGCATCTACCTCTATCTGGTTTCGCTGGTCAGCGTCCTGTTCCTGCTGGTGCAGGGCGGCCTTATCCTCTACGCCCTTCTGCTGCTCTGGACCGGCGGCGAGGACACCCAGTGGGAAATGCGGCTGACCGGCATCCCGGTGGCCGTGGTCGTGCTGATCTGGCACCTGGTGCTGCTCCGACGGGAAGAGGACTGGCCCGCACCGGAACCGAACGGGGACCGCGCCCGGACGCGGCTGGACAGGGAACTGGCATCCCTGGATCGCGAAATCAACGAATTGACCCTCCGCCGGGACAATCTGGTCCGCCAACGGGTGGAACTGGATGCCGCCGGGCACGGAACACCGGAGGAATCCCATGAGTGACACCACCGTCCCCGGCCGCTTCTGGCAGCTGGACCGTTTTACCATCAGCCTGCTGGTCCTGATCGGCACCCTGTTCCTGGTCGCCCTGGTTTCCGTGGTGACCAACCGCGACCAGACCGGCATTGAGACGTTGCCGCAGTACCGGACGGACAACAGTCCCGAGGCCGTGGTCTACAACGGCTACCTCGCCCTGCAACGGGGCGAAATGGACCAGTATGAAAAACTGTTTGCGCCGGAACGCTGGGAGGAATTGAATGAAAAGGACGGCGATATGCTGTTTGGATATTATTCTCCCGGCACTTTCGGACTCAAGGTAGTTGATGCCGCCGTCGATGACAGTGCCGCAGTCGTGACCGTGGCCGTCTACCGCACGGACGCGCGCGGCTTTTTCGGCCTGCGTTCGATCCAAGCCGATCAGTGGACGGTCGACGTTGAACAATTCGATGGCCAGTGGAAACTTCTTAACCGTCTGCCGCAGAACTGAGGCTTGTTTCTCATGGCCAATAAAATGAACTGCCCGACCTGTCCCCTGGGCAATCGCACCACACCGAGCCATTGGTAAACAGGGCCACTTGGCCTGGATCCCAAATGGGCTAGATTCAGCCTGCCGAGTTGACCGGGCAGCCTGAACGGCGCCAGTTGTCGCGGGCCGGGGGTACCTTAGGCCAGGCAAGCAGGCGGAACGCGAGCAGCCGCCAGGAGTGAGGAATGGCGAATACAGCTATCTCAGCGAAGGATTTGAGGTACAGCTACGGCGACAATCTGGCTGTGGACGGTATTTCCTTCGACGTGGTGGAAGGCGAGGTGTTCGGCTTCCTGGGACCCAACGGCGCGGGCAAGTCGACCACGGTGAGACTGCTGACGGGACAGCTCACGCCCCAGGCCGGCACGGCCGAACTGCTGGGCATGGACATCGTGTCCGAGCGCAAGAAGGCACAGCAGGAGATGGGCATCTCCTATGAATCCACCAATCTGTACGAGCAGCTGAACGCGGTAGAAAACCTCAATCTGTTCGCGCGGCTCTATAAAGTGGCCGACTTCGATGCCATTGCGCTTCTGGAAAGGGTCGGCCTGAGCGGACGGGAGAAGGAGCACGTCGCCAACTATTCCAAGGGCATGAAGCAACGCCTCATGATGGCCCGCGCGCTGGTCAGCCGTCCCCGGCTGCTGTTTCTGGACGAACCCACGGACGGGCTCGACCCGGTGTCAACGCAGACCATTCATGCCTTGATCGAGACGGCGACCCGGGAGGGCACCGCCGTGTTCCTGACCACCCACGACATGGTGGAGGCGGACAAGCTGTCGGATCGGGTGGCCTTCATCCATGAAGGCCGGATCGTGGCCCTGGACACGCCTGCGGCCCTGAAGCAGCGGTTTGGCATGCGGGCGCTCAAGGTGGAAGTCAGACTCGCCAACGGCCGGACGGAGCTGAGGGAAGTGGCTCTGGACAAATCCGGCACGGCCCAGGCGATGCACGACCTGTTTCGGAACGAGCATGTCCTGACCGTGCACAGCGAAGAGGCAACGCTGGAGGACATCTTCATCGACATCACGGGCCGGGGGCTGCAGGGATGATCGGCACGCTGGTGGCGAAGGACGTCAAGCTGTTCTTCCGCAATCGGTTCTTCGCCACGGTCACAGGCCTGGCCCTGGTCCTCTACCTGGTCCTCTACTTCCTGTTGCCCCAGCAGACGGAGCAATCCGTCGGCGTGGCCATCCATCTGGAGGATCCCGCGGCCTCCTCGGAATTCCGCCAACGCGTGGCCGAGGATGAAGCCTTCACCTTCTTTTCTTCCAAGGACGAAATGCTGGCGGCGTTGGAGGACACGGACGACTATTTCGTCGGAATGTCCGTGCCCGCGGCCGCTGCGCAGGCGGTCGCCCGGGGTGAGTCGACCACATTGCAGGCCTTCTACGCGCCCGACGTTCCCGCCGAAGCCAAGCAGGTGTTCCACGAACTCCTGGTGTTCATAGCCAACGCGGTCAACCCGGACCTGCTGGCCAGACTGGATCCCATCGAAGAAACCGAGTTTGTCCTGGGACATGACCTGTTGGGGCAGCCGCTCTCCGTGCGGGATCGCTTCCTGCCCCTGCTCCTGCTCGCCATGGTCATGACGGAAGTGTTGGGCCTGGGTACGCTGATCGTCCGGGAGATCGAGACCGGCACCGCGCGGGCGCTCCTCACCGGTCCCCTGAGACTGCCCACATTCCTGGCGGCCAAGATTGTGACGGGACTGGTTCTGGCCATGGGCCAAGTGGTGATCATGGTCCTCGTCACCGGCAAGATCGTCGTTTCGCCCTTGCTGTTGTTGACGACTCTGTTCCTGGGCAGCCTGCTGATCGTCGGCATGGCCTTCTTCATTGCCGCCATTTCCCGGAACAACACGTCCGTCCTGGCCTGGGGCACCCTGACGTTGATCCTGTTCCTAATTCCCGCGCTTTCCATCATGTTGCCGGGCCTGGCTTCGGGTTGGATGGAACTGGTACCTTCCCATTACTTCGCGGATGCCCTGCATCGCGTGCTCAATTTCCAGGCGGGTTGGGCGGATGTGGCCCGCGATCTGTTCCTGCTGGCGGTCGCCGGTCCCGCGGCCCTGGTCATCGGCGGCGCCGTGTTGCGGAGGAGAATCTGATGGACGTGCAGCGCATCTGGATTCTGATGGGCAAGGAAATCCGGCTGGGGCTGACCAGCTTCATGAGCATCTATGTGCTCGTGGCGCCCGTGGTTCTGAGCCTGCTGGTGGCACTCATCTTCGGTGATCTGTTCTCACAGACCCCTCGTCTGGGAATCTTCGACGCCGGCGGCAACGAAACCCTGGTGCAGGCCTTGGCCAGTCACCCCAGCATCCAGACCCGCACCTATGCCTCCCAAGCGGCCTTGGAGGCCGCGGTGGACCGGGGCAGTGTGGAAGTGGGCATGAGTCTGGAGGCGGGTTTCGCCGATGCGCTGCGGGCGGGCGACGCAGTCGCCAGGCTCAACACCTATCGGTGGGGCGAAGCGGGAGCCCGCAGCCTCACGCTCATCGAATCCGCTTTGGCCCGGGTGATGGTGGATGCAACCGGCTTGGTCTTCGATGAACTGCCGGTCAGTGTGGAAGTTGTCCAGCTGGGCGAGGCCAGCGCCGCCACCTGGTCGCAACGCCTCCTGCCCTTGCTCCTGATTATGGCGATCGTCCTGAGCGGGCTCTTCATTCCCTCGTCGTCCCTGGTGGATGAAAAACAGAAGGGCACGCTGGTGGCCCTCACCACGACCCCTGCGTCCCTGCTGGACGTGTATCTCGCCAAAACAGCCGTGGGTTTCATCCTGAGCGGCGTGATGGCGTTGATCATCCTGGCCCTGAACAACGCGTTCGCCGGGAATCCGGGCTTGCTGTTGCTGGTGATCGCCCTGGGTGGCCTCATGTCCTCGATCCTGGGCGTGATTCTGGGCTCCCTGTCGCGGGACATGGAGACTTTCATGGGCATCATCAAGGTCCTAGGACTGGTCCTGTACGCGCCGGGCATTCTTGAGATCTTCCCGCAGGTTCCGCAGTGGATCGGTCGCGTGTTTCCGACGTACTACATCATGAATCCGCTGTTGGAAATCAGTCGGAATGCGGCCCATTTTGCGGACGTTGCCCTGGACCTGGCGATTCTGATCGGGTTCATCGTCATCCTGGCTTTCGTTCTGGCCCGGGAAATCCAGCGACAACAGCAACAGCTGGCCTTGGAAGGATGAGACGGGACCAAACCACACCTCAGGGACGGCCAGCGCAGCCAAGGCAATGTCGTGACCGTAGCTGTTCACCGCGCCGTCGAACAGGGCAACGGGCAAGGGTAGCCCGCCCACCACCTGCCCCGAGTTGAGGCTTGCATGCCATGATCCAGGTGTCCGACCTGTCCCTGACCTACCCCGGGACCCGGAACCCTGCCGTGGACGGCATCTCCTTCGAGGTGGGGCAGGGGGAAATCTTTGGCTTTCTCGGACCCAGCGGTGCCGGCAAAAGCACGACCCAGCGCGTCCTCTGCCGCCTCCTGCAGCACTGGTCAGGTTCCGTGACCGTCATGGACCGTTCCCTGACCGATTGGGGACAGGACTATTTTGCCCACGTTGGAGTTTCCTTCGAGCTGCCCAACCACTACCTGCAGCTGACCGCCCGCGAAAACCTGAAGCTGTTTGCCAACCTGTATCCACAGGACGTGACCCGTTCGGAAGACCTGCTGGCCGTGGTCGACCTGACGGCGGACGCCGACACCCGGGTCGGACAGTTCTCCAAGGGGATGATGCAACGCCTCAGCTTTGTGCGCGCCTTTCAGCACGAGCCCCGGCTTGTGTTCCTGGACGAACCCACGGCAGGCCTGGATCCGGTCAACGCTCGGCGCATCACGGACCACCTGCAAACCCTGCGCGCGGATGGCTGCACAATCTTCCTGACCACCCACGACATGCATGTCGCCGATCTGCTCTGCGACCGCGTGGCCTTCATGGTGCAGGGACGGCTGGCGTTGATCGACACGCCGCGCAATCTGCGGCTGGCCCACGGCCGCAAGCAGGTGCAGGTCGAATACCGGACCGGGGAGGGCCGGCGGCAGGAACTCTTCGACCTGGACGGCATCGGCGGCAACGAACGGTTTGCCGAACTCCTGCGGTCCGAGGAAATTGAGACCATCCACACACAGGAAGCCACCCTCGAGGACATCTTCATCCGGACCACGGGCGAGCAGCTGTTGTGAGGATGCTGGCTTCGCTCCTGCGCTGGGAACTGCTGATCAATGCGCGCCAGGGCATCTGGATGGCCGCCGTCTTCGTGCTGGTCTTCTGGTCCATTGCCCTCTCGCTGGTGCCGGCCGCCGCCAAGGTGATTGTCACCGCCGCCCTGCTGTTTGTCGAAGTCGGTGTCTTTGCCCTCTACCTGCTGCCGGCCAGCTACTATCTGGAGAAGGGCCAGCGAATTCTGGACGGATTGATCACAACCCCCCTGCAGCCAAGCCTCTGGCTGGCCGCCAAGACAACTGTCTTCATGCTGCAGGCGATCGTCGTCAGCATCGTCATCACCCTGTTCGCGCTGGGCTGGGAAACGGTGCACTGGGGCTGGTTCCTGATTGCGGTCCTGCTGCTGGCCCTGCCCCAACTGCTGTTTGCCTTCGTCGTGGCCACCCGGTACCACGGAATCTCCGAGTTCCTGTTCCCGTCCATTCCCATCATGTTCCTGCTACAGCTGCCCCTATTGGAATACGTGAACGTGCTGACGGGACCTTTCTGGTGGATCTTTCCCACCTTCCCCGGCCTTGTCCTGCTGGACCTCTCGCTGTCGGGAGGCGGGCCGGAACAGCCGTGGCTGGCCGCCCTGTGGGGCCTGGCATACGGCACGGTGCCCGTCTGGCTGTGGGCCGCCCATCGCCTGAAGGTCACGGCCACCCGGCAGGCGGGAACGTGATGAAACTGCTGCGAGGCCTGGCAGCCGGGGATCTGGCGCTGATTGCCGGCGACCGCACGGCGCAGTTCCTGGTCTTCTATCCCCTCATCCTGGGGCTGGTGGTCCGCTTTGGCCCAGGGCGATTGCATCTAAATGGGTTTGGGCTTGAGGCCAATCAGTTGGCACAGGTAGTCCTTGTTCCAGGCCGCCGCCAGCCGCTTGTTGGCGATGCCCACCTTCAGGGTGCGGTCCTGCCGCAGGAGATTGTGGGCGATGCGCTTGAGAATGGCCATGTTGTGGGCGGCATACCCCGTGCGGATGCGGCTGTCGTCCTCGCCGAAGGCCACATCCAGGACCCAGTGGTGGGCATTTTCGATGGCCCAGTGCCCGCGCACCGCCTGCAGCTGGAGCCGGGCCTGGGGCGGCAGGCTGGAGATGAAGATGCGGACGTCGGTGGAAACCTTGTCCCCGCAGCGGCGTTCGGACTCGACCCAGACCAGGCTGGCCAGGTCGCACCACGCGCGGTCGGGGTCGGCATGGGCCAGCAGGGCGGGGTCGCCGGTGGTCCAGCAGCGGCGGGTTTCGATGCGCCCGTGGTCCTTGCCGACCGTGTCCGCGTAGTCGTGGGCATAGTCGGCGAAGTGTCCGGCCCGTTCCAGGGCGAAGGTGTCCTTGAGACGCGTGTGGAACCCCTTGTGATTGTCCCGCACGCGCAGCACGTAGTCGGCCCCCTGCTGCCGGATCTGGCGCGCGATGGCCTTCTGGCAGCCCATGGCATCCAGGGTTACGATGCAGCCCTTCAGGCACAGCATGCGCAGCAGTTCCGGGATGGCCGTGATTTCGTTGGACTTGTCGTCCACCGCGGTCTGGGCCAGCACCAGCCGGTTGGCCTGGGCCCAGGCGCTCACCAGGTGCAGGGGTCCCAAGCCCCGCCCCCGGTCGTGGGAGCCGCGCACGCTCTTGCCGTCGACGGGCACGACCTGGCCCGCGGTCAACTCGAAGGCCTCCTGCACCCAGTCCCGGAAGCCCTCCTCGAACCCGCTCGCATCCAGCCGCGCGAAGACCCGCCCCAGCGTGTCGTGCGAGGGGATCCCGTGCGGCAGCTCCAGGAAGGTGCGCAGCCACGCCTCGTTGAGCTCGCCGAAGAGGGCGATGGCCACGAAGCTGTCGGCACCGCAGATCACGGCCAGCACCGACAGGACCAGAATGTCCGTCAGGGGGTGCAGCTTGGTCCGGTCGACCCGCGGATCCTCCAGGGCATCCAGAATCTCGACCAGGGACGCAGGCATCGGGCGGTCCATGAGGGGTACTCCGCAGGCTGAATCCGGAATCGCTCATTGTAGTCCTGCATCCACCTGCCCTGGTACCCAATTTAGATGCAATCGCCCTGCGCTTTGGCCTGGAACCGCTGAACCAACGCCTTCCAATCGACCTTGAGCCGTACTACCTGCTCATTGTCAGCCTGTTGATTGCGGTCATGGCGCCCGTTGTGATCGGCACCGTGACCGGCCTGATGGTCCTGGACGAGAAGGACACGCGCACGCTACTGGCCCTGCGGGTCACGCCCCTGTCGCTGAAGGCGTACCTGGCCTGGCGCGCGGGCGTGCCGGTAACACTCTACTGCGGTTCGGCCCTGCTGCTGGCCTACATGCTCGGAGTCCATGTCGCGCCGCGCGGGCCCGGGTGGATCGTATTGACGGCGCTGGCCGCGGCACCGTTTATGGTTGCAAGCGCCCTGTTGATTAGCGGCTTGGCGGAAAACAAGGTGCAGGGACTGGCCCTTTCCAAGGGTCTGGGTCCGTTCATCGTGGCCGCCATGGTGGCCTGGTGGGTTCCGGAGCCGTGGCAGTGGCTGCTGGGCGTGTTTCCGTCCTACTGGCCGGTCAAGCTGTACTGGCACATGACCGAGGGAGTATCGGTGCTGGTGCCGCTGATCGGGACAGTGGTGTGCGGAACCGTTTGGATATGGGGCCTGACCCACTTGTTCCTGCGGCGTTTGACACGGCATCTGGCCTGAAATTTGGAGCCGTCACAATCCGAGGTATCTGCATGACACTCGACGATCTTGAAATCCTCGTCCAAGAGGGAGAAGGGACGACCCTTGAATTCAAGGAGAGGTTGTCATCGTCGTTCGCGCGGGAACTTGTGGCGCTTGCCAATGCCATCGGCGGCAAGATTCTTCTGGGCGTGCGCGATGACGGAACCGTGATCGGTGCCCGGGACTCCAACAATCTGCGTGCCCGCATTCAAGATATCGCCCGTAACTGTGATCCCCCGGTACAGGTGCGCGCGGAACCGGTTGGCGCTGTAATCGCAGTCCACGTACGAGAAAGTGCCTCCAAGCCGGTGCAGTGCAGTGATGGCTTCTTCCTGCGTCAAGGAGCGGTAACCCAGAAACTGAACCGAGACGAAATCCGAGACATGTTTCATTTTGAAGGAACTGTCCGATTTGATCTTGCGCCCTGCCCCCGGTTCCACTATCCGAACGATTTTGATCGCAGGAAGTTCGATGCTTGGCTCGGTCTTTCCGGCATCACCGGCCAGCCTCGGGTCGAGGACGTGCTCATCAACATCGAAGCGGCTGAACGCGCGAACGGCACATTGCTCTTCCGAAACGCCGGCGTGCTCTTCTTTGCCCAGAACCCGCGCCGCTTCTTTCCAGAGGCCTACATCACCTGTTTGCTCGCGAGGGGCACCGACAAGGTACATATCCTGGATCGCAAGGATTTCGATGGCGGCATCGTGGCCGATATCGAGGATGCCCTGCGCTTCGTGGAGCGCAATACTCGTACCGCGTACCGCATCGAAGGCCTGAGGCGAAGCAATATTCCCGAGTATCCGACCAACGCCTTGCGGGAGGCGATCACGAACGCCGTTATGCATCGTGATTGGTTCATTGACGGAGCCAATGTTTTTGTCGAGATTTACGCTGACCGCATCGAGGTAGTGAGCCCAGGTGGCCTGCCACGGGGATTGTCACTTACCGATCTTGGCAGCCGAAGCATACGCCGCAACGCGTTGATCGCCGATCTGCTCCCCCACATCGACTTCATAGAAAAGGCGGGAACCGGCATCCGGCGCATCCGGAACGAGGCGCGGGCCCAGGGTTGCCCGGAGCCCAAATTCGAAGTCAACGGTTTTTTCACTGCCACTTTCCGGCCCAACCCTGAGGTGCGGGCCAGTGTGGATGACCATCCCGGACAAACCCCGCAGTCAAAACCAGCGCTATCGCCTGACCTCGGACGTTCGGTGCACGACGCCACCACGGAAGACACCATGGAAGTCACCACGGAAGTGACCATGGAAGTCACGAAGGCTGCTCGCCTGCTACAAGCAATCACCAGCAAAGTGGGCGCAATGACCAAGCAAGAGCTCCGAAGCTTGCTTGGGTTGAAGAACGACGAGTACTTTCGCAAGGCCTACCTTCTGCCCGCCCTGCGGGCCGGGCTGATTGAGATGACCGTCCCGGACAAACCCCGCAGTCAAAACCAGCGCTATCGCCCGACCCCGGAAGGACGAGATGTTTTGAGACGAACCTCGGAATCGCAATGAGTGGCAAAAGCGAAAGATCTATCCAAACCCGATCCGACACCAAAGTAGACGACGCAACGGACGGTAGCAAGCATACTCACCCCACAGCCGTCCGCCCCCGCGCAAGGCATGCATCCCTCCGGCTCCCCTTCTCTACATTGCCGGAACTAACTCGTTGGTCCACCAAGGACAACGGTCAATCGTCTGTATCTCCTCTGAACACCCGTTGCAACAGCCGACGGGCTGCTGCATGAGGCTCCTGTTGCCGATCGGCCACAGTCTTCACTACATCATTCCATCCAGCTGCTTCGAGCATGGCCCGGCGGCGGGCCTGCCAGCCCTGATCCACAAGCAGGTTCAGCAAATGCGCCGCGCGTCGGTGTTCCGCGTCCCGCCGGCCTCCGGACGCACACAGCCAGCTGCGATGTTCCGCGATGCGGGCCTGCAACTCATCGATACCGATGCCGGCCAGGGCATTCGTCAACAGGATCGGCTGCACCCATCCCCGCTCGGTGTCATTGGCCTGTCCGTGGAAGGCATGCGGAGCCAGGCCGGTCTCCATGCCCAGGGCCAGTGTCTGCCGAATCCGGGCCGCCGTCCGGGCACTGTCGGGACGATCGGCCTTGTTCACCACGACGATGTCGCTGACCTCCAGCATGCCGGCCTTGAGGGCCTGTACGGAGTCCCCCAACCCCGGAGCTTCCACCTGGACCGTCGTGTCGGCCAAATGGCGCACCTCGGTCTCTCCCTGGCCCGCGCCCACTGTCTCAATCAGAATCGGATCGTAGCCGGCCGCATCGAGGATCAGAGCCAGGTCCCAGCTGGCCAGGCTGAGGCCGCCGGCCGTGCCGCGGGTCGCCACGCTGCGCACAAACACGTTGTCCGCCAGTGAAACGTCCGTCATCCGGATCCGATCCCCCAGCAGGGCCCCGCCCGAGACAACGCTGGTTGGATCCACCGACAGGACAGCCACGCGTTGAACGGCGCCATATTGCTCGGCCAGCCTGCCGATCAGCGTGGACTTGCCCGCGCCGGGCGGGCCGGACACCCCCACCAGTTGGGCCTGTCCCGCATGGGGCAGCAGGACTCCCAGCAACGTCTCGAAACCATCCGCCCGTCGCTCCACCCAAGTCAGGGCGCGCGCCAGCGAACGCATGTCGCCGTTCCGCAGACCCTCCGCCAGGTGTTCCGGGTTCGACGCCCCGGTCGGGGCCGTCATTCGTCGCGGCCCAGCGCCGCCAAGATCCAGTCCGCCGTTTCCCCGATGGTGGTGCCGGGCCCGAAAATCTCGGCCACCCCCGCGGCCCGCATGGCGGGCCGGTCGGCCTCCGGAATGATGCCCCCCAGCAGTACCGGCACATCCGCCTGGCCCTGTTCCCGCAACAGATTGATCACCCTGGGCACAAGGGTGTTGTGGGCACCGCTCAGGATGGAGATGGCCAGCAGGTCCACATCCTCCTGCAGGGCGGCCCGCGCCACCATCGCGGGCGTCTGCCGAATTCCCGTGTAGATGACCTCGAACCCCCGGTCCCGCAAGCCCCTGGCAATAACCTTGGCCCCCCGATCATGGCCGTCCAAACCCAGCTTGGCCACCAGGATGCGGAAGGGAGTCGACCTGCTCATTTGGCATCCGATTGGTTGGCCACCCAGGCATCCAGCATCGCCAATGCCTCCCGGGCACTGAGTTCCTTGTTGCCCCTGCGATCGGAGGGCCACACCTTGCGCCGTCCCTCCTCGCATCCGTCCGCTCCGGACAGGTGCAGGTGCACCAGGCCCACCGGCTTGTCCGGTGTCCCTCCACCGGGACCTGCCACGCCCGTGATGGCCACCGCGACATCCACTTCGTACAGTTTCCTGGCACCGGCGGCCATGGCCGCCGCCACTTCGGCGCTAACGGCGCCCTTGGCTTCCAGCAATCCGGCATCGATACCCAGGACCTTTGCCTTGGCCTCGTAGCTGTAGGTAACAGCAGCCCCCATGAAACTGGCGGAGCTGCCCGGGATCTCCGTCAGGAGATGACCGACCAGACCGCCCGTGCAGCTTTCCGCCGTGGCACAGGTCAGGCCCTGCGCACCGTAGGCCGCGACGACCCGGGCCGCCAGAGCCACCAACTCCTCGGTCCTGTCTTCGCTGTGTTCCATCAGGTGTCCCCCGTAGCCGGCCGCGGCCGGTAATAGCACAACATCACGCGTCCATAGCGGCGCTGATCAAACCGTTCCAGACGTTCCAGGGCCAACTCTCGGTCCTCCCCGGGATCGATTTGGACCACCGCCAAGCCGTCCGCGGTCAGGACACCCGCGGTTCGGTCCACCAAGGCCAGGGCGACGCTCCACATGTCCTTGAACTGCGGCGGGGCGATGAACACGAAGTCCCAGGCCTCTCCGATCCCCCCGGCAGCCGCGGCCTCGAGATAGGCAAAGCTGTCCTGGCGGATGATCTCCATGCGCTCCAGGAAGCCACAGGCGGCGCCGTTGGCCCGAATCGTGGCCACGGCGCGGGTACCACGGTCCACGAAAGTCGCATGCCGGGCTCCGCGGCTGAGCGCCTCGAGGCCGACCGAGCCGGTACCGCCGAACAAGTCCAGGACCCGACGCTCCGGTATCCAGTCGTGCAGCTTTCCGAAGAGAGCCTCCCGCGCCCGGTCCGTGATCGGGCGCGTGCCTTCACCCGGCACATCCTTGAGTCTGCGGCCGCGGGCCTCGCCGGCAATGATGCGCATCCGTGCTACGACTCGTTGACGGAGAACAAATCGCGCTGTCCGTTGTCGGACTGGACGGGCACCTCGGGTGCGATTCCCATCATCGCATGGGCCTGTCCCAGAATCTCCGCCACCGATTGGCGTCCGGATGCCGTGAACGTGCCCTGCATCGCGGCCAGTTCCACCAGCCGATCGGCCGGTCCCAGCATCTGAACCTCGGTGAGGGTGCGTTCGACGCCCCCTTCCCTGTGAATGGCCTTGCGCACCCCGAAGTGGGCATCTCCGAAGGCGGCCAGTTGCGGCAAGTGCGTGACGCACAGAACCTGATGGCCGGCTCCGTCGTCGTTGTCGAAGCCATGGGGATGGGCCAGCTGCCAGAGCTTGCTGCCCACCACCAGCCCCATGCGGCCGCCAATGCCCTGATCGATTTCATCGAAGACCAGCGTGGGCGCTCCGTCCACCGCGGCCAGCGCGCACTTGAGGGCCAGCATCAGGCGGGAGGTTTCGCCGCCCGATGCCACATCCACCAACGGCTTGACCGGTTCCCCGGGATTGGTGCCGACCAGAAACGACACCGCGTCGATGCCGGTGCGATCCAGGCGCACCCGACTGCCGTCCGGCAGGGGCAGGCCATCCGCCGCCTCCTCCTGTTCCAGCAGCACCTCAAACCGCGGCTCCTTGCCGAACAGATGCGCCAGTTCCTCTTCGGTGTGCCGGGACAGGTCCCTCCCGGCCGCCTGCCGCGCCTCGCTCAACGCCTGGCAGGCAACGGCCAGGGTCTGCAGGAGTTCCGCCTCCTCGGTTTCCAGCCGCTCCGTCAGTCCATCCTGATCCTCCAGGCCGGCCAGTTCCGCGCCCGCCTTGGCACCCCATTCGATGACCTCCTCCACCGTCGGTCCGTACTTGCGCTGCAACTGGTCCAGGTGCGCCAGGCGCTCTTCGACCTCGGCCAGCCTCTGGGGATTGACCTCCACCAAATCGAGATAGCGCCCCAGACTCCGCCCCGCGTCGCTGCACAGTTCCATGGCCTCCCGCAGGTTCGCCGCCAGTTCGGCCTGGGAGGCGTCCGCCGCCACCAGGCGGTCGAGGGCCGCCTGCACCAGACCCAGCTGGGACAGGAGGTCGGGGATCTCCTGGTCACCCTCCTCAAGGCGCATGCGGGCCTCCGCGGCCAGGGTGCGCAGGCTTTCGGCGTCGGCCAGACGGCGCTGTTCGGTCTCCAGTTCGGCGACCTCGCCTGGAACCAGCCCGGCCGCCTCAATCTCTCCGATCTGGAACTGCAGCATGTCGATCCGCTGCATCACGGTCCGGGCATCCATGCGCGAACTTGCCAGCCGGCGCCGCACCTCCTGCAGGCGGGCATGCATCCCCGCCACCACCTCCCGCTGCGAGGCCAGATTGCCGTAGCGATCCAGCATGTCCACATGCGCATCGGGATTCAGAAGACGCAAATGCTCCGTCTGTCCGTGGATTTCGATCTGCTCCTGCATCACGGCCCGCAGCCGCTCGCGGGTTACCACCTCGCCGTCAAGCCGACAGACGCTGCGGCCGGAGTGGCGCACCATGCGTTCCAGAACATGGGTGGCGCCGGCTGTGTCCACGGTGGCGGTGACGCTGGCCTCGGCCTCGCCGGCCCGGATCAAAGAAGCGGATGCCTTTCCCCCCAGCAACAGATCGAGGGAGTCCAGAATGATGGATTTTCCAGCCCCGGTTTCCCCGGTCAGGATGTTGAGGCCCGGGGTAAACTCCAGCACCAGGTCATTGATGATGGCCAGGTTGCGGATGTGCAGGGAGCGAAGCACTGTGCCGTCGCAGAAAGGTGGACACGGTTCGGAGTCGACCGCCGATGCAGGCGGTGGCCGGACCGTCAAGGGCCCGAGTCAAAGGGAAGTCTACAGGAATTCGCGGCGTCTGCGGCGCACGGTCCGGGCACCTGCCGGGCGGACTCCTTTGCAGTACCCGGTCCAAACCCCTATAATGGCCCGCTGACTCAGAGTGCATCCGTTCGACCGGCGGCGAGGCCAACATGCCCAATCTAGGACCCTTGGAACTGGGAATCATCCTGGTGATTGTGATCATGATCTTTGGTGTTGGTCGCCTGCCCGAAGTGGGCGGCGCGGTCGGCAAGACCATCAAGGAGTTCCGACGCAACATGGGGGGCTCCGACGAGAAGAAGGAAGCGAACCTGTTGGAGGACGACGAGGACAACTTCGAAGACGACGCGGACGGCGAAGTCGCCCGTGAAGAGAAAGCCAGTTCCTCCTCCGCCTGACCTACGGCCCGGTCCGCATCCGAGTATTGTCCTGAGGTTCCATCGTGGTACTGCTTGACTTCATGCTGGTGGCGATTGTCGTGCTGGCCGTCGCCCTGGTCGCCATCATCCTGGTTCAGGCCCAGGATGCCGGGCTGGGCAGCATGTTCGGCGGGGATTCCTCCATCTACCGCACACGCCGGGGCCTGGAAAAGGTGGTCTTCAACGTGACCATTGCCCTGGCCACCTGCTTCATGCTGTTGAGCCTGCTCACGGTCATTCTGCAGAACCGCCTTTAGATTTCCGGACCGGTGCGGCCGGTCCCGACCCGATCCATGCAAGAACCGCTCGCCGAGCCTGCGGTGCGGGGGTGGATCACCGCCGTGATCCTGGGCGGCTTCCTTGTGTTGACCGCCACGTTTGGCCGACAGGCGGCGGACGCGTCCACGACCATCCTGCCCAACTACGGCGGCGTGTACCGGGAAGGCGTCGTCGGGACGCCCCTGCACCTGAATCCCGTCCTGTGCAGCCTCAATGCCATAGACCGGACGGTGTGCCGACAGCTGTTCCGGGGCCTGATGAAGTTCGACTCCCGGGGTGCCGTGGTGCCGGATCTGGCCGTGGCGCACGAGGTGTCGGAGGACGGCCTGGTCCATACCCTGCGCATGCGTCCGGATGTGTTCTGGCACGACGGCCTCAGGGTCACCGCCCAGGATGCGGTCTACACCTTCGAGGTGCTGCGCGACCCGGATTTCCCCGGGGACCCTTCCCTCGCCAACGCCGCCCGCCTGGCCTCCGTCAGGGCCACCGATTCATTTACGGTCCAGTTCCGTCTGGAGCAGCCGTTCACCCCCTTCCTGAATCTGTTGACGGTGGGGCTGCTGCCCTTCCACATCCACTCCAATGTCGCGGTGGCCGACATGATGGAGTACATGGATCAACTGCCGGTGGTGGGCAACGGCCCCATGCAACTGGAGCGCGCGGAGGACGACTTCCTGCGTCTGGTGCCCAGCCGGTTTCGGGACAAGGCCGTGCCGTACATTCCGGTCCTGGAATTCCGGTACCACGCCAGCACGGCAAATCTGTTTCAGGCCTTCCTTGACGGACAGCTGGAAGGGCTGTCGGCCGGAGTGACCGAAAACCTTGAGCTGTTGCCCAACAGACAGGAGATGCAGGTGTTTGCCTCCGCCCAGCCCAGTCTGGTCATGGTGCTGTTCAACCTGCGCTCCGAGACCGTGCCTGCGCTGGCCGAACTGCAGGTCAGAAAGGCGCTCCTGCACGCCATCAACCGCGAAGCCGTGGTCAATTCGACCGACTTGGCTTGGGGAACGCCGGCCGACTCGCCAATCCCGGCCGGCCACTGGGCCTACAAGGAAGGCCTAACGCAATATCCGTACGATCCGGTGCTGGCCTTGGAGTTGTTTGGCGATTCGGGCTGGCGCGACCGCGACTTGGACGGAATGCTCGACCGGGACGGAATTCCGTTGACCCTGTCGCTCGCGGTGAGCGACGACAGGGCCCTGCGCGCCTACGCCGAAACCATCGCCGTGTACTGGCGCGACCTGGGGATTGGCGTGGACCTCGTCGTGCTGCCCTTTGCCCGTTTGCTGGCGGAGCAGTTGGACAACCACAGTTTCGATGCGGCCCTGGTGCAGGTTTCCGGCCTGGAAGGCGACCCCGATCCCCTCCGGTTCTGGCACAGTTCGCAGACGGCTCCCGGCCAACTGAACTATGGCAGCTGGTCAAACCCCTACGCGGACGGCCTGATGGAACGCTCCCGCATTGAGCTGGACGCCGAGGAGCGGCGCTACCTCCTCCATCGCTTTCAGGATGTCTTCCTGGCCGACCTGCCGGCCCTGCCCATCAGTTCGCCGGTCTACGCCTACGGCGTGCATGGACGCGTCCGCAATGTCCAGGTGGGCCAGCTCAACAGTCCGGCGGAGCGGCTGGACACCTTTGCAAACTGGTTCATTGCGACCACGCGCGTGACGATCGCGGGAGAGACGGCCGGCTTCCCGCGCTGACCGGCGCAGGATGTGGAACCCAACCCCGGCACCCGTGTCTGCGCTACAATGACACCTGTGCAGCATTCGGCAAGCATGTGCTTTGCAGCCGTTTCCCAATCCGCCCCGACAAGGCCCAGGAGAACTCCGATGTCCATCCATTCGCGTCTGGCTCTGGCAGCCGTTCTGACCGTGCTGATCGGTGTGTTGGCAGCCTGCGGCCCATCCGGGATCATCATTCCGGAGCGTCCGCCGGAAGAGGGAATGATGGCCGACATGGACAAGGAAATGGATGCCGACATGTCCATGTCTGAAGAAGGGATGGACGACGGCATGATGGGTTGCACCGTCACCGTGATCGACGACGGTACGCGCTACCGGCGCGGCCCCAGCAGAGATGAAGGCGCGCTGGGCATGCTGGCCGCCGGCACGGCCCTCAAACGGATCGGGGTGTCCGCATCGGCGGACGGCGTGTGGTTCGAAGTGGAGTACGCGGAAGGCTTGACTGCCTTCGTCCACAACTCCGTCGTGACCTCGAACTGCTAGGGCCCAGGGCGTTCGCGCCGTCCACGAACAAGGGTGGTTCCGTCACGGAAGCATCCCGAACCGCAAAACAATCGCAGGGAAGGCGCACCGAAGTGCGCCTTCCTTGTTTTGCAGGGATTCAAACGAAAACGTTCGGCGGCAGGAGGTACAAAGTCAATGGGAGCCGGGGCAGGCACCATGCGGCGAGGCCGGCTGCCTGCCTACATGAGGTTGGCCACACTGAACACCACCTTGAACGGTCGGCACCAGATCACCACCGACTTGATCGCCGACAGGTCCACATCGGCCGGAATCTCGTAGTTCTGGTTGCCCACGTTGCCCTTGAGAATACCCAGGTCAACGTAGTCCCCCACGTCGCCGAAGGTGGTTGCTTCCGTCCCGGTTGTCAACAGCACGTGCAGTTCGGGTCCGTTGGTGGACTTGAAGTCCTCCAGGCGCAGGACGCGGGACCCGTCCGACAACTGGTAGATGGCCGCCGTGCCCTCGGCGGCGTGAATTGGGTCGATGCGGCCGAACTCGCCCATGCTCAGAAGCATGTTCTCCGGCACCATTTCCGGCATCGGCTCCTCCGCGACTTCGGCGTCCGGCATCAGGACGGCCTCCGTCGTTTCCTTGACCATGGCCGGTTCGATGGCCTCGTCCTCCGCCATCGCCATGAGACCGTCCTTCATCTCGTCCGGCAGGGAGTTGTAGGCGGCCTTCTGCTCCTCGGTCATATCGTCGAACGGAAACGCCTCGTCCACCACGTCGGTTTGGAAGAACGTCCACGGCTCGAATATGGCCGCGCCGCCCGCCAGAATCACCACGCCAAGAACGATGACGACATAGACAAGAGTGCGGGACATGACGGTGCACCTGGGATTGTTGACAGCGTTCGTCAACATTATGGTACCTGCCGCGACCGCGGAAACCCGGATGTTGACAGTCTTGCGGCATCGCCATTACCATTCCCCTTCGCAGGTTGCGCCGCAGTGGCGGAATTTGGCAGACGCGCTACATTCAGGATGTAGTGAGCTTACGCTCATGGGGGTTCAAGTCCCTCCTGCGGCACCTGCAGCCCCCTGGCTTTCCCTCTCCGACGGCATGGTACGATTCGTGCCGTCGCCCGCCGCCGCTGTTTGCTCCTGCTTTGTTCCCGTCGGCCGGGCGGTTCGCATGTCTGCCACTCTTCCGGAGCCGGTCCCGCGCAAGCGCCACTCCGTCCGCAACCAGATTTTCCTGGCGATCCTGTTCGGGTTGCTGATTGCCTTCAGCGCCACCTATATCCAGTTGATGCTGGAACGGGCCGAGGTGAGGGCCGAACTGGACCGATCCTCCAGCAAGTACGCCGAGGCCACGCAGCGGGGCCTGCGGCTGGCCCAGCAGCTGGAATACGTAAAGACCGATGCCTACCGTGAAACCGTGGCGCGGGACAAGCTGGGGCTTTCGCGGTCCGGCGATCAGGTGGTGGCGGTCATCCTGCCGCGCGGCTACAGCCACACCGGAAGCGGCCTGCTCCCCCAGACTCAGGAAACATCGGTTCTGGACCTGCCCATCTGGGAACAGTGGTTCGTCCTCTTCAACATCGAAATCGATCTGTCCTGAACCGGGTGACAGGTTGTCCTGGCAGCCTACCGGCTCGGAGGAGCCGTCGTCGACGGCCGCCCCAAACCCAAATCATGGAACGGGATTCGGCCCGCGGCAGACCGCTGTTGACATCAGGCCAAGGCCGTTGATACAATCCCCGTCCAGTTTTGACGCGGGGTGGAGCAGCGGTAGCTCGTCGGGCTCATAACCCGAAGGTCGCAGGTTCGAATCCTGCCCCCGCTACTGTCTTGCCGCCGACACTGCCCTGTCGGCGTCGTTTTGTCCGGCGATGTAGCTCAGACGGTTAGAGCGAGGGCTTCATAATCCCTAGGTCAGTGGTTCAATTCCACTCATCGCCACTCACGCCGACCGCACGCGGCAAGACAAGCAAGGACAACACCGAAACGGTGTTGTCCTTCGTTTTTGGGGAACCGGCCCTTGCCCGGCGCCACCCGTGGCCGCGGCAGTCCTGTGCCGTCGGCGATCCTGTCAGCCATCCCCTGTGGGAAACACAGCGACGGAAACCTACACGGCGTGGACCGTGCCGTGCTCGTGGATGAAGTCCCAGTTCAGGTCGTAGCCCAGACCGGGCCGGGTCGGCACGGTGACGTAGCCCTCGTCGTCCATGGGGTCCCCGATTGAGTTCAGGTAGGGCGGCACCACCTCGTAGTCGAGGCCCGGAGCCAGCAGGCCCCGTTCGTACCAGCCGCAGGTGTCCTCGCTGCTGGCCCCCAGCAGGGCCAGGTTGCCGTGGCCGCTCATGTGCACCTCGCAACGGACCCCGAAGCCCTCGCAGATGGCGATCATCTTGTGGCCGCCGGTGATGCCGCCCCGCAGCACGTCGATCCGGCTCATGTCCGCGGCGCCGCGCTTGATCCAGTCGGCCCGCGTGTAGATGGAGCCGTGGGCGATTTCCGGACTTAGGATGGGAATGGACAGTTCCCGGCTCAACTTCTCGTAGTTGGAGACCCGGAACTCGTTCATGGGGTGTTCGTACCAGTAGAAGTCCAGTTCCTCCAGCACCCGGCCAACCTTGACCGCCTCCTCGTAGTTGCGGTAGGTGCCCCAGGGATCGAAGCTGAGCACCATGTCCGGCCCAACCGCCTCGCGCACCAGGCGACAGGCCGCGATGTCCCAGTCGATGTGGGACGGCCGTCCCGGGTCCGGTTCGCCCGTCGCGGGATTCCAGAAGTAGTAGGGATGGATCTTGTAGTGCCGGTAGCCGCGGGCTTGGCACTCCGCGGCATGCGACGCGTAGGTCTCGGGCGATCCGATGTTGGGGAATGTGCTGCCGTAGGCCGGCACCTTGTCGCGGCAACCGCCCAGCAGCTTGTGCACCGGCACCCCGAACAACCGTCCCTGCAGATCCCAGAGCGCGCAATCCAAGGCACTGAGGATTTCCTCGGGTATGTTGGCGACCCACATCCAGTGCCAGATACGCTCCCGATCGAACGGGTCCTGGCCGACGATCAGCGAGCGGATGCGTCCCAGCATCATGTCGATGTCGGCCGGTTCCAGACCGTTGCGGTCGCCGTGTCCCTTGCCGCCGAGGTAGTAGCCTTCGGCCCCTTCATCCGTGTGGATGCGCATCAGAGTCTGGGTCGTGGGCGCATCCGGTACTACCTGCCCATACTGGAAGGCCGGCTCCGTCACTTCAAAGGAGATGATCTGCAGGTCGGTAATCTTCATGTCGGGTTGCTCCGTGTCAAGGACTGGGGACTGAATCCTACCCGTGCCGCCTCCGGTCCGGGAACGACCCGGGACTGCAGGGCCATCACATGCTGATGGGGGACATGGCACTTGGGCACAGGACGGGTCTGCGAAAAGCCGGAACTCGTCCGCGGAGCCGGGAGCACACGCCCGCGGAGGCATCGCGGCCCAGCGCATCCGGTCCCCTTCGGTCCCGGTGCCACACTCGCCGCGCCCGGCTGCGGGCGTGCCGCCCTGTTATCCCCATGGGGCCCGGGTGCCCGATTGCCTGTATTGATGACGTTGCGCAATGCGCCTTGTGCGAGAGGGTGTCGACTGATTGGCTTATTTTGTTACCTAATTTGGTGTCCGATGGTTGCACTCATAATTTTTTAATACATTTATTCGCTTGGATTCGACTTAAAACACGGTTGCCCTGTCCGGGACTGAAGTTCAGGCCAATGTTGACTGGTGTTATATTCAGACTTGTGGGCGGCGGCGAGTTGGCGGTCCCTCCGGTATCCGCTCCCTCCGTCCTCCCACTCAATTCCAACTTCGCGCGGGGAACCGGCATGCAGGATTTCAACCAGATCGAACTGGACCACTTCAGGGAACACGGCTACGTTGTCATCGAGAACGCGGTGGAGGCCGTCGGCCTGGACCAAATCCGCGCGGCCTACGAGGAAATCCAGGCGGAGACCGCGCCCGCCTGGCAGGCCATGGTGGAGTCCGGTGTCATCAAGGGCGGGTACGGTCACGGACCCAACGCCCACACCATGAACAACATCCACAACCACCACGACCTGTGGCTGGATCTGGCCATGAACCCGCGCATCACCCCACTGCTCAGGCAGATCACGGGTCCGGATGTCCAGACCATGGAAATGGTCTGCCATTGCCACCATGCCGGCACCCAGGCCCACACCGGCTGGCACCGGGACTGGCCGGCCTGGACCCATCCCCAGTACACCCTCAAGACCAAGGCCTTCTACTTCCTGGACGACCAGACCGAGGACATGGGCTGCTTCTCGCTGGTTCCGGGCTCCCACCACCTGCCGGACGGCCCCCCGCGCGACCGGTATACCGGCAACACCCTGGAGGACATGCCGGGACTGAAGAAAATCACGGGGCCCGCCGGAAGTGTGATCGTCTGGAACGTGCTCTGCTGGCACACGGGCCTGGCCAACACGAGCCCGCGCGACCGACGCATCGTCATCTACGGCTACCAGCCGTTCTGGGTCAAGAAATGGGGCCACGAGCCGCCGCCGGAACGAATTGTCAGCTGGGCGAACACGCCGGCGCGCCGCCAGTTCATGGGCGTTCACGCGATGGAGGGCCGGGCCTCCTGGGATCGCAAGGACGTACCCTACCTGCCGGAACAGCTGGAGCGACTGAAGACCATCCGCTTCTAGACGCCGGCTTCCGGCGGCCCACATGGGAAAGTGCCGGACCATCATGGACAGCACCCAAACTCCGTACAGTACCGGATTCCGGTCATTGGGTGTCCGCGGTTGCAACATCCTGCTACAGGCCACAAAACGTCGGGTGTGCCGTTATCACCTTGACACCGCCTTGTCAGGATAGGCCTGTCCATGTGTATTCGAGTTTCACCGCCATTGGCAGGAGGTCAACCATGAAAGCCTTTGCCGGATTTTTGGGTCGTGAACGCCGACGCTCCCTATGGGTGATTCTGTTCCTGGCCCTGGGCCTGTTGTTGTTCCGAACCACAGCGGTTTATGCAGCCCCCGACGATGAAACAGTCTTCGTGCTCAACACATTTGCCTTCCTCCTTTGGGGGGCCTTGGTCATGTGGATGGCGGCCGGCTTCACCATGCTGGAGGCAGGTTCGGTACGCACCAAGAATGCCTCGATGATCTGTTTGAAGAACATCGGTCTTTACTCGATTGCGGGGCTGGCCTACTACCTGCTTGGCTACAACCTCATGTATGTGGACGTACAGGCGGTCATCGGCAAATTCGGCTTCCTGTATGGACCCACGGCCGATGACCTGGCCTTGATGGCCGGCCAGGCTGAATCATCCGCGGCCGTGGTCGCAGGCGGCTATTCCACCCTGTCGGACTGGTTCTTCCAGATGGTCTTTGTGGCCACGGCCGCCTCGATCGTGTCCGGCGCGCTGGCCGAGAGGGTCAAGATGTGGGCCTTCTTCCTCTTTGTCCTGGTGCTGACCGCCATCATCTACCCCATCGTGGGCGCGTGGACCTGGGGCGGCGGCTGGCTGAGCGCCCTGGGCTTCCAGGACTTCGCCGGCTCAACCGTGGTGCACAGTACCGGCGGCTGGGCGGCGCTGGCGGGCATTCTCGTGGTAGGGCCCCGGTTGGGCAGGTTTCGCCGGGATGGTTCCGTCAAACCGCTACCTCCATCCAACATCCTAATCGTGACCCTGGGGGTCTTCATTCTTTGGTTTGGATGGCTCGGCTTCAACGGCGGATCCCAGTTGGCGTTGGGCAGCGCCCTGGATGCAGTGGCCATGAGTCAGGTGATTGTCAATACCAATCTGGCAGCGGCAGCCGGCGTAATCGCGGCCATTCTGGTGTCGCGGCCCATTCTCGGACGGATGGATCTCTTCGCCGGATTAAACGGAGCCATTGCCGGACTGGTGGCCATCACCGCGGGACCCGACATCGCGGAACCCTATTGGGCGATCATCATCGGCATCGTTGGTGCCATCCTGTGCACGGCCAGCATCAAGTTGCTGGAAATCCTCAAGGTGGACGATGTCGTGGGCGCCGTGCCGGCGCATTTGGGGGCCGGTATCTGGGGCACGCTAGCCACAAGCATTGCCGCGGGCGCCAATCTGGGCGTGCAGTTGATTGGCATATTGGCTGTGGGTGCATTCGTGTTTGTACTGTCCTGGCTTCTGTGGATGCTGCTGGACAAGCTCATGGGTGCCAGGGTGTCCCGGACAGTGGAGCAACTGGGTCAGGATGTCGGCGAATTGGGTATTGAGGCCTATCCCGAATTTGTCCTCATGCCGGAAGACTTCGACGAATAGTGTCAGCTGGCACGCCATCCCGCGTACACGCCTGGCAGCGAACTGGAAACCAGCCGCCAGAGCTTATGACTTCGGAACGCACACTCCTTCCCATGACAGCGCGTGCGGTCCCCATGTAACGGATGCGGATCCGGACCGGGTGTCTTCGATTGGCACCCGGTCCGCGGCGCAACGGCCCCTGTGCCCAGCCACTGCGGCGGCAACGCTGCCATTGCCGAGGCCCTCGGCACGTTACTCGACAGCCAGGCTGAACAGTTCCTCCGTGTTCATCAACGTGGTGAGGATCACGGGTTCATCCTCGGTGATCAGCGCCAAGTCCTCCAGGTGATACAGGAAGCCTTGCGCATCCTTGACCGCGGGTTCGATGTCGATCACCATCCCGGGGACAAGCTCGGCTTCGTTGCGGGCGTGCAGAACGGGATGCTCGTGCAGTCCGATGCCCAGGCTGTGACCAATGGCCTGGCTGGTTAGGGTCAGATCCCGGTCCGCCAGAGCCTGTTGCGCGCGGAGGTATATCTCGCCGGCCTTGGTCCCGGGACGCAAGGCTGCAATGGTTTCGCGCTCGCATTCCCGCAGGCGCCGATACACCGAACGCTGTTCGGCCGAGGCGGAGCCCACCACGGCGGTACGGGCCACATCCGACTGATAGCCTTCGAACACCCCGCCCACGTCCACGCGCAGGATTTCCCCGGCAAGCAGTGGCTTGGCGCTCGGCGATGGATGATTGAAGGCCGTATTGGCACCCGCCGCCAACGTGAGCCAGAGCGATTCGGCTCCCTGGCGCAGGACGTGCGCGGACAGGCGGTCCGCCATTTCCTTTTCCGTATGCCCCGCCCGGGTCTGACGAAACGTATCAAGGATTGCCTGCTCCGTGTCCAGCCCGGCCTGGGTCAGAAGAGCCACTTCCGCATCCGTCTTGACAGCCCGCGCCGCGTCGAACACCGGATCTCCGTCCAGCAGGACCGCCGCAGGCAGGAGGCCGGCCAGCTCCTCGACATAGGTGCTGGCCAGGAAACGCTTCTCGATGCCGATGCGGGCCGTGGCACCGTAGCGCCCGCGAATGAATTGGGCCAACGCCTGCATGGGCGATTCCCGATGCTCCAGGTAGATCTCCAGATCCGTGATCCAGGATTCCTCCCGCAGCTGGGCTTCCTCGCTGTAACAGGCCATGATTCCGGGTTCCCGATCCCGTGCCAGCAGCGCGAAGCAGAGGCGTTCGGGAATGATCCGCTGCGAGAGGAGCCAGGCATCGGCGACATAGAAAAAATTCTCCAGGGAAGTGGCCACCAACACATCCAGGTTGGCCGCCTCCATGCCTGCCTGGAGGCCCTGCAAGTTGATGCGGGAAGGAATGGGATGGGCCATGGGCGAACTCCTGGATGATGCGGACTGTCGGATGCAAGGCTGTGCGGCTGCGGGTGACGGAATGCGTCGGCCCTTCCCGCGTCCGTTCGGTGCAGGAGGACGAGCTGCTGTCCCTTAGTTCTTCAGGCTGAGTTCCCGCTCCGGCTGCAGGCCCAAGGCTCGAATGTCGAGGCTTGGCGTTTCCCCAAGCGCCAGCTGGACCAGCAACTCGCCGATGAGGGGCGTGAACTTGAAGCCATGGCCGGAGAAGCCGGCCCCGATGATCACATTGGGGATGTCGGGATGCCTGTCGATGATGAAGTCGTCATCGGGCGTATTGGTATAGAGGCAGGTCTCGGTGTGGACGTGTTGCCATCCGCGATTCGGAAACAGGGCCTCCACCCAAGCCTGCAGTCTGGCCCTCGTTTCCGCATCCGGGCTGCGATCCACCTCGTTGGGATCGGTGAAGTCCCCCCAGTTGTCATCGGCCACGTTCAAGATGCCGCGCCACACGGGAAAGCCGTAGTAGTTCAGGTCGTAGTCGGTGTACACCGGCACCTGGTCCGGGTCCAGGTCTGCGACGTTGGAAGTGCGGAAGTGGAACTTCTGTTGCCGCGTGACCTTGAGATCCAACTGCAGGTCCGGAAGCAGCGAGGCGGTCCAGGAGCCTCCGGTGCAAATCAGGCGCCGACACAGAATCCGGCGGTCGGAAGTGGTTATTTCCAAGCGGCCGGCCTGCGAACCCAATCCGGTCACCCTTTGCGCGTCCCATACGTCCGCGCCGGCCTTGCGAGCCTCGGCAACCAGGACGGCCAAGGCGTGATCGGGTTCCAGGAAACCCGCCCGGGGGACCCAACAGGCGACGGCGTCCGGCGGCAGCCGCATCATGGGGAACCGCCGGGCCACCTGGTCCCGGGTCGGCAAGTCATGCTCTTCCCGCGCTGTCTCCAGAGCCTTCAGGCTTTCCTGAAACTGCGCGTTGTCGGGCCGCGCCATTACCAGTTGTCCGCAAAGACGCAGCAGCGGCGTCCGGGCTCGCTGTTCCAGTTCCTGCCACTGGGCTTGGGCCGCCCGAGCCATTTCGACATAGAGCGGGTTGGCATAGAAGGGGCGGAACACGCGGCTGGGGCCATGCGTGCTGCCCCGGTCATGTCCCAGCCGAAACTGTTCGATACCCAGTGCCGGGATCCCTCGCAGGGCCAAGTGATACAGCGCCGCGCTGCCCATGGCCCCCAGGCCCAGCACCACGGTGTCGGTTTCGTGAAAGTCCATTGACGTTGCCCTCTGCATTATCTTCCCCGTTGCCGCGTCGTTTTGCCCAACCTTGACAAGCAAGGACCCCGAGGGCTCTGATCCTTTGAACTTTGCCTGGATCCCGCGGAGTTCGACACGCCTTTGGGGCCTCCTGACCAGTCACCCAACTTATGTCTCCATCTCCAGTACATAGAGCAGGCACTCGCCCATCAGGACCTTGGGAACAGTCCGCAGAAGCATCACCCGTCCGGACTCCACGGCCGGTATCTCCGCCAGAACGGTCCCGTCGGGATGGCGCACCTCGCCCAGAATGTCCCCCTCGGAGACGACATCCCAGAGTTCAACGGCGGGCACGAAGAGCCCCGAATAGGGACTGGGGTAGTTCACCTGCAAGTGGCCAGCCTCCTCCCCCAAAGTCTGCAGGCTGAACTCGGGTTCCGCGGTGGGGTAGTCGCCTTCCACAATGCCCAGGAACGCCAGGACGTTGCGGATGCCCTGCACTGCGTAGGTGCGCTGGGCGGAGCGCAGCCTGCCTTCGCCGCGGTTCTCCACGTAAATGGCGGGCACGCCCTTGATGCGGGCCGCGGACAGCGTGCGTCCCGGCAGGGCCTCCGTGCCCCAGACAAAGTCGAACCCGAAGGCGATGGCGGCCTCGTGCAGGCGCTCCCCGGCCGGGCCGTCCTGTACCTGGTAGCCGGCCAGTTCCCTGCAGGCATACAGGTTGCCGCCGGCATGCATCTCGAGCAGGAAGTCGGCTTGGACCACCAGATGCTCCTGAAAGACATGCGCGATGCGTTCCGTGGGGAAACCGTGGGCACTGCCGGGGAAGATGCGGGCCAGATTCAGGTGGTCCCAGCCCCCTTCCCGGGTGCCATGGGCAAAGGCAGGCCCATTCACCATGGGAATGCCAAAGAACGTGCCGCGCATGTCGGCCGGGTCCAATGCCGCGAAGACATCCTGTATGGCCACCGGACCTTCGTATTCATCCCCGTGCACCAGCCCCGTCACCATGCAGACGGGCCCAGGGTTATCGCCGCGGGCGAGCAGGACGGGGCAGTAGAGAGGTTCGCCCGAGGGCAGGGTGTTCAGGATCAGGCGCAGGCGGGTCTTGGTTCCCTCTGCGAAGTCGGCAACCCTGAAATCGGAATAAAGAATGGGCTGGGCTTCCGTTAACATCGGTTTCACCTCCGTAGGGCGACGATTTGGCCAGGCTCGTGCGGCGGTGTTGTCCGCCGCGGCCCGGGTTCTACAGGTTGTTTCCTTGGTTCACCATGGTCGGATCAAGTACATCGCGCAGGGCATCCGCCAGGCTGTTGAGGCCCAGAATCAGGGATGTGATGAACAGGCCCGGAAAGAATCCGTACCACCAGGCACGACGCAGATGGCCGCGCCCGCTCAGCAGCATGGCCCCCCACGAGGCGTCGGGCGGCTGCGTGCCCAGCCCGAGGAAGCTGAGGGCGGCTTCCACCAGGATGGCGAACGCCACGGCCAGCGTGAGCTGTACGAGGAGGGGAGCCAGCGAGTTGGGCAGCACGGTGCGGAAGATGATGCGGCTGGCGGTGGCTCCCACCGCCTGGGCCGCCAGCACGAAGTCCATTTCCTTCTGCACGAGGATGCTGGCCCGGGCCAGACGGGCGAATCCCGGCAGTCCCACGATGGCAACGGCGATCATGGCATTGACCGAACCCGGTCCCAGCACGGCCACGATGGTCAAGGCCAACAGGAGCGCCGGGAATGCCAGCAGCGTATCGATGCACCGCATGATGACCGCGTCGAGTCCGCGTCCCGCGTAGCCGCTGACAAGCCCCAAGGGCACACCCAGAACGGCGGCGGCGAGAGCCGCGACCGCTCCGGCCAGCAGGGATATGCGTCCCGCATGCAGGGTGCGCGTATAGATGTCGCGTCCGAATTCGTCGGTGCCGAAGAAATGGGCCGGGCTGGGCGGCAGAAACTGGTTGCCCTTGCTGATGGCCAGGGGATCGTGGGTGGAGAGGAGGGGAGCCGCCACGGAGATGAAGAACATGACCAGAACCACCACCAGGCCCACCATGCCTCCCCGATTCCGGCGGAACCGATGCCACAGTCGGGACTGCGTGGGCTGCTCCGCCAAGTCCAAAGGCTGAACGGCCTCATCGCCGCGGGTTGCGCGGTCCTTGGTGGTCTCACTCGACGACATGGTCATGGACGAAGAGAATGGCGGGCCCTGTCCCTGCAAGCAACCGGGTCACTGATAGCGGATGCGCGGATCAAGGAAGCCGTAGGTCAGGTCCGTAATCAGGGTTACGCAGACGAATGTGGTTACAACAAACAGGACGGTGCCCTGCAGGACCGGATAGTCCCGTGTGCCTATTGCCTGCAACATGAGTCTGCCCAGACCGGGCCAGTCGAAGATGGACTCGGTGACAACGGCCCCGCCCAGGAACGCACCCAGCTGCAGACCCAAAATGGTCACAACGGGAATCAGCGCATTCTTCAGGACATGGCGCGTCAGGATGCCGGTGTCCGCCAAACCCTTGGCACGCGCCGTGCGCACGTAATCCATCTCCATCACTTCCAGCATGGAGCTTTTGAGGAAGCGCGTCAGCACCGTGGCGGAATAGAAGCCGAGCGTCAGGGAGGGCAGGATCATCAGGCGCAGCGCCAGTCCCGGCTTCTCGCTGAATGCCACCTGGCCGGAAGGCGGCAGCCACTTGAGCTGCAGGGAAAACACCAGCACCAGCAAAATACCCAGCCAGAAGGTGGGAATGGCCTGGCCCAGGGCGACTACCAGCGATGTCAAACGCTCAAACCAGCCGCCTCGCCTGACCGCCGACAGGATGCCCAGCGGCAGGGATACGCAGAGGGCGACCAGCAACCCGCCGGCCGTCAGCTGCAAGGTGGCCAGGAATTTCCGCGCGATCAAGTCGAAGACGGGATAGCCATTCAGGATGGATACGCCCAGATCGCCGCGCACCACCTGCCCCAGCCAGATCGCATACTGCACATAGATGGGCTTGTCCAGCCCCAAACGGGCACGGACGGCCACGATCTGCTCCGGCAACGCGTCGGGCCCGGCGATCAGCATGGCCGGATCGCCGGGAATGAAGCGCACCAGGCCAAATACCAGGATGGAACTCAGAAAGAGCACCGGCAGCGTCTGCACCAGCCGCCGCAAGGCGTAAACAACCACGGGAAATCACAAACGGGCGGGATGCCCGGAACCAATGCGGTCCTCTGCCCGCGAGGCCGGTGCGGCGCGGACATCCGAGGCTCCGCTCCTCACGGAGTAGAGCCTCGGACTTGCTCTCGATTGGTCGGGCAGGGCCTTGAGGCACCTGCCCGACCACAAGCGGGATCTGCGCGGAAGAACCGGAGTTCTACTCAAGCCAAGTGTTGCCCGCAATCAGCTCGTCGTTGACGGTCCAATCCAAGCCGTGGACATTGGCCTGGCGGGCGAACAGCGTGTACTTCCAGGAGAGCGGAATGTCGATGCATGAGTCCAGCATGATCTCGCCGACTTGCCGGAAGGCCTCCCGCCGCGTTTCGCGATCAAAGGTGGAACCGGCAATCGCCAGCTGCTCCACATAGCCCTCCGGGAAATCGCCATGCGGGAAGATGGGACTGGAGCGGGGACGGAACGGGCTGTTGTCGAACAGCCCCATGGGATCCAGATGCTGCCTGCCCACAAACGTGACGTCGAGGTCGAACACTGCGCTGCCGTTGGTCTCGGGCGTGCCGAGGTGCCGCGGGCCATAGGTGGCACTGTCCAGCGGTTCCACGTCGATTTCCACCCCGATCGTGGCCATGTCGGCCTCCAGGATGGTCCCGATGTCCGTAGTCTCCGGGAATGCCTGAATGGTGATCGTGTTCAGGACCAGCTTGACGCCGTCCTTGTCCCGGACCCCATCACCGTCGGTATCCACCCAGCCGGCCTCGTCCAACAAGGCGGCCGCGGCATCCAGATCGAAGCTGTAGTGATCGGCCAGCTCCTCGAAGTAGGCCACCGAGTAATCAGGGAATGGCACCACCGTGGCACCACCCACACCGAAGAGGGCCTGATCCACGATGGCATCCCGGTCAATGGACCAGCACACCGCCTGTCGCACCCGCTTGTCGCTGAGCGCTCCCTCCGGCTGATCCGGATCCGGGGGATTCACCGTGATGGAATAGAGCAAACCGCCCTGTCCGAATTCGACGGCGATGCCGGCATCCAACAGACGCTGGTAGTCCTTGGGCGGAATTGCGATGGCGGCATCGATGATCCCGGTCTCCAGAGCCGTGACCAGGGCTTCCAGGTCATCGAAGGGCTTGAAGGACACCTCGTCCAGGTAGGGACGACCTTCCTCCCAGTAGTCTTCGTTGCGGGTAAAGGTCAGGACATCGCCCGGGATCCATTCCTTGAGCTTGAAGGGGCCCGTGCCGATGCAGGAATTGGTCAGGGAATCGAAGGACTCCGGCGCCATGATGCGCATCACGTTCAGGATGTCGAACATGTTGGGCGTCGGCGCGGCGAAATCGATTGTGACGCTGTGATCCCCGTTGGCCGTGGCGCCCGTCACCGTCTGCACCATGCCGTGCACGTTGGAACCCGTGTCCGGAACCAGGGCCCGGTCGATGTTTTGGACCACGTCGTCCGCCACAAAGGCCCGGCCGTTGTGCCAGACCACGTCGTCGCGCAGCGTCAAGGTGACGGATGTGCCCTCCGCGTTGGTCTCCCAAGCCGTGGCCAGGCGCGGCATTGGGGTTAGTCGCTTGTCGTAGAGAATCAAGCTGTCATAGCACTGATTCTGCATGGGATAACTGACGAAGCCGAGCGAGAACGCGTCGAAGTTGATGATGTCGTCCGTCGTGCCCACCACCAGGGTGCCGCCGGTCTGGGGGCCCTCTTCCATGTCACCGGCCATCTCCTCGGTCGGAGGGGCAGGGGCAGGGGCACAAGCAACGCTGGCGGCGGCCAAGGCCAGCAGGAGAGCCGCCAACAGGCCAATTCGCAATGGACTCAGGTGTTTATAAGCCATAGTTCATCCACCTCGCCGAAGAACTGGAATCGATTCGATCGAAACAGCATTCCTCTTCGCTGCACGATGCCCCTGCGCCGCGGTCCACCGACGGACCGCAGCCATGGGAGCAGACCAGTTGGGTTTTCGGCAGGGGTCGATTGTAGCAGTGCGCAACGCGCGCCTGACACGGGGCCGGAGAGCCGCCAGGGCGGGCAGTACCGGAAGTCCGCCTACGGCCCCGGGGCAGCCGCATTCCAATGTGGACTGTGGCACCTGCAGAAGGAAGAAGGGCCTCCAGCCCGTCGGGACGCATGAACCCTGCTCACTGAACGGGCTGGTCACCCGCTGGAAGCCCTGTTGTGGAAGGGGGGCAGCCGCTGGTAGACCGAGTGCTGAAGTCGCGGGTGGAAACCACGCCGCCTACCGCTCGCATGACCCGGGAAGCCTTTCGCAGCACCGGAATCGGGTTGGTGGATGGACGAGTCGGTTCCGGCTTTGCAAGTCCCGGAGACAGCTGCCCTGCCATCAATTGACGTTGGGGGGACGCGGCCGGTTGCGCAGTCGAGCCTGATCAGGAACTCGAGCGGCGAAATTGTGCCTCGAGCTCCCGGACTCTCGCCTCAAGGGCGGCTCGTGCTTGGCACTCTGATTTGAGTTCGGCTGCGATGGCAACCCGCTTTTCCCACTCCTGCCTGGCCTGAACCTCCGCTTTCTTGATGCGACCCTCTGCTTTTTCGATGCGGGTCTCCGCTTCCTCGGCACGGCCCTCCGCTTTCTCGGCGCGGGCCACCTGATCGTCGTAGGTGGCAATGTGCCGACCCGTATCCGGATCGTGACACCTCAGTTGTCCGTGCTCCCAGCGAAGGTCCAGATGCAGAACCGCGCTGCGCCCCTGCAGGATGTCATCCTCCAACTCCTCAATCGCAATCGGTCGGTAGACCCCGTCCACCAGTCGATCTCCGGCCAGACGCGCGCCGTGGCTTTGCCCTGTCTCGTCAAAACGCCAGTATTCGGGTATGCCCAGGGCCGCATAGTCGTCGCGCTTCTCCCGTACGTCCACGCGTCCGGTGGAAGGAGAGCCGATCTCCAGCACGAGATCGGGTGGCTTGCCCTGCTCCGAGATGATGTATCCGTTGCTCCGATCGTAGGCATCCGGATCCGCGTCGAAGGCGATCATCATGTCCGGATACCGGATCCCCGTCATGTCACCGGGCGGAAAGAGGACAAGGTAGCGGTCACCCCCGAACACGGTGGTGGCGGGATTGCCGAGGTGCTTGGCCAGATGGAGCGCACAACCGTTGATGGTCAGGTGTTTGAAGTTGGCCGTCAGCTCGTCGGGATTGCGCCGGGGAGGATCCGGAAGCGGCAGCAGAATTAGGGCTTGAGATTCCGAGACGACAGGTTGCGAAACGGTCATATCGCACCTGTTGGATTAGGTCTGTGCACAGGGCTTCGATGGCACGGATACGGTGAAAGTCGTTGCCCTGCACTAGTCTTCATCATACGCGATCCGACCAAGCCACAGGAAGCCGGTTGTACCCGATTGGCATAAGCCCAATGGTCTGTATCCGGCACACCAATCGGATGTCTGCCAGAGAGCATCCCGGGTTCTCAGTCCGGGAATGCCGTATCCATGTTGATCTTGACGAACTCCCTTCCGGCCGACAGCAGCATCTCCGCCTGGTCCGTCTCGACAAAGTAGTCCCAGGACATGCGCTTGCCGGCAGCCCGCGTGCGCGCCTCGATGTCGGCATGCACCCGAGCCACCTCCGGGTGGTCCGCACCCTCGCCGGGCAAGCCAAGCGAATAGGCCAGGTCAAAGGCCCCATAGGCAATGCCGTCCAGGCCTTCGACCGCCAGGATGTCATCCAGATTCTCATAGCCGGTCTTGGATTCGACCTGGACCAAAACCAGCATGTTCTCATTGGCAAACTCAGCGAAGCCGCGGCGGTTGCCGTAGCCCGCCTCCAACAACCCATCGTCGTTGAACTCCGTGCCGCGCCCCCCGCCCCAGGACCGATGGCCGAGAGGGCCGAAGTAGCAGGCGTTCACCAACGCTTGTGCCTGCTCCCCGGTTTCAATGTGGGGGGCCATGATGCCCTGAAGTCCCCGGTCCAGCCAGCGGTTGATCTCGTCCGCGCTGTGGTTGGGCACCCGGGCCTTGACCGTCAGACCGTGGGCATGGGCCACCGAAACGATTCGGTCCACTTCGACCGGGCTGTACGCACCGTGTTCGCCGTCCAGGCTCACGCAGTCGAAGCCGGACAGGGCGGCCAACTCAATCCAAAACGGCTCGGCCGAAGCCAGCCGTACGGACAAAGCCTTGCGGCCTTCCCGGTTGCATTTGAAGATCGTGTTCTCAAACATCGTGCGTCCTCCAATAGACCTCAGGCAACGCTGCAGGAAATCCAGACTTCCATGGCTCCGGGCCCCCGATTGGCCCAGGCATAGTACGGAACCGCCACCAGGGTGCGATCCCGGTTCGATTCGGGCGGAGGCCAGGTTTGATACAGGGAAGCGGACCATGTTTCCGGCTCGGCAGCCCAGCCGCGGGCCGTGACCTTGTGGACACCGTCCAGCAGACTGGCCTCAAACATGTCATCCAGCGGGGCTTGGGGATCGATGCACAGGTCCCCCGACCGTTCCATGCCTTCGTTGTCCACCGCCTCAAGGCAGTACACCAGCGGCCCCCGTTCAATGACCACCGCACCGCGGGCGGCATCGACGCGGGGATTGGCCACGGTCAGGCGAGGCGACATGTCGAGCTGCAGGGTAATCCGATCACCGGCCTGCCACGCATGCCGGAAAATGCGGTATCCCGTCTCGCCCTCCGATGCTTCGGCTGCGTCCCAGCTCCCGTCCACGCGAGACCGGCCGCGCGACCACTCAGGCTCGCGCAAGCCGATATCGAACTCGTCCCCCGACGCCTCCAACACCGTGACCGCAATCTCCCCGTCGTGGGGATAACCGGTCTCCACCCGCAGGAGACAGCTGCCGAAATCCCCGGCACATGTGAACTCGCCGTCCACATACTGATGCAGTTGCACTCCTCGGCTGTTGGTGGTCAGGACGTAGTGGGCAATCAATTCCACCAACCGCATCAGGTTGGGGGGACAGCAGGCGCATCCGTACCAGGAAGGCCGCTCGATGCCACCGGGACTGGACAGCGGGTTCTCGTAGAAGTAGCGGGACCCGTCCAAGGACACGCCGGACAGGACACTGTTGTACAGCGAACGCTCCAGCATGTCCGCATACTTCGCCTCGCCGGTGGCCAGGAGCAGGCGCCAGTTCCACATCACGTTGGCGATTGCGGCACAGGTCTCGCAATACGTGGTGTCGTTGGGCAGTTCATAGGCCTCTCCGAACGCTTCGCCGAAGTGGCGCGCGCCGGCACCGCCGGTCACATGCAGCTTGCGGGTAGCCAGGTCCCGCCAAAGCCGGTCCAGGGCAGCCCAAAGGCCCTCGTCCCCGGTCTCCAGGTACATGTCCGTCATGCCCGAGGTCAGGTAGAGCTGTCGGACGGCATGCCCTTCCAGCTCCTCCGCGTCGTACACCGACACCCGGTCCTGGTAGTACCCGTCGCTGAACATCTTGGGGCCAATCAGCGAGCCCTGGCCGCGGCGTCCCAGGAAGAACAGGGCCAGTTGGGCATAGCGGGTCTCGCAGGTCTCACGGGCCAGTTCGACCAGGGCCAGTTCGATCTCCGGATGCCCCGGCGGGCCGTCGCGCCGGCCGGGTCCGAACTCCCGATCGATGAGGTCCGCAAACTTGATGGCGATGTCGAGCAGGCTCCGGTCTCCGGTGCCCCGGTGGTAGGCAACCGCCGCCTCGAACAGGTGGCCGGCACAGTAGAGTTCATGCCCGTGCGCAAGTTCGAGCCACTTCAGGTCGGGCTTCAACACCTGGTAGTAGGAATTCAGGTACCCGTCGGCCTCCTGGGTCCGGGCCAGCAGCCCGATGGCATATTCGGCCTTGGCCTGCAAACCCGCGTCGGGTTCGTTGGCCAGGGCATAGCCCACGGCCTCGAGCCACTTGTAGATGTCCGAGTCCATGAACAGGGGCTCGCAGTAGGAGCCCTCGCCCTCGCCAATCGCCAGCTTCAGGTTGTTGAAGTTGCCCGAGGCCTCAAGCTTCTCGAAGGCATGGTTCAGACTCGACTTGCGATTGACGGACTGTCTCTGCGACCAGAATCCGCCGACAACCTTGGCATCCGTCAACGCCAAAGTGTGGTATTTCGTGAACTCGCTGGCCGAAGTATCTACGTGCACAGGATGCCCCCATCAATGTGTTGGGTGAATTGTCCTTGGCCGGCACACTGGCCGGTTCCTTCAGTCCCTTGCGCGACTTGCTTGCCGGGCGGTCGCACAGCCCGTTCAGTCCCTGGTCCACTCACCGTCGACCAACCGCCACATGCCGGTCGGATTCCCGTCCCGGAGCTCCGGCGGCAGCCGATGGGGCCGCACTTCGTCGTAGCAGTGGAGAGCGGCGAACCGGGACAGGGAGGCCGGGATGCCGACCGCCGTAAAGCCCGGATGCCCCGTGGCCGGGAAGGGTCCACCATGGTTCATGGCAGACACGACCGCCACGCCGGTTGGCATCTTGTCGTTCAGCAGACGTCCCACGCGCGGTCGCAGTTCAGCGGCCACCGTATCGTAGGCTCCGTCGTCCTCGCCGTCGCCGTGGCTGTAGATGCAACCGGTCAGGTTGCCTTCCATGGATCCGGCAATGGCGGCCATCTGGTCCTGGTCGTCGGCCAGGACCAACAGGCTTACGGTGCCAAAGGCTTCCGTCTGCATCACGTCCGGATCCTGCAGGAACTCCTCGCCCGAGACGGTCAACAGCGTGTTCTCAAAGGCGTATCCCGACACTTCGGCCTGACTGCCGCCGGTCACCAGTTCGGCTCCGGCATCGGTCAGGGTGGCCACGGACGCGGCAATGTCGCCCGGTCCCCCGGCCCCCAACAGTACCTGGGGCGCGCCCTCGTCGAACAGTCTGGAAGCCTCCTTGATGAACTCCCGGCCCGTCTCATCGTCCTGGAGAATGACCAGACCGGGATTGGTGCAGAACTGGCCGGCTCCCATGGCGCACGAGGTGTAGAACTCCGCCGCCAGTTCGGTACCCCGCTCGCGCAGGGCCCCCGGCAGGAGGAAGACCGGATTGACGCTGGACATTTCCAGGTAGATGGGCTTGCCGGCCTGGTCCGCGGCCGCCTTGAGTTGCAGGCCCGCGGCCTTGCTGCCGGTAAAGCCCGTGGCGCCGATGTCCGGATGCGAGACCAACAGGGCCCCGACATCGCGCGGGGTCCGATACAGGAGCTGCACCATGGCGGACGGCAGGCCCAGGGCCTGGAGGATCTTCAGGGCGATGTCCGCGATCAGCCGGGTGGTGCCCGGGTGTCCGGTGTTGGCCTTGGCAATCACCGGATTGCCGGCCGCGATCGCCGCGGCAAAGTCGCCGCCGGAGGCGGAATTGAAGGCGAACGGGAAGTTGTTGGGACCGAATACCACCACCGGCGCATCCAACGGACCCAGGATCGACCGGATATTCGACCCCGTGTCAATCGTCGCGCGCCGCCACGAACCGTCCCGCGCCGCGGCCGCGGCCTGCCGCAACTGATCCGTGGTGCGGGGCAGCTCAATCGAATTGAGCCGCGGTTCCACCGGCAGGCCGGTTTCGGCATGGGCCATCTCCACCAGCGGTCCGGACTGTTCCTCCATGCCGGCTGCCAGGGCATCGAGGAAGTCGGCGATCCGGCCGATCGGGATGTTGCGCAGTTCCCGGGCCGCGGCCTTGCCGGCCGCGATGGCGTCCTCCACGTCCAGCCGGCCGGTGACCGGAAACACCTGGGGCAGAAGTTGCCTGGTGGAGGGATTTTGGTTCTGCAGGGTGCCCTGCGGGTCGCGCGGGGCGCGCCATTCGCCGGCAATCAGGACGGGTTCAACAGTCATTGCCGGTGGACTCCTTTGTACTTGCAGGTTGCAGTCGTACCCGTTCTCATGCCGGCAGCCGCGGGGCCTGCCGCCCGGTTCCGGGTCAAATCCGCCTCAGGGTGCGGTACACGATCTTGACAAATCCGAGCACTTCGACGCCCAGGGTGATGAGATCACCGGCCTTGAGTGGTGTGCCTTGGCCGTCTTCCTGCTCCGCTTCGGCCTTGACCTCGCCTGCGTACCAGGCCAGCAGGGCCCCGAGCAAGGCACCGGCACCAATACCGGCCAACAGCCGCAGGCGGCCCTGGGGATCCCTGGCCCGTTCCGGTGCCAGCTCGGTGGAATCGGAGTCGCTCATTCAACGCTTGGGGAATAGGGAAGCCACCACGCGGCGGGCCTGTGTCGCCTTGGCCTCGGCCTGGACAACCGGTTCCACAATCCGCCTGCCGGCCTTGTCCACGAATTCGGCTGCGGTGTTGACATGACGTCCACCGGTTGCCAATCCCTGTTCGCTCCATCCCCCGGCCAGCTTCACCAGCTGCTTCGTGTAGTACAGGGCCACCAGCATCAGACCGAAGGTAATGAAGAGGTTGACGGCGATCACAATCAGCGCAATGACGCCGGCAATCGCCAGGAAAAGGTCCACGGGGGATGAGGCCATCGGAAAGGCAAGAACAGGATTCTAGCACCGCGACCCCGGACCGGCCGTGGGAAACCGCGCCGGGCCGTTGCCGGCATGCCATGGAGGAGCGATGGTGTAGCGACAGAGGTTGTTCCGCCTACTTGCCGGCCTCCGTGCGGCTGTTTTGCCGCAGGCGGGGGAACCGCCCCGCGGCCTGGTCCCGCATCAGATCGGCGATCGCAGGGAAGCGGCCGGGGTCCGCGCTGTCCAATTGCTGCGCGAATCGTGCCGCCTCGTCGTCGCTCCAGAACTCGGCAACGAACTGCACGAGGATCTCCTTCTGACCAAGTTCCAGGCCTTGCGCCTTGCCGAGTTTCAAACCTCGTGCCTCGCCTTCCCTTTCCTTGGCCACAATGATGTTGCCGAATGTGTTCATGACCACTTCCGCCAATCCAACGCAGGAGGTGCTGCGCAACACGCCAAGCGGTTGCGGACAGTCACCAAAGAGAACACCGAATCCGCCACATGACCAACTGGACAGGGCCGGGAGGTGTGCAGGGGTTCTGACCCGGATCGGATCCCCTACTGACCGGAAGTGGTACGGCCGTTTTCCCGCAGGCGGGGAAGCCGTCCCGCGGCCTGGTCCCGCATCAGGTCGGCGATCGTGGGGAATTGGCTGGGGTGCGCGCTGTCCAGTTGCCGCGCGAACCGTACCGCCTCGTCGTCGTCCCAGAATTCAGCAACGAACTGCACGAGGATCCTCTTTTCACCCCGTGTCTCGCCGAGTTCCAAGCCCCGTGCCTCGCCTTCCTTTTCCTTGGTCGCAATGATGTTGCCGAATGTGTTCATGACCGCTTCCGCCAATCCAACGCAGGAGGTGCTGCGCAACACGCCAAGCGGTTGCGGACAGTCACCAAAGAGAACACCGAATCCGCCACATGACCAACTGGACAGGGCCGGGAGGTGTGCAGGGGTTCTGACCCGGATCGGATCCCCTACTGGCCGGGATCGGTACGACCGTTTTCCCGCAGGCGGGGAAGCTGTCCTCCGGCCTGGTCCCGCATCAGGTCGGCGATCGTGGGGAATTGGCTGGGGTGCGCGCTGTCCAGTTGCCGCGCGAACCGTGCCGCCTCGTCGGCGTCCCAGAATTCGGCAACGAACTGCACAAGGATCTCCTTCTGACCAAGTTCCAGGCCTTGTGCCTTGCCGAGTTCCAAGCCTTGCGCCTTGCCAAGTTCCAAACCTCGTGCCTCGCCTTCCTTTTCCTTGGCCGCGATGATGTTGCCGAATGTGTTCATGACCGCCTCCGCCTCTTCAATGTAGATGATTCTACGCAACTCCCGGCGCAGTTCGGGTTGGTCCCGGAGCAGGTCGTCAAACGCCGCCTTGAACCAGGCCCCGTAGGCCTCGCGCAGGGTTTCGGACAACCCCAGGACCCTGGGGATGATCCATGCCCGCAGCAACGGCAGAATCTGCTCCGCGGCCCCGTTCGCGCCCCGCCGGATGGCGGCCTGGATGCGCGCCAGGGCGACGATGCCGGTCACCAGGCTCTGCGGGGAGAGCGGATAATCGGTGACCGGGAATACGGGCACCTCATAGTCGTGGATGTCCAGGAGGGCACCCTCCTCGAAACGGTAGCCGTGCGCACCGGCCACGGACTGCATGGGCTGCCGCCAGGCGCCGAAGTGCCGCGGGCCGGTGCTGACTACCAGGCCGAACACCTCGAGTTCCGGCCGGTACCGGTTGAGGTCGTGGGCGTAGCGGACCATGCGCATGGACATGCGGGAGTCGCGCTTCGATTGGAACTCCAGGTGCAGGAGGACGCGGTTCCCGACTTCGCCTTTGCGCGCCAGGGTCCAGACGGTGTCCCGGTGCGTCTCCCTGTGGTGCGGCGGGCTGGTCGCGTCGGCGGTCACGGTGGAAGCGCTGACCAACTCCAGGGGTTCGAACCCCTGCAGTTCGGGAAACAGCCCAGCGGCATGGAAGTCGAGCAGGTCACGCACCACATCCCTTTCGGCGAAGAGGGACTTCAGCGTTTGGTCGTGGGCAAACCGTTTCCCTGTCGATTGGGGTGGGGACAAAGTGGACCTTCCATGCTTCCGTGGTTGTTATTCGCACCGATTGGCGTACCCCAGTCCGGTGATCGATCCATTTTCAGGGCAGGCACATCACAAAACCATAAGGTGGCGATGACAGAGACATGTTTACGTGCCGGATGCAGGAGATAAGACAACCACGACCTTCCCGACTACGGTCAAGCTGCGCCGGTGAAGAGTGCAGTGTCCGGCAAACCAAGGATCCGCCCGATGTCGTTTCGCTCCGGACTGGAGGGCGACAGGCCCTGCAAGCATGCGGGTACCACGGCCCACTGCAATTTCCCCTTGCCAAAGGCAGGCCCCGACCGGCCCGACTATCATCCAACCGGGCCGGTGCCATGCCCCCGCCGGAGCGATCCTGGGACGTTCTACATCTGTTCCGCGCCGGCGGCTGCCGCGAACAGTTCGACCGCATCCGACTTCCGGGTCTCGAAACGCAACTTGTAGTTGCCCTCGGCCTCGGGATCGTGGTCGATCAGGACATGGTCCCCGGCACTGAACATACCCGTCAGCAGCCCCTTGCTCAACTCGTTTTCGACCGACTTCTGGAGCACGCGGCGCAGCGGTCGCGCCCCGTAGGCGGGATCGAAGCCGATTTCGGCCAGGTAGCCCACGGCAGCCTCCGTCAGTTCCGCCGACAGGCCAATCTCGTTGGCCCGGTGGACCAGATCGGACATGAGGATGTGCACGATCTGCTTGATGTCGTCCATGTCCAGGCCGCGGAAGACAATGACCTCGTCGATTCGGTTCAGGAACTCCGGCTGGAACATGCGCTTCAGCTGGCTGCTGTACTCGCCCTTGACCTCTTCCTCGTTGAGCACCGGCGTGGCAAACCCCACCTTGCCCTTGCTGATCACGTCCGCACCCAGGTTGCTGGTCATGATGATGATCGAACTGCGGAAGTCCACGCGGCGGCCCTGGCCGTCCGTCAGGTGGCCATCGTCCATGATCTGCAGCAGGCTGTTCCACACGTCCGGGTGGGCCTTCTCGATTTCATCGAAGAGGATGGTGCGGTAGGGCCGGCGGCGAACCTGCTCGGTCAGCTGCCCGGCTTGGTCGTAGCCGACGTATCCGGGCGGGGCACCGAACAGGCGGCTGATGGAGTGCCGCTCCGTGTATTCGCTCATGTCCACGCGGATCAGGGCATCCTCGTCGTCGAACATCTGCACCGCCAGTTCGCGGGCCAGTTCGGACTTGCCGACGCCGGTCGGTCCCAGGAACAGGAACACGCCGATGGGCCGGCGCGGATCGTTGAGGCCGCTGCGCGCCCGGCGCAGGGAGTCGGCCACGGCCCCGATCGCCTCTTCCTGGCCGACGATCCGCTTCCGGATCTCGGCTTCCAGGTTCAGGAGCCGTTCCGTCTCGCTTTCCATCAGGTTGCGGACCGGGATCCCGGTCCAGGCCTGGACCACCTCGGCAATGTCGGATTCCTCCACCACCTCGTCCAGTTCGGCTTCCTTGCGCCAGGCCGCGTAGCGTTCGTTGTAGTCCACCTCGAGGCGCGAACGCGCAATCTTGTGATCCGCGGCCGCTTCGTAGTTGCGTTCGCTCCAGGCCTTCTCCTCCAGATTCAGGAGATTGTCAATGTCCGCCTTGGCCTTCTTGAGTTCGTTGGGCTGCAGGTGCAGGGCCACCCGCAGCTTGGCCGCCGCCTCGTCGATCAGGTCGATGGCCTTGTCCGGCAGCTGGCGGTCTTGGATGTAGCGCTGGCTCAGCTTCACCGCAGCCTCGAGCGAGTCGTCCGTGTACTGCACGCCGTGGTGGTCGGCATACCGGTCGCGCACGCCGTACAGAATTTCCACGGCTTCCTCGTAGTTGGGTTCGTCCACAAACACGGAGGCGAACCGGCGCTCCAAGGCACTGTCCTTCTCGATGTTCTCCCGATATTCGTCCAGGGTGGTGGCGCCGATGAACTGGAGCTCGCCGCGCGCCAGGGGCGGCTTCAGCATGTTGCTGGCATCCAGCGAGCCGGCCGCATTGCCTGCACCCACGACCGTGTGCAGTTCGTCGATGAACAGGATGATTTCACCCTTGCTTTCAATGACCTCGTCCAGGGAGCCCTTCAGCCGCTCCTCGAACTCGCCGCGGAAGCGCGTGCCGGCCACCATGGAACCCAGATCCAGGGACATGACCCGCTTGTCGAGCAGCGGTTCGGGCACATCGCGGTTCACAATGGCCTGGGCCAGCCCCTCCACAATGGCGGTCTTGCCCACGCCGGCCTCGCCAATCAGCACCGGATTGTTCTTGGTTCGGCGCGAGAGGATTTGCAACACCCGCAGGATTTCCCGATCCCGGCCGATTACCGGATCGGTCTTGTCCTCCTCCGCCAGCTGGGTCAGGTCGGTGCTGTACTGGGAGAGGAACTTGAACTTGTTGCGGGGGACGGCCCCGCTCTCGATGTCCGCCTCTTCGGCCTCCTGGGCCTCGTCCAGGCGCGCCTTGCTGGCTCCGGCCCGGGTGAGGATGGCGGCCGCATCGCTTTGGCCGACATGCACGATGGCCTGCAGGAAATGGGCCGTCGTGACCTCGCCATCACCGCCCAGCTCCTTGGCCTTGGTGAGCACCCTCTGGAGCTGCGGGGTCAGCTGCAACTGGATTTGGCCGGCGCCACCGAACGAGCCAAAGGAGCCCTTGGCCCGGCGCTCCAGTGCAATCTCGACCTCGTTGGCCAGTTGCCGCGCATCCAGTTCCATGCGCTTCAGCAGGCGCAGGGCCGATGTGTCCGACTGTGAAAGAAGGGCCAACAGCAGGTGCTCCGCATCCACCTGCACATGCTTGTAGCGCGGCAGCAGTTCAATTGCGGCCCGGGCCGCATCCTGCGCGTTTTGGCTGAAGGCCTGAAAGTTCATGCTCATCTGAAGTTACCTATGCAACTTGGCTCGTCTGGCTCTGTGTGTGGTGTCGGCAAAAATTTGGCGGCCGTACCGCAACCCATTCCTTGTTTTGAGTACAACGAAGTCCGAGGACTTGCGTTGTATGGCGTTGTGACGCTTCAGGGAATTTCCGTTTGCGCCAACGGTGCAGCGTGGTGTTTCTTTTGACACTCCCGTTATTGGTCCGGCCGGCAACTTGCGCCTGTTCGAAAGGCACGAGGAGTGTATACAAGGGCCGTTGGCGGCAGGGCGGAAAAGCCACGGCTCTAACCCAGTTCCAACATCATCCCGCGCGGGTTGTCCGTCCGATCGAAGTGTCGAATCCCGCGACGTTTGGGGAACGCCCCTGCGGTACATCGCGGATACGTCCTTAAGTCATCCGCGGCAATATCCTAAGATTGTGGGCATGGACCACATCACGAAACCCGTTGCCGGCATGGATGCAGCCGTCAAGCCGGACACCCCGGTGTCCGTGCCCGCGCAAGACAACGGCCTTGCCACCAACCTCGAGCCCGTCCCCGCAACGCCCCTATCCCCCGCGGCAGCACCCAACGGCGGCACGGCCACCGACGCCTGGTGGGCCCACATCAAGTCGCTCGACCACTACGACCCCGGCTACCCCTACGATCCCCGGCACATCTACGGACCCGACTGGACCGACGACGATGCCTACGGCAAGGACGGTGTGACCTTCATGGCCACCCCCTCCCACCAGACCAGTGTCCACGGGTGCCAGGACGAAGCCCAACGCCTGCTGGGCCCGGGCCATGTCTTCCAGGAGCGGTGTCTGAGGTTGCCCGACCTGGGCGTGTCCGAGACCAATCGCTATGCCCAAAGCGGACAGATCATCCCCGACATCTTCATCCAGGAGCACCCCCGCCCCGGCGAACGCCGGCACGAAGTGGCCTACGACCCGGACAACCCCATCCTGTTCGTGCTGGAGGTACTGTCCGAGTCCTCCTTCCACCATGACCTCGAGCCCAAGGTCGAAATCTACCGGGCCATGGACGTGCGGGAGTTCTGGCGCTACGACCCGGAGCGGTGGCATCGCAAGGAAGACGAACCCCGGCTGTGGGGCCTGCGGCTGTCGGCCGACGGGGAATACGAGGCGATTGAACCGGTCCGCCATGAAGACGGGCTACCCGTCTACCACAGTGATACGTTGGGGGAGTTCCGCATGCTGGACGAGGGCGGGGACATCCACACCCTCCAGACCTGGGATGCGCCGCGCGGCGTCTGGCTGGATCCGGCAAGGGCCAGGGACTTGGATGCTGGTCAAAGTGCAACCCGCGCAACTTTCATTGCCCAGCTCAGGCTGCAGGTTGCACAGGGGAAGTTGGAGGCCCATGTAGCAGATACCTTGGCCGAAGCCTGGGAACATTCGCGGTGGGTGCCCGACCCCGCAGACGTTCTGAACGTACTGGTCGGCTCCAGCGACTGGTCAATTCTCCTGCCGCCCGGAGACCGCCCGACCTGAGTTAACCGTCGCCACACCTGTGCCCCGGAAATGCAGGCAGGCACTGCACCAGGTCCGCGGCACTCCCTGTCACCGGTCAGCCAGCCTCGATCGTGCTCGACCGCACATGACCAGCCGACCGCGTCCAATGCGGTGCTGTCCGGTTGCGGATCGCAGTCTGCCGATGAGCCGCGCAAGGGCTACCCACTGAACACAGATCTCCGCCAGCCACCGAATTCAACCGTCACGGCTTACCGGGTAGCCACAAACCGGGCCAGGACCTTCAGGGTGTTCTCCAGCACCGCCAACTTCAGCAGTTCGTAGCCGTGGCTGTTGCCCCGCGCGCAGCCGAAGGTCAGGGCACGATCCACCCAGCCCGCGGCGAACGACATGGAGGCGTCGCTGGCCGCACTGGAATAGACCACGGTCTGCACCTCCACACCCACTTCCCTGCCTGCCGCCAGCAGTTCCTTCATGAGTGCGTGATCAAAGTGCGCGATGGTGTCCTTGCTCCAGGCAACAGGCTGGTCATTGACGACGAGCGGGGCATCGGGCGGAACCGGAGCCCCGTCGATCGCAATGAACGTTTCAGGCAGCAGCTTGCGCGTCAGGTTCTTGGCGCCGAAGCCTCCAATCTCCTCGTTGTGCACGAACGCAATGGCCGTGTTGCGCCGGGGCTTGGCACCGGAATTGACCAGATCCTGCAGCAGTTCCAGGAGGATCGCGCAGCCCAGCCGGTCGTCGAAGGTCCATGAACCCGCCATCGGATCATCCGGGTCGCCAAAGACAATTGGGCCCCTGACCGCAGCATGGGGAACCACCGAGGAGCCAGGCCTGACGCCGCGGGCCTGCACCTGCCATCGGGTCAGGCCGGTCTCGATCCAGGTTGATTCCCATTCCACGGGCTTGCGCTGTTCCTGGGGGATGTGCAGGGAGCCCATGCTGAGAACACCCAGGACCGTCTCGCCGTCCCCCAGAACCTCGACCGGGGTTTCGCCCAGCTTCCAAGGGTACAGGCCCCCGTTGCGCGTCACTTCCAGATTGCCGTCCTCCCGCACCTTGGTGACGACCAAGCCGATTTCATCCATGTGGGCCGCATACAGCCACAAGGGCAGGGAGGGATCCTCGCCCTCCAGTTCGACCCAGACGTTGCCCCCGGCATCCCGCTGCGGGGTCAGACCCATGGCCGACACCTGAGCTTCAATCTCGGCAGCGATGGCCTGCTCCCGGCTGGACGGGGACGGCAGGTAGAGCAGGGACTTGAACCGGTCCAGAATTCGATTGGATACTGTCAGGCCTATCTGATGGTCAGGCATCGGGATTCACCTCCGCGTCTGTTTGGGATTCCGGCTTACGGGTCCGGCAAGTGGCAGGATAATGTATTGGGCCAGTTTGCCCCACGCCGGACTCGGGCAGCGTGGGAACGAAACCCCGGATGATGCAGCCTTGAATCTGCACCCGCGCCCTTGATCCGCGTTCCCCGAGCACCGTCCATAGCCCTGGTCTCAGCTGCACACCATGGAGAACTTCCGCTTTCGACTGCTTGGCCTGCTGGCAGTGTGCTGTCTTTGGATGGTCGGTTGCACGGCCGCCGGCGACAACGGACAACCGCAGCAGCAACCCACCGATCCGGACCGGTTGCAGGTGGTGACCACGGTGGCTCCCCTGGCCGACATCATCGGCAACGTGGTTGGGGATCTGGCGGATCTGCGGGCACTTGTGCCGCCGGGCGTCAACTCCCACACCTACGAACCAACTCCAAGCGATGCAAGACACCTTGCGGCGGCCGAACTAATCTTCATCAACGGTCTGCAGCTGGAAGCCTTGATCCTCGACCTGGCCGAGGCCAACGTCGCGGAGGGTGTGCCGATTGTCGCCCTGGGTGACCGGGTGCTCGACCGCAGCGAATGGGTGTTCGACTTCTCGTTTCCCGAGAGCGGAGGAGCCCCGAACCCCCACATCTGGCTGAACCCGGAACTCGTGATGGCCTGTGTCGAGGTGATCGCCGAGGAACTGAGCCAGGCTGATCCCGCCCAGGCGGAGGCCTACGCCGCGAACGCCGAGACCTACCTGGACCGCCTGCGCCAACTGGACCGTGCCTTAGCCGAGGCGTCCGCCACGGTGCCTGAAGCGCAGCGGCAGCTCCTGACCTATCACGATTCGTGGGCCTACTTCGGTCCCCGCTACGGCTTCACCGTCACCGGTGCCATCCAGCCGGCCGACATGGCGGAGCCGTCGGCCCGGGAAGTGGCCGATTTGATTCGGCAGGTGCGGGAAGCGAACGTACCGGTCATCTTCGGGGCGGCGGAGTTTCCCTCGCCGGTAATGGAGGCGATAGCCCGCGAAACCGGCGCCAGGCTGGAGGCCAGCCTGGCAGACGACGTGTTGCCGGGTGAACAGGGGGATCCGGAGCACAGCTACATCGGCATGATGCTGTACAACACCCGCATCATCGTTGCCGCCCTGGGCGGGGACGTGCAGGCCCTGGATAGTGTGCCCCTGACGCAGAACCAAGCCGACGGCTGAACCATGGAACCGCAAGTCGAACTGCGCGACGTTGCCTTCCGCTACGGGGCCAAGACCATCCTGGAAGGGGTCAACATCCATGTCCACCAAGGCCAGTTCCTAGCCCTGCTGGGTCCCAACGGTTCCGGCAAAACCACCCTTCTCAAGCTGTTATTGGGGGTACTGTCACCCTCAAACGGAACCGTCTCCCACAACGGGCAGTCGGCCCGGCGCGGGTCGGGACCCCACTGCGGCTACGTGCCTCAGATCGAGGACGTGGACTGGAGCTTCCCCGCCACCGTGCGCCAGGTGGTCTGGATGGGCCTGCGGCGTGCGGGGTTCTGGCCGCCTTGGCCGACAAGGGGGGATTCGGAACGCATCGAATCCGTACTGGAGCGGCTGGAGATTCCGCATCTGGTGGATCGGCACATCGGAGAGTTGTCGGGCGGGCAGCAGCAACGCGTCTTCATCGCCCGCGCGCTCGTGTCCGACCCGAGCATCCTGGTACTGGACGAGCCCACCAGCGATGTGGACGTGTACCACACGGAAACCATCCTGCACCTGCTGGCGGAGCTGAACCGCACCGGGCAGACCATCATCATGAGTACGCACGACGTCAATGCCGCGGCCACGCACCTGCCCTGGGTGGTCTGCGTAAACCAGACGATCGTGGCCCAGGGACCGCCGGAGGCCATTCTGCAGAAGGAGATCCTGGACAGGACCTATCAGGCCGACCTCGTTGTGCTGAGGCAGAACGGTAAGGTGTTCGTCTACGAGGAGCCCCACTCCCATACCTGGACGGAACTGCATCCCAAGCCGGTTGCCGCCCACGCCCCCTTCGACACCGAAGCAGGAGCGGATTTGGTCCACTGAACATTCTGCTGGAGCCCTTCGGGTTCCTCTTCTTCCGCACCGGCTTCGCGGTGGCCCTGATGGTGGGGGCCATGTGCGGAGCGCTTGGGGTCTACATCGTCCTCCAGGGCATGAGCTACATCGGGCACGGCTTGGCTCATGCAGTATTCGGGGGAGCCGTCGTTGCCTTCATGGCGCGCTGGAACTTCTATCTGGGAGCCGGGATCTGGGGGGTACTGTCAGCGTTGTGGATCAACAGCCTGTCCCGTCGGCCGGAGATCAAGGCGGATGCGGCGATTGGCATCATCACCACGGCCAGCTTCGCCCTGGGGGTGGCGTTGATCAGCCGGGCCCGTTCCTACACGCCCTCGGTCGAGGCGATGCTGTTCGGCAACATCCTGGGGGTGGACCGCACCGACCTGCTGGTTGTCGCGGCGGTCCTGGTCGCGTCCACCATTCTGCTGCTGGTCTACTACCGGCCGTTGCTGTTCCACACCTTTGATAGCGAGGTCGCCCAAGTGCAAGGGGTTCCGACCGGTCTGGTTTCGATCGTCTTCGCGTTCCTGCTGGCTGCGGTGATCATCTCCTCGATGCAGGTGTTGGGGGTCACGCTGATCTCCGCGGTGCTGATCATGCCGGCCACGATCGCCCGGATGCTGACCGTCAGCTTCGGCCGCATGATGGCGCTCTCGATCCTGCTGGGATCGGTGTCGGCGGGGCTGGGCATCTACGTCAGCTTCTACCTAGACATCGCTTCCGGGGCATCGATCATCCTTCTCCAGACGGTAGTGTTTCTGGCCGTCTTGGCTTGGACGAGTCTAGGACGACGAGGACTGCGAATCGGCTCCTGAGAGCAATCACAATTACAATCTAGAACCACTTCCGGCAGATCCAGAGACCAAACAGCTTTCCGACCAGCACCGCACCGAAAGCGAATGCAAGACAAGGGGAACAGTTCGGGTACTCAAGGAGGCTGATGACTGGCCGCCGCATCATTGACAATCAAACCGGTACCGTAGTCGAGTACCTGAAACGGGCCTTGACCAACGCTGACGACTTCAGCTTCGTATCCGCCTACTTCACCATCTACGGCTACGAACTGCTGGCCGACCAACTGAACCGTGTGAGCCATACCCGATTCCTGTTCGGCGACCCTACTTCAGTGGAAGATCTGGATCCTAGTGAGGACGAACCCAAGTCGTTCGAATTCACCGAGCATGGTCTGGTACCCAACCACGTACTGCACCAGAAGACCCTTGCCAAGCAGTGCGCCGAGTGGGTAAGCAAGGACAACGTATCCATACGCTCAGTCAGCCGCTCCAACTTTCTCCACGGCAAGATGTACCTTGCCCGGTCGCCCCACGGGTCCACGAGCGTAGTCGGCAGTTCCAACTTCACCAAACGCGGGTTGGGCGGCAGCAACCTGCCCAATCTGGAAATCAACCTGACCACCGAAGATCCCGCAACGGTGGCAGAACTATTGGCATGGTTCAACCAACTGTGGAGCGACGAACAACGGACTGAAGACGTAAAGCAGCGTGTGCTGGACGCGCTGGCACGCCTCGGCAGGGACCATGCCCCGGAGGCCGTCTATTACAAGACGCTGTATGAACTGTTTCGCAGGAACATCGAAGCCCGACTGGCTGGTGATGATCCCGCCACGGCTGCCGGGTTCCAAGACAGCCAAGTATGGAATGTTCTGTACGGGTTCCAGAAGGACGGTGTCAAGAGTGTCATCGCCAAACTGAGGGAGCACGCCGGCTGCATCCTGGCCGACAGCGTGGGCTTGGGCAAAACCTACACCGCCCTGGCTGTCATCAAGTACTTTGAGTTGCGCAACGAGCGCGTGCTGGTACTCTGCCCCAGGAAACTGTGGCAGAACTGGTCGCTCTACCAGGTTGGGAACAACCACATCCAAAATCCTTTTCCCGAAGACCGTCTTGCCTACACGTTGCTGGCCCACACCGATCTGTCCCGGATTTCGGGAATGGCGGGCAACGTTGACTTGGCTCATCTCAACTGGCGCAACTACGACCTAGTGGTGATTGACGAGTCACACAACTTCAGGAATGACGGCGGGCAACGCTATCAACGACTGTTGGACGAAGTCATCAAGGCGGGTTCCAAAACCAAAGTCCTGATGCTGTCGGCCACACCAGTGAACACCTCATTGCTTGACCTGCGGAACCAGATCTACCTGATGACCGAGGGCCGGGAGTCTGCTTTCGCGGACAGCCTTGGCGTGCGCAGCATCCGCAACACCATGGCGGCTGCACAGCGGGAGTTCAAGGTATGGGAAACCGGGCAATCCCTGAACGGGAAACGAGACAAGGCACAACTGTTGGAAAGCCTGGGACCCGACTTCCTGCGGCTGCTGGATGGCGTGTCCATCTCTCGTTCCCGCCGCCAAATAGAGCGGTTCTACGACAGCGAGATGGAACGCATCGGCCAGTTCCCAGAACGTACCAGCCCTGTAAACAAGTACCCCTCTACCGACCTGCAGAGTCAACTGTCCTACCGGGACATCGCCGACCGGATTGGCGAATTCAAGCTGGCCGTGTACCAGCCCAGCGCGTATGTCACCGACCCGGACAGACTAAAGGAGCTGGATACCCGCCCCCGGGGGAAGAACTTCAACCAACGGGACCGTGAACGTTCCCTCGTCGGCATGATGCGCACCAATTTCCTCAAGCGGCTGGAAAGCTCGGCCCATGCCCTGACTCTGACGCTGCAACGCACCATAGGCAAGATCGATGTCCTGCTGGACCGTATCAACCGCTACCAACAAAATGGCCAGTTGTCCACCGCCGCGTTGCCGGACACAGAAGTGACCCCCGACGATGATGATGAAGACGAGGAGTTTTTCGTCAACCGGGGGCGCAACCCGTACCGTTTGCAAGAATTGGATTTGCCTCGTTGGCGCGCCGACCTGAATGAGGACAAGGCCATGCTGTCGGATGTGCTGAGCCAAGTACAGGTCGTCACACCGGAACGCGACGGTAAATTGAGGCAGATTGAGCAGGCCATCCGCGGCAAAGTAGACAGTCCCACCCACGACCGCAACAGTCAGCCCAACCGCAAACTGCTCGTGTTCACCACCTTCAAGGACACTGCGAACTACCTGTACAACAACTTGACCGAACTGACTGCCGAGCTGGACCTCAATATGGCCATGGTGTCTGGTGACGAAACCCACACTACCGTCGGGGGCAACGACTTCAACACCATCCTGTCCAACTTCGCCCCCGAGGCATGGAATCGTTCTCCGAACAACGCGACGGGCGACATTGACCTTCTGATCGCCACCGACTGCATCTCCGAAGGCCAGAACCTACAGGACTGCGATACGGTTCTGAACTACGACATCCACTGGAATCCAGTACGCTTGGTGCAACGTTTCGGGCGGATCGATCGCATCGGTAGCCGCAACCAAACCGTACAAATGGTCAACTTCTGGCCCACGGAAGACATGGATGCCTACCTCCACCTACAACACCGGGTCCAAGCCCGGATGGCCCTCGCAGATCTGTCTGCCAGTGGTGACGAGGACCCCTTCAGTGAGGATGACGCGAAGCGGGACCTAAGCTTCCGGGACGAACAGTTGCTCAAACTTCGTGGTGAAATTCTGGACCTAGACGACTTAGACGACGGCCCAGTCTTGGGCGACTTTACACTAGACCACTTCTTCACTCAGTTGTTGCGCTACCTAGAACGTAACAAGGACGTGCTGGACGCTATGCCATATGGGGTATACGCTGTAACTTTCCCTTCGGCGGCAGTCCAACCAGGGGTGATATTCTGCCTACGACAGCGCAATACCAGCGTTGAGCAACGCCAACGACCGGCTAGTCCGGTGCACCCTTTTTACTTTGTGTATCTGCTTGACAACGGAAACATTCGCTATGGCTGTGCCAACGCTCGGCAGACACTGGAAGTATTCGAGTCTGCTACTGCTGGAAAAGCTATGCCGCTCACCGAGCTGTGTGACCGCTTTGACCAAGATACAACCTACGGTCGGGACATGGCTCACTACGACAAGCTGTTAAATGATGCTATGGCACATGTCCAGCAACGTCACGTTAGCAGTGCCAAAGCTGCCCTGTTCCATGGTCACAAGATACCTAGAATCTCTGAATCACCTCGGGACAGCAGCGACTTCGAACTTGTAACATGGTTGGTCATCAAGGAAGGAATAGGAACATGATCACGCAGCAAACCAAAAACGCCATCATTTGTTCGTTACAGTCGCTGGCTGGTGGAGACCTACTCACTGCCAGCACCAACCTGTTCAGCAAAATGGGTTACAAAAGCGAGCGTGTACTTCCAGGCCAAACTGGCGCACTCAGGGACTTCTACGGATGGTTCGGCGGTTCTTACTCGAACACACAGACAGAACATATTTTCAGGGCCAATGCAAAGTCAGTCCACATTCTCTTTCAACTTACGGACCACGAAATCAACGACAATATTCAAACTTCAGAGTTTGAAGCAAGCAATTCCAAGTGCTTCGTGTTTGCAGCCGTTCAGCTAAGTGGGGACTCCTACCCTCGTGGAAAATACGCCGACTTCACTCGGGAAGTCAACAAACGTTTACCAAACATCCACACTCCCGTGGTGGTATTGTTCCGTACAGCTGACCATCACATCACCTTGGCTTTAGTATATCGTCGGCCTCACAAACGTGACAATGAACGAGCGGTGCTAGGCAGTGTATCGTTGATCCGTCACATTGATCCAACCGACCCCCATCGGGCTCATCGAGAGATCCTGTACGATCTGACATTACAAGAGCGTATGCAATGGGTGAACCAAGAGGGCCTTGAACACACTTTTGATAGCCTAAAGAAATCTTGGTTGTTCGCACTAGACACTGAGGAACTTAACAAGAATTTTTATCAGAAGCTCTATTGTTGGTTTGAACGCGCGGTCGAGACTGCCAGGTTTCCTTCAGATCAGGCCAAAATCCTGCAGAAGAAAGAGCACGTCATTCGCTTGATCACCCGAATGATGTTCGTTTGGTTTATCAAGGAAAATGGCCTTGTTGCCGAAGAACTTTTTAACGAGACCCAAGTAGCCAAACTCCTGAAACACTTTGACCGAGCCAGAGGTGACTCCTACTACCGAGCAGTGCTACAGAATTTGTTCTTTGCCACCCTGAACACTGAAGTTTCCCAACGGGCCTTCAGCCAACAAAGTGTTGATGACCATCGAAACCCATGTTTATACCGTTACGAAAGAGAAATGTCCAAACCTGACAAGCTGAAAGGACTTCTTGATAAGACTCCGTTTATTAATGGCGGCTTGTTTGACTGCCTGGACAGTTTCGATGAAACTCAAGCCGGTGGTTATCGGATAGACTGCTTCTCAGACATCACGGAACACCATCGCTTATTGAGCTACCCTAACCACTTGTTCTTTGGAGATGCCAACAACGAAGGGCTGATCGACATCTTCAAACACTACAAGTTCACCGTTGAAGAGCACACTCCAGTCGAGCATGAAGTTGCGCTTGACCCTGAACTCCTTGGGAGGGTCTTCGAAAACCTTTTGGCCTCGGTCGATCCCGACACCAAATTGACCGCACGAAAAAAAACTGGTTCCTATTACACTCCCCGATCTGTAGTGGACTACATGGTAGACGACGCACTCGTCACTATGCTGGTGGAAAAGGTGTTCACAACTGACAACAACCGTGAAGGACAGGAACGCCTGCGTCACTTGCTAGATCATTCATATGACTTTGATGAACAGTTAAGCTTCACGGATGAGGAAAGGGCTTGCATCGTTCGTGTAATCGCTCATCTCACAGTATTGGACCCAGCAGTTGGCTCAGGTGCTTTCCCCATGGGCATCTTGCACAAACTGACACTAGTACTACAACGCTTGGATCCCAACAACAAACTTTGGGAACAGATCCAAAGAGAAACATCGATCCAACGTGCAGTCAATGCATTTTCCACTGATGCCCAGAAGAAGCGAGACTCACAGTTGATCGAAATCAGTGCAACTTTCCAGCGCTACCGAGACTCAGACTTTGGACGTAAGTTGTATCTTATTCAGAATAGCATCTACGGGGTAGATATCCAACCCATTGCTATCCAGATTGCCAAACTGCGTTTTTTCATCACTCTAGCTATCGAACAGGAACCAAGCACCAACTCCGCGGACAACTATGGCATCAAACCGCTACCTAATCTAGAGACACGATTCGTCGCAGCTGACACTCTAATGCCCCTATACGACTTGCAACGCAGTCTGATTTCAGATCGAATTCAACAGTTGGCACAGAGTTTACAAACAAACCGTGAACAACATTTCCATGCCAACACTCGGAAGCAAAAAGAAGAGCATCGCAGGATAGATGGAAACCTACGCCAAGAACTTGCTACTGAACTACGCGCTCAAGGTTTAGATTTTGACAATGCCAACAAAGTTGCCCAATGGGATCCCTATGATCAAAACGCTGCCGCTGCCCAATGGTTTGATGCCGCCTACATGTTTGGAGTTTCAGAAGGTTTTGACATCACCATCGGCAACCCTCCATATCGTCAAATTAAAAAGCGCACATATCCCAAAACTCGCTTCCCTTTTTCGGAAGGTAGGGACAGGGGTAAGCAGAACCTATACAAATTGTTTGTGGAACAATCATACAACTTATGCAAGCCTGGAGGAGTCGCCACGCTTATTGTACAAAGCAGTTTGATGTGCGACCTGTCTTCGGCTGCCACACGCCTTCTATTGCTTAGTCAAACTCAACTGCACCATATAATCGAATTTCCAAAGACTGCATCAACCCCTAAGGCGCAAATCTTTCAAAGTGTCACACAGGGAACATGTATCTATCAATTTATCAAATCCCGTCCAGACAACGGCACCATCAAGATTTCGATAGGCAATGATGCCGACACCATTGACCACTTGCGTTTTGTTTCTATCACGCGGGCCATGATTGATCAACTCTATCCGTCATTGCATTGCTTTCCCCGAATAGGCCAAGGCAGTATTGGCATTTTGAAGAAAGTTGCTGAAGATCACACCGTCCGGCCACTGCATCACTTTGTTTCGGATATTACCCAAGGCGACCTAAATTTGTCGTCACATGCAGAATATTACTCACATACTCCTTCATCTGTACGTCTTGTTCGAGGTCGTCACGTAGGACGTTTTATCATAAACTTTGGGGCCTCCACTGAATATTGTGACCATGGTTTCCTGCCGGGTAAGGTCAAAGCAAATCGAACAGGTGTATTTCTGATTTCCCAGCAAGTCACTGGCACTAACGACGTGCGCCGTTTGCATTTTGGATTAGCCGAAGACCCGCCTGTCGACTATTTGTGTGGGCATTCAGTAAACAAAACCAAACTTCGAAACCAAGAAGACAGCAAAGCATTTCTAGCATTGCTCAACTCGAGGTTTATGGATTGGTTCTTCCGTATTACATCGTCGAATAACAATGTACAAGGCTACGAGTTAGAGCAATTGCCGATCCCGAAATTGCCTTATGATGATCAAATGAAGCTAACCAAGTTGGTTGACTGTATCTTGGAGGTGAAAGAGGCCGAACCTTCAGCCGAGACAGCAGCATTGGAAGCAGCGATTGATCGGCGGGTGTATTCACTGTTTGGTTTGACCGAAGAGGAGATTGCGGTTGTGGAAGGATAGGTGTAACGTTCCTCTTGTACATTCAGCAAGGAGCGGATTGAGTATGCCGTCCTTACTGTACATTACGACTTCGTTCAGGGCTGGTTCCAACCACTGCAGCTACTCCCTATGTAAGTCCCATCCAGTGCAACCCAAGGCCATCCCTGTTCCATGATCGATTGAGGCATGCTTCGGGCCAGGCCCAAAGCACCAAATAGACTCTCCCCTATGGTTGAAACACGCCGATGGGAACTCTGGGGCAATCTGCAAGGGAAGAAAATCCACTTTCCGCACTTCCTGAGTGCAGTGACCATCGACGGACTTCGAGGCATCGGCCCTCTTCGAATCCCGCTGGACTATCCCGTGACCGTCATCGCGGGAGGGAACGGGAGCGGGAAGACCACAGTCCTCTTTGCAGCAGCCTGTGCATACCGAGTACCCGGTGCAGGTACAAAGACCTTTGTGCCGTCCACCCTCTTTCCCGATTATCGACCGAGTTTTCCTGGTCGTGCCGATGCACGGAACGAGGTATCGCTGGAGTTCGAGTATGCGACTCCCAATGGGCAACGGTCAATGCGTTGGCGTCGAGCCAAGGGATGGAACCGGAGCTTCTTCGGGCGCAAGGGGGCTGTGCAGCCCTCAAGGCATGTGTACCTGAGGACCTTGAGTAACTTGAGCAACCCGGCCGAGGTACGAGGAGTCCTGAGCATGTCCAGGCTCAAGAAGCAACCCGTTGAGGATGCCCTCAATGCATCGCAGATCACCTTGGCACACCGGATCCTCCCGTTCCGGTACTCCCATGTCGTCAGATTGTCGAGCGGTAGGAAGAACCTGCTCTTCGCCGAACAGGATCTCGGCCCGAAGTATTCGGAACTGCACATGGCTGCTGGTGAACGCGCCATTCTGCGCATCGCCCAGGATGTCGGCCAAGTGACAGATGCGCTTGTACTGATTGACGAAGTGGAAGCAGGCCTCCATCCATGGCTGCAGGAACTCCTGATGATCGAACTGTAGCAACTGGCACTGCGGAACAATCTTCAAGTCATCGTCACCACCCACAGCCCTGTGGTGTTGGACACCGTGCCGGCTAACGGCAGAATTTTCCTGGACCGAGATCGAGAAAGCGGCGCAGTGTCGATGCAGACTGCCTACAGGGATGTTGTGCAACACACCTTGTATGGCCGCGCCAACGAATCCCTGAACATCCTGTGTGAGGATGAAACGGCCGAAGGAGTGCTCCTAGGGGTCTTCGATGTCGTGCTGCGCCGCCAATACATGCGCAACGACATCGTTCGCATCGGCCGGGACACCGGTGCCGACGAGTTCCCTGCCCACGCCAGGACATTCACGAAATTCGGGCGCATCCGCAACTTTGTCTTCGTGCTTGACGGTGATCAGACCGGAGGGAACGTTCAGTGTAGGATTGAAGAGGCAGGAGCTGTGGTGCCACGGTTGTCTTCCTTCCCGGGAAAGGTTCACCCGAGCAGTAGGTGTGGCAACAGCTTGAACACGACCCCGATCTGGCAGCCAAACCTCTCGGGATAGGAACCAGGGCCCTGCAAGACAGGATCCAGCAACTGAATTCGACCTACGATTCTGCATCGGACTCGGACGCCGCCATCGCAAAGGAAAAGCTGTACATGCTTGCCGAAGAGGCCCGTTGGCAAACCAGGGATGTATGTCGCCTGGTCGCCCGCGAGGAATCAGGCCGGCGCGGCTCCGACATCCAGCCTCTCGTTGAGACTTCGGAGAATGCCTTGATCAGTTGGCGCGCCAGGTTCGAACCCGGGTAAACACTGTCGAAGTCGGGAGTTCGAGTCTTCCCGGTGGTCGCTCCGGACGCGGAAACCAAAGAGCAGCCCGAGGATCGTGACGCGTATCGTGCGGTGGGGCCGCGGTCATTCCCGGACGGCGGGATGCAACCGGAGTGTCATGGTTGCGCCGATCAGTCCCCACGCCGATAGTCGGCCGGGGTCACAGTCCACGGATCGAAGCCGTCCATGGCCGCGCAGATGTCGAACATCTGTGTCACGTCATGCCTGACGCACTGCACCATGTATTCCACGTCCTCATTCAAGTCCGGGGATTCATAGGCGGTGCCGCCGGCGAAGGCGGACAGCATTTCCAGGTTGGAGGTTAGGGTTAAGGTGGGCACGCTAACCTGTGCGGCTTTCAGCAGCTCCGGGAGCTTGTGGGTGTGTTCGTACTTGCGACCGTGGACCGCAATGACAGCCTTGAGCGCATGTTCCAGTGCCCCTTGGGCATCCCGTCCCAGGAAGCGATCCCAGTTGAAGGGGATCCCCGGCCGGGAGATGTCTCTTTGAAGGGTTTCTTCCAGAAAGAGCAGGTTGTCGCGGGCGTAGGCGGCCCGTTCCATGGCTTCGCGGCGGCGCGGTTCGGGTAGGTGGTCGGGCGGTGGCTTGGGGGGCTTGTAGCGATCGCCCATGGACGTTACTCCTTCGCGGGCCGCGTAGGCGGCCACATGGTTGAGGCCATGCTGCATGAAATCGAAATGGGCTGTGTCCAGGACCGTCACGTCGACCGCGGGCGGGGCAGTGTAGACATTCCGCGCGGCCCGGGCCGCGACCCGGCGGCAGGCATCAGCCACCGCGGGCGTGCGGTCGCCAACGACGAGCAGGTCGATGTCGGAGTCAGGGGCGTGGTCGCCGCGGGCCCGGGAACCAAACAGCAGTACGCGTGTCACCCCGGGCACCTGTGCCACAGCAGCTGCAACCTGTCGGGCACATGGATCATGACGCAAATCACGGTCGAGTTTGGGCTCGACGATCCGAGTGTCCGGGAACACTGCCGCCGGAGAGCGCTTATTGCCGAGGGGCGGGCGCAGTTTTACGGACATGCATCCACATGTGAAGTGGGGCATCAGCCTTGTGCCGATGCTGGGAGGGGCCGCAACACGGATTGTACAACTCCTGCCAACCGGACCCTGAGAGTCCAGACAATAGCAGTGTGTCAGAGCATGAAATCTGCCATCTGCACCGAATATCCCCGTATCTGCCCCTTCGGTGCATCATCAAGGACGTAGTTGGCAATGTAAATCTCGCTGTCGTCAAACTGCACCCAGCCTGAGTACCCCGTGTCGCTCTCGGCAGAGCGATCAAAGTCGATGGGAAGGATGCGGGTCTGTGCATCGTCGCGGGTAAGTGCCAACACCGACTCCGCATCGGTCAAGGCGGCGAAGAAGTTCTGATGCCCACCGAAGAAGCCGCGCCTGCCGCCCTGGATGAAGCGGTGCGTGATCATGATCTGTCCATTCTGAAGCCAGCCGGCAACGGGACGATGGCAGGCCGGCAGGGGGAACTTGATCAGCTCACCCCAGGTTTCGCCGTTGTCGCAGGAGATGGCCTTGAAGCAGTCCCATCCCTGGAAGGAGTTCTCGCGCATGAAGGCAACCAACACCTGATTGTCAAAGGGGAGGATCGACACCTCGCACAGATTCAACCCTTCCTGTCGTCCGACAACCACCGGCTCGGACCAGGTTGCCCCCTGGTCATCCGAATACCACAGCCGCTGCACCAGAAAGCCGAAACCATCCTCCTTGTCGTGACAGGACAGAATCCAGCGGCCCGAATCCAGTTCAAGCAGTTTGTCCGGCACGATGCCGCGGGCGGGGGGTTCGACGGGCTCACTCCAAGTTTGGCCTTCGTCCTCACTGAAGTACAGCAAAATGCGGCCCCCGCCTTCACCGCGCTCGTACACCTTGTCAACGATGATCACGTACCGGCCGTCGTTCAACCGCATGATGCGACCGCAGTTGTAGTAGGGCAGCCCTTGCGTACCGTCGGTCAGAGGACGTTTGGGGGTCCAGGTTCGACCTCGATCATCGGACTCGGTCAGCATGATGCGCGTGTAGGACCGATCGTGGTGATGCGTGCACTCCGCGAAGACACAGAGCAGTCTGCCCGAAGGGGTCAGGACCACATCGGGCCAGGCTTCATAGATGGCATCGTCCCGGCTGATGGTGAACTGCTGAATCATGGGTCCGGCTCCGTAAGTTGATGGGATGCAACCCGGCCACTCGACTGGCTTGAGGCAGTACCGATACCGCCGCCACCCAAGCCGTGACCATCAAGGCTTGACTCTCAACACGGTTGCTGACCTGTTGTGGGCTCGTAGCGGTCGACCTCAATTTCATGCTCCCGTGTCTGGGCCTGAGCAACATCATAGGCCGCCTGCAGATGTATCCAGGACTCTGTGGTCGAGCCGAAGGCCTTGGCCAGACGAATCGCCATGTCGCCGGAAAGCCGCGCACGGCCGTTGACCAAGTTCGAGAGAGCTTGACGGCTCACCCCAAGACCCGCGCGCCTTCGGTGACACCGAGATCGAGTGGTTCCGGACAGGATACGATCACCACCTTTCCGGAGTGGGTGGGGTTTTTCATCGGCATTACAGTCCCCTCTTTCGGCAGCGCTCGCCTAGTCCATCATTCTGACCATATCGTCATACCCATTGTCTTTTGCATACTGTAACGCCGACCAGCCCCATGGATTTTCGATTTCTGGATCTGTGTCATCGTGCTTCATGAGTTCCCGGACTATGTCCGGGAATTGGTAGTACACAGCCCTGTCCAAGGGGGTCCATCCATTCTTTTCAGGAATGTTCGGGTCTGTTTTGCGATGGTCAAGTAGTTCTCTAACAACATATTTGCGTTGGTTTGCCACTGCCCAGTAAAGAGGCGTAGCATCTGATTCATCCCGTTTGTTGGGATTGGTCTCAGGGTGATTTAGCAATAAAGCAACCTGGACTACATTGTCACCCGTAGCAGCTTTGTGGAGAGGGGTTTTGCCATTGTAATCCACCGCGTTGTGCCTTGTACGGCTGTGCCTCAAAAGAATATCCAGAGACTCAGGTCCAGAACCCGCCCTTACAGCCAAATGTACAGGAGTGCGTCCGTGTCGCTGCTCCTGCGCATTGGGATCGGCACCGTGTTTCAGAAGCGTCTCAACGGTTTCATGATGATTGCCCCGTGCTGCAAAGTGGAGTGCGGTGAAGTCTTCCCCGGCTGTGGCTCCAAGATCGGCTCCTTGGGACAAAAGCAACTCAACCATTTGGGTGTACCCTTTTGCAGCCGCATCATGTAAAGGTGTTCGAAAGAGGTCCCAGGGATTCCGATTAACCGCGTGATAGGTCACATTGGGATTCGCCTCGGGGTAACTGAGAATCAGCCTCATGATTTCGAGTGCGTCACGTTGGGCCGCAAGGTGTAGGGCAGTCCCGTCGTCATTGTAGTGAAAATGCGGGAAGCCTGACGTGGCAATGATCTTGCGCACTGTGGAGATATCGCGCACGTCGATGGCCGCGAACAGACTCGCTTTGGTTTCGTCGGTATACCCCCCTGACCCAGGTACAGGAGGCGTTAGCTCGGAATGATGTTCCAGCCGTGCACCAGGAGCCAGAGACTGCCACCTCAGCCAAAGTTCAGCCAGTCCGCCCCTCTCGTAGTATTCCAGACGTATATGATGCGCACCTGCACTCATCTCGACATCAGCAGAATTGGTGCGTGATGGAAAGTCGGCCCAAGCATCGATTGCCAGATTACCGTCTATGTATAAACGTGCACCGTCATCAAGGGTAATTGAAAAGCGGTAGGGTCCTTCAGTGAAGTGGAAGATTCCTTCCATGCGCGCACTGAAATTGTCCTTGCGGACTTGCGGGCCGGGGGATCCTGCTCCCCAATCAAAACGTTGTCCCACCGGGACAACTTTCGTGAGTACTGGTGAGCCGCTCATATTCACGTTGTTGAAAAACTGCAGCTTGAATGCATCCGTCGGTGGTTGCGGAGCCACAGGTACAACACGCGGGGTAGCAACAGCCCCGGCAGGTAACGGACGCCAACGAAGCCACAGGGTTGCCCGGGATGTGCGTTCATAATATTCCAAACGCACCGGATGCATGCCGGCCGTCATTTGCACATCGACCTCATGCGTGGTGGCCACTTGGTCGTGCCAAGCCTCGTGGACCAGCTTGTCATCCACAAAGAGCCGCATGCCATCATCAACAGTCACGGTGAAACGGTGCAGGCCTTCAGCAAAATTGAATTGACCTTCCAGCAAGGCGGTGAAATTATCCGGATTTACAGTCGGACCGGGTCCACCCAGGCCCCAGTCATACTTGGTACCTGGTATTACCCGTTGGGTTAGTGCGGGAGGGCCACTGAAGTTCAGATTGTTGAAAAACTGCACTGTAAAGAGCCCGGTGGTAGCCTCAGGGGCGGTAGGCCGGGGCGTGGTGGCGACGGTGTCGACAATGCCACTGTTGGGGAGCTGCAATACCTGTCCGGGATACAAGGTTCTTGCGTCTGAAATGCCGTTGGCAGCCATCAACTCTTGAACAGAGACACCATGTGCACGGGCGATCGCGAAGAGAGTGTCGCCGCCCCGCACGGTATAACTGGCTGTGCTTGGTTGAGGTTGGGAGGCGGTGCGAGGAGCCAAGGATGTCCTGGGAACAGGGGGCGGTGGATTGGGTGTACCTGGAATGCATAGCGCTTGTCCGACCCAGATCAACTGATGTTTCGCTATACCGTTGGCTTGGGCGATGGCGGTCATGGTTGCGTTATGGTGTCTGGCGACTGACCACAAGGATTCCCCAACCCGCACTTTGTGCGTAGCCCTGCATGTTGTGGACACCGAAGAACGTGTGGAAGACGGGGGTAACGAAGTGACATGTGATAGTGGCACGATCAGGGTGTTGCCGACGTACAGGATGTCGCCTTCTGTCAGATCGTTAAGTTGCCTAATGCGGGCTATGGTCGTGTTGTACTGTCTTGCTATCGAAAGCAACGTTTCGCCAGTCCTCACGATGTGGTTCTGATGGTTGTCCTGCGCTTCAGTCACCATATCTGGATGTACGAACAGTAGGAGCACGGCTACCAACAAACCCAACAGCCGCGATTGACTGCGGCTACGAACATCGTGAGCTCTCTCATGCCAGTGGTTCGCGGTGGTACTTGTGTTGCCTTGAAGAAAATCCATAGCGATTGCCGGAACGGAGGGAACGGAAGTCTGGAAGCGACCTGCAAGAGATGCAGGTCACCTATCATATAAGACGTATTCCAAAGCCGGGTCGGTGCATGCACGCAGTTGTTCCACAGCTACCGACAGGCCGTCAAAATCCTCCAGATACTGCACTACGGCCTTGCGGACCACTTCGGCCCGGCTGCGCTTGTATGCCGTAGCCGCTACATCCAAGGCTGCAACATGTTCGTCCGACAGACAGGCAGTGATTTGGGCTGACACCCTGAACTCCCTGGAGTGTCATTGCAATTCAACCGGCCCTGTTTCAAGGATGGTTGTCAGGAGTGCATGCCGGGCGATCCGCCAAACCATGCCAATGAGGTTTGTATTGATTCGGTGTTCGTCTGCCCAGCTGGCCTCACCCCTTCAGCCCAGTCAACGCCACTCCGGCAATGATGTACCGCTGAAACACCAGAAAGACGCAGAGCAGCGGCACACTGGCCAGACTGGCCGCTGTCATGATCTTCTCCCACTCGGTGGTGGACTCCCCTCGAAAGAAGGACAGGCCCACGGGCAGCGTGTAGTACGCCCTTTCGCTGGCCACAATCAGGGGCCAGAGATAGGCGTTCCAGTTGCCGATGAAGTTGAAGATGGCCAGGGCCGCCATGGCGGCCAGGGTCAGCGGCACGCCAATCTTGGCCCAGATGCCGATCTCGCTCATGCCGTCCATGCGGGCGGCATCCAGCAGGTCGTTGGGCACGCCGTTGAAGAACTGGCGCATCAGGAACACGCCGGCAGCCGTGATGACCCCGGGAAAGGCAATGCCCCAGTACTGGGCCAACCCGGTGTTCCAGCTCCACCGCACGCTCATGTCGAACCACGGAATGATCAGCATCTCGGTGGGCACCATCAGCGTGGCCAGCATGCCGAGGAAGATCAGGTTCTTGCCGGGGAACTCGAACTTGCACAGCGTATAGCCCACCAGCGAGTCGAAGAGCACAACGCAGGTTGTGGAAAACAGGGCCACCACAATGCTGTTGAAGTACCAGCGCACGAAATTGGAGGTGGTCAGCACACGCTCGTAGTTGACCAGGGTGGGAGATTTGGGCAACCACGCAAACTCCACCAGTTCCGGGGCCGGCTTGAAGCTGGTAATCAGCATCCACAGGAAAGGCGTGACCATCATCAGGGCGCCCACCGACAAAAGGGCGTAGGTCACCCCTTGGATGCCCCAACGCCCCATGCGCCCGGAACCTGAAGCGGCGACGGTAGCGCCCGATGAAGCCAGCGTTGACATGCTTCTACGTCACGCAACCATCCGGCAGGCGGCGTACACCCGAAGGTTCATCGGTAACCGCCGCAGGCAACATCCCTGCCCACCAGCCTTGGCCGGCATCATCCGAGGAACACAAACAGGCCACGGCACGTCACCGTCTTCAGTACTCGAACCGCCGCGTAAGGAACCGCAGCTGCACCACCGTGATCAACAGGATCACGAAGAACAGAACCACGGTGAGCGCGGCCGCATAGCCCATGTCGTAGCTCGAAAACCCCTTCCGGTACACCTCCAGCACGACGGTGGTCGTGCTCTTCAGCGGTCCCCCCGTACCCTGGGGGCTCATGTTCTGTACCAGGGCAAAGAGCCGCAGGAACGAGATCGTGGAGAGGACCGTGAGGTAGACGATGACGGGGTTGAGCAGGGGCAGCGTGATGTGCCGAAACAGCCGTACGCCGGCGGCACCGTCAATGCGCGCCGCCTCGTAGTACGTGGCGGGGATCTGCTTGATGCCGGCCAGATAGATGATCACCGAGTAGCCCAGGGTCTGCCAGACCGCCACCGCAGCGATCGAAGCCAATGCCTGGTCGGGGCTCTTGGTGAAGGGCTGCTCCGGAATGCGCAGCAGATCGAACACCTGGGCCAACAGGCCGGTCTGGGGCAGGTACAGCCAGTTCCAGACGAAGGCCACGGCCACAGCCGAGGTTACGTAGGGGGCAAAGTAGGCCACCCGGAACAGGGTGGAGAGCACCCGGATGCGATCCAGCAGCAGGGCCACGGCCAGGGCCAGCACCATCTGGGCCGGCACCCCGTAGAGGACATAGCCAAGCGTATTGGTGAATGCGGCCCGGACATCGCTGCGGGGCTTCCACATGTCATCCCAGATGGCCGCGTAGTTCTCCAGGCCCACCCAGGGACCGGCACCCTTGAAGGTGTTCCAGTCCCGAAACGCGATGTTGAAGGACAGCAGGGCCGGATACCACCGAATGATGACGAAGAACACCAACGCGATGCTCAGAAACGCATAGGCCCACAGCACCTGCCGTTGCCTCAGCGTCAGTCTCATGGTTCCGCGGCTCCGGTCGGGAGGGAACGGGACGCGGATTGCGTCCCGTTCCTGTGCCGTCCAAGCGAAGCGATTCCGCTACTGACTGTAATGGGCGTCCAGGATGTCCTGGACGGTTTCCGCCGCGATATCAAGTGCCGCGTTCTGATCCTCCCCACCCAGCACGACCATGTCGTAGGCGTCAATGAGGGCCTGGCGCTGATCCGACTCGTTCACGAAGAAGGTGGCCTGGGCATAGGCCAGACCCGCCGCGAAGGCACCGAGCTTCGGATCCGCCAGCAGTTCGGGATCGGATCCGGCGTTGAGACGCGCGGGCAGTTCGCCCACCATGTCCACCCAGATCGAGCCGGCTTCGTCCGACGTGACGAACTGGAGGAACTTGACGGCGGCGTCCAGACGCGCGGGATCGCTGGCGCCCTTCTGCGTGATGCCGTGGGTCCAGTAGCTGCCGAAGGTGCTCTGTACCCCGTTGTGGGAGGGCAGTTCGACCACACCGAAGTTCAGGTCGGGAGCATTGCCCGCAATCGTGCCCAGCCGGAACGACCCGTCGATGTGGAAGCAGGCCCGGCTCGCGAGGAAGGCCTGGGTGCTGCCGTCGAACAGATCGCGGTCACCCGTCTCCAGCTCCGTCTTGAACTTCAGCAGATAGTCCCAGGCCTGCTGTCCGGCCTCGGAATTCCAGGTTACGGACTGGCCGTCCGCGGAAAAGGGCTCGCCGCCAAACTGGCGCACAAGCACTTCCCGGAACCAGTGGTGGTCCTGGGCCGCCAAGTCCACAACAAACCCCTGCACCTCATAGTCCCCGTTGTCCGCCCGCACCGTGCAGGCCGCCGCCTGGGAGGCCAGTTCGTCCAGGGTCGTGGGCGGCGATTCGGGATCCAGGCCCGCGTTGGCCATCAGGTCCTTGTTGTAGAACATGGCCAGCGCGCGCACAGCGGTTGGGATCGTGTACAGGGTCCCGTCCACGAAACTGGCCTGCACCAGTGGACTGAACTCGTCGTCAATCATGGCCTTGGGGAAGGCGTCCTCCGGCAGGGGGACCAGGTAGTCCGCGTCCAGCCAAACCGTCTGCCAACCGTAGAACAGGGTGGCCACGTCGGGTCCCACACCGGCGGGCACGCTGGCGGCAATCTTGTCCCGGTACTCGGCGTAGGGCACGTCGGAGTTGTGCACCACCTTGATGTTGGGGTTCTCCGCCTCGAACATCTCAATGAGGCGGTCCATCGCCAGGACCCGGGCCTCGAAGTTGTACTGCCAGTACTCGATTTCCACCATCTCGGGCTCTGCATCGGCCATGGGCTCCGCGGCGTCCGGCATCCCCGGTGCAACGCAGGCCACCAACCCCAGCAGGGCAACGGTCAGGCATCCCAAAATCCACATAAGACGTGATGTCTTCATAACCGTTTCTCCTTTTGTTGAAACCAAAATCAAATTGGGGCGCTTGTTCCGTCTCCGCAACGTTACGCCTCCTGTTCATCACCGGGCAGCGCAATGCCCAGCAGTCTCGCCGCGTTGGCACCGAAGATCAGTTGCAGGTGCTCGTCGGACATGCCCAAGTCGACACAATCCCGGAACTGGTCCTGCAGGTAGCGCCGGGCAAAGCCGCGCGGGAACCAGCTGGAGTCGGATCCGAACAGAATGCGCGCCGGCCCCACGGTCTCGTAGAACTTGCGGAACAGGTACTTGATGGTGACCTCGCCGGGTACCCACCGGATCCACTGCAGGCTGCCGCTCGTGTCCACGCAGACATTGGGGCAGGCCCAACACAGCTGCAGGGTTTCGCGCTCCCAGGCGCAGCCGAAGTGCGGTATCACAAACGTCACCTCGGGAAAGGCGCGGGCGATGTCGTGCAGCTTGAAGGGATTGATGTTCTCGTGGTAGGCAACCCCTCCGGGACCACCCTGAATCCCGAAGTGGATGAGCACCGGAATCCCCAAGTCCCGGCAAGCCTCCCAGACGGGATAGATCGCCTTGTCCTCAATGGGTTGATCGATGCTGGGCGCCAGCAGCTTGTAGCCCCGCAGGCCCAGCTCCTTTACCGCACGCCGCAGTTCGGCCGCCGCATCGGGCCGGAAGGGATTGTGATGGGCAAAGCCAACGAACCGGTCCGGATGCAGGGCGCAGATCCGCGCCAGATTGTCGTTGCCGCCACCGGTGACGAAACCCACCGCGCGGATGCCGTGGGTCTCCAGTTCCTTCAGCCAGCGGTCCGCCTGGACCTCGTCCCCCGGATGGTCCGCGGGAGGCTCCGGGGTTGGGAAATCCCACATGCGCCGCCATTGCGCACTGTAGGGGCGCGACATCTCCTGAACCATCCGTCGCTTGGCCAGATCGGCATCCGAGGGTGGCTCGGTTGATCCGGCCATGTCGCCGAACCAAGGCAGTTGCGACGGAAAATGGACGTGAAAATCGACGATGTCGATGCCGTGATACATGGCGTGCGACTGCGGGAGGATTGCCTCGCGGTGCGAAAGACCGGATGTTGTGCAGAAGTTGTCGCCCTATGCTACTAAACCGGGCAGAGGCGATTCACACGGGGTTGTTGACCGAGGCCGCGCTCCTTCCTGCCGGGACACCGATCCCGTTGCGGACGGTTCGGCCTGCCGGTTCACAGGGGAAGCGGTTTCCGGCATGGAACCGGAAACCCACTCACTCGGAGCCTCCTGTCGGGGCGGGCGGTCCGGAGTTCCGTGCCCGCGGGCACAAACTCGGGCGCGGAAGCCGAGAGGCGAACCTCACAGCCGTCTGGCGGCATCGCTGCGGGAGACGGGGAAAAGCCCGTAGCGGCCGAAATCGATGCGGCCCTGTTCGTTGAAGCGAACCCCCTCCTCCAACAGGCGCTGCCGCTGGTGCTCCGCGCCCATACCGGCCCGCGGGCTGATTTCACCTTTGGCATTGATGACCCGGTGCCAAGGCACATCGGTATCGGATTCGAGGCCGGCCATGGCATAGCCCACCATCCGGGCCGTGCACTGTCCGGTCAACCGGGCCACCTGTCCGTACGTGGCCACCCGGCCGTGGGGAATCTTGCGGACGGTCGCATAAATCCGTTCCCAGGTGGCCTTGCGCGGTGCCCGCATGCGAGATCTCATGGATGCTGTTCTGTGTCCGGTATGGCGGCTGGTCTATTGGCGAAGTTTCAGGCAGGGCCGTACACAATCCGCACGTCTATCCCAAAAGGAGTACGATTCCGCAGGGATAGGGCAACCGAGCCTTCCTGCCGGTCGCGTTTCGGCCCGCCGCGCATGGATGTGACCGTGCGGTGATCCCTACAATGAACGGTGCATAGTCAATCCCAACAGAAAGTTTGTCACCAAGGAGTCATTGCCGTGAGCCAGCACGAGTCGTCGATTTTCACCGATCTGGGCGTGGCGCCCGTGATCAATGCCGCCGGACCCCGTACGGTCATGGGCGGATCCCGCCTGTCGCCGGCCGTGGCGGAGGCCTACCAGGCCGCCAACCGCCATTTTGTGGTGATGAAGGACCTCCAGGCACGGAGTGGCGAGCACCTCGCACAGATGCTGGGTTCCGAGATGGCGCTGGTCACCTCCGGGTGCGCGGCCGCCCTTTCGCTGGCCGTGGCCGGCATCATGAGCGGCACGGACCGCGCGCGCATCGCCCAACTGCCGGACACCACCGGCATGAAGGACGAGATCGTAATCCAGGCCTGCCAGCGGTATTCCTATGACCGCGCCCTGACCCTGTGCGGCGCACGCCTGGTCGAGGCCGGCAGCCCGGAAGGCATCACGGAGGCGGAACTGGAAGCCGCCATCACGGACCGGACGGCTGCGGTCCACTACCTGGGGGTGGACTTCTGGGGTGTCCAGGAGCACTCCCTGCCGTTCGAAACCCTGCGGGATGTCGCCCACGCCCACGGCCTGCCCCTGATCGTGGACGCGGCCAGCGTGGTCTTTCCCCTGGAGCGAATGACCTGGTTCTCCGAAAACGGTGCGGACATCGTCTGCTTCGGCGCCAAGTACTTCGGCGCCTTCAACGGCAGCGGCATCCTGACCGGCAAGCGCAAGTACATGGAAGCCGCCATCGAGCACTCGTTCGTCAACTTCGAAACCGAACAGAACCGGGCGTTCGGTCGTCCGTTCAAGCTGGACCGGCAGGAGATCGTGGGGGTGGTGGCCGCCCTGACCGAATGGTTTGAGATGGATCACGAGGAGCGGATGGCCCAGAACGAGGCAAAGGGCAGGGTCCTGCGGCGCACGGTGGCCGATTGTCCCGGGGTCACCAGCCACTGGGAAACGCGCCTGACCTCCATCATGGACACGGTGCGGCTGGACCTGGACGAAGACGCCGCCATGTCCGCCCAGGAGTTGAGCGAGGCACTGGCCAACGGCAACCCCTCAATCGCCGCGCTGGCCAGCGGCAACAGCCTGGAAGTGGTGGTCAACCAACTGTACGAGGGCGAAACGGAGATCGTGGGAGGCCGCCTGCAGGAGTTGCTGGGCGGTTGACGGCACCGCGTTGCAGCACCTTCCCGACTGCGGTATTCCAGACCGAACGCGGCAAGAGGCGACAAAGACAGGCCGCGTCTTCAATGCAGCCGCGGCCTGCAGGCCGCAAGCCCCTTGAGCACACGGTCCCGAGTCCGGTTTGGGCTTCCGCTGTCCTGAGATATTGCGGAGCTTGGCCGGGCTGCGTCAACTGGAATCCGGATCCTTGGTGTCAGCCATGCAGCGAGCCAATTCCCGGTATCGAGCTTCATCAACCGACGTAATCCGTTCTATAACCTGCCAGTCCATGCCCTCGGCCAGCATCCTGGATACGGTGCTGTACAGGTAGGCCATGTGCCGGCCCTCTTCCCGACCCTCGCGCCGGGCATTCGCCAAGGCGTTCCTCAGCTTGGGTCCGAACCGCTTGGCCCCATCAGACCGGAACAAGTCATACGGATCCGTACCCTCGAGCAAACTCAGGTCAACGTCTTCAAAAGACTGTTTGCATGCACCCACCATGTCCTCCGTACCCGTCAAGTAACGATGGCAACTTTCCGCGGACAATCTCTACCGGACTTGAAGGCTTTCCGCCTAAATCGAGCCAAAGCCTGGCAAGCGTACAGTGGACTGGTCAGACCCCGGACTTGACTCCTTCAACCGGAGGCGGCATTGGATCCGTTGGCGACTGGCCGCGCCGAAGCCCGGTACCGGGCTTCATCCACGCCGGTGAGTTGCTCGATGACCTGCCAGTCCATGCCCTGGTCCAGCATCCTGGACACGACAGTGTTGATGCCCTGTTCGATGCCCTGTTCGATGCCCTGTTCGATGCCCTCGCGCCGGGAATCCGCCAAGGCGTTCGTCAGCTTGGGACCCAACTTCCGCTCGGCTCCGTCAAGCAGGAACAGGTCGTACGGGTTCGTACCGTCAAGCAGGCTCAGGTCAACGTCCCCTACAGCTTGTTTGTATTCGTCCACCATGTCCTCCGTACCCGTCAAGTAATGATAGTTGTTGACAAACCCGCGATAGTTGTCGGGTGCCTCCTGCGGGGGCAGCTGGTCCAGCAACTGCCGCAACAGCGGCAACCCTTCCCGCACGTGCCAGCCGAAGGCGATGGCCAAGGACAGCTCCATGATCCGGCCCCGGTACCCGCCACGCACCTCGGTCGGTGCAATCCCCACCTGATCCATCAGCACATGCGTGAATCTGGGCGTCGTTGCCCAACCACGCACCGCCTCCGGAAACAGGGCCTCGAAACTCGTCTCCGCACTCCACCTCCGCCTGCCCTGGTGAAAGACGACCGGCACGATGGGCGTGAGGTTGTCCTCGGGCGGCCGGTTGGCGGCCTCCCGCTCCCAGATGCGGAGGCAGTACCGCAACATCCTCAACGCCATCAGCCGCTGCACGTCCGTCTGGTGTTCCACGAGCACGTACAGCGACAGCCGTTCCCCGCCATTGTACTGAACATCAAACAGGGCATCCACGGAGCCGTACCGCATTTCCTCGTCCACGAAAGTCTCATTGCGGAAGGACAGCGTGGACCAGTCGATCCTGGAGGCCAAGTCGCTGGGGAGCCTGGCCTCCAACCAGGCCGCGGCGGCGGCCTGCACCTCCATGGTCTTCAGGAACAGGGCGTCGTGGTACGTGGCGATCTTGCGGCCGGGGGGCATGCGCGTTTCCTTGTGGCTGGCAACTCAACTCGAGGGACACACGGGCGGCCCTGGTTCCAACAGCGTCCTACAAGGTGCCGAATATCTGCATTCCCGGTCGAGACGAACTGAATACTGCCCCTGCACCTATGCAGAAGTGCAAATTGTTTCAGGTTCTCCGCAGGTCACACATCCATTGTTCATCAATAATATATTATATGTGCATATTGACTGCAAAACTTGGCCAACCAAAGCCGTTTTCAGTGGATTTCCGGCATCGGGCGGTCAACCAGTCTGGGACGTGAGGCCGACAGTGGACATCGGGGGCGCCTGCACCGCGCTGCGGTAGTCCTGTTGCTTGCGACGCTCGCCCTCGTGACTACCCAGGGTTGCCGTGCGAGCAGTCGGCCCAGTGGCTCGGCAGGCCGCTGTGGTCACCGCCCTGGATGCCTTGGCGGCAGACCTGCTGGGGGCGGTGGCGTACGCGGAACGCCTGCAGGCTTGCCCGGAGGCGCATCCGTCAGTCGTTGGCAGTGCAGCCGCACCGCCGGATCCGTCTAGCCCTGTCATCGGCAGTCCCTGTGCCCATCGCACGGCCGACGGCTACGCCACCCAGTCCCAGGCTGAAGACGAAACCAAGGCGGTCGACTTCCTGCACCTGATGGCTGCCGCCATGGCCTGACGCAAGCCAACAGGACAGCCCTCGCCCCGTGGATGCCAAAAGCCAACTCGGACCAAAATCAACGAGACTGCAACTGTGTTGCTATTGGGCTGCCGTCGAGCTCGAGCCGGCACCGTCGCGGTCCGACCAACGCAGTGGCCTACAGCCGGAGGCCGATCAAACCACGGCCCGGGCAAACCCCATGATTTCCGGGTAGGGAATGGAGGGATGCTGATGCATGTAATGGGGAGCGATTTGGCTCGGCAGCATGTTGTCCACCGACGAAAAACCACAGCCTTGCAGGAAGGCCGGCACCTCTACGGGATCGTAGTCCGTCACCCAGGGTTCGCCGCGCTTGGCCACGAAGGCGGCACAACCAGCCCGCAGTTCCCGCCAGTCCTCCGGGGTGTGCTCCTCGCCGGCCATGTAGTCCAGACACAGCACCGTGCCCGCGGCCATGTGGCCTGAGATCGAGGCGAGCGTCGTCCTGATCGCCTCTTCCGTCAGGTAGTAGGTCACTCCGAGCCAGACGAAAACGGCCGGCCGGTCCAGGTCCACACCGGCCGACTGCAACACCTCGTGGAGGGGATCCACTTCAAAATTGGCCTCCACATAATGGGCGTTGGCATGCCGTTCCAGGCCGTGCTTGTCCATGCGGCGGAACTTCTCGCGCTGGGTGGCCGCCTGATCAATTTCCCAAAGCTGGATGCGCGCCATCAAATCGTGACGGCGCAAGGCGAACGAGTCATAGCCGGCACCCAAAATCACAATCTGATCGACGCCTTGTTCCACCGCCGATTCCACATTGTCCTCGGCCCAACGGCCCCGTACATAGATCTCGGGCATGATCGGATTCAGCTTGCCCAGGATCCCGTACACCACGATGCGGGTCAGCAGCCCGTTGCGGATGACGGTCTTCCAGAATGATGAGCACAACGTGAATGCCAGGTTGTCGTCGAACACCGGAGGCGAATACTGGCGGACGTGCAGGGCGCGGACAGCCGCGACCAGGTCGGCCGTGGTGCTCGGTTTGTTGGAAGTCTTGTTGTCGGGCATGGGCTTTCTGTTCAGGCCATTCGGGTAAAACGGTTTTCTGCGCTGTCCAGCATCTTGGCCAGAGAAGGATCAAGCGGATCCAGCTTGCGTAGCCGGCGCGCCAAATCCTCGTCGTATTCGTGGTACCAGCACCGATTCACCGCCGTGACGGTGGCATCGGGCAGCGACCTGTCCACGAGGTGCCACTCGTCGCTGGCCCTGACCAGACCCGGCGACAACACCTCAAGGTAGAAACCGGTACGCAATGCTTTGATGACGTGATCGATCCAATCCGGGCGCCCGACTCGCCAACTCTGCTTGTGACAGGGCGCGCGGGGCTTGGACACCTGTACGCGCGCGCCGCCCACGTCGTAAATGTCCATCAAGCAGATTTCGGTTTCGCGCGCGTTTTCCAGCGTCCAGTTCTCGCCCACCCATCCAGGCGGCAAGTCCAGCTGGAGCGTTCGCTTCCAATATCGATAGTCGTCCAGCGTATGGCAGCAGACGGCCATGTTGGACCATCCGTGGGCCTCCCGGTTGCCGACCGCATCGCCCTCCAGGCCGCGCGTGTTGAGCTGCACGGGACCTGAAACCGGCGTCCGGCAAATGGACGTGGTCATCTCTCCTTGCAGGCCGTCGACCACGCGCGGCTGCCCCACATGGATGGAGTCGATCCGGATGGCGGAGCCGGACATTGGGAGGTTGGCGGAATTGGGAAACTTCGATGCAATTCGAATCTTAGCAAAGACCCGCGGCGACGGCAGAAGCAGCCCCTGTACGATCGGGTTCCGGGCATTTGCAACGTCAATCCCTACAATGAACATCCACCGGCCCGCCTCCGGGCACGGTGCGCGCTCCAATGCCGGAACCACCTACCGATGGGACACCAACGCCTGAAACTCAAGGTGGCTGCCAATGCGGCGATCGTAGCCCTGGCCTGCCTGTTGTCCGCCTGCACGATGCTGCCGGACACGCTTCAACCTCCCCTGACCTTCCAAATTCCTCCCCGGGATCCGGTGGTGATGGCCCAGCTTCCGGAACCGGTACCGGTGGAGGCGTTGCTGCCGGGCAGCGCGGACGAGGACAGGTGCGAACACAGGTTTGCCGTAATCCAGCGCAATATCGTCAACCTGCGGGAGCGGGGAACCACCGAATCCGCCATTCTCGACAAGGCCAGGCGGGACACCCGCCTCCTCGTCACCGGGCACGAACGCAACTGGGTCAGGATCAGGCTGTTGGACGGCCGCTCGGATGCGTGGGTTCGGGAGGACTTGGTCCGTATCGAGTGCATCGCGGACTTCAGCCGCACAATCGCTGCGGACCGTCTCGATCTTTTCTGGCGCAGCGGTGCCGTCTTCAACGGCCTGGGAACCGCCAGCCGGGCCGCCAACCTGTATCCACAGCCGTCCGCCGAGGAACCGGCGGTGGGGCAGGTCGATGCCGGACAGCTGCTGGTGATCGAAACCGTGGTCGCGGACGACCAGGAAGTTCTCTGGGCCCGGGTGCAGGCGCGGCAGCCGGATGAGCTTCCGGCCTGGATCAGGGCGGACGAGGTCCGGGTATGGCCCGGTTACCTGACCGACTTCCATGGTTCAAACTCCTATGAACTGGGCAGTCAGGCGCAAATTACCACCCTGCGGTTGGCCCTGGACCAACTGATCGGGGTCCCCGCCTCGGACGGCGGTCGCCTTTACGATCGGGATCTTTGGATTCCCCAAGACGAATCGGCTTCTGCAGCACAGGATCCAGCCTGTGATCTCACCTGCCGGCTGCTGGAGGCGGGCCGCCTGCCGGACGGGTCCTGGTACCTGCCCTGGGAGGATCGAGCCGAATCCGACCCATCCCGGCTGGTGGCGGAACCGGTGGTTCCGCTCTACGAAGCCCACCTGTCCGAAGGCTGGCGCTGGTCACCCTACGATCGGCACACCTATGCCGGTCCGGCCGACAGCCGCCGGGTCCACGTGCTCATGAGCATCGAGCAGCGGCGACGGCGGGGCGCCGCCGATCCGGCGCTGTGGCTGCCGGAGACCCGCGTGGGCCAATGCCGCTACGCCGCCGATTGGATTCGGGTCAAGCACGGTTGGGGCATGACCGTGGACGACGCGGAACGCACTGCGCTCCGGAACATTCTGGTACTGTGCGACGATCTGTCCCTGGTGCCTTCCCACTCCCTGGGCACCGGATCCATCCAGGCCTCCGGCTTCGCCGGGAGCGCGGACGGCCTGCGCGTGGTCTGCGATGCCCGCTCCGAGCTGATCACCATCACCAACCCGTCGACGGAGGTGTACAACCTGGCCGGCTGGCACCTGCACGACCACGGAAACCTGAACCGCTTCACCCTGCCGGAGTGGCTGCTGGTGTCGGGTGCCAAGGTGACCTTGGGTTCGGGGGACGCGGAGGCGGACATCCGGCTGACCGACCAACTGATCTGGAACAACGATGCGGACACCGCCTACCTCTACGATCGGAGCTACAGGCTGATCACGGCCCGGGAGTGTTCCGATGGCTCGGAACCACAGGTTGGAAGTTAAGTCTGGCAGGGACCAGCGGCCCCAATCGGACCAATCCTAAATCCAGCCGATCCAGCAACGAGAACAGCGGCAAACCGACTATCGACGGGCCGAAGGAAAGATTAGGCCCGTTACCGTGCCCGTTGGTACAGATAGATGCCTGTCGCGACCAGTCATTGATTCCGGTATCCTGCCTCGGCTGGCATCGGCGATTCTTGGTCAGATCCCGTGTGGAGGTCCGGCGCATCTCGCGGGACCGAATCCGAACCAACAAAACTGAAAGGGTGCCACTTGACCAGCACCCTTGACTAAACACAGCGCTGTGGCTACAATTGGCCTACGCAACGGAGGCTATTCACGATGAGTATTGACACAGTTGTGCGTGCCCGGATCGATAGCGACACCAAAGCCCGCGCTGCCAAGGCACTGCAAGCCATGGGCTTGACCATGTCTGACGCAATCCGTCTGTTGCTGCTGCGCGTGGCGGAGGAACAACGACTGCCCTTCACTGTCCAAGTCCCCAACTTGGAGACAGTCAAGGCGATGAAGGACTTGGATGAAGGTCGAGGCCAGGGTTTTGGCAGTGACGTGGAACTGTTTAAGGACCTCGACATTTGAATGTTGACTGCTGTACGTACCTCCCAGTTCAAACGCGATGTGCGACGCGCGCAGGCACGAGGCAAGGACTTGACGAAGCTGAAGTCGCTACTATCGTCTCTGATCAGGCAGGAACCATTGTCCGAACACTATCGAGACCATCCACTGCGAGGAGACTGGAAAGGCTGTCGCGAATTGCATCTCGAATCCGATTGGCTCGTCATCTATCGGATTCATAAAGACGAATTGCACTTGGTGCGCACCGGAACCCACTCCGATCTATTCAAGGAGTAGTGCGCGCACAGGTCGCCCGCAACCCGGAACCGAACATTATTCAGCCGGTCATGGAGGCTTACCTTCAAAGTCAACCGCACAGTCGCGTCACCCTGGTCTACGAGCCACCTTCAATCGGTTCGCACAATCGTATACAGATGATTCGGCTCCAAGTTCCGCAGCGTCTGGCTTTCCCCATCAGGCCAAAGGATCTCCAACTGCCGTAGTTCCGTCTGCTCCGGGAAACCAAAGTGAACCAAGGGCGGCAAACCGGACAGATACCCGCCCGTGACCTCCAGCAGCCTCAATTGGGATCCCTGGTCCGTGTGCAGCACCAGTTGGGCGCCAACGCCGTGCGTGTTGTGGGCATAGCGGTCCCGCAGCCGGATCTGGATTGACGCTCCCCGACACAACCGGTTCTCCAGCAGGACGGCCGGAGACAACAGGTTGCTGACCACGACATCCAGATCGCCGTCGAAGTCCACATCCCCGACGGTCATGCCCCGACCCCCCTCGCGCAACCCCATGTTCCATTCCGGGGCGGGCACGAAACCCCGGCCCTGATCATTGCGGAAGGCCCAGTTGGTCTCCACCAGTTCGTTGCCCGGCAGGTGGCTGAACAGTTCGACCGCATTCATGCCGTTGACCACGTACAGGTCCAGGAAGCCGTCCTGATCGAAATCCGCCAACTGCGAGGACCAGGTCCAGCCGGTCGCCGCGATGCCTGCCACCGGCGCCGTGTTCGCAAACCCTCCTTCCCGGTCCTGTACCTGCAGGACGTTTTCCGTGATTTGCCGGTCGGTCGGATCCTCCAGCACCTTCGCCATCACCGGAGCCCACGCCGCCTGCACCGCCGGATCATCGGTGCGCGGCTTCATGTCGGCGGCGAACAGATCCAGGTGCCCGTCGTTGTTGACGTCGCCCACGCTGTAACTCATGGTGTTCTGGGTCGTGTGTTCGAAGGGCGCACTGTCGTGCCAGCCTTCGCTGCGCCACTTCCAGGCTCCATCTGCCAGCAGGAAGTCGTTGCCCGCCACTACCACCGCGCCCTCCCGCGCGGGCAGGGCGGCGAGGGCCAGGGCCTGGGAGCGACGCGCCAACATGCGGCTGTGGAAGCGGCCGTCGCGATATTCGTGCCAATAGACCCCCGAGTCTGTCTGACCCTCAAAACCTTCTCCCAGCAACGCCTGGAGTTCCAGATCGTAGGAACCGGTCAGCAGGTCCAGATCACCGTCCGCATCCGTATCGGTCCATGCCATGCTGTAGGCAAGCTTCGCGATGCCCGGCAGAACCGTCCTTGAAAACGCCGAGGTCTGTGTCGCAAGCGCGTTGGCCTGACTCAGATACGCGATCGGCGGCTCCAGACGGCGGGTGAAGACAATGTCCAGCAACCCGTCGCCATCGATGTCCACCGTGGCCGCGCCCCGGGAGTCCATGTCGGCCAGTTCCGTGCGCCGGAACTGCAAACCGCCTTGATTCCACAGGACCACATTGGGCTCCGAGAGGTTCGCCAAGACGATTTCCGGCAGGAGGTCCCGGTCCAGATCACCTAGGGCCACCCCCGAACCGTTGCTGTCGAACATGTACACGCCCTTCTCCCCGGGGATCAGGCTCACGCTGTCCAGGGCATGGCGCACAAAGGTGTCGGCGCAGCCGGAGCGGTCCGCAAACGGAATGCGGGTCACGACCGTCGCGGGTTGCACGCCATGCACCGCCTCCCCGCCGTGCATGGGGGCAATCCCGGGCGCGGCACAGGACGCGAGGGAGAACAGGACACAGATCGTGCACAGCAGGGCCGGGAACCGGGACCGCGAGGGCAGCCTGGAATCGGAGGCGGCAGGCATCGAGGCATGGGATTTCATCTTCGCAGTTACTCCTGGTAGACCCACCGTCGGCGAATGGTCCAGTTGAACGCCGTCACCATGAAGGTCAGCAGAAACAGGATCCAGGCCACGGCGGAGGCATACCCCATCTTGAAGAAACGAAAGCCCTGCTGATACAGGAACATGGAAATGCTGATGGTGGTGTCGCGGGGACCGCCCTGGGTCATGATGTACATCTGCTCGAACACGGCCAGGCTGGAGGAGATGGAAATGATCAGCACAAAGAACAGGGCCGGGGACAGAAGGGGAATGGTCACGCGCAGAAACAGCTGGCGGCCGTTGGCGCCGTCGATGGTCGCGGCCTCCTTCAGTTCGCTGGGAATGCCCTGCAGGCCGGCCAGCAGGATGATGGCGTAGTAGCCCACCCAGCGCCAGACGGACATCACTACGAGGGCGAGCATGGCCCAGCGCACATCCCCCAGCCAGGCCTGGGCGGGCAGGTTCAGGAGTTCCAGGGCCCAGTTCAGGACGCCGAACCGGAAGTGGTAGATCCAGGACCAGATAAAGGCCACGGAGATGAAGTCGGTCACGATGGGCAGAAAGCACAGCAGCCTTACCACCGGTACGCCCCATACCCGTTGATTGAACAGCAGGGCAAAGAGCAGGGCCGCCCCGACCACGAGCGGCGTGAATTCCACCGTATAGACAAGGGTGTTGCGCAACGCCGTGAGAAACACCTTGTCCGCCATCAGTTCGATGTAGTTCTCGGCCCCCACCCAGCGTGCCCGGCTGATGCCGGACCAGTTGGTAAAGCCCATGATCAGGGAGAAGACGCCGGGCCCCAGGGTCAACACCAGAAACCCAATCAGGTTGGGGGCCAGGAAGAGCAGGGCGGCCAACGCTTCCTTGTGCTGGGGCCTGCGGAACCATGGGCGACGAACCGCCCCGGGTGCCGTTGGCGTGTGGGTGCCGACAGCCATGGATCAGCCCTTGAGTCCGGACATGGCGACACCTTCGATGTAGTACCGCTGCAGCACCAGGAAGACCGCGATCACGGGCACAATCGCCATCACGGAACCCGCCATCAACTGGGGGATGTCCGTATGCCCCTGTTCCTGCTGAATGGCGGCAAGGCCGATCGGCACCGTCCGCAGTTCCCGCGTCCGAATGATGATCAGCGGCCAGAGGAAACTCCGCCAAGTGCCTATGAAGATGAAAATGGCCGCCGTCGCCAAGGCCGGCTGCGACAGGGGCATGACGATCTGGGCGTAGCGCCGGACGTAACCGGCACCGTCAATCTTGGCGGCATCCTCCAGTTCGTAGGGAATGGTCAGGAAGAACTGGCGCAGGAGGAAGGTCGTGAAGACACTGAAGAGGCCCGGCACAATGAGGCCGGCCAGGCTGTCGACCATCTGAAAGCGGCTCACCAGGACAAAGGTCGGCACGATCGTGACTTCGGCCGGAATCAGCATGGTGGCCAGATACAGGAGGAAGAGCTTGTCCCGGCCGGGAAACTGCAGTCGGGCAAACGCGTAGGCACCCAGGCTGGCCGTCACCAGCTGGGACACCATCACGGTGATGGCAACAAAGGCGCTGTTCAGGATGTAGCGCCCGAAGGGCTGAACCGTGAACACGCCCTGGTACCCGTCCAGCTCCAGGTACGTCGGCAGCCAGATGGGCGGGAAGACGGCGGCATCCGTTTCCGTGAGCAGGGAAGTGCGCAGCATCCAGAAAAAGGGAAAGGCCATCAAGACGCCCAGAATCATGAGCAGGCCTGTACCCAGCCCCAGGCGGTAGCGGGAGGCCGCCCCGCCCTGCCACAAAATCTGTCGTTGTTGTTGCATGTTCGCTGAATGCACCGACAGAGGACGCAAACAGGATGTCGGACAAGCGGGGCGGCAAGTTCCGGACCTGCCCCCCGCTTGTCCCTGATATCAAACCAACGCTAACTGTCAGACGTCAATGGTCACGGCCGCCCACTTCTCGGCCAACGCCTCGTTGGTCTCCTCCTGGATGAGCTCCAGCGCGGCCGCGATGTCGCCTTCGCCGGTGTCGTAGATGGCTCCGTAGTGGCGGGACCAGGAATCGTTGAACTGCGGGCTCGCCAGTGTGGCGCGATCATTGAACGCCCAGCTCAACTGCTCGACAAAGGCTCCGGGATGTTCCGCCTTGCCACCTGCTTCCAGGTAGGCCGGGGTGGCACTCCAACGGGCCGGGATACCCCGGCCGGGACGTCCCACCATCTCCGCCAACGTGTCACTGCTGGTGTAGCTGGCCAGGAATTCCCAGGCCGCATCGGGATTATCCGAGTCGTTGCTGCAGCAGAACCCGGAGCCGCCGGTGACGGTGCTCTGAATGGCGCCAATGGGCAGGAAGCCGATGTCGAAATCGAATTCGACCTCCGCATTCTTGGACTGCAGGGACCATTGGCCGTTCAGTTCCATGGCTACCAGACCGGACGCGAAGTAATTGATACCGCCGCTGCCGGCCAATTCGGCGGCCGTGGGCGCCACCTTGTGCTCGTAGACCAGATCCACCATCCACTGGAGCGCCGAGGCGGTCTCGGGGGAGGAGATTAGGCATTCGCGGCCGTCGTCGTCGTAGTTGCGGCCGCCGGCGGAGTAAATGAAGGCCGAATTCAGATACTGGCCGCCGTTGATCTGCGTTCCCCACTGTTCGCCGTCCGGCTTGGTGAGGGCGGTGGCCGCCTCCACGAATTCATCCAGCGACCATTGGGTCTGGCCCTCGGTCGGCGGGTAGCCTATGCCCGCCTCATCGAACATGCCCTTGTTGTAGTAGATGCCCCAGGTGGACTGGTCGTAGGGGAAACCCCACCAGCGTCCCCAGAAGTTGAACCCGCGGGACACACCGGCGGCGAAATCGTCGACATCGATTTCAGGCATGGCGTCAATGTACGGATTCAGGTTCAGGACCAAGCCGACGGAGGCGACAGGCGGCACATGTTCATCGCTGGCCATGAACACGTCGGGCAGGTCTCCGGCCGCAGCCCCGGCCAGAATCGTGCTGGTGGTGTCGCCCCAGCCCGCGTATTCGAGCTTCATGTCGACATCGGGCCGTTCTTCCTTGAACTGATCCAAGCCGATCTGCCAGGTATGCATGTCGCTTTCGTTGAACCAGTTCTGGAAACGCAGCTCGATGGTTTCCATGGCCGGTTCCTCCTGCATGCCATCCGCCGGCGCCGGCGCGACACACGCGGCCAGGGCAAGGCCCATCCCGGTCAGGGACGACAATTGCAAGAAACGACGGCGACTGACACCGGGAGATATCCAACGTGACGAACCGTTCATGTTTCCTTTCTCCTTGTCCCGTGTTTTTTCGGGACATGGCACAGGTTGGGAACAAACTCAAGGCAAAGAGCAGGAAGCGGCACCCACGCCGTCGCCCGACCTTTAGCCGATTTTCATGGCCTCCTGGATGTGAATCCGATCTTCCACGAACCAGAATAGGGTAACACTCGCGGATTCCCGCCCAACATGGCTTTGGGAGCCTCTGGGCCGAGGAGAATCACGACTGCTCAGAGCTCGTAACCAGTCTGCCGAGCCCTCATTTTTCCGCCAAGGGGCGGCAGAGCTTGCCCGCAGGTCGCGGATCCGGCTCAGGCCCTGGACCGGATACCCGAAGCCTGTGCCGGAGCCTGGCAAGCTGCATGCTGGGCAGGGTGTGGCGCACACCCCGCGGGTCGCGCGGATCGGGCCGTGGGGCCCGAGAGGATCAGTGCACCCCATGGGATGCACGGCGGTCCTCTTGGATTGTGCAGGGGATTTGTTCCATGTCGGTTGTGCGCGGCCAACACCCGGAACCATTCTCGGTCAGCCCCGATTCACCTTCTTCCTGCGACTTTGTGTTGGCCTTGGGCTGAACCGGGATACAGCACTCGAATTGGAGTCTGTCGGCAAGGCAACTGCCCTGCGATACAGGCTGGGAGGATCCAGCTGCTGGTATCAGCCTCCTGACAAAAGCGAGCCCCTGCACCTGTGCACCTGTCGTAATAGCATCACCACCCCGGGGGCGCAAAGGAGGACTGCGATGTACATTGATTACAATGAAGTGGAAGAGAAGTACGCCGCAATTATCAAGAAGCTGCTTGCCGAGAGGTTTGGGGACGAAATCGTCTTCGACCCGATCGTGGTCAAGGCGGATCCCTTGGTCTGTCCCGATCCGGATTTGCCGGAGTTGATTGCCTATATCGTCTACGCCGGTGACGGCAGCAAGTTGGACTCGGATTTCAGGTTTGAATTTACCGAGGAACTATGGCCTCACGCGATTGAACTTGGATTCCCAAGTGTTCCGGTTCAGACATTTGTCAGCAAGTCAAACTGGGTTGGCTTTTGGCCCAGGCTTCAGCAATGGATGGCGTGATGCACAGCGACCTGATTCGAAGGGCAAGGCAGCTTGCCGCAGGTACCGAGGAAAACGATCGGGATCGATCGGTGCAAATCGAACTGCGTGATGCGGTTCGTTGCGCTTACCATGCCCTCTTTCATCTGTCATCGAAACAGTGCGCTGATTTTTTCGCCGGCACCGCTCCTGATGTTCGCAGTAATTCTGCCTGGCTGCAGGCTATCGCGGTTTGCAGCACGGATTCATAAAGAGTAGGTGTATCAACAGCCATTACATCGTCAAGTTTCCATCCGAGATCAGACTGTTCGCTGAGATATTTGTCCAGATGCAGTGGACGCGCCACTTGGCCGACTATGACCCGATGGCAACATTCGATAGGGATGAAGTAATCACTGCAGTCGAACACGCAACTTCGGCGATTGTTGCTTTTGAGGCAGTAAGCGAGAAGCATCGCCGAGCGTTTGCCGTGTACGTTGCGTCTCCGCTGCACAGGCAAGCTCCGCAATAGCCGTATCCGGATACAGGCAGGGCAACCGAAAAGTCGCGTTCAGGCCAGGATCGGGGGTAGTCGGGCCCCGCGTGGCACCCGCGGATGGTGCCTTGACACAAAGCAAATCAATCCTTGAATCAATCCAATTCGGTCCATAAGGTTCATATCGGCGGTCGGGCCACAGCCACCCGGTGCGCAACAAAAGGGGCCGCCGTGGCCGAGTTCACGGTCGACCACCAGGCCTGGTTCCGGCTGTGGCTGCCCCTGGGCGCAAGCGTGCCGACCGACGACACCTACCGCCTGCTGGTGCGCCAGCTGGAGCCCGAAACCGCCCTGCAGGCCGCCCTCCTGCTGCGGGACGGGACCTGCCTGCCCGGCCTGCGGGAGCTGACCAGCTGGCCCTGGCCCAGGAACCATGCGAAGCCAAGCGCCATGAAATCACCGCCATCCCCCGCCTGCTCGCGCGCGTGATCCTGGTACTCGCCTGAGGATGTTCGGGCGGGCATTGGGGTGCTGGAGCAAGGGACGTTCGTGGAGGGGTTAGGCGAAATCCGACAGCGATGCGGTGGCGACAAAACGCACACATTCGACGACAATGTATCCATGAGCAACGCCTTCGACTGGTGCATGGAGAAGAACCGGCAACTCATCGAGCAGCGGGGCGTCTCCCTCGAGACCGTGGTATCCGCCATGGAGCAGGGCGCCTTGTTGGATGTGTTGGTTCCCCCGAACCAGGACCGCTATCCCGGACAATACATCTACGTGGTTGCCATCCAGGCGTACGTTCACCTGGTGCCATTCGTAATACAGCCCAATGGCACCCGATTTCTGAAGACGATCATTCCCAGCCGCAAGGCCACGAGGGAATACAGCAGGAGGCAACCGTGACGCACCACGACATGGACGCGGAAGAGCGGGACATTCTGGACCGCTTCGAGAGGGGCGAACTACGCCCGGCACCCGATGCTGACCGGGAGATGGAGGAGGCCCGGGTGGCAGCCCACAACACTTTCAAAAAGACCAGACGGATCAATCTGCGCGTCACGGAACGCGATTACATGCTCGTTCGCGCGCGGGCGAGGGAAGAAGGGATACCCTACCAGACGCTGGTGTCGAGCATCATCCACAAGTACGTGTCCGGACGGTTGAGCGAGAACAGTAGATGAACCGAGTGGCCGGCAGGGACCAGCCATGGAGAACATGCAATAAGTTGGTGGTGCGGCCTCCTGGGACCCGGCAGGATGCCCTGCGGTCACAACCGAAGGCGATGGAGACGTTCCGCCTGGGGACCGGCATTCCGGTGGACGCGTGACGGCTTCGGGATTGGCGTTCACGAAGCCGCCACGCCAGTCTCCAATCCCGCCCGTATTCCTGTTGCCGACGCAGGATTACAGGCCGGCTTTGCTCAACTCTTCCTGCAGCGCGGGCAATCGCCGGTGGTGTTCCCGGAACTCGGCCATGAAGTCGGTCCACGCCGGTTCCTGCGACATCTGGCGGTAAAGGTCCCGCATCGTAGTCAGGTAGGTACAAGCATGTCGGTATCGATTCCGACCGCGAGCCTTTATCAACTCCTCCGCTTGTCCCCGGTAGATTTCAGCGGCGGCCTGGGGACGCGTCTCCGCAGCGGCTTGGACCACTCGAATCAACCGGTCTCCGGTATAGCCAACACTCTGCTCCAGCTGCTTCACCGATTTCAATGCGAGGTCTATTACACCTTCTACCGCCTGCTCGTGCGTCAGCTGGAGCCCGAAACGGCCATGAAGGCCGCCCTCCTGCTGCGGGACGGCACCTGCTCCTGGTCAGTGTCTTCCTGGTGCGGGAGGGGCTGACGGCTTCCGACTGCCACTGCGGGTCCCTGTCCCGGTGTCTTCCTGGTGCGGGAGGGGCTGACCCTGGCCCAGGAACCGTGCGAGGCCAAGTGCAACGCAAGCACAACCATGCCCCGCCTGCTTGAGCGCATGGTCCTGGAGGGAGCCGTTGTCCCCATGGACGCCGCCGGCTGCCAACGGGCCATCGGGCAGGACCTGCGGGCCGCCGACGCCGACTACGTGCTGGCCGTCAAGCGCAACCAGCCCAACCTGCACCTCGGGCATGAAAGCGCACTGCCGCTGCAGGATGCGCCGGTTTATTCCTTCACGGCTCCCATGGTCAGACCGCGCACCAAGTACCGTTCGGCGATGAACACGAACACCACCGTGGGGATGAACATCAGCACTCCGGCCGCCGTCAGCGGTCCCCAGGCCACACCGTACTCAAGCACGAACTTGGTCAGTCCCAGCGCCACCATCTCGGTCTTGATGGTGTTCGACAACACCAGGGTCACCAGCAGATCGTTCCAGGTGGCCAGGAAGGCCAGGACGGCCGTGGCCGCCAGGCCGGGCTTAATCAGGGGAATCACGATGCGCACGATGACACCCAGCGGGGACGCTCCGTCCACCCGCGCCGAGTCGTCCAGTTCCCGCGGCAGATCGGCAATGAAAGCCCGCAGCAGCCAGATGGTGACCGGCAGCTTGAAGGCCGTGTGGGCGATGATCAGGGCAGCGTAGGAGTTGAGCAGCCGCAGTGTGCTGAAGATGATGAACAGAGGCAGAATGACGGCCACCAACGGGATCATGCGCATGAACACGAGGCCGAACAAGACTGCCTTTTCGCCCCGGAACTGGTACCGCGACATGGCATAGGCGGCCGGCGGTCCGATCACCATATTGCTGGCAATCACGCCACCGCACACGATCAGGGTGTTCTGGAGATAGGCCGCCATCTCGTAGTCCCGGAACACCGCCAGGTAGTTGTCCAGCACCAGGCGGCGCGGCACCAGGATGAGACGGGTGGAGGCGATTTCCACCAGGGGGCGGATGGAGGTCAGGATCAGCCACAGGATGGGCGTCATCATGATCAGGAGCACCACCGAGAGCACAACATAGGTGGCGGTATCCTCCGCCAGCCGCCGGCCGGAGAACCGGGAGCTGCGGGAGGTGCGAGCCTGGGAAGTCATGCGTTGAGCTTCTCGCTTTCCGCGCCGGACCGTTCGTTGAGGAACAGGGGAATCAGCAGCACGATCGTAATGAAGACGGTAATCCAGGAGAGGGCCGAGGCCAGTCCGAACTGCGACTGGCTGAAGGCGGCCCGATAGATATAGAACGGCAGCAGCTCGGTGGCGTGGCCCGGCCCACCGAGGGTCATGATGTAGATGACGTCGAACACCCGGAACAGGTCGATGATGCGCAGGGCCAGGGCCACTGCAATGACCGGCCGCAGCAACGGCAGGGTCAACATGCGCAGGCGTTGCCAAGCCGTGGCGCCGTCCACAATCGCGGCCTCGAACGGGGGTTGCGGCAAGGCCTGGAGGCCCGCCAACAGCAGGATCATGACGAAGGGGATGCCCTGCCACACCGTGGCGATGACGATGGAGAGCCGGGCCAGATTGGGTTCCACCAGCCACGCCTGCGGCGCCAGACCCACTCCGATGAAGATCTGGTTCATGAGACCGAAGCGGTCATTGAAGATCCAGCGCCAGTTGAAGCCTGCCAGCACGGGGGCGGTCAGCATGGGCAGCAGGAAGAACACCCGATAGATGGCCCGTCCGCGGAATTGGCGGTTGAGCAGGAGGGCGGTACTCATGGCCACGGTGAACTCCACCAGGATGCACACCACGGCAAAAATGATGTTCTGTGCCAGGACGGTCCCGAAGGACGCACTGGTGACAGCTTCTATGTAGTTGCCCAGCCCCACAAAGGGACGCGCGCTGCGTGCCAGCTTGTAGTCGAGGAAGCTGATGTACAGGGCATGCACCAGCGGATAGAGCAACACCGCCCCGATGATGCCCAGGGCGGGCAGGAGCAGCCAGTAGGGGGCATAACGCGCCTGCCACGCGTCCAGGCGGGAACGCAGGGTGATGCGCTCCCGCCCGGATTCAATTCCGATGATGCGGTTTTCCGCCGGTCCCGCCATGGAGATAGCGTTCGGCGCGGCCTAGATCAGGCCGGCGTTCACCATAATCTTCTCGGCTTCCTGGGCGGCGAAGTCCAGTCCTTCCTGAGGCGACTTCTGATCGGACAGCACCTTCTCGATTTCACCCCACAGGATGGGCTGGATTTCGGAGAATTCGGGGAACAGGGGCCAGGTGTAGCCGTTGGCCGCTCCGGCCAGCGAGGCCTGCAGATTCAGGGCAACGATGCCCTCCGCGGTCTCAATGGCCTCGTTGAGTGCTCCCAGGTGCGCGGGCCGGGAGCCCACGCTGGCGTGCAGATCCACCATCGCGGGTTGCCCGGTGAGGTAGTGGATGAACTGCCAGGCGGCTTCCGGTTGGGCCGAATGCAGATTGATGGCCCGGCCATGACAGACCGCGGTCGTGATGTTGGTCTTGTTGCCGACAAGGGGCGCGATGCTGAAATTGTCCACGATTACGGACTGGTCCGGATCCATGGAACCGCCGGGGCCCCACTGCTTGCTCATGGCAGCCTGACCCGCGGTCCACAGCTGGCCGTTCTCCTCCCACCCGTAGCTGGGTGTGCCGGCCGGCACCACTTCGTGGGTGTGGATGAGGTCGTACCACCACTGCAGGGCCTCCACGCCTTCGGGCTGGTTCCAGGCCGGCGGCGAGGGCTCAAGGCCGTTCTCCAGGAAGTCGCCCCCGTTCTCCCACAGCAGATCGCTGTATTCGCGCAACGCGGGGTCACCCTTGCCCACGATCAGATAGCCGTAGAGATCCGGCGGATCGTTCAGGGCCTGGGCGGTGGCGACCAGTTCGTCCCAGGTGGTGGGGGGCGCCTCGATGCCGGCGGCCGCGAAGAGGTCGGTGCGATAGTACAGGGCCCGCAAATCGAAGGTGTAGGGAATGGCCAGCAGATTGCCGTTGCCCGTGAACGCGTCGAACGAGCCCTCCACATAGTCGGCACTCTCCACGCCGTCTCCGGCCGCGAAGTCGTTCAGCGGGAACAGGGCTTCGATGAAACGTCCGATCTGGGCATAGTGCGTGCCGAAAATGTCCACATCGGCACTACCCGCGGCCACCAGGGTCAACTGCTTGTCCATAAGCTGCACAAAGGGCAGCGTGCTGTACTGGTGCTCGATCCCAGTCTGGGCGTTGAAATCATCCGAGATCTTGTCCAAGTATTCGCCCCAGAGCGGACCGCCGCTGGGATACAGGGCGTTCAGGACGATGGCCTCCGCCTCTTCGCCGGCTCCCGGCGCGGCAGGTGCGACGCAACTCGCAAGAGCCAGGCCGGCCGTGCCCAAGGCCAACGTTGACAGAAATCCGCGTCGGGATAAATCAAACGTACGCATGAGTGCCGTCCAGTGTTAAATGGTCAAGTGGCCGTCCATTGTATCCACCGGGCGAAACCGCTTTAGTTTGGTGGATTTGGTTCGGAGGCTGGTGTCGAAACTTGACTCCGCTGCGAGAGCGGGGCTGACGAAACCACAGCTCCTGCCGCAAGTTGGAAAGGCCTCGACCTGGAACACCGACAGTACCCGCGTGCACGGGCTCAATCCTCCTGGACCGCCTCCGCCACCCGGATCGCCTCCATGCACATGCCCACGACGTGGTAGTCCAGCTTGGTTTCGTGTCCCTTGGCCTGCCCGGCAGGTGAGGTTCCCGGCTCCCGGAAACTGTGCCACCCCCCATGCTGTGCATCCACAAAAGAGTCCTGGACGTACATTGCGGTCTGATGCAGGGGCTCGTTCAAGTCCGGACGCGCGTGCCGATCAACGAACCGCAACAAGGCCCGGATTGTCTCGCACTGCTCCCACCAGCCCTTGCGACGGTGAAGCAGGCTGCCGTCCGGCGCCACCGGAGAGAAGATGCCTCCCTCTTCCCGGTCGTACCCCAGCCGCATGCCGTATGCCAGGAAGCGGGCGGCTTCGGCAGCGTAGGTGTCGGACAAACCGCGTGCCGAGGCTTCCGACATCAGGAAGGCCCATTCGAACGCGTGCCCAATGTCGAGTCGTCCCTCCTGCGCAGCCGGCAGCGGCTTCCAGTCGGCGTCATACACTTCGGGCAGAACCAGGTCTTCCGATCGCCGCAGCCGATTCAGGACGAAGTCCGCCAGCGTGACGGCCTCCCCATGCAGTTCGCCCATGCCGGACAAGTCCCCGGCCGCCAGCAGGGCCTCGAAGAGATGCATCAGGGGATTCTGGGAACGCTGCGGATCCACCTCTTGGAAGTCCCGGCTCATGAAGTACCGGTAGCCGCCCTGTTCGTCCCGAAAGCGGTCGGTCATGACCGTCCAGGTTTCCTGCAACGCCTCCCGGCAGCGCGGCGAACCGGTTGTGGCGCTGGCATGGGCCAGACCGAACAGGACGAAGGCATGGCCGTAGCAGTCCTTGACATCATCGACGATCTCGCCCGTGGGGGCGCAGGCCCGGACCCAGCCACCGAACTTTGCATCCCAGAAATGGTCCATCAGGAACCGGGAACCGGACTCCACGGCATCCCGATACACCGACTCCCCGGTCAGCGCGTAGCCCTGGGCGAAGTTGTACAGCAGCCGGGTCTGCGACACGAGGGTGCCGAATCCCTTGGCCTGGGGGGTCCAGTCATGGTCGAAATGGCAAGCGAACAGTCCCTCCGGCGTGATGGCGGCACGCCAGGCGGGAAGGATTTCGTCCAAGAGGTGATGCCTGAACCAGGCAATATCGGCTTGATGGCGTTCATCGGAGGTCGGCATGCGCATTCCGCTCCTTAGAATTTGTGGTGTGTCCAGCTCTCCCCACCGGGCATCTGCAGCCTGGCGAGGGACGTTTTCAACAGTTCCTGGTTGGCGGGAATGGAGTTCCACTCCAAGTCTTCAAGGCCAGCAGGACACGGCCAGCATAACCGCACTCCACAAACGCCATTCGCGATTGCCCGCGGTACAGGGCCAACTGCACGCGGACCAGTCACAGGAAGTCAGGCTCCCAACTGGCTTGGCATCAGAGACAGTACCCTGGGGCCTGAGCGGTTGCGGTACCTCCCTGCCAAGACCAGGTAGGGCCCTTGATTGGCAGGCCCGGGGCACCGTTACCCGGAAACGACTGCTTCCGCTTCCGGCGCGCGGGCTGTCAACAAATAGGCCAGACCGGCAACCGGGATTATGGCCAGTACCAGACTCAGGAACCAATCCCCCTTCGACAACCCCGTCAGAATGGCAATGGATATGCTGACGGATCCAACGATATACACACACAGGACACCGATGGCCATCCGCGACAGTCGGGATGAACCTTGGTGCCCGACCAGCAATGCCGTCAGCAGGAGCGCCACCGCCAGCGGATGCAGGACCGAGAGGAAGCCCCGTTCCCACCAGGTGCCGCCATCGGCAAAATTGGCTACGCCAACCAGAAACAGGGCCAACACCATCTGGATGGCCACCAAGACGGTAAGAACCCTTCCGACCGTTTTGTTCATGGTTCCAACCTCGGAAAATGGTTCCGCTTTGGGAACAAAAATCGAATTCACCCGGCCGGCCGACTACCCCACTCCGTTTCCAGAAACGCCTCCGGCTCAAGGCCCAGCGCATCGGCCACGCGCGTGATGTAGTTGAAAAAGGCAATGATCTGGACCGCGTCCATGACGGCCTCCTCACTGAAGCCGAGGCGGCGCAAGGTCTCCAGGTCGCCCGCGGTCATGTCGTGCTGGGTGTGGGTCAGCTTGGCCGCAAACGCGCACAGGCCCCGGTCCGCCTCGGACAGGTCGGCGGTCCGCCAGTCATGGACGAGCCCGTGCAGGAAACTATCGGCGTCCGTCGGTGAACCCTGTAGTGTTTCGGCGATCTCTTCACGGAGATCGTGGGCATGGGCCTGCGTTCAGTAGGGACAGGCCAGTTCGGCCGACACCACCGTGGCCAGCATCTCCCGCTGAACACGCGTAAGGTCCGAGGGCCCGTGCATCGCCTCCTGGTAGAACTGCATGGCCGCCTGCAGCGTACGGGGCCGCAGACTGCCAACCTTGACAATCTTCCAAATGCGGCCCGCCCGGCCCAGAGCCTCGTCGTAGATCCGCCTCAGCAGACCCGTGGACTCCTCGTAGGGGATCTGTCTAATCCAGGCCACCTTCCATCTGCCCCGAACACGAATGGACACGGCCCTAACGCCGTGTGTCCATCGTACCGCACGCGGCCACGCCGCTGTCTCCGGTTCCGCCCGGCCAATCAGCGGCCGCGGTCGGCGAGAGCCCAATCCCGTCCCACTACGAGTGGGACTGGCCCTTCAGCACCCAGTTGACCCTGACTTCGTCCAGCAGGATGTCAGCGGCGAGAGTCCGGGCCTGCGCCAGAGCTTCGTCGGCAGACAACCCGGCTTCAATGAGCAACCGCGCGGCCACCATGCCGTTGCGCTCGTATCCGGACCGGCTGTGGATGGTCACTTTCTTGCCCGCGGCCAGCATCCCGCACAAAACCGTGCTGTAGGGCGGCCAGAGGTTCTCGAACCATTCCCCCGGCACCGTGTGGTCAGCGATCGGGAGATGGATCCAGGTCATGCCCACGGCCATGGCCGTGCTGCCCAGATCCTGCACGTTCAGGATTTCGAACTCCACATCCTCCAGCAGGGTCACCAACGCGGTCGTGCCCCAATCCAGCAGATTCTGCAGATCCGTCACCAGGCGGTCCGCCGGCGACCGGGTATCGCCCGGCGTGGCCAGGATCCCGGGACAGGTTGTGACGCCGATGGTGCCGTTGCCGGCGGCCAGTTCCTTGATGACCATGCAGGACCAACAATCCAGTTGAGACAAAACAAACCGACGGGGCGGGCGGTCAGGCCTTGTGTGCCTACGCGAAACCGCGCTGTTGCTCCATGGTACCTGTCAACGGGCAACCATGGAAATCGCCAACCGGACCGGCATCACGGCGGGTTTGACGGCCGTCCGGTAGCAGGATGGGGAGTAGGCATACCGGATCCCGCCTGTGCGGCCCCTGATGGATGCCGACCCGCGGGCCCCGCGTGCACTCGTGGTGCGACGACACCAGTTGACCGCCAAGTGCATCCAGGACAAAACTCGCTTGGACAGCGTATCCACCGCTATGCAGCACCACACTCGGGCTCATCCGGGACTGGCTGAATCCGAACTGGAACATTCAAACCGGAAACGCCAAGACCGGCTGTGCAACGATCCAAGCTGGCGTGGCCAGACCGAGCTGCTGCGACGCGTGCCGGGGGTGGTTCCGTGGTGCCTGGGTGCATATCGCCGAACTGCCAGAACTGGGGGCATCTCAAAGCTACACCGGTCGGTAGGCGCCCCTGAACCAGGACAGCAGTCAGCAACGAGGGCTTCGCCATGTCTGGGCGGGCGCGCCACCGCACGCACAATCCTCTACATCGCCACCGTGCCCGCCACTGCCGAGGTTTGACACGCAACTCAGCAGCCTGCTACAGTGTGTTTCACAGCAACACGACAACCGAATACAGTCAAAGTCAGGCCATGAGATCCGAATGCGTCGTTGTACATTGCCAAGCAGCAACATTTCGGTTGGCCCGCTGAACAACCTTGTCAACTTTTTCATACATGTCTGGAGGCAATCGAGATGACATCCAAACTTACGCGAAGAGGCTTCCTCAACTTGGCGGGCGCGACCGCTGGGCTGACCGCACTCGCCGCCTGTGTCCCTGGTACCGCGGACCAGGCAGCAGCCGAGGAAGAGGGCGTGACGGTCCAATTCTGGATTTTCTGGAACCAACCCGGCCGCATTGCCGATCAGATCATGGCTGATCCGAGCTTGCCTGACTACATGGGCAACAATACCCTGGAATTCCGCACCGGGGTGGCCAATGAGGCGCGTCTGGCTGCCGTGGCTGCCGGAACTCCCCCTGACATCGGTGCTCTCGGCTACTACCTGGACTTCATGGCCCGTGATGTGGTTATCGAATTGACGGATTACGTCGCGGCCAGTTCTGTAATCAATGAAGAAGACTTCATTGAAACCAATTGGCAACAGACCCATTACGAAGGCGTCCAAAAGGGCATACCTGCAATCGAAGGTTTCGTGCGACGTGGATTCTTCTACAATGCAGGCATGGTGGCCGAAGCGGGTTTGGATCCCGACACGCCTCCGGTGACTTGGGACGAGGCTTTGGTCTGGCACAACACTTTGACGCAATTCGACGAGAACAACAACCTGTTGCAGATCGGGCTCGATCCCTATGACGCAGAAGGGGGAGTCGGTCCCGGCAACGATGGTTTCTGCATCTCGGACTCGTTTGGTTTCCACTATTTTGACGAAGACACGAAGGAATTCAACCTGGACAATGAAGAATTCGCGGAAGGTCTGGAAGTCATGGGGGAATTCATTCGGATCATCGGCCCCGACAACCTCGTGGGCATGCGGGCGGTAGAAGGCCAAGGCACTTGGGGCGGGTCCTTCAATGCCGAAGTCCAAGCCTGCATCATCGAAGGGTATTGGATGTCGGGCGAAACTTTCAACGAAGTGCCGGACGTGGCAGAACAACTGCGAGTGTCCTGGACCCCAGTCCCGGAAAGGCGCCGAGGCGTCAAGCTCCAGCAGGGCGGCGGTCACATGGTCCAGATATTCAAGGATGGCACCTATAAGGACGAAGCCTGGCCCGTGGCGGAATGGCTACAAGGTGATTACTGGTGCGACCAGATTTTCCACAACATCGGCTGGCTTCCTTCCTACAGACCTTACTTCGACAATGCCCCCAGGGATTTGTTCCCCGGTCTGGATTTCATCTTTGATTCTGTTCAGGAAGCCAATTACTGGGGTCCGCAGATTCGCTGCGAGATTGAGGATTTTGTACGCGTAAAATACGGAGAATTCCGCGAAGCGGTGTACAGAGACCAAATCAGTGGCGCCGAAGCGGTAGCCCAGATGCAGGAACTCTGCACCAAGGAGTACCAGGCCGCAGGTTTCGCCTAAACCCGCCAATGCAACCAAATTCAGTTTGATGTTTAGCGGGCCGGTTCCGGGTACACCAAGCCCGGAACCGGCCCGCTTGGACTCTTTTTAGGGCGTAAACACTCATGACTGCACTCCGACGGGCGCTTCCAGCCACACCGCGTGAGTGGCGCAACTTCCTGTTGGGTTTTGCCTTTGCCTCTCCCTGGATCATCGGGTTCCTGGGCTTTACCATTTTCCCGGTCGGATCGGCGCTCTACTACTCCTTCACCCGCTACGACCTGGTCCGCGATCCCGTGTGGCTGGGGATTCAGAACTACGTCGCCTTTGCAGACGATGCCGATTTCAGGCTCGTGGCCGGCAACACGTTGTGGTGGGTCCTGTTGAGCTCCCCGATGGGGGTATTGTCCGCGTTCCTGATGGCATTGTTGCTCAACTCGCGCATCATATTCCGTTCGTTCTTCCGGGCCATCTTCTTTTTCCCCGCCATCGTGCCCGTGGTCGTGACCGCTTTCGTCTGGATCTTCCTGCTGAATGTCCAATATGGAGCCATCAACTCCACTTTGCAGGCCTGGGGATTCAAGACAATCCCCTTTATTTCCAGCCCCGATCTGATGAAATGGTCACTGGTGGTCATTCACATGTGGAGCCAGGGCGCGGCCATGGTGATTTTCCTGGCGACCCTGCAGGATGTACCCAGGTCCCTCTACGAAGCGGCCACCGTGGACGGAGCCAACGCTTTCCGCCGCATGTGGAACATCACCGTGCCGATGGTCAGCCCGATAATCCTCTTCAACCTGGTCATGAGCTTCATCAGCGGGTTCCAATATTTCACCCTGCCCTGGATCATGACCCAGGGCGGTCCCAGCCGGTCCGCCGAGTTTTATGCCATCTATCTCTATCGAAACGCGTTCCAATGGTTCCGCATGGGCAAGGCATCCGCCTTGGCTTGGGTCCTCTTCGTCCTCATTCTCTTGTTCACGTATTTGATTTTCCGCACTTCGGGCCGCTTCGTGTATTACGCGGGTGCGACACGCTAACCGGTTCAAGACCATGGCAACACAGTTGACCGTAACCCATTATTCCCAACCTTGGCACGGGCGAGCCCTGGATCTGTTGGGCCAGATTCTCAAGTACGTCGTTTTGATTGTTCTGGCAGTCTCGTTTCTGCTTCCCTTCTATTGGATGGTCTCTTCAGCGGTCAAGGATGACGCCCAGGTTTATGTAGTACCTCCCATATGGTTTCCCAGACCCCAATTCTGGGAGAACTTCTGGAATGCGTGGAACAGTGAGACCTTCAATCTCTGGACCTTCAACACCGTGGTCCGCTATGCAATCCCGGCCACATTGGGGACCGTGCTGTCTTCGTCGTTGGTCGCCTATTCGTTTGCCCGCATTGATTGGAAAGGCCGGAATGCGATCTTTGCCATCGTGCTAGCCACGATGATGGTGCCGGACTGGGTGCGCCTCGTGCCGCTGTTCGTGATTTTCAAGACATTGGGCTGGATCAACACATTCAATCCCCTCGTGGTGCCTGCCTTCTTCGGCAATGCCTTCTTCATCTTCCTGCTACGCCAGTTTTTCCTGGCGCTCCCGCTGGAGCTTTCGGATGCCGCCAGGATTGATGGCGCAAGCGAATTGCGTATTTTCGTGCGCATCATTCTGCCCCTGTCCAAGGCTGCCTTGGCGGTTGTGGGCCTCTTCACCTTCATGAATGCCTGGAACGATTACCTAGGGCCCCTAATCTACATAAATCAAGAAGCCAAATGGGTCTTGACGCTGGGTGTGGGGCGGTTGCGGTCAGCAGTGGACGAGATTGGCAACACGAAACTGGCTTATCCATGGCTGATGGCTGTTTCGTCACTGATTACATTGCCTGTTTTCCTGGCCTTCTTCTTTGCCCAGCGCAGTTTCATTGAAGGAATTTCCCTCACTGGCCTCAAGGGATAACTTCAGCTTAGGGCCTGCCTGTACCCAAACTGCCAGAATGTTCTGGTTCCCTGGGAGCCCTTCCAAGGCGACCGCATCTTCGCAGGTGTGGGCTTGAGACCAACCAGTCGGCGCAGATTGTCTTAATTCCAGGCCGCTGCCAGTCGCCTGTTGGCGATACCCTCCCTGGAGAGCGGTCCTGCCGCAAAAGGTTGTGGGGGATGCGCCGGGGATCGCCATGTGATGGGCGTCGTGGCCCGCGCGTGCGCGGGCCTTCAATGAGCACGACCTGCCTGTCGGTCAGTTCGAAGACGCTCTGTACCCAGTCCCGAAACCCCTCCTCGACCCGGTCGCATCCAGCCGCGCGAAGACCCGTCCCGGCGTGTTGTGCGAGGGGATCCCGTTCGGTAGCTCCAAGAAGGTGCGCAGTCAGGCATCGTGGAGTTGGCCGAAGAGGGCGACGGCCACGCAACTGCCGGCTCCACAGATGATCCCGGCACGGACAACACCAGAATGTCCGTCAGATTGTGCAGTTGAGGCCGGTCGACCCGCGGATCCCCGGAATGTCCAGGGGCTCGACCAGGGATGGGGGCATCAGGCCGTCCCTGAGGAAGTTCTCCGCAGGCTGAACCCGGAACCGGCCACTGTAGCCTTGCGGCCCACCCGGTTTAGATGCAATCGACCTGTCGTTCTCGACCGTTCCACACAGACCCAATTCCCCGTTTGGACCGACTGCGGACGGAGGAAGCATCTCCTGCATGTACCAGACCCGGCAGACTACAATCACCCCAAGGACAAGCGCGTCTCCTCTAGGCCACTCAACCGGACGCAAGTGCATGAACATGGCCGCATCCAACTCCGAACCTGGTACCCGAGCGGACAGCAAGTCAACCGTGTCCGCGCCTGTGCTGCTGCCCGGCATCTCGGAGTACGCGGACTTGCGCCGCGACGGGTACGCCTACGTGGACAAGACCCGGGAACTGGAACACTTGCTCGACACCGGTAAGTTTCTGTTTCTGACACGGCCACGCCGCTTCGGCAAGACACTGATGCTCTCGACCATCGAGTGCATGTACCAAGGCCACCTGCCCATGGTGCGCGGTCCGGATGGACAGCCGGTGCGGCCCATGCCCAAGGTTCCGGACGAACAGCTGTTCGCAGGCCTGGCTTGGGAGGTTGAGTTCGCGAATTCGCCAAGACGTCCGGTGATTCGGCTTGACATGAGCAATGTGACAGGCCGCAATGTGACGCAGTTGGAGCAGTCCCTCAAGTTGCATATTGCGCGCCACGCGCTTCGCTGGTATGGGAGGGGATACGATCCCGGCGTTGAGATGCGGTATCTACGGGACTCGACGAGTTATCCGCATGCACCCCAGGACATGCTTGAGACGCTGATCCAGTCGCTCCAGTTGGAATTCGCTGATCCGCTGGTGCTGGTGGACGAGTACGACACGCCGTTGCTGTCATTGGTCAGGCTCAATCCCACGGAAATCGAACCGTACCTCAACCTGTTCCGCGACTTCTATCGCGTGTTCAAGCAATGCGAAGGACTGCTCCACAAGGTGTTGATCACCGGCATCACACGCAGGGCGTATGGCGATCAGTTCTCGGCCCTCAACAATCTTGAGGACTGTACTTGGCGTCCGGATCTCGGCAGTGTATGCGGCTTCACCGAGGAGGACCTCGACGGGCCACCCCTGTCAACCTTCATTGAAACCGCGGCGGAGGGGCTGGCTCAGTCAACGAACGCTTTGCGAACGGCTCTGCGCGACCACTACAACGGCTACCGGTTTGACAGACGGGGCCGGTCTACGGCCGTCTACAATCCCTGGTCCCTGTGCAAGACGCTCTCCGACCTCATGGTCCCCGAATTGCGGGAAGAGATCAAGGAGCTGGGACTTCCTGCACATTGGTCGGAATCCGGAGTGGCGAAAGTCCTAGTGGACAGACTGCGGCAGCACGGTGCTCGAGTGGACTCCAGTCTGTTGCGGGGTCAGGTGGAGTTGGATGTGGACCTCTTCAGCAACAAGTCAAGCAGTTTGAAGTCCCTGATGCTGCAGAGCGGCTATTTGACCTACCTTCCCGCGGAGGACACCCGGCCCGCCCGGCTAGGCTGGCCCAACCGGGAAGTGGCATCCGCGATGCTCGCGAATTTGGCTCAAGCCCATGTCGAGGAATCACTTCCCGGTATCGAGCGTATACGTGCCTGTCTGCAGACAGGGAACTACGACAACCTGCCAACGGTCCTGCTGGACTGCCTGTACGCCTTTCCCTACAACATCATGGAGGATGAGGATTCCTACCATGCCGCGCTCCACGGCCTGTTCTTTGGGATGAACATCCTGCCACTGTCGGAGAGACAGGAGTTGGCCGGGCGTCTCGACTTGGCGACCGTCTGTGGCGGGCGTGTCTGTGTGATTGAGCTCAAGTACAACCGCAGCCTGCGCGCGGCGCAGGAACAGGCGGACCGAAAGCAGTACGGACGCAGCTTGCTGGCCGAACTGGCGAATACGGAGGACGCAACCTGTATTGCCCTGCACGTGTCCAAGTCCCGGGACGGGGAAATGCGCATTGAAGGAGCCCGGCGGCCCGTGCAGGATGCGCAAGCCCGTTGGACCCCTCTGCACTCAGGACCACATTGATCCCGTCGGGGAAGAACCGAACGGAGCGACCGGCATCCGGTTGCCACACTGAAATTCACAGGCAGGCACGAGCAGTCCGCCCACGGATTGGTGTCGCAAGGGCCAATGCGGGCGGCTGTTGTACAGGATCAAGTGCTGCCTTCCGGCAGGTCAACTCCGGCAGGTCAACGCACAACTGACACCTCCAAACTCATTGGAGCCAGACGCTTGGCCATCAGTTGTCAACCACCAGGTTGAGGATCAATTCCGAAATCAGCCACGTTCGTGGAATCAATTGGTCCGTCTCAATGTGTTCGTGGATCGCGTGAGCCCCTGCACCCGGTACACCCAGACCGTCCAGTGTCGGCACGCCTATGGCACCAGTCAAATTTCCGTCACTGCCGCCACCGGTACGCCCCCTGGCCAGATCGATGCCCAGACGCGAGGCAATCTCTCTGGCCCTTTCGAACACCGGCAGCGTGACTGATTCCTCCAGTGGAGGCCGCCCTCGCTTGCTGCCAACTTGAATGGAGGTACCTTGCAGCTTGGTTGAAAGATTTTGGATGCGGGTCACTGCGGATACAAGGTCTTCCCGAGTCCAGGCACGTACATCGACTTGCATGTCCACGTGCGGTGCAACCACATTGGAGTTTGTTCCGCCCTGAATGATGCCGGTATTAACGGTCAATCCAGCTTCGAGATTGGTCATTGCCTGAAGGGTCAGGACTTGGTGTGCAGCTTCTTCGATGGCCGACACCCCTTTCTCGATTTCGAGACCAGAGTGTGCAGGGATGCCGTCAATGTGAATGTCCATCATCCGACTGCCCTTGCGTGCGGTCTTAATCACGCCACCGGGCAACGGGGGTTCCGGAACAAGGACGCAGTTGGCTGCTTTGGCCTCGTGTTCTATCAGCGACCTTGAAGTGACGCTGCCCACCTCCTCATCCGCGGTTGCCAACAGGACTACATGTCGGTTTGGTTCCAGATTCAGGTCCTTGAAGGCTCTAAAGATATGTTCCATCATGGCAATGCTGCTCTTCATGTCAAAGATGGCCGGACCATAGGTCTTGCCATCCTCATCCTGCCGAAATGGCATTTTTGCGAGCGTACCGACAGGCCACACCGTGTCGAAATGGGTAAGGACCAGAATCGGAGGCAGCTTCGGGGACTTGGCGTGCAGCTGTACCCGGACATGGTTGCCACCGTTGGGAACTTGGATGATTTCGGCCTGATCAACGATCGGCGCAAACAGGGAGCGCAAGTACTCGGCGCACGAGTCCAATTGCCCCACATCCGTACTTGGGGTTTCCAGTTCAACCAGACTCTCGATGGACGCGAGAATCGCGTTTTCCGCCTGGAGAAAATACTGTTGCAGAGCCTCGCTTCGAACCATGGTGTTTATTCCTGATAACGAGCAATAGTGTGATCTTTCAGTTGCTGTGAAACAGAACGGAAGGGCAAGTTAAGGGCCGACCGCGCACTGTACGCTGCTACATCCCGAGCCGATCGGTGGTTGCGGCCACCCGGAACTTGGTGTGCTCGGCTCAACCAAACTCCGATCCCATGGGTTCATTGGCTGTTGCGCGACCACATCGGACTCCAGCCGTGGATCCGGATCTCGAACCTGCCCGGATGCACGGGTCGGTCAAGAAGTGCGGGCAGGCATCCCGGTGCGTCCACAAGACCAGGGCCAGGTTGTGGGCGCGGCGACGCCCGCGAGCGGGGGCGGGCCTGCGTAGTGGTCCGGAATCAACTGCAGATGGACGTTGCGGAGGGGATGCACGGTTTCCTGCGGCAATCGGTTCTCGTAGGCACTGAAGCGGTCGTGCATGGGTACGCGCCGGCAGAGGTTCTCGATTGTGCCGGCACGGCCCGGCTGGACGCAGTTGCCGCTGTGCCGATGGTGCTGTCGCCACCGATCGGCGTTCTCCTCCCGCAGGGAGGCCAGCCCGGTCACGACTGCCACCCTCTGGGTCGCCGTTCCCCTCGACCGCGACGGACAAACGGGTGATGCGGTCGGCCAGGGACAGGGTGGACATGGCGGTGGACTCAGGTACATCCATGTTGTAACACACGCCATCCCGGCGCGCGTCAGACCGTCAGCAGGATTTGTGACTGGCGCCAGATGCGGAGATCGAAGAGATGAGTGAGGGCTTCCGGCAACGGTCGCTGGGCAGTGCCCAAATATGGAGTGCAGCCGATAGGTGTGCGGTAGCCTATTATGTCGGCTACGACCTTTTCCGGTACCAGCCGGGACAGCGTTTGTCCCTTCAGCATTTTGTTTGGAATTCCTGCCATGAAGATTTTGATCACGGGCGGCACGGGCCGCGTTGGAGCGAACCTGGCTCGTCGCCTGCTGGCGGCCGGACACGAGGTGCGCGCATTTGTGTATCCGGGCGACGCCGGCCGCGCCGGCAAGTTGGCGGGATTCGAGCGGGTGGAGACGATCGAGGGGGATCTGCGCAGTTTTGCCGACTGCCAGCAGGCCGTGGAAGGCATGGATGCCGTCTACCACTTGGCTGCGGCCTTCGGCGGTCCGTTCGACAACCGCGACTACCTGGCCATCAACGGCGGCGGAACCCTGAACCTCCTGGAAGCGGTGCGCGACCAGTGTCCCAACCTGCACCGCTTCGTCTACGCCTGCACCGAGGCCATCTACTGGCAGCTGACGGACCGCAGCCCCCACCTTGAGGGACGCGAGAGCCGCTATTTCGCCAATGCCATCCGCGAGACGGATGTCTCCCCGTACCTGCAGATGCCCTATTTTCTGACCAAGCGCATCGGCGAACAGTTGGCGATGTCCTACCACCACCAGTACGGCGTGCCGTCGGTCTCCTTCCGCTTCACCACCATCATCGAACCGTCGGAGTTCCTGAACGCGGACGGCCTGCCACCCCTGTTCCTGTTGAGTGCGGCCCACGAGGCCTGGGGCGGCCAGCACAGCCCGGACCCGACCGAGCAGGCCATGCTGGACCACATCCGCAACCTCTGGACGGGGAAAGAGAAGCTCCTGCTTTCCCTGAATCCCAACGGCGTTCCCTTCCGACAGCACTACACCGACGTACGCGACATCGCCCTGGGTTTGTCGCTGGCACTGGATGCGGAGGCGGCGGTGGGACAGGAAATGAACCTGGGCGGGGCTGCCATCCTGGACTGGGCGGACATCGTTCCGTGGCTGGCGGAACGGCATGGCATGGAATACGTGACCGCCAAAATCCCGGCACCCAACTACTTCGAGCTGGATCTCGGCAAGACCCGTTCCATCCTGGGCTACGAGCCGGAACACGACTTCCACAGCATTCTGGCCACGGCCGAAGCCATGGCCCGCGGGGAGCAAACCGATGTGATTCCGACCGGCGTGCGCTGGCAGGCCAGGGCGGAGGCATAGACCGGGGCGGTGGTCAGTCGCCCTTGGGCGAGCCACCGATCAGTTTCCGGGCGCCGCTGATGGCCCAGAACAGCAGGGCACAGCAGGCAATGGCCAGGGTCGGTACAAACGGCAGGCTAAAGGGGTCTGCAGCGGAATAAGGGCCAGGATCAAGCCTGCCGCAGCACGGCGCCTAGACGGAGGAGGTGCCGGAACAGGGTTCGGGTTGCCGGGATCGTCGTCCTCGTCCCAGAGGCGGAAGGTTTGAAGCCGGCCGCGGCCTCGATAAGCGTTCCATCCACGGCGAAGTGGTGGTCCGACAACAGGTCCTGTTGGTACGCCATCCCGACCACTTCGTCGAACAGGGCTTGGCCCACCGCATGCGCCAGCCGCCACTGGCGGTTCTTGGAGAAGACTCCCGGGGCGAAGCCGGGTTCGACCACGTCTAGGAACCAGCGGAACAGCAGATTGTAGCCCAGTTCCTCGCAGAAGGTCCGTTCACTGCGGACCGAAAAGCGGGAGAGCAAGAGGGAGGCCTGGGCAGCCATTCGGAGGGCACGGAGAGGTGCCCGATCCTAGCGTACATGGTATCGAACTCAGGGGAAAGCCGGTTCAGGGCCTCGTCAACCAAGGCCTTGATCGTGCGCAGGGGGAGATCCGCCGGGACCCGCTCCCCGGGTCCGCAAACGCCGACATCATCGGTTGGGAGTCGCGTTGGCTGCGCATCGGTTGGATCCCTCCCCGGTTCGTGGTGGCATGCTTCCGCACTCGGGTTGTTCACTGCCTGCTAGCCTGGTATCGGACGGTTTTCCACGCGCAATCAATGCCCGCAGGGCAATAGGCAATGGGATGGATTTTTCGCGACTTGCCCCCATTTCAGGAATGGGTACAATCCCTACCATGCTTTCGGTGAAATCACCAAATTGAAGAGGTCCTCTTCAAGGAGAAGGCTGCCATGAGGAAGCAACACGGTTTGTCCCGGCGTCAATTTCTGCATACGACATTGATGGCTGGAGTGGGGGTCGGCTTGGCGGCATGCCAGCCCGTCCCGGTAACACAGGTGGCTACAGAAGATGCAGCTGCTCCCGAGGCAGTTACAGTCAGAATGTGGCACCACTGGGGAGGTGGTCGTGTCCCCTTGATGGACACCCAGATCGCAGACTTCATGGCCGCGTATCCTCATATCACGGTGGAGGCCACGCTGCAACCCTGGGGGCAGCGTCTGGAGAAACTGCTGGCATCGATCACGGCGGGTACACCGCCCGATGTCACCATGCTGGCCCAGCACGACATGGCTCCTTTTGTCAGAGCGGAGGCCCTTCTGTCCTTGACAGAAAGGATGGCGGACGCGGGCATCTCGCTGGATCAGTATTATGGGCCCGAAGCCGAAGCAATGCAGCGAGAAGGCAATGTATGGGTACTGCCCAACACCATGGGTGGTGCTCAAAATCTCATGTTCTACATTCCTGCCGACTTTGAGGAGGTCGGTCTCGATCCGGAGAATCCTCCGTCGACCTGGACTGAGATGCTGGATGCGATTGCTAGGCTTGTGGTCTTTGAGGATGATGAGATCAAACGCCTGGGTTGCACCTTGTACGGTGGTCCGGACGGTTTCAGGCACTACATGGCCTGCAATGATGCTCCCATGATCAGTGATGACGGCCGTACGTCCTTGATCGACAATGAGTTAACGGTGGAGTCCGTGCAGTTCATGTTTGATGTGATGGAAACTCAGGGTGGAATTGAAAAGGTGGCAGCTTGGAAGAGCACCACTTCCGCCTTTGAGACCAACCCCTTCTATTCCGGATTACAGAGCATCCAGTTTAGCGGAGGCTGGAATTACTTCTACGTCAAGGATCAGGCGCCTGACCTCGACTACCTATCCGCGGTCAGCCCCGTGAACAACGACAGCCCCTGGGTAGGCAGCTATAACTACAGTTGGGGCTATGCCATGCCAAGGGGAACCAAGGAACCAGACGCGGCCTGGCAACTGCTCAAATGGCTCACCTATGATCTGGAGGGAAGCTGCAAGTTCATGACAGCGCAGCTTCAGGCCCATCCCCTCAAGGCATGCTCGGAGACGCCAGCGTACCAGACAGCTTCGTTCTGGCCTGTGGTCGAAGAGGCGACCGAGCGCACCAAAGTGTACAGGAATTCATTCCCAGTTTGGAATGAAGTTGGTGATGTCATGAGAACTTCCTTGGAAGAGGTCTACTATCACCGCAAGACTCCCCCGGAAGCTGTTGCAGAAATAGGGGTCAGGCTTCAGGAAATGCTGGACGAGTGGTGGGCTGAGGCCTAATCCACCCCAAAAACCTTTCTGCTGTGAAGGGACTGAGGATAGGGGATGAAACGGGTTCTCTTGGGGGGATGTCGCCAGCATCCTAGTCAAGGGAACCCGTTCCTCCTGCAATGATTAGGGGCCACATCCCGGGCCGGAGGTTGTACCGCTGATCCGCGAGAAAGGCTCGGCAAGACATTGTTCTGCACGCATTAAGCCGGCTCCCGAGCAATGCGTTGGGGGCCAGGGAAGATAGGTTGGGTTGGTTCTATGAGGTACGCAGCCTCAACGCTGTCAAGAAATCGGTCAATGCAGCGTAGGGAAGCACTGTACGGCCTTCTTTTTATTTGCCCTGCCGTTTTGGGCATGCTCATCTTCAATCTGGGCCCAATCCTGGCCGCACTGTTTTTCAGTTTCACCAAGTACAGCATCATAACGAAACCCAAGTGGACGGGTCTGGCCAACTACCAGAAGGCGTTCACTGAGGAATTGGTGGCACAGTCCTTTGGGATCACGGCGTACTATGTGCTGGTATCGGTACCCCTCGGGATTGGCCTGGCTTTTGCCGTTGCCCTGTTGCTGAACAGGATCAAGGGAGCCTACATCTACCGCACGGCGTTTTACGTACCCAGTGTCGTGCCCACTGTCGCCTCAGCGGTGATCTGGCTGGTGATCCTCAATCCCAGCGTAGGTCTGGTTAACTATTTCATCAGCCTTTTTGGCGTCAAAGGACCCGGGTGGCTGATTGATCCAGATTGGGCCACACCCGGCCTGATCCTGATGAGTCTTTGGAGCATCGGCACCGGTATGGTGCTTTATCTGGCGGGGTTACAAGGCGTACCGGAACATCTGTATGAAGCAGCTGAAATCGACGGCGCCAGGGCGTTGCGTCGTTTCCTTGCCATTACCTTGCCGATGATGACGCCAACTCTGTTCTTTCACTTGGTCATGGGCCTGATCGCCTCGTTCCAAGCTTTCAATGCGCCTTTCATCATGACCAGAGGCGGGCCGGTCAATTCCACCTACTATATTTCCCTTCTGATTTATGACAATGCTTTTCGCTACTTCAAGATGGGTTATGCCTCGGCCACCGCCTGGATGCTGTTTGTTCTGGTGTTGCTGCTGACCTTTCTTATCTTGAAGACGTCAAGATCCTGGGTCTATTACGAAGGCAGAACAGGAGGGCGATTCTAGATGGTCGGCAACATTCGCTGGGTATTGGCTCGGCGTCGGCTTTCCACTGTAGCCTGGCACCTGATCGCTCTGATCGGGGCGCTTGCCATGATCCTGCCCTTGGTTTGGATGATCTCGGCTTCCCTGCAGACCATGTCGCAGGTTGTCTCCTTTCCCCCATCCTGGATACCCAATCCTTTCGCCTGGGAAAACTACCCCGCAGCCTTGACTTTCCTGCCTTTCGGACTTTATTTCAGGAATACCCTGTATGTGACCGCGGTGGTGATCGTCGGCGACTTGATGTCCAATGTACTGGCGGCCTACGGATTTGCGCGGTTTCGGTTTTGGGGGCGCGACCTGTTGTTCGCCTCTCTGCTGAGTATGTTGATGCTTCCCGGCATTGTCCGGCTCATCCCCACCTACCTGCTCTTTCACCAACTGCACTGGATCAACACCTTTGCCCCGCTCATGGTGCCAGCGTTTTTTGGTTCTCCCTTCTACCTCTTCCTGCTGCGCCAGTTCTTCCTGGGCATTCCCGACGACTTGACCGATGCGGCGCGCATCGATGGCTGTTCGGAACTGGATATCCTGTGGCGGATCATCCTGCCCCTGGCCAAGCCGGCCCTGGCCACCGTAGCGATTTTCAGCTTTCAGGCCAGCTGGAATGACTTCATGGGACCCATGATCTTCCTGACCGATGAACGACTTCGCACTGTGGCCCTCGGACTACACAGTTTCCGGGGCCTACCCTACATGAACTCGTTATACAACCAACTGATGGCAGCCTCGACCGTGATGGTGATCCCTGTCCTGTTGGTCTTCGCCTTCTTCCAACGCCACTTCGTGCAGGGCGTCACCCTGACCGGTATCCGCGGATAGTCCCTGTACCGTCCCCAGATCCAAACGCCTTCGTCGTCTCTGTGCTGTGGGCTCTTGTTACACCGGAGGAACCGCCATGAGTAGGACTGATCCGATTATTGACAGCGATTTCCCGGGCGGCAATATTGTTGTCGATTCGGTGGATGGTGATTTGATTTCCCTGCATCAGGAATTGCGCGACACTTTCGTGGACTGGTTCTACTGGTACTTCCGCATCAGGGGAGCCGCCGGCCGCACTTTGGAATTTCGCTTTACCGCCAGCGATGCCATTGGGGTGCGGGGTCCGGCCGTAAGTGTCGATGATGGCGGACACTGGTCCTGGCTCGGGGCAGAAGCAGTTCAAGGACAGAGCTTCACCTTCACTTTTCCTCCCCAGGCGGACTCCGTGCACTTTTCATTCACAATTCCGTATCTGGAAGCCCATCTACAGGCCTTCCTGGCTCGGTATGCCCGCCACCCTCATCTCAGGATTGGTACTCTATGTCGCACCAAGCATGGGCGGGACGTGGAAATGCTGCATCTAGGATGTCTCGATGGGGCCCCTGACCTCCGGGTCCTGTTGATTGGTCGCCACCACGCTTGCGAGGCGATAGCGACGTACAGCATGGAAGGGATGTTGGAAGCGGTATTGACCCACACGGGACCGGGCGCATGGCTACGGGAACACGTCGAGTTTCTCGTAATTCCCTTCATGGACAAGGACGGCGTGGAGGAGGGAGACCAAGGCAAAAGGCGCAGACCCTACGATCACTGGGAAGATTACGGAGAGGAGAGCATTTACCCAACTGTGCAAGCTGTCAAACAGCGCGTTCCGGCCTGGAGCGAAGGAAAACTCCGGTTCATCCTAGATTTTCACTGTCCCGCCATCAGGGGCGGCTCCCATGAGCGCATCCACTTTGTAGGGGGTCCCGACCAGGAAAACTGGCGGCGCGTGGAACGCTTTTGCGCCATCCTGGAGCAGACCCGCACTGGGCCCTTGCCCTATCGGGTGAACAACAATCTCGCCTACGGAGATGAGTGGAATGTCGACTATGGGCCACGTACGACCTCGGAGCGCTGGGGCGAAGCACTTCCCGAGGTCCTGGCCAGTTCTGTTGTGGAGATTCCCTATGCCAACGTCGACGGTGAGATGGTCACCCCTGAATCAGCACGCGCCTTTGGGTGGGATCTGGCCACCGCATTGCATGAGTTCTTAGCGGAACCCAGGATCTGAACTGGTCGGGAGATGAGCGCAGCTAGACACCAACACATCGCTTGCAAACCGTGCCTCAAGACGGAATCGGGCATGGCTGGGTTAGGGGTTAGGGTCCTTAGACATTCCAATTGATGTACGGTTGTACGGATTGGTTTGTATGATTCTGCCTTCCCAACACGCGGATTTACAGATTAGCCGGACAGACCCGCTGGTAGCCTCAATTGCGATACGATTGGAGAGCGTAATTGCTTGCCGCTCACACCATGGCACGCGGGGTGGGGGCGGATCATGGAGGACCGCATCCGGCCGCAACTGGTCAGGACGGTGATCCGCGGGGCCAGTTGCTGGCCGCCTGCCAACAACTGGAGTGTCGCGTAGGTCTTGTCCACGACGACCACTAGGTCCCGGTCGGGGAGCCGGCGGCACAGTACACACATGTGATTCCGACCGGCGTGTGCTGGCAGGCCCGGTCGGAGGCACAGTCAGGTGAGGTGGTCAATCGCCCTCGGGCGAGCCGCCGCTCAGTTTCCTGGCACCGCTAATGGCCCAGAACAGCAGGGCGCAACAAGCGATGGCCAGGGCCAAGGTCGGCACGAACGGCAGGCTAAAGGTGGCCTGCAGCGGAATGAGGGCCAGGATCAGGCCTACCCCCAACACGGAGCCCAGACGGAGAAGGTGCCTGATCAGGTAGGCATCCGGGTCGATGGAGTCGGTCAGGCTGAGCATCCGCCAAGCCAGATGGTGCAGGTCCCAGGCGGCCAGCAGCAGCACGATGCACACCAAGCCGGTAAGCGGAGTCATGTGCCCCAGAGTGGCACCGGCCAAACAGCACAGGCTGACCAGGATAAACATCGGGGAACCGAAGCCGTCCCGGCGCTGCTGCAGGGCCGCCAGCCAGACCGTCACCGCAGCCATCACACCGCCGAACAAGACCCAGCTTTCGGCAGCCGCCAACTGCGTGCCGGCAACGATCGCGACCGCGGTCAGGAGGACGACAGCAATGATCCGCGCCAGGTAGCGGTCAATCAGGGCCAGGCCGTATTCGAGCAGGGAGCCGGCCTCCCCGGCTTCCTGGTTGCTGTCCGGGTCGGACCCGAGTTGCATTTCGGCCATGCTGAAGATTGTGCTTGGAAATCCCGTCTTGATACGTCGCCACCGGGAACAGCCTACAGCCCTGCCGTCGGCAATTACCGTTATTGTTGCCCTTCCGGTCTCAGGACAGCAGGCTCGCCAAGGCCGCGGCCGGATCGGCTCCCAGTTCCAGGGTCAACACCCTGCGTTCCCCATTTCGCAGGGCTTCTGCATCGCCCAGAGCCTGGGCGCGCTGCAGCGTGCCGAAGGTCATGCCGTCCGTTGCGCCCGCAGGTCCCGGGATGGGAACGTCTGCTGCCGGGTCCACCCAGCGCACCAGTTGGAGGTTCAGACCGTTGGCGACACCCCCCTTGTGCAGCTGCCCGGTGGAGTGGAGGAAACGCGGACCGAATCCAACGGTGACCGGAATATTGAGGTGGTGGGCAATACTGCGGCGCAAGGCCGCCAGAGCCATCCGGTTGCCCGGACTAGCCGGCAGGTAGGCCTGGATTGCCAGGTAGTCGCCGTGGGATGCCGACGCAAGGAAGTCGGCCAAGGCCTGCTGCGAAGCCGCCACCACCTGTCCCTCCGGCAGTGTTCCGGTTTGTTCGTAGGCGGCGACGAAGACCCGCGCCGCAACCTTGGCCGATTCGACATCCGGCTGATCGAACGGATGAACACCCAGGGCATGACCTGCCACGGCCGTCGCAAACTCCCAAAGAAAGAAATGGCCACCGAGGTCCGCGGGACCGGCGAAAGGCATCACGGCAACCGGATGCCCGGCCTCCGCGCAACGGTCCGCCAAGGAGGCCATGACCGGATCCAGGCTCCCGTCCGGTGCGGACGGTGCCACTACCACGCAGAAACGATCATCGCCGAAGTGGGCCACATCGTCGGCATCCTCGCCCAGCACGGGCACGATGCCCCGGCCGGACTTGCCTAGGCTTTCGGCAATCAACTGCTCGATCCAGTCCCCCAGGGACGCCAGGGACGGGGGAAGCAGAATGGTCAATTTGTCCCTGCCTGCCAAGGCTAGGCGGCCCATCAACATCCCGAACCGGGCCGCATCGTTGTCGATGGCTTGCTGTTCAGCCGCATGGGCAAAGGGTTCGACTCCGGCCAGCAGGCGGCCGACATCGCCGCCCACCAGGGCCAGCGGCACCAAGCCGAACAAGGACAACGCAGAGTACCGACCGCCGATGTTGGGATCGTTCTCAAAGGTTCGGCGGAACCCCGCCTCCCGCGCCAGGCCCACCAGACTGCTGCCGGGATCCGTGATCGCAACGAAGTGTTCGCCTGGGGGCTGGCCCCCTTCCTGTTCTGCGAGCCTGACCCGAAAATACTGGTAGCCGGAGAGCGTTTCGACCGTGCCGCCCGACTTGGTAGCCACCACGAACAGAGTTGCCGACAGATCCAACCGTTCTTCCAGCGAGGCGATCTGTTCGGGATCCGTGGTGTCCAGGATAAGCAGCTCAAGCCCCTGTTCCGAACGGCCGCAGAGTGCGCCGAACACCTCCGGAGCCAGACTGGAGCCGCCCATTCCAATCAGGACGGCCTGGCGGAAGCCCTCGTCCATTAGGGATTGGGCCCACACCGTCAGTTCCGCGGCCCGGGTGGCCATGCGCCGATGAACATCCAGCCATCCCAGCCGATCCGCGATCTCGACATCGGTGTCGGCCCAGACGGTGTAATCCCGCGTCCAGATACGGGGCACGATCCGCTCCCTTTCGAGATGGGCCTCCACCAACGCCAACGCCGGTTTCAAGGCTCCGAGTCTGAAATTCATCAATCAAGTTTCTCCGTGCGGGATACCGGGCCACAGGCATTCCGAGAGTTTGCCATGAATTCAAGGTCCCGGCCGCGAGCCGGGACCGAAATCGACAGCGAGTCCTTCATGCCGGCTTGGCGACGGGCCGTCGTGAAGGACAAGGCGGATTGTCGGGAATCGGTTCGTCCATGGCAAGCCCGCCACTCCACCTGCCGGGCCGGCGACACGCCCCTGCGTGCCTCCACATCGGGAAGCATCTCCATCTTGGATTCCGTTCCCGGGCCGAGGTTCCGGACTTCAATCAAGCCCGGGCATGTCGTCGTCCAGGAACCCCAGCAGCGAGGGCCACTCTTTGGGCTCTTGTTTCACAGTCATGATTTTGGCCACCACATCCGTCGGCGGACCGTCCTGCCGCCAAACCGCGGCGATGCGCTCCCGGACCCCCAATACCAGTTCCGAGTACAACAGGTCATGCATCACTTCAATGGCAGCCCGCGCATGGCCCTCCGCATAGCCTGCCGCGTATCCTCCCACATGGCGTTCCGCATAGACCTTCGCGTATCCTTCGGCAAAACCCTTTATCCGACCTTCCGCCCTGGCTTCCTGTCTGAGCCGGACCAAGTCGTCGGTCTCGCGGTCTCGCCAACACCCCCTGGCGGCGTCATACCACTGAAACCGCGGCCGCCTGTGGCCGCGGTGCATGCGAATGTGCGTGCCCAATACCTCGCTCCAGAACGCGGGTGCCTCCGGTTCGGACAATGCTGGGTGGGCCGCGGCCGCGCCATACTTCCCGTCCTGCAGCCGATACAACAGCAGCGTCCCCCCCGTGTCCGACAGGTTCACGTCACCGAAGTCGCACACCAGGTACTCGGCTATGCCCAAGGCCGCGTACAGCCGCCGTTTGCCATTCAGATCCCACTCCCGGGTGTGCGGCGCCGCCATCTCGGCCACCAATTCCGGGACCGGGTCGCCATCCAGGGGCCTGATCATCTGATCCTGGGGACTTCTGGACGCGCCCGGAGGCAGTTCCAGGGCCGGTGGCAGCACAATCAATTCCGGAAGCAACATCAGATCCGGAACAACCTGGCTGCTCGGAAGTCCCCCGGGGTTGGACAACAACCCGAGGTCCACCCCAAACCACTTGGGGAGATGGATTTCCGCAAATTCCACCACCCGATTGCCGAGCGCGTCCTCGCAGGTGTCGGCCATGGACAGGGAGAGGTAACGGATCCAAGGTTCCGTCCAAGCCATGACGCCCGCCTTGTCGATCGGGCAGACGTGAACGCCGTAGTAATCGGGGTCGGATGTCCAGTCCAAGTCGTATTCATGCCCAATGTCGTAGACATACTCTGGATCAAAGTGATGCAGTTCCTCGAGGCCGCGCTCCCATGCCTCCAAGTTGGCCAGGCGCCAGGCAACCACCCGTCGACGGGCCGCGTAGCCTGCGGAACCATCGACGACCCCGCGCATCTCCCAGATCCCCCATTCGTCCTTCACATCCGCGCCCATTTCCAACTCCATTGCCCCGTGCCGGTCGAGGCTGTTCTACGGCCCGGGCCATCTCCCCCCCAAGAGGGAAACGACAGTATAGCGGCATGGATTCTTGGGACTATCGGACGGCCGGGCTATCATGATCACTCATACCAATGCCAATTGAATAGAAGGAGACACATTGTGGCTTCCATGACTTTGAGCCGACGGCGATTCTTGGCCTTTGGCAGCGTGGCCGCAGGAGCGGTTGCCCTGGCAGCCTGTGCGCCCCCGACAGCCCCCGCGGCCGATGCGGGCGGCATGGCCGAATCGGTTACCGTTTCCACGGCCCTAACCTGGGAGGCTGCCTTCCAGACGACCCAGCAGGAATTCGACGCCAACTTCATGGAGGAGAATTCGGACATCGTCCTGGAACCGGTCTACAACACCTGGTCCGACCACAATCAGGTCGTGCCGACCTGGGCCGCCGCGGACACCCTGCCGGACATTATCTACGTCCACGGCAGCCGCGCCTTCCCTTGGGCTTTCGAGGGCATCACGGTTTCGATGCAGTCTCACATTGATGCCGATCCCGGTTTCAACATCGGAGGCGTCTGGGAGGAAGCCCTGCGTCTGTATCGGTTCGAAGGGGAACAACACGGCATTCCCTACGACCACGGCCCCATCATCCTTGGCTACAACAAGGACATCTTTGATGCGGCGGGAGTGGACTATCCCGCCGAGGACTGGACCATTGAAGACCTGGTTGAGACCTCAATTGCCCTGACCAACACCGAGGGTGACGTCCCGATCTGGGGATGGCGCGGAGACATGCCGAACTTTGGAAACGGCACCAACCGCAACATGCTCAACACCTACGGGGCCAACCTGTACAACGATGAAGAGACAGCCATCGAACTGGACACGGAGGAAGCCCGTGTGGCGGTTCAGATCTGGGTTGATTTGATTCACAAGCACGGTGCCGCCCCGACCCCGGCCGAGTCGGAAGCTTTCGAACAGAATGCCTGGATCGCAGGCCAGTGTGGCATGTCGCTCTTTGCCTCCTGGAGCACCCCGACCCAGTACTCGTTTGCCAACTATGCCTGGGACGTGGCACCGTGGCCGGCCGGCCCCGCCGGACAGAGCTGCGGCTCCTTCGGCTCCGGCTTCAGCATCACCAAGAACAGCGGCAACCAGGCCGCATCCTGGCGCTTCCTCAGTGCCTACCTGAGCACGGAGGGCATGGAGTTCATGTGGGGCAGCTCCGGACGCGGCAGCCCGGCTCGCGCCGACGCCTACCAGTCGTGGTTGGATTCGGAGCCGGCCTCCGACAACGCCCACTACTTCCTGCACGCGCTTGAGAACTATGCGGTGACCGGACGGCCGTACCAGACGCTGGCCGCACCCCAGCTGCTGGACATCACGGGACGCTACCAGACACTGTTGCGGAGTGGCGAAATCGACGTGGATACTGCCATCACCAGCATCGTCGAGGAAGCCAACGCCGCCTTCGCGGATGCTGCGGAGCGCATGTCCTGATTTGATTGTTCGGGTGTCCCGGCGGCGGAGCCTTCCGCTCCCGGGACACCTTCTGTCCGAGGTGCACCCGCACTTGCCATGACCGCCAGCGTGTCGGCGCGCCCGGCCAAGCGCATGCGGACGCTGCAACAGCGCGAGGAACGGGATTTCTGGATTGCCATCCTGCCCTGGTTCCTCGGCCTGTTCCTGTTTACGGGCGGCCCCGTCATCGCCTCCCTGGTCTTCAGCTTCACGGACTGGACCGGCCTCAACCTTTCGGGCTTCATCGGCCTCAAGAACTACCGGGACCTGCTGGTCGAGGATCTGGTCTTCTGGGAGACGGTCTACAACACCTTCTACTACACCTTCGGTTCCGTGCTGCTGGGAACCCTGGGTGCCCTGTTCGTGGCGCTGCTGCTGAACCAGAACCTGCCCGGCACCTACTTCCTGCGCCTGATCTACTACCTGCCGTCCATTGCCAGCGGCGTGGCCATCTCCATCCTCTGGATCTGGCTGTTCAACCCCAACGTGGGCCTGATCAACTTCCTGCTGGTCAAGCTCCTGCCAATCGAGTCCGGCCCGGCCTGGCTGTCCAGCCAGACCTGGTCCAAGCCGGCCCTCATTCTCAAAAGCACCTGGGGCATTGGCGCCAACATGATTATCCTCCTGGCGGGACTGCAGGGGGTTCCCCAGTCACTCTACGAGGCTGCGCGCATCGACGGCGCCAACGCCTACTCCGAGTTCCGCCACGTCACGATCCCGATGCTGTCGCCGGTGCTTTTCTTCGTGGTTGTAATTTCCACGATCAACGCCTTTCAGATCCTGACGGACATCCTGGTCATGACCCAGGGTGGTCCGGGAACATCGACCTATATGCTGGTCTACTACATCTATCAAAACGCATTTCAGTATCTGAAGATGGGATATGCATCGGCCCTGGCCTGGATTTTGTTCACGATAATCCTGGCGCTGACGCTGTTGCAGCTGTGGGGCAGCCGGCGTTGGGTCTATTACGAAGGCGAGACGTAGGCCATGGCCCAGATGCAGGATACCGTGGACCAAGGGGCCATTCCCGTCCGTCCGGTCATACCCTGGTGGCAGCGCACTTCGAAGCGGCGCATCCTCAACATGACCATCATCTACCTGCTGGTTCTGCCGGGTGCGGTGGTGTTCCTGATCCCGCTGCTGTGGATGCTGTCGACATCCCTGAAGGAGTCACGACAGATTTTCGTCAATCCGCCCGTTTGGATTCCCGACCCGATGGTCTGGCGCAACTTCTCCGAGGGCTGGAGCGCCTATCTGCCATTCAACACCCTCTTCGTCAACTCAACGCTGATTACGCTGAACAACATCGTGGGCAACCTCTTCTCCTGCTGCCTGGCCGCCTTCGGGTTTGCCCGGCTGCGGGCCCGCGGCCGCAACGTGCTGTTCGGGCTGGTGCTGGCCACCATGCTTCTGCCCAACGAGGTGCTGATCATTCCGCAGTACGTGCTCTTCACCAAGATCACGCAGTTCCTCAAGCCCTGGTGGGACTACTACACGCCAGGCGGCATCCTGTGGATGCGCTACCTGTCCTGGCTGCCCCTGATGGTGCCGCCCTGGTTCGGCTTCCCCTTCTTCATCTTCCTGCTGCGCCAGTTCTTCCTGACCATCCCGCTGGACCTGGATGAGGCCGCCCGGCTGGACGGCGCCTCCTCCTGGCGCATCCTAATGCAGATTTTGGTTCCCTTGACCAAGCCCGCCCTGGCCACGGTCGTGATCTTCGCCTTCATCGGCAACTGGAACAACTTCCTGATGCCACTCATCTACATCCGGGCGCAGAAGGAGCAGGTACTGGCCGTGGGTCTCAACCAGTTCCGCGGCCAGTTCGGCCACGTGGACTTCCACTACATGATGGCAGTCTCCCTGATCGTGCTTCTGCCCGTGCTGCTCATCTTCTTCTTTGGACAGCGCATCTTCGTGCAGGGCATCGCCCTGACCGGCATCAAAGGGTAGCCCCCCGCCGCGTACACGCCGGCACTTCCAATACAAACCGAGGCCCTTGCCATGGCATTTTCAGGTATCGCCGACCTGCGTCGCCTGCTTCCACTCCTGGCATCCGTGCTGCTTGTCGCCTGCACACCCATCATTCCGCCGCGGGAGGCCGCACCGCCCCCGCCCCGCGGGCCGGCCGACGAGATCCCCCTGTTCCTGAATGTCTCGGCGCGGGCCGGCATCGACGCCGAACATGCGGCCACCTGGAACCAGTTCGGCGAAGAGGGCAAGGAAGCCCCCTTCGACACCGGTTACATGGCCATGGGCCAGGCCTGGGGCGACTTCGACAACGACGGCTGGCCGGATCTCTATGTCACCGGCAACCAAGCGCCCAACGCCCTGTTCCGCAATCGGGGCGACGGCACCTTTGAGCGGTCGGCGTTCGACGGGCAGACAGCCCTGCCGGATGTCGAATCCGGCGGTGCCATGTGGGTGGACTTCGACAACGACGGCTGGAAGGACCTCTATGTGCTGGTGCATGGACCCAACGTCCTGTTCCGCAACCTGGAGGGCCAAGGGTTTGCCGACGTGGCTGTGGCCGCCGGGGTCGACGATCCGGGCAAGGGCGAGGGGGCGGCCTGGGCCGACTTCGACCGCGACGGCTTCCTGGACCTGTACGTGGTCAACTGGTCCTGCTGGCCGGACTGCGACCCCATCGATCCGGTGCTGGCACAGGATGCGCTGTTCCGCAACCGGGGCGACGGCACCTTTGAACCGGCCTCCCACCTGCTTGTTCCCGAGCTGCTCAGGGGTGCCGGCTTTGTGGCCAGCTTCCTGGACTTCGACGGCGACGGCGACAGCGACCTGTATGTAGTCAACGACCGCATGCAGAACCCGGTGGGCAACGTCCTGTGGCGCAACGACGGGCCCGGCTGCGGCGGCTGGTGCTGGACCGACGTCTCCCGCGACACCAACTCCTTCCTCATGATCCACGGCATGGGCCTGGCCGTCGGCGACTACGACAACGACCTCGACCTGGACATGTACTTCTCGGACATGGTCAACCCCATGATTCTGCTGGCCAACGAGGAGGGCCAAACCTTTGCCAACCGCTCGCGCGCAGCCGGCGTGGGCGTGGGGCCCAGCCCGGCCACCGGCTGGGGCACGGCATTCCTGGACTACAACAACGACGGCTGGCAGGACCTCTACCTCGCCACCACGGAGTTCCGGCAGGAGACCGCCGAGCTCGGGCCGGAAGGCATGTTCCTGGCCTGGCCCGACACCCTGTTCCGCAACGAAGGGGACGGCACCTTCGCCGACGTGACCCCGACGGCCTGGATCGAGGAGCCCTGGCCGGCCTTGGGCTTTGCCCACGCCGACTTCGACCGGGACGGCTGGATTGACTATGTGGTGGGCGAGTGGCGGCGCGGCTATGTCCTTTACCGCAACCAGGCCGTGGAAGGCAGGGGCCACCGCTGGCTCACGGTGCGCCTGGAGGGCCGGGGTGCGGTCAACCGCGATGCCGTGGGTGCCCGCGTGTTGATTGAGACCGACGGTGATCTGCGGATGATGCAGGAAGTGAAGATCGGCTCCAGCCTGGGTTCCGGCAACGACACGGCCCTGCACTTCGGCTTCGGTCCCTTCCGTGTGCCGGAGGCCATTACGGTCCAATGGCCGGACGGATCGGTGCAGCGGTTTGAGGACGACCTGCCGCTCAATGCAGAGGTGCTGATCCGTCACGGGGAGCAACCGGTTGACATCACCCCCGCCACCGGGGCTGCGGCCCTCGATCCCTTCGCGGATGTGACCGCAGCGGTCGGCCTGGATGCCCGGCACGAGGGCTTCTGGGACATGTTCAACCCGGACTTTGCCAGCGGCTACCTGGGGGTGGGCCAGGCCTGGGGCGACTTCGACAACGACGGTTGGCTGGACCTGTTCTTCACCGGCAACATCGCCGACAACGTGCTCTTCCGCAACGACGGGGGCGTCTTTTCCCGTTCCGACCTGACCGCGGACGTGGCCATGCCCGGCGAATTGACGGGGGGTGCCGTCTTTGCCGACTACGACAATGACGGCTGGTCGGATCTCTACGTAATCGCGCAGGGTCCCAACCGCCTCTTCCGCAACCGGGAGGGATCCGGCTTCGAGGACGTGACGGCGGCCGCCGGCGTGGGCGATACCGGCAAGGGCTCCGGAGCCGCCTGGGGGGACTTCGACGGCGACGCCCTGCTCGACCTGTACGTGACCAACTGGTCCTGCTACCCCGAGTGCGAGGAGACGGACCACGAACTGGCCGCCGACCGCCTGTATCGGAACCGGGGCGATGGCACCTTCGAGGATGTCTCAGGCCTGCTGGTGCATGCCAAGCGGCTGGGGGCCGGCTTTGCCGTGACCTTCCTGGACTTCGACAACGATGGTGACAGCGACATTTACGTCGTCAACGATGAGCTTCACAATCCCATCGGCAACGTCCTGTGGCGCAACGACGGCCCGGGCTGCGACGGCTGGTGCTGGCACGACGCATCCGAGGAGACCGGTGCCAACGTGCGGCTGGCAGGCATGGGCATTGCCGCCGGCGACCTGGACAATGACCAGGACCTGGATCTCTACTTCTCCAACATGGTGAACGCCATGGCCCTGCTGGAAAACCGCGGCGGCGAGTTTGTCTCCCGCGCCCGGCAGGCCGGCGTGGCCGTGGGCCCCAGCCCGGCAGTGGGTTGGGGCACCGCCTTCCTGGACATCGACAACGACGGTTGGCTGGACCTGCACCTTGCCACGACCAAGTTCGTGCAGGAAACGGCCGCGGCCGGTCCCGAAGGGATGCACGACCCCTACCCGGACATCCTCTTCCACAACGAGGGCAACGGGCGCTTCATCGAGGTCACGCCCACCAGCTGGGAGCGCAACGGCAGGCCCACAATGGGCAGTGCCTATGCCGACTACGATCGCGACGGCTTCGTCGACGTGGTGGCCACGCGGTGGAACGAAGGGTTGCAGCTGTACCGCAATACCGGCCTGTGGGGCGGCGACAACCGCTCCTTGACGGTTCGACTTGAGGGTGACGGCCTGCATGTCAACCGGGACGCCGCCGGAGCCCGGGTTTATCTGACCCGGGACGACGGCCAGGTCCTCATGCGGGAGGTGAAGCTCGGATCTTCCCTGGGGGCCGGCAACGACGCCGCGGTGCGCTTCGGTCTCGGCCGGTCACGGATTACCAGCCTGGAAATTGCATGGCCGGACGGCACCCGGCAATCCATCGAACCACCGGAGTCCCCGTTTCTGGTCGTGGCCTATAAGCGACAATAGCAATCGGAACCGAGAGCCGCAGCCATGGCGAACACCGGTGCCCCCAGGCAGGATGGTTTCGTCCGCCAACCCTTAATCCATCAGACACCGCCAGGGAATTCCATGACTTTGCTTCGAATCTGTCTTTGGCTTGCCCTCCTGGCTCTTTGGGCCCTTCTGGTTGTCGGCTGTGCGGCACTTCCCGAGGGTCCAGGATCGCAGGATGCCTTGACGTGCACGGACGAACTCGGCTGTGTTGCCGTGGCGGCCGACGAACCGGTGACGATTGGATCGATGGTGGTGCTGTCGGGTCCCAATGCCAACCTGGGACAGGACGCGGCCAATGCCATTGCCATCGCGCTGGCCGAATTCGGTGAGGTCCACGGCCATCCCGTGAACCTCGTTTCCGAGGACTCGCTGTGCAGTGCCGAAGGCGGCCAGACCGCCGCCACCAGGCTGATGGCCAATCCGGCCGTGGTCGGCGTGCTGGGCACCTCCTGTTCCAGTGCCGCGACTGCGGCCATCCCCATCGTCACACCCGCCGGCCGCAGCATGATCGCGGCCTCCACCACCTCGCCTTCGTTGACGAATCCCGACCGCGATACGGGCGGCGTCTGGCAGCACGGCTATTACCGCACGGCCCACAACGACCGCATGCTGGGCCGGTTGGCGGCCGAATATGCCTTCAACCAGTTGAACGCGCGCACCATGGCCACGATTCACGACGGCAGCATCTATGCGGACCTGAACCAGGCCATGACGGCCGCGGCCTTCGAGGAACTGGGCGGCGAGGTCGTATTCCAAGGCGCGGTCAATGTCGGGGATCTGGACATGCGGCCCGTGCTGATTGAGGTCGCAACGCACGAGCCGGACATCCTGCTCTTTCCGATCTTCCAGCCGGAAGGCAACCTGATCGTCGCCCAGGCACGCGACATCCCGGGCTTGGAAAACACGGAACTGATGGGCGGCAACGCCCTCTTCTCGGAAGACTTCCTGCCCAACACGGGCGAAGCGGCCGTGGGCATGTACATGACGGGGCCCCGGATCGTCAATGCACGGTACGACGAACTGCGCCGCAAATATGTGGAGATGCACGGCATCCCACCGACCAGCGGCTACCACGCCCACATGTACGATGCCGTGCGCATGCTGCTGTACGCCATCACGGCGGCCTCGCAGGTGGATGCCGACGGCAACCTGTTGATTGGCCTCCAGGCCATCAGGGACACGCTGGATAATCTGGAACAGTTCGACGGGATCACGGGCTCCCTCACGTGTAGCGGAACGGGAGACTGTGCAACCGGCGAGGCATTGGCCATGTTCCATATTCAGGACTTGGACAGCTGGCCCCCGGCGGTAGCTTCCCTGCCGTGAGAGAACAGAACGCCGTTGCCTGCCTTCGGGGACTTGCCGACTTGAGCTGGTATCCTCCGGACCTCTGCCCGGCTCGGTTCCAAGCCAAGCACACGGCTCTTGCACCGCGACGAAACCTGTTGTGACTGTCGTCCTTGCAATTCTTGGCCACTGGTCGCCAGATATTGGCGGATCTGAGGTATTCCCATGAACACAAGTCCACTGGAGTGTCCGACTACCAAGCATTGTTAGCGGTGCTCCCCGACGTTGCCCCCACTCCATGTCACACGAATTCACTGATTGTCAACCGTAATTCAGGATCGCCCAGTTCAGGTAGCAAATCGACAACTATACAGATAACGCGACAGTAATTGCCTACGAGGCGCATGTGTTTTGATCCGTGGAACACCACGCGCCAGATACTGAATTGCTGAAGCGGGTCCTGGGAATGGATCATGCGCGCACACACGCCCCATTCTCAACGGAGTCTAGGTAGCGTGCCTAGTGGCCGCTACGACCATTTGTACGACCTGTGCCCTCTTCTGCTCACCACTCCCTGTTAGGCTATCGGCCAAGGTGAACTAATGCCTTTCCTAGGGATGAAGCCCCCAGCTTACAAGGAACAGTCATGATCACTATAGATGACAGGAATTACCAGAGTACACCGGTAAGTGTCCTTCCACCGGTCGTGACTACCGAGACTGAGTTCCCGTTCCACGAACTCGGATGGGATAATTTCGAGTGCCTCTGCCGGGACATAGTGCAAGCCCACGGATTCAAAAATGTCCACCGGTACGGTGAGTCTGGGCAAGCCCAAGAGGGTATCGACTTTACGGGCGATTCTTCCGCAGGGGTATGCACGGCCTTCCAAGTGAAGCGAAGGAAGGAACTGACTGCGAGTGAGTTGGAAAAGGTCGTTGGAGGATTTGCCAAGGGTGCGTTGGTTGGTTGTACGGGCAAGTTCGTTGTCTGCAGTTCGAAGGAGGCACGCGATCGGAAGCTCTTGGATAAGCTCGCGGAGTTGAATGGCCGATACTCTTTCCCCATTGAGCTCTGGGGAGCCGAACAGCTTACACATCTACTCAGTAACAAGGAATACCTCGTTCGCAGGTATTTTGGTGAAAGCTGGGCGAACAGGTACTTCGGCACACCCCAAGAATCCAATCAAAGCCTAGCTCCCGAGGTCGCCGAGGCTTTTCGAATCGGTCCAGTTGAGGCATTCGGCCTCAAACCGAAGGTGGAAGAGGCTGATCGACTCGCACAGACCTCGTCGGCGGAAGCCGCGAAGGCCTATGGAGTGGTTGGGGATGGACTCAGAAAACGCTTTCAGGGACACGCCAACCACTTCGACCTGCTACGAGCCAAGGCCTTGAAAGCTGCGGGGAATATGGATGCGAGCCACGATGCATTGATGGAGCTCGCCATCCGCAACTTCGTTGAGCAAGCAGAACCGCATCTTTTTCCGGGAGTGGCCTCTGAACTTAGGGATCTGCGCGACGAGGTTGATGAAGTCCGACAGGCCCGCGCGGATGCCGTCTGCTTCTTCCAGCAATGGTACGAGCATCCCGATGTCCTAGAGGAGTTAGCGCAGTGTTTTGACGCCCTCGGAACCGATGACGAATACGCACCGGTCATTGCAATGCTCCTTGCAGAGGCAGCCGTAACCGACCGTGAGTTTGGCGTTGTGCTTGATCGTGTGGACTGTCTTCAACGCGCGAGTACGCAAGGAGACAGGCAGACGCACTTGAGAATCAACCTAGCCTTGGCAGATGCTGGTTTTGAAGGGTTAGGAAAGGAACTCACCCGCCAAGCCGAGTTGTCGAAATTACCAGCCCGGGAGAATGCGTACGTACTCCTGCGGGCTGCCCGACGGTCCGCATGGGAGGGGGAATCGGCACCGGCAGAGAAGTGGTACCGTCTGGCAATGACGTTGAGTACAGGAGCCGATCTTGATTTGGATGTCGAGAAAGCGCTCTGGTCACTAGTGGCACTAGGTACAAGAGAGCATGCCGAGTCTGTCGAGAATTACCGTGAACTCGCTGAAACAAACCAGTTGGCTCTCACAATTCAAGGTTCGCGGTCGTATGTGACAATCAATCCGCGCACGCGCGAGCGTTCCTTACAGTACCTTGCGAACCAGCAGTTACCTGACGCTCACTTGTGGACCAGGTTCCGATTGCTCGAGTCGATTCGTAGTGGAAGCCTCGCGGACGAACTTGAGTCACGTGCGTTCCTTGCACAGATCTTTGACCAGTCCGGTGAGCTACGCGCCGCCCTTGAGCAGTCCCTGCTCAGTGGTGACAACAATCGGGCCAAAGACATATCGGCCCGGCTGGAAGTTTGGCCCGATTATCTTTCCGACACAGTGATCAACCCGGCGTCTTGGGTTCGGAGAAGTGCTCTCACCGCGCTTGAACAGATCGGTGATCTCGCTCCAGTTCAAACAGCACGCGAGCTTGCCCGCGTACTCATCGAACAACTGTGTGTGGGAGAAATGGTTCAGGCGACAATTCAAGCGTTGCAGGCAGTTGTGATCGAAGCGGACAAAAGCGACCTAGAACAGCTCATGCCTGTACTGAAGCAGTTTGCCCCCCGCGAACCCAACACATACAAACTCACTGATCAGGGTGTGAGTGTGGTGGCTGCACGTCTGTATCGGTTCCGTCCAGCCTTACGAAGTGAAGCAGCGTCGGTCCTCGCGGAGATGGCCTTGAGCGACTCGAACCGTTTAGCGCAGTCAATGTACGAGTGTGGCAACGACTTAGGCGAACTCATCGCCTCCCTTGAACGTGTCGCTGAACGAGAAAACCGCGATTTCGCTGGCCCGTTGTCCGACTTGGGGCACTTGAACGCTGCAACACGAAAGCTCTGGTCCAACCGGCTCCAGTTCGTGGAGCAGTATCCTTTGGGTAAGCGTTCGAAGTACACCATCGGTTCTCGGTTTGACACCACTGTCCAGTTCCTTGAAGAACAACAAAGTGAGGTTGTCAACCGGTACGTCCACAAACTGGTTGCGATTGGCAGCAACTTCCACGAACCGTGCAAGAATCGTGCAGTTGCACTTAGATCGGCAGCGACCGGCGTGGAACTGCTCTCATCTGGCAGGAAGATGGCACTCTTTGGGCTCGTGAAACCGCTAACCGATCCCGAGACGAGGATCTCTGCAGAGGACGAGGACCAGGTCAGTACTTTGCACCCACTCAGTCGAATCCGGATTTCCTTCGGGAACGTGGCCGATATTCGGGCAGCAGCCCTTCACATGTTGGCTCACTGTGCGGTGGGGTTGAAGAACCGCGCTCATGTTGTGGCAATGGCCCAGCGGTGGCTGGGTGCGGAGCTTGAGGTTCTGCAGCGAACCGGAGCAACGGTTCTGTCCCTTCCGCACCTCTCAAGCTCGGACGTTCGGTTCACAGACTTGGCAGACCATCCCAACTCGTGGGTTAGGCAGGTGGCGATCGATTTGCCGAATATGCGACAGTGTCCCGACCCTGTGGTCCTGGATCGCCTAGCTTCTGATCCTGACAGGTGGGTGCGAATGCGGATTGCCTATTCCCTAACGTGGCTGCGGGATGCGGCCCCTGATGCGTACGAGCACATCGGCTCGCTTCTGAGCTGCGATCAGAGTGGTGTGGTAAGGGCTCTCACTACCGAAGCGATCGCGTCTGCGAACCAACAGGGGGATTGACAAGCGGGACCGACCGATGCCGGCGGCGCACCCTCCGGAAAATTTCATGCATAACGGCCTGCTACCTGCTACCCTCAGCCACAAACCTGATTTTCGACTGCCACAGCACAGGATACAAGCATTCCCGAGGACACAGCCGACCTCGCAGCGGAAAGGTCATTGAAGGGCCCTGTTTGGTCTTGGTATGCAAAACCGAGCGTGGGAATGCCTAGAGGCCTTCCACACTTCGGATCAAGACCAACAAAACCGAAACAGTTCGCGAGCGGGATGTTATGGACACACATTCACAGATGAAGTGGGAGAGCGCATGACCGGACCTTCGGCCACTCAGGCGGAAACCGTGCTGAATGGCAAGCTGGGCGAACTGCTCATTGCCCGGCATCCCCGATGGAGCGAGCGCAACGTGTTCGTCGATGCCACACAGGTATTGCGAGACCATCCAGCCGAACAAATCGACGTGCTGGTTGCGGCGGGTGGCGGCCAACCCGTGGCGGTCGAAGCCAAGTTCAGGCGGAATGCGTCCCAACTGAAGCAGCAGGTGGAGGCCCGTCTGGGCAAGGTGGTCAGGGTTAACTCCCTGCCCATCGAGTCAGGGGTGTCCGTGGTTTATCCGGACGGTCTCACGTCCGGGGGATTGGAACAATCTTCTCTTCAGTTTGCGGTGCATCAGGGTCAATCCGACGGTACGGCAACACGCTGGCCCGAACGGGATGACGAGTGGTTGTCGGGCACGGTAGACGATCTGGCGGACACTGTTGAACTGCTGTCCCTGTCCGAACGGATGGTGCGGGAAGGCGAGTCCCGACTGGAAGATGGGGTGCGCGCGGGCAGCACGAGACTACGAACCTTGGCTGAAGACACCGATGTGGAAGACCGCATCGGGCAGGTGCTGCATCAGGGGCCGGGGGAACAGACCTGCCGCATGGCGATTGCAATCCTTACTAACGCCTTCATCTTTCACCGGGCGGTTGAGGGGCACCCGGGTATTCCCAGGACGGAGGAATTGCAAGGGATGAGTGGCACTCCGTCCCGCAGGCGGGTTCTGGAGGTTTGGGAACGGATTCTTGAAGTCAACTACTGGCCCGTTTTCAGCATCGCCAGTGAAATCCTGACTTGGATCCCGGAGCGCATTGCGAATCCGGTCCTTGCATTCGTCAACGATGTGGCAAGCGATCTGGTCGACTTCGGCGCAGTCACCTTTCACGACCTCGCGGGTCGCATGTTTCAGACGCTGATTGCGGATCGGAAGTTCCTGGCCACGTTCTACACCCTGCCCTCATCGGCCTGCCTGCTGGCGGAACTGGCAGTTTCCCGGCTGGATTTGGACTGGTCGGACCGAGATGCCATTCTGGCCCTGAAGGTAGCCGACTTTGCCTGCGGCACCGGTGCCCTGCTGTCCGCGGTACAGCGTGCCATCTATCGTCGTCACCGGCGGACAGGGAGGAACGATGCCGAACTTCATCAGGGCATCATGGAAAGTGTGCTGCTGGGCACGGACATCCTGCCGTCCGCCACCCACCTGACGGCATCCATGCTGTCCAGTACCCATCCGGGAGTCCATTACGGAAATTCACTGATCGAGGCGCTGCCCTATGGGACCGATGAGGTCCTATCCGGCCGACGTGACCTGCCGCTGGATGAGGTCTATCTCGGTGCCTTGGACCTTCTCAGCAAGGATCTGGTGCAGCCAATGCTGGGAGCCGACTGGCTGGACATGGGTGGCTTGCGGATGAAGGGAGTTGAAGGTCTAGCCGAGTTGGATCTGCCGGTCACGGACGAGTCCTTTGATCTGGTGATCATGAACCCGCCGTTCACCAGTCCGACCAATCACGAGTCAACCACGGTGCCGGTGCCGTCGTTCGCAGGGTTGGACACGTCTGAAGCAGAGCAGAAGGCCATGTCCGCCCGGTTGAAAGCCATGTCCGGCAGCCGCCTTTTTGGCAACGGCAATGCGGGCCTCGCCTCCAACTTTATGGACATCGCCCACGCCAAGCTGAAACCGGGAGGCATCCTGGCCCTAGTGCTGCCGTTTGCCTTTGTGGCTGGGAGATCGTGGTCCGATGCTCGTCAAACCCTTGCAAACCAGTATCGGGATGTCCGGATCCTGTCGATAGTAGCCACCGGCTCGCAGGATCGGGCCTTCTCCGCTGATACGGGCATGGCCGAGTGCCTGATCCTGGCCAAGAAAATCGGGGGGGGGGTAGAACATAGTTCCAAGGTTATTCAATTCGACAACCTCACCCATCGGCCTCGATCCATTCTTGAGGCCACCCTGGAGGCCCGGAACCTTGAGCAGCACAGTTCGTCATTTGTGGGGACAATCCATGAGACTGGGGCCGCGGGCGTACATGATCCTTCGCTGTCCCGGTTCATGGCGCGCCTGTGTCAGGACCGTCTTGCCTTGCCAAGGACCGATGAGGAACATCCCATTCCCGTGACCAAGCTGGCTGACATTGCAGATCGGGGGTTGGTCGACCGGGACATCAACGGAAGTTCACCGAGGGGAGCCTTTGACATTGAGGCATACCCCAGGACTGGCAAACCCGAATTTCCCGCTCTCTGGCGTCATGCCGCTGATGCGGAACGGTTTCTTGTGGCCCATCCCGACACTCAGGGAACTGCACGTTCCGGGATGAGAGAGCAGGCAGTCAAGACCTGGGAACGCACGGCTTCCCGTCTGCACAGCAACAGGGACTTCCAGTTGAACTCCCAAAGCCTGGCCATGTGCATCACACCGGAAAAGACCCTTGGGGGCACTGCGTGGCCTAACGTACTGCCGCACCAGGACCAATGGACATGGCCGCTGCTGCTCTGGGCAAACTCCACTCTGGGCCTGATGATGTTTTGGTGGGCGGGAACTCGTCAGCAACAGGGCCGTGCCAGGATGACGATCTCCAGGTTGCCGGAATTGAATGTACTGGACGCACGGCATCTCAGTGATTCACAGTTGCAACAATGCCAAACTATCGGCAACGAATTCCGCAGCCGTTCCCTGTTGCCAGCCAACGAGGCGTACCGCGATCCAATACGCAAGGAACTGGATTCAGCCCTGTGGCACATCCTTGAACTACCCCGGAACCTGCTGTCCAACCTGGACTTGGTGAGGGAACAGTGGTGCGCGGAGCCGTCGGTGCACGGCGGGAAGCGAACGCGTCCAGACTTTGCCTGAAACCGAAACCGGTGACGCCTCCAGACCGAAACAAGGTCGGATCCGGCGGCCCAAACACCTGCGTCAGGGCAATTGCATCTAAATTGGTTTGGAGGCAAAGCCGATCAGCCGGCACAGATAGTTCTTGTCCCATGCCACCAGCCGCTTGTTGGCGATGCCCACCTTGAGGGTACAGTCCTGCCGCAGCAGCAACTGTGTTTAATGTCAAGCCTTGATCATCGTTGACTCAGGCTCCCATTGCCATGGGATCTGGTCCCGCACAGCGTTCAGGATGGTAAGCATCTTGCACATGGCAGCCACAAGTGCCACCTTTTTGGGCTTACCCCGTTGACACAGACGTACGTAGAAGGTGCGGATGGCCAGACTGACCGTGAAGTCCATCAGCAGGCTGTGGTGGTACCCGTGTCAGAGCGTGACCCAGAAACGCCAGCCGGGCTTCCTTGCCACCGCCCTTGCGCAGCAGCCGGGCCTCGGGGTCCGTGGTGCTGGCGTGCATCGAGGATGCCGTCTACTTCCTTTGTGAAGGCTCATCCATCGATCGATGGCAAGCCGGCGGCCGGACCGTCACCGTTCTACAGGAAAAACCGGAACCCAAACCACCGTTCCTTCACGAAGAGTACTCGGTCGCTTCCAGTGACGGTTTCCCGGTACCCGTTCAGCGGTTCATCCCGCCCAACGCCAAGGCTCCGGCGGTTCTGTACATCCACGGTGGACCGGGAGCGCCGATCAATCCGGACGATGCCTCCATGCTCCATCTCCTGGGGAAGGGGTACGAGTTTGTCTGCGCGGCGTACCGGGGCAGTGCCGGGTACGGGCCAAAGCATAGGGACGCCAACCGCGGGGAATATGGAAGGGCCGATGTCCGGGATGTTGTGGCCTGTGCCCAGGACTGGAAGGAGCGGACGGGCGGCACCCGTCCACTGATCTTGGCCGGCTACAGCTATGGCGGGTTTCTCAGTCTCCTCGCTCTGTCTCGGACCGAGGACTTACTGGCGGGCGGGATCATTATGTGGCCGGTGACAGGGCTCCATCGGTTCCCTGGCCATGCTCACCGAGCCCTTCCCGAGGGATGCGCAGAACGTCGCCAAGCGATGACCGAGCAGTCGCCCATGGCAAGAGCCAGCCATATTCGAGTCCCGGTCCTGATCTTCCATGGGGCACTGGATACTGTCGGTACAGTTGAGGAGCTGTCAGCGATTCAGCAACGCATTCAGGCGGCTGGCGGGGACTGTACGTTGAAGGTGTTCGATGACGACACACACGGACTGCGTCGGCATCTGAACGAGGTCCACGCCGACGTTCTTCGCTTCCTGGGCAGGTTTGAACCAAAGTGACACGATTGCGGCGGTACCGTGCGATTTCGCCCTCTACCAAAATTCCAAGGCCCTATGGACATTGGTAGCGAATACGGTGCCTGGCCACCTCGTCCCCTCGGCCGTTAAATGACAGACCGCCGGATTTATGGCTCACAACCATGAATCCGGCGGTCCTTTCAGATCGATCCGCTGTCTGCAGCAACGCCGGCTCTGCCGCCAGGCTGTCCGCCACAGACGAAGGGCCATGGGCCCCGCGGGTCTAGTTCATTTCACAGCCTTCCTTCACGTACAGCAGCTTGTGGCTGGTCCATGAACCGTGATGGAACACGGGCCCTGTCACCACATTGCCCAGACAGTTGGTGAACAGATGGTAGATCCCGGGCTGTTCCACAAAGGTGAAGAAGGGATTGTTGTCGTAAATCCACTGGTTCCGCACCTGTTCCCATTCCGTGAACTCGGGTGTTCCGAACACATGCTGCGCAAGGTTCTCGTGGATGGTCAGGAATTCCTTAATCCAATCAGGCGGCTCTTCGCCCCGCTCACCGTCCGACTGGTACCAGGCCTGGTACAGGGGGCCGGTGTTCGTTGTGGGCAGATACTCGGGATAGGAAGGATTGTGGGAGTGCCACAGCGGGGCCGTGTTCCAGGTGATGCCCGACTTGTGCTCGTTGGCGGTCCGGGTCTGGTTGTTGATGCCGGACTCGAATTGCTGGTAGTCGGTGCGCAGGCCTACGGCCTCGAAATAGTCCTTGAGGAACGGCGCCTGTTCAAAATAGCCGCCCCACTGATCCAGGGTAATGAAGATTTCGAACTCCTCGCCATCCGGACCCAACCGGAAACCGTCGGCATCCCTTTCCGTCATGCCCATGTCATCCAGCAGCGCATTGGCCCCGTCGGGGTCGTACGCGGCCGTCTGGGTGGCGGGCAGGGATCCCTGGGCGAAGTAGAGTTCGTCCAGCAGTTCCTGGCTGTCGATGGCCAGCTGGAGCGCTTCCCGGAACCTCCCATCGTTGACCGCAGCCCTCCAGCCCGGATCATCAAAGCTCAGGTTGAGGTAGAACATCCGCGAGTCTTTGTTCGGGTAGATGAGGGTCGTGTAGTTGCCTTCCTCCTGCCGCTCCATCAACAGGGGCAGCACCGTCAGGTCGGTCTGCCAGTGGTAGTGGGCCTGCCGCGAGAACATGAGGAGTTCGGCCTGTTCCTTGGCCGAGAATCCGATATTGACGTACTTGCGATAGTCGGGATAGGGCAGCTGGTTCCCGGCCGTGTCCACGGCATGGTAGTAGGGATTGCGCACGAGGGTGAACCGGTCGCCTTCGTGTTCGGTCAGGAGGTAGGTGTTGAGCTGGGGGAAACCGATGGAGTGATCAGCGGTGTTCTGCCACATCCGCATATCGGTCTGATTGAACAAATCCACCCAGGTCTCCAGACCCTCGTCCGCCACCATGGCGTTGATTTCGTCCTCGTCACCGTGGGCCGGGTGGTAGCGGGACATGTGGTGCTTGGGCTTGAGCAGGTCGTAATACCCGGTGCCCAAGGCCGTGATGCTGTATTCCCAGGCCTTGTAGGGCTCGGGGTAGACCAGTCTGAAGGTGAAATCGTCCACCACCTCCAGGGTTGGCTCCGCCCCTCCCGTGAGACCGCCGGTCAGCAGATAGTTGGGCATGGAGGGATAGAGTTCATCATTCTGAAGCACATCCTCCACCGCAAAGACCACGTCTGCGGTGGTCAACGGTGCCCCGTCGGACCACTTGTGGCCTGCGCGCAATGTCAGCGTCATTTCCGTGTAGTCGTCGCTGATGTCCCAGTCGCGGTAGATGCCGCCCGCCTGAATCTTCGGTTCGCGGTTGTCCGTGATGAACGGCGGCTCCTTCATTTCGACATGCACGACGGTGTAGATGATCTCGCCGCCGTAATCGCCAATCTGGACATCCACCCAATCCGGGTTGACGGCCAGTCCTTCGCCCAACACCAGGGGTTCGACGGGCAATCGTTCACAGACGCCCGGCAAGGTCCCGGCCGCCACCTGCTCCGCCAACATCGGGGCCTCGTTGTAGGGGCAGCCGTCGTCCGCGACATCGGCCATCTCCTCGGCCTCGGGTTCGGCCATGTCCGCCGGCGCCTCGGACGGACCGCAGGCGGCCAACACCAGCATCAGACACGCAACAAGCCCGATCCACAAATAGCGGGATCCCATCAATCTATACATCTCGTAGCTCCTGGATGATGTCAAGGACGTTCCGTACCACTCCGCCAGGAAACATGCACCAGGCACCCGGAAACAACCCGGGATCTTGCGAATCAGCGTGTCAGGGGATCAAGGTTCTCCTTGAAATGTCAACGGCCAAGTGGCATCGGCATTGTAGGAATGCCGATGCAGCGAGTCAAACCGGCAAAATCCACGGCCCCTGAGGCCACCACTCAGGTCCAACCGTCCAGCAAGAGTGAGGAAATCAGGACCGTCGGCATCGCAGAGGACGTATCGAGTTGCTCGCACAGGCCATCCACTACCTTTGAAGGAACCATCCCTGAACCGGCTGCCGCTCCAAGGACGTGTGCCGACGAAGTCGACCCACAACCTGGAAGAGGGCTCCAACTCTTGGATCCAACGGGCTCGAAATCGATGGCAAAAGTGGAAGCCTAAGCCCGCTGTGGACGGTCACACAGGCCTGGAATCCCGTCAGGCGGCATTCCCTTGGCATCCGACCCGACGCGCCCGGAAACATCCTCGGGCCAGTGTGGCGGAGCAGGAAACAGCTCTGCATTGCACGCGAATCAGCGAGACAAATTCCCTATCGGCAAGAAACCCAGGTCAGGAGACCTCGGATTCTTAGAGAGAGTAGGGATCCGCGGCGTCCCGGAGGCCGTCTCCCAGGAAGTTGAACATCAATACGGTCACGATGATGAACAGCAGGGGAATCAACTTCCAGGTGTGATGCGCCAGCGCGGCAAAATTCCGGGTTTCCTGCAGCAGGACCCCCCAGCTCACACCCGGATCCTGCATCCCGATGCCAATGAAGCTCAAGGCCGTCTCACCCAGGATCATGCCGGGAATGGCCAGCGTGATCGACACAATGAGGTAGCTGGCGAAATTGGGCAGGAGATGGGTCAGGATCGTGTTCAGATCGGAACTGCCTCCAATCTTGGCCGCCGTCACAAAGTCCAGATCACGCAATGACAGCAACTTGCCCCGCACCACGCGTGCCAGGCCCGGCCAGCCGAACAGGGACAACACGACGGTAATGGCCAGGAAGGTGGCTTCCACACTCCAGTCGGTGGGGATGGCTGCCGACAGGGTGATCCACAGCGGCAACGTCGGGATGCTGATCATCAGGTCGATGAACCGCTGGATGACCTCGTCGACCATGCCTCCAAAATATCCCGACATTCCGCCAATCAGGCAGCCCAGCAGGAAGGAGATGAGCACGCCGGCAAATCCGATGAAGAGTGAAATGCGCGCACCTTTCAGCGTGCGCGAAAAAAGGTCGCGGCTGATGCTGTCGGTTCCAAACAGGAATATGTAACGGTTTTCGCCGGACACACCGAACAGATGGCGGTCGGAGTCGACGAGCCCCATGAATTTGTAGGGGTCGCCGCGTACAAGGAATTCGATGGGCACGATCTCGTCCGTGACCTCGGTATAGATCTCGCGGAACGTCTCGGGGTGGCGCCCGCGTTCGATGCCGTAGATGAACGGCCGCTGCCACGTTCCGTTGGTGTCGCGCACGCGAATGCGGGACGGCGGCACATCCCTGAAGCCCTTGAGCCGCGTGTTGGCATCGTAGGGCGCGAGATAGTCCGACAGCAAGGCCAGAGCATAGAGCACGATGAGCACTGTGCCGCCGATACGGGCTAGGCGATGCTTGCGGAAGCGGCGCCACATCAGTTGGTTGACCGATGTGTACTCGTAGGCCTTGGTGGCGGAAAGATCCTGGGCCATGGTGCTGATTTCCGAGATGTGTCGACCAACCTATGCGTCGTAGCGGATCCTGGGATCCAGCCAGAGCAACCCCAAATCCGAAATCAGCGTGCCAATCACGGTCAATACACTCAGGATCATCAGGATGCTGCCTGCCAGTTGCATGTCCTGTGACAGCACGGCATCCAGCAGGATTGGCCCAACCGTCTCAAGGTTGAGCACGATCGCGACCAGCACTTCGCCCCCCACCATGGCCGGCAGCATCCAACCAATGGTGCTGACAATGGGGTTGAAAGTAATGCGGATCGGGTATTTCCACAGCAGCCGTCGTTCCGACAGTCCCTTGGCGCGGGCCGTCTCGACATAGGGCTGATGGAGTTCATCGAGCAGATTTCCCCGCACGACGCGGATCATGCCGGCGGTGCCCGCAGTCGCCAGCACCAACAGCGGCACCCACACGTTCTTGAGCAGGTCTGTCAGTTTGGCCAGGGACCAGGGCGCGTCGTGGTACTTGAGCGAAAACAGGCCGGTGATTCCAAAGCCCGTAAAGTCATAGACAAACCACATGAGGACAATGGCAAACAGGAAGTTCGGCACCGCCAGACCGAAAAACCCCACGAAGGTAAAGAAGTAGTCCGCGGCGGAATACTGATGCGTGGCGGAATGGATGCCGATGGGCACGGCGATAGCCCACACCAGGATGGTACTCACAAGAGCAATGCCCATGGTCAGGGGAATTCTCTCCGCCAGGATGTCCGTTACCCGTTTGCCTGCATACTCGGTGGCCATCGCCCGCCCCAAGTCTCCGCGCAGAAATCCGCTTATCCAACGGACATAGCGCACGTACATCGGTCGATCAAGCGCGTAGAGGCGCTGAATCCGGGAGATTTCCGCTTCGTCCGCCTGCAGGCCCCGACTCTCCATGGCAGCAATGTAGGTGGTCAGGTAGTCGCCGGGTGGCAGTTCAATCACGGCGAAGATGATTACCGACAGCGCAAACAGCATCGGGATCAAAATCATGATGCGGCGTGCCAGGACGTGAATCATGTCCGGATCCTCAGAGGCGTGAACTGGTCTCTATGGACCAAGGCGGGGTGCGATTCCGCTCCAACCCTGTGCGACCGGGTACAGCCAACAGCGTGACGTCGGGGCCGCGTTCCAGTCCAATCATAGACTAGGGAGAAATCCTTGGGACTTCGGGCACCGTTTCCATGAGTGTGGAATTTTGGATGTCGGCGGCGGACGGTCAGACACACACGTGGCTGACGGCACAGGGGACGTTGCACGCCCCCGCCTACGGATGGCCCCACTCGGGATCCGGGTCTCGTCCATCGCCACCACCCGACTTCGTTTTGGAGATCGGCTCCCCCTCCACCGGCCGCGTGGACGTGGTGGAGAAGCGGGACGACTACGCGGCACTGGGCATCCCCGAGTATTGGCGCTTCGACGAGACGGGCCGGAGCCATGGCACGCGTCTGGCCGGGGACCGTCTGGTGGACGGGGTCTACCAGCCAATCGCCATTGAGGAGCTGGAGGAGGACATCCTGCAGGGCCACAGTGCGGTTTTGAACCTGGACCTCCGCTGGGAGCAGGGCCAGTTGAAGTGGTACGACCCGGAGACAGGTTGGCACATCGCTACCTACGATGATCAGGTGGCTCGTGCCGACCAAGCCGAAACCGCACTTCGGTCGGAGCGCGCAGATCGGGCGGCCGCCGAAGCCGCATTTCAGGCAGAGCGCGAAACACGAGCTGCCCTTGAAGCGAAGGTCCGGGAACTGGAGGCGCAACTGCGACGCCCGGATTCCCGGTCGGGCTGAGCCGAACCGTCAACCGCTCTGGTCGCCGCATCGTTGATCGACTGCGGGTATGGCCAGCAACTGCAGTAGCCGGCAGAGAAGGCGGCGAACCCGGTCCCGCCAGCTCTCTTGGGGTGGTAGCTGGTTGAGTACTTCCTCAAGCGTTGGCACTGGTTGTGCATTCACTGCCGTACCCCGGACATCCCGACGGGCACCAACCAGGTGGAGGGACGCTTCGACCGGCTGAAACCACAGGTTCAGGCACCGGTCCGCTGCTGTTGGCAACAACACGGGAACAGCCGGAGGCACAACCGGACACGTGCATCCCCGTCACAGCCGGTCGACAACGGCACAGCAACAGTTGAATTTCCAATCAGCGCATAAGGCATGCCGACTGCGTTCGAGGACTGCCTCAGGCCGGATCCGCGTTCCACGCCGCGGCCTTCACCGACTCGTCCTGGTGGGAAACCCTGATCGGCCGCCGCTCGCCGGGATCGAGCCAGATGAAGGACTCGGCACAGCTGAACACATCCGTGATGCCCGGTGTCTGGAAGTGGACACCGACCGCGGGCAGGTCGCCGGTGTTCGTGACGACAATGGAATCGCCGTGCCGGCGCGTGTCCAGCGATGTACGCGGCAGTGCAAAGAGGGACCCCTGAATCTGCGTGTAGTTGAGCCAGTAGAACGAGCGATCCGCCAGCCGATTGCCCTTGATCACGTCCGCGACCACCAGCAGGGGAATGTTGAAGGTCTGATCGGCGTTCAGGGACAGGGCACCCAGCTCCCGGACCCGGCACCACGGTCCCGCCACCTCCCTGAATTCCTGCACCGCGACAGGTTTCAGGTGCTGGCTGAAGGCGCGTATGCGCACTTTCCAGTCGCATCGCTCAAGGTCAAAGGCATCGTCCAGCAGGAATACGGGCAACTCCACGGGCTCCCCGGCCAGGGACATGCGCGGAAACAGCACGCAGGCGTGCAGGGGTGCATAGGCCTGCTGGAGGATGTGATAGGCAATCTTGGGGGCCCCGTACCAGTCGACGGTCGACCAGGCCGAAGCCGGATTGTTGTCGTTGAGCTTGTAGTAGCAGATGCCGGTGGCCTGGGGCCAACGCGTGCGATTCAGTTCCACCACATGCCGCATGCCGGTGGCCTGGGTCATCTGAATACCCAGAATGAAGTTCTCAAGACCGTCGTTGGGCACCCAGTCGCCGACATACTGGGCATGGATCGACATGCCGGCCTTCTTGTTGAAGACAGGCATGCGATGAGCCAGCGAGCCGTCAGCGCGCGGCGGCCAGACATCATGCTCCTCGGCAGGCAGGAACTTCAGCGTCGATTCCAGCGAAGGCAGGGAGGCAACACCGAACTCCCCAATGAACAGCTCCTTCATGGACAGCCACTTGTCCAACGGCTGCCGCCCCCAGTACACATCGTAGTTGTGCATGCTGCCGCCCCAGGGTTCCGCCCGGTGGAAGGGACGCGTGCCGTCCAGTTCGATGCTGTGGCGACCCATCATGTTGATGCTGGGGCCGAACGGCTTGCTGGATTCGTTGCCGGCACCGTACATGACCAGGGACGGATGATTCCGGATGCGCAACGTGGTGTGGCGCACCGTCTCCTCCAGCAGGTCCAATGGCTGAACATCATGGGAGTTCCAGGCGGTGGGCCACTCCTGCAGAATCATCACGCCGTGGCGGTCGGCCAGGTCGAAGAAGTCGTCCGTCTCCGGCATGCCGGACCCCCAGGCCCTCAGCATGTGGACATGGGAATCGCGCGCCATCTGGAAAAAGCGGGCGTACAGATCCCGGTCAAAGCGCATCAGCGCGTCCATGGTGCACCAGTTGGCACCCTTGATGAACAGGGGCCGGCCATTGATTACGAAGGTCCAGTTGTACAGTTCCGGATCGGGGCCGTCCGGCAAGGGGCGCATTTCAATCGTGCGCAGTCCGAAGGTGGTTTCCACCCTGTCGGTGCTGACCGGGGCATCGCTTTCAAGGCCCAGGCAAAGGCGATAGAAGTCCGGATCACCGTGATCCACCGGCCACCAGAGGTGGGGATCGGGAATGGTCAGCTCCAGGCGTACCTCGCTGGTTCCGCCCGTGCCTTCAACGTCATGGTCGAAGTGGAAACTGCGGCCCGCAAAATTCTCGGGAGCCACCACTCCTGTCAGCCTGCCCTGCCAGGCACCGTCGGGGCCCTCGATCTGGACGGTCAGCAACACCTTGCCCGCCTCCGCATCCAAGGTGGCCACGAACGGATTCTGCAGGCGCAGCGGGGATCGGGCCTCCAGGAACACCGGGCGCCAAATGCCCACGGTGGGCAGGTTGATGTAGTGCCAACCATAGGAATTGTTGAAGGTGGTGGTGTCCATCCAGCCAAGGTTCATCCCCTTGAAAAAGCGCCAATCCTCCCCTTCGCGGAGGTGATAGGGAGCCGGTTGCAGCCGCACCACCAGTTCGTTGTCCTCCCGCAGAAGTTCGTCCACCGGAAACTCGAACTCCCCGAACATGCCCCGGTGCGATCCCAGATGGTGGCCGTTGAGCCAGATGTCACAGGCGTCGAACACGCCCTGGAAGCACAGATGGGTGGCATCGCCCGGATGCCCGAACCGCCTGCGCAGCCACCAGGTGCGAAACCCCTCCGGATAGGCAACCTCGTCATTCAGGCCCACGTAGGGATCGGGGATGCGGCCCGCTTCCAACAGGGCGGTATGCACGCTGCACGGCACATTGGCAGTGATGGCATCGGACCAGTCCGCTCCAAGGCGTTCGTCCGGAGACATTTCCGCCGCCATTTCCCATTCACCACTGAGATCGATGGTGCCGGGCCCCTCAGGGGGTGCTCCGTCACCCGACAGGAGATCGATGGGCTGGCCGGGTCCGTCGAGCGGGGAATGGCGGGGCGCGAATTCTTCCCTGTCAATTTGATCCAGGCTTTGAGGCGTGGGAGTCATGGTGCTTTGTCCCGTAAAGGTGAATGGAGAAACCGGATCGGATGGGAAGGGGGTGGGCTCAACCTGCGACCACGCCGTCGAATTTGAGAGTGACCGGGTTGGGCCAGCTCAAATCGTTGTACAGGCGCTGGGTGCGGCAATAGGTCACAACCACGCCTGTTGGTGTGGCAACCCAGCGTGGCCGCGGATCGAAGTCGGGCCGGTATTCGAGGGTCAGGCCCGAGGCGCCCAGTACGTCCACACGGGCGTCGGCATGCAGGTGCAAGCCATCGACGGCAACCGTGCGCCAGGTGCCCAATGGCAGCGGCGGTCCCAAATCGACCGCGTAGACCACGGTGCCGTCGCCGCTTTGCGTGAAGACCAGATCGCCCTGCCGGGCATGGAGCCAGGGACGGGTGGCCTCCATGGCCTCTCCGTTGACGAACATCCAGAGACCCAGTTCCCGGACCCTGTCGTCCTTGTCCCGAGGCAGCACACCGTCCGCATCCGGTCCCCCGATGGCCAGCAACAGTGTGCCGCCGCGCGAACGGCAGTCCACAAGCAGTTCGATCAGTTCCCGACCTGTCTTGTTGCGGTCGTTGCCGGCCCGATACTGCCATTGGCGGCCAATGGTGTAGTGGGCCTCAAAAGGACCCCGGACATCCTGGCGGGTTTCCTGTTCGGGCGTGGTGATCCCGCCCCGCGTCACCATCAGCCCCGGCTTCAGGTCCCATGCGAACTCAACCAGTGAGGCCGTGGCCGCCTGATACCCGTCAACGCACAGGATGTCGGGATCGTAGACGGTGATGAGTTCCTCCAGCTGCCGCTGGTCATAGGCCAGCAATTCCGGATTGAACTCCGGATTGCAGTAGTCCCGGCTGCGCGTGACCTCGCGGCCCCGGCGCCACTGGAACCAGGCATCGTCCGGTGAAAAATAGATTCCGACCGGAAGGTCCCGGGCGCGCAGGGCCTGGGTGTACTGGTGCAGGATGTCCCTGCCGTAGGCCGTGTTGGTGACCTTGAAATCCGTGGTGGCGGTATCCCACATGCAAAAGCCGTTGTGGTTCTTTGCGGTCACCGTGACATAGTCGAACCCGCAGGTTGCCGCCAAGCGCGCATACCAGGCCGCATCGAATTGCTGGGGGTTGAACCAGAGCGGCAGTTGGCGGAAATAGCGGTCGAGATAGGCCTGGGAGGCACCGACCACGGAATGGGCGTTGACCATTCCGAAGACGGCATCGACCGTCCAGTACAGGTACATGCCCAGGGCCAGATCCTGGTACCAGGCCAGCGTCTCCGGAGAATTGGCCCGTTGGGTGTACACCTCCTGTGAGGCGCGATCCTGATCCTGTGCGTGGGCCGGTTGGTTCGGGGCCATGTGGGTCCTGGTCTACACGCCCTGCAGTTCGATTTCCGTGGAGAAGTGGCAGGCGGCGCCATGGTCCCCCTCCCGGTCGGCATAGGGAGGGTCCTCCGACCGGCAGATGTCCTGGGCGTAACTGCAGCGGGGGTGGAAATGGCACCCGGAAGGAGGATTGGCGGGATTGGCGACCTCGCCGGGCAGAATGATGCGGTCGGACCGTCGATCCGGATCCGGCTGGGGCACCGCCGAGAGCAGGGCTTCCGTGTAGGGGTGCAGCGGCCGGCGAAACAGTTGGCGGGTGGGGCCGCTTTCCACAACCCGGCCGCAGTACATGACGGCAACGCGGTCGGAGATGTGCTCGACCACGCTCAAGTCGTGCGCAATGAACAGATAGGTCAGGCCGAAATCCTGCTGGAGATCCTTGAGGGTGTTCAGGATTTGGGCCTGGATGGATACATCCAGGGCCGACACCGGCTCATCGGCCACGATCAGCTTGGGATTGGTGGCCAAGGCGCGGGCGATGCCGATTCGCTGCCTCTGCCCGCCGGAGAAGGCATGGGGATAGCGATGCAGGTGCTGGGCCTCCAGCCCCACCACCTCAACCAGGGCGCGGACCCGGTCTTCGGCTTCCCCGGCCTTGACGATCTGAAGCTTGCGCAGCGGTTCACTGACGATGTCCAGCACTGTCCAGCGGGGATCCAGCGACAGAAAGGGATCCTGAAAGATCATGGACATGTGCTGGCGGTAGGTGCGCAACTCGTTTTGGCTGGCCACCGCCAGATCGATGGGGTCGCGCCCTTCAATGTCCAGGCGGATGGCTCCGCTGGTGGGCTTCTGGGCTCGCACCACACAGCGTCCCAATGTGGTCTTGCCCGAGCCGGATTCGCCAACCAAGCCGAGGGTCTCTCCGGAGGCCAGCTCCAGATCCACGCCATCCACCGCCCGTACCTGCCCCACCACACGGCGCAGCAACCCCTTCTGCACGGGGAAATACTTGCGCAGCGACTCGATTTGCAGCAGCGGAGCCGGGGTCGGGGCCCTTTCGTCTGTCATGGGCCTTCCACTTCCTGGCTGTGCAGAAAACAGCGAACGGAGTGGTTCGGTTGCAATTGGACAAGGGCCGGCATCGCTTGGTCGCAGACCCCCTCCATCTGATCGGGACAGCGATCCAGAAAACTGCAGATGGCCGGCGGGTCCAGGGGAATGGGAACCGTGCCCGCGATGGCATTCAGCCGCGAGCGCTCTTCACCAAGACGGGGGATGGATTCCATCAGGCGGATCGTGTAGGGGTGCCGGGGGTTGTGGAAAATCTCCCGCACAGGGCCCGCCTCGACGATCCGGCCCAGATACATGACGGCGACGTGGTCGCAGGTTTCGGCAATGACACCCAGATCGTGGGTGATGAACAGTACGGCCATCTGATGTTCGGCCTGCAATTCCCGGATCAGTTCCAGAATCTGGGCCTGCACGGTTACGTCCAGCGCCGTGGTGGGTTCGTCCGCGATCAGCAGCGACGGCCGGCACGACAACGCCATCGCAATCATCACCCGCTGCCGCATGCCCCCGGACAGATGGTGGGGATATTCCTGCAGGCGCTGGGCGGGATCCGGAATGCCAACCCGGTCCAGCAACTCGTGCGACCGTTCCATGGCTTCCCGGCGGTCCACGGACATATGCAGCAGAATGGTTTCGCTGAGCTGGTTGCCAATCGAGTGCACCGGACTCAGGGAACTCATCGGTTCCTGGAAAATCATGGTGATCTCGCGTCCCCGGATGGAGCGGATCTCCCGACCGGTCGGGTCCATGGCCGTCAGTTCCACGGATCCCTGCTCCTGTGACTGGAACGTGATCGTGCCGGCCTCGATGCGCCCCGGCCGCGGCACGATTCCCAGAATGGAACGGGCCGTGACGCTTTTGCCGCAACCGCTCTCGCCAATCAAGCCCAGGGTCGAACAGGCGGGCACCGAGAAATCCACACCATCGACGGCCTTGAGGATTCCGTCATCGGTGTGGAACCAGGTCTTCAGTCCCTGTACGGTCAACAGGGACTCCGTGGTGTTGGCCGGCCCCGCCTGGGGCGCGCTCCCAGATGTGGTCATGAACTACCTGCAAACCTGACCTGTCGGTCGTGCCGCTTCACCTTCAGCGACAGGGCCTGTCCCAAGGCTCTGTGGGCGCTGTTCTGTCAGTACGGAACACTCTATTATTGAGCAGCCGCCGAATCGCAGCAACTCGATTTAACAGCGGCCCCTCTACGCCGAGTCGGGTTTGGGGAGCCATGCACGGACCGGACAGGGTCAACCCAGTGATACGACTGGCCATGTTTTGCATTCCTGATGGCTGATCCCCTGTGGTCGGGGAACGGGAAGCAGCGGTTCCGATGCGGAGCACGTCGATAGGGACCCAAACATTCCCAATCCGCCCCATGCAGGTGCCAGTCACCGGTGGTACTGCAGCCCTGGAATCCGACCGGTGGACACGACACCACGCCCCCCCCTCGACGTGCGGGCAAGCCAGAACTCCCCATACCCCGGTTTCAACCGGTCGTCTCCGCCTCCGCATCCTTCCATCGGTGAACGGCATGACATTCGATACCTGCCTGTACACTTGGTACTCCCGTCGGAACCGAGCACATGTATACTCAAGTTATCCGAAGTTATCAAAATCAGATAAGACAGGATAACTTAGGCATAATTCAGTCCATGGATCCCGTTCGCAACCCATTCGCACCCGGTGCCGGCACACCTCCGCCGGAACTGGCCGGGCGCGACGAAGTACTTGAAGCGGCGCGCATCGCACTGGAACGATCCCGATTGGGTCGGCCGACCAAGAACATGGTGTTGATCGGCTTGCGCGGCGTAGGCAAGACCGTGTTGTTGGACACCATACGCGAACAGGCCGAGACAAGGGGCATGCATACCTTGGATATGGAGGCCGCCGAGAGTCGATCCCTACCCTCCGTTTTGGCCCCCCGATTGCATGTTGCCCTGTTGCAACTTTCCCGCCGGGAGGCGGCAAAGCAATTGGCACACCAAGCGTTGAAGGGCCTTGCCGGGTTTGCCAAGGCCCTGAAGGTGACATATCAGGACATTGAAATAAGCCTGGAGCACGAGCCCGAGCTCGGGCTGGCCGACAGTGGCAACCTGGAAATCGACTTGCAGGCACTGTTCGAAGTCGCCGGTGAAGCCGCCAAGAAAGGTTCAACCGCTCTGGTGCTGTTGACCGACGAACTCCAGTACGTGCCGAAGGATCAGTTGGGGGCGTTGATTGCCGCGTTGCACCGCACCGCGCAACGGCGTCTCCCGGTGGTTATGGTCGGTGCCGGACTACCGCAGCTGCGGGGACAGATGGGAAACGCGAAGTCGTATGCCGAGCGCCTGTTTGATTTCCCGGAGATTGGGCCTCTTTCCCGGGAGGATGCTCGCATCGCCATCGCAAGGCCCACCCTCAATGAAGGGGTGTCGATAAATTCCGACGCGCTTAATGCGATTGTGACCCAGACCCAAGGCTACCCGTACTTCCTGCAGGAATGGGGCAAGCACGTGTGGGACATCGCGGCAACATCCCCCATTACGCCATCGGACGTAGTCACGGCAAGCCAGCAAGCCAGGGCCGCCCTTGACGCAAGCTTCTTTCTTGTCAGGTTCGACCGGTTGACGCCATCGGAGAAACGATACCTGCGTGCCATGGCCCAACTTGGCGCCGGACCACACCGTTCCGGGGAAATCGCCCAAGAATTGAACCGTCAGGTGCAGTCCTTGGCCCCCACGCGCAGCAAACTGATCGGCAAAGGCATGATCTGGAGTCCCGGCCATGGGGACACCGCCTTCACCGTTCCGATGTTTGATGAGTTCATGCGGCGCATCATGCCCGATGACGAGTGAAATCCCCTGCTTGAGTCATCCGGAACTCTTGCAGCCGATTGCAACGCAGGCCTCTTCCACTCGGGCTCGTCCGGAGAGGGCACGCTCCCTGTGCGGCTTACGCCATTGGCCCGCAATGATGTCCGTGCAAGGCGCACCGGACAGAAGGTCAATATGACAAACCGGTTAGGCGTACACCTGAACGACGAACATCGGCGGCGACTGGACGCGCTGGCCCAGGAGGAGGGAGTGGCCATCTCCGAAGTGGTCCGCAACATGATCGATGCCGCCTATGAAGACATGTTGCGTACGCGCCGCCAGCAAGCGGTTGAACGGCTGATCGGGTTGAATCTGGAAGACCCGCCGGATCCCGACACCATCTCCCGCGAGTTGGAGGCTACCCATGCGCCCGGTGGCCTTTGTTGACACCGACATTCCCGTCCACACCGCCGACTCTGGCCATTCCTTGAAGAGGCTGTGCGTCCGGATACTCCGCATGGTGGCCAAGAAGTCGGAGCCGTGCGTAATCGTCTCCGAAGTCCTTCAGGAATCGATGCACCGCTACCAAGTTTCGGGTTGCCGGGTGCTATCGGGAGGTTTTGCAGGCTTTCACCTAAGCCATGCGGTGCACTTCCGCCGCGGCTCTCACTTCCATCCCTCAATTCGGATAGTCAAGGCATGCATCGACAACCGGGCCGAGTATTGGATCCCCGATGTGGAGCAATTCCTCGGAAATCATTCTCGGGACTGCTCGCTGCCCGCGGTCATGGCACACAGCAACTCGAACATCACGGTGGCCCCGATGAGGGCCGTGCCTCCGGACGGATCGAAGGGCGGCGATACCTCCACCATGTCGGCACCAATGATGTTTGTTCCCATTAGCCCTCGAACCGCCTGCAAGGCTTGGAACGAGGTCGGTCCTCCGATCTCCGGGGTGCCGGTGCCGGGTGCATAGGCCGGGTCCACAAAGTCGATGTCGAAGCTAACGTAGATCGGGTCCGTGCCCACAATCCCGCAGGCCTCCTCCATGACGTCCGGCACGCCGCGTTCCATGAGTTCCTCAACCATAACCATCCGGACCCCCTGGGCCTGGCCAAAGTCGATGTCCTCGGTGTCGTACATGGAGCCCCGCAATCCGATCTGGACCGTCCGCCGAGGATCCAGCAGACCCTCTTCAACGGCCCTACGAAACGGCGTGCCGTGGGTGTACCGGTAGCCACCGAAGTAGCCTCTGTACAAATCGGTGTGCGAGTCGAACTGGATCATGCCCACGGGCTCCTGTACAAGCCCGCGCAGGATGGGCAAGGCGATAAGGTGGTCGCCCCCTGCCGTGATCGGCACGATACCGTCCCTACTCAGCATCCGGTAGAACCCTTCGACTCGCTTCAGGGAGTCGTCCAGGTCGGCTGGATTGACGGGCACGTCTCCCAGATCGGCACAGTTGCAATCGGCATACGGCGACCGCCGCCGAATGGGATGGACACTGCGTATCATCGAAGAGGAGTCCCGAACCTGCCGGGGACCGTGACGTGCGCCGGGACGGTTGGTGGTACCCCCGTCCCAGGGAACACCCACAAATCCGAAGTCCAGTTCAGGCCAGCGCTCGTGTCCGGGCGGTACGTGCGGCAGCCGCATGAAGGTGGACATGCCTGCGAATCGGGGGGTATCCAAGCCGGAAATCGGCTGAAAGAAATTGTTCATTGGATCCCTGTTGGGTTTTGACTTGGGACTCATGCAACCCGTGCAAACCGGCTTGCCTATTTTCGTGAACGACAGCGATACACATTGACCCGGATGGACAGGGCAACACAGTATCTGTGTTCGTTGTCAAGACATGGAAGGTTTAGATTGCCACTCCTCCTGTGGCAACCAAGGGGTCCCTCGGCGAGTCACCGCACCCAGTTGCGAACGGCGCGCCCCTCTCACCCGACCCCAAAGATTCCCTAATCTGTGGGGCCAATACAACATACAAGTTGCCGGACGGTTGCTTCGCGGAAATCCGGGCTGCCCACACCTACCGAAGGTCATGCGACGGACCATCCGAAAGGTCATCGGTGTCCCTGTTGTCATCCATGCCGAGAATGGTGCGCCACTGTTCGGGGTTGGCTTGGGCTGCGAGAATTATGTCGTCCAAGTTTCTGGGGATCTCGGTGTCGGACCACTGCTTGGCAACCATGTCCGTGTCTGCGTCAGCCGGCAACCAATGCTTCAGCATCTTCAGCGCAAGGTCCAACTGCCCCTCCGCACGGCCTTCAAAGTGCTCATCGCTGAAGGTGTCACGCCAGCGCTCTTGATCCGAGTCGTACCATTGGAACAGGGGCACCTCCACCTTGTCTCGAGGCGGACCAATACGCAGAGAGGTGCCACAAACTTGGCTGTGGATGGAACGGTAGGGTGGTCCGCCCGTGGCTTCGCCGGTCAAGATGTAGGACCCATCGTCTTGGAGACGGAACATTTCCAAGCGCAAGTCCGACTCTGATGGAATGTCTGCATCCCCCAAGTAGACAAGGAGATATTCGACTACCCCAAGTCTTGCATACAAACGGAACTTTTCATCGCGATCCCGCTCCACGGAAGTCGGGGACACCACCTCGATTACCATGACCGGTGTCGCTTCCCCCAAATCCGTGCGGAGCACGCGGTGCTTCGCATAGTCGGCTTGGCCGGGCAACACGGCCACATCGGGATTGACTTGGGTTTTGAGGTTGCCGCCATCGGTGAGCAGGAGCAGTGTCCTGGAGGTTTCGGAGTCGAAATGGAGTTCCGGCTCCGAGACCGTAAGGTTGAGTCCCCGCCTAAAGAGTTCCTGCAAGACGAGCAGGATGGTGGTCAGGTACGCAGCATGCCAGCTGTGGGGAGGCACCAGGAAGCCATCCTTATCGTATTCGCGGCGACGTTCAAAAGGGTAGTCCGGATCAGAGGTCCAGTCCTCGGTGTACTCGTGACCTTCGTCATAGGTGTAGTCGGAGTCGAAATGCGACAGGGTTTTCAACTGTTTCCGCCACTCATCAGGATGGGACAACCGCCAGCGAGTACGAAACTGACGCGCTCGGCGCGCCGTGACCGGATCAGTGTCCCCTCTGGACGGCGGTATGCGCCAGTCCCAGTCCGATACGGATGGGTGCGGCCGGGAACGTGGCACTTCCTGTACCTTGCCACTTGCGGTGCGTTCCACAACAGCCGTGTTCATTGATGCTCCTTGGTGTCGAAGCGAGGCCGCTTGCCCCGCATTCTACTTGAGGAGTTCTCGACACTCTGTGGGACTGCAAACACCTCAATCCGTCCCCGGGAAGGTGGTGTCGTCACCGCCCTGCGCAAGCTGCTCCTCATCCTCAACGCGGTGCTTCGAGACCTGGGCCCTTGGCAACAAGCTTCTGTGCCGACGGCCCTCAACGCTTGACTTCCAACACAGTTGCCGAACAGTATGCTGTTCCTTCAACCGGCACACTTCGGTACCGGTGCAGGCCCTTCGCTCTCGGTTGACAGAGGCCGAGTTGCAAGCCCCTGCAACTCGAGCCCGGGTGGGCCATCCCCACTGTCAGCCCGGTTCGGTGCAACCTGCGCCGCTTGCGGGCGGCGCCGACAGTTGCCGGGAAACTGTGCAATGCCGCCGCGCGGAGACCTACTCAGGTCCTCCCTCAATCATATCCAGCTCGTGGGAGAGTGCATCCAGTTCGTCGGCGCCGGACATCATCTGGACCACTTCCTCGCGCGTGATGTCGGTCTTGCCGAAATAGCCGAGCGAACGACCGCGCTTGAGGATCGTGAACCGGTCCCCCACGGCCCAGGCATGATGGGGATTGTGGGTGATGAAGATGACCGCGATGCCCGCCTCGCGGGACTGGTGGATGTACCGCAGCACGGTGCCGGCCTGCTTGACACCCAGGGCCGCCGTCGGCTCGTCCAGGATCAGGACCTTGGCTCCGAAATAGACGGCCCGGGCGATGGCCACGGACTGCCGCTCGCCACCGGACAGGGTACCGACCGGCTGGGAGGGGTCGCGGATATCAATGCCCATCTTGGCCATCTCGGACCGCGCCAGCTCGCTGGCCCGCTTGATGTCGAACCGCCGGAACGGTCCCCAGCCCAGGGTGGGTTCGGAACCCAGGAAGAAGTTCCGGGCGATGCTCATGAGAGGGATCATCGCCAGGTCCTGATAGACCGTCGCGATCCCCCGATCCAGGGCATCGCGGGGGGACGCGAAGACAACCGGTTCCCCCTCCACCAGATACTGGCCGTCCGTCGGCTGGTGCACGCCGGACAGGGCCTTGATCAGAGTGCTCTTGCCGGCGCCGTTGTCGCCCAGCAGGCAGAGCACCTGCCCGGAATGCACCCTGAGCGAGACATCGTTCAGGGCAATCACGCTGCCAAAGTACTTGCTGAGGTTTCTAACCTCAACGATGGGAGTGCCGTTTGGATCAGACATGACTTAGCTCCGTGCCCGTTCGGCCGTGGTTCGAATGAAGTTGTTCACAAGCACCGCAATGATGAGCATGGCCCCCAGGAAGACATTGAACCAGTCGGCATCCACGCCGGCGAAGACGATGCCCTGGCGCACGATGCCGAAGATCAGGGCGCCCAGCACGGCCCCCACCGCGGAACCGTAGCCGCCGGTCAGCAGGTTGCCGCCGATCACGGCCGCGATGATGGCGATGAACTCCTGTTGTTCGCCGCGCAGCGTGTCGGCCGACTTGACCACGGCCACCTGAATCGTGGCCACCAGCCAGGCGGCAAAGGCCGTCGTCATGAACAGCCCGATCTTGAGCCGTTCCACGGGCACGCCCACGTTGCGGGCCGCCTCCTCGGCCCCGCCTACGCCGAAGATCCAGTTGCCAATCTCAGTCCGCAGCAAAATCCAAGTGGCCAGAGCGGCGAAGACCAGCCACCAGAGAATGGAAATGGGGAAGCCAACCCCGGCAATCGGAATGTCCCGGCCGAACAGGTTGAAGAGCAGGCCATAGCCCGGGGCATCGTCCAGGCCGCCGATCTGCGTGCGGCCCGTGACGGCACGCGTGACGCCGATGGTCAGGCCCCGGATGATGAAGAGACTGCCCAGGGTGATGATGAATGAAGGCAGCTTGGTCCGAATGACCATGAAGCCGTTGACAAAGCCCACGGCCAGGGCCACGACCAGGGCCACCAGGGCACTGATGTACAAGGGAATGCCGAACTGGGTGGCCAGAATGGCGGTAATGGCGCCACTGAGGCCCAACAGGGAACCAATCGAGAGGTCGAACTCGCCTCCGATCATCAGCAGCGCCACCGCCACCGCCATCAGGCCCAGGTGCGAAGACACTTCCAGATAGCTGGCCGTGCCGCGCACACTGAGAAATCCGCGCGGGGCCAGGATGGCAAAGAAGATCCATACGATGATGGCTCCGCCCACGGCACCCAGTTCAGGGCGGGTCAGGAGCCGCTTAAGCAGGCTGGCCTCCACCATCCGCTCGTCGGATGTGGCGACCGGGGTTGATTCAGCCATGTGTCAATCCCTTCCTTCGCGCAGTAGCGGGTTGGGACACGTGCAGCCGGTGCATGCATCCGGCCATGGTCGGACAAGGGTGACCGGGACGGGGAACCGCACGGTGCGTACGGCCCTCCCGCCCCGATCGAGAGGTTGGCCCCTGCCGGTCGGCAGGGGCCGATGCAGGATTAGCGTGTGCCGGCCGCACTCAACTCGATGACCTGCGCAGCCGTGTCCTGGGTCACAAACCCGGGGCCGGTCATGATGACCTCGTTGGCCACCGTGTTCAGGTTTTCGGTGTGCAGGGTCAGCAGCACGACGGGCAGGTAGCCCTGCAGGTACTGCTGCTGGTCGATCGCGAACAGCATGTCGCCGTCCCGCACCGCCTCCAGAACCTCGGGGCCGAGATCGAAGGTGGCCAGCAGGATGTCGCCCAGCTGGCCGGATTCACTCAGGGCCTCCATGGCCGGAGCCGCACCGGTCGGGCCCAGCGTGAGGATGCTGTCGACATCGGGATTGGCTGTCAAACCAGCGGCAATGCGCTGCTGTGCATCCACCGGATCCGCCAGATCCACGGCCAGCACCTCAACCGTGCCGCCGGACAGGGCCATGGCGTCGGTAAAGCCCTGACAGCGCAGATCAAGCGCCACATTGCCCACTTCCTGGTTCACGCAGAGTGACTTGGTGGCACCGGCCGCGGCCATCCGCCGGCCGCCGCCGTAGCCGGCCTCGTACTCCGTCTGGCCCACATGGTTGAGGATGCCCAGATCCGCGGCCACGTCGCTGCCGGAGTTCATGGAAATGACCGGAATGCCGGCTGCCACGGCCGCCCGAATCGAATCGCCCAGCGCGTCGGGATCGGGGATCGAGACCACAAGGCCATCCGGGTCGGAAGCGACGGCCGCGTCAATCAGCTGGGACATGGCCACCATGTCAAAGGTCTGGGGAGCCTGATACTCGACCGTGACCCTCATGTCCGAGGCGGCCTGGTCCACACCGTTCTTGACGACCGACCAGAACGGGTCGGAGGCCTGGCCGTGGCTGACCACCACGATGCGAATGTCACGCATGTCCTGCATGGCCGCAGCCGCAGCGTCCGCCTCGGAGACGGAAGGTCGGGCCGCGCAGGCAGCAAAAATCATGCTGCCCAAAAGCAGGGCAATCAAGCCAATGGTGAAATACCACTGGCGTCGATCCAAGGTCAAAGACATACCGGCACCTCCTTGGGTGTCGCATATTGAATTAGCTTGCAGGGCCGGAATCGTACCAAAATAGAAATAGGCACGCGCCCGAACCGGGTTTGTCGGAAGAACCCGAATGCCGTATCGACTCCGGGAAACCTGCATGGGTCAATACTGGACAATGGGCAGTCCGTGCAAGTACCGAAGAGGCATCCATTGCTGTGTCACCGGGGAGGCCAAAGTCCCTACCGGATCCGAACCTGTTGCCTTGCCTGTGCCGGTCGCGTGGCATCCCGGGGGCCATCCGCGGTGCATCAGGTCGGTGCCGAACTCGACCATGTGCAAAGTTGAGCCCCGGTCCGGGCAACCCGCAAGGGTGTTACCATCCATCCACACCGCACAGGCACACTTTGCCGAAGGAATGCATACTTCATGATTGAACTCAAGCACCTTGGAGACAACAGCCTGCAACCCGCGGACATTACAGACGGACAGACGCAGGATGATTTACGCCAGCTGACAAATGACATGATTGACACCCAGCTGGCCATGATCGCCGACTGCATGGATGCCGATGTCGCCTTTACGCCCATTGACAAAGCGGCCGACGATCCTCACGCGGTCTCGGAAGAGGAGATCGGAATGGCATGGACATTGGGTCACGTAATTGTCCACTGTTGCGCGTCGGCCGAGGAATCAACGTTCCTGGCGGCTGAACTGGCCCGGGGAGTGGAGAACCACGGCCGGTCGCGATATGAACCGCACTGGTCAACCATCAAGACAATCCGGCAGTGCCGGGAGGCACTCGAGGAAAGTCGCCGGATGCGGTTGGCCACTTTGGACGTATGGCCTCGTCGGCCCAATCTCGACAATCGCTATGAAGTCTGGCCCGGCGGTCCCGTGGCGAATGCCATGGAACTATATGTGGTGGGCCACATTCACGAGTATTCCCATTTTGGTCAGATTGGGGACATCGTGGGACAGGCGCAGGCGGCGCGAACGTAGGGAGCGGTGGGATGGACTCTCGGCAGGCTCCATGTTCAAACCGGTGAACAGAAAAACCCAACCGCAGGCCAAGCCGGAGACGTGCTACCCTGCATCCGCATACGAACACCTGTTCCGGGAATGCCCGTGAAGTCCCTGCCCAGCGATGTCAACCTGTATTGGACCAGTCCCGAGTTCACCGAAGACTCCTTGCCGGCGAATCTGAGCGAATCCCACCAGACCGGCGACGACACGTGGGCGAAGATCGTCGTCCTCGAAGGCCAGCTCCGATATTGCGTTCTTGAGCCGGAGGCCGAGGAACACACTCTCTCGCCCACCCAACCCGGCATCGTTGAACCAACGGTACCGCATCGGGTGGAACCCATCGATCAGGTTCGGTTTCGTCTAGAGTTTTATCGCTGACCGGGCATCCTCCGGATCAGGCGGCAGCCTTCTTCACACCGACCAGGGTGATGCCGCCCATGTGCTCGGCGTAGGCGCGGAAGACCGCCCGCATGGCCAGAATTCGCCGGCGCGCCGCTGGTTTGGTCATCAGTCTCCAGACAAAGCGGAGACTCCGCACCGGTCCCTCGTCCCGGATGAACCGACCCGGTTCCAGCAAGTGCATGGGGGCCGTGGCAGGCGTGTCGACGGTAAAACCGTGCTCTTCAAGCAAGCCCGACCATTCGCCGGCCGTAAGGGGCCGGGCGCCGACATGGATGCTCTTTGACAACGCCTGGCTGATCTCCGATTTCCTGTCTTCCTTCAGGTCGTCGGGGACCAGGCACAATTCGTGGATGCCGTAGCGCCCACCGGGTTTGAGCAGACGCGTGGCCTCCGCCACGATTGCCCCTTTGTGTGCAGCCGTCCGCATCGACAGCATCGCCTCGCCGAAGACCACCGATGCGGTCCCGGCGGGCAGTCCGGTGGCTTCGGCCTTGCCGACCAGGCATTGCCGAGCCGGTCCGTTGAGGTAGCGACGCACCTGACGGGCTGCGTTCTCGTCTCTTTCCACCCCGATGTACGAGGCCGGATTGCGTTCCAGGGCAGCCCGAGCGGTCAAGCCCAGGCCGGGGGCGAATTCCACCACGTCGTCGGAGGCCCCAATGTCCAGGCGCGCCAGCATTTCGTGCGTCAGTTCCAGACCTCCGGGACGCAACACCCGCTTGCCCATCTGCGCCAACAGCCAGTGTCCGGGCATCCGGCTGTGGTCCAGGCCTTCGCCAGGCAGCCTCTCATCGTGATTTTCGGATGTGGTATCCATGTTTTATTTCTCTGGATAACTGATTTAATGATGGGGATATCAACCGCGGTATTTGCAGAAATACGCGATGTGTAGGGTTTAACCAAAGGACGGACTCGCATCGATGCACTCGCACACCTTGCCTGCCTCCCCCGCCAGAATGGTACAAGGCTTGCAGTGCCGAATCGCGCCCGATCGGGTATCCCGGAAGCCCCATGGACCGGTCCCATCCGGCGGCGCGCGGCGGCCTATCTCGTCACTAGGCCAGAGTTGCCATGGGCGGGGGACATGAATTCGTCCCGTAACGGCACAACCAGCGTACGGCCCAAATCGGACTGTACCCGCTATGGGTTGTCGCAGTCGTACACCCGCACCCAGTCCACTTCCATCCGTTGCGGCCAAATCTCCGGATCCACGCCGTGCTGGCCGCCCCAACTGCCTCCCACCGCGATGTTGAGAATCAAGTGGAACGGCTTGTCGAACGGCCAGTGCCGGAAGTCGGCATCGGGATCCGTCAGCCTCTCGTTCCCGAACGTGAAGTAGTGATTGTCGTTGACGAAGCCCCGAATCGCGGACGGTGTCCACTCCACGGCATACAGGTTGAACTCCGTGCGGGCCGTGGGCACGTTGATTGAAGCCCCCTGGTGGGTCCCCAGCATATGGTTGTAGGCCGCGGTGTGCACCGTTGAATGCACCGTGTCCGGATTGAAGCCCACATGCTCCATGATGTCGATCTCCCCCGCCCTGGGCCACCCGCCGTGCTTCCGCAGGTCCGGCAGCATCCAGATGGCCGGCCAGGTGCCGCGCCCGGACGGCAAACGGGCTGCGATCTCAAATCTGCCGTAGGTCCATTCCTGCCGCGACAGGACGCGGGCCGAGGTGTAGCCGTTGCCCTGGAAGGTTTCCCGGTGGGCCTCGATGACCAGAAGCCCATCTTCCACCCGCGCGTTTTCCGACCTGGACTCGGTGTAGAACTGGAGTTCATGGTTGCCCCAGCCGTGGCCGCCCCGGTCGTACCGCCACCGCTCCGGATCGGGCAGCCCCTCGTAGTCGAACTCGTCGGACCAGACCAGATCGCATCCTTCGGGGGCCGGCACCTGCAAACGGGTGACCTTTTCCGCCCCCATGTCCAACCAGGCCGGCAGTTGTTCGGATGTGCACGAACCGAGGGCCAGGAGGCAGACGGCCGTCAACAAGGACGCGGCGCGCCTGGGTATGACGTTGTGAGGAAACTTGTGCATGGGGACACCCCGGTGACTGACATCTGCAGGCCGCCTGCAGGAAACTTCCGCCCGGACTGTTTCGGGACCACTCAACCGTAGCAGGTCGGACGCGTGCGCGGCCCTGCGGCACCACACAAGAGCTGCCGCAACCTGGGCACATCGGGACCGTTGCAGGCAACCGGCGTGCTGTGAAGTGCGGCCCCGGCGGGGCCGTCCAAGGTGAACCGGATCCCGCCGGTCATTGACCGGTTGGCCCTGCGGTGTGGGATCATTGACGTTCATCCACAGGGACATGCCGAGGGTTTCGGCCGAGTTCGGGCCCCGAAACGCCAGGCATCGGCATGCAGCAAACAGCCAGTCAGGTGCAATCCATGAGCCAACGTGTCGTGATCGGCCATCGCAGTGTCTCTCCGGAAGACCCGGGGATCAAGGTTCTGCTTGATGCGGGCCTGGAAGTGACGGCACACCCTCACTTCAACAATCCCGAAGCCCAGACGGCTCTCGAGTGCTGCGACGGCATGATCGTGTCGCTGCAACCCATTGACGGACCGCAGCTGGATCGCATGCCCAACTGCCAGGTGATCGCCCGGCTGGGTGTGGGCTACGACAACATCGACGTCCCGGCGGCCACCGCCCGCGGGGTGCGCATCACCTATGTGCCCGACTACGGGGTGCATGAAGTCTCCACCCACGCCATCACGCTGCTGCTGGTCATGGCCCGCAACATGGAGTCGCTGCTCAAGGCCAGTGCCGAGGGCCGTTGGGACTATGGAGCCATGGGCACGGTCCAACGCATCCAGGATCAGACCCTGGGGATCCTCGGTCTGGGCCGCATCGGACGCCAGACCGCACTCAAGGGCCTGGGGCTGGGCATGCGCGTCCTTGGCTACGATCCGGTGATTCCCGATGAGGACATCCGGGCCATGGGCATCGAACCGGCGGACATGACACGGGTGCTGGCGGCATCGGACTACATCTCGCTGCACGTTCCCTCCATGCCGGAAACGCGGCACATCATCAATGCCGAAGCCTTGGCCGCCATGAAGCCGACGGCCCGAATCATCAATACGGCCCGTGGCCCCTTGATTGATGAGGAAGCCCTGCTCGCGGCCGTCCGCAATGGCACGATCGCGGGGGCCGCCCTGGATGTGTTCGAAACGGAACCCCCGCCAGAGGATCATCCGCTCCTGCACGAGCCCAATGTCATCGTGACTCCGCATGCGGCCTGGTATTCGGAAGCCGCCAAGACGGACATGCAGGTCAAGGCCTCGCAGGATGTCGTAAACGTACTCTCCGGCAACGAACCCGTCTATCCGCTGAATTAAATCCGCCGTCCGTTCCATCTTTGAGTCCCGCCATCAAGGAGTTTGAACCATGCAGGCCACAGCCGTCTATGTGAACGAAGACAAGACCTTCCATGTGGGTACCTTTCCCATTCCCGACCTGGCGGGCGACGAAGTCCTGATCCGGACCCACTACTCCGGCATCAGCGTCGGCACGGAGTTCACGGCCGTGCGCGGCACGCGCTACTACGGGGAATTCCCCATGATTCTGGGCTATCAGGGCACCGGCCGCATCGAGGCCGTGGGACCGGAGGCCGAGCGGTTCCAGCCCGGCGACCCGGTCTACTTCCGGACCAGCACCATGCCGATGGAAGTTGATGGGAAGGAGGTGCTGCAGAGGAGCGGCACTTGGGCCAGCCATGTTATCCACTCGGAAAAGCAGAGGGTCGAACCCCTGCCGACAGGAGTCGACGGTGCCACGGCCTCCATGTTCGTCATGCCGGCGGTCGGCCTCAATGCCGTGGACATGGCCGGCGTGCGCATGGGGGACTGGGTGGCGGTCCAGGGAGTCGGACTAATTGGCCTGGGCGTGGTGGCTGCCTGTTTCCTGCGCGGAGCCAAGCCGATTGCCATCGACATGATGCCGAACCGACTGGATCTGGCTCGGCAGTTCGGCGCAGCCGCCGTTATCAATCCGTCCGACGGCGACGTGCTGGAGCAGGTCAGGGCGATTGCGGGTTCGGACGGTGTGGATGTCTCCTTCGAAGGCACCGGCATACCGGGCCTCATCGATCAGGCCATCTCCCTGGTGCGCATGCACGGCAAGTTCGTCTATCTGGCCGTCTACGGCGAAGCCCCCGTCGCCACGCGCTTCATGCCGGCCCATCACCGCCGCCTCACCGCCTACTACCCTTGCGACGACGGCCTGGAGCCGTGTCGCGAAGCGGTCCTCAACCAGATGGCCCTGGGCGTGCTGCCCTGGCACAAGACCATCTCGCACAAAATCCCGGTTGAGGACATGCCAGAGTGGTGTGCCCGCATCCTCAACCACCAAACCCCGGAACTGCTGGGTTCCGTAATTGACTGGCAGGTTTCGGATCCCGTGTAGACATGGCCACCGTTTGGTTCCCGCCACGCGGATTCGGTCACGCAGTACCCAGGATTCCTGCCGGTCCACGCGGAACTGTGGGAATGCCACAGCTGTCCGGACCGCAAATACAACGTTGACGCGGCAAGCGGGGTCAACCGGTCGTCGCTTCCAAGCCATGCAAACGGCAAGCGACCAGACGGTCGTGTAGGTTTTGCCATCCCGGGGAATGTGGTACCCCGAGATGGTTGTTGCATCTGTTGACGAACCAGCTGTTGGGAAGACTCCGAATCGAAGACAAGGATCTGTCGTACTGGGACGCTTTTTCGCGACTTGCGCCCGGATAACACCGGTGTTACATTGCCCCCGCGCGGCGACTGTTCACCCGCCGCGAGTTCCTTATGAATACTTCTGTACACGGAGAATCCACAGTGAACGTCCGCTTAAATGCTCGGACATCGCGCTATGGTGCCATCTGTGTTCTGCTGACTCTCGCAGCCCTTGTATTGGGTGCCTGTGTGGTGGTTCCGGCCGCCTCGGGCGCTCCCGGCGCGAGCAAGTCGGATGTTGTTGCCAACTACGCCGACGGTGTGCACGCACTGTACGCGGCCAGCTTGGCTTCGGCCCAGGACATGGATGTCGCCATTGATGTCTTCCTTTCCGATCCTTCCCCCGCGACTCTTGAAGCCGCAAAGCGCGCCTGGCTGCGCGCCCGCGACGATTACGGCCCCACCGAAGCCTTCCGCTTCTACGGTGGACCGATCGACAACGAGGACGACGGACCCGAAGGTTTGATCAACGCCTGGCCCCTCGACGAGTCCTACATCGACTACGTCGCGGGCAATCCGGATGCCGGCATCGTCAACATGGTTGACGAATTCCCGGTCATCGATGTCGATCTGCTGGTCTCGATGAACGAGGAGGGTGGTGAAGAGAACGTCTCCACCGGCTGGCATGCCATCGAATTCCTGCTCTGGGGGCAGGACCTCAGCGAAGTCGGGCCGGGTGCCCGTCCCGTTGAGGACTACACCACCGCGCCCAACGCGGACCGCAGGGCAACCTACCTCTCGGTGGCCTCCGATCTGCTCCTCGTGCACCTGCAGGGCCTGGTCGATGCCTGGGACCCGAACGGCACCGACAACTACCGGGCCCAGTTCCTGGCCCTGGATGCGGATGCCGCGCTGACCCACATCGTCACGGGCATCGGTGAACTGAGCCGGGGCGAACTGGCCGGCGAACGGATGACCGTCGCCTACTCGGAACGCTCGCAGGAAGATGAACACTCCTGCTTCTCCGACAACACCATCGCCGACATCGTGGGCAACGCGGTCGGCATCCAAATGGTGCTGTCCGGCGAGTACGGCAGCGTCTCCGGTCCGGGCGTCCTGGACCTGGTGGGGGCGGCGAACCCGGACCTGGCTTCACAGCTGGAGTCCGAGGTGACCTCCAGCATCGCGCTGGCACGGGGCATCCCGGCGCCATTCGACCAGCATCTCCTGGATACCACGCCGGACAGCGCCGAGGGCCGTTCGCAGATTCTGCGCACCATCGAGGCGTTGGAAGACCAGACCGACACGATTGTGGCGGCCGCGGAGGCGATTGGGATCACGATCAGCGTCAGCTGAGCCCGTTCCCCCAACCGTGCCGACCCCTTAGGTGAACACAACCCGGGGCGGCCGCCGTCTGCGCGGCGGTCGCCTCGCGTGCCTGGTCGGCGGCGTATGCCTCCTGGCCTTTCTGGCTTTCTGGGGGCTGCAAGCCGGCCGGGCACCGACCGCACTGCCCGAAACAACACTGGGCGGCGAAACCACCGCCTACGCGGTGGGACGCAACGCGTTCAGTTTTTCGGCGCGCAACCTGACGCGCGATGAACGCCGCCTCTTCGAGGTCGGCGACAGCTTCTTTGAACAGAACTGGGTGACCGCACCGGCCTCCACGGACGCCCGGGACGGTCTGGGCCCCACCTTCTCGGCCGCGTCGTGCTCGTCCTGCCACACGTTGGACGGCCGTGCCAAACCGCCCGACGACCCGTCGGATCCCGAACGCGGCCTTGTGATCCAGTTCAGCATCCCCGGTCCCGGCGGCCCGTCGGATCCGATCCCGGAGCCCCGCTACGGGGACCAGTTGCAGGACCGCGCCATCAACGGCGTGCCCCCCGAAGGACGCGTGGTCATCGAGTACACGGAAGTGCCGGGCACCTATGCCGACGGCGAGCCGTACACGTTGCTGAAACCCTCCTATTCCTTCACGGACATGGCCTTCGGGCCGATGCCTCCGGACCTGCAGGTGACCGCCCGCGCCGCCCCCGCCGTGATCGGAATGGGCCTGCTGGAGGCAATTCCGGACTCCGACATCATGTCCCTGGCGGATCCCGATGACCGCGACGAAGATGGCATCTCCGGCCGCATCCACTGGACCGAAGACCCGGCCCGCGACGAACCCGCGGTCGGCCGCTTCGGCTGGAAAGCTGCCAACCCGACCGTGGCCATGCAGACGGCCTCGGCCTTCCACGGGGACATCGGCATCACGTCGTCGCACTTCCCAGAACAGAACTGCCCGCCGGTCCAAACCGCCTGTGCGGAGGCCCCCGACGGCGGCTCGCCCGAAGTGCCCGACGACCGTTTGGCCAAGGTTGTCTTCTACAGCCAGACCCTGGCCGTGCCGGCAATGCGCAACGCAGAGGACCGTCAGGTCCGCCTGGGGGCGCGGCAGTTCGCCGCCGCCGGCTGCCAGGCCTGCCACGTGCCCCGCTACGTGACCGGCTCCCACGAGATCGAAGCCCTCAGCGGACAGGAGATCTTCCCCTACACCGACCTGCTCCTCCACGACATGGGTGAAGGGCTGGCGGACCACCGTCCGGACGGCGACGCCTCCGGGCGCGAATGGCGCACGGCGCCCCTTTGGGGCATCGGGTTGGTGGAAGACGTGAACGGCCACACGCGCTTCCTGCACGACGGCCGCGCCCGCAACCTAGCCGAGGCCATCCTGTGGCACGGCGGGGAAGCGGAAGCGTCACGCGAAGCCTTCCGCAACATGCCGCGGAATGCCCGCGCAGCCTTGCTCAAATTCCTCGAATCGCTCTAACCCCCATGCACCTTCACATACGGCGATGGCTTGTCGCCGCTACCGCAGTCCTGATCATCCTCGGTTGCGTCATGCATATCCCGGCCGCCACACAAACCGACACTGCCGTCGAGCCAACCGACACGCCCGTCGAACAGGCCGAACCTGCCGTCGACAAGGCCGACACCTCCGCCAAGCGCGCCGCGCTCGCCGGCACACGAACGGCCACGGCCTCCAAACAGGAGGTGCTTGAGGCCCTGGTTGAAAACGTGCTGATCCCGCAGCAGGAAGCCGCATCCCTGGCCTTGGGCAACCTCGCAGAGACAACCCGCAATCTGTGCGACGAGCCCTCCCAAGACAACCTGCAGGCGGCCCGGCAGGATTGGCGCGAGGCTCGCGCTGCCTGGATGCGACTGCAGGGTGCGACCTTCGGCCCTGTTGAAGATCACAGAGCCCGCATGCGGGTTGACTGGTTTCCGGTGGATCCTGAACGCATTGAGAAAACCCTCGCCAAACGCGAGACCATTTCAGCACTCGAAGTACGTGAATTCCTGTCTTCGACCCAGCAGGGTCTGGGAGCGCTCGAATACGCACTGTTTGAAGACGACGCAACCCTGCTCGGCGACCTGGCCCGCGCCGATTCACTGCGCTGCGACTACATCGTGGCGTTGGCGGAGGTTGCAGCCGACGAAATGACCGGGGTGGTGCTGGCATGGACGGAGGGGGTCGACAGTGGTGCCTCCTACGCCGATGCATTTACGGGGAACGCACCCGTCTCGTTGCACAGCGATGCGGCTGTTGACGAGCTTGTCCGCACTGCCGTATTCCTGCTACGGCGGCTGGCGGACATGCAGTTGGGGGCCGGTTTGGGCGTTGACGGAGCCGATCCCGACCCGGAAGCCATCCCGGGCGGAGCCGCCGCAGGTTCAACTTCGGATTTGCGCCACCAAATCCTCGGTCTGTGCGACATCTACCTGGGATCTTCGGATCCGGACGCCGAGGTGCCGGGGCTCTGGTCCCTGATAGCTCCTCTCTCCGAGGAAGCGGACCAGGCGATACGCGCAGGATTCGTCCGCACGCTGGAAGCCATCGACGCCATCGACGGCCCCCTCCAGGAAGCCGTGGCGGCAGATCCCCAGGGCGTGCAACGCATCTACGAGGATCTAAAGACTCTGCAGCGCTCCTGGAACACCGACATCGTCAGCCTGCTCGGCGTGTCGGTGGGATTCTCCGACACGGACGGGGACAGCGGTTAGTCGAGCCGGGCACCGCTCCCTGCGGCAGCTCCGGCCGGCTTCAGTTTGGCGGTGGCGCCAGAATCCAGACGCGGGGTCCGAATCCGACACTCACGGCGGTCAGGTCCACATCCGGATCGACGAGTCGAGCGTTTGGCCGGCCGTTGAACGAGGCATGGGCATCCGCCCGCACCTCCACATCGGGGATGCCCCGCCGCGCGAAGTCGGCAGCCACGAACCCGGCCGTCTGGCGAATCAGCTCCGGGCGGATTGCCATGCGCTCCGCCTGCAGGGGTGTCAGTACGGCATCGGGATAGACCCGCCAGCGATTCCCCGATGCGGGGTCCGTCACCAGGAATTCGACGTGACCGCTCTTCTCGGTCAACATTACGCGCCAGGCAAACAGATAGCCTTCCTCGGTCCAGCGCACATTGCCCGGGTACAGGTGGTGGCGTAGGGGCATCACCAACTGAACGCCGGCAAAAAGGAGCAGACCGCACACGGCGGCCCGGTGCCATCCCAAGACACCTTGTGGCAACGGCGGATCGGAGCCGACGGTCGGGAGCGCGGCAACCCGCCCGCTAGGGCCGTGCCGCCGTACGCGCATCATCAGGCGGCGCGGCCAATCTGGCTCAAAGAAGACGGTGGCAGCCACCGTCATGATCCAGGGAAACAGACCGATCTCCGGAAACAGCAGCCGGGTAGCCAGATGAAAGAGGACAACAAAGGCATAGGCAAACCGGCGCGTCGCCGAGATGGACAGCCAGACGGGAATAGTCAGGTCGTAGAAGGCCCCGAACCAGCTTGCCAGGTAGGCGGTGGCAGGAACCTGGAGCCACCGTCCGATCAGCGGGGCTGCGTCATGTTGGAAGAGCCATATGCGGAGGGGCATGGCCCGCAGCAACCAGTCGGGGTTGAGCTTGGCCATACCCGCGAACAGATAGACCACCGCGATCTGCCCGCGCAGAGTCCACAGCACCCACACCGGTACGGTGGCACGGCTGCGGGACGGATTGCGCCGGGCGTCCAGGGAGTGGACCCGGTCCAACGGCATGAACACCATCAACAGCAACACCAGGCTCATCCAGTAGTAGTGGTTGAGGTACGTCACCCGGTCGATCAACTCGACATACGTGAACCCCAGAAAAAACAGAACAATGCTGATCCGATAAAACAAGCCGGCCGCGACCGCCAATCCCAGCAAGCCCAAGCAGACGAAGTGCAAGTACATGCCCCACTCCGGCCATGGCCGCACCCAGCCGAAGCCCAGATAGCTGAAGTGGTAGTCCGGGACGACGTACAGCTCCCGCACCCAGCCGTTGGCAATGAATCGCCAAGCGGATGCGGAGCCCAGGAGACCAATCGCCACTCGGAATACGACGGCCGACCCGCCGTCCACCTGACGCATACCCGCGCGATGCAGGCGGTCCAGCACGTTGACTGCCTGCCTCATGCTGCGACCTTCACCGGACGTGCCGTGCCCTAATGGTTCACGGGCCGCGGGCCGGCCTGGACCAAGACCGACGCCAAGCCTTCCGCCAGGGACAGTCCGGCTGGCTTGCACCGCTGCCCACGCGGGGTTTACAAGGCGGCTTCCGGTCCCACGGAACCAATCTGCAACACCGGGTACTGCGAATTGAGCAGTGTGAGATCCCCGGTCTCCCTGATGCGTCCCCAAATCAGGGACAGCAGGCGGTCGGCCTCCGCCTGGACACCATTTCCGTCGGCTAGAAGGTTCCGCTCCTCGTGCGGGTCCTCGGCCAAGTTGTACATCTCGTCGTGGGCGAAGCCGTTGAAGACGTACTTCCAGTCGCCATCCCACAGGATTCGTTGGGTCAGTTGGAAGCGGGTGCCTTCGTATTCCGCATACCCACACCGATCGTCCGTGAGCTGTTCGCAGTCGGCTCGGCAGAGACCCGCGAATGAAGAGCCGTCCGGAACCTCCCGGCTGTCCAGACCCAGCAGTTCCAGCAGTGTGGGATACAGGTCCTGCAGCCCCACCAGGGAGTCGGATTCCCGTCCGGACTTGATGCCCGGCCCGGCCAGCACCATCGGCACCCGGTAAATCTCCTCGCCGGCACCATAGTTCTTGCAATAGAGGCCGTGGGCCCCCAGGGCCTCGCCGTGATCGGAGGTCAGGACCACAATGGTGTTGTCCACCTGCCCCGCCGCCTTCAGTTGGTCCAGTAGCTGCCCGAAAAGCTTGTCTATCTCCGTGACGGAGGCGTAGTAGCAGACCGCTGCGTTCCGATGGTCTTCCTCGTTCCAGTCGCGCCAAGGCGCACGAGCCCGCGCGTAGATTTCCGGGCGGCCGCCCAAGTCGTCCCGCAACGTGGGCGAGACCGGCACGTCCAGGCCGTGGTACCGGTCAAATGCTTCCCGACCGGTAAAGAACGGATCGTGTGGCTCCAGGACGCTTACGAAACAGGCCCAGGGATCCTGCCCCGCCGTCACGTTGGCCAAGTAGGAAGCTGCGTTGGACACATGGATGCCGAGGCCCCTCGCTTCCGGCGGAACTTCGGTCACGCCACAGAACCGATGAGGTGCATATCCGGGCCTGGGTGTCAGCCAGCCCTCGTGTTGCCAGCGGCCCTCGGACATCCCTTGACGGGCCTTGCCCACTGCCTCAACCACCTGGGGCGAGGCCGCCGTGGCCGAGGTCTCCCAGCCGAAACGCTCCGGTTCCTCCGTGTGCTCGACATGCCACTTGCCGAAGTAGCCGGTGCGGTAGCCGACCTGCCTCAACTCCTCGGCCCAGTGCCACGCGGGACGCAGGACGGCCCGATCCGGCCTGACCGTATGGGTCACGGTCCACACGTTGTGGTTGTGCGGCAACAGGCCCGTCATCAGGCTGGCGCGGGCCGGCGAACAAATGGCGTTGGGCGTGTGGGCCCGCGTGAAGCGGACACCTCGCGCCTGCAGGGCCGCAAAGTTGGGGGTCAGGCAGGGATTGCCCTCATCCAGCACGGCCGCCTGCATCTGATCCGTCATTAGAAACAGGAGGTTCGGCTGGCTGGACCGACTGGATGCCATGCGGATTCAATCTGTGGGTTCGACAGAACCGGTCATCGGGCGGAGGTTCAGATCCGTTGGACGAGGACCGGGGACAACAGCACCAGGGTCGTGACGATGAATACGATGATGGTGGCAATGACGACACGCACCACCGAACGCACCACGCGCTGCTTTGACACGCTGGTTCGCAGATAGTGTTCGGTCCACAGGGTTGCCACCAGCCAGGCCAAACCCAACAATACCAACCCGAAACGCTGGATGGCGGAAATGGTGAACCGGTGCACGCCGAGTACATCCAGCGTGCCGGCCATGGCCTGGGGCAAGATCAACAGAGTCCACACCCACGCCGCGGCGGCCAGGAGCCAGACCAGGTACACCAGAAAATACTTGTCAACCCGGTTTGCCGATGTGTAGTCAATCAGGCGTTTGAAGCTGCTGCCCAACACTGCATCCCCTTGCAAGCCGACGGTACATCCTTCGTAAAAAGGCCCGACATTGTGACACAAACACGACCGTTCCAAGGGGACTTCGGCCCCCTGATCCCAGGCAATCGCATTCAGTCGGGGCGGGACTTCGGTCAGACACTCCCCAAGGCAGCTGCCCCGTATTCACTTGGCCGCGATGGCCCTTTGACAGAGGTTGCGCGGAACAGCAGGTCGAGGGCAATGCAGCAAAACAGGGACATATGGTGACGCCCCGCCAATGCTCAGGCTGACTCCACGTTTCGCCTACACGTCCTCCCGACACCGCGGGCAACGGGCATGTTCCAAGTTCCCCGCAACTTGGCACCCAGACCGGAGTCCTCGGACCCAGGAATGGGCAACACCACTGCTGTCATGGGAATTCACGTATAACCAAGCTCTTCAAGGCATGGAACGCCGAGACACCGACACTTTCCTTCATCGTTTTACGACGCATGTTGGACGACAGTCGCGTCAGGCTGGGAACACTGCTCCCGGCACGCTTGGCGCCCATAGCTGTGGCAAGAGTGGACCGTACGGCAGGAGGACCGGGCTGCAGATCAAGGTCATGGCAATCATCACTCGCTGACGCATACAGTCGGACAGCTTGAAGGTGTAGGTGTCGTAGTTCTACACCGGATCCGCGATGCCGGAAACGTGTCGGCATCGCGGGATACCGGCCCAGGTTCACTATCTGCGGCCACAGATCCCGGTGGCTCAGACCCTAGTCGCACAGGACGTTCTGGCTGTGGATCACGCTGCCGGACCTGAGTGCACAACCGTGTAGGGACTCGAATCCGCCTTGCCCCAACACCAAATACTGTAGTAACTGTCAGGTGCCCAATTCCAGCCCCGGCAATGCGGATACTCGGCAAGGGCTGACGCAGGCACCGGTACCCCAAAATGGGTTTGACAACCCCGCGCCAAAGCGGTAGGGTGACGAACTGACAAGCAGCAGGCTGCATATGCATTGGGCCACCATGATTGAGTTCCACACACTTGGCGACGCAACCGGCCGCTGTCTGATCTTGTTGCCAGCCAATCCACAGATGTTCTTCGCACCTTGTGCACGGTATGGTCAACCACCTGCATCCCCATCTACAACTTGCTGGAGAGAGACACAATGATTATAGATAGTCATGCCCATGTTGGCCCCGTCGCAAATGATGCCCGGCAGCGAGCGATCGTCGCTGGCACTCTTGCCAATTCTGTGGAAGACTATCTTCGCGACATGGACGCGGCCGGTATTGACATGGGAGTTACTTTCGGCTATCTGGATTTGGACAACGATTATCAGGCTAGCATTCAGAACCAATATCCCGACCGGATCGTCAGTCTGGCCTGGTGCAATCCCCGGCAGCTCAACGCCGCGGACGAGTTTCGGCGTTGTGTTGAGGATCTGGGGGTGCGGGGCCTGAAGTTGCACGGCTGGTGGCATCAACATGCCAACTCGGACCATGTGCTGCTGGATCCGCTCTTCGAAATCCTTGACGAACACAACCTGCCGGTGGTGATGCACACCTTGGGCGACAATCCTCTCACCACCCCGTTGCAGACTGAGGAAATGGCCCGTTCGTTCCCCAACGTCACCGTCTTCATGGCGCATGGCGGCTGTGAATGGGCGGCCGCGGACGGCCTGCTCGTGGCGGCCCGTACCCCCAACATCATTGTCGACACGTCGTTCATGCCCAGTTGGTGGATCAACAAATTCGTAGAGGAGATCGGGGCAGACCGCGTCTCCATGGGTTCGGACTGGCCGTGGCACCACCTGCAGGGAGTGGTAAAAAACCACGAAGTGGCCATTCCCGATCCAGAGGATCGCGCCTGGACCATGGGCAAGACCGCGGCGAGGGTTTACGGCATCCCTGTTTCGTAACAGGGTGATACCTGTCCGATTCCGGAAGTTTCGCCGCGGCCGCAAGATCCGGCCCATTCACTGAACCGCGTATGGGAGAACCAGGACGAGATCATGCTGTGCGGGAGGTGAAAGGGTTGATGTAAGCGCATTCCGACAAGCAGAACGCACGGTTGCCTGGCCTGCCGGCTCTGAATGGCAACTGTCGCTCGCCGTCGGCGGCAACCAAGATGTGATTGGGGGGTTTTGGCCTCTCTTCTGTCCGCTCTTTGAAGTCAAGGGAGATTGACGATGTTGTACGCCAGAAATTGGATGATCGCCTGCTTCAGTCTGGTGCTGGTTGTGGTGCTGGCCGGTTGTGTGCCGGTGGCGCCCTCCGCTCCTCCGGAGGCGCCGATCGACACGAGCCAGTATGCCGACCGTTATTCGGACGAACTATTGACCTGGGCCGCGGAAATCCGGGATGCCTATGCGGGTACCACCCTCAACATGCTCGGGTTTGCCCATCCCACCCTGAATGCCATGAAGGCGATCACCGCCGAATGGGAGGAGTTGACGGGCATCACGGTAGTCTACGACGAAACCGACTTGGCCAAGGTCAGGGACAAATTTGTCCTGGACATCACGTCCGGGGCCAACTCCTACGATCTGGTCATGACGGCCGAAGTCCAGGCGCCGGAATACTGGAACCTGGGCTACCTGGAGCCCCTGGATGCCTGGCTCAATGACGAAATGGAAGTGGCAACCGCAGCCTGGCTGGACTGGGACGACCTGCATCCCGGCTACACCATGATGTTTACTTCGGTCCAAGACGGCAGCCGTTACGCAGTGCCGATTAGCGGTGAAGTGGCCCTGCTGTTTTACCGGACCGATATTTTTGACGAATTGGGCCTGACGGTCCCGGCCACCTATGACGAAATGCTGGAGACCGCCAAGTTCATCAACGATCAGGGGATTGTGGAGGACGGACGCACCGTCCATGGAATTTCCTTCCGCGGGCGACCGGCCCTGGGCGGTGGAAACTGGATTTGGTCCATTATTGTCTTCCCCTTTGGCGGGCAAATCGTGGATTTGGATGACCAGGTGACACCTGCTGTCCTGGCCAAGAAGGACGGAGCGGTGGCAGCGATCGCGTGGGAGACCGAGATAGCCAAGCATGGCGTGCCGGGGATTGCATCCTTCGATCCGTTCGATGCCATCAATCAGTACAAACAGGGCTTCGCCGCCATGTCCATTGAAGCCTCCGTGCTCTCGCCCGGGGTCCTGAATCCCGACGAGAGCATCGTGACGGACCTGACCGGTTTTGCCCCGCTGCCGGCAGGACCGAACGGCAGTTTCAATCAAACTTTCGCCCATGGCGTGGCCATGACAGCCTCTGGCGAGAACAAGGGCGCGGCCTATGCCTTCATGCAATGGATGTTGGGCAGGGCCAACCAGGATTTGCTGCTGGAGAATGGAGGTGCTCCTGTGCGGCGCTCCGCCATGGAAGATCCTGCCAACCAGGAGAAGTGGCCTTACATCGAAGCCACCCTGTTGGGCTTGGACCAAGCTGCCGCAGCCTATGCAAACCGATACTTCGCCACGCCTCAGGTTGAATGGGTACTGGAGTATCTCAATGTCTGGTCCGTCAACGTCTCACGCGCGATCGCGGAGGAAATCTCAGCTGAAGAGGCAGTCGAGAACATTCAATCCGGAATGGACGAGATTCTGGCCCAGAAATAGCTGATCCGCCTCGACCAAAAGCCTTCCCCATCTGTTCTCGCTGGGCCAGGGGACCGTTACTGGTCCCCTGGCCCTTTTGTTAGTCGAACGGGCAACCGCCAAGCGTGGACAACATACGCGCCCCCGCTACCAATTCACTGTCGGCGGCCGGTACTCGGCCTAGTCGCCGACAGTTGCTCAGGCTGTGGTTGCCCTACCTCTGCCTTGTCCCGGCCATCATCGCCAGTTGCGGGGTCCTGCTCTATCCCACCCTGAGAATGTTCCAGTACAGCTTTCTCAACTGGTCGTTTGGGAAGAGCTACGAAACCGCCGAGTGGGATGGACTGGCGAATTACCAATGGCTACTCACATCCCAATCCTCAACCCTGTTCCACTCCCTCCGCCTGACCCTCCTGTACGCTGGCACGAGTATCGTGTGCGAGCTTGTCCTGGGGTTGGCAATCGCCGTCCTGCTCAACCGGCGGCATGTGTTCGGGCGACAGGTAGTCCTCACCGGTTTCATGATACCGACGCTGCTGATGCCCGTGATGGTGGGCATGATGTGGCGCATGTACATGTACCCCAATGGCATGTTGAGCTACTTTTTGGGACTGGTGGGCATCAGAATCGACTGGTACACCGCCACATGGGCCATGCCCGCCGTGATCCTGATCGAGATCTGGCAGTTCACACCCTTTTTTGTAATCTCCCTCTTCGCCGGGCTACGGGCGATTTCAGCCGAAATCCTTGAAGCTGCAGCCATCGATGGAGCATCCGGCTGGCATCGATTTTGGCACATCTCAATGCCCTACCTGAGACCCATCATTGTCGTGACCTCCATGATTCGGGTGCTTTGGATTCTCAAGTCGTTCGACATTGTCTACACGATGTTTACGGGCGGACCAGGTTCGGCTACCGAGATTCTGGGCATCAGCATTTACCGGGCTCTCTTCCTTTCACGCAACATTGGCCGTTCCGCCGCCCTCAGCGTCATTTTGGCGGCCCTGACCCTGTTGGTTACGTTCGCGTTTGTCCGTTTCGCCTATCGATCGCGGGAAGTGATGGAAAGTGCAACGTCATGAACGAGCAGCGCCACCAGGCTGGGACCCGCAGGAAGTGGCGACGCGGCCTGGACACCTTGGCGGGTTCCCTGGTTGTCTGGATCATCTTCCTGCTGTTTCTGGCTCCGTACCTATATCTGATCGTATGGTCATTCAAGCATCCAGGGGATATCCAGGCCTATCCACCCCGTTTCTTCAGCCCCTTCACACTCCTGAACTACAGACAGGTTTTTGAAGATGTAAACATCTCCTTCTATCTAAGGAACAGTACCATTGTAGCGACGGCCACCACACTGCTCTCGGTGCTGCTGGCCATTCCGGCCGCCTATAGCTTTGCGCGCTTTCGCTTCTGGGGCCAGGACTGGTTGGCCTATTTGTTGATTGCCATCATGGTGGCTCCCCTCATTGCACTCGTTTACCCCTTTCTGGTCATGGCCAATCAACTCGGCCTGAACGACTCCCATCTGGGGTTGATTCTCTTTTATCTTCCATGGAATGTTCCATTTGCCGTCTGGATGCTGCGTACTTTCATTTCCGACGTTCCACAAGAGTTGGAGGAGTCGGCCCAGGCAGATGGATGTACCCGGTTGGGTGCCTTTGGGCGAATTACGGTGCCGCTCTTGCTCCCCGGATTCTTTACAACGGGGATATTCATTTTCATCGGGGCCTGGAACGAATTTGTAATCGCATTCTTTCTGACCAGTACGAAGGCACGTACTCTCCCAACCACAATCGACTTTTTTCTAACCTACGGATCCTTCCAGTTCGCGCCCATGTTCGCGGCTGGCGTAGTCGGCACTTTGCCCATTGCGGTGTGCGCCCTACTGGTGCGACGCTACTATCTGGCGGGCACAACCGCCGGCGCACTGAAGGGATGACAACCGCATGGGCCCGATATCCCCGAGCAGGGAGGAAGGCGCAGTGCGTCAGTCCCCGGCGGGGTGCTATTCCTCGTCGGGCAACCCACAGTGCCTGCGCACCTCGGTCAGGAACTGTGGGCCTTCGGTTTCGGCCAGCCAGGCCATGATGAGACCGGTGTCGGGCAAAGTCGCATCGGTCCGTTCCAGGAACACCCTCATCCGCTGTGCAGTGTCTTGATCAAAGGTGGCGGCGACCAGATTGAAAATCAGTGCTTCACGATCTGCTATCGCATCCCGGTAGCTCGTAGCCAGAACCTCATGGTCGGACCGCAGTTCCTCATGGTCGGACCGCAACTCCTCATGGTCTTCAAGCATCTCTTCGTGCGAGCGTACCGGCACTTTCGTCTCAGGTTCCCTCAAGCGCAACCCGCCGTCCCGATGCTGGTCATGCAATTCCTGTGACAGCATCAGTTCATGGCGCAGGACCGGAGAGTAGCCCTCCCAGGCCCCTTCCTCCTCCCGCCAAGTCACGGACAGCGGCAGGTAACGACCGTCGGGCCCCAATTGCCAGCCTTGCAGCGGCCCTCCGTCCAGGATTGCTCCCATGCGGACAGTCTTCGTCGGTTCACTGACGGGATCCACCATCCAATACTCGGCAATCCCCATCCCGGCGTACCACTCCTTCTTCTGCACCAAATCCTTGTTCACTGTCTCGGGAGAGGATACTTCGAACACGCACAGGGGTGCTACGGGCATGTCCCCGCGCCGCACCGCCCCATCCCCTTCCAACTCGAAGGGGAGGACCATGACATCGGGATCGCAGTGGCGCCACCTGCCTTCCAACTGGAAGTACAGGCCGCGCTCTGTCACCACCTCGAACGGCCGGTTCCACTTTCGCAGGATCGCCACCAGAGCATCGATTAGGTACACGACAATGAGCTGGTGCCGACCTGCGAGCATTTCTTCTTCCCTGGGCCGTTCAGCTGGAAATTCCGGCGTGTTCCAAGTGGGGACCCTGGCCGAAATTGCTTTTTCTGCAACGGATCCAAGGACGGGCGGCACCGCCACTGTCATGGGAAGTTCACGCATGACCAAGTTCCTCAAGACACGGAATCGCCGGGATGCCGACGTTTGCCTTCATCTGTCCAGGCACCAAGTAGAAGTGGGCTTCACTCTTGTTCACGGGTCTTCAAGGTCTCTCAAGAGATCGCCTCTCGCCATGCAGATTCCCCTGTGCCGCGGGACGGCCGGACACGAGGGGGCTCTCCCTCATGCGATTCCGACAGGCAGATTGTACCGAAGCCCGGTTCTACTTAGTGCCTCTGTCCACATCCGCTTTGTACCACAGTCATTCCCGGAATAGGGTTGCGGCCTTCGTCTCCACAATGTTGGCCTGCCAACGACCAGGAACCTGTCCCGACGATCGGACGCTCAGTTCCCGCAGTGCCGGTACGGGGCGGGCCTTGCCGCCAAGCCACCGACTAGCCATGGATGCCAGTCAGCTCGATCTCGTCCGCCAGGTGGCAGGCAACATGGTGACCGGCGGCCGTCTCGCGCAGAGGCGGGGTTTCCTTGGCACAACGATCCACCGCGTAGCGGCAGCGAGGATGGAAGTGGCAGCCGGACGGCGGCTGAGACGGATCGGGCACATCCCCCTCCAGCACGATCCGCTGGCTGCGAACCCGGGGATCCGGCTTGGGCACCGAGGACAGCAGGGCCTCGGTGTAGGGGTGCTGCGGAGTCAGGAACAGGGAACGGGTGTCGGCCAGCTCCACCAGCTTGCCCACGTACATGACCGCCACCCGGTTGCAGACATAGCGGATGACGCTCAGGTCGTGGGAGATGAACAAATAGGTCAACTGCATCTCGTTCTGCAGATCCTGCAGCAGGTTCAGGGTCTGGGAACGCACCGAGACATCAAGGGCCGAGACCGCCTCGTCCGCCACCACCAGGCGCGGATTGAGGGCCAGGGCGCGGGCAATGCCGATCCGCTGGCGCTCGCCGCCGGAGAAGGCGTGGGGGTAGCGCCGCATGTACTCCGGGCGCAAACCCACCATGCCCAGTAGTTCGGCCACCCGTTCCTCCAGGGCGGAACCGCGCAGGCCGCGGTTGACCTTCAGGCACTCGCCCACGATCTCCACTACGGGCAGCCGGGGATTGAGCGAGGCAAAGGGATCCTGGAAGATCATCCGGATCTCCTGCCGCCACGGCAGCAGTCCCCCAGTGTCGAGTTGGGCCAGATCGACTGGTTCCCCTTCCCGGGGGTGGTACCACAGTTCGCCGGCGGTCGGCGCCACGACACGCAGGATGCAGCGACCCGTGGTGGTCTTGCCGCAGCCGCTCTCGCCCACCAGACCCAGGGTCTCGCCAGCCTGAATATCGAACGAAACGTCGTCGACGGCCCGCACCTCCCCCCTGTGCCCCTGCAGGAAGCCGGCCCGCACCGGATAGAACATCGACAGGTTGCGTACGGAGAGCAGCGTACCGTTACCGTTGGTTGAGCTCATGACAGGATCACCTCCTCGTAGTGGAGGCAACGCACGGATCCACCCTCCCCCAGACTGAAGGCAGGGGGGTTCTCGGCCTCGCAGCGTCCCTCGATGACCTCGTCGCAGCGGGGACCGAAGGGGCAGCCAACGGGCCGGTGAAAGGGATCCGGCACCATGCCCCGAATGGAGTCCAGGCGGACATCCTGGTCGAAGTCGAGATTGGGAATGGAACGCAGCAGGGCCTTGGTGTAGGGATGGGCCGGGGCATGGAAGATGCGGTCCACATCCCCGTACTCGGCGACCTGGCCCAGATACATGACCACCACATCGTCCGCCATCTCGGCCACCACCCCCAGATCGTGGGTAATCAGCATCACCCCCATGCCGAAGTCCGCCTGCAGCTCCTGCAGCAGGGACATGATCTGGGCCTGGGTCGTGACATCCAGGGCCGTGGTCGGTTCGTCGGCAATCAGCAGGGCCGGGCTGCAGACCAGCGCCATGGCAATCATGACCCGCTGGCGCATGCCGCCAGACAGTTCGAAGGTGTAGGCGTCGTAGTTTTGCGCCGGACGCGCGATGCCGACCCGTTCCAGCATCTCGATGCCCTGCCGCCGGGCCGTGTCCTCGTCCACCCCCAGATGCAGCTGGATCACCTCGGAGATCTGGTTGCCGACCGTGTGAATGGGACTGAGGGAGGTGTTGGGCTCCTGGAACACCATGCCGATGTGGCGGCCGCGGATGGCCCGCAGGGCCCGGCCGGAGGAGCGCAGGCTTGCCAGATCGGTTACGGTCACATCCCCGTCCGCGTCGTGTTGATGGAACCGAATCTGCCCCTGGACAATGCGGCCGGGCCGGTCCACCAGCTGCAGGATGGACTGTGCGGACACGCTCTTGCCGCAACCGCTCTCGCCCACCACGCACAGGGTGCGGTTGCGGTAGACGTCGAAGTCCACGCCGGCCACGGCCTTGACCGTGCCCTCGTCCAGCGGAAAGTGGACATGCAGATCACGGACCTCCAGCAGCAGGTCGTCCGCGGACGGTGGCTGGCGCTCAGCGGGCATAGGGATCCGCCGCGTCGCGCAGGCCGTCGCCCACGAAGTTAAGGGCCAGAATGGCAATGAAGACCGCGCCGCCGGTGGCGAACAACCAAGGGGCCGTCGCCACCGTGCGGATGTTCTGGGCCTCCTGCAACAGCACGCCCCAGCTCACAATCGGGGGGCGCAGGCCCAGTCCCAGGAAGCTGAGCGACGTTTCCGCCAGGATCATGTTGGGAATGGCCAGCGTCAGGGCCGCAATGATGTGGCTGAGGAACGAGGGCACCATGTGGTGCAGAATGATTCGCATCTGGCCCACGCCGTCGAGGTGGGCGGCGATCACAAAGTCCTCGGTGCGCAGGGCCAGGAAACGGCCCCGGACCACGCGGGCCAGTTCGGTCCAGCCGATGAAGGAGAGGATGACGGTGATGCCGAAGTAGATGCGGAGGGGCGGCCAGTCCGTGGGCAGGGCCGCCGCCAGCCCCATCCACAGCGGGATGGTCGGCACCGAGCGGATGAATTCGATGACCCGCTGGATGATGTTGTCCACCTGTCCGCCCAGGAAGCCGGAGATGCCGCCCAGCAGAATGCCCAGAATCAGGCTGAGGGCCACACCCACCAGGCCAATCGACATGGAGATGCGCGTCCCGTAGATCATGCGCGTGAGCATATCGCGGCCCAGCTTGTCCGCCCCGAAGAGGAACATGGGCGCCTCCGGATCCTTGGGACCGACCAGGTGGCGGTCCGTCTCGAGGAAACCAAAGAGCGTGATCGGTTCGCCGGAGACGAAGAATCCGATTTCGTGAACCGCTTCCTCGTCGGGGACGAACACCCGCCGCAGGGCCTCCTGCTCAATCTCCACCTTGTAGCCGTACACCCAGGGCTGGAAGCGCAGCCCGTTCTCCGTCTCCAGGAACAGGTGCAGGCGCTGGGGCGGCGCGTAGGTGTAGTCTGCCTGGAACTCGTCCGGGGTGAAGGGGGCCAGGAACTCGGCCAGCAGCGCGACCAGGTAGATCAGGAGCACGATCACCAGCGAGGTCATGGCCAGCCGGTGCTTGCGGAAACGCCACCACATCAACTGCCACTGGGTGGCGACATTGATGGCCTCCTGGCGATCCGGTGCCGGTGCGCGGGCGGTCATGGCAGGCGCGATCCGGGATTCAGTCGTCGAAGCGGATGCGCGGGTCCAGCCAGGCCAGCAGCAGGTCGGACAGCAGGGTGCCCAGCACCGTGATGACGCCGAGCATCAGGATGAAGCTGCCGGCCAGGTACATGTCCTGGGCAATGAGGGCCCGCAACAGGAGGGGACCCGAGGTGGGAAGACTGAGCACCACCGAGACAATGGCGGAACCCGAGATCAGGATCGGCAGCGTCAGGCCGATCGTGGACACAAAGGGGTTGAGGGCCACGCGCACCGGATACTTGAGCAGCAGGCGGAGTTCCGACAACCCCTTGGCACGGGCTGTCTTGACATAGGGCTTGCGCAGTTCGTCCAGCAGATTGGCCCGCATGATGCGAATTAGGCCGGCGGTGCCGGCCGTGCCCAGAATGATCATCGGCACCCAGAGGTGGCCCAGCATGTCCTGGACCCGCGCCCAGGTCCAGGGCGCCTCCACGAAGTCCGGGGAAAAGAGACCGCCCACGCTCTGGTTGAAATACTTGAAGGCCACGTACATGAGTACCAGCGCCAGCAGGAAGTTGGGGATGGCCAGCCCCACGAAGCCGATGCCCGTAAAGAGATAGTCGCCCCAGGAGTATTGACGCACCGCGGCGTAGATGCCCACGGGGAAGGCCACGGCCCAAGTGAACAACAACGTGGCCACGGACAGGGTGACGGTCAGGCCAAGCCGCGACCAGATCAGATCACCCACCGCCACGTCCCATTCGAACGAGGTGCCAAAGTCTCCGCGCAGCAGGATGTTGCTGATCCACTTCAGATACTGCACATGCACGGGCCGATCCAGCCCGTACTGGGCCTTGAGGCCGGCAATCACGTCCTCCTCGACCAGATCCCCGGCAGCACTCAGCTGCGCGATGACCGTGGTCAGGTAGTCGCCGGGCGGCAACTGAATGATGATGAACGCGATCACGGAGATTCCAAACAAGGTCGGAATCATCAGGAGAAGACGCCGCAGGATATAACGAAGCATGGTTTGGGGAGCAGGGAGAGGCCCGAGGGCCCCTCCCTGCCGATTACAGGGTGCGGAGTCAGCGGATCCTGCCCGCCGACCTGCCGCCTATTGTTCGATGTAGTACTGCTCGGGATTGGTCTGGGCCGGGGCTGCAGACACATGCCACTGCCAAACGGTGTCCGGCACGTTCTTGAAGTTGTTCTTGACGATGCCGTAGCCCTTGTAGTACTTCGTCAGGCCGAAAATCCAGAACTCCTCGGCGGCGATGCCCAGGATTTCGTTGATGATGCGGTCCTTCTCGGCCGGTTCGACCGTGACGGCCAGTTCATCATAGAGGGCCTGCTGCCGCTTGGCCGCCTCCGGGGGCTCCACGCCCTTGCTGCCGCCGGAACGCCACCAGTCGGCCCAGGCGACGCCGAACAGCGACTCGGTGCTGAACGGGAAGTAGGAGCGGGGATCCATGACCAGGGCGATGCCGTCGGCACCGGTCCACACCGCCATGTCGTACTCGTAGGCCGCCTTGCGCTCATAGAACAGCGAACGCTCCAGCTGCACCACGTTGGCCTCGATGCCCACGTCGGCCCAGTAGCCGGCCACTAGGTTCATGATCTCGGCCCAGGGCTCGAAGGCGGCGATGACGTTGATGTCGAAGCTGATCTTCTCGCCGTCGGGTCCCAGCCGTATGCCGTCCGGTCCCATGGCGTAGCCCAGGCCGTCCAGCAGCGCATTGGCCTGATCCTGATCGAACTCGGTGTACTGATAGGCCAGCTGCTCGTTGAACCAGGGGGATTCGGCCAGTGGCGCGGGCTGGCGCGGCTCGCCGTCGCCAACGTAGATCACGTCGATGATGGCCTGGCGGTCAAAGCCCACGGACAGGGCGATGCGGAAGTCCTTCTCCAGGAAGATGGAGCGCAGGTTCTCGTCGGAATGGGCCAGGTTCAGGCCCATCGAGACGGGGGTCTCCCACGCGTACTCCACGGTGAAGAAGTCGTAGTCCCCGGCTTCCTTGCCGTCGAAGAACTGTGCCTTGTTGCCGGGCGTGGCAATGTGCCGATCCTGCATGTCCACTTCGCCGGCAAGGGCCTTGAGGACCTGCACTTCGACGCTCTCCACGATCGGATAGACCAGTTTGTCGATGTAGGGCAACTGGTTGCCTTCCGGATCGACCTTCCAGTAGTAGGGGTTGCGCTCGGACACCATCTGCGTCGCAGAGGAGGCGGGCTGGGTCACGTGCCAGCCGAACACCACCGGCAAATCGACGTTGTTCAGGATGTTGCGCCGGTTGCCCCAGAGGGCCACCCAGTTGGCCAGACTCATCTCGTCCACAATGGCCTGGACATCCTCGGCCTCGGAGTAGCCCGGATGGAACTGCTCCAGGTAGTGGGCGGGATCGAAGGTGCCGCGCCAACTGCCCAACTGCTCCAGGAAGAGACCGTGGGGAGCCCCGAACGAAAACGTGACCGTGTAGTCGTCGACTTTCGTGACTGTACCCAAGGTACCGCCCGGGCGCATCCACAATGGCTTCACCGGGCTGACCTCGTCGTTCACGATGTGGGCTTCGTACCAGAACACGACATCGTCGGCCGTGAAGGGCTCGCCGTCGGACCAGCGCATGCCCTCGCGCAGGCCGAAGGTGAACTCCGTGCCCTCGTCGTTGACCGTGACGGACTCCGCCACGTTCGGAATGGTACCGGTCAGGTCCGGCTTCCAGCGCATGGTCGGCTCGTAGGCCATGGTGCGAATCACCCACGGTGAATCCGCTTGGCCCAGCAGGCCGGAACGCCAAGTTCCGCCATACTGACCAATCGATTCGGTCACCGGAACCACCATCGGATTCTTGGGCAGCCGTTCGTCCAGGGGTGGCAGCTCGCCGGCCGCGACCATGGCCGCCAGCGCAGGGGCTTCCTTGCTATCCTCCATCGCCATCGCCTCGTCGGTGTCGGCGGGCATGGCTTCCGGTTCTTCCGGCGCGCCACCGCAGGCTGCCAGGACCAACATCATCAACAGCAACACAGCCGCCAACAGCGGCACATGCCGGACACGGATTTTCATGAAGCACCTCCTGGTGCCGAACTGCACGCCCCATCCAGCGAAACCAAACCTTCCAGGGCGACATGCAGGAAGAAAACCGGAACGGGCCGGGACCGCCACCGCCCGTAACCAACCACGGGACTTGGGCGGCAATCGTAGCGGACCAACCTTCGCTTGTCGGCCTTGGATGATTATGGGGATCGGGCAGGATCCATTGTCGCACAACGGCATAATCCGCCGCAACAGTCTGTTGCGGCTCTCAAGGTGGGGTCCGATCCCCAGCCATCGGCACGGGCCGGACTGCGAACAACCGCCCGGCGGTCCAGGGCGGTATCCTTGGCCCAAGCGGATTCAGCACAGGGGCATGGTGCCGCGGGGGTTCCCGCCCTCCCATCAACCCATCGACTGGTCCATGTCACCCACCCACCGCATACGGAGGGAAACCCAACATGACGCAGGCTCTTTCCCTGGACGGCGACTGGCTGGTCATTTTCGATGACGACAACAAGGGTCGCCCGTTGCACTGGGAGCAGGCGGAGTCCTTTCTCGCCCACCCTGAAACGGAAACCGTGAGCGTGCCCGCCTGCCTGGAGGAGTTCCGGCAGGACTACGAGGGCGTGGCCTGGTACGGCCGCTTCGTGCCGGTTCCGGCGGACTGGGCGGACAAGACCGTCCGCATCCGGTTCGACGCGGTCAACTATCGGGCCGAGGTTTGGGTCAACGGCGAGGCGGCCGGCGCCCACGAGGGCGGATACGTCGGCTTCGACCTGGAAATCGGCGATCTGCTTCGGCCCGACGAGGACAACTTCATCGCAGTGCGCGTGATCACTCCCCTGATCACGCGGGATGTCGTGATTGACGGTCTGGGCCGGGACGACATGCCGCACTGGCGCGGCGCCATCGCCGGCGGCATCTGGCAGTCGGTGTCCCTGCTGGCCACAGACTGCATCTACCTGGACGACCTGTTTGTACGCGGCCGGATTGACTCCGGCGAGGCAGCCGTCGACCTGGTCCTGCACAACACCTCCGAGGCAACCCAGCAGGTGGACCTGACCTGGACGATTGGCTCCGCGGACGGCGAACCACCGGTCGCCGCACACACCCAGACCCTCGACGTGCATCCCGGCACCGTACCGGCCGCCTGTTCGCTGACCGTGCCCAACCACCGCCTGTGGAGCCCGGAGGAACCGAATCTGTACTGCCTTCAGGTCACGGTGTGCCTGAACGGTGCCGTATCGGATACCCAGACGGTGCGGTTCGGGTTCCGCGAGTTCACGGTCAGGGGCAAACATTTCCACCTCAACGGCCGCAAGCTCATCCTCAAGTACACGTTCAACGAAGCCTTCTATCCGCACTCGCTGGCCTACCCGCGCGACCTGGACCTGTTGCGGCAGGAATTTGAACTGATCAAGGAAGGCAACATCAACGTGGTCAGGCCCTGGCGCAAGCCGCAACCCAGCTGCGTCTACGACTTGGCCGACGAGATGGGGATCCTCTTCTTCGGTGCCCTGCCCATCGAATGCATGGACAACTGGCCGCAAATCACCCCCCATACCCGTACCCGCATCGAAAACGAAGTCACGGAGATGGTTCGCCGCGACCGCAACCACCCCTCCATCGTGATCTGGGAGATGTTCAACGAGATCCTCCGCCACGGCCTCAAGCGCCTGCGCCACACCACCTCGCTCAAGGCCCGGGAACTGGACGAGACCCGGCTGATCCTGGCGGAGTCCGGCGGCTTTGCCGGCGTGTGCAGCCTTTATCTGCCCGGCTCCTTCGAACCCGTGCTCATCAACGATGTGCACGACTACCCGGGCATGCCCCTGGACCAGGAGAGTTACGACAACCTGTTGTTCCTGGGCAAGAGTGCGGAGCAGCTGGAGAGCCTGGGCCAGTCTCCGCGTCAGAACCACCGGCGCAGCCACATCGAACCGGGACTCCTCACCAACGTGTCGGAACTGGGGTACGGCAGCATTCCCGATCTCGAGGACAACATGGAGCGCTACCTCCGGGAGGGCAATCCCCTGACACCGGACTACCGCATCCATCGGCGTCTGCTGGACAGCTATCGGCAGGTGTTGGCCGACACGGACCTGGCTGCCGTCTTTCCGACCCTGAAGGACTTTACCGATGCCTGTCAGCACATCCACTACGTCGGCAACAAGCTGATGGCGGAGGCCTGCCGCATCAATCCGGACATTGCCGGCATCGGCATTCATTCACTCAACGACGGCGACTGGATCGTGGGCGCCGGCCTGATTGACAACTTCCGCCAGCCCAAGGCCGCCTTCCATGCCATCAAGGAGGTGTTCGCGGACCGCTACATCGCCCTGCGGCCCCATGCCTACGCGCTGTACGCCGGGCAGGACCTGGAACTGACGATCACCTCAGTCAACGACGGAGAGCCCCAATCCGGCAGACTGACCGTGACACTCCAGGCACCCGGTGGCGACCTGGAACTGTTCAATGAAACACTCGAACTGCCCCGGAACATCGCGGACTTGAAGATCCTGAGCATTCCGACCGGAAATCTGGAAGGTCCCTGCCGTGCAACACTGGAGTTCCAACCCGACACCGGGCCATCCCTGCACAACCGGGTGGACTTCCACGTCCTCGACCGGGCATCCTCCAGCCTGGCCGGTCAAACGCTGTCCGCGGTCGATTGTGATCAAAGCCTAACGCCCTATCTACAGGCGGCCGGGGCCACCGTGCACACCTTTGCCGAGGATCCGGACACACAGACACCGGTCCTCATCAATCTGAATGGCTGGGACGGACAGTCGCTGCCCGACTTGGCTCGCCTGACCGCCTGGGTTGAGTCCGGCGGCACCGCGGTCGTGCTTGATGCCCCGCCGCTCAACTGCCTGCAGGACATTGGACGCGGTCGCATGTGGCATGGACTTCAGGCCGGTCGGGCATTGCCATTTGAAACCACGTATTTCGAGGCCAAGGGCCTGTGGATGCCCTGCAGCCATGTGGTCCGGGACCACCCGATCTATCGCGGGCTCCCCGTCAACTGCCTGATGGATCAGGTGTACCGCAATGTCGTTGCACAACGGTCCCTGGCCATGCCCACAACGGACTGGATTGCCGGCACCGTCACCTATGACTGGTATGCCGGCCTGAAGCACAAGCAGAACTACCTCGGCGTAAGCGGTGCCTACCACGGTGCCGATCTTGCCCGTATGCCGCACGGCAGGGGAAGCTTCGTGCTCAGCACGCACCGCCTGACGGCCAATCTCGGCCAGGATCCGGTGGCCGACCGCATTCTGGCCAATCTCGTGCGCTGGCTGGGCTGAAACGCACGTCAATCACCAAACTCATCCGCTCGACGCATCCGGGAGGGAAGGACATGAGCGCCAACTGGGACGACCATTTCTTTGAGATCTGCGCCTCCTTTGAACGGCCGACGGGAGGCGCGCCTTTGCTGTTCCGCCCCCCGCCCGAATGGGCCGCGGCCGCCCATGCCATCGTGGTGGACGATACCGTCCACTACCTGTGGGGCCGGCGCAAGGAAGGCAACTTCTGGGTCCTCATGCACAGCACGGCACCGTCACAAAACCCGGCGGACGTGACCCATGATCCACGCAATCCGGTGCTTCTGCCCTCGTACACCGGCTTCGACAACTACACCGTCGAATATCCCTTTCCATTCCGCAACCCGGCAGATGACCGCCACTACGCCTATTACCTGGGACGCCGCCGACAGGTGCCCAAACAGACAGGCCTGCTGGTGAGCGACGGCGACTTCGGGCACTGGACCCGGGTAACTGCGGAGCCGGTAATCACCGCGGACGCGCCCCATGAGTGCGACGGCTCATCCCATCCTTCCGTGGTCGTGCACGACGATCTGATTCATATCGTGTACACGGGCGAATCGGAAGAGCCGCCGGCCATGTGCCATGCCACGGCACCCGCCGACGATCCGGCCGCCGTAACCAAGCATCCGGCCAACCCGGTCTTTCGCGGCTCCGGTCAAGACTGGGACAGCCGGGGCGTACGGGAGGCGGAACTGTTCCGGGGAGAGGAGTTCTTCCACATCCTTTATGGCGGCTTCGATGGTCAGGCTTGGCGGATCGGCCATGTCCGCACGCGGGACTTCCGCACGTTTGAACCGAATCCGGCCAACCCCGTCTTTGAACCCGCTGCCGACCCGGCGGCCTGGGACTGCGACGGGATCCTGACCCCGCAGGTGTTCGTCAGCGACGGCCGCCACTACCTGCTGTATGCCGGCCACAAGGGGGGCGAGTGGCAATCCGGTCTCGCCCGTGCCACAGTCGGCCGGAACTGAGGCAACGAGTTCGGGACCATATTCCACAGCACCAAGTCAGACGGCTTGTTTCTTGACAACATTTTCTGGGATGCATAGCCTAAAGGACACTTCATCGTTTTGATGCAGCCACAAGCCGTCTCCGATGTCTGCATTTACACATCGTCGGCCCTGCCGGCTGTTGTGGTGCCGGGCATGTCGGCGGTCGGGTGCATCTCAGATATTTGGGAGACTTCGTCCAATGCCTGCTAACAACCTGTCCAGAAGGCGCTTTCTGCGCAATTCGGCCCTGCTTGGTTCCGGAGCTCTGCTGGCGGCCTGTACGGCGATGCCGGCGGCGGCACCGGATGCCGACATGGCCGAGGCACCGGTGGAGATCGAGTTCACCGTTTGGGGATCCTGGGATGTCAACTACGGCCTGTTGATGGATCACTTTTATGCCGATACCAACATTGAGGTGACCGTAGTCTCGGCACCCTTTGGCCAGTATCACGATCGCCTGCTGACCCGGTTTGCCTCCGGCGATCTGCCGGATGTCGCCATGCTGGTCGACTTCGACTTCGCCCGTTTCCAGAACCGGGGCTTCCTCACGGATTTGACCGGCTATGTCGAAGACCATCCCGACTGGGACATCAATGCGCCCGGCTTCAACCACTTCTATCCGGTCATCACGGACTTCTTCAAGTCGGACGGCAAGCCGTACGCGATTCCGGCCGAGGTCAATCCGATGGGCATCGGGTTCAACATCGACATGTTCGAGGAAGCCGGCATACCCACGCCGTACGAACAGTGGCAGGACGGCACCTGGACCTGGGACGCCTTCGTGGAGACGGCCCTGGAGATGAAGCAGGGCGAGGGCGACGAAACCATCTACGGCTGGACGGGCGGCCCCGCGCGCATCTGGAACATTTCCAACCGCATCTGGCAAAACGGGGGCGATGTCTTCAACGAGGACAAGACCCAGGTGGTGGTCAACGAGCCGGCCGCCTACGAAGCGATCCAGTGGATGTTCGACCTGTATCTGGTGCACAAACTTGGTCCGGCCAACCTGCGCTCCCAGGATGCAGGCGCCGGCGGCCTGTTCTCGCAGGGCCGCTTGGCCATGCGCGATGTGGGCACCTGGACCCGCTCGGGCATGGCGGACTCGGACATCAACTGGGGTGTGGCGCCGCAGCCCAAGTCCGTCAAGCACGCCACCTGGACCGGCGGGTTCTCCTATGCCATTCCCACGGGTTCGGAAATCCCGGACGACGCCTGGACCGTCATCAAGGACACCGCGTCCCTGGAAGGTGCCAAGTTCCTTCTGGAAAACGGCGGCGCCGGCAGTTCCGTAGTCGCCGCCATGGAGTCCGACTCCTTCGTGTTCGAACCGCCGAAGCATTCCGAGACCTTCCTCGATATGCTGGCCACGGCACATCCCCAGCCCTTCATCCGCCGCAACCAGGAATTCCTGGAAATCTGGGATCGCGAGATGGACCTGGTGGCCATCGGCGAAAAGACCGCCCAGGCAGCCACCGAGACCCTGAAGGTCGAGGTCGAACCGCTGCTCGTCGAGTAACCAACCTCCCTCGCCCGGCACCGCGCACGGACCTGCGGGTCCGTGCGCGCCGCGCGTGGGGCCCGCAGGCGATTGCAGGTTGACCGGCCCGCGACCGTCAATCCTTGAGCAGGCACCCCGCCCGCAAGTCTGAACAGGCCATGTCGACCTCCGTGGAAACCAAAGTCGACACACCCTTGGTTGTTCCAGGGACACCAAGGCGCCGGCCGCTGGGATCGCGTACGTTCGTCGTGGCGTTGATGTTCCTGGCGCCCAGCCTGATTGGATTGTTCGCCTTGCAATTGGTGCCGATCGGCACCGCGCTGGTCCTTGGGGTCTCCGAGTGGAACATCATCGACCCGATGGAATTCGTCGGGTTGCAAAATTTCCGGGACGTGCTCACCGATTCGACGTTCGCCAAGTCGTTGTACAACACGTTCTACCTGACCTTCGGCCTGGAAGTGCTCAACACGGTGCTCGGTCTGCTCGTGGCCCTGCTCCTGCGCCATGCCCTGCGCTTCATCGGCCTGTACCGCACCATCTACATCCTGCCGCTGATCACCACCTGGGCGGCGGTCGCCATTGCCTGGCGGTACATGTACAGCCTGCAAGGCCCCATCAACGACCTGTTGATGGTCGTGGGCATCGATCCGGTGCCATGGCTGTCGCGGCCCGAGTGGGCCATGCCGGCCGTGATCATCACCATCACCTGGAAAACCCTGGCTTGGAAAACGATCATTTTGTTGGCCGGATTGCAGTCCATCCCCACCGAATACTATGAGGCCTCCAGCATCGACGGAGCTTCCAATCGTCGGCAATTCTTCAAGATCACCCTGCCACTCCTGTCGCCCGCCCTTTTCTTTGCACTCATCATCGGCATCATCAATACGCTGCAGTTGTTCGATCCGATTTACATCATGACGCAGGGCGGTCCGGCCGACGCCACGCGCACCCTCAGCTACTACATTTATTCCCGGGGATTTGAGTCGCTGCGCATGGGGTACGCCGCCGCACTTTCCTGGGTCCTCTTCGCCATCATCTTTGCCATCACCGGGGTCCAATGGATCCTGCAGAAACGATGGGTGTTCTACCAGTGAGGCATTCATCCGGGCCGATGGACCACCGGCACCCCTGCCTCCGCCGACAGCGGAGAGGCGGAGCCTGATGCAACCCAACCGCGCCCAGGCCGCCCGTCTGCACATCTTCCTGATCGCGGGCTCCCTGTTGATGGTGGCGCCCTTCGTGTGGATGATTTCCGCCTCGCTGCAGACGCTCGCGGAGGTTGAGGCCTTTCCCCCCATATGGATCCCCGCGGTGCCGCAATGGCAAAACTACATCACGTCCCTCGTGGAGTACCAGACCGCGCGCGCCCTGGTCAACAGCACCATCGTGACGTTGGCGTCCGTCGCCGGACAACTCCTGATCTGCTCACTCAGTGCCTATGCCTTCTCCCGCCTGCGTTTCCGCGGTCGGGATCAATTCTTCCTGCTGTACCTGGCCACGATGATGATCCCGCACTACGTGACCATCATCCCCCTGTACACCCTGGTGTGGTCCGCCGGCCTGATTGACACCTATGCGGCCCTGATCGTGCCCGGTCTCTTCTCGCCCTTCGGCACCTTCCTGCTGCGGCAGTTCTTCAACCAAATCCCCATCAGTCTGGACGAAGCCACCCTGATCGACGGCGGCAGCCACTGGCAGATCTTCTGGTACGTCATCCTGCCGCTGGCCCGGCCGGGCCTGGGTGCCTTGGGCATCTTCAGTTTCCTGGGTATCTGGAACACCTTGTTCTGGCCGGTGCTGGTCATCAATTCCAAGGAGCTGTTCACACTGCCGTTGGCGCTGGCCATGGCCCAGGGACAGTTCGTCAGTTTGATCAACGTGCAGATGGCCGGGGCCGTGATTGCCTGCGTACCCGTCATCGTGATGTTCCTGTTGCTGCAACGCCAATTCATCTCGAGCCTGGCGCTCAGCGGCATGAAAGGGTGACGCCACGGGGCTCTTCCTGCCGATTGGCATCCTTTACCAAAACCCGTCGGGCCAACGCCAACGGCAAGCGACCGCAGCGATTCCGCATGCAGTGCGGCTTCACGCCGAAAGACTGACCGTCAGACGGTGACGCGGAAGTCCCGGCAACCCCGTGGCTTGACCGCATGGAACGGTCAGGTATTCGTTTTGTCCTCCGATTCCACCCATCTACCGTGCAGAATCTCGAAGGAGCCAAAGAGAGTCAGACCCGAGACGACCACGCGCCGCGCCTTGGGGCCGTCGCCGTGGTTCTGGCCTTCGACCGCCCCCAACAAGGTCAGTCCCGACCAATTGACATCCCAGGTCTCGGGCACCCGCAGCACTGTGGAACCGAAGACCGTGAAGACCTCGAGCAGGACCTCTTCCCCCTGCATTGTCGATTGGGTCAGGTCAATCTCGGCGGAGCCAAAGACGGTCACCGCGTTGCCGCCGTCAAACGACCGCGTCCGCTCCTTGTGTTCAGTGGATCCGAAAATCGTGAAGAATCTCATATCAGTCCCGTTGCTGGGAAGCAGGACACCATGGCCCGCTCCGTTTCACCTGTCCCGGCAACCTCCGTCACCCGGCGATCGACCGGACTCTAATCCCCATTAACGCAACGCTGGCCCCTTGAGTTGCAAATCCCGCGGCTCGGTGGCCGGATTTCGGGCATCCCCACAGGGTCTCCGGCCAATCCGCCTGCTAGAATTCGCGGATCGGCCCGGAGACCACCTTTCTCCGCCTTAGCAAACCGGCAGGACACAAGCAATGGCACGCATGGACATTCCCTCCCCGCCCAGAGGCACCCGCAGGGCCGGCACCATTCTGCTGGTGCTGATCGTAGCCGGACTTGTGGTCTGGCTTCTGGGTTCGCGCTTCTACTACATCCTGGCCCGGGTGGAGGAACAGCAAGTCGGCGTCAAGTTCCGCGGCGGCCGCATCGTCGAGGTGGTCGGACCCGGCATCTACTCCGATGTCGGTCTCTTTGTGGAACTGAAGCGGGTTTCGTCGTCGGCCGTGCCGTTCCTGGTGGCCGACCCGGAAATCATCACCAGCGACAAGCAGCGCATCGGCCTGGCCGCAGCCGGCGACATCTTCCGCCCGCGCTTGGAGAACGCCGGTCAACTGCAGAGTCTTTGGGCCCAGTACAACACACTCTATCTCAACGACGAGGCGGCCCGGGCCCACATTGTGCAGCGGGCGCAACAGGCCATGAAGGTCTGCGTGGGCGATCGCACGTTTGATGACGCGGTCATTGGCACCGCACGCGATGACTTGCGGGCCTGCATTGACTCCGAAATCAACAAACTGGCACAAAATGTCGGCCTGGTCGTCGAGAACGTGGCCGTGCCGGAAGTGACCATTGCACCGGAAGCCCAGGCGCGCCTCGACGAAATTGTCCAGAGCCGCCTGCAGACGGAGAAGGCCGCCCAGGACGAGTTGCGGGCCAAGGCCGAAGCCGCGGCTGAACAGGCTCTGCAGGAAGGCCAGATTCGGGTCGAACAGAGCCGACTCCAGGAAGAGACCCGGCAGAAGGTCCTCCTGGCGCAGCTGGACGAGGAGCGGCTGGCCGCCCAACAGAAGGTCATTCAGGCCGAACGGGCCAACGAACTGGCCCGGGTCGAGGCCAACCGCGCGGTGATCGAGGCTCAGAAGTCCAACGAACTGCTGGAAGCCCGGCTGGACCTGGATGTCCAGACTGTCCGAGCCCAAGCCGCCGCCGAACAGGCGCGGGCAACGACCGCGGTCGAAGCGGCGCTGGGCCTGCTCTACACCGCAAACCCGGGACTGCTTAACTTCCACATTGCCCGCGAGAACGCGAACGCCCTGGCCAACACGGAAAAGCTGTTGATCACCCCGGAAGGCACCACGCCAACCCTGGTGATTCCCGGCGAGCAGATTCAGCCCGTGGCGGACGTCACCCCACCGCAGTAGCACCTTCGGCTATGTCCGTCCAGGCCTGAGACAGGGCTTGGACGGACCCTGCAACAGGGGGCGGCCCTCCGGGAGCCGCCCCTTTTTGTTGGGGATCCACATGTCAATGGTGTGGACAGTTTCAGGAATGGTGTTGGGCAAGGACCGTCGCTCCAGTCAGTCCGACAGGAGGTTCGCCGCCGTTCCGGCGGCGGTCGGCACCGGGCAACGTGCGTCTGGTCTTTTTTTGATGTGGGATAGAGGAATCGTGAGCGCTGGAGGATCAACCCGGCATCAGTCTCTTAACAGAATGTTCTCTGTTCCATCAGGCTTGATCGAGTTCCTGCAACGCAGCCTGAATGTGTCCCATGTATCGGGTTTCCACCCAAAGAATGTGATCCAAAGTTTCCCGTATAGTCCAGGAGCCATCTTCAGGCACTCGATCCAGGTCGTCGTCGGTCAGGCCTACCAAAGTACCAAGCAGATGACCCCAGTCCCGTTCGGCCTCTGCCAGTTTGCGTTGTGTGTCGGTGTAATTAGCCTGTAGTGTTTGGCGTGTGCCTGCAATCTGGTTGGCGTGTTCTCGCATGTGATCACCAAAGCGTCCGAATAGAACGCCCACTGTGGGCCACGTGCTGCTCCATTTTGTTGTGTCCAAGGAAGCATAAACGTCTGCCGTGTCCTGCAGCAATGCCAGAACTTCATTACGGCGAGTGCGGATCTCTTCCAGTTTGGTGTTCAGTTCGTCTCGCATGATGGCGGGTTACCTCAATGGCGGAAATTGTAAATTATATTCAATTTTTATGAATGTCGTCAAAATTGTGGATACCGAATGCGATGGGACACAGAGAAGCCGCGCCGTTGACAGGGAGCGGATACCCGTGTCAACGAGTATTGAAACTTGCCGTATGTGGTTCCCTCCTATTGTCGATGTACGTTCCGAAGCCCTGTGCCACAATAGCTCTAGGCGCCGAATGCGGCGCACACCACCCACGGTTGAAATCAGAGAGGCTTGTCGCCATGGCACGTTTGAGGGCAGCGGTTATCGGCCTTGGCCGCATGGGCAACACGTTCGACGACGAGATCCGCTACGAGGTGGCCAGAGGAGGAGTTTTCTTCCTTCCCTACTGCCACGGCCCCAGCTATGCGGCCTCCCACCAGACCGACCTGGTCGCAGGCGCCGATCCCCACGAGGGACAGCGTGCGGAGTTCGGATCGCGGTTCGGGTTGGCCGACAGCCAGTTGTATGCCGACCACCGCGACATGCTGGCCGCCGAACGCATCGACATCGTCAGTGTCTGCACCTCGGCCCGTTACCGGGCACAAATCGTCCAGGATTGCGCCGAGGCCGGCGTCAAGGCCATCTGGGCGGAGAAGCCCATCGCCTTCACGCTGGAGGAGGCGGACACCATGGTGCGGAGCTGTGCCGACCACGGCGTGGTGATGGCAGTGAACTGTTCCCGGCGCTGGCACCCGCTCTTCCACGAGGCCCACAAAATGATGAAGGCCGGCGATCTGGGCGAGATGCTGCAGGTGACCGGCTACGGGACCTGCCCGCTCTCGTCCAACGGCAGCCATCTGATCGACACCATGTGCTTCCTGGCGGACAGCAAGGTGGACTGGCTGTTCGGCGAACTCAACGAGACGGATGCGGCCACCGCCGACGAAGACCTGCAGGGCAATGCCTACCTGGCTTTTGCCAACGGCCTGCGCGGCTACATGCGGGGCATGAACTGCGGCGCGGCCAGCTGGGACTTCGAGGCCATCGGCACCGAGGGCCGGATCCGCTCCTCCACCCACGGGCTGGATTTCGAGCTGTACCGGATGGTACCCGGCGGGATCCGCGGGGCGGGACTGCCGGTCAAGTACCCCTACCCCTGGCCGGTCAGCATCGAAGGCATGGGCGAAATCATCATTTCCGACCTGATTCACTGCATCGAGACCGGCGACAGCCCGCGCTGTTCGGGCGATGATGCGCGCCACGCCCTGGAGGTTGCGTTCGGCATCCATGCCTCCCACCGCTCCGGCGGCCAGCGGATCAACCTGCCCTTGGACGAACGCAGCCAGCGCATTCTGGCCTCGGAATCGGTGCATGACCACACCCCGGCCCGTTTCCGGCGCAAGGCCATGTTTCAACAAGCCAGCCGCTGACCCGTCCAACCCGTCCCTGCCGTGCATCCGGTGCAGGCCCTTGGGGATGGGGCCGAGCCCAGCCACCCGACCCGGAGCCCAATCTCCGCTGATTGGCCCTGCTCCGTTTTGATTTCCCAACAGCCAAGAACCCACCATGCACATCACAGCTACCCGGACAGCACCCATTCCGGACTGGGCCCTGCGTCAGCGCCACCTAATCTCCGTCATGAACGAGACCGCGCGCATGTACCAGGCGCGCTACACGCGCGCCGACGGCACCTTCGTCTGGCGCGATCGATGGCCGGGCATGGACGGCTCGGACGACGGGTACGAGAGCTATCACAACTGGCCCCTGTTCTACACCTTGGGCGGGGCGGCGGATCTGCATGAGCGGAGCCGCATGCTGTGGGATGCCGTGACCCGGCAGTTCACGGCCTACGGCCAAATCCACCGCGAGTTCGACGGTTACTACGACTGGATGCACCATGGGGAGTCGTCCATCTACTTCTACTACTTCGGCCTCGCGGATCCGCTGCGACAGCCGGACCGGGCCCGGGCCCTGCGCTTCGCCCACATGTACATGGGCGAGGACCCGGAGGCCCGGAACTGGGATCCCGAACTCCGGCAGATGCGCTCCCCCATCAACGGCAGCCGCGGTCCGCGGTACGAGAACTCGGTCGAGGACTGGGAAACCCATCGCTGGGTCCTGTCCGCCTATCCCCTGCCGTACGAGGACCTGGATGTGCCGAGCCGGCAGGAGGCCTGGCACGGCGATGAGATGGTGGAGAAGGCGGACTGGTGCGACGACGAGGCCTTTGCGATCATCCTGGATGCCCTGAACCGGCGCATGATGCGCGGTGACGTACCGCTCAACCTGACCGCCACCAGCCTCGTGACCCACGCCTATGCGCTGACCGGGGACGACAAATACCGGACCTGGGTCCTGGACTACCTGGAATCCTGGGCGGACCGCATTCGGCGCAACGATGGCATCTGTCCGGACAATGTCGGTCCCTCCGGTGCCGTCGGCGAGTGCATGGACGGCAAGTGGTGGGGCGGCTACTACGGCTGGTCGTGGCCACACGGTTTCCCCACGATCATCGAACCCCTGACCGTAGCGGCCATGAATGCGGTCCTGCTGACCGGCGACATGGGCTACCTGGACATTCCGCGCGGCCAGCTGGACTTCGTGCAGTCGCAAGGCCGGGAGGACAACGGTCGGTGGCTGGTGCCCCACCGCCGCACCGATTCGGGCTGGCAGTCGTTTCGGCCATTCCGGCCCCAGCACCTGCTCCAGCTCTACTTCATGTCCTTTGCCGAGGAGGATCTGGCCCGCCTCGAGCGCGTGCCGGAGATGAGCAGCGAATGGAGCCGGCTGGCGCCGGGCCGCGGCAAGGGCGACGATCAGCATGCCGGCCCCTGGTTCCTCTACCTGCAAGGGAAGCTCCCGGACTACCCGTCATTGATTCTGGAAAACCAGTACAGCGAGGTCCTGCGCCGCATGGATCTGATCCGCAGCGATGACGGGGATCCGGAGACCTGGGACGTCCACCACTGGCAGAACCGCAATCCGATCCACACCGAAAACCTGCTGCAGCTAACCTGCGGGGGGCCGCAGATCGTGTACCACGGAGGTCTTCTGCACACCCGGCTCAGGTACTACGACGCGATAGAACGAAGGCCGGGACTGCCCCGGGATACGGCGGCCCTGGTGACTGCGATGGACGCCGATACGGTGTCGGTCAGCCTCGTGAACATCCACCCCGGGGAAAGTCGCTCCCTGCTCATCCAAGGCGGCGCGTTCGGAGAACACCGCATCACGGCCATGCAGGCGGACGGCAACCGGGAGGACCTGCAGGAAGCCGGTTCAGGTCGCTGGACGAGCGTGGACCTGCCGGCCGGCCGCTCGGTGGACCTGACTGTACATCTCGACCGGTATGCCTTCCGGCCCTCCTACGCGCAGCCGTTCTGACACCTGTATTGCCCTGTAGGGGACATGTGGCCATCAACCGAGAGCGAACAAGGTTTGAGAATCAGGTCGGCAAGCAGGGCTCTGGACGGTTCCTGGTTTCCAAGCCTCAGGTTCCAATGTCCCACCATTGACCTTTCAGCGTGTGGAACGTTCTGTGAAAGCCCCAGTCATCGGAAGCCAACCCGACATGACATGCGGCATCATGCATATGGGTTGGGTAAGGCCCAGTAACAACTCGTACTCATGGCACGCACAACCAAGACAATCACGTTTTCCCTGCCGCCTGACATGCTGGAACGGATGAACGATGCGGTAGCGCAGCAGGGCAGCTCCAGAAGCGAATTTTTGCGCATGGCAGTGGTCCGCTACATCGAAGAGCAGGAGTGGGGACAACTCTTCCAATACGGAGAGCGGAAGGCAAGGGAGGAAGGCATCGGCCCCGAGGACGTGGCCCGCCTCGTGGAAGAGTACCGATCCGAGACCAACTTGGTCCAGACATGAGGGTTGTCCTGGACACAAACGTCATCATCTCTGGATTGAACTTCCGGGACATCGAATACATGGCAGTCGGCCTGGCCTGCATACAGCAACACCCCGAAGACATTGCCGACGACCACTGAATACTATGACGCCTGAAACTTCTGCCAGTCTATGCCCAACTGCCTGATTGCCGCGCGCAGGGTTCCAATTTTCAGATCCCGGCGCCACCCCAGTCCGAAAGCGTAGCGTCTTTTTGGGATTGGGGATTGTGCCATTTCCGGTGAGAGCCGCCACCACGTCTGGGAACCTCGTAGCATCCGAGCCTTGCCAGTTTCTTGGCGGCATCCCGGTATCTCATGGAACAGAGACAATGGCCTCAACAGATACCGGGTGGTTGGTTTCGTCCATGAATATTCCCGCCGGCAATGAAAGATCCTGGTCCTGGTATATCTCCACGACCGCAGCGAAGGCATCCTCCACATTCGCCAAGGCCTCAGCCATGGTGTCGCCCTCGGTAATCAACTCCGGCAGCAGAGGCGAAGTAACGGTGTACCCCCCTTCAGGCTGCGGCTCCAAGACCAATGGAATTCTTGCAATCACTGGCCTACTCCCAACGCCTGCAACAGGCTTACAACGTATCCTATAGTACATCCTTTCGAGGACGGGATCCTACAGCATCCAGGGTTTTGGCAACCAAACAGGCTTGCGGATGGTTTCATTTTGGTTGAGTTTGGTCCGGCTTTGGCATCAGTCCCTCTGCGCATGAAGGAAGTCTCTACTCGGGTGCACATCCGCCAGACATTGGACGAAGAACACCACCACGGACTCCAGTATGATTCCGAAGGTTTGATGTTCGGCAGGAGATGAGTTTGCCACTGAAACGGGCTTGTTGTTTGACCACCGCCTCGCCAACCGGAACCTGTGGCTTCGTGGTCTTGGCCGCCGGTGGCGGAAGTCGCTTCGGTGGGGCCAAGCAGGTCGCGGTTCTTGGCGGCCGCGCCTTGTTGGAACACGCCATCGCCCTCGCCGCGCAGACCAGACGGCCGTCCTCACCCATTGTCGTGGTGACAGGTGCTCATCAGGCCGAGGTGGAACGGACAGTTGTTCCCCACCTCGGGAACTACGACGGCTTGAGCATGTGCCACAACCCGGATTGGTCGCTTGGCATGTCCACCAGCCTGCGGACGGGCATCGATCATCTTGAAAGAACCGCATCGGATGTGGAAGCTGCATTGTTCATGTTGAGCGACCAACCCCTGGTTTCCCCCAACCTCCTATACGGTCTGCAACAACAGTGGCATCAAGGTTGGACGATGTCGGCACCGGTGTACGAAGGAAAACTGCTGGGGGCTCCCGCTCTTTTTGGGCGAGTCTGGTGGCCCAGCATCAGGAGCTTGCAGGGAGATCAGGGAGCGCGGGGCATCCTTGAGACACACAGGAGCGAAGTAGGCGGGGTGGAAACGGATCCCGGACGACTTGCCGATATCGATACCCGTCAGGATCTCCGGCGCCACGCAGACACATTCACTCCAACAGACTGCGTGCCCTGATGACGACGGCCGGTCGTCGCCACCGTGGCATCCCCGCCCCCGACATGGCTTTACCCGCCCGCATGTGACCGCGTGAACAGACAGGTTGGAGGTGCAGCACCATGCAGGAAGCTCTGCCAACGATGGGAAGGTTGTTGATTGGCCTGGGTGTCGTACTGATTCTCGCTGGCGGCCTGCTGTTGATACTGCCACGCATTCCCATCGACAACATCCCGGGCAACCTGCGTTGGAACCGTCCAGGCATGAGTGTGCACATCCCTCTGGGCACGATGGTGGCCGTTAGCATCGTGCTGACGGTAATCCTGAACGCAGTTCTGTACTTGTTCAGGCGCTGGGGTTGACGACTTCCTCCAGGCTCGACCGGAGCCCGCCTGTCCCGGGCTGCCGGTCGGGAGGCAGCCTTCCGGCAGGCCAACTCACAACTGCCGTCTCAAAAAGCAAGTCGTGCGAAATGCTTGTCCGGTCCGAGACTGGCACGGCAAGGCGGAACGAAGTTCCCTGTACACTTATTAATTCCGGTCTGCAAGCCCACACCCGGCACAGGACACAACTCAGGGAGGCGGTGCCATGGCGCAATTCATCAATCTGGAAGACGGTGCCGTTTTTCACATGGGGCAGGGCTATTCGCGGCGTCTGATCAGCCCCGACAGCGGGGGCCGCAACATCACGCTGAACTATTCCGTGTTCCAGGGTGGACAGGAGTTCCCCCAGCACTTCCACGAAGTGTCGGCCGACATTTTCATCGTGCTGGACGGCAGCGTGTCCGTGCGCCAGGGCGAACGCTACACCCCCATCGTGAAAGGCGACTTCGCCTATATTCCCCCCGGCGAGGTCCACGGCACTGTCAACCACACCGACGGCGAGGCCACGCTGATCAGCTTTCAGTCACCACCCGATCCCGAACTGTATTCCGGCGACCGGGATCCGGCCAAGACGGGCGTGATGCCGCAGCCCGCGGTGGACGCGGCATCCACTGTGCGCATCGAGTCCATGTGGGATGCGGAAGCCGTCGCCGTGCAGGGGGCTCAGGCCCACGTGGCGGCCAGTCCCGCGCGCGGCATGGCCGAAATGACTTTGACATGCCTGGAACTTGCTCCAGGCGGTCGCATGGAGCGCGAGGAGCAGGGGGGCGGCGAAACGGTGATCTTCATCTGGGAAGGCACGGCCCTGATTGCCAGCGGCGGCGAGTCGGGCCGTCTGACTCACGGCGGCGCCGTGTTGCTGGAGACGGACGAAACCTATGCCGTCGAGAACGTCGGCACCGACGCGCTCAAGCTGATTCGATGCCGGGCCAGTGCCTAGCGGTTTCGCCAGTTGATTTGCGGCGAGATCGGACCGCACGCGGCCGCCATCCTTTCCGTTCCAGCACAAATTCAGCCAAACTGCCTTGGTCGCGTGCGGCCAGCCTCAGACGCGCATTCAACTAGCGGATATCCTCGTGTTGCAGGACATGGACAGGATCCACCGCCTTGCCTGGTTCGGAGCACGCGTGCAGCGCGCCTCCCATCCGCGGCAGTGGCCTACAATGAGGGGCATGACCCGGATCACGAAACCCGTCGCCGGCATGGATGCAGCCGTCAAGCCGGATACCGCGGTGCCTGTGCCCGCACGCGGCAACGGCCTCGCCGCCAACCTCGAACCCAGCTCCGCAACGCCCCAGCCCCCCGCGGCAGCCCCCAATGGCGGCACGGCCTCCAGGGCCTGGTGGGACCACATCAAGGCGCTCGACCACTACGACCCCGCCTACCCCTACGACCCCAACCACGTCTACGGACCCGACTGGACCGACGACGACGCCTACGGCAAGGACGGCGTCCACTTCATGGCCGGCAGCGTCCACGGATTCAGTGTCGACGGCAGTGCGAACGAGGCACGCCGCCGGGTGGGCATCCCCCGGGTGTTCAAGGAGCGGTGCCTGAAACTGCCCGACCTAGGGGTGCCCCGGACCAACCGCTACGCCCGCAGCCGACAGGTCGTCCCCGACCTCTTCATCCAGCAGTATCCCCGCCCCGGTGAAAGCCGGCACGAAGTTGCCTTCGACCCCGACAACCCCATCCTGTTCGTGCTGGAGGTGCTCTCCGAGTCCACCTTCCACCACGACCTCGCGCCCAAGGAGGAGATCTACCGGGCCATGGGCGTGCGGGAGTTCTGGCGCTACGACCCGGAGCGGTGGCACCGCCGGGAGGGCGAACCCCTGCTGTGGGGCCTGCGCCTAACGGCCGAGGGGAATTATGGGAGCATTGCACCGCTCCGCATGGCCGATGGACTGCCGGTCTACCGCAGCAACACACTGGGGGAATTCCGGATGCTGCCCGAGGATGAGGATGTCCACACCCTTCAGACTTGGGACGGGGAACGCCAAGCCTGGCTGGACCCGAGGCGGGTTGGGGACCTGGAGACCGAAGCAGCCAAGCGGGAGACCGAAGAAACCAGGCGGTTGGCGGTACAGGAAACTGCTGCCCAAACCCGGATGGAGAACATCCTGGTCTTGTTCAGACAACACGTGGCACAAGGGGCATTGGCACCCGACGTGCCCGACACCCTGGCCGCGGCTTGGCAGAAGGCCCGGTGGGTACCCGACTTCGCCGAGGCCTTGCGAGTAACGAGCGGCGAGCGGGACTGGTCAACCCTATTGCCGCCTGGAGACCGCGCGACCTGAGGGGCCCATCGCTGGCCTTGTGCGGCAGCGATGGACAAGAACCGGGAAGGCATGTGCGATCCGGCAATGCCGCCCCATCGGGGAGCAAAACCGGATTGGGTACGGGCATCCTGGCCGTGAACTTCCGGATTTCGACCGCTTCAACCGCCCTCGAATACCTCACGCCAAGTCCTTCAATGGCTCGCGCCGAGCCAAAGATGGATTCCCTCACTCAGGGGAGCATTTGTGCCTGGGACGGCCCACCGGCCATCCGGGTACCCAAGACTGTATTGCCCCCGGGAACTTGGTGCCGGCCGGGAGATGAGCCCATCGGGCGGGTCACCGTGTGCAGTGCCTGCGGATCAGATCCCGCAGGATGATGGTTTCGGACACGTTGTCGCATTCGTTGCAGTGTTCCCAGTCGCTCCACACATACTCCACCGCATGCCAGCCCGGATAGCCGACTTCCTCCATGCGCGTCAGGACCCGTTCGTAGTCAATCGTGTTCTCCGCCATGGATGCCTGCAGGCGGTCCTGGCGCGCGCCGCGGAAGTGGAAGTGGCTGGCATGTTCCACCAGGGGCTCGATCTCCTCGTCGGGCACACCATGCCGCGTGAAGTGGGTGTAGTCCAGGGTCAGGGTCAGGCCGTCCACGCCCCGGGCCAGGGCCCGGGCCTTGTGCGGTGTGTCGACGATCGAACCCACGTGCGGTTCGACGCTGAACTCCAGCCGCAGCCGCTGTGCCCGTTCCACCCGCCAGGCCAACTCCTCCTTGGCCCGGTCCAGGGAATCCCGGTACGATTCCTCCGGGAAGCGCACGCCCGGCAGCGCGGTGACATGCCGGCTGCCGCAGGCAGCGGCATAGTCCAGGGCCCTCAGGAACTGCTCGCGGGCATGCAGCCGACGGGTGTCGTCCGGCTGGTTGATGGCGAACGGTACGAAATCCAGGTCCAGTTGCAGGAAGATGTCCGCAACTTCCAAGCCCAGGTTCGAGAGCCTGCGCTCAAGACGCTGGCCCGAGGCCACCGGATCCGCAAATTCCCCGGACGGCTGGATGTGGGACCGGCCTTCGAAGAGCCCAATGTCCACACCCCGGAAACCCATCAACTGAATCAGCTGCAGGGATGCATGGTGCTCCAACAGCGGGAACGTGAAGTCGGCGCAGGCAAGTCGGGCACGCATTTCAGACCTCCGAACTGTCCATGAATCGGGTTGTGTCAGTCTCCCACTCCGCCGGCGCGATGTAGCCGCCGTCCACGACCAGGGAGGTACCGGTGATTCCGGCCGAGTCCTCACAGCTCAGGTACAACACGGCCCGGGCGATCTGTTCCGGGGTGATCACCACACCGGTCGGCACCCGCTTGAGCCGCATGGCCAGCGTTTCCTCCGGATCCGGGCTGGTGCTGAGGTGGTAGCGAAGCATGGGGGTGTCGGTGATGCCCGGACAGACGCAGTTGCAGCGCAGGCCGTCCCGGGCGTAGTCCACGGCGATGTTGTTGCTCAGACCCAGGACCGCGTACTTTGACGCAATGTAGGCCGGCGTGTCCCCCTGGGCGATGAAACTGCCCACGGAGGCGATGTTGACCATATAGCTGCGTTCGAATTGCCGCAGGTACTGCATGCTGTGCCGCACGGACAGGTAGACCGACTTGAGGTTGACTCCCATCAACTGGTCCCAGTCCGACTCGGGATACTCGTCCAGCTTGGCCACATGGACGATGCCGGCACAGTTCACGATGATCGAGGGCGGCCCCAGGGACGCCGCGGCCCTGTCCAGGCTGGCCTTGACCGCGTTGCTGTCGGTGACATCACAGTTGTGGAACTCGGCCGTGCCGCCGGCCTCGATGATTTGGTCCGCGACCTGCGCGCCCAATTCGGCCTGAATGTCCACCGCAGCCACCGCGGCGCCTTCCGCAACGAACAGGCGCGCCACGGCGGCTCCCATGCCGGACGCCGCCCCCGTCACCCAGGCCGTCTGTCCAGCCAGTCTGCCTTTGTTTGTCATAAAGCCGCTGCTTCCTCGGCCGCAGCCATGAAGGAACTCAGTGCAGGGGAGCCATCGTTGCAATGGCTTCCTTGACCTCCGCCTGCAGGGCGCTGTCGGCGGGCGGGTTGAAGAACCCGCCTTCGCCGCCGGTCACGTCGCCGCCAATCTGGTTCAGGGCCTCGATCACGGCGGTGTAGTTGAAGGCGCGTCCGTTGCGAAACCGGATGTCCTCCAGCGCCTGGATGTACGCCTCCCACTCCAGGGCGCGGTCCCAGTCGCCCGCCCGCTGGGCATTGTTGATTTCGTCCGCCGTGCGGGTCACCACCACGGCCGTGCCGGAGGTATGGCCCTTGGTACCCTTTTGGGCGGCGGCCGTACTGCGGTCGCCGATGCCCCACATCACAATTGTGTCGTCCGGGGCGCGCTCCGCCATGTAGGCGGCATCCGCCACATCCGTGCCGACCTTGACCCCCACGAAGTGCGGGGAGTCCGCCATCAGCTGCAGCACGGCATCCCGATCCCGGGAGGCCCTCAGGTAATAGAGGAACCGGGCACCCTCGCCACTGAATTCCTCCGCGAGTTCGCCCAAGCCCTGGCAAAGGCCGTCCGGACTGAAGACCCCGGTGAGGGGCATGATCAAAATCACGTCCGGCCGGCGCGCCAGGCCCAGGTGGGCGCGGATTTGGCAGCGCGCATCCGCCAACGGGTTTGGCACCACGGCGCTCATGAGAATGCCATCGTCGCCCATGACTTCCCCGGTGGCGTCGAAGAGCCGGTTCTGATCCTCGAGACACAGGTGATGCAACAGGCTGGTGCCGGCCACGGAGACGACTCGTTTGCGGCCGTTGTCCAGATGGTTGTTCTCCATCAGGTAGCGGATGTTCAGCCGGTGGCCGTCAAAGTCCACGGCGCCGCCCCTGAGGGGCACGATGGGAATGGCGACGACGCTGTTCAGGTCGTCCAGAAGGGTTGCCAAGTCCATAACGGATGCATTTTCTCCCGAATTAGTGATGCCAGGTTTGCTGCAGGACGCGGATCCAGTTGCCGTGGGCCAGCTTGCGCAGGTCCGATGCGTCGAAGCCGGTTTCCTCCAGCGATGCCATGAGGGCCGGCAGCTTGCTGCAGTCCGACAGATCGCCGGGCATGGTGGCGCCGTCGAAGTCCGAGCCCAAGGCCACGTGGTCGATGCCGATGCGATCCGCCACGTAGGCCGCGTGCCTGACGATTTCGGTGAAGGAGGTGGAGGTATCGGAGGCCCCGTCCGGCCGCAGGAAACCCGTGTTGAAGTTGATGCCCACCAAGCCGTTGGTCTCGGCGATGGCGTCGAGTTGCAGGTCGGTCAGGTTGCGGGCGGAGTTGGAAAGGATGTGCACGCAGGAGTGGGTGGCCACCAGCGGATCCTCCGACAGGTCGGCCACATCCCAGAATCCCTTTTCGTTCAGGTGGGACAGATCGATCATGATCCCCAGATCGTTGCACGCCTTGACCAGTGCCTTGCCAGGCTCCGTGAGGCCCGGTCCCTGGTCCGGGGAGCCGGGGAAATCGAAGGACACCCCATACCCAAAGGCGTTGGTGCGGCTCCAGACCGGCCCAATCGAACGCAGGCCGAGGTCGTACAGCAGGGGCAGGAGCGTCAGCTCCGGATCCAGCGGAGACGCATCCTCGATGTGGGCGATGGCCAGGCAGCGATCATTGGCCAAGGCCTCCAGCAACTCCGGCACGGTCCTGACCAGGGAGAACTCGGGGGACAGGGTCCGATCCAGGTCCAGCAGGAGGGCGAACATGCGGAGCACGAAGTCCAAGGCATAGTCCTGGGGCACTTCCTGCCCCCGTGACGGCAGGGGCGCATCGCCCCGATAGTTCTTGTCCGGGGTATACATGGCGAAGAAACCGCCGGCCATGCCACCCTGGCGCATGCGCGGCAGGTCGAGATGGCCTTCCGTGCCCTCTTCGTGGAACTGCGTTTGCCGTTGGCCACGCACCAGCCGCAGCAAGGTGTCGTTGTGGCCATCCAGGATGGCGGGATAACTTGTGTCGGCCGTCACGGCGCAGTCCTGTGGTTGATGCGGAAGGTCAGAGGCTCGTCAAGCAGATCAGTATAAAGCCCCGCCCCAACCGGGCGCACAGGCCGGATCGGACGGCCTCCCGGCCTGTGCGCAGGAAACCGTTGATGTTTCGGCACCGACGGACATGTGTCAGGATTCAGGCTGTCGCCAGCGCAGCACGGCGGGACCACCAAGATCCCGGGCACGCTGCCGTTCCTCCGGCAAGGCATTCGACAAACGAATCCACATGGCCGATACGCTTAGTCCCGAAGAACGCTCGCGCCTCATGGCGCGCATACGCAGCCGGGACACCAAGCCCGAGATGTATGTAAGGAAGGCGGTCTGGCGCGCGGGTTTCCGGTACCGGCTGCACTCGCGCACACTGCCGGGAAAGCCCGATCTGGTATTGGCTCAATACAAGGTGGCCGTCTTCGTCCACGGCTGCTTCTGGCACCAGCACGGCTGTGCCAAGACCAGCCGGCCCTCGTCGAATCGCGAGTTCTGGGACCGCAAGCTGGACGGCAACGTGGCCAGGGACGCGCGCAACCAGGCCGCCCTGCAGGCACTGGGCTGGACGGTCCTGACCGTCTGGGAGTGTGAACTTGAGGAGGGGACCGCCAAGGTGCTGGACATCCTGAAGCCGTTGAGGGCCATGCGTTCGATGGAGAACGACCGGTCGGACGGTCGCCCAAGGACGATCACGGCCATTCCTCGCGCCACAATCACCCACGCCCATTGGGGTCCGGTTGCCGGGCACAGGCCAGACCTGCCAACAAGGTTTGACTGTGCGCAACCAATGCCTTGACCGTGCTTGCATCGGAAGTCCGATTGCCCCAAGGGGCCCAAGCAGGGGTTGGGATCCCGGACGTGCCGACCGGCCCCTATTGCAGTTCCAGGAAGATGCCCACAGCAGGGAAACAGCGAACCCGGGGCCCTTGCGCCTTTTAGGTCTCCAAGTAAGTGGAGAACCACTCCAACGACTGTTGCCAGGCATCCTGGGCCGCTTCGGCATGGTAGGAAGAGCGGGTATCGTTGAAGAACGAGTGCCCGGCCCCTTCATACACCAGACGCCGGTTGGGTACGCCGGCCGCCGTCAAAGCCTGTTCCAGTTGTTCGGTGCGCGGCAGTGGGTAGGCCTGATCCGCGGCACCCCAGATCGCCAGTAGGGCCCCATGGACCTGGGCGGCCTCCTCGTCCGACAGGGGTGTCCCGTAGAAGGAAACGGCCGCGGCATTCAGCGGATTGTGGGCTGCAAAGGCCTGGGCGATTCTCCCGCCGAGGCAGAAGCCCATGATGCCCACCTGGGTTCCCTTGGTGGCTTCCAGATCCAATAGGTACCGGGCTGCCACGTCAAGCTCCGCCAGAGCCGTGGCCTGATCCAGAGCCATGGCCAGCTTGCGAGCCTCCGTGGGTTCCGTAGCCACCTCCCCGTGATACAGGTCCGGTGCCAGCGCGACATAACCTGCCTGGGCTACGCGGTTGGCGACATCCTTGATGTGCGGATTGAGGCCCCACCACTCCTGAATCACCAGCACAGCCGGTGCCGGGCCGGATGCAGGCAGCGCCAGATGACCCTGAAGAGTCTGTTGATCGTGCTCGCCGTATTCCACCATGGAGGTGGTCAAGCCTGTGGCGGAGGCTTCTTCATCGCCTTCCGAACCTACGCCTTCGGGGACGGCCGGAGGTTCGGGTACGGTGACGGTACAGGCCGCCAGCAGGGCCAAAGCAGCACCGGCACCCACCAGTGCACTGGCTCTTTGCACGAAACTGCGTCGGGTAATGCGGCCGTGTTCAAACTGATCAACGGCCGCCAACAACTCTTGACGCTTCCTTACCCCCAGAGCTTGGGGGGCAACCGCGAAGGTGAGATCTTGGGATTCCGGGAGGAGAGAACGGCACATGGTTATCTTTCTTCTGGATTGGCTTCCCCGGGACTGGAATGGTCACCGGGACACAATTGCGGGAAATGCGTCCCGAGTATAAGTCCCGGCAAGGGGAAAACGGTCACCAATCGTTCATTCGTCAGCCCTGGGACAGGGCATTGACAAAGTCGTCACAGGACCATGAACGGCATCAGGCAGGCAGGATTCCAGGCCGCCGGTTGGGATTATGTGTTCCGCCTTGGGGAAATTGATGGGCATGGATGTTCTACCGCCTCGGATCCGGAAGGCCCTGCCCCAACAACCGCGCCGAAGGTTTCAGGCCCTTTCCCCCGCGACAGTGTCAACTTCCTTGGTCACCTTCCCCGCGTGCGGCATCGAACAACTGCGCGATCCTGTCAAGCTTGTCGTTGACCTCGGACGGGATCGAAACAGGATCCAGGTACTCAACCAACCGATGCAAATCGGTTTTCCGGAGCAGCATGGGCCGGCCAAGGTGCGCCCCAAGCCGTCGGAAGAACTCTTCGGCAAACTCGCTGAGCTTCTTGGCCTTGGTGGCAGTCGTCCACAACAGGCCGGCTCCATCCGGGTCCATGCGTTTCCAGACATCGAAGTCTGCTTCCGCACCATCAAACACCTTTTCCAACACCAGGGCATCAAGCACCCATTCAATTTGGGATCTGTCAGGAGCGAACAGGGGCGTGTCGACCTCGCTGGCCTCGGCATGGGCGGTGAGGACTTCGGGAGTCACTATGTGATTCTCGATTTCGTAGCAACTCCAATAGGCAATTGAGAAGCCTTCACCTTCCCAGTCGGTTCTGCTTTGGCCGTCGCTGTCGAAAATGGCCAAGCCCTTCAATTGCGGCAACATGGAGCGAAGTGTGAAGTAGTGCTCCCTGGCAGGCAGGCCGTATCCACCTTCGGCCCCTTCGAGTCGTGCCTCGAGGCTCTGTTCGGGATAGTTGCTTTGAACATAGTACGAGTTGATCCTGCCATCCAGCAGGTCGTACACAGGGTGCTTCAACTTACGGGCCAGAGCTTTCAGAATCTCGATGTCCGTACGGCCTTCCACGTACAGGACATACCCCGTCTGGCGCGCCCGTACGTAGTGATCGGCACCAAAGTAGGCCAGTGCCTTCCTCACGCTCGAGTCGGTGGGCAGCTCAACCGATGCGCCCCCCAGCAGAAAAGTCAGGTTGTGGGCATCGGTGTCATTGGTGTCAAAAGCCTCGTCCAACACCACTTCCGAGTGAGTGGCCAGAATGACTTGGGATTCGGCCTGATCCGCTATTTCGGTCAACAGGGCATAGACCTGCTTTTGGCGCAGGATCTCCAAGTGGGCGTCCGGTTCGTCGATCAACAGGACACTGCGCCGATGGGCAAACAGGTAGGCCAGGATCAGAAGCATCTGTTGCATCCCCCGACCGGCAAGTTCCAGATCGAACGGGGTTCTGGATCCTGTTTGCCGATAGACCAACCCGACACTGCCGCGCGCGACATCCTCCTCCGGGGTTTGAAGCTCCACTTCGAACAGCCGGCCGATCCACTGCACGATGCTGTGCCAATCGTCCGACGACTGCCTGTAGACCATCAGGCACAGGTTGCGCAGCACCTGTGCTGTCTGGCCTTGTCCCAGCAGGACATCAATGCGGCCCGGCTGCAGGACCGGTTCTTCGGTTTCCAAGCCCGACATCGAATACAGAAGCCCGACATTGAGATTCGCAGCGGCTTTTATCAGCTTACGGTTCCCGATCGTGGCCTCATCGGGTGTGCAGTAGACCAGCTCGTCTTGCGTGTAGGTGAATGTCATGGTGACAGCCTGGACCGCTCCCTCATGCAGTAGGCCCAGGGAAATATGGAACGCTTTTGGAGTGCGATCCGTCCTGACCGTTGCGTTGTGCCAGAACAGTCTGGTCCTCCGCACAGGCACGGCCACGATGTTCAGGCGATTGAGCGATGTCGAAGTCCGTTGGGCAGGAGGCGCCTGCCCCTTGCTCTCGTACCAGGTCTTGACCGCCTGCGACCACAAGGCAATGGCCTGCAGGGCCGTCGTCTTGCCGCTGTTGTTGGGGCCAATTAACACAGAGGGATGGTCGAGCTTGATGCGTTGCGATTCGCCAAATCGCTTGAAGTCGCGGACTTCAAGCCAGTGCAGCAGTCTCATGTGCTCGTTCTCCAAGACAACCGGCCATGGCAGCGTGGACAATTTTAGGCGTCGGTTCAGGCATCCACGGCAGTCCTCAACCGCTTGCGCACACCTGGGGCGATCCCGGCCAACACCGCACCCATGAACAGTCGGATTGCCAAGCAGCCTTGGCGGGTGGAACTCCCGGGCCTCCGACAGGTCGTCCGGAACGAGCGGCCGTCCACCGGCGGGCCAACGGACCGCACCTATAATCCTTTGCGGAAGAGAGAAGTCGGAGGGCGGACATGGCCCAACAGGTGACAACGCGGCCGGTAGAGGCGCCGGGGGTGGCCACGGGAGAGCCACAGATCCCCTCCGGAAACGGGACGTCTCCGGAAACGGCCGTCCCCAAAGGGTTCAGCGCGGAAACATGGGAAGCCATCACGCGCCTGTGGCACTTCCTGCCCGACTATCCCTACGAACCACAGCATCAATACCTTGACGACCTAACGACCGATCCCGACTACCCCCTTGAGGATTTCCCCGTCTTGACCAGCCCGGAACACCAAAGCCTGGCCCACAGCATCTATACCGTCTTGCGCGCTTGGATGCCCGACCATGTCCGGAAGGCACAGGGCCTCCGGCATATCGGCCAGGACGCGCAGGTGCAGCCGGACATCGTGGTGGCGGCGGACCCCGTACCGACCGGGGGCCTCCTGGATCTCGAGGCGTCCTCACCCGGACTGCTGCTGGTCGTGGAGGTCCTCTCCGACACCACGCAGGCAAAGGACCGCGGGTTCAAAATGGCCTTCTACGCCGCTCTCGGCGTCCAGGAATACTGGCTCTGCAACCCCAACGCACTGGCTCCCTCCCGTGCAGAGGCGGAACGCCGGCGTTTCCGAGCCGACTATGCTCCCGGTGTCCCGGATGAGGCCCGGATGGAAATTTACACGCTCAACCCTGACGGCACCTACGATTCGGAACCCGTTCTGCCCGAGAGGGACACGGCGCGATACGGGGGCTGGCCAGCCTACCGCAGCCCCGTACTGAACCGCGTAGTCCGCACATGGGCCCTGTCCCCGCCCGACCATGTCCTGCAATGGTGGGACGAGGCCCGCGGCTGGATGGACCTGGAAACATTGGCCAAGGAAACGGCTCGGAGCGACGGCCACGCGGACGGTCTGCAACAAGGATGGCAGGAAGGCCTGGAGCAAGGACGATTGGAAGGCCTGGAGAACTCCATCGACGAACGACTGAAGTTGCTTGCGGCTCTTGAACCGTCGGAGCGGGATCGCCTGGCTGCAAACTGGCGGCGGTTCGGACGCGTTCCCGACATCATGGATGTGCTTGCAGTACATACGGCACTGGCCGGCGGCATTGAGCCGGGAGAGAAGGCACAGGTTCTGAAACGCCTGGAATTCGCGGCTTCCTGACCCTTCCCCGCAATCTCACCTTGTCCGCACCGTAGTCCGAGATGTCATAAATCAGCCTCGCTCAGGGGTTGAAACCGACACAGACTCCGATGGGCGGACCTAGAGGCGATTCAAGTCGTTCCCCGTCCGCGCCCCCCCAACGGCTCGCGCGGCCCTGGACGAGCCCGCGTACAATTCGGAACCTGGTTTCACCCTTCTCCCCAGCCCGCCATGTCCGGTTCCGCCAGTGCCGGCGCGGGTGCCGCCTGCATGGAGCTTCGTCATGACATTTGGTTTCGGACACTACACCTACGAGGTTGCCGAGGACTGGTTCAAGCCGCCCAACGGCTGGACGTTCGGCTGGATTGCCGCCGTTGCCTGCGATTCGCAGGATCGGGTGCACGTGTACTCGCGCTCGGAACACCCCATGGTGGTGTTCGACCGCGCAGGCAATTTCCTCGCCAGTTGGGGCGAAGACGTGCTCCAGGACGCCCACGGCATCTGGATCGACAGCGAGGATCAGGTGTGGTGCACGGAACGGAACACCCACTGCGTCCGCAAGTTCTCCCCCGCGGGCGAACTCCTGATGACGATCGGCACGCCCGGCCAGGCCGGAGCCGAGGATGGTGCGCCGTTCAATCTGCCAACGGACCTGGATCTGGCTCCCAACGGCGACATCTACATCTCGGACGGCTACGGCAATGCCCGCGTCCACCACTACTCCCCCGCGGGGGAACTGCTCAACAGCTGGGGTGACTGGGGCAAGGGACCGGGCCAGTTTGCCCTTTCCCACTGCGTGCGCATTGACCGCTACAGCCGGGTCTGGATCTGCGACCGGGAGAACAGCCGCATCCAGATCTTCGACCTGCAGGGCAAGTTCCTGACGGAGTGGACGGACCTGGCCAAGCCAGACACGATCTTCTTCCACCCGGAGGAGGACGTGGTCTACATCGCGGAGCTGGACCAGCAGATCAGCATCTACAACTTCGACCAGGAACTGCTCTCGCAGTGGGGCGGACGGCAGCGCAGCGACCGGCCGGGTGAGTTCGTCGCCTGTCCGCACGGCATCTGGGTCGACTCCCACGGCGACATGTACGTGGGCGAGGTGCAGGCGGATTCAAGGCTGCAGAAGTTCATTCGACAGAACTGAAGCGCTCCCTCCACTCACTTTCCGGATACGCAACACCCCATGGCCACCGATCACATTGAACTCATCGTCAATGGCGAGCCCCATCGGGTCTCGTCGCGCTCCGATACACCATTGCTGGAGGTGCTGCGCAGCGAACTCGGATTGCTGGGGGCCAAGCATGCCTGTGGCGCCGAGCAGTGCGGTGCCTGCAAGGTGCTGGTGGACGGCGAGGATCAGCCCTCCTGCTGCCAGCCGGTGGGGGAAATTGCCGGCAGTTCGATACAGACGGTGGAGGGACTGGCCGCGGACGACCGGCTGGATCCGTTGCAGGAGGCCTTCATTGCGGAGACCGCCACCCAGTGCGGCTACTGTGTGCCCGGTTTCCTGATGGCGGCCAAGGGCCTTTTGCACCGCAACCCCAATCCCTCGGAGAAGGAAATCCGGGAGGCGATCAACCGCAACCTGTGCCGGTGCGGGATCCACAACCGGGTGGTGAGGGCCATTCAACGGGTTGCATTCGGAACCGAGGCGGAACCCATCTACAGGGTTGTCCCTCCGGATGACGGTTTGGCACCGCCCACCCAGGAACGCGGTGCGCCGTTGCCCGGTTCGCTTGCGCACCACCCCGACCTCGACGACTGGATCCGCCTGCGCCCGGACCGCGGCGTGGACGTGTACACCGGCAAGGTGGAGCTGGGACAGGGAATCACCACGTCCCTTTCCCAAGTAGTGGCGGAGGAGCTGGACGTGGACATCACCCGCATCCGCATCCACACCGCGGACACGGAGACTTCCCTTGACGAAGGGTCCACCGCCGGCAGCATGTCCATGGAGATGTCCGGGGGTGCACTGCGACAGGCCGCGGCCGAGTTCCGATACCAGTTGCTGGCCATCGCGGCCGAAGAGTTCGAATGCGACCAGGAGGATCTTGAGGTCTCCGACGGCATGGTGCAGCACCCGGCAAGCGGTTCCGGGAAGGACTACTGGGATCTGCTGCCCGAAGGACGGCTCGGCATGGCGGCCACAGGCGTGGCCGTGCCCAAGCCGCCGGTCGCCTACAGCGTGGTCGGCCAGCCGGTGACCCGCGTGGACATGGAGAGCAGGGTTCGGGGCGAGCCCGTGTTCCTGCAGGACATGGCCCTGCCCAACATGCTGCACGCCAGGGTGGTGCGGGGGCCTGTTGCACAAGCAAGCCTGGAGCGAGTCGACACGACCAGCCTCGACCTGCCGGACGGTGTGCGTCTGATCCGGGACGGCTCCTTTCTGGCGATCCTGGGAGAGGTTGAAATTGAAGTCCTGCGCGCCAGGGAACAAGTGGCAGCCCGCTGCTCCTGGCACACGCCGGATCGCCTGCCGGACCAACAGGACCTGTACCGCTGGATGAACGCGCAGGAAAGCCAAGACTTTCTGCTCCGTGACGGACAGCCCTCTTCGGATCCCATCCCCGAACCACCGGAGGGAGACGGGGTTGTCCACCGCACATTCCACCGTCCCTACCAGATGCATGCGGCCCCGGGACCGTCCTGTGCCATTGCCCAACTGGACGAGACAGGGAAGCTGACCGTCTGGTCCCACAGCCAAGGGGTGTTCAGCCTGCGGGAGGCCTTGTCACAGGCGCTCGACAAGCCGGAGGCGGAGATCCGGGTGACCCATGTGCCGGGCCCCGGCTGCTACGGACACAACGGCGCGGACGACGTGGCCTTGGATGCCTGCCTACTGGCCCTGGAAGTACCCGGCCGGCCGGTGAGAGTGCAGTGGATGCGCGAGGACGAATTCGTGCAGGAGCCGCTTGGCACTCCCATGGTGGTGGACATCCGAGCCACCCTCAATGCCAAGAAGCGACTGGAGGATTGGCACCAGTCCAGCCTCGGACACACACACTCGGGACGTCCGGAAAAGGCGGCCCCCGGCGAAGCCACGCTGCTGGCAGCCTGGGAGCGCGCACAACCCCTGGGCAGGCCCGTGCCACAACCGATGATGGGTCGCAACGTCGGTCTACACCGCAACGCGGAGCCGGGCTATCGGATTGCCAAGCCGACCATCATCAAGCGGTTCCTGGCGGAGAGTGGCCTGCGAACCTCGTCCATGCGCTCCCTAGGGGCACTGGTCAACGTATGGGCCATCGAATCCGTGATGGATGAGCTGGCCCGGGAAGCCGGGGTGGATCCGTTGGAGTTCCGCCTGCAGCATCTGGATGATCCGCGGGGCCGGAGAGTACTGGAGGTTCTGGGTGAGGCCATGAACTGGAATGCCGGCGGCAATGAAGGTTCCGCAGACGGCCAAGGGAGGGGCATCGGCTACTGCCGTTACAAAGGGGACAAGTCACTGGTAGCTGTTGGAGTGGACCTGATCGCGGACAGCGCCACCGGGGCGATCACCCTTGAAGAAGCCCATATTGTGGCCGACACGGGCCAGGTGATTAATCCGGACGGCCTCAGCGCCCAACTGGAAGGTGCGTTCGTCCAGGCCGCCAGCCAGACGCTGTTGGAAGAGGTGAAGTTCACGCGCCAGGGGGTTTCGTCAGTGGACTGGGAGACCTATCCCATCCTGCGGACGGTTCAGATGCCAACCATCCACACACATCTGATACGGAGGGACGGCTTCCCGGTGCTTGGAGCCGGAGAAGCCGCCATCGGTCCGGTACCGGCGGCGATTGCAAATGCGCTCGTGCGAACCAGAGGCAATCATCCAAGGTTTCTTCCGCTGTAACCAAATGCCAAGCGACGAAAATCCGACCCGCCAAACGCGGATGGTGCCACCAGCAGCACAGCAAAATCTCCAGACAAAGCATCCGAGCCATGTATCATTCAATAACCATCCACAATTTTCGATGCTTCGAGCACTTGGTCGCCGACGAGTTCACAACCATCAACCTGATTACCGGCTATAACAATGCAGGCAAGAGCGCCTTGCTGGAAGCGCTTTGGCTTCACTCCGTGCCAAACAACCCGAGATTGAGTCTCCGCCTGCACAGGTTCAGGGGCATTTCACGCTTGGATCAAGAACAACTTCTCCACGACTTGCACTTCAACTACGACATTGAAACGCCCATTGAACTTACCGCTTATGGCAACTGGGGAGACAAACCCAAGAGCTTGACCATCTCGCACAATCATGTGCCAGCAGCCTGGATCCCGTTCTCCCAACCCAACGGGACAACCAGAACCGGCATCCAGGAAGCCGAAAGCAAAGCCTTAATCAACTCCGAATTTGTGTGGCTGTACACCGATGAAGAAGGGGAAAGCCACACGTCATTCATCCGATGGAATGACTCGTTGCAATCATCCGGAGAGGACGGTGCAAATCCAGGAATTGTCATCCAATCCGCAGAATTGCCGCCGCAACCTGTCAATGTCTTCCTGAGCGCCCGCTTCAGGGAGAGCGCGAATGTTGACTGCAACGTGTTCAGCGACCTGGTCAAACTAGGTGAAGATCATCTGGTCGTTGACTTTCTCCAACGCATAGACAGCAGGGTCAAAAAGATAGTTATCCTTACCAAACCGGCGCAGATGCTCTATGCGGATACCGGCCTCAGACAGTTCGTGCCTGTAGGGCTTCTGGGCAACGGGGTCAATCGCCTGCTGTCCATGGCTCTTGCTGTTTTCACAGCCCGGAACGGTATTCTCTTGCTGGATGAGATAGAGAACGGAATACACCACTTGAAGCTTCCTGAAATGTGGCGAAATCTGTCAATCCTGGCCAGACGCTTCAATGTCCAAGTGTTTGCCACCACTCATAGCGAGGAGTGCATCAAGGCAGCCCACATGGCGCTGGCTGCCGATTCTTCCGATGATCTCAGTGTCCATCGGATTGATCAATATAAGAAAGGTCAGGTCGCCACCACCTACCGCAATGAAACTCTTGACCATGCGGCCGAATTCGGTTCGGAGATGCGTTGATGGACCAACTGAGGGAGTTCAAGCTCGCAGACACTGATCATCGTGCCATGTTGCTGGTTGAAGGAGTCTAGGATGCACTCTTTTGCGAAGCCTTGCTTGAGCATCTTGGTGTACTCGACAAAGTACTGATTATTGAGGTTAAAGGAAGACCGAATGTCCCTGCTAGGCTGAAAGTATATCCATGAGCAACAATGCGCAAAGTGGAACAATCTTGAAGCTTGGCATCTGGAGGATTTACTGTGAGGGGAGACTTCACCATCAACGCCGAGCGCCTGCTCGGGGAGATCGAACACATCAGTCAGTTCAGCGATGTGCCTGCGCCGGCGGTGACCCGCATCCTGTACACGCCCACTGACATGGCCGCCCGGCACTACCTCAAAAAGCTGGCGGACGCGGCCGGCCTGCCCTGGCGGGAAGATGCGTTGGGCAATTGGTTTGTCCGCCTGCAAGGCATCGAACCGGACCTGCCGGCGGTGGCCACCGGCTCCCATATCGATGCGATCCCCCATGCTGGACGCTATGACGGCGTCGTGGGTGTGCTGGGTGGGCTTGAAGCCCTGCGTGCCATTCAGGAAGCGGGGATCACGCCGCGCCGCAGCCTGGAACTGATCATGTTCACGGCGGAAGAACCGACCCGCTTTGGCGTGGGCTGTCTGGGAAGCCGCGGCATGGCAGGGCTCATGCCATGGGATGCCATGCGTGCATTGCAGGACGCGAACGGCGTTTCCCTAGAACAGGCCCGCACCGATGCCGGCTATATGGGAGAACTGGAATCGGTGGAACTGTCTCCTGATGCGTACGCCTATTTCGTGGAACTCCATATTGAGCAGGGACCCTTTCTAGAGGCGGCGGACAGGGAGATAGGCATCGTCACCGACATTGTGGCTTCAACTACGGTACGGGTGACTCTCACGGGGGAGGGAGGCCATGCCGGCACCGTCCCCATGCCGGAACGCAATGACGCGCTGGCAGCGGCGGCCGAACTTGTCCTGTTGGCCGAAAAGGCAGCCAGTTTCCGGTCCCGGGGCTTGGCCGTGGCAACCGTGGGCATGTTGGATGTGCATCCGGGAGCCAGCAATAGCATTCCCAGTCGGGTGGATCTGACCCTTGATGTACGGGCCCGGGAGATGGGGGTGCGCGACGCGATGCTGGAGGAGATACACACGGGGCTGAAGACCCTGATCTGGTCTCGCAAGGTCCAGCACGAATGGCAGGTGCTCAACCACGACCCCGCGTGTCAATCCGATTCCCGGATCCTGGAAGCGATCGCCCGGAGCGCCGAAGCCTTGGGCTATGCCCATCTGTCCCTCGTCAGCCGTGCCTATCACGACACGGTGTTCATGGCCCGGCACTACCCGGCGGCGATGATTTTCATCCCGTGTTACGAAGGCTACAGTCACCGGCCGGAGGAGTTCGCGGCACCGGAGCATATTGTGGCTGGGACGGAAACCCTGACATCCACCCTGGTGGAATTGGCCGCGCTGTAGGCAATACGATCATGAGGCCGGAGCCGGCAGCAAAAGCTCCGGGAGGTTCAGGCCTCAAGGCCTGGACCTGTGCCTGCCAGCCTTAATTCCCCTGCATCCGGGAAACTCGGATGACAATCCGGTTCAGCCTTGGTACACCTGTTCCCTGTGCCAACGCAGGAACAATGGATCAGGCCTTTGGTCGTTATGTCTCGGGGAGCGGATGGGCTTTCCCTTGTGGTCCAGAAACCACAGGTCGAAAGCCCGGTTCTGGCCGTGCAGGTCGTCCGATACGACCAGTCTCAAGTCGTCTAGCAGGCTGATGCCACCCAAGTCGAACGCCTTGTGATGAAGGGTGCAGAGAGCCAAGCCGTTGGAGACCTCGTCCGGTCCGTCGTACGCGTGCCACCGGATATGAGCCGCTTCCAAGCCCATCAGGTTGTTGTCAAGACGAATGTCGTAGTCGCAGACGGCACAGCGATGCTCGTAGGCCCTGATAACCTCCCGTCTGAATTTTGGATTCCGCGGGTTCCGCTTCCTGGAAGACTTCGCCTCAGGCTGCATGACCCGATGTATGCCCACGTCGGCGACAAGGTCGTCATGGAGGCTCTCGGCGAAGTAACTGTCCAACAGATACTGTGCTCCCATCCATAGTGCTTCAGGGTGTGCCACCAGAAGGCTGTGCACTTCTTCGCGGAGGCCGACAGATACATTGCTCTTCAGGAGAGCCTGGTGGCTGGGGGTGCCATCGCGAGTCTCTGGTGGCACATCCCCGTGGAGTTCCCATAGGTGGTCACGAGGCAATCTGTAAATCGGATGCCGCGGTTGCGGTTGATGTCCACGCCTTGGGGGACCGAACCTGACCAACAGATTATGTAGCCGCACTGCAATGTCCCGATAGGGCAACAGGCGCGGTTTTCCTCGACTAAGGTTTCCCATCGCCAGCAGAAGCAGCAGCGGCTTGTGCGGGGCTCGTTCCCCCGCCCGTGACCAAACCTGCAAGTTCGAAAGCAGGTACAGGAAACGCTCGCTGGTCATCAAATCGGCTCGTGACGGATTTCGCACCGGTTGGTTCCGCCTAGAAACGGGTGGTACAGCAGGTTGAAGAACGCAGTTATGTGGTCAGTGAACAGCCAGCGACAGGACAACCCCAAGTTGTCATAACCGCTGCCTGATCGGACAGGAATCCTGCCATACCCGGGAACCGTTGCCTGATGGTGCTCCGGCTAACTTCCTTCAAGCCGGCTGAGGGCACGCTGCACGCGGGCCGGAAACGCAAACCGTCCGGCTGATAGAGTAAAGTCCACATGCGCATGAGTTGAACACCGTTCGTTCAACAGGTTTGCCGAACACCTCTCGCTCTCGCATCACCACTGGAGAACCGTAACGCCATGCCCTTAGCTTCCCTGCCCACCGCCGTACTTGGACGCACCGGTCTCGAAGTCACCCGTTTGGGGTACGGTGCCGCCCACCGGCGCGCGCTCACCGACGACGAGATCGGCAACATGCTCCACCGCGTGCTGGATGCCGGCATCAATTTCATCGACACCGCCAACTCCTACGGCAACAGCGAGGAGATGATCGGACGCTATATCCGATCCCGCCGCGACGAGTATGTCCTGGCCACCAAGTGCGGCAACCATCCCAGAGAGGGCCATATCTGGACCAGGGAGAACGTGGAGCGCTGCCTGCACGAAAGTCTGGCCCGTCTGCGCATGGACAGCGTGGACATCATGCAGCTCCACAACCCCAGCGTGGCTGAATGCGAAGCGGGCGACTTGGCGCGGTGCCTTGAGGACATGCGCAGTCAAGGTTATGTCCGCTGGATTGGCGTCTCCTCGACCCTGCCCCACCTGCCCACCTTCCTGGAATGGGGCGTGTTCGATGTGTTCCAGATCCCCTACTCCCTGCTCGAAACAGAACACGAGGAGGCCGTCTCCCAGGTGGCTCGGGCGGACGCAGGCACCATCATCCGAGGTGGCGTGGCACTGGGGGAGCCCGGCCACGGCACCAGCACCGACCAGGCGTGGGAATCGGTGCAGAACGGTCTGCTGGACGATCTGACGGCACCCGGGGAAAGCCGAACCGCGCTCTTGCTGCGGCTGACCCTGGCCCATCCCAGCCTCCACACCACCATCGTGGGCACCACCAACCCCGACCATCTGGACGAGAACGTGAAAGCCACGTTGGCCGGACCGCTGTCGGAGGACGTGGTGAACGAAGCACGCAACCGCCTGGGACTGGGCGCGGGCCCCGCTTGATGTCCGCCGCAGGCACATTGCAGGGAAGGCCCCTGCCGGGGATTCCCGGCTGGGCGCGCCGCCAACGGCAGTTGATCGACCTGTTGCAGGTGTCGGTGGAACCGTTCCTGGAGCGTTATGTCAAAAATGATCGGCTGATTTGGCGCGATACCTACCCCAACACGCGCGACGGTGCCGACGACTTCTACGAAGCGGCCCAGAACTGGCCGCTGCTCTATCTGCTGACCGGCAACCCGCAGCTTCTGGAACACAGCCAGCAGCTGTGGGACGGCATCACACAGCAGCTCACGGACTTGGGCGTGGTCCACAAGGAGTACGAGCAGGGCTACGACCAGTTCCACCAGAGCGAAAGCTACATCTACTTCTACTTTCTGTGCCTGGCGGACCCTTCCCTGGAACGCAGCCGGGAACGCGCCCGGCGCTTCGCCGGCTTCTACCTGAACGAGGATCCGGAAGCCCCCAACTACGATCCCGCGCGGTGCCTGATTAGGGCCGCCCACAACGGCAGCCGCGGGCCGCGCTACGGGTACACCGATGTGGAACCCCCGGCCTACGGCTATTCGCCGGGCATGGCGACTTATGGCCTGCCCTTTGCCGATCTGCCAGGCATCGACACCTACGAGGACCTGCGCGATCCGGAGAAGGCCCTGCGCATGGGCCGGGCCATGCAGGAACGGATGGGCCGCGGCGACGTGGCCGGCAACCTTGGGGTGGCCTCCCTCATTGCCAATGCATTCCTGCTCTCCGGCGAAGACCGGTATCGCGCCTGGATCACCGAATACCTGTCCGCCTGGCAGGAAAGGGCGGATGCCAACGGCGGCCTGATCCCGGACAACGTGGGCCTGTCCGGCGAGGTCGGCGAATACCTGGACGGCCGCTGGTACGGCGGCCTCTACGGCTGGACTTGGCCGCACGGCTACTACAACATCGGCCAGGCGGCGGCCGTGGCCGGACAGGCGGCCGCCCTGTTGACGGGCGACACCGGTTGGCTGAACCTAGCCCGCGGCCTCTACGACTCCATCATGGACCTGGGGGAATACCGGGATCCGGGCCGCGAACACATGAGCCTGCGCGGCCACTGGGTGGACCAGCTCGATTCACCGGGCCGCAAGGAGGAAGAATTCCTCGTTCCCTACCGCCATGGCGACGGCGGCTGGTTCGATTGGCAGCCCATGGGGCCAATGCATCCCTTTGCCCTCTGGAACATCTCCGGCTCGGCGGAGGATCTGGCGCGCATTCGCAGGTTGCAGCAGGCGGAGGGCAGCGACTGGTACGGCGTTGCCTCCTACCGCCTCAAGGAGGACTCGGGCCACGAAAAGCCGTGGCTAACCTTCCTGGACGGCCTCAACCCGGACTACCCCGACCGGATCCTGGACACGGCCCTGGAACAGGTTCGCATCCGACTGCGGATGATCGAAGAGGACGATGCCGATCTGACACAGGTCAACATCCACCACTGGCAGCAGCACAATCCGGTTACGACCGAAGCGCTGGTGCAGCTGACCCTCGGTGCGCCGCAACCCCTATACAACGGGGGCCTGCTCCATGCTCCCGTCCGCCACTTCGACGGGGAATCGGGGCTGCCGGGATTGCCGCCGGACGTAGCGGTACTGGTTACGGGCCGCGACGCGAACTCCGTCTCGCTGATGGCGGTCAACACGGGGGAGCACCGCCCCCGAAGCCTGCGGGTCCAGGCGGGGGCTTACGGCGAACATGTCTTCACCGGCGCAAAGGTCCATGGCACGGAAAGCCGGCCCTGGTCGGACACCAACGTTGCAGGAGAGTGGCCTGGGCGCAACGTGACCGTGGCATTGGAACCCGGTCACGCCATCAGGCTGACGCTTGGGTTAGAGCGGTTCAGGCACACCCCCACCTGTTAAACCGACCTCGGTTGCCGACCCGAGGGCACCGGGTTCTCTCCGTTGGACCACAATGGAGCGGTACAGGGCGTCAACCCCACCCGTCAACCCTACCTGCCCGTTCCGCCAGTATCTGCACGGTACCAGTCAGTTGCACGCGAAATACCTCGTCGGTGGGCCTGCCGCGGCCTTCCTGAACCCCACCATGCGTGTCCAGAGGGAAAGAGGTCGCCGACCAAAGAGAGGCCACGCCGTATTTCGGTGTATCGCCGGATACGACTGGAACGGTCACACCTTCAGGATAGCCAGTTGTCTGACCTGATCACGGTTCACGGCAGACGGTTGACCCGAACCATTGCATGGCAACAAAAAACCCTCCGCGGGCGCGGAGGGCCGGGGATCCAGTGCTGCGAAGAACACCGGATAGTTAAGTGCGCCCCGTGAGCCTATCGTACATCCGGAAGGCAATTTGCCAAACGATGAGTATTGGGTATTCCCACAAGGAACGGTAGGAGTTTCTCCACCATACCGGCTGATTCCTGGAAGCCCGGTCAAACGTGCCGAGCCAGTGTTGGAATACTGGTTTCTGCTCAAGTGCCCTGCATCCCAGAGTGAGAGCCCCAGACAATCGGGATACTGTTGATCACCCTGGTCGCCCCAAAGGATGAGGCCGGAGCCCCAAGCACCGCGTGGATGCATTGGACTCCGGCCACACAAGCGGATCGCTCTGTCCGCCCTACTGCTACTGTTCCTCGAGTTGCTCGGCAAGGAATGCGTTGGCCTCCGCATTCAGTGCCGCCAAGGTTGCTGTGGCATCGGCACCGTCCACGATGGCAACCATGGCTTCCCTGGCCATGTCGCGCACAAATTCAAAGCCGGGCACCGACGGTTCCGCCTTGCCGTAGGGCAGAAGGGAGAAGGCCGTTTCGAAGTTGGGGTTCTCTTCGAAGTACTCGTCCAGGTCGGTTGCAACACTCTGGCGCACCGGGAAGTAGTTGCTGGCCCGCGCCCACTTGGCCTGCGCCTCGGGCGAAGTGAAGTACTTCACGAAAATCCAGGTGGCCAATTCCTGTTCCGGGGTGGACCTGGGAATGCTGATACTGGCCCCGTAGAGATTCGTCACGGGATCGTCGACACGGCGCGGCGGGGCCGCAATGCCCCAATTGAATCCGGCACCACCGTCCACGTTGGACGCCGCGAACGGCATGCCCGAGGTGGTACTGAAGAAGAAGAGCAGCTTGCCACGGCCAAAGGCCGCGTAATGTCCGCCGCGTTCAACCACATCGCCGGCACAGCCTGCGTCGTACACACTCCGGATGAATTCCAGAGCCGCGATGGCAGCCGGGTCGTCATAGGTGAACTGCCCCGTTTCATAGTCGAAGATGTCGCCGCCGAAGCTGAACGTCAGGGCGGCCAGGGACGCAGGACTGTGGCCCCACTGCAGGCCCAGGCTCGATTCATCGCTCACCCCGCCGCTGAAGGGCTCGTCAACGGCACGGCAGGCCATTTCCAGGAACTCCTCCGGGGTCGTCGGGGGACTGCTGTAGCCCAGCTCCGCCAGCCAGTCGATGTTGTAGTACATCACCTCGATCGAGCGGTTGGGCGGGAAACCCAGCCGGGCACCATCAAAGTTCGGGAAGACATCGGACGCGTAGAACCCGGGAAAGAAGTCGGCCTGCTCCTCCTCGCTCAGGCCCCACACCGGATCGTTGACCAGGCTGTTGAGGTCCACCAGCCCGTCGGCCAGCTGGTAGCTGGCGGCCTGGTACTGGTACGCGATGACCAAGCTGGGCACGTCGGGCGTTCCCAGCAGCGTCAGCATCTTGCTGAAGATCTGGCTGTAGTCGCCCTGGTGCGTCGCCTCCATCGTGATGCCGTACTCGTTGGTGGCGTTGAACTCCGCAACCAGCGCATCAAGGGCCTCCGCGCGAGCGCCGCGGTGCTGATGCCAGAACGTGAGGGATTGACCCGACGGGTCTACCCCGGCCCATCCGGTCTCCGTCTCCTGATCAGTTAAGACATTCACATCTTCCGCCGACGTGATGGGCGTTGGCACGGCAGTGCAGCCGGCAACGAACATCAGCAGGCAGAACAAAACAAAAACCCAGGCCAAACGGTACGCCTTCATCTTGGAATACTCCTGATGATGGAAAACAACGGCGATCGTCGAATGGAACCGGGAATCACGGCAAGCGACGGGGCCGCGAACAGCGTACCGGTGCCGGTCTGGACAGTCAGTGGCTGCAAACCCTGTCTGTAGTGGCACCGGCAACCAAACTCTCTGGGCGACCTTTGTAAGCCCGCACTCGGCCGGGATCGGTTCAAGATCGACGATGCACCGTCTATCCTGCCCCGCGGGAGCCCGATTTCGAAAACTCCGAATCAATCGGTTGCCGGTATGTTTCAGGGTGCTCAGCGTCAGGTGTTTGCCACCGGGCCGCAACTCGTTTCCCTGCGGCCATGCAACCGGGACCATCCCGGAATGGGCTTCGCGCCACAGAAGTCTGTACTTTCTTCGAATCGATAGCGGCTCGGTTGCCTTCCCGAGCAACAAGGCTACCGCCGCGTGCCGCTACTCCCCCAGCAGGAACGCACGCGCCGCAGCCATGGCGGCCAGTCGATGGCTGATCCCCGACTTGAACTCCGGCTCCATCTCCGCATAGGTCCGGGCGTGGCCCTCGGGGATGAAGACCGGGTCGTAGCCAAAGCCGTATTCGCCTTTCATGTGTTCGGCGATGCGCCCGGTCCGCTCGCCGCGAAACAGCTCCGTCTCCCCGGTGGGCAGGGCCACGGCCACCACGCACACAAACCGGGCACACCGGGCGGCATCGCCCGTGTCCGCCAAATTGCGCAGAAGCAGTTCGCAGCGATCCCGATCGGACAGTCCCGGTCCGCCGTAACGGGCACTGTAAACCCCCGGCGCCTGGCCCAGGGCCTCCACCTCCAGGCCACTGTCGTCCGCCAGCGTCTGCAGGCCGCTGGCCCGGGCGTAGCCCCGGGCCTTGAGTACGGCATTCTCCTCGAACGTATTGCCCGTCTCAGCCACTTCGGGGATATCGGGAAAGTCGGTCAGGAACCGCAACTCGCGCGGCAAGCCGTCCAGGTAGCCCCTAAGCACCTTGACCTTGCCCGGATTGCCACTGGCCACCAGCAAGGGACCTGTTGTCAACAGGCCGGAACCGTCACTCACGATTGCATATCCCGACCCTGTTCACATCCCGGGACGCCGCAGGTCAATCGTCAAGGCCGGCCAGAACGTCCCGCAGGAACGCAACCGAGGTTTGCAGTGCAGCCGCCGAAACACCTCCCGACAATCCGCACTCGTAGGCCAGCCAGCCCTCATAACCGATGTCGCGCAGGGCCTGAAGACCCGCCTGCCAGTCGATGTCGCCCGTGCCGGGTTCCAACCGGGTGTTGTCGGCCACGTGGATGTGACCAATATAACGGCCCGCGGCGCGTATGGTGGCCGGAGTGTCCGTTTCCTCGATGTGCATGTGGAAGAAGTCGGTCAGCAGGAGGACACCTTCCGGATCCCCGGCCATTTGGATGACGTCCACCCCGTCCTGCTGCGTCTGCAGCAGGTGTTGTTCGTACCGGTTAAGGGGTTCCAGCAGCAGATTGGTGCCGTGTCGGTGAGCGAACTCTGCCAATTCGGCCACCTGGATGGCCAGCAGCTCCCGTTCCAGTTCCTCGGCAGTCTTCCAGGGGGAAAGGTCGGGTAACAGGGCTGGACCGAAGATCGGGGGCACGATGTGCCCCGCGGCACCGAAATGGCCACAGAACTCCAGGTTGCGCCTGGTCTCCTCCAGTGCGACTTCCCTGCATGCGGGATCCGGATGCAGCCAGTCGTGGTGAGGTTGGGTGCAAACCGACGACACCACGAGCCCAGTGTCAGCAAAATCCCGCTCAATCTGCGGAATCATGTCCATCAGCGGTTCCCGGCCGGAAAGCTCCACGCCTTCCACCCCGAGTTCTGCGGCCACAGCCAGCCGTTCGGCCAGGGTGTCCCCCGGCAAAATCCGATCCTGAATTGCGATCCTCATGTTCGTACCCCGGCCTCCCGGCCCTTAAATTGTGTGCTTCTCAATGTAGGCCCGGTTCAACTCCAGGCCCAGGCCCGGCTGGGCGGAAACCTCCACGAACCCCTTGTCGTCCATCGGATCCACTGGAGCGTTCAACCACGGCGGCACCGCGTCGAAATCGATGAAGGGATGCAGCAGGCCCCGCTCGTAGTACTGGCCCGGAATGCCCATGGCACACAGCACGTGTAGGTTGCCCACGCCGCCGCCGTGCACCTCCATGCGCATGCCGTAGGCCTCGCTCAGGTGGGCGATCTTCATCAGGGGGGTGATGCCTCCTACGTCGCCGATGCCCCCACGCACCAGGTCGCAGGCTCCGGCCTTGATCCACTCGGCCCGTACCTGCAGCTTGCCCTCGGCCGTTTCCGGTCCGCAGATCGGAAGGGAGGTCTGCTCGCACAGCCAGACGTAGGAGGACATGCTGTTCTCGTCCATCGGTTCCTCCATCCAGTAGTAGTCCAGCTCCTCCAGGCCGCGGGCCAGGGCCAGGGCCTCCAGGCGCGTGTAGTAGTGGAAGGGGTCCAGCATCAGATCGGCCTCGGGTCCGTACACCTCCCGCACCGCGGCGCAGGCTTCCAGATCCCGCTTGACACTGGGCGCGCCCTCGTAGGGCGGCTGCCATGTATGCAGTTTGAAGGACGGGTACCCACGCTCGATGCACCACTCGGCAAACTTGGCGTAGGCGGCCGGCGTGTCCAGGCCCCCTTCGAGATCGTCGCCGCACATGGTGCTGGCATAGGCGGGCAGGCGTTCGCGGGTGGCACCCAGCAGATGGTGCACCGGCAGGTTGGTGTACTTGCCGGCGAAGTCCCAGAGAGCGAGGTCGATGGCGGCCAAGACGCGATCGGAGAGCACGCCCAGGTGCAGGCGCTGGCGTTCCTTCAGGCTCTGCCAGATCTTCTCCCGGTAGAGCGGATTTTGCCCGACGATATGGGGCTTGATATGGGCTTCCACGACCGCCTGCGACACTCCACCCACGTAGATGCCTTCCACATCCGTGTCGGTCTTGATGGTCATGAGGGTTTGACGCGCCTCATGGGGCGGTCCGGGATGGCCGTGGCCCTCCGAATCCCGCACGGTATTGGACGTGTAGGTGAAGTGCTGGAAGGTGATGTCGGTGATCTGCATGGAGAAGCCTCTAGACCGGCCGCAGGTCGCTGGAGCCGGGTTGGTTTACGGCGGAAGGCTCATTGTATCCGGAAAGCCGACCATCCCGTCCCTGCTCCGGAACCGCAACCTTGTCCCGATGGATTTGGCCTCAGGTAATCGCAAGACGGGACTGCGGGCTACGGACGCACGGGGCCGCACAGGGCAAACCAACAGTGCCGGAGCGGGATCCCCTTCAACACTCCGTTCAACAACCGACTGTTGCCACGGGATTGTCGAGACCATGCGAGTCGGAAATTTAGTTTGTACTCGTATTGATTTGATATAATTAAACCAATAATTCACTTCATAGCGTATATATCTACCGATTGCCAATCTCAAACCTGAGTACATGCCCGCATCCGACCGTCAATACCGACGACTCCATCAAAGCCCGGCCATTCCCTACGCCTGGGCCCGCGAAGCGGCCTTGCGGCTGGATCTGGGCCGGGTCGACCCCGACTCCATGACCAGACTGCCGGTCGGCCTGATCAAGGACGGCGGCCCGGGCAAGATGGCCAATCAGGAACACATCCCGGACGCTCTCTGGAGCTTTCGTGCCGAGAAGTCGGACCTGGTCATGCTGGCCTTTGAGTTCCAGCGGCAGCGCCAGTGGTATTTCGCCCTGCGCTTGGCCTTGTATCTGTTCGTCCACATCGTCTCGCTCTGCGAAGCGCGCACGTTGACGCGCGCGTCGGGCATCCCGGTGTTCGTCATGGCAGTAACCTACACCGGTGAGCATCCCTGGTCGTTGACGGACGGCAACGAACTCTGGACCGATGCCGCCCGCCGCTACATGGCCATGCCGACCTTTCCCATCCTGTACTACGATGTACGTCATTGTGACCCGCAGGACCTGCCGGAGACAGCCGAGCTGCGTATCATGATGGAGGGCGAGCGCGAGCTGCAGCATCACACCCTGTACGGGCACCTGTTGGCGCGGCAGTTGCAGTTGCTTGAGAATCCGGAAAGCCGCGACGTGCTGGCCCGTTTCCTGGCTGAGTTCAGCGAGTTTTGGCCGCGACACATCGAACAGCCGGACGGTACGCTGGAATTGGCCGAAGTCGAGTGGGGCAGTGTGCAAACAGCGGAGGACTATCTTATGGCGACAAGCGTGTATTCCGACGCATTCAGCCGTCTGCGTCAGGACCTGCGGGAAGAAGTGCGTCAGGACCTGCGGGAAGAAATGCGTCAGGACCTGCGGGAAGAAGTGCGTCAGGACCTGCGGGAAGAAGTGCGGGAAGAAACTTTCCGGGAGGGCAGACAGAAGGACGCCCTCAAGATTCTCGGAACAGTGCTGGAACAGGACCAGTTGGCAAGCTTGGAGAGGGCCTGGCGAGAGGCGGACTGGCTTCCGGACCTTGATGCCGTACTGGCAGTCAGAGACAGGATGCAGCCTTGGACCTCACTGTTTCCGGCGACAGCCTCTTCCGCATCCGACAACGGGCGACACGACGGCTGAGCCGAACTCCCGACTGTCCCAGGCCCGCCTCCGCCACTACAGGCCCAACAACAGGATGCACCGCGTCGGCTGAGCATTCCGGCGGCCCCCGAGTTTCTCGTCGCCCGGCCAGTGTCCTCGGGCCTGGGCACACTTCCGGTCACCACTCCCCGGTTGCACGCTGGCAGGTATCCGGGCGAATCTGTGGACGAATCGGATCCCTGCAGCAACCGAACCTTGCGGCACTTGGTCGCGCCACGCCGTTATCGGAACAGGCGCCAGGTACCGACAGCCGCTAGAATGACAGACGGGTAGCCGTGAGGCCCCACTCCTGTGCGGTCCCGGCCTTCCCGAAACTTCCCCAAGGACCCCGGAGGCTTCTCTGCCATGCAGCGGATTGCAATGCTTAGCTTTGCCCATGTGCACGCGATGGGCTACGCCCGTCATGTCGTGGGCCATCCCGACCTGGAGATGATCTGTGTCTGGGACGACGACCCGGAGCGCGGCCAAACCGCGGCCATCCAGTTCGACGTGCCGTTCGAGAACGATCTGGAGGCAACGCTGAACCGCGACGATGTGGACGCAGTGGTTGTCAATGCCACGACCAACATTCACCGGGACGTAATCCTGGCCGCCGTCAACCACGGCAAGCATGTCTTCACGGAGAAGGCTTTGGCCGTCAACCTGTCCGAGGCACGGGAAATCACGGCAGCGGTGCAGGCCTCCGACATCAAGTTCATGATCTCCCTGCCGTCCCGCATCCGGCCGGAAACCCTCTTCGCCCGCGAGGCGATCGACAAGGGTTGGCTGGGCGACATCACCCTGATGCGCGCCCGCGTCGCCCACAGCGCGGCGCTGGACAAGTGGTTCAAGGGCGGCAGCCTCTGGTTTGGCGACGAGGAGTTGGCCGGCGGCGGCTCCCTCTTCGACCTGGGCTGCCACACCGTGGACATCATGCGCTGGCTCCTGGGGCCTCCGGCCTCGATGGTGGCCAAGATTCAGAACTATAGCGGTGCCTACGACATCGACGACCAGGCAATCGCGGTCGCGGAGTTCAAGAGTGGTGCCATGGGCATCCTCGACGTCTCCTGGCTGCATCGCGCCGGCCCGAACCACATCGAGATCTACGGTACGGAAGGCTACCTGGGCTGGGATCACAGGCCCGGTACCGTGCAAATCCAAAGCCGCAAGCTTGCGGCCGACGGCATTACCGGAACCATCACGCCCGATCGGCTGCCGAATGCCCAGCCCATGCCGATGGATCAGTGGGTCGCCGCCATTGAGACGGATTCCCCCACGACCATCACGGTGGAGGACGGCCTAAACCTCAACGAGATGCTGGAAGGCATCTACGGCTCGGCCCGGAGCGGCCGCAACTGGGAGTTCTAGGATTGGGCCGGGTGTCCGGCGGTTCGCCCCAAGACACAATCCCTGGTGGTTTCGCCCCTCAGCCTGATTCGCGTCTGCACAAAAATCCAGGCTGTGAGGTGGTCTTGAGCATGCCCGAGGTTGCCGGCGTACCGCGCGGTGAGCCGGGATACTTCCCGAGACTTGCGGCGGATCACCTGCGGTCTTGCCATTTAGGCACTAAGTAGAACTGGGCTCTACTCTGGTTCACGGTTCCTCAAGGCCCCCTGCGGGATCGCCTCTCGCCGTGCAGCTTCCCCTGTGCCGCGGGACGGTCGGACACGGGGCGTTACTCTCCCGTGCGATTCCAACAGATCGCTTCTATCAAAGCCCGGTTCTACTGAGTGCCGCCATTTACGGACTTCCTGCAAATGGGAAAATAGGGCAGATCCACCGCTCCGCCAAACGCGCGGCCGGAGCGATTGGCTGAGCCGGGCACCAAATGCCCAGGGAGGGCAGCTATGGAAGACATCATGCTGGAGGATGGCGGCGCTTTCCCCGCCATCGGACTGGGCACTTGGCAAATGGGTGGCCGCCATAGTGCGGATTCATCCCGCGATACGGAGATGACCAGCCTCATTCGAGATGCCTTGGACATGGGGTACCGACACATTGACACGGCTGAAATGTACGGGGCAGGACATGCGGAACAACTGGTAGGGCAGGTTCTCTCCGGCCGTCCCCGAGACGAGATCTTCCTTACGACCAAGGTTTGGCACACCAATCTGCGCCATCGGAACCTGTTGCAATCCCTGGACGCCAGTCTTCACCGACTGCAAGTGGATTTTGTGGACCTGTACCTCATCCATTGGCCCAATGATGTCGTGCCGCTGGCGGAAACCTTCGAAGCGTTGAATCTGGCTGTGGCCGATGGCAAGGTGCGGCGCGTGGGTGTCAGCAACTTCGACCTGCCGTTGCTGCAGCAGGCCCGGACGCTTTGTGCCACACCGATTACCACCAACCAGGTGCGTTTCAATCTTCACACCCGCGACCCTGAGCGGAGCGGTCTCCTAAGCTACTGCCAGCGGCACCATATCGCCGTAACGGCATACTCTCCGCTGAAGGACGGTGTGCTGGGCCTCCCCGCCGTGCAAGCCGTCGCCCGGAAGCACGACGCCTCGCCGGCTCAAGTGGCGCTGCACTGGCTGATTCGGAAGCCTTGGGTCGCCGCCATACCCATGTCGACCAACCGCCTGCACCTGAGCCAAAATCTCGACGCGGGCAGTCTGGAACTGGACGAAGAGGACCTAAACCAACTGGATGCCGCCGCTTAGGCATCCGTCCAATCCCGGCCCCGTTCCCCGCCCTGCCATGCGGCCCATGGGGTGGCCAGGCCGCCTTGCAGGAACGCAACAATCAAAACGCGGCACGCTGCCGGCATGGCCGGCGAGGCTGGATGCCGGCAGGCTGTCGGTGCGTAACACCAAGGCCTACAAGTCCAGGTGCGGCTCCAAGGATTCCCGCGGTGGTAGTTTCTAAACCCTCACGGTCGGAAAATCCACCGCTTCGGCAAAGGTTTCCAGGGCCTCGCTGTGGTCTCCAATGCCCAGCGCAATGTGGTGGGACGGCCCCTGCTGGCACCATGCGTCGATGAACTCGTGCAGGGGACGCTCGATCCGCACCCGCGCATTGGGGTTGCCGATGCCGAGAATGGTGCCCGGAACGATCTCGCCGACGGCGTAAATCAGCTTGAAGGTGTCGCCGGCATCGTGCTGGGACAGGTTGAGCAGGGTCACCGGGCCTTGCTGCATGTCGAAATCGATGCCCAGGCCATGACCCGACTTGCCGTGATGGGTGTCCAGGTGCATCAGCCGGGGCGGTCCGCTGGCGACATTGATGTTGGCCGGGCCATCGTGTCCCATGAGGATGGAGTTCTCGTTGAAGTCCATGGCGAAGAACTCGACGAACATGCCGCCGCCACCCAGCAGTCCAGGATCTTCATGGCCATCGCGGTCTTGACGTCGCCTTCGGTGACACCGGGCCGTCCCATGGCCGCCAGTCGGGACACGGCTAGGCCGGACTGGGCGCGCAGTTGGGTCATCAACTCGCGCTCGCCCCACCAGTAGTAGCCGAAGGCGGATATGTCGTGTCGGCGGATGACGGCATCGTAGGCCACCGCCGCCCGGGCCGAGAACCGCATGTGGGTGCGGGTCACGGTGGCATCCACTGCATAGGTCGTTTCGAAGTGGGTCAGCATCTCTTCCAACTGATCGTCGGTGACCGCGTGGAAGGCGTTCTCGAACTCCTCGACCTCGGGCCGCACCAGCATGCGGCCGGTAGCCCGCAACAACCTTGATTCGTCGATGGGCATGTCGGTCATGCCGGGATACACCTGCCCAATCAGCCCCACGTTCATGCCCAGAAACTCGCGGGCGGCCGCGGCACCGGTGAAGTCGGACCGGAGTTCATGCTGCAGCCGCCGGTCGTCAAAGGGACCGGTGCGAACCCGGAAACGGCGGCCTTGGCCAACCAGGGCCCCGGCCAGTTCCGGCACACAGCAGACGGCTTCGTGGTGCAGGTAGTCCGTCGTATCCGCCGTGGCGTAGTCGTAGGCACGGTCCTCATGGGCATTGAGAATGCGGACCGGAACGCGCAGGGACTGCAGGGCCGGCAGCATGTCCATGCTGGGCGTGTAGCCGAAGGGAAAAACCAGTACCAAGTCCACCTTTTCCCGGGCAAAGAACTGTCCGGCCGCGCGCGACTTTTCCGGGGTGTCCACCAACTCGGGCGCCACGATGTCGGCCATGGGCTCCAGCATGTTCCGGAGCCGGTCGTACATGCGCAGTCCCATCTGCTTCAACCGCGGATACTGGTCCCAGTAATAGTGATGACCGGCGGGCAGCAGACCGATCCGGGCACGGACGTTGGGTTGCATGGCCATTCTGGTTCTCGTCGTGTCGGTTGAATGCCGAAAGTACTGCGGATGGGGCAAACCGGAGCGGCCGCCCGGCCGGAACCTGGACTACGCAGCCATCGGGGGCCTTGCGCGGGCCAGGGTCCGGTTGTTGAGGACATGTCCGAGGAGATGGCCGCAGTGTGCCATCTCCATGTTCCGCCGGGCATGCTCCAACAGCAGCGCAATCTGCCCGGCGTTCCGGTCAATCCTGTAGATGGACCAGGGATGGAAGATGGGCAGGTAGTAGGGGAAGTCCGTCCGCAGGCAGTAGTCGATACCCGGAGCGTACGCGTCGTACACCCCTCGGGCATCGCCCGGCACGGTGGCCGGCAGCGACCAGGGCAGGACGGGAGGCCAGTGGGTGCTGGCGGGTTGCCCCGTCAAGATGTTGTCATGCCAGGCGTGGGAGGGCGTCTCAAGCAAATCCGGAAAGCCGTCCTCCGCGTACCAGAAGGGCTCGTTGAACGGAGCCGGCACGGTGCGCGCGGGGCCGGCCCCCACGCTACGTACATATTTGTAACCGGCCTCCTGCATGATGCCGAGGAGGCGGGGATGGCCCGCAAACCCCCGCGTGTAGCCGCCCGGGGCCGTGAGGCCGGTTACCGGTTTGCCGAACGTGTCCTCAATCAGTTTCTTGGAGTCGGCCAGCTCGTAGCGCAGGGCCTTGGCGTCGCCCCGGTTGTCCAGCGCAATCAAGTCCGGGTGGGTGAAGCTGTGGCACTGGATGTCAAACAGGGTGTGGTCCAGGATGGTGCGCAGCTCCCTTCCGGCCAACTCCAGCATTTTGGCAACCAGGAAGAAGGTGGCCGGAACATCCTGTTCCAGATGCACATTGGCAACGGCGCGCACACCGGCCAGAAACTCTTGGGTCCGCCTCGGGGTGTAGTCGAACCCGCCGAAGTCCTGCTCCCACCAGGGGTACACCGCTTCGGTGTCATAGGCGGAAACATACAACGGCATCATGCATCTCCCCTCTGGACAAAGTCACGGTCACGCGGCCGTGTCGCGTTCCTGGCGCGACTCCGGCCCGGAGCCCGTAGAAGCCGGGTCCGCCTCCGGGAAGTTCCGGGGGCCGGAATCGCGTGCGTCTGCGGGAAATCAGCCTCGGCCCAGATAGGCCTGGGTGGTCGGCAAAACGATGGTCTCCAGGACGTTGACATGGAGCGGCAGCATCACCATGACCAGGGCCGTCTCCGCCAGTTCGTCCACGGTCATCATGGGTTCCTGGTCCGTCGGGGTGTCGCTGACGGCCCGGCGCTCGGTCAGGATGTTGCCGGGGTGCAGCACGCTGCAGACGATGTCGTGGTCCCGGCCCTCCAGGGCAATCGACTTGGTTAGGCCGGTCAGGGCATGCTTGGTGGAGTTGTAGGGGGACGCGTTGGGCCGGCACATCTGGGCCGATATGCTCGCCACGTTGACAATGCGGCCACCGCCGGTCTTCAGCATGCTGCGGAAGGCGGACCGTGCGCACAGGAACGGGCCGGTCAGGTTGACGTCGACCACCTTCTGCCAAGTGGCCAGGGACAGTTCGTGGAAGGGACCGTTGTCGAAGACGCCGGAGTTGTTGATCAGGATATCGACGCGCCCGTAGGCCTGTTCGGTTGCCTCGAACAGGGAGAGGACACTGTCCTCCGAGGTCACATCGGTCTGGTGAACCATGACCTCGACACCGATGCCCCGGCACTCCTCGGCGGTCTCGTCCAGATTGGCAACCTTGCGCGATGCCAGGACAAGGGTGGCCCCGGCCTTGGCGAAGCGACGGGCGATGCCCTTGCCGATGCCGGTGCCGGCACCGGTAATGATGCAGATCTTGTCCTTCAATTCACTCATCGAACTTCTCCTTGCAATGGGTCGGCCGCTGTGGGCAGGTGTGGGAAATCCAATTCTAGATTGCCGGGCCTTCCGGCCGGCGGTGGGCCGCTGTCTTCAGTTGGCAAACCGGGGCTGCATGGTCGGCCGCGCGCGGATGGCCAGCAGGAACACGGAACCGCACACTGCGGCCACGGCTCCGATGAGGAAGAGGGTCGGGTAGCCCCAGGCCTCGATGATGTAGCCCCCGAAAAGGCTGACAAGGGCGAAGTTGGTGCCCAGGGCCACGGACACCAGGGCAAACGCAATCGGGCGGTATTCCGCCTGCACCATCTCCATCTGGTACATCTGGATGACCGGCATCCAGATCGCCGACATCGACATGACGCCCATGCGGCTGATTCCCGCCAGGATCCAGGACTCGCCCACGATGACCGGTGCCACCAGCAGTGACGACACCAGCGAGGCCATGATCAGAACCGAACTGTTGTCCATTCGGTTGCGCAGCCTGGGCACGGCGAAGGGAATGAACACCGCAAACACCTGGCCGAGCGCGCTCAGCCAACCGATAAAGTCGGCGCTCAGGTGCAGTTCAGTGTCCATGTAGGCGTTGCAGAAGGAATGACAAACCGCGATCGCGCTCTGGCTCAGCACGATGTAGACCAGCACCAAGCCCAGGGACAGCGCCGGGAACAGGCCTTCCCGGGCCACCGGTTCCTTGGCGGTGATGGAAGCATCCCCTTCCTGGTAGCGCAGTAGAACGAACAGCGCGGATACGGCCAGCAACCCGGACCCCAGCAGGGCCACCCGGTACGGATCGGTGGCGTCCAGAGACCAATTCATCAGAGCTGCAATGCGGGTGGGCAGCATACCGCCGGCCACCAGACCCACAAATACACCCAGGTTGCGGGTGGTGCTCAACAGGCTGTAGGTCTTGGAACGGTTGTCCGGCCGCGTGGTGGCCATGATGGCCGGCGAGGTATTGACGGACAGGATCGAGTACCCCGCCGCCGAAATGAACTGGGCGGCCAGCGACCAGGGCACCCACAGTGTGTGCGGGGTGTATTCCACCAGCGGTCCGAGCAGATAGCCCACGAGGAAGGTGACCACGCCAAACACCATCGTGGGTTTCAGGCCAAAGCGGCGCCCCAGCAAGCCGGCGGGAATGGCCATGCCCGTGTATCCGAAGGCCGCGAATGCGTTGTAGACGCCAAAGAACTCCGTGCCCAGATCCAGACGCAGGATGAACAGGGTGCGCGTCACCGCGGCAATGCCCATCATGAGGATCGAGAGGATCATGGTGGTGATCATGAGCCTCAAGGCGTTCGGGTTCACTCCCTCCCAGAAGCGCAGGTGTGCTGTGACCATGGCGATGAAGCTGAGTTCAAGCGGAGTGAGCCGCAGCGCCCAACCGCAACGGACCGGGAACTGATCCGGCGACCGAATGCGGAGACCTGACTACGGAAGGGGAGGTGATCCGTCCGGGCATTCTGATGCCTTTTGGGGGGTGGCAGGCATCGGCCTTGCCCGTTGTGACCATACTCCATTATCTGTTCAGTGATCTCCCTAATTCAACTCCGGCGAACGCAGATGGGGTATCTGGCGTGTGCGGTGCGCAGCTATCTTTGTCAGCAAGTAACTTGCCATGCTTGAGACTTGGCGGATCCGACCAGAATCCAACTGGCAGGAACCAGCTGTCAAAGGCACGTCCAATTCCCGTGCCTGCCTGGGTAACAACCTCATCAAGGACTGGTGCCCGCGCAAGCCACCCGCAAATCCCCGAGTGTGAAGTCCAAGCCGCAGTTGCGGCGAAGTGCGGACCTGGCGGCATGCCAACCACAGAGGCCGTGGACACCGCCGCCGGGAGGGGTGGAGGACGAGCACAGGTACAGATCAGGAGCCCGAAGACAGTAGGGATCCACCCAACCGGCCGGCCGACGCCACAGCTGGCCCAGATCCTGCACACCGCCGTTGATGTCCCCACCGATCCAGTTGGGATTGTAGGCCTCCCATTCACTGGCCAGCATGACTCGGCGCGCCAGGATTGTGTCCCGGAATCCAGGAGCAAACCTCTCAATCTGACTTTCGATGGCCGGACTCGCGTCCCCGTGCCAACCCGGGGGTACATGGCAGTAGGCCCAAAGGGAATGGTTGCCGGCCGGTGCCCGTGAGGCATCTGCCACGGAGGGTTGAGCCACCAGCACATATGGCGCTGTCGCGGGCTTACCCGACCAGACCCGATCGATAGCAGCGGAGATTTCCCGGCCCGTGCCGCCAAGGTGCAGCGTACCGGCCTGCCTGGCAGGATTGGCGCACCAGGGCACAGGTTCGCTCAACGCGTAGTCCACCTTGCACACCCCGGGGCCGTATCGAAACACCGCAAGCTTCCTCGCCAGTGCCGCAGGCAGTCCCTCACCGGCCAGCTTCGCAACCGGTCGGGGACCGGTATCCAGCATGCGTATGTCGTACGGTTCCAACTGCGCTTCGTGCTCCACCGGCGAATTCGTGCGGATTTTTGTTCCCATGCCGGAAGCCAGGGATACCAATGCGTTGGTGATCGCATCTGCACCACCGCGGGCAAACGGCCACCCGGTCACATCCGCCAGACCGGCCAGGACCAGACCGGCCGCAGCCGTAGCCGGCCGGTGCAGTGGGACCGCGGTGTGGGCCGCCACACCCGAGAATAGGGCACGCGTCCGTTCGGTACGAAACAGGCTTCGGCACAACCCGCGGCTGGACCGCACCGCGCGCAGTCCAAACCTCAACACCGTGGGATCCGGTTGCGGCACGCGCAGGGGGCCCAGCAGGTTGTCGGCGATGCGATCCCAATGGCCGGACACTGACCCGACCGCAGCCTGCCAGGCGGCCGAGTCCTTGCCCAAGCCATCCGGAGCATCCTGACCGGTGACGGGAATCACCGCCGACCCGTCATCCAGAGGATGGGCGAAGGGAATCGGCGGAACGGCCCACTTCAATCCGAACCGTCCCAGATCCAAGGCCCTGAACACCGGTGAGGCCATGCCCAACGGATAGACGCTGCTGCAGACGTCGCGACGGAATCCGGGCAGAGGCCCTGTCTCGGAACGAACTCCGCCACCCAGCGTTTCCCGCGCTTCAAACAGGGTAACGTCAACGCCTGCCGCACGCAGGGCAATGGCTGCCGACAGTCCGTTGGGACCGGAACCAACGATGGCCGCGGACAACTCTGTGGGCTGACGCATAGGGGGCGGATTCCGGAAACTCATCCCGAGCCAAGCCGCGACTCAGTCGCAACTGCTTCGGACGTGGTTATCCGGAAGATGGTGATGCCGAGGTATGGCTCCGGCCAACAGCTCTCCGCAAAACATCAGTATGCCCACCTTCGGGGCACCCAAGACACGTACAGGGAGTTCGGCCGGAAGCCAGTCGCCATGGAGATTCTGCGGATACCGTCCGGTACCGGGACCCCGGTCCGTCATGTCGCGAAACCAACGCAGGGACTTGGACGGCACCTTCACAGGCCTTTCAGGCTACCACCAGCCAACTCCAATCAGAGGCTGGACTTCGCCCCGATGGCATCCTGAGAATCCAAGTGCCGGTCATCGATTTGAACCCTGGACAGGGCAAACACCCGCGCCAGAACATCCACACAGACGACCTGACCGTCAGGCATCCGGTACCGTGCATTGCCGGTGCCGAAATCGCCAAGTCTCCAGTCAATCAACGAGACAATGTGCTACGATCTCCGAAACGCTGAGCAATCGTCAAAGTTCACAAGCGCAGCAGGCAACAGGGGACGGCCGGCATGTTGACTGCAACTTCAGGCACTTCGAACCACCTCTCCTTCGTGGGGATATACGACATCCCGGAAGCCGCTCGCTACTTGAATGCCGCCGGTACCTCCAAGCTCCCTGCAGCTTTGGGGGCTTCCAAGCTCATTCGGTGGATTCGCAGTGGGCTGATTGCATCGGAACAGGCGGAAACCCCGGGCAACGAGCTGCTGATCAACTTCTACGAGTTGATTTCGGTGCGCGTGATCGCCGCACTTCGACAGGCCAAGGTATCGGTCAAGGAAATAAAGGCAACCGAGCGCTGGCTCCAGGAGCAGTTCGGGGTGGAATATCCCTTTGCCACCCAAAATATTTTGACAGGTCAGGGCCAACTGTTTGTGGAATGGCAGAAAGTTCTTGTGTCGGGCAGCCGGCACGGCCAGATGGCACTTGAGTTCCTTCGCGGATATTTAATTCCTGTCCATGATCTTGCGTTTGACGAACATTCGGACCTTGTGTCGCTTTGGGAACCTAGCGAACTTGTTACACTGAATCCATTGGTACAATTTGGCGCACCTTGTGTCAAAGGCACAAGGATGCCGACACGGAGTGTTGCCGGCATGGTCTTCGCGGGCGAGCCGGAAGATGCGGTTGCAAGGGACTTTGAATTGACCATTGATGAAGTCCGGGCGGCTATGGCATGGGAACGGAAACTAAGTCGCGCGTGATATGAAGTATCTCATCGACGAGTCGCTCTCACCGAAAGTTGCCAGGGCATTGGCGATCGTCGGCCATGTCGCTGAATCCGTACAGGGACAGTTCGGAAAGGGAGTGAAGGATTCCGAGATCATCCAGTGGTGTCGTGACAATGAATATATCTTGGTTCATGCCGATGACCGTTTGCGCAGAGCACATGGGTCCCAACTGCTGCAACTTGGCATTACAACCCTTTTGGTGCATCGAAGAGGTGGCCGCATGAACGTGAAAGATCAATTGAGATGCATCAGCTATGCCATCCCCAAGTTGGAACTGGAGATGACGAAGTCCAAACCAAGTCGTCACTATCGCGTCTCAATGCACACTGCAGTTGCAGACCCGAAGTTCAAATCGGTTTGACGCAACCGTTGCTGTACGCTTTTCGTTCCTTGGCTGAGCACCTTGTCAGGGTCGATGCTTGCGGCTGTCTGCTCGAGCTGCACCGGGCGGAGAGAATTCGGACTTGGCGCGGGTGCGCTCCACCATTGTGGAACAGTGCCGGACTTGGACCGGCTTTCCCCATTGTGCGTCCGAATTCCCGACCTCGGACGCGCCGCCTTGACAGGCTTGGCCATTTGGTTGTCCCAACGGTGCCGCTGAAACGGGGCCCAGTCAGGGGGTAGCTGCAGTGCGCTAAAACCTGATCCAACCTTGTCCGTGCCAACCTAACCGTCATGAGTGAACAGGGCAGGTTGGTCAAGATCGGCGAAGCGGCGCGGCTGCTCGGCACCAAGCCGGTCACGTTGCGGAAGTGGGAGCGCACCGGTGAGTTGCTGCCGGCGCGGAAGTCGCGTGCCGGCACGCGCTACTACGCGGTGTCGGACCTGTTGGGCGTGGCCAACGAAGCCGCGCCGACCCTGTGCCATGCGCGTGTGTCCGGTCACGATCAAAAGGCGGATTTGGACCGGCAGCAAGCCGCGCTGGAAGCCTACTGCGCGGCCCAAGGCTGGCGGACCGAGACGATTCGAGACCTCGGATCCGGCCTGAACTACCGGAAGCAGGGCCTGCAGCGGCTGTTGGATCTGATCCTCAAGCGGCAGATTCGGCGCTTGGTGCTCACGCACAAGGATCGGCTGTTGCGCTTGGGTGCGGAACTGGTATGCGCCCTGTGCGAACTGCAAGGCATTGGGATCGTGATCATCCATCAAGGCGATCCGCCATCGTTTGAAGAGGAACTGGCGCAAGACGTGTTGGAGATCATCACGGTTTTCCGTGCGCGGCTGTACGGCAGTCGGTCGCACCCGTCGCGCAAGCTGATCGACAGTCTCAAGGACGCATCCGAATCGTGATCCGGTCGCACAAAATCGCCTTGGACCCGAACGACCGGCAGGCCGGCTTGCTGATGCAGCACTGCGGTTGGGCGCGCACCGCGTCCAACTGGGCCATCGACACCTTTGCGGCCGCCTGGTTCACCGGTGAAGGCGAGGACAACGAGTGGCTGACGGATAGGGATCTGCGGCCGCTGTTCAATGCCGTCAAGCGCGACCTGTTTCCGTGGTCCTGTGAACTGTCGCAGGCCCCGGCCAAGAACGCCATCATCCACACCGGCCAGGCACTTAAGAACTGGGGCGCGTACTGCCAGGCGCGGAAGGCCGGCAAGCCCACGCGCCGCGTGGGTTTTCCGAAGTACCGCAAGCGCGGCAAGCACATGTCCTACACCGCGTCCAACGGTCGCAACACCATCCGGCCGGATGGCCGGCGCGTACGGCTGCCCGGTGTCGGTTTGGTGAGGATGCGCGAGGCGCTGCGCTTTGCCGGCGACATTACAGCCGTCACGGTGAGTCTGTACGGCGGTCGCTGGTATGCCGCGTTCACGGTCGATACCGGCGAACCGGAACCGGCCCTGCGCGAGGGCGGGACCGTCGGCATTGACATGGGCCTGACCGTGTTGGCCACCCTGTCCGACGAAACCCGCATCCGCAATCCGAAGGCCCTGGCCGCGGCCCTGGCCGAACTGCGCTCGCTGGACAAGGCCCTTGCGCGCTCGCGCAACGCGCACGGCAAGAACCGGCCGTCCCAGCGGCGCAACCGTCTGTACGAACTGCGCAACCGTCAACATGCCCGCGTGCGTCAACTGCGTCAGGACCACCACCACAAGGCCACCTGTGCGATAGCCAAGACATGGGCCGTGGTGAAGGTCGAGACGCTGAACGTGAGCGGCATGGCGAAGAACAAGCGGCTGGCGCGGTCCCTCTCGGATGCCGGCATGGCCGAGTTTGTGCGGATGCTGGAATACAAGTGCGCGTGGTACGGCGCGCACTTTGTGAAGGTGGATCCGTGGTTTCCCAGCAGCAAGACCTGCAGCGCGTGCGGGGCCGTGAAGGCCGAACTGTCGCTGTCGGAACGAACCTACCATTGCGACCGCTGCGGATTCGAGTGCAACCGGGACCTGAACGCCGCCCGGAACATCAAGGCGTATCCGGTGGCCAGCTCGGCTGCCGTCAACAGCGCGCGGAGACCTGGTAGGACGGCCGGAGACGGTCGCGCAGGTCGTTGAGGTGCGTAGCCAAGCGGCCCGGATCAATCGGTACAGATTGGATCCGGTAAGTGTAAGGCTTGGAGAGCGGATGAGACTGTTGCAAGTGGTGTGGGAATCGGTTCAGTGGTGCGCAACGGAACCCGGTAGGATGTGGTTGTTTCCGCCACAACTCATGCCGGATCTCCCGTGACCTCCACTGCACCGTTGCGCGACGAACCGTTCTCGAACACCAGTCCTGCCCGGGACGCTGCAATCATTGTGCCGACACGATCCAGTCCGACGGATGGGGACTGGGCCGCGACCGCAAGGGGTGCACGTGGCGGCTGCAGGCTGATCTCATCTGTCTGCACGCCTTGGGACCGGGCTGGCCTGCACCGCGCACTGCTTCTTCACCAACCTGCCGGTGACAGTGGGAGCGAGCACATTGGTTCCAGCATTGGACCGCGAATGCAGTCAAAACCTGTTCCAGCAGAAACAGGTGCGTCATGACACAGGCCTACGGAACTCGTTGGACAGCCGGCAAGGCGTGGGACTGGTACCGGTCGCGATCCTGGCTCTGTGGCTGCAACTATGTGACCAGCACAGCGATCAACAGCACCGAAATGTGGCAGAGCGACACATTCGACCCGGGCACGATGGATCGCGAACTCGGATGGGCAAACAACCTGGGGTTCAACACCTGTCGTGTCTTTCTCCAGTATTTGGTATGGCAGCACGATCCCGAGGGGTTGACAGACCGAATTGACCATTTCCTGCAGGTAGCCAGCAAGCACGGCATTTCCACGATGTTCTGTCTGTTCGATGACTGTGCATTCGCGGGTAAACAACCGTATCTGGGCAAACAGGATGAACCCGTATCCGGCGTGCACAACAGCGGTTGGACGCCAAGTCCGGGCCATGAACGGGTTGTTGACCGGACCGTCTGGCCCAGGTTGGAAGACTATGTCACATCGGTTGTCTCGCGTTTCTCGCAGGATGCGCGTGTCATTGCCTGGGATCTCTACAACGAGCCGGGTGCCACCGAAATGGGCGACAAGAGTCTGCCCTTGCTGCGCGAGGCGTTCCAATGGGCGCGTGGGGCCAAGCCCCGGCAACCGCTTACCACAGGTATCTGGCATCCCGACTTCGTTGCGCTGCACGAAGTCATAACGGAACAATCCGACATCCTGACGTTTCACAACTACAACGACTTGGAAACGCTGAGGACACAGGTCGTTGCACTAAAGGCGTCCGGATATCCCCTTGTTTGCACGGAGTGGATGGCTCGCATACGCGACAGTCTCTTCGAAACTCATCTGCCCTTCCTGAAACAAGAGCGCATCGGGTGCTACAGCTGGGGACTGGTCAATGGAAAAACCCAAACGCACTTCCCATGGGGATGGCCCCGTGGCGCATCCGAACCCGACCTGTGGTTCCACGACATCTTTCACTCGGATGGCACGCCGTACAACGAGACAGAGGTCGAAGCCATTCGGCACCATTGCCAAGCGAACCGGGAAAAGAAGTGAACGAGCCGGAAAGCGATGCGATTTTGACGAATGCCTGGGAACATACCCGGAAGTCCACGTACCGGTGATGACGCACTCCGACTCCGGCAAACGGCCTGAGTGGGGGTTCAGGTCGCGTAGCTGTTCAGCTACTCCCACGCCTGACTATCTGACGAACTGACGGTTGGCCCCACCATCCGCGCCTTCTACACACGGCTGTGTGGACGGGGCAAACCCAGAGGTGGCACTCGTCACCGCTGCCTGCGGCAGAGCCGGCCGGCATATCGAAGGTAAGTCGAGGTACCTACCTCCTTGGCAGCCCTCACAGTGGGATTGGGGCTGCGCAAAGACCACCCTCTCCTGTGGAACGCCGCAAGGGAAACCGTCCCACGATATGGCCTGCCGGACTGTGCACCGGTTTGCGGGAACACAGCTAAGGCACGGCAATGAATCAGCGAGTGACCTGCCAAACCTGATTCGCGGCCACCGCCGGATGGGTCTCAACGGAGCCGTCCGGCCAGACGATGGTCACGTTGGCCTGCGCGGCGGAGCCCAGCCCGAAATGCAGGGACAGGTCGTTGCCGGCGCCCAGACTGGAGCCGCTCTTGACCTCCTGCATCTGCACCGGTCCGCCTTCCGTTGCCACCGTGACACGGGCCCCAATCGCGTCTCGGTTCACTCCCTGGCCACCGATCAAGCGCACAGTCAGCCAGTGATGGTCGGTGCCTTCCGCGCCCTGATTGCGATAGAGCGTGAAGCCTTCATTCCACTCCGTGACGATGAAATCCAGCCAGCCGTCCCGATCGTAGTCGGCGTAGGCCGCCCCCATGGTGGGACGGGGTTGCTCCAGCCAGGTTTCGGGCGTCACATCCTGGAAGGAACCGTCCTGCTGATTGTGATAGAGGTAGTTCTGCCGCTCAAACAACATGTCCATCAGTGCCCCCGGTTCCAAGGCTCGCGGCTTCACCGTGGTCGCCGCCAGGAACAGGTCGCGCCAGCCATCGTTGTCGTAGTCGAAAAACAGGGCGCCCCAACCCGTCACACCGTTTTCGTGTACCCCGACGCCGGCCTTGTCCTCGGTGTTCACAAAGCTGCCGGTACCGTCATTGGTCAACAGGGTCATGGGACGAACCATGTTGGAGAAGTACATATCCAGGTCGCCGTCGTTGTCGTAGTCGTTGACGGCCAAGCCCATGCCGCTGGTGACAACCCCGGCCCCCGTCTCGGGGCCGGCGTCATGCCAGCACCAGCCTTCACAACCGGGCCCGTCGTTGCGCCACAGGACGTTGCCGATCGGATTGGCGTACTCGTCGTTGACGACATAGACATCCAGATCGCCGTCGTTGTCGTAATCCAGGAAACTGCCGGCAAAACCAGCCCCCAGCAACCGATCGCGCGCCATCGTGTTGGACAGATCCGTGAAGGTACCGTCCCCGTTGTTACGGTACAGGCGGTCCTGATGCGTCTCGAAATCCACGGGCTTGCAGTCCGGAAGGCAGGTCCAGTTGACAACATAGAGGTCCAACCAACCGTCATTGTCAAAATCGCCCCAGGCGGCCGACTGGCCCTTGGCGGTATCACCCACGCCTGCCTCCGCCGTGACATCGACGAAGCCCTGCCCCGCCAGATTGCGCATGAGGGTGTTGGCCTCCTTGTTCAGGATGTACAGGTCCAGCCAACCGTCGTTGTCATAGTCCGCCCACACGGCCCCGCCGCTCACCTGTTCCGGCAACGCCAGCTGGTCGGACCACGGGGACTCGGCGAAGCGGCCGTCCTGTTGGTTGCGGTACAGCACGTTGGGTGCCAGGTTGCCGGTCACGAACAGGTCGACCCAACCGTCGTTGTCATAGTCGCCCCAAGCCTGTCCCACGCCCAGATAGCCCTCTACCCCGTCCATGGCGAACTCGCCTCGGTGGACCGCCTCGATTCCCGCACTGCGGGTGGCGTCCACAAAAGCACGGGAGGGAGGGCCGTGGACAATGCCAAACTCCGGCTCCGGCACAGGCGGAATCACGCAGGCCGCCAGTGCCAGTAGGGCGACTCCACCTGCCAGCAAATGCAGGAAACCTTTCATGCTGTCTGTCCTTCCTTCGGGTCTTGGGGGCGGTACATGCGCGGGTGCGCCGGCACCGAGCCCTCGTAATGGGCCATCACCGCCTGCACGGCACGGCGCAGTTCGGAATTCCAACTTGCAGGCAGCGTCTGCGACTTCTCCACCATCTGCCGCCGGGTGGCTTCGGGCAGCGAAGGGAAGTCCGGCTGATACCACAGGGTAATGACCGTGCGCTCCTCGTCACTCTGGTTCCCGTGCGCCGCATGCAGCAAACGCGCATCCCCCAGCACCAGGTCTCCGGCCCGTACCGGCACGTCAATCTCGTCCGCCCGCGGCCGGAACTCCGGCCGATTGGCATCCTCCATGCGGTGCAGTTCCTCGGAGTGGGGCTGCCCAATCACCTCGTGCAAGGGATTGTGCCGGTAGTGCGAACCGGGAATCACGCGCAGGCAGCCGTTGTAGCGGGAGGTGTCCGTCAGGTAGTACATGGCGAACACCTGCTGCGGCGCCGGCTGAAAATCCTCCGGCTCCACCCAGGTGAACCAGTCGTAGTGCCAAAACAGTTGCGGACTCTGCGGCGGCTTGCTGATCACGTATCCGTCGGTGAAGGTCACTTCCGTGTATCCCAACTGCCGCAGGCAATCAAACAGGCCGGGGTACAGCACCAACTCGCCCCAGATTTCGTCCTCCACCCCCGAGAAGCCGAACATGCTGCCGGTGGACCGGTGCCGGGCCCGGTCGGCCGCGGTCCTGGGCGCTATCAACCTGGCAGTGGCCGCGCGCAGGTCCTGGAGTGTTGCTGCATCCAGGACACCGGGAAAGATACAGTAACCCTCCCGGTGCAGTTGGTCCCGCTTGTCCGACGCCTGGATGTCCATGGGCAGTTGTCCTGTGTTGGTGGAAGGTGTACAGGTCCCGACAGCAGCGGTCTAGCCCTTGACCCCACTGATGACCACACCCTGGATGAAATAACGCTGAGCGAAGAAGAAGAGCAGGAGGCACGGGGCCATGGTCAACAGTGACACGACCATCAAATGAGCCCAGGTACGCACAGGACCCCAGCCGGCACCCGAAGCGGATTGCCGGTAGAACTGGATGGCAATGGCCAGCGTGTGTTTGTCGGGGGAATTCAGGTAAATGATCGGTGCCAGGAAATCGTTCCACTGCTCCAGGAAGGTGAAGATGGTCACGGTGGCCAGGGCGGGAATGGACAGGGGCAGGATCACCCGGGCAAAGATGCCGAAATGGCTGCAGCCGTCAATGCGGGCGGCATCGTTCATTTCCGACGGGACTGTCATGAAAAACTGGCGCAGCAGGAAGATGTAGAACGCACCCAGGCCTAGCCAGTTGGGCACGATAAGAGGCAAGAATGTGTCAATCCAACCCAACTTCGTGAAAAGGATGTAGGTGGGAATCAGGGTCACGTGGTAGGGAATCATCAGCGTGGACAGCACCAGCACGAACAAGGGTGTGCGCAGCCGAAAACGCATGCGGGCGAAGGCATAGGCCGCCAGCGAAGTACTCAGTAGCCGGCCGACGATTACGGATACGGTGATAAACAGCGTATTCAACAGCGCGCGGAAGAAGGGAAAGCTCTCCAAGGCATGCGTGTAGTTCTCCCAGCGAATGCGCTCGGGTATCCAGGTCGTGGGGATGCTGAAAATTTCGTGCTCGGCCTTCACCGAACTCACCACCATCCACAGGAAGGGAACCATCAGCATGGCGCCCACCGTTGCCAGAATCAGATAATACAGCGTATGGGTTATGACCATGTGCACACTGCGCCGCTGCCGCCAAGAGGGCAAGGATTGCAGTTGAGTACTCACGCAGCACCTGGATCAATTCTGGTTGAGAGATAACGGAATATCGATTGAGGACTGGCCGGACGACGTCTCCCACCTTTGGACGGCATCATGTGGATTGATCTGCTTGATCCGATTCGTAATAGACCCAACCCGATGTCTTGAAGACGACGATGGTGAAAATCAGAATGATGAAAAAGAGTACCCAGGCCAGGGCGGACGCATATCCCATTTTGTGGTACTTCCAGCCCTGACGGTACAGAAACAGGACATAAAACAGGGTCGCGTTGGCTGGACCACCGTTGGTTATCACGAAGGCGTTTGTGAACACCTGCCACGAACCAATGATCCCAATGAGCAGATTGAAGAAAATCACCGGGGTGGTCATCGGCAGCGTGACATGCCAGAAACGGTTCCAGGTGCCGCCACCATCCAACTCGCAGGCTTCATACAGGTGCGTGGGTACACCCTGCATGCCAGCCAGATAGACGACCATGCCACCGCCGATGCCCCACAGGCTAGTGAGAATCAAGGTCGTCAGGGCCCAGTCGGGGTCCGTGAACCAGGCAGGACCTTCAATGCCTGCCAAGCGCAACAGATTGTTGACAATGCCACCGTCCGGATCGAAGACCCACACCCACATCACGGCGACGGCGACGCCCGACACGACGGCCGGAAGGTAGAAGATTGTGCGCCAAACCGCCAACCCGCGCACTTTCTGGTTCAGCAACAGGGCGACCAGATACCCCAGGGTTACGATCAGCGGTACGCTGGCAAAGGTGTAGATGGCAGTAATGCGCAGAGACTTCACGAACAGCGGGTCGTCCATGAACATCGTCTGGTAGTTGGCCAAGCCCACCAGTTTGGGGGGCTGGAGAATGTTGTAGTCGGCCAGCGAGAAATAAAGGGAGGCCGCCAATGGCCCCACCAGGAAGATCAGGAAGCCGAGGATCCAGGGCAGGAGGAAGAGGTAGGCCTCCAGTTCCTCACGCAAACGCATGCTCATGATTTGCGCCTTTCGGTGCAAAAACAAACAGGCCACCGTCGCCCGAAGACTTCCGGGCGACGGTGGCTCAACAATGGCTTACCCTCACTTCAGGGTCCTAGCCCAACAATGGATCCGCCTGTGCCTTGACGTTGGCCAGCGTTTCTTCCACGGACTGATCGCCATTGAAAATCAAGGCGATTTCCGCATTGAGAATATCCTCGATTTCGGTGCCGTGGGGGCCCAAGGCATAGGCACGTGCCACGCCATCCTCAAGGGCCGCCTCCTGACGGGCAATGATCAACTTCCATACATTGGACTGTGCTTCGCTTTCGGCTTCCGGAATGATCCCATGGGGATTGTAGGCGGGAACAGTCCCCACCGCCACGAACTGTTTCTGGCCTTCCAGTTGGTAGCGCCCCAACTGACGAATTCGTAACCTGCATCCTGGTGATCGGACGCCGCGTTGACAACCCAACTGTTGCCCCCGTATTTGTTGGCCCTGCCCTTCTGGAAGGGGGGTGTAATGATGCCCCAGTCGAAATTTGCCTGTTTCATCACGCCGTAGATGTTCCAATTCCAGGTAATGGCCACCTTGCCGCTGAGGTAGGAACCATCGGGTCCAATCACGGCTTCGTCGTCCGGGCGAGTGCCGACGTTGTGCTTCAGTTCGAAGTCCACCAGGTATTGGAAGGCCTCAACGACCTCGGGATCGGAAAAGAGGCTCACTGTGGGTCTTTCGTGGGTGGCATCGTCAAAGAATTCACCGCCATTGGTCCAGACCATGTCCCGGTAGGCACTGGAATGGAGGCGGCCCAGCGCTATGCCCCACTGCTCAAACGAACCGTCGTCCATGCGCTTGGTTGTGGCAACCGCAGCTTCCACGAGATCATCCCAGTTCCAGGTCATGAATTCATCATGGCCCCATTCGGGCGTTTCGATGCCCGCTTCGCTCATCAAATCCTTGTTGACCCACAGGTTGGCGCTGTCCGGGTGCCATTGCGGCAACCCGTAAGGCACACCTTCCCAGCCGGTGTCAAGGGCTGGATCGATTGCCCACAAATCGGCATCAATGTCCGGATCGCCGTTGAGGTGCTCGGTCAGGTCCGCCCCCACACCCTGAGGCAACAATTCCATGAACTGACCGGCATTCATGAACATGACGTCGGCAGCTGTGCCGGCGGCCACCGTGGTGGGAATCTTGGTATGGTAGCCATCCCACGGAGCCGGTTCGTTGGCGACATCGTATTGCGGATGCTGCTCGGCGAAGGTGCTCAGGGCGTTGTCGAAGGCTTCACCCCACCAATGGGTAATGCGCAGCGGTTCCGCGGCCATGGCGGCATCATCGGCAGCCGGGGCCGTCGGTGCGACACACGCGGCCAAGGCACCGCCCGCGACGGTCACTCCCGTCAACGACAGGAATCGACGACGCGACATTAGGGACATGCTGATCATGTTGTTCTCCTTGCAAGCTCCGGCTTGTATGGAATTAAGGCTGGATTGTCTACGGGGGGGATCATATCACCGCATAACCCACTGCCTGTCCATGGATGCAGCGACCGGCACTGTTTCAATCTCGTTGATATTGGCCCGAGTCCACAGGCGACGGGCATGGCATGCCGAGTGTCGCCAAAAAAGTCGGTGCCAAACACGGTAGAACACGGGAAACCGGCTCATCTACAGTGGGTGAAGGTCCGTAGCAACGAGGATGGCCCGCATCCAGGGGTCTGGGCGGAAGAGCCAGGGATTAACGGCTGGGTCCGGGACGGAGTCAGGGGCCATCAGGGCGTGGATGCCCCGAGGAGTGCGCCCTACGCCCCCGAACTAAACCCGGTGGAGCGCTTCTTCCGGAGTTGCGCCGGGCCATCAAGGGACGGGCGTATCCAACTCCTGCAGGCCAAGCAGGACGCGCTGGAACCAATCCTGAAGTCTTGGCAGGCGCACATGCCCGTCCGGCACTTCACTCCAGCCCCAGCCCTTTTCCAGAAGACCAGGGAGCGTTGCGAACGCTCCCGCTGAAGCGGCTCTGGCCGAAACCGGTGACTGACTGCAACTACCGGTATTCCACAGTGATGTGCGGCGTCGTGGGCAGGGCCTGGCAGGTCAGGATGGTGCCGCGGGCCACCTCGGCATCGGAGAGGGCCATGCGAGCCCGCATGTGGACGCTGCCGCTGTGCAGCCGGGCGCGGCAGGCACCGCACACACCCGATTCACAGGAATAGGGCGGGGTGCCTCCGGCGGCGCGGACGGCGTTCAGCACTGTCTGCCCCGCGGGTGCCTCCACCCGCAGCTCCTTGCCGTTCAGCCACACCGTCCCCTCGACGGCGACCCCGGCAACGGAATCGTCCGGCGGTTCAAGCATGCCGTAGCTCTCGGCATGGATGCGGTCGTCCGGCACGTCCAGACCCGTCAACGCGGTGCGGACGGAGGTGTTCATCCCACCGGGACCGCAGATGTAGTACTGCGCGTCCTGGGCGTAAGGCGGATGCTCTTCGATGAATCGCGTGATGGCGGCAGCGTTGATGCGACCCCGACGCCAGTAGGGGAAGGAGGACAGCAGTCCCGGCACCGACAGGATGTGCCGCACGGTCAGACGCCCTTCGGCCTCGTCCTCCAACCGGGCTAGGTCGTCACGGAAGATGATGGCTTGGGCGTTGACGTTGCCGTAGAGCAGATGGGCCGCCGAATGGGGTTCGGCATACAGGACGGAGCGAATCATGGCGTACAGGGGAGTGATGCCGCTGCCAGCCCCGAAGAAGTAGCAGGTGCGCCGACCCTGGGGTTCCGGATCCAGGCAAAACCCGCCAAAGGGCGGCATCACATCCACCTCGTCCCCGGCCGAGATGCGGTCGTTGATGTAGTTGGACGCCTGCCCGTTCTCGACCCGTTTGACGGTAATGCGCAGCGCGCCTCCCTCCTCCGGAGTGTCGGAAATGGAATAGGAGCGCCGCACCTCGTCCCCGCCAATGTCCAGGCGGAGCGTGATGTGCTGTCCGGCGCGCCAGCGGAAAATCCCCTGCAGCGACGGTGGAACGTCGAATAGCACAGTGGTGGCGTGCCGGGTTTCGGAACGGGCATCCAGCACGCGCAGCCGGTGGAAGCCCCCGGCATCTGGCTGATTCTGCGACATGTCAACTCACTGCTCTTCAGTTGGATTCGCGCTATGGGACATGCACATTTCCTGTACTTCCCACCGCAGTCCCGCGCCCAGACTCAGCAACGACATGAGACCGCCGGCGCCCACGAAGGCCCAAGGCCTGTCAGTATCAGCCAGGGGAGGGGGATCAGATCGAACTGATCACCGACGGCGGACAGGGCCCCGCCGAACCACAGCAACCGGAAGCTTCCCGTGCGCAGCAGCTGTGGGAACCCGCCGGGCCGTGTCGCCTCTCCACGTCCACCGTCACCGGATCATGTCAAATCGGGCGCACCGCGCTCCGACGGGAAGCCATCCGTGCCTTCCACCCAATCCCGCACCAGTTCCTGATGCCGGCGCACACCGGCCTCTCCGCGGGAGGAGGGACCATGCTCGAAGTAGGGGCTGCGCAGCGACTTCTGCTGCTGCTCGCAGGCATAAATGTCCTCGGCCATGAAGTCGCCCGACGCCATGGGGTCATCGGCGTCGCCCTCGTACTTGCCGGTGACGCGTCCAACCCAGAAGCCCCAGGAACGACTTTCCTGCCGGGCAAAGATCCGCATGGGTGCGTTGGCCAGCCGACTGCGGGTGACCACGCGCGTGCGGTCGGGGGCCAGCGGAGTGACATGAAACAGCGTCCACGAACTCTCGGCCTCGGCCAGACCGATGCCGGGAAACAGCATCGGCACCCAGGCGCCGGCCTGCTCCGGCGGGATCACCAGGGGATAGGGCGCGTTTCTTTCGATGTTTTTGGCGTAGTCCGCAGTCGGCGGCTCCCAGAAGGCAAAGTGCGGTCCCACGAAGCCCGAACGAATGCGCGAGTGGTCGTACATCGCCAAGGTACCGGAGTGCAGGTGGGCCAGATGGTAGCCATCGATGTAGTTCTCCACCACGATCTTCCAGTTGGCGGCGACGATGTGCTCGGTCCGTCCTTCCGGATACTCGATCAGCTCTTCCACCTTGTGCGGCCCCAGGTGCGGCTCCACCTCGCCGAACCACTCCATGATGGAGCCGGCGTTCTCCTCGGGATGCACCCAGAGCATGCCCCGCCATAGATCGACGGAGGCCTGCTTCAGCCTGATACAGGTCAAGTCCTGACCGGGGAACTGGCGTTCCTGTTCGGGAACGGAAATCAGGCACCCTTCCAAGTCATAGGTCCAGTCGTGGTAGGGACAGACGATGGCCCGCTGTGTCTGTCCTATGGCCCGAAGCAACTGTGTCCCCCGGTGGCGGCAGATGTTGTGGAAGGCGCGCAGCCGCCGGTCGCGCCCCATCACGACAAAAATGTTGTTCAGCCCGGCTTGTACCGATATGTACTGTCCCGGCTCGCTGATGTCCTCGGCGAACCCGACACAAGCCCAAGTGCGGGAAAAGATGCGTTCCTGTTCCCGGTCGAACCACTCCTGCGAGGTGTATGCCTCGACGGGCAGCACGGGCATGGTCCTGTGGTCGCTCATGGAAGCACGCCCAGCCAATCCGCGGCGAATTGGGGGGCGATCTGGGGAAAGATGTCGTAGACGACGGTCATCACGGCCAGAACCAGCCACGACAGACTGACGACCCAGAACAGGACAGGATTCTCGTCCCGATGCACCATCTGCAGCACAAAGGCCTGTCCGCTGGCAATGCCTTGCACCGACCAGACGAGGAAGAACACGCCCCAGACCCAGTTCCATCCCAATGCTGTAGCCCCCAGCAGAACAACCATCGCCACCACGGTCGGCCACTTGGAGCGCGCCGCGAAACTCTCATCAGACCGCATTGTCGTTACCGCCGTTTCCTCTTGTTCTTGCCAATGATTTCGATGAGCTGGCTGCCGTTTCTGCCCGCGTCCTGCGGCGGCTCTTTCATTCCCGGCCAGGCATCGTACTGCTGCGATTCTAAGCTGGACTTTGTACAAAGTGATCGTGATCCCATCCATCCAAACGGGCGGCAGTCCGTGGGAGTAGGCATCCGTGAACGTGGGGGCGGCTTTGTGGGGAACCAGACAGTCCGGCACGGTGGCAGACACCGGTACCGCGGCCGCGCATGTGCGGTCACGGTGATCCAGCTGAACAGTCCCAGCGGTGTGGGCCGACCACTGGTGCTGCCTCTGTCAAATTGGCACTTGAAGCGGTAGGGGATAATGGCTGTACTGCCACTTTCGACAGCCAGAACCCTAGGAACACAAGACCATGGACAGTGCGGAACAGGGCCGCCAACTTGCCGAGGACGGCTATACGTTACTGCCGAACATTCTCTCGTCCGAGATGCTGGAACGGGCCCGCCAGGTGTCCGACGAGGTGCTGGAGGCCCAAGACCAGGATCACTTCGAGCGCCAACGTTCAACCGGCAGTTTGATCAGCGTGGCAGCCCATCCTTGGTTTGCCGAACTGGTTGCCTGGGCTCCTGCCCTCCAGGCCCTCAAGGACCTGGGATTCGCCGAACCCCGTTTCACCTCTGGCTTTGTCATCAGCAAACCTCCGCATTCCCCGCCTCTGTTCTGGCACCAGGACTGGTACGGCTGGAACGAGCCCTGCAGCTATACCGAGCCGACCCTCCAGGTCTTCCTTATGTACTACCTGGTGGACACGACGCCCGACAACGGCTGCCTGCGCGTGCTGCGCGGCTCCCATCGCCGCAGGCACGAGATGCACGACCTGGTGCCCGAAGCCCATACGGAAGCCCTGCAAAGAGCCACCGATCCGGACCACCCGGCGTTCCACCCCATACCGGAGGACACCGCCGTGCCGGTCACCGCCGGCGATCTGGTGGTGGGCGATGCCCGGTTGTTGCACGGGGCCTATGCCAACAACTCGGATCACCGGCGCACGGTGCTCACCCTCTGGTTCCACCGCTGGGAACGCTACTCCGAACCGCTCAGGGCCCATATGGCGGGCGAGGGGAACATGGTGAGCCAATGGCCGCCGAAGGCCCAGGCCGGGATCGAGGGCTTGATTCCCGACTACACCGGCGATGCCGAACCCATCCTCCAGAGCCGGGTGCCCGGCCCCGATTTCCGTTGAGCCGGCTTGGTTCCAGCTTGGCTGTGGGTGACCAGGCGGTCTGGCGCACGCGTCCCAACAAGACCCATACATAGCAAAAACGGGGAGCCGGCCTGAGCCGACTCCCCGTTGCTGTTGCCGGTGCATTCACCGGCGATGGCATGTCCGCTAGGCGGCGCCCAACAGCTCGTTGGTCTCGTTGTTGAGGCCGACCAGAGCCTCCTTGATGTTGTCCTTGCCCTCGACGAAGATCGGATCCATCCACTTGCTCCACAGCGCGGACCACTCCTGGTACTTGGTGAAGTACTGGTAGTAGGTCGGCTGCTCCAAGCCCAGCGTCAGGAGGGCATGCTTGGCATTGGGGATCTTTTCCTCCCAGCCCTTGGGCAGGCCGTACTCCGCCAGACTGAGGCGCGGCGGATAGAGGCTACCCTCGATGCCCAGCGTGGGCAGGATGTCTTCGTTGGACAGCACATAGCGGGTCAGCTCATAGGCCAGTTCCGGGAACTTGCTGCCGGCCGGAATCATCCACTGGGCGCCGCCCTCGTAGCCGAAGCGGCCGTTGGGGCCGGTCGGAATGGGGGCGATGCCCCAAGGGAACTTGTCGCCGATGGCGTTGTCCAGCCGGGCCGCGATGTCGCTGATGCCCATGTGCATGCCGATGCGGCCGGAGGCGAACAGGAACTCGCCGCCCAGGCCCATGGCCTGTTCGTCGCCGGGCGTCGGCGACGAGCCGTCGGTCCAGCGGAGATCCCACAGATACTTGGCCGCTTCCTCGACAATCGGGTCGTCAAAGTTGCCGCGGGTGCGCTCCGTGTCGAACAGGTCGGCGCCCCAGGTCATGGACACGGCCCACAGGGTCTTGTCGAAAATCGGGATGCGGCAGCCGTAGATCTTGTCCATGCCCTCGCCCGACGTGGCCTCCTTGGCGATTTCCCGCAGGTCCTGCCAGGTCCAGTCGTCGGGGAAGGGGTACTCCTGGATGGAGTCGGTGATTTCCCGATTCACGAACAGGCCCCAGGTTACCCAGCCGTAGGGCAGCGAGTGAAGTTCGCCCTTGTAGGTGGACATCTCGATCATCTTCGGTTCCCAGTCGTCGGGCCAGCCGTCCGGCGGATGGGACTCGACGTACTGCTGCATCGAATGGGACCAGCCCTTGTCCGGGTAGACCCAGCCGCGGCTCTGGTGCTGCCAGGCCAAATCGGGCGGGTCGCCGCCGGCGATCTGCGTGGGCAGTTTGGTCCAGTAGTCGCCCCAGGGCACCCCGGACTCGATCTCCACCTCCATGTTGGGGTAGCGCTCCTCGAAGAAGCCCTCGATGAAGGGGATGAACTTGTCAATCTCCCCTTCGCCCTCCCAGGAAATGATGCGGAAGGTTCCGCTGATGTCCGGGTCCACCAGACCGGTGGTCCAGCGATCGACAAGGACCTCGGCATCCGCGGCCTCGTCGGCCGGTGCCGCCCCCGGAGGCGCGCAGGCCGCCAGGCCGGCCGCGAAGCCGGAAACGCCCATAAAGCGCAGCCAGTCCCTCCGGGTCATCTGCAAACCGGTTTTTCTTTCCTTCATCTTGACCAACTTCCTTACTGGATTGACAGTGAACAAAAACCTACTGGGGACGCGGGTCAGGCCGCGCCTTTCAGACCCGAAGTCACGATGCCGCGCACGTAGTACTTCTGCCCGATGATGAAGATCAGGAGGATCGGCAGCACACTGACAACGGCCAGGGCCATCACCAGGTGCCAGGGGGTGTTGAGCGCCACCTTCTGCTGGAACCCGGCCAGGCCCAACGGCAGCGTCTTGAGATCCCGCGAGGAGATCACAATCAGGGGCCACAGGAAATCGTTCCAGAAACCCATGAAGGTGAAAATCGCCAGCGTGGCCAGGACCGGCTTGCAGAGGGGCATGATGATCGTGCTGTAGATGCGGAAGTGGCCGCAACCGTCGATTTCGGCCGCCTCCTCCAGTTCCTTGGGGATGCCCATCATGAACTGCCGCATCAGGAAGGTGCCCCAGGCGCTGAAGAGCCCGGGGACAATCAGGGCATACAGGGAATTAATCCAGCCCAGCATGCGCATCTGCACGAACAGCGGGATCATGATGACCGCAAACGGGATCATCATGGTCGAGAGGTACAGCAGGAAGATGGTGTTGCGGCCCGGGTAGTCGATGCGCGCAAAGGAATAGCCACCCAGACTCGACGTCAACAGCACCCCCAGCGTGGCGCTGATGGCCACGGTCGCGCTGTTGGAGAAGAACCGCGCCACGGGCACCTGGTCCCATACCTCCGCATAGTTGGAGAACAGGAACTGATTCGGCAGGATTTGCGGCGGAAAGGTGTAGACCTCGTCCAAGCTCTTGAACGACATCAGCACCATCCACAGGAACGGCACCAGCATGATGATGCCGCCCAGGGAGAGCAGGCCCCAGGCACCGAGGTTGCCCAGCAGGCGCGAGCGCTCCGTCCCCATCGGACTGGTGCCGGCACCCAACCCGGCCGCGGGACGGCCCTGGACGGCTTCGGTGGAGATTGTGTTCATAAACCTTCGCGTTCCTCAGTTGTCCATGTCGAAGCCATAGACCCAGCGTCGGGCCACGCTCCACTGGAACAGCGTGATCGCCAGGATGCACAGGAACAGGATGGCGGCCATGCTCGTGGCATAGCCCATCTTGAAGTAGGCGAAGCCGTTCCTGTAGATGTAGAGGACCAGCGGCGTGGTGGCGAAGGCCGGGCCGCCGTTGGTCATGATCATGAATTGGTCGAAGGCCTGAAACGCCCCGATGAACGAGGTGGTCAGGATGAAGAAGATGGTGGGGGTCAGGAGCGGCACCTTGACATGGCGCAGCTTGCGCCAGCCGTTGGCCCCGTCGACGGTCGCCGCGTCCAGCAGCTCCGGCGGAATCCCCTGCAGACCGGCCAGGAAGATCAGCATGGCGTAGCCAATCCCCTTCCAGTTGCTCATGATGATGATGGAGATCATGGCCCAGCGGCTGTCCGTGAGCCAGTAGGGGCCGTCGACGTTGATCTTGGACAGCGCCCAGTTGATCAACCCGAACTCCGCCTGGAAAATCCAGGCCCAGATGATGGAGGCCGCCACGGTCAGGGTCACGTGGGGCAGGAAGTAGATGACCCGGAACGAGAGCACGCCCCGCATCTTGCGGTCCAAGAGCAGGGCCAGCCAGAACGCCAGGAAGACCGCCACCGGCACGGCGACGAAGGTGTAGTAGAAGGTGTTGCCCAGCGTCTTCCAGAACAGGGAATCTCCGGCCATCAGGACAAAGTTCTGCAGGCCGTTGAAGACCGGGGTGTCCGACAGGTTCCATTCGTGGAACGTCAGATAGATGGTCGTGGCAATGGGGAACAGGCTGAAGGCGAGCACGCCCAGCAGGTTCGGGATCAGGAAGGCGTAGCCGGCAATCAGGTTGCGCCGGCGGCGGCCGGTCATTCCGCCGCGGGACGCGACGGGAGCCTGCGGAAAGGCGGGAGCGGAGGCGGCCATGATATTCGGGGCCTACCGGCCCTGGGCGTCGTCCCACGCCCGTTTCCAGCCGGAACGCCGTTGCCAGTCGTCCTCCGGCCGGGGCGGATCGGGAATGTCCTCTCCGGTCGGACGCGGCTGGTGCTGCCAATAGCCCGACGGATCGCGTCCGCAGGCAATCACGCCCGTGCCCTCCGGCACCGTAAAGTTGCGCACGTCCGGCGACGTGAAGCGCAGGGTCAGGCCACAACGGCGCCGGTCGGAGCGGTTGGCATCCGAGCCGTGCAGCAGCCAGTCGGTGTGCAGCGACATCTGGCCGGCCCTCATCTCAAGGTGCACGGGCGGCTCCGCGAAGGAGTCAATGTCCACCGTGGACTGGTCGAGAACGTTGTTCTCCCCCTCCTCCGAATGGATGAACGGCAGCTGGCCCAGCCGGTGGGTACCCGGAATCACCTGCATGGCCGCGTTCCCGCGGTCCACATCGTCGAAGGCCAGCCAGGCGGTGACGGTCTTGCTGGGGGTGAGGGGCCAGAAGGATGCGTCCTGGTGCCAGCTGACCTGCTTGCCGTCGCCGGGCAGCTTGGTGAAGAAGTGGGTTGTCCAGCACACCAGGTCGGGACCCAGCAGATCGCGCACGGGGCCCAGGATCCGCTCCTCGGTCACGAAATCGTGGAGCCCCCGGCAGTGGACATGCCATCCGGCCTGCCCATAGCTGTTCCAGCCCTTGGCCAAGGCCTTGGCCAGCAGGTCGTCGAAGTAGGCGCGGTTGGCTTCGGCCTCATCCGGCGTATAGACATCGATCGGGCAGAGGTAGCCCTTGTCGTTGAAGTCCTCGATCTGGTCCCGGATCAGGTGCCGCGGCCGGTCCGTGCCCAGCGGCACGAACGCCTTGACCCGGTCCGCTCCCGGATACGCTTCCAGGATTGGCTTCGACATTGCCTTGGTGGTGGTTCCCCATGGATTGGCACGGACCGGAATTATACGCGGGCCGGCATGGGCGCACGATCCGGCTCGGCGGGGTGCCAGCTGTTCAGTTCAAGCCAGCAGGTTCCGGCGTGCGGTGTCAAGAAGGTTCAGGAACCCGTCGATTTCCTGCCGCGTCGTCATGCGGCTGATCCCCAGTCGGATGCAGGATCGCCCGTCACGAACTCGCATGGCACGCAGGACATGGGATACGCGATCGGTACGTGCATCGCAAGCGCTGCCGGTTGAAGCCGCAACCCCGGGCATGCTGTTCAGTAGGTGGCGGGCGTCCGCTCCCGGCAACTGCATGCACACGATCCCGTCAACGCACGATTCTCCCACCCGTTTAGCCTCCGGCCACAGGTCGCGGACTTCTCGGATCAGATGTCCGCTTAAGTCCGCAATGCGAGCGAGATCATCGGTGAGCGAAGCCTGCACGACCTCACAACAGGTCCCGAACCCGACACACAAGGCGGTTGGCAGCGTACCGGAACGGAGACCTCCCTGCTGGCCCCCGCCGCGCAACAGTGCATCTGGCTTGGATCCCCGCCGCAACAACAGAGCTCCTATACCTTGCGGTCCATGCACTTTGTGCGATGACAGGGTAATCAGGTCGGGACGTTTGGGCAACTTCGGCAGTTTGCCCAAGGCCTGAGCCGCGTCGGTGTGCACGATTGTCCGACCTACCAGCGTATCGATCGCCTGCCAGTCCTGCACCACTCCGGTTTCGTTGTTTACCGCCATGATTGACAGCATCAACACATCTCGCCCGAGTTCATCTTCCAGTCTTTCCAGGTTGATTTGACCATCGGGGGTAACCGGTACCAACCGCAACTCAAAGCCCAACCGATTCAAAATGTGCTTCAGATCGAGAACAGACGCATGCTCTGTAGTACAGGAGACAATTTTGCGCCGCTGGCCTTTGAGCCGAAGTTCCCTCAATGCCATGCCCAAAATGGCAAGGGAATTGGCTTCGGTGGCGCCTGAAGTGAAGATCAGCCGCCCCTTGCCGGCCAAGGACAGGAGCTGTTGCCGGGCTGACTCGATTTGGTAGCTGGCCTGGATGCCCAAGGCATGGGTTGCATGAGGATTGCCAGACACCGCCGAGCGCATGGCTGCCGCGGCTGTCGGGTCCAAAGGCGTACTGGCCGGGTTGTCGAGGTAGATGGTGTCAGGCACGGGCGATTAGTCCGTGCAGTGGCAGGGAAGTTCCTGCAGCGGGATTTCAGAGGGATCCAACTCCAGCAGATTGGCGTAGGTATGCCTGGAGTTCTTGCCGAAGAAGCCGAACCGAGATGTCTGACCGGTTCGTTCGCTGTCTCTGACTTCCTCAACGTGACGCTGATACCGTGTCTCCAAGTCCGCCCACCACTGCAACTGGGAAGGTCCCTGCACCTGCGACTTGGGTTCCTTGGCGATGGCCCGCAGCGTACGAATGCCCTTCATGAAACAGAAGGTGCAGTTGGAATACCGGCCATCCAAGTCCAAGTCCCACTCTTGGCCCCGCCAGAACGCCAAGACATCTTCTGCCGCAAGGCTGGCGTCGAACAGGGGGAAGTAGGGAACCGCACCGTCTCCCTGCGCTCGGTTCAGAATGTTGCCCACACGGGCGGGTTCATCAGCCCGCAGCCCAAGCACGGTCACATAGGGAACCGCACCGTTTCCACTCATGACCACGCGTCCGTCCAGAGCCTGTTCCTGCAGGCTTTCAACTGCAATGCGGGGAGCAGAGGTGAAATTGGCGTAAGACTGCGACGGCCGGACGAGCGGACAGTCGCGCAGGAACCGCACGTACCGCAGCAATTCACTTTCGGACAGGGAAGAGCCCTGGTAGGACCGCGCTATCTCCCTGTCCGTAACCTGTGAAGTTTCGTGGTAATGCCCGAGCCTCCGTGTAGCCTGCTCTCCGCTGAACCACTCGGACAGCATGTTCCGTGTGACCTGTACCTTCAGGTGGTCCGTACACAGACGCTGAAAGCGGTTGGGCAGCCGGGTGTTGAGGGCGATGGCTTCCTCAAAAATCTCTCCACCGTGCCGCAGGCCGTTTGGTTTGTCGGAAGACCACAGGCAGGGTTTGGCCAAGCGCCACGACTTGGCCCTGCGCCAGAAGCCGTCCCGCGCTGTTTCGTAGGTTTGGAACTCCGTCAGCAGGAACGGAACGTCGGAGAGCCGTTCGGCTTCCTCCTTGCATCTAATCACGAAGTCGTAGGTGCGCATGTGTTCAGCCGACGTGTTGTTGAACACAATCACATCGCCCCGCTGGGGGTCCAGTTGGTCGTTGGCCAGCAGGCTGAACAGCAGCAGGGCACTGGAACGCCCGCCCGAGAACTTGACCACGTGCGGCAGTTGCCGGTGGTCTTGGGTTCGGTACGCGATCTCAAGGGTGGGGAGGCCTTTCATACTGGTACGCCATGCGTCAGGAGATTCTGTACTTCGTGCTTGGACCACGAATGTGCGCTGACCTCGCTAAACAGCACCCCCATTCGCTTCAGTACTTCCTGCAGTCCGTCATTGGTGTCCACCGGATAGCTGGTGATTTGGGTAATCAGGCCGTGCATCAGCACCGGATTGCCAACGATGGTTAGCCGACGCATTGCGTACTCGGCAATCACCGCCCAGAACCGGTTGAGTTCCTCCCATACTCGGTCGTTGTCAGTCGCGGTGTTCTCGATGACCTGGCCCATCCACCAATAGCGAGACAAGGTACAGTCACTGATCACACTCACATAGCCGCGAACCCTGTGCAAACCGCCCATGGTCCTAAATACCGTCCGCACACAGTCGTCGATTTGCTTCCGGTTTTTCGTCTGGAGAGCTTTCTGGATGCGTTGCCTCCCGGATGACCTGTCACTGGATGCGGCCAAATATGGTGCTTCCAGCCGCTCCTCCTGAATGTTGTGCAGGGTGATGACATTCCACACGCTAACACTGGAGGCTTCCTGTGGAGACAGGGACCGATAGGTGTTTCTGATCCTGCGTGCTGTGGAGACCGGTGCCTTGGCAAACTCGGGCTCCTGGAGTTTGACCGGCAGTACGGACGTGCCGAAGGACGCAAATTCTTGGCCAACCCCCTTCTTCGCCAAGTACTCCAACAAGGCATTGCTTTCCACTGCCTCTAGGAACTCGACTTGGGCTGGTCCACCTCGGTGTTTCTGGCCGCGGTTTACCAAGAGCTCTCTCAGGTTTGTCAGCGGGTCTGCCGACTTGCCCTTGGGGTTCAGGATCTGCTGGACCCGTTCAATGCGCTCGCGTCCCGCTTCAGACATGGCTCATTCCTCAGCCGGGGTGGTTAGTTTATGCAGGGTTGTAGCAATCAACAATGTGTCGTCCCACTCGTCGTTGGGGCCTTCGGTTTCCCAAGGAGGGGACTTTCCCGTCTCATCCCGAACCATGTCAGCCAACACCCGTAGTGCCTCGTACGGAGGTTCCTGTTCACTGAAGTCCTTCCGGATAGTCGACAGCATCTGGGCAATACAGCCGACGTACAGAGCATTGACCCAGTCGCTATTTGCCTCGCGGTGCAATACGGCCATCTTCTCCGGATGGAGATTGACGACAAAGCGCCACTGTTCCTCGATCTCCATTGGGCCAGCCCGAATCACGCCGGGATCCTTGGCGGAAGGATCCTCCCTGAAACGCAGCAGGTGAACAACACTTTGTACATCTTCGAACACCACTCCTCCGGCCAAGATGGCACCTTTGGGAAACTGGACCTCTCGCCCATCCCACAGAGAGGAGACACCGTGCCTAGAGGTGGATAGTTGTTCAGTTCGTTCCTGTTTCAGGACAACAGCAGGAAGAAAATAGACTCGCTGGTCCCGCGCAGTCGGAACCGGAACGTATTGAGTAGCCTGGATCCCCCCGTCCGTAGGTTGTGGTAACTCCAAATGTGGGAGGTCGCAACGTTGGCAATGCAGCATATATGGGGCACGGATCTCACATGTGAACTCGGCAATGCCCTCCTGTAGCCATTGGCCTGGCAGACAGTCGGCATCCAGAAGCTGGTGAACCACCGTCAACTTGGATCCCTCCTGACTCAAATCCACGATATAGCCGTCGGGGTCAAGGTAGTCTCCAGAGGTGCTACGCAGGCAGGGATATCCACCGATCATGACTGCTCCTCCTCATAGAGTGCAGCGTCCAAGGGCCCGTTTACCTGTTTGACTCCAAGCGACAGTCTTACCCGACTGTTTGGCCCAAGGGTTCCCAGCCTGATGTAATTGGATTCATCGATGGGAACGGGTTTGCCGTTCACGCGACACGCAGCAAGGTCCAGCTTTACCTTTTCATTCCTCAATGGAATGTCGCAAGTTTCATCCGATCCTGTCTTGGTTTCAAGGTGGAATAGGACATTCTTCTGCACCTTGGCATCAGCCGCAGTGGACACCTCGACTTCGTACCGGTTGAGGCCAACGGGCACAACGGTGGTCCGCACAGACAGGCGACGTCGATACGGACGCTGCCCTCGTTTGCGTCCACGTCGTTTTCCCTTTTTGGTTCTGCCTGGACCAACACCGGTGCCGTCGCCAGGTCTGCTGCTCTGCCTCTTTACCTGCCTTGGTTTCGTTCCAGGATTTCGGGAAGTTGCGCGATTGGCATGGATGTGGATGGGGATGATGTCGGGATCATGAGTCTTGGCTGTTCCGACATCCTTGAGCACCTTGTTGAGTGCGTCCCTGATCTCCCGGAACAGGTCCTTGACCTTACTGCCATCCCCTGTCCGCATGAGGTCGGTAATGCGCGTATGGCCGGCATCCTCGGCATCCCGCAGAATGTTATCGGCCCGGTTGCTGGTTTCAGGGTTGTTGGCAAACAGCAGGACGGCACTGAACGCCTGCTTGGCGGCGAAGTACCGCCGCGCTAGAAGTTCGGAGTTGTCTGTGATGAACATGCCTGTACGAACGATGCACAGGCGTGTGGTCTGATCCGGGGTATAGCGAATTCGGACCGTTACACTGCCGAATGAGGTATCAAGGGAATGTTCTTCCCCACCTTGGTAGGTTTGCCACGCCTCGTAAACGTTGTGGCCTGCGACCAGAACGGTATCGCTGCTACGCCGTTTTTGGTTACGAATGGAATTCCGGTTCAGACGCTCGTCAATATCATCCGCGGAATTCAACAAGTACGGGTTTGCCCCCCCCCCCGTTTGTTGAACAATCTTTCACATTTAATGTCAGGCGGCCCTGAGCAATGGCAACAAAAAAGTGTTTTGCAACATCTTCGCAGATCAACTCGCAACAGTCTTCACTGCGTGTACCACCCGATGCTGGGAATCTGTTGAAGGCAGGGATGATCACAACGGATCCTGAGCCGGATGAAGCTTCTATCTCATCCAGTTCTGTCTTGACAAGCGCAGGTATGTGACTGCTGTTGTCAATGATGGAGACTCCGGACAGCGTGAGCTGGCCGACATCGGATGATAGGTAGCCATGTCCACCATAGCGACGTTGTTCCCGAATGTGGGTGGGGAACACAACGTGGCCCGATGCCACCCGGCGATTAGCACCGTTTTGGTGTACACCGCCGTAGATTACGTAGTTCATGTCCCCGGCGGCGAAGGCGGTCTCATGCCCGACACCGTGGGTGCCGCCGCTGCCCCCGTCGTCCTCGCGCTTCATAGTGTCACCCTTGCCAATCAACCCTTCCATGGTCTCCGCATTGAGACCGATGCCGTTGTCGTAGACCATCAGACATTCGGTCACCGCCCGCTGGGACAGATCGCGGAGTCTCTTGAGAATGGTGTCGTACTTGGCCTGCCCCCGTTCTTTCCACTCCTTCATGCCGTCGTCGGCCAGATGGTGCCGGTAGGTCGCAATCCCCGGCAGACTTGCGGTGGGCACGCTTCTGATCTCAAACCGTAGTTCGCACTTGCGCTTTGCTGTCCGTGCCGCGTCCAGAGCGTTCTGGGCCAACTCCCTGACGATGGTTTCGTGCCCCACATCCTCGTACTGTCGGACACATCCTGTCGGGGACACTTTGTCCCCGCCCTCCATGAATTGCAATCCAACTTCGGTCATGTCTGAATGCTCAGAAACTCCAGATACCTGTGTGGTCTAACCACGCGACCATTCTAGCAAGAGCAGGGGCGCGACAGGCTATACGACATTGAAAACGGGCTTCTTTTCGTTACCTGCCACTGCCGCGGACAGCTTCACAGGTTCGCGATTCGCGATGGCGGCGGTGTGGATCCGGGATGTCTGGCGGTGTTCGCCTCCCCACGGGGGTTTGGCATCAGCCACGCGGCCAAACAGTGCCGTAACGGGCCTTCCCGCATTGTGCATCCACCCTGTGGCATCTCATTCCGGCACGGCCTGCCATCACTCGGATCACCGAGGACGGACAGCTGTCACGCTGGCTTCCCCTCGACCAGTGCCCGCACTTCGCCTTCCGACCAGGAATGGACGCTGACCTCGTCCACCCTCCTGCTTATCCGCTTCAGGATGGTCCTCATTTGGGCATTGGTATCCACTGGATGATGGGTGATGTGGGCAACCAGAACCCGCATCAGCACCGGGTTGCCAATCACCGTCAAGCGGCGCATTGCCCATTGGGCAATCTCTCTCCAATGACGGTCAAGTGCCTTCCAGGCCCGATCCTCATCCATGCCGGAAATCTCAAGAACCCGACCGATCCACCAATAGCGTGCCAGCGTGCAATCGCTGATCACGCTCACATTGCCCCGTATTCGGTGCAGGCCGCCCATGGTGCGGAACACCGTTCGCACACAGTCGTCAATCTGTTTCTCATCACGTTCCGAAAGTGCTTTCCGTATGCGGTCCATTCCAGTGATCCTGTCGCCGGACACGGCCAGGTACGGTGCCTGCAGCCGACCGGCTTGGATGTTGTGCAATGTGATGACATTCCAGACGCTGACGCTGGCCGCCTCCGGCGGCGACAGACAGCGATAGGCACTCCTGATCGCGCGGGCGGTGGCAACGGGGGCCTTGGCGAACTCCGATTCCCGAAGCCCGAATGGCAACAATGGCGTGCCCAGCGACGCAAACTCTTGACCAACGCTCACATTCTCCAAGTATTCCAACAAGGCATTACGTTCGACCGCCTGCAGGAATACGACCTGTGCCGGTCCACCCCGGTCCTGCATTTCGGGACGCACCAGTTTATTCCTGAGATTCGACAGGGGATCCGGAGCACGAGCATCGGGATTCAGGACTTTCCGTGCTCTGTCAACGCGCTCGTGGCCTGTCTTGTAAATGTACCGGGATTGGGTCGGCGTAACCAGTTTGTGGAGGGCCGTGGCAATCGACAGCGTGTCCCCCCAATCCTGGTGCGGCTGCTCGGTTTCCCAAGGCGGCCGCCTCCCTGTTTTGTCACGCACCGCACCGGCAAGCACATGCAGAGCCTCGTACGCGGGTTCCCGTCCCCGGAAGTCGTCCCGGATGGTTGCCAGCATCTGGGCCAGGCAACCAACATACAAGGCATTGCGCCAGTCGCGGTTGGCCTCGTGCTGCATGGCGGCCATCTTGTCCGGATGCAAGGCGATGTCAAACCGCCACTGTTCCTCCTCTTCCACCGGGCCAGCCCGGATTACCCCGGGATCCACGACGGTTCTGTCCTCCCGGAAACGGAGCAAGTGCACCAGGCACTGCTCATTGTTGAACGGTACTCCGCCGGCCACGACGGCCCCTTTCGGAAACCGGATCCGCCGTCCATGCCAAAGGGCAGAGACGCCATGCACTTCCGTGGACAACGCGACGGTCCGTTCTCGGTTCAGCACGATCCCGGGTAGGAAGGACACACGCCCGTCCTCGGGTGCGGGCAGCTCCAGGTCCTGGACAACCTCGATCCCTCCGGCCACAGGCTGTGACCACCCCGCATACTGCAGATCGAAGCGCCGACAGTACAACATGTACGGAGCGCGAATCTCACACATGAAGTCGGCAACGCCCTGCCGCAGCCACTGCCCCGGCAGGCAATCAGCATCGGCCAGCCGGTGGACCACCCGCAGCCAGGACCCTTCCTGGATCAATTCGACGGAGTACCCTTCGCAGTTCAGGTAGTCGTCGGTGGCACCCTGCAGGCAGGGATACTCGAAAACCATGGCAGTCCTATCTCGTGCAACACCGACTCAGGCGTTTTTCCGATCGCCGGGGCACACAGCAATCAGCCGTGTCGGCTGCGTTGGGCACCATGCCCTCGATCGGCACCGAATTCAGCAGGGCCTTGGCTAGTGCCCGGAGGCGTCAGACACCCTGCAGACCTGTCAGAACAACACCTTCCACGAAGTACCGCTGACAGAACAGAAAGAGGATCAGGGCTGGAATCGTTACCGTGGTCGCCGCAGCCATCAGCAATTCCCAGTTGGTTGAGTACAGTCCCAAAAAGGTCGCAAGACCCAGGGCGATCGTTTTCTTGGAATCGGATTGCAGGTACAGCAAAGGGCCGATAAAGTCGTTCCAGTTGGCCAGGAAAGTGAAGATGGCAACGGTGGCCAGCACAGGGCGGGAAAGCGGCAATATGATCCGCCAGTAGATGTACAGGTCGCCGCAGCCGTCCATACGGGCTGCATCCGACAGCTCGTTGGGGATCGTGCGGAAAAACTGGCGGAAGAGGAATACGTTGAAGGGTCCGCCACCCAGGATCGGGGGAATGATCAACGGCTTCAGGGTGTTGACCCAACCCAGATGCGTGAACATGACAAACACAGGAATCATGGTGACAATCGCGGGCAACATCAGCACGCTGAGGAACACCATGAACAGGGTGTCCCGACCCGGAAACCGCATGCGCGCAAATCCGTATCCACACATGGAAGCCGTCAACAGAGTGCCCAGCAACACCGGTATGGTGATGCGCAAGGTGTTGAAGGTGTAGACATGGAAGGGAAGGCCGCTAAGAGCCTCAACATAGTTGTGCCACTGGACAGGGTCGGGTATCCAGTCGGGCGGGAACACCCACACCTGGCTGCGGGTCTTGAGGGAGGAACTTATCATCCACAGGAACGGCAGGATCATTGCCACCGCGCCACCGCACAGAATCATCCAGATCGCGATTCTGGTCGCGACGCGGCCTATTGCCTGCGTTGGCCGGACAGCGGGTGCAGGGCGGGTCGATGGAGTGGTTGCCGTCATGAATGCACACCGGGTATGGTTGACCCAATCCCAGCCCCGCGACTATCCTGCTTCGTAATGAACCGCTCTGCCCAAGGAACGGAAAATGAAGAGGGTCATGACCATGACAATCGCAAACAGGACCCAGGACAGGGAAGCCGCATAACCCATCTTCAACCATTCAAACGCGTTGCGGTAGGTGTAGAGGACATAGAAGAGGGTTGCGTTCTTGGGCCCGCCGGCGGTGAGCAGGTAACCCGCCGTAAACACTTGGAAAGTGTTGATTAGACCAATGACCAGGTTGAAAAGAATGACCGGGGAGAGTTGGGGAATGGTTACAGCCCAGAGTTTGTGCCAGGCATTGGCGCCATCCACTTCGGCTGCTTCATACAGGGTGCGCGGCACACCATGCAAGCCTGCCAGGAAAATGATCATCATGGGCCCAATGCCCCAGAGAGCCATGATCCAAAAGGAATACATGACCACGTCTGCGGAAATCAGCCATTCCACTTTCGGCAGCCCGACGAAATCCAGGATGTAGTTGAGCAGCCCGAACTCGGAATTGAATATCCAGCGCCACAGGACCACGGAGGCAACCGCGGGAGTCATGGCCGGAAGGTAGTAAATGGCCCGAAACCCGGAGATTCCGCGTATGTTGAGGTCCAGCAACAGCGCCGCGGCCAAGGCTGCAATCAGGGTGAGGGGTACGGCTATGAGGGTGTACCGGACCGTAACGTACAGAGACACCCAGAACAGCTTGTCATCCAGGAAGGCCGTCCGGAAATTTTCCAGACCAACAAAAACCGGGGGCGAGATGATGTCCCATTCGGTCAGGCTCAACCAGAGGGAGTAGATCAGGGGTCCGACCAGGAACAGGGCAAGACCCAGCAGACCCGGGGAGATGAAGAAGTAGCCGGCAAGTGTCCGCTGGAGGCGACGCCGTCTCGCCGTATCCATTGTGGAGGTCGCGATTGGCGCCATCGCCCAACGATCACTCGACGGTTTCTAACTGTCGCGTTGCCAGGTCAGAGGCACATAGCGATCATCATTCAGGCTGTCGCCTACTTTCAAATCGGTGTAGTACTCCACTGGCAGCGTATCGAAGTTGCCGTTGTAGGTCAGCCCGTCGGGGAAAAAAGCCACCGTCATGGCCCGCCGCGGTTCTCGTGTCATGTTGGGTCCGGCGGAATGCGCAATCATGGAATTGTGCACCACAAGTCCCCCTGCCGGCACCGGCGCAGACCGGGCTTCCAGGCTCATCCATTCGGGATAAACCTGAAAAACGTCCCTCATGTTCTCTGTGATGGGTACCAGATCATAGGTGGCCAGTTGATGGGTGCCCGGCAGGTACCAAAGGCAACCGTTGTCCAAGGTCGCGTCATCCAGCGGAATCCACATGCTCACCGACTGCCTGGTGTGAAAAGCCCAATAAGGAACATCCATGTGCCAGGTGGTCTGATTGCCGTAGGGTGGTTTGAACAGGGCCTGATCGTGCCAGATGCGGACGCCATCAACCCCCGCCAGCGTGGCGGCCAGTTCACCCAGGCGCGGATCCCGTATCAGCCGCGCCGTGTCGGCATGGCTGTCGGCCAGACGCAGGCACTGGGTAAACACATTGGCGTAGAAGGTCTCCGGATCGTCCTGATTCTGCAGCTTCAGTTCGTCGGAGCCGTACTTGGCATTGAAAGCCTGTTGCACTTCCGGATCCAAGGCCAATCGATCCTGTACGGCATCCATGATGACCGTGCGCCATTCCTCGAGTTCCCCTTCGTCCAGGAACTGATCCAGCACCAGAAAACCATCTGTCTGGAATCGCGAGATCTGGTCCGGACTCAGATCGGTGTTCACGGCATGTACCTTTGGTTGGCGGAAGTTCTTGGGAATCGCACAAGATAACGGGGGCAGATGCCAGGTCGAGCCCCGACACCTGCCCCAGCGTTTCCGAGGCAAATCTACGAAGGATTCCAGTTTGGATTCTCGGCCAGGAAGCCGTTGATTTCCGGCAGCACGGAATCCAATGCTTCCTGGGCGGTGGTTTCTCCTGTGTACACAGGCCCCAAGGCGGGGCCCAGCAGGCGGCCCTCAACCTCGCTGTGACCTAGTCGCAGGGGCATGCGGCGGGAATTGTAGACGGCTGGAATGCAGCCGGCCGTGATGTGATCCTGCGTGTGAACGCCTTCGGTCATCCACTTGGCACGGCCTTCCTCGGTCAAAAGCAAATCCTCCCTCTGCGGTTGCCAGAGACCGGTTCGACTCAAGGCCAGACTGCCTTCACCGAAAACCACCCACTTGTACAGGGCCCAGGCCGAATCGATGTCCTCAGTCTGCTCACTGACGCCAATGGCCTCGGAAGGAGCCCAAACCGTGTAGTGGGGTCCCATGATGGGCACCACTGCTTCACCGTAGTCAATGTCGGTATGGGACAGCGCTTCCAAACTCCAGTTCCCGGTCAGGAACATGGCTAGGCGGTCGTTTTCCATTAACTGGATGGAACTCATGCCCACCTGACCCAGGAATTCCGGGGATGCGGTCACTTTGTGCTGGACATAGGTGTCGGCGGTTTTCTGCAAGACGTCGGCCGCAATGTCCTGATCCGGGAAAAAGGTGTTTTCATCCTCGGAATAGACCTCGGATCCTTGTTGCCAAAGCCCAGGCGAATACACACGCCAGGAACCTCCCCAGCGCGGCAGATCCACGCCGTAGGTCTGAATGTTTTCGGCATCGAATCCGGCATCCGCGGCGGTATTGCCATTCTCGTCGATGGTTACCTGCTTGGCAACGGCGATGAAGTCATCCCAGGACCAGGCCTCCTCCACGGTTGCGGGAGGATAGTCAACCCCTCGATCATCGAAGATCTTGCGGTTGAAAAACATCATGTAGGGTTCGGTGCAGGCTCCCGTGCCAAAGACCCGATCGCCGATCGTGAAACGGTTCACCTCGACAATCTGTTCGATGTCAGCTTCAGGATCGGACGCATGCCGATCGGTCAGGTCCTTGATTACGGCCTTTTGCGCCCAAGCCACCAAGAACGGGGTTGGGAGATAGAACACGTCCGGCAGCGTATTGGCTGCGGCCCGCGCCTGCATGTTGTTCATGTAGTCGCCATATGGCACATGGTGCTTCTCGTTCGGAATGCCTGTTGCCTCCGTGAACGCATCCAGCATATTGACAACGGTGTCCTTCTCGAAGGGGGATCCCCACCACGCGAAGGTCATTACACTGGGCGCCGCATCGCCTGCCATTGACTCCGTGTCGGAGGATGCAGGTGTCGCCACGACACAAGCCGACAAGGCCAGGCCGGAGACCAGAAGACCCGAAGATCGAAGAAACTCGCGCCTACTGAAGTTCGTTCCTTTCATGGGAGCTTCCTCCTTTTTTGGACAGCGCACATCATGTCAGCGCACTGATTGCACTATGATAATGCAAGCAAAAAGCCCCGCGAATTGGCCAGCCGGGGGCTGACCGGACCCGCAATCCGGCGGCTGTGGCGGCATCGGCTCCTGTCCATGGTGACGGACATGGTCCAGGCCTTGGCCTGGTTGTACCGGCACCGGCGCCACCACCCTGTGAATTACCACTGTGGCATTGGTGATCTCCAACGCTTTGATGCTCATGCGCGATGGCTGAAGATCACCGGGTTCAGGTGGGTGGCGACCACCTCGCCCTCGCCGACCCCCGGCAGGAAGTTCGCCGCCTCGTTCACATGGGACGGCCTCACGGACCGCTTGCGGATCCCGTCCTCCATCATGATGATCGTCATCACACCCCGCATCCGGTCGGTGTGGTTGGGGCCGGCCCGGTGAAAGACCCAGCCGCGGTGAAAACTGACGTCGCCCAGTTCGAAGGCCGTCTCCACGACCGGATAGTCCTTGAGGGTACGCCCGATCCGCTGCTCGCTCTCGTCGCTGATCGACAGGTCGCGGTGGTGGTGGATGCGGTGGCTGCCGCGGCAGAAGGACAGCGGCCCCATCTCGACCGGCGTGTCCTGCAGGGGGATCCAGGCCGTAATCGTGTTGTCGTTGCCCAGGGGCCAGTAGTGCTGGTCCGCATGCCAGGGCGTGAAACCGCCGCCGGGCTCCTTGAACAGTGCCTGATCGTGGTACATGCGTGTGCCCTCGACCCCCATCAGGTCGGCGGCAATGCGGCCCAGGCGGGGTGCCAGGCACAGGGGCACGATGCGCTCGTCGCGGCGCCACAGCTGGCCGATCTGCAGAAACGCTTGGCCGTAGGTGTTGCGCTCCGCCAGATCCGGCTGGGAGCGGCCGTACTCCTCCACCACCGCATTGATCAGCGGCGTGAAATGGGCCAGGACCGCGCGCGAAAGCACTCCGGGCAGATGGATGAAGCCATCCGCCTCGAACCGGTCCCGCTGCTCCGCACTGACGGGATACTCGGCGGCCAACTCCGCCTGAACTGTCGATTCCACCGCGGACTCCTGATGTGCAAGGACCGACAACGCCCTAGATTCTATGTCGCGGGCATCCGCCGGACCATCGGCCAAATCTGGTGATACAATCGCAGGGTAGCAATGACAGTACGGAACCGGTTCGCCGCGTCGGCGACACCATGAGCGATTCCCGTAACACTTTCAACAGTACCGGTCCGGAGGGGCAGGGCAGACCCGCGCCCCTCGACAACGGTACCCGGCCTCCGCAGGATGCCGGCCCCCAACGTGAGGCTTTCGGCGGACCCCAAAGCGCCAACGGCCGTGGACCCGAAGCCGGTGGACCACCCACTGGTCGGCGCGGACCCGGAGGGCGCCGCCGAGGCGGCCGCGGTGGAAGACCGGGGCGCGGCGGTCCGGGAGGACCAAGCGGCATGGGAGGTCCCGGTGGTCGACCGGGCATGAACCTGCCGGCCCTCAAACGGGCCCTCGGCTACTCCCTGCACCACAGCCGCTTCATGATGCTGGCCCTGGGCAGCATGCTGGTCGGCACGCTGGCCCAGCTGGCCGTGCCCCAGTTCATCCAGGACATCCTGGACAATGTCACGCTGGCTCTGGCCGCCAGCGGCATGGCGGGCCTGGACTCCGCAGGCCTGGACAGCCTCATGGCGGAGAGCGGCTTCACTCTGGAGCAGTTGACCGCCGCCGCCAACAACCCCATGCAGCCGCTGGTTGTCTCCTCGATCCTGATCCTCTTCTTCTCAATCGGCCGCGGCGTCTTCGCCTTCCTCCAGGCCTACATGGCCGAGAAGAACGGTCAATACGCCGCCTATGACTTCCGCAACGAACTGTTCGCCAAGATCAGCAGCCTCAGCTTTTCGTACCACGACCGGCAACGCACCGGCGAGCTGATGGTGCGGGCCACGGACGATGTGGAAAAGGTCCGCCAGTTCATCTCCCAGGGTCTGCTCATGGCCGGCCAGGCCCTGGTCCTGATGGTGGCCTCCCTCTCGATCCTCTTCTACACCAACTGGCGGCTGGCCCTGGTGGTCGTGCCCATCCTCCCGGTCGCCATGCTGATGTTCATGTTCTTCGGCAGCCGCGTGGGACCGCTGTTCGCCATGATCCAGCAGCGGCTGTCCCACCTCAATTCAATCCTGCAGGAGAACGTGGCCGGCCTGCAGGTGGTCAAGTCCTACGTCCGGGAGAAGAGTGAGCAGGCGCGCTTCGGCAAGGTGGCCGAGGAACACATGCGCAACTCGATCCGCGTCTCGCGGTTCATGAGCGTCATGTTCCCCTTCCTCTTCCTGGTGGCCAACCTGGCCATCGTGGCGGTGACCTGGTACGGCGGACGCCTGCTGATCTTCAACGAGCTGACCCTTGGCCAGTGGTCGAAGTTCATGCTCTACATCACCTACATCTTCTTCCCCATCGGCCAGTTCGGCTTCATCATTGCCATGGCCACCCAGGCTTCGGCCTCGGCGGCCCGCGTCTTCGAGATCCTGGACACCGACGTGGAGGTCCGCAACCGCCCCGGCGCGCGGACCCTGGACACCGTACAGGGCATGGTGGAGTTCCGCAACGTCACCTTCCGCTATTTCGAAGGCAGCGAACCGGTTCTCAACGATGTCTCCTTCGGCGTCATGCCCGGCGAGACCATTGCCATCCTAGGTGCCACCGGCAGCGGCAAGTCCACCATCATCAACCTGCTGCCGCGCTTCTACGACGTGTCGGACGGCGCCATCCTGATCGACGGCATGGACATCCGTGACGCAACGCTGGACTCCCTGCGCAGCCAGATCGGCATCGTACTCCAGGAGACGGTGCTGTTCAGCGGCACAATCCGTGACAACATCGCCTTCGGCCGCCCCGAGGCCACGGACATCGAGGTGGAGGCCGTGGCCCGCGATGCCGCCATCCACGACTTCATCGCCAGCCAGCCCAACGGCTATGAGACCGATGTCGGCGAACGCGGTGCCACCCTGTCCGGTGGCCAGAAGCAGCGCGTGGCCATCGCCCGGGCCCTCCTGCTCCAGCCCCGCATCCTAATCCTGGACGACTCCACCAGCAGCGTTGACCTCCAGACCGAGCAGCGCATCCAGCAGGCCCTCGACCGCCTGATGGAACAGCGCACCAGCTTCGTGATTGCCCAGCGCATCAGCACCGTGCGCAATGCCGACCGCATCCTGATCCTGGAAAACGGCCGCCTGGCCGCCACCGGCACGCACGAAACCCTGATGGCCTCCAACGAACTCTACGCCGACATCTTCTCCAGCCAGCTGGTGGACGACAGTGCCGCCCTGGCCGAGGCGCAGGCGGGATGGGCATGAGGCGGTCGGTGCACGCCGGCGGAAAGGCGGCAAGCCATGTTTGACGGCGGCAGATTCATGATGGACCGGGAGGTATCCCGGGCCCAGTCCGTACCGCTAACCCTCAAGCGGCTGGGCGGCATGTTCGCCCCCTACTGGCCGTGGATGATCCTGGTGATGGTCCTGGTCCTGATGGTGGCCGGTGCCCAGGTCTACACGGCCGTCCTGCTGGGGCAGGCCATTGACTGTTATGTGAATCCGGCGTTGCTCAGCGGTTCGGGAACCATGGGCGACGCCGCGGGCGCCAACTGCTGGTTTGAACGGGCCGACACCCAGGGCTGGGGCGTGCCCACGCTGCTCACGGGCCTGGCCCGCCTGATGCTCATCACGACCGCCATCTACATTGCCTCGGCCGCCTCGCGCTCCCTGTCCTTCTACGTGATGTCGGCGGTGGGCAACCGCGTGGTGCGCCGGATCCGGGTTTCGCTGTTCCGGCGGATCCATTCGCTCACGCTCGGCTACTTCAACCGCCACGAAGCCGGCGATGTCATGAGTCGGCTCACCAACGACCTGGACACGCTGCAGCAGAGCATCAACTTCATGATGATCTCGGTGCTGCTGGCGGTGGTCACAGTGGTCTGGATCCTCGTCCAGATGCTGATCATCAACTACGTCTACGGGTTGATTTCCATGGCCCTGATCCCGGTCATGTACCTGGTGACAAACTGGCTGTCCGGCCTGGCCCGGCGCGAGTTCCGCAAGGCCCGCCGGGAAATCGGCAACATCAACGCCGACCTCCAGGAGAACATTTCCGGAGTGCGCGAGATGCAGGCCTTCGTACGGGAGGGGGCCTCGTCGGAGTCCTTCCGGGAGGTGAACGCGGCCAACCGCGATGCCAACATCTCCGCCGTGAGCTACACCTCCGCGCTCAGCCCCACCCTGGAGGCCTTCGGCTTCCTGGGCCTGACCGTGGCCACACTGGCCGGCGGCATCATGCTGCTCAACGGCGGCACGCTGGGCGGCCAGGCCGTGACCCTCGGCCTGGTCATCACCTACATCAACCTGGTGCAGCGCCTCAACCAGCCGATTGGCCAAATCGCGGTCATGTGGACCAATGTGCAGAGTGCCATCGCCGGGTCGGAGCGCATCTTCGAGCTGCTGGACGAGGAGCCGGAGATCCAGGATCCGCCGCAGCCCGTGGCCGTGGACCGCCTCAAGGGCCGGGTGGAGTTCCACCACGTCAGCTTCCGCTACAACCCCGACGAACCCGTGCTGGACCGGATTTCCCTGATCGCCCGTCCGGGCGAGACCGTCGCGATTGTGGGTCCGACCGGAGCCGGCAAGACCACCATCCTCAACCTGATTCCCCGTTTCTACGACCCCATTTCCGGTTCCGTCAAGATCGACGGCGTCGATGTCCGGCAGATGCGCCGGTCCGAGCTGCGCAGCCACATCGGCATGGTGTTGCAGGACACCTTCCTGTTCAACGACACCATCATGAACAACATCCGCTTCAGCCGGGAGGGTGCCACCGACGCGGAGGTGCGCGGTGTGGCGGAACTGTCCTATGCCGACGAGTTCATCCGGCGCCTGGAGGACGGCTACGAGACGGTGCTGGGCGAGCGCGGCAGCGGCCTGAGCCAGGGTCAGCGCCAGTTGCTGTCCATTACCCGGGCCATCCTGGCCGATCCCCGCATCCTGATCCTGGACGAGGCCACCTCCTCGGTGGACACCCGCACCGAGCTGCTAATCCAAGAGGCGTTGGAGGCGCTGATGCGCGGCCGCACCAGCTTCGTGGTGGCCCACCGGCTTTCCACCATCCGCAACGCGGACCAGGTCCTCATGATGCAGGACGGCCGCATCATCGAGAAGGGCACCCACACGGAACTGCTGGCCCGGGGTGGCGCCTACCACGCGCTGTACATGAGTCAGTACCAGGCGCTGGAGGACGAAGTTCCGGCCTAACGCACGGGCGCAATCCTCGTCCCGGGGAGTCTTTTGGCAATGACCCCGGACACGGACTGGCCAAGTGCGAGGACATGGCCGGCCGGCGGCTGAGTACAATGGCGGGAGGGTCCCGCTCCCCAAGGGGACCCCGGTCGGGCGCAGGTTTGGAATCTGTTCCCGCGCCGGCATCGGCAACAGGGCAGGTTCAACCCGGACATCCGGAGGACAAGGCACATCCCATGCAGGACATTGTCAATACCCACATCCATCAGGAGTTGGAATCCGCCTACCATTACCGGATGCTGTCCGCGCTGGCGGACTTCGAGGATTTCCCCGGGTTTGCCCACTGGTTCGAAATGCAGCGCCAGGAAGAGGAGGCACATGCCCAGAAGCTAATCGACTTCCAGTTGTCGCAGCGGGCCTACATCGAATTTGCGGACCTGATGGTGGAAACGCCGGCGGCACGCCACCCGCGGGACCTGATGGGCTCGGCGCTGGCCTACGAAGAAGCCCTGCAGACCTTTATTCACGCACAGGCCCGCAAAGCCGACGAAATCCCCCTGGAACCCTACCGGGAACTGCTGGACTGGTTCATTGCCGAACAAGTCGAGGAAGTGGAGCAGTGCAAGCGGATTCTGGCGGATATCCGCCGGATCGGCGAGGACTTCACCGGGCTCCTAATCCTGGACCGCGAATTGGGGCAACGGGCCGCGTAACAAGTACCGGCATCGTCAGTCGGAGTCCGGAGACCGGCTTGTGATCGAGAGGCGGAGGTCGGCCCTGCGCTTGGGCTGCCTGTCGCCGGGTCATGTTCCCGGGCCCACCTCGTAAACGGGGAACACGCCGACCGGTCGCACGCTGACGGTCTGCCCCGGCAGGAACGGCTGAATGGCATCCCGGCGGACCAGCAGCCTCTCACCGTTCTGCAGGCGGATGTTCAACACCTGATCGTGGCCGTAGTACTCCACGTCCAGCACGCGCGCCATGACGGACGCCTCGTCCTCCGGATAGGACACCTGGACCGCTTCGGGTCGCAGCATGACCTGCACGGCCCCGTTGCGCGCCTCTTGGACGGGGAGTCGGCCCAACACGCTGTCGACAACCAGCGATCCGTCCGCCGTGCCCGGCAGCAGGTTCACATCGCCGATAAACCGGGCCACCTTCTCGTTGCGGGGCGACCAATACAGTTCCTGCGGCGTTCCCACCTGCTGCACCTCGCCCTCCAGGATCAGGGCCAAACGGTCGCACATCGACAGGGCTTCGTCCTGGTCATGGGTCACCAGAATGGTCGTGATGCCCGTGTCCTGCAAAATGCGCCGCACTTCCCGCCGCAGATCCTTGCGCAAGGCCGCATCGAGACTGGAGAACGGCTCGTCCAGCAGCAGGAGATGCGGATTGGGTGCCAGGGACCGGGCCAGCGCGGTGCGCTGCTGCTCGCCGCCCGACAGTTCGGCGGGCCGGCGATTGGCCAGGTGCGTCAACCGGGTCAACTCCATCATGTCGCGGGCCCGGCCTGCCGAGTCGGCGCTCCGGCCGGCCAGCCCGAAGCGGATGTTGCCCTCCACCGTCAAGTGGGGAAACAGGGCGTAGTCCTGAAAGACCATGCCGACGTTGCGGCGCTCGGCAGGCACATGAATCCCGGGGCCGTCCAGGATCCGGCCGGCCACGGCAATCGATCCGGCTTCCGGCGGGGATAGGCCGGCGACCATGCGCAGAGTCGTGGTCTTGCCGCAGCCGGACGGACCAAGCAGGGCCAGGACCTCCCCCTCCACCACATCCAGCTCGGCAATCCGGATCAGCGAGGAGCCGTCAAATCCCTTGCGCAGTTTCCTGAGCGACAGAAATCCCGCGCCCGACACACCCTCGGAGCGCGGACCGTGCGCGGTGGCAATGTCGCGGAGCGAGGTGCTGACGGACCGACCTATCAGGTCCATCCTGGTCAACAGCTCGATGCGCTCCCGTACGGTGGACAGTTCCGACGAGTCCAGGATGGCGCTGAACAAATTGCAGGCATCCGCCAGGCATATGATTGCGATATCGCGCGGGCCGGGGATTTCGTCGCTGAACAGCACCCGGATGACCCGCAGACGCACCTCCTCCAGCCATGTTCCGTCCTCCAGCGGGTAGCGGCGTGAGAGAGAAATCATCCGAGACAACAGAATCCGGCCCTCGATGTCGGATTCGAGGACGCCGCATTCGACCAGGCGGTTGACGACCTTGCGCCGGATGGTGTTGCCCTGCCGCGCGAAGTGCCGGATCCAGTATCCGGTGTCATAGGTGTCGGTGGCCTGCCGGATGTCATCCAAGGCGTAGTCCAGCAACGGGTCGCCAAGCGGGCCCGCATCCGACACGACCAGTTTGTCCGGATCCGTGTCGATGCGGCCTTCCAGCGCCAGATCCATCAACAAGGCCCCGGCCAGGACAATGTTCAGCGTGTTGGTCGAAACGCGCGCAGAGATGTCCCCGCGCGCCTCGTCCAGCAACAACAGCAGAATCTCTTCCGCAAACCTCAGCACGTTGAGCCTCCAACAGATGTGTGACGGCCCGTCACCCATCCTCCCCGGAAAATATCGCTGCGATGCCCAGGGCGGACACCAGCAGCAGGATCAGGGTCGGTGCCGCGGCTCGGGCATAGAAGGCTTCCTCGGTGGTGGACCAGATGCGGGTGGCCAGGGTGTTGAAGCCGGTCGGACCCAGCAGCAAGGTGACGGGAAGCTCCTTCATGGTGGTCAGGAAGACCAGGGCGGCGCCGGTCAGCAGGCCGCCGCGCGCCACCGGGGCTGTCACGCGCCAGAGCACCCGGCTCTCTGAGAATCCAAGCAGGCGCCCGGCCTCCTCCATGCGGGGATTGATGCGGGACAGTTGCGTGCGCAGCGGACCGATCGCCAAGGACGCGTAGCGGACCATGTAGCCCAGGATCAACAGGGAGATGGTCTGGTATACCCAAGGAGCGTGGCGGGCCCCGAAGAAAACCAGGCTCAGGGCCACTGCGATACCCGGCATGCCGAAGCCGATGTAGGCTGCCCGCGCCGGCAAGCGGAATCTCAACCCCTGGTAGCGTTCCGCCAGATAGGCAGTGGGTACGGCAAATACCAGTACGGCCGTGACCGCGGCCAGCAGGCTCACCAGCAGGCTATTTCCCGCAGCCTCCCAAACCGGCTGTAGGGACGCGCCGGCCGCCAAGCCCTTCACGAGCCAAATCACCGACACGACAATCGGGTTGCCCATGCCCATGAAGACGGTTCCGCCCAGCAGCAGCCAAGCCGCGTACTTCCACCGCCCCAACCGTACGGGGGTAACGGCCCGGCTCGTCCCGGCATGGGTACGTGCAATGCGCGCCCGGCCCCTCAGGGCGAATTCCAGCCCCATCAGCACCAAGGTGAGAATCACGAGCACGAGCATGAGCAGGGCGGCGGCGCTGACATCCAGGCTGGACTGCCAGTAGAGATAAATGGCATGGGTGAACGTTGTGTAGCGAAGCAAGGCGACGGCGCCAAAGTCGCTCAAGGTGTAAAGGCTCACCAGAATGGAACCGGCCGCCAGTGCAGGTCTCAATACGGGCAACAGAAGGCTCCCGAACGTTTTCCATCCGCTTTGGCCCAACGTGCGGGCGGCATCCAGCCAGGACTGGTCCAACGACAACATGGCGGAGCGCAGACTCAGGAACAGGTACGGGTAGGTGAACAGCGTGATTGCGATCAGGGCTCCCGGATAGCCGTAGAGCGAGGGCAGGCGCTCAATCCCCAGGGGTTCCAACCACTGTTGGAGCAGGCCGCGCGGACCGTACATGGCAATCAGGACGAAGGCGCCGATGTAGCTGGGCACCACCAGGGGTGTCGCCACCAGTACCGTCCACAGCCTACGACCCGGCAGGTCGCTGAAGACCACGAGCCAAGCCAGCGGCAGGGACAGCAGCCACACACAGGCATTGACGCCGATCACCAGCATCAGGCTTCGACCCAGAATGCGACCTGTCGAGGCCGACCACAGCTCACGCCAGACCGCGGGTTCGACTCCCGTGGCCCGGAACAGCAGGTAGCCCAACGGCAAGAGCAGCAGGCTGGCCGCGAACACTGAAAGCAGCACAATGCCGACCGGCGGACGGGACCGTCCGGATCGGCTTTGTGGCCGCAGCCACACGGGAACGAAAAGGGACTTGTTCATGTGCGGCGTCCCTGCGGGAAGCCCGGGCAGGCCCGGCTGGGCCTGCAACAGGGTCTCGAGCCTCCTATGAACGGCGGCCCGAGACCCTCACAATTCCTTCGATAGCTAAAGAGCGGCTGGTGCCGCAGACGGTAAAAGCAGTGCAGGTACCGCCGACTGCGGCAGACCAGGACCGGCTACTCGAGCGCGCCTACGGCGCGGAGCAGTGCCAGGGTCCCTTCGAGATCGTCCAGGTCACTCAGATCGATGTCCGGAAGTGCAACCGTATCCAGCGGCACTGCCCCCGAGGGCAGAGCCACGTCACCAGCGACCACCGGGTATTCGTGCGTGGTTGACAGGAAGTAGTCCTGCGCTTCCTGCGACAGCAGATAGCGCACAAACGCCTCGGCCGCCTCGCAGTTGGCACAGGAGTCAACAATGCCGGTTCCAGCCACGTTCACCATGGAGCCAGGACCGGCTTCGGCAAAGTGGAAGTTGGCGGCCTTGAACTCCGGATCCTCGGCCATGAACCGCAACAGATAGTAGTGGTTGACCAGGCCGACGGAGATTTCGCCTGCACCGGTCGCCGCCACGATGGGCGTGTTCTTGGGATAGACCTGCACATCGTTGGCAATCATGGCCTCGAGCCAAGCCTGGGCTGCCTCTTCACCTTCAATCACGCGCAAGGCGGTCACAAAGGCTTGGAAGCTGCCGTTGGTAGGAGCCCAGCCCACACGGCCACGCCACTGTTCTTCGGTCAGTTCATGGATGCTGGCCGGCAGATCCTCCATCGTCAGTTCTTCGGTGTTGTACACCAGCACGCGTGCACGCAGGCTGGTGCCAACCCAGGTGCCGTTTGTCGCCACCCAGGCGGGATCCACCAAGGACTGAACGTCCTCGGGCAGAACCTGCAGGCGTCCGGCCTTGGCCAGCGCGCCAAGCGCACCAGCGTCCTGGCCGTAGAAGACATCCGCCGGAGAGTTGGATCCTTCTTCCAGGATGGTGGCTGCCATGGCCGAAGTACCGCCGTAACGCACTCTGACGTCAATGCCGGTTTCGGCCGCGAACGACTCGATGATTGGACCCACAAGGTTCTCGTTCCGTCCCGAGTAGATAACCAGCGACTGACTCGCGGGCGCAGCCTCGCTTTCGGCAGCCGGTGCCATCATCTCGGCGGGAACGGTCACGGTGCAGGCCGTCAGGCCTACCATCAGGCCCAAGCACAAGCTGCACAGCAGCCAGCGGCATGCGATGGTTCCTCGGGAGGAACCAAACAAGATTCGTGAAAGGTAAATGTTCATGTGATGGGATTGAAACAGATGGTTTCTTGGTAATTTGTAGTTTTTGGGCGGGCCCACTGCACGGCCCGTGCGGAATGTATAGCGCAGAGATTGTCAGGAGTCAACACGGGGATTCGCGCCTGTCCGCGGCATTGGCGAATTCCGGGCTGCCGGGCACAGACGGGCGAGGGGCCGGAGGATCGGCTGTGGATTGGATTCAGGGGAACCGTCCCCACTTTGGCCGGAGGTCCCCGCTCCATCGGACCAACCGGTGCAGGCAATGCTTCCGAGCGGCCGCAAGACCTGTCGGTCCGGCGTGGAAGTCCAAGAACCGTCGGCAGACCCGACTACAGTGGGCTTATATCCAATAATTGACATCCGAACTCTTGTGCTACAATCCCTGTGAAAGAGAGAGCCCGGCGGTAACCGGGCCCTTGACCGGGCACAGTGATGGAGACACCGTGGCCAGCACTCCGAAGTCTACAACGCAAGAGTCCCAGACCGTCATACGGACCCTGCGCGTGCGTCTGTATCCCGGCACGGCCGCGAACGGACAGTACCTTGAACAACTGGCGGGTGCCTGTCGGTTCGCCTGGAACCACGTGCTGGCCGGGCACGAGACGGACTACCGCCAGTGGCAGGCGTCCGGCGAGCTGGGGGATGGTCCGGTCAGTCCGACCTTCTTCACGCTGGGCCAGCGGTTCACGCAGTTGCGGAACGCACCCGGTCACGAGTGGCTGAAGGACTACAGCTATGAAATCGTCCGGTACGCCTGCAAGTACATGGCCGATGCCTACGCCGCGTTCTTCGATACGGACCGTCCGGACCACGGGCGTCCGCAGTACAAGGCCAAGCACTACACACAACCCGCCTTCACCATCCCGTCCGATATCCGGATCAAGGACGGGAGCCTGTACATACCCAAGCGGGGCTGGCTGCGCCTCGGACCCATTCTTCGGTACGCCGACGGCCAGCCTCTGACAGTGCGGGTCAAACAGGAGTCGGAGGGTCGGCAGCCGAAGTGGTACGCCTACATCGTGTTCGAGGTGCCGGTCGACCACCCCGATGTACGCCAACCCGCGGAGGCCGGAGCCGTGGGCGTCGACCGCAACGTGGGGCAGGCCACGGACAGCACCGGAACCCTGCACGCCCTCCCCGACACGACCGTCGAGGACGCGAAGATCAAGCGGTACCAGCGCCGGATGGCCCGGCAGCAGAAGGGCTCCAAGCGACGCCGCGGAACCGGTGGCAAACTGCGCAAGCTGCACCGCAAGCGCGCCCGACGCCGGGACAACGCCACGCACCAAATCAGCCGCAAGGTTGCCGACACGGCCCACACCGTCGTGCTTGAGGACCTGAACACCAAGGCCATGACAAAGAGTGCGAAGGGCACGGTCGAGGATCCCGGCCGGAACGTGAAGCAGAAGGCCGGCCTCAACCGTGCCATCCTGGCGTCCGGCTGGGGACAGTTGGAACGCAAGCTGGAGTACAAGGCCGGGCAGGTGGTGTATGTGGACCCGGCCTACACCTCGCAGGCCTGCAGCCGTTGCGGGCACACCGCCAAGTCAAACCGACCGTCGCAGGCGGTGTTCCGATGTGGAGCCTGTGGCTTCCGGGCGAACGCCGATCACAACGCGGCGATCAACATCCTGGTGCGGGCGGGACTTCCGTCCGCACCCGTTTCGGCCCGCGGGACTGGGGCTGCTGCACGGCGAGGAGCGCTCCCTCCCTGGTCGGTCGCAAGGCCGCCCAAAGGGACTCCCGCGACCCGTGAACCGGATATGCGTGGTGTCAATCATCGCATATAAGTCCCACTACAATTCCTGGACCGCTCACGATTTTGTTGAACCTCCGCCAAGTGCCGGTCACAAGCCATGACCGAGCCCAACTTCCAATCCAGGGCTGACACGGGCCGTGAGCATGCAGCCTCCACACCCGTGTTGATGCCCGGCATCTCGGTGTACGCGGATCTGCGCAGGGAGAACTACGCCTACGTCGACAAGACCCGCGAACTGAAGCACCTGCTGGACAGCGGTAAGTTCCTGTTCCTGGCGCGGCCGCGGCGCTTCGGCAAGACCCTGATGCTCTCGACCATCGAGTGCATGTATCAGGGCGACTGGCCGGAGATCCGGGACCCGTTCGTGGAGATGGCCCACCCAGTTGCCAAGGTGCCGGACGAACTTCTGTTTGCCGACACTGCGTGGGAGGAATGGGTGGGAACCTCACCCCAAAGACCGGTCATTCGGCTGGACCTGAGCGCGGTCACCGGCAACGATGTGGAGGAGATGAAGCAGTCCCTGACGTGGCATGTCGCGCAACAGGCCCTGGTCTGGTACTGCAGGGGGCTCAATCCCGGAATTGAACTGCAGTACCTGAGGGATGCAACGGGCTACACCGGTCCCCCTCAGGACATGCTTGTGACGTTGTTGTGGTCACTCCAGCGTCAGATTGGGGATCCGGTCGTGTTGGTGGACGAGTACGACACGCCGCTCCTGAAGTTTCTGGGTCGTAGTCCTGCCGAGGTTGAACCGTACATCGAACTGTTCCAGGATTTCTTCTGCCTGTTCAAGGAGTTGGAGTCGGATTTGCACAAGGTTCTCATCACCGGGATCACGCGCCGGGCGTACGGGGGAATGTTCTCGGGGCTCAACAACCTGCGGGACTGCACCTGGAAGGCAGAGTCCGGTGCTGTCTGTGGATTCACCGAAGCCAACCTGGACCAAGTTCCGTTGGCGGACTGCATCGAAGCGGCGGCGAACAATCTGGGCCTGTCAATCGATGAACTTCGGGGATACTTGAGGGAAAACTACAAGGGCTACCGGTTTGACCCGGACGGCATTGGGCCGGCCGTCTACAACCCATGGTCCCTGTGCAATGCCTTAGCCGACCTGATGACTCCGCAGGGGCAAGCCCGGATCCAACGCCGGGGTTTTCCGGCCCACTGGTCGGATTCCGGTGTGTCCAAGGTCCTGGTGAACGCGCTGCGCCGACAACCGGCCGAAGTCAACTCAACCCCGTTTGGCGACCTCGACGAACTGGAAGGCGACTTCTACAGCAACAAGACCGACAGCCTCAAGTCGCTGATGCTGCAGAGCGGCTACCTCACCCACCACCCCGGACGGGATGACCAGCCGGCGCGCCTGGGCTGGCCCAACCGCGAAGTCGCGCGGACGGTGTTGCGGGACCTGGCGCGGGTCCACACCGGGGAGAAGCTGCCGGGCATCGAACGCCTGCGAAACTGTCTGGCATCCGGCGACTACGCGGAACTGCCCAATGTCCTGCTGGACTGCCTGTACGCCTTCCCGTACAACATCATGGAGGACGAATACGCCTACCATGCCGCGCTACACGGCATCTTCCTGGGCATGCACGCAACGCCCCGCTCGGAGCGGCGGGAACTGTCCGGCAGGTATGACTTGGCAACCATCTACAAGGGGCGGGCCTGTGTCTTCGAGCTGAAGTACAACGGGAGTCTCAAGGAGGCACAGGCACAGGCGGACAGCAGGCAGTACGGCCGGAGCCTGCTGGTGGAGCTGGAACGAGCACAGGACGCAACCTGCATCGCCCTCAACATCACCAAGACGTACGCCGGGGAGATACGGATTGAGGGTTCGCAGCGACCCGTGCAGGATCCCGGCGGTGAGTGGATCCTGCTGCACTCCGAAGGGTACTGAAGCTGGCACGGGAAACCGACAAACCGCCAGGCCCCCGCGAGACCACCCTGCGCGGCCCCAGCCGCGGGCAATGGAATGGGGTAGGGAGTGCGAGCGAGTGACAACCATGGCCAAGACGGAAGCCGTGAAACGAACGATTGCCAGGGGGAGTTCCAAGGGCTACGGGCCGGAGGTGCCGGCAGCATACCTTCCGGACAAAACGGCAGTGGATCCGCCGCTGTACCCCGGTATCTGGCCGGAAATGGCGCAAGCAGCGCGGGAGGCACGTGTCCTCGACAGGCTGGCAGACCCTCTGCCGTGGCGGGCCAAACTCGAGCGGCTGGCACACCACGATCCGGAATACGTCTACGACATCGGGCACGAGTATGAAACCGACTGGACCACCGACCCCGATTACGCCACCGACGGCATCCACCTGTATGAATTCGACGGAGACGGCTTTTTGCATCCCCGCGACAAGCGGCATGATCGCACCCGGGATGCCGCCGAGGACACAGCCGAGGGTGTGCTTGACAACCGCGTGGAAACCGAGGCGGAGCTCACAATTCCGGAAGATGTCGCGGAGAAAGTGGGCCTCAAGACCAAGGAGGACAAACTGAAGAAAACCGTGCGGCCGGACCTGATGGTGCTGGCCCCGGGCTTCAATGTGCCGATAGACGACCCTATCCTGCGCCTCGACAGGGGGCACCCGCCGCCCGAATTGGTGCTGGAAATTCTGTTGAAGACCACCGCGGACACGGACCTTGACGGAAAGTACCGTCTGTACGAGGCCTTGGGTGTCAGCGAGTACCTGTTGTACGACCTTGGGGGCAAACGTTCCGAGGATTCGCCAGAGGAACTGCTGATGTTCCGGCTGACGACACTTGGAGTGTACGAAGAGGCACTGCCCGATCCCAAGCTGTCCGAGACGGGCATGCCGGCCTTTGCAAGCGAGGTGTTTGGCCAGTTCATCCGCATGCAAGTGCGGACACGCGACGACGGGGAACCAATGGCCCCGCAACTCCAGTGGTACGACGAGGATTGGGGACTCTGGCGCGATCCCGGGAATGACAGGCTGCGAGAGGCAAGAACGGAGGCAAGTACACAAGGCGAAACCGCAATGGCCATCAAAATGCTGCGCAGCTTCCTGGCGGCAGATCTGACTCCGGAAACCTTGGCCTATATCGCCGCAGCCTGGCAAACAAGGGGCCTTCCGACGGATGTGGCGGACCGCATGCGGGACACAGTGCGCAAACCCCGCGTGTGGCGTACCCACCTGACACCACCTGGCGGCTGGCCCGACCGCGACCCGAACTGACAGCTTCCGCGCCGCGCCGCGGTCCAAGCCAACCCTTGTGCGGCTTCCATCTGTCGCTCCCGCGTAATGCGGGATCAATCTGTCGGAAGCCGACATGGCCGCGCCGTAAACGGACGACAGTGTTGACCTTCCGGTCCCAGACCAAAATTCTGTTCAACCCGTAGGCTTAACGGGGTACCTTGGCCCGGCAAACTTGAACCGGTCACTGAACATCGTAGCCACAATCTGTTACATCGGGCCAAGTTGCGGTTCTGGAAGATTCCCCTGCGGTTGCCAGACTTGGTGCCACACCTGCCCGCTTCCGCCGGCAACCCCCTTCCCTCCAACTTTCAAACCGTTCCCGGGCTGCCCACAGCCTCATGGAGTAGGTCCGGGGTGATGTCCACACCCCCGGCGTGGGATCCTTCTGATCCATTGAGTCACAAGAGTTTGGGGGTGCTCTCTCTGGCCTTTGTGGCTTCATCTCTTTCCTCAAGCCCTCCGCCAATCCCGTAAGCATCCCGCACGCAGGTTTCCAGCTGCGCCAGCACGTCCTCCGGCACGTCGCGGAAGGCAGCCAATTCCCGCTTCCGTCTTGACAGGCGCCCGTGGTTCTGCACGCACAGCTTGATGAAGAGGCTCACCTGGGGGTAGGGCCAGTTCACGGTGCTGTCGATGAGGTGAACGGCAGTGTCGAACTTGATCATGAAATCAATGTTGGGCTTCATCTCCTCGTGAACAGTCGCCTGAATGAACCTGTGCAGGGAAACGGCCTCATTCGTCAGGTCCATGTACCGGAAGTAAGGGGCGATGTCGTTGACCACTTCCAGCCGGGCGTCGGGCAGCCAGTGCAGTTGCGCCCTGTTCAGGACGCCGTTGCAGGTACGGGTCATGCTGCCGATATATGCTTTCCTGTTGCGCAGCATCCAGGCTGACAGAGGGAACGCTGTGTTGGGCGGCAGATACTCTCGCAGGGCCAGGATGTTGTGGAACAGGAAGCGGTGGGCTCGTCCGTTCCCGTCTTGGAAGGGATGTATGTAGACCAGGGCGAAGCCAATGCAGGCACCATGTACGACCGCCGGCACGGTGCCGTCGCCCTGCAAGTTCCGGTGGCACGCCACAAGGCCGTCCATCAACCCTGCCAATGCCTGTGGTGGCGCCCCCAACATCGTGATGTGCTCTTGCCACTGCGCGTCCATGTAGCCCACCCAGGTCTGGGTGGTGCGCCACGGGGCTGCCGGGTCGCCCGCCTGGCCCAGAATGCAAGCGTTCAGCTGGGCCAACCCATACCGGGACACGAAGTCGTCGTGTCCCGCCTGGCGGAGCAAGTCCATGAACTCCTGTGTGCGGCGTGTGTCGGGAGTTTCGGATTCAATTTTCCAGGACGATTGAGTCTCGTGCCGGTAAAGGTAGTCTTCCACCCGCTCCTGAATGTCCTCCGGGCACCCTTGCCAAGGGTCGAGACCGGCCACATCGTCGGTTCGCAGGACCTCCAGCAACTCGGTGGTCTTGAATACCTGGGGGCAGAACTCCCGGGATCCGAGCAGGTTGTTGCGCACCCGGTACCTGCGGTCCCGCTTCCCCCGGCTCAGCACGAACTGCAACCGGCCGTTGGCCATGTCCACGTACCTTTGGGCCTCTGATACCGGCAACGGCACTGCTTCGTCTGTCAGAAAGGTGTGCATGAAAGCCAAGCGCCGATGCAGGGTTTGAGTCCCGTGCTGGAGGGCATGCCTGGCAATCAACGCCGACACGTCTACGCGTTGCGCCAAGGCATGCAGTACCCCAGGATGTACACCCTCGTGCTGGAGGGCAAACCGGAGGTGATCCATGAGCTCGTTGCCTGGCCACATGCTGTGGGGATAGCGCGTTGCGGTACCCCGCTCTCCCTGAACAGCAGGTTGCATGGCGGAAACGGAGGCAACACGCCCGGGACGCAACAGAGGCGGCAGGTCCAGAGCGTAGGTCTCCACGAGGTGCTGGTAGCCTACCGGGCGTTCCTGTGAGTGGTTTGTCAAGGCCCGCTCCAATCGGATCTGCGGCAAGGGTCGCCTACTATACAACTTCGCCTGCAAAAGCCGCGGGAGACCGTCCTGCTATCCGCAAACCCTCGGTGTAAGGCGCGAAAACGCCGATTCGGGACCCTGTGACCTGCAAAATCCTGCACCCGAACCCGGTGCGATCCGGCTATACCCCCGTCCCGATCCAAGCAGGACGAAGTGCAACATGACAAACCAGGAAGCCCGCCCGCAGAATCCGGTCGGGAACAGGTGATCCCGTCGCTTGGATGATCGATTCTGGCTGTGCGCATTGCGCGAGCGCGCTATCGCCCTGTCCAGCGAACGCAGTTCGGCCAGGGCCGCGGCCAACGCCTTCGGATTCGCAATGGGATCACCGTCGGACGGTGTGGCAAACACGGTCAGGCCCATGTCGATGCCGACGGTCTCGCCTTCGCCTTGGGTGAGGATCTGTACCTCACCGATGCCGAAGGAAGGGAGGCGATGGTCCGCGTAGTCAATGTGGTGGGCAGGTCTGCGCTCTTGGAATACGGCCCCGTGATCCGAAGGGAAGGCGATGTTGCCTAACGGCATAACCTGCAAAACACCGAACCGCCCTGCCGGAGCCGAACCGCGCTTCAGTTGCTCCTGGTTCCGAACGCGGTGATCCGGGACCAAGTCCCTTGGCAACAAGGCCCTGCGCCGCCGGCTCTCGAGGCTGGACTTCCAGCACGGTTGCCGAATGGAAACGGCACTCCCTTAATCGACCTGGAACCGCCGGGTGTTGTGGAAGGCCGGGGCTCGCCGCGTCCGGGTACAATGCCCCCAACCCGAGAGGCGACCGATGGCAATTTCCCAACCTTGGCCCGTGGTGGCCGAACCGCGCGAGGTCGAAGCCGCGCCGTCCGTGGACCTGTCCCGGCCCATCCCGTCCTGGAACACGCCGGAATACCCCGCCGAATGGCCCAGGGACGACGAAATGTCAGCGATCCCGCGACACGGCTTCATCCTCAATTACCTGATGACTGTCCTGACCCTCCTGCTCAGGCAGCGCGGGCGGCCCTTCGGCATTAATCAGGACATCGGCCTGCACTTTGTCGATGCCAACGGTGTTGCGCAGAAGTGCGATCCCGACCTGATCGTCATGCCTTTTCCCAACACCGGGAACGGCTCCCTGCGTCGCCGGGACATGCCCTGTCCGCCCGATTGCGTGTTCGAGGTCGCATCGCCGTCCACGGTGCAACGGGACTTGGGGATCAAGAAGGAATGGTACGCCTGGATGGGGGTCCGGGAGTACTGGATCCTGGACCCGGTGGATTCCGGAGACCCCGCGTTGTTCAAATCCGGCATGCTGATGCCGGACGGTCCCCTGATGGGCTGGCAGCTGATGCAGGGACGCTACGAACCGCTCGAGGCGTTGTGGGATGAACAGGAACGCTCCTGGACCGGCCGTTCGCCGGTTCTGGACTGCGACATCCGCTTCTTGCAGGCTCTGCACCAACAGCACATGGACGGGGGCTACCGATTTGTCGACCTGCGGACCGGAACGCAACTGCCAAGCCCAGTGGAGGCAAACGATCAACTGACGGAGGAAAAGGCTCGAGCAGCCGTGCAGCAGGCCCAACTGAACGAGCAGCAGACTCTGTTGGACGAACAGCAGGCCCAACTGGATGAGCAGCAAGTTCAATTGAACGAGAGGGCTTCCGAATTCCTGGACATGGTTGCCGCCATGACGCGGTTCCGCTACGGCGACTCTGCGGCCGACGACCTGACGTTGATGGTGCAACGGCCCGGTGTACCTGTTCCGGGAGCGGACGCGGTGCAGGCATGGATGGCCGCCCCCACCGCCGAACAATTCTTGGACCTGGTGCGTCGGCATTGCGAAGTGTCGGGAACAAACGGATAGCAGTTTGGCGGCCATTGCGCTGTGATGCGACAAGGCCGGTACCTCACCCGCCTGCCGGTTGAGGCTGGACCGGACCGGAGCGAACCGCTGGTGCGCGGTCACCGGTACATTGAACACAGCCTGCACTAGGTGCCGGACGACATCTTCCAAGAGGACCGCTGCACCTGCGCACGGGCCACGCTGCACACTGCATGGCGCTCCTGAACATCCTGACCGTCCTCCAAGAACAACATCGACCCAACAGGTCGCTGCAACGGTTGCACAAGATGGTGGTCCACAACCCCGTCCGACCGGTGCCGAGCATGGCCCTGTGACGACTTTGTCAATGTTCCGGGATAACGGCGGATACTTTCCGAGTTGGGAAACAACCATGCAGGATCGACACCGCACGGTGCCTTGATCGATCTGCATTTGGCAGGACCAGTTCCATGGGGCACGGCGGGTTGGTCATCGGCAGCAACCGGCCCGTTTTCCGTTTTTGCCTGGAGTGAACAAATCCAGTTGTTTAACCCGGGAGGCATTGGACAGGACAGTTCTGTGCCCATGCCTCCCGGCTTGCGCCGTGACCTTTCAATTCTCCTCCAAGCCGATCCACTACAATCGGTCGCGTCGGTCAAGCTACATTTTCCAACCAAGGACAACCCGCATGCACAGCCTTCCCTTCAACCAGACCGGCCGCTGGTACCGAGGCAATCTGCATACGCATTCCACTCGATCGGACGGCCAATTGACTCCTGCCGAGGTCTGTGCCTTATACCGGGAGCAGGGCTATGACTTCATCAGCCTTACCGACCACTTCACGGAGAAATACCAGTTCCCCATCACCGACACGGTGCCGTACCGCACCGCCGGGTTTACCACCATCCTGGGCGCGGAGTTGCACGCTCCGGCGACCAGTCTGGGGGATGAGTGGCACATTCTGGCCGTTGGTTTGCCGGGCGACTTTGCGCCGCCGGATGCCGAGGAGACCGGACCCCAACTGGCGGAACGGGCCAAAACCGCCGGCGCCTACGTGGCGGCCGCCCATCCCGCGTGGTACGACCTGACCGATCAGGATTTGCTCTCGGTGCCCGCCGCCGGAGCCTTGGAGATCGTCAATACCACCTGCGCCGTAAACACCGGCAAAGGGGACAGCACCGGCTACATCGATCGTCTACTGAGCCAAGGTCACTACTATCAAATCATCGCTACCGACGACGCCCATTTCCGCCCGACACGCCCCGACTGGTGTTCCAACTGGGTGATGGTGCGCAGCCCCAGCCCGGAGCCCGCGGCGCTGCTCGCGGCACTGCACGCCGGGCACTTCTACTCCAGCCAGGGTCCGGAGTTCCTTGAGGTAACGCCGTTGCCAAGCGGCACCGGACTGGCCGTTCGGACATCCCCGGTCCGTACCCTTCACCTCACCGGCCGCGGGGCCTCCAACTCCACCGTGGCCGCCGACAGCGACTTCACCACGGCGGAGTTGGATTTGGAGTCAATCAAGGGTCCCTTCGCCCGGCTCACCGCCATCGATCATCAGGGTCGCCGCGCTTGGACCAATCCAATCCGCCTCTGAGAAGCCGGTCGGCGTGGAGCACCGGCGACCCTTTCCACCAGATCCGGGATGCACTTCCGTGCTGCGGGACCGGTTCCCGCATAGCCGGGTGCTGAAGACCCCGGTGGTTTGTCAGGAGTGGGTGGCCTGGCGAATATAGAGCCGGGTGTCGGAGGTGTCCTCCGGTTGTTCATACCCTTTCCAGGCGTAGGGATCGACACCCGCCACCGGAAAAACCCGTCGCATGTCGGCGCGGGCCACGGGACCGCCTTCCTGGGTTTCCGTCCAAGGCAGCAGGGACTCGCAGCTCAGGTAGTGATTGACCAGCACGCGCCGATAGCTGGTCTCAGTGCGGTTCTTCAGGGACTGATGAAGCAGGTACCCGTTGAAGAAGACCACACCGCCGGCCTTCACCTCCACCGGGATCTGGGGCGACTCGTCAAACCCGTACGCCATGTCGTCATGGGTGTCGAACTCGTCCGGATCACCATGCTTTTGGGTGTGGTAGAGGTAACCTCGTTGCTGGGATCCCGGTAGCACCCACATGCAGCCGTTGTCCACATGGGCGTCGTCAATGGCAATCCAGGCGCCAATCAGGGAGCGGTCCCGGGTGGGGATGTAGTTCTCGTCCTGGTGCCAGGACTGTCCGGGGTAGCCCGGCGGCTTGATGAAGAACATGGACTGCATGCACTTGACATTCCCTGACCAGTGGGCCAGATGCGCTCCTACAATCTGGCTCAACACCCCACAGATCCGGGGGTGCCGGGTGTACTTCTCCATCACCGGGCTCACGTAGTGCGGCTGGTGGATGGCCAAAATCCGGGAGACCACTTCTTCATCGCTGAGCTCGGCCGGAACAGGCTGGATGGTTTTGTTGGGATAGCCCCCGCGTGCGACCTTGATGATGTCCTGTTTCAGTTCCTCCAATTCGTCCGGACTCACCAGATTGGGTACCACCAGATACCCGTGCTCGACATAGAAGGCGACCTGCTCCTCATCCACCACCCGGGGTACGTCAATGCGCGGGCTCGCATACTGGTCTACTGCCATGAAAGTATCTCCTTGGAAGATGGTCCGATGGCGTTGGCGGTCCGGGTGCCTGCGGCCACACCCGCGACAGTGTCGGCTCGAAGGATCCGCTAGACCATCATGGCGTTCAGGCTCGGCACAGGTTCGGGTCCCGGCACTCTCATCTCGTGCAACTGCCGGCAACTGCGCGCCTTGTAGTCCCTCAGCTCCTCCAGGCCATACTCCCGAGCCAGGGCGCGAGCCGAGACATCCGGATCCAGGCTGCGCAGCACAAACCACTGTTCCCGTTCAAGCCATTGCTCCATTTCGATGGTATCGGCGTGGTCCGCCAGCAATTGATCCCGCTTCTCGATATTGAAGTTTTCATGATAGATGCCGCGATCGAGATCCAGGACCGTGCGGGTTACGTGCAGGCCCTCCGACTTCTCATAGAGGATTTCCTCGCCGGTGATGTCATACACAATGCAGTCCCGCGTGAACGTGGAGGTCAGGATGTAGTAGTGGTGGTTCAGAGCGTGGGCCTGCAATGCACGACCCGCGGAATAGGCACTGGGCCACACGACCAGATCTGCGCCGCCTGTCGCCAATGCCTGCCACACGTCGGGAAAGTTCACGTCGAAGCAAATCGCAATGCCCAGGCGGCCGAAGTCGGTCTCCACAACCTGCGGCACGGAGTTGACGACATCGACGGGCGGATTGGCATCGAATTCCGACCAGTACGGGTAGACCTTGTCGTAGATGTAGACGATATCCCCTTTGCGATCCAGCAACACGGCCGAATTCAGGCGAAAGCCATCCTGTTGCCGATCAATGGGACAGACGATGTAAACGTTGTGCCGGCAGGCCAGTTCCGCCATGATGGCGACCGTGGGGCCTTCCAGGGTTTCCGGCTGATCCCTGCTCTGATCGTTGCAGGTTTCCGGCAGGACGATCAGGTCGGCACCCCGCATGCCTTCCTCGTCAACCTGTTTAACGACGCGTGCCCATGGATCCTGATAGAATCCAAGACTTACCACCCGTGCCTGGCCCGGTTCCTTCATATTCCCTGCCCCCTGTATCGCTGGCTCAAGCTCCACGGGGATTGTACGGGATCCTCATCCACTCATGGTTTGGGCACATTTGGGGGCTTGAGTCGGCGTGGCGGGTTGTTCACTGTTCTCCAAGCCTTATGCCAATCCGGCAGATCCACGCTTTGCCAGACTGCCGACCGGCTGCTTGGTTACGCACTTCAACGACCTGCGCGACCGTCTCCGGCCGTCCTACCAGGTCTCCGCGCGCTCTTGACGGCAGCCGAACCGGCCACCGGATACGCCTGGATGTTCCGGGCCGCGTTCAAATCCCGGTCGCACTCGAAGCCGCAGCGGTCGCAGCGATACATTCGTTCTGACAGCGACAGTGCGGCCTTCACGGCCCCGCACGCGCTGCAGGTTTTGCTGCTGGGAAACCACGGATCCACCTTCACAAACTGCGCGCCGTGCCACGCGCACTTGTATTCCAACATCCGCACAAACTCGGCTATGCCGGCATCCGCAATCGACCGCGCCAGCCGCTTGTTCCTCGCCATACCGCTCACGTTCAGCGTTTCGACCTTCACCACGGCCCATGTCTTGGCTATCGCACAGGTGGCCTTGTGGTGGTGATCGCGGCGCAGTTGACGCACGCGGGCATATTGACGGTTGCGCAGTTCGTACAGATGGTTGCGCCGCTTGGATGGCCGGTTCTTGCCGTGCGTGTTGCGCGAGCGCGCAAGGGCCTTGTCCAGTGATCGCAGTTCGGCCAACGCTGCGGCCAGTACCTTCGGATTGCGGATGCGGGTTTCGTCGGACAGGGTAGCCAACACGGTCAGCCCCATGTCAATGCCAACGGTTTCGCCTGCGCGCTTAGCCGGTTCCGGTTCGCCGGTATCGACCGTGAACGCGGCATGCCAGCGACCGGCCTGCAGGCGCACGGTGACGGATGTAACATCGCCTTCAAAGCGCAGCGGCTCGCGCATGTTGACCCATCCGACACCGGGCAGCCGCACGCGCCGGCCCACCGGGCGCACGGTGTTGCGGCCGTTGGACGCGGTGTAGGACATGTGCCGGCCGCGCTTGCGGTACCTTGGAAACCCGACACGGCGCGCCGGCTGGCCGGCCTTCCGTGCCTTGCAGGACGCACCCCACGCCTTGAATCCCTTGCAGGTGTGGATGATGGCGTTCTTGGCCGCGGCCTGCGACAGCGACCGCGACCACGGAAACAGGTCGGCCTTCACAGCATTGAACATCGGCCGCAGGTCCATATCCGTCAGCCACGCGTTCGGTTGACCTTCACCGGTGAACCAAGCGGCCCGGAACGCGTCGATGGCCCAATTGGACGCCACGCGCGCCCAACCGCAATGCTGCATCAACAATCCGGTCTGCCGGTCGTTCGGATCCAAAGCGATTTTGTGCGACCGGATCACGATGCAGATGCTGCCTTCAGGCTGTCGATCAGCTGCCGCGACGGGTGCGACCAGCTGCCGTACCGCCGCGCACTAAAGACTGTGATGATCGCCAACACGTCTTGCGCCGATTCCTTTTCAAACGACGGCGGATCGCCCTAGTGGATGATCACGATCTTGATGCCCTGCAGTTCGCACAGCGCAAACACGAGTTCGGCCCCAAAGCGCAGCAACCGATCCTTGTGCGTGAGCGCCAATCGCCGGATCTGCCGTTTGAGAACCGGGTCCAAGAGCCGCTGCAGGCCCTGCTTCCGATGGTTCAGGCCGGATCCCGGATCGTTCCGGTGCGCCAGCCTTTCGCCGCGCAATAGGCTCCGGGGCGGTTTGCCGACGGTCCGGATCGGCCTTCCGGTCAGGGCTGGACACACGCGCATGGCACAGCGTCGGCGCGGCCTCGTTGGCCGCGCCCAACAGGTCTGAAACCGAATGGCAGCGCGTGCCGGCACGCGTGCGGCGCGTCGGCAGCAGTTCGCCGGTACGTTCCCACCGGCGCAGAGTATCCGGCTTGGTGCCGAGCAGCCGCGTCGCTTCACCGATCTTGACGAGTCTTGGCTCCATGGGAACATCATATTAACCATGGCAAAACGCAGATTTTAGCGCACTGCTACTATCCCCGATGCCGGAAGGGCGAGTACAGCCACATGAGGAACCGCTATGGGTATGGGATCTGGCTGTGGGATTCTGCAGTGTCTCGGCCCGCCGCCACACCGTCAGGGCAACAGTTCGCGCATGCTTTTTCCACACCCGCTGGCCGTCAAGCGCAACCAGCCCACCCTGCATGCGGCGATGCGCGCGGCCTTCGAAGATGCCGAGCGGGGTGCCTTCGCGCCGGCGGTGCGGGACCGGTGCGAGACCCGCAAGCGCAACGGCGGCCACCGCGAGCGGCGCACCTGCACGGTCCCGGTCGGCCCCGGTCTCGACGAATGGGTGGCCGACCCCGCCGAGTGGCCCGGCCTGCACAGCCTGATCCGAGTGCAGACGGAACGCAACGGCCCCCGCGGACGGCAGCGCGCCGTGCGCCACTGCATTGCCAGCCTGCCCGCGGACGCCGCGGCCTAGAGCTGGTCCGCGGCCACTGGGACATCGAGAACGGCCTGCACCGCACCCTGGACGTGGAGTTCCGGGAGGACGACGGCCGCCTGCGCCGTGATGGGCATCCTGCGCCGGGCCGTCCTGAACAGGGTGCGCACGGTGCAACAGAATTCCGGCCCGGATTTGTCCATCGGGCTGCCAAGGAGCAGGATCGGGCACAACCCCGCCCTGCCAACCCCGATCCCGGCCTGAACGCGACTTTCCGGTTGCCCTGGGCATGGGAGCCCCTCTGTACCGCTTCAGCTTCGTTGATTCCAGTCAGGGCCACAGACGGTGAAGGGTACGCGGTGCCGAATATCGTCAAAACTGTCGCTACTGGACACGTTGAAATGCAGGAAACCGGTTCGCCCACAGTAGGTGGAGGATTCCCGTGCCAACGCAAATGAAACCGTGCTGCTTTTTGGACGTTTGACGGATCCCGGATGGAGTGGCACCATGCTTCATTACGTCCGCCCGGAAGGGCAAGGAGACACATCATGAACGGCACTGTACGCTTCTCTCGTAGAAGTTTTTTGCGCGCCGCCGCTACATTGTCAGGCGGAGCCCTGTTGGCAGCCTGTGCCCTGCCGGACACCGGCACCGACATGGAGGCCGGTACAACGGAACCCGTGGTGCTGCAGGCATTGTGGGTCGCTCAGACGGCACTGGTGGAATATTTCGAAAACTATTCGGCCACAATCTTCAGTCCCCAAAACGACGGCGCGATGGTGGAGTTCACGCTGGCTCCCGGTGCCGAGATTCCCCAGAAAATGCTGTCGGGCATCGCGGCCGGAAATCCTGCGGACCTTTTCCGGGTCGTGAACGTTGCAGAGTTCACGCAGCTAGCTGCCAACGACATCATCCTGGCACTGGACGATTTGATTGACCGGGACGGGTATCAGGACTACATCGACACCTTCATCCCGGGCACGGTGGAAACCTTCAACTTCAATGGCATCCAATACGGCATTCCCTTCGGTGCCCATCCCAGTTCCCAATATCTCTTCTACAACAAGACCGCCTTGAACGACCAGGGCATTGTGTTGGACGATCCGGGTTGGTCGTGGGCCGATTATGTCGAGGTGGCCAAGACGGTCACGGACCCGGACAACGATGTGTTTGGATCCTGGGTGCGGGCCAACTTCGAGGGATACATGGTCGGTGTCCGCTCCATGGGCGGCGACCTGCTCAACGAGGACGGCACGCAGTCCCAGATCAATTCGGACGAAGCCTGGGAGTTCTGGAATCTGCTGTATGCGCTGATCAACGAACACAAGACCACGGCGCAGCCCACGGACATCCGGGACTGGAAGCCGCCCTTCGCGGAACAGAAAATCATGATGGCCAACGACAACGGCTACCGCGAATCGTTCCTGCGCGAGATGGTCCAGGACTTCGAGTTCGACACCTTCCTGATTCCCAACATGGGCGATGTGCCGCGCGGAGGACTGGTGGGCGACATCTCCGCCATTTCCGCAGCCTCCAGCCATCACGATCTCGCGTGGGAATGGGTGAAGGGCACCTTGGCCACGGAAGAGGGCATCAAGCGCGTGCAGAACGCCCGCTTCATCCCCCTGCCCACGGAAGCGGCCCTGCTCCATGAGGACGCCATGGTCAGTCACCAGTACGAGTTCTACGTGCGTCAGTGGATCAATGAACCGCCGCGGGCGGCCCCCACCGCGGGCAATGGGCGCACCAGCGATGTCTTCAGCACGCTGCAACGCGGCATGGAAGCGGCTTGGCTGGCCACCGAGCCGCTGACGGATGTCATCAACAGCGTGGACAAGGAGATTCAGGACATCCTCGACATGCCACCGGCCTAACCGGGGGAGGGCTCCCCCGGTCGAGGAGAAGGTTCCCGGCTCGGGTGCCCCCGGGACCGCAGGGTCCCGGGGGCTGGAGCCGCGCGCATCAACCTGCCTGGCCACGGAGAGTCAACGACCGACGCTCGAGAGCTATGTCCCATCGCACCATGCACGGCGCACCGACACGGGAATCCTTGACCGCCCGCATCGCCCGCCCTTTCCGGCTGGGGGTACTGGGTTGGTACGAAGCCCGGTGGGGGCTGTTCTTCATCTGCCCTTGGATTCTGGGTTTCCTGCTGTTCCAGTTCGGCCCCATGCTGGCCTCCGTCTACTTCTCCTTCACCGACTACAACGTATTGCGCCCGGCGCGGTGGATCGGTCTGGACAACTACCAATACATGGTCACGACCGATCCCCGGTTCTGGAAAGCCATCCAGGTCACCGTCTACTACGTGGTGCTGCGGGTGCCGCCGACCATTGTGGGGGCCCTGATCTGCGCCATCATCCTCAATCAATCCATTCGGGGACGGGTGGTCTACCGCACCCTGTTCTTCATTCCCTCCATCACCCCGGGCGTGGCCGCCATTTTGGTGTGGACCTGGGTCCTCAACCCCCACTACGGCCTGTTGAACTACATGCTGGACCGGATCGGGATCGAGGGACCGTCCTGGCTGGGCGATCCGGATTGGGCCGTGCCATCGCTCGTGATGCTGGGAGTCTGGGGCTCCATTGGGGGAACCAGCGCCATCATCTTCCTGTCGGCCCTGCAGGACATCCCGGAATCGCTGGTCGACGCAGCCCGGGTGGATGGCGCCACCTGGCTCCGCGAGCAACTGCACATCACCATCCCCCTGTTGACCCCCGCCATATTCTTCGTGTTGGTCCTGACCATCATCGGCACGTTCCAGGCCTTCACGGCCGCGTTCGTCAGCACCAACGGCGGGCCCGCCTATGCCACCTACTTCCTGGTGCTGCATCTCTATGAACGCGCGTTTCAGAGCTTCCAGATGGGGTATGCATCGGCCCTGGCCTGGGTGCTGGTGGCATTTCTGCTTGTGTTCACCTATCTGCAGATCCAGGGGTCCAACCGCTGGGTGCACTACGGAGGGGATTGAACCTCGCTCGCGCAGGCATGTCCGCGTCCCTTCCCGTCGTACGCAGCGCGCTGCGTACCTTCGCCATCTACGGTGTCTACATCGGGGCATCGATTCTGTTTGTCATACCGTTTGTCTGGGCCCTGTCCGGCTCCCTGAAGAACCCGTACCAACTCGAGCTGTTTCCGCCGGAGTGGATTCCGGACCCGGTGTTGTGGCGCAACTATGCCGAGATCTGGACCATCGTGCCCCTGGGCCGCTTTATGTGGAATACCTTCTTCATCGCCGTGCTGTCGCTGGTTGGACAGCTTTTCACCGCCTCGATGGTGGCCTACGGCTTCGCCAAGTTCCGGTTTCCCGGACGGGATGTGCTGTTTCTGTTGATGCTGTCAACCCTGATGCTGCCCATCCACGTCAGCCTCATTCCTCGCTTCGTGCTGTTCTACAAGCTGAAATGGGTGGACACGTTCCTGCCCCTGATCGTGCCCAACTACTTCGGAGGCAGTGCCTTCGCCATATTTTTGCTGCGGCAGTTCTTTCGCAACCTGCCCAAGGAGATGGACGACGCGGCGCGCATCGATGGCGCGGGCTACTGGCGCATCTTCTTTCAGATTCTGCTGCCCCTGTCCCGCTCCGCGTTGATCGCGCTGACCATCCTCGGCTTCCTGGCGGACTGGGAGGATTTTCTGCAGCCGCTCATCTACCTGCAGTCCACGGAAAAACTCACGGTCTCCATCGGCCTCCGCTTCCTGGCCGTGACCGCCAGTTCCGACATCTCGGGGGACCCCACCACCCATCTGCTGATGGCCGCCTCCATCGTGTCGTCGCTGCCTCCGATCCTGCTCTATGTCGTGGCGCAGCGGCAACTGGTGCAGGGTTTGGTCCTGACGGGATCCAAGGGATGAGGGTTCCATTCCAGCCCGAGTCCCGATCACCAGCGAAACCTCCCATCCATGTCCGGTCCCTCCCCGTCTCCCGATATCGTCCTGATCCTCACGGATCAGTGGAACCCGCGCATGATGGGCTGCTACGGCGATGCCGCGGTGCGCACCCCCCACCTGGACCGATTGGCGCGCGCAGGGGTGCGCTTCGACAACGCCTATGCCTCCTCTCCGGTGTGCATGCCTGCCCGTTGTTCCCTGGTAAGCGGCCAGTTTCCCCACCGGCACGGCTTCTGGAACAACTTCACGGGTCTCAAGTTCCCGGCCGACCGGGTGACGCTGTTCCACGCGTTGAGGGAGCAGGGCTACACCACGGCCAAGATCGGCAAGTACCACCTCTTCAATGCGGAAGCGGGCGAAGATCATCGGGACCACGGGGACTACTACGATGCGCTGGGCCTGGACTGGGCCCAGGAGTTGCCCACCCCGTACATGGGTCCCTATCTCCGCAACGAGTACACCCGGTTCCTGGAAGAGAAGGGGAAGCTCCAACCCTACATCGACGATATTGCCGAGCGGTTCGTCGGGGGCGACCATCATGTCGTACGGCCTTCCCCCCTGGCCCCCGACGAGCACATTGACGGCTATGTGGCCCGGCAGACGGAGCGGTACATCGAGGCCTGCACCCGGGAGCGGCCCATGTTTCTGTGTGTCAGCTTCCCTGGACCCCACACCCCCTTTGACGCCCCGCGGCCGTACAGCGACATGTACGACCCCGAGGCCATGGCATTGGCCCCCAACGTACCCACCACAACCGGCCAGGGCCATGATCACGACCACATCCGGCGGATGCAGGCCAACTACTTCGGGAAGCTCACACACCTGGACGATCGCGTCGGCGCGCTGCTGCAGGCACTGGACCGACGGGGCAACCTGGCCAACACACTGGTTCTGTTCGCCGCCGATCACGGCGAGTATCTGGGCAGTCACGGACGACACGGCAAGGGCGACTTCCACGAGGAATCCGCGCGCATTCCCTTGTTGATGCACTGGCCGGAGCGGATCCAACCGCACCAGACATGCGCCGCTCCGGTCAGTTGGCTGGACCTGTACGCCACCGTGCTCCACGCCGCGGGCAGGGACGACCACTCGACCCCAAGCCGAGAGTCCCTGCTGCCCTTGGCCACATCGGCCTGCGAGTCGATGCGCGAGGCCGTGTTCTCCGAGATTGGGAACCGCCAAGGCTTCAACTTCATGGTGCGGACCGGAGACTACAAGTGGTTCCTCACCAACGGTATGGAATCCCTGTTTCACCTGGCCCGCGATCCCTACGAGCAGCACAATCTGGCCGCGGAAGCCGGCACCTCCGATCTGCGCCTCGACATGCGGGAGCGTCTGCTCCAATTCCTCATGTCCGATCAGGAAAACCACGCAGCGGGCTATCTGCCGTTGTTTCAGCGCATGGGCCTGCAGGTGTCCGGCCAGGAGGATGCCTACGCCTTTCTTCGCAGCCGGTTCCACCGGATTCACGGCCTGGAGCCTTGACCCGACCCGTTTCCCCAGCCACGACCGACCGCCCATGACACCCACGGAAGTCACCAAAATCCAATTTGCCGGGCCGGGCCGGGTGCAGGTGGTCACGGAACCAATGGAGTTCGTCCTGGCACCCGACGAAGTGCTGCTGCAAACAAGGTTCAGTCTTGTGAGCACCGGCACCGAAACCGCCAAGCTGACCGGTCTGCAGAAAGTGGCCTACCCCTTCGACACCGGAAACCGCGCGTGCGGGACGGTGGTGGCCTGCGGCTCCGATGTCCGGGACATCCAGGTCGGCGATGTCGGCTTCAGCTACACACCCCACTGGAGCCATGCCCCGGCCCGACGGCTGTTCGTCAAGGCTCCCCGGGACGTGCCGCAGCAGCACGTTCCCTTCGCAGGCATGGCCTCCGTGGGCATGACGGCGCTGCGCGTGGGCCAGGTGGAACTGGGGGATCAGGTGGTGGTCGTGGGCTTGGGTCTGGTCGGCATCCTAACCGCCCAGCTGTGTCGGATCGCCGGTGCCCACACCGTGGGGGTGGACATGAATCCGTCGCGCCTGCGGTTGGCCAAGGCCTGCGATCTTCCCGTTCCCGTCGATGCCAGTCTCCCCGATGTCAAGGCACGCATTCTGGAGGCGACGGCAGGTCGGGAACCGGATGTGGTGATTGAGGCATCGGGCACCCCCGAAGGCGCGATCCAAGCCCTGCAGCTCACAGGATCACAGGGAGAGGGCAACGTGGTCCTTTTGGGTTCGCCCCGCCGCAGTCTGGACACGGATGTCACGCCTCTGCTCAATCGGGTGCATCTGTGGCGAGGAGGTTCCGTGAATCTGCTGGGAGCCCATGAATGGCGCTATCCCCTGCACCGGGACCCGTTTCACAAGCACTCGATCGAACGCAACATTGAGGTCGTCTTCCAGCTTATGGCCGAGCAGCGACTGTGCCTCGAACCGCTCATCTCCCATGTGGCTCCACCCGAGCGCGCACCCGAGGTGTTCGCGGACTTGATCGACCAACCGGACACGATGGTGGCGGCCCTGTTCGACTGGACTGCGACGGTCCCTCAACCCGGGTGACGGCCAACGAACTTCCATAGCGGATGCGGGGTGCGACCGGGTCCTGCCGTCGAGCATGGATGGTGCCCCTTCCAACCACCGCCCCGACTTGGCGCCTAATTTTGTGAATTCCTCGGATCCGGGCCAGCCGGGTCGGAAGGTGGTGTCAGCCCTTGAGACCGCTGAAGGCTATGCCCTGGACAAAGTAGCGTTGGGCGGCGAAGAACACAATCAGGACGGGGACCGTGACCACCACCGACGCTGCCATCAGCAGATGCCACTGGGTACCGTAGTAGCCCTTGAAATGGGCCAGGCCCAGTGCCAGAGTTTTCTTGGCGGGCGTGTTGATGTAGATCAGCGGTCCCATGAAGTCGTTCCACGTGCCCACGAAGGTGAAGATGACCGCCGTGGTCAGCACCGGTTTGGACAGGGGCAGGACGATGCGCCCGTAAATGCCCAGTTCGGAGCAGCCGTCCATCTTGGCGGCTTCGCACAGTTCGTCGGGAATGGTGCGAAAGAACTGCCGGAAGAGGAAGACGAAGAAGGCGTTCCCGCCGAAGAAGAGCGGGACCAGCAGTGGCCAATAGGTGTCTATCCAGCCCAGGTAGCGGAAGATGATGAATTGCGGGATCAGCAGCACTATCTGCGGCAGCATGAGTGTCGCCAGAGCGAAACCGAACAGCAGTTCGCGTCCCGGAAAACGGAATTTGGCGAACCCGTACCCGCAGATGGACGCGCTGCCCACGGTGGCGATCTCGCCCACGACGACCAGGATGAGGGTGTTGCGGAAGAACAGATGAAAGGGATGCTCCTGCATCGCGCGCGTGTAGTTCTGCCACTGCAGGGGGTTCGGGATCCACTGGGGCGGGTAGAGCCAGATATGGGCCTCGTCCTTCAGGGAGCTCGTGGTCATCCACAGGAAGGGGGTGGTCAGCATGACCGCACCCAGCACGAGGACGGCATACAGCCAGACGCGGTGGATCCGGGCCTGGCGGCGCAGGGAGGCGCCGGCGGGCATCGTGCGGGTACTCATGACTGCCTTCTCACGAACCCAGGTAGTACACGTCCCGCCCGAAGTAGCGGAAGACCACGAGGGTCAGGGCCAGAATGATGAAGAACAGCACCCAGGCCATGGCGGAGGCATAACCCATTTTGAGGAACTCGAAGGCGTTGCGGTAGAGATGCAGCACGTAGAAGAGGGTGGAGTTGTTGGGGCCTCCGGCAGTGATGAGATACCCGGCGGTGAACACCTGAAACGAGCCGATCATGTTGATCACGAAGTTGAAGAAGATGACCGGGGTCATTAGGGGAATCGTGATGCGGAACAGCCGGTGTCGCGAACCGGCACCGTCGATCTTGGCCGCCTCGTAGAGTTCCGGCGGAATGCCCTGCAACCCGGCCAGGAAGATGATCATCGTGGCCCCAAATCCCCACAGGGACATCACTATCAGCGCCGACAACGCGATGTCCGGATCCTGCAGCCAGAGAACCTTGGGCAGTCCGACGGCACGGAGCATCCAATTGACGAGCCCGTACTCGGTGTTCAGCAGCCAGGACCAGAGAACGGCATTGGCCACAGGCGGTACCAGGGCCGGCAGGTAGTACAGGACCCGTATGACATACATGGTCCTGGATCGGCTGAAATTCAACAACAGGGCGGTGGCAAAGGCCACAAGCAGATTCAGGGGAACCGCAGCCGCGGTGAAGATCAGGGTGACCTTGAGCGACTGCCCGACGATCCGATCCTGGAACAACCCCCGGAAATTGTCCAAGCCGATGAAGTTCGGGGGGCGCAGCAGTGTCCAGTCCGTCAGACTGATGTACACCGCGGCGAGCATGGGCACAATGAACCAGAGAACCGTGCCGAGCAGTATGGGGGAGACGAAAACGAACCCCCACAAGGCCTCCCGCCGGTTAAAGGAATGGCCTGGGCCTGCTCGACGCGATCCGCCGGCCTTGAGCATCATGGACTGGCAACGCTACGAATGCCGTGGACTCCGATGATGGATCCGGCCCACGAGGTCCTACGACCGGTTGCGCCAGTCTTCGATCACCACGTTCGCTTCCTCCACGGCCGCGGGCAGGGCATCGACGGCCTGGGCCTCGCCAATCCAGACGGTGTCCAGGGCACTGGAGACAATGCCGTTGGCTTCCCAGAACCCCGGCCCCATGTACATGGTGTGTCCATACTGGTTGACATAGTCGAGAGCAATCATTTCGTAGCCTTCGGGATGGACATCGGCGTTGAGCCAGGAGGCAACTCCCTCTGGCGTGGCCAAGCTGGTGTGGGTCGGCAACCACAGTCCTCCTTGGCACATGGTCTTCTGATAGAAGTCACCGGACAGGAAGGCTACAAACTCCCAAGTGGCATCGGGTTGCTTGCCTCCGCCGCCATGACCTGGTTGTGGGCCTGGATATCCGTATACCGGGTTTGCATGTACGGCAGCACGCCGGTGCCATAGTTGAACTCCAGTGGCTGGATGCGCAGCAGATTCCAGGAACCGTCCGCGATCATGGCCAGCCTGCCGGAACCCAAGGCCTCCAGGTTGTTCATGCCGATCTCGGAGAAGAAGGCGCCGTGCGGGGCCACATGGTGGACATTGACCAAATCCGCCACCATCTGGACCGCCTGCATGGTTTCAGGGGAATCGAACTGGAGGCTGCCATCGGGTGCCGGCGCCGTGTACCGCCCGCCATTGGAGCCGATGGCCGCATGCAACGGAATGAACCAGGTGGGCCACTGGACCCCGTGTTGCTCGATGTTGTCGGCGTCGAAACCGGCGTCGTCCGGATGCCTGCCGTTCGCGTCAAGGGTCAAGGCCTTGGCTACTGTCAAGAACTCGTCCCAAGTCCAAGCCTCTTCGGGATTGTTGCTTGGCGGATCGATTCCGGCAGCTTCAAACACATCCAAATTGGTGTACAGATGGGGACAAACCCAGCAGGAACCAAGGCCGTACCATTGGCCTTCCCACGTGCAACGCTTGAGTTCCTCCTCGTAATGGGTCCAGTATTCGGGATTGCTGAATCCGGCGTGGTCCATGACGTACGGGGTGATGTCCAGCAGAACGCCCTGGATGACCCAGCTGAAGAAATCGCCCGAACCCGCGTACATCGTATCCGGGGGCGTGCCCGCGGCAATCTGCGTCAAAACTTTCTGGCCATAGGCCTGTGGTTCGGTTTGCCAGTCGATGGTGTAGTGGGGATACGCCTCCCCGAATTCGTCGATGGCAGCCAGGATTGATTCGGTTTCAAAGGGACTCCCGGGCCAGGCTTTGGCGACTATCGTGACAGGCTCTGCTGCGGGTGCATCCGCCCCATCACCCTCAGCCGCGGCCGGTTGGCCAACGTCCGCTGCGGGTGGGGTGCAGGCTGCCAGCAGCGTCGCACTGCCGATCGCACCGGACCACATCAAGAACTTTCGTCGGCTTAACTGTCTGGCGTTCATGGTGGTACTCCCCTTAAGTGTCCGGGATGGTTCCACCCGCGTCGGCAAGGGCACGGATGAATCGAATGCATGTCGATTGTATCGCCAGCGGCGAATCCCTCTGAATCAGCACAAACGTGCTCTTTGTGGGCTGGTGACACATGGTGTCAGGCTGGTCCAGCCGTGCACGGAACCGATCTTTTCCGGTACCGAATACTGTTGGGAACTTTGGCCATCCCGGTCGGACTTCTGCCACGGGTTGACGGGGCTCCGAACTCGGTTACGTGGAAACGGTGAGGCAAGAAGCCTTCAGGAAGGCGGAGGACGAGTAGGGCCGGGTGTCCAAGTCTACCCGAAAGGCCTGCAGGGCTGGAACTGTCCGGGTGCTGTAATCCCGCCGACTGGATTGCCCCCGGGTGGCAAGTGGAGGCACCGCCCGCAGTTGGTTTGCCAAACGAAAAACTCCGGGCGACGGCGCATCGCGTATTGGCATACCGAAACATCAAACAAAACAACTGATCCCATCCGATAAAATTCATAGCGTTAATCCTTCTATTAATGACAACCTAAAACAGAATCCTCCAATTTCTTCAATTGACAGCAAGGCGCAATCTTGCTACGGTCACTATAATTCAGGCGGTAAGCTGTTTCAAACCGGAGGCGAACATCATGAAGTCTTCTCTTTCGCGTCGTAATTTCCTCAAGACCGGCGTCGGCTTGGGCGCGCTCGGAATCCTGGCCGCGTGCGAGATGCCGACGGCCGGAACGGGCGACGGTGCCGCCGAGTCCGCCGAACTGAGCGTGTGGGTTTGGTGGCCCAGCCCCGTGCCTTCCCTGATCGAGATGGGCGATACCTTCATGGAGGCGCATCCCAACGTCACGGTCTCCGTGGAAGCCCCGTCGGACTACTGGACCAAGGTCCAGACATCGATTGCCGGAGGTGCCGGCCCCGACTTGTTCTTCATGAACAACGTCAATTACTGGTCCTGGGCGCACCGTGGCGTGCTGTATGACATGACCGAACTGGCAGCCGCCGACGATGCCATGCAGGACAACATCGCCAACTCCTGGCAGGGAGCTGTCGATTTCTACAACTACAAGGGCCAGCAGTTCGGCATGCCGTATATGTACACGTCCATCGTGCTCTATTACAACGAGGACTATATCGACAGCAAGGGATTGCCGTTGCCCGCGGACATTGAAGATGAAATGGACTGGAACCGCTTCCGCGAATACGGGTTGGCCCTGCACGAGCAGGAAGGCGACGATGTCGGGATGTGGGGCCTCTACTCCACGGCCGGCATCGAGACCGGCTGGCTGAACTTCGTGCGCGCCAACGGCGGAGACTTCCTGAACGACGACAATTCGGAGTGCATCATCGATTCCCCCGAATCGATCGAGGCCTGGAATTTCCTGGTGAACCTGCGGCGCGAGGACGGCATTTCCCCAAGCCCGGAAGCCCTGCAGGCTGAAAGGGCCAACAGCCTATTCCAGACCGGCAGGATTGCCCTGTATCCATCGGGCAATTGGGAAATGTCCTTCCTGAACGAGCAGTTGAAGGACTTCACCTACAACATCACCCTGCTGCCGTTCTCCCCGCAGACGGGCGAACGCGGCGGGACCACCAACATCGTCGGAGTCGTCATCAACAACAACACCCCGGCCGAGGGTCCGGCCTGGAACCTGATGACACACCTGCTGTCCAAGGACTCGCAGGACAAGCTGGCCCGCGCCAACGTGCTGGCACCGGTGCGCCACGACTCGGCCGAACTGTACTACGACCCGGCACTGGGGCCTGCCAACCGCGGGGCCGCCTTCGAGATGCAGGAGTGGACATCGGCCCTGCCCACCCACGACGTGGTCACGTGGGGCGAGATGATGCAACCCACGACCGAGTGGCAGACCGAGATCTTCGAGGGACGGGTCAGCGTGGAGGAAGGACTCGCCAACATGGCGGAGAGCGTCAACTCCCTGTTCTGATCCCCTGTCCCGGTTGTTCGTCATGATGAAACAAAGTCGCGGGGAGTGCGTGCGGCCGGGCGCTCCCTGCGACCGCGGAGCATGGGCCTGTTTGCCTGCCAGGCTCGCTTCGGGCATCTCCGGTGGCACCCGGGTGGACAAACCCGGAACCGGGCGGTCCGCCGGCTCGGGGCGGTGAGGTCCGTACTACCCGAAATCTGGTACGCGTATGTACAAGGGCAAGTTGTGGCGTCGAATCCGGCCGCATGCGGCCGGCTGGCTGTGCGCTTCTCCCTGGATCCTGGGATTCCTGGTCTTCACGCTGGGCCCCATGATCTGGTCCATTTACTACAGTCTGACGGAGTACCCGTTGATCCGGCCGCCGGTCTGGGTGGGGCTGGACAACTACCGGTTCATGCTGCAGGAGGACAAGTTCTTCTTCAACTCGTTGCGCGTCACGACCCTGTACGCCATCGTGGCGGTTCCCCTGCACCTGGTAATCGGGTTCCTGATGGCCGTGATGCTCAACCAGAAGATTCGCTACATCGCCCTGTGGCGCACGGTTTACTTTTTGCCCTCGGTGGTGTCCGGGGTGGCCGTGGCCCTGCTGTGGCAATGGATTTTCAATTCGGACTTCGGCCTTGCCAACTGGCTGCTGGGCCTGGTCGGCATTGACGGGCCCAGCTGGCTGCTCAGCCCCACCTGGGCCCTGCCGGCCCTGATCATCATGAGCCTGTGGAGCGTGGGCGGCAGCATGGTCATCTTCATTGCCGGGCTGCAGGGCGTGCCCCAAGCCCTGTACGAGGCGGCCGAAATCGATGGCTCCAGTGCCGTGCAGCGCTTCTGGCACGTCACGGTGCCCATGGTCTCGCCGGTGATCCTGTTCAACCTGATCATCGGGCTGATTGCCGCCCTCCAGACCTTCACGCAGGCCTTCATCATGACCGCCGGCGGACCCAAGCAGTCAACCCATTTCTTTATGCTGCACCTGTACAACAACGCCTTTCAATGGCTGAAGATGGGTTATGCCTCTGCCCTGGCCTGGGTTCTCTTTGCGTACATCCTGATCGCGACTCTCTTCGTCATTCGTTCCTCGTCCCTGTGGGTCTTCTACGAGGGCGAGATTAAAGGCAGGTAGCCCGGCATGGCCATAGGGGTCGGTACAACCACCAGGCATCGGGTGGACTTCAGGATCAGGATGGGCCGGTTGTTGGCCCGGACAGGCCTGTACATGGTGTTGTCCCTGGGCGCCTTCCTGTTCCTAGTGCCGTTTGTGTGGATGATCTCCACGGCACTGAAGGAAGCCGGGGACGTGATGAAGTTCCCCCCGGAATGGGTGCCGCAACCGGTGCTGTGGGGCAACTTCGTCGAGGCGTTCACACAGGACTACGCCCCATTCGGCATCTTCTTCAAAAACACGATCGTAATCACGGGCACGGCGGTGTTCGGCCAGTTGCTGTCGGCCAGCCTGGTGGGGTTCAGCTTCGCCCGTCTCCGCTGGTGGGGCCGCGACTACCTGTTCCTGGTCGTGCTGGCCACCATGATGCTGCCCTACCAGGTAACGCTGGTGCCGGTGTTCGTGCTGATGAAGGTCCTGGGCTGGATCGACTCGCTCCTTCCCCTGATAGTTCCCTTCTACCTGGGCGGGGGGGCCTTCTACATCTTCCTGTTTCGCCAGTTCATGATGACCATTCCGCTGGAACTGGACGATGCCGCGCGGATCGACGGCTGCGGTACCTTGTGGCTCTACGCCCGCATCATCCTGCCCCTGTCGGGTCCGGCCCTGGCCACCGCGGCCATTTTCTCGTTCCTGGCACACTGGAACGATTTCATCGGTCCGCTGATTTACCTCAACAGCGTCTCCAATTACACACTGTCCCTGGGCCTGCGCATACTCCAGGGATACGGCGGCTACGGCATCCAGCGTTGGAACCTCCTGATGGCGGCGTCCCTGTTCGTGATGATGCCGGTGTTGTTGCTCTTCTTCTTTGCGCAGAAGTACTTCATTCAGGGCATCGTGACCTACGGCGTCAAGGGCTAGTTCGGGAAGCGTCAGGGGAGACGGGCCACAGCACAGGGAATGCCGCCCCCGCGGTCGGGGCCTCGCCCGGTCCCACCACCCAGGGACTGTGGGCGGTACAGCCGCCCTGACCTCTCGTGGCGGTGCTGGTCATGCACCTGTTACCCACAGTTATCATTGGGCATAGGTCATGCCCTTTGGCGATCGCGACGCAAGCAAGGAGGAACGGAAATGTTGACTGAGGCCAGATACCACCGGGGCGTGCCCCTGGAAATGACGGAAAAGACCTTCGGCGCGCTCCGGGTTTCGGCGGACATCGCCGAAGACGGCCCGGCGCTGCGGAAGCGATTGGTCGAGGACGGCTACCTGTACCTGCCCGGTTATCTGGACCGGGAACTGGTGCTGGAGGCACGGCGCGGGGAGTTGCAGCTGTTTTATGACTTGGGCTACTTGGACCCTGACCAACCGTTGATGGACGGCGTGGTCAGCGAGCAATACCGGGGCGAGGCCGCCAATCCGTATGGCGAACCTGAACTTCAGAAATCGACCAAGCGCAATCAGGCGTTGCGGAACGTCCTGCACGACGGCCGGATGATTGATTTCTACCGGATGCTTTTCGAGGAAAAGGTACGGGCTTTCGACTTCATTTGGCATCGGGCCAAGACGGACAGCCAGGAAACAGCCTCCAATCCCCATTGCGACATCGTGTTCATGGGCCGAGGTTCCCATCGCCTCTGTACCAGTTGGACACCCTTGGGTGATATCCCCATCGAGATGGGTGGCCTAATCGTGCTGGAAGGCTCCAGCCATCTTGATCACGTCAAGTCCACCTACGGCACACTGGATGTCGACCGCTACTGCACGAATTACGACGATGCGGCCGAGATTGAGGATGGAAGCAAGGTGTGGCAGGACTGGGTGAAGAACGGGGCCTACAAGGACAATGCCTTGGAGACCCGGCAGGAACTGGGCGGCCGTTGGCTGACCACGGATTATGAGGCGGGCGATCTGCTGGTGTTCAGCATGTTCACCATGCATGCCAGCATGGACAACCATACCGACCGCTTCCGCCTGTCCACCGATACCCGTTACCAACCCGCATCGGAACCCGTGGACGAAAGGTGGATTGGCGACGATCCCATCGCGCACGGTCCCGATGGAAAGATCGGCCTTATCTGTTGACGAATGAGGCATCTGTATCCGAGCCGGTCGCGGGAACTCTGCATTCCGTGGCTGGCTCGGGTTCAACTTGGGCTAGACGAGGAGTTCACGTTACGCCGGCGAGGGGGAACCGCCGGAATTGGTTGACGGTCGATCTGCGATCCGTCAGGGAATACGGACTGCCAACCTCGGGAACGCCCCAAACATGTCGCAGAGTGAACCGTTTCACTCCCGGAAAATATTCGAACGTCTCGCCGACGAGTGGTTGCGCGAACGGCCCCGTGGCGTCGACATTGCCCAGATGACGCGGCCAGGACCGGCCAGGACCCAGCTGGGCTACGAAACCGGAAAGGGATCAGGAAAGTTACGCAGTCGCAGCGCGCGCCCCAGCGGTCGTTGCGGCCATCAGAATCGCGGGGGTACCGGATTCCAACCGAGTTCCGCGCGCCAGTCGGGCCCAATGTCCGAAAAACGGTTCAGCCCGAAGGCGCCAATGTCGATGTTTGTCTCGCCGTAGAGCACCAGGTCGCTTACCGCCTTGCCGGTGGCGGGTGCGATGCCAAACCCATGGGCCGACGCCGTTACAACCACGTAGTTGCTCGGGCATTCCAGGATGTCAATGATCGGCATCATGTCCGGAACCTGCTCCACCACACCGGCCCAACTTCGGATGACCGGGACGTCCGCCTGGCACGGAAGCAGCTCGGCCAGCCGCCTGGCGATATTCCGAATGAGCGGAGTGTTGGGTTTGTCAGGGTCGGTGGCCAGGTCGACGTCGGCCCATTCGTGGGCGCCCCCGCCAAAGAGTAGATTGCCGCTGGCGGCCTGCCGCCCGTAGAGTCCGTTCCCCACAAGGGCGATGTCGAAGAGCGGCGGCACCGGGGCGGTCGCCAGTATTTCCACCCGTGCCGGTGCAACGGGAACGTGCACGCCCACCAGTTGCGTCATCAGCGTGGTCTGGGGTCCGGCGGCGCCGACCACCATGTCGGCGACAATGGTGCCGGCGGTCGTCTCCACCGACGTGACCCTGCCGCGGTCGACCTGGATGCCCGTGACAACCGTGTTCTGAAAGAGCCTGCCGCCCAAGTCCTGAAACGCCCATGCAAATGCCTGGACCGTCAGCTGGGAGTTGGCGTGACCGCCGTTGGCGAAAAAGAGCCCGCCAAGTGTCCGGTCGGTGATTCCGGGAATCATGTCCCGTATCTGCGACGGATCGACCATGTCCGCGCGCAGGCCGTGACGCAACGCCTCGTCCCGCTCCGAGAACAGGTCGTCCATATCCTTCTCCGTCACGGCGACCTGGAGCCTGCCCTGCTGCGTGAACTCGGTGGGATAGCCCAACTCCTCATCCAGCGTGGCCCATAGCTTGATGGCTTCCACGGCCATCGGTATCATCGCCGGCTCGTCGGTCCGCTCGCTGACCATCCCGCCGTTGCGCCCGGAGGCCTCGCCCCCGACGATCCCCTTGTCAACGACCACGACATCCCGACCAGCCCTGGCCAGGAAATAGGCTGACGTCAGGCCTGAAACACCAGCCCCAATAATGACGACGTCTGCGCTGACCACGGGCATTAGGTCACTTCCACGATGGGGCATCGTCACCCATTTACCCAAGCACCTGCCTCGGTGGACTAAACCACTTGGGCCAGTCCCTGCGCACCTGCTCCGCCTCTTCGCGGGGCCACAGGACCTTCAGTGGTAGCGGCCGCACAGGCGGCCGGTAGGACATGATGGGCACGTCGGCTACGTCGCGACCGGTTTCGGCGGCTAGCATCATCGACACCTGCTCTCGGCACAGCCGGCCCTGGCAATAACCCATGCCGACCCTTGTCAGGCGCTTGACCTGGTCTGAGTCTGCAGGAGAGTCCTTCGCAAGCGTCCTGAGATTCCGGCGGCTCTGGCGCTCCGCCTCCCACTTCAGACGGCGCGGCGGATGAAGGTCTTTGAGCTCAGCGCAGGTTACTTCCTCGCACGGGCACACGAAGATGTCCGGCCCGCCGGCCGTCACGAGCGACTGAAGCCAGCTCGCCCAATTCGAGTTCACTTCGTTCGATGCCGAGTCGACCGCTTCTGCCTGCAGGTCGGCTCTCCGGGCCAGCGCCTCGTCCTTGCCGATGGCGCCGAGCGACTCGGCAGCGGCAAGCCCGGCCAGGCGCCCCTGGTTTCGTGCGATCTCGCTGTCAAGGACCATGCCTTCGTGGAAGCCGGCGACATCCCCCGCGACGAACACCGTTTCGACGCTGGTTCGCATCCAGTCATCGCGGTCCGGCACGTACCCGCCAAGCCCGGCCTCGAAGCGAAGGTCGCATCCCAGGAGACTGAGCAGCTCCACGTTCGGAACCAGACCGATGGCGAGGCACACGGTGTCCGCGGCGATGACTTTCTCGGTGCCGGCAACCGGCTCGCTGTTGTTGTCAATCTCGACCAGCACCACGGACTCGATATCGCCGCATCTGCCTACCGCCTCCCTGACGGTGTGCGACGTGTATAGCTTCACGCCCTCTCTTTGCAACGCCGTGCAAAGGGCCACGTCGCCGCGCACGGAGTTGGACACGTCCACGATTGCAGCTACCTCGATACCCCTGTCCAGCGCCATCCTGGCGGTGCTCAGGCCAAGGTTGCCGGCGCCCATGACCACCATGCGCCGTGAGGCGGACGCCTCGTATCGATTCATGAGACAGAAGGCGCCGTTGGCTCCTACGGCACCCGCCAGATTCCACCCTGAGAAGGCGATGCCCAAGTCCCGGGCGCCGGTGGCCAGGATGAGCCGGTCGTACTTGATCATCCACGACCGCTCGTCGTTGGCCAGACCGAGCTGCGGGCCATCGAGCATCCTGCTGGAATCGGAATTCCGAAAGGCGCCCCAGGCACAGGTCCCCAACTGTACGTCGACACCGGCAGCTTTAGCCTCTGTCACGGCTTCGCTCGCCGCGGCCACTCGCTCCAGCATCAACGCCCTATCCCGCAGGTCGCCCGAGAACCGCTGGCCGAAGAATTGAGGAACATTCAGCCCGGCCATGGCCACCGGGATAGGGTTCTCATCGATGAGCGTGACGTGCACTCCGGCCTTGGCCGCTTCTGTGGCGGCAGCCGCCCCCGACACGCCCGCCCCCACGACCACCAGCGGTCTGGACTCCATGTCAGATCCCTCTGCTCAGGCTAGAGCCGGCTCTCCATCGCATGTCCATGAACATGGACGGACTAGGCGACCTTTCGCGGCGATGTGATCCTGGTCGGCAGGGCGCCGCGCAGGGCCTTGATGTATTGGTGGCCGAACCCACAGCATGTACCAATGATCTGAACTCCCATATCGACCCAAGTCACGGCCTCCTGCGTCAACTCCTCCACGGACTCTTCGTTGCTGACGGTGCTGTCCTGCCAAGTTTCAAGATAGTCTTCTCTACCGGCATCCGGATAGGCGACGACGGGCCCGGACCACTCGTCGAGCATGACCTGGAGCGCCGCCGTAGTCGCGTCGATCCGGCTGTGGAACACCCCGAGGACGTCGGGACCGACCGAGGCGATTTCGTTGATGCCTTCGGCCAGGCTCTTGTTGTCGTCGACTGGCCGCCAGGTCTCCGTCCACATCGGCAAGCCCAATCCGCTGCTGTAGTGACGTTCGTCACTGAAATTCATTCTGACCGTCTGCCCGTCTGGTGCCACCGAGGCCGTGAAAGCAACCCAGACCGGGAGTCCGGTGGCCTTCGCCGCTTCAGCGGCTATCGCCCGGGACTCGTTGTCGGCCCACAAATTCTCGATCAGGAAGAAGTCCACGCCGGACTCGGCCAGGATATCGGCCTGCTCCTCGGCGTATGTCCTCAGTTCCGCCGTCGAAAGGCTGGCGCCATAGCCGTAGCCGGTACCACCCAGAAGAGTCCGGGTTTTGTGGTCGCGGACGGGGGTGCGGCACGAGATTGAGCCGGCGACATACACCGGTCTGTTGACAGCTGTCCGGTCTATGGCTTCCAGCGCCGCGTCCACGGCGCGCACGTTGACTTCCCTTACCTGTTCGCTGTACCCGGAGGCCTCCAGCGCGGGGCGCAGCGTGTTGAATGTGTTGGTGGTGAGGATGTCGGCACCTGCCTTGATGTAACGCTCGTGCATCTGCCGCACCGTTGCCGGGTGCGTGTAGCTGCCCGGGCCGCACCAAGAGGCCGGGTGCATCGGCACGCCCATGGCCTGAAGCTCCGTTCCGATGGCTCCATCAAGGATGATTACTTCACCTTTGTCTATGCGACGCTTCAAACCCTCATAGTTAGCCATGACCAGATTCTCCGTTGTGACTCACGCTGGCAGGCAACATCTTCCCATTTCAGACTATTCGGACGGCGACAGCTCATGGCAGCCCAAAAGGTTCGACCCGACTCCGAATCCAACCTGCTAGCGGCCTTCGAGTTGGACCTGACGCGTTCCATTTTAGGTCGTGCGGGGGAGGACGATTGGATTGAAGTATACAACCCCCGCGAATGCGATCCAGCGTCCCGTGCCGACCGGCTGCCGTTCCTGTTCCAACGTCCACTGGCAGTGAGACGCTGTTGCGGCTGTGGCTTCCGCTTACGGCCCTTCAGCTCAGTTGGCTGCGCGGCCATGAACTCAGCCTACGAGAACAGCATCCCCACACCGGACGTTAGCCTCCCGCGAGGCGCAGACGCTGCCGAGATCGCGCCCAACGGCCCGGCAGTGAAAACAGCCCCTGTTGGTAGGTCCTACGGGATGCGTACGCCGTACAGTCAGTTCATATACATCCGGCGAAACGGGCTCCCGCCATCGGATGCGCCCGGAAATCTGTCGGCTGAACCATGGACCTCCCAGTCGGCGCGGTGTGCCTTCCTGCTTGCTTATCCAACCAGGACGCGGGTCCACATTCCGGCTCTCTGCAGGTCCGCGGCCCTCGCTTCCGGGAACGGCAGTTGGATGCCGCCGGCGGCAACCAACGGTGGGGACGAGTCTACGGTGTCCTGTCTTTGGCCGGTCCTGCCGACGAACGCGGCAGGTTGAATACCGCTCGAGTTTGCGGGGTCAATCAATTGAAGTTTGGTCCGGCCCTAACAGGAAGCGCGCCGGCTGCACTCCGAGGACGGAAGGAAAGCTTCGGGGCTAACATACGTAGGTATATAAGTCCCAAAGCTTCCCGTACCTCATCGCCGGTTACGGCCTCCCGCACATCACCGGTTGGAGAATATGGGCCGCCGACACCTGCATCGGACCCAATCACAATGCGGAAGCGCCCTGAACCGCTTCCCATTCCCGACTATCCGCTTCCCAGCCGGTAGGCGTCCTTCGCCAGTTCGTAGGCGGCCGCGCGCATCATCTGGGCAGCATCCTCTTCATCGATGACTTGCCGCGCCAGCAGTCCGGCAATCCAGTTAGCGTCGACGCGCCGGGCCAGGTCGTGCCGGATTGGGATCGAGGGATAGGCCCGCGTGTCGTCGTTGAAACCCGCAGTGTTGTAGAGACCGCAGGTCTCCGAGACCAGCTCGCGGAAGCGCATCATGCCGTTCCAGCTGTCGAAGAACCACCACGGCGGACCCAAACGCATGGCCGGATAGTGGCCCGCCAGCGGAGCCAGTTCCCGCGAGAGGGTCGACTCGTCCAACATAAACACGATCAGCCGGAAGCCCGGCTCGCTGCCGAAGCGGTTGAGCAGCGGCTGCAGGTTGCGCGTGAACTCGGTCGCAATCGGGATGTCCGCGCCCATGTCCGGGCCGTGGTTCTCGAAAATCGCCCGGTTGTGGTTGCGCAGGGAACCGGGATGGAGCTGCATTACCAAGCCGTCCTCGGTGCTCATGCGCGCCATTTCCATCAGCATGTGGGCCGTGAAGGCCGGCGCGTCCTCCACGGATCCGTCCTGCCGCAGGGCCCGATCGAAGATCATCGCCGCTCCCTGCCGCGACAGGGATTCGACGTGCGGCACCAGCGCCGCGTGATCCGTGGCCGTGGCACCCAGTTCGCGGAAGAGCACGCGTTGCTTTTCCAGGGCCTCGATGAAGCTGTCGTAGTCGGTGATGTCAATCCCCGCCGCGGCAGAGAGATCGTCGATGTGGCCCCGCCAGCCAGGCGTGTCCAGGTTGACCACCTGATCCGGCCGGAAGGTGGGGATTACGCGGCCCGACCAGTCCGAATCCCTCAGGGCCTTGTGGTGCTCCAGGGTCGACTGGGCCGGGTCGGTCGTGGCCAGAACCTCAATGTTGAACCGCTCGAACAGCGCCCGCGGCGAGAACTCGGGCCGTGTCAAGGCATCCTCGAGCTGGTCGTAGATTGTTTGGGCCGAGGCGGAACTCAGCTTCTCCGGCACGCCGAAAATCTGCACCAGCTCCTGGTTGAGCCACATGCCGGTTGGGGTGCCCTGAAACAGATGGTAGTGGTCCGCGAAGACCTGCCAGATGCGCCGGGGATCCTCCTCGACCGCACCGCCGTCGACGCGGGGAATGCCCATCGCCTCCATTGACACGCCTTGGGAGTAGAGCATGCGGAAGACGTAGTGGTCCGGAATCACCAACAATTCCGCGGGATCGGGGAAACGGGCGTCCGGATCGGCAAACAGGGCCGGGTCCACATGGCCGTGGGGACAGATCAACGGCAGGTCGCGCACGGTCTCGTAGAGGGCCAGGGCCGTGGCGCGCCGGTCGGGATCAAAGTAGCGGTCGGGCTGCAGTTCGGTCAACGGCAGGGTCATTGGCTTGTTCCGTGGGGTGGCCGGCAAATCGGCACGGGGGTGATTAGAGGGTCACGAGGTCCGCGGTGCGCACCGCCTGCCCCGTGGCGATCGACTGGTTGGCGGCAATGCCCAACAGGATCGACGCGGCTCCGTCCACATGGCTGGCACTGCGATGGAAGGGATCATCGGGAGGTTCGGGATGGAAGATCTGCTCCAGCATCACGGGATCGCCGCCACCGTGTCCACCGACACCCTCCACCCACTCAACCTGTCTGGGGATGCCGAACATCGGATAGTGGCGGATTTCCCTCACGGCAAAGTTGGACCGGGCCTGCTCCATCTGTTCCATCGTTTCCTCCGCGCCCTGCACGAAGGTCCGGCCGATGGTTTCGCAGACATCCATCTCCACGCGGCCCCGGTCCCCGGTGATCGCCACCCGGTAGCCCTCCCAGGGACAGAAGGCCAGCAGCGAGTAGGTGAGCAGGACGCCGTTGCGGTACCGGGCCGTAACGCTCATGACATCCTCCGCCGAGATTCCGTCACCGAAGACGTTCCGATCGCGGACGTAGCCGGAGTCTGCTTCGGCGTTCATGTACAGACGCTGCAGGCGCTCGTCCTGGTCAAGGCGCAGGGCAAAGGGATCGCCCTCCGCCGCCTCGGAGCCCGTGTAGCGGTCGTAGGTGTAGGCTTCGCCCCTGGCCAGCGCGTTCTCACGGCCATAGAAGCCCAGACGGCCCATGGCGTACACCTCGTCGGGGAACGAGGCAATCCACCAGTTCACCAGGTCGAAGTGGTGGGTTGCCTTGTGCACTAGCAGGCCGCCCGACTTGTCCTTTTCCCTGTGCCAGCGGCGGAAGTAGTCCGCGCCGTGGCTCGTATCCAGCACCCAGCTGAAGTCCACGTGCAGGGGCTTGCCGACCGCGCCGTCCATGACCAGTTCGCGGACCCGCGTGGCCATGGGGGCATAGCGGTAGTTGAAAGTAACCCGCAGGTTGCGGCCGGTCCGGTTGATCGCGTCGACGATCGCCTGGGCCTTCTCCGCGTCGGTGGTCATGGGCTTCTCGGAGATGGCGTCGCAACCCAGATCCATGGCGCGGATGATGTACTGGTGATGCATGCTGTCCATGGTGGTCACAATGACCGTATCGGGCCTGGTCTCGGCCACCATGGCATCGAAACGGTCGTCCGTGTAGGCGGGAACGGAGGTGCCGTCCCACCGGTCGGCAATCGCGTCGTTGTAGACCTGCATACGCGTGGGGCTCAGGTCGCAGATGCCGACCAACTCGGCGTGGTCGCGAAAGGCTCCGTGGATGGCATCCACGTACATCATGCCCCGGCCGCCGGTGCCGACCAGGGCGTAGCGCGTGCGTCGATCGCTCATGAAGGGTTTCCTGTAGGGATGGGACCGGCCGGCCGCGTTGGGCTTGGCTCGGCTGGACGAATGTGGCGGTCAGACGGTCGTGTGCGTTGCCGACAGAATCCACAGCTCCGGTTCGTCCGGGAGATCCGCGGGCGTCAGATCGATGCTTGGCCGAGGGAAGCGCCGCACGCGTTCCGGCGCGTAGCCGGCCGCGAACTCCTCCACCTCAAGCATGGACGGGAATATGCAGCCGGGCAGGGCGTAGTGCATGGGGATGGTGACCTTGGGCCGGATCTCGGCCAAGGCCGCATGCAGGTCCGCGAGCTCGATCGTGGGCGGTCCGCCCGTCGGCACCATGGCCACGTCACAGCCCCGGATCAAGTCCACCTGCCAAGCCTCGAGGGCATTGCCCACATCGCCGAAGTGCACGATGTCCAGGCCATCGGCCTCAAACCGGTACATCGCGTTGTCCTTGGGCTCCACCTTGTGCAGCAGACTCTCTTCGGCCGGGATGGGCCGGAACCGAATGCCGCGCCACTCGTTGCCCACGCCCGGTACATGCGTCATGGTCATGACATCGGAGCCGGGGAACATGGCGGCATTGGCGTGCGCCGAGTCATCGTCGGAGCTCCGCACCACCAGGTCCGCGCCCTCGGTGATGGTGTGGAAGCCAGCCTTGATGGGAGTGTATGGGTCGGTGACGATGCTGAGGCTGTCAACCTCCAGGCGGAAACAGGCGTGCGCATACCACTGGATTTTCATATTGTTCTCGAACCGGTGTTGAAGCTGGAGTTGCGTACTGGAGGAAGCGGTCTCCCAGCAGGTCTACCCGGTGATTATAGGTTTGACGCCTGCCTTCGACCGCGCTGCCGATAGGCCGCGGCGGCACAGCGATGAACCAAAGGCGTGGGGGGAGACTGGCTTGCACCGGCGGATTGCCATGTGATTCACCTGGACAGTACCCATCCGATGCCGGTATGGGCCACACCGTAAACACCCCACGAGAGCTTGCCGACTGGCCGCTCTCCAAGCCTTACACTTACCGGATCCAATCGGTGCCGATTGATCCGGGCCGCTTGGCTACGCACCTCAACGACCTGCGCGACCGTCTCCGGCCGTCTTATCAGGTCTCCGCGCGCTCTTGACGGCAGCCGAGCTGGCCACCGGATACGCCTTGATGTTCCGGGCGGCGTTCAGGTCCCGGTCGCACTCGAATCCGCAGCGGTCGCAGCGATAGGTTCGTTCCGACAGCGACAGTTCGGCCTTCACGGCCCCGCACGCGCTGCAGGTCTTGCTGCTGGCAAACCACGGATCCACCTTCACAAAGTGCGCGCCGTACCACGCGCACTTGTATTCCAACATCCGCACAAACTCGGCCATGCCGGCATCCGAGATGGAGCGCGCCAGCCGCTTGTTCTTCATCATGCCTGCCACGTTCAGCGTCTCGACCTTCACCACGGCCCATGTCTTGGCTATCGCACAGGTGGCCTTGTGGTGATGATCGCGGCGCAAGTGACGCACGCGGGCATGTTGACGGTTGCGCAGTTCGTACAGACGGTTGCGCCGCTGGGATGGCCGGTTCTTGCCGTGCGTGTTGCGCGAGCGCGCAATGGCTTTGTCCAGCGTCCGCAGCTTGGCGAGCTCCGCGGCCAGCACCTTCGGATTCTCTATGGGATCGCCGTCCGACGGTGTCGCCAACACGGTCAGGCCCATATCGATGCCGACGGTTTCGCCTGCACGCCGGGCCGGTTCCGGTTCGCCGGTATCGACCGTGAACGCGGCATGCCAGCGACCGCCCTCCAGGCTGATCGTGACTTCCGCAATGTCGCCGTCAAAGCGCAGCGCCTCGCGCATCCTGACGGGGCCCACCTTGGGCAGGTGCACGCGCCGGCCGTCCGGCCGTACGGTGTTGCGACCGTTGGACGCGGTGTAGGACATGTGCCGGCCGCGCTTGCGGTACTTCGGAAAGCCTACGCGCCGCGCCGGCTTGCCGGCCTTCCGCGCCCGGCAGTACGCGCCCCACTTCCTGAGACCGTCACCGGTGTTGATGATGGCATTCTTGGCCACAATCTGCGACAGGTCGCGCGACCACGGAAACAGGTCCAACTTGACCTGATTGAACATCTTTCGCAGATCCACATCCGTTAGCCACTCGTTGTCCTCGCCTTCACCGGTGAACCAGGCGGCCGCAAACGTGTCGATGGCCCAGTTGGACGCGGTGCGCGCCCAACCGCAATGCTGCATCAGCAAACCCACCTGCCGGTCGTTCGGCTCCAAGGCGATTTTGTGCGACCGGATCACGATTCGGAGGCTGCCTTGAGACTGTCCATCAGCTTGCGCGACGGGTGCGACCGGCTGCCGTCCAGCCGCGCACGGAAGACCGTGATGATCTCCAACACGTCTTGCGCCAGCTCCTCCTCGAACGATGGCGGATCGCCTTGATGGATGATCACGACCTCAACGCCTTGCAGTTCGCACAGGGCGAATACCAGTTCCGCACCCAAGCGCAACAGCCGATCCTCGTGCGTAAGCACCAAGCGCCGAATCTGCCGCTTGAGGATCAGATCCAACAGCCGCTGCAGGCCCTGCTTCCGGTAGTTCAGGCCGGATCCCAGATCGCGGATCGTCTCGGTCCGCCAGCCTTGGGCCGCGCAGTAGGCTTCCAGCGCGGCTTGCTGCCGATCCAAATCCGCCTTTTGATCGTGACCGGACACACGCGCATAGCACAGGGTCGGTGCGGCTTCGTTGGCCACGCCCAACAGGTCCGACACCGCGTAGTAGCGCGTGCCGGCCCGCGACTTCCGCGCCGGCAGCAACTCACCGGTGCGCTCCCACTTCCGCAGCGTGACCGGCTGGGTGCCGAGCAGCCGCGCCGCTTCGCCGATCTTGACCAACCTGCCCCGTTCACTCATGACGGTTAGTATAGCACAGACAAGGTTGGATCAGGTTTTAGCGCACTGCATCTACCCCCAGACCCACAGTTGGTTTCCATCGCATTGCCCTTCCGCCAATCTCTGTTGCCCGGCAGGGCTTGCGGATGGTCAGGTCCCGTTTTGAACCTGAGACGTGAGACGGAACAAGCCTTCCCGCAATCCAACTTCGCTCATGACAACCAATGAATGTCGAGTATGGAAGTCCGTCGAAGCTGTGGATACGATGTGAACCCACCGATGAAACCCGACATGAACCTTGGAGTGGCGACAGACACTCTTCACTTTGCTGTACGGATTGAAGTAAATTTTACGATCAATTATACTATAATTATTCCGCAAGAGGTCTTAATGACTGTTTCCGAGACTACATGGAAGGAGAACGCTCTTCATGCTTCTGTTCAAGACCGGCGACATCCTCTCCGAAGATATGGAGGCCGTCGTAAACGCCGTAAACTGTGTCGGTGTGATGGGCCGCGGCATTGCCCTTCAGTTCAGGAACGCGTACCCGGCGAACTTCAAGGCCTATGCGATTGCATGCGGCAACCGTGAGGTCGAACCGGGCCGCATGTTCGTCCATGCAACCAACCGGCTTTCCAGACCTCGGTGGATCATCAACTTTCCAACCAAGCGTCATTGGAGAAGCAGGAGCAGGTTGGAAGACATCCAAGCCGGTTTGGAGGCCTTGGCTTCAACCATCGACCTGCTGGGCATACGCTCCATCGCAGTGCCTGCACTTGGATGTGGCCTTGGTGGCTTGGACTGGAACGAGGTCCGGCAACGAATTGAGAGAGAACTGGGTCGCCTGGAACAGGTAAAGGTCGTTGTATTCGAACCGGGTGGCGGTCCGAGGTCATCAAGCTCCGTATCTGCAACACCAAGTTGACGGATCAATCGGCCCGAACCTGCTGCCGTTGCCGCCCAGCCCGGAGAACCTCAATGCAAAGTCGAGGCCGCCTCAGGTACGCCAGTACGCTTCCAACGGCACAGAGGAGCGAACGAAGTCCTACTCCAGGGACTGCAGCCTGATCAGCACTTCGGACAGGCGATCTTCCAGCAGGGCGATGTGTTGCACGACCTCTGCATGAGGCACGTACCATGCTGCGATACTCTTGCTTGAGGCATCCACCGTGAACGGATCTTCCGCAAACAGGTTCACCCACTCTTCCAGGATGTCCTTCACTTCCTGATCGAGATCCGGATGGTAGTAGGTAACTTCCTCTCCAAACGTGAAGTCGCGGGTCTTGTACCGGAAATTGGTTGTCCCAGGCGGATACAGCCATCCAATCGTGAACGGCACCCTGTGACGAGGGCAAAGCACGCGGATTGAGACACCACTGGTTCCCCAGTACAGCGTGGTCCTCCCGGTACCGGCATCAAGGAGTCTGGCGGCCGCCTCGCGCAAATCAGGCTCGTTGATTGCTCCAAGGAACGATTCCCGGTTCAAGGCTGGCCCGCGTGCCGCTGCAGCGGGATTCGCTCCCCTGCCCCCATGAACGCGGGTGGAGTACACCTTTCCGGCATTGTTCCGATATTGCTTGACCTCGACGGCGAACACCTCGATCCTGGCCATGTGATGATCAAGGAACTCCGCAACGCGTCGGAGGGAATCCGGAATGTTGTCGGCTACAAACAGAAGTCTGAGCCGTTGGTCTTTCAGGTTCCGGCTAACCTGCTGCCAAAACCCGTCGGTATCCGACCGACACAGTTCGCTCAACACCTCCAGCGATTCTTGGCCAGCCTGTCCAGCTGTTGCCTCCCACTCGTCGCGCAGTCGCTCGACGGGCCAGGTCCAGGGAGCATGGGCTGCATATTCCAGTATCTGACCCACAACCTTCCTGCGGATCTCGGGATTCTCCCCGCGCTTTGTCTCCACCAGGGTTGGGATCCCATCCTGATCCACAAAAAGAAGATCAACCGACCACCGATCGCCTCCGTAGGCAGCTTCCGGCAAGCCCATCTCCCGACCGATCAGCAACCAACGCCGAGGCTCGTAGGGCTGCATCTGTTCACCACCCAAAAGGATGGGAAATCTCACAATCAGGGACTGCAGTTCCTCTTCATCGCGGAACGGCATGGGTTCCAGTGCCTCGAGTGAACCGTCGTCGCCCTGCAAGTAGAGATCCTTGGACATGTTCGGATCATTCCTTTGGTTCAGTGGACTCGGACATTGCCGGATCCTGACTCCGCCTGCGCGCCTGCCTGCAGTGACTATGTAATGTCCGTGCCTACCGGATTATCGGCCGTCAAGCCGCATAAGGCATGCCTCCAACACATGGGCCACCGAGCCGAATGCTATCGAATCCCATCTAGATCAGTGTTTTCGCAATAGGTGGTTTTGGCACAGCCACCTGTTGATTGGGCCAGGCAGACCAATCGGCGGCAACACCTAAACAGGTCCTGGGCGGCGCCCCTATAGAATTCCCTCCGCATGGCTGGCACAATTCACTTCAAGGTTTCCGGACAGATCATGGCCGCAACACAAGACACCATCCTCGAGGCCTTTCCCGACCTGGATCGGGTCAAGCGCTTCTTCCCCCTGGGCGTCGACAACCCGGCCACCCTGACCGGCGAACAGGTGGAGCTCTTCAATCGGCAAGGCTTCCTGTCGCCCCTCGATGTCTTCTCGGACGAGGAAATCCTGGTCCACCGGGAGTTCTTCGACCGCTGCCTGGACGAAGCGGCCGCCCGCGGCTGGAACAGCTACTCCATCAATGGCTGGCACGCGCGCCTGCGCACCCTGTGGGACCTGGTCTGCGAGCCCCGCATCCTCGACTACGTCCAGGACCTGCTGGGCGAGGACCTCATCTGCTGGGGCACCCACTACTTCTGCAAGATGCCGGGCGACGGCAAGGCCGTGGCCTGGCACCAGGACGCCTCCTACTGGCCGATTACCCCCAGCAAGACCGTGACCGTCTGGCTGGCAATCGACGATGCCACCGTCGAGAACGGCGCCATGCAGGTCATTCCGACCACCCATCTGCAGGGACAGATCGCCTACAGCGAAAGCGACGCCGCGGAGAACAACGTCCTCAACCAAACGGTCCACGGTGTGGAGCGGTTCGGCGTGGAGCCGGTCCCGCTGGTCATGCGCGCCGGCCAGATGTCCCTCCACACGGACTGGCTGCTGCACGGCTCGGAACCCAACAACTCCCCACACCGCCGCTGCGGCCTCACGATGCGCTTCGTGTCGCCGGACGTCCAAGCCAAGAAGGGGTGGAACCGGCAGGGAATCCTGTGCCGGGGCGAGGACCGCTACGGCCACTGGCCGCACGTGCCGCGGCCGGAGAACGACGACATCCCGGACCGGCGCCGCGCCTGAAGCGGTCGGCAACATACCGATCCACGGACAGCCAAACACATGCGCATTGAAGCCAGCGACGTGGCCGACTACATCGACCAGAGCCCGGCCAAGCGCCGAGAGGCCCTGCGAACGTTGCGGGACCTGGTCCTCTCCATTGACCAGGATGTGGTCGAGAACCTGGAGTACGGCATGCCGACCTACTGGACCGGCGGACAGGTCCTGTGCGCCTTCGCCTCCCAGAAGCGCCATATGAGCCTCTATCTTGACGTCGACCTGTTGGCCAGCCACCGCGCGGCCTTCGGCAAACTCAACTGCGGTAAAAGCTGCGTGCGCTTCACCAGCCTCGACAAGATACCTCTGGACACGGTGACGGCCATCCTGACGGAAACACGCAACCGACAGGCACAGGCCGCGGCCTGACCGGCCCGTTCCTGTTCAAACCGGTACCATACCGACGATTTTTCCAACACCGACCACAAGCAAGGACAACACCATGGTTACCCAGGAACAAATCGATTTCTTCAGGGACAAGGGCTACCTTCGGTACGGACAGGTCCTCTCACAGGACGAGATCGAGCTGTACCGCGAGCGACTCGACCAGGTCATCGACGAGGAGAACCGGGGCGGCCGCGACGACGAGCTCGAATTCAAGTACGGCCATCGACGACCTGGCGAGGTTGAGGAGTTCGACCGTCCGATCACCCAGTACATCAACATGTGGAAGCGGGACGACGCCTACCTGAACCTGCTGCACCACCCCGTGATCACCGGTGTTGCCAAGGCCCTGCTGGGCACGGACCGCCTGCGTCTGTGGCACGACCAGATCATCTCCAAGCCGCCGCACGACAACGGCCACTTCCATTTCCACCAGGACTTCTACCTGTGGCCGCTCATGGATCCCAATATCCTGACCTGTTGGCTGGCCCTGGACGATGTGGATCCCACCAACGGCAGCATGCATGTGGTGCCTTCCAGCCACCGCGATCCGCGCTTCGGCCTGGAGTCCTACGCAGCCGAAATGGAAGCAATCTCGGCGGCCGAAGCTCGGGGCGAAACCACGGAGCCTTCCGACCGGGTCAAGATGCGGGATGAACCGGCCTCCATCGGCCTTTCGGTCGATCTCCCGGCCGGCGGCTGCATGTTCCACCACTGCCTCAACTTCCACGCTACCCCACCCAACGTAACCGAGCGCCAGCGGCGGGCCCACATCATGATCTTCATGGCGGACGGTGTCCGGGTAAACCTGAACCAGTCGGAGCAGCACCCATTGATCCCGGGCTTCGAGGTCGGACACGGCGTACCCCTGATCGGCCAAGGCTTCCCCGTCTGCGACGCGGATTTCTACAAGGCCTCCTAAACACCCCGCGCCACTCTCGACCTTCAGCCGACGATCCGAACCAATCGACTGGCGGCCGTTGCACCAGGCCCGTCCTTGACCAACCCAATAGGGAAAGGGTTACCGCATGTCCCAGCCCAATGTGATTGTGTTCTTCACCGACCAGCAACGCTGGGATACCTCGGGGCTGCACGGAAACCCCCTGGACCTGACACCCAACTTCGATGCCATGGCCATGGGCGGCACGCACCTGGCGCAGACCTCCACCTGCCAGCCGGTCTGCGGACCGGCCCGGTCCTGCCTCCAAACAGGCCTCTACGCCACGGAAACGGGATGCTGGCGCAACGGCATTCCCTTATCCGAGGACGCGCGCACCTTGGCCCACTGCTTCCGGGAAGGCGGCTACGACACCGGCTACATCGGCAAGTGGCACCTGGATGCAGGTTCCCGGGGACCGGTGCCCGCGGACCGGCGCTTCGGATACGACTACTGGCTGGCCTCCAACACCCTGGAGTTCACGTCGGACGCCTACGACTGCGTCATGTACGACGGCAACGACCAGCCGGTCAAGATGCCGGGTTACCGCGTCGATGCCCAGACCGACGCCGTCATCCGCTACATCAACGAACACCAGGACAATCCGTTCTTCCTGTTTGTTTCCTACATCGAGCCACACCACCAGAACCACTTGGATGACTACCCGCCGCCCCACGGCTACCGCGAACGGTATGCCGGCCGCTGGACGCCGCCGGACCTGCTGGCACTGGGAGGTTCCAGCCAGCAGCACCTGGGTGGCTACTACGGCATGGTGAAGCGCCTGGACGAGGCCCTGGGCCGGCTGCGCGACGCCCTCTTCAGCCTCGACATGCTGGACAACACCGTCATCCTCTACACGTCGGACCACGGCTGTCACTTCAAAACCCGCAACGGGGAATACAAGCGCTCCTGCCACGAATCCTCGGTGCGCATCCCCACCATGCTGACCGGTCCGGGCTTCAGCAACGGCGGCCGGGTGGACGAATTGGTCAGCCTCGTCGATCTCCCGCCGACTCTGCTCACCGCTGCCGGTCTGCCGGTTCCCACCGCCATGCAGGGCCGCAGTATTCAGCCCCTGCTGACCGGCCGGCGGGAGGGATGGCCCGAGGAGGTCTTCATCCAGATCAGCGAGGCGCAGGTGGCCCGGGCCATCCGGACCAAGCGCTGGAAGTACTGTGTCGAGGCGCCGGGGCTCAAGGGTGGAGAAGCTTCGGGCTCCGACCACTACGTGGAGTCCGAACTCTACGACCTCGAGTACGACCCGTACGAACTGACCAACCTGATTGGACAGGAGTCGCACCGCGCCGCGTGCGATGTGCTCAAGGAGCGTCTCCTGCGACGCATGCAGGAAGCCGGTGAGGAACCGCCAACCATTGAGAATGCCCCTGCCATTCAGCGCTTCCAGCGCCACGTGACCCAAGCCGAAGCGGAGTCCTGATCCTCGCGTCCGCGACATTGCGCGGTCCGCGATCCCCTTTGGTGGCTCCGCATGCGCATCCTGGCCATCGAAACCAGTTGCGACGAGACGGCCGCGGCAGTGGTCGAGGACGGGCAGCACGTCCTGTCCAGCGAGGTGGCATCCCAGGTGGAGTTGCACGCCCGGTTCGGGGGCATATTCCCGGAACTGGCAAGCCGACAGCATGTATTGGCCATTGATCCGGTCGTGAAACGGGCGCTGGCCGATGCCGGCATCGATGAACCGGCAGAGTTGGATGCCGTGGCCGTGACCTGCGGCCCCGGCCTGGTCGGCAGCCTGATGGTCGGCGTCAACGCGGCCAAGGGATTCTGTTTGGGCTCGGGCTTGCCTTTAATCGGTGTCAATCACCTGGTCGGACATCTCTACAGCCTGTGGCTGGAAACGGACCGGGCTGTGGGTTGCGACTGGCGCGATTTGGCCTTTCCCCATCTTTCCCTAATCGTATCGGGCGGCCACACGGAGCTGATCCTGATGCACGGCCACGGCTCCTGGGAACGTCTGGGGGGAACCTTGGACGACGCCGCGGGCGAAGCCTTCGACAAGGTGGCGCGCATCCTGGGTTTGGGGATGCCGGGCGGTCCCGCGATTCAGCAGGCGGCCAGCCAAGGGAATTCGGCCGCGCACGACCTGCCCTACCCCCTGCGACATGATCCGAAGCACGCGCTGGACTTCAGCTTCTCCGGTCTCAAGACCGACATGTTGCACCGGTGCCGCCGGGCCGGCCTTGATCCCGACGGGAAAAACAACGGGGTACCGCCAGAGGTGGTCAACGATCTGGCCGCCGCCTTCCAGAGCCGCGTGGTGGAACTGCTGCTGGACCGCCTGGAAACCGCTGCCGTCCGCCATTCCGCGGCCAGCATCGGTATCTGTGGTGGGGTCAGTGCCAACGCCCTGCTCCGGGAGCAGGCGCAAACCCGATTCGCCGGACTGGGGCTGCCCATGCGCATCCCGCCCCTGGCTTGGTGCACCGACAACGCGGCCATGATTGGGGCGGCCGCGTGGTTCGGCAGACCGGCCCGATTCGAACCGGATCACGGTTTGAACCTGGACGTGGCAGCTCGCCTGCCGGTGGCCTGACCACCTTGCCGTCATGGCCCTTTGGTACGGGGCTGAACAGACTGACTTCACGGGATCCGACCGCCGGCGGTCCGAACATCATTCGGGAAACGCACATCGCGCCATCCATGTTCCATCTGGCAGGGCTGTACCGCGGGACCAGAGCAAGGAACACGGACGCTCCGTCGTCGATATCGAGGACAGAAGCACCCTTTGAATACATGCCCGATACACCCACGAAGTGTGAACTGGGTAAGCCACTGCTCTTTATTTGCACAGGTGCATTTGGCCTGTATAAGCAGTTTTACTACGAATTCAATACTCAATAGACAAGAACTTTAGCAATTTCATGGTTTGATAGGTTACAGCAATCTGATATACAATTATTTTAGTGTTCAATTTTCTCATAAAACTTTGAATTCAACACTTCGGCATCAACAGCCACACCCATGGATACTCACCAGAAGGCCATCCGTCCCCAACCTCGATTTCCGCGCAGGTTCGACAGCATCTTCAAGCTCCTGCTGCAGCGGACGGAGTGGGTCCAGTGGTGGCTGGATGCCTTCGCCTCACTGCCGGAGGGAACGGCAGCACGGCTGACGGCCTGGCCCACGGAGTGGGTATCCGATGATCTGACCCAGGGTCGATCCGACAAGCTGTTCCTGGCGGAAGGGACGGACGGCCATCCACAGGGCCTGGTGCTGCTCGAGTGCCAAGACCGGCACCGGGGAGACATGGGTTTGCGGCTGCAGAGCTACGGGTGGGCAGCCCTGAAGTGTGCCGAGTCCAACGGCGTGAGGGCGGCTGCAGGTCCACAGTTCTGGGTGCACGCGTCGGTTCTCCATGTTGGCGAGCATCGCTGGCCCGACGAACTTGGTTTCCTGGGCACAGCCGAATTACCGGGAGGCGACACGGTGATGATCCGACAGCCGGTACGAGTCGTGGACATCCATGCCTTTCCGGACAAGAACGCCGAATTCGACAATCCATGGGAGTGCATCATCCAGCTGTTCCGGACCTCCCACGCCCTTCGCAACCTGCGATCCTCCGACTTGGTGCCACAAATCATCTTGCGGATTGGCCATCAGGTGCGTGGACTGCGCGGGCTGTTGCCGGATGACCGAGACCTGCAACGTCAGGCCACGGCTGCAGTGCGGAATCTTTTCGCGTATGATTTTGCTGAACTGGGATACGAATTGCCGCAGGACATCACGTTGGAGGAAGCCGCAATGTTGTACGACACCATCGCTGAGGGCATCAGAGCAAATCTGGAGGATGCCAAGGCGGAAAGCAAAGCGGAAGGCAAAGCAGAAGGCAAGGCAGAAGGCAAGGCGGAGCTATTGACCGATGTCGTCGCTCACATGTTTCCTGAACAGACGGACGCGTTTCAGCAGTATCTGACCTCCCGCAGCCCGGAAGCCTGGCCCGACGTGTCGGCATTGCTGTCCTGGACCGGTACCGGCGACGAACTCATGGAGTGGCTGGACGGACAGGAACCGTCCTGACCACCCGCTACCAAGCCGGAAACACTGGGTCGGCACCTCGAGCCGACCGCTTCAGCCGAAGTGCTCCTTGAGCGTCCCCACGGATTCCCGGAACCCGTCCGCGAACGTTCCACCTGCCGGACGATAGACGCTCTCCAGGGAAACGGAACCGACATAGCCGCTGGCGCGCAGAAACTCCGCCAGGCCCGGCAGGGCGGGGGCCATGTCCCCCGTGCCCAGGGCCCGGCAGCTGACCGAACCCAGCGCCGGACGCACGACTGCATCCTTGAGGTGGATGTGGCCCAAGCCGCCGTCGGCAAACGCCTCGCAGCCGTCCGGCCAAGCCGGTTCGCCGGCATAGAGGCAGTTGCAGGGATCCCACAGGATTTGCAGCGCCTCCGGGCGACCCATCTCGTCCAGCAGGCGGCGGGCCAGGGCGGCGGAGTTGATCATGCCGCTGTTGCCGGTCTCCAGAACCAGCCGCTGGCCGCGATCGGAAGCCAACTGCACGGCCGGTTCCAGCAACTGCAGCGTTCTGGTCCAGGCACCCCGCGTCACCACCCATTCCTCGGCCCCGCGATCCCCAAAGAGAATCATCTCCTTGCGGAAGCACATGATGCGGACCAGGGGCACATTCCAAGCCCGGGCCAGGTCGAGGCAGTGGGTCAGTTCGGCCATCTGCCGGCTGTGTGCCGCGTCGCCCGGCTCCGTGTCCAGCACCGGCATCCCGCTGAACAGGTGGCGCGACAGGCAGGAGATCGGGAGACCCCGGGCGCGGGCCGCATCCGCCGTGTCGGCATCGACGGGAAAGTCCGCATCGCCGACTTCATGGGACCCAACGTACTGAAGCTCCGCCGCATTGAGACCGTGCTCCGCGGCCACGGCCAGGGCCTGGTTCAGGTCGCGGCTGATGCCGTCGGTAATGACACCCAGGGTAATCGCCATCTCACTGTTCCTCCATACCGGCCAGACGCTCCAGCACCTTGACCGCAGCCCAGTTGTCCTCACCGGGGAACGAGTGCAGGGTCGCCTGCATTAGCTGCATGGCAGCACCCGTGGTGAACATCGTGACACCGCTTTGCAGGGCCAAGTCCATCGTGATTGTCAAGTCCTTGTGCATGGTGGCCGCGTTGCTGCCCGTTCCGACGAAACGGCGGCTCTGGACGAGTTCAACCGTGTTCCTGAGCAGGGGGCTGCCCACGTGGCTCGCCTCCAGTACCTCCCGCACGACCCGGCCGTCCACCCCGGCCTGTTCACCCAGTACCAAGGCTTCGAAGATGCCCGCGAACGTGGCACCGATCACGGCCTGCAGAACAGCCTTGACAGTCTGGCCCTGACCGGCCCGGTCCCCCACCTTCATCACCTTGCCGCCCACGGCCGCGAACACATCCCGATGCTCCTCCAACAGGCCGGGCGGACCGGCCACCATCATCGAGAGCGTGCCGGCGGCGGCCCCCGACTGGCCGCCGCTGACCGGACTGTCCAGCAGGCGCAGGCCCGCGGCCTCGCACAGGCCCGCGGCCTCTTCCACTTCGCGGGGTTTGATGGTGGCGCTCACCACCACGGTCGAGCCGGGTTCCATGGTCGCCAGGAGCCCGTCCGGTCCGTTCAGGATGTCGAAGACCTGGGTTCCATTGAGCACCATCAGGAACACGATGTCGACGCTACGCCCCAACTCCGCCACGGAGCCGACGGCCGTGCCGCCCGCCTCGGCGAACATGCGTCGCCGTGCCTCCCGCAGGTCGTACCCGTACGCGTCAAAGCCGGCGGCCACCAGGTTGCGGGCCATGCCCAACCCCATGTCGCCCAAGCCGATAACTCCGGTGCGCGTCATGATGCATGCGCTCCTTGGCAGGCCGTGCTGCCAACGGACTTAAAGAACGGGTTTGGTTGCGACGGGCGCGTCCTCAGGCCGACGGCGCAGGGGTGTCCAGCATCGATTCAGAGGCTGGCAGGTCGCCGGCAGTTGTGTCTTGGGGCCTCTTGGACAGTTGGGATTCCTTGGAATCGCCCGCGGCTGGAGCCGATGCCAACCCATCGGTCTCGAGTTCGTCCTTGTGGACCTGAATGGAGATCTCGGTGCGGCGGAAGGGGTGATTGGATTCCGTTTCCGGGAAGGACACCGGATAGTCCATCAGCTTGGCGAAGATGTACGTCCCCAGCACCCGCGCGCTGCCCATCAGGGGCGCCGCCAGAAAAGCGCCCACCACGCCGTTCGACAGGTATCCCACCGTGACCCCGATGATGATCAGGGTGGGATGGATTTGAACAAAGCGACCAATCAGGCGGGGCACCACTACCGTGTTCTCAATCTGCTGCAGGACGAAGTAGGAAGCAGCCAGAATCAGGCCGAAGACAACAAAGTTCATCTCCGGGAAGGTGCTGCTGCCGGTCGTCAGGGCCACAAGCAGGGTCGGTACCAGGGAGATGATCGGCCCCAGGTTGGGAATGACCTCGAGCAGGCCGGCGATCAGTGCCAGTACCAGGGCGCCCTGCACGCCCAGCATGCGCAGCAGCACATACACCGCCACGCCAATCGTGAACGACAGGATGATCTGGCCGAAGAAGAAGGCGCGCCACACATTGCCCACGCAGCGGATCAGGTCCTGCCACTCGGACTTGTACTTCCGCGGGAAATTGCCCTCGAGGAAGGCGCGGATTTGCGGCGCATCCTTGGTCAGGTAGAAGCTGACCACGAAGACGAACAGCGTCGACAGCAGGACCTCGACACCCGTGTTGATGATGCCCAGGCCGAAGTTGAGTGTGCCCCGAAACACGCCGGAGGTCGCGGTGTAGGCATCGTTGATCCGGCTCAGCACGCCCTGCAGCGTCGGCAGGCCGTCCACGGTCGTTTCCCCCAGCCACGGTTCCAGCACCTGCTTGAGGGGCGCGGTCTCCAGCGGCATGTCCAGCAGATACACCGTGTCCGGGATTTGGCTGACCTGAACCAGCAGGCTGGAGACGAAGCCGCCGCCGATGCGCAGCACGGTCTGGTACTGCGTGTCCAGGACCGGCAGCATGGCATAGAGGCCGAGCACCAGCGCGGTCAGGAGCAGCAGGTAGAGCAGGAAGGTCATCACCCCGCGCGGCAGGTGCGGGCGCGAGATGAAGTTCGCAACAGGGGTGAGCAGGTAGGACAGAATGCCGGCCAAAATGACCAGCGGCAGCACCGGCCGGGCCAGCCACAGCAGGAAGATCGCAAGGATCAGAATCAGGATCAGGATCCCGCGCTTCAGGGGCGTGTCCCAATGCGCGGGCAGGACCGGAGGCGCGGTGGACGCCTCCGGCCCCCTGTCATCGATCATGGCAGCGGAATGGTTCAGGACACCGGCGGCGTCCCCGGGTCCTTGGGGGGTGGATGTTCAGTATGGCACAGGCCGACAGGCATTCCAACTCAGCCAAAATCGGCGGCCCCCGTCCCGGATGGACGGGTAACCCGCTTGCTGTTGGCCTTGGCGGACCGGGTTACGTTCTGGCCCAGCTCCTGGTTGGCCCACGACTTGACCAGGTTGTAGAAGACGCGGCGGTCGGCCGTGCTGAGGGTGGCCTGGCGATCGGCGCGGCTCAGCGCGCGCGGATAGCTCATGTTGCCCAGGACCACCTGCGCCCGCACCACATCCATGACCTCTTCCAGCAGGCCCTCCCGCTCCCGAATCCAAAGGGGGATTTCGACCCGGGCCGGCAGGGTTCGCTTGTGCAGTCGCAGGTAGACAATCCCCACCCTGCCGTACAGGAAGTCCGATCCCCGCTCGGAGCTGACCCCGTCGTGGCGCGCGCACTGCATGAGGGGGGTCCGATCACCCCAGCCGGGCAGCAGTTCGGCCACCAGGGCGGCATCCGTGATTCCGTACAGGTCCGAATCGTCCAGCGTCTCCTGGCCATGCACGGAACCGTACATGTGGACCAGATCGCGGCTGTCGCTGGCGTCGATGTACCCCACCACCGGAATTTGCGCGGCCTCGGCCCGGGTCAGGAGGGTGTCCAGGGCTCCCAGGTAGCGATCCCGGAACTCGTCCGTCTGATAGGCCAGAAACGATGCAATGTAGGAGTTGTCGTAGAAGCAGACCGGCGTGTGCGCCATGGCCAGAGCCTTGTCGAGGAGCGTTTCGCACTCCTTGACGGAACGCGCCAGGTTGATTTGCGATACGAACTCGGCGTCGTGCTCGGCACCGCCGTACTTGTCGGACAGCTGCAGACTGATGTCCTGGTACTCCTCCGCGCGGCCGGCCAGGGGATCGTTCAGGTGCCAGCCGATCTGAATCGCGCCCAGGGTCAGGGACATGCCCCGCTCGGGCACCAGGTGGCTGCCGTCCACCGCCAGCACGGCCCGTCGCCGCAGGATGCCGTCCGCCCAGCCGAACAGGCCGGCAATGGACTGGAAGTCGTCCGTGTCGACGGGACCGGCGATGCGAAAGCCGTCGGCACCGTCCATGTCGCGCGTGGGGCGCGCACCCGGCCACGCAACCCCGCCCGCCTCCAGCTGCGCCTCCAATTCCGGCCGCCGAACGGTCCGGAACCAGTCGCGGACCGGCGCCAGATTCTGTTTGACCCCCTGATCCCGGTCGATGCGGGCCTTGAGCCTGGGCTTGATCCCGGTCAGTTCGGCATAGAGTTGGTTTCGATCGAGCACGGCTTGCCCCGTCCACGGGAACTGGAAAATTCCTCAGGATGCCGCCATTGTCCAACAGGCAGCCAAAATTCCCCAGTTCACCCTACAATTTCACCGGCCCACTGTCCCCACTTCCCCGTCGCCCGGCTTCCGATCGTGTCTCGTCTCAACCCTCGACCAGCACCGTCCCGCACCATGCGGCCGCGGCGCGGGGAACCCGGCCGGGTTCGGTGGCGGATGGCGGCCCTCCTGCTCGCGTGGCTGGTCCTGGCGGCTTGCACGACGGCCCCTCCCGGTCTCGCGGATGTGTATGCACCGGTCGTGCGTCCGGAATATGCACCGCTTCTGACGGAGTTGACGAGTGCTCCCCGCATCGACATGGAAGTCTGGTACCAGCCAACGCGCAACCACCTGGAGGGCCGCATGCAGGTCTCCGGCGTCAACCATTCCGGGGACACTTGGACGCAGTTGGTCTTTCGCCTCTACCCCAACCTGATCCACGTGGGCGGCCGCCTGGTGCTCGAACGGGGCATGGTGCGCAACGCACTCGTGCCATTCAAGCTGGCGGCGGACGACACGGCGGCTGTCTTCCTGCTGCCGACCGAGGACTGGATTCGTCCCGGACGGCCCTTTGAAATTGAACTGGTCTGGAGCTTGGACCTGCCCGTCTTCCCGGAGGTCTCGTCCGTCTACGTGCCGTTCGGCCAGATGCTGGGCTTCCATGCCGCGCCGTGGTTCTACCCCGTGCTTGCCCACTACGTGCCGACCAGTCCTGCAGCCCCCGGCCACTGGTGGCTGGAGACGGCTCCCACCTTCGCCGATATCCTCTACAGTCCCGCCTCCTTTTTTCGCGTGCAGCTGTGGATGCCGGAGGGATATCCGCCCGTAACCCCCGGCGTGGAGCAGGAACGCACCGGGTTCATCCACAACTGCCCCCACCAGGTGCCCTGGTCCGAGTGCACGGAGGAGGACGTGGCCGCCTGTCCCGACCGCCTGGCGGCATGGGAATGCCAACCCGCACCGCTGATTCGCTACAGCCTGCTGGCCGGCCCCGTGCCCGAGTTCTCCGTGATTACGCACGCCGGCTACGAATCGACATCTTTCGACGCCGGCGGGGTGCTGGTGACCAGCTGGTGGGTGCCGGCCTACGGCGACACCGGCCTGGAGGCCCGGGACTTCGCCGTGGCCGCCCTGCGCGCGTTCGAGGAGGAATTCGGCCCCTATCCCTGGCCGACCCTGACCGTGGCCATGGCACCCTTGGCCAACTCCTCGATGGAACTGCCGCAGGTAAGCCTGATCGGTATGCAGCTGTACCGCGCCTTTGCCAGCGACCTGGAGCTGGAAATCGCGTTTTCCGTGGCGCATCAGTGGTGGTCCCAGCTCGTGCAGAACGACCCGGTCAACGCTCCCTGGCTGGACGAGGCCCTGTCCACCCTGGCCGTCCTGCTCTACCAGGAACGCCTGCACGGTGAGGACACGGCCGCCGTGCATCGCATCCGTAAGCTGGAGATTCCGGTGCAGCGCCTCCAAAGCCAGGACCGGGACGGACCCGTCGATCTGCGCGTCCACGACTATGTCACCGGCACCGACTACCGTATCCTGGTGCGGGCCAAGGGTGCCCTGTTCCTGGACCATTTCCGGGAACGGTCCGGTGCCCGTGCCTTCCGCCGAATGTTGACCGAATTCGTGGAGTCCAACCGCTTTGGTCTGATAGACTCGGATGCCCTGCTGGACCGGCTCTGGGAGACCAATGCCACGGCCATGATCCTCTACCAGGACGCATACTTCGACCCGGTCCGACATCGCTGACCTCCCTCGCAGCGACCCGGCGCGGGTTTCGTCCAAGGGATGACATCGTGAAAACCACCCGACATGAGATTTCATCCAACCTGTATGGCGAACTGGTGGTGTACGGCGGCACCGCCAACCAGCCGCTGACCGAGTCCGTCTGCCATTGGCTTGGCATTTGCCAGGCCGAGTCGACGGTCACGACGTTTCCCAACTCCAACACATTCGTGCAGTTGGCGCACAGTGCCCGGAGCAAGGACGTCTTCCTGATTCAGCCCACGTCGGCCCCGGCCAACGACAACTTGATGGAGCTTCTGATCTTCATCGAGACCCTGCGCCGCGACAGTGCCGGCCGCATCACGGCCGTGATTCCCTACTACGGCTATGGCCGCTCCGACAAGAAGGACGTGCCGCGCTCCCCGATCACGGCGCGGCTGGTGGCGGATCTGATCATCACGGCCGGTGCCGACCGCATCCTCACCATTGATTCGCACGCCGGCCAAATCCAGGGCTTCTTCAACATTCCGGTCGACGAGGTGTCGGCCATCGACATCATCGCCGGCCACATCCGCAAGCTGGATCTCGACCTGAGCCAGACCACGGTGGTCTCGCCCGACGTCGGCTCGGTCAAGCGCGCCCGCAACCTGGCGGAGAAGCTGCACGTGCCCATGGCCATCATCGAGAAACGGCGCAGCCACCAAACCGGCCTGGCCATGTTTTCGATCATCGGGGACATTAAGAACCGCGATCTGATCCTGTTCGATGACGAAATCGACACCGGTTCCACCATCTGCAAGGCGGCGGAGTTCCTGAAGGAACACGGTGCCCGGCAGATGTTTGCGGCGGCCACGCACCCGGTGCTGAGCGGCGGGGCCGTCGAATTGCTGGCCAACAGCGAATTCGCCGAGGTGATCGTGACCGACACCATCCCCGTCCCGCAGGGGAACCGGACCGAGTCCTTCCATATTCTGCCCATGGGCCGCACGCTGGCCGGAGTCATCGACCGCATCCACCGCGGCGAAAGCGTGGGCGAATACCTCAACTACTGACATCGGGTCGCTTCATGCTGCGCAGGCTCTACAACAAGGTGTTCGGTTCGCCCGACGAGCGGGTGATCCAGAAGCACGGCCGGCTGGTGGAGGAGATCAACGGCCTTGAACCGGAGGTCTCGCGCCAGCCGGACGCGGACCTGCGCGGACGCACGGACGCGTTTCGGGTGCTGGTGCAGGAACGCACCGAGGCGGCGCGGGAGGGGCTGGCGGAAGCCGACCACCGCCTCGCCGAGGCCGGTCTGGGCCGGGGCGGGGCGGTCCAGCAGCGCCAGCGACAGGCCCGGCAACAGCTTTACGACGCGGAGCACGCGGTGCTCGATGAATTGCTGCCCGAGGCCTTCGCCATGGTCCGGGAAGCCTGTCGGCGTACCCTGGGCAAGCGCCACTACGACGTCCAGCTGCTGGGCGGGATCGTTCTACACCAGGGCTCCATCGCCGAGATGAAAACCGGCGAGGGCAAGACCTTCGTGGCGGCCCTGCCGCTTTATCTGCATGCCCTGACCGGACGGGGCGCCCACCTCGTCACCCCCAACGACTACCTGTCCAAGGTCGGCCTGCAGTTGATGGGACCGATCTACCACCTCCTCGGCGCGTCCGCCGCCGTGATCCAGAACCAGGGCGGCGGCGGGGAAGCCGGCAGCTTCATCTTCGATCCGGACTTCCGCACGTCCGATGACCGGTACCTGAGCCTCCGGCCCTGTTCCCGCCGCGAGGCCTATGCCGCGGACATCACCTACGGCACCAACAACGAGTTCGGCTTCGACTACCTGCGCGACAACATGGCCCGCGGCCTGGACGGCAAGGTGCAGCGGGAACTTCACTACGCCATCGTCGACGAAGTCGACAACATCCTGATTGACGAGGCCCGCACCCCGTTGATCATCTCCGGCGTGGCCCGCGACAGCTCCAGCCACTACCAGCGGTTTGCCTCGCTGGTCCGGCAGCTGCAGGCGGAACGCGACTATACCGTCGCCGAGAAGGAACGCACGGTCACCCTGACCGAAGCCGGCATCGAGCGCATGGAGACGGCGCTCGGCATCGACAACCTCTACGGCAGCGAGCATGCGGAGATGCTGCCGTACCTGGACAACGCCCTGCGGGCCAGCGTTCTCTACCGGAAGGATGTCGAATACCTGGTCAGGGACCGCGAGGTCGTGATCGTGGACGAGTTCACCGGCCGCATGATGGAGGGCCGGCGCTTCAGCGAGGGCCTGCACCAAGCCATCGAGGCCAAGGAAGGAGTGACGGTCCAGCGGGAATCGATGACGCTGGCCAGCATCACGTTCCAGAACCTGTTCCGCATGTACCCGCGCCTGGCCGGCATGACCGGCACGGCCAAGACGGAGGAAGAGGAGCTGCGGGGCATCTACGACCTCGACGTGGTTGCCATCCCCACGCACAAGCCGGTCATTCGCGACGACCGGCCGGACGTGGTCTACAAGACCAAGAACCTGAAGTTCCGGCAGGTTGTGGCGGAGATCAAGGCCGAGCACGAGGCCGGCCGGCCGGTACTGGTCGGCACGGTGGCGGTGGAAACCAGCGAGCAGTTGAGCCGACAGCTGAGAAGGGCGCGGGTGCCGCACGAAGTCCTCAACGCCAAGAACCACGAGCGGGAGGCAACCATCATCGCCCAGGCCGGCCGCCGGGGTGCCGTGACCATTGCCACCAACATGGCGGGACGCGGTGTGGACATCCTGCTGGGCGGCAATCCGGAAGGTCTGGCCCGCGATCAGCTGCGGAAGCAGAAGGTCGACCTTCTGTCCATTCCGCAGGGCGAATGGACCCGGACGCTGGATCTGCTCGACCGCGGCGAGGATCCCCGAGCTGCATCCGCCGGCGAATGGGTGGACACGGTGGCCGAGGTCCACCGCCAGGTCGAACAAGAACAGCAGGAGGTTTTGTCCCTGGGCGGCCTGCACGTGGTCGGCACCGAGCGCCACGAGTCCCGCCGCATCGACAACCAGTTGCGCGGCCGCTCCGGACGCCTCGGCGATCCCGGCAGCAGTCGTTTCTACCTCAGCCTTGAGGACGACCTGCTGCTGCGCTTTGGCGGGGAACGGGTGTCCCGGATCATGGATCGCTTCAAGATGGAGGACGCCCCCATCGAGGCCGGGATGATTGACCGGGTCATCGAAAACGCCCAGGTCAAGGTCGAGGGCTTCTACTTCGACAGCCGCAAGAACGTGCTCCAGTACGACGAGGTGGTGAACGAACAGCGCACCGCCATCTATGAACAGCGACAGCTCATTCTGGAGGCCTCAGACAGGATTCCGATCGCGCGGGCCATGATCGCGGATTTGGTATCCGACCAGATCGCGGACGCCTTCGAGTTGGGCGAGGAAGAGGATGCGGACGAGGCCCTGCGGCCCCTGCGCGCCTTCTTCCCACCGGACAGCACGCGTCTGCCGGTGCCGCTACTGGAGGTTCTGGAGGAGGATCGGGAGGCCCTGCGCACCGAGGAGGAGACGGAGGCAATTCTCCTGGGTGGCATTGACGATGCCTTGGCGGCCAAGCTGGAACAGTGCGAAAACGACGATCTGTTCAGGCAGGTGCTGGGCGACGTGATGCTGGGCACCATCGATTCGCTCTGGACCCGCCACTTGACCGATCTCGACCATCTGCGCGAGGGCATCGGTCTCCGGGCGGTTGGCCAAATCCAGCCCATCGTCGCCTACAAGCAGGAGGCATTCAACATGTATTCCCTCCTGCAGACGGACATTCTGGAGCAGACGGCCCGCACGCTGCTGGCCCTGCAGCTGCAGGTTGCACAGCCAATGACCCGGAGACAACCCGCCTTCGACCGCGTCCACCTGAACCGACAGAACGGAACCCAGGCAACCGCCCCGGTCCAACGACGACGCTCGGCCCAGCCGGGGAGAAACGATCCCTGTCCCTGCGGCAGTGGACGCAAGTTCAAGCACTGCTGCCACGTACGCAAACGCCCGGTTCCCGCCGGTTGAAGAATGGCATCCGCCTCGGCCCAAAACCGGTGATTTCGCATAAGAAGCCAACGTCAACGCCCGGTTCCTGCCAGTTGGAGAATGGGGAAAGAATGGGGAAAACTCACCGATTAATGGGGAAAGAATGGGGAAAACTCGGACCGGAATGGGGAAAACTCACCTCGGCCCAAAACCGGTGATTTCGCATAAGAAGCGAGTTTTCCCCATTGACCCCCAAGTTATCCCCATTCTTTCCCCACGTTTTCCCCACGATTCGGCGAGTTTTCCCCATTGGTGGACAGGTCCCGAATCCACCATGGACCGGCTTTTTACGAGGAAGAAGGGCTTCCAAGCCTCGCCGACGACATCGGGTTTTCCCCATTAACCGGCTACCCTACGAATACAACGATCCAACTCACCCTCTATATACTTCCCTTTCGATTTGTCTTGTCCGGAAACCGTGGAATGGGGAAAACCCGGCCAGTTCCAGTCCTGGACTGGCCCCCGCGGTCCAAAACATCAGGTGCCCCGACATGCCCCTGTACGAGTTCACCTGCACGCACTGTTCCGAACACTTCGAGCAGATTCTGTCGTTTTCGATGACCGAAGCACCGGCCTGTCCCCACTGTCGGTCCACGGCGACGCGGCGTCTCATGAGCATGCCCGCCATTCACTTCAAGGGCAGTGGGTTCTACAAGACGGACAACGCCAACGGCAAGGACAAGGAAAAGGCTGAAGACAAGGCCGACACCGATGTGAAGGCCGGCGCGAAGGATGCCGACACCCAGGGAGGGAAGGACAGCACCAAGGGGGATGCGTCCGACAGCGGACCGCGAGAGACCGCAACCCCGCCCAAGGCAGCGAAGACGCCTGACAAGACGCGACAGAGCAAGGCCAAAGCCGCGGCCGGCTGATCCCGGTCCGGCCGGGAAGCAACCCGCCGACAGGACACATGCCATCGGCAGACGACGGTCGGGACGCTCCGTTGCGTCCTGCGGGGGGTGCCCGCTCACTGCTGGGGGCGGCATCGCTGGTGATGCTCTTCTTCGTGCTGAGCCGGGTGACCGGTGTGGCGCGCGACATTGCCATCGCCAGTGCCTTCAACCTCTCGCCGACACTGGACGCCTATCAGGCCGCGTTCCGCGTCCCCGACCTGATTTTCGAAGTAGTGGCGGGCGGCGCGCTCGGCAGTGCCTTCATACCCACGTTCAGCCGTCTCTCGCATCGCCGCGGCGCGGCGGTGGCCTGGCGTCTCTTCAGCCAGACGGTGAACGCGGTCACGCTGGTATTGGGCGTGCTGGCATTGGCCGGCATTGCCATGGCGCCATGGCTGATGCGGCATGTCCTGGCACCCGGGTTCGAACCGGCACAGCAGGACTTGGCTGCCGAACTCATGCGCTGGCTGCTGCTGGGCACCGTAGTCTATGGAGTCAGTGGCCTGTGCATGGGTGCCCTGAACACCAGGAGGCACTTTCTGCTGCCGGCAGCGGCTCCGGCCCTGCGCAATGTTGCCATTTGGGGTGCGGCCCTGTGGCTGGCGGAACCATTCGGCGTGCGCGGCCTGGTTGTGGGAGCCGTGGCGGGCTCCCTGCTGCACCTGTTGATCCAACTGCCGGCCCTGCGGGAGCACGGTCTTCGCTACAGCTGGACCCTGGACTGGCGCGATGCGGACCTGTTCCACATTCTGAAGCTCATGGGCCCGCGCATGATCGGCCTCCTGTTCATTCACCTGAACCTCATCGTCAACACAAACCTCGTGAGCCGTCTGGCTCCGGGCAGCGTGAGTGCGTTCGACTACGGATTCCGCCTGATGCTAATTCCGGTCTCGGTCTTCGCCCAGGCCCTGTCCATCGTCGCATTCCCCTCCTTTGCATCCTTGGCCGACCGCGGTCGGTTCGACGACATGGCAGCATCCTTCCGCACGATGCTGCGGCTCGTGGTGTGGCTGGCCGTGCCCGCCACCGTCGGCATGTACCTGTTGCGCGTACCGTTGATTGAACTGCTCTTCGAGCGGGGCAGTTTCGATGCCGACAGTACCCAACGGGTGGCAAGGGCCCTGCAGTACTTTCTGCCCGGCCTGACGGCCTATGCCGCGGTTGAGATTACGGTGCGGGCCTTCTATGCCCTGCACGATACCCGCAGGCCCATGCTGGCCGGTGTGACCATTGTCCTGATCAACATCGGCCTGAGCCTGTGGTGGGTCGGACCACTGGGCTACGCCGGGCCGGCCCTGGCTGCCAGCGTGGCGACCACCGTCGAAATCCTGCTGCTGCTGTGGTGGTTGCGCGCGCACCTGCCGCGGCTGGCCCCCGCCCAGTTGGCTTGGGACAGTGTGCGCACGGCCGTTGCGTCCGCGGCCATGGGCGGTGCCGTGTGGCTGGTGCTGGCCGGGATCGGCTCCGGTGCAGGTCCCTGGGCTGAAGCCGCCTGGATCCAATTGCTGCTGGGAATCGCCGCGGGAGGAACCGCCTATTTCCTCTTTAGCTCGGTTCTGGGCAACGTGCGCTGGCTGGCGGGAGTGCGACGGGCCTCGGTCTGAAGGCACCGACCTATTTCAACAAATCCCTAACATATCCGGACCATCAATCCTCTACAATCCAATCTGATCCCGCCTTGGAGCACAGGGTCGGATTCACACCGTATGATCCGAGGTCGGACCTATAGGAACGCGTGATGGGCATCTATATTTTGCTGATTCTTCCCTCCCTGGTGCTGGGCCTTTGGGCGCAGGCCAGGGTCAGGCGCAACATGGGGAAGTACTCCAAGGTTGCCAATATCCGTGGCCTAACCGGTGAACAGACAGCCCGCCAGATCCTGGACAGCCAAGGCCTGTACGACGTTCCGGTTGAGGAATCCACCGGCTGGCTGTCGGACCACTACCATCCGGGCCAGCGCGCCCTGCGCCTAAGCCGCGATGTATTCCACGGCCGCAGCGTGGCCGCAGCGGGGATCGCCGCCCACGAGGCGGGCCATGCCGTACAGCACCAGCAGGGCTATGGGCCGCTGCGGCTGCGCTCTGCCGCCGTGCCGGCCGCCAACCTCGGCGGCTGGCTGGGGCCCGGCATCTGCTTCGTGGGGGCTCTTATGCAAACGCCCGAACTGCTGGCCGTCGGTGTCGTGCTGTTCGCCCTGACCACAGTCTTCACCCTGGTTACGCTGCCTGTCGAGTTCAACGCCAGCACGCGGGCGCGGCAGTTGCTCGTTGGTCACGGCATCCTCTACGCTGAGGAGATGGAGGGTGTCAACAAGGTGCTCAATGCCGCCGCCCTCACCTATGTGGCCGCCGCCGTATCCTCGGTCATAACCCTGGCCTACTATGCCTTTCTGCTGCTTGGGCTGAGCCGAGACTAACTTGTTCTTTCAACCAGTCGGACGGGGGATCCCGTTCGGCGCCAATATCCATCCATGACACAGTACTCCCGTCCCGAAACGCCCGGGCCGCGCCGGCGCGGCCCAAGCTTGGCTTCCTTCCTGCTGATCATTGTCCTTGTCCTGGCGGGCCTAGTGGCCTGGGACAACCTGTTGGGTCGGGGGACGGCGCTGGCGAACCGCTTCGCCCCCAATTTGCTGCCGGGCATCGGTACTGAACGGGTCCAGGTTGAGGTGCCGGTTGCGGAACCCAGGACGCTCAGCGTCACCGTGGATCCCGCATCCCTGGAAGCGGTCGAGGTTGACTATGAAACCGCGGTGCTGATGGACATCTACGCCCGCGGCAATCCCTCGGTGGTGCAGGTCAACACGTTCGGCAACGGCACCAGCCCGATGCTGGGCAACCTGGGCCAAGGTTCCGGCTTCGTCTGGGACGGGGATGGCCACATCGTCACGAACGCCCACGTCGTGCAGGCCGCGGATGCCATGCACATCACCTTCCAGGATGGGACCATGTCGGTTGGGGAGGTGTTGGCCACGGACCCCGACAGCGATCTGGCAGTGCTCAAGATCGACCCCGAGGGCTACGATTTGCAGCCTGTCACGATGGGCCGCAGCGAGGAACTGCAGGTCGGCATGCGTGTGGCCGTGATAGGGACCCCGTTTTTGCAGGAGCAGACCCTGACCTCCGGCATTGTGAGCAACCTGGGCCGCACCATGAATACGATGACGCGGTACCGGATTCCGGACAGCATCCAGTTCGATGCCGCCACCAACCCCGGCAACTCCGGCGGACCCCTCTTCAACGACCGGGGCGAAGTGGTGGGAGTGGTCTCCCAGATCATCTCCGAGCAGCGTTCCTTCAGCGGTATCGGCCTGGCGGTGCCGGCCACGATCGTGAACCGGGTGATCCCGGCTTTGATCGAGTCGGGCCGGTACGAGCACGCCTACTTGGGCGTCCAGGGCGCAAGCTACAGCCCCATCTGCTCCGAGGCGTTGGATCTACCCAAGAGCGCGCGGGGCGCGTATGTCACGCAGGTTGTGCCCGGCGGCCCGGCGGCCCGGGGTGGACTGGCCGGCGCCAGTGCCCGGGCCCGCTTCGATTCGGAAGAATTGGAATTCATTTGCCCCACCGGTGCCGGGGGCGACCTGATCACCCATGTCGAGGACTTCAAGCTCAGTTCGTTCGACGATCTCATGATGTACCTGGAACGGTACTCGTCGCCGGGGGACGAAGTGAACCTGACCGTGCTGCGCAACGGCAGCAACGTGCGGGTGACGGTCAAACTTGGCAAGCGTCCCAGCACGTCCCTCAGTTGACGCGCGCCGGGCAAGGGTGTACTTCACCGCTGGTGTGACATCCGTCCCGATGTCGCCGCACCGCCGAGGTTCAACATCGGAATCCGGAGCAGGTAAGGTTTCAGGGGGTGCCTGCCCAACAGCGTAGGGTTACGCCTCGGCAATTTCGTCGTCCGGAACCGGGAACGGTGGTATGGGAATGCCCCGCTCGAGGATGCCCTGGACGCGGTTGTTGATGTCCGCTGGCAGTTCCATCTGCCTGCACGCTGCACCGCACTCCAAACCATCCAGGTTCAACTCTGCACTCAACTCTGCACGCACTGCGGCGGAACGGAAGGTCGTTGCCCAAAAAACCAAGTGCGTGAACTTGGCGGGAATCTTGATGTAGGAAGCCATTTCGGATGCCATGAGCCGCTTGTCGTCCGGTCCCGGATCCTTGACCAGAAATGGGATGCCGTCCTCTTCCGCAAACACCATGTTGTTCTTAAGGCAGTCGTTCACCACGGTCCGCACCACGGTTCGACGGGCTTGTGCTGGCAACTCGTTGTAACTGGTGATCATGGCCATAGCCAAGCCAACGGCCACCCCGTAGCATTCACACTCGCACGTGGCCTCCGGCAGGAAACTCAGAACACCGTCCTCCACGCCTTGCCACTGTCCCAGCCAGAGTGTTGAACCCCACTGAGCTTTCGGATTCTTCTTCGCCATGATTACTGTCCTCCTGCAGGTGGCTGCAGCCTACCGGGCAAGGTGTCCGTCTCGGAAGCAGCAGAGAGGGGGCGCCGTGTTCACGCCGAACGGTACTCTGTCTACGCTCGACAAGCGTCCCGGCATGTCCCTCGGATGACGCGCGTGTCGGGTATGGGCTTCGCGCGTCAGACGAGAGTGTAGGTTTCCTCTTCCTCGCCACTGGTGTGATGTCCGTCCCGATGGCGGATGCGCCAGCGGCGCCTGACATGCAGTCTCCTGCCGGATACCGGGGGTTCCCCGGTACGGCGGACGGCGGGAAGTCCGCCTTTGTTTCCCGCCAGCAGTTGGCGTACCAGCGGATTGCGCAACAGGCTGCCACCCAGCTTCAGGACCACCAGACTCACCGCCAGCAGGGCGGGTGCCGCGGCCGCGGCCTTCTGTGCCAGCGACGATGCCGGTGTTGGTATCAGTTCTGCTTGCGTGTCCGACCCGCAGGTGGGACAAAACTGGTCCTCGATTTGGACGGCGCCGCTGCACTCGGCACAGATGCGTTCGGTTCGTGCCATGGGGAAGGTTGGTCCTATACGGGATCCGCGTTGGTCAGCGTAGCACAGGGCTGGGGCTGGTGTGCCTGTCCCATGGTCAGGGCGCGGATAAAAGGAGACTCCCCACCATGTTGCGCCCGGCACCGCGGCGGAAGTCGGCCGCGGCCATGGCCTTGCGCCCGGCCAGTTGAACCGTGGTCAACCGCAGCCACCCGTCGCCTGTCTGGACCGCGAGCCCGTCGCCCGTCTCCAGCACCCGTCCCGGTTCCCGTGTCAGTTGCCCTCCCGTTTCGGGCAGGGCATCCAGAATCCGGAGTTGTTGACCCTGCCACCAGCAGTGCGCGGCCGGCCAGGGATTGCAGGCCCTGACCAGCAGGGCAATGTCCGTGGCCGACTGCATCCAGTCGATGCGCCCGTCAGTCTTGCGGATTAGGCCACTGTGGGATGGTGTGCCCGGCAGGAAATGTTGGGGAACGGGTTGGCATTCCCCTGCCAACCAGGCCGGCAGCACGGCCAGCAGCCGTGCTGCACCCAGCTCCGCCAGCTTCGGTCCCAGGGTTCCGGTCGTGTCGCGGGGCAGCACGGCGGTCTCGGCCCGGTCCACCACCGGGCCGGTGTCCAGGCCCCGGTCCATCTGCATGATGCTGACCCCGGTTACGGTCAGCCCCTGGCGCACGGCACCGAAGATCGGGGAGGCTCCCCGCAGGGCCGGCAGCAGGCTCGCGTGGATGTTGAGGCAGCCGGTCCGGGGCAGGTTCAGGATGGAAGGCGGGAGAATCTGGCCATAGGCCATCACCACGACCGCGTCCGGCTCCCAGGCCGCCAGTTGGGCGGCGAACTCCGGATTGCGCCTAACCCGATCGGGCTGCAGGACCGGCAGGCCGTGGGACCCGGCCAGCTGCTTGACCGGACTTTCAGCTGGCTTGCGCTTCCGGCCCCTGGGTCGATCGGGCTGCGTGACCACACCCCGCAGATGCCATGGGGGATTTGTGTTCCGTTGATGCTCCAGCATGCGCGCCAGCACGATGGCGGCCAGATCCGGTGTTCCCATGAACACAATGCGCTGGTGGTGTGACATTGACATTGTTTCTTGGCTGGGGACCGGTGCAACCCCGCTACCCGCCCCTGCGTACCTTGATTGGAGGTCCCTGCCGCGCGCAGGGGCATCGCGTGCCGTGCCGGAGATTGGGTGTGTCAGACGACGTTTCGAAGAATCAGCCAGACGAAGGGAAAGACCCTCTGGACTCCCCGTCGCCCATGGATCGGGATGCTGCCGACTGGCCGGGGATCGCCGATGACTGGGATCCGCTGGCCGACGACGGCGACGACTGGGAGCAGGCGGCCGCCCCCGAACCGGTACCCGACAGCAGCGAGCGCCTGGTGGCAGCCATCTGTTACGGATCCCTGCTGGTCCTGCCGTTCGCGATCCCGCTGATTGTGCTCGTGAGCCGCACGCGCACGCGCTTCCAACACTACCACGCCGTGCAGAGTCTGGCCTTGGCCGTATCGGTAACGCTCCTCTGGATCGCGATGTTGCTCGGTGCCGGAGTGTTTGGCTCAACCCTCCCTTTCATCGGCTGGCTGGCCGGCGGCATGCTCCTCTGTCTCATGCCGATTACTTGGATGATTGCCGTCGCGGTGGCCCTGTGGGCAGCCTGGCAGGCCTTGCAGGGCCGTACCGCGTCGATTCCCCTGCTGGCGGAGTTTCTCAGGTACCGGGGCTGGCTGCCTGCCGGCGAGTAGGCAACCAGACGGTGCCTCAAGCCGCCTGGCGGCCGCCGCGGCCCCAGGTCTGCACCCAACCGCCCACGGCCAGGATGTAGCTGAGCACGATCACCACGGAGCCAATCGCACTCAGGATTCCGCGCACGAGGTCGGGCAGGCCGGCTCCGCTCGGCAGGAAGACCAGGCGGGCCGCCAGGACCACAATCACCACGCCCGCCAGAATCTTGGGCCAGGCAACCTGTTCCCCGGGCAGGGCCCCTTCCAGCAGGCCGCCCAGCGTGCGGCCCGTGATCAGGGGGCTGAAGACCCAGAAGACGAACCAGATCAGCATCAGGAAGGCCCAGATCATGATGGCCACAGGCACGCCGAAGAACACGAATCCGAGGAAGGGCAGCAGGCCCAGCATGAACGGCATGGCCAGAAGGGACACCACGCCCCAGACGACGGCCATGCCCGCCTGCGTGCGGATTTGGGTGGCTGCCCCTTCAAAGAAGGAGCGTCCGATCCGGTTGCTCAGGAAGACCAGCAGTGCAGTTCCCACCAGCACGGACAGGGTGCGGAAGATCCAGGTGCGCCAGTTCCCGCCGGAGCTCTCGGCGTGTTGGTCAGCCTGGGGATCCCACTCGTGGAACTGGGCCGTTGCCGGCGCCTGCGGGTCGGGTTCGGGCGCGCCGTAGGCCAAGGCGCCTCCAATCGACAGGCCCTGGCCGAAGTCGAACTTCGGCGACTTGAGATCCGCATCACCGGCAATGCTGCCCCCGATGGCAAGGACGCTGCCCGCCTCGCCGCTGAAGTTCCCGGACACGGATGCGCTGTCGGTCAGGTTGATGCTGGTGCCGGCCGCATGCACGTCACTGCCGAACTGTCCGGCCAACGAAACATCTGTGCCGGCTGCCAGGGTGTCGCCACCGACGCGGGCAGACGACTCCACCACAACGCCCTTGCCGGAGTTGGTCATCCGGTCCGTCACTGCCGGATCCAGTGCCAAGTCCTCACCTTGGAACATTGTCGTCATGTTGGCGGGCATCTCATTGCCGCCGCCCGCGGCCACGCGCAGATCCTTGGCCACCGTGCCTTCCACGATGACAGTTTCGCCGGCCGCGTACAGGTCCCCCCCGACTTCGCCGGTCAGGAGGATGAACGCACCGGCTGCAAAGACGTGTCCGGTGACCACGCCGTCGATGTGGATGGTTTGCCCTGCGGCAAACAGGTCGCCGTCGACCGTGCCGCCAATCGTCAGGGCATTGCCCGCCCAGAACAGATCTTCGGAGATGGTTTGTCCGGAGGGCAACTCGTACTGTTCGCCTGCCTCGAACTGGGCCGCCTGGACCGCGGTGGACGGCAGTGCCCACAACAGCGGCATCAGCAGCAGGGCCAGCCACAGCCTCGAAAGGCCGGCAAGGGTGGATATCGGACGGAGCATGGCGGTGTCACCTATGAATTGACGGACAGGGGCGTTAACTGGTACGTCACAGTCTCCGGTACGGGTTGCAACGGCGGATGCTCCATGCTGCGCGGGACACGAAGCAGTTCGGACCGCTCATACCATCTTCTAACACAGCACCTGCGAATGAAAGCATCACTCGCTAATATACTGATTCTCGCCCAGTGGGGCATGAACTGCACCCTTGCAGGAGCCAACGCGGCTTGAATTCGTACAAGAGAAAAAACACATACATTTCAGAGAGACAATCATGGCAAAGGTAATCGGAATCGACCTGGGTACAACCAACAGTGTGGTGGCGGCCATTGAAGGCGGCGATCCGTCGGTGATTGCCAACGCCGAGGGCAGCCGCACCACGCCGTCCATCGTGGCGTTCACGCGCAAGGGCGAGCGCCTGGTCGGCATCACGGCCAAGCGCCAGGCCGTGGTGAACCCGGACAGCACGATTTACTCCGTCAAGCGCCTGATGGGCCGCCACCAGAAGGATGCCGAAACCAGGCAAATTGGGGAGTCGGTGCCCTACAGCATCGTGGCGGGCCCCAACCAGGACGCCCGCGTCCACGTGCCGGTCAACGACAAGCAGTACTCGCCCCAGGAAATCAGCGCCATGATCCTGAGCAAGCTGAAGCGGGACGCGGAATCCTATCTTGGCGACGACGTGACCCAGGCGGTAATCACGGTGCCGGCCTACTTCAACGACAGCCAGCGCCAGGCCACCAAGGATGCCGGCCAGATTGCCGGGCTGGAGGTGCTGCGCATCATCAACGAGCCCACCGCCGCGGCGATGGCCTACGGTCTGGACAAGAATGACGACGAGACGGTCCTGGTCTTCGACCTGGGCGGCGGCACCTTTGATGTGTCCGTGCTGGAGGTGGGCGACGGGATCATTGAAGTGAAGTCGACCAACGGCGACACCCACCTGGGCGGCGACGACTGGGACGAGCGCATCGTCGACTGGCTGACCGACGAGTTCCGCAAGGACACGGGGATCGACCTGGGCAAGGATCGCCAGGCTCTGCAGCGGCTGCGGGAGGCGGCCGAGAAGGCCAAGATTGAGTTGTCCACCACGCCCGAAACCCAGATCAACCTGCCTTTCATCACCGCCGACAGCGAAGGTCCCCGGCATTTGGACCTCACCCTCAGCCGAGCGGTCTTTGAACAGCTGACCGCCGATCTGGTGGAACGCTGCCGGACTCCGTTCCGCAATGCCCTGAAGGATGCGGGTCTGACCGCCGGCAACTTGGACGAAGTCGTGCTGGTGGGCGGCTCCACGCGCATGCCGATGATCCAGGGCCTGGTCACGGAAATGACCAACACGGAACCCCACCGGGGCGTCAACCCGGACGAGGTGGTGGCGGTCGGCGCGGCCCTGCAGGCTGGCGTCCTGGCCGGCGAGGTCCACGATTTGCTGCTGCTCGACGTGACCCCGCTGAGCCTCGGCATTGAGACCCTGGGCGGCGTCAACACGGTGCAGATCGAACGCAACACCACGATTCCCACCAGCAAGGAGGAAACCTTCTCCACGGCGGCCGACAACCAGACCATGGTGGATGTCAACGTGCTGCAGGGCGAACGGCCCATGGCCAACCAGAACAAGCTGCTGGGCAACTTCCGGCTGGAGGGGATCCCGGCGGCACCGCGCGGCCTGCCGCAAATCGTGGTCAAGTTCGACATCAATGCCGACGGCATCCTGAGCGTCACGGCCAAGGACAAGGCCACCGGCAAGGAGAACAGCATCACCATCACCGCGTCCACCAACCTGGCGGACGACGAAGTGGAGCGCCTGGTCAAGGAAGCCCGCGACAACGAAGCGGCCGACAAGGCCGTGCGCGACTTGGTGGAGGCCCGCAACGAGGGCGAAAGCTTGATTTATGGTACCGAGAAGGCTCTCGAGGAGATGGGCGACGCGATTCCGGCCGAGGACAAGAGCCGCATCGAAACCCTGGTGGCGGATCTGCGCACCGCCATGGCCGGCGATGATCTGGCCCGTATCAACGAGGCCAAGGACGCCTTGACCCAGGCCAGCGCGGCCCTGGCCGCCCAGGCCCAGCAGCAGGCGGCGGCCGGACCGGACATGGGCGGGGATCCATCCGCCGCCCCCGGTGACGGGACCGGGACCGGCAGTGGCGACGATGACGACGACGATGTGATTGAGGGCGAGTACCGGAGTGCCTGAATTCAGCAGGGCGGTCCCGCCCGGCGTGGCAAGATCGGGCACCTGCGTGTCGCGGTGTCCGTCGGCACGGTCGCTTTGCCACGCGGGCCGGGACTTCCGGCTGTCACCCCCAATCATGCCTCCGACGAGGTTCAACGAGGGCTGCGCCCGGCGGAACCTGCGCGACGGCAGGGGACGGCAGTCTTGACAAGGAGCAATGCGCTGGGCCGTCTGGAATTGCCATGCAGGTGACGGACTACTACCAAACGTTGGGCGTTCGCCGCGACGCCGACCAGGAAACCATCAAGCGCGCCTTTCGCAAACAGGCGCGCGCCAACCATCCGGATACCAACAAGGGGGACCCCGAGGCGGAGAGCCGCTTCAAGGCCGTCAACGAGGCCTACACGGTCCTGTCGGATCCGGAGAAGCGCCGGAAGTACGATCGCTTCGGCAAGGACTGGGAGCGGTTCACCAACGCCGGCGGCAATCCGCAGGACTTCAACTGGCAGCAGTGGGGCGCCGGCGGTCCGCGCCGGGGCATGTCCCCGGAGGACATTGCCAGCATGTTCGGTGGCCAGCAGATGGGGGGCCAGGGGTTTTCGACCTTCTTCGAGCATCTGTTCGGCATGGGCGGACCCGGGCCCATGGGCGGCCCGTCCGCTGCCCGCCGGGCTCCACCCCGTCCGCCCCGGCGGGAGGTCAAGGCCGAACTGACCCTGGAGGAGGCTGCGGCCGGCACGGCCCGCAAGGTCCGCCTTTCCGGTGGCAGTACGGTTGCGGCCGACATTCCGCGCGGCGTCTGGGACGGATCCCTGGTGCGGCTGCGCGGCTCCGGAGCGAAGGGCGAGTCCGATTTGCATGTGCGTATCGGCATCAAGCCCCACCCCGTTTTCAAGCGTCAGGAGGACGACCTCCTGGTCGATGTGGACGTGGACCTATACACGGCGGTTCTCGGCGGTGAAGTCAGGGTGCCGACCCTGGAGGGCCCTGTGCAGATGCGTATACGGCCCGGTACCCAAAGCCATACCCGCATCGCGCTTGCCGGCAAGGGCATGCCGCAGCTCAAGCAACCGAATCGCCGCGGGCGGCTGATAGCGCGCGTCCGCGTCCGCATTCCCCAGGACCTGTCCCCGGAACAGACAGCGCTGTTCCGGCAACTGCAGGACGCCCAACAGGTCAAATAGAGATTCTGGATCGAACCGGCCTCACCGCCGGCGGCCTTAGCCGGGTTGGTCGGAGGCCAACTGCTGCAGGACAGCCGCGGCCCGTTCACCGTGGGCCTGCATGCGGATCATCCGTTCCCGGTCGGAGACGGTCTCGAGGCGGATGTCGAGTCGATTCGCCGGCAGCAGCGATCCCAGCCGTTCCGACCACTCGACCACCAGCACGCTGTCCGCATCCGCCAGCCACTCCGACCAGCCCAGGTCCTCGGCCTCCGCGCCGGCCAGGTTCGGGTGCATGCGGTAGCAGTCCATGTGGCGCAACAGGCCGCCGCCGGGCAGGGAATACTCGGCCACCAGAATGAAGGTGGGACTCGTGACCGGTTCCCGGATGCCCAGGCCCGCGGCCACGCCTTGTGTCAGGGCGGTCTTGCCCGCACCCAGGTCGCCCTGCAGCGCAACCAGGTCGCCCCGGTGCAGGACCTCGCCCAACGCGCGTCCCAGGTTCTGCGTATCCCGGAGACTGCCCGAGTGGAATTGGAACCCGGCGGCCATGCGGACGGGTTCCGCTGCGGAACCGGAGGTGGATTCCATGTCGTCTTCGTGTTGCCGGACCCGGGCCTCCCTGAAGATCCCGGGTTCGCCTCGGGGACGGTCCCTACACCGGCTCCTCTTCCGGGATCAGCGTCTGAATCTGCTGCTTCATGCGGTCCAGGAGGAACCCGGTGCGATCCGCCGACAGTGTGTCCACCGTGACTTCGATGGCGGCGTTTACCGGGCTGGGCTTCATTTGCACCCATTCGTCCTCGCCCAGCTTCACCTTCAGCCCTTCCAGGGTTTCGACACGCTGTTGCTTGAACCGGCTGTTCAACTCGCTCATGACCCGGCTTCGGGACATCCAGTTCATCTCCACCTGTCCCTGTTGGTAGTGCATGTCCGGCAAACCACTCATGACCCGGCTGATCGGCTCCCCGCGCGCCGCCAGGTATTCCACGAGCTTCAGGAGTGCCATCATGGGATCCGGAGCCGGATGGAAGAAGGGAAAGATGAAGTTGCCCCTGCCGTTCAGGGCCACCAGCACGTTGCCCTGGCCGGCGCTGGCCATCAGGTTGTGCATGTCGCTCTTGGTGCGCAGCACGGTGGAGTGGTAGCGGGACACAATCCGGTCGTAGGCCTGCGGCATGTGGTCCGGATAGACCACTTGGCTGTAGGGGTGGTGGTGCAGGGCCAGATCCAGGAACAGGGCGTCGCAGGTGATCGGATTGAGCCTGGTGCCCTGCTCGTCGACCAGGTGCATGACCTCGCCGGACACATCGAAGATCACGCCCAGGTGGGCGTTGACGGCCTTGACGATGGATCCCATTTCGGTCTGTTGCCGGTCCAGCCGCAAGCGGTCCAGATGCTCCTCCTGTTCCAGGGTGTTGAGCGGCACGTTCTCGATGCGCAGGCGGTTCAGGATGCGCGACATGACCCCCGCGGCGCGGCCGTTGGAATAGTCGACCACCAGCTTGAAGGGCTGCCGTTCCAGCAGTTCGGCATTGACCTTGGACAGGAAGTCGTCCACATAGGCGGATACGAACCCGCGGGCGTACTCGATGCCGCCCAGACCGCCCATGCCGGCCCGCCGGAAGGCCTCCTGGGCATAGGAGGTCTGCACCTTGCGCTCCATGGACTTGCCCAGATTGCTCCCGTCGCCTTCGAGCAGTTGCACCATCAGCGTCTGGGGATGGGGATCGTCCGGATGGACGCGGACGTTGCCGCCCGCCTGCACGTCCGCGTTGTGGCGCACGAAGTGGCGCAGGACCGGCACGGCCACGTTGCCCATGTCCAGCACGTTGACCCCGGAACTGAGCAGGCCGCTGACCAGGCCGCGCTTGATCATGCGCGATGCCCGGTGGGTGTCGCGGTTGACGGCCACGGCGGTCCCGGGGTCCAGGGTTGTGCCCAGGGCGACCCCGATGCGCGCCGCGGTCTCCGGCGTCAGGTCCAGGTTGGCCTGGCCGCTGATGGTGTAGCCCCGAAACAGCTCCTGCCGCTCCTGCCGGCCCCAAATCACGTTGTTGCGGACGGTGGTGCCCCGCAGCACCCGTTTGTGGGGCCACAGCTTGACCCGGGGCATGAGGATCACCCCCTCCTCCAGGACCGAGCTGTCGCCCACGACGCAATCCTCCGCCACATGGGCATGTGCCTTGATGCTGGCCTGGCGGCAGATGATGGCTCCGCGCACATGGCTCGACGGCCCGATGTAGGAGTTGCGCCAGATCACGGACTGCTCGACCCGGGCATGGCTGTCCACAATCGTGGAGGGCCGGATCACGGACGGACCGATCACAGTGCTGTGGGCGTTGATGTGCACCCCGTCGCCCAGGAACACGGGACCGGTCAGTTGCGCCGTGTTGTGGATGGTGACATTGCGCCCGGTCCAGATGCCCGGGCGGATTTCCTCGCCGATGTTCTCCAGCAACCCCACGCGCCCGCCCAGGATTTCCTGGGTGGCCGCCACGTACTGTTCGGTGTTGCCGATGTCGCACCAGTAGCCGTCCAGGGTCACGCCGCGGATGATGCGCCCCTGCCGGAGCATGCTCGGGAACAGGTCGCTGGAGAAGTCGAACTCGCGATCGCGGGGCACGAAGTCCAGGACCGACGGGTTCAGGACATAGATGCCGGTGTTGACCGCGTCGGACTGCTGTTCCGCCGGCCGCGGTTTCTCCACGAAGTCGTAGATCCGCTGCGTCTCGTCCTGCAGCACGACGCCGTATTCGTGGGTGCCTTCCACGCGGTGCAGGGCGATGGTCACTTCCGCATCGGAACTGCAGTGCTGTTCGTACAACCGGTGGAAGTCGAAGTCGGTGACGCAGTCGCCCGTCACCACCATGAAGGGCTCGTCCCAGTCCGCCACCGCGGTCTTGAGGGAGCCGGCCGTGCCCAGGGGCTTTTCCTCGACGATGCAGGTGGTGTCGAGGTCGTCGAACAACTCTCCCTTGAAGACATCCTCGATCAGGGAGGCCATGTACCGCAGGGTCACGCGCAGTTCGGAGAGCCCGTACTGGCGGAGCTGCTGCACCATGTGCACCAGCACGGGCCGGTTGACCATGGGGACCAGCGGCTTGGGGCGCTGCAGCGTCAGGGGCTGCAGGCGCGTGCCCTCGCCTCCGGCCACCGCGACAACCTTCATGAGTCCAATCCTCGTGGTGGCAAAACCGCGTACCGGTCTGCCAACGACTTGCAGGCGACCATCTTACCAATGTGTCGTGTCCCGCCGGCCGCACATGAACGGGATCGACGGCTGGTTTTGGTGAAGGCGGTTTTGATTCGAATCGCCAAAAAGTTGGAACGGCCTAGATCGGCGGCCAGGGGAAGTTGCGCCGATCCCGCCGATGACAGGGATACCGGGGATTGACCAGCAGGCGTTCCATGCGCAGGACCAGGGCTTCCCGCTCGGCCGCGGACAACAGCACCTCCAGGGCCCGGCCGATTCGGGAGTCCGGATCCGCCACGCGGTCGCGGCAGGTCTCCAGGTCCGCCAGGTGTTCCGGTTCGATTGCCTGGCCGGCGAACTCCCAGGTCACGGTGCGCAGCTTGTACAGGCTGTGGAAGCAGATCCCGTGATCAATGGCCCAGAGGCGCGGCCCCTCGCCGACCAGGCAGTGGCCGCTCTTGCGATCCGCATTGTTGACCACCCAGTCGAAGACGGTCAGGCGCCGCAGTGCCGCCGCATGGCAGGCCTGGTATCGGACGGTGAAGTAGTGATCCTCGGGATTGTGGGGAATGAAGAGCTGCACGCTGCCGGGACCGTGTTCGCCCTCGCGCAGGCAGGTGGGAGGCACCAGGCCCCAGCCCAGGGCCTCGGAGATCACGAACGCCGCCGTTTCCCGCTGGCAGAGGGTGCCGTAGGGAAAATCGCCCAGGGGATTCTCGCCGTCGCGCGGCTTGTACACGCAGCGCAGGGATTGGCCGTTCAGGGTGGTGTTGGCCAGGAAGCTGTAGTTGGAACTGTAGGGCAGGACTCCCTCGAGTTCCATGTCGCCCTGCTCCAGAATAGGCAGGATCAGATTCGGTTCGGTCGGAACGGTCCCGGTGCCGGCCATGGACGGACCATCCGTGTCCGTTGTCAGAGCACGATGGGATCGGCATGCCCGTTGGAACGCGGGCAGAGGTGGCCGTCGGGATCGATCGGCTCATGGCACAACGGGCATATGGGCCGGCCGGCCTCGACCACCCGCAGGGCGCGATCGCTGAAGGCTTGCAGCTGTGAACTGTCGGCCCAGAAGCGGACCAACATCAGGCGCTCCTCGTCATCCTCATCCTCGTCGTCCACGAACTCTTCCTCAGTATCCGAGGGCCGCACGCCCTGCATGAAGAGGGCAAACAACTCCTCGGATTTCTCGTAGCCGAGGCCCATCTGCGTTACGGAAAACAGCGGCGCCAGCGGATGTTCCAGTTCCGTCACGGGCACCGAGGCGGGATCCGGCTCCGGCAGGTCCTCGATGTCCTGCAGGAGATTGGCGATGCTGGTGGCCAGGAGCGCAATCTGCTCCTTTTCCATCCGCAGGGTTACCAGCAGGTCGTCCTTGCGGCCCTGCAGGTAGAAGACGCGCCGGCCCGGCGGCCCCTCGGTGCCGGCGACGAGCGCATCCACCGGCTTCAGATCGTGGTAGGGACGCTGCATCATGTGCAACCACCTTCCGGTTGCGCCTGGGCCTCGTCGCGTTGGTCGGCGGGCGGCTTCAGGTCCGGCAGCGGACCGGTGTCGTTGATGCGCAGGATGGCGCACCCCGCTTCGCGCAGGGCGACGATGGACACGGACGTGGGATCGATCATGATTCGCTGGAACAGGTCGATGGGCGTGCCCAGGTAGAACGCCAGCACGGACTTGATCGGATCACTGTGGCCAAACACCGCCACCACTTCGCCGGGGTGGTTGGCACGAATGGTCTCCACGGTGTCCACGAGGCGGTTCTGCATCTCGCGCAGGGTTTCACCGCCCGGAAACCGGAACCGGCTGGGATGGTGCTGGACACGCTGCCATTCGGGGGTTTTGCCCAACTCCTTGAGCTTGCCGCCCTGCCATTCGCCGTAGTCCACCTCCAACAGGCCGGGATGGGTCCGCACCGGCAGGCTGCGGGCCTGCGCCAGCGGCTCCGCGGTCTCGCGGCACCGCTCGAGCGGACTGGAATAGATGGCTGCCACGGGTATGTCCGCCAGGCGCTCGACCACCGCCTGCGCCTGGCCGCGGCCCTTTTCGTTAAGATGCACGCCGGGAGATCGCCCGGCCAGCCGGCCTTCGACCACATAGTCGTTCTCGCCATGCCGCACCAGCAGCAGGTGGGTCATCGATTCAGCCATCGATGCCCGCCATTGCGCGTGCCAGGGCGGCGGCGCCCACCGGTCCGGCATCGTCGCCCAGGGCCGCCGCCACGATGTTGAAGCCCGGTTTGGCCATCAGGTTGCCGTAGGCGCTTTCGCGCACCAGGTTCAGCAGGCTGTCCTCCATCTTCTCGACCACGCCCCCGCCGAACACCACCATCTGCGGGTCGATGACATTGACCAGGGAGGCTGTCAGGAGGCCCAGGTGGCGGGCCATTTCCCGAACCTCCTCGACCACGAGCGGGTCGCCCCGCTTCCAGGCACGGAGAATGATGCCGCTGGTGAGGCGCTTGCGCTTTTTCTTGGCGATCAGCTTGGTTATCGCACTTTTCTCGCCCGCGGCCAGTCGCTCCTTGATGCGCCGTTCCAAGGCGCTGCGGCTGGCCAGCACTTCGGCACAGCCGCGGCTTCCGCAGGAACACAGCGGTCCGTCCACCTGCAGAATGGTGTGGCCCACTTCGCCCGCAATGAAACGCGGCCCCCGACGCAGCTTGCCGGACAACACAATCCCGCCGCCGATGCCGGTGCCGACAAAGACGCCGATGACATCCTGCATCCCGCGGGCAGCACCGGCCACAAATTCACCGTAGGTACCGGCGTTGACATCGTTTTCCAGCGTGACCGGAATGCCCTTGAGTTCCCGACTCAGTTGGTCGGCAATGGGAATCGGATGGTCCCAGGCAAGGTTGACGGCCCGGTGCACCACGCCGGTAGCCGGATCCGCAGGCCCCGGCACGCAGGCCCCAACGGCGGCAATGCGTTTGAGCCCGACCCCGGCCTTGTCGGCAGCCTTGCGAATGGTGGCTGCCATCTGCGGGACGATGGCCTCGGCACCCCCCCGCACGTCCGTGGCGGTCTTGACGCGGCCCGTCACCCGGTGGCCCGGGCCAACGATGGCGGCCATGATCTTGGTTCCGCCCAAGTCCACGGCTGCGGCCAGAGGGGATGTTTGGGACACGGCGGAATCCATGGCGCGCGGAACCCTGCGCGATGGCCGGGCAACGACAAATTGATCAGCAGGAAGGCAAGTGTAGCACAGGGCGGCGGGGCCGAATTTGGCCTTCCGGTGTACCTGCCCCTATCATGCCCGCCCCCATCAAGGGGCAAGGGGGAGGAACAAGTTGTGTCCATACGGGTCGACCGCCTGACCAAGTCCTTCCGCACGCGGGACAAGCAGGAAGGACTGGCCGGTTCCTGGCGTGCGCTGTGGAAACCCGAATGGCGGCAGGTGCCGGCCATTCGCGACATCTCCTTCCGGATGGAACGCGGGGAGGCGTTGGGCTTCATAGGTCCCAACGGAGCCGGCAAGTCGACCACCATCAAGATCCTGTGCGGGATCCTGCATCCCGATTCCGGCACGGCCGAAGTGCTCGGGCATGTGCCCTGGCAGGAACGTCAGCAACTCTGCTATGAGATTGGGTCGGTGTTCGGGCAGCGCCCCCAGCTCTGGTACCACCTGCCGCCCATCGACTCCTTTCACGTGTACGGGGCCATTTACGGCCTGGACAGGGATGCCACGCGCCGGCGGGTGGACTTCCTGGTCGACGTCTTCGAACTGCAGCACCTTTTGCACACCCCGGTCCGCAAGCTGTCCCTGGGCCAGCGCATGCGGTGCGAAGTGGCCGTCTCCCTGCTGCATGCGCCAAAGCTCCTGCTGCTGGACGAACCCTCCATCGGCCTCGACATCGTGGCCAAGCAGCGCATTCGGGACACCATTCGCTACATGCGCGACGAGGAAGGCGTTGGCGTCCTGCTGACATCCCACGATGCCGGCGACATCGAGGCCCTGTGCCACCGGGTCATCGTGATCAGTGACGGGCAGCTGATCTTCGACGACACGATGGACGAACTCAAGCAGCGCCATCTGACCGCCAAGCAGGTGAACGTGCGTTATCTGGAGGAAGGGGAGCGCAGCCTGCCGATGGCAGGGGTGGAGACGGTCGCGGCCAGCCGCTATGGGATGCAGATCCGGTTTGATCCCCGCACCGTTGGCGTCGATGCCGTCATCTCGGGCCTGCATGGCCTGGGATCGATGGTTGACATCACAATTTCCGATCCGGACCTTGAAGACATCATCGGGACCATTTATGCAGAGAACGCTCTCGACCCGGATGCTGCTTAACCGGTACGGGGCGCTGTTCCGCATGCCGCTGTCGGAGAACCTGGCGGAGGTGGGGAACGTCGTCTCGGCGGTTCTGGTGATGACCATGTTCATGTGGGTGTTCGGCATGCTCTGGCAGGCCGTCTTTGCGGCCCAGGGGACGGACCTGATCGCGGGTCTGACCCTGAAGCACACGCTCTGGTACCTGCTGATGGCGGAACTGGTCGTCCTGTCCAAGCCCCTGCTGGCGGAGGAGATTTCCGACTCCATCAAGACCGGTTCCATCGCCTACGACCTGATACGGCCCTTGGACTTCGGCCTGTTTCACCTGAGCCGCTATGCCGGCCATGTGGCGTTCCGCGCCTGCGTGAACCTGCTGGCGGGCGGGGCTGTGGTCTGGTTGCTGGTCGGACCGCCGCCGGCTTGGCAAGGTCTCTTCCCGGCGGTTCTGGCCCTGGTGCTGTCCTGGGGACTGGAATTCTGCTTCGAGGCCCTGATTGGCCTGGCAGCCTTCTGGACCGAGGACATCAGTGCCTTTCGCTGGATCCACCAGAAGATCTCCTTCATTCTGGGCGGCCTGTTTCTGCCGCTGGACTTCTATCCGCCGTGGCTGGCCGCCGTGGCCCGTGTCCTGCCGTTCGCCTCCGTCATTTATGCGCCGGGACGCCTCTTTGTGGATCCGGACGCCGGCCGCCTGCTGTCGACCCTGGCCCTGCAGCTGGGCTGGCTGGTCGTGCTGGGGCTTGCCTTCCGGCTGCTGTCCGGCCGGGCCCTGCGCCGCCTCACCATCAACGGAGGCTAGCCGTGGCGCGCAAACGGGGCCTGGGCTTTGTCGGCGCGCTGTGGCGCGTCAACCTGCTGTCCGCCATGGAATACCGGGTGCCGTTCATCATGCAGCTCGGCGGCATGATGCTGAACAACGTCATCTATTTCGCCTTCTGGGTGCTGTTCTTCGATCGGTTCGAGGAAGTGCAGGGCTGGACGCTGCGGGACATGATGCTTCTGTTCGCGGTCGTGGCCTCGGGCCTGGGTTTGGCCATGATGCTGTTCGGCAATTGCCGCGCCATCGCCAGGATCGTGGCCGCCGGCGACCTGGACCGCTACCTGGCCTTGCCGCGTCCGGTCCTGTTGCATGTGCTGGCCTCGCGCAGCTCGGTCCCGTCCATGGGCGACTTTGTGTTTGGGTTGATCTGGTTCGTGCTGGCCGGCGACGTGACCGCCGCCCATGCACTCCGCTTTCTGCTGGCGGTTGTGCTTTCGGCCTGCACCTTCACGGCCTCCCTGGTTCTGGCGAACAGCCTGGTGTTCTGGCTGAGGCGATCCGAACTCCTGGCCGATCACTTCCTGAACGCCATGATCACCTTCTCGCTCTATCCCGGAACGCTGTTCGACGGCGCCGCCCGCGTGTTCCTGTTCACGGTGGTTCCGGCCGGGCTGACGGGCGCCCTGCCCGTGGAAATGCTGCGCGACTTCGACGCGGCCACGCTGGGCTGGCTGTGTGCAGGCACTGCCGTTCTAGCCGCCTTCGCCCTCCTGGCCTTTCAGATTGGACTGCGGCGGTACGAGAGTGGCAGTGCGATCGTGGTCCGTATCTGATGTACTGAGATTTCTGCTGTCGGCAGTCCGTTGCACTCGGACAGTGATTGTAAAACCCAATTGACCAGGTTTTGATAGAGTTTGGGATTGATATTGGGACGGTGGTGCTCCCTGCCGATCACGCGCTTCATCTGGACATCCGGCGCGGGTCCATTCCAGGTAAGAATCGATTGCCACAATTTCATACAGTCAATGTAGAATTAGAGTCAGATGAAGATGGCCACACCAAGATGGATCAAATAAACAAAAAGAATTGGCAAACCAAAATTTGAAAGGCGGTAGGGAAGCATTCTGATAGTCTTTGCCTTTCGCATCTGTTTTTCGGACAAGCCTAAAAAATTCAACATCGAAGCATTAATATTTGAATCATTTGCGGAAAGTTTGCTTATGCCGCCATCCCAGGAGCTCAATACCATGCGCATGACAAATGGACGCATCAGAAAGCATAAAACAAAACACAGGATTAGAGCTAACACACTGAAGGGTTGAGAGGCAGGATTGGTTAAGACAAACTTAAAGTAATAGATCAGTGCGGGAAACAAAAGGAGATAAAAATACAGGACAATATTGGTTAATCCTTGATACCCTATGCCCAAAATAGTGAAACCTGTATGTCTCTGTCGAGCTTGTTCCACTAGCTGTGTTATAATACCAACACGTGTCGCACCTGAACAGTCCCACACTGCCTCGCTCAAATAGATAGAATCATGGCGGAAAGAGTAATGACTCCTCTGAAATCGTTGCCAAAGCGGCAGGGCAGACAAATGTTTGACCCTAGTTGGTAATCCCTCATCTTCTATCATGTATTCAGCTATGTGCTGGCTTGTTCGGTTTTCTCTTAGATGTTGTCTCACAGCACCAGCTTCAAAATTTTCAGCGAACAATTTAGGTCTCTCCTTCTACATATAATGCATGAAGTGCATGATAAACGGTAAGGGTGGCTGAGTCAATTCGGAAGTCGAGGTAGGCACTGTTTCAATCTCGTTGATATTGGTTGTGGGCCGTCATGGGCATCCTGCGTGTCAGCGGGTGGTTTCCGATGCCGGTTCAGGCCATGCCGCGGGCCATCAGGCCGACGAAGTGGCGGGCACCAGCCTCGGTCTTCACCCCCGCGTCAGGCGGGCCCGGGGCTTGAAGCGGCCCAACCAGCCCTCCAGCCGGTTGGTGGTGGCAGGCACTTTCGGGTTGTGCTGGCTGCGCACCAGGTCGTGCCAGCGGGCCACGAGGTGCCACAGCAGTTTGCACACCTCCGGGTCCAGGCGCACGCGTCCCTGGGCCACCGCCTGCCACAGGGCCAGCAGGATCGGGCCGGCTGCCACCGGTCGTTCCCGCGCCAGCCGTTGCAGGATCGGCAGCAGGACCCGGTCCAGATGGGTCAGGGCATCCTCGTCGAGGCCCCGGATGTGCCGGCCCACGGTGCGTTGCCTGTGCACGGCGCACTGCTGCCGGTCCAACCCCGATGCGTCCACGGCCGGCCCGTAGACGGGGTCGTCGTCGGTCGTCACCCCTTGCGCCCCGCGCTTCTGCAGGACCGTAAACCAGCCGCCCCAGTCGAAGCCGGGGCCGCTCAGCCGTAGATCACAGACGTTCCCCCTTGGGTCCCGGGACCACGGCCACCGGACGCTTGGCACCCCCGATCGACAGCCAGGTTTCGTCCACCTCGACCCAGGGTGGCAGAGCCGCCTGCGGGTCGGGCATCCGGTCCGGGGCCACCGCCTGCACGTCCCGCCACAGGGTGGGCGCGGCCACCCCGCAGCCCCGCAGGTCCAGGATACGGACCAGCCCCCGCAAGCTGACGCTGTGCACCTACAGGGACGTCACCCGTTCCCGGAAGGCCCGGGGCCGTTGGAGGGCAGTCCCGCCCGGCGGCAGGGGTGAGGCGCTGCCGTGGCAGGCCTTGCACTGCCAACGCTGCACCTGCAGCCGTCCCAGGACCACCAGGTCGCGGGCATAGGTGCCATTGCGGTGCCAGGCGCAGGCTCCGCATTGGGGGCAGGCCGTCGGGGCCGCGGGCAAGGCCCGTTGGCGCGCGGGGTCGACGGGGGTTAGGATGTAGTCCACAACGAGGGGGCCTGTTGGTTGTCTTGACAACACCATTGTAGGGACCCCTCGTCGTCTGTGCGCCCACCACCAATAGCAACGGGATTGAAACAGTGCCGTCGAGGTATGGATGGTTGCTGACCTAGAAGTCCAAACGGAAAGGGAGTTTTCGGGAGACCATTGCGTCCGACGCAGCGCGGTGGACGGTGTCCCCGGCGATGGTCCGTGAGCGCAGTTGCGGGTCCGGCCAGGAGTCGGGACGCTCGCGATCCGGCTCAGGGACGGCGACTCACGGGGGGGTCCTGGATTGGGGCTGCGAGAAGTTTGTCCTGGCCAAACCCGGTCAGGCTGTCATGTTCAACGGCTGGCTGTATCATCGGGGAGCGGCCAACAAGAGCGGGGCGTCACGGCGCACCTGTCTGATGTATTACCAGAATGCCTGGATGAAGTCGCGCGAGCCGTTTGACGGGCCGCGCGTGTCCAAACTCAGGGAACACGGAACCCAGCTGCAGAAGCTCCTTCTGGGTGGGATCGGCAGCTGGTAGCGCGTTTGCCCCTGCGTTGTCGGTATCCATCTCATGTTCCAGGAAGACGTGGACGGCATTCCGGTGCTGTGGCATGCCCCGGATCCGAGCATCGACCAAGGTTCCCTTGTCATCTGGCTCGCCGGCTTTGGTGGAACCAAAGAGAGCTGCGAACCTCAGTTGCGGGATTTGGCTGGCCTGGGCTTTACGGCGCTGAGCATCGATGCCTGGCAGCATGGGACTCGCCGCATCGAGTCGGAGGAGGATCTGCGGGCGCGGGTCCGCGGCAACATCCGACGCTGGTTCTGGCCCATCCTGCACCGCACGGCCCGCGATGTGGTCGCGGTCCTGGACTGGAGTGAAAGTCGTTTCGGCCTGAGGGGGCCGGTCGGCATGGGGGGCGTATCGATGGGCGGCGACATCGCCGTGGCTGCAGCCGGTATGGACAAGCGGATTGCGGCCGTGTCCGCGGCTATTGCCACACCCGATTGGCTGCGTCCCGGCTCCTTTGAACCGCCGGGCATGCCGGATGCAGAGGCCTGGAAGGCATACCGGGACGGCAACCCCCTGTCAAACCTGGACCGGTACGCCCATTGTCCGGCCATGGCCTTCGAGTGTGGAGACGACGATCGGCAGGTGCCGCCGGACGGTGCGGAACGGTTCTGCACCGCTTTGGCTGAAACCTATCGCGCGTGGCCGGAACGGCTGCGCGTCACCCGGCATGCCGGTGTCGCGCACCGGTTTGCGGAAGCCATGTGGTTGGCCGCGATGGACTGGTTCGACCGCCATCTCAACGGCGCGGACGAGACAGCCTGATTCGTCCATCACCAGCCTTGGAAAGGGTTGGCAGGCCGGAAATCCGGCGGAATCGGTTGTTATAATGCCTGTCACCAGTTTCTGTCATCATGGGATCCACAGTGTCCGAACTGCTGGCTCCGGAAGTCCCCGTTCTTCCTGCCGCCACATCCTGCCCCGAGAGCGAGGGCGTGTCTCTTGAGGTGCACGTCTGGGGGCCCGATGCCGATCCGGACGGGTTTGACGCCTTGGCCGATGTCTGGGATCAACTCGTGGACCGCTCCGGTTCCCGGGCCTTCTTCATGCGCCTGGCCTGGCAGAAGGTCTGGTGGCGCAATCTGGGATTGGGCGAACGCTGGATTACCGCCTATCGCCGCCACGACACGGGGGAGCTGGTCGGCATTCTGCCTCTGTACAGGTTGACCGGGGACGATTCCCTGCACGACGGCCGGGACCAGCTCAGCATCGTGGGCTGCATCGAGGTCAGCGACTACTTGGATGTGATCGTGGCCTGCGGCTGGGAGGACTGCGTCTACCGGGCGTTCCTGGACTGGCTGGAGGGCCCCACCGCCCCCCCGTGGGATGTGGTTGACCTCTGCAATCTGCCGTCATCCAGCACCACCTGGCAGGTTCTGCCTGTTCTGGCCGAGGCCAGGGGGCTGTCGGTCAGGGTGTTCCAGGAGGATGTGGCGCCGGCCATCGAGTTGCCGGATACCTACGAGGACTATCTGGAACATCAGGTGGCGTCCAAGCAGCGGCATGAGATCCGTCGCAAGCAGCGGCGCATCGAAAGGGAGGCCGAGGTGGGGGTCTACATCGTGGGGCCCGAACACGATCTCCGCCGCGAGATGGAGGATTTCATCGCCCTGCAGAAGGCCAGCCAGTCCTACAAGCGGGAGTTCATGACCCCCGACATGGAGCATTTCTTCCACGAAATGAGCCGGGACATGTTCGATGCCGGCAAACTGTCGCTGATGTTCCTGACCCTGAACGGCGAAAAGGCCGCCGCCCTGCTCGCCTTCAGCCAGGACGGCCATTATCTGCTCTACAACAGCGGGTTCCGTCCGGACCTGCACTACCACCTCAGTCCCGGCTGGGTGATCCTCTCCTACGCCCTGCAGTACGCCATCGTGTCGGGCCACAAAGTGTTCGACTTCATGCAGGGCGACGAGGAGTACAAGGGACGGTTCGGTGCCGTCGACCACCCGGTGATGCGCGTCATTCTGGAACACTGACTCCGGGACCGCCGGCCTCCTGCCAATCCGGCTCCACCGCGTCCACCACCACGGTGCGGGCCTTGCCCTTGCGGATTGTCACCTGCCCTGGACGGGCGCGCGCGGGTTTCCGCACATGCCGCCGCTCGGCCACCATCACGCGCGCCCGGTTCTCGCCGCACAGGCCCGAGTGGTAGGCCGCCAGCCGAGCTGCACCTTCCAGGGTTTCGCGCGGCACATTGCGGCCGCCGCTTTGGATCACAACATGGGAACCCGGGTGGTCTCGTGCATGCAGCCACAGATCCTTGGGCGAGCCCTTGGCAAACGTGACCTGATCGTTCTGGCGGGCATTGCGGCCCACCAGGATGGTGAATTGGCCGTGGCGAAAACGGCGGGGGCCCCGAGCCGGACGCGGCACCTTGGGCCGGGACTTGCGTACCTGCGACCGGCCGGCCAGGCCGGTTTGCTCCAAATCCTCCCGCACGGCTTCCAGTTCCGGTCGGTCGGCGGCCTGTTCCAGATCGAGCAGCAGTTGTGCCAGATAGTCCCGGTCGCGCTCGAGTTCCCGGATGCGGCGCGGCACAACCTCGGCCGCTCGTTCCAGCTTGCGGGCGCGCTTGAACATGGCTTCGGCCTGCTGCACCGGCGTCCTGTCCGGCACCAGGGCCACGGGCCCGCTGCCGTCCGGCGGTTCCAGTTCGGTTTGGCCGGGCCGAATGGAATGCTGTAGGGCCAAGAGCCATTGGGCTTGTGTGCGCAACCGTTCGGCGACACCCGGTTCGGGCAGGTCGCGGGCGGCCCCCTTGAGGCGGCGCTCCGTCCGGGTCCCGGCCTTGCCAATCCGGGTGCGCAGGCTCCTGCGCACTTCGGCGTAGGGGTCCGGAGGTTGCAGGCGGGAGAGCAAGGGCGTTAGTTCGGGTTCCGGCTCGGCTCCGGGCAGATGGCGGATGGGATAGGGTGCGCAGGCGGTTACACCGCCGTTGTCCCCAATGCTGCTGGGCGACCATTCTCCGCTGAGGACCGGTTGCCAAAGGTCTCGGATGGCCTCGGCGAGGGCCGGCACGTTCAGTTCTCCTGCCGTAACATCAACCCGGCCGCTGGTCCGGAACACAATCTCCCGCGCCTGCATGGGGCCCATACCGGCCACGGTCGCCGTCAGGGCGCGCCAACCCGGGGCCTCGGCCTGAACCCGGAGTGCCGCCTCCAGCCTGGGTACGGGGCACTCCAGCGGAGAACACATGTCCCTGCGCGGCAACGGCTGATAGGGTTGCCTGGGCCTCAGGTCGCGGGGGGTACCCGGCGGGACGCGTCGCAGGGAGCCGAGGATGCGGTTGCCGTCTCCCAACAGGAACAGGTTGCCGTTGCGTCCGGTCAATTCGCACAGCAGTGTCTGATCGCCGTGTTCCCGGTGCGCAAGGGCAAGACACACCACGCGTTCGTCCGGGTCGGGCAAGTACAGGGCCGAAGCCCCGGCACCCTCCGCGTACTTTCTCAGCAGTTCCAGGAACGGTTGGTTGGGGCCCTCTCCCCGGCGGGGCCGAATCTCCGTCAGGTACAGGCCGCACTCCGGGCCCCAACCCGTGATGCGCAGCCAATGGCGTTGCCTCCGGCCATACAGCTCAAGCACCAGCGAGCGCGGATCCGGCATCACGATCTTCTGGATGCGGCCCGGCAACGCCCGGGCCGTCGTCTCCTGCACGAGGCAGTTGAGGGCAAGGGCATCGAACTGCATGGGGGAGTCGTCTCCTCGGTTCCGGCCCGCCCTCAGGCGGCGGCATACAGGGCCGCGTGCTGGTTGGCGATCCGTTCCCAGGAACGATCCGCGGCGCTGGCCCGGGCGGCGGCGGCCGCCGCCGCGCGTTTCTCCGGGCTGGCGGCCAGGCATGCGATGCGGGATGCCAGGGCCAGGAAGTCCAGGGGCGGCACGGTCGGCACTCCCGGAGCCAGCCAGCCGTCGGACAGCGGTGTGCTGGTGATGGTGGCGCAGCCGTGGTCCAGGCATGCCATCAGGGAGCCGTGGCGCGTACTGGCCCCTTCCGTGTAGGGCTGCACCATCAGGTCGCAGGCGGAGAGGGCCCGGCTGACCTCTTGGTCGGACAGGGCTCCGGTCCAATGGACCCGATCCTCCAGGCCGGCCGTGCGGATGGCGTTTTGCAGGCTCTGTAGAAAGGCCGCGTTGCTGCGGTCGGAGGCTCCCGGCGTGCCGCCGATAATCACGATACGCAGGTCGGTGCCCCTGGATTTCAGCAGGCGCGCCGCCTCGACCAGGGTCTGGAGGCCCTTGGTGCGACCGGCTAGGCCGAAGCATCCAATCACCGGCTCGCCGGGCCGGGCCCGCCAGGAATCACGCAAATCGGCCCGTTCCCGTGGCTTCAGGGGCGCGATGGGAATGTTGCTGCCAACCGGACTGACCTCCGCCCGGATTCCGGCTTGTGCCAGCCGGTCGGCATCCTCCCGATTGGTCGCAACCACCATGTGGCTGGCTCGCCCCGGGGCCAGGGTCACGCGCTGTCTCAGGTCATTCCCTGCAAGGGGAAAGAGATAGGGTGGCAGCAGATCATGGTAGGTCCAGGCTACGCGCAGTCCCCGTGCGGCCCAGGCTGCCGGCGACCGGTTCACCGCCGGGTTCATGCGGTAGGCCGCGGTTTGGTACTGCACATGGATCCAGCTGCCCGGCTCGGCCTGGGCCAGCTTGGCAATCGCCACTTTGTGGCCGCGGGCCCACCGTTTCGGAAGGGTGAGGACTTCCGGTTCGTCCGCCGCGCCGCGGCCGACGGACGGCGTGCCCGTGGCGGCTGCAATCCTTACCCGATGGCCCTCCCGGATCAATGCCCGGGCCAGCAGGCGCGTGTAGTCGCCCACCCCGCCCGTCAGCGGGGGGTATTCTCCGGTCACCATGAGGATGTGATTCACGATTCTTCCCGCGCCAATCGGTCCTCCAGTTGCTGCCACAACCCGTCTTGATCCCTCAGTCGGGGCAGCTCCAGCTGTTCGCGGTGGGATTCCCGGCGGCACTCCACCAGGATTGAGCGGGTCACGCGCCCGGTCCAGCGAATGTTGGTAACGGCCGACCAGGCCACGGCCTGCCGGGTTCGTCCGATCCGGTGCAGGACCAGTCCCCGGGCATTGGTTTCAACGCGGCTGCCCAGCCATTGCAGGTGCCACAGGGCAAGGCCGAAGGCCAGCAGGGCCATCAGGATGTTGCCGGAATCCGGCTGGCGTCCATCCTGCAGCACCAGCCAGACCGTCAAGAGTGCCAACAGAGCCGTCAGCACGGCGTACTGGGGATGGGCGTGCCACGTACGGGCCTGTTCTTCGCACTCGGCCATCGGGCTGCAGGAGCATCGCTCAGGCGAAGCCGTCGAGGGTTGCGGCCAGCCGCCGCGTGTGAAGGGCCAGGGCTGCGGCGAAATCCCTGACGCGACCGGCCGTGCGTTCGTCGGCGAGTCGGTCACCGTCGAACTGGCGGTAGACGGACGGCAGGCTGATTTGCTGCGGAATGACGTGGCCGTTGACCCCGCGTATCACGATGCGGAGATGGCCCAGGGCGTTGACGGCACCCATATCGCCTCCGGCAATGCCGATCAGGCCGAACATCTTGTCGCCCAGCTGCTCGCTGCTGAGCAGATCGAGCGCGTTCTTCAATACGCCGCTGTAGCTGTTGTGGTATTCCGGCGTGGCCAGCACGAACCCCTGGGCCCGTTCGGCCCGCGCCACGAAGTCCTGTTTGCCGGGATGGTCGTCCGTGTCCGCGGCGCTCTTGCACATGGGCAGTTCGGTCTCGGCCAGGTCAAGGAAATCGGTGCACGCACCGAGGGCGTCCAATTCGGCCATGACCAGGACCAGCAGGCGGCGGGTAAAGCTGTCCGGCCCGCGCAGGCTGCCGCACAGGCCGAGGATGCGAACGGGGTCGGAGGGATCGTTGGACAGAAGGCATCGGGGACTGGCAGGACATCCGGCGGGACCGCGGTCCGGTCCGCGGCGGCGATTATAGCCAACCAACCCTCTCACCGAGATGGGTACGGGCCGGACCGGTTGGACCTGTCTGCCGTGCACCGGGGTCAACCGTACCCGACCCTCCATCATCGTCTCCACAGGGCGGCCAGGACCAGGCCTGCCTCTACCAACGGCATTGCGATGCATGACGACGTTGTGCCCCCATGGTTGCGGACGCAGTACACGTTGCCCGCACCAATCAGTGCCAGTTGGAAATTCAACGTCAGCGGAATACGGAATCGCTGGCTTGTGCTCTGAAGGTTGAAGGGCAGTGCCGAGCCCCATGGTCAATCAGTCGGCAGGGCATCGGCGGATTGCTGTTCGACCGGGGTATCTCAGCCACCGGGCAGACACGACATCACACCGTTCCAAAGCTGCGGCAGATACGGTCGGGAAGATCGCCAGAACGGCCAACAGCAAAAAGCCGTTGGGCGTACGCAGGAAACGGAGGATGCGCATAGTCAACAACAAAACCCTGGCCGACATTCGTCGGCCAGGGCTTGCATATTCGAACTAGGTTTGGCGGCGTTGTGCCAACACCGCCCGGGGTACCCGGTCACGCACGAGGAGACGCACTACTTTCGCCTGTTCATGCCGGGCACCCCGGACGGTACACCCCCGAAGGATGTACCGTCTGGTTTTACGTCAACACGGTATGCCCCTACTTGAGAACGGTGAACTTGGTGGTGGTCACCTTAGTCACAGCATTCGCGGTCTCCGTGTCTGTAGTTGCTGGGTCGTCAGCCGGATTCAGGTAGTCAGTGATGGCGGTGATGGCAGCCCCATGTTCCGTATTCACCAAGTGCACCTCCAGCGACTGCACCGGACTGATGACTTCATCATCGTCATTGATGGCCCAGGCCGTGATCGTGTAGGTCTCGTCACTGGACATGACATCAATGGGGAAGTCCCTGTACTCATCCGGGGATTCGACATAGACTTGGCCGTCCACGTCGTCAACATCCAAAGTTGACCAGGAACGCAGGTTGCGATTGTCATCCGTGACCGCGCCAGTTGGTTCATCATCATGCACCGCAAGGCGGTCTATCCTGATAGTAATCAGGGCCTCATCATTCGGTGGTGCCGGCGTCGGTGTAATCGCATCCAATGTGAACGGTACATTGTGCAGGGGTTGCAGGATTTCACCGCCTTCGTTGACCCGCATATTGCTGAACTTCACCTTGTTGTCCTTCAAAGAATCGTCGGTGGCACCCAGAATTAGCTTGCGCGGTAGCTGGTAGGCCTGGCGGGCACCCAGGGCGCCAGACGCGACCTCAAATGAGTCACCCGCCGTGTTAAAGCCCGCCGCCGTCACACAGTCATCGATCGCCGAAATTGCAGTCTCACCGGCACCGGAGGCCTCACGACACGCGGGCAGGCTGACGGTACCGTAGTTGCTTTCCACGGTGGCCACATCATCACCCTCGGAGACGACATCGCCATCCTCGTCCACAATGCGCAGGATGTAGGCGGCGAAGTTCACATCATCCCGAGCGTTGTCGTCCTCCCCACCGTGCACCAAGCCAATCCGCAGGCGGGGCGTGGTGGGCCTGGTTTTGAGGCCGGTCTCTGCTTGGTAGTTGCCGAAGTTCTCGTTGTATCCCACGTAGTAGAACTTGCCGTTGGCTACCGTTTCTGATGTATGGGGGATTCCGGCGACGGCCGGAACTGCTGGCAGACTTGGAGTGGTAGAGGCAGCCTTGGCTGTCACAGCCAGAACTTCCTTGGCCGTGACGCGCAGGATGTCGCCGGCAAAGCCCGGTTCGGTCAGGCTCTGAAAGATGCTCTTCTCCAGGATGTCGCTGATGAGGTATTTGCCATCCGCGGTGTCCACCACGATCGCCATCTGGACTGTCACCTCGACACCGGTTTCAACATCTTCAAAGTTGGTCTTCCTCGAACCAAGCGATAAGGTCTCGGTTTCGGTGTCGGAACTGTCGTCGTCCAGAATCACCACGAGGGACGTGCGGTAGGCATTGGGCCCCAAACCCCAGGTCGCGGGATCGGTGGCCGTCCACGAGACGTTCACGTGAGTCTCGTCATCGGAGTCGCGGTTTACGGACAAGTCTGCGATTTGGCCGTCCCGCAAGCGGGTCTTGTGGGGGCAGTCCTTGTAGCCGTCGTCGAACAGGTCGCCGGCCGCGAGGGCGGTGCCACCCAACCCGGTCAGGGCGAGGACGGCGGCCAGGACCAGTAGACCGATGCGCACAGTGGTGCTTTTCATCACAGGGTACTCCTTGTGTCAATGACAAATTGGACATGTGGGACGTCTCGGGCCGGTCGGTCCGAGACGCGTGATGCCGCCCGCGCGCCGACAGGCCGGACGCTGCGGTCGGGAAGGCAGGGGTGGCCATCCGTACTCCCTGGACTAAGGGGGAGCCGGATGCGTGGAAGGCGTGTGCCACCGACGGCGCGGCGGCAGCGGGTGTGGTGTGGGGTGCTCCGTGACCCGGGCTTGGGAGCCGGGTCCGGATGCGGGGCTGTGGGCCGCGCTACTGCGGGCCCGGGTGGTCGAACGGAGGTGCGGGCTTCAGGCGGCGTGCGTCCGTTTGCCCCCCCCCCCCTCATTTACATAAATGCAAGGCAGCACTGCGGTGGCCGGGAAGGCAAGAGCGGCCATCCGCATCCCTTGGACAAGGGCGCGCGGAGTACGTGAAGGGCATGGACCGCCGACGGCACGGCGGGTGTGGTGTGGGGTGCTCCGTGACCCGGGCTTGGGAGCCGGGTCCGGATGCGGGACTGCGGGCCGCGCTACTGCGGGCCCGGGTGGTCGAACGGGGTTGCGGGCTTCAGGCGGAGTGTGCCCGTCTGCCCCCCCCCTCGTTTACATAAATGCAGGACAACACTGCGGTGACCAGCGGGGTGGTGCGGGGAAGCAGCGGTGCCATCTTGGAACTCTCGGGTGGCGGACCGCGATGGACATCGGGGCCTGCACTCCGAAGTATACATTTATCATGATGTCCATGCCAACTCAACGCCGAATTTGATAGCCTTCCGTTATGTCATCGAGGTAGCCGCATCCGGCCTGCTTCCGGTGCTGGACCCGGAACCTGCCGCGTTGGCGTTCGGGGCGGGTGGTGGCTGGGACTGAAGTCCATGGCGAGCGGCCCTCTTGGGTTGTGTCGCCGATACTGTTGCAGGGAGCCCTCGCCATGTGGGTGTCCGGGACTGCATCAACGAGATTGAAACAGGGCCGATGGGTCCTGGAACACAGCCGGGATGCCGTCTTCCAGCCCACGGCCCCGGCCGGGAAAATCAAAACGACATACTGGGAAGTATTTGCTATAATTTTCTTCTATACTAAGCGGGCGCCTTCGCCCCCCATGTCATCGTACGTCAGGCGCGTGAGCCGGAAATTTGGGTCAGGCAAGGTAATGAGAGCGGTCGTTCAGTCAGGGCAGGCGTCGTCGAAGGTATCCGAATCCATCCGGGTGATGGATTACGAAAACAGCGCCTACCCGACCGAGTTCTGGGAGAAGGTCGATCGCCGCTACGAGGACGTCGCGGAACGAGTGGTGTTGCGCGCCCTGCTGCCTCCCCAAGGCTTCCGGTTGGTGGACATTGGCGGCGGCTTTGGGCGCCTCGGTGCGGAATACGCCGGCTATCGGCAGGTTGTCTTCTTCGACTACAGCCGCACAATGCTGGCACAGGCCGTGGAACGCTGGGGCCACGATCCACGATTTGTGTTCGTCAACGGCGACGTGTACCGGCCGCCCTTCCGGCCCGGAGCCATGGACACGGTGGTCATGATTCGGGTCATTCACCACTTGGAACGCGCCGAACTCGCCCTGGAGCGCATTGCCGGCATGCTGCGCCCCGGCGGTTCGGCCATCCTGGAGTTCGCCAACAAGCGCAACTTGAAGGCCGTGGGACGCCACCTGCTGGGACGGCAGTCCTGGTCCCCCCACGCGCGGGAGCCCGTGGAGTTCGCGGAAATGAACTTCAACTTCCATCCGGAGTGGATTCGGGAGCGGATGCGGAGGTTGGATCTCGGCATTGACCGTGCCATGGGCGTCTCCCACTTTCGGCTCCCGCTTCTTAAGCAACTGTTCCCCCCGCAGTGGCTGGCCCGGTTGGACTTGGTGGCGGGTTCGTTGACCGCGGGCCGCGAAGTGGCGCCCAGCGTCTTCGTGCACAGTCGGCGGCAGGGCAACCGGGCCGGAACGGGGGAATTCGGTGCGGCGCCGGCGGATTGGCTCGCCTGCCCCGTCTGCGGCACCGCTTCGGCGGGTCTTGGGATGCAGGAGGAGGATGCGCTGGTGTGCCGATCCTGCGCGGCCGAGTATCGATGTATTGACGGCATTTGGGATTTCAAGACCGGCATTTGATTCGGTTCGCAAGCAATCGCATAGGTGGAAGAGGGGTCAGCATGAAGGAAGGAGTGATGCAAATGGCCGAAGGGCACCAGTTGGCCGACGGCGAGTTCGACGCCGTCGGCTTCAGGGAACATGTACTGGCATTGGGCGACAAGAATGGGGTCGTTGAGTTTGACGACATCCTGAAGGTCATGCCCGATGTGGAAGAGAACACGGAGCTGCTCCAGGATGTCTTCACCAGCCTGATGGAGAAGGGCATCGAGATTGGGGATTCCGGAAGCAGCTTGGATCTGGATGATCTCGAGGAGGATCTGGACGAGGACGCGGACGGATTCGAAGATCCCCTGCAGGACGCCGCCAGCGACTCGGTGGCACTGTACCTGCGCGACATCGGCAAGGTCGATCTCCTGACCGCCACCGAGGAGGTGGCCCTGGCCAAGCGCATTGAGGCGGGCGAGGCCGCCAAGGAGAAGCTGGCGGAGCTCGATGCCGACCTGACGGACGACGAGCGGGATGAGTTGGAATGGGTGGTGCTGGACGGCCAGGCAGCCGTCGACCACCTGATCTCGGCCAACTGCCGCCTGGTGGTGAGCGTGGCCAAGAAGTACAACAACCGGGGCGTGCCCTTTCTGGATCTTGTACAGGAAGGCAACAACGGGTTGATGCGGGCCGTGGCCAAGTTCGACTACAAGCGGGGCTTCAAGTTCAGCACCTACGCCACCTGGTGGATTCGCCAGGCGGTCACCCGGGCCATTGCCGACCAGGGCCGCACCATCCGCGTGCCCGTACACATGCACGAACAGATCAACCGCATGATCCGCACCCGCCACCAGCTGTCCCAGGAACTGGGCCGGGATCCCACGGTGGAGGAACTGGCCGAGGGGCTGGAGGTCCAGACCCAGAAAGTGGAGCAGATCATCAAGGTCAACCAGCATCCGCGCAGCCTCGAACAGCCCGTGGGCGAGGAGGAGGACAGCGTGCTGGGGGACTTCATCCCGGACGACGACGCGGACAACCCGCAGGAGACGTCCAACATGACCGTGCTGCGGGAAGTGATCGAGGACATCATCCAGGATCTGACCCCGCGCGAAATCCACACGTTGCAACTTCGCTTCGGAATGGTGGATGATTACGCCTATACTTTGGAGGAAGTAGGCAAGAAATTCGGCATCACGCGGGAGCGCGTGCGCCAAATCGAAACCCAGGCCCTGGCTCGTCTGCGCCATTCCAGCCGCAGGAAGAGCCTGAACTGGTTCGTTTAGCGACGGACGACAGGACACTTGAGGAGAGTTGCCGGTCTCTCCGCAAAAAAACCGGCATCCTGTTCACAATCGAAGGAGGACGGCCGTGGCGCAAAACCCACACACCGAAGCCGTATCCGAGGCCTTTGCCCCGGGCATGAACAGCCAGTCGGTCAAGGACCACATTCTGGCCTTGGGCGCCAAGCAGGGGGTCGTGCAGTACGGCGACGTCCTCTCGGTTCTGCCCCGGGCCGAACTGGCCATGGACCTGCTGGAGGACCTGTTCGCCACGCTCATCGACAAGGGCATCGACATCGGCCAGGTTCGGGACGACCGGCCCGAGGAAGAGGAGGAGGAACAGGATCAGGTGGCCCTCGGCCAGGACGGCGTCAACGACTCGACGACGCTTTACCTGCGCGAGATTGGACGGGTGGCGTTGCTGACCGCCAAGGAGGAGGTCCAGCTGGCCAAGCGCATGGAGAAGGCCGAGGAGGCCAAAGGGCGCCTGAACAGTCCGGACGAATACCTCAGTGAGGACGAAAAGGACGATTTGCGCTGGCTAATCCGCGACGGCGAGGATGCCCAGAACCACTTGATCACCGCCAACAGCCGCCTGGTGGTGAGCGTGGCCAAGAAGTACACCGGACGCGGCGTGCCCTTCCTGGATCTGATTCAGGAGGGCAACGTTGGCCTGATGCGGGCGGTGACGAAGTTCGACTACCACCGCGGCTTCAAGTTCTCGACCTATGCCACCTGGTGGATTCGCCAGGCGGTTACCCGGGCCATCGCCGACCAGGGCCGCACGATCCGGGTGCCGGTTCACATGTATGAGCAGATCAACCGCCTGACCCGGACCAACGGCTACCTGTCACAGAAGCTGGGCCGCGAACCGACCATTGACGAATTGGCCGAAGAGTTGGAGGTGCCGCCGGGCAAGATCGAGCACATCATGCGGGTGAGCCAGCGGCCGCTGAGCCTCGACAAGCCGGTGGGCGAGGAAGAGGACAGTGTGCTGGGGGACTTCATTCCCGACGAGGATGCCGACAGCCCGCAGGATTCCGCCAACCAGACCCTGCTGGGGGAGAAGATTCAGGATGTCTTCACCAGCCTGACCCCCCGCGAGACCCGCATCCTGGAACTGCGCTTTGGCCTGGTCGACGGGCACAGCTACACGCTGGAGGAAGTTGGCAAGAAGTTCGGGGTGACCCGGGAGCGGATCCGCCAGATTGAGGCGGGTGCCCTGAATCGCCTGCGGCATCCGAGCCGCAAGCGCAAACTGAAGGGATTCCTCTAACTGTGGCGGGGGCCGGTCGTGAACCGACCCCCATGGGTGGGGGAATTACATACTTGGTGCCAAATAGAAAGCCGTTTGGTCGGTCTTGCGCGTGCGTTGGCGGCCTGTTTCAATGCATCTTGGGTTAGGCGACCAGCACCACCTCGACCAGGTAGCCTAGCCCCAAGGCGGCCACGCCATCGCGGAAGGCGTGGCTGACGCTGAAGCCCTCGTCACAGGTCACCCAGCGCACCGGTAGCGAGCCCTTCGCCACTAGGTCGGTCAGCATGTCCAGGGCCAGTTGCGGCTTGGTGCAGAAGGGGGCCGGCCCCCGAGACCCAGTCCCGGGAAACATGCAGCCGCCGGTCCACTAGGGCCGCCGACTCGCGCCCCAGGTAGGCCACGAAGACCGCCGCCTGGCAGTCGGTCCACCTTCAGCCCGACCGCGGCCAAGCGTTCCGATTGGCCGGGCGATGCCATAATGTGAAACAATTTGTCCAAACACTGAGGTTTGTTCCATTGCCATTACCCTGGTCATAATGCTCTAAACGGGTCCCGGGCGATATCAACGAAAGGTAATTTTCCATGCACAGTGCAATGCGATTGTCTGCCAATCAGTTCTCAGAGCGAACCACCCTTGCGACCTATCTGATTCTAAGTTGGCTTGCAGTTTGGTTGTTGGCAGGTTGCGCTGAACAAGAATTCCTTACAGTGCAAAGAGTGGTGCCCCAACTACAGGAAAACAAAGTACCGGGAATAACTATCGTCGGGGCTGATGCAAACATGCCCCCGAGTTGGATGGGAAAGGTCCACCTGGAAACCCAGTCAAACGCTGTCTTTGCAACCTTTCAGGCAACACATGCTACCCTGCAAAGCCACCCTCGGTGGCAGTCGGAAGTACTGTTTGTTGTTCCGGAAGGATTTCGCCCGCCTACTACCATCACTTGGGAAATCATTGGCCGACCTCTTCCTCACTCAAGGGTGATTTCTGCCCCCCAAGGAGAGTTCGCGCTTTTAAAAATGAGTGTAGATCCTGAAGGCCAAGTTCGTTTCGTTGACTCTCCTAAGTCGGACAACTGGGCAAGTCTTCAATACCAGTCCACCGTTGCATGGCCCTTAGCCGGAACTTCACCCCAGGTATGCGAACGAAATCTCGCGATACTTGAAGCGATCATGGATTCTCTGCGTGAGCAGGTACCCGAGCCAAAACCATGTGCAGAAGTAACATGGTTGGATCTCAGCCAAATCAAGTCCCTGAAAATCGACGCCTATTTGACAGGCCAAAGATCTGGCCCCAATTTTTTTCCTGGTACGCTTCGTAATCAGGAATTGGTTGGATTAAGCAATTTGTCGAAACTACGATGGCATGGCGACACCTACGCTTATGATGCAGTTATCCCGATCGAGCTTCCTACTCGATTCTTGTCCCATACACCCCTTCTACGAGATCTGCAATTCGACTGGGATGTGTACTTGGCAAAAATTCCTCCTGATTTTCTTACCCATAATCCTGGACTTCGCTCTCTGTATATTGAGAGCATCCAAAACAGACACCTGCTCCCATTTGGGTTTCTCTCAGTTGTACCTCAATTGCAATATCTGGATTTGAACCTCACGAACACCCGCTCTCATGTGCCTGCAAATCTTCTGATATTTGCGCCTAAACTGCGAGTTCTAAGGATCACATTGGATGTCACAGCATCCCCCTACCTCCGTCGTGATTTCTTAGCCAACCAACCGGAGTTGGAAGTCTTAAATATTGGTGTTTATGGTGAGGGGCTCTTTGAGTTGCCGGTCGAATTTCTATTCGATACACCAAATTTGGAGCAGGTCAGGATGTGGACAGCATCCGTTTACTCAAACACAACAACCATAGTCTTGCAGGATATAAAATCCTCTTTCTTGGCCAACGCACCTAGCCTCAGGCAGCTTTGGCTACTGGGTGTGGATACTAATGGGGACTTTGTGTCCCGACTGCCGAGGTCAGCGCAAGTGCATTGGGCTGCAGGTGTCGCTGGTGCCTATCCCTCAGCCGAAAACCTAAACATCGTTCCATCGCGGCACTGGATCCATCTTGATGCCCAAGAGACCGTGTTCCCTGCTGCAGACGCCTATTTGAATGTTCCTATCAACATCGAAATCGGATACGTGGATGGCAACATGGATGTACTTGAAGACTGGCTGGCCTCCCATGTCGTCCGTTCTCTCAACGTTGTCAGAGAAAGTGATTCGTCGGGATTTCCTGTTCAGCCGATATTGATTCCTAATCAGCCAATGTTGAATTGGGAGACCCTCGAACCATTGTCCAGGCTTTCTGTGATCAGTCCTGCCGGGTTTACCCTGCACCCTTTGGAGTGGACGGAGAAATCCTTTGAGTGGGTGTATCTAAGCAACTTTGCTGTCATGCCTGATTTCGAAGAATTCTTCACTAGCTTCAACGCAAACATGTTGTTGATTCATCCAATCCCATTTGGGGAACCCGGATCTCGGCCGGAAGCCGATCGGATCACATTGACTGAACTAATGCGCGCACCTCGGGCTCGTCACGTTGGAATGATTTTGGAAAGAGATTATTTTGGTTCTGTTGGACAGGGGCGCAGATGGATTTTGCCAGCTGATCTGTTACATAACTCAGAGTTTGAATGTGTCGAATTTGATATAGGTTCATGGTCGACTAGTCCAGATCTAGAGTATAGCATTCTGGCCCCAGATGACATCGATGTCGAATGGGTTCCCACGGTGTACGAACACATTTGGAATTCACCTAGGCGCAAATATATTTATGGCACACATTTCGCCCAATTTTGGGGTAGAGCTTTCATGTTTTCCTCTGATCGGTACCATGATCCGTCTTGGTTTGAACATGAACACATGGTCTGGGTTCGGGAACGAGAATGCGAGCGATCACTCTATTTGCGGTTCGAGTCACCAAACATTTCGTTAGAAGGTGTGAGTTTGTCCCCGTTGGGATCGCTGAAACACATACGTGTTGTTTATCCAAATCGGCAGTGTCGGGATTGTCCAGTCCGTTCGATCCACAAGTGCAAGTATGTGCCGATGCCCTACCGGTCGGGTCGCCCTGAAATCTTCCATTGCGGGTTGTTCATTCCTGGAACGGACAGTACCAATTGATCTGGTTTGCGCATACGCCAGTTTGTCGGTTTGCTGTTCAGGACTATCGGTTCTGTCCGCCTAGGGAGCGGGCTTGGGTGGAACGGGATGTGGCTGCGGCACGGCGGTTTCGGAGCCCCGCCGCAAGAAGTTGTTGAGGTTCCCGCTGGCGAGCGGTCTCGACTAGGCCCCGCATGAGGGCGAAGCGCTTGGCTCCGGCCCGCGATTTTCGACCGCGGCTTGTCCATGGGCAGTGCCCGTTCCGCCCGGTTGTTGGTGATGGGCACGGCTGGGTAGTCGGCTAGGAAAAGCTGGCGGGGGCAAGCTCTCGTAGCGGTCCAGGACCGGCGCTGGGCACGCGTCCCAAGCCGCGGCCGTCTCCGTGCGAAGGGCTTCCGGCACCGGGCCGCCGGTCCTCTCGTACCAGTGTGCGGCGATGTCGCGGGCCACGAGCAGTTGCCGCTGCATATGCGCGGCCCAGCCGTCGGGTGCCTGCTCTAGATCAACGATCGCCTCTAGGTTGCGCAGCAGGTGGGCGTTGCAGAGGCTGTAGCGGTTCTTGTCCGGCAGGCGGGTTCAGTAGGAGGCCAGGCGTTGGGCGTAACGGTGTCGTCGCCGATCACGTGTACCTGGCCCCGGACCGGGTGCACGGCATCCGTGCGGGGCAGGGCTAACCGGCAACCGCCTTACCGCGCCGGCCAGTGGTCGACACGGACATCAACCTGTGCCGCTGCCACTTGGCACCGGGTCGTCCCCGCATGGCCTGACCAGCCGCCCAGCCGGCGGCCCCGCGACTGACGCCGGCTGCGCGTGCGCGGCGGTGCCTGGGGACCGTCCTGCGAGGGGGCTGGCCGCTGTTGCCGCTGTGCCGGCCCAACTGATGACGCAACTCCGCGTTCTCGGCCTCCAGCACTCCCAGCTGGTCGACCAGCTTCCTCACTACCGCCGCGACCGGATGGTCAGCCAACACGGGGTCGGCGGTGAGATGGGCAACATGGTCGGCGAGGGACGGAGCGGACATGGCGGCGGCTCCGCTCAGTGTGGTACAACCGGCCACCGGCCCGCCAAACACGACCGGTCCCGTCAGACGGTCAGGGGGACAGAACCGGGGGGGCTGAACAGTTACGTTTGTTTAGATTTTGGTTGGCTACAGTCAGATGCTCGCCACTGTAGGCAATGAGAGATTGCCTCATCGCGGTTGGGCAGCTCGGCAGTCATGGTTACCTGCTCTAGCTTCGGTCGCTGTCGTTGCCCGACCTCTGTCTCCCGTCACCCCCCCGGCGGCGGATTATCAGTAGTCGGGCGTGGCCCGGTCCGAGTTCTGCTGGATGAAGCGCCGACGCGGTTCGGCATCCGGGCCCATCAGGTCCATGAACAGCTGGTCGGCGTCGGCCGCATCGTCGTCCACCGTCACCTGCAGCAGGGTCCGGGCTTCGGGATCCATGGTCGTGGTCCACAGCTGCTCGGCATTCATTTCGCCGAGGCCCTTGTAGCGCTGCTCCAGCTTCACGTTGTCGTTGCCCATCTCCCGCTGCAGTTCCGCCAGCTGCCGTTCGTTGTAGACGTAGCTGGTCTGCTTCCGCCTGGTCTTGCCGTTGCTCTGTTCGGTCACCGCCACCTTGAATAGGGGCGGCTGGGCGATGTACAGGTGTCCCTCTTCAATCAGCGGCTTCATGTAGCGGTAGAAGAAGGTGAGCAGCAGGGTTCGGATATGGGCCCCGTCCACGTCCGCATCGGTCATCACGATGATGCGGTGGTAGCGCAGGTTGTCCAAGCTGAACTCGGACTTGATGCCCGTGCCCATGGCCTTGATCAGGGCCTGGATCTCCTTGTTCTCAAGCGCCTTGCTGTCCTTGGCCTTCTGTACGTTGAGGATCTTGCCCCGCAACGGCAGAATGGCCTGGAACTGCCGATCGCGTCCCTGCTTGGCCGAACCGCCGGCGCTGTCGCCCTCGACCAGGTACAGTTCGGTCTCGGACGGGTTGCGGCTGGAACAGTCGGCCAGCTTGCCGGGCAGCGTCATCGAGTCCAGCAACCCCTTGCGGCGCACCATGTCGCGGGCGCGGCGGGCGGCCGTACGGGCCTCCGCCGCATTCTGGCACTTGTCGATGATGGCGCGCGCGTCAGCGGCGTTGGCGGTCATCCACTCGGCCAGTTCCTCGGCCACCGCGGTCTCGACGTAGCCCTGAACCTCCTTGTTGAGGAGCTTGAGCTTGTTCTGCCCCTCGAACTGGGGCGACGGCACCTTGACGCTGACCACGGCGGTCAGGCCGTCGCGGGTGTCCTCGCCGGTGAAGTTGGCATCGTTGTCCTTGAGGCGGTTAATCTTGCGGGCGTGCTCGTTCATCTGCCGGGTGAGCGCCTTGCGCAGGCCGGTCAGATGGGTGCCGCCATCCGGGTTCTTGATGGTGTTGCAGAAGACCACCGTGTGTTCCTGGTCGGAATCGGTGTACTGCAGGCCGACTTCGATCTCGTTTCCGTCAATCGTGCGATGAATGTAGATGGGCGGGTGCAGGACATGGCGCTGGCGATTCATGTAGCGCACGAACGAGCCCAGGCCGCCCTCGAAGTAGAAGGTCGTGTCCTCGGCCGGGCTCTCCCGCTCGTCGGCGAAGCGAAGCGTGACTCCGCGGTTCAGGAATGCCATTTCCCGGAAGCGCTCCAGCAGTTCGTCCGCCCGGTAGGCCACGCCCTGGTCGAAGATGGTCTCGTCCCACTTGTAGTGCTGGGTGGTGCCGGTGTCCTCCGGATCGCAGGATCCCACGACCTCCAGGTCGGTGATGGGATGGCCGCGCTCGAACTTCTGTTGGTACACCTGGCCGTCGCGCTTGACCTGGGTCACCATCCAATCGCTGAGGGCGTTGACGGCGCTCACGCCCACGCCGTGCAGGCCGCCGGAGACGCTGTAGCCGCTGCGTTCGTTGAACTTGCCGCCTGCATGCAGGGTGGTCATGACCAGTGTCAGGGCCGGCATCTTCTCCGTCGGATGCATGTCCACCGGAATACCGCGTCCATTGTCCGACACGGAGATGCTGCCGTCGGCCTGGATGCGGATGTCGATGCGGTCGCAACTGCCCTGCATCGCTTCGTCGATGGAGTTGTCCACCACTTCGTAGACGCAGTGGTGCAGGCCGCCTTCGCCGGTGCCGCCGACATACATGCCGGGACGTTCGCGCACCGGCTCGAGGCCCTTCAGGGCCTGGATGGCGTCGGCGCTGTAGGCGTTGGTGTTCTGTTCGGCGTTTGGGGGCATCGGAGTGTTAGCCATCGCCATTCTGTTCCTTGCAACTTGATTTGTTGGTTTGTAGGTGATTCGCAGGGGGTGTGGTCCCTTGCAACGCGAGGCCGGATGGGGCAGCCCCCACCGCGGCCGGGTCCCAACCGGCAACACGCAACCCCATGCCCTGCGCGTCCCTTGGGATTGACCGGCGAACCCGACGACCCGCAACCGTGCGGCCGTCGTTCGGTCGATTGCGATGCATGAGCGTGGTCATGGCCCTGTGCCTGTGGCAGGCAACCTTTTTGCCGGGTGGTGGAACTGCCGGCTTGGATGTTCCAAGCCGCGGAGGCTGTGACGGTGGGCTCACAGCAAGTCCCTGGGCGGCATTGGTTCTCCCCTTCATCATTACGTTTCCACAAGTCTCAACCGGCCACCGGCGGCTTATTCAAGTTCCATGGACTTGAACCAGGCAATGATGTCCACTCCGTCCGACATCAGGCAGCGGGAACGGTAGAAGACCAGAAAGGCCAGGGCCGTGCCGGTGCCGACGTAGGCAAAGGACATGGACGATAGAAGCAGTACGACCGGATTAAAGCCGGTATTAATGGAGGTATTGATTGAACCAAGCGCTTCCTCGATCCCGAACAGGATGAACCCGGACAGGAGCAGAAACGCGAGCGTGCTGACCACATTGTTGCGAATTAGGGCGACACTTTGCCGGGCCGCCGCGACCACCTTCAGGCTGTCCAGCAGGATGCCGGGAATGATGTAGGTCTGGAGGAACAGGAAGACCGGCAGTGCCATGAGCAGGAACAGCATGTACAGTCCCATCAGGGGAAACACGGCTCCCGGCATGACCAGGGCGAGGGCCGCCATGAGCAGGCTGACCGCAAAGGAAAGCACCGTCACCAGCACCACCAACAGGACCAGATAGAGACCTGTTTGACGGGCGCGAAACCAGAAGGCGTCCCACGGGTCCGGTGCCACCGCCTCATCCGTGTCCGAGGCGTCCCGTTCCGTCCATGCGCGCAGGGCTGCGTCCACCGTGCGCGCCAGTTGCCACTGGTACAGGGTGCCCATGACCACGCCGGCGGCCGAAAAGGCGGCCAGGACCAACAGGACGTCGCCCACCGAGGACAGGCTGGGGCTCCAGTCGGTCAACAGCCGCTCCAAGGGCAGGGTCATCACCAGGCCGGGCACGCGCAGGAACGTGCGGTTGACCAATAGTTGGCCCAGGGGGAGGGTGGAGGCGTTCAGGCTTTCGAGCAGTGCCTCGGGCGCAAAGGGGGTTGGAGTGTCGGCGGCGGGCAGGTCCGCGTCGGGGACCTGTCCCAGCGCCGCGTCCTGAGCCTCCGCAAAAATCGCTTGCAGGTCGGCAAACAGCAGGGAGATGTCCGCTGGGGGCCAGTACAAGGCCGCCAGACTCAGGAACACAGGGATAATGAGGAGGTCCAGACGAAGACCGAGGATTCTGAATCCAAGGGCTAGGCTGTTGATCAATGCCGTCTCCTAACTATCCACCCGACAGGAGGTCCGTGCATGCGAGTTTGTTAACTTAATGCACGCGTCCCTTTACACATCATAGCATAGGACTGGTTCGGTACCGGTTTTTGACTACGGGTCGCACGGCTCCTGAAAACAAAATGGAACTAATAGGGTAAGTTTGAAGATTGATTGGGACAATTCAGCAAGGTCTTTGCCGGTCCCGCAGGCCGGATAATCGCGGTGGAAACCGGCCGGTGCTAAACGTGTATCAGAAATCATGTTCGCAAATGATCCCGCTACGGGCTCTGATACGTCCGGAAACCCCTCCCAATGCGGCCTGGTGGCTCGTCGGGAACTCGCGGCCGGGGTTTCCCGGGAGCTCCGGACGGGTCCGATCAACGCGTCGGCGCGGGCCTGCGTGTCACAGGTATCGGTTTAAAATTGCGCAAGTTAGGTTTTGATCCATCCAGTTCGGCGAGCCGAACCCTGTGGAGGCGCGAACTATGGCGCGACTGTTGATTGAGGGAGGCCATCCCGTTGCCGGCACGGTGCGACCGGCCGGGAACAAAAACGCGGCGATGCCGATGATCTGTGCCGCCCTGCTGACCGACCAGCCGGTCGTTCTCCACAATGTGCCGCGCATCGGGGATGTCGACAACCTGCTGCTGATCCTGCAGGGGCTGGGCGTCGACGTGGCCTGGCGGGGACCGAACACGCTGCACCTGCACGCCCGAACGCTGGCGTTTGCCGAGCCGGATCCCGCCTTGTTCCGCCAGTTGCGCGGATCGCTGACCCTGATGGGGCCGATGCTGGGAAGGACCGGCGCCTTTCGGGTGGCCGGCAGCGCCGGCGGGGACGACATCGGACGCCGCCGCATCGACACGCATCTGCAGATCTTCAGTGCCCTGGGGGTGGAACTCATGGGCGAGGGGGATACCTTCGCGCTTCAGATCGACGGCGATCTGCAAGGTGCGGATGTGCTTCTGGACGAAGCCTCGGTGACGGCCACCGAAAACGGCGTGATGGCGGCGGCCCTGGCGCAGGGCACCACGGTGTTCCACAACGCGGCCTGCGAACCGCATGTGTCCGACCTGTGCCGCCTGTTGGTTGCGATGGGCGGCTCCATCGACGGTATCGGCACCAACCGGCTGGTCGTCGAGGGCCGGTCGACCCTGGGCGGCGCGGAGTTCACGGTGGGACCGGACTTCATGGAAATCGGAACCTGGATTGGGCTGGGTGCCGTGACCCGCGGCGAATTGCGCATCGAGGGTGTGGTGGCCGAGGATCTGCGCATGATGCAGATGGTCTTCCGCGAACGGCTCGGTGTGGAAATGACGTTGTCGTCGGGCGGCGCGGGTGAACGGGACACCCTGGTCATCGCGGCGGAACAGGCACTCGAGGTTGCACCGGAGTTCGGAGGCGGCATCCCCCGCATTGCCAGTGCGCCCTGGCCCGGCTTTCCCACGGATGTGCTCAGCATTGCGCTGGTGGTGGCCACGCAGAGCGCGGGCACAATCCTGTTCCACGAGAAGATGTTCGAGAGCCGGCTCTACTTTGTCGATCGCCTGATCGCCATGGGCGCCCGGATCATCTTCTGCGATCCCCACCGCGTAGTGGTCTCGGGGCCGTCGCCGCTGTATGGCCAACGGGTCAGCACGCCGGACATCCGGGCCGGCATGGCGCTGATCCTGGCGGCCCTGTGCGCCGAAGGTGTGACGGAGATCGGCAACGTGACGGAGATTGACAGGGGCTACAGCGACATCGGCAACCGACTGATCCGGCTGGGCGCCTGTCTGGAACGGATTCCCGACTGAGTTCCGGTTTCCCGGTGGCATTCTGCGCGATACTGTAGGAGGGAATGACGGCAATCGACTTGCTATGACCGACAGGGTTCAACGGAATATGCGGGACGACCGGGAACGGGTCGTCGTGACCGGCATCGGCATGGTGTCCGCACTGGGCCTGGATGCCGACACCAGCTGGCAGCGAATGGTGGCGGGATGTTCCGGCACTCGCCTCATTGAGGTGCGGGAAGTCAAGGGTCTTGAGCGCGCCAGCGCGGCCGTCGTGGATTGGCAGCCCGGAGACCACATGGATCGCCGGGATGCGCGCAAGACCTCCCGCGCAACCCAGTTTGCATGGAAGGCGGCCCAGGAAGCCCTGGGCCAGGCCGACCTGGATCCGGGGGACGTGGAGGCGGGTCGCCTGGGGATCGAAATCGGTGACGCCTTCGGCGGGTGGGATCTGATTGAGGATCAGACGCGTGTCCTCTACAGCAAGGGCTTTCGACGCATCAATCCGGTCCTGTCACTGGCGGCCCTGATCAGCGGCACGCCCACCTTTATCGGCATGCGGCTGGGCGTGACCGGCATCGCCAACAGCCCGGTGGCGGCCTGCGCCACCGGAGTCGGTGCCGTGGGCGAGGCCGCCCGACGCATTCTGTACGGCGAGGCCGATGTCATGCTGGCCGGCGGCAGTGACGGTTATGTCACCCCGATGACCGTGAGCATGTTCGGCCGCCTGGGTGCCATGTCGTTCGAGGTGGACAATCCGGCCGCCGCCTGCGCCCCCTTCGCCGGCAACCGCACCGGCATGGTCATCGGGGAGGGGGCCGGCGTTCTGGTGCTGGAGGGCTTCGCGCATGCCCGCGCCCGCGGGGCCCGCATCCTGGCCGAGTTCGGCGGCTACAGCCTGAGGCTGGATCCGAGCGATTTCGCCAACCCGGATCCCGAAGGCCGCGTGCCGGGCCGGGTCATGGCCGATGCCATCGCCGACAGCGGGTTGCACCCGGCGGACATCGACTGGGTTGTGGCCCATGGCACGGCGACCAAGGCCAACGACGCGATGGAGACCCGTGCCATCCACAGTGCCCTGGGCGAACATGCCCCGGCCTGTCCCGTCACCGGTCTCAAGGGCATGCTGGGCCACGCCATGGGGGGTGCAGGGGCGCACAGCATTGTGGCCGCCGTGAAGGCCATGCACGACGGCCGCGTACCGCCGACCATCAACTATCGGGAACCCGATCCGAAGTGCGATCTGGATTACGTGCCCAACCAGGCGCGGCCCCATGCCGTGGATGCCGCCCTGGTCAACGGGTTCGGCATGGGCGGCCAATCGGCCTCACTGGTCCTGCTTCGGCACGACGGCTGAACCAGGCAACCACGGAAGGTTGACATGAGACTCGAAAACCCCTTTCGCCGCGTCCAGCGGCTGCGCCGGGTCACCAACGTGCCGGAGGAGCAGGCCAACGCGCGGACCCCGCCCGGTCAGTTCCTCACCAGCAAGTTTCCGGTCCTGACCTATGGCCCCACCCCCACGATCACGGACCTGGACGGATTCAGGCTGAGCGTGTTCGGCGAGGTCGAGGAACCCAGGGAGTTCACCTGGAACGAACTGATGGCCCTGCCCGCCGACACCCAAACCGTGGACATTCACTGCGTGACCCGTTGGAGCAAGCTGGACACCACCTGGACGGGCATTCCCTGGCGGCGCTTCCTGGAGGGGATCGCGCCCACGGCCGCGGCCACCCATGTCATGGCGCACTGTGTGGGCGGCTACACGACCAACATCAGCCTGGAGGTCCTCGACGACGACGACACCATGCTGGCCTACCTCTACGACGGCAAGCCCCTGGAGCGGGAACACGGATATCCCATGCGCCTGCTCGTGCCCAAGTACTACTTCTGGAAGAGTGCCAAGTGGCTGACGGGCCTGGAGTTCATGAGCGGGGACCGGCCCGGCTTCTGGGAACAGCACGGATACCACATGCGCGGCGAGCCGTTTGCCGAGGAACGCTTCGGCTACTAGCCGGCACTCGGCTTTCGACATGAAGGGCATCCTGATGGCGGGCGGGCACGGCACCCGCCTGCATCCCATCACGCTGGCGACCAGCAAACAGCTGCTGCCCGTCTACGACAAGCCGTTGATCTACTACCCGCTGTCCATGCTGATGCTGGCGGGATTGCGCGAGATCGCGGTGGTCTGCACGCCCGGCAGCCAGCCGCAGTTCAAGGCGCTCCTGGGCGATGGCCGCAAGTGGGGCCTCGACATCGTTTACGTGGCCCAGGCGGAGCCGAGAGGCGTGGCGGAGGCCTTCCTGCTGTGTGCCGACTTCATCGCCGGCGACAGTGTGTGCCTCATTCTGGGCGACAACTTCTTCTACGGCCACGGCCTGCCGGAAGTCCTGCAGGCGGCTGCATCCCTGACAGAGGGCGCCCAGGTCTTTGCCTATCCCGTGGCCAATCCCAGCGAGTTCGGCGTGGTCGAGTTCGATGGCACGGGACGGGTCTTGTCGCTGGAGGAAAAGCCGTCACGGCCCCGTTCCCACCACGCCGTGACCGGCATCTACTTCTACGACAGTCAGGTGTGCGCCATCGCCCGGGAAATGAAACCGACCGGGCGCGGCGAATTGGAGATCACGGATGTCAACCGAACCTATCTCGAACGGGGCGATCTGAGGGTCACGGAGTTGGGGCGCGGAGTGGCCTGGCTGGATACGGGCACCCATGACTCCCTGCTGGAGGCGTCCCGCCTGGTGCAGATGTTGCAGCAACGGCAGGGACTCATGGTGTCGGCACCGGAGGAAATCGCATGGCGGCGCGGTTTCATCTCGCTTGCACAGATGAAGGAACTGGGGCAGCGGATGGCCGGCAACGCCTATGGCCGTTACCTTGTGGCACTGGCGGAGCAGGTCGCTCGCAACCAGCCTTCCGCGCTGTCGGATACCTGAAAAAAGGAGCCCGAATCCGGGTATAATCTCCGGTCTGCCCCTGCTTGGGCATGACCCGGAAACGCGCATTCGAGAGACTTGCACCCATGGACACAGATATCGCAGAGTTGGTAGCCCCGTACGGGGGCAAGCTGGTTGACCTGCTCGTACCGCCGGAGGAGAGGCAGGAACTGAAGGACTACGCCAACCGGCTCCCCTCCTTCCAACTGCACGAACGGGCCGTCTGTGACTTGGAGCTTCTGGCCACGGGCGGTTTTTCGCCGCTGACCTCGTTCATGGGCGAGGCCGACTATCGAAGCGTACTGTCGGACATGCGGCTTGCGAATGGCACCTTCTGGCCGATTCCCGTCACGCTGCCCCTGAACCCGGTCCCGGAACTGCGTCTGGGACAGGACATCACACTGCGGGATGCCATGAACAACATCCTGGCCGTGCTGTCCGTGCGCGAAATCTTTGCCTGGAACGCGGAGGAAGAAGCGTCCTGCGTGATTGGCTCCACCAATCCGCGCCATCCGCTGATATCCGAGATGGACCGCTGGGGTTCGGTCAACGTCGCGGGGCACCTGCGCGTGCTGGCTCTGCCGGCGCACTTCGACTTCGCGCATCTGCGCCTGACCCCGGCTGCCACCCGGGCCCGGCTGACCGCCTCCGGCCACGGCAACGTGGTCGCATTCCAGACCCGCAATCCGTTGCATCGGGTCCACGAGGAACTGACCAAGCGCGCCATGGCGCGCATCGACGGCTCCTTCCTCCTGCATCCCGTGGTCGGCATGACGCGTCCCGGCGATGTGGACCATTTCACGCGCGTTCGGACCTACCAGGCCCTGATCGACAACCATTATCCGCCGGAGCGCGTGCATCTGGCCCTGTTGCCGCTGGCCATGCGCATGGCCGGCCCGCGCGAGGCCTGCTGGCACATGCTGATTCGGCGCAACTTCGGCGCCAACCACATGATCGTCGGGCGCGACCACGCCGGTCCCGGCAACGACTCGGAGGGCAAGCCCTTCTACGGCCCCTTCGACGCCCAGGAGCTGGCCGAGCGGCACAGTGCCGAAATCGGCGTCAAGGTGGTTCCGTTCGACAACATGGTCTATCTGGAGAATGAGCAGCGGTATGCACCGGAGAGCGAAGTCGCACCCGGTACCCAGACCCTGAACATCTCCGGCACACAGGTGCGGGAGGAGTATCTGGGCCAGGGCCGCCTGCTGCCGTCCTGGTATACCCGGCCGGAGGTGGCGGAGATCCTGAAGGAAAGCTACCCGGCGCTGGACCGTCAGGGAATCTGCATCTGGTTTACCGGCCTGAGCGGTTCCGGCAAGTCCACCACCGCCAGCATCCTGATTCCGCTGCTGATGCAGGAGGGCCGCAAGGTTACCCTGCTGGACGGCGACGTGGTGCGCACCCACCTCTCGCGCGGCCTCGGGTTCTCCAAGGAGGATCGGGACCTCAACGTTCGCCGCATCGGATTCGTGGCGGCGGAGATCGCCGGCCACGGCGGTTGTGTGGTGGCCTCGGCGGTCAGCCCCTTCCGCACGACGCGCAACGATGTACGGAACATGGTGGGGCCGGACAACTACATCGAAGTGTTCGTGGATACGCCGTTGGAGGTCTGCGAGGCGCGTGATACGAAGGGCATGTACAAGGCGGCCCGGCGCGGCGAAATCAAGAACTTCACGGGCATCGATGATCCCTACGAGGCGCCCGAGCATTCGGAAATCGTGCTGGACACCGTGAACCATGAGCCGCTGGAGAATGCCCGGACCATCATGGACTACCTGCGCGGGCGCGGCTTCATACGCTAGGGACTTGGTTCGGCTCCGGAGCGACCATGCACAAGGAACCACCGGCATCCACCGTGCCAGACGCGGACCTCGCACAGGGGGACACGGCCGCGGAGGATCTGTCTCCGTTCGCGCTGATTTGGTCGGTGGCCAAGGAACTGCTGTTGGTTCTGGTCCCCGCGCTGGTGCTGGCCCTGCTGGTCAACCGGCTGGTGGCCGAAACCACCGTGGTCTTCGGTTCAAGCATGGAACCGCTGCTGAGCCCATATCAGCGGCTGGTGGTGGAGAAGGTTTCGTACCGCTTTGCCCCGCCGGTCGTGGGCGATGTCGTGGTCCTGGACATACCGAACCAGCGCGAAAACCTGATCAAGCGGGTGATCGCTGCGCCCGGGGACACCCTGGAGATTGTGGAGGGCGAGGTCTGGGTCAACGGCATCCGGCGACCGGAGGCCTATGTCCAGAGCAGAATGGAGGAATCACTCCGGCCGCGGCAACTGGACGTCGACGAATATTTTGTGATGGGCGACAACCGGCCCAACAGCCACGACAGCCGGAATTTCGGCCCGGTTGTCAGTGATCAGATTGTGGGCCGTGCCTGGCTGCGCTACTGGCCCCTGCCCGACATCACGCTATTTCCATCCTGAGTGTCCATGCTCACCGGGACCCACTGGCCACCGGCCGTCAAAATCACGGTTGGCTCCATCCTGGGCCTGCTGGCGATTGGGCTGCTGATCGTCTTTCGGGCGATGATTGCCCCCACGGTTGTGGCGTGCCTGGTGGTGTTCATCCTCAATATCCCGGTGGAGAGGCTGGAGCGCCGCGATCTGCCGCGCAGCATTGCGGCGGTCATCGTCTATGCGCTCCTTATTGGGCTGGTGGCCCTGCTGTGGCTCGTCCTGGGGCCGTGGATCCAGAGGTTTTTGGTGCAGTTGCAGTCCGATCTGGATGCGTTGCTGCGCAGCATCAATACCTCCACCGTGCCCTGGATGGAGTCGATCAACCTGCCCCTGGTCGGCGAGGTCGAGTTTCTCAGCGGCGATCTGATCACCCAGTTCAACCAGGAGATACAGACCGTAATCGTGAACGGCCTGGGCAGTCTGACCACCTACCTGGGCAACCTGACCTCCGGCCTGCTGAGCATCATCTATGTGATCGTCCTCAGTTTCTGGATGCTCAAGGACTGGAACCGGCTCAAGGCAGTCTTCGCCCGCGCCATTCCCGATCCCTGGCGGTCCGAGGCGGTCGAACTGGCCAGCGAGCTGGATCGCATTTGGATGGCATTCCTGCGGGGGCAGGTGCTCCTGGGCCTGGTCGTGGGCTGCACGGTCTTCATGGCCCTGTTCATCGTCGGGGTGCCGAACGCCCGGGCCCTGGCCGTCATCGCCGGCGTGCTCGAGTTCCTGCCGATTGTGGGACCCATCGCCAGCGGGGTGGTCGGGGTCACGGTGGCGCTCATCTCGGGTTCCAACTGGCTGAACATGCCTCATCTGTGGTTCGCGGCCCTGGTGGCCGGCCTGTACATCGTGATCGGCCAGGTCGAAAGCATTTATTTCATTCCGCGCTTCATTGGCCGGCGAGTCCACCTGCATCCGGCCGTGACCTTCACGGTCATCATCTTCGGCGCGCTCCAGTTCGGGGTCATTGGGGTACTGCTGGCGGCGCCCACGTTTGCCAGTTCCGTCCTGATCGTGCGCTACATCTGGAACAAGCTGTGGGACCGTCCCGGCGTGCCGCGCATCACCGAGGATTCGGCGGATCCGGCCTTGGAGTGGGAGGCGCTCCGGTCGAACGACATCAAGGCGGTGTTGTTCACGCTGGACGGGACGCTGACACGGTTCAGCACCCGGCTGGCGGATCGGTTCCTGACGCCCCTGGGCTGGATTCTGGGAGGCGAACGTTGGCCCGTCTGGCGCCGCCGCGAAGTCCTGCTGCACTTGCAGGGCGATCTGGCGGGGTTTGTGGCGCGCCTGTACAACCTGTTGATTCGCCTGCGCGTGAATGATCGCCGCTTGCAGAAGATCCTGCATCCCACCCTGGGCCTGACCGCAGCCGCCAACCTGCAGTTGCACGAGGATGTACTGCCCGCCCTGAATCGGCTGCAGGAGGAGGGTCTGCGTCTGGGGCTGATTACCATTCGGCCCCGCTCCGCGCTTGAAACGCAGTTGCGGGAGGCCGGCCTGCCCTTGGATGTGTTCGATGTGGTGGTGACCCGGGAACAGATGTCCAAGCTGCCCCCGCAGCGGGACGGCGTACGCCATGCCCTCCTCGGCCTGGGTCTGGATCCGGAGCGGATCGTGCTGGTCAGCTGCCTGGACGTGTTCCTGGCACCGGCCCGTACCCTGGGGCTGTCCACGGTGGGAGTGCAGCGCGAAATCAGCTCGGTGCGCAATCTCCGGCAGGAACTGCGGCTGCTGCGGACCATGACCGAACTGCCAATCCGTTTGCTGGGAAGGGAATGAGCCATGTTTGACTTCCGGTCGCCCGCCGGTCGCCGACTTTCGCAGTTCACGCTGATTCATGTGGGCACCGCCCTGACCGTGGTGCCGGTCACCAGCGTCCTGAACCGCGTGATGATTGCCGAGATGGGGTTGTCGAGCACGCTGGTGGCGTTTCTCGTGACGCTGCCCTATCTGCTGTCGCCGCTGCAGATTTGGTTCGGCGCGTTGATGGACCGGCAGGTTGCCGCCGGCGGCCGGTTTGTGCCGTGGACGCGGCTGGGCGGCCTGTTGGCGATGGTTGGTGCCTCGCTTATGGCCTTCACCGTGTTCCGGATCCCGGAGGGTCCGGTCCTTGGACTGGCCGGCACGGTGATGGTGTTCCTGTTGTGGGGCGTGGGCATCAACCTGTCATCGGTGGCCTATCTGGCCCTGCTGTCGGCACAGGCGGATGCGCAGGAACGGAGCCGCACGGTTGGGATCATGTTCACCGCCATGATTGCGGCGAGCATCGGTACCGGCCTCTTTCTGTCGTCGCAGTTGGAAACCTACTCCCAGGCCCGCCTAACCGTGGCGCTGATTGCGGTGCCGGTGATTGCCCTGGTGCTCGTGCTGCTGGGCGGCCTGGGTCTGGAAGGGCCGTCCGCCTCAACGGAAGGCAAAGTGCAGGAACGGACCTCGCCCGGTCTGCTACTGCGGTCGCTCAGGAACAATCCGGTGGCACGGCGCTTCTTCGGCTACCTGATGCTCGTGCTGATCTGCATCCACACGCAGGATGTCCTGCTGGAACCCTTCGGGGCGGAAGTGTTGGGCATGTCCGTCGCGGCCACGTCGCGGCTGGTCTCGATTTGGGGGGCCGGCTTCCTGGTCACCATGCTGGGCGGCATTCCGCTTGTGCGCAGGTATGGCGAACGCGCTGTGTCCGGCGCGGGATCCTGCATGGTCGCCGCCGCCTTTCTCCTCATTTCCGGATCCGGCCTGCTGAGGCAACCCTCCCTGTTCATGGGATCCGTGTTCCTGCTGGGTCTGGGGGGCGGCTTGATGACACAAAGCAACCTGACGTTCATGTTGCGCATGACCGTGCCCCGGGCCCGGGCACTGTATATCGGTACCTGGAGCGTCGCGAACTTCCTGGGCCAAGCCCTGATCTTCGTTCCCGTGAGTCTGGGCGAGTCCCTCCGTCTTCTCAGCGGCAGTGCCTGGCTGGGCTATGCCACAGTCTTCGTGCTGGAGGGCGCGGGTATCATCGGAGCCATGTTCCTGTTGCGTTCCATCAGGGTTGAAGCCTTCCAGCGAAAGGCGAACGAGCAGTTGTCCGATCCGCCGGCCAAACAGGCCGAACCGGTTGGAGTGCCACTCGGCTGACGGCCCCCGGCCGTCGCCGAGTGCGTCCGCCAATGTCCGCACACGAAGGTTTGGACTCCATGATGCTGTACAAGCTCATCATTACGTTCGATGCCCGCGACGGGGAGGCCGGCGCTGGACAACGCTTCTTCGCCCAGAACATTGCGCCATTGGTGCAGGGGCACGGACGCGTCTATGTGGGCGAGATCTGGTGGACCATGTGGGGCGAGATACCCCAGTTCCTGGGCGGCATTATCGCGGAGGGCTCGGCGGATGCCCTGCGGGAACTGGTGCGGACCGACCGCTGGCAGAAGCTGTGGGAGGAGTTCAAGTCACTGGTCGACAATCTGTCCCTGAAGCTGGTGCAGGAAGAGGTTTGACCGGCGTCCCGCAGTCTTCGAGAGGCCCGCAGCATGGAGGATTCCGTACCGAGGCATCGCAGCTTGGTGGTGTTCCTGGAAAACGGTGGCGCGTTTGGACACTTGAATTTGCCGCCGGTCCTGAGCCGTGCACTGGATTACTGGAGCGAACGCGGTGCCCGCACGATGCTGTCCCTGCTGGGTGTGGACCGGCACTGGCAGGAGATCCGGGTCCTGGAGGACCAGAGAGCACGTCCCGATGAGCTGCTTTCGACCCTCGTGGGGATCAGCCAGCGTTCCGTAGCCGACCTGCTGGTGCTCACCCACGGAACGCCCGAGGGGGCGGTTGGCTGGCAGGGCGCCTGTCTGGATCAGGGGTTTCTGAACGAACTGCAGGCGGTGCCGGTTGGGCACGGGTTGCCCTTGCATCTCGGATGCGTCTACACGATTGCCTGCCATTCCGCCAGCCAAGCCGATGCCTGGCTGGCGGCGGGAGCCCAGGCGGTGAATGGCGTACTCGGCGAAAACTGGCTGCCGGTGCCGACCCTGCCGCTGTTTCTGGCCCGATGGCAGAAAGGGGCCACATTCGGAGAGGCGGCGTTGACGGCCCACCTGCAGACGCTGTACTGGGCGCGCGGCCTGGCGGGCCGCGACGAAACGTGGCGCGGCCGAATTGAGGCGAGCCGCCAGATGGTGGCTGGCCGGCGGGATGTCCGGTTGGCGGCGGGACTGTCGCGGGTCCGGGTCTAGAACAGGTCGGGAACCAGATCCTGAATGAGGCTGAAGGCGGCCCATCCGACCAGGTAGACAACGAATACCGCCGTGAGAATCGCCCTGATTTTGCCGGCGACGCTCATGCCGCCAAAGCCCTGATCGTCCCGCGTGCTGGATTTGCTGCCGGCCAGGAACGGATCCTGTTCCACCACCGGGGCCGGTCCTGGTGCGGACAGGGGCGGGGTGCCGGCCGGTGGCGGCCCGAACGGGTTGACGGGTTCGGGCGGTTGCGAGGTGATCTGGGGACTGTGGGCCGGCGGCAGGCCGGAGGGCGGCTCTGCCAGACTGGGTTCGGTGGCAGGCCCCGAGGGAGTGGTTGGCGAAGGCTGAACAGGCGGCGGTTCGGCCGCGCCCGGCCAGGTCGGGGGCGGTGTCGCGGGTTGCTGTTGCACAACGGGCACCGGGGGGGCGCTGGTTTCCTGTTGGGCCAGGCTGCGGAGGTTCTCGTCAAACCGGGGTATCTCGGTGGCGAGCTGCCACACCCTTTCCCGCGGAATGAGGACGACCCGGATTTCCGTGGAGGCGAAGGCATGTTCGGTTACGGGTGCCTGGGACAGGAGGCTGCCCAGACCAATGGCACTGGTCGGTTCCAGGTATCGTATTTGCCCATCCTCCGCCTCCAGCAGGACCTTGCCTTCCTGGAGCAGGTACAGGGCGGTGACGGTGTCGCCCCGCGTAAACAGCTGTTCCTGGGGATAGAAGACGACAGGTTGCAATTCCGTCTGAATGCGTGCCAGTTCCTGGCCAGTCAGGCCCCAGAAGACGCTGAAGCCGTGCAGATCGCCCAGGTCACTCTCGGCGCGCAGACCGGTCAGCGGGGTTGGTGGCTCCTCCGCGGGCTCCGCCAGGTGGGGAGCGGTGTCCGGAGTCAGGAGCCTGTTGATTTCGGGGAACTGTTCGGCCAGGCGCAACAGGTAGATGCGGGGTAGGACCAGCAGTTCCGTGTCCACGGTGGCCGTTGCCTGCTTGGTGCGAGGTGTCTGCGCCTGGAGGCTGTCCAGGCCAAAGACGTCCTGCACCGCGGCCCGGCTCAGTTCCTGATTGACCCCGATGTCCGACGGGGTTGACAGTTCGATTTCGCCCGAGTGGACCACATAGAACTCGGTACTCGGTTCCCCGGGCCGGTAGACGACCTGTCCGGCCGATACGGAGCGGGTGGTGACCACCTGGGATACGGCCTTCAGGACATGGTCCGGCAACGCGGCCAGTTCGCGGACGCTGGCCAACGAGAAGTCGCCGGCCGCCGGCGCGGGGGTGGCAATCGTATCCGGCCGCGCGGGTATGGCCGGCCGGTTAAGGGCCCGTTGCAGGACCGGATGCACCTGGTTGATGCGGTGAAAGTCGTTGCGCGAAAGCTCCCAGCAAAGGGTGGGTTCCTCCGCCACGACCGTGTGGTTGTAGGGAATGTCGCTGGCCAGGTTTTCGCCGCCCAGCAGCGCACTGCCCTCGATCAGCATCGGGGGCTGGTTGTCCATCATGCGGGACAGGCTGCCTTCCACTGCCAGATACAGGCCGCTGGGCTGTTCGCCCGACCTGTACAAGGTGTCGCCCAATTGCAGTTCCATGGGGGTCAGGGCCGCCGCCACCATGGTCAACACGTCGGTTCCCAGGCCCGAGAAGGCCGGCAGCTGATGCAGCCGTTGGCGCAGATGCTCGGTCAGGCGGGTGGCGGAATCGGTGCTGCCAAGGCTGTGCGCGAAATGGACCCCCAGCCGAGGCTGGGCCTCCAGCAGGTCCGCAAACGTTTCGGCCGTCATTTCCCAGAACGTCACCGGCGGGCTTTCGGCCCGGGCTGTCATCTGCGCCGGCGAATTGGTGAAGAAGTCCCTGACACCCAGCACATTGCCTGCAGTCAGGGTGACCATGGTGCGGCCATCGCTGTCCAAGAGTCCGACTCGGCCCGACTTGATGACGGCGAAGGATTCGCTGGCCTCGCCCCGTCGGCAGAGCGACTGGTACTGTTCGACCGTGCGCTCCTCCATGCCCGACGCCAACAGGTGCAGTTCCTCCGGGGTCAGATTGGCGAATTCGCTTTGCAGGTATTCAACCAGGGTGTCCATGGAACGGTTGGGTGGCGGTGGGGGCAACGGCGTAGGGAGTGTTGGAATCGACCTATTCTAAACTACGATTGCTTCTCCTAGTCCGAGGAACCGGGGGATGGACGGATCTCACGCCTTTGCTTCCGGCTACGGAGAATGCCGTGCATGCGGCTTGGAGCCGCCGTCACCGGCGGGCCTTGGCCCATCCATTCCCCCTTGCGAGAACGGCCCGCGCCTGGAAGTGGGGCCCTGGCTGGTCGGATGTGGCAACGAATCCGATCTACGCGGGACCTTGCCAACCATCCCGTCGGCTTGGCTCCTGGTCGTGTCGGGAACGGCCGGAACCGGGTATCGATGCCGGCTTCGCGTCGGGATGCCTCAACCGCTGTGTGTTGCCCCGCGCCAGTTGAAGAAGACACACTTGGCATCCACTGCCCTAAAAAGTGGATCGCATGGATGGACTGCAAGCTGCCGCGACAACGAAAGAACATGCACCAAATATTTTCCAACAAAGGCTTCCGGCGACTGGGATTTGGCACAGTTGAAGTGCGGTGAAAACAAAAACCGATGGCATGTCATGCCGGACTTCGATCCATATTGGGAGGATATGGATACTTTGAGACGCAATCTGTAAAATAAAGAACAGCATTGTGAACGATAAGAACGGCAATCTGGTTGCGATTGAGGACGGAAGATTGAAATAGTCGGATGGTTGATTTTATGCATTGGATGCGGGCGTGTTGGTGTTGTACGTTGCTGGGGGTATCGATCAGGGCCTGACCGGATCACGCAAATGGCTTAGGGATTACATGAAATTTAGCTTGTAGGGTGCTAAAGTTTGTTCCCGTATGGCGGAAAAGGACGTAACTATAATGTTGATAATGATTGAAAACAAGATCTCATCAAGGGGAAAGCAGACTGCCTGTGGAGTCGCCGCGGCCCTGGAAATCAAAGAAATCGTCACAATCAGTGCGGAGGCCTGCGAAATTTGACGAATTCACTCGGATCGGACCAAAGGATGCCGGTCTGTTGTCGCATGCAGACTCCGAGACTCCAAATCATGACTGCTGACAGGGAAATATATGAGCATTTGTCAAGAATAAATACGAACCGTATTATTTCCGGCACCGTGTAGTCAGCGCCGGACATTATAGTGTGTGTTTTGAATAACTGATCTGGGACCAAGGCAAGAAAAATTTGTATACAACTACCGTTTGTCGGCCGCGTAGTTTGCGGTACCGTGGATCCACCTTCCAGTCCCGACGTTTGAAGAACCTGTTGAACCGCTGGATTGTTGCTGTGGGGCGGCCTCCCTCGCGTTCCAGTCCTGGCGGGTGCGTCCTGGTCCGCCCCGGTCTGCTGCCGTGGGTTCAAGACCTATAATGCCCTACTGCCATCCAACCCCTTCATTCTGCGATGTCCACCGAATCCAGACCCGCCACATGGGAACGCGTGCTCAAGTACGCGGCCATGCTGATTGTGTTCCTGACCATGCTGGTGATGGGCGCCCTGCCCAAGCTGCTGCCCGGGGCCATGCCCGGCGACATGGATTCCGCGGCCATGTTTGCCGAGTTCGGCTATCCCGAGTGGTTCATGCATGTAACCGGCGGCCTGGAACTGTTGGCGGTTCTGCTGGTTCTGCTGCCCATTACCCGCTGGTACAGTGGCCTGCTGACGGCGGCCATCATGGCCGGGGCGCTGTTCACCCTGCTGCGTGCCGGCATGCTGTCCGAAACTGCAGTCGTCAATGTTGTCATCATGGCAGCCGCCCTGTACCTGGCCTGGCACGAGTGGAAGCACGCCCCCAATATCCTGTTGCTGCGCGCCTGACGGTCCGGGTACCCGGAGGCGCGCGGGTTCGGGACGCCGGGCAAAAGGGGCATCCCTTGGCGTTGTCCGGCCGCAGTCGGTACTACGTGGGATCAACGGTGGGGACCGCCCCACTTACAATGGTCTGCCGGCTCCGCATTCGGATCCTGTCAAACCTGCCAATTCGCCCATGAAAATCACCCGCATCGTTACCGAAAGCTTCCGGTGGCCTCGCCACAAGCCCATCACCAACGGTCTCCACACGTACACGCATTCGGGGCTGGGCGTGGTTCGGGTCGAGACGGACGGCGACCTGACCGGCATCGGCATCGGCAGCCTCGATGCGGTCGTGAAGGCCGCCGTTGAACGCTTTGCCGCCGATCTGATCGGCAAGGATCCCCTCGACATCGAACGCCACTGGCACGACATGTGGGTGCCCAAGCTGGTGGGACGCCGCGGGCTGACCACGCGGGCCATCGCGGCCCTCGACATCGCGCTCTGGGACTTGAAGGCCAAGGCGGCCGGCATGCCGCTGTACAAGCTCCTGGGCGGGTACCGGAACCGTGTTCCGACCTATGTGGCCGGTGGCTACTACGAGGACGGCAAGGGGCTGGACGAGCTGGCCCGGGAAATGCTGGACAGCGTGGCCATGGGGGCCCGCGCCGTGAAGATGAAGGTAGGGGCGGTCTCCCAGCGCGAGGACCTCGCACGCGTACGGACCGTGCGGGAGGCGGTGGGGCCGGATGTGGCGATCATGGTGGATGCCAACTGCGCCTACCGCGCCCACGAGGCCATTCAGTTTGCCCGTTTGATCGAACCCCTGGACATCTTCTGGTTTGAGGAACCGGTGCAGCCGGACGACATGGCCGGCCACCGGCGCCTGGCCCAATCGACATCCATACCGGTGGCCACCGGCGAGAACGAGTACACCCGTTACGGCTTTCGCGACCTGATTCGGGAGGAGGCGGCCGCCATCTTCAACGCCGATGCCCTCGTGCTGGGCGGTGTCAGTGAATTCATGAAGGTGGCTTATCTGGCCCAGGCCCATGATCTCTCGATTGCCCCGCACGGGCCGCAGCAGCTCCACATCCATCTGCTGGCAGCGATTGCCAACGGCCTGATCCTGGAGTTCTACCGGGAGTCCACGGATCCCATGCACGGACAGACATATGTCCATGACGTGGTCATCAACGAGGACGGTACCGTCAGCCCGCCCGAAGTGCCCGGAGCCGGGCTGGAACCCAACTATCCGGCCCTCGAGCGGTTCCGCGTGTTCTGACGGCCCCCCCGGCCTGGTTTCGTCCAGCCCGTCTCCTTTAGTCACTCAATTTCTTGCAGCGAGTCGAACGAATCATGAGCAATCCCGGGAATTCGCCCCTCAACGTCGTGCTGGTGGTGGTGGACACACTGCGCACCCAGTACCTGGCGCCCTACGGCAACGACTGGATCCACACGCCCAGCATCGCCCGTTTTGCCACGGAAAGCCTGCGTTTCACGCGGGCCTACCCGGAGTGCCTCCCCACCATTCCCACGCGGCGTACCCTGCATACCGGCCGCCGGGCCTTTCCGTTTCGTACCTACGACCCGGTGCCCTGGGACAACGTGTACCTGCCCGGATGGCAACCGATGTATCGGGACGAGGCCACCGTGGCGGAGGCCCTCTCCCAGGGCGGCTACCACACCGGCTTCTATTCCGATGTGCCGCACTACATGGTCCCGGGCATGAACTTCACGCGCGGCTTCCAGCAGTGGGAGTACATTCGCGGGCAGGCCGAGGATCGCTTCTTGGGGGCTGCGTCCGCCGACGAGGCCCTGCTGCGTCGTTACCGCGGCAATCCCGACCGCATTCGCAACCACCTGGTCAACGTGCGGCCGGACCTGCCGGAGGAGGAGTGGCACACCGCCCGCACGTTCCGCAGCGCCATGCGCTTTCTTGAACAGAACCAAGGCTCGGAACAGCCGTTCTACCTCTATGTGGACAGCTTCTCTCCGCATGAGACCTGGGAGGCTCCGCTGCACTACTACGACCTGTACGCCAGTCGCGACGTGCGGGAGCCCATTTGGCTGACGGTACCCTACGGGCCGCTGCTGGACCAGAATCCCGAGTTGGAACAAAGCCTCGAAAGCCTGAAGGCGAACTATGCCGGACTGGTGACACTCGTGGACACCTGGTTCGGGCGGCTGATGCAGACCCTGGACAACCTGAAGCTGCGCGACCGCACGCTGGTGGTCCTGATGGCGGACCACGGCACGAACTTCGCGGAGAACCCGGAGAAGGTGGTCGGCAAGCCGGCCGGCTACATGTACCCCGGCACAATGCACATCCCGCTAATGGTGCGCCACCCGGACGGTGCCGGAGCGGGCCGGACCTCGGACGAACTGGTCTACACCCTGGATGTGCCGGCCACCGTCATGGCCGCGACCGGCGTTGCGCCGCAGGGCGGCATCGAGGGCCGCAACCTGCTGGCGGATTCAGGCGACGGGCGCGAGTGGCTGACCTGCCGCTACGGGGACCATGTGTGGTATCGGGACGATCGGACCTGGTTCTTCAGTTCGCTGGATTTCGAGGAGCCGCGGGTCTTCGACCTGGAGGCGGATCCGGACTGCACCGTCAACATTGCGGCAAAGGCTGCGGATCGCATCGCTCTGGCCCGCACGCGCATCCTGGCCGATGCCGACGGCGATCTGGTGCGCCACGCCAACCCGCGTTGGACGGATGCCATTGGGCGTCGTCCCGGTCCGTAGAGGCGGGGTACGGAAGGGACGGTCGATTGGTCCGGGTGGGACTATTACCCCAGACTGATTTAGGGTGTCCCATCCCATTTGTACCACGTTTTGTCCCACGATCAATCCGGCGCGACATGGCCGACGCGCTGCTGGCCATCGCGGCCAACGGTGCAGGCGGCAGCCCCGGCGTCAAGGTCCGGCGACCTACGGGGCATCGGGAATCTGGCCATTTGGGGGCCGGTGCCCGCATGTTCCATCGCTCCCTGTTTGAGCTAAACCCCAATCCACCGAAGGGATGAGGGTGGCGTCGTGATTCAGGGACGGGAAAGTGCTCCCGGCTTCGGGGATAATGGTTTTCATGCAAGAAAACAACCCTGAAACAAGGAGCACCCAACGGATGCTACCACTGGAGCCCCCCGACCGCATCCAGGTCGCCTTCGACGACCACCGCCTGGTGTCCAACGCCGGCCTGTTGTTGCCGCTGACCCTGGCCCATCATCTGGGTCTGGGTCAACTGGTGGACCGCCATGTGGACCTGGGGGATGCGCCGGGTCGGGCGCATGCCGGAGACAAGCTGCTGACGCTGGTGGCATCGGCGCTGGCGGGTGGCGACTGCATTGACGATGCCGACGCCCTGCGCGCGGGCGGGACCGCGCGGGTGATGGGCTGCACGGTCAAGGCGCCGTCCACCCTGGGGACCTTCCTGCGCAGTTTCCGTTGGGGCCACGTGCGCCAGTTGGACCGGGTCAGCCGCGAGCTGCTGGCCCGAGCCTGGGGGGCGGGGGCCGGTCCCGGCGACGGGCCGTTGACCATCGACCTGGACTCCACCGTCTGCGAGACCTATGGGCTGCTCAAGGAGGGAGCCCGCCACCACAACTATGCTGGCCAGCGGGGCTATCACCCCTTGTTGGCGGTGGCCGCCGGCAGCGGCGACGTGCTGATGGCCCGCCTGCGCCAGGGCCGGGCCCACACGGCGCGCGGCGCGGCCCACTTCCTGCGGGAAACCATCAGCCGGGTGCGCCAGGCCGGTGCCACGGGCCCACTCACCGTGCGGGCCGACAGTGGCTTTTACACCCACGGCATCGTTGCCCTCTGCCACGACCAAAAGGTCCGCTTCTCCATCACCGTTCGCCAGCACCCAGCCTTGCGCCAGCGCATCGAGGCCCTTCCCGAGGAGGACTGGACCCCCATCCCCTACTGGATGGAAGGGGCCGCGGACGTGGCCGAGACCACCTACACGCCCTTTGCCGACAAGGCCGACGCGGTACCCGTGCGCCTGATCGTGCGGCGGGTGAAGCCCACGCCCGGCTCCCAGCTGGCCCTGTTCACCGACTACCGCCATCACGCCTTCATCACCGACCGCGAGGGCGACACCCTGGCACTCGAGGCCGACCATCGCCGCCACGCCGAGGTGGAGAATGCCATCCGCGACCTGAAGTATGGCGTGGGCCTCAACCACCTGCCCTCGGGACGCTTCGCCGCCAACGGCGCCTGGCTGGCGGTCCAGGTCCTGGCCCACAACCTGGCCCGCTGGACCGGGCGCCTCGGGCTGGGCCAGCCGCGGACGACCACCAAGACCCTCCGGCGCCGCTTCTTCGCCCTGGCCGGACGCATCACCCGCAAGGCCCGCCGTCTCACCTTGCATCTCCCCCAGGCCTGGCCTTGGCAAAACCCGTTCCGCGCCGCCCTGGCACGCTTGCGCGCCCTGCCCCTACCTCCCTGATCGCTCCCCCGTTGAGCCCCCTCCATCGCCGGGCGCAGCTGCGCCCGGCCGGTCCCGGCGCGTCTCCGGCGGCCATCCGCACGCGGTTCTCGGCTGTGGCCGGTGCCGCAACACGGCAAAAACCCCCTCCCGGAGCCGACACACCCGACACCCGGCCCCATCCGTCGGCCTCAACACCTGCCGGCACAGCCTCCCCACCTGCAAACCTCCGATCTCCAGCCCCACCGCATCCCCTTCGGTGGATCCGGGCTAAAGGGCATCGAGGCTGCGGTCGCACACAGCAATGAAGGTGCGGAAATTACGTCCAGTTCGAGCTGCTTAAGTCCCGCAACGGTGGTGGTACCCCCCTTTGGGGGGCTAACCAGCCAGCCGGCGTACCGTCGCTGGAGCCTGATCACCTCCCAAACCCCCCGCCGGAGCCCGACTTCGCGCTCGGCGATTCGCCGCTCGATGCCGATGAGGACCGGCCCATGGCCCCCCTGAAATCCGGGCCAAGCGGCCGCGAACCGAGCCGCAGCCGCCAGCCCGCCCCCCCAAGGCCCGGCTCCAGCTGCAGACGGTGCGCCGGCACTGGAGTATCGAAAATGCCCACCACTGGGTCATGGATGTCGCCTTTGGCGAGGACGACAGCCGCATCCGCACGGGCTACGCCGCCCACAACATGGCCATCCTCAAACGCATCGCCCACAACCTGCTGCGGCAGGACCGCACCCTGAAGGTGGGCATCGTCAACAAGCGACTGGCGGCCTGGAACAAGGACTATCTGTGCCAACTGATTGGCCTCAAGCCCAAACCGTTTAGATGCAATCGCCCTGGGCCAGGAGCCCCTGGCCGATGTGCGCGTCTTCCAGCTCCGTGTGGATCGTGCAGCAGTCGCAAGTGTCGATTGTCCACACCGGCGCGTCGCCGTCCAGGCCCTGCAGGCTCTCTATCAACTCCCGTACCTTCATCGCTTGCCTCCAGAGGACGCTCGGGACGCAGGAAACGCCCCCCAGTCGGGTTTTCCACGGATTCAGGGGGGAATCCCCGGAATCGGCCCCAAAACGGCGAATCACAGACGGTGTGTTGCCGGAACGACAACGGATCGGAGACCAGTCCATGAACACGCATGCATCTTTCCGCGACAGCCTTTCGGCAGCGGAAAGAGACCTTCTTGAAGGGAATGGTCGCCGGCTGGAAGCCTTCCAAGCATTCGTGGGCTCGTCCGCCTTCGCCGTGGTTACCCGGCGCGCCGACTACGGAGACCGGCCGACCTTCAAGGTTCCACCAGGCGTCGTCAAGTTCTCCAGGAAGGAACACGCCATCACGATCTCGTCACACCTCAAACTGGGATCGTCCTGCTACTACCGGGAGCAAGAGGAAGCTCCTGACGGGATTGGGGACCTGGAAGAAGGTTGGCTGGTGCAACGGGGATCGTTTAGCGAGTTCTGCAAGAAGAACGACATTCCGGCAAGGGCGGGGTATGACCTCGTAACCTCCACGGTGACCTGGGCGAGGAGCGACTTTCTGATGTTCTGCACGTCCGTCGCGCCGGAGGGCCCAGGCTTGGGAGGCTTGGGGAAGCCGTTCCCCGAATATGACTGTGCAACGTTCATTCCCGCCCCGTCGGCTTTCGCAATGCAGTTGGGTAAGGACATCGGAGAGCAGTTCGACATGAACAACGTCCAGCGCACTCCTTTCGACACGATGAGGCAGGCATCACTCGCGCAAGTGGAGATAACCACGCAAGGCCGTCTGCTGCGCAAGGGGCTGGATACCGTAGTCCTGGTTGTACACGGGCCGGTCACCTACTGCGATCGGCCCGAAAGGGTCATCAACCGCATCCCTGTCGAGAGGCGTGCGGAAGCGATTCCCTTCGTAAAACGCCACAAGTATGGCGGCCAGCAGGAATACAGATTCGTGGTGGGAGTCGTCGGCGAGCCGAGAGAGACGGAGTTCCTGATGGAAATCACGGATGGCCTGCGCAGCCTCGCCGTCGCATTGACTCGGTAGACCTATGGTCCACAGGTGACATGGCACGTCAGTCCGAGAACCTGCGGCGGCGGCCGAAACCGGGCGTCCCAGGAATGGTTTGAGGTTCTGGGGAGTCTCCGACCAGCAAATCCCGCATTGATCACACGGCCGAATGCGGAGGGTACTGCAACCTGCAAGTAGTAGGTGTCGATGCTGACCTGGCTGGCCACATTCCGCCTCCCACGGCTCCAGGTTGAGGGCGCCACGAACCGGCCAACGGTCCTACGTGTCGCGGGAGGGATGCCTTCCGTATGGCATTGCCACTGCTTTTCAGGTGCGGTGGTCCCGTCCGCACGTCTCTTCTGCGGGGGCGCCAGCCAGCTCAAAAAACCCGCACCGTGCGCTGCGCGCGGCCGCGGATCCCTACAATCAAAAAAAGGACCTCAGCCCTTTGAACGCCGAAGTCCTTTCCCGGTGGGCATGTGGTGTCTTACCCACACCCATGTCCCACCTCCAGCCAACAGGAGATTCGATCCTGTGGCCAACACCAACGAGGAGAGAGAACCTCCCCGTGGATACCCCAAGTCTACAGCCTGGAGCCCGACCACCGGGCACATGCCCGTCCGCGCGGTCGGGTATCGATGTGGTTCCTTTCGGCCCGCGTAGCCGAAAAGGCGCCGAACGACCGACGCCAACGCGCGGTCGCAACCCCCGCGAAGCACGAAGCCCCGGCGTGATCCACGCCGGGGCTTTCCGGTGGTACATGTGGTGTAGTCCCCACCCATGTGCCGTACCCGCATGGCTGCGGGCCACCACGCAGGTGACGAAACCTCCCCGTGGCTGCACTCATTTTTGTCCTGACCGCCGCCCAAGTGGGGCGACAAACCACGCGTCGAACACATCATGCCGCCCCCCCATATGGGTTTGCCCGCCCCCATGTCGTAGCCAAAGGAGGTACGAGCTCCCGTGGTACCCCGAAGTTGTACCAGACCCAATCAGGCAGCGGGAACGATTCGTCCCGCTGCCTGTGCGCGCGACCCGACGGGCCGTGCAACGACAAGACCCCGGCATTCCACCGGGGTCGTCGTACGTGCGGGCTCGACTCCGCACGTTTGCGTCGCCACCCATGTCGGCCCGACCCGACGCCAACGGAGATCCCCATGGTCGACGACAACCGATCCGGCCAGGAGCCGGCAATCCCACCGGCCCACCGGCTCACTCCCGAGGAGCTCAACCGGCGCAATCCGAACCCCGACGCGTTCTGGCAGGCCCGCGAGATGAAGAAGCGGCCCAAGGACTGGCAACAGCGGATCGCCCGCGAGAAGGCCGCCAAGGCCAAGCGGCTGCAGCAGGAGCAGAAGGCGGCCGCCCGGGCGGCGCGGAGCCAACGCAGCCCGGGCAGGGTCGTGCAGCGGACCATGCAGGTGTGGCCGCCGCCGAAGGCCCGCATCAACCTGGAGGTACAGGGTCAATCGTTGGCACCCCAGAGTCAATCCCCTCGGCCGCAGGCGCTTACTACACGCGCGCGTACCCCTTTCCCTACCTGACGATCGATCATTGCCGTACCGGAGGGATCGACGGCGCACGCAGCTTCGCGACCGCATCAAAGGCGACCGCGGCATGGACTGCCTGCGCGTCAAGCTGCAACTCTGGGCGACAACACGATCGGCGAAGGATGCTGGATCGGGGTTCGACCCGGGCACGGACACACGGATGGCCGCGGGGCCAGCAGCCGTACAGGGGCGGTCTGCAACCGGAATTAGTCAGCTTGGGCCTTCGTATTGACGGGCAAAGTCCAGCCACCTCCGGTACAGGCCGGGCTCGTAGGGATTGTCGTTGACGGCCGCGCACACCTCGATCACGTCCCGGCGCACGGCCGGATCGTCGACAATCGCCTGGCGCAGCGCATCCTCGGTCTCGTCGGGGCCGCGCTCGATGGCGCGCAGGATCGAACGGGCGTTCCATTCCTTGTCCGGAACCACGAACACAAAATGAGACAGGTCGGGCAACACTTCCGGCCGGATGTCGTGCTCGTCGAGGTAGGCGCGCAGGCTGGCGGGCGTCCAGGGGTTGCCCTGGGGATCGACAATGCGACGTGCATTCAGGTGGGGTGCCGCTTCCTCGACGACCACGGGCCGCAGGCCCATCACCTTCAGGGTGGCGGTTACGCGTTCCTCAAGGGTTGGTTTGGGGTACATCGTTGGTCCTTGGTCGAGCTGTGCGGAGACCCCGTGTGCCCCCCTGAAACGGCGAAATCGCCCTGAATCCGGGGATACTGTAGGTCACTGAACGCCGGATCCGCTCCGCCTGGGGCCTTACAGAGGGTGTTGTTGGGGCCGATCCGAGCCGATCGGCCCCCAATCCGCCCAAATTCCCCCGATCCACGGCACCCGGGACCCCGCGCAACACCCGGGAGGCGAAGCACAGCGCCCCCCGATTCGGTGCCAACGGCCGGAATCGGGAGTGTGAGGTCCAATCTGCCCGATGCGGCGGTGGGTTGAGTCAGTCCATTGACCTCGACGTGAACGTACGGCTCAGGCGTGCCAAAGTCGGCCATCTTCGGAGCCGTAGGGCCTTGAGCCGTATCACGGCCGACCGGCTGTAGCTGGGTGCCGTGTTGTGGCGCTGTTCATGGATTGCGTCCCACAGTTCGGCCATGCGGTCGTCGATGGGATCGTAGATGTACGGGTCGACGCCGGCCAGCCAGGCTTGGGCACAATCCGCGCACACGCCGCACACGGGCCGACCGTCCAGCATGTCCCTGCTGCAATCCTCGATGCCCGTCAGTGCGATACCTTCAAACGCCGCCTCGAGCATTCGGCGAAGCGCGAACTGCATCCGCGGGACCGATTTCATCGTTGGGTGAGGCGGGTCGGCATGATGCAGCCGCCGAGCAGCAACACCAGGGCCGCGGCGGGGATCAGGATGCGGAACAGGACGCGAAGATGGAACATGGGAGGCGGTTGGGTGCATGGCCGAAGTGGATCGGACAGGACTCGAACCTGTAACCCAGGAGTTATGAGCCCCTTGCTCTGCCATTGAGCTACCGATCCTCAAAGCGGGTAGGCCGCCCCCAATTGTTGCAGCCACCCGCGCGTTATGTCAACATCGGGATCCCAACACGGAGGTGTGCGATGCGGGAAATGGAAAACGACGTGACCGACATGATGACCACCTGGCACATGTGGGCTCACGGATCGGGTGTGTTGCGCGGCCGACCGTCGCTGACGGTCGGCGAACTGATCGACCTGCTGGGCGCGTTCGACCCCGACGAAGAGGTCTTCGTGGTCGATGCCTGCGACTGCTGCCCCACCGGCTTCGCGAACCTGGAGGCCGATTGCGTCGGCGTGCGCGATGTGAGCATGGCCGACAGGTTCACGCGGAGTGCGAGCACCGACGAGCTGATCGCCGCCCACGAGGCCGCGCCCAGGCTCGAGCCGCTGCCGCTGCCGCCGGCCCAGTGGATGCGCCGCGGCGTGGTGATCGCCGGCTCCAGGTGGGTGTACTACCCCGAGGTCGCTGCCGAAGCCGCGCAGCGCATCGCCGCCATGCCGGGCGCCAAACACATCGACGAGGAACTGATCGCGGAACTGAAGGCTTTCCGGCAGCGGCGGGGCGCGGCGGACGCGGACGCCGCCTGACAGGGGCCCCGGCCCGTCCGACCCGCAGGCCATGTGGCCATATGGCTGTATGGCCATATGGACAAGTCCATCTTGTCGCCGGGTTCGGTGTCCACGTGGGATGCCGCGAATTGCCCGACCTTGCTTGTCAAGAACTTGCAGGCATAAAGGAACAGAAGCGGCCATGACGCAACACAGTGCGGCTCGGGCGCATCCGGACCCGGTACCGGATGCCGGCCACGGCGAACCCGATCCCCGCGCCCTGGCCGTGGCGGTGGCCCTGCAGCGGGATCTGCCCGAGGCCGAGGTCCTATTGTTCGGCTCGCGCGCGACCGGCAACTGGCGGCCGAGGTCGGACATCGATCTGGCCGTCATTGGCGCGGAGGAGCACACCGAGCCTGCGCTCAAAAGACAGGCGAAGCCCCACGCCAAGACCGCGTACGGCGAGGCTGCGCCCCACGTACAGATTGCCCACTTCACGCGCGCCGAGTTCGACAAGTTGCGCACGTCGCGGCCCCACATCGCCGGGCAGGTGCAGTGCTACGGGCTGACACCGCACGGCGGGCGTCTGCCGCCCGTCGCGCAGGACGATCCCTGGCCGGGAATCGAAGCCTCGCTCAAGATCTGCCAGGCCCTGGTGCGCCGGATGCTGTTGAACTTTGCCGGCAACGAGGACGGCAGGGCGGACCGCGACGACTACAACTTCGAGGTTGGCCACAGCGCGCTGAAGGCCGCTTTGGCCGCCGCCCTGGCGGCCGCCGGCGTGGAATTCCGGTACGACGACAACCTCCTCGATCTGGCCAGGCAGTTGCCCGACGCACAAAGGGTCCGGCTCTTCGGCCTGTTGCCGCCGGCTTGGCTGCGGGAGTTGGCCGCGTTCCGCGCCGCGTTGTCGCACGCCGACGATGGGGACCTCCCCTGGCCGTCGATCGACGCGGACAGTCTGATCGCAGCCGTTCAACGGGCGTGTGGCCACCTGGCGGGCGCGGCGCTGGCCGCCACGGGCCGAACCCCGCGCGAGATCGGTTACGAGCCGTGCGCCGAGGAAGCTCTCGATGGCGCACTCGGCGGCTGGGAATCCCTGCCCCTGGACTACTTTTCCCTGGCGGCGTTGAAAAACCGGGCACGTCGGCGGGCCAGACAATGCATCGAACAACGGATCACAACCGATGCCAGGGTGGAGGCCATGCGCACGTTGTGTCGCGAGGCGCTGACCGCTGCGCAGATCGACGAGGTGGAACGCAATTGGCGGCACCACGGCCCACCCGACGACGCGGTGGTGCGCATCAGGGACGTGATGGATGATCGCATCGCCTGGCGGGATCTGCTCGTCGAGCCGCAGCCCACCCAATCCCCCGGGCGGCCCGGCCCATAAGGCCATCTGCAGGAAGGCAAACGCCTGCGCCCACCCCGCCGTCCTGCAGCAGGGGGAACTCCGGCCTCCCCGGTCGCTGGTTCCGGTCGCAAATGTCCCACGCCCCTCAACCGCCGGACCGTTTGAGACGCTGTTTCAGTTTCGTTGATGCGGCATGGATGCCTGCTCGCGTCCAGCAGCTCGACTCCCAGGCTCCGCTCCACGAACAGGGCCGCCACGCCGTCCACAAGAGCCAGCGCCCGAGGCTCCTCGCCGGCTGCCACCGTCGTGCTCGTCGCACGGTCTCCCGACTACTGCCCCGCGACCACATCGTTGATCTGTCCTGCGGCCTTGCCGTCCGCGATGTGAGCCCCCACCGCGTTGGACAGCTTCAGCCGGAACAGCTCCCGGCTCTCACTCGCCGTATCCGCCAGTGTCTCGACCCGCACCGTCTTTTCGGTTTCCCCCGGCGCAAACGTCAGCGTGCCGCTCGTCGTCGTGTAGTTCGTCCCCGCCGTTGCCGTTTCGTCCACTGTCGCGTAGTCCACCGTCACCGCTCCCGACGCCGCACGGTTGAGGGTTACCAGGAAGTCGATCACCGACCCCTCGCGCCCCCGGCCACCCACCACCTTCAGCCGCGGCCAACCCCGCACCGTTGTGCTCACTGTGTTCGACAGCGCCCGTCCATCCGCCGTGCACACCGCGCCTTCCGTGTCGCAGTCCCGGCCTCCCGCCAGCGTGATCCCGACGTCTTTCTTGGACAGCGGCCTGACCCGCACCCGCCAAAGCCCATTTTCCCCCGCTTGAACGCGGCGCACCTCGCCGCGGGATACCTCGAACGACGATGCCTGCGGTGTGCGCCCGTTGCTCCCCAGCGGCTCGCTGAACCGCAACAGGAACTCGAATACCTTGTTTCTGCCCGCGTGCTCAGCCGGCACTTCCTCGAACGACGCCGTCAGCGGCGCCGGGTCGTCGTTGTCCTCAATGGTCTGCGGCAGGGGAGTCGGCAAGGGTGGCCTGATGTCCAGTAGTAGCTTGTTGGAAGTGTGAGACCAGTCGCTGTACTGAAGAGTACTGTAGTTGGGGTCGTCAGTGGTCACGGTGTGTATGATGTTCGACGAACCGACGCGACCACCGGCAGTTACGGTGAACTCCTTCGGCTCCCTCCAGTCATTCGCGGAACTCGCGGCGAAGGTGTGAGACGCCGGGGACACCGTGTGCCATACGGCAGACACCTTTATGGTCACATCCGCGACCGGTCGGCTGGTCAGCACCACTTGGTAGGTCGCCGGAGTGTTTTGGTACACGGTGAGATGCCCGATCTTCGGGCCCTTATCGTTACTGAGGCTATCGACACCGATGAGGTTGACTCCGGCCTTGTCGTCGTCGATGGCAACCACGGCGGTATCCTTGCCGTCCCCTTCCTTCATCCAGCCCTCGGCCGTGGTGGCGATGGTGACGGTGAAGGTCTCCTCGTTCTCATCTATGTCGTCGTCGGTCAGGGGAATCGCAATACTCAGGCTCCTGGTGCCGCTAGCAATGGTCACCGGTGAGTCGATGGACGAACCGCCGAATCCGGCGGTGACCGTGAACGCAACCCCGGCGCTGCTGTGGCGGCACTCGCACGCCAATTTGATAGGACCTTGAGCAGGTGGCTGTCGTTCCAGCCGGCCTGCTTTTGCACCGTGGAGTTACGGAGGCACCCATGCGACCACCCGCATCACCGGTCGACGCAGGGCAGCTGCGGGAGGGCCGCCGCCGCTGGCACGCGGCCCCGTCGATGACCGATCGCGTGCTGCGCCAGTGGTGGGGCAACGTGCGCATGCGCTGGAACTGCCACTCGAACGCCATCGAGGGCGGCAGCCTGTCGTATGCGGACACGCTGGACGTCCTCGTGCACGAGCTCACGCCCGCCCGCGGACGGACGAAATTGCTGGATGTCGACCAGATGCGCGGTCACAACGAGGCCGTACGCATGTTGGCGCGGATGCGCAACCGCAGGCACCGCCTGGACATCGGGGACCTGCACACGATGCACAGATATATGCTGGTGCGGTCGTATGCGGCCCGCAACACGGCCGGACAGCCGTCGGGCCAGGTGGCGCTGGGTAGATTCAAGCAGATGCCCAACGCCCTCCACTCCGCGCGTCGGCTGGTGGTGTTCCAGCCCCCGGAGGCGGTGCCGCCCCTCATGGACCAGCTCCTGGAGCGCATGGACGACCGCATCGACATCCTGGCCCATGAGCCGGAGGCCTTGGATCCCGCGTGGGCGATCGCCTCCCTGCACTGGGACTTCATCGCCATCCATCCCTACGACGACGGCAACGGCCGCCTGGCGCGCTGGCTGGTCAACTGGATGTGCATGAACATCGGCTACCCGCCCCTGGTCGTTACGCTCGCCCAGCGCGACGCCTACTTCGCGACCCTGGCCGGCATGGAGCCGCTGGACGTGCCGGCCCGTGAAGCCGCGGTCCGGCCCCTGCGCGACTTCCTGGCCGCCCGCCTCGACGAGGCCCTGGCCTTTGCGACGGCCGTGGCGGAGGGCCGGACCGATCCCACCTGGGACAACGCGGACGCGGATCCGAAGCGGCCCAACCGAAAATCCAGTGTCCATCCGGCCGACGACACCGTGCCGTGGCTGCGCGCGCGGGACTGGCACGGCGACACGGAGTTCGAGGCCTGAGGGCGGAGCGGATGGCGACCGCGCATGGCCGCGGCACTGTGTCAATCTCGTTGATGCGGCTGCGGCAGGGGTGTCACTTCGCGTCCAGTCCCCTGTCACAGGCCGCGGCGGCTGCCAGCCGCCGCACGGCACATGGGCCGGGGAATGCCGTACCACCGAGAACCGAGAGCCCCCTCGTGAAGAGGCCCTGTCACTTGGGACGCCTCCTCGGCTCCCAGGATGGGTGACTGACGACCACGAGGAGACGCACTACGTTCTGTCTGTCATCACCAGCCACCCAGCCTGGGAGTCCGGGGGAGGGTGGGCCGCCCTGCGGCTCCGGCAGCTGCTCGGTACTGTGGTCACGTTGTCCCCTGCCCTCGCGCGTCAGGGTCCTCCTCGTCGGAGTGCGCCCGGCCCATCCTCCGCCGCGCGGGCACCGGGGTCGTTGTCGGAGCGGAAGCATGGGACTTGTGTACAACTTGTGGGCATTGGCAAATGGACGGGCAAGCAGGCTGGCCGCATGAACCAAGGCACAGCCAGAGGTTCATCATGCCCAGCCTGCCCGATGCCGTTGTACCGTGGCTGTCCTCCGGGCTACTTGAGCACCGTGAAATCGGTGACGTACAGAAACTGCACCATTGTGAAGTTGAGGTAGTCGGTAAAACCGAGCGGCCCTGTGACCGCCACCTTCCGGTCTGCCGGCCGCACCTGGAGCGAGGCCTGTGGAAGGTTAGGCCCATGTCGCTGGGAGCGATTGAGATACCAGACAGCCCCAGCGCGGTTGGGACAGCCGCCTGCATCGCAGCCCGGATCGCGCCGCCGTCGTTGATCCTGACGTTGCTGAATATCGGCGCGTTGGCGCCGACAAGGGGGGACACCCTGGTGGTAGTCCCAAAATAAATCCTGTCGCTCCCCACGGGGCCCCGCGATGTCACGGTGGCCACGTCGTGGCCACCGGGCACCGCGTCGCCGTCCTGGTCGGTGATGCGCACGATGTAGGCGTCGAAGTCCACGGCCTCCCGCGCGTCGTCGTCCTCCTGGACTGCGTGCGCCAGGCCGAGCCGGAACCGCGGCGTGGCCGGACGCGTCGTAAAGGCGGTCCCGTCCGGGTGCTTCTTGTAGTTTCCGAAGTTCTCGTTGTAGCCCACGTAAGTAGAAGGTGCCCCGGGTCTTCTCCGTCACCTCTTGGGCGGTTTCGTCGGCGGGGGTGTCCGGAACATCAACCGTGGTGGCCGTCTTCACCTGCCGGATCTCCGTATGGAAGGTCGGCGCGGTCAGGCTCTGACGGAGGCTCTGCTCCAGGATGTCGCTGATCAGGTAGTCGCCGTCCGCGGTGGCGACCACGATCGCCATCTGGACCGTGACTTCCCGACCGGTGTTGATGCCGTCGAAGGTGGTCGTGCGAGTTCCCAGGGGAAGGGTTTGGACGTTGAGGTCGCCGTCGTCCAGGAGCAGGACGAGCGAGGTGCTGTAGGTGTTGGGGCCCAAGCCCTAGGTGACCGGATCAGTGGCCGCCCACGACACGTTGACCTCGTCCGCGTCCTCGGCGTCGCGGGCGAGGGCCAAGTCCGCAATCTGGCCGTCGCGCAGACGGGTCTTGGCGGGACAGTCCCGGTAGTCGTCGTCGAACAGGTCGCCGGCTGCGAGGCTGCTGCTGCTCAGGACCAGCGCAAAGCAGGGCTGGCAGGATGCCCCCGAGGTAACGGTACAAATACCGCGCGGCGGGGCCGCGCTTACCGGTGCCTGGCGCGGGGGGTTTTACATAAGAACGGGAGGGGGGGGATATTGACAAGGGTATTTGCACAAAAGTACTACGGTTGGCGGGGCGTGTACGAAGGCATGGCCGGGCCGGTACACTGGGAGTCTCTACCCACCCAGACCCCGGCCTGTGGCCATGCTTCGCACTTCCTCATTGTATCCGCTGTGCCGCGAGCTGGAGCGGCACCTGCCCTCGATCCAGGGCCGTCTGCGCCAGGGCCTGGCCCTGTGGGTGAAGGGCACACTGCGGGCCCACAACGGCTGCCAGGATGCGGTGGCCGCGGCCCTGGCAGCACACGGCGGCTTTGAGACGGTGCGCCGGGAACTGCGGGAGTGGACCTGCGACGACGGCGACCGCATTCTCTCCTGGGGGCCGGAGCAGGAAGTGGACGCGGCGGCCTGCTTCCCGGAACTGCTGCGCTGGGTGCAAGCGTGGTGGACGCCCTGCGGGGAGGATGCCGACCCGGCATCCCTGGTCCTGGCCCTGGACCCCACGCACCACCGGGACGAATGGGTGGCCCTGGTGGTGAGCGTGGTCTACCGCCAGCACGCGCTGCCGGTGGCCTGGCACGTGGGCCCGCCCGCGAGTCCTGGCGCGCGCATTTCGGTCGCCTGCTGCGGCTGTTGGCGACGGCGGTGCCGGAGGGGACGCGGGTGCACGTCCTGTGCGACCAGGGGCTGGGCAGCCGGGACCTGTGGCGGCAGATTGTGGCCCTGGGCTGGCATCCCGTCCTGCGCTATCCGCCCCACATCACCTTCCGCCCGACCGGCGGCGAGCGGGTCCCGGCCCGGTCCCTGGGCGGCGGTCCGGGCACGCTCTGGCTGGGGGCGGGCGCGGCCTTCGGGGAGCAGCCCCTGCCGGGCACCCTGATCGTGCTGCATGCCCAAGGCCACGAGGACCCCTGGCTCCTGTTGACCGACACCCCGCCGGACCGGACCGATGTCGACCTCTATGCCTGCCGCCACTGGATTGAACAGGGCTTCCGCGGCCTGAAGCGGGGCGGCTGGCAGTGGCACCGCACGCGCCGGCGCGACCGCCACCCCGTCGGCACCGCCTCAGCCTGCTGCGGCAGGGCGCGGCCTGCCTACGCCGCCTGCTGGTCCGCCACCGCCTCTGGGCCCGGGTCTGGCTGACCCCGGTGCCGGGGCCCGACTTGGCCGGCGGCCTGCGCTGTCTCTCGCCCCCCGTCGCCTGAAGGCACCCCCCGTTCCCCAAGCCCGTGCCCCCGAGGCCGCGCCCGCGTGCGGCCCGACCGCCCCTGCCCGCAGGGACCCGGAGGTCCGCCTCCGCATCCGTTCCAGGGTCCGGCCGGTGGTCCCGACCCAGGCCGGTGTCGGCCTCGGAGGCTCCCCATACCCCGATCCGACCCTGTCGGACCGGAACACACGCTTAATTCACTCAGAAAATACCCTTGTCAAGGGGGGGGGTAAAAGGACATAGCCGGGCTTCTCCGTTGGCTGCGATAGGCGGCTTGTCGCCTTACTGTTACTCCATTCTCGGAGTGTTAGGCCGACCTCAGGCCATGTCATGTGCCATTGGGCGCACGCAGTTGAGGGTTGCCGCCTGCCCCAAGGCCGGCCGTTCTCCCTTGGGACCCAGGACCACAGCCCCCGGGCGCTTGGCGCCCCCCGATGGACAACCAGGTTGCGTTCACCTCGACCCACGACGGCAGGACCGCCTGCGGGTCTCGCATCCGCCCGGGGATCGGCGGGGGGAGTCCACGATGAAGGGGCCTGTTGGTGGTCATCCCCACAACACCATGGCGGGGCCCCCTCGTCGTCTGTGTAACCGCCACCAATATCAACGAGATTGAAACAGTGCGCAAGGCCGCAATCCGGATCGACGGGCTCCGCGGATCACCCACAATAGCCGGAAGCCCCGGCGCAATATCCGCCGCACCCTGAACGCCGACACCTTCGAGGCCCTGCAGGCCGCCGTACTGGCCACCGCCATTCCCGAAATCGAGCCGCTGCGGGTCGAACTGCGCGGGGAAATCCAGGATCTGCGGGCCGACATGGAACGCCGGCTCAACACGCAGACCTGGACGATCGTGGGCACGCTGGTCGCCCTCGGCGCCCTGCTGACCGCCACCAACCTGTGGGGCTGAACCGCCGGCGATTCCGGGCCGCCGGCGTGGACGCGCGGTTGGCCGCGCGCACAAGGGCGAATGCCGGGATCAACCGCCGTAGCAAGTCAGCGTTACCGCCAACCAGTCCGGCGCGGGCTCGACACCGCAGGCACGGCACTGGCGCAAGGCGTTGTGCACGGAACCGTCAAAGCCCGTGCTTTGGAACCCCCTGGTGCGGTCCCAAATCTCGAGTTTGAGCTGGAACACCACCTCGTCTTCGTTGGCCACGACCACCGCGTGGGCTTTGAGGTTGTCGGGGATCTGGTCCACCCGGCAGATGTCCCAATCCCCTGTCGGGTAGTAGGGGTTCAGAGGGAATTCACCGACCTCGTCCTCGGGAAACCACTTGCGCCACAGGGCGTTCACTTTCGGGAGGTCCCTGATGCTCCATGTTCTGTTCTGGCCGAAACCGTCGCTGTCGCTGCCGATGTCGAAGACCTCGATGCTCCAAAATTTGTCCAGGCCGATACCGGCGCGGCCCCTAGCGGTGTTGAAGTCCTCACTATCAAGCTCCTCCCAGAATTGGCGGAGCCGTTCGGGATCAAGCCGCAGGTATGTCTTGGTGCCGGAAAAGTGTCCGCCGATATAGAACCTGTCGTGGAGGTATTCGGCTGTTGTGATGTCCCCCCGCAGGGCGGCGTCTTTGCTCAGGGGGTCCAGAAGGTTGCTCACCTCTGGTGGTTTGGGATCTTCGAGTTCCCCAAAAGGGGTGGGCGGCATGATCAACTCGACGTGGTTGCGCATCATGATGCAATTGCCTCCGTGTGTGTCCGCGCGTACTCCAATTCATCCTCCGGATTCCAGCCCGTCGGATGTTCCTCGTTCAGCAGGTCGGGGTCGTCCTGGGGCAGCAGCGGCAGCACTTCCTCCCACAGTTGCGCCATCACGATCTCCTTCCTCTGGTCGTTCGGCAGGGACGTCGACCGCAGCCGCAGATCGGTCTGCGCCGACCGCCGGCAGGCCGGGAGCAGCAGTTCCCGGATCTCCTCGCTGAACGCGATCGCGTCCGGCTGGCTGGCCAGCGCGGTCTCCAGGTACGCGTAGGCCAGGCTCTCCGTCGGACTCGGTTCCTGGTCGTCGTCGATCGGCTCCGGCGGGAGGTTGGTCGACCAGTTGGGGCGGGTCGGTGTGTCCATGAGCAGTCTCCTTGCATGCTTCAACGATCGAAGGGGTTATGTCAACATACACCATCCAACGCTTAAGGTCCAGACCAGGGACAACCGTGACGCCCTGCTGGGCGTGCGCGCCGCGCCGTCCACCTGGCCGGATCTGCTCGAACCCGACCCGCGACACCCGCGCCGACCGCGACGATTGCCGGCCGCCCGGGGACTGGTAGATACCATTGGGCAGCACTTGAAGGCCGGGCATCCGATCGGATGCCCGGGGTGCATCCCGGACCGTCAGGTGAAGTTCCCGGCATCGGCGATGCGCCGGGTCGCGTCAACGAACTTCACCTTGCGTCCACAACCGTACGAACGGGCAACCCCTTCGGGAACTGGAGATCGAGATGTCGAGCATCGCAGACGAATCCGCCGCGGAGCGGCACGTGCGCTGGAGCGAACTGCGCGCCCACCTGCGGGCCGAAGGCGCGGGCAACATCCCGCCCGGCCTCCTGCGCAATCCGGTGCCCAACACACCCACCCGACCGGAGGTGCCGCTGATCGCGTACTACGACAACGTCAAACAGGTGTCGCTGGGCCGGCTCACACCAAAGGACTTGATCAAGATCGTGCTGTATTTGACGGTTGCGATCTTGGCGCTTCCTCACGTTGCCGATGTAGCGGATTTTGGCAATCAGCAATGGACGTGGCCGGACTTCGTGTTGGATCTAATCCTTTTCGGCATCGTGCTACTGCTGGTTTGGGAGCTCGCACTGCGACCCCTCATCAACGCAATAACGACAACCAGAGGGCCGTTGGGTTTGAGCAGTGAGGGACTCAACCTGACCCTCCCGGATCGGGACCTGCACACGCGCTGGCGCGACGTGTACACGGCCACCTGCGTTCGGAGACCGGTTCTCGGCCAAACGAGATTCTTTTGCCGTACTACGTGCGCGTGGAACTCAACGACGGCCTGTCCGCCCGGTTGCATGTGGGCAGGGACGACTGCGCACCGCTGGCCAGGACGATGCGTGCATTGATCGTCGCCCATCGGACGCACACCACCGCGCCGTCCGACACGTGAAGCCTGGCTGCAACGAGGAAGTAGCCAGGCGCGCAGGCACGACACGGTGTCGTCTGCCCGGTAGACACTGGTATTTCGCTTCCGAAGGTGCGGCGCGGTCCTTGTCGATATATTCATAAGTCAACTTATCGATATAAGCCCCTTTTAACTGGTCCGCCTGCCTGCATCCCCATATTGGAGGATGCGTGACTCGGTTTCGTGGTCACCAGTACACCAAGTCACCGCGGTGCGTTATATTGGTAATGGTTGGAACCGGGAGGTGGTCCCGACGCCGACACCGACCCCGAATTGTTGGGTTGGGACCCTTTCCTCATGGATCTGCAAAACATGTTGAAAACCCTTCTTGAGGATGTGGGCACCCTCAAGGACGATGCCGTGGTCCGGGTCACGCGCACCCTCTGCTTCGAGCTGGCGGAGGACCTCCTGGACCTGGAAGTGGTCGAGGTCCTGAAACGCCCGGACCTGAGAACCCTGCTGAAACCCTTGATCCCGACGTTGCCAAAGGGGGACGTGGTCAGCTTCTGCGTAGCGGACCTGGTCATGGACTGTGTACGCCGCAGCGACGGCACGCGCGCCTATGTGGCCGTGGAAGCCTCCTTCACCGCCGACGTGGGGGATACGAACCGGGCCCTGCGCAATGCCCGGCTGCTGACGGAAAGTACGGGGATCGCGGCGCACGCCGTGGTGTCCAGCGTGCGGAACGACCACGCGGTCCAGGCCCTGGTGGACAGCGGCGACATCCTCTGGTACCGCCTGTCCCGCAAGTCCCTGTGGCAGGACTGAGTCCCGCTCGGTAGTCGTTTGCCTGCACCTGCCGGCACAGAATGCCGCTTGGCCCGATTCCGGGCATCCTGGCCCAAACAACACCCCCTGAGATGCCCCAGGGCGAGCGGATCCGAGGTCCTGCGACCCATAGCATTCCGGAGAATCAGGGGATCTGGCCCCCAGATGCACACACCGGTTCGACAAACAGGCCGCCCGCGCATCGGGGATCGGCTTGCCGTTGGCCATGCGGCCGTTACGGTTGTCCCTGGTCTGGACTGCAAGCGTTGAATGGTGCATGTTGACATAATGCCCTCGAACGAGGAATATCCGACAGGCTGGGATCCGGAGGCAATTGCAGCATGCACTTCCACGTCGAATTGATCATGCCGCCCACTCCCTTGATTGAAGTCGACAAGCGGGTGGGCAGGGTTCTTTCCCCCCTGCAACGAATGCCGGGAAAATACGATTGGCTTTATGCCTGGTACCGAATCGGCGGACGCTTTGCCGGCGACAAGCTCTACCTGCGGCTCGATCCCGAACGGTTACGCCAATTCCGGCAGGAACTTTACAGCGATGCCTTCACCAAGGGCACCGACTTCGAGCAAATCGGACTAGGATTGTGGAGCGTCGACGACATCCCGAAGGTGGATGCCCTGTGGCGCAAGTGGTTTCCCGAGGACGAGGTCGGCAAATATCCCGGATCCCCCGACTACCCGGCAGGGGATCAGGACATCTGCCGGGTGGACCAGATCCCCGACAAGCTCACAGCCTACGCGGTGGTCGTGGCCAACGAAGACAAGGTGATTTTCCTGCGCCGAGCCGATATTTACGACAGCACCAAGCACGAGTTCCAGGACACGGGTTTCGATGGTTCCGTGCTCACCGCCTTGCGCGAGTGCCGCGCAGAAGGTTTCGAGCCCCCGCCGGACTGGCTGGTCGTAACACTGGATTGCCATAATTGAGCCGAACGCGCCCGTCCGCATTCAGCCAGCGCCTCTTGCTCGACTTTGTACAACTTGAGGCCCGTGAGGCACGGAGCCCCCCCATGCCCGAACTGACGGACTCGACCGAATGCCATTGCTGCCGTGAGTCTTTCCAGTATGCCGACGAACCCGATGCCTGGCAGCTTGCGACCTGCCCGGGTTGTGACCTGATGCAGTGGTTCTGCGACGAGTGTGTGGCCGACGCCGAGAGCAGCTACTTCCCGGCCAACAGGCCGATCCAACACGGGCAGCTTGCCGGCGGACCGGCCTACAGCCTGGGCTGTTCGGGATGCCTGGGCTGCGTCTACGCTGAGAGGATCCGCACCGCCGGACCGCTCAACCCCGATGCCTGGTGGATCGGTGGCCAGAGGGTTCGAGACCTGTCCGGCCAGTGGTGGATCGGCGAAGAATGGGGTTCTTAACGGGACTTACAGCACCATCCTGAACGGCCGCCTACGCGTCGTCGACATCCGGGACGGGCGCAACTTCCCCCGTCCCGCAAACGGCCGTTTGTGGACCGCTGCGCGCACCCTCCGGGCGGATCCACGTCCGCCGAGGGTGCGAAGCGTTCCACAACCCGTATCAATAATCTATGCGCGATGAAGACGCTGCGAGACGTTTGTGGTACAGTGCCGGCATGAAGATCGGCTACGCCCGGGTCAGCACCCACGACCAGACCCACGATTTGCAACTCGACGCCCTGCGGCAATACGGATGTGAGGAACGACGCATCTTCATCGACACCTGCTCCGGTTCCGTGGCCTGCGCCGACCGACCCCAGCTGCAACGGCTCTGCGAGCAACTGCGGGAGGGCGACGTGCTGGTGGTGTGGAACTTGGACCGCCTGGGGCGCGACCTGCGCGACCTGCTGACCTTCGTCGACGGCCTGGGCCAGCAGGGGATCGGATTTGTGTCGCTGACCCAGGAGTGGGCGAACACCACCACGCCGATGGGCACGTTCCTGTTCCAGGTCTTCGGCGGCTTGGCCGAACTGGAGCGCAAGCGGATCTCCGAACGCACGAAGGCCGGCCTGGCCGCGGCCAGGGCGCGCGGCCGCAAGGGCGGCCGCAGGACGAAGGTGACATCCGCGCAGCTCGACCGGGCCGCGGAGTTGATGCGTGCCCGGCATCTGACCGTGCGCGAGATCGCCCGCACGGTGGGGCTCGCCCCCAACACGCTCTACCGCTATCTGACCCCCGACGGCGAACGTCGCGGGGACACGCCCCCCCTGGCCGCATGAGTGCCCCGGTTTTCTTCCCCACGGTATCCGAGGTGCCGGCCACACGGCCCTTGGCCAAGGGCCCTGCAAAATGGAAGGGAAGATGAACCCGAAGGTTGTCGAGGCCCTGCAGTCCGCGGAATTCACGGACAAGCAGGCGCTGGCCATCGCCGCCGTGATTCCGGACCTGGAACCGCTGCGCATGGAACTGCGTGGCGAGATGGAACGGATGGAAAGTCGCCTGGTCAAGTGGATGGTGGGCATCTTCATCACGTTCACCACGCTGCTCGGCGGGTGGATTACCGTGCTCGTCATCCAACTGGGCCTGTTTGCTTAGCGGCTTGTATCGATGAGTTGACAACAGGCACTGGCCGCCGTCTCTGATCCGGGATCAGACTTGGTTGAGCGGGGCCAATGGTCAGGCGTCCGGCAGCCTTTAATGCATGTCTCTGGGATCCCCCAGACTTCCCATCGGCAACCCGGCCAAGCGGCCGGGTTGCCGATTCCGTCGCCCAAGACTAGAGGGGGTATCCAACCTAGTGCTCACACACGGAAGTTGTTAGGGTAAAATGGGGGCCATTCTGGAGCCCCACGGACACCGGTTGGAGAACATGGCACGGATACGCGGTTTAACCCTGCAGACAACGGACCGACCGACCCTGGAGGATTGGGCGCGGTCCCAGACCCGGCCCCACCGCCAGGTGCAGCGCGCCCGCATCCTGCTGGCCTTGGCCCAAGGGCAGACCCTGGCGGCCGTGGCGGCCGCGGTGGGCGTGACCGAGGACACGGTCGCCGCCTGGCGCGACCGGTACCTGGAGGCCGGGCTGGACGGGTTGCAGGATCGGCCCCGGAGCGGCTGCCCCCCGACCTACACGGAGGCGGACCGCCAGGCCATGTGGCAGAAACTGCAGGAGGACCCGCCGGACGGGCATACGCGCTGGAGCCTGAGCCTGATGGCCCGGGAGACCGGCATTTCAATCGGGCACCTGCAGCGCTGGTGGTCGGCGGCCGGGATCCAGCCCCACCGGGTGCGCACCTTCAAGCTCTCCGACGACCCGCAGTTCGAGGCCAAGCTGCGCGACGTGCTCGCGGTCTACGAAAAAAAAGGACCCGGACGTGGTGAGACTGTCCTTTGACGAGAAGCCCCAGATGCAGGCCCTGGCCCGCACCCGGACGGGCCTGCCCGCGACGGCCGGCCGCCCCGCCACCCGCACCCACGACTACGTCCGCCACGGCACGCTCTCCCTACGGGCGGCCCTGGACCTGGACACCGGCCGCATCTACTATGCCTGTGCCGCCCGCCACCGGCATCAGGAGTTCCTGGCCTTCCTGCGCCAGTTGGCCCGGCGTTTCCCCACCCAGCAGGTGCATCTGGTCCTGGACAACTACTCCCCCCACAAGCACCGCAAGGTGCGGGACTGGCGGGAGGCCCATCCCCGTTTCCACTTCCACTTCATCCCCACCCATTCCTCCTGGCTGAATCTGATTGAGCACTGGTTCAGTGCCCTGCAACGCCATGTGTTGGCCCACGGCTCCTGGGACAGCGTCCAGGCCTTGCAGGCCGCCGTGGGGCGCTACGTGCGGGGACGCAATCGCCACGCCCTGCCTCCCCGCTGGCAAGGGGAGGCGGACGCCATTCTGGCCCAGCTGGCACAGATCCGAAGAACTTATGAGACTGTGCACTAGGAAGCCCGTCTCGCCACGAAGCAGCTTTTCGAAAAATTCCTCTTCTTGTAGGGTCAAATCAAGCATGGTGTTTGACCCTCACGAAATCAGCCCATTGTTGCATCAGGTCCCTACGCTGTTCGAGTAGGTCGGTTCGGGCATACGATGCGGCCACCTCATTGCCCAAGGTGTGCGCCAGTGCTGCCTCGGAAGCTGTCCAGGGGAAGTCCGTACATTCCATGGCCCAGACCTTGAAGCTGGTCCGAAAGCCATGGATCGTCGCTGTATCGGCAAGTTCGCAATCCCTGAGCAGTTTGGTCAGCGCCATGTCGCTCAAGGCGCGGCCGGAGCCTTGGGGCGACGGGAAAATCAAATCGCTCTCGTCACGCAGGACTCTGGCTTCCTCCAACACGGCCAAGGCTGCATCGCTCAACGGAACTCGGTGCTCCTTGCCTGCCTTCATGCGGGTGGGCGGCACGATCCACAGCCGTTCGGGTAAGTCGATTTCGGACCAGACCGCCTGCCGGGCCTCCCCACTTCGGGCGGCGGTCAGAACCACGAACCTGAAACACAGCTTGGTCGCCAGGGACGCGCCGGAAGCGTCCACCGTTTCCAGTGCCCCTGCGACCTCCCTGTAATCCATGGCCCTCAAATGGCCCGTGACCAGTTTGGGCATCCGCGGGAGCGCGGCGTCGATGGCCTCGCCGGCAACGTTGTGGGCTACGAAGCCGTGGGCCATGGCCCAGCGCAAGACCGTGCGGATCCGCTGCCGCACCCGCCGCGCGGTCTCCGGCTTGCTCGTCCAGATTGCTTGCAACACCCCCAGAATCTCCGCTTGCGTCAACCGATCCACGGGGATGGAGCCAATCGTCGGCAGCGCGTACTTTTCCAGGGTGCGCCACCAGTTGACGATGTGGGTCCGATTTTTCCAAGCGGGCCGGTTCAATTCGTACACCGCCCGCGCCGCCTGCTCGAAAGTAGGAACCCCGGCGCGCCGTTTCTCGGCCAACGGGTCGCCTCCATTCGCCACGAGCATGCGGTTGGCAAGGGCCTTCTGCCGTGCCTGAGCCAACGAAATGACGGGCCAGGCACCCAATCCCATGTCCCGGCGCTTGCCATTCACGGCAAGGCGCTGGACCCATTGCTTGCTGCCACCGGGTGCAATCCGCAGATACAGCGTGTTGCCGTCAGCGTATCGACCCGGCTCGGTCAGCCCTTTGATGCGTGCCACCGTCAGCTTACCCACCTGTGTTGTACCCCGATTTGTACCACGCGACAACCGGGATTATACGGTACCAGGCAGCACCACGCGCAACCGACCGGAGAGGATTCCGGTCGGCAATGCGGGCTATTTGGCCCTATCCGGCTTTTCTTGGTACGATATCAAAGTGCCGGGGGTGGGACTCGAACCCACACGAGTTTTACCTCACACGATTTTGAGTCGTACGCGTCTACCAATTTCGCCACCCCGGCCGGTGCGGCAGATCAGTATAAAGAACAGTTGTAGCCAAGAGCAAAGCGAACCTAGTTTGTAGACCAAGGCGCTGGCACAGGGCCGGAGTAAGGCATGGAAGGGCGGAGCGGCAACCGGCAGTGGCTCTGGTGGGTGCTGAGCCTACTATTGTTGGGCGTGGGGTGGCTGTTCCATCCGTGGTCCACGACCGCCGCGACCTCGGTCCCTGTCCTCCCGGTGGAGGGGACCTACACCAATCTGTCCGCGCATTGGGAGGGCACCTACCGCCTGACACGCGTGAACGATTGGGTGACGGCAACCCTTTCGACCACGCGTTCTCCGGTGCAATACGCTGCTCGACAGCAGCCCACCGTGCTCTTCATGATGCCCTCGGGCTTCCGGCCGGCACAGGCAGTGACTGCGGTGGTGCGCGAGGCCCAGCCTGTTGATGCACAGGGCCAGACCGTGGTCGCCCCGCCCCGGACCTTCGGCCTGCATGTGGATTTGGATGGCGCGGTGCGCTACGTGGACGACGCGCGCGTGGACGGCGTGGGCTATCTGGCCTACACCCTCACCCTGAAATGGCATACGGAAGATGCCGCCTGCGGCGACAGTCCCCTGCATGGCCGCACACAGGACGTGGCGTACGCAGTGACCGCGGTGGTGCCCGGTGCCGGTGGCTGCCGGCAGGTGACGGCCACTGACCTGGCACAACTGCGGGAATTGGATCTGTCCAGTATCGGCTCTTGGGACAACCCATTGACTATACGCCTGGGCGATCTCGCTGGTTTGGACCGGTTGCAGGAACTGGATCTGTCCTTCAATGCACTCGCTGCCCTGCCCCGGGGACTCTTCACCGACCTGCCCGCCCTGCGCGTCCTGGATCTGTCCGGCAATGAATTTGCCACCTTGCCCCAGGACCTCTTCATCGACCTGCCCGCCTTGCGCGTCCTGGATCTGTCCAGCAACTGTCTGGGGTCCCCAATGGGTTCCTTGGACCTGTCCGAACTGGACCTGTCCGGCAGCAGTCTGGAGCCCTTGCCACCGGGGCTGTCTGACCTACTGGAATTGAACCTGTCCAGCACCTGTTTGACCACGTTGCCGCCCAACTTCTTCGCCGGCCTCTCCGCGCTGCAGAACCTGGACCTGAGAGGCAACCCCCTGCAGGTTCTCCCGCCCGGCCGCTTCGCCGGCCTGAACCAGTTGCGGAGCCTGCACTTGGGTGGCTGGGGCCGCGCCCATCCCTCTGGAGATGACAAATTTGTTGAGAAATGGAACAGGATTGGCATGGGGTTGGCTCCGCTACCGTCCGACCTCTTTGCCGGCTTGGACCAGTTGCAGGAGCTGCACCTGAGTAAGTTCGCCCTGGACACGCTGCCCGCGGATCTTTTTGCCCACACCCCCCGGTTACGAGTTCTGGACTTGGGTAACAATCTGTTGGGAGAGTTGCCGTCTGGCCTCTTTGTCGGCCTGGACCAGTTGCAGACCCTGGATCTGATCGGATCCTTTTATTGGTATGGGGCAGGGTGGAATGGTGCAGACACCCTGGCCCCGGATCTCTTGGCCAACTTGCCCCACCTGCAAGAACTGCGCCTGTACTGGAAGGATGCAAGTCCCCTGCCGCCGGATTTCTTCACCGGCCTACCCAAACTACAGACACTACATCTGCGCTGGCAGGAGGCAAGTCCCCTGTCGCCGGATTCCTTCGCCGGCCTACCCAAACTACAGACACTACACCTGCACTGGCAGGAAGCAAGCCCCCTGCCTTCGGACCTGTTCGCCCATAACCCTCGTTTGGTGGACCTGAGCTTGGTATGGTCGAGTAGCGCAGTTCCCCTCCTGCCGCCGGATCTCCTGGCGGCTCTGCCCCGCCTGCGGCATCTGCAGTTGGCGCGAGGGTTCACCGCCTACAGTCGTCCCGCACCGCCGCTGCCGCCGGATCTGTTCGCCCACAACCCCCAGCTGCAGACTCTGCATCTAGACCGCTACCAGCTGGAAACGCTGCCACCGGACCTCTTCACCCACACTCCCATCCTGGAGGTGCTGGACCTCTCCTCCAACAACCTGACCACGCTGCCATCGGACCTCTTTCTTCACAACCCGCAGTTGCGGGTGCTGGCTCTGGATGACAATCGGCTGACCGAACTGTCCCCCGGGCTGTTCGCACATACCCCCCTTCTGGAGGTGTTGAATCTGGGGGATCACACCTGGCGGGATCACGGCGACACCGAAAGCAACGGGTTGACTGAACTGCCCCCTAATCTCTTTGTCCACACGCCCCACCTGCGTTACCTGGATCTTTCCTACAACCAGCTGACAATCCTGGCCCCGGAGGCCTTTAAAGGGCTCACCGGTCTCCAGGTACTGGATCTGGGATGCAACGGGCTGACGACGCTGGATCCGGCACTCTTCGCCAACATGGGTCGGCTGCGCAAGTTGTACCTGGGCCCTGGGCGGGACTCGCACTGGCCCTGCTGGAATACCCTCACTGCCCTGCCCTCGGACCTTTTTGCCGCCCTGCCCCAGCTACAGGAACTGGATCTGGAAGGCAATCCGCTGACCGAACTGCCTCCCGATCTTTTTGCCCATAATCCCCACCTGCAAACCCTGGACCTTACCCGCACTCAACTGAAGACGTTGCCGCCGGACCTCTTCGTCCACAATCCTCGGCTGCAACTGCTGGACTTGGCAGACACTGCTGGACTTCCCCTGAGATCGCTGGACCCCGAACTCTTCCGGGATCTGATACGGCTTCAGAAGTTGGACCAGTGGGCCACGAGCCTGCCCTGCCAGCCCCGCCACCTCTTTCGCGATCCCCGGCGCTTTCCACCGCGGGGCGAACCCTCGCATGCGTTACCCATCAGGGGGCTGCCCATCGACGAGAGGACAGGATGCTGACAGGGGCCACGAGCATGAGCCGGTACGGGATCGGGCTGGTGCTGGGTCTGCTGTTGGTGTTGCTGGATCCGGACGCGGTCTTTGCCGCGGAGCTGTACCCGCAGCAGGGGCCCTATACCAACCTGACCCTCCACTGGGAAGGTACTTGGCAATTGACCCGCACCGGGAACCGGGTCACAGCCACCCTCGGCAGCACCCGTTCGCCGGTACAGTACACGGCCCGCCAAGCTCCTGCCGTGCTCTTCACCATGCCTCCCGGCTTCCGTCCCCAGCAGGCGATGACGGCGACCGTGGCAAATGCCCGGCCAGTGGATGACCAAGGGCTGCCCCTGACAGTCCTGCCGCGGGCCTTCGGTTTGCACGTGGACACGGACGGAACGGTGCGCTACGTGGACGATGCGCGTCTGGATGGCGTGGGCTTTCTGGCCTACACCCTCACCCTGGGTTGGTGGACGGAGGATGCAGTCTGCGGGGCCGGGCCCCTACAGGGCCGCACGCAAGATGTGGTGGACGCCATCACCGCGGCAGTGCCGGGTGTGTCCCGCTGTGGGCTGGTAACGCCCGCCGACCTGGCCGCCCTCACCGCGCTGCAGGTAAAGAACCTGACCACTTTGCGCCCCGGTGACTTTGCCGGCCTGAGCCGATTGCAGGAACTGGATCTGGGATGCAACGCCCTGACGGACTTGCCCCCCACTCTGTTCGCGGACCTGCCGCAGCTGCGCGTTCTGGACCTGGGCCTGGATCCTTATGCCCCGTGGTATCACCACTACCAACGCTGGCTGGGAGCATTTCCGCGGTGCGCCAATGCCTTAACAGCCTTGCCGTCGAACCTCTTCGCCCACAATCCCCACCTACAGGCCCTCTACCTGGATGCCAACAACCTGACCGCGTTGTCCTCCAGCTTCCTGGCCCACACTCCCCGCCTACAGGTCCTGGACCTGTCCCACAACCGCCTGACCAACCTGCCGCCAGACCTTTTCATCCACACTCCCCAGCTGCAGATCCTGCAACTGGCCGACAATCGGCTGACGGCCCTGCCGCCGGACCTTTTCACCCACACTCCCCATTTGCGCATCCTGGATCTGCTCCACAACCGGCTGACGGCCCTGCCGCCGAACCTCTTTGCCCACACGCCCGACCTGCGCATCCTGGACCTCGCCCGCAATCTTCTGACGGTGCTGCCGCCGGATCTTTTTGCCCACACTCCCCGGCTGCATACCCTGCACCTGGAGCACAACCAGCTGACTGCCTTGCCACCGGATCTTCTTGTTCCCCTGGTACAGTTGGCGCGTCTGGGCCTGATGGGCAACTCCCTGTCTTGCTGGCATCCCTCCCCCCTTGTGCCAAAACTGGCGGATCGCTGGGGACCCCTTCCCCCCGTCTGCCCCAATCCTGCCTGAGCTGCACACCCTGTGTCCCCGCGGACCGGTGGGCTCCGATCGCGATATCCCCGATCATGTGCCCGCCATCCCGGATACTGACGTAGACGCCCAGTCCCGCTTATCCTCCCCACGCACGAGCTGATATCTCCGCGGCACTCTCTTCAGCACAGCTGCTACTCCTTTTCAGTTCTGTATACATGGGGTGCTGTTTGAATGTCCGATGGTGGCACCCGATCCCAACCCCAATGAGGTTCTGCCAAGATGCCCGAACTGCCCGAAGTCGAAACCCACATCGTGGAGCTGCGGCCCCTGCTGGAAGGCCGGCGCGTCGAAAGCGCGGAAGTCTCCTGGGCACGCACCATTGCGGAACCCGACCCGGACCGTTTCTGCGACCTGATCCGGGGCCGGCGGTTCGAGGATCTGCAGCGACGGGCCAAGTACATGCTGCTGGGCCTGGATGCCGGCTGGACGCTGGTGGTGCACCTGCGCATGACCGGCACCCTGCGCGTGGTGCCCTCGGACCGGGAGATGCACCGGCATGCCCATGTAGTACTGGGTCTGGAGGGCGGAGAGGAGCTTCGCTACCTGGATCCCCGCAAGTTCGGGCGGTTCTGGCTGGTGCGCGATGCGGACCGGGTGCTGCCGCCCCTGGGGCCGGAGCCCCTGTCCCGGCACTTCACCGGTCGCTGGCTCCACGGGGTTCTGGCCCGCCGACAGGCGGCCATCAAGGCCGTACTGCTCGACCAACGGGTGGGGGCGGGGGTGGGCAACATCTATGCCGACGAGGCCCTGTTTCGGGCGCGTATCCATCCGGAACGGCCCGCGGCATCCCTAACCTTGCAGGAGTGCCAGACGCTGTGCCGGACAGTCCGCCATGTGCTGAGAACCGGCATCGCCTGGCGGGGCAGTTTCATCTCCAGCTATGCGCCGCCCAGCGGCGTGCCCGGTCGCTTTCAGGCGCGGCACCAGGTGTTCCGCCGGACCGGAGAGCCCTGTCCGCGCTGCCGCACGGTGATTGAGCGCATTCGGGTTGGGCAGCGCAGCACCCACTACTGTCCGACCTGTCAGCAGGGCGCGGCCTAACGCGTCCCGTCATCCGTCAGACTGGGCCGGGCGGCGCGCACCACCACGGCGTAGGCCGAGTTCGTGGCCAGCTGCCCGGCCCGCGGATCGCCTTCGGGGTACAGGTCGGTCAGATCCCGGACTTCGGCGGTCCGGATTTCAAGGCCGGGCAGATGGCGCACGATGCGCTCGACCGAGAACAAATCCAGGTCGGACCAGCCCCAGGTCTCCTGCATGGAGATGTCCCACTCCGCCACTAGCAGTTCGCCGCCCGGCTTGACAAGGGCCGCGGCCTGTTGGAGCGTCGCGTTGCCGGCGGCTCCTTCCGGCAAGGCGAAAGTGCTGACGATCAGGTCAAACCGGCGCTCGGAGGTCCAGCCCGGCAACTCGCCAACCTCGAAGGCGGCGTCGAGCCTGCGGCGGGCCGCTTCCCGGCACGCCAAGGCCACGGCTTGCGGCGAGACATCCACTCCCAGAACGGACCATCCGCGGGCGGCCAGGGCCAAGGCATTGGTGCCGCGTCCGCAGCCAAGGTCCAGCAGCGTGCCCGGCATCAGATGGGCCACTTCCGCGGCCAGGATCTGGTCCGGCACTTCCACGCCGTCCGGGTCCGTGCGCCAAAGCTCGTCCCAGTAGCCGGTTCCGTTCACGCTCGGCCACCGTCCGTCGGCGCCGGTTCAGTTCAGGGCGCGCAGCGAGGCGTTGATGCGGTCCAGATAGAACTCGTCCCGGTCGAAGTCCTCCCCGAACTCGTCCAGGATGTCGTAGTGGTCCGGATGTTCCGGGTCCTCGAACGCGCGCAGGAATTCGACATAGCCCTCGATGCCGCCCACATCGCGTGGCGGGCAGGCTCCCTCCCCGGCCACGCACATGGTATCCACATCCATTTTGCTGGAATCAAAGTGGTCGTTGGACAGGGTCAGCCGATGCTTCCAGGTGTCCTCAAACTGGCAGATGTACTGAAAGATCATGCCCCGGCGTCCCACCAGGCTGCACAGGGCCACCTTGGCCATGTCGCTGTCCCCGGACAGCAGTTCGGTGTCCGGATAGCACTTGCGCCGGATGACGAAGTGCCAGCTGCGGGGTCTGTGCCAGCCCATCACGGCCTGCACAACCCTGTGCAGTTCCGGCAGCGTGATGGCGGGAGGAACAAAGAAACGGCGCCAGATCTTGGGGCTGGCGCCCTGCAGGTCGACGCGCAACAGGAAGGATGTGGAAGGCATTGTGTGCGGATCTGCGAATCGGCCGAGAAGCCAGAAGGGCGAGCCGAATTATAGTTAACAGACGCCAAAGTGTCATGCCGCCCTTCAGGCAGGCGGGCCTCCAGCCGCACATTTCCCGGGTGTCCCCATGCAAATCACCGGTCTATCCGTCCATCAAGTGGACCTGCCTCTCCACGAGGGCAGCTACAACTGGTCCGAAGGCAAGTCGGTGGCAGTCTTCGACAGCACCGTGGTTGGCGTACACACGGACGCCGGCCTGACCGGCTGGGGCGAGGTCTGTCCCCTGGGCCCCTTCTACCTGCCGGCCTATGCCAACGGGGCGCGGGCCGGCCTGCGCGAACTGGGGCCGTCGCTGCTGGGTCTCGACCCGCGCGATCTGGACGTGCTCAACCGGCACATGGACCGGACGCTGAAGGGCCATCCGTATGTGAAGTCCGCGGTGGACATGGCCTGCTGGGACCTGTTGGGGAAGGATGCCGGACAGTCCGCGGCCAGGCTCCTGGGCGGGGCCGCGGGCGAGGACTTCGTGCTCTACCGGGCGATTTCCCAGGAGGCGCCGGATGCCATGGCGGCGCGCGTGGCCGGCTACCGCCGCGAGGGCTACCGCCGTTTCCAGTTGAAGGTGGGCGGTTCGGTGGAGGAGGACATCGAACGCATCCGGGCGGTGCGGGCGGTGCTGTCGGAGGACGAAATCCTGATTGCCGACGCCAACACGGGCTGGCTGATGCACGAGGCGCGCCGCGTGGTGCGCGCGGTGCGGGACGTGGATGTCTACATCGAACAGCCCTGTGCCGGCTATGAGGAGTGTTTGTCCGTGCGGCGTGCCACGGACCATCCGTTCATCCTGGACGAGGTGATCGACAGCATTCCGGCGCTGCTGCGGGCGGCGGCGGACGGGGCCATGGACGTGGTGAACCTGAAGATTGGCAAGCTTGGGGGCCTGACCAAGGCCCGCCGGGCCCGGGATCTCTGCGCAGAGCTGGGAGTGGCGATGACCATTGAGGACAGTTGGGGCGGCGACATCGTGACCGCCGCGATTGCCGCGTTGGCCCACAGCACGTCGCCGGCGCTGCTGTTTACGGCCACGGACTTCAACAGCTACGTCACCACCAGCATCGCCGAAGGCGCGCCCCAACGGCGGCAGGGACGCATGGTCGCCTCGGATGCGCCGGGCCTGGGCATCGAGCCGCGGCCCGAAGTGCTGGGCGCGCCCGAATTCAGGATCGGGGGCTGAGCAAACCCGCGGATCGCCCGGCGCGGATATCGGCGCTGCTTCTATAATCTGGCCGGGCCGTCACGCGGCCGCGCCCTGTCCTGCGACGGAATGCGCGGTCGGTGCGCCGCCTGGAAAATCATCGGAAGTCCAACCTGAAGGAGGCCCTGCCGTGGAGTTGGGATTCGTTACCGCCATCCTGCCCGAACTGTCCCTGGCCGAAATCCTGCGCTTTGCGGCGGCCGAGGGCTTTGACTGCATCGAGGTCATGTGCTGGCCCAAGGGCAAGGCCGAGCGGCGTTATGCCGGCGTGACCCACATCGATGTCGGCGACTTCTCGCCCGGGGACGCGGCCGAAGTGGCGCGTCTGGTGGACGAGACCGGCGTCCGCATTTCCGGTCTGGGCTACTACCCCAATCCCCTGACTCCGGACGAGGATGCCCGGTCCATGCACTTCGCCCACATCCGCAGGCTGATCGCGGTCTCGGCGGAACTGGGGATCGGTGTGGCGAATTCCTTCATCGGACGCGATCAGAGCCGGAATCTTGAGGAGAACCTGGCGCTGTTCGGGGAACTGTGGCCTCCCATCATCGAGTATGCCGACTCGCTGGGGGTGAAGGTGGGCATCGAGAACTGTCCGATGCTTTTCACCGACGACGAGTGGCCGGGAGGGCAGAACCTCGCCATATCGCCCGCGGTCTGGGACCGCATGTTCGAGATCATCCCCAGCTCCAACTTCGGCCTGAACTTCGATCCTTCCCACTTCGTCTGGCAGCAGATGGACTATCTGGCGGCCATCCGCAACTACGCGGACCGGTTCGTGCACGTCCACGCCAAGGACGCGCGGCTGGATCGGGAGCGTTTGAACCGGGTCGGCATCATGGCCACGCCGCTTGAGTACCACACCCCCAAGCTGCCGGGATTGGGCGAGGTTGATTGGGGCAAGTTCTACTCGGAACTGGGGGATGCCGGCTACGACGGGCCCGTCTGCATCGAGGTGGAGGACCGGATCTACGAGTCCTCGCTGGAGCGGCGCAAGCAGGCCGTGTCCCAGTCCGGACGCTATCTCCGGCAGTTCATGTAGGCGGACGGCGGGAGGCTTCCTTGCGTGGTGTGTTCGTCTGCCTGCTGGTTCCGTTGATGCTGTCCGGCTGTGTGATTCCACCCCGGGAGGAGGCTTCCGTGGAGGACGGCACGATGACCGGAACCGAGGCCGATCCCTGCCAACCCGGTTTTGCGCATGCCAAGGAGCCGCTCAGGAGTGATGAAGAACATGCCATGGCTTCGGAATTGTCGCTGCCGTCTCCGGTGGCCTACGAAGTGACCGTGCACATGTTCTGGAATGCCGCGGACCACCCTGCCGACTTCCCTTCCAACCCGCACTTCTCGCCGTTGGCCGGCGGCCCGCACAGTGAAGGCTTCCGTCTCTGGCAGCCGGGTGAACCGGCTTCCCCGGCCATCGAAATGCAGGCCGAAACCGGCGCTTCGGAGCCGTTGCGGAATGCCTATCGGCAAGGCGGAACACAGGTATTGCCAAACCAGTTTGCGGTCGGGGACCGGGTTGATTCACCAGGCCGCACCACCGTTGCCTTCCGGACGGACAGCGAGCACACCTTCCTGTCCGTCACCAGCAGGCTGGCCCCCAGTCCCGACTGGTTCGTAGGCGTTGCAGCCCTGCCCCTGACCAGCGGCGGGGTCTGGATCGAAGAGGTTGTCATACCCCTGTGTGTATGGGATGCCGGAACCGACGACGGTCGCTCCTATGCCTCGGCCAACAAGCAGCCGGAGCATCCACAGCCCATCCATCTTTTGAGGGGCCGGCCTTTGTCCGCAGGTCCGGAACAGGCCGCGCAGGTGGGTGAACTGATTCTCCGCCGGACGGAATGAATGGCGGAGCTTGGCATGGATACGATTCGACCAACACTGCACAACCGGGAATGAAACGCAGATGGATTCCACATTGACCTACAGGGATCTGGTGGCCCGATTGTCCGATTTGGAACGTCTGGCCGTGCCGCCCCTGGCCGGGGAACGGTGCGGCAGTCAAACCAGCTATGATCGGCGTTCCGTGTACAACGCGGAGACCGGCCTGTACGAAAACTGGAATGCCAACCGCGACGGCGATGGCTACATCCGCATGGAGGACGGTCATCAGGTCGTGTTCGAGGCGGAGGGTCCGGGCTGCATCTGGCGCATATGGTCCGCCTGGCCCGGCATGGGGCATGTGAAAATCTTTCTGGACGGTGCTCCCGAACCGGTCATGGATTTGCCGTTCCTGCATCTGTTCGGCGGAGTGGGGCTGCTGGACTACAACCTGCCCTGCCTGTCCATGAAACTGTCCCGGGGCCACAACCGGTACATCCCGATTCCCTACAACCGCTCCTGCCGCATCCTGATGGAGCCGGACTGGGGACGCTTCTACCACATCACCTACAGCACGTTCCCGGAAGGCACCGTGCTGCCCGCCTTCGAGGGCGAGCACGAGGATGACAACCGCATTGCCTTGGCGGAAAAGGATCGGGAACTGGCCTTCCGGGGCCGGTGCCTGCCGACCTCGGACGACACGGAGATCACGGATGTGCGAGTGACCGTGCCCGCCGGCGGCAGCCTGGAGCTGGCATCACTGCCCGGCAACCGGGCCATCACTGGCCTGCACTGCCTGCCCGACCAGGGGATCAGGGCCGAGTCCGAAACCGCCCTGCGGGAACTGGTCCTGTCCATCCACTGGGACGGCGAGACGGAACCCGGCGTCTGGTCCCCCTTGGGGGACTTCTTCGGCGCGGCCCCTGGGATTCAGCCCTACCGGGCCCTGCCCGCGGGCATGACCGACGCGTTCCTGTACAGCTACTGGTTCATGCCGTTTGCCCGGGGGGCGGAGCTGCGGCTGCAGAACGACGGCGATGTGGAACGCAGCCTCGCCTTCCGGATTGCATCCCGACCGTTGGTGCAGGATGCCGACGAACTGCTGCGCTTCCACGCCAAGTGGCACCGGGATGCCTTTGTCGAGAAGTCCATGGGAAACGGGCGCGACATTGACTGGCCCATCCTGAACGTGGAGGGACGGGGTCGTTTCTGCGGAGTCGCCCTGCATATCTGGAACCGCTGGGAGATGCCGGCGGCGCAGCCCTCCAGCTGGTGGTACGGCCGCGGCGGAGACAAGACCATCGACTGGTGGTGGGGCGAGGGCGACGAGAAGTTCTTCGTGGACGGGGAGAAGTTTCCGTCCACCTTCGGCACGGGCTCCGAGGACTATATCGGCTATGCCTGGGCGGCGGAGCCGCCGTTCCCGATCTTCGACAGCCCGTTTGCCTGCCAACCCTTTACGCCGATCGACGGCAACGGCCACACTTCGGTCAATCGGTTCCACATAGCCGATGACATCCCCTTCCAGCGGAGTTTCGAGGGCTGCATCGAGAAGTACAAGGGCAACCGCTGGGGCGATCGGGGCCAAAACCACTGTCTGTACGACGCGGTCGCGTACTTCTACCTGGCGCCCGGCCAAGTGGATCCCTACGGACCGGTTCCCTTGGCGGACCGCATCGGATACTATCGGGAACCGGGAGACTGAGCAGGAGTTCGAGCATGCACTGGGTTCTGTACGCAGTACTGGGCGGAGGTGCCGTGATGACGGTCGTGGCGCTGTTCCTGCTGGCATTCGGATTTGTTACGGGACAGTGACGCTTTGCGGTGCTACCCAACAACCTGAGGAGAATGGATCATGGCTGAAATGGCAAGAGCGGTAGTGGTAATGGGCCAGGAGTTCGAGGTTCGGGAGTATCCGATCCCGGATCCGGACCCGGGGGCCATTGTGTTGAAGCAGGAACTGGGCGGCATCTGCGGCACGGATCTGCACTACTGGCAACACGGCTTCACCGAGGAGAAGGGCCTGGGTCACGAGAACGTGGGCATCGTGGCCGCCCTGGGCGAGGGCGTGACCCACGATTCCATCGGCCGGCCCGTCAAGGAAGGGGACCGGGTCGTGCTGCAGCCGGGCATCCCGGCCGGATTCGGCTACGGCTTTCAGGATCCATCCAAGCTGTGCGGCGGCTTTGCCGAGTACATGCACCTGAACCTGCCCGGCACCGAGTGGTGGCGGACGGACATGCCGGCGGAAGTGGGGGTTCTGACGGAACCCTTCACGATTGGCGTGCATGCCGTGGATCGGTCCCGCATACGCATCGGCGACACGGTGGTGGTGCAAGGGTCCGGGGCGATCGGCATGGTCACCCTGATTGCGGCCCGCCTGTCGGGCGCCGGCAAGCTGATCATGGTCGGGGGGCCGCCGGAACGGCTGGCGATCGGACGCAAGTTCGGGGCCGACGTCACGATTGACATCGGCGAAGTGCCCTCGGTCGAGGAGCGCACGGAACTCGTGATGCAGGAGACGCCGCGCGGCGAAGGCGCCGACATAGTGTTCGAGTGTGCCGGCTTCCTGTCCGCCACGCCGGAGGGTCTGGGCTACTGCCGCCATAGCGGCACCTTTGTCGAGGTGGGACACTTCGTGGACATGGGCTCCATTGACTTCAACATCAACCGGCTGTTGATGCGCAAGAACCTGTCCCTGGAGGCCGTCTGGGCCTCACAAACCAGCCACTTCGTGCAGGCCCTGCCCATTTTGGAGCGGGGAGACATTCCGTTCGGCGACATGGTCAGCCATGTCATTCCCCTGGACCGGGTGGCCGAGGGCTTCGCCGCCCTGAACGGCACCTACCACCTGGGCGACGAGACGGTCTGTAAAATCGCCGTGTCCGGTTCCGCCTGACCTGGCCGGGCACCGGATTTTGGCAACTGCAGCTCGATGAAGTACCGACCATGAAGCAGGCCATGAGAGGTCCTGTCCGTCTCGGGCCTGGTCGAAGGCTGCTCCCATCCTGGACACGGACCCCGCCTCCGGGGTCCGTGCTGTGCCTCAAGCATGGTCCGCAAATCTGATTTGACAATATAGGGGATCGGAATAGGATTCCTGGGCGGACTGTAGAGTGCTGCCCAGAGCAACCGGGGGAGGGAAAGCGGTTCGGCTGTTGCACACATATCAACCGCGTGCAGACCCGCAACGCCGTCGGCAAAGACCGCAGTTCCCCGCCCATATGGTAATGCAACACAAGACGCAATAAAAAATCAGAAGGCAGGTTCGCAAGCAGGGAAAACCCCGAGGCAAGCCCATGAATGGCAGAATAATGGCTGTACTGGTTTTCAGTGCCTTGCTTTGGGGTCTCTTTCCCAGGATGCCTGAAGGGGCGATTTCGGCATCCCCGTCTGTGGTCCTTCAATCTTCTGCTGAGAATGCTCAGCATGATCCTCCTACTGCCGAGACCTTGGATCCTGATGAGTTGTTCAGAAATATTGAAAGCTACATAGATGAGGTTTACTACTTTGTCGGCGAAATCTCTTATGTGGAATTTATGTCGGATGGCTATGCCGACTCCTTGATTGTGAAGATGCTTGGAGATGCGCTGGAGCCGTCGCAGCAGTATTTGCATGTAGACATTGAACATACCTTGAACGAACGGGTTCTGGAGCGTGACATCGTACGGTTCACGGGTCGCGTCGTGGGTCTTCAGGAATATGAGTCGCGTCCGATTCCCGCGGTAGTACTGTTGGAGTACCTGGGCAGACTCCAATGTGAAGGCGATCCTCCCACCTGCTCTGCAATAGATGCACTCCCACCTGCCCCCGCTGTTGCGTTCACATTGAAGTATGCGGCCCCGGTGCGCTCCGGACCCGGCTATGGGAACCGCATTGTGGATCGGCTGGAACAGGGCAGCACCATCGAGCCTATCGGCCGGACCGCGGATGGCCGATGGCTCCAATTGGCGGAGGGGCAGTGGATTCTGGCCATTTTGGCGGAGGGCGACGATGAATCCCTCCCCATGGCCGCTGTTCGCCCGACACCCACCCCAAGGACAGCCGTGACATCGACGCCGACACCCACCCCGAGGACAGCCGTGACATCGACGCCGACACCCACCCCGCAACCAGAGGCTGGGGAGGACGTTGCCGATGCCACCGCCAAGGCTGTGCAGGCTTATATCGAACAAGGTGTTGCCAAAGCCGAACTCGGACAGTACGAAGAAGCCATTGCGGACTACGACGCGGCCTTGCGCCTGGACCCTGACCATGTCGGGGCGCTGGTCAACCGGAGCCTGGCCTGGATTGGACTCGGTCGCTATGAAGACGCCATCGCCGACTATGATGCCGTGTTGCGTCTGGACCCCGAACAGGTTGGGGCTTGGGCCAACCGCGGCGCGGCCAAGGCCAAACTCGGCCGTCACAACGAGGCTTTGGCCGACTACGACGCGGTGTTGCGCCTGGACCCCAACCATGTCCTGGCGTTGGCCAACCGGGGCTTGGCCCGGATTGCACTCGGTCGCTATGAAGAGGCCATCGCCGACTTCGACTCCGTGTTGCGCCTGGATCCCGACAATGCCGGGGTCTATAACAACCGGGGTTGGGTCAAGGCTAGACTTGGCCGCCATGAAGAAGCCATAGAGGACTACGACGCGGCGCTGCGCCTGGATCCCAACAATGCCATGGCCTACAACAATCGGGAACAGGCCCGGGCGCAGATGGCCCAGGCATCCGGAGCGACCGCCAACGTCAATGCCAATCTACGTGAGGGTCCGGGGACAGTTTATGCGGTCGTTGGGCATGTCATAAAAGGGGATCGCGTCCATCCCGTTGCCCAATCCAGCGACGGGACGTGGCTAGAACTGGACTCGGGGCATTGGATCTATGCATCCTTGGTGGACAATGTACCCCCGGGTTTGGCTGTATCCACGCGTGTGCCCCCCACTCCCGTACCGGCCCAACCTACAAGCACACCCACATCCATACCTGTGCCTACACCCACACCTGTGCCTACGCTTCAACGCGCAACCCCAACTCCAACCCCGGCGCTTAACCCTGCTCAATACTGTCCTGACGTAGGGGATATCATGGCGGAGTATTGGTCGGACCGGGAGTCGCTTGTCCAGAGGCGGCAGGACACGGTCGTGTGTATTGTGGGTTTGGCCTGGGGGATTAGCGAGTTTGAGAATCAATTCTTCATTAACCTTCTGCCGTCAAACGCGCTCGGGCCCGAGCCGACGGGATGGTGGCCTGAGACACGTCTTCGGAACCTGACGCAACAGGCAGGTTCTGTCGGGTGCCATATCGATGGCACTACGATGGATGCCGATACGACGCGTATCCTGGGTGAAATCAATATCGACCCTGAGGCACAAGATGCCGCGGCTCAGGACTTGAGGCGAGTTGACATCCTATTGGTCAGCGGCCGCATGAACATTGAATATCTCTTGAGCGCATATCGCCTCTCCCTCAAAGAGTGTCGGATACATGAAGTGCTGCTCGAAGTCCCGCCCGGCTGACCGGGACAACCCTTGGTGAGACAGCTGGCCAGGGCAAATCGGGTGCGGATACAGCCTGCGATGATTGTGCTCGACACACAAGCGGGTCGGTTGGCGAATTCGTCAGTGGGCTCATCCGTGCGGCAAGGTGCGACGCGACCCCTGTCGAACTTTCGACCAGCTGTCGGCAGTTCCCCGGCCGCGGCTGCATGATTGACGTCCGGTATCCCCACATGCAAGCCCGGGCACGGTTTTCTCGAAACGGTTCCGCATTGGCCCATTGCAGTTGGTTGTTCGCCGGCTCGGTGCGGCCGTTGTCTCAGCCGGAGACCGCGGCATCCCCAAGCTCCTGACAGAAACCGACAGCGGTTGCGGCATACAGCAGGGCGATGCGCTCCAACTCGGTTACGGGAACCTCCTCGTTCACTGTGTGGGCCCCCAGGGCGTCCGGGCCGTGGGTAACGGCCGGAATACCCACCTCCGCGGTGTAGATGTTGCCGTCGTCGATGAACAACTTTGGGCCATCGGGCAGCGGACGGCCGACGAGTTCGGTGTGGACCTCCTGCACCATCTGCACGATCGGGTGATCCGTCGGCAGATGGAAGGTGTCTCCCTGCAGCTCCCATTCCAGGGAAGTGGTGGTTCCGTGCCGGGCATCAAGACCGGTCAGGACTTCCTCGATTTGGCGGCGCGCGTCCGCACCGGCCCCGGGCTGTAGCCAGCGGCGCGTGCCCTCGACGATGCAAGTTTGAGGGGACTGGTTGTAAATCTCCCCTGTCTGCACCTTGCCGATGAACAGGGATTCGCGTCCGGCGGGGGATTCCCCCGGACTATCCGGCAGGGACAGGCTTCTGAGTTGACCGACCAAATCCAGGCCGGCCCCAATCACGTCCGGCGTCTCGGGATCCGTGAGGATTTCATGGCTGGGCGGCTGTGCGCGGCTGATTTCGACGCAAAAGATGGCCATGCCGCGTCCGTCCGTGGGCAGCCAGGCGGCCTGGTATTCGGGCAGCAGGACCGCGTCCCCGTGAATGCCGGCGCGGCACAATGCCACGACTTGGCGCTTGTCCCCCCATGGTCCCTCGTGATGGTCGTGTCCGGTCAATAGCACCGAGCCGCGGGCCGGCAGGTCCAGTTCCCGCAGCATGCGCAGAGCCTCGACCGCAGCCGCGGTGCCGCCCTTCATGTCCGAAGCACCCGTCCCGAACAGCATGCCATTCTCGATGCGCGGCGGCACGAAGGGCAGGTGTACGGTGTCCAAGTGGCAGTCGAACTGAAGCACCGGTCCCGGTTTGCCCGAGTGCAGCCAGGCCACCACGGCCGGTGCGGATGGCCAGTCCGCTTCCTCCCTGGACACCTCCAGGCCGGCTTCGGTCAGGATGTTCGCCAACGCCGTCAGGGCCGCACCGGCATCCCGGGTAGGGCTGTGGACTTCCATTAGGCGAACGGCGGTCTCCAGCAGGCGTTCACGGCGGAGACGGGAGTGGAGAAGCGGCAGGATTGGATCAGAATCGTGCATGGTCCCTCTGAAGCTTGTCTTCTGTGGAAAGTGGAGGCGGAATGGTGGTATGGTGCACTGAACAACAGTCTGGATTCTAGACTTGGTTCGCAATTGCCGTACGGCATCGCGGAGCCCCCTGAGCCCATCAACTTGGGAAGTCGGCTGTACCCCCTCAAGGAACCAATAGCATGTCCAACTTGCCGCAAGGCGAACTCTGCAGCGTCTATTCCTTTGCCCAAGGGGAGGATCCGATTGGATCCGCCACCCCGTTCCAGCGATGCCTGCTGGTGGAACTGCCCACGCCCTGGGATCGCGATGTCTGGTCAACGTCCGACACGACCAAGGCCATCAAAAAGATAGCCGGGATGGCCAGCCGACCCGGCGATGCAGTGCGGCTGCTTGCCTTCCAGCCGGACCCCAACCCCAACCCGGACCCGGCCCGGGCGGGGTTGTCGCGAGTGTTTGTCTACCGGAGGCCGGCATCGACCGATGGTTTTTCCACCTATGCCAAGTGGGAGTACCTGGTTCCCTCCGGGGAACTGCTTACCGTGCTGCCCGAATTGTTGCAGGAACCCGCGCCCGATTCGTTGCCGGCTGGCGTACAGGAACTCAATGGACACACCCGGGACATTTTCCTCTGTACCCATACCGACCGGGATGTCTGCTGTGGCCGGTTCGGCAGGGAGCTGCTTGAGTCCCTGCAAGCCTCGGACCAGGTTCGCAGCCAGTCGGATCTGAGGCTGTGGCGCGTGTCCCATCTGGGAGGACACCGTCTGGCACCGACCCTGATGGACATGCCCAACGGCATGGCCTTTGGACATCTGACCGCGGACACGGCGTTGTCCCTGCTGGAGCGGAACGGGAATCTGGAGGCAGTGCTCCGCTGTTACCGCGGCTGGAGCGGAATGGAGCCGATGGCTCAGATCGCGGAACGGGCCGTATGGCGCGAGACCGGCTGGCAATGGACCGAATATCATCGCCAGGCGTCCGTGCTGGCCCGCAACGAGGACAAGTCGGGCACTGTACGCATCGACTGGGCCGCGCCGGATGGAGGCTCCAGCGGCAGCTGGGAAGTGACGATCGAGCATCGGGACCAGGTGCATACGCTCAACAACTCCTTCACGGAGAAGTACTTTTACATCGATCGTTTCGAGGTAACAAGCACAATCCCCGTTTAGTCGTCGTACGGAGCCTGACCGGCTCGGGCCATCCGTGGAGGCGGGGTGAGGTTGAGGATCACCTTGACCTGCTGAACCGACATCTCCCAACTGAACCGACCTGGTCGGTCAACTTGATGAATTTGTTTCCCGGACGGCCAGTGCACGGTGATGCGTAGCCACCGGTCGGGGGAATGCTCCGGCGGTCCGCCAATCGCTGCAGGCAAGGGGTGCATGGTCGGCCATGGCCTATGAACGGCGTCTCGCAACCAGCGAACGTGCAAGTTCCGATACATCGCCTGGCATCGCAACACCCCCTGTTGCGATCAGGGGTTTGTCCGAAAAGCTCGCGGCCCGCGGACAGGCGGTGCCTCGAGTAGACGGCAGGGGACATTCAGGGGAACTTGAACGCGAGTGGCCAACCACAGGTTGATGCGACCGGAACCACCTTCCTCCGATGCGGCTGCACTGCCTTGTTCCAGCCCGAATGAACATGCTTGCCGTGCTGGCGGTTGCGTAAAGGCTCAAGTACAGGCGCTCCAATGATTCGTCTGTACAAGGTGTTGGCGGTCCTTGCCATTGCCGCCCTGATCCCGGTTGGGCTGTTGCCGGCAGTGCCGGTGTTGGCTGCCGAGCCACTCAATGCATGTGCCAACCGGGAAGACTTCAGATTTGTGGTGACCATCACCAACGTTTCGGATCAAAGCGATACGCCCACATCGTTCGCCCCCGGTGTCTGGGCCCTGTCCGACAAGCCCGGTCCGCTCTTCGTGCCCGGTGCCCATCCCGGCATCCTGTTTTGGGATTTCAAGCCCATCAAGACCCCCGGCCTTGAAGACTTGGCGGAAGACGGCAATCCCGGTGTGGTGGCTGCTACGCTGGCAGAGCACGGGGTCAAGCACGGTGTGTTCAACAGACCCCTTGGTGCCGAAGGGCCCGGGCCCTTGTTGCCGGGTGCCAGCTATTCCTTCATCGTGGATGCCGGTGCCGCCTCCGGAAACCTGACATTCGCCTTGATGTTCGTGCAGTCCAACGACTGGTTCATCGGCACGGATGAAGTTGGCATCTCTCTCGAAAGTCCGATGGGAGGCGCGATTTTGGGAGGCGACATCACCGATCAGCTTTATCTGTGGGATGCCGGCACCGAGGAGGACGAGCCCGTGGGCGAGGGTTCCAATCAGGCCCCGCGCCAATCCGGCGCGAACACCGGTCCCGAGGATGACGACAACACCGTACGCTTGGTGGAAGGGCCGAGCGTGTCCGATCTGGTCAGTGTGTCCATCCGCCGGTCCTTCGACACGGTATTCGACGTCACAGTCGAAAACACGTCCGGTTCGGCCATGGTCACAACGCTGTTTGCGCCTGGGGTCTTCGCCGTGCACACGGATCCGGCCACCACCTACATGGAAGGGCATCCCCAGTTCTTCAAGGAAGGGCATCCGAATCTGTACAACGGCCTGGAGGCCTTGGCCGAGGACGGCAATCCGGGTCCCTTGCACGAGTTCATTTCCACGGGCGGCTTCATGAGCGACGAGCCGGTGGCCGGCTCCTACGGCGTGTTCAACACCCCGGTGGGTGCCGATGCCCCCGGACCGCTGCTGCCAGGCGAGTCCTACCACTTCACTCTCCGGGCCAGCCCTCTTGCCCCCCATCTGTCGCTGGCGTTCATGTTCGTCCAATCCAACGACTGGTTTATCGCGACTGCGGACGACGGCATGGTCCTGTTTGACATGGACGGGAACCCCGTGTCGGGGCGCGTGCCGGTGTATCTGTGGGATGCCGGCACCGAGGAGGACGAGCCTGTGGGCGAGGGTTCCAACCAGGCTCCGCGCCAATCCGGTGCGAACACCGGCCCCGAGGATGACGACAACACCGTGCGTTGGGTTGACGACATGGATGCGGACGAACTGGTTGCCGTGACCATCACGCCGCGACAGGCTCGGCATTTCCAAGTGTCGATCACCAACGTTTCCGCCAATCGCCCGATTGCGCCCGGGGTGGTCGTCCCACACTGTGTCTGCGATCCGCTCTTCACGGAGAGCCGGCCGGATCGGGGCCAGGGTCTGGAGAGTCTGGCCGAAGACGGCAATCCTTCGGGACTGGCGGAAGTGCTGGCCATGCAGGCCTTGCCGGTTCAGGTGCTGAATACCCCTGTAGGGGCGGATGCTCCCGGCCCCCTGCTGCCCGGCCAGACGTACCAAACCACCGTGTTCCTGGAACCCTCGGAGCCGAACCTTTCGTTGGCGTTCATGTACGTGTTGTCCAACGATCTGTTCCTCGGTTCCCCTGCGGGGGGCATCACGCTGTGGGACGAGATGGGAAATCCGGTCTCCGGTGACGTGACCTCCAGCGTCTACTTGTGGGACGCGGGCACGGAACACAACCAGCCGCCCGGCGAGGGCGACAGCCAGCCCTTGATGCAGGACGCGCCCGACACGGGCGATGCCGATGTGGACAACACCGTACGCCTAGTGAACGACGGGTACGATTATCCGGCCGTGGCCGATTTGATCAAGGTGGTGGTCACGCCCATCGATCCCGAATAGTTCAACCAAGGATTCAGGACAATAGGAGAGCCCCGCCGAGGCGGGGCTCTTGCTTAGCCATCTTAGTCCCCATTGTGAAACGGGCTTTCTTCGCCCGAAAGCGGAACGAGCCAGGCTGCGAGGATTGCCAACTGCAATAAGGGCAGCTTGTGAACCCGGTATCTGATGAAAAAATGGTGCCGTGCTCAGGATCAAGCCCCGGATAGTGGACGATTGGCACCCGGCGGTTGCCCTTCTTGGTCTACGATGCAAGCTGCATGTCTTGGTGAATACCTATCCCTGAACCTGGCTGCCTGTCGCTTGGAACCCCCAAGCGACAGGCAGCCAGACAGTGTGTTAACCCATTATCGACAAATCCAAGCCTTATTCCGCCCAAGGCAACTGATCGCTCTTCAGGCTTGGACATCTCGATCTTTAGCCAACCACACCTCATTCAAATTCAATATGGATATTGCCACTCTGTGTCTCCAAAGAAAGATCGGCAGCCCCGCTGCCCACAGCCATGCTAAGACGTGTTCCCTCGTCTGAGATTTCTGTCTCTGAAACCGAACTGGAATTCGAAACAGACTGGCCAAGGTGGATATTGCCAGCTATGTGAGTACTAGCCTGCAGTTCCACATTCGGTTCTTCAACCAAAGTAACTTCAATGTCTCCGCTTACTGTCCTAAAGCGATTGTCGGATTGGTCAGTGAAATTCCCTGTGAAATTTATGTCTCCGATCTCGGTCTCCAGTGAGAATTCCCCTTGGCCGCCTGCAACCGCAATGTCGCCAGTGGTGGTGCGGAGTTCGAACTCCCCCACGACCTGGGCAGCGCTAATGTCTCCGATCTCGGTCTCCAGTGAGAATTCCCCTTGGCTGTCTGCAACCGCAATGTTGCCAGCGGTGGTGTGGAGTTCGAACTCCCCCACGACTTGGGCAGCGCTAATGTCTCCGATCTCGGTCTCCAGTGAGAATTCCCCTTGGCTGTCTGCAACCGCAATGTCGCCAGCAGTGGTGCGAAGCTCAGACTGTCCAATGAGATGACGAGCGGCGATGCCGCCTATGTTGGTGCGAACTTCCATATTCGCTTGCGTAGGCATTCTTACCCGGATGTCTACTTTGCGTGTCAACCTGTCTCTCGATATATCGTTCCCTCTGTTCTTTTCCTCGGCTGTGACTTGAATAGTGTCACCGTTTTGGGAGACTTCATATTTTACACTGTCCGGATCGTGTACTGTGGCCGCAACTTGTATATTCGTAGCACCATCAACTCCCACGAGCTCCACCGATCCTGCAAAGTTGTCAATGGTTAAATTGACAGGGGCTGAGATGTTAAATTCATCGACTACCTCTTCAGTTGTCTGACTTGCAGGCAAAACACAAGCTGCAATGGTAGTGACGGCCAATGCGGCAACAAGGACAAGGAACGCGAGATTCCCAATGGCTTTAACCGAAGTGTGGCAAGCACTGTCCAATGTCCCCACCGATGGCGAGGTGCGATTCGCTTTTCGCTCTTTCGTTCCCACGCTGTACACCCTCCCGGAGTGATCCGGATGCGAGAAAGACTCCCTCTTTCTTCGGTTGTGGACGAGACCTGCAACCGATTCAAGTTCACCTTTAACTACGCCTTGGGTGAACCCAAGGTTACAGGATTGCTGAAATTGCCCACCGGCCTGCCTGCGGCACATCGAGGCAGGCCGGTGCCTGTCCACGGACCGCCCCTTGGCTACCATCCCGAACATGGCAATGGGCGGAAGTGCCACTAGTCTTTGCCCAGGGGATGCGTGCACCACACCTAAAGTATGGAAACGAGTGTTTCTGGCTAAACTTGGGCACCCCATCGGACCACTTCCGGGATCAAGGCAGGAGAACTGTGTGCCCACGCGGCATGGCGACCGGCCTGGGGGGTTGACAAGGGTATTTCCTAAGTGAATTAAGAGTGTGTTCCGGTCCGACAGGGTCGGATCGGGGTATGGGGAGACTCCGAGGCCGACACCGGCCTTGGTCGGGACCACCGGCCGAGCCCTGGAACGGATGCGGATGCGGACATCCGGGTTCCTGCGGGCAGGGGCGGTCGGGCCGCACGCGGGCGCGGCCTCGGGGGCCCTGGATTGGAGAACGGGGGGGAGCGCCTTCAGGCGACGGGGGGCGAGAGACAGCGCAGGCCGCCGGCCAAGTCGGGGCCCGGCACCGGGGTTAGCCAGACCCGGGCCCAGAGGCGGTTGCGGGCCAGCAGGCGCCGCAGGCAGGCCGCGCCCTGCCGCAGCAGGCTGAGGCGGCGCCGACGGGGTGCCGGGCGCGCCTCGGCGGGCGGCTGGCGCAGCTGCCCCGGCCGCAGGCCGCGGACGCGGGCCTCCTCATGGCGGGTGCCGTAGGCCACGGCCAGCAGCGTGGCCACGGCCAGGGCCAGCAGGTGCCGGGCCACGCGCACGGGGTCGCGCCGGCGCGTACGATGCCACTGCCAGCCGCCCCGCTTGAGGCCGCGGAAGCCCTGTTCAATCCAGTGGCGGCAGGCGTAGAGGTCAACGTCGGTCCGGTCCGGCGGGGTGTCGGTCAGCAGGAGCCAGGGCTCCTCGTGGCCTTGGGCATGCAGCACGATCAGGGTACCGGACAGGGGCTGCTCCCCGAAGGCCGCGCCCGCCCCCAGCCAGAGCGTGCCCGGACCGCCACCCAGGGAGCGGGCCGGCACCCGCGCGCCGCCGGTCGGGCGGAAGGTGATGTGGGGCGGATAGCGCAGGACCGGATGCCAGCCCAGGGCCACAATCTGCCGCCACAGGTCCCGGCTGCCCAGCCCCTGGTCGCACAGGACATGCACCCGCGTCCCCTCCGGCACCGCCGGCGCCAGCAGCCGCAGCAGGCGACAGAAATGCGCGCGCCAGGACTCCCGGGCCTGGGCGGCCACCACATGCCAGGCCACCGGCAGCGCCTGCTGGCGGTAGGCCACGCTCACCACCAGGGCCACCCACTCATCCCGGTGGTGCGTGGGGTCCAGGGCCAGGACCAGGGACGCCGGGTCGGCATCCTCCCCGCAGGGCGTCCACCACGCTTGCACCCAGCGCAGCAGCTCCGGGAAGCAGGCCTCCGCGTCCACCTCCGTCGCCGGTCCCCAGGACAGAATGCGGTCGCCATCGTCGCAGGTCCACTCCCGCAGTTCCCGGCGCACCGTCTCGAAGCCGCCGTGCGTCTCCAGGGCCGCGGCCACCGCATCCTGGCAGCCGTTGTGGGCCAGCAGCGTGCCCTTCACCCACAGGGCCAGGCCCCGGCGCAGACGGCCCTGGACCGACGGCAGGTGCCGCTCCAGCTCGCGGGACAGCGGATACAATGAGGAAGTGCGAAGCATGACCACACGCCGGGGACTGGATTGGTGTAGAGACCCCCAGTGTACCGGTCGGTCATGCCTTCGCACAGGCCCCACCAATCATGGCACCTTTGTGCAAATACCCTTGTCAAGGCCTGGGGGGGGAGGCTGGAAACCTTCCAAACCTTGGACAAGTCGGCAGACTAGTGGAGAGCCTGAAGGCCAGGTGGCCTCTCTGCCGGCCTAGCCAAGAATATCGCCCATCTGAAGCCGCTCTCCCTTCGCCCCAGGGCAACCGAAAAGTCGTGTTCAGGCCAGGATCGGGGCCAGCAGGGCGGGGTTGCGCCCGATCTTGTCCCGCAGCAGCCCGATGGACAAATCCGGTCTGAAATTCTGCTGAAGCGTACGCACCATGTTCAAGGCGGCCCGTCTGAAGATGCCCATCACGGCGGGGGCATGGCCCCGTCGCAGGCGGCAGTCGTCCTCCCGGAACTGCATGTCCAGGGTGCGGTGCAGGCCGTTCTCAACCCCCCAGTGGCCGCGGACCAGCTCCAGCAGGGCCTCGGCGTCCACGGGCAGGCTGGAGATGTAGTAGCGCACGGAGCGCTGGCGGCCGCAGGACCCGTGGCGTTCCGTGCGCACCCGGATCAAACTGCCCAGGTCGGGCCACTCGGCGGGGTCGGCCACCCACTCGCAGAGGCCGGGCCCGCCCAGGACCGTGCAGGTGCGCCGCTCGCGGCGACCGCCGTTGCGCTCGACGGTCTCGCAACCGTCCTGCACCTCGGGCGTGAAGGCGCCCCGGTCGGCCTCGGCAAAGGCGGCGCGCACCTCGGCATGCAGGGTGGGCTGGTTGCGCTTGACGGCCAGCACGTAGTCGGCACCGGCGGCCCGCAGGTCCTGCACGATGGCCCGCTGGCAGCCGGCGGCATCGATCGTGACGACGGCTCCCTCCAGGACCATGCGCTCAAGCAGGCAGGGGATGGCCGTGATCTCGTTGCTCTTGGCCTCGCAGGGCTCCTGGGCCAGGGTCAGCCCCTCCCGCACCAGGAAGGCGCTCACCAGGAGCAGGGGCCGGGTGCCCGCGGCAGGGTCGCCCGACCGGCGTGAGAACTTGCCGTCCAGGGCCAGGATCAGCTCCTGCAGGCCGGGCAGGCAGGTGCCGTCCAGCAGCAGCAGGGCGGCCTTCATGGCCGTTTCGGGCTCCAGCCGACGCACGAGCAGACGGTAGGTGTCGTCGGTCGGCACGGTCGCGCCCAGGGGCAGCCACAGCCGGAACCAGGCCTGGTGGTCGTCCGTGAACTCGGCCACCGCGGCCAGGGTATTGGCACCCCCGGCCAGGGCCACCAGCAGCGTGCCCAGGAGCACGGCCAGCGGATAGCGCACGCCGCGCGGGTCGCGCGGATCGGGGAGGTGGGACAGTGCGTCGGCGAAGGCGCACAGGGCCTCCCGCAGGGCGGGGTCGATGACGGGGAGAGGAGGGCATGGGATAGGATCCATGAGGGCCGCAACGCGTACTGTGAGGATTGCATACACCCCATAGGACGCACGGCGGCCCTTTTTGTTGCGCGCCGGATGGCTGTGGCCCGGCAGCCGGTTTGAACCTTATGTGCCGAATTGAATTGATTTAAGCATTGATCTGTTCTGTGCCCAAGCACCGTTCAAGGTTGTCGCACAGGACTCCGACAACCCCCGAGCCTAGTCTGAACGCGACTTTTCGGTTGCCCTGCCCTTCGCCCGGGCCAGAAGTGGGCGGCACCCCCTTGGAGGTGCACGCTACCTACAGTGTGTTACCAGTTGGATCTGGCGATGGCTATCACGGAAAGGATGCACCCAGTTGGCTTCAAACAGAGTACCGCTGCGTGGAATCGGTCGCCTTCTCCCGCGACGAAACAGGCTTCGATCTCTCCCTGTCCGCTTACTGCATTTGGGCACACCGCGGTGTGTGACTGGCAATCCTCTACTTGGACTCCCGAGGCGGTTAGTCCTCCGAGTGCCGGTGGAGGCGCGGTGGTTTTGGGCTTGGTCCCGCTTACTCTGCTGCTACCAGTGGCAGGTGATGGGCTGTCTCAATGCTGTCGCCAGCACCGTGGCCTTCATGCCGACCGGGATGTCTGCTGCAGGCTATGTGGCAAGGGATGTATTTGAGACTCGGCTGGCCTTGGACCAAGTTCGCAGCCAGTCACAACTGAGGCTGGGGCGCGTATCCCATCTAGGTTGGGGGCGCCTGGCTCCGACCCTGAACGCTATGCCCAACGTGGAATCCAGCCGCAACTGGGAAGGGACGATCAAGCATCGGAACCAGATGCTGCCGCCGTAGGCTCTTTGGTACGCGTTGACAAGCCTCTCACACGGCAGCCTGAGGCTCGCCATCATGTGGGGCTCGTGAACGACGACTTTGGAACCGGTGTCGATTGTCCTGGGAATTTCATGGTGGCCACCATTCACTGGCTGTCGGAGGTGTCAGGTCTGACGGCGGCATTGCATCAGGCGGCATCCCTGGAACCAGCACGTCGCCATTGGGGGTATGGGGGCATTTACCAGGATCAGGAATTCTGCGGCAGTTTCTGGTGCAACAACTATCCAGATCGCGCTTCGGACCCATCGTTGCGGTTTTCCCCTTCGCAAGACACTGGGTGATAGGAGGCATCCTCAGCGGCATGAACCTCGTATTGGTTGCCAGAGTGGCGGAAGGTTAGCCTGAAACCCGGAACAATCACCGTGGCGTATGCTTGGTCCGGCTCTGGACATCCGAGGGAAGTGTCGGACCACTGCACCTCCTGTTCGCTGACGAACTCCAGACTGTCGGGTGTGACCGTAAGCCGGTCGGCCAATACCTGGCGCGCCGCCGCTTGGCGTTCGGCAGCTGCATCGGGCAACGTGGTCACTTCCGGTATTGGGGTCGCTTGGAACCCGGACCCGTCAGGCAATGGATAGCCACTGCATGACACCGTGAATCCAACTACAACCGTCAACATGGCTGACGCAATCAAGAAGCGAAACGGCGCAGAACGCTTTTTCGATCGGAGGCATGTTGGTGATGTGGGGGGCATGTAATCCTTCGGGAAGGTGTTGCACCTGTGTCGCGCCCGTTATCGAGAGTCCCCGTGCTGTGTGCAATGACCGGATCCGACCAAGTAGTGCGCAATTCGATCGATGACCATCATTCTAGACAGTGCCGAATCTTGGGGAGTCTTTGTGCCGGTTGTGCCGTTGGTGTGCTGGTCCGGTCGGTCTTCCGGCTTTTACCAGCCAACATCAGTGTGCATGTGAGGAACTGTACGGCCACGACGCAGTTCTCTTTCGCCACTTTGGTTGCCGCAGGGCTAAGCCGCTCCACAACAACCTGACCCAAGCCTTTGGTTCCGTTGCCGCAGAGGTACTCGAGCACAGTTCTGGCGCGAGTGGCCTTCGGATCACAGGTTGCCGGCCGCTCTCAACCGCGAATCGTGCTGTCGCGAAGGTTGCCAACGGATTGCCCAAACCCGTCGAGTTCCTGTGGCGGGGACACGGGGCGCGAGCCTTGGCCGATGCCAGTCAGGAGTGGATCCAGCCAACGCTCAACCCTTGACGCCGGTGAAGCTGATGCCCTCGATGAAGGTGCGCTGGGCGAAGAAGAAGACCACGATCATCGGCAAGGTGAACATGGTGGCGGCCGCCATCAGCAGGGCCCACTCTGCGCCGTACTGGGAGAAGAAGAGCCGCAGGCCCACCGACAGGGTGAACTTGTCCGGATCCCGCAGGAAGACCAGCGGGTTGATGTAGTCGTGCCACCCCCACATGAAGTCGAAGATGGCAATCGTGATGATGGCCGGCTTCGACAGGGGGGCCACGATGCGCCAGAAAATCATCAGTTCGTTGGCCCCGTCCACCCGCGCGGCATCGTCCAGGTCGCGCGGGAAGGTCAGCATGAACTGCCGGACCAGGAAGACGAAGAAGGCGTTGCCGAAGAAGGCCGGCACAATCAGCGGGGCGAAGGTCTCCAGCCATCCCCACTTGCTGTAGGTGATGAAGAGCGGGATGAAGCGCACCTGCGCGGGCAGCATCATGGTCGCGATCACGATGATGAACACGATGTCCCGGCCCGGCCAGTCGATGCGCGCGAACCCGTAGCCGATAAAGACGTTGGAGAGCACCGCGCCGATCATCAGGCCCACGGCATAGATGAAGGTGTTGGCCAAGTAGCGCAGGAAGCGGATCGATTCGATGGCGTCCGGATAGTTGGTGAACGCAAACGTCTTCGGGATCAGGCGCACCGGGATCTCGAAGATTTCGGCACTGGGCTTGAGGGACGAGCTGACCATCCAGAGGAAGGGCAGCATGAAGATGATCCCAAAGAAGATCAGGGACAGATGTGCGCCCAACCGCTGACTGATGAGCGACCAGTCGGTGGCACTGCGGCGGGCCGCGGCGGCGGTCATGGGTCAGCGCTCGTAGTGGACGAAGTTTCGGGAGCCGTAGAACATGAAGATGGTCAGCACCAGGATGACAATGAACAGAATCCAGGCCATGGCGGAGGCGAAACCCATCTTGAGCCGTTCGAAGGCCACGCGGTAGAGCTGGTAGCCGAACAGCAGGGTCGCCTTGTTGGGACCGCCCCCGGTCATGATCTCCGGCGCCGCGATGGACTGGAAGGAGAAGATGGTCATGGTGATCACGTTGAAGAGCATCTGCGGGGTGAGCAGGGGGAGCGTGATCGCCCACATCTTGCGCCAGGGGTTGGCGCCGTCGATGGAGGCCGCCTCATACAGGTGCTGGGGGATTTCCTTCAGGCCCGCCAGATAGATCAGCACGGCGCGGCCGCTGCCCCAGACCGAGACAATGACCAGCGAAAACAGCGCGGTCCTCTCCGATGCCAGCCAGTTCGGTCCGTCGATGCCGATCCGCGCCAGAATGCCGTTGACCAAGCCGTGGCTGGGATTCAGGATCCAGACCCAGGTCAGGCTGGCCGCGACGACCGGCACCATCACCGGGAGGTAGAACACCGTGCGGTAGAGCGAGAGGCCGCGCACGTTCATGTTGAGCAGCATCGCGATGAAGACATCGAAGACCGTGGCCAGGCCGACCAGCATCGCGACGTAGCGGAACGTCACCCGCATCGACTTCCACGAGTCTTCGCGGCCCTGGAACAGATCCACGTAGTTGGACCAGCCCACCAGATTGGGCGAGCGGTTGATGATGTTGAAGTCGGTGAAGCTGTAGTAGAGGGACGCGATCACCGGGTAGGCCGTGAAGGCCACGAAGCCGATGAGCCAGGGCGAAATGAAGAGGATGCCCCAAAGCAGGCGCCGGCGGGTGACCGGACTCATGTGGCGTAGCCCCGGTCCGCGCCGGGGCTGCGCCGCCTGCAGTTGCGGAATGGCGGACACGTCGGAGAAATCCCTGTGGGAAGTTCAATGGCGCGACCGGACCGGGGCGGAAAATGACTTCCGCCCCGGTCCGATCCCAGACTGATGCGATCAGGTCAGGCGGCCGACGCCAGTTTGTCGTTGACCTCCTGCTGGACCCGTTCCTGGATGCCGGCCAGGGCGTCCGCGGGGCTCACGCCCTCGTAGCCCATGGCGTCCACGGCCTCCGTGAACTGTCCGGCCATGTAGCCGACGCCGGGCATGGAAGGCACAGCCCAGGCGTGCGGCAGGATCTCGTCGCGGGCGTAGGGCAGCCAATCGGCCGCCGCCGCCTCGATCTCCGGATCGGTGGCGTTGGAAATGCGCGACGGCGTCACGGAGTCGGGCACGGCCTTGTTGAGGGCCACCCACTTGGACGAGCTCATGAACGAGCAGAAGGCATAGCCGCCCTCCACATTGGCCCGGATCCACCGAAGGGGATGCGGTGGGGCTGGAGATCGGAGGTTTGCAGGTGGGGAGGCTGTGCCGGCAGGTGTTGAGGCCGACGGATGGGGCCGGGTGTCGGGTGTGTCGGCTCCGGGAGGGGGTTTTTGCCGTGTTGCGGCACCGGCCACAGCCGAGAACCGCGTGCGGATGGCCGCCGGAGACGCGCCGGGACCGGCCGGGCGCAGCTGCGCCCGGCGATGGAGGGGGCTCAACGGGGGAGCGATCAGGGAGGTAGGGGCAGGGCGCGCAAGCGTGCCAGGGCGGCGCGGAACGGGTTTTGCCAAGGCCAGGCCTGGGGGAGATGCAAGGTGAGACGGCGGGCCTTGCGGGTGATGCGTCCGGCCAGGGCGAAGAAGCGGCGCCGGAGGGTCTTGGTGGTCGTCCGCGGCTGGCCCAGCCCGAGGCGCCCGGTCCAGCGGGCCAGGTTGTGGGCCAGGACCTGGACCGCCAGCCAGGCGCCGTTGGCGGCGAAGCGTCCCGAGGGCAGGTGGTTGAGGCCCACGCCATACTTCAGGTCGCGGATGGCATTCTCCACCTCGGCGTGGCGGCGATGGTCGGCCTCGAGTGCCAGGGTGTCGCCCTCGCGGTCGGTGATGAAGGCGTGATGGCGGTAGTCGGTGAACAGGGCCAGCTGGGAGCCGGGCGTGGGCTTCACCCGCCGCACGATCAGGCGCACGGGTACCGCGTCGGCCTTGTCGGCAAAGGGCGTGTAGGTGGTCTCGGCCACGTCCGCGGCCCCTTCCATCCAGTAGGGGATGGGGGTCCAGTCCTCCTCGGGAAGGGCCTCGATGCGCTGGCGCAAGGCTGGGTGCTGGCGAACGGTGATGGAGAAGCGGACCTTTTGGTCGTGGCAGAGGGCAACGATGCCGTGGGTGTAAAAGCCACTGTCGGCCCGCACGGTGAGTGGGCCCGTGGCACCGGCCTGGCGCACCCGGCTGATGGTTTCCCGCAGGAAGTGGGCCGCGCCGCGCGCCGTGTGGGCCCGGCCCTGGCGCAGGCGGGCCATCAGCACGTCGCCGCTGCCGGCGGCCACCGCCAACAAGGGGTGATAGCCCCGCTGGCCAGCATAGTTGTGGTGGCGGGCTCCCTCCTTGAGCAGCCCATAGGTCTCGCAGACGGTGGAGTCCAGGTCGATGGTCAACGGCCCGTCGCCGGGACCGGCCCCCGCCCCCCAGGCTCGGGCCAGCAGCTCGCGGCTGACCCGGTCCAACTGGCGCACGTGGCCCCAACGGAAACTGCGCAGGAAGGTCCCCAGGGTGGACGGCGCCTTGACCGTGCAGCCCATCACCCGCGCGGTCCCGCCCGCGCGCAGGGCGTCGGCATCGTCAATGCAGTCGCCACCCGCCAGCGCCGATGCCACCAGCGTCAGCAGCTTGTCTCCGGCATGCGCCCGACCCGGCGCATCCCCCAGGTCCACATGGCGGTCCACCAGTTGACCCAGACCCAGATGATGGGCCAGGGTCAGCGGCAACAACAGGCCGGCGTTGGACACCAGGCGGTGGTCGTCGAAGGCGACCTGGATGCGGTCGGGGGGCTCCAGTGGTAGCATCCGTTGGGTGCTCCTTGTTTCAGGGTTGTTTTCTTGCATGAAAACCATTATCCCCGAAGCCGGGAGCACTTTCCCGTCCCTGAATCACGACGCCACCCTCATCCCTTCGGTGGATTGGGGATTGGCGGCCCCGGACGGGACGAAGTAGAGGTTGGCCTGCAGCTTCCCGGGCTTGCCGTTGGTGGCGGTCGAGGGGCTCGGCACTTTGGTCACGTCGAAATTCAGGTCCGGTCCGTACTCGCCGACATCGTTGTAGAGCCAGGAGCCGATTTGCCAAGTGGCAATCTGGCCGGTGTAGTACAGGCCGTCGGGAGAATTGCGGCCGAAGCCATTGCCGCCGTAGGTGGTCCTGAAGGCCGCGATGTTCTCGATGCCGTATTCGTCGGCGTAGCCGTTGTACCACTCCAGCAGGGCCAGCGCTTCTGGCGAATCCAGCGTGACCTCGCCCGTATCCTCGTTCCATACCGAGGCGCCGAAGGCACCCAGCCAGTTGTGGGGATCCGCGCTGGGGATGTGCGGAATGAAGCCGATGCGGGTCAGCGAACCGTCTGCGTCTGTCTCGTTCATGGCCCGGCCGATCTCCTCCCAACCCTCAAGGGTATCCGGGACGTTCTCGGGATCAAAGCCCGCCTCGGTGATGCGGTCCTTGTTGTAGAAGAAGAGCTGCACGATGGTGGAGATGCTCATGGCGTAGAACCGGCCCTGGAACTGCATCTGCTTCCAGGTGGCCGGCCAGTAGTCGTCCTCGGGCACGCCCTCGGCATGGACATAGTCCGTGATGTCCGTGAGGGCTCCGATGGGCGCGTCCTCGGCCACGATCCAGGCCCAGCCGCGGTACGAGTCCGGAGGCGTGCCGGCCGCGGTGTTTGTGATGACGTTGTTGTGCAACTCGCCCCACGGCACGATCACGTGTTCCGCCGTGTAGTCGGGGTTCTCCTCTACGAACCGGTCGACGGCGCCCTGCATGGCGTCCGCCATGCGGCCCTGGCCGAAGCCGGTCCAAATCAACACGTTGGAGGGTTCCATCATGCCGGAATCATCGGTATCCGCTGCGGCATCCCCCGCGGCCGGAGCGGCGCATGCCGCCAGAGCGGCGGATACGGCCGCCAGTCCCGATGCCTGCAGGAAACGGCGGCGCGACACGAAATCTGATCGTCTATTGGTCATGGAGGTTTCTCCTGAAAGGATGCACGGCCTGTGTCCCCGGCGTAGGCAACGGGTACATCTTCGTCAGGAAACACGAGGTGGTCCCTGATTGTACAATGAGCGAAAGCGGTGAATCCGACCGGGTCGGCAACGGACCGCATGCAGTCCGCCTTCCTGCACAAGCGGGGTGGAAACGGCTTGCCGCGGCTGTTGGGGAAGATTGCCGGCAGGAGAATACATGCAATGACGGAAACGGTCACCCTCGCCCAGCGGGAACAATACGAGGAGGACGGGTACTACATCGCACGGGGTCTGCTGGAGCCGGACCAGGTGGCGCTGTTGTCCCGGGAGATCAAGGACACCATCGCCAGCGGTAAGGACGGAATCAACTTCGACAATACGCGCATGGACGGCAAGACCCTGAAGGGGTCCGGCATGTACCGCAAGCTGGCCTTGCTAGGACGCCGCAACCCGTTGGTTTGGGATACCTACTACGCCCATCCCGGGGTTATCGCCATCAACCGGGCGTTCCTGGGCGACGAAGTGAAGCTGTGGTTCGACTCAATCTTCACGAAGCCCGCGCGGGTGGGCGAGGCCACGCCCTGGCACCAGGACATCGGCCTGTGGACCCAGACCCCGCCCCAGAAGAAGAACAAGCCCCACTACCGGGATGCGCTGACCATCTGGATGGCGGTCGACCGGGCCGACCGCAGCAACGGCTGTCTGCAGGTCGTGCCCGGCAGTCACAAGGGGCCGGTGGTGGAGCATGTACGGTATCCGGACAGCATCCATGTGGAGTTGCCCCGGGATCAGGTGACGGACATCCAGGTGGATCACATCGAGCTGGAGGCGGGGGACGCCATCGTCTGGCACGCCCATCTATGGCACTACAGCCCCGTCAACCTCAGCGACCGGAATCGTCTGGGCATTGCCCAGGTGACCCTGTCGGCCCGGGATGCCGCCGCGACCGGCAAGCACAACCTGCCGGCACTGGTGTGCGCAGGCACGGGTCAACCGGCACCGATTCAGGAAGCGGAGCGTTCCGCTCCCGGCTAACGAGGCCCGGTCCGGTCGCCGGGCTTGCGGGAGGTGTCCATCCCTGGGGTGTCAGCATACGCGGCCGCCGGGCGGAATCCTCTAGGATAGGGTACCGGTCACAGAGGCGACTGCTGCATGCAACCACTTTTCAGTCTTATCAAGTTCCAATGAACAACTGCCGTCTGCGCGGGTGGCAGGATTCCTGTTGCCATCCATGCACGGGCGGTCGGATAGGTGAGAGTTCAAGGTGTCCATCGTCAGGCACGAGTTGTCGCTACACACCTCGTTTTTCAAATCCCTGCGCAAGCTGGGCCGCAATGAGCAGGATGAGATTCCGGACTTCCTGAACAGGGTCCGATTTGATCGGCACGGCGGCAAGCTCAATCTCAAGAAGCTGCGGCACAACGAGTTCCACACGGCGCGGGTAACCAAGTCCGTGCGCTGTGTCCTGCACTGGCCACCGGACGGCGGTCACCTGTCCCTCTTCTACGTGGGCCAGCACGATCATGCCGAACGCTGGTTCAACCAGCACCGTTTGGGCACATCCCTGCGCACCGGGGTGGCGGGAAGGGTCGCGCCGGACCGCCGGATTGCGGCGGTGAGCGATCTGGAGAGCCTGCTGAACCGGGAGGATCGCCAGCACTTCTGGCATGTGGACGACGAAGACCTTCTGCACCGGATGCTTGAGACCCCGGACCAGTTGTGGCGCGTCTACCTGGACCCGCGCCAGCGGGAGCTGGTGGAAACCGACACGGACGGCCCCATGCGGGTGTTGGGCGGTGCCGGCACCGGCAAGACGGTGGTGGCCATGCACCGGGCCGTGTGGCTGGCCCGGAACATGGTGGAGGACTCCGGGGACCGCATTCTGTTCCTGACCAACAACAGCAATCTGGCGGCCGAAATCGGCCGCGATCTGCGGACCCTGGTGTCCGACGCAGAGGTGTTGCAGCGAATCGAGGTCACCAACCTCGAGCAGTGGGTTGAGCGGTTTCTCAAGTCCCAGCGCAGCGAACTGCAAATCCTGAATGGCCGCACCCAGCAGAAGGATCGGATCTGGAGGAAGGCCTGCGACAAGGTGGATGTCGACCGGTTCTGGTCGCAGGAGCTGCTGAAAAAGGAGTTCGAGCAGGTGGTCCTGGTCCAGGGCATCCATACCCTGGAGGCATACCTGGAGGCGGACCGCAGCGGCCGCGGCATCACCCTCACGGAGGCGCACCGGGTGGAACTCTGGCCTGCCTTCGAGTTTTACCGGGAGAGTCTGCGCAATCGCCGGCTGGTGGAACGGGAGGATGCCTATCGTGAGGCCAGGCTGAGCGTCGAAGCGGGCCGGACCGGGCTGCCCTATGTGGCGGTTGTGGTCGACGAGGCGCAGAATTTCGGTTACGATGCCTTCAAGTTGTTTCGTGCCCTTTCCTTGTCCGGCACCGCGGCCTCCGACCGGAAGCGGGAGTGCAATCGGCTCTTCATCACCGGCGATGCCCATCAGCGCATCCACCGGGTCAAGGTGAACCTGGGGCGCTGCGGCATCGACGTCAAAGACCGCAGTCACCGGCTCGAACTGATATACCGCACCACCAACTCCATATACACCGTGGCGGCCCATGTGCTGGGGGATGGGCGCTACGACGACCTCAACGGTCAGGTCGACACGTTGCTGGGATACCGCAGCCTCTATGACGGTCCCTTTCCCTATTGGGAGACCTACGCGGATGTCGAGGACGAGGGGGCCGGCATCATTGTGGACTGGATCAAGCACCTTCAGCACAAGGACGACCTGGGACGGGACGACTTCTGCCTGCTGGCCCGGACGGTGTCCCGCGTGAAGGCTTGGGAACGGGCCCTGAAGCAGAAGGGGCTCGACGTGTACTGCCTGCGTTCGGGCGGGGCCGACACGGGCCACGGCAGTTCCGTGCGTCTGGCCACCGCCAACAAGCTCGAAGGACTGGAGTATCCAGCGATCGCCGTCCTGGATGCGGACAGTGCCAGCTACCCCCTGCATCAGGAGCTGCAGTCGGTGACGTCGGAGGCGGAACGGGCGGAGCAGTACAAGCAGGAACGCTCGCTGCTGCATGTGGTATGCACCCGTGCCCGCAATCATTTGCTAATCTGCACCCAGGGCCCGATTTCGCCATTCCTGGAAGGCGTGTTTGAGCCGGGTCGGCACGGATTCGCCCGGCACTGACGACCATCTTCGGTCCATCCGCGTCCGTCCGTGCCTGTGGACGGGACGCTCCGCCTCCGGTTTGCCCACGGGGCCCCGTCGCGGCCAGTTTCTGGCCCTCTATTTCGTCGAATGCGTTGCCATGCCAAGAAACACACGAAAGATCTGGTTGTACAACGGCTTTTGGGATAAGGCCAACTTGACTCCGCAGGAGTTCTCAAGAGTCAAGGCTAAGCTCCGCCAACTGCATGGCAGCGGTCTCAATACTCCGGGTTTGAAGGCGAAGAAGATCCATGGTGCCGATCCGCTTTGGTCGGTTCGCGTCAACGACGATATCCGAATGGTCCTGTACCCGTCAGGGAACGAGATCATCGTTCTGAATGTCGATCATCACGACAAACCCTACGAGTGGGCTCAAAAAAACAATGGTCCGGATCGGCTGAAAACCCTGATAGCTCGTCAAAACCTATTGCCGTACGAACCGCCGGATGAGGCCGAACGCGGCCTTCCGCAAGCCCTGGCCGGTGATGCCAGGCCATCCGGTTCGTTCAATGTCCAGCCCGGGACCGGCATGTCCGATCCGGGTTCCGGATCGGATAATCCCGGCCGGCAACGGTGGGCCGGGAACCAACTTCTGGATGCGGCGTTGGAAGTCTGGCCGAAACCGGTAGCTGACGTGTCGGCTGCCAAGCAAGTGAACGGGACTTATGGAGGCCCCGTGCTGGTGTTGGGTGCAGCCGGAACCGACAAACAGTTCACCGCGGTGATCCGCAGCCTGTACCTGGCGGACAAATTTGCCGACGGCGGCGAGCATATTCTCCTGCTGACGGACTCCGGGCACGCGTGCGAAACGTTTGAACTGTTTCTGGAACGGGCCAAGGCACAGGAAGACCTGAAGCCAACCGTTGCAGCTGTGAAGGTTTCGCGCTTCGATGACTGGCTGCAGCACCACACGCAGGAACCGGTGTCCCGGGATGATGTCTGTTCCATGGTGCGCCAAAGGCTGGAGGACGGTTCGCTGTCCCCCGCGACCGCAGGGGTGGTGGTGCACGACAGCCAGAACCTTGGTCCACAGGCTGTGAGTTTGTGCCGGGAACTGGCACTCGCGACCGTCCCGAAGCATGAAAGGTGGCGTCCGACCGAACTCGAACGGCTGTGTCTGGTAGCGGATCCATTTCAACGCACAGACTGCCTGCACCTGAACATTCAGGAATGCGACGTCAAGCCGGCCAAGACCATTCGGTTGCGACAGAGCGGTGTTGTCACGCAAGCGGTCATCGACGTGGCCGTGTCGGCATTGAATGGGCAGGAGTTCGGTGACTTGACGGGCGGGAGCGCCTCGACGGACGGCTATCGCAGCCTTGAGTCCGGCGGAAAGCCGGCTTTCTGCCGCTGCACGGGTGCCAAGGACGGAGCCCGGCAGGTGGCGGACTGGCTGCGCGACCTCCAGGAGGCCGACGCAGAATCGACACCCGGCCGGTTCTGCCTGGTTGCCCGGACCAACAGCCGTCTCAAGGATTGGCGCAAGGCTCTCCGCAAACGGGGCGTGAAGACCCGACGCCTCAAGCAAGATCGCGAGCCCGAAGGTGCCACGGACAAGGTCTGGGTCGCCAAGCCCGAGGATTTGGACCCGGAGATGTACTTCAGGGGGATCGTCTTCCTGGATGCGGACCGCAAGTCCTGGCCCCGGAGCAAGGCCCTTCGCCAGGCCGTGGACGAAATCGACAAGGACGCAGTCGAGCTTCGCGAGCGGTCCCTGTTCTACTTGGCCTGCACACGCGCCCGAAGGCACCTGCTGTTCTGCAGTCGGGGACCGTTTGCGCCCTGGCTGGAGGAACTTGCTCCCCCCGCACCCGTACCGGAAGCCGAAATTCAGTCTCCTGTCCAGCCGCCTGCGAGGATTCAAGCCATGAAGTACCCGGTATTGATCGATCAGGAAATCACCGACGCGATGCTGCAGGTCCTGCACGACCGGGGCTGCGACACCTACGATTGGAATCCCGGCGGGGACACGCCGCGCATGGAAGAGACCGTCGGTTTCTTCGTCTACGGCCATGCCCTGATTGATGGCCCGATCATGGATCAAATGCCGAAGCTGAAGGTCATCAGCAACATGGGCGTAGGGGTGGACCATATCCGGATTCCGGATGCAACCGAACGCGGCATCGCGGTCGGCAACACACCAGGATTTGTGGACGGTGCCACGGCGGACATGGCCTTCCTGCTCATGATGGCCATTGCCCGCAACCTGAAGAAGGGCATCGACTACGCCCGCGGGCCGGAGTTCCAGCACTTCGACCCGACGCTGTGGCACGGTCGGGAAGTCAACGGTGCCACGCTGGGCATTTACGGCATGGGAGCCATTGGCAGCACGGTGGCGCGGCGCGCCTCCGGTTTCAACATGCATGTGATCTACCACAACCGCAACCGCCTGTCGGACACGCGCGAAGCCGAACTCAACGCCTACTGGGTACCGCGTTCCAGCCTGCTCGCACGGTCGGACTTCCTGCTGTTGTCACTGCCGCTTAGCGAGGAGACGGAGGGTTGCATGGGGCTGGCGGAGTTCCGGCAGATGCAGAACGATGCATTCCTGATCAACATTGCACGCGGCGGTTTGGTCCGAACCGATGAACTGGTGACCGCCTTGGAGGAAGGCCAGTTGGCCGGCGCCGCCCTGGATGTGACGGAACCCGAACCGTTGCCGCGGGATCATCCGCTGGTTGAGCACCCGGATGTGATCATCACGCCGCACCTGGGATCCGCCACGGTGGAGACACGGGAGGGCATGTTCATCCGCACCCTCGAAAACCTGATGGCCGGCATGCAGGACAAACCCCTGCTGAACCAGGTCTTTCCGTAGACTGGCGGACGGCGCGTTTCCCGGCCCGATGCGCCATGGAAGGTTCCCAGCCATCTCCGGCGGAGGCTGAACGCCCGGCCGTGCAGGCGTCTTCAAGGACGGTGTTTTCCGGCGAGCGGACCCTGACGGCACCCGAACCCGATCTGGGGCCGGAACTGGTACCCGACACCCGCCTCAAAATGGATGGTTTGGCCTTCCTGGCCGGCCTGCCGGCGGATTCCATGCCCGCGGCCTTTCTGGATCCGCAATACCGGGGTGTGCTGGACAAGATGGCGTACGGCAACGAGGGCAAGTCCCGTGAACGGGCGCGCGTCGCCCTGCCGCAGATGACCGAGGACCACATCGCGCGCTTTGTGGCCGGCATCGATCGGTGTCTGATGCCCAGTGGTCATCTGTTCCTCTGGATCGACAAGTTCCACCTGTGCACGGGCATTGGCCCCTGGCTTGAGGGAACCTCGCTGGCAACAGTGGATCTGCTGACATGGGACAAGCAGCGCATGGGCATGGGTTACCGAACCCGCCGACAGGCCGAGTACCTGGTGGTCCTGCAGAAGTTCCCGAAACGAGCCAAGGGCGTGTGGACCGTGCACAACATTCCCGATGTCTGGGGTGAAAAGGTGTCGCGCAGCGGCCACGCCCATCGCAAGCCGGTTGGGCTCCAGGCGGAACTGATCGCTGCCGTGACCGGCGAAGAGGATATCGTGATCGATCCGGCGGCCGGCAGCTTCTCCGTGATGGAAGCCTGTTGGCGCACAGGTCGTCGCTTCCTGGGTTGCGACATCAACGGCTGACATTGCCCTACAGTCCCATGCCGCGGTGCAATGTGGGGGGCAGAAGCAACACCGCGCGTCAAGTAGAATGCAGGTCAATGACCTCGCTTCGAGACCAAGGGGCAACACTGATGGACACAGTTGTTGCAGAACGCACGCAACGCGGCAAGGTACAAGGGCCAGGTTCTCGGAAGCACCCGTTCGCATCGGCCTGGGACTGGCGCATACCGCCCTTCAGGGGGGACACGGATCCGGCCACGGCATGCCGGGCGCGCCAGTTGCGCATTCGCTGGCGGTTGTCCAATCCTGTTGCGTGGCAAGAACAGTTGAAAGCCCTGTCGCACTTCGACCCCGACTACACCTATGACGAAGGCCACGAGTACACGGAGGATTGGACATCCGACCCCGACTACCCTTTTGAACATCGCCTCGAATTCAACAAGGACGGGTTTCTGGTGCCTCCCCACAGTTGGCATGCCACCTACCTGACCACCATCTTGCTGGTCCTGCAAGAACTCTTCAGGCGTGGCCTCAACCTTACGGTCTCCGAGCCGGAACTTCATTTTGACTCGGAGACGTCCCGGAATCTGCTCTTGCTCACGGATGGCGGCAACTTCAAAACCCAGGTCAATCCGGATGTGGCCGTGTTGCCCACCAACGCCGACTACGCGAAACACCGCGTGCTCCGTACCGACTTGGGGGAAGAAACACCCGTTATGGTGATTGAGGTGGTCTCTCCAACCTCCGTGGAACGGGACCGAGACGAAAAGTTTCGCTTGTATTCCAGTCTTGGCGTATCCGAGTACCTTCTTGTTGACCTTGGGGATGCGGACGACACACCGCAAGAGACCGACTTGCGACTGGAAATGTTCCGTCTGCAAGACAACGGGACCTATGTCTTAACCGGCGAAGCATCCGGTGGACCGCCCTACCGGTCCATCCACAGTCAAGTTTGCGGCACCTCTCTGCGAATTGGTCCGCCACGAGACAAGGTGGACGTGCCACTGTTTCAATGGTACGACCCGGATCAAGAGCGCTGGCGTGACACCTTCAGCGATGAGCACGCCGAAGGGCAATTGGACTTTGCCCTGAAGATGTTGAAGCGCTGGTTGCCGACCGACGCAGACATGGATCTTGTTGCCAAGCAATGGTCTGCCACGGGGCTTCCCGAAAACATCGACGACATGATTATCGCCGTCCAGGCCGATCCCGAACAGTGGCGCGCCATTCTCGGCATGCTCGACAACAGGGCCCACTGATGACCTGTCGGGAAACTCGTCGCCATTGAGCTTCGGCAACCTCGCACAGGGATTCATCGGCCTGCCTGAATCGCCGGCCTAGCGTGTTCACGGGGTGTTGGGGGCCCTGACGGGAACGTTCCTCACTGTGCGGAGGCCCCCTGCCGCGCGGGCCGTACGGGCCGGAATGTTGACATCTGCCCTGTAGTCCGCAGGGGCCCGGAATCCGCAGGCTCCGCGCATGGGCCGATGTCGTCCTGCTCCAGATGTTGAGGACCCAATCGCGTGCTTCGTGGCCGTCATTGATCGATTCCTGATGCCCAGCGGCCATCTGTGCCTCCGGCTTGGTAAGTTCCACTTGGCCGCGGCATCGCGCCTTGGCCCGAAGGCACGTTGCCAGAAACGATTGGCCTGCTGACATGGGACAAGCAGCCCATGCCCATGGGCTGCTGCGCGCGTGGGCAAGCCGAGTACTTGGTTGTTCTGCAGAAGACCTTGGAGCGGGTCAAGTGGGTGGATAGGAGTGCACAACAAACCCGATGTCTGGAGCGGGAAGACGCCGCGCGGTGGCCTCCGTTCGTTTATGGCAAGCCGGTTGGGCTCCAGGCGGACCGGCTTGCCGCCGTGACCAGCGAAGGGATATCGTGATCGATCCGGTGGCTGGCAGCTTCTCCGTGATGGAGTCTGCCGGCACACGGGCCGTTGTTTCCAGGGGCGTGACATCAACGGCTGACTGCCGAATCCGCGGCATCGGACTCCGGCTTGGCCGGCCTGTGCCACCGTCCCAAGTAGAATTGACCATCCTGATGCAGCCAGCATCGCCACTACTCGCCTTCATAGACGAGCAGTTACACCATGTCCCAGATCCCCGCGTTAGCCGATCCCCCACCCTTGACTCCGCCCGAGAGGCTCCCGGGCGAACGAATCGTGCTGCGCCGCTCCAGCCTGGTGGATGCCGAGGACATCTTCCGGAACTACGCAACCGACGAAACGGTCACGTACTTCCTGCCTTGGCATCCGCACCCCGATGTCAATGCCACGCGTCTGTTCCTGCAGAAAGCCAACGAGAACTGGCGCAACGGAACGGACTTCGCTTACTCCATCATCCACAACGATTCGGACCAGGTGATCGGCATGATTTCGATGCGGCCGCACGGCCACATCGTGGAGATGGGCTATGTCCTGGCCCGCAGCCTTTGGGGGCAGGGCATCATGACGGAGGCGCTGACGACCCTCGCCGAATGGTGTCTGAGCCAGCCCGAAATCTGGCGTGTGGAAGCCTACTGCGACGTGGAAAACAAGGCCTCGGCTCGTGTCATGGTCAAGGCCGGCATGCGGGAAGAGGGAGTGCTGGCGCGCTACCTGCTGAATCCGGGCCTGGACGCCAGACCCCGCAATGCCTATCTGTACGCGCGGACTAAGGACCGCATCCGATCCTGAGACCAGGTTCTCGTGAGGGGCCTGTCGATCGGAACTTGCAAGCCAGCGCAGGGCTGCATTCTCGACAGTGGCCTCGGGCAGAGATTTTTATGACGCGACCCAGGGGTTGATTACGTCAATGTCGATGTGATGGAAATCGGTGACGTTGCGGGTTGCCACGCAGAGGCCATTGGCCTTGGCGGTGCCTGCCATGAGGGCATCACCCAACTCCAGCGTGCGTCCGGAACGTTGCGACTGTGCTCGGAATTGGGCTGCCCACTCCGCCGCGGCCCTGTCCAGAGGCAGGATGCGGTCCTCGTATTCGGTCGTGAAGCTAGCCAAGTTTGTTTGGAGGTTGGCCTGCTGCTGTCCTCGTTCCATGAGGCGCACGCCGTACTCCAGCTCGTGCTGCACGAGCGTGGACAGCCAGAGGTCATCGTGCTTGGCAAGGAATGTGATCACTTGTGCATGAGGAACGCGAGGCATCGTTTCCGACACCACGTTGGTATCCAGGAGGTAGCCACTCATTCGTCTTCATCGTCTGTGAACGGGATCGTTCGGGTGGAGCTGCGGTCCGGAAGCTCGAGCTCGATCCCGCGCGGCATGTTCTCGATCAGCCACTGGCCGAGCGGCTTCCGCGGAGATTGTTGCTCATCCCATACATGGGCAGGCACCACAACGAATGACTTGCGGGTGCCGATACGCTGCGGCCCTTCCGATTCGGCGAGGCGCAGGATTTCGGACAGACGCGCCTTGGTCTCGGCGATGGTCCAGACGCGATGGGATTGGGTAGTTCTCACGAGCAAGACTCCTGGCGCCAAGCGTGTACTGGTCCAGTATAGACAGGAGTCTGCGGGGTAATATCAAGTCAACTCAAAAGCCGCCACAGTCCAGGAGCAGAGCCAGTATTGCCGGGTTCCATCCGTTCTTGTTTCGCAACAGCCAGATTAACAATTCCAGGCCAGATTGTTGTTGAATCGTCCTGACCATGTTTGGGGTGCCCTTCACAAGATGCCCATCGCAGCGGGAGCATTGACCTATCCGCCCGCGGTTCAGTTCGAAGGTTTCGCACCTTGATTGGAGTGGGGCTTATACCGGATAGTGGACATCCATGCGCTACCCTGACGGAAGCCGTGCGAACTGGCCCCTCGGCACGGTTCCCTGACAGGCAGGTTGAACATGCCAACCCGGACTGCCGACCCGGATTCTACAACCGACACCGTGATCCGCAGCGAGCGGTACCGGATTCACTTCGTGTGGGCGACTCAACCTTGTCCGGCTTTACAGTGACACGTATGCCAGGTTCTGCTGGCCGGTGACATCACTCGCTGATATTCAATTGGCGCCATTTCACCTGCTTGCGAGCGAGGATCAGGTGCACACCGACAACGACCACCTGTGGCACATGGAGGTGGCCGCGCGCTTGCACAAGGCCGACCGGCATTAGTTCCGGAAGACGAGGCACAAGAAGGTTGTACGCCTAGACAACGAGGATGAAACAGAGACCACACGCTGGTGGAAGGAGCTGACGAGCCAGGGCGGCGAGGGTATGGTTGTCAAGCCGATGGCCGTTGTCGGGAAGGACAAGCGGGGCTTGGTGCAACCCGCTGTGAAGCGCAAGGGTGCCGAATACCTGCTCATTATCTATGGACCGGAGTACACAGGGCTGGAGACCCTGGAACCTCTGCGCAACAGGGGCCTTTCCAGCAAGAAGGCTACTTGCGCTTCGGGAGTTTGCGCTGGGCATAGAGGGCCTGCGGCGTTTTGTGGAACGGGAGTCTCTCTACAGGGTTCATGAGTGCGCATTCGCAGTACTCGCTCTTGAGAGCAAGCCGGTTGATCCCAGATTGTGAATAACTTTCCGCGGATGCGATAAGGTCAGGTTCTCCGTCCTGCCAGTCGAGAAGGACACGCATGCAACGCTATATGGTCTGTGGCTGGGTTGCTCTGTGTCTGGTCCGCCCTCTGATATTGCTGGTGCTACTGTTCGGATTCTGGTTGTCCCTGCCACCGACGTGGAGTTTCGCCTGCTCGTGTCCTGAACCGGGGCCGCCCCTAGAGGAACGTGAGAAGGCAACGACGGTCTTCCGGGGGGCAGTGGTCTCAGTACGGGAATTCCCCATCCTTTTCGGAATCTGGGGCAGCAGGGATCCAACGACTATCAAATTCAAAGTTCAGACCGCTTGGAAAGGAGCGGCTTACCCCACCCGGTACGTGACCACGGCGCGTAGCGGAGCCAGTTGTGGCTATCCGTTCGTGGCGGGTACCGAGTATGTGGTGTATTCCCAAAGGGGATGGCAGGTGAGTCTCTGCAGTCGAACTCGTCCGTTGACGGAGGCCGCCCAGGATATGGTGGACTTGGGACCAGGGACTCCATCGTCCTCATGGAACCGGGCTACCTTGTCACTTCTGGTGTTGCTACTTGTGGTTGTCACTTGGTTCGGGTGGCGCCAGCGATACGCCACTAAGCGGTGAAACAGTTACGGACATGACCCGCGGTTGGTTTATCCATCTTGAACCTCACGATGCCCGAACTATCCGACACCGACACTCAATGGTGTGCTGGAAGCCGGCCCCCTGACACCCGGACGGGGGACTGGTGTAGCACTGGGGGTGCGTGGCAGAGTTCGACAAGCCCGGAATTGCCAAGAGAGGAGCACCCCGCGGTCAGAAACCCTCGCGGGCGCGGACGGAAACCTTGGACCTAGTGGCAGGCAGAGTATCAAGTCGTCGGCAGTAGCCTGTGATACCTTGACCTGCGATGCGATAGGGTCAGGTTCTCCATCCTGTCAGTCAAAGAGGATACGTATGCAGCGCTGTATGGTCTGTATCTTGGCGGCTTGGTGTCTGAGTCTGCTGTTGGTTGGTTGTGAGCAGCTGACTCCGGCAATGCAGGCCCGCAACGAAGCCCGGGACCGAGCGGCGCTGGTGGCGTTGTACCACGCGATGCATGGGGACCACTGGACGACCCGCGATTTCTGGCTCAGCGAGCGTCCTCTGGAAGAGTGGTGGGGTGTTACCACGAATGTGTTGGGCTGCGTCACCGAGCTGGATCTTAGCAATAATGGATTGTGGGGGACCATCCCACCGGAAGTGGGCCAACTGCGCTGTTTGCATAAACTTGACCTCAGCGTGAACTTTCTGGCAGGCGAAATCCCGGCGGAACTCGGTCAGCTCGGGAATCTGACTTGGCTGGACTTGAACGATAACAGGCTTACGGGAGAAATATCGCCCGCTCTCGGCCAGCTCGTCAGGCTGCACCTACTGGACCTGACCAACAACGAACTGAGTGGTCGGATTCCACCTGAATTAGGCAATCTGGTGGATCTGCGTTTGTTGGGACTGGGTTCAAACCACCTGGTATTGGAATTGCCGTCCCCCTTGGGTCAATTGGTTAATTTGGTCTGGCTGGACCTCGGTGGCAATCGCCTCACGGGAGAGATACCACCCACATTTGACCAACTGACTGAACTGAAACTGCTGTTTCTTGAGGGTAACGACTTGGGAGGCTGTGCCCCGACCTATTGGGAGAGGACCATCTACGTCGGGGATGTCTTGTGGGATATGCCCCGTTGCACTCCCTGACTTGGTGCTCGGTCCCCGCCAAGGCGTTGACAAAGTCGTCACAGGGCCATATCGGCTCCAGTCTTGTGGGGTTGCGCACCACCATCTTGCGCAACTGTCGAATTGGCATCTTTGGTCAATATTTTCGTTGAAGCACGGTCAGAAAATTCAAGGCCACGCGCCGCAGGGCCGCCATAGTGCAAAGTCGCGGGGAGTGAGAGAAGGTGTTTGGAAACTAAAATTGTTCTTTGATCTGCCGGATTCACTCTTGAAGGGTGCTTCTGGCAACTTCGTCCCTGCTGCTCTGCCAAGAGGCCACCGTGGCGAGATCGACGGGTGTGGGTACGGGTGCAGGGACGAACATGAGACCTCACCAAGGTCGTGAGCGGATGCCTGGTCTAGGATAACCCGTCACTTATATGTAATATTAGAGTCCCAAAGCAGAAGCCTGCCTTGGGGTTGTGTCTGCGGGCATTGGGAACATGCCATTTCGGGAGTCCGAGAGATACAGGCCAAGGAACCTGTTGAGGAACGGGAAGAGAGGAGTCAATGCAGATTACCCGGAGAAGATTTCTGGCCGGTGCCGCAGGCACCTTGCTGTTGGGACAACTCCCGCTCGGTTGCGCTGACGGCGCATCAAGGCTGCCGCCTCCACCGAGCCACGCACCCGAACTGAGAGCCCAAGAGGGATCTGTCCAACTGACGCCGCCCGAGTACCCCGAAACCCCGGTATGGGGTTATGGGGGAAGCGTACCGGGTCCGCAGATTCGCGTGCCGCAGGGAGAGCGTATCTCCCGCCTTTTCTTGAACGATCTGCCCCAGCCCTCAACCGTGCATTGGCATGGCGTGCGCATCGTCAACGCCATGGACGGCGTGCCGGAACTGACGCAAACGGAGGTACCGCCGGGGAAGTCCTTCCTGTATGAATTCGACGCACCGGATGCCGGGACCTTTTGGTACCACCCGCACAATCGCGCCTGGGAGCAAATGGCACGCGGGCTTTACGGGGCCCTAATCGTGGAGGAGCCCGAGCCACCCTTCGTGGATCATGACGAAGTCCTTTTGCTGGATGACTGGTACCTGACTGCCGAGGCGGACTTTCACCCCAGTTTCGGGGCTGTCCATGATTGGGCACACGCAGGGCGCCTGGGAAACTGGCTCACCATCAATGGAGAAGGCAACTGGACACGTACGACGCGCCAACACGAACGTTGGCGGCTGCGCCTGGTAAACACGTCCAATGCCAGGGTGTTGCCACTTGAAACAAGGGGACTTGAAGGTTGGCTGGTGGCCTTGGACGGGCAACCCCTCTCCTCCCTCCAGCAACTGTCCCACTTGCAATTGGCTCCCGCCCAACGGGCCGATCTGATCGTTGATGTGGTGGCGCAGGAGGGGGAGGAAGCCACATTGACCCTCCTGCAGCAGGATAGTGAAGTCCTGTTCGGGACTTTCGCGGTGAAGGGAGTGAGCCGGGAGGAGCGGCTGCCCGAACCCGAACCCTTGCCCGCCAACCCCGTGCCTCCCCTCGGTGATTTGGAGGAAGCCCGTTCCGCGAGCCTCCTGATGGAAGGAGGGGCCATGGGAGGGATGCAGCAGGCCATGCTGGACGGACGCAATCTGAAGTGGCAACAACTGATCAACCGGAACAAGCCCTGGGCCATGAATGGTGTGGCCAACGTGCCGGACAGTCCCCTGCTCAATGCCACGGTTGGTGAAACAGTCCGTATACGCATCATCAACGATACGGTTTGGCCGCATGCGATGCACCTGCATGGGCATCACTTCAGAAGAGTCACGGCTGAGGGGCCCCACGGACCGTTGCGGGACACGCTCCTGCTGGAGCGGGAGGAGTCAGCCGAAATCGCCTTTGTGGCGGACAACCCGGGAGACTGGCTCCTGCACTGTCACATGCTGGAGCATTCCGATGGGGGGATGAAGACCTGGATCCGCGTTGCGTGATCGTGGTGTTCCCAGGCAACAGGCAGGGCTGGCCATTCTTGGGGAAAACCTCTCCGCCTTGCGCTGTCAAGTCTGGTTGGTACCGAAGTTAGCGGCTCTGAACACTTAAGCCAAACATCGGAGACATGATCCAGTCTCGGACTCCGAATCCTGACTCAACTTGTAGGGGAATGGCCACAGGCTGCGCGGAGGGGTCATGCACCGAGACAGCCTAACCGCAAGGTAGGTCGGCTCTGCACCGGGTTAAATAGCCTTGCCTGGTTCGACCTCGCCCTCGGCAGCCGTGTCGTGCGTGATGTAGGTTGCCCCCTCCATTTCTTCCCGGTCCCGCAGCAGAACATAGTCGGGATCCGGTTCGACCGCTGACCAGCCCTTCTCCTCCCATTCGCGTCGGATGGCGTTCAGTTCCTTCAACACCATGTGGCGCGTCTCCGGGGTGTCGTAGGTGTTGGCGTTGGAGAGGAACTTGATGATCGCCTTGAGGTTCTTGATGCTGATGCGGACCGCCTGCCGCTGCAGGCGCGCGGCCCGGTCGGGGGACGGGTTCTGCGCCAGGCCCTCCAGCTGCCGCGTCAGCCACAGTGTCGGTGCCCGGCGCGTGTTCATGATGAGTTCCGCCAGTTCCAGACGGTGTCCGTAGTGGTCCAGGACCCGCTTGAAAATGCGGGGCACGGTCACCTTGATCAGAAACAGGATCACGCCCAGTCCGATCGAGGTGATCAGGAGCAGGATTAGGATGGGCGTGTCGTTGTCCATGACGGGGCCGGGTGCATGTTGCCGGGGAAGGAGGAACGAAGTCAGAGTTCCGCGACGACCGTCCCGCTGCCGGTGCGTTCAACCTCGCGCATGGCTGCTCGACGGTCCAGGAAACGGATGATCAGTATATACAGGAGCAGGATCGTCAGGGCGGACATGCCCCACTGCACTACATAGCTCAAGTGCATCGACGGCGGGGTCCGCAGGCGGTACATCGTCGGAACGGGCCCATCCCCGGCACTGGGAATATCCCCGGCGGGTTCCAGATGCAGGTAGTACGGCCGCAGGTTCCAGGGGATCTGCTCCTGCATGGCCTCCAGGTCCATGCTGGACCAGAAGAGCACCGGACGTTCCTGGGTCTCCAGGACTTCGGGGTCGGGCACAGCGCGGCCGGGCACCAGCAGGCCCTGCAGCGAGTTCGCATCGGGCAACGGCAGGGTGCGCCAAGCGGCGGGGGTGTCGTGGACCGCGCTGATCCAGCCGCGGTCGACCAAGATGGCATCGTTGTCGCCAAGCAGCAAGGGTGTGACCAGGTGGGGACCAGCCTCCATGCGGTCCATGGGGCCCACCCATACCAATTGGTGTTCGAGGTCCCACGTCCCCGTCGCCCTGGTCCTGCGGAAGTGCAGGTCTTGGTCTGCGGCGGGCCGTTCGGAGGCCGCGGTCAATTTGATCACGTCCTGCCGCAGGGCAGTGGTCAACTGGGCCTGTTCGGACAGCCGGAGTTGGTATCGCTCCCACTGCCATTGGCCGAGTGACAGCTGAAAGCCGACCAGTGCCAGGACAACCAGGGTCCAGAGCCAGCGCCGGCCCGTTACATAGGAGCGCAGGGTCATGGTACGGTATCGGAAGCGGAGCCAAAGGCGAACACGGCCGGGATTCGGAATCCCTGTGCTATATTCGTGCGCCTGCGCGGGCCCCTAGCTCAATTTGGCAGAGCAACGGACTTTTAATCCGTGGGTTCTGGGTTCGAGTCCCAGGGGGCTCACTGGAGGCGCAGCGGCGGCCTGCGCCGGCCTCAATCCCTTACCTGCAACATGACCTTGCCGATGTTGCGGTTGGCCGCCATGTGGGCCTGGGCCTCCTCCGCCCGCTCCACCGGGTAGACCGAATCGATGATCGGTTTCAGGCTGCCGTCCAGCAGGTTGCCCAGGAACCGGCGCTTGAAGCTCTTCATGATGGCCACCTTCTCGTCAACCGAGCGCGGGCGTAGGACAGACCCGATCAACCGCAGCCGCGGCCGCATCAGGTGTCCCAGGTGGATGGAGGTCTCGGCGCCGCCGAGCGTGGAGATGATCACCAGTCGGCCGTACGTGCGCAACAGTCCCATGTTCCGTTCCAGGTAGGGGCCGCCCACCATGTCCATGACGACATCCACCTCCGCGCCGCCCAGGTGACTCCGGATCCGTTCGGCGAAGTCCTCCTCCTTGTAGTTGACGGCCAGTTCCGCACCGAGTTCGCGGCACGCCGCCAGCTTGGCCTCGCTGCCGGCCGTGGCCAGGACCCGGCATCCGGCCAGGCGGGCCATCTGAATGCCGTAGGTGCCGACGCCGCTGGCGCCTCCGTGGATGAGGACCGTCTCGCCGTCCTGCAGGCCGGCTTCCATGAACAGGTTCAGATAGGCCGTGAGCACGGCCTCGGGTAGGGCTGCCCCCCAGATGAAATCCTTGTCGTCCGGCATCGCGATCAGCATGCGGGCCGGCAGAACCACCTGTTCCGCATAGCCGCCTCCGGTCAGCAGGGCCCGGACGCGGTTGCCCTGCTGCCAGCCCAGCACGCGACTGCCCCAGCCGGCGATCGTGCCGGCCATTTCCAGTCCCAGGATTTGCGAGGCCCCGGGCGGCACCGGATAGCCGCCTGCCCGTTGCATCAGATCGGCCCGATTGAGGGCCGTGGCGTGCACATCGACCAGGACGTCGTCCGGTCCACATTCTGGATCCGGCACGTCCTGCCACACCAAGGGGCGTCCCGGTTGATCTTCCTGGACTACGATCGCTTTCATGGATGTGAGTTCCGTTGCGGGGTGGGGGAGGGCCGGATCGGGGCTTTAGACCTCACCTGACAGCTGATTGCCAAGCAGGGCCAGCTTCGGATCGCAGCCGATTTTACTATCGGTATGGCCGGTCCGGTCGGGCTGTGGCCATTCCCGCGTAATGGATTACGCGTACACGGGCTGATCAGGTCTAAACTCCCGGCCATGATGGCCTTTCTGACCGGTGCCCTGCGTGGGCAGGATCTGAATCTGCATGCAGTCCGGGCGCGCAGCCGGGTGCGTTCCCTCTGGCGGTTTGTCCACGGGTACCGGGCACTGTACCTGGCGGCCCTGCTGCTGCTGGCGGTGGCGGCCCTGGCGAGGTCCTCGTTTGCCTGGGTGATCAGGACCTTCACCGACGATGTCCTGCTGCCGGGGAATTACGACCGCATCCCCCTGATGGGGCTGTACTTTCTCGGCTTGGCGGCGGCGGCCGGTTTGCTGACGTTCCTCGGTGGCCGGCTGGCTGCGCAGACGGCGGAAGGGGTGATCCGGCGTTTGCGGGTGTTCCTCTACGACCATCTGCAGCACCTGCCGTTCGCCTATCACGATCGCATGCAGACCGGGGATCTGATTCAGAGGTCCAGTTCCGACGTGGAGGAGATCAGGCGACTGTTCGCCGAGCACCTGATGGGGTTGAGCCGGATCGTGTCGATATCCAGCATGGCCTTTGTCGCCATGTGGCAGCTGTCGCCCCGACTGGCCTTGGTGTCCGCGATCGTGATTCCCATCTCGGTGAGTGTGTCCTTTGGCTTCTGGTCCTATCTGGCCCGCATCTACGACCTGTTCCAGGATCAGGAGGCGCGGCTGTCCTCCCTCCTGCAGGAGAACATCTACGGGGCCAGGGTGGTGCGGGCCTTTGCCCGCGAACAGTATGAAATCGCCAAGTTCGAGCGGGAGAATGCCATTCTCCTGAACCGGGGACGCAACGTGGTCCGGTTCCACAATGTCTTCTGGCCCAGCATGGATCTCGTCCTGGCCAGCCAGATGGTTGGTTCCACGCTGTTCGGTGCCTGGATGGCGATCGACGGCCAGATTTCGACGGGAACCTATGTGGCGTTTACCGGGTTGCTGGGGCTGATGGTGGGACCGGTACGGCATCTGGGACGTATCTTCGCCTTCATCACCCAGTCCCTGGTCTCCTACGATCGGGTGCTGGCCATCATCAACGAGGACCGGGAACCCTTGGATGCCGGCCTCCTCGACATGCCGCAGGAACTGACCGGGGACATCCGTTTCGAAGATGTCTCCTTTGTTTATCCGGAAGGCACGCAGGATCGGCCGGGGGAATCCACGCTGCCCGGGGTCCTGCACGGCATCTCCTTCCATGCCGAGCCGGGACAGGTGATCGCGATCCTGGGACCCACCGGTTCCGGCAAGACCTCCATGATGAACCTGCTGCCGCGCTTCTACACCTATACCGGCGGCCGCATTCTGCTGGACGGGCGGGAACTGACGGAATACCCGCGGCGGCAGTTGCGCCGACACATCGGGGTGGTCCAGCAGGAACCCTTCCTGTTCAGCCGCTCGATCCGGGAGAACATCACCTACGGCACGTTCAGGAAGGTGTCCGAGGCGGAGATCGTGGCCGCGGCCGAAGCCGCCAACATTCACGAATCCATTCTCGACATGCCGAGGGGCTACGACACCGTAGTGGGCGAGCAGGGGGTCACCCTGTCCGGCGGCCAGCGCCAACGGGTGGCGATTGCCCGCACCATCCTCAAGGATCCGCGCATTCTGATTCTGGACGACGCCACCAGTGCCGTCGACACCTCCACGGAGAAGGCGATCCGGGAAGCCCTGCGCAACCTGATGCGCAACCGCACGACCTTCGTGATTGCACACCGCATCTCGTCGATTGCATCCGCCGACAGGATTCTTGTCCTCGATCAGGGACGCATCGTGCAGACCGGCACCCATGAGGAACTGGTGGCACAGGCCGGCACCTACCGCGATGTGTTCCGGCTGCAGACCAGCATCGAGGCGGAACTGCAGGCGGACATTCAGTCCACGCTTGAGGCGCAACCCGCCTGAAACGGACGGTTCGGAACAGCATCATGGCACCCGACACCCACCAGTACGAGGAAGAAGAGTACAGCGCCGCCCTCAGCGGAGCGGCACTGCTGCGGCTGCTCCGGCTCACGCTCAACTATCGCGGGTACCTGGCCGGATACCTGGTGGGCGTGATTGGCATGGTGCTGGCCGAGGGCGCGCACATCTACCTCGGCAAGCGCATTCTGGACGAGGGGGTCCTGGCCGGCGACTTGGGAGAGGTGAAGTCCCTGCTGTGGCTGTGGGCGGGGGTGGCCGTGCTGCTCGCCGGCTGTGTGGCGTTGTTCATCTTCTGTGCCGGGTCCGTGGGGCAGGCCATGAACTACGACCTGCGCAAGACCATGTTCGGCCGCCTGCAGGAATTGTCCCTCGCCTACTACGACCGCACGCCGGTCGGCTGGATCATGGCCCGCGCCACGTCCGACTCGCGGCGGGTGTCCGAACTGGTGTCCTTCGGGTTCCTGGACATGTTCTGGGGGACGATGTCCATCCTGGTCTTTCTGGGCTTCATGACCGCCATCAACTGGCGCCTGGCCCTGGTCATGCTGGCCGTCGTCCCGGTTATGGTGGGCTCCGCCCTGCTGTTCCAGAAGCACATCCTCGGCAACTGGCGCGATGTGCGGCGGTTGAACTCCCGCATCACGGGCCACTATGCGGAAAGCATTCACGGGGTCCGGGTCACGAAGTCGCTGGGACGCGAGGATTCCAATCTGGCGGAGTTCGCCGAACTGGCCACGGGCATGTACCGCTCCAGTTTCCGGGCGGCCTGGTTGTCGGCCGCCTTTCTGCCGGTGGTGCAGGTGCTGGCGGCGGTGGCCGTGGCCCTGATCATCCAGGTGGGCGGTCTCCAGTTCCAGACCGGAATGATCACCCTGGGCGGCATTCAGGCCTTCATCCAGTACATCTTCTGGATGCTGTTCCCCATTCAGGAAATGGCCCGCGTCTATGCCCAACTGCAGCAGGCGGTGGCCTCGGCGGAACGGATCTTCTCCCTGATCGACTCCCTGCCGGAAGTCCAGGATCAGCCGGGGGCCATGGAGGAACATTCCCTGCGGGGCACCATCGAGTTCGATGCCGTGGACTTCGCCTACGAGCCGGACAACCCCATCCTGCAGGGGTTCAACCTAAGGGTGGAGGAAGGCGAGACCATCGCCCTAGTGGGGCCGACCGGCGCCGGCAAGTCCACGGTGGTGAACCTGCTGTGCCGGTTCTACGAGCCCCAGGACGGGAGCATCCGCATCAATGGCCAGGACCTGCGCGGCATGACCCTGCATGCGCTGCACTCCCGCATCGGCATGGTGTTGCAGTCGCCCTATCTGTTCTCGGGCTCGGTGATGGACAATCTGCGGTACGGACGGCTGGACGCCACCGACGCAGAGGTGTGGTACGCGGCGGAACTGGCCGGAGCCTCCGACTTCATTGATACCTTCGAGGAAGGTTATGACACCGATGTGGGAGAAGGCGGTTCCCTGCTGTCCGCGGGACAGAAGCAGTTGATTTCCCTGGCCCGGGCCATCTTGGCGCGCCCCGACATCTTCATCATGGACGAGGCCACGAGTTCGGTGGACACCATGACCGAGGCGCGCATTCAGCAGGGGATGGAGCAGCTGCTGGAGACCACCACGAGCTTCGTGATTGCCCACCGCCTGTCCACGATCCGCAATGCGGACCGCATCCTGGTGATCAAGGACGGCGGGATCGCCGAAATGGGCAGCCACCAGGAGTTGATTCGGGCCGGCGGCTACTACCACGACCTCTACCGCAGGCAGTTCCGCGACGAGAAGAGCCGCACGGCGGATCCGTTCTTCGGGTCCCGCCTCGTACATGCCTGATGCGCCCTCGAACGGGACCTGCCCACACACGGATGAGGCCGATGATAGCCCGGAACCAATGTCCATGAGATTGAAACAGTGCCGCCGCGCGAAGAACCTGCACGGCCAAGCACATGGTGTGCTATTATCGGGACTTCTACAATCGCCCGGCCAAATCCTGTTTCAATGACCGGTAATCTTTCCGGTTGTTGTTCGAAAAATGCCGTCGTCCTTCATTGGGACGACGAAGGTTCAACAAGTACATGAATAATCTTGAGCAAGCCTTTGCAAAGACCGAAGATACAGCTGCAACCCTTCTTAAGACCGCGCAGGACATGGCAACTCAGGCCAAACGATTGCAAAAGGCGGCCAAGGAGGGAAACATCGCAAACTTGAAGAAAACCTATGCGAATCTTGATAGGGTCATGGAGGACTTGAGAGCCGCGGTCGCGGCCACCCGGGAGTCTTGGCCCTACTCGGACAACGATGTGCTCCAGTACCTAGACCAAGGCTATGTCGAAGAACTGTTTGAGGTTGCCGAAGAGCACGACTTGGCAATCTACGAGCGGGACGGGCAGTTGATTGCCTATCCCTCCATCTTGAGTGTCGTCGCAAGCGACGGTGCGGTCCGGATCGACCGCAAGAAGGCACCCGGGGTGCGTCCCTCCAGCCTCGTGGCGCTTCTCATCAAGAACCAAAAGAAGAAGCCAAGGTTCAGGCCCAGTGCGTTCCTCAGGGCGTTGCACGGGGTGTACCAGGATTTGACCAGGGACAGGGATAAGCGTCCTCTGGCTCCCTTGGACACAAGATCGGGCCGGGTGGTCCCGCTTGATCTCGTCTACCGAATGTTTACCTCGATGCCTGGCGCGAGCCGCGATTACACCAGGACCGACTTCGCCAGGGACATCTTCGAGCTGGAACGAAGCCGTGAGACGGTGACCAGAACGGGTTTTGAAGTGTTTTTTCCTTCATCCACGGGTACCAGGTCGGGAAAGGGAGTGTTCTCCTTCATTGGACCAGACGGCTCGGAGGCCAGCTACTACGGCATGCGGTTTGACAAGGTGGACCAGTGAACACGATTTCGCTTGACAGGTGGCTGGATGTCATCGATCAACAGTATCTTGATGATTACGTGGCAAGTGGTGGTGCCTCTGTCAAGGTGGCTGTAACCACTGACGACCTGCGCAAGGATCTGATGGTTGCCGTCAGGGATCGTTGCGTCCGGCGAAACTTCCTCTCTCTGAAGTTCGATGCAGCAGAACGGCGTGCCCATATGCCGCAGGACATCTTCTTCACGATGGCGGAACAGTTGGATTGGCGGGAGTTGGCCCGGCGGCAAATCCTCCATCTGGCCGACCAGGAAGCGGGTCTGATTGTGGACGGGGTGGATCCATCAGAATCGACCAACATCTACGAAGCCATTGGTGATGCCAACGGTTTGCCCCGCAACGCGATCCTCAGGGACTTGAGGCCTTCCTTGGAGAGAGGCATTGTTCAGAACCACCGCATGGCCAAGGACTTCCGTGTGGCGATGACGCATCTGTGTTTGTCCGAAAACACAGCGGACCCACGCTATTACATGGGCGAACCCCTGCTGGAGTGGCTGACCGGTAGGAATACACGAATAGGTAATGTCCGCCATTTCTCGGTCTCCACTCCGATCAACCGCAACACGGCTCGGTATTTCATCGAGTCGGCCTGCTATTGGATCAAGCATGTGGGTTTTGCTGGTACTGTGTTGCAGTTCGACATCTCGCGAGTTACCCGATCGCGCAGGCCCAATGATGGAAGCCGCTACTACACACGAGCTATGGCCATGGAGCATTACGAACTGTTGCGTGAGTTCATCGACGGAGCAGATCGGCTCGAGAGTACATTGATCCTGGCAATGGCCCGTCCGGAATTCCTTGAAACCGCGACCGATCGCCGGTCGCGGGGTTTCTCCATATACCAGGCTTTGCAGACCCGCATCATGGATGACGTACGCGACCGCCATTTGGTCAATCCCGAAGCATCCCTGGTGCGCTTGTCAAGTCAAGAGGCAGATTGATGACCAATCAGCTAGAGACTCTGAACTGCCGCAGAGCCCTTGAAGCCCTGCGCAACGGTGTACCCAACCGCTATGCAGTCGAGATGCTGGGCTGCGGACAGCCGGTAATAACGGAAAGGTTTGAAGCCATTCTGAGGAGGCTCGCAGATCCCGAGGCCGACCAACGCCCGTCAGCCTCCAACAGTCTCCTGGTGTCGGGTGATTTCGGTTCCGGCAAGTCCCATTTGTTGACCCATCTGGAACATATTGCGCTTGAACAGGGGTTTGTCTGCAGCAAGGTGGCGATCAGCAAGGAGACACCGCTCTACGACTTGGGCAAGGTATTCAAGTCGGCAGTCGATCACGGGCGTCTCCCTGACCGCTCCGGCATGCTGATCGAGGAGTTGGGTCAATCGCTGAACCTGGATACAGAAGAGTATGCCCGTTTCTTCAGGTGGGCCAACGACACCGAAGCCAATGGCTTGAGCCCCATTTTCCCCGCGACGATGCTGATTTACGAGCGCTCCCATGATTTCGAACTCAATCGGGAAATCGAATACTTTTGGGCAGGAGACAAGATCAAGGTGGCGCGAGTTAAAGAGGGTTTGCGGCAAATCAATATGCACCGCGCCTACACTTTCCGCGCACCAAAGATAAGAGAGTTGCCGCCTCAGCGATTACTTTTTTTCAACAACTTGATCAAGGCTGCCGGGTTCAAGGGCTGGGTTGTATTGCTAGATGAAATCGAGCTGGTCGGATCATATTCGCTCCTCCAGCGCGGGCGTTCCTACGCTGAGTTGGCCCGTTGGTGTGGACAAGGGCAGGGCGAATTCTATCCAGGGCTGGTTACGGTCGGTTCGGTGACCAATGACTTCGCCGCCGCGGTGATTCAGGTTGATGGCGACAAGCGGGATCGCGACTACGTCGAAGGCAAGCTCCAGGAGCGCAACGAGCATCTGGTTGGGAGTGCAGTGATTGGTATGGACATGTTGGAGCTCAAGACCATGGCCTTGAGACACCCCGACGGCTCCGAGGTTCAGAGCACTGTCGAGCGACTGCGGGACATTTACAGCACAGCCTACGGGTGGCACGCGCCAAGCCTGTCCTTGGATGACATGGGCTCCAGTGGATTTCAAAACCGGATGCGCTACAAGGTCCGGGCCTCCATCAACCAGTGGGATTTGATGAGGCACTATCCGGATCAGATCCTCGACACGGAAGGCGATGAGTTCCACCACACCTACGACGAAAATAGGGACTTGGAGATAGAGTCCAAGGATGATGGTGCCGCGGCAGCTTAACGACACCGGAACTGGTCATGGGATGTCATGTCTCCCCTGCTTCACGAACCGGATGGTGTAGCACAGGCTGGGGTGGCTGGCTGGCTGAGATTCGTGCCGACACCAGGTGGTTCGGTCGTTCGCGCTGCCATGTTGTTGATTTCCTTTGAGCCTGAGTTCAAGGAGTTCAGCTTTACCCAACTGCGTGCTGGTCCGGAGAACGATCCTTTCCACCAGGTCCCTCCGGAAGTCCTGTGCGAGTTGGCCGAGTCCCTGATCCGGTTCACTAGGTTGGACCCTGCTCTGCTGTTTACCTTGGCCGACGAAGTGCCGCCCGGTCTTCTGGAGCGCAGCTTTGGCCTCAATATCTTGAGCTGTCGCATCAAGGGGGCTGTTCCAGACGGAGACAGCCACTTCGGCTCAATGCCTAGAGCATCCGAAGCGTTCGAGCTGTTGTGGGAAGCGGGTGAACCAAGTCGGAAGTCGGATGCATTCAAGCTACTGGAGGTCATACATGATCGGTCTTTGGTCATGGAACCGTTCCGCCTGTCGGCTGCGGGTTTGGAGGAAGCCTTTCAAGATCCCACGGTCAATAACCTGTATGTCGAGGGACTGGAGACCGTTGTTCGGGTTCCCGAGCCCGATAAAGGCGGCATGGTCGGCCACACCGGTGCTGACGGAAACCGGGTTTCCTTGTCCGAGCGCATACATAGACGTCTGGCATTGTCCCTGGCTGTCCCGATACCGCAAGAACTGGACTGGGCTGGTGAATTGATGCCGTATCAGCAGGAGGGAGTTGAGGCTTTCCTGCAGAACGAACAGCTGCTCCTCGCCGACGACATGGGGCTTGGCAAGACTATCCAGGCCATCGCGGCCCTGCGCATCCTGCATGCCCGCGGAGAGCTCGTCTCCTGTTTGGTGGTGGCGCCTGCTAGCGTGCTGAGGCAGTGGAGGGCCGAACTGGACAAGTGGGCACCGGAAATGTCGGCCATCATTGTTCGGGGCTCAAGGGATGAACGCGAATGGCAGTGGCGCATGCAACGGGATGTCAAGATGGTCAGCTATGAAACCCTGCGGTCCGAGCATGGCAACAGGTCTCCCATTTTCCAGAGGAAGTGGGATGTGGTGATCGCGGATGAGGCCCAACGGGCCAAGAATCGCAACCCCACCAGCGCGGCGCTCAAGGGATTGTTGCGTGCCCGTTCCTGGGCACTGACGGGAACACCCATCGAGAATGATGAGGACGAACTGGCCTCCATCATGGAGTTCATCGACCATGACGGCGAGGGTGTCAGTCCCCGATACTTTCCCGGCGCAGCCTTGCAGGCCCGCCACAGGACACTCCAGTTGCGGCGCAAGAAGGGCGACGTGCTGGATGATTTGCCTCCCAAGCAGGTGGCCATGGTGCCCATGGAACTGACTCCCAGACAGCGCTCAAGCTATGACCGGGCGGAACGGGACGGCATCGTGTACCTGAAATCGCTGGGAACCGAAGTGGGCGTTCAGCATGTGCTGGAGTTGATTACCCGGCTCAAGCAGATTTGCAACGCGGATGCCCGGACCGGTCAATCCTGCAAGTTGGCGGATATCAAGGAACGGATGGCCCAGCTCTCGGCTCAAGGACACAAAGCCCTTGTCTTCTCCCAGTACACGAGCGAAACCTACGGTGTGGGGGCCGCGCTTGACTACCTGCGGGAATTCAATCCCCTGGCCCTGACCGGCGACATTCCCCTGGAGGATCGGTCGGCCGTGATCAACCGGTTCAGGAACAGCGATCGGCACCGGGTCCTGCTTCTCTCCCTTCGGGTCGGCGGTCTGGGCTTGAACTTGCAGGAGGCCTCGTATGTGTTCCACCTGGATCGCTGGTGGAATCCGGCATTGGAGCGTCAAGCGGAAGACCGTACTCACCGCATGGGTCAGACAGTTAAGGTGAATGTAATCAAGTATTCCTGTGTGGACACAATCGAGGAGCGCATCGACGAGATCCTGCGGCAAAAGCAGGCACTGTTCGATCAACTGGTGGATGATGTCACGCTCAACCTCTCAGCCAGGTTGTCCAAGGACGAGCTGCTCGGCTTGTTTGGTCTCAATTGATATGGCCGCACCGGTAACTCTCGACGGGCTCCCGCAAAGTCGTAGTTGAGAAGACTGTTGCCTCTGGTAACAACTGGAACCGACCATGTGCCGGTGAAAGCACGCCGATGAAGCAAATGGCAGCCCGTCGGCGTTGTGGGTGCAACGTGGGCACTTTGGGGCTGGATAAGTACTGTATTCCCTTGGTGTGGCATCCATTCTTGGTGGAGGGCACTACCGCCACCAAACTGTTCGGTGCCTTGCCCATCCGCGACAGACGTGCGTCGACAGTCAAATCAGGTAAGGCCGTTTCCGGGCGGCAGGAGGGTTGACCAGTCGCGCTCACCGCTCGTTACCCGCAGGGCCTCGGAGAGGTCGGGCACCCACCGGGCCTTCTGCCAGGCCGCGACCAGGATGTCCGGTACATCTTGTGGCAATTGCCCCTGCGCAGTGTGCTGACCGAGTAACAACACGAGGTTCTCCATCCGGACTTCCATTTGGACCCGGGTGATGGTTTCCTGTACTGCCTTCTGTGTAGCCTCGGCGGTTTCCAGCTTCAAAGCGCGTTCCGGATCCAGCCAGACACCGCGTATCGCGTCCCACGTCTGGAAAGTGTGGAAGCTTTCGCCCTTGTCCAGCATGCGGAACTCCCCCAGTGTTTCGCTGCGATAGACGGGCTGCCCATCCTCGTGGCGGACAGGTTCAATGTCCTCGTACTCTCCGGCGGGCGACAGGCGCAGCCCCCACAGCAGGGGTTCGTCCACGCGGCGATGCAGTCGGTCCGGATCGTAGCGCCAGTATTCCCGCACGCCCATGGCCCGGTAGATGTCGACCTTGGGACCGAGGTCGTAGTGGAAGGTGGACTGGAACAACACCTGGAGCACGAACACGATGGGGTTGTTCGGGTCGTACGCGACATAGTGCTGGTTGTCGCCGGGACGGGGATGTTCCTGGATGAACACATCCGGCATGACCTGTCCGCAACGGGCGTAGCGGTTGGTCCGGGGTACGCCCAGGTCGGGCAGCTTCAGGCATCTGTCCGTGAACACGCGGTCACGGCCCAGCAGGCGTCGAGCCTCGTCCACGCATCCATGGGTACTGGTTTGATGGGCGCGGCCGACCGGGAAGTGGACCCCGTCCTTGCCGTAGGCATCGTCGTCGGTGCCGTCGGGTCCGTAGGCGTGGCGGGGATCGTAGGGGTAGGCGGGATCGTAGTGGGGCAGGTCCTTGATATAGGCCCACCAGGTACCCGCGCCGTCCTTGTCCTCGGGTACCTTGGGGTACCACGGACTTGAGGGATCGGTTGTCAAGATGGCCTCCTACTCGTGATCTGGAACGGATTCGGACCGCGGGGCCTCCCTGTTGCCGGTCGTATCCGTGGAGGAGATGGGATTGTGGCTGCGCTCCATATCCCCGTTCCTAAGTTGTGTCAACGAATGCCTTCGGGAGGGTGGTGTTTGCATCAAGCGACTGTGTCTCCCCAGTTGTCCCTGAAGTAGGTATCTGCACACCCCGGATCAACGCATCCCAGATCCGGTGTCCGTTCTTATGGTGGGAGCCGGGTTCACAGGCAAGTCCGTTACCGTGTCACGGCGTTCATCGGTGTTGATGGCCGATTCAGGTCCGACTGTCGTCATCCGGGGGCAGGAGTGATGTCCAGTCCTTGGCACCGAGAAGCACATCCACGACTTCCGCAGCATCAGACACCTTTCCGACACGTTGCCAGGCCGCAGCCAGGATGTCCAACACATGGGGTTCCAAGTTGCCCAGGGCCGTTAGACGCTCCAGTTGGGACAGGGCATCCTCCATGCGGGTTTCCAACCGGGTCTCCATTCGGGTTTGGACCTGGGTCTCCAGAGCGGTGGCCCGTATCGGATCCAACCAGACACCGCGTTCACTGTTCCAGGTCTGGAGGGTGTGGATGTCGCCGCCCTCATCCAGCATCCTGAATTCCCCCAGCGTGTCGCTGGGGTAGACCGGCAACCCGTCCTCCATGCGGAGCGGTTCGATATCCTCGTACGCGCCGGCGATCGACAGGCGCAGGCCCCATAGCCGAGGTTCGTCCTCTCGACGATACAAGTACTCCGGGTCGTAGCGCCAGAACTCCCGGACGCCCATGGCCCGGTAGATCTCGACCTTGGGTTCGAGGTCATGGTGGAAGGTGGACTCGGACAGTACCTCCAGTACGAACAGGATGGGGTTGTCCGGATCGTAGGGGATTTCGTGCCGGCGTTCGTTGGGGCGGGGATGCTCCTGGATGAAAATGTTGGGAATGACCTGACCGCTTTGGGCATAGCGGTTGGTCTTGGGCACGCCCAGGTCGGGCAGTTTCAGGCACCGTTCCTTGAACACCCGGTAGGTTCCCAGCAGGCGTCGGGCCTCCCCGGCACCTCCGTCGATGGCGAACCCGTGGGCGCTGCCGGCCAGGAAGTGGACCCCGTCCTTGCCGTAGGCGTCGTCGTCGGTCCAGTCGGGTCCGTAGACGTGGCGGGGATCGTAGGGGTAGTTGGGGTCGTAGTGGTCGAGCGACTTGATGTGGGCCCACCAGGCGTTGGAGGCTTCACCGCTGTTGGGTGCTGCCGCGGGGGGCAGGGGCGTTGCGGAACCGGTCTTGAGGTCGGCTGCGAGGCCGTTGTCTTGCGCGGGTACGGACACCGGAGTATCCGGCTTGACGGCTGTGTCCTTGCCCGAGACGGGTTTCGTGATGTGGTCCATGTCCACAATCCTAGGACATTCCGCGTGCCGCTTTCCGGCCCATGGTTCAGGCAAGCAAGGAGGGGGCGGGTTCCACCCCGAAGCCGGGGCGATCGACAACGTGCAGGCGTCCGTCCGCCAGCTTCGGGAATCCCTCCCAGGCCTGAACGGCTCCATCCCGCCGGTCCGGACCCACAAGTTCCGCTAAGTCAAGACAGTTCGAGGCGGAAATCAGATGCAAGCCCCATGGTTCGCCCCCTCGATGCAGGCATACGGGGATGCCTTCCCTATCCGCCAGTTCCAGGATGGCCAAAGCTCCGGTCAGACCACCGCACCATGTCACGTCGGGCTGCCAGATGTCCAGTGAGTTGGCCGTGGCCAAGGCTTTGTACCCTTCCAGCGTGAATTCATGCTCGCCGCCGGCGGAAAGCACCGGAGCCAGTTGCGGCTTGAGTTCCGCCAGCTCGCGCTTGTGGTCGGGCGTGAGAATATCCTCGAACCAGTACACGTTGTAGGGAGCCAGGCGCTTCCGCATCTCCACGGCGATCTCCGTGTTCCAGCTCATGTAGCAGTCCAGCATGACCAGGGCCTCGGTTCCCATCACCTCCCTGGCCCTGGCAATCAGTGCCTCGGTCCGTTCGTAATCGGCCGGTTCCCGCCAGTGGTGAAAAACCTTTACCGCCTCAAATCCCATGTCGCGGTAGGTTTCGAATGCCAGACCGGAGGCGTAGGCACGCACGCCGGACACCCTCCCGCCGCCCAGGAGTTCGCACACGGGTTGATTCCGGGCCCGGCCCAACAGATCCCACAGTGCCAGGTCAACGCCGCTCAGGGCCATCATGGCAATGCCTCCGCGACCGTACGGCAACGAGGCGCGATACAATGCCTGCCACGCTGCTCGGATGTCGTCCACCCCTTCAAGTGTGCGCCCCTTCAGGAAGCGGCTCAGATGGCTGTTGACGACTTGCACGGCAGGCTCGCCCCCTCCGCCGTAGCCGTACCCGGTGTGTCCGCATTCCGTGGTGATCATCACCACGATTTGCCAGAAGTGCGACTGCCAGGCATCCGACAGCGGCCTGTTCCAGCGTGGATAGATGGCTTTGACCGTCCTGATCCGCATATGGCTCATCCTGTTCCTTCCGCTTTGGCCACATCCTAAGCCACCGGAACCATCCGGCTTTCTTCCACCCGCCGGCGGTCCTTGGGACCGCCCTTGTTCCCTTCCCCCATGACCATACCCAGACCCGAACATCCCCGTCCCGACTTCCGGCGTGCAGCCTGGCTGAACCTCAATGGCACTTGGCACTTCAGCTTTGACGCGATGGCCCATGGGGAACAGCTGCGCTGGCACCAAACGGGCACCGTGTCGCGATCCGGAGCCACGATCACGGTTCCCTTCCCGTGGGAAAGCCGCCTGTCGGGCCAGGGTCGCACGGACTACAAGGGTGCCGGCTGGTACGAGCGGGAGGTCACCATTCCGGCCGAGTGGACCGGTCTCGAGCCCGTGCTCCGCTTCGGGGCCGTGGACTGGAGCGCGCGGGTCTGGGTCAACGGCCGCCTGGTGGCGGAGAACAACAATGGTGTCCTGCCCTTCGAGGCCAACCTAGCGGGGCTGGCCGCGCCGGGCGAGACGGTGCGCGTGACGGTCCGGGCCTACGACATCGCGGATGCGGCCACGCTGGTGGGCAAACAGGTACCGCGGTGGTACACGCACAGCAGCGGCATCTGGCAAACCGTCTGGCTCGAAGGGCGGCCGGCGGCCCATGTGCAGTCGGTGCGGTTCAGCCCGGACATTCGCAACGGGCAGGCGCGGGCCGAGGTTCGGGTTGCAGCACCCGAGGGGACCGAGCTTGAGTTGGCGCTGTCCTCGCCGCAGGGACTGTTCGAGTCGCTGTCGCTGCCGGTGATTGGTGAGGGCCATGTCTCCAGCCACGATCTGGTGCTCAAAATTCCCGGGGCCCGGCTGTGGTCGCCGGACGATCCCTTCCTCCATGACGTTGATGTGGCCCTGACATCCGCGGACGGTGCCGCCGACGTGGTCCACACCTATTTCGGCATGCGCGAGATCGGTTGCGGGAAGCACGGGGACAACGAGTACGAGTACATCCATCTCAACGGTGAGCCGATCTACTTGGCGGGGGCCCTGGATCAGGCGTTCCATCCCGATGGCCTCTACACCTATCCGTCCGACGATGTCATACGCGGCGACATGGAACTGGCGCGCGCCATGGGCCTGAACATGCTGCGCTGCCACATCAAGATCAATGATCCGCGGTACTACTACTGGGCCGACCGACTGGGTGTCATCATCCACTACGACATGCCCAGTCCGGATTTGGATTCCCCCGCCATGCGGCGGATCTGCGAGGAAACCGTGGCAGGCATGATCGAGCGGGACTTCAACCACCCCTCCATCATGCTCTGGGTCATCTTCAACGAGACGTGGGGCCTGTCCAAACTGGACACCAGGGACGGGCAGGAGTGGGTGCGCAGCATTGTGAACGAGGCGCGCACCCTGGACCCGACCCGGCTGGTGGAGGACAACTCGCCCTGCAACTACGACCATGTCGAGACCGACGTCAATTCCTGGCACTTCTACATCAACGACTGGGCCGCGGCCCGCGCCCATGTGCAAAACGTGGTTGACCGCACGCACCCGGGCTCCGACTTCAACTACATCGGCGAAGGCAACGTGCAGGACACCCAGCCGCTGATGAACAGCGAGTATGGCGGCATCTCCGCCGCCATGGGCGACATGGACATCTCCTGGTGCTTCAAGTACCTGACCACCGACCTGCGCCGGCACGACAAGATCTGCGGCTACGTCTATACCGAGCTGACCGACATCGAATGGGAGCACAATGGCTTTGCCAAGTACGATCGGAGCGGCAAGGTCTTCGGCTACGACGCCCTCGTGCCCGACATGTCGGTCGCGGATCTGAACGCACCGTTGTTTGCCGGCTTGGATTGTCCGCCCTGTCAGACGGTCAGGCCGCGCGGCAACTTCGCGGCCTGGGGGTTTGTCTCGAACTGGGGACCCGAGCTGGCGCAGGCCGCGTTGGAGTGGGAAGCCGTCTTCACCGACAGCCTGGGCTACACGCGCACCTGGGCTTCCGGCACCATGCCGGTGGAACCGCGCCGTTTCGGCGTGGTGTCCAGTCCGGAACCGGTCTCATTCTCCGTGCCGGATACCACCGGCCTATTGACCGTGGCCCTGCGACTGTGCGACCCGGAAGGATCCGTTCTGCACCGGAACTATGTCAATGTTGAGGTGTGGGCCGAGGATGGCGGCGAGGAGCCAAGGACCCTGGACGAACGCACGCGCGTGACCTGGGATCCGCTGGACTATGTGCAGGCCAGCTGGCCCGTCACCAGCCGGGGGGATGCCGGAGGCCAGTTGGCCGGCAACGGCCCCGGTTCGGTCTCCTATCGGATCCGGCTCCCGTCCACGCTGGGTGCCATCAACGGCCTGGAGTTCCTGTGCGAGGTGAGTTCCCGCGCCTCCGGCATGGAGAAGCTTACCTGGCCGCCGCGCAACTGGCGGTCGCACACGCCGCAGACCATGCAGGACCGGCAGTTTCCCACAACGGTGGACGTGTACCTGCAGGATGTGAAGGTCGATACCTGGGAACTGCCCGACGATCCGGCCGATGCACGCGGCGTGTTGAGCCACCACCGAGGGGTGGAACCCGGCTCCCATGGCTACCTGCAGCGAGTGTCCGTTCGCGGCGAGCGTCTGGCGGCTCTCAACTTTGAGCCCGGCACAAGCGACTTGGACCTTCGGCTCGACACGGCCGGTACCGGCTCCCCCCGCGGATTCTCGGTCTACGGCGCACGGGCAGGCGCCTGGCCGCTGGGTCCGACCATTCTGATCGACTGACATTTCCGCTTCGCCGCATCAACTCGGTGTGTCCAACACCGGCAAGTGGGCCCTCTGGGCCCTGATGATCGGAACCGCCGGCCTGGCCACGGCGGCCCCGCGCATGGCCCTGGCGGTCATGTTGCCGGAGATCAGGGAACAGCTGGAGCTCAGTCTCCTCCAGACCGGCCTGATTTGGGGTGCCGATGTCCTGACCGGGGTGGTGTCCTCGGTACTGGGCGGCACACTGAGCGACCGCTACGGCGCGCGTACCTCGTTGGTGGTGGCCTGCGTAGGCACCGGGCTGTTCGGCATGGCGCGCGGCCTGGTCCCGGAGTTCGGCTGGCTGCTGGCCTGTTCCTTTTTGACGGGGCCGTTCATCAACCTGATTCCCCTGAACCTGCACAAGGCCGGAGCCCAGATCTTTCCCCGACGGCAACTGAGCATCTCCAACGCCGGCGTGTCCGTCGGCATGGCGTCCGGATTCATGCTGGGCGCCATCACGGCAGCAACCTACCTCTCCCCCTGGCTGGGGGGGTGGCGCATGGTCCTGGCGTTGTTCGGCAGCCTGGGCATTTTGTTCGGGTGTGTCTGGCTTTTCATTCCCAAGCGCACCGGTGTGGACCGGGTGGCGGAGCATGCCGCCGGCCATAATTTCACGGCAGGGTTGCAGCACGTCGCCAAGCTGCGGGACATACGCCTAATGACCTTGGCCAACTTCGGCTACGGCGCATGTGTCAACAGCATGCTGGGCTATGTGCCGTTGTTCCTGCGCAATGTGGGATGGGCGGGTCCGCGGGCCGATTTGGCCGTCTCACTGTTCCATGTGGCCAGTTTGGTGGCCACCCTCCCCTTCTCGGTGTGGTCCGATCGCAGCGGCCATCGACGGTTCTTCATGCTGGCCGGCTCCATTTCAATGTCCCTGGCCACGTTTGCCATACCGCTGGTGGCCAATCAGTCCGTGTTTGCCGTGATGGTGGTGGCCGGTCTCATGCGCGATGCCTTCATGAGCATCATGATCACCCGTCTGATGGAGAGCGAGGGCGTGGGTCCGGCTTATGCCGGTAGCGCCATGGGACTGTCCATGGTAGGCATGCAGTTGGGTGGGGCAGTGGCGCCGGCTGCCGGCAACGCACTGGCCGCGCTGGGTCCAGGCCGCCCGTTTCAGTTCTGGTCCCTGCTGGCACTGTCTGCGGCGGCTCTGTTCTGGCTGGTGGGGGATCGGCGCGGTCCTGAGGATTCCGCCTCCTGACCGGAAAGCACAGGATCTTGGGTCCGGAAGCCGACCGCTGCGAAGGACATGGAGCAGTCAACGCGCACCGAACCCGCAGAGAGCCGGATCCTGCAAGTTTCATCTTCGACAGTCAGCACCCTCAGGCTGTTGGCGATGCTGGAGTCGAGGCTGTGTTTGGGATTTTTCAATGGCAAACAACCCTTGTGATTTGCCCTGGGATAGAATCGGCGCTGTCAACCCCACCGCGAACGGAAACCGGGAGCTTTCTCTTGCAAGATCTTCCCTTCGGCTTGTCCGGCAACTGGTATCGAGGCAATTTACATACCCATTCCACAAGATCCGACGGCCGCACGAGTCCTGCGGAGGTATGTGCCCACTACCGGGCACAGGGCTATGACTTCATCAGCCTCACAGATCATTTTCGGGAGCGGTATCAATTCCCCATAACGGACACGATCCCGTACCACACCGACGACTTCACCACCATCCTCGGAGCCGAGCTGCACGCGCCGGCAACTAGTTTGGGAGACGATTGGCATATTCTGGCGGTCGGGCTCCCACCCGACTTCGCGCCCACGGGAGCCGATGAAACCGGTCCGCAACTGGCGGAACGGGCCGCCGCGGCCGGAGCTTACGTGGCGGCCGCCCATCCGGCCTGGTACGACCTGACCGATCAGGACATCCTCTCTTTGCCATCCGCCCAAGCCATAGAGATCTTCAACACCGGGTGCGCGGTCGAAACCGGCAAGGGGGACAGCACCGGCTATATCGACCGCCTCCTCAGCCAGGAACGTTACTATCAGATCATCGCCACTGACGATGCCCACTTCATCCCGGGCCATCCCGACTCTTGCCGCAATTGGGTGATGGTGTGCAGCCCCACACTGGAACCAGCGGACCTGCTCGCGGCGTTGCATGCCGGTCATTTCTACTCCAGCCAAGGACCGGAATTCCTGGCCGTCACCTCCAAGCCGGGCAGCGACATGCTGGCCGTGCGGACAACGCCAGTCCGCGCCATGTACTTGACCGGCCGCGGGGCCGCCAGCTCCAGAATTGTCCAGGATGCCGATTTCACCTCGGCGGAGTTGGATCTGAAGGCGATCAAAGGACCCTACGCCCGGCTCACGGCCGTCGATCATCAAGGGCGGCGCGCCTGGACCAATCCCTTCCGCGTTTGACTGAAACTGGACGGGTAGACCTGCGCAAAGCTGAAGGCGGGTCCCCGCCCGCACACGCCAGCCGCGCCGGTCTGCTGTCGCGAACTGCTGATGTCTGGCAGGGCACCGGGGAAATCTGATTCTTTGTCACCACTATCCGACAGGCCATAGGGGCGTTCCACCGGCAGACTGCCGCGGTTCCACTGCAAAACCCTTACCTGCCGGTGGCCTCCAGGTAGATGGCGTGGTTGTGTATGTCTTTTGGTCTCAAGCCTTCGACATTTACTCCGTTAAATCTTTTGCTGTTCCTAAGCCTGCAGCAGCACAGGCCCGGAGGGGTCCGGCAAGGTGGCCGGTGCCGGCAGGCGGTACAGCCGCCGTGCCGTTTCGCTCATCACGTTGCGACGCAGGTGTTCGGGAATCAGACGGGCTGCGAAATCGGGCATGTCGTTGTCCCAGTGGGGGAAGTCGGTGGCGAACATGAGCATGTGTTCGGCCGGGAACATGGCCAGCATTTGATGGAGGAAGTCGATGGGTTCCGGCTCCTCGATGGGCTGGGTTGTCAGCAGGACGTGCTCAAAGACGTATTCACTGGGCGGGCGTTCCAGCCAGGGGGCGGTCTGGCGCAGGGCCTTCCAGTTCTTGTCCAAGCGCCAGAGAATGGGCGGCAGCCAGGACACCCCGCCTTCAATCAGGACAAACTTCAGGCCCGGGTACTTGACGAACACCCCTTCCGTCACCATGCTGACCAGATGCCCGATGTAGCTGCCCACCAGATCCGTGTGCCATTCCAGATAGTTGGTGGGGTAGCCCACAGCGGTCGGAGGTCCTGAAATCCCCACGCCCTCGGAGCCCGGGTGAATGGCGATGGGTTTGCCCACCTCCGCACAGGCTTCGTAGATGGGATGGAACCAAGCCTGCCCCATGGGCATGCGGGCACCGGACACCATTAGGACCTGGGGCATGCGCTCCTCATGGCCCAGACGGCGGATCTCCGCGGCCGCCGCTTCGGGATTGTTGGGCGTGACGGTGATCGAGCCGTAGAAGCGATCGTCCACGGGCAGCCACTCTTCCACGGCGGCATCGTTGGCGGCCGTGGCCACGGCCGCCGCGTACAGGGGGTCCGGGGACAGGCCCAGATTCAGGGCCGGGCCCGTAAAGTTGAGGATGCCGTATTCCAGGTCGTGGACATCGAAGAAGTACCGGGCCAGCAAGTGGGGATCACCTTCCACCCGGCGGCCATCCGGTGCCACCGCGTCGCGTCGCATCACACCGTTGGGGTTCCAATAACCCAGGGAGCCGGGGCCGCGATCGCCTGTGGAGAAACGAAGTTTCCAGGGCTGTGGTAGTCGCTGCTCGATGCTGGACGCAGGTACCACGGCATGGATATCCGTGTCGATGGCGCGCAGGGCCATAAGTGTTTTCCTTCTTTCCAGCCTGTCGGTCCCAAGGCCGGGATCGGCAGTGCGACTCCATTGTAGGTGTATACAGCCGGGACGGGCCAAGGCAAGCACGCGGACATGGATTCCAGTCGGTGGACTCGGCCGGCGATATGCGAACCACGCCCAATTGCGTGCGGTGCTTGTCCAAAGTGATGCCCCACCAAGTACGGCCTCCGGCATCGGGAGTCTTGGGTCGGTGGAGTCTCCAAATGGATTCACGGAGAGGCCCGCCCATGTCAACCTCGTGAGCCGACGCGATTTCCATGGCTCCCAGCGCCGTCCCGGGGTCGGATCGGCCTCCGGCAACGGCACCTGCATCCTCCCGCCAGAAGAGACCAAGACCAGGGCCTCAACTGTGACTGGTCGAGTCGTTGTCGAAATTCGTGCCGGGTTCCGATCCGCCGATGCAAGCCGTGCTGCGTTGTGCGCAGCTCACTGTTGACATGCAAGCCCATGCTTGCATATCATGTAACCGCGACATGCAAGCGAACACTTGCCTTGAAACAAGATCTGGACATTTACCACGCGATCGCTGACCGAACCAGGCGAGCCATTTTGGATGAGCTTGTCGATCGGGCAGGTCAATCACTCTTCGAACTGTGCTCGCGCCTGACGATGAAGCACGGCATCAACTCCTCGCGGCAGGCGATCTCGCAACACTTGGACATTTTGGAAGCCGCCGGGCTGATTCGCACGAAGCGGGAGGGGAGGTCGAAGCTTCACTGGTTCGTGGGCACTCCGCTGAAAGCTATCGGGGAGCGGTGGCCAATTTCGACAGACAACAGCATTTCCAACCCAACAGGAGCATCCAGAAATGAGGATTAGCCTCGCTAGCGTATTCGTAGACGACCAACAGAAGGCGCTTCGTTTCTATACGGAAACTCTGGGTTTCCGTGTGAAGCACAACATTCCGCTGGGAGAATACGCCTGGCTCACCGTTGTATCCGAGGAAGCTCCTGAGGGAACGGAGTTGCTGCTGGAGCCTAATGACCACCCCGCAGTCGGTCCGTTCAGAAAGGCGCTGGTGGCGGATGGGATCCCCAGTGCCTCCTTCGCGGTAGACGATGTTGGCGTTGAGCACGAGCGGCTCGTGGCACGGGGTGTGCGATTCGTGCAACCGCCAACAGACCTCGGGACTGTAATTACCGCAATATTCGACGATTCGTGCGGCAACTTGATCCAGATCTCAGAGGAGAAGGGTCAATCGTGACAATCGCAATCGCCCCCATCGACCAACTTGCCCACGGGCACGATGCGGGAGGATTGCATCGAATGCTGCGCGTACCTGCGCTACCCTCGCTGCAGAGAACGCCATCGGGGATTATGGAACGTGGATTTACCTCCAAATCACCGACCGACGCCGATGGCCGCAGGTCTTGCCCTCTGTGTGAATCTCGGCTGCCAGCCAGACGCGGACCAAGGATTGGGGATTGATCCGCTGGCACGGCGCGGCCCACTGCCCATGGCCTCAGGACATTGCCGCCTGGGCCAGCACCTCGTCCCACCTCATGTCGCGCAGGATCTCACCGTCCCGAAATACGGGTTCCAGCAGGTCTTGATCCGAATCCCGAAGTGAATCGGCGCGCACCGTGTGCAAAGCGCCGGTGGAGGCATCCTGCACGAGGGCTAGGCGGCCGCTTTGGCTGTGCTTTTGGGGATCCGTGACCGGTTGCTTGTATACGTCCCGTCCTTCTCCGTTCACGACGGCATGACAGCATTTCATGGCAATGCGGAGGGTGTCGCGGGTACATTCCTGCAACAGGCCACCGCCGGATCCAAACACCACGTTGTCGGTACTCCAGCCAGCCTCCAGCAACGCCTTCACGATGAGAGGCAGACTCTCACGCGTGATCCCGTCTCCCTGAATCAGGCGGATGTGGTCCGGCAGCAGTCGATAGCCCTTGGTGTTGCGAGGGGCACCGAAGGCCTCGCCCAGCAAACTCAGACACTCCAGAACCGTTGGGACAGGATCGCCGCTGTCTGGGCGTACGACCACGGTGCCGGCCCGTTCCCGGACCCGCTCCCGCAACGCAGAACCCCACAGTTCCCGACAGGCATGCAGGATGTCCCAGGAATCGCTGACGACACTCACAATGCCGGCAGGATAGGCTTCCAGAATGTGGGCAAAGGCGTCCGCTTCGCCCTCCGGACCCCAGGCCGTGATGGTGGAATGTTCAGCGGCGGGAACGGAAAACCCGGGCATGTCGGCACCGTAATACTCCTGCAGCAGGCGACATCCCGCCAAGGTGTCGGTGCCCCGGAAATGCAGCAGGTGGGCGGCGGCGCCCAGCGCGGCGGATTCCTCGGAAGTGGAGCCGCGATACCCGAAATCATGTAATTGGAAGGGCACGCCGGCCGGATCGCCGGACTGCTCGGCGGCTTTATGCAGGATGTCGTACTGGATGCGATCCAGCGAGGCGATCGTCATCGGGTACCAGATCTGCACCAGCATGGTTTCCAGATGGTTGGTTAGCCAGTAGCAGGCGGGATCCGTATTGCGGATGGTCAACAGGACCTGGCCCGTAGGTACGCGCCGGCCTTCGCGCACGGCGCGGATTTCCACGGGCAGGCGGCCGCCGTGGCGGTCCAGGATGTGCTGCCAACCGTCACGCGGCCACACATCCTGTCCGAAATGGGCTTGGCAGAATTCTTCAGCCTGTTGAATTTGCTCCGCCGTAACCCGGACGCCGGCCAGGTAGCGCTTGAGCAGGTACTGGAGACCGAAGAATACGACGTAGTGGTGTTCCCCGCCCCGGCGCGCCTCCATGTAGGACTCGATCTCGGACGTGCCGGGCGGATACATGCGCCAGTGCGTCTGTTTGTAGCTGTCGGTCTGGAGCAGGAGGTTGTCTTGCATCGGACGGGGAACCGAAGTGTGACCTTGGACTCGGAATCTGCCTTGGGCAACAAGTGCGAGTATGAGGCTACTGCACTATTGTGAATCCCTCTGGCAACGACAGAAGCCGGCACAACTGCCATGGGCAATCAGGCGATCCTGATTCAAGGGGAGGAATCGTTTCAGTTTCGTTGATTTTGGTTCGGAGTGGTCACCGGGATCTCCTTGCACAACAAAGCCTCGTTCGCGTGCATCAGGCCATGGCGGCGGCCATCCAGCAGGTGTGCCACGCTGACAGGATCCGACTGACGCGGTCATGTTGCGTCCACAGCGAGCTTGGCATTGCATTGTTCCTGCTTGTGCCTTGGTGGGCGGATGGGTAGCGCAGGCGGGATGCTGGCCGGGCTCGCGTTTCTGAATAGGCCGAAATCCGTGATCCCGGCAGAATCGGCACCTTGGATTATCCCTGAGAGACCTGTAAACGGTCCCCCTCGCAACCTCTACACCCCTGAAAAACGGGCGGGTGGGCCTATTGGGACCCTGTGGTGGACGTGTGGTCGGAGTCGCCTGTGTTGCCGTTGTCCGGTTCGTCCGGCAGCAGCAGGGAACGCCATTCGGAGGGTGTTTGCTGCACTGCCAGGATGCGGTCCATCACATCCGGTGGTGGGCCATGCTCCCGCCAAGCTTCCTCAATCTGTTCCAGATGCACCGGGACCAGCACCAACCCCGGGAGTGTGTGCAGCACGCCAATGGCCATCTCTGCCCGGCCGATGGCTTCGCCTTCCGCCAAACTCCGGGTTCGGGTTTCCCGCAGTTCCCGGTCGTGCCGCTCCCGTTCGACTCTCCGTTCGAACTCCGCGTCGCTCTCCCGGTCGCGCCAGCGGGATTCCGTAGCATCCCACCACTGGAAGCGCGGCTGCGGCCGGCGTTCCGCCGGCAACCGGCGAAACGCCTCGGCATCCTCCCGCGGGTCCGGCAGGAAGCGGATGTGGGTGCCGAACACTTCGCTCCGATACGCGTCCGCGCCCGGTTGGGACCGATCGGAGTCGGGTTCCATCCTGTGGTACACCCCGCCCTCCAGCCGCCACATCAGCAGCTCGCGCGGCGCATCCGCCCAGCGCTTGCCGCCCAGGTCGTAGACCAGATACTCGTCCACCCCCAGGGCCTCGTACAGCTGCCGCTTGTCGTCGAGGTCCCGCGCCACCGTGGTCTTCGACAGGACCTCGAGCACCAGCTCCGGGACGGGATCGTCGAACTGCGCGGTCCGGTTCGGGTCCCGGTCGTGCGCCGCCTGCAGATCCGCTTCGGTCGGCATCACCAGCAGATCCGGCTTCACCCGGTCCACCGGGCTGCCCTGACGGGTGGCCAACGCCAGATGGGCAACCCGTTGTGGCACGAAGACATAGTACGCCTCGGTCAAAGCACGGTCGCCGATCCGCTCGAGTGCCGTATCGAGCATGCGCTCCTGGAGCCTGCTGGGTCTGGAGTCGCCGTCGATCAGCACGCCGTCCTCTTCGAATTCGCTGAAATGCACCCCTTCGGCGCCATAGTCGGGGTCGGTTGTCCAGTCGTGGTCGTACTCGTGGGCGATGTCGTACGGATAGTCCGGGTCGAAGTGGGCCAGGCTTTCCAGGTCGTGCTGCCACGCCGCCAAGTGGTCCAGCCGCCAGGCAACCCGCGCCTCCCGCGCCGCGCGGGTCATGGTCGCATCGACGTACCGTTCCCGTGCGCGTTCGTTGGCATCCGTCTGAACCCATACCCGTTCCGGTGCCCGCACTTCAACCGCAGCCATCTTCGTCTCCCGTTGTCGGCCACTCCGCACGACTTCTCCATTTTACCCGGCTGCAGCGACGGACCAACCCCCTGCCTCAACATCCCGGTCGGTGATGCCCAGGCAACCATCCCTTTTGAAACACCTGAGTACCGCAAACGGAAACTGTACGAGCTCCTCGGCATTACGGAATATGTGGTGTGTGATGTCCAGGGCGGACTACTCGATCCCAACGATGTGGGGTGCCGCGGATGTCCGTGTATTGCCTGCAACCGGACGGGCGGTATGCATTGGCGCCTGGCGACCCACTGCTGTCCGAAGCAGCGGCACCGGCCTACTGCAGCAGGGCGCTCGGCATGCATGTCCGCCTGCAGGGACCACGCGCCCCGTCAAAAGTTCCGGAAGATGCACGCCTCCAATGGTGGGATGCAGAGCGGGGCCACTGGCGCGACCCTGTGACCGACCAGGCGCAGGAACGGTTGGCTGAAGCCGTAGGGGCCATGCGCTTGTTTTTGGGGATGTGCTGTCGCCGGCGGACTTGGACCGCATCGAGAGTGACTGGCACCGCCATGGGCCTCCCGATGGCCGCTTCCAAGTCATCCATGGCATTCTGAAAATACCCACGGCATGGCGAATGCTGCTGCCGGACACCCTAAGCGTCGGACTCGGCTCTGGTGCCGTTGCGCGGTCCCATGATGGTGCGCCGCACTGGACACTTTCCGGTGCAGCCCAGCCTCCGATTGTTGCTCCGACACCGGGACCTGGGCGGCCGGGCCCTCTTCCCATGGTCAAGGCGTGACTGCGAACGGTTACGATAGCTGCCACCCGTTTTGTCCAGCCTTTGCCTTGTCTTCAGGGGAGACCTGCAACATGATCGTCGACTGCCATTCCCATGTGATGTGGCACCCGGACCATATATCACCGGAAGTGATGCAGGATGCCGCCCAGGCGTGGCAGGCCAACATGGGGCTGGCCGCCGAGACCTTCGACCGCACCATGCCTCCGCAGGATCTGTTTGATGCGCGGCCGGAACGCCATTGGGCCGCGTCGGCGGGGGCGGACAGGGTGGTGGTGTTCGGCCTGCAGGCTCCCGCGACCGGATTCGACATCCCCAACGAAGTCGTTGCCGGCTACGTGCGGCAGCATCCGGACAAACTGGAGGGCTGGGCTTCCATCGATCCCAACCGATCCGATGCCGTCGAGCAACTGGAATACTGCGTGCAGACCCTGGGCCTGAAGGGGCTGAAGCTGGCGCCGGCCTACCAGTGCTTCGATCCCATGGACACGAGCCACTACCCCCTTTACCGGAAGTGTCAGGACCTGGGCCTGCCGATCCTGTGGCACCAGGGCACGACCTTTCCCCGGAAGGCGCGGATTCGCTGGAGCTTGCCCTTGCAGCTGGAAGACATCGCCTTGGCGTTTCCGGATTTGAGAATGATCTTGGCCCACCTGGGCCATCCCTGGGAAGCCGACACGATTGTGCTCATTCGCAAGGCCCCCAATCTCTTTGCCGACATTTCCGCCATCCACTTCCGCGCCTGGCGGTACTGGCAATCCCTGGTCACGGCGATGGAATATGGCGTGGGGCACAAAATCCTGTTCGGTACGGACTTTCCCTTCGACACGGTGGCAGGCACAATAGAGGGCCTGAGACGCATCAACGATCTGGTGGAAGGTACCCGCCTGCCCCGTGTGCCCAAGGAAATGCAGGACATGATCATCTTCGAAAACTGGAAGCGGTTCTTCACGGAGTGGGTCTGATCCCTTCCGGTACCTTGCAACCCCTGAACCTACCGGGACGTTGACTGCCATGGCCTCCGCCTCTGCCCTCCGGCGCCACCGGGTCGGACATGCCGACGACGTGCGCGACGGCACCTGTCTGCAGGTGGAGGTTGCCGGCCGTTCGCTGGGCCTTTTCCGGGTTGACGGGCAGTTCCGGGCAGTCCTGAATCACTGCCCCCACGAAGGAGCCCCCATTTGCCGGGGCACGGTCCGGGGCACCACGCTGCCCTCGGTGCCCGGCACGTTTCGGTGGGGGCGGGAAAACGAGATCCTGGTCTGTCCCTGGCACGGCTGGGAATTCGCGCTCGACTCGGGCCGGTGCCTGACGGATCGGCGTCGTCTCGCCACGTTTCCCACCGAGGTCGCCGAGGACGGCACCCTCTATGTTCTGATGCGGGGGCAGGCCACTCCCGGGCCGGCGAGCCCTTCCACGGACACCGGCCCGGCCCCACGCCGGCATCCGGAATCCACCGGGACAACGTCGCCATGAACGCGGAGCGCGGTTCGTTTCGTCAAGTGCTGGGGACCCTGCTGCGCAACCGGGCGGCGGCCGCGAGTTCGGTCTTCCTGGCGATCCTGGTGGTCTGTGCGGTGCTGGCACCCGTCGTCGCCCCCTACGATCCGCTGGCCATCGATGCCGACAAGGTCCTGCAGCCGCCCGGATCCGAACACTGGTTCGGCACGGACGACACGGGGCGCGATGTTCTGAGCCGCGTGGTCTGGGGTGCGCGGATTTCGTTGCGCGTGGGCCTGATCTCGTCAGGCATCGCCACCATCGCCGGCCTGATTCTGGGGCTGCTCAGCGGCTTCTATGGCGGCGTGGTCAGCTTTGTCATCCTGCGCGCCATGGATCTGCTGCTGGCGTTTCCGGGCGTCCTGTTGGCGATCGTCATCGTGGCCATCCTGGGAGCCAGTCTGGAGAACGTGATGATCGCCGTGGGCATCAGTGCCATACCGGCCTTCACCCGCATTGTCCACGGCAGCGCGCTTGCCCAGAACCAACTGGACTTTGTCGATGCCGCGCGCCTGATCGGCAGTTCCAACGGGCGCATCGTGTTGCGCCACATCCTGCCCAACATCCTGGCGCCGGTGATTGTCCTGTCCACGCTACAGGTCGCCAGCGCCATTTTCGGCGCCGCCTCCCTGAGCTTCATCGGGCTGGGAGCCCAGCCGCCCACCCCGGAATGGGGCGCCATGGTCAGCCGGGGACGCTACAACCTGCGGGAAGCCATGTGGCTGTCCACGTTCCCGGGGTTGGCCATTGCGCTGGTGGTGATCGCGATCAACATCCTGGGCGACGGCTTGCGGGATGCCTTGGACCCGCGTATGCAGGTGCGTTAGGAACCGGGGATACGAGCGACATACCCGGGGACCGGTGTTTCATGGCTGCCGACGCCCCTGCATCAAGCTTGGTCACTTTGCCCCCGCACATTGGGTGAATTGGCCCGTTGGCACGGATTTTGCGTTGCTGTAAGATTGTGGATTGAGCCGCAGCAGTTCCTCTGTCCGATGGACGGACAACGGTAACCGTCGGCGGGGTTGCTGCCGCGCGGCTTCTCTTGCCGAAAATTCGGGAGAAATACATACCATGTTGAAAAACAGATTGCGTACGCCTTGGATCTGGTTGATTGCCGCCGTGGTACTGGTGGCAGGCTGTGTCGCACCCACGGGCGATGCCCCTGCGATGGAAGAAGACGCCGCCATGGATTCCATGGGCTCCGGCTCCTTGACCATTGGCATTCGCAACGTGGACTACGACACGTTCGATCCGCACGCCAGCGCCTTCACCCAGTCCGCCTATGTGTTCCGGAACATCTTCGACCGCCTGATTTACCTGGACGACGATGCCAATTACGTGGCCGGGCTGGCCACGGCCTGGGAAGCGTCCGACGATGCAACCGAGTGGACCCTGACGTTGCGCGACGACGTGACGTTCCATGACGGCAGTGCGCTCACGGCCGGCGTGGTCAAGTTCAATTTCGACCGCATGAAGGATCCGGCAACCGAGTCGAAGCAGGCCGGTCCCCTGCTGGGTTCCTACACGGGCTCCGAGGTCGTTGACGACACAACCCTGAAGGTGACCTTCGAAACCCCCTACGCGCTCTTCCCGTTTGCGCTGTCGTCGCCCTTCATGGGCATCGTTTCCCAGCAGGCGGTGGAGGAACACGGCGACAACTTCAGCGATGCGCTGATTGGTTCGGGGCCGTTCAAGTTCGTCAGCGAGATTCCGGGCAACGAGGTTGTGCTGGAACGGAACGACGACTACAACTGGGGCCCCTCGATCTTCCATGAAGGACCGGCCCACCTGGAATCGGTGGTGTTCCGCTTCATCCTGGAAGAGGAAGCGCGCCTCTCCGCCCTGGAGACCGGCGAAATCCTGATCATCGACGAAGTGCCGCCTGCTGCCGTGGACCGCGTGCAGGGGAACCCGGACACTTCGGTGTTGGGCGCCCCCAAGGTGGGTCTGGCCCGGGGTATTCACTTCAACACCACTTATCCGCCCACGGATGACATTCGCATGCGGCAGGCCTTCATGCACGCCATCGATCGGGAGGAAATCGACCAGATCGTGTTCAAGGGCGTGTATCCGGTGGCGTATCAACTGCTCACGCGGGGCGTGAAGTTCTACGATGCCAGCGTTGAGAACATGTTCCCCTACGACCCGGACCGGGCTATTGAGCTGCTGGAGGAAATGGGGTACACCGAAATCAACGACGACGGCTACCGCACCAAGGACGGTGAGGTCCTGTCCCTCTTCCACGCCACGTTCCCCGGCTATGTCGCCGAACTGCCCGCCGAGGTGATCCAGGCGCAGCTCAAGCGCGTGGGCATCGAGTTCCTGGTCAACGTCATGACGGGTACGGCCATGATGGACGGCATGGCTTCCATGGAGAGCACCTTCAACACGGCCTTGATTGGTACCTACAGTCCCGATCCGGGCCTGTTCCTGGACCGCATGTACCACTCCAGCACCCTGGGCACCCGCAACTGGTCCCACTGGGCCAACGACGAGTTGGATGCCCTGTTGCGCCGCGGCCTGGAAACCGGGGATGAGGCGGAACGGGCCGAAATCTACGCGGAAGTCCAGCGCATCATCAATGAGAACGCCCTGGGCGCCGGCATCTATGCCAACGTTTCGATCTTCGGCGTCAGTTCCAAGGTGGAGGGCTTCCGGTTTGACCCGTATGCCCATCCGGAAATCTTCGACGTTTCCCTGACCGAGTAGTTGTAACCGTCTCCGACACGGAGCGGGGGCCTCCCCGCTCCGTGTCCTCCTCCACAGTCTGCGCGGCCTCGCGCCCGGAGCTTCAGCATGAAATATCAAATCAGCGATCAGGAACTGGATCGGCGCGTTGGCCACATGCGCACCTACATGGAACAGCAGAATCTGGAAGGCCTGGTGGTGTTCGGCGCCACGCGCACGTTCTATCTCAGCGGCTTCCACCATCTGGCCACGGAGCGTCCGGTGGTGCTGGTGGTGCCCCTGCGGGGGGAACTGGCCCTGTTGGTGCCCCATCTGGAGGAAGAGAACATTCCGGTGCGCAACCCCAACATCAAGGAGATGAAGGTCTATCGGGAATACCCGGGCCTGAAGCATCCCATGGTGTACCTGGCCGAACTGCTGGGCGACAAGGGACTGGCCGAAAGCCGCCTGGGCGTTGACAGCTCGGGCTGGGGCGGCGGCATGGGCTACCGGGGCCCCGATCTGCCCGAGGTCCTGCCCAAGGCCACCCTGGTCAATGTGCGGGACGTGATTGACGATATGCGCGCGGTCAAGTCGGCCGAGGAGATTGAACTGATTCGGCTGAGCGCCATGTTCGGAAATGTGACCCACGGCTTCCTGCAGGACTACATCGAACCCGGTGCCGTGGAAGTGGACGTTGCCCAGCGGGCCAGCCGCGCCGGCACCGCGTTCATGATCAAGGCCTTGCCCGAGGCATGGGAACCCTACGGCCGGGCCGAAGGCGCCCACGCCAGTTTCACCTCGGGCCCCAAGACAGCGTTCAACCACCGCCGGGCGGGCGGGCGTCGCCTGAAGCCGGGGGACGTCATTCTGACCTACGCCGGCGCGGAAGTGGGCGGCTATACCAGTGAACTGGAACGCATGCTGATGATCGAACCCCTGACGGACGACCATCGGAAGTACTTCGACCTTGAAGTTCAGGCGCAGGACGTGGCCTTCGACGCCATCCGGCCCGGCGCCAGGATGTGCGACGTGGAGAAGGCGGTCAATGCATTCCTGGAAGAGAACGGTCTCTACAGCCTGACGCGCACCCATATCGGCCACGCCATCGGCATCGAGGGCCATGAAGGGCCGTTCCTGGACCTCGGGGACCAGACGGAAATCCAGGTGGGCTTCTGTCTGACGGTCGAACCCTGCCTGTTCCTTCCCGGATTCGCCGGTTTCCGCCATTCGGACACCGTTGTGGTTACGGAGGACGGCATCGACATGATCACCTACTACCCCCGGGACATCGAGAGCCTGACGATTCCCGCTTAATCGGCTCTCCCGCAACCGGGCACGGAAACGGACCCATGGCCGACGGCCTTGTCATCCTGCAAGCGCAGGTGGGGCTCACGGATCCCCACGTGGTCAACGACAATGCCGACAGTCTCAACATCCTGAACAACCTGTTCGAGCCCCTGGCCCGACGGACCCGTGACGGGTTCCGGCCATGCCTGGCCCGGTCGTGGCAGGTGGGGGAGGATGCCCGGACCTGGGAATTCACGCTGCGCGACGGAGTGAAGTTCCATGACGGCACAATCCTCACCGTCGAAGATGTAGTCGCCAGCCTTGAACGGGCCCGTTCCCCGGATGTGGGTGGGGTACTGGGCACGGAAGGCCTCTTTTACGGCTATCTCGGGGCTGCGGTCATTGCGATTGTCGATCGCCATACCGTGCGCCTGGTCACCGCGGAGCCGATGGCCGATGTGTTGGACCTGATCGCAAACATCCCGGTCCTGTCGGCGGGCGCCATGGATGCCGTCCTAGAGGAGCCCATCGGCACTGGTCCCTACCGGTTGCTCAAGGCTTCGGGACAGGCAGCCACGATGGTGGCCCACGGGGATCATTGGCAGAGCCGGCCACCCGCGTTCGACCGGCTTGCCTGGAAGGTTGAATCCGACCCCGCGCAGAGGTTGCGGCAACTACAGCTCGGCGAAGCGGACATTGTCACGGGCGTGTCCCATGAGATGGGGGTCTGCATGGAGGCCGACGAACGGACCCGGTTGCGGACGGCTCCCAGCAATGTCTGCACCGTCTTCATGTGCAACCTGCTGCAGGGGGCCTGCACCGATACCCGGGTGCGGCAGGCACTCAACTACGGCTTTGACCAGGCGCTTCTGATTGATCAGGTCACACAGGGGTCCGCCCTGCCCCTGGCCGGTCCCTTGACCGTCAAGCACACGGGCCATGATCCAGCCGTTGCACCCTATCCCCACGATCCGAGCAGGGCGCGCGAGTTGCTGGGGGAGGCAGGATGGGGCCAGGGCCTGTCGCTGGTTCTGGATGTTCCCTTGGAATTGCCGGACGAGGCTGTGGAACTGGCATCGTTCCTGGCGGAGCAGTACACGCACATCGGCATCGAGACGGAGATTGCAACCCATGCGGATAGGCCGGCCTATGCCCAGCAGGTGAAGACCAAGGCCATTCACGACGCCTGCTGTTTCGACTCTTCCCCCATCAGTACGTTTCGTGCCCTGCGGGAGAAGTTCCACGGAGGCCTAAAAGGTCCCTGGTGGCTGGGTTACAGCAACGAAAGTCTGGACCGGACCCTGGATTCAGCCCAAGCCACCGTGGATCCTGACCGGCGACGGCAGCTGTACCGGTCCGCCTACCGCACGCTGCACGCGGATGCTCCTTGGATTTACCTTTACAACCAGTTGGATCGATGGGGCCTTTCGCCGAGGTTGTCGGATTGGCAGCCCACCGTGGACGGACTGATATCCATCGCGTGATCCCCATGTTGGACGGACATCGGCCGGAGAGGCCGGAAGCGGCGCTTGTGACCGACACTGCCGACTGCACACACTCCGGGGCCCAGTGATGTACGTTTTCATCCTGCAACGGGTGATTGCCCTGTTTCCGCTGTTGCTGGGGGTTTCGCTCCTGGTGTTCCTGATGACCCAGCTCGTGCCCGGTGATCCGGTCATGATGATGCTGGGCGAGTACAGCGTGGCCTCCGCGGAGGACATCGAGAAGCTGCGCACCCAACTGGGGTTCAACGATCCGCTGCATGTGCAGTACGGCCGCTATCTGAGCGGATTGGTGCAGGGCGATCTGGGCGATTCCATGCGGTCGCGCAAGCCCGTGGCCCAACTCATCCTGCAACGTCTGCCCCGGACCATCGAACTGACGGTCAGCGCGTTGCTGTTTGCCATCCTGTTCGGTACGGTCATGGGCATCACGGCCGCGCTGCATCACAACAGCTGGCTCGACTACCTCACGGTCACCATCGCGTTGCTGGGGGTGTCCGTACCGGGCTTCTGGCTGGCCCTGCTCCTGATCCTGTTCTTTTCCGTTTACCTGGGGTGGTTGCCGGTTCTCAGTGATCCCGGCATCAAGGGACTGATCCTGCCCGGGCTGGCCCTGGGCCTGTGGGCGGGCGGCACCATTGCTCGTCTGGTGCGGTCGGGCATGCTGGAAGTCATACGCCAGGACTACATCCGCACGGCCTATGCCAAGGGGTTGGCGGAGCGGTCCGTGGTGTACCAGCATGCCCTGCGCAACGCGCTCCTACCCGTCGTTACGGTGGTGGGGCTGCAGTTCGGACAAATCCTCGCCGGCACCGTGATCATCGAGGCCGTGTTTTCCCGTCCCGGCCTGGGCTTGATGCTGGTCAACGCCATCATTGCCAAGGACTTTCCCTTGGTGCAGGGCATTGTCATGTTCGTGGCGGCGGCCTACATCATCGTCAATTCGCTGGTTGAGATTCTCTACGTGTGGGTTGACCCGCGCATTCGCTATGGATGACAACCGCGGCCAAGCGGTTTCCTCGATTCATCATGCGTGACTGTTCGGCCCTATCTTGGACCACTGACCGACCGGCGGGATACGGGGCCGACAGCACGGCATTGTTGTACCCACCTGCCTAAGGTTGCCGCCAATGTCCCCCACCCGGAAAGTCCTGTATGCACTGCGGCACCTCCCGGTGGCAGGACCAACAGGCCTGCGCTCTCCGTGGTGTGGGGCAGCGGCCTGCCTAGCCCTGTGGATTTGCCTCTGTCAGGCTCTTCTCCTATCCCCGGTTCTGGCCCAGAGTGACGATTCGGTGTCCAAGACCGAGACGACGGGGACCTACCAGAATCTGGTGGAGAATCATGCGGGAGAGTTTCATTTGCAGCGCGACGAACGGGCTGTGTACGTGTCGTTCAATACCGCGCGTTCCCCGGTCCAGTACTTCGCGAGGGAGCATCCGGAAGTGCTGTTCACCATTCCGGAAGGCTTCCGTCCCGCCACCACCGTCACTTGGGACGTCACAGCCCGGCATGTGCAGTCCGACGGCACCCCGCACCCTATCCGCAGCGATCCCCATGCCTTCCGGATGAGCGTGGACACGGAAGGCCGTGTACGCTACGTGGACGACCCGGGGGTGGAGGGCGTGGGCTATCTCCGCTACCACACGGCGCTGGCATGGCCCCTGGCGGGAACGGATCCCCTAGTGTGCGAGCGTAGTTGGGGAGTCAGGCAGCGCATTCTTGGAGCCTTGGCGGATTTGGGAGAAGGATTGTTGTCCTGCGACCAGGTTGACTGGGAGCATCTCGCGCACATCCGCACCTGGTCGTCACAGGAACCAATCACCATCCAGCATTGGTATGAAAGACCGACGGTTTGGCGGGCAGTACCGGAACTGGTCTCCCGGGAAGCTCTGGGGAGGCAATACCGTTATCGGGGCCAATATCTGTGGCCTCCTTTTCCATATTGGAAAACTAATCCACCCCTACCCCGCGAATATGGAATTGTTCGATCTCATGATTTGCTGGGTCTGACCAATCTGACCGAGTTGCACGTACAGGTCAGTTCGGACTTCCCTTTTCTTGCGGGATTGTTGGCGCACACGCCCCGACTGTTGGCGCTGAGCATCGCGGCGTATCACCCAGACAGTTGGAGTGACTTGCCTCCCATGCCCCAGGATTTCCTTGCGTATACTGCGTCTCTCCGTCATCTGTCCCTAGGTAAGTTCAGTGACGCTCTTCTCCTGGACTGGGCGGAGGACGCGTTTGCCCACACACCACATCTGGAATCTCTCCATCTGGGGCTCCGCCGTCCCACAGACAAGGTCTTTGCGCTGCTGCAACATGTTCCACAACTGACTCGCCTAACCCTAGACGGCCTTGCAGAGCCCTTGGCCGCCGACTCGCTGGCACACCTGTTCCACCTCACCCACCTGACGGTTGAGGGCGGGTTCAATCCCTGTGCAGCACCGGCCTTACAGTTGCCGGCAACACTGACCGACTTCTCCCTGAGGTTGGTGGTGGAAGGATCCCAGGTGGCTTGTCTGGACGATAGTCTGGCCGACAACTGGCTAACGCATGCCCCTGCCTTAACCCAGCTGAGCATTGATCTTCACGGGTTGGCAAACCTGGACACAGACGTACTGCCTAGCTTCCCTGCCTTGACCCGTCTGACTCTGGATGTGTCAGGGGTGACCTCCTTGCCTCCCCGCTTACTGGCGGACTTGTCCCATCTAACCCACCTGCAGTTGCATCAGGGTCCCAATGACCACGGCACCAATGCTGCTTTGGACTTGCCGGCTGGGTTGCTGGCAAGTACTCCGCATCTGATTGAATTGTCACTTGAATTGCCGCGACTGAACCATATCCCCGCGGAACTGCTGGCTCCCGTACCAAACCTGAAGCGCCTGTACCTGAATGGACCGCGCTTGACGATGCTGCCCTCCGGATTGCTGGACCATCAGTCTCAATTGACCGATGTGAGTATTGTATTGCCGTGCGATCTGGACCACCTGCCCGACGACTTTCTGATCCATACTCCTCAATTGCAGTCCCTCTACCTGGGTACGGACCGTTGTTTTGGGCTCGATCCACCCGGTCCGAAGTTCCTGCCCGAGCGATTTCTTTCGCACACCCAGCAACTCACTCATCTCTGGCTGAACTTGCGGGGCCTGATGGAACTTCCTCCATCGTTTCTGGTCTATGTTCCTCAATTGCAGCATCTGGAACTGGAATATATATACGGAAAACATGGAAAATTTATCTATGAGTTGAGTTCTCTCCCTGCACATTTTCTGGAGAATGCTCCCAACCTGACTTATCTCGACCTGTGGCCGGTGGTCCGTTTGTCGAACCTGCCCACGGACTTCCTGGCCCGTTCGTCCCGGCTCCGACACCTGTACCTGGATGCCGATGGGGTGTCGATCGTTCCAGACAGCTTTCTCACCCAAACCCCACACCTGCAGTCCTTGGAGTTGGACCTGAGACAAGTGGATACACTCCCGGATGGCTTTCTCGCCTCCACACCCAATTTGTGGAATCTGAGGTTGGGTGTGAATCAGGTGGATGCACTGCCGGACGCTTTCCTAACGCATGCCCCTCAGCTTCGACGCCTGTACATGAGAGCAACCAACGTGGTTGCCTTGCCGGAGAACTTCCTGGTTCATAGTCCACGAATCAAAACCCTTGACTTGGGCATGCCCCATCTCGAATCACCTCCCGGACCAGGGGATGCGCTCTGGGACACGCTGCAGTCCACCAGCTTCCGCGTAAAAGTGGTCGGATCTGATGTTGAAGCCATTCTTGAAGACGCCATGCTTTGCTCATCGTTTAAGGAGCTCGAACCGGGAGAAATATTGGAAGTCTTTGGACGCGAACAGGACAGCGAGGGCAACACTTTGCTAAACGTAGCTCGCTGGTGGACACGGGATCTGTTCTTCTCCTTCTATGAACGACGTGACTGTTGGTTCAAGATAGATGTCCGATTGTAACTGTTCAGGTACTCTCGGTTCGGTCAACCTGAGGGGCTGACGGAACCGGCCGCGTTTGGCGGGTCGGTGGCCGGTTGTGCCACACTGAGAGGGTCACCGCCATGTCCACCCCTTCCCTCTCCGAGCATCTGGCCCTCGTGGCCGCCGACCCCTCCCTGGTCGGCCATCCGGTCGTGGCGGGGCTGGTGGTGTCGGTGGAGACCCTGGCGCGCGAGTTGGCGGAGTTGCGGGAGGAGAATGCGGAACTGCGTCGTCAGCTGGGTCGGCACAGCGGCAACAGCGGCCAGCCGCCCTCGCAGGACGGGCCGGCGGCCCCGCCGCGCCCCCGCCGCCCCCGCCGGTCGCAGGGGCGCGCGCCGGGCGGCCAGCCGGGCCATGCGGGGACCACCCGCCGCCAGGTGGCGGCGGCCCAGGTCGACCGCCCTGTCGACCACTGGCCGGCGCGGTGCCGCGGCTGCGGTGCGTCCCTGCCCCGCACGGCGGCCGGGGCCCCGGCCCGGCGCCAGGTGCACGACCTGCCGGCACCGCCGCCCCTGGCAGTGACGGAGCACCGGGCGCAGGCGGTGTGCTGTCCCGGCTGCGGGACCCGCACGCGGGCGGCCTTCCCCGCGGACGTGGCCGGGCCGGTGCAGTTCGGTCCCCGCCTGGAGGCGCTGGCGGCCTACCTGCGCTACGCCCAGCACCTGCCGGCGGCGCGGCTGCGGGCCCTGCTGCGGGAGCTGCACGGGGTGTCCCTGTCAACGGCCTCGGTCGAGGCCCTCTGCCAACGCGCGGGCGCGCGGCTGGCCGCGGAGGCCGCGCGCCAGCAGGCGCAGGCCCTGGCCGTGCCGGTGGCCTGCATGGACGAGACCGGCCTGCGGGTGGCGGGGTCCCTGCTCTGGCTGCACGTGCTCGGCGACGAGACCGTCACCGCCTACCACCTGGGGGCCCGCGGCGACATCCGGGAGGGGTATGCGGGCACGGCCGTGCACGACCGCTTTGCTTCCTACTGGCACGCCGCCCTGGCGGACGAGACCGACCACGCCCTCTGCAACGCCCACCTGCTGCGCAACCTGGAGGAGATCGTCGAGCTGGAAGAGGCGCCCGACGGCTGGGCCGCCCGCATGCAGCGGTTGCTGCTCGAGGCCCGGGACCTGGCCGACCACTGGTGCGAGACCACCGGCGGCCCGGTGCCGGAAGCCATCCGCCGGGAGACGGGCGCGGCCTGGGACGCCCTCCTGGCACCGGTCCTGGAGCACTACGAGAGCCGGCCGCCGCCGGCCCGCGGCCGGCACCGCGGCCACAACCTGGCCCGGGCCCTGTGGCAGGAACGGGAGGCCTGCCTGCGGTTCATGGCCGACCCGGCCGTGCCCTTCACCAACAACCGGGCGGAACGGGCCCTGCGCATGGCCAAGCTGCAGATGAAGATCTCCGGGTGTTTCCGCACGCGGGCCGGGGCCGAGCGCTTCGCCCTCATGCGGGGTCTGGTCGAGACCGCCCGCCAGCGGGCATGGCCCCTCCTCGACCTCCTGCGGCGGGGCCCGGACGCCGTGCCGCAGCCCGCCCCGCCCTAATCCAACGCTCAGCCCTGGCCTTCAAGCGAGCAGAACCGGGGTACCTGAACAGTTACGTCCGATTTACAGAGCCCACGCTGGATATTTGAACATTTCAGCCAATTGGAATGGGAACAGAACAGACTGCCGTGGCAACCCAAGAGGTGTGCCTTGAGCATGCCCAAGGGCACGTGGGTCGAATCCAGATACCTTGTTCCAACCGTAACTGTTCCGGTACCCCTGAGTTTGGGTTACCTGATGCTCTGACGAATGCTGGTTCGGCGGGTCGGCCGGATCGGTCCGGGATGTGTTGAGCTTGATTCACGTCGGTACAGTCTATTCCGTCCCGTGCAGACTTGGCTGCCGACCCCGCGCGGGCCGATGTCTGTGTCGAATACTGGCTTGAACGCTGCGACCGTTGCGGTGCCATTCTGCCCCCTGGGAGGCGGAGTGCCTAAGCAGCGTCTGGGACGGTCGCGCCTCCGTGTGTACGATCTCCTGTATGACTACACCGTGACTACCATCCGGCACAACCTCGCCATGAACGCCGTTCGCATTCGTCTGTACCGGTAGGGCAAATCCAGGAAGGTGGCACTCGTGGCAGCCATGCCCAAGTTGATCCACATCGTAATCCGGGACCCTGTCTCTTGGCGACAGCATCCTGTGCCAATGGCCATCGAGGCTTGACTTTCAACACGGTTGCTGAACAGTTGCCGTGAGTTTGGGCAGCCGCCTCGTTGCGGGCCACGCGGTCCTTCAGGGAACCCAGGACAACCTTCTGAATCCGGTTCCCTTCTCACACGGAAATGCGTGGTGGGACGCTACGCTTGGGTAATCTTCCCCGTGTTGGAAGTCCTGTATCGAAACCCAACGGAGAATGCGCTATGGAATATGCGATTCATGGATCCACCATGCAGGCCGTTGTGCTTACCCTGCAGTCCGGTGAATCCGTGATTACGGAAACCGGTGGCATGGCCTGGCAGACAGGCAATGTCAAGATGGATACCACCATGCCCGGAGGGCTGTTTGGCGGCCTCAAGCGCAAGTTCACCGGCGAGTCCTTCTTCATGACGACCTATGAGGCCCGCGAGGCCAATTGCCAGGTTGCCTTCACACCATTTGCCCCGGGCAAGGTGATCCCTGTTCAACTTGGTGGTGGACGGGATGTCATCGTGCAGCGCGATGCCTTCATGGTGGCCGAAAGCACGGTTGACTTGGAACTGCATTTTCAGCGCAGTCTGGGAACCATGCTCTTCGGCGGTGAAGGCTTCATCCTACAGCGACTGAGTGGTCAGGGCCTTGCCTTTGCCGAAGTGCCCGGGGAAGTGGTGGAATACGATTTGGCCCCAGGCCAACAGATACGTGTGGACCCGGGCCATGTGGCCATGTTCGACAGCTCCGTGAGGTTTGACATCGAAAGGGTGAAAGGCGTCCGCAACATGATCTTCGGTGGTGAAGGATTGTTTCTGGCCTCGCTGCAGGGTCCCGGGCATGTCTGGCTGCAGACCATGACGCTCAGCAACCTGGCTGCCAAACTGGCCTCCTATATGCCTCAAGCCAAGGGACAGGGCGGAGGCGACGGTAACGGGATTGGCTCTCTGTTCGGGCAGCAATAGAACAGCCGTGCCTGACGTGAACAATCCGTAGAACAGCCCTGTGCAGTTGAATTTTCCAACGGCTTCGTACAGAGGTGCGTGCCCATGAAAAGACCCTTGATCACGGTTGTCGGCAGTTTCGTGGTGGGCATGACCTTGCGCACCCAGCGCATGCCGATCTTCGGCGAGACGCTGATTGGCTCCGATTTCGACATGGGGCCGGGAGGCAAGGGATCCAATCAGGCGGTGGCAATCGCCAGACTTGGGGCCCAGGCCGCCTTTGCCGGGATCATCGGCACCGACCAGCTGGGCGAAATCGCCACTGACCTCTACGCCCGGGAAGGCGTTGACACCACATACTTGCAACGGACAGGCGCGGCCTCCACGGGCGCGGGTTTCATCATCCTGAACCAGGCCGGCGAAAACGGTATTGTCATAGACATGGGCGCGAATGAAGGCATGGACGAGGCTTTCGTCGATCAATTGGAAGACCAGATTGCGCGCAGTGATGTGGTCATGTCGGTCCTGGAAATTCCGGTGGCAGCGGCAGCCCGGGCCATGGCCTTGGGCAGAAAGCACGGGGTGCGCACGATCCTGAACCCCGCTCCGGCCACACATCTCGATGAGGCCGTGTTGCGCAACGTGGACTATCTGACGCCCAATGAAACCGAACTGCGAATTCTGCAGGGTCTGCCTGCCGATGATCCAACGCCGACCCTTGAATTGGCTAAGCAGTTGCAGACGCAAGGCGTCAGGAATCTGATTGTGACCCAAGGAGAAAGGGGAGCCCTCGTTCTCTCCGAGTCCGGTACGTATGAAGAAGCCGGCATCGCGCTGTCCAGGGAAATCGTGGACACGACGGGAGCCGGAGATGCCTTCAATGGGGGTCTGGCGGTCGCCTTGGCTGAAGGGAAAACACTGCGCGATGCGGTTCGGTTTGCCTGTTGCACCGGCCGCTTGGCCTGCGACAAGCTTGGAGTGGTTCCAGCCCTCGCTCATCGCGAGCAGGCCGACGAGTTGCATCAAATGATGTACGGGCAGTCCGTATAGGCCGCGAGCCGGACGGCAAGCGTGACCGGTGTCCTTGCCATCCCAGGGGCCGGCGGTTCCCGTGCTGGAGACTGTTCACTTTCCGTTCCAAGGTTGGAGCCATGAAGCCCATTGAGCCGACTGATTGGCGCGCCAACTCGTTCATTGACTTCTCAGCTCATGTTGGTCGCCCAGGGACCGTCGATGCCGAGCTGGAGCACATCCGTGAGCAACTGCGCCGCACGCTGGATGTCCGCATCTTCGAGCGCGAGGATCTGGCCTGGTACCGCCGGGCCTATGTCGAGGCCTTTCTGTTCATGTACGACACCTGTTTCTACGATCGGGAAACGGGCCGCTACCGCATCGACGAGGTGCTCGACGACGGTGAACGCGAATTCGGCGGCTACGACTTCATCATGCTGTGGCAGTCCTACCCGCGCCTGGGCATTGACGGGCGCAACCAGATCGACTTCTACCGCGACATGCCGGGAGGGCTGCCGGGTCTGCGCGCCCTGACCGCACGCGCTCACGAACGGGGTGTGCGGGTGTTTGTGACATACAACCCGTGGGACATTGGCACCCGGCGCGAGGCGGGGGCCGCTCCCAGTACCGATCCCCGGGGATACCGGTATACCTTTCCAGACAAGGGAGCCCCCGCTCTTGCCGACGCGGAAGCCTTGGCCGCGTTGATCGAGGCCATCGGGGCCGACGGAGTTTTTCTCGACACTATGGCTTTCGACGATCCGGGATTCCGCGCGCCTCTGGAACGAGCCAACCCGCATGTCGTCTTCAATCCGGAAGGCGTGCCGCCGTTGGACGCGCTCAACTCGATCACCGGCAGCTGGCTTCCGCCTTCCGCGCTTCCGCCACCCAAGCTGTCGACCATCCGATGGCTGGAGCCCCGCTTCTCGTTTCGAGCCATCGACCGGGAGTCGCTTGATCGGCAGGCCTACATTCAGGAGGCCTTCTTCCACGGCTGCGGATTGGTTGTATGGGAGAACATCTTCGGCTGGTGGAACCCCTGGTCCTCGGAGGAGCGCGCCCTGCTGCGCCGCTGCGTCCGGCTGCTGCGCGAGTACGCGGAGGCCTTTCAGGATCCGGACTGGCAGCCCTACGTTGCCACGCATGTGGAAGGCGTATACGCACACCGCTGGCATTCGGGAGACATCACCGTGCACACGCTGCTCAACGCGTCGGGCGGTCCGGTTGATGCGCCTGTGTTGACGGCCCCGTCTGCAACGGAGGGCGGCCTCGGGCTTCGCCACTACGACGTCTGGCAAGGCATGGAGATCCAGCCGGAGGCACACGCGGATTCCCATCGGCTCGTCCTTTCGCTGAAGCCGGGCGAAGCCGGCTGTGTGGTGTCTGCACCGGCCGACGTAGCCGTGGCGTTGCCGCCGGCCCCAACGACGAAGTCGTCCGCGCTGGAAGGCGCCGGCATCGACCGCGCCCGTATCACCTTGGCCAACCTGAAACTGCGTGCGGCGGCTCCCTCGGATCCGGTCACCGATGGGGAAGAACCGGAGGGAATGTGTCGTGTGCCGGGCGGACTCTTCCGTTTCGTCGTCCGCCACAACACCTCAACTGTTATGGAAGGAGCTTGCTATGGCGGCATTGATCACCACCTGGACAAGAACCATCCTCCCCAATACATCGATCTGGCCGACTACTGGATGGATGAAACCGAAGTGACGAATGCCGCCTACCGGGAGTTTCTGGCGGAGACCCATTACATGCCGCGGGATCCGACCCACTTCCTGCGCCATTGGCGGCGCGCGGTGAGCAAGGAGCAGGAACCCTGGACTTGGTCCGTGCCGGCGGGGAAGGAGCGGCATCCGGTGGTGTGGGTGGATCTGGATGACGCGCGGGCGTATGCACGCTGGGCGGGCAAGCGCCTGCCGCGCGAGGAGGAATGGCAGCGCGCAGCGGGGTTTGCCGTGTGGCCCTGGGGGGATTGCTTCGACCCCTCCCTGTGCAATAGCGGATCCGACGACACCACGCCTGTGGATCGGTATCCAGGCGGCGTCAGCTGCTACGGAATTCTGGACATGGCCGGCAATGTGTGGGAGTGGACCGAGAGCGAACGTGACGATGGCCACACCCGTTACGCCATCATTCGCGGCGGCAGTCATCTCAAGGTGGAGGGCAGCATCTGGTACAACGCCAGCGGCGCGCAGCCCAACGACTGCCACGAGAAGATGCTGCTGATGTATCCCGGCCTTGACCGCTGTGCCACCATTGGCTTCCGTTGTGTGAAGGACATTGCCTGACCCGGTCCGGGATGCAGGCTGGTGACAGTCAAGTCCCCGGGCATGTCACCTGGACTTTGTCCTAAACCATTTCGTCTGCCCAGGCGGGAGGCAGGCATGGGAAACGGGCATGGGGGTGTCGGCCACCTTTCGGGATCCAAGCGTGTAGTAGGATCTCGGATGCTGGATGTCGATCCGCGGCATTATTCGAGGGATGTTGAGCTACGGTGAAAGACACACATGAATGCTGAGCAAGTTGTCCAAAAGGCTCGGGATTTGGTCGTGACATTCTTTCAAGATCAAGGGATCTCGCGCGTAGGCCTTGAGGAGCTGGATTTCAACTACAACGAGAACCAGTGGACCGTAACCATCGGATATGAACGAAACTGGAATGAAGCGAGTCATTTCGGTGAACAGAACAGAGTTTACAAGGAACTCATATTGGACAAAGATGGACAACTGGTTGGCATACGAAATCGAGATGTCAATTCGTGGTGAAGGTTGCCTGAAGTGCCAAGCCGACGCCAATGCGTGATCGATAGCTACTGGCTGGTCTCATATATGGCAGGTAGTGTCGATTTGGTGATCATCGATACCCACAAGAGATTGAGAGAATTCCTGAAAAACGGCTTCGGGAGATTGGAATAGCACTTGAGCACGTTCTGCGGAATCAGGGTGCCTCCGAACGTGCTGACAGAGATATCTAAAATCCTCGGCTACCATGACGAACCAGAGCGTACGAGTTTGTTTCAGCATCTGCGCGAGGTCATTTTCAACAGTACCGAGTTCTTGGTGGAAAGTGTCGTGGCAAGCGCAGCCGGGGAATTCCCTGGGTTGGGGCTGTGCGACAGCGCCATGTTGACAATCGCATTACCAGACCGGCAGGTCCTGACCATGGACCGCGCCCTCCACGGCTTGTGCAACAAGAAGATGCCAAACTCGTCGGTATGTTTCCATGATCTGAGGTTCCCGATGCAGCGTCCCCGGTGCCGTGGTTGGAGGTTTCCCGATGAGCCGGAAGCCATTGGCTTTGTGCTTGGAAAGCTCGATGGCGTGAACGGTTCGGGACTGTCGACAGGCAGGGCAAGCCGTCCTGGCCGGGTTGACAGGGTTTTGGTTCCTCGATTTGTTGCCGGGGAGGCGGATGCGCATCCGCCTCCCCGCGGTTCCAGGCCGGCCGCCGCTCAAAACAGTCCTGATTCGTCAGGTCCCGGCAGAACCGGTGTCGCCACAGGAACAAGGTTCGGCTCAACAACCATGTTGGCCAACCAGTCCTACAGCCGCAGGAGACGTTCCGGGTTGGTCTTGATCATGGTATGGATGTCGTCGGCGGGAATGCCCAGATCCAGCATGCAGGCAATGAACTGGCGCAGCCCTTCCAATGGTGTGGACAGTGCGTAGCGGCCGAAGTCCGTGGACATGACGCAGTGTTCGGCACCGATGGCTTCAATGTAGCGTGCCACTTCCGTGATGCCGCCCTTGGGGCCTTCGCTCATGCCCTCGTCGATCGAGGTGTATTCCTTTTCCACGTAGTAGTGCGTCAGGGGAATGGGCGTGGCCGCCGTGTAGGCGGCAAAGGAGAATTCGATCAGCGCGCCCTTGGCCGCCATGGCCTGCAGGGTCTCAATTGAAGCAATCTTCGTGACGGAACTGGACACAATCACATTGCTGTACCCGTAGCGGTCCTGCAGGTCCACCAGGCGCACGGCCTCTTCCACGGAGACATGTCCGGTGTCCATGTATACCTGTGGGTTTTCGGCAATCAGGGTCAGGATCTCGTCCAGGTGCTCGTCAGGATCCTCGTCGATCGGGATGCGAATGCAGCGGTCCAGCTCCTCCGTCTTGAACTTGGGATAGATCTCCGACAGGGGCCGGAACTTGCCGTCGATGAACCGTCCTTCGCGGGCCGCCTGAAAGTAGGTGGAATGGGCCCCGAAGCTGATGTACTTGGCACAGTCTCCGTAGTGGAGGGCTGTCTTCACCGCCCGCGGGTTCATGCCTCCGTAGACGGTGTTCAGGATCAGGCCGCCGTAGGTCCGGAAGTCGGGCACGATCTTGTTGACAAGCCAGGAAACGCCGTTCGTCATTTCGAACACATCCAACAGGACGATGGCCTGCATGCCCGCGGCCTTGGCTTCCTGGGCGGCTTCGAAGGGATCGACGCGGCGGGGACTGGATGTCAGGTGAGGGCCGGCATGGACATGAATGTCAATCGCCCCCTGCAGAAGTTCGTAGGTCTGGGCCAGGGAACGCCCTTCCGGCAGTGGCTGCATTTCGTTTCCCCTTGCGTGTGGTGTGGGAGAAGCCGGGTGCAACTGCATCCGCGGTTGCCCTCTCGCCATCTCCATTGCGACTGGTGCGATTCTAGCCGACAGTGACGGAACTTGACTCCGTGCTATTCTCAATCGCGGACCGCACCGGCAACACCGCCGGCCGACGGTCGCCCAACCCCACCATGTGCCAGAGACGGACAGAGGATCGAAATCAAGGATGTCAAGGCAACCATCACTGCAGATAGACGGCGACCGACTGGTACGCGATCTGGAGACATTGGCCGCCATTGGCGCGGATGCACAAGGGGGTGTGACGCGCATTGCCTACAGCCGGGAGGACCGGGAAGGCCGGGAATGGGTCCGGGCTGAATTCGCCGCGCTGGGCCTGTCCGAAACCACGGACAGTGCCGGCAATGACACCTGGGTGTATCCGGGAACGGAGAGCAAGTTGGCTCCCATTGCCCTGGGTTCCCATACCGATACCGTGCCCAACGGAGGCCGGTACGATGGTGCCTTGGGCGTGTTGTCGGCCTTGGCCGTCGTGCGGGCCCTGCACCAGGGGAACCGTCGTTTGCGCCACCCCGTTGAAGTCGTCAACTTCGCCGCCGAGGAAGCGACGATGTCCGGCGCCACCTTCGGCAGCCGGGCCATGGCGGGAACCTTGGCCCCGGATGTTGTCAACCACCGGGCATGGGACAGCCGCACCGTGGCGGATCACCTGCGGGACGCCGGGCTGGACCCGGACCGGGTCACTGCGGCCAAACGCACCGAAGGCCCGGCCGCCTTTCTGGAACTGCACATCGAACAGGGCCGGCGTCTGGAAACCCAACGGAAGCCGATAGGGGTTGTGGAGGGCATCGCGGGCATTCGCCGGTACGAGGTTACGGTCAACGGGTATGCCAACCATGCCGGCACCACCCTGATGCAGGACCGGCAGGATGCCTTGGTCATGGCGGCTCCCTATATTCTCCAGGTCAAGTCGGTGGCCGAGCAGCATGGCATCGTCGGCACCGTGGGGAAGATGGACATCCTGCCGGGCTCTCCCAATGTCATTCCGGGGCAGGTGATCATCAACCTGGAAATCCGCGGTCTGGATGAGGGCGTGCTGGATCTGGCGGAACGCCAGTTGGAGGAAGAGGCGGGGAAATTGCAGGCGGCCTTCGTGCAGACCTCGAACAAGCCATCCGTGGATTCGGATCCCCTGCTGGTACAGGCCCTGGTGGCAGCCTGCGAGGACAACGGGTATGCCTATGCGCGGATGGCCAGCGGAGCCGGTCACGACGCCATGTGCATGGCGGACCTTGCCCCGCAGGCCATGCTGTTTGTGCCCAGCCACAACGGGGTGAGCCATTCCCCCGACGAATACACGCCATCCGAGGACTGTGTGGCCGGCGCCCAGGTTCTGGGAACCGCCCTGCTGCATCTGGACGGGATGCTGGATTCCGGCATTTGAAGGTTTCATCAAGGAGGGCCATGGCATGGCCGGCGACTTTGACTTGACGATCACCGGTGGCCAGGTGGTGACGCCGGAGAAGGTGATTCCGGCCACCCTCGCCGTGACCGAGGGGCGGATTGCCGGCCTCTTCGATGCCCGGGAACGCCCCGCGTCCCGTGATCACATGGATGCCCGGGGTCTCCATATCCTACCGGGGCTGATTGACACCCATGTGCACATCCGGGCACCGGCGCGGCCCGACCGCGAGGACTTTGTGTCGGGCACGAGCGCCGCGGCGGCGGGAGGCATCACCACGCTGCTAGAAATGCCCATATCCGATCCGCCCGTCAACTCGGCGGCCGTGTTGAGTAACCGGATGACGCAGCTGGAACCGCACGCCCTGATCGACTTTGGCCTGTACGGTTCCATATCCCCGGACAACATGGAGGAAATCCCCCGCATGGCGGAGGCGGGGGCCATCGCCCTCAAGACCTTCATGACCCTGCCGCCCCCGGGGCGGGAAGAGGAATTCGTGGGCCTCTGTTGCCCCAATGTTGCCGACTTGTACGACCTGATGCAGGCCGTGGGCCAGACCAACCTGCTCCACTGTTTCCACTGTGAACACGCCGGCCTGCTGGATCTGTTTCTGCGCAAGGTGCAGGCCAGCGGCGAAACCAAGGGGATTGCCCATGCCCGGAGCGCGCCCCCGATTGTGGAGGACCTGTCCGTGGCCGGCATCCTGGTCTTTGCCGAGTTGTTCGGGAATCGGGTGCAGATTGTGCATCTGTCAAGCCACAAGGCGGCTCAACTGGTGAAGGAGGCGAAGGCCAAGGGTGTCAACGTCTCGGTCGAAACCTGTCCCCAGTACCTGTTCCTGACCATGGAGGAACTGAACCGGCATGGACCCTTTGCCAAGTGCAACCCGGCCCTGCGCACGGCCGAAGAGGTGGAGAACCTGTGGCCCTACCTGCTGGACGGGACCATTGATGTCATTGGCACGGATCACTCGCCCTACATCCCTGCTGAAAAGGAGGTGGGACAGGACGACATCTTTCGGGCCACGGCCGGTGTTCCCGGCCTGGAGGCCATGTTGCCCCTAATGCTGACCGCCGTGAACCAGGGGCGTCTGACCCTTCCCGCATTGGCCCGGCTGATGAGCCACAGGGCCTCGCAGTTGTTCCGCCTGAAGGGCAAGGGACAAATCGCGCCCGATCACGATGCGGACCTGACCCTGGTCGACATGAGCCGGGACTGGACCTTCGACAAGGACCGGACTTTCTCAAAAGGGGGACGCAACATGCATGCCTATCACGGGCGCAAGCTGCGAGGCCAAGTGTCAACCACCATGGTGCGGGGACAGGTCGTGTATATGGATGGCCAAATCGTGATGGAACCCGGGCATGGTCGTTGTCTGCGGCCCGAGATATAGCGGAAAATCCGGGTTCGGCGGCGATGCCTCCTTCATGCCTTGAGCACAGTGTCATCGGGCTGGTCCTGCGTCCGCATTGTTCCAGGGGGGCGGTGCTGCCCCCCGCTACGGCCGTAGCGAAGTCCAAGCTCTCGGCCAGACATGCCGCCAGGAAGTGCCGTAGGGGCGCACCGCCGCTTCCTCCGCCGGCACATTCCCCGTCTGCATCCCCGACAGGGTCCCCAAATAGTCGTCGCGTTGCTCCAGTGTGATGACCAGCGGTGGATAACCCGCGTTTACGCACATCCAGTTGACCAGCCTGTGCGCCAGGCATCCGTTGCCGTCATCGTAGGGATGGATGGCGATGAAGTCCCAGAGCAGGGCGGCCAGTTCCGTGGCCTGCGCGTCCACCGCCACGACCAGCCCCGCCACCACCGGATGGCCGGCCAAGGTGGGATCGGCGGCCACAAGGACCAGATGGTCGGAGAGAGACGGCGTGGACATGGCGGGCACCGCCTCAGTGTGGCACATCCCCGTGCAGCCCTCGTCAGGCCGTCAGACAGCCCCAAGCAGCGGTACGTGAAGACACTGTTTCAATTGGTCAGAAAATCCACGGATGATAGCGATAGGCGCGCTGTACCAATCACCATCAAATCAGTCGGTCTGGAATACAGGCGAGCCGGCCAGTTGACAGTGAACGGATACTCAAAATCAACGAACGTGAAACAGTGCCGTCACCGTTTTTGTCCATGGTAGGATCCACTACCCATGGAGGCCTCTAAGCCTTTTGGCAATCAAAATCCATCAGTATGGAATGGAGAAACCGATCCTATGTCGAAGACAAATTTGTCACGTCGCCGCTTCCTGCAGGTATCCGGCGCGTCTGCCGTCGGTTTGGCCCTGGCCGCCTGCGAAGCCCCCATGCCGGCCGCTGAAGAAGCGGCATCCACCATGGAGATCATTACCCTGAACCATTGGGGCTTTGGGGGACCTGTCTGGGAAGCCCAGTGGGAAGCTGTCCCTGATGCCCTACCCCATATTGAAGTGAATTCCACGGAAATCGGGGATATCGTGTTTGGGGATCAGAAGTACCTGACCGCGGTCGCCGCCGGAACGGGACCTGATACGGCCATTCAAGGTCGACACACGTTCCTGCAGTTTGCGGCCAAAGGACTGTATCAGGATCTTACCGACCAATTTGCTGCTGCTGGTCTGGGCCGGGGAGACTTTTCGCCGGTTCAGCTGGACGAATCCACATGGGAAGGCAGGACTTACGGTATGCCTTGGGACACCGATGTCCGCTATCTGTACTGGAATAAGGAACATTTCGCGGAAGCAGGCCTGGATCCGGATCAGCCCCCCACTACCTGGGCCGAACTGGAAGAATACACGGCCGCCCTGGATCGCCGGGAAGGTGATGAAGTAGAGCGCTACGGTTTTGTGCCGTATCTCTGGGGCAACTCGTGGATGTGGCTGTACGGTTTTCTGGCCAAAGCTCCGGCCATCAGTGACGACAAGCGGACCATTCTCTGTGATGATCCGAAATGGATCGAGGTCCTGACCTGGTTGGTCAATTTCTACGACAATTATGTGGGGGACTTTGAGGCGGCCAATGCCTTTCAGCAATCAGTCAATTCGGCGGGCCTGGGGGATCCCTTCATTGCCGGCAAAGTGTCGATGTCCGCTACCGGTAACTGGGTGGTGAGAGATATCCTGCGGTCTCCCGGCATCGTGTGGGATACGGCGCCAATGCCTATTCCCCCGGGGGGCGAGAAGAGCACTTGGTCCTGTGGATTCAACATCGTGATGGCACCAGATTCGCAGCATCCCGCTGAAGCTTTTGAGGTCATGCAATGGTTTACGGGTATTGATGGCTGGGATGCCTTGGCAGCTGCGGATCTTGCAGATGCGAAGCGCACCTGGGAACGGGAACAACTGGAAGGGGATCCCCAATTCTGGCCACGCCTTGCCTGTTACCTGCCGGCCGTGGAAGCCATGGAGCAGAAATATATTCTCCAGTTGGGAGAGACGGAACAGCGCACCTGGGAACTGACTGTGGATGCTCTGCAAAACTGGACCCACGGCTGTGGAAGCGTGATGGGATTGGCCGCTCTGCAATACTGGGTAGAGATGGACAATGCAGCGCGGAACGCGCTGTCCAAGGTCATGACGCCCGAAGAGGCCATGTTGAACTGCAAGAAACTGGTACAGGAAGCCACCGACCAGGCTTGGGAAGCCATAGACAACGCGTAAGTCAAAAGCCAGAGAGGCCCTGTCCCGGGTCTCTCTGGCTAGGATCAGGATCAGACCGAGTACGAAAAGGCCGTCGAGCAAACCGCGATCGCGCAGAAACTTGGCCAGGGCGGGTGCGTCCAGCCAAGGGTCGAGTAGATAGCCGCCACCACGGCCAGGATCCAGCCCCAGAGGCGCCGCTCCCGACGGGAGGAAAAGAAAGGTCTGGCGATCGGGACGGGGGTGGCCCGCCAACACGGGCGCGGCCCGCCGCGCTTCGCCTCAGCCCTTGATCCCGCTGAGGGTGAAGCCTTCGGTGAAGTAGCGCTGTCCGTAGTAGGCGAGCACCATCATGGGCAGCGACATCAGCACCGACATGGCCATCATCTGGCCCCAGGCCGTGTCTTCGCGGATGCCGATGAAGCCTTGCATCGCCAAGGTCAGTGTCTGCATGCTCTTGTCCTTGAGGTAGAGGAGGGCAAAGAGCAGTTCGTTCCAGGCCCAGGAGGTGATCAACACAATCTGCAGGGCCAGGATCGGCCTGGACAGCGGCAGGACGATGCGCCAGAAGATTCCCAAATCGTGACAGCCGTCTATCCGGGCGGCATCGGACAGGTCGTTGGGAATGGCGCGGAAGAACTGGCGCAGTACGAAGACCATCGCCGGATTAAGGGCCAGCATGGAGGGGATAATTGCCGGCAGCCAGGTTCCCACCCAACCCATGCGGGCCATCATCACGAATCGGGGTACGAGCGTTACCTGGTCCGGGATCAACATCAGGCTGATGTTGATCAGCATCAACGCTTCGCTGCCGGGGAACTTCATGCGCGCAAAGGCGTAGGCGGCCAAGGTGCATGAAAGCATGGTGGGGACGCCAACGAATACGGCCAGGAATACCGTATTGCGCAGATAGTGCAGCCAGTCGCGTGCAGCCCAGCCCTTGACATAGTTCTCGAACGTTACCGGGTTCGGGATCCACTGGATGGGAACGGTGATCCGCATCTGATCCAGCGTCTTGAAGGAGGTGCCGAACATCCATGCCAGGGGCATCAATGCAATGATCAGCATTGCGGCGATCAGCAGGTAGGCAATGGTGTGTTGCAGGGCTCTTCGGGATCGCATCCCGAGGTAGAAACCACCCATCCCCTGGTCCCGCGTCGTGGAAAGGCCGGCCATGGCCTCAGTTGCCTCCCTCGTAGTAGACCCAGCTTGCCGACGAGCGGAAGACCGCGAACACGATCACCACGCAAATGATGAACAGGATCCACGCCAACGCGGCCGCGTGTCCCATCCTGAAAAACTTAAATGCATTTTCGTAGATCAACTGGGCATAGAAGGTGGACCCGCCGGCCGGACCGCCGCCGGTCATCAGCATGGGGGCCGTAAAGTACTGGAACGCCCCAATCAGGCTGGTCAGCAGGTTGAAGAGGGTGTAGGGGGTCAGCATGGGCAGCGTGACACTGAACAGGGTCTGCACGCTGTGGGCACCGTCCATCTTGGAAGCGTCGTAGAGCTCTTGGGGCACGTTTTGCAGACCGGCCAGAAAGATCAGCATGCCGATGCCGCCCTGGATTGTCATGAAGATGAAGATCCACTTGACCATCACCGGATCCGTGATCCAACTTTGCCGCCAGGGCAGGCCCAACCATTCCAATATGCTGTTGATCAACCCCAGCCCAGGGCTCCAAATGAAAACCGACACGGCCGCCGCGCCTGCCGCGGGTACGGTGCCGGGCACGATTGCCAACGTGCGGAAGAGCTGCAGGCCGCGCACCTTGACGTTTAGCAGGAGCGCCTGCAACAGGCCGATTATCAACCCCCCGGGAACCGAGACCGCGACGTACAGCAGCGTGTTCAGCAGCGCCATGCGCGTGTAGGAGTTCTCGAACAGATTGCGGTAGTTGCGCAGACCGGCCCACTTGGCGGGTTGGAAGACGTCGTAGATGGTGAAGCTGTGGTAGAAGGAATCCAGGATCGGGTAGGCCTGAAAGAGGAGCACGCCCAGGATCCACGGCAGGATGAAGAGGAAAGGCAGCATGCGCCGGCGGAAGCGTCGGCGTACGGCTTGGCGGTGGAGAAGCGCCTCCCTCTCCGGCATCCCCGGTTGTTCTGCGCTTAGACCGGTGGATGTCATGGGGACCCAAGGGTTTGAACCCGAATTCAGGTACCCCGGTTCGAAAGGGGCAATTGGAAGACGGGTCGCACCCGCAGACGCGGGTGCGACCCGGTGCAATCAACCGGAATGTAGAACTAGCTTTGCGTTTCCCAATACTCGTCCAGGGACAGCTGCAGTTCGGTGTTGATGTCGGCAAGGGCGTCGGCGGCCGGCTTGGCACCCACCATGGTCTCCTCAATGGCCCGCTGCCACAGGATTTCGACCTGGGACTGGACGGGGGTGAGGAACTCGTTGGGGCTCCAGAGCCTGTCCGCTTCCAGCGGTGCATCGAAGAACCACTGCAGGCCGGGCACCGTGGAGAGATCAATCGCGTCCAGCAACGGCCTGCTCCACATGGCCGCGGCGCGGATCTCAAACTCGACCAGGGCCACCTCGACACTGGTCATGTGCACCATGAACTTGAAGCCCTCATCGGCCACTTGGGTACTCCGGGGCATGAAGAGCGTATGACCCGTGCCGAAGTCGATGGCCTTCAGGCCCTCGTTCAGGTTGGGATGGAAGCCGTAGCCGATCGAGTCCAGTTCGACACCGGTCTCTTCGACCATTCTCCGCATGGCACCCGGCATCCAGTTGCCGTTCATGATCATGGCCCGCTTGGCATTGTTGAAGCCGCTGGACGGATAGCCGGTCCAGTAAGGCCACTGGTCGGCGAAGGCCTGCATCTTGTCCACGCCGACGTCGGTCCAGAATGCGGCAACGATCTCGAGGCCCTCCGTCCAAGCCTCCGTAGCGAAGGTGAAGGTCCGCTTGTCCGCGGAGATGTAGTTCTCATCGAAGACGACCGGCCAGGCAATGACGGTGAACCCATAGGCGTCCTTGGGATCGTAGCCGGCCTGCGTCAGGTTGCCGTCCTCGTCGTACTGGAGAAGCTTCCGGGACCAGTCCAGCATCTCATACCAGGACCTCGGGCCGACCTCCGGATCACCGCCGATCTCCTCAATCAGGTGCTTGTGCCAGCAGAGGGCCGGCATGGAACCACCCTCGAGCACGGGAATGCCGTAGGTCACATCGTCCCATTTCCCGTTGTCCCACTGGGTGCCCAAATAGATGTCCGGGTCGAAGTCCTCGTCGCCGGCAATCAGGTCGTCGAGCGGGAGCATCACGCCGCGTGCCATCAACTCGGCGAAGCCGCCGATGTAGCGGTGGTACACGTCCGGTGCGGTGCCGCCGGCCACCGCCGTCATTGTGTCTTCCGGGTTCACCGCAATGCGGATCATGTCGATCGCGATGTCGGGATACTTTTCGTTGAACATCTCAATCGACGGTGTCCAGATGTCGCAACCTCCCTCGGTGCACCAGCCCGACTGAACGCTGACCGTTACCGGTTCGGCGGTGGCGCCCGCTTCGCCGTCGGTCGGGGTTACTGTGCAGGCGGCGATCAGGGCGGCACTGCCCGTCGCGCCCGCCAATGACAGGAACTGGCGGCGACTGAAACGTTGTGTCTGCATAATGGCCTCCTTGACGATCATTGACCGATTGATGCGCAAACGGAACGGCGCGCGAACGAGAATTTGATTGCATCACGCCCGACAACCGGTAGCGTAGCACACGCGTGACAGAGTACTGTTTCAGGGTCCGAACCCACCGTTTCGTACCCCCCCCAATACAACGTTTGAGATTAAGGCTCCGGACAAATTTCCTTCGGCTTCGATTAATTTCCCCGTGTCTCTCCGCACCAGCTCCGAGGCTTGGGCTACCGCATCGTTCAGGCCTGGACCAGTTCGGATTCAACGAAATCGGCCAGCGCCGGCAACTGCCGTCCCCGATGCGGGATCGTAGCGGTGGATACGGCGTTGGCATGCAGGGACAGGATGCCGCGTTGCGGCAACAGGGCCGTCATGACGATCGACAGAAACGCGTTTCTGACTTCATCCTCGGGGACCCACGGCATCCGTTGCAGCGTAATGGAGCTGCCGTCTCTCACGGCAGCCCGCGTCACGCCGGTCCGGTTGTAGAGGATGTTGCCGTCGATGAACTGGATTTGATCCCAGGGTCCGTTGTACGACGGCTTGGTGACGGCGTCCACGGGACCGTAGGACACGGTCACATCTGGATCCGCGGCGTGGGCCGGGAGCATCTCCGGACAGGGAAACGGCGTCGCAAAAACAAGCCCGAAGGCTTCATGGAAGTGCTGTCGTTGGTCCGCGAGCATCGGCAGGTGGCTGCCCCGGCGGGGATCGAAAAGTGCCAGGCCGTCGCGCCCGGGGGCGATGCCGTCAGGCATTGTTTCGGCTTGCTCCCCCTGCCTGATTCCTGCACTGTCGCCAAGCGCAAAGGAGGGGGTGGCACTTGCGGCGAGGATGGAAACGCCGACGGTTGTGCCTGTCAGGCACAGAAAATAGCGTCTGCTGATTTTCCCGCCGCAATTGGTCTTCGCCAAGTGGGAATTGTTTGACTTGATCATGGATTGGACTCTGAATATCAGGCTGAAACGGTTGTCCCGGAATAATTGGGGACTCGGGCAGGTCCTATCCTAATTCTACTGAAGGAGTCGGAGGGGTGTGGCCCCAGGGGGCCGGTTCACCATGCCCTCTTCCATGCCCATGCTCCGCGGGATGCGCCTCAACTCGCAGCGGTGTCCTTCTCCTCCGCCAAGTTGCCGGCGGTTTGGCACCGGATGCCGGCACGAGTATATTGCGCAACAATTGTGCCGGACGCTCCCATCGCTGTGTTGTCCTGCATCAACCACAGTCTGGTCTCGTGCCTTGTTCTGTTCCAAGCCCCAAGCCCACTCCCTGACGTGCTGTGGCAAGGCAAGAGCACCGGTCCAAACATATCCAAATCCTTGACTTATGTCCCGGCACTCGGTAAGTCGCCATCTCAGATTGGCAATCGACGACTACGATGAGACGATCCGCCGTTTTGCGCCGGGCTACGATGCAATGCTTGCGGCCGTGGCCCGCGAATTTGCACTGGTCCGTCCGAGTCGGGTGCTTGATCTTGGGGGCGGGACCGGTTCGCTGACCCAGGCACTGCTGAACCATGGCGGAGTCGGGCACATCGACCTGATCGATGTCGATCCGGAAATGCTGGCCCAGGCCCGGATTCGCCTGGCCCGTTTTGGAAAGCGCGTGCGTTTGCGGGAGATGTCCTTTTTCTCCGAGCTCCCCCCGTGCCAGGGCGTGGCGGCTTCACTGGCACTGCACCATATAGCGACGAGGAAAGAGAAAACCGATCTGTACCGGCGGATTCACAAGGTGCTGCCCCTGGGCGGTCTCTTCGTCAACGCCGATGTGACCATGCCGCGGGAGGGCTCTGGGCGACAGGCGACCTACCGCCAGTGGATCGACCACATGGCGGCATGCGGGATCAACGAGGAGCGCGCTCGGCAACACCTTGCGGAATGGGAAGGGGAAGACACCTACTTCCCGGTGGAGGAGGAGTTGGCCGATCTCAACACTGCAGGGTTCCGCAGCGAGTGCGTATGGCGTGAGGGCCCCATGGCCGTGATGGTGGGACGCAAGGAACCTTCCGCATGAAGTCGGATTTTGCTCGGCAGCCCTGATCCGGCCTTTGTCCGGACTGGCAGCACGACCCAGGCGGCCATCTGTCGTTGAACCTGCAAGGGTGTCCCGGCGCTGAACGGAGTCTCCGACCGCGAAGACTGGACTACAATACTGCCTCGCATCCGCCGTGTTTCGGCATTGCTGAACCAGACCGCATCGATCATCCCCGGACCGGGAGTCGGTGCCCAGCGCGCGGCCGCCGTGTCGCGCAAGGAATGAATCACCATGTCCATACCGCTGCAGCCTTTCAGGGAGTCCAACGACCTGCTGGGGAACGGCCCCGCCTTGCGGGACCGCATGGCCGAGGAGGGGTATCTCTTCATCCGCGGCCTCATGGATCAGGACCGGACCATGGAACTGCGCCGCCAAATCCTGACGGTGTTGCAAGCCAACGACTGGCTCGTCCCCGGCACCGAACTGATGGACGGCATCGCCAACGTGGACAAGCGCTGCACGGAAGGCGACCTGGACTACGCCGAAGTGTACTACCAGGCCTATCGTCTCGAACTGTTCCATCGGATACCGCACCAGCAGGAGATCATGGACGTCATGTCCGCGATCATGGACGGGGCGGAGCCTCTGCCCCATCCCCAGAAGATCATCCGCATGTGGTTTCCCAAGTACACGGAGCACACCACCCCCGTGCACCAGGACTTCGTCCACTTCCAGGGAAACTTCGAGACCTACACCTGCTGGTCGCCTCTGGGCGACTGCCCCGTGGAGCTTGGCCCGCTCGCCGTAATCCCCGGCTCCCACAAGGTGGAGAGGGTGCTGGACCACCACTTCTCGCTGGGCGCCGGCGCGCTGAACGTGGAGGAGGATGCCTACGAGGGCCAGTGGCACAGCACGGACTACGAACCGGGCGACTGTCTCATGTTCCACAGCCTGACCCTGCACCGGGCCCTGCCCAACGTGACCGAGGACCGGCTGCGCATCTCCCTCGACAATCGCTACACCGCCCGGCAGGCGCCCGTGTCCGATCACATGCTGACCCCGCACCTGGGGCAGCATCGCGTGGACAATCCCCATACTTGGGAGCAGGTGTACGCGGATTGGGGCGAGGAATCCGACGACCTCAAGTACTACTGGGAGCGGGACGACCTGGATGTCATTCCCATGGATCTGCAGTACAGCGAGTCGGGCTTGGCCGAAGCCCTGGAACTGGCCGCCCAGGGTGATGCAGACGCCCAGCTGCACCTGCTCAAGGCGATCAAGCGCGACCCGACCACAGACGTGGCCCGCAAGGCGCAGTCCATCCTGGAGATGGAGCCCGTTGCCTGACCAACAGGCTCCGATCCTGCGGCTCGCAGGCGCGTACGCGATACAATCTGCCCACTTGTTGCTTGGCAATCTATCAAGAGAAAGGAATGCAGACCATGTTGAAATCCCTGCTCGGTCGGCTGGAAAGCCGCCGTCCGGCCCTGGACGTCTCCGCCCACTGCGACGGACCCTGCGGCGTGTACGACCCCGCCGACGCGCGCATCCGCGCCGAGGCCGTGCTCTCCATGACCAAGAAGATCCTGGATTTGGAGCAGCCCGCCAAGACCGAAGGCAATGCCGAGGCCGTCGTCGCCTACCTGAACACCGCCGCCCGTTTCATTGCGATCAAGGAGCAGGAGGCGCAGGGTGCCAAGGACCAGCTCCTGATCCTCTGGACGGACTACTTCAAGCCGGAACACCTGGAGGACTATCCCGACCTGCACGATACCTTCTGGCAGGCAGCCAAGCTCTGCTCCGCCTGCAAGGTGGGCGTCGATCTCGAAGCTGCCCAGAACCTGATGGCCACCGTGGAGAAGATCCATGAGATCTTCTGGGCCACCAAGGGCCGCGATGTCGCTTTCTACACCGCCAGCTGATACTGGGACCGACATTGGATTGGCGGAGCGGACCGCTTTCCCGGGCGACATCCGCTCCGCCGAGTACGAACCCCTGCCAACGGCGGGCCGCCGCGAACTGATCCTGCGGCTTTGCAACCTGCGGCGGAAGATCCGCGTGCGGGGTCCTTCCATGCTGCCGGAGTTTGCCCCCGGCGACGAGTTGTTTCTGGATCCCCGGGCCTACCGCCGACGTGCGCCGCGCGCCGGCGATGTTGTGATGGCGCGCCATCCACTGGCGCCACAGGAAATCATTCTCAAGCGTGTGGCCTTCGTGTCCCCGGACGGCCGGGTGTTCCTGCGCGGGGACAACCCACAGGCCAGTACCGACAGCCGCACACTGGGCCTGTTTCCGCCCGAGCACATCCTGGGTCGGGTGACCAGTAGATACCTGCCCGCCTAAATTGTCGCTCCCGGACCTTCGCGGATCACTGTTGTTCCCGCGGCTGTTGACGCGGGGGAATTCCCTCGGACTGGAGGCTGGTGTGCTTGGAGTTCCGGTCGCGGCGCACGCCCTGCATGTCCGAGTACATGTTCCGGCACTTCCTCCCTGGGAATGCGTTCCGGCCCGTCCCTGCGAGTGTTTTCCTCATCGTTGATCCTCTCCGTCCTTCGGTTCGGCTCCTGAGCCATCCGACTGGTCCAACACTTGACGTACAGTCTCGATCAGCTCGAGGATGTCCGAACGAACCTCCTTCACTTCGCTCTGCTGGGCGAGGTCTTCCAAAGCTTCAATGACCCGCCGATCGCCGAAGTCCACCAACTGATAAATGGCCCTCTCGTGCGGAGACGCTGAGAAGAAGGGATAGCCGTCTGTATGCTCCTTCGGGAACCTTACGATGTCCAACAAGTGCTGACGTATCTCCTCGGTGTCTGGTGCCGGCTGCCAGACTTCCCGTACACCGTCTGCATTGCCAACGTATACCGGCCCGATGGGTATGGGGTCGCGCTTGGGCCGGCGGTATGGGTGGTTGGCGCAGTAGGTGTAGCCGGGATCCGGGATGGCGAGGCCGCGGATCTTGCAGAAACTGGGGATCCTGGGGTCGGTATTTATGATTCCGGGTGTGCCGTTGTTTGCGCGGTTGAACCAGCAGGAAGCGCAACAGTCTGAACCTCCATTCGGCATGGGGCCACTCTCCTTCTCTCAGCTGGACTTTGTACAACTTGATGTCGGTGCCCGGCAGTCGCGCCAGGCTGGCACCATGGCCTCAATCACAACCAAAGGTTCATCATGTCCAGCCTGCCGACCCCGATTGTACCCCTGCTGTCTCCCTGCGCATCGCGCTTGGGCATGTGCACCTGTGCAAGGAGCAGCGGTGCCCCCCGGATGATGGTGTCGGTCCCTTGAGGTCGGAGCCACTCCGGCTCACCCCATTCGGTGGCGCCGCCAGACGGCTGGACCGGACCACTCAGGATGCCCCCAGAATTTCCGCGTAGAGCCGGTTCAGGGCTTGCCCCACCGGCTGCCAGCCGAATCGTTCACGGGCGCGTTCCCGGAGTTGGCACCTGAGTTCGCGCAGCCCGTCGGGCTCGCTCCGGTGACGTTCCAACAATCCGCAGATGCATTCCGCCAGGCTGGCTGCGCTGCCTGTCTCGGCATAGACGCCCAGGTTGCCCAGGTACTCGCGGGCCACGGGCACATCGAAGGCCACTGTGGGCAAACCCATGGCCATGTAGTTGAGGAGCTTGCCCAGCCCTTCCGTTCGGGATATCTTGGGTGCCACCGCCACGTCGCCCAAGGCCAGATGGCGCGGCACGTCGGCGTAGGGCATGCGTCCGGTCAGCGTGACAGCCTCGCCAACGCCCAGCGCCGCCGCCTTGTCCCGATAGCGGTCCACGAAGGGATAGCCCATCAACAGGAGATGGGCGTCCGGATGTCGGTCCAGAATGCGGGGCATGGCCTCCAGCAGCAGATCCGTGCCCTGATACGGAGCCAGCAGTCCCAGATAGACAATGAGGGATCCCGCGACCGGCAGGCCCAGTGTCCTGCGCAGGGCGTGCCTGTCCGTCGGCGGAAACTGTTCCGGCTGGAACACATCGGTGTCCACGAAGTCGCCCAGCTGCTCCATCCGTTCCGGCGGACACCCGTACCTCTCCACACACTGGTGGCTGAAGTGCGCGGTGCTCGCCACTACCCGGTCGCCCTGCTTGACGATCCATTTCTCCAGGTACAGCAGGGGCCGGAAGAACTGGCTGTCGCGGGACAGGAACCCATGGTCGATCATCTCCTCGGTCAGACTGCCCTGCAGGTCCAGCAGCATCGGCTTGCGGAACAGCCGGCCGGCGATGGCGCCAATCAGGCCGCCTTCGTGCAAGTGGGCGTGGATCAGGTCGAAGCGGCGGGTGGCCAGCAGCCGGAGGACGGTCAGGCCCAGCAGCAGATCGAAGGCCACCTTGTGCCGGCTGGAGCCGACCTCCCAGCCGCGTCGCCAGGGGATGGGCAGGGTGCGGTGGATGCGCAGTTGGTTCGCCGGACCTCCGTTGCGGTAGGTTGCGATCTCCACGTGATGGCCGAGCCGTTCGAGGATGCGCACCTCCTCCAGGATGCGCACGTGACAGCCGGTGTCGCTGAAGAAGCTGGTGGGTGCAACCACCAGGATGCGCAGCGTGCGGGATCCGGTCGGCATGGCGGGTTCGCCGGCGAAAACCGGACGCGGGCTGCTCAGGCGTCGCGGTCTTCCCGCACGTAGGCCCTGCCCAGCGCGGCGGGGGCGCCCCAGCGGCGGCCGATGTCGCCGATCGACACGGTCAGCAGGGCCACAATCGTGAACAGGTAGGGGAGCATGCCGGTGAAGTAGCCAATGGACGGATTGGCGCGGAACCGGGCGAAGTTCTGGAGATCGATCGGCAGGCGGCGCAGGGCGCCGAACAGATAGGAGCCGAACATGGCCCGGATCGGATCCCAGCCGGCGAAGATGACCAGGCCCACGGCCACCCAGCCCTGGCCCGAAATCAGGCCTTCCACCCAGGTCGGGGTCAGGGCCAGGGAAAGCGTGGCGCCGCCCAGGCCGGCCAGCACCCCGCCGAAGGCGACATAGAGAATGCGCTGCCGCATGACCTTGATGCCCTGGACATCGGCCGCGGCCGGGTTCTCGCCGATGGCGCGCAGTTCCAGGCCCTGCCGCGTGCGGTAAATCCAGAACCAGCAGAGCGGCACCAGCAGGAAGCCGATGTAGACGAGGAAGTTGTGGTCGAACAGAATGGGGCCGAGCACCGGGATTTGGGACAGGAAGGGCACGGGCCAGGTCGGGATGCGATCAACCTGGCGCACTTCGACCAGGGGCGAGCCGAGCACGGCACTGAGGCCGCTGCCCAGGAAGGTGAGGGCTAGGCCGGACACCACCTGTTCCGCGCGCAGAACCAAGGCCACGAAGGCGTGCAGCAGGGCCATCATGCCGCCGACCACCATCGCCGCCAGGATTCCCAGCCAGGGATTGCCGGTCAGCCAGGTGACGCCGAATCCCGTCATGGCGCCCATCAGCATCATGCCCTCGACCCCCAGGTTGAGGACGCCGGCCCGTTCCGTGAAGAGTTCGCCCAGCGTGGCGAACAGTACGGAGGTGCCGGTGCGCACCCCGGACGCCAGCACGGCCGTAAGGAAGGCGATCATGCCAGCGTCTCCGGTGCCCGCAGGCGGATCCGATACCGGATCAGCAGATTGCCGCTCACCATCACAAAGAGAATCACGCCCTGCAGCAGCGAGGAGATGCCGGCCGACTGAATCTCGTCCGCCCCCACGATCAGGCCGCCGAAGAGGAAGGCGACAACAGCCACCGCCAACGGGTTGAAGCGGCCCAGCCAGGCCACGATGATGGCGGTGTACCCGTAGCCGGGCGAGATGTGCTCCAGCAGCCGGTGGACCACGCCGGACACCTCGTTCATGCCGGCCAGGCCGGCCAGGGCGCCGCTCAGAGCCATCACGATGATCATCGTGCGGCGCAGGCGCACACCCGCGTACCGGGCCGCGTCCGGGTTGTCGCCCACCATGGCGATTTCGAAGCCGAACTTGGTCCGGTTCAGCAGGATCGCAAGGAAGACGATTGCCACCGGCACGGCCAGGATGCCCAAATGGAGCGTCAGGCCGCGCAGGGCGGACCACTGGTCGGCGTATTCGGTTAGGCGGGGCAGCCATGTGTTCCGCTCGAACATCGGCGTCAGACCGAAGCCGCGTTCGCCCCAGGGCCCGTAGACGAAGAACTGCACGATGGACAGGGCAACGTAGTTCAGCATCAGGGTGGAGATGATCTCGTTGACTCCGAACTGGGCGCGCAGCCAGCCGGGCACGATGCCCCAGACGGCACCGCCCGCGGCTCCGGCCGCGGCCATCAGCCCCAGTGCCAGCCACTGGGGCATGTCGGGCGGCACGGCAAACAGCGCGATGCCGGAGGCGGCCAGGGCGCCCATCAGGAGTTGGCCTTCGGCCCCGATGTTCCACATCTTCATGCGGAAGGCGAGTGCCACCCCCAGGCTGGCCAGGGTCAGGGGCACCATCTTGACCAGGGTGTCGTTCAGGCCCCACTTGCTCCCGAAGCCGGCCCCGAACATGCTGCGGTAGACATCCAACGGGTTGCCGCCGGCCACCGTCATCACGACCCCGGCCAGGAGTAGGGCGGCTACCAACAGCAGCAGCGACACAGCCAAATGTGTCAGCAGACCCGGCTGATCGCGAGCTTCCAGCCTCAGCCGCAGCCGACCGGAAGGCATGGTCCCGGACGCGGTGCTGCCGGTCATGTCGTCATATCCTCGGGCACCACACCGGCCATCAGCATGCCGATGGTATCGGCCTCGGCCCGGGCGCGCGGCAGGATGCCCATGATGCGGCCGCTGTGGATCACGGCCACCCGGTCGCTCAACGAGAGAACCTCCTGCAAATCCTCGGACAGAAGCAGGATGGCCACGCCGCGGCTCCGTTGTTCCATCAGCAGTTCATGGACGTTCTGGATGGCACCTACATCCAAGCCGCGGGTCGGCGATTCCGCGACCAGCACCCGCAGTTCGGTGGACAGTTCCCGGGCCAGGATGACCTTCTGCAAGTTGCCACCGGACAGGAGGCGCACAGGTTGGTGGCGGCCGGCCGCGGCCACCCGGTACTTGGCCAACAGCGCCGCGGCCCGGCGGGATTGACCCGCCTGGTCAAGGAACGGCCCCCGGCGGGCCGACCGGTAGTGCTTGAGGTCGAAATTCTCCTGGATGGAGAGATTGGGTGCCGTGCCGGTGTGCTGCCGATCCTGCGGCACCCAGGAAATGCCCAGATCGATCATGCGCCGCTGATTGGAGCCGGTCACATCGAATTCGTCCAGCTCGATCGTGCCGGCCTGGAGCTTGCGCAGGCCGGTAATCGCCTCGGCCAGTTCGCGCTGGCCGTTGCCGGCCACTCCCGCCACCCCCAGGATTTCCCGCTGATGCAGATCCAGGGACAGGTTGTCGACGGCGGTTTGGCCCCGATCGTTCTCCACCCTCAGGTTGCGCAGGGACAACAGTTTGCGGCCCGGTTGCACCGGCGGCACGGTGACGTCGAAGAGAACCGGGCTGCCCACCATCATGCGCACCAGCTCGCGGTGCGAGACCTGAGCCTTGGGGACGGTGTCCACGACCCGCCCCTGACGCATGACGGTCACGGTTTCCGCCAACTCCATCACTTCATTCAGCTTGTGGCTGATGAACAGGAGGGTGCGGCCGGCCTGGGCCATGCCGCGCATGCGGTCAAAGAGGGTGTCCGCCTCCTGCGGTGTCAGCACGGCCGTGGGTTCGTCCAGGATCAGGAGACGGGCGCCCCGGTGGAGCATCTTGACGATCTCCACCCTTTGCCGCTCTCCGACCGACAACTGCCAGATCAGGGCATCCGGATCGATCTCGAGTCCGCTTTCGCGGCCCAGGTCGGCGACAGTGTCGCGGATGGCCGAGGGATCCATGCGGAAGCCCAGCCGCCGGTCGCCCAGGACCACGTTTTCGGCGACGGTCTGGGTTTCGACCAGCATGAAGTGCTGGTGCACCATCCCCACGCCGGCCCGGATCGCGTGCAGCGGGGAAGCGAAGGAGACGGCCCGGTCCTCTACCTTCATGGTTCCCGAGTCGGGCCGGTACAGGCCGCTCAGGATGTGCATCAACGTTGACTTGCCGGCTCCGTTCTCCCCCAACAGGGCATGAATCGAACCGGAGGCCACATCCAGGTCCACCCGGTCGTTGGCCAGAACCCCCGGAAACCGCTTGGAGATGCCCCGCATCTCCACCATGTTGGGTCGCGGAGCGGCCGCCGCGCGCGGCCCGGGTTGTCTGCGGGGTTGGGGCTTGGATGGGCGCGGCATTGGGCAGTGCCGGCGGAAGGTGCCTTCCGCCGGCATGCGACGGGCGACGTCCCGGGACGTCGCCCGTGGTTTCAGGCTATTGCGGGACTTGGGCGTCGGCGACGAAGCCTTCCGCCAGCCAGCCCATGCAGTAGGTGCAGCCGGGGCGTCCCAGCAGGGCGCCCAGCTCGTCATCGATCCCTTCCAGATCGGACTGGGTCAGGGACTCGCCCTCCGGAACCACCAGGTTGCCGGCATTGTCATGGATGGGGCCCGTGAACATGTCGAAGCGGGTGAACTCGCCGTTGCGCATCTGCTGCAGGACGTCGTCCACTTCCGGAATGACCCAGTCGGGCACGGCCGGCTGAGGCACTTCACCTTCCATGAAGCCGGCAAACCCGACGATGTTGTCCGGGGCGCCGAGGTAGTAGTCATCCGGCTCGAAGGTGCCGTCCATCACGGCCTGGGCAATCTCGACATAGGCCGGTCCCCAGTTCCAGTAGGGAACACCCAGGCAGGCCTCGGGTGCGGCATCGCAGGCGTTGGCACTGTTGCCCGGCACGCCGGTGAAGCCCATTTCCCCGGCCACCTGCACGGGGATGGCGGTGTCGGCGCCGGTGATGATCACGGTGGCGCCGGCATCGATCATGGAGACCGCGGCTTCGCGTTCGCCTTCCGGATCAAACCAGCTGAAGATCCAGCGCACGTCCATCACGCACTCGGGGCAGGTGCGGCGCATGCCCATCGTCATGGCATTGCCCAGCCGGATGATTTCCGGGATGGGGAAGGGGGCGACATAGCCGACCCGGTTGGAGCCGTCCTCGGCGGCCTTGGCGCCGGCGACCATGCCGGCCAGGTACTTGGCCGATTCCATGGAACCGAAGAGGTTCGCGAAGTTGTGGTCGTTCTTCTTGAGGCCGGACACGTGGACGAACGCCTGGTCCGGGAACTCCTCGGCCACGATCGCGGTCGGATCCATGTACCCGAAGGAGGTCGTGTAGATCAGGTCGAAGCCCTTGCGCGCCAGGCTGCGGATCACGCGCTCGGCGTCCGCGCCCTCGGGCACGCTTTCCAGATAGGCCGTGTTGACGTTGTCGAGGTTCTCCTCAAGATAGAGGCGGCCGTCGTTGTGGGCGTAGGTCCAGCCGCCGTCACCGATGGGGCCGACATAGACAAAGGCCACGTTGAACATGCCCTCGACGATGTCGGGGGTGGTCAGCGTGGGCTGTTCCTCCACTTCCGTCGGCATTTCCTCCGGGTAGGTGGAGGGCTCGGGCAATACGCAGGCGGCCAGCAATGCGGCCAGAAGCAGGATCGAGGCCAATACAGCAAGTCGACGAAGCATGAGGTTCATCTCCTGGGGCCGGCACCCTTGGATCGAGTTGACAGGGGCCGAATTCTACTGTACCGGCCATGTTCCGGGCCTGAATTGGCCTGCCGAGATCAGTTGTGCAGCACGCACAAGACCACTGCCGAAAGATCGGATAGGCAGGGAGCCTTCCGTCACTCCCACGGCAGTGTCACAGCACCGGACCCGGATGGGTGGGAAGGAGCCGCCCGGCAAGCGCTCGCGGCCACTGTCCCTTCGGGAAGGCCCCACAATCGATCCTGGACGAGGGCTTGCAGGAAGTCACTGCCGCCGGTCACGGGACATCCCGCCAGCAACACGGCCACACTGCGCCGCCTGGCCGTCAACATGCCGGTCCAACTCAGGGAAAGACCGGGAGTGGACTGTCCGCTAAGCGGATTGAGTCAGATGGTGGGCCGGAATCCGGTACTGATGGTGCCAATCGTGACCCGTCACATTGAATTGGCACTGTTGGCTGTCCACAGTCTTGCCCCCGGGTATTCTCTGGGGGGACGCGGCAGTCTCAAATGGAGTATCAGGAGAGTTGTTCCATGGGGTGTTACGGCCAAGCATCAAGACGGAGACTGTGGGCCCGGATTTCGAAATTCGGTGTCATGGGGGGTCTGTTGGTGCTTTTGTTACTGGCTGCTGTCGCGTGCGGAGGCGTCCCGGTACACAGTGCCGAGTTGCGTTCGACGAAGGAACGAGCCACGCCGTCGGCTGTGGCGGCGGATCTCAACAAGCTGGCAAGTGGGAACAACACCTTTGCCTTCGACCTGTACCAAGGCCTGGCGTTGGAGGCTGGGAATCTCTTCTTCTCGCCCTACAGCATCTCCCTCGCGCTTGCCATGACCTACGCGGGCGCGAGTGGCGAGACGGAGAACCAGATGGCGGATACGCTCCGCTTCCACCTGTCCCAAGACATGCTGCATGCCACGTTCAACGCCCTGGACATGGAACTTGCCTCTCGTGGAGAAGGGGCGCGCGGCAAGGACGGTGAAGGGTTCAGGTTGAACATCGCCAACGCAGTCTGGGGCCAGCAAGGCTACGAGTTTCTGGAGACGTTCCTCGATGTGCTCGCCGAGAACTACGGCGCGGGCCTGAAGCCGGTGGACTTCGCAGGGGCGCCGGAGGAGTCCAGGCTCATTGTCAATGACTGGGTCGCGGAGCGTACGGAGGACCGGATCAAAGACCTGATACGGCCTGGTGTGATCGACGAATTTACGCGGATGGTGCTCACCAACGCCATTTATTTCAATGCAGCCTGGAGCCACCCCTTCGCCAAACATCGCACGACGCCACGATCTTTCCACCTGTTGGATGGCAGCAGCGTTGAGGTGCCGATGATGAGCACGGGGGCGGAGTTCGGCTATGCCAAGGGTGACGGATACCAGAGCGTGGACCTGCCCTACGCCAGCCATGAACTTTCCATGACCATCATGCTGCCGGACCTCGGCCGGTTCGGCGAGTTCGAAGACTCGCTGGACGCCGCGCTCGCGAGCCGGATCATTGAGGCTCTCGGGCGCCGTACCGTCAACCTGGACATGCCCAGGTTCGAGTTCGACTCCCAGTTCCAACTGGCCGAAACCCTAAAGGCGATGGGGATGCCCGATGCCTTCGACAGTTCTGCGTCCGACTTTTCGGGCATGGATGGCAAGTCGTGTCTCGCGGGAGACCAGGCGTGCCTGTACATCGGGGACATCATCCACAAGGCGTTTGTGTCGGTGGACGAAGAGGGTACCGAAGCGGCTGCGGCCACTGCCGTCGAGATGGCTGCGGCATCCGCCAGCCTCCCGACGATCAGTGTAACGATCGACAGACCCTTCATCTTCCTGATCCGGGACAGAGCGACGAACACCATCCTGTTCGTGGGGCGTGTGGAGAAAATATGAGTAGCCGTGTCCATGCGTACACAGCACTCCTATACCGGGTTCCGTTGGGGATTGGGTCGGAAGTGTCACCAACCCCGCCCGCTACGTGGACCGTCATTAGAGAGTGCCTATTCCGGAATCCGTGCATCGGCCGCAAAACCCTCTGCCAGCCAGTTCATGCAGATGGTGCAGCCAGGCCGGTCCAGCCGCGCACCCAGCTCGGAGTCGATGCCTTCCAGATCGGACTGCGTCAGTGAGGTGTCTGCCGGCACAACGAGGTTGCCTTGGTTGTCGCGGATGGGACCGGTGAAGATGTCGAAGTGAGTGAACTCCCCATCCTGCAAGCCTTGCAGGACGGCGCGTACTTCAGGTACGACCCAGTCCGGTACCGTCGATCGGGGAACCTGTCCCTCCATGAAGCCGTACAGGCCCAGCATGCCTTCCGGGAATCCGTAGTAGTGATTGTCCGATGGGAGGGTTCCGTCCATCATGTCCTGGACAATCCGGACATAGGCGGGTCCCCATAGCCAGTAGGTGGCGGTCAGGCAGGCATCGGGCGCGTCCTCGCAGGCACTGGCGCGTTTGTCCGGTATGTACGTGAAGTTGCGGTCGTCTCCGGCCAGGAGGGGAAGCGGCGCACTGGTGGCACTTGCGATCACCGTGATGCCGGCATCCAGCATGGAGGCTGCCGCGACAGCCTCCGCCTCCGGATCATCCCAACTCATGAGCCAGTGCGGATCCATGATGCATTCGGGACAGGTGCGTCGCATACCCAGGGCCAGTGCGTTGCCCAGCCGCACGATTTCGGGGACGGGGACCGTGCCCAGATAGCCGACCTTGTAACTGCCGTCTTCCATCGCGCGTGCTCCGGCCACCATGCCGGCCAGGTACTTGGCCGCCTCCATGGCTCCGAAGAGGCTGGCGTAATTGGTGTGGTTGCTTCGTTGGCCGGAGACATTGACAAAGCCTTGGTTCGGGTATTCCCGAGCGACGGTGGCCGTCGCGTCCATGTAGCCAAAGGATGTGGTGACGATCAGGTCGAAGCCCCTTTCGGCCAGCTCGCGGAGGACGGATTCGCCCTTGACACCGTCCGGCACGTTTTCCACATGGGCAGTGGCTACACCTTCGACGGTACGCTCAAGGTAGAGGCGGCCCTCGTTGTGGGCATGATCCCATCCACCGGCGGCAACTTCACCGCCGTGGACAAGGACCACGTTGAACGAACCATCCATGGGATCCGGCAGGGCGGAAGCCAACTTGTCCTCCTCTGCCGCCGCCGGGGTTATGGCGGAACCACTTGCCGGCGGCGGCATCACACAGCCGGTGAGCAGCGTGGCCAGGAGGGCGAGGACGATCAGTGGCAAGGGCGGCCTGCTCATGGGAAGTTTCCTTGGTGGTGAACCTGTAACACTCTGGTGGCTGCTGTTGTGGCCGTTCAGGGGGAACAATCTGGAGGGAATGTCGGGATCCTGAACCGGTTCGGCGCGCGGGGTCAGGCTCTCAGGGCCACCGGCAAGCCATCAGCCGATAGGGAGTGGGGTGACGCGATCGATTCTGCTTCACCCCGGACCAACAGGCATAGCTTCGGATTTGTTGACATGGGTTCGAGCCAGGAAGGGACGAAGGGTTCCATTGGGCCCGATGAGGCCAATCCGGTTCCAAGAAACCGTCGTCGCGGGCTTTGCCGGGCCTCTTCAAATGGCCAAATCGCCGAGCCCAACCCGCCCGTGCTCGGTTCCCACTACGAGAGGCGGGTACGGATGCGCAACAGCCCTGCCTGTATTAACCTCGGTGCTCCCGTAGTGTCGGCTGCACTGCATCGGCAAATATGGCATGGCTGAAGGTTCGGCCATGCCTAACGGTCGTGTTGGCCCCGGCCCGGCGGATTGTCTTCCCCGGCACCGTTCGACTCCTGAGGGAACAGTAGCGAACGCCAGTTGGCGTTGCCCGACCACACTTCCGCCACTTCCGCCATGGTGTGGCCCTGCCCTACCCGACGCCAGTTGGCCTCGAGTTGGGCAAGCAACGCGCCGGGCAGTTTTGTCTCCAACAGCGAGTGTATGCCTGCGATGCGCTCCTCCAATTTGCCTCTCGCTTCGCCTTCCGCACGTTCTCTCAGCAAGGCGTCGAGTTCGGAGTCGCGCCAGTGGCCCCGGTCCGGATCCCACCACTGCAGCCGATGCAGGTCTCCCGTTTCGTCCGGCATGCCGACATCCACGTCGCGGGCCGCGGCCGGTAGCATACGGATGTCTGCTGCCAGCACTTCACTGTGGTACACGGGCCAATCCCCATCGTGCGGCTGCCGCGGGATACGGACATAGCTCCCCGTGTCGTCCAGCCGCCAGCCCCAGAACGAGACCCCGTCCGCGTATGCTGGCGGTGCATGGCCCTCCGGGTCGTACAGCCAATACTCTGCGATGCCCATGGCGGCATAGGCATCCAGCTTCGGCCCCAGGTCTGCCCGCCATGTGGACTCGGAGAGGGCCTCCAACACCAGAAGCGGGGGCGGGTCCACCCCCAGCCGGCAGGCGCGGGGTAGAGGCTCGCCTGGCGCAAACACCTCCGGCAGCACAGCCACATCCGGAATGAGGTGTCCCTTGTCATGGAACTCGTGGTCCGGTCCCAGGGCCTGCCTGACCGCGTCCGACAGGTACACCCTGAATTCGCGCGGTGCACACCGGCCCCGTCGGGTCTCCACGGTGTATTTGAAGGATGCAAGTACTTCTTTGTGCGGTTCGGTGGTCAAGTAGGTAACCCCATCCACGCCGTAGTCCGGATCCGTTGTGTAGTCGTCGCCGTACTCATAGGCCGGGTCGTAGGGATAGGCCGGGTCGTAATGTTCCAGAGCCTTGATCGCCGCCCACCAGGCCGGACTGCTGGGCGCGGGTGCGGAAGGCAACGGTGGCAGTGCGACGGTCGCAGCCCTGTTGAACGGTCGGTCCGCCATCCCGTTCACAGTGCTTTTGTCGGTTCCGATCCGTTCCTGTTCCTGTACCTTCGGCGTGGCCATGGCCGCGCTCCTGCTGCCTCCAGATGCTTGTCCGTAATTGTAGTACGCACGGATCGGCAGGGATTCCCCCGGCCCCTTTGATGATCGGAGCCTGAATACAGCGGAGCTCGGCTGTGAGTATGGGGCTGCAACTTCACCGGCAATGTTCAGCCTTGCATGACTTTCAACCACCATTGACCAGAGCAGAAAGGTCCACGAATGCAGCGTCCTCGTTCGGGTTCTCCAAGTACATCACCACCGCCAAGTTCTCGGACACAAGCAGGAGCAAACCCGTCGGGTTCAGCATATCTTGGCCGCCGGTGGGAGCCTCGCGGTGGATCAAGACGAGGGCAAAGCCGGCATTGCCGGCTTGTTTGCGCAACGCCTCCATGGTCTCCCAAAAGTGTTTCGCAATCTGGAGGTGGAGCCAGCAGCGGACATCAAGCCTGAGACCGATTGATCGCCACTACGGCTGGACCTCAGGAAACCTATTTCGTGAGGCTGCCAGCAAGCTCAAGGGGAAGAGCAACCACTGCGCCTCCATCAAGCACATGCACCGCACTGCTCAGCCTCTGGAATGTTCCTCTTGCCGATACCCGGTTGGTCCGCAGGAACCGCGCCAGTTGCCCTTCGGTCAATCGTTCGGCTTCGTAAGCCCGCGCAGCCAGGAACTTGTAGCGCAAGGGCAGGAGTTCACCATCGCTGGGACGGAGTGGCAGGACCTGGAACTCCGGGGCTTGCCGGACCTTCAGGCCTTGGTTACGCAGGCGTTCCCAGACGTTTCGGGGAAGTACACCAAGTTCCTCCAGACGCAGGGTCATTGCCCCAACAGAAACAAAATAGTAGTGCGCGATCCGGCAAACATCCGCGACCGTGACCTTGCCGCCACCGGTTTGCAAGATCCCGTTGAACCTGCGATGCAGCCCTTGGGCTGGCATGAGTAGACAACGGGCGAAAGTATCGGCGATTTGTCCGGTGGCGGATACGCAATGGTGCGAGCTCAGCATGGAGATATTCGGCTGATGGCGGCATGTCAGGAAACGGGCGTACTCGTAAGCCAGTGACCATCGACGGAGTTCTGCCGGATGCCGAGCATTGACGGCGATGCATCCGCCCAGTTCATCCGTGTAGATGAAGATGCCTGTTATGCAGGATGGCAGTGGCATGGAGAACACACGGAGTCCCACGTCCAGCTCAAGTGTCTCCCTTAGTTGCAAGATCGGGCCGTCGCCAAGGCTCAGCCGGTTGTGTTCACATGAGGCAACATCTTGACCAACCTCCTTGGGAGGCAACCCGTCCGTTGGGTACGGTGGCGGATAGGCTGGCCGGAAAGAGATTCCATTCAACTGCTCAAGATGCAAGTAGTCCTGGCACAGGTTTTGGAACTCCGGGAGCACCTCTCGAAGTTCGTTTTGGACATCGCCGGTGTCGATTCGGGCGGCAGCCGTGTGGAACTGGGCGGCGAAGTCTGCGGCAGGAGCCTTCGGGCCGACAAGATCGCTGACCCTCTTGCCGTAGAGACTCGCCAACCGAATTAGCTCGTCCGGCCGGGCCTTGTGGTTGCCTTTCTCCATCATGGTGATGGTTGTCCGAGCCACTGCGAGCGATTCAGCCGCATCTTGCCGAGTGAGCCCGCGGGCTTTTCTCGCTTCCCGGAGACGTCGTCCCAGAGCACAAGGATCGAAGGCCTGTGTTTCGTGTGGCGACATCGAAACCTCCAAAGTGTCAGTCGCAGTGCGACGTGAATGGCTGTCACTCGCATGCATAGCACTGGAACAGGGTAGCGAATTTGGTACTAGCCTGTGCTTCGCCCCAGTCTGCGCACGGTCCCAAGTTCAGCAGCAGTGTGAAAGGGGTCTGGACATGAGGCTGTGAGAGACCACTACGGGTCGCCTAAAGCCAAATGCTGGTTCAATCCTTTGGATTGACTACGCACAGCTTCAAAGGCGCGGATAAATCCCATCCAAGTGCCATTAGTCTCGTGAACACATCGTATTGGTATGTGGCAGCCGGCTGATCGGATCCGGCAGATCCAGCGGTGTGGTGGAGCTTCGCCCGCCCGGTTCCAGCCAGGATTCTCCGGGCGTGTGAACTTCCTCTGCCGGGCCTTGAACATTGCCTTCCATCGGCGAGGTGGACCTTGAGACCATCGAGGGCTGCGATACCATAGGTACAACTACCCCATCCACCAATGGCAAGAAGTGAGTGGGCGCAGCCAAAGTCGAGTATGTCCATGTCATCCTCGATTACATCAAGTGTGCCGCTGCGCCGCGCGCGGTGCGGCGCGGGACGACCACGATGAAGCTGGTGTTGTTCTTGGCAGGCTTGGTATTGGGAGCTATTGTCCTGTACTGGTTAGCCGGGGTCATTCTGATGGCCCTGCGTTTCTTGGCCTAAACCGTGCTGCTACCCACTCTGTACAAAAGCCCAATTGACTACAATGTGCTTTAAGCCAAGGTCAGGTCCGGCTGGGTAGGGGAGGCCAAGGAACCACATTCTGGGTAGGGGAGGCCAAAGGGGATGAAGCATGGCACCGAAGACTATGCCGGAACACCCGTTGTTCAGAGCGCATCCAGTTTCACCATTCCTTGAAATGGGCGCCTACGAGGCACTGTGGTCCAAGCATGGAACCACATTCAAGTCGCTGTCGGAGAGGTTTGCCCGGCATCCCGGCAGTGTTCCGTCGGACTTCGTCCCGCAAAGCGAGGCGCGTGACTGTGCGATGTTGGTCAAGCGGCGATTCGATGCGGCCGAGGTCAAGGGATTTGGAGTGCACGTCCACGGCGCGGGCGAATACCCCATGCAACTGCGCGATGCCGTCCACCCTATTGCATTGCTCTACTACAAGGGGTGGTGGGACTTGGTGAACTCGCGCTCGGTCGCGGTTGTCGGCTCCCGGAAGCCTTCACTCGAAGGATTGTCACGAGCACGCCGCCTCGTTCGTGAGTTGGTAGCGGACGACTTCACCGTCGTCTCAGGTCTCGCCGCAGGCATCGACCGCGTCGCCCATGAGACAGCTATTGAGGAAGATGGCCGTACGATTGCAGTCATCGGCACGCCGCTGTCGCATGTCTACCCCAAGGAAAACACCTTGCTGCAGCACCACATTGCGAGCCACTTCCTGGTCGTCAGCCAAGTTCCTCTCATTCGGTACGAGTCTCAAGACTACCGCCTCAACCGCTTCTTCTTTCCCGAGCGCAATGCCACCATGTCGGCATTGACCGAGGCAACGATTATCGTCGAAGCAGGTGAGAAGTCGGGTACGCTCGTCCAGGCTCGCGCTGCGCTGCGGCAAAAACGCAAGCTGTTTGTGCTTGATAGCTGTTTCCGCAATCCGCGGCTGACATGGCCGGCCAGACTTGCGAAGCAAGGGGCCATCAGGGTCAGGGACTACGATGAAGTTAAGCAGTGCCTTTCCGCAGCGTCTCATTAAGGTTGACAACCTAACGCTGTCGGACCACTCGTATTTGAACCAAGCAGACGAAATCTACTTCATCAAAGAGTACACGGCGCGCCAAGGATTTTCCTACAGTCCCACCAACAGTCTGATCCTGAATTTCAAGAAGTCAATGGCTCGGCGCGGAATGCCGGATTGGCACTATAAGGAGGAGGCCATTCGAACGGCTGCCGGGGAATTTCGATTGGCACTCCATCCCGAGGCACTCGACAGCCTGACCTTTGTGCCAATCCCGCCGTCGAAAGCCAAGGCGGATCCGCTCCACGATGATCGTCTGACACGGATGCTGAATGCCATTCGACCCAAACCGCGGCTTGACATCCGCGAACTCATCGTACAGACCGAGAGCACCGAGGCCGCTCATCGTCAGGCGAGACGGCCGCGACCTGAAGAGATCGAGAGGCTCTATCACGTCAACGAGTCCCTGACCAAGCCTGCACCCAACCATATCGCATTAGTTGACGACATGTTGACCACGGGCGCGCATTTCCGGGCGGCACAGTCGATTCTGTCCAACCACTTTCCGCAAGCCGACTTTGTCGGTTTGTTCCTCTCGCGCCGGGTGCCGTATACCTCCGACCCGGAGGACTTCTCCGGTGGTTCCTTCTGATAGAGCAGACTCGTCGATCAACCACCACACACCATAGGGTGAATCATGGATGTAACGTTCAGAACCCGGTGGTTGTAACGGAACTTCGAAGAGTCCGACAGGGTCATGCGACGGCAGGGAAGGATGTCGGCCCGAGCAGAGCACTCGCGTCACGCAATTCCATGCAGTCCGCGATTTTCAGACGGCAGGCAAAATCCGGGCCGCGAAACCGCATCGCTTGAAGGGAGACACACAGGGAAGGTGGTCCATACACCTGACGGGCAGATGGCGTCTCATCGTGAGAGAAGGATCTTCAGAGAAGAGCATGCGATCATCGAGGAAGTGAGCAGTCACCATGAACAGTAAGCGATCGAGCACATGGTCGGACAGCCGATTCCTCCGGGCGAGATCCTGGCCGAGGAACTGAAGACTTGAGGCATGCCCCAAAGAGAGCTTGCCGCTAGACTCGGCAGACCCGCACAGGTGATCAACGAAATCGTCAATGCCAAGAAGGCCATGACGCAGGACACCGCCCTTGAACTGGAGAGGGTCCTGGACAGCGATGCGCAATACTGGGCCAATCTGGAGAGCCGTTACCGGATGACCTTGGCGCGGCAGCGCGTACAGGATGAACAGGCACGATCAGGAACAAGGAGTGGCTGAGAGCTCCGGACGATGGTCGGGCCATGTACCCGGGTTGGCGGCCGACTGCCAACCACCGGATGGCTGGTAGCTGAGAGGGACTTCAGCCCGGATATCCGAGCTCAACATATTCAGGCAAGGACTGCCAGGAACAACCCCGCCGGCTGATCATCGGGTTAGTCCCTGAACTGCTCCGGATCGCCATGGATGACGGGGCAGATGTCCAGATTGTCGATGTGTCGGGTCAGTCCCTCGCGGCCGCCGTCGGCAGGGCGGGAACCTTCACTGCGCATGTGAATGGCCAGGCTGCGACGCGGCCGGCCGGACTGGTTCGGTCCCGAGCCGTGGAACACCAGGTGGTGGTGGGTGCTGACCCCACCGGGCGGCAGCAGGGCCGAGACCTCCTCCCACCGTTGGCCTTCCGGCACCGTGATCATGTCCCTGGTTGCTTCGAAGTCCGTGGCCTGGAACGTGCCTTCGCCGGTGAAGCCCCAGTGGTGGGATCCGCGCACGAACTGCATCGGACCGGAAGCCTCGTCCACATCGGACAGGGCCACCCAGGCCGTGAAGAGGTTGGATGCATTGGACCAGATGCGCCAGAAGTACCGATCCTGGTGCCAGCCGATGACCGGAGCGGAGGTGGCGGTGGCCGAAGGCTTGTAGAGCAACTGCGTCCACCACACCTGGACCGCTTCCGAACCCGTGACTTCGGCCACATGGGCACCTAGGCCGCAGTCGGACACCAGCGCCCGGATACCCCGCGAAGCCATCTGCGGCATCTCGATCTTGCAGAGGGCGTTCGGATCGTCGCCGGGCTTCCACTGGGACTCCTCCGGCGGTTGACCGGTGTCGTAGTGGCCCTCGCGGATTTGATCCATGCCCTGCACGGCTGCGGCGACGGTGTCCGTCGTCAGGACCGGCCCGGGTTCCAACTGGAAGCCGTCGGCTTGGTAGGTTGCGTGGCGGTTGCTCATGGGGGCCTGGGGTTCGTGGTGCGAATTGGAGTGATGGCAAGCGATGGCCGGGACCGTATCAGCCCTTGAGGCCGCTCATGGTGATGCCGGTTACGAAGTGCTTCTGGGCGAAGAAGAACAGCAGAATCACGGGGGCCACCATCATTGAGGAGGCGGCCATTAATAGGCCCCACTCGTTGCCGTAGGCATCCGTAAAGACCTGCAGCCCCAGCGACAGCACATACTGCTTCTTGTTGCTGAGGTAGATGAGTGGGCCCATGTACTCGTTCCAGCTGGCCATGAAGGCGAAGATGGTCACCGTGGCCAGCACCGGCTTGGCCAGGGGCAGGATGATGCCGGTGAAGGTGCGCAGGCGACTGGAGCCGTCGATGAACGCTGCGTCCTCCAGTTCGCGGGGAATGGTCAGGAAGAACTGGCGCAGCAGGAAGACGAAGAAGGCGCTGCCCATCAGGTAGGGGATCACGAGCGGCTTGAAGCCGCCCACCCAGCGCAGCTTGGCGAAGAGGATGTAGGTCGGGATCATCGTGACGAAGGCCGGCACCATCATCGTGGAGAGCAGGACGATGAAGATGGTGTTCTTGCCGGGCGCCCGCAGCCGGGCAAAGGCGTAGGCTGCCAGCGAGGACGTGAAGACTGCACCGAAGATCGCCGGCAGCACCAAAAAGAGGGTGTTGACGAAGTAGAGGTGCATCGGCGCATAGTGGAACACCTCGGGGTAGTTTGCCCAGAGCACCGGATTCGGAATCAACTCGGGCGGGAACAGCGCGATCTGCCGCAGGGCCTTGAGCGACGTGGACACCATGAAAACCAGCGGAATCACGAAGAAGACCACGCCCGGCAACAGGATCACGTGCCGGAAGACGGCCATGAGACCGGACCGCCCGCGCAGCGGCCGCGGCTGTGCTGCAGCTACGGTGGGGGCCGGCTGGACCCGGGTGTCGGTGGCCATGGTTCCGGACTATTCCGTTTCCATTTCGGAGTAGACCCATCTGCCGGCCAGGCGCACGTTGGCAAGGGTTAGCACCAGGATGATCAGGAACAGGATCAAGGACAAAGCCGAGGCGTAGCCCATCCGGAAGAAGACAAAGGCATTGCGATAGACGTAAATCAGGTAGACGAGCGTGGAGTTGAGCGGTCCGCCCATCCCGTCGGTCAGGACAAAGACCACGGAAAAGACCTGGAACGTGCCAATGATGCCCATCACCAGCGTGAAGAAGATGGTTGGCGTCATCAGCGGGATGGTCACGTGCACCAGTTGGCGCAGCCAGGAGGCACCGTCGATGGAGGCTGCTTCGTAGAGGGTATCCGGGATGTCCTGTAGGCCGGCCAGGTAGATGATCATCGTGCCGCCCGAGGCCCAGACCATGAGCATGATGATGGACGGCTTGGACCAGGTGGTGGAGGCCAGCCAGGTGGGGCCCTTGATGCCGAACAGGTCAAGGAAGCCGTTGACCAGACCCCATTGGGGCTGCAGCAGGTAGAGCCAGAGGGCGGCGGAGGCCACCGCGGGCACGATCGAGGGGATGAAGTAGCCGGTCCGGTAGGCCGCCATGCCCTTGACCTTCTGGTTGAGCAGCAGCGCAATCAGGAAGGAGACCACCATGCCCAGCGGCACGGCCACCAGCACGATGTAGACCGTGTTTCCCAGGGAGATGCGGAAGAGGGGATCGGCAATCAGATCCTGGAAGTTTTTCAGTCCCACCCACTTGGCGGGCAGGATGATGTCGTACTGGGTGAAGCCCAGCATCAGTGAGGCCACGATTGGCCCCAGGATGAAGGCCAGGAACCCCAGGGTCCAAGGCGCGATGAAGAGGTAGAAGGAAAGTGCTTCCCGCCCCCTCAGGGACTTCCAGAAGCCGCGGGTTTCCGCGGCGGACAGGGCGGGGGTGGTAGCGGCCACGGACAAGGCTCCTATAGGTGTGCCGGCTCCTTGCGGCCGGCCGGACCCGGCCGGGGGCAGCCGAATGCCGCCCCCGGACCGGATTCGTCAGGCGTTACGCGTTGTCGATGGCTTCCCAAGCCTGGTCGGTGGCTTCCTGCACCAGGGTCTTGCAGTTGAGCATCGCCTCTTCCGGCGTCATCTGCTTGGAGAGGGCATTGCGGGCTGCGTTGTCCATCTCCACCCAATACTGCAGGGCGGCCACGCCCATGACGCTGCCGCAACCGTGGGTCCAGTTGCGCAGGGCGTCCAGGGACAGGGTCCAGGTGGAATTCTCAATCTCGCCCAGTTCGGGCAGGTACTTCTGCTCCATGGCTTCCAGGGCCGGCAGGTAGCAGGCCAGGCGCGGCCAGAATTTCGGCTCGCCTTCCAGCTGCTCCCGCTCCCAGGTGCGCTTGGTTTCGGCCACGTCGGCCGCGGCCAGCGCCTCCCAGCCGGGGGTGCCCGTGAACCAGCGCATCAGTTGGAACGCTTCGTCGGGATGCTCGGAGCCGGGGGCCATGACGATGGAGAAGCCGCAGGACCAGGTGCTCTTCATGCCGCCGGGGGGAATCGGCATCGGCGCCGTTCCGTAGTCCACGCCGGGCGAGCGCAGCAGATCGCGGACGTGCCAGTCGCCCGTGGCCGACATCGAGGTCTTGCCGGCCACGAAGGGCAGGCCCAGTCCGGCCGACCTGATGCCCTGCTGGAAGGAATTGGCCAGTTCGAAGTCGCCCACGTAGTTGTCGTAGAAGTTCACCATCCACTGGAGGGTGTCGATCCAGCGCTGGTCGTCGCAGAGGATGGTGCGCTTGTCGTCGCTGAGGGAGGGTGCGCCGGCCAGGAAGCCGTACAGCCACATCCAGGAGTTGCCGTAGAGGTAGGGCACGAAGCCGTAGCGCACCACCTCGTCGCCGTCGCGGATGTTGAGCTTGTCCGCGTATTCCTCAAGCTCCGCCCAGGTGGTCGGCGGCTGTTCCGGGTCCAGGCCCACTTCGGCGAAGTGATCCTTGTTCCAGTAGAGGTAGCGGACGTCCGTGCCCCAAGGCAGGCCGTACATCTTGCCTTCCCACACGGTTTCGTTGAGCTGCACCGGCGTGTAGTCGTCCCGGTTCAGGTCGGAGGCGTCGAACCGTTCGGACACATCCTGGTAGAGGCCCTTGGCGGCGAACTGCAGGAACGTGTGGCGGTTCTGCATGGCGGTGTCGGGACCGGTGCCGGCCGCAACCGCCGTGGTGAACTTCTGATCGCCGAAGACGATGTCGCCGATTTCGGTCGGGTTCACGGTCAGGTTGGGGTAGGTGTCGGGAACGGCGTCCCAAATCGTTTCCCAGACCGGGCCGGAGAAGCCCCAGTGGTTCAGTTCAATGGTTTCCATCATGGGCTCGGCTTCGCCTGCGGCCGGTGCCGCCTCGGGCGCGACACAGGCCGCGATTACTGCCGATGCGGCAGCCGTGCCCGAAAGGGCCAGAAAGTGGCGGCGGGACAATGCGCGTGCGGACATGGACAGACTCCTCAACAGGTCATGTGGTGTACAAAGATTCGGGTCGGGTACTGATCGACCACGGGGATTGCCCTGTATTGTGCCTTAAGGGAACAGGGAACCCAATCGGGTCACCGGTATTTTGTCGAGTTCCGGCGGGGGATCGCCCTCTCAAAGACATCCGACGGAATCAGTGGACATGTCCGCCGGGACGATCAATTCGTGCTACGCGTCCTCGGGCGGCATGAGCGTCGACCAGTCGCGGGCGCCGACCAGGACATTCAGGACATCCGCGGCATCGGGCGCCCACCGGGCTCTCCGCCAGGCCGAGGCCAGGGTATCCGGCACATGGGATGCCAGTTCTCCCTGTGCAGCCCGCAGTTTCAGTTGGGAGAGAAAGTTTGTCTGGGAGGTGGTCAATGCAGTGTCCTGAACCGCTTCCTGCTTGTCTTCGTCGGCATCCAGGTCTCTGGCCCGTACCGGGTCCAACCAGACGCCGCGTTCCTCATCCCAGGTCTGGAGGGTGTGGATGTCCCCGCCCTCGTCCAGCATGCGGAACTCCCCCAGCGTGTCGCTACGGTAGACGGGCTGTCCGTCCACCGTGCGGAGCGGTGCAATGTCCTCGTACGCACCGTCGGTCGACAGCCGCAGGCCCCACAGCCGGGGTTCGTCCCCTGTGCGGTGCAGCTGCTCTGGATCGTAGAGAAAGTACTCCCGTACGCCCATGGCCCGGTAGATTTCGACCTTGGGACCGAGGTCGTGGTGGAAGGTGGACTCGGAGAGTATCTCCAACACGAACAGGATGGGATTGTCCGGATCGTAGGCAACCTCATGCCTGCGTTCATCTGGTCGGGGATGTTCTTGGATGAAGACATCCGGCATGACCTGTCCGCTGCGGGCGTAGCGGTTGGTCCGGGGCACGCCCAAGTCGGGTAGCTTCAGGCACCGATCCTTGAAAACCCGGTAGGTTCCCAGCAGGCGTCGTGCCTCATCCACACTGCTGTCGATGCTGAACCCGTGGGCGCTGCCGGCCAGGAAATGCACCCCGTCCTTGCCGTAGGCGTCGTCGTCGGTCCAGTCGGGTCCGTAGATGTGGCCGGGGTCGTAGGGGTAGGCGGGATCGTAGTGGTCGAGCGCCTTGATGTGGGCCCACCAGGCGTTGGAGGCTTCGCCGCTGTTGGGCGCTGCCGCGGGGGGCAGGGGCGTTGCGGAATCGGTCTCGAGGTCGGCTGCGAGGCCGTTGTCCCGCACGGACACGGACACTTGGGTTTCCACGTTGGTGTTCATGTCGTGCAACTCTTCAAGTTGCGTCATTTGGTCTTTTGGCACATGCACACATGTGCTCATTGTACTTCCGCCCACCGTGCGCTGTCTGTGCGTCGCCCCGGAGCCGAGTATGAATTGAGGTCGCCAAAGCCAGTCACACCGATGGAGAGCCCGGATTTGCAATCGGGCGCGAGTCCCGGAACGCCCTCATCTACACCGAAGCCGGGCTGTTTGAGACTTGGTTGGAGACATTCCTGGGTTTGTCGTGCCATGCTTCTGAGTACGACATCTCCGGTTGGGTGCGCGCGGCTGGACCCCAACCGCTGGAAGCTACTTTGCAGCGCGGGAATAGACGTTGACCTCGATGCCCCGGAACCGGATTGTGGCCGGTGATGGCAAGGCAGTCCGTTGTTCATCGCAGCCTCCTGCTGGTGGAGGCGGAACGACGAGTGGGAGGCTGGGGCAGTGTCGAAACCCGCTACTTCATCTCCAGCCATCCCTCCAAGGCTCGACACCTGTTGGCAACGGCGAGGGCACACTGGGGCATCGCGACTGGCCTGCACTGGGTCCTGGACGTGGCCTTCTGGGAGGACGAGTCGCATACGCACGGGCCACGCCCCTCGCAACCTGTGCCTGCTGCGGTGGCATGGTGCTCAACCTGCTTCGGCAGGACACCACCGTCAAGGCCGGTTAGCCGTCCGGTGCCGCAAGGCCGGGCGCAATCTCGTCTGCCTGGAGCAAGTTCTGGGTCTCGCATCCTTTCGATTATCCTGGTTCCTGAGGGAGTCGGTGGTACCGCTCTTGCTCTATAATCGATGCTCTCCCCGGATGTTCGACACCTCCGCCACGGAATGCGGCGGCCCGCTTGGCACAGGTCCCGTATGAAATCGGAACCGGTTGGTTGCGGACTTCCCCCATGGGCGGTCCCGATTGACCGGCGAGGGCACTGCGGCGAGGTGTGCAGCTTGGTAAGTTGTAGGCATTCGATTCACGACAGCAAGGAACATGCAATGTCCGACATGAAGCAACTCGCTCAATCCAGCTTCAGGAGGCCCGTGGTCGCCTTGTTGCTGATGGCCCTGGTCGCCCTCCTGGGCGCCTGTGCAGCCCCGGCCACGACCGACGTCGCAGCTCCGGCCGAGCCCGAAGTCAAGGAACTCACAATCCTCTACTGGCAGGCCGCCTCCCTCCCCGGTCCGTTCCTGTCCGGCGGCACCAAGGATCAGGATGCCGGTGCCATTACGCTTGAGCCCCTGGCCAGCGTCGATCCCGACGGCGTGCTGATGCCGCGCCTCGCTGCCGAAATCCCCACGATCGAGAATGGCGGGGTGTCCGAGGATGGTCTCACCATCACTTGGACGCTGCAGGAAGGACTGCTGTGGTCGGACGGCACACCCATGACGGCCGACGACGCGGTGTTTACCTGGGAATACTGCACCCATCCGGAGACCGGTTGCGCCCCCATCGACACCTTCGACGGGGTCGTGAGCGTGGAAGCTCCGGACGACACCACAGTCGTGGTCACCTTCGACAAGTTCACCCCCTATCCCTACACGGCCTTCGTGACGGCGCAGTCGCCGATCATCTCGCGGGTGCAGTTCGGCGAGTGCGTGGGCGCGGCGGCCCAGACCTGCAGTGAGCAGAACCTGTCACCGCTGGGTACCGGGGCCTATCGCCTGACCGACTTCAAGGTCAACGACGTGGCCACCTACGAGCGCAACCCCCATTACCGCGGGGAGCCGGCCTACTTTGACAGGGTCGTCTTCAAGGGCGGCGGCGACGCGGCCTCGGCGGCCCGGGCCGTGCTGGAAACCGGCGAGGCCGACTACGCCTGGAACCTGCAGGTCGAACCCCAGATCCTGGCGGAGATGGAGGCCAAGGGCGGCGGCGAGATCATCGTGGCCTTTGACAGTCTGGTCGAACGGCTGCTCGTGAACCAGACCAATCCGGACGAGGCCCTGGGCGACGATCGCTCGGAGTACCTGGACGGCACCAACCCGCATCCATTCCTGGTCGACACCCCGGTGGCCCAGGCCATGTCCATGGCCATTGACCGCTCCGTGATCGCCGAGAACCTCTACGGCTTCGCCGGCCGGCCCGTCTGCAACGTCATCCCCGGTCCGAAACACTACGTGTCCACGGCCAATGACGGCTGCCTAGTGCAGGACATCGACGGCGCCAACGCGCTCCTCGACGAGGCGGGTATCGTGGACACCGATGGCGACGGCATCCGGGAGTACAACGGCATGCCGCTGTCGGTGCGCTACCAGACCTCGACCAACAGCGTGCGGCAGAAGACCCAGGCCGTGATCAAGCAGTGGTGGGCGGAAATCGGCATCGAGACCGAACTGCTGAACCACGACGCCTCCGTCTTCTTCGGCGGCGATCCGAACAGCCCCGACACGTACCAGAAGTTCTACACGGACATCCAGATGTACACCACGGGTCCCTCCATCGACCCGCAGATTCACCTGTCCCAGTGGCAGTGCCAGTACATTCCGGAACGGGCCAACTCGTGGGCCGGCGGCAACATCTCCCGCGGCTGCGACTCCGAGTACGACGAACTCTTCCAGATGCTGGTCGAGACGCCTGTGGGGCCCGAACGCGAGCGGCTGGTCAAGACCCTGAACGACATGAACGTCCAGTCCGGCATGCAGATTCCGCTGGTCTACCGCGGCCGGGTGGCCGCCCGGACGAATTCCCTGCAGGGCGTGTTGATCAACGGCTGGGACACGGAACTGTGGAACGTCGGTGATTGGAGCAGGGAGGAGTAGCGTCCAGCGTCGTCTTTGATTGTTCGGCCGTTGCCGAACCGCGGGCTGCAGGCGCCGTACGGCTGTCTGCGGCCCGCCGCGGCCGACAGTTGCAAACCAAGCGAAGCTCCGCGACCGTAGGCACGGGGCGCGGTTGAATCGGGAGCGGTTGGCACGTGAGCAGGTACCTGGCCCGTCGGCTGCTGACTGCCGTCCCGACCCTGCTGGCCATCAGCATGGTGATCTTTGCCGTGCTGGACCTGGCGCCCGGCGACCCGACCGGGGCCCTGCCGGAGACCATTCGGCCGGAAGTGCGCCAGATGATCAGGGAAGCCATGGGCCTCGACAAGCCCATGCACATCAAGTACCTGCTCTGGCTGCGGCAGTTCTTCTGGAACGAGCCGATCGGACTGCTGGAGGGCGCGCTCGGCATCGAGATCGGTGATTCCGAGTCCCGTTTGCGCATCACCTCCTGGGGTAGCCGCGGCACCCCGGTCTTCGACCTGATTGCGCAACGGGTGCCCCAAACCCTGTGGGTCGTCGGGCTTGCCTACCTGATATCCGTCCTGCTCGCCGTGCCGGTGGGCGTGATTTCGGCCGTCCGCCAGTACTCCGTGTTCGATCAGCTGGGCACGCTCTTCTCGCTGATCGGCTATTCCGTGCCGACCTTCTTCACCGGCCTGCTCCTGATCATTGTCTTCAGCGTCAACCTGAACTGGCTGCCGTCCATCTACGACACCAACCTGGAGGTTCGGGACTGGCGCTCCCTGGTGGCGCAGCTGCGGCAGATGGCCATGCCGGTGACGGTCCTGGCCTTCTTCCAGACGGCTGCCCTGGTGCGCTTCACGCGGTCGTCCATGCTGGACAATCTGACCCAGGACTACGTGCGCACCGTCAAGGCCAAGGGCTTCCGGGAACGCTACGTCGTGATCCGCCACATCCTGCGCAATTCCCTGATTCCGGTCATCACCCTGGTGGCCCTGGGCGTGCCCACCATCTTCAGCGGAGCCATCATCACCGAGCAGATCTTCCGCGTGAACGGCCTGGGCGCGCTCCTAATCAGCTCGATCCAGGTTAACGACATCCCCATGATCCAGACGGTTACGTTCATCTTCGCCGTCCTGATTGTGCTCTTCAACCTGATTGCGGACATCATCTACGGCGTGCTCGATCCCAGGATTCGCTATGCCTGAGCCGCAGTCCCGCCGCCGGGACCGTCCGCCCCGGAACCTCGCATGACCGCCACCGCCGACGCCCCGGCCGCGGAGGTACTGAACAGACGGGCTCCGCGCACGCTCTGGGGCGATGTCTACCGCCGGTTCATCCGCCACAAACTGGCCGTCACCGGGCTGGTGATCCAGGTGCTGCTGATCATGGGCATCCTGGTGGGGCCCATCATCTATCCGGAGGACGCGGAGTACATCGATATCCTGCGCGCCGACGAACGGCCTTCGTTGGAGTTCCCCATGGGCACCGACGATCTGGGCCGCGACACCTTGGCACGCAACATGGAGGGCGGCCGCATCTCCCTGGCGGTCGGGGTCGTGGCCATGGCCGTGGCCATCATTCTGGGCACTCTGGTGGGATTGCTGTCCGGCTACTTCCGGTCGTTGGACAATCCGCTGATGCGCTTTACCGACATGATGCTGGCCCTGCCCAGCCTGCCCCTGCTGATGGTGATCATCATGCTGTTCCGGGACAAGATGCGCAATCTGCTGGGGCCGGAGCTGGGCATCTTCGTGCTGGTGGTCTACGTCATCGGCGCGCTGGGCTGGATGCCGACGGCCCGCATCGTGCGCGGGACCGTGCTCTCCATCAAGGAAAAGGAATTCATCGAGGCGGCCATCAGCATCGGCGTGCGGCAGCACACGATCCTATGGCGCCACGTGCTGCCCAACATCCTGTCGCCCATCATCGTCTCGGCCACCCTGGGCGTGGCCAGCGCCATCCTCATCGAGTCGGCCCTCTCCTTCCTCGGGTTGGGTTTTCCGCCGGATGTGCCCACCTGGGGCCGCCTACTGTTCGAGAACAAGGACTTCATCACCTACAACCCGGCCCTGATCATCTTCCCGGGCCTGTTCATCTCCCTCACCATCCTCAGCATCAACTTCATGGGGGACGGACTCCGGGACGCCCTGGATCCCCGCCTGCGGCTGTAGGCCCATTCAGTCAGGAACGCGCCATGACCGATGCCCTTGTCCTGGGTCTGGACATCTCGACCACCGCCACCAAGGCCATCCTCGTCGATTCCGCCGGCCGCGTTGTGGCATCCGCCGCCTCGGAGTACGACTTCCAAACCCCGCAGCCGCTGTGGAGCGAACAGGATCCGGACTTATGGTGGCAGGGCACGCGCCACAGCGTCCGCGCCGTCCTGGCACAGGAGGACGTGCAGCCGGAGCAGGTGGCCGCCATCGGCCTTTCCGGCCAGATGCACGGCCTGGTTCTGCTGGATGCACGGCAGGAGGTGCTGCGGCCCTGCATTCTCTGGAACGATCAGCGGACCGGAAGCCAGTGCGACACCATCCGGGCAAGGTTGGGTTTCGAGCACCTTCTGGAAATTACCGGCAACGATGCCCTGACCGGCTTCACGGCACCCAAAATCCTGTGGGTGCAGGAGGAGGAGCCGGAGATCTGGGAACGCACCCGGCACATCCTGCTGCCGAAGGACTATGTGCGGTTCAAGCTCAGCGGAGAGTTCGCCGCGGACGCAGCGGACGGCTCTGGCATGCTCCTGTTGGATCTGAAGGGCAGGACCTGGTCCCGCGACATGCTGGCCGCCCTGGACATCCCCGAGGCCTACATGCCCGCGGCCTGCGAAGGAACCTCCGTCTCGGCCCGGTTGTCTTCCGCGGCGGCCGGGGAGTTGGGCTTGCCGGCCGGGATTCCCATCGCCGGCGGGGGCGGCGATCAAGCGGCCCAAGCCGTGGGCGTGGGGGCCGTGCAGGAAGGCATGGCCGCAGTCACCCTGGGAACTTCGGGAGTGGTCTTTGCCACCAGTGCCAAGCCGCGGGTTGAGAAGGAGGGCCGGCTCCACGCCTTCTGCCATTCCGTCCCCGACCGCTGGCACTTCATGGGCGTCATGCTGAGCGCCGCCGGCAGCCTCCGCTGGTTCCGGGACACCTGTGCACCCGGCCGCGACTTCGGCGAACTCACGGCGGCGGCCGCGGCGGCACCGGCGGGATGCGACGGCCTGGTCTTTCTGCCGTACCTGACCGGCGAGCGCACGCCCCACCCCGATCCCCTGGCCCGCGGGGCCTTTGTCGGCCTGACGGTGCGGCACGACCTGAACCACATGACCCGGGCGGTGCTGGAGGGTGTGGCCTGTGGCCTGAAGGACGGGTTCGATCTGATGGACGGTGCTGGTTTGCCCGAACTGCAGACCGTGCGCCTGTCGGGCGGTGGGTCCCAAAGCCCCCTCTGGCGCCAAATCTTGGCGGACACGCTGGGCAGGGAACTGGTGACGGTTGCCGAAGGCGAGGGGGCCGCCATGGGGGCTGCCGTGCTGGGCGGCGTGGCTGGCGGTGTCTGGCCCGATGTGGACGCGGCCACCGCTTCGCTCGTGACGGAGACGGGTTCGGTGGGGCCCGATTCGGACACGGTCGAAACCATGAAGGAAGTGCATGCGCGGTACCGGGATCTGTATCCGGCTCTGAGCCCCTACAACCGGAGCGTGGCTCCTGATTGATGCGCCGCGGGCACATGGAACGCGCCCTGGTCCGGTATCGGCATCGCAGGACCGATGATTCATCTTCGCTCCGTGGCCTTCAGGCCGCCTTCCGCGCGACAACGGGCCGAGTGGCCCTTCACGGTGCCGGTGATCACGGAATGGTCGGCACCGCTTGAGTTTGAGCATCCGGTCACCTTTCTGGTTGGAGAGAACGGCTGCGGCAAGTCCACGCTGCTGGAGGGTATTGCCTGCCATGCGGGCCTGCCGGCCGCGGGTCGGGAGGAGCTGGATCGGGATCCTTCCCTGGCCAAGGTGCGCGGTCTTGCAAAGTGCCTCAAGGCCACCTGGAACCAACGCAGCCACCGCGGGTTCTTTCTGCGTGCAGAGGACTTCTTCGGGTTTGTGCAGCGGATGGAGGCCATGGCGCAATCCCTCCGGGCCGAACTGGAAGAGGTGGATCGGACCTACGCCGGCCGCTCGGCTGCGGCCCGCATGTATGCGCGCACCCCGTATGCCAACGAACTGCACGGTATCACGGAGCGCTACGGCGGGGACATGGATGCCCAGTCGCACGGCGAGGGCTTCCTGGCCTTCTTCCAGGCCCGGTTTGTGCCCGACGGCCTGTACCTGCTGGACGAACCGGAAACGCCCCTGTCCCCGTTGCGGCAGCTGGGGTTGCTGTCCCTGCTGCGGGAAATGGTGGAGGAGCGGGGTGCGCAGTTTGTGATTTCCACCCACTCGCCCATCCTGATGGCCTACCCGGGTGCCTGCATTCTCAGTCTGGACGAGTCTCCCTGGCGGCAGGTCGCCTGGGATGAACTGGAGCATGTACGGTTGACCAGGTCCTTTCTCAACAACCCGTCAACGTACACGAAGCACCTGTAGTCACGCGCCCGCGGCATCGCGCGGACATCCGATGCGGATAATTTCACCGGAGACCATCCGGATGCGTCCAGCGTCGGCAACGGCGTTCGTCGGGCTCCGCGATTGCCTCCCCGTCCCGACCAAACACGGTTCGTTCACAACTCCCACACCATGATCCCTGTTGCCGAACTGCTGGCCGACATGCGGTCGGACCCCTACTACGAGGCCCACGTCACCCATGCGGAACGACTCCCGCCCGGATCTCCGCAGTGGACCGACGTGCCGGAATGGCTGCACCCCCATGTCCGCCGTATGCTGGCCGGACTGGGCCGTGAGCGGCTCTACAGCCATCAAGGCCAGGCCCTGGAACTGGTTCGGTCCGGAAAGGATGTCCTCGTCACCACCCCTACGGCCAGCGGCAAGTCGCTGTGCTACCAGCTGCCGATCCTGGACCGCCTGGTCCGCGATCCGTATGCCAGGGCCATCTACATGGCTCCGACGAAGGCGCTGGCCCGCGATCAACTGGTCGAGTTTCAGGACATGGCGGCCGCGCTGCCGACGGGCAGCCCCCTCAAGCCCCATCACGTGGCTGCCTACGACGGCGACGTACCCATCGCGGAGCGCGACGAACTTCGCAACCGGGCCCGCCTGATCATCACCAACCCGGACATGCTCCACCATTCCATCCTGCCTTGGCACAGACAGGACTGGGGGGCCTTTCTTTCGGATCTGGCCTTTGTGGCGGTGGACGAAGTCCACTACTTCCGGGGTCTGTTCGGCAGCCACGTGGCCAACGTCCTGCGCCGTCTGCATCGGTTGTTGGCACTGGCCGGCAACCGGGATGTCCAATACATCTGTGCCAGCGCGACCGTGGCCAATGAGCAGGATCTGGCCCGACGGCTGCTTGATCGGGAGGTGGCTGTCGTATCGGAGAACGGAGCCCCCACCGCGGCCCGCCACTGCATCTTCTGCAATCCGCCCCTGGACCCGGACAGCGTGCGGCGCGAAACCATGGAGGCCACGCTCTGGTTCGAGAGCCAACTGCGGCGGGAACGGCTGCAGACACTGATCTTCAACCGTTCGCGGCGCGGCGTCGAGAACACCATCCGCTGGTTGCGCACACACGCCATCGAAAGCGGCACCCGAGGCCACGAGGCGGCACGGCTGATCCGTGGCTACCGCGGGGGCTACCTGCCCAAGGAACGGCGCGAGATTGAATCCGGATTGCGCAACGGCGAGATCCTGACCGTGGCCACCACCAACGCCTTGGAACTGGGCATCGACATCGGACAGCTGCAGTGCGTGATCTCCTCCGGCTACGCCGGCACGGTTGCCAGCACGCGGCAACAGTGGGGACGCGCCGGCCGACGGGGCGAGGAGGCGGAGGCCCTGGTGGTGTTTGTCGCTTCGGCGGATCCCCTCGACCAGTACATGATCCTGGATCCGGAGTTCCTGCTGGCCGGCAGTCCCGAGCATGCCCGGCTGGACCCGGATCACCCGACCCTGTTGCGGCAGCATCTGCCTTGTGTGCTCAACGAGGGTCCGTTGCGGGTGCGGCCGCCACGGAAGGAACAACCGCGCCGGACCCACGCCGTCTTCGCGGGTCTCCAGGAGTTGGAGCACGCCCAGCGCGCCTTTCACCGCAACTTCACCTGGGCCTTCTGCGGACAGCCGCAGGACCTGAGGTTCGGCCTGCGCAACATGGAAGGGTCGGTGGACATCGTGCTGAAGTCCGGACGGGGCCGGCCCGAGGTCCTGGGCACGGTGGACTTCGAGAGTGCGGACATGATGGTGCACGAAGGCGCCGTCTACTGGCACGACGGACGCCGCTATCTGGTCAAGGAACTGGACTACGCCGACAAGGTGGCCAGGGTCGCGGCATCAAGGTCAGGAAGCTACACCACGGAACCGGTCCAGGATGTGGATGTGGTGGTCACCCGCATTGATGATCAGGAGCCCAGACAGGGGGCCCTGGTCGGCCACGGTGAACTGAAGATGACCTCCCAGGTGGTGGGCTACCGCAAGATCTACATGGATCGGGACAATCGGGGCGTGCCCGGCTGGGATCCCACGGATCTGGTTCCCCTGGAATGTCCGGAACGCACCCTGAACACCCGCGGCTACTGGATGCAGGTGCGGCCGGAGACACAGCGGCGGCTGGAAGCCGAGGACGCGTGGCGGGACAGCGAAAACGACTACGGACCCAACTGGGACAGCCAACGTCTCAGAGCCATCGAACGCAGCGGAAAGGTCTGCAGCCACTGCGGCAAGGCTCCCTCGCCAAGCAGGCCCCTGCACGTACACCACCGGAAGCGGTTCCGCCAGTTCGGCTATGTGCCGGGCCACAACGACAACTACCTGAAGGCCAACCGCCTGGAAAACCTCCAGGTTCTGTGTCCGGCCTGCCACAAGCTGCTGGAGCCCACCGCCGGGCGCGGCCTGCACGGCATGGATGCCTTGGGCGTAGCCTTGAGTCGCATCGCACCCCTCCACTTGATGTGCGATCCGGGCGACCTGTCCGTGCACGATGTCCTGGCCAAGGCCGGAGGCACCAAGCTGAAGCCCGTGGAGGATCCTGCCTGCTTCCAGCCCCACCTGGCCACGCTCTTCATCCACGAGCGGTTTGAGGGCGGCCTCGGCTATGGCGAAACCCTTTTCGGCCTCCACGATCAGCTGCTGGGCAAGGCAGCCCAGTTGATTAAGCGTTGCGGCTGCGTGACCGGATGCCCCGCCTGTGTCGGTCCGTCAGCCCAGCCGGTGGACTACGCGACCGAAAGCACGAACCGCAAGAGCTTGGCACGGGCGCTGGTGGATGCCCTGTGCTGACGCACTTTGCCGTTCCGGATGCGACCCGGGGACCGGCAGCGCAGCGTACAGGCAATCGCTTACAGGCGACCTGCAGATCTATGACCCAACAGAGCCAGTTCCGTGAACCGTCCTTGCAGGCCCTGTCGGGATTCGGCTTCCCCACCCGTCGTCAGGTATGTCGTTCAAGGAGCTAAAGCAGTGCCTCGAAACGAGGGTTTCGTTCCTCCCGGACCCCAACCACCCAAAAGGAAGAGTTGCATGAAGGTGCTGGCAACCGGCGCGTCGGGACGACTGGGCAGTATTGTCTTCCAGGAGCTGCTGTGGGACGGAGTCACAGCAGTGATCGGAGGTGGCGTCCGCAGTGTTCGCGCGGCTGCGAGGGCAGCGACCGGCCATGATGCAGGCAAGGCAACAGGCCGAGACCCGAGCGGTCTGCGGCTCGCTTCCCATGTTGCCGGCGGCCCCGGAATGCAACGCGTACAGGTTGCGCGGCTTCGGTTGCCGGCTGTCCATTGGGCTCGGCATCAGCGACAGTGCTGCGGACACTGCCGAAGCAGGTTGGACTGCCACTTTCCAGGCCGTGCTCGGGGATGTCGGCGCTCATCAAGCTGTCGCATCTTCCCGGAAGGGATTTATCACCCGCAGACCACCATAGTCCTGCTGGCTGCTCAGGTCTTCCGAATAGACCGCATCGCACCCAAGGGCACGGGCCGCCGCCAAAATTGCGCCATCCCAATACGACAGCTGGAAACGTCGACTGATTACCACGGCGGCCTCAAAGATGTCCACCGTCATATCCTGTATAGGGAATCGTGTCAATGTCTCAAGAAAATTGATGGCGTGGTCGGGTCCCAGCGATTGTCCAAACTTGGGGCGTGTCGCACGGTAATAAAATTCCTGGAACACCTGCACCGAGAGCGCCAGGTCATCAGCCGCAAGCAGATCAAGGGCAACGGCGCGCTTGCGCGCCTCTTCAGGAGCCCGGCTAGTCGCATAAAGAAGGATGTTGGTGTCAACAAACCGTGTCACGGCTGGATGCTGCCTTCGTCATCTGATGGGTTTGCCGGGAGTCCTGCAGTTTCGGTCCTTGCCCTGCCACGATCGTAGATGTCGTCGCGACTGAGATTGTCCACCGCCCGGAATCCGGGATGGGCTGCCCAAATCTCGTCCAGGACTTCGTACATGCGAATTCGGAGCCGCTGAGCCTCCTGGCGGGTCATCCGTTCCGGGATGCTTACCGTTCGAGCGCCAACATCCGCGGCCACTCCCCGTTGCCGGTGGGTTCTGGGTTCTTCACCCCCTGTTGCTGCCTCAGCTGTGCCATTGGCGGGGACAGTCATGCCACTACTGGCGAGATCGCGCAGGTATTGTCGCACCAGAGCCGAAACCGACGTGTCAAGTTCCGCGGCGCGAATGCGAGCCATCCTGTGGGTTTTTTCGTCAACCGCTACCGTAATGTTTTTCATGGGCCATCCTCACAGGAACTGTGATTCACAGTGTACATGGCAACTGGACTTGCCGACACAAACACATTCCACTGTCCAAACGGTCGCCTGCGAGGTGGCCGCAGACTCCTCGCTGGAGCCGGACAATGTCCTGGCCAAGGTCAGTGGCACCAAGCTGTATCCGGTGAAGGATGCCGCCTGCTTCCAGCCCCACTTGGCCACGCTCTTCATCCACGAGCGATTTGACGGTGGCCTCGGCTATGGCGAGACCCACTTCGGCCTCCATGATCAGTTGCTGGGCAAGGCGGCCCAGTTGATTAGGCGTTGCGGCTGCGTGACCGGATGCCCCGCCTGTGTCGGTCCGGCAGCCCAGCCGGTGGACTACGCGACCGAAAGCACGAACCGCAAGAGCCTGGCACGGGCGCTGGTGGACACCCTGTGCTGACGCAAGGGAACCGTTGCTCGATCTGTGGGTTTTCGGACAAATGCCGACGGTGTGAACTGACGTCAGGTCTATAATCCAGCAGAGTCAGGCCCGTGTAACCATCCGGGCATTCCCTGTCCGGAGCCCGATCTCCCACCCCTCGTCAGGCAGGTTGGTCCGAAGGGCCAAGGCATTGCCTTGATACGGGGAGTTCGTGTCGCCGGGCCGGCTTTCCTGCCCAACCCATCCAGAAGGAAGAGCTGCATGAAAGTGCTGGTAACCGGCGCGTCGGGACGACTGGGAGATTTTGTGTTTCATGAACTGCTGAGGCGCGGCCACGAACCGGTGCTCTTCTCCCGCTCCAGGCCCACCACCGACTACGGCGATCTGGAGTGGATTCAAGGCGACTTGGGGAATTACGACGACTGCCTCAAGGCAGTGCAGGATGTAGAGGCCGTGCAGCACTTGGGCGCGCGTCCCAACCCGACCGATCATCCAGCCCTGCGCCAGCAGAGTTCGCAGTCCTTTGACGCCACTTTCAAGACCAACATGCTGGGCACCTACTACCTGATGCAGGCCGTGGTCGAGGCCAAGGTGGGTACGGTGGTCATGGCCGGCAGCAACTGTGCCCTGGGACACGGGTTTCGCATCAGCGACTCCCCCTTTCCACTGCGATACCTGCCCATTGACGAATCGCACCCCACTTTCGTCGAGGATACCTACAGCTACTCGAAGCTGGCGGGCGAGGAACTGCTGGCGTCCTACACCCGGGCCTTTGGTGTCCGCACGTACGTGACCCGCATCTGTGGGATCTTTCCGCCGGAGCGCAGGGCGGAGCTGGCACGCACCGTCAAGCCCGTCAACAACTGGCAGGACTATCTCTGGTGCTACGTGGCAAGCGAGGACGTGGCCACTGCGCACTGCCAGTTGATGGAGGCCAGCCAGGATCTGCCTCCCCACGATGTCTACTTCCTGAACGCGGACGACACCACCGCCCTTGAGGTGTCCAGGGACCTGGTCGAAACTTTCCGTCCCGATCTGCTGCCCGTCACCGGGCGGCTGGACAACCACCAGTCGTTCATCAGTGCCGCGAAGCTGAAGGCCGCGGTCGGGTGGTACACGAGTCCTTCCTGGCGAGAGTTGCTGTAGGGCAGAGCCGCGGGGGTGATCGGGAGGCGCAGTGTCCACGCGGATGGGAGGGCAGCGACTGGCTATATAGTCGGGTCTCGGCGATTGTCCACACTTGGGGCGTGTCGCACGATAGTGGATTTCCTGAAACACCTGCACCGAGAGCGCTAGTGCACACTTGCGGAAGTGGTATGGCTAAAATAGGGGCCGCATAGGATGCCCACGGACAGAGGCAGGCACTCATGGCACGCACCCGAGGCTTGACCTTGCAAGCGACGGACTGACCCTGGAGCGCTGGGCGCGGTCACAGACCCTGCCCCACCACCAAGTGCAGCGCACCCGCATGCTGCTGGGCCTGGCGAACGGGCAGACACTGGTCGCCGTCGCGGCCGCGGTTGGCGCCAGCGAAGAGACGGTCGCGCGCTGGCGCAACCGCTATCTGGCCGAGGGGTTCGAGGGACTGGCGGACCGGTCCCGCAGCGGTCGGCCCCCGACCTACACGGACGCGGACCGGGAAGCCATGTGGAAGCGGCTGCAGGCGGACCCGCCCGACGGCCACCCCCGCTGGAGCCTGATGGCCTAGGAAACTGGCATCTCGACCGCCCAGTTGAGCCGCTGGTGGTCGGCGGCCGGGATCCAACCCCACCGCGTGCGCAGCTTCAAGCTGTCGAACACCCCACAGTTCGAGGCCAAGCTGCGCGATGTGATCGCGGTCTACGAAAAAAGGGGCTCCCGACATCGTGAGACTGTGCTTCGACGAGAAGCCCCAGATGCAGGTCCTGGCACGCACCCACGACTACTTCCGCCATGGCACCCTTTCCCTGAGGGCTGCCCTGGACCTTGACACCGACCGCATCTATTATGCGTGTGCGGCCCACAACCGGCATCAGGAATTCCTGGCCTTCCTGCGCCAACTGACACGACGCTTTCCCACCCAGCACTGGTCCTGGACAACTACTCGCCCCACCGGCACGACAAGGTCTGTACCTGGTAGGAGGCCCATCCCTGCTTCCACTTCCACTTCATCCCCACCTACTCCTCCTGGCTGAACCGGGTCGAGGCCTGGTTCAGCACCCTGTAGCGCCAGATGATGGACCGCGGCTCCTTCAACGACGTGGCCGCGTTGCGGGCGACCCTGGGCCGCTACGTGCGGAGCCACAACCTCCGGGTCACGCCCCCGTAGTAGAACGTCAAGGCCGATGCCATCCTGACCCAACTCGCCCAAATCCGTAGAACTTACGAAATAGTGCACTAGCGGCTGTGCGGTGGGACTTGTGGCAGACATGGTTGCGCATCGTTCCCGCCACGAACCACGTCTTGGCTTGACTGGCCTAGAAGCGGAGCCATGCTTGGATGGCTCACGGCCCAAGGCTGCCATTACTGCTGGCGCACACAACTGGTTTTTACAACTGTAGTATTTGGCAGACAGGCCTTTCAGGACTAGCCGACTTCCTGCCGTCAAGTGTTCCCTGCGGATCCGTGCTCACTCCACTGTCTCCAATGAACGCGGCTCATTCGCTTGCGGCCGGGATCTCACCACCAACGGAACGCAACAGGGCTGCCACAACCGGGCGGTTGTAGCGCATCGCGATCGCATGCGGAGTCTCCCCACGAGCGGTCATATGCTGCTCGTCCGCTCCGGCGGCCAATAGACTTGCCACCACCTCTCGCTTCCCTGTTTGTGCGGCCGTGTGCAAGGGGGTGTAGAGGTCAAGAGTCTCCGCGTGAAGGTCAGCTCCCGCCTGTAGTAGGAGTTTAATGATGGCTACGTCCTGCCTCCGGGCCGCCACATGTAACGGCGTCTCGCCGTAATAAGTCCTAAGGTTTGGGTTGAATCCCTGCGTCAGCAATTCCACCACTTTTTTCCTGTTTTCGTGCTGAACGGCCATATGTAAAGGGGTCCAGCCATAGTCCATCATCTTTTCTCCAGATGCCAATCGGGACCGTAACAATTCTGCTAAGGCCATCTGTCCCGCCTGCTCTGCCATCTGGAGCGGCGTCACCCCAACGGCATCCGGCTGATGTGGATTGGCACCAGCGGCCAGCAAGAGGTCAACACCTGCAACCCAGTCCCGCTGAACTGCCGCATGAAGGGGTGTCTGACCAAGCCCCGTGACCGAGTTGGGGTCCGCTCCGGCAGCCAATAACCTCTGCAATACCACCGTTCCCTGCTTCCCAACTGTGGGTCCTGTGATATTTCCACCGGAGCTGCACAGTACATCCAAGGGAGTCCAGCCGTGATACACAGGATCCTCCTTGTAGGCTGTCATCACATTGGGATTGGCTCCGGCTGATAGCAGCAAGTCCACTAGGATGGCCTCGCCCCTTATGGCAGCCTCGTATAGGGGGCTGCGGGAAAAGCCGGAGGAAATGCCCAAAAGGCCTTCGAGGTCGTCTGTAATATTGGGATTGGCCCCGGCTAACAGCAGCTTCTCAGCAATGGTGGGACTGGCGGTAGCCAACGGGCTAGAGGGACTCTGGAGAAAACGCCGGAAGAACATCAACGCATGTTCCGGATCGGCCCCGGCGGCCAGCAGCAGGTCAACCACTTCTTCATTGTGAAATGTGACCGCGCGATTGAGAGGTGTCCATTTCGTACTGGGTGAGGAGTTGGGATCCGCTCCCGCTTCGAGGAACTGTCTAACTATTGCAGGGGTACCAAACTGTATGGCCAAATCCAGCCACATGTTGGCCCCGGCGGCCAGCAACAGCGTTACCATTTCTTCCCTACCCATCATAATTGCCCTAGCCATCGGGGTTCGATTAATTTCGTCCGAGGCTGTTAAATCAGCACCCGCGGCTAGCAGTAACTTCGCTACCTTCACGTGGCCGGCCGATGATGCCAAGTGTAGCGGGGTAGCCCCATGCTGGTCCGATGCCGACATATCAGCGCCCACGGCTAGTAACAGTACCACTACCTCCACTTGACCTTCCTGGGCAGCGTAATGCAGCGCAGTTCGCCTCGTTTCATCTTGGGCCTGCACCTTTCCCCCCTCCGCCAAAAGCTGCTTGACCACGTCTACGCGTCCCAGTGACGCAGCCTCGTGCAATGTTTCCGGTTTCATCACTCGTGGTTCAACATCCCGTCCCGTTGGAACTACGAGTTGTGCCGACTCCGGGGAGGTTATGTCCCAAGCCCCCGTTACTGTAAAGGCCCAGTAACCGAACCCGGAATCCCCCTCCTCTGCCTCTAGGCGCACTGTGCCGTCTGGGCCTATCCGCAACCGGGCCTGGGGCCGTTCCAGCCCCCCCACCAAAGGGAGCCCAGCCGCCGACACGCGGTGACCCCAGATGTGGCGCGTGTAGGGCACTGGTGGATAGTACCCAAGAGGCAGCGTAAACAGCACCGGCCCGGTTTGGTCTGTCGGTAACCGGGGCGCACGCATTGTCCGCAAGATCGCCGTCACCTGCGTCTCCCGTCGCTGCAAGTGGTAGGTACCGACAAATTGCCCAGTGGGATCCTCATATGACCCAGTTACCTCGGTGTCACAATAGGGCAGGGTCAGGACTCCGATGTCGCTCTGATGTGTGCTTAGATCGCGCCAGGCCGTCGGCAGACAACCCGTCCACGCATTACCCCCCAGATACAGTTCCTGCAGATGTAGCAATTGCCCCAACGCCTTAGGCATCGGACCGTACAACCGATTGTTCCTCAAATCCAGCGACACCAAGGCCGAAAGCTGGCCTAGGGCTGCTGGCAATGGACCCCGCAGGCCTGCTTCCGCCAACTCCAAGCGGGTCACCTGTCCCTTGTCATTGGTGGTCACTCCAGACCAGTTGTCCAGGGGCGTATCACTCAACCAGTAGGCTCTCAGCCCCGCCACCCAGTCGGATCCCTCGGTCAGTGCAAACAGGGCACCCAAGGCGGTCCGGTCCCCCAGATACACAGCCTGCCTTTCCGGCAATCCAAGACGCACTCTTGCGCTCACATCGGTCCGGTCCGCGTAGATCCAGAGACGGGCTCCTGCCGGTTCCACCTGTAGCCATTGGTCGTCGGCGCTGATCCCAGTCACCGGCAACAATTCGCCTTGCCGAGTTTCTCCTAGGGTGGGATGCACCAAACCCGGACCGGACCGTAGGTTTGCCACCTCCTCCGTAACCTGGATGGTCAGGGCTTCCTGGGGCGACTCCATATCCTCAGCTACGGCCTCTCGAAACGGAGGTGCAGCTTCCCGGTTCTCTATCAAGGCCTGCGGTATCTGGGGCGACGTGAACCTGGGCACCGACTGCCGGTTCAGCGTGGCTTCCTCTGACGGCATTGAACGATTCCATGACAGCCCCGTGCAGCCAGCCAGGACCAGTCCCACAATGGTTATGCAGGTTTGCCAAGACACGAGAGATAACACCATCTATGGTTGGGACTGTTTTGAGACGTTTGGGCACCCCATTGCCTCCCAAACGGGGCTTGGCACACAGCGGGAGGATGATTCAGGGAGGGGGGCAAAGCCGCCACAAGGAAACGCACAGAGCCTACTATAGTGTACGGCAGCTGGATCTGCCGGCACCAACACATCACTGCTGTCCAAACGGTCGCCCGAGAGAAGGCTGTAGACCCCTCGCTGGTGCCGGTCCTGTTCGTTAGGGGTGCAGGCATCCCGCGCTGCATCCTTAAAGGTCGCCACGATCCCGGATCAATCCAGATAGGATGGGTATCCTACCCATCCTCGGTTCGCCAGCAAGTTGTACCGTGAGATGGAGCGCACGAAGGCAATTGAAATCGCAAAGGCAGCCCTTCAGGAGACATTCGGCCCTGAAGGGCACGGCAGTCACCGCCTTGAAGGGTGGGAAGATGACCACGATAGTTGGTTTGTGCTCCTGAGCACGGCGTCCTTTCCGCCTAAAGGCAGTGCAGGCTACACCTTGTCGCAGTTGCTTGGTGGCCGTCGGGTTTACCACAAAGTCGCGGTTGAAAAGCTCTCAGGGACTGTCCAAAGCGTACTACCCGTCCCCAACCCTTATGCAGTCACCCAGTCAACTGATGCTTGACACCGGCCCCTTGGTGTTGCCGGCCCTTTCCGGGTTCCACGAACAAACTTCGTCGGATGCGTCGTTGACCCTGCAGGGGGCGGGTTGGCAAGCAACTACACACTTGAACAATCGGAAACCCTTGAATTGTCACTGCCGGATGAAGCTCACTTGTCTTGTCGTGGTTGAACGGACCCTGCACAACCATGCTGCACCTCGTACGCTCCGGAAGTTCCGGGATGCATCGGTACCCGGAAGACTTGGGACGAGATGTCGGTGGTGATCCAAGGGGTGCCCACGCTCCAGTCAATCGATGGAGTTTGATTCTGCACCTATACGGGCCAAGTTGGGTTGTTCCAAGCGTTCCCGGGCGCGGTGGCTCTTGTCAGCCTCTTCCGAGAGCAGGCTGAGGGTATGGAGCGGTGCGTTGGTATCAACGAAGCACTTCGGGACCGTTGATCGCTTCGTCGTAGAGTTCGTCGCGGGTCAGTCTTTCCGACACGCCCACCTTGCGGGCGTCAAAGTCTGCCAACACCTCCCGAAGTCGCTGGCCTCGACGGGCCAAGGCCGTTTCCACCTCCTTGCCGTCCGTGAAGGTACGCTCTCCGCTATTGTTCAAGCTGCGTAGGGACTGCCGCTTCAGCACCGAAACCGACGAGTCGAGTTCCACGGTGCCCTTGCGCGTCAATCTTTTGGTTTCTTCATCCGCAGATACCGTGGTGTGCTTCATATGCTGCCCTTCGGCGAACGCGTCCGAAGCTTCCGTAAGGCTGCCGGGTTGACGCAGAAGACACTTGCCCAAGCGGCCAACATTGGACGGGTGACCCTAGTGCGGCTGGAAAAGGGAGAACAATCACCCCGGTTCAGAACCCTTGACGCAGTCGCCAAAGCCTTGGGCCGACGCCCCTCCGAATTGCTGGTGGAGCCGGAGTTTCTTGCCCGGGCGGCGACAGGAAATCCCGGAGAGACCATACAGCCACCGGGACAGAGCAGGGTCCGGGTCGAAACGGAAGTTGGTGGTTGATGTGCTTCGGATGGAATGCTTGTCGCTTGTTCGATTTTTGGAGGTCCGGGCGAAAGAGCGTGAGCGTACTCCGGTATTGCCAGATGGCCATGGATAGAGTGCCAAGGAGCGAAGAAGCCAGTGGTGTGTCTGGATGCTTCGACCGGCAGGCCTTTGAACGGGTCGTGGCACGCTGAAAGGAACTCTTCGGGACCAACCCGTTTTCCGAGGATTCGGTTGATCTGATTCGAGAAGCCCGCGAGATCAGGGATGCAGAGATCAAGAATTGGGCCTGAGCAAAATTCATGGCCACGTTGGCAAATGCCAGTCCATCCTGTACGATCCACCACCAATCTACTAATACTACAATTGCAAGTTAACGTGCAGTCGTTGCCGGCGGCGGTAATGGCAGCGCGGTCCGGTTTGGGGCATCTTGGCCCGGCTGTCGGCACTATAGTCCGCCGTGGTGTGGTCATGCTTCTGCACCGTCGGCTGGCACGCGGCGTGTCCGCGTGTTCCACCGTCCGCGTTTTCTTTAGGTGGTTCTGGCCAGCCCGTTTGCCAGACGGTTGAGCATACTTGGCATCTGTGGGCCTTGACAGCCCCGTTGGCACCAAGCAGAACCGACAACGCCATCCATGTGGAGTGGGAGCCCATATCCTGACACCGGTTGGCCACTGCGACAACAATGAGTAACGACACCACACAGGTTGAACGGGAGGTGCGCCATGGCTACTGTGTTGAACGAAAGCAACGCTGGCAACGATCCCTTCGGAATGTCAAGGTTCAGTATCCGACGCTACTCGGTTCAGCACTTTCTGCTGATCAGTTTGACCAACGGGCTGCTGATTAGCCTCACGGTAGTGGCGTACTCTCATGGCTACGTTCCGTTGATTGCTCTCTCGGCCGCGACGCTGGCCGTGGTGTTGGCGAAAACGGCGTTGGTCGTCTGGGTTGGCATAAGGACCATCGCCGTCGAAGCCTGGATTAGACGCCTGGGCATGGGCGACTTGGAATACCGGATTGAGCCGCGGGGCAACGACGAGGTAGCCAAGGCATGCCAGGCCCTGGAGGCACTGCGCCAGAATTCCATACGGGCCATGCAGCTGGACCTGGTGTCCCAGCTTTCCGCGGAGCTCCAGGAGCGAAATGGGGAATTGGAGCAGGCGTTGGCGGACCTGCGGGAAAGCCAGGACCGGATCATCAGCCAGCAGAAGCTGGCGGAACTCGGTGAACTGGCATCGGGGGTGGCCCACGAGATGCGCAACCCGCTGCAGTTCGTCCGCAATTTCACATCGTTGTCTCAGGAACTTGTGGCGGAGCTGCTGGAACTGCTGGAGCAGCCCGGAGAGATGGACCGGCAAGAAGCCGAGGACTTGATCCGGGATCTGACCGGCAACCTAGATCGGGTGGAGCATCACAGCGGCCGGCTGAACAGCATCGCATCGGCCATGATGATCTACGACCGTGGGACCGGGGGCGGATTCCGGTCGGTGGATTTGAACCAGTTGATCGTTGAACAGACCCACCTGGGGTACCGGGCCATCCAGGTTTACGAACCCGGCTTCAGCACCGAGGTCGACATGGAGTTGGACCCGGCCTTGGGCGAGACAGTCGTGGTGCCGGAAGACGTGGCGCGAGCCATCTCCAACTTGGTGATGAACGCCTGTGAAGCGATGGCGGAGAAGCGTCGGGTCGAGGGAGATCGTTACCAAGCGCGACTGATGGTGGCCACGAAGAGTTCCGAGGATGCCGTAACCATCACAGTCCGGGACAATGGGCCGGGCATGGACCGGGAAATGATGGCGCGGATGTTCAATCCCTTTGTCACTACCCGCAGTACCGGGAGGAACACGGGATTGGGCTTGAGTCTGGTCTGGGACGTAATTCGGGAGCACGGTGGCAGCATCGAACCGGAGTCGGAGCCGGGCCGGTACACTGAGATGAAGGTGCAGTTGCCGAAGCGTCCCGCTGAAACAGGGTGAACTGCTCCGTTTCACCCACCTGACACGACTCGGCGTAAGTCCTCCTGATCCAACTGGTCAAGCCAAACTTCGGTTTTCAGGCTGTTGGCGTTGTTGCCGCCAATGCCTCCCAGGTTGTTGCCCCGTGTCCACATGACATGAGGCTCGGATACGCGGACATGGCGATTGTTCGGCATCCAGTCCTCCACCTGCGGCAGCCAGCCTGATACCGCTTCATCGACTTCGGTCAACAGGCGCACCCGGGTGTCATTCATGCGGTTTGGGTCAATGAAGGCCACATGCACTTCGTGGCTGGGATCAAACCAGAGGGTCTCGGTCTTGTCCGGATTGGCGGCAAAGGCGAGCAACAGCCGGTTGGAGGGATCGAAGGCCATGTCCATGGCACAGCCGCCGCGCAGGTCATAGGCGGACAATTCACCTCCTGGCTGGTGCTCTACCGGCCCTGTCTCGGTGAACTCGTACAGGTAGCCGGCTGGGTTGTCCGGATGCACCACATGTACCCAAGGCTGGCCGTGGCAGTCCAAGACCGCGCTGTTTAGGCGCAGGCCGCCCTGCGGTGCCGAACTGAAGGCTTGGGCGCTCTCCGCAGTCACCGGTTCCGTGACCGGCGTTCCGTCCTCCTGCCGCCAGGTGTTCCCGCCATCATTGGACACCAGCCGCACCGCGGAGTAGGTCGTGCAGTCCGCGGCCGAACCGGACGCTGCGTAGTGAAACTGCAGGAAGAGGTGCAGGACTCCGTCCCCGGTGGTGGCAAAGGAGTGCATCCAGTTGCAGTAGCCGGGCTCCGGATTCACGGCCAGCGTCACGGGCGGGCTCCACATGCGGCCGCGACACATGTTCCGGTAGACCAGGATCCAGCGATCTAGCCTGGACTCTCGGCAAGTCAGGTGGAGGGTTCCGTTCACGTCGCTGACCAGGGCAGGATAGGAAGCGCGTTCACCCACCGGCTGAGGCGCCGACCAGGCGGCCGGATCCAGAAGGTCCGCCGAGTCGGTCCAGCGGTGGACAAAAGCCCCGTGGTGGGCACCGGACATGAGGTGCAGCCGCTGGTCGGGATCCAGGGCCAGCGCCGGACCGCAATGGTTGTCGATGCCTTCCGCCAGACAGACGGAGCCTCGTGGCTGGCCGGTGACTGGATCGGCGGTACCCAGCATGATGCGGGCCGGGCCGCCATCCTGCTCCGGGCTGTCCAGCCAGCCCATGACCAAGTCGTCGCCGCGCCGCAGCAGCTTGCAGCTGGGATCGTAGGCCGTGGCCCGGTCCGAACCGGTCCGCGACAGACAAACGGGCAGCGTCATTCCTCGCCTTCGATGGCGGCCACCAGTTCCATGGTGTGCACGGTGTCGCGGATGTCCGTCAACGGCTGGGTGTTGCTGCGGATGCACTCGATGAAGTGCCGGTGCATGTCAAGCGTGCCGTCGTAGGCTGCGGAGTCGGACCGTTCCACACCGGCCAGGTCCCAGCCGTTCAGGTCGTCCCGCTGCCCGTCGTTGGTGAACAGCGCCAGCCGGGAGGGAATGTCGAAGTAGCAGCCGACGGTGGCCGCATGGAGCTGGCCCCCCAGGGTGCGGCCGCCCGAGGCCCGCGTGGCTTCGATGATGCCCGTGGCATCGTTGTCGAACCGGATCAGGGCTCCGTAGACATTCCAGTGGGGACTGCCGAACTTGGACCGGTGGGCATGGACCTCGGCCGGTTCGCCCCCGGCCATGAAACGGACCATGTCCACAATGTGGCAGATGTCGTTCCAGAGAGTGGTCGTGAAGCCGCCGGCGGCTTCGCCCAGCAGCTGCTTGTGGAAGACCCCGACGGCCATTGACACCGGTCCGCCGGCCTGTGCGCGGGCCATGGACTCACGGACCACGGCCGCATGCCTGCGCTGGAACCCGACCTGGACCCACACATTGTTGGCCACCGCCGCGTCCCGGATCTGTCGTACCTCGTCCACATTGGCGCCGGGCGGCTTTTCGATGAAGACATGCTTGCCGGCGCGGATGCAGTCCAGCACCGGACCCAGCGCCCACTGCTCGTTCATGACGCAGTAGACAACATCCGGATTCGCGCTTTCCAGCATTTCCTTGTGGTGGGTGTACACCGAAGGGAACCCGTACTGGCCCACCACCATGTCGAGGCGTTCCTCGTCCAGTTCGCAGACGCTTTCCATGGTCACGTCGTCCAGTCGGGCCACGTTCGGATAGTGGGCACTGCGGCTGCGGGGGCCGGCTCCGATGAAGGCCGCGCGAAGGGAGTTGGTCATGGGGCTGTCCTGCCTGGAAATGGTTGGGAACGGGGTCAGTTGCCGACCCGCAAGGCGTTGATGAAACGCACATCGCAGGCGGCCAGGTCAATCACGGTGGGCACCGGTTCACCGGAGTATTCGCTGTGGAAGCTGACCGGACCGGAGAAGTCCATGGCTTCGAGTGCCTCGATGGTGGTTTGCCAGTCGACCAGGCCTTCGCCCATGCGCACGCAACGCGTGGCCGGCATGGCGCGCCCGTTGCGCTGGACCGTTGTGTGGACCAAGTCCTTGAAGGCGCAGACCCGGAGGTGGGACCGCATGATGTCCAGGGCCATGTCGATCGGTTCGCCGCAGATGGACAGGTGGCCCGCATCGGCGAAGAGCGCCACCTGCGCCGGATCGAAGTCGCGCACAATTTGCATGGCCGCGCTGCCGTTGAGGCCCAGCGAGCGTCCGGAGTGGTTGTGGACCACGGCCGTCACGCCGTGGCGGCCGGCAAGTTCGGCAAACCCCTGCAGCCAGTCGTTGACCTGGGCCATGGTGTCCCAGTAGTGCTCCTCGGGCGACCAGTGCCAGTAGCCCAACTTGATGTACTTGACCCCGGCCGCGCCGCAGGCTGCGAACAGGTTCTCCGCGTCGGGGTTGTCAGGGGTCTGGAAGTTGGTCGGCGTCGTCACCAGCGGAATGTCCAGCCCGGCGTCCCTGAACCGACGCATGGCGTCGGGCAGGGCGGTCGCCGCGTTCTCCGGCGTGACCGGATAGCCGGGTCGCACGCAGAGATCGGCTCCCTGGACCCCTACCCGTTGGAGGGTAGCGATGATTTCGTCCAGATCCAGCCCCTCAAGGTGCTTGGTGAACATGATGTACTGCATGCGAATTCTCCTGTGCAGTCGAACGCGACCGGATGGTAGGGCCTGCGCTATTCCCAGGTGTAGTCAATCCAACCTTCGTCCCGCACCCGCAGGGCGGACGCGAACATGGCTTCCACCGTGCCGCGGGGCCGGTAGTTGATCAGGCGCTTGGCCTTGCCGATGGCGTGGTCGTACCGGTACCAGACCGGAACCTGGATCTCCAGGGCCGTCTGGTTGGTGAGTTCCGCCAGCAAGGGCGCGGCATGGGTGTGGTAGAAGGGGGTCGGGGCTCCGCAGTTGAAGCTTTCGCCCACGGCGGCATCCTCCTCCACGGCGCAGACCAGCATGTGGGCGATGTCGCGGGCGTCGTTGGGCTGGTAGAGCCAAGAGCGGCCCTCGCCGTCCCGGACGCTGCAGGGCTGGTCGGGGTAGGCTGCCTGCGCCTCCACGTCGTGCCACAGTTCGGTGCCGTCGGCCATGTACAGTTCGCCGCGGGGGCTGGCCTGCCCAATCTTGAGAATCTGGATGGCGCGGGCGGCCGTGAACTGACTCAGGATGGCATCCCCGGACTGTACATGGCTGGGACGCACGATTACGGTGCGCAGGCCGGTGTAGTCGGCCGCCATGTTCACGAACTCCTCGCCAATCTGTTTGGACAGGGAGTACTCGCCGTCGGGATGGCGGGGATGCTCCTCGTCGACCGGATGATAGGCGCAGGCGAATTTTTCGCCGTTGTTCGGGAAGACGCCGGAGGAGCTCACGTAGACCAGGCGTTCGAGCTGGTCGGCGCGTTCGCCGCAGACGCGGGCGATGAGGCGGTTGATCTGCAGGTTGTTGTCGAACTGCGGCCCGACGAAGTTGGCGGTGTGCACGACCCGGTCCACGCCGTCAAGGGCGCTGTTGACGAAGGCTTCGTCGGTCAGGTCGCCCTTGGCCAGTTCGATGTCGAGGCCGTCCAGCCGGTCCAGGCACGGATCGTCCGGGAGCACGGTGCCCCGCACTTCGTGATTGTGGTCGAGCAGCTGGCGCACCAGGCGACAGCCCACTTGGCCGGCCGCGCCGGCAACCAGGATTTTCATGGCGTTCGGGATTTCCTGTGGGTTGTTGGGACCGCGATTCTAGCCCGGCCGTTCTCGGGACGAAGAGGACAGCACGGCATCTGCATAAGGGTACTGGTACCAGTCGAGGAGCCCTTCCTTGGCGGCGGCCGCGGCGAACAGGATGACGGACGAATAGGAATCGGCGAACGACCGCCCGCCGCCGGTGCCGGCCACCACGGCTCCGCCCGAATCCACAAACTTGGCCCCGCCCCGCCCATCGACGGGATTGGCCGTCAGGGCGGCAAACTGCCGCGCCGCGATCTTCAGGTAGGTCCGGTCGCCGGTGACATGGAAGGCGTGCGTGAGTGCTTCCAGGAAGTGGGACGTGGGTGAGGTGCGGTTGAGGCTCGGCAGTTCCTTGTAGAAGGTGATGCCGTCGGGCCCCAGCGTATGTTCCACCAGGTCGTCGACCACCGACACGATGAGCCGATCCACCCGTGCATTGGCCTCGATCAGACGGAATCGGGCCAGGGAGTTGACCGTGATCGAGATCATGAACGGCACGCGCGGCATGGTGTGGCTGGTGTAGGGGGCCAGCAGGGCGCCAAACTCGTCGTGCCAGTCGAGGAACATATGGGTTAGGCGCTCGGCCTCCACCCGCCAGGTGTCATCGCCCGTGGCCAGGTGCAGGCCAATCATCGCGCGCAGTGCCCAGCCGCCTTCGCGCACGGCTGCGGCACCGGGCGTGCGCATCCTGGGCAGTTCCATATGCCGCATGATGTTGCGCCCGATCGACTCGGCCGCCTCCAGGCCTTCCGCGCGGCCGGTCAGGCACCAGTAGTCGAGCAGGCCCTCGGTCCATTCGTGAGACGGGACGACCCCGCCCGTGCCGTGGTGGGCCGTATGGATCTTCAAGCCCCCGTCAATCAGGGGATCCGGATGGTGGTGGCAGAAGTCGACGTCCAGCCAGTGCCGGGCACAGACGAGTGACGAATCCAGGAGGTGTCGCTGCCCGGTCAGGCCGTGGAACAGCAGGCTCATGTGCGGCCGATCGTATTCGTTGTTGACCCAGACCGACTCGCCGCGCCCGCGGCCCTGATCCGTGTAGCCGGAGTCCGGCGCGTCTCCGAAGTGCAGCATGCCCAGGGCGGCCGGACGGCCCTGGTGCAGGTCGTTGAAGCGGGACACGAGGCGCCCCGGCACCTTTTCCGGGAAGAAGTCCAGGCCCCAGGGATTGTGCTCCCGATACCAGCTGCGGGGGAGGGAGGGCACGTCCGGCAACTGGAACTGGAGGCTGCGGACGCTGAGGGTCTCCAAGTCCGCCGAGCCGTCATGGAACTGCAGCAGCAGCCGGTGGGTCTTGCCCATGCCCTGCAGGATGCGGGCCGGCTCGGCCGAAGCGGGATAGAGATTGGCCCGGATGCCCTCCGCGGCGGCGCGCAGGCCCTTGGGATAGTGCTGATGGGCCTGGTAGTGGGAGACGGCCAGGCCGCACCCGTTGGTGCGCCAGTCGACCCAGAAGTCCCCGTAGAACGACTCCGAGAAGTGCTCGTTGGACTGGTACAGGAGCGTTTCCGCGTCGATCTCCATTTCGACGCAGGCATCCGACTGCTCGATCCGGGTGACGTAGTAGCCCTCGCCCAGGGCCACGGCCACCCGGTCCGGAGGCGTGGCCGGGGCAATGTCCAGGGACAGGGAGGCCAGTTGCGTCTCCGGGGCGTCGCCGTCGTGAATGAACTGGTGCTCCAGTTCCAGCCACGGCTTGCCCCGATGGACCGTCACCTGTCCGTGGAAGGCCGGCTGCAGGTCCGCGCCCGGTCCGGTGTGGCGTCCGAACAGCCGCAGAATCCAGCGCAGCGGTCCGCTCTCCACTTCCTCGACGCGTTCCACCACCGGCTGCAGCGCGGGACCGTCCTCCAGGCGCAGCCGGAAGAGATTGTCCAAGGGCAGCGGGAAGGGACGGCCGTTCACGGTCAGGTCCGTCAGGGACAGCGGTTGTCCTTCCGGAATTTCGAATGAGAGGACACCGTGCTCATGGTACAGGGCGGCAGGAGGAGCCAGGCTCGGGTCGACACCGAATGCCAGCGTATGGGACCGGTTGCCCGGCAGGTCGACCTGCATGTGGACCAGGGCCCAGCGCACGCTGCCGTCCGGCCAGCGGCCCAGGGGCCGCGTCTGGCAGGGCAGGTTTGAGTCTCCGTCCCGCACCCAAAGGTGGTGGGGTTCCGGCAGGGCTCTTTCCCGGAACGGGATGGAAACGGTAACCGGCTCCGCCGCGCGGTCGAACCGGGACAGTTTGGGAAAGTGCAGTGTGGACATGGCGGCAGTGCCCGGTGGGGTCGGGCAGGTGACCGACTCAGCGGCCAATGCGGTAGGCGAGCGAGCCTTCCCGGGAAGGTTGAGCCAGCGTAAAGACGACCCGGTACAGTTCGGTGCCCCAGCAGGGTCCCATCCGCACTTGGTCGGGAATCGGCACTGTTTCCACGGAGGCCGTCAACCGACCGGCATTGAACTCCACGGTGCCCTCCGCCGCAGTGCGGTCGTCCTTGTAGTTCCGGGCGGAGATGCGAACGCTGCCCGCGTCCAGTTCCACGCGGCCCGGGGTCAGGAGGCTCAATTGCAGGGAGCCGGGCGCGGTGTGGAACCGCCACCGGTCCTCGACCTCGACGCACTCTCCCCGATGCAGGGTCAAGGTGCGGTGCCAACTGTCCAAACCTGCGTCCTCGCCCCAGGCTCCGGCGATCTCCAGTGCCAGGCGCGCCGTGTCCTCGTCGGCCGCGTATTCCACTTGGCTGGCCCCGTGCCGCTCACCGGGTTGTTGCTGGCATCCGTCGATGGTTGGCAGCAAGGTGTGGTAGTCGGACTGCATCGTCCAGATGTCGTAGCGCTGGGCACTGAATGTCTTGGCGGTGTAGTTCTCGACCCCGGCGTCCACCAGCAGCGGCCGGCCGTCCAGGTAGACGACAAAGTTGCCGATGTCGTTGTGGTTGTGGCTTTCTTCGTTGTGGCCGCCCTTGATTGCCACGTAGAAACCGTCCCGGGAGCCGGCAGCATCCCGAGCCGTCATGACCTCGATGTCGGGGAGCCAGACATCGCGCGGCAGGGGAGCCTGTCCCGGCCGGTCCAACACCTCGTCCAGGGCAAAGATGGCCATCAGCGACCGGCCCAGACTGGAACCGCGGCTGCTCACCTGGCCTTGGGCATGCAGGCCCGGCTGTCCAATCCCCTGACGGTGGGCCTGCCACCGGGCAAGGGCCTGCATGTCCGCGTCCCCGATGCGGCTGCCGTAGGCGTGCACCAGGAGGGCTTCGGGTTCGACGAGGGCGGAGGCGTCCGCGAAGTTCAGGTAGTAGCTGTCGGCGATGTGGGCCCGGTGCAGGAAGCGGCCAATCTCCCCGATCAGGGGTTCCCCGAACACGTCGACGGCACCGTCGGTGGCCACGTACAGGAGCTCGAGGTTTTCAAAGAGGGAGGCTCCGGCCCGGCCCCAGTAGTTGGGACCCTCGTCGCAGCCGCCGTCCCGGGGATAGGTGTCGATGAAGTTGTCGACGGTGCGCAGGACCCGAAAGACATCCTCCGCCCTGGTCTCCGGATTGTCCTCGATGGCCAGAATACAGGTCAGCCAGTTGGAGCAGATCCACGGGTTCCAGTTGTTGACGCGCCGGCCGCCCAGCCAGCCCATCCAGAAGAAGTCGATGCGCACCTTGAGCACGTCCAGGATCCGCCGCCGGATTTCCCATTCGATGCGTCGGCGCACCAGCGGAGAGACGGTGTCCAGCCGCTCGTGCAGCAGGTACAGGGTCCAGGCCAGCAGCGCGCCGGTCTCGGCCGCGAACAGGTCAACGGTCGGTTCCTCCACGTCCGGCAGGCCGGAGCCGGCCTTCTGGACGCCGATGTGGGCCGGCACGCCCCAGTAGGTTTCCTCGCAAAGGGCCCAGATGCCGTTGACGCAGTCGTCCAGGAACCGGCCCTGGCCCTCGGCGCATTCGGCCAGCACCAGGTCGGCCAGCGCATCGCGCCGGGCGAAGCTCAGGTCCTGGTAACGGGCACGGTCGCCTGTCCGGGAGAAGTCAAGGAACCGCGCGGCCGGCAGGTGGGGCCAGGCGAAGTCCAGCCGATCCTCGCCGGCCTCGATCAGGGACTGCCGCAACCCGGCGGGAATGCCGTTCCAGGCGGACCGTTCGTCGACACGGGGAAAGGGGTGCCAATCCTGCCGGGATTGCAGCAGATGCTCCAACCGGACAACACCGAACCGTTGGCTGAGCATGTCTGGGGATCCTTGTCCTGAACAGGAAGCGGGTGGTTGCCCGAAGCCGGGGAGGGGCTCCTCCGACCCCGGCGGCTACCGGCGGGCGCGCCAGGCTTCGAACTGGGCCCTGGTCTCCTCGTTGGGCGGGTAGAGGCCCTGCAGGGGCCGTCCGGTCTTCACCTGTTCGACCACCCAGTTCTCCAACTCTTCCTGGTCCGCCGCCTCGTTGATGACTTCGCGGGCCATGGCATTGGGGATCACCACCACGCCCTCGCCGTCGCCCACGATCAGGTCGTCCGGCATGACCGCAACGTCGCCGCACCCCACCGGGACGTTCATGTCCACCGGATGATGGTGGGTGTGGGAAGGCGTGGCCGCGGCGCCGCCCAGATAGATGGGAAAGTCCATGGCCCGGAGGGCCGGCGTGTCGCGCAGGGAGCCGTCCGTGACGACGCCCACGCAGCCCCGTTCCCGGATGCGGTGGGCCAGGATGTCGCCCATGGTACCGGTCGCGATCACCCGGCGGGCATCCACCACCAGCACCTGGTCGGGACCGACGGCTTCCATGGCCAGGCGCTGGACATTGGTGGAATTGTCGTAGCGCCGGTCCACCAGGTCCTGTCGGCTCGGGATGTAGCGCAGGGTGAAGGCGTGGCCGGCCATGGTCAGGCCCGGCTTGATCGGATGCACCCCCTGCATGAAGCAGCGCTTGATGCCGCGCTTGATCAGGGAGGCGGTCAGGGTGGCCGTGGAAATATGGGACAGGGTCTCGCGATCGGCGGCGGAAATGCGGTAGTCGGACATGCAGGGGATTCCAGGAAGGGGTTTGGACTGGTCAAAAAGGGGATGAGGCGTTGGTCAGGCCTGCCAGCCGACGGGAAGGGCATCCCGCTCCAGCTCCAGCAGTTCGGCCAGGATGGCATCCGCGTCGGCAATCGAATTGACGATGGGATCGGTCAGCATGGCCCGCCGCAACAGGTTGCGATCATCCCGCGCGACGGCCTCGGCAGTCAGTTCATGGGTGTCGAGGATCAACTGCTGCTGGCCCAGCAGCCCGCGCGGCATCTCGCCGACCGGCCGCGGCACGGGGCCGTTCATGTCGATGTCGCACAGCAGTTCCAGGAAGGCATCGTCCGCCATGTTGGTGACGGCGCCGCGGTTGGCGCAGTTGACGAAGAAGGGCCGATCCAGGCCGCCCACCATGTTCTCGATGATGTCCGTGGCATGGTCAGGGCCCAGCAGGGTGGTGTAGTCCTCGATCGGGATCGTGCCTTCCAGGAAGCCGTCGATCTGGTGCCACATGGCCTCGTGCCGGTCGTACCGGGTTTCCGTGTCCCAGATGGCCAGGGGCGGCGTACCGTTGCCGGACCGGCCGGCCTGCTGGTAGTAGGGCACGTACTCCTTGGTGTGGGAAACACAGACCGGCACCCGGTCGAAGATGTCGTACAGTTCCGCCCCGATGGTCTTGTTCAGCCAGCCCTTGGCTTCGCCCTCCACCGTCGGGTCCTCGTAGGCGGCGCCGGCCCGCAGGGACTCCGCGATGGCATCCGACACGTCGGTGCCCTGCCACTCCGCACGGAGCAGCCAGGTGAAGTGGTTCACACCGGCGATGCGCATGTCGAAGTCCCGGTCCAGGGCCTCGGTCAGTTCGCCTCCGACCGCGGCCTCGATGCCCGCCATGCCGGCCAGTCGCACCTTGATGTGCGGCATGTGCAGGCTGTCGCAGAGGGCGAAGCTCTTGATGCCGGGGGCGTAGCGCATCAGGCCGATGCCGTGCACCGTCGAGGGATTGATGTAGTTGATGACCCACGCATCCGGACACAGGCGCTCAACGTCGGCGGCGCATTCCAGGATGCGCGGGAACTCGCGCAGGGCGCGGAAGATGCCTCCGGGACCGATGGTGTCCCCGGAGCACATGCGCACGCCGTACTTCTCGGAAATGGCGCAGTCGATACCGCGGTACTTGACGGTCTGGTTGGCGAAGCTGAGGACCACGAAGTCCGCTTCCGGCAGGGCCGGCACCCAGTCCGTGTGGCCTTCCACACCCAAGGGCACGGCATTGGCGTCGCGCACCATTTCCGCCAGCCGGACCAGTTTGGACAGCCGCTCCTCGTCGGTGTCCACCAGTACCAGCGTCCCGCGTTGCAGATGGGGCGAATGGACCATCTGCCAGATAGCCTGGCGTCCAAAGAAGAGGCTGCCGGCCCCTACGACAACGACCCTGGGGCCGGATTTCTGCGCGCTGGTCATATCGGAAGAGTAGGTTTCCTGAAGAAACAAGGCTCGCCGGGTCGCCGGCGAACGGAACCGCCGACTACTGCTCGTCCGGCACGTAGGGCCGCTCGGGCAGGTTGGCGTAGGCGTCCTGGACCAGCTCGCCGTAAATCCACTCCCCGGAGTCCAAGTGGTACCAGATCCCGTCCGGATTGGAACCCTGGGTCTGGCCGTCGAGCAACAGGGCCGTGCCCGGCCCCAGGACACCCTGCAGTGCGGACCCGCTGTCGGGAGCGGCCCGGAGGTTGGCGTTGGTGATGGTGGTCGGGTGCCGCAGGACCGGCAGGCCGTCCGGAATGTTGGCGATGGCTGCGGACGGGATCCAGTGGAAGTTGTCCATGAGGGACCACGAGCCGTCGGTGCTGGTCCCGAGCAGGCTCACCTCGCGCCCGGCCGGCAGGATGCCGAGCGACTCGAAGTCGGCGCCGGGGCCAACGCGCGCGTCGACATCCTCCACAATGACGGTCCGGTCGTCGGGTATCGGTTCCGGTGTCGGCTCCACCGTGTCCTGATCACCCGTGTCGGCCACCGGCTCGTCCGCCGGTGCCGGCGTTTGGAGGTACTCGACCGGAATGTTGGGAATGTCCGCCTTGTCGATCAACGGCAGCTGATCCACGATCTCCGGATTGACCACGGTCTCGGCCAGGATGAAGAAGGTGTCCTCCATCTGCAGCCAGATCTGATCACCGTCCGTCACCCGCCTGACCAGGATCACGCCGCTTTCCGCCTCCCGCGGCGGCTCAATGGTTTCCGCTGCGACATCGGGCCACATGTACACCTGGGCGGCGGTCGCCAGGAACACATAGCCTGCCACCGGCGTGGAGGTGGGGGTGGGTGGCACCGGTGTCGGTTCCGCGGGTTCCTCCACGGCCTGCGCCGGGATTTCAGTGGCGGTGGGCACGGCCTGGGCCACGCTCTCCTCCGGCTCCGGCGTGATGGCCTGGATACCGTCGCTCCCGCCTTGGTTGGTCAAGTCGTCAAGCCAGGCCGGACGCACCACGACCAGGGCCACGATGCCGACGCCCACCAGCACCATGAGCACCATGAGCAGCATCTGGCCCAGGCCCTGACTGGGTGCTTCGGTCTCCGCCAGAGCGTCCTCAATCTCCGCGTCCGGGTCCTCCGTCCCGGGGTCCGCCGGTGCATCCCGGGCATCGACAATGTTCGGCTCCGTGTCCGGTTCCACTCCCGTGGTTCCATTCTCCGGCAGGGGTTCCGGTTCCCACTCGGGCTCGGGCGGCGGCGGTTCGGGCAGGTGCCTGGAGGCCACGTCGACCGTCAGATCGCCTTCGTCTTCCGGTTCGGCCGCGGGTTGGCGCTTGACAGGCTCGGCCGGTTCGCTGTCCGGGAAGAGGACCGTGTCCGGCCCCCCGTCCGGCTGCGGCGCGGCCGCCGTCGGTGTCTCCGTGTCCGGTTTCTCCCGATCGGCGCCACCCGGGATTCTGGGCAGCGGGTTGCGACGCACATTCACGGGCGTGATGCCCACCAGTTCCCCCAACTGCGCCAGTCTCTGGGCATCCGCCGTTTCGGCCGTCGTGGACCCTGTCTCCCCCATGCGCAGCAGCTCGCGTATCACCATCACCATGGTGGCGAGGCAGACGCAACAGCGAATGCGATCCTGGCTGGCGTCCAGGATGTAGCGTCCGACCAACCCCTCGCTGGCCAGGGTTTCGAGCAGCTCGACCTCCGTGGCCGCGATCTCGCGGAAGGCTGCGCCGCCCAGCATCTCCATGCGTTCGTCGATGGCCCGCAGCGTGGCCGTGGTCAGGTCCTGCAGGTTGGCGAACCCGCCGCTGACGGACGCGAAAGGGGTGAGCCCGCCGGAGCCTGCGGTGAGGCGGTCGGCCAGACCCTGGATTTCGTCCGCCACATCCCGCAGACTGAAGAATTCGGCCAGTTCCCTGAGGCGCTCCAGGTCGCACAGGGTGGTCTCAAGGGTCGGCTCGCAGGCGCGGGTTGGCAGGAGCAGGTGCAGCTGGAGGGCCCAGTGGGCCAGGAGGAACGTACGGGAATCGTGGCCGTAGTAGCTGTCAATCTCCGAGATGATGGCCTGCAGGCGCACGGTGCGGTCCTCGTCCGGGCGCGACTGATCCTCGCTGGTGAGCAACAGGGAGCTGAGACCGTTCTCCAAGGCGGTCAGGCCTTGCAGGACGAGACCGGCCAGATTGTCTGTTTCGTTCATGGCATCAAGTGAAACCCGCGGATGGACGGGGACATCTTGGGAGAAGCACGAGAGGGATGGAGGCCTGTCTGGATGACGGGACCAATAGAGATCCTATATTACAAGGCGGCATACCCGGCGGTGTCCCAAGCGGTTCGGGTGCGGCGCGCCGGAACTCCCGCGGTTCGCGTCGGCAAGCATGGCCAGCCCGCGGGCTGGCCCGGCCAACAGGACGGCGGTGGCACCCAAGGCGCACCCGCAGTCCGGAAACCGGCCCGTCAACGTCGTGATCCTGTATCGTATATGCGCGTGAACCCAACTGAATAATTGATTTTGGAGGTACTCCGAATGGCCGAGCGATTAGTGTCCCGACGCGCATTCCTGCGTTCAACGGGCTTTGCCATGGGCGCCGCGGCACTGGCCGCGTGCGCGGCACCGGCCGCAACCGGGAGCGACGACGCAGCCGCGGCTGCCGAACCCGCAGTTGTGACCTGGTGGTATGCCTGGGGCAACCTGGATCCGGCCGTGGAGACGATTTCCGGTCTGGAGAGCTTCCGGGACCACATGGGTGGAGACACCACCCTGGACTTCCGGGGCAGCACCAACACGGAAGCCGTCCTGACCGCCCTGGCGGCCGGCGATCCGCCCGACGGCGGCTCCAACATGGACTATCCCAACCTCTGGACGCGCGGCGTTGTCTTTGCCTGCAACGACTGGGTGGACGGCAGCGACGTGATTGATCCCGACGACGTGGTGGATGCCGTCTGGCAGGGCGGGTTCTACGACGGCAACCTGATTGGCGTGCCGTCCATCGAATCGTTCCTGTGGTACGGCCTCAACTACAACGCCCAGCACGTCGAGGAGGCGGGTTTGGATCCGGATGATCCGCCCCTCACCTGGGAAGGTGTCTTCGAGTGGCACAAGGCCCTGTCCAAGTTCGACGACGGCGGCAACGTAACCCGCATCGGCCTCGATCCGATCGACGCCATGGCCGGTGAGCCGGACTTCATCTCCCTGTCCTACGGCCATGAGTGGTGGAACGACGAAACGCAGGCCATCGACCTGAACCACGAGCTGCTTGTCCAGGGCATCGAAATGCAGGCCGAGTTCTTCCGGCACATCGGTCCCGACAACTTCGCCGGCTTCCGGTCCGTGGAGGGGCAGGGTACATGGGGCGGCGCCTTCAACGCCGAGGCACAGTCGATGATCATCGAGGGCTACTGGCACGCGGGCGAAACCACCATCCAGCAGCCCGAGGTCGCGGTGCACAACCGGGCCACCTGGGCACCCGTGCCGGCCTTCCGCGAGGGCGCCAAGATCATGGCCACCGGCCCCCACATGGTGCAGATCTTCAGGGACGGCAAGAATCCCGAAGGGATGTTCAAGGTGTCCGAGTTCCTGCACAACCATGAAGCCTGCCAGATCATCTTCGACGAGGTCGGCTGGATCATGGGCATTGAGTCCTGGCTGCCCACCATCGATGCGGATGCCTATCCCGGTCTGCGCTTCTACATCGACGGCATCAACGACGTGACCGACTGGCTGGTCGGGCGCCGCTCGCCCCTCCACTGGTACATCAACACCCAGCTCTGGGAGTTGCGCGAGCAGGTCTACCGCGATCTGATCACCGCCGAGGAGGCGGTGGCGGAGCTGCAGACGCGCGCCGAGAACGAATGGGAGGCCCAGGGCCTGTCCTGACCTTCCAATTCTGAGCAGGGGCGGGACGACACTTTCGTTGTCCCGCTCCTGCCGCTTCCCCTCCCCTCCGTGGCTCCGGGCATCCAGATGGCCGCCGTCACTGCCAAACCCTCCCGCTATACGCCCCGCGAATGGCGCAACCTGCGTCTGGGGCTGCTGTTTGTCTCGCCTTGGATTCTGGGTTTCCTGCTGTTCACGGTCTATCCCCTGCTGGCGTCCGCGTACTACAGCCTGACCCGCTACGACCTGTTGCGGCCGCCGGTGTTCCTGGGCGTCGAGAACTACACGACGCTGTTCACCACGGACCCCCACTTTTGGAACGTGATGTACAACACGATCTACTACGTGGGTTTCAGTGTGCCCCTGGGGGTTGTCGCTGCCTTTTTGATCGCCAACCTGCTGAATTCCCGCATCGTGGCCCGGTCCTTCTTCCGGACCGTGATCTACGTGCCCGCAATCGTGCCGGCCGTGGCTTCGGCCATGGTCTGGCAGTTCCTGATGAACGTGCAGTACGGTGCCGTCAACGGCATCCTGCGTTCGTTCGGCCTGCCCATCATCCCGTTCCTGTCCAACCCGGCCTGGGCCAAGCCGTCCCTGATTCTCGTGGCGATCTGGGCGCAGGGCGCGGCCGTGGTCATTTTCCTGGCCGCCCTGCAGGACGTGCCCCGCTCCCTGTACGAGGCCGCGACCGTGGACGGCGCCGGCGGCTGGCGCAAGTTCCTCAACGTCACGATTCCGCTGACGTCGCCCATCATCCTGTTCAACCTGATCATGGGCTTCATCACCGCCTTCCAGGAGTTCACAATCCCGTGGCTGCTGACGGAGGGCGGCCCCATGAACTCCACCGAGTTCTACCTGGTGCACCTCTACCGCAATGCGTTCCGGTTCCTGCGCATGGGCAAGGCCTCCGCGATGGCTTGGATCCTGTTCCTGATCATCGTGGCCTTCACCCTTGTCATCTTCCGCTCCTCGGCCCGCTGGGTCTACTACGGAGGCGACAAGTGATCCGCGCCGCCTCGCCCACCCGGCCCCCGAGCCCCGTCCAGGTTCGTCTGCAGGGCGCGGCCGTGACCCTGGGCAAGTACGCCATCCTGATTCCCCTGACGATCAGCTTTGCCTTTCCCCTGTACTGGATGGTCAGTTCGGCACTGAAGATCGACCCGCAGGTCTACACGATTCCGCCGATCCTGCTGCCGATGCCCGTGCATCCGCGCAACTTCATCGAAGGCTGGCAGGTTCTGCCCTTTACCCGCTACGCGTTCAACTCGATCGTGCTCTACACGGTTCCCGCCGTGCTGTTCACGGTCCTGTCGTCGACCATCGTGGCCTACGGCTTCTCGCGCATTCGCTGGCCCGGCCGGGACACGCTCTTCTGGTTCGTGGTGATGACCATGATGCTGCCCTGGGCGGTCACCATGGTGCCCCTGTTCATCACCTTCAAGTGGTTGGGCTGGCTGGACACCTATCGGCCGCTGGTCGTGCCGGCCCTGTTCGGGCACCCGTACATCATCTTCCTGCTGCGGCAGTTCTTCATGACGCTGCCGGAGGAACTCTCGGATGCCGCCCGCATTGACGGCACCTCGGAATTCGGCATCCTGTTCCGCATCATCCTGCCGCTGACCAAGCCGGCCCTGGCGGTCGTGGCGCTGTTCCGCTTCATCTGGGCCTGGAATGACTACCTGGGGCCCCTGATCTACCTGCGGGACGAAACACGCTACCCGTTGGCCCTGGGCATTGAACAACTGAGACAACGGGCCAACGACATCGGCAACTTCAGCAACGGCATTCCCTATCTGATGGCCGTGAGCACGATCGTGGCACTGCCGATCATCGCCACCTTCTTCCTGGCGCAGCGTACCTTCATCGAAGGCATTTCCCTGACCGGTCTGAAAGGCTAGGAGGCTGCCGGTGGACGGCAATTCCGTCGGTCCGGCGCGGCGGTTGCGGCGGCTGTGCCTGGCGTTCTGTCTTTGTGTGATCCTGTCGCTGCCCCTGGCGGCCTGTGTCGTGTCGCCGGTGGCGATCCGGGTTGACGTGCAGCCCTTGCCGGCGCACTCTCCCTGCGGCGGCTCCTTTGTCGAGCACGAACTGCCCCACGTCACGGGCACCGCCTTTGAGCGGGTGACCTACTTCGCCAGCAACGGTGCGGGGCTGGCCATCGGCGATCTGGACAACGACGGCGACGAGGACTTCGTGCTCGCCAATCTCCTGGGCCCCAACCATATCTTCTGGAACCAGGGCGGCATGGCATTCCGGCCGCAGGTACTGTTCGACGGCAGCCTGCGGGCGGTGTCCCTGGTGGACGTGGACGGCGATACTTGGCTTGACATCACCGCCACCAGTCGCAGCGGCAGCGTGCTGGTGTGGCACAACGTCGGCGGCACGGATGCCGAGCTTCCGTTCCAAACCGACCAGCGGCCCGCCCGCCTGCCCGGCGTGGAAGGCTATGCCTACTCCCTGCAGTGGGCGGATTTGGACCGGGATGGTGATCTGGACCTCGTCACCGGTTCCTACGACGCTTCCATGGAAAAGCAAATCGGCCGCCGGGCGCTGGACGCCAGCAACCTGGGCGGGGTGTTCGTCTACATGCAGGCCGACGATGGGCGCTTTGAGGCCGAGCGGCTCGCCTCCCAAGCCCAGGCGCTGGCCCTGCACCTGCTGGACGCGGACGGCGACGGCCTGCTTGACATCCTGGTCGGCAACGATTTCGACATGCAGGACCTCCTCCTGCTGGCCGCCGACGATGGCCGCTGGCAGGCGGCGGCTCCCTTTGCCAGGACCACATTCAGCACGATGAGCTTCGATGCGGACGACATCGACAACGACGGCACCCTGGAACTCTTTGCCGCGGACATGCATCCCTACTCCGAGGATTCGGGGATCATGCGCCAGTGGGAGCCGGTCCTGCAGACGATGCCGCCGCCCGATCCCGCCCACGCGCCCCAGGCCATGGCCAACGTGCTGCAAACCCGGACCGGCGACGGCGGTTGGGTCGATCGGGCACCCGATTGGGGCATTCCCTACAGCGGCTGGAGCTGGTCGGCCCAGTTCGGCGATCTGGATCAGGACGGCTTCCTGGATTTGTACATCGTCAACGGCATGACCGCCCAGGAACTGTTTTCCCACCTGCCCAACGACGAGTTGGTCGAGGAAAACCAGGCCTACCGCAACGAGGGCGGCCGTCGCTTCGTGCCGGAACCGGCCTGGAACCTGAACAGCACGGCCGGCGGCCGCGGCATGGGTCTGGCCGACCTGGACGGTGATGGCGACCTGGATGTGCTGGTCAACAACCTGCGGTCCCCGGCTCGCATCTTCGAGAACCAACTGTGCACCGGGCAGTCCCTGGTGGTGCACCTGAGCCAGGCCGGGACCGGCAACACACGCGCCTTGGGCGCGGAGGTGCGTCTGCAGACCACCACGGGCGTCTATCGGCGGCAGGTGCAGGCCGCCAGCGGGTATCTGTCCGGCCGCAGTCCCGCGTTGTACTTCGGGCTGCCCGAAGGCAGCGAAATTCTGGCCTTGGAAGTCCGTTGGCCGGATGGCACCGCGTCCCTGATCGGCGGTCAGTCCCTGCAGCCGAACAGCCGGGTGGCAGTCTCCCGCTGACGCGCCGTTAGCCGTTGGGCCACACGGCGCGAGGATTGTGGCTGCACCGATTGGGGCCCCCCGGGCCATCGCGCAACGCAGTGTGTTTTGGGAGGTGGAGTGCGATGTCCTGCCCGCGGGTGCATATGAGAGCCTGTACGTGCCCGCTTGCCTGAAACGACAACTGCTCATGTATCTGGCCCGATGCCACGGCATCCGCACGGACACGATCCCGGCAGCTGTGCGCCAAGTTTCATCCCGTGCGTTCCTCGATGCCCTATGGGACGAGGTGTCAATCGCAAACCAACCTTGTTGACTCGGCAACCTTGAAACAGTTGTTTGCGCCACAACACCGATGGCTGTCTCGGCCGCGCCGTGGGTCTGGACAAATGGCTCCGTTTTCGCGACAGTTGGACTGCTTGTGGAAAAATCCTCTTCTACCATTCAGCAGATGGCGGAACAGCATTAGTAATGAGTGACGACCAGATCCAGGTCGAGAGTCCGGGAAACGGAGAAACACTCCGAAAGCCGAAGCGCGGGTGCCGCCAGCGACTACTACGCTACCTGGGGGTGTTGGTCATTTTCACGCTGGGGGTTGTGGTTGGATATGCGCTTGGTGCCGGTCAGCCCCCCCAAACCGAGACCGACCAGGCAGTGACAGCACCTTCTTTGGACCCGCTCCCAAATCCCGAATCGGCGGTTGCGCAAACTAGTCCGACCACTGAGCCGACCCGCACGCCCAAACCAACCGTTACTCCTAAACCGACCAAAACACCGCGTCCTACCAAGACACCGACGCCGATCGTTACTCCCAAGCCGACCCGCACACCCAAACCGACCCGCACACCGCGTCCCACCAAAACGCCGCGTCCTACCAGGACACCGACGCCGATCGTTACTCCCAAGCCAACCCGCACACCCAAACCGACCCGCACACCGCGTCCCACCAAAACGCCGCGTCCTACTCCCACTCCCACCGTGGACTTGAACGCGGTATGGCAAGCCCAGTCATATGAGGTAATCGACGTTCAGGACTCGTCTTTCGGCGCCCGTACGCGCCACACGATCAATCTCGTGGCCCCGGAAGCCAAAACCCGAGAAGAGCGCCTGGCCACCCTGATGGCGTACACGACACATGCCTATCGCCAGCGTGAAATCGAAGACGCCGCCAGTGTCCGGCTGTGGGCTTCCTCCCAATCCTGGTGGCTTCTGGCGAAAGTTGTCTTTTCTGCGGACCGGTGCGGGTGGACCGGTGATGACTGTGGCAGGTCCCATTGGCACGAGGCCCAGGCCAGTGCGGCCGTGTTTACCGAGGAACAATTGCGCATCCACGTGTTGGAGCGCGCGAGTGCGGGCCGTTACCTGGAACCGGAATTTGCCATGAACGCAGACGGGCAACCCTTGTCAGCCGCAGGTTGGGCCTGTTATGAGCCCGTTGACATTCCAGCCGCAGGTGCGTGTTACAACGACTTGGGAATGCTGTGGGAGGACACGAATCGAGCGACTTGCCAACAGTTGGAGCTGCTGTGGGTGACACCGGATGAAGAGTGGGGGGAGTTGGATTACACCTGTGCCGAAGAGCGTCACCATCAATTCATAGCTTCGCAGTTGGCGATGGATCTTGACGTGGTGGCGCAAAACCATACCGTTATGTCGGGCCTTCTCTACGCTGACGACACAAAGCTGATCGACATCGAAATCCCGCGGGCTTTGGAGCGCCGGCAAGACTTGAAACGCATCGCCTATGTGCCGCCTACCCCTACGCCGGCCTGGTATGAGGGGGGGACATTGCATGAAGCAGCACTGGGCAACTGGCGCGCCGCCACCTACGCGAACAAGGTGGCCACCATCGCGGACATGGTCTTCGTGTTGTTGACAAGCGAAGGCAAACAGTTAGGCCGCGATTTTGATGAAGAGGATCTACGCCACTACTCTGACGCGCTTGTAGTCGGTGTGGACGAATTGGCTCAGGATGGTGACAACGCCATTGTCCCGGTCAGTGAGGCCGTGGCCATGATTTGGACATTGGTGTTTGCCGAATCGGAATAGAGAGATGAGGGTGAGCAACGGTATGCGCCCGGTACATCCAGGAGAGATTCTGGCTGAGGAGTTGGAGGAGCTGGGCCTGTCCGCCAACTCGCTTGCTCATGCACTGCATGTCCCCACCAACCGCATTACGGCGATTTTGAAGGGGCAGCGCGGCGTCACCGCCGACACGGCCTTGCGTCTATCCCGCTACTTCGGCACCACGCCGATGTTTTGGCTAAACCTTCAGAAGTCCTTTGAGCTGCGCAAGTCAGAGATCGAATCAGGCGAAGAGATCGCTGACCGGGTGCAACCCAGGGAACCGGTTCAGGCTGCTGGGTAGGGGAGTCCGCGGCGGCCAAACACAGTGATGGCCAAGCCAAGCGGGGCAGGGGAGCTTGCCGGTACTGGCAGATAGTCGCCAATGTGATCAGGTCGGATTACCGGCTACGGGATGCGCTTCAGCTGCACTCGGAAGGGGCTGCGCATATCCGGGCCACAGGTCAGGGTCCGTCAACCATTCACGGAAGCTGGGGCCGCACGGTTCACATGTCTCGTAATGGTCCTGTTCCTCCGGTGCGAAAGTGCCCTTCTCCGAGTCCGCACAGGCCGCGGCCATCTCACATGTGGAAAGGGGGCTGGTTGTTCTTGACGGCCAGCCAGTAGCCAATCTCCACTGCCCGCAGTGCCTGCACTATGGCGGAACGACTGGGGGGCGGTAACGGGCACCTGTCCGGCCGCAGTTCCGTGTTGCACTTCGGGCTGCCCGCGGGCAGCGAAATTCTGGCCTTGGAAGTCCGTTGGCCGGATGGCACCGCGTCCCTGATCGGCGGTCAGTCCCTGCAGCTGAACAGCCGGGTGGCAATCTCCCGCTGACGCGCTGTTAGCTGTTGGGCCACACGGCGCGGCTTCAACACGACGGTCCCGCTCCGGCTATGCGAAGCGGTTCAGTGCCAGGGCGGCATCGTCCGGGCCGGCCGGGGTGCCCGTGATCCGGCGTGCCACCAGTTCGCCGGTGACCGGACCCAGGGTCATGCCAATCTTGTTGTGGCCGCAGGCCAGCAACAGGTTCTCGTACTTTGTGCTCCAGTCGACAATGGGCAGGCCGTCCGGGGTCATGGGGCGGAAACCCATCCAAGGCTGTCCGTCCTCGGGACGAGGGTCCAGACCCAGCAGGTCACGACTGGCGCGCGCAACCTGGGCCGCCCTCTTGCTGTCCACGCGGTCGTCCATGCCCGTGAATTCCACCCGGCCGGCGATTCGCAGCCGATCCCCTATTGGGTTCACGGCCACACCCTTATCCATCAACTGGACCCCGAAGTCCGGAAAGCCTTCGGGTCGTGCCATGGTGTAGCTGTAGCCCCGCCCGGGCACGACCGGCACGTCCAGTCCCCAGTCCCTGCCCAGTGCACCGGACCAGGCACCCGCTGCCAGGACCGCGACATCGAACTCGATGTCCTCCGTGCTCGTGGTCACGGATGTGATCTGGCCGTCGTCCATCCCTCCGATGCCGGTCACGGTCACATGCGACCGGAACTCGGCACCGCGTTGGCCGGCTTCGTGCGCCAGACCTTGGACGAAGGCCTTGGGCGACAGGCGTCCGTCCTCCGGGAACAGGACAGCTCCCACTACCTGGTCTGCGGCCCGGGGCAGGTAGTGACGGACACCGGACCGGTCCAGCAGGGCCGCAATGCCGCCCATGCTCCGGTGCTGCAGGGCCTGGGTCGCGCCCTGCCGGAAGCCGGCCTGCGTGGAGAACACGTTCAGGGAACCATCCATGCGGAAATGGTCCTGCAATGTCAGTTCCCGGTGCAGTTCCCGGTACAGTTCCACGCTGCGTCCGGCCAACCTGTGCAGCGCAGCTGTGGTCTTGAGCCACTGGACGGGTTCGGCGGCCGCGCGCAACCGCCGCCGCCAATCGGACAGGTGGGGATCGCCGGCTGCCGGCAGATAGATCGAGGCCTCGGGATCCTGCCATTTTTCGAGCAACTGCTCGATGCCGTGGTCGGCGGCCATGGGCAGCCAGGAACTGGGGACCAGCAGGCCGGCGTTGGCATGGGAGGAGCCGCCGGCCACCTCGCCCCGGTCAATCACCAGGGGACGGTATCCCGCCTGGGTCAGATACCAGGCCGAGCATACGCCGACGATCCCCGCACCGATGATCAGGATGTCGCACTGGCGTGTCATGGGCAGGGCCGGCACAGCGTGCCGAACAAATGGCTAAGGCGGCAAATTATAGGGCCGTGGCGGTGCATTGGGAGTCGGGCTGCATTGCCTGTGGGGCTTGTGCACCGTCCGATGGGACGTCTGGTTTACTGAAACCATGTTGTTCCGCACAGGACCGGTCTCACAGTTTCGGTGCCTTGCACGTACGGCGAAGGCAGCGAAGTGCCCAAGGTGCGGAATTGTTGACTCGGTACGCGTCGCACCCTAGAATTGGCGGCGATTTCGCCCGAGGCGTTCGCAACGCTGGCGGGCTGCAGTTACCGATTCCCCCAATATGATGAAGTCCAGCTGGCAGCAGGTGTTGCTGGTGTACGGCGGCTGGCTCGTTCTTTTCACGCTGGCCCTGGTGTTGGTGTTCCTGCTCCAGCGCAACGTGGTCGAGGACATTCTGATTGGCCGCATGATTAACCCTTGGCGGCTGCGGTCCATCGGCCAGTGGTCCGTCTACGTGCTGGGAATTGGCTGGATCGTCTTCGTCTTCCTGATCGAAGGCTATTTGCGCAACGGGGCCGCCCGCGGGCTGTTCTGGCAGCGCATTGTCAGGGTTGGAGCGCCTCTCCTGGCCCTGATCAGCCTGTCGTATGCTGTCAATCGGTTTTTCTAGACCGGTAGTCAACGGAGATTCGCGCGTGAGCAGCAGTCCAAACTCCTCTGCCAGAGGTTCCCAGGAGGTGCTGCTGGACGTCAAGGACCTCAGGAAACACTTTCCCATCAAGCGCGGCCTCCTGTCCAAGACGGTCGGCCACGTCAAGGCCGTTGACGGGGTCAGCTTCTACATCCGGCCCGGCGAGACCCTGGGCCTGGTCGGCGAAAGCGGCTGTGGCAAGACCACGACGGGCCGCGTCATCATGCGCGCCTACGACGTGACGGACGGTGAAATCTGGTTCCGGCGCAGCGAGGAGAACAACCTCAACATCGCCGAACTGTCCTCGGCGGAGGTGAAGGACCTGCGCAAGGACATGCAGATGGTCTTCCAGGATCCCTATTCCTCGCTCAACCCCCGCATGAATCTCCTGCAGAACGTGGGCGAGCCGCTGCTGGTCAACGGCGTGGCCTCCGGCGACGAACTGGAGGAACGGGTATCCGATCTGCTGCGCGTGGTGGGACTGCGGCCGGAGTACCTGAACCGCTATCCCCACGCCTTCAGCGGCGGCCAGCGGCAGCGCATCGGCATCGCAAGGGCCCTGGCCCTGAACCCTCAGTTGATCGTCCTCGACGAGCCGGTCTCCGCCCTCGACGTGTCCGTGCAGGCCCAGATTCTGAACCTCCTGCAGGACCTGCAGGAACAGTACGGCCTGACCTACCTGTTCATCGCCCACGACCTGAGCGTGGTGGAGCACATCAGCGATCGCATCGCGGTCATGTACGTGGGCATGCTGGTGGAGCACGCGCGCACCGAAACGCTGTTCACGAATCCCAAGCATCCCTATACCGAGGCGCTGCTGGCCTCGGTGCCCAAGCCGGACCCCAGGGACCGCAGCGAGCCGATTGTGCTGGAGGGCGATGTGGCCGATCCGGCCAATCCCCCCGCCGGCTGCTACTTCCATCCCCGCTGCCGATACAACGACGGTGATCGCTGCGAGACCGAAACACCGGCCCTGGAGCAGGTCGAGCAGGGGCATTTCGTGCGCTGCCACTACGCGGCGGAACTGGACCTGCACGGTGTGCAGGCCTGAGGGCTTGTTGTGGCTGTTTCCCCTGTCATTGCCCTGAACGCAAGGCGGTTGGCCCAGGCCTCCCCGCGCCAAGAACTGCCCATGGTTGCGGATCTGCCGCGGCCACCGCGGGTGGCACTGCTCTTCCCGCCCAACTGGACTCCGACCATGCCCCACCTGGCGCTGCCGTCGCTGACGGCCTACCTGCGCCAGAAGGGGGTCGCGGTGATGCAGCGCGATCTCAACGCCGAGGTCTTCGACTACATCCTGACCCCGGAGTATCTGCGGCGTTCCGTCGCGGCGGTGCGCCGCCGGTGGGGTTCCGGTTCCGCGCGGGGCCGAGGGGTGCTGGAAGCGCCAAGCCGGGAAACGGTGGACTGGGCCCTGGCACGCGGCCCGGAACTGGTGCGCTCCGTGGCGGCTGCCAAGGATGTGGTGCGCAGCCCGGCCTTCTACGACGGACCGGAAGGCTTTGCCAACTTCCAGATCCTGGCCGACTGTCTGGAACTGGCCTCCCTGCCCTTTCATCCCGCCCATCTCCATTTGCAGAGCTACGAGGCGGCGCGGCCGGTGGACAGCAGCCGCAATCTGCTGTTCGGGGTCTCTGACCGGGACCACAACATGTTCCTCGACATCTACGAGGAAATCGTGCTCGAGGACCTGGAAGCCTTCGAACCGGATGTGGTCGGCATCTCCATTCCCTCGGAAGCACAGGTTCTGGCGGGGTTCACCCTGGCCCACCTGGTGCGGGAGGCGGGCATCGACTGCCACGTCACCGTTGGCGGTCCCCACATCAGCATGCTCCACGATGTCCTGCCCAAGCAGCCGGCGCTGTTTGACCTAATCGACAGCGCGGTCGTGTACGACGGGGAGATCCCCCTGTATCAGCTGGCCTGTGCGGTGGTGGACGGCGGCGACCTGGACAGGGTTTCCAACCTGATTTACCGGAAGGGCCGGACGCTGCAGGTGACGGAGCGCAAGGAGCCGGAGAAGATCCGCAACCTGCCGCTGCCGGACTTCGACGGCTTCCCCCTGGACCGCTACCTGGCGCCGGAACTGGTGCTGCCGCTCATGACGGCGCGCGGCTGCTACTTCGGCCAGTGCGCCTTCTGCAACGTGGGCTACGGCGAGGCCGAGTCCTTCAGCCAGCTGACGGCCCGTTCGCTGGCCGACCAGATGCTGACCCTGAGGGAGAAGTACGGCACGCGCCACATCTTCTTCGCCGACGAGGCCATCACGCCGCGCAACCTGCGGGGTCTGTCGGCCATTCTGCGGGAGGAGGACGAGCCCATTCACTGGGGCGGCTGCGTGCGGTTCGAGAAGGTGATCGACCAAACGTTGCTGGATCAGATGTGGGCCGGCGGCTGCCGGATGATCATGTTCGGCCTGGAAAGTGCGTCGCAGGCCATCATCGACCACATGATCAAGGGCACCGAACTGCCCCACATGAGCCGCATCCTGAAGGAAAGTGCCACCGCGGGCATCTGGAACCACACGTTCTTCTTCTTCGGATTTCCGGGGGAGACCCTGGACGACGCCCAGCAGACCGTCAACTTCATTTACGCCCACGGCGACGAGATCAATTCGGCCGCCATGGGCACGTTCCTGATGGAGCGCCTCTCGCCGGCCTATCGCTATCCCGCCTCCTTTGGCGTCTCGCGCATCATCGAGGATCCGGCGCGGGACCTGGCGATCTACTTCCCCTATGAAGTGTCGAATGGCCTGGACGAGGCCATGGCCGAACGGGTGCACGATGGTGTCCTGGACAGCCTGCCGACCAAGCCGTTCCCCCACTTCTATGTCAGCGATGTCTATCGGTTCCTGTACGCCGGCCGGCTGAGCCTGGACGGCCGGCCCAACCCGGCCTGGCTGGCTCCCACCGCCGCTGCGTGATCCCCGCGCCGCAGCATGCCTGTGGCCGTGTGCTGCCCTGCATTGTTCCGAGGTGTTCTCGTCATGTCCGAAGCAATCGCTCTGCGCCAGGCTGCCACCGACCGGTACAGGCCCGATCCGGTCAAGGTCCTGTTTGTGGCCGAGTCGCCGCCCGATGTCGAGGAACGTCACTTCTACTTTCCAAACGTCCCGCGCGCGGACACGCTTTGGGTGGAGTTGACCAAGGTGCTCTACGGCGACGACTTCGGCGTGACCAAAAACGAACGGGCCCGCAAGGCCGAGTGGCTGGCCCGTTTCCAGGCCGACGGCTATTGGATGATTGAGGCCGTACCGGAGCCAATCCACAAAAAACGGCGGGAAGCGCACGTCCTGGAGTACAAGGACCGCGTGTTGGAAGCCATCGCGGGCTGCAAGCCGTCCCAAGTGGTTCTGATCGCCACACCGGTGTGGCGCGCCCTCGGGGAGCCTCTGCGTGCGGAGGGTGTGCCGCTTGTGCAGACGGGACCTGTGTCGTTCCCGGGCCATGGCCAGCAGGGCAGGTTCCGGGAAGCCATGGCCGCCATCCTGCCTCTGCTGGAGGACTGAAGGACCGCCGCGTTCCATTAACCTTCCGCGATCGCAGATCCAACACACCGCAGACGTTTTTCCGCCCGGCCTTCTCCCACAATTCCGGCAGTCGCAAAACGCCGAACCAATCAGAGGGAGAAGGCAAATGTACAAGCTGATTCACCGACCGAGCCTCTTCAACGCACCGCTCCGCCGATCCTTTGCCGGCAACGTGTCGATGGGGTTTCCCGTGGACGTCGCCGAGGAAAGCGGACGGTACCTGGTGCAGGCCGCACTGCCCGGCGTGTCCCCCGAGGACATCGAGATTACGCTCGAGGGCAGGACGCTCACCATCGCCACCGAGGAGGACAAGGAGCAGGACGGCGAGGGCGCCAACTACACCTGGCGCGAGCGCATGCGGGGGGCCTGGCAGCGAAGCTTCCGCCTGCCGCAGGCCGTGGACACGGAAGGCGTGGAGGCCGCGATCGATCAGGGCATCCTGACGGTGTCGATCCCCAAGTCCGAAGTGGTCAAGCCCCGGCAGATTGAGGTCAAGACGGCCGACGGCTAGACAGGCCCTGAAGAGTCAAATCAGCAAGGCCCCGGCATCTGCCGGGGCCTTGTCTTTGCTGCCTGTAGGGAATTGTCCCAACAGGAGCCGTGTTGGGCGCGATGGTCCACCGGTCTTCCCGTCGGATGGCCGATGCGGACACGCCAAGCCGCAGGTGCATGCCAACGATCCGGACCCGTTGGCGACCGGGTCTCCCAGCGTGCCGGACAGGCCGATCAGGCTCTGCCCATGGCCTCGAATCAAACCCAATCCGAGACTTCGCCTCCTTGCGGCTGCTCGGCCAGGTACGGGAACTGTAGAATGGGCGTTGGGCAAGGCAGCAGGTGGCAATGGACATGAATGGCGTGCTCGGGGATCGGAATCAGGAGAGACGCGACAGACGGGGGCGGTCATCGCGGGCCGAGGTCGAATCAGCCATGACGCAGCGGGCGCGCAGGGCGCGCGCCAAGCTGCGCCTGACCCACCTCGCGGAGTGGCAGCGCCACATCACAAGTCTCTTTCACCACAATCCGGACTACCCCTACGACATCAATCACGAATACCTGGAGGACTGGACATCCGATCCCGACTACGTCGTCGATGCCGTGAGCATCCGTGAATACGACGGGAACGGGATGCGGATCTACACCAGGACCGAGGATTTGTCGGGAATCCAGACCAGTGCCCAACATGCGGTTAACACCCTGCTTGGCAACCGTGTGGCATGGGGTTTCAGGGTGTTCTTCGACGAGGAGGTTGCAGTGGACTTGGATTTGATCACCGGGCAGGGAATCCCGAAGAACGCGGTGGTACCCGATCTGGTGGTGTTGCCACAGTCAATGGAACTGCCGGAAGGCCAGGAGCGGCCCTTCGACGACAGGTCGTTCCGGATCGACCGGGGCGATCCCGCTCCGGAGCTGGTGATAGAGATCATGTCGCGAGGCACGGCGGACAAGGATCTGGGCGAGAAGAAACGGTTGTACGAGCTCTTGGGAATCGGCGAGTACCTGGTTTACGACACCGGTGGCCAGCGCGCCGACGACTCGCCGGCCGAACTGCTGGTGTTCAAGCTGGAGGACGGTGCCTACCGGCAGCTCGAGTGCGATCCGCAGATGTCGGAACCGGAGAAGCCGGCCTTCTTCAGCGACGTGTTCGGTACGCACATTCGCATGAACGGGGTGGATTGGGAGATGGCGCGGCTTCAGTGGCACGACCCCGTGGAAAGCCGCTGGCGCGACCACGAGACCGACAAGGAGGAGCAGTACCGGGCCGAGGGCACCCTGGAGACTACCATCGCTGTGCTGCACAAGTTTCTACGGACAAAACTGGCCCAGCCGAAACGAAAGCGTATCGAGGCGGTCTGGCGGGAAGAGGGCCTGCCACCGGATGTGCTCGACCGCATCCTGGCCGTGCAGCGGACACCCAAGGAGTGGCGTTCCCTGATGGCGGCCCCGGACGGATCCTGAATCGTGACCGGGGCGCGGGGGTGTGGTTGGGCGCGCTTCATTGGAACAGGCCGCGTTGTTTGCTTCAAACCGTGATGGCAGCCGTTGGATGTAGGAAGCCGTTTACCCCGGCCGCTGCCTTCAGCCGCGGACCGGGGGCGCACGCGGCTTGAAACGGGTGAATCAGCCAGTCAATCGGCTGGTTCCGATGAAGATGTCACTCGACTTGCCTGCCGTGGCCTCGGTCGTGCCAGCACTCCGGCAAACGTTTTACCAAGCCGGATGAGGATGGTGGCGTCCTCTCTCGCACTTGACCGCCGGCAGGTGTCTGGCCTTTGGCGGGCCGGAACCGGCAGGCTCCGTCTGATTGGGGTCGGAACACCCGACTGCCGAACCAACACCAACCGGCCAAACCGGCCGGGATCCCGGCATTCTGCGCGCGGCACCATCAACTTGGTACACGTGTCGCGCGCGCAGGGCCCATTGGGGTGAATTCGTCACTGAATCCCATCCGTTTTGCCTTCCCTGAAGCTGTTCGGCGCGTAGAGAGAACCTACACGGTCGGAAGATTCCGGACCGGCATCTGACGGCGCAGCCAGCAGGGCGCGCGGGCTCATGGGGACTGCTAGAATTTGATGAATACCGGCTGTAGGTCTCCTTCCGGATCTGCAACCGGCGGGGTTGCCCTCGTCCCCCCCTAGTTCGACCCGGGATGGGCACGCGGCAACACATCACACCACTCGTCGCAGTACACCAGAGCCGCCGTCCCCCGTTGCTATCGTTGGAAAACGTAGAACTTTTTTGCTATCATGTGTAGTGAAGCAGCGGTGCCGGTGCGTGCCTGGGGTACGCGATGCACGAACCACTTGGGTGAAAGGGCGTAGTCATGAAAGTCGGACAGATGGGAACAGGTCAACTCGGGATCGATCGTTTCGGAGGTGCGGTTCCGACCGTGCAGACCGTCGTCGACCTGGATGCCGTCCGGGTGGCCAAGCGCGACCCGGCGGACGGCATGGTTCCCTATGACCGACAGCGGATTCGCAATGCCATCATGAAGGCTTTCCTGGCGGAACAGCGCAGCCTGCAGGGTGAAGCGCTCGACCACAGGGTGGATCCCATCGTGGATGCAGTCGAGCAGCGGGTGGCGCAACGGGCCCTTGGGCGCCCCTCGTTGTCCGTGGCCGTTGAGGAAATTCAGGACCAGGTCGAACTGGTCCTGATGAAGTCGGACCATGAGGAAGTGGCCCGGCGCTACATCATCTATCGCGAGGACCGCGCCCGGGAACGGGCGGCCCAGGCCGAGACGACTTCGCTCTTGCTGCCCGTGGAGTTGATGGTGGCCTTGCCCGACGGCACGCGGGAGCCTCTGGATCTTGAGCGCCTGAAGGTACAGATCGAGGAGGCCTGCCACGGCTTGGACGGCGTCTCCGCGGACGATGTCCTTGAGGTTCTGGCGCGTGACGTGTACAACGACATCACGCCGAAGGATCTGCGCACGGCGCAGATTATGGCGGCGCGCTCCCTGGTTGAACAGGACCCCGACTACTCGAAGGTGAGCGCGCGGCTGGTCCTGCGCAAACTCAAGGACGAGGTGTTCCCCTTCATCTGCCCCGATGTGGCGGGCATTCGGGAACTGACCGACCGCCAGCAGTACCGGGCCTACTTCCCACACTATGTGCGCACCGGCATCGACTGTGAACTGCTGCAACCCGCGCTGGCCGAAATCTTCGACCTGGAACGGCTGGCCGAGGCCTTGGCACCGGAACGGGATCAGCAGTTCCAGTTCCTTGGGCTGCAGACCCTCTACGACCGGTACTTCCTCCACTCGGGCGGCACGCGCATTGAACTGCCGCAGGCGTTTTTCATGCGCGTGGCGATGGGACTGGCGCAGCAGGAGGCCGAGCCGGACGAGCGGGCCATTGAGTTCTACGAACTGCTGTCGTCGTTCGACTTCATGTGCTCGACGCCGACCCTCTTCAATTCGGGAACCGTCAATCCGCAGCTTTCATCCTGCTTCCTTTCGACCGTGCCGGATGATCTGGCGGGAATCTTCAAGGCGATCAAGGACAACGCCCTGCTGTCCAAGTTCTCGGGCGGCCTGGGCAACGACTGGAGCCAGGTACGGGGTTTGGGAGCCCACATCAAGGGGACGAACGGAGAGTCCCAGGGGGTCATTCCTTTCCTCAAGGTGGCCAACGACACGGCCGTGGCCGTCAATCAGGGCGGTCGCCGCAAGGGGGCGGTCTGCGCCTACCTTGAGGTGTGGCACATCGACATCGACGAGTTCCTCGACCTGCGCAAGAACACGGGAGACGATCGGCGCCGCACCCACGACATGAACACCGCCTGCTGGGTGCCCGACCTCTTCATGGAACGGGTCCAGGAGGACGGGAACTGGACCCTGTTCTCGCCGGACGCGGTGCCCGACCTGCACGAGGTCACCGGTCTCGAGTTCCGGGACCGCTATCTCCTGTACGAACAGCAGGCGGCCGAAGGTCGACTGAAGGTCACCAAGCGCATCCGCGCCCGCGATTTGTGGCGGCGCATGCTGACCATGCTCTACGAAACGGGGCACCCCTGGATCACGTTCAAGGATCCCTGCAATCTGCGCTCGCCGCAGCAGCATGTCGGCGTGGTGCACTCCTCCAACCTGTGCACCGAGATCACGCTGAACTCCTCCGTGGATGAGGTTGCCGTGTGCAATCTCGGTTCGGTGAACCTGTCCAACCATGTTGAGAACGGCCAGCTCCTGCACCAGAAGCTGGAGCGCACCGTGACCACCGCGATGCGCATGCTGGACAACGTCATCGACATCAACTACTACACCATCCCGGAGACGCATACCAGCAACCGTCGGCACCGGCCGGTCGGCATGGGCATCATGGGCTTCCAGGATGTCCTGCACAAGCTGAACATTGCCTATGCCTCGGACGAGGCCGTGGAGTTCGCCGACGTCAGCATGGAGGCGGTTTCCTGGTATGCCATTTCGGCGTCCTCCGCCTTGGCCGAGGAACGCGGCAGCTACTCCTCGTTCGAGGGTTCGCTTTGGTCCCAGGGCAGACTGCCCTGGCACTCGCTCGACGATCTGGACAAGGCGCGCTATCGGAAGCTCGAGGTGGATCGAAGTGCCACGCGGGACTGGGACAGCCTGGCCCGCCGGGTCCAGCACACGGGCATGCGCAACTCCAATGTCATGGCCATTGCGCCGACGGCGACAATCGCCAACATCTGCGGTGTCAGCCCGTCGATTGAGCCGGTGTTCCGCAACCTGTATGTCAAGGCCAACATGTCCGGCGACTTCGTGGTGGTCAACCCCTATCTGGTGGACGACCTGAAGGAGCTGGGTCTGTGGGATCCGCTGATGATCAGCGATCTCAAGCTGCACGACGGCAGCCTGCGCGACATTCCGCGGGTTCCGGACCGGCTGAAGGAGCTGTATGCCACGGCCTTCGAGATCGATCCCACCTGGCTGGTCAAGGCGGGAGCCCGGCGCCAGAAGTGGATTGACCAGTCCCAGTCCTTGAACCTGTACGTCTCCACCACCAGCGGCAGGGAATTGGACGAGCTGTATCAGTTGGCGTGGACACAGGGTTTGAAGACGACCTACTACCTGCGAACGCAGAGTGCCACCCAGGTGGAGAAGAGCACGCTGCAGGGTACGGACGGACGGCTCAATGCGGTTCCGGTGGCCCCGGCCCCGCCCACGCTCTACAGCGAGCTTGAGACCACTGTGGACGGATTGGTCTGCGACCTGGACGACGAGGACTGCGAAGCCTGTCAATAGGTTTGGCTCGCAGCCAGCCAAGGGCTGCGCAGCAGTGTGTTGAGGTGGTTGTCGGCTGCAATTCGACGACCGCCTCAAAATTTTGGTGCGTCTGGCAACGGCGGTCGCATCGGGCTGGTCAATGGAAAGAGTGCCATTCGCTGGCCAAACCCGGACGTTGTTGTTGGATTGCCGGTGTCGGCAGCCGCGAGTCTATACAGTCGGGCTTGCATCGACTGCTGGTGGCAGCCCCATTTTCCCTTGACTGCCCCGGCTTGAGTTGCTCTGGTGACGACAGCAACTGGACCGCCTGGGCCGGGGTGCTGATGAGTCGCCGGAGCCATGTCTTGATCCAGGATGGATACAGAGGGCTAGGCCGATGTTGAACGGCCGGTTCTCAATACGAGTGAGCACCAGGTACTTGGGTTTGGGCAAGGCGGCCCGGCATCCTGACGGGTCTTTGCGCCACGAGCCAAAATCGTGAGCGTCCAAGCTCCCTTGGCATACAGCTTTCCCACATCACGCCTCCCAGCCGTCAATGTGGCTCAGGTGCCCCAGCGCAGTCCCCTGCGCTATCCCGGGGGCAAGACTTGGTTGATCCCGCATGTACGTGACTGGCTGCGGCAGGTGCAGCCTACGCTGCTCGTAGAACCCTTTTGTGGCGGCGGCATCGTGTCCCTAACCGCGGTAATGGAGGATCTGGTGGAGCAATGCGTGATGCTGGATCTGGATTCCGATGTGGCTGCCTTTTGGCACGCGGTGCTGCAGGATGGTGAGGCCTTGGCCCAACGGGTTGAGGCCTTCGAGCCGACCCGGGAGCGGGTGGAGACCCTGTCACAGACGGTGCCTGTCAGCATCTTGGACCACGGTTTCCGTACATTGGTGCTGAACCGCACACGCCGTTCGGGCATCCTGGCCCCTGGCGCGGCCCTAATTCGGCAGGGGGAAAACGGTCAGGGCCTCGGCTCGCGCTGGTACCCGGACACGTTGGCGCGCCGCATCCGGGCCATTCAACCGTACGCGTCGCGGATTGCCTTTGCCCAAGGGGATGCCTTGGCCCTGTTGCCGCCTCTGTTGCACGGTTGGGGGCGGCGTGCAGCCCTGTTTGTCGATCCGCCCTACACCGCCGGTGGCAAGCGGGCTGGTCAGCGTCTCTATGCTCATCACGAACTGGACCATGAACAGCTTTTTGATCTCCTGGCTTATGGCCGGGGCTCCTTTCTCCTGACCTACGACGCGGCCCCTGCCATCGAGCATCTGGTACTCCGCCATGGCTTCCACGCCGTACGGGTGGCCATGAAGAATGCCCACCACGCCCACTTGCCTGAACTGGTAATAACGCCGGAGCCCCTCTTTACATGACCCATCCTCCCGCGCCGCGGTACGGTGTTGAGGAATGGTAGGGTCAGTCCTTCCGTGACTTGGATCCAACCCAGCGTCAGACGCTATCCTGGATTGCCCGCGATGGTACCGCTGAGGCACCCCCGGGCCCCTTTCAGCATCAGCAGTCCTGCAGCAAAAGGGGCGGTGTCTGCTCCTTGCAGCGTGTCCAGTGGGCGGCTCCGAACCGAATGGGAGTCGGTGGGACCCCGAGTTGTCACTTGTCCTCATCGCTTCAATGAGGCGGGGATGATGGTGCAGTGGCTGGCGGAGATTGTGGGTTTCGATCCGGCCACTACGCAGATTGCAGGCGAAGTGCCCTTCATGCAGGCTATGGCCAACCCGGTCCAGGATCTCAACGAAGGCGAAGTCCTGTGGCTGGTGCCTGCCATCGACACGGACGGATGGCTGACGCGCGGGCATTGGGAAATGCTGTCGCTGGATGCATCCAGCCGGAAACTTCAGGCCGCCGAGACTGTCCGCCGGGTCGATATCGAACAGGCACTGCAGTCTCGTCTGCAACCGCTTCTCCACTCGCGCCACGGAGGATTCCAGGATGGGACTCGGTTAACATGCAGCTTGATTGCAGAAGTTGGCGAAGAGCTTATGAACACCAATCAGGATGGTTCCTCACTGCCCACCGAGCCCAGTGAGGACCGCCGAAGCGAAGAGATGCTCGAAGAAGGAAAGGACATCGAGAACTCAACGGTGAATGGTGTTGAGGGAGCCGAAGACGGCGATCTGTCCTTCAGACAACAAGGCCGCACACTGGAGGAAATCCTCATCGAACGCGGTAGGAAGGTGCCCCAGGAAGAGTGGGATCGGCTTCCCGCTGATCTCATTGATCGGCTGGACTTCTACACGTCGGGTGCAGACGTGTGACCCATGTGTCGCTGAAGCTGCCCATTCCCTCTGCGCCCGGCCAAGGCCACGCCGCGCGGCAAGACCCGCAATGCAGTATGGATGTCCGGCACCGACGGTGCAGCCATCCTGAATCCCACTCAAGCATCCAAGAAGGGGGAAGGGGATGTCCTGGCTCTGGCGGACCGGTTCAAAGAGTCCAGGTGGCAAGCCTGCGATAGAGGTTCCCCTGGGGTGTGGCTTTCGTCCGGTACAGATGCACCTGCCGCAACCCGACCTTCCGTTCTTGTAGTTGGCAGGGGACTTCAGTCGGCGTCAGTTGCAACTCCTTGAGTTCGCGACTGCGTTGAAACCGTTTCCGAACCCGGCCGAGCGTGATGTGCGGCCTGAAGGGCTTCGCGTCAAGGGGCAGGCCAACTTCGTCAACGACTGGCAACAGGGCAACATGCAGCTGTTGCAGGCAATCCCCGGACTCGCTCACCGGACACCAGAGACCGCGCGGGCGCGTGGGTTTGGGGAAGAACCGGGGCGGCTGAATCACCGTGTCGGGGACCGACAGGCCTGTGAACCGGTCGGCCAGCAGATCCTGCAGGCGTTGGCACTCCCGATCCGGCATCCGTCCCAGAAAGAACAGGGTGAGGTGCAGGGACTCGGGACGCACCCAGCCCACCGCCCGTTCCAGCCCGGCCTCTGCCAGCCGCCCTCGCAGATGTTGTTGCCAGGTGCAAAGCCAGGAAGTGGCTTCGTCGGGGATCGAGCAACCCAGGAAACAGTTGTCGGAAGTCACTGCCGGGCCGGTTATCGCTGCTTGGCCAGCCGCCTCAGGTCGGCGGCCAGATCCTCCGCCTTCAGGTCGCTGGCATAGGTGAGGGCCATGTGGCCTTCCCGATTGAGGACATAAACCCGGGTCGTGTGGTCGACCAGGTACACATCGTCGCCGGACGACTCCGCACCGGAGGCCACATACACGCCATAGCCGGCGGTAAGAGCAGCCAGCGCCTCGGGATCCTCGAGCCGAATCCCCCTGACCGAGGGATGGAACTGGCCGACATAGGCTTCCAGGCGTCCCGGGCCGTCCCTTTGCGGATCGACTGTGACAAATAGGACATCCACCTGCTGCCGGACGGTTTCGGACTGGGCCGACAGGGCATCCGCCACTTCATACAGCGTGGCGGGACAGATGTCCGGACAGAAGGTGTAGCCAAAGAAGACCACCTGCAGTCTGCCTGCCAGCGAGCCGCTGTCGAACGGGTCGCCCCGATGGTCCACCCCGGCAATCGCCGGCACTTCCAAGGGCGGTTCAAGCACCGTGCCGTGCCAAGTGCCCGCGCCGCAGGCCGCACACAGCAGGACTGCCAGGAACAGAACCGCGGCCAAGGGGATGGAGTTGGGCGCGCGGGCAGGAACTCGCAGTGGGTACATGATCCGACGGAAGTTGCGGAGACGGTCGGCAGTCTTGGATACGGGATCGGGTGCTGGCCCGTTTGATGCGTGGGTGCTTCTTGCAATGGGGCTTGGTCGATGATCGGCTGGGATTGTACGCCGGTTGCCGGACCGCGTCCCCAGTCTGTCCACCATCCGGCTGCCTTGGGTTCCCATGGCGGTGTGAATTTGCATTGTCCCGGACCAGGGACAGGTACGATTCGTCCGCTTCATGACCAAGTGCAGTCAACCCCGGAGTTGCTACCTCATGCCCCAGCCACGCCAGTCCAATGGATGGCTTGATCAGGAAGTGATGGATGCCATCTGCGCGGAACAGGACCGGCAGTCGGAAGGTATCGAACTCATCGCCAGCGAGAACTACGTCTCACGGGGTGTGCTCAGGGCCATGGGCAGCGTGCTGACCAACAAGTACGCCGAAGGCTATCCCGGCAAGCGCTACTACGGTGGCTGCGAGCATGTGGACACCGTGGAGCAGCTTGCCATCGACCGGGCCAAACAGCTGTTCGGGGCGGAACATGTCAATGTGCAGCCCCACTCCGGTGCCCAGGCCAACGCAGCCGCCTACCTGGCCGTGCTGGAACCCGGGGACCGCGTGCTGGCGCTCAAACTGGACCACGGCGGCCACCTGACCCACGGCTTCCACTTGAACTCCTCCGGCCACTTCTATCAATTCGAGCACTACGGCGTCAACACCGAGACGGAGGTGCTCGACTACGAAGAGGTCATGGATGCGGCCCTGAAGTTCCGGCCCAAGCTGCTGGTGGCCGGAGCCAGCGCCTACCCGCGCCATTTCGACTTCGAGGCCCTGCGCCGCATTGCGGACGCCACCGGTTCCCTGCTGATGATGGACATGGCCCATGTGGCCGGTCTGGTGGCGGTCGGGTTGCACCCCGATCCGGTGCCCTGGTGCGACATCGTCACCACCACCACGCACAAGACCCTGCGTGCGGCCCGCGGCGGCATGATCCTGTGCCGCAAGGCGCATGCCAGGGCGATCGACCGGTCCGTGTTTCCGGGCCAGCAGGGCGGTCCCCTGATGCACATGATCGCCGGCAAGGCCGTGGGCTTGGGGGAGGCCCTGCAACCGGAGTTCCGCACCTACCAGGAGCAAACCGTGGCCAATGCCGCCTGTCTGGGCGAGTCGCTGCAGGAACAGGGACTGCGCCTGGTCTCCGGAGGCACCGACAACCACCTGCTGCTGGTGGACCTGGGCAGCCTGAACCGCGACGATGTGACGGGCAAGTCGGTGGAGACGGCCATGGACAACGCTGGCCTGCACTGCAACAAGAACATGATCCCCTTCGATCCCCGGCCCGCACGGGTCACCAGCGGCATCCGGCTCGGTTCGCCGGCCGCCACCACCCGCGGCATGGGCAAGCCGGAGTTCAGGCGGATCGGCGCGTGGATCGGCGAAATTGCCCGCGATCCGGCCGCCACGGACCTGCAGCGGCGCATCAAGGGTGAAGTCCGGGAAATGGTCGGGGACTTCCCCGTGCCGGCCTGAACGGGACGCAGCCATGGACGCCGCCCGGATTCAGGCCCATATTGCGGAGTATCGGCGCAGCTACGCCTGGCTCTGGTCCCTAATCCGGACTCCGGCCCAGGTGGCCGCCACGCCCCAGGCCAAGGAGCCCCTGCCCACCGAACAGGGCCTGTCCCTGCGGCGTCTCAAGTCCTTTCTGGCCTCGGTCGGGGCTCCCGAGGAGAGACTTCCCTATATTCACGTGGCCGGCACCAGCGGCAAGGGGTCCGTGTCCCACCTGCTGGCGCGCATCCTGACGGCCGGTGGCTGCCGCACCGGCCTGCACATCAACCCGTATCTGCAGTTGCCCCACGAGAAGCTTGTGGTGGACGACCGCTGGATTACCGTGCCGGAATTGAACGGGCTGTTCAACGACTTCGCCCATCGGTACGGCCTGTGGCAGCAGGCACAGGGGGAGTTCACGCGTCTCAGCTACGGCGAAGCCTGGGTTGCCCTGACGTATTTGTTCTATGTGCGGGCCGCCGTGGACTGGGGCATCGTCGAGTGCGGCTCCGGGGGGCGCTGGGATGCGTCGAACGTGGTTCGGCCCCGACTGGCCTTGGTCACCAACATCGGCCTGGACCACGTGGAGACACTGGGCGGCACCCTGGAAAGCATCGCCTGGCACAAGGCCGGCATCTTCAAGCCGGGGGCGCCGGCCCTCACCGGAGCCGGGCAGCCGGAGGTGCTGAACGTGCTGGAGACCGAAGCGTGCAAGGTGGGCACGGACTTGCATACCGTGGGGCCGGCCGGAGATGCGACCCGGGACTGGACCTTCCGCTGGCACGCCCGTACCCATGGCGGCCGGTTGGCCCTGACGGTGGAGAGTCCCTTTGCGGTTCACCGCGACCTGCCCATGCCCGGTCTGGCCCCCTTCCAGGCGGCCAACGCCGCGGTGGCAGTGGCCGCTGTGGACCTGCTGCAGGCCGGGAGCGGGCTGCACTTGGCGGAGGGAGCCGCGGCCAAGGCCCTGGCGGGTGGTGCGGTGGCCGGCCGCCTGGAGCACATCCAGACCGAGCCGGACGTCATCCTCGACTGTGCCCACAATGTGCCCAAGGCGGAGGCCCTGGTCGCTTCACTGCAGCAGAGCTGGTCCGGCCGCCGGTTCCTGATCATCACGGGGATGCTGACCACCAAGGACGCGGCCGGCATTCTGGGCGTTCTCTGCCGGTTGGACGGCGACTTCCTGCTGACCGAACCCTACGTGTTCGGCAAGTCCACCTGCCGCCCCGGCGACCTGGCCCAATGCCTGCCGCGCGGCGAACGCCATCGGCTGCGGCACCTGTTCAGGGATGTCGGCTTCGCCCTGCGCCATGCGTTGCGGACGGTGGAGCCGGATACGGTCATTCTGGTGACGGGTTCGGTCTATCTGGTGGGCGAGGCCCGGGATCACTGGCATCCGCGTCCCCGTCTGCTGGAGGAGCTGACGATCCAGCCGCCGGTGGTTCCCCGTCGTCCCGGCTAGCCAAAACCGGCCACACCACCCACAGGCACAGCGCACCGAACACAACCAGGCCGACCGCCAGGCGCAGCAGGCTGGCGGCATCGAACAGGTCCGGGCTCGTCATGCGCGGGGGCGGCGGCCGGGGTCCGGTCCGTGTGGCCAGAGCGCAACCAGGGTGCCGATCACCAACACTACACCGCCGATCCACAACCAGACCATCAGCGGATTGAGAAAGAAGGAGAAGGTGGCGGAGACGGCTTCGTCCTGCCAGCCGTTGAGCACCACATAGAGGTCTTCGCGCAGTGACATGTGCAGGCCGACCTCGCTCGTGGGCGCCTCCGGAGTCTTGTGGTACACGTTGCGCCGCGGTTCGAGGCGGGTCACCAGTTTGCCGGCATCGTCATGCACGGTCACGTAGGCCCTGTATTCCGTCAGGTTGGCCTGTTCCGTTTCCGTCAGGCCCAGGAAGGTCACGGTCCAGCGGTTGAACTCGGCCGGCCGGCCCCGTTCCAGCGTGATGTGGCGCACCTCCTGATGGAACTCGTTGCCGACGATGGCAACGCCCATGCAGACGATGCCGACGTGTACCAGGTAACCGCCGTAGCGACGACCCTGGCGCACCAGCAGCTGTTGCAGGGACACCAGCGGATGTTCGGTGCGGGCGCGCCGGCGGGCCCGGATGGCCTCCGCGAACTCCTGCAACACCCCCAGCAGTGCCAGGAAACAAACGAAGAGGCCGGCCGCGGCAAAGGGATTGGGAGGCAGGAACAACAACGAGGCCAACGCCAACAACAAGGCGCCTGCGAACGGCATCCGCAGTTTGCGCCAGATCTCCGGCAAATGGGTGAAGCGCCAGCCTAGGAGGGGCCCCACGCCCATGAACAGGAGCAGGAGCAGGAAGAGGGGGCCGTTCACCTTCTGGAAGTAGGGTGCCGCCACCGCGATCTGCTCCTGTGTGAGGAGTTCGCTGAAGACGGGAAAGTAGGTGCCCCAGAGCGTGGCGAAGGCAATGCCGCCCAGCAGCCAGTTGTTGGCCAGGAAGGCGGTCTCGCGCGAAAGCCAGGCGGCCGGGGCGGCCGGTTCGGTCAGCAGCGCGCGCCGCACCCACAGCAGGAGGGGGAAACCGACCGCGGTCAGGACCATGAACCCCACGAAGTACAGGCCAATCGAGCTGCGCGCAAACGTGTGCACGCTGGCCACGATGTCGCTGCGGGTCGTGAACGTGCCGAGCAACACCAGGAAGTAGGTCAGTCCGATCATGACCATGTTCCACAGGCGCATCGTGCCGCGCTGCTCCTGGACAACCAGGCCGTGCAGGAAGGCGGTGGCCGTCAGCCAAGGCAGCAGGGAGGCGTTCTCGACCGGATCCCAGGCCCAGTAGCCGCCCCAGCCCAGTTCCAGGTAGGCCCACTGGCTGCCCATCAGAATGCCGACCGAAAGGAACAGCCACGGAACCAGGGTCCAGCGGCGCAGCATCCGCAGCCAGGCGGTGTCCATGCGGCCGACGGCCAGGGCCGCCACGGCCAGCGCGAACGGAACCGTCAGCCCGACATAACCCAGGTAGAGCATGACGGGATGGATGACCATCCAGTAGTTCTGCAGCAGGGGATTGAGACCCGCGCCATCCGCCGGCGGGAAGGGGATGCGCTGGAAGGGATTGGCCGGCACCACCACCAGCAGCAGAAAAAACGCCAGGTTGGCGCACAGGATGGCCGTGGTCCAGGGTGCCAGGTCCGGCAGCGTCCGCGCTACCCGGCGCACGGCGAGGAGGGAGCCGCAAGCCAGAATGAAGGCCCAGAACAGGAGGCTTCCGGCCTGGCCTCCCCAAAGTGCCGCGAACTTGTAGAAGAGCGGCAGGGCGGCTTCCGATGAATTCCAGACATAGAGGACTTCGAAGCGGTCCTGCATCAGCAGGATCCAGAGAATGACGGTGGCACCGGCCACGAGCAACACCGTGGCCCGCAGCGCCCGGTCGCCCGCCATCCGCCAGGAGCCGGTGCCGTGCACGCCGGCATGCAGGGACGCGGCCACCCCCAGACAGGCCGTCGCCAGCGCGGCCGCCAAGGCCAGGGCTGCGAAGTCGGCAATCATGGTGCGGGCTGGATCAGGGGCAGGAATTGCTGCATGGCCTCCGCCGTGAGAGGTCCCCGCCAGGCCCCCGCCAGATTGCCGGCCGGATCAATGAAGAAGGTTTCCGGCACCCCCTGGATGCCATAGGCGCGGGCTATCAGGCTGCCGGAGTCCCGGCCGTTGGGGTAGGTGAGGCCGAATGTTTGGATGAAGCGCAAGGCTGCCGCCTTCTGATCCAGATGGGCCACGCCCAGGACCGCAATGCCCGCATCCCGGTTCCGCAGCCATGCTTCCTCCAGGAGTGGCGCTTCGTCGCGGCAGGGATCGCACCAGCTGGCCCAGAAGTTCAGGACAACCCCCTGGCCTTGCAGGTCCGCCAGGGTGAGGGAACCGCCTTCGATCAACTGCAGGTGGAAGGGCGGGGCCGGATCGCCGACGGCCAGGGCCACCGGCTGGGCGCGCAGGACGCGCCAGGCCAGCAAGGCCAGCAGGACGAGCATGACCGAGATCGCGACCACAACCAGCAACAGCGAACGCGACACCAGTGGCGGCGGATTGGCAACGGACTCTGTCGTGCTTGGATGGTCGGACACGGCCTCACACCTTCGGAAGCGATTGACTGCGGATCCGGGGAACGACTGCGGATCGCCGTTGCCGTACGGCCCGACGGGTGCGGAGGCCCGCACCAATGCCTAGGCCGACCACGGCCACAGCCGGCACCAGCCAAGCCAGGGATTGGAACCCTCGCAGGGGGGGCTGGCCGTGGACCTGCGGTCCGTACTCCTCTTCGAAGTAGACGACGATCCATTCGGGATCCCTGCCTTCCGCCAACAACTGGCGGATCTCCGCGCGCATCTGGACACAGGCCTGCAGTTCGCAGGCATCAAGCCGGACACCGGAGCAGAGCGGGCACCAAAGCTCGCGTGCGATGTCGTACATGCGGTCGTCCAGTTCGGTTTGGGCCAGAACCGGCGTGGAAGGACCCGGAAAGATGGTGGCAAGCAGTAGGACGGCGGTCAGGCCGATCCGGAGGCACGGCATCAGGCATCGCCTCCCCGTCGTTCGCGGAGCAGTCCGGCCAGCAGCAGCAGCCCACCACCGGCCAGCAGGATCAGGGCGAGGGCGGCCGGCAGCCAGCGGGGCATCAGGTAGGCGGGTTCCGGCAGGACTTGGGCGGCAGTCGCCTGTTGTCCTGCCGCGCCGGTCCGGGCGGCCGCCGGTCCGGAGAACCTAATGTCCAGGATCCCGTCCGCAAGATCGGCAGCCTGCCAGACGGTGAACCTCTGGCCGTCCAGTTCGCGTTCACCGAGTGGCACAAATCCCGCGGGTTCGGACTCCAGGCCCGGCACCTCGGCAATCAGGAGCGTTGCCTGACGGACGGGATAGGGCCAGGCCTGCCGCCAACGCTGAGCGGCCAAGGGCCACGGCAGGGAGTAGCCCAGCACGGCCTGGTGGCGACCGGACACCGGATGAATCGGTGCGGAGTCGAGGACAAATCCGTCTCCGGCGGTGAACCGCGGGCGGCCGAAGTCGGCCAGCGTTACCTCGTCGGCCGCCGGATCGATTGGAATGCGGGCCGTGACCGGAAGCGTTTCCGGCGTCTCCGCCTCTCCCGTGAACACCCAGGGCAGCGTGTTGACCAGCAAGACGGTCTGGCCCACCAACAACTGCTCGCCGGACAGGGCCAGAACCAATTGCAGGGACTCGACCTCAAGCTTCCCATGGGTGGCGGACGGCAGGTACAAATCCAGCGTCAGTTCCGGTGTCCGACCGAGTTCGTCGAACCTGACGGGTGGCGATGCGAAGTCGAGGTTCGCCTGTTCCGCCTGCGCAGTCCAGAGGATGCGCGGAGCAGGTTCAACACCCTCCAGGACAAAGGTGCCGTCAGTGGCCACAGGCACCGTATGGGTGTCCAGAACCGTCTCGCCCACTTGAGCCTGCAATTGCACTGCGGCCGGGGGAGCCGTGGGTTCGCCGGGACTCAGTTGCCGGATCCGGCCCTTCAGCACACCTGCGCCGGGCCGGAGCGGAGGGGCCCAGTCGGGTGTCAGGGTCAGGGACTGCAGGTACCGCTGGATCAGCCGGAGTTCCTCCGCCGTCGGAACCGGATGCTGTTGCTCGCCCAGGCTTGTCGTCACCGACTCCGCCCAGGCCTGGTGGTTGGTGGTCAGGGCCAGGGTTTGCCAGTCCCGGTCTCCGAGCGGTGCGGCCACCGTTGCCCAGAGACGGGCGCCGTCGTCAAGCTCATCCGGACTGGTGGAGAGGTGCCAAATCCACGCCACCACGTCCCCGATCCGTGCATCCGTCATCTGGTTGCCCCAAGGGGGCATGAGGTTCTCGATGCGTCCATCCCGGGTGGTCCGGAACCAGTCGGCGGGGCTGCCCAGGGCAACCCGTTCCGGATCGGACAGACCGGGCGCGGACAGATTCTGTTCAACCATGACAGGGCCGTCCCCGGCGCCGGTCGGTCCGTGGCACGGAGCGCAGTTCTGGAGAAAGGTGGTCTCTCCGGCCGCGGCCCAACTCCGGTCGGGCATGGGATCCTGGGCTTGGACAGGGACGGTGGGCCATCCCAACCACAACAGCACGACCAGGGCTCCAACCCAGCGACCCAGGGAATGTCCGGACGCATCCGCGCCGGTTGCCGGCACTACGGAAGCCGTACTGTAAGGTTCAGTGCAGGCTGAACCCGCGGATGCGCAGGCTGTTGCGTACAACGAAGATACTGCTCACGGCCATGATGGCGGCGGCGAACTGGGGTTCCAGCTTCAGTCCCAGCCAGGGCACGAACACGCCCGCGGCCAAGGGAATGGCGGCCACGTTGTAGGCGAAGGCCCAGAACAGGTTCTGGCGCACGACCCGCATGGTGCGCTGACCAAGCCGGATTGCCTCCGGAATGCGGCTGAGCCGGTTGTTGAGGATGCCCACGTCCGCGGTCTGCAGCGCCAGATTGTGGCCCGCGGCCACGGCCAGCCCGACATCCGCCCGGGCCAGGGCGGGAGCGTCGTTGACCCCGTCCCCCACCATGGCCACCTGGTGGCCGTCCTCCTGGAACGCGGTCACGACCGTCAGCTTGTCCTCGGGTCGCAGGCGACCGCGCACTTCGCGGTCCGGGTCCAGCCCCAGGGCGGCCGCGGCCGCCTTGGCCGCCTGTTCGTTGTCCCCCGACAGCATCTGGATTTCCATGCCGACCGCGCGAAGGGCGGTCACCGTGTCGGCTGCCTCCCGGCGCAGCGAATCCGAAACGACGGCGAAGGCTTCCACCCGACCCTCGACCGCAACAAAGGAGATGCTGGCTGAGCCGGCCTCCGCCGAGGCCAGCAATTCCCCGAATTCGGCGGTGGACAACCCTTGCTGGTCCATGAGCGTCTGGCTGCCGATCAGAACCGCGGAACCTTCCACCGTGCCTTCCACGCCCAGTCCGGTCAAGCTGCGGAAGCCGGCCGCCTGCGGTACCGGCAGTTCCCGCCGCTCCGCCTCGGCGGCGAGCGCCCGGGCAACGGGATGGGCACTGCCTTGCAGAACGGCGGCGGCGAGCGACAGAATCCGTTCCGGATCCAGGGTGGCCTGCGGCGACGGCACCAGTTTCTCCAGCTGCAGACGGCCTTGGGTCACGGTGCCGGTCTTGTCCAGCAATACGGTGTCGATGGTCGACAGCCTCTGCAGCGTACCCGCATCCTTGACCAGGATGCCGCGCCGGGCCCCGAGGGAGGTACCGGCAATCATGGCGGTCGGCGTGGCCAGGCCCAAGGCACACGGGCACGAGATGAGCAGAACCGCGGACGCGAATATCAGGCTTACGGATGCCGGTGCCAGGTCCGGGTAGTACTGGGAGGCGCCCCAGAAACCCCAAATCAGTCCGCAGATCGTGGCCAGGACCACGATGATGGGCACAAACACGCGGGCGATGCGGTCTGCCAGGGACTGGACCGGAGCCTGGCTCATCAGGGCTTGGCGAACCGTGTCGGCAATGCGTGCGGCCGCCGTCTCCGAACCCACCGCGTCGGCCCGAAAGCGCAGGGTCCCATCCAGGTTGACGGTGCCGCTCCAGACCGCATCGTCCGCACTCTTGGGTACGGGCAGGCTCTCGCCGGTGAGCACGGCTTCGTCCACCGAACTGCTCCCGTCAAGCACCGTGCCGTCCACGGGAATGGTGTCGCCGGCGCGCACCAGGACCGTGTCCCCGACCGCCAGTTCGGCCAAGGGCACGTCGTGGTGCCGGCCGCCGCGCTCGACGATGGCCTTGGCCGGCTGCAGCGTCATCAGGGCCGAGATGGCCTCGCCCGTCTGGCGGCGTGCACCGGCCTCCAGGTAGCGCCCAAGATAGATGAACGTAATGATGAAGGCGGCCGATTCGAAGAACAGGGGGAACAGGGCCCGGTCCAAGTCCAGGAGCAAGGTGGCCAGGCTGGTGCCCCATGCCACCAGGGACCCCAGGGATACCAGAAGGTCCATGCCGGGGAAGCCCCTCCGTAGGGACTGGACGGCCCGCACATGGAATTCGCGGCCTATCGCCAGCACGACAATGGAACCCAGGACGGCCACGGTCCATTCCCGCGCGGCGGTCGGCATCCACTGCAGATTGGGCAGGAACATGGCCGTCATGTTGAGCAGCATGATGACGGCGCTGCAGGCGATGGCGGTCACGAGACGACGGCGACGGCCGCGCAGTTCCGGATCAAGCGACGCGGCCTGTTCCCTGTCTTCCTCGGCTGTGCCCGGCACGTCCGAGATTGCGGGCAGGGCCGCGTCGTACCCGGCTCGGTCCACGGATGCCGCCAGAGCCTCCGGGCCGGTGACTTCGGGCAGATAGGCCACCGTGGCCAGGGGCGGAGTTAGGCTGACACTGGCCTCCAGCACCCCGTCCGTGCCATTCAATGCCTGCTGTACGGCCTGGACGCAGCCCGTGCAGGTCATGCCCCCGATGGTGAGTTCGGTTTCCGTCCGGGGGACGGCGTAGCCCAGGTCCGCAACCGCGCCGGCCAGCGAACCGAGCGAAACCTGCCGCGGGTCGAACTGCACCTCGGCCTGGCCGGCGGCGTAGCTGACCGCCGCGGAGGCCACGCCCGGTACGGCGCCCAAACCCATTTGTATCGATTGGGCGCAACCGGTGCAGTGCATGCCTTCAACCGGCAGGCTGGTCTGTGCCAGACCGTGGTTGGATGGCGGTGAAGTTTGGACGGCGGCGGTCATTGGCATTTGAAAAAGGCCGGCCGGGGAGCGGCTGCAGGCCAGAAACCGGCACCAATTATATAAGGCGCCATGCCGTCAGGTTGGACAGACCGCCTGATTGGATGCGGACTGCGTCTCCGCAACGGGCCGGGGAGCCATGCTCCCCGGAATCAGCCGTGGACCCAGACCTCGGTGCCCAGATCGACGAACCGATAGAGCCGTTCGGCCTCTTCTTCCCGCATGTTGACGCAGCCGTGCGACATGGGCTGGCCGAAATTGTTGTGCCAGTAGGCCCCGTGCATGGCGTAGCCTTGGTAGAAGTACATGTTGAACTGCACATTGGGCAGGCTGTACCCCGGGCCGCTCATGGTCTGGCGTTCGTTCATGTGCCATATGTTGTAGTGGCCAACCGGGGTCGGGTACTGCACGAGGCCGCTGCTGATCTTCACATGCATGTAGAGATCCTCGTCGTCCCAGGCGGTCAGGGTTTGGGACGACAGGTCGATCTCGACCCAGCGCTTGCCCATGTAGCCCTGCGCCTGTGCCGCCCGGCGCGGGATGAGCAGCCGCTGGCCGGGCACGATCAGATCGCGCGATGTCAGGCCGTTGTAGTCGCTCACCTGAAGGGCGGTGGCCTTGAAGCGTTGGGCGATGTCCGACAGGGTCTCGCCCCGCTTGACGATGTGGACAAAGCTGGCCGGGAGCTGGGGCAGGCCTGCCTGGTCCGGAACCGGATCAACCACGGGCAGGGGTGGCTCCTGGCCCGCGGCCGGCGGCGGCACCGCCGACGGCACAATCAGCGGCTCGGACCCGTCGGCCCGCTGCGGCAAGGCCAGGTTTTGACCCACCCAGATCAAGGATGCGTGGTCCAGGCCGTTGAGCAGCATGAGGTCCCTGACGGTCACCTTGTATCGGTTCGCAATCGAGTCCAGCGAATCGCCCAGGGTCACCGTGTGGATGACCGAGGAGGACCGGGGCAGGGACTGGGACGTGCCGACTGCCGGGGCCGTTGGGGGATTTCTGGGCAGCGACAGGGTTTGGCCCACAAACAGGCGTCCAACGTCCTGCAGGCGGTTGTGGGTGGCCAGGGTCTGGACATCCACGCCATAGGCGCGCGAAATGGAATAGAGCGTGTCTCCCTGTTGCACCCGGTGCGACGTGGCGTCGCGGTTCACCACAACCGGTGCCGGAGCGGCCGCCGAAGGCGGCGGCCCGGGGGTTGCGGGAACCGGTACCAGGACCGGCTGGCCGACCCAAAGTGCGGACGGCGAGTCCATCCCGTTGAAGTACAGGATCTTCTCCATCGGTACCCCGTAGAGGGCGGCAATGTCGGTCAGGGAGTCGCCGACACGGACCGTGTGGATGCCCAGGGACGGGGTCACAGCGGTCTCGGAGGCAGGGACCACCACCCGCTGGCCCACGAAGATGTAGTCGCCGTTGTCGATTCCGTTCTTGGCGGCCAGGACGGAGATGGGGACATCGTAGCGGCGGGCGATGGACGACAGCGTCTCGCCTCTTTGGACCACGTGGACCTTGTTCAGGGCCGCCGCCGGTGCCGCGGCCACTGTCAGCAGGAGGATGCCTGCACTCAGCAAGCGGCCCAACGGGCGTAGTTTGTACATGACTTTCATGAGCTCCCTCGCGACCTGTTCAACAGGTTCCGAATGCCAGTCGCAGGGGAGTGGAGCGCAGGTTGACAACGACGGCGCCGAGGCACCGGCCTGCAACAGAACCTACCAGGATGATTTCCAGTAGGTTAAATGATATACCAACCGGACCGTTCTTGTCGGCAATCCGGTATGGCCGGTGGGCGGCGGCCCGATCGGCGGGCCGCCCCGGGGTCATCAGATGGCCTGTTCGTTTTCCTCGGCGGTGCGGATGCGCACGGAGCGTTCGGCGGGCAGGACGAAAATCTTGCCGTCGCCCACCTGGCCGGTGCGGGCCGACTCCATGATGGCGTCCACGGCGGTATCGGTGTCCTCGGACCGTACAAAGATCTCGATCTTGACCCGCTGCAGCATGTCCGAGGCGACGCCCCTGCCGGCGCGCCCGCTGTGCACCATGGTCCGCTGCTGGCCGCGCCCGGTCACCTGCGATACGGTCAGGCCCTTGATCCCGGCATCGGACAATGCGTCCTTGACGGCGATCAGCTTCTCCGGCCGGATGATGGCTTCAATTTTTTTCATGCGGTTCCCCGTTGGTTGGATGGCGTCAGCCGGGAATTGTCCGGATACCCCCAATCATTACACAGCGCCGCCTTCCTGTTCGCCATGCTGCGACGAATCGAGACCGATGGCCTCGTCCGCATCCGACACGCGCACCTTCATGACCACATCGACGAGCTTGAACAGAATCCAGGTCACGATGAAAGCATAGGCCCAGGTCGCGACGGTGGCAATGAGCTGGCTTACGAACTGGTTGGCGTTGCCGGTGAAGACGCCGCCGTCGGACAGGGCGGTCGAGGCGAACAGCCCCACGGCCAGGGCGCCCCAGGTGCCGGACATGCCGTGGATGCCCCAGACGTCCAGCGAATCATCCAGCTGCCGCCGGATGCGGAACTCGATGGCGGCGTAGGAGACGATGGCGGCGACGATGCCGATCAGGAGCGCCGGCAGGGGTTCCACGAAGCCGGCGCCGGGGGTGATGGCCACCAGGCCGGCCACGGCGCCCGAGGCCGCGCCGATGGCCGAGGGCTTGCCGCCGCCGAACCGCCAGGTGATCAGCATCCAGGTCAGGGCGCCGGCGGCGGCGGCCGTGTTGGTGGTGACAAAGGCGTTGACGGCGATCCCGTCGGCCGCGAGGGCGCTGCCGCCGTTGAAGCCGAACCAGCCGAACCAGAGCAGGCCGGTGCCCAGCAGGACCAGCATGATGCTGTGGGGTTCCATCGGTTCCCGGGGGAAGCCCATGCGGCGGCCGATGATCAAGGCCGCGGCCAAGGCGCCCACGCCGGAGGTCATGTGCACGACGTTGCCGCCGGCGAAGTCCAGGGCGCCCAGGTCGCCCAACCAGCCGCCGCCCCAGACCCAGTGGGCCACGGGGGAGTAGACGAGCGAGGACCAGAGCACCACGAAGACGAGGAAGGCACTGAACTTGATGCGTTCCGCGAAGGCACCCGCCAGCAGGGCCGGCGTGATGGCGGCGAACATGCCTTGGAACAGCATGAAGAGCATCGGCGACAACTCACCGTCCGCGCCCTCGAGGGCGACTCCCTGGAGGGCGAAATGGTTGAAACCGCCGATGAAGCCGCCGATGCTTTCACCAAAGGCGAGCGTGTAGCCCCACAGGACCCAGACCACCCCCACGACCCCCATGCAGATGAAGCACTGCATGACTGTGGACAAGGCGCTCTTGGCGCGCACCAGGCCGGCATAGAAAAGACCCAGGCCCGGGATCATGAGCATGACCATGGCCGTGGAAATCAGGACGAAAGTAGTGTTCGCGCCATCCATGATTGGAAGTCCTTCAGCGTGTGATGCGGTCCCCAAAAAGCAGGTCCGCCCATCTGAAATTGTGCAACATAGCCATATTGTGCACCAAAACCGGTGCAATCTCAACCACCCAAGTGCCGCGAAAGGGCTTTGGGTTGTGGCAGTTTGTATGTTTTGCTGTAGGTAGGAAGGGTGGGATTCGAACCCACACGAGGAGTTACCTCAGCGGATTTTAAGTCCGCCGCGTCTGCCGTTTCGCCACCTTCCCGTCCCGGTGATTCTAGGAATGGGGGTGCTGCGGAGTCAAGCGGGCCGTTGGACCCGCGTCAGCGCCAGTAGTCTTCCACGTTTGCCAGGTGTTCCGCGTAGGTCTCGGCGAACCGGTGGCGGCCGGGGCGATCCGGGTCGGCCACGAAGAAGAGGAAGTTGTGGCTTTCGGGCTGCAGGCTGGCGGCCAGGGACCGCCAACCGGGATTGGCAATGGGGGCCGGAGGCAGGCCTGCAAAGAGGTAGGTGTTGAACGGGCTTTCGTGTTTGAGGTCCGCACGCGTCAGGGCGCGGCCCCACCAGGTTTCCCCGGGTGCGGGAGGTCCCAGTCCGTAGAGGGCGGTCGCGTCCATTTCCAGCGGCATGTCGCTGGCCAGCCGGTTGTGGATCACGCCGGCAATCGTGGCGCGTTCCGCATGGCTGGCCGCTTCCCTTTCCACAATGCTGGCCAGGGTCACCAGTTCCAGGAGGGACAGTGCGGTTGCCTGTGCGGACCGGGCCTTTTCCCATTCCGGCACGACCACACTGCCAAACCGGGACAACTGCAGCCGGATCAGGTCCGCGGCCGCCCCGTCCGTGTCGGGCACATGGTAGGTGTCCGGAAACAGGTAGCCTTCCAGTGAGGCGGTTTCGGCTGTGGTCGGCAGGAAGGGAAACACGCGTCGCCAGGTGTCCAAGGCATCCGCGGAGCCGGTTAGGCGCAGGTAGTCGGCGCGGGTGCCCGGCCGCAGGGTCTCCAGCAGTTCCGCCGTTTGCTCGCGGCGCACGCCTTCGCGCACGGTCACGACGAGGCCCGGCAACTGGCCGCTCTGCAGCCTTGTGGCCAGCTGTGGGATGGTCAGACAGGGGCAGAGCCGGTACTCGCCGGCCTGCAGGGATGTATCGAGCCCGTATGCGTCCACCCAGGCCATGAACAGCCGGGCGTCGTTGATCAGGCCGGCGGCGACCAGGTCTTCGGCAATGATGCCGGCGTGGCTGCCCGGGTGGACGGTGAACGGTTGCCACGATTGGACCGCGGCTGCCGGCGTGTTGAGTTCCAGGCTGTGGTTGTTCAGGTACCGCTCCGACGTCATGCGGCCACAGCCCGCCAGACATGCCGCCAGGCACAGCACCGCCCACGCCGACAGGGCTGTGCCGGTGCGGGTTCGACACACCGCGGCCCGTGCCAAGGCGTGTCCGGCAACGGGTTTGGCGGCTTCAGCCTTGAAACGCCGGCTCCAGTTCATGGAACCGCTGCAGTCCGTCCCTGAGCGGGACGCGAGGCTTGAAGTCCAGCACGCGGCGTGCCTTGGACATGTCCGCCACCAGCCGGCCCACACCGGCGGCGGTGTCCTGGTTGTGGAGGATGTGGGGCTTGCGCCCGACGGTTTGGCCAATCAGGCCCACCAGTTCGTTGATGGTGGTTTCGCAGCCGCTGCCGATGTTCAGGACATGCCCGTGAATCCCCGGCGTTTCCGCGGCCAGAACCAAGGCGCGCACCACATCGTCGATGTAGATGAAGTCGCGGGTCTGGTGGCCGTCACCGAAGATGACGACCGAACGGCGGTTGAGGGTGTCGTGCATGAACCGGGGGATGACCGGGGCGTGGGCATGGGGCACGGGCTGCCAGGGACCGTAGGTGTTGAAGATGCGCAGCGCGACGGCTTCGAAGCCGTTGAGTTCGGCAATGCTGAACAGGTAGTTCTCCGCCGCGACCTTGGAAACCGCGTAGGGCACGCCGGGCTTCAGCGGGGCATCCTCGGATACGGGCTGCCTGGACTGGGCACCGTAGACGGTGGCGCTGCTGGCCAGAATCACGCGGCGGACCCCCACATCCCGGCAGGCCTCAAGCAGGGCGACGGTGCCACCGGTGTTGACCGTGTTGTAGGCCCGTGGGTAGTGGATGGATTCCGGCACGTTGGCCAGCGCGGCGAGGTGGAACACAACATCAACGTTCTTCAGCAACCGCCAGAGGAGAGGCAGGTCGTTGACATCCCCTTCCTGGAGCGGGATGCCCCGGTCCAGGAACTCCGGCTGGCCGTTGCTCAGGTCGTCAAGCACCCGCACCGGCCAGCCCAGGGCGTGCAGACGGTTGGCGAGATGCAGGCCGAGGAACCCGGCTCCGCCGGTTACAAGCGCGCGCATTGCCACCAACTGCGGGGGATTGATACAAGTACTGAAGTAAGGGATGTGCCTGGCATGATCGCGGCCTGAATTGGTCGTGATTGTAGGACAGCACTTGACATGCGCCTTGTGTCCGCCGCCTTGGGACCCGGCATTCGAGCCCGCCCGCGGTTGGCTCGCTGCCGATGGTGGCCCGGTGCCTGTCGAGCAATGCCGACCGTGGACGGTTGGTCGGAAGCGTGTCGGCTTCTAGGACTGCATCGGCTCCGGCGGGGGATCCGTCGGCACCGGCCTGGTCTTTCCGCGCAGGGATCCGTCGGCATTCACATGCCGGTAAATGGTCGGTGCGCTGACGCCGACGATCCTGGCGATCTCGGTGACCGGCAACGAACCCTGGCGCCTGAGTTCCGCGGCCAGTTCAAGCTTGTCGCCGGACAGCTTCACTGGTCTTCCACCTCGGCGGCCCTGCGCCAGGGCCGCGGTGCGTCCGGGTTTCGTGCGTTCATCGACCAGCTCTCTCTCGAACCGGGCCAACGACGCAAACAGCCGTCGCGCCTGCTTGCCGGGACCGGCTTTCGTCGTAAGGTTGTCACTGACCGAGAGGAGTGCCACGCCCCTGTCCTTCAGCAGCCCGACCTGGGCCACGAGTTCCGTCAGCGAACGGGCCAGCCGATCCAGCCGCCAGATGACCAGGGTGTCGCCCTTGCCCAGCAAGGCCAGGGCTTCCTGCAGCTGGGGGCGTTCCGCGGCGGGGACCGATCCGCGACAGCGGTCAACGAAGATGCGTTTCCGGCGGCATCCCTGCTTTCTGATGGCCTTTACCTGGCGTGCGTGCGTCTGCTCGTCGGGTCCCACACGCACATAGCCGACTTTCATGCAACGGATTTTAGCAAAATCCCAACAGTGTCATTTTGATAGATATGGTTATGAAAATGGCTTCGACAAGCCGGGTCCGCGCGGACTACGTCCGGTCCCGGTACTGCACATTTCTGTTCCGGCCGAACCTTGATGACTTTGATCGGTGGACGGGCCTGTTTCACGGCTGGTTCGGTTAGGCTGTGTCTTGACGCGTTCCTTGTTGCCGCCGGTTTCGCACGATGAGCCCCACTCCTGCCCACACCACTACCCTGGTGACAGGCCTTTCGGGCTTCATCGGGCGCGAATTGGCTCGGGCCCTGCCCGGAGGCGCCCAACACGCCCTGTGGGGCATGGCTTGGCACAGCCCGGTTCCGGAGGGGCTGGACGCCCGCACCCTGCGCGGGGACCTTACGGATCCGGAGTGGGTGGACAGGGCCGTGGCCCGCATTCGTCCCGACCGCGTTTTTCATCTGGCGGGACAGAGCCGCGAGAGCCTCAGTTGGCATGATCCGTGGCGGACCTACCAAGTCAACCTGCGTTCGCAATTGAACCTGTTGCAGGCCCTGGCCCGGCATGCTCCGGGCTGCCGGGTGCTCCTGGCTTCGACCAGTGCCGTCTACGGCTTCATGCAAGGGGCGTCCATTGCCGAGGATCACCCTGTCCGGCCCGTGTCGCCGTACGGGGTCAGCAAGGCTGCGGCGGAGATGATGGCCCGGCAGATGTCCCTGGCCGCCGACCTGGACCTGTTGGTGGTGCGTTCCTTCAACGTGATTGGTCCGGGTCAGAGTTCGGACTTTGCGCTCAGTTCCTTTGCCCGTCAAATCGCGGCCATCGAGGCGGGACAGCGGCCGTCGGTGGTGGAGACCGGTACCCTGACGGCCAGACGGGACTTCCTGGATGTCCGCGACATGGCTTTGGCCCTTTGTCGCGTAATGGATCAGGGTACATCGGGCGAGGTGTACAACATTGGCAGTGGGGTTGTCGTACAACTGCAGGATGCATTGGAACGGCTGGTGGCGTTCGGCCGCACCGCAATCGAGGTCCGGACCGCCGCGCAGCGCCTGCGGCCCAACGATCCGCCGGTCATGCGGGCCAACATTGCCAAGCTTCGGTCGCTGGGCGGCTGGCGGCCCGCAGTGCCCCTGGACGCAACGCTGCAGGACATGCTGAACTGCTGGCGCGCGGCCTTGGCTTCCGATCCAGCTCCAGTCGAACACAAGGAACAACAATGACGCAACCGGTGGCCCTGATCACGGGCATTACGGGGCAGGACGGCAGTTATCTGGCCGAATTCCTCCTGGCAAAGGGTTACAAGGTCGTGGGCATGGTGCGCCGCACCAGCGTCTTTCACCACCACCGCATCGAACACCTTCTGGACCAGGTGGTACTGGAGCAGGCGGACCTGCTGGATCAGACGAGTCTGCATTCCATCATTCGCAACCACCGGCCGTCGGAGATCTACAACCTGGCCGCCCAGAGCTTCATTCCCGCCAGTTTCGAGGCGCCGGTCCTGACCGGCGAGACCACGGCCCTGGGGGTGACGCGCATGCTGGAGGCCGTGCGCGAGGTGGATCCGTCGATTCGGTTCTACCAGGCGAGTTCCAGCGAAATGTTCGGGAAGGTCCGGGAAGTCCCCCAGACGGAGCAGACGCCGTTCCACCCGCGCAGTCCCTACGGCGTGGCCAAGGTCTACGGGCACTGGCTCACGGTGAACTACCGGGAGGCCTACGACCTGTTCGCCTGTTCCGGGATCCTGTTCAACCACGAGAGCCCGCGGCGGGGCATGGAATTCGTGACCAGGAAGATTTCCTACCACGTCGCGCGCATCAAGCAGGGCCTGCAACGCGAACTGGCCCTGGGCAACCTGGACACGTCGCGCGACTGGGGGTATGCACCCGACTACGTGCGGGCCATGTGGCTCATGCTGCAGCAGGACGAACCGGACGACTATGTGGTGGCCACGGGCGAGACCCATCTGATCCGGGAGTTTGCCAAGGCCGCTTTCGACGTGGTGGACCTGGACTGGCACAACCACGTGGTCCAGGACGAACGATTCATGCGCGAAGCGGACGTGGACCTCCTGGTCGGCGATGCCGCCAAGGCCGGCCGCAAGCTGGGCTGGGAGCCTTCGCTTGACTTTGCAGGGCTGGTTGCAACCATGGTGGAGGCGGATATGGAGCTGGTGGCTTCGACGCGCAGATAACGGACAGGCTGCACATGTCAACTTCGGTGATGCGCGCGGGTGGCGGCCGTTGGCCGATTGGGTGCCACACGGTTCGGCAGCCGCCCAACATGCCAGAGATCCGTGTGTATTTCCGGCGACGCTCCCGCACAACGGGGAGCCCCAGGGCGATGGAAGCCCGAAATTAGGTACGGGTAAAGCAGCCACCCCAGGCATCTCCCCCGAGTAGGCCCTGACCCGGCCCGACTACGCCACCCTGATGCTGGAGACCGGCTACTACACCTGGCACGGGGGACGCGACGCCGGGAAGGCCCATCTCGACTTTCCCAACCGGGAAGTCGCGGCGTCGTGGACCCGCGACATCCTGGGGCTGGCCGCGCACGCACCGGCGCTGAACGAAACCCTGATCCCGGACCTGCGGGCCTGCCTGGAGACCGGGGACGTGGACGGCTTCGGCCGTCGGCTGGAACACTTCGTCTTTGGGATCGCACACGAGAATCTGCAACAGGAGGCCGGCTACCGCGCCCTGTTGCAGGCCCTGTTCCTGTTGATGGCCGTCCCCACGCAGTCGGAGAAGTCGAACTGGGGCGGACGGGCGGACCACGAGGTCCAAATCGGCCACCGGGTGTACGTCTTCGAGGTCAAGTACAACCGGTCCGAAGACGAAGCCCTCCGCCAAATCCGGGATCGGCAGTACGGACGCCAACACTTGGGAACCGGCCGCACGGTGACGGCCGTCGGTCTCGCCTTTCGCCGGGACCTGCAGACGGGGCCGTGCCTGCAGGTCGCACAGGCCGACCTGGCCCAACTGCTCGCGGACCGCGACGCGGAGTTGGACGGCGCATACCGGCACCTGGGACAGGGCTGAACTCCACCGCAGCGCTTGGCACCATGGAGGCGGTCCCCGGCCCCGGTCGTGGGAGCCGCGCACGCTCCGACCGCCCTGATGGGGTCTCCGCAGGCTGAATCCGGAATCTGTAGTCCTGCGCCTACCCCGTCAACCCGCCCAATTTAGGTGCAATGGGCCGGGGATGGCCAAGGAATTTCAGCGATGCCGCAACCGGTTCCATGACACAAGGTTTCAGCACACAGCCACAGATTGCAGCGAGCAGTTACCAGCCCTCTGGGAGTGCGGCTGGCTTCGCCCGGAAAACAGCTTAGGGACTTATCCATGCTCCCGGAAGTTGCGTCCCCAGCAGACGAGGACGCTGTCCATCTGCACGCCGCAGGTATGCCAGCGTCCGGCGCTGACGGAGGCGAAGATATCGCCGGGCGGCGTGGCCTGTCCGTATTCGTCACGGCCCCAGCAGACGAGGGTGTTGTCCGTTCGCACGCCACATGTGTGCCAGCGTCCGGTGCTGACGGAGGCGAAGGTACCGTCGGGCGGCGTGGCCTGTCCGTATTCGTCATCCCCCCAACAGGCCAGGGCACCGCCCGTTCGCACGCCGCAAGTGTGCAGGTCTCCGACACTGACGGAGGCGAAGGTATCGTCGGGCGGCGTGGCCTGCCCGTGATCGTTGCGTCCCCAGCAGACGGGGACGCTGTCCGTTCGCACGCCGCAGGTATGCCAGCGTCCGGCGCTGACGGAGGTGAAAGTTTCGTCCGGCGGTGTGGCCTGTCCGAACGCGTTGTGGCCCCAGCAGACGAGCACACCGTCGGCGCGTATTCCACATGTGTGGGCATTCCCGGCACTGACGGAGGTGAAAGCATCGTCTGGGAGTGTGGCCTGCCCAAACGCATTGTTGCCCCAGCAAACGAGCCTGTCGTCGGTCCGCACCGCGCAGGCATGGTAGGCCCCGGCACTGACGGTGGCGAAGGTTCCGTGCGGCGGTCTGGACTGTCCGTAACCGTTGTTGCCCCAGCAGGTGAGCCTGCTGTCCGTCAGTACCCCGCAGGTGTGTTCCCCTCCGGCACTGACCGAGGGGAAGATTCTGCTCGGCGCGGATGCGGGCGCGAACGCATGCACCGGAATCGTGAGCACCTGACCAATCCTGAGGGTCGAGGGGTCGGTGATTCCATTGATGACCTTCAGGAGTTCCACCGATACACCGAACCTGTTTGCAATGCGGAAGAGGGTTTCGCCTGCGGCTACCGTGTGTTGGTTGGCATAGGGCAGATTCGTGGAAATGGGTATGGCCGTGGCCACCGGCGTTTGCACCGTGTCCAACGTTGTGTGTGGAATGCATAACTGCCGGCCCATGCTGATCCGATTGACATTGGCGATACCGTTGGCCAACGCGAGGGCATCCATGGACACCTTGTACTGCTGCGCAATGGTCCTCAGGCTTTCGCCGGCCTGAATTACGTGTGTGGCGACACATTCGGATGTGGCTGGACCGGTTCCGTCGGAGCCGGCGGGAATAAGAAGGGCCAGGCCGACAGGAATGTTTTGGTCATCGGACAGATTGTTGAGGGAGACGATCGCGGCGATGGTGGTGCCGTAGCGCTCGGCGAGCGCCGACAGTGTCTCGTCCGCTTGGATCACATGCCGGATCTGGCTTTGGGCCTGCACAGTCCGGGCTGGCAACAACCCCGCTGCCAAGCCGAGACCCAACACCAGGAGCAGCCCTCGTGCGAGCATAATCATGAGTTTCAAAGTTACGAGGAGGTGTTTCGTTCCGTAGAACTGCTTATGGTCCGGACAAGCCTTGGGCGATTCAGGCGGGCAATGGCACGCCGGGCCGGGGCTCCCGGGCATTGACAAAGTCGTCGCAGTGTCATGATGCGCTCCAGTCGAGCGGGATTGCGGGCCACCATCTTGCGCACTCGGCGAATTGACGGTTTTGGCCAGCAAGAGGGCTTGAGGATGAAGCCCCAGCCGGCATCGCCAAGCCACATGGTCCCGCGCGCAATCGGCGGTATCCTCCTCAGAGCTGTCGCCGTCGCCGTTGGCGGACCGGCACAGTTTCACTCTTGTTGATGTTGGTTTCAGTGTACAGGCAGCGAGAGGTCTCGACAACGGTATAGTCAACAATCTTCAAGGAGACCCCGCCGCGGATTTCATCCTATCCCCCGCCGACCCAAAACACCAATTATATCGCCCAATGCGCCTGTCGCCTGCATTTATTGCAGGGCCTGCGCCTGGAGGCGCACCGGAACCTGTCCCGCATCCTGGCCCTGCTGTCCATTGGGGGGCACGCCGCCCCGAGGCATGGGGTCCGGACACGAAGGGGGAACGCGAGGACGTGCGGTTGAGTGTACCCGACTGCGACTGCGACTGGGTGGTTGGTTCGAGGCCCTGGCGGTGCGCGAAGTGTGGGGGCTGAAGACCGATGTCTCCTCCGACCACGACCTCGCCTGGAAAGGCACGGGGTTGGACCGCCAGTCGTGCGCCGTGCCCCGGCAGCGTCCCGTGGGACGCCACCTCCGGTGCCGCGACCAGGATGCGCTGCCCCACCGGGTCTTGCGGCCCATCCTGCAACGGCTGGCGGGAACATCCGGCGGAGGCCGACCCCGTTCTGTTGGCCCTGGCAGTGCAACAAAACTCCATGTTGCCGGAACAGGTTTGCACAGAACCGCCAAGCATTTGTGGGACGGGCCCGTTGGGACCCAATCATAGCCAGCTCCACTGATACCAATCCAGTACGTCTGAAACACCATTGGGTGGTCATCAGACAGGGCCCGGAGGCCGTTGGATCCAGTGTTGGTTGCCAGGCCATCGCCGTTCTGGGGGGGGGCGGGAGCCTCGCCTCGCACAGACGACGGCGTCATGTGTGGGTATCACACTGGATTGGCAGGACAGGGAAGGCCAAGCTTGGCCTTCTCCACATGATGGCGCGTTTGCGCAGAGCACCGCTTCCTGTGCATCCCCGGCACCGTCCCGTCCAGCCGGTGTCCAGGTGTGGCCGCCCTTGCTACAATCGGGCGGCAGGAGGCACAGCACAACTTATGGCACTGACCCGCGACCGGAACGACTGGGACGGCGTGGTCCTGAGCGATCCCCCACAGGCGCCGGGGATCCGGTACCCGTCCGACGATGACGAACCCATCGCCGAAACCGAACCTCAATACCATGCCATCACCAATGCCGTCTTTGCCCTGCAGATGCATCTGCGGCAGTTGGGTCGTGCGGCCACGGTCCGGGGAAAGTGTGCCTTGTATTACAACACCACCCAGCTGACGGCCTATGTGACGCCCGACGTGTTGCTGGCCTACGGCGTGGCGGTGCCAAGCGAGGAAGGCTATGCGCCCTGGGTGTACGGCAAAGTGCCGGACCTGGTCATGGAAATGGCCTCACCCTCCACGCATGCGCAGGACAGCGGTCTCAAGTGGGACTGCTACGCCGCCCTGGGCATTCCCGAATACTGGCAGCATGATCCCCACCACCGGTATCTGACGGAGGACTTGCTGGGCTGGCAACTGCGGGACGGCGTCTATGTCCCCATCCCTCTGCAGCCCGACCCCTCGCGCGGCGCGTGGATCGGGCAGAGTGTCGTCCTGGAAACGGACTGGGGGCTGGACATGGCCACCGGCAGCCTGCGGTTGTGGAACCCGGCGCAGGGAAGGTGGTATCTGACGGTGCGGGAAATCGGGACGGCTCACGTTCAGGAAGCCGCACGGGCAAGCCAGGAAGCCGCACGGGCGCGGAAGGCAGAGGCGGCCCGCGAGCAGGAAGCCGTACGGGCAAACCAGGAAGCTGTACGGGCAAACCAGGAAGCCGCACGGGCGCGGAAAGCAGAACTGGAGATCGCACGGCTCCAAGCCCTGCTGCAACGGCAGGGACATGCCCCCCAGGACCCCTTGGACTGATATCAATCCTGTATTCCCGGGACCCTGTTGGTTGCTCATCGGGCCGCTGCCTCGGAGACAGCCGGATCCGGTGTTGATTGCCGAGGCAACCGCGGTCCTGCGCGTTGCAGGAGTCTCGCCTCGGGCAGACGACAGTGCAATGCGTCAGTATCACACTGGATTGGTATGACATGATTTTCCCAGTGCTTCTGGTGTTCTTCATGGCCCAGCGCTTCTTCATCCAGAACATTGCCGTGTCCGGGGGTAAAGATTGAAGTCCACAGACGACGCATGATGACCTCCCATGATGGAAAGGGGGATACACCACAGGTTCGGCAAATGATGTCCACACTCGCGGACCGGCCCCGGATACTGTTGCAATCTCATTGATATTGGTTGCAGGCCGTCCTGGGTGCCCTGCTGACCTTGGACCTGGGATGGCATGCAACCCGCCAGTACCTGCGCGAGTGGCTCCATGACGGGGCCGACCGGGCTGCGCCCTGCCGGGTGCAGCTGGACTGGGCGGAGATCCCTGCGGTGGGGCACCAACAGGGCTGCGCTGACCCTCCGCAGATCCCGCGGCCAGCGGATACCCGATGTCCACACGCCGAGGCATCCCCGCCTTCGCCGGCGCTCCCTTGGGCACAGTCCCGGTCCTCCCGACATGGTCAAATCGCCGCTGCCCGCGCCGGACCGGCTCCGGGACATCCCCGCGGTACTGGCCGAGCACGACCGGGACCGCGACCGCCTCCTGCTCCCCTGCTCAAGGTTGTACGAGGTCCGGCTTGGCACCCATGTAGAATGGCGACCTCGGAACCTTGCCCATGGGAGATGTGCACATGGCAACCGACACGGCGGGCCTGGCACGGGAGGTCGCCGGGGTCGGCAGTGCCCCTGTGGCGGTGCCCGGCGCGGACAGCCCGGACACGGAGTCTCCCATGGCCGCGGCGTCCGACGCGGTGCCCTGGCCTTGGGACTGGGACTGGCGCGAGCCGCCGCACCGCGGCGATACAGATGCGGCCGTGGCCTGAGCCGCGCGGCAGTGGCGCACCGCCTGGCGGGTTGCCCACCCCGAGGCGTGGCAGCGCGAACTGGAAAGCCTGCCCCACTACGAACCCGGCTACACCTACAACGAAAGCCACGAATACGGATACGACTGGACCACGGATCCCGACTACGCCGGCGGCGAAATCCACCAGGCCTGTTTCGACAAGGACGACTTTGTCACCCCGATCGGCCCCGATCACAATCCCCTCATCGGCATCCTACGCACCGAAATGCGCCGCCGCCACGGCCGCAGCCAGGCACTCCGCGTCCTGAACGAGATCGACTACTACTTCCCGCCGGAACTGGGGGAACACCTGGGCCTGATCACCCCGGGCGGCCACCCCCGGACCATGGTGCGGCCCGATCTGGTGGTGCTGCCGGCGGGCTGGGACGACGGCAGGCTGCCCCAATCCCGCGTGCTGCACACCGACGACGCCCATCCCGTGCCGGTGTTGATCGGCGAGGTCCTGCCCCACAACACCGAAGACAAGGACAAGGCCAACAAGCGCGCCCTGTACGAGGCCCTCGGTGTGCAGGAATGCCTGCTGATCGATCCCGGCAGTCCGGCCGATGGCCAGGACACGGTGCGCCCGCCGTCCCTGGAACTGTACCGTCTACAGGCCGACGGGCATTACGACCTGGCCGCGACGGGCGCAGCGGTGCACAGCGTCGCCTGCGACACGGACCTGCGCATGCTGCCGCCCCGGGATTTGGGTCTGGCACCGGTGTTCCAGTGGCGGGACCCCGAGACGGGACGCTGGCGCGACCAGGAAGCCGACTACGCCTTCGGCCTGACCGAAAGTCGCGCCGCAGGCCATGCGGAGGGTCGTGCCGAAGGTCATGCCGCAGGCCACGCGGAGGGTCGTGCCGCAGGCCATGCGGAAGGCGGTGCCGAGGAGCGCCTGAAACTGGCCCTGCGTCTGCTGGACCGCGTGCTGCCAGCAGACGCGGACCGGGCCGGTCTGGCCCTGCACTGGACCGCCCGCGGCGTGCCGGACAATGTCGATGACCTGATGTTCGCGGTTATGGCCGAGCCCGACCGCTGGCGGGAGCTCCTCGGCCTGCCGCCCGCCCCGCGGTAACCCGGCCACAACGCCGGTGCCCATCCCGGCCTGCCCGCGACCCCTCCCCGGTGGTCACACACACAGGACCTGCCCGTCGCGGTCCGCACCGATTGACCGCTGATAGCAACTTGCATGTTGTATTGGACCCACAGATTAGGGAAGCTGTGGGGTGAGGTGAGAGGGGCGCGCCGTTAACTGGGTGCGGTAGAGACTACTTCTGCACGGCACCGCAACACAGTAGGGCACCCCTCTCACGATCGCTCTCACGGGCGAGCTGCTCCAGACCCGGACCGTGTTGCACTGTCTGGAGGACGCCTTGGCCAGACACCCGTTCCACGACTCCCACGGGAACGCCCAGCTCGAACGCCTGGCCGCACTCTACGACCAGGCCCTCGATGCCATCAACCAAGCCCACCGCATCGTGGATGCCAGCTGGGAGCAGCAGGTCGAGAGCCTTCCTCCTTGTAAGGCTCCGGGGGAAACGGATGCGAGGTCCTGCGCCCGGCTGTACTACCAGCCCTTGGGCGGCGGTGCATCCCGCGGCGGTCGCAGCTGATCGGCATCCCGTGCGCCTGCTTCCACATCGCCGAACAGGTTGCGCCAGGTGTCGGGGTTGGCCATGACTGCGCCCACGCGTGCCATCGCGTCGGCCGGCGGGCCGTGGCGCAGCCAGTTCCTTTCGATCCGATCCAACGTCGCTGCCGGCACCAACCCGTCGCAAATCGTTCTCAGCCTATTGGCCATCCGCACGTGATCCACGGGCACTGAGCCCCAACCGGCGAGCGGTCCGTCGTCAATCCACAATTCGGAGTCATACCAATCCAGCATGATTAGGATACTTGCGTGTCGGTAGGCAGGGCCGTCAGGGCATCCCGGATCCAGTCCCGGCCGCGCAGTTGCCGCACCCGCACCGGATCCGCCGGCCACGCCTTCAGGATTGGTTCCAGGGCCTCCTTTTTGGCCTTCAGGGTGGGATGGACCCGGTCCCCCAGGACCCGGCGCAGTTCTTGGAAAAAGCGCTCCACCGGGTCCGGTTCGGGGGCGTAGGACGGCGGCACCACCCGAGGCGCCGCGATGGCCTGCATGTCCGCACCCTCGTGACCGCCGGCCTATCCTGGATTCAACCGTCGATGGCGGGGGCTTCGGCCCAGGCCTCCGGATGCGGGCCCTCTCCTCGTCCTTCATGTTCGCCTGCCACGCCCACCACAGATCCCCTGTCAGCAGTTCAAGGGTCACCGCTACATAGGTGTGGACGCGGCCGATTTGGACCTCCTGGGACACCTTAACTCTGCACATTTCGTTCCATAGCCCCACACGATCCCCTGCCCCGCCGTCAGGCCCGGCTTTGGCCAGACGTTCCCCGAGCTCCCCTTTTTCCAAGCCGGGGATCCGTCTTCTCGTGTCGGGGCCGGGGCACCTTCCGCCGGATCCCCAGCCGCGGCATGGCAAACCCAAGCCAATGGCCACGCGCCGGCCGGAGGTCGCGCCCGACGGTATAATCCCCGTCGGACCGCCCGGTCCCTCGACCCATTCGGTTTGACCCGCATCGCCATGAGCACCACCGCCTTCGACCCGGCCGGGACGGACACCGACCTGCTGGTGCCCTACCCGGACCCGCCGCCCCGACATCCCGACGAGATGAGCAGCTTCCGACACCTCACCAACACCGGCGGCGCACACTACCTGGGGATGCACTTCCGCAACCCCACCACCCTGATTGTCGGCGAGCTGTATCTCGTGCCGGAACCCGGACGCGGCATCAGGGGACTGCGCGTACCGGACATGATGGTGGCCTTCAACGTGAACCCCGAGGCCTGCTACCGGCGCAACGCCTACGTGATCTCCGAGCAGGGCAAGCCGCCCGACTTCGTGCTCGAGGTCGCCTCGGAATCCACGGGACGCGTCGATGTCGAGGACAAGCCGGCCGCCTATGCGGCCCTGGGCATCCCCGAGTACTGGCGCTTCGACGAAACCGGGGCCAGTCACGGCACGCGGCTGGCCGGGGACCGTCTGGTGGCGGGGCGTTACCAGCCGATCGAGATCACGGAGTTGGCCGACGGCAGCCTGGAGGGCTACAGCGAGGCGCTGGAACTGTGCCTGCGCTGGGAGGAGGGTCGGCTCCAGTGGCACGACCCCGAGACGGGGGCGGCCATCATGACGCTGGCCGAGATGGAGAAGATCGCGGCCGCAGCCGAACGCCGGGCGGAGGCGGAGCGGCAGGCGCGACTGGAGGAGCGACAGGCACGGCTGGAGGCGGAGCAGCGCGCCGAGGAAGCGGAACAGCGTGTCGCAGCGGAACGACAGGCAAGGTTGGAATCGGAACAGGCAAGGTTGGAATCGGAACAAGCCGCGGACGCGCGGATCCGGGCCCTGGAGGAGAAGCTGCGCCGTCGCGCCTCCTGAACCCATCCGTGGTTGTCCACCTGCGCCGATGCCGCTCTTGACCGGTGTCCGGTCTCCCACCGGTCCAGGCATCGTGGGGCATGTACAGGACCGGGTCTGGGGTCCCGACAATCCGGAAGCGGCCGGTATCCAACGGCTGTCAGGCGGTACATCGACAGTTCCAGCGGGGCATCGTCCCGGTGCTTCCCTCCCAGGCCGTACAACAGACGCGATGACTTCCGGAACCGCATGCCGGTCAAGCATGCCTGAGCTGTGATGGGTTGGGTCTCGTACCAATCCATCATGATTGAGTTACTACTACTACCCAGGCCACCTTCCAATGCACGGCCTGCGGACACACTGCGAATGCAGACCGCAACGCCGCCGTCAACATTCTGGACAGGGGCCTGCCCCTGATCCGACAGGCCCGTGGGACAGGGGCTTCTGCACGGCGAGGGGCGTTTGGCATTGGGTCAACTCCGAAGACCCGTGAACCAGGCAGACGGGGTCCGTCCCCGCCTGTAAGGTCCAGAACCTGACGGTCCGGACCTGATATCGATGGGTGCATGTCAACTATTCGATATAAGTCTTTTTCGTTATGGATATAGGTCCTATTCTTTTCGCCGGCCGGCAGAGATCCGTCTTCTGTTAGAATGGTCATTCCTGCCAATAACACTGAGGGCACCGTGGTTACCCCGCACGCCTTGGTCACCGACCCCATCGGTGGACCGGTTGTTCAGGCCGGCGAAAAGCCGGCCGGTGGTGGCGCGCGGTGGGTCGGACCGGCCGGAGTAGCGGTCGTCAAACGCACCGGCACAGCAGGGAGCCATGTCTGCGCCTGGGTACCGCAAGATGGCGGTGACGGCACGGACGCCGAGGTCCGTCGTCGGGCGGCCTGCGCGGCCTCTCGCCTCCGCGGCCTGAACCCCCCACTCCGTTCGCCAGCCCCTCGCGCCCGCGCCCCCCGCGGCCCGCGCGTTCCTGCCTACCCGCGGCCGCCGGCCGCGGGTCCACCCATTGACAGGGGGTGTGGCACAAGTGTGCGATTATTAGGGGGGGGGTACGAAGGCATGGCCGGGCCGGCACACGGGAGGTCTTCCCGCCAGCAGGTCCCCGGCGTGTGCCCATGCTTCGCACTGCCCCATGGCATCCCCTGTCCCGCGCAGGCGAGCGGTACCTGCCCTCACTCCAAGGGTGTCTGCGGCGGGCCCACAACGGCTGTCAGGAAGCGGTGGCGGGGACCGCCGGCGGCTTCGCGACGGTGCGCCGGGAACTGCAGGCATGGACCTGCGAAGCCGGCGACCTGATTGGCTCCCGGGGTCGGGTCTGGCCGACTCCGCGCCCGGGCCCCGCCCGGGTCGGCGACCGGTGCTGCCTGTCGTCCCCCGTCGCCTGACGCCGCATCCTCGCACAACCGTCCAGGTCTCCCTCCCGAAACCTCACCCCCCGCGGTCCAGCCACCCCAACCCGCCCGGGCTGGGCTGTTCGGCCTCGCACCTGTTCCGGGGCCCGGCCGGCGGTCCCGACCAAGGCCGACACCGGCCTCGGTTCTCCCCACAGCCCCGGTCCGGCCCTGGCGGACCGGGGCCCGCCCTCAATGCACACAGGAAATACCCCTATCAAGGCCGGGTAGCCCCGGGGCCGCCTACGTCCTGCAATTTGCCCCGAACGAGCATGGTCCGGGCCGGTCCACCCGTCGCCGTGCATCTTCCTCCGGACAGCCAATCCCCCCTTGGCCATCGTGGGCGGTGGCTTCCCACGCGGCTGCTCTCGCAGCTGGCGGCCGCGGCCATTGAACTGAACATCGCCTCCGCCAATCCCACGATGCAGGCGGGAGCAGATTCGGCCCCACCCAACACCGTGGCCTTCAGCCGAACCTGTACCGCCGCCACGCTCAGACTGGAACACGCGGCCCCCATGTACACATTCCCATCGTCAATAGCACCACCACGGGAGGTGTACCAATGACACACGAAACCGAACATGTACCCGGCCGCATTGCCCGCATGTGGCGGCGCCCGTTCACCGCAGCCCTGCTGGCCGCCTCCCTTCTGCTGTTGGGCCTTCTGCTGCTGGGCAACGCCTCACAGGCAGAATCGTGTGGCGGCTCGCACCATTGGCACGAGGACACGCAGACCTGCCACGCTCACTGCCGGAACACCATGAACGCCCACAATATGGACCATGGTCATGACTGTTCCCCTCAGACGAACACCAATCATGCAAATAACCAGCAGCAGGGTCAGCCCACGGCCACGCCCACGGCCACGCCCACGACTCCTCAATCAATCACCATCATCGTGGAGCGGGAGCCGGAGTTTCGGCCTGCCCCTACAGCGACGCGGGTGTACGCAGAGAGCAATGAGAACCTGCCAACACCCGTGCCCACGATGATGCGGGAGGATGGAGCAGTGTGCGGCGGGTGGGGCACAGGGCTGGACATCTGCATTTCATCCCCAACACCTGATCCAAACAGGACCAAGCCAACACCGCAACCTGACTTGTTCAACCCCTGTGGCAAAAATGGGCGGCAGCGTGGAGTGGAGTGGAGTAGCGAGAAGAAACCGGGATACACGAAGGCCGTAAGAAAGGCAGGACCGGGATCCTCAAATGTTGACTCCAACGGAAACGAAAGGGGTTGGATAAAGGTGAAATGCGGCTAATGCGAGCCTCAACCTGCATCCAACTCGGAACCGTGCTGTGGTCCAACCTGTTGCTGGGTGCGGCGACAGGTTGGGGTGGCCCGTGGCGACCGTGGCTGGTTCCAGATGCAACCTGCGGCGAACCCCTGCCTGGATGGCCCGATGTCCCCATCCCTGTCTTGGTCGAGACCCTGGACACCACCCTGTCTGGGGGCGGGTCCCGACCCCCTTGTGCCAAGTGCTGCGGTGAGGTTCGGCCCAGTCCTGGTCGTGCAACGAAGCCAAGGGGGGAAGCGCGGTGTGGAATTCCCTTATCGTACGCGCCGCCAAACCCCTCACTGCCTGTTATCCGTACTGTGAGCGGCGGTTCCAATGCCATGAAGTTTCGTTGCACTACGGGCGCCGAAACCACTGCAAAACCGTAGCGCTATCAGGCCATTCGGTCCAGGGAGTCTGCTCCAGCTTTCGTACAAAAGCCTGGTACTCCGCGGGTGTCGGATGCAGACTGCGGGCCAAATCCAGCAACGCCTCGCGCTTGCCTTCGGCTTTCCCGATCTGCATGCCTTCGGCTTTCCCGATCTGCATGCCTTCGGCTTTCCCAATCTCCATGCCCCTGGCTTCCCCGATCTGCATGCCTTCGGCTTTCCCGATCTCCATGCCCCTGGCTTCCCCGATCTGCATGCCTTCGGCTTTCCCGATCTCCATGCCCTTGGCCTCAAGATGCCGAGCCATTTCCACCCAGTTCCCTGTAACCGGATCCTGGCACTGGAAGCCCTGTTCGGGATCGGTCCGGATACGGGTCTGCAACACCGGCGACCAGGCTTCCCGGTTGGCACCGGCCTCCACCGCGATCCACGCCCCGGCCTCCGTGCGTTGATAGCCGAACATGGGATGCCGGTCACTCGGGGAACAAATCCAGTATTCCGCCACACCCATCAATTCGTAGATGACCGGATTGTCCTCGCGATCCTTGGTCTCGGTGGAAGACGAGAGACATTCCAGGACCAGCAGGGGCGCCCCCTGTTCCCGCCAGGACACAGCCCGGTCGGGGGCAATCACGATCCCCGGAGGCCACAGCGCCAGATCCGGCTCAATCCGGTGTCGGGAGCGAGTCAGGCCGGGATGCGCCGGCAACCCCTCCAGATCCAGAATCATGACTTCCCGCGTGACGGGGCAGTGCCGATCACGCAGGTCCAGGAACGTTTCCAGATTGCGGCCGGCCCGGTCCAGGAACACGGAATGTTCCGGCGAGGGGGTCAACCTTACCTCTGGATCAATGTAATAAGGATCGGTGGTACGAAACTCATCATATTCATGGTGTTCCAGGTCATAGTCATAGTTGGGGTCGTAATGCCACAGGGCCCGCAACCAAGCCGGATGGCGGGCCGGTGCCACCACCCCGTTGTCCGTCTTGCCCCCGGTCGTTTCCTGAAGAGGAGTGTCTCGTACCGGAGCCACGGAGGATGCAGTTGCCATCGGATTCCTCTGCACAGGCATTGTCGTAGGACGAAGTGTACTACGGGCTTGGGCACCGGCCGGGGCAAGTTCCAAGGCGATGGCAGTGGCACTGTTTCAATCTCGTTGATGCCGTCCCGGACACCCCATGGCGAGGGCTCCCTGCAACGGTATCGGTGACACCACCCAAGGAGGCCCCTTGTCGTGGACTTCCGTCCCAATTCCCCGGTCCATCCCGAACGCCAACGCGCCCGGAACCGTCACAGGAGCCGGACGCGTTCGGCAAGTTCCGGGTCCAACACCGCGCGCGTCGGGCATCGGAAGCAGGCCAAGCGCGTCCGCTCCGGCGACATAACGGAATATCGTCACATTCGGCATCGGAGTTGGCACAGAAATCACAATATGGTATTCTTCGGCACGCAGATGCCAATGCATATCGTTGTTGCCATCCGTTTCAAGATGGCACTGCCGTATTCCCGCACCGTTCCGCGGACCGCCGCAGTGGCATCTTGCATATATATAAAAAATATAGGGAGCAGACGGGCGCACGCCGTCTGAAGCCCGCTGATCCGGACCCGGCGCCCAAGCCCGGGTCTCGGAGGCATCCCACACCACACCCGCTGCCGCCGCACCGTCGGCGGCACACGCCCTCCACGCATCCGACCCTCCCTTGTCCAAGGGGGGCGGATGACCACCCTTGCCTTTCCGACCCCCGCGTCCGGCCTGTCGGCACGCGGGCGGCTTCACGCGTCCCGGGCCCACTGGTTCGAGATGTCCCATCACATCCAATTTGTCCTTGACACAAGGAGGCCCTTGTAATGAATAGCTCCACCGTGCGAATCGGCCTACTGGGCCTGGTCGCCCTCCTCGCCCTAACCGGGTTGGGCGGTGGCACCCGCGCGGCCGGCGACCTGTTCGATGACGCCTACTATGACTGCCCTCACCGGATCCGCATGCGGGCCGGCGAGATTGCCAATTTGGCAGTGGCTCGCGATGCCGATGACGAGGATCACGTCAACGTCTCGTGGACGACCACCGACCCCGCCACCTGGGGTCTGGGACCCAACACCTACAGGACATCCCTCGTGGTAATCCTGGACGACAGCGACGGCGACCCAGAAGCCAAGACCCTATCGCTGGGTACGAAGAAGACCACGTTCGAAGGTGTCAACACCGGTACCAAGGTGACGGTCGAGATGGCGATCGTGGTCGACACTGCGGCGGGTAACTACCTGATCAGCGACATCCAGAGGACGAGTATCAACCAGAGCCTGACCGAGCCGTCCTTCAGCGGCAATTGGCACCACATGCTGTCGAATTCAGACGCGGATGCGGATGTAGCAGCGGAGTTCCTGCACGATTCGGAACCGATCGCCAACGGCATGATGTACTACATCGGCTACAACGAGAACTTCGCGAACTACAGGGCGGGGACCACCAACCCCGCTTCCTACACGCACAGGCCTTCGACCCCAAGGTTGCGAATCGGTCTGGCTCACGGCAAGGAAACCGATGGCGCGCGGGATGACGTTGGCTTTGATGCCTACATCATTCGCATCGAAGACGCGGACGGTGACGTGGTGCCGCAAGGCGACGACGTGGCCACGGTCGCGACCAACTACGGGACCATGCCGGCTATCGACGACAAGGTAGTGGCCAAGAAGCTGTTTGTGTATGGCTTGGCCAGCCAGCCCACCGTCATGGACAAGAAAACAGATCCGGCTCTCCAAAATGTCAGGATCGTCGATGGTTCCAAAATTACCGTTGGGATGCACCTCACGTTGCCCCGTGGTGCCAATACTGATGTGACTCCAACATCACTTTCGATTGTCAAGGTCGGCGTATCCGCGGTTGCAGATGGGACTTCAGTAATAGAAACAGAAACCGGCTCTCCTCCGACGATGGTGGGTCAGGTGTATGCCAACCCGCCGGCCGAGCATCGCGATTTCCCGATCGACACCTTGAGCAGTGACATGACCTACAAGATCACGGCCTGGGCGATCAACAAGGATGACGAGGTCATCAGCCCGGTGACGACGCTCAAGGTGCGCCCGATTGACAAGACGGTCACGCTGGGTACTGGGCCGGCCGGACTCAAGGACTACCGGAACACTGTGACACCAGCCCCTGCGGCGGGTGTCTTCCAGGGCATGGTGATTGTCACCGAGTTCACCGTGCTCAAGTAGCGGCGCGTGCCGAGGGGGCCGGCCCGGTATACCGGGCCGGCCCTCCCCCGGACTCTCAGGATAGGTGGCTGGTGATGACAGGCAGAAAGTAGTGCGTCTCCTCGTGGTCGTCAGTCACCCACCCTGGGAGTCTTGGATACAAACCAACTTGAGAACCCCCTCGGATGAGGGGGTTCTCAAGTTGGGCATCCCCGGTCCATGGATTTGAAGTCGCGCGGCTCACCTGGGCCGTGCGCTCCTGTCGAGCCTGACGCGGAGTGTCCAGTCCCGCCCGTCCTGTGGGAGGCGGTGATGGAGGGTCGGGTCGGTGCCAGCTGCAGGCACGGAGGCCCCGGGGATTCCGGACGCAGGCAGGTACCCTCGATGGCGTGCGGCGGCCCCCGCCACCGCAATGCTACCTATGCCCGTGACTTGGTCGTCCTGAGCCGGCTGCTGGTGCAGCGCTGGCAGTGCAAGATGTGCTTGGGCAGCGTCTCGCCCCTGCTGCCGGGCGTGACGGCCCTCCAACGGCCCCAGGCCTTCCGGGAACTGGTGACATCCCTGTACGTGTACAGCGTCAGCTTGCGGGGGCAGGTCCAGTTTCAATGCACTGCAGCTACCCCTATGGTCACCGACCCCGGGTGTGACGGGACCTTGGGGCGAAGCAACTCCGCGGCCCTCAATTCCCGTCGAGAAACGGCCCACCGTGGAGGCGGCGGTACAGGTCTCGGAATGTCGCCTCACGGTCCACCGGAGTATGCTTGAGGAAGATGCGATAAACCTGTTCATCGGTTGCGTAGTACTGATAATCCAAGTACATCCCATACAGTTCCCGCATGGCCGATGAGAAGGCAGCCTCCCCCATGGTGGTGAACAGATTGGTCAGCAAATACAGGCCGAGCGAATAGCCGCAGGTCTGCTGCCAAACCGGGTCCGGATGATTGGGGTTGTTGAGCTCGTGGAGGTTCGGCACTCCATGTTCCTGGCATTGTGACAGGGCCTCCTCTTCCAGTCCCAACGGGTCCCCCCGAGCCGTTTGGGCAACATACACCGAGACGAAAGTGGCCCCGCCTTCATAAACCCAGAAGGGCCCGAGTTCGGCCGTCAGATAGAAATGGGCGATCTCATGGTAGAGAACCATGTCTCCGACAAACTGTCCGCCACTGCCTACCAGGACCAGCGAGTCGACGAAGTTCACCCCACCGCAGAAGTTGTCACAACTCTCAAGATCGAGGGACAGCACAACGAGATCCGTCAGGGGAAAGGGCATTCCCATGAGCCTCTCGGCGCCCCGCGCCCCGCGTTCGATCCCCGCCAGGATGTCCTCGGTCAGCCGTGAAGAAGGATTGTGGAACACCCAGAGAGTCACCTCGCCGGCCAGAGGCAGGTGGATGGTCTTCGACTGCGTGATGCGCGGCGAGACAACCATACTCTCGTACAGCACGTCCATACCCGTGATCTTCTGAACGGCCACGATAAAGGCACGCTCCTCCGCGTCGAGGCCGTCCGTGAACCATGGTTGCGCGAGGAGCAATTCAAGCTTGGCCTTGTGGCCCCCCAGGATCATTTCGTTCAGGCTGCCCAGGAACATGGTGTCGCGCGACAGCACCGGTTCGTCCATCGTGTACGCAAGCAACCGACGCGCCAGCGCGGGATCGTGGTCGTACATGTGGCCCAGGCCGTAAATGGCATCATCCTCCAGCCGATTGAGGCCATCGGCGATCCACGGGGCCTGCGCCAATTCGCGGCCGAACTCCGGATCCCTGAGCCAAACTTCGAGGATCGGTACCACGGCCAAGGGATAAGGCGGATGGTCGTACCACGGGAGCAGTTGTGACAGCGCGGCGCGTGCCTCCTCCTCGGGAGTGCGCGGGGAGGGTGGCTTGGGCGTAGCGGTGGGTGGAGCGGTGGGCGGAGACAGCCTCGGCGCGGTGGTCGCGGTTGGCAAAATCCCATGGGCTGTGCCGTCCCCTGCCGAAGGTTGCAGGGACACGTCCAGGTATTGACCGTACACCCAACCGGAAGTGACACCGTCCGGCAGGCAACAGACATGCCACCACTGCTTGTCTGCCGTGCCGTCCAGCACCTGCACGACGGTGTGGTTGGGCAACTGACCCAGACGACTGCCGTTGATATCGGGGCTGTCACGCACGTTCAGGACGGTTGCATTGATCACCTGGCCGGTTCCGATCGGCTTGGTCGGCAGGGTTTCTGCGGCTGCCGGCGGCGGGGTGGCCTTCGGTACCGGCGGCTCGGATTCGAGTTGGGCCGGCTCTTGGTCCATGGTGGGGATGGCGGTCGCCGTCGGGGCAATCGGCGGGGTTGCCGTAAACGTGGGGACCGGCGTTACCGGAGGCGGTTCGTTATTCGTCGGCTCGGCGGGTTGGCCGGTACATCGGGTCAGCAGGGCCAGGCATGCCGCCAGCAGCATCAGCCAAGGCGCGGGACGATGCCATTGCACTGTGTGCATTCCATTTGGGATGGGCGAAGCGCGCGTCATAGGAAGGCACTGATGCTATTGACGTGGGAACCGGCGGCATGGTGCGCACAGTGGATTGTTACCGCTGTACAACCTGCGCCGGATCCCCAGGGCGTCTGTTCCCTGTCAATGCCTGGTACAGGTCGACGGGTTGGGTCATGGCCCCGTGACGCCTTCGTCAACTGCCTGTCAAGGGTTCCCATTTCAACACGGCACTTGGACGTACCCGTTGTTGTAGCAGACATTGTCTGGATTTGCACACCCACCTCCACACCCGGCACTGTTTCAGTTTCGTTGATGCGGCTGCGGCATGGATGTCTGCCCGCCTCCAGCCCCTTGGCACAGGCCATGGCGGGTGCCACCGCACGCCGTCAAGGGTGCCTGCCTGCGTCCGGCACCGACCCGACCATCTTCCCTCCGGGGTGCCAACCGTACCCGACCCTCGATCATCGCCTCCCACAGGGCGGTCGGGTCCCGATCTGCCGCGTCAGGCTCGGCAGGAGCGCACGGCCGATCTGGGCTGTGCGACTCCAGGTCCATGGGGCGGGGATGCCAGAAGCCATGCCACTGAGAACCCCCTCATCCGAAGGGGTTCTCGCTTTGCTTTGTATCCAAGCCTCCCAGGGTGGGTGACCGACGACCACGAGGAGACGCACTGCTCCGCCCCTGCAGTGGGTTGGCGCCATCTTCTTTCAGGCCCTTGAAGCGAATATCGGGATGGATGGCTACATTGGTTCCACCCAATGTGACCCGAAGGGATGTCCCACCCGTCCGCATGCGATGCCACGGGCCACTGAAGGCCGGTGCGGTCAGGCTCTGGTTGATGCTCTGCTGCAGGATGTCGCTGATCAGGTAGTCGCCCTCCGCGGTGTCGACCACGATCGCCAACTGGACCGTCACCTCGGTCCCGGTCTTGATGCCCTCGAAGGCGATCTTCCTCGAACCCAGCGACATGGTCTTTGATACCGGGTCGCCGTCATTGTCGTCCAAGAGCACCACGAGGGACGTGCGGTAGGCGTTGGACCCCAGCCCCCAGGTGGCGGGGTCGGTGGCCGTCCACGAGACGTTGACGTAATCCTCGTCATCGGAGGCGCGATTTACGGATAGGTCGTCAATCTGGCCGTCCCGCAGGCGGGTCCGGTGGGGGCAGTCCCTATAGGCGTCGTCGAACAGGTCGCCGGCCGATGCGCACGGAGGTGCTTTTCATCACAGGGGACTCCTTGTGTCAATGACGAATGGGACGTGGCGGGACACCTCGGACCGGTGGGCCCGGGACGCATGAAGCCGCCTGCGTGCCGACGGGGCGGACGCAGGGGAGCGGAAAGGCAGGGGTGGGGGCACCCGCTCCCTTGGAGCAAGGGGGTGTCGGATGGATGGAGGGCGTGTGCTGCCGCCAGTGCAGCGGCAGCGGGTGTGGTGCGGGATGCCCCGCGACCCGGGGCTTGGGTGCCGGGTCCGGATGCGGGCCTGCGGGCCGCCCTACGACAGGCCCGGGTGGAGGAACAGGGGGCTTCAGGCGGTGTGCGCCCGGCTGCCCATAGGGTTACATAAATACAGGGCAGCAATGCGGCGGCCAGCGGAACGGCGTGGGGAAGCAGCGATGCCATCTTGGAACTTTCGGATGGCGAGCCGCGATGCGCATGGGCATCTGCACTCTCAAGAGTATGTAATTTGAGATGTCAATGCGAACCGGTCGCCGAATGTGATGGCGTTCCGTGATATTGTTGGTATGAGCGCGTCCGGCCTGTGACGGTTCCGGACGCGTTGGCGTTCAGGATGGGTGCCGGAAGTCCATGGCCAGGGGCCCTCTTGGGTTGTGTCGCCGATACCGTTGCCGAGAGCCCTCGCCCTGGGCACCTTCGGGACGGCATCACCGAGATTGAAACAGTGCCTGGTTTCCACCCTGACTGCGTCGCTCCCCGATTGCTGATGGCTTCATGAACAGTAGCAACCAGGTTGATGACAGGGATTGCGGTCTGCGGCCGGGGAACGCGGAATTCTTTGGATCGGGTCTTCCAGAGCAGGCAGTTCCGGAACGGAACACCTCGTTTTGTTGTTGCCGCATTGTTGGCCTCGCCAGCAGTCCCGGGGTGCGGCGGATTGATCGCGAACCAAAGATGCGTTACCGCCACTGCCCGACGCAGTCCGAGGACCGCCCTGCGGTAGGGGGCCTGTTCACGGCCCAGCAAGGCCCTGCCCGTGCGCAAGTGAACCTATGCGCGTGGACCTTGTTCGGATGTGGCTGTTGGCCTGGCACCGGCCCGGTACCAGACAAGGCTTGCCTACCCAAGTACCGATCAAATGGCGGGGAGGCCACAGGGCCGATGCAAAGTCGCCATCAGGCCAAGTCGGATGGATTGGGGCCCTGTCCCTTGGAAATCCATTTTGACAAATTCGTTCTGTATTCTTGCTGAAGCGTCCCCAGCATGGTTATGGCGGCCCGTCTGAGAATGCCCGTCACGGCGTGGTCCCGAAGTAGACGGCTGTCGTCCTCCTGGAACCGCGTGCCCAACGTACAGTGCAGGTTGGGCATGAGCCCGCAGGTGCCCGTCAGGGGGCTTGGACAGCAACCAGCAATGTCTTGGTGTCCACCGGCAGGCCGGGAAGAAGCCGCGTATTGTGTGCTCGGGAAGGTGTGGAACCGGCTACCGGGCGCGGTCGGCTGTCCATTTGCAACGGTCGAGTTAGCTCGGCATCGAGGTCGTTCCGCCACTCTGGCCCCATTGTCAAGGGGCCCCAATAACGGTTTCGCAACATCCTGCCACCGGCACGGCGTTTAGTGGCATGGGCGGTTGCTTGAGAACTGGTTGGCGAGTCTTCCTATTGGTCCTGGTTGTCGGATTGGTGGGTGACGGTCGTGGTCAGATGGTAGTCGCGGGAGGCGTGGTGCCTGATCCCGAGGATAGCCAACCTCAGCCTTCGCAGACCGAACCCGTGCCGACACTCTCCCCCACGCCCACAGCCTCTCCCACGCCCACGTCGACACCCTTGCCCATCGCATACGGGCCCGGGTTCACGCCCAGATACTTGCCCACGCCACTGCCGTTCGGGCCGACCCGCACGCCCACACCGACGCCCACGCCGGCACCTCTTCCGTTCGGGCCCGGGTTTACGCCCAGGTACTTGCCCACGCCACTACCGTTCGGGCCGACCCATACACCAACGCCGACCCCTCTGTTTTTTGGGCCGACCCATACACCCACCCCGACGCCAACCCGCACCCCGACCCCGACTTCGACCCCGACCCCCACACCCACGCCGCTGCCCCCGACATTCTTGGTACCCCCACAGCCGGGGCTTCTCCCCACACCGACGCCCACGCCCACGCCGCGGCCCCCAACATTCTTGGTACCCCCACAGCCGGGTCTTCCTCCCACGTCGACACCCACGCCGACCTCAACGTTCACACCCACACCCACGTTCACGCCGACGCCGACGTTCACGCCCAGACCGCCTCGTCCGGGGGATCCACCGACCCCCACGCCGACCCCGACCCCAACGCCCACGTTCACGCCGACCCCAACGCCCACATTCACGCCCACGCCGACCCCGACGTTCACGCCGACCCCAACGCCCACCTTCACACCGACGCCGACGCCGACGCCCACGTTCACGCCAACCCCAACACCCACCCCTACACTTGGACCACCGCCAAGCTTGCGAAAGGTTGAAGCACTCAATCAAGCATTACGGGTGCATTGGGATCCTCCATGCACCATCACCCTCAGTACGTGCATCACTGGCTACCAAGTGCAATACTCCTCTGATCTCAGCCTCGACGACCCGTGGATCTCGTGGGCGCACCCGGACACCAGCCTCAAGACCAAGATTTCTCCGTTGGAGGCCGGCACCAAGTACTGGGTGCGGGTCCGCGCCATCATCAAGGGTTTCCCCGGTCAGTGGTCGAACATCATCGCGACAGTCGTATCCAGTACTTTCGGTGTCCCGGATGCTCCCGAAAGTGTCACCCTGACGCCGGGCAACCAGCAGTTAACGGTGTCCTGGCAAGCACCGACTGATAACGGTGGGTCCGAGATTGTGGGATACCAAATCGCGTACACCGACGACGATGGGGACTTCACTCGGGGTTCGAGATGCAACCCAGGCGAGCCCGCCACCTGCATCACCGACACCTCCACCGTTCTCACTGACCTGACCAATGGTGTGAGTTACGAAGTGTCCCTGGGCGCCTGCAATTTGGCCGGCTGTAGCATATTCGGCCCGGCCGTGTCAGGTACCCCCAGCCAATAAATTGGTTGGGTGGGGTGACGCGGGTCGCCCCAAGATCAGTAGGCCAGTTCCTGGTTGATCCCGGAGGGCATGGGGCACCAAGTGCGGGCGGCGGGATTGGCAGGGCATTTGCACAGTGGTGCCAAGGTCGGGTGCCGACAGCGGGACCGACACCCGCCCTTCCGCCAGTCTCGCGGCGTCTCTTCCCAACCCGTGCCCAGCCCTTGAGTCACCCAACCAATTCCCCTGTCGCGAGTGTTTGAAGGATTTCTGGTTCAACTGCCGCGCCACGGGCTGGATCCGTTGTCCACGACCCGCGTGTGTTGCGTCGAGTTCAGCAAATCCGGCACCGGGACACCGGACCTGTTCGTCCGCGATGCAAACGGCTTGTGGGTCCCGCCTGCCGCCTTGTTGCACCCAGGCATGGCGTGCAACTCGCCGCCCCGGAACGCATCCCGGGGGCCAGCGTGAGCCCCCTTGGAGATGGCGGTGACATACGGTGCCTGCGCGCGCTCTCTTCCGATTCGACAGGCGGGAAACCAAGGCCGGAAGGATAGGTGCCTGGCATGTTGTCTGCTCTGGACCCGGAGGCATACCCGTCGCGGTGCCGCGCAGGACTGCTGCCCGCTAGTGCCTGGAGGTTCTGGCCTTGTCGGATGCGTCGGTGCTGCGGCTGGACCCGCACACTGTGCCCCGGACGCACGCTCCGCAGGCGGCATCATCGTCCCCCGGTACCGTCTCCACTCCCGGCTCCGCCACCGGTTTGGCCGGCTTCTGCACCGCGTTCGGCTCACTACCAAGCCATGTCATCCGATGGGATCCAACCGAGACTTGGGGCACCGTACACGATCCGCATCATGGCACTTGGACTGCTTTGCGTGCCGCTGCACCGACTGTCTTCCGTACTGCCACCCCTAAGGTGGGCACTGTTTCAATCTCGTTGATGCCGTCCCGGATGCGCCCATGGCGAGGGCTTCCTGCAACGGTATTGGTGACACCGCCCAAGGGGCCTTGTCGTGGCCTTCCGTCCCAACCCTCTGGCCCATCCCGAACGCCAACGCGCCCGGAACCGTCACAGAAGCCGGGCGCGTTGGCAAGTTCCGAGGCCAACACCGACCTCGGTCCCGCGGGTCGGGCACCAGAAGCAGGCCGGGCGCGCCCGTTCCGATGAAATAACGAAATATCGTCACATTCGACATCGGAGCTGGCACGTATATCACAATACGGTATACTCCGGTACGCAGATGCCAATGCCCATCGTTGCTGCCACCCGTTTCAAGATGGCACTGCTGCTTTCCCACACTGTTCCGCGGACTGCCGCAGTGGCATCTTGCATTTATGTAATTATGGGGGGGGGCAGACGGGCGCACGCCGCCTGAAGCCCGCACCCCCGTTCCTCCACCCGGGCCTGCCGTAGCGCGGCCCGTTGACCCGCATCCGGACCCGGCTCCCAAGCCCGGGTCGCGGGGCACCCCACACCACACCCGCTGCCGACTCACCGGCGGCACACGCCCTCCCTCCCTCCAACACCCCCTTGCTCCAAGGGGGCGGATGACCACCCCTACCTTTCCGCTCCCCGCGGCCGGCCTGTCGGCACGCGGGCGGCGGCACGCGTCCCGGACCCACCGGTCCGAGATGCCCCGCCACGTCCCATTCGTCATTGACACAAGGAGGTCCTTGTGATGATTAGCTCCACCGTGCGCATCGGCCTGCTGGGCCTGGTCGCCCTCCTCGCCCTGACCGGGTTGGACCGCGGCGCCCACGCGGCCGGCGACCTGTTCGACGACGCCTACAAGGACTGCCCCCACAAGACCCGTTTGCGGGAAGGCCAGATTGCAGACTTGTCCGTAAACCGCGACTCCGATGATGAGGATCACGTCAACGTCTCGTGGTCGGCCACCGACCCCGCCACCTGGGGGCTGGGGCCCAACGCCTACAGCACGTCCCTCGTGGTGATCCTGGACGACAAGGACGGCGACCCGGTGGCCAAGACCCTGTCGCTGGGGTCGACCAAGACCACCTTCGAGGGCATCAAGACCGGGACCGAGGTGACGGTCCAGATGGCGATCGTGGTCGACACCGCGGAGGGCGACTACCTGATCAGCGACATCCTGGAGCGGAGCATCAACCAGAGCCTGACCGCACCGGCCTTCAGTGGCAGTTGGTATCGAATCCGGATTGGTGGTACCACACCTGCCGCATCTCCCGATGTTCGTGCGAAGGGTCTGTCTGCGGGTGATGGTGCCTTGGATCAGGTGCATCAAGCACCTGATTTCCAGTACGATTCTGAAAAGCTTGCCAATGGCGCGATGTACTACATCGGCTACAACGAGAACTTCGCGAACTACAGGCCGGGGACCACCAACCCCGCGGCCTACGCGCACAATCCTTCGACCCCAAGATTGCGAATCGGTCTGGCCCACCCCGCCGACGAATCCGATAGCCAGCGTGATGATGTTGACTTTGATGCCTACATCATTCGCATTGCAGACTCGGATGGCGATGTGGTGAATGAAGGCGACGACGTGAAAACGGTTTCGTACAACTACGGGACCGCAGCCACCGGCTACACAGTTGCAGGCACCACTCCCCCGGCCCAAAAGACGGCGGATAGGAAGCTGTTTATTACCGACTTGCCGAACGTGCCCGAGGTGACCACCCGTGTTCCCCCTTATGACTTTGACACAATGACAACGACTCCGGCTCTGCAAAATGTCAGGATCGTCGACGGTTCCAAAATCACCGTGGGGATGCACCTCGACGGTGTAACGCGAAATGCTGCTGGCAGCAGGGTGGTGACCCCAGCGTCACTTTCGATTGTCAAGGTCGGCGTATCCGCGAGACCACGAACTCCGGGGACGGGTGTTGGTGTTTTGTTGGTGAGAGGTGAGGTGTACGCCAATCCGCCGGACGAGCATCGCGATTTCCCAATCGACACCTTGAGCAGTGACGTGACCTACAAGATCACGGCCTGGGCGATCAACGAGGATGACGAGGCCATCAGCCCGGTGGCGACGCTCAACCTGCGCCCAATTGACAAGACGGTCACGCTGGGTACTGGAACCGCGGGGCTCACAGACTACTTGAACACTACTGCCATCACAGAGGGCACGTTGATTGTCACCGAGTTCACCGTGCTCAAGTAGCGGTGTGTGCCGAGGGGGCTAGTCCGGAAAACCGCTGCCCCCTCCCCCGGCCTCCAGGTTAGGTGGCTGGCGATGACGGGTGGAAAGTAGTGCGTCTCCTCGTGGTCGTCGGTCACCCACCCTGGGGGACCTGGATACAAACCAACTTGAGAACCCCCTCGGACGAGGGGGTTCTCGGTGGTAGGGCATCTCCGGCCCATGGATTTGAAGTCGCACGGCCCAGACGGGCCGTGCGCTCCTGCCGAGCCTGACGCGGCAGGTCCAGTCCCGACCGCCCCATGGGAGACGGTGATGGAGGGTCGGGGCGGTGCCAGCCGCAGGCACGGTGGCCCCGGGGATTCCGGATGCCGGCAGGTACCCTCGATGGCGTGCGGCGGCACCCGCCATCGCCTGTGCCAGGGGCCTGGACGCGAGGAGGCGCCCAGGCCGCAGCCGTATCAATGAGACTGAAACAGTGTTCCCGGAGTGCGTGTCCGGAAATCACCGGCTGATCCCTGTGTTAAAATCCGCCGTCGTCGTCAGCAGCTCCGCTGCCGTGCACCGGACCCGCTTTCCTGCTTCCCTCCCGACTTGTCTCTGCGCACATGCCGGAAACCTTGCGCCTGTTTGTAAGCGCCACCAACGACTTGGACGCCGAACGGGGGATCATCGCGACGACGTTGGCATCCCTGCCGGCCCACAACAAGGTTGAAATCCGGCGCACGCCGGCCGGTGGCGACATCTACGACAACATCTTCGAGAACATCGCCAACTGCGATCGGGTGTTCTTCCTGATGGGGCAGGACATCACGGCACCGGCCGGGCAGGAGTGGTACCTGGCCCTGGACCTGGAACGCGAAATCGTGCCCTTGCGCAAGGAGATCGCCTTGACACCGGCCGGCCGGTCCTTCGTCCACGGTTCGCTGGTGCATTGGGACACCTTCCGGACCGCGGGGGAACTGGAACGCTTGGTGGGCCGCGTACTGGTCAAGACCCTGCTGCATCCCCGCAACCGCTACGGCCTGACCTGGGCGGAACGGGACTTGTTGCGCCAGCACAGGTTCAATGCCTCCGAAAGGACCCCGGCCCCGGACCCGGGCGGTGCGGAAGGGGGTGGCATCCTGTTGGACGAGCGGGACCCCGACACGCGCGTCGGCGTGTTGCTGGGCGAGGATGAAGAGGATTATTGATCCCAGGCGGGTTCCGACCCGCCCGTCACCCACGGAGACCAAGTATGTTGGAACTCAGGCACCTGGCAGTCCGCTGCCGCGACTTGGACAAGGCCCGCACCTTCTACGAAAAGGGGTTGGGCTTTGCCTGGGTGGACTATCGGCCGGAAGGCATCTCGATGGATCTCAGCGACGGTCACGTGAACCTGACCCTGCTGCCGTTCGAGACCCAGCCCGCACCCCCGCACGAGGAGGGTGACGAGCACATCCACTTCGGTGTGTACGTGGAAAGCCTGGAGCCGATCTTCAAGCGGCTGACGGACATCGGGGCCCACATTGTCAAGGAAGATGTAAAGCAGAGGCTTGACTACGACCGCGACACCGTTCCCATCGGCTCCTTCAAGGTTCTTGATCCCGACGGCAACGTGGTGGACATCACCGAGCGGCCCACGGAGTGGCGCACCTCATCCTGACGGAAACCGCGGTGTACCGCTACGGTTTGGAACCGACACCGCGGACCAGCATCGGAAATTCTCGGCAGAGGCCGAACACCATCGAGTGTTCCGGTCCTTGAATTGCAGCCCGCGCGTGACGGCAATGTCGTCGTGGGTGTCGTGTGGGCTGCACATGCTGCACCGCGTCAACAACATGGGCAACCGGAGCGGCCGCGCCGGCGATCGGAATAGGGTTGTCCTGCGGACGGCGGGCTCGGGCTTCGACATGTGGGGCGGCGGCAGAGGCCGGGAGACCCGCCCGTGAACCGATTGCGCGCCGGCGTGCTCAAGCCTTTTTTCGGTCCGGGGCGGGGGTACATCGCGGGCAAGCGGGATCTGCGGCTGGACTACCTGAGGGGATACTCCATCTTTGTGATGACCCTGACCCACTTGGGTCTGGCTTCTCCTCTCATCTTCGTGACGGGCGGCTCGCGCTTTCTGATCAACGCCGCCGAGGTGTTCTTCTTCATCTCCGGCTTCACCATCGGTCTCATTGCCGTCGGCCGGCCTCTGGGACAACAAGTGGCCAGCCGCCTTACGCGCGCCTGGCTCATCTACCGCTACGTGGTGCTGTTCAGCTTCCTGCTGACGGCCCTCCTCAGCCTGGAGATGTTCCGCGAATACCCCCGAGGCGAACTGACGGGATGGATGATTCACATCGTCACCCTCAAGGAAGGCGCGTTCGACATGGACATCCTGATCGCCTATGTGATCTATGTCGCCCTGGCGCCGCTCGTCCTTTGGGGTCTCGACCGGCAGAGAACGCGGCTGGTGTTGGGCACGGTCCTGTGCGTGTATGCCCTGACCCAGTTGAATCCCGATGCCATGGGCCTCGAGGTGTCGTCCTTCAGGCATCTGGCGGCAAACAGCCCGCTGTTCTTCGGAGCCGTGGTGCTGGGCTACCACCGCCAGGCGGTGGGAACCTGGTGGCAGTCCCATCGCGCCGGCCGGGTTGTGGATGCCGTCGTGGTGGCTGTCGGGGCAGTGCTGTTCATGGGCTTCGTCCTGGATTACGGGGGTAACGAGGCCGTGCAGGAATTTCTGGGAAGCTTCGTGGTGCGGGAGTTCCTGATGCCTCCCCACAGCCTGCTGATCGTGTTTGTGTATCTCCGTATCCTGTGGCTCCTGACCACGCGTCTGTGGCCCCTGCTGCATCGGCTGGGCGGCTGGCTGTTTATGCCCTTCGGCCAGGACAGCATGTTCGCCTACTGCATGCAGGCTGGCCTGATCGTCTGGTTCCGCCAGCTGGACACCCCCATTGACGAGGACAGCCATGCCCTGCTGCGCCTGGCCGCCGAGGCGGTTGTTGTGGGGCTGATTTTCGGTGCCGTCCTGTTGCGTCGATGGCTGGGCCGGAGTTTCGGTACGGAGAAGCAACGGGCCTGGATGCGTCAACACCTGCTCAACATCCTGGTCTGGGCAATGCTGGCAGTAATGGTTGCCTTGATGATCCTTCTGTCGGAGCCGGGCGGCTGGTGGTGGTTTGAGGGTTATCCGTTCGACGACTGGTAGCCACTTTGCCGAAACAAGGATCCCTGCGGATTTTGGAGTGGGCCGGGACACCTTGCGCGCGGTATTGTCTGTGTCCGGGGACGTGCCGGGTTCAGGATTCGCGACACACATACCCTGTCTGTCCGAACGGCACTGTTGCAATCTTGTTGATATTGGTTCCGGGCTGTCATCGGCATCGTCCGTATGTGGGCCGGTTCCGTTCGTGGACCTCAGGCCATGGCGCGGGCCGTCAGGTGCACGAAGTTGAGGGTCCCGCCTCGGTCTTCAGCCCCCGCGTCAGGTAAGTCCTGGGTTTGAAGCACCCGAACCAGCCCTTCAGCTGGTTGACGGAAGCGAGGACGGCGGGGTTCCGTTGGCTGCGCGCCTTCCCGGACTGCCGTATGAGATCCCCTCGCCCGACACGCGGGGGCGGGTTTGCACGCGGCCGGACGCGGCTCGGTTCAAGGAGGACTGTCGGGCTTGGGTGCCGGATGCCTTGGCCTGGCCGACGGTCAGAGCGTGCGCGGCTCCCACGACCGGGGCTGGGGACCGCCTCCATGGTGCCAAGCGCGGTGGTGGGGTTCAGCCCTGTCCCAAGTGCCGGTATGCGCCGTCCGACTCCGCGTCGCGGTCCGCGAGCAGTTGGGCCAGGTCGGCCTGTGCGACTTGCAGGCATGGCCCCGTCTGCAGGTCTCGGCGGAAGGCGAGGCCGACGGCCGTCACCGTGCGGCCGGTCCCTAGGTGTTGGCGTCCGTACTGCCGGTCCCGGATCTGGCTGGGCCCGTCTCCAACAAGGGTGCGGAATGGGCTCTGCGCTTCGCCCTCACAAGAGGGCTGATCGACACCGCGCGCAAGCAGGGCCACAATCTCCTGGAAGCCCTACAACACACGCCGCAGGCCCCAGCGGCTCAACGCCGTCCCCCGGCTCCAAGGCACCGGATTACCCCATCCCGGAAGGGGCATCCAAATAGTTACAACTGAACAGCAAACTTCCCGATTGACGTAACAGTTTGCGACTGCCTGCGTCTTATATGGAATGGGGTTTTGAGTTGTCCGCGGTCCATTCACTGCCCTTGTCAGCTACTCGTTCGCCGTACTCCTACTTCAAGGCAGTAGCAAAACCCATCCTAGATGGACATTTTACGAATATGCGGCTTGGTCACGCTTGTCAGTGCGATTCTGTCGGTTGGAGTTCTTGGCCTCCATCGGTCAGCGAGTGCAGCACTGGCACCCGGCAGACCGATCGCCAAGGTGCTCGAACCGGGCACGGTGTCCTTGGACTGGGATGATGTGCCCCGCGCCACCGGGTATGAGTTGCGGTACCGGGACTCCGAATGGAATGTCCTTCTTCATGACGATGTCAATGTCACGATGGAGGGGTCCAACGCTGTAATTCGTTCCCTGCCTGGCGGCTCCGAATATGCCTTCTCCGTGCGCACTCGGGTCGCCGGCGGTTACCGGTCGAACTGGTCCGAACCTGTCTACGCCAACCCATTGCCGGTCAGGGCGGTGCCGGCAATCCCCGACAACCTTAACCCGGATCCACCGAAGGGGATGCGGTGGGGCTGGAGATCGGAGGTTTGCAGGTGGGGAGGCTGTGCCGGCAGGTGTTGAGGCCGACGGATGGGGCCGGGTGTCGGGTGTGTCGGCTCCGGGAGGGGGTTTTTGCCGTGTTGCGGCACCGGCCACAGCCGAGAACCGCGTGCGGATGGCCGCCGGAGACGCGCCGGGACCGGCCGGGCGCAGCTGCGCCCGGCGATGGAGGGGGCTCAACGGGGGAGCGATCAGGGAGGTAGGGGCAGGGCGCGCAAGCGTGCCAGGGCGGCGCGGAACGGGTTTTGCCAAGGCCAGGCCTGGGGGAGATGCAAGGTGAGACGGCGGGCCTTGCGGGTGATGCGTCCGGCCAGGGCGAAGAAGCGGCGCCGGAGGGTCTTGGTGGTCGTCCGCGGCTGGCCCAGCCCGAGGCGCCCGGTCCAGCGGGCCAGGTTGTGGGCCAGGACCTGGACCGCCAGCCAGGCGCCGTTGGCGGCGAAGCGTCCCGAGGGCAGGTGGTTGAGGCCCACGCCATACTTCAGGTCGCGGATGGCATTCTCCACCTCGGCGTGGCGGCGATGGTCGGCCTCGAGTGCCAGGGTGTCGCCCTCGCGGTCGGTGATGAAGGCGTGATGGCGGTAGTCGGTGAACAGGGCCAGCTGGGAGCCGGGCGTGGGCTTCACCCGCCGCACGATCAGGCGCACGGGTACCGCGTCGGCCTTGTCGGCAAAGGGCGTGTAGGTGGTCTCGGCCACGTCCGCGGCCCCTTCCATCCAGTAGGGGATGGGGGTCCAGTCCTCCTCGGGAAGGGCCTCGATGCGCTGGCGCAAGGCTGGGTGCTGGCGAACGGTGATGGAGAAGCGGACCTTTTGGTCGTGGCAGAGGGCAACGATGCCGTGGGTGTAAAAGCCACTGTCGGCCCGCACGGTGAGTGGGCCCGTGGCACCGGCCTGGCGCACCCGGCTGATGGTTTCCCGCAGGAAGTGGGCCGCGCCGCGCGCCGTGTGGGCCCGGCCCTGGCGCAGGCGGGCCATCAGCACGTCGCCGCTGCCGGCGGCCACCGCCAACAAGGGGTGATAGCCCCGCTGGCCAGCATAGTTGTGGTGGCGGGCTCCCTCCTTGAGCAGCCCATAGGTCTCGCAGACGGTGGAGTCCAGGTCGATGGTCAACGGCCCGTCGCCGGGACCGGCCCCCGCCCCCCAGGCTCGGGCCAGCAGCTCGCGGCTGACCCGGTCCAACTGGCGCACGTGGCCCCAACGGAAACTGCGCAGGAAGGTCCCCAGGGTGGACGGCGCCTTGACCGTGCAGCCCATCACCCGCGCGGTCCCGCCCGCGCGCAGGGCGTCGGCATCGTCAATGCAGTCGCCACCCGCCAGCGCCGATGCCACCAGCGTCAGCAGCTTGTCTCCGGCATGCGCCCGACCCGGCGCATCCCCCAGGTCCACATGGCGGTCCACCAGTTGACCCAGACCCAGATGATGGGCCAGGGTCAGCGGCAACAACAGGCCGGCGTTGGACACCAGGCGGTGGTCGTCGAAGGCGACCTGGATGCGGTCGGGGGGCTCCAGTGGTAGCATCCGTTGGGTGCTCCTTGTTTCAGGGTTGTTTTCTTGCATGAAAACCATTATCCCCGAAGCCGGGAGCACTTTCCCGTCCCTGAATCACGACGCCACCCTCATCCCTTCGGTGGATTGGGGCTTAAGGTGGTCAAGCGCGAGCGCGGCTCGGTTACGCTGGAGTGGCAGGGGGTCAACTCCGCCGATTCCTATCAGGTTGCCTATTGGCGCACGTCCGAAGCCGGCGCGGCTTGGATCATCCTGCCCGATGAAGGCATCCGCGTGTCGTTCGACCCGTCCGGCGGGACCGGTGCGGTGGTGATTCGGTTGCCGGATCTGCCGGGACAGCTGCACGACTTTGCGGTTCGAGCGGTCAACGCGGCAGGGGTTTCCGGCTGGTCGGACGTGGTGCAGGCGCCTGCCTTTTTGCAGGCGCCGCAGAATCTGTCCGGCTGGTATCAGGCACCGGGTCAGGTTGTCTTGACGTGGCAGGATATGCCCGCCGCCAGTGGGTACGAGATAATTATTTGGTACGACTTTCAGACTGTCTTCCAAGAGTGGGTGCTGCTCCCCACGGACGACATTGCCGTGTCCCTTGCGGGAGCGCAAGCCTTGGTGGATTTGGGGACGAACCATTCCGACAGGCTGCTCAATTTCTCCATCCGCGCCCTCAACGACCTGGGTAAATCCCCATGGTCCAGCGCGGTGGCGGTAGGCCCCATACTGCAGGTTCCGGGGGAGTTGACCGGTCGCTTGCTGGATGACGGTTCGATCGCGCTGGACTGGCTGGATGTGCCCATCGTGGATGCCTACGAAGTTCGGTTCCTGCTGGGCGGGGCGTCCGGTTCCCAATGGGTAATCCTGCCGGCGGCCGGAGTTGAGGTGTCCTTCGACGGCTCGGGGGCCAGGTTGGAGCAGTTGCCCGATTATGCCGCCTACGCCGTTCAGGTACGCGCCACGAAGGAACACAGTTTGCCTTCCGGCTGGTCCGAAGTGCTTGTGATCGCCAAACGGGTAAGCGCACCGCGCGCCGCCGGGCGGGCAGCATCCGGCGGCAGTCTGCCATCCGGCCCGAGCAAGCCCTCAACCGATGTGCCCGAGGGTTCCGGCGCGCCTCCGCCGTCCGGACCGAGTTCCGGCGGTCCTTCCTCCGGCGGTTCTTCCTCCGGTGGTTCTTCCTCCGGTGGTCCGTCGACTTCGGGAACGGTCACCGAGACAAGGTCAACATCACGGGATCGATCCCGTAGCAGACAATCGACGTCCACAGGCCCCAGGGTTTGGCTGCAAAACATACCGACCACGCTTGCGAAGGACGATGTGCGATTGGTCACCCTGATACGTGAAAACATCCCGGCGGGTTTCGATGTCGGAGCCACGGTCGGCGTCAACGTTGGCGGGACGGGCAAGGTGGCATTTGTTGCCTATACCGACAGCGACGGAAGGCCTGATCCAAGCAGGGCGTGCCACAACACCTCCACACACGGGTATCACGAAACTGTCGTCGATCAACCAGGCGGAGGAGGCAGATTCTACTTGGTAGGGTGCAAGGCGGGCTCGACGACGGTGTCGTTGGCCGCCCATGCCCCCGGGAGCAGAGAGTACCCTTTGAAGGTGGTGGAAAGAACCGGCGATTGAGCAGCGGCGCACTCCGAGCCTGGTCGCAGCCAGGCCGATAACAGCATTGGACGAGGTAATGCCTGGACCTGTTCCAGTGACGGCACCCCCAACAGCCCAACAGGTTCAACCCCGGGCCATGGCCCGATGGCGGACACAGTGCCAGTACAGCTGGGGGCGGCAGGGACGCGGTGCCGTTGCATCCACCGGCGGCCGGTACCGCAACGGGCGCAGGTGCCGGAGGCATTGGTCAGGGCGAGTTGACATGTGCGGCATGGTCAGGGACTGGGATAACGGCCACGACGGGGACCCTGTTTGGTCGTTGATACAAGACCGTTGTGGAGAGTCCTTGTCGTGTGCGTGTCCACACCTGCATCAACGAAAGTGGGACGGTATCGTCCGGACACGATTTTTTGTTTCCCCTAGGGGCCTGCCCTAAACTCAGCCGGAACGAGCCGCCACATTCAGCAGGCGGCTGTTCACAAGCACGGGAATGGACTTCAATGGTCAGCAGGGAATCGGGGGACCCTCCGAATACCAGGCCCATGGTTTCCGAGGGGGAGGTTGAAGGCTTGGCCACCCTCTACGGCCGGCCGGTCCGGCGGCACTTCTCCATCGACTTGGACGATTATCTGCTCGATATGCGTGCGCGCCGTCGGGGAGACCGGCGCGCGGAGGTCCTGTTCGCCGTCACGCGCCCCAGCGGACGGGTTCTGATTCACTCCAAGCCACGGTATCCACAGGGCGTGTACCGTCTGTTTACCGGTGGCATCAACCCGGATGAGTCCGTCGTGGACGCCCTGTTTCGGGAAGTGGCCGAGGAAACGGGCCTGGCCTGCCGGGTGGAACGTTTCCTGGCGGTATGCACCTACGCATTTCACCATCCCGACCCGGTGCAGTGCTATCGCTTTGCCTCCTACATGTTTCATCTGGTCATCAAGGACGAGGATGTGCCTTCCCCTCGCGATTTGACCGAGATTGGCCAGATTGGCGAGATTGCGCTGGATGGCCTGCCCGCCATCGCAAGCCATCTGCGCAGCCTGCAGGGTGACCGGACGGCCTGGGGCATCTGGCGGGCCATCGGCCACGACATTGTCTACGAGCAATTGACCCAACAGTCCTCCATGCGTCTGCAGGCGGCCGCAGCCTGAGTGCGCCGACCGGGCAGGCCTGCCTGCCTTTTTGCGAGACAACTGCACCATGCTGGTTCCCCTTTCCTGGCTGCGCGAGTACGTCGACTGGGATCTGCCCACCGCCGAGTTGGATGAAGCCCTGACCAACTCCGGGTTGGAAGTGACCGGAGTTGAAACTACCGGCGACTGGTGGGATCCCGAGGCGTTGCGCGTGGGCCGGGTGGTCGGGGTCCATCCCCATCCGGATGCGGACCGGCTGGTCCTGGTGGACGTGGACGACGGGCGTGGCGATCCGGAGCGGGTGGTCACGGGCGCGCCCAACCTGTTCCGATTCCGAGGGACCGGGGAGCTGCCGGTGCTGAAGGTGGCATTCGCCCGCGCCGGCGCCACCCTGGTCGATGCCTACTCGGAAGAGCGTCCCCGTCCGCGCCGGAAACTCAAGGCGTCGAAGATCCGCGGGGTGCGTTCCGCGGGGATGGTGTGCTCCGAACTGGAACTGGGTCTCAGCGAAGAGCACGAGGGCATCCTTCTGCTGCCGGAGGACGCGCCGGTGGGGACGCCCCTGACGGAGTACCTGCGCGACGATACGGTGGAACTGGACCTGACCCCGGACATGGCCCGCGGCCTGAGCATGATCGGCGTGGCCCGGGAAGTGGCGGCCCTGACCGGCGGCCGCCTCAAGGCCCTGCCCGACTGCTCGCTGCCCGACCCGGACGTCTCGGATCCCCAGGTGGAACTGGCCATCGAGGATCCGGAGCTGTGCGCCCGTTACGTGGCCGTGGCCATCGACGGTGTGCAGGTGGGTCCCTCTCCTGCCTGGATGCAGCAGCGGCTGGCCCAGGCCGGCGTGCGCGCCATCAACAACATCGTGGACATCACCAACTACGTGATGCTGGAATGGGGGCAACCCCTGCATGCCTTCGATCTCGATCTCCTGAGGGAACGCAATCGGGACAGCGCGGAGGAGTTGCCCTGCGTCACAGTGCGCACAGCCCGTCCCGGGGAACAAATGCGGACCCTGGACGGCCAACAGCGCGAGTTGACCGAGTCCATGCTCCTGATTACCGACCGCGCCGGCCCCATCGCGATCGCCGGTGTCATGGGCGGCGCCGAGACGGAGGTGTCCGCCGACACCCGCACCATCCTGCTGGAGTCCGCGACCTTCGACGGCATCAACAACCGGCGGACCTCCCAGGCCCTGCGCCTGCACAGCGAGGCCAGCCATCGATTCACGCGCGGTGTGCCCGCCCGCATGGCGGAAGCCGCCGCCGGCCGGGCCACCAGGCTCATCTGCGAACTCACCGGCGGTCGCATGGCGGGTCCCGCGGCGGACCTGTATGTGCGCCGACAGGAGGAGCCCAGAATCTGCCTGACCGCCGGCGAGGTCAACCGACAGTTGGGGATGCAGTTGGATCTCGACACGATTCGGGAAGCCCTGCGCCGCCTGGACATTGAGGCCGCGGTCCATGACGACATTCCGGACGACATCGACGGGGAAGGCCGCTTCGGTCTCTTCCGGAAGGCGGACGAGCCGGTGCTCGTCTGCACCCCGCCCTGGTTCCGGCTGGACCTGCGCATCCCGGCCGACCTGACCGAGGAAGTGGCGCGCATCGTGGGCTACGAGGATGTGGGCCTGACCTGGATGCAGGAGCAGATTCCCGGTCACGAGCCCAATCATCTGCTGGACTCCGAGGAGCGCATCCGCGATCTGCTGAGCGGCATCGGCCTGCAGGAAATCGTGGGCTATTCCTATTCCAGTCCGGAGCACCACCTGCGCCTGTCCCGGCATGCCACGGGGGATCGGGAACCAGAATTCGTCCGGCTGGCCAATCCCCTGTCCCCGCAGCGCAGCGTCATGCGCCGGGATCTGCTGGTGAGCGCGCTGGAGCACCTGGTCCACAACCTGCGCTACGAGGATCGTCTGGCAGCTTTCGAGATCGGTCTCGAGTTCCGGCCCGAGTTGGGCACGGTGCCCTTCCCCGCGGAACTGCGCAAGCTGCAGTTCGTCCTGACCGGCACGCGCGAGGTCGGGGATTTCCGGCAGCCCGCCGGGGAGGATACCTGGGACTTCTACGACCTGAAAGGCATCCTGGAGCTACTGTTCAACCGGCTCAACCTGGACCACCGCATCACGTGGGCGGCGGCCCAGGATCATCGCTACGGACCCTATTGCGCCCGCATCGAACTGGATGGCGAACCCATCGGTCTGGTCGGGGAACTGCATCCCCTTGTGCGTTCCGCCTGGGAGCTGGACGGACGGCGCGTGGTTGTGGGCAACGTGGAGCTGCCGCCGCTGGCGGCACCCTCGTGGCAGGTCAAGCAGATGCAGGCCATCAGTCCCTATCCGCCGGTGATCGAGGACATGGCGTTTCAGATGGACATGGGAATCACGTCCCAGGCCGTGGTGCAGGCCATCCGGCAGGCCGGTGGCCAGTTGCTGACGAACGTCGAATTGTTCGATCTCTATGCCGGCGAGCCCCTGCCGCCCGGAACCAAGTCGCTGGCTTGGCGGTTGACCTATCAGGCGGTGGACCACAGCCTGAACGACAAGGAGGTCGCGCGTCTCCGGCGGCGCATTGCCCGCACCGTCGAACACCGGACGGGCGCCGTCCTGCGGGAAGGCTGAATTCACTTGGCTTTTGGTTCCTGAAGGTCGGGCTTATCCCGGTCCTCCTGTAGTGCACAGCATATGACCAATGCGTGAAGCGAACGAAGCAGCGCGGACATTGTTGCTGTCAAGGGCAATCCCCGACCTTGAACAGGTCACAAGTCTCATCGCGGATATCGAAGCTGCGCAGACTGCAACTCTTCACAACGCTGCCCTCCCGTTGGCACATCTGGCGAAAGAGCTGGCGGCGGAACGAGAGAAGCAAGCGACGGATCTCAACAAGTTCGCGGCGGATGCGGGTCTGGAGAGAATCCGGGAACTCATGGCGGAACAGCGCCACGAGTTCGATGCACTTGACTTTATCGGCGAATCGAGGTTTGGAAGGGGCCGTGATCTCTGGGGCAGTGAGGAATTCCACTCCCGCGTGCTGGCCTGGCTGCTGGATCCAATGCAAAGTCACGGCCTTGGTGACCGTTGCCTCGTACACTTTTTGCTTCAAGCCGGCATGCGGACTGCCGACTACTGCGATTGGGCAACGACAAAAGTGATCTGTGAGTGGGAAAACATAGTGGACGGTCGATGGGGGTACCTGGATATTCTGATCGTCAACCAAACCCGGCAGATCCTGTGCGCCATCGAAAACAAAGTGTTTTCCAGCGAACACAGTGAGCAACTCACTCGTTACCGCAAGGCATTGGAAGTCTCTTTTCCAACATTCGCCAAATTCCATGTGTTCCTGACACCGGGGGGCACGCTTCCTGTTCGTGAGGAAGAGAGAAGACACTGGAAGCCCCTCACCTACTCCTTGGTGTTTGACATCGTCCAGCAGGTGGTGGACAGTCAGGAAATTTCAGTGCAAGAGTCCGTACGCGCATTCCTGCGCCAGTATGCAACCACGCTCCGGAGGAATATTATGCCGGAATCCAGCATTTCGCAACAGGCCCGGAAAGTCTATTTGGAACACAGAGAAGCGATTGATCTAATTGTTGCAAGCAAGCCCGACTGGATGGTTGAAATCAAGCCTTGGCTCAAGAAAGCAATTAAAGCAATTGCTCAGCACCCGAAGTGGTTGCTGGACTTGGAAGATAAAAACCACATTCGATTCCGTACGGAAGATTGGGATCGGTATGATGCATACCAGACAGGAATCGGATGGGCTCCGTCGTCCAATGCTTTGTTTTTCTTCGAATTTACTTTCCATGGTAAGCTCCCCTATCTCCAACTCTCGCTTTCACCACAGAACGAAACCAATGCCCGTTCGAGGCAAAGGTTGTTCGAAGCAGTACGGCAGAATCCTCAATTATTCAAACCCAATGCCTACTCGCTGTCCAGTGGTTGGACACACCTGCACGAATCTGACTATATTCTGGATGAAGCCGATTTTGGTATTGGATGGGATGACGGCACCACCCGCGCCAAATTGGAGAAGTGGATTACGGACTTTGCTGCACACGAGTTGCCGGCCATGAACGAGATCATTGTCGGCTGTCTCCAAGAAATTGATGATGAGAAGTAATCCTTGTCGTCCGGCCGAATCAACTTTCAAAGTGGCAATGCCGGATGCTTGTCGCACCGGAAGCACGCGACAGGCTGTACTTGGGACGAAGTTCCCTTGCTGGGCGTCGAGCCCAAGATTTTGGCTGGCCAAGGCCGCTGTCTTGCGGTACTGTGGTGCCGGGAGTGACCGGTTGCCACGGGAAACCTGAAGTGAGTCCGATGAAGTCGGGAGCGTGAAACCCGAGTTGCGGAAGGCAGACCTCCTGAAACGCAGCTCGGTCCTGCCCTGTCATCAGGCACCTTGTCGGTTCGACATGGAGACCTCACCCAAGATTGATTGCCTTCGGGGCTTCGAATTGCTGTTGCAGGCTGTGATCGAGAACGACCTGTTCACGCGGGTTGATCGGACGGATCGACTTGTTGTTCACGAAGTACAAGCGGGGCCTGATAGCCCACAACGATGTCTACTACCGTGTCGAGACGCGTCCTGTACTGCGTGAAGCCATGAGGGAAGCGGTGATCCATGCCGTGATTCACCGAGACTACGTCAGTCCCACTACAACAGATCCGCATGTACGATGACCGGGTTCCAAACTGGAACGTGGCTCGCTTGGCTCAAGAGCGGAGTACTGGCCAACTTGTCAAGGAACTCTCTGCGCGGGCGCATAGCCCGAGAGGTGCCTGCGCCTTCTTTCGAGCTGGGATGATCGAAGCCGGGGGACGTGGCATTCGGTGGATAGCGGACACCGGCCAGGAGGTTGGCAGCGGGAGGTTGGTTTGCGGGCGAGGTGTCCGTTGTACTCAGGCTTCCGTTGTTGCAGCGCGCGGGGTCGTGGGTCCAAGGTACTACCCAGAAACTACCCAGAAACTACCTTGAAGACTACCCCGAAGACTACCCCGAAACATCCTGAGACAGGTTTTGGGGCTACTTGAGAGCCGAGCCTGATGAGTCAACCCGGCGCATACGGCCTGCCGTGTTGGCCTCATGTCGAATGGATCAAGTACCACCTGCGGATTCACGCGGGTGCTTCAAACCCTTGCTTCCGTATCCATCGGTTCCTGAGGGAGGGTTGCAGCTTGTCAACCGGTGCCGGACTTTCCTCCGTCCCCCTGCTGCCGCGTTTCGCGCCGGCGCTTGCGGGCATCCGCCCAGCGCTCCCAGACCAGCGGTCCGCCGCGCCCGATGCGGACCAGGTCCAAGTCCGAAACCACGATGGTTTCGGAGAAGTGCCGGTGGGCCTCTGCCAGGATTTCGCGAACGGTGTAGCGCGGTCCCACATGGTGAATGACGAGGTGACGCACCCGGGCACGGGCGGCCAGCCGGGCCGCCGCGCGCACGGTGATGTGGCCGTTTTCCTTGGCCAGTTCCCGGTCCGCGTGCAGGTAGGTGCCCTCGATGGCGAGCAGATCCGCGCCGTCGGCAATGTCGTGCAGGGGACCGGTGCGGTCCACGTCGCTGATGAAGACCAGCCGGGTGCCGGCGATGGGTTCGCCCAGCACCTGGTCGGGATGGATGGTCCGGCCGTCCGCCAGCGTCAGCGGCTGTTCGTTGACCAGCACCCGCCGTTCCGGGCCGAAGGGCACACCCAGGGCGTTGGCCTTCTCCTCCAGGAAGTGGCGGCGCGCCCGTTCCTGGAAGACAAAGCCGAAGGTGGGCGTGTTGCGGTGATCGACCGCGACGGCTTCCACGGTCATGTCCGCGGTTTCGAAGATTGGGCCGGCTTCGATTGGCACCAATGAAATCTTGCGGTTGGACTCCCAGCGGGGATTGAATACGACCTTCATCAGTTCCCGGACCCGCTGGAGCGTGGCCGGATGCCCCATGATCTGCATGGATTCCATCGAACCCCATCGTCCCAGCGTGCTGGACAGGCCGCCCAGACCCAGGATGTGGTCCAGGTGGCGATGGGTAAGCAGGATCTTGTCCAGCCGCTTGAAGCCCATGCCGCTGCGCAGGATTTGGCGCTGTGTGCCTTCGCCGCAGTCGATCAGGAACCGCTCGTTCCGATAGAGGACCGCGGCGCTGCTGAGGCTGCGCTGCTGGGTGGGCACCGAGGCGGCAGTGCCCAGGAACCGGATTTCAAACATGGTCGGCTACTCGTCCAGGGACCGGAAGGACCAGGTTCGGTTCTCCGTGTCGAACAAACCCCAACTGGGCGCGCCGAGTCGTCCCATAATCTCACCCGGGTTGGCCAGTTGGCAGTCGCCAATCCGTTCCCAGTTTTGCAGGTGGTTGTGGCCGTAGCAAACCAGGTCGTACAGGCCCGACAGGGCCATCGGCCGCGCGAGTTCGGGGTAGTGGTTCATGCCGATGCGCACACCGTCGATCTCCAGTTCGGCCCATTGGCCGTGTACGGTCAACCGGTCCCAGCGGCCGGCCATGTTGACGATCGAGTGGGGATCGCCGTCGTTGTTGCCGTAGACGCAGTGGATGGGGCCGTCGAAGCCCTCGGCCAGTTGCTGCATGATGAAGGGAGCCACGAAGTCGCCGCAGTGGAGGAGGTGGGTGGCACCGGACCTGCGTACGGCCTGCAGGGCCTTGTCCAGGTTCCAGATGTTGTCGTGACTGTCGGAAAGAACGGCGATCAGGGACATGGCAACCTCGTCTTGTGTCCCGCGCGGTCCAGAGTGTCGTCTGCGGGACCGGGGTTTCTATCATAAGCTCCGTTATGAATACCAAAGACAGGTCCGCTGACTACCGCGGTGGAATGCGGTTCCCGGCCAACCTGTGGACCGCGTGTCTCCTGCTGGCAGTCTGTATTGGCGGTTGTACCCAGGAACGGCCGGACGGAGACAACGGTTTGGATCCGGCAACTCCGGCGGCCGTTGCCGCGACACCAACACCCTACGAGGCGGTGCCCACCTACACGCCGACTCCAATCATCCACATCGATGTCCGGTTGCCACCCGGCACCCCAACCCCGACGCCCACGCCGCAACAACATCGGGTCGAGGCCGGGGACACGCTCATCGGCATTGCGGCCCGGTACGGGGTGACCGTCGAGGATCTCCAGGAACTGAACGAGATTGGTGATCCGCGCGGCCTCCAGATAGGTCAACGGTTGGAAATACCCGTCCCGGGAATTCTGGAAGAGGACGCCAATCCCGTGCGTGCCCGGCATGAACTGAGGCGCGTGGCGGTTGCGGTGGACGGCTTGGATACCGCTTGGGTCATGGGCGAGGTGGCGAACCTGGACACCGTGCCGGTCGAGCAGATCCGCGTGGCCGCGCGCCTCCAGGCCCCCGACGGTACGGAAATGGCGCGTCGGACCGCGTTGGCCGTGCGCCACATTACGCCCCCCGGCGAAGCTGCGCCGTTCATGTTCCGGCTGGGGGACGTGTCGCAGACGGCTCATGGATGGACGCTGGCGGTAGCCTCCATCAAACCCGCCCACATCGGCAGCTACGCGACCGAGCTGTCGGTTGGGAGTTTGCGGTTCGAACCGCAGCCGTCGGGCACGGTCCGTGTCTCCGGTCTGGTGGTAAACCTCGGGTCAGTGGTCGTAGCGGATCCCGAAGTTGTGGTGACCGCCTTCGATGCCCAACGCCAGGTCACGGCCGTGCGGGCCATGCTGCCCGATGAGCGGACCTTGGTGCCGGGCGGCGAGGTTGCCTTTGAAGGCGTATTGATACCGTTGGGGGAGCCGGTGGCGGACGTGACGGCCTTTGCCCAGGGCTTCAAGGACGAATAGGCGCAGGACCCGGTTGAAACAACGGCGGTCCGGGTGCAACCGCGGTTGTACCCGACTTGCAGGACCCTGCACCGCATTTGGAAGCCGACATCGTCAGGCCATCCGAAAAAGGGTCGAAGTTGCCGGTGTATCTGCCAATCATCTTGGTGCTGGACAGGCTCTGTCCAGCACAACGTGCCCAAAAACCATTGAATTCAAAGATATGTGCTATTGTTTGTGCTCTTAAACGCTGACGATGGTCTGTGCAATGCAACGTTCCGATCGCAGATACAAGATGTTGTTCGACAGCCACGGCATTGTGGAGGCTTTTGTCGAGTTTGCCTGCGCACGGTTGGAGCTGGGCGAGCCCGACCTGGATTCAGTAGAGGTGCTGCCCACAGTGCGGGACGTGGACGTATGGGGCCAGTTGCTTGAGACAGTACAGGACCAGTGCTGGCGCTTCCAAACCCAACAGGGGGACGGCATGCTGCTGGCCTGTGAGATTCAGTCCAGCCGGGAATACCTGATCATGATGCGGCTGTTGGCCTATGCCAGCGTCACACTGGTTTCGCTGGACCGCAAGGAGCGGTTCAGTCGTCGTCGCCCGCCACCCTTGCCATGTCTGTTCCTGGTCTACACGGGGGTAACGCCTTGGACCCCGCCGAGTCTGTCCGAGCTGACGCGTGGGCACATCTCCGTGTCGGGTCCCCTGTTTCCCTACATCTACATGGACGTGCTCCATGATGATTTCAGCGATTGGGGCTTGCCGCGGGAACTGGACCTGATTGTGCGGGCGGAGCGGGCCCGTTACCCCGGGGATTATCTGACGAGTGGGTTCCCGGAGGGTGTCCGGGCCCTGAAGAACCCGCGTACGGCGCGCGCCTTGGTGGAGTTCATGAAGTTGACGATGCGCGGATGGTCCGGGCAGAGCGACCGGGACAGGCAGATATTCGATGCCATACAATTGGACTGGGACACGATTACCACGCCGGAGGACTTGACCATGGCGGCAGAGGCATACCAGCGCGGCTACGTTGCGGTGAAGGAGGAAGGGCGGCAGGAAGGTCTGCAGGAGGGCTTGCAGGAGGGCTTGCAGGAGGGCTTGCAGAAAGGTGCCCGCAACAAGGAGGTTGACTTTCTGTGCGAACTCCTGCTGCCGGCGGTCGGCAGGGAGTTTGCGGACGAGCTCCGGGTCCTGCTCGACGACGACGAACTTCGCGCGCGCCTGGACCCGAACATCGTTTTCGATCTCAGGCTCCGGTACGGCACGAACCCTGCGGGACTGCGGCAGGCCCTACGGGACCGTCTGGGCCAAGCCTGACTTGGAGGCCAAGGTGTTCCAAACCCCACCGTCTTTTCGAATGGGGTTACCCCGCCATCTCTGCCGGATGGACTTGATGCGCGCGGAACGGGCAAGTCGCGGAGTGTCGGATGTCTCGCACATTGACCGGGACGTGATCACCACATCGGAGGACTTGACCATGGCGGCAGAGGCATACCAGCGCGGCTATGTTGCGGTGAAGGAGGAAGGTCGACGGGAAGGTCTGCAGGAAGCGGCAGAGGCATACCAGCGCCGCTACGTTGCGGTGAAGGAAGAAGGTCGGCAGGACGGCCGACAGGGGTGGTGGCTGGAAGGTTGGAAGGAAGGTTGGCTGGAGGGCTGGCGGGAAGGTGCCCGCGCCAAGGAGATTGACTTTCTGTGCGAACTCCTGCAGCCGGCGATCGGCAGGGAGTTTGCGGACGAGCTCCGGGCCCTGCTCGACGACGACGAACTTCGCGCGCGCTTGGATCCGAACATCGTTTTCGATCTCAGGCTCCGGTACGGCCCGAACCCCGAGGAACTGCAGCAGGCCCTACAGGACCGTCTGAAGACCTGATCCTCACCCGGGCCGTTGCAGCCATGCGTACGGCATTGAACCGACGATCTTGTCCCGCAAGGAAGCGCCAGGGACAGTCCCCGGATGCTTCGTGGGTTTTCCGGCCAGCCGCTCCCTGACAATCAGGAGAATTCAGACAGGCAGGCCCGCCTTGGTTTCAGCGGCGTCGTTCCAGGAACATGGGCATGCCGCCCTTGGGCCGCAGGGAAACCAGGGGCAGCAGCTCAATCCGGTGGCCGGAGTCGTGGCGCATTGCCCATTTCTGTCCCAAGGTTGCCAGTATCAGCATCGCCTCCATCCACGCGAACCCGTCCCCAATGCAGACGCGCGGCCCCCCGCCAAAGGGATAGTAGGCGAACCGGGGTAGCTGCTCCTTGAACTCCGCCGTCCAGCGGTCGGGGTGAAACGCCAGCGGGTCGTCGAACCAGCGGGGATCCCGATGGATGACCAGTGGCGGGGCAATCAGGAACGCGCCGGCCGGGATTTCGTAGTCGCTCAGCGTGATGGGCTCGAAGGCCATGCGCCCGGTGGACCAGATCGGCGGGTACAGGCGCATCGACTCGGTGAGGACCCGTCCGGTGAAAGTCAGATGGGGCAAGTCCTCCGGCGTCGGGGTACGACCGCCCAGGATGTCGTCCAGTTCGGTGTGAAACCGTGCCTGGACTTCGGGATGGGCGGCCAGCAGGTACCAGGTCCAGGTCAGTGCCATCGCCGTGGTCTCGTGGCCGGCGGCGAACAGGGTGATGGCCTCGTCCCGCACCTGTCGGTCGGTCATCACCGCCTCCGACGGGTGGCTCGCCTCTTCATCCCTCACGTTAAGCAGAAGCGAGAGCAGGTCCTCACTCTCCAGACCGTGTTTCCGACGTTCCTCAATGAGACCGTACACCGTTTGGTCCAGGTACTCCAGGCCGCGTCGGAAACGCCGGGTGAAGGGCAGGGGCAGCCGGTGGAACAGGCGGCGCAGGGCCGGAGGCTGGTTGTCCCGGGTCTTGATGTAGTCGTTCGCCAGTTCGAAGGCCGCGCCGATGCGGCGCACCGTGTCGGGCAGCTCCAGGCCGAACAGTGTCTTGACGACGATCTGGAGGGTCAGGTTGCTCATTTCCCCTGACAGGTCAATCCGCGCCTTGTCTTCCCACGCCTCCATGTGCCGTTGGGAGAATTCGGTCATTGTCTCGGCATATCCGGCGATGCGCCGGTGGTGGAACTGGGGCTGCATCAGACGGCGCTGACGCAGGTGCAACGGACCGTCGGATGTGACCAACCCGTGACCCATCAGGTACTGGAGGGACTCGGTGGTGCGGCCCCGGCCCACGCGCTGATGGTTGGTGACGAAAACCTCCTGCACAAGGTTCGGATGGTTGACGAGATATACCAGAACCGGTTTCACCGATAAAGTAACCAGATCGCCGTACGTGGCGGCATCGTGCAGGAAGGGCAACAGGTTGAACAGGTACTGGAAGGCCTGGCCCACCACGGGCAACTCCGGCGGTCCCGGAGGCAGGGCGGCCCGATCGACAACGGGCCGAGGCGGATAGGCGGCGTTTTGGCTTATCATCGAAATTGGTCACCGACATCTCGTGCTGTGTCAAAGCCACACCGACCACGCTGTCGGACACCGACGCGCCGGCACTTCAATGACAACATACCCCCACAGTTCGCGGCGGTGGCAAGCTTGGTCATCCACTTTAGGATAGCTGGTGCATTCCCGCGTTCGGGTGACTTCCTTCACCAGTTGGCGATCGCAGCCGGTGCGGTACCACCGCGTCCGGGGGATGTCTGACAGCAATTCCATTATTGCGGCGCAGCCTTTGCGGCCAGCCGCTCCTTCGCAACCAGGAGCACGAAGACAGGCAGGCTCAACATGCGCCGCCACCGGGTCGGCTGCCTGAGAAGGCGGTAGAGCCATTCCAGTCCGCGGTCCCGCATCCACCCGGGTGCCCGCGGCACCTTGCCGGCCATGAAGTCGAAGGCGCCCCCCACGCCGATCGCCACCCGGCTGTGTAGATCGCCGAGGTGGCTGTGTATCCACAGATCCTGACGGGGATGTCCAAACGCCACCAGCAGCACGTGCGGTTGCGTGTCGGCCAGCAGCCGATGAATAACGGGCCAGTCGTTGTCGGCGGGGGATCCGGACCAGGTTCCGCACACTTCCAGGCCCGGAAACCGTTTCACCAGCACATCCGCCGCGGCCATGGCCACGCCGGGGGCGGCGCCCAGGAGAAACATCCGCCAGCCCCGCGCGGCACACAGCTCCGCCAGCCGGGGTATAAGGTCGGTTCCCGTGACGCGTTCGGTCAGGCTGCAGCCATGCAGGTTCAAGGCCCGGAGCACACCTACGCCGTCCGGCACGTTGAGCCAGGCCTCGTTCAGTACCTGGCGAAACCGGCTGTTGTGCCGCGCCTCGACGATGAATTCGGGATTGACCGTGCAGATCTGCCGCGTTGGCCCATCGGCCTCGTGACCCTTTGCGTCCAGCCCGGCCGTCAGCAATTCCAGCGTCCCGGCATAGTCCACCGGATGGACCGGCACACCGAGGATGTCGATGGGGGCCGGCCGCTCCGGCCGGCCGGAATTCATGGGGCCTTGTTCATGGCACGCTTCAGGACCGCCAAGGTCTCGCGGGCGGCTTTCTCCCAGGAGAAGCGCTTTACGTTTTCGTGGCCCTTCGCCACGAGTTCGGCCCTCAGCTCCTCATCGCGGCTCAGGCGCAGCATGGCCTGTGCGATTTCATCCACGTCCTCGGGATCGACCAGCAGGGCCGCGTCGCCGGCGACTTCGGGCAGGGAGGAACGGTTGGATGTCAAGACAGGCACTCCTTGGGACTGGGCCTCCAGGACCGGCAGGCCAAAGCCCTCGTGCAGCGAAGGATAGCAAAAGAACCTCGCCTGTCGGCGCAGGACCGCCACATCCTCTTCATTGACATAACCGAGGATGTGAATGGCTTCGGCAGCCGGAGAGGAACGGGCCGCGGCTAGGATGGGTTCGGCCAGCCAGCCGATGCGGCCGGCCAGGACCAGATCCCACCCCGGATCCTCCCGGGCGTGCAGGCGGCCGTAGGCGTGGATCAGGCGTTCCGCATTCTTGCGCGGCTGCAGTGTGCTGACGAACAGGGCGAAGGGCCTCCGTAGGTTGAATTTCGCCAGTACGGCGCCGGGAGCGCATGCCGGGTCCGGGTCCGACGGCGGGGTCCAACCCAAGTGCACGGTGTGGAGCCGGCCGGGATCGGCCTGATGGAACCGGATCAGGTCCTGTCGTGTGGCCTCGCTGTCGCAGATTAGGCATGCGGCCCGGGCCGCGGCCCAGCGCGTGGTCAGGTTCAGGTAGGTGCGCTGCCGCCAGGGATGGGCCTTGGGAAAGTGTCGGTAGCCGAGGTCGTGAATGGTCATGACCAGGGCCGGCATGCTGCGTCGTGTCCAGGCGAACGGCAGGACATGGGCAGGCACGAAGAGAACATCGGGCCGGCGGCGCCGCACCTCGGGACCCAAGGCGCGATGGGTCCACATCCTTCGGCTGGGGAGAGGCATCGGGACGACATTGGACCGGTCCGTCAGTTCCATCGGCAGCGTATCGACACCGGTCCTGAAATACAGCCGCCACTCAATGTCCGCGGCTTCCGGCAACCGGAGCAGGTGCCGCAGGATTTCCCGGGCATAGTTCTCGGTGCCGGTTGGCTGGTCGGCAGTGCTGCGCGAGGCATCCACGCCGGCTACGGGCCCGTTCATTGCACGGACGCGCCGCACTGTTCCGCAAACCGGCGCACGGCCGGTTCCAGGGAGCCCGTGCGCAGGATGTGGATTTCCTCTCCTTCCGGCCTGACGATGGTGCTGGGGCGCGTATCCGGCGAGGCCCCCCCGTCCAGTACCAGAGGAATCCGTCCCGCCAACTGGATCATGACCTGGTCCGCGGTCTGGCAGTCCCGGCCGCCGGAACGATTGGCACTGGTCGTGGCCAGCGGCCCCGTGGCCAGCGCGACCCTGCGGAAGACCGGGTTGGCCACTACCCGCACGGCCACGGTGGTGCCGCCCGCCAGCAGGGCATCCGGCAGACCCTCCCGCGCCTCCAGGATAAGAGTCAGGGGGCCCGGCCAGAAGTGTTCGGCCAAGTGCTTGGTCAGTGGCGGCAAGGGCACGGCTGCGATCTTGGGCAACTGAGCAAGCGAGCCCAACAGCACCGGGATGGCCTTGGACTCGGGGCGGCCCTTGGCGGCGAACAGGGATTGGACGGATGCGTTGCCGCGCGGGTCCGCGCAGAGTCCGTAGACCGTATCGGTCGGCATGGCGAAACAGGCCTGTGCGGCCAGGACCCGGCGGACGGCCGGCAGGGCGTTGGGATCCTCGCTGCACACCAACTGCGTCGACATGGGGAAAGGGCTTCCGGAACGGGTGAAGGACATCACGTTCTATGGGGAGAGTACCTGGTCAGGCACTGCTCGTGCCGTCTGGTCGGGGTGCGCTTGGCTACGATGCCCCCCTGGGCTCAATACTGTCTGTTTGGCTCCATTATGTCCGCTAGCAACGTCTTTCGAGTAACGGACACAATCTCAACCCTGCCTTAAGTCAACAGAATTTTGCGCTTGGGTGATCAGTATTGTCCCTGGGCCGCGGTCTCCCGGTGCCGTAGGTTGAGGGGCGATGCGAATGCGGCGCCCGTCCTCCCGCCAGGCCGTATCCGGTACCCGGCAGCGGAGTTCTCGAAGTCCCAATGGTCGCGCACGGTCCGCCACAGGGTCAGGGGGAACAGGCTGGAGGCAGGGTCGCGGGTCTCCGGGACAGTCCCCGGTCGCTGGTGCCACTCCCACCCAACCACGGCGAAGCAGTGGGCTTCCGGCCAGTGCCGCTTGGGGACCGACATGGCACAGGTGGGCCGATGCACCACGGCGTTGGTTCAAGGTCCGGCACCGTTGGCGGGCACAGCCCACGAGGTTCCTCGCCCGTTTGAGGTTGAAGGTTTCGGGCGCGGCCTCTTATTGGAAGCATCGAGTCCCGCTTCACGGTCCGGGAAACCGGGGCGATCCATGGCGAAGGGCGTTGCCGGCGGGCCCCCAAGGCTCCCTGAACACGGGCAGGTTGGGTCATGCCCAACTCTGTCGGTTCTCAACAAGAAGGAGGTTCCAACCCGGAACCGGGTGCCTGGGAACTGCACAATTCCACACCTGTTGCCGCACGGGCCGTCTTGGGGCAGGCGGGTTTGGTACGGGCCGCGGCTTCGGCCCTGTAGACATCTCAATTCCCATCGAGAAACGGCCCTCCGTGCAGACGGCGATAAACCTCAAGGAACGCTGCTTCACGGTCCGGCGGGGCGTGCCTGAGGAATGTGCGATATACCTGCTCCTCTGTCGGATAGAACTGCAACTGCAGGTACAACCCGTACAGGTCCCTCAGGGCTGCGGAGAACGCCGATGCGCCAAGGGTATTGAACAGATTGGTCAGGAAGTACTGACCAAGGGCGTATTGGCAGGTCACCTGCCATGTCCTGTCCTGAGGGTCGGGATCGCTCAGGGCGTGCATGTGCGGGAACCCATTCTCCGCGCAGATGGTGCGAATGGGCTCGTTCGCCGGTACCGGCCCAGCCCAGGTGGCGGAACCGGCCCAGGCATTGATGTACGCCTGCGCAAAATTGGCCCCTCCTTCCACCAGCCAAAAAGGTCCAATCTCGTGGACAAAGAAGTAGTGGGCTATCTCATGGTTGAGGAGGCCGGCAATTGGATCCTGTTCATTGTCCCTGGTGATGATCAGCGAATCGCCGTGGTTGACGCCACCAAATGCGGTTTCGCCGTATGCCGAACCGTTGACCAACAACACGATGACATCCGACCGGGGGAATGGCATCGCCGTCATCCGCTCCACGCCCCGTACGCTCCGCTCCATCGCCGCCAGAATGTTCTCGTCAGGAGACAAGGGAGCATGGTGGAACACCCAGAGACGGACCTCGCCGGCCAGCGGCAGGGAGATGGTGGTCGACTGCGCGGTGTGGAAGGCCAACAGATCCCGGTATATTGCGTCATGGGCCGCGACCTTGGTCAGTGGAACGATGAACGCGCGCTCTTCCGGGCTCAGGCCGTCGGTGAACCAGGGTTGGCGGCGAAGAAGGTCAAGGCGCTCCGGGTGTTGCCATGTCATGTCGCCCAGAGCGCTCAAGGGAAAGACGTTACGGTTCCGGACCGGTTCCTCCATGCTGTACGCCAGCATCCGACGCGCCAGAGCCGGGTCCAGGTCGAACAGGCGCGACAGGCCATAGATCGGATTGAATTCCTTGACGCCGATGCCATCCGAGAGCCAGGGCGCGCGCGCCAGTTCCCGGCCCAGTTCGGCGTCTTGGAGCCACACTTCCACAAGCGGTTGCACAACGGAGGCATGCGTGTCGTCCGGAGGATTGAGGAACCAAGGGAAGAACTCGGACAGGGCTTCTGCCGCTGAGTGTGGACTGTATTCGATCGGCAAGGGCGTCGGCTTGGGCACAGGGGGCGGCGTATCGGTTGGGACGGGTCCTGCACGGGCGGCTGTGGGGGGGGAGGGACGACAGCGGACGGCTGTGGCGGTCGGGACGAGGGTTGGCGGATCATCGGGGACGGGTACCGGCGTATCGGTTGGAACAGGCCCTGCCGCTGAGGTGGGGGCACGGCCCGCAATGCTGGCATCCACCGTCTGCGAATCGTTGCTGTTGCCCACAGTCGCCAGGGGCAGGAGTACCATGGCAAACGCCATGGCCAGCACAATTCGAACCGTCTTGCTCCGCATTCGTTGTGTTCTGTTCGCCGCCAAACCGGCTTGGAGCGCTGGCGGTCGCTCTAAATCACCGCTACCCGCCCGACAAAGAGGATGGCCTCGGTTGCGCGGTCCCGGATCAGAAAGATGAAGGGTCTGTCGACCGTCATCGCAACCCGCGGGGGCGGCGCGGATTCCTGAACCATCACTGCGGCGGTGGCCGCGGCCGCTTCGGTTCCCGCCTCATCCACCGACACGAACGACTTGTGGATCACATCCAGGAGGTACAGACACTCCGGGTCGCCAGCGAGACACGACCGGCCGTCCATGCCGGAGAAGTCGGAGGCGACAATATCGAAAGCGTCGGACATGCCCATGGTCCGCAGAACGTCCGCCAGCCTGAATTGGGACTCGAACTCGAACCGGGGCAGGTCAAGCTCAACTTGCCGGCCTTCGAAACTTGCCATCAACCGGTCGATGAAGGCGGCGTCCAGGGAATCCTCGAACTCTTCAAATCTTCCGAGCTCCGGCAGGACGATGGTCATGGACAGTTCATTTCCGACGTAAGGCAGGTCCACTGCCTGGTATCCGGCCCCCTCCCCGTAAAGCAACTCCTCGTCCATCGCCATCATCGGAACATCAACGATGCGGCCGTCCAGCAGATGGAAAGGGCGGTCGCGCGTATCCGCTTGGTTGAAGGGGAAGCTCCAGGCCGATTTGAAGTAGATGGCGTTGGTCAGCACCATCCGGGTCAAGGGCGTGATGACATCGGACGGGAGCAATTCCTTAATCCTGTTCTCGGTATTTTCGGCAATCCATTTGTTGATGGTGCCCCTGGCCTCCTCGGGCGCGCCTCGAAAGTCCGTCCGGCCCACTCCTGCGCCGTAGCTCTCCGCCAAGAGATCCAGGAACGCCTGTCGGAACTCGTGGCCCTCCTGACCCCAGACCGCGTTGACGATGCTCAGCCTGAATTCCTGGTCACGCCCGGTGCGCGCGGCAAGCTCCCGGGCCAGGGCGTTGAAGGCGGGGTGAAGCCTGTCCCCGGGCGGCAAGTGCAGCGTTTCCGCCATCTGGCTCGCCGTCTGTCCCCTGGCTCCGGCGTAGACCATGCCCAGTGCCAGGGAGATGCTGTGGGGTGAGTAGAACAGGTTCCCGTCCCGGGCCCGCAGAGCTTGGTACAGGTCGAAGGCAAAGGCACTGTTGCCGTCGACCAGGGCCGCCAACTCCGCATCCGTGGTGGTCGGTTCGGCTCGTTCCCTGTCCGAGCGAATCAGGTTCGGCAGGGGTGTGGGATCCGAAGCACCGCTGCACCCCGCCAGCACGGCAACGGCCGTCAGGCAAACGACCACAACGAGTACGGCCATCCATGTCGATCGGCTCAATTCGTTCGCTCCACCGTGGCTCTCAGGCATCGGTTTTCTGCTCCTGTCCATCCCGAATGCCAACTTGCCGGCCCCGGTGTGCCCTTGGTTGATTCCCGCCCACTCCCTTGGATGCTCGTTGCAGCGAGCGTGGGAACGGGGGCGGCGATCCACAAGGTGGCATGCGAGTGCATGTGGGCAAACCAACCCTGTCAAAACCGGTGCCGGTTTGCCATGCCCCCAATCGTACAATGGCGAAGCCTTCCACGGGTGCCGGTCCGGCCCGGTCCCGCGGCCACTCGGAACCCGGACAGCCCCTCCCGGACCAACCGCTTGGAAGGGAGGTTCGGACGGGCGAGGCCAAAGGCATCCTGTCCGGGTCCGCAGACGGAAGCAGGGGCTCTCAAAGCGGGCATCGCGGCCACGTGCCGGCCGGATGCAATTCGACGGCCTTGCGGGAAAACCTGCGGCAGGCACCGCATGGGCTTGGAGACGGTTGTATACTGCCTCTTCCGGCTGCCTGCGAGTCCCATTGCCATGTTACCCAAGCATTCGCGTCTGACGGTCCTGCTCCTGTCTGGATCCTTGGCGGCCAGCGGCGTTCTGCTGCTCCTGATCAACCAGGAGATGCTGAAGTTCGCCACGCCCAACCTGCAGTACCTGTTGTCCTCCCTGCTGCTGGCGGGGGGCTTGGGCTTCGCCTGGTTTTTTGTGCGCAACCGGTCCAACTGGTGGCAGTTGATCCCGACCTTCACCTGCATTTCGCTGGCGGCGATGCTGTACCTGACGACCACGGACAGTTTCGAGCCGCGCCTGTCGGCCGCCATCCTGGTGTGGGGCATGGCCCTGAGCTTTCTCCTGGCCTACGTCATCGATTCCAGCGAACGGTGGTGGGGCTTGGTCATGGGTGGCCTCATGGTTGTGCTGGGCCTCACGCTCTACGGCAGCAGCTTCATGGAGTCGATCGAAACCCTCGGCGCCGTTCTGTTCGGCGGCCTGGGCCTGGTCTTCGTCCTGCTCTTTCTGCTGGGCGACAAGACCCATTTCTGGTGGGCTCCGATCCCCGGCTTCATCATGGGGCTGTTCGCCGTGTTTGCCTACATGCAGACCCAGGCCCGGTGGCTGCCGTACTGGCAGGATTGGTGGCCGGCCGTGCTGGTGCTGGCGGGATTCGGCATCGTAGTGAGCGCCTATCTGTTCCCCTTCATGTTCCGCTTTTCGACCCAGCCGGAAGTGGAGGAGGATGAGGACACCTCCGAAACGACCTATCGCAGCACGCCCGATGTCCTGCGCGAGCGGGAAGGGCCGTTGCCCGGCTCGGCCGTGATCGTGTTGCACGAGTCCGACTGAACCCAGGGCAAAGGGGCCCATGCCGAATGGCTGCCAGCGGGCACGGTGTCCGGTGTCAGCCCTGTCGGCCCCATCGATGCCGGTAGGCTTCCCCGGATAAAATGGGGCCGAACGAAGAACCAACGGAAGGATGAACATGGCTGGGGTTGCGGTGCGGGAACGGCCGCCTGCCGTGGCGAGTGCCCATGGTGGGGACCATGTCCCCACGATTGACATTGCCGATCCGGACATGACGCGGGCAGTTCGCCGGGCGCGGGCCGCCTGGCGACGGGCGCACCTTGCGGAATGGCAGCGCGAACTGGAGACCCTGGGCCACTTCGATCCCGAGTTCATCTACGACCCCGCCCACGAATACGACCAGGAAGCCACCACCGACCCCGACTACGACGCCGAGGGGATTCACTTCGTTGAATTTGATGCGGACGGGGTGGTGCGTCCTCTGGAAAAACGGGCGCGGAAAGTCCAGGAGCGCGGGGCCGACACGTCCTCCGACATGCTCGTTGGCACGGGCCTGGAGGGGGACTACGAGAGGCTGGTCCGTTTCCGCCCCGAGACCATCGAGCACGCCAACCAGGTCACCCGCCACAGCCACCCCGTCCGGAAAGGCGTGCGCCCGGACATGTTGGTGCGGGCCGTCATGTCGCCATCGGAGCGGGAACGGTTCATGCCCGAGGGCGTCCTGCGTCTCGACCTGGGCGCTCCCGTCCCGCCGCTGGTGCTGGAAGTGGTGTCCGAAGGTTCGGCGGAACGGGATCTCCACTACAAGAAGCACCTGTATGCCGCGGCGGGGGTCTCGGAGTACCTGGTGTACGACCTGGGCGGCAAGCGCGGGTCGGGTTCGCCCCGGGCACTCCTGATGTACCGGCTGGAGGGTGGCAGCTACCGGCAGGCTCCCGCAGCGGACGAGTACCGGAGTGCGGTGTTCCACACGCGTGTGCGCATCATGCCGGATGCCCGGGAACGCGAGGAGGCACGGCAAGGGGTGCCGGAAGAGGACCGCTCGCCGCCTCGCTTCCAGTGGTGGGATCCCGCCGTTGAACGCTGGCGGGACCGCGAAAGCGACCTCAAGCTGGCAGGAATCCAAGAAGGCCAGGTGCGCATCCTCATCCAAGCCTTGGATGCGTTTCTGCCCGACCTGAGCGATGCAGACCGTGGGCGCATTGTGGAAGCGTGGTCCGCGGCTGGAATCCCGGATGACACGCTTTCCCGGATCATGGAGGCCGGCCGGACACCGGATGAGTGGGAATCCATTCTGGACGTGTCGTAGCCTAAACCTCCATCCTGACGGAACCTCTCCAGTCCCTTGACAATGCGGAGGGCAACCCCTTTGGGCGGCAAGCACCTGCCGGACACGGTGCCCGTTGTTAACATTATTTGGTACAAGCCCTAGAGGAAGCATGAGCACCCTGAAAATTTCCCTCCTGCAAATGGACTGCCGGATCGCGGATCCGGAGTACAACTTCCTGACGGCCCGCAGCTACTTGGAGATGGCGGCCCACGACAAGGCGGACTTGGCGGTGCTTCCGGAACTGTGGGCCTCCTCCTACGCGCTGGACCGGGTGGAGGAGTTCGCCGATCCGCTGGTCGCCGAGCCGACCCCCGACAATGCCTTTGGCCGCTTTGCGTCACTGGCCCGGGACATGAACCTGATCGTGGCCGGTTCGCTGCTCGAACGCGCGGACGACGGGATCTACAACACGATGGTCGTCTACGACCGCGAGGGACGGCTGCTGTCCTCCTACCGCAAGGTGCATCTCGTGCCCATGCTGCAGGAGGAGGAGTTCCTGGCGGCGGGGGATGCCCTGTCAACCGTGGTCCTCGACGGACATGAAGCCGGCCTGGCCATCTGCTACGACCTGCGGTTCCCGGAACTGTTCCAGATTTACACGCGCCAGGGTTGCCGCCTGCAGATTATGTCGGCCCAATGGCCGGACCTGCGCCGCTCCCACTGGCAGGCCTTGGTGCGCAGCCGCGCCATCGAGAACCAGACCTACATGGTCGCCTGCAATGGCGTGGGCGAGTTCGACAACATCCGGTTCTGCGGCCACAGCGCCGTCGTGGATCCCTGGGGCGAAGTGCTGGTCGACGCCGGCACCGTGCCCGGCGTGTACACGGTGGAATGCGACCTGGGTTCCGTGGACGGCATCAGGCAGGCGGTGCCGGTCCTGGCCACGCGGAGGCCCGAGGTCTACGCACGAGCGGAAGAACAGGCCGCGGCGGAAGTGCCGGACGTCGCTGCGGTTTAACGACAGTCCAAGGCTGCCGGCCCGACCGGCACGGATCCGGTTCAGTCTGCCTGCGTTTCCCGCGACTTGCAGAGTAGTTCCCAGTTGCCCCGCTGGCACTGCTTGCCTTCCTGGTTGATCACCTCCACCTTGAAGGTGATCTTGCCGCCGCCCAGGCGCTTCATGGCGCGCAACTCGCTTACGGTCAGGCGCGTGCGGATGGTGTCGTTGATGAAGACCGGTCTCCGAAACTGCCAGTCCAGGCCCATGAAGGCAATGGTGGTGTCGTTCATGAACCCCAGGCGCACCAGCTGGCCGGAACTGATGGAGAGCACCAGCAGGCCGTGCACCACCCGTTGGCCGTACATCTGCTCCCGCGCGTATTCGGCATCGGTGTGAATCAGGTTCCAGTCGCCCGAGAGGGCGGCGAAGTTCACCACGTCGGCTTCGGTCACGGTGCGGCCCAGGCTTTCCACCGCATCGTCCACGGCGAAGTCCTCGAACCAGAGGGAAGGGGACTGCTGCAGCATCCGGGGCTCCATAAGGAAATACATACTGATTGAGGCGGCGCGGGCGGGTCCCGGCACGGCCCGCCATTGTATACTTGGCTCCGGATTGGAGCGCGGGAAACCCCTCCGCGCCACATCGAAATTGGCCTGAAGCCCCCGGTCGGCGGGGCGGGCACGGAGCGTCGGGCGATGGCCGCGGCATCACTGCAGGGAGTCGGACAGCCGGACGGTCGCGCCGCGGGCTCCCTGAAGGTTTGGCAGGCGCAGCTGACGGGCTACCTCTACATCCTGCCGGCCAGCATCCTGATCTTCTGCTTCGGCCTGTTTCCGGTCGGCTACGCCCTGTACATGAGCACGCGCCGCTGGCGCGTGGTGGACCGGGGCTACGTCGGCGTCGAGAACTACCTCAAGGCCATCGGTGACCCGTGGTCCGCACTCCTGTTTGTGGGTGGATTCCTCGGCCTCCTCGGGGCCTGGTACCTGTGGACGCGGCCCGGCTCGAGCCGCAATCCGGGATATCGCGTGGCCCGCATCGTCAGCCTGGTCGTCGTGGCCGCCAGCCTGTGGCTGATTCCCACGGGCTGGGTCGGCATGCTGAGCGCCGGCGACGACCGCTTCCTCAACGCCATCCCCATCACCTTCTACTTCGCGTTCGGCTCAATCCCGGTCCAGTTGCTGATCGCGCTGTGCCTGGCCTACATCCTGTTCCAGAAGATCCGCGGACAGGAGTTCTTCCGCATGATCTTCTTCCTGCCCTACATCACGCCCGTCATCGCAACGGCGCTCATCTTCCGCAACATCTTCAGTCCCCGGGAACTGTCCATCGCCAACCGGGGCATGCAGGCCCTCGGCCTGCCGGCCCAGGAGTGGCTGTTCGAATCCGAGCGCCTGCTCAACCTGCTGTTCGGCACCGAGCTCGCCGGCTTTGTGGCCGGACCCAGCCTGGCCCTGGTCTCGATTGTGCTCTTTGGTATCTGGACCTATGTCGGCTACAACACCGTCATCTTCCTGGCCGGCCTGGGCAGCATCGATCCGACCCTGTACGAGGCGGCCGAGATTGACGGGGCCTCCCACGTCCAGCAACTGCGCTGGATCACCTTTCCGCTGCTGTCGCCGGTGACCTTCTACCTTTCCGTGATTGGCTTCATCGGGACCTTCAAGGCCTTCAACCACATCTTCGTGATGATGGAGCCCTCCGCCCTGGGCACCGTCACCACGGTCAGCATCAACATCTTCAACACCTTCAACAAGGCCAACCAGTTCGGCTACGCCTCGGCCCAGGCCGTGCTGCTGCTGGTCATCATCCTGTACATGACCTTCGTGCAGTCGAAGGTCCTGGGGGAGCGGGTGTTCTATGGCTGACACCCAAATCGTCAAGCCGATCGGCCTCACCCCGCCCCGCGCCGTCGCGCGCAGGGGGCGGGCCGTGCGCTATCGCCTGGGCCGGTTGGTGCTGTACGCGGTCCTGCTGCTGGGCGGGGTGATCTCGTTGGTTCCGTTCGCCTGGATGATGTCCGCATCCCTGATGACCCTGGGCGAGACGGTCACCCGGCAGCTGCTGCCCTCGGTGCCCCGCTTTGAGAACTACGTGGAGGCTTGGCAGGAGGCGAACTTTACCCGGTACTTCCTCAACAGTATCGTAATCTCGGCGGTCATCCTGTCCGGCCAGCTCTTCACCTCCATTCTGGCCGGCTACGCCTTCGCGCGCATCGAGTTCAAGGGCCGGGGCCTGATTTTCTCGATCATGCTCAGCACCCTGATGATTCAGGGCATGGTGACCATGATCCCGAACTTCCTGGTGATTGCGAACCGGGTACCCTTCCTGCCGCTGCCCGGCGGGTCTTGGCTCAACACCCTGCAGGGCATTACCGTTCCGGGCATGGCATCGGTGTTCAGCATTTTTCTGCTGCGGCAGTTTTTTGCCCAGATTCCCTGGGAGTTGTGGGATGCTGCCCGCATCGACGGGTCCGGCCACAACCTCTTCCTGGTCCGGGTCGTGCTGCCCCTGTCCAAGCCGGCCATCTTCACGGTAACGGTGTTCGTCTTCATCGGGGCCTGGAACGAGTTCCTGTGGCCCCTGCTGGTGACCACGACCGAAACCTGGCGCCCGATCATGGTTGGCCTCTACCGGTTCGCCGAGGAGGCTGGGCCCCTCATGCACCTGATGATGGCCGGATCGATGATTACGATTGTGCCCATCCTGATTTTGTACTTCCTGACCCAGAAGCAATACACCGAAGGGATTGCGCTGACGGGTCTCAAGGGCTAGCCCGTGCCGGCCCGGCGGAAGTCTTGTTCTTGTTCGCTTGTTTGACCAACTCAGTTTGTTTTTTTCAGCCTCGCAGTGAATCCAAGGAGATCCACACCATGAAGGCTCGATTACTGGCTTGGAGCGCCCTGCTCCTTTGTTTGCTTGTTGTCCTATCCGGCTGTGCCGTGACCAGTGTGCCGACCGCCCCTGCCGCCGAGGAAATGTCAGAGGACATGGACGACATGTCCATGTGGGCCGATGTGGACCCGTCGGGCCAGACCGTGACGTTCTGGCACCAGCACTCCGGCTCGCGTGAAGAGGCCCTGCAGGAGATCATTGCGAACTTCAACGACACCAACGAATACGGGATTACCGTCGAAGGGTCCAACCAGGGCAACTACGGCGATATCTTCAGCAAGATGCTGAACGTGATTGGCACGGAAGACGTGCCGAACCTGGTGGTTGCCTACCAGAACCAGTCCGCCACCTACCAACTGGGCGACGGCCTGGTGGACATGAACAGCCTCGTGTCGGATCCCAAGTGGGGTCTGTCCGAAGAGGAACAGGCGGATTTCTTCTCCGGCTTCTACAACGCCGACATCTTCCCGTCATTCGACAACGCCCGGCTGGGCTTTCCGCCCAACCGCTCGATGGAGGTGCTCTACTACAATTCGGACTGGCTGGCCGAGTTGGGCCATGACGGCCCGCCCACGACGCCCGAGGCGTTCGCCGAGTTGGCCTGCCGGGCCGTGGATGAGGGGTTCAGCGGCGCCATTGGCGACGAGAGCAGCCTGGGCTACCAGTTCAAGTTCAACGCATCCACGATTGCCAGCTTCACGTTCGCCTACGGCGGCGACATCTTCGACTATGAGACGGTAGCCTACACGTATGATGATCCGGCCACGATCGAGGCCATGTCGATGGTTCAGGGCCTCTTCGACGCCGGCTGCGCGGGCCGACTCACGGAACGCTACGGCGATCAGGTCTCGTTTGCCAACGGCAAGCTCCTGTTCTTCATCGGTTCAAGTTCGGGATTGCCCTTTGTGGCTGCCGGCGTGAATGATGCGGCCGCCTTCGATTGGTCCGTGGCCCCGTTGCCGCGCCGTACGGAGGATCCGGTGATGAATATCTACGGCGCCAGTGTGAGCATGGGCCGGTCCACGCCCGAGCGCGAACTGGCCACCTGGATCTTCATCAAGCACTACACCTCGCCCGATGTTCAGGCCAAGTGGGCGCGCGCCAGCAACTACTTCCCGGTGCGCCAGAGCGTGGCGGATGGCCTGGGTACGTACTTCGAGGAGAATCCGGCCTACCAGACCGCCTTTGAGCTGCTGTCCTACGGCACCACGGAACCGCCCGTGCCCGGCTACGACTTCGTGCGCGATCGGGTGGAGGAAGTGATGGCGGCCATTGCGGACGGTGCCGATGTCGAGAGCATGCTAACGGAGCTGACGACCGAGGCTAACGAAATCTTGGCTGATCAGTAGGCCGTACCCGATGTAACAGTCGGTTTGGTTTGCACTGAAGTGCAGAGCGGGGGCCCATGGGCCCCCGCTTTTTGTTGCGCGCCATGATTTCCGGTCATGGGGTGGCAGATCGGCATTCGTGACGGCGTGCGCCGCATCCGGCTTCAATGGGGCCATGAGGCCATGACCTTTCGGTCATGGAGAACGCGCTGTACAACGTCGCAGGGCCGCCAGGGAACATCCCTTCAATGGGGCCACAACCCTTCCGGTCATGGAGAAGCCCGGTACGGATGGCTAATTCTTCGGAAGGACTGCTACGGTCGGTGCCGGGGGAGACATGGAAGGAGGATGCGCGGTGCTGATGGGTCAGTTCGGTGGAAGAGCCCAGGACTAAAAGAAGTTGGAGGCAATCACCGCGCCCAAGATCGCGAGCATCAGGCTGGCCAGCCACACGGTCTGGGTGCGTTGACCCTTGACAAACTGGAGTTCCAGTTCGGTGAACCTGCGATCCATCTCGCCGCGCAGCGGCTCAATGTCCGGGATGGCAGTCGCGATCACGGTGGCCTGTTCTTCGGTTGCACCCACGGCCCGCAGGGCCTGATACGTAGCCGTGTTCATCTGATTGGTCTTTTCCATGGTCAGTTTCCTTGGCGAGGAGCGACGAGGGGTCCTACTCCCCACTACTGTGAAATAGACCTCTAAATGGAGTCCTCCATCAACGGCTGTGTTCTTGCCGGAGACTGGCTGCCACCAGTTGGATTGTAGCAGGAGGTGGGGAAGACGTGTGGAGCCGATGGACAGTCGGCCAAGACAATCACATTCCAATTCGACAGGACTTTGGACTGCTCATTCCAGCTGACCTGCTTGCGCTTGGCGGCGATGCCGCCCTTGGCCGTGGTCTCGCGGCGCAGCAGCAACTTGTATGTTGTATGGGACCCACAGATTCCGGCACGGGTCTTAGCCGGAACCCGTCCGACAGGTCGTGCGAGTTGCCCGCGGGCCGTCGCCGGCCTCCGCTGCGCGGTCCGCGAGCAGCTTGGCCAAGTCGGCTTGGGCGACCTGCAGGCCCGGGCCTGTCTTCAGGTCCCGGCGGAAGGCAAGGCCGACGGCCGTCACCGGCCCGTCGGCGGCCAGGTGTTCGCGTCCGTACCCCCGGTTCCGGATTTGGCGTAGGGCCGCGTCGACGGGCCGGTTGTACTTGACCTCGAAGACGTACAACCGCTTTCCCACCCGGACCTCGTGGTCGGAACGCCCGCCCCACGTCGCCTTCTCCGACTGCGTCGCATCCACCAGTTGTCGAAACAACGCTTGCATGAGGACGTTGCAGGCGGCCTCGCTCTGCAGGTTCTCGTGGGTCTGGCCAAAGACAAAGGTTTCCAAGCGCTCGGCAAAGCCCGCCGTGTCGCCCCGTGCCAGACAAGAGCGCAGGCTGTCGACCAGGTTGATGTCCGTATTGTCCCCGGCTTCGGGGTCCGGAACGGCCCACGCCTCGAAAATATCGCGGAGCCATGACTCCGCCACTTCGCGGTTGGGGAAACCGATGTGCAGATCGGCACCGTCGCGGCTCCCGTACCAAGTGTAGTAACCCGTGTCCAGCATGAGGCGGACAGGGTCCGGGCGCGCCGGATCGCCCAGTCCGTTGATCGGAGGCGGCAGCCTGGCGCCGAACCACACGGACATGGGCCGGGGCTGGCACGGGTCGTTGGCCAGGCGCATGATCAGGCCCGGGTGTCCCGACCGACTCCACGCGGAGGGCCAAGCCCCGTCCGCGGCCGCGCGGCGCTGGATGGCATCGCGCAACACGCTGCCTACACCGCTGGTCAGCGTGAAGGGGTTGTAGACCCGCGGGGCCTCGGGTCCGGGTGCGAAGCGGTAGCCGTTGTAGAACGCCCGCCACTCCGCTCGGACATCACGGGCGGCCAGGCGCGGATCCAACTCCGCCAGGCGCGCCCGGTAGGGCGCGAAGTGCCGGTCCACCTCCTCTTCGGTGAAGCCGCAGAGAGCCCCGTAGGCGGGTTCGTCGGAGATGTCGATGATGTTGTTGGCGGGCGAGAACAGGTGGTCGCGGGCGAAGCGTGTGATGCCCGTCAGGAACACCCCATAGAGCAGATTTGCATCGTCCTTCAGTACACGGAAGAAGTCATGCAACTCCTCGGCCACGGGGCGCGGGTCGCGGCCTGGACCGAGATGTTTCGTGATCGGGGCATCGTACTCGTCGACCAGGACCACGGGCTTGCGCCCGTAGGCGTCCGTCAGGGATTCGATCAGGGAGGTCAGCAGATCCTCCGGCGGCAGGTCGGGGGGCGGGGCGAAACGGTTGGGCACTGGCCAGCGGCCGGTGCGGAGCCCCCACGTCCCGACCTGCCGCCACAGGTAGACCCGCAGGGCGGTTCCCGTGCCGGCGGGGGTGTCGGCGGCGGCCCGGGACAGGTCCAGCCGGATCACGGGATGCCAGCCGTGGATCCCGTGCCAATCCTCCGCGTCGAGGCCCTGCCACAGCCACGGTGGATTGGTCCAGCCTGCCGGCATGCCGTCCAGCGGCCCGCCGGTGCCGTCGGGATTGGCCTCGTGGCCCGGCGGCAACCCTTGGAACCAAGCCTCCAAGGTGTTGATCAGCAGGCTCTTGCCGAAGCGACGCGGACGCGCCAGGAACTGGTGGCGGAGCGCCAGCGGCAATCCGCTTTGGGATCCGGGATATGTGGCCAGCAGGGCGCGGAACGGCGGGGTCTTGTCAACGTAGAAGCCGCTCCCGCGGCGGATGGCCGCAAAGTCCGCATCGCTGGGGTGCAGGGCAGGCAGGGGTTGCATGGCGGTGCAGTCCTTCAGAGCATGGCGCGGGGACTCAGTGGGATTGTACTCCCACGGCTGGTCGGAGTGGGGGTCGGCCCCAATCGAGGCACTGTTGCAAACTCGTTGATATTGGTTGCGGTCGCACAGACGCCGAGGAGGCCCTGCCATGGTGTTGCCCAGACAGCCAAAGATGCCCCTTCACCGTGGACTGCATCCATGTCACCACAGGCCCGGGCAGATACCCCACTCTCCGGCCGGGCCTCGTCGCGTACTCCCAACGGTGCGACCAAGTCGTCCGTTGCGCACTCCAGGGCGATTTTGTCTTGGTTGCGACAGAGATTCAGGGACACGTCCGCCACATCCAACCGCGGCGCGGAGCCGGAGGTTGTGGGGATGTTCAGGACCGAATCAAAACAGCGTGGATGTCCATGGACGGGCCTGTTCGGTGGATGGTCGGTTCGGACTATTCCGTGTCAAACGGAACGAGCCCTGACGGAGCCCTTCGACCAGGTCGGACCGATTGCCGTCGCGTGTCGTCGGGATTGGCATTGGTCCATCTTCCCGTGACCAAGGACATGGCCGCGGCCGGATGCGAAGCATCGGAGTGGCCGCAAGAAAACGCCCCGTCAACTGACGGAGCGTCTAACCGGCAATACTATCGTCGGCGGGGCTGCTGGATCATAGCAGAATCCAGTAATCTCGGGATAGTCGTATTTCCAAATGGGTCGAGGTGTCTGCGTGCAGGATGGCAGGTTGGCTCAGGAACAACCCTCGTGGTCACCACCGCCATTCTCCTGTGAGATTATCCTCGGACTTGGCCCTACTGTCGGGATCCATTCTTTGTGACTATCAAGCTGGCTGTGATCAGGCCCGTGGCCAGTCGATTGAGGCCGAGTTGTTCGGCCAGAGCAAGTGGATCTGACAGGAGACGTGCCAGGAACTGTCACAAGGTCTTCCAACGACAATGTTGGGGGGATGCGCGCGCAGCCGGTGGCCAATGGAAATCTGTGTCCATGCTTGCTCCGGGTGCGTCTCAACTGCCATTGCTTGGACCTGCCTGTTTGGGCCCTGTGCCCGGAGCGGAATGACGCCGGGGTTCCTGCACCCTGGATCCCGCCGAATCAGAGCCCCGGATGGGGATTCCGTACAATCGCTTGCCGGCAAGGTCGGGTTGGACCGGCCGGTCATCGTTGCAAGAGGCCCACTTCGCCGCATGCTCGGTTCACTCAAACGACGCTGGCAGGCACGGTCCAAGGGATCCGATGCCGAATTCCCGCTGGTCATCGGACATGAAGCGGAAGCGGAACTGGACCTCGCCTATCCATTCCAGGCCTACTTCTTCCTGGACAACGTCAGACACGCGGTGAATCAGGCCGTGGCGGCCGCGGACCCCACGGCGACCGCCAAGCCGGAGAGACCGGAAGGACGTGCGCAGGCCGAGACCATCCGCGTCGGGATCAATCTGACGGTGCCGCCAGTCTCCAAGTCGTCCAAACTCCTGATCCACCTGTTGGATCGCATTGTGGACGATGAGCCTTCGGCCTTCCGATACACCTACCGGGGCATTGCCAGACTGTATCTGGGACAGAAGCGAAAGGCTTTCAGGGACTTTGCCAAGGCTGCGAAGTGCGACCCGGACTATGCACCGGTCCACGTGGTCCGTGGACAGGCGCACCTTTGGCTGTCTGTGGAGTACGCTCCCTACATGGATCTGGAACGGGCCATGAAGTTGGACCCGCGTTGGCCTCGCAACGAGATCATAATCCCCATCAGAGCCGGTCATTGGAAAGCCGAGGACGCGGCCGTGAAGCAGTTCGCCCAGGCACTTGAACTGGATCCCGAGTACGCACCGGCCCTGGTGGCCCTGGCAAGTTGCATGATTGGGGACGAGGAGTACTTCTTGGCTGCCGGCTTGCTGGACAGGGCCCTGGAACTTAGGCCCGATTATGTTGATGCCCACTATCAAAGGGCGCGTGCAGCCATGTTCACGGGCAGTTACACGACGGCCCGGAAAGCGGTGGACCGTGCCGTCGAACTCGATCCGGACGGCGTCGATGCCCACCTCCTCAAATCCAACATCCTGTTTCTCAACAACAGGCATGCAGAGGCCTTGCAGGGCCTGAACCTCCTTGTGGAACGGTTCCCGGACTTCCCGTTCAATGTCAAGGTCCGACACCACCGGGGCCTGGTCAGGCAGGTGTGCCGTGAACTGGACAAGGCCGAAGAGGATTTCAGCTACCTGATTGCGGAGCAGCCGCACGACATGACGGCTTACATGCAACGAGGGTTGGTACGACTGCTGATGGACAGGTACGACGAGGCCATGGCCGACTTTGACGCGGTCATTGACTTCAAGTCCGGCGATGCCAGCCCATATCTCGCCAGGGGAAGGGCCCAGTCCGACCGGCAGCTCTATGCGGAGGCCATGGAGGATCTCAACAAGGCGTTGCTGCTGGCCCCCCTCAACATGCATGCCTTGCGCGCGCGTGCCGCGGTCCACGCCGGGCTTGGCAACTTCGACAAGGCGCATTCCGATTTGGACAAGGTGCTGGAGCAAAGACCGGACAACCTTGACGCGAAGGCGCTCCGAGGGGGCCTTTGGGTTGAGCAGGGAGAATACGAGCAGGCGGTGTCCGAGCTTGAGTTTGTGTTGTCCCACAATCCCGCCGACTGCCGGGCAATCTGCCATCTGGCTGTGGCCCATGCGCACACGGGGCGTACGAATGCTGCCCGCAAGGGTTTTGTCCGGGCCTTCAAACAGGCTGCACAGCAAGGGGACAAGATTGCCATGCAGTTGGTAAGGGAGCACTACCCGGAGATCGACCGGAAACCGCGGGGCTCGCGTTGACGGCGTTGACCGCCATCCGCAACGATGGCGACCGGACACATTGAACCGGGAACTGTGGCTTTCCAGAGGCACGCCTATGGAGTCCGGGACGTGTGATTCAGGATCTCTTCTGTGCTGCCCGAAGTGCCGGGCTCTTGCGTATAGTCCATCAAGCACTGGGTTGGCCGACACCCCCCGCTGCCGTACCGGCCGACCAGGCCAAGCCGAGGGAGTGGCTTGGTCGGTGAACGCTCGCCGCCCCGCTCCGTGAGCACGGCGACGGAGGCAATTCCTTGGCGTGTTCCCCCGCGGACCAGCCAAGGGCTGCTGTGTTCCAGTCACTCCGTTGGCCGCTTTCCGTATGATGTGCTTCGTTGCCGGGGTGTCGTTCATGCAGTCGGTTGGCCTGTGGTCGGCGTGCGCCGAACGGGTCCGCCAGTGACAACCAAACCCCGGATCATCACAGTTCTTGCCAACAGACCCCTGCGAGCATGAATCGGACATCCCAGATCCAATCCGAACCGGGCGACGAACTTGTCCTGGAAATCAGGCACGAACCTGTATCGGAACTTGATCTCGACAATCCGTTCCAAGCCAACCGGTTTTTTTCAGTGTTGGCTGATGCAATGGGCCCTGCCGACAGGGTCCGGGAGACTTCGTTGAACGCACCAGGAGCTTCAACGGGCAAACTTCGCGCGGATTCGTTCACGGTCCGGGTGGCTCCGCCGGATCCCCGGCCCGACGCACCCACGGGCTTCCCGATGCAGGTGCTTGACAACGTCGTGGCCGAGGAACCGTCCGCATTCCGTTACGCCTACAGGGGGGCCGTCAGGTGGTGTCTGGGGCAGCGAGACGAAGCCTTCGACGATTTCGACAAGGCCATCGAAACGGACCCCGCCTATGTTCCCGCCTATGTGATCAGGGGCATCACGTGGATGCACATGGACGGGCCGTATGCTCCCTATCAGGATCTGGATCTGAATCTGGCCACCAAACGCGATCCGCGTTGGCCGCGCAGCGAAATCATGTCCTTCATTGGGCCCCATATGGCCGATTCGGATGCCAGCCGGGATTTTGCCACGGCGCTTGAACTGGACCCCGACTACGTGCCGGCCATCGTGGCCCAGTCGCGGTGTGTGATCAACGCCGACCTGTACAAGATGGCCCGCAAGCAGTTGAGCCGGGCCATCGCACTCAAGCCCGAGTATCGGGAGAGCCATGTCCAAAGGGCGCGTGCTTTCATGTTCATGGGCAAGTATCCCCAGGCCCTGGCAGACTTGAAGCGTGCCGCGCAAATCGACCCCGGTTCAACCATCATTCCCCAGCTCCGGTCGAACGCCCTGTTTCTGGACGACAGGCAAGCAGAAGCCCTGCAGGTCATGGACGGTGCCGTGGAGCGGTTTCGGCATGACCTCGACCTGAGGCGCCACCGGGGTTTGATCCGTCAACTGTGCAGGCGTCTCGACTTGGCGGAACAGGACTTCAGCCATGTGATCCAGGAACGGAGCATGCCGTACCTGGCGTTGATGCAGAGAGGCGTCTTGAGAATCCTGATGGGCAGGCACACGGACGCAATTGCCGACTACGAGGCTGTCATCAATTTCCAGCCGGACGATGACGCGGCCCACTTGTGCAAGGGCAGGGCCAACTTGGCCCTGCGGCGTTACCCTGAGGCCTTGGCAGACCTCCACAAGGCGCTTGCGTATGCTCCCACGTCGATAAACGCCTTGCTGGCGCGTGCCGAAGTCCGCATGAGGATGCGCGACTTCGAGGCGGCTCATGCCGATGTGATTGCTGTATTGGAACTGAATCCGGACTGCGTCGATGCCTATCTGCTGAGAGGATGCATCCGGATTGAACAGGCGGAGTACCGAATGGGGATTGCCGACCTCAAATTCGTGTTGTCCGAAATCCCCACCGACGGCATGGCCCTTTGCTACATGGCGTTGGCGGACGCGCGCAGGGGCCGCAGGAAGGTTGCGCGCAAGGGGGCGGCACGGGCATTCCGCATGGCCGAACGGCAAGGGAACTGGGATGTCATGCGGATGGTACAGGAGCACTTTCCAGGAATGGGGCCAGGGCCGCGTCGTCCGCGTTGACAGGTTCGACGGTATCCCCGGGCGGGGTTGGGCTAGGGGATGCCGTGCGGCAATTTCAGGAAGGTGCGCAGCCAGGTCTCGTGGACTTGGCCAAAGAGGGTGATGGCCAAGAAGCTGTCGGTGCCGTCCGTCATTTGCGGTGCCGACAGCACCGGGATGTCCATCAGGGAATGCAGTCGGGTTCGCACCACGCGCGGATCATCATTGGTTGCGACCAGGGGCGAGGCCGTGAGGGCATCCATGAGGCGAGATCCACACGTGGTTCCCGGCCACCCCAGTGTAGGCAGTCGCCCTACGACCCTGCCTGCCAGGACCAACCTATTTTCGTCACAAGGTATAGTTGCGGACATGCCTGTCACGGGAAAGACCGGAAACGGTCGCCCTTGACACCTTCATTCCACGGGATTCCCTACTGTTCAACTATCGTGTCGGCGATGTTTCGGGGCCCGTGTTGGTAAACGGAGGAAAGCGTCATGCAGGAAGGCGGGACCGGTTCTGAAGCCGTGTCGGATCAGCGCACTTGGCGCGGTTATGCGCAGATCGCGCTGGTTGTCGTGGTGCTCGCAGCAGCTCTCTATTTCGCGCGGGCGCCGGGTTTCCGGGAGCCCCCGGGCGATGTCGTGCCGGCGGCGGTCAGCGAGCTGCCGGTCGTGGATGTGGTTGTTCCCAAGCCTATCGAACAGTCCCTGACTGTCAACTTGACCGGTTCGGTCTCCTTGGAGGAGACGACAACAGTCGTATCCGAGGTGGAAGGACGGATTGCCTGGGTGTCGCCAAACTTCACCAATGGCGGATCCATTGCCGCCGGGGAAATGTTGCTCCGCGTTGACCCTGCCGAGTTTGAGCTTGCCGTGGAAGAGGCGCAGGCGGTGGTTGAGGCAGCGGAGGCACGGGTTTGGATCGAGGAGGCGCTGGGTGCGGAGAACGAGCGGGAGTTCGCACTTGAGAATCCCGACGCGGAACCGTCCGAATGGGTCCGCGGATTGCCAAACATTGCCTTGGCCCAGGCGGAACTCAAAAAGGCACAGGCTGCGCTCAAGCGGGCGGAGTTGCGGCTGGAACGGACGAATATTTCCCTTCCCTACGATGTTCGGGTGATGACTGCGGACGCGTCCGTCGGCGAATGGGCGAGTCCGGAAGAATCCGTCCGCGCCGCTCGGTTGGGTGTCGTTTACCATCCCGACGCGCTGCAGGTAAAAGTGCCCATCGAGCCTCGCGATCTCGCGTACCTGGAGCCGGCATTGGGACGTTTCGTCCGGGTGACCGGGCGGATGGGGGCCTGGGAAGGCGAGATTTCCGGGGTTTCCTCCATTGTCAACCCCACCTCGCGCCTCACGTCGGTCTTCATTGACTTCGCGGCGGACGAGAGTATGGATGCCCTGCCGCCCCCGGGAACATTCGTCGAGATCAGCATTGAAGGTCCCGCCTTCGCCGATGTGTACGTGTTGCCGAACACCGTTCTCCAGTCGGACAACAGCATCTGGATCGTCAGGGACGGCAAGTTGCATTTGTTCCAACCGGAAGCCTACGGGTGGACAGCCGACGGGTGGGTGGTGAAGGAGTTTGACGCGGGCGCAGGAGTGGTGACCGGCACGTTGCCGGGGGCCCACGAAGGGCTTGAAGTCTCGACGCAAGCCGCTTCGGAGGCCAATTGAAGGGGGTCGGATCATGAACGCAACGGCAGACGCAAGTCGCGAACAGTCGGAATCCACCCCGCGCACGGGATGGATCACCTACTTCGCGGGAAACCCTGTTGCCGCCAATCTCCTCATGCTGCTGATCCTCGTCGGCGGCATCGTGTCGGGATCCCGGATCGTAGTCCAGTCAGTGCCCGATGTCGATCCACGCCAGATAAGCGTGACTGTGCGTTCTCCCGGTTCGTCGCCGCAGGAGGTTGAGGAAGACATCATCCGCCGCGTGGAGGAAAGCGTGATCGGCTTCCAGGGGGTGGATCGGGTCGTGGCCACGGCAACGGAAGGTTTGGGCGCGCTCAGAATTGAACTGACCACGTTCGCCAATGCCGGCAAGGTCCTGGACGATGTCAAGCAGGCGGTGGACAGCATCGAGAACTTTCCGCCCCTGAACGCGGAGCAGCCGGCAGTGGAGCTGGCCCGGGTCAACCAGGATGTGATGACGCTGGCGGTGTCGTCGCCCGTGCGCAACGAAGACGCGCTGCGCCGCGCCGCGGAAGAGGTGCGCCAGGAACTGCTGCAGTTGCCCGCCACCTCGCGCGTGGATTTGTTTGGCACGCGGGACCGCGAGATTTCCATCGAACTGAACGAAGAGGCATTGCGCCGCTACGATCTCTCGCTCCTGGAAGTCGCCAACAAAGTGAGGAGAGCCTCCCTTAACCTCACGTTCGGCGAATTGCACACCGAGGGCGGAGGCGTGGTGTTGCACACCATCGCCAAGCGCACGACAGGACCGGAATTCCAGGGAATTCCTCTCATTACACGCCTTGACGGCACCATTGTGACCCTCGGGGATGTGGCGGACATCCGCGACGCATTCGTGGACGGCGAAGTCATCGCCAGCGTGGACGGTGTGCCGGCGGTATTGGTACGGGTGGAACGCACCGAAGGCCAATCCGTCATCAGGATTGCCAACGAGATTCGGACTTGGCTGGCCGCCTACCAGGCGCCGCGGGATGTGAGTGTCTTCGTTTGGAACGACACGTCGGAGCCGCTTCGGGACCGGTTCGCGCGGCTCACCCGAACCGGTGCCTTCGGTGTCATCCTGGTTTTCCTCCTGCTCGTGCTGGTTTTTGACTTGCGTGCCGCGGTGTGGATTACGCTCGGCATCCCGCTCTCTTTTGCCGGTGCCCTGATCTTCTTCGGGCCGGCGAACCTGACCATGGACCTGGCCGCCCTGGTGGCGTTGTTCCTGATGATCGGCCTGGTGGTGGACGATGCCCTGGTGGTGGGCGAAAGCATCACCGCGGAACGCGAACGCGGCCTGGGGGCCTTGGCGGCAGCCGTCGCGGGCGTCAAGGCTGTGGTTAGCCCGATCACGATTGCCGCGGTGACAACGGTCCTGGCCTTCATTCCCTTCTATTTCGTGACCGCTCCCAATTACCAGTTGGTCAAGATCTTTCCCTTGGTGGCGTTCTTCGTGTTGGTGGTGTCCCTCCTGGAGGCGGTCTTCATCCTGCCGGCCCATCTCGGGCATGCCGGCCGGTGGAGCCTGTGGCCCTTGCGCGCCGTTCAAGAGCGGAGCAGCACGTGGATCGAAGTCCTCCGGGATCGCACGGTGGTGCCGGCGGTCTCCTGGTCCGTGCGCCACATCCGTACGACACTCGTCATCAGTGTCGCGGTGGTGGCGCTGTCCCTGCTGTTGATCCGCTCCAACGCTGTGCGTGTCATTATTTTCACGGGACAACAGGCGGATTATGTACAGGCAGACCTGTACATGCCTGCAGGAACGCCTTTTGAGGCGACACGCACCGCCACGGAGGAAGCCGCTGCCGCTGTCCATGCGGTCAACGATCAGTTGCCGGGGGAACCCATTCGCTCCGTCAGCATCTTCGTCGGTCAACTGGCCGAGTGGCCGACAACAGGCAGCGTGGTACCCACCGGCAGCCATCTGGCCGGAGTGCGTGCACAGTTGAACGAACGCCCCCTGCGCCGCTCCATGCCCTGGGAAGTCACAAGGGCCTGGCGGCAGAACCTGGGCCAGGCTTCCCACCTGGAGAAACTGACATTCTGGAGTGCACGGGTTCGCACCGCTCCCAATGTCGAGTACGCGCTGATGCATGAGGACGAAAATGTGCTGGCCCAGGCCGCGGCGGAGATGCGGTCCTTCATGGCGACCATCCCCGGCGTGGTCCAGATCAGCGACAACCTCGGTCCGGGGAAACGACACTTGGAGATTGAACTCACTCCGGCGGGCGAGGCCGCAGGGCTCACACCGGCGGGCATTGGCGGCCAACTGCGCGCCAACTTCCATGGGGTGGAGGTCCAGCGCATTCAACGGGGCCACGAGGAAATCAAGGTCATGGTGCGTTATCCTCCGGAGCGACGGGCCAACCTGCAGCAGCTGGATCAGGAGCGGATCCGTCACCTCAACGGCGCGGAGATTCCGTTGACCGATGTGGCGCGTGTGCGCGAGAGCCGCGCGAGGGCAACGCGCACGCGCATTGACGGCGAACAGGCCGCAGTGGTGGGTGCCCGCGCCGACGTGGCGGTGGTGACCCCGAATCAGGCGCGTCGGACCATCGAACGGGAACTCATGCCTACGCTGCTGGAACAATATCCCGGCCTGCGGATTGAGCCGGGAGCCGGGGTGCGCCAGGAACAAGCCATGTTGCGGACCCTGGCGTTGCTGCTGCCGATCGTGCTCATTGCCATGTACGCACTCATGGCGGCCTTCCTGCGCAGCTACTGGAAACCACTGGTGGCCGTGGCCGGGTTTCCGATCTCCTTTGCCGGCGCAGTCCTGGGCCACTGGATCCTGGGCTGGGATTTCGACGCCATGTCGATCTTCGGCGTGATCGCCGTGTTTGGTGTCATCGTCAACGATGCATTGGTCCTGATGGACCGCTACAACACGATCCGGCGCGAGAACCCGATGATGCCCGCGATTGCCGCGGTGGCGGCCGCCACGCGCCACCGCTTCCGGGCCGTGTTCCTCACGAGTGCCACCACGGTGGCCGGCTTGTCGCCGCTGCTCTATGAACGCGGAGACGACCTGATATTCATCGTGCCGTTCATCGTCAGCATGTTGGGAGGCATCGTGCTGTCGGGCCTGTTCATTCTCTTCATCCTGCCGGCATTGGTCATGGTGGTCGAGGGAGCCAATGAATGAAGCCCCAGGTCTCCAGGCAGCGCGATGCTGCGTGGACAGGTGTGACCATCACTTGATCCGGGCTGCCATTGGCGAAGCTTGCTGATCCGTATGGGGCACGTGAACAGGTTGCAGGACCGTGTCCCATACGGAGGTTCGGCGAATCCGTCTCTGGAAATCCCGTGCTCCCGGCCTCCGTGTTCCGGATAGGCGTGCGGAGGCCGTCCGTGGAGGCTCACTCCCGAGAATGAGGGGGTTGCCTGGTTCAATTCAGGCTGGGTGACGATTGCCGTACAACACAAGGCAGGAGCCATACGGCTCCTGCCTTCCATCAATGTCGGTTTGAGGATTCCACTTGCCGATGGGCGGTCTGTCCCACGGTGCGGAATGCAACGGCTTGGGCCGGCTACGCGTCGGCCTCCTGCCCGCCCTCTTCCTCCGCGACTTCCTTGTCCGTGCGCCTGCGTTCGAAGCGCATGACCTGGAAGTGTTCCCAGTAGGTGCGGGAGCCGTCCTCGTTTTCCTCGCCCCAGTGGTCCATCCAGCGGCGCATGGCCTGCTGCTCCCGTTCCGCAAACTGGGACTTGTGGCAGAAGATCGCCTTAATCTTGGTTTCCGCCACCGCCGACACGTCGATGCGGGTGTTGGGATCGCTGAAGCGGGTGATGTAGAGCTGGGAAATCTTGTGGGGCTCGAAGCCCTCGTCCAGCATCTCCGGGAAGAACATGCGGTTGTCCGAGGCCGGGAAGATGGCCTCGAACGCCACCAGGCCGGCATTGCGGTGGTCCGGGTGGTTGATGTAGCCGGTGCCGGAGGTGTAGGCCGTGGGATCCTGGCAGATCACAATCTCCGGTCGCAGGCTGCGGATGATGCGCACAACCCGTTCGCGCAACTCGCGGGTGGGTTGCAGAAAGCCGTCCTCCTCGCCCATGAAGATCACCGGCCCTAGGCCGCAGGTCTCGGCCGCGGCGCGCTGTTCCGCCTGGCGCATCAGCACCAGCTCCTCGTGGGTGATCTCCGGATTGTGGTTGCCCTTGTCGCCGTTGGTCAGGATCATGTAGCGGACATCGATCCCGGCCTGGGCCATCAGCGTGGCGGTGCCGCCGCACGTGATGTCCGGGTCGTCCGGATGCGCCATGATGACCAGACAGGTCTTGACGCCCTCCCAGTCAACCGGCTGCCATTCCTTTTCCTGTTCAGCCATAGCCTGTGCTTCCTCGGGTCAAAAAAAGAGCCCGCCGCACGCCATCCGTGCAGACGGGCTCAATGCCGCGGCAACCGGGCCAAGGGCCCGGCACCGCGCAGGGATTCGGTCACATGTCGAGCGCGGCGTAGCCGGGCCCTTCGGTGAAGTACATCTCGTTCAGCTCGGTGCAGTACTGCTGGTCCTCGGGCAGATCCTCCTCGGGCAGGATGGCGTCCACCGGGCACTCGGGCACGCAGGCACCGCAGTCGATGCAGGTCTCGGGGTCGATGTAGAACCAAGGCCATTCGTCCTCGGGTTCCCCGGGGATGATGCACTCCACCGGACAAACCTCGACGCAGGCACCGTCGCGAATGCACTCATCAAAGATTACGTGGGTCATGACTACTCCAATTGCCCCCGGTTTGAAGACTTCCGCGGCCTGCGCCAACGGGACAGGTGCCGGGATGACACCCTGCCTGTAGGACAGTTCGCAGTATACACAAAAAAACCGCCGACCCAAGGTCCTCCGCACTGGACAAGTAGACTAGACTGTGGAGCGGCAGTCGCATCTCCTGTCCTTATGGGTATCCCCTTGGCTCAAATCCGGCCGTGGCAGGGTCGGCCCGCGAACCCCGATTTCTTCATTCACCTGTCCTCAGGGAGTTGTCAGCAGTGGCGCAGAACAAGGCTCGATGGCACGCCGTGCTTGTGGGTTGTGGCGGCATCAGCCGCGCGTGGCTGCGGGCCATGCAGGGCCGCACCGATGTCGAAATCGTGGGCATGGTCGACCTCGTGCCCGAACTGGCCGAGGCCCGGCGGCAGGAGTTCGCCCTCGGCGACGTGCCCGTGGGCACCGATCAGGCCCGCATGATCAGGGACACCGGCGCCCAGGTCGTCTTCGACTGCACCGTGCCCGCGGCCCATCCGATCGTGACCCTGACCGCTCTGGAGCTGGGTTGCCACGTCCTGGGTGAAAAGCCGCTGGCGCCGACGATGGCGGAGGCGCAGCGCATGGTGGCGGCCGCCGCCGAACACGACCGCACCTACGCGGTCATCCAGAACCGGCGCTACATGAATTCGATCATCCAGTACCGCGACATGGTGCAGGCACCGGCCCTGGGCCAGCTCTCCACGGTCGCGGCCAACTTCTTCCTGGGCCCCCGCTTCGGGGGCTTCCGGGCCGAAATGGACCATGTCCTGCTCATCGACATGGCCATCCACTCCTTCGACCAGGCGCGCTTCATCACCGGCAAGGATCCCGTCTCCGTCTACTGCCACGAATGGAATCCGGCCGGGTCCTGGTACCAACACGGTGCCGCGGCCTTCTGCATCTTCGAAATGACGGACGACGTGGTGTTCAGCTACAACGGCAGTTGGTGCGCCGAAGGCATGAACAACTCCTGGAACTGCGACTGGCGGTCCATCGGCACCGGCGGCAGCGTGCTCTGGGACGGTGAGGAGGAAATCCACGGCGAACTCGTGACCGGCACGGAAGGCTTTTTCCGCGCGGTGGAGCCGATGGCGGTGCCGCCGTCGCCGGAACTGCAATACACGGTGCACGGCGGGGTCATCAACGAGTTCCTCACCTGCCTCACGGCCGGCACCAAGCCGCAGACGGTCTGCACGGACAACATTCGCAGCCTGGCCATGATGCTGGGGGCCGTGGAAAGCGCCGAGAGCGGCCGCCGGGTGGACATCTCCTGGTAGGGCGACATATTGGAAGCAGGGACACCAGACATGCTTGAGATACCGCTGGCCGGCACTCCGGCACTGACGCCGGGAAGGACTCCCAACTCCTTCCACATCATGCTCAAACCGAGCGGTGCGATCTGCAACTTGGACTGCACCTACTGCTACTTCCTGTCCAAGGAGGAGCTCTATCCCGGTTCGGACTTCCGCATGCCGCTGGACCTGCTGGAGGAGTACACCCGGCAGTACATCGAGGCCCAGAAGGTTCCGGAGGTCACCTTTGCCTGGCAGGGCGGCGAGCCGACCCTGATGGGACTCGACTGGTTCCGGGAGGCCGTGGCCCTGCAGCAGAAGTACAAACGGCCGGGCATGCGCATCCAGAACGCCCTGCAGACCAACGGCACGCTCCTGGACGACGAATGGTGCGAGTTCTTCGCAGCCAACGACTTCCTGGTGGGCCTCAGCATGGACGGGCCGCCGGAACTGCACGACAAGTACCGCGTTGACAAGGGCGGAGCACCCACCCACGCCCGGGTGATGCGGGCCGCGCGTCTGTTCAGGGAGTACGGTGTCGAGTTCAACATCCTGTGCACCGTGCATGCCGGCAACGATCATCATCCGCTGGAGGTGTACCGCTACCTGAGGGACGAGGTCGGGACGAATTTCATGCAGTTCATTCCCATCGTGGAACGGGACAACGAGACCGGCTACCAGGAAGGCAACCGGGTCACGGACCGCAGCGTCACCGACCGGCAGTACGGCGACTTCCTGATTGCCATCTTCGAGGAGTGGGTGCGCCGCGATGTGGGGCGCGTATTCGTCCAGATCTTCGACGTGGCGCTGGCCGCCTGGACCGGCAACCGGCCCGGCCTCTGCATCTTCGAGGAAAGCTGCGGCACGGCGCTGGCCATGGAGCACAACGGTGATCTCTACTCCTGCGACCACTATGTGGAGCCGGACTACCTGCTGGGCAATATGGCGCAGCACTCGCTCCTGGAGATGGCCGGTTCGGAAACCCAGAACCAGTTCGGCGACGCCAAGCGCGACACCCTGCCGCAGTACTGTCTGGATTGCGAGGTGCGCTTCGTCTGCAACGGCGGCTGCCCCAAGAACCGCTTCATCGAGACCCCGGACGGCGAGGCCGGCCTCAACTACCTCTGTGCCGGCTACCGGGCCTTCTTCAACCATGTTCGGGAACCGATGGAGACGATGGCCCGCCTGCTGGCCGCCCGTCGGGCGCCGGCCGAAATCATGAACCTCTACCGGCAGCGCGATCAGGCCAGGCTGGTCCAACCGCAGGCCCGCGTCAACCGCAATGCGCCGTGTCCGTGCGGCAGTGGACGCAAGTACAAGGCCTGCTGCGGCCGTCGCCGGCAGGCGATGCGTTCCGTGTCTGGTCGCGGCTGACCGGCCGCCGACCTATGCCTGCCAGTCCGGGTTGGGCGTCGGGGTCCGGGCTGCGACGCTCTCGCGCCAGATCTTGAGGCGTTGGTACAGCGCCTGGGTGCGTTCCGGCTCCGCATTCGCCAGGTTGTTGTCTTCCCCGACATCCTCCGCCAAGTTGTACAGCTCCAGCCGGCCATCCTCGTAGAACTCAATCAGCTTCCAGTCCCCGCTGCGGATTGAAGAGCCGGGCGTGCCTCCCTGGTTGCCGTAGTGGGGGTAGTGCCAGAAGAGGGCATCCCGCTCCAGTGCGGCCCCTTCAAACAGGACCGGCGACAGGTCTTCGCCGTCGACGAGCAGGCGGTCCGGCACGGGAATCCCGGCTTGGGCCAGCCAGGTGGGGAACAGGTCAATGCTGCAGACGGGCTCCGCGGTGCGGCTGCCGGCGGGAATGCGGCCCGGCCAGGCGGCAATCATCGGGACGCGCGTGCCGCCTTCGTACATCCAGCCCTTGCCTTCGGCGTAGGGGCTGTTGCAGGTGGGCGAGCTCTCCGAGGTGGACAGCCCTCCGTTGTCCGAGGTGAACACCACCAGGGTGTCGTCCGCGATGCCTTCCTCCTCCAGCGTGTCCAGCAGCCGGCCCACGTTTTCGTCCATGCTCTCCACCATCGCCGCGTAGACGGGATCGGATTGCAGGACGCGGCGCGTCACGCGCAGGTGCCGCTTGTGTTCCGTGGGGAAGAACTCCCCCTCCACCAACGCGGTCTGCCGGTCGAGGCCCAGCTCGCGCGCCCGGGTTTCCCACTTTGCCACCCGGTCGGCCGGTGCCTCGATCGGGGTGTGCACCAGATAGAAGCACATGTTCAGGAAGAAGGGATTGTCGCCCCGGTTGCGGATCAGGTTGATCGCTTCGTCCGTCAAGACTTCCGGCAGGTACCGGCCGGGCGGACCCGGTGGCAGATTGGGAATGTCGAAGGGGCTGAAGTAGCCGCCGCGTCCCGGCGCACCCAGGTAGCCACCGCCGATATTGACGTCGAAGCCGTGTTGTTCCGGGTAGGTCTCCTCGAAACCCAGATGCCACTTGCCGACATGCCAAGTGCTGTAGCCGCGGCCCCTCAATAGCGAGGCGGAGGTGACCTCGGTGCGCGGCAGTTCCCGGATGTAGGGCACGTCCACAAGCTTGCCGCGCACGGGTTGAATGCGGCCCCCGAAGTCGATCCAGTCGGTCAGGCCGATGCGGGCCGGATAGCGGCCTGTCAACAGGCTGCCGCGGGTCGGTGAGCAGACCGGGCAGCTGGCGTAGGCGTCGGTGAAAACGAGGCCCCGTTCCGCCAGCCGATCCAGATTGGGGGTCGCGTAGAAACTGCTTCCGAAAGAGGCCAGGTCCACGGCTCCCAAGTCGTCGATCAGGATGAAGAGGATGTTGGGCGGCTGTCTATGCATGCCGGCCATTCTGCCAAATCGAACCCCTGTTCCGGCTGCTGCGAGGGGAAGATCGGCGACGCGGGCCCGGGCGATCAGTCAAACGAGCATGCGGGCCTCCCGTGCGGCTGGCAGTCCGCGACCACACGGGAGGGTTGGGATTGCCGACACCTGCCTTGATGGCTTACTGCATGTCGGCGCACAGGAGACTGACTTCGGCGGTGGTTTGTACGATCACGGAGCGGGCGGTCTCGTCAACCTGGCTGTCATTTTCGGCGGTCATGAAGCCGGAGCCATCGTCACCGGAGGTGAAGGCGATGTGGATTTCGTTGGGCGGCATCTCCCCTTCCTTCGGATCGAACCGGTAGTGGGCTCCACCGCCGGTTGCACAGGGCTCCTCGTGGACATACGACATGTAGTCGGTGTTCGGGGGTAGGTCGGACAGCCTCAGGGTGACGGTGGTGCCGTGGTCGTGCACCGCCATGTGTGCAGTGCCGGTTGCGGAGCTGTAGTCCGCCGAGGCCGTCTCCATGAGTACAAACTCGGCTTCCATGAGGTCGGCGCCTTCGATGGCATCGGCCGGCGTGGCATTGACATCGCCCACATAATCCCACGGGTGGTCGTGGTCGTGGTCCTGATGCGCTTCGTATATGGACTGACGAGCACATCCGGCCAGCAGGATTATCAGTCCGGCGGCGAGGACCACGAACCGTAACCATCGAGTGAAGTGAAATCGAGTCATTCGGGATCCTCCCGCTTCATGGTTGTCAGTAGGCCGAGATGCATGGATCGGACGCATTCAGGTGTGCCCGGACAGTCGGCTGGCCGTCCTACAGGTCCGGCGGTGGCTGCAGGTTCTACCGGCACAACCCACATTGGAATGCGACGGCCTTGCCCCTACAGCAAACCGGTCTGCTGCTTGGATGTATTCCGCTGATAATACAAGGGACGGGAAGCCTTGATCAGTTTTCCTGCTGCCACCAACGGTTCAAGCCACTGTTCGACCTGAACTTGACTCACCTGCAATGTCTCGGCGACGGCCTTCACCGTCAAGGCTTCATGTGCAAACAACCTCAAGAGCAAATCCTCTGCCTCGCACCTCAATTCATCGGCCCACATGGCGGTGTCCGCTTTATGGGCAATGGGCGTATCGATGTTGGGCATGTGTACATCCGGCAGTGGGGATTGGCTTGGGGATGCCCCGTTTGGCCTATCCCTGCCCTTGGTCACGGTGATGGGGAAACTCCCGGCTTCGCGGGTGCCGGATGTGGCCCGATATCGCACAGGTCTTGTGCTTTTTGTCAGTTTCCCCGCTTCAACCAGCTGCTTCAGCCATGATTGCACTTGGCGTGGTCGAGCGTCCAAACAATCAGCTATGGCCCGGGTCGACGCAGATTCATGCGCCAGCAAATGCAACAACAGATCTTCCACTTTGTTCCACAACTTATCGGCCCAGGGAGATCCTTGGGTATCAAGTTGGGTTTGCTCCGTCTGTCCTTGATCTGATCCATCACTGGATTCGGATATGCGGACCGGAACTTCGCTTGGACCGTCGCGTCCTGGAGCTGGGGCCACAACAGCCCTGAATGCCTCCACATCATGGGGTTCAGGCCAACTGTCGGCACCGAGATCGCGAAGAGCTGCCAAACCGGGAGAATGCGGTCCCGCTGTCCGCGTGTACACCGGCACACTACGGAATTTCCGGATCTGCTCTCTGGCTCCGTTCCACGTTCCCCCTTTGCCTACATCAGACTGCACCACCAGAGCGACATCGGCCAAGGCGTAGATCAGTTTGTTGCGGTCCATGGCCTGCCAAGCCTTGAATCCGGCTGCCGGATCGAAGGGAGAGCACAGCAGTAACTCGTGGTTCATGAGCGCATTCCTATTGTCCCGTTGCATCACGGCCCTTGCCAGATCGTGGGCCAATACCCCTACGACCTTGCCGCCTGCCGCGGCCGCGCCCTGCATGCTGGCCTGATCGACACCTCTGGCTCCACCGGACACAATCGTGCATCCGGCGGTGGCGGCCAAAGCACCCAGGTCCCGGGTATATGCAAGCAGATCCGGGTCCACTTGGCGTGAGCCCACTACCGCCAGGCCTCCCTTGTTCAGAAGTGCTGGATTGCCGCAAAAGTAGAGTAGGGAGGGCGACCGGTATCCCAATGCCTTCTTGAGGCGTCGAGGATAAAGGGGATCGGCACGGCTGATGACTTGGATCGAAAGTTGCTTCCATTGTTCCAGGGCCAGTGATACCTGCATTCCTCTTGCCAGCAGGCGGTCAAGCCGATCCCGATCGAAATCGCAGGCCAAGATATCTAGGAGTTCCGAAGCCTCGCTTCCCAGTAATTCGCTGGGTCGAGAGTCCAGTTGCTGGAGAGCTTGGACCAAGCGCGTGTATTCCTTCGGAGTGAGGAGGAGGCCTGCTTCCGTTCTGCCGCCCGCCAACAGGGGCGCCACCAGCATCAGAACGGCTTGTGTGGTAAGGGATATGTCCACCATTGCGTCTATCCCCCTGCATTAGCCAATGCCATGGGCGAAACTTGCCCACTGCCTGCCTGGCGCAACAGCCAAGCAGCCATGGTGAGTGTCCAGCGTGAATCCACAGTGTCATCCACAGTGCCGTTTTTGCCACAGATCTTGGTTTTGGAGTGTCATGATGCAGTGTCCATCAAACGCGAGGGGGAAACATGGCGATCGAGGAGGTTGAGAAGGAATTTGTTGCCATCATCCGGAAAAGACTGGACACGAAGTTTCACGGTGGGTTCGTGTTCGAGCCAATTCGCGTTGAGGCTGATTTGGACTTGGATGGTGAACTCTATTTGCATGCGTACATCGTATTCGACGGGGATCGGGAGAAGCTTGATCCTTCATGGACGGCAACTCTGTCTCGGTTTCTGTGGCCCCATGCCGAAAAGCTGGGATATCCCGGCTTTCCCATCCAATCGTTTGTCAGCAAGTCCGAATGGCCTAGCCTCGAGAAGAAAATTGCAAGTGAATGCGCGTCTCGGACGTAGGTAACGGCGGCACCCCGCGGCCACGCCACCGGTTGAACCAGAGGGCACTTGGCCAAGTCAACTCACTGCCCCGCTTTGATGCTCGTGACAGCCGGCTGTTTCGGTTCGGAAAGTCACTGGGCGACAATCAACGGCTGGTTTGCGTCCTTGCGACACATTCCGACACCTGGTCCACGTTCCACCGGCTATGCCTCCATGTCCATCAAGTCCGTCGCATCCCTGCTTGTCGCCTATCCGGAACCCCACTACCGCAATATCGAACGCTACCTGACACTGGTGCGCATTGAGGATTCCAGCGGTCAAACGGGATGGGGCGAGTGCATCACACAGTTCCCGGAGGCGACCCGGGCCACCAAGGCACTTATCGATGGTGGCCTGTCGGAGCTTCTGATTGGCTGCGACCCGATGAACATCGAGGGGCTGTGGCACGCCATGCTGGACCGATGCTTCTGGTACGGCAGCGAAGGCATTGCCGCGTTCGCCATCAGCGCCATCGACATGGCGCTGTGGGACCTCAAGGGACACCTTCTGGGACAGCCCGTAGCGTCCCTGCTGGGTGGCCAAGTCACGGACAGGGTACCTGCCATGGCCTCGTTCATCCTTGACATGGATGATTTGGACTGGACCGTCGACGAGTTCGCCATGCATCAACAGAACGGATTCCGGATCCTCAAGGCCGGCTGGGGCATGACACCCGACTCCCAGTTTGGGACGGACAGGGAGCGGGACTTGCTGTTGGTGGACCGCATTCGGGCCGCGGTCGGCTATGACGTCGATGTCATTCTGGATGTGGCGGGCCACCGTCGCTTCTGGGACCTGCCCACGGCCATCCAGCGGTTCAACGATCTGGAGCCCTATCGCCTGCGCTGGATTGAACAGCCGCTGCCCTCGCACGATCTGGCCGCGCATGCCAAGCTGCGGGGCGCAGTCACAACCCCAATCGGAACCGGCGAGGACGAGTGGAACCCGGAGAGCTACAAGCGGTTGATTGAATCGGGAGGGGTGGATGTCGTCCAGTTGGATCCCGGACGGTGCCTGGGCATCACCGGCTGCCGGCAGGTCCTGAAAATGATTGAGGTTGCCAATCTCGATGCCAGCGCCCATACCTGGAGCAGCGCCCTCAACACGGCGGCCAGCCTGCACATGCTGGTCAACTCGCCCAACCATGTGGGGATGGATTTGAAACCCCACCCCTCGCCAATGCAACACGAACTGGTGACCGACCCGTGGGTTCAGGTCGACGGTTATGTCCATCTCCGGGACACGCCGGGTCTGGGAGTTACCGTGGACGAGGCGGCAGTGACCAAGTATGCCTGGAGGTAGCCACACGCCATCACGGCGTCATCCACGCGGCATCCTGTAGTTTTGCGCCGAGGACAGTCCGCTTGCGGTCAATATCGAATGTCCACCGCGTTACCGTTCAACGCCGAGGCGGTGGCTGCATCCGCGATGATCAGTGAGCGCCGGCCATCCTCCGGTCCGGGTTCGGGCGGAGAGCCCGTGGACACGGCTTCAATGAAGCTGTTCAGTTCGTTGCGATAGGCCTGCTCGAAGCGATCGGGCAACCCGGAGTGGCGAATGCCGACACTCGGCGGCTCCAGCAGGCTGGTTGGTGCATTGGCGACTCGCAACACACCTTCGGAGCCGAAGACCTCGATGCGCGCGTCCCGGCCTTCCACCGAACGCCGGCTGCTGGCGATATGGCACAACGCGCCACTGGGGAGGCATAAATTGACAAGTGTGGTGTCGTAGTCGCCTTCCGAGCCGATGCCCGGGTCGATCAGGCAGGCGCCGAAGGCGCTGACGGAAACCGGATTCTCTCCCGTCAGCCAGCTCAGCAGGTCGAAGTAGTGGATAACCGAATCCCGGAACACGCCCCCGGAGACTCGCACATACTCGAGCGTAGGCGGCGCGGGATCGCGCAGGTGGACCATCACCTGCTCGATCCGTCCAATGGCCCCGGAACGCACCGAGTTCCGCAGGGCCACATAGGAGGGATCGTGTCGTAGGTGGAACCCGATCATGACAGGGATTGGATGGTTTTCCAGAAGCCTGAGGCACTGTTCGACCCGGTCGATGTTAATGCCCATCGGCTTCTCGCACAGGGCCGCTTTTCCGGATTGGGCCGCAGCCTGCAGGTAGTCGATGTGGGTCATGGTCGGTGAACTGATGACCACGGCATCCACATCCGGATCCGCGAACACAGATTCCGGCTCCGTGGTCAGGGAGGCTCCATACCGACGGGCTACCTCTTCCAGTTGCGGGGCGTGCGGATCGGCAATCGTGTGCAGGTGGGCCTGCGGATGCGACGCGATGTTGGCGGCGTGGACCCGGCCTACGCGGCCCAGACCGATCAGCGCGAAGTTCATTAAGAGCCTGCTCTATGACTTAATTGGGTTTGCAGTCTGACCATGCATCTGCCGGTACGGCAAGCTCAGGCTTGCCCAAGAGGCGGTGGGCTTCAGGGGAAACACGGCCTGTGGTTCGAAACCTGCTGCGATGGTCCGGTCAGCCTTCGGCGTCCCACCGGAACGTGAGCGGGGTCAGCACAAAACCCGCCACGCCTACCAAGGCCACCACCAGCGCCGATACCCGTACCTGGTCGTCGAATGTCTGGCCTGTCCAAACGGCAACCAGCAGGTCCACCACATGGGTCATGGGATTGAGTTCGGTGGCGCGGAAGAGCCAGTCCGGGAACTGATCCCGGGGAATGGCGGAACCCGAGGTGAAGTACAGCACAAAGAAGATGATGGAAGCCACCGCCTGTGTGGTGCTGGCGGAGTTGAACAGGCCGCCCAGCAGAAACCCGATGCTGCCGAAGGAGACAAAGCACAGCAGCAAGGCAAGCCCGAAGGGCAGAAGCTGTCCGAAAAACCGCAGGTCGAAGATCTGACGCGCCAGCACGAACATCACGGCGTAGGAAAAGACAAAGATCGAAAAGTACATCAACACCCGGACCGCGATTACCCAGGGCAGCGACAGGGGCGACAGCTGCAGCATCCGGAACCAGCCGGTGGTGCGCTGGCTGGCCAGGAAAATGGGTGCGCTCTGCAGCGCAAGGTTGGCGATGATGAAGGCCACGAAGCCGGGAAAGAAGACCGACATGTAGGTGGTATCGACGGCCGTGCCGTCCGGCAGCGTGAACTGGTGCGGATACCTGCCAAAGATTTCCCCCAGAATGGACAACAACAGGACCGGGAAGGCGAACGTGAAAAAGGCGGCGGCCGGTTCGCGCACGAAGATCAGCAGGTCGGTGCGAAACAGGGTCCGCAGCATCTTGAAGTTCATGTCAGTCAACCCCGGTCCGGTAGGCACGCCCGGTAGTCATCAGATACAGGTCCTCCAAACGGGCTGGGCGCATTTCGAGGAACTCCTGGCCGGTCAGCTGCTTCAACTCGCCGTACAGTTGATCGGTGGCACCGAAGACGAACCATTCGTTCTCGACCTGCTCCACCTGGTGGGCATGGTCCAGCGCCAGCAGCTTGTCCCGGTCCAAGTCCGGCGCGTGCGGTACCTTGACCAGAATCCGCATGCGGCGTTCCTCCATTAGGCGGCGCGGATTGCCCAGCACCTGGATCCGTCCGTGATCCAGGAGGCAAAGCTGATCGCAGTGCTCTTCGGCCTCATCCATGTAATGGGTGGATACCAGGATGGAGCCGCCCTGTTCCTTGAACGCGTTCAGGTTGCGCCAGATGTTGTACCGGGCGACCGGGTCCAGGCCGCTGGACGGTTCGTCCAGGATCAGCAGGCGGGGCCGGCCGACTTGGGCCAGGGCAATCATCAGCCGTCGGCGCTGGCCACCCGACAGTCGGCTGGTACGTGCCTTTTGCCTTCCCCCGAGGCCGCACAGGGCAAGCGTTTCGTCCTTCGACAGCGGATTGTCGTGGAAGGACCGCCAGAGGTCCACAGCCTCACCGACGCGCAGGCGGGCCGGCAGCAGTTCATTGTGCTGCGGCAGTACCCCGATCTCCCGAAACAGCTCACGCCGGTGTTGGCGCGGCGGCCGGCCCAGCACCCGCACCATGCCGTCACTGGGTGTGCGCAGCCCCTCGATGCATTCGATGGCAGTGGACTTGCCCGCGCCGTTGGGACCCACCAGGCCGAAAATCGTGCCAGCCTCCACCTGGAGACTGACATCGGCGACCGCGGTGATGTCGCCGTAGTGTTTGACGAGGTTCGCAACCTCGATGACAAGGTCGGACACGGACTTTCCGGATGCAGGTGCGGCAGGGACGGGACCGGCCGTGCGGTCCCACTATAACCAACGTGCATGACCGGGATTGGGTTGCAGGACTATAATGGCTGCCCCCGGAAGGACCGCAATTGCGGTTCCGTTCGCCAACGGAGTCCCACTGTCCATGAAAGCAATCATGGTGATGTTCGATTCGCTGAATCGACGCCTGCTCCCGCCCTACGGCTGCGACTGGACGCATGCCCCCAACTTCAGCCGGCTGGCGGAGCGGACGGTCCGCTTCGACAGTTGCTATGTGGGCAGCATGCCCTGCATGCCGGCCCGGCGCGAGTTGCACACGGGCCGCTACAACTTCCTGCATCGCAGCTGGGGCCCCCTGGAGCCGTTCGACGATTCCATGCCGGCCGCCCTGTCGCGGGAGGGGGTCCACACCCATTTGACGAGCGACCACTACCACTACTGGGAGGACGGCGGCGCGACCTACCACACACAGTACGGGACGTGGGAGTTCCACCGCGGCCAGGAAGGGGATCCCTGGATCGGCCAGGTGGCGGATCCGGACATCCCGGACAGCATCGCCCCGCGGGAGGGCCGCCAGTGGCGGCAGGACTGGGTCAACCGGCTGCACATGGTGCGCGAGCAGGATCAGCCTCAGGCCAAGACCATGGCCTCCGGCCTGGACTTCATCGAACGCAACCATGATCAGGACAACTGGTTTCTGCAGATCGAGACCTTCGATCCCCACGAGCCGTTCTACACCAGCCAACACTACAAGGACCTGTACCCCGATGACTGGGACGGGGACCACTTCGACTGGCCGCCCTACCGGGAAGTGGAGGAGGACGAGGCCACGGTGCGCCACATGCGCCACCAGTACGTGGCGCTCCTCAGCATGTGCGACCGGTATCTCGGGGAGGTGCTGGACCAGATGGACCGCCACGACATGTGGGACGACACCATGCTGATCGTCTGCACGGACCACGGCTTCTTCCTGGGCGAGAAGGACTGGTGGGCCAAGCTGGTGCCGCCCTGGTACAACGAGTTGGCCAACACGCCGCTCTTCGTCTGGGATCCCCGCTGCCGCCGGGCCGGCGAAAGCCGCAGCCAGTTGGTGCAGATGATCGACATGGCCCCCACGCTGCTCGACTTCTTCGGTGTCGACATTCCCGCCGATACCCAGGGTGTGCCCCTCGGGTCGGTGCTGGCCGACAACGCGGCCACCCGCGAGGCGGTCCTGTTCGGTCATTTCGGCGGCCAGGTCAACGTCACCGATGGCCGCTTCGTCTACATGCGCGGGAACCGTTTGGGGGACGACTATCCCCTCTACGACTACACGCTGATGCCGACGCGCATGACGAACCGGTTCCGGCCCGAGGACCTGCAGGATACGGAACTGGCCCGTCCTTTCGGTTTCACCAAGGGCTGCCCCGTCCTGCGCATTCCGGCGGAGGCATTCCAGGCCCAGCGCGGTCGCGCCCCGCATCCCAGCATGCTCTTCGATCTGGAGAACGATCCCGACCAGAACAGTCCCCTGCAGGACCCGGAGCAGGAGCGCCGCTTGCAGGACCTGATGGTGGGGGTGATGCTGGAGTCCGAGGCGCCCCCCGAACAGTTCCGCCGCATCGGTCTCGACCACCTGGTCGATTTCTGATCCTCCTCCTGTTCGATTCCTTCCCATGACCGATCTGCAGGGCGCGTGGCCCGCGCTCATGACACCGCATGCCCCGGACGGAGGGCCCAACCTGACGGCCCTGCGTGTCCTGGTGCGCCATCTTCTGACCAAGGAGATCGGAGGCTTCTACGTCAACGGCACGACCGGCGAGGGGGTCTTCATGTCCGTCGCCGACCGGGAACAGGTACTGGAAACCGTTCTGGACGAGGTGTCGGGACAGGTGCCGGTGGTCAGCCACGTGGGTGCCATGGCCGCCGGCGATGCCTGTCGCTTGGCCGGGCATGCAGCCGCCTGTGGCACCGACGGCTTTGCCAGCATCATCCCGCCCCTGTACAACAGCCCCGCAGCCGTGGAGGCGTACTACCGCCAACTCGCGGCCGCGGCCCCGGATCTGCCGTTCTTCATGTATGTCATCAACGCCTCCGTGCCCATCCTGCCCCTGGTGGAGGCCCTGCTCGACATCCCCAACCTCGCCGGCGGCAAATACACGGGGCCGGACATGTTCGAGTTCCGCAGGGTGTTGGATGCAGGGGCCGGCCGGGATGCCTGGAGCCTGTCGTCGGGCATGGATGAAATGTGCGTGGCGGCCGTGCTGGCCGGTTCCGTGGGCAACATCGGGTCGACCCTGAACTTCATGCCCGGTGCCTACGCCCGCATGCGCTCCCTGGTGGCCGAGGGCAAAACCGATCAGGCCATGCAGTTGCAGCTGAAGGCCAATCGGGTGACCGCCATCATGATCGACCATGGGTTTGGGGGTGCCCTGTATACGGTGGTGAAGCATCTGGGCATCGATGCCGGGAGCCCGCGTCTGCCCAACCTGGAGCAGGATGCAACGGATGCCGAAACAATGCTCCAAAGCCTGCAGCAGGTCGGTTTCGATGACTTGGCCGCCATGTAGTTTTAGTCTCCACTCGCGAATTGCCAGCAGCCGGAAGGACCATGTCCAGACCCAACATCATCTATCTCCACTCCCATGACACGGGCCGTTACATCAGCCCGTACGGCTACCGGCTGCCCACGCCCAACCTGCAGCGGCTGGCCGAGGAAGGCGTGGTGTTCCGCAACGCCTTCAATGCCGCGCCCACCTGTTCTCCCAGCCGGGCCGCCCTGCTGACCGGGGCCAGTCCCCACAGCAGTGGCCAGCTTGGCCTGACCAATCGGGGCTTCAACCTGCGGGACCCGCACAAGCACCTGTGCCATACCCTGAAGGGTGCCGGCTACCGGACGGCCCTGTTCGGCGTCACGCACCTGCACGTGAACCACGATCTGCTCGGGTACGACGAGCGGTACACGGACCGCACCAGGGGCGGCAACGGCATCACCGACGAGGCGGTTGCGTACCTGCAGCGGGATCACGACGAGCCTTTCTTCGTGGCCATCGGCTACGGCGAGACCCACCGGGTCTTTCCGGAGCTCGCCGCGGATATCAACCCGGCTTTTCTGCAGCCGCCTGCGCCGTTGCCGGACGTGCCGGCGGTCCGGGAGGACATGGCGGCGTACGCCACGATGGTGCGCACGCTCGACGGCTACTACGGCCGCATCCTGGACACCCTCGAGGAGCAGGGGCTGGCGGACAACACCCTCGTCATCGCGACCACCGACCATGGCCTGGCCTTCCCCCTGATGAAGTGCCGACTGACCGATCACGGCATGGGGGTGCTGTTGATCGTGCGCGGACCCGGCTTTGCCGGCGGCCGGGCGATCGATGGCCTTGTATCCCAAATCGACCTCTATCCGACCCTCTGCGAGATTGCGGGCATCGAGCCGCCCGACTGGCTGGAAGGCACGAGCCTGATGCCGTTGGTGGACGGCTCCGCACAGGAGGTCAACGACGAGATCTTCTCGGAAGTCACCTATCACGCGGCCTACGAACCCAAGCGGGCGGTGCGGACGCAGCGCTACAAGTACGTGCGTCGCTACGACCCGCAGGACACGGCGCCAATGGCCAACATCGACGCCAGCATCTCCAAGGATGTAATGGTGAACCACGGCCTGCAGAGCCGGCCCCCGGGACGGGAACAGCTGTACGACCTGATCTGGGATCCGCACGAGGCCTGCAACCTGGCCGGTGATCCGGACAGTGCTGCGATTCTGGAAGATATGCGCGGGCGACTGGACCGTTGGATGGAGGCCACCTCGGATCCCCTGTTGGACGGTTCGGTGCCGCAGCCGCCCGATACTTGGATCAATCCCCATGCCGATCTGCATCCGCACGAACGACGGCGGGCTTGATCGGGACTGTCGGATCGCAAGCAGGTCGGTGTGCAATCGGGATGCGGACACGCATCTCCCGTCGCCATAACTTCTTGAAACCACTTTTCCGCAGATCTCGGACAGGTTGCGGAACCGCCCACGAATCCGCATGTCGGACCTGACATGGCAGAGAACCCGCCGCCGCAGCTCCATGTGGGAGGCAGAGCTGTCGCCGGACTGACGGATCGAGTGGTTCCGCTTGGCCTGTGTCAGAATCTCGAAGTCGGTGTTGGACTTGCCTTGTCCGTTTGTAGCCGGACAGGGATTGCAGGATCTGCCCCTCCCCTTGTGCTCCGTATTGTGCAGGGGAAGGCCGAAACAGGCGGGACCGGCAGTGAACATCACCGTGTATCCCGCTCAGTCTTGAACCCGGTGCCATGAACGCAATCCACATCGATCCGGCCCGCAGGGTGGATGCCATCCATCCCCATGTCTTCGGGGGGTTCGCCGAACACCTCGGCCGCTGCATCAACGGGGGTATCTACGACCCCGACCATCCGTTGGCGGATGACCGCGGCCTGCGCTCCGACGTCCGCCAGGCACTCATGGAACTGCGCATGCCCATCATGCGCTACCCCGGCGGCAACTTCGTGTCCGGTTATCGCTGGCGGGACGGCGTCGGACCCCGGGCGGAGCGCCCCGCTCGCCACGACCTTGCCTGGGCAGCCCTGGAACCGAACACCTTCGGCACCAACGAATTCGTCGACTTCTGCCGCGACATCGGGACGGAACCGTATCTGGTGGTCAACTGCGGCGACGGCGACATGCGCGAAGCCCACGACTGGGTGGAGTACTGCAATGGCCGGGACGACACCGCCCTGGCCAACCTGCGCCGGGCGCACGGCTGGGACCGGCCCCACGACGTGAAGTACTGGGGTTTGGGCAACGAGGTGGACGGTGAATGGCAAATCGGCGCCAAGAAGCCACAGGAGTACGCCCGCGTCTGCAAGGAATTCGGCAAGGTGATGAAGTGGGCCGATCCGTCCATCAAGCTCCTGGCTTCGGCCACCTGTCACTGGCGCTCCGACTTCGTGGAACGCGCCCAGTTGATTGTCGAGGAGGCGTCCAGCCTGATCGACTACATGTCAATTCATTGGTACGTGGGCAACCGCAGCGACGACTTCAACGCCTACATGGCCACGTCGGAACTGATCGAAGCTCGGCTGTCGGGCTACGCCGGCCTGATGCGCGGCCTGTGCCTGGCCCACGGCTTGGACCCCATCCCCTTGTCCGTTGACGAGTGGAACGTCTGGTACCGGGCCTATCGCGACCAGGCCCTGGAGGAGCACTACAACCTTGAGGATGCGCTGGTGGTGGCCATGCAGATGAACGCCTTCATCCGGCACGCCGACACCGTCAAGATGGCCAATCTGGCCCAGATTGTCAACGTGATTGCACCCATCCTGACCAGTCCGACCGGCCTGGTGCGGCAGAGCATCTTCCATCCCTTCCGGCTCTACAGCCAATGGGCGCGCGGGGATGCCCTGGATTTGCACTGGGAAGGGGAAACCTTTGACGGCGGCGACCATCAGGGGGTCAGGGTCCTGGACGTGGCCGGGTCCCTGCAGGGCAACCGCCTGGCTCTCTTTGTCGTCAACCGCAGCTTGGAATCCAGCACCGTGGAACTGAAGCCGGCCGCGGGCGAACTGTCCGACCTGACGTGCCATGTGGTGAACGGGCCGGACATCAAGTCCGCGAACAGCGAATCGGAGCCTGATCTGGTGTCGGTGCAAACGGCCGTGCCGGCATCGGCCACGCACTTGGAGTTGGCCCCGCACTCCGTAACGGTGGTAACCGGGCACTTGGCCTGACTGGCGGGCGCGGCCCGTCGGCCGTGCCACCCGTTTCAAGTCAAGGGGGGTTTTGGGCATTCGTCCCGCCAAACGGGATGGGCCCTGCACCGGGCCCGAACTCACAACTCGCAAACGATTGCCGGTCACCGACGGGCCGGTTGCCCCTGCCCAGCCCGAACACGGCCCGTGCGGCGTCGGTGGTTCAGGCCGTCGGGGCCGCACCCGTCAGGCAGTCGGGCGGGAACCTTGTCCCGGCTCAATCGATGGAGGTGGTCGAAGTGATGCACCTCGTCGTGGCACCCGTCCGCCATGTATTCCAGCTGCACCGTGACGTGGCACAGGTTGTAGTCCCGTTTGGCGAGTTCCTGCACCTGTCCGCGCATGAGCTCCGAGTCTTCGGTCTGCAACTTGGGAGCCACCAGGATGTGTGCGGTGAGGACATCGTAGTCCGGGGCCAGCGACCACACGCACATTGTGCACGAGGGTAATGCCCGGCAGATCTTCCAGTGCCGCACACAACGGGTGGAGGTCGGTGTGTGCGGGGACACCCTGCAGGAGAATGTTGAGCACCTTGACCAGAAGCCGCCAGGCACTGATGCCGATCAGAATCGAGATAACCAAGCTGAGAATTGGATCCACGATGGTCCAGTCGAACGCCCACACCAAGGCCCCCGAGACGACGACCGCCACCGACCCCAGCACATCGTGGCCGATCTGCTGCAGTGCGCCTTTGACATTCAGGTTGCCTTTCGCACTCCTGCGCAGCACGAGCATGGCCAGTACATTCACGACCAGGCCTGTCAGGCCGATGCCCAGTATCAGCTTCCTTTCCACCTCGGGGACGGTGCGGAGGCGGCGATAGGCCTCCCGGAGCACGCCGCCGATGATGACGCACAGGGACAGGGCGTTGATCAAGGCTGCCAGCACTTCCAGGCGGCGGTATCCGTTAGGTGCGCTCCCAAGAGGCGGGCAGGTCGGAAAAGTGCAGGGCCACCAACGCCAAGCCGATAGTGGCCGCATCCGTGAGCATGTGGACCGCGTCGGCCAGCAACGACAGGCTGCCCAAAATCACACCGCCGACGACTTCCACCACCATGACCATGGCCGTAATCATGGCTGTGGCTGTGCCTGCCGTGGTTGTGAGGGTGGGCATGGTCGTGCCCGTCCCCGGGATGGGCGAGTGAATCCTCGACCTTCATTTGTACAAACGAATGCCGGGCGAGGGTGCCGCAAAAAACCGGGTTCCGGTCCCGGCATCGACGGAGCCCGCGGCCCCGGACCTACTGTCCGCGAGCTTCCTCCCGCGACAAGGCCATCAGATGGTCGACGTGATGGTTTTCCTCGTAACAGTCCGCGGCCGAGAAATTCAGCTGGAACGTGACATGTCGGATTCCGTGTTCCTCGCGTGCGATCTTCATCATGTCCGTGCGGATGCGCATCAGCTCTTCCGCCGTGCTGTCGGGATCCACAAGGGCATGGGCGGTGAGTACGTTGTAGTTGGGGACGAGTGCCCAGACATGCACGTCGTGGATGAAGGTGACCCCGGGCACGTCCTCCAGGCTGCTGCACAGCCGGTACACGTCGACGTCGTCCGGGACGGCCTGCAGCAGCACCTTGATGATCTTGACTATCAGACGGTAGGTGCTGACCAGGATCACCGCCACCAGTACCAGGCTTAGGGCCCAGTCCAAGAAGTGCCAGTGGAACAGGGAAACCAGGATGCCGGAGACGATGATGGCCACCGATTCCACCGCGTGGACCGAAACATGGCGAAAGGCCCCTTCCACACTGATGCTGTGGTGCATCGACCGGTGCAGGATGAAGGCGGATGTCAAGTGGATGACGATGCCCAGGGTGCCGATGGCCAACAGGTAGGTGCCGAGGTGTGCATGGGCGTGGGAGTGGCCGTGCTCCACCACCGCAAAGACTTGCAGGAGAATGCTGCCCGCCACGGTCCACAACAGGATTACATTGAAGAGGGCCGCCAGGACCTCCAGCCGACGCAGGCCGAATGTCCGCTCCGCCGAGGCCGGCAATTGGGAATAGTGCAACGCGGCCAGGGCCACGATCAGCGCTCCCGCGTCGGTCACCATGTGGCCGGCATGGGCCAACAGCGAGAGGCTGCCCGAGAGCACGCCCCCTACGATGTCCACCACCATCTGGACCAGCAACAGCACCAAGGCTGCAATCAGACTGCGCTGGCCCGCGCCGCTGTAGTTGTGATCGTGATCGCTGAACAACGACCTCGCTTCCACGTGGTCGTGGTGGTCGTGGTGATGGAGACGATGATGGTGATGGGGTGTGGAATCGGACATCTTGCAGCGAAGGGGCAGGATGGGGTGTGTGGACGGAGGTACCTGACACCTCTTGTTCAAGAATAGCACCGTCCCCGGGGCAGTCCGGCCCGGTCTCGTTCGGGCAGGGAGACAGGCCCCCGGTACTGCTAGAATCGGTCTGCCGGCAAAAACTGTCCCCTTGCTGCTTTGAGGTGCGATGCGGCAACCTGGATGGCAGCCGCGGCAATCCACCCTGAAACAACCCGTTCCGTTCTCGCACAAGTCGGCACACAGCGGTTTCCCGAAGGGCCTACGGGCCTCCCAACCAACGACAGGATCGATCCACACATGTCAGACAACACCCTCCGCATTGGTGTCATAGGCGCCGGTGCCAACACCCGCGACCGCCACATCCCCGGTCTCCTGGAGCAGGAGAATGTTGAAATGGTGGCCGTGGCCAACCGAACGCCCGAGTCCGGCCGGCGCGTGGCGGAGCAGTTCGGTTTCGGACGTGTTGCCTCCCACTGGACCGAGATCATCGAAGCCTCCGACATCGACGCCGTGGTCATCGGGACCTGGCCCTACTTGCACTGCACGGCGACCGTGGCCGCCCTGGAAGCGGGCAAGCATGTCATGTGCGAGGCGCGCATGGCGATGAACGCCTCCGAGGCGCGCTTGATGTACCGGACGGCCCAGGCGCGGCCGACCCAGGTGGCCCAAATTGTTCCTTCGCCCATGACCCTGGGGGTGGACCGTGCCATCCAGCGGCTGGTGCGGGAGGGATACCTTGGGGATCCGCTGGTGGTTGACATGCAGGTGGGCGGCACATGGCTGGACCTGGACGGGCCGCTCCACTGGCGGCACGACATGGACCGCAGCGGTCTCAACATCATGACGATGGGCATCTATTACGAGGCGTTGATGCGCTGGCTGGGCGAGGTCGTCACGGTGCAGGCCGCGGGCGCGGTGTTCGTGCCGCAGCGGTTGGACGAGGAGACGGGTGTGGTGCGCGCCGTGCGCATTCCGGAGCACGTGGACGTGACGGGCCGCATGGCCTGCGGTGCCCAATACCATCTGCAGGTGTCGTCGGTGACCGGTCTGGCCGGTCCGCCAACAGCCTCGCTGTACGGATCGCAGGGCACCCTGCGGTTCAGCGATGGCCAACTCCTGGGCGGCCGGCGCGGCAACGCGGAACTGTCGGTTGTGGAAGTTTCCGACAGCGAACGGGGAGCCTGGCGCGTTGAGGAGGAGTTCGTCAACGCGATCCGGGGGCGCGAGGCGATTACCCATACCGACTTCGCGACCGGTGTCAAATACATGGAATTCACCGAAGCGGTCAGTCGCAGTCTGCAGAGCGGCGAGACCATCCGCCTCCCCTTGCTGTAGACCATCGATCGGGCCTGGCCATCGGAGCTGGCCTGCGCGTCGGATAGAAGGCAAGCCGGTTGCGCGGGTCATTGCGGTCGCGCCGGGTTTCGGCAGACGGGCCTGCGCGGCCGATGATACTGCCGCTTTCCACCCGGCACCCATCCCCCTGTGCGTGCTCCCGCGCACATTGATGTTCCCCCTTTATGACCGAATCCGCAGCCGTCCGGTACCGCAGGGAGCGCCACGATTCATTCCTGGCCTGGCGGTCGCCCAGTTACCGGTTCTACGCGATTGGCTGGCTGGTGTCGATGATTGGCACCCGGATCCAGGCCACCGCCCTGGCCTGGGATGTCTACGACCGAACGGGCGAAGCCCTGGCACTCGGATTGACGGCTCTCGTCATGGCCCTTCCGGCCATGCTGTTTGCCCTTCCCGCAGGCTGGCTCGGCGACCGGTTCAACCGGATTCGGCTGATCATGCTGTCGCTGGCCGGAATGACCCTGACCTCCGTCGGCCTGGCCTTGGCTGCCTGGCAGCAGGCTCCCATTTCGGTGATCTACCTGCTGCTCTTCCTGGATGGCACGGCCATCATGTTGGGACGCCCGGCACGGGTGGCCCTGATGCCGACCCTGGTGCCGAAGGAGAGTTTTCCCAATGCGGTTACCTGGACCACCGGTCTTATGCATTTCACGTCCGTGGCCGGCCCGGCCGTGGGCGGTCTGATCATCAACATCAACCTGTTGGCCGCCTATTGGATTGCGGCGGCCTCTTCCGCACTGTTCATTCTCCTTCTGCCCTTTCTGAAACTGCTGCCCCAACCCCCCGCTCCGAAACAGCCCTTCAACCTGAGTACGCTGCTGGCCGGTATTCGCTTCGTCCGGCGGACGCCGATCATCCTGGCGATGATCACGCTGGACCTGTTCGCGGTCCTGTTCGGCGGCGCGGTCTACCTGCTGCCGATCTTTGCCCAGGACATTCTGCAGGTGGGGCCCCAGGGGTTTGGCTGGCTGCGAGCGGCTCCTGCGGTCGGGGCCGTGGCCATGTCCGTGCTGCTGCTCGTCCTGCCGCCCATGAGACGGGCCGGTCCGGCCCTGCTGGCCAACGTAGCCGCGTTTGGTGCGGTCACGATTGTGTTCGGCGTCTCGACCTGGTTTCCGCTGTCCTTTGCCATGCTGTTCCTCACCGGAGCCTTCGACAACGTCAGCATGGTCGTGCGGCAAACCCTGCAGCAATTGCTGACCCCGGACTCGATGCGCGGACGCGTGGCCGCCGTGAGTTCCGTCTTTGTGAGTGCGTCAAACGAATTGGGCGGGTTCGAGTCCGGACTGGTGGCCCAGTACTTCACGCCGTTGATCTCCGTGGTGAGCGGCGGCATCGGCTCCATGCTGGTGGTGGGCCTGGTGGCCTGGCTGTCTCCCGATCTGCGCCGGATCCAAAGGCTTGACCAAGTCAGGCCGGCATCGGTCCAGTGATCGGTGGGACCGATGGCCAGGGGTGTGGGAATTGATGCGGTGTCGCGCACGGTGACCAACATCGGGGGAAGTGGACCATAACCGTCCGGTGGTACCACTGTCATCCCCGCATCCGACGGCGGTGTCCATGGCCCCAAAAAGGCGCACAGGACTAACGGATTGGCAGCGGTGCCGATGCCGGGCATGGACCCACATCAACAAGACTGAAACAGTGCGGGCCTATAGCTGCCGTACACACCGTTGCTCAACAGGGCAACGCACAGTTGTCTTTTTCAATTCTGGTCAGGCCGAAGGTGTAGTAAAGTGAAGGAACGTCGTGTACGTGTTACGTAAGACATAACAATGATATGGAGCTTTCGGGATCGGAAGACGGAGCGATTCTTCGCCGGTCAGACGATCCGGGCCTTTCAGGGGTTCGGAGATCAGGCAATGCGGCGGTTGACAATCCTGGACAACGCGGAATCCCTCCAGGACCTTGCGGGCCTACGTAGCAATAGACTGGAGTCGCTTTCGGGTGACAGGACCGGTGAATACAGCATCAGGATCAACCGCCAGTGGCGTATTTGTTTTTGCTGGGGAGATGAAGGACCGTACGACGTAGAGATTGTGGATTACCACCGCTGAGGAGCTCGAGATGAAGGTGAGCAACGGTATGCGCCCGGTGCATCCGGGAGAGATTCTGGTTGAGGAGCTGGAGGAGCTTGGCCTGTCGGCCAACGCTCTTGCCCATGCACTTGGTGTCCCCACCAACCGGATCACGGCAATTCTGAAGGGGCAGCGCGGCGTCACCGCCGACACGGCCCTGCGCCTGTCCCGCTACTTTGGAACTACGCCTCTGCTTTGGCTGAACCTGCAGAAGACCTTTGAGCTGCGTACGGCGGAGATCGAGGCCGGTGCGGAGATCGCTGGTCAGGTACAACCCAGGGAGCCAGTCCAAGTCGCTGGTTAGAGGAGGCGGTGGCGATTCGGGGATGGATGGCACTCGTCGAGTCCAAGTACAGCGATGTCCAAGCGTGCGGCACAAACCTGTTGCACCGATTCCCACGCCCGGTGCAACAGGCCCTTATCGGTCCGTTTGTTGCGGCCGGTGCGAGCCTATGCTAGTTTCCTTCCTTGGATTCCGTTCCGCACACCAGTGCCCGCGGAGTCCCGTCTCGCTGTCCCAAGAGAACATCCACACTAGCCATGTCCCGCACTCCCGTAAACAGCACTCGGGCCCCCGCCCCCGCCGGACCCTATTCCCACGCAATCGTGGCCGGCGACCTTGTCTTTGCATCCGGCCAGACCGGCACGAAGGACCCGGCCACCGGGCAATCGCACGACACCGTGGAGGCGCAGGCCAAACAGGCGCTGGCAAACCTCTCGGTTGTTCTGGAGGATGCCGGCACCTCGTTTGCCAATGTAGTCAAGACCACGATCTTTCTCACGGACATTGGGGACTTCGCCGCCGTGAATGCGGTCTACGGCGAGGTCATGGGTGACGCTCCGCCGGCCCGGTCCACGGTGCAGGTCGCGGCGTTGCCGGGAGGCGCCATCGTCGAGATCGAGATGACCGCGCTGCGCGGCTCCTGATGTTGGGGGCAGTTTCCGTGCCCCTCCCTTCGCGCCCTTGGAATGACAGTTTGAATGCCTTATCCGTTCGTCAATAGGTTTTGAGCCATTTCCCCATGATGAATTCCACCCTGTTTCCCCGTCCGGTGCTCCTCTTCGCCACCGATGAAACCGCGGTCGTATCGGAACTTGAAGAGGACCTGTCGGGCACGGTGACCGAGGCCGATGTCACGGGCGAGCCGGTGCCCGCCGAGATTGATGTCTCCGACATGCACCTGATGGACCAGTTGAACTGGGACCATGACTACGACATCTCGTCGGTGCGCCCGGACACCGTGGTCGAAGGGATTGTCCTGAAGAAGGCGCCGCGGCGCCTGGAGTTGGACATCGGCGCCAAGTACGAGGGCGAGATTGAGGGACGCGAAATCGAGCGTCTCGGCGATTCCTACGCCGAAATCGAGGAAGGGCAGACCATCGAGGTCTTCGTCTTCCGCATCGACGACAAGGGACAGCCGCTGATCAGCATCATCCGGGCGCGCCAGGAGAAGGACTGGCTGCGGGCCGAGGAGCTGCTGGAGTCCAAGGAGATTGTGTCCGGCAGCGTAATCGACTACAACCGGGGCGGTGTCCTGATCGGCCTGGGCCTGATCCGCGGGTTCGTGCCGGCCAGCCACCTGAGCCTTGAGAGCCAGATGCAGCAGGACAAGGACAGCGCCAATCAGGCGGACCGCTTTGCGCCCCTGGTGGGCAAGACGCTGCAGGTCAAGGTCATCGACATTGAACGCCGCCGCAACCGCCTGATCCTGTCCGAGAAGGAGGCCATGCGCGAACTGCGCAACCAGCGCAAGGACGCAATCCTCGAGGAGCTGGAAGTGGGCGAAACCCGCAAGGGCGTGGTCAGCAGCCTGGCCGACTTCGGCGCCTTCGTGAACATCGGCGGTGCGGACGGCCTCATCCATGTCAGCGAACTCAGCTGGGCCATGGTCAACCATCCGTCCGAGGTTCTGAACGTGGGCGAGCAGGTCGAGGTCAAGGTGATCTCGGTCGAGAAGGAGCGCAAGCGCATTGGCCTGTCGCTGCGTCAGCTGCAGCCGCGCCCGTGGGACACCCTGGGCGAGCGCTACAGCGTCGGCGACCTGATTCGGGCCACCATCACCCGCATCAAGGATTTCGGGGCCTTTGCCAAGCTGGCCAACGAACCGGTCGAGGGTCTGATTCACATCTCCGAGATGAGCCACGAGCACGTGGAGAGCGCCAGCCAGGCCGTCACCGTGGGCGAGGAGTACGAGGTGCGGATCATCCGCCTGGACACCGAACGCCGGCGCGTGGGCCTGTCGATCAAGCAGGCCGAACTTGACTGGCAACCGGCTCCGGAACCGGAGCACGGCGAAGGTGGCGGCAGGCGTCGCAACCGCCGGCGGCGAGATGAAGAACCCGAGATGGAAGACGAGTAACGTCCCAGGGGCCACTCTATTGTGGTGTCCCCGGGTTAACAGTCAACAGGTGCAACAGCCCGGCGATCGCCGGGCTGTTGCGTTGTATCCCCGCGTGTGCGGGGAATCCCCTTTCATAACAAAATAGCGCACAAACGTTTCCATTGCAAATTTGTAGCAATATGGTTGCATCCCCGCGCGCTTGATACTTGATTTCCAATTTGTCAGGAGGGCCCTCGGACCCCAAGAAGAGCCATCACCGGGAAGGTGTCGGATTCGGCCAACGCCGTTGGCTATGGTATCCGGTGTCGTTGGATCATCAATCGTGCCTTCGGGAGTGGTGATGTACCACTCGTCCTCTGGTGCTGCCAGTGGGGCAAGGCGCGGAGGGCAACCTTGCTGTTGCCTTGGTCATCGAGGAGTTCCGGATTGGTGCCGCCGGTCAGGTAGCAGTTGTTTTGCTGTTTCCTTCAATCAACGTTGGCCGGCGAGGGTTGCGACTGCCACCATGGAGCGTTCCTGCGGAGACGCGGCGTTGAAGTCGATGATGGCCCGTTGAGCGCGGTCAATCCAGAGGTAATGACTTGGTTCTGAACAAAGGTAGCGTGGGGGTTGTAGTCGGCGTTCTCGCGCTGCCTCTTGATACCGGCGATGACGACGGCGAAATTTTGGATCGGTTGGCTGAAGAGATGTGGCCAACCGTAGAGTAGGTTCTAGGCACGGAAGTGCCGGAGGGAGCGGTAGGTCGTAGTCCAGTCGGATTGGTTGGTCTGTGTCCTGGGCCCCACGACGAGATCGGCGTTGCTGATGGCACGGCACAGGGCTTCCTGAGAAGGCTGGCCGCTAGCCAGGAGGCGGCTGGCTCCGATAATTTCTATCCAATCCATGGAGTGCCAAGCTGGTCGGCTTCGCTCCGGGGGACATAGGAGATGGACGGGATGGCGTGGATGCCGGCGTTGCGCAGGACCTTGATGAGGTAGGTGTCGAAGGAGTTGAGCAGGGCGATGTCGAGGATTCGGGGCTCGCCGTCGTAGATCACCCAGACATCGAGGAAGGGGACATCATCGAAGTCTGGGGTCGGCTTGGTCCACACATGCAGGAAGGGCACACGGTGTTGGTGGTGGGTGTTTAGGGAGTCGAGGATGATGCCTTTGGCTCGGTCCGCCTGTTCTGCCGTGATGGTCATGGGGCACGATCCAGCTGGTGCAAGTGGTTCGTATGGACTGGTCAGGAGCTTTTTTATGCGGGTATTTTGCCGACATCATCATCCGGCACCGGTGACATTACTTCTCATTGCTTCTTCATACTCATCCAGGCCCATTTCGCCCTTGGCCGCTCCAAAATGGCTTTTGCTACACCCGCGGGGGGCCCGCCATCGATACCAAGGTTTCCAAGGGACAGCCCTTTGCTGTGTAAACGCGGTTGCCTGCATCTGGATCGGATATCTGCTGGAGGGCATCGAAACAACACATTCCGATCCTCGGTTGTCCCTCTCATCCCATGGCTAGGGCAAGCTGGTTTCCCCCATCAGATAGCGGTCACACTCCCGCGCCGCGCCGCGCCCCTCGTTGATCGCCCATACCACCAGACTCTGTCCGCGCCGCATGTCCCCCGCTGCAAAGACTCCGGGCACGTTTGTGGCGAACTGCCCGTATTCGGCCTGGGCGTTGGAGCGCGCGTCCCGCTCCACACCCAGTTGCTCGAGCACGGGGTTTTCCGGCCCCAGAAAGCCCATCGCCAGCAGGACCAGTTGGGCCGGCCACACCTTTTCGGAGCCCGGCACTTCCTGCAACTGAAATCTGCCGTCTTCGCCCGTTATCCACTCAATCATGACCGTATGCAGTTCCTTCAGCTTCCCGTGTTCGTCGCCCACGAATCGCTTGGTGCTGATTAGGAACGTGCGCGGATCCGCGCCGAAGCGTTCCGCTGCTTCTGCATGGCCATAGTCCACACGGAAAATACGCGGCCACTCCGGCCACGGGTTGTTGGCGGCCCGGTCCGGTGGCGGCTTGGGCAGGATTTCGAACATGTTGACGCTTCGGCAGCCATGGCGCATCGAAGTGCCCAGGCAGTCGTTGCCGGTGTCCCCGCCGCCGATGACGATCACGTCCTTGTCCTCTGCCGAGAGGAACGGATAGCTGAACCCCTCGCCCTCGCCCGGGACGGGACCGTGCTTGTCGTCCAGCAACTGCTTCGTGTTCGCGTGCAGGAATTCCATGGCATAGTGGACGCCGTCCAGTTCTCTGCCCTCAATTGGCAGATCGCGGGGGTTGGTCGCACCGCCGCAGAGGACCACCGCATCATTGTCATCCCGCAACCTGTCCGCCGGGATGTCCTTTCCCACCTCGCAGTTGGTCACGAAGGTCACACCTTCGGCGCACATCAGATCCACGCGTCGCTGGACCGTCTCCTTCTCCAACTTCATGTTCGGAATGCCGTACATCAGCAGCCCGCCGATCCGATCCGCCCGTTCGTAAACGGTGACCGTATGTCCGGCCGAGTTGAGTTGCGCGGCGCACGCCAGTCCTGCCGGCCCCGATCCGACCACTGCTATCCGCTTGCCCGTGCGTACGGCGGGCGGCTGCGGCACGACCCAGCCCTCTTCAAAGCCCCGGTCGATGATCGCGCACTCGATGCTCTTGATCGTGACGGGCGGCTCGATTAGGCCCAACGTGCAGGAACCTTCGCACGGGGCCGGGCAGACCCGACCCGTAAACTCGGGAAAGTTGTTCGTGGCGTGGAGGCGCGCCAGTGCCTCGCGCCACCGATCCTGGTATACCAGGTCGTTCCACTCCGGAATGAGATTGTTGATGGGGCAACCGCCTTCCGGCATCGTCCCCGTATGGCAAAACGGGATGCCGCAGTCCATGCAGCGGGCGCCCTGCTGCTGCAGATCCCCTGTCGACAGGTGCAGGTGAAACTCATCCCAATCCTGAATTCGTTCCAGCGGCGGGCGTTCCGGCACGGACTGCCGCTCGAATTCAAGAAAGCCGGTTGGTTTACCCATCGATAATCTCCTGACTGGATATTGACTTCGCAATACCCTGTGTCCAACTGTTCCTTCGCAATACTCAGTTGCCGCTGACCCGTGCCGCCAAGTCCTGGCTGTTGCGCTCGAATGCCGCCATCATGGCCTCCTCGCCCTCAAGCCCGGTGGCTTCCACCTCGGCGAGACATTGGAGCATGCGCTTGTAGTCCTTCGGCAATACCTTGACGAAAGCGTCCACGTAGGCATCCCAATCCGCCAGAATCCTTCCGGCCACCTCCGAATTGGTATGGGCATGGTGTCGTTGGATCATCGCGCGCACCTCGGCGCGTTCCTCCGGATCATTCAGTTCTTCCACTTCAACCATCTCCGGGTTGACGCGATTGGCGAGCCAGATGCCGTCCACCGGCTCTTCATCCAATACGTACGCGATGCCGCCGGACATGCCCGCGGCAAAGTTGCGACCGGTCGGGCCCAGCACGATGACCCGTCCCCCCGTCATGTATTCGCAACCATGATCGCCCACACCCTCAATCACCGCGTGCATGCCTGAGTTGCGCACGCAGAACCGCTCGCCCGCCATCCCGCGTATGTAGGCCTCGCCGCTCGTCGCGCCGTAAAAGGCCACGTTGCCGATGATGATGTTCTCTTCGGCCTTGAAGGTGGAGCCGGAGGGCGGGTAGGCGACAATCTTGCCGCCGGACAGTCCCTTGCCGAAGTAGTCGTTGCCGTCGCCTTCCAGTTCCAGCGTCATGCCCTTGGGGATGAACGCGCCGAAACTCTGACCGGCCGCCCCTTGGAAATGCAGCCGGATGGTGTCTTCCGGCAGGCCCTGCGGGCCAAAGCGCCGTGTAATTTCGCTGCCGGTGATGGTGCCCACCACCCGGTTCGTGTTGGCGATTGGCAGTGTCGCCTTCACACCGTGCAAGGGTCTTTCCGAAACGCCCTCGTGGGCACGTCGCACATCCTCGACGCTGTTGTCCAGTGCCGGCCGGCAAAGTTCGAACAAGGTCAGGTTGTCCAGCGCCTCATCCAAGCCGTGATCCTGATCAATCTGGCAGTAGCGGCCCCAGTCTTCCGGCACGTCCGGCCGGTGCAGGATCGCCGTCAGGTCGATCCCCTGCGCCTTCCAATGCTTGATCGCCTGCTGCACCTGCAGCCGATCGGTTCGACCGACCATCTCGTCCACGGTGCGGAACCCGAGCTGCGCCATGTATTCGCGCAACTCCTGGGCGATGAAGCGCATGAAGTTGACGACATGTTGGGGATCGCCTGTGAACTTCGCCCGCAGTTCCGGATTCTGGGTGGCAACGCCCACCGGACAGGTATCCAGGTGGCAGACCCGCATCATGATGCAGCCCAGGGCGACCAGCGGGCTGGTGGCGAAACCGAATTCCTCGGCACCCAACAGCGCTGCGATGGCCAGGTCGCGGCCCGTCTTCAACTGGCCGTCGGTCTCGACAACGACGCGACTGCGCAAATTGTTGATCAACAGGGTCTGATGTGTTTCGGCCACGCCCAGTTCCCACGGCAGGCCGGCATGTTTGATGCTCGTCTGCGGGGACGCCCCCGTGCCGCCGTCGTGGCCGCTGATCAGAATGACATCGGCATGGCCCTTGGCGACCCCTGCCGCGATCGTGCCCACGCCCACCTCCGACACCAGCTTCACGTTGATGCGGGCGTGGTGGTTGGCGTTCTTGAGGTCGTGGATCAACTCCGCCAGATCTTCGATCGAGTAGATGTCATGGTGAGGCGGCGGTGAGATCAGGCCGACCCCGGGCGTGGAGTGCCGCACCTCGGCAATCCAGGGATACACCTTTTTGCCGGGCAACTGCCCCCCTTCGCCCGGCTTGGCTCCCTGTGCCATCTTGATCTGCAACTCCCTGGCGTTGACGAGATAGTAGCTGGTCACGCCAAAGCGGGCGGACGCCACCTGCTTGATGGCACTGTTCTTGGAGTCGCCGTTTGGCTCCAGGACGTAGCGGGCCGGGTCTTCCCCGCCCTCGCCGGTATTGCTGCGCCCGCCGATGCGGTTCATGGCGATCGCCAGCGTCTCGTGCGTCTCCTTGCTGATCGAGCCGTAGGACATGGCTCCGGTCTTGAAGCGTCTGCAGATCGACTCCACCGGCTCCACCTCTTCGATGGGTATGCCCGATGCGCCGTCCAAGTCAAACTCCAACAGACCGCGCAGGTTGCACCATTCCCTGTTCATGAGGTCGATGTCCTGCGTGTAGGCCTTGAACGAGGCGTAATCCTCGGTCCGAACCGCCTGCTGCAGCAGGTGTACCGTGCGCGGGTTGAACAAGTGCAGTTCGCCGTCCTTGCGCCACTGGTAGTCGCCTCCGGGTGCCAGCAGCTGGCCTTCCCCGTCTCCAGTCCCGTTTTCGGGTACGCGGGGCGCACTGCCATTCATCTGATCCGGCGCAAAGAGGCGCACGGGATAGGCGCGGTCGTGGCGCATCTTGATTTCGGCACATATCTCCGGCAGGTCGATCCCCTCGACCCGGCTCGCGGTCCAGGTAAAGTACTTGTCGACCACATGCTGGCTGAGACCGAACGCCTCAAAAATCTGTGCGCCGCAATAACTCTGGATCGTCGAAATGCCCATCTTGGACATCACTTTGACGACACCCTTGACCGCAGCCTTGACGTAGTTGTAGACCGCCGTGTCGTGGTCGATCCCCACCAGCAGCCGATTCTCAATCATCTGGGCCAGCGTTTCCATCGCCAGATAGGGGTTGACGGCCGTCGCGCCGTAGCCAATCAGCAGGGACAGGTGATGCACCTCGCGCGGTTCGCCGGATTCGACCACCAGCGCCACCCGCGTGCGCGTCTCGTTGCGAATCAAATAGTGGTGCAGTCCGGAGGTTGCCAACAACGCCGGGATCGGCGCCGTGCCGGGGCCAACGCCCCGGTCCGAAAGGATGAGGATGTTGACGCCTTCGTCAATGGCCTGTGTCGCCGCCTGGAACAGATCCTCGAGTGCCTGCTCCAGCGCCGCCTCCCCACCGTGGATGTCAAAGAGCATTGGAAGGGTCCTGGCGCGGAATTCCTGTACACCGTTGTCTCCGACGTGGCGGATCTTGGCCAACTCGCGGTTGGTCAGGATCGGGTGGCGCAACTTGAGTTGACGGCAGTTCTCCGGCTTGGTTTCAAGCAGGTTCAACTCCGCGCCCAGCATCACTTCGGTGCCCGTAACCAGTTCTTCGCGGATGGCATCGATGGGCGGATTGGTCACCTGGGCAAAAAGTTGCTTGAAGTAGTTGTACAGCAGCTGTGAATGATTGGACAGGGCCGCGGCCGGCGTATCGTTGCCCATTGCACCCAAGGCCTCCACCCCGTCGGTCGCCATCGGGGCCAGCAGGATGCGCAACTGCTCGAACGTGTAGCCGAATACCTGCTGCCGTTCGAGCAGCGTGTCGTGTTCCACGCCCGGCACCTCGACATCGGGCTGCGGGATTTCATCCAGGCTGACCATGTGCTCGTCCAGCCACGCGCGGTAGGGATGGACTTGGGCCATCGTCTCCTTCAGCTCCTCATCGGAGATGATGCGGCCCTGATTCGTGTCCACCAGAAACATGCGCCCCGGTTCCAGGCGCGATTTCCGCAGGATGCGATCCGGTTCCAGTGGCAGCACGCCCGTCTCGGATGCCATGACCACCATGTCGTCCTTGGTGACACAGTAGCGCGAGGGACGCAGCCCGTTGCGGTCCAACACGGCACCCACGACGGCACCATCGGTAAAGACCATCGATGCCGGCCCGTCCCATGGCTCCATCATCGTGCTGTGATACTCGTAAAACGCCTTTTTGGCATCGCTCATTGATTCATGCTGCGGCCACGGCTCCGGGATCATCATCATCATGGCGTGCGGCAAGGAACGGCCCGCCAGGTAGAGAAACTCCAGCGTCTCGTCGAACTTGGCTGAATCGCTGCCATCCGGGTGAATGATCGGCAGGATTTTATTGATGTCGTTGCCAAACAACCCGCTCCGGAGCTGGGACTGGCGCGCGTGCATCCAGTTCTCGTTGCCGCGCAGGGTGTTGATCTCGCCGTTGTGAATCAGGTAGCGATAGGGGTGGGCGCGCTCCCAACTGGGGAAGGTGTTGGTGCTGAAGCGCGAGTGGATCACGGCTAGGGCCGACTCCATGTCCTTATCCAGCAGATCCGGGTAGAAGCCCTTGACCTGCTCCGACATCAACATGCCCTTGTAGACCACCGTGCGCGACGAGAGACTGGCGATATAGAACGCGCCTCCTTCACGCATCCGCGAATACCGAATCTGGTTCTCCGCCTGCTTGCGAATGACGTAGAGCTTGCGCTCGAACGCCAGGTCGTCGTTGCCGGTCAACCGCTCCGGATTGCGGCCGATGAACAACTGGCGCACCACCGGTTCGCCCAGCCTGGCCGTGTGGCCCAATTCCCCATTGGCGGTGGGCACGGTCCGCCAGCCGAGCACCGTCTGTCCTTCGGCGCGGACGATGTTCTCGAAGACGGCCTCGCACTCGAAGCGCAGGTTTTCCCGCCGGGGCAGGAAGACCATGCCCACCGCGTACTCGCCGAGGGGCGGGAGTTCGATGCCCGATGCCGCGGCGGCCTTGCGCATGAACCGGTCCGGCATCTGCATCAGGACGCCGGCGCCGTCACCCGTATTTGGTTCACATCCGCATGCGCCCCGGTGCGCCAGGTTGAGGAGTACCTGCAGCCCCTGCGCCACAATGGCGTGGGACTTCCGGCCTTTGATGTCCACCACAAAGCCGACACCGCAGGCATCGTGTTCGTAGCGCGGATCGTAAAGGCCCTGTTTGACCGGCAGGCCGGGATTGGGCGTGGCATGATACGCACCGGAGGGGGCCAGGGTAGTTTCAGACATAACGATGTCTCCTCGGAATAGCCTCTACGTACGAGTCATGCATGCTGAACGGGCGGCCGAACGGTCACGTTGTCGCCTGCGAGCCGCCGCGCCCGACAACCGATGTGCAGCAAGGGCGTCTGCGCGGACGGGCTGACGTCGTTGCCTACCTTGCGTTCAGGCCTAAATTAGGGAGAATCCAAACTGACATCATATCAAATAACCGACTGATTGTGCAAAATTGACCAAAGTTGTTAATTTGTCTATCTTTGCGAGATTATCAGCCTGGAATTCGGCATACTTTGACACTTCTGATGTTGGATTGGCCTGTACCACATGGACTGAGATAGCTTCTCGGTACATGGCCAGCCTCTGTGGACTCTATAGGCAAATGGTCTGAGTAGCCAAAGACGGAATCCTGTGGAATCGACGAATTCCAGGCAGGAGGCCGCGATCCTCTCGTTGCGCGTGCCAGGCGTTGGCGCTCCCTGAGCCATTTTCTGTCTTGGGTGTATCCCCGTATGTGCAGGGGAATCCCGGAAACCCATTGGCACCGGTTTTGCGAAGTGGGTCTATCCCCGCGTGGGGGGAACCGACGACGTCGGCGCGCTGAGGGTCGAGTGGGACGGTCTATCCCGGCGTGTGCGGGAGAACCCTGGACAAGGCGTACCAGACCCTGTGGCAGCGCAGTGCTGTCCTTCACCCACAAGCCACGCGGTACCGCAGTGTGCTGGGGATGGGCTACCTGACCGCGGTCATGCTGGTGGCCTTTCTGCCCGAATTGGGTCAACGGGACAGCAAGGCCTTGACCTTGCCGGTGGGGCTCGCGTCTTGATCGCGGGACCGTGGCCACAAACGCGGCCAGCGGTCCATCCGGGGCGGTCGGGCCGCCGTGCGCCACGCGCTGTACATGGTGGCGCTGTCCGTGGTGCGGCAGGACAACATCCACCAACACATCTATCAGGACCGGCGGCGACGAGGCAAAACAGGCAAGGTCGCCCTGGTTGTGATCATGCGCAATCTACTCCTGTACCTGAATGCGGTGGCTCGCCGAGGAACCCCCTGGTTGCCACAGGAGGAGTGGCAACCTGAACCTTCCAAATCTTGACAGATAACACAGATTCTGTAGTGAGGGTCAAGTCTCGCCAGCCACGGGCATGCGGTCCGGATGCCAGAGGACCTGGTCCCGGACGACGGCGTTGAGGATGAGGAGCAGTTTGCGCATGGCTGCGACGAGTGACACCTTCCGGGGCCAGCCGCGCCGGCACAGGCGGGTGTAGAAGTCGCGGATGGCGGGCAGGTTACTTGGCAACCAGATGCAAGCAGCAGGGACGAATATTCATTCGCCCCTGCCCGGAAAAACCGATTTGAACGCACTGCGATGGCGCGAGCCTAACCTTCCGTACCACTGGCCAGTTCGTACTCGCCTTCCGAGTCGAGCCTGGTCAGGAAAACTTTATCCGACCCCTGGTTGTCCCCAGGCCCATATTGGAGTTGGAGGCCGTCAATGTCGATGGATGTGGAATCACTGAACACATTGAGGAAGCATTCCCGGGTGACATCAGGACCGCACTCTTGCAACCGCGCGATAGCCAGACGTCCCGCGATATAGCCTTCCAGCGAGATGGCCTCGGGTTCTGCGTCGGAATCGTAGGCGGACAGGGCGGCTCGATACTCGGCAACAACCTCGCTGCTTTCATCACTGGGCAGAGGCACCACCTCGGTCACGTAGATGTCTGCCAAGGATTGGTCGAGTTCCTTGAGCCGGATCTTGAGCGCGCTGCTGCCGACGAATGACACGGCCATGAAGGTGGGATCATCCGTAAGACTCAGGCGCGTGTACTTGATGAATTCGGCCGCCGGAGCGTAAGACCCGATGATGATGACCGCGTCCGGCTTGGCATTGGCGATACGATACGCTGCCGCCTTCACCGCGGTGGTGTTGCGGATGTAGTGCCAGGATGCCACCAGACGCATGCCATCCCGCGCATGCAACGCCTTTTTCACCCCTTCCAGCCCGTCAAGGCCGAAGGAGTCGTTCTGATACAGCACCGCCACCTTGGTTTTGCCCGTCTCTTCCAGGTAATCCACCATCGTCTCGGTTTCATCGTAGTACGAGGCCCGCACGTTGAGCACGTAGGTCTGATCAGCGTGCCGCAGCAGTTGCGCGCCGGTGAACGCACCCACGAAAGGAACAGGGCCGACTTCCACCGACGGCAACGCCGCGCGAGCAGTCGGCGTACCCACCGAGCCGATCAGCCCGAATACACGGTCCTGCCCAATCAGCCGACTGGTGCTGGAAAACGCAAAGAAGGTTTCGTAATAGTCGTTGATCGTCTTAAGTGTCAGCAGTCGGCCATTGATGCCGCCTGCCTGATTCACCTGGTGGAAAGCAGCTAGGATGCCGCGTTGCATCCCTTCGCCCAAGGCCTTCGAAGGCCCCGTCAAAACGGCCGACTGCCCAAACTTGATCTCATTGTCTGTAACGCCCGGCACCCCAGCTTCAACCTCGGGCATTGTTGATGGTTGCGGGTAGCCCTGTCAGGGCAACCGAAAAGTCGCGTTCAGACTAGGCTCGGGGGTTGTCGGAGTCCTGTGCGACAACCTTGAACGGTGCTTGGGCACAGAACAGATCAATGCTTAAATCAATTCAATTCGGCACATAAGGTTCAAACCGGCTGCCGGGCCACAGCCATCCGGCGCGCAACAAAAAGGGCCGCCGTGCGTCCTATGGGGTGTATGCAATCCTCACAGTACGCGTTGCGGCCCTCATGGATCCTATCCCATGCCCTCCTCTCCCCGTCATCGACCCCGCCCTGCGGGAGGCCCTGTGCGCCTTCGCCGACGCACTGTCCCACCTCCCCGATCCGCGCGACCCGCGCGGCGTGCGCTATCCGCTGGCCGTGCTCCTGGGCACGCTGCTGGTGGCCCTGGCCGGGGGTGCCAATACCCTGGCCGCGGTGGCCGAGTTCACGGACGACCACCAGGCCTGGTTCCGGCTGTGGCTGCCCCTGGGCGCGACCGTGCCGACCGACGACACCTACCGTCTGCTCGTGCGTCGGCTGGAGCCCGAAACGGCCATGAAGGCCGCCCTGCTGCTGCTGGACGGCACCTGCCTGCCCGGCCTGCAGGAGCTGATCCTGGCCCTGGACGGCAAGTTCTCACGCCGGTCGGGCGACCCTGCCGCGGGCACCCGGCCCCTGCTCCTGGTGAGCGCCTTCCTGGTGCGGGAGGGGCTGACCCTGGCCCAGGAGCCCTGCGAGGCCAAGAGCAACGAGATCACGGCCATCCCCTGCCTGCTTGAGCGCATGGTCCTGGAGGGAGCCGTCGTCACGATCGATGCCGCCGGCTGCCAGCGGGCCATCGTGCAGGACCTGCGGGCCGCCGGTGCCGACTACGTGCTGGCCGTCAAGCGCAACCAGCCCACCCTGCATGCCGAGGTGCGCGCCGCCTTTGCCGAGGCCGACCGGGGCGCCTTCACGCCCGAGGTGCAGGACGGTTGCGAGACCGTCGAGCGCAACGGCGGTCGCCGCGAGCGGCGCACCTGCACGGTCCTGGGCGGGCCCGGCCTCTGCGAGTGGGTGGCCGACCCCGCCGAGTGGCCCGACCTGGGCAGTTTGATCCGGGTGCGCACGGAACGCCACGGGTCCTGCGGCCGCCAGCGCTCCGTGCGCTACTACATCTCCAGCCTGCCCGTGGACGCCGAGGCCCTGCTGGAGCTGGTCCGCGGCCACTGGGGGGTTGAGAACGGCCTGCACCGCACCCTGGACATGCAGTTCCGGGAGGACGACTGCCGCCTGCGACGGGGCCATGCCCCCGCCGTGATGGGCATCTTCAGACGGGCCGCCTTGAACATGGTGCGTACGCTTCAGCAGAATTTCAGACCGGATTTGTCCATCGGGCTGCTGCGGGACAAGATCGGGCGCAACCCCGCCCTGCTGGCCCCGATCCTGGCCTGAACACGACTTTTCGGTTGCCCTGGTAGCCCTGTACTTCGGCCGCCAGATTGTCAATTTCATCCAGCAACAGTTGCTGGATGTTCGCGACATTCGCAACCAGGATTCTTTCACGTGTTATCAAGCTGAGCCGATGATACAAGCCGTCCCAGAGGTTGTTGTCCCCCTGCCCAAGGGCAAACATTCGCTGAATGAGTTGGAGCACACCCTCCAACTCGGGGCCCCCTTTCACGGACAGATATTCAATGTCTCGCGCAGCGGCGGCCGCCCTCCCGTCGAAGAATTCGTGAAGTTGCCCTGCCAATGCAGGATTGTCCTGCGTGCTTGCCCCCAGGAGTGTGGGAATTGCGAGATCCAAAGTTGTCACCAAATTTTTCAAGTGGGCGTAGCGGAGAATTGCATCCGTGGATAGATTGCCCAAATCAGCTGATCCGCCGTCATGATCGCCGCTCACCAGGCGATAGAATTCGTCGTCCAGGACGGTCTCGGCGGCAGGGACGACTTCTGTGGTACTGGTGAGAGACACGTGCTGCCTGTTTCTTATCCCTTTAAGCAGCTCGCTCAGCAATGAGCTCCTTCCTTGTTGGATGAGCTCCACGTTGGATTCTAGATCGTTGACCAATCTTGTGATCGCACCGGCCCGTTCGTCATAGCCGGTTTTAGCCAGAATCTCCAGTTGCGCGGCCAAGACGGCCTTGTGGTCGGCTATCGCCGTCGCGGATTGGACGATGCCTTCCTGCGTCATCACAACGGTAGTGGGACCGGACATGGCCACCAACTTGCCGGTGTGCCTTGAAATACTCAAGGCAGCGGTGAGAGTCTGAACGTCTGGGTTGATGTCTCCCTGTACGTTGGCGGGGGCAGACAAGCTGGGCTGGCCCTGAGCCGTGTTATCAAATACGGGGCCGCCACCGATTGTCAAGATGGCAGCGGCAATAACCGCGATGACCGGACGTGCAATGTGTTTCACCTTCATCCCATTTATCTCCACTGTCGCTCACGGTAACCAAACGATTCGCAATGCTAGCAGATTAAACTGTCCCATCGGAAAGGCGTCAGTATCAACGAAAGTGACGCCCAGCATCATGCAGTTGACCACCCTGTTTCCGACAAGGCACCGGTCACGGCATAGTTTGAGGTCCTGGCATGGTCGGACGACTGGACTGCCCTACTACTGCATCGGGCCATTGGGGTGACACAGAAGACTGCTTGGTTCAGGCTACACCCCATTTGGAAGGCATGGGCAAGTAGAGAGAGGCCTTTGCCGGCCCCTGGAGGTGGACGAAGCCTACTGTGATCGGACGCATGGCCTGGGAAGGCACTGCCTGAGCCTTCCGGTGTCTCAGTCCACGCAGTTGCACTCGGGTACAGGTCCCGGACGACGGAATTGAAGCGCGGTTTGTATGCCTGGGGGAGACCGGGTGCCCCAAGAGCGACCTTCTAGGGTTCATCGTGTTGTTCCAGTACTACATGTGTCTGAGCAACCGGTCGTATTCTGGTGAGAGCCAATCCAGAACCAAATGATGTCGCCCCGGTCCAGTACTCCGAGAGCGCGGTAGTCCATGGTTACTCGAACCGAGTACACCGGGCGTCATTGGCTCACGCGCTTGAAATCCAGACTCGGGTGCCTGGCATCCAACTTGAAGAATCGATAGGCTGCTCGTGCCCGCCTTTGCACTTGCACTGGGATCTGTCGGTACGCTTCCCAAAAACTTCGGCGGACAAAGGAACGCACGTCTACAGCTTTTCCGGATCAAGTGGCGAGGTTAGTCCGGCACGGTGGTCGGACATAGCCTTATCAGCCAAGTGTTCCAGCAAATCCTCCGATTCAGGATGGAAGAACAACGCTTGCCATTGGCGGTTTGCCTCCAGTTCGGCCAGCAGAAAGCGAGCGAATCTGGTTTGTTCGGCTTCCGGCAACTGAGACGCCTTTTGAAAAGCGTGCTTCAAATACTGGTTCATCGGTAGAACTCCACTTCGTTCAGTAGGTTGATGGAATCAACCCGCCTGCCCCTGCATGGGCGTGCCTTGGGAGGCTTGGAATGGTGTTGGCAGGGCTCTTCGGGGAATCCGTCGGACGCTGGATTCGTCACCCGGATGAGGAACAGCAGGAATGGTACCTGCGTCGAATCCCTTTGTCCTGACCATGGCCGCGGCACTCGTGTGTGCGGGCAATCCTATAGTCGCCATGGTACTGAGCAAACCAGGTCAGCACGTTGACTCGGTATCGCTGATGGATCACAGTCCTTGCAGATCCTGCCGATGAACCGGAAGTCTACCGTCGATGATGTCCGGTTCGGGCATGATGATGAAGGGTGGGAACGTACGCCTGTTATCCCTGTTGACAGAAAAACGGCGTGGTGGGGCACCCAGTGGCTGGCCTTGCTGTGCCGTCTACAGGAAGCGGGCCCCGGCCAAGGTTCATCGCGAGGTTTGATTTGTTCGGCCGAAGCTCTTCATGGTGAAGGTGACAGCGCCAACGGCGGGTCCGTCTCAATAATCGATCCGCGGTGGTGTGTAGCTCGTCGCAACTTGGCTGAATTGACACTGGGGCAAGGGTCTGTCGGGAGGTATGCCAGCCACGGGCATGAATCATGGCGCACCTTGTTGCCGGAGGCGATCCGGGTGCTCACAGCTCATCATCGGTCCAGCCCTGATCTGAGCACGCTCTCGGTCAATCCAACCCCGATTTGCTGTGGTACGATCCCGCGATTTCGGCAGAATTTCAGGTTGATTCCGGCTCTTCCCTCCTCCCCGCTCCAATGCCTCGCCGCACCGACATCGAATCCATCCTGATCATCGGATCAGGTCCGATCGTGATCGGTCAAGCCTGCGAGTTCGACTACTCCGGCGTCCAGGCGTGCAAGGCCCTCCGCCAGGCGGGCTTCCGCATCATCCTCGTCAACTCCAATCCGGCCACCATCATGACGGACCCGGAGATGGCCGATGCCACCTACGTGGAGCCGCTGACCGTTCCCTACCTGGAGAAGATCATCGAACGGGAACGGCCGGATGCCCTGCTGCCCACCGTTGGCGGCCAGACGGGACTCAACCTGGCGGTCGATCTGGCGGCGGCCGGCGTCCTCGACCGGTACGGCGTGGAACTCATTGGTGCCCGTCTCGAGTCGATGCAGCTGGCCGAGGACCGGGAGCTGTTCAAGAACGCCATCACCGAATACGGGCTCGAGTCGCCCCACTCCTTCCTGGCCACGACCCTGGAGGAGGCGCGCAGTCACGCGGAAACAATCGGCCGCTTCCCCATCTTCATCCGCCCCAGCTTCACCCTGGGCGGCAGCGGTGCCGGCACCGTCCTTACCCCGGACGAGTTCGATGCCAAGGTGGCTTGGGGCCTGCGCGAAAGCCCGGTCGGCAGCGTCCTGATCGAGGAGTCGCTGATCGGTTGGAAGGAATTCGAACTCGAGGTGATGCGCGACGGCGCGGACAACTTCGTCGTGGTCTGTTCCATCGAGAACCTGGATGCCATGGGCGTCCATACCGGGGACAGCATCACCGTGGCTCCGGCCCAGACCCTCACGGACCGGGAACTGCAGCGGCTGCGCGACCAGGCGCGCCTGGTCATGCGGGCCGTGGGCGTGGAGACTGGCGGGTCCAACGTTCAGTTTGCCGTGCACCCGGAAACCGGCCGGGTCGTGGTCATCGAGATGAATCCGCGGGTCTCGCGTTCGAGTGCCCTGGCATCCAAGGCGACCGGCTTCCCCATTGCCAAGTGGGCTGCCCTGGTGGCGGTGGGCTACAACCTGGACGAGCTGACCAACGACATCACGCGGCAGACCGTGGCAGCCTTCGAGCCGTCCATCGACTATGTGGTCGTGAAGATTCCCCGCTGGGCCTTTGAAAAGTTCAGTGGCGTGGAGTCCAGCCTGGGCCCGCAGATGAAGTCCGTGGGCGAGGTGATGTCCATCGGCCGCACCTTCAAGGCGGCCCTGCAAAAGGGCATCCGCAGCCTCGAAATCGGCCGCAACGGCTGGGGTCCCTTGGAAGAGCCGGTCACCGACGACGAACTGGAAGACCTGCTGCGAATTCCCAACCGCGATCGGTTGTTTGCGGTGTATACCGCCCTGGAACGGCAGTGGGATCTGGCAACCCTTGCCCGCATGACCGGGTTCGACATCTGGTTCCTGGACCAGATGCAGCAGTTGTCCGAAACCGCCGGCCGGGTTTCCGGGGCGGACGCCGAAAGCCTTAGGGAGGCCAAGCGCCAAGGCTTCAGCGATGCCCAGTTGGCGGAACTGCTCTCGCGCAACAGGGCGGAATCATGGTCGGAAGTGGATGTCAGGGAGGCGCGTCGGCAACAGGATATCCGCCCCACCTACCACCAGGTGGATACCTGTGCCGCGGAGTTCCAGGCCTTCACACCCTACCTGTACAGCAGCTACGACGAGGGCGACGAGGCCTTGCCCACCGATCGCCGGAAAGTGGTCATCCTGGGTGGCGGCCCCAACCGCATCGGGCAGGGCATCGAGTTCGACTACTGCTGCGTCCATGCCAGCTTCGCGCTGCAGGAGATGGGTTACGAGACCATCATGGTCAACTGCAACCCGGAGACGGTGAGCACGGACTATGACACCAGCACCCGCCTCTACTTCGAGCCGCTGACGCGCGAGGACGTCCTGCACATCGTCCAGCGGGAAGCTGCCAACGGCGATCTGGCGGGGGTCATCGTTCAGTACGGCGGACAGACTCCGTTGAACCTGGCAACGGACTTGGAAAGGGACGGCGTGCCGATTCTGGGCACCTCGCCCGCCAGCATCGACCTGGCCGAGGACCGGGATCGCTTCAGCGACCTGCTGGCGGCCCTGGACATCCCCGCGCCGGCCCACGGCCTGGCGCGCAATCTGGAGCAGGCCCTGGCGGTGGTGGAGACCATCGGCTATCCGGTGGTGGTGCGCCCTTCGTTCGTATTGGGCGGACGGGCCATGGCCATCGTGCACGACGAGGTTGATCTCAAGACCTACATCCAGGCCGCGGCCCAGGTGTCCCCCCATCATCCCCTCTACGTCGATCAGTTCCTGGGTGGGGCGATCGAGGTGGATGTCGACGCGATTTGCGATGGGCGGCAGGTGGTGATCGGCGGCATCATGCAGCACGTGGAAGGCGCCGGCGTGCACAGTGGCGACAGTGCCTGCGTTCTGCCGCCGCATCGGTTGTCGGCCAACGTCCTGGACCTGTTGCGCAGCCATACGCACCGGTTGGGCATGGCCCTGCACGTGCGGGGCCTGATGAACGTGCAGTACGCCATTCAGGGTGAAGATGTGTATGTCCTGGAGGTGAATCCGCGGGCCAGCCGCACCGTTCCCTACGTGTCCAAGGCCACGGGTGTGCAACTGGCCAAGATTGCCGCCAAGGTCATGCTGGGTTCCACGCTGGAGGAGCTTGGCCTGACGGAGGAACCGTCGGTGAACGGCTTCTTTGTCAAGGAGGCTGTGCTGCCCTGGAAGAAGTTCACCGGCGTGGACACCATCCTGGGACCGGAAATGCGTTCCACTGGCGAGGTGATGGGACACGCCCCGGACTTCGGCAATGCCTTCGCCAAGAGCCAGGAACAGGCTGGATCGCCGCTGCCGGTCCGCGGTGGCGCGTTGCTGACCGTCAATGATCAGGACAAGCCGAATGCCCTGGCCATCGCCCGCGAGCTGCACGAACTCGGGTTCCATCTGCTGGCCACCCGGGGCACGGCGGCGTTCTTCCGCGCGGCGGGTCTGGAAGTTCGAAAGGTGCGCAAGGCCGGGGAGGAGGGTCGCACCGTGCTGGAGGCCATGGAGGAAGGCCAGGTGGATTTGGTGGTCAACACGCCCAAGGGACCGCGTAGCCGTCGCCACGGTGCCCGCATCCGGGCTCTGGCCACCCGGCTGGCCATTCCCATTCTGACCACCATGCCCGCGGCCGCGGCGGCCGTGACCGGCATTCGGGCCCTGCAGGAACAGGATGCGGACGTGCGCAGCCTGCAGAACTACGCCATCGCGGAGCCGGTCCCGTGAGCGGACGGCACGCCCATCTGGTGCTGTCGGACGGTACCGTGTTCGCCGGCCAGGGGTTCGGCGCGGAGACGGTGGCGGTGGGGGAGGTGGTGTTCAACACCTGCCTGACCGGATACCAAGAGGTGATCACGGATCCCTCCTATCAGGGGCAGATGGTCTGCATGACCACGCCCCACATCGGCAACACCGGCATCAATGAAGAGGACATTGAAAGCGCACGACCCCGCCTGACGGCCCTGATCGTGCGCGAAGTCAGCCGCCATGTGTCCAGCTGGCGGGCCACGCGGTCCCTGCCGGACTGGCTGGCCGAGGCCGGCGTGCCCGGCATCAGCGACATCGACACCCGGCAGTTGACCCGGCACATCCGCGAGCAGGGGGTGGTGCATGCGGCCCTGTGCACGGATGGTTCCCTGAACCCGGAACAGCTCCTGGCCCGGGCTCGGGACTTCGAGGGGCTGGAAGGCCGGGACCTGGTGCGCGAAGTGACCTGTGCCGCACCCTACGCCTGGGCCGAGACGACCGCCCCCCCATGGGAGCCGGTGGCTTCCGGGGAAGCGCCGGAACGGGTCGAGCTGGAACGGCAGCCTCTGGTCGTGGCCTGGGACTTGGGCATCAAGTACAACATCCTGCGCCGCCTGGCCAGTCAGGGCTTCCGGGTCGAGGTGGTGCCGGCCTCCACATCCGCGGCCGAGGTCCTGGCGATGAATCCCGACGGCCTTTTCCTGAGCAACGGCCCGGGCGATCCCGGTGCCCTGCACTATGTGACGGAGACGGCCCGGCAGTTGATAGAGAGCAGGGTGCCCCTGTTCGGCATCTGCCTGGGCCACCAAATCATTGCCCAGGCGCTGGGCGCGGAAACCTACAAGCTCAAGTTCGGCCACCACGGGGGCAACCAGCCGGTCAGCGACTTGGCGGCCGGCAATGTTCAGATCACTTCGCAGAACCACAACTACAGCGTGCTGCACGACGGCCTGCCGGACAACGTGGAAATCACCCACTGGAACCTGAACGACAAGACGGTGGAGGGTCTGCGCCTGACGGACAGGCCCGTGTTCAGCGTTCAGTACCATCCGGAAGCCAGCCCCGGACCGCACGACGCGGACCGGCTGTTTGCGGAATTCGTGCATCTGGTGCAGTCCCGGCAGCCGGCCACCGGCTGAAATCCCCCCGACTCTCGTTATGCCCAAGTCCGGTCTGCAGGTCGTTCGGATCGAAACCAGCGAGCAGGCGCTGGCGGGCATTGGAGAAGGGATCGGCCGACTGCAATCCGACGATCCCCTGACCGAGGTCTGGGTGCTGTTGCCTCCCGCGTTGGAGGCGGAGTGGTGGCGGCGTCCCGCCCGGCGCCTGAACGTACACTCCTTCAACTTTGGGCGCTTGACGGGCCAACTGCTGAACCGGGCCAATTCCGGTTTCGGGCTCCTCCGCCCGGTGGACCAGTCGCTGCTCGTGGAGACCATTGCCGGGGAGGTCCACGCCGAGGGCCTGGACAGCGAGATTCAGGACTCGCTGCTCCTGCCGGGATTCCAGCGCCGTCTGCTGGCCTGGTTCAGGGAGATGCAGCATCAGGCCATCTCCCCCGACACCTTCCGGAACTGGGCCGCATCCAGTGGCGGGACGCGGAACCGGGATCTGGCTTTGCTGTACAACCGGTATGTTGAGCATCAGGAGCGGACAGGTGCCTTGGACCCGGCCGTCGCCCTGACCCGAGTGTGCTCATTGTTGCAGGCCGAATCCGCCGACCTTGGGCCCTGTGCCGGACTCCTGGTGGCCGGTTTCGCCGGGTTCACCCCCTTGCAGCGGCGTTTCCTGCATGCGGTGCAGCGACGCGGCACGGAGGTCCAGGTGTTTCTGCCTGTCGGTCGATCGCAGTTAGGCCGCGCCTGGTCCGACGCCTTGGCCAAGGATCTTGGGGCACCCGGCAGTCCCGCGACGACCCGCGCACCTGTGCCCGAACCCGCTTTTGCAACGGCCGAGTTGTCCACGGCCGAGGACGAGGTGCGCGGGGTGCTGCGCCGCGTCAAGCAGATGCTGCAGACTGGTGAAGCCGAACTGCAGGACATCACCTTGTGTGTTCCGACCATGCGCGATTGGAATTCCCTTCTGCGCCGGGTGGCGGAGGAGTATCGGATTCCGCTGCACTTGCCCCTGCCGCTCCCGGAACACCCGTTGTGCCTGGCATTCCGGCAGGCGCTGGGGGCGGCACCCTTGTTTCCGCTGGCGGAGACCTGGGACCTGCTGCTGTCACCTTGGCTGCTCCACCCGCGTGCAGAGCACGATGGCCTGGAACACCTGCGTACCCTGACCCATGCCTTTGGTGTGATCCGGGGAAGGGAGCAGTGGCTGAGTCCCTTTCACGCGGATGCCGACTGGGATCGGCATCTGCTGCGGGACATGGGCCTGAAGGAAGAGCCGGCCGGGCTCCGACAGGACTTGGAGGGTGTCGCCCAACGCCTGTTGGATGGATTGACGCCTCCGGACACCGAGGATGAGCGCAGTCTGCTGACCTGGGTGAGGGGCCTGTTGCAGCCCGAAGGTGTTGGCGTCGGCATTCCGGAAGGCGTTGCCTCCCCGGATCGGGCCTTGGCCAAAGCGGTTCGCCAGGAACTGGATCGAATGGTCGTCGACATGCTGCGTGCGTCTTCGACCACTCGGCGCGTGCCGTGGCCGGATTTGAGGCGTCGCCTGCTGGATCGGATCGAGAGGCTCTCCGTTCCCCTGTACGAACCCGAAGAGTCCGTAAGGGTTCTCGATTTCGACAATGGCTGGATGGTGCCGACGCTGCATCTGTTTGTGATGGGCCTCAACGAGCGGTCGCTGCCGGCCGGGGCCTCGGCCGACCCCATTTTCTCGGTCCGCGAACGGGACAACCATGCCCTTGGCCTGCGCACCCATGATCATCGAATGGCCTGGCTGAAGTGGGACATGCTCGTGGCCGGATGCACGGGCCGGCTTCGCCTAAGCCGCTCCCGCAAGGCCATTGCCGGCGGCGCACTGGAGTCCGGCCTCGTCCCAGCCTCGCCCTTTTGGCCGGACAGCGAACATGCCCAGCCGGAACCGGCACCTCCCGCTTCCGCACGGGAACTGCTCCGGTTCGCGGTCCGGGGTGGTGCCGCCAATGCGTCATTGGCTGTCGCAGCCGGCATTGAAGCGGACTTGGAACGGGTTGCGGACCTGATCCGCGTGGACGCGCTGCGCACCGACACCGCGGCGCCAACCTGTTACGAAGGCGTCCTGTCCAGCCCAACGGCTCTGAGGCGACTGCGGAAAAAATTCGGCACGGATTACCGCTGGAGTCCCAGTGCCCTCGAGAACTTTCCGGTCTGTCCCCTGGGATTTTTCGCCGAAAGGGTATTGGGCCTGAAACCCGACGAAACTCCCGAGGAAGGGATGCCGCCGGTCGTGGAAGGCAATATCTACCACGATGCCCTGGAAGGCATCTACGGCAGGTTGAAGGAAGGGAGCCTGGCGCAACTGGGCAGGGAACAGGTTGAGGCTCTGGTGTCTGAAGTGCTGGCCGAGGGCGAAGGTTCCCGGCATGTCCGGTTGAAGTACCAGCCCTATCCGCTGGCGCGCCACGACCTGGAAGAGATTCGACGGCACCTGATTGAACTGGTGCTCAGGGACTGCGAGGAGGCAGACCATCTGGCTTCGGACGCATGGATACCCATGTACCAGGAAGAACACATGGAGTGGACAGAGGACAGCGATCTCCTGGTGGAGACCGGATCCGTCCACCTGCGGGGCATTGTCGACCGCATCGATGTGGATGCCGACGGCAACCTGCGCGTGATCGACTACAAGCGTTCCGGGAAAACCAAACGCGACGTGGATGAGGGCAAGACCCTGCAGGCGGTCCTGTACGGACGGGCGGTGCACAACGAAATCGGGCCGGTCGCGTACAGTGCCTACTGGAATGTCCGCAACTTGGAGCCGCGGGGGACACGCAGCGGAACCCGCAAGACCAGCCCGGAGATCGCGGAACCGCACAACGAGGGTGATCCGCTGGTCGAGGCCGTGCTGGAACAGCTGGACAACATCGTGGCCGATGTCACGGCCGGCAGGTTTCCAGGCGCGCCGCGGCGAATGGACCGGGAGACGTTCTCCTGTGCTCCCTGGTGTCGCAAGGCCGAATTCTGCCAGCCTTCGTGGCGGAGCCGCTACAAGGGGCGTCGCCGCCTGAAGGCCACATGAGCATCACGGCGGAACAGCAATCGGCCATCACCTCGATTGACCGCAACCAATCCGTGCTGGCGGGAGCCGGAACGGGCAAGACCTTCGTCCTGGTCCAGCGGTTCCTGCATGTGCTGGAACACAAACCGGACTGGTCCCTGCGCTCGGTGGTGGCGGTGACGTTTACGAAGGCGGCGGCCATGTCCATGCGCCAGCGCATTCGCCGGGAGATCAAGGCCAAGGCGAACGGCAACCCCAAGGGATGGCGGCACCGGCTTGACGAACTCGATTCGCTGCAGGTGGCCACGGTTCACAGTTTCTGCCAGCGGCTTTTGACCGAGCATGCGGTGGAGGTGGGCATCGATCCTGATTTCGCGGTCGCCGAGGAGACGGAAGCGGCATCCCTGCTCGACGAGGCGGTGCGCCGCTACTGCCACGAGCTGGATCGCTCGGAGTCCCCCACAAGCGAACTGGTTGAGATCTTCCGGCCTGGGGTGTTCCGGCAGGTCTTGGCGGATCTGCTCACCAAGGAGCACCTGATGGCCCAACTGGACGCGTCGGGACCGGTCGCGACGCATCTGCGCGCGGCTTGGGTGGCGGCCCATGCCGAAGTGGAGGCGTCGGTCACCGCGGAGATCATGAGCCGCCAGTCGGAATTGGCGGCCGCCCGGAGGATTTTGAAGGCCGCGATGATCGATCCCGATGTCAAGGGGGTGCTGGGCATTCGGTGCGGCTGGGCGTCGGGAACGGTGGAGTCCCTGCTGAACGGCGATTGGATCGGGGCGCGGGCGGCTTTCAACGCCGAGACATGGCCCAAGTCCGTCCGGGATGTGGGCGGCGGCAAGATGGACCCGGATTTCAAGCGGCTTTGCAACAAGGCCTGGCGCCTCGTACATGCAACGTGCGAGCGCCTGGAACGTGTCCGGGCCGGTTCCGTCGGCGAGGAACCGGACCAACAGGACCGGGAGGCACTGCGGTTGCTGGGCCTTTGGCACTCGGCCTGGAAACGGGCCAACGGCCATCTGGACGACATCAAGCGCGAACGGAACCTGCTGACCTTCGATGATCTGGAACTCAAGGCGCTGCACCTGCTCAAGGTTCATGCGGCCCAGCCAGCCTCACGGGTTCGCTCCGCCATCCTGGGTATCAACCATTTGCTGGTGGACGAGTATCAGGACATCAACCCCCTGCAACAGGAAATCATCGGATGTCTGGCGGCCCTGACGGGCAATGTGGTGGCTGAAGGCGAGCGCCAGGGACGGCTGTTTGCCGTGGGGGACACCAAGCAGAGCATCTATCGCTTCCGGGGAGCCGAGGTGTCGGAGTTCGTGAAGCTGGCCGAAGGCACCCGGAGTCGATCGGGTCAGCCGTCGGGCAATCTGTCCGAATCCTTCCGGACCCATCCGGAACTGATCGCGGCCACCAATGCGATCTTCGAGACGGTATTTCAGCCGCTGGGCAAGAACGGTTATCAGAACTATGAAGCCAAACCCATGGCTCTGAGATCCAGCCGGAAAGTTCCCGAGCCACAACCGTCCCTTGAGGTGCATACATTTTCGCAAGTCGAATCTGAGGATGCCGGTGTCCATCGGGGACGGTCGGACGATGCCACGGATGGGAAACGGCTGGCCGAGTTCGACTTCATCGCGAACCGACTCCGGCAGATCCGGGAATCCGGCCGTCGAGTCGTGGATCTTTCCCATCCGGTGGAAAGGGACAACATCCAATGCTTCCGCTACAGCGATGCGGCCATCCTCCTGCGGGCCCGCACGCATCTCCCGCTGTTGGAGGAGGTGCTGCACGAGCATGGTGTTCCCTTCCGGGTGGTCGACGGGACGGACCTGAAGGTTCAGGCCCACATTCGCAGTGTGGTGGCCCTGCTGCGGTGGCTGCACCGGCCCTCCGATCAATTCAGTCTGGCGGCCGCCCTGCGTTCGCCTTTGTTCGGCATCAGCGACGAGTCCCTGTTGCTCCTGGCCGGGAACCTGGCTGCGATGGGAGCGGAGCATCTGGATGATGAAGCGCTTGCGGACATGGACGCCGACCAACGGGACAGGGTTCGGCATGCCCATTGGGTTCTGTCCACGCTGCGGGGCAAGGCGTTGGTGCTCTCTCCGGATCGGCTGCTGGCGGAGGTTCTGTGCGAGACCGGGTACGAAAGCGTCCTGCACGGCAACAGCGACACACTCCGGGCAAGGGACTGCCTGGACGACCTCGAGTCGCTGCAGTGGCTGGCGTTCCAATGCCGCGCAGCGGGCATGGGTACGTTCCTGCGTCGGCTGGCAGCCCAGGATCGGCAGGCCAACCAACGGGAAGCGGGCACCGAACCGGAGGACGGGGAAGCCGTTCAAATCATGACGGTCCACGGTGCCAAGGGGCTGGAATTTCCCGTGGTATTCGTGCCGAACCTGGAATACGACTGGACCAGTGCCGGACCCCGCAACCGCCCGCCGGTCCTGGCCTTCAATCCGAACAACCTGGTCTGCAAGGTTCCGGATGAAAACGGGGAGCTGACCGAACCCTTCAGCTTCCAATTGGCCAAGGACATGGAGGCACGGAGGCAGCACGCGGAGAGTCGGCGCCTCCTCTACGTGGCCTGCACCCGCGCCGCGGACCTGCTTGTTCTCAGCGGTTGGGACACCAGGAAGAAATCTTCTTGGTTGATGGAGCTTGCAGATGCCCTGGCGCAGGCCAAGGAGAAGGAACTGGAGGATCCACAGTTGCAACCGCCGACTGTGCCGCTGTTTGCTGACGCAGCTCCGGTGATTCAGGAGCATTGGCATGAATGCGACTTGACCGACTACAGGGATTTGCGGCAGGTCGAAGCGGCCCCACGGTCACCCGCACCGCCGGAACCGTTGGACTCCGAGGCCGACATCGCAATCGACTTGAGACTGGCGCAGGAACCGGCCGTGGCCGACAGCCTGACCATCCATGCCAAGGCGGCCGCGTCGGACAGTGTCCTGCCTGAAAGTCCAAAGCAACAGCAGAGGGGTAATCTGGCCCATGAGGTCCTCGGCCAGTGGCACCGGTGGTTCCCCATGTCCGAGGACGACCTGATGCATTTCGTTGTCTCCAGGCTTCCGGACCATTCCCTGCTCGAAACCGCGGATGCCAAGGACATCCATCAGAGCCTGCTGCGGTTGCGGGAACTTCCGCTCAGCAAGCGGATCAATGCAGCCCAGCGCCTGGTCACAGAGATGCCAATGTCCGTGGCAATGGCGGGAGAGGTCCACAACCTGAGGCTGGATCTGCTCTTTCAGGATGATCGCGGGGCTTGGCACATCGTGGACTGGAAGACCGGGAACTGGTCCCGACGCCCCGACGCGGCGCGGAAGACCTTCCGGAAGCAAATGGACGAATACACCAGGGCCTTTGCCGTAGCCTTTGACGGTGTTCAGCCAACGGCTTGGCTGGGTCTGCTGGAGCCGGAGCCGTCCTTAGTGAAACTGACCCCGGAGGAACTGGAACCCGCAACCTGAAACGCGGTCCGCCCGCGACAGGGGATGACCTGACAGGAACATGGCCCAGTATCTGAATAGTTACGAGGAATCAATCCATGCAAGCTGTCAAACATGGTTTCGCTCAGATAATCAATGGCCCCAAGCAATTTGTGATCCCGGTATTTCAGCGGGATTACGCTTGGGGACCGGAGCAGTGCGACCGGATGTGGGAAGATGTCCTCAAGGCTTCGGCCGATGCGGACGCTCAGCATTTCCTTGGGTCGTTCGTGTACGTGCAGGACCAAGTGGGTGCCGGATTTGCGAGCTGGCTGGTAATCGACGGTCAGCAGCGGTTGACCACGCTGACGTTGCTCATGGTCGCATTGCGGGATCACATGGAGGAAGTCGGCTGGGACGGCAACGTTCCCAGTGTCGCGCAGATTGACGACTTCTTTTTGAAGAACAGTTTTGAGACCGGGGCTCGTCATTATCGGGTAGCGTTACGGCGGCATGATGATGCCACGTTGAGGGCCTTGATCGACGGTAGCGATCCGGGCGAAGTACACGATAGTTCCGAAGCCATCCTATTGGCATATGGGCGTTTCCGAGAGCATTTGCGGGATGCGGGTGTCGATCCTCAGGCCATATACCAGGGTGTGTACCGTCTGGTTGTTATCGATGTGACGTTGGAGTACCCGGTCGACAATCCTCAGGAGATATTCGAGAGCCTGAACTCCACGGGAGTCGATCTGGCCCAGAGCGATTTGATCCGGAACTACCTGCTTATGGGCCTGAATGCAGAGGACCAGACGCAACTGTATGAACAGTATTGGAGCAAGCTGGAGGATGTGTTCCGCGACGTTGGCGGCGGTTTCGAGGAATTTCTGCGGGATTACATCGCGATGAACACGCGGTCCGCGACCCAAACACGTGCGGACCGCGTGTACGGCGAGTTCAAGCGTTTCTGGCCTTCCGCGGGCTTTGACGAAGCGACATCACTCCTGTCCGACATGTTGAAGATGGGACGATATTACGCTTGGTTCCTTCGTCCGTCGCTCTCGCCGCACCAGAACCTGGTGCCTGCCTTGAAGTTTGCTCGTTGGGGCGGTCTCGGAACTGTTCACGCAGCATTGGTTTCCCGGCTTTACAGGTTTTGGGCCTGTGGTCAGTTGAACACCGGTGCATTCGCCGAGGCGATGACGCTGTTGAAGAGCTACCTATTGCGCCGGGCGGTTCTCAGTTGGAACACGGGAAACTATTGGAACGTGTTTCAGCGGATCGCTCATGCTCTGGAGGAAGATGCTGTATTCGAAACGTTCAAGGTCGCCCTGGTTAGAGAAAGAGCCGGCAACCGGTTCCCGTCGAATGAAGAGTTTCTGAAGGGCGTCCAAGAACGCGACCTCTACTTGATGAGGGTCTGTCGTCATGTGCTGGATACATTGGAAAACCATGAGCAGGATGAGGTCAGTCCCCTGGGCAACTATTCCATTGAGCACATCATGCCGCAGTCCCTTGATGAATCCGGGACATGGGAGGCCATGCTGGGTGATGACTGGGAAGAGGTCCACCGGACGTGGCTTCACCGTCTGGGCAACTTGACTCTGGTCGGTTATGGCCACAATCCTTCATTGTCTAATCTACCGTTCCTCAAAAAGCGGGAGCATGAGCTGGGATTCAAGCACAGCGCCGTCCGATTGAATCATTACATCAGAGAACAGGACAAGTGGACTGCGGCGCAGATGCGAGAGCGCGGTGCTGAACTGGCCCGGAGGGCTGTCTGGATTTGGCCTTACCCCGAGGCTGATCTGCTACTGGTGCGGGACAAGAACGTAGCTGAACTCAAGGCGCGTTCGGCGGCTCGCGACATCGGTAGCGTCAGCATGAGTGACAAGACCCGCGCCTTGCTGAATGACTTGAGCAAAAAGGTTGAAACGCTTGGCGAGGTGATCCAGGTTGTGGAGAGACGGTCGCTCTGTTTCTATGATGGTTCGGGGGATTTCTTTGCCGAATTCATTCCTATGGCAGAAGCCGTGAGAATTCTTGTGCCCGGTCCTTTTGAAGAATTGGAAGATTCAGATGGAATCGCGGCGGATGCGAAAAGGTGGTCGGTTATATTTTTTGCTGTCCATGATTGCGGTGCCGTGATCGACGTGTGGAACAGCAATCGAGCGGAAAAGGCATTCCATTTGCTTCGCGGCGTCTATGAACGTTTTCAGCCCTGAGACTGCTTGTACCGAGCTACTGACGCGGAAGGGGTTACCGACAAACTGTCGAGGGCTGCTGCAGTTCCGGCAGGCAGGCACGGCGAAGGTACAGTTTCGGTCTCGTTGATTTTGGTTCTGGACGCGCAGACGACGATGGGTCCCTTCAATGGTGTTGTCATGACAACCAAAGAGCATCCCTCATCGTGGGCTGCATCCCCGCCCCTGCCCGATTCCTGTCAGCAGTCGCTGCTGCGGCAGGACCGCACCCTAAAGGTGGGCATTGCCAACAAGCGGCTGGCGGCAGCTTGGGACAAGAACTATCTGTGCCGCTTGATTGGCCTCGCTCCCCAACCCACTTAGAATTCAATCGCCCTGCACGTTATCCCGGGTTTGGGGTAACGTGTAGACATGTTGCCGAGTCATGTGATTCTCCACTGAGAATGCTCCTCGCAGCAGCATTGTTTCAATCTCGTTGATACGGCATTCACGCAGGGTAGATGAACCGATTCCCTGCATCCCACCGTGTCCGGGGGCCAGGATGATGGCAGCGGATCGTGCGGGAGTGCTTGTCCATCCAAGCTTCCAGATGGGCCATGTACAATCCCGCGGGTTCCCGCCTCGACTTGGACATGCACACCGCCATGCACACACTGCCCGCCCTGCATCCCAGCGAGGCGTCCTTTGCGGCCATTCGCAGGATGGCCGGCTTTTACGTGGACAAAACCGGGCTGTTTCGGGACCTGCTGGCGACGGTCCCAACCCCCCTGTCCGGCCCCCCTCCGCTGGCGCGCCGCCACCAGTTTTTGGCGCGGCCGCGGCGCTTCGGCAAGACGCTGCTGATCAACACGCTGGAGGCTTGGTTCCAGGGATTGCCGCCAGGACACCGCACCAATCCCGAAGACGTGACCGCGCCTCTGGACGGCCTGCCCGCGGGCTGGACCGCGCCGCCGTGGTTGTGGGACGGACTGGCAGCCGAGGACTGGCACGGCGTGCACGGCTGGCATCCCGTGATTCGACTGGATTTGTCCCAACTTGGCAGTCCCGACCCCGCCGGCACGCGCACCGCCCTGCGCGACTACATGGAAGACATGGTGTGGCAGTGGACCGCCCGCGGTACTCCTTGGCAATCGGTTTGGCCTGCTTCCCTGCTCGCTTCGGGCCCCGAGCGGATCCTGCGGAACCTGATCCAGCGCCTGGAAGATGCCCACAACCGCCAGCCCGTGGTGCTGGTCGATGAGTACGACGCACCCATTGTCAAACACATCGGGACCACCCGCTCCCTGGAGCCCGCTGTTGAGGAACTCCGCGACTTCTTCCGCGTGTTGAAGGACGACGAGGGCCTGCTCTACGGCGTGTTCATAACCGGCATCACGCGCTTTGCGCGTAGGCATCTGTTCTCCGCCGCCAACAACTTTGTCGACATCTCCGACGAACCCCGGTACGGCGCGCTCTGCGGGTTCACGGAGGAAGAGGTGGATTTGCATCTCGCTTCCCACCGCGACGAACTGGAACGCCTCGAGCCGCGTCTCCAAGGGCGGAACCTGCTGGACGAGTGGCGGGAACAGTACAACGGCTACCGCTTCGCCCCCCACCCCGGTACGCCCAGTGTCTACAACCCCTTTACCCTGCTCCGCGGCTTGGAACACACATTCGCCAACGAGGCTCGCCGCGCCTTGGCGGCCCAAGGCCGCTGGCCCTCTGCCTGGAGTGAGTCGGGCCACCCGGGTCTCATTGCACGCCTGGCCGCGGACGCGCGCCAGGCCCTGCCCGAGGCGGACGGGCGCAGGCCGCAGCCATCTCCAGGTCTCGCAGACCTGAACCGCCCCGATCCAATCCTCCTCATGCTGGAGACCGGCTATTACACGTGGTATCCGGGGGCCAACGGCGAACCGGCCCACCTCGACTTCCCCAACCGCGAAGTCGCAGAATCATGGACCTACGACATTTTGGATCTGGGGGAACTGGCCCCCGAACGGGACGGCCGCGTGCTCGCCGAACTGCGAACGCATCTGGAGCGGGGCGACGTGCCGGGCTTCGCCGCGCGCCTGGAAACCTTCGTGTTCGGCTTTGCCCACGAAAACCTGCAGGGCGAGGCCGGCTTCCGTGTGCTGTTGCAGGCCCTGTTCCGACTGATGGAACTGCCGGCACAGGCAGAGCACTCCAACTGGGGCGGGCGCGCCGACCACTTGGTGCATGTCGGCAATCGGGTGTACGTCTTCGAGGTCAAGTACAACCAGTCCGAGGGCGCAGCCCTCCGCCAGATCCGGGACCGGCAGTATGGACGCGAACACCTGGGGACCGACCGCACGGTGACGGCCGTCGGCCTTGCCTTCCGCCGGGACCTGAAGACGGGACCGTGCCTGCAAGTCGCGCAGTCCGACTTGGCCGAGTTGCTGACGCCGCGCGAAGAAGACGGCTCGCGCGAACCCCGGGTGCGGTATCCGCTTGGTTGAGAGGTAACTGCAGTGCGCTGAAATCCGGGAAGATCTCATATCTGCGGTGATTCTGGCAGGCCGCGCGCTGTGCCATGATCAAGGAACGCCGGCGGCTACCGTCGTTCCCCCGCCCAACAGCCTGCATCGAATGCCGAGGGCAGCTCTTGGCTTGTAATCGCAATTCCGCGCCGGCCCATGCGGCCGCGCTCGAGGCGATAACCCAGCCGCATGAGCAGGTTCGTGCCCCGCCGGCAGACACAACCGGCGGCCAGTGCGGCCGTCATGCGGCATGGAGATCTGTAGGACGGACCGGACTTTCGGCACGCGCGGTCGGTGAAGTGCCCACCAGACAGAGCATTCCGGATAATCCAGATTGGAGGACGGAGCCTTTGTCCTGCAGACGCTGGCGGAGCCATCCTTCCGCCAAACCAGGGGCATTGACCTGCATGGGCGGCTACGCGCGGAGCCACAGGTTGTCCAAGGCCGCATCCGGGACGTGATGCAATCGCCCTGCTACCCTGACAAGAGAGCTGTAGGTCGCTGGCTGCAGTGTGGGGTCCGGTTGCTGGGCATCCAGGAGGGGACGGTTCTGCTCCCGGACGAACCCCTCGACCATATGGACCTCGGCACCCATGGGATGCGGTGTGGATCGAGCAGGACGTCTGGATGCCAGACGCATGGATTGGCAATGACACCGGACCCGCCGCGTGGATCCCGCACGCGTGGACCGGCACCGGCTGGTCTTGGCCGTGGCCACCTCTGGGTGCTGGCCTACGGCACGCGCGTGGAGGAGGCACGTCTGCGCTTCCGGCCCTCCGACCGGATGACTTACTGGCCTGCCCCCGCGTTGTTGGGCGCAGTCCAATGGAAGATTTCTGCGGCCGCGATGGCCGCCTCGGCCAGTCCGGCCCGGGCGAGGTTTCCCAACCCATTCGCAAACACCACCAACTGACCGGCTTCCGAGGTCAGTGGCAGGATCAGGAATTGTTCTTCGTTGATGGAACCCAGCCGCGATCGCGCCCGGTGCGCAGCCTGATCCGACGGCAGGACCGAGGCCAGGACGGAATCCAGTTCGTACAACTCCCGAATGGGAGCGGGCGGTTCGGTTCCCAGGCTGCCGCTGCTGTCGTGCCAGAGCTGCCACTGGCGCCCGGTGGCGCCGGTGGGCAGGTGATCCTCTGTGGCACCGGTGACCCAATCGGGTCTGCTAGAAGGACTCAGGGACATCTGCAGCTGATTGCCGTGCATTCGGACTGCCAATACGCGGGCGGGCAAGGGTTCGGCCGTCACGTCCAGGCCCACGGCGGCCAAATCTTCCACCACCCACTCCGCAATCCGGTGCAAACCCGACTCCTCGGTCGCGTAGGCCAGCGTTAGGGCCGCGGTTTGGCGGTCGGGTCCCATGCGCATGCCCCGTTCCGTGCGTTCGGTCAGTCCCATCCCGTCCAGCAGGCCGTTGGCCGCCTCGGGATCATGGATGGTGCCGCCATTGGGCAGGGACAGGGCCGTAGCCAGTTCCGGCCGGTTGATGGCCAGGGACAGGGCTCGCCCAAAGTCGGATATGGCGACCAGGGCCTGCCAGCGTTCGCCCTCGCCCGTGTGGTTCAGATGCAGTACGGCCGGCTCCTGCGCGCTCTCCAGGATGCGAATGCCGTGTTGGCCGAACTCGCCCAGCGCAAGATAGTCGGCTCGCCTGTGCCAGCCGTCCGCCGGCGCGGCCAGATCGGCCCCGGGAACTGCGGTCGGTGACGGGGACAGCGGGTCCGCGGGCGGCAGCACTGCCAGCGTGTCGATGTAGGGCAGTTGCCGGCCGGCCGGGTCCACCTTGAAGTACCAGGGATTGCGTTCCAGGCGGACGGTGCCGTCCGGTTCCACTTCGGTTTGGGTCCAGGGCTGCAGCCTGGGAAAGCCGGTGCAGGCATCCTGTCCCAATTCATGGGGCTGGCAGTCCGCAGCCTGCAGCAGCTCCCACGCGTACTTGGTGCCGGAGGTTTGCATGCGGGAACGCAGATCGGCGGCGGTGGCGTAATCGGGATGGAAGTCTGCCAGGTGGTGAACCGGTTTGAGGAAGTCCGTGTAACCCGCCGGGTGCAACTCGGTCAAGGCGCGTACAAAACTGCCGTAGGGTTCATCGAACTCCAGGTAGAAGACCAAGTCGTCCTGGATGCGCAGCGACACCGGTGTGCCATTGCCGTCTCCGCCGGCGCGGATCACGTCCGGCATACCCAGGAAGTTCATCTCCGGGTCGAGCCAGAGATCGTTGAACGCGAAGGCAACGTCGCGCGTGGTAACGGGTACGCCGTCGGACCAGCGCAGGCCGGCCCGGAGTTCGAGGCGGAAGTGCCGACGGTCCGGATGCACATGCCATCGGGTGAGGATATTGGGACGCAGATCGGCAGGATCCCATGCCGGTGCGCTCAGGAGGTTCTCGCGCAATGCCAGTGCCGGGACATCGACCCGTGCATACGGATCGCGCACGAGCACCAAATTCCCGCCGAACTCTCCCGGTCCCATCCCTTCGTTGGCCGGGGCTGGGAACTGGGATGCCGGATCCAGGACCACGGGATCCGGCGGCAATCGGTCCCGGACCGCCTCCAATTGCGGCGGTGCGGGCAGGAACGGAGACTGCCGGTAGGCCGTCGGCGTCTCAGGCCCGGACTGGGCTTCGACCCTCGACAGGCCGGACAGGACCAGAACTACTGCCAACACGGCAGCGACGAGTTGGCCGCCGGTGCCTGATCGGGCGGCTTGGGGTTTGGGGTGGAACACGGCGGAACGGGCTGGCGGACGGCTTCATAGGGAGGTCCCCTTGCGGGTTCCCGGCACCTATGCGGCCAAGCCCGCCAACCGGGGCGGGCTTGCGTCAGGCGCTGCTTGCAAGCACCTGGATCCTAACTGCAGCCGGCGGAGATTCCGCGCATGGTCGGCCGCGTTAGAGGGCCAAATGGGTTTCGCCGTTGTGGACCCCGTTGTTCACCACGGGATGGACCATGTCTGCTTCCTCATCCTCCTCGTCCAGTTCCGAGTCCAGCACGTCGGACTGCTTGTAGATGGCCATGTGTACGGCCGTCTTTATGGAACCGTCGATCTCGACTTCCGTGAAGCTGGGCACGGCCGCAAGATCGATGCCGTCCTCCTTCAGGTAGTTGCGTGCCGTGGCCAGAGCCTTGACGGATTGGTTTACGGCCCCGGCCCCGATGGCCTGGATTTCGGCATACCCGCCCTTGCGCATTACGCCGGCAATGGCCCCGGCCACAGCCGTCGGGCGGGAGGTCTTGGAAACCTTGATGAGTTCGGTCATTACTGCAGCCTCGGAGTAGGAGTGTGACGTACGGGCAGCTGACAAGGGCAGTGAATCGACCGCGGACGACTCAATTCCCTCCTAATATAAGACGCAGGCGACTGCAAACTGTTACATCAAATGGAAAAATTCCTGTTCCTTTAACTGGCATATTTCAATACCAGTGCGGACAATTTGCTCTTGGTTGACAGGGGGGCGTGCGCTCTTGCAACTCGAGTCCGGGTGGAGCAGTCCCCACCGACGGCTTGGTTCCTTTCCAGAGTGAGGTTTGGGGCTTATGTCGATGAGTTGGCAACAGGCGCTGAGAGCGGGGTGGGTGGAGCCGCCGAGCGCATCTGCCCGCACCGCGCGGCCAGGTCGGACAGACGGACGTGCTTGGCCCCGTTCCGTTCGTCGCTGCGCAGCGACTTGCTCAGCCATCGAGGGCGGCTGCTCTGTAGATGTTCATGGCGGCAACTTGCCGCAGTATGCCGGTATTGCGTGCCGGTTATTGCTCCATTCCCGACTCGTCAGGATGCAACCGCCACGTACCGGGTTTCGCGGATCACGGTGACCTTGATTTGGCCCGGGTACTGCAAGGTATCGTGGATCTGTTCCGCGATGTCCCGGCCCAGTTCCACGCAGCCCTTGTCGTCAATATCCTTGGGCTGCACCAGCACGCGTAGTTCGCGGCCTGCCTGCAGGGCGTAGCTCTCCTTGACCGCGTCGTAGCCGCGGGCCACATCCTCCAGTTCCTTGATGCGCTCGTAGTACCGTTCGACCGAAATGCGGCGCGCGCCGGGACGGGCTCCGCTGACGGCATCCGCCGTGGCCACGATCACGGCCTCCATGGATGCCATCTCCACTTCGTGATGGTGGGCCTCAATGCAGTTGGCAATCTTTTCGTTGATGCCGTAGCGACGCGCAATGGCGGCACCGACGATCGCATGGGGGCCCTCCACCTCGTGGCTGACGGCCTTGCCGATGTCGTGCAGGAGGCCGCCGATGCGGGCCGTCTGCACGTCCCCGTGCAGTTCCTCGGCAATCATGGCGGACAGGTGGGCCGTCTCGATGGCATGGTACAGCTGGTTCTGGCTGTAGCTGGTGCGGTAGTTGAGGCGTCCGAGCAGCACCTGCAGTTCCCGGTGCAGTCCCGGGATGCCGACTTCGAGCATCGCCTTCTGGGCCGAGTCCAGGATGATCCGGTCCACTTCCCGCTCCGCCGCCTTGACTTCGTTCTCGATCCGGGCCGGGTGAATGCGACCGTCCTGGACGAGGTTGGCCAGGGCCTGGCGGGCGATCTCGCGCCGGATGGGATCAAAGCAGGAGATGACGATGGCTCCCGGCGTGTCGTCCACGATGATGTCCACGCCGAGCGCCATTTCCAGCGATCGGATGTTGCGGCCCATGCGGCCGATGATGCGCGCCTTCATGTCGTCCGAAGGCAGGGAGATGCTGGAGGCGGCCTGGTCCGGCACGCTGTCGTGCGCCACGCGCTCCATGGCCAGGGTGATGATTTCCCGCGCTCTCTGTTCCGCCATCTCCTGGCTTTGGGCCTCGATGTCCCGAATGGTCCGGGCCACCTCCTGGCGGGCCTCGTCCTCGGCGCGGGCAACGACCTGCCTGCGCGCCTGTTCCCGGGTCAGCTCGGCCAGGCGTTCCAACTCCTGGTCCTGGCGCTCCTTGTGACTGGCCAGCTCCCGTTCCTGTTCCCCGAGGCGCTCCAAGTGCTGTTCCAGTTCCTGTTCGCGCTGGTCGAGGGCTTCCTGCTTGCGCTCCTGGCTGCGGCTCCGGTCCCGCAGGCTCTGGTTCTGCCGGGCCGACTCCTGGTTCAGGCGCGACCATTCGGCCTCCAGCTTTTCGTGCTGCTGGATCTCGTGTTCGTTCAGCGCGAGCCGTTCGCGCTGAACGGCGGCGACGCCCTCCGCCTTCTCCTTGGCAATGGCTTCCTTTTGGAGCTGCAGTTCCCTGTGGATGCGCTCCTCACCGATGTCCCGCTCCTGGCGGCCCCGGCGGTAGGCGAACCAGCCAGCCACAGTTCCCGCCAGCGTTGCGCCCAGCAGAAAGACGATCAAAACGTGCCAAATCGTAAGGTCCATGTTGGTTTCGGGTTCTGCTGCACCCAGCGCCCGGACGCTGCGCACAATTGCCCCGGTGGCGGGGCAACGACCGGGTGGGTGCGGTAGGCGGAAAACGGCTCCGCCGGCCGCGGATGGGCAGGGAGACCGCAACCGGTCCGGTTGCGGCTGGTTCGCAAGTTAGGCGTCCGTGTCGTCGTCCGGGGATTCAGGCGAGGTCAATCCGACTTTCTGGCAAATCAGGTCGCGCAGGTGCGCGGTCAGTTCCGGCTGCTCCGACAGACTGTTCACGGCCGCCGCCCGTCCCTGTCCCAGCAACTCGTCGTTGTACCGGAAGAAGGAACCGCGCTGATCGATCAGGTCGTGTTCGATGGCCAGGTTCAGGATGTCCGCGTCGGAACTGATTCCCTGATTGTACATGATGTCGAATTCGGCGATTCTGAAGGGCGGCGCGACCTTGTTCTTGCGTACGGTGACCTTCGTCTTGTTGCCAATGGTCTCCGTGCCGTCCTTGATGGCCTGCTGCCGCCGTATCTCCATGCGCACGCTCGCATAGAAGCGCAGGGCCATCCCGCCGGAGGTGGTCTCCGGGTTGCCGAACATCACCCCGACGCGCTGCCGGATTTGATTGGTGAAGATCAGGGTGCAGCCGCTGTTCTTGACCGGGGCCGTCAACTTGCGCAGGGCCTGGCTCATGAGCCGCGCCTGGAGGCCCACGTGGGCATCGCCCATTTCGCCGTCGATTTCCTGCTTGGGCACCAGGGCGGCCACGCTGTCGACCACCACGACGGCCAGTTCGCCCGAGGTGACCAGGGCCTCGGCCACCTCCAGTGCCGCCTCGCCGGTGTCCGGCTGGCTGACATAGAGTTCGTTGACATCGACTCCGATGCGCTTGGCGTAGTCGGGGTCCAGTGCATGTTCGACATCCACGAAGCCACACAGACCCCCGGCCTTCTGGGCCTCGGCGATGACGTGCAGGCAGAGTGTGGTCTTGCCGGAACTTTCATGGCCGTACACCTCGAGGATGCGGCCCACCGGCACGCCGCCCACGCCCAGGGCAATGTCGAGGGAGAGGGCTCCGGTCGGAATGGACTCCACCTTCAGGGCGGGGTTCTCGCCCAGCTTCATGACGATGCCGTCGCCGAAGCGCTTCTCCAGATCCTGCAGCGTGTGGTCGAGGCTGTTTCTTCTGGATGCGGACGATCTCTTCATGGGGGGTTCCGTGCTCGCAAGCGGGATGGCAGGTCTCCGGACCCGCACATCCGAAGGGCCGGGCCGGACATCTAATTGTATGCACTCCGGCGGCGAAGAAGCATTTCTACCGGGCCAACCGGTCCCGCCCGCGGAGGCCGCAACGCGCACCATGGGGCTCCCGCTGGCAGGCCGGTGCTAACATCGGGGCCATGGCCTACTCGGTACCGCCCCTGGTGCAACGGAAGCTGAACGAACTGCCGCGCGCGCCCGGCTGCTACCTCATGCACGGGGCCGCGGGCGAGGTCCTGTACGTCGGCAAGGCCAAGGTCCTGCGGTCGCGTGTGCGCAGCTATTTCACACCCAGCCAGCGCGGCGATCCCAGGGTGGAGCGCCTGGTGCCGGAAATCGCGGACGTGTCCTGGTGGATCACCACCAACGAACTGCAGGCGCTCACGCTCGAAAACAATCTCATCAAGGAGCACCAGCCGCCCTTCAACGTTCTGCTCAAGGACGACAAGACCTTCCCCTACCTGAAGATCAACTGGCAGGACCCGTTCCCCAAAATCGAAGTCACGCGCACGATGCGCAGGGACGGGGCGCGCTACTTCGGGCCCTACACGAACGCCCGCGCCATCTACCGGACCCTGGAGGGTATCCGGCGCATCTTTCCCTATCTCGACTGCGACCGCCGGATCACCGGCGAGGACGAACGGCCCTGCCTGTACTACCACCTGAAGATGTGCGGCGGGCCCTGCATCGGAGCCCAGGGCTCGGAACAGTACCGCGAGAGTCTGCGCCAGATGATGCGGTTCCTGCGGGGCGACACGGGCCAGGTCATGCGGCAGCTCCGGGAGCGGATGGAACAGGCCGCCGAGAATCTGGACTTCGAGCGCGCGGCACTGATCCGCGACCGGATCAAGGCCGCCGAACGCATCGTGGGCCAGCAGGTGCTGATCGGTGCCCAGCCGGACAACGAGGACTGCGTCACCGTCGTGCCCGACCCGGAATCGGGCACGGCGGTGGTCCAGATCATGTTTGTGCGCCAGGGACGGTTGGTGGGGCGCGACCACTACCGCCTGGAACTGGGCAAGTCCCAGGACGCCGGTGCTGCCGAGGAGCGGCGGGGCGACCTGATCGGTTCATTCCTGCAGCAGTTCTATGCCAAGGCGGCCTACGTGCCCGCCCTGATCCTGGTGCAGGCCATGCCTCCCGATCAGGCTTGGCTGGAACAGTGGCTTGCGGAGCAGCGCGGCACCAAGGTGCGGCTGAGTGTTCCCCTGCGCGGGCCCAAGCGGCGCCTGATGGAGTCGGGACTGGAAAACAATCTGGAGTACCTGCGGATCCAGCAGGCCACGGCCCGGACCGACACCAACCGGCAGCAGACCGCGATTGCCGAACTGGAGGAAGCCCTGCAACTGCCGCGTCCGCCGGTGCGCATGGAGTGCTACGACATCAGCACACTGCAGGGGAACCACACCTCCGGCTCCATGGTGGTCTTCGCCCGCGGCGTGCCGCGCAAGAGCGACTACCGCCGTTTTCGGATCCGCGGCACCGGCGCCCGCGGCGTGCCGGACGACTTTGCCAGCATGCGCGAGATGCTCGATCGCCGCTTCGCGCGCGCCGGCGAAAAGGGCCTGGATCCGGGTCGCAAGGGGAAGACCGCCTGGAACGTGCTGCCGGATCTGGTGATTGTGGACGGGGGCAAGGGGCAGTTGAGCCAGGCCGTGGCCGTGCTCCGCAAGTACGACCTCCTGCATGTCGTCCCCGTCGTCGGCTTGGCCAAGCGGAGCGAGGAGGTCTTCGTGCCGGGACAGCCGGAGTCGATCCTCCTGCCGCGCGACAGCCAGGGACTGTTCCTGCTCCAGCGCATCCGGGACGAGGCCCACCGCTTTGCCATCACCCACCACCGTTCCCTGCGCGGCAAGGCCATGACGCGCACGGTCCTGGACGACGTGCCGGGGGTGGGGCCGACCCGGCGCAAGGGTCTGTTGGCTTTTTGCGAGGGCGATCTGGATCGTCTTCGCCAGGCGGATTTGGACGTTTTGGCCGGCCTGCCCGGCATGACCCGCAAGGTGGCGCAGGCCGTGCAGGACCATCTCGGGTCCGGCTCTACCAGCCGTAGCTGAGCCGGTCAATCAGAATCCGGGGCAGGCCGGCCTGCTGCATCTGGGTTTGGGTCAGTTCGATGGGATAGTCCGCCCGTTCGTAGTGCCAGATCAGTTCCGGTCCGTCCTGCACCAGCAGGGCGAAGGAGGCGCGCTTGTTCTTGTCCCGCGGCTGGCCCACGCTGCCCGGGTTCAGGATGACGCGGTGGTTCAGTTCGGGCTGCAGGTTGACCGGCGTTCCGGGCCGGGCCCGCATGCGTTCCACGCGGGCCTCCCGGCGGTCTGCATCGTCGGGGTCCACCTGGGCCACGCGCAGGCGGAAGATGTCCGGCAGGTGGGTGTGCCCCACCAGGCAGAACTTGGCGGCAAACTCGGGCCGTCGCCAGTTGGCAAGCGCCGTATCGATGCCATCCATGTACTCGAAGACCGGATCGCGGGGCGAGGCATGGGTGGCCAGCAGGTCCAGGCTGTCCACCGGGACCGGCTCGGGTAGCAGGGATTCCAGATAGGCGCTGTTGCCGGTGGTGAGTTCGGCGCGGGTCCAGTCGATCGCCTCCCGCGCCATGTCGTTGAACTGGCGGCTGGTGTTGTTGTCGAGCACGGCCCGGTCGTGGTTGCCCGGCACGCACAGACTGGCCTGCGCACGAATCAGGTCGACGCACTCGTTGGGACGCGGGCCGTAGCCGACAATGTCGCCCAGGCACCAAAGTTCGTCCCAACGGTCCCTGGTATGGGCGATGACGGCCTCCAAGGCGGCGAAGTTGGCGTGGATATCCGAAAGGACCAGAATGCGCATGTCGCGCCAACCGGGAGAAGGGCGCGGCCCCGGCAGGTCCGGGCACCAAGCGTCGGCAAGTATAGCAATAGGGGACGGGACAAACCCGGCGACCATCGGGAACCCGTCGGATTGGGACGAAAACGGCACCCTCGTCAATCTACAATAGTTCGTCATGAGCGATGCGTTTCTCGACGGTCGGGCCGAGACCCGGTCCCCCTTTGCCGCCCCCTGGCGCAACATCTGCGTACTGCATCATCCGCACAAGACGGATGCGGCCCTGCTGGCCTCCGAGATTGGGGACTGGCTGACAATGCAGGGCCTGTACGAGGTGTGCCACTCGTCCAGTTGGGAGCCCGACACCCTGAGCCCGCGCCTGCCGCACGTCGATGTCATCGTTGCCATCGGTGGCGATGGCACCATGTTGCGGGCGGGCCGCAGCGGAGCTGCCTGGGGTGTTCCGGTCCTGGGCATCAACATGGGCAAGGTCGGCTTTTTGTCCGAAGTGCAGCCGGATCAATGGCGCCCCGCCGTCGAAGCCATGCTGGCCTGGGACTGCTGGCTGGAGGAACGGCTCATGATCAGCGTGCGCGTGGATCGAAGGGATCCCGACACCGGCGGCCTGCGGACGGTGCACACCTTCGCGGCGCTGAACGATGCCGTGATCAGCCGCGGCAGCCTGGCCCGCGTGATTGAGACCCGCATTCGACTGGACGGTGAGAACCTGGCGGCCATCACCTGCGACGGCCTGATTGTTGCCACGCCGACCGGCAGCACCGGCTATGCCCTGGCCGCCGGGGGGCCAATTTTGCCGCCGGAGTTGCGCAACATCGTTATTGTCCCGGTCGCGCCCCACTTGTCCCTGAACCGACCGCTCGTACTGTCCGAGGGCACCGAGGTCCAGGTGCGTGCCACCTGGGATTACGAGGCCATGTTGACGGTGGACGGCCACTTCCACCTCGACATGGAGGAGGGGGACGAGGTGACGGTGGTGGCCAGCGAGCATCCGGCCCGCTACGTGCGTACCGGCAGCCGCCAGAACTTCTACCAGACCCTGGTCGGCAAGCTGGGCACAACCTACTGATGGCTGACTCCCGCGCCTTGCAGCCTCCGGTGGCCGCCCCGCTCCGTTGCAAGCGTCATCCCGATGTTGAGACCCGGTTGCGCTGCAACCGGTGCAACGAACCGATGTGCATCCGCTGCGCGGTGCACACACCGGTTGGCTACCGCTGCCGGGACTGCATCCGCGAACACCAGGATCGGGCCTACAACATGGAGCCGGGCGACCCATGGATTGCCATGGGCACCGGGATGGTGCTGGCGGCGGTCGGCCTGCCCGTGGCCGGATTCGTGTCCGGTTTGGTCGGAACCTTCCTGGGGCTGCTGATTGCCTTTCTGACCGGAGGGGCCGCAGGCACCCTGCTGGCCCGGATTGTGCGACAGGCCGTGCAGCGCCGACGGGGCCGCAGGCTGGGCCTGTTTGCGGTGATTGGTGTCCTGTTGGGCTGCCTGCTGGGCAGCGCGGTGCTCTTTGTGCTCACCGGGCGCCTGTTCCTGAGCCCGGCCCTGCTGGTGTTCCTCGCGGTGACGCTGGTGTCCGCCTGGCCGCTGCTCAAGTAGCGGCCTAGGGCATTCCGGTTGACTTCCCATGGAGTTGCGTTCGGTTCGTTTCACCAGCCGCCGGCGCCGGCGCGTCCCCGTGTGGGCCCTGGCACTGCTGGTGCTGGTCTGTGTCAGCCTGTGGAACCGGCGTGAACTGCTGGTGGAACGGGCCACCTTCGTACTGCCGGATCCGACCCCCACGCCCAGTGCCGTGAATCCGCTGGCCCAGGCCCGCGTGCATGAAGCGCAGGGCGACCTGCTCCAGGCGGCGGAGTTCTACGGGCAGGTGGCCGCAATCGAAACCTGGAACCCGCAGCCGCTGGTGGACCAGTCGCGCCTGTACATCCTGCTCAAACAGGTGCCCAAGGCGCGGGCCGCGGCCGAGGAGGCGGTTCGCCGGGACGACCGCCATGTGGACAGCCTGAATGCGCTGGCGCGCGCGCTGGACTGGTCCGGGGAGTATGAGGAGGCGGTAAACACGGCGGTGGATGCCCTGGTGCTCTCCCCGGACAACAGCCGGACGCTGGCCATTCTGGGGGAGATCTACGCCGACGTCGGGAACTGGTACAAGGCCGAGTCCTACCTCGATCAGGCGGCCGAACTGGCACCGCTGGATGTCCTGGTGTGGCGCAACAAGGCCCTGCTGCACGAATACCGCGGCGAGTACACCGAGGGCTTGGCCGCGTTGGATCAGGGTCTGTCCGTGGATCCGTCGGCCTGGTACCTGGAGATCCACAAGGGGCGGCTCTACGAGGCGCTGTTCGAATGGGAGAATGCCCTGGAAGCCTATGAACGGGCCCTGGAGCTGAACCCGAATGTCTCGCTCACGTGGGATGCCCTGGGCTACGGCCATTTCAAGGTGGGCAACGACCTGGAGGCCCGGCGCAACCTGGAACGGGCTGTCGAGGTCAATCCCCAGGACGGGCTGGCCATGGCCCACCTGGGCACGGTCTACTACCGCATGCGCAACTACGAGGGTGCGGTCGACATTCTGTCCGAGGCCCTGGATCTGATCGAGGGCACGCCCCGCATCGAGTTCCTGTACCAGCTGGGCCTGGCCTATGTCTACAAGGATCCCTCCGAATGCGACAAGGCCAAGCCCTGGTTGTTGGCTGCCCTGGAGATCGATCCCGAAAGCGGACCGGCCCTGGAGGGACTGGAGAGCTGTCCCGTCTGATACGCGGGCTGCAAGCGACATGGAGCATCAGGCGATTCCGCCGGAAAGGGACATTCGACACAACCTCGGCCTGTATCGGCTGCGGGGGTTCAGCGGCCGGCGTTCGGCCCTGCGCCAGCTGCAGGGCCGGCTGGGCGATCCCGGCACCACGCCCGTGATTGCGGTGGTCGGCCCGTCCGGCGTGGGCAAGAGTGCCCTGGTGACCGCGGCGGTGTGGTCGTCCATCAACGAATTTCCGGACGGTTGCGTTTGGGCGGCCGCCGCCGGCCTGGAGCGTTTCCGTTTCCAGGACATCGTTCACAACCTGACGTCCGTGCTGGGCTTCGACCACTCCTGGCATATTCGGGCGCAGTGGAGCACCGGCGTTCGGGAACTGCTCTACCGCCGGCGCCGGGTACTGGTGCTGGATGAACTCGAATCCGTCTCGGAGGACGACCGCCGGCTGCTTCTGCAGACGTTCCGGAACCTGGAGACTGCCGACACACCGTCCCGCGTCGTGCTGGTCGCGGACCGACTGACCCCGGAAATGGAGGAGCTGGCCCAGGAAACGGTCCTGCACCTTGGCGGACTGAGCCGATACGACACCGAGGTGTTCTGGCAGGCGCTGCAGGCACCGGCCACCGACGCGGGGACGGTGCACGACCTGACGGGCGGCCTGCCCTTGGCCATTCGCCTGTTGGCGGGCCTGCTCAAGGCCCATCCGGAATGCCTGGACCAGGTGATCCACGCGGTGGAGACCGGTTCGGAACCATCCCTGGATGTGCTCATTCGCCTGGCCGCGGACAGCGTGGCGCAGGAAAGTTCCGACGCCATGCAGGTGCTGGAGCGTCTCAACATGGCGGCGGGGGGGGCTTCCTACCTGGCCATCCGCGACCTGTTCTGGCCTGGCGACTCGGACATGGTTCTGCACGTGGCGGAGGCGCCCCAGTGGACCGTCGGTTCACAAACCGAACTGGGGCCGGGGTTGCAGCGTGTCCTCGGCTTGTTGCAGGACCGGGCATTGCTGGAGGATGTGCCAACCCAGGCCCGGGCCGTAATTCATCCCGCGGTGCGACGGCGGCTGGAGGCCGACCGCCACGCACAGTCCCGGGACTGGCGCAACGCCCATGCCCGTTACTACGTGCGGTTCGTGTCCTGGTTCGAGCGTCCCGATCAACTGTACTGGTCGGCGCTCGAACCCGAGTGGGGCAACATTCACCAAGCCGCGGACTGGTGTGTGCACATCATGCGGAAGGTCTGCGGCGATGACTTGGAGGCGCTGGCCGCCTCGCTGGCCGCCACCCCCGATCTGACCCGGTTCAAACTGGATGTGTCCCCGTCCCAATTGGAACTGGTCAGCCGCTATGCCCGTTCCCTGGTGCTGCATGCCCGATGGCGGCACATGCCGCGGGGCCTGTCCTGGACCGCGGCCGGCGCCGTGGCCTGCGCGGCTCAGAGCCGCTACGAGGCTTTCGGGCACCTGCTGGTGCAGATGGGGCGTCTGCTCTACCACCGCGAGGAGCACGAACAGGCCCTGGCTTGGCTGGAACGGGCCCGCGTTGTGCTGGAACGGCGCGAACTGGTGACCCAGTTGGCGATTGTGCATACCGACATCAGCACCGTGTACCGGGAGCAAAACCAGTTGACGGCCGCACTCGAGCATTGTGACAAGGCCTACGAATACTTGTCCCAGGGCAGCACCCTGACCGAACTGGTGCGCGCCTATCGTAGTCTGGGCAGCCTCAATCTGGCCCTCGAGAAGTATCCGCAAGCCCTGGAACGGCTGCAGCAGGCGCTGTTGCTGGCGCGGCGCAACGACAACCGTCACCAAATTGCCAACATCTACAACAGCATGGGGCTGGCCCTGGAAGCGCTGGACCGCACGGAACTGGCCCGCCATGTCTACCTGAACGCGCTGGAGCTGTACCGCTACCTGAGGCAGGTGGACGGCGAAGCGACGACGCTGACCAACTTGGGCACGCTGGCCTTCCAGGTGGCGGATCTGCCGGCGGCCGCGGATTGGTTCCGGCAGGCCCTGGCGCGTCATCAGGACCAGGAGTCGTGGCTGGATGCGGCCACCGTGCACCACAATCTGGGCCAGGTCTACCAAGGCATGGAGGAGTGGGAGGCTGCCACCCTGGAGTTTGAGACCGCCCTGCAGACGTATGCGGCCTTCCAACTGCCGGATTTCGCACGCGAGGAAGGCCGTTTCCGGGACCAGTGCCGGCAACGGCTGGCCGAGGCCGCGTCCCGTCGTGCGGATGGTGTGTCCGGAGAACGTTAGGGGCCGTATACATGATGGGACAGGTGGATGCCTGCCCCATCCTGCAGTTTGTTCACGGGTCGCCGGGAGGCCTTGACGGGAACGCCCCTTGCCGTGCAGTGGCCCCGCCCGCGCCAGGATGTTGACCGTCGCATTGCGGTTGGCGTTGGCCTGGAACCCGCAGGTTTCGCACGCGAACACTGCCTGTGACGGACGGTTGTGTTTGCCTGTGTGACCGCAGACGCTGTAGGTCTGCGACGTGTAGGCCGGATTGTCTTGACCAGATTCCCCGCCTTGTAGTCCAGCTACCGGCCCAACGCCCCCCATCCACTTGCCAGGATGGCGCGGTTGAGCCCGGACTTGACCTTGACGCGGGTGCGTTTCACTGGGTCCGGTGGCAGTCGGGCTTGCTTGATGCACGAGACGCGTTGTACCGCGAGGAAGCTGGTTCCATGGCACCACTTCCAGCAGATATCCACGGATTTCAGTGAGCAGTTACTACCCCCTCACCGTCTGAAACCTGCCCTTGGATTCCCGATGGTGTACATCCATCCGTTCATGGACGGCAACGGAAGGGCACACCGCTTTCTCTTCCACAACGTGTTGGCGCAACGAGAGTATGCTCCGCCCGGTACCCTGTTTCCCTTGTCGGCGTGGTTGCTCAACCACCGCCGGGACTACATTGGTTGCATGACCGACATCTGCCAGGGCATTCTGGGCACGGCCGACTTGCAGCGGTTGCCCGATGGGCGGCTGAAGGTGCGGAATGACATCAAGGCCGGCTTCCAATTCCCGGATCTCACCCTGGCGGCCCTCTCCCTTTGCCGTTTCGTGGAAGCTTCCGTGAGGGAGGAGTTGGAGCCCAACATCGAATTTCTCAAGCACTTTGACGAGGCCTTGCACGGTCTCGAAGTGCTGGTGGAGTGGCCCTATTCCAGACTGGTGCTCTTCATCAAGCTGTGTGTACAGAACAATGGCAGATTGTCAAGGCGCAAGCGCAACCTGGAGGTTTTCCGTCATCTGTCCACACCTCTACTGGACCAATTGGAGAGGTGCGTGCAATCCGCCTACAACTTGTCGACGGATCAGACTGGACCGAACGAACCCTCTGTGGTCACGGAGTCCCCGTCGCTGCCGCCCCACACATGGTGACAGTGCTCTGAGTCCGGTCCGGGGGCGTAACGGATGGGGACTTATATTCACCCCGACCGGCCAGCTGATGGCCGCCGCGGACGGTGGTCAATGCACAACTTGCAACCCCAAGCTGTTTGGGCCAGACGCTTGGTCATATGGACAGGCCCAAACGTTAACCAAGATCCAACACACCGCCGTCGGGATCTGGCGTAGCCTATGGGTCCATGTGAACGTGCGTCTCGCGGTGCTGTTCGCCCACCGATTGCCGCCACCGGAATCTTTGGTTCCGGCCCGGCACTTTGGTAACCTGTTCGCTGGCACTCTGACAGTGAGAGTGCCAATTCAGGCAGGGCGGCACCGGGAGTGCGGCCATCAACAGGAGGCAAAGTAGCGATATGAACCTGAAACCGTTGGGCGACCGTTTGGTCGTTCGCCCGAACGAGGGCGAGGAGCAGACCTCATCGGGCATTTTCCTGCCGGAGACGGCCAAGGAAAAGCCTCAGGAAGGCACTGTGCTGGCGGTTGGACCGGGAGCCCGGGACGACAACGGCGAGCGCATTCCCATGGAGGTTGGTGTGGACGACACGGTGCTCTACGCCAAGTATTCCGGCACCACCATCAAGGTGGACGGCGAGGAAATCCTGATTCTCAAGGAATCCGACGTGCTGGCCCTGGTTGGCTAGCTTTTTCCGGCGGCCCGCGCGGCTGCCGACGGTTTGCAGAAAAGGAGCAAGACTACAAATGGCCAAACAGCTAGTGTTCAACGACGAGGCGCGCAAGCACCTCAAGAACGGCGTGGACGCCCTCTCCGAGGCCGTCAAGACCACCCTCGGTCCCAAGGGTCGCAACGTAGCCCTGGACAAGAAGTGGGGCAGCCCGACCGTCACGCACGACGGCGTGACCGTGGCCAAGGAGATCGAGCTGGAGAACCCCTTCGAGAACATGGGGGCCCAGCTGTTGAAGGAGGCGGCCACCAAGACCAACGACGTGGCCGGCGACGGCACCACGACGGCGACGGTCCTGGCGCAGTCGATCGTGACCGAGGGCCTCAAGAACGTGGCCGCCGGCGCCAATCCCATGCTGCTCAAGCGCGGCATCGAGGTGGGCCGGGATGCGATTGTGCAGGCAATCTCCGACATGTCCACCCCGGTGACCGATCATGAGAAGATCTCCCAGGTGGCGAGCATCTCCGCGGCCGATGCCCAGATCGGTTCCCTGATTGCGGACGTGATGGACAAGGTCGGCAAGGACGGTGTCATCACCGTCGAGGAGAGCAAGGGCCTGGAGTTCGAAACCGAGTACGTCGAGGGCATGCAGCTGGACCGCGGCTACCTCTCCCCGTACTTCGTGACCAACAGCGAGCGCATGGAAGCCGAGCTGGAGAGCCCCTACGTCCTGATTCACGACAAGAAGATCTCCAGCGCCCAGGATCTGGTTCCGGTCCTGGAGAAGCTGATGCAGATGGGCAAGCGCGAAGTGGTGATCATCGCCGAGGACGTCGAGGGCGAGGCCCTGGCGACCCTGGTGCTCAACAAGTTGCGCGGCACCTTCAACGCCCTGGCCATCAAGGCCCCCGGCTTCGGCGACCGCCGCAAGGCCATGCTGCAGGACATCGCGATCCTGACCGGCGGCCAGGTCATCACCGAGGAGCTGGGCAAGAAACTGGAGAACACCACGATTCAGGACCTGGGCCAGGCCGATCGCGTGATTTCCACCAAGGACGACACCACGATCGTCAGCGGCGGTGGCGACAGCAGCGAGATCAAGGGTCGGATCGACCAGATTCGCTCCGAGATCGAGGCCTCCACCAGCGACTACGACCGCGAAAAGCTGCAGGAACGCCTGGCCAAGCTGGCCGGCGGTGTGGCCATTCTGCGGGTCGGCGCGGCGACCGAGACCGAACTGAAGTTCAAGAAGACCCGTGTCGAGGATGCCCTGAGCGCCACGCGCGCGGCGGTCGAGGAAGGCATTGTGCCCGGTGGCGGCGTCGCCCTGACCAACGCCATCGAGTCCCTGTCATCCCTGTCCACGGACGAGTCGGATGCCGACACCGGTGTCCGCATTCTGCGCCGGGCCCTTGAGGAGCCCATGCGCCAGATTGCCCACAACGCCGGTCTGGACGGAGCCGTGGTCGTCGAAAAGGTGCGCACGGCCCATGCCAACGGCGGCGGCAGCGCCACCGGCTACGACGTGGTCGAGAACAACTACGTGGACATGCTGTCCTCCGGCATCATCGATCCGGCCAAGGTGACCCGCAGTGCGGTCGAGAACGCCTGTTCCATCGCCTCGATGATCCTCACCACCGAGGCCCTGATCACCGACATTCCCGAACCGGAGCCGCCCGCACCCGCCGGCGATCCGGGCATGGGCGGCATGATGTAGTCCACCCGGACCATCAGGTCGACAGTTGGAAGAGGGGCGCCCAAGCGCCCCTCTTTTGTTGTCGGCACCGTATTCGGGGACGCGGGCACTAAAATGACACCGTTGAACGGAAGTCAATTGCAGGATGCGATCCCATGACCCTGCCCAGCCGCACGGAAGCCAAGGCCCTGCTCGAGGAGTGGGTCGAGAACCAGAACCTGCGCCGGCACATGCTGTCGGTCGAAGCCGCCATGCGGGCCTATGCCCGCCATTACGGGGAGGACGAGGAGCTGTGGGGCCTGACCGGCCTGCTGCACGACTTGGACTATGAGCGTCATCCCGAAATGGAGGACACCGAGAACGGTCACCCGCGCACGGCCCTGCGCCTGTTCCGGGAGCGCGGCTGGGACGCCCGGCTGATTCACGCCGTGGAGGCCCATGCCACGTTTCTGGGGGTTCCCCGCGAGTCCAGGCTGGACAAGGCCCTGCTGGCCTGCGATGAGCTGACGGGGCTAATCCTGGCCTGTGCCTACGTGCGGCCGGACAAGGCCCTGGCGTCGGTCAAGCTGCGGTCCGTGCGCCGCAAGTGGAAGGACAAGGCGTTCACGGCGGCCATCGACCGGGACGAGAACATGGCCTACATCGAAGCTCTGGGCGAGCCCTTCGAGGAGCATGTGCAACGGGTCCTGACCGCGATGCAGGAGGCCGCCGCCGAACTGGATCTCGCGGGCGCCTGAAACCCCCACCGTCCGTACCGACAGGTACCGGACACGATTGCGGCGCGGGGCGGCTATTCTCAGCGTTTCGGTTCCGCTCCGTCATCTGGCGGCAGGCGCCGGCGGCTGCCAAGCCGGCCCAGGAACATCTGGCGCATGACACCGCCTGCCGAAGCCTCCACCACCGGCGCGCGGTCCTCGCTCCAGTCCTGCAGCGAAGCACCTTTCAGCCATCGGGCACGGGCTTCGTCCTGATCCTCCAGGCGGGCCAGCAGTTCGTCCCCGTCCCCGGCCAGCAGCTGCTGCCACTCGGCCAGTTCGCGCTGCATGATCGTCAGCCAGGTGGAGACATACTCCCGGTTGGCCAGCAGCGTTGCCTGCAGGTGCTGCGGGCTGAGTGTGCTGTCCGTGGCCTGGTGGAAGGCCCGGCCGGCCAGCTTGCGGGCGTCCGACCAGCCGGCGCCGCTGGCGGCCGCATGCATGTAGGCCGCGGCCAGAAGGTGGGCCGTGTGCTCCACGCCGGCCACCAGCCCGTCATGCTCCAGGGCATCCACGTAGTGCGGCTTGGCGCCCAGGTGCTCAATCAGGTTGTGGGCCACTTGCATGGTTTCCGGGGCCGTGTCCCGGCCGGGAACCAGACAGAACAGAACATCCTTGAAGAGGTCCTCCCGTTCGCGGACAGGGGCATTGATGCCGGTCAGCACGGGATTGGCCAACACCCAGGCCACCTGTTCGGGCAGGTGTTCCTCGGCCAGGGTCAGGGCCGGCTGCATGGCGGACGTCAGGATGACGACCAGGCTGCGCGGTTTCCAGGTTTCGTCCAGCAAGGGGAGCAGGTCCGGCAGTTCGGAGCCGGGTACCGCGAGCACGGTCAGGTCCGCCGGTTCCACCGTGCGGTGCAGGTTCCAGTGGGTCTTGTCGACCGCGCCCAGCTTGCTGGCCACCGCCAGGCGGCCCCGGTCGCGATCGTGGCCCAGCACGCGGAACTCCGTGCGGGCCTGTTTGAGGGCCAGGCCGAGGCTTGTCCCGGTCGTTCCCAGACCAACAATCGCGGCGGTCAGTTCGGACATGGCGGAGGAGGGGCTTGGGAGAGTACTGCGGGCTAGGCCAGCATTCGGGCCACGGTATTCATCTGGTCGTAAAGGACGTCGGCCGTGTCGCGGATGAGGCCGGGTGCAAACCAGACAATGAACATGATGACCAGGATGCCGTACTGGCTGAGGGCGAACTGCAGGTTGCGGGCGCTGGCCGGCAACAGGGCGAAGAGTACATGCGAGCCGTCCAGCGGCGGGACCGGGATCAGGTTGAAGACGGCCAGCAGGATGTTGATCTGGACAAAGGCGCTCACGACGATTGGTGTCAGGTAGGTCCAGGTGCCGGTGCCCACATTGTCGAAGACGCCTTCGTGCAACAGCACCAGGGCAATGAAGGCCATCAGCAGGTTGCTCAGGGGTCCGGCCACGGCGACCACGATGGTGCCGAGCCGAATGTCCACGTTGATGCGGGACGGATTCCAGATAACGGGTTTGGCCCAGCCCATGCCCACCACGAGAAGCAGGATGGTGCCCAGCGGATCCAGGTGGCGCAGGGGATTGAGTGTGAGCCGACCCTGTTCCCGGGGGGTTTCGTCCCCCAGCCAGACGGCGGCCGCGGCATGCGCCGCCTCGTGCACGGGCATGGCCGCCAGGATGACGATCAGGGGGGCGAGGAATTGGCCGGCCAACCAAAGCAGCGAACCCTGTCCCATAACCAGGGACGAGAATCTGTCCCTGAAGAACCAGAATCCCAGGGCCGCCACCACCAGAATCAAGATCCAGGTCCGCTGGGACCAATTGCGCCAGCCGCGCTCGGGCGGACGGCCTTCGAAAGGGTTGCTGGGTGGGGGATACATTGTGTTTTCGGGCGGGGGACGGGGCAGTATATCACCGGAGCCGCCGTGGAATCCGGGCCTTCAGGCCGGCACAGGTCAATGACAATCCGCAGGAAACAGTTGAGACAACATGCAACATCCGGGCTACTGGGCATTCACCGACGGGTCCTATCGGGATGGCACCACCACCTGGGGCGTGGCCATTGTGCGGGACGACAGGGAAATCGCCGTCCTGAATGGCCGCTTGGAGGATGCAGGGGATGTTTTCGGCCGCGACCTGGACGCGGTTCTGGCATCCGGCTCCCATCAGATCGGGGGCGAGGTGGCGGCGGTCTACCGCGCCGTGCAATGGTGTGTCCGGCACGGAGTGGCGGAAGTGACCATTGCCCATGATCTCAAGGGCCTGCCGCTGTGGGCCCAAGGCAAGTGGAAGGCCAACGTTCCGGCAACCAAGGCCCTGCGCCGCGACGCCCCGCACTGGCCGGTCAGGATCAAATGGGTGAAGGTCAAGGCCCATAGAGGCAATCGGTTCAACGAAAAGGCGGACTCGCTGGCCAAGGATGCCTTGGGCGAGCCGCCCGCGAGTCGCGGGCAGGATGCGGTTCGGGACATCCAGGCCGTCAAGGCGGAGGCCTTTCGCGAAATCCTGCGGCATCACGGCCTCGGGATCGAGCCGGTTACGGTGCACGGCATCTATGCCCGGGTCAGACTGGCCGACTTGCCTGGCATGGTGGACATTTACAACACCAAAAAACGGAGCTGGCGCAACCCGTACCTGCACGGATTCCGGGACCGTGCCCTCCAGCGCGATGTGGAGCGGCTGTGGCAGGAGTTCGCCGCGGCCGAATCCTGAACAACCGGGTTCAGGGAGCAACGGTCGGCTGCGCCGGCAACAGCCATTCCGGTTCGGGATGGCGGATTGATTGCAGGACAAGACGGAAACGATTGTCGGGGCTTGGCAACGGTTGCATCTTCATGCGGACCGTGTGTCCCGGCGGATCCATCGCCACTTCATAGTGGCGGAACAGAGTGGCGGTCACAATCAGGAACAGAAGGTCTGCGGTCGACGCACCCAGGCACGTGTGCGGCCCGAGACCATATGGCACGAAGGCGTTGGGCTGCATGTGTTCCTGGCGCTCGGGACCAAAGCGTTCGGGATCGAAGCGGTCCGGGTCCTTGAACAATTCGGGCAGGCCATGGGTGACGGTGTGGGCCAGCATGCACTGTGTGCCGGTCGGAATATCGAAGCCCGCGAACCGGAAACCCTGGCCGACACTTCGAGACAGGATGGTTGCCGGCGGATACAGGCGCAGCGTCTCCATGGCAGCCTGGCGGACCCGGATCATGGATCGCAGCGATTTGCGATTGGGCACGCCATCGGCAAACACGGCATCCGCTTCCTCGATTGCCGCGGCGGTCAAGTCACGGTCGGACAGAATGTGGTAGAGCAGAAACGAGATGGTGCTGGCCGCGGTGTCAAGACCGGCGATGAACGGGCCGTTGAGGGCCGCTATCGCGTCCCGCTCGTTCATCAGGTCGGGGTGTTCTTCGTGAAAGCGCCGCACGACATCCACGAAGTTCCCACCCTCCGGCACCATGTCGTCCGCGTGGGCGTGGTCCAACCAGATGCGCCGGGACATGTCGAGAATGGCCTGGCGCGATCGCGTGTACCTGGGCAGGTGTTGCATGAACGACGGACGGGTCTTGAAGATGTGGATTTGCAACATGGCCTTGAGCAGATAAATGAAGTCGTCCATGACATCTTCCGCCGACTCGTTGGTCGCCATGTAACCCAGCAGCATCGCCACGAGCCGCTTTACTTGCGGGAACACGGTCAACGGCCGGGCGCGGGGCCATTTTCTCAGGAGGTCCAACTGGCATCCGATCAGCTTGACCATGCGGGCGTAGAGCGGTCCCGCGGCATAGCCGGGCTTGAGGCCGCGGCGTACGATTGCATGGCGGGGCCCGTCCAAGGCAATCATGGATGGATTCTCCCCACCCACAGCCTTGGTGACGCCATCCCAAACTTCCTGCGCCACGAAATGGTCGGTGCCTTTCCGCATCACGAACTCGTTGGCCTCGGGTCCGGCCAGCACGACGTACCGATGGTTAAGGACCGAAATCCGAAAGACCGGGCCCAAGGCCAGGTACTGTTCGGTCAGAAACTTCCGCAGGTCGGTCGTGAAGGCGTGCAGGTTGCCAATTACCGGTGCGCTTGGTGCATGGGGAATGTTGGGCATGGAACAGAATAAAGCTGAAGGGATAAGACGCAAGGAGGCCGGTTTGCACCCCTGAATACCGGGCCCAACCCGCCTCTGGGTTGGGAACATCGGACTCTCAGGTGGCGACAGGCCTGTCCAAGATTACAAGAGGAACCAGCCATGCAACGGGATTCAGTTACCGTCGGCATTGTGTCGGACACGCATTTTTGGCCTGACAGTCCCACCGGATTCGGCCGGCAGTTCCAACAACACACGCGGCACATCCAGGCCGTTTTGTGGGAGGAGATGCAGGCCGCCCAACTGGACATGGCGGTGCATCTGGGGGACATCGTTTGCGGAGGCGGGGCCTACGGCATGTCCACGGCGGAGTTCGGCAGGGCCCTGGACTGGTTCCTGCGGGAACTGCAAGATCTGCCCTTTCCGGTTCACCTGCTGCCGGGCAACCATGATGCAGTGCTGGGCGAGACCTACGCCGCGGTGTCGCGGGCCCTGGGCCTTGAACCCGGACTGGGCAAATCCATCGAACTGCCCGCAGTCGGAGCCCAGCTGGAACTGCTCCACAGCCAGGGGCACGATACCAACATGATCGAGGCGGCCCTGCCTTCGGATCCAACATACGGATACGTACAGCCGGAGGAACTTGCGCGGTTTGAGGATGCCCTGTCGGCATGCGGAAACCGGAATGTGCTTGTTTTCACGCACCAATTGCTAATGGACATGAGCAGTGCGAATTCGCCAACGGAGGCTTCCAAGGCAACTGCCAACCGCCGTTCGGTTCTCGACATCATGGAGCGCCACGGCAACGTGCGGTCCGTGTTCCAGGGCCATGTACATGTCTACGACGTGCATCCGGTCGATGGTGTGACTTTCGTGGTGGCTCCGCCGGTCATCGTAAGTCCCTGCGTCTGGCTGGAACTCAGGCTGTCGCGTACCGGCGGCATCCTGCAGCCGCATTTGCTGCCGCTGCCGGACTGGGCGGAGCAAGGTGCAGGCAGTCCCTGGCCCGCGGAATGGTCGCCGCTGCACATGCCCTTTCCGGTTGTGAACTGACGTCTCGAAACATGCTTTCCGGACAGCGCGGGATGCATGGATCGCTCGTTGTTTGTTGCGCGACGGTCGATCGCTGGACCGGTGCGGTCGCCCCCCGTGGATGACAGGTATCCGACGGCACGCCGTCGGACCGAGAGTTGGGAACAACCGGGAAAAAGCCGCCCGGATTGCTACCATGGTGCAGGGACAACGGAGGGCAAAGGTGCGGACATGGCCAATTCGGACTACCGACGCTTGCGGGCCGAGATGGACTCACAGGGCATTTCGGTCGTGGCAATGCTGGATTTGTACGGAGCCCTGGGACTACTGTTCAACGACTTGGATGAGCTTCAGGCCTTGGCGTCAAGGTTCGACGACTCGCGGACGCGTCGGAAATCCGAGGAAGTAACGGCTTCGGGATTGGTGGAGGCGTTCCGGTTCAGCGTCATGTACTTCCTGGAGGGACTTCTGCCGCTGTGGGACGACGACGAAGAAGACGCAGCGGACTTCGTTTACCCCAAGACGGCAAGGCACCTGGAGGCAGTCCGGGCCGAAGCGAAGGCTCAGGTCCTGCGTTTGGCGCGGTTTGCCGAGCAGGAAACCGACACCCAACTAAAACTAAAAGAGATCCACGCCGAGGAACTGTGGGCGGCCATGAGCTTGGCGGAACTGATTCCCCACACGGAAGAACTGGACCCCCACACGGAAGTGGAGGAACTGACGGACGAAATTGCCCGGAAGTTGCGAGGCAACGATCCGTAGGAGGCATCGAGACCGGAACGGGAGCGCCGCGCGGTTCGGGCAACGTTCACGAAAGCATCCGCGCAGGTCCCTGGCGTTCGGAACCGCGCGGTTGGGTTTGGCAGGAACCTGTTTGTGCCGAGCTAGCTGTTCAGGGGGTGGTCAGCCCCTCGTACACAAGAAGCGACCGAACTTCGGCAGCCTCCGACAGGACCGGTGCCGCTCCCGCATCTTCATCCGCAGGCGGGTCCCGCAGCTGGGCCACGACGCACTTGATGGGCTGCTCGGCCCGGATGACCATCGTCCCATCGTAATTGTTGGGCAGGAGGTTCTCCTGAACCATGTGCCGCGTGATGGAGTGGCCGGGTTCGACGTACTTGATCCGGGCAAACCGCCCGACATGTTCAAAGATGACCTCGGTGGCCTGGTCGCCGACGTTCTGGCAGGCGACCATCGAGCTGAAGCCGTCGCGGCGGCGCAGGATCAACGGTGTGCTGACCTTGGTGCCGGCCTGCTCGGTGGCCGTCAGGATGGCGATGCTGCCGTTGGTGTGGCGCGTGTGCGCCTGCATGGCGATCGGATGCGAGGCGGTGATCACCACCGACGCGACGTAGGAGCCTTTCGGCATGAACGCGGGACGGCCAATGGTGGTCACCCGTCCCGGGGTCAGTTCCCACTCCTGCGTGCCGAAGCCTGGATATGCGACCGACAGGCGGACCGGTTCGGATCCCAAACCCAGCACCTGGAAGGTGGTGTTCAATTCTTGATAGTTCACCAGCATGGCCGGGTAGGCGAAGCGCGTTGCCGTTGCGTGGGAGGGCACAAAGGCGGCCCGGGGAAAGCGGAAGGCGGAGTCGTCGTTGTCGTCGCCAACGTCATGGTGAAAGACCAGAACCGCGGAGGGGCCCGAACTTGCCACCTCGGCCCGCACGGTCTCATGCTCGGCCAGGGCGGGGAAGTCCACCAGGTCAGCTTCAGCCGTTGACCAGGCTGGAAGCCCGGCCAGGCTGATCGTGTGGATCAGGCTGCTGTCCCTGCGGGACAGGAACCGGATGGTCAGGTCGTTCGGTTCCGCACCTGCGTTTTGGACGATGATGCTGGTGGCAAATTCGGAGTTCCCGGAGCCGGTGTAGGCCTCCAACACCTGCCATTCCCGGGATGTCTGCTGTTCGTCCGTGCCGGCATAGGCGGTATAGATGCGGTCGCCCGGTTCGCCGTAGATGAGGACCGTGGAGACGGCGTGGCTGCAGTCCAGGTAGCCGGCGTAGGCCCCGGTCGCCAGGCCGGGAAAGTCGTTCAGGTCCACAATCTCGGTGACGCGCGGCCTAAGGCGGACGGCGAGGGACTGGTCTGCTTCGGTGCCGACGCCGTCAATCAGAATCAGCTCGCATGTGACAACCTCGGCCGGGTCCGAATTGTGGATGCGCAGTCGGGAGACGTACGCCAAGTCGGTGGCAGGCGACGCGGTGCCGGTCTGGGCAAGGCCTGGACGCGGCTGGAACGACGACAGGGTTGCGGCCACCGCCAGGCACAGGACGAGCAGACCCGTCCAGCGCCAAACCGGAGTGTGCCGGGCCTGTCCCGGTGTGATGGGGTGCAGGGGCATGTGTTTGGCAGGAAGGTTCCGGGCCGTGGCGGACCGGTCGCTGAAGTTGCGGCGGATGGGAATTGGGGGCACGAATTCAGCCTACCAGATTGGGCCATCCGATGCCCATTGCAACTCCGCGGATGGGTTCGCTCGTTGCGGTTGCCAATCCTGCAACCGCAGGGTCGCCCAGGGCGTATGTACAAATGAGCTTGCGTCCGGTGCAGGTCTCAAGCGCAACCGACGACGGCGGATGATTGCCTCGCAAGCGGGATTTCCAGGGAAGGAGCATAGGATGGACACGAAAGAACCGATCGAGGAAAGTGCCTCGCAGTCGGTGGAAGGGAGTGCGGCGAACCCGGACACCGCGGAAGAGACCGAAGCCTCCGGGCAACCTGCCGAACAGCCGGTGGAACCGGAGTCTCGGGCCACCGCCCGCCGTCGCTGGATGCGACATCCCCGCAAGAAGGTGTTTGGTGGCGTATGCGGGGGCATGGCCGACTACCTGTCGGTGTCGGAAGGCATCGTGCGGCTGATTTGGCTGGGCTTGATTGTATTCTCAATCGGCAGCGCCCTGCCCCTGTACATTCTGTTTTGGCTGTTCCTGCCGGTGGGAACGTCGGAAGAGGGCATCACGGCTCCGGCCACCGCCAGCCTCAAGGCGAAGCATGGCGTGTGGGTTGCATGGGGTCTGATTGCGGTCGGGATTGCGCTGCTGGCATCCAATCTCGGCATCTTCGACTTCCTGATCTCCGTAGGCAGCATGACCATCGGACCGATCCTTCTGATTGCCATCGGGTTCTATGCCCTGAAGAAGTTTCGCAATCGCAGCAATGGAGAGACCATGCGCGACCAGGTGGCGGACTTGGGAGCCGCCCGGCAAAAGGTCGGCGCCAAGCTCCACCGCTTCTCCGGTCTGTCCCGTTCCCGCAAGGATCGGGTGCTGTTCGGTGTCTGCGGCGGCCTGGGGCAGTCGCTGGGCGTGGATTCGGTGCTGATTCGCATCGGGTTTGTGCTGCTCGGTTTCGCCACGGCCTTTGTCGGCATGGGATTCTTCTACCTGCTCCTGGCCATTGTCATTCCGGTCGAGGATAATGTCGCAGTGCCGGCCGCAACGGAGAGTGCCTCCGTCCCGCCGGATACCAGCCTGGAGGGACTTACCGACCGGTTGCGGGCCGGTGCATGAACATGAGAACCGTACAGTTTCTGTTTTGTGTGGGCGTGGGAGCGGCCGTGGGCTGGCTGGTAGGCCATGTGTTCGGGCCCCATCCCGGCACCGCCTACGACAACACCTACCAGTCAAGGCTTGACAAGGCCCTGAAGGAAGGCCTTGAGGTGGCCAACGGCAAGACCAGGGAACTGTGGAGGGAATTCGACAACAAGCGTCGCCCAGCCTGACCCGCGTCCTACCGGACTATCTTCAAGGAGACCCGACCAAGTCGGGTCTCCTTGATTAAGCTAGGTGCATGGACACCGCGCGCTTCGACTTCGAGCTTCCCACCGGCTTGATTGCCCAGCAGCCTGCAAATCCGCGGGATTCCAGTCGTCTCCTGGTATTGGATCGCCGCACGGGATCCTGTCGGCACCTGCGGTTCAGGCAATTCCCCGATCTGTTGCGGAAGACCGATTTGCTGGTGCACAACAACACGCGGGTGTCGGAGTACCAGTTCCGCGCCCGTCGGGACACGGGTGGCCGCCTGTCGGTGACGCTGTTGGAGGCCATGGATCCGGACTGTCGGGTTTGGAGGTGCCTGATCCGCGGTTCGGTGCCGGCCCCGGGCGGAAGTCTGTCCCTGATTGGCTCCGACGGAACCAAGATGCCGGCTGTAGTGCAGGAGATCGGTGACGACGGCACGCGCATCATCAACGTGTCTTGTGCCCTGGACGCCGCTGTGCTGGCCAGGCATGGAACCGTACCGTTGCCGCCGTATATCAAGGATTTCACCGGCGACCGGGAGCGTTATCAGACTGTGTACTCCCGGGAATCCGGCAGCGTGGCGGCCCCGACGGCCGGCCTGCATTTCACCAAGAACTTGCTGGACGCGGTGGCCGAAGCCTCCATGGGGATATGTCCGGTGACGTTGCAGGTCGGCAGGGACACGTTTGCCCCGGTGCGGGACGACGACCTGACGCAGCACACCCTGTCGGGGGAGCCCGTGGAAGTCCCGGCGGCCACCGCGCAGGCCGTCAACCGCTGCCGGAGTGTCGGCGGCCGCATTCTGAGCGTGGGCACCACGACGACCCGCACACTGGAATGGGCGGTCCGGCAAGGAGGATCCGATCCGCGCGCCCCCGGTCTCCGGCCAGTGGCCGGTTTGGCGGACACCTACATCTATCCCGGATTTCGGTTCCGGACGGTGGACTGCATCCTGACCAATTTCCATCTGCCGCGGTCCACGCCGCTGTTCATGATCAGCGCCTTCATCGGCGAGGTGCATGCGGACCCCGACCGCGGCCGGACGATGTTGCTGGAGGCCTACGCCGCAGCCATCCGCGAGGGGTACCGGTTCTACAGCTTCGGGGATGCCATGCTGATCGTGTAAGGGCCGGCACGCGACGCGCACGGTTCCAGGGCAGACGCACGGATTTGGTTTGCCAGACCCCTTTCAGACCGCGGATTTTGTTGTACAATCCCGCCCTGTCTCGACCAAGGGTCACAGGGGGATGAACAGGCTTCGACGGGGCAACTGGATCCGCGAACCGCAAGCCGTGGAGCGACTCCCACGTAAAAAAGGCGCACACAACATACAAGTGCCAAGAACACAGGTATGAGCTTCAACTTTGGCTTCACCGCTGCTCCCGCCCTTGGCGGCGTGGCTGCGTAAGCCAGAGTTAGGCATCCGGCCCAACTCAGGTTGGGTCTCGGTCCACGGGAATGCCGCCCGCAGGTTTCCGTGAGGCCGTCAGACACTGGGGGATGCAGCAGCCGGACGTCGATAGGGCTGCCCAAGACCATCGACTCGCCCCTTCGTCCCCGTCGCCGGGGATACGAAGTCGGCTAAAGCCCATAATCCGGCGACTAAGCTTGTAGACGTTTTCGGGACACTGTTTCGGACGCGGGTTCGATTCCCGCCATCTCCACCTGATTGTCGTATCAAGACAGGCTATTGGGGGCTCAATTGCCCGCGCTGCCGACCGGAGGAGACTCCGGTCGGTTTCGCGTGGTGCGACCTGGAACCGAGCCGATACCCGGATTGCAACACGCTGTATCTGCGGATTGCACCAGTTGGAAGCAAGTGGTTTCCAGCACCGGTGCCAAGTGCAACGGGACAGGCGCTGGTTTATTGCGTCTCAAGGAATGGGCTTGAACTGGGCCCCGTAGCCTAGATCAGCCACGGACACCGGGGACACCTTCCCAGGCACCGACCCGACCAAAACCATCGAATCCCCGGAGTGCCATAGGCCGCAGGACATCTGAAACCGGCAGTCCAGGCCATTCTGAGCGCGCCGATTTGCCGAGAATTGGGCACAATCGCCTGATTCCGTCAATTCCAGGTTCGATGCAGACTTCGGTGGCGGAGCGTCGTCCCACCGGATTGGCGTGTCGGTCAAGTGCGGGCCATTCGGAGTCTAGCCACAATGCTTTCAATGGATGGTCCCACAGTGTCGAAGTCTCGCCAGAATTTCATTAGGTACCTTGTCGGTGGGGTCCTGATCACCATCGCCGCCTGCGGTCTGGGCCTTGGATTCACACAGGCGACCGTAGTGGCGACCAAGGCGACGCCACCCGCCCCGCGGATGGAATGCGAAAGCGAGCTTCAGTATGTGCTGCAAGGTTCCATACCGGCGACGTTCAACTATTCCAGCCAGGAACTTGAACCCGGACTTCAGGTCTGCGTGCTGGTGAGCTCAGGCGGCGGTGCCGGATGGACGCTTCTGAAGTTGAAGACCGAGACCGGGGACATCGGTTGGATCATGTCGCGCCACGTGGGGAGCTGGCAGGCGTACTTGGATTCGATTGATCCGTCCATGCAGGTTCCAACCGCGACTGTGCGCCCCACCCCCTCGCCTACTCCCCCGCCAGCAGATGCGCCGACGCGGGCGAGGCCCTCAGCCAGCGGCATCTTGATCCGGAACCACGACTACGCGTTCGCAATCGATATCCCGGCGGGATGGACACAGGAACAGTCGTACGTCGCCGACACGGAGTGGGTGGGTGACGGCCGTTTGCGGATTCGGTCGTACGGTTACCCAACCGGCCACACTCTCGACGACCTGGCCCGGACCATCCGGGACAATGCGCGTGACGATTGGTTGTATCCGTTGGTGTTTGAGATCGAATCATTCGCGAAGCAGGACGTGGCAGGCCGGACACGGTACGTTCTGAAATACCGCGTGAAGGACGGACCCGGTTCCTGCACGCTCGATGTCGAAGAGGTGATCATGCTGGGCGGTTCCCCGGCCGGACCGGCCCGCGGCTTCCGGGCGCAACACCGCATGTGCGCATGGGAGGAATTCGCAGCGACTAGGCGATCGCTGCTCGACAGTCTGAGAGTTGTCGAAGTCCAGTCCTACTATACGCAGTTCCTGCACAAGGAAAGCGTGTGGATCAAGGCACCCGGCCAGGTGGACCCGCGGGCCCTGCACGCAGCGGCCGACAGGGTGGAACGCATGTTGGCCCGTGTGCGGCCCGGTATTCCAGACTGTCTGGCGGATGCGGGTGCGGCGTTGGCGATCTACCCCAGTGACTCCTACGTGACCGAGTTGCCGGAATTCGCGGATTTGAAGGGCCAGCACGACGACACCGGGTACCCGTACGACGATTTCCGCGGCCTCGGCGCGATCCCCGGCCAGCCCGTGTCCGGAATCCCGGAGGAAAATCTGCTTGCCCTGCTGAGCGACGCTGGTGCTTGGACGGACGTGACAATCCACGAGTTCGCGCACGCCATTCACAATCTCTGCTTCGACTCCGCCGAGCATCTGCACATCGAGGCACTCTTCGACCGGGCCAAGAGGCTGGGTCGCTTTGAGGACACCTATGCAATGACGGATGTTGAGGAGTTTTTCGCCGTCTTCACCACGTTGTACTTCAACGCCACCTGGGAGTTGTCGGATTTTGGCATGCCTGGGAGTTGGGGCCGGTTTGCGTTGCTGCGAAGGGCACCGGATGTCCACGCCTTTATGGAAAGCATCTTCAATTCCGGCTGACACCGCTCCCCGCCCAAAAGCACCTGCAAGTGCCACACAGAAGTCCCGCACAGCGGCGGGGACTTCTACCGTTGTATTGGTACGGTTCGGGGTGCTCCGAGCGTTACCAAATTCCGGGGGGATGGTAGCGGGATCCATGATGTCGAATTCTCAGATGTGGCTTTTGGTTTGACCGCCGCATAAGCAACCCAATGGCCCTGTACCAGACCCTTGCTCGGTCAACCGGCGCTTGGGATGGGAACAGGCGCAGTGTAGGGCCATTTGTGAGTGCCGAGGACGCCCTTACCAAGTGCCGATCCGCCTTCGGCATCCCTGCAATCGGAAACACGCCAAGCTCTACCTGATCCAAACCGCATCGAAAGCATGGAAGGACCTCGCGGGGGTTCAAACAAGTGCTTGACGCGCATGGTCTGTGCGCAGGAAGCGGACCTAACCCCTGCGACTGCCTTCGTACGTTTCGTACAATCCTCCCTTGGTCGGTACTTCCTCCTTGCGAACATAAATCGGAATCCGCAACATGGCTGCTGCATGGGAACGATTCACCGCCGACTCGACGCAAGGTCATGGCGGCCCCGATCCCCGCGCCCTGGCGTTGGCGGGCGACCTGCAGGCAAGTTTGCCCGACGCGCAGGTGCTGCTCTTCGGTTCGCGCGCCGCCGGAAACTGGCAGTCGGGTTCGGATATCGATCTGGCGGTGATTGGCGGCGACAGGGATACCGCCGAGGAAGCGTTGGCGCAAATCTGTGCCCGGGAGCAACCGTATGCGGAGTTGTCCCCCACGCAGATTTTCCACTTCACGCGTGCCGAGTTCGACAAGTGCCGCACGTCGCTGCCCCACATCGCCGGGCAGGTGCAGCGACACGGAATGACCCCCGCAGGCGAATCGCTGCCCCCCATGGAGCAAAACGATCCTTGGGAAGGAGTCAGGGATCTGTTGCAAGCTGGACGGCGATATTTGAAATATGCGTTGGTAGCCTTCGGCTCCGACGAAGCCGAAGGCGATGCGGTCATGGCCGCACACAACGCGCTCGAACGATGCGTAAAAGCCGCGCTGGGTGCGTTGGGCATCGATGTTTTCGATGTCGTCAAGGACAATAGAGGTCGGCACACATTGACGACGCTCGCCGGTCTGTTGCCCACCGATCCGCACGGCATCCTGCTCACTGCCGTGCCGGCGTCTCACCTGCGGCAGCTGGATGCCTATTGCCAAACGTCGCGCTACAGCCAGGACTCACAGGTGGAGTGGCCGACGCTGCCTACCGAAACGCTGGTCGCTGCGGCGCAGGGCGCCTGTCTAGCGATGGCCGACCACGCGTTGGCAGCGACGGGCAAAACGCCCCGCGAGGTGGGTTACAGCGAGTATGTGGGCGATGATGCGCTGGGAGGTTTCGGCACGTTGCCGCTCGCCCACTACGCCCGCCACAAACTCAGTGACAGGGAAAAGCAACAGTTTCAGCAGGAGGTGCTTGATGCGGCCCACATCAACGCACTGCGGAAACTACTCGGCAACATCCTGACGGATTCCCAGTTGGCGCGCACTGAATCCCATTGGCACAAATTCGGTTCGCCCGCCGACACCATAGACCGGATCGCGGTCGTGATGGCCGACCCCGCGGCTTGGCGCACCCTACTCGTCGAGCCCGAAGGCCGGGAGGTCGGCGCTGACCACAGTACCCCTATGTAGACTGCGTATTGCCTCCAGGCCGCGGCTGTGCCCGTTCGTCAGGCATAACCGCAGAGGACACCTACTGGTGGTCAACAACCGACTCGATTTGCCCTGAATTCGAGCACTTCAGCTGATCGCCAGCGAACTGCCTTGGGGCCGATTCAGTGCGCTGGATGATCAGCGGACGGTAGATCTCCCTCGGTTCCAGTTGCTGCGCCTACGGATGGCAGGGCCAGCATGTCCTTGACTAGAACTGGTGCAGAAATTATACTGTTTCACGTGATGTGGAACAGCCATATATCTGAAACAAAGCTCATCGACACGGCCGTTAAGGCGATAGGCACGCGCCTGCCTCCGCGGTGGTTCCTGCTCGACCGCGCGCGAGAGACAGCCGTGCGGACCCCACAGGATTCCACCCGCATGGCCGACGCCATCTGGGAACTCCGCGGCCCTGACGGACTCTCATCCGACATCCTCGTGGAGACCAAGGGGCCTCCAGTGGAGCCCAGGATGGTCGGCAGAGTGGTAGTTCAACTGAAGGCACTGGCAAATTCGAGATATGAGCAGGCTGGCGCAACCCCTGTTTGCATGCTGGTCTCGACCTACCTGAGCCCCTTGGCTAGGGAGCGCTTGACGGAAGCCGGAATCAGCTACGCCGACTCCACTGGCAATCTCAGGTTCGTCGTTGACCGTCCCGCGGTGTACATCGAGACCCAAGGGGCAGACCGGAACCCCTTCCGGGAGAACCGTCCGCTCCACTCGCTCAAGGGCGGCCGCGCCGCCCGGGTGGCCAGGGGGCTCCTGGACTACCGGCCTCCCTTCGGGACGCGGGAGCTGGCCGGCAAGACCGGAAGCTCAGCGGCCATGGTTTCGAGGGTGGCCGGCCTGCTGGAGTCGGACGGGATCGTCACCAAGGAGAGCCCGCGGGGGCGCATCGTGTCGGTGGACTGGGAAGCCCTGGCCCGCCGATGGGCCATGGACTACGGCTTCGCCTCCTCCAACGCCCTGACGACATGGCTGGAACCGAGAGGAACAAGGGCGCTGTTCTCCCGTCTGCGCGACACGGGCATCCGGTACGCCGTCACCGGATCGTTTGCCGGGCATCGCCTGGCACCCATTGCGGAGCCGCGCCTGGCGGCACTCTACGTTGACGACCCCGACACTGCCGCCCGGTCACTGGGGCTGCGCCCGGCAGAGACCGGAGGCAATGTTCTCCTCGTACGCCCGTTCGACCCCGTGGCGTTCGAGCGGGCCGAGTACGACGACGGCATCACCTTCGCCCGCGTGACCCAGGTCCTGCTGGACCTCATGACAGGGCCGGGGCGCGGACCGGCGGAGGCGGAGGCCCTTCTGGAGTGGATGCGAGACAAGGAGGACACATGGAAACTTCCTATGACCAACACTACATAGTTGCCCGGGAGACGCTGCTCGACGCGGTCGAGGCACTGGAACCGCACCGCGATGCGGCCATCCTGGTGGGTGCCCAGGCGGTATACGTACATACGGAGAGTGTTGATGACAGCTTCGCCCTCTCTCCGTTTACCTATGACGCAGACATCGCGCTCGATCCTGACCCGCTGGCAAACAGTCCCGCGATCATCGACGTGATGAGCCGCGCGGGGTTTCGGCTGACTAATCCACCGGGGACTTTCACGAAGGACGGTGGGGCACAGGTTGACCTGATGGTGCCAGCGGCCGTGGGTGGACTCGGTCGCAGGGGGCCCGGCTCAAGGGCCACAACAGGAAAGCGGCAAGGAAGGTCCACGGACTCGAGGGCGCCCTCGTGAGCCATACGCGCAGGAAGATAACCTCTCTGGTTCCGGACGCGGACCGATCATGCATCCTGAAGGTGGCCGGACCGGCGGCACTGCTGGTGGCGAAGGTGCACAAGATAGGGAAACGCTTGGAGGATACCGCCGGGCACCGTCAGGAATAGCTCCCCAAGGATGCCTTTGACATCCATCGGCTCCTGCTTGCCATTGACACAGCCGCACTGGCTGAGGAGTTCCAACGCCTCCTGTCGCACGGGATTTCGAGCCGTGTGACCTCGAAGGCGCTGTCGAAGTTTCAGGACCTGTTTGGTTCTGAGTCCGACAAGGGCCAGAGCTCTTGGTCAGCTATGTTGGGCCTTTGGAGGATCCCGCTTTCATCATTGAGTCGAGTGTGGCTCTCAGCCAGGACCAGCTGGAGGCGATCGCACGATAGCCACTGAAGCTGTAGTGGTGGTTCACAGCGTAGTGGTCAGTTGCCAGAACGACTTGGTAACCACAGCTCAGGAGGGAAATCATGACCGACGCAAGCAAACCAACCTAGTACCGGAAAATCTGGCAGTCCCCCAGGTTCCAGGGGTGGCCCAGGTCCTGGGGTGCGCCATGGCCATGCTGGTCGGCGGCGTGGGCCTGGCTTTCGGCGGTCACCTCTTCGCCGAGTATAGGTGCTACAGCTACCAAGTCGACTTCGGATCCGCCTGCCCAGAAGGCCCCCGCATTGGTCGACGAGCTCGAGGTGCGGCACTACGCCGGCACCGTGGTCGACCACCCGTCGGACGCCGGATATTAGGGAGACAACGACGGTCCGAATCGGACGTTGGGCGCGGTTGTGTTCGTCCAGACCGAGGACCGTGAGCAACTGCTCGCCGTGCGGCAGCACCGAGGAAAATGGCCCCGGGTTGGCGCGTGCCGTGCCGCCGGTGCTGTCCCTCCTTTCGGAGAACGGCTTAATTCCGGACCACGACGCTCCGGTGCATGTGGTGCAACAGTCCCTCAGTCATGCCTCGCTGGCCACCACCAGCCGCTATACCCATGCCTGGGCCAGGCAGTCCGCCGGGACCTATCTGGTTGCGTGACCGTCGCAGAGCTTCGGCGCAGTCCATGGTTGGGCAGCGAAGGCGATCGGTTCCGAAGGCTTGTTCTGCACCTGTTGCATCTGCCTGTGCAAGGCCGAACGCTCCTTGCTTCACCGGTTCGGTGGCGGAGACAGGGTCGAGATTGCAGTCGGTTGAGCCGACCTCAAAGCTTCCAACATCGAGGTCGGACTCGGTGAATGTCTCGAACTCAGGCGGTGTACAGGCGGCTATCACGGCTCAATCACGCAATCGTCGTAGGCGAACAGCCAACCCGGATTTGGGAACCGGACATCTTGGATCGTCACGCATTGTTTCAAGAGCAGCCACGACCTGTGACGCCGACAGAATGCCGGCATCAAGCAGGTTGTCGATGATCCACAGAGCATCCTGGTGGGCGATGCCCTTGGCGTCTGCGGCAACTTCCACGCGCAATGGCCCTGATTCTTCCGGGGTAAGGACCCTGGGGCCACCCCTGAGGTGCCTTCGACGCCACCGCGCAACGCCGGCCTGTTGTTGCCGCTGACCCTGGCCCATCAAACTGGTGGAATCAACCGGAGAGCTCAATCGGGCCGGGTCGCTCGTGCCGACGCCCTGCGCGCGGGCGGGACCGCGCTGATGGGCTGCACGGTCAAGGCGCCGTCCACCCTGGGGACCTTCCTGCGCAGTTTCCGTTGGGGCCACGTGCGCCAGTTGGACCGGGTCAGCCGCGAGCTGCTGGCCCGAGCCTGGGGGGCGGGGGCCGGTCCCGGCGACGGGACCATCGACCTGACTCCACCGTCTGCATGGGCTGCTCAAGGAGGGAGCCCGCCACCACAACTATGCTGGCCAGCGGGGCTATCACCCCTTGTTGGCGGTTCGGTGCCACGGGCCCACTCACCGTGCGGGCCGACAGTGGCTTTTACACCCACGCCGTTGCCCTCTGCCACGACCAAAAGGTCCGCTTCTCCATCACCGTTCGCCAGCACCCAGCCTTGCGCCAGCGCATCGAGGCCCTTCCCGAGGAGGACTGGACCCCCATCCCCTACTGGATGGAAGGGGCCGCGGACGTGGCCGAGACCACCTACACGCCCTTTGCCGACAAGGCCGACGCGGTACCCGTGCGCCTGATCGTGCGGCGGGTGAAGCCCACGCCCGGCTCCCAGCTGGCCCTGTTCACCGACTACCGCCATCACGCCCTCACCGACCGCGAGGGCGACACCCTGGCACTCGAGGCCGACCATCGCCGCCACGCCGAGGTGGAGAATGCCATCCGCGACCTGAAGTATGGCGTGGGGACCGGGCGCCTCGGGCTGGGCCAGCCGCGGACGACCACCAAGACCCTCCGGCGCCGCTTCTTCGCCCTGGCCGGACGCATCACCCGCAAGGCCCGCCGCTCACCTTGCATCTTCTGATGGCACGCTTGCGCGGCGATCCAGGGCCTCAACCCTCAGGCCAAGACTAAGGAGATCCGACCGGGTGTGCGCGCCAGGGTCCACCGGCTCCTCGTGGAACAGCAGATCCGGTACCGCGAATTCAAACGCGAGTTGGAACATCCTGCCCAATAGCCCTCGCTTCGAGAACTTGATCAGGATGGAGCTGTCACTGACGAGAACCTTCATCGACGCTCCAATTCGGCAGTGCCGGTCATGATGCCTTCGATCTTGCTGACTTTCAGTCTGAGCAACTTCGGTTGCCCTGCATGCCCACCGGGCCGGCATCCGCAAGATGCGCTGGGTGCCGTTGGGCTTCTTGCTGGGACTCACATACGGGTGGATGTGCGCCTCCCGCAGGCCATGTCCACGATGGAGCCATTGGACAACACACAATGAACATGAAATCCGACCTGACCTGCTTTCTGTCCGAACTGCAGCAAAAGGCCTGCCGGGGGGACTATGTGTTTCGGGGCGAACGGGATGCAATGAATGACCATGAGCTTCCCGTCACGTCTTCCCTCTATCGCCGGGTGCAAGCCAACCGCCGATCCCCAGACCACGTTGTTCCCGGAAGGTTGCCCCCCTTGCAGGAGACCGAGACACGATTGTTGGCGGCCTTGCAAGGACAGGATCGCAGACGAAATCAACCGGCTGCTGCCGGAACCCTATGCCGTGTCGGACCGCCGAAATGCTGCACCCGCGCCAGCAGTTTCAAACGGTCCGACCAATCTGATTGACTTTACGCGGGACTACCTGGTGGCGCTGTTCTTTGCCTGTTACGACCGGAAGGGTGAAGAGAACGGCGCGGGTTGGACAGGCGGTGATGGTTGCATTGTGCTCCTGCCGGCAAACGACGCGAGGATTGTGGCTGCACCGATCGGGGCCCTCCGGACCATTGCGCAGCGCAGCGTGTTTTGGGAGGCGGAGAGCGGCGTCCTGCCCGCGGGTGCATATGAGATCCTGTACGTGCCTATTTGCCTGAAACGACAACTGCTCATGTATCTGGCCCGATGCCACGACATCTGTACAGATACGATGTTCCCGGATTTCCTGGCAGCTGTACGCCAAGTTTCATCCCGTGCGTCCCTCGAATTCTTGTGGGACCAGGTGTCGATCGCAAACGGATCTGGTTGACTCGGCAACCTCAACACTGTTGCCTCTGTTTCCGTCCCGCAAACGGCCGTTTACGGGGCACAGCCGACGGCGCGCCGTCGGACCCAACGGCCCCTCAGCGGCATGTACGCAACAACCCATATCAACAATCTATATATCGAACTATGCTCGAACAGCGTTTGTGTTACACTACGATCATGAAGATCGGATACGCCCGCGTCTCGCCCCACGAACAGACGCTCGACTTGCAAATCGACCAGCTGCAGGCGGCGGGCTGCGACCCCGAGCACATCCACACCGACCAGGTGTCGGGCTCGAGTCCGGGACTGGAACGCCCGGGCCTCGGTCAGGCGTTGGCCTGCGCGCGGGCGGGCGACCAGTTGGTGATCTGGCGGCTCGACCGCCTGGGCCGCAGTCTCAAGGACCTGATCGACCAGGTGGCAAACCTCGAACAGCACGGCATCGAACTGGTGTCGTTGCAGGAGAGCATCGACACCCTTACGCCGGCCGGCAAGGCACTGTTCCAGATCTGCGGCGTGTTCGCCGAGTTCGAGCGCAACCTGATCTCGGAGCGCACGAAGGCGGGACTGGCCGCCGCGCGCGCCCGCGGCCGCAAGGGTGGCCGCAAACCCAAGCTGACGCCGGAGCAGCTCGATCGGGCGGCCAGCCTGATGCGCGCCCGGCAGCTGACGGTGCGCGAAATCGCGCGTCTGTCGGGCGTGACGCCCAATACGCTCTACCGCTACCTGACGCCGGACGGCGAGCGGCGGTCCGGCGCACCGACCCCGGCTGGGGGATAGGTCCGTGACCGTAACGGCCCTGCCCCTGCCCTTCGAGACCCCGGCCCCCGTGAAGGGACCGAAAGGCCTTTACGAATTCATTCTCGACGATGCGTTCAACTGGCTTGAAGCAGCCGCGCCGCATTCCGTGCATGCGGTCGTGACTGATCCGCCGTTCGGGCTTGTTGAGTTCTCCTCCCAACAACTGCGGAAACGCCGGGACGGCCACGGCGGCGTGTGGCGGCAGCCGCCCGCCTTTGACGGCAACCGCCGTCAACCGGTGCCGCGGTTTACCGTGCTCCATGAGCGCGACAAGGAGGCCATGCGCGCGTTCTTCGGTCGCCTGTCCGCATTGCTGTTGCCGGTCCTCGTGCCCGGCGCCCACGTTTTCATCGCGACGAATCCGCTCCTGTCCCACCTGGTGTTCGAGCCGTTCATTGCCGCCGGGTTTGAGTCGCGGGGGCTGCTGATCCGGGAAGTGCACACGCTGCGCGGCGGTGATCGCCCGAAGAACGCGCACGACGAGTTTCGCGATGTAACCGTGATGCCGAAGTCGTGCTTCGAGCCGTGGGGCATCTTCCGTCGTCCGTGCGAAGGGCGCGTACAGGACAACCTCAGAACGTGGGGGACGGGTGGGCTGCGGCGGTTCTCCGACAGCGAACCTTTCAAGGACCTGGTACGGTCAGCGCCGGCCCGTGGCCTGGAGCGGAAAATCGCGCCGCATCCGTCGCTCAAGCCACAGGCCTTCCTGCGCCTGCTGGTGCGTTCGAGTTTGCCGCTGGGCACCGGTGTCGTGCTTGACCCCTTCGCCGGTTCCGGCTCCACGTTGGCGGCTGCCGAGGCCTGCGGGTTGCGCAGCATCGGCATTGAACACAACCCTGAATTCCACCAAATGGGCACGGTTGCGATTCCGCAACTGGCGCGGCTGTCGGTCTGACATGTTCGATGCGTCGGTGAAACTCCCGGCCGGGCTGGAGCTCTCCGCCATTCGGAGATCCATCGAATACATCGAGCGCGCCCTCAACGACAGGGACTTCATTGATCTCTACTACGAACAGGCCAATGTGTTCAGCGCCATCGTCGGGATGTTCGGCACGAAGGCGCTGGACAGCCTGAGCAACTACGAGAAGCACCGGCACAGTGCGACGGCGCAGACACGCTTTCCGGACCTGAGTCGGCGCGGGGCACCGACGCCGCTGCGTCCGGAAGACTGCCTGGAAAGCAAGGCCAGCCTGCGCGGGTGGCCCATCCAGTCCCATTACGATCACTCCGGCTGGTATATCGTTTGGCGCTATCTTGTGGATCCCACGAAAACCATAAAGCCCGATTTGCAGTTGGTAATCTGGCGTGTCGACGTCGTGTTCCTGAACTCCGACGACTGGAAATACGAAGGGAGTGGGGCCGGAGTCTCCGGCGGTGGCCGCACGCATACCTTTGGTGTAATCCGCCCGGCGGCGAAGCTGCGGGATTGTGCGGTGTATCACCATCCCGGCATTCGGCTTCGGGGCGGAAAGCCGGTTCCCGTTAACGGTGTTAACGGGGATTCGTGAGCCGACCGGCGACGGAGGGAACATTCGCTTCAAGGCCGATAATAGTGCCTGGAGGGTCGTATTCGCGTTCGATCCCCAGAGAACGGCCATCATTCTCGTGGTTGCTTCAAAGTCGGGGAAATCCCAATATTTGTTCTGCAAACAGTTGGTTGATACTGCAGACCGGCGATTTGGCGCACATCTGGAACGGTTGAAACAAGGGAGAGCGGCATCATGACAACCCTAACCGAAATGCTGGAGGCCCTGTCGGAGGAAGATCGCCAGCAGGTCGAACTGTTCACTGAAGAGTTTCGAGCCGAGGCCAAGACGTGGAAGGCGACTGAAAACAAGAAACGGGCCATGTCGGCCGAATCTTCTTCTCCAGCGACCCTTGCCGAACAGCACAGTGACCTGCTGGAAAAAGCCCGGGCCCGTTCGGGCCGCGGCCCGAGCACGCTGGCATCCGATGGTCAGTTAGGGGCTGAACGCCCTTGATGGCAACGTAGAAATGCTTCGAGAAGACACCTTCATCGGCCAAGAACTACCTGGTGGTGGTCACTCCTACGCTGCATGCCAGCAGTTGCGGCGCGTCGTCGAACTGGCGGGTATAACCGAACATGTCGATTTCGACGAGCAGACGGGACTGGAAGCGGGCAGCGGCCGCCCGGACCTCACCATCCGGCTGCCGAACGAGCGGCAGATCGCCGTTGATGCCAAGGCTCCGCTCAAGACCTACGTGGAGGTCCTGGATGCGGAGTCCGATGCCGAACGCCGCCAGGGGGCGGTCGCAGTGGTCTGTCAGGTGCGGGCCCGGGTACTCGAACTGGCGACCAAGGGGAATCAGAACCAATTGCCGTACAGCATTGACTTCGTGATCATGTTTCTGCCCGGCGAACACCTGCTGCCCCTGGCCGTCCGGGAGAGCGCTGTGCTGTTCGACGAACTCGTGTAACGCAAGGTGCTGATCGCCATGCTGCGCGCTGTGGCCGACGACGCGCAGGCGATCGCCGACATCGGGACCGAACTGCACACCAAGATTGCGACCCTACGTCGAACACATGGCCAACCAGGGACGCGGCCTCGACCGAGCGCTGAAGAGCTACAACGCGGGCATCGACCGCGACGCGAGGCGGCCCTGATGGCGGCGTGCATCTGCGGTCGCCACGCATGGAAATTTCAAGCGTGGAACTGGAGCCGGCGCGGGATCCTCAACGACTATCCGATGGCCGTCTACGCGTGCGCCCACTGTGCGAAGCAGCGCCGTACATGGGCGAAGTACCCGTGGGAACTGGATGCCTTCGAGCGGCGGCACTGGGTCGGACCCGACGCTGCGGCTCCCCGCGGCACAAATAGGGGGACGTGAGCATGTCCGCTGCCCAACAAGCATCAATGGGATTTGACGATCCCTCCTTCCTGGATGTCGTACAGGCCAAATGGAGCGGTTGCCAACCGTTCAGCTGGTCGTTGTTCGAAGGCTACAACCGCATCTCGATCCTCACCTACTCAGTCAGCATGCCGGCCATCGTGCGCTTGCTCGAAGAGTTTGATTTCGAGCACATCGACTGCGTGTTCGGCAGCGAGGTGCTGCTGTGCGGCGCGCGCACCATTGTTGCCTATCAGCAGCACTCCGCCGAAGCAACAATTCAAGCGATCAAGGGTCTGCGGGACGATCGTCGCAAAACGATCATTGCCGGGATCGAAGAGGGGCGCATCAAATTCAGGGTTTTCCAGGGCCGCCACGTCGCCCACGCCAAGTTGTTCATGTTGGAACGCACCGGTGATGCCGGCGATGCGCGCAGGCGCGTGCTTGTCGGCTCGGCCAATCTGTCGTTGACGGCTCTGAGCGGCGATCAGCCCGAAACCTTGGTGTCGTTCAGCGACGATGCCCAGGCCTGGGCGCACTACGCGGACATGTTCAAAAAAATCACGGAGAGTGCGGTCGAGCACATCTCCCTGCCCGATGGTCAACGGTTCGACGAAGTGGAGGTCAAGCCGTTGGACATGCCAGCCCTGGAGCCAAACAGCGGTGACGACACCGTTTTGTTCATCGAAAGCGAGCGTGCGCGCGAGACCGCCTTCGAGTACGGCGTGGGCGAGATCATGAAGCTGCGCAACTCGTTGCCGTCGGCATTGGACTCCATTGCCAAGCCCGACAAGCAGGGTCGCATAACCATTACGCCCGATCTCCGGCAGTCGATCTCGCAGGTGGCGTTCGTGCGATCCGACGAACAGACACAGTTCCCCTGGTTGAGCATCACCGGTTCGGAACACATCGACGTCTCGGGCACAACCGTCGCCTTGGCGGCCAGCGACGAACAGGTCGCGCAGGACGCACAGTTGCTCCTGCGCTATTTCGACAATTTTGCGGAGTTTGTCGGCGACGTGGGGAAGCTGCAACACGACTACTTCCTGTTCATGGCCTGGCTATTTTTCTCCCCGTTTCTGTGCGAAGTGCGGACCCAGGCCGCCCTCCTGAAGAAGGATGTGATCCGCTATCCGCTATGGGCAGTCCTGCACGGACGCTCCAATTGCGGCAAGTCGATGTTGGTCGATACTCTCGTGACAGCCATGTTGGGCCACTCCTATGTGATCCACAAGTCGAACTTCACGAGAACGCGGCTGAAGGGCCTGCAGGAGCACGTGAAGCGGTTCCCGGTGGTGTTCGACGATGTAGACAGGACCAGGTTCCAAAATCATGGCGTCGACGTGATCAAGCAGGAACTGCCGCCGCAGGCAAGGGAATATCCCGGCTTCGTTTTGTCCATGAACGAAGAACCGACGGCCTTCACGAGCGAGGTCATGAAGCGGGCGTTCCTGATCTATACGACCACGGCGGCTCCGAGCCATCTTCCCACCTGGGAGTCCATACGCCAGGGACTCGACGTAGGCCTTGGCCAAATCCGTCGTGAATTGCAAACCCACCTGTACCACCGCTACCTGACGGAAATGCAGGCTCGGTTGCAGGCCCTCGACGGTCCGCCCGACGACTGGCTGCTACTCTCCACCGAGGTGTTGTGCGACCTTCTGACTTATGGGTGTGAGGAATTGCCGGCCTGGTGCAAACCTGTAACCTGGGAGGAGTTTGCGAACCATCGCTACGACCATGTGCGCATACGTCTGCGCGACAAGCTCCGCTCCGCAGACTACTCCGTCGAAGAAGGGGTTGGCGACAGCGGGTGGACGTTTAGGGACGAAAAGATCCTGGTGTGGGAACCGATCACCCCTTTTGGCAAACCGTTCTTCGAGTGGGACGACCTGCCGTCCACGTTGATTGATCCGGATATGGGCGGCAAGGGCAGGAAGGTATTGCTGCGCCGGGAAGTGGAGCAATTCCTGGGCCACCCCGTGGATGCGCCGGTCACCGAGCTGGATGCACCCGACGCCCCCGCGACAACCAAACGCCCGCGGCGTTCCAGACGTTGGTGGTTCCCTTTTCGGTAGCACGCGCAGTTCACCGGTCCGTTGCCGGTGCTTCTTGCGTACGTGGCTGATCGTGACGGGTCGGATGACACAAGCAGACAAGCGAAGCCACCCGCAACCGGACTGCCAATTCATGCCCGTTTCTTTGGTACTCTTTGCGATGTGTGTACGCCGGAGAACGGATTTTGAAGGCATGAAGTTGCGCGGATTCGAGCAGCCGGCTCCGCGGCCGGACCGGAAGCGCCGGTACGATGCCGAAGGTCGCGCCCTGGTGGGTCACGCTTGGGAATCCATCCGTCCCCTGTCGGTCGCGGATCGCCGGTACGACTTCGGCGAAGTGGACACGTGGCGGGAGCGCTGGGACAGGTTCCGGGCGCGCCCCGACGCGCAGCCTCAGTTGCGGCGCGGATTGGCCAAGCTCGAACGACTGTGGTCCATTGAAACCGGAATCATCGAAGGTCTCTACACCCTCAACCGCGGCACCACGACGACGCTATTGGAGCACGGGTTTGTCGCAGACGTGATCCACCCGGAACACACGAACATCGATCCCGGTCTCCTGTTGGCCATTCTCCAGGACCACGAAGCTTCGGTGGAGTTGGTACACGGCTACATCCGCGAAGAGCGGCCCCTGTCCCCGCATACGATGCGCGAACTGCATGCCTGCATCGTCGCCCACCAGGATACCCACTTGGCCGTGGACAGTCTGGGGCGACACGTGCACCGGCCCCTGCGCAAGGGCGCGTTCAAGATGCAGCCCAACAATCCGACCCGCACCGACGGCCGGGTCCACCAGTACGCGCCGCCCGAGCAGGTGGACAGCGAAATCGCACGGCTGGTCGATCAGTACCGGGCCTACGACGACAACCCGGACATCCACCCCCTGTTGTGCGCCGCTTGGTTGCACCACCGCTTTGTCCAAATCCATCCCTTTGTCGACGGCAACGGGCGAACGGCGCGCGCCCTTATGAACTGGCATCTGATCAAGCGCGCCTACCTGCCCATTGCGGTCGCCGACCACAACCGAGTGGGGTACATCCATGCCCTTGAACTGGCGGATGCAGGCGACCTGTCCGTGCTGGTGCGGTTTCTGTGCAAGCTCACGCGCAGCATGGTCTACATCGTGGTCGGCGACGATGTGGTGGCCGCCGACATTTTGGGCCCGGCGGTGCGGCCCGGCGACCGCGGCCTGGACGATTACCCGGGCCGGCGCAAGTAGATTCGCCCAAAAAATCCGCAGGCGATCAGATCATGGGCATCCGGTTTGGCTACGCCCGCGTCTCCGCCCACGAACAGAACCATGACCTGCAGATCGATGCCCTGCGGGCCGCGGGCTGCGAGCGTATTTACACCGACACCTGCTCCGGCTCGGTGGCCTGTGCCGAACGCCCGGAGTTGCAGCGGCTGTGCGAACAGCTGCGGCCGGATGACATCGTGGTGGTCTGGAAGCTGGACCGGCTGGGCCGCGATCTGCGCGACCTCCTGGCGTTCATCGACGGGCTGAAGGAACGAGGCGTGCAGTTCGCATCCGTCACCGAACGGATGGACACCTCGAACTCGATAGGCTGGCTGGTGTTCCAGATCTTCGGCGCACTGGCGGAGTTCGAGCGCGACCGCATCCGCGAATGCACGCTGGCCGGCTTGGCCGCGGCCCGGGCCCGCGGGCGCAAGGGCGGCCGACCGGCCAAGCTCACCGGCGCGGCCCTGGAACAGGCCGCACAGCTGATGCGCGAAGGCCGGTTGCCGATTAGCGAAATCACGCGCATCGCCGGCGTGTCAAAGACCACGCTCTATCGCCATTTGAACCCCGACGGCTCGCCGCGCAACTCCGCGTCCAACACACACCAGGCTCGGGAACATCTCCGACCATGGGCGTTGCGGCACTGAATTAGCCTGGAAGTCCGTCCCTGATACCCACTTCGGCAGCTCTGGCTATGGACAAAACCACCGATTATCCAATTTGCCCAAGAGAGGAAGTGTCATGCTTGAACGCGTACTGTCCGTGAGAGTTGCCGCTCGAAAGGCGATCTGCTTCATTGCGAAGAGTCCATGGCTGATAGTGCTGTGGCTATGGCTTTCTATATCTTTTCCAATCATGGCCCAAGAAGCGGAACAGAAGTACCCAGTTTTAGCTCCGATAATAGGAGAATTCTCCAATCTGGAGGAGAATATTGACGGTCAGTACAGTCTTCAGCGTCTGGGGCCCATGGTCATTGCCACCTTCTCTACCTCACGTTCTCCTGTGCAGTACTTCGCACGGCACGAACCACTAATTCTGTTCACAATCCCTGAAGGCTACAGGCCCGGGTCGACTGTTACGTGGGAGGTTGAGGGTTGGCCCGTGCAGCAGGATGGTAGCGCTGATTCCCAGAACTCGGAACCACGACGGTTTCGCCTACAAGTGGATCCGAACGGCTCAGTAAATTATGTCGATGATTCTGGTGTGGACGGTGTTGGGTACTTGGCTTATGCAGCCAGACTGACTTGGCCCGTAGCAGGCGCGCAAACCCAGGTGTGTTCCCGCAGTGACGATATTCAGGATGCAATCCTCAATTCCCGATTTCCCCAATTGCACGCACTGAGGAGTAGAGTGTACAGGTGCGATACCTGCTCCTTTGGCCTCATAAGCCTACTCAAACCAGTGGCACCTCACGCACCCGGTTGTGTTGCAACCACATGGTCAGACCTAAGCGCTATCCGGTCTCTAGGGTTTGGAAAGAAAGGCGGAGCACACCTCTCCGTCAGTGCAGCATCTGATTTGGCTGGACTGGATGGTTTGATCGAACTGGCCCTGGTCGCGCCGGAATCTGTGGAGCAAGTAGAATTGCTGGCCCAGACACCTCGACTGAAACTTCTGGACCTGAGAATCGATCATGAATCACCACTACTGGCAGACCTACTTGGTCAAGTCCCCGATTTGACCCACCTGACTCTGGATTCCGCCCAGATGAAGGAATTGGAGTCAGACCAGCCGATCCGTCTGCCTGGATTAACTCATCTTGTACTGAAAGCCAAGCAGCTACCAACGCTGCCTCCAGGCCTCCTGAGTGATGTGCCCGCCCTAACTCACTTGACGTTGACCATGGATCAAGTGGCAACGTTGCCGCCCGACCTCTTGAGCCATCTGCCCAGACTGACCCACCTTATCCTTGAAGCAGACAATCTTGTAGCGTTGCCAGAGGAAGTGTGGTCGAGACTAGCTCAGGTGACCCATCTGACTCTAAGAACTCCTAAGCTGGATGAGCTACCACATGGTTTTTTGAGACGGTCTGCTCACTTAGCCCGGATCCACCGAAGGGGATGCGGTGGGGCTGGAGATCGGAGGTTTGCAGGTGGGGAGGCTGTGCCGGCAGGTGTTGAGGCCGACGGATGGGGCCGGGTGTCGGGTGTGTCGGCTCCGGGAGGGGGTTTTTGCCGTGTTGCGGCACCGGCCACAGCCGAGAACCGCGTGCGGATGGCCGCCGGAGACGCGCCGGGACCGGCCGGGCGCAGCTGCGCCCGGCGATGGAGGGGGCTCAACGGGGGAGCGATCAGGGAGGTAGGGGCAGGGCGCGCAAGCGTGCCAGGGCGGCGCGGAACGGGTTTTGCCAAGGCCAGGCCTGGGGGAGATGCAAGGTGAGACGGCGGGCCTTGCGGGTGATGCGTCCGGCCAGGGCGAAGAAGCGGCGCCGGAGGGTCTTGGTGGTCGTCCGCGGCTGGCCCAGCCCGAGGCGCCCGGTCCAGCGGGCCAGGTTGTGGGCCAGGACCTGGACCGCCAGCCAGGCGCCGTTGGCGGCGAAGCGTCCCGAGGGCAGGTGGTTGAGGCCCACGCCATACTTCAGGTCGCGGATGGCATTCTCCACCTCGGCGTGGCGGCGATGGTCGGCCTCGAGTGCCAGGGTGTCGCCCTCGCGGTCGGTGATGAAGGCGTGATGGCGGTAGTCGGTGAACAGGGCCAGCTGGGAGCCGGGCGTGGGCTTCACCCGCCGCACGATCAGGCGCACGGGTACCGCGTCGGCCTTGTCGGCAAAGGGCGTGTAGGTGGTCTCGGCCACGTCCGCGGCCCCTTCCATCCAGTAGGGGATGGGGGTCCAGTCCTCCTCGGGAAGGGCCTCGATGCGCTGGCGCAAGGCTGGGTGCTGGCGAACGGTGATGGAGAAGCGGACCTTTTGGTCGTGGCAGAGGGCAACGATGCCGTGGGTGTAAAAGCCACTGTCGGCCCGCACGGTGAGTGGGCCCGTGGCACCGGCCTGGCGCACCCGGCTGATGGTTTCCCGCAGGAAGTGGGCCGCGCCGCGCGCCGTGTGGGCCCGGCCCTGGCGCAGGCGGGCCATCAGCACGTCGCCGCTGCCGGCGGCCACCGCCAACAAGGGGTGATAGCCCCGCTGGCCAGCATAGTTGTGGTGGCGGGCTCCCTCCTTGAGCAGCCCATAGGTCTCGCAGACGGTGGAGTCCAGGTCGATGGTCAACGGCCCGTCGCCGGGACCGGCCCCCGCCCCCCAGGCTCGGGCCAGCAGCTCGCGGCTGACCCGGTCCAACTGGCGCACGTGGCCCCAACGGAAACTGCGCAGGAAGGTCCCCAGGGTGGACGGCGCCTTGACCGTGCAGCCCATCACCCGCGCGGTCCCGCCCGCGCGCAGGGCGTCGGCATCGTCAATGCAGTCGCCACCCGCCAGCGCCGATGCCACCAGCGTCAGCAGCTTGTCTCCGGCATGCGCCCGACCCGGCGCATCCCCCAGGTCCACATGGCGGTCCACCAGTTGACCCAGACCCAGATGATGGGCCAGGGTCAGCGGCAACAACAGGCCGGCGTTGGACACCAGGCGGTGGTCGTCGAAGGCGACCTGGATGCGGTCGGGGGGCTCCAGTGGTAGCATCCGTTGGGTGCTCCTTGTTTCAGGGTTGTTTTCTTGCATGAAAACCATTATCCCCGAAGCCGGGAGCACTTTCCCGTCCCTGAATCACGACGCCACCCTCATCCCTTCGGTGGATTGGGGCTTAGAGCATTTTGTGCTGGAATCGGAGGTTCTGGATGAACTGCCAGTGGGTTTCCTTGCTCATGTACCCAGATTGAGTCACTTGACATTGGCAACTCCCCAAGTGGCAAGTGTACCCGAAGACTTTCTGGCTAATGCACCGCAACTTGCTAGGTTGGTTGCCGATGCGAGTCTCTTGTCCATACTGACTCCTGAAACACTTGCCTACTCACCCGGACTGGAGCATCTTTCACTGACTGAAGTTGCAGAGGTTGCGTGGCCCGGCGATTTGCTGGCACCGGTTCCCAACCTGACTCATTTGACTGTCCAATCTCAATCATTGACAAGCGTGCCAGATGATTTACTGCTCCATACCCCCAACCTGGACCACCTGACTTTGCAGGCGAACATAACCGAATTGCCAGAGGGTTTCCTTTCCCATACTCCCAAACTGACAAGACTTGAATTGCGTACCCCTGAGTTGCGATCCCTGCCTGCGGATTTTCCAGTCCATGCAACTGGCTTGCAGGAGTTGATCTTGGATGCCAATGAATTAACTGCGCTGACACAAGGTTCGTTGTCGAATACCTCCGAATTGACCAGTTTGACATTGAAGTCTCGAGCTCTGCAGTCATTCCCTTGGGATTTTATTGCTCACACTCCCCAATTGAGGGAGTTGGTCTTGCGGGTTCCTGAAATCACTTCATTGCCTCCAGGGATTCTTTCTCATACACCTCAAATGATCTCGTTGACTCTGGAAGCGGATAACCTTCAGAAACTTCCTGTCAATTTCCTGACGCAAACGCCTCTACTGGAAAAGGTAGTTCTGCGTGCACCAAACTTGGCAGTCCTTCCGCCTGGCATTCTTTCCAGTACTCCGAATCTGCGGAGACTGACAATGACAACTCCAAAATTGAGCAGCCTTCCTGCGGATTTTCTGGCTCATACAGCGCAACTGGAAAGATTGCACATAAGGGTCTACGGCCTAAGGGCCTTTCCCATTGGCTTCCTGGCCCATACTCCCAGATTGGTTGATGCAAGTCTACATACTGGGCAACTCGGGCTGCTTCCCACCACTGTGTTCTACACACGGCCCTCCTTCCGACTCGGCTTCCCTGGACTACTGCGATTTGAGTCTGAACCCAGCGGACTCAAGATTCTGCCGGAAGATTTCTTGTCGCAAGCACCCCGACTTCAGGATCTGGAGCTATTGGGGGACAGCATCACTACCTTACCACCAGGCTTTCTCTCTCTCTCGGGTGATCTCAGAAACTTGATCATGGAAGTTCCCCATCTACAGGAGTTGCCGCCGGGATTCCTGCAGGAGGCCGACAATCTGACCTCCCTAATCCTGAGAGGTCCGAGTGTGAAGGAACTTCCTGCGGGTTTCCTATCCCATGTACCTAGACTGTTGTCACTGTACATGAGTACACCCAGTCTGGCTGCGTTGCCCGAGACATTCCTGATTCAAGCTTCGCGCCTTACCGAATTCTTTCTCAGTGCCTCAGATCTGGAAGCATTGCCAATCCACTTTCTTATCCAGACACCGATGTTGACGGAAGCTGACTTTTATCTGCCGGAGATTGCAGAATTGCCAGAGGACTTTCTGGTTGAGGTACCTCAGTTAACCGAGTTGTACTTGACATCTCATCATCTGACGAAGCTCCCTGACAGAATGTTGTCCAATGCACCTCTACTGATGAAACTAACCCTTGACTGCAGTCAGTTATTGGACATCCCCGATTCGGTCCAGACCCATCTATGGGATCATGGCACCGAATTCGTTGTCACTGAGTCCATTGTGAATTTGCGGTCCGCTCCCAGTACTGCACTCGGAAAGGTGCAATATCAGGTATTCCAAGGAGAAACCCTGATGGTGTATGAACGTGATACTGACTCCTTGGGTAACACCTGGTTGCTAGTTGGTGCCGGACATCCAACAGACGACAGATGGGGATGGATTCGTGGAGATCTGGCTATTCCCTTATCAATTGACAGTACCCAAAAGCCACCTGTGCGTTCCCAGTGATATAGGGATGGATCAGTTTGTTTTGGGACCTATGTACCAATGGTGTGAATAGTTTTCGATATGAGGAATTCCTCGGCAGGTTCCGGGACTCATCACCATTTGTTGGTTTGCCGTGCCCCCCAGGGGGCACGGCGGCGAGGGGGGCTTGGTACCGGCAACTGGAACTCCTGTCCGTCCTAATACTACAGTAGTAAATCACAGGGTGGTGGCCTGCTGTCGCCGGTAGTGACAGTGCAGGGCCACCCACTGGTGGCACCGGCGCCAGTATGACCAAGCCAGCACCTGTTCAAGGTCCGCGGCCACGGGCCGCAGCAGATGCCGCCACAGCCGCCGGATCTCCGGCACGGTCAGCCCCCGGCCAGGCCGCGGGCCCGTCGAAAAGCCGCCAGGCTGCCCGGTCCCGCGGGCTTTTTGGGGGGCCGGCGGGGGCAGGGAAACCGCCCGCACCACGCTGAGCAGAGCGAGCGCCCACAGGGCTAGAATCATGTGGCGGTCCCAGCCGCGCGCGTTGCGCACCTCGTACTCGTCCAGGCCCACCTCCTGCTTGGTACTGCCGATCGGAACGTTGCTCGTAGCCCGATGTTGCCACGGGCATCTATGCAACCTAGTGTCAAAACCTAAGGGTATCGAGTCTAGCGTGCCACAAACTGTTACGCAGTCCACAACCACGACGTGAGGCAAACCGCTGCCTTCGCGATTACAGGTAATACCGTACCGGTTCAAACTCCGGCTATCCTCCAATCGAGTCTCCCTTCGTCATCCGCGGCAATTGGCTGCAATCAATGCCGTAACTCGTTGCCAAGTTACGGTTTGGTTTCCCAGTTCCCGTTCCATGCGCTGAGACAACCCCGCCAAGCCATCCGCCGACAAGCCGCTGCGGCCAAGTGCGTTCCCCAGCGCACTCTGCGGATTGAGCCAGGCCCTGATTTCCTTTACCGAAACAAAACGCCGGTCGACCGTCTCCAGAAGTTCGATCTCGGCAGACAACGGGAGGCGTGCCAGTAGGTCGCGGAGGTCCGCCTCGGTCCAGCGCAGGGAGGGATTGGGATGGTTGGTCCATAGGTCCTCCTCAACCTCCCGCAGGAGCGTGCCCAGCTTGTCCTCTGTCCGGAAGTCGAGGAGACTGTGAACCCGTTGGCCCATCAGCGGGAGGGACTGGCTGAAGACCATGCGGCCGCTACTGGCCAGGACCTTGGTCAGGGCGGACAGGAGCTCTTCGGCTTCCTGCGGTCCACCCAGCAAGTCCATCCCCAACACGCGCTCGAACCGGAGTTCGGGATCCAAGTCCTCCAGGTTTGAGGTCAGCACGGGTCGATCCAGCTCGGGAAGTTCGCTGTAGCGGAGATTCAGTCCGGCGGCCGCCTTGGGAGACGAAACCTGTCCCCACACCCCACCCTCCGGCACGGCGCGGCAGGCTTCGGCCAGGAGCAGGCCGTTGTCTGCGCGCACAACAAGCACCCGGTCGTGGCGCTGCATGCCGGCGCGGTTGCAGATTGCGTCCCGCACCGTTCCCAAATGACGGCTGCCGGCGTTGCCGGCACGGCGCAGCCAGTCCTCGCGGTCCGGATCGTCGGGCGAGTAGGTGATTCCTTCGGCAGGTGCATCGGTTTGTTCCGGTGCCGCAGCCAGCAGCTCTTCCCTACGGCGCAAGACCTGGCCCCGAATGGCAGCTTCGTGGCCAAGGGCTCCCGGCTCGAAGAACACTCGGCCTTCCAGCCCAGCCGGCAGGTATTGCTGGGCTACCCAGTGGTCGCGATAGGCATGGGGATACAGATAGCCGGCACCGTGTCCAAAGGCCGTGGCATCCCGATTGCCGTCCTTGAGCGAGGTCGGAACCTCCTGGTCCTTCTCCTGCTCCACTGCCTCCAGGGCGGCGAACAGTGCCATTGCGGAATTGGACTTGGGGGCTGTGGCCAGATAGAGAATGGCCTGCGAGAGCGGATACAGGCCTTCGGGCAGGCCGATGCGGTTGAACAGGCTCCAGCAGCTTTCCACCACGGCAACCGCCTGCGGATCGGCCAGTCCGATGTCCTCGCTTGCCAAAATGGCCATGCGCCGGAACAGGAACGAGGGATCTTCGCCGGCATAGATCATCTTGGCGCCCCAGTAGAGGGCTGCATCCGGGTCGGAGCCGCGCAGGGACTTGATGAATGCGGAGACGGCGTCGTAGTGGACATCCCCCTGCTTGTCATAGAGGACGGCCCGCCGCTGGATGGATTCCTCGGCTGTGGCCAGGTCAATCCGGATCACGTCATCCTGGCCTGCGGCCGTGGTGTTCACGGCCAGTTCCAAGGCGTTCAAGGCGCTGCGCGCGTCGCCGTTGGCCATGTGCACCAGGTGCTCGCGCGCTTCATCCCCCAACTCAACCGGCCGGCCACCGAACCCGTTGACCGGATCCTCGAGGGCGCGGGTCAGGAGCGTCGAGACCGCGTCGTCGTCCAGTGGTCGCAACTGAAAGACCCGGCTGCGGCTAACCAGGGGCTTGATGACCTCGAAGAACGGATTTTCCGTGGTAGCGCCGATGAAGATGATGGCGCCGTTCTCCACATGGGGTAGCAGGGCATCCTGCTGGGCCTTGTTCCATCGGTGGACTTCGTCCACAAACAGGGTGGTCCGCTGCTGTCGATAGGCAAACCGGTGTCCGGCGGCCTCGATTTCCTCGCGCAGCACCTTGACCCCGGCCAGGACGGCATTGAGCGTGACAAAGGCGCTGCTGGAGGTATTGGCAATGACACTGGCCAGCGTGGTCTTGCCAGTGCCCGGAGGGCCGTAGAGGATCAGTGACGACAGCTGGTCGGCTTCAATGGACCGTCGCAGCAGCCGGCCGGGGCCAATGATGTGTTCCTGCCCCACATAGTCGTCCAGCGTCAACGGACGCATGCGGTTGGCCAGCGGCGACTGCTGCTGGCGGCGTTCGGCGGCTTCGGCCTGAAAGAGGTCGTGGGGATCTTGGTTCATCGGCCTAGGGGTAAAACATCCAGAGTATCGTCCGGCATGGTATGACGCCACTGCGCCTGCATGGTACGACAATGGCGGTTTTTGGGGTGGCTGGGGAACCAGATGGCCCGGCGCGGGTCCGCCCACCGCGCATGATGATCAGGACGGAAGACGATGCATCTGACCGTGTCGGAGGCAGAGATCCGTTCTACTGGCAAGAGCCTACGCCACTGCTCGGGAAGTGCCTCAACTTCGGCTCAAACGGAAATATGCGCAGGCTGTGCCTGGAGGGCGCAGCTTGGGTTAGCGCTGGCTCGCGGCATCTGATCCGTGCGCAGTCATCCAGTGTTCAGCGCGGCGCGCGATCGCCCTTGCCAATCCACCGAATATCCAGGCGTGCACAGGATATAGTCCGTACCAATAGGCCAGACCGGCCAAGCCCTTGGGCATGAAGGCTGCCGTTTGCTCAAAATGGGTTGTGCCGTCCTGGGCTTCCCACACCTCAAACTGGAGCCATGCCCGGCCGGGCAGTTTCATTTCGGCCCTGAGGCGGACCAAGTGGTCGGCTTTCAGATCTTCCACTCGCCAGAAATCCAGCGCATCACCGATGCGCAAGTCGTCGGGATGGCGTCGTCCCCTGCGTAGGCCTGCACCGCCCAACAGGCGGTCCACCATTCCCCTTAAACGCCACGTCCAGTTGGCGAAGTACCAGCCTCGCGCTGCCCCGATGCCGGTACATACCTTGTAGACGGCTTGGGCCGAAGCTGCCACCCGGCGACGGCGCCGCTCAATGATCATCCCTTGGCGGGATTCCATCCGTACGGACTGCTCCCGCTCCGAGGTCGTGCCTGCGGCATCACTCCACGATGTGTCAATCCGTCCCTCGTCAAGGTCGTTGGTCACGATGCCAATGGCCGAGGCATAGTCCTGCGGTTCGATATGCGGGAAGAGTGTCCGAGCGAGATCATCGGTCACGATGACATCGTTGCGGAGCCCCTCGACGAGAGCAACGGTGATGTCGGATGGGATTGGGGTCAGCCAGTGCACCCAATAGGAAGAGAGGCGGGGTGTCAGGACAGGAACGGGCAGCAGCAGTCGCCGGAGGCCCCTTTTTTCGGCATAGCCAAGCATCAGCCCCTTGTAGGTGGTTACATTTTCCCCGCCAATCTCAATGGTGAGGCCCCGGCTTGCCGGTGTGTCAAGGGCGCCAACCAGGTATTCCAAGACGTCTTGGACGGCGATGGGCTGGATACGGGAGAAAATCCACCTGGGGCAGATCATGACGGGGAGACGCTCCACCAGATAGCGGATCATCTCAAAGGAAATGCTGCCCGATCCCACGATCACCGCCGCCCGGAATTCCGTGACCGAGACTCCACCTTCCCGCAGCGCTTGTCCTGTTTCTTGCCGAGACCGCAGGTGCCGGGACAGATTGCCCTCCGGGTCTCCCAGACCGCCCAGGTAAATGATGCGGTCGACTCCTGCCCTTTGGGCTGCCTGCCCGAAGGCCCGGGCGGCTTCCAGGTCCAAATTGTGGAAGTTCGATCCCTGCGACATACTGTGAATCAGGTAGTACGCCGAGTCCACCCCTGCCAACACTTCCGCCAGCGTCTGGGGATCGAAGATATCGCCGGTCAAAATCTCGACCTGGTCGGACCAAGGGCGCGAGAGCACTCGAACCCGACTACGTACGAGAACGCGGACGCGGTACCCCTCCTGCAGCAGTCGGGGAACCAATCTGCCGCCTATGTACCCAGTGGCTCCGGTGACCAGGATTCGTTCGGAGCGGGCCATCTTACTCCTTGAGGTCGACCGTGCTGGAACGAAGTTTCAATGCATTGCTTGAGGTATTGGCGATGAGGCTTGCCAAGGTGGTCTTGCCGGTATCCGCGGCGGGCCGTCGCAGCATCCATCCAGGGCCGATGATGGGTTCCTGCCCCACATAGTCATCCGTTGTCTGCAGATGCATGCGATGTGAAGTGGCGTTGGTGGCGTTCGACGGCTTCGACCTGGAAGAGAACGTGGGGATCTTGGTTCATCGGGTCGGCGGCTCGGATATGGTCCGCGGATTGTACGGGATGGAGCCTTCTTTGGGTGGGAGGGGGGCCGGAACTGCCCGGATCATCGGGGTACCCGGACGCGGCGTTGCCAGTTGGTCTCAGCATGGCACAAATCAAACCTTCCCACCTACGAGGTGGGAAGGTCACCAAACATGGATGGGCGGCTGAGTTCGTGTGCCTGCCAAACCCGGGCCGCGGCCCGGATCAGGCGTTGTCTCCCACCGGGCCAGGGCTGCTGAAACTATCGGACCAGCCGTGTCCGTGGCGGTCATGGTGTCTGCCGCCACCAAGTCTGTGTCCGAAATCCCCCTTTCGATTCAGGTGATCGGCCTGTTCCTTGGTGAGTGTGCCCGCCTCCACAGCGTCGGTAACGGCCTGTTGCCAGGCGGTGTCCAAGGCGACCTTGAATTCGGCCGATGTTGTGTCATTGGCTTCCAGGAACGTGTCCACGGCGGACCGGCCTTCCGCCAGGGCCGCGAGCAGTTCATCTGTATTCAAACCCGCATCTTCAGCCGCGGCTTGTAGTACGGCCTGAGCATCAATTGGACCGGTCGACCACATCCATTCATCAAAGTGGTCGTGACGGCCCCGTCCCAACCCCATCCGTCCGAGGTCGCGACTGAGAATGGCATCCATCTCGTCCTGGGTCAGTGTGCCCGCCTCCACTGCCGCGGCCAACTGGGACTCGATTTCCGTGTTCACTGCGGTTTTGACATCGGCGAACTCCAGGCCGGCTTCCTCCAGCAATGCCTGAATGCTGTCCCTGCCAGACTGCGCGGCCGCCTGCAGTTCATCCAGGTTGACACCCAACGCTTGTGCTGCGGCCGCCGCGATCGCCTCCTCGTCGATGAAGTCGGTATGCAGGCCGAAATTCGTACGGCCGGGTCCGTGGTACTTCAGCACCGAGCCGAAATCACCACGCAGGACGCGTCCGAAGGTGGGACCATGTTGGTTGCCCACAGCCGCCACGGCCCCTGCGCCGCCAACGACCAGGAGCGCCATCAGGGCCAGGATGATGAGCCAACGTGCCCTGCGGTTGAATTTCATGGTCGGTTCCTCCTGTTGTGATGGTCCACCCGATGGCGAACCCGAACGAGAGTCTCCGACGCAAATGTGAACACAATGAGAAGTTCACACGGACGGTTTGTGAAACTTCGCAGTGACCTCCCAAGGGGTTGGCTACCGGCTACGGTCTGGCATGTCGGCACCTGCCCTCACCGGTGAATCTCGGGCAGCAGGATGTGGGACGGATGTTCGCGGTCGTGGTGCACTGTCTGGTCCGCCAGCCTGAAGGTCCGGTCCCTGCCCAGGGGACCACCGGTGTTGGGGTTGACATCGAACCGCGGGAAGTTGCTGCTGCTGATGTCGAGCCGGATGGCGTGACCGGCCTTGAAGACGTTGGAAGTCGGATACAGATCGAACTCGATGCGGCAGATCTCGCCTTCCCCAACCGGCTCGGGGTTGGTCCAGCCGCGGCGGTAGCGGAGCCGCAGGATGGAGTCCGTGAGATTGAACGCCAGACCGTCCGGGTCATCCGGCGTGGGCGGGACGACTTCGATGAGCTTGGCCGTGAAGTCGGTGTCCGGAGCGGAGGTCGAAACATGCAGTACGACCCGAATGGGCCCTGTGATCTCCAAGTCGTTCGCCAACGGCTCCGACTGGAAGCTGAGCACGTCGCTGCGGGCGTTCAGGGGCAGGGAATCCGTGCAGCCGAAAAAGCGCGGACTGCCTTTCTGGTCGAAGGCGCCCGGCTCCATGATTGGATTCGCGGCGGAGATGCCGCCGCCTATGGTGGGTACCGGATCGCGCGGATCGAAAGTGTACCGACTGGCGGAGGGTTGGGAATCCGGTTCGGCGCGGGACAGACATCCGTCCGGGTGCAGGTACCAGGGCGTGAACGCGGTGTCCGGCAGGGGGAAGTCCGGCTCCTCGCGCCAGAAGCCCCCATGCGATACATGTCCGGTGTATTGGCGCCGGTCGCTGCCGGTCCCCATAGTGAAAATTCGAACCGGTTGGCAGTCGGCAAATTCCGTGGGCAGGTCCTTCAGGAAGTGGTCGAACCAGGCCAGGCGGAGATCGTGGTAGTGAATGTGTGAATCGATGCCGAAGTCCACATCGCCGGCAAAGGTTTCCTCCCAGCCGCCGTGGGTCCAGGGTCCCATCAGCAGCATCTGGCGCGACTGTTTCAGCTTGGCCAGCGCCACGAAGTTCTCGCATGTGGCACGGGCATACGAGTCGTACCAGCCGCCCAGGTAGAGAGTGGGCACGTCGGCATGTTCGGCGTAATGGCCGGCAATGTCGTAGCCCCGCTGTTGCCAGTACGGGCCGTATTCGCCATGGGTCAGGATGTCCAGGACCCACTGTTCGTAGGATGGGAGATGCCGCAGGGCCGACGCGCCTTTCTTGAACGGGACCCGGCCAAACCATTCGCCGACGTTGGCGTAGGCCTCTTCCAGCAGGGCGCGCAGGCCCGCGTCGGCCAAAGCCTCCCGGCTGGTGGTTGCCATGCGAAACGCATAGATGATGAACCGTTGCTCAAGGGCTCCGTTCTGGCGCATGGAGGCGTGGTAGTAGCTGGCCGCTCCCACCGCCACCACCATGGTTCGCAGGTGCGGGGGATTGAGGGTTGCCAGGGCCGACTGGTCGCTGCCGCAGTAGGAGCCGCCCATCGTGCCCACCTGGCCGTCGCACCAGGGCTGGGCCGCCAGCCACTCGACCGTGTCGAAGCCGTCCGGGGCTTCCTTGGCGAACGGATACCATTCGCCCTCGCTCATGAAACGGCCGCGCACATCCTGGAGTACGCAGACGTAACCCCGACGCGCGTAGTAGCGGCCCATGTCCGCATTGCCGGGCGCCGCCTTGTCGTATGGGGTCCTTTCCAGGATTACGGGAAATGGCCCCGAGGCCGCTTGCCCGGATGCTGCCGGCCGATAGATGTCCGTGGCCAGGCGGGTGCCGTCCCGCATCGGGATCATCGTGTTGGCCTCCACCGAGACCTGCCAGGTCTGCGCGGAGCCGCGGTAGGGCTGGTTCATGTTGAAGGGTTCCTGATGGATGGACCGGCCCGCGGCGGAGTCGGTTACAGTGTAGGCGTGGCCGGACGGCTTCCCGGCACCGGAAGTTCGTTCGCTGCCATTGTGCAATCCCGCACGCTGGAAGGATTGTAGCCATGGACTGGCGCGCCTTGCTGTTACCCCGAGAGAAACCGGTTGCGGTCGGCCTGATCGGCCTCGGCAGCTTCGGGCTTTCGTTTTTGAGACAAAGCCTGCATGTTCCAGGCATGTCGGTGGTTGCCTTGTGCGACGCGGATGGGGAGGGCGGTCTGGCGGCGGCCGAGGCGGCGGGACTTCCCCGCCCGACGATCTGCGAAACGGCCGCAGCCGCCCAACGGATCCTTGAACAAGGGAAGCTGCCCCTGCTGGTGGACGGTACCGAGCTGCCGTTTGCGATGCTGGATGCCGTTGTCGAGGCCAGCGGCGCCCCCGAGGCCGGCGCGCGCCACGGGGAGGCGGCCTTGCGGAACGGCTGTCATCTGGTCCTGGTCAACAAGGAAACCGCCTGTACGGCAGGACCGGCACTTGCGGCCATGGCCCGCGCCAACGGGCTGGTGTACTCCATGGCGGACGGTGATCAGCCGGCCATGGTACTGGAGATGGTGCAGTGGGCCCGGGTGCTGGGCCTGGATGTGGTGTGTGCCGGCAAGGCAGGCGAGGCGGATGTGCCTGCGGCAGAGGTTGCTGCTGGCGGGAGTGGTCCGGTTTCCACCACTGGCGACTCGTTGGTGACAACAGTGCGGAACCGTTCGGAACACATTCCACTGCAGCAGAGGGTGCGGATTCCGGACATCGCGGAAATGGCCATTGTGATCAATGAAACAGGATTTGGGTGGAACAGTCCGGGGTTGTTCGGACCGGCCATGCACTATGCGGAGATGGCGTCCATACTGAGGCACGTGGACGATGGCGGCCTGCTCGAGTCCACCCCGGTTGTGGAGATCGCCAACCTGATTACCCATTCCCGGGCACCCAGCATGGCGGGAGGAGTCTTCATCGTGATCCGGGCCCGGAAGGGGGATGACTGGAGCCAGTTGGCACCCAAGCGTCATCTCATGAGCCCGGACGGACGGCACATCCTCCTATGGCGACCCTATCACCTGCTCGGTCTGGAGACGCCGCTGTCCGTACTGGCGGCGGTACGACTGGGCGTGCCGACGAGTGGACGAAACGTTGAACACCGGGTGGACGTGGTGGCCCGGACTGAAGCACCGTTCCATGCGGGGCAGGTCTTGTCCATGGACAGGGCTCACTGTGTGCAGGACCTGAAGGCGGAACTGGCTATCCCGCAGAGTGATGGCCCGGACACCTGTGTGCCGTACTACGTGGCTGCCGGCCGCAGCATGCTGCGGGATGTCCCGGCAGGCCGGCATCTGCGGTGGCGGGACGTGGAGATCCCCGCGGATTCGAGCTTGCAGAGGTTGCGGCGCGGGGGTGTCTGAGCCTCCGGAGTGTATCACGCAGGTCCGTCTGAACCGCGGTGGGTTTGTGGTTGAAGGTTGAGGTTCGGAACCTCAACCTTCACGCCTGCTTCCGTCAACCATCTTGAAGGTTGGCGGTTTGGGCACGGTTTTCGGGGCTGTAGGTTTCGGTCCAAGCCTGGAACGAGCAACAGGGTCCATGTCGGTGTTGCAGAGGGTTCCCACCTCTGCAACCCGCTCAGAGGCAACTTTGTCCACTTACCTTTCAAAAGGATTCTGCAATGCCACTCCCAGTTGACCAAAGTCACCCACGTTTCGGGTCACCACCGTGAGTCTGTGAACAATGGCTGTGGCTGCAATCATGGCATCTTCGGTCAGCGTGTCTGACTTCCGGTGCATAAGCCGCGCCCACTCCCGGAACGCGGAAGCGTTCATCGACAACACACCAAAGGAAGCCAAAACCTTTTCGAGCCAAACTTCCAACTCTTCTGCCTTGGCTTCATCCTGCTCTCGGGTGATCTCGATACCGGCTTGTATCTCACCGACCGTGACAGCAGACACGAAGAGCAGTTCGGCCGGAACATTGACAATCCAATCCAGGACGGCATCGTGGGGCCGGGGACGACGAAGTTCCGATATCACGTTGGTGTCGAGCAGATACATGGAACTACTCCACAGCCATCGGTGCTCTGCGGCGATGCCGTTGTCGTGGCGGCACGAGGTTGTCGGTCCGCGCTTCGGAGGTGAGGAGCAATTCCTTGAGGTTGGGTCTGGTCATCCGCTCCAGCCTCCTCCATTGCTCAATCGGAAGGAGCACCGCAGCTTCTACGCCTCGTCTCGTCACGATCTGTGGACCTTCGGCAAGGGCGGTGTCAAGAAGCTCGCTGAATCTTGACTTGGCATCTTGGACCGGCCATCTCTTGTTCATGATATACACCCACTGGCTGAATATGACTAGTTGTAAGACTAGTTTATAGGGCTATTCAATGTCAAGTGGCCAGGTTGTGTACAGGAAAGCTTCATGAGGGGGTAGCAGCAGTCAGGCATGGTTGGTCGTGGTGGCCGACGACGGCTCCGATTGTGCCGACCACATGGGTGACACAAGCTTGGAATCTCGGAGATGCATGGTGGACATGCAGTGCCCCGTGACTTGGTGTTGAACTCGGATGGGCAGGCAGGTGGCGAGGGATGCGGATCGGCTGATCCTGGTGCACCCGACAAACACCAACAAGATCGAGACCATGCCCTGCACCATGCCGCGAGTGCCTTTCTGCGAAGAGTAGCCACTCGTTCGGCGTAGACACTTTCCGAGAACTGACCAACAAGCTTTGTGGCTGGAGCCCGGAAGCCCCGGGATCAATCGTCCCACAACCAATCCAGTTCGGAGAAGGCAAGGTTGCGGCCAAAGTTGCGAATGTTGTCGCTGACGTTTAGCACGAGACACCGCTCATTGCCGCCGTTCTTTACTCCCCGAAGGCCCCGACCTATCATCTGAAAGTAGAGGTTCGGGCTGTACACGGGCCTGGCTACGATAATGGCCCGGGTCTTGGGTGCATCAAATCCCTCGCGGAAGACACCGTAGTTGACCAAGACCTTGATCTCACCTGACCTAAACTCCTGAACCACGCGTCGGCGGACGAACGTTTTGGTATTCCCGCTCACTGCCCTTGCTGCGATGCCTTCCGCGTTGAGCAGTGCCGCCACGATTTCGGAATGCTCGACGGAAGTTGCGAAGATGAGGGTGGGCCAGTCTGGAGCTACCCTGGACCGGTACTCGTTCACGATACGCCTGGTTCGGATTGTGTCCAGCGCGATCCGATCCTCAACGCTTCGTGGCAGCCAGGGATTCTGTTTGGCAAGCACGAGTTCCTCATCTGACAACTCAAATTCGCCCCCGTCAATGGTGGCGTGGTCTGCCATGGCCAGAATGCCGTCCGACTGAAGGAAGTGTATTACCTCGTTTGGATCGTCCGTTGGAAAGACCCCGTCGTCCAATCGTCGCCCTCCGTAACGGATTCGGAGACGCCGTGTCTCCTCCTCGTTGATTCCCCGATAGGGGGTTGCCGTCAAGCCGATCAGGGTTGGCTCATGGTCTCCGAACCAACGGGTCAAACCCATCTCCTGTAGGAGCGAGGTATAGGAAGGCGCGATCGACCGGTGTGCCTCGTCAACTACCACAAGGTTGAAATCCGAGAGGAATCGATACTCTTCGGACTGCCTCGAGAACCGGCTGTGCAGGGTTTGGATCGAGGCCACGATGACATGCCTCTTGCCGGTAGGCAGTGGCCTTTTGTTGCCATCCCACAATCTCGAAATCCTGAGGGTGTTGGCTTGTTCTCCTTCGGAGGCCCAAACGGCCTGCCATGCTTCCACTGCCTGTTCGCACAATTCGTCCCGATCGGCCACCCATAGGATCCCGCCCTGCAGCTCGCCATCCCGCATCGATTCGACAAGGGCCTGCACCGCGACCCGCGTCTTGCCCGAACCCGTTGGCATGCTCAACATCCCACGATGGGGTCCTGCGCCGTTGGACGCCACAAGGTTGCGCACTCTCTGTACCGCCGTTTGCTGGTACTTGTGCAATGGGGGCAGCGTTCTGGGACCGGTCACTTCGAGAAACGGATCACGCTTGGTGTTTCTATGTCCAGCCCATTCCTCATCAAATCCAAGAGACTGCACAAATCGGACAGCCCTTTCGGAGCCTGCCCACATCCGCGGAGGATGCAAGTGTTGGAGGTCGTCCTTGTAGGCCTCTAGGGCACCGGTGTGGAACTTGGCCATTGCCGCCCGGGCGAGTTCGATTCCTGCCGTACTACCTAGCCGGCCAGCCAACATCCGTGGCAAGGAGGTTGGCAGATGCCGTTTGAGACCTTCGATGCCCACTGCCGCCAGCAAACGTTCTTCATCGGTTTCACACTGCCTGACAACCTCTACTTCTGCTTGAACTTCAAGCGGGTCCGAACCATTCACGATGTCTCTCAGAAGGGATTTGGTGACTGACTTGCCCAATTCGTTGAGGACAGCGGCAAGTTCCTCCGTCTCCTCGGCCTGCTGAGTTACGTACAGTGAGTTGGCCATTCGGATACAGTTCAGGTCGACTTGTGCCATCGACCCGTGCTTGTGACGAAACCTTTCGCAGCGCACCAGCTTGATGCCCAACTCCTGTGGTGTCAGGTGGTGTTGCAAAGCGGGCCACACATCGACAATCGGTACTCCTTCATCCTCACCCACAACTTCGATTCCTGCTGTCAGATCAAGATCGAATACCTGTCTGATCTGGCTCACCTTGGGGTGGTTCAGGAGTGCCTTCACGATATCGGAGTTGGTCACCGCGCCGTCAATAGCTCCGGCAAGCTTGGCAAAACCTGTCGAGGTACGCACCATGCCGAATTCACGCAACATGTCCAGTACCGGCGACGGAAAGGGGACATCTCCATATTTGCCTTGTTTGTCATGGGCCATGACCCAGTTAGTGTAAGCAGTGTCGAATTCCAGTAGACGCCAAGTGTAGAGAGCGCGTCCTTCTTCGGACAACTTGGCCAGCAGTTCCAACGGGCCAGCGCAAGACTTGGTCCGGAAATGGAGCCGGTTTTTCCGAGGCGTACTGTCAATGTCGGTCCGCGCTGCAGTTCTAGACATGAACGTGGCGCGGCTCTCTTCCCGAAACCGATAGTGGCGATAGGGTTGCAGTTTCCGTTCGGACACCGGGACCGACACCGCACCCAGCAACTCCAACAATTCTAAGTCCGCACTGTGGAACTCGGTATCCACCGCCACGGCCGCATCCCGGCTGCCGTCCGCCGGCACGATTTCACCGGGTAGCAAAACCTCTGCCAACGAGACCCATTCGCCTTTAACGGTCCTCACCGGCACGGCCTCACGCCAGTCAATGGTATCAGGCCAATCTCCATATTCCTCTTCGAGTACTGTGTCTGTGTATGCAGTGTTGTCACTGTAAGTATTGGAGGTCATGTGGAGGTGGAAGATGGTACTAACCGCTCCGTAGGACCGCTTGGCCACGTGGCGGATAATGTCGGTAGCCTCCGCGGAAGGTAGCAACCCGGATTCAATCCACAACTGGCTAAAAGCGTCGTCGAAGACGGTCTTGAATTTCTCAAGATCTATGTTCTCGTTCAACTGGACAGGCCAAAGCGCAAGTGCATGAGACACTGTCTCCTCGAATTTCTTCAGGTCCGAAAATGGCTTGAGGCCCAAGCGTTGTAACGCCTCCAGCGTATCGGCGCACTGTTCAAGTTCCGGATGTACAAACTTTTTCGTGGCTTCCCCTTTGCCACCGAGGTATAGATACTCAGGGTCTGGCTTTGCGAATGTGTCGGCGGAGGTAAGTACGATAGCGCCCAGATCCGCGTTAGAAAGTGTTTGCTTGCCTTTGTCTGTCAGGAAGTCCTGCACTTTCACTGCGGCTTGGATGGCTGCCTTGGAGGCTTCAACGGCAGGCTCCCGGCCTTCGGCAGCCTGTACCAGTGCTTCCAACCACGTGCTGACTGCAACCCGCGGCATGGTCCACTTGTCTTCATCGGGATTCCACTCGATAGACTCGTCGTCCTGTCTAACAGCGAACGCGTGTAGCCATTCACAGCGAGGCAAGCGATCCCACCGCAACGCGCTGTGGTGCAGCCAGTCGGTGGGCCGATGCTCGAAGGCCGCCCATGCGGCCAAGGTTTCCAAGGCGAATGTCCGGTTTACAACTAAGTCAGCCGGCTGATAGCGCAGCTGGTCTGGTTGGCACAGTGTGCCGTGTTGATCGGGAACGATGGACCGGCCTGCGAGTTCACCGTAAAGTCGATCGCGCAACAAGTTACAGTGTGCGTTGTCACCCTCCGGGCGGCGCGGCAGTACATCCAAGTGTGAGCCGGGATCATCGGCGGACGACAGATCGGTAATGGAAGTGGCAGCAAGTTCGGCGGCCGCTCCGATCAATTCATCGTTATACGCGCCCTTCAGGAGGTACTGGCGATCCTCGTTGGTTTTCCAGGGAGCATTCAGGATGCCGTCGAGCAGGCTGGCGGTCTGGGTCGGAAAGAAGGCCCAGAACTCGCCGTGCATCTTGCGGTCAATCGGAACCGCCCAATCAATCGAGACATTCCCGCCAGCGTCCAGGTTGCGGCGGTCGGCTTGAGCTTCGTCCGACAGCTCATGTACCGTGTTGTACACCTTCCACCGAGATTGTTCTGTGCCATCGAACAGGGTGTGCACTCCGGCCTCCCTCCGGACATGGATCAGACGTTCGTCCGCACCCATCTGAATGGTGATGTGCGACACATGTTTTGCAAGCAACAGGAACTCCGCCCGAAAGGTCTCGCACTGCTCCGCCAAATCCTCAAAAGCACCGGGGAGCAGGGACAACCGCACGATGTTGGTTGCCCAGCCCATGTACGCGCGCAGGTCGGCATCCCGTTCCATTTCATGCAAGGGGTCTATGGGGAACGCAAGTGTCAGCGTCGGGCACGGTCCGGTACTCGGAACCACCGACCGAATCCGGTTCTCTGCCTCGGCCCGGTCGAATCTGAACGAACCCGAACGGCTAATAAACTCCGGTGCTTCAGTCAGGCCCAATACGGATTTGAAACCCAGTCCAAAACGGCCAATCTCGTCCGTGTTGTGCTTGGGTGACAGATGGGACAACAACAACGCGCGTACGCCTTTCGGCCCTATCGCCTGCCCGTCGTCGGCACAGTACAAGTGGGTGTCGGTCAACTTCAGGCTGATGCGGCCGCCGCGGCTGTCGATCAGGGAGTCGGCACTATTCTGGATCAACTCGCACAACTGCCGGTGGGCGTAGCCGCCGCGGACGACGCTGTGCTCAATATTGGCATCTCGTTCAATCAGGTCAGGTTTGCTGTGGTAGGCGTCCAGCGTGCTCTGCGTTTCGGTTTGGATGTAGCTGCCCACATCTCCGTCTGACTGCGCCCAAGCGGATTCGTCCACAGCAATTTTGGCTGGCACCATGTCCGGAAGCGGCGGGGTAACCTGCTGTTCTTGTCGGAATGACTGTCTCCGTTGCTTGCGCTTGCGTCGTTTGCGTCTACTTGCTTTGGACATGCTGCTGACTGGTGAACTGATGGAATCCAGTGAATCGTTCCTTGCCGCGCAGACCCTCGAAACGGCTGCTCGACAATCGCTGAAGGAATTGTAGTGTTGGGGCCTGGAATCCTGCCTGGCTCGGACACGGACACCGGTTGGATGCCGTTCTTACTTCAGTCTGGTCCCAATCCTTCGGACGCTGGTAATGTCTGGGAAGGCGGTCCCGATGGCAGAGGGCCGACCGGTTGAGTGTGGCTAATGGGTATGGCCGCGTATCTGTCCTGAGTTCTGGTTTCTCATACACTCCTGTTGGGAGCCAGTCAGAGGAGACTCGAATGATGTTCGACACACTGATCTGTAATGGAATGCTGGTGGACGGTACCGGTGCCGGGGCACGCCAGGCCAACCTGGGCATCAGGAATGAGGTCATTGCCGACATCGGGGATCTGGGTGACGCGACCGCCGACCGGGTTGTCGATGCAACCGGCCAGGTGGTGGCTCCCGGTTTCATTGACATCCATACCCATTCGGATCTGACCCTATTGGCGGAGCCCCATGGCCTCAGCAAGATCCTGCAGGGAGTCACCACGGAAGTAACCGGAAACTGCGGTTACAGCCCATTCCCCATCTTGCCCGAAAGAACGGACACGCTGCGTGAAACACTCAGCAGTGTCTTCGGCGATGCCGTTCCGTGGACATGGCAGGACCTGGAGGGGTACCGGCAGGCAGCTGCGGAGATTGGTCTGGCTATCAACATCGCTCCTCTGGTGGGCCATAGTGCCGTACGGGGCATGGTTGTGGGATTCGAGGATCGTCCGGCCACGGCAGACGAAATTCGGGCGATGAATTACCAGGTGGATCAGGCCATGGCCCAAGGAGCCTTCGGTTTCTCAACCGGACTGACACTGCCTCCCAGCGCTTATGGCGACACGGCCGAGATTGTCGCCCTGACCGAGGCCATGGCCCGGTGGCCCGGACGCATTTACACCAGCCACATTCGTTGTTGGTCCGGTTACCACATTACAGGTGTCCAGGAAGCTGTGGATATTGGGTTGGCCACGGGGGTACCGGTCCAGGTGGCCCATATGGCCGTCAACGATCCCCGACATTGGGGCGAGGCGGATACCGTGATTGAGGTGTGCGAGAGTGCCGTCAAGTCCGGCCATGACGTAACTTTCGATGTGTATCCCTATGACGCCAGCAGCAGCGGTTTCAGCCAGTGCATGCCCACATGGGCCCAGTCGGGCGGCCCGGCGGCCCTGCTTTCCCGTATTCGGACACCGGCAACGCGTCGGCAAATCCGGGAAGACATGCTGGCGGAGGGCCTGTTTCGCGGTTGGCCCTGGCTCTGGGATCGGCTGCTGGTCAGCACAACCCACACGGAGGCGGCCAAACCCTACGAAGGGTTGACCATTCAGGAGGCTGCCCATGAGATGAATCTGGAACCGGTGGATGCCGCCCTGACCCTGATGGATCTTGACGATGCCCGTCTGACCATCATTTTCTTCTACCGCACGGAAGAAGACATGCGCGCCTTCCTTACCCATCCCCTGGGCATGATGGGTTCCGATGGCTTGGCCCTGACCCCTGGAACCCGGGTTGGCACCGGTCGCCCGCATCCCCGATCCTATGGAGCCCATGCCAGGGTATTGGGACGGTATGTGCGTGAGAAATCGATCCTCACGCTGGAGGAGGCCGTTTACAAAATGAGCGGGCAGGTGGCCGATCGTCTGCTTCTCCGGGAGCGGGGACGGCTTCAGCCCGGATACAAGGCGGACATTGCGGTGTTCGATCCGGAGACAGTCGCTGATCGTGCCACTTTCGAGGATCCGCACCAGTTCGCCACGGGGGTTTCCCATGTGTTTGTGAATGGTGCCTTGGCTGTGAACAACGGCGCGTATGTGGGTTCACGTACCGGCCAGGTGCTGGCAGCAGGCCAATCCTGATTGCCTCAAAAGGCGGCGGCCTCGATCAGGGTCTCGTTAACGCCGAGCGCTCGTCCGACCGCTACTCCTCTTGGCCGGCTGCCCACACAACCTCGTCGAACAGGGCCCGGCCTGCCGAGGCGTACATGTGGTCGAACTCCGGTGACAACCGTTCCAGGACCACATCGGCCATGGCCTTGCTCCGCCGCAACGGATGGCTCCGGGGCACCCGCTCCTCCAGATCCACGATGACCAGCAGGCTGTGTTGGGGGGTGGGGCGACCGCGTATCAGGGGTTCCCCAGTTGCCAAGGGAAACCTATTCCAATCGCCCCTGTTTTTCAGCAGCTTGGCCCGAGAGCCCTTCCGTGTGCGATCTCAATCCGCTCTTGATCGCAAACGTCGGAGCCGGCCTTTGCCATGTTCCCGGATCCATTCGTAGCAGGCCTTGCACAGGTCTTTGGCGTAATGGTTCTTCTGCCGGTCGCAACTGGGACAGACAAATGCAGTGCTGCGCGGCCGCTTGCGGCGTAGCTCCCGCAGCGGTCGGTCGGGATGGCGGAGGGCCTGCTGGTAGTGGCCCATACAGACCGGATCACGGTTGCGTGGGTCCCGCAACCGCCCCCCGCGGTTACATTCGGGACCTGTGCAAGGAGGATGGTTGGCCACTCGATCACCCCATCTACAGGAACCACACCAGGCAAGCCACTTGCAGGACCAGCCAAAGTCCTGCAAACATCCATCCAGCCATCCAGATGTGGAAGAGGCTCCAGGCGCGGATGCCGAGAACCTGTGTCATGGATCCGAGCCACATGGCGGGTATGGGTGCAGAATTAGAACTGAACACCTGTTCGGTGTGAACAGCAACAGTTGCAGAAAAAGAGGCAATCAATGCCAAAATCAACCGATAGGCGGGACGAAGCCGGAAGATCGGACACGGTATAGTCATAGTGATGCTTTCAGGGCAACATTCGGCTCGTTCCAATATAGCATACAGCCGGCCTCCGTCCCGGAGTCCACAACACCGGTACCCAGCGCATCCGTTCCGGGAAGCAGGCCGCCGCGTCCAGCTCCGTCTTTGGCCTCCAGGACCACATCCGATCGGCATCGTCGCAGGTCCATGCCCACAGATCCCGGTACATCCTGACGCGCGCGGGGCTTCCGCACGTGTCCGCCAAGGGCCCGCGGGCAAGGGGCTTCTGCGCGGCGAGGAGCGTTCTCCCCAGGGGACCCGATGACCCGCGAACCGGATCGGTGGTTGACGCTGTCAACTCAGTGATATAAGCCCCAAATTGAAGTGGTAGTGAGATGTAAAGGCCGGTCACGACGGACGCGGTCCCTATTGCCGCGCCCGCCATCATCATCGAGACAACACGTTTCTCATCATCGCTACACTGCCATTATCGACAGGATGCCGCTCTCATCTGACACCGCGATACAGCGATCATCCGGTGACCAGGCCAAGCCGGCAATGGGGGTTTTGAACACAGCATCCGCCAGCAAGACGGGTTTCTTCTCGACTTTCCAGATTGCCAGCAGACCATCGTTGCCACCGGAAGCCAGCAGCATGCCCCGGCGTTGAAACTTCAGGTGCTTGATGAGGTGCCGATGCCCTTCCAGCGTGATCGGTTGAGTGTTGGCCGGTCCCTTGCCGGAACAGTCCCAGATCACCGCTTGAGACCCGCCGCCGGTCGCCAGGTAGCGACTATTGAAGCTCCATGCCAGTTCCAGCACCTTCGTTTGGTAGCCCCACATCTGCAGATCCTTCCCGGTATCGGTGATCCAAAAATGCACCGTCGAGTCCTGGTCGCCAGTGGCGATGAACTTTCCATCGGGACTCCATTCCAGCGTGAGCGTCGATCCCTGCCATTCGAAACGGTGGCGCGGTTCCGCTTTTTGGGGGTCGTACAGCACGACTCCATTGTAGGCAGAGATGGCGAACTGTTTGCCATCTCTGCGCCACTTGATGTCGGTAATGGTGCTGTTCGCATCGGGATATTCGTAGTTCAATGCCCCGGTGGTGTCCCACATGCGCAGTTTGCGCCCGGCGGCTGACACCAGCCAATCGCCCGCAGGGCTGAAAGCGACACGCTCCACCCAGCTTGCGCCGCCAGCCATTTCAGCGGTCTGCGTTCCTGTCCCGGCATCCCACAGCCGGACCTTGCCGTCCTGCCCGACGCTGGCGAGGAGACGACTGTCTTTGTGCCACGAAATCGCCATCGTGCCGAGGGGATGGCCGGGTAGCCGGTGCTGTACCGCGCCGTCTGCACCATTGAACAACGTGATGGGTCCGGACACCCCCGCCACAGCCAACCTTTTGCCATCCGGCGACCATGCCAACCCAATCGGATGATCGTCAATGTCGGCACGCCATATCGCCTGGCGCGATGGCTGTGGCGGTTTGCGCTTGTTTTTGCGCTTCTTCGTTACACGAGGCATGCGCGGAAGCCTTCTTCCAATGCAGCCCGATCCAAGCTGCGTCCGATGAAAATCATCTTGTTATGACGTGGTTCATTCCCCCACGCACGATCCGGGCGGCCATCGAAGAGCATGTGCACCCCCTGAAATACGAAGCGCTCATCCCAGCCGCGCACGCTCAACACGCCTTTCATGCGGAAGATGTCCTGTCCCTGCACGCGCAACAGTCGACTTAGCCAACCATTGAGCTTCTCCAAGTCAAAATCACCGGGCAGGGCGATGCCAACCGAAGATACTTCTTCGTCGTGTTCATGATCGGGCTTGTACTCGCGGGTTTCGAGCGGGGCAAGCACGGCGTCCGTGCCGCACAGGTGCGCGTCGAATTCATCAGGGTGGTGTTCGGTGAACAGCATGTAATGGCCCGGCTGTTCGATCGCGAAATTGAAGACGGTCTCGCCGTTTTGGTTCAGCACAAGCTGGTTGTGCTGGCCCTTGCCGAGGTGTAGCGCTTCGCCTGCCTGGACTGCCTGCTCATCGTCGGAGAAAGTCAGCACGGCGTCCATCAACGTCTCTTCCTTCGCCGACTCTCCAACATTGGCCAGCGGGAGCAGGGCGGACCCCATGGCCGGATCAGGGCCTTCGCTCATCACCCATTCGTAAGTCCCGGGGTTCAGTTCATAGATGCCCGACCATTCAAACGGGTATTCCGGCTCCATGAACTTCGGGTCGATTTCCAGCGCCCGGTCGAGGTTGAAGCCGCCCACATTGAGAATCTGATCCATCTCGACCACCGCGTCGCGGGTGCGGCAGATTTTCGCCATGCTGTTCATGCTTTTGATGCGGGCTTCGAGCCTGTCGAGGTCTTCCGGAGCAACCAGATCAACCTTGTTGAGCAGGATCACGTCGGCAAAGGCAACCTGTTCCTTTGCTTCATCGCTGTCGTCGATGTGTTCCCAGATGTGTTTGGCATCCACCACCGTGACAATCGCATCCAGCAGCAACTTTTGCTGCATGTCATCATCCACGTAAAAGGTTTGCGCAACGGGACCGGGATCCGCCATGCCGGTGGTTTCGATCACGATGTAATCGAATTTGTCGCGACGCTTCATCAGATGACCGAGAATGCGAATCAAATCGCCCCGAACGGTGCAGCATATGCATCCGTTGTTCATCTCGAAGATTTCTTCTTCCGCGTCGATGACCAGATCGTTGTCAATGCCGATCTCGCCGAACTCATTTTCGATCACCGCGATTCTCTTGCCGTGATTTTCGGTCAGGATGCGGTTGAGTAGCGTGGTTTTGCCAGCTCCTAGAAAGCCAGTCAAAACGGTCACTGCCACTCGGTTTTCAAGTGTGTTCATCATGTTCCTGTCTCCTTTATTCAATAGTTGTCTTGGGTGAATAATGCGTCAATGAGCGTCCGCGCGGTCTTGGGTTGATGCGGCATCCCGGTGATGGCGATCAACGGCATGGCGGGTCAGCCTCCCGCTGCGATGGCTTCATCCAGCGCAAACAATGGGCGGTAGGCATCATGTCCCGTGCCATAGGTGCGATCCATCAAGGCCGCGTACTCGGCGGCATGGGCTGGATTGACGCGCCAGCGCACACCGAGATATTCCGCCGATTTGACGATGCCCAGCACACCGTGTTTGATTTCCTCAAAGGTGTAATCCGGCCCCACCGGGACGCACAACCAACGGGCGAGGTTCGCCGCCGTTTCCCGATGCTCAGGCGCGCCGTCAGAACGCAGCGCGGCATAATGCAATGGCTGAATCTGTGGCAGCGAGCGCACGGGCGTGTTTTCCTGCTCAACATAGGCGTAAAACGTGGCGACATCGCTCTCTCGCGGGATCTGTACCGCGACCCCGGTCGCCAGCGCCAGTTGGTTCGGCTCGTGTGTCTCCAGCCCGGCAGCTTCACACAGACCTCGCCGCACCTCCGCCAGATTCTCGCTTTGGCGCTCTGCCAGTTCTGGCAGACGTTCACACTGGGCCAATGCCTGCGTTGTGTTCGGGCCGTCAGACGGCTGACGCAATGCCCTCACCTCTGCATAGAGGGCCTCGTCCCTGAGTGCCAACAGCGCACCGGGGCGGTCATCAGCATCGGGCAGATGTAAGCCGTACAGCGTCACCGCCGGGCGCTCTGCCGCGCCGGGCGTAGGCAGGGTGTCGGCGCAGTCGAGCCATGTAGCGTTCTGTGGTTGCCACAACCCGCGCACCACCTGTGTCCAGGTGAAGCGCGTACTGGACGGTGCAAGCCGTAGATGAGCGTCAAAGTCCAGAAAGCGCGGCAACGCCTTGTGATGCTTGACCGACTCGGTCAGTTCATGGCTGGCATTCGCTGGGACACCGACCCATTCGCCTGGCTGAATCCCCGCCGCCTGATGCAGTAAGCGGCGAGCGCGGTAGGCATCGCGCACCAGCACAACCCCCGCGCCGCCCAAGCGTTCCGACCATGCCGCTTCTGCCGTTTCAAGCGTCGCCTCGGTGTGTAATGCTGCGTTGGCAGGTAGGGTCAGAAGATCATCCAGCTGTGGATGCGCGGCATAATCTGCGCCACGCACCGGCAAACCACCGAGCGCCTCCACCGGGCAGAAGCCCCCTAACCATAACGTTGCCCAATCAACCGGTAAATTCAACATCTTTGTCCTTCTTATCATGCCAATTCAATATGATCATGCAGTTGAGGTTGTCACATGCCGGGACAATCTTTGCGACCTTGGGGAAGTGCACGTCGACCAGCTCCTGGTCCAACCCGCCGGAACCGTGGCCCGCTAAGATCCCGTAGTACGCCAACGGTACTGCCATCGCGCAGATGGTTCCTATCGCCGTGCGGCCGCCACCGCGTAGGTCACCGCAAAGATGGCTGTCGCCACCAGGGCCATGGCCGGACCGGAGGCCACATTCAGGTGGTAGGAGGCATACAGGCCTACCACCGCCGTCGATACGCCAAACCCCGCACTCAGGAACATGGCATGCTCAAACGTGCGGGCCACCAGCAGTGCGGCCGCAGCAGGGGTGATGAGCAGTGAGATGACCAGAATGATGCCTACGGCCTGCAGGGCCGTGACCGTGGCTATGGCCAGCAATACCAGAAACAGGTAGTCCAGCCGAGTGGCGGACAGTCCCGCCACCCTGGCACCCAGCGGATCAAAGTTGACGAACAGCAACCGGCTGTGCAGCCCGTACAGAACCGCCGCCACCACCGCGGTCAGGATCGCAGTCACCACCACATCCACCGGCGAAGCACCCAGCACCTGGCCCAGCAGGAGATCCTCCAAATTGAGGTTGATGTGGCGCACCAAGGGCAGGAGTGCCACGCCCAAGGCAAACAGACCGGCGAAAAGGATGCCGATGGTGGTATCGGCACTGAGGCCTGTACTGTGCACCAACCAACCCAGCAACAGTGCGACGACGATGGCGGAGGGCACGGCACCCCACAGGGGGTGCAAGCCAGCCAACACCGCCGCGACCACGCCAGGCATGATAGAGTGGGCCAAGGCGTCGCTCATGAATCCGAGCTCCCGGGTGACCACATGGGTGCCCAGAAGAGGACACATGACTCCCACCAGGACTGAAACCGCCAACGCCCGCACCATGAACTCGTAGGTAAAGGGCGCGATCAGCCAGCTGTGCAGAATCTCCATCGGCTGGGTTGTTGGTCCGTGGGCCAGGCGCGTTGCCCGTCAGACGGCGCCCACCAAATTCCGGATAACCCCGGATGCTACGAGGTCCCGGGTGCGGCCAAATCCGACTACTCCTCGGTTCAGGCACAGGCAGCAGTCGCAATTTTTCTCTACCTGGTCCACGGCATGCGAGGCCAGCAGAATGGTGCGTCCCTGATCGCGCAGTGCATGCAGGATTTCCATCAGGGACTCCTTGGAGCGGATATCCACTCCGCTGAAGGTTTCGTCCAGCAGCAGAATGTCGGCACCTTGCGCCAACGACCGCGCCAGAAACACCCGTTGCTGCTGGCCCCGGGAAAGCGATACCATCGGTTCCCCCCTGTGTGACAACAGTCCCGCCTGCCGCAGGGCCTGTTCCGCGATTTCGATGTCCGCGGGACGGAGCCGTCGCAACCATCGATGCCCGCGGATGCGGCCCTGCATGACCACCTGCATGACGCTCAGGGGCACACGCCAGTTGATTCGTTCCTTTTGGGGCACATAGGCCAAGGCTCCCGGGTTCCCCCCGGTGGCCGGCTGGCCGTGAATCAGCACTTCGCCGCAGGCGAACGGCTGCAAGCCAGCCAAGACTTCAAACAGCGTGCTCTTGCCCGCCCCGTTGGGACCCAGAACCCCCACCATCTGACCGGAGTCGATCTGGAACGACACGCGCTCGAGGGCGTTTGTGTCCCCAAAGGCCACAGTCAGGTCGCGAACTGCAATGGGTACGGAAGCCATGGTATTCGCCACTACTGTTCCTTAATTCTTGTAAGTTCTTGACAAACAAGGGCAGGCAATTCGCTCTCGGCCGGTCAGGGCAGCGCCGGCTGCCTGGCAGGCTCGAGTCCGGGATGAGCAGTCCCATCCGGTGTCCCGCTTCGATCCAACAGCAGGCGCTTGACCTCCCGGTAGGGCGTGTACAACGCAATCCCGTCGTCGTACAGGCGCTGCAGGATGTTGCGGGCGGCGTTGGTGTCCGCATCCAGCACGACTCCGTCCAGGCCGTAAAACCGGTCCCCGCGCCGCGTGCCCTGCAACAGGCCGGTGCGGGAGTCGATTTGCGACGTGTAGGCGGGGTTCACCAACACCAGCGCCGAACCTCGGCGCCGAGATATCGAAGTGAGGGTGTCGGCCATGAGGCCCTTGACCCAGCCGCTCAGCCGGCGGTTGGTGTCGCGGTGGCGGTACCTGGACGACGACAGGGGGGCCGTCAGATCCTCGCAGGCGATGGTGCCGGCGCGGTCGACGACGCGGTGGGCGGCGTGGCAGAGGAAGTCACGCGTCTGCGCCGTGTGCTTCTGCTGCCGGCGGTCCCACTTCCGGTTGCCGAGGTTGTTGCGGAGGATGTTGTCGGCTTTCTTGATGCGGCCGGCCTCGCGGTGCTTCTGCTCGACCGCACGCAGCTGGTCGCGTCGTTGGCCCTTGACCTTGCGGGCATCGCTCTCCGCGGCCAGCCGGTCGCCCAGGCCCTCGCCGTGCCGTTCGCCTTCGCTGTCGGCGTAGGCTTCGGTGTAGCCCTTGTCGACGCCGAGCTCGCCCTGGCCACAGGGCTTCGTGCTGCAGGCGGTGTCTTCGTCGATGGCGTAGTGGATCGCCAGCTGGCCGTCGTCCTGCAGGATGATCCGCAGAGTTCCGGTGGGCAGATGCGTGCCCCGGAGCGGGATGGCGATGCACCGGCCGCGTTCCAGGCCCTGCAGATGGACCCAGGCCCGACCGTGCCAGACCTTGGCGGTGTAGGAACCCGCATCGGCTACGATCTGGTTGGTCACGCGTGAGGTGCCGCCCTGCCACTTCCTGCGCATCTGGCGGTGCAGGAAGGAATCCTCGTCCCAGCGGTTGCGCTTCAGCAACGAGTACAGGCGCTGCCGCTCTGCGGGGTTGCCGCGGGTCCTGTGCCGAATGGCCTTCTTGACTGGCACCTTGGCGGCTTCCCGGCCGGCTTGGATGTCACCCAAGGCGTCTGCCAGGGTGGCCTTGCCCAAGCGCGCCGGCAATCCGTGCCAGTCGTAGCCCTCGGCCATCCAGGCGTTGCGGATCTCATGGGCCGACTGTTGTGCCGTGGACAGGCCGCTGCAGCGTTGCCAGGCGTCGGCACGGACGCGCCCGCACAGCGCGGCGATCCGCGTCAACCGATCGAACTTGGCCTTGTGCAACCCCTGGCTGTGCAGGATGCGCGTGACCTTGGCTGTCTTCATGACTTACAGGAAGTGGCAGGAAACACGGTGCTTATCGACACTCCGTCACGGGGTTGACAAGGCCTCGGCCATCCAGGTGTCGCGGATGGCCGAGGGAATGGTGTGCGTACCTACTCCGTTACTGGGTTGACAAGGCTTGGACCATCGTTTCGACATTGTGCCGCATCATGTCGATATAGGTCTCGGCTCCGCTGCCCGATACTCCCAGCGAACCCGTGTACAGCCGTACTACAACGCCAACCCCGGTCTCCTGTGCCAAGTTGGCGGCCAGTTTATCGGTCAAGGCTTCGGTAAAGATGGCGTTGACGCCATGGTCCTTGATGGTATCCACCAGGCGGGCGAGGGCCTGCGCCTCGATTTCCGCACTGGTACCCAGACTCGGGATGATAGTTCCCACTATCTCAAAGTCATAGAGGTGGGCAAAGTACTGGAAGCTGTCGTGCGAGGTCACCAGCACCCTTTGTTCCGCCGACAGCACCGACACCTGCTCGATAATCCAGCTGTGCAACTCTTCGAGCTCGTGATCGTAGCGGTGAGCTCGCTCGGCGTAGATCTCTGCATGCTCGGGATCCGCAGCGCCCATGGCCTGCGCCAGACTGGTCACAACTGCGCGAACCCGCGGCGGATCGAACCAGAAGTGCGGATCATCCGAGCCATGTTCGTGGTGGTCGTGGCCATGTGCGTCCTCCATCGCCTCTTCGTGCCCGTCCTCGTGGTCCTCGTCGGCATCGTGGCCATGTGCGTCCTCGTCGTGGTCGTCTTCTTCGTGGCCGTGGGCATCCTCATGGTCCGCGTCCGCATCCTCGTCGTGCCCGTGGGCATCTTCGTCGTGGCCGTGCTCTTCCTCGTCGTCATGGGCATCTTCGTCGTGGCCGTGCCCTTCCTCGTCGCCATGGGCATCCTCATCGTGGCCGTGCTCTTCCTCGTCGCCATGGGCATCCTCGGCACCTCCCATCGGCAGGTAGGGCAGGGGATCGATGAACTCTTCCAAGCTAATCACAACCGCCTGGTCGGCCCGCGCCTGCTCGAACAATTGATCAAGCCAACCGGTCTCCAGTCCCATGCCAATCATGACCACCATATCGGCGTCGGCCACCCGCGCGACATCCTGGGGCCCGGGCTGGAACATGTGCATATCACCCCCGGGGGGCACAAGTGCCGACACTTCCACGTGGTCCCCACCAATCTGGTGGACCCAGTCGGCAACGATGCTGCCGCTGGTCACAATCCGCAAGGGTTGACTCTCCGCTGCTGGACCGTCACCGGTGGCAGGAACCTCCGGTGGTACGACACAGGCCGCCAGGGCACTGCCGATCACAATCAGAAGAATGGGCAGAAGCCGGAAGATCGAACGCGGTACAGTCATGGCGATGCTCCTAGGGCAACACTCAACTTGGGTATATTAATATAGCACAGCATACGGCTGGTTGACTTCCTGCCAAGAATCGACGTGGAGGTACTCACATTATTGAATTGGGTGGTGCCGGCTCTGGGTGGGATGGGGTGCTGCATCCCATTCCGGCGGCTCCCCCAGGGCTGACACCGCCTCCGCCCTCCCCCGGTTTCCCTGTTTACCGAAGTCGACGATCCCCGTTGGTCCCAAGCCGGCTATATGGCTTGGAGAATATCCTCCGGATGGCGACCTGGCCGTCATCTGTGGTACCGACTATGTGCTGTCGCTCCAGAGCAACCCAGTCGCAGTTGCACGAGGCCGTGGCCGAGACCTTCGCCGTCGAACTGGTTGAGAGTTTCGAGGGTTGTGACCACGACCGCCACAAGACCGTGAACAAGAGCCACAGCCGCATTGAGACGCGCCGCTGCTGGGCGCTGGAGACACCGGAATACCAGCGGTATGTGGACTCCGATGAGGCCTGACCCGACCTGCACAGCCTGGTCCTGATCGAGGGCCAATGGCGACAGGGTGAACAGGTCGTCTCGGAAACCCGCTACTACATCTCCAGTCTGCCGGCGGATGCGCGGCCTTGCTGCAGCCGCGCGCAGCCACTGGGGTGTTGAGAACCGTCTGCACTGGGTCCTGGACATGGCCTTTCGAGAGGACAAAAGCCGCATCCGCACCGGCCACGCCGTCCACAACATGTCGATTCTGCGTCGGTTGGTCCTCAACCTCCTGCACCTGGCGGCGATGCCACTCTTGGCGGTGGTCTCCCGGCGCAGCAGGCCGGCTGGAACGACGGGTACCTGCTCAAGGTGCTGTCAAATCAGAGTGCGATTGCCCTACCCCACATCGGTTCATGGCAGGCATCCATCCAGCTGCGGTGGTATATTAATATAACCGAAACAAGTGTTGCCCCAGGAGCATCACCATGACTGTACCGCGTTCGATCTTCCGGCTTGTTCCCGTTCTCCTGATGGTGATCGGCAGTGCCCTGGCGGCCTGTGCCATGCCAACGGCCTCGACCGCCGAGAGCGATCAGGCATCGACGGCCGCGCTCGATGAGCGGGAACGCCCCATCTTGAAGGCGGGCGTCATCTGGCTCGACAGCCCCTTGGACCCGGTGGAGGGCGGCTACGTCTCCACCCAATCGGGAATGTCGGAGACCTTGTTCCGACTCTCGGGAACCACCCTGAGTCCCGAACCGTGGCTGGCAACGGAAGCCACTCAGGTTGACCCCTTGACCTGGAGGATAGGAATCCGGGAGGGCGTCAAGTTCCACAACGGGAACGTGATGGATGCGCAAGCGGTGAAGGCATCCCTGGAGAGGGCTATCCGATTGTCGCCGGCAGCGGCCGATACATTGTCCGTTGACACCATAACGGTCGAGGACGGGCAAACCATCACCATCAAAACGACGGTACCACAGCCCACCCTGCCGGGCCTGTTGATCTTGCCGGCCCTCGCCATCACCGACGCGCCGGCGGCGGATGCCGCTGGCCAAGGCAATTTCATTGCTGCCCGCGCCTTGACGGGACCGTACATTCCCACCTCGTACGTCCAGAAGGAATACCTTTACAGTGTGGCAAATGACGACTACTGGGATGGTACCCCTCCGCTAGCCGGCATCGATCACGTCGCCATTCCCGACACCAACAGCCGGGAGTTGGCCCTGCAGGCCGGGGACATCGACGTTGCCGTCAACGTATCACCGGATGGTGCCCGGGCGATCAACGCCCACTCCGGCACACATACTCAGACCTCCGGCATCGGCACCTCCCTGGTCTTGTGGTGGGTCAATTTCGAGCGCGGTACGCTGGCCGACCCGCTGGTGCGCCGGGCGGTGGCCCACGCCATTGACCGGGAGAGCATCGCCGGTCTGGTCACCCCTCCCGGATCCGGGTCTTTCGCTGAACTGCTGCTCCCGGAAGTCCTGACGTCCTGCCCCGGCGTGAGCGCGCTGGGCTACGATCCTGACGAAGCCCGTAATTTGCTGGCCCAGGCCGGCTACAGCGACAGCGACGACGACGGTATCCTGGACAAGGCAGGTCAGCCGCTGGAAATTATTATCGGCGGTTATCCCGAGCGGTTCCAGCTGCCTATCATGGCCGAAGCCGCCCAGGCAATGTTGGCCGAGGTGGGCATCGATGCCGAGGTGCTCATAACAGAATGGTCGGTGGTCAAGGAACCCGCATGGGACCTCTTCGGCTGGTACAACACTGTCGTGCAAGGCGGGGGAGACCCGGTGTTCAATCTCAGCAAGTTCGCCGGGTTGAAGGGCGATGCTAGCGGTAGTGGGACCAACAACTATGGGAAATACGATGCGTCCCGCCTGGTGGACATAATCGCCCCCTCCGTCTCCGTGACCGACCTGGAGGAGCGAAAGGCGATAGCCTGCGAAGCCTTGGCGGTGGTCACTGCAGAAGCCGCATTTTTACCGGTGGCGCATGTAAATCATGTGTACGGCATCAGTGACCGGGTCACCGATTTCGAGGCCCACCCAACGTCCCACTATTTCTTCAACCACCGCGTCGGACTGAGCGAGTGAGCCAACGGGTACGGATATAGGCTCTCCGGCATGGGAGCATACCTGCTCCGAAGGTTGGTCACGCTGCCGCTGATGCTCCTGGGCATCTCGGCCGCCAGCTTCGCCCTGCTGAATCTGGCACCGGGCGATCCTGCCGAGATGGTCCTGCACCAGCGCAACCCCATCGAGACACCCAGCCCGGCCGCAGTGGCAGCGATGCGCGCCGAGCTGGGCTTGGACGCTCCCCTGCCGGTGCAATATGCTCGCTGGATGTCCCGGGTGTTGGTGGGCGACATGGGCCTCTCCTACGTGACCGAGCGGCCCGTGGCCGCTCAGTTGGCCCGCCGCACCGTCCCGACGGCCCTGCTCACGGCGGCTGCTTTGGGCTTGGCGTTGCTGGTAGCCGTGCCCATGGGCATCCTGTCCGCACAGCGACGGGGCAGCGCCGTGGATGCCATCGCGCGCTTGGTGGCGCTGGTGGGCGCCGCGGCGCCGTCCTACGCCTTGGCCTTCGGACTGATCATCCTGTTTGCGGTGAAATTGTCCTGGCTGCCGGCCTTGGGCTACGGCTCAGCAGCCCAAGTCGTACTTCCGGCCATCGCCCTTTCCCTCGCACCCATGGCTCAACTGATGCGGCTGATACGCGCCAGCATGTTGGAGACACTGGGGCAGGACTACATCCGCACGGCGCGGGCCAAGGGACTGTCCGAACAGACCGTCGTCCACGGACACGCCTTGCGCAACGCACTGCTGCCGGTCATCGGAGCCACCGGGGTGAACCTGGGCTACCTGCTGAGCGGCGCCGTCATAGTGGAGACCATCTTCTCTTGGCCGGGTTTGGGGCAGTTGATTGTGGGCGCGGCGCTGACCCGGGACTACCCCGTGGTACAGGGGTTCGTAACTTACATTGTCGTGGTGGTGCTGCTGGTCAATCTGGCAGCTGATATTGCCCTGCGCATCGCCAATCCGAGCTTGCGCTTCAGTCAAGGCGAGATGTAGCAGCCAATGACGGGCGATACCGCAAAGGCCATGGTACGCCTCCCCTTGACCTTCATCCACGGCGGCTCCCGGCGGCGCGGGCAGTGGGCCGGGCTGCTGCGGGAGCCGGGGACCGCCTTGGGACTGCTCTTGGTGGTGACCCTGCTGCTGGCGGGACTGGTGGCGCCCTGGCTTCCCTTGGATGACCCAACGCAAATCAGCCTGTCTCATAGACTGCAATCGCCGTCCGTGGAAAACCCTCTGGGCACCGACCATCTGGGCCGAGACACCTTCAGCCGCCTCGTCCACGGTGCCCGCATGACCCTGCTGGCCGCCGCCGCCACGCTGGTTCTAAGCATGACCATCGCGCTGGCGGTGGGCATAGTTTCCGGTTACAACGGCGGCTGGATCGACACGGCGTTGATGGGTGTCGTGGACCTGCTGCTGGCCTTTCCCTCGCTGATCCTGGCGCTGGCCGTGGCGGGAGCTTTGGGCCCCGGTCTGTTCAACGTTCTGCTGGCCGCCGGCGCCGTGTGGTGGGTGGGCCACGCCCGCATCATTCGCGGGATTACCCTGGGGACGCGAAATATGGAGTATGTAACGGCGGCGCGGGCTGTCGGGGCCGGCAACCTGCGCATCTTCCTCCGGCACATCGGGCCCAATATCCTCGGCCCAATCATCGTTATAGCCTCCCTGGATGTTGGCTGGATTATTCTGGGCATCGCCGGTCTCAGCTTCCTGGGACTTGGGGCGCAGCCGCCCACGCCGGAGTGGGGCGCCATGCTCAACGATGCCCGCCCCTTTTTGCAGACCGCGCCGCGCCTGTTGCTATTGCCGGGGGTGGCCATCTTCGTCGCGGTGCTGGGGTTCAACCTGCTCGGTGACGGCCTGCGCGACCTGCTGGATCCCACTAGCGTTCAAAGGGGTAGTTGCAGTGGACTGTAACCTATGATAATTTATTCCAATCATGGGCAACAGGCTTGTCAAAATCGGCAAGGCCGCGGAGATGCCGGGGACCCCCCCGGAGGTTCTGCGCCAGTGGGAAAAGACCGGCGAACTGCGGCCGGCCCGCAAGACCCGCGGAGGCACGCGCGACTACGCCGTGGCGGACCTGCTCGGCAGCGCCAACGAGGCTGCCCCCACCCTTTGCCATGCCCGTGTGTCCGGACGCGACCGGAAGGCCGACCTGGACCGGCAGCAGGCGGCCTTGGAAGCCTACTGTGCGGCCAAGGGCTGGCGGCAGGCGGAGACGATCCGGGACCTGGGCAGCGGCATGCACTGCCGCAAGGCCGGGCTGCAGCGACTGCTGGACCTGATCATGAAACGCCGGATCAGACGTCTGGTGCCAACCCACAAGGACCGGCTGCTGCGTTTCGGAGCCGACCTGGTGTTTGCCCTGTGCGAGTGGCAAGGCATCGAGATTGTGATCATGCACAAGGGCGAACCGCCAGCCTTCGAGGAGGAGCTGGCGCAGGACGTGCTCGAGATCATCACCGTGTGCTCGGCCCGTTTGTACGGCCGCCGCTCGCCCAAGGCGCGCCAGTGGATCGATGCGCTGCAGTCGGCGCAGGCACCGGCGTGATCCGCGCCCACCGCATCGCCCTGGACCCGAACGCCCAACAGGCGTCGCGGCTGGCCCAGCACTGCGGCTATGCGCGCGTGGCGGCCAACTGGGCGCGGGACGAATTCCGGGCCTCTTGGTTCACGGGGGACGGCCAGTCCGGCGAATGGCTGTCGGACATGGACCTGCGCAAACGGTTCAACGCCGTCAAGTTTGCCCTGTTCCCGTGGTGCCGATGCTTGTCCCAGGCGGCGGCCAAGAACGCGATCATCCACATGGGCCAGGGGTTGGACGGATGGGGCGCCTACTGCCAGGCCCGGAAGCGCGGTGAACAGCCCCGCAAAGTCGGGTTTCCGCAACGCAGAAAGAAGCACCGGAAAATGGCCTACACGGCCTCCAACGGGCGCAACACGGTCCCGGTGGAGGGACGGAAAATCCGGTTGCCGGTCGTGGGCTGGGTGCGGATGCGGGAGGCCCTGCGGTTTGAAGGGGACATCGGTGAAGTCACGGTGTCCCAGTCCGGCCAACGCTGGTTCGCGTCCATCCAGGTGCACACCGCCGACGAGCCGGCCCCGCCCAGGCCCGGACCCACGGTGGGCGTCGACATGGGCGTCAAGACGCTGGCCGTGGTGTGGGATGGGGATGAAACGACAGAGGTGGCCAATCCGCAGGCCTTGGCTTCCAAGTTGCAGTCGCTGCGCCGCCTGGACAAGGCCATCGCCCGCAGCCTCCATACGCACGGCCGGCACAAGCCCAGCCACCGCCGAGACCGCAAGTACGCCCAGCGCAGGCAACTGCACATCGACATTGCCAACCTGAGAGCCGACCACCATCACAAGGCCACCACGCAGATAGCCAAACGCGGCGGCACGGTGCAGGTGGAAACGCTCAACGTCGCCGGCATGAAGCACAACCGCAGGCTGGCCCGGGCGATCAGCGATGCCGGCCTGTCCGAATTCGTGCGGCAGCTGGAGTACAAGTGCCTTTGGTACGGAACGGAGTTCCGGCGCGTCGACCGCTGGTATCCGTCATCGAAGACGTGCAGCCGGTGCGGGGCTGTGAAGCAGTCGCTCCTGCTCTCGGAACGGACCTACCGCTGCCACCGGTGCGGGTTCGCGTGCGACCGGGACGCGAACGCCGCCCGCAACCTCCAGGCGTACACGGGGCACACGGAGCCGCCCCGAAGCCTGAACGCGCTCCCCAGGCCGGCGAGGTCCGCCGGCGAAGAAATGGACGTGGAGACCCGTAAGTCGCACTGCCGCGAGGCACGCGCACGGTCCGTGAAGCGTCTACCAGACAGCCCGCCATCATGGTTCGATTCCCCCGGACCTTGACAGGTTGGCGTAGGTTCTGGAGACCGGCTGACTGACGGGGACGCAATTCCGTAAATGCCGTCCCCAGGCAGGTCCAGTCCTGCAGCGCTGGTCGAATTACTCGCGGCAACTAATTCTCTCGGCAGTGCGGAATGGCTTGAATTCGCGTTGGAGTTCGCCGGCAGGGCACTGTTTCACGGCTTTGGGGTGTGATTTGGGGGCCGGTCGTGCAGTACCGGCCCAGCTCAGTGTCGACACAACCATCGGCATCCTTTTCGCCGGCCTGTTTGCCTTGGGGTGTGGTGCTTCTGCCCTTGGTGCGCCACGCCCGCCTCAATTTGGAGGATCTCCTGCTGGGCCAGGTGCTGGGCGCTTCGCAGGTGGGTGTGGTGGCGACTGCGCTCCTGACCGCGGTGGTGGCAGTGGTTCTGTACGGGCTGGACTACCTGTTTCCGGTATGGCAGGCCGTGGGCATCAATTTGGTCATCTCACTGCTCATCACCCCTGCTGCGGCCGCACTGCTGGCGGCCCGCACGTTTGAGCATGCCATGATCCCGAGTGCGGGGTTTGGCGCATCGGTGGCGGTGGTGGTCCTGTACGCCTCCTGCCTGAATGTGGCCTCCGGCCCGGCCATGGCCCTGGTGGCGACGGCCATCGTCGCGGTGGCCTACGCGGTGGCGGTACCGTTGGTGTGCTGCGGGACTCAGCCGGCGGCGGTGCCGGCAGGTTGGACCAGGGGCAGTCGCACGGTCATTTCCGTGAACTCGCCCGGCTCGGACTCGACCTCGATGGAGCCTCCGTGGCCCCGCACGATGTCGCTGGACAGGGCCAGGCCCAGGCCGGTTCCCTCGTTGGTCGGTTTTGTGGTGAAGAAGGGGTTGAAAATCTTCTCCTTCACCTCGTCGGGCATGCCGGTGCCGTTGTCGTGCATCCGAATGGCGACGCGGTCTCCCTCCAGCCATGTGGATACCTTGAGCGTCGGCATGTAGATCTGGTTGGTCGTCTGTGCTTCCACGCGGCGCAGATTGGTCGCGTGGCAGGCATTGCTGACCATGTTCAGGAACACGCGGCCCAGGTTCTGTGGGACGACCTCCACTTCCGGCAGATCCGGGTTGAGGTCCATCTCCATGTGGAGTTGGAAGTCGGGGTCCTTGGCCCGCGCACTGTGGAAGGCCAGACGTGTGTGCTCGTCCACAATGTTGTTGATGTCGATCTTGACCCACTCGCCGGTGTCGCGGCCCATGCGCAGCATGCTTTCCACGATCCCGTTGGCCCGGTCCGCGTGCTGCCGAATGCGCTTCAGGTTGTCGGTCAGGTCGTCGTTGATTTCCTTCAGGTAGCCGGGACGATCATCCTCTTCGGGGACCTCCGCGTCCGTCAGCAGGTCCTGGAGTTCCTCCTGCATCTCGTCCAGCAGCTCTTCGGAGACCTCGGAAAAGTTCTTGACGAAGTTCAGGGGATTGCGGATTTCGTGGGCCACGCCGGCGGTCAGTTCACCCAGGGCCGCCAGCTTCTCCTGCGTGATCACCTGGTCCTGCGCCTTTTCCAGTTCGGCCAGCACCTGTTCCAGCTGGTCGTTCTTGCCCTGCAGTTCCTCGGCCAGCTTCTCCACTAGGTTCAGCCGCTGAACCTCCAGGGCGTGGCGGCGAAAGACCTCGAGGGCGGCGGCCATGTCGGCAATCTCGTCGGCCCCGCTGATGTCCACCTCGCCCTCCAGGTCGCCGTCGGCCATGCGGCGCATACGCCGCGACAGGATCGCCAGTCGCCGCAGCAGGAGTCGGCCTACGAACAGCCAGGCGATCAGCAGGGCGCCCACGATGCTGACGACGATCAACACCAGCAGGAGCGTGCGACCGGTGGTAATGGCGAGGGTCGACATGGCGCTGGCCGCACGGGCCTGGCTGCCCCTGTCCAGTACCAGGTCCTCCACCGCCGACAGGAGGGTCACACCCAGTTCCTGGTTCGTTTCCAGCAGGGCCGCCTGGCGGTTGTCGCTCCCAATGATTTCGGCTACGAGGGCAAAGCCGGTGTCCTCGCCCAGGGCAAGCTCGAACAGTCTGTCGAACATGGGCGACACCTGCAGGCTGGTCGGATCGCTCCGACCAAGGGCCTGCAGGCTGCGGTCTATGCGCCGCTGGGTGGCTTCCGAGCGCTCCCGCAGCGGCTCCAGTCTGGCCGCCTCGGTGACGGCGAAGGCGTTGGCCAGGTCCTGGATGGCCAAGCTCGCGTTGGACTGGAGGTCGGTCAGGTGCCGGTACCGGGTAATCTGAATCTCGTTCAGATGCAAATCGCGCGATGCGGGCGGGGCGTTCAGGGCGCGGTAGCCGGTTAGGAGAAAAAACAGTTGATTGTCGAGGGCTTCCACCAGGGCGGATTCGAGGCCGACCTGGAGGCTGGCCAAGTCGGCCTTGACCACATCGGCCCGTTCCAGAAGCAGAAACCGGTCGTCCACTTCCTGCTCGATGATGCCAATGTTGGCGATCAGTGTCTGGGCATTGGCCTGAATGGCGGCGAAGTAGTCTTCATCCCCAATGTCGCCGGAGGCGCGGATGGCTGAAAGTTGCTGCTCAAAGGCAGACCGTTCCCGGGCGATGTCGGCCTTGATTTGCGGGAGGTTGTCGACGGTGGCCGCCGTCAGGAGCGGTGCCTGGGCGACTAGTGAACCACTCTGTTGGGCAGCACGCACCGCCGCGCCCATGTCCGGGATGCTTTCGTTGTTGACGACATCCTGAAGCAGGCCCACCCGGTGGAAGGAAAACCAACCGACAAGGCTGGCCACAACCGTGAGCAGGACCGCGCCCCCGAGGCCCAGATAGAGCCGGGTACCGAGCCGTCGCAGGCTGCGGAACAGGGCGTTCATGGATCCGCTACTTGGAATGAGTCAACCGGAAGGTATTGCCCGTTGGGTCCGATCACTGTCAGAAAGACCGCATCGGAACCTTGGTTGTCCCAAGGTCCGAAGACCAGGCTGAATCCGCCCAGGTCCATCGTGGTGCCGAATTTGAACGCCCAGAGGAAACATTCCCTGGTGACTTCAATGCCGCAGCGCTGCAAGGCCTCAACCGTCATGCGCCCGGCCAGGTAGCCTTCAAAGGAAACGAAACCGGGTTCCATCTCCGGGGCGAAGTCGGCCAGGGCCTGATGGTAGGCGGCCGTGATTGGCAACGAAGTGTCGGTGGGGAAGGGCACTACCTGTGTCACGAACACGCCTTCACCGTCCCGATTCAACTCTCGGGCCAAGGCGTTGCTGCCAACAAAGGAAATGTTGACGAAGACCGCGTCCATGCCGATACGCCGCGCCCAGGCAATGAGGTCCGCGACCGGTTCATAGGCTCCAATGATGATGACGGCTTCGGGATTGCCCCGTTGCAAGTCGACCAAGCCGGTTTTGACCGCAGTGGTGTTGCGCGGATACACACCGATTGCCACCGGCTTCTTGTTGCGTTTGGCGAGGGCTGTGACGGTGCCGTGATAACCCGCCTGACCGTACGAATCGTCCTGGTAGACGATGCCGATGCGCGACAGACCGAGAACATCCACCAACTGCTTGACCATCTCCTCGGTTTCCTGGTTGTAGGAGGCGCGCAGGTTGAGCACGTTGTCCCACTCTTGCAAGCGCAGGAAACCTGCACCGGTAAACGGTGCGATATAGGGGACCTCGGCATCGCGGGCCACCGGCAGGGCGGAGCGCGACGTGGGTGTGCCTACCGCTCCGATTAAGGCGAACACCGCCTCGTCCTCGATCAATTGCTTGGTATTCGAGATGGCGGCTTCCGGTTCGTAGGCGTCGTCGAGGGAGAGGAGTTCCAGGCGGCGGCCGAATACGCCGCCATCCTGGTTGATTTCCTGGAACGCCGCCTCGATCCCAATCTTCATGTTCTTGCCCAGTTCCTGGGCGGGACCACTGAAGGCGGCCGACTGGCCGAACAGGATGCGGTCGGGGAAAATGCCGGGATCGATGTCCGCGGACGCGTCGGCTTCGGCGACCGGGACGGTTGCCGGGGTCGGCTCAGGTTGCGGGGTCGGAGCTGGTCCGGCCGGTGCGCCGGGCTGGGAACATCCCTGGAGGATGAGGGCCGCGGCCAGCGACAGGACGGCCGCCAGCCACGGGACTGGACGCGACAGGGCTGTGGGGCCGTGTGCCTTCATGGCGTCCGGTGCTTGACCAGGGTCAGAATGTTCCTGCCGTCCTCCCGCCGGTAGTCGACTTTGTCCATCAGGGTGCGGATCAGGTGCAGCCCCAATCCGCCGATCGGCCGGTCTTCGAGGGCGGAGGTGACATCGGCTGCCGGTGCATCCGCGGTGGGGTCGAACGCGATTCCGTCATCGACAACCTTGATGGTAACGGCTTGGTCCTGGGAGTCCAGGGTGACCATCATGTAGGTGCTTTGGGCCTGCGCACGGTGTTCGACGAGATTGTCGCCGATTTCATCCAGCGCCAGATGGATTTGGAAGGCCAGGTCGGGCGTCCAGCCTTCGGCTTCGGCCATCTCTTCCACTGCGGCCGCGAGGCGCGGCAATTCGGGGGCGCCGAGATCGATTTGGATGGAACGAGTGGCGCTCATGGCACCGCGCCCGTGAAACGCAGGGTCAGGCAGGTGATGTCGTCGAATTGCGGGGTGTCGCCGACGAAGGCCTGCAGGTCCGTCAGCACACAGTCGGTGAGATCGTGCGCATTCCGGTCCCTGGCGGCCGTCAGGGTTGTGCACAGTCGTTCCATGCCGAATTCCTCATCGTCGCCGTTGATTGCCTCCGGGATGCCGTCGGTGTACAGGAACACCGTGTCGCCGGGCGCCAAGTCGATGGAATTGACGTTGTAGTCGAGGCCTGACATCACTCCCAGGGCCACGCCGCCGGTCAGGGGCAGTTGCTCGACCGTGCCGTCCGCGTGCAGCAGGACAGGGGGATTGTGGCCGCCGTTGGCATAGGTCAGGGAGCCGGACGCCGGGTCGAACACGGCGTAGAACATGGTGACAAACATGCCCGCGACGTTGGTTTCGGTCAGCACGTCGTTGACTTCCTGCATGGTGCAGCCGGCATCGGGGGTTCTGGCCGCCGCCCTGAGCAAGGTGTAGCTGGCCATCATGAAGAGGGCGGCCGGCACGCCCTTGTCGGAGACGTCGGCGATGGCCAGGCCCACGAGCCCGTTTTCCAGCGGTATCGTGTCGTAGAAGTCGCCGCCGACGCTGCGGGCGGCCTCCATGCTGGCATGGAGGTGGAAGCCGGCACCCTGCGGCAGCCGTGTGGGCAGGACGGACTGCTGGATTTGGGTGGCGATCGACAGTTCGTTCTGTACGCTGACCAGCTGGTCGCGGGCCTTCAGCACACTGCGCCATTCGGCCAGGTGTTCCAGGGTCCGGTCGATGGTGACCTGCAGGTCGGTGAAGTCGATTGGCTTGGTGATGAAGTCGAAGGCGCCCCGGTTCATGGCCGTGCGGATGTTGTCCATGTCGCCGTAGGCGGAGACGATGATGGCCCGGATGTTCGGGTCCACCGAGGGAATCTGCTCCAGGAGGGTGAGGCCGTCCATCTGGGGCATGTTGATGTCGGAGACCACCATGTCGATGTCCCCGACTGCCCGCAGGAGCTCGAGTGCCTCCACCCCGTTGCCGGCGAAGAGGAACTGGTACCGTCCGCGCCGGATGCCCCTGCGCATGCGCTGCAGGACCAGGGGCTGGAGATCGGGTTCGTCGTCGACCACCAGTATCTTGTTGGGGCGCTGTTTTTCTTCCACCCGTTCCTGCTCCTGTGCCTGCGTATGGACTGCAATGGCGATGGGCGCGTTCCGGGCCCGACGACCGGTGCAGCACTGTCGATACCGTCCCGGAGGGCGTGCCGGCGTCAGCGGCGTGGTGTCTTCACCGCCTCAGAAACACGCACGGCGGTATCCGCCGGGGATGTCCGGTGGTGGAGCGAAGGCCACCGCAGTCGTTGGGCGGTGGCGCAGTGCGGGTTCGGCCGGATTGCCCGACAGTGCCGCTCAAGCTTCCATGGTCGCCAGCGCCTCCGCCCGCGACCCCTGGATGTTGATGATCTGGTCGAAGCCACTGATCACGAAAATGTCCTGGATGGGGTTGGAAAGCGTGCAGATCACGAACTTGCGCTGGCTGGACTGCAGGCTTTTGGCCGTGGTGAGAATGACCCGCAGGCCGGCACTGCTGATGTACTGCAGGTTTTCGCAATCCAGGACCACGCCGAGATCGCTGTCGGCCGTGGCGTTTTCGAGCGCTGCGTTGAATTCGGCGGCATTGCTGCTGTCCACGCGCCCATCGAGCGCGACGACAAGGCTGTTGCCGGAGGTTTCGGTATTGACGTTCATGGACCTGCCTGTTCAGAGAAAAAAGTACCAACCAAGCCTTTGCGGTCCGTTCGTGCCCGGCAGCGCGGTGGCGGGACGGACCAGCCAGTCTGCACAGCGGGGACAACTCGAACCGATGAAGGACCCTGGATCAATTTTAACGCGTAAATCGCAATTGCGGGTGAAGTTGCGCGAAAGTCAGTGCACACAGCCTTCGAAGGAGCGGCCCTGGATGGGATAGTACACCGGCCCCTCCCCCTCCCCCGTGTAGCGGGATTGGGCCGACATGTAGGAAAGGGCGATGGCCCGACGCCAGGTGTTGGAGCGGTTCGGCGCCGTGTAGTGCGGCAGCAGGGAGTGGAAGAACAGGCCGTCGCCCGCCTGCATCGGCAGGGTTTCCATGTCGTCGGAATTGAAGTGGTCCGGATCCACGACGTAGTCGTCCCTGACCTCGATGTGCGGCAAGGCGCCGCGCCGGTGGGCGCCGGCAATCACGGACATGCAGCCGTTTTCCAGCGTTGCGTTGTCCAGGGGGAACCAGCAGGAGCACAACTCCATGGGTTCGATGGGCCAATAGGGGGAGTCCTGGTGCATGCCCTTGGCCGAGCCCACTTCCGGTGGCTTGAGCAGCAGGGCATTGCGAAACATCTTGATGTCGGGGCCCAGAATCGAGGTCAGCACACCCAGGAGGTTCGGGTGCTTGCCCAAGTGTTCGAACAGGTCGTCATTCTCGACCAGGCCGTCGATCTTGCGGATGCCGTCCCCCGGGTGCTCCACCGACAGTTCGCCGCGCGTCACGCGCGGCTCGATCTGAATTCGCAGTGCCCCCGTCGCCCGTCCGCCGTGCGTGTACTCCCTGAGCCGTTCCCCCAAGGCGCACACCTCCGCCGGCGGTACCAGGTCCCGCACGAGCAGGAAGCCGGTCCGGTGGTAGTGGTCGAGTTCCGCGTCCGTGAGTGTGCGTGTCATGGGGTTCGTCCCGCCGGGCAAGGTTTCGGGCAACCTCCATTCTACCTGCCGAGCCGGAGGGCTCCGCCGGACCGCGGGTGGCAGGCACGGGGCCCGGTGATAGGATCGCGGGCATTGGCAGCCCTGTTCCCGCACCCCAAACAATTTATGGACACCAAGCGCCCGGTGGCAGACACCCACATTCACCTTTGGGATCCCGGTCATTTGACCTACCCGTGGCTGGAGACCGTGCCGGCCATCGCGGGTCCGCACGGACCGGCTGAACTGCAGGTCCAGGAGGCGGAAACGGATCGGTTCCAGCTTGCGCAGATCGTCTTCATGCAGGCCGGGGCCGAGGACGCGGAGGCGGTTCTGGAGGCCCGTTGGGTGAATTCACTGGCGGACACGGTGGAGCCCCGCATCACGGGCATCGTCGCCTGTGCGCCCGTGGAGCAGGGTGAAGCCGTTCGACCCGTGCTGGAGGAGCTGGCGTCCATGTCCAGGGTCAAGGGGGTGCGCCGCCTGATACAGGATCAGCCGGCCGGCTATGCGGCCACCCCGGCCTTTGCCGAGGGCGTGCGGATGCTGCCAGAGTACGGGTTTTCCTTCGACCTTTGTATTCACCATCACCAGTTGGCCGAAGTGACCGGCCTGGTGCGCAGGTGTCCGGAAGTCGCCTTCATCCTGGACCACATCGGCAAGCCGGACATCGCGGCCGGCACCCTCGATCCCTGGCGCCGCGACCTGAAGGCCCTGTCGGAGTTGCCGAATGTCGTGTGCAAGATTTCCGGCATGGCCACGGAGGCGGATCATGCCAATTGGCAACCGGACGATCTCAAGCCGTACGTGAACCATGTCGTCGAGTGCTTCGGCGAGGACCGCATTGTCTATGGCGGCGACTGGCCGGTCAGCCTGTTGGCGTTGAGGAGCTGGGGCCACTGGGTCGATGTGCTCGACGACCTCACTGCCCACCTGAGCCCCGGGGCACAGCAAAAGCTGTATTTCGACAACGCTGTCCGCTTCTATCGCCTACCGGCCTGAGCCGGTGCCGCGATGACCGCAGACCCGCGGGGCGGTCCTCCCGCTGTGCCCCTGACACGGGGCCCGCGCCACCACTTCTTCGGCTACTACGAGATCTGTCCCTGGAACGCCACCGGGCAGTACCACCTGTGCCTGGAAACGGACTTCCACGACCGGCCGCCGACGGTGCAGGACGAGGCGGCCGTTGGGCTGGTGGAGAGGGGATCGACAACCTTCCAACCGCTCGCCCGCACGCAGGCCTTCAACCTGCAGCAGGGAGCCATGCTGCATTGGCTCCCCACCAACCCGGCACGCGAAATCTGCTACAACGCGCGGCAGGGAGATCGCCATGTGGCCGTGCGCATGGACATCCACAGCGGCCACACGCAGGTACTGCCGCGTCCGGTCAGCGGACTGAGCCATGGTGGCATCCTGGCAGCCAGCCTCAACTACGCGCGCCTCGCCGAGATGCGCCCGGTGGTCGGGTACAGGGGGCTGCCGGATGTGTTCCGGGGCCAGGACCAGCCCGAGGACGACGGTCTGTTCATCCTCAACATGCTGACCGGCGAGGCGGATCTCATCCTGTCCTATGCCCAAATCCGGGATCTGTTTCCGCAGTATCCCGCCATGGCGACACACGGTCTCTGGTTCAACCACACCGAGTTCAGTCCGGACGATCGCTGCGTCCTGGCGGTGGTGCGCTGGAACGAGCCGGGGATTGAGATCAGCCACACCATGCTGTTTTCGGTGGGCGTGGACGGGCGTGACGTGCGGATGCTGGCGGATCTGGGGGCCTCGCACTTTACCTGGCGGTCCAACCGGGAGGTGTTCGGCTGGCTGACGTTTGAGGCCGGCGAGTGGTACCACCGGCTGGATGCGGATACCGGTGATGTGTCCGCGCCCTTCTGTCCGGACTTGCTGACCCGGAACGGGCACTGCAGTTTCAGTACCGACGGCCGTTGGCTGCTGACCGACGAGCACTGGCCCGAACATCAACAAAAAGGGCTGGTGCTCTTCGACATGCGGGACCGACGGCGCGTGGAACTCGGCCGGTATGCGGCCCCGGACCGCTTCCGTGGTGAAATCCGCTGCGACCTGCATCCCCGCTTCAATCGCAGCCAAACAGCCGTAAGCTTCGACTCGGTGCACGAGGGAACGCGTCAGGTGTACGCAGTGGATGTCGCACAATGGACGGCCGATCAGGCGGAGGTGGGCAAATGAACGAACGGACGGATATTGGCATGGCCCTCGCACAGGCAGCGGACGGCGGCCCGCCGCTGTTGCTGGACGGGGCCACCGGCACCGAACTGGAACGCCGGGGCGTGGAAATGGTCGATGGCCTGTGGGATGCCCTGGCCACGGGTTCGCGCCCGGACGTACTGCGGCAGATCCACGCGGACTATCTCCGTGTCGGATCACGGGTTGTCATCGCCAACACCTTTGCGACCTCTCGCTACGTGTTGGCGGAGGCGGGCCACGCAGACCAGTTTGAAAGCCTCAACCGCGATGCGGTCCGGCTGGCCGTGGAGGCCCGGGACGAGGTGCGGCCGGCCGGCTGGGTGGCGGGGTCCATTTCGACCGTGAACTTCGGTGTGCTGCCGACTTCGCTGCAGACGGCGCGGAAGGACTACGGGGATCAGGCCGAGATCATGGCCGGGGCCGGTGCGGATCTGATCATTCTGGAAATGATGCGGGATGTGGATCTGACCGCCGCGGCGGTGGATGCGGTCCGGGCGGTCGGTTTGCCCTGCTGGGTCGGCTACAGCGTCGAACAGGATGCCGAAGGGCGGCTGGTTTCCCAGGAACGGGGTATTCCCCTGCGGGAGATGCTGGAGGGCCTCGACTTCGGGCTGGTGCAGGCCGTGGGGGTGATGCACTCCTTGGTGGAACCGACCGGTCCCGCGCTGGCAGAAGTCGCCGATTCCTGGACCGGCCCCCGCTTCGCATACGCCCATTCCGGGGGATTCACGATGCCGAACTGGCACTTCGACGACATCATTGCGCCCGATGCCTATGCCACCGCCGCCGCCGGTTGGACGGCCTCTGGCGTGGAGGCGGTGGGCGGCTGTTGTGGTCTGGGGCCCGAACACATCCGCGCCTTGGCAAAGGAACTTCTGTAGCCTCGCACCAATCCAGAATGACTTATGGCGTTTCAGTGTCGGCGGGCAGGAGCGTCAGGGTCTCCCGGAGCCAGCCTTAGCCGCACAGTTGTCGCACCCGTGTCAGATCGGTCTGCTAGGTCTCGGGATCGGCTCCAGAGCCCCCTTTTTGACCTCCGGGGTTGGATAGGCCCGGGCCTTCAGGGCCCGGTGCCGCGTTTAGAAGAGGCGTGCTGCCGGGTTCAGCTCGGGTGCGTAGGGCGGCACTACCTGTGCCACCGCAAGGGCCTGCATGTCCCTGCCCCTGGGACCGCCGGTTCCGTCCCAGACCCAGTCAGCGACATCCGGATCCTCGGCCCAAGCTCCCCAAGTGCGGGTCCTTGCCTCATTCTTGCTGTGCGCCTGCCACGCTCGCCACAGCCGTCTCGTCAGCGGCTTGAAGCCCACCGCTACATCTGTGTAGGACCAGTTGATCGGCACTGTCCGGGTCACCGCCACCCTGCGCGGGGCCCATGCCTTGTGCACCGCATGCCGCAGGTCCAGCCGTACCTCGTCGCTCCACACGATCCCCTGTCCCGTCTTCAGGCCGGCGGTGGCCAGGTGTTCCGCGAACTCCCTTCCATGTCTAAATTTTGCTGCAAAGTGCCGCTGGCCTGGGCACATCGATGTTGTCAAGGTCCTCCGATACCGGGACCGATGATTGCCAATGGGAATTAGCTTGCACATCCATGTTGCCCGGTTGCTGCTCGCTGTCGGTTTGGATGGTGGGACCCTGCTGCAATGGGCTGCACGAACCGGTAAGGAAAACCTGGTCCAGGCTTTGCTTGCCATCGGTATTGCGGTCGAGGCACCGACGGACATTGAAGCGGCCCCACTGCACGCTGCCGCCCGGCATGGCCATGTCCAGGTTGCCAAGGTTCTGCTTGCTGCCGGTGCCGATGGTGGGACCCTGCTGCACCGGGCTGCGTGGGCCGGTGAGGTGGACGTGGTTCAGGTATTGCTTGCCGCCGGTGTTGCGGTCGAGGCGCAAACGGACCTTGAAGCGACCCCGCTATACGGTGCCGCCCGGCATGGCCATGTCCAGGTTGCCAAGGTTCTGCTTGCCGCCGGTGTCGATGGCGGGACCCTGCTGCACCGGGCTGCGCGAGCTGGTGAGGTGGACGTGGCTCGGGTCCTGATTGCGGCTGGTGCCGATGTGGAGATCTCGTTACAGGCGGCCGCTCGAGTGGAACAGTCCGAGGTTGTCAAGGTTCTGCTCACTGCCGGTGCCGATGGCGGGACTCTGCTGTACCGGGCTGCGCGGGTCGGTGAGGTGGACGTGGCCCGGGTCCTGGTTGCGGCTGGTGCCGATGTGGAGATCTCGTTACAGGCGGCCGCTCAAGTAGGACAGTCCAAAGTCGTCAAAGTTCTGCTTGCTGCCGGTGCCGACGGCGGGACCCTGCTGCACCGGGCTGCGCGGGCCGGTGAGGTGGACGTGGTTCGGGTGTTGCTTGCCGCCGGTGTTGCGGTCGAGACAAAAACGGACCTTGAAGCGACCCCGCTATACGGTGCCGCCCGGCATGGCCATGTCCAGGTTGCCAAGGTTCTGCTTGCTGCCGGTGCTGATGGCGGGGCTCTGCTGCACCGGACTGCACGGGCCGGTGAGGTGGACGTGGTTCGGGTGTTGCTTGCCGCCGGTGTTGCGGTCGAGACAAAAACGGACCTTGAAGCGACCCCGCTATACGGTGCCGCCCGGCAAGGACACGTTCAGGTTGCCAAGGTTCTGCTTGCCGCCGGTGTCAATGGCGGGGCCCTGCTGCACCGGGCTGCGCAGGCCGGTGAGGTTGACGTGGCCCGAGTTTTGCTCGCTGCCGGTACCGACGACTGGACACCATGGCACTGGGAAAAGCTAGTTGAACACACTGCAGTTAAGGATATGTTGCGCAGTACCGGGGCCCGGGACATTGACTGGAACATTGAGTGGGCTCATACGAGCATTGACAGAGGCGATCCGACTGTTGTGGCGGTTGGGTTCGGTTTCAGGACTCTTCCTCGGTTGCACGACTACCAAGTGAAGGTGATGCAGAATGTGCAGAACCTTTTCGTGGCCCACAGTACCAACCATCGCGGCATGTTGAGTATGCCAACGGGTTCAGGCAAGACGCGCGTCGCCGTGCAGTCGTTGGTCGAGATGATGCGGGATGACAAGCTGGCAGGTGGTGTTCTGTGGGTGGCCGATCGGGAGGAATTGTTGGAACAGGCAGTAGAAGCGTGGCAAGGAGTGTGGGCATCGGATGGGGAACTGGCCGGTACCCTTACCATCTCGAGATTGTGGGGCGGTCGACGGCAACCGCTGCCTGTCGGCGAGAGGAATGTCATCGTTGCCTCAATCCAAACCTTGTACAGCCGCTTCTCTCAGGACAGCCGCTTCCTGTCGGACTTCATATTCGATGTTGTAGTGATGGACGAGGCACACCGATCTACTGCACCTTCCTATACCAAGGTCCTGGAAAATCTAGGATTGGGACGCACATACCGAAGCCATGAGCCCTGTTTAATTGGTCTGACGGCAACGCCCTATCGAGGATTCAGTGAAAAGGAGACACAACGGCTGAGATATCGTTACGGGCACCACCGATTGGATCACGGAGCTTTTCCCAGTCGGGACACCAATGAAGTGATACGCTATCTTCAAGCCGAAGGAGTACTGGCAAAGGCAGACCACGCGATAATCAAGGGGGGCAAGTTTCAATTGTCGGACAAGGAACTCGTATCGGCCAAGAAAATGCCTTGGCTGCCCCGAAGCGTTGAGACGCGGATCGGACAGGATGCGTCTCGTTCCCGTCGTATTGTAGACGCGTACTTGGCCAAGGTCGATCCGGACTGGCCCACTCTAATCTTCGCGACTTCCGTCGAGCATTCCGTGAAGTTGGCGGAATTGTTCAAATCGGAGGGAATTGCTGCGGATGCGGTGAGCGCCAAGACCAACATGTCGGTCCGGAGGGATGCTGTTCGAAAATTCAGGGCCGGTGATGTCAAAATATTAATCAACTACGGCATCTTTCGTGAGGGATTTGACGCACCGAAAATCCGTGCCGTGATCGTGGCTAGGCCTGTATATAGCCCCAATCTATATTTTCAAATGATTGGCAGAGGGCTTCGCGGTGCAAAGAATGGCGGTCACCCAAGTTGCCTGGTGATGAATGTTCACGACAATATTGCAAATTTCGGAAATGCTTTATCTTTTTCCGAACTGGATTGGCTTTGGTCCAGTTGATTTTGCGGCTGTCGAAACGTCGCAATGGTGTGGACAGATTTTTGGGGTATAGAGTGTCTGGAGTTCCTCCTGAGCGGTTTGATCAGGGTTGTGGGAGCCAGATTGGGCTGGCAGTGCGCATGCCGGTCGGTTGTGCCGCGGATTCAAGGTGGCTGCACCTCGATCGAGGCCGAAGCGGGTAGAGTCTGCAGGGCCTCCGGGTGTTGGGGCTTGACAAGGGTATTTCCTGCATGAAATAAGAGCGTGCGCTGGTCCGCCAGAGCCGCATCGGGACCTTGGGGAGGTCCGGGATCGGCCGCGGCCTCGGAGGGGGGCACTGTTGCACGGGGTACAGATTTCAGGCGGCGGGAGGCGAGAGGCAGCGCAGGCCAAGTGGGCTCGGCACCGGGGCAGCCAGACCTTGGCCCAGAGGCGGTTACGGGCCAGTAGGTGCTGGAGGCAGGCCGCGCCCTGTTGCAACAGGCTGAAGCCGTGCTGACGGGGTGCTGGGCGAGCCCCGGCGGGCGATCGGCGCAGCCCTTGGTCGCACAGGACGTGTACCCGCGTCCCCTCCGGGACCGCCAGCGCCAACTGTCGCGGCAGGTGACAGCGATACTTGCTCCAAGACTCCCGGGATTGGGCGTCCACCCCGCTTTCCCCCAGCTCAGCAGTTCTGGGAAGCAGGATGCCATGTCCACTTCCTGCGCCGGCCCCTAGGCGAGGATGCGGTCGGCATCATCGGAGGTCCACTCCCGCAGTTCGCGGCGCAGTGTCTCAAAGCCGCCGTGTGTTTCCAGATCCGCCGCCACTGCATCTTGGCATCCGTTGTGGACTAGGAGCATGCTTTTCACCCACAGGGCCGGGCCCCGCTGGAGTTCTTGGCATAGGGGACACAATGGGGCAGTGCGAAGCATGGTGGAACTTCCAAAACGCATGGGCGCACGGTCGGCCACGGGCCGAAACGCAGTTCATTTCAGGAACCAATCGCCGCCGCGTCCATTCCGAACGCCTCTGGCTGCAGGCGCCCATTCTTGATTCGGGGCCGGCCAGCCTGTGAACACGGTTCCCGGGGCGGATCGGAACACCGGGTCTGGCCTCAAAATATGTTCGAACTAAAGGTAGAAGATGCAATAGTTGCTAGTTTTGTAATAATCGACCAATAAAACTCCATAATTCAGCTACAAGATCGCGAAAAGGGCCTCCGAACAACCCCAATGGGAGCAAGATGATAGCAAAAGGAAGCAGTGCAAGCGCAAGTAATACTTTAAATATATTCATCTGGACTTTGCTCGACTTTGTGCAACTTGAGTCGAAATCGGGCAGGGAAAGCAGGCTGGCAGAATGAACCAAAGCACAACAAGAGGTTCATCATGCCTAGTCTGGCCGATCCCATTGTATCGCTGCTGTCGCCCTTTGCGTCGCGGTTTGATGTCCGCATCTGGCGTAAGGTGCCAATCCTGATCGGGGGGCATTCTGGCCCCGGTCGGCGCACGGAATCCTCGGCCCTGTATGCGCTGGGCCTGCAGGAGGGAGGCCGATTGGGCCCGCTACTACCCTGTTCTCAGCCGGGTGCTGCTAGCACAGCTGGTCGAATACTGGATCCCGTAGGGACCGCTGCTGTTGGCCATTGATGAGACCCCGGACGGCACTGGAGGACCAAGATCGATGCGCTGGAGGTGTATCGGCCTCCCATGGCTCTTTCGTCAAGGCCAAGGGATTGTGCTGGGCCAGCCTGCTGCCACAAAACGATTACGGATTAGGCTCGCCCGAGGCTGTGCGTCCTGCGCCACGGGTGGCCCACCCGGGAACTGGTGGCCGTCGGGGGCCGGCCCTGCACGGCCCTGTGGCTGCGGGTTTACCTGCCAGCACATGACCCCGCCCATCATCTTCCTGACCCAGTTGCGCTTGGATACTGTCCTCTCTGATCCGCCCCCACCCCGTAGACTGGCCCGAAGGGGCGGCCGCGGATCGTGGGGGCCCGTCAGCCCTCCTTGACAGCAACTGTGTTTCGGTCCGTCAGGGGGCGGACCGGGGATGTTTTTGGGGGCCGGGACCGGATAGGCGCAGTACTCACTCCTCTGGGTCCGGCACGGACAGGAACTCCAACGGCTGCCCCAAGCCACCCGTTCCGCACCGCTATACCCGTGGCAACCGACACTCGGCAGATTGTGATCGCTGGTCTACGGAGCCGTCGCCATCCTGCGTTTGCCACAGGTGATGGCCGCACTGCTGGCCACTGCCGCAACCATTCTGGTCACGGGTGCTTTCCATGAAGACGGATTGGCCGACACTTTCGACGGGCTTGGGGCCTTCAGTCGCGAGAGGATGTTGGCGATCATGCAGGACAGCCGGATTGGCGTCTTCGGAGCCGTGGGGCTCGGGGTGACATTGGCTCTGAAGGTGACTGCATTGGCTTCCCTGCCTGTGGCCTTGGCCATGGCTTGCCTTGTGGCCGACCACCTCCAACATCGTTGTTGCCACCACCTCGTCCTATGTGCGTGATTCAGGAGCCGGTAGTCTGCTTGCCGGACGGCTGGGCTGGGGCGGTACAAGCCTGGCGGCAGCCACAGGCCTGGGTTGTCTGGCTGTGGCAATGATTGTCTCCATGTCCGATGCTCTTGCCGGGTTGGTTGGGCTGGCACTGGGACACCTGGTCATGCACAGCCTGTACGGGAAACGTCTGGGTGGGCATACCGGTGATACGCAGGGAGCTGTCCAACAGTGGAGTGAATTGGGATTTTATCTGGGGGTCTTGACGTGGCACTCACGCTGATTCGTCATACGCGGCCCGCAATCAAACCCGGCATTTGCTATGGACGCACCGATCTGGCTCTGGCCCACACGTTCGCGGAAGAAGCCGATGCTGTTCTGGCCAAGCTGGAACCGGCGGAGGCACTGGTGTCAAGTCCCCTGGGTCACTGTCGTGCCCTGGCCGAACTGATTGGGTCCGCCTTTCACCTTCAGCCTGCCTACGATCGTCGCCTGCAGGAAATGGATTTCGGTGCATGGGAAGGACGGGACTGGAACGACATCCCGCGTACGGAGCTTGACGCGTGGGCCGCCGACTTTCTTCATGCCCGGCCGCACGGCGGGGCTAGCAACGGCTCAAAACAGTCCCAAATAGCTGAGCGCGTCCCCGACGGTACTCAGCAGGTTGGTCAGGAGCACAGCAAACCTCACGGGCGCACCGCCCGATGTCCACTACACAGTTGGCAGGTTACTGCCTGGGGAGAATCCCTGCTGTGCTCATCCAAGTGTCCAAGGATTGATCACGTCTATCCCGCTCCCGCCAAAACCATCCACATCCCTCGTTGCCACTGATGCTCCCCGGCTGTGGGCGATCGCCGCTATCTGGCAGTCTGCATGATTGATGGGACGCCCTGCGGCACGGCGGGCGGTAGCTATCACGGCGTAGGCTTGGGCTGCGCTGCTGTCGAAAGAAAGAATGCGTCCGGCAAAGTCCTCCCGGAGCATCCCCTTCACCTCGGCGACCAGTCTGTCTCGCCGTACTCCCGTCGGCAGTATCGCGATGCCGTAACGCAGTTCAGCCTCACTGACAGTGGAGAGATACAAGGCGTCCATCGCCTGCCCTGCAACCCAGTCCACAACGTTGGTGTCGGGACGGGGCCGCATCAGTTCCGAGACGACGTTGGTGTCAAGGACGATCATCATCGTTGTCCAAATCGAACCGGGGTGGTTGGCGCATGGGCGAACGGGATGGGATATCCAGTTCGACCCCGCCGAGGGGCGCGAATCGGGCGCGGATGGCGCTTGCCAGGTTCTTCTGTTGCGGTTGCGGGCAGAGTTCCATTCTTAGGATTTGCCGAACTTCCTCCTCCATGGAACGGCCATTCTCGGCCGCCCGGATTCGCAGGCGGTGTTTCAGCTCATCTTCCAGTTTGCGCACAGTGATACTGGCCATGAAAGTGGTTCCATCCGTGATGTGACATAACACTATACTACTGATTGCATTGCCATCAGTGAATGCGTAGTGCAACGGGCGCTGTTGCAGTTGTGTGGATGTTGGTCTTCCCGAGGCCTGCCTCCGCTGCGGTAGTCAGGTTTGGTGGTGCATTGGGGCATGTGCTCCCCACACCTGGAGTGAAGATTGTGGGAGCTTGACGGTGGGCTCCGCATGGGCGATCTGGAGACGAAGGCCCCGCAGCAAACAAACTGGCTGCCCAATCTGTTCAACCCGAAGGTTCGACACGCCCTTCAAGGCCGGAACCTTCCACATCCGAGCTCCAGAGCAACCCATTGTTGCCAACACTGGTTTGTGCCTGGTTGCCTAAACCCCGGATGTACGTGACAACGCCTAGCAATTCCCCTTGCCGGCACACTACTGGCGGGAACGAGTGATGCCCGGTCAGTCGATGCGCTGGTACTGTCTTGAACTTCGGTATGCGGCCGACTTCGCTGCAGACGGCTACATTGGGAAGCAGCATCTCGAATCAACCGTTCCCGTGTCTGAACCGGGCCTCATCATCCTGTACATCCAGCGACCTTGGCCGGTCGAGATCAACTCCAGGATGGGGACGAACGCCACGCACAGTGATTGGCCGGAACGGCGGGAGTTCCGATTTCCCGCGATGCTTCAGGGCATCATCCAGCGTCTTGGCAATAAAGGTGCTTACGCTGATGCCGCGGGCTTTGGCTGCGCGATGCACCTGTTTCGCCAATTGGTCGTCAAGCGAAATTGTGGTCCTCATGATGCATCAGCATACCGTCTTGTCGTCGGTGCATCGACGCCGTGGACTGTTTCAGCCAAGGCGGGAATTGGTGTGGTGGCGTGCCAAGGGGCGGCGATCCGATACCGCACGTCCAAGGGCTGCGCGGCTCCAGGATTGTTCATCCATGCATGTGGCTAACCAAGCAGAGGCATGTTGTGTGCTCCAGCCACCGTCTGGAATCCGTGGGCCCATGTGCATCCGGCCCCCAAAGGTCTGCCGCAGGTACACCAGATGCTACTGTCGATCTAGGCCGTGTGTTTCCAAGGGCGTAGACCGAGGCATCGTCCGTTACCGCCACCCGCCACAACCCCGCCATCCGCGACTTCTACACCCGCTTGTGCCGGCGCGGCAAGCCCCGCAAGGTGGCGCTCATCGCCCCGCCATGCGCAAGCTGCTCCTCATCCTCAACGCCGTCGTCCGGGACCAAGTTCCCTGGCATCCGGACCGCATGCCCATGGCTGGCGAGACTTGACTTTCAACACAGTTGCTGACTACACAGTCCAGGGCAATCGCATTCTAATTGGACAGGACCTTGCCTTGAGCAGGTAGCTGTCGTTCCAGCCGGCCTGCTTGCGTCGGGCGGCGATGCCGCCCTTGGCGGTGGTCTCGCGGCGCAGCAGGTTGAGGGCCATCCGCCGCAGGATGGACAGGTTGTGGGCGGCGTGGCCGGTGCGGATGCGGCTGGCGTCCTCCCGGAAGGCCACCAGTGGAGGGCATTCTCAATGCCCCAGTGGCTGCGACGAAATACCGGGTTGCAACAACTTTGCTGTCAGGGGCCAACGGCGTTCCGATCAGTCAATGCGCTGGCGCAGCTTGGGATCCAGAAAGTCCCTCAGGGCGTCGCCAAAGAGATTGGCGGCCATGATGGTCAAGGTGATGGCCAGGCCGGGAAAGACCACCAGCCACCAGGGAGGCTTGAAGGCGGCCGCCGTCACCCCGCCCAGCATGTTACCCCAGCTGGGGGCTGGCGGGGGGATGCCCAGGCCTAGGAAGCTAAGCGCGGATTCGGCGAAGATGGCACCGCCCAGGTGCAGCGTGGCTACCACCAGGATCGGTGCGGCCACCTGCGGTGCCACATGCCGCACCATCAGGCGCAGGTTGTTGACTCCGATCGACCGGGCCGCCTCCACATACATGGCTTCGCGCACGGAGAGTACCACCGATCGGGTGATGCGCGTGGCGGCAGGTATTTGGGTCGAGGCAATGGCCACAATCACGGTTTCGATGCCCGCGCCTAGCACCACGAGCAGCATGAGGGCCAGGATGAGCGAGGGAAATGACATCAGGATGTCGATCACCCGCTGACTGAACAGGTCGAAGCGGCGACCCAGAAAGCCCGAGATTACGCCCCAAACAAACCCAATGGCATCGCCCAGGAACACCGACGTTACGCTTACCAGCAGCGTGATGCGCGCACCGTGGATGATGCGGCTGAGGATGTCGCGGCCCAGGTTGTCGGTGCCCAGCAGGTGGGTGACCGACGGTCCCTGGCGTACGGCACTGTAGTCGGCCTCGTTGGGCGGATAGGGCGACAGGATCGGTGCCGCAATCGCAATCACGAACAGCAGAATCCAAGCGACCAGGGCCACGGAACCGAGGGTTGAGACGGTCCGGAACCGGCGCACGGCATTCCACAGTCGCTCCCAGCGACCGATGTCCGTCAAGGGCCGAAAGGCGGGATTGGGCGTAGCCTGCACTGCGGATGGTCCTTGGCGGCGTTAGCTGTAGCGGATGCGCGGGTCCAGCAGGCCGTAGCTCAGGTCGACCAGGAGGTTCACGAAGACGTAGATTAGGCCGTACACCAGGACCAGGTTCTGGATCATCATCCAGTCGCGCTCCTGCATGCCCTGGACCATCAGGCTGCCCAGGCCGGGCACCGCAAAGGCCTTCTCCACCGAAACGGTGCCACCCAGCAGGCCGCCGAGGGCGAGGCCGGTCGAGGTAATCACCGGCAGCATGGCGTTCTTGAACACGTGCCGCCAGATGATCAGGCTGTTGCCCAGGCCCTTGGCCCGGGCCGTGCGCACGTAGTCGTCAAACAGCGCCTCCAGGGCCGCCGAACGCGCCATGCGGGCGGTGGCCGCGCCCAGACCCAGGCCCAGGGTGATGGACGGCAGGGCCACGATCGCGAAGTTGGCTCCGGGATCCTCCCAGAACTGGATGATGGTCAGGGGTGGACGCCAAGTCAGCACCAGGACGGTAAAGAGAATGATCAGCAGGCCCAGCCAGAAGCTGGGCACGGCCAGGAAGATGGTGATGCCGGCCCGCGACACCTGGTCGGCCCAGCTGTTGCGGAACCAGGCGCTGAGCAGGCCGATGGGCACGCCGAACAGCCACGACAGCACCACGGCGAAGATGGCGATCTGGGCGGAGATGGGACCCCGGCGCAGGATCATCTGGCTGATAGGATCCTTGGTCCAGAACGAGTATCCCATCTCGCCCCGGAACACTTGGCCCATCCAGGACAGATACTGCTGCCACAGGGGCTTGTCCAGCCCCAGACTGGCCCGGACCTCGGCCAACTCCTCCTCGGACAGGATGTAGGCTCCGGTCGATTCCGTGTAGATGGTCTGCAGCGGATCGCCCGGGATCACCCGCATGGCGAGGAAGATCAGAACCGTGACCCCGAACACCGTCGGGATTGCGATCAGAAGGCGCTGCAGGATGTACTGGCGCATGGTATGCCCGGCCCCGTTTGGCCGGGCCGATCAGTTGAACATGCGGCCGGAGAGTCGGGGCAACCCGACTCTCCGGTCTCCAACAAGGGCCCGTGGGGCCGTTTTAAGCGTTAGCTGTCGATCCAAACGGTTTCCATGCGGCCCCATTCGGCAAAGATGCGGTCGTGGAGCTCGATGCCCTTGACCTTGGAGTTCCACATGGGCAGGTGGTAGGTGTAGCCGATCAAGTATTCCGGCGGGTTGTCGTCCAGGACATCCTGGGCGTCGTTGATCTGGCCCTGCCGGGTTGGGACGTCGGTTTCGTCGTCGATCTGATCCAGCAGCGCATCGAACCGCGGTTCGGTGTAGCCGCCGAAGTTCTGGGAACCGCCGGTCCGCCACCACAGGTTGCCGCGCGGCGAGATGTCGGAGACGCCGTGGCCGCGGGTGTGCACCATCAGCTGGTAGGTGCCCTGCTGCTGTTCCGTGCCCAGGCTGGCGCGCTCGATGATGCGGATCTTGGTGGGAATGCCCAGATCGCGGTTGAGCATGTCCTGCACGGCGGGGGCCAGCAGTTCGGCCTGGGGGCCGCTGGCCGCCAGAATTTCCAGTTCAGGGAAGCTGTCGCCGTAGCCGGCTTCCGCCAGCAGGCGCTTGGCCTCGGCGATGTCCTCGGTCTTGTCCTCGCGGTAGCCCGGCATGGAGGCCAGGTCGGCCGGGGAGGTGGCGTAGGGATCGCCCTGCGGGACCCAGCGCGTGATGTTGATCACCTCCTGGGTGCCGAAGGCCGCCTTGAGGTTCTGCTTGGACACACCCAGGTGGATGGCCTTGCGCACGCGGGAATCGGCCAGGGGGCCGGACGCGTTGTTCATGAACAGCCAGTAGGCGCCGAAGTTCGGCAACAGTTTGTTGTCGATGTCGTCGCGGGTCGAACCTTCCTGCCAGGTCTCGAAGGCCACGTTCCAGGACATATCGGCCTGGCCGGTCAGGACCGCCGTGCCGCGATCGGACCAGGCGGGCACATGCAACAGCTCCAGCTGGTCGATGTAGGGCAGTTCCGCATCCCAGTAGTCCGGGTTGCGTTCCAGCAGCCAGCGCTCGGCCGGCTGGTGCTCGACGAACCTGAAGGCACCGGTGCCGGGGACAATCACGTCGCGCAGGTCGAAGTCGTTCTCCTGCAGCGAGGCCTCGGAATAGATGTAGGCATTGGTGGCCGACAGCACGTTCAGGAAGTAGGAGCGCGGCGCGCTCAGGTGGAAGACGGCGGTGCCGGCATCCGGCGCCGTGATCTCCTCCACGAACGAGAACTCGGCCTTCAGGGGCGAGATCATGCCCTGGGGCGGATCCATGATGCGGTTGAAGGTGGCCAGTACGTCGGCCGAGGTGAAGTCGGCCCCGTTGTGGTACTTGACCCCCGAACGCAGGTTGAAGGTGTAGGTCTTGCCATCGTCCGACACGTCGACGCTGCGGGCCAAGTCCGGCACGACGGTCCGCAGGCCATCGACCAGGTTGTTGCGCACCAGATTGTTGTACATGTGGCTGAGCACGTGCGTGCCACCGCCTTGGTGGGCGTCGAAACTGGCCATGGTCACGCCGAACGCGGTCTTCAGATGGCCGCCGCGCTTGGGCGTGCCGGAGGGCCGCATCAGGCCGGGATCGTCGGCCGAGGCAGCCACGTCCGCCTCCGACATGGGTACGGGTGTGGGCTCGTCCACCACGGCCGGTGCGGCCGGTGCGGCCTCGGCACAGGCGGCCAGGACGGCCAGGCCGGCACCGGCGCCGGCCAATTGCAGGAATCTGCGACGGTTCAATCTCAGCATAGATTTCCTCCGATTGCAAGGGATGCACCAGACGAGCCCGCGACAAACGCGACCCGTTCGGGTCGGCGGGGGTCCGGTCGGCTACGGTCCGCGCAGGGACTGCCGACTTTGCCTGGACACTCTGGAAGCACGCCATTCTAACCCACCGACACGGTCCGATGTGTCCTGGTGGCACAGTTTCTGTTTTGTTGACAGGCCGGATCCGCGGAACGGACGAGGAACCCCGTCACCGGTTCGGAGGAAGGGGGATTCCGTAGCCCGTCAAACGACGGTTGTCTTGGTGATGTCAGCGCTCTTGCGTTGGCAGCGCAAGCGCGGCTTCCGCAACCAACATCTCTGTCATGCGGTGGCCGATGCCTTTGCTGTGGGTTGCCTGGACCACATAGCGATCCAGGCCCCAGGCCTGCATCCCGCGTACAGGTCCGAGCTCTCCCGTCCGCACCCAGCCCATTGTGGGTAGCGCAACGCAACTGCACATGGTCCGAGTCGCTGCGCTACGCCATACACCGCTTGCCTAGCGTGAAGAAGGACACCGACGGCTGGGGCCCGGTTCGGTACGTCCTGTGGTGTGCGTACCGGCGCTCGTAGTTGGCTAGCCTCAGCCTGGCCGGGATACAGACGATACCAAGCCCGCCCGGTCCACAACCCCCGGCCCGGCCGATGATGTGCAATGGGGCGTGTCAGCTATGTCGCAGGCCCCAAGCTGGACTTTGCACAAAGTCCAGCTTGGGTGCGCGTGGCGGGCGGGAGCCTCGATCCTATGTCGGGACTCCCGTGCATTGAGGCGGAGAACAAGCCCCCAACTACCAATTGCGCGTCATTCTGCAGACGTGTGGGGGGTGCCGGGATGGGCGTGGCATCCGAAGGAGTGCTCATGGTAGCTGGCCCATGCGTTGCAGCCCGTGGAACTGGCCATTGGCGCAGGCGAGGCCATGGCCATGGATCCGTCCATGGAGGCCATGGTGTCCATGGCGGTCGTCGGGTGGGGGTCGTCGGGATGGGCGTGGCATCCGAAGGAGTGCCAATGGTAGCCGGCCCATTCGTTGCAGCCCTCGAGACCATACACGGGAGCAGGCGGGGCCATGGGCGCCATGACCATGGTTTCGGTGGCCATGGCTTCGCCTGCCATGGCGGGTTCGTCGGCCATGGCCATGGATTTGTCGGTCATGGAGGCCATGCCGGGTTCAGCCATGGCGGGCTCGGCGGCCGGCGGGTGGGGGTCGTCGGGATGGGCGTGGCACCCGAAGGAGTGCTTATGGTAGCCGGCCCATTCGTTGCATTCCGAGGCATCGGCCATTGGCGCAGACGAGGCCATGGCGGCCATGGCGGGTTCGGCTGTCGTCGGGTGGGGGTCGTCGGGATGGGCGTGGCACCCGAAGGAGTGCCAATGGTAGCCGGCCCATTCGTTGCAGCCCTTGGGACCATACGCGGGAACGGTTGGGGCCATGGGCGCCATGACCATGGTTTCGGTGGCCATGGCTTCGCCTGCCATGGAGTCCATGGCGTGTTCGGCGGCCGGCGGGTGGGGGGTTCCGGGATGGGCGTGGCACCCGAAGGAGTGCTCATGGTAGCCGGCCCATTCGTTGCAGCCCGAGGCATCGGCCATGGGCGCAGTCGAGGCCATGGCCATGGATTCGTCGGCCATGGAGGTCATGGAGGGTTTGGCAGCCGGCGGGTGGGGATCGTCGGGATGGGCGTGGCATCCGAAGGAGTGCCAATGGTAGCCGGCCCATTCGTTGCAGCCTTGGGACCCCTGTGCCGAAACAAGCGAGGGAGTTCCGACAACCAGAACCAAACTCAAGAGGAAGCCCGCTACAAGAACGGATGCCGCAGCTGAAATATATAAACGCATGATCTTTGATGGAGAGAGTTTGGGCAAGGCGACCCGGATTATTTGTCGCAAGGCTCCCGGCGCAGGTCTTGGTTGGCAGTATACCGCATTGCCGTTGCTGCCCCAATGTCCGTGTGGCAGGGCACAGAGGAGGTCTTCGAGAAGCCGACAGTCGCCCTTGGAGCCGGGAGCATCCGCCCATCGCGGCATCGCGGCCAAGTGCATCCGGGCCCGTGGGCGTGGAGTCGGGACTGCCGTTGTGGAGGCATGCGGTCCCCGTCCGGTCCAGGCACTGCTCCGTAGACAGAAGGCGGCTTTTCAGTACCGTCTCGATCGTTGATCGTGCGCTCTGCGGCCCAATCCATAATGTGGGTGCCCGCGGCAGGGCCCGCCCGCGACACGGCGGCAACCCGAACCAGGCACCCGTTTCGACGATGTTTGCAACAGGAGCGCATCATGGATATCCGTGAAGTGGAATCGGCAGTGGTATACAAGGACGAGCATCAGGCCTGCAACCAGGGCAGCATCATCCAGCTGGCCGACGGCGACATGCTGATGGCGTTCAATCAGGAACGGGGCCGCGTTCACTCCGACAGCGGCCAGTCCTGCTTGATTCGGTCTACTGACGGCGGACAGTCGTGGGACCGGGCCGGCATGCAGGTGGTCTGGCCCTTCACGGACCACGGCGGCAACTGGGACTGCGCCCTGAGTCAGCGTGCGGACGGCACGCTGCTGATGCACACCCGCGTGTGCAGCTTCATCGCACCCACCGCCCTGCACCGCATCGATCTGCAGGGCCTGGGGCCCGGCGGGGAACGGCTCAAGCGCCAGACCGGCTACGCCCTGTTTCGCTCCGCCGATGCCGGACGGACTTGGGAGGGGCCCATTCCCGTCAACACCTTCCCGATTGCGGACTCGGGCAACAGTGCCTACATGTGCGGCGGCTCGGGTGCGGGCCATGTGGTGGAACTGCCGGACGGCGGCTTGCTGATGCCGCTCATGGGCGGCATCCACCGCGACGGTTTTACGGGTTCACGGGGCCTCACCGTCGGCGAAACGATGCGCTGCTTCGTTCTCCGCTCCGACGATGACGGTGACAACTGGGAGTACTGGAGCACGATCGCCTACGACCCCGCCCACATCCGCGCCTTCCAGGAACCCTCGATGGTGCGCCTGTCCTCGGGACGCCTGATTTGCATGATGCGGATGACGGTACGGCCCGAACGATTCGACAACATGTGGATCGCGCATTCCGACGACGACGGCATTACCTGGAGTCCGCCCCGCCGTACGGACCTGTGGGGCTATCCGCCCGATCTGCTGCAGCTTCAGGACGGCCGGGTACTGGCGGTGTACGGCTACCGCGCCGAACCCATGGGTGTGCGCGGATGCGTGTCGGAGAACGGTCTCGACTGGGACCTGGCCTCCGAGTTCACGATCTGCGGGTGCGTGGGCGGCCCTCCGGAAGATCCCGTCTACTGGCACACCGGCTACCCCTCCGTGGCCCAGTGCCCGGATGGGACGCTGGTGGCGGCGTACCACGAATACAGCACGGACGACGAGCCCATTCAGTACATGCGGACCACACGGTTTCGGCTGGACTGATTCGCAACGGCCGGTCCACGGTCCGATCCCGCGATTCGGTTCCGATGTTTGGCAAGTCCACGTGAGACAACACGGGATCCGCCCGGCGCGTCCCGTCCACCGGTTTTTGAAGGCAAGTACAATGGGGTTTGTAGCGTCGACAGTGCCCATAGCCTTCGCATTGGTTCGGGTGCCGACTTCGGTGCGTCTCAACCGGCTGCACGGTCCCTGCACTTGGGTAGGACGGAGCCGGGGTGTGGCTGCCCCCCTGAAGCAGGCGGGAACGTTCGGTCGGCGGTGCATCCGGCAAGGGTGCCGGGTACAAGTTCCGTCCGGATCTGCTCCCCTCCTCTGCGGATCCGCGGTGATGCGTGCCGGCTCGCCTCGCCGACCATGGAAGAATCCATCAAGGAGAAGTTTGGTATGAACGTCAAATTGAACAGGCGCAGTTTTCTGAAGATGGCAGGGATTGCTTCGGGCACCGCCGTGCTGGCCGCTTGTGCGGCTCCGGCCGCGGCTCCGGCTGCCGGCGAGCCCGCGGCCGAGGACTACATGGTCAACCATTGGACGTGGCTGAGTGCTTCGGACGCCGAGGTCTGGGGCGCGCACATCGACAACTTCAACGAAGCGCACGCCGGCCTGGGCATCCAGATTGAGAAGCTGGAAGTCTCGTCCAACGAGTACAAGACCAAGGTGCTGGCGGCCGCTGCCACAGGGCAGGCTCCCGACTTCGGCTGGGCCGATGCCGGCGAGCGCGCGGACTTCATTGCCGACGGGGTCATGATCCCGGTGGAGGAGCACTTGGCCGAGGCGGGCCTGGATTGGAGCGACTTCACCGCACTGTCCGTTGCCAAGGGCCGCTATCCCCAGTTCAACAACCAGCTTTACCACATGCCGTTGGACGCCATGACCTGGCAGCTCGAGATCAACCTCGATCACGTGGAAGAGGCGGGTCTGGATCCCGACAGTCCCCCGACCAACAACGACGAGTTGCTGGAGTGGGCCAAGGCAATGAGCGTGCAGGAGGGCGATACGGTCGTTCGTTCCGGCTTCCTGATGACGGGCTCGGGTCTGCACGTTGCGTTCATCTGGGGATTGGTGGCGCATCAGATGGGGTTCCGCATCACCAACGACGAGCTGACCGAAGTCTGCGTCAACCCCGACGCGGCCAAGGAAGCGGCACAGTGGACGTTGGATCTCTTTGATGTCCACAAGGTCGCGACCCGCGACGTAGCCGACCGTTACAAGGCATTCGGCACGGGTGAGGGCTCCATGTTCATCACGGGACCCTGGACCCTGAACGGATACATCGAGCAGGGCCTTAACTTTTCCGTTGAATTCACCCCCAACATCGGCGGTGAACTGGCCACGCGCCTCAGCGTGGGGTCCCAGGAGATGTACATCCAGGAGGACGAATCCCGGTACGCGCGGTCGGCTGAGGCCCTTACCTGGCTGTCGGACGAGTCGTTCCTGTGGACCACGCAGGGCCGCGGCGCGGCCTGTCGCCAATCCATTTTGGACCGGGACGACTACAAGGAACATCGCTGGGAGTACCGGCGTCCCTTCGTCGAGGGCATGGAGTTCGCCACGTTCATCCCGCCCAAGCTGATAGCCGCCCCCGACTTCAAGTACTACACCAGTCCCAACCTGGTGCACCGCATCATCGATCCGGTCTGGCAGGGCGACAAGTCCGTGGATGAAGGCGTCGACGAACTGTGCGCCGCCTGGGAGGAACTGCTGGCGGCTGAGTCTGAGTAGCCGCGTCAACGGTTGCTGGGCGACCCCGGGGACGGGCCGGACCGAAGTTCGGTTCCGTCCATCGGTCAACGGCGCTTCAATCCGGACGGGTGGAAGGAAACTTCCTCCACCCGTCCGGGAAAGGGGCCCCGAACCGTCGGTGTCCCGGGGTCAGAGCCCGGCTGGGCGTCACACGAAACAGCCGGGCTAACCGTTCCGGATGCATCGGCATCCCCGGAGGCCGGTGCCATGCAACGAGTAAGTGAATGACTACCCGACAACTGCCGGCCGATACGTCCCTGCGTACCCGCCTTCGCAGGATGACCTGGAAGGGGGAGCGGATCGAATGGTCCGCCTACTTCTACGTGCTCCCCTTCTTTGTGCCCTTCGTGATTTTCACGATCCTCGCCATCATCTTCGGTGCCTACGTTTCCTTCACCGAGTGGCGCATCATTGGCGATCCCATGTGGGTGGGGTTCGCCAACTACGTGCGGGCCTTCAATGACGATTTCGTGCCCAAGGTCTGGGGCAACACGTTCCAGCTGGCCGCCATCGTGGTTCCGGGAACGACCATTCTGGCCCTTCTCTTTGCCCTCTACGTCAACCAGCGCCTGCGCGGCTTCACTGCGTCCCGGCTCGCCTTCTACGCACCGCGTGTGGTCTCCGTGACCGTGGTGGGCCTGGTTTGGGTGTGGATGCTCGACACCCGGTTCGGCGTTGTCAACCAGTATCTGCACAAGGTGGGGGTTCCCTACATTCCCTGGCTCACCAACCCCGACTGGGTTCTGTGGGCCGTGGGCATGACCACCATCTGGTGGGACCTCGGGTTTCACATGGTGATCCTGTTGGCCGCCCTGCAGGACATCCCCTCCGAACTGAAGGACGCGGCGTCCATCGATGGCGCCAGTGCCCTGCAGCAGTTCTGGCACGTGGTGGTTCCGCTGCTGCGGCCTGCCATCAGCCTGGTGATCACGCTTGAAATCATCAGTGCCTTCCGCATCTTCAGTCAGATCTTCGTGATGACGCAGGGGGGACCGGCCGGAGCGTCCTTCTCGATCATCTTCTACATCTATGAACGCGGCTTCATGAACACGGAACTGGGCTATTCGTCGGCCTTGTCCCTCATGTTGTTCCTGACCATTCTGGTGGTCACGCTCATTCAACTGCGCATCATCAGGGAACGGGCGTAGCCATGGTCGCCAGGCTCAAACTCGTGATGGGCGCGCAGGGCCGCCTGACCGTGGGGCGCGTTCTCCTGTGGATTGTCGGGCTGTGGCTGGCCTACATGTGGATCCTGCCCTTCGTGTGGATGGTCTCCACTTCGTTCAAGCTCCCCGGCGAGGTGATGACGCAGACGATTGAATGGATCCCGCGGACCTGGACCCTGGACAACTACCGGGTTGTCTTCCAGAAACCCATCGTCCGCTGGCTCTGGAACAGCATGGTGGTCACGACTTCCATTACGCTGGCCAGCATCATGCTTGGCGCCGCCGCCGGCTATGCGCTGGCGCGCATGAACTTCCCCGGCCGGAACGTCTTCTTCATGATGCTGCTCCTGTCGTTGATGATCCCGACGGAGATGACCATCGTGCCGCGGTTCATTGCCTTTCTCCGGCTGCGGGCCACGGACAGCTACGCGGCCCTCATCCTGCCGCCCATCGCGGAGGTGTTCAGCGTCTACCTGTTCCGGCAGTTCTTCCTCTCCCTGCCCAGGGAACTGGAGGAGGCGGCGGCCATGGACGGTGCCAGTCGGTTCCGCATCTTCCGCGTCATCGCGTTGCCCCTGGCTCGGGCCACGACGATCGCGGCGGCGGTGTTGCTCTTCACCACCAACTGGAATGCCTTCCTCTGGCCGTTGCTGATCACCTTCTCGGAAGAGATGAAGACACTGCCCATCGGCATGGCGGCCTTTGCCCCGGTGACGATGAACCGGACCCAGATCGAGAGCTACGCGCCCGGCATGGCCGCGATGACAATCCTGGGCGTGCCCAGCCTGATCGTGTTCCTCTTCCTGCAGCGCTACTTCATGGAAGGGGTGATCTCCACCGGCATCAAGGGGTAGGCCAACAATCCTGGGACATCGGTAGGGCACAGTTGCGAATAAATTTGGCACTCGACGACCAGAGCATTCTGCGATGCCTAACGCACAGTGTTACTTGAATGAACCGCAACCAACGGAACTTCAGTGCGCATGGCATCCCTGCACTTGCTACCCGATTCCGATATCGAGGAGCAGCTTTCCCTTGTCTATGCACGTGCAGTAGCAGCAAGGGCCGGATACACCACTTCCGTACCGGTTCCCGATCGCGCCGGGATAGACCTGTGCATTCAGGCTCTTGGCGGCGGAATGCGTCCGGCTGTCGATTTGCAGTTGAAAGCAACGATCAACCTGGGGCTTCCTGATGGAGGCCAACGCTTCCGATTTCGTCTCAAGTCGAGCAATTACAATTCGCTTTGCGGGTTGTCACAGAGGCCCCGGCTCCTTGTTGTGCTAGATCTTCCCACCAACAAGGAACAGTGGATGACCATTGATGCGGAAGGCCTGACACTGCGTCGGCGCGCGTACTGGCTAAGCCTGCGTGAGCACAATGAAACTGAAAATAAAGATTCTGTGACTGTCTATATTCCCGAATACAATATCTTTGATGTGGATGGATTGCACAATATAATGCAAATGTCAGATGGAGGAGAGTTGTAATGGCCACCTTCATTTCCGACGCCAAGGCATTGCTGGCGGTTTCACCGGCTGCCTTGGCGGCATACGCACGGACAGCCGGATGGGCCAAGGTTGAAACGTATCGGGAGCACTCCGACATCTACACGGGCAACGGATTGCCCGAAGTCATTCTGCCGCGCACAAAGTCCCTGAAGGACTACCCTGCTGTTGTCGCCGAGCTTGTGGGGATCTTCGCCCGCGTTGGGGAGGTCGACGAACTCACCCTCTATCGCGACCTCGTGACATCGGACCGGGATGTTGTGCGCGTGCGGGTTGCGGATGGCAATGGTACCGTCGACATCAACGAAGGTGCGGACTTGATTGCAGGAGCCCGCGACATGCTGTTGGCTGCAGCATGTTCGGTACAGGACCCGCGTCCTGTGTACCGTACCGGTGCAAATCGCGAAGCGAACGAATTCATGAAACAGGTTCGGCTTGGACAAACGGAGGCCGGGAGCTTCGTGGTTACGCTACTTTCCCCAATCGTGCCGCCTCCGGTTGCGCCAACGTTGTTCGAGGGCCTCGAGTTTGCAGAAATGTCGATGGTGCGCCGAGTCACTTTCCGTTTGGGCGAGGCTTTGCAAGCCTGCAAGACAGCGATTGAAAAAACAGTCAGCGGCGAGAAAGACGCGTTCAGCAATTCTGTTGGTGAAGGCGTCAGTGCGAATCTGTGTGATTCGCTAGCTCAGATCATCGAGCCCTTCAAGGCTTTGGACATCAGTGTAACCTGGGCGCGTACACAACCCATGAAGTCGGTTCGACAGGTGATCCACTTCGTTGACGACGACGTGGCGTTCCTGCGCGAGGCAGCATTTTCAATGCGAGGTCGTTTGTCCAAGCCGGAGGAACGGCTCTTCGGTTACGTGCTGCGCTTGAAGCGCAGTGAAACGGAAGAGGACGGAACTGTCACGATCAGAGCATCCGTTGACAGAAAGTCCCAGTCGGTGACCACGGTGCTTGATCATGTTGACTACAGTCGTGCTGTGCAGGCACATGACAAGCGGTTTCCAATCATCACCGAAGGTGATCTTGAACGCATGGGGCAACGCTGGCGTCTGTTGAATCCTCGGATTGTGGAAGTCATAGGAGACGAAGAGGCAGCGGACCGCTGAGGGTGTTGACACTCGTGGTTCGTCGGTATGGCGGCCTCTGCCCCGGTGACGATGAACCGGACCCAGATCGAGAGCTACGCGCCCGGCATGGCCGCGATGACAATCCTGGGCGTGCCCAGCCTAATCGTGTTCCTCTTCCTGCAGCGCTACTTCATGGAAGGGGTAATTTCCACTGGCATCAAGGGGTAGGCTGGCCCGGCTCGAAACCGGGAATGTGTGTCATTCCCAACAGATCCGGGGTTGGTGTCACCCCGTAGGGCAACCGGAAAGTCGCCTTGGATGGGCAATCCGGGTATGGTGCAGGCGGCAAATGGATGTCTGGCTGGGAGCACAACGACCGTAAATGGATGCAACACCCCTTCGGAGCGAGTGGACGACGGTTGAGCATGCCCTGGCGTACCTGACCCGCGCCGATCAGGTTCCCCATCGCGGGGAAGCCGAAGCCATCCTGCTGGAAGTCATCCCCAAAGACGTTGACCGGATACTCGACTTGGGCACCGGCGACGGTCGCCTCCTGGGTTTGCTCCGGATTGATCGAGGCGATGCGGCCGGAGTTGCCATCGATTTTTCGCCTACCATGCTGGCCAAGGCCCGTGAGCGGTTTCACGGGGACGCGAAGGTGCAGGTCCTCGAGCACGACTTGGAAAAACCACTGCCCGACATGGGGAGGTTCGACGCGATTGTTTCGAGCTTTGCGATACATCACTGCACCGATCAACGGAAGCAGTCCCTCTATTCCGAGATTTATGCTGCCTTGGTGCCCGGTGGGGTTTTCTGCAACCTGGAGCACGTTGCACCCACTTCAAACGAGCTCCATGGGCAGTTTCTGGAGGCGTTCGGCATCACCGAGGCGGACGAGGATCCATCCAACAAGCTGGTCGGCTTGGAAACTCAGCTCCATTGGCTGCGAGAGATAGGTTTTGGCGATGTCAGATGCCACTGGCAGTGGCTGGAGTTGGCCTTGTTCAGTGGGACAAGGGAGGTCTGAGCGCAACCGTTCAGGAGAAGGACCAGGTAGTTTGCAGGCAACGGTGTCAAGTCAGGTCTGAACAGCGGTTGGCACTGCTCAGGTTGCGGATTGGTTCGTCCACGGTTTGGACCGGGGTGTCCAAGTCGCTCCAGTCTTGCTCGCGAGTCCCCATCAAGTCCTGGCATTGTGGTTGTGGACTTGTAGTGTTGGGGGTGCGGAGGCAGCCGGAAGCTTTGGTCTGTTCCTTGGCCGGTTTGACGTTGATGGTTTCAGCCGAGGCGGTTGCGGTGTAGCGCAGCGCCACGGTTCACGGTCCCTTGTCGCGCGTTCGGCACCTGTTACCCTTGCACACGGTAGCATTCGAGAGTGAGTAACGGCCTCCGGGACCGGATGATGTCCAAGAGCATTGTGTCCGCCCCCGGAAATGGGGGGCATGACAGACAGAGCCTTGTGGGACCACACAGTTTGGCGACCACAGGGGAAGAATCGTTGTTGACCGAGGACATCCTGGCGTTTATGGCGGGTTATCCTGCTTCCGAAAGGATTTTCCGTCGCTGCGAACTGTCGCATTTGGGGGCGGAACAGGACATTGACGGAGTCCTGCGGCAACTTCAACTCGCCCACCGGGTGGGCTCACCGGCTCCTGGCATCTGGTTTCCTTTGACTCCCTGGACCGACTCTCAGGGAGTACTGCGCTACGCACCACCAGCCAGCCTCAAGGAACTGGGGCGCTCGTTGCTGCTGAGAGAGGGGGTTGGGCTGAGGGAAAGCAAGGCGGAGCGGGATTATCGCCTGTCCTGGGAAACGGATCAGCGCGAGGGGGTGTGGGGAGTGCCGGCCTTTGCCGAAATTGGTGTCGATACTCCCGAACCCCTGAGACTTCGCTGGGGCCGGGCCACCATTCACACGGAACACGAGGATCGAATCCTGGACACCTACGAACCGCCCTGCACGGCCTATGAAATCCTGGACCCTGCCGAGTTTCAGGATGAGGCGGCTCGCATTGGTGAAGATCCGGTACGGCTGGAAAAGGATCTCTATGTAAACAGGGCCATCAATGTCCTGGCGGACTTGGACCCGCCAGATGGCTGCCTGGCCTTTGAAGGGGGTACGGCCCTGGCGAAGGCTTGGCGGATGTACTCCCGCTTTTCGGAAGACCTTGACTTTCGTTTCCTGCCCTCCAATGGCCGGGCCGAGGTTTCAGTGGATGTCAAGCGAGATGTCCACGCCCAAGTCGTTAACCACCTAACCGAACACCTCCTGCCCCACCTGCCGAACGGCAGACTGCGGATGCGCTACTCCCGCTTCAGGGACAAGGCACTGGTGCAGCGCGTGATCTGCAACTATGACACTGTCTTGCCAGTGCAGTCGGATGTCGTCACCGGAGTCAAGGTTGAAATTGCCTTTTTGAATGCCGACGTACCAGTGGTTGACATGTCCTGCGTCAACAATCCGGCGGTGCTACCCCACACCTTGGCAGCGCAACTAGGGACTTTGCCCTGTGTTCTGCCCTGGGTAATTCTGGCGGGTAAGGTGGCGGCCTTGACGGAGCGCGTGCCGGAGTGGGAAGGTGTGGAACCACATCTCCGACCAGCGGACTTCATGCGCCATTTGGTGGATCTTTATCTTTGCCAACATGTCTATCCGGCACCGGTTACCGTGGCCGATATGCGGTCCCAACTGCCACAGTCGAACGATGAACTGGCGGAACGGCTACACAGAACCTGCCACTGTCTGCGCACCGACCCTTTCTACGCCGGTGCCTTCCACGCGTATCAGGAACGCATGTTTGTCGGTCAAACGGGGCCTCGTCTCGCCTTTGATCTGGCGGTGGACAATTTCGAACAGCTGGGTTCGCGCCTGCTGGCGGTCTGATCCGGCCATCAAGGGATTCACACCCGGGATGTCCGGTCAAACCAGTGGTCTCCATCGCGGTGGGCATAGGGGAAAGGCTGGATGCAGTCCGAACCATCGTGTGGTTTCCCCTATACTTCCCTTGAGTGCTGCCCAACGTGATTCGCGGGTGAGGCGGCGGTTTTCCGGACGGTGACCAATCGCCTGCACGATTTGCGCAAGGCAATGGAAACCGTATTCCAAGGAGGATGTGCGATGACTGCCATACGTCGTTTTCTGGCACACCGGGGACTCGTGACGGCACTGGTCGTCCTGTTGGTGCTGCCAACGTCATTGGTCTGGTTGGGTGTCGGCCAAGGCCATTTTGAGCCCTTGCTTTATTCCGCAGTGATTGAGGCTGATGTGGTGTTCGATGCGGAATGCAACATGGTTTCGCGGCAGATCACGAGCGCATCTGGCCGGCAGGATCATGTGGCGAAACTGGAGACGTGGAACTCCGAGATCCTGTTGGAGGATCTGGCTCATCATAGGGACATGTGGACACACCTTACGGACAAAGGTTGGTCTCCAAAGGAAATTGAGGCTTTCTCGCGGGATGTCGGGACACACAGTTGTGTCGAGCATGCCGGAGAGTTCTCGACGCGCTCCAGGCTCTGGCGAAACTGGTTTGGCCTCATGACCCGCTTCAGCACCGAGGTCCACGACATGCACTATGAGTATGAGCAGGTTCAGGGGTGAACGGAGGCTTTTCCCCTGGATCCGGATCAAACCGCAGGCTTCGCCAATGATGCGGCCGGGGTCGCCGACAAGCTTGACATCGGGTTTGGGCTGAAAGTTCCGAACACACCAGGCTTCGGATTGGGCAAAGTGGCCCAACGCATGAGGGCCTGCCGAAGTCGTTGACGGGAAACCCAAGCCAAGCAGCCTGCCGTCAGAGAGACGACCCGGCCGGCTTCGGCCCGTTTGGCATCCGGTCTGGGGGCTTGTGTCTTGGCAGATGTTCGAGCCTCGCACAAAACCCCGGCTACAGGCCGGGGCTGGCAGGCAAGTTGTCAATGGTGCGGTGCCATTCCGGTACCGCACCCGGGGCGCGGGCTTGACGGTCAGTCGCGTGGCACCAGGTCGGTAATCCCGCGCAGGTCCAGGTCCTCCGCCAAGTGACAGGCCACTTCGTGGCCCTCGCCGATGGGTCGCAGTTCCGGGGTTTCGGTGGCGCACACGTCCTGGGCGTAGCGGCACCGTGGGTGGAAGTAGCAGCCCGAGGGCGGGTGGGCCGGGTCCGGCACGTCGCCTTCCAGCACGATGCGCTGAGACCGTTCGCGCGGATCGGGGCGGGGTACGGCCGACAGCAACGCCTCGGTGTAGGGGTGTTTCGGGTTGTGGTACAGCTCGTCGGTGGCGGCCTTTTCGACCATCTTGCCGACGTACATGACCGAAACCCGGTCCGCGATGTACTCCACCACGCTCAGGTCGTGCGCGATGAAGACGTAGGTCAGGTTGAACTCGGCCTGTAGATCCTGGAGCAGGTTCAGGATCTGCGCCTGGACGGATACGTCCAGGGCGGAGACCGCTTCGTCCGCCACGACCAATTGGGGCGACAAAATCAGGGCCTTGGCAATGCCGATGCGCTGCCGCTGGCCACCGCTGAAGGCGTGGGGATAGCGCCGCATGTACTCCGGACGCAGGCCGACGCGCAACAGCATGTCGGCCACCCGGTTCTCCAGTTCGCTGCCGGAGGCGATGCTGTGCACCCGCAGCGGGTCGCCGATGATGTCCATCACCGTCATGCGGGGATTGAGGGAGGAGAAGGGATCCTGGAAGATCATGCGCAGTTCACGGCGCACGGGCTTGAGACTCTTGTTGTCCAGCGAATCCAGTGCCATTTCATCGCCATTACGGTTCCGATAGAAAATGGAACCGCCGGTGGGTTCAAAGGCCCGCACCAGACACCGCCCCGCCGTGGTTTTGCCACAGCCGGACTCCCCGACGACCGCCATCGTTTCCCCCGGATAGACATCGAAGGTCACGCCGTCCACGGCGCGCACGTGGGTCACGGATCTCCCGAAGAACCCGTGGCGGATTGGGAAGTACTTGCGCAGGTCCTCGACCCGGAGCAATGGCTCCTTGCCGGCGGGGGGGGCGGACGGGGTGGCCGTGTCAGCCATGGGATTCCTCGTGGAGCAGACAACGGACGGTGTGGCGCGGATCGAGCCGCGAAATTTCGGGGTGGACGGTCTCGCACCGGCCCGTGATGATCTGGGTGCAGCGGGGGTGGAAGGGGCAGCCGCTGGGTCTGTGGTAGGGATCGGGCACGGAGCCCAGGATTGGGTTCAGGCGGCCCTCGTGGCTGTGGCCCAACCGCGGAATCGACTCCAGAAGAGCTTGAGTGTAGGGATGCTGTGGGTTGTGGAAGATGGTGTCCACATCGGCCTGCTCCACCACCTCCCCGAGGTACATGACAACCACTTCGGAGCACATCTCGGCCACAACCCCGAGGTCGTGGGTGATCAGCATGATGGCCATGCCGAACTCCTCCTGCAGCCGCTGCATCAGCTCCAGGATCTGGGCCTGGGTGGTCACGTCGAGGGCCGTGGTCGGCTCGTCGGCGATCAGCAGCATCGGATCGCAGCTCAGGGCCATGGCAATCATGACCCGCTGGCGCATGCCGCCGGACAGTTCGAAGGGATAGGCGTCGAAGCGCTGTGCGGGGCGCGGGATGCCCACCGCCTGCAGCATTTCGATGGCCCGGTCGCGCGCCTCGTCCTTGTCGACGTCCATGTGCAGGCGAATGGCCTCCGCCATCTGGAAGCCGACCGTGTACATCATGCTGAGCGAGGTCATCGGCTCCTGGAAGATCATGCCGATGTCCTTGCCCCTAATCTGTCGGAGTTCCTCGCTGTCGTGATCCAGTGCCGCAATGTCCACTCTGTGTTGGCCGCCGGTATTGAGGAAGATGCTGCCCTCCTCGATGCGGCCCGGCTTTTCGACCAGCTGCAGGATGGAGAAGGCGGTTACGCTCTTGCCGCAGCCGGATTCGCCCACGATGCCGATGGTCGTGCCGCGGGGCACTGTGAAGTCGACCCCGTCCACGGCGCGCACGGTTCCTTCGTCGAGGTGAAAGTAGGTCTTCAACCCTCGGATGTCGAGCAGAATGTCCGTGCCTGCGTTGTGGTTGCTGTCGCTCATGGCTCGCGCACCGGCATTAGCGGGAATAGGGATCGGCCGCATCGCGCAGACCGTCGCCAACATAGTTCAGTGCCAGGACCGCAACAATCACGGGCACGGCTGCAATGAGGAGCCACGGAGCTGTGGCGAGGACCTGAACCCTCTGGGCGTCCCTCAGCAGCACCCCCCAGCTGACCACGGGGGGCCGCAGGCCCAGGCCCAGGAAGCTGAGCGATGTTTCCGCGATGATCATGCCCGGAATGCTCAGGGTCACGCTGGCGATGATGTGACTCAGGAACGATGGCAGCATGTAGCGCAGGATGATGCCCAACTCCCCGACACCGTCCAGCCGTGCGGACATGACGAAGTCCTCCTCGCGCAGGGAGAGGAAGCGGCCGCGCACCACCCGTGCCAGGCCGGTCCATCCCAGGATGCTTAGGATTACGGTGATGGCAAAATAGCGTTTGAGCGCGTCCCAATCGTCCGGCAGAGCCGCCGACAATCCCATCCAGAGAGGAATGGATGGGACCGAACGAAAGAACTCGATCGTGCGCTGGATGATGTTGTCCACATTGCCGCCGGCCAGGCCGGAGATGCCACCCAGCAGAATGCCCAGGATCAAGCTCAGGGCCACTCCCAAGAGACCGATGGTCATCGAAATGCGGGTACCGAAGATGAGGCGGCTGTATAGGTCCTGCCCGAGTTTGTCCGCGCCGAAGAGGTAGAAGGGTTGCGTGGGATCCTTGGGGCCGAAAAGATGCTTGCGGGAGGGAATGATTCCCAGTACCCGGTACTCCTCTAGCCCGTCGACAAAGAATCCCAGCTCGATCACCTGCGCGGGATCCGGCTCGAAGACTCGACGCAGGGCCGCCGCTTCGATCTCGACCGTATAGCCCAAGACATGGGGGCGGAATTCGCGGTTGCCGAACTCGTCTTCCAGGATCAACTTGATGCGCTGGGGTGGCGCAAACGTGTAGTCCGCTGCGTAGTGGTCGCGTGGCAGCGGAGCCAGAAACTCGGCAAAGACGGCCACAAGGTAAATCAACAAGCTGATCGCGGTAGCAACCATGGCCACCTTGTGTTTGCGGAAACGCCACCACATCAGTTGCCACTGTCCGGCAACCAACAGCCGCATGTCCTCCCGGGCTTCCGGGGTTTCGACAGGTGGCAGGGCGGAGGGGGGGGCCGCGCGGGGTGTGGCGGTCACGGGATACGGCTCAGCTGAAGCGGATGCGTGGATCCAGCCATGCCAGTAGGACGTCGGAGATCAAGGTGCCAATCACCGTCAACAGACTGACCAGGAGAATGAAACTGCCGGCCAGGAACATGTCCTGCTGCAGGAGTGCGCCCAGCAACAGGGGGCCGGTGGTAGGCAAGTTCAACACCACGGATACGATGATGGAACCGGACACGAGTTCGGGCAGCGTCCAGCCCACCGTGCTGATGAAGGGGTTGAGGGCCACGCGCACCGGATAGCGCCAAATCAGCGTCCGCTCGGGCACACCCTTGGCACGGGCCGTGATCACATAGGGCTTGTGCAGTTCGTCGAGCAGGTTGGCCCTGAGAATGCGGATGCTGCCGGCCGTGCCGGCCGTGCCCAGGATCACGATCGGTATCCACAAGTGGGCGAGAAAGTCAAGCCACTTGCCCACCGACCATGGCGCGTCCTGGTACTCCGGCGAGAAGAGTCCCGCCGGGCTGAGGCCGAATAATTTCAGGGAGTAGTACAAAAGCAGCAGCGCCAGCAGGAAATTGGGCACCGCCAGCCCGATGAAGCCGAAAAACGTGGCGATGTAGTCCCCTGGCGAATACTGATGCGTCGCGGCATATTTCCCGATAAACAGGGCCACGATCCAGACGAACACCACAGTTAACAGGGTGATCATCATCGTAAATGCGATGCGGTCCCAGATCAGATCGCTGACCGGTTTGTTCCAAGTGAACGAGCGGCCGAAGTCCCCCTTTGTAATGATGTTTTTCATCCACAGAAAGTACTGGACGTACCAAGGGCGACCCAACCCGTATTGCCGCTCCAGTTGGGCGATCTGGGCTTCCGGGACATCCTCGCCCTGTGCGCTCAATTCGGCCACATAGAAAGTGAGGAAGTCGCCCGGGGGCAACTGGATGATGCCGAAGCACAGAATGGAGATCCCGAACACGGTCGGAATCATCAACAGTAATCGGTGAAGGATGTACTGGAGCATGCCGCGTTCAGGAGCCCGAACGTCTCAGTCGCAACGTTGGCTTACGGGCCGCGCGGCGGGAAGCCCCGCCGCGCGGCCCGGTTGGTGTCAGATCGAGTGTGCTTGTCTTACTCGTCCAGCCACCACTGATGGGTGTCGGCCGGTCCCGGAGTCGGGTACTGCCATGCAAACGGCATGTTGTCCATGATGTTACGCATGTTCTTGTTGGCCACACCATAGGGCGGCGCCGGAGTGGCGATGCCCATGCTGTAGAAGTCGTCCGCGGCGATATCGAGAATTTCCATCATTAGCCGCGTCTGTTCAGCCGCGTCTGGTGTTGCCTGGATGGTGTCATAGATGGCCAGTGCTTGCTGCACGGATTCCGGCGGCACTTCCGCGAACTCGTCATCCGGGCCAAAGTTGTACCAGCGATTCCAGGCGTAGCCCCAGCGGGAATGGCCATGCATCGCGGCCCAGTTGCGAGGATCCAGCAAGGTTGAATAACCAATGCCACCCGGTCCACCCCACGTCTGGGCGTCGAACTCCAAGATCTCCAAGCGCTGCTGGCCCAAAGTGCGGTCCAACACGTTGGGGGTCATCTTGATCCCGACCTCAGCCCAGTAGTTGCTGATCAGGTTCAGCATGTCAACGTGCTGCGGTGCCACGGTAATGACGTCGATTACGAAGGAGATGGGTTCCCCATCGGGGCCGAGGCGAATGCCGTCAGAGTCCCGTTCCGTCCAACCGGTGGCGTCCAGGTGTTCGTTCGCCTTGTCCACGTTGTACTCGGTGTACTGCGTGGCCAGCCGCTCGTGGTAGTAGGGGCTGGACGGCATGGGGGCAGTCTGCCAGGGAGTGCCCTGCCCAACCAGCACGAGATCAATCAATTCCTGCCGGTCGATGGCGTGGGAGAGGCCAATGCGGAAGTGCTTGTTGCCGAAGATTTCGTCCTTGACCGGATCCGGATGGGTCTGGTTGAAGGAGATTTCCATCACGTTGCTGCCCGAGGCCAAACCGTTGGTCAGCATAATTCCGGCCGACTCCTGGGCATCAAAGAACGCTGCCTTGTTGGAGAGCGCGTTGATGTGCCGCTCCTGATAGTCGATCTCGCCGGCCAGGGCCTGCAGCACCAGCGTTTCCGGATCGGCACTGAAGTTGAAGACGACCGCGTCCAGATAGGGAAGCTGGTTGCCCTCCGTGTCGACCTTCCAATAGTAGGGGTTGCGGTCGGCGCGGACGAAGGTCGTGTTTTCCCCAGCCGGGGTGGAAATTTCCCAGGCCCAGATCACGGGCAGATCGGCATCGTTGTAGTATCCGCAGCATCCGCCGCCAATCCGGTTCCGGAACCAAAGGGTCCAGTCCTCAAATCCGTTGTCCGTCGCATCCGCACCCGCTTCGTCATTGAAGTCCGCATGGAACTGCTGCACATAGTGGGAGGGATAGCTTACGACCGCAGGGCCGCCCGGAGCTGCCAGCCGCAGGGGCAGCACACCGTTGGGTTCCGCGTATGCCCATGTCAACGTGTAGTCGTCAACGGCTGTGAGAGTAGCTGGTGCATCTCCGGACTTCAGCCAGATCGGTACCGCCGGAGTCAGCTCCTCGTTGAGGATTACGTTGTCGAACCACCAGACAATGTCATTGGCCGTGTAGGGTGCGCCGTCGGACCATTTCATGCCGGGGCGCAGATGGAAGGTGTAGGTGGTGGAATCGTCGGACACTTCGAAGCTGGAGGCGACATTCGGTCGCACCCCGCTCCAGTCGCGGTTCCAGCTGAGCAATTGGTCGTAGGCCACGGTGCGGTAGATCCAGGCGTTGTCGCTGCCGCCGCGCAGACCCGCGCGCCAGACGCCGCCGTATTGGCCGATGGACTCAACCGGTTCGACCACAAGCGGATCGGAAGGCAGCCGCTCGGAGAGGGGTGGCAGCGTGCCGTTGTTCACCATTTCCTGTAACTCAGGAGCCTGGTTCGGGCTGGCCATGCCGGCATCCATGGCGTCATCGGCAGCCATGGCATCGTCCGCAGGGGCCTCGCCCGGTGCACCGCACGCGGCAAGCGCAAGCATCAGTATGGCCGTCAAGGCGAACCACAGCGTGGACCTCGACAGCTTGCGTGTCACAGTCATATGTCCTGACCTCCAGGAACCTTGGCAAAAACAGCGCGCTCGCCCTCAAGACAACTCTGGTCATCGGCAGCGGCCCGCCGAAAGGCGGGGAGGGGTGGGTTGACGCGCTTGGAAGGGCGGTTGGGTTGAAACTCGAACCGCAGTCGGCTAAGTCTACCAAAAGCGATCCATCCGGCGGCTACGTGCGGCTGGACCGGTACTGTTTCAGCTTCGTTGAACTTGCTCTGATCCCTGTTTTGACAACGCCGTGTGTTCAGGCCGTTTCGCGCCCCTGCCTCAGGCCATGGAGACCGCCATCAGCTCCATGGACAAGGTGCGCCCGCGGTTTGAACCACGCGCTGATTCAGGTTGATCCGTCGGTCCCCCACGAGAACCCATGAGGTCGGCGTGTGCATGCCATGGCCACGCTGTTCCAGTCACCCCGCGGACAGCAGCGGTGCTCGATTGTCGTAACCCAATCGAAGCATTTGCGCTTTATATGGCAGGACGCCAGTGGGTCTTGCAGACCCACTGGGCTTCGGTAAGGCCTCCTTGCCGACCGGCTTGCCCAGCACACACCCGTCGGCCATGTTGGAGTCTCGCTGCATCGTTGCCCGCATCATCTGGATCCAGTCATGTCTTCCACACCCTGCTCGCTATCGGGCAGCCTCCCCTATGCCGGAAACCCGGTCATGACACCGGAGGAGGTGCAGGGCCTGGACGAGCCTCCGGAACTGATCATCCAACCAGTAGTCCGGGGTTGTTGTCCTCATTGCCACCGCGGCCCGCGGGATTGTGGGTCCAGGCTGACGGGGGTGTTGGATGGCCCCTGCCTCGTAGCGGGGATGGCGGCATTGGCACAGCCCTGAGCACATCCAAGGACGGTCTGGAGGGCGACGAGGTTTCCTCCATGGTCCGAGGGGGTGATGCTCAGAGGGATCTGCGGCGTCACACGGACCGGTGCTGTGCGCTCCTAGGGGGCGCATTCCAGCCCACTGTACTAAGCCCGGATCCACCGAAGGGGATGCGGTGGGGCTGGAGATCGGAGGTTTGCAGGTGGGGAGGCTGTGCCGGCAGGTGTTGAGGCCGACGGATGGGGCCGGGTGTCGGGTGTGTCGGCTCCGGGAGGGGGTTTTTGCCGTGTTGCGGCACCGGCCACAGCCGAGAACCGCGTGCGGATGGCCGCCGGAGACGCGCCGGGACCGGCCGGGCGCAGCTGCGCCCGGCGATGGAGGGGGCTCAACGGGGGAGCGATCAGGGAGGTAGGGGCAGGGCGCGCAAGCGTGCCAGGGCGGCGCGGAACGGGTTTTGCCAAGGCCAGGCCTGGGGGAGATGCAAGGTGAGACGGCGGGCCTTGCGGGTGATGCGTCCGGCCAGGGCGAAGAAGCGGCGCCGGAGGGTCTTGGTGGTCGTCCGCGGCTGGCCCAGCCCGAGGCGCCCGGTCCAGCGGGCCAGGTTGTGGGCCAGGACCTGGACCGCCAGCCAGGCGCCGTTGGCGGCGAAGCGTCCCGAGGGCAGGTGGTTGAGGCCCACGCCATACTTCAGGTCGCGGATGGCATTCTCCACCTCGGCGTGGCGGCGATGGTCGGCCTCGAGTGCCAGGGTGTCGCCCTCGCGGTCGGTGATGAAGGCGTGATGGCGGTAGTCGGTGAACAGGGCCAGCTGGGAGCCGGGCGTGGGCTTCACCCGCCGCACGATCAGGCGCACGGGTACCGCGTCGGCCTTGTCGGCAAAGGGCGTGTAGGTGGTCTCGGCCACGTCCGCGGCCCCTTCCATCCAGTAGGGGATGGGGGTCCAGTCCTCCTCGGGAAGGGCCTCGATGCGCTGGCGCAAGGCTGGGTGCTGGCGAACGGTGATGGAGAAGCGGACCTTTTGGTCGTGGCAGAGGGCAACGATGCCGTGGGTGTAAAAGCCACTGTCGGCCCGCACGGTGAGTGGGCCCGTGGCACCGGCCTGGCGCACCCGGCTGATGGTTTCCCGCAGGAAGTGGGCCGCGCCGCGCGCCGTGTGGGCCCGGCCCTGGCGCAGGCGGGCCATCAGCACGTCGCCGCTGCCGGCGGCCACCGCCAACAAGGGGTGATAGCCCCGCTGGCCAGCATAGTTGTGGTGGCGGGCTCCCTCCTTGAGCAGCCCATAGGTCTCGCAGACGGTGGAGTCCAGGTCGATGGTCAACGGCCCGTCGCCGGGACCGGCCCCCGCCCCCCAGGCTCGGGCCAGCAGCTCGCGGCTGACCCGGTCCAACTGGCGCACGTGGCCCCAACGGAAACTGCGCAGGAAGGTCCCCAGGGTGGACGGCGCCTTGACCGTGCAGCCCATCACCCGCGCGGTCCCGCCCGCGCGCAGGGCGTCGGCATCGTCAATGCAGTCGCCACCCGCCAGCGCCGATGCCACCAGCGTCAGCAGCTTGTCTCCGGCATGCGCCCGACCCGGCGCATCCCCCAGGTCCACATGGCGGTCCACCAGTTGACCCAGACCCAGATGATGGGCCAGGGTCAGCGGCAACAACAGGCCGGCGTTGGACACCAGGCGGTGGTCGTCGAAGGCGACCTGGATGCGGTCGGGGGGCTCCAGTGGTAGCATCCGTTGGGTGCTCCTTGTTTCAGGGTTGTTTTCTTGCATGAAAACCATTATCCCCGAAGCCGGGAGCACTTTCCCGTCCCTGAATCACGACGCCACCCTCATCCCTTCGGTGGATTGGGGCTAAGGGGGCTCATGCCATTGGCCTGTGGGGATCGCCTTCAGTCCGTCCCGGTGTCCCAAGTGTCCGTCTGTTGTTGCAATAGCCGGCCTGCTGGTCTACCATGGTTGCGAACAAGACGGAAGCAAAACAAGCAGCACGCCGGGTCGGCGGGAGCCACGAGACACTCAATGTCCATATCCAAGACGGAAAAACAAAGGATTACGCGGGAGTTCCGCATCAACGAGTCCGACACGGGCTCGCCGGAAGTCCAGATTGCGCTGCTGACGCGCCGCATCGAGGACATGCTTGAGCACCTGAGGGCGCACACCCATGACGAAGGGTCGCGCCGGGGCCTGCTCAAGCTCGTCGGCCAGCGCAGGCGGCACTTGGCCTATCTGCGCAAGAAGGATGTGCAGCGCTACGCCACCTTGATTGATCGTCTGGGGTTGCGCAAGTAGCGCCCCTTTCCCCACACTACCCAATACAGGCTGCGGGCCATGGTCCGTGAACGCCTGCGCGAGGCCGCCCGGGCACCCTTGGTGCGCGTAGGGCTTGTCCGCGTTCTTGTCTAGCCCCTTGTTCGATTTTCTTTTGCATGCCAGTCCAGGCGCGGCCGGATGCCGCGCTGGGGGACGGAGCGGCATGCGTGTTTTTTGCATTGAGGTGACATATGCAGATGTTTGATGGATCGTCCGTGTTCACGGCCGAAGTAGGTGGTCGGAAACTGACCCTGGAGACCGGTGTGCTGGCCCAACAGGCCGGCGGTGCCGTGACGGCCAGGACGGACGACACGGTGGTGTTCGCCTCGGCGACAATGAGCCGCGAGGTAAGGGAAGGCACCGACTTCTTCCCGCTGACGGTGGATTTCGAGGAACGGATGTATGCCGCCGGCCGCATCCCCGGCAGCTTCTTTCGGCGGGAAGGGCGTCCCAGCGAGACGGCCATCCTGCTGTGCCGGCTGACGGACCGCCCCCTGCGGCCCCTGTTCCCAAAGGGGTTCCGCAATCCCGTGCAGATTGTGCTCTCGCCGCTGGGCTGCGACGGCGAGACCCTGATGGCGCCCCTGGCCATCACGGCCGCGTCCGCGGCCCTGTCGATCAGCGACATTGACTTCCAGGAACCGGTGGCGGCCGTCACGATCGGCCTGATTGACGACGAACTGGTTGTCAATCCGACCCATTCCCAAATGCAGGAAAGCCAACTCAACCTGCAGGTGGCCGGCACGCGCGACAACATTCTCATGGTCGAAGCCGGTGCCGACCAGGTGCCGGAGGATGTCATGTTGGATGCGTTGCGGCTGTCGCACGATGCCATGCAGCCGCTGATTGACGTGATCGGCGACATGCAGCGTGAACTCGGCAAACCCAAGTTCAAGGACTACAAGCTGTTCACGGTGCCGGAGCAGGTCTCGGAGCGCGTCTCCGAAATCGCCTCCATGGGGGTCGGCGGCCTGATCGCCGACAACCCGGATCGGGCCGCCTACGACGCCGGGATCGCGACCCTCAAGCAGCAGGTGCAGGACTCGCTGGAAGAGGAACTGGCCGACGAGGCGTCCGAGTACAGCAAGGGCACGGTCGGCGAGGCCTTCAGCGGCACGGTCAAAAAGGTTGTGCGCCAGCGCATCCTGGACCAGGGCATTCGCAGCGACGGCAGGGACACCACCACCGTCCGGCCGATTTCGATACAGGTGGGGCGCATTCCCAGGGTCCACGGCAGTGGCCTCTTCCAGCGCGGTGAGACCCAGGTGCTGACCGTGGCCACGCTCGGAACCCCTTCCGACGCCCAGCGCATGGACTCGTTCTACGAAGGCGAGGACGAGAAGACCTACATGCACCACTACAATTTCCCGCCCTACTCGACGGGCGAGGCCTACATGATGCGCGGTCCCCGACGGCGCGAGATTGGCCATGGGGCCCTGGCGGAACGCGCTGTGGCAGGCGTGGTGCCGGACGACTTCCCCTACACCCTCCGCTTGGTATCCGAATGCATGAGCAGCAACGGTTCCACCAGCATGGCCTCCGTTTGTGCCAGCACACTGTCGCTGATGGATGCCGGCGTGCCGATCAGCAAGCCGGTGGCCGGGGTGGCCATGGGGTTGATCCAGGAGCCGGGCACCGGACGCTACCAGGTCCTGACCGACATTCAGGGCCTTGAGGACCACCTGGGCGACATGGACTTCAAGGTGGCCGGCACCGATAACGGGATCACCGCCTTGCAGATGGACATCAAGATCGAGGGGCTGGACTTCAACATCCTGCAAGAGGCCCTGGCCCAGGCGCGCCGGGCCCGGCTGCACATCCTGGAAGAGATGCTCCGGGTCATTCCGGAACCGCGTTCCGACCTGAACGAGTTTGCGCCGCGCATCCGCACGCTGGAGATTAAGCAGGAGCAAATCGGCGGATTGATTGGTCCCGGCGGCAAGGTGATCCGCGGGCTGCAGGACGAGTTCGACGTGCGCATCGAAGTCAACGAGGAGGATGGCAAGGGCATCGTCATCATCTCGGGCGAAGGCACCAAGGCGGACACTGCCTTTGCCAAGGTGTCCGAACTTACCGAAGAGGTGGAACTGGGCAAGGAATACACCGGCAAGGTGTCGCGCGTGGCCGACTTTGGTCTCTTCCTCGACATCGTCGGGCAGCAGACCGGACTGATCCACATCAGTCAGCTGGCCGACTATCGGGTTGGCGAAGCCGGGGAGATTGGCCAGGTTGGCGACGAGTTGACGGCCATGGTCACGGGCATCACGCCCGACGGCAAGATCCGGATGAGTCGCAAGGCCGTGTTGCTGGACATGACGCTGGAAGAGGCCCAGGCGGACGATAGCCCCGGGCGCGGCGGCGGCGGCCGCGGCGGTCGGCGCGATGACCGGCGCGACGGCGGCGGCTTCCGGGATCGTGGATCCGGCCGGGACCGTGGTTTCGATCGGGATCGCAATTTCGACCGGGGTGGCCGGGGACGCGATCGAGACTGGGACCGGGACCGGGATCGGGACCGGGGTCGCAACGACCGGGGATCGCGCGGCGGGTACCGGGGCAACGATCGGTTTGACGAAGGACCGCGTGGCGATATGGATGACGACTACCGGGGTGGCGGCAACAGCCGCGGCGGATTCCGCGGCGGCAGCTACCGCGACGACTATTCCAGGGACCGGGACGGCGGACGCGGACGCGGTTCCGACCGGGGTGGTTCCCGGGGACGTCGTCGCACCTACCGTCGCCGGGACAACTGAGCGCGGCGGGGACCGTCCCTGTTGCGACTGCGGTCAAACCGCTGACAGGAGTTTTCCATGGGCCGGGAACGCCGCCTAGGCATTCCCGGCCTTTTCCCATCGGGATGATCGGCCGTGTCGGGTATCCGGGCGGAAGGTGTTTCGGTGCTGGGCATCGGCGTGGACCCGTTGACCGTGCCTGAGTTGCACGGTCACATCGCGGATGCCGTACGGGCCAAGGGCCGGACAACGTTCCTGCACGTAAACGTGCATGCCCTCAATTTGGCGTGTCGGTATCCTTGGCTGCACGACTACCTGAACAGTGCCGATCTGGTGGTCTGTGACGGTGCCGGCATTCAGTTGGCTGCACGCCTGTTGGGCAGCCGGCTGCCCGCCCGCATCACCTATGCGGACTGGATCTGGCAGTTGGCGGCCTTCGCCGAACTTGAAGGCTTCACCATGTTTCTCCTGGGCGCCAGGCCCGGGGTGGCCCAGGAGGCTGCCCTCAGGCTTCGGGAACGCCACGGCCGGCTGAACATCGTCGGCTGCCACCACGGCTATTTCGACCACAGGGCCGATGCTGCCGACAACCTCCGGGTGATCGAGGCCATCAATGCCGCGAGGCCCGATATCCTGATTACGGCCTTCGGCATGCCGTTGCAGGAACGATGGCTGGCCGACAACCGCGTCCGGCTCGATGTGCGGGTCGCGCTGGCCGGCGGTGCCGTGCTCGACTACGTCTCCGGAAGACTGGCGCGCGGTCCGCGCTGGATGACGGACAACGGGCTTGAGTGGCTGGCCCGGCTGCTGATCGAGCCCGGCCGTTTGTGGCGTCGGTATCTGGTGGGCAATCCCCAATTCCTTGGCCGCGTAGTGCTTCAGCGTTTGGGGATGCGATTTCGTCTGTCACAATGACGGTGGGACTGCGGTCGGTTCAGCTGCGTGTCGTAGCGACGGTTGTTCCGGTCCGCGACCGTATCCGAGTTGATCCAGTGGCTCCTCCCTGTATTCGGCCGTGCTGAAACGATTTTCCGCCAACTACATGGCGATCCTGTTCCTGCTGGACGGATTGCTGTACCAGGTGGCCCTGTGGATTGCGCCGCTGTTGACGGACCGCGGGGTAGTGGCCACGCCCGGGCTGCATCTTCAGCTGGGATTGTGTTGGCTGCTGGCCTTTCTGGTGCTTGATGTCTACAACCCGAGCAAGGGCATTCGCTGGAGCCAGGAGGGCCAGCGGGTGTTCATGGCGAGCGTCTTGGCCGGGTTGCTGCTGGCCGGCCTGCTGTATTTGTCGGGCGGCGTCCTGCCGCGCGGGGTGTTCATCATCCAGATCGGCATCGCGGCCGTTCTGATCTGGGGCTATCGGATTGTCCTGCGGCTGTGGCACCGCTGGCGGCGGTTGCAGCAGGAGCGAACGCACGGTGTCAACCGGGTCCTGGTCCTTGGGGCAGGAGACATCGGCGTCAACTTCGCCCGGGAGTTCATCAACGCCTCCTGGCCCGGCTTGGAGCTGGCCGGGTTCCTGGACGACGAGCCGGTTCGGGATCCAGCAACTCCGGAACCGCTGCCAGGGGCCGAAATTTTGGGTAACATTAACGATGTGACGAGTGTCGTCACGGGGTACCGCATCCGTTCGATTGTGATCGCGCTGCCCCGCTGGGAATACAGCCGCATTGCAAGGCTGATTTCCGAGCTGTCCGAACTTCCGGTCAACGTGCATGTTGTTCCAGACTACTTCGACACAGCCTTCTTCAACTTCACGGTGGATACTCTGGGAGGCATCCCGGTGATTGGCCTGCGGGAACCCGCCATCGACGGATTCCAGCGAGTGGTCAAGCGAGTCGTCGACCTGCTGCTGGGTTCCCTGTTGGTGGTTTGTGCCGCGCCGCTGCTGGCGTTGGTGGCTGCGGCCATTTGGCTGGAGGACCGGGGACCGGTCTTCTACTGGACTGATCGCGTGGGTGAGAACCGCGAGCCCTTCCGCATGCTCAAGTTGCGTTCCATGAAGGTGGGAGCCGAAGCCTTGCAGGAAGAAGTGAACGAGATGGACGAGGCCGGCAACGTCATCCACAAACAGCCCGACGATCCAAGGGTGACGCGTGTTGGAGGGTTCATTCGCAAGTACAGCGTGGACGAGCTGCCCAACCTCTGGAACGTGCTCAAGGGCGAGATGAGTCTGGTGGGACCGCGACCGGAGCTGCCCTGGTTGGTGGACAAGTACAAGCCCTGGCAACTGAAGCGCTTTGCCGTGCCCCAGGGCATGACCGGCTGGTGGCAGGTGACTGGGCGCAGCGACAAGCCGATGCACCTCCACACGGAGGACGACATCTACTACATCCAGAACCACTCCCTGTGGTTTGATCTCCAAATCATGTGGCGGACCATCGCCGTGGTGGTCAGGGGCCGCGGCGCCTACTGAACGGAAAGGTGTCGGAAACAGGCACTTGATTTGCAGCCACAGGGATGATCGGGGCATGGCCGGCCATGTCCCCAATGAAGTAGCACCGATGCTGGCCCTGAAGTAGGTCGGGGTACATGGCGCGGACAGTGGGCCAGACACTGACGCTGCCAGTGATGTATCCTTCGGGTACGCAGTCCTGCAAGGGATGGGTGCGGCCCGGGCAGCAGTGGATCCAACTGCAACGAATAGTGAGTGTTGACACGGTGAAACCCGGGCACATCGAATCTCTGGAAATCAAGAACTACCGGATGTTTCGGCATGTCACGTTGAAGGACCTGCAGCCGATGACGGTGGTCATCGGTGCCAATGGCACCGGCAAGACAACCCTCCTCGACATCTTCACGTTCCTTCAGGACTCGTTGCAGCAGAACGTGTCGGCTGCAGTGGCCAAACGAGGCGGTTTTGGGCAGTTGGTGAGTAGGGGTGAACGCGGTCCGATCGAAATCACAGTCAAGTTTCGCAACGAAAGCCGGCAACTTGTCACATATGGACTTCAGATTGACGAGAGGCAGGGCCGTGCCGTCGTTGCAGCCGAACAACTCAAGTATCGGAGGGACCAAAGGGGCAAACCTTGGCTTTTGCTTGACTTCGCAAATGGCAAGGGAAAGGCAATCACGAACGAGTCGGCATATGGGGACGACGATACCAAGGCCAAGCAGCGAGAGTACACACTTGATGATTCAAGCATCCTTGCTATCAAGGGTCTCGGGCAGTTTGCAGAATTCAAGGTTGCCTCCATGTTCCGCAACCTCATCGAAAAGTGGTATGTGTCTGATTTCCACATCGACGATGCGCGGGTCATGGCCGATACCGGTTACGCAGAGCACCTTTCCAAAAGGGGGGACAATATTGCGCAGGTGACGCATTTTCTACACGAAGGTCATCCCAAGGCATTTGAAAGTGTGTTGGAGGCTATGAGGCGACGGGTACCTGGAGTCAAGGATGTGACTGCACATGCAACCGAAGATGGTCGACTGGCACTGAAGTTTCAGGACGACAGTTTCAAAGAACCGTTCAATGCACGGTTTGTTTCGGACGGTACTATAAAGGTGTTTGCCTACCTGACTCTGATTTACAATCCGGAACTACATCCCCTCCTGGCTATCGAAGAACCGGAGAACTATCTGTACCCTAAGCTGATACCGGAGCTTGTGGACGAGTTCCGGCACTACGCCGACCGGGGCGGCCAAGTGTTCATTACGACGCATTCACCTGATTTTCTGAACGAGGTGGAGTTGAAGGAGATCGTATGCCTGTCGAAAGAACAAGGTTTTACGGTTGCCGAACGTCCTGTTGACGCGCAATTGGTAAAGGCTCTTGTCTCGGAAGGTGAAGTGCCCGGGCGACTTTGGAAGCAAGGTCTCCTGTTTGATCACAGGTTGCGTGGTTGATGTCAAGCGGAATCGATCTCAAAGTTTCCAGGTGTTTGTTGAAGGTGTTCGGAAGCTCATTGCTGAGTCGGAGTAACTCAGGTGGGGGTTGTGCCGTTGCATGGTGCGTCTCCACTATAGTGTTGCAGTGAAATCGTGTGCCTGTTTTCGGGAGCCGTTTGAACTGTCGGACCAGGAACAGGGTTCAGGTCCATCGTCGTCAGGGGGTGTTGGGTCTGTCGGCCAAAGTTCAGACCGCACTCGTCAACTCGGCGTGGATGAGTGTTGCCGCCAGATCCTCGAACTTGGCCTTGGAGTAGGTGCCTTCGGTGCGCCACACCACCAGGCCGTCCCGATCCACCAGCAGCACTTGGATGGTGTCGAGGTCGGGGATCTCGAGAGCCGACTGCATGGCTTGGAGGTCGGTGTACAAGGTGATGGTGGTGGCCCGCGCCAACGGATCCTGGATGCCGGCCGACATCCAGAAGTCCAGTTGCTTGCGCCGGAGCCAATTCATCTCCCACAGGGTTGGCACCTCGTACACGCGGAATCCTGGCCGCGAGGATTCAAGTTCGCGGGCAGGTGGCAACCATGTGTTGACATCGTTCTGGTGTTCCCGCGTGAACGCCATCAGCACCAGGTTCAAGTCTCCGGAGAAGTCCGTTGGTACCACGAAGTCGTTGCCGTCGATATCACGTCCTGCCACCTCGGGAAAGCGGGTGGTTGCCATCGGGGCTTTCTCCTCTCCTGATTCAGTCAGGCCTTCTTCCACTTCGCTCCAGTAGCCGTACATCTGTTCGGGAGTCCAGATACAACCCGAGATGGAAACGGCGACTGTGAGGCAGATTGCAATTCCAAGAAGTGCATTGAGTTTGGTCACTGGTCAACCTCGTCAGTTCCCGGGGTTTCCTGAATGTATGCCGGAACGATCAGTCCGGCAAGTGACGCATCGCAGCATTGCTGTAATGTACAGGAAGGGTGCCGCATGGGAGGGGGCACCTTGCCCAATCGAGGTCGGTTTCGGCATCAACCTGCGGGCAGTCGCGCGGAAGGGCCGAATAGGCACTCCGTCCTGCTTGGTGCCTATCAGTACAGGGAGGCGAGTCGATCCTGGAACCTACCGGTGAGCGACGCCACCGGCTCGTCGGTGTTGACCACGGCCAACATCAGTTCGTCGATAACTTGCGTCACCTGTGGCCAATTTGGCAGGCGCGGCAGCTCACGGGCCACGGCGTGCAGCGACTCCATGTCGCGATAGAAGGGAATTTGCCGGTTGACGTCCGCATCCAGCCAGGTGGAACGGCGACAGCCAATGCCACCGCCCAAAGTCAGGCTCTTGTCCTCGGTGGGCGAGGTGCAATACCGCATGAAACGGTAGGCCAGATCCGTGTTCGGACAACCGGTGGGAATCGCCAGGACCCAGTAGATGTTCAGGGAGGTGCTCTCGTTGCCGGTGGCCGACGGCAGGGTCGTGATGGCGACGTTGCCCTTGACCTTGGATTCGGTAATGGTCTCGCACATGCTGGCGAATCCAAACCAGTTCACCATCATGGCAATGCGGCCGTGCGCGAACTCCAGTCCGGAGGCCACGGAGTCCAGCTCGCGCGATTGGGGATGGATTAGCGAGTCGTCCTGCATCAGGTCCCGGTAGAAGTTCAGGGCCGCCACGGCTTCCGGCGTGTCCAGTTGGACGGCTCCCTCGTCCGTCAGAACGGACCCGCCCCGCGTCCACACCTGCAGGTGAAAGTCGTAGATGGTGTTGTGGGCATCCGGATACCCGGCCAGCACGGTGCCGTACAGGCCGGCTTCCGGGTTGTGGAAGTACCGCGCGGTGTCCACGAAGTCGTTCCACGTCCGGGGCACGGTCAGGGACCGGCCGTACTCACTGCGAAAGGCTTGCTGGTGCACCGGATCCTCAAACAGGTCCGTCCGGTAAATCAGGCATTCGGGGCCGTCGTGATAGGGAAGTCCCAAAACCGCGTTCCCGAACACCTGCATTTGCAACAGGGACGGAGCCCAGCCATCCGGGAAGTCCTGTGGAGGGTTCCGGGCGATGTAGGGAGCCAAGTCGACCAGAAGGTTGTCCGCATGTAAGGAGGCCAGCCAGTCGGTGGGGCAGAAGGCGATGTCCCAATCCCCATTGACGGCCCCCTTCTGTGTCACGAGGGATTCGTACAGCGGGTGCAGATCCAGCGAGACGGCTTCCAGTTCGATGCCGTCGATGCCTTCGGCGGCGCAAAAGCCGGCCCAGGCATGTTCCATTGCCAAGGAGAACGGTTCAAACTGGCGCACTGCGACACGGAACTTGCGGTTGGGCTCAGACATGGTTCAACTTCCGGTGACTGTGGGTTGCAAGGTGGGGATTCTAGGTGGCGAAATACATGCCCCGGCATGGAATCGGAGGGTTAGGCGGCTTCCGGCTTGACGGAACCCGATTCGCTGCTCCGGCACGCGGCATCGGCCACGGCCATGGTCCTGAACGCGTCCGCGACCGAGGTCGGCAGTTCCTCCGCCTCGCCGTTCACGAAGCGCATGAGGCTGCCCATGCTTCCGATGAATGCATCGGGAAACCAGCCGGCCTCCAGTTCCAGGGAGTGCCATTCGGGGTTGGCGGCTCCGGGCGGGGAAACATAGTAGTCGAATTGGTCGGGCATCCCTTCGGGATAGTTCATGAGGATGCCCAAGGTGGCCTTGATGGCCCCGGACGTTCCCTCCCATTTCACATGGGCTTCCTGGTGCTGCAGGCCGTACCGGTGGAAGTGGTTGGTGTCGATGTGGACGCGCAGCATGGGGTTGTAGTCCAGCGCGATCAGAGAACGGGAACTCGTCATGGCCGGCAGATCCGGATGCGAGACGGACACTCCTTGCACGCCCGCAGGTTCGCCCAGGAAGGAGCGGACCAGGTCGAGGTGGTGGATGCTGTGGTAGTAAATCTCGGCATGCGGCAAGCCCTGGAGAAAGGGCCACATGTGCCAGGGGGTTTCGACGCAGACCCGAATCTCCAGATCGACGATGTCGCCAATCGCGCCCTGGTCGATCAGGCTGCGGGCTGCCAGCGTGAAGGGAGCCCACCGCATCTGGAAGTTGACGGCCGCGATCAGGCCCTTTTGGCTGCAAATGTCCCGGAGGATACGGGCCTGTTCCAGGTTGTCGCCGAGGGGTTTCTGGATGAGGACGGGGCTTCCGTCGGGCAGCTCGGGCAGGACCGACGCGATGTGGGCCGCGGGCACGGCCACATCGAACACGGCATCGGCCGGTGCCTTGCGGACCGCTTCGGCCAGGGAGGCATGAACTGTCGGCACCCCGAACTTGCCCGCCATGTACTCGGCCCGGTCGGTCCGGGGATCGAAGAGACCCGCCACCGGGTAGCCGGCCTTGGCATAGGCCGGATAGTGGGCATCGTGCACGATGCCGCCGGCTCCGATGCTGACAATCGGACGCGGTGTGTGCGGCCTGGGTATGGATTGGTTGACGGTTGGCAACGGCATGGGTGTGGCTCCGAGTTTCACTCGAATCTAGCAGATGGTTGCGGTACCGCGCGCTTCCGCCGTGGCCCAACGGAAATCCGCGGCAGGAACTGGAAACCCTCCGACTCGATGTGGGTTAAAATCGGTGGCCGGGCCACGGGCCTTGGACACGGTTTCCCGCACGCCAGGACTTCGGCGGAACACTCAATTCCATTTTCCACTTGGCAATCAGCTTTGTACCGGTCCGGGCACGACATCGGCCACAAGCGCCATTCATCCTGCAAGCCGGCTTCCCCATGGCCTTGTTCGGCTCCGCCGGCAAGCACCACCTTCCTTGAATCATGATCTTCGGTGAAATCATCCGCATCGCGCTGCGCGCGCTGACGGTCAACAAGCTGCGCAGCCTGCTCACCATGCTGGGCATCATCATCGGCATCTCGACCGCCACCGTCCTGATTTCCGCCGGCCAGGCCGTGGAGCGGTACATCTACGACCTGTTTGCCGGGATCGGAACCAATGTTCTCTTCGTGGTTCCGGGCCAGTTGACGGAAAATCAGGATCCGCTTGCCGAACCGCGGTTTGGTGAGTTGACGCTGAGTGATGCGCGTGCCCTTTCCAATCCAATGCTTGTGCCGGACATGGTCATGGTCGCGCCCGAAGCCAATGCCAGGATCACCGTCGTGCGCGGCGATGATTCCCTGGATGTCGACCTGATTGCGATCGCGCCGCAGCACAAGGACATCCGGGGCTGGGACACCCAAATCGGGGAATTCTTCTCACAGGTCGACATGGACAGCCGACGGCGGGTGGCCATCCTCGGCCAGACCGCGTTCCAAAGTCTCTATTCGCCCAACGAGAATCCCCTGGACACGCAAATCCGGGTGGACGGCGTGGTGTTCACCGTCGTCGGGGTCATGAACGAAATCGGCATGAGCCAGTTCGGCAACCGCGACAACTCGGTCTTCCTGCCGTTCACCACCGCCATGGATCGGGTCCTGGACTGGAAAACCACGCGCGGCGATTACAAGGTGACGCAGATCCTGGTGTCCGTGTCCTCCGAGGACCGGATGGCCCAAGCCCAAATCGACATTGAGGAGGCGTTGCGCGAGCGCCATCGGATCGATTACTTCGAGGAGGACGACTTCTCCGTCATCAGCCAGACCGACTTCATAGGCGTGTTCGGAGACATCACGGCCGTGGTCACGGTGTTCCTGGGTGCGATTTCATTCGTGTCGCTGTTGGTGGGCGGCATCGGCATCATGAACATCATGCTGGTCAGCGTGGCCGAACGCACCCGTGAAATCGGTTTGCGCAAGGCTATCGGAGCGCGTCGCCGGGACATCCTGCAGCAGTTCCTGGCCGAGGCCATCTTCCTGTCCGTGCTGGGCGGAATTTTCGGCATGGCGCTGGGTGCCCTGGTCATGCGGGCGGCCGATTCCCAAATCACCGCCCTGCAGTTGACCCTGCGGGTCAGCACCGTGGCGGGGGTGGTGGCGTTTTGCATGGCAACCGGGATCCTGTTTGGATTCTGGCCGGCCGTGCAGGCCAGTCGGCTCAGTCCCATCTCCGCGCTGCGTTCGGAATGAGCCCGCGGGCCGTTGGTCTGGCACGATAGGGACCGTCGGCCGACGGGTTTCCGGCCGCAGTGAATTGCATCGTCCCCAACGGAAGCATCTGTTGTGAGCACACTTCTTGAACAATTGTCAACCCTGCGCACGGAAGCCGCCGAGGACATCCGACAGGCCCAGGACGAGGAGGCGCTGGCCTCCGTCTTCAGTGCGGTGCTGGGACGGCAGGGCCGTCTGACCCAAATCCTGCGCGGCCTGGGTTCCCTGCCGCGCGAGGAACGGCCGGAGGCGGGCCGGGCCGGCAACGAGTGCAAGCGGTTCCTGGAGGATCTCCATGCCGAGCGGCGCGGCGAACTGGCGGATCAGGCCATCAGCGAGGAGCTGTCGGCCGAGGGGATTGATGTCACGCTGCCGGGCCGGCAGTGGACGCTTGGCAAGCTGCACCCGTCCACGGTGGCGCTGCGGGAGATCTACACGATTTTCCGGGGCCTGGGCTTTTCGATCTACGAAGGGCGTGAAGTGGAGAGCGACGAGTACAACTTCGAACTGCTGAACATGCCGCCCGGCCATCCGGCCCGCGACATGTGGGACACGTTTTATACGACGGAACCGGGCATCATCCTGCGCACCCACACTAGTCCCGGGCAGATTCATGCCATGCGGGAATACGCCCCCAATCCCATCCGCATCATCCTGCCCGGCAAGGTCTACCGGCACGAGGACGTGACGGCGCGCGCCGAATCGCAGTTCTACCAGGTGGAGGGCCTGGTTGTGGGCCGGACCATCAGCCTCAGCGACCTCAAGGGCACCGTGCAGCACTTTGCGGACCGCATCTACGGCAGCGGGCGCAAGGTCAGGTTCCGCAAGAGCTACTTCCCCTTCACGGAACCGAGCGTGGAGGTCGACGTGGACTGCATGCTGTGCCGGGGACGGGGCTGCCGCATTTGCAAGTACACCGGCTGGCTGGAGATCATGGGGGCCGGCATGGTGCATCCCAGGGTGCTGGCCAACGGCGGCTACGATCCGGCCGAGTGGTCCGGCTTCGCCTTCGGCATGGGACCCGAGCGGGTGGCCATGCTCAAGTACGGCATCACCGACATCCGCCTGTTCTACACCAACGATGCCCGTTTCCTCGAGCAAATGGTGTAGGACCTGCCGAGGAAATCTGCAACGGGTGTCCGTTCAACCAGTTTGTCCAATTGGTCCGGCGCCGCGCGGCGCCGGGCCCTGATCAATCCAACCAAGGACCTGCAACCATGAAGATGTATATCGGCGGCGAATGGATCGACGGGGACTCCACGATGGATGTCCTCAATCCCTATGACGGTTCGGTGGTGGACACCGTGCCGCGCGGCACGCCCGCGGACGTGGACGCGGCCCTGGCCTCGGCGGTGCGCGGGGCGGAGGCGATGCGCGGCCTTACCGGGTTCGAGCGCTACCAAATCCTGCACCGGGCCGCCGACCTGATTGTGGAGAACCAGGAGGACCTGGCCCGTACGATCACGATGGAGGAAGGCAAGATCATTGGCGAGGCCCGCATCGAGGCGGAACGGGCGGCCGAAATCATCTACCTCTCGGCGGAGGAGGCCAAGCGGCTGTACGGCGAGGTCATTCCGGTTGATGGCGGCCCGGGCGTGACCGGCAAGTTCGGTTTCACGGTCCGGGTGCCCTGTGGCGTGGTGGCCTGCATTTCGCCGTTCAACTTCCCGCTGCACCTGGTCTGCCACAAGGTGGGCCCGGCCCTGGCAGCCGGCAATGCGGCCGTGCTCAAGCCGGCCTCGGACACGCCGCTTGTGGCCCTGAAGTTCACGGAACTGCTGCTGGAGGCCGGCGCGCCGCCGGAATCCATCCAGTGCGTGACCGGCAGCGGGGCCGTAATTGGCGACGTGCTGGTCTCCGATCCGCGCGTGCGCAAGATTTCCTTCACCGGCAGCCGGGACATCGGCGAGCGGATTTGCCATCAGGCCGGGATCAAGAAGGTGACCATGGAGCTCGGCTCCAACGCCCCGGTCGTCATCCTGCCGGATGCGGACCTGGACAAGGTCGCGGCGGCCCTGCCCACGACGGCCTACAGCAACGCGGGCCAGGTGTGCATCTCGGCCCAGCGCGTGCTGGTCAGCAACGACATCTACGGCGATGTGCTGGACGCCCTGATGCCGGCGGTCGAAGGCTTCACCACGGGCAATCCCCTTGACGAAAGCACCAAGCTGGGACCCATGATTCGCCAAAGCGACGCGGAGCGGGTCAGCAGCTGGGTGAACGAGGCCCAGGACAACGGCGCCACCCTGCTTACGGGTGGCGGCCTGGAAGGGCAGATGCATCAGGCCACCCTGCTCACGGATGTCAAGCCGGAGATGAAGATTTCCTGCGACGAGGTGTTCGGTCCGGCCATGGGCATCACGAAGGTGGACACCGTCGATCAGGCGATTGCCATTGCCAACGACACGAACTACGGCCTGAGCGCCTCGATCTTCACCCAGGACTTGGACTCCGCCATGCAGTACATCCAGCAGGTGGAGTCGGGCAACATCCACATCAACTGGGGCACCCAGTGGCGCGTTGACCTGATGCCGTACGGCGGCCTCAAGGACAGCGGCTACGGAAAGGAGGGTCCCAAGTACGCGGTCGAGGAAATGACCGAGACCAAGATGGTGGTGATCCACCAGTAACCAGCCTTGGCGGCCGGCCGTCATGTGAAGGGGCCCTGCATAGGTGTGGGGCCCCGGTTGGTTCCGGGGAGATTACGGGAGGAACGGCAGCCCGCGGTCCAATGCCAGGGCCACAAACACGAGGGCCAGGTACAGCATTGAGAACTTGTACACGGACAGGGCATCCGGACGCGCCACTTCCCAGGACGGTGCCGTCTTGGCGTACAGCTGCACCATTTTGACGACCAGCAGGCCGTTCATCAGGACGATCGCACCCAAATAGGGCCAGCCGGCCTCCTGCAGCACGAAGGGAGCCAGGGTGGTCAGGACCGTCAGGATGGTGTAGAGCACCATCTGGCGCAGCGTGCGCCGGGTTCCGATGACGGCCGGGGCCATGGGCACGCCCACGGCCGCATACTGGTCGCTTACCAGGAAGGCCAGGGCCCAGAAGTGCACGGGGGTCCACATGAAGATCAGCAGAAAGAGAATCCAGGCCATCCAAGGGAGGGAGTCGGTCACGGCGGCCCATCCCAGCAGGGGCAGAACCGCACCGGCGGCACCGCCGATCACGATGTTCTGCCAGGTGGTCCGTTTCAGCCAGGCCGTGTAGACCAGCACATAGAAGAGCAGGCCGGCCCAGGCCAGCAGGGCCGTCAGCAGGTTGGCCGTCAGTAACAGGACCACAAACGAACCTGCGCTGAGCAGACCCCCGAACACCGCCGCCTGCGGCACCGAGATGCTGCCGGTTACGAGCGGCCGGCGTTTTGTGCGTCGCATCCCGGCATCGATGTCCCGGTCCAAAATCATGTTGAAGACGCCGGCTCCACCCGTGGACATGTAACCGCCCACCAGGACTCCCAACAGGGCCCATGGGTTCGGCAGGCCGCGGGCAGCAACGAACATGGCACCCACAGCCGTAAACAGCAGCAGGGACACCACCTTGGGTTTGGTCAGGGCGAGGTATTCGCGCCAGATGGCAGGCGGCGCGACCGGGAGCGAGGTGCTCACGCGGAGACCGCCTCGCGGCTGCTCCAAGGCAAGCCACCGGGAGTGCGAACGGGGCCCGGCGCGGTCAGGACAATCCAAGCCACCAGCGTCCAAAGGCAAAAGACCCCGACTGCCACGGCCAGATGTATCAACTGCAGCATGATTGGCCCCAGCAGCGACAGGTTGACGGTACCGACGACCAGTTGCACGGCGTAGGTCCACAGGAGCAGGCGGCGCCACGGCCCTGCTTCGGGGATGGGCCTGAGCCATCCGGTCACGGCATGGATTGCCCAAAGATAGATCCCGACTGCGATGGCCAGCAGCGGGTGGAGGATGCGCAGCCGGATGAGCGGATGGGACGCGGTGCTGAAGTCCTCGGACAAGCCGGCCTCCAGGGACTCGGGTGGAAACATGGTGTTGCCCATGGCCGCGATGCCGCCCGAGAACATGACCACCATCATGCCCAGGAGTCCCAACCCGACCAGCCACCCCAAGCCGGATCGACCATACCAGTCCGGAGGCCAGGGCCGATCGGCGTGGGCATGGTAGACCGCCAGCGAAAGCGAGCCCATAAGCCAAAGGGAATTCAGGAGATGGAAGGCGACAAGCAAACCGCGCGCCACCGACACGTTGTCGCCTGTCAAGCCGGTTAACACGGTCGCGGCGCCAATCAGGGCCTCGATGCCCAGGAACGCGGAGGAGGCAACCGTCCAGGCCAGCAGGCCGGGATTCGCCTTCCGCAGACGAAAGGCGCGGATGAGCAGCCAAACTCCCATCAACAGGGCCACGCTCGACAGGGCGCGGTGGGAATACTCGATCCAGGTGGCCATTCCATGGTTCAGCGGCAGGAACTCCCCTTGGCAACGCGGCCAGTCGCGTCCGCAGCCGGCGCCGGAGCCCGTGGCCCTGACTACCGCGCCCTGCAAGATGACGATTCCGTTGATCGCAAAGGTTGTCCAGGCGAGGGCCGCGGTTGCGATTCCCCGGGGCTGGCCCTCTTTGGCCGACGAGGACAATCTGGACATGGAAACGGGTTTGTAGGGGTTCGGTACCGGAGATTCCGCGGACCCGGTATTATGCCCACAATTCCGGGCCGGACCGCCGTTTTCGCACCGGCTGCTTGGCGGCATCCGGTATCGAACGGCACCGGGTTCGACGATGCCATCCGCGCACACGGGCACTGGAATCCGGAGTGGGTGTCAAACCAAAGCCCGAGTTCGCATCATGTTCCTTTCCGCAGCCCCTTGACCTTTCCATGACGCTTTCCCTGGTGACTGGAGCCTGGTCCTATCTGGGCCGGAGCATCGCGTCCGAACTGCTGGCGCGCGGCGGCCAAGTTCGCACCTTGACCTCCCGCCGCCGTCCGGAGACCGATCCCTTCGACGGTGCCGTGGATAGTTGGCCGCTGCAGTTCGCGGCCGGAACCGAACCCGCTCCCGGCCTTCTGGACGCACTGGCCGGAGTGGATACGTTGTACAACACCTACTGGGTGCGGCACGATCGGCCGCCGCGCGGCCAGCGCGGAACCTGGATAGCGCATCCCGAGGCGGTCCGGCGTTCCTGTCAGTTGATCGATGCGGCGAAGATGGCAGGCGTACGGCGGGTGGTCCAGTTCACTCACACCCGTACCGATTTGGCTCCCGACCTTCCCTACTTCGCCGGCAAGGCTGCAGTGGAACGGCACCTGCGCGACAGCGGTGTGTCCCATGCCATATTGCGCCCCAATTCCCTGTTCGGGCGCCGGGACATCATCATTAACAACGTCGCGTGGGCGGTGCGCCGATTCGCGGTCTTTCCCCTACCCGGCCCGTTGGGCTATCGGGTGCGGCCAATTCATGTCGACGACCTGGCCGCGGCCGCCTGCGACCTGGGTGCGGACAACAGGAACGTAACGCGAGATGCCTGCGGTCCGGAACAATACGCCTTCGACGACCTGGTTCGGTGGCTTGGCCGTACCTTGACCGGCCGCGCCCCGATCGTGCTGCCTTTGCCGCCAAGGCTGTGCCAACCGCTGTTTCAAGCCACGGGGTGGGTGCTGGGTGACACCATCCTGTCCTGGTCCGAGATCAAGGGGTTGGTCCTGGACCTGCTGAGTTCCGATGAGGAGCCTCTGGGTGCCAGAGCCCTGTCCGACTGGGTGCATGAACACCGCGAGGACTTGGGCAGGGAGTTCCGGCTGTATCCCTATCGGCTGCAGAGGCGCTGACACACCGGGTTCGTCCCATGGTGTGTCCAAGGTGGGCCGGTCCGGTGATGTCCGAGTACCGGCGACTGTGGACCTTGCCTCCCCTGATATATAATCGCCGCGGCACACCGCACCTTCGGCAAGGTGTAGGATCACAGGAGAGTCGGTAGTGCAATTCATTCAAAGTCTGCGTCTGGACAGTCTGTTGTCATTTCCACCCGGAACGGACAAGTTCGATCTTCAGCCGCTGAATGTCCTGATCGGACCCAATGGTGCAGGAAAGTCCAATGTTATTGAGGTCCTGGAACTCCTGCATTCCACTCCCGTGGATTTTGCCGGTGCAATTCGGGATGGCGGCGGGGTTCGAGAATGGCTTTGGAAAGGAGAAGGTGCGAACAAAGCCGCGACCATCGACATTGTGACAGGCGATACTGATACCCAGCTGAAAACCCCCACCGGCAAGCCCCTGCGGTACAGACTGGAGTTTACGGAAGCCCACAGCCGGGTGGAAGTACTTGACGAGGCGATTGAGGATGTCGAACCGTCTTCAGGTCATGCCAAGCCATTCTTCTATTACCGTTACCAGCATGGCCGGCCCGCAATCAACATTCGGGAATTCTGGGAGGATAATGGACGGCAAAGCAGGGCCCTTAGGCGAGAGGATCTGGTTCCCGACCAGTCTGTGTTGGCACAGCGCCAGGATCCATTAATCTATCCGGAGGTAACTTGGTTGGGAAGGAAGTTCAGACAAATTCAAGTGTTTCGAGAGTGGACCTTTGGTCGCCATGCACCTTTGAGGCTGCCGCAGCCTGCAGATTTGCCTGAGGAACGTCTTCTTTCCGACAGTCTTAATCTAGCCTTGCTTCTCAACCAGATAGAACACAAGGATTCACAGATTTTCAATCAGATGTTGGAGCGGTTCTTCCCTCGATTCAAACGGATGTCAACCAAAGTGTCAGGTGGGACCGTGCAGTTCTATCTGCACGAGGCAGATTTTCGCCATCCGATTCCTTCGACGCGTCTGTCAGATGGCACAATACGCTTCGTAGCCATTCTGGCCCTGCTTCTGTCGCCTTCACCGCCTCCGATCGTGTGCATAGAAGAGCCTGAACTTGGATTGCATCCTGATGCAGTGGCACTTGTGGCTGATTTGCTGGTGGAAGCTTCGTCGAGAATGCAACTTCTTGTGACGACTCACTCGGATGCCCTTGTTTCCGCACTTTCGGACACACCCGATGCGGTTGTCGCGTGCGAGCGGCCCGGTGCCGGCACAGTACTCAGGAGACTTGATCCGAAACAACTGAAATTTTGGTTGGAGGATTACCAATTGGGAGATTTGTGGCGTATCGGTGAACTGGGGGCGAATCCATGAAAGGCATTACCATCTACTTTGAAGGAGGTGGTGGTACTGCATCGTCCAAGAGAAAATTGCGACAGGGAATGGATGTGTTTCTTGAGGATCTCAAGTCAGCGGCTCGAGCCAAGTCACTGCCCTACAAAATTGTAGCGTGTGGCGATCGTAATCAAACATACAGGGCGTTTCGCCATGCCTGTCGTGGAGATGACGAGACTGCGGCTGTACTGTTGGTTGACTCAGAAGAATCTGTTTCCGGGAATACCACGTCGCTTGTCCACCTTCACAAGCGTGACCGATGGGATCTGTCAGGAATTGCCGAGGAGGTTGTTCACCTTATGATTCAGTCCATGGAGACATGGATTGTTTCCGATCCCGATGCGCTCGCCCAATACTACGGCCGGAACTTTCGCCAAGGGATACTGCCCAACCTGCACAACATCGAAAGTAGAAGTAAAGTGGAAATCGCCAGGTTGTTGATACGTGCCACGGAGTCCACAAATAAAAATCGATATCACAAAATCAAGCATGCCAGACATCTGCTTCAGAGAATTGATCCCCGGAAAGTTCGAGAACATTGTCCTAGTTGTAACCGGTTGTTTGTGGAGGTTGGCAAAATTATTGCCTCACATTGATTAATGATTTGAACAGTCACGAGCCGGGTTTGCGCCACTTTCCCTGCCAAGGCAGGGGTTCGCGGGCTGGAGAGATGCGAATGCCCGGCCCCGTGCCTGTGGGCATGGGATGCAGGACTTTCGTTAGGCAGCTGTCAGCCAGGCGGTGTCGAACCGGCCCAACGTGAGGGTTTCGTAGGGCCCGTCGTCCCCCTTTTCGTAAAGGCACAGGGCGATTCCCTCGGCCGAAACGGCCAAGTCGCTGTATGCAGCCGGTCCGGCATGGAGCAGCTTGGTTTGCGGCCAGGAATGCCCCTCGTTCGCGCTGAGCCGAACAGTCATTCGGGTTCGGTCGGTGGCGGATGCCGGATTGGCGAACAGAAGGCCGTTGTTGGCCTGGGGCCAGCGGACGATGCTGGCCTGACAGACCGGTTCGACCAGAGCTTGGTCCCACCGAAACTCCTCGAAGGAGGAACCGAGGTCCCGGCTGATGGCGACGGCCCGTTGGCTGCGCTGCGCGTAGTTGCGGCAGTTGATCATGACGTCGCCGTTCAGCAGTTCCACCACCTCGCATTCGTTGGTCCCGTCCCTGACAATGCCGCCGATGTGCCAAGTGATGCCGCCGTCGTCGCTGTAGATGACATGGGAATGGTAGGGATCCCTGGTTCGGTCCAGGTGAATGCCCACCATGTGATCACAGGGCACCACCATGCGCCCGGCCTGCAGCTGAATGCCGTGGCCCGGCCCGGTCGCGTACCAGGTCCAGTCAGGTTGCATCACCTTGTCGGTCATGTTGACCGGTTCGCTCCAGGTTTCCCCGTCGTCCAGGCTGTGGGTGAGCCAGACCGTGCGTTTGGCCTTGCCCTGAACGATCAACCCTTCCCCGCCTTCAGCGGTGTTCTTGCAGAACCAGAGCCAGATGGTACCGGTGGCACTGTCCTGGACCGGACACGGATTGCCACACGTCATGTCGTCTTCCTTGACCACGACCCGGAGGTCGGACCAGGAGGCGCCATGGTCGTTGCTGTGGCGCAGGACCAGTTCGATGGTGCCTGCATCACCGGGTCCGTGGACGCGACCTTCGGCAAAGGCCAGCACGCGTCCGCTGCTTAATGTCAGCAGGGCCGGAATGCGGAAGGTGTGGTACCCAAGGGTTCCGCTCTGGAACAGTACTTGCTCATCCAGCATGATGGCGTCGTCTCCGGACTTTGGTTGGGGGGTGGTCGGAATTCTGCCACCGACAGGGACTTGAGAATCCTACAGGCATGGTCCGCCATGCCGGACGGGATGGCCTACGCGCCGTCCTGGGGTTCAAAACCCAGTGCCTGCCGCGAGGATGCCAGGTCAACCCAGCGATGCCGATTGTCCGAAATCCCGTAGCAGATGTGGAAACAGGGAGCCGCGGTCGCCTGCAGGGCGAGTTCAATGATGTTGGCTACGTCCCGCTGGCTGCACCAGAGGGAATCGGTCCAGCCAAACAGGCTGCGGTCCTCCTTGTTGACGGCCCCGATGCGCAGGCACACGGTGGCGATATCGTGGGCATCGTGATAGGTCCGGCAAATACCTTCCCCCCAGACCTTGCTGGCCGAATAGGGTTCGGTGGGACGGGGCGGATCTGCAGGCGTAATGAGGGGAATGTCGTCCGGTACGTCCTCAAAGCGCTCTTCGCGGATGGCGTTGTAGGGTTCCTGATAGTAGAAGTAACCCATGGTGGCCATGACGGAACTGGCGTATACCAGGCGCTTGACCCCGGCTTCCCGACAGGCTTCCAGCACGTTGTAGGTTCCGACCACGTTGCTGTGCAGCACGTCCTCGAACGGAGCCGCGGGATCCGGCACCGCCCCGATGTGCAGTACGGCGTCCATGCCGGCGATGGCTTGCATCATGGCATCGGCATCCCCCAGATCGGCCTGCACGAAGTGCGTGTCCGGCAGCCGGATCAGTGAATCGGCATCGGCACGGGTGGAGCTGGCGGAACGTCGGCTGCTGCCGTGGACGTCATAGCGGTCCGGTTGTCTGTTGAGATGGCCGTAGACAAGATTGCCGATGAGGCCATACACGCCTGTAATGTGCACTTTCAGGGGATTGTTTGACATAAGGCTCTCCGAAATGCAAATGGGTGAGTTCCGATGGGCGAGCCCCATCGGTTTGGGATCTGCGCGCCCGGACGGCTACTGTCTTTGCTCCGGGATTGCGCGACGAGACACGGATCGGCCTCGTCGCGCAGGTGTCATCCTTCCCGGTCAGGCGCGCACGCGCAGGAAGATGCTGTCCCCGCGCACTTCGACGGGATAGGTTTGCAGGCTGCCGCAGGCAGGCGAGCGGACCGCGTCGCCGCTGACAATGTCGAAGCGTCCGTTGTGGAGCGGACACTCGATGACGCCGTCGAAGACGATGCCGTCGGTCAGGTCGGCGTATTCATGGGTGCAGAGGCCGTCGGTGGCATGGTAGGCATCCCCTTCCAGACGGCACACGGCGAAGAACCGGCCGCCATGGTCCACGCGCACGACATCGTTTTCATCGAGTGCGCCCACGGGACAGGCTTCGATCCACTCGCTGTCCACTGAGGCTGCGGCCACGGATGCCACTTCCGCAGACTTGTCCTGCTCTGTGGGGATGGGCCGCATGATCTGGTAGCCCTCGTCTTCCGTCGCCTGCTTGATCAGCGCCGGGATCATCTCCTTGTACACCGCCCACAAATTCGGGTAGGCGGGCGGCATCTGATCCTTCACCGCTTCATGGAACCGGCCCAACGCGTGGTAGGGAACCATCGGCACGGAGTGGTGCTCGATGTGGTAGTTCATGTTCATGTAGAGATAGCGGTAGACCGGGTTGACAAACACGGTGCGGGTGTTTTCCCGGTGGTCGAACGTGTCCTCTCCGAGGCCTGCGTGCTGCGTCAGGCCGAGCAGTTGATGCAGCCATCCTCCGTAGAACCGCGGCAGGAGGACGAACATCATCGGCAGGAAGCTCCAGATGGCAATCGACCAAATGGCGAAGCCGACGATAATCGCCACGTAGACGCGACTCGACCAGTACATCTTGTTCCGTTCCGACTCCGGCACGAAGTGCCGCACGTCCGGACCGGGACTGCCAAACGCATTGCGCACCACGCGCCAGACTTCGGGCGGACCGCTGCGCAGGTAGAGGAAGTCCATCAAGATCTTCAGCAGATCGGCGGGCCGCTGCACCTGAATCTCGGGATCGAGGCCTACAAAGTAGGTGTCCGTATGGTGTCGGGAATGGCTCCAGCGCCACATGTACGCCTCCCGCAAGGTCAGGAACGAACTGATGTGGTAGAAGAGTTCGTTCAGCCACGGGGTCCGGAACGGCGTGCCGTGCCCGCATTCGTGCCATCGGGCGTCCGACGAGGAATAGATCGTCCCGTAGATTAGGAACGCGGGGATGGCCCACCACGTCCCCCAGGCGGCCACCGCCCATGCGGCGCTGGCGGCGAGCAGCACGAACCAGAGGCCGAAATGCGCCAGGGCGGGGCCGTCGGTGCGTTCCATGAAGGCACGCATCTCCTGGCGCGGCAGCGTGGGCTTCCACCACACGCCGTCCATCCGCGACTCGATGTCGAAATCGTCCAGGGGAACGGCTTGTCCGGCTGTTCCCGTGAGCGAATAGTCCCTTGGCATTGCCTGTACGCTCATGTTCCTGCCCTGATTCCCTGTGTTGTAGCTGTCCTGAATGATATGGCTAATGTGGTTCGCCGCACGGCCCCGTGCTTGGCCTGGGCGTGATTGGGTTGTTCAACACTTGCGGGTTCCGTTACCGATCCTAACCGGTCCCGTCAAGTGCCTTGCCATGAAGTTCAACGAGCGAAGTGGAACCGTGGATTCACGTGAATCCGCGGGGAAGTGGCAATCCGTCTTCCGCACGGTGCCGGTCCTTCCAGCCTTTGTCGTGCGTTGAGCCTCGATCCAATCGTTCCGACCCCGCCTCCTCCTTGGTCTGCCTTTGTTCCACGGGTTGCCCAAGAGCTACACGAACCGTGGCGCCTCACTTCCGCCAGCGACGCGGACCCTCCCATAGCTGACAGGCTTCCGCCATGACAGCGGACTTGCCCACACCGCGTTTCCGCCGGAGTCTCCCCTGGCAGCGTTCAAGCCCGCACTTCAGCCCAACCGATCGCAAGCCTCAACAATGCGACCTGAGGGCCTGCCGCCATTTGACCGGCATGCGCCGGCCCAGTTTGACGCGCTTCGCGCCTAGGAACGTTCCCAGATCCTGCATGGTCCGGGCAAGGCCGTCGGCAAGGTGCAGGTCCTGGTCCCGCCCCTCTTCCAGAAAGAGGGCTCGGAAGTGCAGTTCGTTCCGCTTGCGGTCCATTTCGGTGTCCATGCGTCCGAGCACGGAGTCGCCGGCCAGGATGGGAAGGACGTAGTACCCGTAGCGACGCTTGGCCACCGGTACATAAATTTCGATTGTGAAGTCGAAGTCGAACAGCGGCTGGTTGCGCTTGCGGTCGCAAATCAGGTTGTCGAACGGGGACAGCAGCACGGTGCGGCCCTCCCAATTCGAGTCGGCCTCCAGGCATCGCAGCGTCTCCGCATCCTCGGCGTGGACCATCCATGAGCCGGGCACGGGTTGGTTCCCATCGTCCATCAATTCGACTGGCACGATGGTTCCGTCCGCTTTCAGGGTCGCCAGGACCGACTCCAGGTCGGGATAGGCATGGCGCATGAAGTGGTGCTTGATATCCCGTGCCGTGCCGGTTCCCAGCGCCTTCAGGGCGAGTTGCACGGCCCGGCGGCAGAACTCGTCCGGGGTCATGGGGGTGCGATCGGCCCACGGCGGCAGGAACTCCTCGGTCAGGTGCCAGACCTTGCGGTTGTTGGAGCGCTGCGCCACCATCAAATCGCCCCGGAAGAACAGGTGGTTCAGCATGCGCGGTATGCTGCGCCCGCTCGTCCAGCCGGTGGAGTGCCAGGGCACATGCGGCACGTCCACCGTGATGTCCTGTGAGGCCAACGGACCGCGCGTCCGGAACTCCTTCCTGATTTGTGCCAGCAGGGCTCCGTTCTCCTTCACCCATTGGGCCGTGCGACTGCCGTCCGTCTCGCTGGTCGCGGTATAGGCCTGCATCCGGTGGTGGAACAACGGGTAGTCGTCCATCAGGCAGATGGAGGCGCAGTGGGCCCAGTCTTCGAAGAAGAGCTTGTCGGTGTAGAGCAGTTCGTTGAGCAGGCCCGGATCGAAGTTGCCCAAACGACTCCACAAGACCAGCAGTTCGGTTCGTTCCACCGCGCGGATCGGATCGATCTGGACGCAGCGAAGGGCCTCCAGGACTTTGCAAACCGCCTGCTTGTCGCTTGCGGACCGAAGCAGAGCGTGGTCGTCCAGCAGTTGCTTGCGGATGGTGAGGCGCCGCGCTGCTTTGAGCGTGGTCTTCAATGGAGGAGACATGCCGGTCTCAGTCCACCGGGCGAACCGAGTCGAGCGCGTCCAGGACGGCATCCACTTCGTCCGCCGTGTTGTAGTGGGCAAAGCCGATGCGAAGCACGCCCCCGGACTGTTCCACCCCCAGAGCTTCGGCAACGGCCAAGGCGTAGAAGTTGCCGTCCCAGGCAAAGATGTTGCGCTCGGCCAGGTGGACGGCCAGTTGCCGAGGTGTGGTTCCTTCCCGCCGCAGGGCAAAGGTGGGCACCCGGTCGGTGGCGGAGGGCAGGCCGTAGAGCCGGTAGCCGGCCAGGTTGCGGAGGCCCTCCAGGAAGCGGTTCATCAGGTTGCGCTCGTGCTCCCGGATCAAGCCGAACGCAGTTTCAATCATGTCGCGCCGGGAGGCGGAGATGAGCAGATCGGGATCGCCGGCCGCCAACGACGAAATGTATTGGATGCAGGCGCAAAAGCCGGCCAGCGCCTCGAAGTTCGCGGTGCCGATCTCGAACTTTCCGGGCAGCGACCCGTCGTGGGCCCTGACCTGATAGGCCGGGAGGCGGTTGAGATGGCGTTCCTTCCCGTACAGGATGCCCAGGTGGGGACCGAAGTGCTTGTAGGCACTGGTCACCAGGAAGTCACAGTCCAGGGCGCGGACATCCAACAGTCCGTGGGGCGCGTAGTGCACCGCGTCCACGTATACCATGGCACCGGCGGCACGGGCCCAGGTGGCGATGTGGGCCACGGGATTGACGGATCCGGAGAAGTTGCTTGCCAGTCCCACCGCAATGAGGCGTGTGCGCCGGCCAATCAGGGACCGTAGTTGCTCCAGGTTCAGCGTGCACGTCTCCCGGTCGATCCGCGCCCAATGCACGACCAGATTGCGCTCCTCGGCCATCTGCAGCCAGGGCGCGATGTTGGCCTCGTGGTCCAGTTCCGAAACGATGATTTCGTCCCCGTGGCTCAGGGTCCGGCCCACACTGCGGCTGATCAGATAGGTCAGGTTGGTCATGTTGGCGCCGAACACCACTTCCTGCGGGGCACAGTGCATGAAGTCGGCGGCCAGCCGATGGGCTTCCGCCACCACTTCGTCCGTGGCGATGCTGGTTGCGAACTGCCCTCCCGTGTTGGCCATGAAGCGACCCAGGTACTCCTGCATGGCCATGACCACGGAGTCCGGCATCTGTGAGCCGCCCGGACTGTCGCAGAACACCGCGGGCGCGCCGTCATAGTGCTCCTGGAGCGAGGGAAACTGGCTGCGGATATGGTTCAGTTGCAGAGGCACGGCTGGATTGTTTCCTCGGTTTGGCAAGGCAAAGCGGTTGGGGCATCACAAGGGAGACCTTCCATTCAAGGTCCCCATGCTTCGGGCGGCGTGGAGGCCGGCACCGGTTCTCGGATTCCTCCATTGTGTCAGGAAACCCACAGGTATGGGAACTTGGGTTGACACAATGCCACCAACGGGTACGGCGGGTGAATGTCTGGCGGATGTATTGGCCGGGTCCCTGCCTACACATGAACAGGCAACTGGCATCCTGTGTCTTGGTCGTCCGTGGGCACACCCAAGCCGTCCTGTCCGAGCCGGAGAACCAGGCCGCGATAATGGTATGGATTGCTGCGCGGGTTCCAGGGGTGGGTATGCCCCAAGGACGGCCACCCGGACCGGAGAGCGACGATTCAGGATCCATCGACACTGAAGAGAGAATTCATTCATGGCGAAACGAGTGTATGCATTTGGCATGGACGGCCTCATCCTGCCGATGGTCAGGTACTTCGCCCAGGAGGGCTCCCTGCCTGCGTTTGCCCGTCTTATGGCGGAAGGCACCTACAACCAGACCTTCTGCTCCTTTCCGGTCTGGACGCCCACCAACTGGGCCACATTGTCCACCGGGGCGCACACCGGAACCCATCAGGTGTCCACCTGGGAAACCACACTGCCTTCGGGTGAGGACATCGACAGTTTCGATGGGCGCAGCAACCGGGCCGATCGGATATGGAACGCACTGGAACGGGTCGGCTTGAAGGGCACGGCCCTGCACTACCCGGGGGCCTACCCCTCGGGTGCCGCGGCCAGTACGATCCTGGACGGGCTGGGCCATCCGGGCCATGCCCACACCGAGTTCGAGGTGGCAGCCTGCCAAGCCTACGTAACAGGCACCGGCAGCGACGACTTCATGATCGGCCATGACGGCGCCCCGGTGGCCGGTTCCCGGAGCATTCAGGGCATCGACGGTCTGACCATGGCGGTCGACTGGCGAAATCTGCCGCCAAGTCACAAGCCGCCACTGGAGACGGAAGTCGAGATTGTGTCCCGGTTTGGCAACACCGCCCAGCTCTACTCTGTGCTGGTGACCGCATCCGCCGAGGAATACGACCGGGTTCATCTGGCACACGGGAAGGACGGCAATCGCATCGTGGCCTCGGCAGGATTCCGTGAATGGACGGACTGGCTGGTGGACATCTTCGCGGTGCCGGACAGCCGGGTTGAGGCCGCCCTGCGGTTCAAGGTCATGGAACTGGATCCCGGGGGCAACCATCTCAAGCTCTACCGCAGTCAGATTACCCGTATGCACGGCTACACCTACGGGGATCTGGAATTGGAGGATCTGCTGTGGGAGCGGTTTGGCCCGTACCAGGAACATGCCTCGATGATCCCCTATACCTCGGGCATGACCGACTTCGCCACGGCTTTGGAGGAGTGTGCGTACCAGGGCCACTGGTTTGCGGATGTAGGCCACTACATGCTGACAGAAAGGGACAGTGCCTACTTCACCTGCCATTGGCACCTGTACGACTACCTGAACCACATCCACCTGGCGGATGTCGATCCGGTCTGCCCCGGCTTCAACCCGGCCCGCAAGGAGGAGCACATGGAGATGTTCAGGCAGGCGTACCGGGTCGGGGACGGGATCATCGCCAAGATGCAGGAGACCCAGGCGGAACTGGCCGGGGACGACGTATACGTCGGTGTGCTGGCCGACCACGGGGCCTACCCGGACGTGCGCGTGGTCAACGTGCGCAAGTTCCTCTGCGACACGGGCTTCCTGGTGCTGCGGGAAGGCGAGGCGGTAGTGGCGGAGGATCAGGATCGGCTGTCGGACGATCAAATCGATTGGACGCGCACCAAGGCCTATCTGCGCCGGCGCGGCTTTGACATCACGATCAACGCCGAGCGCGGCTCGGAGCGGTTCAACGCCATTGAGAGGGAATTGCTGACGGCCCTCCGCACCTGGATGGATGAAGAGACCGGACAAACGGTGGTGGCGATTGCCCTGCCCCGGCGGGATGCCTACATCCTGGGCCAGTGGGGCGACCAGTGCGGCGACGTGGTCTTCGTGTACGAACACGACTACGTCAGCGGCTACTATCCCCAATGGAAGGGCATTGTCGGCGGCGGCAACGTGGGGGCACCGCTGGAGTTCGGTGCCCACCATGGCGGCTTCCTGCCCACGGACAACGGTTTTTCGTCAACCTTCGGGGCGTTTCTAATCGCAGGCCCCGGACTCAAGCGGGACTATGAACGCGATACGCATCAGCTGGGATACATTCATGCGGCGGACGTGGTTCCCACGCTGTGCCGCATTCTGGGGATAGAACCTCCGCAGCAGTCCCAGGGCACGGTTGCCCGCGACCTGTGGGAAGGTTTTGACATGTCCACCGGCGACGGCAGTTGACCTGGCACGGGGTTTCCCTGGTTCGAGGCGGGTTGTGGCCCGCTCCGGCTCAGGATTCGCCCCCGATCGACAATCCCGATCCGTCGCAAGTTCGCATCAAGCAACCCGTCGCCCACACCGGGCCGAGGAAATCCATGAAGCCGAAACTCTCCTGCTGGTCCTCCCTTGGCGACTCGGACCTTGTGCACAAGGTCCTTGAAACGTCTCTCTGCGATACCCATGAGCACCTGCAGCGCCATACCGATTTCACACCGGAGAGGGTGGACATTCTGGCGGCGCTCTTCGAGAACTATGTGATCGCGGACTTGGTCGTGGCCGGTGCCAGCCAGAAGGCTGTCGACGACCTGTTCAATCCGGAGGCCGGCTCGGTGGCGGAGCGCTTCCGCGCTGTGGAGGAAGCGTGGGGCCATTGCCGGCAGACCGGATACGGTGAGGCGGTGCGGTTGGCCGCCGAATACTTCTACGAATTGGAGGAGTTGACTCCGGAAACCCTGACGGATGCGCAAGGCACTCATGCCGAGCTGATGCGGACCCGGACCCGCTTGCAAATCCTGCAGGAGGACGCGCATCTGGACCATGTCCAGATTGACGACTTCACGATGGAGATCGTGCCCGACGAAGAGGATTCGGACTTCTACCTCTACGACATTTCGCTGTGGGATCTGGTAGTCGGCAAGCCGGACATGGAGGCTCTGGGACGGCTCACGGGCGAGGAGGTTACGGATCTGCGGTCGGCGGAGGCGGCTTGCGAGGCCCTGTTTGAGCGCTTCGGAGCGGAGGCGGTGGCCTGCAAAACGCAGCATGCCTATGTCCGGACCCTGGCCTGGCAGAAGCGGAACAAGGACGACGCGGCGCATCTGTTGGACCGATACCTGGGAACACCCGAGGAGTTGACTCCCGGGGAACACAATTTGCTGGGCGACTGGTTCCTGGATGTCTGTTCCAATCTCGCGGCCAAGCACTCGCTGCCCATCAAGATCCACACCGGCTACTACGCCGGCCACAGCCGCATGCCGCTGGACTTCATCTCCTGCGAGCATCTGTGCGGATTGCTGGCGGCCCATCCGGACACGGACTTTGTGCTCATGCACAACTCCTATCCGTATTCGATGGAGTTGGCGGCCTTGGCCAAGCACTATCCGAATGCCTACGTGGACATGTGCTGGGCCTGGAGCATCAATCCGTTGGATGCGTCGAACTTTCTGCGCCACGCCATCCACTCGGTTCCGGCCAACAAGGTATTCGTTTTTGGGGCTGACACGTCCTGGCCGATTGCATCCTATGCCTATGCCATGCAGGCAAGGTACTGGCTAACCCACACCCTCCGGCAGGAAGTCAACGAGGGGTACCTATTGGAACAGGAGGCGATGGTCTACGCGGAACGGGTGATGCACTGCAACCAGCATGACTGCTTTGTAAGACTAAAGCGGTGAGAAGTGATCCGGGAACGGATGCCGACAGCCATGGCCACCGAACGGGCAGGCTTGAGCCTTTGATGCCGCCCGGCTGCACCACCCCATCGTGGCCCGAGGGTCAACCCTTCGGTACAAGTCCCTAATGCAAACCGTGCGTCTCGAGGATGGCAGGGCGGTTGTCGCGCCCGACGGTTCGCAGATTCGCGAACTGGTGGCTGTCGCTCAGGGGAGCATGGTGCATTGCATGCTGCCGCAGGATGCCATCTCCATGGCCGTCGTCCACGCCACAGTCGACGAGGCGTGGTACTGCCTGGCCGGGACGGGTCAGGTCTGGAGACGGTGTGAGGGGACGGAGTCGGTACTCGACGTAGAGGCAGGCACCGCCCTGACCATCGAGCATGGAACGCACTTCCAGTTCCGCAATACAGGCGACGAAGACCTCCGCTTCGTCATCGTCACCATGCCACCGTGGCCCGGGGCCGAGGAAGCGCGTCGTGTGGAGGATTACTGGGCGATACCCCGGTCGCCCGTTGCCTGAGTGCCCGAATGCGGTGCATCTTGGCTGTCGCCCGCGTAAAGGACGCCGGCTTCATCCCCCCGGATGCCGCGCGGCCCGGTTTATTTTGGGGAACTATAGCCCCTGTTACCCTGTGGGCATCGGCTGGAGGAAGACCCGATATCCATGCACTTGACCCTGCCCCAACTGTTCGACCGCTTCCCCGACGATGCCGCGGCGGAACGCTGGTTGGTCCTGCAGCGCTGTCCGAACTGTGAATCGGACAACGTGCAGACGCGTCCCACGCGCAAGCCCCAGCCCTACCGCTGCCGCGCCTGCCGCCGGGATTTCTGGGTCAAGACCGATACTGTCATGCATGGTTCCAAGGAAAAACGGCTCAAAACCATCCGAACCATAGATCGATAAGGAGGTTGATTTTGTTCCGAAAACAATCCAAATTACGCAAAGCTGTTAGGCAGGGAAATCTCAATAATGTGAAAATTATGATCAATAATGGAGCTAATGTAAACGCACGCAATGCCGTGGGATTGACCTTGTTACACAGATCCGTTCTGGCAGGACACACCAAGGTCACACTAGCTCTGATCGATGCTGGAGCCAAGGTTGACGCAAAGAGTTTCCTAGATCGGACATCGTTGCACATGGCAGCTGAGAAAGGGCATAAAGCGATCGCAACAGCTCTGATCGATGCCGGAGCCCTTGTTAACCCGAAGGGATCTGATGGGCAATCTCCATTGCATGAGGCTGCCCAGGAAGGCCATACAGAAGTCGCAGAGGTTCTGATTGAGGCCGGAGCCCCTGTCGATCCACAGGCGGACAATGGCCAGACCCCGCTGCACATGGCTGTCCAGGCAGGCCATGCGGAAGTCGCAGAGGTTCTGATTGAGGCCGGAGCTCCTGTCGATCCACAGGCGGACCATGGCCAGGCCCCGCTGCACATGGCTGTCCAGGCAGGCCATGCGGAAGTCGCAGAGGTTCTGATTGAGGCCGGAGCCCCTGTCGATCCACAGGCGGACAATGGCCAGACCCCGCTGCACATGGCTGCTTGGGGCGGCAACACTACCATGGTCAAGATTCTGATTAAGGCCGGAGCCCCTGTCGATCCACAGGCGGACTATGGCACGACCCCGTTGCACGCGGCTGCCCACGGAGACAACGCTACCATGGTCAAGGTTCTGATTGAGGCCGGAGCTCCTGTCGATCCGAAGGCGAAACATGGAATGACCCCGCTGCACTTGGCTGCCCTCAAAGGCAACGCTAACGTGGTCAAGGTTCTGATTGAGGCCGGAGCTCCTATCGATCCGAAGACGAACTTTGGACAGATCCCACTGCACGCGGCTGCCCACGGTGGCAACGCTAACGTGGTCAAGGTTCTGATTGAGGCCGGAGCTCCTGTCGATCTACAGGCGGACTATGGACAGACCCCGCTGCACGTGGCTGCCGAAGAAGGACATGCAGAGGTTGCAAAGGTTCTAATTGAGGCTGGAGCCCCTGTCGATCCGAAGGCGGCCGATGGGGAAACCCCGCTGCACATGGCTGCCCAGGAAGGACATGCAGAGGTGGCAAAGGTTCTGGTCGACGCCGGAGCTTCTGTCGATCCAAAGGCAGACTATGGGCAGACCCCGCTGCACATGGCTGCCCAGGAAGGACATACAGAGGTGGCAAAGGTTCTAGCCGAGGCCGGAGCTTCTGTCGATCCGAAGGCAGACTATGGGCAGACCCCGCGGCACATGGATGCTCATGAAAGACATGCAGAGATGGCAAAGGCTCTAGCCGAGGCCGGAGCCCATCCAGACTGAGGGGAGACTCAACTGCCTGATCTCTATCCAACAAGTAGATCCTGTTTTCGATTCCCGTGTCATACCAACTCAGCATGTCTCAGCTGGACTTTGTACAAAGTCCGTGCGGGCGATGAGAGGTCAGGCGTGTTTCAGGCCGAGTAACAGAGGACGGCCAAGAGTAGAGCGGGCGGCTGGGCGGGGGCGAAGGGGACGCTCCCGGCGCAGGGGGCCTGATGGTGCCCAGGCCAGCCGTAAGGGGCCGCGCGAGTACGAGTGCCAGTGGATCCGAACGCGCTTGGCCGGGGCTTCCGGGCCAGATGTCCTGGAGGCCCTGCCGGAACGCTCCCGGCTGTGCCGGCGTTCCGGCACGGACCCCGACGAAGGAACCCCCTATCGGGTCCACCCCCGTGTCACCGATAGGGACACCATGGTGCAGGTGGCCGGCGTACGCGAGTGCATCAAGCGTGCCTTCAAGGATGCCAGGCAGGAGACGGGACTGGACGAGTACGAGGTGCGCAGCACCACCGGCGGGTACCGCCATGCCACGCGGGCCCTGTGGCCCTGGCCTGCTGGCCGCCGGGCGGCCTTCCGGTTCTTCCGCGGGCAGGCATCGGCCTGAACCCGACGGCGATCTGCCGGAGACCTTGGACGGCCCAGCACTTCCACTACCGCCGCCGGGGTTCCGTTGCGTGTTAGTTACCACTGTAGCATTAGTGTTGGAGGCTTTCACGCTTGCGGGTTGCGAACGGATGGCACCCTCATCTGCTGGGGCGAAATTTCGATGACCATGCCGACAGGATGAATCGGCAGCGTGTGCGCAGCCGTCATTAGGGTGGCGTGCTTCGGATTGCCTTGGCGACCACATGGTCATGGAAGATTCGGACTATGGGGCCATCCGGGAGGAAGACCAGCCGTTCCCGATAATCATGGCCCGGTCCCGCAGGGACCCCTCTCCCTTGTATGAACGAGGAACCCGCAGCGGAAGCTGTCACCCCCACTCCGTTCGCTGGAACAATATCTTCCGCCACCTTTCATCGCTGGTTGCACATCCCTTTCACGGCCAATGTTCATAGGGTCCAGTCCCCCGGTGACTTTCCGGATCGGGTTGTGCTCCGGCACTTCCGAAAATTTGCCATTCTCTTGGAGGCCATGGAGACGGCCCGTGAACAAAGCCGGATCCCGGCACCCCCGCCATCCGAGATGCAGGACTTCCGACAAGGGATCTGTTCCGCGCTCGTGATGGTTTGCCATAATGGGCCACTCCCCCCTTGCCTGTACGATGTTGTCGCTGAACCGCATGGTTCGACATCCTTGACCCTTTGGGGGCGGTTCTTTCAAGAGTTTCGGGAGATGAAATGAATACCAAGAGAATGTCAAGACGCGGTTTCCTGCGTGGATTGGCTGGCGTTGGCGCCGCATCGGCGTTGGTGGCCTGTGTGCCGGCGACACCGGCTGCGCCATCGAGTGATGCCGCCGGCATGGCGCCGGCGGATGAAGCGGTCGTCGAGATTGTGATGTTCGACCGCAATGTGGTTCAGGATTTGGAATACCGCAAGGAATTGGCTGAACGCTTCAACGCGGACCAGGAAGGCATACAGGTCACCGTGGATGTCATCCCGCAGGGATACGACCAAACCATCATGGCCCGCATCGCGGGCGGGACCGCCGGCGACGCTTTCCGACATGCCTCCCACTTCGGGATGAGCAAGTACACCACCCGCGGGCTGTTGCAGGAACTGGACGAGTTCGTGGCTCTGGACGACTACGACCTGTCCGTCTTCATTGAGGGGCCGCTCAGTTCCAACCGGGTGAACGGCAAGCTCTTTGCCCTGCCCGTAAACGGTCATGCCGGTCACGCCGGCCTCTACTTTGCGCCCGAAATTTTCGCGGACGCGGGCGTGGATCTGCCCACGGAGGACTGGACCTACGACGACCTGCGAGACGCCGCGGCCAAGTTGACCCGGGACACGGACGACGACGGCAAGTCGGACAGCTGGGGCATTTGGTTTGGCGCCTGGTACCAGGCCAATCTCACGCTGGTTTCCGCCCATGACGGATGGCCCCTGAACGAAGATGGCTCCCAGGCCACTTGGGCCGAACCCGGCGCGGTTGCCGGCATGAAGTGGATTCAGGACATGTATCACGAGGTCGAAGCATTGCCGGTGATGGCCGATTCCGCGGCCAAGCAGCAGCTTTGGTCGTCCGGCAAACTGGCGACGGCCCTTTCGGGTGTGTGGGAAGGGGCCTATCTGGGCGACATCACGCCGGAAGGCCTGACCTTCAGCCTGGTTCCGGGTCCCAAGGGCCCCACCGGCAAGCGCGGTGGATTTGCCGGATGCAACAACTTCCCCATTTGGAGCTCCAGCGAACACCCCTACGAAACCTTCCAGTGGATCAAGTATCTGTCGAGTCAGGAAGTGGGCGTCGAGGGTATCGGCCGCATCGGTGAACCCGGATTGCGGTATGACGTTTTTGAGGATCCGAGCGTGGCCAGCGATCCCCTGATCATTCCGCATTTTCAGGTTCTCAAGGATGTCAAGCCTTTCCCGGCCCCCCACAACGGCCGTGACTCGGAAGTGATCCAGGCCACGGCGCCATTGCTTGAGGGCATCTATCTGAACGAACTCAGTGCCCAGGAAGGCTGTGAGCGGCTGCAGGAGGCGATCCAGGAAATCCTGGACATGCCGCCTGTCGAAGCTGCCTGATTGCCATTCCATTGGTTCGCCACACCGATTGAGGGTTGCTGCCGCCGCAAAGTGTGCAGCGACCCTCGGCTCTCGCTTAGGTGATTGATGATTGCCCGCTACCGTGCGCGCAGCCGTGTTGCACGCGTCGAGGAATTGTGGGGATTCCTGCTCATTTCCCCTTGGGTTCTCGGGTTTCTGCTGTTCACGGCAGGTCCGATGCTGGTGTCCCTGTACTTCAGCTTTACTGAATATGCCTTTCCCTTGAAGCCGGCCTGGATCGGGTTGGCCAACTACGTCAGGGCATTTGCCAAGGATGAACTCTTCGGCATGTCGCTCTGGAACACGTTGTATTACGTGGGATTGGCCGTTCCTTTGGGGGTATGCCTGTCGCTGATGCTGGCTCTGCTGTTGGATCGCAGAATTCCGGGCCGTGCCATATGGCGGACCATCTACTACCTGCCTTCCATCGTGCCGGTGGTGTCGGCCACCTTCCTGTTTCTATACATATTCCAACCCGACTACGGCCTGATCAACGGCTGGCTCTGGAAACTTTTTGAAGTCGAAGGCCCGGGTTGGTTCAATTCCCGCATCTGGGTCAAGCCCACCTTCATCCTGCTGGCCCTGTGGAGTGCCGGCGGCCCCACCATGATCATTCTGCTGGCGGGTCTGCAGAATGTGCCGGGCGAAATGTACGATGCCGCCAAGGTGGACGGCGCGGGCCGGGGGCGTCGCTTTCGCCATATCACCCTGCCGCTGCTCAGCCCCACCCTGTTCTTCGTGTTGATCACGGGCCTGATCGCGGCCTTCAAGATTTTCGGGGCCGTGTATGTCTCTACGCAGGGGGGACCCTTCTACGGCAGCTACTTCTATGTGCTGCACCTGTTTACCCAGGCCTTCAGCCACTGGCAGCTGGGATACGCATCGGCCTTGGCTTGGATTCTGTTCGTCATCGTGCTGGTGTTCACCCTGATCCAATTCAGGATCAGCGGCGGCTGGGTGCACTACGAGGGTGAAACGGACAACCGGGCCTCATGACAGCAGGCGACGCCGCGACTGCCAGAGGCGCACGCGGTTCCATCCAGGCATGGGACGTCTTCACCAACATCCTGACGGTGGTGTTGGCCTTTGTGTTTGGCTTTCCCTTGTTCTGGGCGGTGTCCAGTGCCCTCAAGCTGCCCATCGAGCTGAATGTCATTCCACCCCTGTGGTTTCCCCCTGCTCCTCGGTGGCGCAACTTCATCGAGGTGAATGATGTCCTGCCCTTTTTCCGGTTCATGGGCAACACTGCGGTCATCACGGTTGCCTCGACGGTGGGCGGGGTGTTGACGGCATCACTGGTTGCCTACGGTTTCTCCCACTTCCGCTTCCGGGGCCGGCAGGCCATTTTCATCCTCATGCTGTCCACCATGATGCTGCCCATGGAAGTGACACTGATTCCCACCTACCTGATTTTCAATGAACTGCGGATGGTGGATACCTTCTGGCCCCTGTTTTTGCCCGACTGGTTTGGGGGCGGTCCGTTCGCGATTTTCCTGTTTCGGCAGTTCTTCCTGAGCATTCCGCGCGATTTGAGCGATGCTGCCAAGATCGACGGGTGCCATGTCATGCGTTTCTATCGGAGCATTCTGGTACCGCTGTCGGTGCCGGTGATGATCACCCTGTCCATTCTGTTCTTTCAGGGTTCCTGGAACGAACTGATGCGGCCGCTCATCTATCTCACGAGCATGACCAACTACACGGTATCGGTGGGATTGATGTTTCTGCGTACCCAGATCCTGGCCAACGTGGCCCAACGGGGCGAACCCACCGAACATCTGCTGATGGCGGGTTCCGTGATCTCGATGCTGCCTTCACTGATTCTGTTCTTCATCCTGCAACGCTACTTTATCCGCGGCGTGATCATGTCGGGCATCAAAGGCTGAGCCGGTTGGGCTGCCCCCGACTTCAGGGGCAAGCATTCTTCGAAAGCCGTGAGACCTCCTCCCGCCGACCAAAATCGCTCAGGCCCTTGTTGCACCGGTGTCCACGGCCTCGTCGTTGGTCTCCCGGTCCTTGGCTTCTTGTTCAGCCCGCATCGCTGCTTCAAACCTTTGCCTGGGGGTTTCATGCCTTTGTGCTGAACCGGAGTGACGAAGCAGTTCATCGCGCCACTGGTCGGGGGCTGCTTGCACCGCCCGGATGCTTTCAAACCAGTCTTCCGGCGGTCCTTGTTCACGCCACAGCCTTGCCACCTGTCCCCGTGTTTGGCCGTCCAACTCTGTTTGCAACATGACGCTCAGGTACCCAATGGCTTCTCCCCTGTGCAACCGCCTTTGGAATGTCGCCGGGGCTTCCTCCGGTTCGGCCTTGTACTCCGGCGGGTCCAGCAGCAGAAAGGGACACTGGTCCGGATCATCCTTCACGGCGACGAGGCGGTCCAATACATCGTGAGGGTACCCGTGTTGCCGCCAGAACGCGGCAACATGCTCCCTGACTTTGGGTTTCAGCTCCTGTTCCAGGATGACCTGTACTGCATCAATGACAAATTTCACCGACTCCGCATTTCCCAGCCTGGCGTGCCGGTCCCGTTCGCGCTGGATGCGTTCGTCGGAAGCGTGGTCTCGCCAGCAGTCCCCGTCTGCGTCGTACCACTGGAAGGTTGGTATGTCCACGTACCGCTTCCGTGGTTTCGTGTTGAGCGGGTTGATGCGAATATGGGTTCCAAACACTTTGCTTGGATAGGCTGGCAGGTTGGCTTCCGACAGGTCCGGATCCGGGTTGACAGGGTGGTATTCGCAGCTCTCGCTGTCCAGCCGGTATGCCAACAATTCTTCCTGCGAATCCGGTGCCCGTTTGCTGCCCGGGTCATACACCACGTACTCGTTGATGCCGAGTGCCGCATACACGCGTAGCCTGTCGTCGTTTCGTTTCCAATCAGCGGTGCTGGACAGGTACTTCAACGCCCACTCCGGTGCATCGTCGCCCTGCTGGGTTCGTATGACACAATCTTCAAAATCCCTGTAAGGCTGGGTAGGGGGGAGCGTGTGTTTCGGCAAGAGCGCGACCAGATCCGGAGAGACCAGGTTCTTGGGTGTCCCCTGCCTCGTAAAGCGATTGATACGCTTTGCAAGCCCGTCCCCGAAGTAGATGTCGGGCGACCACGCCATGCGGGCACCCAGACGATCCGTGCAGGTCTCTTGTGTGTACAACATGAACGACGTTACCACATGGTCCGGCAAGGGGAAGCCGTCATCGTCATAGTCCGTCAGGTGGACTTTGGGCCATACGTAATCGGGATCCGTAGTCCAATCGATCTCATATTGGGACTTATATACCTGACTCCGCAGTCGGCATACCTGGTTCACGGATCATAGGGGTCCCCAGCGGGATCGCCCCTCCCCGTGCAGCAGCCCCTGTCCCACGGGCCGGAACGGGCACGGACGGAAGTCCCGCCCGTGCCAAAATGTTGATCGCCGCGTTGTGATCGGCGTTCAGGGCCCAGCCGCAGGCCTGGCAGGCAAACACCGCCTGCGACGGCCGGTTGGCCTTGCTGACATGGCCACACCGGCTGCAGGTCTGTGACGTGTACGCCGGATCGACCTCCACCACCTCACCGGCCTTGTACGCCAGCTTCCGCTCCAACTGACCCCAACCGGAAGCCAGGATGGCGTGGTTGAGTCCCGCCTTCGCCTTGACGTTGGTCCCCGGCTCTGCCCGGGTACCCTTGGCACTGGCCGTCATGCCCTTGGTGTTCAGATCCTCCACCACCACGGTGTGCGCCGTGTCCGCAAGGGTGCGGCTGGCCTGGTGGGTCGCGTCATCCCGCTTGCGCTTGCGCTGGCGATGCCGCTTCTGCAACTGCCCGTTCACGCGCCGCCCACGGTTCGACTTGGGTCGCTTGTCCTTGGGACCCCAGCCCTGCTTGCGGCTCAGCTCCCGCTGCTTGCGCTGGATGTTGGCATCCAGCTTGTCCGTGTCGGGCAGCGCGTACACGGTGCCCTCGCTGTCGGTCGCTTGGCCTACATTACGGTCCAGGCCGAGCGCGCCGTCCGGTGCGGGCTGCTTGACTTGCGCCGCGGGCACTTCGTAGCAGACATAGGCATACCACCTGGGGTTCTGCTCCGTGCCTTCCCTGCGCACGCGCACCGTCAGCGGTTTGCCATCCGCGTACAGGTTCGATCCTGCCAGCCGCAGCCAGCCGACCTTGGGCACGTACAGCCGGTCCCCGTCCATCCTGACAGCATCGGGAATGGTGAAGGCCGGCACGGTGCGGTGCCGGGCCTTGAAGCGGGGTTTGCCTTCGGTTTGGGGATCCTTGAAGTATCGCTGGTAGGCATCGGCCAGGTACTTCAGGCTGTAGCGGACGCAAACAGCCGGGTATTCCTTCAGCCAAGCGTGGTCCGGGTCGTTGCGCAGCTTGGTAAACCGCTGGCCCAAGGTGAAGAAGGTCGGAACGGGCTTGGGGCCAATCCTGTAGGCCTTCCACATGCGATAACGCCGCTCCTGGTCGGCCAGCATGTGGTTCCAGACATGGCGGCAGGCCCCGGCGATGGCCGTCAGCAGGATGCCGGTGGCGGCATCGCCGGGGTACAGGCGCAGACGCACCGTGCGGTGGACGGTCTCCGGTGGCTCTGTTGTAGGATGGGTGGTGTCGGGCACGAGAGGTGCAATCTCTGTCCGGTGGAGAGTCCGGATGTCAGCCGGGCTCTCTTATTTGCAGGACACTATTATAGCACAGGTGTACACGGTTGTGCCTGTCGCACCGACTGCGTAGTCAAGTATATAAACCCCTAAAATTTCTGTCGTTAGAGGCTTGCCAGCAGATCCTGCACGGTGTGGATCGGTGCCTGACAGGTTCGGTTTTGGCAGATCCAGGCCGCGGGTTGGCCATCCGGCATCGATTTCCCGGCCAAGAGAGGCAGATCGGATCCATGGTCCGGCTCCACCTTCACCACGAGCCGGTTCGGGTGGTACATGCGCCGGGCCTGGTTTGCCAAGTCCGACTTGACAGGATTGGCAGGATCGCCGGTGATGACAATTTCCTGCGGGGTTGCCTGCCAGGCCTGCAAGGCGGCGAGCATGCGGCCGGCAGCAGTCGGGTAGCCCGACAGCAAACTTCCCGCAAACTGGAACACCCGCTGGGCGGCCGCCCGGTACCGGGCCTCGTCCGTGACCCAGGCCAGTCGGATCAGGAGTTCGGCCGCCATGCTGTTGCCACTGGGGATGGCGTTGTCCTGGATGTCCTTGCGACGCATGACCAGTGCCTCGTGGCTGTGACCCGTCTGGAAAAATCCTCCGGGATCATCCTGGTCCTCAAACTCCGCGAGCATCGTCTCCGTGATCGCACGGCAGCGTGTCAGCCACTCCATGTTCCCTTCAGCCTCGAACAGGGCCAGCAGGGCACGCCCGTAGGCGGCATGGTCCTCGAGGTACCCGCGCAGGTGTGCCGTGCCGTCCTTCCAGGTGCGGAGCAGTGTGCCGTCCGGGCTCCGCATGTGGTTCCAGACAAAGTTCGCGGCATTGCGGGCTGCCTGCAGCATGTCCGGATTGCCCAAGACCGAACCGCATTCGGCCAGGGCGTGGATCATCAGGCCGTTCCACTCACAGAGGATTTTGTCGTCCGTATCGGGATGGACCCGTTGTTTCCGAACCTCGAAGAGGGTCTGCATGGCCTGATCCAGGATGGACTGCATCTTGCGCGGCTGCAGGCGCAGCCGCCGGCACGCCTCCTCGGGTGGCATGGGACGGTGGAGGATGTTGTGGCCCTCGAAGTTGCCGTTCTCCGTAACACCAAATACGGTGGCGACGACGCGTGCCGCCTCCTCGGACAGCACTTCCTCGATTTCCTCCTGCGACCACACGAAGAACTTGCCTTCCTCGCCTTCGCTGTCTGCGTCCTGGGCACTGAAGAAACCGCCTTCGGGATGGGTCATTTCCCGCTGCAGCCATTCAAAGGTTTCGTTGATCACGCGCAAGTAGTCGCTGTGGCCGGTCAGCTGCCATGCGTGTAGGCAGGTGCGCAGCAACTGGGCGTTGTCGTACAGCATCTTTTCGAAGTGGGGCACCAGCCACACCGCATCCACGCTGTAGCGATGGAAGCCGCCTCCCAACTGGTCGTAGATGCCTCCGTTCAGCATCCGGGTCAGGGTGTGTTCGGCCATGTGCCGGTCGGCAAGATTCTGCTGTTCCCAGCTGTAGGCAAGCAGGAAGTCCAGGGTCATCGGCTGGGGAAACTTGGGCGCGCCCCCGAACCCTCCCGCTTGGCTGTCGAAGGTATTGCGCAGTTGACGGACGGCCTTGTCCAGAATTGCGGCAGGCATGTCCGCATCGCCTGCTGTCCGGTCCTGCGAGGACTGCATGAGCGCGACCAGCTTCCGACCATGTTCGGTCAGATCGGAGCGGCGCTGGCCGTAGGCATCGGACACGGCTTGGAGAACCTGCCGGAAGCTGGGCATGCCCTGATGGGGAATCGGGGGGAAGTAGGTGCCGCCGTGGAACGGAGTGCCGTCCGGCAGGAGGAACACGCTCATCGGCCAGCCGCCGTGCCGGGTCATCAGTTGCACCGCCTCCATGTAGATGGCGTCGAGGTCCGGACGTTCCTCCCGATCGACCTTGATGTTGATGAAGCCGGTGTTCATCACCTCCGCCGTATCCGCGTCCTCGAAACTTTCCCGTTCCATGACATGGCACCAATGGCACGCGCTGTAGCCAATGCTCAGGAAGATCGGCAGGTCGCGGTCCTTGGCGGCCGCCAGGGCCTCCTCGCCCCAGGGATACCAATCCACCGGGTTGTGGGCGTGTTGCCTCAGGTAGGGCGACGTTTCGTGGATCAGGCGGTTGGTATGGGGCACGATGTGGAATTTTGGTCTCTGGGCAAGCGGACGTGGAGCTCAACAGCATGTCCGCGCCCATTTACATGAAGCCGGGAGTGGGTGGTTCGGAATCTTCCTCGATGTTGTCAAATGCAAGCCCAAGAATGTCACGCCATCTTTCAGGATCTGCCTGTACATCGAGAATCAAGTCGTCAACATTGTCGGGAAGACCGGACACGGACCAGTGCTCCGCAATGCGATCCCGGTCTGCTTCAGCTGGCAGGAAACGATTCAACAATTTCAAGGTGAGTTCCATCCGGCCCTCAACATGACCCTCGGCGTGACCCTCAGTGCGACCCTCGGCGCGTTCGTCGCTCCACGTGTCACGCCAGCATTCCTGCTCCGTGTCATACCACTGAAACACAGGAAAGGGCACATTGTCTCTTGGTGGGCCGATACGCAGATCCGTGCCACAAATGTGGCTGTGAATTGAGCGGTAGGGTGGACCGCCATCCGCCTCGCCCTTTAAGGCGTACGTTCCATTCTCCTGCAGGCGAAACAGTTCCAGGCGCAAGTCGGATTCTTGTGGGGGATCATCCGAATTCCCAAGATCAACGAGAAGATACTCGGTTATGCCAAGGCTTGCATACAAACGGAACTTTTCGTCCCTGTCTCGTTCCACAGAGGTTGGCGACACCACTTCAATCACCATGCTGGGTATGGCTTCACCCAGATCGGTGCGCAGCACTCGGTGTTTCACATAGTCCGCTTTGGTCGGGAGTACAGCGACATCCGGGCTGACTTGTGTCTTGAGATTGCCGCCGTCGGTCAGCAAGAACAGGGTTCGGGAAGTTTCCGTGTCGAAATGGAGTTCCGGTTCGGAAACAGTGAACCGGAGCCCTGAACGCCCAAACAAGGCTTCCAAGGCCAGCAGGATGCAACTGATGTATGGCGCATGCCAACTGTGCGGAGGCATCAGGAACCCATCCTTGTCGTACTCCCGGCGGTGTTCAAGCGGGTAGTCGGGATCCGATGTCCAATCCGACTCGTATTCGTGACCTTCATCGTAGGTATACCCGGGGTCAAAGTGCGACAAACCTTCCAAGTGGGCTTTCCACTCATCGGGGTTTGCCAGCCGCCAGCGTATACGCATCCGGCGCGCTCGCCGTGCCGTGTCCGGATCCGTGTCTCCTCTCGAAGGCGGCACGCGCCAATCCCAAGTAGCGGGGGAGATTGCCTTGGGCTTGGCTGGAATCTGTGGGTACACCGCAGTGTGCATGCTGGCCGATTCTCGCGGTCAGGAGTTGTCTGGACCAACCCATTCTACACATCCATCTGATCCCGAATTGCGTCATGCCAAGCCGGGTGCTTGGCACCCAGCGGCGAGGGTGTGGGATGCACAACCGGCCCTGCCTTTGAGCCTTGGCCCCATGATGCGGGGCAACGTTGGGACCTCCTGTATGGCGGCATTGCTTGCGGGGGGACGCGCGAACCTCGACAGACCGTCTGCCGCAGGCGATGGGTCCGGCCCATCCGAGGTTCGAGGGGATCGGTGATGGAACGCCCGGTCCGGGCATTCGGGTACCGAACCGGTTTAGTTCAGCGCCTCACAGTAACGGCCATCGCCGTCCCCGTCGTGGCTGGCAGGCTTCTCCCTGCCGGCGTAAAACGCCTCGTACTGGGCGCGGGTGTCGAAGTCTTTGCAGTATCGGCCCTGTCTGCGCGGGGCGGGGAAGTCGGAGGGAGGCGCGTCGGCCGGAGGGACCGGCGTGGCCTGGGCCGGCACTGCCGGTTGGGCCGCGGGTACGTAGGGTTGGCCGGTACAGGTGTCCAGCATGGACGACAGGGCGGATTTCTCCGCCTGGGTCACCAGCAGGCTGTACTTGTGCTTGACTTCGATCCAGTCCTGGGCATACCGACACCACGAAGCCTGCACCGGAGGCTTCCACTCGTCGGGCGCACCGGCGCTCTTGGCTCGGTTGACCCCACTTTCCGTGGCCTGCAGCGCCGATGCCAGGGCCAGGTCGTTGGCGTAGGCCCGTTTCCGGTTCCTGTTCCAGGCATGGCCGCCGGAGATGTGGGCGTTGTAGAGCGGCACGTGGTGATCGATGTCCACCTGGCTGGCCTGGGTGAAGGTCCGTCCGCCCCAAGGGCCCACCCAGAGGCCGGTGTCGACGGTGCAGCCGTTCGCACGGTAGGTGACGGACCGTCGGCTTTCGGCAATCAGGACCTCGGCCCGGGCGTTCTCGCAGTCGCGGTCGTCATCGACCCAATGGTCCCATTCGTCCCGGTCGTAGGTGTTGTGGTGGGAACGGTTCCCTACCGGAAGCTGCGCCAGCATGTTCCGGTAGGGATTGCCGGTGGCGGATGGCGCCGCCGGAGCCTGGGGCGTGGGTGTGCTGGTGGGTGGAGCTTGGGGAACGGGTGTGTTGGTAGGTGGAACGGGTGTTGGCGGCAGGGCAGCCACCGGCAGACCCGGTGGGACATGGTCCACCAACTGGGCCCAGATCCAGACCCCCGAGTCCAGTTGCAGCCAAGTCCCATCGCTGTTTCGTGCGACCGGCCGGACCAGCGCGCCAGGCGCAAGCTGACCGGCCAAGGGGAAATCCGTTCCCGGTCCGCGGCGCAGGTTCGAGGTGGTGTTGGTGACCGCTGCCGGCGGCAGCGGTTCGGGCGTGGCGGTGGGCTGTGGGGCGACCGTTGCCGTCGGATTTGGAGTTGTGGGGGTGTTTGTTGGCTGTGGAGGTACGGGTGTGTCCGTGGGTTCCGGAGGCACATCCGGGGTGGGGGTGGGGGTTGGTTCCGATTCGGAGTCTGCCGCCACCGCTGTGGGAGGCATCGGGGTCGGTTCCGGCGGTTGGTTGCGATTGCCGTTGCATCCCGCCAACGTCAGGCCGAACACGATGAACAAGGTCAGGAGAAGGCTTGTATATCGCGTTTGGGAGCGGATCCTGGGAAACATCAGTCGTTCCTTGCTTGAAGATGGAGGCGGAATGGAAGGATGCGCCCGGATGCGGCCGAACCATGGTCGCGCGTGTGGTTGGCCTTGTGCAGATCGCATGATGCCTCTTGGGCTGGATGCACAATCCCCTGCGGCGGATTCTGTCACCAAGCCTCATAAGGCCCGGGGGCGAGGTTCGGAGCCGGCCGGGCCGGCGCAGTGGTCCGGATTTTAGAACCGTGTGCCGACTTGGCCTATACTGTCAGTATGAACGCCATGCACTATTGGTACGGCAATCCAACCCTCAGGCGGTTACCATCCGGTACCGCCGCGGCAGCTGCCGAGCTGTCCGCAGGCGGGTGACTCCTTGATTTAAGCCCCCGCACTGTGGACAGCAAGGTGCCACGGTGCAGTCAGCAGCGAACGAAGCACTGTGGGACCAGACCACGGTGCTTTTTTTTGGCTCCGATGACCACTTCCTACAACTCCCCCCATCTGGACCATGACACGGTCCGCGCCGTGGCCGACCTGGCCCGGCTGGAACTGACCGACGAGGAAGTGGTGCGCTTTGCCGGGCAGCTGGGCCAGGTTCTGGCCCATGCCGAGAAGCTGCAGGCCGTGGACACGGCCGATGTGCCGCCCACCCCCTATGTCCTGTCCCTGGCCAACGTGGCCCGCGGGGACGAACCCGCACCGGGTCTGTCCCAGGAGGAGGCGTTGGCCAACGCCCCTGAGCGGGATCGAGGCTTCTTCCGCGTCAAGTCCTTCTTCGGATCGTGAACTGCACCATGGCCGCGCCCGATCTGACCACCCTGACAGTCCGTGCCGCGCGGGACGGGCTGCGTTCCGGTGCCTGGACGTCGGAGGAACTGACCGCGGGATATCTGGAACGCATTCGTTCCGTGGATCCGTCCGTGCATGCGTTCCTGCACGTGGCGGACGAACTGGCTCTGGTCAAGGCCGCCGAGGCCGACCGTGTACGGGCTGAAGGACACGGCGAACCACCACCGCTCCTGGGCGTGCCCCTGGCCGTCAAGGACGTTCTTTCCACGCAGGAAATGGACACTACCTGCGGCAGCCGCATCCTCAAGGGCTACCGGCCGCCGTTCACCGCGACCGCCGTCGAACGGCTGCAGGCGGCCGGCAGTGTGTTGCTGGGCAAGACCAACACGGACGAATTCGCCATGGGCTCCAGCACGGAGAACAGCGGCTACGGTCCCACCCGCAACCCGTGGGATTTGACCCGGGTTCCGGGCGGCAGCAGCGGCGGCTCCGCGGCAGCCGTGGCCTGTGGACTGGCACCGGGGGCGCTGGGTACGGACACCGGGGGCAGCGTCCGCCAGCCGGCCGCCTTCTGCGGCATTGTGGGGCTGAAACCCTCCTACGGGCGGATCAGCCGCTACGGACTGGTCGCCTTCGGCAGCAGCCTGGACCAGATTGGTCCCCTGTGCCGCAGCGTGGAGGATGCCGCGCTCCTGCTGGAGGTGATGGCCGGCCGGGACCCCAGGGACAGCACGACGGTGCCGGAGCCGGTGCCTGCCTACAGCCGTGATTTGGACGGGGACGTGTCGGGCCTGAAGCTGGGCGTGCCCGAGGAGTATTTCATTGACGGCATGCAGCCGGAGGTGGAAGGCCGGGTGCGGGATGCGGTGGAGCACATGGCCGGGCTGGGGGCCGAGATTGTGCCCGTGTCGCTGCCGCATACGGACATGGCCCTGCCGGTCTACTACCTGGTGGTGACGGCCGAGGCCTCCGCCAACCTGAGCCGGTACGACGGCGTGCGCTTCGGCCACAGCGCGCAGGCTGGTTCAATGACGGAGAACTACCGGCAGACCCGCGCCCAGGGCTTTGGCGACGAGGTCAAGCGGCGCATCATGCTCGGGACGTATGCCCTCAGCGTTGGCTACTACGACGCCTACTACCTGAAGGCCCAGCAGGTCCGCACGCTGATCAAACAGGACTTCGACCGGGTGTTTGAGCAGGTCGACCTGTTGATTTGCCCGGCCACTCCGACCACGGCCTTCGAGCTCGGGGACCGGGTTGACGATCCCCTGTCCATGTATCTGGCCGATGTGTTTACGCTGAGCGTCAACCTGGCCGGCGTGTGCGGAATCTCGCTGCCCTGTGGAACCGATGCGGCCGGCCTGCCTGTGGGCCTGCAGCTGATCGGTCCCCACTTGGGGGAGCAGTCCCTCCTCAACGCGGCCCATGCCTACGAAAGCACTACGGACTGGCATGCACACGTGCCGGATCCAATCGCCTGAATTACAGCCGAGACAGTTGGTGAAATAGATCGGGATCCTTCATGCAACACCAAAGTGCAACGCTCAACGGCCGCGTCGGTTCAGGCCGCATCAGTGCCCGGGCCGCGGCGTTACCGGCGTCCCCCATTCGCCGGTTCTTCGAGATTGCCAACACGCTGGACGATGTCATCAGCCTTAGCATCGGCGAACCGGACTTTGTCACCCCCGAGCCCATCCTGGAAGCCGGCATCGCCTCCCTGCGGCGCGGCAGCACGGCCTACACGGACAATTCCGGCATCCTGCAGTTGCGGGAGGCCATTCTGGACCATCTTCGGAAGTTCTACGACTGCCCCGCATACGATGCGCGCCGGGAGGTTCTGATCACGGTCGGAGTCAGCGAGGCGACCGCCTTGGCCTTCGACGCACTGCTGGATCCCGGGGACGAGGTCATCATTCCGCAACCGTGCTTTGTCAGCTTCACGGCCACCGTCGAACTGGCCGGCGGCGTACCGGTGCCCATCGCGACCAGGGTCGAGGACCAGTTCAAGGTCACGGCCGCGCAGATCGAGGCGGCGATCACGGAGCGCACCAAGGTGCTGATGCTGAGCTATCCCAACAATCCCACCGGCGCGGTCCTGGACGAGGCGGACCTGCTGGCCATTGCGGAACTGGCCGAGCGACACGACCTGCTGGTGATTTCCGACGAGATCTACGATCGGTTGGTTTACGGCAGCCACCGGCACGTCATGTTTGCCGGCCTGCCCGGCATGCGGGACCGCACCATCCACCTGGGCGGCTTCAGCAAGGACTACGCCATGACCGGCTGGCGCATCGGGTTCGCCATGGGGCCGGCCGACATTCTGGGATCTATGCGGCGCATCCACCAGTATCTGATTATGTCGGCCCCCACCATGGCGCAGGAGGCCGCCATCGCCGCGGTCACGCTGCCCGAGGCCGAGGAGCATGTCCTGCGCATGCGGGCCGAATATGACGCCCGGCGCCGGGTCATTGTTGACGGCCTCAACAGCCTGGGTCTGCCCTGCTTCGAGCCCAAGGGGGCGTTCTACTGCTTCCCCAGCATCGTCAACTCCGGCATGGACGACATGGAGTTCGCCGAAAGGCTTCTGGTGGAGGAGCAGGTGGCCCTGATTCCCGGCAGCGCCTTTGGAGCCGGCGGCGACGGTTATGTCCGCTGTTGCTACGCCGCCTCCATGGAGGACATCGAGGAAGCCTTGCGTCGCCTGCACCGCTTCATGCGCCGGCACGGTTGAGCGGGCGGGATCAGTTGTCGTCGGCCCCGGTGGACGCCTGCGCAAGTTCGTCCTCGGGTTGCAGCGGCACCACTTCCAGCCGCCACAGGGGCAGTGCCAGATTGAGGTCCCGGATTTGCCGGTTCAGGTCCGCCACCTCCCGGCGGACCCGTTCCGCCCAGTCCTCCTGCAACCGTGCCGCATGGGCATGGGAGCGGTCCAGGTGACGGAATTGCTGCCGCCATTGTCCCCGCCGGGACTCGATTTTCGCCAGCAGGGCGGTACGGTCCTCAAGCCAGCTTGGCTGCACATTGGCATCCTCTATGATCTTGTTGGCCATGACCATGTCGGGCGGCACGCCGGGAGGCGGGTCGAGATCCAGCTTGCGTCCCTTGCCCTTCAGGTTGCGCCAGCCGGGCGAATTCATGGCCTCGGCCAACTGGCGGTCGATCAGCCTCTCCCGCTCGTTGGGGTACGCCGGGTGCTGAGGGCGCTGGGTTGATCCGGGTGCCTTGGAACGGGATGATTCAGGCATGTCCGTTTGTCTGCACAGAGTGATTTGTCACCATTATGAACCTGGAACGGGCCGCTGGGCTCGGCCGGGACCCATGCCTTGACCCTTCTGCAGCAATCCGCGTGATGCCGTGAACAACAAATTGTGGGGCGGCCGCTTTGAGGGCGGCGTGGTTCCGGCCATGGCCGCCTTCAGTGATTCCATCAACTTCGACCGACGCCTGTGGCGGGTTGACATTCAGGGCAGCCAAGCCTACGCCGCCGCCCTGGGCGGGGCCGGCCTGCTTACCGCCGAGGAAGTGTCCGAGCTGCGGTCCGGTCTGGACCGTGTGGCTGCGGAGTGGGAGGCGGACACGTTCGAGTTGCAGTCCAGCGACGAGGACATCCACACAGCCAACGAACGGCGGTTGGGGGAACTGGTGGGAGCCGTGGCCGGCAAACTCCACACGGGCCGCAGCCGCAACGACCAAGTGGCTACCGATCTGCGCCTCTGGTTGCGGGAGCAAATCGACAGCCTGCGCGGTGACCTGCGCCAACTGGTCGGGGTTATGGCCGACCGCGCCGAGGAACATGTGGACGTGGCCATGCCGGGGTTCACCCATCTGCAGACGGCCCAACCCATTCGCTTCAGCCACTGGCTTCTCTCCCACGCCTGGCCGCTCGTGCGGGACTTGGAACGCCTCGGCCAAGTCCGCGCCCGCGTGAACGTGTTGCCGCTGGGCAGCGGGGCCCTGGCCGGCAACCCGTTTGCGATCGATCGGGAGGAGCTGGCTGCAGCCCTCGGATTCGAGGCGGTCTCCGCCAACAGTGTCGACGCAGTCAGCGACCGGGATTTCGCAGCCGAGTTCCTGTTTGCAGCATCCCTGTCCATGGTCCATCTGAGTCAGTTGGCCGAGGACATCGTCATTCATTCCTCCCAGCCCTTCGGCTTCCTCCGGTTGGCTGATGCCTATAGCACCGGCAGCAGCTTGATGCCACAAAAGAAGAATCCGGACAGCTTTGAATTGATCCGGGGCAAGTCCGGCCGGGTTGCCGGTTCGCTGACCGGCCTGCTCATGACCCTGAAGGGCCTGCCGCGGGCCTACAACCGGGATCTGCAGGAGGACAAGGAACCCCTGTTCGATACGGTGGCCACTTGGCACGGTGCCCTGGAGATTGCGTCTGGGGCCATTGCCACCATGGAATGCCGCTCGGATCGCACGGCAGCCGTTATGGACGATTTCATGTTGGCAACCGACGTGGCCGAGCACTTGGTGCGGCAGGGCGTTCCGTTTCGTCAAGCCCACCATGTGGCTGGTGCGGCGGTTCGTCTGGCCGAAACCCGAGGACTGGTGCTCGCCGAGTTGGATGCTGCGGACTGGGAGTCGTTGCATCCGGCCTTGGCTGGCGGCATAGCCGGACTTCTGGACTTTGAAGCCAGCCTTGAGTCGCGCGATGTGGAAGGTGGCACCAGTGAACGCGCCCAACGGACCCAACTGAAACACCTGAGGCAGGTCCTGGAAAGGTTGTAGAGGCCATGGAGGCAGGCGACCACTGATCCGTTTCAGGTTGTTCGCTCCGGGTCTGTGTGGGCACTGGGCCGAGCAGCTTCCCGAACTCTGCCCGGATCGCGTATGATCACGGCCAAGGTGCCAGGGATACCTGCCTTGGCCGAACCCAACAAGTGCGATATGACCGTTTCGCCACCCGCCGTCGCGGAACTTCAGTCCCCGGTCCTGCTACCGCTCCCGGATCCCCCCTTGCGCAATCCCGACGAACTGATGGCCAACTTCCAACACTTGACCATCAGCGGCGGTGCGCTCCATCTGGCCAAGCACTTTGGCAGTCCCGCCACCACCCTGTTGGGGGGCGACCTGTATCTTGCCCCGGTCCCGCCCGGCGACATGACGGGGATTCGGTATCCCGACATGCTGATCGCGTTCGATGTGGATCCGGATGCCTACCACCGGCGCAACGGCTATGTCATTTCGGAGCAGGGAAAGCCGCCCGACTTCGTGCTGGAGATCGGCTCCCCCTCCACCGGACGGGTGGATGTGCAGGAGAAGCGCGACGACTACGCGGCCCTGGGCATCCCCGAGTACTGGCGCTTTGACGAGACAGGTCGGAGCCACGGTACGCATCTAGCCGGGGATCGTCTGGTGGACGGGGTCTACCAGCCAATTGCCATTGAGAAGCTGGAGGAGGACATCCTGCAAGGCCACAGTGAGGTTCTGAATCTGGACCTTCGCTGGGAACAGGGTCAACTGAAGTGGTATGACCCGGAGACGGGGCGGCACATCGCCACCTACGATGATCAGGTGACCCGCGCCGACCATGCCGAGGTGCGGGCCGACCACGCCGAGGTGCGGGCTGATGAGGCCGAAGCCGAACTCAGGGTTGAGCGGGAAGCACGCACTGCCCTCGAAGCAAGAGTCCGGGAGTTGGAAGCGCAATTGCGACATCGTGATTCCTAATCGGGTTGAACTGAGCCGTAACCGCTCCGGTTGCCATGTCGTTGACCGACTGCAGGTATGGCATGGCGGTGGCCGGTTTGGTTGACAAGACCTGGTCCGGGCGATGCGTTTCTTGGCCGGTCCCTTCTGCATACGGCAACCAACCAAGGAGTACAGTTCCCCACGGGGACTTCGAGCAGGACCAGGACTGGGTGGGCCGCCGCGCCGGATGTCCAGTCAATCAATGGAGATGGGGGGCGCACAGGACCTGGAACCGTGCCCCGAAACAGTGCGGACACTCTGCAACAGCCTCGGCTGGTATAGAATCGAGCCATCCCCGCGCGCCGGTCCATTTTCCTGCAACAGCTCAAAAGAGCTGGCGGCATGGCATGGAACCGCCGGCCCCTGATCCGCATCAACGGATGTCGGCATGAGCAAAACCCTACTGAACGTCAGGGATCTCGAGACCAAGTTCTTCACCCAGGACGGCGTGGTCCACGCCGTCAACGGAATCTCCTATCATGTGGATGAAGGGGAAACCGTCGCGATTGTCGGGGAGTCCGGCTCCGGCAAGAGTGTAGGCGTGATGTCCCTGATCCGCCTGATCGCGTCGCCGCCCGGAAAAATCGTCAACGGCTCCGTGGTCTTCGACGGCCAGGAGCTCATGGATCTGGCCGAGGAGGACCTGCGCCACATCCGGGGCAATCGCATCGCGATGATCTTCCAGGATCCGATGACCTCCCTGAATCCGGTGCTGACCATCGGAAGGCAGATCACCGAGTCGCTGGAACTCCACATGTCCATGAACCGCAGCCAGAGCCGGGAGCGCGCCATCGAACTCCTGGAACTGGTCGGCATCCCGGCGGCCGCCAGCCGGCTGGATGACTACCCCCACCAGTTCTCCGGCGGCATGCGGCAGCGGGTCATGATTGCCATGGGCCTCAGCTGCAATCCCCAACTGCTGATTGCCGACGAGCCGACCACGGCCCTGGACGTGACCATCCAGGCGCAAATCATCGATCTGGTGGATCGGCTGCGCAAGGAGCTGGGCATGGCCATCATCTGGATCACCCATGATCTGGGTGTCGTGGCCGGCATGGCCGAACGGGTGATCGTGATGTATTCCGGCTTCATCATCGAAGCGGCCACGGTGAACGACCTGTATGCCCAGCCGCACCATCCCTATACGCTGGGCCTGTTGCGTTCGATTCCGCGGCTGGACGAGGCCCATAGGGAAAGACTGGTGCCCATTGACGGCCTGCCGCCGGATCTGTTGGACGAGCCGTCCCATTGCCCGTTCGCGCCGCGCTGCGAGTTCGTCATTGAAAAGTGCTGGCAGGAAAACCCCCCGCTTGAGACGGTCGCCGACGATCACCTGTCGGCCTGCTGGCGGGACATTAGCGAGATCCGGCTTGAACTGGAAGCCGGCCCGGCAGGAGGTGCTGCATGAGCGAAGCCGCCAACATGAACGGCAGCGGCGAGGTTCTGCTGGAAGTCCGCGATCTCAAGATGCACTTCCCCATCACGCGCGGGATCCTGATTCAGCGCCAGGTGGGCTCCATCCGGGCCGTGGACGGCCTGGATTTCGACCTAATCAAGGGGGAGACCTTGGGCCTGGTCGGCGAATCGGGCTGCGGCAAGTCGACCACCGGGCGCGCCATCCTGCAGCTGCACCGTCCCACCGCGGGCAGCGTGCGGTTCGAGGGCGTGGAACTGACCGAAACCTCGGGTCCGGATCTGCGTCAGATGCGGCGGCGCATGCAGATGATCTTCCAGGATCCCTATGCCTCGCTCAATCCCCGCATGACGGTCGGCAGCATCGTGGGCGAGCCGCTGGATGTCCACCAGTTGGGCAACTCCAAGACCGATCGCCAGGAGCGGGTGCGCGAACTGCTGGAAATCGTGGGTCTCAACCCCTATTTCGTCAACCGCTACCCCCATGAGTTCTCGGGTGGGCAGCGGCAGCGGATCGGCGTGGCCCGGGCCTTGGCGGTCAATCCCTCCTTCATCGTCTGCGACGAACCGATTTCGGCCTTGGACGTGTCCATTCAGGCTCAGGTCATCAATCTGCTTGAGGACCTGCAGCGGGAACTGCAGCTGACCTACCTGTTTATTGCCCACGACCTGAGCGTGGTCCGGCATATCTCGGACCGCATTGCCGTGATGTACCTCGGCAAGATTGTGGAACTCGCCGAGCGCACCGAGCTGTACGAGAACCCGCGCCACCCCTACACGGAAGCGCTGCTGTCCGCCGTGCCGGTGCCCGACCCCGTGGTCGAAGCCAAGCGTCAGCGCATCATTCTGGAGGGGGACGTGCCCAATCCGGCCTCCCCGCCCACCGGATGCAACTTCAGTACCCGTTGCCCCAAGGCCATGGACCGCTGCTTCCAGGAGGAGCCGGAGTTCCGTGATGTGGGCGGCGGCCACTACGCGGCCTGCTTCCTGAACGAGGAATAACCATCCCCGGGGTCGGTATGTATTCGGCCCTGCACAACCCGTTTCAATCGCCTGTCCCGGACAGAGGAGACGACATGAAGAGACTTGCTTGGCGCCGGCTGTTGGCCGGTGCAACCTTGGTGGTGCTGGTGCTGCCGTTGCTGGCGGCCTGCACCACCGTGGCCGTGCCCACGGAGACGGAAGCGGCACCGGCCGGACCCATCCAAGGCGGAACCTGGACCGAGGCCAGCAGTGCCGACGGTACCATCCTGAACCCGATCCTGGCTTCCGACTCGGCCAGTTTCGACATGATGCCGTACTTCCCGGGCCTCCTGGGCATCAACCCCAAGACCGGTGCGGTGGAGGCCACCGAGATGGCCGAAAGCTGGACCGTTTCCGAAGACTCCCTGGTCTGGACGTTCAACCTCCGGTCGGGGGTTACCTGGAGCGACGGCGAGGCCGTGGACGCCCACGACTTCAAGTTCACCTATGATGCGATTGCCAGCGAGCTGGTGGAGACGCCGCGCAAGGCCAATGTGGCGGGCATCGAGAGCATCGAGGTCATCGACGACCTGACCGTCCGGGTAACGTTCACCGACCTCAAGTGCGACGGCCTGCTCGACCTGGGCCTGGGCTGGCTGCCAAGCCACCTGTATGCCGAGGACTTCTCCGACATCATGGACAGTCCGCTCAACACGGCCCCCACCGCAACGGCCGAGGCCTTCGGTTTCAAGGAGTGGCAGCGGGACAACTTCATTGCCATGGAGAGCAACGACGGCTTCTGGAAGGGCGCGCCCAACATGGATGGCTCGATCATCCGCGTCATCCCGCAGGCTGGTGCCCGCCTGGCCGCCCTGGAGAACGGCGAGATTGATGTCATGGGCCTGGAGCCGACCCAGCTGACCCGGGTCGGGCTCAACCCGGATCTGAACATCTTCAAGTTCAAGGACGACGGCTACAGCTACATCGGCCTGAACCAGGCCAATCCCGCCAACCCCCTGCCGGGCCAGGATGAGGACGGCAACCTCGTCGAGCAGGATCCCCATCCGATCCTGAGCGACAAGATGGTGCGGAAGGCCATGGCGCATAGCCTGGACTACGAGGCAATCATCAACAAGGTCTACCTGGGCCAGGGCTACAAGCTGGCCAGCAACGTGCTGCCGGCCGTGGGCTGGGCCCACGATGCGTCCATCGAGCCCTATGCCTACGACTTGGAAGCCGCAGCCGCCCTCTTGGATGAGGCCGGTTGGACGGACAGCGACGGCGATGGCGTGCGCGAGTGCAACGGCTGTGCCACCGCCGAGGCTGGCGTCACTCTGGCCCTGAACCTCAAGACCAACGCCGGCAACTCCACCCGCGAGGAACTGGGCGTGCTGGTCCAGGATCAGCTCAACAGCATCGGCTTCGACATCGAGTTCGAGGCGATCGAATTCGGCACGCTGGTCGGTGAGCTGCTGGGACAGACCTACGAGATGGTGATCATTGGCTGGACCGGGTTGGGCACGGATCCCAACGACGACTCCTTCTGGCACTCGAAGTTCGACACGCCGGGCAGCGGCTTCAACTTCGTCAGCTACCAGAACCCGCGGGTGGACGAACTGTTGGAACTGGGCCTTGAAACCCCCGGCTGTGCCGCCGAGGATCGGGCCCCGCACTACTACGAGATCCAGCAGATCATTCACGACGAGATCCCCTACCTGTTCGTGACCGGCAGCATCGGCAACACCGGCTATTCCAACCGCTGGGAAGGCATCGATCCGGGGACCTGGAGCTTCTCCTGGAACATCCACAAATGGGCCCTGACGGAATAGGTCTTGCCCTGACTGTCGATACGACGTTTTGATTTTTTGAGCGCGGCCGGGCCGACTTCCCATCGGGGAGCGGCTTGGCCGTCGGCACGCCGGACCCCGGTCTACAACGGTCCGCGACATGACCCGCTACATCATCCGACGCCTTCTGCAGGCCATCCCCACTCTGTTGGGCATCAGCCTGCTCAGTTTCACGCTGATCAAGGTGGCGCCCGGCGACTACGTTCTCATGTCCACCTTCGACCCTTCGATCACAGCCGAGGTGCGTGACGAGTTGCGGCGGCAACTGGGTTTCGATCAACCGATTCCCATTCAGTACGTGGAGTGGCTCACGGGCATTACGCTGCGGGGTGGCGATATGGTTGACGCCATGGCGCCCATGTCCAAAAGCTGCCGCTACGTCAACCGTCTGGACTTCACTCTGTGTGACCACGGTGGCGGGTTGCTCCGCTGGGATCTCGGCTACAGTCTGACCACCAAGGAACCCGTCTGGGCCATGTTGCGCAGCCGGATGCCGGCCTCGCTCGAGCTGGGTGTTGTGGTTTTGTTCCTGACCTTCCTGTTTGGTGTGCCACTGGGGTTTTTCAGTGCCTTGTTCCGCGGTTCGGCCAAGGACCAGGGGATTCGGCTGGTGTCGGTGGCCGGCCAAGCCGTGCCCATCTTCTGGATGGGCATCCTCTGTATCTTTGTCTTCAGTGTGCTGCTGGGTTGGCTGCCGGTTGGCGGACGGATGACGATTTCATTGGACATGAAGTTCGACTTGGTGGATCGTATTCGGCACTTGATCCTGCCCTCCTTCGTGTTGTCGCTGGGCGGAGTGGCGTTCCTGACCAAGCTGGTGCGGACCCAGGTGTTGGAGGTGGTGGAACAGGATTTCGTGCGGACCGCACGGGCCAAGGGCCTGGGACCATTTGCCCTATGGACGCGCCATGTGCTGCGCAATGCCATGCTGCCGCTGGCCACGGTGCTGGGTCCGGCGATTCTGAGCGTCATCAACGGGTCCTTGGTGATCGAGACGATCTTTGCTTGGCCCGGCATGGGACGGCTGACCTGGTTCTCCGCTCTGCAGCGGGATTACCCTGTGATCATGGGCGCGGCCATGTTCTTCTCCGCCCTGACGATTCTGGGCTTTCTGATTTCCGACATTCTCTACGCGGTCATCGATCCGCGCATCCGGCTACAGTAGGTCCGGTCGCAGAGCAGGACATCCGGCAGTGACATCTACTACGGCCGACCGGAGGGTACCCGCTGTACCTGCTGCAGCCATCCAAGAAGTGCCGCTGAGGCCGCCCAAAACGTTCCTCACCATCACGCTTGAGCGCATACGGGCGGATGCAATGACGATGGGGTCGATCCTGTTCATCCTCCTGATCGGCCTGCTGGCACTGTTGGCCAACCCCTTGGGCGATCTGCTGGTGGGGGTGGAGCCCAACCGCACGAACCTTGATGCCGCGCTGCAGCCACCGCTGCTCCCGTCCATGGCGCGCCGCCTGGTGGCAACCGCAGTGATGCCCATTATGGGGGCCGAAGGGATCCCGCTGCTTCCATCCATGGCGCGCCGCTTGGCGAACTTCGACCACGGAGTCGCCGACTCGCTGTTGGAGGTGTCGGGTGGTGTCACCCACTGGCTGGGCACGGACAGCCTGGGCCGGGATCAACTAGTGCGGTTGCTGCACGGTGCCCGGGTCAGCATGCTGATTGCCTTCTGCGCGGCCGGCATCGCTTTTGCCCTGGGCACTACGATTGGCATGCTGGCGGGTTTCCTGGGCGGTCGGGTGGACGACTGTATTTCGTGGCTGATCAACACCTTCAGTTCCCTGCCCACGTTGTTCGTCCTCATCCTCCTGACCTCCATCTACAAGCCCAACGCCATCCTCCTGACCCTGTTCCTGGGTTTCTTCGGTTGGATCGGTCCGGCGCGTTTTACGCGCGGGCAAGTGTTGCAGATCAAGACCCTGGACTATGCAGCCGCCGCTCAGGCACTGGGAGCCTCCCGGTTGCGCATCATGTGGTACCACATCCTGCCCAACACGATTCCACTGATTATTGTCCTGATCATGGTGGATGTTGGGTCCTTGGTGTTGGCAGAATCCGTGCTTAGCTTTCTGGGCTTCGGGGTCCAGCCACCGCAGGCCACCTGGGGCAGCATGTTGGCCAAATCCCAGGATTTTCTCTTTCTGCAGGACCCCATCACCGGCAACTTCGTGGCCTGGCACCTGATCTTCCCACCGGGCATCCTGATTTTCCTGACGGTCCTGGCACTCTATCTGCTGGGCGACGGCCTGCGGGATGCCATTGATCCGCAACTACGCGTTGACCGGTAGCGCTGAAGGGAGTGACCGTTGCGTGTCGGCTGACCGGTCGTCCCTCTTTGCGGCCGACTGGAGACGGCTTCGCGCGCGCTGGCCGCAGGCACGCCGCAGTCATGTATCGCTGGAAGTGGATGATCCGTTCCTGACCGCGTACCCTCAGAATTTGCTGCGGGATGGCAGAGCCGCGGAAATCTGCTACCTTCTCTACCGGGATCAACCGGAAACGGGAGTACTGCTCCACACCAAGAGCTACTACCCTGAACAGGCCTACCGGCTGCCCACCGGCGGCCTGGCACCGGGAGAAAACCCCGTGGCAGGGGTTGTGCGGGAAGTGGCGGAGGAAACCGGCTTGGCGGTGCGGGAGGAACCGGCGGGGCTCTGCACAGGTTGCATCGCGGACTTCGCCGGTCTGTTGACCTACGGCTTCCGGCATCGGCGGCTGGAGCGGGAGTTCACCTTCGCCTCCTTCATGTTCGTGATCCAAGCGCCCAGCGGCATGGAGCCGCAGGTGGTCGACGAGACCGAGCAGATCACGGGCTGGGCGTGGTGTCCTCCGGGCGATCTGCACCGGGTTGCCGCCAACCTGTGCGGCTTGAAGGAGCGGACACCCAGTTGGGCCGATTGGGGCCGCTTTAGGGCGGCGGTTCACGCCGAGGCGGCGCGGTACTTCGAAGTCCGTGGCCTGTCCGGTGTCGGCATTGGCAGAGCGGCCTGAGTTCGGCCGGGCTGGATTGGGACGGCGGATCCCGTCGGTCCGCCGCGAACCCTGCTACCAATCCACGTCGGCGTAGAACTGATCCAGGTCGTCGAAGCCGTCCTCCAGGATGTGTTCGGCGGCAAAGTGTTCACACAGGGCAATCACCGAGTCGGGCTGGGCCATCCAGGTCCAGTCCCAAATCTGATCCATCTCGGTTGCGACGACCCCTTCCATGGACCGAATGTGCCGCATGGTGAACTCCGCCAGATCCGCGCCCGGGGAGCCGAGCAGCAGGAGGGACAGGTCGTCGGCCTGGCCGTTGTAGGAATTGAGCGACCACACCACGCGCACGGGATCGTCGGCCGGCAGCATCGCGCAACGCTCCTGGACGGACCGATCCTGACCGGGTGCCACCGTCACCTCCAGGAAGGCGGAACAGGCTTCGGTGTGGGGCAGGACCTCCATTTCAAGGTCCAGCAGCAGATCCAGGTCGGCCGAACCGCTGAAACTGAAGGCCGTGCGCGTTTCGCGCACGCCGGCCACGCTCCGAATTTGGTCCAGCATCAGGCTCTCGAAGCTGGTGAAGTTCTCCACCAGGCAGACTAGCCGGCAGTCGCCCCGGTTCCGGAAGGTGTTGAGCCACAGGGGGGTGGCCCCGCTGCTGTACCAGACCTGCAGATTCTCCTGCAACGCCTGGTGGACGGAACTGTCGCGGCCGCTTTCGACCACGGCGTCCACGAAGGCAACCTGGAGGCCGGTGCGCTTGTCTTCAAACATGGCTGTCATGGGCTCGGAATAACCGTCCGGTGGCGGCCGCCGATCAGCGGCGGTCCAGCGTCTGGGTGCGCACGACCAGCAGGTACTCGGTCAACCGGGTGCCGAAACTGGATACGGTGACCAGAATCTCGCCGCCCGCGGGATCGTACCATGCGACGGTTTCGACCTTCGGGTCCATGGAGGAGGTCCGCCAGTGCAGCTCGTGGCTGTCCGGATCGTACCGGTTGCTCTCCAGATCCAGGTCCTGATCACTGAGCGAGACCAGGACGAAGGAGATTAGATTGGCGTCCGCGGGCACCGGATAGCGCCAATGCTGGACGGCGCCCGGCTCGATCTCCCGGGCCACCACGCCCATCTCCGGCAGTCGCGCGGGCGGCTCGGCAATGCCAATGTCCAAGGTGTAGTAGCCAAATCCGTATCGCGTGTCAACGCCGATGTAGTAGTCCCCGGCCGCCGGTGCCAGGAAGGTTACGGGACTGGCCACCATGTCGTCCCGGACTGGGCGTTGGCGGCCGAAGACGAGGCCGTGGGCAGCCACGATGGCGGGGGACTTGAGTTCAAGGGTGACCAGCTGGCCCGCAGCCGGAACATGGAAGCCGTGCAGGTTCAGCGGATCGTCCTCGCCTTGTGAGGCGGACTGCTGGCCTCCGGCATGGCTGAAGAATGTCTGAACCGGCTCCACCCCCAGTTCCAACCGGAAGCGTGCCGGTCCCTGACCGGCCGTGCGGGTGACCGTCACCAAATAGGAGTCGGGGGTCAACAGGAGTTCCGCGATCCGTTCCGTTGACAGCGGCGTGGCGCTGCGCGCTACCTGCCGGGTGGGTTCCGACAGGGGCTGGACGGACAGGTCCAGATCGCCGCCAAAGTCCGAGTCGAGCGCAAGGTTGGCCACGACTCCGTCGTCCAGCGTCAGGCGGTAGTGCAATGTTTTGCGATTCGGCGCCAGTGTGCCTTCCACCACCGAGTTCAGGTAGAGCGGAGTCAGTTCGGTGGCACTGGGCTGCAGCAGTGTGAAAGAGGGTGCCATTCCGCCCTCGGACCGTTCCAGCACCATGTCGTACAGGCCGCCGGCCGACCAGAAACTCAGTGTGGCCTCCGTGCGCACTTCCGCGGTCAGGTCGAGATCGGCTCCTTGCAGGCGGAGTTGGAACGGGGCCGCCGGACCGTCCTCCAGCCGCAGAATCCATTCGGTTGGGCCGGCCTGCTCGGGGATGCGCAGCTGGGCATGCAGGTCGGGCACGTCCAGGCTCTGGCTGGGCAGGTGCTGTCCCGGATCGACATGGCGGACAACGGCCGGGTTGACGGAGTAGGTGCCGTGGTGCCGCACGACCGCGAAATCAAAGGTGGCGTCGTCCAGGGCCGCGAAGGTGAATTCGTAGGTTCCGGGCCGCAGGGTCAGGTCAATGGGAGTGAACGGATTGGCGAAGAGCGGGTCGCCGCCGATGGCGGATATCGTTACCTGCACCTGCTGTGCCACGGGCAAAAGCCCGGTTGTCAGGCGATAGCGGCCCACCTGCTCCACGTCGAGCTTGTAGACGGCTTCGTCCCCCGCCAGCAATTGCACTGCATGGATATCGCCCGGCTGCATGGGCAGCTGCGCGGATTCCGGTGCCGCCGGCGCGGATTCCTGAGCCAGAACGCTGGCAGGCAGGACCGCGGCCGCGGCGATTAGGCAGCAAAGGAGCAGGACCGCGGGCAGGACGCGCGGCCGCTGAGGGGAAATGTTGGTCATGGGGTGTGCCGGATGGTGAGGTGCAGGCTGAAGTTGTTGCCTGTGGTTGGGATGGTCGCAGCCCCGAGCTCTGGTTCGGCAGGGAATCAGAGCTCGATCGGAGACCAATCGTAACGGGCCTTTTCGGCCAGGATGATGCTGCAGACTTGCTCCACGGTCACGTCCTGCAGGTTGTCGCGGTTGACGACCACGTATTGGAACTCATTGATGCGCTTCATCTCCTGCCGGGCTTCGGCAATCCGCATCCTCAGCTGGCCGGGCGGATCCGACTTGCGCTCCCTCAGGCGGGTCACCAGTTCGTCCTCGGACGGTGCCGTCAAAAAGATGGTGATGGCCTCCGGAATCAGCTTGCGAATGGTTTCCGCACCCTGAACGTCGATGCGCAGGATGACATCCTGGTCCCTGTCCAGGGCCGATTGCACCTGTTCCTTGGGAATTCCCTTGTAATCGCCGTAGACGTTGGCATATTCGAGAAATTCGCCCTGTTCGATCATGTCGGCGAACCGACTCTTGTCGACAAAGTGGTAGTCGACCCCGTCGATCTCGCCGGGGCGGATGGGACGTGTGGTGGCGGTCACGATGAAGTGGGCACCGGGCATCCGCTTCTTGAGGCCGCTGAGCGTGGTGTCCTTGCCGACGCCGCTGGGGCCGGAGAGCACGACAACCAGCGGCCGCTGATGGCAGACCGCCTCGTAGATGTGAGACGGATCCTGCTCCTGCACCTCGTTGCCGGCTTTGTCCTCAGGCATCAGCATGGCAGGAATTGTAGGACTCGCCAGGGTCGGATCCCAAAGATTCGGTGTCGGTGTCAGAAGCGATGGAACTCGTCAATCGACCAAACGAAGACCGAGGCTCCCCCCAACTGCTTCTCCACGGGATCCGGGAGGTGCAGCTCGCCCAGTTCCATGACCGGGGGCAGGGGCGTGACGAACCGCGTGCGGGCCTGGCAGGTCTCCCGCACCAGGTCCAGGAGGCGCTGAACGTCCTCGTCCTCGACGCCGCAGTAGATTGTGGCATTGCCTTCATGGAGGTAGCCGCCGCGCGAATTGACAACGGTCGCGGTGAATCCCTGGCCGGACATCGAGTCGAGCAGTGCGCTGCTGTCCTGATAACGCACCACGGCCATGACCATCTTCATATGACCGCCTTATGCATGTTCCGCCGCATGTGGAAGCAGGACGGAAACCCCGTCCCAAATTTGGGCGTGGACCGCGTCCGGGCTCCCTTTGGCATCCACGGTCAGCCAGCGCTCCGGATTCTGCTCGGCCAGCTCCAGATAGCCTTCATAAACGCGTTGATGGAAGGCAAGGTCCAAGGCGTCCATGTAGTTCCATTCGCGCAGACCGGCGTCCTCCAACTGGAACTGCGTGGCCGGTTGTTCTTCTGTCAGGTGCTGGACTAGTCTGTACCATTGCTGCTGCATGGCAAGTTGTTTCTCTGTCAGGTGCTGGGTCATTTGGGCCAACCGCTGTTGCATGACCAGTAGTTGCTCCGTTAAGTACCGGGCCAGCTTTTCCAACTGCAGCAGCATGGACTCAGCCAGTTGTTCTTCTGTCAGCCGGACTAGCTTGTCCAATTGCTGCATGGCAAGTTGTTCCTCTGTCAGGCCCCGGGCTAGCCCATCCACCGGGGGGATGTCTAGCAATATGCGTTGCGATGGTTCCAGGCCACCGGTGGCATATTTGATGATGGGTTTGAGCAACGACAGGTCTTGATAATGGCCGTATCCTTGGTACGCAAGCGTGCTGTCAGCGAACCGGTCGCATAGCACGACGTAACCCTCATCAAGAGCGGGTTCGATCACCTCCGTGACCAACTGTGCTCGGGCCGCGGTGAAGATCAGCGTTTCAGCCCGGATATTCAGGGGTTGGCCAGGGTGATTCAGCAACACATCGCGCAAGGCCTCGCCCACGGCTGTGCCGCCCGGTTCCCTGACCGCCAGAACCCGGTGGCCGGCGCCTTCCAGGCGTTGGGCCAGCATCGCGGACTGCGTGGTCTTGCCACTCCCTTCCGGACCCTCAAACGTGAGGAACAAGCCCCTGCAGGACATTACGTGCGCTGCCGGAAAATCTTGACCCGGCGATGGGGTTCCCGTCCCAGGCTGTTACTGGCGAGGTTGGCTGCCCGGGCCAACTGGTGCTGCTGGTCCCGCACCACCGAAGGCTGGGGCGACAACTCGATGTTGTCCAGGCCGGCGCCAACCTTGCGGATGGCAGCCTGTGTTTCGCGGATGGCGGCATCGTAGGGATCCAGGTCGGTGGAACCGAGGTGGAAGAGATCCACCAGCATGCGTTCCATTTGGGAGGCCGTGTTGTTGCGCAGGACATAGATCGGTATGTCGGCGCGCTCCGACAGGGACAGCACGTGCGACTGCGTCCGGTAGTGGTTGCGCAGGGTGACCACCACGTCCGCGTGGCTCAGGTCCGTGACGAAGGAGACCGGCACGTTCAGGTTGCGGGAGGCGGCCCGCAGCTTGTTCTGGCCGATGCCGAAGGGGAAAACGCGCAGGGTTTGATGGCGCGTACCGTTGGTGCCGTTGGCCTCGGAGGACCGGGTTGCGGATGCGGACCGATCCCGGCGATGGAAGGTCTCCGCATCGATGTTCAGGTCCCGGGCGGTGCCTTGTCTTAGGCCGGCCGACCGCGAAAACTGCTCGGAGGGGCCCTGGGTGTCCGTCAGTTCGTGCTGGATGGCGCCGGCCTCGTCCACCTGGCGCAGTTCCGGCTTGAGTTTCCAGCCGCGCAGCAGACCATCCACGGCACTGCCCACATCCTGGTGCAGGACCATGCGCTGGCGTTCCTGGATTTCGATCAGGACATCGAAGGTGGGGGGCGCCCGCCGTTCCAGGACGGTCTTGCGGGTGCCGCGCCGCCGCGCCTCCTCGTCCGACAGGGTGACGCTTTCGAGGCCGCCCACCAGATCCGAAAGAGTCGGATTCATGATCAGGTTCTCGAGCGTGTTGCCGTGGGCCGTGCCAATCAGCTGCACGCCCCTTTCGGCGATGGTGCGGGCGGCCAGGGCCTCGAGCTCCCTGCCGATTTCGTCGATGATGATGGTCTCGGGCATGTGGTTTTCCACCGCCTCGATCATCACCTCGTGTTGCAGGTCCGGGGTGGCCACCTGCATGCGGCGGGCGCGCCCAATGGCGGGATGGGGAATGTCCCCGTCGCCCGCAATCTCGTTGCTGGTGTCCACAATCACCACGCGCCGGTCTTCGGCCAGGACGCGGGCGGCCTCGCGCAGGAGGGTGGTCTTGCCGACGCCGGGCCGTCCCAGCAGCAGGATGTTGCGGCCGCCTTCGATCATGTCGCGGATGATCTCGATTGTGCCCGAGATGGCCCGGCCGACGCGGCAGGTGAGGCCGATGATTTGGCCGTTGCGATTACGGATGGCGGAGATCCGGTGCAGCGTGCGCTCGATCCCGGCGCGGTTGTCGCGCCCGAACTCGCCGATGCGATGAATGGTCTGCTCCAGATCTTCGAATCCGATTTCCCGGGTGCCCAGCGTGTCGTCCTCCTGGCTGAAGCGTGCCTCGGGCAGCCGCCCCAGGTCCATGATCACCTCCACCAGCTCCGGTGTCCGGGGATCGGTGTCCAGCAGCTCCCGCAGGGGAGGCGGCAGCACGGCCAGCAGCTGCTCCAGATTGTCGACGATGGTCAGGTGCATGCCGGCCGCGGGGCGGAGACGCCGCGTGGAAGCAAGAGAGGAGGGCCAGGCCGCGTCGGACGGCTGGCGGAGGGCAGGGGAGCCAACACCTGGGTGCGCGCCGGCCGGCAGGCCTCAGGCGGGTCGCGCCGGCGGGGGTACGGGTGGGAAACGGGTGCCGGGAGTGTCAAATACGAAGGCAAGGACTTCTGGATTCCGTACGCGCAGTATACAACTTGGAGCGTTCCCTGATCTTGTCGCGGTGCCGGGAGCGGGTTGTTGCGGGGTCGGTTCCGTCCGGCGGCTTTGGGATCCGGATCGGGAATGGATGTGGGACAAGGCTCTAACATGGGGTTCCCGCGAACCGATCCGGACGCCTGCCGCCGTGCCCACCACCTCGAGGAGCCATTCCCGTGAGCGGACCTTCCCGCCTGTCGCAATTTGTCCTGCCGGCGCTGTCCGTGCTGATGTGCCTGCTGGCCGGCTGTACCGCCATTCCCTTTGGTTCCGCCCCCATGACGGGGAGCACCTGGCTGATGGAGGGAGGCAATCCCCAGCGCCTGCGGACCTCGGGGAACGGTCTGGCACCGCCCCTGGTCCGCGAGGGGGAGATTGAGATTGAGGGTGCGGGGTTGTTTGCCAGTCCGCCGTCCATCGGTCCGGAGCACCTCTACGTCGACATGGAGGGGGGCCTGGACGCGGTGGCGGCCGCCGACGGCAACCGCGTCTGGCGGATTCGCCTGAAGGGCTTCTACCTCTCCCCCGTGGTGGACGGGGACCGTGTGTACGTGCGCGCCGAGGCGGGCAACCAGGGTGCCCTGATCGCCCTGGATGCGGGGAACGGCGATCTCCTGTGGCAGTTCGACTTTCCCGAAGTGGGCAGCGATGCGGAGAACATGGGCGGTCACGTGACGGCGCCGGTGCCGGCCGCCCTCAGCCTTCTGATCGCGAGCGGTCGCAATCTGCACGCCGTCGACCGCGACACGGGCGCAGAGACGTGGCGCGCGCGCCTGGCGGAGCCGGTCACGTCCTCGGTTGCCTTGGGCGACGGCTTGGCCTATGTCGCCGACTTTTTCAATATCTACGCCTTCGATACCGAGTCGGGGGCGGAAGTGTGGCGGCATGGCGACGAGCAGGTGGCACAGTTCTTTGCCCCGGTGGTGGTGGACGGTCAGGTCCACGTGTCGTTCCAGAACTCCTTTCGGGCCTTGGACGGCGAGACCGGTGATGTGGTTTGGGAGGCGGACCCGGCGGTGGGCTCCGTGATCCCGGCCGGAGCCGCCGGGAACCGGGTCTACAGCAAGTCCGGGCATCGGCTGCGCGCCCATGATTTGCAGACCGGGGAGGTGCTCTGGACCTACGAGACGCTCAACTTCGTGTCGCTGCCGGCCATCTCGCATGGATACCTCTATGTCGTGATCCGCTTCGGGGAGGGCAGCCACCTGGTGGCCCTGGATGCCGGGGACGGAACGGAAGTCTGGCGGTCGGCGCGCATGGACTTGGCCCGCACGGCACCGGTTATCGCCTTGGGCCGGGTATGGGTTAGGAGTGGCCAAGGTGGTATAGTCACCTTCCTGCCTGCGAATTGAAAACGAGCCCGATGTTCGCCCGGTGCCCATGGGACCGGCAGAACAGGGACCGCTGCGATGCTCTCGATATTGCCGAGACCGAAGATGGCCCGCAACGAGGCCCTCTGGTTCTGGTTGTTCATTTCCCCGTGGATCGTGGGGTTGATTCTCTTCCGCGGCGGCCCGATTCTTGCCTCGCTGGCGTTGAGTTTCACCGAATACAATGTGGCCGATCCGCCGAGTCCGGTCGGGTTCGAGAACTACGCGCGGCTCCTGCAGGACGACATCTTCTACAAGTCCCTGCGGGTGTCGGGTCTCTACACGCTGATGGCCGTGCCCCTGGGCATTGTCGTCTCCCTGCTGATGGCCATGTTGCTGAACCAGAAGGGCGTGCCCTTCCTGGGGGTGTTCCGGACCCTCTACTACATCCCCGCGCTGGTGGCCGGCAGCGTGGCCGTCGCCCTGCTGTTCCAGTGGCTGCTCAACCCCAGTTTCGGCATCATCAATTTTCTCATCAGCCGCTTCGTCGGCGAGGAGGGGCTGGTCCCGCTGGGGCTTTCCGGTCCGCGGTGGTTCTTCGATCCCAATTGGGTGGTGCCCTCCTTTGTGCTGATGAGCCTGTGGGGCTTTGGCGGTTCGATGCTGATCTACCTGGCCGGCCTGCAGGGGGTGCCCACGGCCCTGTACGAGGCGGCGCGGATTGACGGTGCCGGGGCCTTCCGCCGGTTCCGCAACGTGACCCTGCCGATGATTTCCCCGGTGATTCTGTTCACGTTCATCACCGGCATGATTGGTTCGTTCCAGATCTTCACGCCGGCCTACATCGTTAGCGGCGGCGTTGGCGGGCCCGCCTATGCCTCGATGTTCTATGTCCTCTACCTGTACCTCAACGCGTTCCGCCGCTATCGCTTTGGGTTCGCCTCCACGCAGGCCTGGTTCCTGTTCATCATCATCCTGATACTCACGATCATCGCCCTCAGGGCATCCCGCAGTGCGGTCTACTACGAGTCGCCCGGCGACGACAAGATGATTTAGGCAGACTCCGGAACAAGCCATGGCCGAACAGACTGCCGCCCAACCCTTTGCTCCGGTCGCGGACCGCGTGCCGACCCGTTCCCTGTCCATACGCGGCCAGGAGCGGCTCATGGCCGGGATTGCCACGGCCATTCTCGTGTTGGGCCTGACCGTGGTTCTGTTTCCCCTGTTCTGGATGCTGTCCACCAGCCTCAAGGGTGAGATTGAAGCACTCAAGATTCCGCCCAACTGGATCCCCAAGTCATTTCAGTGGGTCAACTATCGGGATGCCTTGACCCACAATCCGTTCGGGACCTACTTCAGGAACACGTTTTACTTCGCCGGCATGGTGGTGATTGGCGAAGTCCTTTCCAATTCCTTCATTGCCTATGGCTTCGCCCGTCTGCGGGCGCCGGGTCGCAATGTACTGTTCATCATGGTGCTGGCCACCCTGATGGTGCCGGCCGAGGTCACGATCATTCCGACCTACGTGCTGTTCGCCAACCTCCCCGGCCAGTGGCTGAACACCTACAACCCGTTGATTATCCCCGCCTGGCTGGGCAGTGCCTACCTCATCTTCCTGCTGCGTCAGTTCTACCTTGGAATTCCGTTCGAGTACGACGAGTCGGCGCGTCTGGAAGGTGCCTCGCGCTTCGGCATCTGGTGGCGCATCATCCTGCCGCTGTCCAAGCCGGCCTTGGGCGCGGTGGCGATCATGTCGTTCATCTTTCACTGGAACACCTTCCAGGGACCGCTGATCTACATCAACGACAACGACAAGTTTCCCGTGTCCCTGGGCCTGTCCATGTTCCGTACGCCGTTCGGCGGCACCCCCCAGCACTGGTACATGGCGGCTTCCCTGGCCGTGATTGCCCCCTGCATCGTAGTCTTCTTCATTGCCCAGCGCTACTTCATCCAGGGCATTGTGGTCAGCGGAGTCAAGGGTTGAGCCGTCCCGCGATCCGGTCCCATCCATCAAGGTACAGACTGTCGACACCGGCAGCTGACACATCGAATTGTTCTAAACACGGGCTTGTCCCGACAGGAGAATTGCAATGAATCGACGTTTGTTGACATGGTTGGGACTGCTGGCAGTCCTGTCCGTGGTTTTGGCTGCCTGTGCCGCACCGGCCGGCGATGCCGGGGCCGAGGAGTCCATGCAGCGCGAGATCGTCTGGATGGCCCGCACCAACGTGGTGGAGAACCCGTGGGAGCAGGATGTCGCCATTCCGGCCTTTGAGGCGGCGAATCCCGACATCAAGGTCAACCTGCTGATTGTCGACCAGTCCGACATCGCCGTGAAGCGCGAGGCCATGATTGCAGCCGGTGAACCGCTGCATGTCTGGTCGCCGAACTGGGGCGGCAACGGGTTTGCCAGCGACCGCGTGCGCGGCCTGCTGTACGACTTGAGTCCCCTGATTGAGCGCGACGGCCTGGACACCTCCGTCTTCATCCCCGAAGTGCTCGCGATTTACGAGAACGAGGGTCGGCAGTACGGTTTCCCGTTCCTGACGACGGGCAGCTACACGTTCTACAACATGGATCTGTTCGATGCCGCCGGTGTTGAGTACCCGCCCGTGTCCTGGGACGACGAGACCTGGACCTGGGACCGCGCCCTGGCCATTGCCCAGGAACTGACGGTCAATCCCGACGATCCGATGAATGCCACCTACGGGTGGGTCGAGGGCATTTGGCCGGCGGAGGCCATCACCTGGCTCTTCGACGCGTTCCCGTGGCCCGACGACGCCTTTGACACCGGCTTTGCCCAGAGCATCGATTTCACGTCCGAGGGAGCCGTCAAGGCATTCCAGTCCCGGCACGATTTGACCTACAAGCACAAGGTGGCCCCGGATGCCGCGGCCATTGAGGGCCTGAGCGCCCTGGGCGGCGACTTCCAGAGCGGCAAGGTCGCCATGAAGACGACCGGCGGCTGGGGCTGGTGGGTCTACAGCCCGGTCACCCCCGAGGTTGAGGGCGGTTTCTGCTGGGGCGTGGCCCCGCTGCCCTTCGGCGCTCCGGGCGCCCCGACACGTGCGGTCATCTTCACGGATCCGTGGGTGATTACGGCGGGCCTGGAGGGGCAGGAACTGGAAGATTCCTGGACCTTCATCAAGTACCTCATTTCCGAGGATGCGGCCCGCGCCTACATGCAGGCCACCAACACGCCACCCACGCAGCACAAGCTGCTGGAGGAGTGGTACCAGCAGTTCGGCTGCATGGACCCGGCCGACGTGAAGGATGTCTACCAGGGCGCCTTCACCAACGGCTTGGAGTCCAGCAACCACCTGATGGTCGGCTTCGATGAGCTCAACAGCACCTGGGACAACCTCCTGGGTGTCTTCTGGAGCGATCCCGAAGGGGATGCCGCGTCGCTGCTGCCTGACGTGGAGGCTGCCGTTGGAGAGGCGCTTCTGCGTATCGCCGAGGAAGAGGACCATAGTTTCGAGTAGTACCGTGTGGGTTCAACGGGCCGGCGGTTGGTTGCGTACCGACTGGTCGGCTGTAAGTTGAAACCAGCCATAGGGAAGGCGGCTTGGTTCGACCAGGCCGCCTTTTTTGTGCAGGGAGAAGGGGAGAAGCCGGGATCTGCCTCCAAGCCGAATTGAGAAACCGGGTGCGGGCGACCAGGACCACCCAAGAGTTGGGTTGGGTTCGCGCATGGATGTGACTAGTCAGGTGCCAACGGCTGGCAGGAGCGGAATCCACGGACTGAACGCGGCGGGCTGAAGGTGCCAGGAGAGTTTCCAAAGTTGATCTGAGGCAACGCGTTGGTGAGAGCACGCGCCTGGCGTTGGATCAATCCCCAAGCGCGGTGGCATGGGGCATCGTTTCAGATTTTTTGACACATGTATCGGTATACGGCCTAACATTAGGCCGTGAAGGTACGCTGCCTCATAATCGTCCATCGCCACCATGACGCGGAGCTTTCGTCACCGCGATCTGAAGCGCATGTACGAGCGTGACCATCCGAGCCGTGTGGGCACCGACATCGCGGATCGACTGAGGCTTGTCTTGGCGGCCCTCGACAGTGCCAGCAAACCATGGCAATGTTCAATCCTCCGCACGCTGGACGCAGCATCCGTGAGAACTGTCTGGAACCGCTCGGCTTGAACGTGACTGAAGCGGCGCGGGTGCTGGGTGTTGCCCGTCATACTCTCTCGCGGGTACTTAACGGACACGCGGGCATTTCCCCGGAGATGGCCATTCGGCTGGAAAAGGCGGGATGGTCCAGTGCCGAGTTCTGGCTGCGCCGGCAAACCGCCTGGGATCTTGCCCAGGCGCGCCGGAACGAAGACAGCATCGCAGTCGAGCGATACCAGCCGCAACCGACGCGGCAACCTGCGGCAGATTGAATGCGCAAGCTAAATTTTGTTTGCCGCCCCGGGACTCCCGGATGTGAGCGCGCATTGACGGGAATGTGCCAAGACGAATCCAATTGGAAACAACTCGTCGCTTCCGCCTCTGAGCCCGACTTGGGGGGCCGTTGAGACAGTCTTGACCATGGCGGTTGGATGTTCTAGTTAGGGCATGGAACTGGTTTGTCGTAGGAGGCTGTCCGATATTGCCCATGAAGATCCCGATCCAAGTCCTAGCCGCAAGCCTATGCCTGTTTCTGGCTGTGGCACCACCCGGTGTGGCCCGGGAAGCCCCGTTTGAGCCCCTGCCGGTGGGGGCCAAGGCCCGTCTGGGCCGGGGTACGGTTGCGACCGTGCAGTATTCACCGGACGGCACCCGGCTGGCAGTTGGGGGCGGCATCGGCATTTGGTTGTATGACGCGCGGACCTACGAAGTTGAGTTTCTGCTCACAGGCCATACGGACAAGGTCTGGAGTGTAGCGTTCAGTCCCGACGGTCGGACCCTTGCCAGTGGCAGTCAGGACGGTACTGTTCGCCTGTGGGACGTGGCCACGGGCACTCCCCAACACATCCTGACACACAGCCCGAAGGACCCGTCGAATTGGGCTTGGAGGGTGGCGTTCAGTCCCGATGGACAGACCTTGGCCAGTGGCGGCAGTACCCACGCCACCGTCCGTCTGTGGGATGTGGTCACGGGCACTCTCCAACATACCCTGCATGGCCATTTGGATTGGATTGATAGCGTGTCGTTCAGTCCCGACGGTCAGACCCTCGCCAGTGCCAGTAAGGACGGCAATGTCCGCCTGTGGGATGTGGCCACGGGCACTCTCCAACATACCCTGCATGGCCACAGGAGCGGAAGAAAGGCATTCTTCAGTCCCGACGGCCAGACCCTGGCCAGTGGTGGTGACCACTACACCGTCCGTTTGTGGGATGTGGTCACGGGCACCCCCCGCTTTGACTTGGCCTTTTGGGGCTGGATCTCCCACTTGGCTTTCAGTCCCGACAGCCGGACTCTGGCCAGTGTTAATGAGTCCAACGTCATTGAACTGCGGGACGCGGCCACGGGCACCCTCCGGCACACCTTGGCAGGCCATACGAATATAGTCTGGAGCGTGGCCTTCAGTCCCGACGGCCGGACCTTGGCCAGTGGCAGTCGGGACGATACCGTCCGCCTCTGGGACACGGCCACGGGCATCCTCCGGTACACCCTGGCAGACCACTCGAGTGAGATCTACAGTGTGGCCTTCAGTCCCGACGGCCGGACCCTGATCAGTCGCGGTATGGACGGCACTGTCCACCTCTGGGACGCGGCCACGGGCACCCTCCGGCACACCCTGACAGGCCACATGAATGGGGTCTACAGTGCGGCCTTCAGTCCCGACGGCCGGACCCTAGCCAGTGGCAGTTGGGACGGCACCGTCCGCCTCTGGGATGCGACTGGGTGCATCCTCCGGCACACTCTGGAAGGCCCGAGTATGGGCTGGAGCATGGCTTTCAGCCCCGACGGCCGGACCCTGGCCAGTACCGGTTTAGACGACACTGTTCTCCTCTGGGACGCGGCCACGGGCACCCTCCGGCACACCTTGGAAGGTCATACGAATATAGTCTGGAGCGTGGCCTTCAGTTCTGATGGCCGGACCCTTGCCAGTGGCAGTTGGGACGATACTGTCCGCCTCTGGGACGTGGTCGCGGGCACTCTCCAACATACCTTGGAGGGCCATTGGGATTGGATCAATAGCGTGGCCTTCAGTCCCGACGGCCGGATCCTCGCCAGTGGTAGTCAGGACGATACCGTCCGCCTCTGGGACGCAGCCACGGGCACTCTCCGGCACACCTTGGAAGGTCACATGGACGGGGTCCGGAGTGTGGCCTTCAGTCCCGACGGCCGGACCCTCGCCAGTGGCAGTCAGGACGGCACCGTCCGCCTCTGGGACGCGGCCACGGGCACTCTCTGGCACACCCTGGAAGGCCATACGAATACAGTCTGGAGCGTGGCCTTCAGCCCCGACGGCCAGACCCTGGCCAGTGGCGGTTGGGACCGCATTGTCCACCTGTGGGATGCGGCCACGGGTACCCTCCGGCACACCCTGGAAGGCCATACGAATATAGTCCAGAGCGTGGCCTTCAGTCCCGACGGCCGGACCCTCGCCAGTGGCAGTGAGGATGGTACCGTCCTGTTGTGGGATATGGCTGCGGAGACGGGTTCGGCCGCGGGAGACTTCCGCAACCTGGTGAACAACCCGGATGGACGCTGGACGGTGTGGAAGAGCGGGACTACAGTGACAGCCCGTTTCCGTAGTCCGCGCTCACCAGTGCAGTACTACGCGCGGCAGGATCCGCAGCCGCAGTTTGTGCTGCCGACGGGCTTCCGGCCCGCGAGCCGGGTGGGGCACACGGTGACAGGCACGCGGGTCCACGCGGATCGGACACCGGTGCCGAATGCACAGCCGGTGATCTTCGACCTGACCATCGGTACGAACGGGGAGGTGTACTACGTGGACAACCCGAAGGTGAACGGCTTGGGCTATGTGCGCTACCGTGTGACGTGTCTGACCTACGAGGCCTCGGAGACACCGCCCTCCTCTGAAACGGGAAAGATTTCGGTGTCCGATACCGATCCCAAGCTGTAGGTGCACCGGGTCCGGGGCGGGAGGTTGTGACACAAAGGTACACAGGTGTGGGGCACAGTATCCTGCAGTACCCGGGTAGTTGTGACTATGGTGACCGATGAGGCATCCAAGTCAACTCACCTGAAATGGCATCGCACGCACATCATATGGAGTAAGTTCGGCAGGCATCCGGACCGAATGGGTTTCTCGGGTGGCTGCGAAGTAGGATTGGGTATAACCCGTTTCGTCCCTGAGCCGGATCAGTGGACGGCGTTGAGGTTGCCCTGATCATGGCCGTTGGAAGCCGGTGCCAGGCTTGGCACCGGTGTGTTGTTGAGGAGGTTGTTGAATGTTGTCCGTGAAGATTCCGATCCGGATCCTGGTCACAAGCCTGTGTCTGTGTTTAGCCGCGGCATCGCCTGTTGTTGCCCGGGAATTCCCGTTCGAGCCCCTGCCGGTCGGGGCCAGGGCCCGTCTGGACCGGGGCAGTGCGGTATCTGTGCAGTATTCGCCGGACGGCACCCTCTTGGCAGTTGGAGGCAGTGTCGGCGTTTGGCTGTACGACGCGCGGACCTACGAAGTTGAATTCTTGCTCACAGGCCATACGGACGAGGTCTGGAGTGTGGCATTCAGTCCCGATGGCCGGACCCTGTCCAGCGCCGGCCGCGACGACACAGTGCTCCTGTGGGACGTGGCCACGGGCACTCTCCGACATTCCTTGGAGGACCACACGAAGTGGGTCCGGAACCAAGCGTTCAGTCCCGACGGCCGGATTCTGGCCACCAAGGATTGGGCCTCCACCGTGCGCTTATGGGATGTGGCCACGGGTACCCTCCGGCATACCCTGGAGCACTATGGCGAGATCCTCAATATGGTGTTCAGTTCCGACGGGACCCTGGCCTGTGCCAGCGAGTACGGGACCATCCGGCTGTGGGACGCGGCCACAGGTACTCTCCAGCACACCCTGGAAACTGGTGGCCTTTGGGGATTCAGCCCCGACGGTCGGACCCTGATTGCTGGGGGAGGCCTGTGGGACGTGGATACGGGGGCTCTCCGGCACACCCTGGAGGAATCCGGTAACTTTCAGGGGTTTAGTCCCGACGGCCGGATCCTGGCCACTAGAGGTGGGGGCACCATCCGCCTGTGGGACGTGTCCACAAACACCCTCCGAAACTCCTTCGAGCACAAAGAGGATGACATTCGAATTGGGAAGTTCAGTCCTGACGGACAAATCCTTGCCACTGGCAGCGAGGATGGCATCGTCTATCTATGGGACATGGGCACGGGTGATCTCCGACACACCTTGGACCACTCATTTCAGGTTGGTGACCTGGCGTTTAGTCCCGATAGTCGGATCCTGGCCAGTAAAGGAAACGGCATTCGCCTGTGGGACTTGACCACAGGCACCCTTCAACACACCTTTGAACCATTTGAAACCGCCTCTACGCGATATTCAGAGGGGATTCGCGGCTTGGCCTTCAGCCCCGACGGTCTGACCCTAATTGACAGAGGCGGGACCTCGACCCGATTCTGGGACGTGGACACGGGCATCCTCCAATATGCTTTCGAGCACCATGCGGATGTGGTCCGCAGAGTATTGTTCAGTCCCGACGGTCGGACCCTGGTTGTTCACCGTTCGCTCCCGTTGGTTGTTTACCACGGCGGCCTTGTTGGCCGGCGTGACAACAAGATCGGCGCGTGGGACATCGCCACGGGCATTCTCCTGCATACCCTGGAGGGCTTCGTAGGGGAAGGGCACGTCCTGATCATGGCGTTCAGTCCCGATAGTCGAACCCTGGCTGTAGGCAGTGAGTGGGGTCCTGTCCGCCTTTGGGACCCGGTCACGGGGGCTCGTCGGCACACCCTGCGGCACAGTCTGCAGAGCTCCCCATATGGGGTCAGGGTTTTCGCCGTGGCATTCAGTCCCGACGGGAGAATTCTGGCCATTGACCGTGACGACCATATTGTCCGCCTGTGGGACGCGGCCACGGGTGCCATCCGATACACGCTGGAGACATCCGGTGGATTTGGGGGATTCAGTCCCGACGGTCGGACCCTGGCCACGCAAAGGCAGGGCGTTGTCGACCTCTGGGACCTGGCCACGGGCACCGTACGGCATGTAGTGCGAGGTGGATTTGGGGGATTCAGTCCCGACGGTCGGACCTTAACCACGACAGGGAGGGATGTTGTCTGGCTTTGGGATGCAGCCACGGGGATCCTTCAACATGCCTTCGAGCACCAAGGGGACAACTCCCACATTGTGACGTTCAGTCCCGACGGTCAGGTCCTTGTGACTCGCATTTACGACGACCACAATCTGTACTTGTGGGACGTAGCTACAGGTGCCCTACGGCACAACCTGACCGACGATCACGGCCAGGTTCACAGCTTGGCTTTTGGCCCTGACGGGCAAATCCTTGCCACGGGCATGGACGACGGTGCCATTCGCCTGTGGGACGTGGCCACAGGCACCCTTCGGCACACCCTGACAGGCCATGCGGATAGGGTCTCCAGTGTGGCCTTTAGTCCCGATGGCCGGATCCTTGCCAGTGGCAGTGACGACGGTTCCGTCCTGTTGTGGGATGTGGTCTGGGATGCGGCCGCGGGAGAATTTCACAGTCTGGTCGACAACCCGGATTGACGCTGGGAGGTATGGCGGAGCGGGACTATGGTACCGAACACGCAATCGGAAATCATCGATTTGACCATCGGCCCGAACTGTGATGTGCACGACGTGGACAACGCGAAGGTGGTTGGCCTTGACCATGTGGCCTACAGCGCAACGCACCTGTCGTGGCGACCAATGAGGTTCCGGAGATGGCGTCAACGCCCGGAACGACGCTGCCCCCGGTGCCCGGCAATGAGCCGGGAAAGTACGTGCACCGGGGCTGGGACGGGAGCCTGTCGCGCGCAAGAATGTCGCGTACCTGTTGGAGCACGTGCGCAATATGGAAGGATCGAGTAGGAAGAAGCATTTCATTCGGACTGTCCTGTCCGTGAACCTCCTCTCCAACATGCCAGTCAACCCTTTCGGATAGCCTTTGTCCATGGTAATGCCGTGGTCTACGGTCCGCTTCCCCGATGCAACCGGAACAATTGGGATGCCTCTATGTTCTGGTCCTCGTACGAGCAATCTGCCGCACCGACCTGTCACTTTATTCATGGTCCCGACAGTCCTCGAAACAACCAAACCCCCGACGCTGGTCCCCGTAGGCCTATTGGATTTCCTTTGCTACAGCACCTGAACACGGGCACTACCTGGATTCCAGTGCGATGCCCACACCAAAGTCTGCCGTCCAACTGGGCGGACGAGAGTGTGTTGCACAAAGTCCAGCTAAGGATTGTTGCCTTGGCGGTGACAACAAACAATCGGCTGATTCCCGAATCCTGTCGGCATGGATATCGAGATGCTGCTTACCAGCAGGCAACGGTACCGTCGGGCCGTATACCGCAAGTGCCACTGATGGCGATGAAAGTGCCGTCCGGCGGTGTGGCTTGCCCAATCCCCCAGCAGACGAGAGTGCCGTCGTTCCGCATCCCGCAGGTGCCACTGACAGCAGTGAAGGTGCCGTCCGGCGGCGAGGCCTGTCCCCTCCTGTTGTCGCCCCAACAGGTGAGGGTGCCGTTGGGGCGCACCCCGCAGGTATGTCGGGCTCCGGCACTTACGGCGACGAAGGTGCCGCCCGGCGGTGTGGCCTGCCCAATGCCCCAACAAGCGAGGGTGCCGTCCGTCCGCACGCCGCAGGTGTGGGCTTCTCCCGCGCTGAGGTTCGTGAAGGTCCCGTCCGGCACCGTGGCTTGCCCTCTCCTGTCATCGCCCCAGCAGGCGAGGGTACCGTCCGTCCGCACCCCGCAAGTGTGTTGGGCTCCGGCATCGATAGTGATGAAGGTTCCGTCCGGTGGAGTGACCCGACCAGAGCCGGCCGGAGTCCAACCAGCCCCATAAGTATCATCGCCCCAGCAGGCGAGGGTGCCGTCGGTCCGCACCCCGCAGATGTGGCCGTTTCCGACACTGATGCTGGTGAAGGTGCCGCTCGGTGGCGTGGCTTGTCCAAGGTCGGTCTGATCCCAACAGGCGAGGGTGCCGTCGGTCCGCACCCCACATTTGTGACCATAGCCGACACTGATGGTGGCAAAGGTGCTGCCCGGTGGGGTCATCTGCACAACAGCGTCTTCCCAATCCCCCCAGCAGGCGAGGATGCCGTCGGTTCGCACCCCGCAAGTATGTCGAGCACCCGCGCTGAGGTCGGTAAAGGTGCCGCCCGGCGGCGTGGCTTGCCCATAGTCATCGTTGCCCCAACAGGTAAGGGTGCCGTCGGTCCGTACTCCGCAGGCGTAGTCAAACCCGGTACTGAGGTCGGTGAAGGTGCCGTCTGGAGGCATGGCTTGCCCATAGTCATCGTTGCCCCAGCAGGCAAGGGTACCGTCGGTCCGCACTCCGCACGTGCGGTCCCAGCCGGCACTGAGGACGGTAAAGGTACCGTCCGGCGGCGTGGCTTGCCCATACGCATATTGGCTTGTGTCATCCACGTCGCCTGCCCCCCAGCAAGCGAGGGTATCATCGGTCCGCACCCCGCAGGCGTGCCAGCGCCCGACACTGACGGCGCTGAAGATGTCGGCTGGTGGTGTGGCTTGCCCATACTCGTTCTCACCCCAGCAGGCGAGGGTGCCGTCGGTCCGTATCCCGCAGGCATGGTTATAGCCGGTGCTGAGGTCGGCGAAGGAGCCGTCTGGCGGCATGGCCTGTCCATAAGCGTCGTTACCCCAGCAGGCGAGGGTGCCGTCGGTCCGTATCCCGCAGGTATGGTTATAGCCGGCGCTGAGGTCGGCGAAGGAGCCGCCCGGCGGCATGGCCTGTCCATAAGCGTCGTTACCCCAGCAGGCGAGGGTGCCGTCGGTCCGTATCCCGCACCTGTGACCCCAGCCGACACTGACGGCAGCAAAGATGTCAGCCGGCAGAGTCAAATGAGCAACCAAGTCGTTCGGATCCCCCCAGCAGGTGAGGGTATCGTCGGTCCGCACCCCGCAGGCATGTCGGGGGCCCGCGCTGACGGCATTGAAGGTACCTGTCGGCGGTGTGGCCTGCCCATCGTCGTTACTGCCCCAGCAGGCGAGGGTGCCGTCGGTCCGCACCCCGCAGGCATGGCCGTTTCCGACACTGACACTGGCGAAGGTGCCTATCGGCGGCGGCATGGCCTGCGCATAATCGTATTCACCCCAGCAGGTGAGAGAACCGTCGGTCCGCACTCCGCAGGCGTGGTGATATCCGACACTGACGGCACTGAAAGTGCCTGCCGGTGGTATGGCTTGCGCATTCCTGTTGTAACCCCAGCAGGCAAGGGTGCCGTCGGTCCGCACCCCGCAGGAATGTCGGGGTCCCGAACTGACAGTAGCGAACGAGCCTGTCGGCGGCGTGCCTTGCCCGAAGTCGTCATAGCCCCGGAAATCAAAGAGAAAACCTCCCCTGTTGTTCCTACCATCATCGCCCCAGCAGGCGAGGGTGCCGTCGGTTCGCACTCCGCAGGTGTGTCGGGGTCCAGCACTGACGGCGCTGAAGGTGCCTGCTGGCGGTGTGGCCTGCCCATCGTTGTTACTGCCCCAGCAGGCGAGGGTGCTGTCGGTCCGCACCCCGCAGGCATGGCCGTTTCCGACACTGACACTGGCGAAGGTGCCTGCCGGCGGTGTGGCCTCCTCATAATCCTCATCGCTCCAGCAGGCGAGGGAGCCGTTGGTCCGCACCCTGCAGGTGTGGGTTTCGCTGGTACTGACTGCGGTGAGGGTGGTGGAATGGGTCTCCGGTTTGGCAACGGGGACTTGCCTAGTTCCGCCGTGCTCCACGGTCTGATGATTGGTGACCAACGGTAAGGTTCCGTCGTCGGATGCCGAGGTCGCCCGGCCCTCGCGGGTTTGCCACGTCAGTTGCATCACACGGTAGCCCACAAACCTTAGGCCATCTACCTTCGGGTTGTCCACGTAGTGCACCTCCCCGTTTGTGTCGATGGTCAGGTCAAAGGTCACCGGCTGTGCGTTCGGCACCGGGGTACCATCTGAGTGGACCAGGGTGCCCGTCACGGTATGCGTCACCTGGTTCGCGGGCCGAAAGCCCGTCGGCAGCACGAATTGTGGTTGCGGATTTTGCGCCGCGTAGTACTGCACAGGTGAACGTGGACTGCTGACATAGGCCGTCACCGTCGTCCCGCTCCTCCACACCTTCCACCATCCGCCCGGATTGTTGACCAAATTGTGGAAGTCTCCCGAAATGGAGACCACATCCCGCATTACGGTGGTTCCTTCCTGACTGCCGCTGGTCAGGGTCCAGCCGTCGGGGAAGAAGGCTGTCAAGTCCCCATGAAGTGTATGCCGGAGGGTGCCCGAGGCCGCGTCTCACAGGCGGACGGTATCATCCCAGGCGGTGCTGACGAGGGTTTGGCCGTCGGGACTAAAGGCTACGCTGTGGACACGCCCCGTATGGCCTTCCAGTGTGTGCCGGAGGGTGCCTGAGGTCGCGTCCCACAGGCGGACGGTGACGTCCCCGCCACTGGCCAAGGTGAGACCATCGGGACTGAAGACCACGCTGTGGACACTCCCCGTATGGCCTTCCAGTGTGTGTCGGACGGCATCTTTGGCCACCTCCCAGAGAATTACCGTGTGGTCGTTGCCGCCACTGGCCAGGGTGAGACCATCGGGACTGAAGGCCACGCTAGTGACCCAATCAAAATGAACTCTGTGATCAGTATGGCGACCCATCAGCATGTGCCGGAGGGTGCCCGTGTCCGCGTTCCACAGGCGGGAAAGTCCGGTCCAACCGACACCGGCCAGGAGCCGGCTATCGGGACTGAAGGCCACGTTCCGAACCCATGCCGCATCGTCCTCCAAAGTGTGCCGGAGGGTGCCTGAGGCCACATTCCACAGGCGGACGCGATTGTCGTCACCGACGCTGGCCAGGGTTTGGCCATTGGGACTGAAGGCTACGATGTGGACACTCCTCGCATGGCGTCCCAGCACATGGCTTTCCAAGGAGTGTTGGAGGGTTTTCGTGGTCATATCCCAGAGGTGGACAGCACCGTCCCGACCGCCGCTGGCGAGGGTTTGGCCGTTGGGACTGAAGGCCACGCTCCAGACACCTCCCGTATGGCCTTGCAAGGTGTGCCGGAGGATCCCGGTGGTGGGGTTCCAGAGATGGACAGCACCGTCCCGACCGCCGCTGGCGAGGGTTTGGCCGTTGGGACTGAAGGCCACGCTCCAGACACCTCCCGCATGGCCCTCCAGTGAGTGCAGGAGAGTTCCGGTGACCATGTCCCAGAGGTGGACGATCCCGTCCTGACCGCCGCTGGCGAGGATTTGGCCGTCGGGACTGAAGGCTACCCTGCGGACCGCCTCCGTATGGATTGTGGCTAGGGACACGACATCGTGGGAGTGGGCATTGGACAACCGGATGCCGGTACGGTCCCCAACCGTCAGGCCGGAGCCGTCCGGTGAATACTGCACGCCCTGAATTGTGTCCCGGTGCAAAGGGGATTGGGTCTCGGCAGGCAGGTGCTCGGACAGAGGGGCCTGGGCCACGCCGGGCAAGGGCATGACCAGAAGCAGAAGCAGGCTTGTAGCCAAGATGCGGGCAGAGGACAACATCGGATGGTCTTCTCAATGGCACGCCAATGTGACGGCTTGAATTAGGGCAAGGGATAGGGATATCCAACCGCCATGATCAGGACAGCCTGAACATCCTGAGGAGATGAGGGCCCAGACAGGGGACCGGACCTGTGGCCTAGCCGTCCGTACCGGGCCGGTATCGCCGGTCATGCGGCATGCCAGGCCGGCTTGTGGGGCAGGAAGTAGCCGTGTCCTTCGTTGCACAGCAGTTGGGGTTTGGCTGGTACTGTTTCCAGAATCTGGCGTATGTGATGGATGTCTACGCGCACTTTGGCCTCGTTGGTTCTGATCCCTTTTTCATCGTGCAGCCTTTGCACCAGCTGCGGTGCGGTGAGGAGATCGGGATGGCTGTGGGCCAGAAGGAGCAGGATGTCCATTTCCCGGGGAGAAAGCGAATGGGACGTGCCCTGAATCCACACACGCCTGCGGTGCGGTTCCAAGGTTAAACCCAATGGGGGGATTCGCAGAATATCCCGCACCCGTTGGACCAGGTGGCTGACATCGCAAGGCTTGGGCAGAAAATAGGCCACGCGCATCAGGTGCGGCGTCACATAGCCGGGTACCGTTGCAGGTAGGCCGCCGGCCGCCAGTAGGATGGGGGTTGCTGTGTAGTGCCAGGGATTGTCGAAAAGCTGTCCACCGGCACCATAGGGGTCCACCAGCGGCAATTCCTCGTACACGAACGTCTCATAGTGCATGCCCGTCGCCGACCGTCCATAATCGAGCAGGAGTATATGGGGCACCCAAGTCTGGATCTGTTCCAGCGCCGCCTCAAAGTTGGGTATACACCGAACGGTGATGCGATGGGTTTTCAGCAGGCGTTGGACCGGATCCAGCGATTCCGGTCGGGCATCCACCCACAATAGCCGGCAATCCGGCAGTTGTCCGTGCACAGGATTCATGATCCATTTTTCAAGTTGGAATATGCCAAGAATCCAGTATACGTAGAGACAACATCACAGCATATACCCGCCGCGTACCCATGGCATGCCAAGAATCCAAGACATTGTCACTGGTTCCGTTTTCCTGATTCTGGAGTAGGGCAATCACATTCTGTTTTGGCAGGTCCTCAATCAGGTAGTCCCAGGCTTATCCGACCTGTTCGCGCATGGCCGCGATGCCCGAATGGGCATGTTTTCCTCTTGCTGCGGTGGCAAATTCCAGCTTCCAACACTCCGATTCAACCTACCGGTACCATGACCCTATCAGAATGCAATTGCCCTGGATTTTGGAGTATTCCTGCTTGTGAAAAAGCCCTGAACATTGGCGTCAAGCCAAGGCGGGCTTGGACGCAATCCATCGCTTCCGTTCCCGAGTCCGGCTGGTGGGCGATACTGAGAAGGTCCTTATCATGACGGCTGGATGTTCCTGTCCCTGGTGCAAGGTATGGGGTTGGTTTGCCATTGAGGAGGCTGTCCGATGTTGTCCGTGAAGATCCCAATCCGGGTGATGGCTGCATGTCTGTGCCTGCTCTTGGCCGCGGCATCGCCCGTTGTGGCTGGGGAATCCCCATTTGAGCCGTTGCCGGCCGAGGCCAAGGTCCGTCTGGGTCGGGGTACGGCTGCGACCGTGCGGTATTCGCCGGACGGCACCCGCTTGGCGGTTGGGGGCAGCATGGGTATTTGGCTGTATGACACCCGAACCTACGAAGTTGAGTACCCGCTCAAAGGTCATCCGAATGGGGTTACCGGCTTGGCGTTTGGTCCCGACGGCCGGATCCTGGCCAGTTTTGGTCCTGATGTCTGGACCCGTGAAAGCGGTGGGAGTGCCGGTACGGTCCTCCTGTGGGACGCAGTCACGGGCACCCTCCGACACACCCTGAAAGGGCATAGGAATTGGGTCACCAGTGTGGCCTTCAGTCCCGACGGCCGGACTCTGGCCAGCAGAGATGGGACTCCCACCGTCCGTCTGTGGGACGTGGCTACGGGCACCCTCCGGCACACCCTGGAAGGTCATGCGCGTGACGCCTATGACATGACGTTCAGTCCCGACGGCCGGACCCTCGCCATCAAACGGGGAGGAAACACCTTCTCCCTGTGGGATGTGGCCACGGGGACTCTTCTGCACATCCTGGAGGACCGTGCGAGTGATCTCACCCGCGTGACGTTCAGTCCCGACGGCCGGACCCTCGCCATCAAACGGGGAGGAAACACCTTCTCCCTGTGGGATGTGGCCACGGGGACTCTTCTGCACATCCTGGAGGACCGTGCGAGTGATCTCACCCGCGTGGTGTTCAGTCCCGACGGCCGGATCCTCGTCACTGTCGGGCGCGACGGCCAAATCCACCTGTGGGATGTGGCTGCGGGCACTCTTCTGTACTTCCTGGAGGGCCATGCGAGTGGTGTCACCAGTGTGGTGTTCAGTCCCGACGGGCGGACCCTCGTCACTGCCGGTCGTGACGGCCAAACCCACCTGTGGGATGTGGCTGCGGGCATTCTTCGGCACACTCTGAAGATCCCGTGGGGATGGGTCCGCTTCGTGGCGTTCAGTCCCGACGGCCGAACCCTGGTCAGTCGCGACGGAACCTCCACGCTCCGTCTTTGGGATGTGGCCGCAGGCACCCTCCGACACACCTTGGAGCACCCTGAGAAACAGGTTGACAGTGTGGCGTTCAGTCCGGATGGCCGGACCTTGGTTAGTCAAGGTGGAGACCATGCCATCCGTCTTTGGGATGTGGCTGCGGGCACCCTCCGGCGCACCTTGGCACACCATGCACCGGAGGTCCGCGTCGTGGCGTTCAGCCCCGACGGCCGGACCCTGGCCGGCAAAGGTTGGAGCGACGGCACGGTCCGCCTGTGGAACGCGGCCGAGGGCACCCTGCGGCACACACTGACAGGCCATGCAAAATGGGTTCCGAACTTGGCGTTCAGTCCAGACGGCCAAACCCTCGGTCTGGGTGGCGACGACGGCACGGTTCGCCTGTGGGACGTGTCCACGGGGACCCTCCGGCACTCTTTGGCTAGCGATGGGAAGTTGATCGCCAGCTTGGCGTTCAGTCCCGATGGCCGCACCCTGGCCAGTGCCGAATATGCTGGTGCCATCCACCTGTGGGACGCGGCCGCGGGCACTCTCCAACATGCCATGGATCACCGCGGGGAGGAACTCTATAGTGTGCAGTTCAGTCCCGATGGCCGCACCCTGGCCAGTGGCGGTTATTCCAACAACACCGTCCGTCTGTGGAATGTGGCCACAGGCTCCCTACGGCATACCCTGCAGGGCCATTCGAGGAATGTCGTCGGCATAGCGTTCAGCCCGGACGGTCGGATCCTGGCCAGCAACAGTTGGGACCGTACCATCCGCCTGTGGGACGTGGCCACGGGCACTCCCCACCGTACGCAGGAGGGTTTTGAGGAGTCGGTTTGGAGCATGGCCTTCAGTCCGGATGGTCGGATGCTCGCCAGTGCCCTCAACATACATGATTCTAGCTATTACAGATTTAATGATTCTGGTTTTAACGGCATCATTCAATTGTGGGACGTGACCACGGGCACTCTTCGGCATACCCTGGAAGGCCCTGCGGCCCGGATCCGAAGCATGGTATTCAGTCCCGACGGCCGCACCCTGGCCACGGGTAGTGCTGACCACATCCGCTTGTGGGATGTGGCCACGGGTACCCTTCGGCACACCCTGGAAGGCCATGCGGACGAGGTTTGGAGCGTAGCCTTTAGCCCCGATGGCCGGACCCTCGCCAGCGGTAGTTTGGACGGCACCATCCTGTTGTGGGATGTGGTCTCGGATGCGGCCGCGGGGGACTTCCTCAATCTGGCAACCAATCCCGATGGGCACTGGGAGGCATGGAAGAGCGGAACAACGGTGACGATCAGCTTCGGCAGCCCGCGCGCTCCCGTGCAGTACCATGCGCGACAAGATCCGCAGCCGCAATTCGTGCTGCCGGCGGTCTTCCGACCTGCGACCCAGGTGACTCACACGATGACGGGCACGCGGGTTGACGCGGACGGGATGCCGATGTCCGACGCGCAGCCGGCCATCTTCGATCTGACCATCGACACAAACGGTGAGATGCGCTATGTGGACAACCCGAAGGTGGATGGTCTGGGTTATGTGGACTACCGTGTGATGGACCTGACTTGGCAGACCCACGAGGCTTCCGAGACTGGGGAACCTCCTGCGCCCGGCACCGAATCTCCCGGTAGGTGAACCGGGGTCGTGGCAGGAGTCCGCGGTACAACGGGTTCCAAACCGGGGACCTTGAGGGGTTCGGTACAGGTGGTTGTGATCGGTTGCCGCGACCGCCACACCGCCCCGTTCCGGGTAGGTGAACCAGTACTACCGGTCAAAGTCCAGCTTCGTCAACTGCATCTTCCGGCAGTGGTCGGCACGCGGCAGCCAAGTCTTGTCCACCAAGCCGGGAGTGAATGGGCCATGCCCCCGCAACCTGCACCTGCTGTGACGTATGGCACCCAACCTACTCCGGCAAGAGACCACCGTCAAGGCCGGCCGCAACCTTGCTTACACGGAGATAGTGCTGGGCTTAGCATAATCTTGTGATTGCGAACTTGGAGTAGGCACCTGGATACCGAGGTGTTCCCGTATTCCTGCTCGCGCGCACCGTTCTTGTTGTGCGACTGAAGCCGAAACCTCCGGATCCTCATGGGCCGAAAGCCCCAAAATGCTTGCCACACCTGCTGCATACCACGTCGCTGGAGCTGTTTGGGGACAACGGCATCCCTTCACCGGATATCGATAGTTCCAATTCCGTTCCCCTGATATCCCCCAAACCCTTTCCGGGTGCCTGTTGGACGCACCGCATCGGCATTTCGAAGCACTCCCGAGTGAGTTCAGGCACGAACAGCGGTAATTCAGCCCCAATCATTTTGACCGGAATGCCCACCTTGCCCAGTTCCAGACTCGCTCCGGTAGGCGCTGCCGCTGTCCTGACCGGTGCCTGTGCCCTGATTCAGGAACTGATCTGGGTGCGTCAGGCAACGCTGGCCTTTGGCCTGAGCGTTCAGGCCTATGCGGCGGTTGTGGTGGCTCTGCTGGGAGGCACTGCTCTGGGCAGCTGGCTGTTTGCCCGGGCCATGGGAAGAATTCACCGGCCGCTGCTGTGGTTTGCCGGGATGCAGGCGGCCCTGGCCGGACTGGCGCTCCTGACTCTCCTGGGCCTGGAGCAGGTTCGCCATCTTTATGCTGCATTGGCACCCGGCCTGGGCTTGGAACAGGGCTTTGTCCAAGTGCTGCGCCTCGGTTTGTCGGTGGCGGTGTTGTCGCCGATTGCCCTGCTGGCGGGAGGGTCCCTGCCGTTGCTGGGCCGGTGGGCGGGCCAACAGGACACACAGCGCGGCAGCGTGCTGGTCGGACGCCTGTACGCTTGGGAAACAGTGGGCGCAGCGGTCGGGTGCGGCTGCACCGCCCTGATCCTCCTGCGCACGCTGCCGGCCGGAACTGCCATCTGGATCGCGGCCGGCCTGCATGTCGTAGCTGGCCTGTTGGCTCTCTGGACCCAGCGAACGGCTCCATCTGGCACGAAGGATGCCCCTGCCGTTCGGCGATCAAGCGAAACTTCCGTACCCACCGGTCGAAGTCGTCGCGGCGCATGGTTGCTGGCGGCCTACGGGGTCTCCGGCGCGGTTGCCCTTGGCTATCAGGTGGTGTGGGGCCGCGTCCTGGCCGTGTTTACCCTGGATGCCGTCTATTCCTTTGCCATCGTCCTGACGGTGTTTCTGATGGGGTTGTCGATCGGCAGCGGGATGGCCGCGCGGCGGTTGAGGCGGCATCAACCCTCCCTGGCCGGTTTCGGGCATCTGCAACTGTGGCTGGCGGCCCTGGGTCTGGCGACCGTCTTTCTGTTCTACCTCCTGCCGCTGGTGGCCTACGAAGATCTCTTCGGTGCCTACAACCTCGGCAGGGCCATCCTGTTCGAGTTTCTGTTGGCCGTGTTCGTTCTGCTGCCGCCCACCTGTCTCATGGGGTACCTGTGGCCGATCGTCCAGCACCTGGCGGCAGAGGATACGGACGGCAACCTGGGCGTCTCCACGGGGCGGGTCAACGCCGTCAACACGCTGGGAGCCGTCGCGGGAGTACTGGCGACCACCTTTGGGCTAATCCCGACCGCGGGGCTGCAGGGGTCGCTGTTCCTGCTGGCCACGGGAAGCCTGCTGTTGGGCTTGGCCTCACTGGCCGGATTTTCGCTTAGGATGGTCGATCCGGTCCGGAAGCTCCGCTGGCCGGCCGCCGCGGCCATTCTTCTCCTGGTCGGTTTCGCCCTGCGGCCCCCGGCGGTGTATCTCGGCTTTCGGCAGGACCCTGGCGAATTCATGGCCTTCTACGCGGAAGGGGTGGACACGACCGTGGCCGTGTTCGATGTACCGGAGAACAACATCAAGGTGTCCTTCGTGAACGGCCGCATCGAGGTTCCGACGGACGCGATCAGCATGCAGGCGTTCCGTGCCCTCGGACACCTGCCGCCTCTGGTCCGGGAAGGTGCCCAACGCGCCTTGATGCTGAGTTTCGGCAACGGCATCGCCACCGGCTCCCTCGACGGCCACGGAATTCCCCATGTGGACGCGGTTGATCTGTCCCGCGAAATGTTGGAAGCGGCCGAGGTGTACTGGGAAGAGAACCACAATGTTCTCCATTCGCCGCGGGTGAGGCTGCATGTGGAGGACGGTCGCAACTTCCTGCTGCGCACTCCCCACCGGTACGACATCATTACGACGGACGCCACGCATCCGGCCAATACCAGCAGCTGGGCCCTCTTCACACACGAGTTCTATGAAACCGTAGCCGATCGCTTGGCGCCCGGCGGGGTCTTCTTCCAGTGGCTGCCGTTCCACAGCATGTCCGAGGAGGACTTTCGTCTCATTCTGCGGACGTTCCGGGCCACCTTTCCGCACGCCGTACTTTGGTATACCGGGGGCAGCCACTCGATTGTGATGGCCACACCCGAGCCGTTCGGGGATGCGGATCTCCAGGCACTGCTCGCGCGCATCGACGCCATGCCGCGGGCACGCGAGGATCTTGGCGGCAGTACGGCCGCGGCGGCGCACTTCGCACTGGACGCGGAACAGCTGGCGGCCTATGTGGGCGAGGGGGACATCGTCAGGGACAGGCAGGTCTTCTTTGCGCCGGTGGCGGACCGGGTGATTGAGATCGCCGAGTCGTTGGCGGTTGCCGGGAGTCGCTGAACCTAGACTTGGCCGGGCCCGCGAGTCCGTGCGGCTTGGGGCAAGTGTCCAACCGGCTGGGCTCGGTGCTGAGGTTGGGATATCGACCCTCCCGTGTTGGTTCAACGATAATGGGCCCGCGTGGCAGGCGCTCCGCGCCGTGGAGATGCCTTAGCCGAATCCGGGTCATCAACATGTGGACATATGCCTCGGGTCGGCCGACGCAGTGGCGCCCCGGTTGGCTGCGTCCGCCGGACTTGCCTGGTGCGCCGCCTCGGTACAAGCCACAGGAATATCTGTCCATGTGCAACCTGCCCCAGGTGAAGTTTGGGTTGCCCAATTGGTGTTTGTTGATCGCGCTTATGCTGGCCTTGACCGGTTGCGTCATGCCTTCCGACCTGGTGGCCGAACCGGTCGGGGACACGTCCGCGTCAGTGTCGGCATCGGCCGGCACTGCCGGGTCCGGCGACAGCCTGTACGACCTGGACCACGTCCTGGAGGTCGGCATCGACATGCCGCCCGCAGACTGGGACGCGCTGCGCCTGCCTTACCGGACCATTGCGGACATTGTCGGCGGGGCCGATTGCCTCGCCAGGCCCAAGGAGTCGATTTTCGACTGGCACACAGCCGACATCACCATCGATGGTCAGGCATTTGCCCAGGCGGGTGTGCGCAAAAAGGGCTTCTATGGTTCCCTCAGCGAGGACAAGCCGTCGCTGAAGATCCGGCTGGACAAGTACAACGACAGTGCCTTCGACGGAGACGTGACCCGGTTCACTCTCAACAACGCCAAGCAGGATCCGTCGGCCATCAACACCTGCATGGCCTACCACGTCTTCGCCGCAGCCGGCCTGCCGGCTCCCCGCTGCAATTTCGCGACCGTGAAGGTCAACGGAGAGGACTTGGGCCTCTTCGTGCACGTGGAGGAGATCAAGGAACCCTTCCTGGAGCGCTACTTCGGAGATGCCAACGGCAATCTGTACGAAGGCACCGTGAGTGACTTCAATCGGGGATACCGGGGCACGTTTGAGAAGAAGAACAACGAGGGGACGAACGACTGGTCCGACATTGAAGCCGTGACGGCTGCCCTCGAGGATCCTTCCCCGGCCGGCCTCGAAACCCTGGCCGAACTGGTGGACCTGGATCAGTTCCTTACCTTCTGGGCGGTCGAAGTGTTGCTGGGACATTGGGACGGCTATGCCGGGAACCGCAACAACTTTTTCCTTTATCGGCCTCCCGGACGGCCATTCGCCTTCATTCCCTGGGGTGCCGACCAAGTGATGGGGGACGTGGACAACCCGCTGGACGGCATTGCAACACCCACCTCGGTGTACGCGCACGGTGATATTGCCTACCGACTGTATGCCGATCCGGATGGTCGGGCCGCCTATGTCGCGCGCCTGCGGGACCTGCTTGCGAATGTGTGGGACGAGGCGGAACTGACAGCCCTGGCGGAAAGGATGGCTCGTGTGGTGGCAGATGGTCTGCCACCGGCGGCACGGACCGCGGCGGCCAAGGACGCCAACCGAGTGTACGGGTTCATTGCCGGCAGAGAGGAAGCGGTGCTGGCCGATCTGGCATCGGAGCCGCCGGACTGGCCGTGGCCGCAGCGAACGCCCGAGGATATCTGCGTGCCCGAGCGGGGGGCGTTTGCGCTTGGTTTTGAAACGACCTGGGGCACCGATGCCAGCGAGAACCCCGCCGGCGAGGGCTCAGTGGTGTTCGATCGCTACCGGCTTGGGGGACACGATGTGAACTTTGTCCAATCCGGTGCCACGGCCGGCCTTGAAGAGGCCCCGGCCGAAGGTTGGGACGAAACCCTGGGCGCGCTCGACGGTCTCGGCAACCGCAACGGCGTGTTCGACAAGCCGGATTACGAAGCGGGTCTTGAATTCGTTCCCGATCTGCCCTCGTTCGACGAGATGCTGGGCTGGGCGGACCTGAACGGCGATGGTTCCATCGATCGCGGGGAATGGGAATCCATCACGGGCGTGGGCGCGGAAGACTCCGGGGGAATCCGAGCCGTCATTTCCATCATCGGCCTGGATGTCGATTATGAAGTCGATGAGCTGACGGTAACCGTTCCGGTGGAAGACCTGTATCCGGGCTCCAAAATCGCCATCGAGTTCGAAACCGGGAACGGATTCCACACCGATGCCTTTGGCACCAGTACGATTGCCGAGGGGCTCCTTGAGATCATTGAGGTTGGGTCCGGACCGGGCACGGTGATCTCCGGCCGTCTCAGCGGCACCATCTACGGGCATGAGGGACCGTCGGAACCCTTGGATGGGTCTTCGGTTGAGGAACCGGTCGCGGCTACAGGCCTGATTATCAACGAGGTGGCGGCCAAGGGCAATCCCCTGGACTGGCTGGAACTTCACAATGCCTCGGACGAACCGATTGACCTGTCCGGGTATCTCCTGGCCGATGATCTGGAGGATCCGGACAAACGCGTTGCCTTCCTACCGGATACGGTTCTGGCACCCGGTGCCTACCTCCAGGTCCAGCTGGACAAGGACGGCTGGCCGGGATTTGCCTTGGGCAGTGATGAGGAAGTGGGGATTTGGACCGCCGACGGCAACCTGGTGGATCAGGTGGACTGGGAAGACGGCCAGTCCGGCGAGGACGCGAGTTTCGCGCGTGTGCCGGATGTGAACGGGGAGTTCCGCACGGTCGCAAACCCGACGCCGGGCGAGCCCAATCCGGCGGAATAGGTTCCATTGAACTGCTGGCTCGGCAGCAGTGGAAGGTGCCATTGGATATAGAACCTGTCCCAATGCCGGCAGGTCCTGTCGTGTTGAGGTGCCTTGGTGCGGAGAAATTCGCGCGGTCAACTCCTGACCAGCACTGCTACCAGGGAACTCCGAAACCTTGAAACCGGCACGTGGAAGGGTGCCCGATTCTGATAGGGACGCTGTTGGTCAACAAAAGGGAACATGCTTGCGACCAGTGCGAAGGTCGTCAGGGGCCATGCGTGCTGTGGCCGTTCTGCAGGGCGGCCAGTTCCTCCCTAAGGCGGATCAGGCGAGTCTCGTCCACCCCGGTGAGTTGCGTGACGGTCTCCCACGACGCACCCCTTGCCAGCATGTCTTCGACGGTCGCGATCCGACCCCGGAGTATGCCTTGCTTCACGCCCTGCTCCACACCCTGTTCCATGCCCTGCTCTATGCCCTGCTCCATACCCTGTTCCAGACCTCTGGCCATGCCATCACGCGCGTATCGCTCCTCCAGGAACTTCAGCAGCGTTACGTCCTCGGGGGTAATGCCTTGACTGCCGTACCGCTTTCGGTACTCTTGCACTTCCGTAGTTGAGGATTGCATCACTTTCGCCTCCATTTGTTGCGGGCCATCGGCATCCGCGCCTTGGTATGGTTGCAGAGAGATGTCTCCATTACCAGGAACCTTGTTGGCAGACCAAACCATTCAGATGTGGATAAAGGGGACCGGCTCCTTTGAAACTGGGGACATGCCAGCGTTCATTCACAGGGCGCGACCCGCAGGCATCGTCCGACCGGGAGCGTCCCCATCCTCTGGTTGACTGCGCAGCCAGGGAACTTCCAATTCCCCAACCCGGTGCGGGTCCAATTCCCGATCCCGGTTGGAGAATGGTCTGTCCAGAGACACCGGGGCTGACGGCGATGCTCTCGAAGGATGTCAGGCATCGTGCGTGCCTTGACCTTCCTGCATGCCATCCAGCTCCTCCCGGAGGCGATTCAGGAGCTCCTTGTCCACGCCGGTAAGCTGTGTGACGGTTTCCCAGGACGCACCCCTTTCCAACATGTCTTCGACGGTCGCGATTCGGCCTTGGAGAATGCCCTGTTCCTTGCCTTCACGGGCATATCGCTCCTCCAGGAACTTCAGCAGCGTTACGTCCTCGGGGGTAATGCCTTGACTGCCGTATCGCTCCCGGTACTTTTCCACTTCCTCGGTCAGGACTTTCATCACTATGCCTCCGTACATTGTGTCGATGTAAGCCATGAGCGTCCGTTCTTTGTCTCTGCCGCCAGGCGTGGCCCACATTGCCAAAATCAATGGCGGCAACAACTGCAACAGTCGCTCGACCTGCTGGCGACGATGGTCCATCAACAGCATTTCCATCGCCCGGGCGTACGCGTCCCCTCTGGCCTCCTCCAACTGCATCCCGGTCAGTTCCACCAGGATGTAGCCGAATCGACAGAGGTCGGGCAAGCTGCGTACTTCCTCATTGTACAAATCCTCAAATTGACGTGACGGAGTCCAATCCCTGTCTCCGTGGTGTAGGACCGCACTCACGATCGGACTGAGGGTCGGTGTGTTCGAACGCCGCTGTAGGCGTTCCCGATCCCAAATGCGGTTGTGGTACTTGTGCAGCCGCAGCGGTAGCCACAGGTCCACCGTAGACTGGTGTTCTACCAGTATGTACACGTACATGGGTTCGCCGGACTCGTGTTGGACCTTGAACAACGCGTCGGTTTCCGACCTTCTCAGATTGGTATCGACGAAAGTTCCCGGCTGTTCTGTCAAGGTTGACAGGTTCAACTGCTTGACCAACTCCCGCGGCAGTCGCGCCTTCAGCCAAGCCTGTGCGGTCGCCGGATCTTCCAAGGCCCTGCGCACCAGGGCATCGTGTTCCCTGCCGGGTGGCTTCTCGTCGTCCATGTCGCGTGTCCCTGATGGTTGCCGGAGTTAGATCGATGGACAAAGAATACCGCGAATGAAACGATTTGGCCATGAACAAAGATAGATTGCAAATATAATTTATCTTTAGAATAGAATAATTTGGATTTTCATGTGTGATTTATCCTGGATTTGGTCTGTTCGCAATTCGTTGTCATCGGGCTGAAAGCGGCTCGGACCCGCTACCGGGGTGCGCAACCCATGTCGGAGACCGGCCCGCACAACCTCGGTGTAGGGGATGGCCGTCACGGATGTGCCTTGTGGCTTGCATCGTCTTCCGGATCGAGCCCGGTGGCGATGGCCGCATCACGCCTGTCGGCGTCCGGCAGGCGCGGGCTTCTTGGCCGACTGTCTGCTCGGTTCGTCGTGCCGCAGGCTCAGGCACCGCGCCGGTCAGACTTTGGCGCAGAACTTGGTGAAGTCTTCCCGCCTGGTCATCACCAGGATGCTGTCGCCGGGCAGAATCTCGGTGTCGGCAGTTACGTCGGGAACCAGAGTGCGGTCTTTCCGCATGATCTGCAGCACACGCAACCCATGCTGCGCGCGGAACCCTATGTCGCCCACCTTGCGGTGCACAAACTCGGGCGAGTCTCCAAGCTGCACGGATTCGAGCACGTAGCCTTCCTGGTTGCTGACCCGCATCCACTCCAGGGCCTTGAGACTCCCGGACGGCTGGATAAGGCGAAAGGCCATTGAGTAGGCCGCGGCCGAGGTTGGACTGATGACCTCGTTGGCTCCGGCGAATTCCATCTTGGCCTCGTTCAGTGAGTCCTCCACACGCGTGGCAATGAAAATGGCGGGGTTCAGGGTGCGGGCGGTCAGGACGCCTAACAGGTTGTCGGCATCATTGGGCAGACAGAAGCAAATGCCGGCCGCCCTATCGATGCCGGCCTGCCCGAGAACGTCTTCGTGGTCCGCGCTGCCGGCCACGAAACGCAGCTGTTCCATTTCCGCTTCCGCCTCCGCTAAGCGCTCGGTATCAATGTCAACGACGACGACAGCCTGTTTCTGTTCAAGCAGCAGGCTGGCCACAAACGATCCGACCCGACCATATCCGGCCACAATGTAGTGATCTCGCATGCGGTTGATTCTCCTGCGATTGCGGGTGGACCGCCACGCGCCCGACAGCTGCCCGGCTACGATTTGCTGTGTTCCGACCGTGAACGCATAGGAAATGGCACCGACCCCCGACAATATCAGGACGGCGGTGAAGATCCGGCCCTCCTCGGTCAGGTCCTGCACTTCGCCGAAGCCGACCGTGGACAGGGTTATGACGGTCATGTACGTTGCGTCCAGCCAGCTCCAGCCTTCTAGCAGCATGTAGCCGACGGTCCCCGCCAGGAGCACCAGGGCCGGCAACAGCACCAGGCGCAGCAAGGTCAGGACGGACGGCGACTTCATAATGCCGGGAAGCCTTCGACGGTTGCGCGCGGTCTACCGGTATGACAGGACACCGCGCCTGCGCCGCGGCGCAGGCGTGCGCGGTTGGCCGGTGACAGTGCCCAGTACCTGAGAGTGACGGAGTTGCGCCACGAATCCCAGGCGCCGATAAAAGGCCAGCGTGTCCTCGTTGCTGAGCAGGGCATTGAGACTCACCCGGGTCATGCCGGCCCCGTGCATGGCGTTGACGGCACCGGCCATCAGGGATGTGCCCACGCCCTGCCGGTGCAGGGCCGGATCCACGCATACGCGGACTACGAAGCCCTGGGCGCGCCCGTCCGTCCGGACGGTTTCCGTCAGAATGAAGCCGGCCGCCTGTCCGTCCGCGTCGGCCACCAGGAGACGGGCCGATTCCGACTGGGACAGTTGGTTGAGGCGCTGTGCGCCCATGTGCCAGAAATTGGGGAAGGCGCGGGCATCGATCGCCGCCAGTTGCGGCAGGTCTTCGGGTTGGGCCGAACGCAGCGTGTGCTTCGGCTCCAGGCTGGTCATCCGGTGCAGGCGATGCTCCAGGTAGGCCATGGTGTCCAGTCTGCGGAATCCGGTGGCCAGCGCACCGTCAACGAGCCACCGGTAACGGGAAGCAAGGTGGAAGAGGCGACCCGGCCACTGTCTGTCCAGGTCCGACAGGACCTGCTGGAGCAAGTGCGTTGCGACAGCCCGGATGCCCGTTTCGCCCCGCACCGCGACGCCTCGTCCCGTAATCCGGCTGGGCACACAAGCGGGAAGGGTTGGCGGCCGGTCTTCGATTTCCAGGACCGCGGCCCCTGCGACGCGTTGGGCCGCATCGCGCTGCGCCAGTATGTTCCAGTTGGATGGAGGGTCGGCCAACGCCTCCGGCGGGAAGTCCCGGATGTAGTGATGGTCCCCGCCAAAGAGTTCAACGAGGTCCTTGGCGCAGACAGATCGGGTGGCAGCGGCATCGGGACTGGGCAGCCTTGCGCCGGGTTCAGCGCACATGTTCCGGACGTCCCGCGTACTGCCGGGCGTAGTAGTCCTGGAATTCGCCGGCGCGCACCGGCTCCCACCATGCGCGGTTGTCGCGGTACCAGCAGACGGCCGCGGTGACGCTTTCCTCCACCGACATGGCCGAGCTCCAACCCAGATCCAGCATCTTGGAGATGTCCAGGCCGTAGCGCCGATCGTGGCCCGGCCGGTCCTGCACATGCCGAATCAGGGAACGGGGCTTGTCCAGGGTCTCAAGCAGGATGCGCACCATCTCCAGGTTCGTGATCTCCGTGCCCGTTCCGATGTTGTAGATCTCGCCCGGCTGCCCGTGGTCCAGAACCGCCTGTATGCCTGCACAGTGGTCGAGGACATGCTGGTAGTCCCGCCGCTGTTTGCCGTCCCCATAGACCGGAAGGGGGAGATCGAGCAAGGCGTTGGTGGCAAACAACGGCACCACCTTTTCCGGATACTGGTAGGCGCCGACGCAGTTCGCACCCCTGGAAACGGTGACCGGCAAACCATAGGTTTGGTGCCAGGCCAACGCCATCAGATCGCCGGCGGCCTTGCTGGCGGAATAGGGGCTGCTGGGATTCAGAACATCGCCTTCGGAACTGCGCTGTGATACGGGCACGGGGCCGTACACCTCGTCCGTGCTGACCTGATGGTACCGGACCACGCCCTGGTCGCTGGCCTGTCGCAGCAGGACGGCCGTGCCGTTGACATCGGTGTGGACAAACGTGTCCGGATCCGCGATGCTGCGGTCCACATGGGTCTCCGCGGCAAAGTTGACCACGATGTCGGGTTGGGCCGCCTGCAGGGCCCTCCCAACGGAGGCACTGTCGCATATGTCACCGACCACGAGTTCGCATCGGTCCTTGAACCGTGCCAGCGGCTCTTCCAAGTTCTCCACGCGCCCGGAATAGGTGAGCTTGTCGTAGACCGTGACCTTGGCATCCGGGTACCCGGACAGTAGAAAGCGAACGTAGTTGCAGCCGATGAAGCCGGCTCCGCCGGTGACCAGGTATCGTGTCACATCACACCCCTTCGTACAGTTCCCGGGACGCCGGTGCACACTGCACTGCCATCGTGAACGTGGTCAGCGTTTCCCAGGCCGGCAGGAGGCCGGATACCAGTTCCGGGCTGCCCGGCGTGTGCCAGGACGGGCGCCAGTTGAACATCTCCTCCTCGCCGTCGGTGACCACAAGGTAGTCCAACTCGTTCTTGAGTGTCCAGAGCAGGCGCTGGGCCACCAGACACAGGTGCTGCCACCGGCGCGCCATCTCCGGTTCGACCTCGTCGCGGAACAGCTGCATGGCCGGGCTCTGCTGGTTGGGTTCCCGGCCCACGGGAAACGCCGCCCGATAGCTTGGGGCAAAGGTCTCGACGAAGTAGTGTTCCGCCAACTGGAACCGGGGGATCATCAGGTCGCCGAAAAAGGTAATGCGGGTCATGCGACCCGTTCCGCGCATATCGACCAGAACTTCGGTCTGTTTGGGATACAGGTCGAAATAAGCCCCCGCATCAAAGTCCTGCCACTCCGCATAGGCGTGGGACAGGCGCTGAAGGTGATCGGAGAGGCGTCGCAGCACATGTGCCATCGTGTTGGCCTCGCGGTTGAGCACCGATATGGACGGCCTGGCATCGAGCAACGCGTCCAGTTGGGACGGATGATAGGTTTGCACCAGCTCAGCCGCCGGACAGGCCAGCGAACTGCTGTCGTAGACGCGTTCGCGCTGTACGTTGCGGATGTGTGCGGCCAGCGAAGGCACCGACCGAATGTATCGGGTGGCCACGGGAACCGGCCTCAACTCTCAACCAGGATCGTGCCGGTGGCCGTGATCCCGGCCTGGGCCAGGGTCCGCCGCGCCCGATGCATGCGGCTGCGGCGGGTGCGGCCGGGACGGACGGCCATCAGGACCGCGTCCGCGGATCCGGCCAGAAGTACGCCCACGGGTGATTGGTCAAGCGGCGGCGTGCGCCAAATCACGCGCTCTGCACAGGCCATCAGGGCAGGTGCGAACCAGCCGATGGATTCCGTGTTCAACCATTGCAGGGGATCCGCGTTGCTGCATCCGGCCGCCAGGACCAGAAGGCCGTGATCGCGTGCCGTGGCCGGAGCCAAATCGGGCTGCCCTTTTTGTTCGAGCCATTGCCTGAGGCCGGGGACCAAGTCCAGATCCGCCTTGAGATGCAGGCCGGGATCCGTCATGTCGGTGTCCACCAACAGGATGGGCGAGGTGTTGTCCCGAAAGGCAAGACCCAGATTCCACACTGCGTCCGCGGTCGGCACCGAATCGTCCGGGGAGAGCAGCACCACGGATCGGGCCGGCTTGTGGCAGGCCAGTTCGATGCTGGTGCGCAAGGCCCGCAATTCGTGGGCCATCTGTTCCTGAGCGTCCTGTTGGCGAGAGCCGGACTTGGTGTTCACTGGTCGTCGAATGTGATCAGTTTGACCGCAGTTTGCCCAGGACGGGCTGCGGCACCGACTTCTCGATCGCCTGCCGGGTGAGCAGCCATTCTTCGTCGCGCCAGTGCAGAATCAGGACCAGTGCCAGGCCAGCGGCAAATCCGACGAACAATCCGGCCAGCACGTTGGTCATCACATTGGGTGCCATCCGCTGCAGTTCGGGTTCCCGGTTGCGGATTTCGAACTCGATGAACTCGATGAAGTCCTGTTCCGTGAATTGCAGGGTTCGCCGGCTGTGGAATTCGGTTGCGGCTGTCCGGGCCAGAATCCCGGCGGTGGCCGCGTCGTCCGCCAAGGCCTCGATCGTAATGATCAGTTCCCCGTCGTCCCAGCCCGCCTTGAGGCTGTTCGCATCCGTCTGCAGGCCGGTCTCTTCCTGCACTGCAGCCAGAAGCTCGTCCGACGGAAAGGTGGCCACGGCGTTGCGGGCCAGTTCCTTCGTCAGGTCCCGCATGCGCCAGTCCATTACGCCCGGAATCATGCTGATTCGGGCTTGTGCCCGGAAGACCGGTTCCTGAACGGTGGACAGACCCAGTGCCAAGGCACCGCAAACCGCTGCGCCAGCCACCATGAGCCACCCGTGGCGCAGGAGCAGACGGCCGTATTCGGACCAGGTCATGGATGATGTGAACCACGGCAGGCGGATGGAGGCGAGGAAAGTATATCGCTAGCCTACAAAGGAAGTTGCGCCTAGAGCCATGTAGGCACTGTTCCAGTTTTGTTGATGTTGCCTCGATGCCCGAAAAGGGAGAAGAGCCTTTGACATTGGCTGGGGTCAAAGAATCCCAAGGGCCTCTCGCCATGGGCTCCATCGCAGCCGTCACCCGTGCTCGATCCTGTGGACCATCTGACGGGTTGCCGGCACACCTCGGCGCTTTGCACGTGGGACGACACAGTTCCCTCAGGGGGCAACTGGTCGGGAATTGGCAGGGCGGCCTCTGGGCGTGGGGCAATCCGCGGGCGCGCCAGATTTGGGGCCTTGCCTTTCTCCTTACTGTTGGCGTGGATCGTGGCCTGACACCAACGCGCAGGCCTCTACCGTGATCGTCTGCCGCGACCCGCGGTACCGTTGCCTAACTGCGACTTCGCGCCAAGGGGCGAAGCCGTCGGTGTGGGATCATTGGGGTACAGGCTTGCCTTTCGGTATGGACCGTCCGACCCCGGTTCCCTGACAGAAAACAGGGCAAGGGTGTTGCGCCCGTCGTCTGTACTCTGCCCATGCCTGGGAACCGGACCATGAAGCGCCTATCGATCTATCGCCTGTCCGTGCTTCTGTGTCTGCTGGTACTGTCCGCGTGCGTGCGGGAAACCGACGGCCGGTCCATGGCGGAGACCGCGGCGCAGACGAGTGCGACATCCCTTCCCGTTCCGGCCCCGGTTCCGACGTTCACGCCCACATCGACCATTGGGTTCCGTGCCCAAGCCGGTGGCCCGCCGTTGGCAGCTGCGACCCCGGCCTTGTCGACAGCGGCGGCGGCACCGTGTCCCGCGACCGGCCCGTCCCCCAACCTGCGCTGTGACAAGGAGGTGCTGCTGGCCGTGCGGGACCAACTGCGGGGCGAGCATGGGGAACTGTTCCGCAGCTGGCACCCGGACCATGCGGTGCAGGCCTTCGAAGGGGTCACCGTAAGCCCCGACCCTGCCGCGCCGCGGGTCGTCGGACTGCAGTGGATAGGGTGGTGGACCGAACCCAAGTTTCGACTGGTTGGGTCGCTGCCCCGGGAGCTGGGCCGGCTGTCCGAGTTAACCCATGTCGTCCTGCGCGAAAACGGGTTGCGGGGCCGGCTCCCCCCGGAGTGGAGCCGGCTCGCGCACCTGGAGGTGCTGGATCTGGCGGGCAACGAGTTGACGGGCCCGCTCCCGGCGGAACTGGGACAGCTCACTCGCCTGGAGATGCTGGACTTGGGCCACAACCGGTTGACGGGTCCCATCCCGGTAGAGCTGGGACAGCTCGAGGATCTGCGGGAGCTGAACCTGAGCCATAACCGGCTGGCGGGCCCGCTCCCGGCGGAGTTGGGACTGCTCGAGCAACTGCAGGACCTGAATGTGAGCCACAATCGGCTGACGGGGCCACTCCCACCGGAGCTGGGGCAGCTCGGGCAACTGCAGGACCTGAATGTGAGCCACAACCAGTTGACGGGACCGCTCCCGGCGGAACTGGGGCAGCTCAGGCATTCTGTGGAGTTCCGTCTGCACGCCAACCGGTTGACGGGCCCCATTCCGCCGGCCCTGGGCCATCTGCTGGAATTGGACGGCAATCGGCAGCCGGTGCGCGTTTCGTGGGAGCCGGAGCCGTGTCCCGCGACCGGCCCGTCCCCCAGCCTGCGCTGTGACAAGGAGGTGCTGCTGGCCGTGCGGGACCGGCTGCGGGATGACCATCCGGACCAGCTCCCAACTTGGCACCTGCACAAACGGATTGAGACCTTCGAGGGTGTCATCCTGGGCGATGATCCGCGTCGCGTCATCGGCTTGGAGATGGTCGGGGTGCAGTGCAGCTACTCTCCATGTCGTTCGATCGGAGCGGTTCCCTGGCAGTTGAGTCGGCTGTCCCGGTTGGAAAGGCTGGTGCTGCGCGAGAACGGGCTATTCGGCTCGATCCCCCCGGAATTGGGGCAGCTCCCGCACCTGGAGGTGCTGGATCTGGCGGGCAACGAATTGACCGGATTCATCCCGGCGCAACTGGGGCAGCTCGCTCTGCTGCAGGAACTCTATCTGAACGACAACCGGTTGACGGGGCCGATTCCGGGGGAGCTGGGGCAGCTCACTCACCTGACGAGGCTGGACTTGGGCCACAATCGACTGGCGGGATCAATCCCGGCGCAACTGGGACAACTCGGGCAGCTACAGGAGCTTCGGCTGCAGGCCAACGAGTTGACGGGGCTGATCCCGGCACAGCTGGGGCAAGCCACCATTCTGCGGGAACTTCGTTTGGGGCAAAACCAATTAACGGGGCCGATTCCGGGGGAGCTGGGGCAGCTCACTCACCTGATGATGCTGGACTTGGGCCACAATCGACTGGCGGGACCAATCCCGGCGCAGTTGGGACAACTCGGGCAGCTGCAGGAGCTCCGGCTGCAGGCCAACGAGTTGACGGGACCGATCCCAGTGCAGCTGGACCGGCTTGCGGTGTTGCGCAGTTTGTGGTTGGACCACAACCGGTTGACGGGACCGATCCCGGCGGAGTTGGGGCAGCTCGGGCGGTTGCAGGAGCTCCGGCTGCAGGCCAACGAGTTGACGGGGCCGATCCCGGAGCAGCTGGGGCAGCTCGCCCAACTGCTATATCTGAGGCTGGACCGCAACCGGTTGACAGGACCGATCCCGGCGGAGTTGGGACACCGGGCGGCGCAACTTGCACTCTCACTCCATCTGGACACCGACAAGCTGACGTGGAACCAGACGGAGGAGAAGGCGGAGCCGTGTCCCGCGGTCGGCCCGTCCCCCAGCCTGCGTTGTGACAAGGCCGTGTTGCTGGCTGTGCGGGACCGGCTGCGGGGTGAGCATGGGGACCTGCTCCACACTTGGCACCCGGACAATTCGATTTACAACTTTCAAGGTGTTGTCGTAGCGTCCGGCGCCTACCGGCAGCGGGTCGTCGGCTTGCAGTTGACAGGGTGGTGGTCCGATCCCCGATTGCGGCTGGTCGGCTCGCTCCCCCCGGATTTAGGCCGGCTCACGCACCTGGAGGTGTTGGATCTGGCGGGCAACGAGTTGACCGGCCCGATCCCGGAGGCACTGGGGCAGCTCGCCCTCCTGCGGGAGCTTTACCTGAACGACAACCGGTTGACGGGCCCAATCCCGGCGGAGTTGGGCCAGCTCGCCCCGTTGCAATCCCTGAGGTTGAACAACAACCGGTTGACAGGGCCGATACCGGCGGAGCTGGGGCAAGGCACCCAGCTGCGGGAACTCCGTTTGGGGCAAAACCGGTTGACGGGGTCGATACCGGCGGAACTGGGTCAGCTCACCCACCTGACGATGCTCGACTTGGGCCACAACCGGTTGACGGGGTCGATTCCGACGGAGCTGGGGCAACTCAGGCAATTGGAGAAGCTTTATCTGCACGCCAACGAAGTGACGGGGTTGCTCCCGGCGCAGTTGGGACAGCTGAGCAGACTGCGGCTGCTGAATTTGAGTCACAATCGGTTGACGGGACCGATCCCGGAGGAACTGGGACAGCGCATGGCGCGACATGCACTCGAAGTCTTTCTGGATGTTGATGAAGTGACGAGGGGTCGGCTGGTGGGGTGGTCGGAGCCGTGTCCCGCGGCCGGCCCATCCCCCAGCCTGCGCTGTGACAAGGAAGTGCTGCTGGCCGTGCGGGACCGGCTGCGGGGCAAGAATCAGGCAATGCTCCGCACCTGGCACCCGGACAATTCAATTTACTACTTTCAGGGTGTCGGCATAAGTTCCGGCGACTCCCCGCCGCCGCCGCGGGTAACCTTTTTGCAGGTGATTGGGTGGTGGTCCGATCCCGATTTTCGACTGGTCGGGTCGCTGCCCCCGGAACTAAGTCGGCTGCCCGATTTGGCCTATATCACGCTGCGCGAAAACGGGTTGCGGGGCCCAATCCCGGCGGAGTGGGGCCAGCTCACGCACCTGGAGGTGTTGGACTTGGCGGGCAACGAGTTGACGGGTTCCATTCCTCCCGTCCTGGACCGGCTCACCCATATGGAACATCTGGATCTGAGCGGCAACCAGCTGACGGGGCCGATCCCGCCGACACTGAGGAGGTATAGGAATTTGCGGGAGCTGAACTTGAGTCGCAATGGGCTGGAGGGTCCCATCCTGGTGGAGCTGGAAAAGCTCGGACAACTGCCGAAGCTGAATGGAAGCCACATTCGGTTGCCTGGGCCAATCTCGCCGGAGGCGGAGCCAGATCCGTGTCCCGAGACCGGGCCGTCCCCCAGCCTGCGTTGTGACAAGGAAGTGCTGCTGGCCGTGCGGGACCGGCTGCGGGACAAACGTTGGGACCGGGACCGGCTCCGCACGTGGCAACCGGACATTGGGATTGAGAACTTCGAGGGTGTCAGTCTGGGCGGTGATCCGCGCCGGGTCATCGGTTTGGAGATTGTCAGGGAGCGGTCCAACGCTTCAGGGGAAGTGCCCTGGCAGTTGAGTCGGCTGCCCCGACTGGAAAGGCTGGTGCTGCGCGGGAACGGGCTGTCGGGTTCAATCCCCCCGGCCTTGGGCCAGCTCCCCCGTTTGCGGACGCTGGACTTGAGTGGCAACTGGCTGCGGGGGACCATCCCGGCTGAGTTGGGGCAGCTCCGCGAGCTGCGGGAACTCCACTTGCAGGACAACCGCTTGACGGGTCCCATCCCCCCGGCCTTGGGCCAGCTCCCCCGTTTGCGGACGCTGGACTTGAGTGGCAACTGGCTGCGGGGGACCATCCCGGCTGAGTTGGGGCAGCTCCGCGAGCTGCGGGAACTCCACTTGCAGGACAACCGCTTGACGGGTCCCATCCTCCCGGAACTGGGACAGCTCACCCAACTGCAGGTGCTCAATTTGCGCGGCAACAGTTTGACAGGGTGCATCCCGCGGGCCCTGGCACCTGCCCGCGATTATCCGAGCCGGTCCTTGTGCGAGTGACCTGGTGCCACCGGGCACCAGGATCCAGGCCATGCCGCCGGCGATGCCCGGCGCGGTCCAGGCCTTCGTGCAGGAATCGCCCAAGGCATGGGTGCGCATGGACCGGATGCAGGTGTGGGTCCCAAGACCATATGGCTCTGGCCGACACCATATACGCGGATGCCACAGCAGGCGGAGAATCCACCGTGATGGTTGACTCTTGGATGCCCCGTTTGCATATCTTCCGGCGGACCGGAACCAGGCATTGCCACACAATTGCATTTCGCCGGTAACGGGGTCCGGACGGCACTAGGCGGCGGTCCGAGCGGTCAGGTTTGGGAGCCGGAGATCGGCACCAATGTGTCTGTTGGACGGAAAGGAACCGGTAGTCGAAGCGAGGTTGATGACGGGACCGACAATCCCGGTCGGATGGCAGGCAGTCTGTGGTTGTCCCCACCACCTCCAGTGGGTCAGGACCAATAGGGAGGGCAGCTGTCCGGATGGCAAATCCTTCGTGTTGGCATGCAGGTCCGGATGTTTCAACCGGGTCAGGGGTGGCAGCCAACCCGGCGCAGTTCCCGCAGGTTGTGCCGGTGCAGGTGCTTAAGTCCGGACAGGTGCATCAACCATTCCACAGGCAAGGTTGAGAATGCCTTGCCGCGACAGTTAGATGGACCAGGGCCGGCAACGGAATCGCATTGAAGACGCCTTCGAGCCTCGGCGCTCTTGTTTGTGTGCGGGCCCGGCAGACAAGCTGAGGCCGGCTCCGGGAACTGAAGGGCTGGATCGTGGACGCGGGCCTGGTGCCGTTGCCGATGGCCGGGTGAAGGAACCGACATGTTGCTCAGGGGTTGCCGAAGTGCAGACTGTCTGGTCCCCTTAAGGTGGTGTCCCGTTCCTGCCAGGCCGCGGAGAGATAGCCCGTCAACGGGTTGTCCCGCCAGTTCGGAAGGACAGGTAGGGGAATTGGGTGGGTTGCTCCAATTCGGGAGACACGGTCGTCAGCTGACTGTCGCTCAGATCTAAGGAGCGAAGCCGAGTGAGTTGGTCCAAGGTGGGGGCAGGTTGGTCAACTAAAGGGTCAAGGGTTGCGCTGGCGTACACTGGACCAAGAAACTCTTCGGATCTCGGCAAATGCAGGACCGACACCGATGAGTGAGGACCGAGGCTCTCGCATGTTGGTCCATGGTCCCCATGCGAGGTGTTTTGAATGGCGGATTGCAGCAGTCCCACTGTGATAAACAGTGGTTCCAGTGCAAACAGGACTGCAGGAAGGAGCAAACCGAGAACTCCAAGCGTTTGGCTGTCCGGTCCGGTCCGCTGCCATTGGGCTTCCGGAAGGCCGGTTGACTGGGCTCATGTACGGGTGGCGAACGGTGCTGTATGAGGTTGTCCTACCCGTCCGGGTACATCTGGGTGATCACTCTCGGTTTGGTTCTGGCCGGCTGTACATCGCACTCAGGGGATCTTGTGTCTCCGGCAGAGACAGCCCGCACGCCGGTGGCGACATCTACGCAGATCCTGCAGCCGGCACCCTCTGTCTCCCCAACAGAAAGAGCGGCATTGGCGGCACTGTATCAGGCAACACAGGGGATGGACTGGGCAGCAGGGGACAAGCACTGGCTGAGTGAGCAATCCCTGGACAACTGGTTCGGAGTGACCACCAATGCCCTGGGCCAAGTAACCCGCCTTGAGTTGTCTGGTGCTGGTCTGCGAGGTCAACTGCCAACCGACCTGGGCCAGTTGACGGCCTTGGAGTACCTGGACCTGTCTGCCAATCGGCTGCACGGTCCGGTACCGGCAGGGTTGGGGCACCTGTCGCACTTGCGCGAGCTGTACCTGGCAGGCAATGCGTGGACAGGCTGCCTGCCGGCGGGTTGGCGTACGTTCGGTCGAGGCCGGAGCGATATTGGGGCACTGTCCCTGCCGTTCTGTGACACGGAGGCGACCGGAGCGTACGACAATCCGGCAACCCATTGGAAAGGTCGCTATCGACTGCAACGCCGGGACACGCAGGTCACGGCGAGGCTGCGCGCGACGCGTGCGCCGCTGCCTCCGGCGGGACAGCCCGGGCCGATTCTGTTCACGTTGCCGCCCGGGTTTCGGCCGGTGGAAGCTTACACGCGGCGGGTCTGGGGGCATCGGGTGCAGGTTTCAGGGCAGCCACTTACGGGGACCTTGGAACGGCACTGGGCTCATTTGCAGGTGGTCCCGGACGGGACGGTGCGGCTGGAGGTGGAACCTGGAGTCACGGAACCTGGTTACTGGGCTTACACGGTAACAGCGGCTTGGGAAGTGGCTCCGGTGCAGGCTGGGAACCACGAGGGTTCGACTCCCTTGCACAACGCGGTGGCGGCCGGCCATGTGGAGGTGGTGCGACAACTGTTGGCGGCCGGAGTCGACCTCTCGGCTCGAGATAGGACAAATCGAACCCCCTTGCACAGCGCGGTGGCGGCCGGCCATGTGGAGGTGGTGCGGCAACTGCTGGCGGCCGGGGCCGACCTCTCGGCCCGAGGTTCAGGGAAAGAGACTCCCTTGCATCACGCAGCGGTGGCCGGCGGGGTGGAAGTAGTGTCGTTGCTGCTGGCGACCGGGGCCGACGTGGGCGTCCGGGATGCAGACAGTCGGACCCCCTTGCACAATGCAGTTGCGGCCGGAGCGGTGGAGGTCGTGTCGCTGCTGCTGGCGGTCGGGGCCGACCCAGCGGTCCGGGATTCACGGAGTGAGACTCCCTTGCATTACGCGACCAAGGCTGGCGGGGTGGAAGTAGTGTCGTTGCTGCTGGCGACCGGGGTCGATGTGGGCGTCCGGGATGCAGGCAGTCGGACCCCCTTGCACAACGCAGCTGCGGCCGGAGCGGTGGAGGCCGTGTCGCTGCTGCTGGCGGTCGGGGCCGATGCAGGCGTCCGAGATGCAGGCAGTCGGACCCCCCTGCACAATGCGGCCAAGGCCGGAGCGGTGGAGGCCGTGTCGCTGCTGTTGGCGGTCGGGGCCGATGCAGGTGTCCGGGATGCAGGCAGTCAGACCCCCTTGCACAATGCAGCTGCGGCCGGAGCGGTGGAGGCCGTGTCGCTGCTGCTGGCGGCCGGGGCCGACGTGGGCGTCCGGGATGCAGGCAGTCGGACCCCCCTGCACAATGCGGCCGAGTCCGGAGCGGTGGAGGCCGTGTCGCTGCTGTTGGCGGCCGGGGCCGACGTGGCTGCCCCGGCCAAGGGTGCGAACGCCACGCGGTTGGGCTGGCCGATTGGGTGGTTCGATCTTAGCGGTACGCCGTTGCATTACGCGGCGGTGGCAGGTCATCCCGACGTGGTTTCACTGCTGTTGGCGGCGGGGGCCGACGTGACGGCCCGGTTCCCTGATCAGGGTCCTACTCCCTTGCATTACGCGGCGTTGGGCGGTGTCGGGGAGATCGTAACCATGCTGCTTGCTGCAGGAGCGGAGTTGGACGCACTTGACAACGCTGACCTGACCCCGTTGGGCTGGGCCGTGTTGGGAGCGAATGAAGAAGTAGTGGATCAACTGCTGGCGGCTGGTGCGCGCCCCGCTTTTCCGCTTGAACTGGCCGCACAGTACAGTTCCAATGAAGTCATCCAGGCATTGCTGGACGCGGGAGTGGACCCCAACCCTCAACCCAGCGATCACTGGACCGCTCTCAATGTCGCGGTGATCTTTCATCGGCATGAGACAGTTGAGCGGTTGCTGGCGGCGGGCGCGGATCCGGCCCATGCGCTCTTGTACTCATGGCGGTACCCGAGCAGTTTCACCATCGATTTGCCGCAGGCCGGCCTGAGGGTTGCAGAGCGCCTGCTGGCGGCCGGAGGCAATCCCAATGCCACCGAAGATGGATGGAATACGCCCCTGCTCCATGCCGCCTCCCGGGGCGAAGCGGTCCTGGTGGACCTGCTGTTGGGGGCGGGAGCCAATCCCCAGGCAGTGACCTTTGAGGGGACGCCCCTGCATTATTTGTGTGCCTGGCGGGGAAACCCCCTGTCTTCCGAGGAAGGTGAGCAGGCACTGGTAGTCCTGGCGCAGTTGTTGGCGGCGGGGGCGGACCCGAATGCCGGCACGGCCAAGGGATGGACGCCCCTGCATGCGGCGGTGGCGCAAGGGTGGGCCGGCGGGGTTGAACGGTTGTTGGCGGTGGGGGCGGACCCTTACCGGCCGGATGCAGCGGGGGTGACACCACTGCAGTTGGCGGAACAGGCGGAGCAATGGGCCTTGGCGGCGATGCTGCAGGCTCCGGTGTCTGCCCGCGAGTTGGACATGGACTATGGCTGGACACCACTGCACCAGGCCGCCCAACGCGCGGACCGGGACCGGGTGGAACAGCTGCTGGGGCAGGGTGCCGATCCCAATCTCAGAACCTATTACGGTGAGACCGCACTGCACCAGGCCTCACGGGGTCGAGACGAGGCGGTCGTGGAGGCACTGCTGCTGGCTGGGGCCGACATCCATGCACCGACCCTGGATGGCTACACACCCCTGCATGGAGCGGCCCAAGATGGGAGTCCAGCGGTGGTGATGTTTCTCTTGGCAGCCGGCGCGGACAGGCAACGCCTGACCGCCCAAGGGGAGACGCCCTACCAGATTGCCGTCCGACACCGCCGTTTTGGCGTGGCAAGCCTGTTGCGTTCCGTTGAGGAGGAAACTCCCAAACACAAGTGAATGAGACACTGTCTCTTCGGAACCAAGTTGGCAGTCGACACCAGTTTCGTTCCGTAGTAGACGTCTGACAGCAGGAAGTCGGCCGACTTCCTGCTGTCTTGGCTGTCATGGATGGGCACAGGCTCCGGCCATTTCCACAAGCCTCGCAACTGGCAGATGCAACCCCTGCTGCAACGTGAGTGACCAAGTTTAGGCTGTGGGTCCGTCTGGAGCCGAAACCCGGCGATGCAGAATTTCTGCGTCAGGTTGGCTTGAAGGGGCTGGGCCAAGGACTGGCCCGTATGTTAGTGGTCAATAGGTTCAATCTTTACCAAATTGGGTACGCGGCGGGTATGGACCAACCGCCCGTGACCATCTAAAGTGGCAATCAGTTGTTTCCGGTTCCCGGGGACATGTCTGGAATACACCGTTTCCGTGAGAAGTCAAAGGAGTTGATTGCCATGACATCCAGTACACGTAATACCGAAACTCTGGGCTTCCCAGTGGCTGGAGTTCCGCAGATCACCAACCTGTTCGATGATCCGAACTCACGTCGCCTTTACACCCAACTGGGTGACCACCCAGGCATCGACTTCCAGACCAAGGACGGAGAGACTCCGATTTGTGCCATGGCTGGAGGCACCGTCATAAAAACTGTGACTGGCGAGACAACGGGCGGGACAGGGCGGGGGACATTCAACGCAAATGAACCTTATGGCAATCAAGTATGGATTTGAACATCGGTTGGCGATCGGCATATCTATAGCTATGTGAACGGGACCCGGACCGAGGGCGCGGCCAGCTTCAACAGCTTTCGCCCCCAATGCCCCCAAGGACGAACCGCCCTCACCCGGCGACGACGATGAGCCCGACACCTTGTTGGCTGGATGTGATTGGAATCGCAACCCACTTGCTGGGGGCATCGAACTGCAGATCGATTGCCTGTTCATGTGTGCTGACGCGGGCGTAGCCGATCTCCATGATGGCCACCGTGACACAAACGTTACGACGGCCCCCAGTGGGTCATGGATTACGGCAACGGGTTATGGGACACATGCGGCCGTCGGCCGGGCTGGATCCGGATCGGGGTTGCCGCTTGTGTCGCATAAACGGTCGTTTGCGGGATGGCGGTCCCGGATTTCGGCCCTGTGTGGTGGCCGCGGCGGCCGGGGCAGGTTGGTGGGGGTGCCGTCGCCTGCTCCTGCCCGGCCCATGTCTACGGTCTAACCGGTCCAAGGATGGGTATGGTAAATGTATTCGACGTGAGGACAGTGCGGAAGAACGGCGGAGCTATACGCATCATCATCGGCCAGGTAGGGAAAATAAATCCCGGGATAACAACCGGTCAGTTGGTTGTCCTGCAGGTCGAGAATGTTCAGGTTGGTCATCCGGGTCCACTCGAGAGGCAGGGGGCCCGTCAATTGGTTGTCCCCCAGGTCGAGAACTTCCAAGCTGACCAGTTGACCCCATTCGGGGGGCAGGGACTCCGTCAACTGGTTGTTCCTCAGGATGAGCCATTCGAGGCTAGTCAGTTGGCCCCACTCGGGGGGCAGGGGCCCCGTCAACTGGTTGTCGGCCAGGTAGAGCTCCCGTAGGCTGGCCAGTTGGCCCCACTCGGGAGGCAGGGTCCCTGTCAGTTGGTTGCCGCTCAGGTAGAGTGTCTGCAGGCGGATCAGTTGGCCCAGTTCCGGCGGCAGGGGCCCCGTCAACCGGTTGCCACCCAGGTCAAGTGTCTGAAGGGAGGTGAGTTGACCCAGTTCCGGCGGCAGCGCGGTCAACTCGTTGTCCCATAGGCTGAGCGTCTGCAGGCGGGCCAGTTGGCCCAGTTCCGGCGGCAACACCGTCAACTGGTTGCCGATCAGGTCGAGCGTCTGCAGGTTGGTCAGTTGGCCCAGTTCCGGCGGCAGCGCCGTCAACCGGTTGCCACCCAGGTCAAGTGTCTGAAGGGAGGTGAGTTGGCCCAGTTCCGGCGGCAACACCGTCAACTGGTTGCTGCTCAGGTCGAGCGTCTGCAGGTTGGTCAATTGGCCCAGTTCCGGCGGCAACACCGTCAACTGGTTGCCGCTCAGGTCGAGCGTCTGCAGGTTGGTCAATTGGCCCAGTTCCGGCGGCAACACCGTCAACTGGTTGCCGCTCAGGTCGAGCGTCTGCAGGCGGGCCAGTTGGCCCAGTTCCGGTGGCAGCGCGGTCAACTGGTTGCGCCATAGGTAAAGCGTCTGCAGGTTGGCCAGTTGGCCCAGTTCCGGCGGCAGCGCGGTCAACCAGTTACCCCACAGGCTGAGCGTCTGCAGGTTGGCCAGTTGGCCCAGTTCGGGCGGCAGCGCGGTCAACTGGTTGTCCCATAGGTAGAGTGCCTGCAGGTTGGCCAGTTGGCCCAGTTCGGGCGGCAGCGCGGTCAACTGGTTGTCCCATAGGTAGAGTGCCTGCAGGTTGGCCAGTTGGCCCAGTTCGGGCGGCAGCGCGGTCAACTGGTTGCCGATCAGGTCGAGCGTTTGCAGGTTGGCCAGTTGACCCAGTTCGGGCGGCAGCGCGGTCAACTGGTTGTCCCATAGGTAGAGTGCCTGCAGGTTGGCCAGTTGGCCCAGTTCGGGCGGCAGCGCGGTCAACTGGTTGCTATTCAGGTCAAGTGTCTGCAGGGAAGTGAGTTGACCCAGTTCGGACACCGGGGAGCCGACAAACAGATTGCCGCTCAGGTCGAGCGTCTGCAGGCGGGGCAGTTCGACCAGTTCCGGCGGCAGGGGCCCCGTCAGCCAGTTGTCGCCCAGGTCCAGGTATTCCAGGGAGGCCAGGCGCCCCAGCTCCGACGGCAGGGTCCCGGTCAAGAGATGTCCCGACAGATCCAGGTGGCGCAGGTGTGTAAGCTGCCCCAGTTGCGGCGGGATCGCGCCGGTCAGCGGGGCCGATCTGGCCGGGAGCTTCCCGTCCCTGGCCAGGCGGTCTGCGTAAAACCCCTTACGGGGGCCCCAGTGCATAGAGGACACAAATTCACGGTATTCCAGATCCAGGTGTTCCAGCCGGTGGAGCTGGCCCAGTTCCGCCGGGAGGGAGCCGTGGAAGCGGTGGTCGGGCGCGCCCGCGCTGACCTTGGCCTCGTTGGTGGGCGCACCCAGGGCCGTTACGCGCCCGTCCGCATCGAATGTTACGAACGCACCCACCAAGGCGGCCGGTATCGTCTTCTCATAGAGATCGTAACCCCCTACATGGGCGGGAACCTCGAATTGCACGGGAGGCGGTTCGGCGGACAGGAGGGATTCGCCGAACCAGTGAGCGTCCAGGATTTCGAGGACGGCCCGGTCGTTGGCGGCCGGAGTCGTGCCCCAGACCGTATGCAGCGTGTAGGCCAGGTACTCCGCCTCTTCCTCCACGGGAGCCGCGTCCACGTAGTGCAATGCCCCCCACCCCGACCCATCGCGGTCCACCTGCAGTTGGGGAGCCCGGGTGGTGACGGGCGAGACATAGTGCACGGTTCCATCGGGCTCCACCCGCAGCAGGAAGCGACGGGGTCCGGGGTGGTCCAGATCCACCGTGCCATCGGCCAGTACCGGTGTGCCTACCGCGGTGCGCAGGACGGAATACGGCGGCCGGAACGGCTCCGGCACCGTGAACAGGGTTGCGGCCACCTCCCGAGCCCAGTACGACACGGGAACGCGGGAGGTGGAGAAGGTGGCCGCAACCCGCGCCCCGGCCAACTGCAGTTCGTAGCGGCCGTCCGCGTGTGCCACCGGATCTTCATAGTCGCCGGCCCAGATGAACCGATAGGAGTCGGCGAGGCAGCCCGGCCACTGACCAAACCTGTCCTCCACGGTCTCGGCGGTGGGTGGCAGGGATGACTGTGCCTGACTGGGCCAGGAGACGGTCGCTAGCAGGAGCGGAACGAGAACACCCAACCGTAGGATGAGGTGGCCGAAGTGCCTAGGATATCGGGGTCTCATGAATAGGCTGCCTCGGATGGGGCCGGGACCTGGAAGGGCATTGTAGCCGCCGACTCGAGTCGGTGGGGTGGGTACACGGCTGGCACGTCTCCGGTAGGGAGCAACGCCCGAAACACTGGCACACTCGTCACGTCACCAGCCAGTCGTGCTCCTATCAAAAAGGGCCTTTTGGGGGACAACGGAACCCACCTTGTCCGTCGGGACCGCGCCTGACCCTGTCGCATTCGCAACTGTCGCAACCACACCCGCGGCACCGCTTGAACACCCGGGCGGTGCCGAGGCCCAACCGGCGGTGACGGCAACCCCGATCCCCGCGACAGCGGAGGCGGAGCCGTGTCCCGCGGTTGGGGCATCCCCCAGCCTGCGCTATGACAAGGAAGTGCTGCTGGCCGTGCGGGACCGGCTGCGGGGCGAGTGGACGCAACATGGTTGGCAACCGTACATTGGGATTGAAACAGTGCCGCAAGGAAACCAAAGCCGAGCGAATAGAATGTGGGCAGATTCAGTGGCGGTTCCTGGGCCGGTCATGCCCTCAGTGGACGTAGCGGAGGGCAGATTCAGTGCGTTGTCTGGAGCGAGGTTCCCCACTGATCCGAGGCCTGTGGCTAGCGTTCGGGTTATGGTTGGCCTTGGGGAAATCGTCGTTGGTTGAGGCGCAAATCCAGGGCGATTTGGCCTATGCAAGCGAAACCTGGACACGGATTAGCCCAGCGGGAAAGGTCGTTCTGGAGCGTGTTGGGCCCATGGTGCGGGCGACAGTGCGGCTGCCACTGGCCTCCGTACCCCCGGTGATCCCGCCTGCCGCCTCCCATCTCTTGACGATGCCGCGGCGTTTCCGACCGGTGCAGACGGTGCAGCAGACGGTGGGTTTCCGGGTTACTGCGAGGGACGGGACCCGGTCTGAGAACCCAAGACCTCCCCTGTATCTCCAAGTCGGGGTTGATCCGTACGGAGCAGTTTCCTTTCAGCTTACGGAGGGAAGCAGTCTCCCCGCAGGTACGGGTGCAGTGTGGGTGGAAGGGGTGCTGCTCTGGCCGGTCTTCGGCACTTCCCCCCTGGTGTGTCAGCGCGGTAGGGGGGTCAGAAATGCGCTATTGCGCCAGTTGGCGGACCAAGGCCTGGCCCTGTCCTGTGAGGAGGTGACCTGGTCCCACCTGGCCTCTATCCGCGCTTTGCCTTACGCGCCTCAGATTGAACATGTGCGTGACCTGTATGGATTGGTGGGCCTGCAGGAGGCGGCTCTGCGCCTGCAACCGGAGATGCGCGCCGCGGGTCTCCGTGGCGTCTTGACTCACCTGCCCCGGCTGCGGACCCTGCGCGTGGAGTTCAATCATGTTCAGACCTGGCCCCCCGACACCCTGAGCCCTGTGCCCTGGCTGTCGCACTTGACGGTTTCCGCGGCCCAGCTGGCACATCTCCCCGCCCGTTGGCTGGCCCCTGTCCCGGGGTTGCAGGAACTGTCCGTCTCGGCACCCCGATTGGCCACTGCCCCGTCCGACTGGCTGGGGACGGTACCCCGCCTGCGTAGCCTGCGCCTGGCAGTTGGGGCGATGGAGGAATTGGCCCCGGACTGGCTGACGCAACTTCCTCATCTGAGGAGTCTCCACCTAAGCGGTGAAGGGTGGGAAACGCTGCCGGCGACCTGGCTGTCGCATGCGCCGGCCCTGGAACGGCTGGGGATGACGGTCCAGGCCTCTGCCTTCACCCCGTCGGCAATCTCACTGGAGGAACACCTGGCGCAGACACCGCCATTGAACCATCTGTACATCGGTGCGGATACGGAGTCCTTGCCGGCAGGCTACCTGCCTCGAGCGCCGCGCGTGACCCGCATGACCATGGACTCCAATACGTTGACCCACATTGAGGACGAGTTTCTGGTTGAGGCTCCACACCTGACCCAACTGGATTTCGCCTCTTATTCCATGGCGGCATTGCCGGACGGTTTTCTGGCCGACGTACCGCACCTGACCCGGCTGACGATGTGGATATGGAAACTGCAGGCACTCCCCTCCGGCTTCCTGACCCGGGCCCCCCGGTTGGAGGAACTGGAACTGATAGCGCCTCCAGCCGACACCCCCACTGTAATGGATGTGGCTGCCGTTCCCCCGGACTTTCTCACAGCCACACCCTCTCTGCGGCGACTGCGCATGGATGAGACCCGGTTGCAGGAATTGCCCGCCGGGTTCCTGTCCCACACGCCCCGCCTGCTCGAAGCGCGGTTGAGGATGCCGCACTTGACCGCCGTGCCGCCCGGCTTCCTGTCCGATGTGCCGCAGGTCGAGACCCTGGACTTGGAATTCAACCAGGTGACCAGCTTTCCCCCGGGTTTTCTGGCCCATGTACCCCGGTTGCAGGTCCTGAGGCTGGAGGCGAACCAGGCTGTGTCCTTCCCGCCCGGCTTTCTGGCCAACGTGCCGCAGTTGCAGGTGCTGGAATTGCAGGCCAGTCAGGCTGTGTCCTTCCCGCCCGGCTTTCTGGCCGACATACCGCAGTTGCAGGTCCTGAAGCTGGAGGCGAACCAGGCTGTGTCCTTGCCTCCAGGCTTTCTGGCCCATGCGCCGCAGGCAACCCGGTTGACTGTGGAGACGGCAGCCCTAGGGCCCACTGTTCCCCCCGGCTTGTTCAGCCGGCTACCGGCAGTCGCCCACTTGCAGTGGCGGGCAGGAGGCGTGACGCGCTTGCCGCCCGCTTTTCTGCAGACGGCACCCAATCTGGAACACTTGCACCTGTGGTTGCCACAATTGGACCCTCCGCCCACGCGGGACGGACATCTGGGGGCCCTGTTAATGGCGCACAGCTCTTGGGTGGCGGCCGCCGCCGGCACTCCCTTATATGGCCAAGGCCCCGAAGACCGGGAGGAACTGATTGCCGAAGTTCTGCCCGCCGACGCCTTCCTGTGGGTAGGGGCTCGGCTGCGAGACGAAATCGGTCGCGAGTGGCTCGAGGTTTGGGTGCCGGTTGGTGAGTGGAGTGAATACCGCTGGGTGCTGGCCGACACAATGGTCCCGACGGTCCAGGTCCGTGAGGAGGAGGGCCCGCCGTATCCCGGGGTGGGGTGAACCGCCACTGGGGTGTCGTGCCGTCGCTCGCCATTGCCCTGGTTCGCTCTGTGCAGGAAGGCAGTGAAATAGCGGGATTTGGTTGTGATAAGGTCGCCGAGACAGCGTTCCGACGGGACCATGGACCAAGCTCCGCCGGTCTGATCAAACGTGGTCGGGATCGACATAAGCCTGATAATCCGGTTCCCTGATCCACCCAGCACGGACGAGTTTCGATTGGGAACTATAGCCACTTATTCTACGCTCTGACCCTCATGAAAGTTCCATGATGTGACTGCCCTGGTTGGTTACGTACCTATTCTCCAAATTGATCCAGAAACCAACCCTCCCCCTGTACAGTCCTTGAACACACACTCTGACAGGAGCAGTGCTGTTCTGCACCCCACAGTGAAAGCGGGCCATGTTTCAGGGAAATCCGTCGTTCCTTGGTCAGGGCTATCTCCCCGCATCCCTGACGTCTGAAAGCCAGCATTTGTAGACATCGGCTCAAGGTCCCCACACCTTAGTAGTGCAACGAAACTTCATATTGCCGGAACAGGTACGCTCAGTACTTCCGACGGTGCTGGACATGGGCACGTCGCGTGCACAACGCGCCAGACGATAGTCCATGATGGCCAGGGCGCGGTCGGACGGGGAACCGGTGCGGGGCAGTGCCGCGTCCATCATCAGGCAGGTCTGGGGCACGGTCAGGCCGGCCGTTTTTCGGAGTCTGTCTCCCGTACCACGAAGAAGTGGGCTAGCATGACGAGCGTAGCGGTGCCAACCCTGCCATTTGTGGCCTTCGTTTCGACCGGTGGAGCCGGTTTTCCTAGCCGTATCTGCACGTAACGCTGGCCCTGCTGGCCGCCATCCGGGCCACCACGCTACCGGATGCGCTAGTACTACAGTGGTAATTCATAGGGTAGAGGCCTGCTGCCGGCGGTAGTGGTAGTGCAGAGCTACCCACTGGTGGTACCGGTGCCAATACGACTAGGCCAACACCGACTCGAGGTCCGTCACGACGGGCAGGAGCAGGCACCGCCACAGCCACCGGATTTCCGGTACGGTCAGCCCCCGGCCAAGCCACGGGCCTGTCGGAAAGCCGCCAGACTGCCCGGTCCCGCAGCCTTTTTTGGGGGGTGGCAGGGGCAGGGTAGCGGCCCGCACCGCGCTGAGCAAGGCCAGGAGCATGTAGCGGTCCCAGCCCTGGGCGTTGCGCACCTCAAGGACCTGCAGAAACTGAATGTGAGCCACAATCGGTTGACGGGACCGATGCCGGCAGCACTGGGACAGCGTGCGGCACGACATGAACTCACACTACTATCTGCACGACGACAAGGAGATGGGGATCTGGCCGGAGGAGTGGGGGTGGTCGGAGCCGTGTCCCGCGGTCGTCCATCCCCCAACCTGCGCTGCGACAAGGAAATCCTGCTGGCCGTGCGGGACCGGCTGCGGGGCAAGAATCAGGCAATGCTCCCACTTGGCACCCGGACCGTTCAATTTACTACTTTCAGGGCGTCGTCATAAGGTCCGGCGTCTACCCGCCGCTGCGGGTAACCGGTTTGGATGTGATTGGGTGGTGGTCCGAGCCCGAGTTTCGACTGGTCGGGTCGCTGCCCCCGGAATTAAGTCGGCTGCCCGATTTGACATATATCACGCTACATGAAAATGGGTTGCGGGGACCGATCCCGGCGGAGTGGGGCCAGCTCACGCGACAGAGGGTGCTGGACTTGGCGGGCAATGAGTTGACGGGCGCCGTCCCTCCGGCCCTGGGCCGGCTCACCCATGTGGAACGCCTGGATCTGGGACGCAACCGGCTGACGGGCCTCATTCCGCCGGGTCTGGGCTATCTGCTGGTCCTGGATGGCAATCGGCATCCGGTGCGAATTTCGTGGGAGCCGGAGTCGTGTCCCGAGACCGGGCCGTCCCCCAGCCTGCGTTGTGACAAGGAAGTGCTGCTGGTCATGCGGGACCGGCTGCGGAACGACCGCAAGGACCTGCTCCAAACTTGGCAATCGGACAATGCGATTGAGCACTTCGAAGGCGTCATTTTGGGCGATGATCCGCGCCGGGTCATTGGGTTGGAGATGGTCGGGAGGTGGTCCGCCTCTTCAACCGGTTCGATAGGGTCGGTTCCCTGGGAATTGAGTCGGCCGTCCGAGTTGGCATTTATCGTCCTCCGCGATAACTGGTTGCAGGGCTCGATCCCCCCGGAATTGGGTCAGCTCCTCCGGTTGCGGAAGCTGGACTTGAGTGGCAACTTTTTGCGGGATTCCATCCTGGCGGAGCTGGGGCAGCTCAGCAAGTTTCGGGAACTCATGTTGCAGGACAACGATTGGTTTACAAGGTGTATTCTCCCGGCCCTGGTGCCTGTCTGCGAGTGTCCGGCCTTGCTCCGGTGCGAGTGACCCGGTGCCGCCGGGCAACAAGATCAAAGGCATGCCGCCGGCAATGTCCGATGCGGCCCAAGTCGCTTTGTGGGAACCGCCCAAGTCGTGGGTTCGCATGGGTCGGACGCAGGTGTGAGTCCCAAGACCCTACGTCTCTGTCCGACACCGGATGTACGGATGCAATAGCAGACGGAGAGCCCACCATTTAGCCAGACCGGCCCCGCCGCTTCGGACACGGGAACAGTCTCCTTCGCCACTATCGACGCTGGTGCCAAGCCGGGGTCCGGGCGCAGTTGGTGGCAGTCTGTACCCACGGCCTACCCTCTGGATTTATGGTAAATGTAATCAGCGTCAGGACAGGGTGGGAGATCGGTGGAGATATTCCCGCGGGGATAGGTCAGGTTGGGAAAATAAATCCAGGGATCACAACCGGTCAGTTGGTTGTCCTCCAAGCTCAAGTACTCCAGGTTGGTCATCCGGGTCCACTCGAGGGGCAGGGATCCCGTCAGCCGGTTGTCCTGCAGGTTAAGCCACTCCAGGCTGGCCAGCTGGCCCCATTCGGGGAGCAGGGGTCCCGTCAGTTGGTTGCCGGACAGGTAGAGCTCCTCCAGGCTGACCAGCTGGCCCCACTCGGGGGGCAGGGGTCCCGTCAGTTGGTTGTCCTGTAGGTCAAGCCCCTTCAGGCTGACCAGCTGGCCCCACTCGGGGGGCAGGGGTCCCGTAAACTGGTTGTGATGCAGGGAGAGCCTCTCCAGGCTGGCCAGCTGGCTCCACTCGGGGGGCAGGGGTCCCGTAAACTGGTTGTGATGCAGGGAGAGCCTCTCCAGGCTGGCCAGCTGGCTCCATTCGGGGGGCAGGGATCCCGTCAGTTGGTTGTGATGTAGGTCAAGCTCCTTCAGGCTGGCCAGCTGGCCCCATTCGGGGAGCAGGGGTCCCGTCAGTTGGTTGCCGGACAGGTAGAGCTCCTCCAGGCTGGCCAGCTGGCTCCACTCGGGGGGCAGGGGCCCCGTCAGCCGATTGCCATTCAGGTGAAGCATCTGCAGGCTGAGGAGTTGGCCCCACTCGGGGGGCAGCCGGCGCTCCGGCAGCCGGTTGTGCTCCAGGCGAAGCTTTTGCAGGTTGGGGAGTTGGCCCAGTTCGGGGGGCAGTGCGGTCAACTGGTTGCGGCTCAGGTCAAGCGTCCGCAGGCTGGTCAGTTGGCCTAGCAATCGGGGCGAAGTGTATAGCCGGTTGGACCTCAGATTGAGAGTTTGCAGGTTGGCGAGTTGGCCCCACTCCGGGGGCAGTACCGTCAACTCGTTGCCGCCTAGGTCGAGGGTTTGCAGATTGGCGAGTTGGCCCCACTCCGGGGGCAGTGCCGTCAACTCGTTGGCACCCAGGTCGAGGGTTTGCAGGTTGGCGAGTTGGCCCCATTCCGGTGGCAGTGCCGTCAACTCGTTGCCGGACAGGTTGAGGGTTTGCAGGCTGGCGAGTTGGCCCCACTCCGGGGGCAGTGCCGTCAACTCGTTGCCGCCCAGGTTGAGGGTCTGCAGGTTGGCGAGTTGGTCCCATTCCGGAGGCAGTGCCGTCAACTCGTTGCCGAACAGGTTGAGGATCTGCAGGTTGGCGAGTTGGCCCCACTCCGGGGGCAGCATCGTTAATCGGTTGTAGTACAGGTGGAGGGTTTGCAGGTTGGCAAGCTGGCCCAGTGCAGGGGACACGGGGCCCGACAGCCGGTTGGTACTCAGGTCCAGGTACTCCAGGGAGGTCAGGTGCCCCATCTCCGGCGGCAGAGGTCCGGTCAGCAGATGTCCCGACAGGTCCAGGTGGCGCAGGCGGGACAGCTGTCCCAGTTGCGGCGGGAGTGCACCGGTCAAGGCACCATGTTCGTTGTCCCGCTCGCGGTCTGTGCCGAAGAGCACAAATTCACGGAATTCCAGATCCAGGCGCTCCAGCCGGTGCAGTTGGCCCAGTTCCGCCGGGAGGGGGCCATGGAAGCGGTAGATGGGGGCCCCCGCCCCAACCTTGAACTGGTTGGTGGGGGCCCCCAGTTCCATCACGCGCCCGTCCCCATCGAATGTCACGAACGCGCCCACGCGGGCGGCCGGGCGCGTCTCCTCATAAGTCGGTCGTGTCTCCTCGAAAGGCGTATAACTCCATACATGGGCAGGAACCTCGAACTGCGCGGGAGGGGGCACGGCGGACAGGAGGGTCTCGCCGAACCAGTGGCGGTCCAGGATTTCGAGGACGGCGCGGTCGTTGGCGGCCGGGGTTGTGCCCCAGACCGTATCCAGGCTGTAGGCCAGATGCTCCACCCCCTCCATGGGGTCGCCGTCCGCGTAGTGCACGCCCCCGTCGGGGTCGATCCGCAGCAGGAAGCGGCGGGACTCGGGGTGGTCCGGGTCCGCGGTGCCGTCGGCGCGCACCGGGATGCCTTCCGCGGTGCGCAGGATGGCATACGGCGGCCGGAACGGCTCCGGCACCGTGAACAGGGGGGCGGCCACCTCCCGGGCCCAGTACGACACGGGGGAACGGGATGTAGCGAAGGTGGCCGCGACCCGCGCCCCGGCCAGCTGCAGGTCGTAGCGCCCGTCGGGGTGCTCGGTCAGGTTGTCGTAGGCTCCGGACCGCGTCAGGGAGGGTGTCGGTGTGGGCGGGCCCGTCAACGTGGGTGTTGGTGTCAATGTGGGCGGCAACGTCGGTGTCGGTGTGGGCGTGGGCGGCAAAGTTGGGGTCGGCGTCGACGTGGGCGTAGCGGGGGGCCGGGGTGGATCCGTGGGCAGGGGCGGGGCCGTGGGGATGGGGATGAGCGTGGCTGTGGGGGTGAAGGTGGGCGTCGACCTTGGGGGCACCGCGGCGCGTCCGCCGTTCGGCGGCAAGTTGCGGAACGGGGACGCCAGACAGCCCGCCAGGGCCAGCGCGGCCAGCAATCCCAGGAACAGGCGCAGGCAGGACAGGGAACGTGGGCGGACGGGCATGGCCGGTTTTCCGATAGGTGAAGGCAGATCCTCCCATGGTACTCGAGCTGGAGGCGGGTACGCGGCGGGTACGCGGCCGGTATGGACAGGCGCACACCGTGCCCCACCCCGCCCGTCAGGACCGATGGAAGCCTGTCCCATGGGAGAGCCTATGCTTGACGGGACAGCGCGGCTCCCGGTGTGGGGAACCGACCTTTGCGCCCCGCCACGTGTGTCCAGTGAGCCGTTGTCCAAGGGAGCCCAAGAACCGACGGTTGACCACGCTGTTTCTCGTGGGCGACCCGATCGTCGGCGCCACGATTGGCGCCCACTACGGCTTCCACATCATGCGGGAGGCTGTGATCGGATCTCTGGCGGGGTTGGCAGTGGGTGCCTTTCTGGCCGTTGTCGTGTGTGGCCTGCTGGCCCTGATTGTGTCCGTTCACGACATACTCAACGACATCCACCACCTGTCGGCGGAGGCGACCGCGGACACCACGAACAGAGCCCCTGCATCAGACCGCGGTCCTGTTTCGCCGCGTAGGCAGTGACCGCCTGTCTGCCAGGCTATCCCCGCCGGCCCGGTGGCCCGTTTCGCTCAGCGTGTCCGGCTTGGCCTGTCCTTCTTCGTTGACGGGCCGGGAGGGTTGGAGCTGCCTACAGGCATCGGCGGGTTGTATCGCGGCCGAGGGGCCGATGCCTCTGCGGCGGAGTGCTGGCTCTCACCATGGCCTCACCGCCGTTGGGAACCGTGTGTTGATGCCGCCCCGTCCTCATTCCAGGCACAGATCCAGGAAGGGCAGGTCGGTGGGTTTCGTGTCCGGCATCGGGCTCAGGAGCCAGCGGTCAAATTTGTCATAATGCACATAATTATATTCCGGGGGCGGATAGATATACCGGTCTATCTGCCAGGGCAGGGGCAACAGGCAGGTGGTCAACGGGTTGCCGCGCAGGCCCAGGGACAGCAAGGGGCGCAATTGGCCCCGGTCCAAGTGAAAGTCGGTTAGCTGGTTGTGGCTCAGGTCCAGATGGGTCAGGTATCTCAGTTGGCCCAGCTCCAGAGGTAGGTCTGTCAATTGGTTGTGGCTCAGATTCAGGTGGGTCAGGTACTCCAGTTGGTCCAGTTCCAGGAGCAGGTCGGTCAGCTGGTTGTGGCTCAGATCCAGATGCTTCAGGAACACCAGTCGGTCCGGTTCCAGGGGCAGGTCGGTCAGTTGGTTGTGGCTCAAATTCAAGACATCCAAGTGCAACTGTGTCAAGACGGGCGGTACCGCTGTCAACTGATTGTGGCTCAGATCCAGCCGGCTCAGCCAATAGTGATAGGTCCACCGGGTGATGGTTGCCAATTCGGCTGCGAGGTCGGACAGGTCCGATAACCGATTGTGGCTCAGGTCCAGCGAATCCAGTTGGGAGAGTTGGACCAGTCCTGCCGGGATGACCGTCAACTGGTTGTCGGACAGGTTTAAATGGCTCAGGTTGGCTGCCTGTGCCAGCTCCGGGGGCAGGGCGGTCAACCGGTTGCCGGACAGGTCCAGCGAGACCAGTTGTGGGAGTTGGCCCAGTTCCGGGGGCAGGTCCGTCAGTTGATTGTCGCCCAAGCCCAGGGTCTCCAGAGTGGTCAAGTCCCCGATCTCGGGCGGCACGGTTCCCAGTTGGTTGCCCGACAGGTTGAGCGTGTGCAACCGGTCCAACCGAAATAGGGCATCGGGCAGGGAAGTGAACTGGTTGTTGCTCAGGTCCAGCTGGACCAGGTGTGACATCCGGCCCAACTGGGGGAGGAGACCCGTCAGTTGATTGCCCGACAGGTCGAGTGCCAAGGTCTTGTAACTGGGTATAAAAAAGTGACCAATACGAATCGCGGGACGGAGATGGCCCAGTTCAGCGGGCAGCGTGGTCAACCGGTTGTCGGACAGATCCAGGAGGTCCAGCCGGAGCCGGCCGATTTCGGGAGGCAGGCTTGTCAACTGGTTGCCCGACAGATCCAGCATGGTCAGGGGAGACCCCGGCGAGCGCAACCGGGCCGTTCCTTGCAGGATGGGCATCAGCACCCTCGAAAATATTTGGTCGGAAGTTTCGGCATGGAAGACGGTCTGCCAGCGGGGCTGCAGCCATTCGGACGACAAGGTCGTGAACAGGTTGCCGCTCAGGTCCAGGTAATCAAGGGTTTGGAGTCCCGCCAGTGACGGCAGAGCGGTGAGTTGGTTGTCCTGCACGTCCAGAAACCCAAGCCTGGAGAGCCGGCTCAGTTCCGGGGGCAGGGCTGTCAGCCGGTTGCCAGCCAGGCCCAGCACACTCAACTGGGCAAGCAGTCCCAGTTCCGGGGGCAGGGCTGTCAGCCGGTTGCCGGCCAGGCCCAGTTCACTCAACTGGGCAAGCAGTCCCAGTTCCGGGGGCAATGAAGTCAGCCGGTTGCCGGCCAGGCTCAGATAAGACAATCGAGACATTCGCCCTATTTCCGGGGGCAGGGCGGTCAACCGGTTGTCGTGCAGTTCCAACTTCCATAGCTGGACCAGTTGCCCCAGTTCTGGGGGGACGGCACCGGTGAGCCGGCTGCCGGCCAAGGTCAACTCTTCCAAGTTCGTCAACTGCCCCAGTTCCGGCGGAATGGCGCCGGTCAACAAAGGCCCTCCCAATGCCAGCCGGGACAGTGCGGTCAGTTGGCCCAGCTCCGATGGCAGTTGCCAGGTCACGCGCACTCCTGGTGGATGAATGCCCGACATGGGAAATGTCATGACGACTCCTCCGGTCCAATCCTCATACGTCTCATACGGATGGTTGGCATACCAAACCAACTCCGTCACGCGTCCGCTCCCGTCCAATCGCGCCCCCAGTTCCTGTGGGGAAAGCTCCAACTCCAGCCTCGAAGTGAGAATGTCCAGCACGGCCAGGTCGTTGGCCGCGGCGGTCGTGCCCCAGGCCACCTCTAGGTTCAAGGCCGCGTGCGTCGCATGCGTCTCGGTATCCCGTACCTCGTATTCCAGATTCCCGTCGGGCCGGATCCACAGCCGCAGCGGCAGGGGGTCCGGATGGGCCGGATCCGGGGTGCCGTCTCTACGCACGGCCCGGCCCTCCACATCGCGCCACACGGCCTGGGGTGGCTGGGCATCCTCGGGGACTTGGAACTGCAGGGAGACCATGCAGCCTGCGGCCGGCAAGTCACTTGGTGTGGAGTGCAGGATCGCCTGCACCAGCTCTTCCGTGCGCGTCAGCTGGACCGCCACCGGTTGGGAACCGAGTCCTGTCTGGGCGCAGTCCGGCACCGTTGCCTCTGCCGCTGAAGCGGCCTGCGCTTTCGGTGTAAACGTCAACAGCACGAGTAGCAACAGTAGCAGGATGCTGAGACAGACTGGGCGCAGAGAGCAGCGAGTACATACCCACATGAGGCAAGTTTCTGGGCGTCAATGGAGTCGGGGTTCTATGGTAGCGGTTGATTGGGCCCGAGCCAAGGGTACGTGACGGGTACACCGCGGGTACGCGGCCAGTATAGACAGGGCCCCTTTTCAGGCGCAGACTGGGGCCAATCCCGCCCGACGGGACCGATGGAAGCCCATCAGGCTCCAGCAAACCCCAAGAGGAGACCCCTTCATGTCCACGCCCGCACCACTCAGCGCAATCTCCGGCCCGACGAGTTGAACTAGCCCCGAGGCTGTGTGTCGGGCGGGGGAGCAGGAAGTCGGTTGGTGGGGCAATGCATCCCTGGATGCGTGGTCTGAAGCGACCACCAACATTCGGATTTGAGGATGTCCTGAGGTTCCGGGACTGTCTGCAGGCGGGCACTGCGCACGCGTATGCAGCGCTGGTGTGCTTCTGCCTGGCGCAGGGGGATAGCGGTGGCGCTCCAGACGAGTTCGCGGGCGCAACTGGGTTGTTCTACGACGGTGGCCCACCGCAGCCACCACGATTCTCACCGCCGGCCCCGCACCGGATAAACCTTCAACATCCTCTGCCGGATTGGCCTTGCTGGCACCGGAGGCCAGGATCGTGGGCACGGATCTAGTGTCGTTTCCGGTAACCGGATGGGTGATGTCGGCAGCACTGGTCGGGGGTTGCAAAAGCGCAGACCGTCCGACCCCTTCTGATTCGGCTCCTGGTTTGCGTGGAGGCGGCACCATGATGAGCCAAAGCATGCGTCCGACCTTGGAGGCGAAGCCCACAGTTGGCAGTATTGGGCCAGACCATCAAGCCGCTGCGAGCCAACCGGATGGACGATGTGCTGTCCAGCCGAGACGATTTGATCCGGCGCGGCAGCACCATTGGGGCTACGTTCGGACGAACGAGGTGCACCTGATTTTGCCGCCACGGTGAGGGACTTCAGCTACGCAGTGGCCAGAAAACGCCGAAAGCGTTCCCTGAACAACTCGGTGCTGAATTGATCGGCCTGTCGATACAGGACCTCGGGGTCCCAGTTGGTGGTGTCGGCTGCCTCGACAGCTTCGCAGAGGGCTGCCGGTTCGGAATGGTCGAAGAAGATTCCGGTTTGCCGGTCCGCAACCGTATCCAGGGCGCCTCCGGCCCGCAGGGCCACGACCGGGCTGCCGGCGCTCATGGCTTCCACCGGGGTAATGCCGAAATCCTCCTCGCCGGGGAAGATGAAGCCCCGGCACCGCTGCATCAGGTCGACGACCTGGCGCCGCGGAAGGTGGTTGGTGAAGCGGATATTGGAACCGGCCATGGCCTGGAGTGCGGCGGCGTCCCGACCCTCCCCGACAATTATCAGGTTGCGGTCCGGCATGTGGTTGAAGGCGGACACGGCGAGGTCAATTCGCTTGTAGGGAATCAGGCGCGACACGACGAGGTAGAAGTCTTCCCTGGGAGCGAACGCCTCGGGCCGGAAGGCTCCGGTGTCAACAGGGGGATGGATGATCGTGCTGGAACGTCCGTAGATGTCGCGGATCCGCTCCTGCACGGCCGTGCTGATGGCTATGAAGTCGTCCACTCGGCTTGCTGCATCAAGTTCCCACCGTCGCAGGTGTTCCAGCAGCATCCGCGTGGCCAGTCTGGCTGGTCCCGAGACCTGCTCGCGTTCCATGTACTGGTCGAAGTGCCACAGGAACCGGGTCGGCGTAAGGCAGTAGCAGACGTGTCGTGCCTTGCTTCTGTCGGCGGCCGTGCGTACCCCGAGGCAAAAGGCGCTCTTGATGCTGATGACCAAGTCATGGCCGACCAGGTTCATGCTTCGAAAAGCTCTTGGATACAAGGGCAGGAGATAACGGGCGCGGCGATCACGTCCGGGAATACGATTCAGCCATGAGGTGCGGATGTCCCAGCTGCGCATCGCGTCCGGCATGCGTTCCGGAACGTAAAGGCTGGTGTAGATTGGCGCCGACGGGAACATGCCATGCAACACCCCCAGGACATTTTCGGCGCCGCCCATCTGGTTGAGCCAATCGTGTACCAGTGCGGTTCGGCTGGCAAATGAGTGATCAGTCATGCTGGGCTGGATGCGGGTAGTCCGCCGGAAGGGGTGGAAGGTATGGGGATTGGGATTTAGAGATTACACATCACAGTGTCGCTGCAGGCGACTCGCAGCCTGCCGATATCGATCGACACAGTTTCAGTTTCGTTGATGTTGGTTTGAGGCCGGCAAGGATGAAGGGGCCCCTGCCTGGTTGCATGCGCTCCCCATCGGAGCCGTCCCGGGGTGGACTGCATGGGCCCCCGCCACTTCCGTTGTGTCCGACCCGCCGGCGCCACAATGCAAGGTTGGGACCACACGCCCGGCAGGATCTCCAGGGAAGGTTTCCCTGCGGCCGCCACCTTCCCCACCGCGGAGCCGGACATGGAGGGGTGCAACCGACGGACATGGCCGGCGTGTGGATACCCCGGCCGCATATGCGGACCCTGGTCCGCATCCGGTAGCGGCAGGAGGGAGGGACCGTGGAAGCCGACTTTCCTGCCAACAAGGCGAAGACATCCCGGCCCGGGATGTCGCGGCGGGTGGCGGCGGGTGGCGGCGCCGGATCCGGCGTACAGGTTGAGGCCGGCCGTGGTGGTGGCCTTGAGGCTCGAGCGCGGCCGGGCCGGACCCGGCCGCGCTCCTGGTCCGCCCTGTCGGTTCCTGCCCTGCCCTTGCGGAACCCCGCGGGGGCACCTTGAAGCCGGGCACCCCCGCGCCCGCGGGCCGTAGCCGGCGCGGGTGCGGGGAGTGCCGGCGGGGATGTCAGCGGGTGGCGAGGGTGCGGACGACCCAGGGGGACCAGCGGCCGGCGGCATCGCGGCTGCGGGCGCGCACGGTGAGGGTGCGGCCGGCGGGGACGACCAGGCGGTGGTAGCCGCTGCGGCCGGTCAGGGTGGCAGTGCCGCTGATGGGTCCGGACCAGTCCAGGGCCTGCTGCACGGTACCGTCGGCACCCCGCACGATCAGGGTGACGCGCCCGGACTGGGTATAGACGGTGAGGACGGGCGGCGCCGGCGCCGGTCCGGCCGCGGCGGGCACGAGGACGGCGGTGCGGGGGCCGTGGCCGGCGGCGGACCGCGCCTGCAGGCGGTAGCGGTAGGCGGTGTCGGCGGCCAGCCCGGTGTCGGCGTGGGTGCGGGTATCGGCGGCCAGGGTGTCCGTCAGGACGGTCCAGGCGGCCGCGCCGGCCTGGCGCCAGAGGCGGTAGCCGGTGACGGTCCCGCCGGTCGCGGGGGCCTCCCAAGCGAGGGTGACGGTGTTGGTGCCGGCGGTGGCCGTCGGGTTCCCGGGCGTGCCGGGTGCCTGCGGCAGGTCGCCGGTGGCACCGGTGATCGTCACCGCGCCGGCCGGCAGCCAGTAGGGGCCGTCGGCGCGCTGGCCGAAGCGCAGCACGCGGTACCAGCCGCCGCCCCCGGGGCCCTGTCCCGCCACGTCCAGTTGCACCGCCGTGTCATGCGCGGCCCAGGTGTGGGAGACGGGCGCGCCCGTCTCCGGCCACCGGCGAGCCGTCAGGGGATAGGCGGCCGTGGCCGCCAGCGCCGCCTGCAGACGGGTGCGGGCGCGGGCTTCCGCCGAGGGCGTGCCCGGCCCGGCGGCGTTGCGGGCCGTCACCCGGTAGTGGTAGGTGGTGGCGGCGGCCAGGCCGCGGTCGTGCCAGGTGGTGGCGGTGCTGTTGGTGTCGGCCACCACTTCCGTCCAGACGCGGGGATCCATGTCGGTGGAGCGCTCGATGCGGTAGCCCGTGGCGGCACTGCCCGTGGCGGGGGCGGTCCAGGTCAGCTGCATGCGGCTGTCCGCCCCGGGCGCCGCGGTCAGCCCCGTGGGGGCGTCCGGCACCTGCGGTGCGGCCGCGGTGGTGAAGGTGGCGGTGACCCAGTCCGAGACCCCGGCCGTGTTGGCGGCGCGCAGGCGCAGGTCGTAGGCGGTGGCGACGGCCAGGCCGGTCAGGGTGTGGGTGGTGCCGGTCACGGTGGTGACGGTGTGCGGCCAGTCGGTGGCGGCTTGGGTTTTGGTCTGCAGATGGTAGGTGTCGGGTGGGCCGCCGGTGACGGCAGCTTCCCAGATGACGGTGGCGTTCTGGCCCGAGAGGGTCACGGCCACCGCCGCGGGCACCCCCGGCGTCACTTGCCGCGTGGTGGCGGTGTGGGAGGTCGGCGGCGCGTCGCCCTCCTGGTTGAAGGCCGTGACGCGGATGGTGTAGGCCGTCCCCGATATCAGGTTGTCCAGGGCATGGGCGGGGCCCGTGACCGTTGTGGTGGCGAAGTCCCCGGTGCCGCCCGCCGGTCGCCACGCCACCCGGTAGCCTGCGGGCAGGCCGCCGGTGGCGGCGCGGGTCCAGGCCAGCTGCAGCGCGGCGGTCGTGGCCGTGGCCTGCAGGCCGGTGACTGCGGCCGGGGCGGCCGGGGTGGCCATGACGGCCAGGGCCACGGTCGCCGTGGGCAGGCCGAGCCCCCTGTCCGACTGCGCCTGCAGCCGGTAGCGGTAGACGTGGCCGTTCCGCACGGCACGGTCCGTGGCAGTGAGGGTGGTGGCGTCCAAGTCCTGTCCCAGATGCGTCCAGGCCCCGTTGTCCTCCTGCCGCCAGAGGCGGTAGCCGGTCGCGGTGACCCCCGAGGCGGTAGCCGTCCAGCCCAGGGTCACGGCGCCACCGGCCAGGCTGGCCGTGAAACTCGTCGGTGCGGCGGGGGGCTGCGGCAGGGCGGTGGTGGTTCCCAGGGATGTCCCGACTGCGGCCGGCAGCCAGAAGGTCCCCTGCGCATCCCGGTCGAAGAGCAGAACGCGCCACCAGCCGTCTGCGCCCGGCACGCGGCCCACCAGATCGTAGACGCGTCCGGGCAGGTAGGCGGCGAAGGTGGCGGTGACGGGCGCATCGGCCCAGGGCGAGGCGTGGGCCGTCAGGGGATAGGGCAGACTTCCTCCCAGCCGCAGTTGCGGTCGGGAACGGCCCTCGGCCTCCGCGGAGGGAGTGCCGATACCGGCACTGTTGCGGGCACTGACCCGATAGCGGTAGGTCGTGTCCGCGGCCACGTCGTTGTCGTCCCAACGGGCGGTGTCGGAGCCGGTGTCCTCCCGGATCACGGTCCAGGTGCGGGGAGTGGTGTCGGGGGAACGCTCGATGCGATGGCCGGTGATGCCGCCGCCGGTGTCCGTCGGGGCCGTCCAGCTCAGTTGCAGGCGGCTGCCGGTGCCCGGTGCGACCGCCAGGCCCGTGATCTGCCCCGGGATGGTGGGAGCCGCGGCCGTGGTGATGCTGCGCTCCTGCGACCAGGCGCCCGCCGCGCCGCGGTTGTGGGCGGCCACCCGGTAGCGGTAGGTCGTGGCCGGGCTCACGGTGCGGTCCACGAAGGCGCGTGCCGTCGTGCCCGTGTCTGCGACCAGGGTGTCCCAAGTGCGGCTCCCGGTCCGTCGCTCAATCCGGTAGCCGGTCACGGTGCCCGTGGCCGTGCCCCAGGTCAGGGTCACGGCATCGTGCGCGGCCGTGGCGGAGAGGCCGGCGGGTGCGCCCGGCGCCTTGCGCCGCGTGGTGGCGGTGATGGCCGGCCCGAAGGCGCCCCAGCCGGCGCGGTTGTGGGCGGCCACCCGGAAGCGGTAGGTGGTGTAGGGGTCCAGATCCTCCACATCGTAGCGCGTGCGCGTCGAGTTGGTGTCCGACTCCTCGGTGTCCCACTCTTCGTCGTCCGCATCCCAGACCTGGATGCGGTAGCCGTCAATGGCGGCGCCGCCGTTCTCCGCCGGACTGCGCCAGTACAGCTCCAGCGCGGTGGCCTCGATGTCCTCGGCCTCCAGCTCGCGCGGGACCCCGGGCACCGTGATGCGCGGGGCTGCGGTCCAGCTCACGTTAACGGTGTAGCGCAGGTAGCCCACGCCCAGGGCCCGCAGGTTGGTGTCGGCGTCGTACCACATCTGGCCGTTGGGCTGGACGGTCAGCCAGAAGTCGACCTTGCGCGTGTCGGTGCTGTCGGAGCCGTCCTCGTTGACGCGCACGGCGCCCTTGACCCGGAAGCGGGCGTTGGCCCGGGGCCGGTAGGCCGCGGGCAGCAGCAGCTGGGCTTCGCGGGTGCTGCCGTTGGCATAGTAGTCGACGGGGGAGCGGGTGCAGCCGAAGGAGCCGGAGACGGCGTTGCCGCGGCGTTGCAGTTTCCAGGAGCTGCCCCGGTTGACCTGTTGGTTGAGGTAGACGCCGGTGGCCTTGATGTTGCCGGGGCGGGACGGGGCGTTGGGCACGGTCAGGGCCTCGCGGGACTGCCAGACGAGGCCGGTCACGTTGTAGTTGACGTAGCCCAGGTGGTCGACCTTGGAGTTGTTGACATAGCGCATCTCGCCGTTGGTGCCGATGGTCAGGTCGAAGGCGACGGCGGGGGCGTGGGGCACGGGTTTGCGGTTCTCGTCGACCTGGCTGCCGGTGACGGTGTGGGTGACGGTGGCGGTGGGGCGGAAGCCTTCGGGCAGCACGAACTGGGGCTGGGGGTTCTGGCGCGCATGGTACTGGACGGGGGAGCGGGGGCTGCTGAAGTTGGCGGTGACGGTGGTGCCGCTCTTGCCGACACTCCAGCGCCCGTCGGGGTTGGTGACCAGGTTGCGGAAGTCGCCGGCGGCCGCGCCCGTGGTGGTGCCGGTGCCCGTACCCGTCTCGTCCGCGGGGCCGGTCTCGGCCGGCATGGGCGGGGGCGTCGATACGGGGATGGGTGTGACCGTCGTCCGCTCCGACAGTTCCACGTAGTCGCCATGCACCCAGCCCTGGAAGGCGTTGCTGTAGCGAAGGCGGTACCAGACGGGGGCGGTGGCCGTTTTGCCCGTTACCTCGTACCACGCGTTGGTGTCCGTGAGCAGGCGGTAGGCGGGAAAGGCGGTCGACGGGCCCGTGCGCAGGTGCAGGCCTGTGACCCACGAGCGCAGACGCAGGTACTGGACGCGTACCACCGTCTGCGAGGTCGCCGGCAGGGGGTGCCCCTCAACCAGCACCTGCGAACGCTGCACCCAGCCCAGGTCCTGCGCGGCCGTCGGCGATGCGGACTGCGTCCCGGAGACCTGAGCCTCTGCGGTATCGTCTTCCCTGCAGGGCACCTGCAGCCAGTCCGGCAGGACCGCGTGAATGCGGCGCCAGATGCCGCTGGACAGACGGTCGCAAATCGGTGACGTGGCATCGTCCACCGCCCGGATCGGTTCATCCTCGCGGTCGGCCGTGGCAAAGGTATGGTCCGCCAGGGAGCCCGTGCCCACGACCACCCCCATCGGCTCCGCCGCGGCCGGTCCCGTGAACTGGCCCACGTAGGCCGCCACCTTCACATGGATCATCGTGCCTTTCTTGACGTTGGGAGTCCAGGTCTCGGTCGTCGCCGCGCCTGCGGTCTTCCGCGCATGCACCGGCAGGTAGACCCCGGCCCCGTCCTTCAGCGCGTCCGGATTCTGCGACCACTGGATCAGGTAGCCCGAAACGTGATACACACCGCCGCCCGGCAAATCCCAGTCCACCGGCGCGGCACTCCAAGTCAGGGTCACCGAGGTCCCGGTGGACGTGGCGCTCAGGATCCGCGGCGTCCCGATGGTGGGCACTGGCTGACCGGGGGGACGGTCCAAGGTCCGAATGTCCGGGACCTGACGGTATGGGTTGTCGGCCGGACCCGTGTAGATCGTTACCCCGGCCGTGACCCCGTATGTCCAGACGTCATTGTCCCGTACCCAGCCGGTCAGGGGTGCGCCATCCTCGTTCTTGCCGTATCGAATCAGCCACCAGTAGCGCTCCGCGTCCGGCACCCTCAGGCTCGGGCTCGGGTCCCGGTACGTGCCGGTAACCGCATGGCACCGGTGGGCGGTCAAGGGCTGGTTCAGGACATTGCTGTCTGGCCGTTCCTCCGGGATGGAAGGAAACTTGCGGATGGGGACACTGGTTGGGGCCGTCGCGAACTGCGGGAGGACCTGGACCCCCGTCGGCGTGGCCGGGGCCCCCTCCACCTGCACCCAGGTCACCGTGTAGCCTTTGACCGTGCCTTGGCTGGACACCCAACGGATGCCAGGGTCGGTAGCCGTCCCGGCTTCATACTGGATCCGGTACCAGGTGGTGTTGCCGACTTGCGTCTTGCCCAGGACCGCGTAGCAGGCCAGGTACTTGCCGTGGATTATGCGCCCGGTGGCGGAGCCCCGTTCGCCGTTGTTGTCCCCATGTACCGGAATATTGGCGTAGGCGTCCCGCGGACTCAGCAACGTTTCCGTACCGGATGCAATCGGTGCCGGCACGTGGGTGTGGTTGTTCACCGCGTCCTGCGCGTCGGGTGGCAGGAAGCAGGCGAAGTTCATGCAGCCATCGATTCGGTCCGCGAGGCGGGTCACGGGATCCTGCACCCCTACGTCGTTAATAAGGAAGCGGTTCTCCCTGGAGGGAGGAACCCGACCCTCGGAATCGAAGGGCCTGAGATGCACATGCAGATGGGGTCGGGGTTCGGTAGTTGTACTGGGATTGTCTTTCGTCGGTGTCCTGTTCTTGTATGTGCCCGATTCGCCGGAAGTACCCAGCTTGTCCCCTTTCCGCACCGTATCTCCTTCGGTGACGACAATGTTGGTGCCTCCCTCCAGATGGGCATACACGTGCGAAAATCCGGACTGCGACGCGGGATTCGTGCAGGAGAGGATTTTGACGTAGTTGCCATAACCCTCCTCGGGTCCGACCTTCCAATCACGCTTAATCTCTATTACCACGCCCCCGTACATGGCTTCGACTTCGGTGCCGACCACACATTCAAAGTCAATTCCATTGTGCCCGGCAGCGCCTCTGTAATAATCCCCTGAGGTCGCATCGTTGAAGGTGTTGTTGATAATGATGCCGCCTTCCTGCGGAACGGGCCGCAGCAACCGTCGGTTGTCGGCGGTGTCGGCTCCAGTGGTTCCATCGGCCTCGGTGTAAACACTCAGACCGTGGTTGGTACCGGTAATTTCGATGGACATGGTGGATCTCCTTGTCGTGGTCCGGACAGTACTGTCCGAACCTGAATGCGGTTCCCCAAACGGGAACGGTCCCCAGTCTGGACTCGATCCGGGTCCCTGTCTATACCGGCCGCGTACCCGCCGCGTACCCACCGTCCGGGCGGTGCCTACCGGGTACAATTCGGGGTCGGCGGCGGTCCTCTGCCCGTCGGCCGCGGCACCATGTCTGTCCCCGCACCATTCTCCGCACCCCCAAGCGCCCCATGGCATCGGACGGGCCGACGGGCACTGGCAAGCCTGCTGCTGCTCTTGTGCCTGTCGGGCTGCACCCCCCGCACATCCGGCGGACCATGGCCGGACCGCGCCGGTACCGAGTCCCCGTCCCCGGTGCCGACGGTGCCCACCTTCACCCCCACACCGGTTCCTTCACCCACTTTCACCCCCACACCGGTTCCTTCACCCACTTTCACCCCCACACCGGTTCCTTCACCCACTTTCATCCCTACACCGGTTCCTTCACCGACCCCCTCCCTGACGCGATCCGGGACCTACGCCAACCTGGCGGTGCATGCTGATGGTAGCTACGCCCTGCAACTGGCCGGGACGCGGGTCGCGGCCCGCTTCGCCACCGCCCATTCCCCCGTGCAGTACGCGGCCCGGGAGGTGCCGCAACCCCTGTTCACCGTCCCGGAGGGCTTCCGGCCGCCGTATTCAATTCTGCGTACGGTGGAGGGTCATCCGGTGCTGGCCGACGGTACGCCGGACCCGGACCACCCCGAGCCCCGCCGCTTCCTGCTGCGGGTGGAGCCCGACGGAGCCGTGCACTACGTGGACGATGAGCACGTGGAGGGGGTGGGGTACTTGGCCTATGCAATGGATACTGTCTGGGGCACGACGCCGGCCGCCAACGACCGCGCCGTCCTCGAGATCCTGGACCGCCACTGGTTCGGTGAGACCCTCCTGTCCGCCGAGCCGCCCCCGGTGCAGTTCGAGGTTCCCGCCTTTGGGATTATCAAAATGGGCACGATACCGGCTGCCATGGTGGGTGCCTTCGTGAGATTCGATGCGGACGGACGCGTGACGGCGCTGGGTGCGCCTTCGGATGCTGTTCGGGTGCTTGGAGGTGCTCCCATATACACCTTCAACGGCCCTCTGCTGCCGGAACTGGGGGAACTGCACCATCTGGAATATCTGGACCTGGGCTACCAGGGGCGTTTCGCAAGCGACGCCAAGCAGAGAGGCTCCCTGCGGGGACCGGTAGCACTGACGGGTGCGATCCCGCCGCAACTGTGGCAGCTCCCTCGTCTGCGTCACCTGGACCTGCAGGGACAACGGCTGGCCGGAATCCTCCCGTCGGATATGGGGCGCTTGATCACCCTGGAGTACCTGGACCTGGGCAACAACTGGCTGTCGGGCCCCCTGCCGCCCGAGATTGGTGGCCTGGCCTCTTTGAAACATCTGGATCTGGGCGGCAACGACTTCACCGAACTGCTGTCCCCCGAACTCGGACAGCTTCCCCACCTGCAGAGGCTTGACCTGTCCCACAACCAGCTGTCGTCGGACTCCCTTCCGTCGGAACTGGGAGACCTGGCCTCCCTCGATTCCCTGGACTTGAGCTACAACCGATTGACCGCGGTACCCCCCGCACTGGGCCGACTCACCCGCCTGCAGAGGCTTGACCTGTCCCACAACCAGCTGTCGTCGGACTCCCTTCCGTCAGAACTGGGAGACCTGGCCTCCCTCGATTCCCTGGACTTGAGCTACAACCAGTTAACCGCCCTGCCACCGGAACTGGGACGCCAGGGGTCCCTCAAGTACTTGGACTTGCGCGGCAACCGGTTGACCGATTTGCCCCCCGAACTGGGCCAACTTGCGAGTTTGGAACGGCTGGATTTGGGCTACAACCAGTTAACCGCCCTGCCTCCCGAGTGGAACCAACTCACAAGCCTGCTGTGGCTCGACCTTTCCTACAACCAGTTGACGGGATCCCTACTCCCTGAGTGGGGCCAACTCACAAGCCTGGAGTATCTCCACCTGTTTGGCAACCAGTTGACGGGGTCCCTGCCCCCTGAGTGGAGCCAACTCACAAGCCTGGAGTATCTCCACCTGGGTGGCAACCAGTTGACGGGCCCCCTACCCCCCGAGTGGGGCCAACTCGACAGCCTGCAGGGGCTCACCTTGTACAGCAACCGGTTGACGGGGTCCCTGCCCCCTGAGTGGAGCCAACTCACAAGCCTGGAGTATCTCCACCTGAGTGGCAACCAGTTGACGGGATTCCTACCCCCACAGTGGGGCCAACTCGACAGCCTGGATGGGCTCTACCTGGCCCAAAACCAACTAACGGGGCTCCTGCCCCCAGAGTGGGGCCAACTTGCCAGTCTGCAGTGGCTCGACCTGCACGGCAACCAGTTGACAGGTCCCCTACCCCTCGAGTGGGTCCAACTCGCCAGCCTGCAGTGGCTGGAGCGGCTCAACCTGCGCGACAACCAACTGACCGGTTGTGTTCCCACGTTTGCAAACCCGTATCATTCCTACATTGCGCATGACCTCCCGAACTGCCAGGGCGTTGACCAAGTCGTCACAGGGCCATGATCGGCTCCAGTTGGGGGGTGCGGGCCACTATCTTGCGCAATCGTCGAATTGACATACGGCTGCATAAGCGTCAGAAAATTCAAGGCGGGGCGGCCCTGCGGCGCCCCGTTTCTGGCGGTGTGGCCCCTGCGCAGGCGGCACCGGTGGTCACAAGCAGGTTGGTGACGTAGTCGCGCACGCCGCCTCCAGTCGCTGGGCGTGGATGCTCTATTGGCAAGCTTGTCCCAATGCGGGTGGGCCGATCATGGTGACAGTGTCAGGGGCACGGAGGATCCGTAGCAACGCACCGCCTGCCAAACGATCGCCAAGCCTTGATCCTGTGTATCCGGAATGACGGCTCCGAACTCGGGGATGTTCGATCAGGATGAGTTCGGCCCGGGAGACCAAAATGCCAGACAGGGTGGCAGCCCATGGAGTAGCTGTTCATCCCTGTTCGATCTCGGTTGGCGATCGGGCGTAGCCGGCGGGTGGCCCCCAGGTTTCCAGCAGTCGGACCGGTCGGGCGCGTCGCCCTTGGGCATCCGTCTGGTCTGGTTCCACCCGTGTTCCAGGCGGTCCAAGGTGGCGTGCAGGTCGGCGAGGCGCTGCTTGACGGTGCTGGTCTTGATCATCAGTGCCTGGGGATGTCGCTCGGCAGGAAGCAGGCGAAGTTCAGGTAGCCAAGAATGCAAGAGGCCACATCTGTGTCCTGCATGTGGTGGGTGTTACCACCCCGGCATGGTTCGTTTTCGTCGGTCACTGTGCCATCCGGCCCGAAAGCCTTGAGGTGCACGGTAGATGGGACGCGGTGGTGGCGGACACTCCGATCCGATGGCCCTTGGCCACCGGTCGCCCACCTTAGATTGAGTATTTCTCCTGGTTTCGGCCTTGGCCCTTCATGCCGGTGGTCGGAACCGACCGGCGGTGTCGGCCCCGTGTCATCATCGGCCCCGGTGTAAACACTCAAGCCGTGACGAGTGCTGACAACGGTCATGTGGGGTCTCCTTGCCGTGGTCCCCCCAACGGGAACGGTCGCCCGTCTGCCGGCGGACCCTCCCGGCCATACCCAAGGCGATCCCAAGGGTGGTCTATCCCTGCCGGTTGCCGGATGGGGTATCGTGAACCTGACCCTCACCCCGCCCCGCTGTATCGACCATGCCCGTCCCCGCCGTTCGCTTGGCCGTTCTGCTCCTGCTCCTGTGTCTGGCCGGATGCACTTCCCGTACACCCGGCGGACCCTTGCCGGACCGCGCCGCTGCCGAGGGCCCGTCCCCGGCACCGACGGTACCCGCCTCCACTCCTACCGCCACGCCATCGCCTACCGCCACGCCGTCGCCTATCCCTTCCCTGACGGTGTCCGGGACCTACGACAACCGGGTGGAGCATGCGGACGGCCGCTACGCCCTGCAGCTGTCCGGGCCGCGGGTCACGGCCACTTTCTCCACGTCCCGTTCCCCCGTGGAACACTGGGCGCGGCGGACCGTGCCGCAGCCCCTGTTCACGATCCCGGAGCCGTTCCGGCCGCCGCATCCCGTCCTGCGCACGGTGGAGGGCCATCCGGTGCTGGCCGACGGCAGTTCGGATCCGGACCACCCCGAATCTCGCCGCTTCCTGCTGCGGGTGGATCCCGACGGTGGGGTGCACTATGTGGACGATGCCAGAGTGAAGGGTGCAGGCTACTTGGCCTACGAACTACACACGGTGTGGGACACCGCGCCACCGCCACCGGCGGCTCCCACCTTCACACCCACGCCCATCCCCACCTTCACACCCACGCCCACCTTCGTACCTGCGGTTCCGTCTCCCGCCCCTTCCCTGACGGTATCCGGGACCTACGACAACCCGGTGGAGCACGCGGACGGGCGCTACGAACTGCAGCTGGCCGGGGCGCGGGTCGCAGCCATCTTCCTTACCTCCCGCTCCCCCGTGCCGTACTGGGCGCGGGAGGTGTCCGCCCCCCTGTTCACGGTCCCGGAGCCGTTCCGGCCTCCGTATCCCGTCCTGCGTACCGCGGAAGGCATCCCGGTACGCCTCGATGGCAGCCCGGACCCGGACCACCCCGCACCCCGCCGCTTCCTGCTGCGGGTGGATCCCGACGGGACCGTGCACTACATGGACGATGCCCAGGCGGAGGGCGAAGACCGGCAGGCCTACTGCCTGAACCTGGTGGGGTTGACGGATGGGGGTGTTCCCGCCGGGGGCTTGCGTCCGCCCACGGGCATTGCCATCGGGACCCTGCGTGCCCCCGCGGGTGCTGCGGCACCGCCACCCCCGTCACGCTGCGCCGCCGCTCCCGAACACGCCGGTCGCTTCCTGGCCTACAGCCTGCACACGACCTGGGGCACGACGCCGGCCGCCAACGACCGCGCCGTGCTGGAGATCCTGGATCGCCACTGGTTCCGCAGGATCCTCCTGTCTGCGGACCCGCCTCCCGTGCAGTTCGAGGTTCCCGAGAACAGCCAACACAGGGGGGAAACATTCCCGGCTGCGCGTGTGGGTGCGTTCGTGACGTTCGATGCCGACGGGCGCGTGACGGCGCTGGGTGCGCCCACCAACGAGCCCAAGATTCTGGTGGGTGCCCCTGTCTACAATTTCCACGCTCCCCTGCTGCCGGAGCTTGGACAACTGCACCACCTGGAACATCTGGACCTGGGCTACACCTCCGAACGCGATGCCAAGCACAGAGACTTTGGGTGGGGACCCGAGGCATTGACGGGCGCGATTCCGCCGCAACTGGGGCAGCTCGCCCGTTTGCGCCACTTGGACCTGCAGGGACAACTGCTGGCCTGGACCCTCCCGTCGGACATGGGGCGCCTGGTCTCCTTGGAGTACCTGGACCTGGGCAACAACTGGCTGTCGGGGCCCCTGCCGCCGGAGCTGGGGCGCTTGGCCTCCCTGAAGCATCTGGATCTGGGCGGCAATGACTTCGCCGAACCCCTGCCCCCCGAACTGGGACAGCTCCCCAGCCTGCAGCAGCTTGACCTGTCCGACAACCAGCTGACGTCGGACGCCCTGCCGCCGGAGATTGGGGACCTGGCCACCCTCGAGTTCCTGGACTTGCACTCCAACCGGTTGACCGCCCTGCCCCCCGAACTGGGTCGGCTCCCCAGCCTGAGGAGGCTTGACCTGTCCGACAACCAGTTGACGTCGGACGCCCTGCCGCCGGAGATTGAGGGCTTGGCTTCCCTCGAGTTCCTGGACTTGCACTCCAACCGGTTGACCGCCCTGCCCCCCGAACTGGGTCGGCTCCCCAGCCTGAGGAGGCTTGACCTGTCCGACAACCAGCTGACGTCGGACGCCCTGCCGCCGGAGATTGGGGACCTGGCCACCCTCGAGTTCCTGGACTTGCACTCCAACCGGTTGACCGCCCTGCCCCCCGAACTGGGTCGGCTCCCCAGCCTGAGGAGGCTTGACCTGTCCAACAACCAGTTGACGTCGGACGCCCTGCCGCCGGAGATTGGGGACCTAGCCACCCTCGAGTACCTGGACTTGCGCTCCAACCGGTTGACCGCCCTGCCCCCTGTGTGGGGCCAACTCACAAGCCTGGAGACGCTCTACCTGGAGGACAACCGGCTGACAGGCTCCCTGCCCCCCGAATGGGGCCAACTGGCCAGCCTGCGGACGCTCTACCTGTATGACAACCGGCTGACAGGCTCCCTGCCCCCCGAGTGGGGCCAACTGGCCAGCCTGGTGACGCTCTTCCTGTATGACAACCAACTGACAGGGCCCCTGCCCCCCGAGTGGGGCCAACTCGCCCACCTGGGAAGTCTTAGTCTGTCCAACAACCAGTTGACAGGCTCCCTGCCCCCCGAGTGGGGCCAACTCGCTCGCTTGGAAGCACTCTATCTGCGCGACAACCAGCTGACGGGTCCGCTGCCCCCCGAGTGGGGCCAACTGGCCGGCCTGCGGTATCTCTATCTGGCGCACAACCAGCTGACGGGGTCCCTGCCTCCCGCATGGGGCCAGTTGGCCAACCTGGAAGATCTCTCCCTGGCGGACAACCAACTGACGGGACCCCTGCCCCTTGCGTGGAGCCGGCTGACCATGGACCCGGAGTGGGGGAGTATTCGCCTGGCGGACAACCAACTGACCGGTTGTATTCCCTGGATTTATTTCCCACGCCTGAACCTCTACACCGATCTCCCGGCCTGTCCCCCCATCGATTACATTTATCGTGATACCCGAGGCAGGGGATGAACCATGGGCCGGGCAGGAGCCGGCGACGGTGTCCCAACAGCCCGTTCCGGCAACTGCGGCAACCGTACAGGGTCGGAGCTGCCTCGCCACACGCAGGCAGACTCCAGGCTCAGGCGGTCGGAAAAGGGGATTCGGGGATCGCCTGGCCGCGGTCGGCCCGAGGCAGGTCAAGGGATTGTATGGGGGGACGAGATACGGTCGGGACTGTGCGGCCAAGTTCGCAAGGTGTGGGTGCCGCGCGGGATCCCGGGATCCCAAGCATGGTCGCCCGTCTGTCGGCACCCGGACCCTCCCGGCCATACCCAAGGCGTTCCCAAGGGTGGTCTGCCCTGCCGGTTGTCGGATGGGGTATCGTGAACCTGCCCGTCACCCCGCCCCGCTGTATCGACCATGCCCGTCCCCGCCGTTCGCTTGGCCGTCCTGCTCCTGCTCTTGTGTCTGGCCGGATGCACTTCCCGTACACCCGGCGAACCCTTGCCGGACCGCGCCGTTGCCGAGGGCCCGTCCCCGACACCGACGATGCACGCCTCCACTCCTACCGCCACTCCATCGCCTGCCTTCACGCCCACGCCGACACCCTCCCTGACGGCGTCCGGGGACTATGACCATCCGGCGGTGCACGCGGACGGTCGCTACGAACTGCAGCTGGCTGGAACGCGGGTGGCGGCCACCTTCGCCACCTCCCGATCCCCCGTGGAGCATTGGGCGCGGCAGACCGTGCCGCAGCCCCTGTTCACGATCCCGGAGCCGTTCCGGCCGCCGCATCCCATTCTGCGCACGGTGGAGGGTGTCCCGGTGCGCGCCGACGGCACACCGGACCCGGATCACCCCGAACCGCGCCGCTTCCTGCTGCGGGTGGACCCCGACGGGACGGTGCACTACGTGGACGATGGCCGCGTGGAGGGCGCGGGCTACCTGGCCTACGAGTTGCACACGGTGTGGGATACCGCGCCACCGGTTACTCCCACCTCCACGCCCACGCCCACCTTCGTACCTGCGGTTCCGTCGCCCACCCCTTCCCTGACGGTGTCCGGGACCTACGACAACCCGGTGGAGCATGTGGGCGGGCGCTACGAACTGCAGCTGGCCGGGGCACGGGTGGCGGCCACCTTCGCCACGTCCCGTTCCCCCGTGCAGTACTGGGCCTGGGAGGTGGCCGTCCCCCTGTTCACGGTGCCGGAGCCGTTCCGGCCGCCCTATCCCGTCCTGCGCACCGCGGTGGGCACACCGGTGCTTGCCGACGGCAATCCGGACCCGGACCAACCCGAACCCCGCCGCTTTCTGTTGCGGGTGGAGCCCGACGGGACCGTGCATTACGTGGACGATGAGCACGTGGAGGGGGTGGAATACCTGGCCTACGTGCTGGACACTGTCTGGGGCACGACCTCGGCCGCCAACGACCGCGCCGTCCTCGAGATCCTGGACCGCCACTGGTTCCGCAAGACCGTCCTGTCCGCCGAGCCGTCCCCCGTGCAGTGGGAGGTTCCCGAACAGACCATCGTGGACGCGTGGGGGGACGAGAAGTTGGTGCCCGCCCACCGGGCCGGCGCTTTCGTGACTCTGGATGGGGCGGGACGTGTGACGGAACTGGGTGCGCCCGGCTATGCCCTCAACGGGATCCTCCTGCCGGAACTGGGACAGCTCCACCGGCTGGAACAGCTGGACCTGGGCTATTTCCACCCCCTGTCGTACAAGTGGCGGAATGGCCGGTACGCAGCCCATGCCAAACGACGAATCGAGTGTGACTATGGATGGGTGCGTTGCATTGGGATTCGGTCATTTCCGAAGAGGGCGGACATGACGGAGAAGGATAACCTACAGGCCCTGGAGTGGACGGACATGACGGAGAAGGACAGCCTACAGGCCCTGGAGTGGTTATCGACGTGGTTGAGCCGGGAGGACGTGCCGGACCACTTGGTATGGCCGGAAGTGGGTCACCTGACCGGTGCGATCCCGCCTCAATTGGGGCAGCTGAACAGCCTTCGTCACCTGGACTTGGCAGGGCACCTGTTGACAGGCCCCCTGCCCCCCTCCATCGGGAGCCTGGTCAACCTGGAACATCTGGACCTTAACGACAACTGGCTGACGGGCTCCCTGCCTCCCGCCATCGGGCACCCAATCAACCTGAAACACCTGGACCTGAGCTACAACTGGCTGACGGGGCCCTTGCCTCCCGCCATCGGGCACTTGGTCCATCTGGAGCATCTGGACCTGCGCGACAACTGGCTGACGGGCCCTCTGCCTCCTGCATGGGGCCAACTCACCAACCTGCGCGACCTGCACCTAAACAACATCGGACTATCCGGACTCCTCCCTCCCGAGTGGGGTCAACTTGCCCACTTGCAGACATTGTTTCTTGACCTCAACCGCCTGACGGGTCCCCTGCCTGCCGAATGGGGCCAACTCGCCAACCTGCAGACGCTCGACCTATACGGCAACGGGTTGACGGGTTCGCTGCCTCCTGCATGGGGCCAACTCACGAGCCTGCATACACTCGACCTGTCCCGCAACCAACTGACGGGTCCGCTGCCGCCCGAATGGGGCCAACTCGACAGCCTGCAGAGGCTCGATCTGGAATACAACCAGTTGACAGGTACATTGCCGCCCGAATGGGGTCAACTGGGCAGCCTACAGATGCTTAACCTGTCTCGTCACACGTACCCGCCACCGGGCTCGCCCGGCAACCAGCTGACAGGTCCGCTGCCGCCTGAATGGGGTCAACTGGACAGCCTGCTGTGGCTCTATCTCCACGGCAATCGGCTGACGGGTCCGCTACCGCCCGCATGGAGCCAACTCGCCAACGTGCATACACTCTACCTGTACGACAACCAGCTGACGGGTCCGCTGCCGCCTGAATGGGGCCAACTGGATAGCCTGCAGCATCTCATCCTGAGCCGTAACCGGCTGACGGGACCCGTGCCCCCCGAGTGGAGCCAGCTTGCCAGCCTGCAGATGCTTGGCTTGAACGGTAACCGGTTGACCGATTTTCCTTGGGATCGACTGGACCAACTGACCAGCCTGCAGAGGCTCGACCTGAGCAACAACCCACTGATCGGTTGTGTTCCCACCTTTGCAAACCCGTATGATGCCTACATTGTGCATGACTTCCCGAACTGCTCCCCTCCCGCGGGGCAGGAGTAGGCGGGAAGCCTCGGCAGTTGAGTAGGGGGATGCGTCCAAACGCCGTCTGTCCCTTCCCATCACCGTTGCGCGCACATTCTTTGTTAGCAAGCACAGTTCCATGAGGATGGGCCGGTAGAGGGTGATTGGGCCGAGGGATCACAGGGAGTCTGCAGCCGCGTACCGCCTGCCAGGGGCTCGATGGGCTCCAATCCTGTGCACTTGGAACGGCGGACCCGAGCTCAAGGGTATCCCAGTGTGGTGCGTTTGCTCCGGGAGAACGATATGTCGGACAGGGTGGTTGCCCATGTGCTGCCTGCCTGTCCGTACGGATCGGGATCGGCAGGCTGCCCGTCGACACAAACAAGAGCCGGCATTAAGTTCGCGTCGAAGATCTTCTTTTCGGCGGGCCGGAACCGGGTATGGGACCCTCTGTGTCCTTTCCGGGTTCGAATCAAACGCGATGAAACCGGAACAGTGTCTGTCGCTCCCAACAGCATCACTTCAGGACCCGCGGGTTGACCAGGATGTCCACAGATGCCAATCGGCCCAAGTCCATTGTCTTCGTGTTCCTGGACGGTGTGGGCATTGGGCCGGAGAAAGGCAATCCGCTGGCGGAAGCCGACATGCCGTTTCTGGATGCCATGTTGGACGGCGTCCGGCCCACGGCCGACCATTCCCTGATTGTGACGGACCGGGCGGCGGCGTTTCCGGTGGATGCCTGCCTTGAGGTGGAGGGCCGACCTCAGAGTGCCACCGGGCAGGCTGCGCTTCTGACAGGCGGCAATGTGCCGGGCGAATTGGGGGAGCACTACGGTCCCAAACCGAATCCCGCGGTACGCCGGGTACTGGACCGGGGCACAGTGTTTTCGACCCTGGTCGGGGCGGGCGTGCCCATGGCGTCTGCCAACGCCTATCCCCCAAGCTTTTTCAGCGGCATCCAGTCCGGCCGGCGTCTGCTGAGTGCCATACCGTATGCCCTGACTGCAGCCGGCCTGTCCCTGCACGGCGTTGAAGCATACACAGCAGAACAGGCCATCAGCGGAACCATTACCGGTCGCGACTGGCGCCGCCATGCTGCCTTGGGAGATGTTCCGGTACATGAACCCGCCGCGGCCGGCCGCATTGTTGGGAACCTGACGCAGCGTGCGCGCTTCGTGTTCTATGAGCACTGGGTCACGGATGTATTGGGCCATCGGCGGACTCTGCGGCAGGCTGTGGACCACTTCGCCCTCGTTGACAGTTTCCTGGAGGGCTTGACCGCAAGCTTGGATCTGTCTGCCACCCTGGTGATGGTGGGCAGCGACCATGGCAACGTGGAGGAATCCGGTCATGGCCGGCATACGCGCAATCCCGCGCTGGGACTCATGTGGGGCGCGGGATTCGCCGAGTTTGCGGAGAGGATCAACAATCTCACCGACTTCCGTCCTTTGGTTGAGGATCTGCTGATGTAATACCTTCATTCTGGAGCAATCCGGATCGACCAGAATCGATGTAACCATGGGATGCGACACAGCTCGAACCGTTGCCCAAATCGCGCGAATCCTGCTTCTACACTCAGGTGCTCCCGGGCTTTGTTGTGTCGCAGCCACATCAGCCACCGGTACCAGGCGGCATTCTCCTGGCTGACATTCTGCCAGTGGATCAACGGAGCGGGGGCCTGCGCCCGGACGGTTGGGGGCGGGGTAGAATGGGCTCTCGGTACAGCAGGGGAGGCGAAGATGAACACAGCCGTGCGGGAACGAACGCAGGCTCCGGCCAACAGGGGTGTGCGGGACCTGCCGTCCGATACCGAACCGTTCATGACGCGGGAAGCGCGTGCGGAACGGGCCGCGTGGCGGCTGGCCCACCCGAAAGCCTGGCGCGCCGAACTCGCGGAACTGGGTCATTTCGATTCGGAGTTCATCTACGAGGTTGCCCACGAATACGATCATGACTGGACCACGGATCCCGACTACGGTGCCGAGTGTGTTGACCTGTGCGAATACGATGAGGACGGGGTCTTGAGTCCTCCTGAGAAACGGGCACCGAAAATCCAGGAGCGCATGTCCAACTCGGTCGCCGACGCGCTCACCGCCACGGACCGCGAAGTGGATCTTGAGGCGGACTATGAGGTGGAGGTCCGTTTCCACACCGACACCATCGAGTTTGCCAATCGCGTTGCCGACGAGCATCGTCCCGTCCTGAAAGGTGTGCGCCCGGACTTGATGGTGCAGGTGGTGATGTCGGCGCAGGAGCGGGAACACTTCATGCCGAAGGGTGTCCTGCGCCTCGATTTGGGGGCGCAGGTTCCGCAACTGGTGCTGGAGATATTGTTCAAGGGTTCGGCGGGCCGGGATCTCGACTACAAGAGACACCTGTACGCGGCCGCGGGGGTTTTCGAGTACCTGGTCTACGACTTGGGCGGCAAGCGTCGGGCAAACTCGCCCCGGGAACTGTTGCTGTACCGGTTGCAGCCGGACGGGACGTACCACCGGATCAGGAGTGATTCGGATGTGTCCGCCACGGCCCCGGCCGAGTTCTGGAGCGAAGTGTTCGACACGTACATTCGCTTCCTGCCGGATGCACGGGAGGAGGATGCGGAGTTTCGTGGACGGTCGGAGGAGAACAGGCCGCCGCCGCGCTTCCAGTGGTGGGACGCGGAACAGGGCCGCTGGCGCGATCGGGAGAGTGATGCGGTCTACGAACAAGAACGCAAACTGGCTCGCGTCGCGCAGGAGAACCGACAAGAGGGCCTGACGGAGGGCATGGCCATCGGCCGGGAGGAGGAACGGGCGGACCACGCCCTTGCGACGCTGCGCGGGTTTCTGAGGGATGTGCTGGCTCCGACAGACCTGGATCGGATCGTGGCTGTCTGGCATCGGGACGGTCCACCGGAGAACTATCTTCAGTGCATCAAGGCCACGCTGCAGACGCCTTCCGCGTGGCAGTCACTGTTGCTGTCGGTCGCACCCGACGACGATCATGACAACGGTGGAGGGCCCGACCGCACGCTGCCCCCGCGCGAACCAGGACCGCCCAAGGATCGCAGGTAGCACGAGCGGAGGCCCTGTACCCGAATCGCTGCCCTATCCAAAGCTGGAGAGCTTCGGGCATCCCCGAGAAATCGTGCTGTTGCCAGAGAGACTATGGCAGGCTCGTGCCGAATGGCAGGCGGTGCCGGTCATGGACGACTGCATGGTGCGGAAGTGGTGGGACTATGTGCGCCTATGATGGGATTGTTACTCCAACCCCATCAACCTGTCGGGATACCATGAATCTGTTGGCGCCGGCCAGTCCTGTGGGACATCGAGCAGGTGCAGGGGCCATGTCGTCGCGTACGAGGAGGTGCATTGGCACCACCTCGGGCAAGTCCTCCGCCCGGAGTGCATGCTATACACCGGTCGCCATGCACCTCCATGAAGATGGCAATAGGCGCATGGCATGCTGGATTATCTGAGAATGGGATAGGGTTGCGCACCGCATGGCCTTGTTCGACTGGATCGAGATACCTGTTGAGGATCTCGACCGGGCCGCCCGCTTCTACTCAGCTATTTTGGAAACGGATTTGGAAGTTGTGGAGCTGCAGCCTGGCTACCGCGTGGCATTTCTTCCCATCCCTGAGGATACGCCGGCCGGCCCCGGCGGTATGTTGGTGGAGACGGAAGGATTTGGTCCGGCCGGAGAGCAGGGCTGCCGCGTCTGCTTCGGAGCGTCAGCGGACATTGACGGTTTCCTGATGCGCGTGGAAGAGTCGGGAGGTCGGATCAGCCAACCGAAGACCCGAATGGACGATGGGGACTCCGTCGCCTACTTGGCATGGTTCTACGATACGGAAGGGAATCTGTTGGGAGTCCACGTGCCGGGCTGACGGTTACGGTTGTGTGGGGTGCCAACCATTTGCTAAGGAAGAAGACAATGGAACACATTGTGACTTGGTTCGAGGTGCCGGCCTTGGACATGGACCGCGCCGTCTCGTTCTACCGGATGGTGTTCGGCTACGACATGCAGCGCCATGACCATCCCGACTGCCAGCAGGCATTCTTCCCCTTTGATCAGAGCGGGGTGGCCGGTGCCCTGATTTGCGGCCTTGGCATGAAGCCGAGCGCGGATGGAGTGATTGTCTTCCTGGATGCCGGCCGGGATTTGCGGGGTCCGCTGGGCCGCGTGGAAGCCAATGGCGGGCAAATCGTCAAATCCAGAACCGACATCGGCGAGCATGGGTTCATCGCTTGGATCTTGGATTCCGAAGGCAATCGGGTCGGAATGTGCTCGCCCTTCTAGCGCGTTTGGGACTGAGGTTCGGTCCGTCTTTGCCGGTCTGTTATCTGCCTGTTATCTGTTCGTGGGGGTACCATGTCAATGTGGGATAGCCGGAGGCCATTCCCTCTCACCGCCTTGGTTCGAATAGTCGAAGTAGCTTGAGATGACCCTGTTGGCACGTAGATTCCTCATCCTGCCGGCGATGGAGCATCGCCGAATCGGAGTTTGGTTGCCGCTGGTCATGGCGGTCCTGCTGCTGTGTGCGCGGCCGGCAGAGGGCATAGGGTTTGGGACTTATATACCTGACTACACAGTCGGCATACCTGGTTCACGGATCACTGGGGTCCCCCACGGGATCGCCCCTCCCCGTGCAGCAGCCCCTGTCCCACGGGCCGGAACGGGCACGGACGGAAGTCCCGCCCGCACCAAAATGTTGATGGCCGCATTGTGATCGGCGTTTGCTTGGAACCCGCAGGCTTGACATGCAAACACCGCCTGCGACGGCCGGTTGGCCTTGCCGGCATGGCCGCACCGGCTGCAGGTCTGTGACGTGTACGCCGGATCGACCTTGACCACTTGCCCTGCCTTGTACGCGAGCTTCCGCTCAAGCTGCCCCCAACCGGAAGCCAAGATGGCTCGGTTGAGCCCCGCCTTCGCCTTGACGTTGGTACCCGGCTCTTCCTTGGTACCCTTGGCACTGGCTGTCATGCCCTTGGTGTTCAGATCCTCCACCACCACGGTATGGGCCGTGTCCGCCAGTGTGCGGCTGGCCTGGTGGGTCGCGTCATCCCGCTTCTGCTTGCGCTTGCGATGCCGCTTCTGCAACTGCCCGTTCACGCGCCGCCCACGGTTCGACTTGGGTCGCTTGTCCTTGGGACCCCAGCCCTGCTTGCGGCTCAGCTCCCGCTGCTTGCGCTTGATGTTGGCATCCAGCTTGTCCGTGTCGGGCAGCGCGTACACGGTGCCCTCGCTGTCGGTGGCTTGGCCTACATTGCGGTCCAGGCCGAGGGCACCGTCCGGTGCGGGCTGCTTGACTTGCTCCGCGGGCACTTCGTAGCAGACATAGGCGTACCACTTGGGGTGCTGCTCCGTGCCTTCCATGCGCACGCGGACCGTCAGCGGTTGGCAGCCCGCGTACGGGTTCGACCCCGCCAGCCGCAGCCAGCCGACCTTCGGCACGCGCAGGCGGTCCCCGTCCAGCTTGACGGCCTCGGGGATGGTGAAGGCCGGCACGGTGCGGTGCCTGGCCTTGAAGCGGGGCTTGCCCTCGGTTTGGGGATCCTTGAGGTATCGCTTGTAGGCATCGGCCAGGTACTTCAGGCTGTAGCGCACGCAGTGGAACGGATAGTCCTTCAGCCAGGCGTGATCCGGGTCATTGCGCAGTTGGGTAAACCGCCGGCCCAAGGTGAAGAAGGTCGGAACGGGCTTGGGGCCAATCTTGTAGGCCTTCCACAGGCGGTACCGGTGTTCCTGGTCGGCCAGCATGTGGTTCCAGACATAGCGGCAGGCCCCGGCAATGGCCGTCAGCAGGATACCGGTGGCGGCATCGCCGGGATACAGGCGCAGGCGCACCGTGCGGTGGACGGTCTCCGGGGCCTCTGTTGTAGGATGGGTGGTGTCGGGCACGGAACTGCTATTTCCTGTCCGGTGGAGAGTCCGATTGCCGTCGGGCTCTCTTGTTTGCAGGACACCATTATAGCACAGGTGTACAGGGTTGTGCCTATCGCACCGACTGCGTAGTCAGCAACTGGGTGCGGCAGAGACTACTTCTGCACGGCACCGCAACACAGTAGGGCACCCCTCTCACGATCGCTGTCGCTCCAAACATGATGGTAACGGGTATCCATGTGTCAAAGGCCCTGTTGGACGTGTCTATGGCGGAAGGTCCCGTGCACCGCTTCGCAAACAGCGACCCGGGCATCCGCCGCTTGCTGCAGCACATGGCCCGTGCGGGGACCACACAGGCGGGTATGAACGGCTCTTGGTGAGCCGCCTCAGGGCCACCGGCATCACCGTGCCGGTGGCCCATCCGCTGCGGGTGCGCGCCTTCGCGCGCGCCTGCGGCTACGAGGCAAGACAGGCAAGGTCGTCCTGGTGGCGGTTATGCGCAAACTCCTCCTGCACCTGAACGCAGTAGCTCGCCGAGGGACCCCTTGGTTGCCACAGGAGGAGTGGCAATCTAAACCTTCCATAGCTTGACAGACAACACAGATACTGTGTCGTTTGTCAAGTAGGGATCACTGTTGACAAGGGTTCCGTTTGCCACGGCACCTGGTCCTGGCTCACTGTGTTCAGAACGGTAAGCAGCTTGCGCATGGCCACCACAAGAGCCACCTTCCTGGGTTTGCCCTTGGCGCATGGACGCGTGTAAAAAGCGCGGATGGGAGGGTTGTGACAGATGGCGGTCACGGTGGCCATGTAGAGGAGCCGGCGCATGGAGGCGCGCCCACCCCATCTAGGAGCGTCGGCACCGCCTGGCGCCCGGCCGTGCCGGTGGCCTGGCTGACCGTGAAGTCGATCAGCAGGTCGTGGCGGTTCTCCATCAGGGCATGGCCCAGAAACGCCAGCTTTGCTTCCTGGCCCGGGCCCTTGCACAGCAGGCGCGCCTCGGGATCCGTGGTGCTGCGTGCGTCTCGTTGCGCCGGCGTTCCCCCGGAAGTCCACCGACGGGTTGCCCTGATCGTCGTCCGTGGGCGGCGGCGGTTCGTCCTTGGGCCGGAAGCTCTTGAGACTGGCCGCGGCCTCGATCAGGGTCCCGTCCACGCTGAAGTGCTCGTCCGACAGCAGCCCCTCCCCGTCGGCCGCCCACACCACCTCGTCGAACAGGGCCCGGCCCACGTCGTGGTCCATCAGCCGCTGCCGGTTCCTAGTGAAGACCGTGGCGTCGAAGTTGCGCGCCATCAGGTCCATGTCCAGGAACAGCGACAGGGCAGGTTGTACTCGAGCTCCTCGCAGAAGGCGCGCTCACTGCGCACCGATTACAGAGCGATCAGCAGGCGGGCCTTCAACAGCCGTTCGGGCGGCACGGAGGCGCGGCCCACACGCGCATACATGCGGTCGAACTCCGGCGACAACCGTTCTAGGGCCGTGTCGGCCACGGCCTTGATCCGCCGCCGCGGATGGTCCCGGGGCACCCGTTCCTCCAGGTCCACGATGGCCAGCATGCTGCGTTGGGGATTGGGACGAACGCGCATCAGTTTCTTCTTACTCTGCACATCCTGGATTCTCACTCACATCCTCTCTCTGGAATCACAGTCAGCGTGGAACGCAACTCCCCTGCGACTGCCAAATTGCCATGGTAAACCCATCGATCCTGATCCTCAGGCGCGGTGGATGTTAGACTCTTGATGCGCACCCACAAATAGCGCTCGTTGAGCAGCTTCTGTTCTACCAGACAAATCTCTTCCCCCTTGAACAGACCGTCAATCGAGGGATAATTCACGCCGGGACCTGAACGTACGTTCAGGTTCATATTTGCCTTGCCCAGCGGATAGTGCCAAGAGGTCTGTGATGCGATGAGCACCTCGATATCTTCCGTACTCACATCTTGGTGCCACACCCTTGACTGTATGACATTCCGTATTTCCCTTACTAAACTGATATTGGCTAGCTGGTCGTTATGCTCTTTCAGCAGACTTTGTAACTTCTTAGTGTTAGGAGGAACGCAAGCCTCCGTCAGGGTCGCACTCTTTGAATATTCTAGATTCAAGCTGTCTAACTGATCCTGTAGGTGCAAACGGATAGCATAGTACATACTGCTTTCGTGTTCATGGTGTTTCATCCAATGCTTGTTGCCTATCTTTTGCAGATTCCAAAATAACACATCATTCGTGTACTCATATAACATCCCCTCTACATCAGCGAGGCATTTAGCCTTAGACGGGGAATCTTTGATAAAATTCTCTAGTTCCATATAATGTCGCTGCAAAGCATGATCATAAGCGTAATCATCCACTTGGTATAATTTGGCGAACCCGCGGCAGAACAGATTGCGAGAGTCGACTTTGCAGCCCCAGGTGTCCAAGTTCACTAACCCCATCATTATCCAAGCCCAAAGCACACCCATAAAGGGAAGCCGACTGATCACCCACCAGAGAGCCATAACTAAGGGAATTTGACCTAAAGCCTTAATTTTATGACGCAGTTTGGAATTCTGTTTATTGTGGCCCCGTGGGCGGTCATATTGAGTCATTAGTAATATTGAATCTTATGACTGGAGACTTGGCCTCACTATTGATGGCTGAATCTTAGGTAATCGGTTACACCGGGATATCGGACCCAGACGCGTACTACTCCAGTATACTACACATTATGGATATAACAGGCGGTAGCCTCCCGCCGTGACTTGAGGTAAACCATAGACGCCGAACTGCAGACTGCGGCCACTGGCCACACACCGGATCGCTCCGGAGCCAACTACTACCACCTCCCTGATCGCCCTCTAGCTGCAGGGCCGGCGTAGCGTCCCAACACATCCTCTCCGAACGCGACACGCTCAACCTGCTGGCCGCCTCTGGGTCGGCGCGCAACCGGGTTGCCCTCGACCTGTGCTACTACGCGTGCCTGCGGGTGTCCGAGGTCTGTGGCCTGCAGGTGTGCGACATGGCCGCCCTGCCCGACGGCGGCTGCGTCCTGGCCATCTACGGCAAGGGCGGCCGCACCCACCACGTGGCCCTGCCGGCCGGATCCACCCGCCGCCTCCGGGCCCTCGTGGCCAACCGGGACCCCGACAGTCCGGTCGTCCGCACGGCCAGCGGCCGTGCCATGACCCCGCACGGGGTGGGCCAGGTGATCAAGTCGGCTGCCCGCCGGGCCGGCCTTGCCGCCGCGCCCTCCCCGCACCGGCTGCGCTATGCCTGTGCGAGCCACAGCCTGGACCGCGGCGTGCCCATGTACGTGGTACAGCAGCCCTATGAGCCCTTCCGGCCGCCGGCAGCGATCTCAATACAGGAACATGGGCAGGCCGAACGGATTCTTCATCTCCGGCCTGTAGGTCTCCACGTTGTAGAGCCGGTCCACATCGACGCACCGGGTTCCCTTGGTCACTTCGCCCATGTCGATGTGGGTGAACCGGCCGTCGCGGAGGGCCACCATTCTTCCGCTTTGCCCCTGGAGCAACAGATCCGCCGTCATGTGGCCGTAGGTGCGCGAAACCAGCAGGTCCAAGGCGTCCGGCGCCCCCGTGCGCATCAGGTAGGCCAGTTTCTGGTTGATGATGCCGAAACCCGTTTGTTCCTCGATCATGGCTCCCACCATCTCGCCAATGCCGCCCAGTTTGCGGTGGCCGAAGGCATCGGCCCGGCCCGACTCGATGATCTCGCCGCCCTCCATCGTGGCGCCTTCGCTGATCACCACCATGGCGTAGTTGCTGGGATTGCGGTTCCAGTCCTCGGTGACCAGCGCCATGAGCCGGTCCGGGTTGAAGGGCACCTCGCAGATCAGGGCGCGGTCGGCATCGGCCACATAGCTGCTGAGCAGGGCCGTCTCGCCCGAGTTGCGGCCGAAGAGTTCGATTACGGCGACGCGTTCGTGGGAACCGGCGCTGGTGCGCAGGTTGGTGATGAACTCGGCGCTGCGCGTGACCGCGGTGCTGAAGCCCATGCAGTAGTCGGTGCCATAGACATCGTTGTCCATGGTCTTGGGACACGCCACAATCTGGACTCCTTCCGCGTGCAAGCGTCCGCCGTAGCCCAGTGTGTCGTCGCCCCCGATCGGAACCAGGGTTTCCACGCCTAGTGCGTCCAGGTTCTTGATCACCGTGGAGGTGAAGTCGTAGGTGCCGCCGCCGTTGTCCGCGGCATCGCCTACCGACAGGTGTTCCGGGATCGCGCCGGCCTTGACCTTGCTCGGATTGGTCCGGCTGGAATGCAGGAACGTGCCACCGGTACGATCGATCGTGCGGACGGCCTCGGCGTCGAGGTTGTAGGTGTGGTGGGCGACCGACTCCGGATCGCCGGGATTGATCTCCAGGGGGCCGGCCCATCCGCGACGGAACCCGACCACTTCGTGTCCCGCTTCCGTCATCCGTGTCACGATGGACTTGATGCACGGATTCAGACCGGGAACGTCGCCGCCGCCTGTCAGGATGCCCAGTTTCATAGCATGTCTCCGCAAATGGTGTCGTCCGGCACCTCCAACAGGCATCCGATCCGGGCTGAATTCTAATTCAGGATGTCGCTGCAAACCCCGAATCGGGCAGCACGCCCAGGGCAATCGCATTCTAATTTGGGTGGTGCCGGCCATGGGTAGGATGGGGTACTTCATCCCGTCCCGGAGTCTCTCCCATGGCCGACACCGTTCCTGTGCCCCTGGTTTCCCTGTTCACCGAAGTCGAGGATCCGCGTCGGCCCCAGGCCCGGCGGCATGCCCCGGGGACATTCTCCTGATTGCAACCCTGGCCGTCATCTGCGGTGCCGACAGCTGGACCGAGGTCGAGCTGTTCGGTCGCCAGAAGCAGGCCTGGCTGGAAACGTTCCTGGCCCTGCCGCACGGGATCCCCTCGCACGACACCTTCGGACGCGTCTTTGCGCGGCTGGACCCTCAACAGCCGGGGTCTGCTTTACGCGCTGGGTACGGTCGCTGGCGGAGAGCCTCCAGGACCAGGCCGTGTCGGTGGACGGCAAGGTGGCCCGCCGCTCCCGCGACGCCGTCCGGGGGGTGCCGCCCCTGCATCTGGTGAGTGCCTGGGCGGACGAGGCGCGCCTGGTCCTGGGGCAATGTCGGGTGGCCGACAAGTCCAACGAGATTACGGCCATTCCGGAGCTGCTCGAGATGCTGGTGCTCGAAGGCGGCATCGTGACCATCGATGCCATGGGCTGCTACACGCGGATGGCGCAGACCCTCCGCGACCGGGGGGCCGACTACGTGCTGGCGCTCAAGGACAACCAGCCGCAGTTGCACGAAGCGGTGGTCGAGACCTTCGCGGTCGAGCAGGCCGAGGGTTTCGCGGGCTGCGACCACGACTTCCACAAGACCGTGAACAAGAACCACGGCCGCATCGAGACGCGCCGCTGCTGGGTCATCGGGACACCGGAGTACATCCGGTACGTGGATCCCGACGGGTTCTGGTCCGACCTGCGCAGCCTGGTCCTGATCGAGGCGCAGCGGCGACAGGGGGACCGGGTCACCTCGGAGACCCGCTACTACATTTCCAGCCTGCCGGCGGAGGCGCAGCTTCTGCTGCAGGGCGTGCGCAAGCTGCTCACCGTTCTGAACGCGGTGAGCCGGGACCAGGTGCCTTGGCAAATGGAATCCTTGTCAACGACGATCCCTACTTGACAAACAACACAGTTGCTGCTGCGCCGGGACCGGCAGGCCCAGGGCGGTCTCGCCGCCCGGCGCAAACGGGCAGGATGGGACCACCGGTACCTCCGGCAACTGCTTACCCAATAAAATGCGATTGCCTTGGCCGCGGACCCTTGGGCGCGTTCGAGATCTCCTAAAATAGTAGGAGGCCCCGGCGATGTGCCTACCGAGGCTTCCCCTTGGTCATGCGGTGTTGAATCCACCCATGCCCCCAGCCAACAGGAGGTCGGATCCTATGGCGGTCGAAAGTCCAAAACACCAACTGTCCCTGTCATTGGCCTGTGTACCAACCCAAGTGCGCGTGGTGCATCCCATTAGGAGACTACTCTGATGGCGAAGCGAGGCAAGGGACAGTCGGAGAGGTTGCAACGTCAGCATGAACTGGCCGGTGGTCCGAAAGGGATCTTTGGGGAGTTGGCGAGGCAGCACGATATGTCAGTTAGACACGTCATGATGAATACCATCCTGGAAGGACTGAGGGATGTGTGGCCAACGCTGTCTTTTCGGCATCGGCATGAAATCTCCAAGCAGGAGATCAACGACAAGCTCGCTGATATTGACCCCAACCTTGGACAAGTGCTGTTCGTTGAGCACGCGGGCATTAGACCGGATGGCGGCGTGATCGAGGTCAGGGACAAGCAGGGAGACTACAGGATACTTCTCGTCAGCGAATCCAAGCACCAGGGTAACGATGTCGAGAAGATTGAGGCTGGAATTAAACAGGGGAGGAACAAGGACCAGGACCTGATGGTCGCCGGAAACGCCATCGAACGAGTCCACAAGAACATCCAAGAGTTCAGGAACCTCATGCTCGCCGAGGGACATTTCCCGTATGTCGTATTCCTGCAAGGCTCCAACTTCGCCACCTCCACCTTCTGGGTGAGGGCCCCCGATGGCCGGAAGGTGAGAATTGCCCATGACGCCGGCAATCTGAACCGAATTGACCGCGTGACAGCGAGTAGCTACGGCATGGAGATCAATCGGAACTACTGCCGCAACGTATTCGTCGAGCGCGACGGGCAGGTACAAATGCTGCAAGCCGCCTCGCTGTACTTTCAGGCGTCCCCGTGGGCAGCCGTAGACATGGCGAAAGTCCTGTGGGATATCGCCCAGACTTCCATCGATGTACTGTTTAACGACCTGGAGGACGCATGACCAATCGCTCACATAGGAATTCTGGATACAAGTCCATGAACGCAATGCACAGGAACGGGCAGGCACACTCGTCTACCCGCGGACTGTCCATTGAAATACCCAAAACGACACAGCACGTCGTCGAGGTATGTGACTGCCTTGAGCTTCTCCAGAGGATCCCTGATAACTCGGTACAGTTGATTGTGTGTGACCCGCCGTACAACATCATGCTCGCCGAGTGGGACCAACACAAAGACTATACTGAATGGGCTTCTGGCTGGCTCAAAGAGGCACAACGCGTGCTCAGTCCTACGGGGAACATCGCGATCTTCGGTGGCTTGCAGTACCAAGGGGAGGCGGGAGGCGGGGACCTGCTCTCCATCATCAACTACATGCGCCACCACAGCGATATGCTCCTCGTCAACCTGATCGTGTGGAACTATCCGAACGGAATGAGTGCGCGGCGCTTCTTCGCGAACAGGCATGAAGAGATAGCATGGTTCGCCAAGACCAAGAAGTATTACTTCGACCTCGATTCGGTGCGTGAACCGTATGACGAGGAAACAAAGCGGCTCTACCTGAAGGACAAGCGGCTGAACCCGGAGACGGTTAAGAAGGGGCGCAACCCTACCAACGTCTGGCACATCGGCAGGCTCAACGGGAACGCCACTGAGCGTGTCGGACACCCCACTCAGAAGCCGCGAGCAGTGATTCAGCGTCTTGTGCGCGCCCTCTCCTACCCCGGCTCAACCGTGTTGGACTTCTTCAGTGGGAGCGGGATAACGACGAGGGTGGCAATCGAGGAAGGCAGGCACAGCATCTGCTGTGACGTAGACTCGGCATTTGAGAGCTATCTAGGGCAGCAGATTGATAACATCGACACAGGCGAGCTGTTCACGCCTGATTTCTGTGTCCACAACTCCGTGGAAAAGCTGGCTGTTGTAAGCCAACATGCCTAACAGGCTGCTGAAAAACGCGGCCGGCTGGAATGCCGGCATCCAGGAACGGAGGTACTCCCCGGTGCGCGGTCGCCCCAACCCCCAACGCAGCATGGCTAGTGCACACTTACGGAAGTGCTGTGGTTTAAAAGCATGGACCCCACCACAGACACAAGCAGGTGCTCGTGACACGCACCCGCGGTTTGACCTTGCCGGCGACAGACCGACCAACCCTGGAGCAGTGGGCGCGGTCGCAGACCCTGCCCCACCACCAAGTCCAGCGCGCCCACATGCTGCTGGGGCTGGCCGCCGTCGCGGCCGCGGTGGGCACCAGCGACGAAACGGTCGCGCGCTGGTGCAACCGGTATCTGGCCGAGGGCATGGAAGGGCTGGCGGACCGCCCCCGCAGCGGTCGCCCGCCGACCTACAAGGACACGGACCGGGAGGCCATGTGGAAGAAGCTGCAGGCGGACCCGCCCGACGGCCACACCTGCTGGAGCCTGAGCCTGATGGCCCAGGAGACGGGCATCTCGACTACCCATCTGAGCCGCTGGTGGTCGGCAGGGATCCAGCCCCACCGCGTACGCACCTTCAAGCTGTCGAACGACCCGCAGTTCAAGGCCAAGCTGCGCGACGTGATCGCGGTCTACGAAAAAAGGTGCCCGATGTCGTGAGACTGTGCTTCGACGAGAAACCCCGGATGCAGGCCCTGGCCCGCACCCACGACTACGTCCGCTAGGGCACCCTTTCCCTGCGAGCTGCCCTGGACCTGGACACCGGTCGCATCCACTATGCGTGTGCCGCCCGCAACCGGCATCAGGAGTGTCTGGCCTTCCTGCGCCAGTTGGCCCGGCGCTTCCCCACCCGGCAGGTGCATCTGGTCCTGGACAATTACTCCCCCCACAAGCACCGCAAGGTGCAAGCCTGGCGGGAGGCCCATCCCCGCTTCCACTTCCACTTCATCCCCACCTACTCTTCCTGGCTGAACCGGGTCGAGGCCTGGTCCGGCACCCTGCAGCGCCAAGTCATGGACCGCGGCTCCTTCGACGACGTGGCCGACCTGCAGGCGACCCTGGGCCGCTATGTGTGGGGCCACAACCGCCGGGCCACGCCTCCCCAATGGAAGGTCAAGACCGATACCATCCTGGCCCAACTTGCACAGATCCGCAGAACTTACGAAACGGTGCACTAGGAGCGTCACGTCCTAACCCACCGCTGGCAGCACAATACTGGCGGTAAGCCCGTTTGGTTTCTCCCACGACTACCGCGGGACTCAACCAGAGAGAGGGAGCAGCACGGCGCTTCATGCATTACTCATTGCTGCAGGAAGGGAATCTAACTCTATCGGCCACAGGCACCTGAAACAGGCTGTCTTGGCCATCCTGAGTGTATCGAATTGCCGGAAATCGGGCGAATTCCAAGGCCGTTTCGATCCAACGGCGGTGGCCAGCAGATTACGCCCAGGACACCTTCTCCGCACTGGCTACGTCATTGTCTATGCAACCCACAGCCTGGACCATGGTGCCCCGTTGCATACAGTCCAGCAGCCTCTGGGCCAAACTTCGCTGGTCACCACCAGACGCTACACATCGTTGGATTCGCTCCAAGTCTTGCCTTCTCAATTCATATCCTGGTCGAATTTGGTGTCTGGGACCTGTCCGGCTTGAGGTTCCGTGTGTAGTCGCAACGGGGATAATTCGAACAACCAAGGAAAGGCCCGAACCTGCTGGTCCTCGGTGTCAGCCATCCGGTGCACGTCGGGCATGCCTCAACGGACTGCCCGCAGTCGCGGCAACGGTGGGTCCCGTCCAGTAGGCCGGTCCCGCAATGGGGACAGGCAGACTGCGTGTAATTGCAATACGGATAGTGCGAGCAACCGTAAAACGTGCTCCGATCCCGGGTGTTGGTTCTGCGCGCAAGACGGCCCGTCCCGCATCTTGGACAGGCAACATCCCTCTCCGGCAGGCGACCAAAAACGGTCACATCATGACGGTCGTTGATCATCTCCATGATGAATGCGGAAGGGGTCCCGCCATCGGCCAGGAGAAAGACGCCGCGCCGGGCCCGGGTGACGGCGACATAGAACAGGCGCCGCTCCTCAGCGTGCGGATGTCCCTCGGAGGCCGCCAGCACGAGATCGAGCAGCGGGTCGTCGGCCATCTCGGCGGGAAAGCCGTACTTGCCCGCACACAGTCCGAGCACCACGACGTAGTCGGCTTCGAGGCCCTTCGCGCGGTGCACGGTCTTGTAGGCTAGGCGCAGGTGGGCATGTTCCCTCTCCAGCCGGGCCATGTTGTTGGGCCGGGAATGCCGGTACCGGCCCAGCAGCAGCACGGTCGGCGGCTCGCTGCCATTGGCCGCATCGGCGGCAATCGTCTTCAGGGCCTCCCCCAGGAGATCGGGACTGTCCTCGCCGGCAAGGCCGATGTGCACGCAAGGTCCCTCGGCCCGTCGCACCGCAGCGACGTGCTTGCGGATCTGCGCCGGATTGTTCAACACGAACTTCGTTGCGAGAGCGGCGATCCGGTCGGCGCAGCGGAATGTCGTCTCCAGATCGACGCGTGCGCTCTCGCCGAAGCGCTCCCGAAACTCGCGCATGATGGCGATGTCCGAGCCGGCAAAGCGGAAGATGGCCTGCCAGTCGTCGCCGACGGCGAACAACTGGGTAGTCTTGGACGTGTCCAGCAACGCCTTCAGCAGCCGCGCCCTCCCGGGTGAGATGTCCTGGAACTCGTCGACGAGGATGTAGCCGAACGGGGAACGGTAGCGTCCACTCTCCACATGTTCCGCCGCCTTGCCGATCATGTCGTGGAAGTCGATCTGCCGTAGCCGGTGCAGCGACGCCTGGTAACGCTCGAAGATCGGTTGGAACACGCTGACGAACGCGCGCGCCCGCTGGCGGTGGCGAACCCCGGCGGCGCGGCGCGTGACTTCCTCGGCGGTGAGTTGGGCTCCCTTGTAGTGGTGGAGGAAGGTCGCAACCAGACGCGTGAACGGGTCGATGCGGCCCTGCCGTTCCAGGATGGCGAAGACTTCATCGTCGGGTATCGGACACAACGTCACCCCGTGCTCGGCCAGTTTGGCCTCCAGGTTCCTGAGCAGCGTGCCGGCTGCCTTCTCGTGGCTGTAGGTCTCGATGAGCACGGTGCCGTGTTCGGCATGGAGCCGACGCTTCCAGTCCAATGATCGGAGATACTCATCGCAGTCGATGAAGGGAGGGGTTTCGCCCGACACTGTCAACGCAAGATGTTCGATGTAAATGCCGGCCTCCGTCAGGTGGAAGTCGGGCTGGTATGGCCGTTTCTCCGATGTTGCCGTTGCGTGCTCGTAGGGGGCTTCGTACGCGTAGGGTATGCCGTTGAGGTACAGGAAGTTGGCGATTTCGCACTCCTCGTAGCTCTTGAGCTTCTCGCCCTGCAGGGAACGGATCTCGTGGGTTTGGACATAGTCCCAGTATTCGCCCTGGGTTTGGAACTCGTGCTCGCTCCGGTAGGGGGCGAAGTGCTCCTTGAACCAGCCGAGCATGACGTGCGCGAACTGCGGATCCGCCGCCAGGTCGGCAATGATGCCCTTGAGCAGGTCGGACAAGGCCTTGTCGTCCTCCGCCACCTTGGCCAGGGCCGGACGCCTACCCTCGGCTTCACCGATGATGGCCATGCCCAGGCTGTGGAACGTGCGCACGGTGAGTTGATCGCCTGCCTTGTCGCCCAGGTGACAGCGAACCCTCGCCTCCATTTCCTGCCGGGCATCGTTGGCGAACGCCAGCAGCAGCAGTTCCGACGGGCACCGGTAACGCTTCCGGAGCAGCCATCCGGCCTTGGCCACGATGACCGATGTCTTGCCGCTGCCCGCAGCGGCTACGACGAGGTTGCGATCCTCGTCCACGACGACCGCTCGGCGTTGCTCGCCTGTAAGCGGACTCGCCTCGACCCTGTCGAAGAAGCCCTGGGACCGGGCCAGTTCGTTAACCACAAAGGCTTCGTTGGCTTGACGCCGGCGGGCTGCGGCGTTCCCGAGGAAGTCTTTGGTGGCGTTCAACCGGCGGATTTCCGGGGTGTCGGACAGCTCGGCGGGCCAACGCGTGGGGAAGGGGGCGACCGCGTCCCGGGCTGCGCGCTCGAGGTCGGCAAAGACGCTGCGGGCCATGTACCGGGGCGGGTCCGCGAGCTGCGCCAGACGGTCGCTGACGGAACGGAGTCGTTCCGAGTGTGGAGCCAGCATTCTGCGCCACCAGTTAAGCCTCGCGCTCGCGAGTGCAACGCCGAACGCCCATGCGTCGGGTTTCGGCAGGCCTGACACCGTGATCCTCCCGGATGAGGTATGGATTCGCAGATTGCTCCAAAACCAACCGGCCGCCAACTCCGCGGTCTCGATCTCCCCAAGGGGAATCTCCAGCGAGCCGCCAGCGCGCGTCAACGTCAGGGTGTCCGCGTCTACCGAAGCAGCCTTGGCATCCCGCGGGCGCAGGAGCGCGAAAATGAAACCCGTGATTCCGGTTCGCCTGACCTGCAGCAGGGGGTCGCGGATCAAATGGTGTCCCATCGGCCTGGGCATCGCCGTTCCCCTCTCGTTGGGAAGCAGGCCTGCTGCCCGCATCCGGTCTGTTGACACCCGAACCACGCCTTGGCGGGCATGGGCCATCGGCACGAGCGGGAGGCGCTACCGCGCTGGCTTGAGTCGCAGCGCATCACGACCGGACGGGACATGGGGCTTGAATTGTTGCAGGACAGGGATCGGACAGCCACGGTTGCGCAGTATGCCACCCAGTTCCGATCACTGCCCAAGGGCCACAGGGCCATACGCTCCTATGGCCCAAGGAGCCCTGTGCCAGGACTCCTGCCCGACCCACCGGTGCCTTTCGCGGAATCATCCAGGACACTGCAGGGTGCCCTCTCCGCACTGGCTGCGCCATGCCTGCGCCAGCCACGGCCTGGACCGCGGCGCGCCCGTGCATGTAGTGCAGCAGACCCTGGGCCATGCCTCGTTGGCCACCACCAGCCGCTATACGCATGCCCGGCCTGGGCAGGCGCGTAGTCGAACGGCGACCTTGGCATCCCTTAGCCGGCACAGAACTCCCGAATCGGCGTACAGGGCCGATTGTCGGCTCCAACCGGCCGGCACTACGCCGAGGCGGCACTCGGCCCCGATTGATGCGTCCCTTCGGCTGAGGGGTGGCAAAACAGGCTCCCAATGGCGATTCCCGGGTCGCCCGAGGCGTGAGGCCGGCCTGTCGGATCGCACGATTGGGTCGATTCGGGGTTGAATCGGGTGCTTTCGGGCCGATCTCCCCGGATCAGGCCGAATTGGGAGCGCTGTGTTTCGCTTCCCGGGCGATTTTCGGTGTCCTGTGACCTACGGTACCCCCGGATTTGGGGGCTGGTCGACTACCTCCGAACCTCCACCTTGCCGCAAATGCGGCAAACGAATGTGCCGGAGCGACGTCCAGTCTCGGGATCCACCCAACTAATAAGCCCTGCTTGCTGCCAGTAATGCTTGTCGCGGATTTTGCACCGGAGCCATCGGAAGACGTGCCTGCCGGCTTGGCCAATCTATTCGAGTTTGAACGACCGGCGAGTGTCAACCCGAAGAAAGCCAAAATCAGGTAGGTCCATACCTTGCCCGCATCACTGTCCGGCATCGCTGAGACCAGGACTTCAGCCGCTATTGTCAGAAATTCATTCATTGGGGATCCGTTCCAGTTGGGGGATGGCCAGGAAGGTGCTCGATACGGTGGGCAATGCCGGCAACCTCAAGGTTGGGTTGCCGGCATCCGCGCGGGCACCGGATCATCGAAGTCGTGCTGATGGAAGGGCACGCGCCAACCCCGATCCGGCACCCTGTCCAGCTCTTCGCCGATCGTCTCTCTTGCTCACAGTTGCAACTTGACGCGCAGGTACTCCATGCCGCGGTCGCCCTTGATGCGATCGAGTTGGAACTGACCGACGCGTTTCGACGCGACAAGAGCCAAAATCAGGAGTGCTCCTATCTTCGTCGCATCGCTGTCTGGCATCAGAAATGCCAGGATTTCTGCCATTTCTTGAGACTTGCTCAGTAGGAGTCCGTTCCAAAAGAGGAGCCATTTGCCGCAACGGGTGCATGGCCGACGGCGGCCCTTCGGCGGCAGGCTGTCGATGCCTGGCAACGCGCAGTTCGCGTTGTCAAGCTAGTTGGCTTTGGGGGTTACAATCTGATTCACCATAGAGCTTCGCCTCCTGATGGTTGAGGTCATGGGTGCGCGAACACCGCATGACCAGGGGAAACCCCGGCGATGTGCGTTGCCGGGGTTTTCTGCCGCTGTGGCTTACACCATTGTAAAAAGTGATCGGTGCTCGCGCGCCCGAAACTACATGCCATAACGGCCTGGCGATCAGGGCAATCGCATTCTAATTTGACAGGACCTTGAGCAGGTAGCTGTCGTTCCAGCCGGCCTGCTTGCGCTTGGCGGCGATGCCGCCCTTGGCCGTGGTCTCGCGGCGCAGCAGCAACTGTGTTGTTTGTCAAGTAGGGATCGTCGTTGACAAGGATTCCATTTGCCAAGGCACCTGGTCCCGGCTCACCGCGTTCAGAACGGTGAGCAGCTTGCGCATGGCCGGTACGGATGCGGCTCTCGTCTTCGCGGAAGGCCATGTCCAGAACCCAGTGCAGCGAGTTCTCAATGCTCCTGTGACGGCGCACGGCCCGCGGCAGGCGCGCATCCCGGGCCGGCAGACTGGAGAGAAAGTAGCTAATCTCGGTGGTCGTGCGGTGCTCCAGACGGCGTTTCGCCTCGACCATGACCAGGCTGCAGAGGCCGGGCCACGCCTGGTCGGGATCGACATCGCGCCGGTAGTCCGGGGCGTCGATCGCCCAGCCGCGGCGGGTCTCGATGCGGCCGTGGCCCTTGCCCACCGTCTCGGTGAAGGTGTGGGGACAGCCGTCAAAGGCCTCTGACCGCTCGTGGGCAAACATCTCCACCACGGCTGCGTGCAGATGCGGCTGGTTCTGCTTCAGAGAGAAGACATCGTCCGCCCCCCGCGGGCGCGGAGGTCCTCGGCCATCGCGGTCTGGCAGCCCATGGCATCAAGGGTCACGATGCAGCCCTGCAGTGCCAGCAGTGCCAGTCGTTGGGGGATGGCCGTGATCCCATGGGCGTGGACGTCGGTCTTCCGCTGGCCCAGGACCCGCTGTGCCTCCGCTGTCCAGGCGCTGACCACGTGCCGCGCAGGCACCCCCTGCCAACGGTCGTGGGAGCGGCGGGCGGTCTGGCCGTCGATGGCGACCATTGCGCCCGGCAGCTGGGAGGCCAGCGATTGCACCCAGCGACTGCAACCGCGTGCCAACGCCTCTGGATCCAGCAGGGAAAAACCCGACCGTAGGTGTCGTGCGAGGGGATGCCGTGCGGCAGCTCCGGGAAGGTGGACAGCCAGTCGTGCTGGCTGCGACCGAAGAGCTCCACATCCGTTCCGCTGTCGGCACCGCAAATGACCGCCAGGATGGTCGTGACCAGGATGTCGTGCCGCGCAGGAAGCCGGGCCCGTTCCACGTGGGGATCTTCGCTGTTGTCGAGGCAGTCCACCAGGGGCACGGCGGCGCAGGAAGCAGGCATGAGGGGAAACTCCGGGGTGGGAAGCAACAACCCCGGTTATATCCCATCCCCATCTCCCCAATTCATAATGCGATTGCCCTGGCTACCAACATGTAGATGGCAGTTGTCATAGAGCCGCGTGATATTATGTCTGTCGCCAGTACGTTGTGATAGAACTGGCAGTGCGACAAACTGGACAGCAGGCAAGAAGATCCATGAACGAACCCAACGAATTTCTTCTGTTCTCAGATGATGAAGTGCGTGAACTTGAAGAACGTAGCTTTGTCAAGAACGTACGGGGACACACCAAGAAGCACATAATCTGCATTGTTCGTGACAGAGCAATCCAACTAAAGCCAGAGGAGCGTACGCGCCAACTGTGGCTGGCTCGTTTGATCGACAGGTACGGTTACTCAATTTCCCGAATCGCTGTCGAACATCCAATCACCTTTGGATCAGATAATTCCAAGAAAGCTGACATAGTAGTGTTTGATGCCGATCGACCCACAGTACCCTACATCATCATCGAAGTCAAAAAACCAAAACTGCGAGATGGGAAAGAACAGCTTCGCTCATATACTCATGCCACCGGTGCACCGTTGGCGATGTGGAGCAATGGAGTCTTAGCTGAAGTTTGGCACCGTAAGAATCCGAACTACTTCGTGTCACTTCATCACCTCCCTAACGTTAACGAGACAATTGAGGAAGTTGTCAATCAGCCATGGACTACTCAAATACTGATAGAAAAGGAAGAGGAACGAGAAAGGGAGGGGACTAGAGCCAGGTCGCTGCGCGATCTGATTATCGACATGGAGAACGAAGTTCTCGCGAATGCAGGGGTTGACGTATTCGAAGAAGTCTTCAAGTTAGTATTCACTAAGCTCTATGACGAAATGTCTCACCATCGAGGGCAGCATCCACATCTACGGTTTCGCAACAGCAACACTGCAGCACAACTCCAAACGGCAATGCAGTTGCTTTTCGACGATGCCAAACAGCAGTGGCCGGGAGTGTTTCTCGATGATGAGCGCATCCGGCTTTCTCCAGAGCATTTGCAAGTCTGTGTTAGTTCCTTGGAAGAGTGGAAACTGTTCAATTCTAATCTTGACGTAATTGATGACGCATTTGAATATCTGGTGAATAAATCTTCCAAAGGTGAGAAGGGACAGTTCTTCACTCCGCGCTGGGTAATTGATATGTGCGTGAAGATGCTAGATCCCAAAGAAAATGAAGCCGTAATAGATCCGGCGTGTGGCTCATCAGGCTTTACGGTACACACTATGTTCCATGTCTGGAAAACTATCGCTGCGGACATCGGTCTCCAAGAGTCGCACTTATTAACGTCAGACACGAAGCCCCCACGGTGCGAAGACTATGTGCGCGATAAAATGTTTGCAATCGATTTTGACGAAAAGAGTGTCCGTGTATCACGTTGTCTCAATCTAATTGCAGGTGATGGTGAAGCTAACGTCTTGCATCTCAATACACTAGACTGGACCAAGTGGACAGAGACGGTTAAGCAGGACGACTGGTCCGATAACTACGGTGATGGACTGCGCCGGCTCAGGCGGTTGCGAAAATCCAATCGCCAACAAGACTATCGACAATTCAAATTCGATATTGTGATGGCTAATCCCCCTTTCGCCGGTGATATCAAACAATCAGACATGTTGGCACCATATGAATTGGCTCACAAAAAGAGTGGCGCACTTGCAACGGCAGTCGCTCGTGATCTTCTATTCATTGAACGTAATCTTGATTTTCTTCGACCTGGTGGTCGCATGGCCATCGTGCTTCCTCAAGGACGATTCAACAACTCGACTGCTCAAAGGGTGCGACAGTTCATTATGGACCGTTGCCGTCTGCTCGCAGTTGTAGAATTGCATCCCAATACGTTTAAACCACATACTGGAACCAAGACAAGTGTTCTTTTTGTGCAGAAGTGGAATACTGATTCTGCTTCTGACCCACCTTGCCCCAAGGTTGATGATTACAATATCTTCTTTGCTACACAACAAGTAGAAAGTGTCAATACCAGAGGTGAAAAGATATATGTCCGACAAGATGACGGCAATTTATTACGAGACACGCATGGGCATCTTGTTGTTGATCACGACTTATTCAACCACGAGGGTCTCACTGGTGATGGCATCGCCGAAGCCTTCAGGGAATTTGCATCTGATGAAGGGCTAAGTTTTTTTCGAACCGCCCCTTCAGCAGCGACCGCTTGAACGGACTGTTGGAGGGGCTAGAAGCCTCAATATTGCCTATAAGTAAAGTAGTCACCAGTAGCGCGAAAGTTCGTATTGACAGTGGGTTTTTCTCGAAGCCCAGACTTGCATGTGAGAGACTAATCGGTAGTCTACGGAGCTTCCAATTAGGAGAAATCACATCCACTTTCAAAAAGGGAATTTTCGATATCAAAGCTGACAATTATGTTGGGAGTGGCATGGGGATTCCATTTGTCCGAATAGGGGATCTCAATATGGGCCTGATTCAGAAACCGGTGAAAACATGCATTAGTTTGGAAACTCATCAACTTGAACGAAAGACTCGACTGGTGTATGGCGACTTGGCTATCTCCAAGACCGCTTACCCTGCGGCTGCAATGGTTAATGTAGATGAGTGCAATGTAAGCCAAGACATCATCGCCGTTCGTCTAAAATCGTCGGCTGCTCAACACTTCAGCCCTGGATTTGTCGCGATGTATTTGAATTCTAAATATGGCCTCACGTTGATGAAGCGGCGTTTTCAAGGAAATGTCCAGCAACACCTTTCACTGGAAGATGGCAAAACGGTAAAAATCCCTTGGTTTGATGTTGAACTGCAAGAACGTGTACATAGATTGGTCCAGTGTGCCGATGCTCTAATGGACGAAAGCCTAACCAAGTATGTGAGAGCAGAAGGGGTGCTCCTTGATGCTTGTGGCTTGTCCGACTGGATCCCGTCTTCTCCACTCAGTTATGTCGTTCGAGCCAATGATGTCATAACAGCGCGGCGTATAGATCCGGCGTTCTTTTCGCCTTCATACGATGAATTGTTGGCGATTTTGAAAAATAATGTAGGGCGATTGGCGGTTGTTCAGGACTTCAGTTCATTTAACGCGCGGGGTCGCCAGCCGGAGTATGTGGATGAAGGTGATGTTTTTGTTGTAAATAGCCGCCACGTCCTTGATAATGTCATCGATTATGACCAGTTGGAAACAACCACTTCGGACTGGCTCAAAACCAACTCTCGATGTTTGCTGAAACTTGGTGACATTCTTACCTACTCGACAGGAGCCTATGTAGGACGTACAGCACACTTTTCGTCAACGATTTGCGCAGTTGCTAGTAATCATGTTAACGTCTTGCGTATAAAAGAGGGAGATCCAGCTTATGTCGCGTTTGTTTTGAACTCAGTGATTGGTAGGTTTCAGACGTCTAGGTACCTTTCAGGTTCTGCACAGGCTGAATTATATGCTAAAGACATTGGCCATTGTGTGATTCCATTCATCGCAGAGGATCAACAATCGTTGATAGCACAACTGATGTTTGATTTCGAGACTTTGTTTAATGATGCGCGCTCAAAATTGCGGAAAGCTGTGCGAGTTGTTGAGATTGCGATTGAGCACGGTGTTCAAGCTGCAATGTCAGAGGTTGGTGACTAGAAGTCCAAACGGAAACCCCCTGGTTGGGTTGACAGGTGGTAAATAGTGAGTGGCAGGCGTGTACCGTCAGGGAGTGCAAGGCATGTTGGGCCAACGGTCGTCGCAGCGGAGCCTGTTGGATGCGGAGTACCACTTCCGACACCTGGTGGGCGAGGACAGCTTCCATTGGCAGCTGTCGCAGGTGCGCGACCAACTGTTCCGGGACGAGGCGTTTGCCGACCTCTACTGTTTCGACAACGGACGCCCCTCGGTGCTGCCCAGCCTCTTGGCCACGGCGCTGCTGCTGCAGGCGCACGACAAGGTCAGCGACGCCGAAGCCCACCGCCGGGCGCGTCTGGACCTGGGTTGGAAGGTGGCCCTGGGGGTGGAGGTCGACGCCAAGCCCTTTGCCCAGAGCACGCTGCGGCAGTTCCGGGCCCAGCTGATCCTGCACGACCCAATCCAGGCCGTCTTTCTGCGCAGCCTGGAACTGGCCAGGGAGCAGGGCTTGTTGCAGGGCCCGGCGCTGCGCCTGGTCCTGGACACGACCCCGATCCTGGGACGGGGTGCGGTCAAGGACACCTACAACCTGCTGGCCGACGGCATTCGCCAACTGTTGCGCACCCTGGCCCGGGTGCAGTCCGTGGAGGTTGCGGCTTGGGCTGAGGCGGAGGGCTACGTCCGCTACCTGGAACCCAGCCTCAAGGGGAGCACCGAGGTGGACTGGAGCGACCCCGAGGCACGGCGCGCGTTCCTGGCAGCGATCGTGGCCGACGCCGAACGGTTGCTGGGCCAGGCCCTGACCTCGCCCCAAGCGGCCGACCGCGCGCACCCGGACCGACCGCGGATTATGGAGGCGGCCGAGCTGCTGTGCAAGCTGCTGTTGCAGGATATCGAGCGTCGGCCGGACGGGGTGGCGGTGCGGCAGGGGGTGAGCAAGGATCGCATCGTCTCGGTCTCCGACCCGGAGATGCGCCATGGCCGCAAGAGCAGCCACCGGCGCTTCGACGGCCACAAGGCAGCCCTGGCGGTGGAGGCCGGAAGCCAGCTGATCACGGCCGTGGCCGTGCTGCCCGGCAACGCCTCCGATGCCGAGGGGGCCCTGGGCCTGGTGTCCGCGAGTGAGCGCAACATCGGTCGCGGTGTGTGCGAGACCGTGGCCGACGCCGCCTACGGGGACGGCGAGACCCGCCAACAGTTCGCCGAGGCCGAGCGGACCCTGGTCGCCAAGGTGCCCAAACCGCCCCGCAGCCCGTACTTCACCAAGCAGGATTTCCACATCGACCTGGAGGCCGGCCGCTGCACCTGTCCGGCGGGAGCGGTCACGACCCGCCTCCACAGCCAGGGGCGCGACCGCGACGGATACGGAAAGTGGGGTCCGCGCCGGGCCTTCGTCTTCGAGGCTGCGGTCTGTGACGGCTGTCCCTTGCGACCCCAGTGTGTGAAGGCCGCACCCGGTCGCGGCCGCAGCGTCAGCCTGCATGCCCAGGAAGAGTTGTTGCAGGAGGCCCGGGCCTTGCAGGCCAGCCCCGCGCATGCACCCTATCGGGCCTGGCGCCAGGTGGTCGAGCATCGCCTGGCGCGTCTGATGCAATTGGGCCTGCGCCAGGCGCGCTATCGGGGACGCCGCAAGACTGAAGCCCAACTCCTGCTGACGGCCACCGTGGCCAATCTCACCCGCATCTGGGCCCAGGCCCCCGCCTGAGGGGCGTTGGGGGACCCGCAAACGGTCCCCATCCGGGAAACCACCCGTGGGCAGCCGCCCCGGGCCGGATCGCGAGCATCCCGGCTCCGGGCCGGATCCGCAACTGCGATCGCGGTCCGTCGCCGGGAACACCGTCCACCGCGCTGCGCCGGACGCAAGGGCCTCCCCAAAACCCCCTTTCCGTTTGGACTTCTAGCAGGTTGCTGAAGAATCAGGTTTGGGATGTCGTCGGTCACGACGCGGGCGACGGAATCGGTGTTTGGGTGGTCTGGCGGGCCCTGAAACCCCCGGCGCGGCTTCCCCTGTGCGGGGTTGGTGGGCCCCGCAGGCCGCCCACCGTCTTCATCCAGCCGAAGACCTCCTCCACCCGCTTGCGGAGGCGCAGGCTCACCCCATAGCCGGCATGGCGCGTCGTACGTCCGTCGATGGCCGAGTGTTTCTTCTGCGCCACATGCGGCGTCACCTGCCGGCTGCGGATGTCCTTGACACAGTCCCGGGTGTCGTAGCCGCGGTCGGCCCTCAGCGTGTGCGGCCGATAGCCCCGCAACACGGCCGGACAGCCGTCGGGCCAGGTGGCGCTGGGTAGATTCAAGCAGATGCCCAACGCCCTCCACTCCGCGCGTCGGCTGGTGGTGTTCCAGCCCCCGGAGGCGGTGCCGCCCCTCATGGACCAGCTCCTGGAGCGCATGAACCAACGCATCGACATCCTGGCCCATGAGCCGGAGGCCTTGGATCCCGCGTGGGCGATCGTCTCCCTGCACTGGGACTTCATCGCCATCCATCCCTACGACGACGGCAACGGCCGCATGGCGCGCTGGCTGGTCAACTGGCTGTGCATGAACATCGGCTACCCGCCGCTGGTCGTTACGCTCGCCCAGCGCGACGCCTACTTCGCGACCCTGGCCGGCATGGAGCCGCTGGACGTGCCGGCCCGTGAAGCCGCGGTCCGGCCCCTGCGCGACTTCCTGGCCGCCCGCCTCGACGAGGCCCTGGCCTTTGCGACGGCCGTGGCGGAGGGCCGCGCCGATCCCACCTGGGACAACGCGGACGCCGATCCGCACCGGCCCAACCGGAATGCGAGTGTGTACCCGGCCGACGACACCGTGCCGTGGCTGCGCGCGCGGGACTGGCACGGCGACACGGAGTTCGAGGCCTGAGGGCGGAGCGGATGGCGACCGCGCATGGCCGCGGCACTGTGTCAATCTCGTTGATGCGGCTGCGGCAGGGGTGTCTCCTCGCGTCCAGCCCCCTGTCACAGGCCGAGGCGGGTGCCAGCCGCCGCACGGCCCATGTGCCGGGGCATGCCGTACCACCGAGAACCGAGGGCCCCCTCACGAGGGGACCCTGTCACTTGGGACGCCTCCTCGGCTCCCAGGGTGGGTGACTGACGACCACGAGGAGACGCACTACGTTCTGTCTGTCATCACCAGCCACCCAGCCTGGGAGTCCGGGGGAGGGTGGGCCGCCCTGCGGCTCCGGCAGCTGCTTGGCACTGTGGTCACGTTGTCCCCTGCCCTCGCGGCATCGCCGCCAACGTCCCCCCGCGCGTCAGGGTCCTCCTCGTCGGAGTGCGCCCGCCCCATCCTCCGCCGCGCGGGCACCGGGGGCGTTGTCGGAGCGGAGGCATGGGCCTTGTGTACAACTTGGGCATTGGCATATGGACGGGCAGGCAGGCTGGCAGCATGAACCAAGGCACAGCCAGAGGTTCATCATGCCCAGCCTGCCCGATGCCGTTGTACCGTGGCTGTCCTCCGGGCTACTTGAGCACCGTGAAATCGGTGACGTACAGAAACCGCACGGCTGTAGCGCCGAGGTGGTTGAGAAACAGCCCTGTCACTGCCACCTTTCGGTCCGCCGGCCGCACCTGGAGCGAGACCACCGGACTGATGACGTCGCGGTCGTCGTTGACGGCCCAGGCCGTGATGGTGTAGGTCTCATCGCTGGCGAGCACGTCGACCGGGAAGTCCCGATGCTCATCCGGCCACCTGGCAAAGACCGCAGTGTCATTGAAGGCCCCCCCGTTAGTTTGATGAAAGGTTATGCCCAGGTCGGCGGGAGTGACGCTGACTACGGTAGTGCTCAGTCCCGGTGGGGCAGAGCCAGCCGCCTGCATCGCAGGCCGGATCGTGCCGCCGTCGTTGATCCTGACGTTGCTGAACATCGGCGCGTTGGCGCCGACAAGGGACGCCGTGCGGTTGTTCCCAATATAAAACCTGTCGCTCCCCACGGGACCCCGCGACATCACGGTGGCCATGTCGTGGCCCTCGGGCACCGCGTCGCCGTCTTGGTCGGTGATGCGCACGATGTAGGCGTCGAAGTCCACGGCCTCCCGCGCATCGTCGTCCTCCTGGGCGGCGTGCGCCAGGCCGAGCCGGAACCGCGGCGTGGCCGGACGCGTCGGAAAGGCGATCCCGTCCGGGTGCTTCTTGTAATTCCCGAAGTACTCGTTGTAGCCCACGTAGTAGAAGGTGCCCCGGGTCTTCTCCGTCACCTCCTGGGCGGTTTCGTCGGCGTCGGTGTCCGGATCATCGACCACGCCTTCCGTCTTCACCCGTCGGATGTCCGTATGAAAGGCCGGTGCGGTCAGGCTCTGGCGGAGGCTCTTCTCCAGGATGTCGCTGATCAGGTAGTCGCCGTCCGCGGTGGCCACCACGATCGCCATCTGGACCGTGACTTCTCGGCCGGTGTTGATGCCGTCGAAGGTGGTCGTGCGCGTTCCCAGGGGGAGGGTTTGGACGTTGAGGTCGCCGTCGTCCAGGAGCAGGACGAGCGAAGTGCTGTAGGTGTTGGGGCCCAGGCCCCAGGTGACCGGATCAGTGGCCGCCCACGACACGTTGACCTCGTCCGCGTCCTCGGCGTCGCGGGCGAGGGCCAGGTCGGCAATCTGGCCGTCGCGCAGACGGGTCTTGGCGGGACAGTCCCGGTAGTCGTCGTCGAACAGGTCGCCGGCCGCGAGGCCGCTGCCGCTGCTCAGGACCAGCGCCAGTAGGGCTGGCAGGATGCCCCCGAGGCAACGGTACAGATACCGCGCGGCGGGGCCGCGCTTACCGGTGCCTGGCGCGGGGGGTTTTACATAAGAACGGGGGGGGGGGGGGGGGGGGGGGGGGGGGTAAAAGGACATAGCCGGGCTTCTCCGAAGGCTGCGACGTGTGGTTTGCTGTCGGTGGACTGTTACTCCATCCTCGGATGGTTCACGATCTGGATGTGCTGATGTTACTCCATTGGCTGCGATGGGCGGCTTGTCGTCTTAATGTTACTCCATTGGCTGCGATGGGCGGCTTGTCGTCTTAATGTTACTCCATTCTCGGAGCGTTGGGCAACGGTGCCTCCTCCGTGGAGCCGTTGCAGGTTCGTTGATATTGGTTCCGGGCCCTTCTAGCTGCAGGGCCGGCGCAGCGTCCCAACACATCCTCTCCGAACGCGACACGCTCAACCTGCTGGCCGCCGCTGGGTCGGCGCGCAACCGGGTTGCCCTCGACCTGTGCTACTACGCGTGCCTGCGGGTGTCCGAGGTCTGTGGCCTGCAAGTGTGCGACATGGCCGCCCTGCCCGACGGCGGCTGCGTCCTGGCCATCTACGGCAAGGGCGGCCGCACCCACCACGTGGCCCTGCCGGCCGGATCCACCCGCCGCCTCCGGGCTCTCGTGGCCAACCGGGACCCCGACAGTCCGGCCGTCCGCACGGCCAGCGGCTGGGCCATGACCCCGCACGGGGTGGGCCAGGTGATCAAGTCGGCTGCCCGCCGGGCCGGACTTGCCGCCGCGCCCTCCCCGCACTAGCTGCACTATAGCCTGTGCGAGCCACAGCCTGGACCGCGGCGCGCCCGTGCACGTGGTGCAGCAGACCCTGGGCCACGCCTCTCTGACCACCACCAGTCGCTACACCCCTGCCCGGCCCAGGTAGTCCCCGGCTCCCATCGAAGCACAAAGCCTCTCAATTCGGCGAAATCGCCTGATACCGTCAATTCCAGGTCCGGCGTGGCCCCTGAGGTAGCACCCTTCGGCCCAGATTGAAACAGTGCCTGAACTAAGATTAGATTTCACTCTAGAGTTACTGTTGTGTTACACTTTGTCCATTGACCTGACAGCGGAAACCGACATTGACACACCGACAATGACGGAACGCTGCGAGGAGTGCGGCACTGCCATCCACCTGCCCAATGATCTGTGCGACGACTGTGCGATGAGCACTGCTGGTGCTTCCGACTGGATCTACCGCGAAATGTGCGTTTTCTGCGGCATGGTCCTTATCGGCTCAGCCTGCGACTGCGAGATGTGGGAATTCGTCTATGGAGGGGATGCACGATGAATGGCCGAGGCGGACACTACGAGATCGGAGATCGGGAGAAGGCAGCCGAACAGACCTATCGCGACCTGCAGCGTGCAGGCGTGGCAGCGCGGCAGATGCAGGCCGAGGTCCGGGCCCATGCCATCGTGGAGACATGGCAACGCAACCGCAACCAGGCGGCCACGGCCCGGGAGCTGGGCGTAAGCCGCATGACCGTTCACCGCGCCCTGAAGGCTGCGGGCCTGCTCGAATCCACTGAGCAATGACCATGACCGAACGATGGTGAGACGTATGCGACAAGGCCATCGGGGACTAGCGGGGACCCCTGTTTGGCTTTGGCCGCGGAGGGGACCAACTGCCGAGAGGCAGGGAGCAGAACCGGATCGCCTGCCCCTGGCCGGACGAATTCGACCCGTGGGAACCGATCTGCGTGAAACAGAACTACGGCCGCCGCCCCGACCCCCTGCAACTGAAGCGCACGGACCGCGGTGATTGGGAACCGCTGACCGATACGGAATCAGAGGCCATGCGGGCTCAGGCCCTGCCAAAGGCCCAAATAGAGGCCGCCCCAACCCCCAACCCGAACGGAGTCGTACTGTGACCCCCAACCCTAACCTGCAACGCCTGGCCGATACGTCCGCCGCGGACCGCCCCGTGGCGCTGTGGGACTGGCTGGCCGCCGCGAACCGCCCCCGAACCTGCGACCGGGAACCGCCGACCCGATCCGACCTGTTGGCCCATGCGGCCGCCCTGAACCCCAACGGCCCGGTTTGGCGGAAGGTCCAAACCCGCCTCGACGCGTTGGACCCGGCCCTGGACTGGATGGCTGTTGAGGGCCGTTCGTTCGGGCGGATCGCAGCCGATACTGTGACCGGACGGGGGCCGTTCCCGCCCGGACTGATAGACGCGTTGGACCCGGACGCGCGGGCCGCCTGGCACCAACGGCTAACCGCCGCAACGCAGGAGGAAACCAAACTCGAAACGATCGAGGCCATACAGGCTTGGCACCGACGCGGGGGCAAAATCATCGGGGAGGGGGCCGCTGACGGGGTCCTAGCCACGGTCCTGCGCGTCGAGGCCGACCGCCTGCCCGGCCTGGTGGAATCCGGAGAACCCTACGAATCCGCCCTAAGTCCGCTGCTGCAGGACTGGTATGCCCCCGCTCACCCGCCGCCGAGCCTGTGGCTGCCCCGAGAACAGCAGCCCGAAGGAGCCGTGCAGACCGCGCACGGAAGCCAAATGGAACTGCTGGGACCGCCGCCGACCGGAGGGCATGGGGCCGCCTTGGGACTAGGGTTTGAGAACTCGCGTCCGGTCATTCTCCGTCGAGAGGTGGAGCGCAACGTCCTGGACCCTTTCCGCTTGCACGGCTGGTCGGCAGAGATCGAGTGCGGGAGTGACCGTGAGGATTGCATCGAGATCGCCGCGTGGAGAGGCACGGTCGCCACGCGGATCGCAGTGCTTGACAGCAGCGCAACCTCGAATGCCCGCTGCCAGGAGTTGTCGAAGGAGGTTGATCGCATCTTCTTCCATGGTGAACCGTATATGCTCGACTCCTTCGCAAGAAGTGTCACGATTCCGGTGCAACCGCTCCGCGACATCTTTCCGTTTCTCGTCGACTTAAACAAGCAGGTGGAACCAGACTGCTCCATTTCCGACATTTCCCGCAGGCCGCCAAAGGTTCTACACCTCACGTCGGAAAATCCCCTCGACGCGGTCCTCGCACGCCTGCAACAGTTCACGAGCCCGAAGCTGGCCCACAAGCTGGTGGAACGACGGGCCGAAGCGAAATCCAAATCACTGTCGATTGAAACAATCGGCTCCAAGGCGAATGGCATCGCCTATGTGACGCGCGGCGCTCTCGACTACATCGCCCCGACGCCGCGCGATGCACTCCAACTCAATAGGAGGATCGTCGGTCTCTATTACGGGGCGATGGCTCTTGCTCAGGCGGAGATGCTGGCCTCACCCTTGGGGCCGACCGATCTGGATCAAGTGGAGGCCATGACAACGCGCGGTCACGGACTCTTCGTGTTGCCCACGCCGCAGGGCGGTTTTGCCGACCTTCACGTCGGTGTCCTCAAAAGCGGCTTTTTCGGAGAGTGGATGAAGTTCCTCCAGCACGATACCTCCGACTATCCGCAGAAGAGACCCAAGGAGGTGGCCGATCTCAAAGAAGTGCCTACCGACATGAAATGCTCGCTTCGAGACCTGTTTGCATCCATGCCCGAGATTGACGACCTCTTCGGTGAGGTTTTCCGTGGGCCGCCCGGCTGGATCTCGGTCGCCTACGACCCGCATGCCAACGGGGAAACGTCTGCGTCGAACGCGACGGCAAGGAAGGTGGGCAGCACCTATGCGCAATTTATCGATCGCTCGGGGAGAGTTCCCGTCGACAGGCTGAAGAGTGCCGGTTGGCCGATAGCGGAAATCCAACAAGTGGATGCCTACAGCAGCACAGGGACCGCGTTTCGCGGCCGTGTGGATCACGCCGGCCATGACCTTTGGTGGGACGTACTCCCGACGTTTACTTCACCGTTTGATAACAGCATCGCGCTTCTTCTGTTTCCGACAGTGGGCGGCCTTTGGCGGTACAGGACGATCGCCGTGGCGACCTTGTACGCCCTGTCGATCATGGTGCGCTATATGCCGAGTGCATGGAGGCGTATCGAAGGAGGAGACGAAGATCAGTACCTCGCTCTAGTGCGGGCCTCACTGGCGGTTTGGGAACGCGTCCTTCCGGAGCACTTCCTCGAAAGCATCGCTGGGGAAAGGGTACGTACTGGGCAACCCGGGACCTTCCTCGCGTAAGCACGATCATGCCCGGCCCGGGCAGTCCGCCGGGGCCCATTTTGCCGGATAGACCCGGTGCGCACCTGCCGTTCCAGGCTGCGGCCGCGACGCGAACCCCTGCAAATAGGGCGAACGCTCCCGACCCCTACCCTCGGGATCCCGCAAAATGCCCGGGCATCGAAGCACAGCGCTTCCCGAACCGGTGCCAACAGACGGAATCGGGGTTTTGAGGCCGAATCGGGTAGATTCGGCTGAATCGAGACGCGCCGGAATTGGCTAGGTGGACGGAATCGAGTGTCCTCCGACCTGCAACCCTCCGGAGTCTTGGACGCTTTCCGGCCAAGCCGCCGATTGACGGGCGTGCGCCACGGCGCGTGCGTTACGTCCAGGCACGGTCCCGAACCGGCGGGATTGCCGCCGTCGTCGATGATCGGAACCTAGGTAGGCAACATGCACCCATCCGACGAACGAATTGAACGAAGCCTTGCCCGAATGCTGCAACGTCACAAAAGGGGTGAAGAAGAGGCTAATATCCGCTCCGCCTTCCGCGACTTTCTGCTGGAGACGGGGTTGGCCCGGGCCGAGGACATGCGAGAGGAAGCAAACCCGGGAGCGGACTCGTCGGACCGCGTTGATCTCTACGTCCACAACACGGTGATTGAGTTCAAGCGCAACATCATGGTGCGAGGGGCTGTGCGCGACGACGCGATCAAGCAACTGGATGGCTACCTCTCGCAACTGCTTGAGTCCGGATCGGGGGAACACAACGGCATTCTGACGGACGGCTGTCAATTCTTGGTACGGCAAGCCGGGGACGACCAGCTTCCGGGGCAGGAGGGGACGAGCCAACCAAAGGTATTCGACCGCCCACAGCAGGCCGTTCGGCTACGCGAGTTCCTGTACGACATCTTTGACAACCCGGTTACCGGCCTGGCGCCAACAGCTTCCAACATTACCCGTTACTTCGGAAGTGGCTCCGACTTGTTCCGTGTGGCCAACCTGTTGCTGAGCAATCTTCACTCACAACATCGGGCAGAGCCCACCGTTGACATAAAGCGCAAGCTGTGGCGCACACTCCTGCAGGTGGCCTTGGGCGAGTCCGCCTTCGACGACATGCCGGATCACGACTGGCTCTTTGTGCGGCATACCTATCTGACCAGCCTGGTCGGCCTGATTGTGCAGGCCGTACTCGGCGTTGATGTCCATGCCGAAGCACAGCGGAATCCGGTAGACCTGTTGAATGGGCGGGTTCTGGCACTGGAAACAAACCTGCATGGCGTGCTGGACACCGACCTGTTTGGCTGGGCCACGGAGGTAGGGGATGGCCAGCACGTGCGTTACATGGCTGCCAAGGTTGCCTGCTTTGACTGGACTACGCCGCCTGAGGATCTGCCGGCCACCCTCTATCAGCACATCGTCACGCAGGAGGAGCGCGAGGCGATGGGTGAGTACTATACTCCCAAGTGGCTGGCCCGAAAGATGGTCCAGGAATTGGTTCCCCGGCCAGCCGACGTGCGCATCCTCGATCCGGCCTGTGGGTCCGGTACATTTCTGGAAGCTGCCATCGAACATTTCCTGGCCGATGCCGAAACGCAGGCCATGGCACCAAGCGAGCGGCTGTCCCGGTTACAGACATTGGTGCAGGGCATTGACTTGCATCCCGTGTCCGTGCAATTGGCAAAAACCAACTGGATTCTGGCCTGCGCGCCCGTGATCCGCGATGTGTGGGAAGCCAGCACAAGTCCCCAACTATTGGCACCGCCGGTATACCTGGGTGATTCCCTGCAGCTGCGGCAAGATACCGCCTACATGATGCAAGGGGAAACTGTTACGGTCCACACCTACGAGTATCTGCATGGTGGCGAGGATTTCACGCTACCGCTGAGTCTGGTGCGCGATGCGGGACGGCACGACAACCTGATGCTTGCATTGTCCGAGGCGGTCGAGCGGACAGGAGACGCGGTGGCAAGCGTTCTCAACAACAGGGAGTTGGTCAAGGCCGATGAACGGACAGACATCGAGGCTGTTGCTAACACATTGCAACGGCTCCACGCGGAAGGTCGCGACCACGTGTGGCTCTACTACTTGCGCAACATGGTGCGGCCGTTTTCCATCGCCGAAAGCGGGGTGGATGTGGTCGTGGGTAATCCACCCTGGTTGACCTATAAAAAGAGCGCGGACATCGTGCGACAGGAATTGCGGGACATGTCCCGGCAGCGCTACCAGATTTGGGCCGGTGGCCATCAGAGTCCAAACCAAGACTTCGCCACCCTGTTCTATTGCCGGGTGATTGAACTCTACCTGCGCCGTGGAGGTGTGGTTGGAATGGTCATGCCGCACAGCACACTGCGGTTGGGACAGCACCTCAGGTTCCGCCAGGGTAGGTACGAGGAGAAACGTACCGGCCGGGGCGCCAAGACAAGCAGCGCCCAGGGCATGCTGCTCGATTTCTCGCACAAGGTCCCGTGGGATCTGGACCACGTGGACGGCGCCTTCCTGCCGTCGTTTCCAATGCCGGCCAGCGTGATTTTCGCGTGCGTCGTCAATGACTGGAGCCAAGCGGCTCCAGAGAAGGGGATTCAAGTTGCACCTAAGTCGCTCGCGCCAGGCCAAGTGGAGATTTGGTCTGGGGGCCATGCCTCGGCGTTCGAACGAAATGCAGTCCGCCTGATACACGATGATGGCACATTCCATTCCCCCTATGCCGCCTGGTCCACGAAAGGAGCTACTATTTATGACCGTCGGCTGTTTTTCGTAACCGCGACCTCCAACGAGAGGCAGTTCGCACCGGCCAACACATGGCGGACCAACCCGGCTACGGGTAGTCTGGACAAGAAGAATTACGACGCTTCCGTCCTCCGCGATCGGGTTCTGCACGGTGACAACCTGTTCGACGTATACCTGGGCGAGACACTGGCCCCTTACATGACTCTTGCGCCGCTGAAGGCGGTCTTGCCAGTAGACAAGCAGACCATGGCCCTGCCGCAGACTGGCGCGGGTACACTCGACACCAATGCACTCGACGCGCGCATGCGTGACCGGTGGAATGACATGGCCGAGCTTTGGGACGCGAACAAGGGCAAGAACGACACAAAGTCCCTTCTCCAGCGTCTGGACTACAACGGCAGCCTGTCAAAGCAGCTAGAGTGGTTATGGAATCCCGCAAGCAGGCCGGTTTGGATCGCTTACACATCTAGTGGTGAGCCCACAGCCTCGCTTATGCATGATCGCGAAGCCATTGTTGACTACACACTGTTTTGGGTGGCTTGCCGGAACGCAACTGAGGCGTACTACCTACTGGCGATCATCAACAGCAACGCGCTCGCAACTGTTGTCAAACCGTTCTGTCCAACCAATTGGGCCAAAAAAATCAGGCATCTTCAAAAGCATCTTTGGAAACTACCCATCCCGGAGTTTAACGAGGACAACGCAGTGCACGCCTCACTCTCCAGATTGGGTCGGAAGGCGGAAACCGAGGTTGCCAAGTTCATCAGGAAGTTGCGCACCGAGCGCTCAGGTGAACTCACCACAAAAGCCGCTCGACATGCCTTGCGACACGAGTGGCAACCCTCCAGTTCGACAGCGCAGGCCATTGAGACGGACGTCGGCACCCTGTTGGCCTAGGAACTGGCCGAATCATCCCCGACCTCTAGCAAGTTGCGGAAAAACGCGGCCAGCTAGAATCTGGGCATCCAGGAACGGAGGCACTCCCCGATGCGCGGTCGTCCCAACCCCCAACGCAGCATGCTGGCCATCGTGGACCCGGGGAACGGGTGCCCCGGGACCACCCGCTGCGGCGGATCAAGGCCGTGGCCGATGCGGCCCTGGAGCGGTTGTCGCCGGAGTTCGACCGCATGTACGCCCGCGTGGGCCGTGCCTCCGTCCCGCCCGAACGGTTGTTGAAGGCTTCCCTGCTGATTGCCCTGTACTCGGTGCGCAGCGAGCGCGCCTTCTGCGAGGAGTTGGAGTACAACCTGCTCTACCGCTGGTTCTTGGACATGGACCTGATGGAGCGCAGCTTCGACGCCACCGTCTTCACCAAGAACCGGCAGCGGCTGATGGACCACGACGTGGGCCGGGCCCTGTTCGACGAGGTGGTTTGGGCGGCCGACGGGGAGGGGCTACTGTCGGACGCGCACTCGGCGTGGACGGGACCCTGATCGAGGCCGCCGCCAGTCTCAAGAGCTTCCGGTCCAAGGAGGGACCGCCGCCGCCCACGGACGACGATCCGGGCAATCCGTCGGTGGACTTCCGGGGGGAGCGCCGCAGCAACGAGACGCATGCCAGCACCACGGACCCCGAGGCGCGCCTGCTGCGCAAGGGTCCGGGCCAGGAAGCCCGGCTGGCCTTCATGGGCCATGCCCTGACGGGAACCGCCACGGCCTGCTGATGGACTTCACGGTCAGCCAGGCCACGGGCACGGCCGAGCGGGATGCGGTGCCGGAGCTCCTGGACGGGGTGCGGGAGCGGGGCTACCGGCCTCGCACGCTGGGAGCCGACCGCGGCTACGACACCAAGGACTGTGTCAAGGACATCCGGACGCGGCGGGTGACGCCGCATGTGGCCCGGAAGAAGAAGCACTCGGCCATCGACGGGCGCACCACGCGCCATGCCAGCTATGGGGTGAGCCTGCGCCTCCGAAAGCGGGTGGAGGAGGTCTTCGGCTGGATGAAGACGGTGGGCGGCCTGCGGCGCACCCGCTACCGGGGCGTGGCGCGTACCGGGCTGACCGGCTACCCTGGTGGCCACGGCCTACAACCTAGTATGTTAGTCAAATTCAGTAGCCACCGGCGGCCGCCGGTGGCTACTGACAGGGCGTGACAGACCGTCTTACAACTTGGGTCCGGCCAGCCAAGACCGTGCACCAGCTGGGTCGTCACGCCCTGCCTTCGCAGGAACCCGAACAGTTACCTGGACCTAAAGTCCGTATTGACTAGGCTGGGACCACGAAGGCTCGTGCCTCCTTAGCCTACAGGAACTCCCCACCATGGCCAACACCTATGTCGGAATTGATGTGTCCAAGCACCAGCTCGACTTGGCGGTCTGGGGTGCCGCCGACGTTGACTGCCTACCCCACGACCGGGAGAGCATCGAGGATCTCCGTGACCGCTTGACCGCGCTGGCTCCGGACCGCATCGTGATGGAAGCCACCGGCGGTCTGGAAGTGCCTCTGGTCACCTCCCTGCAGGCGGTCGGCCTGCCCGTGGCCGTGGTCAATCCGCGCCAAGCCCGCGCCTTCGGGCGCGCCTCAGACCAACTTGGCCAAGACCGACCGCATCGATGCCCGGTTGCTGTCCCGCATGGCCGCCAAGCTGCGCCCCCCTGTGCGGCCCCTGCCCGGCACCGACCTGCGGACCTTGCGGGCCCTCGTGGTGCGACGGCGACAGGTGGCGGCCATCCGAGCCCAGGAGAAAACCCGCCTGGACACCGCGCCGGCCGCCATGCGGCCTCATATCCAGGCCCACCTGGATTGGCTGCAGACCGAAGTGGAACGCTTGGACTGGGAACTCCAGAACCATCTGCAGAGCCATCCGCACTGGTCAAGTCAGACCGAGTTGCTGCGCAGCGTACCGGGCGTCGGTCCCGTCGTGGCCGCCGTGCTCGTCGCCGAACTGCCGGAGCTGGGATGCCTCAGCAGCCGCCCATTGGCGGCCCTGGTCGGGGTCGCACCCCTCAACCGAGACAGTGGACAACTACGCGGCCAGCGCCGCATCTGGGGCGGGCGCGCCTCCGTCCGCAGGATTCTGTACATGGCCACCCTGACCGCCATCCGTTACAACCCTGCCATCCGTGACTTCTACACTCGCTTGTGCGACAAGGGCAAACCCAGGAAGGTGGCACTCGTGGCGGCCATGCGCAAGCTGCTCACCGTTTTGAACGCGGTGAGCCGGGACCAGGCTCCTTGGCGAACGGAGCCCTTGTCAACGGCAATCCCTACTTGACAAAGCAACACAGTATCTGTGTTGTCTGTCAAGATATTGAAGGTTCAGATTGCCACTTCTCCTGTGGCAACCAAGGTGTTCCTCGACGGGCCACCGCATTCAGGTGCAGGAGGAGCTTGCGCATGACCGCCACCAGGGCAACCTTACCCGTTTTGCCTCGTTGCCGCAGACCTTGATAGAAGTGTTGGTGGATGCCTTCCTGTCGCATCACGGACAACGCCGCCATGTACAGGGCGTGGCGCACGGCGGTCCGGCCGCCCCGGATGGACCGCGGGCCGCGTTTGTGGCCACTGTCCCGCGACCACGGCGCGAGCCCCACCAGCGAGGTCAAGGCCTTGCTGTCCCGTTGGCCCAATTCGGGCAGCCATTCCGCCCGGTCGGACGGGGGGCGCGGAGGCCGGAATGGGGGTGATGACGGCGTATCCCGCGCGGATGCGCGGTGGATTCAGGGTGGTTGCGGCTCGATTTGGCCCAGATCCAGGAGGGCCTGCAGGGCCTGCGGGTATTGTTTGAGGGTCCGGCCCAGCCCGTCCGTGTCGAAAAGCCGGTCCCACACCAGTTGCAGGAAGGATTTGAGCTTGACGTTGACCATCGAAAAGCGGTCCAGGGCCCGGTCGGTGGCGTGGCGCAGTTCGAGCCGGGTCCAAGTCAGGGCCGCGATAGATGCGGTAAATCCGCTCCGGCGCCATCTCCGGGTCGGTGGCGAAGAGGGTCACCGGACGGGCCAGTTCCGGGTCGGCGTCGGCATCCAGGACGAAAACCACGCGCAGCAGGCGCTTAAAGGGCTTGCAGTAGAGCTGCGCATGGTGCAGCCGCCGGCCCTCGTCCTCCAGGTCGACGGCCGGCAGGTTGGGGATGCGGGCGCGGTCCAGGGCACCCACAGGGCGGCGTTGCGGCGCAGCTTGCTGACTAGGTGCAGGTCCCGCGCCCGACCGTGCGCCAATTATGTTTTGTGTTTTGGATTTCCTGCTCGAAGTTGTGGCGCTTGAGGTTGTGCAGGGAAAAGAGGCGGAGGGTTCCCTCCGCCCAGAGCCGGGCCCAGAAGAGGGCGGCGAAAACCATATTGAAATGAAAATGCAGTTTGGCCTGCGCACGGGCCTGACAATCGTTGAAGCCCAAGTGCTGCTTGGTATCGCGGAAGGCAAACTCGATTTGGAAGCGGGCGCGGTAGAAACGGAAGAGGCGTGTCGGTGCCAGTTCGGGGTCGGTGCTGTAGAGGAGCACTCCCTCCTTCGTCTGCGGGTCGGCCCCGCGGGGCAGGACATACACCACCTGCAGCCAGCACTGCCAAGCCTTGCCGTGCCGCGCGGCATGGTACAGGTCGAGCGGCTCCGGCTTCAGGGTCGTGCGGGCCATGCGCGCCAGGTCGCGGCGGTCGAAGGAAGCAGCCGTCGAACTGCCGCTTGCGACCCGGGTGCCGTTCATGGGGCCCGGTGTAGCGGAAACGCAGGACCATGTCCTTGCGCAGCCGCCCCACCGTGTGCAGGCCCAGGACCCGCACCCCCTCCACAAAGGTCTTGGTGCTGTAGCCGCTGTCGGCCGGCCACCCAGCGCGCCCCAAGCATTGCCTTGGCCCCGGCGGCGAGTGCCTCTCGCAACAGGGCCAGGCCCGCATCGATGGTCGTCTCCCGATCCGTGGCCGTCCACGGCGGCCAGTAGGGAGACCTCCAGCCCCGGTGCGCGGCGCGGGCCATGCCGCTCCAGAACCAACCCAGGCCCCAGGTCCGGTGCCCGTTCTTGGGCACGAAGCTGGCGTCTAGGGTCAGCAGTTCCCCGACCGGTCGCGGCCGCAGAATCCCCAAGGCGGCCACGGCCCGGCGCGCGAAGGGGAAGGCCCGCGCGAACCAGCGTGCATGGGTGGGCACCGACCGGTCGCCGCAGAACTCGAGGTTGGTGAAGTTGACGCGCTCCGGCAGCCACTGCCACAGCTCCACCAAGTGGGCGAAGTAGTCCGCCTGCGGTTTGCCGCAGGGCATCAAAGCGAGTATATTGCGCAACCACCGCACGGGGAACCTCTGTCGTTGGAGTGTGTAGTTGCCTCAACGATAGCAGGTCCCGTGCGGGTCCCTTTGGGGGCCGGAATGCCCCTCCCCGATTTACCCTCCCGTCATGCCGACAGCACCGCCAAACCCGGAAATGACGCGCGAAACCGGCTCAAAACTGTCCGAACCATAGTAGTTAGATCAAAAGCGTTCAAATCACTGGTAACGGAAATACTGGCTAAAGTTGTCGATTTGAGAGTTGTACATAATAATGATCCAAATCCTATCCAACTAGTGTCGATCATGTATCTTTGACGCCTTGTCAATGCCTTGCTGTAGCACTCAGTCGTGACCTTGTAAGATTGCTTATGACAGCTTGGGACGCTACTCGGCGAATCTGACTCTGAATCATTTGGTCAAGGTCACTCTCAGCAGTATAATCAGCAGGTGCCACTCCGTGAACCCTTCCATCCTCATACAACTGAATGGCTTTGGAATTGTCGCCATCTGGGTCATAAACGGCCACAGACAAACCTCCTAGATCTTTAACCAATCGCATGCATGGTATGTCTTTGTCGGTATCACCAATGTAGATCATATTGGCAAATGGCACCTTCCTCTCTTCCAATGGAACATATTTGTTGAGTTGTTCAGTTTCACTCAGTTCATGTACGCCCTTATTAATTCGGAATAAGAACTGGGTTTTTGTTGTAAAATTTACAGCCTGAATAGGTTTTGTTGCTGCATTACACTGTTTGTCAAAGAGAAATTTGCACGCATAGATGCGCTCAAACTCCTCAGCGATTGGAGTGCCTTCTAAGATTTCAGTATTTCCCGAAGACACTATATAATGCTCTATTTTCACCCCAAGTCTTGATCCATATGTATTAACTCTGAGAAACCACTCTTTTACACCGTTGAACAGTTTCACGTGCTTGCCTCTCGCCTTAAAGTCAGACCGCCTTACCGGAACTTTTGCCTCCTTTGCTTGGTCTAACATATGATATAAATAAATGAGAATTTCGTCGGCTTGTTGTTCTTTGGAAAGCTTCTTGACTTCCTTCCAGAAATGACAAGTATAGTCTTCAGGTTCAATGTGTAATTTGGGGCCTAGCTTTTGTCCAACTTCTCGAATAAACTGGTCTTGCATGTCTCCAGGGCCTAGTGTGCCATCGAAATCATATACGATAGCCATGACAACAAGATTATTGGAAGTGGGTTCGCTGGTAGTATTTGGGTTAGAGGACTGGGACATCACTACTCTTCCTATTCAGCAAATCTTTCTGCCTCAAGCCAGAACTGAAGCTGGCTTGAGAGGCCTAGGTTCAGTTCGACCGTCTTCTTCTAACTTCACTGCGTTCGGTCAACGGTCTAGCTTGAGTGCCCATTATCGCACATTCTTAGCATGAAACGCTACTCTGATGTCAGAATAGCGGGGTGAGGGTATCCAACTATGGTTCGGACAGTTTTAAGCCGGATTCCCGCTTCATTTCCGGACTTGGCGACGCCATCGGCATGACGGACAGGTAAATCGGGGGGGGGGCAGTGCGTTGACAAAGTCGCATGGGGCCCCGGTCGATACCCGCGAGAGACCTATTGAAGAGCGGCGCGGCGGTCCCGCTTGCGCAGAACATTCGTTCCCCTTGAGGACACCAAGGGGGACCACAACATCCCAAGCGGGGTGAAGCGACCCCGCTTGCCCGCGCGCCACAAAGAGGGCCGGACAGCGTCTTTATGTGTATGTACCCCACAAAAGGATGCGTCGCAGCCCTCATGAACGCCATTATCGCACCGTTCGACCTCCCGCTCACCTCCGATGTTCGCCGGCTGGTGGCCGACCTGATGACCGACCTGGAGGCCATCCCGGACCACCGGGACCGCCTGCTGGCCACGGTCGGCGACGGCAACAGCCCGGAGGACGCGGCCGACTTCGCGCGGGACCATGCCGTCTGGCTGCGCCGGCTGGGCATCCTGGGGGACCGCATCCCCAGCGCCCAGACCCTGCGGCGCCTGCTGCGTCGATCGTGACGACGGCTGCCAGAAGACCATCGTGCAGTTCCGCGAGGACGACTGCCGTCTGCACCGGAGCCACGGGCCCACCGTGATGGGCATTCTTCGACGCGCCGCCCTGAACATGGTGCGCACGGTGCAACAACATTTCAGCACGGATGTGTCCATCGGCCTGTTGCGCGACCGCTGGCGGCCTTCCGCCGGGCGCGCGGCCTGGCCTGGTCCCACTGGCACCGCCGCCACCAGTGGGTGGCCCTGGTAGTGGACGTGACCTACGGCACTCGCCACGAGCAGGCCCGCGTCCGCGGACGACCGCCAGGCCGCTTGTGCCGTCCGCCCGCGGAGGCCGACCCGGACTCGGTCCGGCCGCGCCGCTTCAGCCTGCTGCGTTAGGGTGCGGCCTGCCTGCGGCACCAGTTGGTCCCCAACCGCCTCTGGATCCAGGTCTGGCCGGGGCCCGACTTGGCCGGCAGCCTGCGCTGTCTCTCGCTCCCCGTTCCCTAATCCAGTGCCTCCGAAGCCGCGCCCGCGTGTGGCCCGGCGGGTCCGGGTCGGTACCGATGCCCATTACCGGCTCACCAAAACCCCGGAACACTCCGACAGGACGGGAACATGCACTTAATGCATCCAGAAAATACCACTGTCAAGGGTAGAAGACCCCGTAGCCCAGGGGCCTCGAGGATCGACACGCAGCCTAGCTGCCAAACCGTTACTGCTGACCAACCTCGCTTGCAGCATATACTCGATTGAAAGGTGGAGATCCCGACTTAACAAACGTCAACACCTCGGCAATATCTGCCAAAGGCACCTTTTCACGACGCGCCTTGTTGTTGAGAATTCCCATACGTCTTCCTTGTTTTTGTTGAGTTCGTCGAGATGCATAGGCTACGTCAAACAAATAGTAACCAGCCTCTTCAAAAACATGTCTCACAATTTCTGGGAACAGAATCCGTTCACCCGTAGCAATGAATCGGCTATTGGGTACAATGACTGTGCATCGACCATCGTCAGGTTGCACACAACTAAATCGTTTCGCAATGACGTTCATTGCACTGATCCAGTCTGGCGGAAGCATGTTAGCAAGGTCACTGCGGAAATCTGAGTATTGACCGCTAACTAACCCACAATAAGGTGGATCCACTATTATGTAATCTGCTCTAGCAACTGGTACTGATTCTAGGAGGTCGCACTCTTGGATGTGATTTACATAAGGACCACGCGGACGTAAGTCGGAAAGCACAATTTTGAGATCGTCGATGGAACCATTGGACCACTTATTCCGATCCTCCCACACCTTGAGCAACATGCCTGATCCGGCCATCGGATCAACTACTGTATCACCGTCACGCGCGTAATACCAAAGACAATTGGCGTATAAATCGCCCGGAATGTAGCCATGTCCTTCCCAACCATCAATACGAGGCCAATAGAGTGACGAAAAATTCCAGTTGTCTGTTGGCCGAATCACCTGCGGAATAGACTCGCGTACAGATCCCCTTAGCTCCCGCACTTCATTTTCAGTCATAGCTGGGTGTATCATGCCACTAGAAGCCGCTGCAAACAGTGTCTCGGTGGACAGATCTGCCAACAAAGAAAGAAGTCGGATGCGATATGGGAATCTGGTGTCAGGACACTTTTTCAGCGAAGAATACAATCGACTACCAATGACCACGAGCGTGCGAGCTTCCCGTGGTGTAATACACAATTTTGCTAGAAGATCCAAGTACCGCTTCTTAGGCAAATTTTGATGAGCTTCGTCGAGACGTTTACCTTGCTCTATGATAGCTCTCCCTGCATCGGCACGCGCCGCCGACAGGTAGCGTTTCCAATCACGCGACATCAGTTGTGCTCCATTGAAAGAAAGTGCTAGGACAGGATTAACAATCCTAGTTGGCAACAGTCAGTTTGGACCGAGATAGGTCCATTTGAACTAGCAAAAGAGACCGTGTGCCAAACAGGTCGACGAACATCTCACCAGGATTCAGCTTATCGGCTTGCTCTAGCATCCCTGGCCGAGCGGTAGGCAAAGCTTCACGCAAAATACTCATGTTCCGATGCCGACCAATGATCGTAGTGTTCAAATTGTTACGCACAGATTCGGGAACATCACCAGCACTTTGAACGGCGATGACGTAACCAATGTGAAGAGAACGACCTTTCCTTATGTTCTCATTCAACATGCCGGTTGCTGCATCGCGTAATTGTCGAGACTCAGCCTTGAAGATATCAGATGCTTCATCAATAATGATCTCAAGATCCGGGATACCCGTGGAATTAGATTGTTGCACAGCAACTGACCGAACTTTGGCAGCCTCTTGTAGCAAATAACTCAGGAATAGCGCGTATCCTCGGTTGTTACTTTCGCTTACGCGAATGACGTTGAGCCCGGGATTCTTGAATAGATTGACTATGTTGCCTGATTCGCGCCCATTCCCAAATGCATTGGTAGGATGCGGATCAATGAATGTAGGGATGCGTCCTGGTAGTTGGACTTTCCTTTTGATTGCTCGCAAAGTTGACTCTGGGATCTTCCCACCTCCTTCGCCAAACAAAAAATTTTCTAATCTCCCCTTAGCACCTGTATTCTTGTCATTAATGTATGCAACAAGATCTCGAATTGTCCACCGCTGGTTCCTTTCTGCCATGTATGCTGAATAGTTCATGGCAATGTGGGTGAACAGTTCGGCTTGAATGTCTTCGTTTGCACCATAAAAAATCGTACCTGACAATATTTCAGGATTTACCTCTTCGGCTCGAATTCCGAGTACGCGAGCGGAGCGATTGGGATCGGCGTGGTCAAGCGTCCAATAATGTACTGCATTGCAGGTACTATCTTCTCCATTTAACGAAAATGCACGCTTGTACTTAGCCTTGTCATTTTCTTCATGGTGATCTTGATGATCTGGTTTGTGGTCGAATAGTATGATCGAACGCCTTAATTCCGCAGCAGCATGGGCCAAATTGGAAAGCAAGTGTGACTTGCCTGATCCAGTTGAACCAGCTACGAGAATGTGGTGGTTTAGTATGTCGTTATCTGGATTGATCGCAACCTCGGAGTCACCACTCCGCGCAAGTTTGCCGATGCGAAGACGATCATCGGCGACTTGGGGTAGTTCCAAAGCTTGAGTGATTTCGTCAGTAGTAGCAAGGCGGTTCATAGCACCGGTAGTGGGCCTTATGAATGGTGTTTCCGGCTTGCCATCGCTGGCTAGGATTGCCTCCACAGTTGCGTCGTAGTATGTAATGTTGGAAACGATTGCGTCCATAGCATAACCTTTATCCTCCAGTAGGGCTAACATCTGACTGAGTGAAATTATGTCAAAGGGGCCTGGCGAAAACTGACTCAAGTTTCGGTTTGCGGTGGCAATCTGAAGGAAAAAACGGTTTGGTTGCGACTCTGAAATCAGATAAGTAAATAGAGGAACAAGATCTTGTTCTCCCTTGGCTACTAACCTGACGATGTTGGTGTCTGTGTTTTGATCATCAGCAATTTGAATCAATTGTATCATCTCAAGCTCCGTTCGTTGGTCAGGGTAAGAAAACGATCAGGTTCGCTGGTTGAAAATCGTGCTATCACCTGGTCACGGGCGCTGGTGCCATTGAACATAGCGCGAACGTGCTTGTCCGCGATTTGCAATAACATCGGTATGTCGTGATCCATTGACCCGTTGTTGTCATATTGCAAAATTGCTAGTGCGAGTGGTAGCTGTTCGGCTAGACATTCGATTCCAAAAGCTTTGTGTTTTACTTTGTAGACAGCCCGAACTACTCCTCCTGCATTGTCTGTTATCCACTGGCTTATGATCTGTTGGCGTTGGTCAAAGCGCTCAGAAAGGATATTTGTCCACTGATTCATGACAAAGACTTCGTTTGGGTTCAATGCGATGCCGATGGCACTGAGCAATGGATTAGCAGTTAGGTCTTTTATGTACCCTATCGCACGTTTTTGGGCTACGATTTGGTTAAGAAGCTCTCGGGCGGTGTCTTGAGTGAGCATATTTTGTGTAAGGATTGGCCCATCGATGAGCACTATGTGGTTTTCATTCTCTTGCAACCATTCGTGCGCTAATTCCCGTTCTTCGTATTCGCGGAAAGTGTTGGTCCATGAATGCTCTTCTTGGCGTGCGCCTCTGAGGTAAGCTTCCCAAGCTGTTATGGCTTGCATGCTTGTTGCGCTGATGTTCTGTTCTGGCGTTAGGTGTACAGCATGGGTTCGAGCTACGTGGGCCCGGGGCCTATGGTGTGTTTGGGGTGTGACCAAAATCACTCCGGCTGCGTAAATTGTGTCTGACGCAAATCGTAGTGAAGAAACAGCATCAGTGCCGTCTACTGCGGCGATGAGGTTGTTCTTGTATAAATGTTCTGCGATAGACGCGCTTGATGTTGCCGCGGTGGGGATTGTTTTTATTCCTTCAGTTTCGGTTTTTATCAGTTCCCTGATGCTGGCAGCTAACTGGTCCTCGGCCTGTGTGGAGATCCCAACCAATTCGGGGATGTCTCCTAGCTTTTGATATGTATCTGTGATGTCTCGGCGTCCTGCCAACGCGTGGGCGAAATATCTGCCAGTGGGATCCGTGTTGGTCATGGGGGTACCCCTGAGATTTGGGCCAAGGTGCGTCTCTTGTGTAATGACACGCTAAGCTGATTGTAGATCAGAGATACGAATTTGGGGGATTACAGGAGTTGGAGCGCGGGCCGGTTAGGCTTCGGTGTCGATGGGGCTTCCCTGTCGGTAGGATCGGTGGTCTTGAGGCCTTGATGCAGTCGGTTGGTGGCTATAAGCTTGATAGCAAAACGGCTCTACATTGGGAGGCCTGAAGACCGCTCCGCTACCCGTAAAATCGGAGCTGTGATGCATCGGAGGGATCCAAGAGACCCTAGTACTGCAACGAGAAGTCAAGGCGGCTGGGCACGGCGACGGCTGTGGGAACGGGTGGCGGCCCCGTTGCGCTCGCGGCGGTAGGCCAGCAGGGCCTGTACCAGCCGCCAACCGGTTCCGGGATGCCGACACAGGATGCGGAGTGCGTCCCCCACCTGGCGCACGGTCAGGCCGGGGCGTTTTTTTTGAGGCGCGTCGCCTGCCGCACCAGGAAGAAGTGGGCCAGCAGGCAGAGGGTCACGTGTCGATGCCAGCCCTGCCCGCGGCGGCCCTCGTAGTCGCCCAACCCCACGTTCTGCTTGCCTTCCTGGAAGCAGCTCTCGATGGGCCCACGACGACCGGCCAGATGGGCCAAGGCTGCCAGGGGCATGTCGGCCGGGGCATGGCAGAGGTACGTTGTGAGCTCGTGGTGGCGGGGATGGCGGCGCAACAGCAGCCACACCTCGGGGCCCGGCAGGCCCGCGCGCACCGCGACCACGCGCCGGGCGCAGAACTCGGCCTGCAGGGGACCGTGGCTCCCCTGCTGCAGGGTTAGACGCTGCCAGGCGGAGGCCGGTTGTTGGGTCGCCACCTGCCGGACCTCGCGGGCCCGGGGCGCACCGGGGACCAGCCGCGTGCGGCACATGGGTGGCGGGAGCCTCCGTCCAGACCCGGGTGCTGTGGGGCACCTCGGCACAGTAGCCCAGGCCCAGGTCGGCCACCGCGTCCAGAAAGGCGGGGTCCTGGCCGTAGGCTTCGTCGCAGGTCACCCAGCGCGCCGGCAGGTGGCCACTGGCCAACACCTCCCCCAGCAGGACCGCCGCCCATTGCGGCTTGGTCCGGAACGGGACGGCGGCCGGCACCCGGCAACGGCGACGCCGCTCCGCCCAGGCCGGGTCCTCGGCCCAGGGGTGGGGCAGGTACAGGGCCCGGTGCACCAGGCAGGCCCCCTGCGCGCCGGCATAGGCCACGAAGACCCCGGCCTAGCAGTGGGCCCGCTTGCCCAACTCCCCGCACCACTGGCGGGCCACCCCCACCGACATCTTGCCCTGCTTGCGAAAGTCGCTGCCGTCCACGATCAGCACCCCCTCCTTCCCCAGGGTCGCGCCCACTTCCGCCCACAGGCAAGCCAGCAGGGGGGTGTCGGACCAGGAACTCTCGCCCACGAACTGCTGCAGCGAGCGCACCGCATTGCGATCGGGGCCCTGAAGCTTCAGGACCATCCGCTCCACCGACTTGCGCGGTTCGTCCGAGAGCAGGCCCAGCAGGTAGCGGCGGGCGCTGGCCGCCTGCTCGCGCCGCGGGTAGAGGGGCGCAAAGAGCTCATGGTAGGCCTCCAGGTCGGTCGGCAGCGAGCCCACCCGGGCTGGAGGCGATGGCGGGGCGGAAGCGGGGGCGTGGGACATGACGGGCTCCGATGCACACGAAACCCTTAGGGTACATGACTTCTCGTTGCAGTACTCTACCCGGACTGGAAACGTGGTGAATACCTGTTCTTCGCAGCGGATGACCTGGCTCTCAGGTTCGACCAGTTGCTGGACTGAAGTTCAGGCGCTGGGCCGGGTGGCGCGGACTGCCGCCTCCGGTCCGCAACGCGGTGGAGTTGTTTCAGGGCCCAATCCCACCAAACCCAGTTGTCGGGCCGGCGCCGGTTTCGCCGGTGCCAGCCGTTCCCGCTACTCCACGGTGTTGACCAGGGCCAAGTCGCCGATGCGGATGGTGATGACGTCGCCGGACAGAAGCGTGAACTCGTCCGGCGGCACGATGCCGGTTCCGGTCATCAGCAACACGCCGGCCGGGAAGTCCAGTTCCCGGCACAGGTATTCCGCCAGTTCGGGAAAGGTACGTTTCATGTTGGAGGTGGAGGTGCTGCCCTCGAACACCGCGGCGCCGTCCCGTTCGATGCACATGTCGATTTCAAGTCCGACTAGTTCGTCCGCATCGCAGAGGTGGATGGCCGGCCCTACCGCACAGGAGCCGTTGTAGGTCTTGGCCTGGGGCAGATAGAGGGGATTGGCCCCTTCGATGTCGCGCGAGGACATGTCGTTGCCCACGGTGTAGCCGACAATCTCGCCTTCGGCGTTGACGACCAGTGTGAGTTCGGGCTCGGGCACGTTCCATTCCGAGTCCCGGCGGATGCGCACCCCCTCTCCGGACCCGCGGGTCCGCCACCCCTGGGCCTTGAAGAAAATCTCGGGCCGCGCGGCATCGTACACGGCTCCGTAGACATCGGCGGCCGCCGACTCGGACTCGCGGGCCTCCCGGCTGCGCATGTAGGTGACACCGCTGCCCCAGACTTCCTGGTGCCGGTCGACCGGTGCCTGCACGACGGCGTTGGGTGGCAAGGGGGCGGACGGTTCCCCTGCCAGCTGTCTCAGCATGGCTTGGCGGCTTTGGCCCAGCAGCGTGGGCAGGTCCGTGTTCCGCGCCAATTGCTTGCCGTCAACGCTCCAGACAATGGCACCGTCAATCAGATTCCGCTGAAGCAGCATCGTTCACCACCGGGTTGTTTCGGGAGGGGGGACTCTCGGCCGACCGGGCACGGGATATGCCCTGCGGCCGCTCGTGGCTATGGTAGCATTGCCCCGCGTTCCTGCACCGCCAATCCAACTTCACCGATGGCTGGGGTCAACACCTCTGATTGATCCCGTCTGGGCCAGTCCTGCCGGTCTTGCCGACAGGAACGTCGCCGGGCGGCTTCGAACGGAAACTCCCTGTTTTGCACATCTTCGAGGAGATGCACATGCGACATCGATTCATGCTGATCGGAGCCCTGCTCGTTGCCCTGCTGGCCTTGGCCGCCTGTGGCGGGCCGGCGGCCGAGGAGGAAGCACCCATGGCGGAGGCTCCCGCCGCGGACATGTCCGACAGTCCTTATGCCCCAATCCACCGAAGGGATGAGGGTGGCGTCGTGATTCAGGGACGGGAAAGTGCTCCCGGCTTCGGGGATAATGGTTTTCATGCAAGAAAACAACCCTGAAACAAGGAGCACCCAACGGATGCTACCACTGGAGCCCCCCGACCGCATCCAGGTCGCCTTCGACGACCACCGCCTGGTGTCCAACGCCGGCCTGTTGTTGCCGCTGACCCTGGCCCATCATCTGGGTCTGGGTCAACTGGTGGACCGCCATGTGGACCTGGGGGATGCGCCGGGTCGGGCGCATGCCGGAGACAAGCTGCTGACGCTGGTGGCATCGGCGCTGGCGGGTGGCGACTGCATTGACGATGCCGACGCCCTGCGCGCGGGCGGGACCGCGCGGGTGATGGGCTGCACGGTCAAGGCGCCGTCCACCCTGGGGACCTTCCTGCGCAGTTTCCGTTGGGGCCACGTGCGCCAGTTGGACCGGGTCAGCCGCGAGCTGCTGGCCCGAGCCTGGGGGGCGGGGGCCGGTCCCGGCGACGGGCCGTTGACCATCGACCTGGACTCCACCGTCTGCGAGACCTATGGGCTGCTCAAGGAGGGAGCCCGCCACCACAACTATGCTGGCCAGCGGGGCTATCACCCCTTGTTGGCGGTGGCCGCCGGCAGCGGCGACGTGCTGATGGCCCGCCTGCGCCAGGGCCGGGCCCACACGGCGCGCGGCGCGGCCCACTTCCTGCGGGAAACCATCAGCCGGGTGCGCCAGGCCGGTGCCACGGGCCCACTCACCGTGCGGGCCGACAGTGGCTTTTACACCCACGGCATCGTTGCCCTCTGCCACGACCAAAAGGTCCGCTTCTCCATCACCGTTCGCCAGCACCCAGCCTTGCGCCAGCGCATCGAGGCCCTTCCCGAGGAGGACTGGACCCCCATCCCCTACTGGATGGAAGGGGCCGCGGACGTGGCCGAGACCACCTACACGCCCTTTGCCGACAAGGCCGACGCGGTACCCGTGCGCCTGATCGTGCGGCGGGTGAAGCCCACGCCCGGCTCCCAGCTGGCCCTGTTCACCGACTACCGCCATCACGCCTTCATCACCGACCGCGAGGGCGACACCCTGGCACTCGAGGCCGACCATCGCCGCCACGCCGAGGTGGAGAATGCCATCCGCGACCTGAAGTATGGCGTGGGCCTCAACCACCTGCCCTCGGGACGCTTCGCCGCCAACGGCGCCTGGCTGGCGGTCCAGGTCCTGGCCCACAACCTGGCCCGCTGGACCGGGCGCCTCGGGCTGGGCCAGCCGCGGACGACCACCAAGACCCTCCGGCGCCGCTTCTTCGCCCTGGCCGGACGCATCACCCGCAAGGCCCGCCGTCTCACCTTGCATCTCCCCCAGGCCTGGCCTTGGCAAAACCCGTTCCGCGCCGCCCTGGCACGCTTGCGCGCCCTGCCCCTACCTCCCTGATCGCTCCCCCGTTGAGCCCCCTCCATCGCCGGGCGCAGCTGCGCCCGGCCGGTCCCGGCGCGTCTCCGGCGGCCATCCGCACGCGGTTCTCGGCTGTGGCCGGTGCCGCAACACGGCAAAAACCCCCTCCCGGAGCCGACACACCCGACACCCGGCCCCATCCGTCGGCCTCAACACCTGCCGGCACAGCCTCCCCACCTGCAAACCTCCGATCTCCAGCCCCACCGCATCCCCTTCGGTGGATCCGGGTTATGGCGAAGCTCCCATGCTTGCCGAGATGGTGGCAGCCGGTGAACTCCCGCCCGTGGAGGAGCGCCTGCCCGTCGAGCCGGTCGTGGTACCGGTGGTTGACTCGATCGGCCAATACGGCGGCACCTGGCACACCGCTTCGTGGTGGGCCGGCATGGGCAACATCAAGATGATTGTCTACGATCCCCCCGTGCGCTGGCGGGCCGACTACAACGGCTACCAGCCAGGCCTCTTCAAGGACTACGTCTTCAACGAGGACGGCACCCAGGTCACCTACTATCTGCGTGAAGGCCTGAAGTGGTCGGACGGTGCACCGTACACCACGTCGGACCTGCAGTTCTGGTGGGAGGATCTCGCCACGAATGCCGACTACGGCGACGTGGTTGTGCCGTGGTACGGCTTCAACTCCGACGGCGAGACCATGGACGTCGAGTTTGTCGACGACTACACCATGACCTGGACATGGGACGAGCCCCACTGGATCACCCCGACCATCCTGGCCCAGGGCTTCTGGGAATTCCAGGACCGCATCATGAAGCCGCGGCACTACCTCGAGCAGTTCCATCCGGCCTATTCGGACAACGAGGACTACTCGGCCCTGCTGGAAGCCACCCAGGACTACTTCCGGAACCCGGACCATCCGGTGATCACCGGATGGGTCACGCAGTCCATGGATGCGGGCGTGCGCGCCGTGTTGGTGCGGAACCCCTTCTACTGGAAGGTTGATCCGGAAGGCAATCAGCTGCCCTACATCGACTACATGGACATCGAGGTCGTGGAGAATGAGGAAACCCGTCTCCTGAACCTGTCCGAGGGCAAGTACGATGCCTCCTTCCGCGACGGTTCCTCCAACCCGACGCACATTCCGTTCCTGACCCAGAAGGCCGAGGATGGCGACTACACCCTCTACACCGACTGGGTGAACGGTGCGGGCGGCTGGCCCTGCTGGCTCATCAACCAGGACTACATCGGCGACGGCGAGGATCCCGACAAGGACGCGGAAATCCGTGCCCTGCTGCGGGATGTGAACTGGCGCAAGGGCGTGTCCGTGGCAATCGACCGCGAACGCCTGATCGATGTGGTCTGGGACGGCATCGGCATCCCGCAGCAGTCCACGATCAGCCCGCAGGCCTGGCATTTCCAGAGCCCCGAGGGACAGGCTGTCAACGAGGCCTGGCAGCAGGCCGACGCCCAATATGATCCCGACCTGGCAGCCGAACGCTTTGAAGCGGCCGGCTTTACCGACCAGGACGGCAACGGCTGGCGCGATCTGCCCAGTGGCAAGTCCTTCCAGTTGATCCTCGATTCGGGCGACTGGGGCGGACAGGTCATTTCCGAGAACTCCAACATCGAGCTCAAGGAACAGATGAACGCCATCGGCATCGACGCGATTGTCAACGACCTCTTCGGCCAGCCGGAGTGGGGCAGCCGCCAGACCGAGGCCAAGTACATGTTCCGCAACTGCCACGCCTCCGAGCTGGACATCTGGACCTACCCGGACTGGATTTTCCCGCTGCGCGGCAACCGCGCCTGGCCGCTTCAGGGCCGGTGGCGCCAGACTGGCGGAGCCGAGGGCGAAGAGCCGCTGCCGGGCAGCCCCGCAGCCAAGCTCCAGGCCTTGTATGACAAGGGCATTGCCACCGGCGACCAGGAAGAACGACACAAGGTTGTGTGGGAAGCGGTGCAGATCCACATCGACGAGGGTCCCTTTACCCTTGGCGGCGCGGGCGATCAGCCGATGCCCGTGGTGATCAAGAACTACTTCAAGAACGTACCGTCGTTCGGCATCCTGGGTCCGTGGGCTCCGGGCAGCCCCGGCAACGTGCATCCGGAGCAGTTCTACATCGAACAGTAAATTGACAAGGTTCCCCCGGTTGCGGCCGCGGCCGCAACCGGGGGAACCATTCCGGGGCCGGTGCATGCGTCAAGGCGATTGCCTGCCTGCCGTGTTCGTCGGCAGGTTGCGCGCCGGCCCCCGCTTTAGGTAAACCGCCCCACTTGGTTCCGGCTCCCAATCGTGCTTTCCTACATCATCCGACGCGTAGGCTACTCGGTGGTCATGCTGGTGCTGGTTTCGTTCGTCGGGTTCGTGATCATCGAACTGCCGCCGGGCGACTTCCTCACACAGCTCCTGACGGAACTGGAGGGGCGCGGCGACCGGAGCGCGGAGGACCGGGTCACGGAACTCAGGCTGCGGTACGGCCTCGACATTCCCCTGTTGCCCAGATATGTGATGTGGGCCTCGAATTTTGTACGGGGGGACTTCGGCGAATCATTCGCCCTTGAGAGACCGGTCCGGGAGGTGATCGCCCAGCGCTTCTGGCTAACCTGTGCCCTGGCGGTGGCCTCCATTCTTCTGGTGTGGATCGTCGCCATACCCATCGGCGTCTACTCCGCCACCAACCAGTACTCAATCGGCGATCAGATATTCACGACGATCAGCTTCATTGGTCTGGGCGTCCCCGGATTCCTGCTCGCCCTGCTGCTCCTGTTCTACGTGGTGCAGTTCACGGATGTCGACATTCTGGGATTGTTCTCGCGGGAATACCGCGATGCGCCCTGGAGCTTCGCCAAGTTCATCGACCTTCTGAAACACCTCTGGCTGCCGGCCCTGATCGGCAGTATCACGGGCACGGCCGGGCTGATCCGGATTATGCGCGGCAACCTGCTCGACACGCTTGGCCAGCCGTTTGTCGAATCGGCCCGGGCGCGCGGTCTCAAGAGCCGGACCGTGACCTGGAAGCATGCGGTACGCATGGCCATCAATCCCCTGATCGTGATCCTGGGGTCCGAGGCCCTGCCCGGGATCATCGTGGGCAACGCCCTGGTGGCGACCGTGCTGAACCTGCCCACGATCGGACCGGAGTTCGTCCGAGCCCTGCAGCGTCAGGATATGTACCTGGCGGGCACTACCCTGGTCTTTTTTACCCTGATACTGCTGGTCGGCAATCTGCTGGCCGATCTGGCCCTGGCTTGGCTTGATCCGCGCATTCGCCTCGAGTAGCCACAGGCCCTACCATTCCGTCCAGGAAGACCGGACATGAGCACTGCCGTTCCCGAACCGTTCGCAGAGGAGCAGAACACCAAGGAGATCAGCCAGAATTACTGGGTCCTGGTCTGGTGGCGGTTCCGGCAGAATAAGCTGGCGATGTTCGGCGGCTTCCTGATCATTGCCTACTACTTCGTCTGCGCCCTGACTGCGGAATTCTGGTCTCCCTATCTGGTGGACACCGTCTCCGACTACCTTGAGGCCCCGCCCCAGCGGCTGCAGTTCCGCCACGAGGGCCGGTTTCAGGCCCGGCCCTTCGTCTACGGCCTGAAGGAGGAGGTGGACATGACGCTGCGCAAGCGCTTCTTCGTGGTCGATGAAAGCGTGCGCTATCCGATCCACCTGTTCGTGCGCGCCGAAGAGTACCGCCTAGCCGGCCTGATCCCGTCCAACATCCATCTCTTCGGGGTGGATCCCGAGGAGAGTCCGGACGGCTACGTCTACCTGTTCGGCACGGATCGCCTGGGCCGCGACCTGTTCACGCGTATCATCTACGGGGGCCGCCTTTCCCTGCTCATCGGCCTGATTGGCCAGTTTCTGACCATTACCTTCGGTGCCACCCTAGGGGTGATTTCGGGCTGGTACGGCCGCCTGGTGGACTTGGTGGTGCAGCGAGTCACGGAGTTCCTGTCGGCCTTTCCGGACATCCCGCTGTTCATGGCCTTGGCCGCCGCCATTCCGCCCGAGTGGTCTCCGATCGCGGTCTACTTCATGTTGACCATCATCCTGGCTTGCGTGCGCTGGGGCGGCTTGGCCCGGCAGGTACGCGGCTTGGTCCTTTCGCTGCGGGAACGCGAATACGTTTTGGCTGCCCAATCATTTGGTTCCAACGACTGGCGCGTGATGTTCCGCCATTTAATTCCGGGTGCCACCAGTCACATCATCGTGATTTCCACGCTGGCCATTCCGGGCATGATCCTGGCCGAAACGGCGCTCAGCTGGCTGGGTCTGGGCCTGCGGCCGCCGCTGACCAGCTGGGGCGTGCTGCTCTACGAGGTGTCCGGCATCCGGGCCATCCAGTTCTCGCCGTGGATGCTGATCACAATCCCGGTCATCATCGGGGCCATCTGGGGCTTCAACATGTTGGGCGACGGCCTGCGCGATGCCCTTGATCCCTACGGAGGCCAGTAGTCATGGCGACGGCCGCCCTGGACTCTGATGTCCTGCTGGACATCAGGGACCTGCAAGTTCATTTCGACGTGCGGCGCGGTACGGTCCGCGCGCTTGAGGGGGTGAACTTCACGATTCGCAAGTCGAAGACCCTTGGGGTCATCGGCGAGAGCGGCTCCGGCAAGTCCGTGACGGCCCGCGCCATCATGCAGCTGCTGGCCAAGAACGGCTCGATTGTGAGCGGCGAGATGCTCTACAACCGGCAACGGGATGATTCCGGCGACTCCGAACTCATCGACATTGCCCAACAGCCGTCCGACAGCCAACTGATGCGGGACCTGCGCGGCGGCGAGATTGCCATGATCTTCCAGGAGCCGATGAGTTCGCTGACCCCGGTCTACACGGCCGGCCTGCACATCGGCGAGTCGATTCAACTGCACCTGAAACCGCGTCAGACCGTCGGTGACCAGATGGCCAAGGCCATTGCCAAGCAGAATCGGATTCCGCGCGAGGAAGCCCGACAGATTGCCGTCGAGATGCTGGACAAGGTGGGCATTCCCCGGCCGGAGGAACGGGTTATAAGCTATCCGCACGAGCTTTCGGGCGGCCAGCGGCAGCGCGTCATGATCGCGATTGCCCTCTCCTGTGGTCCCAAGCTGCTGATTGCCGACGAGCCCACAACGGCACTGGATGTCACGACCCAGGCCCAAATCAACGATCTGATGCTCGATCTCCAGCAGGAGTTCGGCATGGCCATCATGTACATCACCCACGATTTGGGCGTCATCGCCGAGATGGCGGAGGACATCGCGGTCATGTACTTGGGCCGCATTGTCGAGCAGGGGGCCACCGACTCGATCTTCTACAACCCGCAACATCCGTACACGCGGGCCCTGCTCCGATCGATTCCCCGCATTGGGCAGACCGAAGGGTCCCGCCTGGAGGTGATCGAGGGCATGGTGCCCGACCCGTTTTCCATTCCGACCGGGTGCCCCTTCAACAACCGGTGCCCCGATGTAATGCCCGGCATCTGCGATGTGCGCATGCCCGAACTGCTTACTGCAGGCGACGGACAACGAGCTGCCTGTCTGCTGCACGATCCGGACACGATGCGAGAGCACGTACTAGACCGTTGATTCAGCACAATGCAGATGGGTTATGGTACATGTATAGCATGAACATCCGCCGGGTCGGGGTCTTCGCAGCCAAAATCGGAGTCCACAAAAACACGGTGAAGACTTGGGATCTGAACGGCCGGCCACCAGTGGTCTACAGGGACTGCCCGTGCCGGTTTGGGTTTGACGGGTTCGCGTACTTCGCCGAAACCCATGGCTGCAAGCTCCGGGTGGTCAACCAGCCCGGCCTCTCGGCGTGTGTTGAACTGGTCACGGACCTGATAGCCGTCATTCACACTTTCTGCTGCTGGCTGTCCTGGTTGCGTCGATACAAGCAGCCAATCCAGGTTGCCGCCGATGGCTGAAAAAGTCACGCGCATCCTGCGCAGCGAGGGCCTCAACCGGGACAAGTACGACCGCCTGGCGCGGATTGCCGTCCTGTGCGGAAAGGTCCGGACGGATGTCTGGCAACGGTGCAGCGGGGTGTCCACGGCCCCGCAATCCCCCTACGACATCCGCGATGCCTGGATGGCCGAGGGCTACACCTGGCACGGTCTCCCGGCGCGGCTGGGAAAGGCCGTGCTGTCCGATGCGCTGGGCGACATAGCCGCGGCACGGGACGCGGCCAAAGTGCCGGTCAAGCGCGCCGTGCGGCACCGCGCGCGAGGGAACAGTGCCGAGCGCGAGCGTTTATACTCCTTGCTCAAGCGGAACCGATGGACTGAGGATCCGTTCCTGCACCGGCAGATGCGGAAACAGTGGAAGGGCGGCCAGTCCCATGTGACCAACCAGATTGTGGCCGACGCCGGTTCCTACACCACCAAGGTCTGGCACGGACGGGCCTGGGTTTACCTCCAGTGCCTGGAGCGCGGCCAACGCATTGCCATCCCGCTCAAGGGTACATACCTGCCTTCAGGTACCCTCCGCATCATCCTGCAACCCAACGGCCAAGTGGCCGTCCACCATGCCGTGGACGAGGAACAGGTATGCAGCACGCGTCCCTGCGGTCAGGCCACAGTCGGCGTGGACAAGGGCTACACCGAAGCCTACACGGACAACGACGGGGAGCGCCACGGCAAAGGATTGGGCGACCTGTTGTCCGCGGAGAGCGACCAGCGCAAGGTCAAGGAGCAGCGGCGCAACCAGCTCCAGGCGGTTGAGCAGGAGCACCGGGCCAAGGGCCATACCTGCAAGGCCGACAACATCCAGCGCAACAACCTCGGCAACCAAAAGTGGGACCGGCGGCGGATGCTGCACCACAAACAGGTGCGCGACCACCTCTGCCACGCCGCCCACGCCGTCGTGGACAAGGCCGGCACCATTGCTTGCGAGGACCTGTCCGTACCCATGAAGTCTGCCAAGTACCGCTACAAGGACACCAACCGCCGTTTGAACGGCTGGGTCAAGGGCGTCATGGCGGACACCCTAACCTCGATATCTCGGCGCAGAGGTTCTGCGTTGGCTTTGGTCAATCCGGCCTACACATCGCAAATCGACTCCCGGACGGGCCTGTTGCAGGGCCGTCGTCGCTGGGATCGGTTTTACTGCACCGACGGAGTTGTGCTGGACGCAGACGCCAATGCCGCCTGCAACATTCTGACGAGGCTGTACGACGAGGAGATAACGTTGTACATGCCCTACAGGGAGGTCAAGGCCCTGCTCGCGGAACGAATCAGGACAGCGGTGGGGACTGCTCCACCCGGACTCGAGTTGCGGGAGCTTGCAACGCCGTCCCCATCAACCGAGAGCGAATTACCCGCGCCGGTGCCGAAGGGTGCTGGTTAAAGGAACAGGTGACCAGTGCCCGCGTCCATTGAGGATCCAGGCGTCCTGCTGGAAGTCCGGAACCTGAAGAAGTACTTTCCCATCCGCAAGGGCCTGCTGCGCAAGGTCGTGGGTCACATCAAGGCGGTTGACGATGTCAGCTTCGAAATCCGCAAGGGGGAAACCCTCGGGCTGGTTGGGGAAAGCGGATGCGGGAAGACCACCGCTTCGCGCACGGCCATTCGGCTGTACGACCCTACCGACGGCGCGGTGCTGTTTCGTTCCCACGCCAACGGTTCCGAAGACGGGGAGGTCTACGATCTGGCCACTCTGCCCCTGCGGGACATGAAGCCGTTGCGGCGCGAGATCGCGATGGTGTTCCAGGATCCGATCAACAGCCTGAATCCCAGGATGAGCGTGTCGGACATTGTTAGGGAACCGTTGCGGGTGCACGGAATGGATCTTGGGCGTGAAACCGACGAAGAGGTGCAGGGGTTGCTGTCCGCCGTGGGTTTGCGACCCGAGCACATGGAGCGCTATCCGCACGAGTTCTCCGGTGGCCAGCGCCAGCGCATCGGCATTGCCCGCGCCCTGGCCCTGCGCCCCTCGCTCATCCTGCTGGATGAACCGGTATCGGCCCTGGACGTGTCCATTCAGGCCCAGACCCTGAACCTTCTGCAGGACTTGCAGGAAGAGTTCGATCTGACCTACCTGTTCGTGGCCCACGACCTGAGTGTGGTCGAACACATTTCCGACCGGGTGGCGGTCATGTACGTCGGACGCATGGTGGAGGTGGCGCCCAAGCGCGAGCTGTATACGAATCCCAGACACCCGTACACCGAGGCGCTGCTGTCGGCTTCCCCCAAGCCGGATCCCCGCAATCCCACGGTCCGCATTCCGCTGATTGGCCAGGTGCCGGATCCGTCCAATCCTCCTGCCGGCTGCTATTTCCATCCCCGCTGCCGGTATGCCGAAGACATTTGCCGGACCGAGACCCCGCCGCTGGTCTCCGTCGGGGAGGACCATGCCTCGGCCTGCCACTTTGCCGACACACTGGAATTGCAGGGAATGCAATAGTCTCGCGCGGGTATGACCCAAGCAGGGGCGACGGACACGGTTGTGTTCCGCAAACATTCGTATGGGTACCGGAGTCCGGGGTGGGTATCGGTACCGCGGCCGTTCCCGACCTGCATAAGCCATGAGCCTGCCCCGATTTCTTGAGCCGCTCCTGCTGGGGTTGGTTTGGCTGTTGACCTCGGCCCTGGGGATTGCGGAGGTCGCGATTGGCGTGGATCTGGTCATGGCCGCCTATGCCGGCCTGCTGCGCCTCTTCAACGTGATTGTGGAGGAGTACGGGCGGGAATACTGGGTCGGCTTCAATGTCCAGACCATCTCGGCGATGGTCTTGGGTATCGTTGTCATTGCCATGTCGATTGTCAGCGGCGAAACCTACCTGCGCCATCACGGGACCCGGCGGGCCCGGCGCATGGCAGCGGTGATTGTGGCCGTTGAACTTGCCATTTTGTTGGTGGGCTATTTCTTCTCGTCCGATGCCTTTGTCATTCTGGGGTGGGTTACTGGTTCGGGTTGATCCCGGACCGGAGAGTGGAACGTTCTGGTCTGCTGTCGCGGGAAGGCGCCATTTCCACGGGAGCCAACCGGAGGACCGATGCGGATTGAGGCAGCTGTAGTTGGGAGTCCTCGGCTTCCTGTCTCCACTGGTCGTGCCGCGCCTCAAACGGACGGGTGTTCGACACGTCCAGGAGTGCCAAGGAAGGGTTCGGATCAAAATCCGTCAAACTGAAATCGGGTTTTGACACGCAACATGGTTGCCGAGCAGCTGACGTGTGCATGGAGAGTAAACCGCTCTTGAACTTGCCGAATTGGGCAGTCGGTTATCGATGGTAGGCTACCTTGCTTGTATCGGTTGTGACCGAGGGCGGACGTGCAACAAGGGCTTGGCTCCGGGTCAGGCGCTTCAGGTATCGAGATATCGTAGGAACATGCAGACATGACAATTCGAGAGGCCGAGCCGTCGGATGCCAAGTCCATGGCGAAGATACACATTCAGACGTGGCAGACATCGTATGCAGGAATAGTTCCGAACGAGTACTTGTCTTCCCTGTCCTATCCGGCAAGGGAAGCTTGGTGGAAGCAGGTCCTTGAAGCGAATTCGCCGGCCCTCTGTAACTTTGTCGCCGAAGACGCAGAGGGCGGAATCGTTGGTTTCGCTCACGGAGGGCCGGAACGCGATGGTAACCGGACGTATCTTGGCGAGTTATATGCGATCTACGTGCTGCAGCCGTTTCAACGCAGGGGCTTCGGCCATTCCCTTTTCTCAGCCGTGACGGAACGGATGATACTGGATGGATTCCCTTCCATGTTGCTGTGGGTACTGCAGGACAATCGATCTGCCTGCCGTTTTTACGAAGCTCTGGGAGGCAAAGAGGTCGGTGAGAAAACCATCGAGATCGGCGGAGCCAACCTGATAGAAGTTGCCTATGGCTGGAAGGACATTGCTGCCTTGACTGCCGTACCTGAAGCCTGACTTGTGCAAACAACAGGAAGTCAGTGTCCCCGAAATGCGCGGCACAAGACTGCAGGGCAACCGAATAGTCGCGTTTAGGCTAGGATCGGGGCCAGCAGGGCGGGGTTGCGCCCGATTTTGTCCCGCAGCAGCCCAATGGATAAATCCGGTCTGAAATTCTGCTGAACTGTACGCACCATGTTCAGGGCGGCCCGTCTGAGGATGCCCATCACGGCAGGAGCAGGGCCCCGCCGCAGGCGGCAGTCGTCCTCCCGGAACGGCACGTCCAGGAGCAGGGACCGCGTGCCGGCGGCAGGTGTCGTCGGTCGGCACGGTTGCGCCCAGGGGCAGCCACAAGCGGAACCAGGCCTGATGGTCGGCCGTGAACTCGGCCACGGCGGCCTTGGTGTCGGCGCTCCCGGCCAAGGCCACCAGCAGCGTGCCCGGGAGCACGGCCCGCGGATTGCGCACGCCGCGCGGGTCTCCGTCAACCCTCCGATCCTGGTCTGAACGCGACTTTCCGGTTGCCCTGTCCGTTACCTGACTCACTCCCCAAGACGTAACATCGCACTTCCTATCCAGGTGACCGGAGACTTCTCCAACGTGTCCCGTATCCGGCGATCCCTGTGCAGAATTTCAGAGCAGGGTGCCAGAACCCATCTTTGCTCCTGGCAATGCACGCTCCGCCCGCGCGGAGCGTGCATTGCTAGCAAGGACTTGGTGTGGGCTTCAAGGATGATTTCCCATGCTATCTGGACAAGCGACGGGACCACAGTCACCGATCCCAAGGAGCTGATGTACAGGTAGCTCTCGGGCAACAAAAGCTGTCGTGTCGCCTTGTCTGATGAGGAAGGGTTGGCAACCATTGACAGGAACGATCGCATCGGACGTTCCCTCCACGGCCTGACTGCGTGTCAACTGGGCAGGAATGGGCTGCTGTACACCCGGCGCCGAACGCACATGCACGCCGTGTTCCCGTGCCCCGTCACGACGGGGGTTGAATCGCTCACGGGGATCATGATCCGGTCTCCGCGTCCGAAGCCAATGGCTCCAACTGGGACAGGAATGCGAAGCCCGAGCCCGCGGGATTGTCCAACCAGATCCAGCGATCACCCCCGCTACCGGGGACTGTGAATTTGCCCCACAAGTAGTGCATGTCGGCCTGTACGTCGGTACCGGGCGGTAGGGTCAGGTGTACAACCGCGTCGCAGTCCCGGGCGGGACGCACGGCAGTAGGGACCACTGTCTGCATGCGCTGGTAGGGCCACACCAAGTGAACACTGTCATGACCCTCCCGGGGAATCGGATCGCCCCATTGAAGGAAGTGGCCACCCTCCAGCCAGGTCCGAACCAGGGTTTGAAGCGACGGGTCGGTTGGAGTGCGCGCCTGCCAGGTTGCCGGCAGGTGTGCGCGCAACGAAAACGCGTAGCCGCGAGTCGCCAGCTGGCCCAGTCGGGTCAGGTTTTCGATGTAGATCGTTTCTTCCGCCCCCGACAAGCGCGGTGCCTGACTGGTGATCATGATGACTTGGCGAATCACATCCGCCTCCCGGATGTCGCCAAGGGGTCCGGATCGCGCGGCATTCCGCTCGTAAATGTGCAGCAGACGCTCCAGCGTCCGAGCCTCCATTGCTTCTCGGGCGTAGCGAGCTTCCACGGTGGTGTCCCGTCGTATGTCGTATGCATGGCGCATGGGCCGTCTCCTGACAACTGCCATATTGGACCACCGGCAACTCCACCGGCAGTGAACTCTTGGTGAGCGAACCTCACGGGTCCCAGCATGACGGAGATCGTGCCCCTTGTCCATACCCGCCGCGTACCCACCGTGTACCCAACAACGGTGGAATCCACATGAGGAACTGGACATGCAATTCTCGTCCTGTATTGAGGACGGCCGCTACAAACGTGTGCCAACCCTTGGCATGCGGCCGACTGCTCGGGAGAGGACGTCCCCAACCCGTGTGCCCCGAAAATCTTGGCAGGACCACGTTATCGGGCGTGTGGGCATAAGGAAACCAGTGGCCGTAGGACCTGCGGGTTATCTTCGAAGTCCCGTTGTTTCCCTCTTCACGGACTCGCTGCCATGTCCCGCCACACCACGCTGCGCAACGTCGAATTCCCAGCCCTGTACCGCCGCTTGCGCTGGACCCACAAGTCCGCGCCGGCCACCCCAATGACCCGTGCCGTTTCCGGCACGGGTCGTGTATCCGGTGCGCACGAGGATCCCTTGGCGGGACCTGCCGGCCCGTTGCGGTCACTGGAACAGTGTCTATCGTCGTTGGTGCCAAGCCGGGGTCCGGGCGCGCATGCCGACGGCCGTGGCCGAGGCTCGGGCAAATCCCAGTCGGGTGCCTCGGGCCTCCTCCCACAAGTGTTCCCACGTCCGTGGGTCCGGGGCCGCAACCGGGGTGGCCATGGCACCAGGCTGCGCGTCCTGGCGCACCGGGCCTGCGGCACCGACACGCTGCGGCGCATCATTGTCGAGCCGGGGGCAAACGGACGATTCCAGGTCTGCGCCACGGCAAGGTGCCAATCGCCCACGACCGGGAGCGCAACATCGCGGCCCTCCACCTTGCCGCCGACCGCGTCGCCCCCGATCTCATGGGAGACGGTCTGTGCCGCCGTGCGCGAGACGTCCCAGTACACCTCCCAGCCGACCCTGTTGGCGGTCGTGCGCACGCTCTCGGTCTCCCCGAGAGGCCGTCGGTGTCCGACAGGTGCATCCCGTCCGGGCGACCAAAGCCCCAAGTCTGCATGCAGACTTAGGGCACGGTGGCCGCGGCGCCCGTCACGGTCGTCCAGCCCAGGGCGGCCAGGCCCGCCGCCGTACGCCGGCCCGTCAGCCGCAGCGCGGTGCCCATGCGCACGACGGTCGTCGCACCGTGTCCATGGCGGCGGGACCGGTGCGCAGGCTGAAGGTCCCCGACTGCGGCAGCAGCACATAGCTGGCACCATGGGACTGCTGGATCTCCACATCGTAGCCGGTGGCCCCGAGGGCCGCCGTGCGCGGACCATAACCCGCCGCCTGCGTCTGCAGCCGGTAGCGGTAGGTCGCGCCCGTGGCCACGGCGCTGTCGGTGTAGGTCCAGGCAGACGCGTCCAGGGCATCCGTCAGCACGGCCCAGGCTGCCTCGCCCGTCTGCCGCCACAGGCGGTAGCCGGTGATGGTCCCACCCGTGGCGGGAGCACTCCAGGCCAGGGCGACCCGGAGTACCTGCAGGATGTGGACCCGGAGGGACACGGGCTCGACCTGCGCAGCCTCCGGCTGGTGGAGGCGGTGAGCCGGGACCAGGTTTCTTGGCAAACGGAACCCTTGTCAAGACATGGAAGGTTCAGATTGCCACTGTTCCTGTGGCCACCAAGGGGTCCCTCGGTGGGCCACCGCCGCGGTGCGCGGACCGGTACCGGTCCGTCGTCTCCCGCCGTCAGATCCGTATCCACAGGCGTGAGGGCATCGGCCCGAGGACAATCCGCCCGTTGGTGAGATGGGGCAGCCGTCGGCAGGGTCCGGGTCGCCTCTCCGGTCTGTGGGCACAGGCAGTCGCCCTCGCCCGGCTGCGTGCCCGGAGCCGACGGTGCCGTCCGGCGCCATGGGCCGCCCGCGTCCGCAGGCGGCCCGGCCCCCATGAACCCGCGGTGAAATCGGACGCGATGGCGCAGGGGCGGGGAGCAGGGGACGTACCGCCTGTGGCACTTCGGACCCACCGCCCCCTGGTCGGCACCCCCGAGTCCGCCCGCGGGCCTGGGGCAGCGCGGGCGGGTGCGGGGGGCGCGGTGGGGGGATGTCAACGGGTGGCGAGGGTGCGGACGACCCAGGAGGACCAGCGGCCGGCGGCATCGCGGCTGCGGGCGCGCACGGTGAGGGTGCGCCCGGCGGGGACGGCGAGGCGGTGGTAGCCGCTGCGTCCGGTGAAGGTGGTGTCGCCGCTGAGGGGTCCGGACCAGTCCAGGGCCTGCTGCACGGTGCCGTCGGCGCCCCGCACGATCAGGATGACGCGCCCGGACAGGGTGTAGAGGGTGAGGACGGGCGGCGCCGGCGCCGCTCCGCCCGCGGCGGGTGCGAGAGCGACGGTGCGGGGGCCGTAGCCGGCCGCGGACCGCGCCTGCAGGCGGTAGCGGTAGGCGGTGTTGGCGGCCAGCCCGGTGTCGGCATGGGTGAGGGTATCGGCGGCCAGGGTGTCCGTCAGGACGGTCCAGGCGGCCGTGCCGGCCTGGCGCCAGAGGCGGTAGCCGGTGACCGTGCCGCCGGTCGCGGGGGCTTGCCAGGTCAGGGTGACGGTGGCGGCGGTGGCGATGCCCTGGAAGGCCGCCGGCACCCCAGGTGCCCGAGGGACGTTGGTCGTGGCCCCCGTGACGGTCACCGTGCCGGCCGGCAGCCAGTAGGGGCCGCGGGCGCGCGCACCGAAGCGCAGCACGCGGAACCAGCCGTCGGCACCCCCCCGGCCCGCGACATCCAGCAGGACCGTGGCATCGCGGGTGGTCCAAGTGTGGCTGACCGGTGCCGTGGCCGCCGGCCACCGGTGCGCCGTCAGGGGATAGTTGGCCGTGGCCGACAATGTCGCCTGCGGACGCGTACGCCCCTCGGCCGCGGTCGAGGGTTGGCCCACCCCCGCCTTGTTGCGGGCACTCACCCGGTAGTGGTAGGTCGTGGCGGCCGCCACGCTGCCGTCACTCCAGGTGACCGCGGTGCTGCCGGTATCGGTCGCAGCCTCCGCCCAGACCAAGGTCGTGGCGGCCACGGCCCGTTCGATGCGGTAGCCGCTGATCGGCTGCGTACCCGCGTCCGTGGGAGCTGTCCAGGTCAGGACCATCCGGCTCTCGTCCCCCGGTGCCGCCGCCAAGGCCGTGGGCACTCCGGGTGCCCGCGGCGTCCCGGCCGCGCGCACGCCCACGGCGGCCGTGCGCGCTCCTGCACCGGCCGCCGACAGCGCCTGCACCCGGTACCGGTAGGTCGTGCCGCCCATGACCGTCGTGTCGGTATGGGCGAGTACGTCTGCCGCCAGATTGGCAACCAGCACCGTGAACGCCTCCTCGCCCGTCTGCCGCCAGATGCGGTAGCCGGTCACGGTCCCGCCGGTCGCGGGCGCACTCCAGGTCAGGATCAAGCTGTCATGGGAGGTCGCAGTGGCCTTGAAGGTCCCGGGCAGGCCCGGGGCCTCCGGGACACCCGTGGCGGCACCCGTCACACGGACCGCCGCCGCCGGCAGCCAGTAGGGCCCGTGGTCCGCAGCGCCGAAGCGCAGCCCCCGGTACCAGCCGTCGCTGCCGGCCACCCGGCCCGCGATGTCCAGCGACACCGTGTCGTCGTGTTCCGCCCAGGTGTGGGTGACCGGGGCTTCCGCGGCCGGCCAGGCGCGGGCCTGCAGGGGGTAGGCGGTAGCCGCCTTCAGGGCCAGCTGCGGGCGCGTCCAGGCTTTTGCCGCGGCCGAGGGCTCGCCTCCGCCCGCGGCACTGACCGCGCGCACCCGATAGTGATAAACCGTGTCCGCCTCCAGGTTGTTCTGGGACCAGGTCGTGTCCGTGGTGTTGACATGCTCGGACAGGGCAAACCAGGTCCGGGGCTCCACGTCGGGCGACCGTTCCACCAGATACCCGGTGAGGGCATGGGTGCCGGTTGTGGTCGGTGCCGTCCAGCTCAACCGCAGCCGACTGTCCGCGCCCGGGGCCACGGTCAGGCCGGTCGGCGCGTCCGGCGCCACCGGTGTCGGCTGCGTGGTTACGCCCACCGCCGCCGTGCGCGGCCCCGCCCCCGCGGCAGAGAGCGCCTGCACCCGGTAGGTGTAGGTCGTGGCCGCCTCCCGGTCCAGGTCCGTATGGGTCGCGGCCGTGCTCTCGGGATCGGTCGCCAGAAGGGTGAAGGCATCCTCGCCCGTCCGCCGCCAAATGCGGTAGCCGGTCACGATCCCGCCCGCGGCCGGCGCCGTCCAGGTCAGGGTCACCCGGTTGTGGGTGGCCGCGGCCGCCAGCGCCGTGGGCAGGCCCGGGGCCTCGGGCACCTCCGCGGTGGCCCCCGTCACCGTCACGGCGGCGGCCGGCAGCCAGTAGGGTCCGCCGGCGCGCGCCCCGAAGCGCAGCACCCGGTACCAGTCCCCGCCGGCATCCCGGGCCACCACGTCCAGTTGCACCGAGGCGTCGTACGCCGCCCAGGTGTGGGTCACCGGCGCCGTTGTCTGCGGGTCGGCATGCGCCTTCAGCGGATACGCGGCGGTCGCCTTGAGGCTCGCCTGCGGCCGCGTCAGGCCTTCCACCTCCCCGGACACGGTACCCGGGCCGGCCGCACTGCGCGCCGTCACCCGGTAGTGGTAGGTGGTGGCCGCGGCCAGACCGCTGTCGCTCCAGACCGTGTCGGTGCTGCCGGTGTCGGGCGCCGCCTCCGTCCAGACCAGGGGGTCCGCGGCCACGGCCCGTTCAATGCGGTAGCCCGTCACCACGCTGTGGTCCGCGGGTGCCTGCCAGCTCAGCTGCAGCCGGCTGTCCGCACCGGGCGCCACCGCCAGGTCCTGTACCGCCCCCGGCCGCTCCGGGCCGGCCGTGAAGGGCACCGCCACCCAGGCCGAGCGGCCCTCCGTGTTGACCGCCCGTACGCGCAGGTCGTAGTCCCCGTCAAAGGTCAGGTTCGTCAGCGCATGGGACCGCACGGCGCGGGCCGTGGTGTCGGCGGGCCAGGCCGCCGTGCGCGCCTTGCCCTGCACCTCGTAGCCGGTGGCGTAACCGCCCGTCGCAGGTGCCTGCCAGGTGGCCGCGGCCCCGTTGCCCGCCACCGCCACGGACACTTCCGTGGGCGTGCCGGGGGCGGCATCCAGGGTCGACACGGTGAGGCTCGCGGCCGCGGCTTCACCCTCCTGGTTGCGGGCCGTCACCCGCACCGTATATTCCGTGCCGGGCCGCAGGTCCGTCAGGGCATGGCCGGTACCCGCCACCGTCACGCTCTCGGCGGCGGTGGCCGTGGATGCCTGCCACGCCACCCGGTACGCCGCCGGCAGACCGCCTGTGGCCGCCGGCTGCCAGGAGAGCTGCAGGCCGGTGGCCGCGGCCGTCGCCTGCAGGTTCCGCACCGTCTCCGGTGCCGTCGCCGTGGCCATCACGGCCAGGGCCGGCGCCTCGCCGGCTACCCCCGCACCCTCGGCGGACAGCGCCTGCAGCCGGTAGCGGTAGGCATGGCCGACCGTCACCGTGCTGTCGGTATGCGTGGCGGCCGTGGCCGCCGGATCCGTCCCCAACCGGGTCCAGGCGCCGTCGTCCTCCTGCCGCCAGAGCCGATAGCCCGTCACCGCGGCGCCGCTCGCAGGGGCCCGCCAGGCCAGGCCGACCTCGTGGTTGGCCGCCAACGTGGCCGTGAAGCCGGCCGGGGCGCCCGGCACCTGCACCAGATCCTCCGGCACACCCTGTACCGAACCCGCCGCCATCGGCACCCACAACGGCTCCGACCGGGCGGCGTGGAAACTCAGGATCCGCTGCCAGCCGTCGGTCGCGCCCGTCGCACCCGTCAGGTCGAAGGTCCGTTCCGGCAGGAAGCGGGCAAAGGTGGCCGTGGCCGCCGCGTCCGCGCGCGGTTCCGCCCGCGCCGTCAGGGGGTAGCGCACCGGCTGGTCCAGCCGCAGCCGCGGGCGCGTACGGCCCGCCGCCTCCGCCGAAGCCGGGCTCGCACCGGCACTGTTGCAGGCCCGCACCCGGTAGTGGTAGGCCCGGTCCGCCGCCAGGGTCCCGTCCTCGTCCCAGGTCGTCTCCGCGGACCCCGTGTCCGCCGCCACCACCGTCCAGACCCGGGTCGCGCGGTCCGGCGACCGCTCCACCCGGTAGCCCGTCACGCCGCCGCCCGTATCGCCGGGCGCCGTCCAGCTCAACCGCAGCTGGCTGGCCGTGCCCGGCTCCACGCGCAGGGCCGTTGGGCTCCCCGGAAGCGTGGGCGCCGCCGCCGTCGTCACCGTCCGCGCCGACGACCACGCCCCCTCCTCCCCGTGGTGCAGGGCCCGCACCCGGTAGCCGTAGGCGGTGGCCGCCTGCACCGTCCGGTCCACATGGAACGTCACGGCACTGCCCGTGTTCGCCGCCACCACCGCGTAGGTGCCGCTGCCGACCCGCCGTTCCACCCGGTAGCCGGTCGCGGCCGCACCCGACGACGGTGCCTGCCAGGCCAGCGTCACCCGGTCGTGCGCCGCCGTCGCCGTCAGGCTGCGCGCCCGACCCGGCTGGGCCCGGCGCGTCGTCGCCGACACCGCCGTGCCCGCGGGACCCCAGCCGGCGCTGTTGCGCGCCGCCACCCGGAAACCGTAGCGCGTATGGGGGGACAGGTCCTCCACCTCGTGGCGCGTGCCCGAGATGTCGTCCTCCTCCGTGCGCCAGCGCCCGTTGCGGTACCGTTCCACCTTGTACTCGTCCACCGAGTCCCCGCCGTTGTCCGCCGGTGAACGCCAGGCCAGCTCCACCTCCGTGGCCGTCACCGAGTCCACTTCCAGGTCGCGCGGCGCCGACGGCGCCTGCACGCGCGGGGACGCATTCCAGTCCACGTTCACCGAGTAGCGCAGGTAGCCCACGCCCTGCGTCTTCAGCGACGCATCCCGGTCGTAGTACATCCGCCCGTCGCGGCTCCGCACCGTAATCCAGAAGTTCACCTTGCGCGTGTCCGTGCTGTTCGTGCCGTCCGCGTTCACGCGCACCGCACCCTTCACCTGAAAACGCGCGTCCCGGTTGGGCCAGTACTCCCGCGGCAGCCACACCTGCGCCTCCCGGTTCTGGTTGGCGAAGTACTCCACCGGCGAACGCGTGGTCGTGAAGCTGCCTTCCACTGCATTCCCCTCGCGCGCCATGGACCAGCGGCTGCCCCGGTTCACCTGCCGGTTGTGGTACGTGCCCGTACCCGACAGGTCCGGCAGCGCCGGCCGCGTCTCCGTCGTCGCCGCCGTGGCCGTCGGCCAGCTGACCGTGATGCCCGATTGCGTCGTGCCGATCTCGTAGCGCAGGTAGCCCGTGTGGTCCAGTTCCGAACTGTCCACGTAGCGCACCGCGCCCGTGGTCGACACCCGCAGCGTGAAGTTCTGCTTCGGCTCCCCGGCGTAGTCCACCCCCGTTTCCGTCACGTGCACCCCCGTCACCCGGATGTCCTTGGTCGCCTTCGGCCGGAACCCCGCCGGCAGCACCAGCAGGTCCGCCGGGTTCTGCCGCGCCAGGTACTGCACCGGCGAACGCGAACTCCGGAACGCGGCCTTCACCTGCGTGCCGCTCTTCGACACCGTCCACGACCCCTGCCAGCTGTTGGCCAGGTTCAGGTAGTGGCCGCTGGCCCGCACCGCCGTGTCCGAAGGCGCATCCGTGCCCCCCGGACCCGCCAACGCCGGCGGCGGCGCCTCGTTCACGAACGGCACCGCCTGCGCGTCCCCCGTCTCGTCCACCAGGGCGGCCGGCACCCAGCCCCTGCGCGTGGCGTCCGCCCGGATCTGCCACCAGGCCCCGTTCCGGCCCAGCACCGCCTGCCAGCCGTCGTCCCGGTCGATTTGCGTCAGGTACTTCGTGTAGCCGGTCGAGGGGCCCACCCGCACCGGCACATCCCCCGTGCCCGACACCCGCACGAAGGGCGGCCGCGGCAGCGACCGCGCCCGGCGCTGCCAGTCGCGGCCCCCCTCCAGGGCCGTCATCCGCACCCAGCCGTACACATGCGCGGCTGCCTGGCCCGAGGCGCCGCCCACACCCCCGGCGCCACCGGCCGCCTGCCGCAGCCGCAGCCATTCCTGACGCGCACGGCCCACCCGGGCGTGGAAGTAGCCCACCGCGTCGCGCGCCTGGTCCTGGCGCAGCGTGAAACCCGCCACCGGCACCGTGTGGCCGGGGCCCGTCACCGTCGCCAGAAGGGCCCCCTGCGTGGATTCCAGCATCACCGGGACCGCGGTCGCCGACGGGGGCGTGACCGGTGGCGTGACCGGCGGGGTGACCGGCGGATTGGGCGCGCCCTGTGGGGGCGTGACCGGTGGGGTGACCAGCGACGCCACGGGCCGCGTCGGCGCCGTCGACGCACTCACCAGCGCCGTGGCCGGACCTGCCGTGCCGCCCGTCACGGTCGCCACCTGGTAGTAGAAAAAGTCCGGGCGCGGATTCGGCACCGCATCCGTCCAGACGATGCGCCGAAGGGGGTCGTTGGCGTTGGGCGACCGCACCTCCTGCGCGGCCGTGGCCTGGAGTTCCCCAAAGCGGTCCTCCTCCATCCGCCACACGCGATAGTACGAAGCCCGGAGATGCGCCGGCGCGTCCGCCAGGGCCGCGTCCGGGACCCAGGACACCTTCACCTCATGACCCCGAATCTCCGCCTGCAGGTCCCCCGGCGCTGGCGGCCAGGCCCGTCCCATGCCGCCGGTGGGGCCGGCCTCGTTCACCCAATCGCTGCGCACCCAGCCCGGCCGGCCGCCGTAGTCGATCTGCCACCAGCGCCGCCGGGCCTGCTCCACCACCGAATCGGTGACGCCGGGCCAGGCGGAAGCCCGGTCCACATGGGTGCCCGTGATGACATAGCCTTGGTCGGCGGTCAAAGCGCCCAGGGAATTGGGCGCGGACACACCCGGGTAGGAGCTTCGTTCGTATTGGTACGGGGACGAAGACACCTCAACAGTACTCCGTGTTGTGTTGACCACTGTCTGCGAAGGCAAGGCCGGCGTGCTGGCGGCCTCGACATGCACTGTCTCGACATCCCCACTAAATTCTTTATGCTTGCGTATATGGGGAACCAAGGCTTCCTGGCCGTCTTTCCACTGAATCCGGTAGAGCTTGTAAGTACGGCGGAGATTGTGAGAAGCTATCACCTTTTCTCCTTGGATGGCATAGCAACCGATCTGGCTGTTGGGGAGCCAATCCGAATGCGGAGTGGACACGATGCCGTCATAACGCATAGGTTCGGTGGTGTACACAGGGACAAACCCCAACAGTGGCAACGATGCGGACAAATACGGGTATCCCACCCGCACACTCAGCAGTTTCCCTGTCCCGCGGTTGAGCAGTGCCTGTGTGATGTCCGGCACATCGTTGTTGTCCGCCGGCAGGAAACAGGCGAAATTCATTCCGCCCCGGATGCGCTGGGCTACCGTGACTTTGGGATAGACGCTTGTATCCTTCTGAGCAGCTTTCGGAGGACAGTACTCGCCAGTCACTTGACCATTGCTGGCAAAAGCCTGGAATTCCACATGGAGATGGGGAAAATTATCAGCGCCCGTGTTGCCGGAACGTCCAATGACCTGTCCCTTCTTGACGACATTTCCTGCCGCGACAGAAAAGCTGTCCAGATGGGCGTAGGTACTTCTGAACCCCAGTCTCCCTGCCGCCGTGGAATTCCACTTGGTCCAGGATTCGATTCTCACGTTTTTGGAACCACCAGAATCCGTGCTGGCATCTGTCACAATCCCACCGTACATGGCTTTCACATCGTTGCCGATATCGCACAAATAATCAATGCCCGGATGGCCGGTTTTATCGCCATAAAAACGACCAGTGGACGCATCGTTGAAAAAGTTTGACACGGATCTGAGTTGGAGTACTCCTAAAATCCAAACATGATCGTCCAGAGGGTGGGCCAGCCGCTGCGAGGCATCGGCATCGCTCAGAACACTCAGACCGTGATGGATGCTGGTGGGCGTGGACATGAAGGGGTCTCCTCTTGGGGTTTGCTGGAGCCAGGTGGGCTTCCATCGGTCCCGCCTGGCGGGATTGGCCCCAGTCTGCGCCTGAAAAGGGACCTTGTCTATACCGGCCGCGTACCCGCGGTGTACCCGTCACGTACCCTTGGCTCGGGCCCAGTCAACCGTTACCATGGAACTCGGACTCTCTATTGACACCCGAGAACTTGCCTCATGCGGATCTGCGCCTTTCGCTCCCTACGTCCCCATATCCCCTGGGGCCTGCTGCTGTCGCTGTTCCTGTTGCTGACGTCGCCATCGACAGTGCAGGCCGCAGCAGAGAACCAGACAAATGCACCGGACTGTTCCCGGACAGGGTTTGCATCCCAACCGGTGGCGGTCCAGCTGACGCGCAGCGCAGCGCTGGTGCAGGCGACCCTGCACTCCGCACCCAGTAGCTTGCCGGCCGCAGGCTGCATGGTCTCCCTACAGTTCCAAGTCTCCGAGGATGCCCGGCCACCCCAGGCCGTGTGGCGCGATGTGGAGGGCCGGGCCGTGCGGTTCGACGGCACCCCGGATCCGGCCCGTCCGGTCCCCCTGCTCCTGCGGCTGTGGATCCGGCCCGACGGGAATCTGGAATACGAGGTGCGGGATGCCGGGACGCATGCGACGCACGCGTCCCTCAACCTGGAGGTGGCCTGGGGCACAACCGCCGCGGCCAACGATCTGGCCGTGCTGGATATTCTCAGTACGGCCTTGGGGTTGGATCTGGATATTCTCAAACCAATCCCGGAGGTGGAAGAGGAGTTGTGGGCGTTTAAAGAGGAGCTGGGGGAGCTGGGCGCGCGGTTGAACGACAGCGGCCGCGTAACAGAGCTGGATTGGCATGCCGACCATCCCTATGAGACAGATGAGTATTTCGATGGCGAACTTTGGCGAGTAGATCCAAAGCAAGGCATTCATCCACCGGACGTGCGGGTAACCTGGCAGCTGCCGTCGGAGCTGGGCCAGCTGACGGCACTGTCCCGGCTGGCATTGGGAGGGCCCTTGTTGACCGGCGCCATTCCGCCGGAACTGGGGCAGTTGGCGCGGTTGGAGCAGCTGACCCTGGCCGGCAGCCGGCTCAGCGGTGCCGTCCCCCCGGAGCTGGGCCAACTGACCCAGCTAAGGACACTGGAACTGCACCACAACCGGTTGACCGAGTTGCCGCCGGAACTGGGGGGCATGTTCCGATTGGCCCGGCTGAGCCTGGCCGGCAACCGCCTGACATCCCTGCCCCCGGAGCTGGGCCGGTTGGGCCGATTGTACGAACTGGGCCTGGCCGGCAACCGCTTGCCCCAGCTGCCGCCCCAGCTCGGGCAGCTTTCCCATTTGCATGTGCTGGGCCTGGCCGGCAACCGCCTGACGGCCCTGCCCCCGGAGTTGGGACAACTCTCCAATCTTTTCGCCTTGGACGTGCAGGACAATCAACTGACCGCCCTGCCGCCGCTGGCGGGACTCCACAGACTTCGTCACCTGGACCTGAGCGGCAACCGCTTGACCAAGCTGCCAGCGGCTCTGGCTCAACTCCCTTACCTCTCCCAGCTGGACCTGAGTGACAACCGGATCACGGCCCTCGCGCCCGCATGGCTGCAAACCGTCTCCCAAAAAGGCGAGGCTCCCTACGACAGTTTTTGGGCGGTTCTGCAGGCCATCCTGCATGGAACGGTCCAGTTGCAGTTGCGCTTGCCGGAATCCCCGCCGGGCTCCCCCCTGACCATGCTGGATCTGTCGGGCAACCGGTTGACCACGCTGCCCCCCGAACTGGGCAGACTCCGGCTGCATCTGCTGGATCTGTCGGACAACCGGTTGACCGCGCTGCCCCCCGAACTGGGCAGGCTCCAACCCGCGTTTCGTCCCAGTTTCCCGTTTGGTCTACCCAGTTACAAGACCTTGACACTTGACCTGTCGGGCAATCAACTGACCAACCTACCTCCTCAAGTGGGCCAGCTTTCGCACCTGGTCCAACTGGACCTGAGCGACAATCGGCTGACGGACCTGCCCGCTGCCCTGTTCCGGCTGGACCGGTTGTACACGCTCAACCTGTCCGGCAACCAACTGGGAACCGTGCCGCCCGCGATCGGGGATCTGGCCACCGTGGTCCACCTGGGTTTGGGGAACAATCAACTGACGGACCTGCCCCCGGAACTGGGCCAACTCCCACAACTGGTCTCGCTGGACCTGTCCGGCAACCAATTGAGAGCCCTGCCCCCGGAGCTGGCACAGGCAGCCAACCTGAGCCATTTAAACCTGTCCGGCAACCAGTGGACGGGCCTCCCGGCAGGGCTGGTCCAACTCTCCCAACTGGATTCGCTGGACCTGAGCCACAATCGGTTGTCGGACCTGTCCGACCTCGCAGCCGAATTGGCAACCGTCACCCGGTGGACCTATCACTATTGGCTGAGCCGGCTGGATCTGAGCCACAACCAGCTGACAGCGGTACCGCCCGTTTTGACACAGTTGCACTTGGATGTCTTGAATCTGAGCCACAACCAACTGACCGACCTGCCCCTGGAACCGGACCGACTGGTGTTCCTGAAGCATCTGGATCTGAGCCACAACCAGCTGACCGACCTGCTCCTGGAACTGGACCAACTGGAGTACCTGACCCACCTGGATCTGAGCCACAACCGGTTCACCGAGATTCCCCCGGTGCTGTCCCAACTGCGCCCCCTGCTGTCCCTGGACCTGCGCGGCAATCCCCTGACCACCTGCCCGTTGCCCCTGCCCTGGCGGATTGACAGGTATATCTATCCGCCGGATTACGAGTACAATTATTATATCTTCCCGCCTTATATCTCTCCGTCAGATTACGAGTACGATGCCTACTTCGACTACCGGCTCCTGAGTCCGATGTCCGGTACGGAACCCTCCGACCTGCCCTTCCTGGATCTATGCCCGAAGTGAGAAACAGGACGGCACCGAAACAGGCGTCCCTGTGGAGGAGCAGCGCAATTCGCTCCTGCCTGGCGGGGTTGATCCCGGTAATCTTCCAGTCCAGAGCCCTGTCCATTACCGCTGCGTGTTCATGTTCAGTCCTTGGCGCGGGCCCATCCCATCTCGACGATGACACTCCGCTTCTGAACGGACATCCAGGCACTCCCCTCAGGTGGGCCTACTCCGAATACTTCCTGCGACCCCGTTTCCTTGGGGGCCTCCTGCTGTCGCTGCTCCTACTGTTTATATCCCCGGGCGCGGTACGTGCAGCCGCAGGGCAAGAGGCTAATGGGCCCGATTGCGCGCAGGCAGGCCTGAACTCCCAGCCGGTGGCGGTCCAGTGGACGCGCAGCGTAGAGCTGGTGCAGGCAACCCTGCACTCCCCACCCAGTGGCTTGCCGGCCTTCGGCTGCCTGGTTTCCCTGCAATTCCAAATCCCCGAGGGCGCCCGGCCGCCCCAGGCCGTGTGGCGCGATGTGGAGGGCCGTGCCGTGCGGATCGACGGCACCCCGGATCCGGCCTTCCCGAATCCTCTGCCGCTGCGGCTGTGGATCCACTCCGACGGCGTTCTGCAATACGAGGTGCGGGAGGCCGGGGTGCAAGCCATGCACGCAGCCTTGAACCTGGCGGTGGTCTGGGGCACGACCGCCGCGGCCAACGACCTGGCCGTACTGGACATCCTCAGCAAGGCCTTGGGGCAAGAACTGGATGTTCTCAAACCGGTCCCGGATTTGGAACTGGAGCTGTGGGCGCTGGGCGCGCTGTTGGATGACAACGGGCGCGTCATGTATCTGGATTGGTATGCAATACATCCATCCGAGGAAATGGATTTTTGGGCGCCCGGGCACTCCTGGCCCGAAAAGCGGGGCATTCATCCACCGGACGTGCGGACGACCTGGCAGCTGCCCTCGGAACTGGGGCAGCTGACGGCCCTGTCCGAGGTGGCGCTGGGAGGCCCCTTGTTGACCGGCACCATTCCGCCGGAACTGGGGCAACTGGCAAATCTGGAACGGCTGACCCTGGCCGGCAGCCGGCTCACCGGTGCCGTCCCCCTGGAACTGGGGCAACTGGCCAAGCTCCGGAAACTGGAACTGCACGACAACCGGCTGACCCAGTTGCCGCCGGAACTGGGCCGGTTGAGCCAGTTGGCCTTTCTGACCCTGGCCGACAACCGGCTGACGGCCCTGCCCCCGGAACTGGGCCGGCTGAGCCAAATGTACGAACTGGGATTGTCCGGCAACCGCTTGACCGAACTGCCCCCGGAACTGGGCCGGCTGAGCCAAATGAACAAGCTGGGCCTGGCCGGCAATCGGCTGACGGTCCTGCCCCCGGAACTGGGCCGACTCTCCAGTCTTGTGGCCCTGGATGTGCAGGACAACCAGCTGACGGCCCTGCCCTCGCTGGCCGGGCTCAGACAACTGGAATACCTGGATCTGAGCGGCAACCGGTTGACCACGCTGCCGCCAGAGCTCGGGCAACTCCCTATCCTCTCGCATCTGGATCTCAGCGACAACCGGTTGACCGCGCTGCCTTCGGCATGGCTCCGACCGCGCTGGAGCACCGTGGTGTTCAGTGGGGGGCTTCTGGTCTACAAGCTGGTGGACCTTGTCAAGCACGGCACCGCGGGTCCGCTCTCGCCCGGTTCCCCCCTGAAAGTCCTGGATTTGTCCGGCAACCGCTTGACCGAACTGCCCCCGGCACTGGGTCGGCTGCGGCTGGTGCGGCTGGATCTGTCCGACAACCGGTTGACCGAACTGCCGCCCTCAATCGGCCGGCTCCGGCCCCCGGCCTGGTTTGCTTTCTTCCATGGCGCGGAACCGCACTTGACACTGGACCTGTCCGGCAACCAATTGGCCGCCCTGCCGCCCGAACTTGGCCGGATTGCCGACCTGGTCCAGCTCGACCTCGGTGACAATCGGCTGACGGACCTGCCCGCTGCCCTGTTCCGGCTGGACCGGTTGCACACGCTCAACCTGTCGGGCAACCAACTGGGCACCGTGCCGCCCGAGCTCGGGGACTTGACCACTCTGGAGACCCTGGGCTTGGGCGACAATCAACTGACGGACCTGCCCCCGGAGCTGGGCCAACTTCGGCACCTGGTCTCGCTGGACCTATCCGGCAACCGCTTGACGGCCCTGCCAGTAGTGCTGGGCCAATTCTCACGGTTGGACTCGCTGGACCTGTCCGGCAATCGGTTGACAGTTCTGCCCTCGGAACTGGGCCAACTTTCGCAATTGGACTCCCTGGACCTGTCAGGCAACCAGCTGACAGCGGAACCGCTCAACTTAACGCGGTTGCCCTTCCTGGAGGTCCTGAACCTGAGCCACAACCAGTTCACCGACCTGCCCCTGGACCTGGACCAACTGAGATACCTGGACCATCTGCAGTACCTGACCCATTTGGACCTGAGCCACAACCAGCTGACCGACCTACCCTTAACCTTGGACCATCTGCAGTACCTGACCCATCTGGACCTGAGCCACAACCAGCTGACCGACCTACCCTTAACCTTGGACCATCTGCAGTACCTGACCCATTTGGACCTGAGCCACAACCGGTTCACCGCAATCCCCCCTGTGCTCGCAATCCCCCCTGTGCTGTACCAATTGCGCTCCCTGCTGTCCCTGGACCTGCGCGGCAACCCCCTGACCACCTGCCCGTTGCCCCTGCCCTGGCGGATCGACCGCTATATCTATCCGCCGGATGAAAATTGGGACGATGCCCTTTTTTTCCACCATGTCAACTTCGACTACCGGCTCCTGAGTCCGATGCCCGGTACGGAACCCTTCGACCTGCCCTTCCTGGATCTGTGCCCTGCGGTCCCGGATTCAAGCCGCCCGGCCTCGGATGAAAGTGGCGCCCCGCGCTTCAGTGCTCTGGGTGCCATTGCTGGTGGCAGAGCCCACCCAGACAATGAAAGCCTGCCTCTTATGTATTTCGGAAATTCCGGGGTCAATCCGTTTGTATTTGCGGACGAAGATGCCCTGTCCTCCTTTGCCTTGGACGGAGACACCGCGGCGTACAATGTCACCCGTCGCTATCTGCAGAATGAGGTATTGCCGCCACGGGCCGCCATTCGTACCGAGGATTTTGTCAATGCCTTTGATGGAGGCTACAGGGCTTCGACCGAGGGTTTGTCCCTGCATCTGGACGCAGCTCCGGCCCCGTTTGCCCCCGAAGGCTATGTGCTGTTGCGGGTAGGCGTCGCCGGCCCCCGGTATCCCGAGAAACGTGAGCCCGTAACCCTGATCTTTATTGTGGATGTGGGTCGTTCCATGGTTGACGACCACCGTCTGGAAACGGCCCGGCGCATTATGCAGGGCCTGCTGGAGCAGACGACGCCGGCGGACCGGGTGGCCCTGGTCGCTTATGGCCGGGAAGCGCACATCATGGCTCCTTTGCAGTTCTCCGCGGATGCACCTGCGCTGCGCCAGGCGATCCAAAAGCTGACGATTACTTCCAGTATCCCCGATACCACCGCGGGTTTGCGCCTGGGCTATGAAATGGCTGTCGACGACACGCGGCGGGACTTCGACGTGCGCTTGGTTCTGTTCACGGACGGTATGGGCAATGGGGAAGCAACAGGCTCCGAAGACATCCTGGCTCTGGTCGACCAGGTGGCTCAGATTCAGGCGACACTGACGACGGTGGTGGTGGGGGCCTCAGGCCGCTATGGTGACGTCATGATGGAAAACCTGGCCCACCGGGGCAATGGCACCCATCACTATATTGAAAATCCGGAAGCCGCGGACGCGTTTCTGACTGGACCCGCTCAGACTGTGTTTCACAGGATGGCGCGCGGGGCCCGCATCCAGGTCGAATTCAATCCGGAGACGGTGCGGAGGTACCGGTTGCTCGGCTATGAGAACCCGGCCAGGTTAAACCATTCCTTCCAGACTGCTCCCCGGACCCTGGATGGGAAAGGGTTCCGATCCGACGTAACGGCCCTCTACGAAGTACGACCCCGAGGGAAGGCACCCCAAGGCCCCATGGCCACCGCGCATCTGCGTTACCGGGATCTGCAATCGGGAGCCGTGGCGACACAGGCAGCGACGATTGTCTGGAGCCAGGTGCAACCCGCCAATCGGTACTTTCAGCGGCAGGCGGCAGTAGCGGAATGGGCGGAATTGTTGAGCCAATCGTTCTTTGCCCAATGTGGCAGCCTGGAAGCGGTCCTGGCATACCTGCCGCCGGCCGGGGATGAAAGCGGACAGGAATTGGAATCCCTGATTCGGAAGTCCCAACGTCTGTTCCAACCATTCTGTCAGCCGTGACAGCAAGCAGACCGGCCATGATCCACATTCAGTTTTCTTCTATGGTTTGGACACATTTTGAGCTCCAACCTCGACTTTGTGCAAAATCTGCATGAGGATGCAGTGCATCCAGGACGAGCTTGGGAATATGTTCACCCTGGAGACCCTGGGCTTGTCCGACATCCAGTTAACCGTGCTGCCGCCGGTGCTGGCCCAACTCCCCAACCTGCAAAAACTTCGCCTGGAGCACAACCGACTGCCGGAGCGCCGGCTGTCCCCCGAGTGGGACCAACTCCTCAGCCTGCAGACGCTTCACCTGAATGGCAATCGGCTGACGGGGCCCCTGCCCCTTGACAGGGGTATTTTCTGGATGCACTAAGTGCAGGTTCCCGTCCTGTTGGGATGTTCCGGGGTGTTGGGGAGCCCGTGATGGGCATCGGTAGCGACCCGGACCCGGTGTCCGGACCTGTAGGCCGGGTGGGGGCCGGGAATCCGGGCTGGGGCGGTCGAGCCGCACGCGGGCGCGGCCTCGGGGCCCTGGATTGTGGAACGGGAGGGCGACTTCGGCGTTCCCTCCGGCACCGCGGGGGCCAGCTGCCGCAGCAGGCGACCGTAGTGTGCGGTCCAGGACTCCCGGGCCTGGGCCTCCACCACGTGCCAGGCCACCGGGAGCGCCTGTTGGCGGTAGGCCACGCCCACCACCAGGGCCACCCATTCGTCCCGGTGGTGCGTGGGGTCCAGGGCCAGGACCAGGGGTCGCTCTGTCCCGGCCTCTCCCGCGCCGGGTGTCCACAGGGCCCGCACCCAGCACAGCAGCTCCGGGAAGCAGGCCGCCGCGTCCACCTCCGTCGCCGGCCCCCAGGACAGAATGCGGTCGGCATCGTCACAGGTCCACTCCCGCAGTTCCCGGCGCACCGTCTCGAAGTACCCGTGCGTCTCCAGGGCCGCGGCCACCGCATCCTGGCAGCCGTTGTGGGCCAGCAGCGTGCCCTTCACCCACAGGGCCAGGCCCTAGCGCAGACGCGCCGGGACCGAGGGCAGGTGCCGCTGGAGCTCGCGACACAGCGGATACAGTGAGGCGGTGCGAAGCATGGCCACACGCCGGGGTCTGGGTGGATCCAATACCGGCTGCAAGCGACTCCCAGTGTACCGGCCCGACCATGCCTTCGTACATGCCCCGCTAACCATAGTGCATTTGTGCAAATACCCTTGTCAAGATCCCTTGGCGGGACCTGCCGGCCCGTTGCGGTCACAGGAACAGTGTCTATCGTCGTTGGCGCCAAGCCGGGGTCCGGGCGCGCATGCCGACGGCCGTGGCCGAGGCTCGGGCAAATCCCAGTCGGGTGCCTCGGGCCTCCTCCCACAAGTGTTCCCACGGGCGTGGGTCCGGCTGACAGGGGTAGGTAAAGTCAATCCGGGGGAGAAAAACGGCTCAGGCAGCAGAAAAAGCATGGCGGTACCCTGTATTGACGACGAAACCAATATCGGGAGCCGACCATGCTTCTTCCGGCCGCATTCTATCCCCATGCGCAGTGCATCGCCAAGCACCTGCCGCATCTGCGACCCAGCCAGGTCAAGGGCTTGGCCCTGTGGGTGGGCGGGACCCTCCTGGCCCACAGCAGCTGCCAGAACGCCGTCCTGGGTGCCCTGACGACTCTGGGCCTGGGCTGGCACGCCACCCGCCAGTACCTGCGCGAGTGGCTCCATGACGGGGCCGACCGGGCTGCGCCCTGCCGGGTGCAGCTGGACGTGGACGCCTGTTTCGCACCGCTGCTGCGCTGGGTCCTGGCCTGGTGGCAGGGCACGGAACTGACCCTGGCCATCGACCCTACGTCCAAGGGCGAGGACCTGGTGGCCCTGGTCGTGAGCGTGGTCTACCGGGGGCTGGCCATCCCCGTGGCCTGGCGCATCAAGCCCGGCGGCCAGCCCGGGCCCTGGATGCCGGACCTCGCGGCCCTGCTGGACCGCCTGGGGCCCGCCGTGCCGCCGCACATGACCGTGCGCGTGCTCTGCGACCGGGGCCTGCAGAGCCCCCGCCTGTGGTCGGCCATCCGCCGCCAGGGCTGGCACCCCTACATGCGCTACGACCGCCACATGACCTTTCAGGCGACCACCGGGCCCCGTTGGCCGGCCTGGCGCTTCGTGGCCCGGCCCGGACAGTACACGGTCACGGCCGGGCGGGCCTTCCGCGCGCGTAAGCGGCGCGGCACCCTGATCGTGCTCTGGATGCCCGGCCAGGAGACGCCCTGGGTCGTGCTCACGGACGAGTCCCCCGCCGACGTGGACCTCGGCGCCTACGGCCTGCGGGTCTGGATCGAACAGGGCTTCCGCACCCTCAAGCGCATGGGCTGGCAGTGGCAACGCACGCGGCGCACGGACCCCGCCCGCGTGGACCGACACTGGCTGGTCCTGGCCGTGGCCACCCTCTGGGTCCTGGCCCACGGCACGCGCGTGGAGGAGGCCCGCCTGCGCGGCCTGGCTCCCGGCCGCGTGCGGCAGCCGCCCCTGACGCCGGCCGTGGCCGAGGACCGGCCCCTGAGCGTGTTTCAACTGGGCCGGTTCCAGGCCCAGCGGCTGCTGCACCGCGGCTATGCCTGGGCCCGGGTCTGGCTGCAGCCCCTGCCGGGCCCGGACCCGCCCCAGGAACTGCAACGGGTGGACCCGCCGAACGGGTAGCCCTCCCTTATTTACACACAAAGATGCAGATTAGGGCTTTACCTACCCCTGTCAGCGTGGGTCCGGGGGGGGGGCGCAACCGGGGTGGCCATGGCACCAGGCTGCGCGTCCTGGCGCACCGGGCCTGCGGCACCGACACGCTGCGGCGCATCATTGTCGAGCCGGGGGCAAACGGGTGATTCCAGGTCTGCGCCACGGCAAGGTGCCAATCGCCCACGACCGGGAGCGCAACATCGCGGCCCTCCACCTTGCCGCCGACCGCGTCGCCCCCGATCTCATGGGAGACCGTCTGTGCCGCCGTGCGCGAGACGTCCCAGTACACCTCCCAGCCGACCCTGTTGGCGGTCGTGCGCACGCTCTCGGTCTCCCCGAGAGGCCGTCGGTGTCCGACAGGTGCATCCCGTCCGGGCGACCAAAGCCCCAAGTCTGCATGCAGACTCAGGGCACGGTGGCCGCCCGGCAATGTGGGTAATGGAAAAAGGAAGGGAAGGGCCGGCCGGCACAGGCTCTTCCCCCGGCCATCCCGCACATGCCGGGATGGCCGGGGGAGGCCCTGCGGTTGCCGTCAGGTCGTGGTGTTGGCCACCGTGACTGCGGAAGAGACCAGGGACTCGCTGCCGCCATTGAGGGCGCTCACCCGGAAGCCCCAGTGCGCCGCCCCGGCGGGCAGGCCGCCGACGGTGGCCGCGGTGTCCGTCACCGTGACCGTCACCCCCCGGTTGGGCAGCCAGTGCCAGCCGGCGGCGCCCCGGTTGTCGGCCGGGAAGTCGAAATGGACCTGGTAGGCGGTCGCGCCCGTCACGGCCGTCCAGCCCAGGGCGGCCAGGCCCGCCGCCGTGCGCCGGCCCGTCAGGCCGGTGGGCGGGGCCGGCGCCAGTTGCCGGGGATTGTTGGACACGTACGTCGAAATCCAGTTGGAGGCCCCGCCGGCATTGACGGCGCGCAGGAACAGGCTCCAGCCGGCGTAGCCGGCGGGCAGGCCCGTCAGCCGCAGCGCGGTGCCCGTGCGCACGACGGTCGCCGTCACCGTGTCCGTGGTGGCGGGACCGGTGCGCAGGGCGACGGTCCCCGACTGCGGCAGCCGCACATAGCTGGCGCCATGGGACTGCTGGATCTCCACATCGTAGCCGGTGGCCCCGGGCACGGCGTCCCAGGCCAGGTCCACGGTGGTGGCCCCGGTCTGCGCCGCGCCGAAGTAGGTCGGGTCCGGCGGGGGCGGCGGCGTCACGGTGGCCCCGAGGGCCGCCGTGCGCGGACCATACCCCGCCGCCGCCTGTGCCTGCAGCCGGTATTGGTAGGTCGTGCCCGTGGCCACGGCGCTGTCGGTGTACGTCCAGGCGGACGCGTCCAGGGCGTCCGTCAGCACGGCCCAGGCCGCCTCGCCCGTCTGCCGCCAGAGGCGGTAGCCCGTGACCGCGCCGCCCGTGGCGGGGGTGTTCCAGGTCAGGACGACTTGGCTTTGGGTATCCGTGGCCTGCAACGCCTCGGGTGCACCCGGCGCCCGGGGCACGTCCGTCGTGGCGCCCGTGATGCGCACGGCCGCGGCCGGCAGCCAGTAGGGACCGGCCGCACGCTGGCCAAAGCGCAGGACGCGGTACCAGCCACCGCCGCCGGGGCCCTGCCCCGCGACATCCAGCCGCACCATGGCGTCGTGCGCGCTCCAGGTGTGGCTCGTGGGCGCGGTGGCCGCCGGCCACCGGTGCGCCGTCAGCGGATAGGTGGCCGCGGCCGACAGCGCCGCCTGCGGCCGGGTCGTGCCCGGGGTCTCCCCCGAGGGCAGGCCCGTACCTGCGCGGGTGCGGGCACTGACCCGGTAGTGGTAGGTCGTGGCGGGCGCCAGGCCCCCGTCGCGCCAGGTCGTGTCCGCGGTCCCGGTGTCGGCCGCCGCGTCCGTCCAGGCGCGCGGCCACACGTCCGCCGAGCGTTCCACCCGGTAGCCGCCGATGGGCTGTGTGCCCGCATCCGCCGGCGCCTCCCAGGTCAACTGCATCTGGCTGTCCGCGCCCGGGGCCGCCTCCAGACCTGTCGGTTCCCAGGGTACCCGGGGCGGCTCCGCCGTGGTCACGGCCACGGCCGCATTGCGCACGCCCGCGCCCGCGGTCGCCAGCGCCTGCACCCGGTATTGGTAGGCCGTGGCGGCCACGACCGTGGTGTCGGTATGGGTGAGGGTGTCGGCCGCCAGGTCCGTCCCCAGCACGGCGAAGGCCTCCTCCCCGGTCTGCCGCCAGAGGCGGTAGCCCGTCACGGTGCCGCCCGCGGCGGGGGCCGTCCAGGTCAGGGTCACCGTGTCGTGGGTGGCCGCGGGGGGCCGGAAGTCCCCGGGGATCCCCGGCGCCTGCGGCAGATCCGCGGCGGCCCCCGTCAACGCGACCGCCCCGGCCGGCAGCCAGAAGGGACCGCCGTCCGCGCCGGGACGCAGGACCCGGTACCAGCCGCCGCCGCCGGCCCCCTGCGCCAGCACCTCCAGTTGCAGGGCCGCGTCGTACGCCGCCCAGCTGTGGGTCACCGGAGCCGCGGCCAGCGGCCAGGCATGTGCCGTCAAGGGGTAGGTGGCCGCGGCCCGCAGTGTCAATTGCGGCCGGGTCGTCCCGGCGGCGACGGCGGAGGGCATGCCCGGGCCGGCCGCATTGCGACCCGTGACCCGGTAGTGGTAGGTCGTGGCGGCCGCCAGGCCGCTGTCCGACCAGGTCGTGTCGGTCGTGCCCGTGTCGGCCACCACCTCCGTCCAGACCCGCGGCGTCGCATCGGGCGACCGCTCGATGCGGTAGCCCGTGGCCGTGCCGCCCGCGGCGGCCGCCGTCCAGCTCAGTTGCATGGAACTCCCGTCGCCGGGCGCGGCGGTCAGGGCCGTGGGCGTCCCCGGAACCTCCGGCACGTCCGCGGTGGCGCCCGCGACCGTCACGGCCGTGGCCGGCAGCCAGTAGGGACCGTCGGCACTGTGGCCGAAGCGCAGCACCCGCCACCAGCCCGGGGTCCCGCGCACCCGGCCCGCGACATCCAGCCGCACGGCGGCGTCATGGGCGCTCCAGGTGTGGCTCGTCGGCGCCGTGGTCGCGGGCCAGCGGCGCGCGGCCAACGGATAGCCGGCCGCAGCCGACAGTGCCGCCTGCGGGCGCGTGGTCCCCTCCGCTTCGCCGGAGGGCGGTCCCGTGCCCACGCTGTTGCGGGCACTCACACGGTAGTGGTACGCGGTCGCGGCCGTCAGGCCGCTGTCCACCCAGGTCGTGGCCGTGCTCGCCGTGTCGGCCGTCGCCTCCGTCCAGACGCGGGGGTTCACGTCCGCCGAACGCTCGATGCGGTAGCCCGCGATGGGCTGCGAACCCGCATCCGTCGGCGCCGTCCAGCTCAGCTGCATGGGGCTGTCCGTCCCCGGGGCCGCGCGCAGGGCCGCGGGTGCGGCCGGGGCCGTGGCCGTGGAGACGGCCAGGGCCGTCGAGCGCACCGACTCGTTGGCGTTGGCGTTGAGCGCGCTCACCCGCAAGCCCCAGTGGGCCGCGGTCGCGGGCAGGCCGGAGACCGTGGCCGTCGTGCCGCTGACCGTGACCGCCACGTCCCGGTAGGGCAGCCAGTCCCAGCCGGCCGGGCCCTGGTCGTCGGCCGGGAAGTCGAAGTAGACCCGGTAGTCGGCCGCGCCCGTCACCGCGTTCCAGCCCAGGGTCGCCGTGCCCGTCGCCGTGCGCCGCCCCCGCAACCCCGTCGGCTGCCGGGGATACAGGTGGGCGGGATCGTTGTACACGGACGCCTGCACCCAGGCCGAGGCGCCTCCGGCGTTCACGGCGCGCACGTACAGGTCCCAGTGCGTGTAGCCGGCCGGCAGGCCCGTCAGTTCCACCAGCGTGCCCGTGCGCGTGACCGTGACCGTGGTTGTGGTCGTCGTCCCGGTTTGCAGCGTGAAGGTCCCCGACGCCGGCAGCCGCACGCGCGCCGCCGCGTGGTCGGCGGCATACCAGGACTGCCGCATCTCGATGTCATGGCCGGTGGCCTCCGCCACCGGGTCCCAGAACAGCTGCGCCGTCGTGGCCGCCACCTGGGCGGCCCCGACATGGGCGGGGGCCACCGGCGGGGACGGAGGCGCGGTCACGGCCGCGTCGACGGCCGTCGTGCGCACCCCGTAGCCCGCGCCCGACTGCGCCTGCAGCCGGTAGCGGTAGGTCGTGCCCGCGGACACGGCCGTGTCCGTATGGGTGAGCGTGGCCGCGTCCAGGGCCTCCGCCAGCACGGCCCAGGCGGCCGCGCCCGTCTGCCGCCACAGGCGGTAGCCGGTGACGGTCCCGCCGGTCATGGGCGCACGCCAGGCCAGGGCCACCCGGCCCTGCAGATCCGTGGTCCGGAAGTCCCCGGGCGCCCCGGGCGCCTGCGGCACGGCCGTCGTGGCCCCCGTCACCGTCACGGCCCCGGCCGGCAGCCAGTAGGGGCCGCCGGCCGCCTGGCCGAAGCGCAGTCCCCGGTACCAGCCGCCGCCCCCGGCCCCCTGGCCCGCGATGTCCAGTGACACCGTGGCGTCGTGGGCACTCCAAGTGTGGCTGACCGGCGCGTCCGCAGCCGGCCAGGCGCGGGCCTGCAGGGGATACGTGGCGTCCGCCTTCAGGGCCAGTTGCGGGCGCGTCCGGGCTTTTGCCGCGGCCGAAGGATCACCCGGACCCACACGGTTGCGGGCACTGACCCGGTAGTGATAAACCGTGTCCGCCGCCAGGCCGCGGTCGGACCAGGTCGTGTCGGTGGTGCCGGTATCGGCCGCCACCGCCACCCAGTCCGGCGTCGGCGCGTCCGCGGCCCGCTCGATGCGATAGCCCGCGATGGGCTGCGTGCCCGCATCCGCCGGCGCCGTCCAGGTCAACACCATGGGGCTGTCGTCCCCGGGGGCCGCGGCCACAGCCGTGGGCACCCCGGGTTCCCGCGGCGTGGCCGCCGTGGTTACGGCCACGGCGGGGGTGCGCACACCGGCCCCCGCCGCCGAGAGCGCCTGCACCCGGTATTGGTAGGCCGTGCTCTCCGCCACCGCGGTGTCCGTATGGGTGAGCACATCCGCGGCCAGGTCCGCACCCGGCACCGTGAACGCCTCCTCGCCCGTCTGCCGCCACACGCGGTAGCCCGTCACGGTCCCGCCCGTGGTCGGCGCCGTCCAGGTCAGGGTCACCGTGTCGTGCGTGGCCGCGGGCGGTGCCGGGTCTCCCGGCGCGCCCGGCGCCTGCGGCAGGTCCGCGGTCGCCCCCGTCACCGTCACGGCCGCCGCCGGCAGCCAGTAGGCATTGCGGATGCGCTCGCCGAAGCGCAGCACCCGGTACCAGCTCCCGCCGGCATCCCGGGCCGCCACGTCCAGTTGCACCGAGGCGTCGTACGTCGCCCAGGTGTGGGTCGCCGGCGCCGTGGCCAGCGGCCAGGCCCGCGCCGCCAGCGGATACGCGGCCGTCGCCGACAGTGCCAGCTGCGGACGCGTGGTGCCCGACGCGGGCATCGAGGGCGTGCCCAACGCCGCCACGCTGCGCGCTGTCACCCGGTAGTGGTACACCGTGTCCCCATCCAGGTCCCGGTCGTCCCAGCTCTCCGCGGTACGGCCCGTGTCCTCCGCAACGATGGTCCAGTCCCGTGGCTTCGTGTCCGGGGAACGCTCGATGCGGTAGCCCGCCACCGCGGCCCCCGTCGCGGGCGCCGTCCAGCGCAACCGCATGGGGCTGTCCGCCGACGGTGCCGCCATCAAGTCCGTTGGAGGCCCCGGCACCACCGGCGGCGCGGTCGGCATGAGCAGCACCCGCGCCAGGCCGTCCTCGCCGTCGCGCCCGTCGCCGCCCCTGTGGTTCGTGAAGCCGAGGGCACCGCCCGCGGGCCGCCTGGCATCGCCCGGCCAGCTCGCCGGCCAGCCGGCCGACGAGCCCCGGATCGGACCGTCAAGGTTGGGATATCCGGAGGTGTCGGCCTCCCCGCCCCGCCCGTGCTTGCCGATGGCCACCTCCCGGCGGTTGATGCGCAGGTAGCTGACTTCGCCGTCTTCCCCGTCCTCCGCACGCGAGCCACCCTCGCCACCGTCACCGCCTTCGCCGATCACGAACCTCAGGACATCGCCGACCGTTACGCCAGCCGTATGGTAGGTGGCGCCGCCGCGGCCGCCGTCCTCGCCGTTGTGGCGGTCGGCACCGCCGCCGCCGCCGCCGCCGCCGCAGAGCTGTGCATACAGGGTGTCATAGCCGGCGGGCACGGTCAGCGTGTGCGTGCCGTCATCGTAGTTCCGGATCAGTGGCGGTACCGCTCCCGTGATCGCGCCCACCGTCGCCGGGATGCCCGGACCGCCGGCCGACAGCGCCTGCAGCCGATACCGGTAGCCTGTGGACAGGGTCAGACCCGTATCCGTATGCGTCAGGGTCTCCGCCGCCAGGGTCTCGCCCGCCGGGGCAAAGGCCCCGCTCTCCGTCTGCCGCCACAACCGGTAGCCCGTCACGGTCCCACCGGTCACGGGTACCGTCCAGGTCAGGGTGGCCGTTGTGTCCGTGACCTCGGCCACGGCCAAGTTCCCCGGAATCCCCGGAACCTCGGGTACCCCCGTCGCGGCCCCTGTGACATGCACGGCAGCCGCCGGCAGCCAATAGGCATCGGCATCCCCGGCGCCGAAGCGCAGCAGCCGGTACCAGCCATCGGGGCCGCTCACCTGCCCCGCCACGTCCAGTTGCACGGTGGCATCATGGACAGCCCAGGTGTGGGTCGTCGGCGCTGTCGCCACCGGCCAGGCATGCGCCGTCAGGGGATACGCGGCCGCGGCCAGCAGCGTCGCCTGCGGCCGCGTGCGCCCGGATGCCGCCAGCGAGGGCGTTCCCAACCCGGCTCCGTTGCGGCCCGTCACCCGGTAGTGGTACACCGTGTCCGCCGCCAGATCACTGTCGTGCCAGACCCGCTCCGCCATGCCCGTGTTGGCCTCCACTTCGGTCCAGACCAGAGGGTCCACATCGGCGGAACGCTCGATGCGGTAGCTTGTGGCCGGGCCAACCGTGGCCCCCTCCTCCCAAGTCAATCGCAGGCGGCCCTCGCGCCCGGGTGCCACGACCAGTTCCGTGGGCATAATCGGCAGGCGGTCCGACGGTGTCCCCGTGAACAATACCCGCGCCATCCCGTCGGCCCCGGCGCGCCCGGCCTCTTCCCGAAAGCCCGCGCCTCCGCGGCCCCCGCGGGGGGCGCGGTGATTCCCCGGCCAGGCCGCGCCCCAGCCCCCCGACGAACCCACGGTGGCACCGTCGGCCCCGTCATGGGAAATGCTCTCCCCCCGTGCGCCGCGGGCCGCCGTAGCTGCCAAGGTCCCGTCCCGGCGCAGTTCCGACGACTCGCCGTGCCGGCCATCATGGGCCCAGCGCTCGTGGTAGGCGCCGCCGGCGCCCCCCTCGCCCACTTCCAGGGTCCAGACATGCCCGCCCCGATGGGTGGCGTAAAACGTGCAGCCCCCGTCGCCGCCGTCAGCGCCGTTGGAGGCCTCTCCCTGGCCGCCGGCGCCCCCGCCGGCACCTCCGCACAGCTGCACATAAAAAGTGGTGTAGCCGGCCGGGAAATCCAGGACGTGTGTGCCCGCGCCGTACTCGCGCACCAGTGGTGTCACCTCGGTCGCCGTGGTCGCTTCCACTGCCATCGTCGGCACCCCTGCCCCGGCCGCGGACAGCGCCTGCAGCCGGTACTGGTAGACGGTCGCCGCCGCCAAGCCCGTGTCAGTGTGCTTCAGGACCGCGGCGTCCAGGACCGCCTCCAGGGCGGCCCAGGCTTCCGTTCCGGTCCGCCGCCACAGGCGGTAGCCGGTCACGGTGCCGCCGGTCGCGGGCGCACTCCAGGTCAGGGTTGCGCTTTCGTGGGTGGCCGCGGTGGCCCGGAAGCGCCCGGGCAGGCCCGGTGCTGCAGGGACGGCCGTGACGGTACCCGTCACCTCGACCGCCGCCGCCGGCAGCCAGAAGGGCCCGGATGCACTCTCGCCGAAGCGCAGCACCCGGTACCAGCCGTCGCGGCCGGCCACCCAGCCGGCCACGTCCAGCTTCAGCGCGGCATCGTGCGCACTCCAGGTATGGGTGACCGGGGCCGCGGCCTCCGGCCAGGCGTGCACCGTCAGCGGATATGTGGCCGCGGCCAGGAGCGCCGCCTGCGGACGCGTGGTGCCCGCGGCCTCCGCGGACGCGGGGCCCGTGCCCGTGCGGTTGCGGGCGCTCACCCGGTAACGGTAGGTCGTGGCGGCCGCCAATCCGGCATCGTCCCAGGTCGCGGCATCGCTGCCCGTGTCCGCCGCCACGACCGTCCACACCCGCGGGGTCTCGTCGGGGGAACGCTCCACGCGGTAGCCGGTCAGCGCCGGGGACCCCGCATCCGCGGGCGCCGTCCACGCCAGTTGCATCCGGCTGTCCGCCGCCGGCGTCGCCGTCAGCCCGGCGGGTGCACCCGGCACCCGCGGCAGGGCCTCCGTCGTGAAGGCCACGGGCACCCAGGCCGACTGCCCGGCCGGGTTGGACGCCCGCACCCGCAGGTCGTGCGCCACTTCGTACCCCAGGCCGGCCAGGTTGTGGGTGGTGTCCGTGACCACCGTGTGGGTCGTCGGCCAGGCCGTCGTGGCCTGCGTCTTGACCTGCAGGTGGTAGGCGTCGGGTCGGCCGCCCGTGGCGGGCGCCGCCCAGGTCGCGGTCGCATCCTGGCCCAACACGGCCACGGCCACCGCCTCGGGCACCCCCGGCGCCACCTGCACCGTGGTGCCCGTGTGGCTCGCCGCCGGTGACTCCCCCTCCTGGTTGAAGGCCGTGACTTGGATCTCGTAGGCCGTGCCCGGTACCAGATCCGTCAGGGCATGGGCCGTGCCCGCGACCGTTTCGGTCGCGAAGTCGTCCATGGTGCCGGAGACGCGCCACTGCACGCGATAGCCCGCGGGCAGGCCGCCCGTCGCGGCCCGCGCCCAGCCCAACTGCAGCGTCGTGCCCGTGGCCCCGGATGTGGCCGTGACGTTGGTCACCGCGTTCGGGACCGCCGCCGTCGCCATCACCGCAATGGCCGCGGTGGCCGTGGGCAAACCCGGACCCTCCCCGGAGGTCGCCTGCAGCCAGTAACGGTAGACGTGATCGTTCTGTACGGCACTGTCCGTGTGCGTGGTCGCCGTCGCCGCCAGGTCCGAGCCCAGCTGTGCAAAGGCCCCGTCGCCCTCCTGCCGCCACAGCCGGTAGCCCGTCACGGTGCCGCCCGTGGCCGGGGCCGTCCAGGCCAGCGTCACCTGGCTCGCGGCCAGGCTGGCCGTGAAGGCCTGCGGCGCACCGGGCGGCTGCGGCAGGGATGCCACATCCCCCGCGGCCGTGCCCGCCGCCGCCGGCAGCCAGAAGGGCCCCTGCGCGCTTCGGCCAAACAGCAACACTCGCCACCAGCCCGCAGGTCCCGGCAACTGTGCCATCAAGTCGTACGAACGACCTGGTAGGAAGGCTACAAATGTAGCCGTTGGCGTGGCATCCATGCGAGGCTCGGCGTACGCCGTCAGCGGGTAGGGCAGCAAAGCCCCCAGCGTCAACTGCGACCGGGAGCGGCCCGTGGTCTCGCCTGAGGCCATCCCCAGGCCGGCGCTGTTCCGCGCACTCACCCGGTAGTGGTACACCGTGTCCGCCGCCACTACGTCGTCCCCCCAGCTCACAGCCGCGGAACCTGTGTCTGCCTGAACCACGGACCACTCACGCAGCGTCGTGTCCGGGGAGCGCTCCACCTGGTAGCCGGTCACGCCGCCACCCGTGTCCGCGGGTGCCGTCCAGTTCAGGGCCAGCCGACTGTCCGTGCCCGGCACCACCGTCAGTCCCGTTGGCTGCCCCGGAATCGCGGGTACCGCCGCCGTGGTCACACTCCCCGTCGACGACCAGTCCCCCAGCACCCCGTGGTTGTGTGCCGCCACCCGGTAGCCGTAGCCCGTGGCCGCCGCCACCGTCCGGTCCACCCAGTCCGGCGTTACCTCCCCCGTATCCGCTACCAGTCTCTGCCACGACCCGTTGTCGACACGCCGCTCGATCCGGTAGCCGCTCACCGTCGTACGGCCACTCGGTGACGTCCAGTTCAGCGTCGCCTGTTCATGGGTCGCCGACACCGCCAGATTGCGCGGCCGCCCCGGCGTTTCCCGCGGCGTCGTCACCGTCACCGCCGTACTCGGTGCCGACCAGCCCGCCCGGTTGCGCGCCCGCACCCGGAACGTGTAGGTCGTGTAGGCATCCAGATCCTCCACGTCGTAGCTTGTGCGCGAGATGTCGTCCTCCACCTCCCGCCAGCGGCCGTTGCGGTACACCTCCACCTTGTACTCGTCCACCGCGTCCCCGCCGTCGTCCGAAGGCGACCGCCAGTTCAGCTCCACCTCGTCCGACTCCACATCGTCCACTTCCAGGTCGCGCGGCTCCGACGGCACCGTGACGCGCGGCGCCGCGGCCCACTTCACCTTCACCGAGTAGCTCAGGTAGCCCACCCCCGCCGTCGTCAGCGCCGCATCCCGGTCGTAGTACAGGCGCCCGTCGCGGCTCCGCACCGTCACCCGGAAGTTCACCGCGGGTGCGTTCGCGATGGCCGTCCCGTGCCGGTCCACCTGCACCGCACCCTTCACCTGAAAGCTCTCGTCCCTTGCGGGCCAGTATTCCGCCGGCAGCCACACCAGTGCTTCCCGGTTCTGGTTGGCAAAGTACTGCACCGGTGAACTCGTGGTCGTGAACGTGCCCGACACCGCGTCCCCTTTCCGTTCCATCGCCCAGCGGCTGCCGCGGTTTTCCTGCCGGTTGTGGTAGGTCCCCGTCGCCGAGATGGTCGGTGCCGTCGGCACCTCCACCGCCTCCGCCGTCTGCCATTGCAATTTCGTCACCTGGTATTTGAGGTAGCCCACATGGTCGACCTTGCCGTTGTTCACGTAGCGCAGCTCGCCATTCGTGCCAACTGTCAGATCGAACTTCGCCACCGGCGAACCCGGGTACTCCGACCCGTTCTCGTACACGTGCGTGCCCGCGGCTTCGTGCGGCACCAACGCCGTCGGCCGGAAACCGACCGGCAGCACGAACAGCGGCTGCGGGTTCTGGCGCGCGTGGTACTGCACCGGCGAACGCGTCGAAGAAAAACGGGCCGTCACCTTCGTCCCCGTCTTCGTCACCGACCAGCGGCCCAACCAACTCGTGGCCAGGTTCCGGTAGGGCCCCGACGCCGCACCCGACACCGTGCTCGTGCCCTGGGCATCCTCCCCCGTCGAACCCGCCTCCGCCGGCGGTGGACTGGCCGCATCCTGCACCGGCACTCCGGCCGTATCGCCCGTCACGTCCGCCAGTTGGGCATAAATCCAGCCGTAGTGCCCGGCGGCATACTCAATCCGCCACCAGGTCGCCGTAGCCGCGTTCTTGCCTATGATCCGATGCCAAATACTGTGGTCCCGCAGCGTCTGCAGGGGCGGGTCGTACTCCTTGCCCGGACCCGAACGCACGCTCACTCCCAACGTTACCCACGACGCCAGACGCATGTAGGCAAGATGCGGTGTTGTGCGGGGATCGCCTGACACGATTTCCACAGTCGCGGCAGGTACCCAGCCTTGGATGACGGATCCAGCCGCCCGGGCCCCTCCGGCATTGCTGCGCTGGTTGGAACGAAAGGGAGCCGACAGTCTGACCCAGAGCCATTCTGCCGCGCCACTTACGGCATTCCTGATGTGCCCGATGACTGTGACCTCTTCTTCCGGATCAGTCCTGTTCCCGGACTCGGGACCCGCGGGCCTCGCGGACAGCGGTGTGGGCGTAGGCGTAATGCCTTTCACTTCAGTTGATGCTGTTGTAGTTCCTGTGGTATCCGCCTCTGTCCCTATAACCACCGCGTCCGTCCGCAGACCAAGTCTGCTTGGGTCGGTGTCTGGCGCTGCAGTTGCCAACGCTGCCAAGGCATAAAAACTCCACTGGGAATATCCAAGCCCATGAGGCCAGGGAGAAGCATCTGCTGCCACATCCCGATATGAATCCAGATCCCGCAAAGCCTTTCCCCACCAGATCCGATATCCTGTCACCGACACACCCTCAGGCAGGTCGGTGGGAGCGTCCCAACTCAATATCACCTCCGCCCCCGAAGATGTGGCCAGCAAATTGGACGGAGCAGGTATCGGCTTGGTATCCAAGAGATCCCCCCGCACCCAGCCATCCGCTGGATTCTGCAAAGGGACATCCCCGTCGGGATGTTTGAGGGCACCGCCCTCATATTGGGTCTTGTACCAAGGATACCCCTGCTCCTTGACTCTTCTCTTCTGTGCATCAAGGGTGGCGGGCTGGAATTCCACCTGGGAAATACGGCGCCAATTTTGATCGCTGAGGCGTCCTACCTTGTTGTTCGCGACTTCAGCGCTTGATCGCACATTGACAAATCCTGAACTGATGCTCCGTCGCATATACCGTGCCGGTGTAGACAGGTGCAGAGGATACCGCACGTTTGCGTCGAGCAAGGGCGCGGTGATCGGCACTTCGGCGATCTGCCCTGAGGTTGTCTCGTTCGCGACCGACTGCACCCACCCGACGGCTTCCCAGCCCGAGTCGTCGTCTCGCACCACGATCTGCCACCACTGCCGGGTCCTGTCGTGATACTGGCCCACAATGTCATACGTTCCTTGCACTGCCGTTGTCACCGTGGACTCTTGCCATCCCTTGACCTGGGGTGCTCTGGCCCCCGGCACAGTTCTCAGATTCACCGCTTGGGGAGTCGTCAGCCTCTTGAGGGCTTCCGTTTTAGACCGCCGCCGCCATACATTCGACCAATCGAGAAAAGGGGCAAAGTCGATTGCGTCAACAATGGAGAATTCTGTGAACGGCTTGGTAGGCTTGAGAATCACATGAAGATGCGGACCGGTGCTGTTGCCGGTGTTGCCGGACAGACCCAGCAGATTGCCCTTGGCCACCGTCATGCCTTCAAACACTTGTACACTGCCGGGCAGGAGATGCGCGTAGGCATGGACAAAGCCAACGGAATCGTACCCCTGTTGGCCTGTGGCAATCCTCACTTCATTCCCGTAGTAATTCTTGTAGAATTCGTTGGACTCGAATTTGGAGTCGTCTTTCCCACCCCGGTGCTTGTTTCCCACGGCACAAGTCACGGTACCTGCCGCCATGGCGTACACCGGAGTACCGCGCACACATGGCCAGTCAATCCCTTCATGGCCGACGAGGTCCCCTTGTGTCTCGTAATCCTTCCGTGTCCTTAGGTCGTCAAAATGGTGGTTGATGCCCCAGTACTCTCCCGGCGCAAAGGGAAAGGCCAGATCTCCCGGTTGCAGTCCGTGTGGCATAACATTCCTCCCTGTGGGTCGCCCGCAAGCGTGTCTGAAAACGCGAGCGCGGCTTCCTTCGGCACTCGCATATCAATGGTGGTGCACACTCACACGGATGTCTATACCCGCCGTGTACCCGCCGCGTACCCATGGATTGGCCTGTTTCCCACCCAAACTGGCTGAAATCGGGATTGTGAACACGCATTTCCTGGGAGAATAGCTGGAAGGGGGGATTTCCCACTGGACTGCCAGAAACTATCGCCACTCTGGATTGCTTCAACTGGCTGGCACGTCCTCGCGTTGGCGTTGACTCTGGTCGGAATGCTCCGCCACACGCCAACCCGAATGGTGACGCATCGTGCAGCAAAACCCGGTTGTGGGCTGGGTATGCCGTCCGTGTACCCAGACCCGGGCTTGGCCCGATCCTTGACTCTTCCACTTACGAATGACGATCGAGTACAGGTGAACTGCCTGATTGCTACCAATACGCCCGCGCCCGTAGTATCCCTAATACTACAGTTGTATTTGTTGCAATTGGAGCTGTTGCCGGCGGTAGTGGTAGCCCTGGGCCACCCACTGGTGACGGCGGCGCCAGTGCGGCCAGGCCAGCACCCGCCGCACCCCGCGCGGCACGCGCAGGACTAGGCGCCACAGGAGGCGCCGGATCTCCGGCAGGCTCAGGCCCCGGCCAGGCCGCGCGCACGACCGCCAGCAGGGCCAGGGCCCACAGGGCCAGCGTCACGTGCCGGTACCAGCCGTGCGCGCTGCGCACCTCGTAGTCGTCCAGCCCCGTCTCCTGCTTGGCGGTCTCGAAGGCGTGCTCGATGCACCAGCGGCGGCCGGCTACGGCCACCAGGGTCTCCAGCTCGCAGCCCTGCGGCGCGAAGGCCACGTAGGCCTGCCAGTCCTCCGCATCCGTGACGGAACGCCGGAAGAGCAGGTAGTGCCCCCAGTCCGCATCCTCCGGCTCGGCCAGGATCCAGCACTGCCAGTCGTACCAGCGCTCGCCCTTGCTGCCGGCGCCGGCACTGAGCCGATGCCACTCCCGCTCCCGGTGGACCGCCTGCACCTCGTCCACGCGCCGGAGGTCGGTGCCGGCCCACAGCTCCTCGTTGCGGGGCACGGCCAGCACATGGTGCAGCCCCCGGTCCTCCAGCCAGCTGCGCAGGGCGCGCGAGTGGCCGTAGACCGTATCTCCCACGACCCAGGCCATGGGCAGCCCGGCGTCCAGTGTCCGTGCCAGCATGCGCCGGGCCAGTTGCGGCTTGGTCGCAAAGGGCGTGTTGGGGGCCAGCCCCACCGCCTGCAGCCGGTCCGGATCCCGGGTCCAGTCCTCGGTCAGGTACAGCTCCCGGTCCAGCCGCGTGTGGCCCCGGAACCCGATGTAGGCCAGGAAGACCCCCACTTGGCAGTTGCCCACCTTGCCCAGCGTGCCGCAGTACTGCGGCACCACCCCGGCCGAGTGCGTCCCCTTCTTGGGGAAGCCCGTCTCGTCGACCACGACCACACCCTCGGGAGCCCTCAGGTGCTCCGCCACGTAGGCGTACAGCGCGTCCCGCGCCGCGTCGACCAACCACCAGACGGCCTGACCCAGCAGGTGCTGCAGGCCATAGGGCGTGGCGTCGCCGGCCGTCTCGGCCAGCTGCCAGCCGTTCTTGCGTTGGGCATCGCCCAGCAGGCCGTCCAGGTAGGCCGCGGCCCGTTGGCGGGCCTCCGGCCGACGGAAGCAGGGGGCCAGCCGCGCACGGTGGCCGGCGTCAGGGGCTCGGGGGTGGGTACCGGGCGCCGGCAGGGCGGCGAGGGACATGGGGCTCCGCAAAGCGGCAGGCAACACGGCCCCGTCAGTATGCCATCATTATCTACAACTGTAGTACGCCTAATGTGGAATTGAGGAGGTTGACTCAAAAAGGGGAACCTGCGCAGAATGGAAAGCGTTGAAACAACCACATTCCGGGGGTCCCCCATGGCGCGCAGTATAGCATTCGAGGATTTGGCCACGGTGGCGTATGTCTGGGTGGACGACTGGTACCAGGCCCACGCGGCCGGCGGGCGACAGGGCCAGGCGGGGGCCAAGCCCCGCTTCAGCGACAGCGAAGTGATCACGCTCCTGCTGCTCATGGATTGCCTGCCCTTTCCGGGGGAGACCCAGTTCCTGGGCTTCGTGCGGGCCCACCACCTGTCCCTCTTTCCGCATCTGCTCAGCCAAAGCCAGTTCAACCGCCGGGCCCGCCAGCTGTGGCCCTGGGTCGAGGCCCTGCGCCGACGCTGGGCGGAGTCGTTGGGGGCCACCCGCGCCTCCCTCTATCTGCTGGACACCAAGCCGCTGCCCGTCGTCGGCTACACGCGTGACAAGAGCCGCAGCGACTTTGCGGCCACGGCCGCCTACGGGGTCTGCGCCAGCCGCAACCTGAAGTACTTCGGCTACAAGCTGGTGCTGCTCTGTACACCGGCGGGGGTGCCCGCAGCCTACGACCTGGTGCCGGCCTCCACGGACGAGCGGGTGGCCGGGGAACAGGTGCTGGACTGGGCCTGGGGGGCCCGCATCCTCGGCGACAAGGGCTTCCTCGGGGTCGACTGGCAACAGGGCTACCGGGAGACCCGGGGCCTGGAGATCCTGACCCCCTTGCGCGCCAACCAGCGCACGACCCGGCCGGCCGGCTTCGAGCGCTGGCTTAACCGCCTGCGGGAACGGATCGAAGGTGCCTTCCACGAAGTGCAGAACACCGGTCGCCACCTGGAGCACCTGACCTGCAGGACGCTCCGAGGGTTGTGCACGCATGTCGCGGCCAAGATGGCCAGTCATGCCCTCAAGCTCCTGCTCCGCCGTCAGGCCGGGATTGACGTCCAGACCTTCACCGTGACCCTGTAATTCCACATTAGGCGTGTAGTATTAGTTCCAGGTCACCTCGATTTCAAGAGATCCTTTACCAAGGTATTGGATCAGCCATGGAAGGGAGTGGGTGTGGGCGGCCAGAATTCCGGTCCGGCAGCACAGAACTCCAGCTCCACCGAATCCTCCCGCCAATTTATCTCCAAGGCGGCCCAGGCCGGTGGCAGACAACCCGTCCATTGGTTACGACCGATTCGCAACCCGGCGGCACCGTGTGCATAGTAGCGCTGCAAGGGTAAGGCCCCAAGTTCCGGAGGTATATTCCCACTGAACTGATTGTTGTCCAGATGTAACACCCTCAAGGCCGTAAGCTGACCCAGTTCCGGAGGGAGAGGTCCATGCAACCGGTTGCTCGACAACTGAAGGACTTCCAAGGCCGTAAGCTGACCCAGTTCCGGAGGGAGAGGTCCATGTAACCGGTTGCTCGACAGGTGAAGGAAATCCAAGGCTGTGAGCTGACCCAGTTCCGGCGGAATGGCGCCTTCCAGTCGGTTCCCCCCCAGAGAAAGGGATTCCAGGACCGTGAGTTGACCCAGTTCCGGTGGAATGGCACCTTCCAACCGGTTACTCGACAGGTAGAGGTTTTCCAAGGCCGTGAGCTGACCCAGTTCCGGCGGAATGGCACCTTCCAGCCGGTTCACTGCCAGATGCAATGTCTGCAATGAAGCGAGCTGACCCAGTTCCGGCGGAATGGCACCTTCCAGCCGGTTCACTGCCAGATGCAATGTCTGCAATGAAGCGAGCTGACCCAGTTCCGGCGGAATGGCACCTTCCAGCCGGTTCACTGCCAGATGCAATGTCTGCAATGAAGCGAGCTGACCCAGTTCCGGCGGAATGGTTCCGCTCAAGCCAAGCAATTCGCTAGTCTCCCTATAGTAGTGATTGTTCCCGCTCAAATCCATGACTTCCAGCCGTGCCAGTTGGCCCAGTTCGGGAGGAATGGGCCCCTCCAGGCTGTTCTCCGACAAATCCAGCACGCGCAGTTCCTGCAACGCGCCCAACTCGGCGGGCAAGGAACCCTGTAATCCGGTCCTGGCCAGATTCAACGCTGTCACACGTCCCTGATCGTCTATTTCCACGCCATACCAGGATGCCAGTGGAGCTTCACTCATCCAATTTTCTTGTCTTCCCCAATTTTCGTTCCTTCCCGTATACCAGTCAGCACCATTCATCGCACGATAGAAAACCTCCAGCACCTGGCGATCCACATGGACAGGAGATGCAGACGCAGGGGCGGTCCGGGTCGGCGTGAACGTGGGCACCGGCCGCAGGGCCGGCATGGATGTCGGTGCAGGTGTGTCTACTCCTCCCGGCAAGGAACGGGCCCGTGGCTGCGACAGACAGCCACCCAGAATCAGGACCAGGATAATCGCCCAGATTCGCCCGGACAGACGAGACAGCGGAAGCAGCTTCATACAACAACATATCTCAACCAATACGCGAGTGTCGGCCGAAGGCGGCCCAGTAGCCCTATTATATGGAAATTGACCGGTCAGTACGTTCCATGCTTTCCCGCCAAGCCAGCAGCAAGGCTGAATGGCTACCGCTCATGTCCGGTCTTCCTAATATTACAGTTGTACTTGATGCAGTTTGAGGTGCTGCCGGCGGCGGTGGCAGGACTGCACCACCCATGATGACGGTGGTGCCAGTGCGACCAGGCCAGCACCCGTCGCTCCCTGCGCGGGCAGGCATCGGATCTCTGGTAGGCCTAGCCCCAATACTGTCTATTGAGCATGCCAGAGCCAGGAGCAAGGGCATCCAAGCGTAACGCCGGTGGTTCAGGGGACTGGACCGCGAACAGGGTAGTTGCCCGTCTTGCGCTTGACCCCGGCTGGACACGGCCCGCTCCTCCCGGATTTCCTGGCATAGGTCGCGGACGCGCACGGGGCGGTTCCCGTAGCGGCTGTGCCAGGACCCATCCACCAGCACCCGGTGCACGGGCAGGGTGGTGTCGCGCCGCGCGCTAGAGTAGCTGGGTGCCCGTGGCCGCGGTCGGCCAGCAGTAGCTGATCCGGTCCCAGGTACGCATGCAGGGCCTGCGCCTGTGCTGTTTCCGCCTCCCGGGGTCCCTGCGTCCAGGCCAAGGGGACGCGCGTGCCTACCTCGATCAGGGTCGTCAGCCGCACCTGCGGCAAGGCCGCCTCACCCCAAGAGGCCCTTTGACAACATAATTTGTATAAATATACCATGATTGGTGGAGCGTATACGAAGGCATGGCCGGGCCGGTACACTGTTGACAGGTATATGTAACGTTGCGGTCCTGCCGTGCCGGGAGACGTTGTGCGGCCCTGGCAGGCGGTCCGACGCATGGTCGTCCTCGGGTAGAGTGGCGGTGTCACTCACCCACCCCACCCTGCGAGGGCTGTCATGCGTCGGTGCCGGTCATGGTACAGGATCCGCGAGTTGCTGCACACCCGTCTGCCGCTCCCGCCGGGCCCGTTGCAGGACAGTTTGGCCCTGTGGCTGCAGGGCCTGCTGCTGGCCGAGAACGGCTGTCTGGATCGGGTGGCGGGCGCGCTGGCGGCCCGCGGGGGCAACGTCCACACCCTGCGCCGCCGACTGTGCGACGGGCTGAAGGACGACGCGGAACGGCAGGAGGCCTGGGGGGCAGACCAGGAACTGGACGTGGAGGCCTGCTTTGCCCCGCTGTTGGCCTGGGTCCTGTCCTGGATGATACCGCCCGGTCCGGGACCGCAGCCGTCCCTGGTGCTGGCCGTGGATCCCACCCACCAGCGGGACCGGCTGGTGGCCCTGACGGTCAGCGTGGTCCTCAACCAGACGGCCCTGCCAGTGGCCTGGCGTCTGGTGCCCGCCCAGGCCTCGCTCTCCTGGATGGCCATCCTGTGTCGTCTGCTGGAGCTCCTGGCTCCGGCCGTGCCGGCGGGGAGGGCGGTCCATGTGCTGTGTGACCGGGGGTTGTACAGTCCCCGGCTCTGGCACCGGATCCGGGCTTTGGGCTGGCATCCCTGCCTGCGCTGCGACCCCGACCTGGGGGGCGGGCGAGGGCACGCTGTGGGTAGGCCGCGGGGTGGCCTCGCCCCGCCACAACCCCCTGCCGGGTACACTGGTGGTGCTCCACGGGCCGGGGCATGCGCATCCCTGGGTGCTGTTGACGGACACGCCGCCGGACCAGACGGACGCGACCCTCTACGCCTGTCGGGACTGGATTGAGCAGGGCTTCCGCGGGCTCAAGCGCGCCGGCTGGCAATGGCAGCGCACGCGCCGCACCGACCCGGTGCGCGCGGGGCGGCACTGGTTGGTGATGGCCGTGGCCACCCTGCTGGCGGTGGCCTACGGCACGCGCCGGGAGGAAGCCGCCGCCCTGGGCCGGCCCCCGCACGGCTGCGCACGCCCCCGGCGACCGGCCCGGCCCTGTCGGTCCCCCGGCGTCTCAGCCTCCTGCGCCAGGGGCTGGCCTGCCTGGGGCCCCTGCTGGTCCAAGGGCGCTTGTGGACCCGGGTCTGGCTGCGGCCCCGGCCCGGTCCCTACGGGCCGCCGGGCGTCCGCGCCCTGGCCCAAGGGCCCTGACGCGGCGCCTGGCCTCCGACACGCAGACCCCTCCACCTTCCCCACCCGGACCCTCAGCCTGCCGCGGAACCTGCGAACTCGCATCGCGCCCCCGAAGGTCCGAGCCGCGGGCGCACGGCCTGCGAATCTGCCGCCCATCCCCCATATCCGGAGCCATACATATACCTGTCAACCGGTACACTGGGAGTCTCCAACCCACCCAGTCCCTAGCGTGTGACCATGCTTCGCACCCTTGCATTGTATCCCCTATGCCGCGAGCCCAGCGGCACCTACCTTCGGTCCAAGTCCGTCTGCGCCGGGGCCTGGCCCTGTGGTGGAAAGGGCACGCTGCTGGCACACAACGGCTGCCAGGATTCGGCGGCCGCAGCCTTGGAATCGCACGGGTGCTTCGAGACGGTGCGCTGGGAACTGCGGGAGTGGACCTGCGATGCCGCCGACTGCATCCTCTCCTGGGGTCCGGCAGGAACGGAGGTGGACATGACGGCCTGCTTCCCAGAGCTGCTGTGCTGAGTGTGGGAGCTCCTACAAGGGGGATGCCGAGACGGCTCCGCCCCTGTGCAACCCCAACCCGCCTTAACCGGCCACGGGCAGTGGCATCAGACCCTCGTCCACCATCCAACCATCCGGTGCCTGGAGCCGACTCCAACCATTCCAGCTCTCCTGTACACAAACGAAGGAACCGGGGTCCATCGTTGAGACAATGGTGGCTTGTCGGTCAGGAGCAGCCCGCACGCGATAGCGGACCGTAGAGATTGTCTGTCGGGGAACGCATGCCACGTCAGGCATGGGTTGGGATGTCAGTGTGGATGTGGACCCGGGAGTGTCGTCCGCCCCGGCACCATCGGCGGGCCCCTCTGTGGCTACCGTGGCAGGAGACGTGGGCTCCAAGGTCGGTGTCGGCACGACCATGGCCGGTTCCAGGGCCGTCGTCTGGACTTCCTGTTCCAGTTCGGCCAGGCGCGTCTCCAGGAAGTCCAGGCTTTGGTCCAGGCGCCCCTCCACCGAGTCGGTCCGGTCGGTCACGAGCGGTGTGACCGCATCCTCCAGCAAGCCCACCACTTGGTCAGGAGTAATAACATCGGTCTGCCACAGGGTAAAGACTACAGTCACAAGCATGAACGCACGCCGCAGAAGCCGGCCACCCTCATAACGCAGGCCCCTTAGGGTTGGCCCAACCACAGTGGCCACCCGCTGGGTCAGGCGAGCAGGCGGAGTGACGGGGATCGGCGCAGCCGCCGGTGGTTCGGGAACAGAGGCCGCGGCGGGGACAGCAACCTCTTCGGAAACTACCGGGGACGCGGCCGCAGTCGGCTCCGGAACCGACCGCGCAACAGATACCGGCGGTACCGGGGCCGGTGCAGGAGTCTCCTGCGGGGTCGGCACTGCCGCCGTGACCCGCTGCAAGGCTCCCTGGAAGTTCGGCAGCCACTGGGGGTGGCCGCCGTTGTAGAGAAGCCACAGCTGTTCCCAGGACTCTGTCTGAATAGCCGCCGCCACACCCGCCTTGGCCAGGCAGAAGCGTACCAGGGCCTCGTACTCGTGGGCGATGTCCACCTGCAACCAGTCTCGGAAGGCCTTGGCGTCGGCGCAGCCAAACGTGGCGTGGGACCAACCCATGATCTGCCCAACGCCCCAGGAGGTGACATAGCATTTCTCCGCCGTCCAAGTGGCCGGTGGTTCACCCAGCGTGGACCGAAACAGCCGATCCCACTGGTGGGGCTCGAAGCGGTGCACCAGCTCCCCACCGTTGTCGCGCGCCGTGCGTCCCCCACTCTCACACAGCGTGATTGCCATCAATGCACGGGTGTGACCGGCTAACGGGGTTTCCTGTGCCGCCTGAACCAGTTCCGGAGTCACCGGCACCGAGCCCACCGGATCCGGACGTACATAGCTCTCGGCCAACAGTTCACGGGCGATGAAGGCAGTTGCATCCCCCTGCCTGATCGGCAACCAATGGTAGCCGTCGGCGGGGATGGTCCTGTCGCCCGCGGCTTCCACCGCCTGGCCGCGCGCCAGCTGGGTGAGGATCGGTTGGCGCAGACCGGGCCCGGAGCGCACCCGCACTCCGTGTTCGCGTACCCAGTAGCGCACTGGGGTTGAGTCGTTCATGGCAGTCATGGGAATTTTCCTCGGAAGAGGCCGGTAGGACCGGCCGGAATACAAGTGCTGGTTGCGGTTGGGAAGTTTCGGGTGGGATGCCGCTCGACAAGCGCGGCAAATGGCTGCGGGCGGCAAGGCCAAACCTGATGTGCGCCTCCCAGATAGGGTGGGCTACACGGATCCTGTCGTTCGGCGCGCTACTCCAGACTCATCCACCAAAGCCAGTCACCCAGCGGATAAAACCACGACATGGACCAGCGCACCCCGCATGTCGGAATCCCAGCCAAGAGTCTTCGACGGTGGTTCCGCTGTCTTCAGCAATGGCATGGTTCGGACCTGACCTCCTTGGCCGCAGCCTGTTCGCATTGCCGGTACCTGCACCGGCAGTGAGGTCCCCGTAGAGCTCACGGTGGGTATGATCACGCTTTCGGACGCAGTTGTATATACCGGCTGCGTACCGGCGACGTACCCAACAACAACCCAATTTGGCAGGCCCGGCGTACCTCCCTGCAGGAAGGCATCCCCACGCAGCACATTCACCTTTGGTGACGGGTCCAAGGAGAGACACCATGCCCGGCATCCCGGCATGAAATACCAACGCTGCAGACAACTATCGTCCGGTTGGGTTCCTGGGCCTCCGTGAAAGAACCCGCGCCACACCACCGCCTCCAATCCGGAACCCAACCTCAGACGCGCCACCGTGCTGCGCGGTGTGTTTGCCCACTACGTATCCGTCACGTACCGGCGGTGTACCCGCTGCGTACCCGTGCAGTCGCTGTCGAGGGGCCCATGTCCCCCATTCGATGCAGTCCACTACCCCCGGCACCGTTCCTGACCCGATTGTCCAAGCTGCTTCTGCTACGCTTACTATGTGCGATAACAGATTGGTGGCCGGCCCCGTGGGTCGGCCATGTCTATCACTTGAGCCACTGCCAATGCTTGAAACTACTGTCCGCTACGAAGGCTTGCAACCACTCCGAACCAGGTTGGCTTGGTTCGGAATTGGATGCACCGGCCCAATCGGAGTACCCGGCTTTTGCACTCCCAAATGAGCACCACCCCTCTGGAACGAAGATTGATTTGGGTAGGCTAGGAGGAGCAGGAATTGGCGGAGTTCACGAAACCGCTGCAGTCCTACCCTGTCACTTGGCGTTCGGTGGGCTGTTGTAGCGACGCTCTCGCACTTATGAGCGACTGGCCCCCACATCTGCTGATCCTGGATACCCTGGAAGGGCCAACCCCGCCCTTCACGTGGGACACATTCCTTGGCCAGGGATTGCCCGCCGTCGATCCCTATCGTACCGGGGGACCTTGGTATCAGGAGGACAACATGCCCCGGGTTTTACCCGTGCTGTTCCTGACTGCCGACTTCCCTGGACCCACCGACCTGCCTCCGGCTTGGCGGCACCGGGTCCACTGTCAGCCCCGCTACCACGCTGCCTACTTCCTGCAAGCCTGGCTGGAAAAACCCCTGAATCCGCCCCGATTGGAGCCGGAACCACTGTTGTTCATCGATTTCGTGCGCCAGACTCTGCGGGTGCGGGGCGTCTCCCTGGGACTGGCACCCCGAACCACGGACGTGTTGGCCGTCCTCGTCAAACACCATCCCCAACCTCTAATGGCTGCCGACATCGTTCAGGGGCTGCAGGTGCACAGGGGGCGACGCACATCCGAACATGGCGTACGCAGCGCGATCCATACCCTGCGCGCCCGTCTGGCGCAAATCGGGCTGGACCGCGAGCTGCTGGTCCATCGTCCTCAGGGTTATTCCCTCAATCTCGGCCCCGGCCGCGGCTCGTTGGAAGACCGCATCTGGTTCTGGTCCGGCACCGAAGCCTGGCGGTCGACCGATACCCCCCGCTGACCGCCCACCTCCAAACCGGATGGGGTCCGGCTGCGCCCGCGGCCCCTCCACCGTCAGGTGTCCTCCCCAGCCTGTTGGGGCTGAAATTCCCCGTGGAGGATGTGTGGCCACGGGTCGGGGGACGGCACCTGCAGGCGATTGTGGCCCAGGCGCAGAAACTCAAGCTCGGGCAACGCCCCCAGACCTTCCGGGACGCGGCCCGTCAACCGGTTGTGGTTCAGATACAGCACACGCAGACGGGTCAGATTGGCCAACTCCGACGGGATGGCACCCGTCAGCCGGTTGCGACCCAGGTCCAGGAACTCCAGGTGCGCCAGCGAGCCCAATTCCGCCGGAATGGTGCCCGTCAGCCGGTTGTCCATCAGGTCCAGCGTGGTCAGGGCGGTCAGCCGGTCCAGGTTCCCCGGAACCGTCCCTGCCAGTCCGTTGTCAGCCAGAATCAGGCTGTCCACCTTCCCGTCCCCGTCGACAAAGACTCCGTACCACTCCTCGAGAGGCCGCGCACTGCCCCAGTTTGAAGCGTCCTCCCACATGCCTTCCGGCCCCCCTGTCACCGCGTAGAACCGGAGCAGGATCTCCCTTTCCGTCCACTCCGCCTGTGACCGTCCCGATGCCACCGGACCGCAGCCCTCAACGCCGGCAGGGGAAAACCAAACAACACTGAACCACGTTCCCAACACCCACTCTCCCCACTTGGTCAGGAGGGGTAGCCTCCCTGACACGTCACAATCAGCATCACCCGCCGGTCCGGTTGGACAGAACCGGCCGCTCCACCACGTCCAGCCCTAGCCAACCTCAGACTCGGAGTTCCCACTAGCTGATTGCGCGCGATCCTATCACGTGCATGTCAGGAGCAAATGTTCTTTTCTTCTTTTCCGAAAGGCTGACATTGTCATCCAACCGGCGGAAACAGGTCATTGGCTGCAGCCACGCGGAGTAGGTCCGCAGCGGTCGAAATGCGCCTGGCTGGGATGCAGGCTATGTACCGGATGTCCATTCGCCGATTTCAACGAGCGACGGGTTCAACCGGGTTCCAGCTTAATCGTCCACACCTCGCTGGAACCCGCCCCTGCCAACCGGGTTCGAGACCGGGAAAATACAACCGACGGGCCCGGATCCCCAAGCATGCATCTCTATGGCAAGACCACTGCTTCGGACGCGAAGGCGACCTTCGGATACAAGCTTGTCTTGGACACGTTGACTTGGAACAAAAGGGTCCAGGGCCAGTTGCCGCAAACATCGCTTCGCCGTCCCGACGGTCCGTTGGCAGGTGAGCAAGGTTTGAAGGAACAGAAATTCATGACCATGCAATTTGCGGACCCTTCTTGTGCGAAGTCTCATGTTTTCGAATAGATACGGTCCTTGCCCATTTGCTCGCCGCTTCCCGGAACTCGCAGTAGATGCCCGGAATTTCCTGGCAACCAGATGCCACCGCGGCCAAGCAGTCAATTTCTACATGGACTTCCTTGTCGGCACGAGGTGGACAAACGACCCGGACCAGGGCCTTGGTCAATACATCCGCCCTGGGCTATGGCGCTGAATTCAGGATCCCCGAGATACCGGGGTGTCCGCGCCTCTCTCAAGGGCCGCTCCAATTAAGTTAAGTTCGATAGCCACTTGGGATGACCACCGTTGTAGAGGAGCCACAGTTGTTCCCGGGAGGCCGCCTGAATTGCAGCTGCTACACCCGGGTTGGCCAGGTAGAAGCACACCAACACCGCAGTGCTCCGGGATGGCCTCCAATCAGGCGCGCAACACCAAGGTATCGGCACAGCCATGGGTCTCGTGGGACCAACTTGTTGCCTCAGGGCAACCGAAGGTCGCTCCGCAAGGGGCAGCATTTGATTTCCCCACCCGTGCACAGGAGCCGCGCTGTCAGGCGAACGGAGGGCTGTGCCTTGAATGCCGGTGCAGTTGGCGCAACTGTGCCGACGCGAATTCGCCCAGCTACTTCGGAGTCGTGTCCTCTTCCGGGATGTGGGGCAGGAGAGCCCAAATCCGTTCGGCGAGAATTTGGGCGGGGCCTCCGCTCTCCTGGATCGCCGTCAGGAGCCGGGCACCGTCGGGAATGTCGTCGAGATCGAAGTGTACACCGCGCCGGGCCGCCTCGGTGATTTGGTCAGCGTAGGCAGTGATGTCCTCCACCAGCCGACGGTCCAGACCGCTGGCGGCCAGGGTGCGTTGGAAGCTAACCAGCACTCCTTCCACCTGTCCTGCAGCCTGGCTTTCGGCCAACTGTCTTAGTAAGTGTTCCTGTGCCGTTTCCACTGTCCTTTCGGCCTCGGCGAGTGGATCGTTGCTGTCCGTGCCTCCACTGTAGAAAAACTGCACCTGTTTCATGACGCTCTCATTCCAATCAAGTTGACGATCGTCCATTCGGATGGTGAAGACGGTCCCGAAGGTCGCCCTGCAAGGGGCGGTATTTGGTTTCCCTACTCGTGAACCGGGACGCCGCGCTGTCAGGCGAATGGAGAGTTGTGTCTTGAATGTCGGCTGTTCGGTTGGCGCAACCGTGCCACGCGAATTCACCCGGCTACTTCGGATGCGTGTCCTCTTCCGGGATGTGGGGCAGGAGGGCCCAAATCCGTTCGGCGGGAACCTGGGTGGGGCCGCCGCCCTCTTGGATCACCGCCAGGAGTTGGGCACCGTCGGGCATGTGGTCGAGGTCGAAGTGCACACCGCGCCGAGCCGCCTCGGTGATTTGGTCAGCGTAGGCAGTGATGTTCTCCACCAGCCGACGATCCAGACCGCTGGCGGCCAGGGTGCGTTGGAAGCTAACCAGCATCCCTTCCACCTGGCCTTCGGCCCGTCCTTCGGCCCGTCCTTCGGCTCGTTCTTCGGCCAACTGTCTCAGTAAGTGTTCCTGTGCCGTTTCCATTTCCTTTTCCACCTCGCTGAGTGGTCGGCTGTCGTCCAAGCGGGAGGCTTCCAGCAGAAGCCTGCCCCGATCATCCCTGAGATTGCCCCACTGCGCTATTTTGTCGGCTAGGAACCGCATCAGCAGTGTGTGGGCCTCCCGATCCTCCAGCCCGCGCACGGCCTGTCTGACGGAAGCCGTATCTCCCAGGCCCGCACATCGCTCGATCGCGAAGACCAGCCGCAGCAGGCACTGTTCGGGATCGTCGAGACGATCCATGTGCAGAACATCATAGTACTGCACGGGAAAGTCGAACTGCATGAGGAGCCGCGCCAAGGGACTGAAGAGGTCTTGCAGGGAAGGCGGCTGCCAGGGGTCGGGTCCGGTGTAGAGGACGGCCACGGCGATCGGCGGCAGGCCCCGGTCCGAGCCGTGCCACGCCCGATCCTCGCACAATTCCAGGAGACGGTCGACGACATAGCGGAGGATGCGGACCATGAAATGGCGCTGGCGGGAACTTTGGGCCTCAACGATCATGATGACGGTGGGCTGGCGGTTGGTATCGAAGGACCAGGTGCTGTCGGCGATGCGCTCATGCTCGGACTCCCGGATCGAGCCGGTGGGACCGGCCCGGAGAGAGTGTCGGTCGACGGTGCCGAGGTCGAACCGCTGAGCCAGCAGTTGGGCGACGTCGTAGGCGAAGACGGTGCTGGTGAGGATGCGCTTGTATCTCCGATCATGAGTTGTCATGTGAGCGTGCCCTACGACTTCTACAAAGATGTTCGCAATTCAAACTATCGCACAATGGTTTGGAAATACAAATGTTGGGCTCAAAAATTCTGCAACGGTCGGAGCCCACACGGCTCCCCAGCGGATACGGTGTATGGATAGGGGATGTCTTGCCGCTGTTCGGACCGATCCACGGAGACCGGGTTGCAGTACCGAGCAAATCCGTGCCTGGCAACTTTCTTTGGTGCCTGCCGGCCTGCGGCTTCTCAACCAACCGATCTCCCGCGCGCAATGGGTCTCCGCGGTCCAGCCGCAAGTGATCGCAGGTTACACAATCGCTGATCGTAAGATTCCCTCGTCGTTGACGGTGTCCACGCCGACACGGAGCCAAGCTGGCGCTGGTCGCGCGGGAAACCGCCGTTCATTCCCCTTGTTGTTCAGTTCGCACAACCAAAACCATCCGGGGCTGCTTGATCATGCACACCATTTCGTCCGACATTCTCCAGAGCTTTGTCCAGGACATGTTCGAAGCCGCAGGCGTGCGCACCGCGATTGCGCACAAGGTCAGCGAGTCCCTAGTGCTGGCCAACCTGCTGGGCCACGATTCCCATGGTGTCGTGAGAGTCAACCTCTATCTGGATCAGATCGAGCACGGGAGGCTGGATCCCGCCTCGGATCCGGAGCCGCTGGAAGAATCACCCTCCGCCTTCATCATGGATGCCAAGCGGAACTTCGGGCAGTGGTCCGCCTACCTCACGCTCAAGAAAGCCATTGAAAAGGCCGAGGCCTGTGGCATTGCTGCCGGTGGCATCACCAACAGCGGCCACGTCGGCCGCCTTGGGGAATGGGTCACGATGGCGGCCGACGCCGGTTTCATTGGTCTGGCCTTCTGCAACGGCGGTGGCCGACGCGGCATCGTGGCGCCGTTTGGCGGCAGTGAACGGCTCATGAGCACCAATCCCCTGGCCGCGGCCATCCCGCTGAAGGGCAGGGATCCCATTGTGATCGACTTCGCGACCAGCGTGGTGGCCGAGGGCAAGGTCAAGATTGCCCACAACAAGGGGACGGACCTGCCGCCCGGCTCCATGTTGGACAAGGATGGCAATCCGTCGATCAAGCCACAGGACCTCTACGACGGAGGCATGCTCCTGCCGTTCGGCGGACACAAAGGATCCGCCTTGAGCCTGCTCAACGATGTGATGGCCGGGCTGCTGACAGGCAGCGGTGTTCCTCAGAAGGTCGAGGGTCCCATGAACAACGGCGCGTTCTTCATCCTGTTGCGCATCGAAACATTCCGGGCGCTCGGCGCTTTCTTTGGCGATGCCGGCGACTATGTGGCGTTCTTCAAGTCCGTGCGGCCGGCCCCGGGGTTCGACGAAGTCATGTTGCCGGGCGAGCCCGAAGCGCGCACGGCCGCCGAACGCCGCGCACACGGCATTCCCGTGGACGATGTGACCTGGCGCGACCTTGTGGAGGCTGCGGCGGGCGTGGGCGTGGACGCACCCCGAGGTTAGCGCTTGCCGGCCACCAGGCAGGCCATGTCCCCTTGGCGGGCGATGCAGTCGGTCCAGGCATAGCCCAGATCGCGCAGGACTTCGAAGTGACGGGCCACCGGCAACCGGCCCGGGTCGTTCCGGTTGGGCTTGCCGGGTGCCGTGACGAAGTCCGCATTGACAAAGAGGCCATCGTCGTCGAGAAGCTCAAACGCCTTGGCATAGATCCGGACAACATTGTCCTGGTTCCCCAGGTCGTGCATCGCCTGCAGCGACACAAAAGCCTGGATCGGGGGCTGCAGGCGTCGGGTCCAACCGTCCTCGTTGGCATTCTCGTGCCACACCTCGGCGCGCCGCCCGAATCGGCTGAGCCGCCGACGGGCGAAGTCGCTCAGCGGTACGGAATAGTCCAGTCCGGTGTAGGTGAGGCGGGGAATGTCGCGCAGCAGATGCAGTGCCATCAGGCCGGGACCGGTAGCGATCTCCACCACGTGCAACGGACCTTCCGGCCGGTGGGCGGACAGGATGGTGGAAACCGTATCGATCATCGTGTGGCGATAGGGCCACTTGCGAAAGATGCCGCTCTCCCAGGCGGCCACGGCCCCCCGGCTGGTGAAGCGGTGAAACCGGTTTGCGTGGTCTGAATTGTCCATCATCGTTATAGGTAGGTAGGGAGGGACTCATACACCTGACTGGACAGCCGGCATGTCGTGTTCATGGGGTGTTGGGGTTTTCACGGAAACATCCCTCGTCGTGCAGCAGTCCCTGTCCCCCGGACCGAACAGGCGCGTGCATGGCGCGCCTGGTTGTTGACTGCTGCGTTGTGGTCCGCGTTGGTGTGGAATCCACAGATGCTGCAGGTCTGCGCGGGACAGGCCGGCTTCCGTGCCTGTCCCCGATTGCTGACCAGGATGGAGTGGGCCGTACCCGGCCGTCGCGCCTCGCAGTGAATAAGCACGGGCATGATTGGCTCACCAGTCATGGCACGGTCTCCGAAGCCTTGGCGTCGTTTTCGGATTCCATCTTGGTTTGCATGCGTAGGGTGTCCCCATTCCTTTCCTCCGCGAGCAGGTCCGCGAGGTTGTCTTCGCTGTATTCAATGCGCGGGCCGGTGTTCAGGTCGTGGCGGAACGCGAGGCCGACGGCGATCACTTCCAGGCCGCGCCCGAGATGTTCGCGCCCGTACTGTCGGTCCCGGATTTGGTTGTGGGCGGCAGTGACGGGGCGGTTGAACTTGGCCTCAATCACGTAGATCTTGTTGCCGACGCGGGTTTCGAGGTCGGAGCGGCCGCCGGCGGTGGATTTTTCGGCTCGGGCATCGAGGCCACCGAGTTCCAGCAGGGATTGGAGCAGGGTACGGAAACTGGCTTCGCTCTGCAGGTTTTCGCGGGCCAGTCCGAAGGCAAAGGTTTCCAGGCGCTTGGCAAACCCTGGCACGTCCTCCTGTTCCAGGCAGGTGCGCAGGTCGTGGAGCAGAGGGTGGAGCGTGTGGCGGACCTGTTCGGGGGCGCCCATGTTCAGGATGTCGCAGAGCCAGGATTCGGCGACTTCGCGGTTGGGGAAGTTCAGGTGGGCGTGGGTGCCGTCCGCGCCGCCGTGCCAGGTGTAGTAGCCCGTTTCCAGCATCAGGCGGACGTAGTCGGGGTGGGTTAGCTCGCTGAGGTTGTTGGTGGGTGTGGGTGGCTTGCCGCCCGCCGCCACGGCCTCGGGTAGTTCCCGACCGGTGTCCCGGGCCAGTTGCGCGGTCAGTTTGGGATGTCCCGATTCGCTCCAGGCGGAGGGCCATTGACCGTCCGCGGCCAGGCGGCGCAGGCCTGCTTCCTGCAGAACGCGGTCCAGACCGCTAGTCAGGGTGAAGGGGTTGTAAACGCGGGGGGCCTCGGGCAGGGGCGAGAAGCGGTAGCCGTTGTAGAGTGTCCGCCAGTCGGCTTGGATGTCGCGGTCCCGCAGGCGCGGTTCCATATCCACCAGTTTGTCCCGGTAGGGAGCGAAGTGGTAGTCCACCTCGTCCTCGGTGAAGCCGCAGAGATCCCCGTAGGCGGGCATCTCGGAGATGTCGGCCACGTTGTTGAGGGTGGAAAACAGGTGTTGCTTGCCGAAGCGGGTGATGCCGGTGATGAACACGCCGTAGAGGCGGCCCTCATCGTCCTTGAGGCCCCGGTAGAACATTCGCAGTTCATCCACCGCCGGTTTTGGATCCCGGTCCGTGCCGACGTGTTCCGTGATGGGCGCGTCGTATTCGTCCACCAGCACCACGGGCCGTTTCTTCCGATGGAGGCCGGAAAGTCCTCCAATCAATTTTCGCAACGTGGCGGTGGGCGATGCATCGGGTTTCGGTGGCGACGGCCAAGGCGGTTCGTCCGGAAGCACGCGCTGGCGCCAAAGTTCCACCACTTCGTTCAGGTACTCCTGCAGCATGAGGCGGGAACCGGACGGGTCGGGCGACACCGCGCGCGACATGTCCAGGCGGATGACGGGGTGCCAGCCGTGGTGGCCGTGCCAGTCTTCGGCATCAAGGCCTGCCCACAGCCAAGCAGGGGAGGTCCAGCCTGCCGGCATCTCCATGTGACCGTCGGGTTCGCCGGTGGGGTGATGGGTTTCGGGCGGCAGGCCCTGGAACCAGGTTTCGAGTGTGCTGATGAGCAGGCTCTTGCCAAACCTCCGCGGTCGGGCCAGAAACTGATGCCGACGGTTCAGCAACGGCGTGCCGCCCCACGAGTCTTCAGACGTGTCCAGCAACTTCCGCAGCAGGGGGGTCTTATCCACATAGAAACCGGACACTCTTCTGATGTACGGAAACGTTGCATCGCTGGGGTGCAGGGGAGGCAATCGGTTCATGGCACTTCAGGTGATGGCGGACATTCGGTTCCGCGGTCCGGATTGTACCTGTCCGGTGCTTCCATGGCGGACGCGCACCAAACCCCAACAGCCCCCTGTCTAGTCAAGTACACGAGTCCCGTCGTATACTATCCTTGCTGTGGCGGCTGCAGCCCCTCTTGTCCAGCCGACGTGCGCACCCAGGGAGGTTGACAATGATAGGACAGGACACCCTGACGAGAACGGTGTCTGTGCTGGCCATCGACAGTTCCGGACCTTCCCGCAAACCCGCTGCCCACAGCTAATCCGAGTGCGGCGGATACAGCGACCTCCGGCCCGTTGCTGTCACTCGTCACCCCCAACCCACAATCCAGCACGGACCCCGGGGTTCCCGTGAATCCTGTCCCCGCTGTCGCGGGGAAGCCGAGCCTTCGGCCTGCGCGGGCACTTTAGATACCCTGAGGCCAATCCGGAGCCGCTGACCAACGCATGTCTGCACAATACCAAGACAACTGGAACGACTACGAAGAAGAGGAATGGGAGGTTTACGCCGAGGAGCACGATCCTGACTTTCAGCACGACCAGAAGCTGATTCGCAGGCCGCCCAAGGCCAAGTTCGAGAACAAGGTCCCCTTCCGGGAAAACTGGCGCTACAAGATCGAGGAGGAGATACGCCGCAGCATCACCGGCGATTTTGAAACCACCTACCGGCCGGGCCAGGTTGAACGGCGCTGGCTGATGGGTGCCCTGCGACCCTTCTTTGAGAACGGATTGGTGGACGACATCCTGAGCAAGGTCAAGGGCGGCAAGGACGCCGACGTCTACCGCTGCAGCCTGACTGCGCCCGATGGCTCATTGGACCTGTTTGCGGCCAAGACCTATCGGCCGCGCAGCCACCGCACCATGCGCAACGACATGGTGTATCGCGAGGGCCGCGACACGCTGGCGCTGGGTACCAACGTCAGCAGCCGACAGGACAAGCGGCTGCTGCGGGCCATGCTGAAGCGGTCGGACTACGGCAAGCAGGCACAGCAGACGTCCTGGCTGCTGTACGAACGCCACGCCCTTACCATTCTTCGGGAGGTCGGGGCCGACGTGCCGGAGCCGTTCGACGCCGCCGACAATGCCATCCTGATGGAGTTCATCGGGGATGCACAGGTGGCCGCGCCGACCTTGAACGAAGTCCGCCTGGACCCCTCCGAGGTGAAGTCGTCGTTCGACCAGGTCATGCACAATGTCGAATTGATGCTGACCAACGGCTTCATCCATGGCGACCTGTCCGCACACAACCTGCTGTTCTGGGACGACCGGGTCGTGGTCATCGACTTTCCACAGGTGGTGCCCGTGACCGGCAACAAGCAGGCTTACAGCCTGCTGGAGCGGGATGTCGAGCGGGTTTGCCAGTACTGGGCCCGTTACGGCCTGCGCCGCGACCCGGAACGGCTGACCAGGTCCCTGTGGGGCAACTGGTCCCAGGTGCGCCACGAGGACGTCATGGCGGACCTGTCCAAGGCTCTGGCCGAAATGGAGGAAGATGACGAGGACCCGGACGAAGACTGGGAAGATGCCTGACTCCCCGCAGTACCCCCGCAGCTGATTTACCCACCTTGGAAAAACACATGCCATGCCCTTGACATTCGACCTGTCCCTGGACGATCTGTATACCTACGAAGGCCGCAATCCAAGGCCGGACGACTTTGACGACTATTGGGACAAGGGCGTGGCCCGGATGCGCGCCATCGACCCGAATCCAGAGCGCATTCCGGCGGCCTTCCAGACGGATTTCGCAGCCTGCTCCCACTTCTGGTTCACGGGCATCAACGGGGCGCGGGTGCACGCCAAGCTCCTGGAGCCAACCAATCCTACCCCCGGCCATCCGGGCATTGTCATGTACCACGGCTACTCCGGGGATTCGGGGGGCTGGCTGGAAAAGCTGGGCTGGGTCGCAGCCGGCTTTACCGTCGCGGCCCTGGACTGTCGCGGCCAAGGGGGCCTGTCCGAGGATCCGGGTGGTACCAAGGGCACAACGTTGAGGGGGCACATCGTGCGCGGCCTCAGCGACGAGGGGCCCGAACACCTGGCATACCGTTCCATCTTCCTGGACGCGGCCCAGTTGGCCGGTCTGGTCATGGCGATGGATGATGTGGACCCGGCCCGGGTGGGCGTCACCGGCGGCAGTCAGGGCGGTGGTTTGTCCATTGCCGCGGCCGCCCTGGAACCCCGGGTGAAACGGGCGGCGCCGGTGTTCCCGTTCCTGACGGACTACAAGCGTACCTGGGAGATGGATCTGACGGTCAACGCCTATCAGGAACTGAGGGACTGGTTCCGCAAGTACGATCCGCAGCACAAGCGCGAGGATGCGGCCTTTGCCCGGCTCGGCTATATCGATGTGCAGCACCTGGCTCCGCGCATCCGGGCCGAGGTGATGATGTTCACCGGTTTGATGGATCAGATCTGTCCGCCGTCCACGCAGTTTGCCGCCTACAACAAGATCTCGTCGTCGAAGTCCGTCGAGTTCTTCCCGGACTTCGGACACGAAGCCCTGCCGGGCAGCAACGAGATGATTTTCGAGTTCATGCAACAGCTTTGAACCTCATGAAGCAGGTTGGCTGGACTGGTTTCGGGTCAGGCTTCGGTCCCCGGTGTAGGCAGCCAAGCCGCTTCGCGTTTCCACCTACAGGAGCCTCCGATTGACATGGCTGAAGTCCGATCGTCGGAACCGCCGCCACCCGCGGGCCGCGTCCGCATGGTGTTGGACACCGACACCTACAACGAAATAGACGACCAGTTTGCCCTGGTCCATGTGATGCTGTCCCCCGCCGAGGTGGATCTGCAGGCGGTCTACGCCGCACCGTTCCTGAACAATCGTTCATCCAGCGCCGGCGACGGCATGGAGAAGAGTCACGAGGAGATCCTGCGCCTGTTCGGGCTGTTGGGACAGGAACCGGAAGGCATGGTGTTCAGGGGCTCCGATCGGTTCATGGACTCTCCCCGGGACATCGTGCAGAGTCCGGCCGTCGAGCACATGTTGTCCTTGCTCGCGGAAGGCGACGAACCGCTGTATGTGGTGGCGATCGGTGCTCCGACCAATGTGTCCTCGGTGCTGCTGGCTGCGCGTGAACGAAACATTGACCTGGGGCAGCGGATGCGTGTTGTGTGGCTGGGCGGTCAGCCGCTGCACTGGACCAACGCCCGCGAGTTCAATCTCATGCAGGATCCGATCGCCTCGCGGTTGCTGTTCCAACTCAGTCCCTCGCTGACCCTGTTTCCGTGCTTGGGGGTTGCTTCCCACCTGCTCACCACCGTTCCGGAGCTGGAGCGGCATCTGGCACCCCTGGGCCCGGTCGGCACCTTCCTGACGGACCGGTTTGCCGCCTACAGCGACGACCACTATGCCTGGGCCAAGGAAGTTTGGGACCTGGCCGCAACCGCCTACGTCATCAATCCGGACTGGACGCGCAGTCGCCTAGCCGCGACGCCCGATCTGGACACCGCAACGCTGGACTGGATTCCGCAGCCGGAGGGCCCGCCCATGCGCGAGGCCACCATGGTGGCCCGCAATGCAATCTTCCGGGACCTGTTCGAAAAGGTGGCCGCTTTCCACGGCTGAAAGAAGGGGGATTGGGCATGGGCAGGCATGTGCTGGTGACGGGCGCGCAGGGCAATCTGGGGCAGAAGCTGATTCGCCATCTCCTGTTGCAGCCGCTGGTGGATCGGATTACGGGCATCGATGTGATGCCGGCGTCGACCGGACAGGCGGCAGAGACCCGCGCTGAACTTGAGATCAAGGTCCGGGATCAGGATCATGAACTGGCCGAACTGGACTACCTGAAGGCCGATCTCAGGGACTGGAACGATTCCCGTTGGCAGCAGGTGGCGGCGGACTGCACCGAGGTTGTGCACCTGGCCGCACAGGTGCCCAATCCGGCCGCCTCCTGGGACGATGCCGCCGTCTCGATGGACATGAACGTCAACATCGGCCTCGCGGCGGTGGCTTCGCCCGCCTGCCGGCGATTGGTGTTCGCCACCACGAACCACACGATGGGCCAGTACAAGGATGAGCCCCTGGCCTCCACGGTGGGGTCGGGCGAACTGCTGCCTTCCTCGCCGTATGGCGTGGGCACGACGGTACGGCTGGGCGAAGACGGTTACGACTCCCCGGCCTATGCGGCCGGCAAGTGGGCCGGCGAGCGGCTGTATCGAGGGCTGGCCCTATCGGACCAGGGCAGGGGGAACACGGAGTTTGTCTGCATTCGGATTGGATGGTGCAACCATGGGAGCAACCATCCGGAAACCCTTACCCCATCGGGCACGGCGGAGCCCCGCCGCGATGTGCCCGAGGCCTTTCGGGAGGAGTACGAACGGACGGACCGCTGGTACAAGGAAATGTGGCTGGCGGACCGGGACTTCGTGGCCCTGTTCGAGCGCGCCGTCCTGGCCAAGTCCCATGGCTGGCCTGGTCCCTACATCTGCGTCAACGGGATGTCGCTCAACACCGGCATGAAGTGGTCGCTGGCGGACACCCGGAAGTATCTGGGCTACGAACCACAGGAGGATGTCTACACCTGGGTGCCGATGCCGGAATAGGGATGGGGCCTTGACCCAGTCATGTGGCCGATGAGAAGGTGAATTTCACAGTGTGTCGAACCCGCGCCCGCCGGGTAGCGCGCCCGCCGGCCACATCCACTCTGCAATCCGGTCCTCGTCGAGTGCCTCCTCGTGGATATCGATTCAGCGCGAGCCCTTGTCTTTGCCTGAACCGGGTGGCAAGGGACGCAGCAACCTGCCATTGAAGATGGTCACTTTGGATAATGGGTGACGATGGGGTAGCTCACGAACCACCCTTCATCTCATCCGTGGCTTGCTCGGCCAGCAGGTAGGCGCGCCCCTCGTGTACTACGGCGTTCGTGATTCGGTATCTGTCGGGGCTGTCGCCCAGGCAGCGCAGCAATAGATCGTCGAGGTTGGTCCGCCAGGCGCGCGCCGCCATCAGATCCGTCTGTTGCAGGGCGGTCCAGTCGCGCGGAATCTCGATTGCCATCAGGGGACTGCCGGGTGGAATGTTCAGGTCCGTCGGGCCGTCATTGGCTACCGGACATGTCTTCCCCGGTACCACGGTTTCCTTCTGGCGGGCCCGGCGTTGACTCAGCGCGTTCCGCGAGTCCTCTCCGGCCAACGTCCACTCGATGCGCAGGCGGGAAGCCGGCAGGCGGTTGAGTTCGTTGCGGAACGGCAGGTAGTCGGGCAGGAATCTGCGGCTGAATGCGCCCAGCCGGCCGAAGTTGAGCAGGGCACTGCCCGCCTGCAACGGGTCCGCGGTCCAGCGGATGGCATCGATGCCCAGTGTGCCGGCCTTGATTGCCTGCTGGCGCTTGAGGTGAACGGCGATGCCCCGGTTCCGGTAGTCGGGATCCACGCCCATCACCTGGGATTCAAGCACCGTGGTTCCGTCCCGATCCGGCTGGGACTGGAATCCCAGCAGAAACCCCACCACTCGATCCCCGTGGAGCGCAACGAGGGACATCGAGGCGGGACAGGCGGGGGCGTACAGCCAGGTTGGATAGAGGTTGTCGGGCGGGGATTGCCAGATTCGTCCTTGCAAACTCCTGGCTTGTTCCGCGTGTCCGGATCCCGGTTCGCCGATGGCAATCGAATCGGCGGCGAAGACGGGTTCCGGAGCCTTCCAGTCTGCGGGCGGGTCCACGGGGGTGCCGTCCAGTGCTCCGGGCCGGTCCCGGTCGACCAGGGTCAGCCGGATTGCATCAGGCTGGTTGGCGGCATGCCGGACCGTCAGGAGCACGGACGGGTCGCGCGTCGGGAGTGCAAATGCGGCATCCACCAACACATCGGCATGCGATCGGGTGACAAGCATGCCCCCGATGCCGGTCAGTGCCGCCGCGACGAACTGGAGCGGCAACAGGGCGGGATTGTCGGGGGCCCCCAGCAAACTGCGGACCTGTTCCGTCTGGCGCGGGAAGTCGGGTTCGGAACCGGTCCAAACGCGGAATGCGCCGTGTTCCATGGATTTGTCGTCCCCGCAGGAGCCCGTAGGGGCGGTCCGGCGTCAGTGCGGAGGCAGCAGATCCCCAAACAGGACCTGCATTGCCCGTCTGAGGCCACTAAGCTTGCCGCGGGCCTCGGCGGTCGGCTTCACCACATGTTCCCCCACGAACTCCGCCGTGGCGCGTGTGGTGCGTGCCGCCTGCTGCGCATCCTCGAGGATTGGCGCGACACCGGTCCGCAGGATGCGGACGAGTCGCAGAAGGTGCCGGATCAGCAGAATCAGAAGGCCCAGCACCGCGAAGGTTTCCAACGCGATCAGCACAAAAGTGATGTCGCGAATGGTATCCAGGACCTGTTCCATGGTACTGCCGTCAGCCGGCCGGTTCCGGCTTGCGTCGGCTCAGCAGCAGGATGAGCACCGTGAATATCGTCGCCTCAATTACCCGTACCTGGCCGATGCGGAACCAGTCCGAGTTGAACAGGGTGCCAATCAGCTGGCCCACCCCGAAGCCGATCAGGGCGGCAACCACCGAGGTGATTAGATCCTGCCATGATCGGCCCTGCCAGAGGTGGAACAAGGCACCGTAGCCGACGGCTATGACAGTGCCGAGCATGAGGGCTGGATTCAGCCACCATTCGGATGTCATGGGGATGCAATCAGCCCCCCGCCCAGACACTCGTCTCCCCGATAGAAGACGGCGGCCTGTCCCGGTGCGACTCCGTACTGGGGTTCCCTCAAGTGCACGATAACGCGGTTGTCGTCGGTTTCCTCCAACGCACAGGGGACGTCGCTACCGCGGTACCGGATCTGACAGGACAGGTTGGGGGTGGAAGGAGGCGGCTTCTGTATCCAGTTCACATTGTCGACCGGGAATTCCAGCACGGCCAAGTCCGATCGGCTGCCGACAACCAAGGCGTTCTCTTCCGGCAGCTTGCCGATGACATATCGGGGTTCGCGGGAATGGACGGGGATATCGAGGCCCCGTCGCTGGCCGATGGTGTAGCGGTGCAGGCCCTGATGGGTGCCGACCGCGTCACCTTCCATGGTGACGATGGGTCCGGCCTGGGCCGGGGATGGGCTCCAGTCCTCCAGGAACCGGCGGTAGTCGTCGTCGGCCACGAAGCAGAGATCCATGGACTCCTGCTTGTCCGCCACCGGGAGATCGCGTTGACGTGCCATCTCCCTGAGTTCCGGCTTGGTATACGTACCCACCGGAAACAGGCTGTGGCCAAGCTGCCTTTGGGTCAATACGCTGAGCACATAACTTTGGTCCTTTTGCGGATCGACGGCCCGTAGCAGGCTGTGGGAACCGTTCGCTTCCCGACGACTCCGGGCGTGGTGGCCCGTGGCCAGACGTTCGGCCCCCAGTCCCAGCGCATATTTGAGTAGCCAGTCGAACCGAATGTGCCGGTTGCAGTTGAGGCAGGGATTGGGCGTCCGGCCCCGATCGAATCCATCAATGTACGGCTCCACAACCGCCTTGCGGAATGGTTCCTCTGCATTGACCAGGTAGAAGGGCATGCCGAGGCGCTCGGCCACGGCCCGCGCCACATCCACGCTCTCCGTCGAACAGCACTTGTTCGTGGACGCGACTCCCGGTCCCTGTTCGGACCAGAGCCGCATCATGATGCCGATGCAGTCGACACCTTGTTCAACTAGCAGGGCGGCCGCCATGGAACTGTCCAAGCCGCCGCTCATGGCAACCGCCGTCACCGGGGAGTCGATGTTCATAAACGCTCGATCCTAGCACAGGGATTCGGTGGAAGTTGGCGCACTCGAGACAAGGTACAGTTTCCATCTCGTTGATATTGGTTGCGTGCCGTCCCGGGCATAGTCTCCATACCAACAGGTTCCGTGCGGACCGTCCGCGTCATGTCCGCCGCGTCACGCCCGCGTGAGCACCGCGGTTGTGGCAGGATGGCCCGCAATGGCGGCCACGGGAGGAAGAGGAATTTCATGGGTTGGCACTCGGGACACACGCGGGTTGCGTGGTTACGGCGCGGGCTGAGTCTCGGCCTGTGCCTGCTGGGGTGGGGTGTCGGGTTGGCGACCGCGGCGGCCGGCGCGCCGCTCCCGGATCTGGGCGGTGACGATCCGCAGGTCTGTGCCCGCAGTGCTGACATGCGCGGGGCGTTGCTGGATGCCCTGACCCCGGTCGGGGGAGAGCGGCCGGCGTGCGAGACGGTGGCGGGTACCCAGCTGGCTGCGCTCCGCACCCTGGGGAAGAGCCCATCGGAGACCGAGGTGGCCGCCTGGGATTTGGTGGGGCAGCTGACGAAGAAACAACCGCCGTATGGGTTTGAATTCCAGGCCCTGTGGGGTTTCGACATGGTGCCGTTCGGGCCCAGGGACGGCTACCGTACCTTGGGGCTGGACGCGCCCGTGCACGTGACATCCGCCCGGGATCTGGCAGGGCTGACCGGGCTGGAATCCCTGGCGCTGCGCTTTGAGGGCCAGGAACTGCCGTCCGATTTCCTGGCCCCGGTACCCCGGCTGACCCGCCTGGAGCTGGACACCGGTCATCTGACCGGGTTGCCGTCCGACTTCCTGGCCCCGGTGCCTCGGCTGACCGAGCTGATCCTGATCGTGCCCGACACTTCCGGCCTCCTTCAGGCGGATGGTTCGGGGCGCATCGTGCTGCCGCCCAACTTCCTGGATCCGGTGCCCCGGCTGACCAAGTTGATCCTGATCGTGCCCGACCCGTCCGATCCGTACAGGAGGTGGTTTTGGAGACATGGCTCGGGGCGCATTGTGCTGCCGACCGACTTCCTGGATCCGGTGCCCCGGCTCACCCATCTGGAACTGCACAACGTGAATCCAACCGCGCTGCCGACCGACTTCCTGGATCCGGTGCCCCGACTTACCCACCTAGAGCTGCCCGACACGAGTGCGACGGAGCTACCGCCCGATTTTCTGGCCCCGGTGCCCCGGCTGACCCATTTGGCCCTGAAACATGTCGGGCGTGGCACGCCCGACTTCCTAGCCCCGGTGCCCCAGCTGACCCACTTGACCCTCAGCAGTTCCGGGAGCACGCCCGACTTCCTGGCCCATGTCCCCGCCCTCACCCATCTGGACATCGGGAGCTGGACCGAGACGGCCCTGCCGTCCAACTTCCTGGCCCATGTCCCTGCCCTCACCCATCTGAACCTCCATAGGAAGGAAAGCAGCGATTCGCACTGGTTCATGCCGATGACGTTGCCACCCGATTTCCTGGCCCCGGTATCCCGGCTGACCCACTTGGAACTGCGCGGCGCGGAGCCAACCGCGTTGCCGCCCGACCTTCTCGCCCATACCCCCCGGCTGACCCATCTGATCCTGGTGCCGGACAGTGTTCACCGCCCGGAGCCGGACACGCTGCCGGACACGCTGCCTCCCGGTTTTCTGGCTCCGGTGCCCCGCCTCACCCACCTGGAGCTGGAGGGCTGGGCCTTGCGCAGCCTGCCGCCCAACCTTCTTGCCCATGTCCCCCGGCTGACCCAACTGCACCTGCGGCTCTATGGGGGATATCTTCTGTCCCTGCCGGCGGATTTCCTGGTTCCGGTGCCCCAACTGACCCACCTGAGCCTGCGGTGCGGCTCCTCAAGCACATCAGTACCGACGGATTTCCCGGCGGACTTCCTGGTCCCTGTGCCCCAACTCACCTTTCTGGACCTGTGTGTGTAGAAGCAGTCGTTGTCGGCGGATTTCCTGGTTCCGGTACCCCGACTCACCCACCTGGGATTGTTCCAGTCGGGCTCACTACCACCCGACTTCCTGGCTCCGGTGCCCCGACTCACCCATTTGGTAGGAGACACGCCGCAATCGCCCAATTTCGCGGCCCATGTTCCCCGGCTCGTTTACTTGGACGGATACTGGTCGGGGGATGTGCCTCTGCCGTCCCTCCCCTCTGTGACCCATCTGACTTTGTCCCTGGACCCGGGTCTGCCATCCGGTTTCCTGGCCCATGTCCCCAACCTCACCCACCTGCGCCTGAATGCCGATGGATTGCGGACCTTCCCGCCCGGTTTCCTGGCCCACGCCCCCCGTCTGGAGCGTCTGCAAGCCTTTGTTCTGGACCTGGACGAACTGCCGCCCGGTTTCCTGGTCCATGCGCCCCGCCTTACCCATCTGTACCTTAGCGACAACTACTTTGGCGAAGCCTACGGCCACGGTGAAGAGTTCTACAACCATTTGACAACTGTGCCCGCGGATTTCTTGGCCCATGCTCCCCGCCTGCAGAGCGTGCAGCTGCCGCCCCGACCAATTGACCGGAACCTGCTTCCGGACCCGGCGTGGAGCCAAGTCCGGGACCACGGGATCCGTAGTTTCGCGATTGTGACGGCGCGGCACACTGCCCAATTGAGTTTCCCGGCCGACCCTCTGGGCGTCCCCCACGATATTCTGGATGTATACCAGGATTGCGAGAACCCACACTTGCAGGAGTGGAAGATCCGCACCGGGGCCGATACCACCGTCTGGCTGTCGCCGGCCGAAACTGAAAAGGTCCGGATTCACATCCAGACGGCCCCCCGCGCCGGGATGCGGGAACTACAGGGTCAGGAAGCGGCGATGATGAACATCGTGGCCGAAACGGCTCTCCGCCCCGGCATGTTGCAGGGTCAGCCGCTCTACGATCGGCCCAGTCGGCAGGGAAGGGTGATTGGCTACATCCCCTGGGGCGACGCGCTGCGCGTCACGGAGCGCCATGGCGAGGGTGTGGATGCCTGGCTCCGCGGAGATGTGCTGAGTTACATGCTTGCCAACTCGAACTGCAGAATCAGCGGCTGGATCCCGGCGACTGCCATCTGGACCGTCGCCGATCGGGAACTCCACGACATCCTGGCTTCGCGCAGAGTCTTTCATGGATGAGACTGATGCGGCCGGGCCTGTCAGGCATCAACTGTGGCCCAGCCCATGGTGACCGTGGCGGGCGCACAGTGGACAGCCGGGGAGATCGAGGTTTTGCCCAATACTACAGTTGTAAGTTAGCCGGTTGGCGTTGCCCGACGGGATGAAGACCTCGCGGATACAGTGGAAGAGGGTGGCGACGGGGGACGGAACTGTCCCCCGTCGCGTGTGTCCGGGTCCGGGTTCAGCGCACGGGCACGCCGCTGATGTCGCCGTGGGTCTGGACATAGGTGGCGAAGACCCAGCCGGTGACGGAGTTGCTGAACCGAATCTGCCACCAGGTGGGGGTGGCGGCGTTCTTGCCCAGGATGTCGTAGCGGGTCGTGGAGCCGCCAGGGATGGTGCCTACGACACTGTGCAAGGTGCCCGAGCCCGAACGCACGTTGAGGTTGAGCGTGGTGGTGGCCTTGAGGCTCAACTGGGGTGGGATCCAGGTCACGGTCAGCCCTGCGAGGCCACCGTGGGTCTGGACGTAGGTGGCGGAGACCCAGCCGGTAACGTTGTTGCTGAAGCGGATCTGGTACCAGGTGGGGGTGGCGGCGTTCTTGCCCAGGATGTTGTAGCGGGTGGTCGAACCACCGGAAATGGAACCCACTACGCTGTGGCTGGTGCCGGGTCCCGAGCGCACGTTCAGGTTCCAGGTGGTGGTGGCCTTGAGACTCAACTGGGGAGGGATCCAGGTCACGGTCAGCCCTGCGAGGCTGCCGTGGGTCTGGACGTAGGTGGCGGAGACCCAGCCGGTAACGCTGTTGCTGAAGCGGATCTGGTACCAGGTGGGGGTGGCGGCGTTCTTGCCCAGGATGTTGTAGCGGGTGGTCGAACCACCGGAAATGGAACCCACTACGCTGTGGCTGGTGCCGGGTCCCGAGCGCACGTTCAGGTTCCAGGTGGTGGTGGCCTTGAGACTTAACTGGGGTGGGATCCAGGTCACAGTCAGCCCTGCGAGGCTACCGTGGGTCTGGACGTAGGTAGCGGAGACCCAGCCGGTAACGCTGTTGCTGAAGCGGATCTGGTACCAGGTAGGGGTGGCAGCGTTCTTGCCCAGGATGTTGTAGCGGGTGGTCGAACCACCGGAAATGGAACCCACTACGCTGTGGCTGGTGCCGGGTCCCGAGCGTACGTTCAGGTTCCAGGTGGTGGTGGCCTTGAGGCTCAGCTGCGGAGTGGGGTTCCAAGTCACGGTGAGCCCGGAGAGGTCGCCGTGGGTCTGGACGTAGGTGGCGGAGACCCAGCCGGTAACGCTGTTGCTGAAGCGGATCTGGTACCAGGTGGGGGTGGCGGCGTTCTTGCCCAGGATGTTGTAGCGGGTGGCGGAGCCGCCGGGGATGAAGCCGACCTTGTCGTGTCCCGTGCCCGGCCCCGAGCGCACGTTGAGGTTGATCGTGGTGGTGGCCTTGAGGCTCAGCTGCGGAGTGGGGTTCCAAGTCACGGTGAGCCCGGAGAGGCTGCCGTGGGTCTGGACATAGGTGGCGGAGACCCAGCCGGTGACGCTGTTGCTGAAGCGGATCTGGTACCAGGTGGGGATGGCGGCGTTCTTGCCCAGGATGTCGTAGCGGGTGGCGGAGCCGCCGGGGATGAAGCCGACCTTGTCGTGTCCCGTACCCGGCCCCGAGCGCACGTTGAGGTTGATCGTGGTGGTGGCCTTGAGGCTCAGCTGTGGAGTTGGGTTCCAGGTGACGGTGAGCCCGGAGAGGTCGCCGTGGGTCTGGACGTAGTCGCCATGCACCCAGCCGGTAACGCTGTCACTAAACCGGATCTGGTACCAGGTGGTCGTGGCGGCATCCTTGCCCAGAATGTTGTAGCGGGTGATCGAACCACCGGCGATGGAAGCGACAATGTTGTGGCCGGTGCCGGGTCCCAAGCGCACATTGAGCCCGTCCGTGGTGGTGGCCAGAAGACTCAGTTGCGGTGTCGGGTCCCAGGTCACGGTGAGCCCCGAGAGGTTGCCGTGGGTCTGGATGTAGGTGGCGGAAACCCAGCCGGTTATCCCGTCGCTGAACTGGATCTGGTACCAGGTGGCCGTGGCCGCGTCCTTGCCCAGGATGTTGTAACGGGTGGTGGCGAAGGGCAGCGTGACCACGATGCGGTAACCTGTGCCGGGTCCGGTACGCATGTTGAGGCCGTCGGTGGTCGTTTTCCGGAGACTGAGTTGGGGATTGCTGCTGGCTGGCGGCGCTGTCCCGACCACCGGGAGGTTGCGGAGCTCGCCATGCAACTGCACATGGTCCTTGTGCACCCAGCCGTCGACTGTATCGCTGAAGCGGATCTGGTACCAGGCGGCCGTGGCCGCGTTCTTGCCCAGGATCACGTAACGGTTGCCGCGGTCCGTGATGGTGCCTGCCCGGTTGCCGGCCGCAGCAGGTGTCGCCCTCACGACACAGGTCTGTACGGAGTCGGCCAAGCCGGCCCGCGGCGGTGGTGCCTCGATGAGATTGCCTTCGATCTCCACGTCGTCGTTGGCTTCAACCCAGCCGGTCACCTCGTCACTGAAGCGGATCTGGTACCAGGTGGCCGTGGCCGCGTCCTTGCCCAGGATGTCGTAGCGGGTGGTGGAGCCACCGGCAATCGAGGCGATGTGGTCATGTGTGGTGCCGGGTCCCGAACGCACGTTGAGTCCATCCGTGGTGGTGGCCAGGAGACTGAGTCGGGGTACGGCCGCCGTCCGGTTCCAGGTTACGGTCAAATCGGTGAGGTCGCCGTGGGTCTGGATGTAGGTGGCGGAAACCCAGCCGGTCACCTCGTCGCTGAACCGGATTTGGTACCAGGTGGCCGTGGCCGCGTTCTTGCCCAGAATGTCGTAGCGGGTGGTGGAGCCACCGGCGATCGAGGCGATTCGGTTATGTGTTGTGCCGGGTCCCGAGCGCACGTTGAGGCCATCCGTGGTGGTGGTCAAAAGGCTCAGTTGCGGGCGGTTCCAGGTCACTGCCAGGCTGCCGAGGCTGCCGTGGGTCTGTATATAATCCTTGTGTACCCAACCCACGACTTCGTCGCAGCGGATCTGCCACCAACCGGCATAGGCCGCGTCGCGGGCCAGCAGGGCGCGCCAGTCCGTGTTGCCGGCTGCGAGCGTGGCCACCGTCGCGTCGGTGGCCCCCGGGCCGCGGCGCACCGGCACCGCCTCGCTGCCTCCAGGCCAGCGGCGCAACCGGGGTTTCCGGGTCAATAGGCTGTCCGTGTTGTGGGCAGTCACCTGGCTGGCCCGAAGCCAGCCCCGATGGCCGTTGCCAAGCTGCACTTGGTACCAACGCGGTGACAACTGGAACACCGCCGAAGTTTCGGCACTGCCTTGCAACACTTGCACAAAGGCGGAAGTATCATTCGGGTCCTTGCGCACCACGGCAACCACGTTCGCTATCGATTGGACACTGGGAGTCGAGGCCGTGGACGGAGACACAGTCTCGTACGGCACGCCCGCGAGATTGTCCCCGGACGCGATCCGCACGAAGCCTCCATGCACCCAGCCGGTGGTGCTGTGCTCTCTCGGGCCCACGTCGTATACCCGGATCTTCCACCATGTGGGCTCAATGTCTTTGGCACTGCGGCTCTCGATGTCGTACCACGACGAGTCACCGGCAGGGAGGGTGCGTATCCAGAGGTAGTCGGTGCCGGGTCCTTGACGCATATTGAGCCCATCTCCCTCCAAGTCAACGTGGTTCAGGCGCAGCTGTGGGGGGAGGGAAACCTGGCCTCTCAAGGTCTCGGCATAATTGACCAAGGGCCCAATCACGGTGGCGCCACGTTTGCGGTTCTCCGTTTCCCGTTTTGTCAGCTCACCTAGCGTCTCGGAGGCTGGCGCAGGTCGCTCTGGCGTCTCGTCCAGGGGATAGCTCCAGAACTGGTCGGCGTTGTTGTAGCCCCAGCCGTAGATGCAGTAGCCAAGGATCACATCGCTGTCCATATCGTCGTCCACGCGGTACCCCCGGTTCGACCGGTCCAGTGCCTTGAGCGCCTGCAAATAGGGGGTACCGTCGCCGGACTGCAGAGCAGTCGTCCCGCTCCACTCGTCGAAGTACTTCCAGCCCCGGGATGGGTTCTGCTTCAATTCCATTGAGGACAGGCCAATCCGGCCGTCCAGGCCGTACTCCGAGATGATCACCTTGAGATTGCCGTAGTTGGCCTGGAAGTCTTCCAGGTAGTGATGCTCAAAGCGCCGGACGTTGTTCTTCAGGTTGTCGGCCAGCAGATTGCCCTTGTCATCCACCCCCCGGGGGCGTGTGTGGTTTTGGTCCGTCGAAGGTTCGTTGTCCGGCTGGAAGTACTGGTGCAGCAGCAGGACATGTTGGGGCCCGGAACTGTGTTGCTCGTTGTCGGTGTTGGCCCTCGCCAGCACGGCCTGGATACCGTAATCCACGGAATTTTCTTTCAAATCCTGTTTCCAAAGAGTTTCGGTGGGGGGAGTGGCATTGGCGAAGGCAAACAAGCCACAGCCGTAGAAGAGATTCCCACTTCCCGCTGGTTTTACCAGAGCCATCCGCTTCATTTCGTACCGGCCGAGTTTTTTCAAGTCAGCCTCGGTGGTGCCCAGCACTTCGTTGACCACGACCCAGTAGTTCACGCGGTCGGCCAAATTTGCCTCGAGGCCGTTCAGGTTCGCTCGCGCCGCCAGTACCAGGTTATGGTGGAATTGGGCTGCTAGTGCATGCTTGCGTAAGTACTGTGGCTAAAATAGGGATTGCATGGAATCCCCACAGACACCGGCAGGCGATCATGGCACGCACCCGCGGCTTGACCTTGCAGGCAGCAGACCGACCGACCCTGGAGCAGTGGGCACGGTCGCAGAGCCTGCCCCACCACCAGGTGCAGCGCGCCCGCATGCTGCTGGGCCTGGCGGCCGGACAGACACTGGCGGCCGTCGCGGCCGCCGTGGGCACCAGCGACGAGACGGTGGCACGCTGGCGCAACCGGTACCTGGCCGAGGGCTTGGCGGGACTGGCGGACCGGCCCCGCAGCGGTCGCCCGCCGACCTACACGGACGCGGACCGGGAGGCCATGTGGAAGAAACTGCAGGCGGACCCGCCCGACGGCCACACCTGTTGGAGCCTGAGCCTGATGGCCCGGGAGACGGGCATCTCGACCGCCCAGCTGAGCCGCTGGTGGTCGGCGGCCGGGATCCAGCCCCACCGCGTGCGCACCTTCAAGCTGTCCAACGACCCCCGGTTCGAGGCCAAGCTGCGCGACGTGATCGCGGTCTACGAAAAAAAAAGGACCCGGACGTGGTGAGACTGTGCTTTGACGAGAAGCCCCAGATGCAGGCCCTGGCCCGTACCCAGGCCGGGCTGCCCGCGACCGCCGGCCGCCCCGCCACCCGCACCCACGACTACGTCCGCCACGGCACCCTCTCCCTGCGGGCGGCCCTGGACCTGGACACCGGTCGCATCTACTATGCCTGTGCCGCCCGCAACCGGCATCAGGAGTTCCTGGCCTTCCTGCGCCAGCTGACACGGCGCTTCCCCACCCAGCAGGTGCATCTGGTCCTGGACAACTACTCCCCCCACAAGCACCGCAAGGTGCAGGACTGGCGGGAGGCCCATCCCCGCTTCCACTTCCACTTCATCCCCACCTATGCCTCCTGGCTGAACCGGGTCGAGGCTTGGTTCAGCACCCTGCAGCGACAGGTCATGGACCGCGGCTCCTTCGACGACGTGGCCGACCTGCAGGCGACCCTGGGCCGCTACGTGCGGGGCCACAACCGCCGGGCCACGCCTCCCCGGTGGAAGGTCAAGGCCGATGCCATCCTGGCCCAACTCGCCCAGATCCGCAGAACTTACGAAATGGTGCACTAGGTCAGGATTTGCCTTGATTTGTTCCCTCACCCGATCATCGGCAAGGTAGATTCGTCCGATCACCTTGGTGTTCCGAAGTTGGTTATTGGGATCCTGAAGTTTGGAATGCTTGTTGATGAACTTGATGGGCGTGGTGGCGCGAATGTCGATGTGGGTTTGGAGACTGGCAGGGGGCATGCCGACCAAGTCATTGAGACGGCCGAGTTCCGTTTCGCTGCTTCCGGGCTTCAGGCGCAGTCCCTGCCCATTCGGGAGATCCTGGTGCACGTTGATCAGCACAAGGCAGACTGGTGGCTGCCAATCTAGAAGCTGGCTCTGCTCCGTCTTGACTTTTTTGACACCGCCTTCTTCATATTCGAATTGGCCGGTAAGATCGTCCAGCAGATGGGGGCCAAGCAGCGTAGCCATGGGATTCCTCCTGGGAAATCGAAGTTGTGCACGGTTCCAAAGTGACCGTGCTCCCAGTATCGTGATCCCGATCGGCCCCTGCCATATCCGGAACGTGAGCAGGGTGTCAGCTCAACGTAACGGCGCGGATGTCGGATTCAATTCCCCGCCAGCGGCCGCGCGCACAGCCACCTGAAGCCCCAGGGCAATCGCATTCTAATTGGACAGGACCTTGAGCAGGTAGCTGTCGTTCCAGCCGGCCTGCTTGCGCTTGGCGGCGATGCCGCCCTTGGCCGTGGTCTCGCGGCGCAGCAGATTGAGGGCCAGTCGGCGCAGGATTGACATGTTGTGGGCGGCGTGGCCGGTGCGGATGCGGCATTCGTCCTCCCGGAAGGCCATGTCCAGGACCCAGTGCAGGGCATTCTCGACGCCCCAGTGGCTGCGCACGCCCTGCAGCAGGAGCTGCGCCTCCGCCGGCAGGCTGGAAATGTAGTAGCGGGTCTCCGAGGTGACCCGGTCCCCCTGTCGCCGCTGGGACTCAATCAGGACCAGGCTGCGCAGGTCGGGCCAGAGCCCGTCGGGGTCCACGTAGCGGATGTACTCCGGTGTCCCGATGACCCAGCAGCGGCGCGTCTCAATGCGGCCGTGGTTCTTGTTCACGGTCTTGTGGAAGTCGTGGTCGCAACCCTCTAAACCCTCGGCCCGCTCGACCGCGAAGGTCTCGACCACCGCCTCGTGCAACTGTGGCTGGTTGTCCTTGAGCGCCAGCACGTAGTCGGCCCCCCGGTCGCGGATGGTCTGCGCCATCCGCGTGTAGCAGCCCATGGCATCGATGGTCACGATGCCGCCCTCGAGCACCAGCATCTCGAGCAACTCCGGAATGGCCGTAATCTCGTTGGACTTGTCGGCCACCCGACATTGCCCCAGGACCAGGCGCGCCTCGTCCGCCCAGGCACTCACCGGATGCAGGGCCGGCGCCCCCCGGACGGCGTCGCGGGAGCGACGGGCCACCTTGCCGTCCACCGCCACGACCTGGTCCTGGAGACTCTCCGCCAGCGACCGTACCCAGCGCGTAAAGCAGACCTCCAGCTGGGCGGGGTCCAGCCGCGCAAAGACGCGTCCGAAGGTGTCGTGCGAGGGGATCCCGTGCGGCAGGGTCAGGAACGTGGCCAGCCAGGCCTGCTTCTGGCGACCGAACAGCTCGACCTCGGTCCAGCTGTCGGCGCCGCAGATGACGGCCAGGGTTGCGATCAGGAGAATGTCCCCGGGGCATGCCGCCGGGCCTGGGGCCGACGCGGGTCCTCGACTTCGGTGAACAGGGAAACCAGGGGCACGGGAGTGGTGGCGGCCATGGGGGAGACTCCGGGACGGGATGAGGCACCCCATCCTACCCATGGCCGACACTGCCCCAATTAGAATGCGATTGCCCTGCCTGAAGCCCCTCGTTCTTCCGCGCTCCGGCCTTTGCGAAACGGACTGCGGTATTCGGAGCCAGGCCGCGGACCCGGACAGCAACGGACAAGGCGGTTGTGTCGTGGGCCGGTATCAGACAGGGCGCACGTCCGGTGCCAACCTACGCCAGACTGGCGGTCGCGGTCCCATCATGGAATCGCGGACCGATGGATGTTCGCATGGCCTTGCAGTGCCTGCCGCGGGGTCGAAGCTGCCCGCGTTACATGGGTGCCGGATCCGGCAACGCGGTTTTCACTCCGGCATCATGCCGTGCTGTGGACGCGGGCCACGGCTCCGCTCTCAGTCAATGGATGCATCGGAGTCCACAGTCGGGGATGCCTGCGTCCGGGAGGTGGATGGGGGCTCGCCGGTCTGCCACGTCAGGCGTGTCACGCGGTAGCCCACATAGCCCAGCTCGTCCACCTTCGCGTTGTCCAGATAGCGTACCTCGCCGTTCGGGTCGACGGTCAGGTCGAAGGTCGCCGACGGCGCGTTCGGCACCGGCGTGCCATCCGCGTGGACCGGTGTGCCCGTTACCGTGTGCGTCACGCGGGTTGCGGGCCGAAAGCCCTCCGGCAGCACGAACTGGGGTTGTGGGTCCTGCCGCGCATGGTATTGCACGGGTGCGCGCGGACTGCTGAAGCGGACCGTTACGGTCGTGCTGCTCTTCCACACCGCCCATTGCCCGTTGGGATTGGTTGCCAGGTTGCGGAAATCCCCCGCGGCTGCCTTCGAGACCACGTCCCACAACAGGATTGTGCCGTCCATGCTGCCGCTGGCCAGGGTCCGGCCATCGGGACTGAATAACAGGCTGGTGATGTAATTGGCATGGCCTTCCAGGATATGCTGCAGGGAGCCAGTGGTCATATCCCAGAGGCGGACGGTGGGGTCGTCCGTACTGCCGCTGGCCAAGGTCCGACCATCGGGATGGAAAGCCACAAATTTGACGCTGTCCGTATGTCCTTCTAGTGTATGTCGGAGAGTGCCCGTGTCCGCGTCCCAGAGGCGGATGGTGTGGTCATCCCCGCCGCTGGCGAGGGTCCGGCTGTCGGGACTGAAGGCCACGTCCCAGACGACAGAAGTGTCGTCCAAGGAGTGTTGCAGGGAGCCCGTGGCCACATTCAACAGACGGATGCCGGAGCCCCAGCTGGCACTGGCGAGGGTCCGGCCGTCGGGACTGAAGGCCAGGCTGGAGACCTCCCCGGTCCACAATGTGTGTCGGAGAATGCCTGCATCCGCGTCCCACAGTTTGAGAGTGTACCGCCCGCCCGTGGCAAGGGTCCGGCCGTCGGGGCTGAAGGCCATGTGCCAGACGTAACTTTCGGTATCCAGGGTGTGTCGCAGGGAACCTGTGGTCACGTCAAACAGGAGGGCAACAGACCCCCGGCCGGCACTGGCGAGGGTCCGGCCATCGGGGCTGAAGACCAGATCCCAGACCCCGCCCACATCATCTGCCAGCATGTGCCGGAGGGAACCGGTGGCCACATCCCACAGGCGGACGGTATCTCGCACCTGTTTCCCCCTGGATTCCCAACCACCGCTGGCCAAGGTGCCGCTGTCGGGACTGAAGGCCAGACTCTCGATCTTAAACTCATGGCCTGTCAGAGTGTGGCGGAGGGTGTATGTGGCTGTGTCCCACAAGCGGACGATATCGTGCTCGTCGCCGCTGGCCAGAATCCGGTTGTCGGGGCTGAACGCCAAGCGGTGGACCGGTGCCGTGTGGCCTGTCAGAGTGTGGCGGAGGGTGTATGTGGCTGTATCCCAGAAGTGGACGGTGTTGCCCCAACTGGCACTGGCGAGGGTCCGGCCGTCGGGACTGAAGGCCAAGCTGGTGATACCACCCGAATGCCCCAGGGTACGACCTTCCACGGTACGCCGGAGGGTACCCTCAGCCGCGTCCCACAGGTGGATGATGTTGCCCCAATTACCACTGGCGAGGGTTCGGCCGTCGGGACTGAAGGCCAGTCTGGAAATAGTACCCAAATGACCTTCCAGTGTGTGCCGGAGAGTGCCCGTGTCCGGGTCCCACAGGTGAATGGTGCTGTTCCAAAGGCCGGCGGCACTGGCGAGGGTCCTCCCGTCAGGGCTGAAGGTTACGCTGTAGATTTCATCCGTATGGCTCTTCAGGATGTGTAGGAGGGTATCCGTGGTTACGTCCCACAACTGAACGGTGCCTTCCGTGTTGCCAGTGGCCAGGATCCGGCCGTCGGGACTGAAGGTCAGTCTGGTGATATTACCTGAATGCCCTTCTTCCAGAGTACGCCGGAGGGTGCCCTCAACCGCGTCCCACAGGTGGATGGTGTTGGGCCAACTGGCACTGACGAGGATCCGGCCATCGGGACTGAAGGCTAGGTTGTGGACAAAAGAACCTTCCAGTGTGTGCCGGAGGGTGCCCGTGTCCGGGTCCCACAGGCGGATGGTGTCGTCCCTACCGACACTGGCGAGGGTCCTCCCGTCGGGACTGAACGCCACGCTCACGACCAGCCCTGTATGGCCCGTGAGCAGGGATGTGGTTTCGTAGGTCTGCGTGTCGTACAACCAAATGCCCACGCTGCTCCCCACGGCCAGGCGGGTGCCGTCCGGTGAATACTGCGCGTCCAGAATCTGACCCCGACCCAGACGGGCCTTGGCCCCGATGGGCAGGGATTCAAACGGAGCTTCCCGGGCGGCAACGGGCGATGCCACGACCAAGAGCAGGCACAGGCTGATGGCCAGGGTCCGGATCAGGGTCTTCGCGGTCATATCGGACAGCCTCCTCGCGGCAGTCAATTCGATGCATTGGAGTCCACAGTCGGGGATGTCTCCGTCCTGGAGGTGGATGGGGGCTCGCCGGCCTGCCACGTCAGTTGCGTCACGCGGTAGTTCACATAGCCCAACTCGTCCACCTTCGCGTTGTCCAGGTAGCGCACCTCGCCGTTCGGGTCGATGGTCAGGTCGAAGGTCGCCGGCGACGCGTTCGGCACCGGCGTGCCATCCGCGTGGACCGGTGTGCCCGTCACCGTATGCGTCACGCGGGTTGCGGGCCGAAAGCCCTCCGGCAGCACGAACTGGGGTTGCGGGTCCTGCCGCGCATGGTACTGCACGGGTGCGCGCGGACTGTTGAAGCGGACCGTTACGGTCGTGCCGCTCTTCCACACCGCCCATTGCCCGTTGGGATTGGTTGCCAGGTTGCGGAAATCCCCCGCGGCTGCCTTCGAGACCACGTCCCACAACAGGATTGTGCCGTCCATGCTGCCGCTGGCCAGGGTCCGGCCGTCGGGACTGAACAACAGGCTGGTGATGTAATTGGCATGGCCTTCCAGGATATGCTGCAGGGAGCCGGTGGCCACATCCCAGAGGCGGACGGTGGGGTCGTCCGTACTGCCGCTGGCCAAGGTCCGACCATCGGGATGGAAAGCCACAAATTTGACGCTGTCCGTATGTCCTTCCAGTATGTGTCGGAGAGTGCCCGTGTCCGCGTCCCAGAGGCGGATGGTGTGGTTCTCCCCGACGCTGGCCAGGGTCCGGCTGTCGGGACTGAAGGTCACGTCCCGGACGACAGCAGTGTCGTCCAAGGAGTGTTGCAGGGAGCCCGTGGCCACATCCAACAGACGGATGCCGTAGCCCCAACTGGCACTGGCGAGGGTCCGGCCGTCGGGACTGAAGGCCAGGCTGGAGACTTCCCCGGTCCACAGTGTGTGTCGGAGAATGCCTGCATCCGCGTCCCACAGTTTGAGAGTGTACTTACTGCCCGTAGCAAGGGTCCGGCCGTCGGGGCTGAAGGCCACGTGCCAGACGACACTTTCGGTATCCAGGGTGTGCCGCAGGGAACCTGTGGTCACGTCAAACAGGAGGGCAACAGGTCCCCAGCCGGCACTGGCGAGGGTCCGGCCATCAGGGCTGAAGGCCAGATCCCAGACCCCGCCCACATCATCTGCCAGCATGTGCCGGAGGGAACCGGTGGCCACATCCCACAGGCGGACGGTATCTCGCACCTGTTTCCCCCTGGATTCCCAACCACCGCTGGCCAAGGTGCCGCTGTCGGGACTGAAGGCCAGACTCTCGATCTTAAACTCATGGCCTGTCAGTGTGTGGCGGAGGGTGTATGCGGCTGTGTCCCACAAGCGGACGATATCGTGCCCGTCGCCGCTGGCCAGCATCCGGCCGTCGGGGCTGAAGGCCAGGCTGTGGACAGATGCCGTGTGGCCTGTCAGAGTGTGGCGGAGGGTGTATGTGGCTGTATCCCGGAATTGGACGGTACTGTCCCAACTGACACTGGCGAGGGTCCGGCCGTCGGGGCTGAAGGCCACGCTGGGGATACCATCCGAATGCCCTTCCAGGGTACGCCGGAGGATGCCCTCGGCCACGTCCCACAGACGGGCGGTATTGTCTACACTGCCGCTGACGAGGGTCCGGCCGTCGGGACTGAAAGCCAAGCTGAGGATACTACCCGAATGCCCCTCCAGCGTGTGTCGGAGAGTGCCCGTGTCCGGGTCCCACAGCTGGATGGTGTCGTCCCAACTACCACTGGCGAGGGTCCGGCCGTCGGGGCTGAAGGTTACGCTGCTGATTTCATCCGTTTGGCTCTTCAGGATGTGTAGGAGGGTATCCGTGGTTACGTCCCACAAATGAACGGTGCCTTCCGTGTTGCCAGTGGCCAGGATCCGGCCGTCGGGACTGAAGGCCAGGCTGTCGATAGTACCCGAATGACTTTCCAGAGTGCGCCGGAGGGTGCCCTCAGCCGCGTCCCACAGGTGGATGGTGTTGGGCCGACTGGCACTGACGAGGATCCGGCCATCGGGACTGAAGGCTAGGCTGTAGACAAATGGACCTTCGAGTGTGTGCCGGAGAGTGCCCGAGTCCGCGTTCCAAAGGCGGATGGTGCCGTCCCGACCGACACTGGCGAGGGTCCTCCCATCGGGACTGAACGCCACGCTCACGACCGCACGTGTATGGTCCGTGAGCAGGGATGTGGTTTCGTAGGTCTGCGTATCGTACAACCAAATGCCCACGCTGCTCCCCACGGCCAGGCGTGTGCCGTCCGGGGAATACTGCACTTCCGTAATCCGACCCCGACCCAGACGGGCCTTGGCCCCGATCGGCAGGGATTCGAACGCGGCTTCCCCAGCCACGCCGGGCGACGGCATGGCCAAGAGCAGGCATAGGCTGGTGGCCAGGGTCCGGATCAGGATCTTTGCGGTTATATCGGTCGGCCTCCTCACGGCACGTCAATTCGATGCATCGGAGTCCAAAGTCGGGGATGCCTGCGTCCCGAAGGTGGATGGGGGCTCGCCGGTCTGCCAGGTCAGGTGCGTCACGCGGTAGGCCACATAGCCCAGCTCGTCCACCTTCGCGTTGTCCAGGTAGCGCACCTCGCCGTTCGGGTCGATGGTCAGGTCGAAGGTCGCCGACGGCGCGTTCGACACCGGCGTGCCATCCGCGTGGACCGGCGTGCCCGTCACCGTGTGCGTCACGCGGGTTGCGGGCCGGAAGCCCTCCGGCAGCACGAACTGGGGTTGCGGGTCCTGCCGCGCATGGTACTGCACGGGCGCGCGCGGACTGTTGAAGCGGACCGTTACAGTTGTGCCGCTTTTCCACACCGCCCATTGTCCTTCGATGCATCGGAGCCCACAGTCGGGGATGTCTCCGTCCCGAAGGTGGATGGGGGCTCGCCGGTCTGCCACGTCAGGCGCGTCACGCGGTAGCCCACATAGCCCAGTTCGTCCACCTTCGCGTTGTCCAGGTAGCGCACCTCGCCGTTCGGGTCGATGGTCAGGTCGAAGGTCGCCGGCGGCGCGTTCGGCACTGGTGTTCCATCCTCGTGGACCGGCGTGCCCGTTACCGTGTGCGTCACCCGGGTCGCGGGCCGAAAGCCCTCCGGCAGCACGAACTGGGGTTGCGAATCCTGCCGCGCATGGTACTGCACGGGCGCGCGCGGACTGCTGAAGCGGACCGTTACGGTCGTGTCGCTCTTCCACACCGCCCATTGTCCGTTGGGGTTGGTCACCAGGTTGCGGAAGTCCCCCGCGCCCGCCTCCGAGACTACGTCCCACAACAGGATTGTGCCGTTTTGACCAGCACTGGCCAGGGTTTGACCATCGGGACTGAACAACAGATTATTGATGGTGTTCGTTGAGTCGCTGATGGGATCTGCATGGCCTTCCAGTGCGTATTGAAGGGTGCCCCTGGCCACATCCCACAAGCGGATGGTGTCGTCCCAACTGGCACTGGCGACGATCCGGCTATCGGGACTGAACACCACGCAGGTGACCCGGTCCTCATGGCCTCGCAGGGTGTACCGAAGGGTGCCCCAGGCCGCATCCCATAAGCGGACGGTGCCGTCCCAACTGGCACTGGCGAGGGTCCGGCCGTCGGGACTGAACGCCACATTGGGGACATCACTAATATGGTCACTCAGGGTGTGCCAGAGGGTGCCCGCGGCCACATCCCACAAGCGGACTCTGTCGTCCTCGCTGGAACTGGCCAGGATCCGGCCGTCGGGACGGAACGCTATGCTGTAGATGCCACCCGCATGATCCAGTGTGTGCTGGATGCCCGTGGCGGTATCCCACAGTTGGATATCGGCAGACGACGCGGACGACGACCAATAGTAACCGGCAAGGGTTCGGCTGTCGGGACTGAATACCAAAAAATAGTAGCGCCGACCATGGACCAGCGTGTGCCGAAGGGTGTCCGTGGCCGTGTCCCACAGGCGGACAGTGTAGTCATCCCCGCTGCTGGCCAGGGTCCGACCGTCGGGACTGAAGGCCAGGCTGACGATACCCCCCGAATGACCTTCCAGGGTATGCCGGAGGGTGCCCGTATCCGTGTCCCACAGGCGGACGGTGTGGTCATCCCCGCTGCTGGCCAGAGTCCGGCCGTCGGGACTGAAGGCCAGGCTGACGATATCATCCGTAGGGCCCTCAAGCGTGTGCCGGAGGGTGCCCGTATCCGTGTCCCACAGGCGGCCAGTGCCACCCCTGTCGACATAGGCCAGGGTTTGACCGTCGGGACTGAACGCTACACTGTAGATTCCCCCCGCATGGTCCAGTGTGTGCTGGATGCCCGTGGCCGTATCCCACAGGCGGACAGTGTGGTCCCAATTGTAACCGGCGTCCCAACTGTAACCGGCCAGGGTTCGGCCGTCTGGGCTGAACTTGATATGGGTAACTTCACTCGCATAGCCCTCCAGCGTGTGCCGGAGGGTGCCCGTGATCACGTCCCACACGTGGATTGTTTCGTCCCCCTTGAAACTGACCAGGGTCCGGCCGTCGGGACTGAACTCGATATGGATAACCCCACCCACATACCCCGCATAGGCCTGCAGTGTGTGCCGGAGGGTGCCCGTGGCCACGTCCCACAGTTGAATGTCCAAGTGTCGAATGGCGAGGGTCCGGTCGTTAGGACCGATTACCCCTGTGGTCTGCAGCCGCAGAGTGCCTGTGGCCACATCCCACAATTTTATGCGGGCATGGCGGTCCCCAAAGTGGGTTTTCAAGGTTCGGCTGTCGAGACTGAACCCCAACCGCTTCAAACCTCTAGAGCCCTCGAGGGTGTGGCGGAGGGAGCCCGTGGTCGTGTCCCACAGGCGAGCGGTGCCATCCCGACTGCCACTGGCGAGGGTTCGGCCGTCGGGACTGAACGCCAGATGGGTAACCCCATCCGTATGGCCCTCGAGGGTGTGGCGGAGGGAGCCCGTGGCCGTGTCCCACAGGCGGACGATATCGTCCTCACCGCCGCTGGCGAGCGTCCGGCCGTCTGGGCTGAACTTTATGCTTCGGACTCTGCTTGTATGGCCCTCGAGGGTGTGGCGGAGGGTGCCTGTGGTCATGTCCCACAGACGAATAGTGCCATTCCCCCAACTGGCACTGGCCAAGATCCGGCCGTCGGGACTGAGTGCCACATCGGTAACCCCACCCGTATGGCCTTCGAGCGTGTGCCGGAGGGTGCCTGTGGCCGCGTCCCACAGGAGGACAGCATTGTCCCCACGGATGCTGACGAGCGTCTGGCCGTCTGGGCTGAACTCCACGCTGAAGGATTGATCGCTCTCTGGGTTCAGGGGGGTAAGGAGGGTGCCCGTGGCCGTGTCCCACAGGCGGGCGGTATTGTATGCACCGCCGCTGACCAGAGTTCGGCCGTCGGGACTGAACTCCACGCGGGTAACCCGACCTACGTGGTCTTCCAGGGTATGCCGAAGAATGCCCGTGACCGTGTCCCATAGGCGAGCGGTGCCATCCCGACTGCCACTGGCGAGGGTTCGGCCGTCGGGACTGAAGGCCAGGGCAGTGACCCTATCCGTATGACCCGTGAGCAGGGATACCGCTTCGTAGGTCTGGGTGTCATACAACCAAATGCCCACGCTGCTCGCAATTGCCAGTCGAGAGCTGTCCGGTGAATACGTCACGAATAAAATGCTGCCCCGGCCCAGTCGGGCCTTGGCTCCGAGCGGCAGGGGCTCAAACGGGGATTCCTTGGCCATGCCGTCGCCCGGCATGGCCAAGAGCAGGCACAGGCTGGTGGCCAGGGCCCGGATCAGGGTCTTCGCGGTCATATAGGTCGGCCTCCTCACGGCACGTCAATTCGACACCTTGTACCGGAACAGGGACACGCCACCGCCATGATCGGGGCAACCTCAACAGCGCCCACCGGTCAGGACTGAAGGTGGAAGCGACGGGTTGGTGAGAGATCCCGCTTCACAGTAGGCCGATGGACCCATCCGGTCCGGATGTCTGCCGGACTACCCTACACGATGTTCACATTGTTATGGTTCTGGGTTTGAGGGATACTGCTTTGGTTTTGTTGATGTTGGTCCGAGCCCGGCTTCGTCAGCCGTACTTCCAGTTGGCCGCCGGTGATGTCCAGGTCCTGTTGTCGGCAGCTTGCGGTCCTTGATCGAGAGGCGGGTGGTGGTGTGTCTCTTCGTCCTTCCGCAGCCCAAGGCCGACATACTGCCGATAGGGTCCAGTCGCTGAAAGACAGAGCGCACAGCTGAACCACCAGCGACTGGAAGGACTGTGTCCGCGGTGGTGCAGGTAGGAGGTTCCGGCCGAAGGCCGCTGCCCCAGCCAGAGCGTACCTGGACCGGGATCCAGTGGCCGCCGATTGGCCGGAAGGTAATGTGCGGTAGGTAGCGCAGGCCGGGCCAGTGTCCCTCCGGGTCCACATACTGCGGGTACTCCGGGTCGCTCAGGGGGCGTTGTTTCAATCTCGTTGACATTGACCTGGATCCGTCAGTGCCACAAGGTCCATGACCACCGCCGTCGTCCGCCGCAGTGGGGTCAGGTGTCCGGGGACCGGACAAGGCGAGTGGGTGTTCAGGACGGGCAGGGGCTGGGACTGAGGTCCACGACGGGGACCTGTTTGGTTGGTGATACAAGAGGATTGCCGGGGCCCATCGTCGTGTGCGCGTTTGGAGCCACATCAACGGGATTGAAACAGTGTTCGAGGCACCAATGGGGCGATCACATGCCAATTCGACAGGCTTTTGAGCAGGCATCTGTCGTTCCAGCCAGCCTTCTTGGGTTTGCCACGAGCCTCTTTTGATGGTGGTCTTTCGGTGACGCAGGCCGGGATGCAGGTTGGGAGCACGGATAATGATGCCGGAACCACTGCCTCAAGGAAGGATGCGTCGGGTTCCGGGCGTGCCCGGGAATGATGGGTGTTTCGCAGATACCGAGGATAAGGATGGCGGCGGGGGACAGTTCCGTCCCCCGCCGCGTGTAGCCGGTTTTGGTTCAGCGTACGGGTACGTCGCTGACGTCGCCGTGGGTCTGCACGTAGTTGCCGTGGACCCAGCCGATGACGGTGTTGCTGAACCAGATCTGCCACCAGACGGGGGTGGCGGCATCCTTGCCCAGGATGTCGTAGCGGGTGGTGGAGCCGCCGGGGATTAAGCCGACCTTGTCGTGGATGGTGCCGGGTCCGGAGCGCACGTTGAGGTTGTAGGTGGTGGAGGTCTTGAGGCTCAGCCGGGGCGGGGTCCAGGTCACGGTGAGCCCCGAGAGGTCGCCGTGGGTCTGGACATGGTCCTTGTGCACCCAACCGGTGACGGTGGGACTGAAGCGGATCTGGTACCAGGCGGCCGTGGCGGCGTTCTTGCCCAGGATGTGGTAGCGGGTGGCGGAGCCGCCGCGGAGGAAGCCGACCTTGCCGTGGGCGGTGCCGGGTCCGGAACGCACGTTGAGGTTGTAGGTGGCGGAGGCCTTGAGGCTCAGCTGCGGGGTGGCGGGGTCCGGGGCGGCCAGGTCCCAGCTGCCGGCGACGCGGTACTTCAGGTAGCCGATGTTGCGCAGACCCTCGTCCGCGTAGTGGACGTTGCCGTTGGTATGCACCTCCAGCTTGAGGGTGCGGTCGGTGGCGCCGGGTCGGGGGCGGCCGTCGCGGTCCACCTCACGGGCTTCGGTGGTGGTCAGGACGACCTTGGCCTGCGGCCGCAGGGCGGGGGCCGCGATGCGGAAGACGGGGGCACGCCCCTGGTCGGCGCGGGCGAAGTACTGGACGGGTGAGGAGGCGGCGGCGAAGGCGGCGGCGAGGTTGTTGCCGCTGCGGTTCAGGGTGTAGGTGCCGCTGCGGTGTTCGGTCTGGTTGAGGGAGGTGCCGCGTTCCCGTGTGGGGCGCGCGGATGCCGGTGCCGGCTGTGGCCTCGGTGCCGGGTCCGGGGTTCCGGTCGACGGGGTCCCGGTGTCGTCGTCGTCCGCGGTGTCGGCGGCGGCGGTGGGGAGCCAGCCGCCGGTGATGCTGTAGCTCAGATAGCCGATGTTGCGCAGACCCTCGTCCACATAGTGGACCTCGCCGTTGGGTTGCACCTCCAGCTTGAGGGTGCGGGGCGTTCCGCCGGTCTTGGGGGTGCCGTCGCGGTTGACCTCCTGCGCGGTGGCGGTGGAGAGGACGACCTTGGCCGCGGGCCGCAGGGCGGGGGCCGCGATGCGGAAGACGGGTGCGCGTCCCTGGTCGGCGCGGGCGAAGTACTGGACGGGCGAGGACGCGGATGAGAAGGCGGCGGCGATGGAGTCGCGCCCGCGGGTCAGGGTGTAGGCGCCGTCGCGGTGCTCGGTCTGGTTGAGGGAGGCGCCGCTCTCCAGCACGGGCCGCGTGGCGGGCGGGCGCGGCACCGTCGGGGCCTGGGTCTCCACGGGGGCCAGGGGCCAGCTGCCGGTGGCGCGGTAGCCCAGGTAGCCGATGTTGCGCACACCCTCGTCCACATAGTGGACGTTGCCGTCGGTGTGCACCTCCAGCTTGAAGGTGCGGTCGGTGCCGCCGGTCTTGGGGGTGCCGTCGCGGTTGACCTCCTGTGCACCGGTGACGGTCAGGGTGGTCTTGGCCGCGGGGTGCAGGGCGGCGTCGGCAATGCGGAAGACGGGGGCGCGTCCCTGGTCGGCGCGTGCGAAGTACTGGATGGGGGAGGACGAGGAGGCGAAGACGGCATGGACGGTGTCGTCGCGGACGGTCAGGGTGTAGGCGCCGTCATGGTGCTCGGTCTGGTTGAGCGAGGCCCCGCGTTCGCGGGGCACGGCCGCGGCCGGGGTCCAGGTACCGGTGACACTGTAGTCCAGGTAGCCGAGTTGGCGCAGGCCCTCGTCCACGTAGTAGACGTTGCCGTCGGTGTGCACCTCCAGCTTGAGGGTGCGGGGCATCCCGCCGGTCTTGGTCGAGCCGTCGCGGTCCACTTCCCGAGCGGTGTTGGTGGACAGGACGACCTTCTCCGTGGGCCGCAGGTCCGGGTCGAGGATGCGGAAGACGGGTGCGCGTCCCTGGTCGGCGCGAGCGTAGTACTGGACGGGGGAGGAGGAGGATGAGAACTCGGCGGCGACGGTGCTGCCGTTGAAATCCAGGGTGTAGTTGCCGTTGTGGTGCTCGGCCTGGTTGAGGGAGGTCCCGCTTTCGGCGGCGGGGTCGGCGTCGACCTGCGGGTCCGGGGTCCAGGTGACCGGCAGGTTGGCCAGGGGCCCGCGGGTTTGCACGTACTCCCGGGGCACCCAGCCGATGAGGAGGGCTCCGACGCGGATTTGGTACCAGGCGGGTGTGGCGGCGTCCCGGCCCAGGATGTCGTAGTAGCGGGTGGCGTCGACCGGCAGCGTGACCAGCACGCGGTGGTGGGCGCCGGGACCGGCATGGACGTTGAGCCCGGCCTTGGCGTCCGCCCGCGGGCTCAGCTGCGGGAGCCAGGTGACCGTCAGGTTCTCCAGGCTGCCGTGGGTCAGCATGTTGTCCTTGTGGACCCAGCCGACGACGGTGTCGCTGAAGCGGATCTGCCACCAGACGGGCGTGGCGGCATCCTGGCCCAGGATGTCGTAGCGAACGGTGGAACCGCCGGGGATGGAGGCGATCCAGGCATGTTCCTGGCCGGGTCCGACGCGTACCTTGACCCCGTTGGTGACGGTGGGCTTGAGACTGGCCTGGGGCCGGATGGGCAGGTTGCGGCCGTCGCCGTGCAGGCGCACGCAGGCGGCGGACACCCAGCCAACGATGTCGCCGAAGCGGATTCGGTACCAGGCGGCCGGGTTGGCGTCCCGTTCCAGAACCGGATGGAGTTTGGTGCTGCCGGCCTCGATCATGGCCACCTGGGTGGCGGTGGCGGTCGGCTGCGACCACACAACACAGGCCTGTGCGGGGTTGGCCAGTCCGACTTGGGGTGGCGGGGCCAAGTTAAGGTTGCCCTCGGTCTCGACCGCGTCGTCGGCCCGCACCCAGCCGGTGATGGTATTGCTGAAGCGGATGTGCCACCAGCCGGGATAGGCCGCATCCCGGCCCAGCAGGTTGTGCCAGGCGGTGCTGTCGGCCGCGATCGTGGCGAGCACTTTCTCGTAGGGCGAGCATCCGCCATACACCGGTATACCACCGGTGTGCCCGGACCGGAGGCGCAGCTGCGGTTGGACTTCGCTCAGACCGTCCGTGTGGCGCACCGTCACCCGGTCGTCCCGCACCCAGCCGCGGCGTGCATTCGCGAGCTGCAGCTGGTACCAGGTGTACGGGTTCGAGGGCGTGATCCCCTTGAAGATGCCGCTGATGCGGGTGGTGCCGGCAAAGCCGCGGGGGGCCGGGGACCCGCGGTCCGGGAAGATGTGCGCCTCCACTGTCTGGCCCGGTTCGGTCGACGCCTGCGGTGCGGTGTCCGCGGGCTTCTGCACCTTGGGGTAGATGTCGTTTTCGGGATTGTTGGCATCGTTGGGAAAGATCTGTGTATCCTCGTCCGACAAGTCACACTTGACATCCACCACATTCCCGCGCACCCAACCCCGGGCAGCACGATTCGCAGTGTTGTAGGGGATCTTGTACCAGAGATAGTCTCCCGTGGTGGCGTCGCAGGCCAGGTCCACAATGGGCACCCAGCCCCGATTGTTGAGCGTGGCAACGCCATTGTCGACCGCATCCAATTTGCCTTTCGAATTGCGGTCGTGCGTCTTCGGCTTTTCCCTCACTTTGCTGACTGTTTTAGGCCTCAGGAATCGCGGTAGGTCCGCCGACAGGGACGGTGAGGCAAGTCGCGTCTTTCGCCAGTCCCCAATCTCCTTGGCATCTTCGTTGCGGACCCAACAGGTCGGGAACGACGGGTTGATCTGGATCCGCCACCATTCCGGAATGGGGGTGGCATCCGTGAACATCAGGGAATGGAACAGATCCCACATCACCTGATTCATGCCGACAATGGCACTGCCTGGGAATAGCCGACAGGGATACGCGTAATTTTCGTCCACCCGCGGGAGCATGTAGACGGGTCTTCCGGGCGTGACCATCAGGCGCGCCTTGTTGGGGTCAGCCTCGCCCCGCAGGGCATTGTCCATCCAGTGATTGATCACGCGGCCGAGGTCATCCAGGTCAGCCTCCGATGCGTCGTTCTCCGTTGCGTCGTTGACTTCGGCCTGCAAAGCCGCAATGTTGGGCCAGTGGTAATGTCCCGCTGGCAGGTACTGCTGGAAGTTCACGGCACCGCCGATGTGTTTGTGGTGGGCGGGAATCTCCTCGGTGTAATCAGGTTCCAGGTACGCATGGAGATGCACACCGGTGGAGAAGCCGGTCCGGCCAGCAGTCCCCAACGGGGTATTCTTCTGGTCTGACTCGGTATTCTCCTTCAGGCTTGGGTCGTAGGGGATGACTTTGGCACCCTTGGCGACCGCCACCGTTGACAGGTGGGCATACGTGATCCGGAAGCCCGAGGACTGGACAACGACACGATTGCCATAGCCCGCTCTGCTGTCGTTCTCCGGTTGCCCGGTTACGATGTCGGTGACCCGTCCAGCTGCCATGGCGTAGACGGAACCCGCCATAGCCCAGTCGATGCCGTTGTGGATCGGAAGGTCCCGTTGTTCCGGGTCCCATCCCGTTGGCCCCCGGCGGGGATCATCGAATAGGCTGGTAATAGGGATGAACTCTTCTTCTGGATCTGGTACAAAGGGCAGGGCCAGACTGCCTGTTCGCAGGGTGGCCGTGTAGGGCTGCCAGGTGACGCACACGCCACTGACATCGCCTTCGGTCACCACATTGTCGCCACGTACCCAGCCACTGTCGATGTTATCCCCCCATTTACTGTCGATGTCAGGGTCCGGGCGCTCGATTTGCCACCAGGTACCCATGTCCCCCGACTGGCCCGTGTGGTATTTGCCCAGGATCTTGTAATCAGTGACGGCATCGATAGCCGCAACCTTTTCATAGGAGGTACTGGGCCCGCCACGCACAATGTCTACGGCGGTGGGCTTACGTCGGAGTTGGGGGGGCGTCTTGGTAACCATGGAATTCCTCCCGATGGATGATGGAAGCGGTACCGCTTCCGCAGGTCGGGTGCGGTACGGGGGCATTCTGGCCGTCGGGAGTGGTGGTGACCATATGCACCGCGTCAGGCGCGCGTCAGGTATCCGTCAAGCCGTCTGTGCATCGAACATCGGGCATCCCTGTGTTCAGCCTCGGGCCAGGCCCGTTTGCCGACCAAGACAGTTCCGGAGGCCATACCGGAAACCAACGTTCCCTTACTTTGTGCTCACAGGAGGGCGCGGATCCCCGGCGATGGGGCCGGTCCCCGGAAGAGCCCGCACATCGCGACAACCTTTGTGGTCGCCGGCGTACCAGGCGCGGAGCGCACAGTACGGCCATGTTGCAGACCCGAGCCCATCCAGCGGGCCGAGCGTGCTCCATGGGACCAGCTTCCCCAGAAAAGGGGTTCACTCGTCAGGGTTGAGGACTTTCCGGCCGACATCGGTCCTCGGGGTCACTCGCTGTGAAACTAGTGCACAGTCTCATAAGTTCTTCGGATGTGTGCCAGCTGGGCCAGGATGGCGTCTGCGTCCCCTTGCCAGCGGGGCGGCAGGGCGTGGCGATTGCGTCCCCGCACATAGCGGCCCACGGCGGCCTGCAAGGCCGGGACGCTGTCCCAGGAGCCATGGGCCAACACGTGGCGTTGCAGGGCACTGAACCAGTGCTCAATCAGGTTCAGCCAGGAGGCATAGGTGGGGATGAAGTGGAAGTGGAAACGGGGATGGGCCTCCCGCCAGTCCCGCACCTTGCGGTGCTTGTGGGGCGAGTAGTTGTCCAGGACCAAATGCACCTGCTGGGTGGGGAAACGCCGGGCCAGCTGGCGCAGGAAGGCCAGGAACTCCTGATGCCGGTTGCGGGCGGCACAGGCATAGTCGATGCGACCGGTATCCAGGTCCAGGGCGGCCCGCAGGGAGAGCGTGCCGTGGCGGACGTAGTCGTGGGTGCGGGTGGCGGGGCGGCCGGCGGTCGCGGGCAGTCCGGCCTGGGTGCGGGCCAGGGCCTGCATCTGGGGTTTCTCGTCAAAGGACAGTCTCACCACCTCGGGGTCCTTTTTTTTCGTAGACCGCGAGCACGTCGCGCAGCTGGGCCTCGAACTGCGGGTCGTCGGAGAGCTTGAAGGTGCGCACGCGGTGGGGCTGGATGCCGGCCGCCGACCACCAGCGCTGCAGGTGCCCGATCGAGATGCCCGTCTCCCGGGCCATCAGGCTCAGGCTCCAGCGCGTATGCCCGTCCGGCGGGTCCTCCTGCAGCTTCTGCCACATGGCCTGGCGGTCCGCCTCCGTGTAGGTCGGGGGGCAGCCGCTCCGGGGCCGATCCTGCAATCCGTCCAGCCCGGCCTCCAGGTACCGGTCGCGCCAGGCAGCGACCGTGTCCTCGGTCACGCCCACCGCGGCCGCCACGGCCGCCAGGGTCTGCCCTTGGGCCAAGGCCAGCAGGATGCGGGCGCGCTGCACTTGGCGGTGGGGCCGGGTCTGGGACCGCGCCCAGTCTTCCAGGGTCGGTCGGTCCGCTGCCTGCAGGGTTAAACCGCGTATCCGTGCCATGTTCTCCAACCGGTGTCTGTGGGGCTCCCAAAGGGTCTCCATTTTACCCTAACAACTTCCGTGAGCATGCACTAGGAACGCAACCGGCTGCAAGTCTGATCGCGCGATGACGCGGCAGGCGAAGCTGGGCTTGACGCGGGTTGCCCACGGCTCAGGTTACGGGCGACACCGTCCATGGCCCTCGCGCGAGCGGCACCGCTGGCCGGGGACTGTACCGCGTGGCGGGGCACCGCCGCCACGGGCGGCTGCGGGACGATGTCAATGGCTAGCGCGTGGACGCGACGAGGTGCAGACGGCGTACGGTGGCCTGTGAGCGGCACCAGATCAGTACCGGTTTGGGAAACCAAGGGACACAACCGTGGCATGTCCGGCAGTACCGACTGGCACTGCTGCTTGCCTGCGCTGCCGACGCGCCGGCACCGATCCGGATGCTGAGCCGACCTCCCGTCCCCGTTCCGGTCCGGCCTGGTCGCACAAGGGGGAAGGGGGCTAATACTACAGTTGTACTTGTTGCCGTTTGAGTTGTTGCCGGCGGTAGTGGCAGTCTTGGGCCACCCACTGGTGGCGGCGGCGCCAGTGGGACCAGGCCAGCACCCGCCGCACCCCGCGCGGCACCTGCAGCACCAGACGCCACAGCAGGCGCCGGATCTCGGGCAGGCTCAGGCCCCGGCCAGGCCGCGCGTCCGCTTGAAGGCCGCTAGGCTGGGCGTCGGCGGACTCTTTTTTTGGGGGTGCGGCCGGTCCAGGTCGGCGGCGCGCACGACCGCCAGCAGGGCCAGGGCCCAGAGGGCCAGCGTGACGTGCCGGTACCAACCGTGCGCGCTGCGCACCTCGTAGTCGTCCAGGCCCGTCTCCTGCTTGGCGGCCTCGAAGGCGTGCTCGATGGCCCAGCGGCGGCCGGCCACGGCCACCAGGGTCTCCAGGTCGCAGCCCTGCGGGGCGAAGGCCACATAGGCCTGCCAGTCCTCCGCATCCGCGACGGAACGCCGGAAGAGCAGGTAGTGGCCCCAGTCCGCATCCTCCGGCTCCGCCAGGATCCAGCACTGCCAGTCGTACCAGCGCTCCCCCTTGCTGCCGGCGCCGGCGCTGAGCCGGTGCCACTCCCGGTCCCGGTGGACCGCCTGCACCTCGTCCACGCGCCAGAGGTCGCTGCCGGCCCACAGCTCCTCGTTGCGGGGCACCGCCAGCACATGGTGCAGCCCCGCGTCCTCCAGCCAGCTGCGCAGGGCGCGCGAGTGGCCGTAGACCGTGTCCCCCACGACCCAGGCCACGGGCAACCCGGCGTCCAGCGTCCGTGCCAGCATGCGCCGGACCAGTTGCGGCTTGGTCGCAAAGGGCGTGTCGGGGGCCAGCCCCACCGTCCGCAGCCGGTCCGGATCCCGGGTCCAGCCCTCGGGCAGGTACAGCTCCCGGTCCAGCAGCGTGTGGCCCCGGGACCCGATGTAGGCCAGGAAGACCCCCACCTGGCAGTTGCCCACCTTGCCCAGCGTGCCGCAGGACTGCGGCGCCACCCCGGCCGAGTGCGTCCCCTTCTTGGGGAAGCCCGTCTCGTCGATTGCGACCACGCCCTCGGGGTCCCCCAGGTGCGCCGCGACGTAGGCGTACAGCGCGTCCCGCGCCGCGTCGGCCGACCAGACGGCGCGCCCCAGCAGGTGCTGCAGGCCGTAGGGCGTGGCGTCGCCGGCCGTCTCGGCCAGCTGCCAGCCGTTCTTGCGCGGGGCGTCGCCCAGCAGGCCGTCCAGGTAGGCCGCGGCCCGGCGCCGGGCCTCCGGCCGCCGGAAGCAGGGGGCCAGCCGCCGGTCGACTTCGGCCCGGTGGACCTGCCAGCCGCGCACGGTGGCCGGTGTCAGGGGCTCGGGGGCGGGCAGGGCGGCGAGGGACATGGGGGGCTCCGCAACGGCAGGCAACAAGACCCCTTCAGTATGCCACCATTATCTACAACTGTAGTATTAGGACCGCCTTTGTGGTTGACTGCGTCGCGCTGAGCCCGCCAGCCGCGGTTGCCAGCCATCTACATCCGGAACCACCCCGCTCCGGGATGACAGCCAGAGGCTTCAACCACCGGCCAGGGCCCACGCGGCCGCTTCTCAACCACGGAACGGAACGGGCTCCAGAGGCTCCGGGTGGAGGTAATGGTATCTGGCAGGGACGCATTCGTCCGGCTCCCGGTCGGCTGCGCAGACCGCCAGGGTGGGTTCGGTAAACCGGGCGTCGATCAGGTACGGGCAGGTGAATCCCCAGAACACCGAGATCTCGTGATCTATCAAGGGTGCTACACGCAACAGCCTGCGGTCGGGGTCGTCCCCTGCGCGTTCCCAAACCTCCAAAATGTCTCCGACGCTGACATCGATGTCGGACGGGGAGCATGGGAAGGAATCCATATCAGGTACCGGGAAATAGACCGGATCGGGCTGGGACACCTTTACGCGGAGGCTGGTGGCCTGCAGCGTGTCCCACAGGCGATGTTCCGGTGCCAGGGTCGGTTCCAGCAGGGGCATGGCCAACCCGAGCGTGTGGATGTGGGGCGCATGGGCCAGAAAGTCCGGGGGCAGGGCCGTCAGGTTGAGCGCGCGCAGGTTCAGAAGCTCCAGATGGGGTGTATGGGCCAGAAAGTCCGCGGGGAAGGTTGCGACCCGGTTCACCCCGAGTTCCACCTCGTGCAGGCGGGGCGCATGCGTGAGAAAGCCCTCGGGCAGGGATTCCACCTGTTGCAGATCCAGCAGCAGGGACTGCAGGTTGGGGGAGCGGTCCAGGAAACCGCGGGGCAGGACCGCAACACCATTGGCCAACAGCCGGACCGTCTCGAGCCCGGGATGGTGGGCCAGAAAGTCGGGTGGCAGGGCGGACACGCCATTGGCATCAAGGCTCAGGTGCCGGAGTTGCGGGGCATGGGCCAGGAAATCCTCGGGGAATGCCGTGACCAGCCCCAGTTCCAGCTTGAGTTGCCGCAGGCGGGGGGCGCGGCTCAGGAACCCCTCGGGCAAAGATGCAAGGGGTGTGACCAGCTTGGTGAGGCGGTAGAGGCCGTATTCCGCATAGTCCAGTTCCAGGGTCTCCAGATGGGGCGCGTGGGCCAGGAAACCCGGCGGCAGGGCCTGTAGCCGGGGCACATGCAGATGGAGTTCGACCAGCCGCGGCGCATGGGCCAGGAACCCATCGGGCGGGGGCTGCCCGGACGCCGCGGACAGGCGGAGGGTTTTGAGGTGCGGTGCATGGGACAGGAAACCCGCCGGGAAGGCTTCCAGACTTTCCACGCCAAGGGACAAGGTTTCCAGATAGGGTGCCTGCGTCAGAAAGTCCGCCGGGAAGGCTTCCAGACTTTCCACGCCAAGGGACAAGGTTTCCAGATAGGGTGCCTGCGTCAGAAAGTCCGCCGGGAAGGCTTCCAGCTTGTCGGCTCCTAGGTGCAAGGTTTTCAGATGCGGTGCCTGCGTCAGGAAGTCCGCGGGCAGGATGGTCGTGCGTCCCATGTCCATCCGCAATTCCGCCAACTGCGGCACCGGATCCAAGAGCCGTGCGGGCAGGGGGTTCGTGCCGTCCACGTTCAGGGTAAGGGAAGTCAGATGCGGGGCATGTGCGAAGAAACCGTCCGGCAACGCCAAGCGCGCACCCTTCAACGTGAGGTGGGTCAAGGCGGGGACCTGGGCCAGCAGTTGTTCGGGCAGGGCGGTCGTGCCGTCCACGCCGGTCACGCGCAAGGTGAGATGGGTGAGACGGGGCATGGCTGGCAGGAAGGTCTCCGGCAAGGGAGAGGAGGCGGACACGGTCAGGCGGGTCAGGCGGGGCATGTGGGCCAGCATGCGGGTCAGCACCGCCGCCGGATATCGTCCCCCCAGGTGCAGGAACTCCAGATCGGGGACCGGCACCAGCCAGTCGCCGGGCAGTTTCAGGCCGTCCCTGCCATGAACCGTCAAATGGGTGAGCCGGGGAACCGGCGCCAGCAGGTCGGCGGGCAGCTCCAGGCCCTCCCTGACGGTCACCATCAGATGGGTAAGATGGGCAACGCCCTCCAGGAAGGTCTCCGGCAAAGAGGTGCGACTGTTCACGGTCAGGCGGGTCAGGCGGGGCACATGGGACAGCCGTAGGACCAGGCCCGGCGCCGAAGCCGAGTAAGGGGCAGGCGGGGAATAGCCCAACGGGCGCCAGGACTCCAGATGCAGGGCCTCCAGGTGGGGGACCGGCACCAGCAGGTTGGCGGGCAAGTCCGGGTCGTGGATGTCTCTGAGTTCCAGATGGGTCAGCCGGGGCACGCCTTCCAGGAAGGTCTCCGGCAAGTCTCTGGGGGAGTACAGGAGCAGATGGGTGAGCCGGGGCACGGGGGTCAACAGGGTCTCCGGCAAGGGTTTGGAGGAGAACAGTTCCAGATGGGTGAGACGGGGTACGCCTTCCAGGAAGGTTTCCGGCAAGGCGGCGTAGGACCCCACGTCCAGGTGGGTCAGGCGGGGAAGATGGGCCAGAAGTGGGACCAGCTCCTCCGCAGGGAGGCGGTTCGCTATGGTCAGGGACTCCAGATGGGGGACCGGTGCCAACAGGTCGGCGGGCAGTCCCACGTTGTTGGAGATGGATCCTCCAGCCAAATTGTTGCGGACGTACCCGAGGGACAGATGCTTCAGCAGGGGTGTGTATCGGAACAACCCCGTCGGCAGCACCAGGAAATTGGTGGAATCCACCTCCAGCCGCTCCAGCCGGGGGGTGTGGGCCAGCAGGTCGGCGGGCAAGCCAGGGTCCGGAAGGGTGTGGGCCACCAGATCCGCGGGCAGGCCGGGGTTCGGGGTCGACACCTGCAAGGCGGCGAGGTTGGTCAGGCCCAGCAGGGCCTGCCGCATAGAGGGCGTCGCGAGCATATCCAAGTGTGCGACGGGGAGATGGGACAAGGACAGGGACAGGGTGCGGATGCGGGCCAGATGCTCCCAGTCCACCAGCGAGCAGAGCTGCGTGGCTTTCTCCAGAGCCTGCACGGCCGCCAGAATGGCCTCTCTGATGTACCGGGGACGTGCACAGACCTGCGGCTCGCTGCCGGCCCGCGGCCAAGCCAACATCGTGTGATACCGGAGATGGCCCACCCCGTCCACGCCGGCATCGTCCACATACCGCACATGGCCCTGCCTGTCCACGCGCATCCGGAACACCCGGCGCTCAGGCTGATCGGGATGGGGTGTGCCGTCCGGCAGGACCGGCTCGGCACTGACCTCCCAGGTTACGGGCAGGACCGGTCGGAAGCCCTCGGGCACGGTGAACAGCACCTCCGGATGGTCCCGGGCCAGGAACTGCACCGGGGAGCGGTCCGTGCGAAAGGTGGCGTACACGACGCCCTCCTCCCGCGTCAGGTGGAAGGCGCCGGCGTGGTTCTCCGCCAGGTTGCGGTAGGGGCCCGTCGCCTCGGTCGCGGGTGGCGAGGCTTCGTCCTGGGCGGCGACCGGGGTGGCGCTCCACAGCCACCCCAGGCACAGCAACAGCGGCAGCAGCCGTCTGGCCCAAAGGCACTTACCGGCAGTCCAGCCTGGCAGGGCCTGAAGGCGACACGGGGGTTTGCTCATGGCTGACATGGGGATCCGATCCGTCCCCTCCCGGGACACCAGGGTCCAATCCTGCCTATTCTAGGTGGGGAACCGCCGCCACGCTGTTTCACGATGGGCTCATTCGCTCCCGTACCCGGAGGTGGGATGGACCCGCGGCACGCCTGCCGCGACGGTGGATCCGAGGTGTTTCAGCCGGAAAACAGCGTGGGCGTGCAGGTCAGGAAGTAGCCGCCACTATTGGCTACCAGTGATCGGGGATCATCCACCACCAGTTGTCGGCGCAGGGCAAGTACCGCCATGCGCACTGAGGACTCGCTGGTGAGAACACCCCGTTCTTCGTGCATGCGTTGTACCAGCCGGGCTGCGGTGAGAGGCCGGGGATGATGCCGCGCCAGGGTTGCCAGCAGATCCATGCCTTGTTCGGACACCGTGTATTGGCAGCCCTGCACTTCCACCCAACCGTGGTCCGGGTCCAGGACGATCCCGGGTTTGGGCTCCGGCAGCAGTTTGTCCACCAGCGGGAGTAAGCAGCTGGGTTCAACGGGCTTGGGCACGAAGTGCGCGACCCGATGCAGGTGGGGTGCCACGAAACCGGGAATGGTAACGGGCGGTCCGCCAGACACCAGCAGGATGGGAATGGCTGTGTGCTGCCAGGGATTGTCCGCCAGCGGACCGGTCATCCGATAGGGGTCCACCAGGGGCAACCGGACGTGGACAAAGGTCTCGTAGGCCATGGCACTGGTCGGCATGTCGTAGTCCAGCAACAGCAGGTGGGGGGACCAGGTGTCCATCTCCACCAGTGCCTTTTCAAAGCTGTCCACAAAGCGCAGGTCCAAACGGTGTGCCCGGAGGAAGCGTCCGGCTTGGTCCAGGATGGACGGTTGGGCATCCACCCACAAGAGCCGGCGCGGGTGGAATCGGGCTGTGGTGGTGGACATGGGATTCCTTTTGTTTGGAAAACAGACTGAAGGCTTGGGTTCACGTCCGCTGCCTGATTGAACAGATTGCCGATGGGATCTGGGACAGGTCATGATCTACAGACGCAATCTCCATATTGATTGCATGGGGTCAGCCGGACCGTGTTCGTCACCAAAGTGTCTCGTGCGCGTCAATTCGTTGACGCGGGCTCGCGTGCCGCGGATCGCCGCGACCGACCGGCGCAGCAGGCCTTGGGACCTTGTGCGCCGAGGCTTGGCGCGGTACGCAAGGGTACCGGACCGGGCTCCACCGCTTTCAGTGGGGATGGAAAGCATCGGGTTCATTGCTCGGCTGGGTGTAGTGGCGGAGACCATTGCACAGGAGAGGGTGCAGAATAATCATGTTCTCTGGGACGGTCAGCAGGCAGCGACGAGCATGCTGTATGAAACGGTGTTAACCCGGTGGGTCAGTCACAACGTCGTGGTTGGGGTTGTTGACCACGGTTGAACTGCACGCGTGCACACCAACGGAGCTGGTTCAAAGGGGGCAACGAGGTTGCCGACTTGGGTTCAAGGGGCCGGAAGCCCAAGTGTGGCCCGTGTTGTTGGCCAAACCGCAATCGACCCATGGACTGAGCGACACGTGATGCATTCATGGTCGAGTCTCCTCTTCTGTCATACCGTGGCAGACAACGCATTTCGGCCGGAAACCCCGTGGGGCCTCGCGGCCATATGCTGGCTTGGGTGTCCAGTTGTGCCCATACCGGCGGCGTACCCGCCGCGTACCTGCGACCAGGCAACAACACTGTTTGCCGTGCCGAATGCGAAGTGAGCTCGGAACTCCAAGGCCCCCTTTTTGTACTTAAGTCTTTCGTCGTGGCGGTGCGGCCGGCTCGGGGACCAGCAACTTGAGCAGCTGTGCCTCGCGCTGTTGCGCGGCGGCCTGATACTGCTCCACGCGGGTCTCGACCCGCTGCAAGTCCGCCTGATGCTGGTCCCGCAGGTGGTTCAGTTCCGCCAGCAGGCTGGCAAGACGCTTCTCGCTGCCGGCGATGACCTGCTCGATGAGCGCGCGGGAATGCTCCATCTGCTCCTTGCGGCTGCGCTGGCACCGACGGTCGGCCGCGGCCAATGCCTTCAGGTGCTGGCGGTAGCCATGGATCAGTGCGGCGCTCAGCAGGACCACGGCGGCGCTCTGTTCCAGCAGCCAGGCTGTGAGTTCGTGTGGCATCGCGGGTTCCGCTCGGTGGGGTGCGCCGGGACGGTCTTCCAGGTGTCCCGGGCGGCACGCCCCTATCCGGCGATGGGCAGGGGCTTCAGGCCCTGGTCCGTGATCCAGCCGGCGGGGGTCTGCAGGCGATACCAGCCGTCCTGCCGGTCCAGGACACAGACGGGCGTGCCGGGTCGAAGCACGGCCACCACATCCGCGGTCAGGTCGGGCTGGACGCGCACGTGATACCACGCGCTCGTCACCGTCTGCCGGGGATGACATACCGGGTTGGGAGGCCGGTCGGCCGTGGGGGTGGGGGTCGGGAGAACAGTGAGGGGCTCGGTTTCCCCGCCGGGTTCTGTCCGTGCCGTCTGTTCCAGCGTCGCCAGGCGTGTCTCCAAGGCCGAGAGACTCCGGTCCAGTCGTCCGGCCACGGGATCGGTCTGCGTGGTCACGAGGGGTACCACGGCCTCCTCCAGCAGGCCCACAATCTGAGCCGGGGTAATCACCTGGGTCTGCCAGAGGGTAAAGCCCAGGGAGAGGATCACCAGGGCTCGGCGCAGCAGGCGGTTGCCCTCGTAGCGCAACCCCTGCAGGGCCGGCCGCACCGTGGCCGGTGGCCGGAGCCGTTGCTTGAGGGCTGCCGCCTTCGAACTCTGCGGCGGCATTGGCCCGGGATGCCGGGGGAAGGTTCCGGGTTGGGGCTCAGGATCCATCACCGGGGGTACGACGGGCTCCGGTGGGGACGAGGTGGGAACGACCGGTGTCTCAACCTCCCCTACCCGTTGCAAGGCGTTCTGGAAATTGGGCAGCCACTGGGGATGGCCGCCGTTGTAGAGATACGCCAATTGTGCCCAGTCCTCGGTCTGGATGGCGTCTGCCACGCCGGGTTTGGCCAGGCAGAAGTGCACCAGGGCCTCGTACTCGTGGGCGGGATCGGCCTGCAGCCAGTCCCGAAAGGCTCGGGCATTGGCGCAGCCAAAGGTGGCGTGGGCCCAGCCCATGACTTGGCCTACCCCCCAGGAGGTGACGTAACACTTCTCCGGGGTCCAGGCGGCAGGCGGATCCCCCAGCGTGTTCCGGAAGAGGCGATCCCACTGCCGGGGTTCAAAGCGGCATACCAGTTCCCCGCCGTTGTCGCGTGCCGTGCGGGCTCCGCTCTCGCAGAGGGCGATGGCCATCAGGGTCCGGGTGTGAGCGGCCAGGGGCGTGCCCTGCACCGCCGCCATCAGTTCGGGCGCCACGGCCACTATGCCTTCGGGATCGGGACGCACATAGCGTTCCGCCAGGAGTTCCCGGGCGATGTAGGCGGTGTGGTCGCCATGGCGGATGGGCAGCCAGTGGTAGCCGTCTGCGGCCAGGGTCGCGTCGGTGTCCGCGGTTACCGCCCGACCGCGTGCCAGTTGGGTGAGCACGGGATGTTGCAGGCCGGGGCCGGACCGTACGCGGACCCCCGGTTCCCGCACCCAGTACAGGCGCCCGTCCCGTGTCGTGTCGCGCAGGGGATGCCGGTCCTCCCTGCGTGCGCCTCTTGTCGTGTTCGTGTCCTGATACATGCTTGCTTCTTCTGAATTTTTGTCGTGGCCCTTGGTTTGGGCTTCTTGGGTACAGCATGACGAACGGAGAAGGGGTTGACCATGTCCGATGCGTAACGACCATGTGTCGGCAATGTGACCTCGTCCCGGAGGCTGTCCTCTCCGTGGTTGAGGCCAACTTGCCCGGTGCCTACGACTGTGCTGCAAACCGATTCCCGATCCGAGTGTTGGTCATAGGTAGCCATGTGCGAAGGGCTGCCACTCGGGTTATTCCAGTGCCGGTTCACCGCTGAGGCATGGTGGCGAGGGGTCTTATCCCTGCCGCGCGCTTGGCTCGAGTCAGCGAATGGTGATGCCTCTCAGATGGCCGTGGGACTGCACGTATTCCCGCGGCATCGAGGTGGAATGGACTCACTGCGGATGTCCCGTCGCGACGGGACATCCGCAGTGCCTCATTCGGAAATCAGCGTGGGAGCAAGGGTTAGGAAATAGCCGTTGCGCTGGTTGTCCACCAGCGATGGGAGGCCGTCTCCCTCCAGTTGCCGCCGCAACGAGGAGAACGCCGTACGCACGGAGGTCTCAGTGGTGAGCACACCCATTTCCCAGGCCAGGTGTCGAACCAACTGAGCCGCAGTAAGGGGTCTGGGATGGTGCCGCGCCAGGGTTACCAACAAATCCATGCGACGTTCGGACACCGCCCGTTGGAGGCCCTGCACCTCCACACAGCCCTGATCCGGGTCAAGGATGATCCCGGCATGACGCTTCGGCATTAGTTCCTCCACCAGCAGGAGCAAGTGGCTGGGTTCAAAGGGCTTGGGTACGAAGTGTGCGACCCGGTGCAGGTGGGGTGCCACGAAACCGGGAATGGTGACGGGCGGTCCGCCAGACACCAGCAGGATGGGAATGGCTGTGTGCTGCCAGGGATTGTCTGCCAGCGGACCGGTTATTCGATAGGGGTCCACGAGGGGCAACCGGATGTGGACGAAGGTCTCGTAGGCCATGGTGCTGGTCGGCATGTCGTAGTCCAGCAACAGCAGGTGGGGGGACCAGGTGTCTACCTCCACCAGGGCCTCTTCGAAGTTGTCCGCGAAGCGTACGGCCAGATGATGTGCTTGGAAGTAGCGTCCGGCTTGGTCCAGGACGGACGGTTGGGCATCGACCCACAAGAGGCGGCGCGGGAAGAACTTGGTTGCGGTCATGAAGGTCCTTTTCACATTGACAACGGAACTGAAAGTCGGGGTGCTGCCCCGGTACCCGTTCGGGAGGATTGTCAATGGTTCCCGAGACAGGTCACCCACTGCAGCGCATGTCTTTCCTGATCTTCATTCGCATGCGCTGCAGGCGTGATCGCCATCATGACGGCAGAGTGTCAGCAAGTCCATACCCGCCGCGTATCCGGCGTGTACCCACCGCGTTTGTTCGCCGGTACCGAATCGACCGTGGCGCGGATTGCAACAACCGCTTGGTGCAACAGGACTTGGAATGTCGCCGTCGAGGTTTGGAACAGTGTTCTGGGATTTTGGATCTGGCTCGGTCGTATCCGGTGGGAAAGGAGAAACCAGACACCGCTGCTTCGCCGGGTCCGGTGTGGAGACCGGTGCGCAGGAAGGCCGGCAGGGGCGTGCTCTCCTGGATGATCGGCAGGTGCCGAATTAGGTGGCACTGGCAACCATCCCGAGCAAATTAAGGCCACATCCATGACAATCGCATGTTTTGGGTCGGATTGGCTGTACGCATCCTTTCGTTTGTCGCGTGCTTAGGCCACATCCAACCCTGAAACCGATCACCCAGTGGATTGCGCATGCCAAGTGGAGGCCAGTTCATGGACCAGCGCACTCCGCAGCCCAGGGCCGCGAGTTCTGCCGATACCCCCGGTAGTTGACAGACCACACGTACCGCTGGGCCACCGGCTGCCGGAAGGCCTCCGGGTGCTGGTGGGAGGTTACGTCGGACGGCAGGGACGGAGGTGCCGAAGATGCAGGCCTTGCACTATCAGCGCTGGAGCCGAAGCCGGCTGAGGACGACCGGGCGGCGGGGGCATAGGGCAGGACCCGTTGGCGTTTGGGATGGGCAGGGGCTGAGACTGAAGTCCACGATGAGAGGGCCTTTTGGGTTGTTGAAGCAAACCAATGATCAAGAGCCCCTCGTCCCTATCCAGGCTTGGAACCAATATCAACGAGCTTGAAACAGTGCCGATTCTCTGGCTGTCCACGGCGGGAATGGAAGCCGATATGCCCTTGGTCCTGGGTATATTCGGCGAAACATGGCAGCTCGAAAGGAGATTGGCCATGTCCATTGCATTGGGTCCGCGTCAGTGCTGTGTTGCTGTAACTCCAACCGGGATCTGTCTACGCTGGTGTTGCGGCCAATCTGCTTGATGCCCGCCTCTCTGCGGTAAGACGCATTCGACCCAGCGACGCGATTCAGAAAGCCGCGGGGGACATTGCTGCCCCCCGCCTTGTATGTCAAAGTTCGATGTCAGCGGATGGGTACACCGCTGATGTCACCATGGGTCTGGACTAAGTTGGCATAGACCCAGCCGGTCACAGTGCTGCTGAACCGGATCTGGTACCAGGTGGCCGTGGCCGCATTCTTGCCCAGAATGTTGTAGCGGGTGGTGGAACCACCAGTGATGCTGCCCACGATGCTGTGGGTAGTGCCCGGTCCTGAACGGACGTTCAGGTTGGCCGTGGTGGTGGCCTTGAGGCTCAGCTGCGGTGTCGGGTTCCAGGTCACGGTGACCCCTGAGAGGTTGCCGTGGGTCTGGATGTAGCTGGCAGATACCCAGCCGGTCACACTGCTGCTGAACTGGATTTGGTACCAAGTGGCCGTGGCCGCATCCTTGCCTAGGATGTTGTAGCGGGTAATGGAACCACCGGTGATGCTGCCTGCGATACCGTAGGCGGTACCCGGTCCCGAACGGACGTTCAGGTTGGCCGTGGTCGTGGGCTTGAGGCTCAGCTGCGGTGTCGGGTTCCAGGTCACGGTGACCCCTGAGAGGTTACCGTGGGTCTGGATGTAGCTGGCAGATACCCAGCCGGTCACGCCATTGCTGAATCGGATCTGGTACCAGGTGGCCGTGGCCGCATCCTTGCCCAGGATGTCGTAGCGGGTGGTGGAACCACCGGTGATGCTGCCCACGATACTGTAGGTAGTGCCCGGTCCCGAGCGCACATTCAGGTTGGCTGTGGTGGTGGCCTTGAGGCTCAACTGCGGTGTCGGGTTCCAGGTCACGGTGACCCCTGAGAGGCTGCCGTGGGTCTGGACCAAGTTGGCGTACACCCATCCAGCCACCGTATCGCTGAACCGGATCTGGTACCAAGTGGCTGTGGCCGCATCTTTGCCCAGAATGTCGTAGCGGGTGGTCGAGGCACCGGTGATGCTGCCCACGATGCTGTGGGTAGTGCCCGGTCCTGAACGGACGTTCAGGTTGGCCGTGGTGGTGCCCTTGAGGCTCAGCTGCGGTGTCGGGTTCCAGGTTACGGTGACCCCTGAGAGGCTGCCGTGGGTCTGGATCAAGTTGGCGTACACCCAGCCGGTCACGCCACTGCTGAACTGGATCTGGTACCAGGTGGCCGTGGCCGCATCCTTGCCCAGGATGTTGTAGCGGGTGGTGGAACCACCAGTGATGCTGCCCACGATGCTGTGGGTAGTGCCCGGTCCTGAACGGACGTTCAGGTTGGCCGTGGTGGTGGCCTTGAGGCTCAGCTGCGGTGTCGGGTTCCAGGTCACGGTGACCCCTGAGAGGTTGCCGTGGGTCTGGATGTAGCTGGCAGATACCCAGCCGGTCACACTGCTGCTGAACTGGATTTGGTACCAAGTGGCCGTGGCCGCATCCTTGCCTAGGATGTTGTAGCGGGTAATGGAACCACCGGTGATGCTGCCCACGATGCTGTGGGTAGTGCCCGGTCCTGAACGGACGTTCAGGTTGGCCGTGGTGGTGCCCTTGAGGCCCAGCTGTGGGGGATTCCAGGTCACGTTGAGACCTGAGAGGTTGCCGTGGGTCTGGATATAGTTGGCATGCACCCAGCCGATAACGGTATAGCTGAACTGGATCTGGTACCAGGTGGCTGTGGAGGCATCCTTGCCTAGGATGGCGTAACGCGCGGTAGTGCCTCCCTGGATGAAGCCAACCCTGGCGTTGCCGGTGCTGGGTGTGGAGCGGACATTCAGCCCGTCCGTGGTGGTGGCTTTGAGACTCAGTTGGGGTGGGTTCCAGGTCACGGTGACCCTTGATAGATCGCCGTGGGTCTGGATGTAGCTGGCAGATACCCAGCCGGTCACACTGCTGCTGAACTGGATCTGGTACCAGGTGGGGTTGGCGGCGTCCTTGCCCAGGATGTTGTAGCGGGTGGTGGAACCACCGGTGATGCTGCCCACGATGTTGTGGGATGTACCCGGTCCCGAACGGACATTGAGGTTCAGCGTGGTCGTGGCTTTGAGGCTGAGTTGCGAGGTTGGGTTCCAGGTCACAGTCAGGCCTGAGAGGTCGCCGTGGGTTTGGATGTAGCTGGCAGATACCCAGCCGGTCACGGTGCTGCTGAACCGGATCTGGTACCAGGTAGCCGTGGCCGCATCCTTGCCCAGAATGTCGTAGCGGGTTGTAGAGCCGCCGGCGATCGAGGCCACAATGTTGCGATCTCTGTCCGGTCCCGAACGCACGTTGAGGCCGTCCGTGGTGGTGGCCAAGAGGCTCAATCGGGGCGGGTCCCAGGTTACGGTAAGTCCTGAGAGGTCGCCATCTGTTTGGACGTAGCCACTGTGCACCCAGCCGATGAGCGTGGGACTGAATCGGATCTGGTACCAGGTGGCCGTGGCCGCATCCTTGCCCAGAATGTCGTAGCGGGTTGTAGAGCCGCCGGCGATCGAGGCCACGATCAAATGGCCAGTGCTGGGCCCGGAGCGGACGTTGAGGCCATCCGTGGTGGTGGCCAGGAGACTCAACTGCGGTCTGGCTGCGTCGGTAGAGGCTTGGACTGAAGCCCAGGGGCCCGAGCCCGCCGCGTTTGTGGCCCGCACCTGCACCTGATAGGCAGAGCCCGGTGTGAGGCCCGACAGAATGGCCGCCGTAACCGTACCGACATGGGTGTGGGAGATCCAAGCCGCAGCACCCTGTACCCTGTACTGCACGTCATAGTGGGCGGCATCACCAGTTCCAGTTGGTGTCTGCCAGTCGATGTGCAGCGATGTGGAGCCGTTCACCGCTACAGTGAGGTTGCGTATACCCGTTGGTACCGTGCCAACGACAGGCAGGTGGCCCAATTCTCCGTGGGTCCGGACATAGTCGGCATGCACCCAGCCAGAGACCGTCTCGCTGAACTGGATCCTGTACCAGGTGGCTGTGGTCGCGTCCTTGCCCAGAATGCTGTAGCGGTCGGTGGAACCACCGGCAATCGAGGCCACGATGTTGTGGCTGGTGCCGGGACCTAAGCGGACGTTGAGGCCGTCTGTGGCGGTGACTTTGAGACTCAGTTGGGGTGGCCACATGACAGGCACCCCGCTGACGTCACCCACAATTTGCACACCGTCCTCGTGCACCCAGCCGCGACTTCCATCGTCCAGGCTCACCAACCACCAGGTGGGACTGGCTGTGTACCTTCCCAACACCTCCCGCCTGCCTGAGTCACTTCTGGACAGGGATTTCACTACTTCATACGTTGCCGAAGGTCCCGCATGCGCAGATACGTCCGCCTCAGGCACGATGCGCGCCCAGGGTGGCCACATGACCGGTACGTCGTTCTGGTCGCCGTGGATCTGCACATCGCCGCCGTGTACCCAGCCGGTTAGCGAGGGGCTGAGGCGGATCTGATACCACACAGGAGCGGCAGCCGACTTGCCGATAATGACATAACGCCGGTCTACAATCAGATTCGCCTGGCTCGGTTCCTCCAGGTTGGGCCAAGCCCGCACCTGAATAGTGGTGTCAGCGCTTACTTTCGGAGGTGGGTATTGGGTTTTCGCCACACTTTGTCGCACCCATCCCGTGATCGATTTTGAGTTGACCGGATTTTTTAGTGCACCGGCCTCCACTGTGATTTGGAACCAAATGTACTTGTCCTCGTGGTTGCAGGCCCAATGGGTCACGGCTCGCCAGTTCTCATCCCAGAGTTGGCCTAATATATTCTTTTCTTTGGTTGTTGGAGTGCTGCGTACATTGGCATAATTTCGGTAATCGTTAATATCGATTTGCAGTTCCACATCCAGAACGCTGGCTTGCCGCTCCTGATCCCCTACTTGACCGGCAGGTGGATTGGTCACCCACACTCGGTCCGGGTGCGTGACCGTGGTCCCCGAGTCGTTCGGAACCCAACCCACAGCGCCATTGGGTACCACGATCTGCCACCACTGTGGATTCGGGGACGCGTCCTTGCCGATCACGTCATACTCGGTGCCAATGACTGTCGATGCCGTTTGATCGTCAGCTTCAGAATGTGGAGTTGCTTTCAATGTGACTGACTTCACCGCCGTGGCTGTGGGGCAGAGTTCCGGTAATGCAGGAGGCCGTACCTCCGGTAGCAACGTTTTGAAATCCACCGTCCCCAAAATCATGCGCAACGGCTGTTTATGTTGTATTCCTTCAGCTCCTTTTTCTTTTTCGGCCTGAGAAACTGGATCTTCCTCACCCTCAAGGAAGGTCTCTTCTGACATACCGTGCGGATTTTTGGCTGTTGGCGTAACCTTCCCGAACGGTGTCAGATGCACGTGTAGGTGTCGTCTGTCGCCACGGCCTGTGTAGCCGGACAGCCCCAACAGTTGGCCCTGTACCACCTCCTGTCCGAGACACACATAGATATCTGCCAAATGGGCGTAGGTGAGCTCGAAGCCGGTAGTACCGGTTCCGGTTAGGACGCGCACTTGGTTGCCGTAGGCCTTGCTGACTGGAACGTCTACACTACCAGCCGTTTCTCCTGAAACCAATCTGCTCACACGTCCTGAGGCCATGGCATGGATGGGAGTGCCTGAGCAGCAACTCCAGTCGATGCCTTCATGACCGCCTGCATCATAGACGGGCACATCTTTTTTGAGCTTTTTGTCGTACCAAGTGAGTTTGTTGTCGAAACCCTGGGAGATGGTCCAGTTCTCGCCTGAGGCGAAAGGCAGCGCCAGGTCGCCGGGTGCTAAATTGTGTCCCATGGTGGTCCCTCCTTGGAGACAAAGCCAATGTGATGGTCCGTATCCTGGTCCTTGCGGGTCAATCACGCCATAGCCTCGGCGTTACGTTCGCGTCAGCTCTATGTCAGCATCGGAATCCGGCACAATGAACCGACGAAGCGACCGCGAATCGGTTTGGGAGGATTGACGTGGCAAAGCATCCAGCCAAGGCGTGGCTCTACTGTGTGTGGCTCCTGGGCTTGTGCCTGCTTGGAGGAGTCCCGGGACCGGCATCCGTTGCAGCTGGTGCGCAACTTCCAAGTTCAGTCAGCGACAGTCCACAGGTTTGCACCCGCAGTGTCGGCATGCGCGGGGCGATTCTGAATGCCCTGACCCCGGCCGGGGGTGAGATGCCAGCCTGTGAGGAAGTAACCTGGACCCAGCTGGCCGGGATCCGCGAGTTGGGTACGACGTTGTCGGGTGACGAAGTAGCCGCCAGGAATTTGTTGGATCAGCTGGCAGGACCACCGATATTCCGTTTGCCAATGGGCTCAAGGTTTCCGTACCCCTTTTCGTCAAAGGAGACCCCCTCCGGATACGACCTTCTGGGATTGCCCGTGCCCGTACCCGTCATGTCCGCACGGGATCTGGTGGGGCTGACCGGTCTGGAGGCACTGGCCATCCACATTGAGGGTCTGACGCTGTCGTCCGACTTGCTGGCTCCGGTGCCCCAGCTGACCCGCCTGGAGGTGAATTTCGGTGGGCCTGCCGAGGTAAAAGCCGATTTCCTGACTCCGGTATCCCGGTTGACCCATCTGACCCTGAACCTGTCCGGCTCCGACATAACAAAGTTGCCCACCGATTTCCTGGTTCCGGTACCCCGATTGACCCATCTGACCGTGATGACGGTGTCGAGGCCTCGTGTATTTGAGCTGCCCACCGATTTCCTGGCTCCGGTACCCCACCTTTCCCAATTGAACCTGCAGGGGATGAATGCGACGCTGTTGCCATCCAACTTCCTGGCTCCCGTTCCCCAACTGACCTACTTGGAGTTGCGCAACGAAGGTCCTACCGCTGAGATTTGGAAGACCGACAAGGTCCATCGGCTGGAGCTGCCAACCGACTTTCTAGTCCCGGTGTCCAATCTGACTCATCTGTACTTGAACAAGATGACGTTTCAGTTGCTGCCGTCCGAATTCCTGGCTCCCGTTCCCCAACTGACCCGCCTTCACTTGGTCAATGGCACCTATTCCAACCAGCCGTTGCCGTCCACAATGTTGGCCCATGTCCCCCAACTGACCCACCTCCATCTGGTCAACGTCAACTATTCCGACCAGCCGTTGCCGTCCTCACTGTTGGTCCATGTCCCCCGTCTCGTCTCGTTGCGATTTGCATATGGGGGAGAAGAATCTGATTTCCTGGCTCCGGTGCCCAAGTTGACCCACTTGGACTTTGTTGTGGCAAGTAAGACACCACCGGCGGATTTCCTGACCCACGTGTCCCGACTGACCCATTTGGACATCCACATCAAATCCCATCTGGAGCTGCCGTCCGAATTCCTGGCTCCGGTCCCTGCCCTCACGCGTCTGCGCCTGACACAGGAGGTGGACCTGGACCCCGAGGGGTCGGTTGAACTGAACAGGTTGCCCTCCGGCTTCCTCGACAACTCTTCCCAGCTTACGCACTTGGAGATACGGGGGATGGAGCCTACCGGGTTGCCCCCAGGCTTCCTGCCTCCCTTGCCCAGGCTGACCCACCTGATTCTGGCGTCAGAGGTTCTTCCTTGGGATGAGATGCCTCCGGGGACGTTTCCGGACACGCTTCCGCCACGTTTTCTGGAGCCGGTCCCCAACCTGACCCACCTGGAGCTTGAGAGCCGGACGTTGCACCGGCTACCCCCTGATTTCCTCGGCCACACTCCCCGGCTGACCAAGCTGAATTTGTGGTCTAATCACGGGGGGTTGGTTCACGATGCGGATTTATTGGTTCCAGTGCCCCACCTAACCGACCTGACCCTGGTATGCAGTTCCTCCACCACACCGCTGTCGGCACAGTTCCTGGTACCGGTTCCTCATTTAACCTTCCTGCGTCTGTGCACGGGGAATTCGCTACCGGTGGATTTTCTGGCCCCTGTGCGAAACCTCACCCATCTGCGATTGGGCTCGGGAGGCCCGTTGCCACCGGGTTTCCTGACCCCGGTACCCAACCTTACCCACTTGGTCGGAGCTACACCCTGGTCCGCCGACTTCGTTGCCAGCGTTCCCCGGCTCGTCTATCTGGACACCGCCTGGTGGGACGCGCCACTTTCGTCACTCCCCTCCGTGACCCACCTAAGGTTGGAATTGAAGGTTCCGTCGTTACCGCCTGGATTTCTGGCTAATGTTCCCCGCCTCACCCATCTGCTCGTTCACTCTAGGTCCTTAGAGGCGTTGCCACCCGGTTTTCTGGCGCATGCCCCCCGTCTGCAGCGTTTTGAATCACAATTCTGGCATTTGCAGAAGTTGCCGCTCGACTTTCTTTATCATGCCCCTCGGCTCACCCATTTCACTGTGTTGGTACCCAGTGGTGGTTTGGCACCAGTCGATACATTCAGGATGTTCCCCACGGATTTCCTGGCCCAAACCCCCAGCCTTCAGCACTTGGAGTTGCCCTACTTGCTCATGGACGAACGTGGGACCCTGATTCCAGACACCGTGTGGAACCACATCCGGGACCACGGCATCGGCAGCTCCGTGATCGTCACTGCCCGGCACACCGCCCAGTTGAGTTTCCCGGACGATCCTGGTGGCATCCGCTACGACATTGTGAACGGATGGTGTTCGCTCAATTATCTGGAGTGGGAAGTCCGTACGGGGATCGATACCACGATCACATTGTCGCCTGACCTAAGCAAGGAAGCTCGGATTCACATCCAGATTGCGCCCCCCGCCGGCATGCGGGAATTACAGGGTGAGACAGATTGGGGGGCAATTAGGAAAGTCTTGGCCAGTACCGCTCCCCGTCCCGGCATGTTCCAGGGCTATCCACGCGACGATCCATTGCAGGGCCATCCACTATACGACAGACCCAACCGGCAAGGAAAGATAATCGGTTATGTCAGATGGGGACGCGAGTTGAGGGTCACAGCACGCCATGGTGAGGGTCCCAACGCCTGGCTCCGCGTAGAACCACCGCCTCACTCCAATCAACTTTGTACCGTTGCTGGCTGGTTGCCCAAGTCCGCCATCTGGACCGTGAACGATCGGGAACTCAAAGGCATTGATGGCAGGTATTACGGCGGAGGATGAGGTGGATGCGGACGGGATGGACCAGAGTTGACAGTGTGGAGATGTCGCTGTTGGCATGTCAGGGTTCCTGTAGCAGTACTTGGTCCTGAGATAGTGATTGGGTGAATGCTTCTCAATAGGGATTCGGCGAGACAAAACATCCCTGAAGACTTCGTGTTGGTTGGATCCTGTCACTTGTGGAAGACGACTTGCGGGAGTGTGCCTGCCGATAGGCTGGTCTCCGTCGTGCTGTCCACCATGCCTGTGTGTTCCCTCTGCGACAGGGGCCCTACAAGGTCCTGGTCGCAGAGGGTTCTATACATGGCCAGGATCACCGCCATCCGGACCTTCTACACGCGCCTGGTTGTCCGGGGCAAACCCCAAAAGGTCGCTGTGGTCGCCGCCATGCATGCGTTGTTGCCTCTCCTCAACGCAGTGATGAGAGACCAGACACCTTAGCGGATACATTCCCAGACCATGCTGGGAACTTGAATTTATGCAGTTGCTGTCAGAGCCCCGGGGCCAGGGGGCGATCGCGTAGCCGGAAACGAAACCGCAGCTATCCTTTACCGTCGTCGCCCGAAAGGGTGGTGTAGCGATTTCGGATTGGTTCACATGCCTCCGGTTCGCGAAAGGCTTCACAGACCTCCAAGGTCGGTGTCGTAAACCGGGCATCGATCAGGAACGGGCACACGCGCCGCAGGTCGAATGCAAAGAACTCGTGGTCTTGCCAATTGCGGACGCGCAACAGGGGGCGTCCGTTGTCGCCCTGTTCGCGTCCCTCAACTTCCAGAATGCTTCCAGGCCGAACGCTCGGTCCCGTGCACGGCCATGCGATTTCGGGATCCTTGAAATAAAACGGATCGGGCCGAGACACCTTCACGCGCGAACTGGTGTTCTGAAGGGTTGGCCACAGGCGGTGGTCCGGTGTCAGCGTCGGTGCGAGTAGGGGCATGGCCAATCCAAGGGTCCGGATGCGGGGCGCATGGGCCAGCAGGTCCGGGGGCCAAGTCGTCAGGTTGTGTGTGCGCAGATTCAAGAATCGCAGATGGGGTGCGTGCGCGAGAAAGCCTGGCGGGAGCGTCTGGACCTGATGCACGTCGATCTCCACCTCGTGGAGGCGAGGGGTGTTTGCGAGAAAGTGTTCGGGCAATGTTTCCACCTGCCGCAGGTCCAACGTTATCGAAACCAGGTTGGGAGATTGGGACAGAAATCTGCGGGGCAGTGAGGGAATGCCGTTGGCTAGGAGTCGGACCGTCTCCAGCCGGGGATGCCGGGTGAGAAAGTTGGCCGGGAGGGCGGACATGCCGTTGGCATCCAGGACCAGATGGCGGAGGAAGGGGGCGTGGGACAGAAAATCCGGAGGAAATTCTGTGACATAACCTGTTTGCAGGTTGAGATGCCGAAGGTTGGGGGTATGCGTCAGAAAATTCGTGGGGAGGGACCTGAGCGGCATTACTACCTTTAGCAAATCTCCATAGTCGAAACAGTAGCCGCTGTCGTATTCCAGTGCCATTGTTTCCAGAAGCGGCGCATGGCCCAGAAAGGAGGGGGGCAAGGCTTGCAGCATCGGCACACGCAGATGGAGTTCGACCAGACGCGGTGCATGGGACAGGAAATGCTCCGGGAAATGCCTCGGCCCAGGAGGATGTTGATTGCATTTGGCAAAGTTTCCGACGATACCGTGGCCGGCTTCGAGTTCCATGGTCTCCAAGAGTGGTGCATGGACCAGAAACGTTGGCGGCAAGGCCGGTAGCAAAGGCATGCGCAGGTAAAGATCGGTCAGACGCGGCGCGTAGGTTAGGAAGTTAGCAGGCAAGGACTTCCTGGTTTGGGCATTCAGGTGCAGGACTTCCAGGCGTTCCGCATGGGTCAGGAAGTTTTCCGGCAAAGCCAGGTTTTGGACATCAAGATGCAGGACTTTCAAGTGCGGCAAGCGCGTTGGGAAATCTTCTGGCAGATCCAGAAACCCCGTGTCCACACGCAACTCCGTCACCTGCTCCATGAACAAGGCTGTCAGGGAGGCCGAGTCCTGTGTGTCGATCTGCATCCGCCGGAGTTCCGGAATAGGTTTCAGCAAGTCGGGGGACAAATCGATAAGGCGAGTTATGTTCAAGGAAAGGGAAGTCAGGTGGGGTGTGTGGGCGAAGAAACCAGTGGGGAGCGCAAAGGTCGCCTCTGGTCGTCCGTCATAGGTGTCGTCACGCAATGTGAGGTGGGTCAACTCGGGGGTCTTGACCAGCAGCTGTTGAGGTAGGGTGACCATGCCTTTCACATCCAGGGTCAGATGGGTGAGTTGAGGCAGGCTTGGCAAGATCTCGACGTTCAAGTCCCGTAATGTCAGAAGTTCAACTTCCAGTTCCTTCAGGTCTAAAGCCAGTTGGTCCAAGGTAGTACGCAGGCAGGCGAGCGCTTCGGTATCCGCGACCATGCGCACGGCCAAGCGCGTCAGGCGCGTCAGACGCGGGACTGCTGCCAGCAGGTTTGGCGAGGCACAGGGTGCCAGACCGTCCTTGACAGTCAATTGCGTCAAGCGGGGTACATGGTCCAGCAGTGGGACCAACTCCGCCCCCCAGCCTCCGAGGTCCAGATGCAAGGCTTCCAATTCGGGGATGAATCGAAGCAAATCGGCCGACACGCTCAAACCGGGGCCCTTGACGCTCAGTGTCTTCAACCTGGGAGTGTGGACCAGCAGCTGGGTGAGAAAGGTGTCTTTGGCCACTGGCCATCCGGATTCCGACCATGACTGCAACTGCAACGTGGCTAGGTTGGTCAGGCCCAACAGGGCATGCCGCTCAGCATCCGCATCAAGGGGAACGGGTAGGGAAAGGGAGAGGGTCTGAATGCGGGCCAGATGGCTCCAGTCCACCAGCGAACAGGGCAGCGTGGCGTCCTCCAGGATCTGCACGGCTGCCAGGATGCCTTCCCTAATCTTTCGATGGCGTTCGCACAGCCGGGGTTCGGTGCCGGCCAGCGGCCAGGCCAACATCGTGTGATACCGGAGATAGCCCACTCCGTCCACGCCTGGATCGTCCACGTAGCGCACTCGGCCCTCCGGGTCCACATGCATCCGAAACACCCGGTGGTCGGACCGGTCGGGATGGGGCGTGCCATCCGCCTGCACCGTCTCGGCGCTGACCTCCCAGGTGACGGCCATGGTGGGCCGGAAACCTTCGGGCACGGTGAACAGCACCTCTGGCTGTTGCCGGGCAAAGTGCTGCACCGGCGAACGTTCCGTGCGGAACGTCGCGTACACTGCGTCCCCTTCCCGCTTCAAGTGGAAGGTGCCGGCGTGATGTTCCGTCAGGTTGCGGTAGGGGCCCGAAACTTCGGCTGCAGGCGAGGGGGCTTCGTCCTGGGCGACAACCGGGACAGCACCCCACAACCACCCCAGGCACATACAGAGCAGCAGCGGTATTACCCTATGGGCTTGGAAGGCATCCCGGACCGCATCCGACGACCAGGTGGAACGATCCGGCGGGTGCTGGAAGCCGTAGGGGTTGGCTTCGCCGCGGACCTTGGTCAACTGCCAGCTGTTCTTGCGCGGCACCGTGTTGAACAAGCCTTCGCCGTGGCCCACGGCCCGTCGGTGCGTCTTCCGAAAGGGGAACACCGCCTGCAAGCACTGCGCCATCTCTCCCGGATGGTTGGACCAGGTGGCCAGGGTGCCCGACGCGATGGCTTCCGGTGAGGGCGGCGGTGTGTGTACGGACATGGGGGTACCTGATGAGGACACAATCAGGTCCTGTCAGCATACCCCGATGGCCCCGGCCACTGCTGATCGGCACCGTACTGGCTCCCAACCGGCGCACGGCATGCACCGGTCTGCGGGTGCCGGGGCGGCAGGCCGAACCTGATTTTGCCCTGTACTATCAGTTGCCCCACCGCATCGTGGACCGACGGAGACAGAATCAGCCACTCCGTCGGTGCTGTACGTGCAATGGACGCGGCTGACGGTCTCCAGACCGGTGGACCACAAGGTAGGCCGGACTTGGACCCCGCCAACAAATTTGAAACAATGCCCAAGGTGTCAACGCCATTGGCATCGAGAGACTTGGCGCTTCGGTGGCTGGAGGTCTCTGTACCAACCGGTTTCCGGTTGAGGAGGTTGTCCGTGAAGAGCCTGACCAGGGCACTGGCTGTGGGCCTGTGTCTGCTTCTTGTCCCGGCATCGCCTAATTGGGCCGGGGCCATGCCGGACGGGGTCCCGGCTCGTCCGGATCGAGGTCTGGTTGCCTCCGGGCAGTCTTCATCGGAAGACGCTCGCTTGGTGGTTGGAGACAATATGGAAATCGGCTTGTCGGATGACTACACCCGTGAAGGCAGGTTCCCTTTCGCAGGCCACAAGGGAACCATGGCGAGCATGGCATTCAACTCGGCCAGGCAAGTTTACGCTTGGGGCAGTGACAACCACACTGCCCGCCTGTGGGATGCAGTCCCGGAAATCCCGAGACACGCCTTGGAGGACCATTTGGTGGAACGGGTCAGTTCCGCCGTCGACACCGCGTCAGCCCACACCTGCGGCGTGCAGGCGGACCGTATCCTGGCCTGCCAGGGCGATGACGAGTATGGGAAGGGCGCGCTGCTGGATGGAGCAATCACCGCCGTCAGCGCCGGATACTGGCATTCCTGCCGTGTGCGAACAAATGGCATCCTCACCTGTTGGGGTGATGACCAGTATGGGCAGGCCACCCCGCCGGAGGGAACCTTCACCGCCGTCAGTGCCGGTGCCTATCACACCTGTGGGGTACAGTCGGACGGTACTCTTGCCTGCTGGGGCTGGAACGAATTTGGACAGGCTACGCCGCCGGCGGGAACCTTCGCCGCCGTCAGTGCCGGAGGGACCCACACCTGCGGGATGCGGATGGACGGTGCTCTTGCTTGCTGGGGCTGGAACGAATTTGGGCAGGCTACGCCGCCGGCGGGAACCTTCGTCACCTTCAGTACCGGGGGATCCCACACCTGTGGGGTGCGGACAGACGGGACCCTCGCCTGCTGGGGTGATGACGCGTTTGGGCAGGCCACGCCACCGAGCGAAGACTTCACCGCTGTCAGTGCCGGTGCCCATCACACCTGCGGGATGCGGCCGGACGGCACCCTCGCCTGTTGGGGTGATGACTTCTATGGGCGGGCCACCCCGCCGGAGGGAACCTTTGACGCCATCAGTGCTGAATATTGGCATACCTGTGGCGTGCGGGTGGACGGCACTCTCGCCTGCTGGGGTGATAACCGATATGGACAGGCCACGCCGCCGGGCGGTACCTTCGCCACCGTCAATGCCGGGGGATCCCACACCTGTGGGGTGCGAACGGACGGGACCCCAGCCTGTTGGGGCTATAACGAGCATGATCAGGCCACACCGCCGGGCGGCACCTTCGCCGCCGTCAGTGCCGGGTTCCGCCACACCTGTGCAGTGCGGATGGATGGCACTCTTGTCTGCCGGGGTGATGACGAGTATGGTCGGGCCACGCCGCCGGGCGGCACCTTCACCGCCGTCAGTGCCGGGTACTATCACACCTGTGGTGTGCGGATGGATGGCACTCTCGCCTGCTGGGGCCGGAACGCGTATGGGCAAGCCACGCCGCCGGGCGGAACCTTCGCCGGCGTCAGTGTCGGATACGATCACACTTGTGGTGTGCGGATGGACGGCACCCTTGCCTGCTGGGGCAAGGCTGGACAAGTCTCACCGCCGGGCGGAACCTTCGCGGCCGTTGGTGCCGGGTTCTGGCATACCTGCGGTGTACGAACGGATGGCACCCTCGTTTGCTGGGGCGATCACGAGTATGGTCGGGCCTCGCCGCCCGACGGAACCTTCACCCACGTCAGGGCCGGTACACGCCACACCTGTGGGGTGAGAACGGATGACACCCTCGCCTGTTGGGGCGATAACGAGTCTGGTCAGACCACGCCACCGGACGGAACCTTCGCAGTCGTTGGTGTCGGGGCCTATCACACCTGTGCGGTGCGGATGGACGGCACCCTCGCTTGTTGGGGTAGCGACTTCTCTGGTCAGGCCACGTCGCCGGACGGAACCTTCGCCACCGTCAGTGCCGGAGATGCCCACACTTGCGGCGTGCGGACGGACGGCACCCTTACCTGCTGGGGCAATAACGAATATGGTCAGGCCACGCCGCCGGACGGAACCTTTGCCGCCGGTGCTGACGGAATCTTTCAACCCTGCGGCGAAAAGACGGACGAGTTGCTTGCCTGTTGGGTTGGTGCTTGAGATTTGGTATCGGCGGGATACGCGCCCATAACAAAGGGGCTCATATCGAATAGTTGACATTCGATACGCGGTTCGGGCCGTCAGATCCCGACCGTACAGGCGGGGGCAGACCCCGCCGGCCTTGTTCACGGGTCGTCGGGGTCTCGGACGGGAACGCCCCTCGCCATGCAGAAGCCCCTGCCCCGCGGGCCTGTCGGATCAAGGGCCGTCCCCTGTCCAGAATGTTGACGGCGGCGTTGCGGTCTGCGTTCGCAGTGTGCCCGCAGGCCGTGCACTTGAACGTTGCCTGGGTCTTGCGATGCTCCTTGCCGGCATGTCCACACCGCGCACAGGTTTGCGATGTGTAGGCCGGGTCCACCTTCACCACCCAGGTCGGCCTTGTAGTCCCGGTTGCGTTCCAGTTGGCCCCAGCCGGAGGCCAGGATCTCCCGGTTGAGTCCGGACTTGGCCTTGACGTTCGTGCTTGGCTTTTCGGCTGTGCCCTTCGCACTCTGCGTCATGGCCTGGATGTTCAGGGCCTCGACCACCACGGCGTGCGCCGTGTCCGCCATCTTCCGGCTGTGCTGATGGGCGGCGTTCTCGCGCCGGCGCCTCTTCCTGCGGTGCAGTTTCCGCAGCTGGCCGCATACGCGTCGCCCCCGGTTGGACAACGGCTTCCCGGACTGCCGGGAGCGTTCCCGGGCCTTGGCCGCCCGGCGCTGCTTGCGCTTGATGTTGGCGTCCAGTTTGGACGTGTCCGGTTGCGCGTAGACCTCGCCGTCGCTGTCCGTGGCCTGGCGTACGTTGTGGTCCACGCCCAGTTCGCCGTCATCCGCCGTCGGTTTCAACTGTGCGACCGGCACTTCATACACAACGTTTGCGTACCACTTCGGGTGACGGTCCGTTCCTTCATTCAGCATCCGCACGGTCTTGGCGGCGCAGCCCAGGTACTGACCATGGTGTCCCTGCTCCAGCCGGACCCCACCCCATCCGAGGGATGCGCAGCCGGTTGCCGTCCATCCTTACCTTGTCCGGGATGGTGAAGCCGTCGGCCTTGCGTCCCTGCCGGCTCTTCCGCCGCGGGAAATACTTCGGCTTGCCGTCGGCCTTGCGCCGCGGCAGGAACCCGCCCTCCGCCTTGGCCTCGGCATGCGCCTTGTGGAAACGCCGGTAGCCGGAATCCAAATACCTTCAGCACGGGTCGGACGGGGGCACTGGGCAGATCCCGCAACCAGGACAGGTCCTGGTCCGCGTACACGGTCCCTTCGGGCGATGCCAGGAATGCCTGGAACTCGCTGTCGTACTTCCCCCGCGGATTATCACGAACCGCTTGTACATGGACTGCCAGGTCCAGCTTGGATCCACCGCCAGCGTTCTTTGCTCTGCCGGGTTCTCGCTTGAAGACCGCGAGTGACCGGCAATGGACATCACCGGCTGCCAACTGGAAATTCGGCTGACGAAGCCGGGCGCGGGCCAACATCAACAAAATTGGAACAGTGCTGGGAAGCACCACGCCACCCCTTTTTCTCAATAGCGCCCCTTGGATCAGTTCAGCCGCAACACCTTCCGGAGATGCCACCCCAGCAGGCAAGGGTGCCGTCCATCCGTATCCCGCAGGTATGGTCCTTTCCAGTATCGACCATGGTAAAGGTGCCGTCCGGCGGTGTGGCCTGTCCTTGCATGTTCCAGCCCCAGCAGGCGAGGGTGCCGTCCGTTCGTATCCCGCAGGTGTGGTGCTCCCCGGCATCGACCATGGTGAAAGTGCCGTCTGGCGGTGCGGCTTGCCCAAACCCGTTATCGCCCCAGCAGGCGAGGGTGCCGTCCGTCCGTATCCCGCAGGTGTGGCGACCGGACATTCGGTATACTCCAGCGCAGTCGTCCATCCAGTCCGTCCACATGCAGGTGTGGCCCTCTCCGGTATCGACCATGGTGAAGGTGCCGTCCGGCGGTGCGGCCTGTCCAAACTCGTTATCGCCCCAGCAGGCGAGGGTGCCGTCCGTCCGTATCCCGCAGGTGTGGCCCTCTCCGGTATCGACCATGGTGAAGGTACCGTCCGGCGGTGCGGCCTGTCCAAACCCGTTATCGCCCCAGCAGGCGAGGGTGCCGTCCGTTCGTACACCGCAGGCGTGGTCCTCTCCGGTATCGACCATGGTGAAGGTGCCGTCTGGCGGTGAGGTGCCCCAGCAGGCGAGAGTGCCGTCTGTCCGTATCCCGCAGATATTGTCGTCCCCTGTGGTATCGACCATGGTGAGCGTGTTGACCATGATGAGTGTTGGGCCCCATCGGGTCCACTGCATCTGATGAGGAGCCCAGCAGGCGTGGGTACCATCTGTCCCTACTCCGCAGGTGTGCTTATTCCTGGCATCGATGGCGGTGAAGGTCTCGTACGGCGGTACGGCATCCTCCAACCAGCTCCAACCCCAGCAGGCGAGGGTGCCGTCCGTGCGCATTCCACAGGTATATTGCCCCCCGGCACCGACGGCAGTGAAGGTGCCGCCCGGTGGCGTGGCCTGCCCGAACTCGTTATAGCCCCAGCAGGCGAGGGTGTTGTCCGTCCGTACCCCGCAGGAATGCCAGTCTCCGGCACTGACCGCGGTGAAGGTACCGTCCGGTGGGATGGCCTGCCCATGCGCGTTCCAACCCCAGCAGGCAAGGGTGTTGTCCGTCCGTACCCCGCAGGAATGCCAGTCTCCGGCACTGACCGCGGTGAAGGTACCGTCCGGCGGTGCGGCCTGCCCATGCCCGTTATCGCCCCAGCAGGTGAGGGTGCCGTCCGTCCGTATCCCGCAGGTGTGGCCCTCTCCGGCATCAACCATGGTGAAGGTGCCGTCCGGGGAGGCAGCCTGCCCATATGCGTTCAAACCCCAACAGGCGAGGGTGCCATCCGTCCGCACGCCGCAAGTGTGGTAAGACCCGGTACTGACGGTGTCAAAAGTGCCGTCCGGGGGTGCGGCCTGCCCATACTTGTTATCGCCCCAGCAGACGAGGGTGCTGTCCGTGCGTACTCCGCACGTGTGTAGCAAGCCGACCTCGACCGAGAAGAATGCGCCGTCCGGTGGCGTGGCCTTCCCAAAACCGTCATTGCCCCAACAGATGAGGGTGCCGTCTGTACGCACTCCACAGGAGTGATTCGGCCCCGTGGTGAAGGTGACGGGGTTGTCCTTCGGCATGGTTCCATTGCCGGAAGCGGGGGAGGAAGCCTGCAAGGCGGTAGCGCATCCCGCTACTATCAAGCACAGGATCAGACCTGGACCCAACGTCCATGACCGCCGACCAACCCGGCAAGTGGCAACCCACAACCTCATGGCATACCTTCCCCGTTACCATGGGTTGACGCGCGGCCCGATGCGCATCGAACGCTTTCCCGCTGGCGGTACCGTCCATCGACGGAAGGCACTAGCGGGATGCGTTCCCCCTTCGTACCACGGAGCCAGGACGGTCTCGGCATGCGACACGTTGAGATCGATTTTGGTCCGAACCAGGAATGGACAATAGGCCCTCTACTCTGCTGGTAAAAACACATTCGCTGGCTTGTTCGGTACTGTTTCAATCAATGGAGGACAGCCACACAAGGTGTTGCTTCAGGTCCGCAGGTTGAGTTCGGTCTCTCTGTGGAAAAAGTGCAGCTTGGCCCGGTTGAAGGTCAGCCAGCCCCACTCCCCGGCCTGAATGTCCTGATCGGGTCCCGTGCTGATCATGAGACGCTGCCGGCCCACGGCCACCACCAGAATGTTCATGGAACCCATGGGTTCCACCACAATCACTTGGCAGGGCAGGTGGGAGCCTGTTGCATTTGCTTCTGACCGGGGGCCAAAGACAATGTCTTCCGGCCGGATGCCCAGGATGGCCGCTCCGTGGAGCCGGTCCCGGTGGGCCAGCAGATCCATGGTTTCCAGATCGGCTTCGGTCAGGGACAACGCCCCTTCCGGCATGTCTTCTCCCTGAACCTGCCACAACCCGTCCTGGACGTGCAGGTGGCAATCCAGGAAGTTCATGTTGGGACTGCCCAGAAAGCCGGCCACAAAAAGGTTCCGTGGCTGGTTGTATACCTCCAGCGGGGGCCCTACCTGCTGCACCTGCCCCTGGTGCATGACCACCACCCGGTCACTGAGCGTCATGGCCTCGGCCTGATCATGGGTGACATAGAGCACTGTGCCCTCCACCCGTGCAAAGAGCAGTTTCAGTTCGGCCCGCATTTGGATGCGCAGTTTGGCGTCCAGGTTGCTGAGCGGTTCGTCCAGCAGGAATGCCTTGGGGTTGCGGGTGATCGCCCGCCCCAGCGCGACCCGCTGCCGCTGTCCTCCACTCAACTGGCGCGGCTTCCGATCCAGCAGGTGGTCAATCTCCAGGGACTGTGCTGCCTGCTGCACGCGGCTCTCGATTTCCGCCCGCGGCATCTTGCGCACCTTGAGCCCAAAGCCAATGTTGTCCCGCACGGTCTTGTGGGGGTACAGCGCGTAGCTCTGGAACACCATGGCGATGTCCCGCTTGCCCGGCGGCACCGCATTGACCAACTGGTCGTCGATGTAAATCTCGCCCTGACTGGGATCCTCCAGGCCGGCGGTCAGGTTCAGGGTGGTGGATTTGCCACAGCCACTGGGCCCCACCAGCGTCACAAACTCCCGGTCCTCAACGACCAGGTTCAGGTCCTCCAGTGCCTGTACGGCTCCGAAGCGCTTGCCGACATGTTGGTAACGGATCTGGGCCATGGTCGATATCCCGAATGTGCTATTCCTTGACGGCGCCGAACGTAAGGCCCCGGACCAGATACCGTTGGGTGAGGCCGGCGAAGATCATGACCGGCACCACCATCATGGCCGCCAGGGCCGACATCTCGCCCCAGCGCAGGAACTTGTCGGACATGTAGCCGGCGATGACCACCGGCAGGGTCTTGGCCGTGCGCGAGGTCAGCATCGAGGCGTACAGGAATTCGTTCCAGGAGAAGATGAACGTAAAGATCGCGGTCACGGCGATGCCGGGCAGGGCCAGCGGCAACGTGATCTGGCAAAAGCGCTGCCACAGCGAACAGCCGTCCATGACGGCCGCCTTGTCGATGGCATCGGGCAAGTCTTGGAAAAAGCCCAGCATGAGCCAGATGACGAAGGGCAGCGTGAACGCGGTGTGGGTCAGGATCAGAGCCACATGGGTGTCGGACAGGTTCAGGCCGCGAATGATCACGAAATACGGAATGGCGGTGGTGATGGGCGGGAAGATGCGCACAATCAGGATCCAGATCATGATGACCTGCCGGATGCGATAGGCCATGTAAACCTTGGACAGGGCGTAGGCCGCCATGGAACCGAGCAGCACCCCCAGGCCGGTACTGACCAGGGCAATAAGGGCACTGTTGAGGAAGAACTGCCCGATGTGTTCCACCCGGAGCACATCCGTGAAATTGCGCAGGGTACCGCGCAGAGGCAGGATGATCGGAGGCGAGACGATAGTGTCGACTTCATATTTGAAGGCCGTGGTTACCAGCCAATAGGCCGGAAACGCCACAGCCACCAGGACTGCGGCCGTGACCAGGTACAGCAGCAGCCTGCCCGGGCGCTGCTGCGAAACAAAGGTGCGTACGGCAGCCATTCAGGCGGCTCCTTCCTGTTCGCGCCCCTGCAGTTCGCGGATGAAGAAGATCGCGATCACAAAAATGAAGAGCAGGAAGAGCCAGGACATGGCACTGGCCTTGCCAATCTGGAAGAATTGCAGGCCATTCTTGTAGATCAGAATGGAAAGTACTTCCGTGACACGGCCCGGCCCCCCGAACGTCAGCGTGTAGATAACGTCAAAGATGCGAAAGGCATCCATGATGCGCAGGAGCAGGACCACCAGAATGACCGGCTTGAGCAGGGGCAGAGTGATTTCGCGGAAGATCTGCCAGGCCGAGGCGCCGTCCACGCGGGCCGCCTTGTGGAAGTCAAGGGGCAGGGACTGGATGCCGGCAGCCAGGATGAAGATGACCACGGGCATCTGCTGCCAAATTTCGACCGTGATGACCGCCGCCAAGGCCTGTTCCGGGTTTCCGGTCCAGGTCTGGGGCGGGATGCCAACCAAGCCGATGAAGTAGTTGATGGCTCCATAGGTGGAATGGTACAGGGTCCGCCACAGTACGCCGGCCACAACGGGCGTCATCATCAGGGGTACCAGCAGGAGGGTTCGAATCAGGCCCACAACGCGGATGCGGGAGGTCACCAGCAGGGCCAGCGCCATCCCCAGCAGGAATTCGAGGGTGACGGCGGACACGACAAAGATCAGCGTCGTTTTCAGGCTGGACTGGAAGACGGGATCGGAGAAGAGTCGAGTGTAGTTGCGGAGGCCGACGAAAACAGGCTGGCTGTTGGGCACGCTCATGTTCCAGGAAAAGAAACTGAGACGCAGGCTGTAGAGCAGGGGATATACGGAGGTCAGAAGCAAAAACAGCAGGGCCGGGGCAATGAACAGCCACGACATGAGACGTTCGCGCCGATGGTCCTGTACCACCACGCCGGCCGGGGCGGTGTGCCCCACCAGGGCGCGCCAGGCCGCCCGGATGCGCGGGCCGCCGGACGACGGCTCCGCACCCTCGGGGTGAGACGGAGCGAGACGGTTGGTCATGCGTGGCTTTTCCTCATCGCCTGTCTGTTCGCGGTGCCCCGGATCGCCTGTTGCACCTTGAACCTACAGGTTTTCGTGCCGCCTTCAGGCCGCGGCGGATGGTTTGCCATATGCTTTCGTTTTGCACTGCGGCGATCTACCTTGGTCTCTGCGGGAAGTACATGGACCAGGCGATCAGAGACTGGCACAGTGCCCGGCTGTCGGATCAGGAACCGGGGCCCTGCGCACATGCGAAAGTACCGGTCAGCATCCTGAGGGCCCATTGTAAATGAGGGCTGACAGCTCCTTTTTCATCCAGTCCTGCGGCAGCCGTTGATGTGCCGCACGCCACGGAACTCTGCCGTCCGAGTCGGTCCCTCGCCTTGGTGCGCCAGCTACACCGGCCTTGCCGGTGTGGTTCTTGGCGGCTGCCAAACGATAGCTGTTCAGTGGTGTGCCACAATGGGCAACCCCGCTGGAATGGGCTTCCGGCATCTCTTTGGGTCCGGTCCCAATTTGGGCGACAAGGTTATTGCAGTCTCCAAGTAGCGTAGAGGTATGGGGCCGAATTGGGTCTTCATCCGGCAGATGCAAAGGGCCTGTAGCGCGGATCCGCTGAATCCAGTCCGAAAGTCGAGGTTGGAACCGGTTGCGAAGCGGTGGATCCAGTGTAATCACTGGCCTGCGTGTCGTGGCAGGGGACACTCGGAGGCATCCGAACGCGATATCTTTACATAAAACACTGCTGAAACAGATCCCAATCCTCATGCAGAATTCCGGCCCGAATACGGTTGCAGCTGCGGGCATGCCCGCTCATCGTCCCTATGGCCCGCCCTTGCCCACGCAATATCGGGATGTGCACTTTCAGACGGTGTTCTTTCAGGTTGATCCGGCACGCATGCAGCCGTTCTTGCCGGCCCCCTTGACCCCGCATCCGACAGGTCTCTGTGTGGCTTTCGGCATTGACGTGCCGTTCTCCTCGTCCTACGGTCCCTTCCACGAATCGGGTATCCAAATCCAGGCTCTGTTCCGGGATCAGCCGGTGTTCTTCAATTCCCACCTGTACTTGGACAACGTACGGGCCATTTGTGCGGGCCGGGAACGTTGGGGGGCACCCAAGGAATATGCGGAGGTACACATGGATCAGAACCAAAATCTACTGACCTGCCGCACCTGTCAGGACGGAGTTGAGATCATGACCCTGACCACTGCGCTGGGGGCACCGGCACAGATGGCGGACCTGATACCGATGTTTCCCAGTTACCGGCTGAAGTCCATTCCCTGTGCGGACGGACCGGGCGAAGCCGTCAGGCAATTGGTGGAAGCCGCCCCCGAGGATGTGATCACCCAACTCCTGTACCGTGGTGAGGGCACCGTGTCGTTTGCCGGCACTGCCAACAGTGACCTGCGGGCCTTTGCTCCTGTGGCCGAGGTGGCTGCGTTCTACCAGATAGCCAGCTACACGGAGACCTACGGTCGTGTCGTGCTTGACTATCTGGCCGAGGATGCCCGACAGCACAGGCGATAATCCGCGTCCGTTAAGGTTAAGAGGCAGTTCGGTTACCGTCCAGCTTGGAGTGCCGGGCGACGAACCAGCTTTGAAATCTCACTCGTCAATTGCCGGGAGGCACCAACATGAAACATTCGCATCGATACAACCGCAGGGACTTTCTCAAGGCAGTGGGAATTATGGGGGCCGGCTCTCTGCTGGCGGCCTGTGGTCCGACGGGAGCGCCACCGGCACCTGAAGCTGCACCTGAGGCCGCGGACAGCATGGCCACCGGGGAAAAATACGATGGCGTTACGTTGCGCATGCTGACCCAGGCTGGTGGGGACTATGAGCCGGCTTTCCGTGCTTGGGCGGAAGATTTCTCGGCCGAAACGGGAGCCCAAGTTGAGTTTGAGTTTGCGCCCTGGGAATCCCTGATGCCCAAGGTGCAGGCGGATTTGGCTTCCGGCTCCCCCCAGTTCGATTTGTTCTGCAACGACATCGAGTTCCAGTACACCATTTGGCCCGAATTGGAGCCGATCAATGACTTCCTGGATGCCAGTGGGTACGACATGGAAGGCTTCTTCGATCCCGTCTATCGGTATGGCGAAGGGATTGCCGGGAATACCGGCGTCCGCTATGGCCTGCCAGTGACGTGCGGTGTATCCGTCCTGTTCAACCGAACCGATCTGATCGACACCTTCCCCACCACGTGGTCCGACTACGATGCGTTGCTGGCGGCGCACACCAATGAGTCCATGTACGGGCTTTCCTTTGCCGGTGTGCCCGCCCAATTGGTCAAGCTGTTCCTGGCCCGTTTTTGGGCGTCCGGTGATCCCTTGCTGACCTCGGACTGGCAACCTCTTATCAACGGGGAAAGCGGGGTGGCAGCTCTGACCTTGCTGAAGGAACACGGGGAAAAATACGCACCACCAGGATTGCTGGCCTGGGACAATCCCGATGCGGCCAACGCCTTTTTGGCCGGGGACGTGGCGGTCAATGAGGGCTGGGCTGGATTTATTCTGCCGTCCCTTGACGATCCGGAAAAGTCCAAGGTTGTGGGCAACTGGGCGATTGCTCCGTACCCGGAAGGCGGCACCGGCAACTTCGTACAACACAACATTGTGATGATGAAGACCTCGGAGAGCAAAGAGGCGGCGTTTGAGTTGATGGCTGCCCTCAGCAATCCGCAACGCGCCAAGGAAGGAGCGCTCGACTTTGGCATGACCCCGGCCCGCAGGAGCGTGTTCAGTGACCCGGATGTCATTGCGGCCAAGCCCTACATGCCGGATTACGGCGAGGTATTGGCCCGGGGCCGTCCCTTCACACCGGGTGTGCCGCAATGGCTTGAGATGTTCATCGGTCTGGCGGAAGGGGCGTCGTCGGCCCTATCGGATCAGGCCACGCCCCAGGAAGCCCTGGATCGGGTTGCGGAAGGCTGGCTGGAACTGCTGGCGCAGAACCCGCTTGACTTCGAGTACCAGGAATAGCAGCTGGCAACACGCGACGCGCAACGCAATCCGTTTCCAATCAGGCTTCTTCACAACCGCGGGCCGGTGCAACACCGGCCCGCGCAGCTGTTGTCGATGTGGTTTGGTTGAACTGGTGTAACGGTCCCGTAGATGGGCGGCAACCGGGAGCGGGAAGGTCGTATAGGCATCACCGGAGCTGTGCGGTCTGCCAGATGTGCCGGTTTGGGCCAACACTACACTTTGGGCCAGGGTGTTGTATGCAGCCTCGAGCTGCCTTGGGTCCCGGGAACGACGACGGGATGTTGGCTCTGATCTGACTGTCGGTTGAATGACAACGAGGGCCCGCGGTGGCCGAATTCAGGCGCGACCACCAAGCTTGGTTCCGACTGTGGCTGCCTCTGGGGCACAGCACCCTGTCCGGGACATCTGTCTGTGGCCGCTCCGGAGGCTGGACTTGAGACGGACATGTGCTGTAGTCCGCTCTTCTGTTGTTGGTCATCGTCCGCAGCCGCGGGAATGGCCTGCATCCCACCCGGGGACATGCGGTTTCGGATGGTCAACACCCCCGCCATAATGGGCATCCTGCGACGGACTGCCCCTGAACATGGCGCGGGTGGTTCAACGGCTGGTCAGACTTTCGTTCAGCGGTGACCCGACTCCTTCGAAAAACCTCGACAGGGCCAGTAATGCCAGGAGACCGGTGTCAATTATGAATTGGCGGGATGGCTGCATAGGGATTGGGAACAGGCAGAATGGCTTGTACATTCCCTTCCGACTTTCCGATTGAAACCTTGCGGTAGGCGCGTCGGCCTCCGGTCAGGAGCGAAAGGGTGTGGCCCGCGGTGCCTTCGGGTGGAATGTGCTCCGCGCTCAGAAGCACGATCCAACAGTCATCGTTGTCTTCCCAGCCCTCCAAACCGCAATTGCTGAATCCCTCGCTGTGGAATGTCTCCATGAGGGCGGACTTGGCTCGTTCGATAGCCGCTTGCAGTTCGATCACGGTCTACGTCCGGGTGTTGGGTGGAGGGGAGGAAACGGATTTTAGCCCACCAGGTTCCCGGTTTCGTCGGCACAGACAGAAGGAATTTGGCGATGTGCAGATCCCTGATGGACATGCAGTGCAACGGCGTCGGGACTGCACAGACAAGCCCCGTGCGATGTCGAGGCTGACATGTGTCGGGGACCGGTTCGACGGTCCTGCCAGACTTCGGGCCTGCTGTCAGATGGCAAAGGCTTGCACGGCATGCAGCTGTTCGGTAATCCGCTGCATTTGCCCAACAACGTACTCCACATCGGCTTTTGACGTGTCCCTGCCCATACTGAAGCGAATGGCCCCGTAGCTGGCCGGCGGATCGATGCCCATGGCCGACAGGACGTGGCTGGGCTGGTGGGCGCCGCTGGTGCAGGCGCTGCCGCTGCTGGCCATGATCCCCGCCATGTCCAACCCAATCAGGATGGACTCCGCTTCCAGGCCATCGAAAACGAAGGAGGCATGGTGGGACAGTCGATCCTGTCGCGAACCGGTCAGGTGCGCCCCTTCGATGTCCTCGAGCAGGTTGGTGATGAGTTCATCGCGCAACTCCTGCAGCCGCGTCGCTTCATCCGCGGCGTTCGCCATGCACAGGTCAAGCGCCTTGGCCATACCGACAATCAGTGGAACATTTTCCGTGCCGGCCCGGCGTCCGCCCTCGTGGCCGCCACCGGTCATGTAGGGCCGGAACGGCGTGTTGCGGCGCAAATACAGGAATCCCACCCCCTTGGGACCGTGGAACTTGTGGGCGGAGACGCTCAGGGCGGCCACTTTCAGCGCATCCACGGAGACGGGCACCCTGGTCAGGGCCTGCACCGCGTCCGTGTGCAGAGGCACGTCGGCGGCCTCACAGATTTCTCCCAGATCTGCCAGCGGCTGCACGGTTCCGACTTCGTTGTTGGCATACATGCAGGAAACCAAGGCCGTGGGTTCCTGCAGGGCCTCTTCGAGATCGGACGGATCGACCCGTCCTTGGCCATCAACCGGCAGGAGCACCGGTTCGAAGCCGTGGAGTTCGGCCAGGTCCTCCAGCGTCTCTAGGACGGCATGGTGCTCGATGGCGGTCGATACGATGCGGTTGGCACCCGTGGCTGCGCGGCGGGCCAGCGAGATTCCGCGCAGGGCGGCATTGTTGCCTTCGGTTCCGCATCCGGTAAAGATGATTTCCGACGGTCCGGCCCCGATGTGTGCGGCGATCGAACTGCGGGCCTTCTGAAGGCCGGCGTAGGCGCTGCGGCCGGCTGCGTGGATGCTGGAGGGATTGCCGTAGCTGTCGGCAAAGAATTCCTGCATGGCATCCACTACCTCGGGCCACACCGGCGTGGTGGCGGAGTGATCCAGGTAGATGGGCTCGCGGGTGGCAGGCTGCATGGAAGCGGGTCCGGAAAGGGCTTGGCTGGCCGATTGTAGCACCCGTCAAGGCCGACGATTTCGGTGCCGACTCCGGTTGTTGCGGACGGAACCAGACATCTACGGCACTGTTTCAATCTCGTTGATATTGGGGTCAGGCGGATCTGTGATACCTCTTCGTGGACGGGGGACGGGTGCCGCTTCAGGCCAGGCCGCAGGCCCGAGGCTTGAAGCGGCCAAACTACCCCTCCGGTCGGTTGGTGGTACAGGGATGCCCGGGTGGCCTTGGCTGCGCACCAAGTCGTTTCAACGGGCCACGAGATGCCACAGCAGCTTGCACTCCTAGTCTGCCCATCAAACTGGATTGGTGTTTGTCAGGTATATAAATCCCCTTCGTTACCGATCGGGCTTGAAGTCCGACCTCCGCACCGTCCACGGATCGTAGTCGGCCTTGGCCTCGCAGATGGCGAATATCCGTGTCACGTCTTGCCGGGTATTGTCCAGCAGTTGGTCAACATCCAGGTTCAGCTCGGGAGTGCCATAGACGTACCCGCCCGCAAAAGCCGTCAGCACGTCGAGTTCGGAGTGCAAGGCGAGATTCGGTACATGGACGCGTGCCGCATCCAGCAGTCTGCTCAGAACGTGATGTGTCGGATATTGGACACGGTGTGCGGCGATCACCGCCTTGAGCGCGTGTTCGATCGCACCCTGGGCGTGTATGCCCACGGCCCGGTCCCATTCGCGCGGGTCGTGGTAGGCGGGCGCGTCCGGGCCGGCTTGGCACAGAAGCGACAAGGTACTGAAATCGCTGCGGGCGTGAAAGGCCCGTTCCATCGACTCCCGCCGCCTCTGTTCGGACAGGCCTGGTTCGGTTGGTTCCGACGGCGGCCGGTATTTGTTGCCCATTGGTGTGATTCCGTCGTGCGCAGCCTTGGCCGCGATGTCGTTGAGGCCGTGTTGCATGAAGTCGAAGTGATGTGCGGTCAAGGGCACGATCTCTACGTTGACCGAGTGTCGATATTCTTTCTTGATGGCGCGATCCGCTGCCCGGTGACAGGCTTTGAAGATGGGGTCGCCAAGCTTCACGTCGCCGACGACCAGTAGATCGATGTCGGATTCGGGCCCGTGATCGCCGCGCGCACGCGAGCCGAACAGGATCACCCGTTCGACGCCAGCCACGGCCTCAACGGCCTGGGCGACAACGCAGGCGTGGGCATCGTACGCTGGCGGCGCGGATGCGTGCGTGGGCTGGACCGCGGCTTGTGCTGTGGTTGTTGCGTTCATGTGGTTATTGTAGTCTCGCAGAGCGTCGGACCAATCTCGTTGACATTGGTTGCGGGGCAGTAACTGTTCGCCACTATTCCCCTTTCGTTGATTTTGGTACAAGGCCACAGCCGGCGATGGGCATGCTGTGCCGAGTGTCGTCAAAACAATCGGTGTCGGACGCGGTAGGACGCAGGGCACCGGCCCATCCACACCGGATGAATTTCGTATCAACGAGATTGAAACAGTGCCGACCTCTACATGCCCGCGGATTCCGCCACAATCGTGGGTATAATGCGCGCCGTCGTTTTGACTGGGACCCATGGATTGCGCCGCCGCAGAGTGGTCCTCGGATTGTCGAACAGGCACCCGGTCCCCATCACCGCCACTCCGGAGACTTCCGCTGGCCATGAGCAAGATTCGCAACGTTGTTGCCCGCGAGATTCTCGACAGTCGGGGCAACCCCACGCTGGAAGTGGACGTTGAACTGACGGATGGCCATGTGGGCCGGGCTGCGGTTCCCAGCGGAGCCAGCACGGGCGCGCACGAAGCGGTTGAATTGCGGGACGACGACGCAGGCTGGTACGAGGGCAAGGGTGTTGGCAAGGCTGTTACGAACGTGAACGCGATTCTGGGGCCTGCTCTTGAAGGACGGGATGCGTTTGAACAGGTGGCACTGGACCGTCAGCTGTGCAATCTTGACGGCACCTCCAACAAGGGAAATTTCGGTGCCAATGCCATCCTGGGCATCAGTCTGGCGAATGCCAAGGCCGCGGCGAGCAGCGCGGGTCTGCCGCTTTACCAGTACCTGGGCGGCGCGAATGCCCATGTGCTGCCGGTGCCGATGATGAACATCCTAAACGGGGGTGCCCATGCCAAGGGCAGTACCGACTTCCAGGAGTTCATGGTCATGCCGGTCGGAGCCGATTCCTTCCGACAAGGACTGGAATGGGGCGTGGCCGTCTATCGGGCTCTCAGGTCGCTCCTGGAGGAAGGGGGGTATTCCACCAATATCGGGGATGAAGGCGGCTTCGCGCCGGCACTTGGCGGCAACGAACGGGCCCTGGAGCTGATTTCCCGGGCGATCGCCAAGGCCAACCTGCGTGAGGGCGAAGACATCTGGATTGCGCTTGATCCGGCCGCCTCCGAACTGTACGACGCGGAGTCCGGCCAGTACCGTCTGCCGATCGAGGGACGGGACCTCTCCAGCGCGGAACTGGCGGACCTTTGGTGCGAGTGGGTTGCGCGCTATCCGATCATCAGCATTGAGGACGGGCTCGCCGAGGACGACCTTGAGGGCTGGGCCCTGCTGCACGAGGCGGCCGGCGACAAGGTTCAGCTGGTTGGCGACGACCTCTTGGTGACCAATGTCGACCGCATCCGGATGGCCATTGAGCGGAAACTGTGCAACTCCCTGCTCTGCAAGGTCAACCAGATTGGAACCTTGAGCGAGGCCGTGCAGGCGGTTGAAATGAGCCACCGCGCTGGCTGGACCAGCGTCGTCAGCCATCGTTCCGGAGAGACCGAGGACACGACGATTGCCGATCTCGTCGTGGCGCTCAACACGGGCCAGATCAAGACCGGCGCGCCGGCGCGCAGCGATCGGGTCGCCAAGTACAACCAGCTCCTGCGCATCGAGGAGCAGCTGGGCGATGCCGCCGTCTACGCCGGTCGGGCCGCCTTTCGGCAGTCGCGGTAGCGGCCCGCTCCGATCGGAACAAGCACTTCGAACAACGCAGCAGGAAGCCATGAGCGAACCGAGACCAGTGGAGATCATTTCGCCGGAGCAGTACGGCAAGGAGTACAGCGAGGCGTGGGAAATGGACGTGTTCTGCGTCACCAACAGCCAGGGCGAGAAGTACTATTTGCATGCTGTTAATATCACTGTGGAAGGAGCGGAGGTCGCCACCCTGGCGTTTCGGCGCCAGATCCGCTACAAGGCCCAGTCCCGCCTGCCCGACGGGTACCGGGTGATTGAGTCCACCAACGGATTGCCGGTGGCGCAGCCGGACCCGGAACTGGGTCCGGATCTGACCTTCGACGACTTCGAGTTTGACGGCTAGGCCGCCATCGCCCGACGGCGGCCGGACATCTGGAGGAACAACATGATCCAGGCCGCTGTTCTGCACCAACCCCAAACTCCGTTGGAGGTAATGGGGTTTGAAAAGCCGCCCCTCGAGCCGGACTGCATTGAAGTGCGGATTCTGGCCAGCGGGGTTTGCCATTCCGACTGGCATGTTGTCAAGGGGGAGTGGACCCAGATCGAGACCCCCTTGATCCTCGGCCACGAAGGGGCCGGCGTGATCGAAAAGGTCGGCGACGAAATCTCGGACGTGGGGCCCGGCGACCGGGTGATCCTCTCGTGGAAGCCCCACTGCGGCTATTGCGAGATGTGCCAGCGCGGCCATCCCGCGGTTTGCTCCTCGGAGTACGACGACAGTCTGGAGCCTGTGTTCCCCGGTTCGGACCGCACCATGTCCCAGATGAGCGGCATCGGCACCTTTGCCACGGGGACCACGGTGCATCGCACACAAATTGTGCCCATCGAAAAGGACACGCCAATGGGGCCGGCCGCCCTGATCGGCTGCGGTGTCATGACCGGCGTGGGGGCCGTCATCAACACGGCGGCCGTGGAGCCCGGCAGTTCGGTTGCGGTCTTCGGCTGCGGCGGGGTCGGCCTCAACTGCATTCAGGGCGCCCGCCTGTCCAACGCCAGCCCGATCATCGCCGTGGACCTGCTGGACAACAAGCTGGACATGGCCCGCGAGTTCGGCGCTACCCATGTGGTCAACGCCGGGCGTGAGGATCCGGTGGATCGCATCCGTGCCATCACCGGCGGGGCCGGAGCCCATTATGCGTTCGAGGCGATCGGCCTGACGGCCGAGCCTTTCATCCAAGCTCTGGAGTGCACCCGGGCCCGCGGCGTGACCGTCTATGTGGGGCACGCTCCGGTGGACACGGAACTGAAATTGGATGCGCGCATGTGGATTCAGGAAAAGACCGTGATTGGCTCCCTGTACGGCTCGGCACGCACGCAGGTGGACTTCCCCCGCATGGTCTCGCTGTATAAAAGCGGCCACCTGATGCTGGATGAGTTGGTGACCCGCGAGTACGAACTCGGTGGCGTAAACGACGCGTTTGCGGCCCTGGAGCGCGGTGAAGTGGCCCGCAGCGTACTGATGATGGAGTGAGATTCAATGTTTAACACAACAATCGTCAAGGTGGAATGGGCGGGTCTGCCCGCCGCGCGCCCGCGCGCGGCGGGATCCAACTCGCGGCTGGATGTCCACGGTCTGGAAACAGTGGCCCGGTTGATGCGGATCACAACCGCCGACGGGCACACCGGTCTGGGTTGGTCCGACTGTCCCAGGTCCTTCGGGGGCAGTCTCCTGGGCAAGTCGCTCAGCGATGTCTTTGTCGAGGGGATTGGGCCCGCGGACCAGTGGCAGCCCATGGAGTATCCGCTCTGGGATCTGGCGGCCCGGCTGGCGGGCAAGCCGGTCTTTCGCCTGCTGGCGGACCAGCGCGGGGTATCGCTGTCCGAGCAAGTATCGGTTCCCTGCTACGACACCTCGCTCTACATTGACGATCTGCACCTGTCCGACGACGATGAGGCCGTGGAACTGCTGAAGTCGGAAGCGGCCTTTGGGAAGGAGCAGGGCCATGTGAACTTCAAGATCAAGGTGGGTCGCGGTGGCCGGCACATGCCCTTGGAGGAAGGTACGGTCCGGGACATCAAGATCATCAAGGGCGTGCGCGAGGTGGCCGGGCCGGATGGCCGCATCATGATTGATGCCAACAACGGCTGGAACCTGAACCTGGCCAAGCGGGTGCTGAGCGAGACCGCGGATGCCCGCGTCCACTGGATTGAGGAGGCCTTCCACGAGGATCCCGTCCTGTACGAGGACCTGCAGGAGTGGAAGCAGCGTGAAGGCATCGATACCTTGATTGCCGACGGTGAGGGACAGGCTTCACCCACGCTGATGGACATGGCCGCTCAAGGACTGGTGGATGTCGTTCAATACGACATCTTCAGCCCCGGCCTGATGGCTTGGCTGGACATTGCCAGTCGGCTGGACCCGATTGGCGTAACCTCCTCCCCGCATCATTACGGACGGGTGCTCGGCAACTACCTGACCGGCCATCTGGGTGCGGTCCTTGAACATTTCGGCTTTGTGGAGTGGGATGCGGCGGACACGCCGGGCCTGCACACTCCCTACACCGTTGAGGACGGATGGATTCGCCTCCCGGAGACTCCGGGGTTCGGCCTGGAAGTCGATGCGGGCCATTTCGAGGCGATGGTCCGGGAACACGGTTGGAGTATCACCCTGAGTTGATCGGGGCCCGCGGTATCGACCCTTGTCTGGTCGGAGGCCGGAAACAGCCTGGTCAGACATTCCCGAGTACGTCTGCAGCTTCGTGAACTCGGGTGAAACTTCCGGCATGCCCATGAGGCAAACGGGAGCTGTTCGTGTGCGTCAAGCCATGGTAGCTGCCATGGGGCACGGGGAAAGATGCGTGTCCGAGATCGGGAGTTCTTTGGGCCAGGATCAGTATTGGCATGCCGGACAGAAAACAGCTGTGGCATACGTTGGTCTTGCTGTTTTGAAATCCCCGGAAGTTTCGAACATTCCCTATCGTCGCTAGCGGCGGGTATTGTCTGGTTTGATACCCCGGAGTGCGTGGGAAGGCCCGACCAACCACACTGCTCCGACAGTATTCGACTGCGGCTTCAATCCCGTGCGCTGGGCAACGGGCCGAACATCAATGCTTGAACCGTGTTGCGGGGCGATGCGTGTGCTGACAGGTTGCACCAATGTTTGATTGAGCCAGATCCTGTCCCGGGAACTGTAAGCCACCAAACAGATCTGTCAGACGGCAGCATCCAGGTTCAGTTGTTGGGATGGATGGTTTGTTTCGTCCATGCGTCTGGACCGAGCACATGGACTGGCGGTTTCAGATGGCCAGGGATGGGTGTTTCGGCTTGAGTCTCCAACCGGGTGAGCCAGCAGCTAAGTTTGAAGGTGTGGTTGCCGGTTGGAAATCGTCGGAACTGGGCCGGGTTGACGATGTTCAGGCATCCCACAGGGATCTTGTATCGCGGCTTGGAACGGCAAAAAAAGAGGGCATGGATGTTTCCGCCCGTCCGGTTTCGTGCTTCTTGGCTGGTGCTCGGGTGGACCTGTATCTGGTTGGGCCGATGAGCGGTGCCCCTCAGCCAGTGTCAGTGCATTTTGGGGTTGGCCCGGATCCTGAACATGTGGCGGATCCGGTCCGGTGACCAGTCGATGCTTCAGGGGGAAGCAAAGGGGGAGGTGTTGCCGGGGACCCGTTGGTGTGCGGGTCCCCGGCCTTGGGTTGGGATTTGTGGCGGCAGGGGCATCCCCGGCCCCCGCCGCGCCGGGTTGTGTCAGCGGACGGGCAGGCCGGTGAGGCTGCCGTGGGTCTGGACGTAGTCGCCGTGAACCCAGCCGGTGACGGTGTCGCTGAAGCGGATTTGGTACCAGGTGGGGGTGGCCGCATTGCGGGCCAGGAGGTCGTAGCGGGTGGCGGAGCCGCCGGGGATGAAGCCGACTACGGGATGGCGGCCGGGCCCGGAACGCACGTTGAGGTTGTAGGTGGTGGTGCTCTTGAGGCTCAGCTGCGGACCGGAAACCCAGGCCACGGGCACGTCGGCGAGGCTGCCGTGGGTCTGGACGTAGTCGCCGTGGACCCAGCCGATGGTGGTGCCGAAGCGGATCCGGTACCAGGTTGCGTTCGGCGCGTCCTTGCCCAGGAGGTCGTAGCGGGTGGCGGAGCCGCCGGGGATGAAGCCGACTACGGGATGGCGGCCGGGCCCGGAACGCACGTTGAGGTTGTAGGTGGTGGTGCTCTTGAGACTCAGCTGCGGAGGCGCGGTCCAGGTCACGGCCAGGCCGTGGAGGTGGCCGTAGGTCTGGACGTGGTCCGCCGACACCCAGCCGACGACGGTGGGGCTGTAGCGGATCTGCCACCAGGCGGCGGTGGCGGCGTCCTTGCCCAGGATGTCGTACTTCGTGGCGGAGCCGCCCTTGATGAAGCCGACCTTGGCGGCGGTGGCGTCGGGTTCGGCGCGCACGTTGAGGCCGGCCGTGGTCGAGGCCTTGAGAGCCAGCTGCGGGGTCCAGGCCACGGCCAGGCCGTTGAGGCTGCCGTGGGTCCGGACATGGTCCGCAGACACCCAGCCGGTGACGGTGGCACTGAAGCGGATTTCGTACCAGGCGGCCGTGGCCGCGTCCTTGCCCAGGATGTCGTAGCGGGTGGTCGAGCCGCGGGGGATGCGGCCGATCCAGGCATGGCCGAGGCCGGGTCCGGCGCGCACGCTGAGGTTGTAGTCGGTGCCGGCCCGGAGGCTGAGCCGGGGGGTCCAGGTCGCGGCCAGGCCGCGGAGGTCGCCGTGGGTCTGGACCCACTGCGCGGACACCCAGCCGTCGACGCCGGCGCCGAAGCGGATCTGGTACCAGGCGGCCGTGGCCGCGTCCTTGCCCAGGATGTCGTAGCGGGTGGTGGAGCCGACCTTGATGCGGCCGATCCAGGAATGGTCGGCGCCGGGCCCGGTGCGCACGTTGAGGTTGGCGGTGGTGGTGGGCTTGAGGCTCAGCCGGGGACCGGGGTTCCAGGTCACGGGGAGATCGGCGAGATCGCCGTGGGTCTGGACCCACTGCGCGGACACCCAGCCGTCGACCCCGGCGCCGAAGCGGATCTGGTACCAGGCGGCGGTGGCGGCGTCCTTGCCCAGGATGTCGTAGCGGGTGGTGGAGCCGACCTTGATGCGGCCGATGCGGTCGTGGGTGGCGTCGGGTCCGGTGCGCACGTTGAGGTCAATCGTGTTGGTGCCCTTGATGTTCAGCTGCGGATCGGCACTCCAGGCCACCCGCAGGCCCGTGAGGTCGCCGCGGGCCTGCACATGGTCCGCGGACACCCAGCCGGGGAGGGTGGGACGGTAGCGGATCCGGTACCAGGTGGCGATGGCGGCGTTCTTGCCCAGGATCTCGTACTCGACGGTGGAACCGCCCTTGATGAAGCCGATCCGGTTGTGGGTCCTGTCGGGCCCGGAGCGCACATTGAGGCCGAGCGTGGTCGCGGCCTTGAGGATCAGCCGCGGGGTGGGGTTCCAGGTTACCTCGAGGCCCGCGAGGCTGCCGTGGGTCTGCACGCGGGCCGCCGCCACCCAGCCGGTGACGGTGGCACTGAAGCGGATTTCGTACCAGGCGGCCATGTCCGCATCCTTGCCCAGGATGTCGTAGCGGTCGGTGGAGCCGACCGCGATCGAGCCCACCCGGTCGTGGGTGGCACCGGGGCCGGCATGCACGTCGAGGTCGGTCGCGGCGGCCTCGTTGAGGCTCAGCTGCGGCACCCAGGTCACCTCAAGGCCGGCCAGGCTGCCGTAGGTCTGCACGTGGGCCGCGGACACCCAGCCGACGACGGTGGCGCCGTAGCGGATCTGGTACCACGCCTAATGTGGAATAGAGAAGGTTGACTCAAAAAGGGGAACCTGCGCAGAATGAAAGCACATAACAACCACATTCCGGGGGTTCCCCATGGCGCGCAGTATAGCATTCGAGGATTTGGCCACGGTGGTGTACGTCTGGGTGGACGACTGGTACCAAGCCCACGCGGCCGGTGGGCGGGCGGGCCAGGCCGGGGCCAAGCCCCTCTTCAGCGACAGTGAAGTGATCACGCTCCTGCTGCTCATGGATTTCCTGCCCTTTCCGGGAGAGACCCAGTTCCTGGGCTTTGTGCGGGCCAACCATCGGTCCCTCTTTCCGCACCTGCTCAGCCAGAGCCAGTTCAATCGTCGGGCCCGGCAGCTGTGGCCCTGGGTCGAGGCCCTGCGTCGGCACTGGGCCGAGACTCTGGGGGCCACCCGCGCCTCCCTCTACCTGCTGGATACCAAGCCCCTGCCCGTCGTCGGCTACACGCGTCGCAAGGACCGCAGCGATTTTGCGGCCACGGCCGACTACGGGGTCTGTGCCAGTCGCAATCTGAAGTACTTCGGGTACAAGCTGGTCCTGCTCTGCACGCCGGCGGGTGTGCCCGCGGCCTACGAGCTGGTGCCGGCCTCCACGGATGAGCGGGTGGCGGGGGAGCAAGTGCTGGACTGGGTGTGGCAGGCCCGCATCCTCGGGGACAAGGGCTTTATCGGGGCCGACTGGCAACAGGGCTACCGGGAGATCCGGGGCCTGGACATCCTGACCCCCGCACGCGCCAACCAGCGCACGGCCCGGCCCGCCGCGGTCCAGCGGTGGCTCAACCGCCTGCGGGAACGGATCGAAGGCGCCTTCCACGAGGTGCAGAACACCGGCCGCCACCTGGAGCATCTGACCTGCAGGACGCTCCGCGGCCTGAGCACGCATGTCGCAGCCAAGATGGCCAGCCATGCCCTCAAGCTCCTGCTCCGTCGTGAGGTCGGGATTGATGTCCGGACCTTCACCGTAACCGTGTAATTTCACATTAGACGTTGGTACCAGGTCGCCGTGGCGGCGTTCTTGCCCAGGATCTCGTAGCGGTCGGTGGAGCCGGCCACGATGACCCCCAGCGGGTCGTGGCCGCGGCCGGGTCCGGAGCGCACGTAGAGACCGTACGGGGCGGCATCCAGGCTCAGCTGCGGCCTCCAGGTCGCGGACAGGCCGTCGAGGTCGCCGTGGGTCTGGACGCGCGACGCGGGCACCCAGCCGGTGACGGTGGCGTCGTAGCGGATCTGGTACCAGCCGGCCGCGTCCGCATCCTTGCCCAGGATGTCGTAGCGGACGGTGGAGCCGGCGGCGATGAAGCCGACCTGCGTGTGGCCGAAGCCGGGCCCGAAGTACACGGCCTGGCCGGTGGCGGCGGCCGCGTTGAGGCTCAGCTGCGGGACCCAGGTCACGCCGAGGCCGTCGAGGTCGCCGTGGGTCTGGACGTAGCCGGCATGGACCCAGCCGATGGTGTCGCCGAAGCGGATCTGGTACCAGCCGGCCGCGTCCGCATCCTTGCCCAGGATGTCGTAGCGGACGGTGGAGCCGGCGGTGATGAGGCCGATCTTGGCGCGGGTCTCGGCGGGGCCGGAGCGCACGTTGAGGCCGTACGCGGCGCCGGTCGGGAGGCCCAGCTGCGGGGCGGGGTTCCAGGTCACGGTCAGGCCCGTGATGCTGCCGTGCGTCTGCACATGGGGTCCGGACACCCAGCCGCTGATGCCCTGGCCGTAGCGGATTTCGTACCAGCCGGCCGTGTCCGCATCCTTGCCCAGGATGTCGTAGCGGGTGGTGTTGAAGGGCAGCGTGAGCATGATGCGGTGGCCTTCGCCGGGGCCGGTGCGCAGGTTGAGGCCGGCCGTGGTCGTGCTCGCGAGGCTCAGCCGGGGCCGGTTGTCGGTGGTTGGCGTCCCGGCGATCGGCAGGTTGCGCCCGTCCCCGTGCAGCTGCACGCAGGAAGCCTGCACCCAGCCGCTGATGCTGCCGCTGAAGCGGACTTCGTACCAGGCGGCCGTGGCCGCATCCTTCGCCAGCACCGGGTAGCGCTCGGCGCGGTCCGTAATCGTGGCCCGCACGGTGCCGGTCGGGGCCGGCGCATCCCGCACGGCACAGCTCTGGGCGGTGGCGGCCAAGCCGACCTCGGGCGGCGGCGACAGGTCGAGGCAGCCGTCGGTCTCCACGGCGTCGTCCGCCTTGACCCAGCCGTCGACGAAGGCGCGGTGGCGGACCTGGTACCAGGCGGGCGTGTCCGCGTCCTGGCCCAGGATGTCGTAGCGGTCGGTGGAGCCGGCGGCGATGTAGCCGGTTTGGTCGTGGGTGGCGCCGGGGCCCGAACGGATGGCCAGGCCGTTGGCGGCGGTGGCCTTGAGGCTCAGCTGCGGTACCCAGGTCACCCCGAGGCCGATCAGATCGCCGTGGAATTGGACGTAGTCGCCGTGCACCCAGCCGTCGAGGCTGCCGCTGAAGCGGATCTGGTACCAGGTGGCCGTGTCCGCATCCTTGCCCAGGATGTCGTACTTCGTCGTGGAGCCGCCCGCGATCGAGGCGACCTGGCTGTGGGTCGTGCCGGGACCCGAACGCACCCGCAGGCCGTCCGTGGTGCTGGCCTTGAGGCTCAGCTGCGGCACCGCCGTCACCCCGAGGCCGGTCAGGTCGCCGTGCGTCCGGACCTCATCCCTGTCCACCCAGCCGGCCACGCCGGTGTCGAAGCGGATCTGGTACCAGGTGGCCGTGTCCGCGTCCTTGCCCAGGATGTCATAGCGGTCGGCGGAGCCGGCGGCGATGAGCCCGACCTGGCCGTGGGTCGTGCCGGGCCCCGAGCGCACCGTGAGGCCGTTGGTGGCGGTGGCCCCGAGGCTCAGCTGCGGGACGGACGTTACCGTCAGGCCCGCGAGGCTGCCGTGGGTCCGCACGTAGCCCCCGTGCACCCAGCCGACGACGGCGGGGCTGTAGCGGATCTGCCACCAGGTGGCCGTGTCCGCATCCTTGCCCAGGATGTCGTAGCGGTCGGCGGAGCCGCCCCTGATGAAACCGACCTGGTCGGCGGCGGCGTCGGGTTTGGCGCGCACATTGAGGCCGAGTGTGGTCGTGGGCCGCAGACTTAGCTGCGGGACGGGGTCCCAGGTCGCGGCCAGGCCCGCGAGGCTGCCGTGGGTCTGGACCTGATCGCTGCGCACCCAGCCGGCCACCGGGCCGTCGTAGCGGATCCGCCACCAGCCTGGATAGGCCGCGTCGCGCCCCCGCAGCGTGTGCCAGCCCGTGTCGGCGGCCCCGATGGCGGCCAGGACGGTCCCGGTGTCGACGGGGCCGTTGCGTACCGGGATGGCCGCGGGGCTACCCAGCCGTCGGCGCAGCCGCGGCTGGACCTGATTCAGGCCGTCCGTATTGTGGGCCGTCACCTGGTCGGCCAGCACCCAGCCCCGGCGCGTGTCCGTGAGCTGTAGCTGGTACCAGAGGGGCGACATCTCGGAGCACCCCGTGATGGGCGCAACACCCTCGAAGGCATAGGTGAGGGTATAGGGATCCCGGGACTCCTCGTCCGGGTAGGGGAGCGCCGGCACCCTCTTCCCCTTTGGGGTCTCCGCCCGCGGTGTACCGTACGGGGGAACCTTCGGTTTGATCGTGTCGGGATCCCCGGGAAAGGCGCGATCTCCTGTCTCCGGATCGTTTCCCGAGAGTTCTTCCACGACATCGGACCGCACCCAGCCCACGGCGTTGGATGTCGTGGCTGTGCCTGTGGAGTCGTACGGAATTTTGTACCAGAGGTAGTCTCTCGTGGTGAGGTCACGGGCCAGGTCCACAATGGGCACCCAACCATTGATCATCGGCTTGGGGTTGACAGCATTGTTGACAGCCCTCAAGGTGATGTTGCCGTCCTCATCCCTCTCCTCCGTGTGCGTATTCGGTGCCCTCCGCACATTGACCCTGTCAGGTTTTTTCAGGTACCGGGGCAAGGACGCTGCCGTTGGTGGCGGGGCAAACGGCGCGTTGCGCAGATCTCCGATCACCTCGGCATCTTCACGACGCACCCAGCAGACCGGAAAATAGGGTTTCCCAGGCTCCCGGGTCATCGCGATCCTCCACCAGTCCAGAGTAAGAACGGTATCCGCTAGGAAATGGAGCAGATCCCACTCCACGTGGTTGTCCTTGCCCGATATCGCATAGCCCGCCAACGGACGCGAGGGATATCGGAACCGCCTATCTGTCTCCGGAATCATGTACACATTGGCACCGGGCTTGACCCGCAGGCGCGCGATGGCGGTGCCGTCCAAGGCAGTGTCCACCCAGTCACCGATCCATTTGCCGAGGTTGTCCTGGGCCGCTGCTGGTGCGGCGTCGATTTCGGCCTGCAGGGCCGCGATGTCGGGCCAAACGTAGGGGTGCCCCTTCTCCAGGGCGGCATGGAAGTCTTGGTAGTTGAGGTAATAAAAGAAGTCTGGCCAATTGACCGTGCTGAACTTGCCCTCGGCGACATAGTGCACATGCAGGTGGGGGCCCGAAGAGTTGCCCGTGTTGCCGGACATCCCCACTATCTCACCCTTTGCGAATGTACCCTCCGTCTTCGTCACCGATTTCAGATGGGCGTAGGTCAGCGAGAAAAACAGGCCTCGGTCCGGGTCGCTGGTGCGGATTGTGACTTTATTGCCGTATCCGCTATCCGGGTTGTTTGTGACAACGCTGTCCACGACCACCGTACCATCGATCATGGCGCGTACGGGTGTGTCCTCGGGGCATCCCCAGTCGATGCCCTCGTGTTTGTGAAAGTGCCGTTCGTCCGGGTCCCATCCCCCCGGACCGCGCCGGGGATCGTTGAACAGGCTGGTGATCTTGTAATATCCCGTTGTCCTTCCCTCTTCGTTCTCCTTCATGACAGGCTGTTGCAGGGCAGGCAGGGGCAGCCAGGTGACGGGCAGGTCTTCCTGCTTGATGGAGGCCTGCGCATCGTAGATCTGCACCTGTTCGGCCGGGATCCAGCCCGTGCAGTCGGGGTGAGTGGGATCGTACTGGATTTCATACCAGGCATACTTGCCGGCGTTCTTCCCCAGAAGGGGGTACAGGGTGGGGGAGGAGACGCCATCGATTTCGGCCAGCAAGGAGCCTATCCGGTCATAGCAGAAGTCAGGACCGGAGTACACGTCGAAAAAGGTCGACTGGCTCACAAGGCTCACAAGGCTCAGCTGGATCGGCTTCCAGGCGACGGGCACACTGCTCAGGTCATCATCGCTCTCCACATGGGCGGCCCGGATCCAGCCCGTGATGTTGTCGATGCTCCCGCCGGTGACGCGAATCCGGTACCAGAGGGCCTTGGTGGCATACTTTCCTAGGATGGTCTTTGTGGTGCCCACCGTGGACACGTAATGCCAGGGGTCCTTATTGACATCCTTGTCGAGAGGGAGAATGTAGACGGCTGAGTCCCCATGCTTAACCCGGTCATAGCTGTTGCCGGGACCGGAGAACACATTGAAGCCCTTGGCAGTGTTCTTGAGGCTGAATTCAGGGTGCTGGGTGGTCATGGGAATCCTCCCGATGGATGATGGGTTGGCGCCGCCCCCGCGGGCCGGGGGCGGCACGGGGCCATTCTGGGGGTTGGGAGCGGCGGGGACCATACCCGGTGCGTCACCTGTCCGTCAGGTCGCCGTCAGGACACGGGCGAAGCTGGGAGCGGGCATCCCACAGGCCTGAAGTCCCTTGGTGGCCACGGCACGGGGCGGCATGTTGGGGGAAGCCCCGCGGCTTATTCACGGACCCCGATGGCACCGGTGCGCGCGTCCCGTGCCCGGAGGCTACAATCAACCGGCATGGCGGGACGGGCTGCCGCGCCGGATCGACCATCGGAGGGACCGGGCATGGACCGCCGGAAGTGGAAGCTGGCCGCCGTGGGACTGGCGCTGCTGTGTGGGGCCTGCGGTCGACCGACCGGAACCGTGTTGTCACCGACGGCCGTACCCGTGGATCCCGCGGCGCCGCCGGCCGCCACCGGCCGGGTCGTGGAGGCTCCTGTTCCCACCGGCGCCAAGGACCAGCGTTGTCCCCCAACCGAGCCCTCGTCCGGGCCGGGCTGCGACCGGGAGGTGTTGCTGGCCGCCCGGGACGTGCTGCGGGGCGCCAACACGGGCGAGCTCCGCACGTGGCAACGCGACCGTCCGCTCGGGTCGTTTGAAGGCGTGGGCGTGGACCCGTCTTCCGGACGGGTGGTGAAGATTGAAGATGCCTGGTTGACACCCCTGGTTGGGTCCATCCCGCCGGAACTGGGGCAGCTGGACCGCCTGCAAAGCCTGGATTTGAGCCACAACCAGTTGACGGGGTCCATCCCGCCGGAACTGGGGCACCTGGCCCACCTGCAGGAACTGGATTTGAGCTTCAACCGGTTGACCGGTACCATCCCGCCGGAACTGGGGCAGTTGGGCCAGCTGCAAAGCCTGGACTTGCGCAGCAATGGATTGACGGGATCCATTCCATCAACCCTGGGCCAACTGGACCAGCTGCAAGTCCTGGATGTGAGCCTCAACCGGTTGACGGGAACCATCCCGCCGGAACTGGGGCAGCTGGGCCGCCTGCGGGCACTGGGCTTGAGCCACAACCTGCTGACCGGTTGCATTCCCATGTCACTGGAGCATCTCCTCCAAGTGCGCGAACTGAATTGGACCGGCAACCGATTGACGGACCCCACGCCCCCGGCACGGGAACAGTTCAACCAATCGGGCATCCTGCCGGTCGCCGGCGTCTACACCGATCAGGCGGCACACTGGGGGGGACAGTACCGTGTACGGCGCGAGGGACGGCAGGTGACGGCCACCCTGGCCGTACACCGCGCCCCGGTGGGCTACGGAGCGCCCCCGCAGCCGCTGTTCCGGCTGCCCGAGGGCTACCGGCCACCGTGGCCGAGGGCCTGGACGACGGCGGCCCGGCCGATGACGGCCCGGGGCCGACCCTTGCCGGAGGCGCCGGCGGTGACCGTGATCCTGGAGGCGCGCCCGGACGGGACGGTGCACCAACTGGGCGCGCCGATCCTCGACGGGGCGGGGTATGCGGGGTACCGCACCGCTATCACCTGGATGACGAAGGAAAGGGACCCGCTCCTCATGGCGGGGACGTTCACGCCGGCGGCGGGTGCGGGAACCGTCCGCCTGGTGCGCCGGGGGGACACCGTCACGGCCACCCTGGCTTTCCGTCCTGGGGACGGGTTGGGCGCGGGGCCGTCCGCGCACCTGTTCAGGGTGCCGGCGGGCTTCCGCCCGGTGGAGGCGGTGACCTGGACGGTGCCGGCCACGGCGCAGGTCCCGGTCGGTGTCGGGGACGACCCGGAAGCCGCGCGCGGTTCCGCCCTGGAACTTCGGGTGCACCGGGACGGCCGGGTGACGCAGGTGGATCCGCCGCGCCAAGCCGGCTTTGTGGCCGCGGCCATGTGGCGCACCGCGGATCCGGGATGGATGGAGGTCCGGGGAACCTACGTTCCGACAGAAGGCGAAGGGACGGGGACGTACGACCTGCGTCGGGACGGCACGCTGGTGACGGCGACCATGACGGGCGCGCACGGGGTTCTCCCCGCCTCGGTCCTGTTCACGGTGCCGGCGGGCTTCCGGCCGGCGCGGACCGTGCGCCAGTCCGTGGTGGTGGACACGGCCGACTGTCACACCCGGACGCTGGAAGTGCGGCCGCAGGGGACGGTGCGCCTGGTGGGGGAGCCGGTCGGGACCGGGGCCGAGCCCCCGGTCCACGCGACCACCATAACCTGGACCGCGGGCGCCGACCTGTGCCAGCGTCATCCCTGGGTGCAGGCCCGCCTGCTGCAGGCCTTGCGCAGCCAGGGACTCGTCCGGGATTCCTGTGCTGAGATCACATGGACGGATCTGGCTTCCGTGAAGAGTTTGGACCTGAAGCCCGCGGCCACCCTCCGCGCATGGCTTGAGGGAACGCCTCCGCTGCAGGCCCACGACCTGGCCGGCCTGACCGGCCTGAGGACACTCGCCCTGCAGGGCGATGTCTGGTTCCCCGCGGTGCCCGCCGACCTCCTGTTCCATACCCCGGCCCTAGAATTCCTGGACCTGTCCGGCTCCCGCCTACGTTTGCCGCCGGGCTTTTTGGCCCACGCACCCGAATTGCGGCGACTGGTATTGCGGGATGTGGATCCGGAAGGCCTGTTCTTCCTGCCCCCCGGACTGGAAGTCAAGGACGTGGAGGTTCCTTCAGGTTTGGTGGAACTGCTGCCGGACCTGCTGGCCCAAGTTCCCGAACTGGAGTATCTGACCCTGGATACCCCGCGCCTGACCGCCCTGCCCGTGGATTTCCAAACCGACACGCCCAACCTGCACGAGGTTCGGGATCACCGGGGTTGTGCCGTATCGGTGACGGATCCCGCCGACCGGCCGCACCTGCTCGCGCGCTTCCTGAAAGCCTGCGGGAACCCGTGATGCGGAGACGGGGGGCAACCCGCGCCCCCCAACCGGGACTGCCGGAGCCTCCGGGCCGGTGGGAAATGCCGGGGCCCCGAGTACAGGGCGGGGGTGTTGCGATGGAGACTCCCAACTTCGGCCATCGTCAAGCTCCCCGCCCCTGTGGTTGACCATGTCCCGAACACACCCCCTGGGTGTCGTCCAGCCGTGGCTCGCCCGGACCCGCTTGGACTTGGCCGTGGGCCGCCCCCGGTCGAACCGGACACGCGCGGGCGCCTCTCAACCGTAGCCCCATTCGGGATCGGGCGCCTCCAACCGTTCCCCCTTTGGGATGCACTCCTTCGGGTCCCGGTCGGCGGCGCAAACCTCCAGGGTCGGGACCGCAAACCGGGCATCAAGCAGGAACAGACAGCGGTGCTCATGCTCAAAGTAGGGCATGTACCGCCAGGGCGAAAAGAGTTCCCGTTCCTGCCAGGGGGATACGCGCAACAGCCTGCGGCCGCGGTCGTCCCGTGTGCGTCCCTCCACCTCCAGAATGGCCCCGGGCTTGACATGCCACTGGCAGGGGTCGGAATCCAGGACAGTGGACCGGATCACCTTCACGCGCAGGCTGGTCGCCTGCAGGGTCTCCCACAGGCGGTGCTCCGGCGTCAGCGTCGGTTCGAGCAGGGGCATGGCCAAACCCAGCGACCGGAGGCGGGGTGCATCGGCCAGGAAGTCCGCGGGCCAGGCCGTCAGGTTGTGTGCGCGCAGGTTCAGATGGGCCAGATTTGGCACATCGGCCAGGAAGCCCCGGGGCAGGGCCGCGACCCCGTGCACATCAAGCCCCAGGTTCCACAGGCGGGGCGTGTCCGCGAGAAAGCCCTCGGGCAGGGCCTCCACCCGCTGCAGATCCAGCTTCAGGTCCGTCAGGCGGGGGGATTGGGACAGGAATCCGCGGGGCAGGGCCGGAACGTGGTTGGCCCGCAGCCGGACCGTCTCGAGGTGTGGATGCCGGCTGAGGAAGTCGGCCGGCAGGGCCGTCGTTTCGTTGGCGTCCAGGTTCAGGTACCGGAGTTGCGGGGAACCGGACAGAAACCCCGGCGGGAAGGCCTTGACATGCCCCAGGGGCTCCAGATCAAGATGCCGCAGGCGGGGGGCGTGGATCAGGAAGTTGGCGGGGAGGGACATGACAGGCAGGATTTCCCTGTAATACGAAGGGTGATCGTACGCATTTTCCAGTTCCAGAGTCTCCAGGTGGGGGGCATGGCCCAGAAAGGAGGACGGGAAGGCTTGCAACAACGGCACGCGCAGGCGGAGCTCGACCAGGCTCGGGGCATGGGTCAGGAACCCCTCCGGGAACGATGCCAGCGAGGAAAAGTTGGCTTCACGGCCGGCATCCAGACGGAAGGTCTCCAGACGGGGGGTATAGGCCAGGAACCACTCCGGGAGCGATCTCAGGGAGTGGGCCGTCAGGTGCAGGACCTCCAGGCGCGGGGCGTGCATCAGGAAATCCTCGGGCAGGGCCGAACGCTCCGTGTCCATCCGCAGCTCCGTCACCCGCTCCAGAAACCAGGTCGGCAGGACGGTCGCATCCCCCGTGTCAACCCGCACCTGCCGCAGCTCCGGAACGGGTGCCAGCAGGTCGAGCGGCATGTGGCTCAGACGGTCTGCTTTCAGGAACAGCGAAGTCAGGCGGGGCGTATGCGCCAGGAAGCCGGCCGGCAGTCCCGGCGTCCCGCGGCGCAGCGCGAGGTGGGTCAGTTCAGGGGTCTTGGCCAGCAGTTGCGCGGGCGGCTGCTGGCTGCCCGCGTCCAGGGTCAGACGGGTAAGCCGGGGCAGGGGCGGCAGGACCCCGGACTCCAGGGCCGGCAGGTCCCGGAGCTCGAGATGCAGCTCGGCCAGGGCCGGCGTGTGGAGGCGCAGGGCGCGATTCAGGCAGGCCAGCTCCCCGTCCTCCGCCGTCATGCGCACCGCGAGGTGCCGCAGGTCCGGGACGGGTGCCAGCAGGTCCGGTGTCGCACAGGGTTCCAGGCCGTCTTCGATCGTCAGGTGGGTGAGCCGGGACATGTTTGCCAGCAATGTCTCCGGCAGGGGGGTGGAAGGCGTCATGGTCAGGTGGGTCAGGCGCGGGGTGTGGGCCAGCAGTTGTTGGGCCAGCTCCGCTGGATGCCGGCCCTCCAGCTGCAGGGATTCCAGATGGGGGGTGTGCACCAGCAGGTCGCCCGACAGGTCCAGGTCCCAGTGGGGCCGAGCGGGATGGTTTTTCAGGGTCAGATGGGCCAGCCGCGGGGTGTATCGGAACAGGTCGCCCGGCAGCGTCGTTTCCCATCCCTCCAACCGTAGGGTTTGCAGGCGAGGTGTGTGGGCCAGCAGGTCGGTGGGGAACGTGCCCCATGAAGACGACACCTGCAACGCGGCAAGGTTGGTCAGGCCCAGCAGGTCGTGCCGCGCAAAATTCCCGCTGTCAACATCCAGGGACAGGGTCCGAATGCCGGCCAAATGGCTCCAGGCCACCTGCGTGCAGGGCACCCGGACATCTTCCAGGACCTGCACGGCTGCCAGAATGCCGTCCTGGATATACCGATGGCGGTCGCACACCCGGGGTTTGGTGCCGGCCAGGGGCCAGGCCAGGGCCGTGTCGTACCCGAGATGCCCCGCCCTGTCCACGCCCGCATCGTCCACGTAGCGCACCTGGCCCGCAGTGTCCACGCGCATCCGGAACACGCGGCGCTCGGCGGTGCCGGGAAGGGGCGTGCCGTCCGTCCGCACGGGCCGGGCGCTGACCTCCCAGGTGACGTCCACGGCGGGCCGGAAGCCTGCGGGCACGGTGAACAACACCTCCGGTTGGTCCCGGGCCAGGAACCGCACCGGGGAGCGGTCGGTCTGGAAGGTCGCGTATACCACGCCCTCCTCCCGCCGCAGGTGGAAGGTGCCGTTGTGGTTCTCCGCCAGGTTGCGGTAGGGACCCGTGGCTTCAACCACGGGTGGTGGAGGAACCTGGTCCTGGGCAACGACCGGGGCGGCGGCCCACAGCCATCCCAGGCCCAGACACAGCAGCAGCGTCAGCACCTTCCGGGCGGAAGGCCATCTTTCCGTCGGCCCGTTTGGTCCGGCATGGCGTGGCGCTGGGGGCATGGGATGTTTGCTCATGGCGGGCAGGGGGACCAGTCTTCCCCATTCTACCGACCCGGGCCGGCACGGGGACGAAGGCCCCGTGGCAACCGAAACCTGTCGCTGCGTCCAACAAGGCTTGACGTTCGATACCGTTGCTGAACGGCCGTTTCCTGCAAGTGGATGGGAACATAAGAGTCCCGCCCGCGGGGATGGGATTCCCCGGGTGGCGGACCCTGGGACCCGGCAATCGTCAAGCACCCCGCACCTGGTCTGCCCCGTCCCGGGTGGGCCATGCCTTCACGTCGTCAGACCGTGAACACATGGTCACCTCTCAACCGTACATGTCATCCAAGACATCTCCGTACCGTTCACTGATCGGGACACACTCCTCCGGATCCCTGTTGGCGGCGCAGACCTCGAACGTCGGTGCCGTGAAGCGGGCATCGATCAGGTGCGGACAGGGGGCCAGGTAATTAAAGTAATCCACAAAGAGTTCGCGTTCCCGCCAGTGGGATACGCGCAACAGCATGTCACCGTTGTCGTCGTATTCGCGTCCCTTCACCTCCAGCATGTCACCGACCCGGATGGTGGACGGAATGCACTGCCACTTGAAATCGGGATCCGGGAAATAGAACGGATCGGGCCGGGTCACCTTCACGCGCAGGCCGGTGGCCTGCAGGGTGTCCCACAGACGGTGGTCCGGGGTCAGCGTCGGTTCAAGCTGGGGCATGGCCAAACCGAGCGTCTGGATGCGGGGGGCATGGGTCAGGAAGTCTGAGGGCCAGACCGTCAGGTTGTGTGCGCGCAGGTTCAGGAAGGCCAGATGCGGCACATCGGCCAGGAAGCCTGTTGGCAGGGCCTCCACCCGCTGCACATCGATCGCCGCGTTCCGCAGGCGGGGCGTCTCCGCGAGAAAGCCCTTGGGCAGGGCCTCCACCCGCTGCAGGTCGAGCTGCAGGTCAACCAGGTTGGGGGATTGGGCCAGGAACCCGCGGGGCAGGGCCGGCACGTTTTGGCCCCGTATCCGGATCGTTTCGAGGTGTGGATGTCGAGTGAGGAAGTCGACCGGCAGGGCCTCCGCTTCGTTGGCGTCCAGGTTCAGGTATCGGAGTTGCGGGGAACCGGACAGAAACCCTTGTGGGAAGGCCTTGACACGCCCCAAGGACGCCAGCTCGAGATACCGCAGGCGGGGGGCATGGGCCAGGAAATCGGCGGGGAGGCCCCAGATTGGCAGCATGACCCTGGGATAAGGGTAGGAATAGCTGTACCCATGTGCCAGTGTCAGTTTTTCCAGGCGGGGGACATGGGCCAGGAAGGCCGCCGGCAAGGCCTGCAACTCAGGCACATCCAGACGGAGTTCGACCAGTCGCGGGGCATAGGTCAGGAAATGCTCCGGGAAGGATGTCAGGGAGAATGAGTCTAGATGCAGGACTTCCAGGCGCGGAGTGTGCATCGGGAAATCCGCTGGCAGGATCGGATTTCTCCCGACTACTCGCAGCTCCGTCATCTGGTCCAGAAACCAAGTCGGCAGGGCGGTCATGTCCTCTGTGGTGAGCTGCACCTGCTGCAGTTCCGACAGGGGTGCCAGCAGGTCGGGTGGCAAGTCCTGCAGGCGGTTCGCGTTCAGGGACAGAACGCTTAGTCGGGGCGTATGCGCGAAGAATCCGTCCGGTAGCGTCAGGGATGTGTCCTGTGGTGCGCCGTGCAACGCGAGGTGGGTCAGTTTGGAAACCTCGGCCAGCAGTTGCGGGGACAGTTGAGGCAGGCCTCCCACATCCAAGGTCAGATGGGTGAGCCGGGGCAGGTTTGGCAGTACCTCGGGGTCCAAGTCCCGCAAGTCCCAAAGTTCGACATGCAGCTCTTCCAGGACTGGTGTGTGAAGGCGCAGGGCACGTTCCAGGCAGGCCAGGGACGCGGAATCCGCAACCATGTGCACCGCGAAGAGCTGCAGGTCCGGTACGGGTGCCAGCAGGTTCGGTGTCGCGCAGGGTTCAAACTTCTCCTGGATCGTCAGGTGCGTAAGGTGGGGCACGGCTGCCAGAAATGTCTCTGGCATGGGCGTGGAGGACGTCACGGTCAGACGGGTCAGGCGGGGTGTATGGGTCAGCAGTGGAACCAGAGCCGTCGCTGTATGCCTGCCCTCCAGCTGCAGGGATGCCAGATGGGGAGTGTGCACCAACAGGTCGTTCGGTAGGTCCGCGTCTGGACGGGAATCATCCCCAAGGGACAGATGGGTCAGCAGCGGGGTGTGCCGGAACAGCTCGTCCGGCAGGTCTTCCAGGTCGCTTCCCTTTATCTGCAGTGTCTGCAGACGGGGGGTGTGGGCCAGCAGGTCGTTGGGGTAGGTGGTTCTGTGTATGGACGGCATCCGCAATGCGGCGAGGTTGGTCAGCCCCAGCAGATCGTGTCGTGCAATACCCTCCGTCCCGGTATCCAGGGACAGGGTGCGGATGCCGGCCAGATGGCTCCAGGCCACCTGCGAGCAGGGTAGGGAGGCATCTTCCAGGACCTGCACGGCCGCCAGAATGCCCTCCCGGATGTTTCGATGGCGATCGCACAATCGGGGTTCGGTGCCGGCCAGGGGCCAGGCCAGGGCCGTGTGGTACCCGAGATATCCCGCCCCGTCCACATCCGCATCGTCCACGTAGCGCACCTGGCCCGCGGTGTCCACGTGCATCCGAAACACCCGGCGCTCGGGCTGATTGGGAAGGGGCGTGCCGTCCGGCAGGACCGGCTCGGCATTGACCTCCCAAGTGACATCCACGGCGGGCCGGAAGTCTGCGGGCACGGTCAGCAGCACCTCCGGTTGGTCCCGGGCCAGGAACTGGACCGGGGAGCGGTCAGTTTGGAAGGTTGCGTATACGACACTCCCCTCCCGCCTCAGGTGGAAGGTACCGGCGTGGTTCTCCGCCAGGTTGTGGTAGGGGCCCGTGACCTCAATCGAGGGTGGAGGGGCTTGGTCCTGGGCGGCGACCGGGGTGGCCCACAGCCAACCCAGACACAGCAGCGTCAGTACTCTCCGCGCGAAAGGCCATCCCCCTGTCAGATCGGCCGACGGGACATGGATTGACATAGGGAGTTCCTCTGCGGCAGACATGGTCTTTGTCGACGACCGGGTAGACCGGCAGGCACGGTCGCAAGGACGCGCTCCCGGGATACCACGGAGCCGACAGGCGGATATGAGCTGCTCCCAGGATGCAAGGGGCCAATCGTTCCGCTGCCAAAGGGGAGCGTTTCAGCCATGTGAGCGGTTGCGCCGCTCCGACCGGCAAGGTCGTCGGGGCTTGGGTTGACGTGTTCCGTTCCGTCCCGGCAACAAGCCTGAACTTTCGGAGCGCGGTACTGCCTCCTTCCGCACAAGTTGTACAGCATGTTTCTATCCTTGCGCGCATGGCTTCCAAGGAGTCCGCCAACTTGCCTTGGTCAATGATCTCCGGGCCGCCCAATGGGGACCAGCCCCGGCAAAGGCCAGTGGACTCTACTTTGATTGTCGTCCCGGTTAACTTTCTGCATCATGAAGGGGATGTATCGGAACACGGTCTGATACGCCCCGACGCTTGGCGGCGCAGCAGTGTCTCCCCCCGGTACCTTGACCGCGTGCGGATTTAGTATCGGTGAGCGTGGACTTCATCGGCTTGTCGCTTGGATGCGCTGATGATAGGGCACCGTGTCAACCGGGAAAGCTGGTTCACCGCTCTGGATCAGCGCGGTACTGGTCCTGTATGGCAGGGGAAGGACGGAAGTTGGCGGTGGGGATGTACCCCTTCCTGCATCTGATGGCGGGCGCCATGGCCTGACGACGGGGCCTTTGTTCACGCGCGGGGATGCCGATGGCAATCTTGAACCGGGCCGCGTAGAATGGGGAACACCAGACTCCTGCCCGCCATGAGGAAACGTCCCATGCCACTGGCGCCGCGCCATGCCGAACCGGCCGGCCCGACAGGTAGATGGCCTTCCGCTCGGAGGGTGGTGCCGTTGCTGCTGTGTCTGGGCTTGGGGTGGCTGTGGGCCGCCGCTCCGGTCATCGCCCAAGATCAGGCCCTTCCGTCCGCGGTCGAGGTCACGGGTCCCTACAGCAACCTGACGGAGAACCACGCCGGCACCTTCCACCTGACGCGGGAGGAGGGAGTGGTGTACGCGACCTTCCAAACCGTCCGCTCCCCGGTGCAGTCCCTGGCGCGGGATCAACCGGAGACGTTGCTGACCGTGCCCGCAGGCTTCCGGCCTGCCGTGGACATCACCTGGGAGGTCAGTGGACAAACTGTGCAGGCAGACGGCACGCCTCGTCCCGACCCCTCCGACCGCCGGGTGTTTCGGATGCGCGTGGACACCGCGGGCCAAGTGCGGTACGTGGACGATCCGGGCGTGGACGGGGTGGGATATCTCGGGTACCGCACGGCCTTGGCCTGGCCCCTGGCCGGCACCGATCCCCGGGTGTGCGACCGCCATTGGAACATTCGGGGTGGCATTCTGGCGGCCGTGCAAACGTTGGAAGACATCCCGGTGTCCTGCACGCAGGTGGATTGGACCTATCTGGCTCGCATCCGCAACCTGTCCCTCCATGCCCCGAGCTGGGGCATGGATTTTGCGCGGCACGACCTGCTGGGCCTGACCAACCTCGCCGCATTGCAGGTGTCTGCCCCAAGGGCCACCTACGCCGCCGAGTGGCTGGCCCATACCCCCCGCCTGCAGACCCTGCGGATGGCGGAGACCACTCTGGAAGAACTGCCGGCCGACCTGTTTCGGTACACCCCGCGGCTGACCCATCTGTCCCTGGGAGATGATGCCCGCCAGGACGCGGACCCGCCGGTCAACCTGCTGGTGCACACCCCCCATCTGGAATCCCTGCTGCTGGAGGGTAGGCATCCGGTGGCGGCACTGGTCCCGCTGCTGGCCCATACCCCGCGCCTAACCCACCTGACCGTGATGTCCTCCACCCCCCTGCCGGAGACGTTCCTGGCGACCGTGCCCCGGCTCACCCACCTGACGATCAAGAGGGGATTCAAACCCTGTGCGACACCGGAATTGCTGGCACCCGTCCCGCGCCTGCGGCACATCGCGGTGCGCATGGCCGCGGCGGAGAGGGAATTGGTCTGTCTGGACCGCGCCCTGCGCCTCCACACCCCGATCCTGTCCGAGCTGCATGTCGAACTCGGGGGCTTGCAGGGGCTGGAGACCGGGGTTTTGCCGCACCTCCCCCGGCTCACCCGCCTGACCCTGGCCGTGGGCGACCGGCAGCCACCCGCGCAACTGCTGGCCGAGGCCCCTGAACTGATCCACCTCGCGTTGCACGGTGGGTCGCTGAGACTACCGGACGGTTTCCTGGCACATACGCCCCGTCTGGCTTCGCTGTCCCTGCAGGCGGACCACCTGAGCCACATTCCACCCGATCTGCTGGGACCCGTCCCGGAGCTGCGGAAGGTGCGGGTTGACACGGGGGATGCAACATCCCTGCCGACCCGGTTCCTGGACCGGGTGACGGAGTTGCGGATGAATACGGATCGTTCTGCCCTGCCTTGGGATTTCCTGGTGTACGCACCGCACCTGGAAATCCTGCACCTGAATGCCCTCTCCTTGGCATCGCTCCCGGAGGGTTTCCTGATCCATGCCCCGCGCCTGGAGATCTTCCATCTGGATGTCGGCGATCATGCTGCCTTTTCCGCGTTGACGTCGTTTCCGGAGGGTTTCCTGACCCATACTCCGAGTCTGGTCGAGCTCCGCTTGCACGTGCCTGCGCTGCAAGCCTTCCCGTCCTCCTTCCTGGGCCATGTCCCCCGCCTGGAGACGCTGGAACTGGAAACTTCGACTGATTATTCCAGATTCCCATATCCTCCGGCAAAGTTGCACATCAGGTCCCTCCCCGCCAATTTCCTGATTCATGCCCCCCGCCTGCGGCATCTTAATCTGGAGCCTTTGAGGTACGTCACATCGTTTCCACCGGGGTTCCTGTCCGGTTCCCCGCAACTCAGGTACCTGAATCTGGATGCCAGTAGTATGTCGGCCCTGCCGACCGACTTCCTCGCCCGTCATCCACACCTTGAGACGATCCGGCTGCGGGCCAACAACGTGCCGGTCCTGCCCCAGGGCTTCCTGTCCCGGTCCCCCAACCTGATTGACTTGAAGATCGACCTGCAACAGGTGGACGCGCTCCCCGAGGGCTTTCTGGCAGAGACATCCCGTCTGTGGAATCTGGAAATCGATGTGCATGGGGTCGAGTCCCTGCCGGCGGGTTTTTTAGCCGAGGCACCGCATCTGACCCATCTGTACCTGCGCGCGCTCAACCTGACGGCTTGGCCCGCGGACTTCCTGGCCAATGCGCCCCGGATCCGGACACTCGGCCTGGCCATGCCCCTGCTTGAACCGACACTGACGCCGGACCACCGCCTGTGGGACACCCTGCAGGCGACCAGCCATCGCGTGAAGGTGACCCGGCCCGATCCTTTTTATATCGAAGAGCCCGACATGAAGTGGGAGTGCAGCGGGACCACCATACAGCTCGGAGACATTCTGGAGATGTGGGGACGTGCACCGGACGATCACGGCCGCACACTGCTGACCGTGATCCCCTGGCGGGAACGCGAGCTCTTTGTGACCTACTGGGGATCCTATTGTTTGTACCTGATCGATTCCCGGTTTACGTCACCGACTCTCGAGGTCTGCGCCGCGAACTGGGATTCGGACGCATGCACTCCAATCAGGGAACGGTTTAATGAGCCCGACTCCGAACCGACCGAACCGAGTTTCGATCAGGGCCGCGGTTGAGAGGCGGCCCGCCCACTGTCAATCCCAAAGCGGGACGGATTCGGTGTGGCACCATCGGAAACGAAGGGTGCGGCCGGCGTACAAACAGGCAGAACTTCATTATCCTCGCGCAGTCGCCGGAAATGTTTCCGACTTTGGCATCGGGCCGGGGCCAACACGGTGCGGTCGCTCTGACGTGATACACGGTACCGTTCCGCCCAGTGATCCGTCTGATGGGTGTAGGAACCAGTGGCCAGTGGGATACCTGAGCCAAAAAAGTTTGGTGGTGTACCGCATATGAAGATGCAAGCCTAATGGTCGTCCATGGATGTGGGTTCTGCAATCCCCGGTCACAGAGGACGCGTACTGTCAAGAAGAGCGATGCCACCGCGCCTTCCACCGGGCGCGGTGCATGTTTCCGTGATCTTGCGTCGGAGCTTCTCGTTGCAGGCCAGTCTCACGGTATTGGCATCCCCCTGCTTCGTGGCCCCCGATCCCGTCCCGGGGCTTGGCCTCGCCCTGCAGATTGTCGGACAGGAATGCGATGGCCGATCAATCCAGTGCACGGCCGGGAGACGGATTGTCGCGCACGGACCACTGCAATTCGGAGGATGCCACTGTCAGGTGGCCAGGTTCCCTGCCGCGCTCGGTCTCCCCACTGGAGAACACGCGCAGCGGAACGGGCACGCATCCATGTGCCACAGCCTCCAGCCCCGGTCCACCTACCGGTTGGGCTTTCCAGGGGATGGACGTCGTCTCCAGGGCCTCGTGGATCTGCCGTGTCACGCGGTAACCCGCCTAACCCAGTCCGTCCACCTTCGTGTTTTCCACGTCGTACCTTTTCCTGTTCGTGCCGTTGACTGTCACCGTCATTCCAATCCTCCCCACCGTTCGGCATCCGTTGCGGAAGTTCCCGGGGCCGGGGGCGAATCCGTTTCCGCAGCCACATCCCACAACAGGACGGTGCCGTCCAGACTGCCGCTAGCCAGGGTCCGCCCGTCGGGACTGAAGGCCACGCTGGTAACCCAATCCGCATGACCCTGCAAGGTGTGCCGGAGGATGCCCGTGGTCACGTCCCACAACAGGACGGTGCCCTTCATACTCCCGCTGGCGAGGGTCTGCCCGTCGGGGCTGAAGGCCATTTCATGGAAGATCCAACCCGCATGGCCCTGTAGGGTAAGCCGATGGGCGCCCGTGGCCGTATCCCACAGGCGGATGGTGTGATCCCGACTGCCACTGGCGAGAGTCCTCCCGTCGGGACTGAAGGCCACGCTCCAGACACTATCATTATGGCCCTCCAGAATGTGTTGGAGGGTGCCTGTGGCCACGTCCCACAGGTGGATGCCATCCCCACTGCCGCCACTGGCGAGGGTCCGTCCGTCGGGACTGAAGGCCACACTGCGGACCGGTTCTTCCCACCCGTGACTCAAGAGGTGTCCAAGAGTGCCAGTGGCTGCGTCCCACAGGTGGATGCCGTCCCCATTGCCGCTGGCCAGGGTCCGGCCATCGGGACTGAAGGCCACGCTGCGAATCCCATCCCAAAGGCTCCACTCGCTCTCCAGGGTGTGCCGGAGGTTGCCCGTGGCCGCATCCCACAGGTGGACGGTTTGGGCACCATCGCTGCTGGCCAGGGTCTGCCCATCGGGACTGAAGGCCACGCTGCGAATCCCACCCCAAGGGCTCCACTCGCTTTCCAAGGTGTGCCGGAGGTTGCCCGTGGCCGCATCCCACAGGTGGACAGTTTGGGTATCACCATCGCCGCTGGCTAGGGTCTGCCCGTCGGGACTGAAGGCTACGCTGTAGATCTCGCCTGCATGGCCCTTCAGGGTGTGTCGGAAGGTGGGTTGAACGGTGGAGAGGGTGGCTCCGGCCACATCCCACAGGTGGACGGTTTGGGCACCACCATCGCCGATGGCCAAGGTGCGACCATCGGGGCTGAAGGCCACGGTGACCCGACCCCTAAAGTAATCCAGGAGATCTCGGATGGTGCCTGTGGCTGTATCCCGCAGGAGGACGGCGTTCCCACCAATGGCCAAGGTCCGGCCGTCGGGGCTGAAGGCCACGCTGCGGGCTCCGCCCTCCAAGGCATGCTGAAGGGTACCCGTAGCCGTGTCCCACAGGCGGACGGTGCCGTCCTCGCTGCCGCTGGCGAGCGTCCGGCCGTCGGGACTGAAAGCCAAGATGCCAACCCAGTCCGCATGCCCCTCCAGAGTGAGTCGGAGAGTACCCGTGGTCGCATTCCACAGACGGACGGTGCCGTCCCCGTTGCCGCTGACCAAGGTCCGTCCATCGGGACTGAAGTCCACACTGTAGACTCCGCCTGCATGGCCCTTCAGGGTGTATTGGAGGGTGCCCGTGGCTAAGTCCCAGAGGTGGACGGTGTTCCAATTGCCGCTGGCCAGGGTCCGGCCATCGGGACTGAAGGCCACGCTACCGACCCCACCCGCATGGCCCTTCAGGGTGTGTTGGAGGGTGCCCGCGGCCACGTCCCAGAGGTGAACGATGCCGTCCCCGCTGCCGCTGGCCAAGGTCTGGCCATCGGGACTGAAGGCCACACTGTCGACCGTCCTCGCGTGGCTGGTGAGCAGGGCCTCAACTTCGTGGGTTCGGGCATCATACAGCCAAATGCCAATACTGCTCCCAACCGCCAGGAGCGTGCCGTCCGGCGAATACCGCATGACCACAATCGTGCCCCGCCCCAGACGGGCCTTGGCCCCGACCGGCAGGGGTTCCGACCGGGATTCCCAGGCTGTACCGGGCACCGGCATGGCCAGGAGCAGGCACAGGCATGTGGCCAGGATGCGGATCGGGATCTTCACGGACCCCATCGAGCAGTCTCCTCAACGGCAAATCGGTCCCCTACCTTGCACCAGGGGAGAAGAGATATCCAAACGCCATGAAAAGCGGCGGCCTCCACGTTGCCCAACAGGGTCAGGCCCGACATTGACGGGTTGCGTCCGATTCCGCTCCGCAGCCATCCGGACGCTCTGCACCATGTTCAGGGCAACCGACCTCGAAGTGCCTGTCATGGTTCGGGCAGGTGATCGTTGTGTGTGTCCATGCCAACCGCTGGGGTGTTGGGCCACTTGAGCACGGGCCACTTGCCTTCTCTGTTTCAGGATCAGGCAAAACCCAGGGGCCTCACCGTGTCAGCCGTTGGGTCAGTGGTTCGGCCGAAGGGTGTGAGTTTCGCATCAGATCCACATCGAGGCACGGGACATCGGCGATGCTGCCTGGTGTCAACGAGTCAGCACGCGCCCCGGGATGACCGCGGACGGTTGTCCCTCGTTACCCTCCATCATGGTTGCATTCCCCCTTGCTGCCAAGGCCCACAGGTCCCCGACATGCCGCAAGCCAAGGGCGAAACCCTTGGCAAGCAGGTTCAAAACCATCCCTGACACTTGGCCTGCAATCCAGTGGCCGAATGCCTGGAGACCATGCGCGTTGCTGCTGCCATCCACCATCTCCGCATCACTGGTTCCTGCATGCATCCAAGAAGCGCGCGAGCAGGCCCGGCCGGTCGGCGGGATCCATTGCCGACACGGCACACCCTCTGGGAGTCCGAACCTCACGCAGGTTGGGCGTGTCTGTTCGGAAATCGACGGGCAAGGTAGCCAGGTGTGGGGTATCCAGGGTCAGATACAACAGTTCGGGAACTGGAGCCAGTAAGCCCGGCGGTAGCGTTGTCAATCGCGTCATTTCCAAGGTTAGGTTCCGCAGTTTGGGGATATGGGCCAGCAAGCCCGGTGGTAGTTCCGTCAACCCTGCCCCTTTCAAGGTCAGACGTATCATTTCGGGGACATGGGCCAGCCAGTCCGGTGGCAGTTCTGCCTGACCGGCCGGGACTGCCAAGAACAGGTAATCCAGACGGGGAGCGACCAGCCAGTTCGGCGGTAATCCTGTCAATTCCACCATCTTCAAGGTTAAACTTTCCAGTTGAGAGACATGGTCCAGCCAGCCCGGCGACAACCCTGTCAGCCCTGCCACCTCCAAGGCCAAACCACCCAGATCGGGGACAGGAGCCAGCAAGCCGGCCGGCAACCTTGTCAGCTCCGGCGCTACCAATTTCAGTGATCGCAGGAAGGGGACATGGACCAGCAGGTCCGCCGGCAACTCCCTAAGTTCCGCCGCCTTCAGGGTTAGATACCGCAGTTCGGGGACATTGGCCAGCCAGCCAGTCGGTAGCTCCATCTGACCGGCCGGGATTTCCAGGATTAGGGAATTCAGCTGGGGAGCAATCAGCCATCCTGTCGGCAACGGGGTCCGGCCGGCCGGGATTTCCAGGATCAGATCGTTCAAGTGGGGCATGGAGAGCCGGAAGTCGGCCGGCAGGTTTGTCAAACTCGGTGCCTTCACCGTCAAATTCCATTTCACGGTGGTGGAGTCCAGGAAACCCGAGGGCCAGGTCGTCAGTTTCGCCATCTCCAAGGTCAGGTGATCCAACTCGGGGATGGAATGCAGCAAGTTGGCCGGCAGTTCCGTCAACTCCGTCAACTCCAGGGTCAGAGAGTTCAGCCTGGAGACATGCGCCAACCAACCCGGCGGCAGTTCTTCCAGTCCCTCGGACTTCAGCGTCAAGTACCACAATCCCGGGTTGTCGGCCAGCCAATCCGCCGGCAGCTCCCTCAGTGCTCCCATGTCCAGAAACAGACTTCGCAGTTCGGGGACCTGGGCCAGCCAGTCCGGCGGCAGTTCCGTCAACCCCGTCAACTCCAGGACCAGCTCTTGTAGTTTGGGGACCTGGATGAGCAGGTCCGATGGCAATTCCCGCAACTCCCGCGCCACCAGGCTCAGATACTGCAGTTCGGGGACCTGGGCCAGTAGGTCCGGCGGCAGTTCCCTCATTTCCGCCCCCCTCAAGGACAGATGTTGTAGTTCAGGGACCTGGGCGAGCAGGTCCGACGGCAACTTCCCCAATGCCGGGACCACTAGGATCAGGCGTTGCAGTTTGGGGACATGGACCAGCAGATCCGGCGGCAATTCCCTCAACTCCGGGACCACCAAGGACAGATGTTGCAGTTCGGGGACATGGACCAGCAGGTCCGGCGGCAGATCTCTCAACTCTCGCGCCACCAGGGTCAGACGTTGCAGTTCGGGGACCTTGGTCAGCAGATTCAGCGGCAATTCCCTCAACTTCGGGATCCCCAAGGTCAACCCTCGCAGCATGGGGGCATGGGCCAGCCAGTCCGGCGGCAGTTCGGTCTGACTGGCCGGAACTTCCAAGTCCAGGACTTCCAGCCGGGGAAGATAGGAGGACAAGACTTCCGGGTCCACGTCCCGTAATGTCAGCCGCCGCAACCCGGGAGCATGAGCCAAGAAGCTCGGTGGCAACCTCAGGTGGGAGCCGGACAAATCCAGGGATTCCAAGGCCGGGGTATGGACCAGGAGGTCGGCGGGGACCACGGGGGACCAGGCATCGCCTTGCAGGCTGAGTGTCGTCAGGCCGGTGAGTCCGGCCAGGTCGTGGGCCTGCAGCGGGGGTATACCCTCAGGCCATGCGCGGAGGGTGGTGGCAGGATTCAGATCCAAACTCTCCAAGGAAGCCAGATCCGTCCACGTGACTTCCGCACAGGAATTCCGGACGAGGCCTTGGCTGCTCAAGGCCCGCCACAAGTGTTCCTGCACACCGGGATGGCGCTGGCACACGTCGGCACCCGTGGTCCAGGTCATTGTGGTCTCGTAGACCAGAGGCTCGTTCCTGATTTCCACCGGCTCCCCCGCTAGGTACACCGACCCCTGAGGCCGCACTTCCAGCATCCGGGTGTGACAGCCAGCTGGGTCCACCACCACGGACTGACGCACGGTTTGTGTAGGGCGGAAACCCGCCGGCACTGTGAACAGAACCGAGGGAGGAGGGACTCCGTACGCCCCCGTCATGGTCGCAGTCACCCGCACGCCATCCCGCCGCAGGCTGTACGTTCCTGTCTCTTCGCTTCCGGTTGGGCCATAGGCCTCTCGGACCTCCATCCATCCCGGATCCGCGGTGCGCCACGTGACCGTGACGACATGGTCGCCCGGGGGCGGCGGGTCCACAAGCGTGACCGCGCCATTCCGATGCACTCGCAAGTCAAATGCGGATTCGGAGGCTTCGCGTGGCTCCGATCCGGAGGTGGACACCCCGGCTGGGACCAATGCTGTTGCCGGTACTGTCCGCATCACCTCCTCCACCGGCCGGAAACCCACCGGCACCGTGAACAGGAACGGGGACAGCCCTGTGGTCGACCTGTCCATTGCAGGCAAGGCCAGAACCGCCGTGACGATGTCTCCCTGGCGTGCCAGGCGGTAGGTTCCCGTACCTGCCGCCGGTGTGAAAGATCCCGCCATGAAAAGTAGCAAGGCTGCTTTATTCGTTGCCCAGGTCATGGTGGTCCGGTACCCCACATAATCTGCATCGTTGAGGGTCGGCGCGTCCACGTGGTGTACCGTCCCATCCGGCCGCGCCTCCAGGATTACGGTCGCCACCGGGGCCTCCGGATGGGGCCGACCCTGTTCAGTCATCGGCCAAGCCGCCGTTGTCCAAGTCACCGGCAGCAAGGGCCGATAGCCTTCGGGCAGCCGGAACAGCGGTTGCGGAGACCCTTCGTTCACTGCCGGGGAGCGAAAGGTAGTCAGAGTGGCTGTTACCTGGTTCCCCTGGCGAATTACAAGGTACTGTGCCCCCCAGTGATCCGCGTGACGTGCGTAGACACCGGCGACCGGTGGGATGCCCAATTGGTTACCCCCTCCCGGTTCCGGAGGAGTGGCGTCCGTTAACTGGTTGCCGGTCACATTCAGTTCCCGCAATTGGAGAAGTTGTCCCAGTGACACGGGGATGGGACCGGTCAGCAGATTATGGCTCAAACCCAGTCCTAGCAGTTGGTCCAGCTGTCCCAGTTGTGAGGGAATGGGACCCGTCAACTGGTTGCGGCGCAAATCCAGGATTTGTAGTTGGTTTAGCTGTCCCAGTTGCGGGGGAATGGTTCCTGTCAACTGGTTGTGGCCCAAATCCAGGCTTTGCAGTTGGTTTAGCCGCCCCAGCTGCGAGGGAATGGGACCCGTCAACTGGTTGCCACCCAAACTCAGCCATTCCAGTTGGTCCAGATGCTCCAGTGCCGGAGGAATGCCACATGTCAATTGGTTGCTGCGCAAATTCAGTCTTCGCAGTTGGTTGAGTTGCCCCAGTTCTGGAGGAATGGGTCCCGTCAACTGGTTGTAGTTCAAATTCAGGCTTTGTAGTTGCTCCAGCTGCCAAATTCAGGCTTTGTAGTTGCTCCAGCTGCCCCAGTTCTGGGGGAATGGGTCCTGTCAACTTGTTAGTGCCCAAACCTAGTACTTGCAGCTGGCTGAGCCGCCCCAGTTGCGGGGGAATGGGTCCTGTCAACTGGTTGTGGCCCAAATCCAGGCTTTGCAGTTGGTCGAGTTGTTCCAGTTGCGGGGGAATGGTTCCCGTCAACCGGTTGTAGCTCAAATCCAAGCTTTGTAGGTGGCTGAGATGTCCCAGTTTCGAAGGAACGGCACCTGTCAGCCGGTTATCGGTCAAATCCAATACTCTCAAACGGCCGAACTGCCCCAGTGCCTCCGGGATGGGCCCCGTCAACAGGTTGCGACCCAAACTCAGTTCTTGCAGGTGGCCGAGTTGTCCCAGTTCTTCCGGAATGGTTCCCGTCAACCCGTTTCCACCCAAATCCAGTACCTGCAGTTGGTCGAGTTGCCCCAATGACTTAGGAATGGACCCGGTAAGGAATGCCTGCCAAGCATCTTCTATCGCCACTACCCGTCCGGAAGACGGATGCACGCGTACCCCTTCAAACGCCCCGATCGGGTTGTCGTGTTGCCAAGTGCGGAGCACAGCCGTATTGGAGCCTCGCAGTGCATCCCGGGCGGCCAACAGCACCTCCTTGTCACAGTGCGGGCTGGAGGACGGTTCCGTTGGGGGACAGGATGGCATCGCAGGGATGGCTGGGACAGGAGGCGCCACCGACATGGGCGTGGCGGAAGCCAGGGCCGCAAGACCAATGGACACAGTCGGCGGCGACGACCCCGAAGGCATGGTTCCAGACGGCTGACCGCAGGCCCCGCACAGCAGTGCCAGTCCCACTGCAATCAGCTTCCACTTCCGGCAATCCATGCCCGGTCCCTCCGATGGCAGACATGGCACGGCGGACCATCCCGCCATCCCAGTCGATTGTAGTCCCAACGCAGGACGCGGGCATCCGTGCTTGGCAGGACCAACTTCCGTTGATGTTGGTCCTGGAGCCAGAAAGAAACAAGGGGGTCTTGGGCGGTTCCGCATGGAAGTGAAGGGCCTTGAAGCCGGAGGTGGTGACAGAGCCCTTCTTGCATTTGATGGCAGCTGCTATGGTCTGAAGTGAACGCACCGGATCCGCTCACCCCTGAGGGAAGAGAAGGTGGGGCCGGACCCAAATCAACGAATCAGAAACCGCTCCCTATTCCGGTTGAAAGTTTGATTAATCTGTGCTCTAATTTGGTACAGGTTCCTCATCCAGCCCACGAGGCGAATTGACCGTGCCTGTCGTGCAGTCGTACCCGGTTCATGTGTTCTGCCACGCGGACCTGAACACCACCGATGTACAGGCTGCGCGCAACTTCTACGGGCCACTTCTGGGTTGGCACTTCACGGAGACGCAACTGGAGGGTCGGTCGGTTCACAACATGGACCGGATTGACGGTCGTGCCGTAGCCGCTCTGGCACAGTTGCCGCCCAATGCCTTGGAGGCCGGCATGTGTCCCAGCTGGGCTTCGTATGTCCATGTGGCGGATGCCGGCCGGACTTTGGCAGCCGGCGAAGTGGCTGGGGGCACCACTGTCATGCCGTCGTTTGCGGTGGAAAACTCTGCCAGCTTTGCCGTGATGAAGGATGCTGTGGGGACGGAAGTTGCCCTCTTCCAGGCAGGTACGCAGATCGGGGCCGGCATCGTCCGGCTGCTGGATCCGCAGGGTGAACCGTTCGGCTTGGCCCAGGCCGATTGAATGGTCCATCACCAAAGGGCAGCCGCAGGGACTGCCCAAAGACACAAGGAAGTTTCAATGGACAGGTTGACGCTGAGTTCCGGACATGGCAACCGCAGGCAGGTTCTGGAAGTGGATCTGGACCACACCAGAATGGCGGACATCTACGACTGGTGTATGGGTGCGATCCCGGATCACGGCGAGAAGCGCTATCGGCTGCCCCAGGATGCGCCGGCATCGGTTCTCACACTGTCCCGCCGCGGCCTGGCCATAGATCTCCTGCTCACGGGCAGGGCGGAAGGTGCCGAACCGCCGTTTCAGTATGCGGGCTGCATTGGCCCGTCCCACTTCAGGCTGCCGCCGGGCACCTTCGAGCAGCCTTCCCTGCTGGACGGATTGGATTTCCGGTTCACCCCAAGCCTGTACCTTCCGGAAAACAAGGCGGAGGAGGATCCTGTGATGCCGATGCGGGAAGCTCCCCGCATGACGTTCCGGGAATATCTGAACGCAGTCACGCGTCAGCCCCTGCTGCCGTTTCCGGCCCATCTGAGCTTCGGTTGACGGAAGCCGTTACCGCACCACCCAATACTGGCCAACGGAGAATTCGCCATGCCGGTCGTGGAGCAACACCCTGTCGGTTCCTTCAGCTGGCTGGAACTGGCAACGTCCGGGCCGTCCGCCGCCGCGGATTTCTATGCCGGCCTGATGGGCTGGGAGTTCAAGGCCCCGGACGGAGCCGGTGAAACCAGGCTGGCCGTGACGCCGGACGGGAACGTTGTATGCGGCATGGGTTCAACACTGCCAACCGGTGGGGCGCCGTCCTGGACACTGTTCGTGAATGTCCGGGATGTGGTGGCCACCGCCGCGCAGGCGGTGGCCCTGGGTGGAACCGTGGCGGTGGACGCGATGGAGCATCTGGGGGCGCGGATCGCCGTCGTCAGGGATCCGCACGGTGCTTCCGTAGGCCTGTGGCAGGCCGGCGACTTCGGGGGCCTTGAGGTCAACAACGAGCCGGGTGCCATGATGTGGACCGAATACTGCAGCCGGACCCCGGACGCGTCGCTGGAGTTCTACCGGGGTCTGTTCGGATGGGAAGGCGATGCCGACCAGCACAACAAGAAGTACACCCTGTTGCGGAACCCCCGTATTGAAACGGACGTGGTGGAAGCCAGATACGTTGGTGGCATGGTGGAGATGGACGAAACTTGGGATGCGGACGTCCCCCACCACTGGATTCCCTATCTTGAAGTAGGCAGCCTGGATGCCTCGTTGGATAAGTTCAAGGAACTGGGTGGGACGCAGGTAACACCCGAAATGAAGATCCCGGAAGGCAAGTTCGTCGTAGCCAACGATCCGCAGGGCGCTGTGTTCATCCTGTGCATGATGGGCACTTGATCCCGTCCCCGAGCATCGTTGTTGCTATGGACCAAGCTGGGTCCGTGGTGAGGTGCTCAGCGTGCCGTCAGCATTGGCGGAGCCAAGGCCGGGTCGGATTGACCGGTGCCCTGCGTGCCCTTGGTCCTCCGATCTGAAGGATGGCCGCGGCACCCTCTGCCGATTTGTTTATGCAAGTTGCAGTTGTTCAGACCAGTCTGGAAGTATCAATCCCGTAGGGCTGGATCATGGGCTTCCTCTCGGAAAATCCGGATGTCGAACGGCGGATGGCCTTTCGGGATCTTGTTGGCAAGGGTGCCCAGACGCGAGTAGTCGATGCGTCTTGGACGCAGCAGGTACCCGTCTGGCCCCTCTGAGAGTTCAAGCCTGTCGCCGGGTTTGAGTCCCATCGCATCCAGAACACGAGCCGGAAAGGTAACTTGACGCTTGGAAGTGATTTTGAGAATCATTTTGCAACTCCTGTTCCTTACAAAAATAACAATCAGGGCAAGGAAGATTGTCGATGAGGCACTCTGCCGGCGTTGTCCTGTGGCAGGTTTAATTGTCAACTCGACTTAAAAGTGCAAATGATTGGCCATGTTGGTGTCGCCACCGCTCTCAAGGTACTTGAATTGAACGGCCCTATCACGTATTGGCTGCGCCTCCGGGGCGCGGCAGCACCGTGCGGGGGGATGTTCAGTTCACTGTCAGCACCGGCGGGTCCTGGGCCAGGAACCGCTCCACCTCGGACTTGACAGGGGCGCTGCGCGCTCCCGGTTTGCCGATTTGCAGGGCGGCTACGGCATGGCCCCTGCGGACTTGCTCGTGCAAACTTCGGCCGTCCAGACCGGCCTGCACAAATCCGGCGTCGAAGGCATCGCCCGCCCCAATGGTGTCAAGTACCGGGACCCGGAAGGGCGGAATGGTGACTGCAGGCGCTCCGAACTCCGACACGTGCGCGCCCACAGTGTTCTCCCGCATGATGGCAATGCATTCTCCCCGTGCGGCCAGACGGGCCGTAGCCACCTTCATGTCCGGTTCGTCGGGCACCAGGTGGAACAGCTCCTCGTCCGCGGAGCCGAGGACGAAGTCGGCCTTGCGAATGGCTTTCCACACCGTGTCACTGTAGGCGGACGGCATCCGGCCGTCTTCCAAACCCAGTCTCAGGTTGAGGTCGAACGACGTTTGGGCTCCACTGCCACGCGCCAGGTCCAGGGCTTTGTGAATGGCCGCGCGGAGAGGACTTTGCACCAGACAGCCGCCGGACGTATGCAGCCAGTCGCGGGGTGACAGTTCCAGGCTGGCCAGCTGGTCCGCGTGCAGGTCGGAAAACGCCTGGTTGCGGTTGGGCCAGCCCAGGACTGTGCGCTGGCCCGTGTGGTCGATGAGGCCTATGACCAACATGGTGGGCCAGCGCCGCGAGACTCCAAGGCGGGAGATGTCGATGCCCTCCACCTCCATTTCGCGGCGTGCCTGGTCCCCAAACAGTTCGTTGCCGACAGTGCCGATGAACTGGGTGTCCACGCCCAGCCGCGCCAGGGCCACAGCTGTGTTGGCGACGGCACCGCCGCCGTGAACCTCGGGTTCGGGCTGCTGCCGGGCGTTGCCGGTTTCCTCCGGCACCCGGATGATCAGGTCCGCACAGATGTCGCCGACCAGGACGGCCCGGCCCGGACCGCGGTTCAACGGGCAGCCCCTTGTCGCCACACTCGCACACGCTCCGGGCAGGTCTGACCGACCATTTCCGCGATTGTTTGCCCAAACCGGGTCCGGTCGTGATGGTCCACAGATGGAATCATCGGCTATCGGGGACGTCTTGCGTGCTTGTTTCGGTCACGTCTGCTCAACGAATGACTCGTAATGGGCCTTGGCCATGGCGTGTGCGTCGTGAACCGACTGCTCCGAGAATGCCGGGATGCCGACGGCACCGAGCATCACCGCTGCGGCTGCCGTGGCCTTGCAGGCTGCCATGGGCAGGTTCGGGTCGTCGATCAGGGCGGCTGCCAGGCCTCCGGCATAGGCGTTGCCGGCTCCCGTGGGATCCTGGACATCAACATTCATGGCTGGAATGTGCATGGGCTCGTTCAACCCGGAACCTGCAATATACGAACCCACAGCTCCTGCCCTGAGTGCCACCCAGGCCGGTCCCAGACTGTGCCAGTGCGCGGCCGCGGCTCTGGGATCATCGGTTTCGGCCAACTTGCAGGCGGTGCCTGCGTCCGGACACACCACATCCACGTGGCGAACCAGTTCCATCATATCGTTCCGGTTGTGCCACTGGTTCTTGTCGAACAATGGTTCCAGGGAAAGCAGGCCGCCTGCTTCCCGTTTCCATTGCAGGGCGGCTTCCACCATCTGTTCCTTGGGCAACTCCGTAATCAGGTGGACCGCCCGCGCGGACCGGTAGGACGCGGGCCATTCGATCTCCTGGGCCAGGAGCTTCGACCAGTTGCCCTCCCACCGCATGACCTGCATGGGTTCGCCCTTGGCATTGAGCATGTTCTGGTCGTCGTCGTAGGCAATGTCCAGCCGAGGGGTTTCCAAGTGTGGATACTGTCGCCAGCCGTCCAGGTTCGCACCCAACCCGTGCAGTTCCCGCAAATTGGACTTGTCCAAATCGGCGCCGGTTCTCGTCAGGAAACCCACCTCCTCACAGTACAAACGGGCACCGTAAACTCCCTGGGGACCTCCACCCCCCAGCAGGTTGGACACCACTTCCCCGGAAGTGAGTGTCACGGAATCAAGAATGATCTTCCCGTAGACGGCCAGCTGCATGGATGCTCACTCCAGTTTCCGGACCTCGTCCATATAGGCCTGGACTTGGTCCTCGTGGATGTTGGTTCCCCACCCGTCGGGCTGGAAACAGGTGCCCACAAATGCCCCGTCGGCATCGGCCAGCATTTCGCCGACGTTGCCGTGGTTGGTGTGGCCCCCCAGCATCACGGGCAGGTCGGGCACCGAGTTCTTGATGTCCGCGATCATGGACCGGACCGTCGCGGGGTCCGGCTCCGCGATTTCGACGGCATGGGCACCACAGCGCCAGGCGTACTCTGCCAGGCGACCCAGCGACAGGCCCTCCCGGGATTGGTAGTGCATGCTGTGGATTTCGGCCACAATGCGGACGCGTTGCGCGCCCAGCAGCCGTTGGTATTGCAGGAAGTCGGCGGGATTCGCTTCGGCCACCCCATAGGGACTGTGGGTCGAGCCGACATAGGAACTGCAACGGATGTACGAACCACCGCAGCTGTAGGCCACGCCCAGGGATGCCTTCTGGGCGTTCCACATGACCTGTACCCCAATCTGGAAGCTGTCGGGCAGTTCCATGGCCACGCGGGTTGTGATTCCCGCTACGAAGGCCAACCGGGCCGGATCCACCGCCTCCCCCACCGAATAGACGCCGTCAATGGTCTGGATCAGGCCGCCCTGGGCTCCGCCGTCGTATAGGGCTCGGGCGTCCGCGAGCGCTTTGTCCAGGGCCAGGTTCAGATTGTCTTCGGTGAAGTGGGGCGTGCCGGGAGACGCGGGCAGATGAATAAGGCCAAAGATCTGCCTGGATTCGCCAAGCTGGGTCAACTCTCTCATGGGGTGGCAGCAACTCCAGTGTCGGTGGGATGCCGGGATCGGGATGTTCCGGGAAGGCGCTCTTCAGGCCGTGGCGCAGCCGAATTGCCGGTTCCAATACTATAACGGTCCACAGAGAGGAGGACGCGGCGCATAAGGCGGTACTGTTTCGGTTTCATTGATTTTGGTTGGAGGCTGTCATCAGCATTTCCTCCTTGCAGGAAAGCCCTGTTCGCCTACGTCAGGCCATGGCGGATGCCGTCGGATGCAGGAAGTGGCCCCCCCTGCCTTTGTCTTGAGTCCCCGGGGGCGGGCGTGCCCGCAGCCTCCGATTTTGGAACGCCATTCGAGATTTCCAAACACGCCGTGCAGTGATGTGGCAGGTGCCACGGCATCCTTCATCCGTGTGCCTGCTTGTAGGCAGAGACCACGGAGCGCGAAACAGTCTTTGGGACAGAGCCCAAAATCGTATGCGCTACCGGACATTCGATTCCCGTGTGATACGCTGATTTCCGAAGCTGGCAGCCAAACCAAATCCGACTGGCAGCCGGCGGAATTGCCTATGCCCTGTCTCCACACACGGTCTGAATCACATGCGCAAAATTCTTACTTTGGCAATGCTGGTCGTTGTTGCAATGTCGGTCTCCGGCTGCTATCCCGCCATCGCCATGATGATGGGTATGACGCATGAGCTGATGCATGGTCGCGGCCATTCCTATGGCGACTGGTCCCCCGGAGGCAAATTCAACGACGATTACTCCAAGTCCCATCAGTGGCACGAAGACGAGTTCTGGTATGAGGACGACTACGAGGATGTCGGTGGCCACATGGTTGCCTCGGCCAAGTTGACGGCGCACTTTGTGGCGGCTGCGATTGCCGCGGGCATGACAACCGATGAGATCAACGCGGTGCTGGCGGAAGTCGCCGACGAGTCCGCGATTTCCGAGTTCTGGGTGACCGACGAAGAAGGGAACGTGGTGTACTCCAACAACCCGGAAACCGAATTCAAGTTCCCCACGGATCCCGATGGGGACACGCAGGCTGCACCCTTCGCAGCCCTTCTTAACGGAGAGGAGACCGTCGTGGTGCAGGACATGCAGCCCCGGGAATCGGACGGCATGATGTTCCGGTATGTGGGAGTGGCCGGCGTGGACCAGGTACGCATTGTCCAGGTTGGGATCGAAGGCGAGGAATATCGGGACAAGTAAAAGGCATATGACGCCGTTCCGGGTCTGCCGCAACCCGGAGCGGCGTATCGGGTCCGAATATTGGATGCAACTCTGACGAGGGATGGGTATCGGCCGTGGTCCCCTGTCACGAACAGGAGACCACATTTCCGCATCATCTATTGGCTGAGCTCGGGTCCCGCAGTCGCGGTTTCCCCTGTCCTGATCGTGGATGGGGTTTTGCTGGTCTGAAATGTCAACAGCACCACGCGGTAGTCCACATAACCCAGACCGTCCAACTTCGTGTTGTCCACGTAGCGCACCTCCCCAGCTGGGCCAATGGTCAAGTCGAAGGTCGCCGGTGGTGCATTTGGCACCGGTACCCGATCTTCGTCGACCCGCTGGCCCGTCACCGTGTGCGTCAACCGGATCGTGGGGCGAAAGCCCTCCGGCAGCACAAATTGTGGTTGCGGGTCCTGACGCGCATGGGATTGCACGGACGCGCGCGGACTGCTAAAACTGATCGTTACCGAGGTTCCCCTCTTCCACGCCACCCAGTATCCGTCGGGATTGGTTTCCAAGTTGCGGAAGTCTCCCGAGGCCGCGGGCGCACCCATCTCCGCGGCCACATCCCACAACAGGATAGTGCCATCAAGACTGCCACTGGCCAAGGTGCGTCCGTCGGGACTGAATACTAGACCGGTAATTCCAGCCGCATGTCCCTGCAGAACTTGCCGGAGGGTGCCCGTGGCCGCGTCCCACAGCCGGATGGTGCGGTCCTCACCGCCACTGGCCAAGGTCCCACCATCGGGACTAAATGCCACGCTGGCGGTAACCCCGAGCGAGCCGCCGTTCGGATTGCTGTAGGAATACCTACGGGGCGCGGCATGACCCAGTAAGGTGTGCCGGAGGGTGCCCGTGGCCGCGTCCCACAGCCGGATGGTGTTGTCCTTGCCGGCACTGGCCAAGGTTCGACCATCGGAACTGAACGCTACGCTCTGGACCCTGTCGGTATGGGCCTCCAGAGTGTGTTGGAGAGTACCCGTGGCCACATCCCACAGCCGGAGGGTATCGTCGTTCTCACCAGCACCGGCCAGGAGCCGGCCGTTAGGGCTGAAAGCCGCCTCGCGAAGATGCCCCGTATGGCCCTGCCGGGAATCAAGCCGGGCACCCGTAGCTACGTCCCACACGAAAATGGTGTGTTTTTCGTGCACACCCCATGCACCACCACTGGTCAGGGTTCGGCTGTCGGGACTGAATGACAAGCTCAGGACCCCGGTCACTTTGCCCCACTGCCCCATATGGCCAGCCAGGACGTGCAGAGGGGTGCCTGTGGTCGTGTCCCATAATTGGACGGAATTCCCCACATCGCCACTGGCCAGGGTTCGACCATCGGGACTGAAGGCCAGGCTCCGGACCTTATTAAAGTGGTGGTCCAGGGTGTGCCGAAGGGTGCCCGTGACCATGTCCCACAGGTGGATGTGGCCAAGGCCTCCAACGCCACTGGCCAAGATGTCGCCATTGGGACTGTACGCTATGTTATTGACCTCCCCCCATGCATTTTGTGTATGTTGTGGCGGGAAGTATTGGGGGATGCCCGCGGCCGTGTCCCACAGGCGGACGGCGATATCCCCATCGTTACTGGCCAATTTCCGGCCGTCGGGACTGAACACCATGCTCCGGACCTCATACGCATGGTCCAGGGTGTGCTGCAGGATACCCGTGGCCGTGTCCCACAGGCGGATGGTGTGGCCCGCACTACCGGCCACGGTTTGGCCATCGGGACTGAAGGCCACGAGGGGCCAATGATCCCCACGCCCATCCAGGGTGTGCCGGAGGATACCCGTGGCCGCGTCCCACAGCCGGATGGTGCGGTCCTCACCGCCACTGACTATGATACGGCTGTCGGGACTAAACGCTAGGCCGGAGATCCAAGAATCATGCCCTTTCAGGGTGTGCTTAAGCGTGCCCGTGGTCGCGTTCCATAGGAGGATGGTGTCATTCCTATCGCTGGTGGCTACGGTTCGGTTGTCGGGACTGAAGGCCACGACGGACCAATAATCCCCATGCCCCTCCAGGGTGTGCCGGACGGTGCCGGTGGTCACATCCCATAAGAGAAAGGTGCTGTCATATCCGACACTGGCGAGGGTCCGGCTGTCGGGACTGAAAGCCACGCTCCGGACTCCTCGCTCATTGTGCTGCAAAGAGTATTGGAGCGCGCCGGTGGTCACGTCCCACAGGTGGAAGGTGGTGCCGGCTTCGACACTGGCGAGGGTCCGGCCGTCGGGACTGAAGGCCAAGCTCAGGATATAACCCTGAGCACCTTGCAACGTGTGTTGGAGGATGCCCGTGGATGCGTCCCATAGGTGAACCGTGTTCCATTCGCCGGTGGCCAGAGTTTGGCCATCGGGACTGAACGCCAAGCTGTTGGTCCACGTAGGGGCGGTGAGCAGGAACACGACATCGTGGGAGCGGGTGTCATACAACCAAACGCCTGCACTGCCCCCAACCGCCAGCCGAGTGCCATCCGGAGAATACTGTATGGTCTCCACCGTACCCCGGCCCAGACGGTCCTTGGCCCCGACCGGCAGGGGCTCCAACAGAGCTTCGCGGCCGGCAACGGGAGACGTCGCGACTAGGAAAAGGAAAAGGCTTGCGATCAGGATTCGGATTGGGATCTTTAGGGACGACATCGGAGATCCTCCTCGACTGGGGACCAGTTCCGTAAACCCGCACGCGGGCAACGACATCCGTCGACCGTGTTTGGCGCAACCTCGAATGTTGCCCACCGGCCGGGACTGAAGATGGTATCGACAGGTTGGGTCCGAGCCCGCTCCGCAGGGACCGGAAGCTTCCATCTGGTCCGGATGGGATGCCGGCCGAACTGCCCTACTGGAACGGAGCAGTTCCTGTTCGACCAACCACACGGCGGGCGGCCGAACCGTCTCAGGCTTGTGGCATGGGTCTGTCGGGGACAACCTCGACCGGTTCGCCTTCTTCCGCGTACACCAGATAGCGGAGTGGCGTCAGTCCAATCGTCTGTCGTTCACGGACCTCCATTGACTTGGCCATGAACACCTTGACGGGTGCGGATGCGCTGGTCAGGGTCACCAGCACCTTGCGGTAGTGCCCCATGTCCATTGTCTGTTCCACTTCCCCGGTCCACATTCCCGGTTTGGAGGCTTCCGTCACCTGAAAGTCCTCCGGTCGAATCGCCACGGTCAGGGAATCACTCCCCTGCACTCCCGAAGGCAGCGAAAGAGTGCGCGGGTCAAGGCCGAGGGCGGGATCCGACGGATGGGTCGGCAGAAGGTTCATTGCCCCGATGAATTCGGCGGCGAACAGGTTGCGGGGATGCGCGTACAGTTCGCTGGGCGTGTCAAGTTGCACGATGTTCCCCGCCTGCATCAGGGCAATGCGGTCCGCCAGGCTCAGGGCTTCCTCCTGGTCGTGCGTCACGAAAATCGTGGTGATGCCCAATTGGCGCTGAATGCGCAGCAGTTCTTCCCTGAGGCGTACGCGCAAGGCGGCATCCAGGCTGCTGAATGGTTCATCCAGCAGGAGGATTTTGGGCTCCAGGACGAGTGCCCGCGCCAGGGCCACACGCTGCTGCTGACCGCCCGAGAGCTGGGACGGCAACCTGTTTTCATATCCGGCCAGACCCACCAGGTCCAGCCCATCCGCCACCCTCTCCTCGATGGCGGTCCGCGCCAGCCTGCGGAGACGCAGGCCGTAGGCGATGTTCTGGAATACCGACATGTGGGGCCAGAGCGTGTACTGCTGGAACACCATGGCGGTGGGACGTCGGTTGGGAGGCGTGCCCGTGACGGGGGTCCCGTCGACGAGAATGTCGCCTGCAGTGGGCCGCTCGAAGCCCGCGATCATGCGCAGGGCCGTGGTCTTGCCGCATCCGGAAGGACCCAGCAGGCACAGGAATTCCCCGTCGGCCACCGACAGGTCAACCCCGTTGACGGCGGTCACGTCGCCAAACTGCTTGACCAGTGCTTGCAGGGTCAGTGTGGCCATGGTGTCAGACCCCAAATCCCGAGGCGATCGTGTTGCCCCGTAGTACGCGCTGGGCAAAGATGAGCAGAAGCAGGGACGGTACCCAAAGCGCCACCGAGAGAATGGCTCCGTACTGCACGACCACCTGGTTGTTGATGAGTCGAATCATGATTACGGGCAGGGTTTGGACTTCGGGTACCCCCACCAGCAGCGCCCCCTGGGTCTCGTAGAACGTGCCGACGAACGTCAACAGGAGCGCAGCCGCCAAGGCGGGGGCCACCAGGGGCAGCGTGACCTGCACAAACACGCGCAAGGGAGAGGCGCCGACATCCAGTGCGGCTTCCTCCAGGGCGCGGTCCACTCCCTGAAAGGCGGCTGTCGGGATCCAAATCATGAACAGCAGCGTGTTCACCAGCTGGATCAGGACCACCCCCGGCACGGTTCCGATGAGACGCAGGCGGAAGAAAATCACGGCGATTGTGATGTACAGGCCAAACCGGGGAAAGGCATTGGTGGCCAGGAAGGACAGCAGGAAGAAGGTTCGTCCGGGAAACTGCATGCGCGCGAAGGCATAGGCTGCCGGCAGGCAAATGATCGCGGACAGGCCGGTCACGATCAGCGAAATCCAGACGCTGTCAACGAACCCTTCGGCGATGTCCGCGCGGGTGAAGGTGTCGTCCCAGAACTCGATGCTCCAGATGGTGGGCAGAAGCGAGGGATAGGTCCAGTTCCGCGTGAACGCCCAGAGAAAGACGTTCAGCATGGGACCCAGCACGAACAATGCCAGGAGCAGCAGCAGACAGATGCCAAACCAAGGTCGGCCCGCGACCAGGCGCAGGCTCCGTTCAGCTACGTTGCGCATGACTGTCATGCGGTTGTCCGTCGTGCGACGACGGTGTTCGGGATTGGAGGCTTCAGTTTTCTTCCTCCACCTTCTGGCTGACTACGGACCGCACGTACAAGAGGCTGACGACGCCGCTGATCAGGAACGTGATGACCGCTTGCACCTGGGCCCGGCTGGGCAGGTTGGCGTCGTAGAAGGTGCGCCGCATGTAGGGCCCCATCATTTCAGGCGATGCCGGTCCCAGCAGGTAGGGGATTGTGAAGGAGCCGAAGACCGTCAGGAAGTTCAAGGTCAGCACGATGAGCACGGAACGCTTCATCAGCGGCATGGTGATGCGCCAGAAGGACTGCCAGCGGTTGGCGCCCACGTCCGTGGCGGTCTCCAGGAGGGAATCGGGGATCTGGCTCAAACCCGCGGTCAGAATCAGGACCGTGATGGAGATGCCCTCCCAGGCCAGGCCCACGACGATCCCGGCCGGGCGCAGGTACGGCGAAGTGAAACCTTCGTAGCCGAACAGAAGCACCAGGAAACGTTCGAGCCAGCCGTTGTCCCCGATGAACCGGATCAGCGCGTAGGCGGCGATGATGCCCGGCACGAACAGGGGAAACAAGGCCAGCACCTGGATGAGGTCACCGAGGCGGCCCGCTGTGAAGCGCAGGTAGAGCGCGATGGGAAACCCCAGCAGGAAGAGCACCGCGACGGTCACCGCCGTAATGCGCAGGCTGAAGACCAGATTGCGGACGGCCAGGGGCGTGTCGAAGAATTCGGCGTAGTCCGCCAGCGACAATTGCAGGGACCCGTCCGGGTTGCGGTCCGTGAGCGTGTCGGAGACGGAGAGGAAGGCGGGATAGAGAATCAACGTCCCCATCACCAGGAGAGGGAGAAGAATCAGGGAGTATCCCAATACGGATTGGGGAATCCGGAACCGGCCATGTACAGCGGCCGGTTCCGGCAGGGACCCGCGGGATCCCGTAACAGTCATGACGGTGGGACGAGTCTATTCGCGCTCGACGTCCGGCGCGACATGCGTGTACCAGCCATCGAACATGGCGGCGCGCCAGGAACTGCTGAAGGACGGTACCGTATCGGTGATGACATCGTTGAAGTCTTCCTGCAGTTCACTGGGCAGCAAGTCCCAGCTGATGGCCGGGAAGCCGCCGATTTCGCGCACCACGGACTCCTGCATTTCCGCCGAGAGCAGGTAGTTGGCCAGGATCAACGCGCCTTCCAGGTCGTTGGCGTTGGTGGGAATCGTGGAGGACGCGTAGCCGCCGACCATCGGCAGGTCGTCCAGTTGGATGAACTTGGTCTGTTCCGGCAGCAGCCCCAGGCCCTTGGCCTGCAGGGCCTGATCCGACCAGATGGTGATCATGGTGGTCAGGTTGTCCACCAGCAGGCGCGTTTCGGCCGAGGAACCCGAAGGATAGGCCCCGTTGTCGTAGAGGCACGGCTCGATGGCATTGAGCTGCTCCCAGGCACCGGCAAAGTGCGTCTCGTTGATGTCGGCGATCTGCTCCGCAGTCAACTCCCCGGCTCCGTACTGCTCGGCGTAGGCCTGGGTGGAGAAGCGTGCCGGTTCCAGGTTGTTGGCCTGGAAGACGGCGCGGGTGACAAACTCGCGGCCGGCGCCCGTGGTGTCGGGCCGGGGGTAGATGAACTCACCCGGAAACTCGCAGATCCAATCCATGAGTTCCGGCCAGGTTGCCGGAACAAACTCGGACGGGACCTCGGTAGCGTCGGAGCCGACCTCGCCCCTGTCCTTGAGGATCTGCAACAACCGTTCCGCGTTGTAGGCCAACAGTACCTGGGAACCGCGGTAGGGAATGTCGAATCCGTTGCTGCTGCGCCGCGCGGATTCAATCACATTCGCCAGATTGGGAACATTGTCCTCCGTGATCTCCTGCCACAAGCCGGCTTCCATGGCGCCAATCGGTTGCAGGGGATTGAAGGTCTCGAAGTAATCGGAGCCCGGATCGTCTCCCGTTTCCAGGGCCGCCATGGCGCGGTCGGCAATGGGGCCGTTCCCACCGCCACCCGAACCGGTGTGAATGATGTTCAGCTCGTAGCCGGGATGGGCCTTGTCGAAGGCCGGCTTAATCGAATTGCTCCACCAGTCCGAGATATTGGTGTCCGAGCCAATGTACACGTCGATCACCGAAACCTCGGTCTCGGCAGCGGTCTGGCCGGGAACCGGCATGGCACAGGCCGCGCTCATCAACAGAACTACCAACAGGATGCCGACAACGACCAATGCGTTGCTCGGCGAACGTTTCAGTTGTGACATGGAATCCTCCAAGTCTGATGTCAAGGACAGGCTGACTGTAACCGCGTTGCCAATTGGCAACGGTGTGCTTCCGCTTAGTGTTGCAAGAAGATGTTAAGGATTCAGGGATCGTGAGCCTTGATCGGGATGTGCATCGGGTTTGGTGTTCTGGAAAGGCACCGCCTGCACTGTACCAGACTTGAAAAGGCGCGCGGGATGGCGGGGGTTTCCACCGTGTCACGACGGGAGGACACGTGTTCCATGAGCCGGAATGGTCGAACCCCCACACCCGACAGGCGGACTTGACCGGGGGGCAAGCAGAACGGCATCCCGCACGGCCAAATCCTGCCTTGCCCGGACTGCCAACAGGGGTTGCGCGTCGATTGCGTGTACATTGTTCCGACTGTTCCCGTTCAGCCGATCCCTGGAGCGGACATGACTTCAACCCCGAGAAACGACCTCATTGCGGCCGCCATGGGCGACCGGCCGCTGGACTTGGCAATCCTTAATGCCGGCTTGGTCAACGTCTTTACCTGCGAAGTGTATGCGGCGGACATTGGTGTGCTCGACGACCGGATTGCCCTGGCAACCCCGGCCGGGGTCTATGACCTTGAAGCCAAAACCGAAGTCGACGCCACGGGACTTTGGGCGATACCGGGTTTTGTGGACACGCACCTGCACATCGAGAGCACAATGGTGACGCCACCGGCCTATGCCGCCGGCGTATTGCCGAGGGGAACCACCACGTCCATCATCGATCCCCACGAGATCGGGAATGTCCTCGGCAAGGAAGGGGTCCGCTACATGATCGACAGCAGCGAGGGCCTGCCGCTGGGGGTTTTTGTCTGCATTCCGTCCTGTGTGCCGGCGGTTGAGGGTGCGGAGACGGCCGGTGCATTCTTTGGCCCGGAGGATGTGGCCGAGATGATGGCCTGGCCCCGGGTGATCGGCGTGGCCGAGGTCATGGACTTCCAGGGGGTGATCCACAGGGATCCCAGAATGCTGGGCATCGTACAGGCCGGCCTGGAGGCGGACATGGTTGTTCAGGGCCACTCCCCGTTGCTGAAAGGGCGCGAGGCCAACGCCTACACGGCGGCCGGCATCCACAACGACCACGAACTGAGGGATGGGGCCGAAGGGCTGGAGAAGCTGAGGCTGGGCCTCCTGCCGTTGTTGAAAGTGAGCAGCCACGGCAACCACGTGCCGAACATCCTCCCGCAGATGCTAGAGGCCAGGCACGTGGACATTGCCCTGTGCACGGACGACATCGAACCGGCCGACTTACTGGAGAACGGCCACATGGATCGAGTGGTCCGGGAGATGATTTCCCACGGAGTCGAGCCGGCGCGCGCCATTCGCTGGGCAACCTGGATTGGTGCCCAGCACTACGGCCTCCGGGACCGCGGGGCCATCGCCCCCGGGTACCGGGCGGACTTCGTCCTGCTGGACTCGCTGGAGGATGTCTCCGTTCGGGATGTCTACGCGGGCGGGGAACGCGTTGTGGCTGCGGGAAAGATGACTGTGGAAATCCCGCTCGACACCCTGGAACCGCCCGGAGGCAACACGGTTCACCTCAACCCGCTGGCGGCGAGGGATCTGGAACCGCGGACTCCGATCGAGAACGGCTCGGTTCGGATCAACACGATGCATCTGCTGCCGTCACGGCTGACGGAACTGCGAACCGTTGAAGCCGAGGTGCGCGATGGTCGGCTGGTCCTGTCCTCGATTGCCGAGGATGCCTGTTTTCTGGCCGTGATTCCCCGGCATGGCCAAGCCCATGCGCCAGGACTCTGCATTCTCACGGGACTTGAACTCAACCAGGGCGCGATCGCGACTACGGTGGCCCACGATTCCCACAACCTGATGGTGGCCGGCCGCAACACGGAGGACATGCTGGCGGCGGTCAAGGCGCTTGAAGCCAGCCATGGAGGCATCGCCTTTGCCTCGGGCGGGGCGATCATCGGCCAGGTGGATCTCCCCATTGCCGGCCTGATGTCCGGCAAGTCCGTGGCCGACCTGGCGGTGGACATGGCCGAACTGAACGATGTGGCCGTGGAGTTCGGCATCACCCACCGGGCCAAGGCCCTTGCCACCACCGGCCTGGCGCTGACGGTGATCCCGGAGGTGTCCGCCTCGGATACCGCGGGACTGCTGGATGTGGCCTCGCAGGAGGCGATTCCGATGTTCCTATAGGCAGGGCCGGCCGGGTTTGCCGGGACCCCGGTTTCTTGCCGTGCCACCCGTGAACAGCTGCAAATCAACCGCGTCTTTCCACTTGGTTTCAGGTTGACCGGATCCCGGGCTTCAGGTCCCGCCAGTGATCCGGTCCATCCAACAGGGGACGCCGTGCACCTTCCACCCGCAGACCGCGTCCCGGCTGATTGATGATGTGCAGGGCCAGCACCGTTACCTGCGCGTTGTGGACATAATCGGCCAGAAGAGCTCGCCCGTAGTCCCTCGCGTCCGCCTGGTGCCTGGCGTCCGTTAAACGCTGGTTGAACTTCAATTCGATGGCACAGGCATGCTCTGGGTGGCGCACCACCAGATCCGGCCAACCGCCCGCCTCCTTGGGCTCCGCCCTCACATCCAGACCGCCAAGGGCCGCAAAGACCGCCTGCAGCACATTCAGGCACGTGTCGTGGGTGTTGATGCGTGCGCCGGCGAAGTTGGACAGAAGGGTTTCCAGTTCGAGGGGAAGGTTGTCATAAGCCTGACGGTGCATGATCTGCCGCAATCTGAGAAATATCGGATTTCTGTCGTCGCTGGCATGGGCCATGGCCAAGGCGGCCGGTGCCGCATCCAAGCGCGTCAGATTGCCGATGAATGCTTCTGCGACCTCGCGATTGGGAAAGGCGGCGAAGGGGGGCGTGCCGTCCAATCCCGGCTTGACCGTCAGATAGCCGCTTTGCAGCAGGTACAGGCGGGGATCGGAGTCCTCGATGGGGCTGTAATCGAGCGCACCTTCGGCCTTCAATGTATCAACGGATTCCCGGGGTGTTCGTTCCAGCCATGCGACCAGCGGTTTCATTGAACCGCTCAGTACCCAGTACTTGGGAAACTGTCCCTGCTTGAACCTGTGCCGGCCGGCTTCGGTGCCAAGGTCGATCAGGGTTCGTGTCAGGGACCACGGGTTGTAGACGGGTTCGCTCGTGCCTTCCAGGTCGAAGCGGTAGCCGTTGTAATAGTCGCGCAGACGGTCGCGCAATGCATCCATACTCATCCCCAGCGCGGTCGCAGCTCGTTCAACATAGGCTCCCAATCCGTCGGCTGCGTCCAGATCGGTTTCGGTAAAGCCGCACAATGCCCCGAATCTGGCATCCCAGGTCATGTCGAATACAAGGTTCAAGGCCGACAGGGGATGGGCGTAGGCATTGCGTGTAACGCCGGTCAGGATTGCCTTGTGCAGGTTCTGTCGGCCGCTCTTGATGAAGTTGAAAAATCCGCGCAGGACATCGAGGGCCTGCTCGGTTCCGGAATCCCTGCTGTTCAGTGCGGTCAAGGGCGCATCGAATTCATCCACCAGGATTACCGGAGTCTTGTCGAAGCGGTTCTTGAGTGCGCGGATCAATTGCCGGAGCAGACTGCCAGGCCCGACTTGGCAGTTGCCGGGATCCAGCAGGTGGCGTAACGAAATGCCCGTTTCGAATCCCCGTTCCCGCCAAACGCATCCCTGCTCCAACACCTCGTCGGCCAGGGCCCGGCGGAGTGCCTCGGGTTGGGATTCAATGGCATTGCCCAGATCCAGCCGAATCACCGGACGCGGATTGTCGGAAGGACTGCGATCGGTCCAGAAGGTACCCGCGAACAGTTCCCTGTCGTCCAACTTCACCGATTGGGACCCGGACCATGGAGCTCCGTCGACGGTTTGCACCTGTGGCAGGTGCCCCTGATACATGCCCTCGATCGTGGACAGCATCAGGGATTTGCCAAAACGACGGGGCCGTGCCACAAACACATGCCGGGCGGAATCTTCCAGCAGCCTGTGGATTTCGCCGGTCTTGTCGACGTACAACTCGCCGGCCTGCCGCATTTCCACAAGATGCGTCGATCCCTGCGACAGGGGCGGCAAACCTTCGTACCCGGCCATGTGCCGATTCATGATGCCGTTCCGTTCGGAGTTCAACCGGGTCCAGGACTGTCCCGATGATGGTTCAATCCTAGCGGATGCCAAACGGCGGGAGAGGCTACGGACACGGCCTTTCCCCGTGTATGCCGGTAGACTGGAAAGTCCGCGATGCGAAGTTCGGTGTTCGGCTTTTCGGAGAAATGGCCGGAGCAGCCCCTGTCCGCTTCACGGTCCGGCCGTCGCATTGACAATGGCCTACCAGGTCCCGGTCGGCCGGTTGCGCCAGGATTCTCCGTACCGTTGAATTTCCTCTGCATCCGGGCGGGATTCGGAGGCTTGTCTCAAGGCTTGTTCCTTGGCGGGGTCGAGTGTGCTTGGCCCATTGTTTTTGAACTCCGATTCGACAGGTACTGGCACCGGGGCGGGAGCGTACCGGGGGTTTTCCCAGTCCGATTCGCACATGTCATTCCACAGACGGCGAATGAAGTCAACCGCCAAATCCAAACTGGGTGCATTCCCCCGGTGATTGCTGGGGTACATGTCCGACACGTATCGGCCGTAGTCCCTCCGGCACACGTCATTGTTTGCCAACGCCGCCAGGGTGGCGGGCAGGCCGTCCAACAAGGTACTCACGCGCACCTCGGACAACGCCTGTTGAATCATGAGGGGATAAACCGAGGGGTTGTTCATGCCCAACCACGTGCCCAAATCATGCACATGGCGCATGTCCTGATGGTCTCTGCCCGGATGCATGAGGGACAGGGCATGCAATTTCCCCACCATCGTCGCCCATGTGGCAACACAGGGGTATTGGCGGATCAGGAATTCCGATTCCCCCGCAACCACCGGGAAGGACCGCACAGGCTGTTCTGCCCAATGCGGTACGGATTTGGTGAACATCACCTCAACCTTCAAGGTTTCGTTGCGGCCGGGCTCCACCACCGACGGATATTCCAAAAACACTCTCTGAACGGGTACGGCCTCCCGAAACTGCGACAAGGGACCGTTGATGGAGGATCCCGGAATCCTGGGCAGAACCCACTGTTGCAGGCAGTGCAGCAAGTGGGCGTGTACGCGTTGTTGTGTATCGGCGGAGATGTCCGGCGGAAAAGCCCGCCCTAGGTACCAGAAGTCAATGTCTTCCGAAAACCGGGGGGACAGCCGCCAAGCCTTGACCAGACCGGTGCCGCCTGCGAACAGAAGGCACCCAGCCTCCGGCCACGGTGCCAGGCCCATGCCCTGCAATACGGCATTGACCCGAACATCCTTCTCCACGCGATAGGGTGCCAGGTCCAGCTGTTCGGCCCTGCGACACAGCTTTTGCGGATCCTGAATTTCCGTGGCCGTGAAGCCGAAGTCCGTTGAGAATTCCATCAAGTCCCCTTGATACTCGGTGTAGGCACCGCCGCCATTCCACAGGAGGGAGAGGTGGACGGGCTCCTCCACTCCGATGGCCTCGAAGTTGGGCACGCCCCAAACCCCTTCGCGCCCATTTGTCTCTCGGAAGCGGAAGTAGTCGCGTTCCTGGCGACTGACACAGGTCGGCACCCCCTCGCGTTGCAGCAGGGACAGGGTTAGCTTGCGCAACGACGCGTAGGGCAGGGGATAGTCGAACCCAGCCACGTAATGGATGGGAAACCAGATGTCCTCCGCGGGGGAGCCCACCCGCCGTTCCCTGGCCAGGCGGTCCAAGGCTCGATCCACATCCGGTGCGGGACCGAACCGATCCAGCTCGCGCCGCCGGAAAATACGCTCGGCCGGGCGCGCGGCTTCCATGAAGGCCAGGATTTCTTCTTCCACACCGGACACTGCATCACCGCCGGCATCAAGCAGGACTTCACAACGCTCAGTGTACACCGGGCATTGCGCCGCCGGTGACGGCTCCGCCCGTGGCCGCCAAAGGCTTTCGGGACGGCAGGCTACTTCGTTTTCCGGGGGGGGGGGCTTGGCCTGATTCGGTCCAATCCGTGCGGGCACCTGTGGCACAGACCACCGCACCAGCTACCGAAGTTGCCGATTGCCGATGCACACCGTCGATGGGGAGGGCACTCCGGTCCGTTCGGCGCTCAGGACCAAGCCGGCTGCGTTGATTTCAGCTGTGGAGCAGTGGCTACGGGACCATATCTGCAACCGCCTCCACGTTGCTGGTGACGATATTGTTGCCGCCGGTCGTTGCGGGGTCGTAGACACCGGTGAACCCGCCGAAGTACCTTTCGCCGGTGACATCGGCCAACTGGGCGGCAAACAGTTCGCCGGGCACGGCGTTCACCATGGGGGAAAACAACGGCGATACCCCTGCAGCGACCGGCAGGTGATGCTGGAACTGCGAAGCCAGCCCGTTCGCATCCGGCGCGATCAACACCATTTCCCGCCCGATCCGCTGCATGGGCGGCAGGATTTCCGCGGTCCGGGTGGCTCCGCGCCCGCCATCGGCGATGACAAAGGTGGGGGCATCCGGCTCCACGCGGCTGAAGTATTGCAGGTGGGCCCATTCCTCGGTGTCCTGGCCCCAGGCGTCGCGGCCGACCGCTTCCAGGATCTTGGCCGCGGAGAACAGAGCCGTGGCGTAGCCGGGTCCGTCGCCCACAAAGGTGAAGTGCTTGCGTTCCGCCATCTGTTCGGCCAGTTCCCGGGCCGGACTGGTGTTAAGTTCGATGGTTTCGGCAATCCGGTCCGCAGTAGCGCGCAGATCGTCGCGGTGCTGCTGGGCTTCCTTGCCGGTTAGCCGGCCTCCGACCTCGCCCAGTCGGATCGCCATCAGCCACAGGGCCAGCAGGGAAATCCGGTAGGAGCGCACGCCCGGCGCATGCACAAAGTCGGGGATGCGGCAGTTCAGGATTCGTTCCGCGGTCTGGCCCAGGGGCGCCTCCGGATTGCCCGTCACGGCAATCGTCAGGAAGCCCCGTTCCTTCCCCGCAGCCACGGCCTCGCGCGTCCTGCTCACCGCTCCCGAGACGGAAATGCCGATGGTCAAGGGGTTGCGCCAGACCCGGTCGGTGGCTTCCGGCAGGGCATACCTGGCCGCCCGCATGGCCGTGGCGGCGTCGGTCGGGACACCGCCAAGCCGCTCGAAGGCCCATTGGGTTGCCACCGCCGCCATGTGGGAGTCCCCGCATCCAGTGGTCACTATGCGTTTCACCGACAGCCATTCCTCATGGCTCAGGATCGTTCTGGCCCTCTCGTCCAGGCCCTCGAACTCGGTTTGGATCAATTCCGGCAGGCTTTCGACCTGCGCAATCATGGCGTTGGTGGTCATGTTGGTCCTTTCTTCTGGGCCACAACAATGGTGGCTGGATGTTCCGATAATCAGCCTGAAACTGCAAAGGATCGGTGGCTTGGTTCAGTGCGCTTCTGTTCCGTGTCCCGGAGCGTGAGTCCAAGGCCTACCGCGGCCCGCCGCGGGTTCATGCCCCTCGCTTGCTGAGGAATGTTTCGACCGTCGCGTGGTCCGGCAGCAGCCCCCTCGGTCCCAGACCGGTCACGGACAAGGCACCGGCAGCGTTGGCATAGGCCAGGGCATCCTGCAACGCAAGGCCGGATAGGGTGCCCTTGACAAACGCGGCATGAAAGGTGTCTCCGGCTCCCGTGGTGTCCACCACCTCCACTTTGTGCCCCTCCACTTGCAGCGAGGTGTTGGCGTTGGCCCCGATGGCACCGGCCGCACCCCGGGTGAAAAGCACGGTTGAGGGGCCCAGCGCAGTCAGTTCGCGGGCCAGTTCGGGAGACGGTTCCCGCCCGGTCCAAGCCCGGACGCCGAACTGGTTGAAGCTGGCAATGTCCACGAGCTTGAGCACCGGCTTGAGGAATTTGGCATCGTCATCGGCTCCCGGCTCGATGTCCGTCATTACCTTGGCCCCCTTGGCGCGGGCCAGATGGGCCAGAACCGGAAAGTCCTTGCCGCGCGGGAGCATGAACATTACCCGGGTTCGTTCCAGGGCCGCACCGATCCGTTCCAGGTCGTATTCCGGCTCGAAGGTGGAAATCAAGAGGATGACCTTTTCCCCGGTGGGATCGATCAGGATGACCGTGAAGGGTGTGGCGTCCCCCGGCCGCACGTCGCACAGCGACGTGTCGACCCCGTCCTTGCGATAGTCGTCCAGGAATCGCGCGCCGCCTTCGTCGTCGCCAACCTGACACACCGCGTGCACACGCAGTCCCAGACGACTGGCGGCGCACGCCATATTGCCGACCGGTCCGCCGGACTGCCAGCCTTCGAAACCTGCCCGAACCTTTTCGTCGTGCCCTGGAATGTGGGGGACCTTGAGCACCAGGTCCGCGTCGATGCCGCCGATGGCCAGGACATCGATGTCCCGTTTCCGTTCGTTCAAGAGCCGTTGCCTGCCTGTTGGATGCCGTCCCGTTTCGGACCGCCCCGCGGTCCGGGTTTCCCAAACGTGTCTAGTTCCGGTCGGCCGGATGCTCCACGGCCTGTCGGAAGAGGGTGCGGAAGCGCTCCACATCGACGGCTGTGCTCACCGACACCAGGTTGCCCATGGGGGGCTGCCAGGCCGATTCCTTGTGCACCCAGGCGCCGGGACGCTGGTCGGCGACCGTCATGCCCCTGGTCCACGTGCCGGTCAGTTCCACGCGCATCGGCCACTGCCGCGTCTCAAGTCCTTCCGGTTCAATCACGCTGGCTACGGCGCCGGCATCGCCGATGGAGGTTTCAGTCCTGTCGAAGTTGCGCAGCATGAAGTCCATCAGCTGGCCGGCCAGCCGTGCACTGGGGCTATCGCTGTTCATCATGTCTGCAACTTCCGCCGCCGAAAACGTCACCTGCGTGAAGACGTCCCACGTGTACAGCGTTACATCAAGGCCACTGGTCAGAACAATCTCGGCCGCCTCCGGATCCTGCCGGATATTGAACTCGCCCACGGCCGATGCGTTTCCGGACCCGACGGCGCCGCCCATCAGGACAACCCGGTGAATGCCGGCGATCGCCTCTGGACGCTCCCGCAACAGCACCGCGATGTTGGTCAACGGGCCCAGTGGCACCAGGGTCACCGGCTCCGAAGCCGTTGCAAGCAGATTGGCCAGGAAGTCCACCGCATGGGTGGGTTCGGGGGATCGGTCCGGGACGGGCAGGGACGAGTTGAGTCCCCCCAGACCGTCCTCTCCGTGCACATAGGCCGCGCTGACGACTTTTTCCAACAGGGGCTTGTCCCGCCCAATCGCAACCGGAACGTCGCCGCGTCCCGCCACGGCCAACACCTTCAGCGTATTGTCCACAACCTTGTCCACGGTCACGTTGCCGGTCACGCAGGTCACACCCAGCAGGTTGAGTGCCGGCGACCGGGCGGCCAGGAGCAGGGCCAGGGAGTCGTCAAGGCCCGTGTCCACATCGAGGACCACAGGTATGCCTGTCATCGCGTGCCGCCTTGCTTGTTGAAGTGTGGATGTTCCATGGTTCCGTGACCGGGAAGCCGTCGGATGGGGGACCGGAGGTGTCTAGTACCGGCCCAGGGCATCTATCAGCAGATCCAGGAAGCCGGGTTCATCGATCTTCATGGCGACCTCGACGTTGGCTTCCTGGCGCAGAGGCCCCCTGTCCACCTGGGACGAGCCGAAGCCCCGCAGGTGCCGGTAGTCGCACACGGTCATGCCGTAGGTCAGTTCGCCTCGGGTTTCAACCAAGACGTGCATGGCTTCGAACTCAAGCAGGTCCGGTTGGATCAGGGCTGCCAGGGCGCACGGATCATGCAGGGCTGCCTTGCGCACACCCGTAACCCGTTCGCCCGCGTCCAGGTAGAACTCGAGCAGCTGGGCCACCACCTCGCCCACCTGGTTGCCCTTGTTCCTGATCCGCTCAATCTCCCGGTCCGTTGCATTCGCCTGCTGGGTCAGGTTCAGGCCGCACATCTTGATCGGTGCGCCGGAGTCGTAGACGATGCGCGCCGCTTCGGCGTCGAACCAGATGTTGAACTCCGCGGTGGGCGTGGCATTGCCCGTGGTCAGGCTGCCGCCCATCAGGCTGATGCCGGCCATGCGGGACACAATCTCGGGACACTGCCGGATGGCCAGCGCCACGTTGGTCAGGGGGCCGACCGGGGCCAGCCAGACATCGTCCTCCGCCATCAGCGTCTGCACGATGAAGTCGACGGCGTGCCGGTCCTCCACCTCCTTGACGGGAACGGGGAAGTCCGGTCCGTCCAGGCCCGTCTCGCCGTGGATGTGGCCGGCATGGATCGCCTTCCTGAGCAGCGGTACCTGCGCGCCGCGGAAGACGGGAATGTCGGTTCTGTCCATCAACTCCACGATTTTCAGGGCATTGGCCGTCACCTTGTCCGAAGTCTGGTTGCCGGCCACCGTGGTGATGCCGAGAATATCCAGATGCTGCCCGGCCAGCAGGATGGCCAGGGCGTCGTCGTGCCCCGGGTCGCAGTCGATGATCACCTTTGTCATGAGAGATTCCCCAGTGCTATGCGAACCAGTCCGTCCGCGATCTGTTCGATGTCGTGTTCGGCCCGGTTGGCCTCCGCGAACGTTGCGTACGTGTCCTGCGGCAGGGCGTCGAACCCGCGCAGCGCGCCGGCCAGGGAGCCCGCGATGGCCGCAATGGAATCCGTGTCGTTGCCCAGGCTGGATCCGGCCACGATGGTGTCCCACGGATCCCCTTGGGCATGGATGAACACCCCGATCGCGGCCGGAATGGACTCGCAGGCCATGACCGAGTTGCCAATCAGTGCCTCGATGTCGTCCAGGGCCTGCCGCAGGGATGTGGCTGCCATGCCGAGTTGAACCGCCAGCTGGGTGCGCCGGGCAATGGATGGGCCGGGGGCCACGCGCGCCCGGGGATGGGTGCGCGCCAGCTCTTCGCCGCGCCGGGCGCCCCACAGGCAGGCCTGCACCACGGAGAAGGGATCCGCATCCGATTGCAGGCCCTCCGCACAGCCGCTGGCAATGGCGCAGGCGGCGGCAATGGCGATGTTGGTGTTGTGGGTGGGAATGCAGGTGGCCAGCGCGGCCTGACAGGCCCCTTCAAGGTCGCCCGGGTGAATGAGGCCGGCCGGGGCCACCCGCATGGAGGATCCGTTGGTGGCGCCCATGCTGGCCACCTGACGGTCGGAGGTGCCGACCAGGCCGACCCGGTGGGGGTTCCCACCGGTCCGCAGGGCCTCCACCATGGGACGCGTGGAAGGCCCCATGTTGCCCACATGGGGGGAGTTGTCGGCCCAGCGCAGGAGGCAGTTCTTCCACACCTCCTCGTCCAGAGCCCCGTCGGCCGCAATGATGTCCTCGGCCAGGTAGTACATCTGGCTGGTGTCGTCGGTGATTTGGCCCTTGAGGTTGCCCTCCGCGCCGGCAAAGGTGTCCGGCGGCGGTTGGATGAGCGTGGCGATCGGTCCGTCGTGGGTTGCGAAGATCTCCTCGATGGTCCACTGCTCGGTGCCCGCGCCCAGGGCATCCCCCAGGCCGGCAGTTGCCAGCGAACCAAGGATGCCGTTGCGCAGGGATGCTTCATTCATGCCTCGACCTCGCTTTGGTGCAGTTCGGAACCAACGCGCCGGCAAGGTGGCGTCCGGTTGGTTTACGCGAGTTTACGCGAATCCGTGTATCAGGCGCTCGCGGTACATGGTCTTGAAGCGCTCCGCGTCAACGCCAAGGCACACGTTGACGGTGGGTTCCGCCTGCCATTGGGCTCGCCAGTCCGGAACGGTTTGCCCCCTGGTGCCTTCGTGGCCCAGACAGACCCTTACATAAGCGGAACGGGTCTCGTACAGGGTGGGATCGATCGCATACATGATGGCAGACGAATCATGGACATAGATGCCGTCCACCCCCTGCCGGGTGTGAAACCGGTGGTAGAAGGGCACGATGCGGGCGATGAAGTTCGTGGCCGGATTGCCGGTGGCATAGAGGTCGTCCAGATAGGCCGTCGACATGATTGTGGCCTGGGTGACGTCCAGACCCACCATGGTCAGGGGCCATCCCGCCTCGAACACAATCCGGGCGGCTGCGGCATCGTTGTGGATGTTGGCCTCCGCGACCGGGGAGGCATTGCCGGCCACGGTGGCGGCGCCGCCCATGATGATGACCTCTCGGACCGCATCCACAATGCCCGGTTCGAGCGACACGGCCAAGGCCAGGTTGGTCAGCGGACCTACGGCCACCAGGGTGATTTCTCCCGGCGCCGCCATGATCCGCTCCGCAATGAAACGGGCGGCCGCACCGTCGGCCGGCTGCAAGGAGGAAGGTGCCATGTGGCTTTCTCCCAAGCCGTCGCTGCCGTGGACCATGGCGCCGTGTCCATCGTAGGGGTGCAGCAGCGGCTTGGCCGCGCCCTGCAGAACCGGGATGTCGGGACTCCCAACGGCTTCGACCAGGCGCAGGGCGTTGGCGGTCGTGGTCTCGATGCCGCCGTTGCCGAAGACGGTGGTCAGGGCCAGCAACTCGATTTCCGGCGCGGCATGCGCCAGAAAGAAAGCCATCGAATCGTCCACGCCGGGATCGGTGTCGTAGATGATGCGGTGGCGGGGTTCGGACATGTCCAGCGGGTGCCTTCTTGTGCGGAGGAGGGGCTGCGGCCGGTGCGGGGCGCTAGCCCTTGAGGCCGGTCAGGGCGATGCCCTGCACGTAGTATCGCTGCAGGAACAGGAACAGGACGATCACCGGCAGCGAGGCCGTCACGGAGCCGGCAAAGGTGCGGCCCCAGAAGGTTTGGGTCTGCGTGGTCTGGGTGGCGATGGCCACTTGAATCATCTGCAGCTGGGGCGAACTGATCAAGATCAGGGGCCAGTAGAAGAGGTTCCAGATGAACTGGAACTCCAGCAGGGCCATGGTAATGATCCCCGGCATCGACAGCGGCACGATGATCCGCCACAGGATGTGGAACAGGTTGGCCCCGTCCATGACAGCAGCTTCGTCCAGGTCCGTGGGTATGTCGCGCATGAACTGCATCAGCGCAAAGATGACGAACGGGCTGGCGTACCAGGGAAAGATGAGGCCGTTGTAGGAGTTCGCCATGCCCAGGGCGTCGACCACGATGTAGAGGGGCACAATCGTGGCCTGGAACGGCACCAGCATGGTGGCGATCACGAACACCAGCAGCACGTTCTTGAGGGGGAAGCGCAGACGGGCGAAGAAATAGGCAGCCAAGGTGTTGAAGAACAGCGAACTCAGGACCACGCCGGCGGACACGAGAAAGCTGTTGCCCAGGAACCGCTGGAACTGGAGCCCGAACTTTTGCCCGTCCTCGGAAATGCCGAAGATGTCGAGATAGTTCTTAAGCGACCACTTGATGGGCAGGATGGTCTTCCAGGTAAAGGGGTATAGGTTGGCGAATATCTCCGCCTCCTCCCGAATGCTGCCGAAGAACATCCAGAAGAAGGGGATGGTGAAGGCCAGGAACATGACGACATAGACGACGATCAACACCGCCATCTGCAATCGGCCGCGCCAGGTTGCGCGCCGCAGTCCCGCGTCGGAGCCGGGGGTCGAGGCGGCCAGGTTGCCGGCTACGTTGTCAAGAATGCTCACGGCGCGGATCCCTTAGTAGGAGACATCCGAACGGAACAGGCGCATCTGGCCGACGCTAACCACCAGCAGGATAATCAGCGTGACGATCGACATGGCGCTGGCCGTGCCCATGTCCTGGAACAGGAAACCGTACTGGTAGATGTAGTAGACAACGGCCTTGGTGCGTTCCAGGGGGCCGCCGCGGGTCATGGCGTAGACCGGCACGAACACCTGGAAGGAAAAGATGGTCTGGGTAACCATCACGAACATCATGACCCGGCGCAGCAGGGGCAGCGTGATGTGCCACAGGACCTCCCAGGGCTTGGCGCCGTCCACGACCGCGGCTTCGCGGTAGACCACGGGAATGCCCTTGAGGCCGGCCATCAGGATGATCATGGAGAACCCGACATCCTTCCAGATCATCATGGCTGTCAGGGCCGGCAGGGCCCGGTCCGGGTTGGAGAGGAAGGCCTGGGGCGGCACCCCCACGATGGACAGGAGGCTGTTGATCAACCCCAGCTGGGAGTGGTACATCATCGACCACAGCACGGACACGACAATCACCGACGTGACCACCGGGGTAAAGACCGCGCTGCGCACAAAGGCCGTGCCCAGGTTCTCGCGGGCCAGAAACAGGGCCAGGATCAGGGAGAACACGACCTGGAGCGGCACCTTGTACAAGGTGAACTTCAGGGTCACCCACAACGAATTGCGGAAAAAGGAATCGCTGAGGATCGCGTGGTACTGGTCAAGGCCCACAAAGTCGCCGAATCCGCCCAGCAGGCTGTACTGGTACATGCTGGCGCGCAGGGCCGCCAGGATCGGCAGGTAGCGGAAGACCGTGAAGTTGATCAGAGCCGGCAGTACGAACAGGAAGGCAATCAGGTAGTAGCGATTGCGCCTGCTCCAAATCCTGCCCCAGCCCTTGGCCGGTGTTGAGATGGGGGTGGCGAGCATGGGATCGGGGATGACACAGGGCTCGGGCGCGGGGTTCAGACACCCCGCGCCACAAGCCCTGCCTGTCTCAAAACACTACAAACGCAAACGGGTTAGTTGTTCCACCCCGTGTACTTGCGGACCAGGCCTTCCAGACGGCGGGCGGCCGCGCTGAGCTGCTCCTTGGGATCGGCACCGACGACGATGTTGCCGGCGGCCTCGGCAAAGAGCTGCTGGTACTCGGTGTAGCCGGGCGTCTGAATGCGCGGGATGCCGAAGCTGTTCATCGCATCCAGCCAAATCCGCTGATTCCCGTCCTCGGCGTACTCGTCCAGTTCGTTGAACAGGCCGATGTTGGCGGGCAGCTGGCGTACATGCTTGTACCAGATGCGGGCGCCGGCGTCGCTGGCCGCGTAGCGGACGAACTCGAGGGCCTCTTCAAAGTGCTGGGTATTGGGCGAAATCCCGTAGTGCCAGCTGCCGGTGTGGCAGACCGGGGTCTTGAAGTACGGAATGCCCGAGACGCCCCAGTTGAAGTTGCCTTCGCCGTGAATCCGGTTCAAGGCACCGATGCGGTTGTCCGGTGTGACCATGAAGGCGGCCTGCCGGCTCTCGAAGATCTCCGGAATGGCTTCCACCGGGGACACCTTGTACGTCTGGTGCAGGTCCTGGTAGAACTGCATGGCTTCGGCCGCTTCGTCCGTGTCGAGGTAGCCCTGGAAGGTCACCCCGTCCTCGCCCATGCCGGCGTAGGTGGCACTGCCGATCTCGCCGTTGGAGCGGCGGAAGATGCCGTGCTCATAGTCGCCGGTCCAGGTGCCCTGGCCCCAGCGCAAACCCCAGACTTCGGGGACACCGTCGCCATTCTCGTCGACGGTGGTGTCCTGCCAGGCGGCCACGGCCTCTTCCATGGTCCAGGCATTCTCAATGCCCACCGGCGGCGTCACGCCCGCGGCATCGGTGAAGTCCTTGTTGTACATGAGCAGGGAACAGGACTGCATGATGGGCGGTCCCAGGAATTCGTCCCGGAAGGAGCCTTCCTCGATGGACTGCGGGAACCACTGGGCCATTTCCTCTTCGGAGAAGTGGTCGGTCAGCGGCCAAATCACGCGGTTGAACCCGTAGTGCTTCATGTCCGGGCCGTCGGCCTGGAACAGATCCCAGGGCAAGCCCACGGCGACCGACGACTCAATCTTGGGGAACAGTTCGCGGAACGGGATCGTCTCGAACTCCAACTCCACGTAGGCATATTCGCCGTCGTTGAGTTGCTGGAACTCGGCTAGGATTTCCCTCCAGGCATTGAGCTGGTCGTCATCGGCCAGAGCCAGGAACTTCAAGGTGACCGGACCGGAAGGGCCCTCGTCTTCCATGGCCATCGAGTCATCGGCTGGCATGGGTGCCGGAGTCACGGTACAGGCGGCCAGTGCGGCAGCACACAGAAGCATTAACACAGCCAACACTTTCCATGTCTTCATCGACTGTATTCTCCTTTCCTTTGCAGGATGCCTGGCGAAACCCGCACCAGGCGGCAGTAAGCACCGGTTTGCCAACCCTTGCGGGTTGGCTCTGCGGCGACAAGCCGGGTAGTTGTCAAAGCGCGAGGTGCATTCAACTCGGCCATTGTACCCCAACGGCAAAAGGGCTGATTAAGGGGATTGGAGGATGGGCGTGGTCCTTGTCACGATTGGTTTGCAGCCACTCCGCGGGCATCGCGGCCAAGTGCCAACAGGCCTGCTGGAACGGAGAACGTGCTCAAGCCCAGATCCACCGAAGCGGATGCAATGGGGCTTTAGATCCGAGGTGTGAAGGCTGAGAGGTTGTGCTGGCAGCTGTTGAGCCGGCGCATGGGGCCGGGAGCCGGATGTGCCAGGGCTGGGAGGGGGTATGTGACGGGTTGCGGTGCCGGCAATCGCCGAGAGCAGCCTGCGGAAGGCAGAAGGAGACGCGCGGGAACCGGCCTGGTGCAGGACCGCCAGGCGATGGAGGGGTACGGGTCCAACCGGTGGCGCGATCAGGGAGGTAGGGGCAGGGCCCGCAAGCGTGCCAGGGCGGCGCGGAACGGGTTTTGCCAGGGCCAGGCCTGGGGGAGGTGCAAGGTGAGACGACGGGCCTTGCGGGTGATGCGTCCGGCCAGGGCGAAGAAGCGGCGCCGGAGGGTCTTGGTGGTCGTCAGCGGCTGGCCCAGCCCGAGGCGCCCGGTCCAGCGGGCCAGGTTGTGGGCCAGGACCTGGACCGCCAGCCAGGCGGCGTTGGCGGCGAAGCGTCCCGAGGGCAGGTGGTTGAGGCCCACGCCATGCTTCAGGTCGCGGATGGCATTCTCCACCTCGGCGTGGCGGCGATGGTCGGCCTCGAGTGCCAGGGTGTCGCCCTCGCGGTCGGTGATGAAGGCGTGATGGCTGTAGTCGGTGAACAGGGCCAGCTGGGAGCCGGGCGTGGGCTTGACCCGCCGCACGATCAGGCGCACGGGTGCCGCGTCGGCCTTATGCGCAAAGGGTGTGTAGGTGGTCTCGGCCACGTCCGCGGCCCCTTCCATCCAGTAGGGGATGGGGGTCCAGTCCTCCTCGGGAATGGCCTCGATGCGCTGGCGCAAGGCTGGGTGCTGGCGAACGGTGATGGAGAAGCGGACCTTCCCGTCACGGCAGAGGGCAACGATGCCGTGGGTGTAAAAGCCGCTGTCGGCCCGTACGGTGATGGGGCCGGTGGCTCCGGCCTGGCGCACCCGACCAAAGGTTTCGCGCAGAAAGTGGGCCGCGCCGCGCGCCGTGTGGGCCTGGCCCTGGCGCAGGCGGGCCATCAGTACGTCACCGGTGCCGGCGGCAATCGCCAACAACGGGTGATAGCCCCGCTGGCCCGCATAGTTGTGGTGGCGGGCACCCTCCTTAGCCAGCCCATAGGTCTCGCAGACGGTGGAGTCCAGGTCGATGGTCAACGGCCCGTCGCCGGGACCGGCCCCGGCCCCCCAGGCCCGGGCCAGCACCGCGCGGCTCACCCGGTCCAACTGGCGCACGTGGCCCCAACGGAAACTGCGCAGGAAGGTCCCCAGGGTGGACGGCGCCTTGACCGTGCAGCCCATCACCCGCGCGGTCCCACCCGCGCGCAGGGCGTCGGCATCGTCAATGCAGTCGCCACCCGCCAGCGCCGATGCCACCAGCGTCAGCAGCTTGTCTCCGGCATGCGCCCGACCCGGCGCATCCCCCAGGTCGACATGGCGGTCCGCCAGTGGTCCCAGCCCCAGACGATGGGCCAGGGTCAGCGGCAACAGCAGCCCGGCGTTGGACACCAGGCGGTGGTCGTCGAAGGCGACTTGGATACGGTCGGGGGGCTCCAGTGGTAGCATCCGTTGGGTGCTCCTTGTTTCAGGGCGGTTTTGTTCGTCCAAAACCATTATCCCCGAGGCCGGGAGCACTTTACTCATCCCTGAATCGCGACGCCACCCTCATCCCTTCGGTGGATTGGGGTCAAGGTCTGTCGTAAATGCAGTTGTCGTCCAAGCAATGCCATCGCCTGAGATGCCAAAGCAGGCCTGTGCCATCCCAACCGCTGACGCTGGCCAAGGTCCGGCCGTCGGGGCTGAAGGCCAAGCTGTAGACAGTACCCCCATGGCCGTCCAACGTGTAGCGGAGGTCGCCCGTGGCCGCATCCCACAGGCGAATGATCCCGTCTCCAACACCACCGGCCAAGATCCGGCCGTCGGGGCTGAAGGCCAAGCTGTAGACAGTACCCCCATGGCCGTCCAACGTGTAGCGGAGCTCGCCTGTGGCCGCATCCCACAGGCGAACGATCCCGCCGACATCGCCGCTGGCCAAGGTCTGGCCGTCCGGATCAAAGACCACGCTGGTGACTTGCGCTTGGCCTTTCAAGACGTGCTTGACGGTACCTGTGGCTGTATCCCACAGGCGAACATTCCCGTCGGTATCACCGATGGCCAAGGTTTGGCTATCGGGACTGAAGGCGACGCGGTTGCTCCTGTACGTCTGGTCGTCCAGCGTGTGGCGGAGTTCACCCGTGGCCACATCCCACAGATACATGGTTCTCGAGTAGCCGTTGCCAGCGACCAGGGTTTGGCCGTCGGGACTGAAGGCGACGCGTTCGAGCGAATTCGTCGTATGACCATCCAGTGTGTGGTGGAGTTGGCCTGTGGCCACATCCCACAGGTGAACCCTTCCGCCGGCTTCGCTACTCGCCAGAATCTGGCCGTCGGGACGGAAGGCCACGCAGTAAGTCCCGAGGCTGTACAGCCTGTGGCGGATTTTACCCGTGGCCACATTCCATAGGTGAACGGTTCCCGGATGGCTGCTGCCGGTGGCCAGGGTTTGGCTGTCCGGGGCGAAGGCCACGCAGTTGGCCGTAGCGGTCGTCTGGTTGTCCAACGTGTAGCGGGGTTTGCCGGTGGCTGGATCCCACAGGTAAATGGTTCGCCAAAAGCTGTCGCCAGTGACCAGGGTTTGTCCGTCGGGACTGAAGGCTACGCTGTCGAGTGACCCTGTCGCATGGTCATCCAGCACGTGCTGAAGTTCGCCGGTGGTCGTGTCCCACAGGCTGACCCCTCCCTTGCTGGTGACCAGGGTCTGGCCGTCCGGGCTAAAGGTATACAACCTTCCAACATGCTCCAAGGTCCGGCGGAGTTTACCCGTGGCCGTATCCCTCAGAACGATCCCGCCGGCTTCATTGCTGGTCAAGGTCTGGCCGTCCGGACTGAAGGCCAAACCGTTGACCCATCCCCCAATGTCCGGAATGGTGTACTGGCGGATACCCGTGGCCACATCCGTTACGTGAATGTTTCCGCCTTTATCGCCACTGGCCAAGGTTTGGCCATCGGGACTGAAGGCTACACTGAAGACGGCAAGACCATGGTCGATGATGTGGCGGAGAGTGCCCGTGGCCACATCTCGCAGGTGAACACCGTCAGTTCCGCCGCTTGCCAGTATCTGGCCATCGGGACTGAAGGCCAAGCTTTCGTAGAAGCCGAAATCTATTTCTTGGCGGAGAGTGCCCGTGGCCGTATCCCACAGGCGGACGGTCCCTTCGGCATAGCCACTGGCCAGGGTTTGGCCATCGGGACTGAAGGCCAGACTGTGAATCAAATGCATATGGCCTGTGAGCAGGTACAGGAGTTCGTGGGACTCGGCTTCATAAAGCCATATTCCCAAATCGGTCCCCACCGCCAGATGCACGCCGTCCGGCGAAAACTGAACGGACCGAACCTCACCCCGACCCAGACGGGCTTTGGCCCCGTCCGGCAAATGGGTGGACAAGGCTTCCGCAGCCACACCGGGTGACGCCAAGGCCAGGAACAGGATCAGGACAACGGACAGGAAACAAAACAGGCATTTCCCATGATTGAAGGGTCACCTTTATATGTCGATCTCATTTCCGGCCGGTTCTTCCAAGCTATTGGTGCAGGATAGGTGTGTGGATGACGTTATTGTGGCCGCGCGGCAAAATTCGCCATGCAACACTTGGGCGGATGCGACTGTCCGGCAAGCGTTTTTGCAGTCAAACCTGGACCATGAAGATCAAGGAAATCGCGTCTCATTGAGACAGGGCCTTGGGCCAGTTCTGCCGTTGCAGGCGACTTGATATATACCAGGTTGGAAGCCCCTTGGGGGGCGTCTCTCGGTGCAGCCTACTGCATGACCTGAACCCGATGCCTGGCCCATTCCAGGCGACGGATTGCCTCCGGGGAACCGGGAACCAGGGTTTCGGGCACGCCCACCTGCTCGATGGCAAAGCTGGCACCCACCAGTCCCCGCAGGGCCGTCTCAAGAAACGATAGTCCCTCAACGGCCCCGGCCAGCAGGCCGCCGCAGAACGCATTGCCGGCGCCGGTAACGTCGACCACCTGCGTCGGCACGGCCGGAATCCGCCACCGGTTTCCCTGCTTGTCCTGGACCCAAATTCCCTGTTCGGCCATCCGGATTACGACGCGGTCCACTCCCCAGTTCACCAATGCGGTGGCCATGTCCGCCGGGGAGGCCTCCCCGGTGAGGGTCGCGGCTTCGTCCAGGTTGGGCAGGAACACATCGCACGCCCGCAGCAACGGGGTCCATGCCGCCCGGTCCAAGCCGAGGTAGGCGTCGACGGGTTCAAAAACGACTACCGCGGAGGGGTTGGCCACCTTCAGTTGCCGGACCAGGCGGGTGGTTTCGTCCATCGATCCGCGCCGCTGAACATGGAATCCGTGCGCCTGCTTGACTTGGGCGTGCAACTCGTCAAAACGAACCTGATTGGCCGCGAACTCGGAGAGTGATGTCCGGAACACCTGGGTGCGCTGGCCGTCGGCCTCGAACAGCTGCCAAGCCCGCGGGGTGGGCAACCCGGCCCTATGGACAAGGCCGATCGGCGATACGCCCAGCCGCTGCAGGTGCGCCATGAATGGTTCGGGTGCGTCGTCACCCACATAGCCGGCCAGGCCCAGGGGCGCCTCGTTCCAGGTGCGCATGCCGACGGCGGCATGGCTTCCCGCACCACCCAGGGTGCCCATGTAGGTTCGACCGTCCCAAAGCACGATGTCGTCGATGATGACGTTGGAGATCGTCGTGCACTGGATGGATTGCGGGGATGAATTCATTGCCGGTTCAGTGTTGGGCCATGGCGCGCGGGTGGTTGCGCATTGGTGCGCGGACAGAGTCGTAGGCGTGTGGAAAGAGCACTGGGCACAGGTTGTTTGCCTCGTCCCGGACAGCCACAATGCGCGAACCAGCGTCGAACATGGACATCAATTCCTGCCATTGGACGACTTCAATGTTTGGTATGAGGTGCAACAAATTGAAGTTGCCCATCAAGAGACTGCCAACGGATACAGCCGGCAAACAGGCGCACGTCCCGGCCGAACCGCGTACGTCGGAATTATTTCATGTTGTGGACTTGGTTCCTGGCCCAGTTAAGTCGGTGGAATGCCTCCGGGGAACCGGGAACCAGGGTCTCGGGCACCCCCACCTGCTCGATGGCAAAGCTGGCACCCACCAGTCCCCGCAGGGCCGTCTCGAGAAACGGCAGGGCGTCCACCAATCCGGCCAGCAGACCGCCGCAGAACGCATTGCCGGCGCCGGTAACGTCGACCACCTGCGTCGGCACGGCCGGAATCCGCCACCGGTTTCCCTGTTTGTCCTGGACCCAAATCCCCTGTTCGGCCATCCGGATTACGACACGGTCCGCTCCCCAGTCCAGCAATGCGGTGGCCATGTCCGCCGGGGAAGCCTCCCCGGTGAGGGTCGCGGCTTCTTCCAGGTTGGGCAGGAACACATCGCACTCCTGCAGCAGCGGGGCCCATGCCACCCGGTCCAATGCGAGAAAGTCGTCGATGGGCTCAAAGACAACAGCCGCGGAGGGGTTGGCCATCTTCAGTTGCCGGACCAGGCGGGTGGTTTCCTCCATTGACCCGCCCCATTGCACATGGAATCCGGACGACTGCTTGAGTTCGGCGTTCAACTCGTCAAAGCGAACCTGGCTGGCCACGAATTCGGAGAGCGATGTCCGAAACACCTCGGTGCGCTTGCCGTCGGCCTCGAACAGCTGCCAGGCACGCGGTGTAGGCAGCCCGGCCCGATGGACCAGGCCGTCCGGCGATACGCCCAGCCGCTGCAGGTGCGCCACGAACGGTTCGGGCGCGTCGTCACCCAGATAGCCGACCAGGCCCAGGGGTGCCTCGTTCCAAGTGCGCATGCCGACCACGGCATGGCTTCCCGAACCGCCCAGGGTGCCCATGTAGGTGCGGCCGTCCCAGAGCACGATGTCGTCGATGATGACGTTGGAGATCGTCGTGCACTGGATGGATTCCGGAGACCGGTTCATGGCCTGTTCCGGGTTGTCGGAGAGACGGTCCGTGGACATTCAGGCGTTGCCGAGCAGGCAGACGCGGACTTGCCGTGACCGCGGCCCGTCGAACTCGCAGAAAAAAATTCCCTGCGACCAGCCCAGGCCCAGTTGGCCGTCCACCACAGGTACGGTCACCGAGTGGCCCACCAGCGCTCCCTTGACATGCGCGGCCGCGTCGGCTGGCGTGTCGAACTGATGGTGGAAGTTGGTCCGCGTCGGCACCAACCGGTCCAGTTCTTCTCGCAAGTCCTGGGCCGTGGTCGGGTCCAGCGGCGAGTTGAGCGTCAGCCCGCCTGTGGTGTGTGGACAGAACACCGTGCACAGGCCGTTTGCCAGGCCGCTGGCCTCCACGATGCCGCGCACCTCGTCGGAGATGGAAATCAGTTCCTGCGGATGGGTACTTTCAATGTCGATTTGCCGTGTATACACAACGAGGGTTCCTTTGGCTCGACTTGTATCGGATACGTCCGGCAACCGGGTGCCCGGGCCCGGACTTGCCGACGGAATATCCTACAGGGATGGTGTGGCCTGCATTGGCGAACGGGATTGCGGCCATGACCCGCGGCTCGGTGGAGATGGGGGCATCAGATGAAGTTGGCGCGCCAGTCGTCGGACTGCGTCACCATCCAAAGGCACGCCAGGGCCTTGGCCGTGTGCACGATGTCCGCCACATGCACCCGCGGTCTGTCTTGGAAGTGTGTAAAGGCACCGGGGCAACACAGATGGACAATGTTGGGCGTGGCCATGGTCATCGCCACGTCGTCGTTCCGGTTCAGATAGCGGCCTTGTTCGAGGACGCGCACGCCAATGGTCTCCATTTCGGCGAATAGATTCCGCATGGCACCGAGGAGCAGGGGCGGGGTTGCGGTGCCCCGGGTGCGGCTGGTGGAAGCTTCCATGGCGGTGCCCCGGCCGAAGCTGGCGGGGTCGTCCACGTCCACGTCGGCGGCGAAGTCCAAGTCCTGGATGTCGCTGACGAAGACGAGTTCCGGCATTTGATCGGGTGGTGTGCGCAGCACGAGTCTTGAGGCGGCTCTGGCGAAGGTGGGCGGGCCCATGTCCACGACGCCTTCCTCCTCGTCGGTCCACAGGATGTTGACATTGGGCCGGTAGGGTCGGACCACCAGTGCCGCCAGCAACTGGGCGGAGGCACAGGCCGCGTTGTCGATGCAGCCGTACACCATGCCCGTGGTCCGGTCCCATTCCGCCGTGGAGGCAAAGCAGATCCTGGTGGCCAGCGGCAGGTCCGCACAGTCGGTCACGAACCGGTGTTCCGGCTCCAGGGATCCCGGAGATCGTTCCGCTGTCGCAATGTGGCCGGAAGCAATGATGCGCGCCGGTTGATCCGGATCGGTCAGATCGAGGGCCACTGCCGGCCGCTCGCCGGGAGTCAGTCGCGACTGGCAGAATGGAGTCAGCGGATACACGCCCTTCCGCCCGGGACCGGTCAGAAAGCTGATGTTGTCAAGGTGGGCCACGGACCATACGGGCGACCGGGGTGCCGCTCCCAAGCGTGCCACCGCGACGCCGGTTCGCTGACAGGAAGGAGTGAAGTCGATCTTGTCGGCATACAGTCCTTCCTGCATCGCCTCATCCAGAATCTGCTTCAGGACCGGTGCCCGCGTGCGGGAGACGGTCAGGGTGGGCGCGTAGGTATCCGCAATCCTGCGAAAGACGTCGAACGCGCGTGTTTCGGTGACAATGGAATCCAGACGTTCCCTGAATTCCGGTAGACTTGCGAGCAGGTCTGTGAGGCCCAGTAGTGTCATCAGTCTGTGTTGTGCGGCAGGGAAGTCGGTTGATGGTAGCACCGCGGCAAAGGAATGCTGGCACGAGCTGCTTTTTGGGGTTCCGGTGACAGACGACAATTTGTCCGCTCTTCGCACATGCACGTGTCCAAGCCGATCTGTGGATTGATGCACCGCCGAATCTTCCCTCCGGCCGGCACCGTTCCGGCCCCCAGAGGACATTCCAGCCATGGCTGACGCCATCCGTACGGACTCGCTGTCCAAGTCGTTTGCGGACTTCGAAGCGGTCATCGACGTGTCGCTGCGGGTTGAGGCCAATGAAATCTACGGTTTCCTGGGCCCCAACGGTGCCGGCAAGACCACCACGATCATGTTGCTGCTGGGTTTGGAACGGCCAACCCGGGGCGTGGCCTACCTGTTGGATTCGCCGTCCCATGCGCGCGAGTTCGCCGTGCGCCGCAGACTCGGAGTGTTGGGTGAGCGGCAGGTCTTTTTCGATGACATGACGGCGCGCGAATACCTTCGGTTCTTCGGGCGGCTGTACAGCGTGGATCGGATCGAACAGCGAATTGACGCCTTGCTGGAACGCGTCAACCTGACGCACGCCGCCGATGCCCGGGCCCGGGACTTTTCGCGGGGCATGCAACAGAAGCTGGGTTTGGTGCGGGCCCTGCTGCACGATCCCGAACTCCTAATCCTGGACGAACCGGTCAGCGCGCTGGATCCGAGAGGCGTGGTGGAAGTGAGGGAGTTGCTGCATTCGGAACTCGGACGGGGCAAGACCGTGTTCATCTCATCCCACGTGCTGACCGAGGTGGAACAGCTGGCCGACCGGATCGGCATCATGAACAAGGGCCGCTTGATGGTTGAGGACACGCTGGACAACATCCGGCAGGCACTGCAGCCGGAGGCCCGCATCCAAATCGAGTTGGCCGAGCCGGACCGCTTCCCCGCCGCGGTCCTCCTGGACCTGGACTTCGTCAGCCGGGCGGAACTGCGCGACGGCCGCCTGTCCGTTCACCTGAAGGGCAGCGCCAGCCCCGAGGCGCGGGCCGGTGTGTCGCGCGTCGTCAGCCAACACGGCGGGGTTATCGTCGACATGCATGCCGAACAGATGACCCTGGAACAGGCATTCGTCACGATCACGGACGCGGATGTGGAGCGGCTTGCGGCCTGAGGGGCCGCATCGGCCGGCCGGATGAACCCCATGGGATTCGACGGGAGACTGGGCAAGGGGCGGCTGCTGGCCGCCTGGCTGGTGTGCCACAGGGATCTGAGGGGACTGCTGCTTTCCCCCGGAACGTATCTTGTGGTGCTGCTGGCCGGATTGGCGGCCCATCTGTTCCTGAACACGCTCGCGCAGTCCATCACCGACAGCGGCCTGGCCGTGCTCTCGGGCACGTTCAACCTGCCCATCTATTCCGTGCTGTTTGTCACAGGCTTGTTTTTGGCCCTGGCCTCGGTGACATCCATTTCCCGTGAACGGGAGCAGGGCACGCTCGAGGTCCTGTTCTACGGGCCAATCGACGTCGCGGCCTACATCGGGGGCAAGCTGGTGTCCTTCGGACTGGCCTATCTGGGCCTGCTGGCCCTTTACCTGGTGTGCTATGCCTTGTTTGCCGGAACTACCGGATTTGCCTTCGCAGTGCCCACCTGGGCGGTGATTGGCCTTTCGATTCCGGTGGTGATGCACGTGGTCGCGCTGGGCATCTTTGTGTCGACGGCCACGCGCCGGGTGCGTGCCAGTCTGGCTTGGTTCCTCCTGATCCTGCTGGTGCTGTTGGCTCTGCAGTTCAGCCCGGACCTGCTTGAATTGGCTCCGGTCGGCAATCGCTTCTACCCTCCGCTCCGGCTGGCCCGCATTGTGCTGGAACGAATCAATCTGGCTTTCACCTGGGTGTCGCCCTTCGCACTGCTGATCAAGGGTACCGAGGCGGTGCGAAGGGCCGATGCCCTGCTCTATGTCTATACGACCGCGATTTCGACCTGTTCGGTCCTGGTGCTGGCCGCGGGCAGCATGTATCTGATGGGGAAGGGAGGGGTGCGATCGTGAGGATGTCGCACAGCCGCTCCGTCCTCCTCCGGCTTGCGGCTTGTCTATTGTTGTGGATCGTGCCGGCCGCCGTGGCCGCCCAGGATCCAGTGCGCCGCACCGAACTGGTGTACGGGGTCAATGCCTACATCGGCGGCCGGTACGAAGGCGATTTCTATCCTCGCAGCGTGGACACCATCTACCTGGTGGCCGACGCCGTGTCCGTCGTGTCGCCGCGGCACACCGAGGTGTACTACTGGCCCATCACGAACCGCGAAGTCGCGGACTGGGCCCGCCTGAACGAGCCGGTGGAGGGTGTGCTCGAGATTCGCCGGAGGGGCCGACTGGTGGCCGGCATCGAGGCGACCGATTATGTGGTTCAGTATCCCGAGGGCCAGGACCTGAGTCCGGCCGTGGTGTATCTGGGCGAGGAAGCCCATCGGCAGTGGGACCATTTCGACGAGAGCCGGCGCGAGTTCCGGGATCGGGTGTCGGCCTACTACAACGATCTGGTCACCTACCGGCAGGATTTGGACGACCGCATCGAGGCCGGAACCCTGGAAGAGGAACCGGATCCTCCGCCCATGGAACCGGAACCGTTCCTCTACTCCAGCACGGAGGTCAACCGCGGCTTTCCCGTTGAATTGCCGGCTGGCAACTACACCATTCAGGTCCGCACCGCCGATGGGGCGATTCAGCCCGGATCACGTCGCCAGTTGAAGGTGTTTGAGCCTTTGTCCAAGGGGGTTGCCATGTGGGCGATTCCCCATGACCGGTACACGTTTCCGGAGAAGAGCGATGACGAAGGCGAGGTGTTGTATCTCCGGCGCGGCACCATCACCTACCTGCAGCCCCATGCCCAGGAGGAGTACCGCGACATTCACCTGACTCGGCTGCTGGATCCGCAGGACACGTCCGGACGGCCGGACCTGTACCAGTGGCTGCAGACCGATGAAATCGAAGATGGGGTGCTGGTTGTGACACAGGGGCAGCGCGTGCTCGCCCGGCTTGAGCGGCGTTCCTACGCGGTGCGCCAGATTACGGGGGCCGCCCTGGGCTACGAAATCCACGATCAGGCCACCACCGATCTGGAACGACTGCGGGAGCGGCGTCCGGACTTCCGGGGATACCCGGTGGACACCCGCGCACTGCCCGCCTCGTTCAGGGTCCATCTGGAGGATGCGGACGGCAAGCCGGTACCGGGCAGCCGGCGCCGCATACGCGTGGTGCATGCCGACCGCGAACCCTGGCTGGCGGTCCTGCCCTATGTCCCGATGGTCCTGGCCCTGGTCTTTGCCGGCTCCCGCCGCCGCCGGTTTGTGCGGCTGCCGCGCGATCAGGAGTGACATGACGACTTCCTCCGGAATGGACCGCAGGTGGGATCTGGCCACGCTGGGTGATCTGGTGGCCGACCTGATCGTGCCCATTCCGTCACTGCCCATTGAGGCCGGCCGGCATCAGTTGGCCAAGTGGATGCAGCTGGAGGCCGGAGGCACTTGCAATACCCTCATCATGGCGCAGCGGCTGGGCTTGCGGACCGTGCCCATCGGGGTCATGGGCGAGGATCCCGTCGGTGTCTATGTCCGGTCCGCCTTGGCGGAGGAGGGCGTGGACCTGACCGGGTTGCATCTGTCGCCGGAGGTCCGAACCAGTCCCGCGCTGGTCTTCGTGGACGACCGCGGCGAGCATGTGTTCATCGGCAGCCTCGACCGCGGCCCACACCAGCCGTTCGCCGATTCCTGGCCGGCCATCATCCGGTCCTCACGCACGATCTTTGTGACGGGATACGCCATGTTCATGGCGTCCATGTTCGGCCGCGACAACGTATTGCAGGGCCTCCGGATTGCGCGGGAGGCTGATTGCCGGACCTATTTCGATGTGGGCCCGCCCGAGTACATCGGGGACGGGGACGACATTGCCCTGGGCTTCGCGCTCACGGATGTGGTGTTGGCCACGGCGGAGGAACTGTCGTCCTGGACCGAGGTGGAGGATCCGTTCCGCGCGGCCCGCGGGATTCTCGATCACGGGCCCCGCTGCGTGGTGGTCAAGGTTGGGGCCGACGGTTGTCACATCGTTGCGCGGGCAGGGGAGCAGCACTGCCCCGGCTTTCCGGTGCGCATGCGCGACACGGTGGGCGCCGGCGATGCCTTCGCGGCCGGATTCATGGCGGCGGAAGCCGCGGGCTGCAGTCTGTACGAGGCGGGCATGATTGCCAATGCCGTCGGTGCCGCCACGGTGACTGAAGTAGGCACCGGGCGCCTGCTGCCCCAGCGCGACCAGGTGGCCGAATTGTTGGGTACGCAAGGACTGGTCCTGCCTGATCTCACCGGTCCCGAGGCTGCTTGAGTTGGTGTGGCTGATGTCTGGACGGCCTCAACGGATGCCAACGGTCCGGTGATGCGCGGCCAGCTGTCGAGGAAAAATCACATGGTTGGAGATTGGTAGCGAGTTCCTATGTCCTTTCGTTTCTTTCGCAGGATCCGTGTTGCTCCCGGCGTGCACTTGAACCTTAGCAAAGGGGGCGTTTCGATGTCGGCCGGCCCCCGCGGCCTGAAAGCCACGGTCGGCACGTCCGGGCGCAGGTTCACGGCCGGCATCCCCGGTACCGGCCTCCACTATACGACGGTGGCCAAGCCGGGCCGATCCGGCTCCAGGGCTGTGGGCAACGGCTCCCGCAGCCCCGAGCGTACAGAGCCCATTCGCTCCGGCTTTTGGCGAAACCTGGGCATGTCGGCCGAAGAGAAGGCCTTTGTTGAGGGAGTTAATGCCGTTGCGCGCGGCGACGACCAGACTGCGGCCGGGCATCTGGCCAAGGCACGCGGCCTGCCTGATGCCGACTTTTTGGCGGGTGTACTGCTGATCGGCGAACACAGGTGGGACGAGGCTGCCCTTCTTCTCCGGTCGGCCCACGCGGCCGGGGACGAATTGGGCAGGTTGTTCGGCAAGTACGATGCCAACATCAGTGCCGGGCTGGCGATCAGCGACGAGATCTCGGTCCGGGTTGGTGCGGACAGAATCGGCGTGCTCCTGTGCCTGGTCGAGGCGTACCAGAGTTTGAATCGGCAGGCGGATGCCATCGCCTGCCTGGAGGAACTGCTGCGCCTGGCAGGCAATGACGTTGTGGTCCAGTTGTCGCTGGCGGAATTTCTGATGGAAACCAGGCCCGCGCCACAGGATCGTGGGCGCAAGGTGGTGTCGTTGACCCGGGAGACCGAAAATCTCTCCGAACTGCATGCGGCCCTGCTCCTGTACCGGGGGCAGGCCCTGCGGGATCTGGGTTTGCCCACGGCCGCCAGGGATGCCTTGACTGCCGGGTTGCGGCGCCGGAAGGACAGGCGCCCGGAGATTCTGAACGCGCTTCGCTATGAACGGGCCCTGGTTTACCTGGAACTCAAACAGAAGCAACGGGCGCGCCGCGAACTGGAATTGCTGTATGCCGCCGATCCCGACTACGAAGATGTGGCTGCGCGACTGGGCTTGAATCAGGGCGGCTGATGGTGCGGTTTTGTTGGCTGTTGCCAGTGGCACTGTGTCGGTTTCGTTGCTGCGGGTTCGCTTCCGGTATGGGCGTTTTCGCACGCGCCACAGTTCTGTTCATCGGCATCAGGCCATGGTGGACACCATCGGATGCAGGCAGTTGGTGGCTTCGCCTCCGTTGTTTTTGCTGATATGTCGACAGGGGAGGGACATGACAGAACCCTGTCCGCAGCGTACTACAATGGCGGACCGGCCCTCGAAGCCAACAGGAGCGCGGCCATGGCCACGCCGAAGGTACAGGAACAGGAACGGATCGAAACCAACGGCAGCACCGTGAACGGGATGGCGGACCGACCATTCAATGGGACTGCGGCCGTCGCATTGCCACCACGGACATCTGCATCGGCACCCGGCAGTCCGGCCTGGTGGGATGCGATCAGAGCCCTGACCCATTACGACCCAACCTATCCCTACAACCCGACCTATGAGTACGACGACGAATACACGACGGATCCGGACTACGGCGTGGATGGGGTTACCTACTTGACCACTGAACCGCACAAGTTTGCCCTAGCCTCCTTCAAGGTTGCTGCCGATGTCCGTCGGGGCCGGTGTGCCCGGCGCGAATTCACGGTGTACCTGTCGGACGCGGTGCGGCAGGCTCTGGGACCCGACCACGAGTTCACGGGCAAGGGCCACCTGATCCCGGACGTGGCCGTGTTGCCGGGGGAGTTCCCGCCCGGCACCCCGTTCCCGGGCGACTGCCGACTGGAAACGGATCCGCCACCGCTGCTGGTGCTGGAGGTCCTCTCCGAATCCACGTGGCAGTCGGACTTGGGCCCGAAGCGGGATGCCTACGCCGCCATGGGCATTGCGGAGTACTGGCTGTACGACCCGGAGGGCCATGCGCCGCCGGGGTATGCGGACGGCGCGGCTTTCTGGGGCTGGCGGCTGGACGCCACGGGAACCTATGTTCGGATTCCGCGGCTGACGCGGGAGGGGGCATGGCCCGTGTACCACAGCGAGGTACTGGGGGCCGATATCCGCATGCTGCCGGATGCGGCCCTCGACCTGGAGGGCGATCTGCCGGACGACCTGGAAGACCGGCATCGGCTGCAGTGGTGGGATCCGGACCAAGATCTGTGGCGCGACCCCGAGGTGGATGCGAAGATGAGAAGCCGGGCGGAAACCGAGCGCCAAGTCCAGGAAGGCGAAGTCAGAGGCGAGGCCAGGGGTGAGGCCAGGGGTGAGGCCAGAGGCGAGGCGAAAGGCAAATTGGAGGAGCGCATCGCCAGCATGCACACGTTCCTGGGGGCGCAACTGTCCGACACGCGGCGGGCGCAAATCGAGGCCAACTGGCGCCGGGCGGGACAAGGCCGCACCGCAGCAGAAGTGGCGGCCGTGTTGTCGGGCCAGGCCGTCTGGCATTCATTGCGGTTCCCCGACCAGCCGGGCAACCGCGGGAACGGATAGGTCCGGCTGCCGGGCCGGGGCCGACACGACCGACCGGGGACGAAGAGGACCGCCGACTGCACAAGGTTTGCCGGTGCTGCACGATCAAACACACCGGGCTCGCGAGTTGATGCAGGTTGGCGTGGTTGCGCAGTCATGTCCCGTGCCCGTGGTGCGAGCAGGCACCGGACGGGACGGGCTCGTCGAATGGACCGTTTGCAGGGACCGGGACGAAGGGGACGGAATATAGTCAATGAAGCTGCATCGGCCCCTCCCAATGACTGTGTGCGGCAATGTCCGCGACGGATGTCCATCCCGGTTGGTGGCGGAAAGACGCCGACAGCGAACGCATCCGAACGACCCCGGATACTCTTGTCCGGCCCCCGGGGTTCCGGGCGCAGACATCACCCGCGGCAGTGCGTGATGCTCTACTGGCTGATTTCCGGCCGCTCGCGGGCCGTATTGAACCGCAAGGCGCAGCCGGGCGGGTCGGCGCTGGGTGCGTCCGACATCATTGAGCTGGTACGGACCTGCCATGCCTCCGGCATTGCGCCGGACGGGTCCGCTGCGGACTATGCCGCGGTCGACGCGGTGCTGGCCCCGCAACGCAAACGGTTCTACAACGGTCTGCTGGTCACGCCTCCGGACGCGTTTGCGGACCGTGCACAGGCGTTCTCTTTCTGGATCAACCTCTACAACCTGCTGATCCTGGACGCGGTGATCACGTTCCGCGTCCGCCGAGCCACGGTCGGGCTGTCCCAGGGGATCATGCGCTTCTTCGAGAAGGCCGCCTACAACGTGGGCGGTCATCGCTTCAGCGCCAATGACATCGAGAACGGTGTGCTGCGGGCCAACGCTCCCCACCCCGCGGCGCGCGGGTCCCACTTCCGGGACGGGGATCCCCGGTGTGCGGCGGTGTTGGAACCAATCGACCCGCGCGTCCACTTTGCCCTCAACTGTGCCAGCCGCTCCTGTCCGTATGCCAGGGTCTACGAACCGGAGCGGTTGGACGAACAGCTTGACACGGCCGCCCGAGCCTTTGTGGCCGGAGACGTGCAGGTGGACAGCGTGGCCCGCGCAGTGACCCTGTCCAAAATCTTTGCCTGGTTCGCACCGGACTTCGAGGACGCAGGGGGCGCCTTGGCCGCTGCTATCCAATACATGCCGGCGGATGATGGTGTGCGCCTCTGGCTGGAACAGCACCGGGAGAGCGTGACGGTGAAGTTCCGTCCCTACGACTGGCGTCTGAACACGTTGGCCTGACAATCCGGCTGCATCACCGGTACCGTCCACACCCGTTGCCGGGCGGCCAAAGGCATTCGCCGGACTGTGTCGACGTTGGCTCGCGTAGAATCTCGGCACCGGCATCCCACCCTCGACGAAGCTCCACCGGGAACAAAATGGATATGGAGAATCACCATGCTGCGCGGCTCAGGATGAGCCGGCGTGGTTTCCTGCAGGCATTGGCTGCGGGAAGCACGGTGGCTGTATTGTCCGCCTGCACCGAATTCGATGCGGCCATGGTGTCGGCTCCGGCGGCAGCGGACACCGCAGCCCCCTACTTCAAGGACTCGGCACCGTTTCGCGTGCATCCGGGTGCCGGCCTCGAGGCTCGCCTGGAAACCATGCAGGGGGTTGTTACGCCAACGCGGTTTTTCTTTGTGCGCAACAATGCGGCCAGCCCCCCGAGCCTGGAGGCGCGCGACTGGAGCCTGTTGGTCGAAGGCAATGGGGTTTCCACACCCTTGGAGCTTTCCTACCCGGACATCCGCGGCATGCCGGGACGCACGCTTGTTTCCTATCTGGAATGTGCCGGCAACCACCGGGCCATGTTCGATCTGGTTCAGGGACGGCCGGCGCAAGGCACCCAGTGGATGACGGGAGCCGTGGGCAACGCCGAGTGGACCGGTGTCGCCCTGCGCGATGTACTGACACGGGCGGGAATCCGGGAGGATGCCGTCAGTGTGCTGTTGATTGGCCTGGATGTCGATGCGCCCGAGGAGGGTTTCCGGCGCGTCCTGCCGGTTGCGAAGGCCCTGCACCCCGATACACTGCTGGCCTATGCCATGAACGGAGATGTCCTGTCCCCGGACCACGGTTTCCCTCTGCGGGCCGTCGTGCCGGGCTGGGTCGGCAGTTCGAGCATCAAGTGGCTGGGCCGGATTCAGGTTTCCACGGAACCCCTTTGGACGCGCAACAACTCGACATCCTATGTGCTGATTGGCGACGACTTTCCCGCCGACGACGATCGCCTCGGACCCGCGGTGACGACCCAGACCATCAAAAGCGCGTTGGCGTTGTCGTGGCCCGCGGAGCTGTCGGCCGGCCTGCATCGGATCTACGGCTACGCACAGTCACCGCACGGTCCAATTGAGAAGGTTGAATGGAGCATGGATGGCGGTGCGACCTGGCGCGTGGCCGCCGCGGTGGAGCCACAGTTCCAGTATTCCTGGGCGCGTTTCCGCATCGACCTCGAACTGCGGACGGGCCTGCACACGATCATGACCCGGGCCACGGATGCGGCCGGCAACACGCAGCCCGATTCCGTCCCCTTCAACGCGAAAGGCTACCTGTTCAACCAGCCGGTGCCGCACCCGCTCCGGGTCGGCTGAATCCTCCGGAAGCATCTCGCCACCGTGGCGCGGCGGCGGATCGCCGACTTTGGGGCTGCAATCGCATGCGGCCTGTCACGGGGGCATCCGCAAGAACTTGGCTGTCGGCGGGATGATGGCGAAGCAGCGCGGCCCGTTGCGCGATCAGAGATGCCCGCGAAGGAATTCCCCCCTGGCCTGTTGTCCGGCCGGCTTGGGACGACCGGTATCGGGGACGTGGGGATGAGCGGCCCCCAAACCCGGAACGCGCCGGCCCGTCAGGCTCCGTCGTCTGTGTCCGTTCGGTTGCCCATATCGCGATCCAGGAGCAGAAGCGCATCGCTTTGGCCGTCCACCTTGCGGAGTTCCGCCAGAATGTCCCTGAACTGCTTCTCCTCTTCCACCTGTTCCGAGATGAACCAGTGCAGCATCACCTGCGCGGCATGGTCTTCGTTTTCCACCGTGATGCGGTACATGTCGTTGATGAGCACGGAGACGTGCGCTTCGTGGGCCAGGGCCTGGGCCATGACGTCTTCGACCGAGTCGAATTCGGTTGGGGGCGCCTCGATGGGCAACAGGCGCACAAATCCGTCCCGGTCCTCAATGTGTTCCAGGAACCGCATGGCGTGCCCGTACTCCTCCTGGCTTTGGCTGCGCATGAAACGGGCAAAGCCGGGCAGGTCGGCATGTTCCAGCCAGGCGGACATGGAAAGGTACAGGTAGGAGGCGTACAGCTCCGCGTTGATTTGCTGGTTGAGGGTGTTCTCAACCACGGAATTCAGCACCATGAAGCCTTTCTCCTTCGCGTGGCCTGCGAGATCCCCTCGATCACAGCCCAGACTTGTCAATCCAATTGGAACGAATCCCCTCGAATTTGCTCATGAGATCGAAGGGGCCGCCTCATCGGCAGGGGACAGGATGCTAGCACATGCTTCGAACGCCGGCCCTCCCTGCAGTCCCAACTCCGGCAGTCCCAATTTCGGCGGACCTCTTCCGATCTCGGGCAGGGAAATGCCGCGAATCAAGGCATTGGCGGTATACTTATGTTCGTAATTTCAAGGCGTGGACAGCAGGTGCAACCCCGGACTTGCAAGCTGCCCGCAATCCATCGTCGTCCATCAGAGTGAGGGCCAGCCGTGTCGCAAATGACAGAGCATGCGTTTTCAACGTTCAGTTGGGTGGATGTGTCCAGCACCGATACCGACGGTGCCAAGGCGTTCTACGGCGGCCTGTTCGGGTGGGAGTTCGCGGACATCACCGCCGCCGACATGATGGGGGAGAACCTCGCTTCGGACCTGCCGGGCGAAACTGTCATGTACACCATGTGCAGCCTGCAAGGGAAGTTGGTGTGCGGGTTGGCCGGGACCATGTCCCCGGACATGCCCACGGTATGGAACGCCTATGTGAACGTGGAGGACGCAGACGCCGTCGTGACCAGGGCCAAGGCACTGGGCGGCTCCGCGGACATGGGGGTTATGGACATTGCCGACTCGGGGCGCATGGCATTCATCACAGATCCGAACGGGGGCATGTGCGGTATTTGGCAGGCGCGCAATCACAAGGGCGTGGAAGTGCAGGGTGAGCCCGATACCTTCACCTGGGCCGAGCACAACACGCGCGACGTCGATGCCGCGACCGGGTTTTACGGCACCCTGTTCGATTGGGAGGGCGGTTCCAATCCCGAAGCGCCCGACTACACCCTGTTTCATCGCGTGGGTACCGATGCCGGCGACCAAGTCGCCGGCTTGCGCGAGATGGATCCGAGGTGGCCGTCGGAAATTCCACCGACTTGGGTGATCTACTTTCGCGTGACCGACCTGGACGCGAAGGTGCAGTCCGTGAAGGACTTGGGCGGTTCGGTTATGACCGAACCGGAGCCGTTCCCCTTCGGCCGCTTCTGCTGGGCGATGGACCCGCAGCAGGGAGCCTTCATCATCGTCGAACTCAATATGTGAGATCGGGGGATGCCGGCCGGCTAATGGTCGGTGTCTCCAGTCAATCAATGCCTGCAACAGGCTCAAATACCAAGGAAGGAAACACCATGCCAGAAATGACGAGACACGAGTTCGGCACCTTCAACTGGCTCGATCTCTCGACCACGGACATCGAAGGGGCCAAGGCCTTCTACGGCGCCATGTTCGGCTGGGAGTTCGAGCCGCAGGTTGTCGAAGGGGAACTGATCTATACGGTCTGCACCCTGAACGGTCTGGAGGTGTGCGGGTTGGAAGGAACCATGGGAGAGGACGACCCTCCACGTTGGAATGTCTACACCTGTGTCGAGGATGTGGATGCCACGTCCAACCGGGCAGTTGAACTGGGCGGGAAAATCGAGATCGGTCCCATGGACATCTTCGATGCCGGACGCATGTCGTTCATTTCCGATCCCCAGGGTGCCAGGCTGGGCTTGTGGCAGCCGCGCGAGCACCTTGGCGTCCAGGTCATGTTTGAACCTGGGACATTCATGTGGGCCGAAATCATGACATGGGACGCGGAAGCCACCAATGCGTTTTACAAGGGCCTGCACGGGTGGGATACGGTTGCGGACCACAACAACCCGAACTACACCCTGTACGTACCGGGCGGGGATGCCTCCCGCTCCGTCTATCTGGCAGGCCAACTGGCGATGGACGAGAACTTCGACAAGTCCATTCCCACCTATTGGGGCATCTATCTGCAGGTGTCCGACACGGCGGAGACGTTGCGCCGCTGCGTTGAACTCGGCGGTGAACAGGTGATGCCGGCAACGGAAATCGCCCAAGGCAACTTTGCCGTCATGAAGGATCCCCAGGGAGCGTATTTCAACGTGCTGCAACCCAGCCATTGAGTCCGCGGCAGTCGAGGCCTCCTTGGCTGCCTTCATCCTGTCATCAGGTCTGCTTGTGCGTGTAGTCCGGCAAGTTTCGGCATCTGGATCCCAACTGTTGTCCGACATGAAGTACCGGCTGCCCAAGGATTGCCTGCCTTGAACGGTCAGCGATCCGGTGGGCCAAGTGGCGAGGGTGTTTCACGTACGCTGTCCAAGGGTTTCAGTACCACAAGGGCGACATCGATGCTCTTGACGGTGCTGGACACTTACGTCACGGAAAGCATTCCTCGCCTCACATCTCGCGCTGTTCGGACGCACACCATTCGGCTTGGCGCTACGCGTTGCCGTGCATGGCTGGCGGAGGCCTTCGGCTGGACCAAGGAAGCCTCGGTTTCCGTTGTTCCCCTCCGTGTTCGGCGTCAAGATGCAAGGGAAGTAACTGAATTGGCTTGTTGTCACGAATTCAGCACTCTCTGCCAAATTGGGTAAAGTCTCGTCAAGACAGGCCCCTGTGGCATCGGACATGGAAGGCATTCCATGCGAGAAGCGGCTGGGCTCGGATGCGTTCCTGCAAGGCAGGGTCGGATGTCAAGATTGACGCGTTGATTTCCCCTTGCTCCAGCAGCAGATCCAAAAATGCACGTTCGGAGTCGGTCAACGGCAGGACAATGGACAAGGCCTGCTTGCATTCGTCAACCAGTTCGTTCCCAAAAACCAAGGCCTTCTGTCCTCGGAGTTGGGGGGAGCGTAGGGTAGGGCTGAGTTGTCTCACCAACTCCGTTCCATCGTAGTTCACATCATCGAGTGAGACAGTTCGCCAGTCCTTGCGGTTCATGCCCCCATAGACGACGAACGCGATGCGGAGCCGATCGCGGTCCAGGATGTCTGTGGTGAGTATGTGATGACAGTCGAACAGGTCTCTTGCCTGCCGCCGAGAAAATAGTGCAGAGAGTTTTCCGGCAACCAGTTCATGTAGGTTGAGAACGGGAATGCTCTTGGCCTGAAAGTCCCCGAGTGGATGTGAATCGGCATGGTGAATTGGCCACAGTGGACAGCGGTACATGAAGTTTGAGGTCCATGTCGAGGTTGGCTGTTTGCCCGGTGAAGCTTGAGTAATTCAACCGCCACTTGCCCCCGGCGTGTTCTTCGGGCACTCTTCGTACGGAGAATCCTTCTCGGGAAAATACTGCCTGGACTGCCCGTTCGATCTTCGGTCGGTCCGCTAGCATCTCCTCGCGTTCCAGTGCACCGACGTAGTTGAGATCGATATCGATCGACAATCTCGGATGCCGAAAGATGAAGAGGTTCAGAGCGGTGCCACCCTTCAAAGCCCACTTCCCTCGGAGTGACGGGTGGGAGTTCAAGTTGTGCAGGGGATGCACCAGATGGAGCACCTTCTCGATCATTCCTGCATCGAATCCGTCAGGTCTCGCGATGGACAGAATTTGCGAGGTTGAGAACCTCATGGAGTCTCTTCCCAAGTTCGGTAGAGGATTTCGGCCGGGATCATCAGGTTCCAACCTTTTACCCACTTGCTGTGATTGGACCTGCCGCGTTCCAGATAGTGGGGTTGCTTCGGGCGGAGTTGGCGCAATGCGTCAAGGTGCGCTTCAGGTACCATCAACGCTTCCCGACGTTGCTCGAGGAAAAACCCTACCTTGGCGGCAGTTGTCGCATTTCCAAGCAAGCACGTGTATGCGACGACCTGATCCAGATCGAAGAACTCCACAGCCTCAAGAGAGCGCCATATTTCTTCCCAGCTCCCGGTTAAATCCGGGCGATCCAGCACGTCGACCAGGGTTCGTTCATGGCTGGTTACTCGCAGTTCCACCCCTGAGCGAGTTTGACATTCGACCCCGAACATTCGCTCGCCCTTCGTCTGGAGAGGTGATGGCACCGAGACTCCCCGGTAACTGTGCGACTGGAACGCCAGCGGCTGCGACTTTCTTGCCGAGACGTAGACCAGCCTCCAGTGGACCGAGTAGGCCTTACCGTGGAATTCCAGTGCGGTGTGATAGGCCAGCACCGCGTCCTCGGTCATCTTGGCGGCCACCAGAAACGGATCGACCGCCATGGATGCCGGGTCCATGCCCCATGGCACGGCCGCATACAGGCCGCGTCGCACGCGGATGATGCGGCCCTGCTTGCGGTGATGGACGAGCAGCGACTTCCGGGTGCTGGGGTTGCCGGCTCCCCGGGCAGACAGAAAGCAATCCAGCTCTTTGACAGTGAACACTGCGTGTCGCGCCAGAAAATCGTTGAACTTCACGGTACGGATTTTGAATTCTTGGCGATTTAGTTGCAATATTTTTAGTCTCTTTTCTTCTTGTTGTCAAATGAAACTTGACTAGTGAACGAGATGGCTCCTGTTTGATTGGTCGTGTCGCCGACCGTCAGGTTCCTCCGTCCATTGCCTGCGCCGCAGCCTCTCCTGGGAAACCGCTGCGGTCCGCAAGGGACGGACGGTTTGCTTCGCACCTTGTACAAGGCTCGAGTCTGCGACGGACCTCTTTGGCATAATCCAAACCCGATTGTGCGCCCGACGCGTGCGGTTCTTCCCTCTCCGTCACAGGCTATTCGTGTCCCCAAACAAAATGCACTCCGCGTACTTGCACCGTTCTCCGATCCGATGGGTGCTGCTGGCGGCATGCCTGGCATTGCTGGCCGGATGTACCGTTCAGGTAACACCACCGACGCCCGAACTGCCGCCGGTCCCGCCGGTGCCGACGTTTACGCCGGTCCCGCCGGCTACCCCGGAACCTGCCCCACCGGCCGAAACCGCGGACTCGCAGCCGGCCGAGCCGGAACCCGAAGCGCCGCCGGAGGCTGCCTCCGAGCCGCAGGCGCCGGAGCCTCCGGAAGCCGGTGCCGCGGAACCCCTGCCACCGGGGTCGATTGGCACGGGCCTGGTCGTCAACGCGGCCGTTCTGAACGTGCGCAGCAGTCCCGATGTCAACAGCAGCCGTCTGGGCCAACTGCAGAACAGCGCTGTTGTGCAGGTGCTGGACGGCACGGCGGATCAGCAGTGGTGGCATGTCTGCTGCCTGCCGGACGGCGTTACTTCGGGCTGGGTGTACGGCCAATATCTGGATGTGAACCTGGAACCCGGGGCTGTGTTTGGCACAGACCCTGATCCTACGGTTGCGCAACCGGTCCTGTCGCCCTGGGCGGTCCAACCCGCCAATCGGGCCGAAATGTGGGACTTGACCTGGGAGATCTCGGTCGGGCGGCTTCCGGAGCAACGGTTTGTCCATTCGCCGACGGAGGCCGTGAGCCCCTTGACCGGCCTGCCGATTTCCCCCGAGCGGCTAACCCAGCGACCGTTCCTGGTTTGCATCCCCTCGGATATCCCGGCGCGGCCCCAGTACGGGTTGTCGCAGGCGGACATTGTGTACGAATACCTGGTGGACGGATATTCCATCACGCGCCTGACCGGGGTTTTCCATGGACAGGATGTGCCCGACATCGGTCCTATCCGCTCGGCACGGCTGGTCAACTTCTACTTGGGCTACCTGTACAACGGTGCTGTGATGTGCTCCGGCGCCAGCGACTTCATCCGGCGTCTGCTGCGTGAAATCGCGGAGTTCCCCTATTTCGACATCGACCTGGACAACGGCACCGGTCGCCTGCCCTACAGCTACATTCAGGGCACCGGGCTGACCCGTTTCCACACGAACACGCTGGGAGTGCGCCAGTGGCTGCAGGATTTCCTGCGGGAACAGCCCATCGACATCCAGGGATTTGTGTTTCAGGCCGAAGTGCCGCCGGGAGCACCGGCCACCTACGTGAAGATTCCGTGGCCGGTCGTCTCCAGTTCCTGGGTGGAATACCGCTACAACCCCCAGTCGGGCCTGTATTCCCGGTACATGGGAGGCGTTCCCCATGTGGATGCCAATACGGGCGCGCAGATCCAGACCGCCAACATCGTCGTGCAGTACGTGCCGCACCAAAACACCTTCCTGGTGGAGGATGCGCTGGGCAACCTCAGCCTCGACCAGGACATCTTCGGATCGGGGCGGGCCGTAATTTTCCGCAACGGACGCCGCTACGACGGCACCTGGTCCGTTGACGCCCTGGGCAGCCTCCCGCGCTTCACCGCGTCCGACGGTCAGGCGATTCCCCTGGCCCCCGGTGCCAGCTGGATTGCGCTGGTACCCGACGGCTACCTTCTTACGGTCCAGTAGGACGGCCGCGCTCAGCCTTCGAACAGGCCGGCTTGGTTGGTCCCGTCGGTCGGCACGTCCAGGCCCAGGTGGTGGTAGGCCTGTTCGGTGGCCACGCGCCCGCGGTTGGTGCGCTTGAGGAAGCCCAGCTGCATCAGGAACGGTTCCACGACATCCATGATGGTGTCGGCTTCCTCGCTGATGCTGGAGGCCAGCGTCTCCAAGCCGACTGGGCCTCCCCGGAAATTGTCAAGCAGGCTGTGCAGCAGCATGCGGTCGGTGCGGTCCATGCCCAAGTGATCGATCCCCTGCAGTTCGAGGGCCTTCTGCGCGATGGCGCGTCCCACGGTGCCGTCGCCCTTGACCTGTGCGTAGTCGCGGGTGCGGCGCAGCAGGCGCAACGCCACCCGGGGTGTGCCGCGGGCCCGGATTGCGATTTCCATCGCCCCTGCCTGGTCCACCTCCAGTTTCATCAGCCCACCCGCACGCAGCACGATTTGGCTTAGGGCCTCCGGGCTGTAGAAGTCGAAGCGCTCCAGAACACCGAAGCGGTCGCGCAACGGCGCCGTCAGGCTGGCCAATCGGGTGGTGGCGCCAATCACGGTGAAATGTTCGAGCGGCAGGGGCACGACGCGGGCCCCTGGCCCCTCGCCCACCACGTAGTCCAGGCGCCTGTCCTCCATGGCTGGATAGAGGGTTTCCTCCACCTTGCGGTTCAGGCGGTGGATTTCATCGATGAACAGGACATCCGAATGCGCCAGGTTGACCAGGATGGCCGACAACTGGCCACCGTGCTCGATGGCGGGCCCGGAAGTGATGGTGAGCCGACTGTCCATCTCGCGGGCCAGGATTTGGCTGAGGGTGGTCTTGCCCAGCCCCGGGGGCCCGTACAGCAGGACATGGTCCAGCGGCTCGCTGCGCTGGCGGGCTGCCTGGACCAGGATTTTCATGTTGTTCTTCAGGTGATCCTGGCCGATCAACTCGTCCAGGCTTTGCGGCCGCAGGGCCGCATCCCGGTCGTCCCGCGGCTGGCGGTGGCCCGATACCAGGCGCTCGGTTCCCTCCTGCCCGGCGCGCTTGGCGGAGACTTGGCTGCTTTGGCGGGCCATGGTGGGACCGGGTCCGTCAGGACCAGGACTGGATGAACTCCGCCGCTCTTGGCAGTTCGAGGTTCTCCCAGGGCAAATCCAGATCCGGCCGGCCAAAGTGTCCGTAGGCGGCCGTCTGGCGGAAGATCGGACGGCGCAGGTCGAGCGTCTCGATGATCCCCCGCGGGGTCAGATCAAAGCAGTCCCCGATGCGGTCCGCAATGTCGCTGTCCGACACGTGTCCGGTACCAAGGGTGTCCACGAAGATGCCGACCGGGTCCGCGATGCCGATGGCGTAGGCCAACTGAATCTCGCACCGATCGGACAGGCCTGCGGCCACCACGCACTTGGCCAGCAGGCGGGCCATGTAGGCGCCGCTACGATCCACCTTGGTCGCGTCCTTGCCACTGAAGGCCCCGCCGCCATGGCGGCCCATGCCGCCGTAGGTGTCCACGATGATTTTGCGGCCGGTCAGGCCGGCGTCCGCCACCGGTCCCCCGTCCACGAATTCGCCGGACGGATTGATGTGGATGTTCGGCGGCTCTCCGAGGCCGTATTCCTCCAGGACCGGTCCGATCACGGATTGCAGGACACCGGTCTCGACGGTTTCCTTGCTGGTTCCGGCTCGATACTGGGTGCTGATCACCACCGTGTCCACGACCGGGCTTGCGCCGCCGTACCCCACGGTCACCTGTGATTTGCCGTCCGCCAGCATCCACGGCAGGTGGTTCCGTTTGCGCTGGTCCTGCATCGCCCTGGTCAACTGGTGGGCGAGCTCAATCGGCAACGGCATCAGCGAGGGGGTTTCCCGACAGGCATAGCCGAACATCATGCCCTGATCGCCGGCACCCCGGTCCGCCGATCCGGCCAACGCGTCGTTCTGTTCCGCCAGGTGGTCGTGCAGGCAATGGCTGTGCGGACCGAAGCTGCCGTCCTCCGGGTAGCCAATGCCCTGCAGGACATCCTTCACCACTTCGGCAACATCGACCCGAACCTCGTTCGCCACCTCCTCGCGGACCCTGATTTCACCCAGCAGAAAGATGTTTGTGCCCTTGGCCGCGGCCTCGCAGGCCACCCGGGCGTAGGGATCCTGCTCCAAGTACGCGTCCAGGACGGCATCGCTGATCTGGTCGCAAAGCTTGTCCGGGTGACCTTCCGTCACCGACTCGCTGGTGAACAGGCGGCTTGACTGGGATGACATGGCTATCTCGCGATACTCGGATGGGGGATTGGCTTGTTCAGGTGCCCAGCGACCAGCCGTGCAGGTAGTCGCTCTGGGCGGAAGTCAGTACGTCGATGGAGACGCCCATGGCGGCCAGCTTCAGGCTGGCAATCTCCTGATCGATTTCGGCGGGCACATTGTAGACATCGGGTTCCAGGCCGGAACCGTGGCGGGCAACATGCAGGACGGCCAGGGCCTGGTTGGCGAAACTCATGTCCATGACCGTGGATGGATGGCCTTCGGCCGCGGCCAGGTTGACCAGTCGGCCCTCGCCGGCCACGTACAGGCGGCGCCCGTCCGCCAGGCGGTATTCGTCCAGGTTGTCGCGCACCCGCCTGCGGTCGCCGCTCATGTCCGTCAGCCCCACCAGGTTGATTTCAACGTCGAAGTGCCCGCTGTTGGCCAGGATCGCGCCATCCTTCATCACGGCAAAGTGGGGCGTGTCGAACACGTCCCGGTTGCCGGTGGCACTGCAGAAGATGTCGCCAATGCGGGCGGCTTCCAGCATGGGCATGACCCGGTAGCCGTCCATCACGGCCTCCAGGGCCCGGATTGGGTCCACTTCGGTCACGATGACATTGGCACCCAGGCCCCGGGCCCGCTGCGCGATGCCGCGACTGCACCAGCCATAGCCGGCCACCACGAAATTGCGGCCGGCAAGGAGGATGTTGGTGGCCCGCACGATGCCGTCGATGGTGCTCTGGCCCGTGCCGTAGCGGTTGTCGAACAGATGTTTGGTGTCGGCATCGTTGACCGCCATGACCGGGTAGCGCAAGGCCCCCTCGCGCGCCATGGCCTTGAGCCGAATCACGCCGGTGGTGGTTTCCTCGGTGCCGCCGAGCATGTTTGGGAGCAGTTCCGTGCGTTCGGTGTGCAGCGCGGCCAGCAGGTCCATCCCGTCGTCCATTGTCAGATGGGGACCGATGTCGAGGGCGGACGACAGGTGCTGGTGGTAGACCTCCCTGGATTCGCCGCGGACGGCAAAGACCGGCACTTCCAAATGCATGACCAGGGAGGCGGCCACGTCGTCCTGGGTGCTGAGGGGATTGCTGGCACACAGGGCCACCTCGGCCCCTCCCGCCAACAGGGCCCGCACCAGATTGGCCGTTTCCGTGGTGACATGCATGCAGGCCGCCAGCCGCAGGCCGTCGAACGGTCGCTCCTTGGCAAACCGTGCTTCCAGGGCTGCCAGAACCGGCATCTCCTTGCCGGCCCATTCAATGCGGTCGAGACCCTGATCGGCGAGGGAAAGGTCCGCGATGTCACAGTCGAGTGCGGCTGGTTTGGTCATGCAGGGTGGAAGGTGGTGTCGGATGCGATGTTGGCCCTGCCTGGCAGGTTGGTCCGGCGCAAGGGATGTTTGACAGATTATAGTGTCGCCTGCGCCTCAACCCCGCGAAATCGACGAGCCTACCGGGTCTATGTCTCTGCCGCGCGGGCCACGGCTGTGGCCAGGGAAAGTCCATAGGGTGCGTGGCAGACCCCTTCCTCGGTCACGATGGCCGAGATGTAGCGTGCCGGCGTGATATCGAAGGCCGGGTTGTAGACCGGTACCGCTTCGGGGGCCACCACGGTTCCACCCACGCGGGTTACCTCGGCTGCGTCCCGCTCCTCGATCGGAATGTCGTCGCCGGTTGGCGTGTCCAGGTCGACCGTACTGGTGGGTGCAACACAGTACACGGGAATGCCGTGGGTATGGGCCAGCAGGGCAATGTTGTAGGTGCCGATCTTGTTGGCCACGTCGCCGTTGGCCGCCACGCGGTCCGCACCGAAAATGACCGCGTCGACCCGGCCCTGCCGCATCAGGGAGCCGGAGGCATTGTCGGAGATGAGGTGCATCGGCACTTCGGCCCGCATGAGTTCCCACGCGGTCAACCGGGCGCCTTGCAGGCGCGGCCGGGTTTCGTCCACCCACACGTGGATGCCCTTGCCCTGTTCATGACAGGCGTAGATGACTCCCAGCGCCGTGCCGTAGTCCACGGTTGCCAGGGATCCCGTGTTGCAGTGGTGCAGCAGGTTGGCCCCATTTGGAATTAGGGCTGCACCGTTGGCCCCCATGCGCCGGTTGATCTCCACGTCGGCTGTCGCCAAGGCCTCTGCTTCGGCCAAGGCCAGGCTGCGGAGCTTCTCCGGATCCGCGGTTGTGGCTGCGCGCAGCGTAGCCAGGATGCGGCCGGTGGCCCACGCCAGATTGACCGCGGTCGGCCGAGCCGCATCCAACACCTGCTTGGCCTCCTTTAGGTCGTCAAGCAGGTTCTCCCGGTCTGTCGCCGGGCTCGAAAGGGCGGCCAGCGCCATCCCATAGGCCGCGGTAGCTCCGATGGCCGGTGCCCCGCGCACGTACATGTCGCGAATGCTGCCGGCCACGTCGGCGACCGTGTGCAGCGTGGCGGTTTCGAGCCGGGTCGGCAACAGCCGCTGGTCAATGAGTTGTACGGCGTTGTCCTTCCACCAGACGCTTGGCATGTAACTCTCCGTTTACTCTGGGGCCGGTCTGGCCAGGCTGGGTTCCGCCAACTCCAGAATGGCATCCAGTTCCTGGATGTCCTCCAGGTCCAGGTGGGCACCGGGCATGCGGCTCAGGTTGGTGGCGAAGAGGCCGCGGCGTTGCATGACTTCCTTGTAGGCGGCCACGCCGTGGGTGCGCTCGAAGGCGATCAGGGGCAACAGCTGGTTCCAAGCGGTGCGGGCCGCCGCCTGGTCGCCGTCCTCCAGCAGGTTCCAGATCCGCACATGGGCCTGGGACAACTGGGAGGCCGGCATATTGCCGCAGCAGCCGCGCCGGTGTTCGTCCAGCAGGTGAACCCCGCCCTGTCCCCCAAACACCCCCTTGCAGGCATCGCCCGTGGCTCGCAGGGCTTCGGTCACGGAGCGTGGTTCAGGCAGCGTCTCCGCCTTGATGTACTGCACCGCCGGCAGTTCGCGGCAGAGTCGGCCCAACAGGGCGGAGGACATCGGGGTGCCGACCGGCCCGATGAAATTCTGAACCACAATGGGTACGGAAGTCCGGTCCGCCAGGGTCCGGTAGAAGTCGAAGCATCCCTGTTCGTCCGGATGCAGGACGTAGGGTGGCATGGCCATGATGCCGTCGGCCCCCTGTGCTTCGGTCCAGACGGCCAGTTCGGCCGCCGGCCGTGCGTGCAGGCCGTTGGCGGCCGCCACGAAGGGTACCCGGCCCGCGCAGGCGTCCGCGACCGTGCGGATCCAGTCCATGCGCTCGGCATCCGACAGGGTTGCGAACTCGCTGGCGTTGGCGGGTCCAACCACGCCGTGCACACCGGCTTCCACACAGAAGTCGATTTGTCGGCGCAGGCTTTCATGATCCACCGACAGGTCCTGCCGGAAGGGGGTTATCAGAATGACAAAGATGCCGCGCCAATTGTGGTCTGCCATGCAGGTCTGTTCCTTAATTCTTGTAAGTTCTTGACAAACAAGGTTGGGCAATTCGCTCTCGGCCGGTCAGGGCAGCGCCGGCTGCCTGGCAGGCTCGAGTCCGGGATGAGCAGTCCCATCCGGTGTCCCGCTTCGATCCAACAGCAGGCGCTTGACCTCGCGGTAGGGCGTGTACAACGTAATCCCATCGTCATACATGCGCTGCAGGATGTTGCGGGCGGCGTTGGTGTCCGCATCCAACACGACTCCGTCCAAGCCGTAAAACCGGTCCCCGCGCCGTGTGCCCTGCAGGAGCCCGGTGCGGGAGTCGATTTGCGACGTGTAGGCGGGGTTCACCAACACCAGCGCCGAACCTCGGCGCCGAGATATCGAAGTGAGGGTGTCGGCCATGATGCCCTTGACCCAGCCGCTCAGACGGCGGTTGGTGTCGCGATGGCGATACTTGGACGACGCCATGGGGGCCGTCAGGTCCTCGCAGGCGATGGTGCCGGCGCGGTCGACGACGCGGTGGGCGGCATGGCAGAGGAAGTCACGCGTCTGTGCCGTGAGCTTCTGCTGTCGGTGGTCCCACTTCCGGTTGCCGAGGTTGTTTCGGCGGATGTTGTCGGCTTTCTGGATGCGGCCGGCCTCGCGGTGCTTCTCTTCAACCGCACGCAGCTGGTCGCGTCGTTGGCCCTTGACCTTGCGGGCATCGCTCTCCGCGGCCAGCCGGTCGCCCAAACCCTCGCCGTGCCGTTCGCCTTCGCTGTCGGCATAGGCTTCGGTGTAGCCCTTGTCGACGCCGAGCTCGCCCTGGCCACAGGGCTTCGTGCTACAGGCGGTGTCTTCGTCGATGGCGTAGTGGATCGCCACCTGGCCATCGTCCTGCAGGATGATCCGCAGGGTCCCGGTGGGCAGGTGCGTGCCGCGCAGCGGAATGGCCAGGCGTTGACCGCGTTCCAAGCCCTGCAGATAGATCCAGGCCCGGCCGTGCCAGACCTTGGTGGTGTAGGAACCGGTGTCGGCCACGATCTGGTTTGTGCAGTGCGAAGAGCCGCCCTTCCACTTTTTGCGCATCTGGCGGTGCAGGAACGGATCCTCGTCCCAGCGGTTGCGCTTCAACAGCGAGTAGAGACGGTGCCGCTCCTCACCATCTCCCATGGTCCTGTGCCAAATGGCCTTCTTGACCGACACCTTGGCCGCGTCCCGCGCGGCCGCGATGTCTCCCAGGGCATCGGACAACGCGGCTTTGCCCAATCGGGCTGGCAGACCGTGCCAGTCATAGCCCTCCGCCATCCAGGCGTTGCGGATCTCGTACACGGACTGTGGCGCTGTGGACAGGCCGCTGCAGCGTTGCCAGGCATCGGCACGAACGCGGCCGCACAGCGCGGCGATCCGCGTCAACCGATCGAACTTGGCCTTGTGCAACCCCTGGCTGTGCAGGATGCGCGTGACCTTGGCTGTCTTCATGACTTACAGGAATGGACAGGAAGTGGCAGGAAACACGGTGATTATCGACACTCCTGTGGATCGTGCTGGTTCCGTTTGCACCTGGTCCGGAATGCCGATTAGGCCTGGCCGTCCACGGTGCGGTCCGACCAGATAAGCGTAACGGAGTCAATCAGGCCGGTGGCGCGAGAAGCACGAGACCGCTTGCCCGGGGCTGGGGGCGCACTTTCGTCCTTGCCGTCACCGGCCGATGCAGGCAGCTCCGTGTCGGTCGTGCGTGGCTTGAGGACCCGGCGTCCCTTGGTATTGCGGCTACTCAACGGTATGTCGTCGGGATCAAGGGTGCGGACGTTGGCGCCGGCTCCGATGGAGATGCGTGCGTTGGCCTGCACCGTTCCAATGACCAGGGCCCCGGCGATTAATCCGGTTGTCTTGTCGAGCTTGTGGGCGGTTAGGCCGGACCCGCCGCGCGCTTGGGGTTTGAACTCCTCCAGTTCCGTTCGCTTGGCCATGCCCTGTTCGGTCACGGTCAGGACGGAACCCGCGGCCGACACGGCTGTGGCTGTGGCCACGCCGTCGCCCGTGTCCAGCCGGATGCCGCGCACCCCTTGGGCAAGCAGCCAGTTCGGACGCAGATCGTCTCCCTCGAAGCGGATTGTCTTTCCCCGCCGCGAAAACAGCATGAGTTCCTGACTCATGCCGACGGCCATCGCCGCGACCAGGGAGTCCCCCTTGGCCAACGGCACGACCTTGAGGTCGTCTCGCCAGGCGGCTGCCAGCCGGTGGGCGTTCAGCTTCTTGACAAGCCCCTGTTCCGTAACCAGCACGATCCACAGGTCCTGTTCGGGCGCGAGGTCCCGGGACAGGGTTATGCCGGCCACGATGTGGTCACGGCGCGTAAAGGCGGTCAGGTCCGCGATATGCCCGGCCCGGCCGGTCTGGGGCACCCTGTGGGCCTGTATGCGCTGGACTCGCCCGGAGGAACTGAACACATACAACACATCCCGTGTGTTGGCGGCCACCGCCGCGATGCCGCCGTTGCGGCCGATGTCCCTGAAGCTGCCGGTTTGCATGCCCTTGTAGGCATAGCGGCGCACGGTGCCCCGCCGGCCCAGACAAACCCAGACCGTCCGGTCCGGTTCCAGTTCCTCGGCGGTCGGCGTGCGCGCCTGGTCGTCCTTGACCTCGGTGCGCCGGGGATCGGCGAACTGCCGTTGGATTTCGTCCATCTCGTCGGCGATCGCGTCCCGGATCCGCCGGTCGGAAGCCAGCAGGGCCTGCAGTTCCTTGATGCGGGCCGCCAGGTCCTTGAATTCGCTCCGCAGGCGACTCCGTTCCATCGCCACCAGCTGGCCCAGCGGCATGGCCAGCACGGCCCGGGCCTGTGCTTCGGTGAAATCGAACTCCCGGATCAGATTGTTGCGCGCCGAGTTGGGGCTGCGGCTGTTGCGGATGGTGCGGATGACCTCGTCGATCTGATCAAGGGCCATCAACAGGCCTTCCACGATGTGCGCGCGCTGCTCGGCCCGGTCCAGGTCGAACTGGGAACGGCGACGCACAATATCTACGCGGTGCTCGATGAAGAGCTCGACCAGCCTTTTCAGGTTCAGGCGCTCCGGACGCCCGTTCACCAACGCCACCAGCGAAATGGAGAAGGTCTGCTCCATCGGTGTCAGGGAGAACAGATCGGCGATCACCTTGTCGGTGTTGGTCCCGCGCACTAGGTCGACGCAGATGCGCATACCGGCCCGGTCGCTCTCGTCGCGCAGGTCGGAGATGCCGGTGATCTGTCCGTTGCGGGCACAGTCCGCGATCCGCTCCAGGAGGGAGGTCTTGTTGGTCTGGTAGGGGATCTCGTACACCACGATGCGCTGCCGGCCCATGCGCGCATCCTCCACGTGCACCTTGGCGCGGACTGTCACCCGTCCGCGCCCATTTTCGTAGGCTTGGCGCAGGCGGTCGTCGGGGGTGCGGCCGGCCCGGGCTGGTCCGCGGCGGAACAGCGTGCCGCCGGTGGGGAAGTCGGGGCCCTGGATGTGCTGCATCAGGTCCGTGACCGTGACCTCCTCGCGTTCCTCCCACCGGTCCAGGAGGTGTCTCACGGCGGTACAGACCTCGCCCAGGTTGTGCGGCGGAACCTGGGTGGCCATGCCCACGGCGATGCCGTTGGAGCCGTTGACAAGCAGGTTGGGCAGGCTGGCCGTCAGGACCGTCGGCTCTTCCAGCGACTGGTCGAAATTGGGGACCCAGTCGACGGTGTTCTTTTCGATGTCGGTCAGCATGAGGGCCGAGATGGCCGATAGCCGGGCCTCGGTGTACCGCATGGCGGCGGGGTTGTCGCCGTCGATGCTGCCCAGGTTGCCCTGTCCGTCCACCAGCGGATAGCGCAGGCTGAAGTCCTGGGCCAGCCGCATCATTGCGTCGTAGACCGACTGGTCGCTGTGGGGGTGGTACTTGCCCAGCACTTCGCCCACGATGCGGGCACTCTTGCGGAAGGGGCCGTTGGCTCGCAGGTTGAGGTCGTGGTGCATGGCGTGCAGGATGCGGCGCTGCACCGGCTTGAGTCCGTCGCGCACGTCCGGCAGGGCGCGGGCGACAATCACGCTCATGGCGTAGTCCAGATAGGACGTTGCCATCTCCTCCTTCAGGCTTAGCCGGGACTGTTCGGCCCGAGTGTCGTTGCCGTTTGCCATGTCAGGGCAAGTCCGTCATGGGTTCCCGGTGCCGCAGTTCGACAATCTGGTCCCGCAGGTTGGCGGCCTTCTCGAACTCCAGCTGGCGGGCCGCCTCCTTCATCTCCCTTTCCAGCTCCTGGATCATTCTTGCCAGAGCGTCCGGTGAAAGGTCGACCTCGTCCGCGGGATCCGGGGCCTCCTCGTCCGCCAGTTCCTTCGTCATGGCCTTGACCCGATCCGTCAGGTCCCGCACCTCCTTGACGATGGTGGTCGGTTCGATGCCGTGTTCCCGGTTGTAGGCTGCCTGCAGGGACCGGCGCCGGTTGGTTTCGTCCAGGGCAATCTGCATGGCGGCCGTGGTCTTGTCCGCATAGAGGATGGCCTTGCCTTCCACATGGCGGGCCGCACGGCCCACGGTCTGAATCAAGGCGCTGGCGCTGCGCAGAAACCCCTCCTGGTCCGCATCCAGCACCGCGACCAGGGTCACCTCGGGCAGGTCGAGGCCTTCCCGCAGCAGGTTGATGCCAACCACCGCGTCATACACCCCAAGGCGCAGATCGCGCAGGATGTCCACCCGCTCCAGGGTGTCGATTTCGCTGTGCAGGTAGTGGACCCGGAAGTCCAGTTCCGCCAGGTATTCGGACAGGTCCTCCGCCATCCGCTTGGTGAGCGTGGTGATGATGGAGCGTTGTCCCTGATGCACGCGTTGGCGCACCTCGCCAATCAGATCCTCGATCTGGCCCTTGGTGGAGCGAACCTCCACGACCGGATCCAGGAGGCCGGTGGGCCGGATCAGCTGTTCCACGGTCTGGCTGGACACTTCCAGCTCCCAGGGTCCCGGGGTGGCGCTGACAAAGACCGCCTGGTGGACGCGCTCCCGGAATTCCTCGAACTTCAGGGGGCGGTTGTCCTTGGCCGACGGGAGCCGGAACCCGAAGTTGACCAGGGTCTCCTTCCGGGACAGGTCTCCGCGGTACATGCCCCGCAGCTGGGGCACCGTCATGTGGCTTTCGTCCACAATCACGAGCCACTGGGCCGGGAAGTAGTCCAGCAGGGTCCAGGGCGGCGAACCCTCCTCGCGCTGGTCGAGGTGGCGGCTGTAGTTCTCAATGCCGTTGCAGTAACCCACCTCGCGCAGCATCTCCAGGTCGTAGTTGGTGCGCTGCCGCAGCCGCTGGGCCTCGATCAGCTTGTTCTCCGCGATGAACCTGGCCTCCTGCTCCAGCAGTTCCGCCTCGATGGTCTCCAAGGACGCCTGGAGCTTTTCGTCCGAGGTCTGGAAGTGCTTGGCAGGGAAGAAATGGACCTCCTCCAAATCCGCCAGCACCTCGCCGGTCAGGAGATCGAAGCGGCAGATCCGTTCCACCTCGTCCCCGAAGAAACTCACCCGATAGCCGAAGTCCTCGTAGGCCGGGTGGACTTCCAGCACGTCCCCCCGCACCCGGAAGCGTCCCCGGTCAAGGTTGCTGTCGTTGCGTTCGTAGCTGATGCTGACCAGGTGCCGCAGGACCGTTTGGCGTCGGGTCAGGTCGCCTGTTTTCAGGCTGCAGACGGCATAGCCGTAGTCCTCTGGGTTGCCCAGCCCGTAGATGCACGACACGGACGCCACGATGACCACGTCGGGCCGCGAGAAGAGGGAACTGGTGGCCGCCAGACGAAGCCGCTCGATCTCGTCGTTGACCATCGCCTCCTTCTCGATGTAGACATCCGAGCGGGGGATGTAGGCTTCCGGCTGGTAGTAGTCGTAGTAGCTGACAAAGTACTCGACCGCATTGCGCGGCAGGAATTCCTTCAGCTCGGAATAGAGCTGGGCCGCCAGGGTCTTGTTGTGGGCGATGACCAGTGTGGGCCGCTGTACTCGTTCGATGACATTGGCCATCGTGAACGTCTTGCCGGACCCGGTAACCCCCAGCAGGGTCTGGTGGGTCATGCCCTGTTCCAAGCCGGCCGTCAGGGCATCAATGGCCTGGGGCTGATCGCCCGTGGGACGAAACTCGCTGATGACCTCGAAGGGCTGGCTCATGGCTGATGGCAACGCGGCATTTTTGCAGGGCAATAGGGACCGGTGTGCGCCTGTCCACGCTGCAAAACCTGCATGTGCGGACCAGGAGCACTTCTCGAAACATCCAGGAGAATCCCGCGTGTGCTTTCGGTAACCCGAACCGGGGACAGGCCGTCCGAGCCGGTGCATGCGGAACAGGTATGGTGCCTCATCCCTGGCTAATTATTGCACTTTTTTGCATCTTGTCACAACAGTTCCTGCTTGCGACTCAGTGGCGGCAATCCGCAGCCCGGTCGGCCCGCGCCTGCGTTGGGTCTGCTGGCACGGGCCGGAACCTAATGATCGGACTATAATGCGCCTTCGTTTCGGCTCAACCGGAATCTAACACCACAACGTTGCAATTACCGGCAGGGAGCCGCGGCGGATTCGGTAATGCTGCCGGTAACGGTGCCGGCACGAGACGGTTGTGCACCCATGGGCCGACATCCGGCCTTCCGAGTTCAGCCACCATGCAAGATCCAACCCCTCGGACCGAGCAGCGGGAAGCGCCGGGCCGCCTGAATATTGTGCTCGCCGTGGCGGTGGGTCTCCTGTTGCTGATTGTCCTCGGCAGCGCCCTGCCCGAACTCCGCATGCAGCCCGGTACCGACAGCGGCTTGATGAGTCTCTTTACCGACACGTTTACCCGCCCCGAGACAACCCCTTGGGCATCCGAAGCCAAGGAGGGACCGTTCGGACTGACCCGGTTTTGGCTCCTGGCCATTTGGGGCTGCCTGACGCTCTGTGTGGTGTACGCGATCATTTCCCCCACCTACCGCAAGGCGCTGGTGGGTGCGGTGGTCACCACCCTGTTGCTCACCTTCGTGCTGATGCGCGTGCTGGAGAATCAGGAATCCCGTGCGGAGGAGAGTTCGGCAATGGGTGCGCCGCCGCAGGAGGAACTGCAGTTTGCGCAAGCTGAACCCCCGGTGCCGCCGGACATGGAGGTACGGGACTGGCTGGTATGGGTGGTGACCGGAGCCGGCGGCCTCGCCATCGCGGGTCTGGGCCTGTTTCTGCTGAATCGGGCCAATTGGGGTCGCAGCGACACGTCGGAGTTGATTCGCCGCGAGGCCGGGGAGGCAATCGCAGCCCTGGACTCGGGACACGATGTCGGGGACACCATCGAACGCTGCTACCTGAACATGGTCCAATGCCTGGAGGAAACCCGTCGGGTTCGGCGCAGCCAATCGATGACGCCGCGCGAATTTGAACATCGACTGTCGGAACTGGGCATGCATTCAAGGCCCGTGCGTCGGCTTTCGGCCCTGTTTGAGCGGGTTCGCTTCGGGGATCGGCCGGCCAGCGCCCGCGACCGGCAGGAGGCGTCCGATTGTCTGCAGCAAATCAGGGATTCCCGACCGCCGCCGGCCGGGGCGTCCCTGGCAGACGGATCCGGTCCGGCCGCCGCCCTCGATGTCTGACATCCAAAAGCGCGGGCTTGTGATGGCGGCATGGCTGGCCGCCAGTTTTCTGTTCGCCGTCTTCTTCATCGAGGACTTCGTCCGCGACATCCTGATCCGTCCCATGATGTACACGGCCTGGGTGGCTGAACTGTTCGTGCGCAGCCTGCCCCAGTACCTGTTCTGGGGCCTGTTTGTGCTCGTGGCCGCGATCTGGGGTCTGCGTCTGATACGGTTTCGCGCGCCCCGGCGCGCCCGCATGCGCACGGTGGCGATCGGCCAGCAGGGTCCGGTGGCCCGCTGGCAGGGACAGTTGCGCCGGGCCCGGGTGCTGGACTATGGGCGGTTCAACCTGAATCGTTCGCTTCGCAAGCTGGTCTTGGACCTGACGGTCACGGAGGCCGAGGCGGATCTGTCCGGCCCGGCGCCGGGCGAGTCCCCGCGCGAGCCGGATGTTCCGGAAGAACTGCGGTCCCTGCTGATTGTGCGCGGGGAGGAAGAATTCGGGCGGCGCAGCCTTATGGACCGTCTGCTCGACCTGGTTCCGAAACCGCGTGCGGAACTGGCGGAGCATCGGCGTGCGCCGGAAGCCGTCGTACGGTACCTGGAGGATCGACTGGGCATGGCCGGAAGGAATCAAGGGAAAGGCTGATGGAACTCAACCAAGTGGCCCACAGGGCACGGGCCGTGACCGCGGAGGTCGCCCGCGCCATTGTGGGCAAGGATGAACTGCTGCGCCGCATCATGGTGGCGCTGCTGGCAGACGGTCACATTCTGCTGGAGGACTACCCGGGACTGGCCAAGACGCTGACGGCCCACAGTTTCGCCAACGTGCTCGGATTGACCTTTCGGCGGATTCAGTTCACGCCGGACCTGCTGCCGGGCGATATTCTGGGTGGCTACATCTACAACCGGAACAGCGGCGGTTTTGAACTCCACCGGGGGCCCATCTTCAGCAACATCGTGCTCGCGGACGAAATCAACCGGGCTTCTCCCAAGACCCAGTCCGCTTTGCTTGAGGCCATGCAGGAGCGCCAGGTTTCGCTGGAGGGGGAGACGATGGCGCTGCCGGATCCGTTTATCGTGATTGCCACTCAGAACCCCATCGAGTACGAGGGAACCTTTCCGTTGCCGGAGGCGCAGCTGGACCGGTTCCTGGTTCGGCTCAGCGTTGGCTATCCCGCCCCCGAGGAGGAGGCCCAGATCCTGACCAATCGCCGCGACCGCAGACAGGACGACGTGGCCATGACGCCCCGGACCGATGCCGAAACCCTGTTGGCCATGCGGGCCGCGATCGAGGATGTCCACCTTCATGACGACCTGGCCGGCTATATCGTGAGGTTGATTACCGCAACCCGCCAGGACAACCGCGTGGCCGTCGGTGCCAGTCCCCGTGGCTCCCTGGCCCTGTTCCGTCTGGCACGGGCCAACGCCGCCATGGACGAACGGGACTTTGTCCTTCCCGACGATGTCAAGGACTATGTGCACCAGGCGCTGATCCACCGATTGATTCTGTCGCCGGACCTGTGGCTCCGGCAAGGCGCCGCCGCCCAAATTCTGGACGGCATCCTCGACTCCGTGCCCGTACCCCTCGTGTCCGGTGCCTGAAGACCAGGGCCTGCCCCGCCTCTTCGCCGTGGTCGTGGTGGCCACGGCAGCCCTGCTGGCCGGCTTGGCCACGGTTCAGGGGTTCGTGCTGGCCTTGGCCATCCCGCCCCTGGTGCTGGTGGGATGGGCCTTATGGCAGGCTCCGCGCCGATTGGACCTGGACGTGCGCCGGCACCTGGATCAGGATCGGGTGGCCCAGGGCGAACACATCCGCACCGTGCTGATGGTGGAGGATCGGGAGGAGGCCCTGGAGCAGGTCCTGGTGGAGCAGCCGTTTCCGGCCGGCTTGGGGAAGCACGACGGCGAACACGAGGGTTGGCTCAGGCTGGAGCCCGGCCGGGCGAGCCGGCTCGAGCATCGTCTGGAGGGGGCCCGGGGCTATTACGTGCTGCCTCCGCTGCGGATGGCGGCCAGTGATCCCTTCGGTTTGTTCAACGTCACCGAAACGTATGATCCGATCAATCGGCTGTTTGTGCTGCCGCGCGCCATCAAGATTCCAACGATGGCCATCCAGGCCCGGCGCACACGGGTGTATCCCGGTCTCATCCCGGCCCGCAAGGGCGGTCCCGGTGTCGAGTTCTTTGGCCTGAGGGAATATCAGGCCGGCGACAGCTGGCGCTGGCTGAACCATCGAGCCACGGCCCGATCCGACACAACCCTGTTCGTCAACGAGTTTCAGCTGGAACGGGCCATCGACATCGGTTTGATTCTCGACATCCGGGCGGTGACCAATGTCTTCACCGGCGACCGAAGCATTCTGGAGTTCAGCATTCAGGCTGCCGCGAGCCTGGCCGACACGCTGTTGGGCTATGGCAACCGCGTGGGCCTCTTCCTCTACGGCGGATCCATCGACTGGACGTTCCCCGGCTCCGGTAAACAGCAGTACGAAAAGATTCTGCGTACTCTAGCCCGCGCCAAGGTGGAGACCAGCCAGATCTTCAATCGGCTTGACCATGTGCCGGCGCGCCTTTTTCCCCACCGGTCCCTGCTGCTGCTCATTAGTCCGCTGCATCCCGACGACCACGCCGAACTGCTGAAGCTTCGGGCGCGCGGCTATCAGGTCATTGTCGTGAGTCCGGACCCGATCGCCTTTGAGGAGGCGTTGTTGGAGGACGACGAGGAGCGGGAGTTGGCGGGCCGACTGGCCGCCTTGGAGCGAACCCATCTCACCAGTCGGCTGCTGCGCGGTGGCGTTCGAGTCACCACGTGGGATACGCGGCAGCCGTTCTCCGAAGCAGCGCGGGGAATCTTTGGCCATCCGCACCAAATCCAGGCCTTGAGGATCTGACGAGCGTGCGGGGATCCGCCGCATCGGCAGTGCACCGCCGGCATCCTGGAAGTGCTGGCGCGGCAGGCAAAAACATCGCGTCGCAGCCATAACCATAAGAAACATTCGGGACGGTTCCGCATGATGGCAGTCCAGCAGCAAGACCCTCACCTTTCGCCTCGCAAAATCCGAGTTTTGCGGGCGCAGAATCTCATGTGCATCGAGTGGCAGGACGATTCCGTCAGCGAGCTGTCACTGACGTGGCTGCGCAGCAACTGCCCTTGTGCATCCTGCCGGGCGGCGCGCGGCGAATCCGGTGCGGAGCTCGATCCCCTGGCCCTGTCCAGCGGTCCCATGCCAAGCGACCGGGTGGCGGCCGTCGAACTGGTGGGTGGATACGCGGTGCGCATTACCTGGGACGATGGCCATGACACGGGGATCTACGCGTTCTCCTGGTTGTGGGACCATCGAACCAGCGAAGATGGGACCGATGCCGACTGAGTGTCCCGGGCGCGCGGCATGCGAGCCCCGTGGATGCACAACAATTTGCACGCCTGAAAGATTTCTCGTTTCACCAACCGCGACTGGCGCGCAACACTCCTGGGCGAAATCCAACCCCTGGCCGTCCGAACTTGGTCAAGCTGCTTTTGGATTAGGTGGTGAAATTGTTGGGCGATTTGGTTTTCGGGTCGGTCCAGGCAGTTCGGGTGTTGACAGGGACGTATCCCGCGGTTCCGGCAGTTACGGAGTCCCGGCAGCGGCCGCCTCAAGAAACGGGATTGCCTTGGTTCGCTTTTTCGCCCGGGCCCGGTCCAGCGGAGTGAAGCCGGACGCGTCCTTCTGGTCGAGCCGGGCTCCGAAGTCGAGCAGGAGCTGAAGCATCTTGTTGCTGGCGCCGTAGTGTATGGCCACGTGCAGGCAGTTCTCGTTGGCCTGGCTCTTGATGTGATTGGGATCCTGGCCCTGCTCCAGGAACCACCGGACGCCTTGAAGGCTGCGGCACGATACGGCGCTACCCAGCGGGGTGTAGCCGCCGTGATGTTCCGTACCGCGCGTGCCGTCGAGCCGTGTGCCGTGTTTCAGGAGCAGTTCCAGCATTTCGAACTGGCCGTCGCAGGCGGCGTGGTTGAGCGTGTCGTCGTCGGCCACGGAGGCCCCGGCTTCAAGCAGCGTTTCCATGATCTCGAGGTTGCCGCTGTGGATGGCGTGCTCGATGCAGCCATTGGGATCCGCCCCGTGTGCCAGCAGGTATTGGGCCGTGACGGCCAACTCCTTGGCTTTGGCCTTGTCGTTCCTGCCCAGGCAGGATCGGGTGCAATAGGTGAGAGCGGACCAGCCGCGTTCGTCCGTCCAGTTCCGCGTTTCCGGAGCGTAGGACGCGGCCAGGGCAGGATTGTCCGAGAGCAGCTCTTCGACCCTTTGGGGGTGGCCCAGAAGGGCGGCATGGAAAATATCCAGGGCTGCCGGGATCCGGTCCAGCAGAAGAGGCAGGAATTCGGTGGAATCGCCCGTGGCGCACAGGGCGACCGCACTGATGAGCCAGGAGCTGCCCGGCAGGAGGGGATTGGCCCCGGCATCGAGCAGAATCTCCACCACCTGCATGTGGCCTTCGTGCTTGGGCATCGTCTTCTTGTGTTCGACGGTTCGGTGCAGGGGCCGGTAATGGTGCGAGGAGCGCGACTTCACGTTCGGATCCGCACCATGCTCAAGCAGCAGCTTCAAGGCTTCCGGCCGGCCCCTGAGACAAGCTTCCATCACAGGTTGCCAGGCGGTGGCCGGCGCGCCGTCCGCAACAAGCATGGACCGCATGGTGTCGAGGTCGCCGTTGCCGGCGGCAGTTGCCAGTTCCTTGGCTGTGGCCATGTCCGAATTTCCTTATTGAATGCGAATGTTCGGGTCCGCCGTGGCGGGACGGTTATGGTAAGCGGTTGACAGGCAGGCACAATATCCAACAGCATGTCCTGTGGCACGAACGGACCGCGGCAACCTGTAGGCTGGGTTCGGTTGTCGGTTTCGCGGCGCGGTCTGCCACAATTCGCAGGCGATACAATTCTGTTCTGCAAGGCTGGTCGCAATAGCGATGGCTGCAATCCACCTGCTACCCTCCATCCTAACTGCCGACTTTGGCTGTCTCGCTGCATCGATTGCCGAGGCCGAGGCGGCCGGAGTGGACGGTTTTCACCTGGATGTCATGGATGGGATGTTTGTGCCCAACATCACGTTTGGGGTTTCGACCATTGAAGCCGTACGGCAGGCCACCGCGCTTCCCCTGGACGTGCACCTGATGGTGGAGGAACCCTTGCGCCTGTTGCCAGCCTTTCTGTCCGCTGGGGTTGAAATGGTCACCGTACACGTGGAGGCATGTCGCGATCCGTACCGGGCGGTGGACGAAATCCGCCGCGTTGGCTGTTTGGCCGGCATGGCCCTGAACCCCGGAACTTCACTGGAGGCCGTGCGGGAATTGCTGCCGTATGTGGACCGTGTCTTGGTAATGACCGTCCCGCCCGGTTTCGGAGGAGCTCCGTTCATAGCCGGCTCGCCGGCCAAAGTGCGTCGGCTTGACTCGCTCATTGTTGCGGCAGGGCTCGAGTCGCCACCAGCCATCCAGGTGGACGGCGGGGTGGATGTGTCCACGATCCGTGCCGTGGTTGATGCGGGTGCCCGTTACGTCGTGGCCGGTTCGAGCATCTACAACGCTCACAGATCCGTGGCGGACAGCATTGCCATCTTAAGGGAAGCACTCGCTTGAAGAAACTGCGACCGATTATCGCCATCCTTGTGCTCGCGGCCATTGCCGTCGGAATTTTCTTCCTCGTGCGGCCGACGGGGGAACCCGTACCCGAGCCCGTGCCCGAGGCGATATCCACACCCACACCAACATCCACACCAAGGGCGGCCGACGGGGCCACCGGCTCGGATTCGGAAGCCGCGAGCTCGGATCAGGCCGCCGGGCCGCCACCGTTCGAACAATGCCTGGACGGGGTCTGCGAGTACCTTGCGGAACTGCCTGTCTCCGGTGCCCTGGTGAGGATGTTGGACGAGAGTGCCGACTACAACTGGAGCGCACCGAGTGCCGCATGCCTGGCCGACCTCGAGACCTTCCTCACGGACCAGGAACTTCTGGTCGATGCCTATGAGTTCAGGCTGCTCGACATGCTCTCCGACGACCAGGGACCCGTAAGTTATCAGTTGCCTGCGACCGAGGATCCGATCAACGATCCGGGACCGAACGAAGGCAGTGCCCTCTGCACCTGGTCCGAGGATGCCGACCAGGAAGTCATCACCTGCGACGTGGCGGTTACGCGCATCGAGGAGGGGCTGACACCCGAAGTCAGGGCAACCCTGCTGCTGGCGGCCATGGATGGTGTACGGCGCGCCTGGTATGAGTATCGGCAGTTGGATCTGCCGCCTTTCTACCATGAGGACTTCATGCAGCAGTTCGAGCCGGTGGTGTCCGCGCCGGAACCGGATCAATACACCATGGCCTGTTGGGTTCTGTACGCCCGCCCGGGCTGAACTCGGCCCGTTGCACGGACGGGCACCGCGGTTCCAGCCGAAAGCCGGCAGGCTGTTTGGCGGGCAGGTCTCCGGGGGTGGAGTGGTCGCGACGCGCATGGCGATTACCTGCGCTGGCGTCCCATGTACGGGAATGCGGTCGCGATTACCCGATTGCGCTCCGGGTCCTCTGCCCGCCTTGCCCACCGCAGGCGTTGGTCCATGCACCGCCGGGTGGCCGCCGGTCACATCAGGATCAGGATCAGGCTGTAGATCAAGGGTGAGGTAAAGAGCAGCGAGTCAATGCGGTCCAGCATACCGCCGTGGCCGCGGAACAGGGTTCCCGAGTCCTTGGTGCCCACATGGCGCTTCCACATGCTGATGGTCAAATCCCCCAGCTGACCCAGGACCGCAATCAGGAATCCGACTCCCAATCCGGCCCACAGGTTGATGGGCAGGGGCTCAAAATAGTGCGCCTCCAGCGAAGTCAGGTTGCGAAACCAGTCGGTGCGCACGATTGGCCAGTCCGGCAGGGTTTGGGGTATGGACAGCCAACCCGGGTGCTGGGACAGGAGCACGATGATCATCGCCATCAGGGGACCGGCTGCCAAGGCTCCCACCAAGCCTTCCCAACTCTTGCTGGGCGAGATTTCCGGTGCCAGTTTGTGGCGGCCCCACAGCGATCCCACGAAATAGGCGCCCGAATCGGCCATGTAGGTGGTCCACATGAGCAGCACCAGCCACCAGAAGCCGCTGTCGACTTGGCGTATCGGCACCAGCAATGCCAGACAGGTGCCGATGTACATCGGGCCACTGGCCGTCGTCAGCCAAGTCAGGAAGGGGGTCCGCCGCGAAAACAGGGCCGAGGCCAGCAGCACGATCATGCCCCAGGTGATGACCAGGCTCAACGGCACGCCGCTGAAGGCTCCGCTGAACCGAATGATCAGGACGGCGCACCACAGCAGGCCGAACTTGTGGTTGGTGGGATAGCCGCCCTGCCGGCACAGGCCAAAGTATTCGTAGCAGGCCAGCATGGCCGACCACACCACAACCGCCACCCAGATCAGATCCCCCATCCAGATCAGGGACATGTAGAGCGGCACCACCAGTGCCAGCGTAAGCATACGCACCCCGAGTGCCGGGATTTGGATGCGCCTGCGCTTGCGCTCGGGCCGGGTCATCAGGTCGGGTAGACACCGCCGAAGCGGCGCTCCCTCCGGGCATACTCGCCGAGGGCGGCCCTGAGTTCGTCCGGGCCGAAGGCCGGCCAGAAGGTTTCGGTGCTGTAGTACTCGGCGTAGGTGGCCTGCCAAAGCATGAAGTTGCTGAGGCGAAACTCCCCGCCCGTGCGAATGATCAGGTCGAGGTCGGGCAGGTCCGGCTGGTCCAGGAAGCCTTGAAAACGTTCCTCGTCCAAATCCTCGGGCTGCATGCCGGCTCGGATGACGCGGCGGACAGCCGCCAGGATTTCGGCCCGCCCACCGTAGTTGAACGCCACGTTGAGCGTGATGCGGTTGTTGCTGCGGGTCTCGTGCACGGCCCGCTGCATCTCCGCCTGGAGATGGGGGTTGACCCGGTCCAGGTTGCCGCTGTGGCGAATCTGGACGCCGTTGGCGTTCAATTCGTCCAGTTGTGTGCGGATGGCGCTGCCCAAGAGGTTCAGCAGCCCGGAGACTTCGTTGTCGGGCCGGCTCCAGTTTTCGGTGGAGAAGGCGAACAGCGACAGGTACGGGACCCCGATCTCCACGCAGGCTTCCAGAATGGGCCTGATGTTGTCGACGCCGGCCTTGTGGCCGGCCATGCGCGGTCGGCCGCGGGCCCGGGCCCACCGGCCGTTGCCGTCCATGATGATGCCGATGTGGGCGGGGGGCGGCGGTTCCTGTTGGCTCATGGTGCCGACGCGCGGTCTGAAGGGTCCGCGGCGCGGACTATAGGGTCATGATGTCGTCGACCTTGGCGGCCGCCAGGGTTTCGATCGCATCGATGAATTCCTCGGTTCCTTTCTGTACGTCGGCCCGCGAAGTGTGGAGATCGTCTTCCGTGATCATGCTCTCGCTCTCCATGTCGCGCAGGTCGGAAATCACATCCCGCCGAATGTTGCGGATGGCTACCCTGCCCTGCTCGGCGCGCGCGCCGACCTGTTTGGTCAGGTCCCGGCGCCGCTCCTCGGTCAGCGGCGGAATCAAGAGGCGGATCTGCTTGCCGTCGTTCTGTGGATTGATGCCCAGTTCGGATGTGGAGATGGCCCGTTCGATGGCGGTCAGATCGTCGGGGTTGTAGGGTCGGATCAGGATGGCCTGGGCATCCGGCACACTGATGGAGGCAATCTGGACCAGGGGACTGAAGGCACCGTAGCACTCGACCGGCATGCGCTCCACCAGGGCCGAGTTGGCCCGTCCGGTGCGGATCGTGTCGAAATCGTTCTGCAGGGCCTTGATGGATTGCTCCATACGCTCCCGCATGTCGGACAGAAGTTCGTCGACCATGGGGGTTTCCTTGGGCGTTGGGGGTGAGGCCAATCGGCTGGCCAGGTTCCGGGCCGGGGGTTCGGATGGGCCCGAATCCGCATTGTAACTGAATCCTGGATAATCGCGCCGGGTGATCAGGAGGCCAGGGCAATCGCATTCCCATTAGGTAGTGCCCGCGGATAGGATGGCTGTGCTTCCCGTCACGCCAAGGAGTTCCTGTCATGGCCGCCCTCCCCTTGGTGTTCCGATCTCCGAGGTGGATGTTCCCGGGTCTGGTGCCATTTGCAGCAGAGCATCCTCTCGATTGCCGTCTTGGCCGTGCTCTGCGGAGCCAATAGCCGGACTGAGGTGGAATTGTTTGGCGAGATCAAACGGGCTTGGCCGGAACCTTCCTGAAATTGCCGTACGACAGCCTCTTGTGCGACACCTTCGGACGCGTCTTCGCACGGCCGGATCCGGTGCAATTGGGGTGGTGCCTTGCCGAATCGGTCTGGTTGCTGGCCGCCACGCCGGGACACATACCCCGGCATGTCGAGCCGCAGACTCCGGCCACGGTCCCGGTGTACCTACTGATGGTGATCGATGCCGGACTCCGAGGACTCCCCCGTTTCAGGAGTGGGCGGCATCTCCTGGGCCTCGTTGGTCTGCCACGTCAGTTGCACGCGGTAGCCCACATAGCCCAGGTCGTCCACTTTCGCGTTGTCCACGTAGCGCACCTCCCCGTTCGTGCCGATGGTCAGGTCAAAGGTCGCCGGCTGTGCGTTCGGTACCGGCGTTCGATCCTTGTGTACCCGCGTGCCAGTCACGGTATGGGTCACTTGACTCGTGGGTCGCAAGTTCGTCGGCAGCACGAACTGCGGCTGCGGGTTCTGCCGTGCGTAGTACTGCACGGGCGAGCGCGGACTGATGAAACTGGCCGTCACCATCTGCTCGCTTTGCCACACCGCCCAGCGTGCGTCCGGATTGTTGACCAAGTTGTGGAAGTCTCCCGCAGCCGAGGCCGGAACCACATCCCACAACAGGACGGTGCCATCCCACCCCCCACTGGCCAGGGTGCGGCCATCCGGACTAAACGCTATGTTGGAGATCTGATTTGTAGGTCCTTCCAAGGTATGGTGGGTGGTGCTCGTGGTCACGTCCCAAAGGTAGACAGTGCCATCCCCGCTGCTACTCGCCAAGGTGCGGCTGTCCGGACTAAACACCAGTTTGGAGATCCAATTTGTATGTCCCTCCAAGGTATGGTGGATGGTGCCCGTGGTCACGTCCCAAAGGTAGACGGTGCCATCCCACCCTCCACTGGCCAGGGTGCGGCCATCCGGACTGAATGCCACGGAGATGCTGTATAGACCGCCCTTCAAGGCATGCCGGTGGGTGCCTGTGGCCACATCCCATAGGTGGACTTTACCGGCCTTACCGGCACTGGCTAAGGTGCGGCCGTCCGGACTAAACACCATGTTGGAGACCCCAGATGCATGTCCCTCCAAGGTATGGTGGGTGGCACCCGTGGTCACGTCCCAAAGGTAGATAGTGCCATCCCCGCTGCTGCTTGCCAGGGTTCGACCATCCGGACTGAACACCAGTTTGGCGACCCATTTTGGATGTTCCAGGGTGTGTTGGAGGGCACCCGTGGCTAAGATCAATAGGCGCGCGGCGCTGTCCGTACTGCCGCTGGCGGCCATCCGGCCATCCGGACTGAACGCTACACTGGTAACCCTTTTCGCATGGCTCTCCAAAGCCTGCCGGAGGGTACCTGTGGTCACATCCCATAGGCGCACGATGTTGTCGGGATACATGTTGACTCTAATGTGGTAGGTACTGCCACTGGCCAGGATCCGGCTGTCGGGACTGAAGGCAATGTTTTCGACCCAATAAGGGTGTTCCAGGGCATGCCGGGGGATGCCCGCGACCACGTCCCACAGGTGGATGGATTCTTTGCTGGCACTGGCCAGAGTCCGGCCGTCGGGACTGAACACGAGACTATAGACCCCATCCGAATGGCCCTGCAGCAGGGCGTGCTGAAGGGTGCCCGTGCCCACGTCCCACAGACGAACGGAACCAGCCACACCAGCGCTGACCAGAGTCCGGCCGTCGGGACTGAACACGAGACTATAGACCTTTTCCGTATGGCCCTGAAGATCACGGCGAAGAGTACCCGTGGCCGCGTCCCACAGACGAACGGAACCAGCCTCACCGGCACTGGCTAAGGTGTGGCCGTCGGGACTGAACGCCACGCTGTTGACCCTGCCCGCATGACCCGTCAGATTGTGCCGGAGTGTGCCCGTGGCCACATCGCGCAGTTGGACGAGCGAAGTCCCACCGACAATGGCCAAGGTCTGGCCATTGGGACTGAACGCTATTCTGGAGACGTCATGTGTATGTGCCAAAGTGTGCCGAAGAGCGCCCGTGGCCACGTCCCATAGGCGGACGGTGTTGTCAAAACCGTGTCCAGTCGCCAGGATCTGTCCATCGGGACTGAACATCACCCAGGAGACGTTATCCGGACTCTGTAGGGTGTGCCGAATGGAACCCGTGGCCACATCCCACAGATGGATGCTGCTGTCCCCATCAACGCTGGCAAGGATCAGCCCGTCGGGACTGAATGCCATGTTTGTTTGGCCCTGCAGGGTGTACCGGAGTGTGCCCGTGGCCACATCCCACAGACGGATGGAGTGGCCAGCACTGGCGAGAATCCGGCCATCCGGACTGAAAGCCAAACGATAAACCGAATTTTTATGGCCCTGCACGGTGTGCAGGAGGGTGTCCGCGGCCATGTCCCACAGATGGATGGAACCGTCCTTGCCGGCACTGGCCAGGACCTGTCCGTCGGGACTAAATGCCACCTTGGTGATGGGGGCTGGAGGGTCCGGAAGCCGGAACACGGCATCAAGGGAGTGGGTGTCAAACAACCAGATGCCAGCACTGCCCCCAACCGCCAAGCGCGCGCCATCCGGTGAGTACTGCACAGCGCGAACCGTACCCCAACCCAGACGGGCCTGGACTCTGACCGGCAGGCCCTCCGAAAGGGTTTCCTGGGCCATGCCGGGCGATGCAACAGCTAGGAGCAGGACCAGGCTCGTGGCCAGGATCCGAGGCAGAATTTTCACCGACAACATTGGCCAGCCTCCCCAAAAGCAAACCAGTCGGATCCCTTGTGCCGGCGCCAATCCAATGCCGGGAAGGGGACAACCGGAGCGGAGCAATCGCGTTGCCAACTGGATTGTGCCACCTGTGGGCAGGAGTGGCGTGTGGGCGGTGCAAGGGCGGGGCGGGCAAGTCCTTCTTCCTGATGCCGGCACAGGATGCACAGGTGGTGGCCGAGGAGGCTAATGAGGTGTTCGGGACGGCAGCGGACTGGATCGAGGTGTAGTTCGGGGCAGCCTACATCCGCGGCAGCGGTATGTGCATGCTGCCGCGGGTGGGGATCCGGCTCAAGGTCCCCCGGCCGCGACACGCGATGGCTCCCAAACCCAGGCGGCTTGGAAAAAGGGGAGTTCGTGCAACGCTTGGCCGAGGCCAAGCTGAAGGCGGAGCAGGGGATTGTGTGGAGGGACGAGATGCGGTCGGGAGGGCTGGATGTACAAGGTCTGGATGCCGTGGGGGCGGTGTTTCAGGCAATGCAGAGCGGTTGGTCCCACGCCTAAGTCGCGGTCGCCATCGTGTTTCGCTCACCGAGGTGGAGATCCCCGTCGTTCCCGGGTCCGGCACCACTCGCAGTAGAGCATCCTCCCGATTGCCATCCTGGCCGTGATCTGCGGAGCCGACAGCTGGATCCAGGTTGGGTTGTTCGGCGAGATCAAACGGGCTTGGCCGGAACCTTTTGCCGTTCGACATCCTCTGGTGCGACATCTTCGGACGCATCTCCACACGGCTGGATTCAGCGCAGTTGGAGCGGTGCTTTGCCGAATGGGCCTGGTTGCTGGTCGCCCACAGGTAGCCAAAACAAGGATATGGGGCACGCGCCCCTGTCATGTTGGACCGCAGACTTCGGCCCCGGTTTACCTACTGGTCGGTTTCCGTGTCGGGCCCCGAGTTCTCCCCCAATTCAGAAGTGGGTGGCATCTCCTGATTCTCATGGGTCTGCCACGTCAGGTGCACGTAGTAGCTCACATAGCCCAAGTCGTCCACTTTCGCGTTGTCCACATAGCGAACCTCCCCGTTGGTGCCGATGGTCAGGTCAAAGATCGCCGGCTGTGCGTTCGATACCGGTGTCCGATCCTCTTGGACCCGTGTGCCGGTCACGGTATGGGTCACTTGCCTCGCGGGTCGCGAGTCCGTGGGCAGCACGAACTGCGGCTGCGGGTTCTGCCGTGCGTAGTACTGCACGGGCGAGCGCTGACTGCTGAAGGCGGCCGTCACCGTCGTGCCGTTCTCCCACACCTCCCAATGTCCGTCCGGGTTGGTCTCCTGGTTACGGAAGTCCCCCGAAGCCAAAGGCGAACTTATCCACGCAGCCACATCCCACAACAGAACGGTGCCATCCCAGCTGCCACTGGCAAGGGTCTGGCCGTCGGGACTGAATGCCAAGGTGCTAACCCTACCCGTATGGCCCAGCAGGCTGTGCTGCAGGGTGCCTGTGGCCGTGTCCCACAGGCGAATGGTGCTGCCCCAACTGCTGGAGCCCGTGGCCATGTCCCACAGGCGGGTGACGCCGCCCCAACTGCCAGTGGCGAGGATCTGGCCGTCGGGACTGAACGCCAAGGCGCCAATCCTGTCCCTATGGCCCTGCAGGTTGTACCGGCGGTTGTGCGGGAGGCTGTGCCGGAGAGTGCCCGTGGTTACATCCCACAGACGAACGGTGGTGTTCCAACCACCACCACTGGCGAGGGTCCGGTTGTCGGGACTGAACGCCATGTGTTGGATCCAATCCGTATGGCCCTGCAGGCTGTGCCGGCGGGTGCCCGTGGCCACGTCCCACAGGCGGACGGTGGTGTCCCAACTGCCAGTGGCGAGGGTCCGGCCATCAGGACTGAACACCATGCTTGAGGTCCACCAATCGGGATGTTCCAAGGTGTGCCGGCGGGTGCCCGTGGCTACGTCCCACAGGCGGACGGTGGTGTCCAGACCGACACTGGCCAAGGTTTGCCCGTTGGAACTGAACGCTACTTCGGTAATCCCATTCGTATGGCCCTTTAGGCTGTACCGGTGGGTGCCCGCAGCCACATCCCACAGGTGGACGGTGGAGTCCCGGCCGGCATTGGCGAGGATCCGGCCATCAGGACTGAACGCCACGCTATGGACTCCCTCCCCCCAATGGTCCTCCAGGGTGTGCCGGAGGGTGCCTGCAGCCACATCCCACAGGCGGACGGTGGAGACACTGCTACTCGCGAGGGTTTGCCCGTCGGGACTGAACACTACTTCGGTAACCTCATTCGTATGGTCCTTTAGGCTGTGCCGGCGGGTGCCCGCGATAACGTCCCACAGGCGGATGGTGGCATCCCCACCGCCAGTGGCGAGGGTTTGTCCGTCGGGACTGAACGCCAAGGCGGAGATGGGCCCCGTATGGTCCTGCAGGGCGTGCCGAAGAGTGCCCGTGGCCGCGTCCCACAGGCGGATGGCGGGGTCCCAAGCGGCACCGCTACTGGCCAGGGTTCGGCCGTCGGGACTGAACGCCAAGGCGGAGATGGGCCCCGTATGGTCCTGCAGGGCGTGCCGAAGAGTGCCCGCGGCCACATCCCACAGGCGGACGGTGGCGTCCCTACCGCCAGTGGCCAGGGTTTGCCCGTCGGGACTGAACGCCAAGGCGGAGATGGGCCCCGTATGGTCCCCCAGGGTGTGCCGGAGGGTGCCCGCAGCCACGTCCCACAGACGGACGGTGGCGTCCTGATCCTGACTACCAGTGGCGACGGTTTGCCCGTCGGGACTGAACGCTACGCTGGCAAACCCACCCGAATGACCCTGCAGTCTGTGCCGAAGAGTGCCCGCGGCCACATCCCACAGACGGACATTGTGGTCCCAACCGCTGCTGGCCAGGGTCTGTCCATCGGGACTGAACGCCATGCTATGGACTCCTCCCCAATGGCCTTTCAGAGTGTGCCAAAGGGTACCCGTGACCACGTCCCACAGACGGACGATGGCGTCCTGACTGCCAGTGGCGAGGGTCTGCCCGTCGGGACTGAACGCCAAGACGAAGATGCGGCGATCCGTTTGACCCTGCAGGGTCTGCCGGAGGGTCCCCGTGGCCACATCCCATAGATGGACATCTGTACCGCTAGTGGCGAGGGTCTGCCCGTCGGGACTGAACACCAAGGCGAAGATGCGGCGATCCGTATGCTGCAGGGCGTGCCGGAGGGTGCCCGTAGCCACATCCCACAGGCGGATGGTGGATTCCCAATCGCTACCAGTGGCTAGGATCTGGCCATCGGGACTGAACGCCAAACGGGTGGCCTCGCCCACATGGCCTGTGAGCAGGGACTCCACTTCGCGGGTCTCGGCATCATACAACCAGATGCCTGCACTGCTCCTAACCGCCAAGCGAGTGCCATCCGGTGAATACTGTACGGCGCGGACCGTACCCCAACCCAGACGGGCCTGAGCCCCGACCGGTAGGTCCTTCGACAGGGATTCCTGGGCCACACCGGGCGATGGAAGGGCGAGGAGCAGGAATAGGCTTGTAGCCAGAACCCGGGGCAGAATCTTCACGGACAGCATCGGAAGCCTCCTCAATGGCAAACCAGGCGGATCCCTTGTGTCAGCGCCAATCCAAAACAGGGAAGGGGGCAACCGGAGTGGAGCAATCGCATTGCCAATTGGATTGTGCCACCTGTGGGCAGGAGTGGCGTGCCGACAGGCTGGCATTCATCATTGCAGCGGGAAAACAGCCCCTTGGGGCACCGCGGCTACGCTTGACAGGCCGGATGAAACCGAAGTCGTCTGCTCAATGACCTGTCAAACAGGACTGTGATAGTCCTTTTCCGCCACGGTTGGCAGGCGCAGAGCCATGTTCGCTGCAGGCATGGCACGCATAGTCCCTGTCGCCTTTGGGGGACGTACCTCCAGATCCCCGCTGTTGGCTGACACCGCCGGCAGTTCGCCCGTGGCATCGACCGCGACGGCGATGGCGGGTGATACGGTGCAGAAGACACCGGACAGTTGTTCTCGAGCAGGCCACGCGTGCCGACTTAAGGCCGCGTGGCGCATCCGTCGGCGATGCCGGACCGGGCCTCAGGAAATTAGGGTGCCCACTTCTTCGCCCCGGACCGCTCGCAGCAAGCTGTCGGCGTGCCACAGGTTGACCACCGCGATCGGCAGGTTGCCGTCCCGGCACATGGTCAACGCCGTGCCGTCCATGACACCTATCTGGCGGTTGATTGCATCGTTGAAGGACAATCGGCGGAAGGCGCGGGCGTTGCGGTCCAGCTTGGGATCCTGATCATAGACCCCGTCGACCTTCGTCGCCTTGATGATGAGCCGGGCCTGAATCTCACTGCCCCGCAAGGCCGCGGTTGTGTCGGTCGAGAAGAAGGGATTGCCGGTACCGCCGGCCAGGATTACGAGACGGCCCTTTTCCAAGTGGCGCACGGCCCGGCGCACAATGTAGGGTTCGGCCATCGTGCGTACCTCGAATCCGGTCATCACCCGCACGGGTACATCCAGCCGCTCAAGAGCGTCCTGCAGGGCAAGGGCGTTGATGATGGTGGCCATCATGCCCATGTGGTGGGCCGGAACCTCGGACATGCCGGCATCGACGAGGGCCTGCCCGCGGAAGAGGTTGCCGCCCCCAATCACCAACCCGATCTGGATGCCGAGGGCATGCACCGCGCGGATCTTGAGCGCGATGGCGCGGGCCTCGTCCGGGTCGATTCCGATGTGACCTTCGCCGCTGAGGGCCTCCCCGCCGATTTTGACGATGATCCGGTCGTCCATAATCCTGTGGCCGGCCCGCTTGATTGGGGACGGGGGGATCGGACGGCCCCGGGCTCAGCCGCCGACGGCGATGCGGCTGAAGCGGTTCACTTGGATGTTCTCCCCCAATCGGGCGATGTTGTCCTTGAGCAGGTCTTCGATCGTCACGTCGGGATCCTTGATGAAGGACTGTTCCAGAAGGCAGATCTGGCCGTAGTACTTGTCCATGCGGCCGCTTACGATGCGGTCCACGATGTGTTCCGGCTTGCCTTCCTGCAGGGACTGTTCGCGGTAGATGGCGGCTTCGCGGTCCGACACGTCCGCGGGCACTTCCTCCCGGGAGACGTACAGCGGATTCTCCGCAACCACATGCATGGCCAGGTCGCGGGCCAGGGTCTTGAACTGATCCGTGTTGGCCACGAAGTCCGTTTCGCAGTTGACCTCGACGATGCCGGCCACCTTGGCACCCGCGTGCACGTAGGAGCCGACCAGGCCTTCCGACGTGTCGCGACCGGCCTTCTTGGCCGCGGACGCCAATCCCTGTGTGCGCAGCAGGTCGGTGGCCTGCTCGGGATCGCCGTTGGTTTCGGTGAGTGCTTTCTTGCAGTCCAGGATTCCGGCGCCGGTGGCGTCGCGCAGCGCCTTGATCATCGCAGTAGTGATTTCGGCCATGGTTGGTGCGTTGTCCCGCTTCAGATGATTGGCTCGGTTTCGGTGACTTCGGTGAATTGGCGGCCCCTGTCGGCCGGGATGGTCAGGCTTGGTCCTCGGGGCTGGCCTCGGTCTGTGTCTCGTCCTCGGTTTCCTCGGCGTCGCCCATCTCGGCGATGAGCTTGAGCGCGCCGGGCCCGAGCAGGTCCTCTTCGTCCGTGGCTTCCACTTCCTCGGCGATGTCGTCGATGTACTCCCGCGCGACCTCCGCCTCGAGCTCCGCGTCCGACGGACCCTTGGCCAGGTCCTTCAGGTGCCGTTCGCGTCCTTCATTGGCGGCGCTGGCGACCAGGGAGGCGATGTAGCGGATGGGCCGGTGCGAATCGTCGTTGCAGGGGATGACCAGATCGATGGGATCCGGGTCGCAGTTGGTGTCGACCAGGGCGATCACGGGAATGCCGACGCGTACGGCCTCCTTGATGGCCAGGCTCTCGCGCTGGGTGTCGACGACGAACAGCAGGTCCGGGAGCGACGTTAGTTCCTTGATGCCGCCCAGGCGCCGGTTCAGCTTGTCGATCTCCTTCTGGATGTCGAGCTGTTCCTTCTTGTTGAGGGCGTTGAACTCCCCCGCCTCGAACTGGGCTTCCCGTTCGTTGAGGTACTTGATCCGCTCCGAAATGGTCTGCCAGTTGGTCAGGGTGCCGCCCAGCCAGCGGATGTTGATGTAGTGCTGGCCGCAGGCCTTGGCCGCATCCTCGATCGACTTGACCGCCTGCCGCTTGGTCCCCACGAAGATGATTTTGCCGTCCTTGGCGACCAGGTCGCTGACCCGTTTCATCGTCGTGAAGACGGCTTCGGCCGTGATCTCCAGGTCGATGACGTGCTGGCCCTCCTTCTCCGTGAAGATGTAGGGGGTCATCTTGGGGTTCCAGCTGTGGGTGGCGTGCCCGAAGTGGGCGCCTGTCTTCAGCAGGTCCAACACCACCGGCTTGAGTTTGCCGCGGTCGATTCGCTTCCGCTCCGACATCCGTTTGCTCCTGTGTTCGGGTTGTGCGACCGGCACGTTCAACCCGGAACTACATCCCGCGGGACACCCTTGCTCCGGTCCGGCACCGTGATATTTGCCCGCGCCGCGGTGCGACGCCAAAGGCGAGTCGGCAGTCTAGCACAGGCGGTCGGGCGAGCCTGCATTGCCCGGCGTAGGACTTCCGCAGGAGCGACGGGCGGGCACAGTGTCCGGTCCGTTGATGGTTGCGCCGATCCCGGGCCGATTGTATTCCGGTTGACTGCTTCTGGCCATGGCGGCATCGGATGCAGTTGAATACCTTATCCTCGGTTTGTCCACCCTGACGGCTGGGCAAACCCGCCGCTTGAATTGTCCTGAACCGATCCTCCAACGGGGAAGATGGAGGATTCCCCCGTTGGGTTGAACCGTCAGGCGGCAGGCTTCCCGCGGTGTCTCTGTTCAATGCGAAAAACACGTCGGGCCACCGTCGGTGGGGCACCCACCGGCACAGGTGCATGCAGCTGGAATCTGCACTCTGTGTCGCCGAGCAGCAGACTTCGGTCCCGGATTCGGTTCACTTGCCGGTTGGAGTCGTTGTCGGCCTCGGGGCCTCCTCGGTCCCAGGAATGGGTGGTGTCTCCGGGGCTTGGGCCGTCTGCCACGTCAGGCGCGTTACGTGGTAGTCCACATAGCCCAGGTCGTCCACCTTCGGGTTGTCCACGTAGCGCATCTCGCCGTTCGTGTCGATTATCAGGTCGAAGGTTGCAGGTTGTGCATCTGGCACCTCCGTCCGATCCGCGTGGACTTGCGTGCCCGTCACGGTATGGGCTACTTGATTTGTGGGTCGGAAGTCCTTCGGCAGTATGAACTGTGGCTGCGGATTCTGTCTTGCATGGTACTGCACGGGCGAGCGCGGACTGCTGAAGTTGGCTGTCACCGTCGTCCCGGTTTTCCACACTTCCCAATGTCCGTCCGGGTTGTTCATCAGGTTGTGGAAGTCTCCCGAGGCCCAGGGCGAACCCGTCTCCGCAGTCACATCCCATAACAGGACGGTACCGTCCGTACTGCCACTGGCGAGGATTCGGCCGTCTGGACTGAAGGCTATGCTCCTGACTCGATCCGTATGGCCTGCCATCAACCGCAGGGTGCCTGTAGCCACGTTCCACAAACGGACGGTTTGGTCCACGCTGCCGCTGGCGAGGGTCCGGCCGTCTGGACTGAAGGTCATGTGGGTGACCCAGTCCGTGTGCCCCTCCAACTCCAAGATGTGTTGGAGGGTGCCCGTGGCTGTGTCCCACAGGCGAATGGTGCCGTCCACACTGCCACTGGCGAGGGTCTGGCCGCCGGGACCGAACGCCGCGATCAAGATTGTATCCACATGGCCTTCCAGGGTATGTCGAAGGGTACCCGTGGTCACATCCCATAGGCGGACGGTGTCCCCACCGGCAGTGATGAGGAACCGACCGTCGGGACTGAACGCTATGTTGTAGACCTTATCCGTGTCCAGCAGAGTGTGTTGGAGGGTGCCCGTGGCTGTGTCCCACAGGCGAATGGTGCCGTTCACACTGCTACTGGTGAGGGTCCGGCCGTCGGGACTGAAGGCTATGTGGGGAGCCCAGTTGTCCATATGGCCTTGCAGGGTATGCTGGAGAGTGCCTGTGGTCACATTCCACAGACGGACGGTGTTGTCGTCACTGGCAGTGGCGAGGGTCTGGCCGTCGGGACTGAACACCACCCTGCGAACCCAAGTCGTGTGGCCCTTCAGTGAGTGCTGGAGGATGCCCGTGGCTGTGTCCCACAGGCGGATGGAGTCCCAACCGCCACCGGCCAGGGTCCGGCCGTCCGGACTGAAGGCCACGGTGTCGGTCTTAATCCCATGGTCCTCCAATGAGTGCCGGAGAGTGCCCGTGGTCACATCCCACAGACGGATGGAGTCCCAACCGCCACCGGCCAGGGTCCGGCCGTCCGGACTAAACGCCACGGTATTCACCGGCCCCGTATGGTCCTTCAGTGAGTGCCGGAAGGTGCCTGTGGCAGTGTCCCACAGGCGGATGGTGGGATTCCAACTGTCACCGCCACTGGCCAGGGTCCGGCCGTCGGGACTGAAGGCCACGGTAGGTACAGCGTGGTTTCCCAGAACTTGCCGGAGGGTACCTGTGGTCACGTCCCACAGACGGAGGGAGCTCCAACCGCTACTGGCCAGGGTCTCTCCATCGGGACTGAATGCCACGCCGGTGAACCAATCACCCGTGGAATAGTCTTGCAATAAGTGCCGGAGGGTGCCCGTGACCGCGTCCCACAGGCGGAGGGAGCCGTCCGAATTGCCACTGGCCAGGGTCTGGCTGTCCGGACTGAACGCCACGCTGGTGACCGAACCCGTATAGTGTGTTGTGTCTTCCGGGGTGTGTTGCAGGCTGTATTGCAAGATACCTGTGACCCCATCCCACAGACGGACGGTGTTGTCCTGACCGCCACTGGCCAAGGTTCGCCCGTCGGGACTGAACACCAAGCCCTCGATGCTCCCGCCCTCATGGCCTTGTAGGGAGTGTTGCAAGATGCCTGTGGCCACGTCCCACAGGCGAATGGTGCTGCGGCTGCCGCCGCTGGCCAAGATCCTGCTGTCGGAACTGAAGGCCAGGCTGCCGATGCCTCCTGTATGACCTTCCAAGGTATGCCGTGGGGTGCCTGTGGCTGCGTCCCACAGTCGGATAGTCTTGTCGTTGCTGCCACTGGCCAAGGTTCGTCCGTCGGGACTGAAGGCCACGGTGCGAACGAGCCTCGTATGGCCGGTAAACAGAGATTTCACTTCGTAGGTTTGGGTGTCATACAACCAGATTCCCACGCTGCTTCCAACCGCCAGGCGAGTGCCATCCGGTGAATATTGCATGGATTGAACCGAACCCCGCCCCAGACGGGCCTTGGCCCCGACCGGCAGCTGTTCTGACGGGGATTCCTGGGTTATACCGGGCGATGCTCCGACCAGGAGTAGAAACAGGCTTGCGGCCAGGACTCGAGCCGGGATCTTCATGGGCAACATCAGACAGCCTCCTCAATGGCAAACCCAGTTCCAATAACCTTGCGCCAGGGCGAAGACATCCAACCGCCTGCCCGGAACAGTCCCAACGTTACCCACGGATCGGCCTCGGGGGGGGGCAGCGACGGGCTGCATCCAATCCTGCTCCGCAGCAGTTCACTGGACCAACCCGAGCCGGATTTCTGCTGGACCACCTTACACAATGTTGAGGGTAGCCCGTCTCAAATATCCATCATGGCTTGGGCATGTGGCCGTTGCCCTCCCGGGACTGCGTGTCCAGCACGCAGCACAGGCCATTCTCGATGCCGCGTTGACCGCGGATCGCTGCATGCCTACAATGGCGTTCATCGGCAGGTGGGAGAGGTGGTAGCGCAAGGAATGTTTGCTGTAGATAGCAGCGCGGCTATACCAAAACCAGATTGTGCGGTTCGGATGACAGATTGGGGCCCATCCCCCATTCACAGAGGCCAGGCCCGCCGAGTACGGCACGGGTGCGTCCTTACTTGCCGTTCATGTCCCTGCTTGCGTGTCTCTCAGTAATCCTGTTCGCCGGTGTAAAGCAGCCCTTGGTCGCGGCTACCGTCCCGGAGTGACGGACATGCACGGTGCCCACGCCGCCCACTGTGATTGGATGGATGGGAGGGAACCGAGATGGCTCTGTCGCTGACCGTGCCGGCCTTGGTGGAATACCTGCCGGGCCGCTGGCAGGATCCGGTTTGGTGTACGCGTGATAGGAACATTCTCTTTGGGACCAACTGGTGGAAAGTGGGTTTGATGTGAACCAAAATCAACGAGATTGAAACAGTGCCCGAATGCGGCCGGGACTTGACGGCCGGCCCGGATCGGCCTATCATTCCCACTCCATTCGGTCCTGTCGGCAGCATGTCGGCGAGACCCGTCGGGGCGTAGCGCAGCCCGGAAGCGCACTTCAATGGGGTTGAAGAGGTCGGAGGTTCAAATCCTCTCGCCCCGACTTCACGGCCGGCAGGTACCGGAGTCTGCCACCGACCTGAAGGTCCGGCGCCAAGCCGGGCCTTTGCGCGTCCGCGCCGGTTGGATCCGGCATGCCGCAATGCCTACAAAAGTCCAACATTCGCCGCCGGCCGGTCGGCGCTCCCTATGCTACGATCGCCGATGGCCCAAAGGGCATTCCCTGTCTCGAAACCACGTTCAATCCGCGAATTTCCACCATGTCGGACACCGTAGCACCCGGACCCGAAAAACTGCAGTACCAAACCGAAGTCAAGCAACTGCTGGATATCCTGGCCCACTCCCTGTACACCGAAAAGGATATTTTTCTGCGGGAGTTGATATCGAACGCCTCGGATGCCCTGAACCGCATCCAGTTCGAGATGCTGACCAACCAGGATGTGACGGACGCGGGCGCCGAATTGGCCATCTGGCTGGAACCCGACCGGGAGGCGGGCTCCCTGCGCATTTCGGACAGCGGCATTGGCATGAATCGGGACGAACTGGTCACCAACCTCGGCACCATCGCCCATTCCGGCGCCAAGGCCTTCCTCAACGGCGTCGAACCCGGCGAAACCAGCGTGGAGGAGATTATCGGCCAGTTCGGGGTCGGGTTCTACTCGGTGTTCATGGTGGCCAAGGAGGTCAGGGTCACCAGCCGGTCCCATCGTCCGGAGGAGACGGCCTGGACCTGGATTTCGGATGGTGGCAGCGAATACGAGTTGGCGCCCGCCGACAAGGAGACCCGCGGCACCGAGATCGAGATATTGCTTAAGGACGACTGCGACTTCGCGGACGGCTGGCGCCTGGAGGAAATCGTCAAGCGGCATTCGGACTTTGTATCCTTCCCGATTTACCTGGTGGAACCGGCCGCTGAAGAAGAAGACGAGGATGCCGCCGAGGACCCGGAGGCCGCCGCCGAGACTGCGGAAACCGACGCGTCAGACACCGGTGTCTCGCAGACCAAAATCAACAGCCAGACTGCCATCTGGCGCCAATCGCCCAACTCGGTTGCGGAGGAGGACTACAACCAGTTCTTCCGCCAGTTGGCCTTTGGGGCGGACGATCCCCTGCTGCACATCCACTTGGTGACGGACTCGCCGGTCGACATCCGCACCGTGCTCTTCATTCCGTCCAAGCGGCCCGACGACATCTTCATGGCCCATCGGGAGGACGGTCTGCGCCTCTACTCCCGCAAGATTCTGATCCAGAAGCACAACCGGGATCTGCTGCCCGAGTACCTGCGTTTCGTGGAAGGGGTTGTCGATTCGGAGGATCTGCCCCTCAATGTCGCCCGCGAGACCATTCAGGACAATCCGGCCACGCGGCAAATCAGCCAAACCCTGGCCCGGCGCGTATTGCGGGAACTGGATCGGCTGGCCGGCCGCGACGCGGAGGCATACGACCGGTTCTGGGACCAGTTCGGCATGTTCATCAAGGCCGGCCTGGCCACGGACTTCGAGCGCCGCGACAGCCTGATTGGCCTGCTGCGCTTTAAGAGCACCAAGAGCGGCGACGACTGGATCACGCTCGAACAGTACGCCGAGCGCATGCCGGCCAACCAGAAGTCCATCTACTACGTGGAGGGCCCGGACCTGGACGCGGCCCGGCGCAGTCCGCACCTGGACTACTACACGGCCCACGATCTCGAGGTGCTCTACTTCAGTGATCCCGTGGCCGACGCCTACCTGTCCATGTCCCTGATGGACTTTCGGGAGATGAAGCTGGTCAATGTGGACAGCGCCGATGTGGAGGTGCCGGACACGGCCGGCGACGAGGAGGCCCCCGCCGAGGCCGGCGAGGCGTTGCAGGGCCTGGTGGAGAGGTTCAAGGAAGTGCTGGGCGAGCGGGTGGAGGATGTGCGCAGCTCCAGTCTGCTGGTGGAAAATCCCAGTCGGTTGGTCTACGCTGGCGAAAGCATGTCGCGCGCGTTTGAGCGCATGAGCAACCTGATGGGCCAGGAAGCCCCCCAGCAGAAACGTATCCTGGAACTGAATCCGGATCACGAACTGGTCCGGAACCTGAAGGCCCGACAGGAAGCCGACGCGGCGGATCCGCTGCTGACCGAGCTGATCGAACAGGTGTACGACAACGCCCTGCTGCTGGAGGACATGCATCCGGACCCGGCGGCCATGACCAAGCGTATCCTCGCAATCATGGTGGCGGCCTCGCGCGCCTGATGCCGACGCCGGGGCGACGGAACCCCACACCTTTCCCACTGCCGCCCGCCATCCCGGTCCAATCCGGATTCGAACCAGTCATGTCGCCCATGAAGATCCACGACCGGATCCTCGTGGGCGATGTTGTGCAGATGCGCAAGCCCCATGCGTGCGGCGGCGATGTCTGGACGGTCTACCGGGTCGGTGCGGACATCGGCATGGACTGCCGCACCTGTGGTCGCAGGACCATGCTGACCCGGCGACGCTTTACCCATCGCATGCGACGCATGCTGGAACGGGGCCCGGAACCACCTGCCGAAGGGCAGGGGCGGCATGACTCCGCTTGAGATTCACGTGGGCCTGAGCCGGGCCTGCCTGATCCTCACGTCCGTCACGGGCCTTTGGGCGCTGTGGTCGGGTATCCGCAACCAAGCCTTGTCCGGGTCCTGGATGGGAACCGCGCTCATGTGCGAACTCCTCCTGCTGGCTCAGGTGCTGGTGGGGGGCTGGCTTTGGTTCTTCACGGACTGGTACCTGCCGCGTCCGTATCTGCACGCGTTGTACGGCATCGTGGTGGTGATTTCGTTGCCGGCGGCCTGGGGCTGGCTGAGCCGCCAGCAGGAAGAACGTGCCCGGTCGTTTGGCATGGCCGGGGTCTGTGTTTTTATTGTTTTTGCGCTGTTGAGGGCTATACAGGTAGCATAGCCGCGTTGCGGGCCGGGCAATCTGGTCTCGGTCTGTCCGTGGGTTCTGGCCAATCCGCCAAAGGAAGGTCAAAAGCAGCGCCAAGATCATGCACCTCGACAGTTCCGTGCCGGGAACCGAGGCTCCCGTGACCCTGTCCCGGCGTGTGCTGGTTCTCAACGCCAGCTATGAGCCGCTGAGCCTGATCCCGGTGCGCCGGGCGATCGTGCTCCTGATGGAGCGCAAGGCGGAACTCATCGAGTCCGGCAAGCGGGTGATTAGGACGGTCAGTCGCCAGCTGCCCATTCCCCTGATCATCCGGCTCAGCCATTTCGTCCGCGTGCCGCGGCGGGAGTCGCCGCCCTCGCGCAACGCCGTGATGCTGCGCGATGCCCACACCTGTGCCTATTGCGGCCAGCAAAAGGCGCGCAACCAACTGACCATCGACCATGTGGTGCCCCGCAGCCGGGGCGGCAGCCACACTTGGACCAACCTGGTGACGGCCTGCCAGCGTTGCAACCAGTTCAAGGGGCACCGGACCCTGGAAGAGGCCCGCATGAAACTGCTGTGGCAGCCATCCCAACCCAGTCATGTGACGCTGGTGCTTCTGCGCAACCCGGTTGCAGCGGAGCGATATCGCTTGCTGGTGGCTGGCGAAACCGTGGCAGCCTGACCTTCGCCGTCGGCCAAACCGCCGCGTCCAATCCTTTTTCGCAAACCCGGGGGCGCACCCGGGAACCCGCACACAATCTTCGGTTTCCGTGGTTTCCGCTCGGACGGGCAATGCGGTTCTGTCCGACGTGCGGTTCCGGACTGCGGCGCTCAATCCATCGCGACATTGGCAGGCATCGTGACGCAACTCCAATCCGGCTTCCCGTTTGACCAGCCGGTTGTCTGGACGCCGACAACCGATCAGATCGAAGCCAGCAACCTGGTGGCGTTCCAGAATCGGATGGGCCTGCCGGATCTGGAGGCCCTGGAACGCAAGGCCGCCGGCGATCCGGCCTGGTTCTGGAGCCGGGTGTTGGCGGATTTGGACATTCGCTTCGAGCAGCCCTGGACGCAGGTTTTGGACCTTTCGCAGGGCACACCCCATGCGCGCTGGTGCGTGGACGGTCGGCTGAACATAACCGTTTCCTGCCTCGACAAGTGGCAGCAGGGGACCGATGTGAATCCCGAAGCCCACCTTGCCTTGATTTGGGTGGGGGAGGATGGACAGGAGCGCGCACTGTCCTATGGGCAACTGCACAGGCAGGTTGAAGCCTGTGCCGCCGGCCTGAGATCCCTGGGGCTTGGGGCCGGGGATTCGGTCGGCATATGGATGCCGATGGTGCCGGAAACCGTCATTGCCTTCCTCGCCATCATCCGCGTCGGGGCCATTGCCCTGCCGCTGTTCAGCGGGTTTGGCCCGGCCTCGGTTGTGGACCGGCTGCTGGCGGGTCGGGCGCGCGCGGCGGTGACGGTGGACGGGTATCGGCGGCGAGGGCGTTGGGTGGAGGCCTTTCCGGTTCTGCAGGCAGCACGCACCGAACTACCGAACCTGGAGCATGTGGTGCTGGTACGGACGGATGATCCCGACGTTGAACCGGTGGACGTGTCCGCGGACCCGGTGGTGCACCTGTGGTCGGACCTGTGCGAGCAGACTCCGGTCGGGCGTGCGGGGGCGGCCGAGATCATGGGCAGCGAGGAGCCCTGTCTCGTCATTTTCACCAGTGGCACGACGGGTGCGCCCAAGGGGATGGTCCACACCCACTGCGGGTTTCCCGTCAAGGCCGCCCAGGACATGTGCCACGGCATGGACGTTCGGTCGTCGGACACTGTCTTCTGGCACACCGATCTCGGCTGGATGATGGGGCCATGGCTGATCTTCGGGTCACTGCTTCTGGGCGGGACCATGGTCATTTACGATGGCGCCCCGGACTGGCCCGGCGCCGATCGGATCTGGGAAATCTGTGCCCGGCACGGGGTTACGCTGTTGGGTATATCGCCGACGCTGGCCCGGTACATGCAGGGCCAGGGCGCGGCGATTGTGCAGCGGCACGACCTGTCCGCCCTGAGGGCCGTCGCCTCGTCCGGCAGTCCGTGGGATCCCGCGTCGTGGATGTGGGTGTTCGAGCAGGCCCTGGATGGCACCCGGCCCATTCTGAACTATTCCGGCGGCACCGAGATCAGCGGCGGCATCGTTGGTTGTTCGGTGGTGAAGCCGCTCAAGCCGTGCAGTTTCAATGCCCCGCTGCTGGGCATGGCGGTCGACGTGGTCGACGAACGCGGCGAGCCCGTGCGCGACCGGATTGGCGAACTGGTGGTTCGCAACCCCTGGATTGGCATGACCCGGGGCTTCTGGCAGGACGGGGAAGGCCGCTACCTGGACACCTATTGGTCCGAGTGGCCCGACCTGTGGCGCCAGGGCGACCTGGCCGTCCTGGACAGCGACGGGTTCTGGTTCCTGCTGGGCCGCAGCGACGACACCATGAACGTTTCCGGCAAGCGGCTGGGGCCTGCCGAGTATGAACAGGTGCTGGTCAGGCAACCGGATGTGGCGGAAGCGGCGGCGGTGGGGGTGCCGGACCCGATCAAGGGACAAAAGGCAGTCTGCTTCTGTGTACCGTCGCCCGATTCCAACCCGGATGCGGACCTTGGGGAACGGCTCCGCGCAGTCGTGGCCAGAGACATGGGGAGGGCCCTGCGGCCGGACGCGGTCTGCATCGTGCCGGCCCTGCCCAAGACCCGGAATGCCAAGGTCATGCGCAGGTTGTTGCGCGACATGTGGCGGGGGGATCCGCTGGGCGACACCACAAACCTTGAGGATCGCTCCATCCTGGCCGGGATGGAGGCGGCCATACGCGCCTGTCAGGCCGCGATGGCCTCAAACGATCCCTGAAGGGACACTGTTTCAGTTTCGTTGATGCGGCTGCGGCTTGGGTGCCTGCCCGCGTCCGGCATCCCCGGGCCCGCCATACCTGCGGCGGGCACCGACCCAACCTCGATCCCCGTCTCCCATGGGGCGGTCGGGACTGGACCTGCCGCGTCAGGCTCGGCGGGAGCGCACGGCCCACCTGGACAGTGCGGTTCCAGGTCCATGGGCAGGGGATGTCATGCCATCGAAAACCCCCTCGTCCGAGGGGGTTCTCAAGTTGATTTGTATCCAGGCCTCCCAGGGTGGGTGGCCGACGACCATGAGGAGACGCACTACTTTCCAACCGTCATCGCCTGCCACCCATCCCGGGCCGACCCCCTCGGCCCGCGCCGCTACTTGAGCACGGTGAACTCGGTGACAATCAACGTGCCATCAGTGATGGCAGTAGTGTTCAAGTAGTCTCTGAGTCCCGCCCCGGTAGCAGTGCCCAGCGTGACCGTCTTGTCAACCGGGTGCAGGTTGAGCGTCGCCACCGGGCTGATGACCTCGTCATCCTCGTTGACCGCCCAGGCCGTGATCGTGTAGGTCTCGTCACTGTTCAAGGTGTCGATCGGGAAATCGCGATGCTCGTCCGGCGGGTTGGCATACACCTCACCCGCCTCCAACGTAGAACCGATTGTCGTCGGCGGGTTGGGTCCAATTTGGGGCGCAAGAAGTGAACCCAATAATGCGAAGGATTGCTGTGGACCCGTAGCTACGTCGACCTTGACAATCGAAATTGATGCTGGAGCCACAACCGCAACAGCCCGAAGCTCGTCCGTGTGTATCCCTACGTTAATTTTGGAACCGTCGACGATCCTGACATTTTGCAGGGCCAGGGTAGTCTCCATCTTGTCGTTGTCAAAGGCGGGGAAGCCGGACAAGCTGTGAACAAACAACTTCCGGGCCGCCGTCTTGAGGCCCTGGGTGCCGGGGCCAGTGGCAGCGCCGTCCTGCACCACGTCGCCATCCGCGTCTTCAATGCGGATGAGGTAGGCATCGAAGTCTACGGCAAGCGGCCTTCTCGGGTTGTGTCGCCGAGACCGTTGCAGGGAGCCCTCGCCATATGTGCCTTCGGGACGGCATCAACGAGATTGAAACAGTGCCCGGTGGGCGGAGGCCGGATCAGGGTGCTGTGCTAGAATCCGGAACCGGATGTGGGACTTGACCTCCCCTTCGTTGCACCCTCTGGATCCCACAAAAATGCAGGTCACATGCATCTACTGCGGCGCCGAAGCCGTAGTAACCCCCGAGTATCCCGAGTGCCGTCAGTGCACCGGGGACCTGTCTTCCCTTATCACCTCTGACCTGAAGGCCGCCTACTACTACGACAAGGCCCGTGATGCCGCCGAACAGGGCGCGCACTTTATTGCCCTGCAACTAATCCAGCGAGGGTTGCAGGCCCAGGACACTTCGGAACTGCACCTGCTGGCCGCAATTTTGTACGCGGACCTGGATCGGGAGGAGCAGTTGCGCGCCCATATCGGCGCGATTCCGGTCAACGATGTGTTGCGGCCCGAGGCGGAAGCCCTGCTCAAGCGGCTGGTTCAGCGGCGAGCCGGGTCCTTGGCCCAGGAACTCGACAGCAGCTCCGGTCCCCCGGAAGCCGCGCTCGCAGACGGATCGTTCTGGGGTTGGGACCTGCGCAATGCGACTGTCGGGGCAATCCTGGTCTCGGTGGTCGCCATCGCGACCCTGGTCGTGCTGCAGAATCCGGTCGGAAACCTGCAGGCATTTGTCCCCGACTGGTTGACGCAGCGAGCCGGTCCCGCACCCTTGGTCCGGACCGAAGTTCCGGCAAGCGAGGCGGAACCGCTCCTGGTGGCCGCCGGCGATTCTGCACAACCCAACCAGTCGGCGGGATCCGCCGCGTCCGAGGAGGTTGTCCAGGCACCGGAGCCGGCAACACAAGCGGCGGTTGCGAGCGCCCAGGCGGACGGTTCCGCAGCAGGCGACGCCTGGTCGCAGCAGGTTGCGCTCAACGTCCTGGAGCGCATCGCGCTGAAGCGCATCGATTTCGGACCGGTCCTGGGCCAGCTTGGCTATCCGGAACTGGAGGAGCGAGAGATTGTGGCTGTGGTCCAGGGCGATCAGCTGGTGCTGATGGGCACCGTGGAATCCCTGGCTGAACGGACCACGCTCCTGGATGCCGTCAGCGGCATTCCCGGCTTGGGCGAGGTGGACGCCGAAGCGCTGAACGTGGTGGTTCCGCCACAGACCCACATCGTGGTCAGTGGCGATTCGCTCTGGAACCTCGCCTACCGCTATCTCGGGGACGGCAATCTCTGGCCCGAAATCGTGGCCGCCAATCCCAACTCGGAGGATGGCCTGCTGGTCATCGGCCAGGAAATCCGGATACCGGAACGGCAGATTCCTGTCGGTTCCTAGCGGCGAGCCGACAGCGCCCAGCCGGACCCATTCGGAAGCGCGCCAGCCGCCAGGGTGGCGCGGCCCGCCTCCCCGACAACCCTGTCGGTGGCGCCGACCGCCGGTGCAATCCCCGGGACAGCGCCGTCTCGGCGGCCGTGCGTCAGCGCGCCGAGGTCATCGGCATGATGACCTGGAGGAAGTCCCGGCCCTTGGAGTCTTCGGAGGCGGGAGGGGAGTCTTCGGAGGCGGAAGGGCAAAGCTTGGCCGGTCGGTTGTTCTGTGTCATGTCCATGACCACGTTCTTGGTCTGGATGTGGGTCAGGGCATCGATCAGGTATTGGCCGTTGAAGGAAATGTCCAGGGCCTCTCCGGAAATCTGGGCCTTGAGCTTGTTCCGGCTGTCGCCGCGGTCGTTGCTTTCCGAACTGATTTCGATGCAGCCTTCCTCGGTGTTGAACTTGGCCGTGACAATGTTGTTGTTCTCGCGGGTCAGCAGGAAGGAAGCCCTGGTGGCCTGCAGCAGGTCGTTGCGGTCCACAATCACCGAGGTGGCGCCTTCCTGCGGGATGATCCGGTTGTAGTCGGGGAAGTGGGCGTCCACCAGCTGGCAGATCAGCAGAACCTCGACGAACGAGCCGCGCTCGTGGCTGAGGCCGTGCAGGTTGGCCAAAATCTGACTGTGGTTGTTGGTGACGGCAACATCCACCGGCTTGGACGAGTCGGCATCCGCCAGGATGCGCGACAGTTCGGACAGGGCCCGGGCAGGCACCAGAATCTTCTGCTCCTGTTCCGTCTGTTCGAGGGCGGTGTGGCGCACGGCCAGGCGGAAGCCGTCCGTGGCGGCCAGGGTCAGGCCGGCATCGGCTAGTTCCACCTGTACGCAGGCCAGGTTGGGACGGTCTTCGCCGGTGGCGGCGGCGAAGGCGGTCTCCTCGATCATCGTACGCAGTTCGTGGGTGTCCAGCTGTAAGGTTGACTCCATCCCCTGGATGGAATCCTGGACATCGGGGAACTGGTTGGCCTCGATGGTGTTGAAGGCGGTACGGAACTGGCCGCAGGAAACCTCCAGTTGCCGGGATTCCAAGTAGGTCAGGTGCACCGGTTGGCCGGAGGGCAGCAGGTTGACGAATTCCGTCAACAGACGCACGGGGACGGTCAGGGCCCCTTCTTGCTCCACCGTGCCGTTGATCCAGACGTTGATGGACACGTCCAGATTGGTGCAAACCAAGCGGATGCGGCCGTTTTCAACGGCAATCAGGATGTTTTCCAGTACCGGCATGGTGACGCGCGAAGATGTCACGCGGCCGGCGATTGACAGGCCCTTGGCCAGGTTCTCCTGCAAACAACTGATGCGCATGGGGTTTTGAGGCATTGGTGCGATTGGCCGGGCGGAAAGCACCCTGCGGTCATTCGCAACGAGAGTAAAGGGGAATAAAGTATAGCAATAGATGGGCGGCAATGGTCCTTCCGGACCACCGGCGGCACTGTTGCAGATTCTTAATTTTGGTCTGAGCACCAACAAACAAACGTTCTTCACCATGGACGCCAACCCGTTCCCGGCCAGGTGGAAGTCCAAGTTGTGTATCCGGACTGTTTGGATGGCTGGCTTCGGTGCGGGTACAGGGTCTTGTTCGGTTTTGTAGTTGGTTGCCGGTCAGCCGGGTGCCCTGGCTCTCGTCGGCCTCGTCGCGGCATCAGTACTCCGGATGTCCCGGGCGGCATGGTCGGCGGGTTTGTCGCGGACGCCGATGCGACCTCGAGTACAAAGTTGGGTCGCTTGCCCTGTTCGGCGATGATGTGGGCGTTGCCGCGGTGGTAGGCCTCCGGCCCCGCATCGAAGGCGATCAGCAGGACGAGCGCGCAGCCCCTTGATGCCCGGAGGGGGCCGCCGCGGTGGGCGAGTTTGGTTTCGCGCGGGCGCGCTCCGCCATCAGGGCAATCAACCCCAAGGGTGGTCGGGCCCCAACTCCACTACGGCTCCGGACCTCCTTTCCCAACCGGAACCTCATCCGTTGTAACGGGCGTCCAGATCGTCGATTAACCGCCGGTCCGACCGAGTCGGTGCGGATGTGGCGGCCACGTCTTGTTGGGTGGTGCGCTGGGTGGGCTGATGGGCGGCCATGGAGCGCGTGCCATGCAGTTCGGCCTCGCGCATCCGGTAGTTGGCGTCTGCCGCAAACAGACCGGCCCGTTCCCGCTGCTTCAGTCCCAGGTTGCCGACCAGCATCTTCACGCGCGTGAGTGTGCCCACCAGATCATGGACGGGCTTGGTGCCCGTACCCAAAAGGATGCCGGACAGCAGGACATCCCAGGCAACCGGAACCTGATCCAGAATGCCGTTCGCCTGCGGTTGCAGGTAGCTGAGCAACCGGATGTCCGTGTATCCGGTGATGGCGACCCCCAGGACGCCGGCCATGATGAGGCTGAGGCCGCTCTTGAGTTGCGTGTAGTCGGGGCGTTTCAGATCCGCAGCCTGCCATCCGCCGACGCGCAGCAGGAACCACTCGACCAGGTTCCAGAACACCTCGATCGCCCTTTCCAGACTGGCGGAGGCCGCCAGCATGGGTACGAGCACGGGCCAGGCCTCGACTGCGTTGGCACCGGGAAACGTTTGGGCCGCCGACGCGGCCGATGCGGTCCGGACCGATACGAAGGCAAGCAACGCACCCAGTCCGGCGGCCCAGACTATGGTGGACCGCCAGCGCACCGGCGGCACGTTTGGGTGGTGCAGACGTGATGTCAGGGACATGAAGGCCCCGCGGTTGTCGATGGCTGTGGCGGGGGGCGGGAGAGGGCCCTAATTAACAATGATAGCGATTGCGGCCGGCATTGTTTCGAATGTGATCGAAGCGGTTGCCGTTCAGATGGCGGCGGCCAGGGACGCCAGCAGTTGGACGCCGTACCCGGAAGCTCCCTTGGGCTGGCCAGGCTTGCCCTTGCCCTGCAACGCCATGTAGGCGATGTCCAGGTGGGCCCACGGGTAGTCCTCGGTGAAGTGCTCCAGGAACTTGGCCGACGAGGACACGCCTCCCATGCGGCTGCCCGCATTCTTGACCTCGGCCATGTTGCTCTTGATGTCTTCCTTGTACTCGTCGTACATCGGCATCGGCCAGACCCGGTCGCCCGTGGCGGCGGCCGCTGCCACGATGGCTTCCTGCAATGCATCGTCGTTCGCGAACAGGCCGGCGGCCTGGGAACCGAGCGCAATGCCGATGGCTCCGGTCAGCGTGGCCAGATCAACCACGGCCGACGGCGAGAATCGCTTGACATAACCCAGGCAGTCCGCCAATACCAGCCGGCCTTCGGCATCCGTGTTGATGATTTCCGCGGTCTTGCCGCTGATGCCGGTGAGAATGTCGCCGGGACGATAGGCATCACCGTCGGGCATGTTCTCGACACAGATGGCCAAGCCGAAGACCCGGCGGGGAACGTTCAGGGCGGAAATGGCCAGCATGGCGCCACAAACGGCGCCGGCGCCGCCCATGTCGGTCTTCATCTCCTCCATGCCGGAGGATGGCTTCAGCGAGATTCCGCCCGTGTCGAAGGTGATGCCCTTGCCCAGGAAGATCAGGGGCTGCTGTTCCTCGAGTCCCTCCGGTTCGTGGCGGAGGATGATGAGCTGTGCTTCGCGTCGGCTGCCGCGGGAGACCCCCAGGATCATGCCCATGCCCAGTTCGCGCATGGTCTCTTCGCCGAGCACCTCGCACTGGAGGGCGGTATCCGCCGCCGCGGCCCTTACGCGGTCCGCCATTTCCGCGGGGTAGAGCAGGTTGGGAGGTTCATTGACCAAGTCACGTGTGAAGCAAACTCCGTCGGCCAAGGCCCGTCCGGCATCCAAGCCGGCCTGCATGGCGGGAATCTGCTCGGCGTGGAACTCCACCAGCGTGCAGGTGGACACGCCCTGCTCCTTGTCGTTGGCCGGATACTTGCGCACCTTGTAGGCGGCCAGCAAGGATCCCAGTGCCAGAGCCTTTGCCATCTCTTCCGTATCCCGGCCGCCAATTCCGGTCCCGTGGCAAATGGTGGCCACGGTCTGCACGCCCTTGAGGCCGGCGGCCCTGGCCAAGCCCGCGGCGGCAGCCTTGCGCGCAGCCAGGAAGTCGAAGTCCTCGGCTTTGCCCAAGCCTGTGACGATGACCCTGGGGGCCGCGATGGCTCCGTTGGTGTACAGCAGCAGCGTGGTGTCCGCCTCGCCCTTGAAGTCTCCCGCCGCGATGGCGCTGGTGATCGCCCTGTTCAGGGCCCGGTCGACGAAACCCGTGGCGCCGCCCGGGTGGTTGACATCCTCGAAGAGGTTGACGATGACGCAGTCCGCTTCGGTGGCGGCGATGTCGCCTTGCTGTATCAGGAGCTCCATGGAAGTTCTGTCCTTTTGATCGGGCTGTGATTGGAAACCGCCGGTGTTCAGGCCTTCCGGGTCAGGGCCTGGAAACGCTCCCCGGCCTGATCCAGCGTCTCGTCGGTCTTGCAGAACGTGAACCGCGCCAGGTCTGCGACCAGGTGTCGGTTGTCGTCGCTGTAGAAGGCGCTGGGGGGAATGGCCACAACGCCGATTTCGCCGGTAAGCCAGCGGCAGACGGTCACGTCGCGGGGTTCGGACGGGTTCGATGGCACATCCAGGTGGCTGGTGTCGGAAAGGATGAAGTAGGAACCGTGGGGAACGCAGGAGGACAGGCCGGCGGCCTCCAGATAGCCCAACAGCCGGTCCCGCTTTGCCTGGTACATCTCCCCCAGCCACTCGAAATAGCCCTGTTTTGGGGCGGTGCGGAAGCCGGTGGCCACGGCCTCCTGGAACGGGGTGGAAATCGTGAAGGGAATCCACTGGTGGGCCATCAGGATGGCGTGGACAATCTCGGGCGGCGCGATGGCCCAGCCGATTTTCCAGCCGGTGACGGAGAAGGTCTTGCCGGAACTGCCCAGGGTGATGGTGTGTTCCCACATGCCCGGCAGGGTCGCCATGCGCACGTGTTCCACGCCGTCGTAGGTAATCCACTCGTAGGCTTCGTCGCACAGCACGTAAACGGGCTGGTGGCTTTGGCTGTGTCGCTGCACGATGTCCGCAATCTGCTCCAGTTCCTCCCGGCTGAACATCTTGCCGACCGGATTGTGTGGCGTATTGATGATCAGCATGCGGGTGCGTTCGGAGAACGCATCTTCAAGGCGGTCCATGTCCAGCTTCCAGTCGGCCGCCGTCAGCGTCTGTCCCGGCGTCCGACCCGGGATTTCCAGCGGCACGTAGACCGGCGTGCCGCCGGCCATGACGGCACAGGCCGGGTAGCTGTCGTAGAACGGCTCCATCATGATCACTTCGTCGCCCGGATTGACGACGGCCTGCACCGACGCGAAGATGCCTTCCGTGGCCCCCACCGTGGTGACCACCTCGGTCATCGGGTTCAGGGTGCGGCCGAACAGCGGGCCGTAGAACTCCGCGAGGGCCTCGACCAGTTCCTGATGGCCGCCGCTGCGCGTGTACTGGTTGAGATCCCGGGCGATGGCGTCCTGGCCGGCCTGCTTGATGAAGTCCGGCGCCGCGAAGTTGGGGAAGCCCTGTCCCAGGTTGATGGCGCCCCGCTCGTTGGCCAGGGCGGTGAATTCGGCAAAGACGGTGGCGCCGAAGCCGGTGACCCGGTGGGCAGGTTCGAACGGAGGGGCCTTGTACGGGGCGGTTACGGCATGCATGGACGGATCGCCGGGTGGATTCGAATGGGAAACGGGGAGGATCGGGCGCGGGCAGCGCACCGGATCGGAAAATTATAGCCGTCGATTCGGGTTCCGGCCTTGCGCCGCGGCTGCGATCCGGTGTCTGGTAGTCTGGGATCGGGGTTGTTCAGAAGCACTGTCAAGGAGTTCGAGTGCCATGCTATCGGATTTGCGCATCACCGCTATTGAACCGCTGCAGGTCGATGCGGCCTGGGCCGCCTATACGTTCGTCAAGGTGGAGACGGACGAGGGGATCACCGGATACGCGGAGGTGACCGACTGGCGCATGCCGTCCGCGGTGGCCGGTGGCGTGCGGGATTTGTCGGCATCCCTGATTGGCCGCAGTGCCCTGGCCATTGAGCAGCGTCTGCAGGATATGCACCGGCAGTCCTGCCAGGGGCCGGGCGGCGTCATCCAGCGGTCGATTGCGGGGATTGAGTGCGCCCTGTTGGACATCAAGGGCAAGGCCCTGGGCGTGCCCGTATACGAACTGCTGGGCGGCAAGGTGCGGGATCGGATTCGGCTCTACTGGTCCCACTGCGGCACTTACCGGGCCCGGTATCCGGAGCTGTACGGCAAGCCCCTGAAGACCTATGCGGACGTGGAGGATTTGGGCCGGGAGGTGGTGGATCGCGGCTACACGGCTCTCAAAACCAACGTGGTCGTGCCCGGCGAGCAGGCCCGGACCCTCAACACCTTCGATGCCAAGGACATGGATTTTGTGGTCTCCTCGGTTGTGAAGCTGATTGAGGCCTTCAAACGCGGTGCCGGTGAACGGTTCGACACGGCCCTGGACCTGAACTTCCACTTCGGCACCCTGGATGTCATGCGCATTGCCAAGGCCCTTGAACCGTATCGGATGCTGTGGCTCGAAGTGGACTCCTGGGAACCCGAGGTGATCCGGCAAATCACCGAGTCGACGTCCTTGCCGGTCTGTTCCGCCGAGAGTGTCAACACGGTGCGGGAATACCAGCGGTTCCTGGACATTCGGGCCATGGACGTGGCGATGTTCGATCTTCCCTGGGCCGGCATGAGCGCCTGCCTGCAGATTGCACGAGAGGCGGCCGTGAAGGAGATGCCGGTGGCTCCGCACAACTACTACAGTCACCTGTCCACCTTTCAGAACGCCCATATGTGTGCGGTGCTGCCCAACCTGAAAATCATGGAGACCGATGTCGACTCCTGTCCCTGGCGGGACGAGTACGTGACCGTGCTGCCGGACATTCGGGACGGACACCTGACGGTGCCCGACACCCCGGGCTGGGGCACGGAACTCAACGAGGAGGCGGTGGCTGCCCGACCCTGGACGGGCAACATTCCCTCCTAGCCAGCGGCGGCCGCCGAAAGCCTATGCTGGCGGGGCAACCCCAGACAGGTGGCGTTCGTCGCGGCCATGCACAAGTTGCTCCTCATCCTGGCCGGGACGAGGTCCTCTGGCAGTCGAACCGCGTGCCGCGGCTGGCGAGGTTTGACATTCAAGCCAGTTGCCGAACAGTTGCATCCAAAATCTACTGGCCAATGATCAGCAGTGGCTTGACGTGTTCCTGCAGCCATGTGTGAAGCTTTTTGAAGCGGAACGTGTTGCTCTTGAAGAGCCTCATGAAGAACCGGTGGGCTTCGTTGTTGTCGCACTCGATGAAACTGCCGTTCTTGCGGAGGAAGACATCAGTGGCGTAGAAGGCGGTCCGCTTGTTCCCGTCCAGAAAAGGGAGGTTCATCGCGAGGCTTTCCATGAGGTCTGCTGCCGCCTCGATGAGCGTATCGCAGTAGCCGATCTGGGGGTGTGACGGCGGCTAACGCGCCCGTGTCGCGGATACCCAACATGCCACCGAACTCATGGACCGCGGCATCGTGTATGGCAACGATCTCCTCCAGTGTCAGGAAATCCCGGCTCACGAGTCGGCGAGGAGTTCACCGAGGCGACGGTTGCGCTCGAGACTCGCTCTGAAATGGGCCATCACTTCGGGGCGCACTTTCCCCTGCGCCTTGGCTTCTATGTAGCTGCGCATGGCGTCTTCCAGCACGGACTGAAAGTGGCGTCCTTCATGCTTGGCAATGGCCCTCATTCCAGCCAGCAGGTCCGGTGACACCTGACTGGAAAACTTGACTCGTTTGGCGGCCATGCGCTCTCTCCTCTCCCTGTTTGTGCCATTTCCGGCCAGGTAGGCAGAAATATCAAGATACATCTTGACGTACGTGGGTTGTACGTGCTCGGTCACGCCGCCAAGTTGAATCGTTGGTGGCGTTTGTACGGCAGGGATACCGGTTGCTTGGTGTCGCGCTCCAAACCCATTTCCCTATGAACACGTCAGCCAAGCCGCGAGATATGGTTCGTTTGGGCAGTGCTTCCTGAAGCGTGCATGGCATGGGATGGTGGATCAGGGCTACACGGTCCTCAAGACCAACATGGTCGTGCCGGACGAGCCGGCTCGGATACTCTCAATGGTGATGCATGTGTCAATGTTCGATCTGTTCTGGATCGGCTGGGTGCCTGACTGCAGATTGTGTGGGCGGCGATCATGAAGGAGTCACCATTGCTACAGCCACCTGACCGCCTTTCAGAACGCCCACATGTGTGCGGTGCTAACCAACCTGAAGATCATGGAGACAGATGTCGATTTCTGTCCCTGACGGGACGACTACGTGACCGTGCAGCCGGACATTCGGGATGGCCGCCTGATGGTCTCCGATGCGCCGGGATGGGGCACGGACCTCAACGGGGAGGGTGATCGCCCGTCCTTGGAAGGACAACATCCCCCTTTGCCTAAAGGCGGTGGTCGGAACTACGCGGGTTGGCCATTTTGACTTCGAGCCCAGCCCCTCTGTACACCACCATCTTCCTGTTCGGAAGGCGCTCGGTTGGGAGAGTGCCACAATCGCACTGTGGAAGCCGGAGGGAGATCGGAATTCCTGTGCCAGGTCACAACAAGGGCCAGATCCCGTATCCACATGCACGACCAGCACCTGTTCACCGGTGAGATACTCTGCTGGAACCATCGGCGAAGCGAGTTCGACGTAATACCAATCCGGTATCCTAACGGGACTTACGGATTGGGTTTTCAGCAGGGAGGTTGCGGCCATGGCACGCCAGACCGCCGTTGTCTGGGCGGCCGCGGATACGGCGGAGGCGCTGCATGCGCAGTACCGGGCCGAGCCGGTGCCGGAGGTGCGCGTGCGCCTGCATGTCCTGTGGCGGCGGCTGGGGGAGGGGCCGACGGTGGCCGGCGTCTACACGCTGCTGCAGCGGCTGCGGATCCGGCTCAAGACGCCGCGGCCCCGGCACACGAAGGCGGACCCCCAAGGCCCAGGCGGCCTGGAAAAAGGGGGGCTCGCAGAACGCCTGGCCGCCGCGGGCCTGAAGGCGGGGCAGGGGAGTGTGTGGGGCGACGAGAGGCGCGTGGGGCTGCGCGGCCAGGTGGGCAAGGTGGGGGCCCCGCGCGGGGTGGCAGTCGCCCAAGCGGTGCAGATCGGCTGGCAGTACCTCTATGTGGCGGTCGCCCTCGATCCGCGGACGGGGCGGCTGTGGTGGACGTGGCAGCAGAACATGAAGGGGGAGGCGAGGGCTCGCATCTGGGAGGTTTGGGCCGCGGAGCCGGCTATCGACGGCGGGGTCTGGGACGGGGCCGGCGGCCACACGGGGAAGGGGATGCAGGCGGTGGGCGCTCCCCAGGTGGTGCCGCCGCCCTACGCCCCCGAATTGAACCCGGTCGCGCGCTTCATCCGGGAGTTGCGCCGGGCCCTCGAAGGCCGGGTGTATCCGACCCTGCAGGCCAAGCCGGAGGCCCTGGAGCCCATCCTGGAGGCCTGGCGGGCCGATCCGGAGCGGGTGAAGCAAGTGTGTGGATGGCGCTGGATCCGCAAGGCCCTAAAGGCCTTGCCCGCCGACATTCAAGTTTCACAAGCATAGCGAACTGGTATAACACCGGTGTGGATGTGGTACTCATGATTGGCACTCGTCGCCACGATGGACAGGGCGCGCCACTGTCGGTTGATCGGGTGTTTCCAGGTTACGGTGCGTGTCGGCGCGCCAACACCAAAGCTGAGGGGTGCAGTGGCTTGTCAGCACTGGAACCCGCGATGCGGAATGCCGACCAGAATGTCTGGGCACAGCGCAGCAACAGCCCGTACGACCGGGGCCAGCAACTTGGTATGCTTGGACCAACACAAACCAAGCCAACTGTCAGCAGGATGTTCACGGCTCGCGTCCTTGCAATAACCGGGTAGTGTTCACTACTGGGCAACGTTGCCACAAGATGCCTTGAGACAAATCCACCGCAAGTTTGAGGTTGCCATGCGATACGTCTTCAGCTTTCCCAATCCGGTCAACGAAGTAGCTGCCAGGGTTGTCGCGGGATTGGTAGTCGGCCTGTCCCTCGCGACCATGTTGACAGGCCAAGCATGGTTAATGTTCGTCCTTGCCTACGGCTTTTTGGCACGAGTGGCGACCGGTCCCACATTGAGCCCGATGGGACTCCTGGCGACCAGAGTTATTGCGCCGCGCATAGGCGAGCCGAAGCTGGTGCCCGGACCGCCCAAGCGTTTCGCCCAAACTGTGGGACTTGGCTTCTCGGTGACCGCATTGGTACTGCACTTTGTTGCAGGATCACCAGTCGCGGCGAATGTCGTCCTTGCCGTACTGATCTTGTTCGCCGCGCTTGAGGCATTTCTGGGTTTTTGCGCAGGCTGCTTTGTATTCGACCACTTGATGCGTTGGGGGTTGGTGCCCCGGTCAGTTTGCGAGGAGTGTGCCAATTTTCGCTCGCCATGACCATAATCGGGTCGCGGATCCGGCAAGCGACGACTTGCAGGGCGCGACGGCAGTTGCGTTGTACCAAAGGTGTAGAGAACGGGCAGAGGCACGCTTTGACTCCTGGTACTGCCCTCTGTACAATCGCTTTCCCAAATCGAGGGGCTTTAGCTCAGTTGGGAGAGCGCCACAATGGCATTGTGGAGGTCATGGGTTCAAGTCCCATAAGCTCCATTCGGATACGCCGATGCATCGGCACGGGGCTGTAGCTCAGTTGGGAGAGCGCCACAATCGCACTGTGGAGGCCGGGGGTTCGAGTCCCCCCAGCTCCACCAATCCTGACAATATCGAGGACCTTCGCGCCGAAATCCCCGTTGGTACCGTGGTTTGGCAGTCCTGCCCGTTCTCAGCGATGTGTCCGATGACAACATCCTGGGGCCGGATTTCAGAAAGCCAATATGGCCGGCTGCGGGCAGGTCCTTCCCAATTCGAGTTCGGTTCATGAAGCAATTGGCAGCCATGGTTGTGCTGATCACCATGGCGGTCGCGTGCACCCAGGTACCGGGTGCCACAACCGGCTGGCCGTTCGTCGGCTCCGACCAGGCACATACCAAGTATTCGGTGGCCGCGGAAATCACGGCCGCTAACGTCGGCGATCTGGAGATCGTCTGGCAGTGGGAACCGAACGAGGCACCCCTCGAGGAGTACGGCACGCGTCCGGGTCCCTTCCAGGCCACACCTGTCATGGTCGACGGAATCCTCTACCTCTCCACGATGTACACGCGGGTGGTGGCACTCGATGCCGAGACGGGCGCCGAACTCTGGACGTTTGATCCGAGAGCCTACGAAGGCGGACCGATCGGCGCGGGGCCGATCGGCTTCAAGCACCGGGGAATTGCCTACTGGAGCGACGGGGACGACGCGCGCATTTTCCTCAACAGCCGCGATCGGATGTACGCGATAGATGCCGCGACCGGTGAACTGGACGCGGACTTCGGCGATGGGGGGAGTGTCGTGCTGACCGCGCGGCCATGCCCCTCGGTCAGCCACTACGAGTTCGACCAGACCTCGCCTCCGGTAGTGTTCGAAGATCTGGTGATCGTCGGGAGCCGCGTGCCCGACGGAGTGCAGCGCGAATTCGACCCGCCCGGTACGGTTCAGGCGTTCAACGTCCGCACGGGCGAGCGGCAGTGGCACTTCCAGACAATACACCACGGCTTGTGGGACTACGACCTCTCCGCGGCGCCAAACCTGGTAACGATAACGGTGGACGGGCGTGAGATTGACGCAGTGGCGCAGGTCTCGAAGCACGGCTTCACGTACGTGTTCGACCGGGTGACGGGCGAGCCGGTGTGGCCGATCATGGAGCGCGCCGTGGACACGGTCACGGACGTCCCGGGCGAGGAGTTGTTTCCAACGCAGCCATTCCCGACGAAGCCCCCGCCGTTCGCCCGGCAGGGCGTATCGCTTGAAGACGCGAACGATCTGACTCCGGAGATACATGCGCTCGCGGTGGCGGAGATGGAGAAATTCCGGCTGGGTCCGCTCTTCACCCCACCGAGCCTTCAGGGGACGCTCCAGCGCCCGGGCGCGAGCGGCGGCACAAACTGGGGCGGGGCGGCGTTCGACCCCGAGACCGGGCTTCTATACGTGCGGACGTCGGAGGAAGCCGACACAAACCAGGTCTGTGAGAATTTGGGGGATGACCCGCGCGTCGACGTCGAGTACAGCAACAATTGCCCTTATGGCGCGACACGCGTCATGTTCCGGGAGGCCGGCGGACCGGGCGCGGTGCTGGCCCCGGAGAGCAGGCTTGGCCCGATCCCGCTCACCAAGCCGCCCTACGCACACCTGGTGGCGATCGACCTCAACGCGGGCGAGATCGCGTGGAAGGTGCCGTTCGGGGAAGGGAGCGATGCGATCCGCACACACCCGTTGCTTCACGGCATCGAATTGCCGGAGCGGCTGGGTACGCTTGGTAACTCCGGACCGCTGGTGACCAAAGGGGGACTGGTATTCCTCGGCGGCGGCGACCCGTATCTGTATGCGTTCGACAAGGCAACGGGTGCTGAACTCTGGCGTGGCGCAACACCGTTTCCAACCAACGCGAACCCGATGACCTACCAGACACAGTCGGGACTGCAGTTGGTCGTCATCGCCACGGGCCGTGGTACGGACGCGGCGCTCGTCGCCTTTGCGCGACCTGGGCAGTGAGCTGCGCGCAGAGGAAACTCCTTCAGCACTTCGAGGACCGCTCGCCACGATGTTGCACGCGGTGGCGGCAGCGAACCCCATAATCACCCAACCGCCATGTGAAGCCTTGCAATGAGGATGCATTTGGCATAGGCCCATGCCGAGTGATGTCCGACTGTCTCCTCCCCGTCCTCAAGTCGTCCCAACGGAAAGTTCGCTGCACAGGACACGCTCGCCCATCCAGACAATCCCAATCCTTGGCACGGTCACCACCCAACGTTGAATCAGGTGCTGCCCTCAACCTGGACCGTGACGATATCCACACCGTGGAACTTCTGGTGACGCACAGTAGTGGCATGGTGTTTCAACAGCCGGAGCGAAAGCTGATCGAATGTTGGGACGGGAGCCTCGTCGGCCAGATACGCCAATTGGTCCTCGACGTTCTCCTGTCGCGTCGTGGCAACAAACTCCAGTTCCACCATCGTCCCCTGCGGCCGTGCGTCGATGATTAGGCGCGGATGCTCCAAACCCTCGGCATAGTGCTCCTGCATCTGCAGGCTGGCGAGCGCTTCTTCGCCGGCGGCGCGCAGCCTCAGTGTGGAGGTCTCGTTCCATCCGAGCCTGGTTGCCACTCGGTTAAGGAACGCATCGAGCGCGGGGAGCGAAGCCATGTCCAGTGAGATCTCGAGGCGCGAGCGGTGACGGTTGATTGAATCAAGCAGGAGTGTCATTCCGATGGCAACCGCAGCTCCGATCGTGACCCCATAGTCCAGCAGTCCGCCCATCTCGTTGCCGAAGAGGTCCCGCATGATGGAGTGTTTGTGAAGTCCCAAGCCCAAGGCACTGGCGAGTGCGACCACCAGTACGCGCCTGGGACCGAGGCCTTCGCTCAGGATCGTCTGCCAGCCGCTGACGAAGAGCATCCCCATGGCCAGCATCAGGTAGGCGCCCAACACGGGGCCGGGGATCGTCAGCAGGACGGCGGCAAGTTTCGAGAAGAGGGCCAGCACTACCATGACGAGCGCCACACCGAACCCGACTCTGCGTGCAGCGACGCCGGTGAGGTTGATCAGGGAGAGGCTGAATGAGGAATAGGCCATCGGGGGCAGCGTTCCCGCGAGGCCGGCGAACAGCGTGCCGATACCGTTGACGCCAACCATGCCCTGTATCTGGCGGAAATCAACCGCTCGCGGCCGTCGTCTGGATCCCTGCTGGATCGCAACGCCATCACTGATGGTCTTGATCCCGATCACGAGCGTAAGAATCGCGAACGACGGCAGGTGCGCCCAGAACTCCCTGCCGAACGTGAGATCGAGGCTCAACGCCGGTAGCTCGGGGATACCGAACCAACGGGCACTGGCGATTTGGTCCCTGGTGATCAGACCGAATGCCGCGGCAACAGCGCATCCGGCCAGGATGCCGATGAACGGCCCGGCCAGACGCCAGGGCCCGTTGGCCCGCAGGGTCACGATCACCAGGACCAGGAGCGTCATGCCCGCAATCGCCGGTCCGGCGACCGGGGGCGCCTCCGCCGGCAGGTCCTGAACGCTGTCGAACGCGATGGGCAGCACGCTGACGGCGATCAGCATGGTTACCGTCCCCGTGACGACCGGCGTAAAAATGCGGCGTAGCGTTGGCAACCACCGGGCGAGTGCAACCTGGATCACGCAGCAGACGACCACCAGGCTCGCGAACGTCGATGGCCCGGCCGAGGTGACGGTTGCCACCATGATCCCGATGAAAAGCGCCGCGGGACAGGTGAGCACGATATGGCCTGCGCCAAACCGCCAGAACTGGAATGCTTGCAACGCTGTGACCGCCGCGCTGATCAGCAGTGCGGCGAAGACGCTCCAAGTCAGGTAGGTGTCATCGAGCCCGGAAGAACGGACCGCGATGGCCACGTTCAGCACCGTCGGCGCAAGCACAAGCGCGGCACCCTGAAAGCCAACAACCAACGCGGTCGACGGAGGACAGGCCTCCTCGGGTTCAAGTCGGATGGGCAGGTCGTTGTTTCCGGCAGTCAATCTCCTGACCCCTCTCTTGCAGCCACAGAGCCTGACGATGCTTGTCCGTGGTCACCCTCACGGGCTTGGTGATGCTTCCGGACGAAATGCCGCCTTGCTTCATGACTCTATCAGCCTCGCCTTGTGCCATGAAGACAGGCGCGGAAGCCCGACCGGTGACCTTCTTCGCCACTGGACCTGGTGCTGGAGACGGTGTGCCGCATCCATCGCGACCGCATCCGGATTGAATTCATTTCCCGCTATGATTTCCTTCTTCTGCACAGACCCGCATCCCACATCGCCGCGCATGCGGGTTGGATGGATCGAGGCCAACGTTATGCAACTTCAACGTCGGTCAGTGCGAAGTCCTGGCCCTTGAACAGAAGGGGCTCCCGCGTGGTCTGGGCCAACGCATAGACGAAGCAGTCGCCGAAATTCAACCCGGCTGGGTGGTTGCCCTTGCCAAATCGCCGCCAAGCCCTGCGGGCGGCCTGTGCCTGCTCAGAAGTGACTGGTTCCAACTCGATCTCCGCCTCTTCCAGGAATGCATCCAGCTCATATCCGGCTGTGGCACCGCCGCGACTCTCGAGAACAATGGTTGCTTCTACAAGAGTAGCGGCCGACATGCGGCAAGACGATGCCATCGTGATGGCTTGAGCATAGTGTTCCGCGTCCGGCTCGCCGAATAGGATTGCCAGGATTGCCGACGTGTCGACAATCATCGGGGCAGCCCGCGCTCGTCATGCAGGAAATCGCCGTGCTCGACAGCAGAGGGACCATCGCCCAGCATGTTTGCACATCGCCTTCCGATGGCAAGAAGCCTCTGTACGCGGGTCTCGGTGCCTTCCTCCCTCCGCGTGCGCTCCAAACGCTCCCGAAGGGCCACCGTGATAGCCCCGGTCATGGTCTCACCGGTCAGATGCGCCAACTCTCTAGCCAACCGACACGTCTCCTCATTCTTGATGCTGAGACCCATTGCCTTTATTCCATACAGATAGATTTACAGTCTATAAATCTATCATATGCTGTATCGCCCCCTTTCAAGTCAGACGATTGCATGCAGGCAGGATTTGGGCCTGGACTGATCAGCCGGCCTGGATAGTCCTTGTGCCAGGTTGCTGCCGGCCGCTTGTTGGCAATGCCTGTCCTGGGAATTGATCCTGCTGCCGTCGCAACCGTGTTGTAAGTCAATCCTTGCCAGCCATGGGCACGCGGTTGAGCTGTCAGGGCATCTGGTCCCAGAGCACGGCGTTGAGGATGAGGAGCAACTTGCGCATGGCCGTGACGAGCGCCACCTTCCGGGGCTTGCCCCGTCGGCGCCAACGGATACGGAAATCGCAGCTGGCAAGTTCTCACCCTACCCGTCGAGGAATATGCCGGGCAGGTCTGGAGACGCGTGTGTTGCCCTCGGGGCTCGCGAGCTGTCGCTCCAGCGTGGTGAAGGCCTCAATCAACTCAGGGGCTTCGAATATGCGATTGCGCCTGCCGACGGTGACTTGTGCCAACACCCCCGCCTCCATGAGTTGATTTATCGCTTGGCTTGCTGCCTGGAACGACCGTCCAATTAACTGCGCAGCGGTGGTGGTTGTGAGCACCGGCACCGCCGGGAGTGCTCCGATGAGCAGGCGAGTCGCAGAGTCGCGACGGACGTGTCCTGCCCGTTCCTGCCAGGACTCCTGCAAGGCGCGTACCTGTTCCTCAAAGCGGCTGGCGTCAGCGACCGCCCGGTGGCACGCCGACGCGAAGAGCACGATCCACCGGTTCACTCCGGTGTGGGCCTCGTCGGAGTCCGAGGGGCCGACATAGCGGGTCGCAGTCAGCCCGGCAACATAATCCCGCGACCACGTAGCAAGGATAAGGGAAATCGGGGGCAGAAGGCGCAGTCCGAGCCCCCGGCGGCGCATGATCAAGTGAAACAGCACCCGTCCGGTGCGCCCGTTGCCGTCCACGAACGGATGGATGGTCTCGAATTGCGCATGGGCGATGGCTGCCTGTGCCAACGCCGGAAGCGAGTCATCGTTGCAGAAGGCGAACAGGTCTTCCAGAAGGTTGACCACTGTCTCCGGCGGCGGCGGCACGAACTCTGCGGAGCAAGGATTGTAATTACTGCCGCCAATCCAGTTCTGCATGTCGCGAATGCGGCCCCCATGTTCCTCAAGACGGGTACCGGCCAGCAGACGGCGATGCACCTCCAGCAGACTCTCCACCGTTAGCATGTCGCCGGGCTCCATGCCGCTTACCCCCCAGACCATCGCGTCGATGTTGCCGAGCACTTCCGTGGCCGTAACATCCCTGGGGTCTTCACCCAGCTGCCGCGCCGCGTCAGCGCGGAGCAAGCGCCGTCCGCCCACCTCCAAGCCTTCGATGCGGGACGAGGCGACGCACTCCGCGCGGAGCAGGAGCCGGGCCAGCGCCTCGGTGTTGGCAAGCGCGGATGCAGTGGTGTCAAGCCGCACAAGGGCGGCCTCGGCAATGGCCACATCGGCGGCCACGTCGCCGTCGAGGATGAACCGGCGTTCGGACAATTTATCCGGCAAGTAGACCGCGTAGTTGCAGGGACGGCGGTCACGCCGAGTTGGTCCGGCGGCCTGGCCCTCCCAGTACCGGGCTTCCAGATGTGCCATAAACGGCCTCCTTATTCAAGGATATCATGTATCCTTGAATAAGGATGAGGCCTGTTCAAGGTTTTGGCAAACGAAGCGGCGCACACGATTGCTTGGTGAGCCATGGCCTCATGCAGCTGCGGCCGTGGCTCCCTCTGTACTGGGACATGGTCCGCATTCTACGGATCGTCTGTGCAATCCGCTTCTGGCCAACCCATGGCATTGATTGTCACGATGCAACTGTCCAACACCAGGGGCACGGACAGTTCCAGAAGGGCCTTGAGCTCGTTGGACCGACCATCCACCCGGTGCTATCCTCGGACTATGCGCGCCGCATAGGTTCAGGTGTTGATCAGGTACAGGGAGAAATTACCGGTAGGACGCGTCAATTGAGTGACCCAACGTGCCTGTATGCTTGTTGGCCGCGGGATCGCAAGACCGTGCCCGAACGGATGTCCCGACGACTGCAGGCTTGGCCGATGTGACTTGTGTGATCGTCCTGCATCGGGCAGCCAGCAAAAGCCCAATCCAACACGCGGGGCGTTGTAAGCCATGCGCAATCCATTCTCAGCCGTGAGCGAAAAGAACATCCAAGACTGGGTGGGTCCACGGAGTTTCCAACTCGGTCGCAGTTACTTTGAGGATGGGGCCATCCTCGATCCGCGACTTCAAGGCAGCACCCTCAGGGCCTCGTGCCAAGGCTCCAGATCCCAACCCTACCGCTTGTGGGTTGTCTACGGCACCGAAGGGATCGAGGAGGCCCATTGTTCCTGTCCGGTGGGTGGCGGCGGACGTTGCAAGCATGTTGGGGCGCTGCTGCTGGCCTGGTTGGACCAACCCGATGCCTTCCGCGCGGTGGAAGAACTGGACGCGAATCTGGAGCAATGCAGCCAGTCGGAACTGATTGCCCTCATCAAACAGATGCTGCAGGTTCAACCCGACTTGGAGACCCTGCTGGAGTTGGCCCTGTCCGGGAGTGGCCGGGACCGCACGACGCTCAACCCGGACAGCTACCGTCGGCAGATAGCATCCGCCTTCCGAAACGCCGGCAATGATTGGCAGGCAGCCCGACGAGTTGAAGCGGACATTGACCTTGCCATGGGTACCGGCGCCGGATTCCTGGACAATGCCGACTACGCCAACGCCTGCATCGTGTACCAGGCGGTGCACCAAGGGTTGATGGAGCATTACGAAATGATGCTCGACAACGCAGACTACCTGTGGGATGTGATGAACCAGTGCACGGACGGGCTGGGGGACTGTCTGGGTGCTGCGGACGGAGACGTTGCGGTCCGGGAGAGGGCCCTGCAGGCTCTTTTTGCCATGTACCGTTTCAACCTGGACATTGGAGGGTACGGTTTCGGGGACGACCCGGAGGCCTTCATGCTGGAACTGACCACCGACGAAGAGAAGAACACCATTGCCGGCTGGGTGCGGACCGCCATGCGGACCGCCACAGGCCCTTACGACGACCATAAACGCCGAGCGTACAGTGGTCTCCTGCTGGCCTTGGAGGCCGACCTGGACGACGATGCCTTCCTGGAAATCTGCCGTGAGAACGGCCGCTGGGCCGATTTGGTGGATCGCCTGCTGGTGCTGGAGCGGTTGGGTGAGGCGTTGGCCGAAGCCGAGCGGGCCGGGGACTCGGACTTGCTGACCTTGACGGGGGTATTCCGCCAACATGGCTACGACCGCAGGTTGGAATCGTTGGTGGTCGGGAGGATTGAAAAGACCCACGACCATGGTTTGACGACGTGGCTCAAGGATCGATACGAAGAGCGGGGGAAACTGGACGAGGCTCTGGCCCTGGCCCAACGTCTGCTTGAGCAACGTCCCGATCTTGCCGGGTACCGGGACGTACGGGATTTGTCCCAGCGCCTTGGCATCTGGTACCAATCACGCTCGAAGCTGCTGGCCGAGTGGGCCGCCGCCCGGCAATACGGCCTGTTGACCGATGTTCACTTGGAAGAAGGTGCCATAGGCCCCGCGCTGAAAGCGGTGCGGCAATACGAGCAGATTTCCCCCTATGCCAGAGACCGGTTGCTTCGGGTGGCCCAAGCCGCGGCGGAGACACATCCCCAGGCCTCCATTGACATCTACCGGGATCAAGCGGAGCGGTTGGTGGAGGCTCGCGGCCGGGACAACTACCGACAGGCGTGTACCTACCTGACCAAGGTTCGGGGCCTTTACCGCCAGATGTCACAGAAACCGGCATGGACCGACTTCATGGCCGGGTTTCGGGAACGCCACCGTGGATTGCCCGCGCTGCAGAATGAGTTGGACAAGGAAGGACTGTAGCCCTGTGCCAACGTCATCCGGTGTCCATCACCGCGTTCATGCTTCTCCGGAACATGGCGTGAGAGTGACACGACAACTTCGTGATTGGCATTCACGAAGTTCCCATCCGGTCCCCAGCAGCGAACTATCCCATAGTGCGCAATGTCGGATACCTTGCCCTCACGCCTCGAACATCAAGGGCGGGGTACTGCTTTTATAGGGCCTCTGCTGTAGCGAGACTGTGTGTAACCGTTCAGAAGTTGCGTTGAAGGCCAGGCCTCGACCACCATGGGCATGGGGTTCTTTTGTCGGAGGACTTGGTCTCGGAACATCGCGTTCAGGGTGGGGAACAGCTTGCACCTAATCGCGGCGAGCATCCCCTTTCCGGGTTGGCTGTGTCGGCACAAGGTGTAGAAATCGCGGATGGCAGGACTGTGGCGAGGGCGTTCACGGTGGTTATACACGGAGGCGCGACCATTCCAGGCGCGGCACTGGTACCGACCACTGTCCCGGTTCAGGGAGGCGCGCCGACCCGCGTGGCAATCTCACGCCCGTTGCGACGGCTCACTTTCGACAACTCGGACATGAGTACGGCGGCCACGATCGAACCCACCCAGGGCACGCTGCGCAGCCGCACGGCCCGGGATTGCCAAATTGTGCAGTCCTGCTGTCCACTATACTGCCCCTGCCCGGCGGCAAACCGCAACGGGCGTGCCTCGGTGTCCGGCTGGTCTGTCGGCCTGTTCCGTGCACAGCAATCCGGTCCGTTCGGAGTGTGTCTGTAGGGCCCGTGCTCCAAGGGTTGCTGCATGGTGAAGCGTTGCCGTTGGGGACCGCCAAAGACCTGGGACAAGCCTCTCCGGAGGGCCATCTGTGCGGCACTGCAACGGCAAAAGGAACTGGGAATCATGCGCAATCCCTTCCCCACACTGAACGAAGGGACCATATCCGATTGGGTAGGCACACAAAGCTTCCAACGCGGGCGCAGTTACTTCAAGGGTGGGGACATCTTCGAGACGCGCCGTCAAGGCAACACCCTCAAGGCATTGTGTCAAGGCTCCAGGCCCCAACCATACAGGTTGTGGGTTACCGGCAGCGCCGAAGGCATCAAGGAGGCCCATTGTTCCTGCCCGGTGGGTGGCGGCGGACATTGCAAGCACATCGGGGCATTGCTGTTGACTTGGTTGCACCAACCCGATGTCTTCCGGACGGTGGAAGAACCGGACGCGAACCTGGAGCGACGCAGCAAGTCGGAATTGATTGCCCTCATCAAGCAAATGCTGGAGGTTCAGCCCAACTTGGAGATCTTGCTGGAGTCGACTCTGCCCGCAGACAGCCGGAGCAGCACTTTGGTCGATCTGGAAAGTTACCGTCGGCAGGCAGCATCCGCTATCCGAAGCAGTGCTGATGGCTGGGATTGGGATGGTACAGGGGGCATTGGCGTTGTATTGGGCTCCGGCGACAATTTCCTGGCCAAGTCCGATTATGCCAACGCCAGTATCGTGTACCAGGCGGTGGCCCAGGAAGTATTCGAGCATTTTGAGATGTTGCACGACGACTACCACGACAGCGATTACTTGTACGACGCAGTGAACCGGTGCGTCCAAGGACTTGGGAAGTGCCTGGATGCCGGTGACGACGATGCCGTGGCCAGAGAGAAAGCCCTGCAAGGCCTCTTTGCAATATACCGTTCGGAGTTGGATTATGGAGGGTACGGCTTGGGGGATGGCGCGGAGGACCTCATACTGGAACATGCCACCGAAGCAGAGAAGAGCCTCATTGCCGGTTGGGTACGGGCCGCCCTGCCGGCAGCCACAGGTCGGTACGACGGCTATAAACGCCAAGCATACGGCAGTCTCCTGCTGGACTTGGAGGCCGACCACCTGGACGACGATGCCTTCCTGGAGATCTGTCGTGAGAGCGGCCGCTTGGACGATTTGGTAGACCGCCTGCTGGCGCTGGGGCGGTTGGACGAGGCGTTGGCCGAAGCCGATCAGGCCAGGGACTTGGACTTGCTGACCCTGGCGGGGATATTCAGCGCACATGGCGATGGTCGCAAGGTGGAACCATTGGTGGCCGGGAGGATTGAAACGACCAACGACCATGGTTTGATGGCGTGGCTCAAGGATCAACACGAAGAACGCGGGGAACTGGCCGAGGCTCTGGTTCTGGCTCAGCAACTGCTCGAGCAACGTCCCGGCCTTGCCGCGTACCAGGACGTACGGGAGCTGTGCCAGCGTCTTGGCATCTGGCAGGAATCACGCTCGAAGTTGCTGGCCGAGTGGGCCGCCGCCCGGGAATACGGCATATTGACCGATGTTTACCTGAGCGAAGGCGAAATAGACCTCGCGTTGAAATCGGTGCGGCAATATGAGCAGGTCTCTCCCTATGCCGGAGACCGGTTGATTCGAGTGGCCCAAGCCGCTGCGGAGACACGCCCCCAGGCCGCCGCTGAAATCTACCGGGGACAAGCGGAGGAGTTGATAAAGGCTCGCGGTCGGAATCGATACCGACATGCTTGTACCTACCTGACTACGATGCGGGACCTTTACCGCCAGATGTCGCAGGAACCGGCGTGGACCGACTTCATGGCCGAGTTCCGGGAACACCACCGGCGATTGCCCGCGCTGCAGGAAGAGTTGAGCAAAGCCGGCCTGTAATCCTGCGTCGGCAACAGGAATACGGGCGGGATTGGAGACTGGCGTGGCGGCTTCGTGAACGCCAATCCCGAAGCCGTCACGCGTCCACCGGAATGCCGGTCCCCAGGCGGAACGTCTCCATCGCCTTCGGTTGTGACCGCAGGGCATCCTGCCGGGTCCCAGGAGGCCACACCACCAACTTATTGCATGTTCTCCATGGCTGGTCCCTGCCGGCCACTCGGTTCATCTACTGTTCTCGCTCAACCGCCCGGACACGTACTTGTGGATGATGCTCGACACCAGCGTCTGGTAGGGTATCCCTTCTTCCCTCGCCCGCGCGCGAACGAGCATGTAATCGGCGTTCCGTGACGCGCAGATTGACCCGTCTGGTCTTTTTGAAAGTGTTGTGGGCTGCCTCCCGGGCCTCCTCCATCTCCCGGGCAGCGTCGGGTGCCGGGCGTAGTTCGCCCCTCTCGAAGCGGTCCAGAATGTCCCGCTCTTCCGCGTCCATGCTCCGGAGAACGCCGAGAGGCCATCGTCCACGACCGGAAGCTGTACTGAGAGCGCAACTTCGCGGAGTGGAACATCGACTGTGCGAGGCCGTGCCGCCATGTTGCCACGCACTGTGAGGACCCTGAATTGCCCGCAGGGGACCTTTGGGTGGTCCGAGAATCGTCGGGCAGCGTAGGGTATCGTCCCCCAAAAACCGCCTTCACGGAGGTGATGAGATTGAACGCGCCAACCCGTCCGACAGAAGAGATCGCCCGTCTGGGAAAGGAGATGTACGAGCGGGACATCCGCCCGAAGGTGGAAGCCGACCACGTTGGAAAGTATGTCGCTATCGACATTGAAACCGGGGACTGGGCTATTGCCAGCTGCGAGAGAGAAGCGTTGGAGCGATTACGGGTGCAGAGTCCCGGCGCCATTGATGTCTTGATGGAGCGCGTTGGGTATCGGGCACTGCGCAGCTTCGGGGCCGGGTCCCTACGGAGGGGGGGATGATTGAAGGGATGGTGACCGCTGCCCATGAAGCGGTGGTTCTCCTTTCCTTGCAAGCCCCGGAGGTCCGGACCGAGGATATCAAGGCATTGGTAGACACCGGGTACAGTGGCTTCTTGCTCGTCGAACAGGGCCCGGCCCACGTCGTGCGCCATCAAGCGCTGCCGGTTCTTGGTGAAGACCGTGGCGTCGAAGCTGCGCTCCATCAGGTCCATGTCCAGGAACCAGCGGTAGAGCAGGCTGTACTCAAGCTCCTTGCAGAAGGCGCGCTCACTGCGCACCGAGTACGGGGCAATCAGCAGCGAGGCCTTCAACAGCCGCTCGGGCGGGACGGAGGCCCGACCCACACGCGCATACATGCGGTCGAACTCCGGTGACAACCATTCCAGGGCCGCGTCGGCCACTTCCTTGATCCGCCGCCGCGGATGGTCTTGGGGGACCCGTTCCTCCAGGTCCACAATGGCCAGCATGCTGCGTTGGGGTTGGGACGACCGCGCATCGGGGAGTTCCTCCGTTCCTGGATGCCGGCATTCTAGCCGGCCGGAGTTTTTCAGCAGCCTGCTAGACTTGGCCCCCGCCTTTCAACGCTGACTGAAAGCCATCGCCGCACTCAAGAGCGTGAGCATGCGCGGGTACTGCTTGGCTGCCATTGGTCGGGAGTGGGCGCAGGCCGAGGTCAACGGCCTGTCTTCTTCCGCGCGGAACGTTTGACACTCCGCCGTAAGGAGATTTTCGGTGGCAAGCTTCTGTCCGGGGACTCAGCTGACCTGATCCGTGAGGCCCGCGAGATTAGGGATACTGAAATCAAGGAGTAGGCATGAAGAACATAACCGTATCCGTTGACGAGGAGACCCATCGGCTGGCCCGCATTCGGGCGGCGGAGTTGGATACGTCGGTATCGGCACTGGTGCGCAACTACCTGAGGACACTCACTGGGAATCAATCCAAGGAGTCCATAACCATGGAACAAGCTCGCGAGCGTGAGTTCGAGCGCCGTCGGCAACTCATGGGCGAAGTGATTGAGGACATTCGGGCTACACGTAGCGGATTCAGGGCAGCCGACAACCTGACCCGCGAAGAGTTGTACGACCGCGCCAGAGCCCGGGCGGAGGTCACGGGGACTGCTGCTGGCGAGCGCAAAGTTCAAGAGCCCGGGTGAACCTCGTGCGTTTCGTTGACACGAATGTGTTGATATACGCTGCCACTCCGGCTCCCGACGAGGCCGACAAACAGCGTATTGCACAGCATGTATTGGACTCTGGCGACTTGGCGTTCTCTGTGCAGGTTCTGCAGGAGTTCTATCACCAGGCAACGCGTCCCAATCGTCCGGATGCAATCACCCACGACCAAGCACTACTGTTCATAGAGGCTATTACCAGATTCCCTGTACAGGACATCACGCTTGAAGTGTTCCACACTGCCGTAGCCATCAGTCAACGATTTGGCTTGTCGTATTGGGATGGCGCGATTCTCGCAGCGGCGCGTACCCTCGGATGCGAAGACGTATACTCTGAGTGCCGAGCAGGATTACGACGGCCTGCAGGTCATCAATCCATTCGCCGATGTGATCCGCTCATGGCCATGAATACCAGCGAGAAGAAACTTACGTGCTTCATCTGCCCGGCTCTGACAGGCGCGGTCTGCGCTTCAACGTCGGATGGATGATGCCTGTCGGCTCTTCAAAGGACAGTAAGTTCGGTGTTTGCCGGCTGACATCCAGCGGTGGATGCGAGCGCGACGGCGGTTTGGCCATGCTGGAGGGGGAGGAACCGTGAACAATGGGAGACACCGGTCCAGAGGGTGTGCCCCGCACGAGGGCCAGGGCATCTGCGAACGTGGGAGTGGGGTATCAGGTAGCCCGGCGTGGTAACAGATCCTGGCCCCGCAGCAACATGTGTGCGGTCATGGTGAATCAGCCGAATAGTCATAGCCGGACGGATGTGTTGCGGCCAGTGGCCGGGGTCGACCACTGGTACTGGGGCGAACAGTTCGTTCCGCGCCGCGTCGGCCAGACAGACCGCGCTACCGGTAGGTGTTGCACGCCGTAGGGTGCAGTGGTCTGAGGCAAACGAACGGGACACTCTTCTCGCCCGGGGATATCCATTCCGGCCACAGAGCAAAATCAAAGAAACGGACATTGTCTCCGTTGTTGTGTAAGCAAACCGCGGCGGTTCCTTTACTTGGTATGCTGTGGCAACAAGGTCGCGTTGGCCAGTCGGCTAGCCGGAGGAACCATGTCTGAATGGACTTTGCAGGATGCCAAAAATCGCTTCAGTGCCGTGGTGAACGCCACCTTGGCCGGAAAACCCCAAACGGTCACCCGGAGGGGTACTCCCGCCGTCGTGGTGGTGGCGGTTGAGGACTATAAGCGGCTTTGCCAAGCGGAGATGGACCGTGCGCCTACTTTCGTTGATCATCTCCTGGCCTTCCCTCAGGGCGGTGAGGAGTTCGAGCGCATGCCTCTTGAGGCCAGGCCGCTGGACATCTGTTGATACGGACGTGGTTTTCCTCAGGCGCAAACCGAAGCACCATCCTGTCGTCTTCCAGTTGCTGGAGGTCCAGCGGCAGGCCGACTTGCACCTCAGTGGCGTAACGCTGGCGGAACTGGCGCGCGGGGCATCGTCCGTCAACGGCGACGCAATCCGGAATTTGCCCGCGATCTCACTGTATGGTTGGAGCAGACGAGCACGTGGTTTGACGACCGCGTCATCTCCGTGAGCGCAGCCACCGCCGAGCGTTGGGGCACTTTCACGTCGATTTCTTCATCGTGGCCACCGCTATCGAGCATGACCTCGCGGTAGTCACCCGCAATGTCCGCCACTTCGAACCCACCGGGACCAAGGTGCTCAATCCTTTCGACAACCTGGATCTGCCCTGACTGCGCAGATCGGGACGGGCTGGACTTGAAGGACAACGACAGCATGAAGATAGCAGACTTGATACGGATCCTGCAGACCTATCCGCAGGACTTGCGCGTAGTCGTGGACGGTTATGAGGATGGATATGACGACCTGGACGAAGACCTCATGCGTGTCCGCGAGATACGGCTGGACATCGGCAAGCATTGGTGGGAAGGTCGACACAACGACGTCGACGTCACGCCCGACACAGACGGCAATGTCACCAATGCCCTGGTCCTGCATCGCCCACTGAAGGATCAATGACAACGCAACGAGAAGCTGCAGACGGGGTGCAATCCACTCCGTTCAGTGTGGCGGCCATCTCAAATCCGTCCATCTCATGCCGATGGCATAGGCATCAGTCTTGCGTTGACATGGCTGCCATGAATTCCGGACGGGCATCTGCATAAAGGTCAGCATGGAGTTTCGTTGCCAGCGCGGCAGCGTATAAGCTCCATTGCTCTCTTGGCATTGTCTGTACAACCATTGGCGTAATGCTGCTCACCATCTCGACCACACATCAGCCTGCAACTGATCTTGGGTTCCTGGTCCACAAGAACCCCGGCCGGTTTCAGTCGTTCAAACTTCCGTTCGGGCGGGCTGATGTTTTCTACCCCGAAGCAGAAAGCCACCACTGTATGGTGGCACTGCTGCTGAATATCGATCCGGTGGGGCTTGTCCGCCCAAAGCCCGGTACGTCCAAGGCCGGTGGCTGGCTGGAGCAGTATGTCAACGACCGTCCCTACGTCGCGTCGTCGTACTTGAGCGTGGCGATTGCCAAGGTGTTCGGCAGTGCTCTCGCAGGCACCAGCAGGGACCGGCCAGATCTGGTGAACAAGGACATTCCACTGGAAGCCCGGATCCCCGTCGTACCCTCGCGGGAAGGCGCGGACCTTATTGGGAGGCTGTTCGAACCCCTTGGCTATGCCGTTGGAATTGAGGACCACCCGCTGGACGAACGCTTTCCCGAGTGGGGATCCAGCCCGTATTTCAGCGTACGCCTCGCGGTGACGACCCGGCTCCGGGACCTGCTTGCCCACCTGTACGTGCTGTTGCCCGTCCTGGACGACCACAAGCACTACTGGGTCGGCGACGATGAGGTGGCCAAGCTGCTGCGCTTTGGCGAGGGTTGGTTGAACAGCCATCCCCTGCGGGATCTCATCTCGCGCCGTTATCTGAAGCATCAGCGCGGCCTTATAGACCAGGCGTTGGTCCAACTGCTGGATGCCGGGCCGACGGATCCGGAGGCCGTTGCCACACGGCACGAACAGGCAGAGAAGCAGCTTGAAACCCCGCTTCGATTAAGTGAGCAGCGTATTCAGTCAGTACTGGACGTGCTCCGCAGCCTTGGGGCTGCCAAGGTGCTTGACCTTGGTTGTGGCGAGGGCAGATTGATTGGCTCCCTTCTCGATGAGCCTTCGGTTCGTTCCATTACCGGCATCGACGTCTCGCACCGGGCGTTGGAAGCAGCGCGTCGGCGTTTGCGTATCGATTCCCTGCCCCCGCAGCAGCGGCGGCGTGTCAACCTGCTGCACGGATCCCTTGTCTACACGGACAGTCGGCTCGCAGGCCACGACGCCGCCATAGCCATGGAGGTGATCGAACACATCGATGCTCCGCGGCTTGATGCCTTCGAGGAGGCTGTATTCGGGACGGCACAACCCAATGCCGTCCTCGTCACAACCCCCAATGCGGATTACAACGTGCTGTTCAACGGGCTGTCCGCCGGAGCCTTTAGGCACGCGGACCACCGGTTTGAGTGGACGCGGGAGCAATTCCGCGACTGGTCGAGGCGGGTTGCCCACCGTCGCCGGTACGATGTGCGTTTCCAGGACATCGGTCCTGTCCACCCCGACCATGGGGCACCGACCCAGATGGGGGTCTTTACGCAATGAAGATCGCCATTCCCGAATTGTGTTTGGTGGTTCTCATCGGCCCCACAGGTTCGGGGAAGTCCACCTTTGCCAACCACCACTTCAAGCCCACGGAAGTGGTGTCCTCGGACACCTGCCGGGCCATGGTGGCGGATGACGCTACCGACCAGTCCGCAACGCCCGACGCCTTTGCGCTGCTCAACTTCATTGCGGCCACTCGCCTGCGGGCTGGCCGCCTCACCGTCATCGACGCCACCAGTGTGCAGCCGCAGGCGCGCAAGCCTCTGGTGCAACTCGCCCGGGAACATGACTGCTTGTCGGTGGCCATCGTCCTGAACATGCCCGAGGCCCTGTGCCTGGCCCGCAACAAGGAGCGTCCGGAGCGATCGTTTGGCCCACACGTGGTGCGCAATCAGGCCGCACAGCTCAAACGATCGCTGCGCAGGTTGAAACGCGAGGGCTTCCGGTATGTGTTTGTGCTCAACTCTCCCGAGGAGGTTGAAGAGGCTTTCGTTGAGCGGATGCCCATGTGGGTCAACTTGCGCAACGAGCCTGGGCCGTTCGACATCATCGGTGACATCCACGGGTGTTTCGATGAACTTGCCATCCTCCTGCAACGCCTTGGATACAGGTTGGAGACCCGCGCCGACGACATCGGGGGAACCGGTTTTTCCGTCACCCATCCGCAGGGGCGCAAGGCCGTATTCGTTGGCGACCTCGTGGACCGGGGGCCGGCTGTTGCCAAGGTGCTCAATCTGGTGATGTCCATGACCGCGGACGGCACCGCGTTTTGCGTGGCGGGCAATCACGAAGCCAAGCTCGTCCGCAAACTCCAGGGCAGGAAGGTGCGGATCTCCCATGGACTGGCGGAATCGCTTGCTCAGCTGGAAAGGGAGTCCCCTGAGTTTCAACGACGGGCGGCTGCGTTCCTGGATGGACTGATCAGCCACTATGTGTTCGCTGACGGGAACTTGGTGGTGGCCCACGCGGGGCTGAAGGCGGAATACCAGGGCCGTGCGTCGGGCCGTGTCCGGGACTTCTGCCTGTATGGCGAGACCACCGGGGAAACGGACGAATTCGGTCTCCCGGTACGCGCCGACTGGGCGGCCGGCTATCGCGGGCAGGCAACGGTGGTCTACGGTCATACCCCGGTTGTGGAACCCACTTGGCTCAACCGCACCATCAACATTGATACGGGTTGTGTCTTTGGCGGCAGGCTGACCGCGCTCCGGTACCCCGAGAAGGAGCTGGTGTCGATTCCGGCGGCGCAGGTCTATTGTGAACCGGTGAGACCGGTGGCCGAGGATGTTCAGCCGGAGGTTTCTGTTGTGTCGGCCGGGACTCGCGCGGCGAACGTCCTTGACATTGGAGACGTAATCGGGAAGCGTGTCGTTGCGACCCGGCTCCGCGGCAATATCACAGTGCGGGAAGAAAACGCAGCGGCGGCGCTGGAGGTTGTGAGCCGTTTTGCCCTGGACTCCCGCTGGCTGGTGTATCTCCCGCCGACCATTGCCCCGTGCGAGACCTCCGCGCTCCCTGGCGTGCTCGAACATCCAACCGAGGTGTTTGCCCACTTCCGCAACAACGGCGTGTCCGAGGTGGTCTGCCAGGAGAAACACATGGGTTCACGGGCCGTGGTCGTGGTTGGACAGGACACTGCAGCCATCGAACGGCGCTTTGGCATCGCGGAGGAAGGCATCGGTGCCTGCTATACGCGTACCGGACGGAGGTTCTTTGAAGACCGCACCCTTGAGGCGCAATTCCTGGAAGGCGTCCGCAACGCCCTTGCGGACGCCGGTCTTTGGGCGGAACTGGAGACCGAATGGGTCGTGCTGGACAGTGAAATCATGCCGTGGTCCCTCAAGGCGCAGGAACTGCTCCGCGAACAATATGCCGCCGTGAGTACGGCCGCGCGGACCAGCCTCACGGCTGCCGAGTCCCTCCTTCGGCAAACGGCGGCTCGTGGCATCGACACCGGCGACAGCTTGGTCCAGGTCGCAGAGCGGCTGAACCTCGCTCAACGCTATAGCGATGCCTACGCCCGGTACTGCTGGCCGGTGACATCGCTTGCCGATATCCAATTGGCACCGTTCCACCTGCTGGCGAGCGAGGGCCAGGTGCATGCCGGGAAGGACCACCTGTGGCACATGGATATGGTCGGACGCCTGCACGCAGCCGATCCGGCACTGTTCCGGAATACCGACCACAAGGTAGTGCGTCTGAATACCGAGGATGAGATTGAGGCCACATCCTGGTGGGAGGAACTGACCGGCAAGGGCGGGGAGGGCATCGTCGCCAAGCCGATGGACTTTGTGGTGCACGGCAAGCGCGGCTTGGTGCAACCTGCCATGAAGTGCCGGGGTACCGAATACCTACGCATTATTTACGGCCCGGAGTACACCCTGTCGGAGAACATGGACCGCCTGCGCAATAGGAACATCTCCACGAAGAGATCACTCGCCCTGCGGGAGTTTGCGCTGGGCCTGGAGGGCCTGCAGCGGTTTGTGGAGCGGGAGCCTCTCCACCGGGTGCACGAGTGCGCATTCGCGGTTCTTGCCCTCGAAAGTGAGCCGGTTGATCCAAGGTTGTGAATGTGTTCCCGTCTGCGTGACGTTCGGCATGTCCAGAGTGACGGAACCATTGGCATTACATTTGGGGAGGGGAGCCAATCTTGCCGGGTGCGGCCGCCGGACCTTCGGGCGCGGACACGGAAGTTGGAGGTGCTGCCCAACGACCGGATCGACATTACTTGATCCTGCTTTGGGCAAACGCAAAGTCGCGTGGGACGGATGAATTGGGGCTGTACGGGACCGCAGGTGCGGCCGATGCTTGGCGACGGCCTTGCCGTGCGGATGAAACACGGACGGAAGAAGAGGGTCGGTCGGCTCCCGGTATCGTTTTGGCAACGGATACAGGGCAAACCGCCATGCTTTTTCTGCTTGGAAACCTCCGCCAGGTTTATCTATCCCTCTGCCGGTGGGGCCATCCAGTACACCACCGGATGGCCCATGGCCCGGATTTGAACGACAGCTGGCGGATCCTCAACCGATCAAGCATCGGGCAATGCTCCGGCACGCGTTCGCCGGGACCGACGCGTTGGAGGATGCCCTGCATGTCGCCTTGCGGCAATTCAACGCACAACCGGCATCTGCAATTTTGGTCGTATCAATTTAGTCCTTTGACTTGATTCGAACAGCCGCCGCGTGAATGTCGCTGAGATTCCTGGTACCCGTCGCGTCCGGTAGGAAGGTTCGGAACACATGGGTCAGTGTGCCGGTTGATCCCCCGTCGCCTGAGAGAGTCACCACCCCAAACCCGGGACAACTGCCCAAACCGGCGTGTTTCACAGTTATAGGGTTTGCTCCCCTGAAGGAGACAACAAGCATTCGGCCATCGGGGGAAATATCCACGAGGTCGGGAGCGGGATCATCATTGAATTCATACCCTTCGTCCTGCATGTTGACGAAGGGCTCCCCCTCGCCGACACAATATCCTGTTCCCGTGAGATCCAAAGTGCCTACGCGCGCTGCTGCCTGCTCTTCCAGCGTCGCGTCGGGGTCGTTGATCACCTTGTCCAGATCAAACACCTCCGCATTGTTTTGGATCCGATCAAACTGATACAGATACCGGCCATCCACGGAGACGGCAGCACCGTGCGCATCCCGGCGTTTGGACAACTCTGTTTCGTCGGTGATCTCCAGTACCTTCTCTTCGTGGAATTTCACCACCGGAGGTACGTTCGGGGTCGTATGCGGGTTTGCGCCATCGGGGTAGTCAAGCGGCAGACGGTACATGATGAACGTTGAGTCATCCGCACCCGCGGGGCTCGCCGAGACTCCCGCGTTCAGGTGCATGAAGCCTCTTCCTTCCACACCGCCACACCCGGCAACGCTGATGACGTCGTTGGTGTATTCCGCCACGATGGACATCGGCTCGGTTGCAATATCGACCACGAACAATCCGCCGCCGCCGAACGTGACATAGGCGTGCCGGTTGTTACTGCCGACTATGGGACACACCACGACGTTGTTGGCCCGCCCCGGACCTTCCTTGAGCGCGCCGCTTGGGGTGGTTGTCGGCTGGAAATTGGCATACTCGCCGCTCACACCGCCGTCAGGCAGAGTCGCATCGGCTTGAGCTTCCATGGCGGTCAGATCCCGGCCGCCCACCAGATCGAGCGTGGCGGCCTTGTTGAACGTGAAGGTGTCGGACTCCGCATCGTAATCGATGCGTTCCAGCAACTTGGCCCCAAGATTGGCCACGATCAACTTGGTGCCGTCCGGCGTGAAGAAGGACATGTGATTCGAAGGCGATGAGCCTTCCGGGCCGGTGGTGCGAAACAGGGCCTTGCCCAGCTTCACAGCTTCTTCCGGATTGCCTTGAATCGGCTTGCATTTCCGGAGGCCATCGGCCAGCGGCTCGCATTGTCCTTCGGCATCGATGATGCCCACCAGTCCCGCGCCCGGACCAAAAAAGTTGGCGCTCATGTACCGGTGGTTCGAGGGCTGTGGCAACATGCCGTGAAGGCGTCGCACATGCACTCCGAGTTCTTCGAAAGCGGACGGGAACACATCGGCGGCTTCGATAACAGTTGGCCCGTACTCCGGATCGTCTTCGGCATACCAACCCGGAGGAGCAGCGAGAATGTCACTGCTTTCGTAAATGACAATGCGACTCCCATAGGTTCCGGCCGGATTGTCGGCACTGATGCCGGCACTGTCCGATTGATCGGACAACCACACTTCCCAGCCTCCCGTTTCGTTTCCGGCCGCACTGGCATCTTCAACCGTTTGCTCCACCTCCGGGGGGGCGGCGGTAAATTCCGCGTCACAGGCCACCATGAAGGCTCCCATTGCCAAGAATACCGCCAAGGACAAACCTAACCTTTTCATCTTCGAGACCTCCGTGTCTTGTCTGGTTGAATCGTCGTCAACGTTGCCCGTTGCCACGGACATCTGGACGAACCAAATTTCCGGCTCCTTGGGTCGTCGAATTCAGGCAGCCGAGGCCAGATTCTCGGGCTCGTTCTCCAACCGGGTGAGCCAGTAGCTGAGATCGAAGGTGTTGCTACCGGTCAGGAACCGCCAGAACTTGATCCGGTTCACAATCTCCAGGCGGCCCACCGGAAACTCGTACCACGGCTCGGGGCGGGAGAGGATGGCGTAGATGTTCTCTTCCATCCGGTTCCTGGCTTCTAGGTTGGTCACCGGATCGGCCTGCATCTGGTTGTCCAGATCACCGGTGTTCCAAAGCCGGTGTTGGCGCACCCTGGGGTTCAGCCGAATCTTGAACATGTAGCGGACCCGGTCTGTCTGGTTGCGGCGCCCGCAGTGCCAAATCCCGTGGTGAAGGGCCAGTACGGTGCCTGCCTCGCACACCATGGGAATTTGCCCCACAAAGTTCTGGTAACGGGCAATGTCCGATTCATTGATGCGGCGGAACTGGCTGCCCGGCAGCAGGAGGGTGCCGCCCATTTCCAGCGGCGTGTCGTGGGGGAAGTACATCAACTGGACGTCGAAGTGCATCCGGGTGTCGATGATGGCGTCTCCGTGCAGGCCCTGGGCCCGGCCCTCGTTGGGCTGGCGGATGTGGACGGCGTGGTGATCGAACTGCGGATCCGGACCGACCAGGCTTTGGACAATGCCCTGGATTTCCGGCAGGTGCATCAGATCGTCCAGCGGCGATCCGGGTGCGTAGACCTCGGATAGCGGCAGACCCGCGGGCGGACGCGCAACCGGTCCGGCATCAAAGGCGTCCATGACGCGTTGGTTGAGGTCGTCGGGCACCAGATTGTCGAAGCGCAGGAAGCCGCGTGCGGCAAACGACGCCATCTGGTTTGTGGTCAGCAACAGTTCGGGGTTCACGGTCGCGGCCGTCATGGCTCCACCTCCACCATCTTCTCGAAAACATACTCGAACTTGAAGAAGGACGTCGTGTATTCCAGATCCTTGTCCGGAGGGATCAGCTGGGGCATCTGGATCACGCGCCAGCCGTCCTGCATTGCCGCCAGGCCCGTGGGATACGGCGGCGTGTCGCTGTCCCCGGTGGTGGGATAGGTTTGGCCAGTCCCGTCATAGATGGTCCAGCCCCTGACATCGCTGTCCAGGGCAGAGTTGGACAGGTAGAGAATCATGATGACTTGGCGCTGTCCGGACATACGCGATTAACCGTGGGGGTACACAGACGGCAGGCAGGATGTCCCTAAGCATAGGCCAACGCGCGATGCACTGGCGAACGGATGAGGCCATGCTGGTCATGTCCGGCATCTTGCAGAACAGGGGCTTATCGGTGATGTTCCGCTCTCGGTGTCATCCATGTACTCGTGGGCGACCAAGCAGCCGTAGCACTCGGCGCAGTCGCCCAGTACTCACAGTTGGGCAGCCACGGAGAGCCCCGCGACTTGGTGGTCGCCGGAAACTTGGGTGTACAGGACCGCCGGGATCAGGGGCCGGAATGAAACTTGCATGCTTCGCGCCTGTCGGATTTCAACTTGCTTCCATTCGCACCCAGGCAATCCCATTGACGTACCCAAAGCGGTTGTCTGCCGATACAAGGTCGGCACCTGTCTCCATCGCGTGGGCTGCAATCCAGACGCCGTTGATGGGAATGGGCCACCCCTTGGCCTTCAGTGCCGTCATCACTCGGGAATAGCGGTCCGCAGTCACTGGTCCGACTGGTACAAAGATCACGTAGGGACGTTCGAGGAAGGATCGGAGTTCTGCCAGGTTCCGCTCGAAGTGCACCCCCTGCCGAAAGCCGTAGAGTAGCTTCCCCTACCACGACAGCCGAGAACAGCACCTCTTCAGCGGCTTGTATCAGGCCTCGTACCGGGGGGTGCCTCGCATAAACGCGGAGTAGGCATTGGAGTCCAGCAGAATCTTCATGTCCAGGCTGACTCGTCCACAGTCTCAAAGATCTCGAGGGCAGCATCGAAACTCTCTGCTTCATCCTGTTTCCACACGCCGCACAGGTCGTCCAGCGAGGACCCTATCGCGTGGGGGTTCTCCTTGCTGTCGGTTAGACCGGCACCCTTTTTGAGCAGTATATGAATCGACACTGTTGGCCTCAATGGTGCGCTGTGTCTTGTCTGACGGGCTTCTGTACGGTAGCACCCTCGAGCGCTTGACCTACCCGCTTGGATTGGTGGTTGACTTCGTCGGATTGACGGACCGGCCATGGACGGGGGCGTTTGAAACAGAGCGTGCGACATGGTCGGGATGATGGTCCACCGGCCGCAGGAGTGATCGGCTGCCACCGGTCCAACGGGTTCCGGACCTCCTCCGGCAGGCACGCCGGGGGAAGGGCATGGGGTTGAACAAGATGCCCAGGCCCCGATCCCCGTTAGGATGCCTGTCTGTGATCCTCTAGAATTCGGCATTCGTCACACCTTCTCTTTTCGCCCGGGCGGGGCATCGTCTTTTTGAAACCATGAGAACCTACATTCTCAAGCGGGTGATACAGGCGATTCCCCTCCTGTTCCTGATTTCCTTCATCGTCTTCCTGAGTATCCAGGCCACCGGTGACCCTCTGGCGGCCTACACCGTGGACGCGTCGCTCACGTCGGACGACATCGCCCGTCTCAAGGCCAAGTACGGACTGGATCAACCCGTTCCCATCCAGTACCTGAACTGGCTCAAGAACATGGTCACCGGCAACTGGGGCACCTCCTACTTCACGCGGGAGAGTGTGGTGGACATGTTCCTGGAGCGCCTCCCCAACACCCTGATCCTCTTCGCGGTGTCCTACGGGCTCATCCTGGTGGTGGCCCTGATCCTGGGCATCCTGACCGCGGTGCGCCAGTACTCGCTGTTCGATTACTCGGTGACGGCCCTGAGCTTCCTGGGGATTGCCACCCCCAGCTTCTGGCTGGGCCTGATGCTGATTTATCTCTTTGCCGTGCGCCTGAAGACCTGGGGCCTGCCCTCCCTGCCGGTGGGGGGGATGTACGACCTCAGCGAGGGCAAGACGCTGGTCGAGGTTTCGCGCCATGTGATCCTGCCGGCCGTCACCCTGTCGGTGGTGGTTTGTGCCCGTTACGTGCGCTACATCCGCTCGTCCATCCTGGAACAGCTGCAGCTGGACTATGTTCGTACGGCGTCCGCCAAGGGCCTCCGGAGCCGCACGGTCCTCTTTCGTCACATCCTGAAGAATGTACTTCTGCCCCTGATCACGCTCGTGGGGCTGGATCTGCCCAATTTTCTCTCCGGCACCATCGTCATTGAGTCCATATTCGCCTGGCCCGGCGTGGGCCGCCTGTTCTGGTCCGCGGCGGAACGAACCGACATTCCCGTGTTGATGGCCATCATGCTGTTTGTGGCCGTCATGACGGTGTTGTTCAATCTGATCGCCGACATCTTCTACGCGGTCGTGGATCCGCGGATCAGCTACTCATGACCGAATCAGGCAACGCTTCCAAGCGGCACGACACGGTGCCGATGGCCGACTTGGGTGCGTCCGGTGCCTTGGTGCGTCCACCCGAGACCCTGTGGACCAGTTTTTGGCGGCGCTTTGTCCGCCATCGACCGGCCATGATCAGCCTGGTCGTACTTCTGTTCATGGTGGTGACCAGCTTTGGGGTTTCCCTCTTCGTGTCCGAGGACGAGGCGAATCTCATTGATGTCCAGGCCATGCGCAGCGCACCTTCCTGGGAACATCCCTTCGGCACGGACGATGTGGGGCGCGACATGTTCCTGCGCACCCTGTTCGGTGGCCAGATCTCCCTGCGCATCGGCCTTCTGGCCGCCTGTATCAGCGTGGTCATCGGTATTACGGTGGGGACGGTGACGGGCTACAACACGGGATGGATCGACAACGTCCTCATGCGCATCACCGATGCCCTGCTGAGCATTCCCACGCTCTTCATCCTGATTGTCCTGACCCGTGTCCTGGGCGATCGCATTGGCGTGGGCAACATCGCCTTCATCACCCTGGTGATCGGCATGCTGTCCTGGATGCCCACCAGCCGCATTGTGCGGGCCCAGGTCCTGTCGCTCAAGGAGCAGGACTTTGTGCTGGCCGCCCGTTCGCTGGGCTGTCAGGCCGGGCGCATCTTGGTGCGCCACATCGTTCCCAATACGCTGGCGCCCGTCGTGGTGGCTGCGACCCTGGATGTGGGCCGGGCCATTATTTTCGAGGCGTCCCTGAGCTTTCTGGGGTTGGGCATCCAGCCCCCGACGGCGACCTGGGGCAGCATGCTCAACCGGGCCCAGGCCTATTTGCTGAATGCTCCCTGGATTGCCCTGTTTCCCGGCGTCATGATTCTGATCACCGTCCTGTGTGTGAATTTCCTGGGTGACGGCTTGCGCGATGCGTTCGACCCTCATTCCCTCCATTGAGGCCCCTTCCATGTTGCAGTCAACCGTCAATGCCGATCTCCACGCCCATATCCGGGAGGCGTTTCCGGACCATCTGGAACGGATCAGGACCTACATGGCCCAGCCCAGCGTCAGCGAAGGCGATATCGGTGTCCGGGACTGCGCCGAAATGCTCTCGGAACGGTTCCGGCAGATTGGCTGTCAGGAGGTGGAGATTGCCGAGACACCGGACCTGCCGGCTGTCTGGGCCCACCTGGATGCCGGTGCTCCCCACACCCTGGCGGTGTACGGATTTTTCGACACCAACATTGTGGGCACGGGCTGGACCCACGATCCCTTCGACGGAGTCGTAACGACGCATCCCGACTTTCCCCAGGTGCTGTACGGACGCGGTGCCTCCAACAAGGGCGGGTTCATGGCATTCCTCAATGCCATCGACACGGTCCAGCAGGTGCGGGGCGCCTTGCCGGTCAATCTCATGTTCGTGTGCGAGGGTGAGGAGTTCGTTGGCAGCCTGCATGTCCCCCAGTTGATTGAACGCTATCGGGAGCCGCTGTCCCGGGCCACAGGCATGCTGTCGCCCGGTCCCTGCCAGAATGCCGCCGGCGCCGTGGACCTGGCCCTCGGCAACAAGGGGTGCCTGCACATCGAAATGCGGTGCAGCGGGGAGGAGTGGGGCCGCGGGCCCCAGGGGGCGCCGACCCATTCCTCCACCATGGGGGTCGTGGACCATCCGGTCTGGCGCCTGGTGCATGCCCTGTCCACTTTGTACGACCCCGCCACCGGCGCCATTACGGTTCCGGGTTTCCTGGATGGATTGCGCGAGCCCTCCGCCGTGGATCTGCAACTGGTGGAGGAGCTGGCGGCACGGTATGCGGACAACGAGGCGGCGGGCATTCCCGGCATTGGGCAGCCCGAACTGGTGCCCTGTTTTGTCAACGACGCGACCGGCACGGAAGTGTTCGAGCGCTATTGCTTCCTGCCGACCATGAACATCAACGGCCTGCGCGCGGGTTTCACGGGGCCCGGCACCACGCTGTGGACCCTGCCGCACGAGGCGCGCTGCACCATTGACCACCGCCTGCCGCCGGACCTGGATCCGCAGACCTGCCTGGAACGCATACGGGAGCACCTGGACGCGCAGGGCTACACCGACATTCACATGGAAGTGCTGATGTCGGTCGGGGCCCAGAGCCTGGACCTGCACGACGATCTGGCCCGGTCGGCGCTTTCGGTGTTGGCCGACTGGGGCGTGGATCCCATGATCTGGCCCCGGCGCGGCGCCAGCGGACCCACCGGCTATTTCAGCCAGATGCTGGGGCTCAAGGTGCTGGGCAGCACCGGTCTGGGGTATGCCAGCGGCCATTCGAGCGCCGACGAGTTTCTTGTCGTGGAAGGCAATGAGCGCGTGGGAGGCATCGTGGAACTGACCGGTTCCTACGCCGACCTGCTGTGTGGTCTTGGAACCGACTGATCCAATCCCAATAGAGGCACTAAGTAGAAGTGGCTCTTGTTCACGGGTCTTCAAGGTCTCTCAAGAGATCGCCTCTCGCCGTGCAGCTTCCCCTGTGCCGCGGGACGGCCGGACACGAGGGGGCTCTCCCCCATGCGATTCCGACAGGCAGATTGTACCAAAGCCCGGTTCTACTTAGTTTAGTGTCCCAATAGACGGAACGAGGAGAATCACGAATTATGACCAACGCCTTGCTGTGGTCCCAGTTGCAGGATCGTGTTAGGGATGGATTGGCGGATTGCCCAGGGGTCGCGGGGTTCTGCCTGCAGGATCTGGCTACCCGCGACACCATGGGCTGGCATGAGCAGGAAGTGTTTCCGGTGGCCTCCACCATCAAGATTCCGATTCTGGTCACACTGCTGGCCCGGGCGGAAAAGGGGGAACTGGATCTGCAGGAACGCATTGACATCACGCCGGAGGTGCTTGTGCCGGGCAGCGGTGTCCTGACCTATTTGGAAGGCCCGCTGGAGTTGTCCGTCCTGGATGTCGCCCAGCTCATGATTATGGTGTCGGACAACACGGCCACCAACCTGTGCATTGATTGGGCCGGCATGGATGCCATCAACGAACTGATGGCATCCCTCGGCCTGAGCCAAACCCGGATTCGACGCAAGATGCAGGACCACGAATCGGTGGCCCGCAACGAGGAAAACGTTTCCACCCCCGCCGATGCCGTGGGGCTGATGCGCGCCCTGTACGAGAGCCGGCCCAGTTCCGCGGTGGCGGAGCAGGCCTTGGCCATTCTCAAGAAGCCCAACCGCGGGCCCATTGAGCGTGCCATGGAGTCGGATGTGGCCGTGTCCAACAAGCCGGGCGGCATGGAACGCGTCCGTTGCGATGCCGGCATCGTGTGGCTGCAGCGGCATCCCTATGCGCTGGCCCTCATGAGCAAGTTTGGCATGGAACACCCGTACCGACAGGAGAACCGTCTGGTGGCCGCGGTGCAGCTGATCCACGAATACATGGTGGCCATCGATCGTTCCAGCGCCTTGGGCCAGGGAATCCCTGCGTCCCTGCTGGACGGCTGACAGGCATTGCAGAGGCAGAACAACATCCGGCCCGGAGTGGCGAGGCAAATCATGACCGCTGAAGTGACCATCATTCGCGCACCGCGGCTGTTCGGTTCCGAGGGAACCGTCCACGACCATGGAGCCAGCCTTTGGATTGAGGGGGACAGGATCACCGGGGTGTACGGCAGCGAAGCGCCGGCCGTCCCCGAGAACGCCCGCGTCCTCGACTTTCCCGACGGGTGCATCCTGCCCGGCCTCATCGATTCCCACACCCACCTCATGTACGGGACGGGAGAGCGCATGGGCGGTCCGCGGTCCTACGACCACGTCAACGACGTGGACAGCGACGGCCTGATGTTGCTGCGCAGTGTGCGCAATGCCTATCAGCACCTGCTGAAGGCCGGCGTTACCTCGATGCGGGATTTGGGTGCCCGCAATCGCATCACCTTCGATCTGAAGGACGGTGCCAGTGCCGATCTGTTCAAGGGGTTTCCCACCCTGCACGTGTGCGGACGCGCCGTCACGATCACGGGTGGCCATTTCCACTTCGGGCACGAGGAGGCGGACGGGGAGGCCGAGTGCCGGAAGTCCGTGCGGCGCCTTGTGAAGGAGGGGGCCGACTTCATCAAGATCATGGGTTCGGGGGGCGGCACCTACATCACCGACAACCGGCGGGCCTCCTTCACGATTCCGGAACTGCGCGCCATTGCCGACGAGGCCCATCGTCACGGCAAGCCGTGCACCGTGCATGCGATTGCGACCGAATCCATTGCCAACGCGGTGGAAGCCGGGATCGACTGCATCGAGCACTATGAGTTCGTGGAAATGAACTACGACCGCAAGCTGGATCCCGCCATTGCCGATCAGATGATTGCCAACGACATCTGGCTCAGCCCCACCATTCAAACCGGGTTCCGCAAAATGGAGAGCATGCTGGCGCTCCGGGAGGAACGTGCTCTGTCTCCGGAGGAACAGGAGGCGCTGGTCTATTCCCAGTGGAAGCAGGAAGGGCAGTTGTATGTGACCGGAGCCCTGTATGAAATGGGTGCCCGGCGCTTCCTCATGGGCACCGATGCCATTTCGCAGTTTGGCGACTATGCCGTGGGACTCCGCCTGATGGCGGAATCGGGACTGCCCCATGAAGAGGTGTTGTATGCGGCAACCCGCAATCCGGCCGCAGCCATGGGCATCCTTGATGACGTTGGCACCCTGGAAACCGGCAAGATCGCCGATGTAACCATCGTCAAGGGCGATCCCATGTCGGACATTCGGGCCGTGGAAAACGTGCAGCAGGTTGTCAAGGCCGGCTACGTCCTGCCCATGGACAGTCTGGAACTGTTCCCCGAAGGCGAGGGTGAGGCCAAGCCTCCCGTAGTGCGCAAACCGCCCAATCCCAAGGTCGTGCGCCTGCCCCATCATCACCCGCATCCACACCCCCATTAAGCCCTGGGAAACCCAGAGGGCGGGATGAGGCTCCCGCGTCCATCTCGCGCGGACGCGGGAAGCCGGTGCCTTGTCATCCTGCCGGGAGCCTTGGAGACGGGGCGCGGGAAAGGCTGGCTGCTACCCAGGACCCTGATGTCCCCGTCTACGAACTGATCGGGTACACAACGCAGACCTGACGCTCTGCCTGACATTCACCGCCCGGGATTTGAGGCCACCGACCAGGGTGTCGATTTGTTGAGGCACAATGGCGCGTCAGGTTCCGGAGGCAGATGCATGGAACTGGGGCGGAAGCAATGCCCTTGCCATCGTCATTTGTCTGCATCTCAGATTCGAGGAGGTGCCGCATGAGGCGGGTTCTGGCGGTTCTTTGCGGGATCACCGCGATTTTGATGGTGGTCAACGTGCTGTATTCAGCTGCGGATCCGGATACAGCCCTGATTATCTGGAACTTTGTGGTCGATCCAGCTGTATTGCTTTTTTTGGGCATTGCAATCGTGATTCATGTGAGGGATTCACTACAGGTGCGGAGCGGAGCCGGGCCACATCCGACCCAATTGCCGCGGGATGTCATCACCGCCTTGGAAGCCATCGTGCTTGTCCGGTTTCTCTTGCAGTATGTCTATTCGCTGTCTCCCAACCTGGAGCCTACGCCCAACTTGTGGGAGCATCTTGATGCCCTGCTGATCGTGATTTTGGCCTTTGAAGCGATTGCCTTGCGACGGTCCGCCGAAAGTACTCCCTAGGCAGGCTTGTTATTGAGCCGAAAGGGACACCAATTCCGCGGTGCTTGGTGAGCTCAAGGAAGCGGGACTGAACTTCCGCGCGGACCGACTTCAGGTTGCCGCCGCTTGCAGGCGGCGACGCAGGACCGCTTCCCCTGCACAGACCAGGGTTATGGCTGCGGTAACAAGGGTAGCCGTCAGACAGACAACGGCAAACCCCTGCAATTGGGACACTTGCCCGTGGTTCTCAATGCTGGCTGGAAGGGTCCGCTCCCAAAGCCGGGACGAATAGACCCACAGTCCGCCCAGAGCCGCAATGCCAAGACTGCGCGAGTGAATGCGTACCACCGCGGTCAGGCTGGACACCATGCCCAGTTCATTTTGGGGAATACGGCTGGTAATGATGCTGTTGGCGGCTGGCTGCAGCAGGCCGCCGCCCAGGCCCAGCAGGACCATTTGAATTGTGAAGTGCCAGATTTCCAGTGACCCGATGACCAATCCCAGCCATGCGTAGGCAACGGCCATGAGCCCAAGGCCACCCAGTATCAGGGGCCGTTTGCCAACGACCTCCACCAGCTGACCGGATACCCACGAGCCGATACCGAACGCCACCGGTTGTACGGACAACAGCACGCCGACCGTCAGCGGATCCAGTCCCATCAACACTTCAAGATAGAAAGGCAGGATTAGGCCCACACCACCGTAGACAAAGAAGTAGAGGTATCGGGCCGACAGGTAAACAGAGAACGACCGACTCCGAAACAGATTGAGATTTAGGATGGGATTGTTGACGCGCAGTTCATGGAGGACAAATATGCCCAGGCACACCACCGAGGCGGCTATCAGGTAGGGACTGAGAAACTTCAGGTCCGGTTCCTGGTTGAAGGTGGTTCCAAGCAGAAACGTGCACAGGCTGGCAAAGAAGACGGCCACTCCGATGATGTCGAATCTGCTCCGGCCGGTTCCGGTGGATCCGCCCAGGTACAGGTGGGCCAGGGGCAGGGCGGGGATCACAAACAGGAGATCGAAAAGGAACACCAGACGCCAGTGGAACGCCTTGAGAATCACGCCGCCGGCCAGTGGCCCCACCACAATCCCGATCGACACCATGGTGCCGATGAACCCGAAGGCCTTGCCCCGATCCCCGGCCGGAAAGGTCTCGACCACAATGGCCAGCAGGAGGGCTCCGGACATGGTCAGGCCGATCGCCTGGACCACTCGGGACAGAATCAGCCAGGGCAGCGACGGGGCCACGGCACTCAGGACATTGCCTACTCCGGCCAGTACGAGCCCCCAGACCAACACCCGTTTGTTGCCGAACATGTCGCCCATGGCCCCGACCATCAGGCTCAGGGATGCCTGGATCATGGCGGACACCAGCGCGACCCACTGCACCCGCGTGAACGGGGCGTCGAAGTCCTGGGCAATCGCGGGCAGGGCCAGCGCCACGATGCTGACGTCGATGGTTTCGACAAACAGGGCGAATGCCACTGCCGCCAAGGCTAGGCGGTGGCGCGTTTGGGTGTTTGTCACGGATCAAAAACCAATCAAGGAATTATGAGGTGGGATGGAGATGCAACCGGCCGAGGCACGGTGTCGGCTGGTCGGGTTCGGAGTGCCGATTGGGATGCGGGCAATGGACCAGGCTCGCGATCCCCGTGCCAACAACCCGGAGCGGGCTTTGATGATGGGTTTCAGGCCGGAAGAGGCTGCCTATTCTCCGAGCATTGACGGCTGAAGAGGCGCAGCCGTCCTTTCCAACTCATTGGTGCAGGGGGCACAGGGAGTCAAGAGTGGCCAAGTCCGAGATCCGGGGGAACGGAATCAGAAGGGGCATCCGTTCGGATGCCCCTTCCTCAATGCAGCCTCCTGGCGGGAGGCTGAGGACTGGTCCTATTCACTGACGGTCCATTCGTTAATGTTGCCGTACCACACGGTGAAGGGACGGAGCTCAAAACCCTGGACACGGGTGTTGACACCATAATGCCGGCCCGTGGCAAACAGGTAGAGCGCATAGGCGTCCTCATGCATGATGCGCTGCGCTTCCATGATGAGCCGCGTTCGCTCGTCGTCATCGAATTCCGTTTGGGCTGCAATAAGCGCGGCGTCCACGTCGGCGTCGCAGTAGCGATGCCACTGGGAACCGCCCGGGTTGTCTTCAGATGCAATTTCATTGCAAAGGAACCGGTTGGAGATTTCCGGGTCCGGGACTCGGAGGCCGTGACTCCAGCCACCCATTTCGTAGTCGCCGTGCGACCAGGTGCCGTTCTGGTCCCAGGTTCCGAACAGCTCGGCCGTGCGGCGGTTCTCGATGACCATTTCCGCACCGATTTCCTTGAACATCTGCTGCACTAGGAGCTGTACCTGCTCTCTCTGCAGAACGCCGGATGTGGTGCGGTGGGTGAAGGTCAGGCGGGTGCCGTCTTCATATCCCTCCACGCCACTGGACTCGCGAATGCCGTCCCCGTCGCTGTCGGTCCAGCCGTTCTCTTCCAGCATGCTGCGTGCCAGATCGGGGTCGTAGTCGTAGGGAACCAGGTCGCGGTTCTGCCACGGTGTGCCGTGCCACTCCGTGCCCACATTGATTTCTGCCTGTCCGTGCAGGATGTTGTCGATCAGCAACTGCTTGTCCACGGCATGCTGCAGGGCCACCCGGACGTTCCGGTCGGTGAAGATCGGCGCTTGCGAGTTGTCGCCGTTCATGACGTACCGTTCACCGCCCGCGGGTGGGGCGTTGACCAGATTGATAACGCCCCTGTCCTGCAAATCCAGGAGAGTGGGCAAGTTGGCGGCGCGCAGGCCCCAGGCGATATCCACTTCACCGACTTCCAGGGCGGCCAGCAGGGCTTCCGTGCTGGGATAGATGACAATGAAGAACTTGTCCAGGCCGGGCCTGCCCTGCCAATAATCGTCAAACGCCTCGTATTCGACGAATTCCCCAGCTCTCCAGTCCACGATTCTAAAGGGCCCGAAACCGACCGGTTGGCGCATGGCCAACGACTCGTCCAGTCCGGGTGAATTGGCTTCGATCACCTCTTCAGGCAGGATGAAGTCGAAGAGAATCTTCCAGGATGCAAACGGTTCACTGAAATTCACCACCACGGTGTAATCGTCCGGCGTGTCGATCGACGCGATCTTCTCGTATCCCAACCGGGTGATCGGCGTGTTGTCCGGACTCATGATGGCTTCCCAAGTGGCCTTGACATCGGAGGCTGTAGCCGGAGTGCCGTCATGGAAGGTAATGCCTTCCCGCAGGTTGTAGGTGACCTGGGTGCCGTCCGGCGACACCAGTCCGTTGGCTACGCTGGGCACCTCCGTCGCCAGTTCACCGATCCAGTTGCCTTGTGCATCCAGGAACAGCAGACCGCGCTGTGCAGTCTTGGATGCCTGCAGCGAATTGCCGCCCTGGGTGTACATGACGTTGAGGAATTCCAGTTCCTGGTTCATGCCGAGCCGCACCACCGAGGGTTCCGCGGCTTCCATTTCACCGGCCTCGCCCGACGGCGCGGCAGGAGCGGCACAGGCGATCAGGGCCAACGCGGCCAATAGCAATAGACTCGCCCGCAATAATGTTTTCATGTGTTTTGCCTCTGCTGACTGTTGGAGGGCGCAACGCGCTGGGCTGATAATACCAGATGGGGAGCAGGCGTACGCATTGTGCAAATCGTCTATATTTGGGTTGGCATCCATGCACATTGGGAAGTGGCGGTGTTGACAGCGAGCAGCCTCCTGCACTGCCCTGTCCGCCGACCGGCGTCGCCGGTCATGTTCGTTGCTTTCGCTGAGCGGAAGGACCGGGCAGACACTGCTGTCCTGCCTTCGGTGCGATGGAAGCCCGGATTTGCCAGGCCCGTTTGCCGCCCCCCTTGGATTCACCGCAAAGGGACTTGTCATGGCTGCTTTATCGTTGCATGATGGACTTGCCCGCCACATCCGCACACGCGACGTTTCCTTCCGGACCAGGCTCCTGGAAATGGCGGCGGACATCCCGGATGTCATTGCCCTGGGGCGCGGCGATCCCGATTTCCACACTCCGTCCCACATCGTGGCCGCCGCCCACAAGGCTCTGGATGAAAACCGGCATCACTACACCGCGGTGGCCGGCCTGGGTGAGCTGACGGAGGCCATCGCAGCCATGCTGCGCCAGGAGCACGGTCTTGGCTATGCACCGGAAGAGATTATTGTCACCAACGGTGTGGAAGAGGCCATTATGACCTGCATGGTCAGTCTGCTGAATCCCGGTGACGAAGTCCTCATGGGGAGTCCGCGCTTCACCAACTACGACAAGGCCATCAACCTGTGCCATGGCACCGTAGTCTCGGTACCTACCCGGGAAGCCAATGATTTCGTGATGCAGGCGGAGGATGTGGAGGCCAGGATCACGGAGCGCACCCGTATGTTGGTGCTGGTATCCCCCGACAATCCCACGGGCGCGGTGACACCCCCGGACACGGTCAGGGCCTTAGCGCGCCTAGTCCAGCGCCACAACCTAATTCTGGTGAGCGACGAAATCTACTGCCGCATCCTGTTTGACGGTGCCCGGCACCTTTCGCCTGCATCCCTGCCGGACATGCACGAGCGAACCATAACCCTGAATGGATTCTCCAAGGCGTACGCCATGACGGGATGGCGTCTGGGTTACATGGCCGGACCTGCTGCCTACATCCGCCAAGTGCTGGAAGTACGGCATACCCTGAGTATCAGTGCCAGTACGATTGCGCAGTATGCAGCGCTCGCCGCCTTGGCACAGCCGCGGGCCCCTTGGTGGGATCCCATCCAGGCGGAACTGGAGGAGCGGCGCGCGTGTGTATTGTCAACGCTTGATGACCTGGGTTTCACTTACGGATTTCCCGGCGGTGGTTATTTCCTTTTCCCCAACATAACTTCCCTCGGTATCCCTGCTGCCCGGTTCTGTGAGATGTTGCTTCAGGAAGGACGCGTGCTCGTGTTCCCTGGCAGTCAGGAAGGAATGGAACTGGAGGGCGAATACATTCGCATGAGCATCCTGCAGCCCTTGCCGCAGTTGGAGGAAGCCATGCGGCGACTCCGACGTACCGTGGATTCCCTGTCCTGATTTCTCAAATGGCCCTCATCGGCGGGCAGGTGGCCAGTTTGGGGATGGTGGGCCCAGAGGGTGCGCCGGAACCGTTGTTCAACCTGGTCACACCCGGGCACCGAGGCTCATGGTGTGCAGGATGGTTCAAGGGTTTCAGCGTGGAATTGTAGACGTTGCTTCAGAGCAGGAGCGCCATGATCTGGGTACGACCTTGGGCAGCGGTTTGGCTGGCCGGTGACCTGCACGGTGACGTCCTGCCGGTCACCAGACACCCCTCTACAGTCCTTGCAGCTCGGGGAAGCAGGTAGCGCAGAAACCCCGATCCCGGGTCAGAAAGGTGTCGGCGCTGGCTATGGCATGGGCACCGATCAGGAAGTCGGACATGATCCTTGTTCTTGGCCCGCCTGCTTGCCGGTAGCGTGACCAGCGCAGTCCCGCTTCGTACGCGATAGCCGTATCGAGCGGGGAGGTCGCCGCATTGATTTGACGCAGTGCCCCATCCAATGCGGAGCGGTCGCCGAAGGCCGGCACCAATTCCGCATAGACCACGTCACAGACCAGAAGGGCACCCCTGTCGCAGGCATCGATGAGCCATGCCTGCGATTGAGAATGATGCGGTGCATCGGAGACGAATACATCCAACAGGACATTCGTGTCGACCGACGTAATCATCTTCCTCGCATCTCGTCAATGTACTGGTCCACATCAGCAATGCCGTCAAGGATTCCGCTAACCCTCTCGACGGGATGCTTCGCCGCGGTTCGTTTTTGGATGAGCAGGCCCTGTTCGGTTGGTGTGATCTCGACCTCGACATCCTTGTGCATGCCGAAGCGATCCCTGAGTTCCTTGGGGATGGTGATTTGCCCTCGTTCGGATATTTTCATGTTTGTCTTGTATGAATTTCCGTTTTCATCAATCATTCCCTGCCTTATGGACTGTCGAAGGAGCCGGACCCCGTATCCTTGCCGTCCATTGATGGATTCCTCCACAATCAGCACCAATGCTTTCTGTAACTTTCCGGCAACTGTGTTGAAAGTCAAGCCTCGCCAGCCGTGGACACACGGTTGGGCTGCCAGGACAACATGGCATTCCAGTGTTCCACCGGGATCCGAATCATCGGGGTGCCACAAAACAAAAGCGCCGCACGCCTGAAACCAGGCGTGCGGCGCAGGCGGGCCTTGCGGCCCGGTGGTTTTCAAGTCGGCTACTCTGAAGCTTCGGGCTCCAGGACCGACACGACATGGAAGCGGCTGAAATAGTCGGCCGCCACGCGTTGTACATCTTCGGCGGTAACCGCTCGCAGCCGGTCCGGATATTCGGCGTCCAGTTGGATGCCGGCGCCCAGCATTTCGAACCAGCCGATTTCAAACGCCCTGCGGGAGGAGGTTTCCCGCCTGAGGGTGAAGTCTCCGATCTCCCGGTTGACGGCCAAATCCAGTTCGTCCTGCTCCACCCCGTTTTCGACGACGTCCTGCAGAATGGCACGGATGCCCGCAATCGTGGATTCCTTGTTGTCCGGCAGCACAATGGCATACAGGGCCAGGTGGCTGGTTCCGGAGCGGGACGGGAAGAAGGATCCGGTCGAGTAGGCCAGCCCCTGCTCCTCCCGCAGCGTTGTGAACATGCGGCTGGCGGCGCCGCTGCCCACGATGCTGTTGATGACCTTCATGACCGCATAGTCGTCGTCGCCGACGCCGGGAGCCGGGTAGCCCATCACGATCCAGGCCAGGTTGGCGTCGGGACGTCCGACCGTGGGCTCCATGGTGGCTGCCAGATCGATGGTGCGCGAGCCGTGTTCAATCGGATCGCCCGTGCCTTCAAGCGACTCGAACGCCGACTCCAGGCGCAGGGCCAGCAGTTGGGGATCCACATTGCCCGTGACCGAGATCACCATGTTTTCCGGCACGTAGTACCGGCTGTGGAACTCCTTGACGTTGTCCAGCGTCAGGGCCTCGATCGTTTCCAGCGTTCCCAGTTCGGGACTGCCGTAGCCGCTGTCGCCGTACAGCCCCGCCAGCAGTTGGTCGTAGATGACCCCGAACTTGTCGTCGAGGCTGGCTTCGAGGTCGAGCAGCCGTTCCGTCTTCAGGCGGTTGAACTCCTCTTCGGTGAACGCCGGCTGTGTCAGCACGTCCACGTAGATTGGAAAAGCCTGGGTCCAGGTGTCGGCGGTGGCAACAAGCGTGACATTGGCCATGTCGGGCAGCTGGGACTGGCCCAACGTGGCGCCCAGGTTCTCAATGTCGAGGAAGATCTCCTCTTCCGTCTGCTCCTCGGTGCCTCGCAGCAGGAGGGTGTTGGTGAAGGTGGAAATACCGGAGTTGGCCGCGGTTTCCACCGAGGTTCCGGTGCCCACAAACGTCTGGAAGGCCACGACATTGGTGGATGTGTCCTGGCGCAGGATCAGCCGCAGCCCGTTGTCCAGGACCATCAGGTCTTCGGCTGTATCCGCCATGGGCGCCTCCATGTCCATCGGCACCATGCGGATTTCCAGCTGGGCTGCCAGGTCCACGTACTTGCGCGCCATCCGCACAATGTCGTCGGCCGTGATCGTGCGGATGCGATCGAGGTATTCGAAGGCAAAGTTGGGCTGGCCCATCACTGTGGCGTAAAAACCCAGCGTGCTGGCGATACTGCGGCTGCGCTCGGCGGACCTGTCCCACTGCGCGATCAGCACCGTCTTGGCGGTTTCGACCTCCTCTTCCGTGAGGTCCCCGTCCAGGACCCGCTCCATCTGGTCGAGCAGCGCTGCCCGGACGACGCCGGCGCGTTCCGGCGGATACTGGGCGGACAGCTGGAAGATGCTGGGCAGCTGGGTAGTGAAGTAGCCGGCATCGGCCGACGTGACCACCCCCAGATCCCGGACGATGTCGCGATAAATCCGGGAACTGCGGCCGCCGGACAGGACGTACAGCAGAACATCAAGCGCAATTTGGTCGTCCAGGTCCTGTGCCGTCGGCCCGCGCCACATCAACAGCATGCGTTCCTGTTCGATATCACGGGCGATTTCAAGCGTTTCGATGGCGGTGCGCGGAGCCAGGTCCGGTGGGTTGAACTCCGGCAGCTCGCGCGGTTCCATGCCGCCGAAGGCATTGTCGACGGCCTGCAGGGCCGCGTCCGGATCAAAGTCGCCGGCCACGATTACGGTCATGTTGTTGGGCACGTAGTAGGTGTCCAGCCACGCCTCGAATGTCTCCAGCGTGATGCCGGACACCGTCTCCGTCGTGCCGAGAATCGGTTGTCCGTAGGGATGGTCGCCGTAGAAGGCCTCCCAGGATTGGTAGGCCAGGTAGGAATCCGGATCGTCGTTGCGCTGGTCGCCCTCGCGCAAGACGACGTCCCGCTCCGTTTGCAGGTCCTGCTCCGTGTAGTGGCCGTTGATGAGCATGTCGGCCAGCATGGCGACCGCATTCTCAACGTGTTCACTGGGCACCGTGATGTAGTACTGGGTCCAGTCAAAGGAGGTGCTGGCGTTGGACGTGCCGCCCCAACCCTCGATCACGGCATCAACGATGCCTGCGTACTCTGCGGAACCGTAGAAAATCATGTGTTCGAAGAAGTGCGCAATGCCGTTGTGCTCGGGCGGTTCGTGCATCGAGCCGACCCCGATCCAGGCGTTGACCGTGGCGACCGGAGCACCTTCCTTGGGTGCCAGGATGACCGTCAGACCATTGTCCAGCGATGTTACGGTAACGTCGTCCCGAATCGAATCCAGGGCGAGCGCGCGCTGGCCGGAAACGGGAGGCAGGAGGGCCAGCCACAGGGTTAGGACTGCCAGGGTGCACAGTGACAGGCGGGCCGCGATGCGTACCGACATGGATTTGCCTCGTAGTTTGGTTTGCAAGGGATCTTCAATACATATGTTACTGCCCGAAGGGGCGCGGTGGGACGGGAATCAGACTCGGCATGCGGGTCCTTAAGGCAATTTCAATGTTTGGGGATACGAAGGCTCCACGCGGGCATGGTCTCCCTGTGAGCCGTTCAGCCAGGCGCGCTGCGGGTTGCCGGCCAGGGCCTCGGCGAGCGGCTGGTCCTTGGCAATCCGGTAGTGGGGCAGACGGGCACTGGCCAGTTCGGCAAACGCGGCCTGCATCGAACGGGCCGGGTCGAAAGTTTGGCAGTCGACAACCAGGGCCAGGCTGCCCACCCCGCGCATGCGAAGTTCCCGCAGGGCCTGGACCCACAGCGGGTCGGGGTCGGCGGTTACCACCATCAGGGTCTCGTGACGCGACAGGTGCAGTCCGTCGTTGAGTATGAACTCGGCCATCGACACGCCGCCTTCCGCTTCCAGCACGGCCAGCGACTCCAGCAGCTTGCGTTCCTGGCGCCCTCCCCGATCGGGCGGAATGGTGATGCGCACCTGTCCGTAGGCCGTCAGGCCGACGGCACGGCCGCCCCGCAGAAAATGGCGGACCACGCTGGCGCTGGCGGCGATTGAGTACTCGGTGGTGCTGGGGGGCAACCAGGTCGCATCGGCCCGGGACTGCCGGACCCAGCCGCCGAACGCCGCCGGTCCCGTCGCGGGCGGAGGGGTTGGCAGCGACACCTCGGGGCCGGCAGCCAAATCCAGAAACAGCTGCACATGGGCGGAGGGGTCGAGCTCGAACTCCTTGACAATCAGCCGGTTGCGCCGGGCCGAGGAAAGCCAGTGGATGCGATTCTGACCGTCCCCCGGCGTGTAGTCCCGCACGCTCGAGGCGTTGGTGGTAACCACCGGCGTGCGCAGCCTGATGCGTTCATCGCCCGAAAGGTCCGAGACCACCGGCGTGAAGTGGGGCAAATCGACGGCGACCGGAAAGACCGTGATGCCGGTCCGGGCGGGAAGATGCAGTTCCCGCATGAACAGCCCCAGGGGATCGCTGCTCCGCACGCGCATGGGGCCCAGCATGAAGCGGCCCCGCACCCGGCACTGGGTGCGAATCTGCCAGCGCCGCCGGCCGCCGCGCCGCAGGTTGGCCACCACCCGGCTGGATTCGTGGTGGGGCAGGGTCGAGTAGTCCGTCAGTTCCAGCCACATTTTGGGCATGCGGCCGTGATTGCGGAGCTCGAACACCTCATCGATGCGCTGCCCGACCTGGCTCGTACCCGCAGATGGAAAGCGCCGGAGCTCGATGCCGGCCAGCACGGTGCGCGACCACAGCCAACTCAGGATCAGGCCGCCCGTGCCCAGATACGCCAGATTGGAGAAGAACGGGTCGCCGGCATTGAACGCCAGCACCCAGAAAAGGCCGATGCTCCCGATTAGGAGTGCAAGACGCCTGTTCAAGTAACTGTTCCCTGTGCAGGCCCGGTCAGGCCACGGCGGCATCGGCGCCGGGCACGGCGGTGGTGCCCAGGATTTCGCTGACAATGGAGGCGGCGTCCACGCCTCGGATGCGGGCCGAGGGGCTGGCGATCAGGCGATGGGCCAGCACGGGACCGGCCAGTGTCTTGATGTCGTCCGGGGTTACGAAGTCCCGGCCCTCCAGCGCGGCCCAGGCGCGCGCGGTCTTGAACAGGGCCAGGCTGCCGCGGGGGCTGGCTCCCAGGTAGATGTCGGGATGTTCGCGGGTGGCCCGCACGATGTCCACTACATAGGCGCGCACCAGATCGTTGACGTAGACGTCGGTGAGGGCTCTCTGGGCTGTCAGCAGTTCCTCCAGGGTTGCCACCTGCTCAAGGGAATCGATGGGGTGGGCTTCCTGCTGCAGGACCATGATTTCCATCTCCTGCCGCTTGACCGGGTATCCCAGCTGAATGCGCAGCATGAATCTGTCCACCTGGGCCTCCGGCAGGGGAAACGTCCCTTCGTACTCAATCGGATTTTGCGTGGCCAGGACGGTGAAGGGCCGCGGCAGGTCGTAGGTGCGGGTGTCCACGGTGATCTGCCCTTCCTCCATGGCCTCCAGCAGGGCGGACTGGGTCTTGGGCGTGGCCCTGTTGATCTCGTCGGTGAGCACAATCTGGGCCATGACGGGTCCGGGCCGGAACTCGAACTCCAGGTTCTTCTGGTTGAAGATGCTGACGCCGGTCACGTCGCTGGGCAGCATGTCGGGCGTGAACTGGACGCGGCTGAAGGAACAGCCGATGCTGCGGGCAATGGAACGGGCCAGCATGGTCTTGCCCACGCCGGGCACGTCCTCAATCAGCACGTGGCCTTCGCACAGCAGCGCCAGGATCGTGAGGCGGATTTGTTCGTCCTTGCCAACGATGACCTTGCGCACGTTGGCCAGGACGCGTTCCGTAAATGTCTGTACCTGCTCCATGGGACCTGTCTGCATTGTGGTGGCGGCGGAACGTCAGCATAGCAAGCAGAGGCCCGGCCGCAAGGGGAATCGTCACCGCTTTCCACACCGGGACGGCATCGGCCCGCCTGCCCGCCGGCATTCGGTTATGTTGGGAGGGGGCCCGCCAGTGCCGGTGCACCGCTTGCAGCAGGGGGTTGGCCTTGGGGGGCAGGCTGGCCATAAAGAAAGGGATGTCGGTCGTGATCCGGTCGCCGCCGCGGCGTTCGGAATCGACCGGGGACGGGGGCATCGGGCTGTCCATGAGGGGTTCTCCGCAGGTTGAATCCGGAACCGTCCATTGCAGCCACATGGCAACCTGCCCCGTCAGCACACCCAATTTGGATGCAATCGCCCTGCGGGGCCGCGGACCGGCTTTGCGACTGTCCACTCGGGTATATGCAAGTCCCGTTTGTTACCATTTTGACGGCTCCGCCGCGACAAGGGGGCGGACGACCATCCTCAACCGGAGTGCGAAGGACTGACCATGGCGTTGCGCGTATTCAATTCCCTCGGCCGCGAAATCCAGCCGTTCCAGCCGCTGGAGGAGGGGTGCGTGCGCATGTATGTCTGTGGCCCCACGGTCTATGCCGACGCCCACATCGGCCACGCCATGAGCGCGATCGTCTTCGACATGATTCGGCGCTACCTCGAGTACCTGGAATACGAGGTCACCTACGTGACCAATTTCACCGATGTCGACGACAAAATCATCGACCGTGCCCGCGAGACCGAACAGGACCCGTTCGAACTGGCCGAGCACTACACCAACCGCTATCTGGAGCACCTCAGGGATCTGAATGTCAAGGAGGCAACGGAATACACCCGGGTCACCACGGAAATGCCCAACATCATCTCGGATATCAACGAACTGGATGAGGCCGGTTACGCGTACGAGCTGAATGGCAGCGTGTATTTTCGGGTCCTGCAGGACGAGGACTACGGCAAGCTGAGCCAACGGCGGCTGGAAGACGCGCGGGCCGGCACGCGGGTTGAGGAGGATCTGGACAAGGAGGATCCGGCCGACTTCGCCCTGTGGAAAGCGGCGCAGCCCGGCGAACCGTTCTGGGAGAGTCCGTGGGGCCACGGCCGACCCGGCTGGCACATCGAGTGCACGTCCATGTGCCGCCACCATCTGGGCGACACAATCGATATTCACGGCGGGGGCAACGACTTGGTGTTCCCCCATCACGAAAACGAGATTGCCCAGAGCGAGTCCCTGACCGGCCAGCCGTTTGCCAACTACTGGCTGCACAACGGCATGATGCAACTGTCGGGAACCAAAATGAGCAAGTCGCTGGGCAATCTGATCACGATCGCCGAGTTCTTGGAGGATCACTCCCCGGATGCCCTGCGCATGGTGGTGTTCCAGGGCCACTACCGCAAACCCGTGCAGTTCGCAGACGACATCGTGGCAGCGGCAGAGCGGGGTTTGCGCCGCATGCGCCAGGGGTTGCGCGTCGCCCAGGGCCGGACCACCGTGGGACCGGAGGTGGATGCCCTGCGGCAGGCGACCGAACGGGCGCGGGCCGACTTCCGTGCCCACATGGATGACGATTTCAACACCAGCGCGGCCCTCGCCTCGATCTTCGATCTGGTGCGGGCCGTCAACACGGCCCAGGCGGCCGACGTGGGCGGACTGTTCATGGACGTCGCCCAGGACACCGTGCGGGAATTGATGGGTGTACTGGGCTTCACGCTGGAAGGGACGACGGAGCCGGACGAAGAGGCTTCCGGCTTGGCGGAACCCCTGATCGAGCTCCTGATCGAGACCCGCTCGGAGCTGCGGGTTGCGCGGCAGTTCGAACTGGCCGACCGCCTGCGGGATCGGCTGGGCGAATTGGGCATTCAGTTGGAGGATGGGCCGCGGGGCACCATCTGGCAGCGCAACCGGGCATGAAACCGGAATTGCTGTACGGGTTCCATGCGGTACGGGAGGCACTGCGCGCGGGACGGCGCGCCTGTCGCGTCCTCTGGCTGCTGAAGTCCCAGGGCCGCGGCCGGCCACCGCACCGGTTGACGGATCTGGCCCGGGCGCGGGGGGTGGAGGTCAGAACCACTCCCAGTGGCGTGTTTCGCGGATTGCAGGAAGCAGGGGTGCGCCATCAGGGGATGGCCCTGGAGGTCGCTCCTTGGCGCTCGTCGACCCTGGAGGAAGTTCTGACAGGGGCCGCGGACAAGGGGGAACCACCCTTGCTGCTAATCCTGGATCATGTTCAGGATCCCCAAAACGTAGGGGCCATGCTGCGCATCTGCGACGCCTGTGGCGCCCATGGTGCCATCTGTGCCCGGCGCCGGGCCGCGCCCCTGTCGCCGGCCGTGAGCCATGCCAGTGCCGGCGCCATGGAGCACCTGCCGGTGGTGCAGGTGGCGAATGTGAGGCAGGCCATGGACCGGCTCAGGGACGCAGGCGTCTGGTTGGGAGGCCTGGAAGGGAGTGCCGGCGATGCGGTTCCCATCGGGCAATTCGATCTGGACCGATCCTTGGCCCTGGTGGTGGGCAGTGAAGGTGCAGGATTGTCCCGTCTGGCAAGGGATGGCTGCGACTTTCTCCTGCGGCTGACCATGCACGGTCAAGTCGAGAGCTTCAATGCAGCCAGTGCCGTTGCCATCGCCATGTACCTGGCCAGGCAGTCGCGATCCGGTGCACACTGAAGCCGAATCTCCGGTGTTGGAGCGGGTCGGTGGCCCTGCGCGCGCAGGATGGTTGGGAACCGGATCGCGCTCGCTGTGCTACACTGCCCCGCGCTGGCAACATACCCTGTCCGGGACCTGAATCAACAGTTTCTCCAGTCCGTGAACAACCGTCCGTCGCGCTCCATTCGGTTGGGTTTTTGGGTGTTGGTTGCGGCAGCACTTCTGGCTGCCTGCGCGCCCAATCCGACCGCCCAGCTGATCTCGCCCAACATGGTGGCCATCACCGAAGCCGGGATTGTCCTGATCGTCAAGGAGGTTCCCAAGCTGGCCGAGTTGACCCGCGACCAGGTGATGGCGGATGTACCGGCCGAAATCGTGGCGGCCATCGAGGCCGGCGACATCGAGGAAGGGATGCGGATCTCCGAACTCCAGGGCTGCGCCGGCTGCCACAGCCTGGTGGAGGACGAGGTGCTGTCCGGCCCCAGCTGGTACGACATCGGCAACACGGCCGTGGGCAGGGTGGACGATGAAGGCCCGGCCCTTTACCTCTACAACAGCATCACCAGCCCCAACAGCTTTGTGGTCAGACGGTTCGACAGCGGGGTGATGCCCGACAACTTTGCGGATGCCCTGTCGGATGAGGAGATCGGCCACCTGATGGCCCTGCTTCTGTCCCAGGTTGAGAACTAAGCGGCGATGGCCCGTGCACGGGCCATCGCCAATACAAATCCGGGACGCGAACCCGGTCAAGGCGAACGTGCCGGACTCTTGACGCCGTTCGGCGTACTATTGCCTGCATGGCGGATCGGTTCCAGGAAGCACCCTGGCTAGAACAACGGCGGTGCCCACACTGTGGCACACGCGTGGCGCAGCAGGCCAAGACCTGCTTCATGTGCGGCCGCGAAGTTCGCATTAGGCCGCCCCGGCGCAGGCTCGGCCAAAGGATCAGCCCGATTTGGATGATTGTTGTCGTGCTGCTGGGCGTATTGGTCTGGCAGTTTGCCGGTCGGAACGGCCCCGGCCCCGGCGAGTCCGCTCCGGAGGTTGTGGTGCTGCCGCCCACCCTGCCGCCGCCCACCTACACGCCGGAGCCGACGCGAACCCCGACACCCCGGCCGCCAACTCCCACGCCCTGGGTGCCAACCCCCGTTATCCATACGGTGCAGTCCGGCGAGGTTCTGCAGTACATTGCAACCCTGTACGGGATCACGGTGGACGAGCTGATGGTGGGGAACGAAATGACCTCGACCATAATCCACTCCGGCGACCAGTTGGTGATTCCGGGTCAGTTCGAAAACCCGCCCACACCCACGCCCGAGAGCGGGACCCCCCGGACCGGGTACTTCACGTACACGGTGCAGCCCGGGGACAGTGTCATCAGCATCGCCTACAGGTTTGGGGCCTCGCCCGAAGAGATCTTCGATGCCAACAGCCTGACCCCTTCGTCCGTTCTCTACAAGGATGATGTCCTGCAGGTACCCGTGCCGTTGTTTTCGGAAGACGTGGAGGCCTCCAGCGATCTGGCTCCGCGGGTGACCAATGCCATCTATGCCGCACCCAAACTACTTCATCCCGGCAATGCCGCCCTGGTGGCACGCCAGGATCCGGTGAATTTCCGGTGGCTGCCGGTTGACATTCTGGCGCCCAATGAATGGTATGTCCTGCGCATCTGGACCAACCAGGGGGATGATCCACCCACGATTTGGACCAAGGCCACGAGCCATTGGATGGAGACCGACATGGCTCCCGTGGAGGGCGGCAGCCGGGAATACTTCTGGCATGTGACGGTCGTGCGTGTGGTGGCTCCGACCATTCCCGGAGCCCCCAGGGAGTTGGAATCGGCCAGCCTGACCAGCGAAGAGCGTCGGTTCACCTGGCAGTAGACGCTGCCGGACGGACTTCAGGCTATGGGCCTGAGCCACTGGAACAGCCTGGCCACGCGCGCACCCAGACAGCCCTGTGGTTCGCGCCGGTCCGGCACCTCCGCGGGGGAGCCCGTTTCCTCGTCCGGCCGGGCCGGCACGGGTTCCGCCCCGGGCAGTGGCTCCGGCATCAGGGAGTGGACGGCGGCCCACCCGTCCAATTGGCCGGCACCCTGGATTGTGACAGGAAGATTGAACGACCGGCAATTCAGCTGCAGGAGGGCCTTGATCTCGGCCGGGGTTAACTCCGGCTGTCGTTCCCTCATCAGGAGGACGAGGCCCGACACCAGGGGCGCCGCCATGCTGGTTCCACTCATGATTGTGTGGTTCCGGTCTACCACGTCGCCAAGCTGGCTGTCGGCGGCCCTGGCACCGACAATGTTGTAGCCCGGCGCCAGCAGGTCCGGCTTGAGCAGCCCCTGCTGGGTGGGGCCCCGGCTGCTGAACGAAGCCACCATGCCCATGCCGTCCGTGGCTCCGACCGTAATCACGCGGGCGGCACTGCCGGGACTGCCGATGGACTGGGGCCTGGGACCCGAATTGCCGGCGGCGGCCACGATCACCGTGCCCTGATCACTCAGCTTGTTGCAGAGTGCGCTGAGCGGATCTTCGCCGACCATGTTGATGTTGGTACCCACGGAAAGGTTCAGCACCTGGGCACCGCTGTCCACCAGCCACTCAAGCCCGGCCATGACTCTGCTCATGCGCCCGGCGCCGCCGAAGTTGAGGACCCTGGCAGAGAGAATGTCGGCGCGCGGGGCCACCCCGACATAGCGGTGGTTGCTGGCGGCGCCCGAGCCTGCGGCGAGGGAGCTGACATGGGTGCCGTGGCCGTCGGGATCGCCCTGCGCCGGGCGCGGCGTGAAGTCCCGGACCCCCGCCACCCGGCCCTCGAAGTCCGGATGTGTTTGGTCCAGTCCGGTGTCGGCAATGCCGACGACCGTGCCCGAGCCGTAGAGCCCCCAATCCTCCCAGATGCGCGGCGCGCCCAGTTCCAGCCCGGCGCGATCCAGGCATGTGGTGCACAGGGCGTCGTACCAGATGGAGCGCACCGTGTCGTTGGCGGCCAGTGTATGGACCTCGGTCCGGCGCATGCGGGTGGCGGACCAGGGCAGCACGGTGCCCAGATGGCCGGCAGACAGCCCGGATCGGCTGCGGGTTCCCTGGCGGTGGAAGGCCTGCAGCTGGTCCCGGTCGCCAAACATGACGATCACGGGCACATCGTCGCTGCGCGTGGAGGCTTGCGCAGTCAGGATGGCCGGGTCGATTTTGGGATTGAGGGTTTCCACACGCGGGCCCGGGGGAAGCAGAATGGCAAAGGCGGCGTGTGGCCCACGCACCAGGCTGAGTCGATTCTATCACCGGAAAGGCGAACCGGCTGCGCAAGCCGGTTCGCGTCATACAATGGATTTCCGATCCCAAGCGAACCCGGTGTCGGGGCCCGAACGGAATGCTGAAACGGAAAATCCAGGCAGTCTACTGTGACAAGGTCGTGGTTCTGACGGGTGCGACGCAGGGCATCGGACGCCAGATGTGCCTGCGCCTGGCCGGCGCCGGTGCCCAAGTGGTCATGGCCGCGCGCAACCGGGAACGCCTTGACGCCTTGACGGCCGACTGTTCAGATCTTCCCGGCTCGGTTCTTGCCGTACCCACCGACATTGCCTCGGAGCCGCAATGCCGGGCCTTGATGGAGGAAGCCCACCGTGCCTATGGACGCATTGATGTTCTCATCAACAACGCGGGCTTGTCCATGTGGTCGCGCGTGGACGAACTGGAAGATCTGGGCCTGTTGCGGCGCATAATGGATGTGAACTATTTGGGAAGTGCCTATTGTTCCTGTTATGCCCTGCCTTTCCTGAAGGAAACCCGTGGCCGCCTGGGATTGGTAGCCAGCCTGACAGGTCGGATTCCGGTGCCTACGCGGGCACCCTATGCGGCCAGCAAGATTGCGGCCGCCCGTTTCCACGAGTCCCTGCGGGTGGAACTTCACGGCTCCGGTGTCAGCGTCACCGTCACATTTCCCGATTGGGTGGCAACCACCATTCGGCAAAATTCCCTGGGGGCCGACAACAAACCCCTGGGCTACAGTCCCGCACAGGAGGAACATATGATGACCGCAGCGGCCTGTGCCGACATTGCGCTGACGGATATCGCCTTGCGCCGCCGGGGCCGCATTCTTTCCCTGCGCGGCAATGCCGCGGTGTTAATGAAGCAATTTTGGCCGGGCTTGGTTGAATTGATTGCACGGCGTGCCATTCACAAGGGCAAATAGTGAATGGCGCGATTCGGGAGAATTGGTTGTCGGGGCTGGCAATGTGCCAGGGCCAAGACTTGTGCCTGTGCGACTGGATGGAAGGACCGGTTTTGCCTGTACCATGGGGCGTTGACATGGATGTCTTCGCCCGAACAACTGCACAATGTCAAACGAGGCACTCGGCTGCCTGCGATCGCGTTGCGCCACCAGCATGCCGTGCCGATCGAGGATAGAAGTCATCCCTGAACATTTCGGGTTGCCCGTCAACTTGCCTGGGGCACCGAGATCGATGCCCGGAACTCTTCCAGGAAATTACGCCGGCGCAATCTGCGCCGGCGTAATTCCGGATGCATGACACTGTTATGGAAGGATCATTCCGTGTCGGATTCGGCGGGAGCGGCAGGAGAGTGAAACTCGTCGTACAGTTCACTGACCTTGCGGCCGTTGTAGGTCCAGTATTGGCCTGCCGAAACCACGGCGTTGTCGTCCAGGCCCAACATCCTGCGCGTGGCAGGGGTAATGAACAGCACCTCGTCCTGGTAGTTCACCTGGCGATCGTCGTGGACAATCACTTCCGTTCCATCCCGGCCGACCAAAACCGAGCCCGGCCCAATGCCCAACTGCCCGAAATTGAGGTTTGGCCGACGCCGTCGGCGCTTGCGGCCGGAAGCGGATTTGGCCTGACTTCTCCTCGGTCGGCGTCTGCCGTTGGCCGCCTTGCGCCGACCGTTGGCTGCCCTGCGCCGACCGTTGGCCGGTGCCGGTGCCGCTTCGGCCGCGGCGGCTGCCACCGTACCGTCCTCGCCCGGTGTTACATCCTTGCCGCCTGCCAGCTTGAGCACGGCCAGCACCTGTTCGCTGGAGACCTTGTAGAAATCCCGATCCGGCGAAATCCGTGCACTGGCAAAAATGCTGTGGATCAAATCCAGAACCTCGCGCGCATTCCCAACACTCGCAGCCAGTTCGCACTTGAACGGCGCCGGCACAGAGGAAGTGTAGAGCTCTGCGATTTCGCCGCTGATGTTCTCCTTGCGCGAATACCCAATCAATACCGTTCCGGGCATTGCAGGGTTTGACAAAACATAAATGGTACTCATTCCATTCCTTCCTTGCAGTGACAGAGTAGTCCGGGGTTTGTATTAGGTTGCATCTTACAACATGTCGGTGTTTTTCAATGTCTTGGAGAAACAGTGCGGATTGGATTTCGGGAATTCCCTGCCACACGGTCCACGCGCTCGCGGGTGGCAGTTACCCGCCCGTGGCCATCGGCCGGTCCGGATGCGAACTCCATTCACTCCACGAGCCGGGATACAAAAGGGGCCATGGCAAGCCGGCATGAACCGCCGCCAGGATGTTGTGGCAGGCACTCACTCCCGAGCCGCAGTACATCACCGTCTCGGAGTTGACTCCGCCGGAGCAACTCCGTGCGAATTGTTTCTTCAGCTGTTCCGACGACAACATGGTTCCGCTTGCGTCCAAATTGGACTGGTAGGGATGGTTGACGGCACCCGGAATGTGGCCCGACCTTGGATCGAAGGCTGACTTGGCGCCCGTGAAGCGGCCGTGGTCGCGTGCGTCCACCAACAGGCGCGATGCATCGTCCAGCAGCGACTCGACGTATTGCACATCCACCACCATGGCCGGATTGGCACGGGGTTCAAAGGTACCGGCGACGGCGTCCGATACGGCATCGGTAAGTGTTCCACCGGCCTGGCGCCAGGCATGCAGTCCCCCATCGAGTACGGCGGCCTGCGGGTGGCCGACCCAATGCAGCATCCACCACAGACGGCTGGCAAACATGCCGGGTCCGGCGTCGTAGGCAATCACAAACCGGCCGGGATGAAGGCCCCAATCCCGCAGTGTGGCGCCGAATGCCTCGGGGGTGGGCAAGGGGTGGCGTCCCCGCGAGCCGTCACCTACGGGCCCCGAAAGATCCGCGTCCAGATCGGCATGTACTGATTCGGGAATGTGCGCATGTTCATACTGTCGGCGGCCCGCTTCGGAGTCGTACAGGTCGAAACGGCAGTCCACGAACAACGGAGATGCACCGGCTGCATTCTGTGCCTCCAGGGCTTTCGTGGCCGATATCAGGGTAGAGATGTGCTCGGGCATGTCGTGTGTTTCCTTTGATGGATATGCAAGTGATGCGGTGACCATACCATTTAGCCATTGTCGAGGGACCGGGGGCCGTTGATATCGGTCGATGTCGTGTTCACGCCCGTCGTTTGCGTGCCTGTTCCGTGGCCCCGGCCTGTGGGGCGCCGCCAGTCGGGGTGGATCCCCGGACCGGCGGAAGCGGCTGCCTGCCGCGTGCCATACTGCCGGGTCGGCGGCCGGGAGGCGTGCGGAACCAAGCTGTCAAAAAATCAAGGCAATGGGTGGCGAAGCAGATGGCAAAGGCAGTGCGCATCGGAGTAGTGGGTTTGGGCCAGCGAGGGCTGCAGCATTTGAAGGCGCTGGCGCGGTTGCAGCGAGAGGGCCACGCACAGGTGACCGTCCTGTGCGATGCCGTTCCCGCCAATCTGGACTCGGCCAAACTGACGCGGTTTGTTCCCGCTTTCGATGCGGATGCCGTGTTCCGCACATCCGACTTCGACACGGTGTTGGAGTCCGGCCGCTGTGATGCCCTTTTCATCGCGATTCCGCCCAGTCTCCATCGGGACGAAGTGGTGAGGGCCGCGCGGGCGGGACTGCACCTGATGGTCGAGAAGCCGATGAGCCTGGACCCGGTGCAGGCGCTGGCGATGCAGGACGCGATCGAGTCGGCCGGCATCCTGTCGTGCTGCGGGTTCCAGCAACGCTTTGATCCAAGACACGAGGCCGTACACCGGTATGTGCAGGACCGACGCGTGGTCTTGGCGACCTACGCCTTCCACGCGGCTCTGGAGCGGCACGACGCCAAGCATGCAGACACGACCCGCCACGGCGGTCCGCGCAACCGGGTGTGGACTGCCAGCCGGGACTGGTCCGGAACCACGGTGGTGGAGGGCGGTATCCACCCTCTGGATCTGTGGCGCTACTGGTGTGGCGATGTGGACTGGGTGCAGGCGGCCTATGTGCCCCGGGCCGAGGAGGACATCGTCGATCAGGCGGACAATCCGTATGCCTACAGTGTGCAGTTCGGCTTTGCCAACGGCGCCGTGGGAAATCTGGTCCTGTCCCGGTTGCGGCGGGTCTACAACCTGTTGGCCGATCACCGAATCTTCTGCACGGAGAGCCAAATCGAGGTTCAGCCGGACACCGTAACGGCGTATCGGTACGAGGGACCGTATCCGCCGACGACGGAGCCGGACAGGGAGGTTGTGGCCCGCAAACTGTGGTCCGGGGATGCGGCGGAAGGGACGTACGAGTTCGGCAAGGCGTTCGTGCGGTCCGTCGCCGCCGGCGATCCCTTGTGGATACGCTCGCCGTTCCGCGACGGCATGAACAGTCTGGCCGCCGTGTTGGCGGCCAACGAATCCCACGCCCGGAACGGGGCCAGGATTCATCTGGCCGAATGGATCGGAACCGTGGGCCGGACTACCCGCGGCTGACTCGCCAGCGGCCGCAGGTTGATCGCGTTGCGTTCCGGGTCGTCGCCCCGGTCCCGGACCGCGCTGCGTTTCAGAGGGGGGCCGCTCTGCTGTTCTCCGCGTCGGGACGTGCGACCCATCTGAACCCAGGAATCATTCGGCTCCGAGGGTGGTGACCAGAAACGCGTACAGGTCCTCGATGCCGGCATTGCTGGCCTTGGCAGGTCCAAACTGGTGACTGTTGCCCAGATCGCCGCCTGTTCGCAGGAAAATCAGGAAGTCGTCCTGCGTCATATCAAGGGCGGTCAGGGCTCCTGCCTGGTCGGTGCCCTCAAGTTCCGTACCGTGGCACTCCGCACATCGGTTCGCGTACACCCGTGAGCCGCTTTCGATGTCTTCGGCGTTGAAGTCTTCGCTCTCTTGGGCCTCAATCTGGCTTTGGGCTTCCAATGCCTTCTCTTCATTCAGTTGGCCGGCCACGGGCGTGAATTGCGCCACAGGCATGGTGGGGGTCGGGGCAAGTTCCGTGGGAGTGTCGGTGGGACCACACCCGACCAGTAGAAACACACCGAGGAGCAACCAGCAGGCTATGGTCGGGTGCGGTGCGGCGGCACGACGGAGACGAGGCATGTTCCGTTCCTTGGCTATTGGGACTTATATACGATGGTTGACACCATGCATATCCGGTTCACGGGTCGCGGGAGTCCCTGTGGTCGGCCTTGCGACCGACCAGGGAGGAAGCGCTCCTCGCCGTGCAGCAGCCCCAGTCCCGCGGGCCGGAACGGGTGCGGACGGAAGTCCCGCCCGCACCAGGATGTTGAGCGCCGCATTGTGGTCGGCGTTCGCTTGGAACCCGCAGGCTCCGCAGCGGAACACCGCCTGCGACGGTCGGTTTGACTTGGCGGTGTGCCCGCACTGGCTGCAGGCTTGCGAAGTGTAGGCCGGGTCCACATACACCACCTGGCCGGCCTTGTACTCGAGCTTCCGCTCCAGCTGTCCCCAGCCGGATGCCAGGATGGCACGGTTGAGCCCTGCTTTCTGCTTCACGTTCCGGCCGGGATCCTCGACCGTGCCCTTCGCGCTCTTCGTCATGGCCTTGGTGTTCAGGTCCTCAAGCACGACGGTGTGGGCGGTGTCGGCAACCTTGCGACTGATTTGGTGTGTGGCGTTGTCCCGGCGTCGGGCGCGCTTGCGCTGGAGTTTGCGCAGTTTCCCACCGGTCCCGCGGCGTCGGTTCGAGCCCTTCCGCTGTCGGGCCATCCGGCGCTGGTACCGCTTGATCTTCGCGTCCTCGACGGTCGTGTCGGGGAGGGCGTGCAGGGTTCCGGTGCTGTCCGTGGCCTGCCCCACGTTGCGGTCAACACCGACCGCTCCGGACTCCGCGGGTTGGCACACATCGGGGTGGTCGGCCGGCACCTCGAACACGATGTAGGCGTACCATTTCGGCTGCTTGCCTTCCGACTCCTGCCGTATGCGAACGGTCAGCGGCTTGCAGTTGGCATACCGGTGGATGGGACCGAGACGCGTCCAGCCCATCTTGGGGATGTACAGACGGCCGTCCTCGATGCGCACGTGGGACGGGATGGTGAAGGCGGGCTTGGTGTAGTGCTTGGCCTTGTACCGGGGACGCCCGTGGTCCGGACGGTCCGGGTCGAAGAACGCGGCGTAGGCATCGCCCATGTACTTGCAGGTGTACCGGACGATTTCATAGCTGTAGTCCTGCAGCCATTCGTTGCCGGGTGCGTTCCGCAACTGCGTGAACCGCGTGCCCAGCGTGAAGAAGGTCGGTTCGCCCGGACCCTCCCCCAGCTTGCCGGCCGCCTTCCACGTGCGGTAGTCCGTCTCGTGCCCGGCCAGCACGTGGTTCCAGGCGAACCGGCAGGCACCCGCCAGTTGCTCCTGGTACCGGCCGTTGGCCGCGGTGCCCGGATACTGCCGCACGCGGAGCGTCCGCATGACGGTCGGGGGCTCTTGCGTTGTAGACTTCGGGGTGCTGGTCATGGTGCCTCTACACCGTGTCCGGTCGAGGGCCCGGTTTGCAGTCGGGTCCTCTCTCTCGCAGCAATTGTAGTACAAAAGTTTGACTGTCAACTATTCGATTAGACGAGGATCCAGCGCGTCCCGGAGGCCGTCCCCCATGAAAGAGAATCCCAGCATGGCCAGGGCGATGGCAATCGTGGGAAACAGGGCCAGGTGCCAGTACACGCGCACGTAGGCGTTGCTGACGCCCACCATTTTTCCCCAGCTGGGCAGGGGGTCGTTGATGCCGATGCCCAGAAAGCTCAGGCCCGCCTCTCCGTACATTGCGGCCGGGATGCCGAAGCTTACGGCCACGAGCAGGGGGGTCAGGGCATTGGGAATGATGTGCCGGGCAATGATGCGGGGTTCGGGGGTCCCTGTGCAGACGGCCGCCTCCACATAACCGCTTTCCCGCAGCTGCAGGAACTGGGCCCTGGTCAACCGGGCCAGGCCCAGCCAGCTGGTGATGCTCAGGGCCACGATCACCTTGAACAAGCCACCGCCCCACAACGAAATGATGAGGATTGTGAACAGCAGGCCCGGAAAGGCGGACATGATGTCCACCACGCGCGTGAAGACGAAGTCCACCTTGCCGCCCATGTAGCCGGCGATGCTGCCCACGGGTACGCCGATCACAACGGCAATGGATTGGACCGCGAGGCCCACGAACAGCGAGGTCCGGGCGCCGTGCAGCAGGCGACTCAGATAGTCCCGGCCCACTTCGTCGGTGCCCAACGGGTGGGCGGCATGCTCAAGCGGGAACAGCAGCACGCGGTCGAAGTAGACCTTGTCGTAGGGATGGGGCGCCAGCAGGTCGGCAAAAACCGCCAGGAAGATGAAGAAGGAGACGAGGCACAACCCGAGGACGGAGAAGCGGTTGCGCATGAACTGGCGCAGGGCGTTGTGCCAGAGGGTGCGATGGGACTTGGCGGTTCGGTCGAACAGCGACCCGGCCCGCGGTTTGGTGGCGGCGGCAGTCTGCATGCAGTGAAGGGATACAGGCGCGGCCAAGGGGTTGGGTTGGCGGTCGCAGGCCTCAGGCAGCCTGGGTGCCACCCAGGCGTACTCTGGGATCCACCCAGGTATAGGCCAAGTCGCTCAGCAGGTAGGTGAGGCTCCACAGGAACGCGATCAGCAGAAACAGGGCCATAATCATCGGGTAGTCCCGGTTGAAGACACTGGTGACGAAGTACTTGCCCAGGCCGTTGATGCTGAAGGTCGACTCGATGAAGATGCTGCCGGTCATGAGGTTCGGCACTTCGGTGGCCAACGCGGTGATCATGGGTATCTGTGCATTGCGCAGAACATGACGGAACATCAGCATTCGCTCGGACACGCCCTTGGCGCGTGCCGTGCGGGTGTAGTCCTGCCGCATGACGTCCACGACGCTGGCCCTGGTATAGCGGCCGATGACCCCCATGGGACCGATGCAATAGGCAAACACGGGCAGGATCCAGTCCGAGCAGAAGGCAACGTCGCCGATAACGCACTCCCCCGAATCGCTCCATCCCCGCATGGGCACCAGGTCCAGCCGGACCGCGAAGATGAGGATCAGCCACAGGGCCACCACGAAGCTGGGGATGACCACCCCGAGCATGGCCAGGAAGGTCACTGCGTTGTCCACGAGCGAGTTCTGGTGGTAGGCGGCAAACACCCCCATCAGAATGCCGCCGCCGAAGGCGAACAGCACAGTCAGAATGCCCACTTGGGCGGTGACCCGCCAGCGGCTCAAAATGACCTCCGTCACCGTGGAGGTCGGGTTCGAGAACGGGATGCCGAAGTCCAGCCGCAGCGCGTTCTTCATGTAATTTAGGTACTGCACGTGGTAGGGCTTGTCCAGCCCATACTTGCGCAGGATGTTCTCGCGGGCGGCCGGCGGCAGCCGCCCCTTGGTTTCATCGAAGGGGCCGCCCGGAACCGCGTGCATCATGGCGAAGGTCACCATCGACACGATCCACATCACGAACAGAAGTGACAGGATGCGGCCTGTGACGTACCGGGTCACCTGAATCGATCCCGTTGGTTCCGGACGGCCCTGGGGTTGGGAGGATGGTTCCCGCTATTCCTCCTTGGCGTTGGAGATGTAGAGGTCGGAGATGGCGGTGTCGTCGCCCCAGTGGAAGCCGGCGATGCCTTGGGAATCGGGTTCGCGGAAGGCTTCGCCCTGAATCCAGGGCTGGACCAGGTTGCCCTGCCAGCGGTGGGCGATGAAGGCCCCGCCGGCGTCGTCCACCAGGATTTCCTGGGCGTCCCGGAACATTTGATCACGGCGTTCGGGATCGCCGACCAGGCTGCTGGCTTCGCCGACCAGGCTGTCGAACTCGGGGTTGAGCCAAGTGTGGCGGCCGGTGGAGACCCAGATGCCCAGCAGGTTGGCGGGATCGAGGAAGTCCATGCCGTAGGAGACGGCGCCCAGGGTCAGTTCCGTGGGTTTGGCGTTGAGGGCGTCCATGTAGACCTTGCCGTCCTTGTTCGAGACCTCGATGTCCACGTTAAGACATTCCGAGATGGAAGCGGCCACGGCCTGGAAGACGGCCGCCATGGCCGGACCCTCGTTGCGCAGCCACATCTCCTGCTTGGGGAAGCCCTCGCCACCTGGGTAGCCGGCATTGGCCAAGTGTTCCTGTGCCGCCGGACAGTCGTAGGCCTGGTAGTGGTCCAGGAGTCCTTCGGTGTCGGAGGCCGGATAGCCGGGCATCAGCATGCTGCGGGCCGGCATGGCCTTGATGGAGCCGAAGACGTTCTCCACGAGCGGTTCGCGGTTGATGGCCTTGGCGAAGGCCTTGCGCACGTCGAGGCTGTCGAAGGGCGGGTTGAAGGTGTCCCAGAGCAGGTAGTCGGTGCGGAAGTCGCCAAAGTGCCGCAGGTAGTTCTGGCTCATGACCGGATCGTTGAGGACCAGGTCGAAGTCGGCGGGGGACAGCACCTCGTAGCCGATGTTGTCGATTTCACCGGCCTGGAAGGCCAGGAACTCGGTGCCCGGAGCCATGTAGACGTGTTCGATGCGTGCGATGCGCGGTGGACGCAGGCCCTTGTACATGGGATTGGCGACCAGGACCAGTTCGTTGCCGGGGTCGTAGGACTCAAGCATGAAGGGGCCTGAGGACACCGACGTCTCGGGGGAATTGTTGTAGTAGGGTCCGTGCTCGGCCACCGCATGGGCGGCAATCGGCCACGAGAACTTGAGCACGCCGGGCAGGGGCGGGAACAGGTCCTCGGTGGTGATGGCCAGGGTGTAGTCGTCGACGGCCACCACGCCCAGTTCCTCGGGTGGTAGTTCGCCGGCGATGACCTGGTTCCAGTTCTTGATGCCGCCCGGCCCCAGGAAGCCATAGAACCAGGAGAAGTCCCAGCCGGTTTCCGGGTTGGCGGACAGTTGGTAGGTGGCGACGTAGTCGTGCGCGGTCAGCGGCACGCCGTCGCTCCACTGCTGGCCTTCCCTAATCTTGATGTGCCAGGTCAGGCCGTCCTCGGTGGGTTCCCAGCTGTCGGCGGCCAGGGGCCGGACGTTGAAGTCCTTGTCCAGCGTTACGAGTGCGTCGCCGAACTGGTCCGAACTGCAGATCCGCTGGTAGACCGAGACTGCGAAGTCGAAGGTTACCTGGGTGGCCGTGTTGCTGCAGGCCAGGCGGTAGACCTGCTGGCTGTAGGGCAGCGCGTCGTCGGGCAGCGTTTCGCCGAAGACCGTTACGTTGTCGGGGGCCGCCTCTTCTTCCGGCATGGCCTCCGGTGCCGCCGCGGGCGGCGCCGCAACGCAGGCCGCCAAGGCGGTTATCGCCAGGATGCAGACCAGCAGCAGGGATATCCGGCCATGTGCAGATGGATTCCGAAACCCGTGAGATCTGATCATCTGAACTTCTCCTATGACTATGAAGTACAAGACGCGGCAACCGGCACCTATGTGGTGGACGACTGAATCGATTGGACGCGATGGTGCGCCACCTGTAGTTCGTGCGGCGGCCCGAGGGATATAATCCCTCGGGCCGCCGCACGAACGGCTCCGGACCCAAGATCGCTGGGGCACGGCCTGCCTCCTGGGACTGCCCGGCGAGCCGCGGGCCCGGCGTTTGTCGGGGGCGGGTTTTGACGGGCAGAACTGGTTTGGCGACTTGGTCACGCGCGTTGCCGTCACGACCGACGACGAACTCGCCGGCGGCCAGTCCGGTTCTGGTGGACCTCTGGGAGACAGTGAGGCAGGGCCGCAGGCAACTGGTGCCCGAGGTGCAGAAACGGCTCCGGCACCTGACGGAACGGTGGCGCAACCGGGTGCGCTATCGGGGATGCCTGGACATATCTGCCAGCACCCACCGGCTGGAAGGCGGGTTTGGGCGCTTAAAACCGCGCACGTCTGGCGCGGGGCTTTCCGACGGAGGCCGACGTGTGCAACTTCATGCACCAGATGGCTCGCCAAATGGCCCGCAAGGGAACCCGCCGCCGTTGGGTATCGGCATCCCCAGGCGAGCCTTCCGTTTCCCACTGTGCAGACGGTTCCGGGAAGCACAGGATGCTCCCGCCAGGGGGTACGCACTCAAAGGTGTTGACGGCAGTTTGGGGTGTTCGGAATCCGTGCCCGTGCAGAGCGCGAACCGAGCATCGTTTCCGGGACGATATCAACTTCCGCACACCGTTCCCGGACGACGGTGTGGTTGTTTTGTTTGGGCGCTCCTCCTCTTGGACATAGGCACCCAAGAGGAGGAGCGCCGGGATTGATGCTCGCAGTACTCGCCGTGGGGGCTGGCGGGTTTCGCCCGGCCCGCGAGTTCAAAGTTGGTGTCGTTGCCGACCCTCCCGCCGTGGCGGCGGGAACTCGGACGCACTACTCGGTAGGCACCAGCTTCTACATGTCCGATTCCATCATGTCCGATTCCATCATGTCCTTCTCAGCGGGTTGCATCGGGGCCATGGCATCCGCGTCCGGCAGGCCCGACGGGATGTGATTCACCAGGGGTGCCCAGATCCAATTTCCCGATGCCAGCTGCAGCCAGGTTCCGTCGCCGTTGTGTGCGACCGGCTGCACCGGCGTGCCCAATGCCAGCTGGCCCACCCGGGCGAACTCCGTGCCCGGCCCGGCCCGCAGGTTCGAGAGGCGCTTGACGGCCGGGTACATGTGATCGGAGACGTCCACCATGCCCATGGCCTCCACGTGCATCTCGCCGATCGAGGCCAGGCAGACGTCATGGCCGGGAGTCAGGGGTGCCAGGGGGGCTCGCCCGTTGAGGGTCGCCACCGCCTCCAGATCCAAGCCGTACCAGGCGGTGATCTGCTCCAGGTACAACTCGTTGTCATTGACGCGGTGCCACTGACCACAGGCCGCCGTTTCGGCCGCCGTGGTCGCAAGCTCCTGCTCCTGAACGATCGGCTGGCTGTTCCAGTAGCGCCACCAGCAACCGGCGCGGTTCATCTCCATGCTGTACTGGTCGTCGCAGTAGTGGGCGTATGCCGCTTGGCTTGACCCGAACAGGATGCCGAGGCCCAGCAGGACCGACAGGGCGGCCCACAAGGCAATGCGACGGGCGCGGGCAGGGTTGGAAGGGATGGTCATGGTGGCTCCCTGAGGATTGCACAAAGATAGTGGCTTGCAATATACACGACGGCGGCTTGGTGCTGTAACCCGACTCCAGGGGCACTGTTTCATTCTCGTTGATATTGGTTGCCGGTCGTCATGGGCACCCTCCGTACAAGCATGGTTCCCGCTGCCGCTTCAGGTCATGGCGCGGGGCCATCAGGCCCACGAAGTTGAGCGCCCCCGATCGTTCCCGCGGAACACGAGATGCCACAGCCGCTGGCGGGCGGTCACGCCCGACGGCCGTGCCTCGCCTCCGCCGTGGCAGGTCTTGCACTGCCAACGCTGGATGTGCAGCCGCCCCAGGACGACCAGGTGGCGGGGATGGGTGCCGTTGCGGTGCCAGGCGCAGGCCCCGCAGAGGGGCAGGCAGACGGGGTGTTGGGCAGGGCCCGTTGGCGCTCGGGGGCGGCGGGGGTGGGGATGTAATCCATGACGAGGGGGCCTCTTTGGTTGTCATGACAACACCACTGTAGGGATCCCTCGTCGTCTGTGCGGCCGGCAACCAATATCAACGAAATTGAAACAGTGCCAGATGCAATCGCCCTGAGTAGTGCTGAAAAAGTCACAACTTGGCCGGGACTGATATCATATTGACATCCCCGACTGTGGGACAACCTGAGGATTGTCAGAGGAGATCTTTCATGGAAAGTGTGCATGACCGCATGGTGAAGCTTATTGAGGAGAACCTGGTTGCGGAAGGTGCCAAGGTTGATCTGGACGCCGACGTTTCTGAATCAGGGGTGTCGTCCATGGTCATCATGCGTTTTCACAAGTTGGTGAACGAAGAGTTTGGCATTGACATGCCCATTGAGGAATTCACCCAGATCACCACGCTGCGCGGATTGATCCAAACGGTTGAGGGTGGGAGCGGGTAACCAATCTGCATGCCGGATTGCCGTGGCATCTCTTGGCACCTGTGATCTGAAGTGAAACGGCCGGCATCGTCCGCACGACCCGGCCGCCAGGCGGACACTTGGTGGACCGCAATGCCAAGGCGCGGCTCGGTCGCGTTGATCCATGTCGATCTTTCCCCGGACCGTCGCCGCGAACAGGTGGCCGCCAAGCATCTGGATGATGGGGAACGTGATCGGGCCAGCCGGTTCTCGCGGTCGGCCTCCGCCCGGGAATTCATGCTGTGCCGGGCCGCGTTGCGCGTCCTGCTGTGCTCCCGGCTTGATTGCGAAAACGGTGATCTAACCTTCCAGGCCGAAGCACACGGCAAGCCGTACGCACTCGTGCGAGACCGTGCCGCGCCCGTGAGTTTCAATGTTAGTCACAGTGACGGCCACGGGCTGATCGCCATCGCGCCGCGGGGGCGCGTCGGGGTCGACATCGAGACACACGACGAGACGTTCGAGCTGCCTCCCTGTCTGCTCTCCGTTTTCGGGATCCGTGAACGCGCCGATTTCCGGGAGGCTCGGGACGATATTCGGTGGCGTCTGCGGTTCTACCGATACTGGACCCTTAAGGAAGCGCTGATCAAAGGTGTCGGCCTGGGGTTTGCCATGGATACGTCGAAGTTCGACCTGCCTCCTGCCCTGCGAAGGGGCGAGGCCGAAGGCGTGTTCCGATTTCCCCACCAGCCGACCGCCAGTTGGCACTTGGCATCCTTCGGTGGCCGGACCTTCTCGGCCGCAGTGGCCGTCGACGAAACGGAGCACCTTCCGCTGCGCGTCCACCGCGGAAGATTCCGATGCAGGCATGCGGACGGCCGGAGCGGGAATCCCGACTCACTGGAACGACAATGACGGATCCGCCGTCCGGGATCGAAGCGCAGTCATCGAATGGGACGACCGTATGGTCTCCGTGTTCGCACTCGTTGGGGAGCATGGGCGATGTGTTTGCACTGCCGAAACCCCTTTCGGTGATGCAGGTGACTTCGGCCGGAAACACCGTGATCCATGTCCGGCGGCACGGCAACTCCCAGGGACCCAGGGTGGTGCTTGGCCATGGCAACGGTCTGGCCATCGACACCTACTTCCCCTTCTGGTCCCTGCTGCTCGACGAGTTCGACGTGATTGTGTTTGACCTGCGTAATCACGGTTGGAATGATTTGGGCTCTCTGCGCGATCACAACGTCTTGTCCTTTGTGCGCGATCACGACGCAGTACTGGATGAAGTTGCACGCCGGTGGGGCGCCAAGCCCGTGATCGGCTTGTACCACTCGGTTTCCTCCTTCGCCCCGCTCCTGTCGGGCGAACTTGCCACCCATTACGTCGGTCTGGTGCTGTTCGATCCCCCGATTACGAGTCGGTTCAGGCCCTCTCACCAGGCCTTTGAGGAAACGATTGCGAAGTTGGTACGCCGCATTCGCGGCCGCACCCGCCGGTTTGCCTCGGTTGGGGAGTATGTCGAGGTGCTCCAATACTTTCCCACGTATGGGCGCGTGGTGTGTGGCGGCCACGAACTAATCGCGCAGACAACGCTGCGGCCAGCGGCGGACGGCGTCGGCTACGAATTGAGGTGCCCGCCCGAATACGAAGCGCAAATCACGGCCTATGCGGGAGTGTTGGCTGTCATGGTGAATTTCCAGACACTGGACTGTCCCATCAAGGTGATTGGCGCCGACCCCACGTTGCCCTTTGCCTACCTGCCTGCCGCCGACTTCGGTGACATCGTGACCGTCGACTACGACTTCCTGCCGGAAACGACTCATTTTCTCCAGCTGGAGCAGCCCGATGTGTGCAGGGCTGCCGCGATCGCTTTTCTCCGTAAGCGGAATCTTGTCTGACTTGCCCGCTTCGGCCAAGCCGGCGATGCCTTCCTCCAGGCACCGGGAGCAAACCCAGTCGGAGCGTCCCCGCCGGCCGCGCCCGGCCGCGCCCGTTGCGATTGTGGGTATGGCTTGCAAGTTCCCGGGAGCCAACGGCCTTGCTGCCTTTGCGCGTCTGTTGGACGACGGCATCCATGCCGTGTCCGATCTGGATGCCGACAGGCCACACGAACGATTCGACATTCTCTTCCCGCACGGCGACCCCGAACTGCCCGCGTGCCGGCACCTTGCTTTCGTGGACGGCATTGATCAGTTCGACGCGGAGTTCTTCAGAATCTCGCCGGTCGAGGCGCAGTTCGTCGATCCCCAGCAGCGCATGATGTTGGAGACGACCTGGCACGCCCTGGAGGATGCGGGCCTGGACCCCGAATCCCTGCGCGGCACCCGCACGGCCGTCTATGGCGGGGTTAGCAACAACGACTACCGGGAGTTGATTTGGGAAGATGCCGCGCTGTCGGAACCTGCCGCCAGCCTCTATGCCGCCAGCGGTACGTCGCTGAACACGGCGGTCGGGCGCGTCTCCTACGTCCTGGGGTTCGAGGGGCCTGCGCTTGCCGTGGACACGGCCTGTTCGTCTTCGCTGGTGGCATTGCATCAGGCGGTGATCGCGCTCGAGCGCGGGGAGGCGGATCTAGCCCTGGTGGCCGGCGTCCAGGCGGTCTTCTCCGGTCGCCTGACCCAATGGCGGGCGCGGGCAGGCATGCTGTCCCCGGATGGGGTGTGCAAGGCGTTCGATGCCTCCGCCAACGGCTATGTGCGCGGCGAAGGGTGCGGCGTTGTGGTGTTGAAGCGCCTGTCGGATGCGGAAGCCGACGGGAGTCGCATCTGGGCGCTGGTTCGGGGCAGCGCCGTGAATCAGGACGGTACGACCCAAGGGCTCACGGTGCCGAACGGCGCGGCCCAGCGGCAGGTCATTGAGGCCGCTCTGGCGCGCGCCGGCATAGGGCCCCTGGATGTGCAGTATGTCGAAGCCCACGGCACCGGCACCAAGGTTGGCGACCCCGTCGAGCTCCAGGCCGCGGCGGCGGTGTACGGGAGCGGACGGAGCCGGAACAATCCGTTCTACATCGGCTCCGTCAAGACCAACTTTGGACACTTGGAACCCGCAGCCGGTGTTGCCGCGGTCATCAAGACCGCCCTCGCGCTGCAGGCCGGCACCATCCCCCCGCACCTGCATTTCCAGGATCCGAATCCGGCGGTGGCATGGGACGCACTGCCCATCGTCGTGCCGACCCGCGCCACATCCTGGCCGGAGGTCCCGTTGGGCGCACCGGCCATGGCCGGGATCAACTCTTTCGGCTGGTCGGGCACGAACGCACATGTGGTCCTGTCGGCCCATCGGACTGCTCCCGCCGCTGGCCGGTCGCTTGTCTACACGGTCCGTACATCTGCCGGGCCCGCGCGCGCCGTACCGACTGCGGCCGGTACCGATGAGGGCCGGGGTGGGCCTCCGGGGGCGCGCACGCGGCGCGTGCTGCCCCTGTCCGGCAAGTCCAGCCAAGCCGTCGTTGATCTGGCCCGCCGCTACGCGACGCGGCTCGAAGATCAGGATGCGGACAGAGGCATTCGTGATGAACCGACGATGGAGAGACTGGCGGACGTTGCATGGTCCGCCAGTGTCGGCCGGACCAGCTTTCCGTTCCGGGCCGCACTGGTCTTTCACGATGCCGAGACACTGCGGACGCAACTGAAATCGCTCTCCGCGGGGGATGTTCAGGCAGCCCGACCGCGTACCGTGGCCTTCGCCTTCACGGGCCAGGCCAGTCAGTGGCCGGGCATGGGACGATACCTCTACGCAACGGAGCCCGTGTTCCGGGCTGCCCTGGACCGGTGCAATGCATGGATGCAGGCTCGCACTCCCGGAGATTGGACGTTGCTGAATGTCATGTTCGGCCAAGCCGGGACCGAGGGCCTTTTGGATGATCCCTCCTGGACACAGCCGGCGATTTTCGCGCTGGAGCATGCGTTGACGGAGCTGTGGGCCAGTCTTGGTGTTCGGCCTGCCATTGTGGTTGGTCACAGCCTGGGCGAGATTGCGGCGGCAACCGCGGCCGGTGCGATGGGCTGGCAGGATGCCCTCGGCTTCGCGGCGGCGCGCGGCAAGCTGATGTCGGAGTTGCCAGAAGCCGGAGCCATGTCCGCGATTTTTGCGCCGCGGTCCGCAGTGGAAGCGGCGGTGGCGGATGCAGGCCGGGAGGCCCATGCGGCAGCCTTGACAATCGCGGCCCACAACGCGACGCATCAGGTGATTAGCGGTGCCGTCGCGGCCGTCGACGCAGTCGAGCGTGCGTTCCGCGAGCGCGGAGTTCGAGTGAGGCGTCTTGGTTCGAGTGCCGGCTACCACAGTCCCCTGGTGGATCCGATCCTGGATCGACTGGGGCACGCGGCGGCCGCACTGAGGATCCGAACCCCCGAGCTGCCCTTTGTGAGCAATGTCACGGGCCGGACCCTCCAACCTTCGGAGGCGTTGGATCAGGCCTACTGGCGTCGGCAGGCCCGCGGCACGGTCCAATTCGAGGCGTGCATCCGGACGTTGGCGGCGGCCGGCGTGGATGCGATCGTTGAAGTTGGCCCCCACGCCGTGCTCGGCCCCATGATCACCATGGCTTGGCCGGCAGGAGCCCCGGATGTCGCCGGGGGAGGCGAGGGACCGCCCGCGGTGATCGCCAGCTTGCGTCGACCGGGGCGGGATACGGAACCCGCCGACGTGTTCGCGCAGGCCTCGGCGGCGGCCTACTGTGCGGGACTGCCCGTCGACTTGCGTGCCCTGTTCGGGATGGAAAGGCGACAGCTGAGGGCTGTTCCGGGGTATCCCTTCCAGCGGCGGCGGTTTTGGCCGGGCCGCGGTGCACGCGTCGCGAATCAGGTTCCTCGGCATATTCTCGGGTCTCGGCGCGAGACGGCTGACGGCAATGTCAGTTTCGAGGTGGCGCTGGAGCCTGCTGGCCCCGACTGGCTCGCGGACCACACGGTGTTCGACCGGATCGTTGTACCCGGAGCCATGTTTGCGGTACCGGCCGCCCTGTCCCGGCCCGATGGTCCATGTTCGGTCGCCGACATGCAGTTCCGCGCTGCCTTGGTAGTCGCGGAACCGAAGTTTGACGATCCGGCTGCGCGCGGGCCGGTCATGTATCAGGTGGCCATCCTCGGTGGTTCAAATGCGGCCGAGCAACGGGTTGAAGTCCACAGCCGCACCGCCGACGCCTGGACATTGCACGCGACGGGCCGGCTGGCACCCTTGCAACCGGCACCGCGCCCGCCGGATCGCGTGGAGCCCCGGACACTTTCCGCATTGCTGCAACGACAAGACGTTGACAGCTACTACCAGGCCAAGGCACAGGTTGGCATTGGCCTGGGGCCGTCCTTCCGCACACTCAAGAACCTCTGGGCCGCGGCCGGACAGGCTGTTGGCGAAATCGAACTGCCGCCATCCTGTCGGCATGACGGGGTGGCCGTGCACCCGTTCCTTCTGGACGGATGCTTCCAGGTGTTCTCGGCGGCCCGCACAGCGATCGGAGTGGCCCTCGAAACGGCATACATGCCGTTCGGATTCGAAATGCTGCACATCCACGCACCGTGGCCGGATCGGATCTTTTGCCGGGCACGCATCCGTGCATCCGGCCAACATGGTCCGGTGCCCGAAACGGTGAAAGGCGACTTCCAGGTCTTTGCACCGGACGGCACGGTGGTCGGCGAGGTGCTGGGATATGCCGTCAAGCGTGTCGACAGCCAGGCCTTGGCTGTCTCTGCCGAAGCGATCGAAAGCCTGTTCCATGAAACCGTGTGGCGCGAAGTCGGGGTGGTTGACGGGCTTCGGGCAGCCGAACAACTGGCGTCTCCGGCCGCCGTTGCGTCTCGGGTCGCACCCTTCAGGAAGTATTTGGAAGCGGAAGGGGTGGCCGCGGACAGTCGGACATCTCTGCTCGCGGACCTCGAGGCACTTGCCGCCGGCTACATGCTGGTCGCCTTGGACGACCTCGGATGGCAACGCGTGCCCGGTACCGTGGCGAGTGCCGATGAACTGCGCACTCAACTCGGCGTGCACGACCGGCACCGGCGGTTGTTTGGCCGCATGCTGTCCAAGTTGGCGGCGGCAGGGATTTTGGAACCGTCCGGCGAGGACCGATGGAGGGTCGTTGAAGGAACGTCGGCACGGCCTGCCCCCGCGCCTCCGCGCGATCCGGACGGGTTCGCCGGATCCATGGGACGGCAGTACCCTCACGCCCAAAACGAATTGGGGCTCGTCCGACGGTGCGGCACCGCTTTGGCGGCGGTCCTGGGCAACCGGCAGGAACCCCTGGAACTCCTGTTCGGCGAAGAACGGCCACGGGCCTCCGAACTCTACCGGCTGGCCCCCGCATCGCGGGCGGCAAACCGGATGCTGGAGGATGCCATCGCGCAACTTGTGGCCCGTACCGGAACCGATACCCGGCTGCGCATCATCGAAGTTGGCGCCGGCACCGGGGCGTCAACTTCGGCCGTGCTCCCCAATCTGCCGGCAGACCGCTTTGAGTATGTCTTCACCGACGTGTCCGCCGGCTTCTTCGCCGCCGCCGAGAGGCGCTTTGCCGATTTGAACGAGCCGATTGCCTATCGGACCCTTGACATCGAGAAGGATCCCGCAGCCCAGGGCTTCGAGTTGGAGGCATACGACGCGGTGATTGCGGCCAACGTGCTGCATGCCACCCGCAGGCTGGACGAAACGCTGCATCATTGCCGCCGTTTGCTGGCGCCGGGGGGTATTCTGGTGGCCTTGGAGTACACCAAGGGGCGGGGGTGGCAGGACATCACGTTCGGGTTGCTGGATGGGTTCTGGAGGTTTCGCGACGGCTATCGCAGCGACCACGCCATGGCATCCCAGGCCGTATGGCGGAGTGCCTTGGGGGATGTCGGGTTCCGCGAGGTTTCCATTCTGGGGCCGGAGGGGCCGGACGATGAGGAACCGCTTGGTTCTTCCGTGATTCTGGCACGGGTGCCGGATGCTGCGCCAGACCAGTTCGGTATATGGATCCTGAATGGGGAGCCCGGACCAGCGACAAGGACTTTGTCCGATGCCTTGTTGCGCCGCGGCTACCGCGTGATTACGGTCCACCATGAAGCCCGGGCGAGAGGCCCGGAGGCGGTTCCTCCCGCCGGCGACGTTGCGCTGGATACCTCTGTGCGCGATGCCTGGAGGAGTTTGTTCGAGGTTCTGCCAAGTTCCGAACCGCTGCTTGGTGTTGTCCATCTCCGTGCCTTGACCAACGGGGATCCGGATGCGGCCACGGCCGCGCTGGCGCGCGCGATTGAGGACGGAACCGGGAGTGCCTTGGCATTGTTGCAGGGCATGGCGGATACAGGTGCGCAGCCACAACGAGGCATCTGGTTCGTGACGCGCGGCGCGCAGGTCCTCGATGTCGACCGATCGGGGGCCTTGGCGGGAGCCGTTCTGTGGGGCATGGGGAAGGCCCTGGTCCGGGAAATGCCGCGCCTTGGCCTGCGGATGATCGACTTTGACCCCGGTGGTTCGCTGCCCGTCGACACCCTGGTGCGGGAGATGCTTGATCCGGATGCGGAAAACCACATTGCGTACCGGGACGGCCGGAGGCATGTCGCACGGCTGGTTACCGGTTCGGCGGGCACTCCGCGGTTGCGGCTCGCGGACGCCGCCGCTCCCTGGATTCTCGAACGGGCCACCGATGGGAGTTTCGAGTCCATCGCACCTGCACCGTACCCGCAGTCCGCCTTGAAGACCGGGGAAGTCCGCGTCGCCGTCGACGCCGCCGGCCTCAACTTCGCCGATGTGCTTCTGGCCATGGGCGTCGTGGAGTTCAAGGAGAGGCTGGGGGGCGAATTCTGCGGGCGGATCATCGAAGTCGGTCCCGAGGTGACCGGCTTAGCGACGGGCACGCGGGTGATTGGGTTCGCGGCCGCGGCGTTTGGTCCCACGGTTGTGACCCCCGCCGCACTGCTCGCCCCGTTGCCGGAACGGCTGCCGACGGTCGGGATGGCGGGGATTCCGATTATCCATGCCACGGCCAGGCTGGCATTCCGGGACGCGGACCCGGGTCCCGGCCGCAGGGTCCTGATTCACGCGGCGGCGGGAGGTGTCGGCACGGCTGCCGTACAGTTGGCACTTGCCGCCGGTGCGCAGGTGTTTGCCACCTGCAGCGCGCCCAAGAGGGCCTACGTGCGCGCAATGGGGGTGGAGCATGTCTATGACAGCCGTGAGACCCATTTTGGTGAGCAGGTACTCGCCGATACCCGTGGCGCCGGGGTGGACCTCGTCGTCAACAGCCTGACCGGTCCAGGCTTCATTGAGGCATCGCTGGCCTGCCTCGCCCGCAGCGGCCGCTTTGTCGAGATCGGCAAGCGCGACACGTGGTCCCATGCCGAGATGGCGCGTGTGCGCCCGGATGTCGCGTACACCATGCTGGACATCCATCGGCTGACCGAGGAAGGCTCCCATGTTCTGGGCGAAATGCTGCGCGCCGCCGTTGCCGACATCGATGCCGGGATTGTCGAAGTGCCCGCGCACTGCGTTTGGCCCCTGGTGGAAATGCCTGCCGCCCTGGGACACATGCGGGAGGCCCGCCATGTCGGGAAGATCGTGCTCACACTGCCGCCGGTGCGCGAAGGACGATTGCGCGAGAACCGGACCTACCTGGTCACGGGGGGCCTCGGGGGCATCGGGTGCGCGGTGGCCCATTGGCTGGCCGACAGAGGCGCCCGGGCGATTGTCCTGAACGGACGCCGACCTCCCGGACCCGCGGCGGCGGCGGATGTCGCTGCGTTGCGCGCCCGCGGGGTGGATGTCCGCATCGAACTGGCCGATGTCACGGACCCGGCCGCGGTGGAGGCGATGCTGCTGCGGATGGATGCCGCGTTGCCCGCGCTTGGCGGAGTCATTCACAGTGTGGGGACGCTCGCCGACGGATCACTCCAGAATCAGGACTGGAGCAGCTTCGAGACCGTACTCTGGCCCAAAATCCTGGGCGGTTGGAACCTACACAGGGCGACCAGGCACCACGATCTGCATCTGTTTGTCCTGTTCTCGAGCAGCGTTGGCGTTCTCGGCCGGGCCGGACAAAGCAACCATGCGGCAGCCAATGCCTTCCTGGAGCGTCTGGCGGCGCACAGGCAGTCCCGTGGCCTTCCCGCACAGGTCATCCACTGGGGTGCCTGGTCCGACATCGGCGAAGCGGAGGAACAGCGCGAACGCATCGCGTCCCGCCTAGCGGCGACCGGGGTGCGTTGGATGTCCCCCCGTCAGGGAGTGGCCGCGTTGGATCGGATCGTGGCGGAGGGGCGCACGTCAACCGTCGTGACCGCGGTCGACTGGGCAACCTACACCGACAGCCTTGAAGGCGAACAGCCGTTCTTTGCGCACATGGTCCCCAGCCGCAAGCGGGAGGCGGCAGGATCCCGGGTTCAGGAAGGCGCAGCCGATCTCTGGTCGCGACTCCAGTCCTCCGGGCCACAGGGGAGGATGCCCGTGCTCACAGGATTCCTGCGGCAGGAACTGCAGGCGCTGCTCCGCCTGCCGGAGCCTCCCGATTCCCAAACCGCCTTCACCGATCTGGGTGTCGATTCGCTGATGGCTGTGGAACTGCAAAACCGTATCAACCGGGCCTTCGGCAAGCACTATCAGGTGTCGAGCACCATCGTGTTCGACCATCCGGACATACAGGCCATGGCCCGGTACCTGGCCCGGGAGCTGACCGGTGAACCGACACCGTCGGCCGAGCCCGAACCGGCGCCTGTCGTCGCCGCGGCGACCCCACAGGCGATGGGGCCGGCGGACCAGGGGATCGCGGTCGTGGGGATGGCGTGCCGCTTTCCGGACGCCGACGGTCTCGAGGAATTCTGGACGCTTCTTGAAACCGGCGGCTCGGCCGTCAAGGAGTGCCGCCCGGTGGCCGCCGGGGACGTACCTCCCGGGCTCGCCACGCCGTTCAGCGGTGCGTTTGTGCGGAACCTGGACCGTTTCGACGCCGCCTTCTTCCGGACAGTTCCCCTTGAGGCGCGCACGCTCGATCCCCAGCAGCGCATGCTGCTCGAGGTTGGCTGGCATGCCTTGGAGGATGCCGGTATCGCCCCCGAGGCGCTGGCAGGCTGCATCACCGGCATCTATGCGGGGGTCGGCAACGCGGAATACCGCGAACTGATGACGGCGGCCGGGATTCCGGTCGACTACTATGGAACGTCGGGCAGCTTCGCCGCCGCGCGTTTGGCGCAGGCCCTGCGCACCGAAGGGCCCGCGGTGCCCGTTGACATGGACTGTGCCTCCTCGCTGGTGGCGGTGGATCAGGCCGTCAAGGCACTTCGGAACGGAGATGTGGACATCGCACTCGCGGCAGGGGTCAACGTCGCGCTGTCGGAACAGGCCACCGTTGCGATGGCCGCACTGTCGATGGTTTCGCCGTCCGGAAGGTGCGCGCCGTTTGCCAACGCGGCGGACGGCTTCGTCCGCGGGGAAGGGTGCGGGGTTCTCGTCCTCAAGCGTCTCGCCGACGCGGTGGCGGACGGCGATCGGGTGTGGGGTGTGATTCGCGGCACCTCGGTCAATCAGAACGCAGGCGGTTCCGGCATGATGCTGCCCAGCGAACGCACCCAGGAACAGCTGCTGTCCAAGGCTTTGGGCATGGCCGGGTGGGCCCCCGGGGAGGTTGACTACCTGGAAGCCCATGCCGTTGGATCGGCTCTGGGCGATGCCGTCGAGGTGCAGGCGGCAGCCAATGTGTACGGCCGGGACCGTCCGAGGGGTTCACCCCTGCTGTTGGGAACGGTGAAACATGCCATCGGTCATTTGGAGACCGCGTCGGGCATCGCAGGACTGATCAAGGTGATGCTGGCCATGCACGCCGGTCGGATCCCGTCTGCCGGCCGGATCGGTGCCCTCAATCCGAATGTCCCCTGGCATCGGCTGTCGGTGCAGGTTGTCGAGGAGAATATGCCCTGGCCGGATCATCCCGACCGTCCGCCCAGGGCGGCGATCAACGCGTTCGGCCTTGCCGGCGCCAATGCCCATGTGCTCGTTGAGGCCCCTGCCGGCACCTTGAGAGCCGTGCGCCCCGGTGCATGCAAAACCCGTCGCGCATCCGTGCCCGAGTCTAAGGTCTCCGCTGCGGTGTGGCGCATGTTGCCGTTGTCGGCGCGCTCGGAGTCTGGGCTTCGACGAGTGATTGAGGCCTATCTCGGCTGGCTTGACGGTGCAGAGGCCGGGAACGGTACCGGCGAGGATAATCTCGCCAACCTGGCCTGGACGGCAGCGATGGCCCGTGCCCACCACCCCTGGCGGGTCGGTGTTCCCTTTCGGGACAAGCCATCCCTGCGGGCCGGACTGGGTTCGGCACTGGCACAATCCGGCCCCGGCCCTTGCCGCGTGCGACAACGTGTGGCACTGGCCTTCGGTGCCGACGATTCCCAATGGCACCGGGAACTCGGCGAACTTGCCGGCATGGGGGCCGCAGCTTCGGTAGTCGTTGATCAGTGTGCGGCGATTCTCCGCGATGAGTTCGGCAGTGAGTTGTCCGATGTTGCCGGTGACGGGACGGCCGCATGGCCCGGTGCCGCGACCTTCACCGCGCATGCCGCAATTGCCGCGCAATGGGATGCCGTCGCTATCCGGCCCCATGTCTGCCTGGCGGGTCCGGGAGCAATCCCGTCGACACTGTACGCAGCCGGCGCGGTTGCCCTCGAAGAAGCCATGCGGCTGGCAGCCGGACAGGATCGTGCAGCCCGTGACGCATCCGCCGCATCGCATCCCCTCCTGTTGCCGGGGAGGCAGGCGGGCTGTCCCATCTTCGATCTGGTGGCCGGCGTTGAGCTGCCGCTCGACCCGACCCTGGAGACGGGACGGGTGGCGGCCAACCCGGATGCTGCCGTTTCCGCTGCCGCCCTCTGCGCTGCGCTGCTTGTCCGCGAGGCCGTGGACGTCTTGATTGTGGTCGGGCTCGCAGATGCTTCGACGCAGGCGATACTGGCAGGATGGCCTGCAGCCGTACAGACGGTCGAGCCCGTCGGCGGGGGGCTTGGAGAGTTGGCCGTGGTGCATGCGCAACCTTCGGCTGCCCAGTACCCTGCGGGCCGTACGTTTGCGGCCTTGGCAGCTTCGGGGTACGCACAGGGTTTGCCTCTGTCGATGCGCCATCTGTTTGACGGAGAGAGTTGCCGGCGCATCGGAATTCCTCTGTATCCGTTTGCAGGCCAGAGCTATTGGCTGCGGCGCGGCGCGGCTTGAGTACCGATTCATCCGGTCGCCGTTGGCCTGGATGCCAAGGACATCGTGAACTGGACACGCTGGCTGTTTCCGCCTGAAGTGTGGCCCGCACGCTACACGGCCGCGGTCTTGCGCAAGGATCTTCTGGGCGGCCTGATGGCTGCCTTTGTGCTGTTCCCACTCTCGATTGGCCATGGCCTGATTTCGGGACTGGGTGTGATGGCCGGTCTATACAGCGGCATTGCGTTGTCTCTCGTAGGCGCTGTGTGCGGCGGCGCGGGGGCGGTTGTGCGCGGACCCAATATCCTGATCGCCACGGCCATGGGGTTTCTGGTCGCCGAATACGCGACATCCGCCGCCGAGGCGTTCACAATCGTCATCCTGGCGGGCCTGCTCCAAGTAGCGTTCGGCGTTCTTGGGATTGGTCGGTATGCGGCCTTCGTCCCCCATCCGCTGCTGGCAGGGCTGTTCACCTCGCTGGCCATCACACTCATCGTGTCCCAACTCCATGTGTTCCTTGGGACGGAGCCCGTTGCCGGCGTGGCAATGGCGATTGCCTCCCTGCCGGTCGCGGTTCGCGACGCACAGGTGTCTTCGGTCGCGTTGGCCGCCATCTGCTTTGGGCTGGTTCCGTTGTGGCGGGGCAAGTTGGCTGCGGCGGTGCCGGTCACCGTCGTGATGTTGGTCGCGGGTTTCGCCGCCGGGGTGTGGTTGTTTCCCGAGGTGGAGGCAATTGGTCCGGTGCAGACGGGCATACCCGCCCTCGTACGGCCAGTCCTGGTGCCATCGTTTCTGGCGCGCGTTCTGCCTTCCACCCTGGTGCTGGCGCTGTTGAGTTCCGTGATGATTCTGGTCCTGGCCTTCCTGGTCGATTCGCTGACCGGATCCAGGCACCTGCCCAACCGTGAACTGGTCGGTGTCGGACTGGGCAATGTCGCTGCCGGTCTCATCGGCGGCATTCCCGGCTCCATCAGCGGCGGGGTTCTCACCAACATACGGGCGGGTGGCCGCACTCCCGTGTCGGGTGCGATGGTGGGCGCAGTGTTCCTGCTGGTGATCCTGGTTCCCGGCTCGGCGGTTGTGATGGAACGCACACCGCGTGTCGTCATCGCAGCGGTGATTGTCGTGGCGGGTTTCGCGGCCCTGGACATGCAGTTCCTCCGCGGCATTGCCAAGGTGGCGCGCCACGATGCCCTGATTTTCACCGCGACGCTCCTGGCCGCCCTGTTCATCGATTTCGTCAGTGCCGTCCTGATTGGCTTCATCCTGTCCTCTCTGGTCACCTACATGCAGACCCAGCGGTTCGAGGCGGCTCGTCTGCGATCGGTACCGGTGCTGGACCGCGTCGTGTTCGGCGACGCGCCCGGCATGGATCCCTTTAGTGCCCGGACCGGCCTGGTCGCCTTTCCGGAACAGGTGACGATTGCGTCGGCCCGGGAGTTGTCCCGCATCGTCAGCCCGGACATTCGACACCACCGCCTCCTGCTGTTCGATTTCTCAAACACGCAGTTTGTCGACCTGACCGCCGCCGTGGTCATTTCGCAACTTGTCAACGCCGCGCTGGCCGGCGGACGGAAGACGATCGTGGTCGTGGGCATGCGGCCCGAGGTACACCGGACGTTCGACGCGCTGAGGCTGCTGGCGCGCGTGCCGCCGGACCACTTGGTGCCGGACCTCGCCTCCGGCTACGACATCATTCGGTCAACGGTATCCGAGGAGTAGGAGGCCGATGTTCCCTGGTCGGATCCGCGTTGCACCGGGGTGGCACCGCCCAACACGGGTTTCGTCACCTGTTCCTCAAACCTTGAGGGTTTCTGGTACTTCGCTCTCGGTTAACGGCTTTGGCACAAGCCTTGCGCACGTTCAGGCTGTCGAACGGAGGCAGAGCAGGTAGTCGGTGCGGAATTCGCGGAAGTGGCACAGGTGGTTCCCTCTCATGGCTAGCGAAGTCCATTGCTGCTCCGGCCCCAGAAACTCCTTCGTTGGAAGGCGTAGCTCGGAATGGCGATACGGCGGCGTTCCTCGCTGCCGGAAAGCCCGAAGGCGTTGACCGCCGCCAGGGACGGCCTGCCGTTGGTGTCGGGCCAGGCGATCCTCTCCGAGGCGACGCGCACCGGCATGCGGTCCCATTCGAAATGGGGGTTCGGGTTTCGGAAATGCAGGTGGGCGGGAATTGTCCCGCGATGCATCGCCATCACAACCTTGATGATGCTGGTCATGCCCGAGGCCCACTCCGTGTGCCCGATGTTGGTCTTGACCGATCCCAGCAGCAGGGGCCGTTCCGCATCCCGTTCCCTGCCGTACACCGCGGATATGGCCCGCAACTCAATGGAATCGCCAAGCTCGGTCCCCGTGCCGTGGGCCTCCATGTAGTCGATATCCGACGGCGCCACACCGGCCACGGCCACGGCATCTTCGATGACCTGCTCCTGGGCCGGACCTCTGGGCACGGGAAGATCCGCGCTGGCACCGTTCTGGTTGTTGGCCGAACCCCTTACCAGTCCCCATATCCGGTCGCCATCGGCTTCCGCCTGTCGCAGCCGCTTCAGCACCAACACGGCGCGGCTCTCGCTCCGCACGAAACCGTCGGCATTCGCATCGAAGGCAGGTAAGGATCTCAACTCCCTGCATCGCGGACTGGCACTGCATGGCAATCGCATTCTGATTGGGGACGTGGCACTTGGACACAGGACGGCTCTTCGGAAAGTCGGAACCCGTCCTCGGAGTCGGGAGCACACGCCCACGGAGGCATCGCGGCCAAGCGCGTCCGGCCCCGTGGGTGTAGAGGCGGGCCTGTCCGCCGGAAGTCCTGTTTCCATGGTACGCGGTGGCCCGGATCCGGGCCTACTGCCGTTGTCGTGGTTGGGTCCTTGGGTGATGTCATCTCGCTCACCGTCGGCCAAGCCCTTGTGGTGGGCCTGCATCCGGTCCAGTGCTGCATTTGCCGCGTCCGGCTTCGGGAGTTCCGCCCTGTTATCCCCATGGGGCCCCGATCCCCGATCGCCTGTATTTATGACGTTGTGCAATGCAACTTGTGCGAGAGGGTATCGATTAATCGGCTTGTTTCGTTATCGAATTGGATGTTTGATTGTTGCACTCATAACTGTAATATATCTTCGCTTGGCTTTGACTCAAAACAGAAAGCGATTACCCTGACTGGCACTGCGTGTCCGTCATGTTGTCGAATGTTGCTACAATATGAATGGACCACCGTTTTAGTCATCTATAGGAACCCCGAAGGAACTCCCATGGCAAGCGTGGAAGAACGCATCGTCAAGCTGATCAAGGACAATCTTTTAGATGATGATTCCGTGGTTGATCTGGATGCCGATGTTTCCGAATCAGAGGTGTCGTCCCTGGCAATCATGCGTTTTCACAAGTTGGTGAACACGGAGTTCGGTATCGACATGCCGATTGAGGAATTTACCCAGGTCACCACGCTGCGTGGGCTGATCAAATGGATTGAGGGCCGGGCCGGGTAACCCGTTCGTAATCCGTTCGTGCCCCTGATCGCCAAGGTGCCTCGCGCACCTGCTGCCTGAAGTGAAACGGCCAGTACCGTTCGGACGGCCTAGCCACCAAGCCGACACTTGGTGGAATGAGATGCCAAGGCACGGATCGGTCGCGTTGACCCATGTCGATCTCGCCGCGGATCGTCGCCGTGAACAGGCGGCCGTCAGGTATCTGGATGACGGAGAGCACGATCGGGTTGGCCGATTCTCGAGGCAGGCTGCCGCCCGCGAGTTCACGCTTTGCCGGGCCGCGCTGCGCATTTTGCTATGTTCCCGGCTCCATTGCAACAACGGTGATCTAACCTTCCAAACCGAAGCTTACGGCAAGCCCTATGCACTCGTGCGGGGCCGCGCGACACCTGTAAGTTTCAATGTCAGCCACAGTGACGGCCACGGGCTGATAGCCATCGCGCCGCGGGGGCGCGTCGGTGTCGACATCGAAACACACGACGATGCGTTCGAGCTGCCTCCCTGTCTGCTCTCCGTCTTCGGAACCCGTGAACGTGCCGATTTCCAGGAGGCTGGGGATGACGACCGGTGGCGCCTGCGGTTCTACCGGTACTGGACCCTCAAGGAAGCCCTGATCAAGGGCATCGGTCTCGGATTCGCGATGGACACTTCGAAGTTTGACCTGCCCCGTGGCTTGCGGCGGGGCGAGGCTGAAGGCGTGTTCCGCTTTCCCCACCAGCCGACCGCCAGTTGGCATCTGGCGGCATTCGGTGGCCGGACTTTTTCGGCCGCAGTTGCCGTAGACGACTCGGGCAGAGGCGATGGTGGCCCGGGAAGGGCCAATCGTCCCCGGCGGATACAGAGGGGCGGGCGTGCCGATGGCGGTTACGGGAAGCCAGAGCCTCAGGAAAAACGGTGACGGATTCACTGTACGGGCGCGAGGCGCATCCCACCGTGGTGGCGGCTTCCAAATTGCCTTCCCCTTCAAACTCGTTGTTGGGCCCCGGTAGTGGGTTTGCACTGCCGGAACCAGCCTCCGTAATGCGGGTGGCTTCAGGCGCAGATACCGTGATCCATGTTCGGCGGCACGGCAATCTTGAGGGACCCAGGATGGTCCTGTGCCACGGCAACGGTTTGGCAATTGACGCCTACTATCCCTTCTGGTCTCTCCTTCTGCCGGAATTCGATGTGATTGTATTCGACTTGCGCAATCACGGTTGGAACGAATTGGGACCTCTACGCGACCATAGCGTGCTGTCCTTCGTGCGCGACCACGATGCGGTCATGAACGGCATTACACGCCAGTGGGGCGCCAAGCCCGCGATCGGCCTATACCACTCGATTTCCTCCTTTGCACCGCTCCTGTCGGGCAGGTTGTCGTTCCACTATGTTGGTCTGGTGCTGTTCGACCCTCCGATCACGCGAAGACACAGGCCAACCCTCGAAGCATTTGAGCAGGCCGTCACCAAAGCGGTACGGCGCATCAGCAACCGTACCCGTCGATTTGCGTCGGTGGAGGAATATGTTGAGGTATTAAAGTATTTCCCGACATATCGACAGGTTGTGAGCGGTGGCCACGGACTCATTGCACGGACCACATTGCGGCAATCGCCAAACAGCAATGACTACGAACTAAAGTGCCCACCCGCATACGAAGCACAGATCGCCGCCTATGCAGGTGTATTGGCCGTCATGGTGGACTTTAAGCAACTGGACTGCCAAATCAAGGTAATCGGCGCCGACCCCACGTTGCCGTTCGCTTTCCTGCCTGCCGCTGACTTCGGTGACATTTTGACCGTCGACTACGACTTCCTGCCCGGTACCACCCATTTTCTGCAGCTGGAGCAGCCGTGTGCGTGCCGGGATGTCGTGATCGAATTCCTCCGCCAGCGGAATCTTGTCTAGCCCACTTTCTTCTCACATGCATACGATGACCTCCGCTGAACAACCCGTCCCGTCCCGCTCCGCCAAAGCCGAACTGAGTGGCCGCCGCACCGCCATCCCGGCCGAACCGGTCGCGATCGTGGGCATGGCTTGCAAGTTCCCGGGAGCAGACGATCTCGCTGGGTTCGCGCGTCTTCTGGACGACGGTGTCCATGCCGTGTCCGATCTGAATGCCGACAGACCGCATGAACGGTTCGCCACGCTCTTCCGGCACGGCGAACCCGAATTGCCGGCATGCCGACACCTGGCATTCGTGGACGGCATCGAGCTGTTCGATGCGGAGTTCTTCAGAATTTCGCCGGTCGAAGCACAGTTCCTCGATCCCCAGCAGCGCATGGTGCTGGAGACGGCCTGGCACGCCTTGGAGGACGCCGGCCTGGATCCCGAATCTCTGCGCGGCGCTCGCGCGGCCGTCTTCGGCGGTGTCAGCCACATCGACTACCGCGAATTGGTTTTTGAAGACACCGCGCCCTCGGGCCCGGCTGCGAGCCTTTATGCTGCCACCGGGAATGCGCTGAACACGACGATCGGCCGTGTCTCCTTTGCCCTGGGCTTCGAAGGGCCTGCACTTGCCGTGGATACGGCCTGCTCGTCTTCGCTCGTAGCGCTCCACCAAGCCGTGATCGCGCTCGAACGCGGCGAGGCGGATTTGGCCCTGGTGGCTGGCGTCCACGCGGTCTTCTCAGGTCGCCTGACCGAATGGCGGGGGCGGGCAGGCATGTTGTCGCCGGACGGGGTGATAAAGGCGTTCGACGCCTCTGCCAACGGCTATGTGCGCGGCGAAGGTTGCGGCATCGTGGTGTTGAAGCGTCTGGTGGACGCGGAAGACGACGGGAACCGAATCTGGGCACTGGTTCGGGGCAGTGCCGTGAACCAGGACGGCACAACGCCAGGGCTCACAGTGCCGAGCGGCGAGTCCCAGCAGCAGGTCGTCGAAACCGCTCTCGCACGAGCCGGCGCGGGGCCTTTGGACGTGCAGTATGTCGAAGCCCACGGCACCGGCACCAAGGTCGGGGATCCGATCGAACTTCGGGCTGCCGCGGCGGTCTACGGGCGCGGACGGAGCCAGGACAATCCGTTCTATATCGGTTCCGTCAAGACCAACTTCGGGCATTTGGAATCCGCAGCCGGCATCGCTGCCGTCATCAAGACCGCCCTCGCGTTGCAGGCCGGCATCATCCCGCGGCACCTGCACTTCCAAAACCCCAACCCGGCGGTGGCATGGGACGACCTGCCCATCGCCGTGCCAACCCGCACCACTCCTTGGCCGTTGGTCCCGAAAGGCGCGCCAGCCATGGCCGGGATCAATTCCTTCGGCTGGTCGGGCACGAATGCACACGTGGTTCTGGCGTCCCATGGGACCGCGCCTGAAGCCGGACTGTCGCTTATCCGCACTGTCCGCACGTCTGCCGGGCCCGCGCGCCCGGTGCCGACTGCGGCCGGCACCGATTCGGGGTCCGGGTCCGCGGTGTCCCGCACGCGTCGCATGCTGACCCTGTCCGGCAAGTCCAGCCAAGCTGTCGTCGCTCTGGCCGGCAACTATGCGGCACTGCTTGAAGAAAGGGAAGCGGACGGGATCGGCCAACAGGAGTCAGCGATGGAATGGCTGGCGGACGTGGCCTGGACCACCGCCACCGGCCGGACCAGCTTCCCGTTCCGGGCCGCGCCTGTCTTCCACAACTTCCCGACACTGCGGAAACAACTGGAGTTGCTCTCCGAAGGGGACGTGCAGGCCGCTCGTCCGCGCACTGTGGCCTTTGCCTTCACCGGCCAGGCCAGTCAGTGGGAAGGCATGGGACAGCACCTGTACACAACGGAACCCGTTTTCAAGGCTGCGTTGGACAGGTGCGATGCATGGATGCAGGCCAATGTCCCTAGGGATCGGTCGCTGCTGGATGTCATGTTCGGAAAGTCCGGGGCCGAAGGCCGACTGGATGATCCGGCCTGGACGCAGCCGGCGATTTTCGCGCTGGAGCATGCGTTGACGCTGCTGTGGGCCAGTCTGGGTGTGCGGCCGGCATTCGTAGTTGGTCACAGTCTGGGTGAAATCGCGGCGGCAACTGCCGCCGGGGCGCTGACTTGGCAGGATGCGCTCGGCTTCGCAGCGGCGCGCGGCGAGTTGATGTCGCAGTTGCCGGAGACCGGAGCCATGTCCGCGATTTTCGCGCCGCGTTCCGAAGTCGAGGCCGCGGTCGCGGACGCCGGCCGGGAATTCCATGGTACAGCCTTGACGGTCGCGGCCTACAATGCCACGCATCAGGTTGTCAGCGGGAGCACCGCGGGGGTCGACGCCGTCGAACGTGCCTTCAGCGCTCGTGGTGTTCGCGTAAGACGCCTTGGTTCGAGTGCCGGCTACCACAGTGCCTTGGTAGATCCCATTCTGGATCGACTGGAGCAGAAGGCATCCACCCTTAGGGTTCGTACGCTGTCGCTGCCGTTCGTGAGCAACGTCACAGGGCGCCTTCTTCAACCTTCGGAGACCCTGGATCAGGCCTACTGGCGCCGGCAGGCCCGCGGCTCAGTCCAGTTCGAGTCGTGCATCCAGGCGTTGGCGGACGCCGGAGTGGATGCGGTTGTCGAAGTCGGACCCCATGCCGTTCTCGGCCCCATGATCGCCCTGACGTGGCCGGAAGGGGCGCCGGACGGTGCCGCGGAAGGGAGCGGACCCCCCGCGGTCATTGCCAGCCTGCGTCGTCCGGGGCGGGATACGGATCCTGCCGAACAGTTTGCATTGGCCACCGCGTCAGCCTACTGCGCGGGGTTGCCCGTCGATCTGCGTTCGCTGTTTGGGGCGGAGCATCGGCGTCTCGTTGCCGTGCCGGGATATCCGTTCCAGCGTCGGCGGTATTGGATTGGCCGCGAAGCACGGAGCGCGGTCCAGGCACCTCGGCATATTCTCGGATCGAGACGGGAGACGGCAGCAGGCGAGGTGAGTTTCGAGACCGACTTGGAGCCAACCGGCCCTACCTGGCTCGCGGACCACACCGTGTTTGGACGGGTTGTGGTACCCGGTGCCATCTTTGCGGCGGCCGCTGCCCTGTCCTTGTCCGACGGTCCGCGGTCGGTCTTGGATATGCAGTTCCGCAACGCCTTGGTGGTCTCCGAACCCGAGGGCGACGATCCGCCCGTACGTGGCCCGGCCATGTTTCAGGTGGCAGTCCTCGGCGGTTCAAATGCGGCCGAACGCCGAGTGGAAGTCCACAGCCGCACCGTCGATGCATGGTCGCTGCACGCGACGGCACGGTTGGTTCCCGCGCGGTCGGTGCCGCAGGCACCAGACCGCGTGGTTCCCGGTGCTCTTGCTGCATCGCTCCAGCGACAAGATGTCGACAGCTACTACCGAGCCAAAACCCGGGTTGGCATTGTGCTTGGGCCATCGTTCCGCAAGCTGAAGAACCTTTGGGCCGCGGACGGACAGGCTGTCGGCGAAATCGAGAACCCACAGTTCCCACAGTCCAGCTCGGATGATGACGTAGCCATGCACCCATTCCTGCTTGACGGGTGCTTCCAGGTGTTCTCGGCGGCCCGCGCATCGCATGGTGCGGCTCTCGAAACCGCCTACATGCCGTTCGGCTTCGAAGCGCTGCACATCTATGCGCCGTGGCCGGACCGGGTCTTCTGCAGGGCAAGGATCCGCGCATCCGACTACCACGGCGAGGTGCCCGAGACGGTAACGGGCGACTTTCAAGTCTACGCGCCGGACGGCACGGCGGTCGGCGAGGTGCTGGGATATGCCGTCAAGCGCGCCGGCAACCGGGCCTTGGCAGTTCCAGTTGCAGGCTCCGAACACCTGTTCCATGAAGTAGTGTGGCGCGAAAGCGGGCTGGCGGGCAGGGAACCGGCGGCCGGAACACTTGCGCCTCCGGATGGGGTTGCGGCCCGAATTCCGCCCTTCACGCGATATCTGGACGATGAGGGGATAGCTTCGGAGAGTCGGGCGGCGGTGCTTGGTGATCTTGAGTGGCTTTCGGCCGGCTACATGCTGAAAGCCTTGGAAGATCTCGGATGGCGGCGGGTGCCCGGTTCCGTGGTGGATACAGATGAGTTGCACCGCCGGCTTGGCGTGCACGACCGGCACCGGCGGTTGTTCGCCCATATGCTGCTGAAACTGTCAGCGTCCGGGATTTTGGAACCGTTGGGGATGGACCGTTGGCGCGTTGGCAACGGCCCGTTGGCACAGTCTGCACCGGCACCTCTGCGCGATCCGGACAGGTTCGCCGCTTCCATGGAGCAGCAATACCCTCACGCCCGCAACGAATTGGGTCTTGTCCACCGGTGTGGCGGTGCCTTGGCAGCGGTCCTGTGCAACCGGCAGGAGCCGCTGGAACTCCTCTTCGGCGAAGAACAGCCGCGGGCATCGGATCTGTACCGGCTTGCACCCGCGGCGCGGGCAGCCAACCGAATGCTTGAGGACGCTGTGGGACAACTTGTGGCGAGTATCGGGTCAGACACACGGCTATGCATTCTCGAAGTCGGTGCCGGTACCGGGGCATCGACGGCTGCTGTGCTGCCAAGCCTGCCTGCCGATCGCTGCGAGTATGTCTTCACCGACATATCCGCCGGCTTCTTCGCCGCCGCTGAGAGGCGGTTCGCCGATTTGAACGTACCCATCACCTACCGGGTCCTCGACATTGAACAGGATCCTGTTGCACAGGGCTTTGAGTTGGAGGCGTACGACGCGGTGATTGCGGCCAACGTGCTGCATGCCACCCGCAGCCTGGACGAAACGCTCCACCATTGCCGTCGCCTGCTCGCGCCGTCGGGCATCCTCGTGGCACTGGAGTACACGAAGGGCAGGGGTTGGCAGGACATCACGTTCGGGTTGCTGGACGGATTCTGGAGGTTCCGCGACAGCTATCGCAGTGATCACGCGATGGCATCCCAGGCCACCTGGCGCACCGCCCTCGCGGACGCTGGCTTCGGCGAGGTCTCCATTCTTGGCCCGGACGGCCCGGACGACGAAGAACCTCTTGGGTCCTCCGTTATCCTGGCGCGGGCGCCGGGCGTCGAATTGGTTCAGACCGGCACATGGATTCTGAATGGAGCCCAGGATCCGTTGGCGAGGGAGCTGTCCGCACGTTTGATGCAACGCGGCGACCGCGTGCTGACGATTCGCCACGACGCCACGGCGGCTGGTCCCGTGTCGCTTCCTGTCGCCGCCGACCTTGCACTGAACACCTCGGCACGTGATGCATGGAGGGAACTGTTCGAGGTTCTGCCGAGTTCCGAGCCGCTGCTCGGTGTTGTTCACCTCCGTGCCCTGACCGAAGGACAACCGGACGCAACCACGACCGAGTTGGCGCACGCGATTGCAGACGGCACGGGGAGTGCCCTCGCGTTGCTGCAAGGCATGGCGGACACAGGTGTACAGCCGCAGCAAGGCGTCTGGTTGGTGACGCGCGGTGCGCAGGCATTGGACATCGACAGATCGGGCGCCTTGACCGGATCAGTCCTATGGGGCATGGGCAAGGCCTTGGTCAGGGAAGCACCGGACCTTGGGTTGCGGATGATCGATTTCGAGTCCGACGATCCGATTCCCGCCGACCTTCTGGTCCGGGAGATGGTTGATCCGGATGGGGAGAACCATATTGCCTACCGGGGTCGCCGAAGGCATGTCGCACGGCTGGTGCCCGTTGTCAAGGGGCCGTCGCGGCTACGGCTCGCGGATGCGACCATGCCCTGGATCCTCGAACGCGCGTCCGACGGGGCATTCGAGTCCATCGCCCCCGCACCATACCCGCAGCCGGCCTTGGCGCATGGGGAAGTCCGCGTTGAAGTCGATGCCGCCGGTCTCAACTTTGCCGACGTGCTGCTTGCGATGAGGGGTGTCAATTTCAAGGAGAGGCTGGGCGGTGAGTTTTGCGGGCGAATTGTCGAAGTCGGTCCTGAAACAACCGGTTGGGCGGAAGGCACGCGCGTGATTGGATATGCGACCGGGACGTTTGGCCCAACGGTTGTGGCTCCCGCTGCATTGCTCGCCGAATTGCCGGACCAACTGCCAACGATAGGAATGGCGGGGGTGCCGATTGTCCACGCCACGGCTAGGCTGGCATTCAGGGGCGCGGCCCTCGGGCCCGGCAGCCGGGTCCTGATTCACGCCGCCGCGGGCGGTGTCGGAACGGCCGCCGTGCAACTGGCGCGCGCGGCCGGGGCACAGGTGTTTGCAACCTGCAGCGCGCCGAAGAGGGCTCATGTGCACGCCATGGGGGTGGAACACGTTTACAACAGCCGGGATTCCCATTTCGCCGAGCAGGTGATGTCCGACACCGGCAGGGCCGGTGTGGATCTTGTCCTGAACTGTCTTACCGGCCCCGGTTTCATTGAAGCATCTCTGTCTTGTCTTGCCCGCGGAGGGCACTTTGTCGAGATTAGCATGCGCGACACCTGGTCCCGTGACGAGATGGCCCGCGTGCGCCCGGACGTCGCGTACACCATGCTTGACATCCACCGGCTGACCGACGAGGTTGTCCCCGACCTGGGCGATGTGCTGCGCGCCGCCGTGGCCGACATGGGGGCCGGTGTCCTCGATGTGCCAGAGCACTGTGTATGGGATTTGGCGGATGCACCGTATGCCATGGAGTACATGAAGTCGGCCCGACATGTCGGCAAAATCGTCTTGGCGATGCCGCCGGTGCGTGAGGGGCGTTTGCGGGAGGACCGGACTTATCTGGTCACGGGCGGCCTTGGGGGCATCGGGCGCGCGACCGCACAATGGCTGGCTGACAAAGGTGCGCGGGCGATTGTCCTCAACGGCCGCCGCCCGCCCGGACCCGAGGCGGAAGCGGATGTCGCTGCGCTACGTGCCCGCGGGGTCGATGTCCGTATTGAACTGGCCGACGTCGCGGAGCCGGCCGCGGTGGCATCGATGCTGAACCGCGTCGACAATTCCATGCCGACCCTGGGCGGGGTCATCCACAGCGTCGGAACCCTTGCCGACGGTTCGCTGCAGAATCAAGACTGGGGCACGTTTGAGACCGTGCTCTGGCCCAAGATTCTGGGTGGATGGAACTTGCACAGGGCAACCGAGCAACGCGATCTTCACCTGTTCATTCTCTTCTCAAGCAGCGTCGGTGTCCTTGGTCGGGCCGGGCAAAGCAATCACGCGGCGGCCAACGCGTTTCTTGAGCGTCTGGCGGCGCATCGGCGTGCCAGTGGTCTGCCGGCGCAGGTTATCCACTGGGGTGCCTGGTCCGAAATCGGCGAAGCGGAGGAACAACGGGAACGTATTGCCACCCATCTGATGACGACTGGAGTTCGTTGGATGACCCCCCGCCAGGGAATTGCCGCGTTGGACCGGGTGGTGGCGGAGGGCCGTGCGTCGACCGTTGTGACTGCGGTTGACTGGGCGACCTACACCGACAGACTTGAAGGCGAACAGCCGTTCTTTGCGGATATGGTTCCCAGTCGCAAACCGGAACTCACGGTACCTCAGGTACAGGAAAGCCCCGCCGATGTCTTGCGGCACCTCCAGACCGGAGAATCGCAGGGGCGGCAACCCACCCTTGTTGGATTCCTGCAGCAGGAACTGCAAGCGCTTCTCCGTCTGCCGGTGACGCCCGATCCCGAAGCCGCGTTCGCGGACTTGGGGGTTGACTCGCTGATGGCCGTCGAGTTTCGAAACCGAATCAACCGCGCCTTCGGCGATCGCTATCAGGCATCGAGCACTATCGTGTTCGACCATCCGGACGTGCGGACCATGGCCCGGTTCCTTGCCCAGGAACTGGGTGGTGAAGCCGTGTCGGTCGCCGAACCTGTGCAGAAGCCGTTCGCCGCCCCGAAAACCACGGTGCCGATGCCGCCTGCAGACCAGGACGCGACGGTTGCCGTTGCTGTTGTTGGAATGGCTTGCCGATTCCCGGACGCGGATGGTCTCGAGGAGTTCTGGACGCTGCTTGAGACCGGAACCTCGGCCGTCAAGGAGTGCCGACCGGTGGCCGACGAGGGAGTCCCGCCCGGATACGCCACACCGTTCAGCGGTGCGTTTGTGCGGGACCTCGACCGTTTCGACGCTGCCTTCTTCCGCACTGTGCCGATTGAGGCGCGCACCCTCGATCCACAGCAGCGCATGCTGCTTGAGGTCGGCTGGCATGCCCTGGAGGATGCAGGAGTCGCCCCCGAGGCATTGGAGGGCGTCACGACCGGCATCTATGTGGGCATCAGCAATACGGAATACCGCGAACTGATGAGTGCTGCCGGGATTCCGATCGACTATCCCGGGACCTCGGGCAGTTTTGCCGCCGCGCGCTTGGCCCAGGCACTGCGCACCCAAGGCCCCGCCGTGCCCATCGACATGGATTGTGCCTCAGCACTGGTGGCGGTGGATCAGGCTGTCAGGGCGCTTCATGCCGGCGACGTGAACCTCGCACTGGCGGCAGGCGTCAACGTGGTGCTGTCGGAACGGGCCACAAACTCGATGGCCGAGTTGCAGATGCTGTCCCCAACCGGAAAGTGTGCACCGTTTGCCGCGGCGGCTGATGGGTTTGTCCGGGGCGAAGGGTGCGGTGTTCTTGTTCTCAAGCGTCTGGCCGACGCGGAGGCGGACGGAGATCGGATATGGGGTGTGATCCGCGGTTCTTCAGTCAATCAGAATACTGGCAGGGCGGGCATGATGCTGCCCAGCGAACACATCCTGGAGCAGCTGCTGGTCGATGCGTTGGACATGGCGGGGTGGGAGCCGGGTGATGTCGACTACCTGGAAGCCCACGCCGTCGGTTCCACAGTCGGGGACGCGGTTGAGGTGCAGGCGGCGGCAAACGTATATGGGCGGGGCCGTTTACCAAGTCGCCCCCTGTTGCTGGGGACGGTGAAACACGCCATTGGCCACTTGGAAACCGCGTCGGGTATCGCGGGACTCATCAAGGTGATGCTGGCCATGCAGGCCGGCCGTATCCCGTCTGCCGGCCGTGCTGAACGGCTCAACACGAATGTCCCGTGGCACCGGCTGCCAGTGCGGATCGCGGAGGAGACCGCACAATGGCCCGAGCAGCAGGGCGGCATGTACAGGGCGGCGGTCAATGCATTCGGGGTTGCCGGTGCCAATGCACATGTGCTTGTCGAGTCCCCCGCGGAGAATTCCAGAGGCGTGCGCGGCAGGGTGCCGGCCGCCCACACCGGAACGTTCCCCGATGCCGCAGTGCGCGTACCGGTCTGGCGAATGTTGCCACTGTCGGCAAGATCGCAATTCGCCCTCCAACACGTGATCGAAGCCCATCTCGACTGGCTGGATGAATCGGTATCCAAATCCAAGGCCGGACCCGGCCCGGACGAGGAATGGCTGGCCGACCTGGCTTGGACGGCAACCGTTGCCCGTTCCCACCACCCATGGCGATGCGGCGTTCCCTTCCGGGATCTCGTGTCCTTGCAGGACGGACTGCGTTCGGCGTTGAGCCAACCTGTTACCAACCCTTGCCGTGCCAGGCAACGCATCGCCATGGTGTTCGCAGCCGACAATTCCCCTTGGCACCAAGAACTCGACGATCTTGCCTTGATGGGAACCGCGGCTGCGGCCGTCATCGACAGGTGTGCAGAGATCCTGCGACAAGAGTTTGGCGGTGTACTTTCCGACTGTGACGAGAGTGGCGCGGGTACATGGCCTGCCACCGTCATGTTCGCGGCGTATAGCGCGATGGTCGCGCAGTGGGCTGCAGTCGATATCCACCCCGGGGTCTGCTTGGCTGGTCCCGGCGGTGTTCCGTCGGCTCTGCACGCGGCCGGCGCGCTGGATCTCGAAGGCGGCATGCGGTTGGCGGCCAGTCAGGATCGCGGCGGGCCGGACGCATCGCATGCGGCCCGCGCCCACTTATCGGCCATGACACGGAAACCCAACCCGGTCTTCGATCTGGTGGCCGGCACCGAAATGCAAATCGGCCGGTCCCAAGCCTCCGATCACAATACAGTGCAGTCCCCCTCCACGAGCCCTGCTGCCGCCTGCGCCGCCCTGCTTGTGCGGGAGTCCGTGGACGCCTTGGTCGTGTTCGGGCTCGCTGACGACTTCACCCAGGTGATTCAGGCGGACTGGAAGCTGGCCGCACAGAAGGCCGGTTTCGGAGGCACAGGTCACGATGGCTTGGCCGTGGTGCACACCACACTGGAGTCTCGCGACGCGCTCGGAAACACCGTCCGCGGCAACTTCGCTGCCTCAGCGGCAGCGGCATACGCACAGGGCTTGTCCCTGTCAATACACAACCTGTTCGACGGAGAAAGCCGCCGCCGCATCGGGATTCCGCTGTATCCGTTTGCGGGCCGGAGCTACTGGCTGCAACGCAGCACCGCTTGACTTGCGCTCTGCTTGTCTGCCTTGTGCCACGGAAGCGAGTGACACGATGACTTGGGCAGACAGGCTGTTTCCGCGTGAATTGTGGCCCGTGCCCTACACATCCGCGGACTTGCGCAAGGATCTCCTGGGTGGTCTGATTGCCGCCTTCGTGCTTTTCCCGCTCTCGATTGGTTATGGTCTGATCTCGGGACTTGGCGCGGTGGCCGGCCTGTACGGGGGGATCGCGCTTTCGCTGATAGGCACCATATGTGGAGGTATAGCAGCGGTTGTACGCGGTCCCAATATCCTGATCGCGACAGCGATGGCGTTTCTGGTCGCCGAGTACGCGACATCCGCCGCCGAGGCGTTCACAATTGTCGTTCTGGCGGGCCTTTTCCAAGTCGGGTTCGGAGTTCTCAGGCTGGGTCGGTACGTGGCCTTCGTTCCCCATCCGCTGTTGGCCGGTCTGTTCACCTCACTGGCCATCACCCTAATCGTGTCCCAGCTCCCTGTGCTCCTCGGGATGGAACCCGCGTCTTCCAGTGTGGCAGCGACGATTGCCTCGTTACCCCAGGCCGTGCGCGGTGCGCATCTGCCGTCAGTTGCGTTGGCAGGAATTTGCTTCGTGCTGGTGCCGCTGTGGATAGGGAAATGGGCGGCGGCAGTGCCGGTGACCGCCATGATGCTGGTGGCAGGCTTCGCAGCCGGGATATTCCTGTTTCCCGAGGCGGCGACGATTGGCACTGTGCAGACCGGGATGCCCGGCCTCATGCTGCCGGTCCTGGTGCCCTCCTATGTGACCCGCGTTCTCCCCTCCGCCTTCGTACTGGCCTTGTTGAGTTCCGTAGTGATTCTGGTTGTGGCCTTCCTGGTCGATTCTCTGACCGGGTCCAGACATCTGCCCAACCGTGAATTGGTCGGCGTTGGGCTGGGCAATGTCGCTGCCGGTTTCATGGGAGGCATTCCCGGTTCTGTCAGCCCGGGTACCCTCGCCAACATCCGGACGGGTGGACGCAGCCCCGTGTCGGGCGCGACGGTAGGTGCGGTCTTCCTGTTGATCGTCCTGGTTCCCGGCTCGGCGGTTGTGATTGAACAAATGCCGCGGGCCGTCATCGCGTCGATCATTGTGGTGTCGGGTTCCACGGTACTGGACTTGCAGTTCCTCCGCGGCATTGCAAAAGTGGCCCGCCACGATGCCCTGCTCTTCATCGCGACGCTCCTGGCCGCCCTATTCATTGACTTTGTCAGTGCGGTCCTGATTGGCTTCGTCCTGTCCTCGTTGGCCACCTACATGCAATCCCAGCGGTTCGAGACCGATCATCTACGCTCGGTGCCGGTGCTGGACCGTGTTGTGTTTGGCGACACGCCCGGAACGGATCCCTTTGGTGCCCGGACCGGACTGGTTGCCTTTCCGGAACGGGTCACGATCGCGTCGGCCCGGGAGTTGTCCCGCATTGTCAGTCCGGACATCCGACACCACCGCCTCCTGCTGTTCGATTTTTCAAACACGCAGTTTGTCGACCTGACCGCCGCCGTGGTCATTTCGCAACTTGTCAATGCCGCGCTGGCCGGCGGACGGAAGACGATCGTGGTCGTGGGCATGCGGCCCGAGGTGCGTCGGACCTTCGATGCGCTGAAGCTGCTGGCGCGCGTGCCGCTGGACCACTTGGTGCCGGACCTCGCCACTGGTTACGGGGTCATTCGGTCAATAGTATCCGAGGTGTAGGGGGCCTGCGTCCTCGGAACTGGTGCAACCAGTCCTCACCGGCCGGATCCGCGTCGAACCGGGCCGGGTTTGTCGCGTCAGGACCGGAAGAGCACGTTCCTGGGCCCTTTCGGCCGCTGCTACCCCTTGGGCTCGCCGGAGGGCATGTTCGGGCCCCAGGCACTTACGCCGTGTGGTCCGCGGCGACCTCCGGGTTTTCCAATCCCGGGCCGCATTCCGCAGCGTGGCAGTCATTGCTGCTTGGCAGTGGAAATATAAATATTGGAAATGACGGTGTCGTCGCCAAAGTGAACGCCGGCGATGCCGTATGCGTCCGGTTCGCGGATGGTATCACCCTGGATCCACGGTTGAATCAGATTGCCCTGCAATCGGTGGGCGATGAAGGCTCCGCCCACGTCGTCCACCAAAATTTCCTGGGCGTCCCGAAACATCCGGTCACGGCGTTCGGGATCGCCGACCAGGCTGCTGGCCTCGCCCACCAGCCGGTCGAACTCGGGGTTCAGCCAGGAGTGGCGCCCGGTGGAGACCCAGATGCCGAGCAGGTTCGATGCATCAAGGAAATCCATGCCGTAGGAGACTGCCCCAAAGGCCAATTCCGTGGGTTTGGTGTTAAGGGCGTCCATATACACCTTGCCGTCTTTGTTGGAGACCTCAATCACGACGTTTAGGCACTCGGAGATGGAAGTGGCCACGGCCTGGTAAACGGCGGCTATGGATGGCGGTTCGTTGCGCAGCCACATTTCCTGCTTGGGAAATCCAGTACCGTCGGGGTAGCCGGCTTGTGCCAGATGTTCCCGTGCAGCCGGGCAGTTGTAGGCCTGATAGTGGTCCAGCAGTCCTTCCGTGTCCGAGGACGGGAACCCGGGCATCAGCATGCTGTGAGCCGGAATCGCGCGGTTGACACCAAACACGTTGTTCGCAATCGACGCTCGGTTGATGGCTTTGGCGAAGGCCTTGCGCACATCCAGGCTGTCGAAAGGAGGATTGAACGTGTCCCAGAGCAGGTAGTCCGTGCGGAAGTCGCCAAAGCTCAACAGGTAGTTCGCGCTCATAACCAAGTCGGCAAAGATCAACTCGAAGTCGGCGGAGGACAGGAAATCGTATCGAATGTTGTCGATTGTGCCCGCCTGGTAGGCCGGAAACTCGGTGCCGGGTGCGAGGTAGACGTGCTCGATGCGTGCAAGGCGCGGTGGGCGCCGGCCGCGGTACATCGGATTGGCGGCCAGTACAAGTTCATTGCCGGGGTCGTAGGTCTCGAGCATGAACGGCCCCGAGGACACGGAAGTTTCGGGGCTGTTGTTGTAGTAGGGGCCGTGTTCCGCCAGCGCGTGGGCAGCGAGCGGCCAGGAATATTTGAGCACTCCGGGAAGGGGCGGGAACAGATCCTCGGTGGTGATGGCCAGGGTGTAGTCGTCGACGGCCACCACACCGAGTTCCTCGGGTGGCAGCTCGCCGGCGATGACTTGGTTCCAGTTCTTGATGCCGCCCGGTCCCAGGAAGCTGTACAACCAGGCGAAATCCCAGCCGGTCTCCGGGTTGGCGGACAGTTGGTAGGCCGCTACGTAGTCGTGCGCGGTCAGCGGCATACCGTCGCTCCACTGCTGGCCTTGTCCGATTTTGATGTGCCAGGTCAGGCCGTCCGCGGTGGGTTCCCAGCTGTCGGCGGCCAGGGGGTGGACGTGGAAGTCCTTGTCCAGCGTGATGAGCGCGTCGCTGAACAGGTTCGAACTGCAGATGGGCTGGTAGGCCGAGACCGCAAAGTCGAAGGTTACCTGGGTGGACGTGTTGCTGCAGGGCAGACGGTAGACCTGTTGGCTGTAGGGCAGCGCATCGTCGGGCAGTGTTTCGCCAAAGACGGTCACATTGTTGAGGGCTCCCGCTTCGGACGGCACCGCCTCGGGAGACGTGTCGGCGCATCCGACCATGGCGGCGCCGGTCAGCGCGCACAGCATCAGGAGCGCCAGGCCCTTGGCGAACCGGGCCTTCCAAAGACCTGCAACAGATTTCATTGGGGAGTTGTTCTTGTTGACCGCAACGGTTTGGGATGTGTACTGGGATGCCAAGGCAACATCGCGCTGCTCAGGGACCAAGGCCGCCTGGCTCACGCCTAGCCTGAGGATTGTGGCCACGCCTCCAGCGTATCGATGAACTGCGGCTCGATCGACAAGTCCAGGTTGCGTTCAAAGCAGTCCGCAACCCGCAGCAGCATCGGTTCGCTGAACGGCCGCCCCACGAATGACAGGCCGATGGGGAGGTGTTGAACGAGGCCCATCGGAACCGAGACATGCGGGAAACCGGCGACCGCAGACGGTGAGAAGAAGGATCCGGTCATGCGGGTTCCGTGCAAATGGTCCACTGCTGTGGCTGGATTGCACGTGGGCGCCACCAAAACGTCCACGCCTTGACCATCCAACAGGTGCAGCAGGTATTCGTCCCGGCACAGGCGGGCAAGGTCCTCCACCGCTTGCGCGTAGGCCGGGTCGGCAGGATCGGTCTGCTCCGCGTCCAGGAGAAGTTCCTGTCCGAACAGGGGCATGACGTCGGATGCGTGGCGGCGATTGAACGCAATCAGTTCGTTCAGTGTCCGGAACGGCGGTTCGACCTTCTGCCCGGCCAGGAAAGCCTCCAGGCCCATGCGGAACTCCGTCTTGAGCGCCAACTGTTCCTGTGCTCCCCAGCTTTCCACCCCTACTTCAAGACCACCCACCATCAGGGCACCCAATTGCCGCAACCGGTCCAGTGCCGCTGCATAGATCGGTTCGGCTCGCGGCACCAGCCAATCCGGAATGGCCATCGCCCCGATCCTGAGGCCGGTCAGGTCGGTGGCTCCCAGATGCCGCTCCAGCCGCGCATCGAAATCCTCCGGAATCCATTCGGTCGCGGGATCGTCCGGATCCGGTCCGGCCATGGCCGACAGCATCAATGCCGCATCCCTGACCGACCGGGTCAGGGGACCTGCCGTGTCCTGGCGATGGGATATGGGAATGATTCCCCGGCGGCTGACCAGGCCGACCGTTGGTTTGACGCCGACGATCCCGTTGGTTGAGGCCGGCGAGGTGATGGAACCATCCGTCTCGGTGCCGACCGCGCCGACGCACAGACCGGCACTGACCGCGACGGCCGAACCGCTGCTCGATCCACTGGGATTCCGATTGAGCACGTGCGGATTGCGGGTTTGGCCGCCGATGCTGCTCCAGCCACTGGTCGAACGGGTGGAGCGGAAGTTGGCCCACTCCGACAAATTGGTCTTGCCGAACACCAGGGCTCCCGCCTCCCTCAGTCCCGCCACGGCCGGTGCATCCTCGTTCGGCCTCCACTCCGCCAGGGCCAGCGAGCCACCGGTGGTGGGCAGGACGCCGGCGGTCACGAGGTTGTCCTTGATCAGAATGGGTGCGCCGAACAGCGGCCGCTCCGGGCCGGGTCCCTGCCGCTCCAGGGCGCGGGCCTGCTCTCCCCGTTCGGGGGCCAGCGCCCGCACGGAGTTGAGTACGGGACCGTTGCGATCCAATTGGCCAATGGCGGATTCGTGGTGCGCCAGAATGTCGGAGACCGTGACATCCCCCGTCGTCAGTGCCTGCAGGATGTCTGAAATGGAGCCGAACGGCTTGGTTGACGGAGACATGGGGCAATCCTTGTTGGATTTGGCCGGCCAAATCGAACCGGATCCGCCGCAACGGTCGGGACGAAGTGTCCGGTGGCAGGATGGGTTCCGTGTCCGCGGAGCCGCATGCCGGCTCCGCACGGGTTTGTCGGATCGGGACTGTCAGCGGCCGCCGTAGTAGACCAGGCGTCCCGAAACGCGGAACAGTACCATGGTGAAGACCACGATGATGAGGAAGAGAATCCACGCCTGGGCCGAGGCATACCCCATCTTGAAGAACTCGAACGCCGACTGGTAGAGATAGATCGACATCATCAGGGTGGAATCGGCCGGGCTGCCCCGGCCGTCGGTCATGACGTGGACCTGCGTGAAGAACTGGAAGGCGGCAATCAGGCCCACAATCACGTTGAACAGAATGACCGGGCTGATCATGGGCAGCGTGATGTTCCAGATCTTCTGGACGGCATTGGCACCGTCCAGGGAGGAGGCTTCCAGCAACTCGCGGGGCACGTCCTGCAGGGCCGCCAGGTAAATCACCACCGCGTTGCCCACGCTCCAAACGCTCATCAGGATCAGGGCTGCCTTGGCCCATTGCGGATCGCCCAGCCAGGCCGGTCCGTTGATCCCCACGAACGACAGCAGATAGTTGACCACCCCGCTGCGGGGATTGAACATCCACAGCCACACGATGGCCGCGGCCACGATGGGAGTGATGCTGGGCAGGAAGAAGATTGTGCGGAACGCGGACAGGCCCCGCACGCGCATGTTCAGCAGCATGGCCAGCAGGATGCCGAAGAGCGTGCCCAGGGGAACCGCGCCCAACGCATAGTAGGTGCTGTTCCAGAGCGAGGTGAGGAAGCGGGGATCGTCGAAGAGGTTGACGTAGTTGTCCCAGCCCAGCCAGCGGGGACTGCGCAGAACCGGGTAAAAGGTGAAGCTGTAGTACAGCGAGGCCAGGAAGGGATAGACCCTGAATACGATGAAGCCCAGGATCCAGGGCGAGATGAAGAGCAGGCCCGTGGCCAGGCGTCTGCGGTCCCGGCTGCTGGAGAACCGGAATGGCGATGCGGCAGCGGTCATGGCGTCTTATCCCTTCAACCCGGTGAGGGCAATGCCTTCGATGAAGGTCCGCTGTGCAAAGAAGAAGAGCAGGATGATGGGCAGGATGCTCATGCACGTGGCGGCCATGATCCAGGCGAAATTGGAGAATCCGTAGGCACTCTCCATATTGGCGATGCCCAGGGAAATCGTGTATTTGTCGACATCGCTGAGGTAGATGAGCGGTCCGAAATAGTCGTTCCAGCTGCCGATGAACTGAAACAGGGCCACCACGGCCAGGGCGGGGGTGGCCAAGGGAATCACGATGCGCAGGAAGATCAGCAACTCGGACGCACCATCCACGTGGGCCGCGTCCGTCAGTTCGGCGGGGAGCGCCATCAGGAACTGGCGCAACAGGAAAATGAAGAACGGGCTCCCCAGGAAGATGGGCAAAATCAGCGGGTAGTAGGTGTTGAGCCAGTTAAGGTCGCGGAATATCAGGTACAGGGGAATGAAAGTCACGAAGTCCGGCAGGATCATCGTGGCCAGCACGATGGCGAAGACGTAGTCGCGTCCGGGCCACTGGACGCGGGCAAATCCGTACGCGATCAGTGCGTTGGACAGGACGGCTCCGATCACCGACGGCACGGTGACCACCACCGTGTTCCAGAGGTAGCCTCCCAGGGAACCTTCCACGAAGGCGGTCACGTAGTTGTCCCAACGAATGGGATCCGGGATCCAGATGGGCGGATACAGCGGCAGTTCCTCGGCGTTCTTCAGGGAGGTCGAAACCATCCATACCAGCGGAATCAGGAAGAAGGCGGAGAACAGGGCCAGCACCAGGTACTTGCCAACTCCGCCGAGGGGTTGCATCAGACGGATGGCCCCGGCAGGGGCCGCGCGTTGGGCGCGGGGCATGTCCACGTTGCTGGCCAATGGGTTGGGGCGGAATGGCCGGGCCTGCCCGGGCGGGATGGGCCCGCGTGGTGTCCGGCAGGACGGCTTCGGGACACCCGGAAGCGTCCTGCCGGACCGGTTGCACTCAGCTTGTCTGATCAAGCCAGAGGTCGAGTTCCTTCTGTGCTTCCTCCTGCACGAAGTCGAGGGCTTCCTGCGGACTCTTCTCGCCCAGATAGGCCTTTTGCCACTCTGCCCCCAACAGCGAGTTGTAGGAGGAACTGGTGGGTACCTTGGGGGGATACAGGTAGTAATCCGAGTTGTACAGGTCGTCCATGAAGATGTCGGTGAAGCCCGGGCAGGCGCCAATCACCTCGTCCCGGAAGAGGGGGTGGTCCTTCATGCCTTCCGACACGGGATTGTTGACGCACAGCCAGGTGATGAAGAGCGATGTGTAGGTGTCGCGATCGCCGGTGGCGCCGGTCATGACGCTGATGATTTCCCAGGCGGCTTCCGGTTCGGGCGCCGTGACCGGCACAATCCAGCCGTCGCCGTAGGTGTACATGCCGCGCGTCTCGTATCCCGTCGGCTTGGGGAAGGGCCAGACGGTGAACCTGAAGTCTTCGTTGGCGTAGTCCCGCATCGAGTTGAAGCGCCAGGGACCGGTGGTTTCGGTGGCCCGCAGGCCGGCCAGGAACGGAGCCAAACCGCGCGAGCGCCCGCCCGCGCCTTGCAGCGATGCCTGGTACGTCTGCATCTTGTCCACGCCAAAGCGTTCCCACACGGCCGTGTTCCACTCCAAGGCCTTGACATTGTTGGGATGATTGGCCGTGACCGTGGTCTCGTCCGCCACGAATTGGCCTTGGAAGCGTCCCATGATCATGGCGTTCCAGTTGAAGTCACCGCCCAGGACATTGATGTTGCCGTCGTCGTCGTAGGTGGTCAGTTGCTCCCAGACATCAACGAGTTCCTCAAGGGTTTCCGGGGGACTGTCCGGATCCACGCCGGCCGCTTCGGCCAAGTCCAGGTTGACGAACGTGCCCATGGACTGATTCCACATGCTGGCGTAGTAGAAGCTGCCCTGGTACGTGCCCAAGTCCCATATGGCGGGATGCATCCAGTCCCTGAGGGTCTGGACCTGGTCGGGGTCGCCCAGTTCATCCAGGGCCAGCAGCGCTTCGTTGGCCGCCAGCTGGTAGGCAACGGCCGCACCGAATACGACAGCCGTGGTGGGCCCTTCGTTGGCTGCAATGCCGGCCAGGAGTTTCTGGGTCATCCCGCTGGCCACGACTACGTGATGGGCCTGCACAGTCGACTGCGACTGGTTGTAGCCGTCCAGGATCTGTTCAATCTTGTCGGCGGCGCCCTCGGTCCAGCCGGTCCATACATCAATGTCGACCGGAGCCATTTCGGCGGAGGTGTCCTCGCCGGATGCCGGGGCGGCCACCGGTGCCGCGCAGGCGGCCAGAGCCAGGGATGCGGCACCCAAGGTTGTGCCCTTTAGCCCCAATCCACCGAAGGGATGAGGGTGGCGTCGTGATTCAGGGACGGGAAAGTGCTCCCGGCTTCGGGGATAATGGTTTTCATGCAAGAAAACAACCCTGAAACAAGGAGCACCCAACGGATGCTACCACTGGAGCCCCCCGACCGCATCCAGGTCGCCTTCGACGACCACCGCCTGGTGTCCAACGCCGGCCTGTTGTTGCCGCTGACCCTGGCCCATCATCTGGGTCTGGGTCAACTGGTGGACCGCCATGTGGACCTGGGGGATGCGCCGGGTCGGGCGCATGCCGGAGACAAGCTGCTGACGCTGGTGGCATCGGCGCTGGCGGGTGGCGACTGCATTGACGATGCCGACGCCCTGCGCGCGGGCGGGACCGCGCGGGTGATGGGCTGCACGGTCAAGGCGCCGTCCACCCTGGGGACCTTCCTGCGCAGTTTCCGTTGGGGCCACGTGCGCCAGTTGGACCGGGTCAGCCGCGAGCTGCTGGCCCGAGCCTGGGGGGCGGGGGCCGGTCCCGGCGACGGGCCGTTGACCATCGACCTGGACTCCACCGTCTGCGAGACCTATGGGCTGCTCAAGGAGGGAGCCCGCCACCACAACTATGCTGGCCAGCGGGGCTATCACCCCTTGTTGGCGGTGGCCGCCGGCAGCGGCGACGTGCTGATGGCCCGCCTGCGCCAGGGCCGGGCCCACACGGCGCGCGGCGCGGCCCACTTCCTGCGGGAAACCATCAGCCGGGTGCGCCAGGCCGGTGCCACGGGCCCACTCACCGTGCGGGCCGACAGTGGCTTTTACACCCACGGCATCGTTGCCCTCTGCCACGACCAAAAGGTCCGCTTCTCCATCACCGTTCGCCAGCACCCAGCCTTGCGCCAGCGCATCGAGGCCCTTCCCGAGGAGGACTGGACCCCCATCCCCTACTGGATGGAAGGGGCCGCGGACGTGGCCGAGACCACCTACACGCCCTTTGCCGACAAGGCCGACGCGGTACCCGTGCGCCTGATCGTGCGGCGGGTGAAGCCCACGCCCGGCTCCCAGCTGGCCCTGTTCACCGACTACCGCCATCACGCCTTCATCACCGACCGCGAGGGCGACACCCTGGCACTCGAGGCCGACCATCGCCGCCACGCCGAGGTGGAGAATGCCATCCGCGACCTGAAGTATGGCGTGGGCCTCAACCACCTGCCCTCGGGACGCTTCGCCGCCAACGGCGCCTGGCTGGCGGTCCAGGTCCTGGCCCACAACCTGGCCCGCTGGACCGGGCGCCTCGGGCTGGGCCAGCCGCGGACGACCACCAAGACCCTCCGGCGCCGCTTCTTCGCCCTGGCCGGACGCATCACCCGCAAGGCCCGCCGTCTCACCTTGCATCTCCCCCAGGCCTGGCCTTGGCAAAACCCGTTCCGCGCCGCCCTGGCACGCTTGCGCGCCCTGCCCCTACCTCCCTGATCGCTCCCCCGTTGAGCCCCCTCCATCGCCGGGCGCAGCTGCGCCCGGCCGGTCCCGGCGCGTCTCCGGCGGCCATCCGCACGCGGTTCTCGGCTGTGGCCGGTGCCGCAACACGGCAAAAACCCCCTCCCGGAGCCGACACACCCGACACCCGGCCCCATCCGTCGGCCTCAACACCTGCCGGCACAGCCTCCCCACCTGCAAACCTCCGATCTCCAGCCCCACCGCATCCCCTTCGGTGGATCCGGGTTTAGAAATCCGCGGCGGGTCAAAGTGTGTTTGCGCATGGTGTACAAGTCCTTCCCACTAATTGGGAAGTTGACCACTGTGTTCCCACGGGTTGCCCAAGCCGGGAACAGTGAAGGGGAGAAACGGGCAGATACGATTGTAATTGAACACAGAAACCATCCGATTCCATTCCGAGTGTTGGTCTCGGAACGGGGACGCTCCGGCCGGCTTGTCAAGGTCGGCTCCGCGGACCATTGCAGGGGAGTTGCCCGAAGGCACCGCGTCCCGGGAACTTGCCCCATCCGGCCCGATGCAGGGCCGGGTTGCACGTTCCCCTGAGGACCAGGATCGAACCCAACAATACGGTATTCACATCCCACCGTCCATCGACAACGGAGGCTCCCGTGAGGTTTGCCGCGGTGCTGCCGAGCCGACTGCCTTTGCACAATCGGCCATGCCGGACAGACCAACTTGGACGTGGAGTCAAACAGACTCCATTGAATCAATCGACATTGTTGGACGCGATGTTGAGGCCTTTTCGGGATCTTCAAACTCAATATGGAGGTTGTAATTTAGCTAATTAGTTCCATTTGGTGTACGCTTTGCGACATGACTTGAACGTGGTTCCCATCAGGAACGAGCGGCATGGTGGAAGCACAAATCTTCGGCATGAGACACGATGCCTTGGTGCGCCGGGTCCTTGGCGATCCGGCCACCGCCCGCGCCTGGCTGAAGGCGCGGCTGCCGCGGGACGTGGCCCGCCATCTCGACTTCACCGCGCTGCAACTGCAGCCGGGAACGTTTGTCGACGATGAACTGGGAAGGTCCGAGACGGATGTGCTGTTTGAGATCCGACATGAATAGGGCCGGCCGGTGTATGTGTATGTACTGGTCGAGCACCAGTCCACGGTGGACTTCTGGCTGCGCCTGCGGCTGCTCCGCTACCAGGGCCGCATTTGGGACGAGGAGCGAACCCGGCACCCGCGGGCGCGCTTCCTCAGCCCGATTGTCGGCGTGGTCCTGCACCACGGCCCGCGGGAGTGGTCGCCGCCCCACCGTTTCGAGGATTTGTACAATAAGGAGGTGCGGGACCTGCCCGGTGTCTGCCGCTTCAGCCACGTGCTGGTGGAACTGACGGGCATGCCGCTGGAGAAGGCGCGCGGGGATGCGTATGGTCGGGCGATGGAGATGCTGCTGAGCGACCACCTCCGGGTGCAGGCCGAGCGTCTGTTGCAACTGTTGCCGCCCATGTTTCCGGCGATCCGGACCACACCCGGCGGCCGGTACAAAGTGTTGAGCTGATGCGGTACTACACAATCGAGTATGGGGGAGCCATGAAGGACATCCTGACCGCGGAAATTGAAGAGTACCAGGAACAGCATGGGGATGTCGGCATGACCCGGGAAGACGTGATCATGTTGAAAATTCTGGAGGCGAAACTTGAACAGGAAGGCCGCGAAGCAGGCCGCGAGGAAGGGAGGATACGAGAGCGGATTGCAAACACTGAAGGCATGCTGGAACTGGGGATCCCGTGGGAGACCGTTGAGGCAGTTACCGGCGTTGACGAGATCGGCCTGCACAAGCTGCGGGAGGAGTTGGGCAGGTTGCAGGTTGATTAACGACAACGACGTTGATTGATCGTCCGCAAGGCGATCGTGCCGCGCTCCCGGTCCGGTTGCGGAAGGCCCGGCAGCAGGCAAGTAGCAGGCAATCCTGCCTGCGCCAAGCATTTTCCTCGAACAACTGCATCACGGGGTGCACGGCTCAGGCTCCCGTGTGCACCGCCACACAGCATGGTATGGGCGTGGCTCGCAAGGCGCCGCAAGTCCGTGCGCAAGGTATTCCCTCGGACGCAGCCGGGGGTGCCGGGTTGTGTGCGTAGCGCCTGTGCACCGTCGGACCATACAATGAGATGTCAGACAGGCCTTGCGCAAGCCCTGTCTGCTGTTGCCTCAAGCCATTTACACCGGGACGGATCGTGATGACAACCCAAGAGTTGATGCAACGCCTGGAGGACCGCTATCGGGAGCGCACCCCGAAGTCGGCTGCGTTGCATGCCCGGGCCAAACGCGTCATGCCCGGCGGGGAGACCCGGAGTTCAACCTATTTCCGGCCCTATCCCCTGGTGATTGACCGGGCCGCTGGCACCGAGCTGGTGGATGTGGACGGCAACCGTTTGCTCGACTTCATGAACAATGCCACCACGCTGATCCACGGTCACCGTTTCGGTCCGGTCGAGGAGGCTGTGCGGGAGCAGGTCGCCAAGGGGACCGCCTGGGGAGCCCTGAACGAGCACCAGATTGCGCTGGCGGAAATCCTGTGCAGTCGGGTGGCCTCCGTGGAGCGCATCCGGTTTGCCAATTCGGGCACGGAGGCCACCATGATGGCCCTTCGGGCGGCCCGGGCCGCCACGGGGAAGTCGCATTTCGTCAAGGTGGAGGGCGGTTACCACGGCACGCACGATGCCGTCAGCATCAGCGTCTCCCCCGGTGTCGGCGGCGCGGGTCCGGAGCAACGGCCACTGAGCAAGCCGGAAGGTGCCGGCATCCCCGACCATGCCCGGGAAGCCATGTACGTGGTGCCCTTCAACAATGAACAGGCCCTGGCCGAGACGGTCGCGAACCATCGGGACTCCATTGCCGCCGTGATTGTGGAACCACTGCTCGGTTCCCATGGCTACACGACGGCCACCCAGTCGTATCTGGACGCGGTCCGTCGCATCACGGAGGCGCACGGCGTTCTGCTGGTGCTGGACGAAGTTCAAACCTACCGCCTCGACCAGGGCGGAGCCCAGGCCCTGTACGGTATTCGGCCCGACTTGACGGCCTTCGCCAAGATCATCGGTGGCGGTTTCCCCGTGGGCGCCTTCGGCGGGAGGGCGGATCTCATGAGCCGCTACGATCCCGATGCCAAGGAATCCATTGGCCACGGCGGCACCTTCAACGGCAATCCGGTCACCATGGCTGCGGGCGCGGCCGCCATGGAGCATCTGACGGCGGACCGCATCGCGTACATCAACGAACTTGGAGACCGTCTGCGCACGGGCATGGGCGAAGTTCTGGTTGAACAGGGCCTGAAGGGGCAGATTGCGGGCCGCGGATCGCTCTTGGGAATCCACATGACCGACAGACAGGTTCGCAACTACCGGGATGCAGGTTCGGCACCGGCGGAAGTGCGGCGTTTCATCTTCCTGGCCTGCCTGAACCGGGGTCTGATGATGTCCACGGGAGGCGGCCTGAACACAACCACGGCCATGACCCGGGAAACTGTTGACGAGGCGATTGGGATCTTTCAGGAGGCGTTGATCGAAGCCTATCCGTTTATCGAGTCCGGATATCCCCAACTGCTTCGATAGTCCGACACCACACCAGTGGGAAGCGCGCTCTGCCCCGGACCGGCGGCCAAACTCCGGGATTGAAACCATGGACACGGACATTCTGATTGTCGGAGGCGGAACCGGCGGCACGGCGGCGGCCATGCGGGCCGCCGAGATGGGGCTGCGCGTGGTGTTGACCGAGCCCACGGATTGGATCGGCGGCCAGTTGACCGCCCAGGCGGTGCCGCCGGATGAACATCCATGGATTGAGAGTCACGGGTCCTGCCGCAACTACCGTCGTTTTCGGCAGGGGGTGCGGGACTATTACCGCAGGCACTACCCGCTTACGGCCGAAGCGCGGGGTACCAGCCTCCTGAATCCGGGGAACGGGTATGTGAGCCGACTGTGTCACGAGCCGCGGGTGGCTCACGCAGTCCTCATGGAGATGGCCGCGCCCCACTTGGCGCGGGGCAATTTGAGGCTGCTGCTCGAACATGAACCGGTTGCGGTCCAATCCGCAGGCGACCGCATTGAGGCCGTGGAACTGCGGAACGTACGTACGGGCCAATCCCTGTGGATTGAGGCTCCGTACGTTCTGGATGCATCGGAACTGGGCGATCTCCTGGAACTGGCCGGGATCGAACATGTAATCGGTGCCGAAAGTCAGCGGGAAACCGGCGAACTGCATGCCCTGCCCGGCGATGCCGATCCGATGGACCAGCAGTCCATCACGTGGTGTTTTGCCCTCTCCCACCATCCGGACGAGGACCATGTAATCGAACAACCGGCCATGTACTCCTATTGGCAGGACTATCGGCCGGACTTCTGGCCCGGCCGGTTTTTTGACTGGCACGATTGCAACCCGACCACGCTGGAGCGGCGGTTTGCCCCGATTTTCCATGCACCGGACTATCCGGAGCGGTCGCGGGAACGGTGGCGCTACCGCCGACTGCTGGATGCCGGGCTCATGGAACCGGATTCCGGCATCGGCGATGTTTCCCTGATCAACTGGCCCCAGAACGATTACTGGGGCCGGCCTCTGCTGGGCGTGTCGCCAGCCATGCGCGCAGAGGCGTTGCGGGAGGCGCACCAACTGAGTCTGTCGTGGTTGTACTGGATGCAGACCGAGGCGCCCCGCGTGGACGGCGGCACGGGCTACCGGGGCCTCAGGCTCAGGGAGGACGTGGTTGGCTCGCATGATGGTCTGGCCAAGCATGTCTACGTGCGCGAATCCCGCCGTATCAGGGCGGAGTTCACCGTCCTGGAGGAACACGTGGGCCTGGAGCAAAGAGGAGACCTTAAGGGAGCCGAGTCCTTTTCTGACACCGTGGGCACAGGCTGCTACCGTATTGACCTGCATCCCAGTTCCGCGAACCGGAACTACGTCTATGTCGGCTCCTACCCATTCCAGATTCCGTTGGGTGCCTTAATCCCCGTGCGGGTCGAAAACGTCCTGCCTGCGTGCAAGAATCTGGGAGTCACGCATATCACCAACGGCTGTTACCGGCTGCATCCCGTGGAGTGGGCAATTGGGGAAGCGGCGGGCACCTTGGCGGCATTTAGCCTGCAGAAGGGCACGTCGCCGCGCGGCGTGTTGCATGGTGAAGGCTTGCTAAGCGAGTACCAAGGACTCCTGGCTCGTGGCGGCGCCGACCTGCACTGGCCGGACCACGCCCGCAAAATCGCGGTCTGATGCGCTCCTCTGCCCAAAGTCCCCAGTCGACAGCCGCTGCTCCCGGACGCTTTCGTACAACTGCACCATGGTGACCGGCGATGCCGTTCTCGATTGATCAGGTGATTCCCTGGGGGCGGACCCTCGACGAATACGAGGCCATGTTCAGCCTGTCATCCCGGGACATGGCCGGACGCATCCTGGGATGTGCGGACGGACCGGCCAGCTTCAACGCGGAAATGACGGCACAGGGATGCCGCGTGGTGTCCGTTGATCCGCTGTATGCGTTCACACCGGATGCCATTGAACAGCGTGGTCGCGAGACGTTCGATCTGGTCTTGGATCAGACCAGGCGCAACCGACACGACTTCGTGTGGGACCGCATAGGTTCGCCGGAAGCGCTGGGTCAACTCCGCATGGAGGCACAGCATCGGTTTCTGGCGGATTTTCCCGGTGGCAAGGCCGACGGCCGCTACATCGACGCGTCCCTGCCGGATCTACCGTTCGACAGCGGGTCTTTCGATTTGGCGCTGTGCTCCCATTTCCTGTTTCTCTACAGTCAGTGGTTCGACCTGGAATTCCATGTGCAGGCCATGTTGGAGATGCTCAGGGTGGCGCGGGAGGTTCGTGTGTTTCCCCTACGGCAGTTGGGCGGCGCGCCCTCCCCGCATGTACAGGGGGTTGTGGCAGCGTGCCGAGAGGCAGGGATGCTGGCGGAACCGATAGTCGTCGATTACGAGTTCATGAAGGACGGCAACCAAATGCTGCGGGTTGAGGGACCATCAACTTGAACCCGCCCAATATTCTTTGGATTTGCACGGATCAGCAGCGTCTGGACACCATCGGCGCGATGGGCGTGCCCCATGTCCGGACGCCGCATCTGGATCGGCTGTGTGCCTCCGGTACGGCTTTTCGGAACGCCTATTGCCAAAGCACGGTGTGCACCCCCAGCCGGTCCAGTTTCCTGACCGGCATGTATCCCGGCACGATCGGTGCCGAACGCAACAACAATGACCGGTGGTCGGAACGCGCCGACCTGCTGCCCCGCCTGCTGCGCGATGGGGCCGGCTACGACTGTGGCTTGGTCGGCAAACTGCATCTGGCCGGCGCCTACCAGCGGGAAGCTCCGGACAGCCGCATGCACGGCGTCCGGGTGTTTGAACCCGAGGTGCGGCCGCGCGACGACGGGTATCGAGTCTTCCAGTGGAGCCACAGCCCCTTCGATGACTGGGGCCGCCGGCATGCCTACGCCAACTGGGTCCGGGACAGGGGGTTCGATCTGGGGGAGCTGAGACATCTTGGAGAACCCATTCCGGCGGAGTGCCACCAAACCACATTCTGTGCCGACACCGCCATCGATTTCGTCACCGGGCAGCTCGACAGTCCCTGGCTCGTGAGCATGAACCCGTTTGATCCGCATCCGCCGTTCGACCCGCCGGCGGACTATCTCGCCCGCTTCGACTCGGCTGCGATGCCCGGCCCGGCCTTCAGAACCAGCGACCTCGACGCCCAGGCCAGATTGGCTGATGTTGACTTCCAGTCTGCGGCGAAGCCGCCGGAGCCGATGGCCGACGGCCCTCGGAAGGCTGCCTACCACGCCATGATCGAGTTGATTGACGAAAACGTCGGACGCGTGATCAAGGCCCTGGAGGACTCCGGTCAAAGGGAACGGACGCTCATCATCTTCATGTCGGACCACGGCGACATGCTGGGCGATCACGGACTTTGGGGCAAGGGCTGCCGCTTTTATGAGGGCCTGGTCCGCGTGCCGCTCATCGTGTCATGGCCCGGGCGCGTGCGGGAGGGAGTCGTCAGCGATGCTTTGGTGGAGTTGACCGATCTGGTGCCGACCCTGATGGATGTCACAGGGCTTGAGGTCCCCGGCGGATTGCCGGGCTGCAGTCTGTGGCCGCTGTTGACGGCCCAGGGGGCGGTGAACAGCCATCGCGAGTTTGTGCGATGCGACTACCACGGGGCCCTCCACCTGGGTCGGGGCCCGCAACGCAGCCACGGAACCATGATCCGGACCGAAGGTTGGAAGCTGGTTCGGTATCACGGCACTGGGCTGGGCGAACTGTTCAACCTGGAGCAGGACCCGATGGAGTTCGACAACCGCTGGGACGACGCAGCATGCGCCGATTTGCGCAGATATATGGTCGGCTTGGCCCCGAATGCCTCAGGGGAGGCGCAAGGTTGTGACCGGTCGGGGGCAAGACCGCAACCACAGATTCGCACGGCAAGCCCTTCTCGATCCACCCGTGGGCGCGGATGATGTCCAGCGGCACAGAGGCATCCAAGAACAGGCTGCAAAAACCGGGCCACTACTTGGGATCCACCACCCAATTGACCGAACATGGTTGGGTGAAGCTCTACGATCTGTGCGGAAATCACCGCTCGCGCGGCAGCCAACTGCCTCCGCGCTCCAAACAGGTGCAGTGCGTGCATGCAACATCCCATCTTCAGTTCCACCGCCGCATTGGTTTCCCCGCGGAAGCATTGCTTCGACAGTTTTGTTGTGCTCCGTAATTGCTAGTATTTTTCAAATTCAGATCGAAACTTCCTTGAATTCACCAGGATTTAATCCGATGAGCGCTTCCCGGATATCGTCGATCTTTAGTTGTATTTTGGGTCATGCAGTAGTTAAGAGGACGAGAACCGCTAGTTTCCTGCCAGTTATGATCTGTTGATGCCGCATGTTCTGATCGGTGGTGATCAAGACTTCAAACCCCTCCTGTTCGGCTTTCTCGATCAAGTCGCCGTTGTCCAGATCCGACCAGCCCTTTTCCGCAGCGGTACTCACCATGTGCTTGATGAGATGCCGACGCAGTGGCACGGGCGTACCTTAATCGAATAGTACCTTCATGAAGGAGGCGGAACTCTCAATGCCTTCGCCTCGTGTTGAAGCACGGCTTTGACTTGCCACTCCTTTACGCCCGGGAACCAGGCGAGAAACTGTTCCACCGTGGCACCGTTCTCAAGATGTTCGAACAGGGCGGCGACCGGCACCCGGGTGCCGACGAACGTCCATGCACCACTCAGCTTGCCGGAGCGGCGTTCAATGGCTGGGCAGTCTTTCCAATTTTCCATCTTGATCACCCTGCGCCCGCGTCAATGCAAAGTCTTGATCCTTTCAATTTTGCAATAAGCTCCGGCGCACCATCGGTCGTCAGTCCTGCAGGAATCCAGGCAGGGGCGCGCCGGACGCGAACAGGGACAAGGCCTTGTCCGGGTTGTCCAGATCGGTCACGTCGGTGTACCAGTAGCGCTTCCAAACTTCCGGGTCGGCCAAGCCGACAAACAACATGATGTTGAGCGGATACACGCTCGTGTCGCTGCAGTGCCGGGTGTCCGCGCGGTAGAAGAAAACCGGCCGCTTCCACGCGATCGCCAGACCGACTTCCACCATGACCCCCTCGTCCGGCGGGGACCCGTCCGTGATGGCGAAGACGCCGTCGCAGTCGCGGACATCGTTCTTGTCGCACTGGCCCACCTGGTAGTAGAACGCGGCCAGATCCGTCCGGTCGTGCTGGTTGTTGCGCTGGAACGGTTCCCATACCTCAAAGCCCATGGCTTCGAGCTTCCCCTGAATTTCCAACAAGGGACCTTCGGCCACCAGCCGGTTGAAGCCGTACGGGTTGGCCAGGTAAAGCGTCTTCTTCGACATGTTTGGCACCTGCCTGTTGCAATCAGTCCAGCGCGGCTTCCAGTTTGGCAATTACGGTTTCCAGCACCTTGAGGCGGGCGAACCGCTTGGACTCGGACGGTATGACGGACCACGGGGCGATGGCGGTGTCGGTTTCGCGCAACATTTCCTCAATGGCTTCGGTGTAGGCGGGCAGCTTGGCGCGGTTGCGCCAATCTTCCTCCGTCAGTTTCCAGCTCTTCAGCGGTTCGCGCTCCCGGCGCTCAAACCGCCGCGTCTGTTCCTCCGGGGATATGTGCAGGAAGATCTTGATGAGGAGCACGTCCTCCATGATGAGGAGCGACTCGAAGTTCCTGATTTCCTCGTAGGCCCGGCGCCACTCGACGCGCGAGGCAAAGCCTTCCACCCGTTCCACCAGCACCCGTCCGTACCAAGTGCGATCGAAAATGCACATGCCCCCGTGACCAGGCACGGCCGGCCAGAAGCGCCACAGGAAGTGGTGCCGCTTTTCGCGGGGGGTGGGGGCCTGGTACTGGTGCACGGTGAAGTGCCGGGGATCCAGGGGCTGAACCAGGCGGCGGATGCAGCCGCCCTTGCCAGCGGCGTCCCACCCCTCGAACAGGATGAGCAGGGGCGGCCCCAGGGTGTGTCCTACCTGGCCTCCCATTTGCAGGCGCAGGGCCAGAAAGCGTTCTTGGAGCTTGACCAAGCGCTTTTCGTAGGCCTTGCGCCCGAGTGATTGGCTTAAGTCAATGTTGTTGAGAATGGATGAGGCCATGGTTCGATCGGACAGACAGGGGTTGAAACCGCGCAGGAGCAGATATCTTCATCGGATGAACCGGCAACGGCCGCTGGCCCCGGAGGCATACGGAAACGCGCCGGCCGTCCCGATTGGGTGTGCCGCTGCTTCTCATTTTACCGGCAAGGCATCGGCGCTCGATGCGGCCGGGCTTCCCGCTGTGCCTGGGAGCAGGCAAGTTCCGTGAGCGGGTGGACGGGATAATCCCGGTTGTTTCCCCCCCAACCGCCCCAATGCAAAACCGGACAACAAAAAAGGAGGCGGTTCCGCCTCCTTTTCATCCCATCCCGCCGGACGAGGGCGGGAGGTTCGTTTGTTGGTTGGATTGGCTCCTACTCGGAGGAGGCCCGATTGTGAAGAACCTTCGGCAGCACGACCCACATGGTAAACAGGGCTGCAAATCCTCCGAGTGCAATGAGCAGGGCCATGTCAGTCTCCTCTTTGGTAACTAATGCTCAACGATTGACAACTGAGCATCAGTATAGGCAGGCACTGAAGACTGGTGAATGGCTATCCCAACGAATTTGCCCCCAATATCTTGTGCAGATTGCACAACCATGGTACAGGTTGCATGGTCTTCGCGCGGATTCCTTGGTCAGTCGGCCCACAGGGACTTCAGGTAGTCGATGCTGGCCTTGATCTCGCCTGCCAGATCCTCGCCCCAGCGACACTCCACCGAAAGCATGCCCTGGTAGCCCGCCTTGTTGACCTCCGCCACGAAGTCGGCATAGGGATAGTCGCCGGAACCGGCATACAGCCGGCCGGTGTCGGCCGTGTGCATGTGGCTCAGCCAGGGCCCGAAGCGTGAAATGACGTCGGTCGGCTCGTCCTCCTCCTGCATGTGGTAGAAGTCGGCCAGGACACGAATGCGGGGATGGGCCACGCGCTCGGCGAAGTTGACCCCCTCGCTGACCGAGTTGACGATGTTGGACTCCTTGGTGTTGAGGGGCTCGATCGCAATGGTGACGCCATGCTGCCCGGCCCAGTGACCGGCCAGATGCAGGAAGCGGACCACCTGTTCCTCCGCCCCGTCGCGGGCAAAGCCGTCCGGCACATGGCGGGAGGGGCCGCTGCCCCAGACCACGATGTCGGCCCCCACCTGGCTGGCCCGCCGCAGGGCGGTATCCAGGTAGGCGGACAGACGTCCCCACTCGACCTCGGGTCCGGTGACCTTCAGGTCGGCCGGAATGAAGCCGGCGAACGCCTTGACGGGCAGTGCGGCGGCGGCGAACTCGGCCATGCGGGCCTCGACCTCGGGATGGTCGTCTTCGGAAATGAGGGGGAGCAGCTCCGAGACGCCGCACTCGAGGTAGTCGCAGCCGCCGGCTGCGGCCAGTTCGTGGTTGGCCAACGGGTTGCAGATTCCAAACTGAATCACGGGGAGTTGCTCCTTGCCTTGGTCCAGGGGACGGGATTCAGACCGTATACAAATTGTCTATGCGGCCCAACTGCATGGCCTGCCGGGCCGTTTGCAGGCAGGCTTTCACCTCAAGGTGGAGGCGGGCGTAGCGCTGCTCGCGCGTGACACCGTCGGCCCAGCGCCGGTACAGCTGCTGCAGAATGGCGGCCAGCTTCAGGTTGCCAAACACGAAGTAGAAGACGATGTGGTCAACGGACCGGCCGCTTTGGGCAGCATATTGTTCCACAACCTCGGCCCGGGCCGGGTTGCCGGGCAGGTGGGTGGGGCTGTGTTGCAGCGCTTGCATGGCTGGTGGATCGTCCGCGGTCACCCAGTAGGCCAGGCTGGATCCCAGATCCATGAGGGGGTCGCCCCGCGTGGCCATCTCCCAGTCCAGGACGGCCCTGATTTCATGGGGCGGTTCCGGTGCCAGCACCAGGTTGTCGTGCTTGTAGTCGTTGTGGATCAGGGTTGGTGTGGGCGATGCGGGCAGGTTGGCTTCAAGCCAGGCGGCGATATCCGCCGCCTCCGGGGCATTTTCGGTGTGGGCCGCTGCGTAGCGGCCCTGCCAACCGCGGATTTGACGCAGGACAAAGCCGTCCGGATAGCCCAGGTCGGACAACTCGGTGCCGTCCAGGTCCAGGCCGTGCAGCCGGACCAGGTTGGCAACCAGATGGCGTCCGATGGTGTGCATGGCGTCGTCGTCGGGCGCGGCGTCCGGGTCCGCGCGCAGGATGGCACCGTCCACCTGCTCCATCAACAGGAAGGGGGTGTCCAGGGGGTTGGTGGCCGGGCGACAGGCCAGCGCGCGGGGCACCAGCGGATAGATCGGTTTCAGGCCCGAGAGGATGCGGTACTCGCGAGTTGGATCGTGGGCCCGGGCAATCCGGCTTCCCCGCGGCGGCATCCTGAGGACGCAGCGGCGGCCGCGACCGTCGGTGACCCGATAGGTCAGCCAGGAAAATCCGCTTGGGTACTGGTGCAGCCGGAATGGCGGTTCCAGGCCGGCATCGGTCTCCTGCAGGGCTGCCGTCAGCCGGCCGGGATCAATGTCGGCATCCGACTGGACAGCGGTGGGAGCGTCGAGCGGCAGTATCGAACCCTTCCGGGAACTGGTCATGTCAAAGGAGTGCCGTACGACGGTCAGAAGCCAACCTGCAAGCCATGCCGCGCCAACAGATCCCGCGCCACCACGGTTTTGTGGACTTCGTCGGTGCCGTCGTAGATGCGTGCGCAGCGCTCGTGCCGATACCACCAGGACAGGACGTGATCGTCGCTGACACCGGCGGCACCCATGGCCTGAATGGCCGCGTCCACCACGTCCTGCAGAACGCCTGCGGTGTGGAACTTGATCATGGAGATCCGGCTGCGCAGCTCGCCGTGCCCCTGCCGTTCGATTTGGCGGGCCGTGTCCAGGACCAGCAGGCGAGCTCCCGCAACCAATGCTTCGAGTTCGGCCAAGGCATGCTGAAACGACTGCCGCGTGCCTAGGGCCCGTCCCGGAGCGACTTCCCGGGATACCCCATGGGATGCCATCATGTCGAGTGCCCGGCGGCAAATGCCGAGCCAGCGCATGCAGTGATGGATGCGTCCGGGCCCCAAGCGTTCCTGTGCCACGCGGAAACCCGCACCGCGGGGTCCCAGCAGCGCGTCGGCGGGCAGCTCCACATCCCTGAAGCGCAGTTCCGAGTGGCTGAACCAGCTGGCTCCCTCTTCGCCCATGATGCGAATCCGGCGTACGTGCTCCACGCCAGGGGTGTCCATGGATACCAGGAACTGGCTGGCCCGGCCGTGGCGCGGCGCGTCGGGATCGGTGATGGCCATGACCAGCGCGAAGTCGGCTCCGTGGGCGCTGGTCACAAACCACTTGTGGCCGTTCAGCCGCCAGCCGTCGCCTTGCCGGGAAGCCGACGTGCTCATCCACACGGGGTTGGAGCCCGCATGCTCCGGCTCCGTCATGGCAAAGCAACTGCGGATTTCGCCGCGGGCCAGCGGCAGCAGAAACCGTTCCTTTTGCGCGGGTGTGGCCTGCCGTTCCAGGATCTCCATGTTGCCGGCATCGGGTGCCTGGCAGTTGAAGGCGGCGTGGGCAAGGGGGCTTTGACCAAGCCGCTCGCTTACATGGGCGAACTCCGACAGGGACAGGCCGACCCCGTCCAGATGGCGGGGCAGCTGGAAGTTCCACAGGCCCTGCCGACGGTGCTTCCGGCGCAGTTGCATCAATGATGCATCCACGGCTTCCGGTCCGCGTTGGAGCAAGTCCGCCTCCAGCGGCCGGATGTCTTCGCTCAGGACACGGTCCAGGCGCGCCAGGAGTTCAGCCGTGGCCGGAGCCGGATCCATGAACGAGGGGGTCCGGTCGGCGCGGGTCGATCAGGAACGGCTGGCCGCGGCCGGCCGGGCGCGGGCCGCGCGCGCCTTGCTGCTGCCCGGTCCGCCGGTCAGGGCACGGCGCCATTTGATTACGTTGCGGCGAATCGGCGGCAGCCGCAGGATCAACATGACAAGGGCCAGCTCGATAAACATCCAGGGGCGGGACGTGAGCTGTTCCCCGAGGGCCGTCCAGTTCTGCTCCCCGATCAGGACCCACAGATCCGGGCGTTTCTCCACGTACACGTAGTGGATGCCGCCCAGCGGGACGATCACGTAGGCCAGACGGTGCAGTCGGACCCAGTTCCGCTTCAGGCGTCGCTGCCAGGAGCCGTAGGACGTGAAGGCCAGGAGCGACATCAGGAAGAAGGCGATGAACCCCACCTGGTAGATGAAAATGGTGGTGATGTCAACGAAGATGAACTTCCATTCGAAGAAGGACCAGATCGACACATACAGGGTGACGTGGACCAGGATCAGCCAGTAGCCCCACAGGCCGAAGGTGCGGCGCAGGCGCGTGAACCGGGACCAGCCCGTGACGAAGGCCAGAGGGGTGCAGGCCAGTGAAAAGACGAGCACCAGGAACCCGGTAAACCCCATGTTGTGGACGAACCAAAGCGAGTCGTCGGCCGGATTGGAGACCAGGTAGAGGATGCCCAGGCCAATGAACCAGAGGGGCATGGCCGCGTGCACGGCGGCCCGCGACCAGTGCATGCGGCGCTTCTTGAGGAAGGCTTGGATGGCGGCTGCCGGGGTGGCGGATCGGGGGGGCGGCTGTGAGGCGGCTTTGGACATCAAGTGGTCTTGGACAGGTGGTCAGTTGTGTGAAACGCGCATGCGACCCGGACAGCCGGGCCGCATGCGTCAGCCAAAGAGCTCTATGGGACTCAGTAGTTGGCCTTGAGGTCCATGCCCTCGTAGAGGTAGCCCACTTGGTCCTCGTAGCCATTCAGGAAGAGGGTCTCCCGACGTCCGTTTTCGCCAATGCGGCGTTCCCGGGCCTGCGACCACCGGGGGTGGTTGACATTGGGATTCACGTTGGAGTAGAAGCCGTACTCGTTGGGCGCGGCGCTCATCCAGAGCGAGGTGGGCTGTTCCTCCACCAAGTCGATTTTGACAATTGACTTGATGCTCTTGAAGCCGTACTTCCAAGGGACGATCAGTCGGATCGGGGCACCGTTCTGCATCGGCAGCGGATCGCCGTACAGGCCCGTGACCAGCATGGCCAAGTCGTTTTCAGCCTCGTCCAGGCGCAGGCCCTCGGTGTAGGGCCAGTTGTAGCCCCCCCTCTGGCCCGGCATGTTTTCGGGATCGAAGACCGTTTGGAAGGCCACGTACTTGGCGTTGGACTGGGGCTGGATCTCGTCCAGCAGCTGGCGCAGGGGGAAACCCGTCCACGGGATTACCATCGACCAGGCTTCCACGCAGCGCAGACGGTAGATGCGCTCTTCCTTCGGGAAGCGGTCCCAGTCCGCGAGCGTGTAGGTGCCGGGCTTGTTCACCAGGCCGCCCACCTCCACGGTCCAGGGGCTGGTCGGATAGTCCTTGGCCAGGCCGGCCACCCGTTGCTTGTCGACCGTGAACTCGTAGTAGTTGTTGTAGTTGGAGATGTCGTGGAAGGAGTTGAGGGGATCGCCGAGCTCGTCGGTCAGCGATGCATAGTCCTTGACCACCGCCGGATTGGCCGGAGCGGGTTCCGGGTTCGCAGCCGGCGCGGCATCCTGGGTTGGCGGCGCGGCCTGTTCCACAGGTTCCGGTTCCGCTGTTTCCTCGGGCATTACCCGGCATGCGGCGATCAGCGAACCGCCCACAACGGTGCCGGCGGCCCGCATGAACCGGCGGCGGTTCATGTAGATGTGCCGCGGCGTCACATCGGCATCGGTCAGATCTGGTTTGAACCTGTTCACACAACCTCCTGGACCATGAATCCGGATTCTGGTTCGGCAACAACGTGGTTCGCCACAAATAGGGTTCTTGGGCCGCTGTCCAACCCTTGGCTGCCAAGCCGACTCTCGGCGAAAGATGATCCCCGCGAACCACAGGTAGGAAATCGTAGTATACGATCCGGGGCCCGGAACGTGTCATCCTCACGTTCTTCAGGCAATGGTGCTCAAATTCATGGCTCCCGGAACTATCGGCCAATCCTGGTGACTGGGGGCGCCAAGGGAATTCGGTGCAACCGGCCATGACTGATGTTCCCACGGAGCCGTGTAGGCTGGATTCTTCCTTCCTGCGTTGTGACCGGAAGGACGGCAACCGCCTTGTCCCGAGGCACTGTTTCAGGTTTGTTGATTTTGGTCCGAGGCACCTGTGGCGACAGGCACGCGGTGCTGAATGTCGTCCAAACAGTCGGCCCTGGATACGATGGGACACTGGAGTCGGCCCAAGTGGATGGATATCCGCATCAACGAGATTGGTTCCGGTCGCACAGACCACGAGGGGGCCTCTTGGGTTGTCCGGGCAACACCATGGCAGGGGCCCTGGTCGTGGTCGGCATCAATGTCACCCTGGCCCCGGTGAGTTCCCTCCGCCCTCCGACAGGGCCTCGTCGCGTACGCCCAGCAGTTCGCCCAAGGCGTCCGTGGCACACTCCAGGGCGATGCCGTCTGGGTTGCGACGGAGGTTCAGGGAGACGGCCACCACGTCCCACCCGCGGCCCAGGTGTTCGCGTCCGTACTGCCGGTCCCGAATCTGCCGGCGGGCCGCGCCGAGGGACTGGTTGTACTTCACCTTGAAGACGTACATCCGGTGGCCGAACCGGATTTCATGGTCGGCGCGTCCCCCCAGCGTGGACTTCTCCGACTGCGTGGGCCGACCCATTTGCAGCAGCAGGGACTGCAGCAGGGTGCGAAAGGTGTCCTCGCTCCGCAGATTGTGAAACGAGAAGTGGAACAGGTAGGCCTCCAGGCGTTGGTGGAAGGCGCCCTGCACGTCCCCGGCCGCCAGGGCCGCCTTCAGATCGGGGACCAGCTGGGCGTGCCGGTCGGACGGGTACCGCCCCCGGTCCAGGATGTCGCGGGTCCAGGACTCGGCCACTTCCAGGTTGGGGAAGTTCAGGTAGGCGGGGGTATCGTCCCCGCCTCCGTACCAGGTGTAGTAGCCGGTGTCGACCATGAGGGCGTCATAGTTCGGATGGGCCAGATCGCCCATCCCGGCAGCCAGTGCATCCTCGGTCTCTGTGGGTCCGCCGGTCGGCAACACTTGGCGGATGTCGGCGGCCAAGCGCGCGATGAGGCCCGGATGCCCGGACTCGCTCCAGGCGGAGGGCCAGATGCCGGCCGCAGCCTCGCGGCGGCGCTCCGCATCCGGCAGCACGCTGTTCAGGCCGCTGGTCAACGTGAAGGGGTTGTAGACGCGGGGCGCGCCGGGCCGGGGCGAGAAGCGGTAGCCGTTGTAGCGCGCCCGCCAGTCGGCAATGATGTCGCGGTCGCGCAGGCGCGGTTCCAGTTCCGTCAGGGCCTCCCGGTAAGGGGCCAGATCCCGGTTCACTTCGTCCTCCGTGAAGCCGCAGAGGGCTCCGTAGGCACCCTCCTCCGAGATGTCGGTGAAGTTGTTGGCGGCGGAGAACAGGTGGTGGCGTGCGAAGCGCGTGATGCCCGTCACGAACACGCCGTAGAGCAGGCCCTCGTCGTCCTTCAGCACGCGGATGAATTCGCGGAGTTCCGCGACCGCGGGTTCCAGGGAGCGGTCGGTCCCGATGTGGTTGACAATGGGAGCATCGTACTCGTCCACCAGCACCACGGGTTCCGGTTCGTAAATTTCCGTTAGGTCTTCAATGAGGGTGGTTAGGAGTTCCGCCGGGGAGGCTGTAGACGGGGCGGCCTCGGTACCGATCCAACGGCGGCCACTGCGTCGCCGCCACAACCGGATCACACTGCGCAGGTAGTTCTGCAAGTATGTGAGCGTATCGACGGGAGATGAAGCCGCGGCACGGGCTAGGTTGAGCCGAATCACGGGATGCCAGCCGTGGCCCCCGTGCCAGTCCTGCGCGTCCAGACCCGCCCACAGCCACGGCGGCGAAGTCCAGCCCGCGGGCAGACCGTCCAGGGGCGCGGTGTTGCCTTCGGGATTGGCCCTGTGGCCTGGCGGCAACCCCTGGAACCAGGCTTCCAGCGTGTTAATTAGCAGCGTTTTGCCAAACCGCCGCGGGCGCGCCAAAAACTGATGGCGGTGGCGGAGACGAGGCGGGGTGGCGGACCGCCGCGGGACTGTTGCCAGCAGTGTGCTCAGCACCCCGGTCTTGTCGACGTAGAAACTGCCTTCCGCACGAATGGCGGCAAAGTCAGCATCGCTGGGGTGCAAGGGCGGGAGTTGTGTTTCAGACATGCATCTGCTTCCATCAACGCAGGCACCCCTCGCGGGCGGATTGATCTGCCCATCCGCCGAGGTTGGCAGAAAACCTTGTTCACCGGATATCAGGCCAGCCTTGAAGCCATTCTACAACCTTGTGCGGCGTGTCCGGGGACCTGGCCGGACAGTCGGGATTGGGGGCGGCCGTGTACGAACCCGGGCCGGCATGTACAAGCTGCCCACCGTTCTGAACGCGGTGAGCCGGGACCAGGTTCCTTGGCCAACGAAACCCGGATATCCCCGCTTCCACCAACCGGCGGGAGGGGTGGTTGGGACGCTTCAAGCCTTGTGCCCGCCTGACGCGGGGTTTGAAGACCGCGGCCGGCATCCGCCACTGCGTAGGCCTGATGGCCCGCGGCATGGCCTGAGGCGGCCATGGGGAACCCGCTTGCAGGGAGGTTGTCCATGAATACTGCAACCAGTAGCAACGAGATTGAAACAGGGCCCTGTTCCGAACTTACTTTGACCACTTTCCGGGGCAACAGGTAGAATGCGCTTGGATTCCCCGAACCAGTGAACGCGTGCCGATCGACGATCGGCCGGCAAGGTGCGGCCTGCCGTCAAGTGAAGGGCCGCCTGTTTCCCAACACCCCGAATCCGTTTGGACCCATTGGTTTTTTGGAGTGATGCCATGAACCTGCGAACTCTCTTGGCTGCGGCCATGTCCTTGTTGCTGGCTTTGGCCTTGGCCACTGCCTGTGCCGCGCCCGAATCGGAAGTCCCTGCCGAAGCCGAACCTGCGGCGGACGCAGCCGCCGACGCGGACAGCAAGTATTCCCAGTCGCCGTCACTGGATGCCATGGTTGCCTCTGGCGAACTGGCTCCGGTCGAAGAGCGGTTGCCGATCAATCCTCTGGTGGTCGTGCCGGGTGTCATCTCCGAAGTCAACGATCTACCCGAACTGGCCATAGGCGAGTACGGTGGCGTGATGAGGTTTGCCCATCCCTCTCCGGGCTGGAATCCCGACATTTTCATCATGCTCAACGAAAACGTCCTGGCAGCTCCGGGCATCGGCGTGACGGGCATCTACGGCAACGTGGTCGAGGACTACACGTTCAACGAGGACTACACGGTCTTTACATTCCACTTGCGTGAAGGTTTGAAGTGGTCGGATGGTGCGCCAGTGACGACCGAGGATGTGCGGTTTGCGCATGAGGATGTCCTGCTGCATGAAGACTATACGCCGAGTGTCCCCAACAAGTTCCGCTCCGGGGGTTCTCCGGACGGCACCGTGGGCGTCTTTGACATTTCCGACGATTACACCTTCAGCATTACCTTTGATGAAAGCTATGGCGGTTTCCTGCGCGAGTTGAGCATCAAGGGTTGGCAAGGCTACACGGACGTGTTCAAGCCGTCTCATCACCTGAAGCCGATTCACACGGGTTACGGCGATACGGATGAAATCGCGGCCATGATTGAGGACAAAGGACTGGATTCGCCAAGAGCGCTCTTCACCTCCGTGGACTGCCGCAACTGGGACCTGACAAGGCCGCAGTGTGCCGGCTTCCCTGCGATGTGGCCCTGGATCAACGCAACCGAAACCGACGAACTCATGAAGTTCGAGCGGAACGCCTATTACTTCAAGGTGGATGCCGCGGGCAATCAGCTGCCCTACATCGACGAGGTGGTTTCCGCCCTGGTGGCCGACACCGACACGGTGAACATCAAGGTCTTCGCGGACGAAGTGGACATGCTGCGAGAGGATACCGCCCTGCTCAAGCTGCCGCTGTACCAGGAAGCCAAGGAAAGCGGATATATCAATTTCGCAATCCTCGACAACCATGTCGACCCGGTAGCTCTCTACTTGAACCTGACCTTTGAGGACGATGTCTGGCGCGAGGTGGTGGGCAATCTCGACTTCCGACGCGCCGTCAGCCTCGCCATCAACCGGCCGGAAATCATTGAGAGCATCTACTACACGTACGCCTCCCTTCCCGAGCTGATCCCCAGCGAATACGATCCCGAAGCCGCCAATGCCCTGCTGGACAGCATCGGCTTGGATCAGCGGGACAGCGAAGGTTTCCGCATCGGGCCGGACGGCAATACGTTTGTGGTGCCGCTGGAGCATGCCGACCATGCGCCGGACTTCCAGCCGATGGGCGAACTGTTGGCCTCGTATTTGCAGGACGTAGGCATCAAGACCACGATCAAGCAAATTGATCCGTCGCTTTGGGGTCAACGTTGGAATGCCAACGAGATGCAGGCCACCATGATTTGGTCCGTTCAGCCCATGTGGAAGAACGGTACCTGGACCGACTATTTCCCCACACCCGGGTGGGCAGGAGCCTGGCGGACCTGGATGAACACCAATGGCGAAAGCGGTGAAGAACCCCCGCAGGCGGTCAAGGATCTGATTGACGCAGGCCGAGGTCGCGTGAGGGTCCCGCCGGCGTCGGCCGAGGACGTGGAGCTCACGAGGCAGCTGTACCAGAACCATTACGACAACATCTGGTTCATTCAGCTGGTGGAAAAGGTTGGCTACGTGCTGGTCACGGATGCCGCCATGCGCAATGTGCCCATCGCGGGCCAGGCCATCGCCGGCAACAACTCCGGCGAGCAGATGTTCTACACGAGCGAATAGCTCGGTGACATGAATTTCGGGGGATCCGAGCGGTTCCCCGACGGCCCGGCTGTCGGCACCCCTCCGCCGGCAGCCGGGCTGGATGTTTGCAGGGAGGGACGGTTCCCATCGGAGACCGGAGCGGAAATTCATGAACTGTGAAGTGACACAGGCACAGATCGACTCCTATCAGGAGAACGGATTTGTTGTGTTCGACGACTTTTTGACCCCCGACGAACTGGAAACCTGGCGGGATGCGGTGGATCAAGCCGTGGGGAACCGCAAGGACCAAAAGCTGGTGGTGGAAGGCGCGGACGAGGACGACGATCGCTGGAAGGCGGGCGACTCGTACTACGACTACGTGTTCGTGCAGCGGATAAACCTGTGGAAGGACAGTCCCGCCGTGCGCAAGCTGATCCTGGACCCGCGCATCGGCCGCATGGCAGCGCTCCTGTCCGGGACCGAGGGCATGCGGGTTTGGCACGATCAGGCGCTGATCAAGCAGCCATGGGCCAATCCCACCGCCTGGCACCTTGACAACCCCTACTGGTCCTTCCATTCCCGGAATTCCACCAGCATCTGGGTGGCGCTCGACGATGCCACCTACCAGAACGGTTGCCTGTACTTCCTGGGCGGCTCGCACAAGAAGACGACCTACGACAACGTTGGCATTACGGAGAACATGGCGGACATCTTCCGGGTTTACCCGGACTTCGTGAACATGCCCTCCATGGCCGCGCCCATGAAGGCGGGATCCTGTTCCTTCCACAACGCGCTGCTCGTGCACGGGGCCGGCGCCAACATGACCGGTGGCTGGCGACGGGCCATGACCTGCGGTTTCATGCCGTACGGCAGCACGTTCAACGGCAATCAGAACATCCTCTCCGACGAGCAGTTCGCATCCTACGAGATCGGCGATGTGATCGACGACGACAATCAGAATCCCGTGGTCTGGCACCGCAACCCGGAGCTGATCACGGCCAAGCCCTGAACCTCGGGGCATTCTCCGGCGCCAAGCATGCCTTGGCGCACCACCTGCAACACTGAGGACGGTCAATGGCCCTCAAACATCTCCAACCCAATACCCCGGCACCGGACTTCACCGCGGTCAACGAGAACGGCGAAACCGTATCCCTGGCCGATTTCCGGGGCCGGAACCTGGTCCTGTACTTCTATCCCAAGGACGACACCCCCGGTTGCACCATGCAGGCCTGCTCGTTGCGCGACAACTTCGACGATTTGCAGGCCCTGAACGCGACGGTTCTGGGCGTGAGCCCGGATGACAGCCGGCAGCACACGAAGTTCATCGGCAAGTACAACCTGCCTTTCTCGCTGCTGGTCGACGAGGACCACGCGATTTGCGAAGCCTACGGGGTCTGGGGTGAACGCAACTTCATGGGCAAGAAGTTCATGGGCGTTCACCGGAGCAGCTTTGTAATCGACGGGGAGGGCAACTTGGTCGCGGTCGACTACGACGTCAAACCGAAGAAGACCGTGGCGGCCGCCCTTGAAGCCCTGGGCGGATGATCCGCGCCGCCATCCTGTACAGATTCGGTTCAGACCGGGACGGTGAACCATGAAATGGGCCTTCATTGCCGCCAACGACGCTGATCAACTGGCCCGCGACGTGGAGTTTGCCTCCCTCCACGGCTTTGCCGGTCTCGAGTTCAACCACTGGGCCGGCTTTGCCGACCTGACCGAGGCGGACATCGAGGCCGCCGCTGCCATGCTGAATGGGCGGAGCATCCGCTGTGCCTCCCTCGGCCTCTGGGGCTGGAATCACTTGGCTCCGGATGCGGCCGAACGGGCGGAAGCGCATCGCCATCTGGACCGTCTGCTGGAATTCGGCCGCATTCTCGGTGCGGAAACACTGGTGACCGGAGGCGGGGACTGGGGCGGTGCGCCCCTGGACGAGCAGGCCCGGGAGTTTGCCCGCGTCTTTCCCCCCTTCCTTGATCGGGCGGCCGAGGCCGGCTTCGACGTGGCCTTCTACGGACTGCACGGCAATTCGTTCTTCGACGGCCTGGCCGCCTTTGAACGCGTGTGGGAGCTGGGCCTGGACGTCCGCATCAAGTACGACCCCGCCAACTTCATGCACGCCGGGCAGGACCCGGTGCCGGTGGTTCGGCAGTACGGGAACCGTGTCGGCTACATGCACATCAAGGAACATGTGGTCATTGACGGCGAATTGGCATCGCAGCCGGCGGCCGGCATGGGCGATGTGCCGTGGGGCACGCTCTTTGCCTTCCTGCACGAGCACGGCTACAGCGGTTGGCTGTCCATGGAGCCCCACGGGCCTCTCTGGTCCCGCGAGCCGTTGCGCAGCCGCATGCTGTTGCTCAGCAAGCGCTATCTGGAATCGTTCGTACCCTGACCACTCCGATCCGGGAATGTTCACAACTCCCCGGTCGGTCCCATTTGGCTTCCCCAGCACCAATCCACCAAGGAATCAGGTCCGACCATGACTGATCCAACCCGAACCTTCCTGTATGTGGGGACCTACACGGTTTCCCTGCCGCATGTCCAGGCCACGGCCCAGGGCATCTATGTGTTCGAGCGCGCGGCCGACGGGCTGATGCAGGCCATCGACTGGTATCCGTCGCTGCCGAACCCAACGTTCCTGGACGTTCATTCCGAACACAACCTCCTGTTCGCATGCGGCGAGGTGGACGACATCGAGGAATTCGGTGGCGGAGGCGTATCCGCGCACACCTTTGATCCCGAAACCGGTGCCCTGACCCTGGTGGACCGGCATGCGTCCGGTGGGGAGTGGCCCTGCCACGTAGCACTGGATGAAGCCCGGTCGCGCATCTCGCTGGCGAATTACAAGAGCGGTTCTGTCCAGACCATCCCCTACGGCGACGATGGCCGGTTCGCGGAGGGTGCCTTCAACGTGCAGCACGAGGGATCCAGCGTCAACCAGGAACGGCAGGAGGGCCCGCATGCCCATTCCACCACGCTCGATCCATCCGGCACTTTCCTCATCGCCTGTGATTTGGGCATGGACATGGCACGGGTGTACGAGTTGGACGGGGCCGACGGTCCCCTGACCCATCGCAGCGACTTGGTGGTCCGGCCCGGATCGGGACCTCGCCACTTCGACTTCCATCCCAATGGCCGGTGGGCGTATGTCCTAAACGAATTGAGCGCCACGATTGACGTTTGCAACTGGGACGGCGATGCCGGCACCCTGACATCGATCCAAACCATCAACACGCTGCCGGACGACTGGGACGGCCCCGTCTCAACGGCGGACATCCATGTCCACCCGTCCGGCAAGTGGGCCTACAATTCCAACCGCGGGCACGACTCCATCACGATCTTTGCCGTGGACGCCGACGACGGGACGCTCACGCTCCTGGGCCACGAATCGACGCGCGGCAAGACGCCCCGCAACTTCGCCCTGAGTCCGGAAGGGGATCGGCTGTATGCCGCCAACCAGGACTCGGACACCATCGTGGTCTTCGCGCTGGACCAGGAGACCGGATTGTTGTCCGCCACGGGCGAAGTCATCGACGCGCCCACTCCCGTCTGTCTGAAGTTCGTGTTGCGCTGACGCGCCTCCCATTCCAAGGTTTCCCGAGGTGGCGTAGCCATGACCGAGTCAAAACCCAATGTTGTGATAGTGCTGGCGGACCAGTGGCGGGCCCAGGCCTGCGGGTACGCCGGAGACAGCCAAGTGCAGACTCCGCACCTGGATCGGCTGGCTGCCGAGAGCATCAACTACCGGAAGGCCGTGTCGGGCATTCCGGTGTGCACACCGGCTCGGGGCTGTATGTTGACCGGCCTCTACGCCCAGACCCACGGATTGTTCGTGAACGACGTGCATCTGGCCGACGATGTCGAGAGCATGGGCAAGATCTTCGGACGCAACGGCTACGACACTGCCTACATTGGCAAGTGGCATGTGGACGGGCGCGGCCGCGATGCACCCATTCCCAGGGAGAGTAGGCAGGGCTTTGAGTACTGGAAGGTCCTGGAGTGCACACACTCCTACAACCGGTCCCTGTACTACGACCACGACAAGACGGAGCCGGATATCTGGCCGGACTACGATGCCCGCGACCAAACCCGGGATGCCTGCCGCTGGGTGGAGGAACGCAGCGACTCGGACAAGCCCTTCCTGCTGTTTCTTTCGTGGGGACCGCCCCATGATCCCTACGAGACGGCACCGCCCGAGTTCAAGGCGATGTACGACCCGGACGCGATCGAGTTGCGGCCGAACGTTCCGCCCGAGGTGGCCGACCTGGCCAGGGAACGAATTGCGGGTTACTACGCCCACTGCACTGCCCTGGACAGTTGTGTCGGCGAACTGCGCGATACCCTCCAGGCCCAAGGACTGGAGGAGAACACCATCTTCCTATTCCTGTCCGACCACGGGGACATGCTGGGTTCCCAGGGACAGCACATGAAGCAGCGTCCCTGGGAAGAGTCGATTCGGGTGCCGTTCCTGTTGCGCTGGCCGGCGGGCCTGGGCACGGAGGCCCGCACGGAGGACGCCCCCATCGATATCGTGGATGTCCTGCCCACGCTGCTCGGCCTGTGCGGCCTCGAGGCCCGGTCCGAAATGGAGGGGCTGGACTTCAGCGGCCACCTGCGCGGCGGGGAGGACCCGTCGCGCGGACAGGCCCTGGTGATGTGTCTGCAACCGTTTGGCCAGTTTGTGCGGACGGCCGGCGGCCGGGAGTACCGCGGGTTGGTGAATGACCGATACACCTATGTCGAGGACCTGGACGGACCTTGGCTGTTGTATGACAACGAGGAAGATCCCTATCAACTGAACAACCTGGCAAACCAGCCGGACCATTCCGACCTCCAGACATCATTCCACAAGGATCTGCACGCGATGCTGGATGCGCGCAACGACAAGTTCCTATCCGGCGACGAGTACGTGGAGCAGTTCGGATATACGGTGGACGAGACCGGCACGGTTGGCTACACGTTCCTGTACGGACGTCAATCCTGAGGCCTGGAGCAGCCACCGGCCACAACTTCGTCGGCGGGCGGCGCGTGGAGACACCGGCAACGGGTGAGCGGGACCGGCTCCAACGAGAAGCGCCCGCACCAACATTCAATTGAGAGGCATCATGGCTGGTTTCAGGGGCATCTTTCCGGTCGTGCAGACCCCCTTCGATGAACAGGGAGCGGTGGACGAATCCGGTCTGACCAGACAGGTGGACTTCTGTCGGCAAGCAGGGGCCCACGGGTTGGTCTACCCGGTCCTTGCGAGCGAGTTTCAGCTACTCACCGACAGTGAACGCCGTTCCGCCCTGGAACGTGTGCTGAAGGCCGCGGACGGACGGATTCCCGTGGTGGCCGGTGTGGCGGCGGCCAGTGCGCAGGGTGCGGCCGAGTACGCGGCCCATGCCGTTGGGCACGGGGCGGACGCCGTCATCGCCCTGCCGCCCTACGTCGGCGTCCTGGGACCGGATGACGTCTTCCACTACTACGAGGCGATTTCCAATGCCGCCCGGCGGCCCGTGTTCCTTCAGGACGCGCCCCCCGGTCTGCCGGTTCCGCGCATCATGGAGCTGCTGCAGCAAATTGAACACCTGGCCTATGTCAAGGAGGAGAACGAACCCTCCGCCCACAACATTTCAGCCCTAATCGAGGGACTGGGCGATGTCTGTCAGGGAGTGTTCGGGGGTGCCTGGTGCCGGTGGATGATGTCGGAACTGGACCGCGGGGCCCACGGCTTCATGCCTTCGGTCGAGATCGTGGACGTGCACGTCAGGATCTGGGATCTCTTCCACGCCGGGGAGCAGGCTGCGGCCCGCGACCTGTACGACCGTCTGCTGCCGTTCATCAACCTTGGCTTCTGCCTCGGACTGTCCGTGATCAAGGAGCTTCTGGTACGCCGGGGGATCATCGGGACGGCGCACACCCGTCGCACCGGCCTGCCCGCCCTCGACGGGCAGGATGCCAAGGAGCTTGACATAATTTTGGATAGGATCGATGATCTGCTCATGCCACCGGCCTGACGCGGCAAACGTTCGGATGGGGCCGACAACGGGTCGCCGCCGCCACTGCCATATAATCTCCATTCCGACCGTGCAATGCACCATGCAGGCAGGAATCTGCCGAGGCCCAAGGGCCCAAGGAGTTGATCATCATGCTGTCGCGTCAACAGAAGGACACCTACGAGGAGAAAGGCTTCCTTGTGGTGGAGGATGTATTGAGCGTGGACGAGGTGCTGGCCCTGCGCGAAGTCACGGACTACTTCGTCGAGCAATCCCGCACCGTCACCGAACATACCGACGTGTTCGACCTGGAGCCGGAGCACACGCCCGAGGAACCACGCCTGCGTCGCCTCAAGGCCCCGGTTGAGCAGCATCAGGTATACCGGGACATCATGAACCACGACGGCATCCTGGACATCGTGGAGGAGTTGATCGGCCCCGGCGTGCGCACCAACGGCGACAAGCTCAACATGAAGTCGCCGCACTTCGGCAGCCCCATTGAATGGCACCAGGACTGGGCCTTCTATCCCCACACCAACGACGACCTGCTGGCCGTAGGGGTCTGCATGGACGATACGCTGGAGGAGAATGGGTGCATGCTGTGCATTCCCGACTCCCACCGGGGACCGGTTCTTAATCACCATCAGGATGGCTACTTTGCCGGAGCAGTGACCGAGGACGTTGCGGACGCCGATAAGGCGGAGTTGATGGAGGTCCATGCCGGTGGCATTTCGCTGCACCATGTGCGCACCCTGCACGCCTCGGCCAAGAACGTCTCGACGCATCCCCGGCGGCTGCTTCTGTTTCAGATGACCGCCATCGATGCCTGGCCGCTGCTGGGGGTGTCCGACTGGGACAGCTTCAACGACAACATTCTGCGCGGGGAGCCGACCTACGAGGCCCGGGTGACCGATGTGCCGGTGCGCATGCCGTTGCCGCCGGCCCTCAAGGGTGGGTCGATCTACGAGAACCAGACGGTTCTGCGCAACAAGGTGTTTGCGGTCTGAGGCCGGTTCCGGTACGGCCGCGACTGCAATCCTGGGTCTGCCGGTCTGCTTCACGGGCCGGTGACACCCGTCAGCAATGGAATAGGCAATGGATAAGGTACGGCTGGGCGTGTTGAGCCATGCCCACGGGCATGTGGGTGCCTACTGCGGAGTGTTGCGGGACTTTCCCGACGCCGAAGTGGTTGCCTCCTGGGACGACAATCCCGAGCGTGGCCAAACCGCCGCGGCGAATTACGGCCATGAGTTTCGGGACAGCGCGGCCGCCGTGGTCGAGGATCCCGGCATCGACGCGGTGATGATCGGCATCGAAACCAACCGCCATGCCGACATGGTGGAATTGGCGGCTGCAGCCGGCAAGCACATCCTGCTCCAAAAGCCCATGGCCACGACACTGGCCGACTGCGACCGCATCATCAAGGCGGTCAACGACAGCGGTGTCAAGTTCAGCATGGCCTTCCAGATGCGCCAGGATCCCTCCAACCAGGCCATCAAGCGGCTGTTGGACGAAGGGGTCGTCGGCAACGTCTCGGTGGTCCGCCGCCGCCACTGCATCGGCGTGTTGCTGAATCCCGCGTTCGTCAACAGCCCCAGCCGCTGGCACTTTGATCCGGAAGCCAACATCGGCATGTTCTTCGACGACGCCAGCCATCCGGCGGACTGGTTCTACTGGTTGTTGGGACAGCCGGTGTCGGTGATGGCCGAAATTGATCGCATCGTAACGCCCATCGACACCGATGACACCGGCATCGCCGTCTATCGCTTCGGCAAGGGCGAGATGGGGTTCCTGTTCAATGCCTCGACTACGGTGGCCGGGGTCAACACGACTGAAATCTACGGGGATGAAGGCACCATCATCCAGGATTACGACGATGGTCCGTCGACCGCCGCGCCGCGGCCCGCCAACGCCTGTGCCCTGCGCTACATTCGAGAGGGAGACAAGGCCTGGACCGAGATTCCCATGGACATCCCCGCCGCACACGGGGCGCGCATTGGCAACGTGCCCCGGCCCTTCGTGGACTACGTGCTGGACCGAACGGACGAAACCATCACGGCGGAAGAGGGCCGGGTTTCGGTGGAGATGGTCCTGGCAGCCTACCAGTCCGCGCAGGAGGGTCGGCGCATCAGTCTGCCCCTGGCGGACTGAAACAGCCCGGTCAGGCCGCCATCACGTTGCCGGCATCCACGTTCAGGGACTGGCCGTTGATCATGGCCGCGCCGTCGCCGGCCAGGAAGACGGCCAGAGGTGCGATTTCCTCCGGCACCATCCGCCGGCCGTGGCCGGTCATCGTTGCCTCCTGATCCTCGAAACTGCGGCCCAGGCGGTCCGCGTCGAATTGGATTCGGGCATTGTTCAACTTGGACACGACCGGCCCGGGGCAGATGGCATTGGACGTGATGCCGTGCGATACGTTCTCGAGGGCCACCGACTTGGTCACGCCCAGCAGTCCGTGCTTGCTGGCGGTGTAGGCCACGCCGAAGGAGGTCGGCACCTTGCCGTTGATGGACGCCACATTGATGATGCGTCCGTGTTGGCGTTCGATCATCTCCGGCAACACCAAGCGCACGAGCTGGTAGGGGACGGTCAGGTTGACGTGCATCATCAGGTGCCAAAACGCATCGTCGTATTCCGATACCAGCATGGGCTGCTGGCTGGAGCCTATGCCCGCGTTGTTGACGAGGATGTGGATGTCCCCGCAGGTCGATTTGGCAAACTCGAACACGGTGGCCGCGGCATCCTCAAGCGACAAGTCCACGGCCCGGGTATGACAGGCGGGACCCATCCGCGTGACTTCGGCCTGCAAGCTGGCCAACTCTTCCTCGTTGCGTCCTGTTGCCGCGATGTTGGCGCCGGCTTCCGCCATGGCCAAGGCGATGGCGCGTCCGATGCCCTTGGTGGCACCGGTGATAAGAGCGTTGCGACCCGCGAGCGTCATGTTTACCTGCCTTGAAGCTGCATTGTGAAGGTCCTGCACCACAACGGGGCGGACGATGGGACATGATCCTACAGGACAGGCACGTCGTCGGCAGGCAACCAGGCGGGATGCGGACACGCAGGTCCCGCGGCTGTTTGGTGAATTCCATCCGAGAACGCGCCGATGGCCCACGGTCCCAATTGTGTATGCTGATTCCTTCCGCGGACGAATTCGATCCGGTCACTGTGCATGCCGGTGGCCAGAGACTACGGATTCAGCCTTGTCGCGGTTGTGCAGCATGGGCCGTCCCGGTGCAGTGGACGGACACGGCAGGCTGTTCCGGATTGCTCCCGGGGGATGCCGTCGCCCCTGCCACCGCTGTGCACGAACCGGCAAACCCCTGGACAGTCCACAGACAAAGCCAGCGATATGACCCCATCCAATTCCCACATTGGACGCCCGCCCATCCGTGTGGAGTTGTCCGCGTCCGAACGCGCGCAACTGGAAGAGTTGCTCAACAATCCAGCCATCGGCGAGGCGATGAGGCGCAGGTATCTGGCGATCCTGATGGCCGCGGACGGGCGCACCACCGGAGACATCGCCGGGCAACTGGGCATTTCGGCCAGTCAGGTCAGCGTGTGGCGTCGGCGGTTTGCCGATTTCGGCTTCGCAGGTATCCTGACGCGCCGTCTGAATGCAGGGCAATCGGGGCAGCAACCGCAACTCAGGGACTTGCGGCAGGCCTCGGTAATCAATCAGGAACTGCAAGGTCAGCGAGGCGCGGTCCGGGACGTGGACCTGACCGACGAGCAGGTCCTGGAACTCCGGAAATTGGTCCAGCAGCCACGGATCGAAAACCGACTGGCCCAACGGGCGCGGGTGGTGCTTCTGGCCCACCGGGGCCTGAATGCCCCGGCCATCGGCGAACGGCTGGACATGGCCAGCCCCAGGGTCCTGCACTGGTGCCGTCGATACCTGGAGGAGGGCATCGACGGTCTGACCGACAGGCCTCGGTCCGGCCGGCCGCGCAAGGACTCCGGTCCGGATTTGGAACGCCTGCTGCTCAAGTTGTCGGAGGTGCCGGCGGACGGCAGGGCACAATGGTCCCGACAGTCGTTGGCCCGTGAACTTGGTACCACGGTCGGCCAGGTTGGCAAGTTGCTTGACAGGACCGATCTCGACCTGCCTTCCGACCCGGTGCCACGCGGCCTCGCTGCCGCCAAACGCGCCGCCGGAACGGAACGCACAAGGCAGGTCCGGGCACAGACTGCCCTGGGCAGTCCGCACAGATCCGATCCAAACGCCGCACCCAAGGAAGGTGACATGCCCCAATTCCAACAAGGCGACGCGATCCTGATGCTGTCGGGAGACGAGGTGGTTCGTTGCCTGCCCATGAACAGGGCGGTCGGCGGCATGCGCACGGCCTTTGAGGCTTTGGCCCGCGGCCAAGTCGTGCAGCCGGTGCGCTCCCAGATCAATCCGCCCGGCACTGCCGGGATCTCGCTTGTGATGCCGGCCTGGATGCGGGACGGCTCTTCTGCAGGACACACGTCGGTCAAGGTGGTGTCCGTCTATCCGGACAATGCCGCGCGCGGCGAACCGGTAATCCACGGGCTGGTGCTCCTGGTGGATGCAGCCACCGGGAAGGTGTTGGCCGGGATGGACGGCGGTGCCTTGACGGCCATTCGCACGGGGGCCGTGGCGGGGCTGGCCACCGATTTGCTGGCTCCGGCCGGAGCCGGTCGGCTGGCCGTGTTGGGCGCGGGCGTGCAGGCGCGGACTCAGGCGGCAGCCGTCAGCGAAGTACGCCGTCTCGAAAGGATCAGTGTCTACTCTCCAACCGCGGCCAACGTGGCGCGGATGATCGAGGACCTGCGGGACCAACTGCCCGACGGCATTGAGTATCAGGCCGCGACCTCTCCGCGCGAGGCGCTGGCGGACAGCGACATCGTATGTTGCGCGACCACCTCTGCGACGCCGGTCTTCGCGGACAGCGATCTGGAGGAAGGGGTTCATGTCAATGCCGTCGGCGTGTTTCAGCCGGATCGCCGGGAGGTGCCGGCGGCCACCGTCGCCCGGGCGACGGTGTATGTGGACGACCGGGAAGCCATGATGGAGGAGGCCGGTGACCTGCTGATCCCGCTGGCCGACGGAACCATCACGGAGGACCACATTGTGGGTTCGCTCGGCGACCTGCTCACGGGTCGCTGTTCCGGACGCACGTCCGCCCGCGAGACTACGTTCTTCAAGTCGGTCGGCCTGGCCGTCCAGGACACGGTTTCCGCCGGCCTGGTCTATGCCCGGGCCAGGGAACTGGGCATCGGCACGTCGGTGCCGCTGTAGCGGACCCGCGTGGTGCGGGAGGGGCTATTGGCCCTGCCGGGAAACTGGATTCCGGGGCGGGGCTGTGTCAGTGGTTGGCCCGGACCAAGTGGACCCAAGCCGGAACCACAAGGCAGCTGTCGGCAAACACTCCGGCTCTTCCCATCCTGCCCGAGTCACGGAAGGCCGGGATGCCGGTGCACGTGCCCGAAGCGCAGTGCGGGATCTTGAAGTTGGCGATGTCCATCGCGGAGGTCGGTGTCGTCCACGCCAGCTCCACACTGGTGTGGGGCTGATGTCCGGTTTGGCTCGGTGACTGGCGGTGCTGAACATGTCCGGTCGTGGGACCGCGCCCCCCGGACATTGGCGAAGTCGGTAACGATCACGGCCACGATCGTCCCGGTCCGCGGTCAATATGTCATCCCAGGACACCCGCAGCAGACTCCAATTCCGCGTTTGTGCCGAAGAGGACCCTGGAGACTGCTGTATGGTGCATGTCGCTAACAATATGCCAATTCGGCATCAAATGCAATTGTTCACATCCCCCAAAGCTATCGTGCTTGCGCTTGGTCCGGGGACCGATTTCCCGCCAAGTCAATTTCTCCTTGGCACCGTCGAACCATTCCTGATCCGAAACCATTGGCCGGGTCTGTTGCGGACTGGCCGTCACCCCTGATCCTTGCAGTGGGCGTCGGTTCTGCCGGTCTGGGGGGCGCTGGTGCATTCAGCTCCATTTGTATCAGTGATCGGCCCGGACCAGGTGGAACCAGCCCAGGACCACAAGGCAACTGCCGGCGGACAGGCTGGCCGTGACGAGCATCAGCGTTGCTTGGTTCAGGTGCGGGGTCGCGAACGGGAGCACAAAGGCAGCGGCGACGTAAAGACCGGCGCTGATGCCCGCACCCCAGAGCATGTTGAGGACCTTCCTTTCCATGGCCAGATCGCGTGCCCAAAGCACAGCGTAGAGCCCCAGACAGGCAAGGAGGACTGCCAGAGAGCCAAGGAACGACAACGGTGTAAGTGTCCAGCGCAGCGCGGGGGTGCGGTTGATCGCTGGACCGGGTTCCGCGGACGGCGCCTCGGTGTTGGTCAGGGGCGTAACCGTGGGCTGCACCGTGAGGATCTGGGCCGCGCTTTCCTCCTCGACCCGAATCTGAAACCCGATGCTGGTCGTGCTTTCCAGGCTGCGCGCAGCCAGTTCAAGGGTGCCGGCGCGATCCAAAAGCAGATCCATGGTGGCACTGCCGTCCCGCGTGGGGATTGGATCAATGCGCAAGTTCAGGTTGTCGTTGGGATAGCGGAGCAGAAACTCCACCGGGGTGCCGTCGGGAACCCGGTTGCCGTTGCGGTCCAGGATGGGGCCGGCCCGGATCTGCAGGGAATCTCCCAGCCGCACTTCCAGAGCCTGCAGATCCAGGGAACTGTGCTTGTCGTCGAACACCGTTAGGGGGATTACCTGGTTCGGATCCGGCTCCAGCCGTTCAACCAGACTGCCGTAGGGCGTGCCGGGCACGTTGACCGGCGGCGCGCCGGACATCTCCAGGTCGTGGAACAGGCCGCGCACCGCGGTCTCCACAAACGGTGGGTTTGGGCTGTAGGCGGCGATGTACACCGACAGCTTGCTGATTTCAGTCTCGTCCAGCATGTACGGTGCGTCGAATGAAAGCACCGCCACCCGCTTGCCGAGGAGCAGGTCCGGCTTTTGCCGCAGGAATTGGTGGACGACCTCGCTGGCAGGATACTGTTCGGGATCCACATCCAGCGTCGCGAAGATCACCCATGTGGCTTCCGTCAGGGCCCGATCCATGCGGAACTGAGCCACGGTGTTGGCCGTACGGTTGAGCCAGGCCGCCACGTCATCGAAACCATGGCTGGCAATGCGGTCGGGATCAATCTGGGCCGTGGCCTCCGGACCGAACAGGCGCAGGATGGTGGCCTCGACCTGATCGACCGCCAGGACTGTTTCCGGTTGGCACCCGGGACAGGTCGGGCGCGTGCGGTCATCGGTGAATATGAGCAGGCGATCATCCGGGTTGGGCACGGCCCGGACCTGATCCGCGGCCTGTTCGGCATCCAGGTGCAGCAGCGTGGCGGCATCCTGCGCAACCCATGTGATGATGCCGGCCTTCACGGCCAGACTGCCTGCGCTGAGCTGGTCCGGCACCCCGCCCGGCATCTGGCCGGCCAGTGGATCAAAGCCCACGGCAACAACCTCCGGATCCGACAGGCTGTCGCCAATTGGCGCCAGGCGCCGGATCGTCTGCATCGACAACGGGTTGTCGGCCTCCTCCAGTTTGGTCCAGGCGGCCCGATCGAAGAAGGCGGGAGGGTAGAGCCGGAGCTTGGCTTGCAGGATGCGCCGCACGGCATTGTCCACCGCACGCGCGAAATCCGGCTTCTCCAGGTACTGGACATTGAAGAACAGGATGACCTCCTGCAGGGCCGGTGCCGCGTTCGGATCCAGCGGCCCGGAACCGGCCAGCCACAACAGGTCGTTGCCGGCCTGGAAGGCATCGTTGGCGATGCGGTTGGCAAAGGTGGTTTGGCCCGACTGGCCGTAGTAGCTGCTCAGCGAAGGAACGATCAGCCTCCCGCTCATCAACAAGCCGCCGGCATCCCGCCAATCGGCAAAGGCATCCAAGGCCAGAATTTCCTCCAGTTGCGGCGCGAGGCTGATGGGGGGCGTGCGTTCGCGCGACGACAGGAAGCCGCTGTATCGGATGTGGCTGGTCAGCAGTCCGGCCGTCGGACTTCCGGAATCGCTGGTCCCGGGCTCCCTCCGGACCTGTACGGCCCGTGCAAAAGGCAACAGTTCGTTCCGCTGAAGGTCCGTCAGCGAACGCTGGATGGTGGCCAGTTCCTGGTCGAGGTCACGGTCGCTGCCGCCCTGGCCCGGAAAGTGTCCTGCAATGGACAGGACTCGGCCACTGCTGCCCTCGGCGATCCCCTGGATGAAGGCAGCACCGTTTTCGGCGACCCACCAACTGTCGCCCCCATAGGTGGATGTGGCGCGCACACCGGATGGTTGGCGGCCATCCGGGCCGAGTACGTCGAGGCTGGGGCCCAGCAGCATGTTGATGCCCACGGCGGCCAGTTCCTGGCCCAGAATCGTGCCCAGGGCTTGGGCATAGGCGGGATCCCACGCAGCTCCCACGGCCATCTGGTTGGGCATGGCCGTGAACCCGCTGCGCAGGACCGGTGCCGATTGGTCCGGACCGGTTTGCGACACCCCGATGAAAAGCGGGATGCCAAGTCCCGCCTCCAGCAACGGATCCGGCAACCGCATCCAGTGGTCCGCCACAATGTCGTCCCGATCGGACGGCAGTTCGCCGCGCCGGGCGTACAGGCCCCAGGGCAGGGCCTGAAGCTGGTTGGTCAGCGCGGCGACTTGGCGCGGCGTGTCACTGTCGGGCGAGTTGTCGATATTGCCGTTTTGCTCCGTCAGTACCACGGCCCCCACCCGATAGTCGTGCACCAGCCGCACGATGGCATCGGATTGACGGATGGAGGATCCCTGAAACGGAATCACGAACAGTTGACCGATGCGGTCCGCCACGGTCATGGAAGCCAGGAGCGTTTCGACCGTGGCCTCCATGGACAGATGCCCCATGCCGTCGGCGGGTTCGGTGGCCGGGTCGGCGGTTTGGGCCCTGGCGGTGTCCGTCCAGACCAGTGTGCAACCCACCCAAAGCAACAGGCAGGCCAGCCATCCGGCAGTGCGCTGATTCATGGGCAGGGGATCGGGTTCATCTGTTCGGACGGTGTGCCCGGGTTGTCGATAGAATGGGGGCTAACATACTAGGTAGACAAGTCCCAATGTACTTTACGGGCGGTACCGCTGCCCGGAACAATTCCTTGTCCACTGCGTCCCGGAGCCGGTTGTCGCGGACGGTGGGAACTGTCACGATCCATGTCCACTGATGGAGCCCATGGGGGATCGCCGTGCCTGTGCACTTGAGGTCGCTTTGGGACAGGCTGCTGGCCCAGGACGACGATGTTGCCCCCGACGACGGCGGGGGGGAAGCCGGTTCGGCGCGCGGCGGCGACCAGTATGTGCTTGGCCGCAGCGCACGTCTCGTCGAGGATGATGTCTTCGACAATCTGCGGCAACGGGTATCGGCGTTTGCGGCGCGGGAAGGGCTGGTGTTTCGGGAACCGGCCTGGTTGTACAATGCCTTCGTCCACAGTTCATTTGTGCTCGATCACGGGCTGGACGATCCCACACTCCATTTCGAGCGGTTGGAGTATCTGGGCGATGCCGTGTTGGGCAAGATCGTGGCCGAGTATCTCTTCCGGGCCTTGCCCAGCCATCTGGAAGGGGATTTGACCCGGTTGCGATCGGAACTGGTGCGCAACGCGACCCTGACCGAATGGGCACTGGAGTTGGGGTTGGACGGGCTTGTCCTGACCGGGCCCAGTGTCAAAAGCCGGGAAATCCTGCGCAGTTCCCGTATGCTAGGCAGTGTGTTCGAGGCGCTGATCGGCGCACTCTATGTGGATCAAGGGGAACAGGGCGTGAGACGATTTTTGGCGCGGTGGCTCAATCCGGCGGTCGACAAGGCAGCCAAGGCGGACGGCCAGTCGCAGCAGAATGCCAAGAGTGCGCTGCAGGAAGTCCTGCAGCGGGACCTGGGAGCCACTCCCCGCTACGAGAAACGGTCCGCCACCGGCCCCAGCCATCAGCCGGAGTTCGAGGTGGCGGTGACCCTGGAGGGCAGGACCCTCGCCACCGGCAAGGGTCCCAGCATCCAGAAGGCCGGCTTCCGCGCCGCGGAAGTTGCGCTGGCCGACTATCTCGCCGCCCAGACGGAGCCGGATCCCATCGACTGATCAGATCTCCAGTTCCTTGAGCTGGTCGATCATGTCCCGGCACACGTCGAAACCGCCCTGCCAGAAGGCCGGGTCGGACATGTCGATGCCCATCTCCTGCAGGATGTCGTCCGGATCCTTGGAGCCGCCGTACGCCAGCAGTTGCAGATAGCCGGGCTTGAACGCCTCCCCTTCCTGCTGGTACCTGCGATACAGGGCCAGGACCAGCAATTGGCCGAAGCTGTAGGCGTAGCAGTAGAACGGCGTGTGGTAGATGTGGGGGATCATCAGCCACTCGTGGGCGAAGATGTCGTCCACGTCCACGGCGTCCCCGAACTGCTGTGCCAGCTGGCTCCGGTAGATCTCGCTCAGGTCCCCGGTGGACTTGTTCTGCAGCACCGCTTCGTGGGCCGCCTTCTCGAACACCACGAAATAGGCCTGGCGCATGACCGTGGCGTACATGTCGTCCACGGCGGTGGCCAGCAGTTCGCGCCGGACCAGGGGATCCGTCTCCTCCCGCATGAGCCGGTCGGTCAACAGCATCTCGGTGAAGACCGAGGCGGTTTCGGCCAGGGGCAGGGGGGCATGCTGGGTTAGGAGCGAGTGGTCCTCCGCCTGCAGGCTGTGGATGGCGTGCCCGAGTTCGTGGGCCAGGGTGGCCACGTCGCGCACGCGGCCCGTGTAGTTCATCAGAATCCACGGCGTTTGCGAGGGCAGGACGGTGGCACAGAAGGCCCCCGAGCGCTTGCCCTTGCGGATTTCGCTGTCGATGTGGCCGTCGCGGAAGACCCGTTCCGCCTTGGCGGCCACGCCGCTGTCAAAGGCGCCGACGGTTTCCAGCACCATGTCCACGGCATCGCCGTAGTCGATCTGCTTGTCCGAGCCGCCCAGGGGGGCGTAGATGTCGAAGCGCCGCAGCTTCTCCAGGCCCAGCCACTTGGCCTTCAGCCGGAAGTATTCCTGGAACAGGTCGGCGTTGTCCTGGCACACCTGCAACAGTGCCTCAACCGCGGCATCCGGCACGTTGTTGCCCAGGTTCTTGACGGCGATCGGCGAACTGTAGTTCCGCAGGCCCAGGTTCTCGGAATGCCAGTCCCTGATCCGGGCGGCATAGATTTGCCCCAGGATGCCGTTTTCCCGCTCGTAGACCCGGAACAGTTCCCGGTAGGCCGCCTCGCGCAGGGACGCGTCCGACGAATAGGCGTGCTGCATCAGTTCTTCGCGGGTCAGGGTTTGGGTTTCGCCGTCCACCTCCAGCGTGAACTCCAGGCGGTTGGTCAGCATCGAGAACACCGTGATCAGCGAACTCATGCCGTTCGCATCCTTGGTGTTGATGATCTGCTCGGACTGCTCGTCCAACGTAAAGGGACAGAAGCGGCGGTCGCTCTGCAGGGAGTAGGCGTAGTCGGGATACTGTTCCGGGTCCGGCAGGAGGGCGGCGGCCTGCTCGTCGTCGAGGCTTTTCCACCAGAGGTCGAAGAAGATGACCCGGTTCTGCAGGTTGGTGAGTTCCTGCTGCATGTAGCCCTCGTAGCGCAGGGCTCCTTCGGACTGCGTATCCGCCGAGAACCACAGGCTGCCGTAGGCTCCCAGGATGTACATGCGTTCCGAGATGTTCTCCAGCTGCTGCATCAAGGGCACGAGGTCCAGATCCTGTTCGCCTTGGTCAAAGGCTGCCAGTGCCGCGCGTTGGCCCTCGAACTGTTCGACGACGGCGGTCAGTTCGGCCAGGTGCGCCTGTACCGTGGCATCCTCGGCATCCGGCAGCAGATCCGTCAGCTGCCAGCCGCTGAGCTCGTATCGGTTTCCCATGGGTCTGTTGTTCCTTTCTTGAATCGGTTTGAGGCTGGTGTCGCGGGTCCCGGCCACACACCGGAAATCCCTGTTTTGTCGAATCGGATCAGCTGGACGGCGAGTGCTGGGATATTTTGGCGGCCAGGTTTTGCAGCGTCATGGTCTGCAGCCAGACGCGACCCGGTCCCCGCAAGTGGGCCAGGAACAGGCCTTCGCCGCTGAACACGATGTTCCGCACGCCCTCGTTCCGTTTCACGTCGAAGTCGATGGTCGAGTCGTACAGGGCGATGTGGCCCGGATCCACCTTCAATTCCTCGTTCGGGGCCAGTTCCTTGACAACGACCTCGCCCGGTACCTCAACGAATATGACACCGGTTCCGTAGACCCTCTGCAAGATGAAGCCTTCGCCCCCGAAGAAGCCGGCCCCCAGGCGCCGCTGGAAGTGGATGTCCCGCTCCACGGTGGTTTCCGACACCATGAAGGCATCCCGTTGCAACACGTATTCGTTGTTCCCGGTAAGCTCCAGGGGTAGCACCTTGCCCGGTGCATAGGGGTTGAAACTGATGACGCAGTTGTCTTCCCGGGCGGTATAGGTGGTCTGGAAGAAGGATTCGCCGGCCAGCTTGCGCTTGATGCCGCCGAACAGGCCGCCTTCGGCCTTGGTCGACATGTCCACTTCGCCTGAAATCCAGGCCATGCCCCCGGCTTCCGTGATCACGGATTCGCCTGCTGCCAGCGTGATTTCGACCGCCTGCATGGTCGTGCCGATGATCTCGTAATTCATGGTGGTGTTTCTCTATGGGTCCTGCCGTCGCATCAAGGTTTGCAACTCTGCAAACGCGACGGTCAGGGGAGTATAGACCTGTGCAGCTGCGGAAGCCCGCAGACCGGGTCTGGAATGACCGGGTCGGAGGAATTTCGGGGCAACGTGCCGGTTTGCCGTTGGCCAGTGGATGGGACCGGTCCGCATGGCGCGCGGGCAGGAATGGAACGTGCGCGACGGCCCGTTGCGGTTGTGAGGGCGGTTGGCCGCGGTCCAGGTGCCGCGCTTACCCAAAGGGATTGCCGTGCTGACGACTTCCCCAGCGGGAATTCGGTGTCGTTTTCGGTCGCGGGTGCCGCCGCAGGCTCGAATGGCTCCGTTCAGGAGGTGCGCTGCTTAAGTTGTTGCTCCAGTTCCTGGATTCTGGCTTCGGCGGCAGTGCGGGCGGCCTCGGCGGCGGTGCGGGCAGCGCGTTCGTCCCTGAATGTGGAGATGTGCTGTCCGTTGGCCGGGTCGTACCATCCCAGACGGCCTTCCTCCCAGCGCAGGATCAGATTCAGAACCTCGCTGTATCCCTGCAGGATCCCGCCGTCCAGGGACTGGATGGCGATGGGTTGGTAGACCCCCTGCACGAGGCGGTCCCCCTCCAGTCTGGCTCCGTGGTAGCGCCCGGTCTCGTCGAAGCGCCAGTATTCGGGGACGCCCAGGGCGGCGTAGGCTGCGGGTTTTTCCAGCACGTCCGCGCGCCCGGTGGCGCGGGAGGCGATTTCCAGCACAAAATCGGGGGGCTTGCCCTGTTCTGAAATGATATAGGCGTTGCTCCGGTAGTAGGCTTTCGGGTTCACATTGAAGGCAATCATCAGGTCCGGGAACTTGATCCCGGCCATGTCCCGCGTGGGGGAGGGGACAAGGTAATGTTCGCCTGCCACCAAGGTTGTGTCGGGATTACCCAAGTGCATCGCCAGAAAATGGGAATTACCGGTGATGCTCAGGTAGTTGAAGCCGGACATTGCCTCAGGTGTGCGTTCGGGCGGATCCGGCATCGGCACCAGGGCATCCAATTGCGTCACTGCCGCGATCTCCTGCGTGGTGGTCATATCTCACCTATTTGATTTGGCGTTCGCGCCGGGCGCGCTGCCCTGTGCACCCGGACTGCTTTCCGCAGCCCTGGCACCACATCGGGATTCTATGCGTTCCAGAAAGCGGGTTGGCATCCCGACAACCGAAACCTCTCCAAGAGTTCCGCGGATTGCCTGAGAGCCGCCTGTGCTTGTGGAAAGGGTTGCCGATGTCCTATCAACAAATGTCGGCGGCGTCCATGGGCCAGCCTGACAGCCGGTCCAGGACGGCCACGCCGCCCCGGCTCCAGGCGGCCACGCCCGTGTCCCACAGATCCTGTCGGATCACGCGGGTAAAGGCCACGCGTCCTCCATCGGCAAACACCTCCACCACGCATCGATCCAGGAAGATGTGCAATTCGGTGTTCTCGTCGGTGAGTGGCACGGGCGGCTGTTCATCCACGACCAAACCCGCGTCGGAGAGGCCAATGGCAACCCCGCCGTCGCCGTTGGCGTCCGCACGCAACCGGATACCGCAGGATTCGGCGGACAGACGCTGCATGCGCACCCGCAGTTCCAGTTGGCTGCCCGTCACGTCTGGAAGGGGTTGGCTGGCGTTGTCCAGCAGCATGCCCGCAACCTGCCGCTCCGGTCCGCGCAGGGACCGAAGCTCCCGTATGGGCTGCTGGTGCAGGACCAGGTCGTCGTCCAGGGTCAACTCGCGGGGCAGTGCCAAACATCCGTTCCAGCCGTGGCCCTCCTCAAAGCCGCGGACCCAACCGTGCAGGATTTGGCGACCGTCCGGTGTGGCGTGCACGTTGCTGGCATAGAAGCCGTTCCAGTCCCGGCAGCCGTGGTCCACGATGCCACCGTCCAGCTCGGTGAACGAAGGCGTGTCGGGATCGAAGTCCCCGATCCGGTACTCGACGGCATCGAAGGGCGAATATAGATAGATCCAGTGGCCGTCCAGGGGGAAGAAGTTGGGGCACTCCGCGCTTACCGGGCACATGGAGCCCCTGTATGTCCAACGCGTCAGGCTGCTGTCCGCGGCCTCGAACAACGGCGAACCCGCCTCCGCGCCGCCCATGCCGATGGTCATGAAGGTTCGTCCCCGATGGACCCAAAGGTAGGGATCGCGCCAGGTCGGGTCCATGACCGGCCCGCCGGGCAACCGCAGGCGATCGTCCAGCGCCAGAATGGGATTCCCGTCGAAGGGCCGGAAGGAACGATCCTCCGCATCGCCGATCGCGGCCCGTTGCTGGAACGGAATCCGGCCCCGGTCCTGCCGGTCGGGCACGCTGGTGTACAGGAGCACGAGGTTGCCCTCGCCGTTTACCCCCACCGTTCCGGACCAGCAGCCAAACTCCCCCGAGGCGTGGTCGGGAATCAGGGCGAACGGCAGGTGTTCCCAATGCACCAGATCCCGGCTGCGGGCATGGCCCCAGAAATTCGTGCCGAACGGCTTGGTGATGTCCGTCAGCGGATTGGTCTGGTAGAAGATGTGATGCCAGCCCCGGTGAAAAATCGGACCGTTGGGGTCGTTCATGCGCTGGGCCGGCGCCCGGAAGTGGAAGGCCGGCCGGCTGGGATCTGCTTGGGCGCGGGGGACAGCCAGCTTCAAGGCATCCTGGGCCTGTCGCAGAAGCTCGTGTCGGTTCATGGCAGGGGGCTCCTGATGTGAGGCCAGGCCGCTCCTCGGTCAGGGAAGGAGCGAGTCGGGCCATAACGGAGGAACGGCAGTGGCGGCTTGGCAAGCATGGCTCGACGCGCCAGCAAAGCGGGCGTCATTATCGGCCACCGTCCACCGACCGCAGGCAGTATCCAGGGCGATTGCATCCAAATGGGCTGGGGCTTGAGGCGGACTAGGCGCTAGTCCTGGGCCAGCGGTGGGTGGGCGATCGGTCCAACGCGAGCACGGCCATTTCCGAACGCCTCAAGGTCCGGTCCCATTGTCCTGCAGACGCTGGCGGAGCCATCCTTCCGCCAAACCAAGGACATTGACCTGCAAGGGCGGCTCCACGCGGCGCCACAGGTTGTCCAAGGCCACATCCGGGACGTGCCGGGGCAGGCCTTGAGCGGACCGGGCGCGGACCAGCATCCACACAACTGCAACAATGCCCGTTGCATTACGCATTCACTGATGGCGATGCAATCACTGATATAGTGTTATGTCACATCACAAGATGGAGCCTCTTTCATGGCCAGCATCACTGTGCGCAAACTGGAGGATGAGCTGAAACGCCGGCTGCGCATCCGAGCAGCCGAGAATGGCCGTTCCATGGAGGAGGAAGTTCGGCAAATCCTAAGAATGGAACTCTGCCCGCAACCGCAACAGAAGAACCTGGCAAGCGCCATCCGCGCCCGCTTCGCGCCCCTCGGCGGGGTCGAACTGGATATCCCACCCCGTTCTCCCATGCGCCCACCACCTCGGTTCGACTGGGACAACGATGATGATCGTCCTTGACACCAATGTCGTCTCGGAACTAATACGGCCCCGTCCCGACACCAACGTTGTGGACTGGGTTGCAGGGCAGGCAATGGACACCTTGTATCTTTCCACTGTCAGTGAGGCTGAACTGCGTTACGGCATCGCGATACTGCCGACAGGCGTACGGCGAGACAGACTGGTCGCCGAGGTGGAGGGGATGCTCCGGGAGGACTTTGCCGGACGCATTCTTTCCTTCGACAGCAGCGCAGCCCAAGCCTACGCCGTAATAGCCGCCGCCCGCCGTGCCGCAGGGCATCCCATCCATCATGCAGACTGCCAGATAGCGGCGATCGCCCACAGCCGGAGAGCATCAGTGGCAACGAGGGATGTGGATGGTTTTGATGGGAGTGGGATAGAGGTGATCAATCCTTGGACACTTGGATGAGCACAGCAGGGCTCTCCTCCAGGCAGTAACCCACCAAACTGTGTAGTAGACATCGGGCGGCGCGCCCGTGAGGTTTGCTGTACTCCTGACCAACCTGCTGAGTGTCATCAGGGTCATGCTCAGCCATGGTTTGGACACTGGCCGAGGCCGAGCTGCCAACACAGGCAGTCCTTGTCTCGGGCCAGCACCAGATGCTTGTTGGCCACTCCACTTTCAGGGTTTGTCCTGCCACCGCGGATTGTGCGCGATGCGTCGCAGGATGGCCCTATGATGGACTGCATCCCCGTACGGATGCGGCAGCCGTCCTCGCGGAAGGCGACATCCATCACCCAGTGGTGGGAATGACCACAGGCAATCCAACTCCGGAACCCCATACTGCAAAAGACAACAATCCCGGAACGGCAGCGCCACCACCCACAAGAGATACACTTCGCTGATGCGCACTGCTCATTCGAAGAGAACAACAAGGAAGCACCGGCGAGCCGGGGTCTGGACCGCGCTGGGCTTGGGTTTGTTGGTCGCGGTATTGCTTGTTGGTTGCAGAGCGACGCAGTCCACTGGCACACAACCGGAAGCCGAATTGGTACCGACCTGGACCACTACTCCGGTCCGGACGCCTGCACCCACCATTACCCCCAGGGCGATTGCATCTAAATGGGTTTGGGCTTGAGGCCAATCAGTTGGCACAGGTAGTCCTTGTTCCAGGCCGCCGCCAGCCGCTTGTTGGCGATGCCCACCTTCAGGGTGCGGTCCTGCCGCAGGAGATTGTGGGCGATGCGCTTGAGAATGGCCATGTTGTGGGCGGCATACCCCGTGCGGATGCGGCTGTCGTCCTCGCCGAAGGCCACATCCAGGACCCAGTGGTGGGCATTTTCGATGGCCCAGTGCCCGCGCACCGCCTGCAACTGAAGCCGGGCCTGGGGCGGCAGGCGGGAGATGAAGATGCGGACGTCGGTGGAAACCTTGTCCCCGCAGCGGCGTTCGGACTCGACCCAGACCAGGCTGGCCAGGTCGCACCACTCGCGGTCGGGGTCGCCGGTGGTCCAGCCGCGGCGGGTTTCGATGCGCCCGTGGCCCTTGCCGACCGTGTCCGCGTAGTCGTGGGCATAGTCGGCGAAGTGTCCGGCCCGTTCCAGGGCGAAGGTGTCCTTGAGACGCGTGTGGAACCCCTTGTGATTGTCCCGCACGCGCAGCACGTAGTCGGCCCCCTGCTGCCGGATCTGGCGCGCGATGGCCTTCTGGCAGCCCATGGCATCCAGGGTTACGATGCAACCCTTCAGGCACAGCATGCGCAGCAGTTCCGGGATGGCCGTGATTTCGTTGGACTTGTCGTCCACCGCGGTCTGGGCCAGCACCAGTCGGTTGGCCTGGGCCCAGGCGCTAACCAGGTGCAGGGGTCCCAAGCCCCGCCCCCGGTCGTGGGAGCCGCGCACGCTCTTGCCGTCGACGGGCACGACCTGGCCCGCGGTCAACTCGAAGGCCTCCTGCACCCAGTCCCGGAAGCCCTCCTCGAACCCGCTTGCATCCAGTTAAGCATTTCCGTTGAGTCCTTCGATGCAATACCAATAGGATTCCTGGATGACCCGGCTCAACTGACGGAGTTAAGTATCCAGTTTCGGAATTTTGACAAATATGATGAGAGCGTTTCCCTGCCTGAAGATTTCCAGATTAACGCATCCAGGTTGGAAACATTCTCACTTTCGTCGAGTCAGTTGGCTTCATTGCCGGACAACTTCCTGCCTGACACCGCGAAGTTGACACATCTTTATCTTGATATTCCCAATTTGCAGGAGTGGCCATCCTCCTTCCTGTGGCATACCCCTGTCTTGGAGTTCCTGGAAATGGAATATAGGTACAATAAAAATGGTAAAGAAACACATGAGCTGCACTCGGTTCCACCACACTTCTTGGCAGAAGCGCCCAACCTGATCCATCTGAATCTTGGAGCAGCAGATCGCGTGCAAGAACTGCCGGCAGGATTTCTGGCCAATTCGCCCAAACTGGAGTATCTGGACTTGGCAGTGAACGTCACCGAACTCCCGGAGAACTTCCTTGCACAACATCCCCAACTGAAAACCCTCAAGTTATTTGTCCCTCGGGTCACCAAAGTGCCCCACGACTTTCTTGCCCATGTATTGCACCTGCAGTCCTTGCAGGGCAACCGAAAAGTCGCATTCAGGCCAGGATCGGGGCCAGCAGGGCGGGGTTGCGCCCGATTTTGTCCCTGAGCAGACCAATGGACAAATCCGGTCTGAAATTCTGCTGAAGTGTGCGCACGATGTTCAGGGCGGCCCGTCTGAGGATGCCCATCACGGCGGGGGCGTGGCCCCGGCGCAGGCGGCAGTCGTCCTCCCGGAACTGCACGTCCAGGGTGCGGTGCAGGCCGTTTTCAATGCCCCAGTGGCCGCGGACCAGGGCCAGCAGGGCCTCGGCGTCCACGGGCAGGCTGGAGATGTAGTAGCGCACGGAACGCTGGCGGCCGCAGGATCCGTTGCGTTCCGTGCGCACCCGGATCAGACTGCGCAGGCCGGGCCACTCTTTGGGGTCGGCCACCCACTCGCAGAGGCCGGGACCGCCCAGGACCGTGCCGGTGCGCCGCTCGCGGCGACCGCCGTTGCGCTCGACGGTCTCGCCGTGGTCCTGCACCTCGGGCGTGAAGGCGCCCCGGTCGGCCTCCTCGAAGGCCGCGCACACCTCGGCGTGCAGGGTGGGCTGGTTGCGCTTGACGGCCAGCACGTAGTCGGCCCCGGCGGCCCGCAGGTCCTGCACGATGGCCCGCTGGCAGCCGGCGGCATCGATCGTGACGACGGCCCCCTCCAGGACCATGCGCTCCAGCAGGCGGGGGATGGCCGTGATCTCGTTGCTCTTGGCCTGGCAGGGCTCCTGGGCCAGGGTCAGCCCCTCCCGCACTAGGAAGGCGCTCACCAGGAGCAGGGGCCGGGTGCCCGCGGCCGAGTCGCCCGACCGACGCGAGCACTTGCCGTCCAGGGCCAGGATTAGCTGCTGCAGGCCGGGCAGGCAGGTGCCGTCCAGCAGCAGCAGGGCCGCCTTCATGGCCGTTTCGGGTTCCAGCCGACGCACGAGCAGGCGGTAGGTGTCGTCGGTCGGCACGGTCGCGCCCAGGGGCCGCCACAAGCGGAACCAGGCCTGGTGGTCGTCCGCGAACTCGGCCACCGCGGCCATCGTGTTGGCGCCTCCGGCCAGGGCCACCAGCAGCGTGCCCAGGAGCACGGCCAGCGGATAGCGCACGCCGCGCGGGTCGCGCGGATCGGGGAGCTGGGCCAGTTCGTCGGCGAAGGCGCACAGGGCCTTTCGCAGGGCGGGGTCGATGAAGGGGAGAGGGGGACATGGGATAGGATGCATGAGGGCCGCAACGCGTTCTGTGAGAAGTCTGCATATCCCATAGGACGCACGGCGGCCCGTTTTGTTGCGCGCCGGTTGACTGCGGTCCGGCCGCCGGTTTGAACCTTATGTGCCGGATTGGATTGATTTACGCATTGATTTGTTCTGTGCCCAAACACCGTTCATGGGTGTCGCGCGGGGCTCCGGCAACCCCCGATCCGGGCCTGAACGCGACTTTTCGGTTGCCCTGGCAGTCCTTGGAGTTGGACCTGAGGAAAGTGGATGCGCTTCCGGCAGATTTCCTCGCGCGCACGCCTTGGCTAGGGTATTTGAGGTTGGATGTGGATCAGGTGGATCTGCTCCCAAGCGGCTTTCTTTCGTATGCCCCTCGGCTCGGACACCTGTATGTAAGAGCAGCCAATGTGGTGTCCTTGCCGGAGAATTTCCTAGACTACAGTCCGCGAATTGAAACCCTTGGTTTGGGCATGCCCAGTGTCGCATTGCCTCCAGGACCGGGCGACACGCTCTGGGACACCTTGCAGGCAGCCAGTTTTCGCGTGAAAGTCACTGCACCCGAAGTTCACGTGGAAGCAGATGGTTACTTTTGCTCCGGCGATGACATTGTGGTTGAACGCGGTGACATTTTAGAGGTGATTTGGCGCGAACAAGACAGTACAGGCAACACGCTGTTGTCCGTATACCATTGGTGGAATCGTGATCTGTTCTTCTCATGGTAGGAACGATATTGGTGTTCATTTTCGATTGATGCCCGATACACGGAGCCCACCTTGGATTTGTGAAAAAATCATGAAATCAAGGAATTCGGTTTCCGAGCCCGTTGTTGGAGAGCAACGAGATCACGGCTCTCCCCCGCCTGCTCGACCGCAGGGTCCTGGAGGGAGCTGTGGCCACGATTGACGCCGCCGACAGCCAGACGGTCATCGTGCAGGCCCTGCAGGAGGCCGACACCGACTATGTGCTGGCCGTCAAGCGCAACCCGCGCCCCTTCTCAAGGAAGTGATGACGGCCTTCGATGATGCCGAGCAGGGAGCTTTCACTCCGGAGGTGGAGGACCATTGCGAGACCATCGAGCGCAACAACGGACGCATCGAGCGACGCATCGGCACGGTCCTGGGTGGTCCCAACCTCTGCGAGTGGGGCGCGGATCCCGGGGCGTGTCCCGGCCTGCGCTGCCTGATTCGGGCGTGCCCGGAACGCACCAGCTGCCGACAGCACTCCGTACGCTACTACATCTCCAGCCGGCCTGTGGACGCGGAGTCCTGGACCTCGTCCGCGGTCATTGGGGCGTCGAGAATAGCTTGTACCGCACCCTGGACATGCAGTCCCGGGAGGATGACTGCCGCATGCGCAAGGGGTATGCCCCTGTCGTGATGGACATCCTGCGACGGACCGCCTTGAACAGGGTGAGCACGCTTCAACGGAATTTCCGTCCGGATGTGTCCATCGAATGGCTGCACGACCACATCAGGCGCCAATCGTGGATCCTGGCTTCCACCCGGCCCTGATCGCGACTTTGCGTTTGCCCTGCCCGGCTACGGGTTCCCAAGCAAAGTGGAGCATCCTTGGCTACAATATCCAGTATCTCGGCCCTTTTCCGGCTTGTATGACGTTTCGCGGGGTTTCGCCCTGCGCACAGGAATGCACCGGGCAGCAACTCCCCATGCAATCCTCTGGTTCCCAACCACCTGAAGGCGGCTCCAATCCCTCAGCACGCACCATGTGGCGCCTGTTGCGCGCCCTGGGACCCTACCGCGGTCAGGCTGCCGGAGCCCTGATCAGTCTGGTGCTCATGACGGCCACCGTCCTAGGTTCGCCCCAGGTCATCCGCTGGGTGGTCGACAATCTGGCCGACGCCCTACAGGGCGGAGCTGCCGGCATCGCCGACTTCGACTGGCGGGTGGTCCGGAACGGCACCATCATCCTGAGCGGCCTGGCGGTCGGGCGGGGCGTGTTCAACTTCCTCCAGAACTTCCTGGGCGAGAAGGCCAGCCAGAGCGTGGCCTTCGATCTGCGCAACCAAATCTACACCAAGGTTCACAACCTCAGCTTCAGCTATCACGACCGGGCACAGACCGGCCAGTTGATGACCCGCGCCACCAACGACGTGGAGCTGGTCCGGCAGTTCATGGGGCAGGGGCTGTTCCTCATGATCACCTCCAGCCTGATGCTGGCGGGAACGTTTGCCGTGCTCATTTACATGAACTGGCGGCTGGCCATCGTCACCGGGGTCATCTTTCCCCTGAACATTCTGCTGCTGGTCGTCTTTGTCAGGGTTATCCGCCCCTATTTCGGCAACATTCAGGCGACGCTCGACAAGCTGAACGCCCGGTTGCAGGAGAACCTGTCGGGGATTCGGGTGGTCAAGGCCTTTGCCCGCGCCGACTTCGAGATCGATCGCTTCGCGGTGGAGAACGAAAACTATCGACTCAACCTGCTGAAGTTCATCAACAGCGTGTCCAAGGTCTTTCCCGCCACCTTCCTGATGTCCAACATCCAGCTGACCCTCATTCTGGGATTCGGCGGCAACCTGGTCATGCGGGATGCGCTGTCGATTGGCGACCTGACCGCCTTCATCACCTATCTGATCTTCCTCACCATGCCCTTGATGACAATCGGCTTTCTGGCGGGCATGATGGTCAGGGCGCTGGTGAGCGCCGAACGCATATTCGAGGTCCTGGATACGCCGTCCGAATTAACGGATGCCCCGAATGCCCGCGTCCTGGGGGCGGTTGCGGGCCGCGTGCAGTTCCGCGATGTGCACTTTCGATATGCCGGTCAGTCCACGGACGTGCTGAAGGGCGTGAGCTTTCTGGCGTCGCCCGGTCAGACCATTGCCATCATGGGCAAGACGGGTTCGGGCAAAAGCTCTATCATCAACCTGCTCCCGCGTTTCTACGACGTGTCGTCCGGATCGGTCACCATTGACGGCGATGACGTGCGCGCCGTGACCCTGGCGTCGCTGCGGTCGCAGATCGGGATTGTCCTGCAGGAGGCGATCCTCTTTTCGGGCACCATCGCCAGCAACATCGCCTACGGCCGCCCCGAGGCATCGCAGGCGGAAATCGAGCAGGCGGCCCGGGCCGCGGCCGCCCACGACTTCATCGCGGAACTGCCGGATGGCTATGAGTCCCGCGTGGGCGAACGCGGCGTGGGCCTGAGTGGCGGCCAACGCCAGCGCGTTGCCATTGCCCGTGCCCTGTTGATGGATCCGCGGATCCTGATTCTGGACGACAGCACCAGCGCGGTCGATGCCGAGACCGAGGAACGAATCCTGGAGGCCCTCAGGCTTCTGATGCAGGACCGGACCGCCTTTGTGATTGCCCAGCGCATTTCCACCGTGCGCGAGGCCGACCAGGTGCTGGTGCTGGAAGGAGGGCGGATTGTCGACCGCGGCACGCACGAAGAGCTCGTGGCGAACAGCTCAATCTACGCGGACATCATCGCTTCGCAGTTCAACAAGGATGTCGCCCTGGAGCCGGCGGTGACCAAACAGCGGCCTCCGCTGGCGAGGGTCCTGGAGGAGCGCGTACCTTGAGCCGAGCCACCCGCAGCTTCGAGTTGGCTGCCCAGGTCGACGAAACCGATTCTCGTTCGCTGCGGCACACCGCGTGGCGCGTCATGCGCCTGGTGATCGGCTACCGGCTGAATTCGGTGGTCGTCATGGCCACCATGGCCCTGGCCAGCGGCGCCATTGCCTTCGGCCCGTTCATGATCGGCTGGACCATCGACAACCGGATCCTGATTGAGGCGCCGACAGTCCAGGGTCTGTACCTGCCGTTGGCCATTCTGCTGGTGAACTACGGACTGCAATACCTGGGTTTCCGCTGGCAGTTCTACACGATGGGGCTGTTGACCGGCAAGCTGATGACCAAACTCAGGGCGGACATCTTCGCCCGCATCCAGAGTCTGTCGCTCTCCTACTTCGACAAGAACGACGCCGGCGACCTGATGAGCAAGCTGGTCAACGACGTCGACGTGCTGAACCAGTTCCTGAGCCAGGGGCTGACCCAGTTGATCGGCGGGTTGGTGCGCATGCTGTTGTTGCTGGGGGCCATGGTGGCGCTCGACTGGCGCCTGGCATTGATTTCGCTGTGCGCGGTGCCCCTGATCCTGCTGGTGTCCACGCGGCTGGCGTCCATGGCCCGGGTCGCCTACCGGAGAAGCCGACAGTCCCTGGGGGCTGTCTCCACGGAACTGGAAGAGGGCATTGCGGGGGTCAAGGTGGCCCAGGCCTTCAACCGGGTCGAGGCCAACCAGCGGCATTTTGATCGGTTGAACCGGGACAATCTGGAGGCCAACGTCGGGGCCGTCAGCATTTCCGCAGCCTTTGCCCCGGCCATCGAGTCCCTGAATGCCCTGACCACCGCGGCCGTGATTGGTCTGGGTGGTTGGTTGGTGCTGGAGGGTCACGTGACCCTGGGTGTCTTGATTTCCTTTCTGGAGTACATCCGCCGCTTCTTCTTTCCCCTCCAGGAGATTTCCCAGCAGTGGAACGTTCTGCAGGGCGCCTTGGCCGGCGCCGAACGGACGTTCGAGCTGATGGATCAGCAGCCGGACTTGGAGGACACACCCGATGCCGTCAAGCTCCCGGCCGTCGAGGGCGACGTGGAATTCGACGGCGTCACCTTCGGCTACGACCCAGACGAGCCCGTGCTCCGGGACGTGAGTTTTCGGGTGGGCGCCGGCCAGACCTGCGCGGTGGTGGGCCCCACCGGTGCCGGCAAGACCTCCCTGATCAATCTCCTGGCGCGCTTCTACGATGTGCAGTCCGGGTCCGTGCGCGTCGACGGCATCGATGTGCGCGATGTGACCCAGGACAGCCTGCGCCGGCAGATCGGAGTGGTCCTGCAGGAGAACTTCATGTTTTCCGACACGGTGCAGGAAAACATTCGCTACGGCCGGCTCGAAGCCACGGATGCCGAGGTGGCGGAGGCGGCCCAACTGGTTGAGGCGGAGCCCTTCATCTTCGAACTCGAGGACAGCTATCTCACCGAGCTTGGGGAACGCGGCGGTACGCTGTCGCAGGGGCAGCGGCAGCTGCTCAGCTTTGCCCGGGCCCTCGTCGCGGATCCCCGGATCCTGGTGTTGGACGAAGCCACGGCGAGTGTGGATACGCGTACCGAAGTTGTGATCCAAAACGTCATGCAGCGCATGCTGCGCAACCGGACCAGCATCGTGATCGCGCATCGCCTGAGCACCATCCGCAATGCGGACATGGTGCTCGTGATGGACCACGGTCGGATCGTGGAGCGCGGCACGCACGACGAACTGATGGCGCTGGGTGGCCTCTACGCCGACCTGCACACCCGCCAGTTTTCGGATGTCATTTCACCCAACGGGGTTCCGCCGGCGGAACCTGCAACCGCAGCATGACGGGCTGCAAGGGGTTGGCCGTGGGCAAGCAGCCACCGGTGTCCGGCACTGTCGCGTCGGGCGATGTCAAGGACATGTTCGACTGGTACCAGGCGCAGTCCTTCGCCACCTGGGGCGTGATAGAAACCAATCATCCGATTGTTTATCCCACCTTGGGCCTGACCAACGAGGCCGGCGAACTGGCCGGCAAGGTCAAGAAGATATTCCGGGATCGCGACGGACAGATCACCGAGGCGGATCGGGAAGCGCTCAAGGGCGAGCTGGGTGATGTCCTGTGGTACCTGACCCAGATTTGCACACAGCTGGACCTGAGTTTGGCGGAGGTGGCCCAGGCCAACATTGCCAAGCTGTTGTCCCGTCGGGAGCGGGGCAAAATTAGCGGGGACGGCGACGACCGCTAGGTGCCGCCGAGAGAAACCCAAACAGCCACACAGGACAGGGAGCTTCCATGGACTTGACAGGGCGCGCGGTGGTCGTTACCGGACAGGCCTTTTCGGTGGAGCAGGGTCGGGTGCCCGACCCTGCGACCGGAGGACTGCTGCTGCAACAGGAACTCGGTGGGATCTGCGGTACCGATCTCCACAACTGGCAAAACGGTCTGCCCGAACCCACGCTCTTGGGGCACGAGGCCGTGGGCACGGTGGCGGCGCTGGGCTCCGGTCGCAGCCGCGACTACCTTGGCAACCCCCTGCGGGAGGGCGATCGGGTTGTGTACCACCCGCGCAACGCCCTTGGCAAGCCGTTCGGCTATCGCGGTCTGGAGTCGCCGTTCTCGGGCGGGTTTGCGGAGTACATCCATCTGGACGATCCGGATGCCTGCGTGATCCGGACCGCCACGGACCCGCGTACCGCCGTGCTGGCGGAGCCGTTTGCCATTGGCACCCATGCCGTGATGCGGGCCGAGGTCCAGTTGGGCGACACGGTGCTCGTGCAGGGCTCCGGCGCAATCGGTCTGATGGTCATGATCTGTGCCCGTCTGAGCGGCGCGGCCAGGGTCATCGTGATCGGGGGACCGTCCGGTCGTCTGGCCTTGGCCAGGCGTCTGGGAGCCCACGAAACCATTGACATTGCGGTCCATTCCGAACAGGAGGCCCGCCATGCACTGGTGATGGACCTGACCCGGGGCGAAGGCGCCGACGTCGTGTTCGAGTGTGCCGGGTTCCTGCCGGCCGTCCCGGAAGGTTTCGGGTATGTGAAGCAGGACGGCAAGTTCATCGAGTGCGGGCATTTTGTCGACATTGGCGAAGTTCCCATCAACCCGGCCCGCCACATCCTGATCCCCAACATTCGGGTGGAGGGGATTTGGGGCAGTCGCTTCCCCCACTTCGTGCGCGGGCATGCCCTGCTTGAGCAGTCGGACCTGCCCATCGGCGAGATGGTGAGCCACGTGTTGCCGTTGGAAAGGGTGCAGGCCGGTTTCGATGCGCTGAACGGGACGTATTCCCTGGACGGCGAGGATGTGGTCAAAATCGCCCTGGCCCGCGATCCGGCGATGTTCGATTGAGCAGCGCCGGATCCGCAGTGGTCCGAAACAGCAACTGGTTGCCCTTGGCCGATAATGGAGTGCAGGGGCAGGCATGGGTTGCGGACCGGCCGCAACGTTTGTTCCAACTGCCCGTCCTGCCGTTCCAATCCCAAATCACAAGGAGCATCCTCCCATGAAGAGTGGCCGCCTCATCGTAGCCAAGGGCCAGGAGTTCGCCGTCAGGGAATACGATGTCCCTGCGCCGGCGGCGGACGCCGTGGTAATCAAGCAGGAGATGGCAGGCATCTGCGGCACCGACTTGCACATGTGGCAGAACGGTTTCGGAGACGAGATGGTGCTGGGCCACGAGAACGTTGGCATCATCACCGACCTCGGCAAGGATGTGGCCACCGACTGGAACGGTGTTCCGGTCAAGGAGGGAGACCGCATCATCTTCAAGCCGGGCACCAGTTCAGGCGCCTACGGCTTCTACACCCAACCGGACGCCGCACCCCACTTCTACGGCGGGTTTGCGGACTATGTGTATCTGGACAAGCCGGATACCTGTTTCATCAAGACCGACCTGCCGCCCGAGGTGGCCGTGTTGACCGAACCGTTCACGGTCGGCGTGCATGCCATCATGCGCGGCAACATCCAGTTCGGGGACACGGTGGTGGTGCAGGGCTCCGGCGCCATCGGGTTGGTCACCACCATCTGTGCCAAGGTGTCCGGTGCCGGCAAAATCATCGTGGTCGGAGGTCCGGCCGCGCGGTTGGATCTGGCTCGCAAGTTTGGCGCCGACGTCACAATCGACATTGAGGAAGTGACCTCCGGCGAGGAGCGCACGGAACTGGTGCTGGACGCCACACCGGGGCGCCGGGGCGCGGACCGGGTGTTTGAATGTGCCGGCTTCCTGCCGGCCACACCGGAAGGTCTGGGATACCTGCGGCACAGCGGCACCTTCATTGAGGTGGGCCACTTTGTCGACATGGGCACGCTGGAATTCAACATCAACCGCTCGCTCATGGTCCGCAACTGCCGGGTCGAGGCGATTTGGGGCAGTGGCGAGGACCACTTCGTGCGTGCCATGCCGATTCTCGAGAAGCTGGAGTTCCCGTACGCCGACATGGTGAGCCATGTCCTGCCGCTGGAACAGGTCCGCGACGGCTTCCAGGCCCTGAACGGCGACTACCGGCTCGGTGACGACACGGTTGTCAAGATCGTCCTCAGTTCCGATCTCTAATTCCGGAAGCGCAAATATGACGAATTCAGCTCCCAACATTCTCTGGATTTGCTCGGACCAGCAGCGGTTCGACACCATCGGTGCCCTGGGCAACCCCCATGTGCATACGCCGAACCTGGACAGGTTGTGTGCCGAGGGTACGGCCTTTGATCTGGCCTTCTGCCAAAGCCCCATCTGTACCCCCAGCCGTTCCAGCTTCCTGACCGGGCTCTACCCGAGCACGGTCCATGGCTGTCGCAACGGCAACGACCTGTGGGCGGAAGCCGCGGAGCTGGTGACGGTCACACTGCGGGACGGATCCGGTTACGACTGCGGCCTGTCGGGCAAGCTTCATCTGGCCGGTGCCAGCCAACGAACGGAGCCGCGGCCCCGGGACGATGGGTACCGGATGTTCGAGTGGAGCCACTCGCCACGGGACGAATGGGGCGAGGATCATGCCTACCGGCGCTGGGGCCGCGAAAAGGGCGCCGACCTGGGCGAACTGCATGCGGCGGCGGAACCAATCCCGGCCGAGTACCACCAGACCACGTTCTGCACGGATCGGGCGCTGGAGTTCATGGCCGAGGAGCGGGACGGCCCGTGGTTGATGTCGGTCAACATGTTCGATCCCCATCCTCCGTTTGATCCGCCGGCCGACTATCGGGCGCGGTTCGACAAGGATCGGTTGCCGGGCCCCTGGTTCAGGGACTCGGACCTGGAGGCCCAGGCCAAGCTGGCCGGTGTCGATTTTCAAACTTCGCCGCAACATCCGGACGAGTTCGACGGCCAGGAGATTCATGCGGCCTACTACGCCATGATCGAACTGGTGGATGAGAACGTGGGGCGCATGCTGGACTGGCTTGATGAACACGGCGAGCGGGAAAACACGCTTGTCATCTTCACATCGGACCACGGGGAGGCACTCGGGGATCACGGTCTGGTCTTGAAGGGGTGTCGCTTCTATGAAGGCCTGGTCAGGGTGCCGTTGATCATCTCCATGCCGGGAACCGTACAGTCCGGCCGCGTCAGCGACGCCTTGGTGGAGCTCCTGGACCTGACGCCAACGCTGCTGGAAGCGGCGGGGCTGGAAATCCCCCAGCGCATGCAGGGCCGTTCCCTCATGCCCATTCTGACCAGACAGGCCGATGATCGGGCACACCGGGAATTCGTGCGGGCCGAGTACTACAGCGCCTTGAATTCCGATGTGCCGGGCCGCGAGGAGTTCACCGGCATGTACGCCACCATGCTGCGCACCCGGACCCACAAGATCGTGAACTACCACGGTCTTGACGTGGGGGAGCTGTTCGATCTCGAGACCGACCCGCGGGAACACAACAACCTGTGGGACGAGCCCGGCAGTGCCGATCTGCGGTTCCGTCTCATGCAGCGGAACTTCGATGCCCTGGCCCGTGCCGTGGATCCGGGCACTCGGCAGATCCTCTACTACTGACCTGCGCCCGGGCGGAAGCGGAGCCGCATGCGTTGCATCTGGTCGGCCCAATCCGTTGTCTGTGGTTCGAATGATGCTGGGGTCTTGGTGTCCGGTCGTGGCGGTCGGACCGGGCTGCCCGTATCCGGAACCGTTCACGGGCCCATAGGCTGCAATCCATGAATCCAGGCAACCTCGGCGAGGTCTTTCGAGTGTTCCTGCGGCTGGGGCTGACCTCCTTCGGTGGCCCCGTTGCCCACCTGGGCTACTTCCACGAGGCATTTGTACAAAGGCGCAAGTGGCTCACCGCGCGCGATTACGGGAACCTGGTGGCCATCTGCCAGTTTTTGCCTGGGCCGGCCTCCAGCCAAGTCTGCATTGGCATTGGTCTGGCACGTGCCGGGATGGCCGGAGCGTTTCTCGCCTGGATCGCGTTCCTGTTGCCCTCCGTTCTGGTCATGGTGGCTTTCGGCTACGGAGTGACGGTGTGGCGGGACAGCATTCCCCCGGGATTGTTGACCGCACTCAAGACGGTGGCCGTGGCGGTGGTGGCCCAGGCGGTCTGGCGCATGGCCAACCAGTTCTGTCCCGATCGCGTCCGCGTGTCCATGGCGGCGGTGGGCGCGGCCGGCTCCCTGTTGATTCCCTCGCCCTTGGCTCCCCTGGTGATGATGGGCCTGGCCGCCGTGGCCGGGCAGTGGCTCGCACTCGACGACAAGGAACCGTCGTCCGCAACCCAGGAATTCGGCGTTGGGCGCGGCCTTTCGGTGTTCTGCCTGGCCCTGCTTGCGGTGCTGTTGGCGGCACCGGCCCTGCTGTCAGGTCTGGTCCCCGCGCTGGCGGACCACCAGTTGGTGAAGGTATTCCTGAGCTTCTTCAGTTCCGGTTCCCTGGTGTTTGGGGGAGGGCATGTGGTTCTGCCGTTGCTGCAGGCCACGGTGGTGTCCCCGGGCTGGGTGACGTCAAACGAATTCCTGGCCGGCTACGGCGCGGCACAGGCTGTGCCGGGACCCCTGTTCAGTCTGTCCGCCTATCTGGGAACGGTGCTGGAGCCGCATCCCAGCGGCTGGCAGGGGGCATTGTTCTGCCTGGCGGCGATCTACCTGCCGTCGTTTCTGCTGCTGTTTGGCGTGTTGCCGTTCTGGTCCGCCGTCCAGCGGCACCGGCCGGTTCAGAAGGCACAGATGGGCATCAATGCCGCAGTCGTTGGGGTGTTGCTGGCGGCTTTGTACCAGCCGATTTGGGTGTCGGCGGTGACGGATGCCCGCACCTTTCTGATGGCTCTGGCTGCGTTTACCGGACTTGTGTTCTGGCGGGTGCCGTCCTGGCTGCTGGTGATCGTTGCGGCAGCAGTGGGGTGGCTGTGGCTGACGTAGGCCCGGCATTGGCCAATCGGGCCTGCCGTATCGGTTGGCCGGTTCCGTCCTATCCGGTAACGCATCGGCCACAGGCGGTTGACGCAATCATTCCCGAGGTTGTCCGGGATCAGACGGAGTCAAGTGTCTTGGCTGCCGGGCTCTTTTCGTCAAGTGCCGCAATGCCCGTCAGGGCTACCGGTGGCCGATCAGGGAACTGCGCAACCAGGCTTAGCTTTCCGCCCATCGCCTCTACGTAACCGCTGAGCGTCGAGAGCAACAGATCACTGCGTTGTTCGAGCCGGGACACGTTCTCCTGATTGCTCCCCAACTTCTGGGCGATGCTCACTTGGGTTTGGCCAAGGGCCTTTCGCAGATCTCTCAGCGACATCTCCTCGGCAATCAGTGCTTGGGCTCGAGCCTCGACTTTCTGTCGCCGTGCCGCTGGCAGTCTGTCCATTGCCTCCTTGAGGGTTGCCATCGTTGTCTCCTTATCTTTGCGATCGGCTCAGATGCTCATTGAAGCGCTCGTCCGCCTTCCTGATCAGCTGTTTGTAGAAGCGCCGTTGGCACCTTATGTCTGCATGTCCCCGGGATGGATGATTTCGGGATCCCAGACAGCCAGTCGCCGGACCATGATTTCGACGGCCTCTGGGCTGGAGTCCACCAGGATGGCGTGGCGTCCGTTGTCCAGGGCCGCCTCGCCGGTGGTGCCCGACCCGGCGAAGAAATCCAATACGGTGTCGCCCGGATTGGAGTGCACCCGGATGATCCGGTTGAGCAGGGCCAGCGGTTTCTGGCTGGGATAGCCGGTCTTCTCCCGGCTGTTGGGACTGACGATGGTCTGCCACCAGCAATCGGTCGGGGTCTTGCCCCGGCGCGCCTTGTCCGGACCCACCAGGCCGGGGGCCATGTAGGGGATGCGGTCGATGTCGTCGAACCGGTAGGTGTAGCGGTTGGCATCCCGCGCATACCAGAGAATGTTGTCGTGTTTGGGGGACCAGCGCTTCCGGGATCGGCCACCGTAGTCGTAGGCCCAGATGATTTCGTTCATGAAGTTGTCCCGTCCAAACACCGAGTCGATCAGGACCTTGCAGTAGTGGACCTCCCGGTAGTCGATGTGGAAGAAGAAGGAGCCGTGGGGCCTGAGCAGTCGCAGGGCCTGTTCCACCCTGGGGCCGATGAAGTCCAGATAGTTCGGGTACGAGTCGACATATGAAAGGCGGCCCACCTCCGTGGTGCGGTACCGGTGACCTTGAAACCCGGTCCGGTCGCCCTGTTCCTCGTCGCGGACCGTCTGTAGCGTGGTTCGGGTTTGCTTGCGGCCGGTGTTGAAGGGAGGATCGATGTAGATCAGATCGACGGATGCCGAAGGCATGGCCTCCAGGATGGGCAGGTTGTCACCAACGTGGATTTGCAGGTTCATGGCGTGTGGGGGCATTGGTTGCGTTGCGTGCGGTGGATTTGACCTATGCTACAGGGACGGGGTGCGGATCCCGGTTAGGCGCACGGTGTCCTATGGGAGCCAGATTCGCGTCCGGGTTGATACAGTAGGTATATGAGTCCCAAACGGACTTCAAGAGCGTGTTATGCCTACAGATTCCTTTGAGGAGGCGTTCGGCTCCGCCTCACCAAGCGGCCGGCCCGGATGTCGGGCCAAGCTTTTCAATTGCGGCTGCATCGTCGTGTCGGTGGCCGTGGTACTGGCAGTGGCTGCGGTCGTGCCCTGGTACGGGGCCTATGCGCGCATCAGGCAGGCGGTGCATGTGGGCACCGTGACACAGACTGCCCCAAGGGACCGGTTGCCCCGGCCGGAAGACATTGTCCTCTGCAGGGAACCCCGCTATCTCCTGTGGACCTCGGCATCCTTGGCCGCAGGTTCGGACATGCCCCACTGGCTGTTTGCCGTGGACAACGTCCACGGAGACCTGTGGCAGGTGGCTGGAGGTCCAACCGGTTATCTCTGGGACAGGGTGGAAACAGGCGCCAATACTTCGGAAGGGGTCCTGCGCGCTGTCGGTTACGTATTGCCCACCGAGTGGTTCGCCGGCCTGGTGCCGGAATCGTCCGCGACTTTGAACGTGTTTGCTGCCAGTCCCTTGTTCCGCGAGTGCGATCCCACCATTCTGGCCGACATGACTTCCCATGGTTCGCTGGCAATTGTTCCCGTGGCCGAGGTGCCCGCGGCGCCGGACAGTGCGGAGGCCACGGGTCCGATGCCGACCAGCACGCCAACGCCTACTGCCCCGGTTGAACCGACGGCCACGGCGGAGATCCCGCAGCCTACGTCGACCATACCGCCAACCAACACTCCGCTTCTTCCAACCCCCACCACCGTGCCGCCCACGCCGACACCGGAAGGTCCGGCAGGGCGCATTGCCGCGGTCGTGATCCGAGCCAATCTTCGCCTGGGGCCGGGCCTGGAACATCAAGTCCAGGAAGTGCTGGAACCGGGCACGAGGATTGTGGTGCTGGAACAGAGTGAGGACGGCGAGTGGTGGCGGTTGACCGCAGGTTCCTGGATTCATGGATCCCTCGTGGAGCTCGAGGACGTGCCGGACGGGGAGGTTCCAGGCTCCGCCCGGGTGGATTTTCTCGACGATGTGCAGCGGCTGGTCCTTCTGAACCATGCCCTGGATCGAATCAACGAAGTACGGACGGACAGGGGGCTGGAACCGGTAACCCCAACCTACATCGGAGCCGCGCAGGCCCACGCCTACGACATGGTGCGCAATCACTACGTGTCCCACTGGAACCTGAGACTGGAAACCCCCTACATGCGACATACGTGGGCCGGCGGACATGATTACAGCGCGGAGAATGTTGCCTATCTGGGGTATCCGGCGGCAGACAATGCGGCCTGCCTGCCGCCGATGTCCACGGACGACATCGATGAGATGACGGATCGGCTGTTGGCCGGCAGCCTGCATCGGGACACCCTTCTGAACCCGCATCACAGGGAAGTGAGCATCGGCCTGGCTTCCGGTTGCAGCCTCAAGACCATGGTGCAACTGTTCGAAGGCGAGTTTGTTCGCTTCGCGGCCGTCCCCCAACTGGTGGACGGCAGACTCGTTATGGAGGGCAGTCTGCTGGGCGGCGCAACGCTGGGGGAGGGGGCGGGCATCCTGCTTCGATGGGAGCAGCCGCTGACGGGATCGTCCAAGTCCCTGCTGTGGCAGGCCGGATGCCGCCATGAGCCGATGCCTGTTCTCGAACTCGTTCCTGTGGGAACTTCGGACCGTCTCAAACCAAATCGGATTGTCGAACGTGAATGGATCCGTTGCCAGTCGCCCAGGGAAGCGGATCCGTCGCTGCGGTTCCCGGAGGACGTGGAGCAGATGCTGCAACACAGGGCGGGATCGGGTTTCGAACTCCAAACCAAGACCGTGAACGTCATGGTGGCGTCCGCCGATATCTGGCACGAGGAACCGGGTATGTTCCGCATCGAGGCGGACCTCGGCCAAGCTATCGATATCATGGGGCCCGGCATCTATACGGTCGAGCTGCAGGGCGATCTTGCCGGGACCGCCATCCCGCTGTCGCTCTACTCCCTATTCGTGGGTGCAGAATAGGCGCAGGATGGCATTCGCCATCCTGTCGGGACGGCCTGTTCGTTCACGCAGGATCCTTGGCGGATGATGGGTCCGAGTTGCTGGCCAAGGTGGTCGTCGTTGCGTCTGGAGCGGTAGGACCCGGTGCCGAAGTGCCGTTTCGGTGATGTTTGACAATGGCAGGTGCCCGTCGTCGTCTCCTCCGACCCGGATACCCATTGGGGTTGGATGTTGGCGTTGGGGCACGATGTTCTTGTGTTGCAGCGACGCGTAGGCGATGGCATTGACCGTGCTCAAGACAATCCTGTTTAGTCTGAGATCGCATGGGCATGTCCGGCGATTCCTTACCTGTGGCGTTGCTGTCCTGGTCGTGCTGCTGGCGATGTTTTCCTCGCTTGGAGTTGCCTGGTACAGGGAGTTCGGGCAGTTGACCGGACCACCGGCCACCACCGCCCGGAACGCGGTGGGCGAACCGCGCGGTGTGCCGGCTTCCCCCGTTGGTCTCCGTTGCCGCCAGTTGCGGACCTTTATGGGTATCCGGCTGGGTGCAGCCACCCGGGCCATCCGTTGGCACTACGTTGCAGACACCCGCAACGGAGGTGCGTGGCAGGTGGTGGCGAACGGTTCGGAATACTTGTGGATAGACATGGCCTGGCTGGCACTGCAGAACCCCGAGACTGCCTACCTGTCCGGGATTTCAGCTACTCCCGCAGAGGACAACAGTGAGGCCGGCCACCCTGAGGGGGAAGGTTCCATCCCGGTTCCGACAATGTCTCCGGCCACCGGCATGGCGGCGATGGCTGCCAGCCCGATGTTTAGGGGCTGCGACTTCGCCAGGCTGCAGGAACTCGTGGCGAACGGCACGGGTTTCGGGCAGTTCCGGATGGGTCCGCCCGATCTGCCCTTACAGGACCCCGCTCCCCTGGAGGAAGATCCCCCGGGCCAGTTGGAACCGCCGGCAGTTCCGCAACCCGCCGATTCAGCTTTTGGACTGTTGCAACCAAGGACCGGCACGGTGTCGGTCAGGGCGAACCTGCGCGCAGGACCCAATCTGAATTTTGCCGTCAGGGAAGTGGTGGATGCAGGCACGGAGATTGTGGTGGTCAACCGCAGCATCGACGGCCAATGGCTGAGGACCGAAGGCGGTTCGTGGATCCATCAATCGCTGGTTGTACTCGATCCCCAGGCGGCTGAGGATCGATAGGGGCAGGTCCATCCGTGCCAGCCTTGCCAAGCGGCTCGGATTTGGGAACTTGCCCCGGAACGGAAAGGTTGGCAATCCCTACTACAATGCGGCGGCCGCAATCAAGGGGTCCGTTTCCATGTCCAAACCACAGCTCATCAGCAGCCGCGCCGACATTACGCCCGACTGGTTGAACCGCGCCTTCACTGCGGGAGGTGCCGGATTTCCAGCAGTGACCCAGGTATCGGTAGTCCCAGTCGACGCTGGTCACGGCTTGGTGGGAGCAATCCTGCGCTGCCGCTTGGCGTATGCCGACGCGGATCCCGATGCTCCGACATCCGTAATTGTGAAACTTCCGGGACACGATCGCCGCAGCCGCACCATGAGCCGCCGCCTCGGACTGCACGAACGGGAATACGCGTTCTACTCACGCCTGCGGGACGACGTTCCCGTACGCACGCCCTATCTGTACTACATCGACTACGACGCGGAGACTGACGATTTCGTGGTCGTGCAAGAAGATCTGGCCGGGATGGTGCAGGTGGACCAGATAGCCGGCGCGACAGCGGAGCAGGCACACACCGCTGTGCGCAGCATCGCGAAGCTGCATGCGCAGTTCCTGGGACGATTCAGGGACGAGCGGTTTGCCGCAAGGGTCTGGGCGAAGAGTTCGCGTTGGCAGCTGCTCCAACGGCAGGCCTTGTACTTGTGGTATCTACCGTCGGCCCGCAGGCGCTTTGGGGAGTGTTTTTCGCCACAGCTGAGCCGACTCGCACTTGAGTTCGGCTGCTCGTTGACAAAGTACTGGCGGCGGGCTGCATCCCTGACGCCCCTCACCTTCACGCATGGCGACTACCGTCTGGATAATCTGTTTTTCGATCCGGACCACCCGTCGGAGCCGGCCGTCATCGACTGGCAGGTGTGCTCGATTGGGTCGGGCATGCGCGACATGGCCTACTTTCTGGGCACGAACGTGGAGCCGGATGTCCGCCGAACCATTGAGCGCGATGTGATTGAGGAGTACGGCGAGGCAATGGCGCGCGTCGGCACCGATCTCGCATACGACGTCTGGTGGCATGCCTACCGGGCACACGTTTGGGGGAATCTGTTGATGTTTGTCATTGTCTGCGGAGGGCTTGAAGCCGAGGCCGGCCCGGCCCGTGAGCTTGTGCGGACAGGATTGCGCAGGACGTTGGCGGCCATCGAGGAACTCAATGCCGACGAAATTCTGCACTCCCTCGGGACAGGTCTCTCGACGCGGATGCTGTGGTTGGGATTTCATGGCGCGGCCAAGGCCTTGACGGCCATGCGTCGAGGCGGATGAACCGTCCCAAACCGTGCCGGCCGGGACTCCGGGACTGCGTTCGCGCGCGGTTTGAAGTCCGACGACCAACCGAGGCGGATGTCCGATGGATTATGTTCCTGCCCACAGTAACCTGATTGTGGGCGCAGGGCTTATCGAGAGCCATTGGCGCCAGGCGCGTTGAACTTCGCACAGGCAGCGACAACCGGTTGCGTTCCATGTACGTCACACCAGAACACGTTCCCAGACGGTCCCGGCGGCGGTCCCGGCGGGGGTGCCTGCCGGGACCGTGTTCGTTCGGTTGCAGCCTGCCTCTGTTGGCAATCGTGCTTCTGTTCGGAATCGCAGTCGCGTGGTACCTGAAATACAGCGAACTCAGGGTGGCCACCTCCGGGCGCCAGCCGGTTGTGGAAGCCGAATCCGGGCCGGCTGTGCCGTCTCCGGACCGGCATATCTGCCGCGAGGTGCGACCGGAACTCATCGCGCTGGCAGGGAAGATGGATTTGGTGCCCGGTCCCAATCAGCGGTGGATATTGCTCCTGGACCGAAATTTTGCAACCGACTGGCTGGTGGTTGCCGACCCGCAACGGGGCACCATGTGGCTGCCTATGGCGAGTGTGGTTGGCCTTGCGGACATGGGGACATACGCGGGCCCGGCCGGGTCGGGTTCGGCCACCTACATGTTGGGACTGGTCGCTTACGATGCATCCACCGGCCAATTGACAGTCGATCCCCAGGCATTTTCGGCGTTCGTTGCCGCCAGCGCAGCGTTCAGGGACTGCCCTTCCGCGATGTTCGCTGAACTTGGTGCCAGCCTGCCCGGCCGTCCGGAGGCGCAGGCAGTCACCCCGTCCGAGACTGTCCCGTCCCAAGAGGAGACAGTCCCGGCCCGGGAGGAGGCGGCAACCGGCCCGTCCGGATGGACCGGGATCGTCAATGTTGGTTCCAACCTCCGTACCGGCCCGAGTACTGATTTTGCCGTGGTGCGGGTTCTTCCGGTCGGCACCGAGGTCGTTGTTGTTGGCACAAGCGACGACGGGGAGTGGTTGGAACTGGATGACGGCAACTGGGTTTTCCGTACCCTGATTACTCGTGAGGGCAACGAGGTGGCGTCAGCGACTTCGGAAGCGGAGAGTGCCGGTGCAGATACCTCCAATGATCCCGTACCGGAGACGGATTCGGCTCCTGCCATCGGTGATTCCGTCGCAGTGGAGCCCACAGGGAACGGACTTCCCGATTTCCGACCCGAAGCGGGGAGGTTGGCGGAGCTTCGGCTCTACATGTTGGAACTCATCAACCGCGAGCGTACGTCGAGGGGGCTGGAACCGGTGGAATTGGCGTACAACGAGGGTGCCCAGTTGCACGCGGAGGACTTGGTGAGAAATCGGTACATGTCGCACTGGAATCTGCGCGGCGAGACTCCGTACATGCGCCACACTTGGGCTGGGGGGCATGACTACAGTGCCGAGAACCTTTCCTTCAGGGGCGTCCTGGAAGCCCCGGCTGGCTTCTGCGCACCTCCCGCTTCCGAACAGACTCTTGATGGTGTGATGGCTGGACTTATGGACAGTCCCGGCCATCGGGACAACATCCTCCGTCCCCACCACCGGGAAGTGAACATTGGCATCGCCAACAGCTGCCATGGCATGGCGGCGGCACAAGTGTTCGAGGGGGAGTATGTTCGGTTCAGCCAGCCTCCGGAGTTGACGGAAGGGAGGCTTGTCATGGCGGGCCAGATTGTGCCCGGGGTGGAACTGAACGACAGGACCCAAGTCGCGGTCACATGGGATCCGCCGTTGGCTGAATACACCAAGGGTCAGGTTTCCCAGACAGTCTGCTACTCAACAGGGAGGCCGGTTGCCTACATCCGCCGGCCCTTGTCTTCCGGCTTTTATTGGCTGGATGAGGAAAGCCGGGAGATGGACTGGGAACGCTGTCCGGCACCGTGGGATGCCGATCCGAACCTACAGTTTCCGCAAGACCGGGCCGTGATCGAGCAACTGAGCCGACGGATCAGGGACGGCTTCCGCATTCAAGAGATGGTTGACGTTGCATTGGTGACAGCCGACATTTGGCAGGCGGAGGCGGGTTTGTTCCACATGGAGGCCGACCTGAACCAGGTCATCCAAACCCATGGTCCCGGCATCTACAGCATGATTCTGTGGGGTGAGGTCGGTGGAGAGTCGGTAGTGCTGACCACGTACGCCATCAAAGTCAAGGGGTAGAGAATACCCAAGGGAACACCTTGAGGCGGAACTGTTGCCATAATCGTGGTGTGTGGCAGCCACGGGCACCGCGTTCCACGTGCCTGCAAAGCCACATGGACAGCGTAGTCCCAAGTCTGAGGGAAGTTCAGATGTGAATGTGGCTGACTTGACAGGCGGAGTTGTGCTTACCGGTAGCAGTCTGGAAGCCCAGGGGCGAGTTACACGCGGAATTTCACGTGCGAAAGGCGTCCTTTCAAGTGGTGGCAGTTGGTTGCCCCAATCCACCGAAAGGCTGAGGGTATCGTTGTGATGAAGAGATGAGAAAGTGCTCCCGGCCTCGGGGATAATGGTTTTCACGCAAGAAATCCACCCTGAAACAAGGAGCACCCATCGGATGCTACCACTGGAGCCACCCGACCGCATCCAAGTCGCCTTCGACGACCACCGCCTGGTGTCCAACGCCGGACTGCTGTTGCCGCTGACCCTGGCCCATCATCTGGGTCTGGGCCAACTGGTGGACCGCCATGTGGACCTGGGGGATGCGCCGGGCCGGGCGAATGTAGGAGACAAGCTGTTGACGCTGGTGGCGTCGGCGCTGGCGGGTGGCGACTGCATTGACGATGCCGACGCGTTGCGCGCGGGCGGGACCGCGCGGGTGATGGGCTGCACGGTCAAGGCGCTCTCCACCCTGGGGACCTTCCTGCGCAGTTTCCGTTGGGGCCACGTGCGCCAGTTGGACCGGGTCAGCCGCGAGCTGCTGGCCCGAGCCTGGGGGGCCGGGGCCGGTCCCGGCGAGGGACCGTTGACCATCGACCTGGATTCCACTGTCTGCGAGACCCATGGGCTGGGCAAGGAGGGGGCCCGACACCACAACTACGCGGGCCAGCGGGGCTATCACCCGTTGCTGGCGGTGGCCGCCGGCACGGGCGACGTGCTGATGGCCCGCCTGCGCCAGGGCCGGGCCCACACGGCGCGCGGCGCGGCCCACTTTCTGCGCGAAACCTTTGGCCGGGTGTGTCAGGCTGGAGCCACCGGCCCCATCACCGTACGGGCCGACAGCGGCTTTTACACCCACGGCATCGTCGCCCTCTGCCGTGACGGGAACGTCCGCTTCTCCATCACCGTTCGCCAGCATCCCTCCGTGCGTCGTCTGCTCGAGGCCATTCCCGAGGAGGACTGGACGCCCATCCCCTACTGGATGGAAGGGGCCGCGGACGTGGCCGAGACCACCTACACGCCCTTTGCGGACAAGGCCGACGCGGTACCCGTGCGCCTGATCGTGCGGCGGGTGAAGCCCACGCCCGGCTCCCAGCTGGCCCTGTTCACCGACTACAGCCATCACGCCTTCATCACCGACCGCGAGGGCGACACCCTGGCACTCGAGGCCGACCATCGCCGCCACGCCGAGGTGGAGCATGCCATCCGCGACCTGAAGCATGGCGTGGGCCTCAACCACCTGCCTTCGGGACGCTTCGCCGCCAACGGCGCCTGGCTGGCGGTCCAGGTCCTGGCCCACAATCTGGCCCGTTGGACCGGGCGCCTCGGGCTGGGCCAGCCGCGGACGACCACCAAGACCCTCCGGCACCGCTTCTTCGCCCTGGCCGGACGCCTCACCCGCAAGGCCCGCCGTCTCACCTTGCATCTCCCCCAGGCCTGGCCCTGGCAACATCCGTTCCGCGCCGCCCTGGCACGCTTGCGCGCCCTGCCCCTGCCTCCCTGAGCGCGCCACCGGTTGGACCCGTACCCCTCCATCGCCTGGCGCAGGACCGCCAGGCCGGTTCCCGCGCGTCTCCGGCTGCCATCCGCAGGCTGCTCTCGGCTGTGGCCGGCACCGCAACCCGTCCCATACCCCCTCCCAGCGCTGGTACACCCGGCACCCGGCACCATCCGTCGGACTCAGACCCCTGCCAGGACTGTCTCTCAGCCCACATGCCTTGGATCAACAGCCCACCGCATCCCCTTCGGTGGATCCGGGTGGTTGGCCTGACTAACAGGTTGCTGAAAAATGCCACCGGTTAGGATGGGACCCAAGGCAATCGCATTCTAATTGGGGTGGTGCCGGCCATGGGTAGGATGGGGGCGCTTCGTTTCACCGAGGAGACCCCCTCATGGCCGACCCCGCTCCTGTCCCCCTGGTGTCCCTGCTCACCGAAGTCGAGGATCCCCGGCGCCCTCAGGCCCGACGCCATTCCCTGGAGGCCATCCTCCTGATTGCCACCCTGGCCGTCATCTGCGGTGCCGACAACTGGACCGAGGTCGAGTTCTTCGGCCATCAGAAGCAGGCCTGGCTGGAGACCTTCCTGGAACTGCCGCACGGCATGCCCTCGCACGACACCTTCGGGCGCGTCTTCAGCCTGCTGGATCCGGCCTAGCTGGAAGCCTGCTTTGCGGCGTGGGTGCAGTCGCTGGCCGCGACGCTGCAGGACAGGGTCGTGGCCGTGGACGGCAAGGCGGCCCGGGGCTCGCACGACCAGGCCCGGGCCGTGTCGCCCCTGCACTTGGTCAGCGCCTGGGCGGACGAGGCCCGGTTGGTCCTGGGCCAGCGGCGGGTGGACGACCGGTCCAACGAGATCACGGCCATCCCGGCCCTGCTCGAGACGCTGGCGCTGGACGGCTGCATCGTGACCATCGATGCCATGGGCTGCCAGAAGTGGATTGCGCAGACCCTCTGCGACCGAGGGGCCGACTATGTCCTGGCCCTGAAGGGCAACCAACCACAGCTGCACGAGGCCGTGGTCGAGACCTTCGCCGTCGAGCAGGCCGAGGGTTTCGAGGGCTGCGACCATGACTTCCACAAGACCGTGCACAAGAACCATGGCCGCATCGAGACGCGTCGCTGTTGGGTCATCGGCACACCGGAATACAGCCGCTACGTGGACCCCGACGGGGCCTGGCCCGATCTGCGCAGCCTGGTGATGATCGAAGCCCAACGGCGACAGGGGGACCAAGTCACCTCGGAGACCCGCTACTACATCTCCAGTCTGCCGGCGAATGCGCGGGCTCTGCTACAGGCCGTGCGCAGCCACTGGGGCATTGAGAATTCTCTCCACTGGGTCCTGGACATGGCCTTCCGGGAAGACGAAAGCCGCATCCGCACCGGCCATGCCGCCCACAACATGTCAATCCTGCGGCGGATGGCTCTTAACCTGCTGCGCCGCGAGACCACCGCCAAGGGCGGCATCGCCGCCAGACGCAAGCAGGCCGGCTGGAACGACAGCTACCTGCTCAAGGTCCTGTCCAATTAGAATGCGATTGCCCTGGGATGGGACCACTTGGTAACGGACACAATCCCTTTGTGTGGTAGCGCCAGCCCGCAAGGACGCGGCAGTTTTTAGCTACACCCCTCTGTCAGGCTACCAGAGTTGCCGACTCAGACCTAACTAGCACATTTGCCGCATGCCCCCTCAGACTCTAATACAGTACTATCTGGTTCCCTGACTGATTTTTGGTAGCGCCATCGGTTGGCAACAATTTGCAGCTGCGAATCATCCATCGGATTTTTCTGCCATCCTTTATAGAAGTTAACATCACCAGAAGAAGGCAATTTATCTTCCGAGAGATTCCGAATCATGATTCTCGACGGTAGTGTCGCACCTAGCCCAACAAAAATTGCTTCCTGCCGCCGCAATCCTGAAAGCATTTTGGTCATACCTGACATTGAATCGGGTAAGATACCCCGTACATGATTCCGGTCGACTTCATTTGCAGTCCGCAGCACAATCCAAGAATTACATTGCGATAACACCGTTGCATCAACTTCGCTCGGCCGCTGTGATACAATAAACAGGCCAATGCCATATTTGCGCCCCTCTTTCGCAACACGTTGAATTGCATTTTGTGCATCTTCATATTGCGCTTCACCACTGTTCGGAATATACCTATGGGCTTCTTCGCAAACTAGCAAAACGGGACTGTCCTGCCTTTCACTTGGTGACTGCCACACTTTCAAAGAGAACAGTGTGCGTACGATTACAGCACTGGCTAAACCAGCTATTTCATTGGGTACACCTGACAAGTCGACAACAATCGGATTCCCATCTTGGCTGATCAACGTTGCCAATATGTCCTTGATCTGATCTTCTGTTTCGTTCCACGATTTCATCATGAATGACAGCCGTTCATCTTTAACTAAAGTGTCAAGTTTCCTTACAACACTGTTGTAGCTTTCGTGGCCGCTCTTGCCCCCTTTTACAGGCCTTTGTCTGTCGATTGCACCCACAAAACTACGGTCATCACGAGCAGTATCTGGCCTCTTGTCAAGATCAAATGACTTTGAAGGATCACCCAGTGGGAAGGGTATTGGAGAATCTACAGTCAAATCGTTAGGATCCAAATCGAGATCGCTGGCAACCTGCTTCCGAACCTCAAGGAGCGCGTTCTTGATTATATTGGTCTGGGACGTTGCCACAAATTCTGCCTTGCCGATCAAGAGATTGGTCATTTCATCGAGATTGAGGAGCCAATATGGTAATCTAAGGTTCTCGTGATCTGTTGAAAAATTATTACACCCAGGAAAGGCACTTGCATATTCATTGTGTGGATCCAAAATGACAATCTGCGGGCTCCATGTACCATCACAGGAGTCATTTGACTTGGCCGAAAGGATGCTGTGCACGATGGCTGCAACAGTTCCTGACTTTCCGGCACCCGTGGAACCTAAGATTGCAGTGTGCTTACTGAGCATTTCATTGAAATCTGCATAACAAATCGCGCCTCCGGAACCGACATGTTCACCTATGGCTATTTCAAAATCTCCTCTCTGGCCATAGATGTAACGCAGTTCTGACTTAGGCGTGAGGAATACTGTCTGCTGTGGTAAAGGATAGGTGGCAATACCTCGTTCAAATTCTAACTCAAACGCTCTGTTGTCGTCGTTGAACTTCCACTCGGCTTCACCAAAAAGATCAGCTTCAATGATGCGTTGGTCCATTGACGTAGATGTTTGTACACCGCGTTCCAACTCGAAATCGGCTTTCATGCGCAAGCGTGAGACTGAGGCATAGATGATGCGTTTCCCAAAGTGCACACACACGATAGAGCCGAATTGTCCAATAGGATACACTTCGCCTTCGTACACGCGCGAAAGCTCGGTCAACTTAGAAGCTAACTCTGCAATGATGCGTGTTCCATCAACTTCAATGACTTTCCCGATTGCCAAATTCTCAATTGGAGAGCCTGGTCTGTGGCTCCGATTATTCATAATGCTCCCCCTAGTATGCGAGTGACGTTTTCGAATTTCCACCATTTCAAATCCTTTTTGGATAGACATTGGCAATTTCCACGGTAGTATCCTCGGTTGGTAAAAACCAAGACCCGATTTGTTACAGCGGAGTCTTGATGCCAATCTTTCACCTGGCCCACTGGTTCATCCTCGCTGGTAAACACTACAACGGTTAATTCGGCGTTGTTTTCCCGGAGCGCTTTATCTATTTCTAGATTAATGTGATCATCCCCAAAAGAATAGCCACAGATGATAAGAAGGCGTTGAGCAACTTGCTGGCCATTTAGAACATTCCGTGCGTAGTCCATGAGTTGTGCGAATGGATCCAACTGTGACTCTCGATACTTGGTGGATGATGGCCAAATCAGAATAGGTAAACCGTCTGCCTGTTGCATGTCTATGGTTGTGTTCACTCGTCGAGGTAGAGGATCGTGGGGTAATTCGTACCAGTCTATTGACCCATGAAGCTTGAATACACGCGCTTGCAAATTGTCCTGTTCGAACTGCCCTTCACGCCACCAGGCTGTCACCCCACCTTCAAACCCGTCAGTGTAAGTGACTTGTTCAAGTGCCAATGCGTCTTCAAACAGGGTGTCATAGTTCAACACCAAATAGTCTACGGGAATCTGTGATTGTGGTCTCCCTGGACGGATCGGTACATGGACTGAGTGGATGAAATCTTTGTGTGTGTCGATAGATACAGAACGTTTGTGAGTGATGCACGCAATCGCCTTTTTGATATTGTAGGTTGTCTCGCGTAACTCATCGGCCGAAAAAGACACCTCTCCGATTTCGATTGTTTTATCTCCTACTCCTTGTGATGTCCGGCGTTGGGCAATTGCTAACCAATCAACAATTTCACTTATAAAGTGTTCAATGTGGGAGGTTTGTGAGCCAGCAAAGCTTTCTTTGACTATGTTGAGAATTTGCTTATCTGTTCGGCTCAAAGAGTTGTGGGCCAAGACGCGAGTGGTGAGCTCACTGATCAGCGGCAGGTCAGCGCAGGCACTGCATCCTGCGCCAATCAAAAAGGTAAGCTTATTGCATGTGTTGAATAGTTCGTTAAAAACGTCGATCTTAGTGGAAAATGGCTCCTTTCGAAGAATCGCGTACTCGTCCGTGTTAACCATAATTGCAACCGTGGAATATTGTTGAGTTGAAAAATGATTTGGAAACAATTGTCGATGAGTGATGTATCAAGTTATGGATCAAGGCTGACGTGTGGAGGTTTCGATCGTAGCAAAATGTCAAACGATGGCCTTTGCTAGCTAGACAAGAAACCTACGGTGTCAAAGTCGATGTGGTATGTAGCGGAAAAACTCTGAAAAGTGGTTGTCCTGACGGCATGATTGTGTCTAAACGTGGTGCTGTAGTATACGCCGACATCATGACTAGGAGCAAAAATTGTCGGGTCGCGAATCAATTTTTGCAGTTCGCCGGCGGTCGGTGCTCGCCTCGTGTAGGGGTGAGTTTCGGTGTGCAATTGGAGACAACGGTTCCGTGACGGTCTTTGGACAAACGGCGCTGTTCGGGCTGACGGGTTGGGTCTATCTCCCTTGCTCGACCACCTTGACTGAAATGGCCCGTGCAGGATCTCCACTTGGGGTGTCTGCCGTGGCAATAGGCGGCATGTGATGCGGGGCCATGGCTGGTGCTTCCGGCGATACTGTTGGGCATGTTTTCCAACCCGATCGGCTTAGGTGGTCAACAGGGCAACCGAAAAGCCGTGTTCAGGCCAGGATCGGAGCCAGCAGGGCGGGGTTGCTGCCGATCTTGTCCCGCAGCAGCCCGATGGACAAATCTGGTCTGAAATTCTGCTGAACCGTACGCACCATGTTCAGGGCGGCCCGGCGCAGGATACCCATCACGGCGGGGGCATGGCCCCGTCGCAGGCGGCCGTCGTTGCAGGTCCAGGGTGCGGTGCAGGCCGTTCTCACTTCCCCCAGTGGCCGCGGACCAGCTCCAGCAGGGCCTCGGCATCCACGGGCAGGCTGGAAATGTAGTAGCGCACGGCACGCTGGCGGCCGCAGGACCCGTTGCGTTCCGTGCGCACCCGGAGCAAACTGCCCAGGGCGGTCCACCCACTCGCAGAGGCCGGGCCCGCCCAGGACCGTGCAGGTGCGTCGTTCGCGGCGACCGCCGTTGCGCTCGACGGTCTCGCAACCGTCCTGCACCCCGGTCGGCCTCTGCGAAGGCCGCGCGCACCTCGGCATGCAGGTTGGACTGGTTGCGCGTGACGGCCAGCACGTAGTCGGCCCCGGCGGCCCGCAGGTCCTGCACGCTGGCCCGCTGGCAGCCGGCAGCGTCGATCGTAACGATGGCCCCCTCCAACACCATGCGCTCGAGCAGGCGGGGGATGGCCGTGTTTGCGTTGCTCTTGACCTCGCAGGGCTCCTGGGCCAGGGTCAGTCCCTCCCGCACCAGGAAGGCGCTCACCACAGGGGCCGGGTGCCCGCGGCCCGGTCGCCCGAGCGGCGTACGACCTTGCCGTCCAGAGCCAGGATCAGATCCTGCAGGCCGGGCAGGCAGGTGCCGTCCAGCAGCAGCAGGGTGTCCTTCATGGCCGTTTCGGGCTCCAGCCGACGCACGAGCCGACGGTAGGTGTCGTCGGTCGACACGGTCGCGCCCAGGGGCAGCCACAAGCGGAACCAGGCCTGGTGGTCGTCCGTGAACTCGGCCACCGCGGCCATGGTGTCGGCGCCCCCGGCCAGGGCCACCAGCAGCGTGCCCAGGAGCACGGCCAGCGGATCGCGCACGCCGCGCGGGTCGCGCGGATCGGGGAGGTGGGACAGTGCGTCGGCGATGGCGAACAGGGCCTTCAGAAGGGCGGGGTCGATGCCGGGGAGAGGGAGCCATGGGATAGGATGCATGAGGGCCGCAACGCGTTCTGTGAGAAGTCTGCATATCCCATAGGACGCACGGCGGTCCCTTTTGTTGCGCGCCGGGTGGCTGCGGCCCGGCCATCCGGTTTGAACCTTATGTGCCGGATTGGGTGGATTTACGCCTTGATTTGTTCTGTGCCCAAGCACCGTTCAAGGTTGTTGCACAGGGCTCCGACAACCCCCGATCCTGGTCTGAACGCGACTTTTCGGTTGCCCTGAGGTGGTCAAGGGTAGTTTGTTCAGGATACCCGTCAGTTTGCTGGGTTTCGGCAAGCTGCAATTGAAAATTGGTACAACTAGCCAGCCTAGGCGGTCATGTGGCGAGATTCCCAGTCCTGTGTAGGGTTTGATTCCCGTAGCAACTTTCCTGATCAAAGCTGCGGTACGGGTTAGGTAGGAGCGTCACAAGGGAAGCAATCGCCCTGCTTCCCGAAGGTGCCGGCGGCGCTGCTGTGCGTCGGGCATCACTATGGACACCAAGCTCCAGAAATCCGTTGAGTGGTTCCGATGGGTAAGGTGGGCCAACTCGTGGACGACCACGTACTCAATGAGTGTCGGGGGCAGCATCATGACACGCCAGTTGAAGCGCAGCGTTCCATCGGACGCACAGCTTCCCCAGCGCTGACGCTGGTCCCGGACGAGTATTTGCGGCATGTCCCCCCGGCGCAACCGGGGCCACCACTGTTCAACAACGTTTGGCAGTCGCTCGGCAGCCCGAACCCGATACCATCCAACGACCGCACGGCGAACCAGCTCACAGTGTTCATCGCTGTTTAGAGTCTTTGGCACAGACACCCGGAATCGCCAGTGATCGAAACGGACTTCGGGCAACCGCGTGTCCGCAGACTCGACGATTAGGCGGACGTTTCGGCCTAAGTACGGCAGTGTCTCCCCACTTACAAAGCGCTTGGGCGCGGCTTTCGGCATCTCCTCCCCCGGCACGTGGTTGAGTATCCAGGATGCCCGTCCGCGTACGATAGCCTGCAGATCACTGTCCAGCATCGCCATGGGTGCCGCAACCCGCACACCGCCACCGTCCACTGTGATTTGCACCGTCTTCCTGCGCCGTTCGCTGCGGCTTACCTCGTAGTCAATGGTCGTGTTGCCGAAGCGGACGCTGTTCCGTTCGATCACTGATCACTCCTCTGGCGGGCCAACTCGACAATCCGGTTTGCCAACTCGTCCAACCGCCCTTCGTCATAGTTGCCCGTGGGCCTGAGTTCCCGCTTGATATCGCGCCGCATCTCCCGTAGGACCTCTGGATTCAACTGCCAGTCGACAACCGTACTGTGTCGGTTGACAACAGATGCGACTCCTTGGGCGACATGCTTGGCCTCTTCTTCGAATTGCGCCAATTGTGGTGAGGATTCTTCAGAAACGGCCGAGTCGGAACCTGGCTCCTCGGCGCGGTAGTCAAGCAGCTCACAGATGGCGAAGGCCAACGGAGACAGACCGTGCTCCGCAGCAATGTCGGACTCGCTTTGAGCCTGCTGTCGTAACAGGGCCAGACGGCGGCATGCTTCAGCCGAGTCGATCAGTCGGTTTCGAAGGTCTTCGATGATGCGTGCAAGCTGGTCCGAGAGCTTCGCGAAGAACACGGGGTTGTCGGCCAGGCGGTGATGTATGTGCGCCCGGATTGCGTGTTCCATGATCGAGGCCCGAGCTTCATCGTGGGGCAGCACGGCAATCTTCTGTTCAAAGTCCTGATCGAAAATGGATACCGGCCGCATCAGCTGTCGCACTTGGACACTGATGCGCTCGTCCACCAGCTTCTTGACCTTGGCCCCGATCTCGGTCCAGTTCACGTCCGCGTCCTCACGGAGAAACTGGGCCCGGACATAGGCGCGGATCTCCGTAAGCCGCGCCAGGCGGTCCATGTAGTTCAGTGCTCGCGGGTCGGGCAGGAAGCGGTCCATGAGGCGCGAGAACAAGCGGTAGTCCGCGTTGAACTGCTCGAAGACATCTGCTTTGAAGTCCCCTTCCGTGTTGGCATCCGGTGCGAAGATGCCGACACATTCCCAGGTATTGTTCAGATCGCGTCCCTTGAAGTGCGACTCTGCCTGGACTACAGACGCGTCGATGACCAGTGCCGGTTCCTCATCCAACTCCAACATTGTGTCCTGCACGTCCGGCCAGTCGAAGGTTGAAAGTGCCTCCTCCAGATTGCGGGAGACACCGTGGTAGTCCACGATGAGGCCGTGGGTCTTCTCAGTGACCACCCCGTTCCACTCATGGGAGAAACGACGGTTCACCCGGGCGATGGCCTGGAGCAGCCCGTGCTCCCGGAGGGAACGATCCAAGTACAAGGTCTGTTCCACCGGCGCATCGAAGCCCGTCAGTAGCATGTCCACCACGACTAGCACCTCCGGCTCTCCCTCCGGATCGACGAAGGCGTTAACGACCTGCTCGTGGTCGACCTCGCGTGCCATCTTGAACTCTGGCCCGTCGTTGGGGGACGAGGTAATGATGGGATAGGCACACAGTCCAAAGCTGTTGAGATGCTCGGAGTACCGAATTGCGGCTGCCCTGCTCGGTGCGACAACCTGCGCCTTGAACCCATTGGACCGCACCTTCCCCTTGAAGTGCTCTGCAATGTCCAGGGCAATCCTCTTGATGCGCGGCTCGGCCTCGGCCACCGTCTCCCTGTTGGCGTAACGGCGTCGAATCCTCAACTGGACTTCAAGCGGCTCGTCACCGAACATCGTCTCATACAACCTATCCAGGCTCTCCGGTCCCTCAATGGCCAACTCGGGCAGCCGCGCCTCGTAGAAGATGGAAACCGTCGCTCCGTCATCTACCGACTCCGGGATCGTGTAGGCATCAATCAGAGAACCGAAGCGTCCCATGGTGCTGCGCTTGAGGTCCTTGTCTATCGGCGTGCCGGTAAAGCCCACAAGAGCCGCGTTGGGCAGGGCCTTGGACATCTTTCCGCCAAGAATGTTGTACTGTGTGCGATGCGCCTCGTCCACCATGACGATGACGTTCTCCGAGGCATTGAGCACATCGGATCCACCTTTAGGAGTCGTCAACGCTTCCTCAAACTTCTGGATGGTCGTCATCACGGTACGGCCTGTCCCGGTGATGAGCAGTCGGGACAGGTCGCTGCCTGTGGCTGCTTGTTCCGGTCCCGGGAATCCACAGCGCTCAAAGGTATTGGCGATCTGCCGGTCCAACTGTCTGCGGTCGGTAACCACGACAATGGTGGGATTGTCCAAGCGCGGCTCGCGGCGCAATTTCATCGCCAACCACAGCATCGTCAGTGACTTGCCCGACCCCTGAGTGTGCCAGACCACACCACCCCGCTCAACCGGCTTCCGTCCGGATAGTATCCGGTCCACTGTCGCGCGTACAGCCCGATACTGTTGGTAGCGAGGCAGTTTCTTCACAAGACGACCTCGCTCCGGTTCGTAAACTACATAGTCACGGAGAATGTCCAGCAGGATCGCTGGAGACAGCAGGCCGACGATGAGTTGCGCTTGGCCTTGGGGAGCAATGCCGAAGCGCTCATGGACTTCGCCCTCTGAGTACGGCAGCACCGAATTCCATTCGAAGTAGGCGTTTTCCGGTGCACCGACAGCAGCATAGACTGCAGCGGCTTCACAGTGGGCAACACACAGCAGATTGTAGTGGAATAATTCCGGCGCGCCACTCCCCTGCCACTCCGGCCCGGCCTCCTGGTAGCGTTGCAACTGCCTCACCGCCTTTGACCTCCACGCTTCCAGCAGCGATGGCGACTTCGCTTCCATCACCACTAGCGGAATGCCATTGACAAACAGCACGAGGTCGGGAATGACCATGCGCTCATCGTCTTCCGGCCTGTCCCGCTCATTGCCTTGGCGGACGCGGAACTGTGTTGTGACGACAAACTCATTGAGACCGCTCTCCGGGTGGTTGAAGTCGAAGAAGCAAACGATGCGTGAATCGCTTCCTCCTGCCCCAACAACTCTCAGCGGCATGCCGTGGGTCAGGTACTCGTGAAGAATCTGGTTGCGAGCCATGCCGGTGGCATTGATGTGCTCAAGCTCAAAGATGACGCGCTCTGCCTGTTCCTCTGTCATCCACTGATTGAGACGCATCAAAGCAGTTCGCAGCCTTCCCTTCAGAAGTACTTCCCGCTCGTCCCTTCGCTCCATCCCAATCGTTTGCCTAGGTACGTATGTCCAGCCAAGCTTCTCCAAGAGTCGGCGCGCCGGCACCTCGACATGGTTGAGTTCATTGAGCCTGCTGAGAGGAGGCATGAGACTAACTCCACGGTCGATCCGTAGTTTCATTGTCTCCTATTCGCTTCAGTGACCAGAAACACAATGGTAGCGGCTGTAGTAGTGACCATGTACTGGGCAAGGTGACGATCAACCATCCTTGGAGAACTGCCGCCTCCATGCGAAGAACTGCTCCGATTCCGTATCGTGGCCAGCAGTTTGAACTTCTCCGCGAACACGGATTCCAACCCTAGTTGATCTATCACTAGATCCAGTAGCGGACCAAGTGTCGCCCCCTTACTGTAGTGCCAGCCATTCCTATCACAAATCACTTTCAGAACGCTCTCAAGGGCACTACCACAACTCGTCAGGCAATCCCGATGGCTCTCCTTCCGATAGTGTTTGAGGCCATCTCGGAATTCTGTGTTTGCCGCCACGAATTGATGGTGCCCTAAGATCGCTAGTGCCGGCTTTACTGCCTCTTTGTACGCTACTTCCTCTTCAACGACAATGATCCTTGGATAGGCAACTATCTTGGGAACCCTTCGCTTGTAAGGGCTACTATTCAAGTGTGGAACCCCCTCCACCTCTTCTTCGACTTTGACGTAGTCGGTCAGACGGTAGGGCTGGCCTCCTTGGCGAAAAACCTCATTGAGCGCTTCGATCACTTCGCTCGATCCGTCCCTGGATCGTAGTGGATGCTGCACTTTAAAACTTAATTCGATGAAGTCCAGAAATTCATCTGGAGTGCATTCTGAGAGATATATATGGACATCGTCTGCAACCATTTTGTGGTTGTGCAGCCCAAATGCCTGTAGTCTTTGTGAAAGGATAGGGCGACCCAGTCGGTGTTCAAGTGAATTATGAACTTCAGCCCACAATAACTCTGCGCCATGGTATTGAAATCCCTGATCCCATGATCCATTAATGACATCTCGATAAAGCAGCAATATTCTGTTTCTATCCTCTTGGGCAAGCTGCTTGAGAACTCGTCCTGTATTGCGCGTCTTTCTTTGGGAAAAGACATCATGTATTGCGACGATGCGATCCTTAAGGGACATCCGGTATGCTCCACTTTCCCAACTCAATCCTCAAATGGCCTGTTAGCAGCGCCTCTGAGGTTGATGCTTTCAACAGCTGTAGGGCCACGCGCTCCTCGCGAGCCCGTTCGAGAGTAGCGTCAATGCTGTCCAGTGTGGCAGCGATGACGCGCTGCTCAGTGAGAGGTGGCAAGCATAGGCGAAGATCCCTCAAAATGTCGGGATGAACGCGCTGCTGGCCAGCAGTTCCACTGAAGCTCTTCTGACACCTCTCTAGATTTGAAGGCTGCGTTAAGATACGAAAGAGATGGCGCGGGTCTATCGAGGGACCGGCACGGATTACGTGGAACTCTGTAGTCCCGAATCCGAACTCGCCAGACAGGTTGGCAGCCAGGGCATGCTTACCATTCTGGAGGCATGGCGTGATCTTGGCGAACAGAACGTCCTTCGTCTGAAAGTACGTGTATCCACGAGCCACTTCCCCAAATGGACGCAACTCAGGTGCGACAATGCCTCCACAATTCTCGGCGACAGCCACCATCGGCACAAACGTAACCGAATTCATCGGTTCGACCTTAAGGAGAGGGCGTCTTGGATTGACTTCGGTTACATCCCCCAGACGTACCACGTCCCAACTTGCCGGGACGGTTCCGAAGCCTCGGACTTCCTTCCACGCGGTGTGCCAACTGGGGACCCCACGTGTGAGCAACTCGTGGAGAAGAGAGTCTCGCAGCTGCTCGGTAGCGGCAACGACGGTATCGGTGTGTTCGATTGCCTCATCAATGGAGGCTAGCACGGTGGTGATGCGCTGCTGCTCTTCAAGGGGCGGGAGCCTCAGACGGATTTTAGAAACGAGGTCCCACTTCGCGCGAGGCATCTTCGTACCTTCCGATCCGCGCGTTGCGGCATCTACAAACTTCTGGGAAGCCATTACATGGAACAGGTATCCTGCATCCACACCCTCGGCTGGCCGGACAACCCAGATGTCAGTCGAGCAGATTCCGTCGAAGCGAGCCCGAGCTACCTTCCTCAAATAAGGGCGTAGCTTGCCGAACAAAACATCATTGCTCGTGAAGCGCGACTTCGTACTGGTCACCTCGGTAGCGACACCCGAATTCACCAAGGAAAGCGTGCCTTCGCCTACGTGCTCAAGACCGACGTACGGCATGTCGCCCATGTTAGTCGGGGAAACGGTGTCCCGTACAAGCACGGCACATTCGCCGAACGCAGTTAACCGCCAGCCAGGAGGCATGTGTGTCTTATTGACCATCAGATAGCCGTTGCCGCTCCTCTTCGTAGGCGGTGAGTTCGCACAATGTGAGTCCCCGTCCCTCCTTCTTCGCCTCGAGCCATTGCTGTAGAGACCTGCGGCTTTCCCCAGACTTTCGGCCAGCCAACAGGTCCTCTATGCTGATGTCCTCATCCAAGTCGGGCCAGTGAATCCCTAGTCCCCCGCCGATCAGCTCCCAGTTGTCTCTCTCCTGTGGCATCGCATGCACCAGACGGGGGTACCAAGCCAGCGGAACCGAGATGCTTCTTCCATCCGACAGCTCGACGGTAAGGGTGTCCTCAGTCGCCGCAATCGTCATGGCTTCCGGTACACCGACATCAGTTGTTGAAACGTGCATTCCACTCTCCCAGGAACGAAGTCCTATTCTCCTTGATGATGCGCTCAACCCGGCGCACTTCGGAGCGGCTCAAGCCGCCACTGCGCTCCAATTCAACCGGGTTGAGCCAGAACTTGGCTTCGTGATTATCGCGCCGCACGTGTACATGGGGAGGCTCCTTTCGGTCTCCTGAGTAGAAGAAGAAGCGAAACGGTCCTTCTCTCAACAACGTGGGCATTCGATCACCTGTGACTTTATCGGGCATACCCCAGTTCCATGAGCAACTCGTCCATCTTTGCCACTGCCTCGTCGCGCCGCTGCTCCGCGTCCCGCAGTTCTGCCAGTGCATCCTCGACACTCATCACGTCCACCGGTTCGGTCGTGTCCACGTAGCGGCTGATGTTCAGGTTGAAGTCGTTGGCCTCCATCTCCTCTAGGTCTGCAACGTGGGCAAAGCGGTCCACGCTCCCAAATGCCTGGTACGCTTCGACCATCTTGTCGATGTGCTCGCGGTCAATGAAGTTGCGTGCCTTTCCCTGACGAAAATAGCCTTCCTGCGCGGCATCCACGAATAACACCTTGCCGCGCCGCTCAACCGGCTTGGCCTTGTTCAGCACGCAGATGGCTACCGGAATACTGGCACCGGAGAAGAGATTGGGGGCCAAACCAATGATGGCCTCAAACAGGTCGGCCTCTACGATGCCCTTGCGTATCTTCCCCTCCGCTCCACCCCGGAACAGGATGCCGTGGGGCATCACAACGCCCACCATGCCCTGAGAATTGGTCACGGCGAGCATGTGCAGCAGGAAGGCGAGATCGCCTCTGGTCTTGGGAGGGATGGCTCCGTAGCGGTCGAAACGATGGTGCGGGTCGTTAGGCGCAAAATCGTGTCCCCAGTTCTTCAGGCTAAAGGGCGGATTGGCAATCACCCGGTCGTAGGAAAGCAACCGCCCCGAGGGGTCCACCAAGCCCGGCTCGGCGATGATGTCGCCATCCTCCAGACGCCCGGCCCGCAGACCGTGGAGCAGCAGGTTGAGCTTGCCGATAGCCAGCGTTCCCAGATTGCGCTCCTGCCCGTGGAGTGCCAGGTTGCGGCGGTCTCCACCGTGTTCCTGCACGTACTGAGCCGAGTAGATGAGCATTCCGCCGGAGCCGGCTGTTGGGTCGCAGATCCGCATCCCCTCGTGCGGTTGGAGAAGCTCGATGATTAGGCGCACCACCGAGCGGGGAGTGTAGAACTCGCCGCCTTTCTTCCCGGCATCGTCGGCAAACCGGTCGATTAGGTACTCGTAGGCATCGCCCAACACATTGCCCCCGCCACCAGCGTCCTCCCGTAGGTTCTCGTCACGCAAATCCAAGCCGCTGAAGTGGTTGAGCAGGCTGCGGATGATGCGCTCGCGGTTGGCCGGGCTGCCCAGCTTCGATTCGTCGTTCCAGTTGGTTCCCGCCAGCACACCGTCCAATCTGGGAGTGTTGGCATCCTCAATGGCGTGACCGGCGATGTTGAGAGCCTCGCCCAGATTCATTGAAGCACCTGTCAGGATGCGCCATCGGGCCGACTCCGGGACGAAGAACTCATGCTCGTCGCGGTCGTTGAGTGCCACATCGCGGGCAACACCCAGCGCGACGGCATTCTCAACCTCCTCGTCGAACCGGTCGGAGAGCCGCTTCAGGAACAGGATGGAGAAGATGTAATTCTTGTAGTCGGCCGCATCGATCTGACCGCGCAGGATGTCGGCGGCCTGCCACAGCTTGGACTCAAGTTCTTGTCTGCTCAACGTCATAGGCATCTCCTCTGGATTGTTGGTACGGTCCTACGACCAATTTCATCTATCACCGAGTCTCGGAGCGTCTCACGGCGCAACCGGGCAGCTTCGACCGCCGATGCATACGCCGCTTCTGATGCCTCCACCAGCTGAGCCACTGTATCGAGATCACGCGGGGACGGCACGGGGACCTGAACCTCGCCCAGGTTCCTGGCCGACAGCGACTTGAGGGTGGCGCTCGCCGTCATGCGCCTGGCGAGTTGCATTCGACCAATGGACGAAGTGAGGTAGTACCAGAGCCAATGTGCCATTCCCGATTCCGGCTGCTTCGCTCGCACCACCAGCAGCGTCACCCCCGCTACCGTCCGGGACACATCCGGCGGCACGAGTGCGATCTGAACAAACCCGGTACGGGCCGTCACCAGCAGGTCGAAGGGACGCAGCAGATGCCGCTCCTCGGTGTGAATGCTGTGGACAAGACCAACCTCTCTGAGGCCGTTCATGTCCAGCCAACCGTCATCGTGCACGTCACTGCTCTCAACGATCCGCAGCATCCATTGGCCGCGCCGCGCGCCGGCTCCATGGCCGGCGCGGGATAGGCCCTGGTATACGCTAGCAAGCTCAGCAATTGATTCCATGCGAAAACTATACCATAGTCAGTTCTTTTGTCAAAGAGCAACACGTGTCCGTGTTTCTTAGCATGGTTGAGCCTAGACAACTCAGGTAGCCTGCGTCGAGGGATTTCACATGGGCTGGAAGATCCAATGTGGGGTAGTGGGTTGCCACACTCCGAATTCCCGCGCTGCCCTGTGCCTTCAGTCCGAACTGCAAAGTGACAGCTCGTCATGTGGAACTGGAGAGGCTCGAACTGCAGGACTTCACAGAGCGATCGTGATGCCGTCCCAACTGGAGCTAAGGCGCTCAAATGGTAAGACTGTTGCACGGAGGGTAATATCTGAAGTTCACCGATTCCTGCAGTGAACTTGATACGGATTACTTGTTTTAGAATAAATGTTCTCTTATGATCGGGTGATACTGCTGCTGCGCTTTCACTTGCCCTGTGATCGATTTTCCGGCCTACCGTCTGCTTCGGCTCATGGGTGCAACTGGATGCATCCGCAGTTGGCGTCTGGCGCGGACCGCATGTCCGGACCAGACGGCATGGACGGGCGGTGCATGCCGGATTCAGTGGCGACAGCTGGAGCAGACGGGGTACATCAAGGCAGCGTCCTCGGGTGGCGCATCCTTGCGTTGGCACTTCCGTCAGGGCCGGGGGCGGCCGCTGTACGACCTGACTTCTGCCGGCAGGGACTGGTACCGGCAACGGTGCGATGCCGAACCCGCACCGTCGGAACTGCCATGGGTGCTGTCGCATCATGTGTCCATCCGCCATGCAGTTGCGATCTTGGAAGCCCGGGATCATCTGCTGTCCCTGGGCCTTCCGGTCGACGACCAGCCTCCGCCCTGTCCCGAGCGCGCGGACGATCCGTGGGGAGTTCGCTCCGAACCGGATCTGGCTGTGTATTACAAGGAGCTAGTATGGCCGGTTGAGGTCCAACGGGATGTCCGCATGGGCAACCTGTCCAAGTGGGCCAAGTCCCTGGAACTGTTCCAGCGGCTCGTGCTGGTTACCTTCTGCGTGGATCGACTTGAGCGGCAGTGCCGCATGTTGTCCGAGGCGAGAGTGCAATGCCGACTGCCAGACTTTCCCGTGCTTCTTGCCTCTCTCGAGGGTTGGGAGGCGGGGGACAGGCAATTCCTGTCCGTGTGACTTGGTGTGGTACCACCATCGAGGGATGGGCCGGACCGGACTTCGACCGGATCACGGAACAACACGTGTCTTGCGTGACGGGACGCAACCACGTTGGGAATAGGGCTTGGTCCATTGGTCTCCGGTGTCGGTTGGCGGCGCCAGATCTGGAGTGCGATCAAAACATCCAATGCAAATGCAATCCGCTCGACAACGACTTCCTTGGTGCTGGCAGTCTGGATGTGCATGTGCCGGGACAACGGGCAGGTAGACTCCTATGACCGATCACCGAGAGGACTGCTGACGCCATGGCCGACCAACCCAACATCATTTTGATTCTCAACGATGACATGGGATTCTCGGATTTGGGCTGTTACGGTGGGGAAGTGGACACCCCCAACCTGGACCGTTTGGCGGCTCGGGGCCTCCGCTACAGCCAGTTCTACAACACGGCGCGTTGCTGCCCGTCCCGCGGGTCCCTCCTGACTGGCCTGTACCCTCATCAGGCGGACATCGGCCACATGATGGGCACGCACGGATTGGATGGGTACCTGGGCGATCTGAGTCCCAGATCGGTCACGATTGCCGAGGCCCTGAAGGCCGGCGGCTACGCCACGTTCATGTCCGGCAAGTGGCACGTGACTCGGTTTGTGGAGAGTCCCAGGCACAACTGGCCCTGTCAACGGGGCTTCGACGACTTCTACGGCATCATCACGGGTGCCGCGAACTTCTACCAGCCACGCACCCTGACCCGCAACAACGAGCGCATCTCTGCCGAAGGCGACGACTATTTCATCACCGACGCCATTTCCGATGAGGCGGTACGGCAAATCAGGGAGCACGTCGAGAAAGGCGAAGACACCCCCTTTTTCCAGTACGTCGCGTACACGGCGCCGCACTGGCCGCTCCATGCCCACGAGGAGGACGCAGCCAAGTACAAGGACCGCTTCGACGTCGGCTGGGATGAACTGAGGGTCCGGCGCCTGGACCGCCTCCGGGAAATGGGCGTTTTGGACCCGGACTGGCAGCTCAGCGAGCGCGATCCAAGGGTTCCGCCTTGGGAGGCGGCCCCCGACAAGGAATGGGAGTGCCGCCGCATGGAGGTGTATGCGGCTCAGATTGACCGCATGGATCAGGGGATCGGCCGCATTCTGCAGGCATTGGATGACACAGGGCAGTCCGACAACACCTGGATCGTATTCCTGGCCGACAACGGCGGCTGTGCCGAGGAACTGGACTCATCCATGGCGGAACGCGTGGCGACCGGCTGGGAGCAGATAGGAACCTCCACCACCCGGCAAGGGGAGCCTGTGCGGTTTGGCAACAGCCCCGAGATCTGGCCGGGCGGGGAGGATACCTATGCCAGCTACGGAATCCCCTGGGCGAATGTGTCCAACGCGCCCTTCCGCCTGTACAAGCACTGGGTGCACGAGGGCGGCATTGCGACCCCGCTGATCGTTGCCGGACCGGACATCCGGCACGAAGACCGAGGCCAGTGGCGGCAACAGCCCGGCCAGTTGCCGGATATCATGGCGACGTGCCTTGAGTGGTCCGGTTCTTCCTACCCGGAGACCCGTCAGGGCCAAACCGTCAAACCGCTGGAGGGTGTCTCGCTGGTGCCCACGCTGTCGGATGGCCCATCCGCGCGGGAAGTGCTCTACTGGGAACATGAAGGCAATCGAGCTGTGCGCCGCGGACGCTGGAAGCTGGTGAACCGCTATCCGGATCCCTGGGAGTTGTACGACATCGAGGTCGACAGGACGGAAACCCGGGATCTGGCCTGTGAGCACCCGGAGCGCGTCAGGGAACTGGCGGCTTTGTGGGATGCTTGGGCTGCCCGTTGCGGCGTACAGCCGTGGGCCGCTTTGCCGCCGCCGGCACCCGGGCGCTGAACCGCTTGGAGGCCCTTTCAAAACCAGTCCTGCCTATGTTGAACACGCAGTTCCTTAACCTGCCGGATCGGGGAATCTCCCTGCATGTGCGTTGTGCGCACGCGGAGGGTGGCCCTGCCTTCCTAATGTCCCACGGCCTAAGCAGCAACTGCCTAACCTGGGAACAGGTGGCGCTAACGCTGCACGGGGCCGGTTGCACTGTGGTAACGGTGGACCAAAGGGGACATGGTCGGTCGGACAAACCCGATTGCGGATACGATTTCGAAAGCATCAGCGCGGATATGGAGGCCGTGATCACGGCCCTGAAGCTTGAGCGGCCCGTGTTCCTGGGCCAAAGCTGGGGCGGCAACGTGGCCCTGCATCTGGCTGCCACACGGCCCGACCTCCTGTCCGGGGTGGGTTTCATCGACGGAGGCTTTCTGAGCCTGCGGAAGAGTCTGGGTTCCGACTGGGAAACGGTCAAGGAGCGCCTTTCGCCTCCGGACTTCCGCGGCCGGCAGGTGGGAGACATGAGGGTGGCCATCCAGTCCAACCATCCGGACTGGACACCGACCGGGGTTCAGCATACGCTGGGCAACTTCTCGGTGGCGGACGACGGGACGGTATCCCCCAACCTGTCCCTTGACAACCATTTGCGCATTCTACGGAAGTTGTGGGAGATGGATCCCGTGGACTACTATCACCGGGTGCGGATTCCGGTCCTGATTTGCCCAGCGGAGTCCTCGGATGATCCGGAACGGGCCGGATACAGGCGCCAACAGGTGGTTGTGGCCGAGGAAGGTCTGGCACGGTGCCGCACGGTGTGGTTCGAGGACACGGATCACGACATTCATGTCCACAGGCCGGATCGGCTGGCGAACGTCCTGCTGGAAGCCGCGTCGTCAGGGTTTTGGAGCGACTGATGGGCGTGCAGACACCCGGAGACATCGTCCTGCTGGGTTCCGGCGAGACGGCGCCATCCATGCAGAGGATTTACGACCGGATCTTCGCCCGCTTGGATCAGAGGCCGCAGGTAGCCATCCTGGAAACGCCGGCCGGCTTCGAACCCAACAGCGAGGAAGTCGCCCGCGATGTCGACCGCTTCCTGAGAGTCCGTCTGCAGAATTACCATCCCCAAGTCACGACGGTGCCGGTTCGTCGATCCGATGGACCGTTCAGCACCAACAATCCCGATCTGATGGGGCCTATTTACGAGGCGAATGTGATCCTGACCGGCCCCGGCAGCCCCACCTACGCCGTGCGGCACTTCCGTGACAGCCTGTGCTGGGAGATCTGCCGAATCTGCCATCGTCTGGGGCGAACCCTGTTTCTGTCCAGCGCCGCCACGGTGGCGGCAGGGCGTCTTTCCCTGCCGGTGTACGAGATCTACAAGGTGGGATTGGATTTGTATTGGTCGGAAGGGCTGGACCTGTTTGCTCCCTTTGGCCTGAAACTGGTTGTAATCCCGCACTGGAACAACCAGTCCGGTGGCAGCGGTCTGGACACCAGCCGTTGCTACATGGGCCGGAGCCGGTTCAACGAACTGCTCGATCTTCTGCCTGCCGAGGATGGCTTGACCGTGTTGGGCATCGACGAGAACACGGCCGTGATCATGAACCCGGGATCCGGCCGGGCCCAGGTTCTTGGCCAGGGCCGGGCCACGATCGTGCGAAACGATGAGACCCGGGAGATCGTTCATGACCATGACTTCGCCCTTGAGGAACTGGGGGCCTGGTCGCTCCCCGACGCGCAATCCGGTCTGGACCCTGAGATCTGGGATCAAACGGTGCAGAAGTTGAAGGATCTGGAGATTCGGGCAACGGAGGAAGAGACTCCGTCGGCGGAGGTGAGGGATTGGCTGCAGCAAAGGGAACGCGCTCGCCAAGCCAAGGACTGGCCACTTTCGGATCGACTCAGGGACCGGATTCGCACGCATGGCTGGCAGGTTATGGACACGCCCGGCGGTCAGACCCTGACACGCCTGGATGATGTGTGAGGCACTGTTTGGGACTTATATACCTGACTCCGCAGTCGGCATATCTGGTTCACGGATCATAGGGGTCCCCGACGGGATCGCCCCTCCCCGTGCAGCAGCCCCTGTCCCGCGGGCCGGAACGGGCACGGACGGAAGCCCCGCCCGCACCAAAATGTTGATGGCCGCGTTGTGATCGGCGTTCAGGCCCAGCCGCAGGCCTGGCAGGCAAACACCGCCTGCGATGGCCGGTTTGACTTGTGGGTGTAGCGACAACGGCTGCAGGTCTGTGACGTGTACGCCGGATCGACCTTGACCGAAGAGCAGTATCAACTCCACTACGACAATGTCTGGATTTTCAACCTAGCGGAAAAGGTGGGGTACGTGCTGGTGACGGATGCCACGATGCGCAATGTGCCGATCGCGGGCCAGGCCATCGCAGGCAACAACAGCGGCGAGCAGATGTTCTACGCCAGCGAGTAAACTTGTGTCCAAGAGGTTTTGGTAGGCAGGGAGCTGTTCCGCGACAGGAACAGCTCCCTGCCACGTTTGGCAGTTACGGAATTTGCCGGAGTCACCTGCTGGAAAGGGAGTAAGTTATGCATACGGAAATCACCCAGGCCCAGATTGACGCCTATCAAACCCAAGGTTTTGTGGTGGTGGATGAATTCCTCACTCCCGAGGAACTGGAGACCTGGCGCGACGCCGTGGACCAGGCCGTGCGGGAACGCAAGGACCGGAAGCTGGTGGTCGACGGCACCTTGGACGACGATCGCTGGAAGGACCGTGGTTCCTTCTACGACTACGTCTTTGTGCAGCGTCTCAATTTGTGGAAGGACAATCCGGCCGTCAAGGAGCTCATCCTGGATCCCCGCATTGGCCGGATGGCCACCGAACTGGCCCAAACGGACGGCATGCGCGTGTGGCACGACCAGGCCCTGATCAAGCAACCCTGGGCCAACGCCACGGCCTGGCATCACGACAACCCCAAGTGGTCCTTCTACTCCCCGGATGCGATCAGCATCTGGATCGCGTTGGACGACGCCACCGCCCACAACGGCTGTCTCTATTTCCTGGCCGGTTCCCACAAGCAGACCACCTACGTCAACGTGCCCATCGCCGAGAACATGTCGGACCTCTTTCGGGAGTACCCCGACTTTGTGGACATGGAATCCATCGCGGCCCCCATGAAGGCGGGTTCCTGCTCCTTCCACAACGGCTTGCTGGCCCACGGGGCCGGCGCCAACATGACCTCCGGCTGGCGCCGGGCCATGACCTGTGCCTTCATGCCCTACGGCAGCACCTTCAACGGGATTCAGAACATCCTGACCGACGAACAGGTCGCCGCGTATGACATCGGGGACGAATTGAACGACGACCACCAGAACCCGGTGGTGTACCACAAGGACCAAGCCCTGATTACTGTGTAGGGATTCGGCTTCCGGATTGGCCATATCGACCAACACATGGACCTGCCAGTCGTCCGTGTATCCAGGTGATCGATGAGACAGTCGCTAGACCTGTGGCAGGGCGTATGTGACAGATGGAGTTGCCACCAGTTGTCACCATCCTCTGCACGTCGCACCCATCCGGGTACCAGCACCAGCATCTGAGGCCCTTGGGCCGCGTGAGACACTGCGACGGACTGGAAGGAGGCCGCCCCGCTCTCCTCACCCCGGAATCTGTGGGTATGGCAGTTGGTCACCCATTTCGACCGCTGCAAAGCCATGAGCCGGGATGGCGAGATTGTGGAGGTTGTACACCGCCCTGACTTTCCGCTGGCGGCTCTGGGTAGCCGGTCGCTCCTTGATGCACAATCCGGTCTGGCCTCCGGGATTTGGGATCAAACAACCCGGATTGAAGGACCTGGAGGGTCGGGCACAAACAGAAGAGCCTCCGTCGGTGGAAGTGCGGGACTGGCTGTAGCAGCGGGAACGGGCTTGCCGGGCTTGGGATTGGCTGTTGTCGGATTGGCTCAGGGACCGGATGCGCACGCATGGCCTCCCGGAGGGTAGACTCCGACGCGCTTCGACGATGGCTGAGTTCCGGGCACTACCCGGCCGATCCCGATTTTGGTCCTGCTCGACGAGGTGTGCAACTGCTTCGAATGTCTTCCCGGTATCGCAGGCCGTTCCACCCCGGCCGCCTTCAGTCAATGTTGTCGTTGACCGTCTCTCTGTTAACGGGGTTAACGGGGTTTTTCGTTTGTTCCGATCGGATTTGCTCTGCCCACCAGATCCTCGGGGCCTGTCCATCCCGCTGGAGCATCACCAAGGTATCAAGTTCGTTGTAGGTGGGCAGTCTGGAGTCCTGCCAGTCCGACAAGAAGCCTTCCACGGCTGCGGCGGCTTCCTCTCCATGTCGCATCTGCACATAGTCGATGAGAAGGCTGATGGTATTGCGCTGCACCGCCTGCTCGACGGCCTGCTTAACCCGGCTTGCCACGTGCGCCTCGAACGCTTCGTCAATTGTGGCGTACATTTCGTTGTCTCCCTCTCCCAACTTCAGTCCTTGAACATAGGCCGAAAAGCCCGTTCTTAGCCAAGTCGCTCCCACAGGCGTGCCGCCTCGGCCATGACTATGTCTCTGTTTACAAATGTGCGTTGCGTGAGTGCTCCGATCAGAGTTGCTCCGTCCACCAGACCCCAGGATCCTGTCCATCCCGCTGGAGCATCACCAAGGTATCAAGTTCGTTGTAGGTGGGCAGTCTGGAGTCCTGCCAGTCCGACAGGAAGCCTTCCACGGCTGCGGCGGCTTCCTCTCCATGCCGCATCCACACATAGTCGATGAGAAGGCTGATGGTATTGCGTTGCACCGCCTGCTCGACGGCCTGCTCGACGGCCTGCTCGACGGCCTGCTTAACCCGGCTTGCCACGTGCGCCTCGAACGCTTCGTCAATTGTGGCGTACATTTCGTTGGCTCCGGTTCGCAACACGGCCAACTTCTGCGAAGGTCGGCCCCTGACGTACTTCGACGACTGAGTTTCGGGCACTACCTAGCCTGTCCCAATTTGGGTCCTATCCAGCGAGGTGTGCTATGGCTCCAACTGTCTTCCCGGTACCGCAGGTCGTTCCGTCTGGCTGCCTCAATCGGTACTGCCGTTGACCATTCTTGCGTTAATGTGAGTTGCGTGAGTGCCCCGATCGGATTTGATCCGCCCACCAGACCCCAGGATCCTGTCCGTCCCGCTGGAGTGCCACCAATGTGTCCAGTTCGTTGTAGGTGGGTAGTCTGGAGTCCTGCCAGTCCGACAGGAAGCTTTCCGCGGCTGCGGCGGCATTGTTGCCATGCCGCACCCGCACATAGTCGATGAGAAGGCTAATGGTATTGTGTTGCACCGCTTGCTCGACCGCTTGCTCGACCGCTTGCTCGACCGCTTGCTCGACCGCCTGCTCGACCGCCTGCTCGACCCGGCTTGCCACGTGCGCCTCGAACGCTTCGTCAATGGTTGCGTACATTTCGTTGTCTCCCTCTCCCAACTTCAGTCCTTGAACATAGGCCGAGAAGCCCGTTCTCAGCCAGGCCGACAGAGTCTGCAATAAGCTGGCATCGTCCGTCGCCAGGAGACGCAGACGCTCCCACAGGTGTGCCGCCTCGGCCACAACATCGTCTCTGTTTGCACTGTCTTCCCACTGCAACCGTCCCCGACAACGCTCCAGTGGGATTATATGGGAGAGCAGACTGCCCTCGGGGAAGTCCCCGGGCTCCGTCCGGCCCACGTCCAGGAGAAAAATGCCGGGCTTGGGTGCAATGTCTCCGTCCAGACCCACGCTGGGCAGGGACAGGTCTGCGGTCCACTGGGTTTGGCCCGTGTAGACCAAGGCGGCCCGGGTCGGCACCGAATCGGCTCCGGTCCGCAACGCCGCCAACTTTCGTCCGTCTTCCCAAAGATCGAACAGGTAGAGTACGGTCTGGCGCGCCGTGCCCCGATCATGGTCGGCCTTGAACTCCAGCAGGACGGTGTGCAGGGGGCGGCCATCCATTTCGCACACCAGCCAAACCTGATCCCCCAAGCCGCGATCCAGCCGGGCAGGCACGTCACCCGCACTGTCCTGGAAGGCAATCCACTCTGTGCTCCATCTGACCAGCCTGGCATCCCGGTCCGTCGGCAGGGCACCCATGTATGCGAGCAGCTCGCGTGCGGTGCGATCGTGCGAAAAGAGTAGCTTGGCGCGTTCGTCGTGTTGTTGCCTGACCAGAGGGTTTGTGTCCGACGGTGCCGACGGTGATGCCGGGTTGTTGGTTTCAGTCACCGCGCCTCCCTTCAACTGTGCTATACCCTATTGGTTGTTCATGGAATACCAAATTCCATGGATATAATTTTACATGTTGTCGTCAATTTATGCTTGATGATTGCTTTTCGTTTATTTGGAGGATTGACACAGAAATATCTGTTTGGAGGATGTGGATCCATCGGCTTGGCCAGTTTGGCTCCAGGGCGAAGCTCCAATACCAGCCGAGGCTGAGGTAGGGCATGTCTGATGCACTGCAGCCCAAACGCGGGCGATCGGCGCAACGTGACTGCTTCGAATTCCTGTTCCAGGTGTGAACTCTGGCTTGTGTGCCTGGTCCGGCTGTCGCATGCGCGGGCAGTCCACCGGTGGTTCTTCAAGTGGTCAGCAGCCAGTTTGGATCGAAACCGGCCTGCCCCTCCCGCACTTCCGGCAGTTCCGTCTCCAGGAAGGACCGAACCTGCCGATACCGGTTCTCCGTCCAGCCCAGGGACTTGGTCATGGCCAGCGCAGCGCGGCCGGTCCCGGCCACGAAGTTGCCCTTGGTGGGGTGGAAGGACTGCACCACGAAGCGCCGTACCCCCGTGTCCAGCAGGTCGGCCACGAGGTTTCGCGGAGAGCGAACCGGCAGCAGGGGGGTCAACGTCACGACGGCCGGGAGTCCGGCCTCAACCACCTGCGCGGTAGCTTCCAGCCTTGCCCCAATGGGTTCACAGCGGGGTTCGAAGGCCCGGCGGACCTCTTCGCAGTCGGTTGTGACGGTCATGTTCACGCATACGCGGCGAAACCGGGTCAGCAGATCCAGGTCGCGCACCACCAGTGAACCGCGTGTCTGAACAACCAGTTCCAGTTCCCGTTCGGCCATGATGGGAAGCAGTGAACGCACCAGGCGCACATCGCGTTCCAGAGGCTGGTAGGGATCCGTCACACTGCTCATGTACACCCGTTTCCCGGCCAGCGGGGTGCGCATGCGCTGCAGTTTGTCCAAGGCGTTTTGCTTGATCTTTACCCAATGCCCCCAGTTGTCGCGCAGCTCGGGATCGCGCGGGAAGAAGGCTGCGTAGCAATAGCTGCAGCCGAATGCACAGCCGCTGTAGGGATTGAGCGTGTAGTCGAAGCCGCCGATAAACCCGGTGGCCTTCGTCAGGATCGATTGGCAGTCCTTGAACTCCAAGTCAAGCCGTCGATGTCGTTGGCGCCACGGAGAGCGGCCGGGCGCAGGGCTGCTCCGTGCCTTGGACGCAAGGTTCGACCTGGTCATCGGCGGAATACCCGGGTACTGAAGATCAAGGCTTGCATGGTGCAATCCACGGGCGGTTTGCGGCTCGGGTTCCATGGGGAGTCGGGTAGCCGGTGTCTGTCGGATAGGGGCCTCAACCAAAGCCGTGGTGTGGTCATGACTATCTGGAACGCGGGTGCGGTGCTGTTCCGGGCATACTTTGGGCCTCGGAGTCAGTTTCCGTTGGCGTTGAGCATCCTCTCTCGATGGCGTGCCGCAGGTGGCGATCCAACTCCCCGGGATGTGTCAGCCAGATGTAGTGTGCCGCGCCTTCAATTTCAACATAACGGCCTTGGGGCAGCAGGGCCGCCAGTTGCCTGGTGGGCCAGTTCGGCCGGATGTCGGCGGATCCGTTGATGAACGTGGCCGGCAGGTCCAAGTCGGCTACGGCCCGGAACAGATTCGGCTGCCGAATGAAGTTCCGCCAACATTGGTTGCCGTCGCGGTTCACGCGCGGGTCGGCATGGAAGACAGCTTTGCCCGTGTCTTCGCCAACCTCCTGCAAGCCATGGCGGTAGGCCTTGCTCCAACTGCGGTCGTTGACCAGATTGCCGCCGGCCATGCCGATGATGCCGCAGGCGACGGAAGGGAACCGCAGCGCGTAGGCCAAGGCCGCGTTGGCACCGAAGCTGTGGCCGGCCACGAGGCAGGTTTGTGCGCCATGGGCCCGGCGCACGGCCTCCGCGTCGTCAAGCAGAACATCCAGTGAGTAGTTGCCGTCCCAGTCGGACCGGCCGCACCCCCTGGGCTCAAACCGAATGAGCCTGACCTTGTCTTCGACCAACGCGGAGACGGGGCCCAGATAGTCGTCGCAGCCGGGCCCTCCGTTGAACATGAGCACCGTCGGTCCTTGGCCGGCGGCGATGGACCACAGTGTGGCTTTCCCGGACTTGACCTGAAGCTCGAATGACCCGTTCACGCGGCATCCTGCGCTGTTTAGGGGAGGTCATACAACCCTAACAGGCGAAGTTCGATCCCGAACCACAACAAGGCGCATGGGACGGTGCCTGCGTGCGGTTTGCATCCGCTGGCAGGTCCAACCCGATACCCGCAGTTGCGCTGTGGCCGTCCCGGTGAAACTGCTTTCAGGAACCGTACCCGGTCAGGTCGGTTGGACTGGACGTTCCCGCGTCCGCCGCACCGATTAGCGCTTGAAGTCCGTGATGGTGATGCCTTGGATGAAGGCCCGCTGCGAGAAGAAGAACAGAATCAGGCAAGGCGAAATAATCGTGAGTGATGCCGCCATGTACAGGTGCCAGGGGGTGGTCCTGACAAAGGCGACCGAGAAGTTCGCCAGGTACATGGTCAGTGTGAAGTTCTGGGGCTTGGACAGAATGATCAAGGGTCCCAGGAAATCGTTCCAGAAGTAGACGAAGGCCAGGACGCCGATGGCCCCCAGCGCGGGTTTGGACAGGGGCACGATCAGACGCGAGAAGATGGTCCAGTGAGTGGCGCCATCGATGCGCGCCGATTCGTCGTACTCCAGCGGAATGGTCATGAAGAACTGGCGCAGCAGGAAGACGTTCCAGGCCGAACCGAACCAGTACGGCACCATGAGCGGCAGGAAGGTGTCGAGCCAGTTCAGGTTCTTCCAAAGGATGAACTGGGGCACCATCAGGACCGTGAACGGAATCATCAGGGTGGAGATTACACCCAGGAACATGGCCTGCTTGCCCGGGAAGTCCATGCGGGCGAAGGCATAGGCAATTAGCGCGCTCGAAAAGGTCGTGGCAATGACCCCGTTGACCGTGATGATGACCGTGTTCTTGGCGTAGTTGTAAACCGGGATCTCGGCCGCGATGTCGGTCCGTTCGTTGACCCAGGCGTCCAGGTAGTTGCGGAACACGACCGGGTTTGGGTACCAGTCGGGCGGGATTTGGAACACCCGCAGCGGTTCCTTGAGTGAGGTGTTCAGCATCCAGTAGAACGGCAGCAGGAACAGCACCGCGTACACGAACAGGGCGCCGTAGATGTAGAGGGTCTTGAGCAGCCCGCGGCGGAAGCGGTTACCCAGGAGGACATTGCGCAGGGAGGTGGACGATGCCGTCATGACAGCGGACCGGTCAGGAGGACTGGCCTTCGTAGTAGACCCAGCGCCTGGCCAGGCCGAACTGGATCACCGTGAGCAGGAAGATGAGGAGGAACATGATCCAGGCCATGGCCGAGGCGTATCCCATCTTGAGGAAGTGGAATGCATTCTCGTACAGGTGCAGGCCAAGGAACAGGGTGGCGTTGGCGGGGCCGCCCTTGGTCATGACGTAGGGCTCGGCAAAGGTTTGGATCTGGGAAATGATTCCCATCACCACGTTGAAGAAGATGACCGGCGAAATCAACGGCAGGGTCACGCTCAGGAACTTGGTCCACTCGCCGGCGTTGTCCAGGTCCGCCGCCTCGTACAGGTCCTGGGGCAATCCCTGCAGGGCCGCCATGTAGATGACCATGGGCACACCCACGTTCCACAGGCTCTTGGCCACGAGGGAACCGAGAACCAACTGTTCATCCCAGAGCCAGGCCTGCGGTTCCAGGCCCGCCGCCAGCAGCAGGTTGTTGAAGATGCCCAGTTCGCCGCTGTACATCCAGGCCCACAGCACGGAGCCGGCCACGCCGCTGACGACGGCCGGCAGGTAGAAGATCGTGCGCCAAATTCCAATGCCCCGGATGCGCTGGTTCAGAAGCAGGGCCAGGGACAGGGAGATGAGGTTGCCCAAAACGACGGAGTAGAGGACGAACTTGAAGGTCACGCCCACGGAATGCAGGAACAGATCGTCCGTCGTGAACATGGCCACAAAGTGGTCGAACCCGATGAACCGCGGCGTGTTGATGACCTTCCAGCGGAAGAAGCTGAGGACAAAGGAAAAGATGATCGGACCGCCGGTGAACACCAGGAAGCCGATGATCCACGGGGCCACGAACAGGTAGGCCGTGATCGTTTCCTGGATTTTGGCCTTCCGCATGGTGCGGCCGGAAGCGGCAACGGCCATGGTCGAAACCCCGGGTGGCGGTGCGGCAACAAAAAGGGCGATCCGCCGTCCGGCAGCGGATCGCCCTGTGCAATGGCGGAGCGAAACGGTTAGAGGTCGGAGATGACCTTGGTCACCTTCTCGGCCACCTCGGGCAGAATGTCCGCGGCCTGGGCCTCGCCCTTGTAGATCAGGTCGAGGGCATCGCCGATGAGCTTGAGCGACTCGCCCTCGTTAGCCGGTCCGGGCAGGATGCGGGCGTATTCCAGCGACTCCGGAATGGTGTGCCAATCCACCTCGTATTCCACTTCGGGAGCGACCCAGGGCTTGGGATCGATCTCGTTGGTGGAGCGGCGCGTGCCGGGGAAGTTGGCCTCGGAGCAGTAGTTGTAGATGCCCTGCGTGCTGCAGTTGGCGTTGATCCAGGTCCAGGCGGCGTCCTTGTGATCGGACGAGCTGGCGATGGCGTTGAAGGCGCCGTGGGAGATGGTGGACTGCTGGGTCGACATCGGTTCGGGCGCGATGTTGAACTTGAACGGGGCTGCCACCAGGCCGCCCGTGATCCAGGTCCCCATGCGCTGCATGCCGATCTTGCCGGCACCCAGCAGTTCGGCCGCGGCGCCGGAGCCGCCAATGCCGATGATCTGGGACGGGGAGGGCATGACGTTGCCGTCCAGCAGGAGATCGGCCCAGTACTGCAGGGCCTCGGTGGCAGGGGCGTCACCGATGGTGCAGGACAGGTAGTCGTCGCTGTAGTAGGAACCGCCGTTCTGCCACGTGAGCTTCACGCTCCACATGTGCCAGCCGACCGGAATGGTCTCGGAGCCCCAGATGCGGTTGTCCGGATCGGAGATGGCCCGGGCCATCGACTCGTAGTCGGCCCAGGTGAAGTTGGCCGGGTCCGGGTAGTCCACGCCGTTCTCATCGAACAGGTCCCGGTTGTAGAAGGTCATGTGCGTGGCGGCCGCATCGGAGATGCCGTACCGCTTACCGTCGACCACCGGGTAGTTCCACCAGTTGGGGTAGAAGTCGTCCGGGTCGAAATCGGTCTGGGCGTCGACATGGGCCTGCAGGTCGATGAACTGGTTGTTGCGGCCCAGATCCAGCGCCATGGCCTCCCAGCTGCGCACCACGTCGGGCAGGTTGCCGGCGGCGGCCAGGGCGGGAATCTTGGCGTGGAATTCACCGATCTGCTCGACCTCGACCGTGATCATCGGATGCTCTTCGTGGAAGGCGTCCAGGGTGGTGGTCACGCCGGAGGCCGGATCGTGGCGGCCGTAGCGAATGGTGACGGGTTCCGCCATGGCACCCATGTCACCGCTGTCCGCGGTTTCGGGCAGAACGCAGGCGGCCAGCGCGCCGGCCGTGGCAACACCAGTCAAACTCAGGAAGGTTCGTCGCGACAAAGTACGGGAGTCGGCCATAATGCCTCCTTGGGAGTGCGGAAAAAGAACGCAAATCGATTGCAGATCGAATCGGCCGGATTATATATGTTGCGTGGCTTATTGGCCCCTGTCCGCGCTCCGCGCGAATCACTTCATCCCGTCTCAGGCCTGGCCCTGTTTCAGTTTCGTTGATGTTGGTTGGCATTTGCTTGAGTGGAAAAGTCCGTGCGCTTGCATGAGGCCATGGCAGAGGCCATCCGGTGCAGGATACGACGAGCTTCGACCTTCGCCTTCAGCTCCGGACGAGGCACAGCCGTCTTTTCAAACCGGGACCGCAGCGGGTCGGGCATGCAGGATGCGACGAATGTCCCGTGGGAGACCCGCAAAGCATGTTTGAGGCGGCGAGGGCCTAATGCCCGACCCCATGTAAGGAAACGAAAACCATTGCCCAACGCGCCGGATGGTAGGACCGCCCCGGCTTTGTGGCACACTGGCACCGCGAGTCAGGTTCGGCGAGCACCTATCGCTGGTTGGCGGTGTCACCGGAGGGCAGACGTCCGGTGTGCGTTGGAGCCGGGGTGGTTCCACCGACCGTCATGGAGGAGGTGTGCTGTGGGGCCGTATGTGGTTCCGGTCCGGGTCGGTTGGTGGCTGTGGGTGTTGGGTGTGGGTCTGGTTCTGTGTCTGACGATGACCGGGTGCGTTACGATGCCTCAGACTCCCGCCTCCGAACCTGGTGCTGGTGCCATACCAGAGGAGGAGGACCTCGTCGCCTTCACCGCTGTCAGTGCCGGCCACAAACACACGTGCGGGGTGCGGACGGACGGCGCCCTCGCCTGCTGGGGACGGAACGAGTACGGGCAGGCTGCGCCGCCGGAGGGCACCTTCACCGCTGTCAGTGCCGGCTACGAACACACGTGCGGGGTGCGGACGGACAGCACTCTCACCTGCTGGGGCGAAAGCACTTGGGGGCAGGCCACACCGTTGGAAGGCACCTTCGCTACCGTCAGTGCCGGGTTTCGGCACACGTGTGGGGTGTGGACGGACGGCGTCCTCGCCTGCTGGGGCAACAACGAGCGCGGGCAGGCTGCGCCGCCGGAAGGTACCTTCACCGCTGTCAGTGCCGGAACCTGGCACACGTGTGGAGTACGGACGGACGGCACCCTCGCCTGCTGGGGCAGCAACGAGCGCGGGCAGGCTGCACCGCCGGAGGGCACCTTCACCGCTATCAGTGCCGGCCGCCAACACACGTGCGGGGTGCGGACGGACGGCACCCTCGATTGCTGGGGACGGAACGAGCGCGGGCAGGCTGCGCCGCCGGAAGGTACCTTCGTCACCGTCAGTCTCGGGGAAGAGCACACGTGTGGGGTGCGGACGGATGGCACCCTCGATTGCTGGGGACGGAACGAGCACGGGCAGGCCACACCGTTGAAAGGCGCCTTCGCTACCGTCAGTGGCGGAACCTGGCACACGTGTGGGGTACGGACGGACGGCACCCTCGATTGCTGGGGCTGGAACAGGTACGGACAGGTTGCGCCGCCGGGGGACATCTTCGTTACGGTCAGCCTCGGGGTAGGGTACACGTGCGGGGTGCGGACGGATGGCACCCTCGATTGCTGGGGCTGGAACGAGTACGGGCAGGCTGCGCCGCCGGAAGGTACCTTCGTCACCGTCAGTCTCGGGGAAGAGCACACGTGCGGGGTGCGGACGGACGGCACTCTCGCCTGCTGGGGACGGAACGAGTACGGGCAGGCTGCGCCGCCGGAAGGTACCTTCGTCACCGTCAGTCTCGGGGAAGAGCACACGTGCGGGGTGCGGACGGACGGCACCCTCGATTGCTGGGGACGGAACGAGTACGGGCAGGCTGTGCCGCCGGAAGGTACCTTCGTCACGGTCAGTCTCGGGGAAGAGCACACGTGCGGGGTGCGGACGGATGGCACCCTCGCCTGCTGGGGTAACAACGAGCATAGGAAGGCTACGCCGCCGGAGGGCACCTTCACCGCCGTCAGTACTTCAACTTCGCATACCTGCGGAGTGCGGACAGAAGGCACCCTCGCCTGCTGGGGCAACAACGCGCGCGGGCAGGCTGCGCCGCCGGAGGGCACCTTCACTGCTGTCAGTGGTGGAGTCTGGCACACGTGCGGGGTGCGAACGGACGGCACCCTCGCCTGCTGGGGCGAAAGCACTTGGGGGCAGACTAATTCACCAGCCGGTACCTTCGTCGCCATTAGTGCCAAAGGCTGGTACACCTGCGGGGTGCGGACGGACGGTACCCTCGATTGCTGGGGCAGCGTCACAGTAGGGTGAGGAAATTGGGATGGCACAGTCCTACCCGATACGGTTTCGTTGATGTTGGTCTGCACCAGCCATCGGTAGCTCCACGCGCTGGGCAAGCCTTGTTTAATAACGTCATGTCATAGCGAGTGTGGATGCCGCGGGGTGTCCTGGTACGCACCGGAGGTGCCGATCGCCTGGTCCTACCTCTTCCGGTCGCCGCAATCGATCCGCTGACGGAGCTGCTGTGGTGGTTGTGGCAGGCGAACATGCCGAAGGTGGAGGCGGTTCGTGTCCGCGGATTTTAGGCGGCCGACCCCGTGTTGACGGCTGGGTCTGGGACGGGGCTGTCGGCTACCCGGGTGCGGAGATGCAGGTGTGGGACCGGACTCGAGTGGTGCTGCCGCCCTGCGCATCCGAGTTAAATCCGGTGGAGCGGTTCTTCCAGGAGCTGCGCCGGGTGTTGGAAGGACACTTGTATGCTTGGTTGGTGGTCAAGCAGGAGGTGCTGGCGGCCGTCCTGCAGCTGCTCCAGGCCAATCCGGCCCGGGTATGCCACCTATGCGGATGGGCCCGGCTCCGGGAAACCCTGACGGCCTCTGATGGCCTTGCCCGCGGACACTCAAGTCGCACCACATGGCCAATTGCTCATTGCATCTCAGTCGGGTTCCCCACTGATCCATGGAGCCCAGGAAATGTCTTGCCATGCGTCTGCCCTTGATAGTCTGGTTGCTCCCGTGCTTGCTGCTGTCGGCCTGCGTCGCGCCTATGCAGGACCGTGCCGTGTCAGGCAAGTACGCGTTGATGGCCGTCTCCCGGCACGATGCATCCACCGGTCGTGCAGAAGTATTGGCTGCGTCGCCTGATCCGTCTGCTCTGGATACGCATGTACTCCGGATGCACCCGCGTTCCGCCACCGACGGCATCCTCGCGGAACCGCCGTTCGACAGTTCTCCGCTGAAGACGCGGTTGCACCAAACCGACGAGACCCGCGCGGTGCCCCCCATGGCACCTGGGCATGGTCTCCAAGGGTCGCTCGGAGGTGGCGTGCTTCAATCACAGTTCAATGGCTATGACCTCAGTGACTCAGGGGTTCCCGATTGGGACAGTGCTTCGACATGGCGCACCAGGGATGTGGTTGGAAACGGTTGTGGGGTGGCCGCCGATCAGCATGGCGGATATGCAGATGGGGGTGTCCTCCGCGCCCCTTGCCTGATTGCCAGGGCCGATTCTCTTCCGGTCGCGGCCGACCTGCACACCGGGGAGGGGTTTTTCTCGGTCAGTTCCGGGGACAATCACACCTGTGGTGTGCTGGCCAACGAAACTGTTCAATGCTGGGGTTGGAACAGCGATGGTCAGGCGATGCCACCGACGGTTGCGGGTGCATCCGCGGCGTCGGACACCTCGTTCGCGTCCCTGCACACAGCGGCAGGTTACGGGGATGCACAGACCGTTGCCCACCTTCTGGCGAACGGTGCGGATCCCGATGAGGTGGACGGCAATGGCGACACGGCCCTGCACCACACGGCGCGGCATGGACATGTCCTGGTGGCCGACCGGCTGCTCGAACACGGCGCGGATCTGGATGTGGTCAACGTCCATGGAAGTACACCGCTGCATCTTGCAGCCAGGTTCGGACATCATCATGTAGCGCCACGGTTGCTCGCATATGGCGCAGTGTTGGATACCGTGGACAGTTGGGGCCATACACCCCTGGACAACGCCGTTGTGCAGGGCCACACCCGGGTGGCAGGGCTGATCGAGCGTGCTGCGGCTCCGGCACCATCAGCCGGGCCGTTGACCTCCGTCGATGCCGGGAGGCACCATACCTGCGGCGTGCGGGCCGACGATACCGTCCAGTGCTGGGGTTGGAACACGCAAGGCCAGGCGACCCCGCCGGAAGGCAATTTTGTCTCCGTCAGTGCCGGGGGGCTGCACACCTGTGGGGTCCGGGTAGCAGGCACCGTTGAGTGCTGGGGTTCGAATGGAGACGGCCGGGCAACGCCGCCGGCTGGGCAGTTCATCTCCGTCAGCGCCGGGCATGCCCACACTTGCGGTGTGCGGGCGAACGGCATCCTGCAATGCTGGGGACGGGACGACCAGGGCCAGGCGACACCGCCGGCCGGGAAGTTTGTCTCCGTCAGCGCCGGGGGTATACACACCTGCGGCCTTCGGGCCGACGACACCGTTCAGTGCTGGGGTTGGAACCTGCACGGCCAGGCGATATCGCCGGCTGGACAGTTTGCCTCCGTCAGCGCCGGGAATTTCCACACCTGTGGGATACGGGCCGGCGGCACCGTTGAGTGCTGGGGTTGGAACCTTTATGGCCAAGCGACGCCGCCGGATGGGGGATTCGTCTCCGTCAACGCAGGTTACTACTACGTGTGCGGAGTGAGAACCGATGAAACAGTTCAGTGCTGGGGTTGGAACGCGCACGGCCGGGCGACGCCGCCGGCCGGGAAGTTCGTCTCCGTCAGTCCCGGGTATTCCCATACCTGCGGCATGCGGGCCGACGCAACGGTTCAGTGCTGGGGCTGGAACGAGTACGGTCAGGCAACACCGCCCAGCACAAGCGCCGTCGTACCCGGTACCAGCAGAGACAAACCTGTGAATGAGGGCCAAGCCACGCTGCCTCGGAGGTTCTCCCCGTCCGTCAGTGCCGGCGGGACCCACACTTGCGTCGTGCGCAGCGACGGCACCCTGGCCTGCTGGGGCGACAACAATGAAGGGCAGGCCACACCCCCTGCGGGGTCCTTCACATCCGTCAGTGCCGGCGGCTTCCACACCTGCGGCCTGCGGACGGACGGTTCCGTGGACTGCTGGGGGTGGAACAGGGATGGTCAGGCAACACCACCCGCGGATTCGTTTGAATCCGTCAGTGCCGGGAGAGGCCACACCTGTGGGGTGCGTGCCGACGGTACCTTGGCCTGCTGGGGCTCCAACGACCAGGGACAGGCCATACCGCCCGCGGGATTTTTCAAAGCCGTCAGCGTTGGCGAGTACCACACCTGTGGCCTGCGCACCGACAACACAGTGGCCTGCTGGGGCTTGAACAACGAAGGCCAGGCGGCACCGCCCGCGGGTGCCTTTGAAGCCGTCAGCGTTGGTGGAGGCCACACCTGTGGGGTGCGTGCCGACGGTACCTTGGCCTGCTGGGGCTCCAACGACCAAGGGCAGGCGATACCGCCCGCGGGTGCCTTCGAAGCTGTCAGCGCCGGTGGTTTCCACACCTGTGGGGTGCGCGCCGACAACACGATGGCCTGCTGGGGCTTGAACAACGAAGGCCAGGCGGCACCGCCCGCGGGTGCCTTTGAAGTCGTCAGTTCCGGTGTTTTTCACACCTGTGGGGTGCGCACCGACGGCACCTTGGCCTGCTGGGGCAGCAACTCGGACGGCCAAGGCCAAGCGGTACCGCCTGTGGAGCTGTTCACATCCTCCAGTGCGGGCGGTTCCGTCGATATTGGTATGAGAGAACCCGCCCCTGTCAACCTGTACACCTTGGAGGGCCACACGGGTTCGGTCGAGAGTGTGGCGTTCAGTCCGGACGGGCGTACTCTGGCCAGTACTGGCTTGGATGGCACCGTACGCTTGTGGGATACGGCCGCGGGCACGTCCCTGAACATTCTGGAGGGCCACACGGGGGAGTTCTTGGAAGGGGTGATCTGGGATGTGGCGTACAGCCCGGATGGGCACACTCTGGCCATTGCCCGCGAGGATGGCACCGTGCATGTGTGGGATGCAGCCGCAGGCACCTCCCTGTACATTCTGGAGGGCGACACGCGCGGGGGCTGGGACGTGGAGTTCAGCCCGGACGGGCGCACTCTGGCCAGTGCCGGCGTGGACGGTACCGTGCGCCTGTGGGATGCGGATACCGGTACCCTACGGCACCTCCTGGAACGCCACGCGACTGCGGTCGCGAGCTTGGTGTTCAGCCCGGATGGGGACACCTTGGCCAGTACAGGAGGTTTCAGCAGTGGCGGGGCCGACGGGACTGTGCATCTGTGGCACGTGGGCACGGGCACCCTCCTGAACATTCTGGAGGGGCACACGGGTCCAATCTGGCAAGCAGCGTTCAGCTCGGACGGGGAGACCTTGGCCAGCGCCGGCTGGGACGGAACCGTACGCCTCTGGGATGCGGACACCGGTACCTTGCGGTACGTCCTGGAAGGCCACTTGGAGGCAGTCTTCAGTGTGGCGTTCAGCCCGGACGGGCGGACCCTGGCCAGCACCGGCGGGGGCGGCGCAGTGCACCTGTGGGACGCGGCCACGGGGTCTCCCCTCCAGGTCTTGGAAGTCTACACGGATGAAGTTGTGAATATGGCGGTCGCGTTCAGCCCGGACGGGCGGACCCTGGCCAGCGCCGGCGGAGACGGCAGTCCGTCTGCCCGGCATCTGCCTCCGACATTCGTCATGCTCGCTTTTGCCTCCGAAAACAGCAGTGGCACGGTGCACCTGTGGGATGCGGCCACGGGTGCCCTTCTGCACACCCTGGAGGATCACACGGGGACTGTTCGGAGTATGGAGTTCAGTCCTGACGGACGCACGCTGGCCAGTGCCGCCACGGACGGTACCGTGCGACTCTGGAATATCGCCACAGAAGCAGCCTTGCCATTGCACGAAGCATCGGCGTACGGCGACACCGAAACCGTGGCCCGCCTGCTGGCGGTAGCGGCGGATCCCAACGCGGCGGACCCCAACGGCGATACTCCGCTGCACTATGCGGCACGGCGCGGGTATACGGGGACGGCATCGCTGTTGCTGCAACACGGTGCAGATCCGCATGCAGTCAACCCGGAACAGAGTACGCCGTTGCACCTCGCAGTTTGGTTTGAACACGCAGAAGTAGCGGCACTCCTGCTGGAGCATGGAGCCGCGGTCGATGCCTCGGACCGTTGGGGCAATACCCCGCTGGACAACGCCGCGATCCGCGGCTATCCAGTACTTGCCGCACTGCTGTGCCAAGCCGTGGCGGGTTCGGTTCAATCTTCGGCCTGCCCCGATGCAACCTCGGGCCTCCTGCGGCACACCCTGGAGGGCCACACGGATGAGATCCAGAGTGTGGCGTTCAGTCCGGACGGGCGGACCCTAGCCAGTGCCGGTGACGACGGAACCGTGCGCGTGTGGGAGGCGGATGCGGGCCTCCTCCGGTACACCCGTGAGGCTCACTTCGGTTGGGCCTCCTACGTGGCGTTCAGTCCGGCCGGGCACATCCTGGCCAGCGCCGGCAACGACTACATCGTGCGTCTGTGGGAGGCGGATACGGGCCTCCTGCGGCATACCCTGAAAGGCCATACGGGTTGGGTCTTCAGCGTGGCGTTCAGTCCGGCCGGACACATCCTGGCCAGTGCCAGCGGGGACGACACCGTGCGTCTGTGGGATACGGCCTCGGGTACGCTCCTGTACATTCTGGCGGGCCACAGGGATGCAGTGGACAGCGTGGCGTTCAGTCCGAATGGTCAGACCCTGGCCAGTGCCAGCTGGGACGACACCGTGCGTTTGTGGGATGTGGCCTCGGGCACCCTGCGGCACACCTTGGAGGGTCACACGAATGATGCCCGGAGTGTGGCATTCAGTCCGGATGGGCGGACTCTGGCCAGTGGCGGTTTTGACAACACCGTGCGCCTGTGGGATGTGGCCTCGGGCACCCTGCGGCACACCTTGAAGGACCACTCGGATTGGGTCTTCGACGTGGCGTTCAGTCCGGACGGGCAAACTTTGGCCAGTGCCGGCTGGGACAACACTGTGCGCCTGTGGGATGTGACTGCCGGCACGCTCCTGTACACCCTGGAGGGCCATAGGGCGGTAGTCCGCACCGTGGCGTTTAGTCCGGGTGGGCACATTCTGGCCAGTGCCGGTGACGACCACACCGTGCTCCTATGGGATGTGGCCACGGGGTCCCTGCGACGGACCTTGCGCGGCCACACGGATGGCATCCCCGTCGTGGCATTCAGTCCTGACGGGCAAATCCTGGCCAGTGCCGGTTGGGACGACACGGTGCGGTTGTGGAATATGGCGGCGCATGACCCTCCTGGACCCCGAGAGAATTAGGCAGTGGGACCGACTTCGTTCCACTGCTGAAGCTGCGGCCCAGGTGGAACGCAGGATGGTCCGCCCCGGTCACGATGCCAGGATCCGGAACCCCGATCAGGCCGATCGGGACGATGGCCTCCAGTCCCTCTATCCGGACTTGGTGCGCGCAGCACCGTCCAGGCACAGCCCGCACTCGGTTGGAGCAAATCGGCTGGGCTGTTAGATTCACGGGATGAACCCGGCACCCTAGCACGGCCCTGCTGGGCAAGGCTTCTTCGAGCACTGGCATTGGGACTTCCACTTTCCATGGCAAACATCAATCTCGCAATCGTTGGCTGCGGCGGGATGGGCACCCGCCATCTGCGGGGCCTGGCGGAGTTGCAGCAGCACGGCCTGTCCGAGTTCAACCTGGTCGCGCTGTGCGATCCGGTGCTGGACAACGCCAACCTCTTGGCGGACGAGGCGGAGGAACGGTTCGGGACGCGCCCGGCCGTGGTTCCCGCCCTGGCGGAATTGGCGGCCCATGGGGTGCAGGCCGTGGACATCACCACCACGCCCCGGTACCACCACACGCTGGCGGTGGAAGCCCTGGAACTGGGCTGGCACGTCATGTGCGAGAAGCCCGTGGGCCTGACGGTCGAGTGCTGCCGCCGGATCAGGGAGGCCCAGAGCCGAACCGGCCGTGTCCTGTCCGTGGCGGAGAACTACCGCCGCGATCCCATGAACCGGCTGGCCCGGGCGGTGTTGGCATCCGGAGCCATCGGGGAGCCGCGCCTCATGATCCACAACACGCTGGGCGGCGCGGACCGGATGACAATCTCCGTTTGGCGCCACATGAAGGATCAGAGTGGCGTGCTGCTGGACGTTGGGGTCCACTTCACCGACATCCTCGAGTACTACCTCGGGCCCGCGGTCACCGCCTACGGCCAGGTGCGGCTGCACGAACCCGTGCGGCACAACCCCGCGGCGGGCAAGGACAACGACATGAGCTCCAACCCGGCGGGAATCTACGGCCGGTGGCAGAAGGTGATGCCGGCCACCTTCGAACCCACGGCCGAGGACGCAGCCTACGGAACCATCACGCATGCCAACGGCGCGGTGACCCAGTTTGTCGAGGACCATGCCGGCCACGGCCGGGGGGTGTTCCAGCGGCAGCTGTTCGGGGCGCGGGGCTCCATGGACCTGCCCAATGATCGGAGCGGCCAGCCGGTCACCGTGCATCTGGCCGACGGCAAGTCCCTGACCGGCGACGAAGTGCTGGACCTGGTGCCGGATTTCCGGCTTGAGGAGGCGACCGCCGCCCTCTTCGGCGGGGAACGCCTAGGGGGATATGATCTGCCCTTCACCGAGATCGATCCCAGGATCATCGCCATCGAATACGCGGAGCTGGGCCAGGTCCTGACCGGCCGCAAGCCCGCCGTGGAAGTGGACATTGAACAGGGCATGCGCTCGGTGGCCCTGGTCTATGCCCTCATGGAGTCCAGCCTGCTCAACCGCGCGGTGACGATGGATGAAGTCCTGTCCGGTTCCGTCAACGGCTATCAGGCCGAGATCGATGAAGTCCTGTTTTCTTGATCCCGTCCGGCGGGACGCATCAATGTACCCGGCTCCAGCCAAGAGGTTCCCATGAGCGGTTTGCTGTCACCCGATGTCTCTCGATCCAAATCCCTGCTCGCGCGTTCGGACGAACTTCTGGTGCGCGGGTGCCAGGGCCACAAGCGCAGCCACGACATGATTGCCCGCGGCTATCCGGTCTTTACCCGCGAGGCCCAAGGCGCCCGGTTCACGGATGCGGACGGCAACGAGTACATCGACTACCTGCTTGCCTATGGTCCCATCCTGTTGGGGCACAACGATCCGGCCGTGCAGGAGGCCATCTCAGCCCAGATGGCGCAGGGCACGATTTACACCACCGCCTGGGAAAGGGAGGTGGAGGTCGCGGAAAAGCTGATTGAGGCGATTCCGTTCGCGGAGATGCTGGGATTCGTGATTGGCGGCAGCGCCGCCACCGCGGGCGCGGTTCTGATTGCCCGGTCCTACACCGGCAAGGAGCGGGTGATTCGCAGCGGCTACCACGGCTGGCACGACTGGGCCCGGCCGGGCAGCGTGGGCGTACCGGAACAGGTGGGGGAACTGACCACGGAAGTTCCGTATGCCGACCTGAACGCCCTGGACGATGCGTTTCGGCAGCATCCCGGCGAATACGCCTGTGTCATCATGGAAACGGTGCGCGGCGAAGGACCGCCGGACGGTTTCCTGGAAGGCTGCGTGGAAGTGGCACACAGCCACGACGCGCTGTGCATCTTTGATGAAATCAAGGTCGGGTTCCGGGTGGCCTACGGCGGCGCGGGCCACCATTGGGGTGCGACTCCCGATATGGCCACGTTCGGCAAGGCCTGCTGCAACGGATATCCGGGCAGCTTCATCGCGGGGCGCAAGGATGTTTTGGGACACCCCAAGGCCCAGGAGGCGTGGCTGGCGGCCACCTTCCACTGCGACACCCTGAGCCTGACCGCAATGGCCACGGTCCTGGACGAGATGGAGAAGCGGGACGGCATTGCCTACCAGTGGGAGATTGGGCAGCGTCTGATCGACGGCCTGAATGCAGTAACCCGCGAACATGAAATCGGATACCGGCTGGAGGGCCCCGGCCCGATGCCGTCCCCCGTGTCGGATCCCGAGGACGGGGATAGGGTTGCGGCCATGCTCCGCGGTTGTCTGGCCCGGGGCATCTACCTGCCGCCCAGCCATCCGCTGTTTTTCTCCCTGGCCCACAGTCGGGAAGACATCGACCACACCATTGCCATGGTGGCGGAATCGGCCGAGGACGTGACCCGTACCATGTGACCCGAAGCCGGAACTCGAGGCGGGTTGGCGGGTTCGGAAAGGGGATTCCGGCTGCAGGGTCCCGGCTCTTGAACCGGACGCGGCCAGAGGCGCGTCCGGACCGGTTGCGAGTCGGGTGGGATCGTTCACCCCGGATCGGTTGTTGTGGCGGTGTCGGCCCGGCACACTGGGATTCTGTGCGCCAAACAGGTACCCGGGGCAAACGCAAAGTCGCGATCGGACGCGTCCGGGTGTGGCCATTCTCCGTAGCCGGCGACACAACAAGGACGCAAGCCTGCGGACTTGCCACGGGCGGTTCCGATCCTGTGGCAGCAGCCCAGGCGTGAGTTGGCAGTACAAGCCCAAACACCTGAGCCTCGACCCTCCTTGGCAATCCCTGCCATTCGCCCTGGAGTATTTCAAGTTGTTCCTGCCGCGTGCCAGCTCCGCGCGGAGGCAGCCTCAATGCAGAACTGTGTAGACGGAATACTGTTTCATTTCCTCCTCGGTCATCCAATGTATGTCCTCCGGCGGCGCTGCCTGGAGCGTGTACCAGTAGAAGTCCTCCGGAATTTCGATTTCCCGGTAGTAGGTCAGGTACGCCTCGTGCGCGGGGTGGTCGCGAGGCAGCGTGTCTCCGGTTTCCCCATCGTTGGTGCTCCAACTGTGCACGCCGATCAGGGCTCCTCGTTCCACATGGCGTTGTTTACCGGCCAGGAAAAGGTCTGTACCTCCGGAAGCAACCTCGCCTTTCGTCGGCAAGTATGTCGTCATGCCCATGTCCCGCAGCATGCGCCCCAATGCCAGGTTGACTTCATCATGGGCCGAACCGGGGATGTAGGTGAGCACCACGGTATGCACGTCGGGGGCCTCCTCCAACGCACGGTACACCCGGCTATGACTTCTGGTGTTGACGACTCCCTTGACAAACAACAATTCGCCCCGGACATCCATGTACAGCCTAGTGCCCCCGGGTTCTTCAAAATCCTTGGGTGCCAGATGTGCGGATACGGCCTCGGCCAGCTGCTCGGGCGTGAGATCTTCGGGAGCGATCCGGACAGGCAGGGGCACATCGGGAACTCTCCCGACGGGGTCGCATCCTACGGTGAGCGTTCCCAGGGCCAAAATGAGAACGAGCCGGAACGTCTTGTGGACGCCGAAGAGCAAGGCCATGAATGGGGGCTTGTCCCTTGCTTGGGTTGGGGACCAAAGTGTCATGGCCGATCCGTGACCGCAACCCGAGTTCCCCAATACGCCGGTACTTGATATCGTCCGGCAGGGCGCGCCGGCCAAAGGCGTATCCCGGCCTGTGGCCGCTCCACAGGAAAAGCCGCGTGGTGGCAGGCCGTTGGCCTCAGGTTCGGATGCGGTCCTTGGTCCGCGCGTGCCGACATACATTGCGGGGTCTGGCCTCCAGGCCCGGATGCAGCAGGTAACGCGCCGGCACCCCTTCTTCCCACATGCCGGCCATCAGGTGCTCGATGGTACGGATGAACATGCCGTTGTATCGCCAGGCTCAGTTGTCGCCACGGCAGGAGCAGGTTTGGGACCCACCGGTTTTGGGGCGTATCTCGGAGTTGATCCGACACCCGCGGGGCCTGTGTCCCTGTCTTCTTTCCTCGTGCCTGACCGGTGGGACAGCCCTCAGGCCGATCCCATGGCCAACTGGTTTTTTCTGGCCCGGCGGCGCGCGTGCAGGATCGGCTCCGTGTAGCCGTTGGGCAGGGATGCTCCCTGAAAAACCAGCTCCAGAGCCGCCTGGAGGGCCTGGTTGCCTTCCGGATCGGCGGACATGGGCGTGTAGCCCGGTTTGCCCTCGTTCTGGCCGTCCACAACCGCCGCCATCCGCAGGAATGTTTCGCGCACCTGCTCGGGGTTGGTGACACCGTGCCGCAGCCAGTTCGCGATGTGCTGGCTGGAGATGCGGAGCGTGGCCCGATCCTCCATCAGGCCAATGCCGTTGATGTCCGGCACCTTGGAGCAGCCGACCCCCTGGTCAATCCAATGGACGACATAACCGAGGATGCCCTGGGCGTTGTTGTCCAGTTCCTGCTGAACTGCCTCCTTGTCGGGCACGTCCGACATCAAGGGCGGCGTCAGGATGTGATTGAGCGAGGCCCGGGAGCGACTCGTCAATTCCTCCTGCTTGCCGGCGACGTCCACGACGTGGTAGTGCAGGGCGTGCAGCGTGGCGGCTGTCGGTGACGGGACCCAGGCGGTCGTGGCACCGGCTTCCGGGTGGCCGCGCTTTTGCTCGAGCATGTCGGCCATTTCGTCGGGCATGGTCCACATGCCCTTGCCGATCTGGGCCCGGCCCCGCAGTCCTGCCATCAACCCCGCATCCACGTTCCAGTCCTCGTAGGCGGACAGCCAGGATTGTTCCCGGATTCGTGCCTTCGGCAGCATGGGCCCGGCATGCATCGAGGTGTGGATTTCGTCTCCGGTCCGATCCAGGAAGCCGGTGTTGATGAAGACCAGCCGCTCCCGCGCCTCGGCGACCGCGTTGAGGAGGTTCACGGTGGTGCGCCTCTCCTCGTCCATGATCCCCAGCTTGATGGTGTTGGCCGGGAGGTTCAGGGCTTCCTCGACCCGGCCGCACAGCGTGATGGTTGCGGCCACTTCCGCCGTGCCGTGCAGCTTGGGCTTGACCATGTAGATGCTGCCCGCGCGGGAGTTGCGGAAGGCAGCGGAACCCTTCAAGTCGTGCAGGGCCGCCAGGCCGCTGATCATCAGGTCCAGGAAGCCCTCCGGGATGGCACTGCCCGATTCGTTGGTGACGCAGTCCGTGTACATGTGAAGGCCCACATTCCTGACCAGCAGCAGGCTGCGTCCGGGCAGTGTCAGGGCCGAGCCATCGGGCGCCGTGTAATGGCGATCCGGATTGAGCCGGCGCGTCATGAGGCGGCCTTCCTTCTCGAAGGTTGCCTCCAGGTCCCCCTTCATGATGCCGGTCCAGTTGCGGTAAACCTTGATCTTGTCCTCGCAGTCCACGGCGGCCACCGAATCCTCCATGTCCTGGATGGTGGTGACCGCTGATTCCAGCACCACGTCCTTCAGGCCGGCCCGGTGCAGCTTGCCGACCGGATGGGCCGGGTCAATCTGCAGCTCCACATGCAGGCTGTTGTGGGCCAGGAGCACGGTCCGCAACGCTTCGCCGTCGGATACGAACCCCTTGAACTGGGTTGGATCCGCCAGGGATGTGGTTTCTCCATCCTCAAGGACGGCTTCCAACGCCGCGGTATCGCCATCCGAACCGAGCAGGTAGGCATGGACATCCCTGTGCGAACCCTTCAGCAAGGGGAAGGCCTTGTCCAGGAACTGCTCCGCCCAGGCCACTACCGCCTCGCCCCGGGCCGGGTTGTATTCGGCCCCCTTTTCCAGTCCCTCCGCCTCCGGTATGACGTTGGTGCCGTACAGGGCATCGTACAGGCTGCCCCAGCGCGCGTTGGCCGCGTTCAGGGCATAACGGGCGTTGTCCACCGGCACCACCAGCTGTGGGCCCGGCATGCTTGCGATTTCCGGATCCACGTTGGCGGTGGCGATCGCATAGTCGTCGGTTTCCGGCTCCAAATAGCCGATTTCCTCCAGGAACTCCCGCTGTTCGTTGGCCTTGAGCCCCTCGGTGCACCACTGATCGATTCGGCGCTGAAGATCGTTCCGTTGTTCGAGGAGCGTTCGGTTCAGGGGCGCCAGATCCTGAACGATGGCGGCCAGGGAGGCCCAGAACGCGTCCGGGTCGATGCCGGTCCCCGGTGCGATTTCATCCCGGACCAGGTGATCCAACCGTTCGTCGATGCGAAGACCGCTGCGGGTGATGCGACTGTACATGCGGGACAAGGCTCCTTGTGTGCCGGTGTGACAGATGTTGGGTTGGCCGGTTCGGATGGGAAACCGGACATGCCTCATGCAGGCGCTGCCGTGTGACGGATTCGTGGACGGACGGCAGTTGGACTCCTAGCAGAGCCGGAAGGTATCGGTTGGGAGTCCATCCGAATCTTACATTCCGCTCGAATCCCTGTTGACGCGCATCCGGCCGCGGTATCCATGCTCGAATGGTGGGACAGCATTCCCGCGCAGGCAGGGCTTGGCCAAGGCGTTGTGTCGGATCTGCAGACGGACGGCGGCAGGCGATGGGCCTTCCGGAGGTGCCATGTCCAATCGGGTGCCGGGGACTGGTTGTTTCTTCCTGCCAAAACCGATACTGGCCCATCATGATTGGATTACTTGTGTGTCGGCGGTCAGGGCCGTCAGGGCCTCCCGGATCCAGCGCCAGCCGCACCCGCTTCGTGGCCTGCCAGGCCTGGGGATCGGCTCCAGGGCCTTCTGCTTGGTGGGATACACCCGGCCCTCGAAGGCCCGCCGCGGCTCCTGTTGGTGGACTCGCAACGGACATGGAACCGGCACTGCCGCTGCCTGCCGGAGACTCCAGTCCTCTTGCCAGAGGTCCGTGCATGCTGTCAGGGCGAACGGACGATCATCACAGGCTTCCGACGACAACAATCAGATCCCGGCGAACTGTTGCCAACCTCCAATCCCCACCCAATCCTCCGCGCCGGCGTGTTGTCGCATCCACCGCGAACAGGAGGCGGGACAGTGGCCTACGGACAAACCACCGCGTTCAACAAGAGAACAACCGATCCGCACCCACCGTGCCTATTCGGTCGGTGTTCAGCCTATGGACGGAGCCAAGGTGTCACTGGGGGGCGAAATCACCATTTCCATCCGGGATCTGCAGTAGGGATCGCCACTCGGCCGGTGCCTGCTGCACTTTCAGAATGCGGTCCATCACGTCCGGCGGCGGCCCTGCCTTGCGCCAGTGCGCCGCGATTTGCTCCCGGTACCTGGAATGCAGGTGCTCGGACAGGAAATGCAGCGCGGCAAGGGCCATCTCCATCCGTTCCTCCGCCCGGCCCTCCGCCCGGCCCTCCGCCCGGCTTTCCGCCCGGGTCGCCTGCAACTCCCGGGCGTGACGGTCCCGTTCGACCTGCCGCTCGAAGGCCGCATCGCTCTCGGGGTCCCGCCAGCGACGCTGTGCTGCATCCCACCACTGGAAACGCGGCTCGTAGGCTCCGGGCCGCAGGCGAAAGGGACGATCCAGCGCCCCGCCCCCATACACCGGAACCTCCCACCCGTCCCCGGTGCCGACCGGCGGCTGCAAGGGTGGGACGGGCGCGTAGCGACCGTCGGCCCCCAGCCGCAGCACGGACAGTTCCACCGGTGAATCCGGCCCGCGCATGCCGCCCACGTCGCATATCCAGTACTCCGGCACGCCCAGGGCCGCGTACAGGCGCGCCTTGACCCCGTAGTCCCGCGCCACCGAGGAGACTGACAGGATCTCCACCACCAGTTCCGGAAGCGGGTCACCCTCGTGCGGGCGCAGGGCGCAGTCGCTGCGGTCCCGGTGCTCCCCCGCCGGCAACGCGTAGGCCGGCGGGAACACCATCAGGTCCGGCTTCACGTAGCTGCCCAGGTTGCCGCCCCGGGTCAGAAGCTTCAACCGCTCCGACAGGTCGCCCGGATAGTAGAGGCGGCCCTGGGACTCCGCGCGGTTGCCGAGCACCGTCCGCAGGATGATGAGCATGACCCCCTCGAGCAGGGTTCGTCGGTCGTCGGTGGGTTCCAAGACGCCGCCCTCGTCGAATTCATAGAATTTGATGCCGTTGCCGGAGTGGTCCGGATCGGTGGTCCATTCGTAATCGTACTCGTGGACGACGTCGTAGGCGTATTCGGGGTCGTAATAGAACAGGGTCTCCAAATCGCGGTGCCATTCCGCGAGGTGTGCCAGCCGCCAAGCGGTCCGCGCCTCCCGTGCCGCGCGCGTCATGTACGGGTCGGCGTCGGGGTGCAGTTCCTCCGCGCGACCGTTGGGCACCGCCTGCATTCGTTCCTGAATTGCAACCGCATCCATCATCGACTCCCGCCCTGTCCGGGATCCCATTCTACTTCCTTCCCGACACCTAACCGGGTCAGCCGGGCAAACGGTACTGTTTCCGTTTGGTTTGGCCGGAGCCCGGAAGGGACACGGGATTCTTGCATCTGGTTTCAGCCAGTCAATCCCGATAGAGGCTTGGGGCTCGAATGGCCGCGGTCGGCCTGAAGGCGGGTCAGGGGATTGTGTGGAGCAACACGAGGCGGTTGGGGCTGCGCGGCCGGATGCGCAAGGTGTGGGCGCCGCGCGGGATTCCGGTACCCCGGGAAGTGCAGATCGGCTGGCCCTACACCTATGCGGCAGCCGCCATCGATCCGATGACGGGGCGGTTGTGGTACGCGTGACCGAAGAACATGCAGAGCGAGACGAGGACCCGAATTGGGGGGCCTGGGCGGCGGAACCAGGCATCGACGGCTGGATTCGGGACAGGGACGGAGACTACACAGAGACGGAGATGCAGGCAGTGGCCAAGTCGCGGGTCGTACAGCTGCGCTGCGCTCCCGAGCCACATCCGGGTGAGCGTGTTTCTTCCGGGAGTTGCGCCAGCTCGTTGAGGGATGGGGCCATTCCGGACCTGCGGGCCAAAAAGGTGCCTCATGTGTTGTCCAAGAGCGTCGAATTGGCCGTCTCCGACGCATGGACAACCTTTGGATCGGCCCTGGCCCTATGTAGAGACTATGTCTTCAAGTAGCCAGGACCTGTCGCTCCAGGCGGTTTGCGTGCATGGTGCCTTGGACCTTGGCGGTGCCGGGCCTGCATCCGTAACGCCCATGAGCTATCGAGTCCTCTTGCCCCACCCGCGATGCCAGGTGCCTTTCATCGGCGTTGAGGTTTGACGTTCACCCGGACCGCGAACCGGTGCGGCAGGGGTTTTACCGAGACCAAAATCCGCTGTCGGTGTCGCGGCGGATCGGGGGTGCCAAGACCGTTGGTCAAGGATACGGGAAAGCTCGGAGGCCGACCGAAGTTCGCCGCGACGAGTCCTTTGGGTCTCCCGGCGACAATATTGGCATCGGGAGAGTGTGGCGCCATATGGTTCCGGACCCCCATGGCGTCCTGGATGCCTCCGCTGATTCAAAACGGTTGGGCACAAGCGCACCGGCGATTACAATAGAGACAGTCCGGCCCCAACCGAACCCAAACCGCCCGGCGGTTCTGTCTCCTGCACAGGATGCGTTGGAACCCCCACGGGCTTCCGGTGCCGGCTGACACGCCATCAACAAGACCCACATGGAAATCACAGGCGACGTACATCTGGACTATCCGCAGGAGGACGTGTGGAACGCCCTCATGGACCCCGAGTTCGTGGCCAAGGTGATTCCGGGGTGCGACTCCCTGACCCCCAAGGACGAGCCCGACACCTTCGCGTCGGACCTGAGAATCAAGATTGGCCCCATCCAGGGCAAGTTCAAGGCGGATGTGGTGCGCCACAGCGTCGAACCCATGGATCGGTTTGTCCTGGACGTAAGCGCCAAGGGCCCCACCGGTTTCATGGGGGGCTCGGGCCGCATCGAACTGGAACCGGACGGCACAGGCACGGTGCTGCGGTATGCCTGCACCGTCAACGTCGGCGGCCGCATTGCCCGCGTCGGACAGCGTTTGGTCTCCACCGCCACCAAGACCGTCATCAACCGCAGCCTGGACGGATTCCGGGATGAACTGGATGCAGCCCTGCGGGCGCGGGTCGGAACCGAATGAGGGGAAGAGACCGCGTATGGGCAGCGTGCCGTCTGTTTGCACGCCACATGCATGTATTGCCGGCCGGAGCGTCGAGTAGCGGCGGGGAGGTGTATTGACGTACTGACACGGGTTGTTAATTTTGTTGCAAACCAACGAAGGGGGTTTGGTTATGGGTGTGAGCATTTCCTTGAACATCAACGGCGAGGCCTGCAGTCTCGACAATGTCGAGCCGCGGCTGTTGCTGGTGGATTTGATCCGGGAGGAACTCGGTCTGACCGGTACCAACATCGGGTGCGACACGACGCAGTGCGGAGCCTGCACCGTCCATATGGACGGCCTGGCTGTGAAGTCCTGCACCGTGCTGGCCGTCCAGGCCGACGGATCCGATGTGGTCACGATCGAAGGCATGGCCGAGGAAGGCCAGCTGACCGCCATGCAGCAGGCCTTCTGGGACGAGCATGGCCTGCAGTGCGGTTTTTGCACCCCGGGGATGATCATGGCCGGTGTCAAGCTGGTCGAAGGCAATCCGGATATCTCCGACGAGGAGATCCGACACGGCCTGGAAGGCAACATCTGTCGCTGCACCGGGTATCAGAACATCGTCAAGGCGGTCAAAGTGGCGGCCCAGGCCGCGGCCTAACGCGGAGGAGGTGAATTCATGGCCAAATTCGTTGGCAAGAGTTTCAAGAGAGTTGAGGATCCCCGCTTCCTGCAGGGGCAGGGGAAATACGTTTCCAACCTTCAGCGTCCGGGCATGGCCTATGTGGCGATTGTGCGCAGCCCGCACGCCCACGCCGAGATCAAGGGTATTGATGCGTCGGCTGCCCTGGAACTGGACGGCGTGGTCGCCGTGTACAAGGGCCAGGACCTGATTGATGGAGGCGTCGGCAAGCTGCCCTGCGGCTGGGTCGTCCCCGATTGCAAGATCCCTGATCGCTGGCCCGTTGAGCCTAACCGCGTCCGTCACGTGGGGGATACCGTGGCCGTGGTGGTGGCGGACAGTCCCTATGTGGCCGAGGATGCCCTGGAACTGATCGAGGTCGACTATGAGCCGCTGCCCGTGTCCATGGGCGCGCGGGCCACGACCGAGTACCGGGCCCAGCAGCTTCACGACGAGATTCCCAACAACACGGCCTATACCTGGGCCCTGGGGGATGAGGACGGCATGCGCCGGGCGTTTGCCGAGGCCGCCCATGTTGTGGAACTGGACCTGATCAACCAGCGGCTGATTCCCAATGCCATGGAGCCTCGGGCTTGCATGGCCGAATGGGACAACGCCACGGAGGAGATGACGGTTTGGACCACCAGCCAGAATCCCCATCCCATTCGCCTGCTGCTGTCCGGCTTCACGCTGGGCATTCCGGAGAACAAGCTGCGGGTGATTTCGCCGGACGTGGGCGGTGGTTTCGGGAGCAAGATCTTCCACTATCCCGAGGAAATCATCGTGCCCTGGGTGGCACGCGCCATCAACCGGCCCGCGAAGTGGGTGGCCACCCGTTCCGAATCATTCATGACCGATTCGCAGGGTCGGGACCATGTGACCAACGTCCGGATGGCGATGGACGCGACGGGCACCATCACGGGCCTGCATGTGCAGACTTGGGCGGACCAGGGTGCCTACCTGTCGACGTTCGCGCCCCTGATCCCCACTGCCCTTTCCATCACCCTGTTTTCCGGTCTGTACAAGATTCCGGGCATTTGGGGCGAAATGAAGGGCACGCTGACCAACACGGTGCCGGTGGATGCCTACCGGGGTGCCGGGCGGCCCGAAGCCTCCTATCTGCTGGAGCGCATCGTGGAAAAGGGAGCCCAGAAGATGGGCATGGACCCGATCGCCTTCCGGCGTCACAACCTAATCCCGGCCGATGAGTTCCCGTATCAGACGCCGGTTGCGTTCCAGTACGACAGCGGCAACTACCAGGGACTGTTCGACAAGCTGGAGGAGATATCCGGCTATGGCGATCTGCGCGCGGAGCAGGAGTCCAAGCGAGCCGAAGGCAAGCTCTGGGGCGTGGGAGTCTCGGGTTGCATTGAGGCCAGTGGCCCGGCACCCTCCGCGGTGGCCGGCAGCCTGGGGAGTGCCGTGGGGTTTTGGGAAAGCGGCACTGTGCGTGTCCATCCCACCGGCAAGGTTACGGTTCTGACCGGTTCCCACGCACACGGTCAGGGACACGAGACGACCTTTGCCCAGATCGTGGGGGATGAACTGAACATTCCCCTTGAGGACATCGAGGTAGTGCACGGGGATACCGGCCGCATCCCGTTCGGCATGGGCACCTACGGTAGCCGCAGCGCCGCCGTGGGCGGCAGTGCGCTGGTGCGCAGTGCCACGCGGGTCCGCGAGAAGATGATCAAGATCGCGGCCCACAAGATGGAGTCCCGGCCGGAGGGCGTGTACTTCGACGACGACACCCGCACCATTCGGGTGCAGGGTGCAACGGACGAGGGCATGACGTTTGGTGACGTGGCCATGGCCGCCTATACGGCTCACGATTTGCCTCCCGACATCGAACCCGGGCTGGATGAGACGGCGTTCTTCGACCCGTCCAACTTCACATTTCCCAACAGCGCCCACATAGCCGTGGTCTCCATTGATCGCGAGACCGGCGAAGTGATCCTGGAGAAGTACTTCGGTGTGGACGACGTGGGCAACGTCATCAATCCGCTGATTGTGGATGGCCAACTTGTGGGCGGAGTGGCCCAAGGGGTCGGCCAAGCCCTGTGGGAGCACGGCATCTACGGTGAGGACGGTCAGCTCCTGACCGGTTCCATGATGGACTACGCCATGCCGCGGGCCGATCGGTTCCCGCACATTGAGACAGACCGCATTGAGACCCCTTCGCCGACCAATCCCTTGGGCGTCAAGGGTGCAGGTGAAATGGGAACCATCGCCGGCACGGTCACCGTGGCCAACGCGGTGGTTGACGCCCTGGCTCCGCTGGGTGTTGACCATGTTGAGATGCCCTTCACTGCCGAGCGAATCTGGCAAACCATCCAGGCACACAGCTAAGGCTGGCCGCTGTAAGGAGAGAATGCTATGTATCCTCCCAATTTCAATTACGTGCGAGCAGGTTCGGTGGCCGAGGCCCTGTCCCTGATCGCGAGCGAAGACGATGCCAAGTTCCTGGCGGGGGGCCATTCGCTGGTGCCCGCCATGAAGCTGCGGCTGGACGCTCCGGGAACCCTGATCGACATCGGTCGCATCGAGGACCTGCGGGGCATCGCCTACGGGTCCGGGGACGAGAACGACTGCATCGGTCCCTTGACCACGCACGCCACGATTGCCTCGTCCAACCTGGCCTCCGCCCTGGTGGAGGCGGCCGGCGGCATTGGCGATCCCCAGGTGCGCAACCGGGGCACCATCGGCGGCAACATCGCCCATGCGGATCCGGCCTCGGATCTGCCGACGGTGCTGACGGCCCTGGAGGCGAGCATCCGCGTTGAGACCCCGGGCAATGCCCGCAACATCGACGCCGCGAGCTTCTTCACCGGCCTCTTTGAGACCAGTCTTGAGGAGAACGAGCTGATCACCGTCATTGCCGTGCCCCACGAAGGAGTCGGCACCGGCTCGGCCTATGCCAAGTTGTTCAACCCGGCCTCGCGGTACGCGGTGGTGGGGGCCTGCGCCTCGGTGACCTTGAACAATGGAGTCGTGTCCCGGGCGCGCGTGGCAGTGGGCGGGTTGACCCCCATGGCCACCCGTTGTGGCTCCGTGGAGGCTGCCCTCGAGGGCAAGTCAACGGACGCCATCAAGGAGGCGTCGGCACAGGTCGCGTCCGATGTCGGGGACGACATCCTGGAAGACCTCCACGCCAGTGCGGAGTATCGTCTGGGGGTTGTTCCCGTGTTTGTGGAACGGGCGTTGCAATCCGCTTGTGCCCGCGCTGCCGGGTAAGGTTTGACGGGCTCCGGCCCGCGTAGATGCAGCCGACTACCGGCCGGGTGTACACCCGGCCGGTTTGTTTCAGGTGGGCAGATGAACCTTGGCGGGCCACCGCGCAAGGGGAGGCCCACCGGTTGCGTGTTCCTAGTGCGCTGGTGCCCATCGGAGTGCGGCGGGTCCTGGTCTGGTCTGTTCGCACTGGCGCGGCTACCACTACCGACGACAATGCCGTCGGCTGTAGCATAAGATTCCCGCCCTATCCGCCACCGTCCGCGGGGGTGACCGATGAATGAATGGTTTAACGCTCTTTCGACCTTGGAGCAGACACTGTTCGCCATCGCCCTGTTTTCCACTCTGGTGTTCGCGATCCAGGTGGTGTTCAGCCTGTTTGGAATTGGCGAAGGGGACGAGATGACCCTGGGCGATGACGGTTTGCCGTTTGGCGATATCTTCACGATCCGCAACGGTGTGGCATTCCTCATGGGTTTTTCCTGGGGCGGGTTGATGGCCTATGACTGGGGTCTGACGCATCCTTTCCTGGCCACGATGGTGGGCCTTGTGCTGGGTTGCCTTTTCGTGGCCGTCAACATGGGGCTCTTTGCCTTGGTGTCCATGGTCAAGCACGAAGGCAACGTGCGTCTGCAGAACGCGGTTGGCAAACCAGGCACCGTTTCGCTGACAGTGCCTGCCAGCCGAACCGGCGTAGGCAAGGTGAGCATTGCGGTACAGGGACGGCTTCTGGAATGTCATGCCGTCACCGAAGGCGAGGCCATTCCCCGCAACACCTCCGTCACCGTGCTCGGTCTTGCCGGCAGTCAACTCATTGTTGCGCAGATGGACGGCGACACACTCTCCACATCATCCCCAAACGGCCCGCAAGCATCCCGATAAGTCAAAACGGAGCTATCGAAGGAGCAGAGTTCATGTCTTTCAATCTCACAGTCACCCTCGTCGCCCTGTTGGCGGTTCTGGTCATGGCTGCGGTCATTGCCGTGGTGCGACGCATTCGCACCTGCCCTTCAGACAAAATTCTCGTCAAGTATGGTCAGGTTGGCGGGGACAAGTCGGCCAAGGCGATCCACGGCGGTACCACTTTTGTCTGGCCCATCGTTCAGGGTTACCGCTATCTGGATCTCACTCCCATGACCGTGGACATCGACTTGCGCGGTGCCCTTTCCAAGCAGAACATCCGTGTCAACGTGCCTTCCCGCTTTACCTTCGGCATCGGCACCATGCAGGAACTGATGAACAACGCGGCCGAAAGGCTGCTTTCACTCGACGCCCATCAGGTGGAAGACACGGCCAAGGACATCATCTACGGCCAGTTGCGCGCCACGATTGCCATGATGGACATTGAGGAGATCAACGGCGATCGGGAGAAATTCGAGTCCCGGGTGCTGGAGAACATCGAATCCGAGTTGATGAAGATCGGCCTGCGCCTCATCAATGTCAACATCTCCGACATTACCGATGAATCCGGCTATATCGAGGCCCTGGGCCAACGGGCCGCGGCGGAAGCGGTGAATACGGCGAAGGTGGAGGTTGCGCAGCAAGAGCGGACGGGCGCCGTGGGTTCCGCCGAAGCCGAGCAGGAACAGCGTACCCGAGTTGCCGACGCCAATGCCAAGGCCGTTACCGGCGAGAACCAAGCCATGGCTGTGGAGGCAGCCTCACAAGCCGATTTGCGGGAAGCCCAGGCCGAAGCCGGCAGACGAGGTGATGCAGCGGAGGCCGTGAAGGCGGCCGCAGCGGAGCAGGAAGGCTACGTTGCCGAACAGCAGGCCGAGATCGCGCGTGCCGAACGCGACCGGGCACGGGAGTATGCCAACATTGTTGTGCCCGCCGAGATTGAACGGGATCGGGTGCGTACCGAAGCCGAGGGCGAGAAACAGAAGCAAGTGCTCGCAGGCGAAGCGGAAGGCGAGGCGTTGCGGGCCAAGCTGGCCGGCGAAGCGCAAGGCCGCATGGAAATCCTCATCAAGATGGCGGATGGGTTCCGGGAAATCGTGGCCTCGGCCGGCAATGATCCGGACAAGGCCGCACGGCTGATGATTGTTGACAAGCTCGAAGCCATTGCCCAGGTTCAGGCCAGTGCCATCAGCAATATCGACTTTGAGAAGGTGGTGGTCTACGACAGTGGCAATGGCAACGCCGTGGGCAATTTCCTCGGCGGACTCACCCAGGCCCTGCCCCCCTTCCACGAAGTGGCCAAGATGGCCGGTATCGAACTGCCGGAGTATCTGGGCGAGATGACCAAGGATGAAGGGTCGGCGGGCCACCAGACAATGGCGGACGACAACCACAACGAGTCATCCGACGAAGCAGCATAGTACTAGGCGGACGCGGTCGAAAAGGACCACGGCCGCATCGATATCTGCCGCTGCCGGACAACAGGCGATCCCGCTTGTCTTGCTCATGTCGATCCCAATCGCGCCGGGTGTGCCCGGCCGACGATGGCTCGGGGGCGATGATGGCTTGGTGGCACCCCAATCCGGACCGGCAGGCCGTCCGCGTACAAGCGCTCGAGTTCCCGAAGCACCCTCGCCCATGCGCCTACCCCTTGTCCTCCTGTGGCTTCTGGGTGCGATGTTGGCGGCCTGTACCGGCGGGGACGACATCGAGAGGCCGGGGAGTGCGGCCACACCGGCACCGTCCCTGCATGAGGTGTCGGCGAGCAGGGACACGGCGACCGTGTCCCGCCCGTCGTCAAGGGCGTCGGAGCCCAGCAATGCGAACCACAACAGCGACACATCCTGGGACCACGACGAGGTGGAAAGTCCGAGGACTGTCGAACGGATGCACGTCCGAGACGACGGTTCGGTTCGGTCACCGGTTGGCGCCGATGCCGAGTCAGACACCCTCCTGCACATCTTGGAGGGTCACCCGGAAGGCATCCTGAGCGTGGCCTTCAGTCCGGATAGCCAGATCCTGGCCAGCGGAGGCAATGACGGCACCGTGCATCTGTGGAGCCTGGCCACAGGTGAAATACGGCGCACCCTGGAAGGCCATGTGGGCGGAGTGTTCAGCGTGGCGTTCAGTCCGGATGGGCAGGTCCTGGCCAGTGGCGGTGGGGACGATGTCATTCGCCTGTGGGGTGTTGGGTCGGGGACTCTGCTGCACACCCTGGAGGGCCATAGGGGGCACGTCTTGAGCGTGGCCTTTGGTCCGGACGGGCGCACCCTGGCCAGCGGCGGCAGAGACGGCACCGTGCGCCTATGGGATGCGGGATTGGGTGCCCCGCGGTACTACGTTCACGGCCACACGGATGCAGTCAACGGCGTGGCTTTCAGACCAGACGGCAAGACCCTGGTCAGCGTCAGCAGCGGCAACCAAGGCGCTGTGCGGGGGTGGGATCCAGAGTCGGGTGAACTGCAGTTTACCCTGTTTGGTCACGGTGCAAACCAGGTCCGCAGCGTGGCCTTTAGTCCAGATGGACGGGCCATGGCCCATGCCGACGAAGACGGTGCCGTGCATGTGCGGCTTGGTGGGATTTCTCACACCCTGAAGGGCCACACGAACTGGATCCACAGCGTGGCTTTTAGTCCTGACGGACACATCCTGGCCAGCGGTAGCAATGACGGCACCGTACGTCTGTGGAGGGTTGGGCCGGGTACTCTGCGCCATACCCTTGAGGGTCACAGGGTTGCAGTCCATGCTGTAGCGTTCAGTCCGGACGGGCGTATCCTGGCCAGTGCTGGTCTGGACGGCGCCGTGCGCCTTTGGAATGCGGTTGCGTTGGCACCGTCCCTGCACGAGGCGTCGGCGACCGGTGACATGGAGGTCGTGGTCCACTTGCTGGCATCGGGGGTGGACCCCAGCGGGGCGGACTCCAATGGGGATACGCCCCTGCACCACGCGGTGCAGCACGGGCAGGTGCAGGTGGCGTCATTGTTGCTGGCACGCGGCGCGGCCCCGAATGCGGGCAACCTGGAAGGGAGTACGCCGCTGCATTTCGCCGCAAAGTCCGGATATGCCGAAACAGCGGCGCTTTTGCTGCGGCATGGAGCCGATGCCGCAGCCGTGGACAACCGGGGCGACACCTCCCTTGACCTCGCTGTGAGACGGCACCAATCGGCGATCGCCAAACTGCTGTGCACCGAGGTCAGCGGTGCGGGTTCCCAACCACAGTCCTTGGCAGATCACATGGGGTCGGTTGAAGGTGCCACTCGAGTCGCGCAAGCGGTAATAAATCCGTGGCGCACCCTGGAGGACCGCACGGGTGTGGTCACGACTGTGGCCTTCAGTCCGGATAGTCGGATCCTGGCCCATGGTCTTTACAACGGTGCGGTGCGCCTGTGGAATGTGGCTGAGGGTACTTTGCGTTATGCCCTGGAGAGCCACAGGGACTATGTCATGACCGTGGCCTTCAGTCCGGATGGGCAGACTCTGGCCAGTGGTAGTACTGACGCCACCGTGCGTTTGTGGGAGGTAACCACGGGAGAGCCGGTTTACATCTTGGAGGGCCACACGGGCACGGTTGACAGCGTGGCGTTCAGTCCGGACGGGAGGACCCTGGCCAGCGGTAGTGTTGATTCTACCGTGCGTCTGTGGGACGTGGACACAGGCTCCCTGAAGCACACTCTGAGAGATCTACGAAACTTAAGGGGCATCGCCTTCAGTCCGGATGGACGGACCCTGGCCAGCATCGATCACGACGGCAACCTGCATCTGTGGGATGTGGCCGCGGGTACTCTGCAGCATACCTTGGCGGGTTTTACGGTTAGTGTCGGCGCCGTGGCGTTCAGTCCGAATGGACAGACCGTGGCCAGTGGCGGGGCCGACGGTTCCGTGCACTTGTGGGGGGTAACCACGGGGGCCCTTCAGCGCACCTTGGAGGCCCACCCGGGTTTTGTATACAGCCTGGCGTTCAGCCCGGATGGATTGACCCTTGCTAGCGGTAGTTATGATTTTGTCGTGCGCTTGTGGGAGACGGACACGGGGTCCTTGCTGCATACCCTGGATGTCCCGGAATTTGTCCTCGGTTTGGCGTTCAGCCCGGACGGACGAACCCTGGCCAGCAGCCTTCAAGGCGGTGCGGTGCACTTGTGGCAAGGGGATGCATTGGCGCCGTCCCTGCTCGACGCGGCGGACGGGGACACGGAACCCGTACCCCGCCTGATGGCGGCAACGGATCCCGACGGTGAGGATTTCAATGGCGACACAGCCCTACACGACGCGTCAGCGGACGGGGACACGAAGCTCGTGGCCCGCCTGCTGGCGGCGGGGACGGACCCCAACGGCGTGGATCCCAACGGCGACACAGCCCTGCATCACGCGGCGCGGCGCGGACAGGCGGGAACGGCGTTGCTGTTGCTGGAACACGGTGCCGTCCCCAATGCGGTCAACACGGAGCGGAGTACACCGCTACACCTCGCCGCCTGGTTTGGGCATGCCAGGACCGCGGTACTCCTGCTGGAGCACGGAGCCGATGCCACGGCCGTGGATAGCCGGGGCGACACCCCACTTGACCACGCCATAAACCGGGACCACGCGGCACTCGCCTCCCGACTGCACACCGCGGGCACCGTCCTGCACATTCTGGAGGGCCACGCGGACCGGGTTCGCAGCGTAGTGTTTAGCCCGGACGGGCGGACCCTGGCCAGCGGCGGTGATGACGGTACCGTGCGTCTGTGGGAGGCGACTGCGGGCACTGTCCGACACATCCACACCCTGGAGGGTCATGCGGGTTCGGTCCGCAGCGTGGCGTTCAGTGCGGACGGGCGGACCCTGGCCAGCGGCGGTGATGACGGCACCGTGCGTCTGTGGGAGGCGACTGCGGGCATCGTCCGACACATCCGCACCCTGGAGGGTCATGCGGGTTCGGTCCGCAGCGTGGCGTTCAGTGCGGACGGGCGGACCCTGGCCAGCGGTAGCCTGGATGGTACCGTGCGCCTGTGGAAGACAGCCACGGGTACCCAGTCGCGCACCGTGGAAGTGCATACGGACGGAGTCCACGGTGTGGCCTTTAGTCCGGACGGGCAGGCTTTGGCTAGTGGCAGCCTGGACGGCACCGTGCGCCTGTGGGAGACGGCTACAGGTGCCCTGCTACATACCTTGGCAGGCCACACGGATGAGGTCTATAGCGTGGCTTTCAGCCCGGACGGGCAGACCTTGGCCAGTGGTGGAGAGGATGATGTCATCCGCCTGTGGGAGGCAGGTACAGGAACCTTGCGGCATGTCTTGGCAGGCCATACGGCCCGGGTCCGGAGCCTGGCCTTTAGTCCGGATGGATGGACCTTGGCCAGTGGCAGTGAGGACGATACCTTGCACCTGTGGGATGCAGCCACGGGTGCCCTGCGGCATGCTCTGACAGGCTACACGGAGGGAGTTCAGAGTGTGGCTTTCGGCCCGGATGGACACATCCTGGCCAGCGCCGGTTGGGACGACACCGTAAGATTGTGGAAGGTGGCTGCATCGGTCCCGTCCTTGCATGCTGCGTCGGCGGCCGGGGACACGGGGATCGTGGCCCATCTGCTAGCGTGGGGTTTGGACCCTCACGGTGCAGACCGCGACGCCAACACACCGCTGCACCATGCGGCTCGACATGGGCATGTGCAGGTGGCGTTACTGTTGCTGGAGCATGGTGCGGCCCCGAATGCAGTCAATTTGGACCGAAGCACGCCGTTGCACCTTGCCGTTTGGTTCGGACATGTCGAGGCGGCATCGCTCCTGCTCGCGCACGGTGCCGATGTCCAAGCCGTGGACCGTTGGGGCGACACCCCTCTGGACAACGCATTGGCTCAGGGCCACGCGGCGGTCACCGAGCGGTTGTGCGCTGGGTTCGGTGGTTCGGCCGCAGTACCGGTCGGGGCGGATACAGGCGCGGGCAACCTGCTGGGGTAACCGTGCCGTGGGGCTGCCACCTGGAGACCCTGGCACTTTTGAAAACACTTTCGAGGCGGTCAAGCCGATAGCTACTGTGGCACACAGTGCTGCGCGCGCAGAGGGTTCTGGCTTGGGTCAAACTGGCATCGCCGCCGCAAGTAGGAGGCCCTGTGCGGCCCTTACCGCGGATAGTGTCTCCAACTCAAGTACAACTGTAGTGCCAGCCTGGAAACTCTTGCACCATGGATTTTGGGAGGCTCAAAACCTCCCGTGCCCCGCATAAACGTTGAACCTATTGTCCCGCAGGAACCCAATCAGCGTCATCCCGAAGCGTCCGGCCACGTCCACCGCCAAGTGGCTGGGAGCCGAGATGGCGCACACCGTAGGGATTCCGGCCGCCAGGGCCTTCTGCATTATTTCGAAACTGGCCCGGCCGCTGACCAGCAACACCCGGTTTTCAGGAGCCGGCAGGCGGGCCTTCAGCATCCAGCCGGCAATCTTGTCGACGGCGTTGTGCCTGCCGACATCCTCCCTTACGGCCAGGAGCGTGCCCTCCGTATCGAACAGTCCGGCCGCATGCAGGCCCCCGGTCTTCTGAAACAAGCCCTGGGCTTCCGCAAGGACCCCGGGCAATCGCTTGACAACGGCCGGGTCCAGGTTGGGCTGCGGCCTTGGGAACCCCTCGCAGCCCTGGATTTCCAAGGCGTCCAATGAAGCCTTGCCGCACACCCCGCAGGCACTGGTGGTGAAGAAGCTGCGTTCCAGCCGGTCCAGTTCCGGCAGTTGGCGACCGACAAGGTTGACGCTGACGATGTTGTACCGCTGATCCTCCTCAATGTCCCGGTCCAGGCAGTAGGAAACGTGGCTCACTTCGTCGAGGCCGGACAGGACCCCTTCCCCGTGCAGGAAGCCCAGTGCCAGTTCAAAGTCGTTGCCCGGCGTGCGCATGGTAACGGCAACAGTTTGCTGTTCCTCCCGTGCCAGCAGCCGGATTTCCATCGGTTCCTCGGCCACCAATGTGTCCTGCTTCCACCGGACGGCCGAACCCTGGTGGGCCTGCACCCGCGCCTTAACGCGGGATCCGACCCTGTTTACGGAAGACACGGGCCTCAAACCTCGAGTCCGTTGGCCATGGCCATCTTGTCAATCCTCACCGTGCACACCTTCAATTCGGCCGTGTGCGTGACGGGGTCGTAGCCGGAGCCGGTCAGGGTGTTGATGGGCGTGTCGCTGAAACTGAAACTGGAGAAGACCGTGCCCATGGGCGACCGCTTGGAGCCCGCCACCTTGATGGCAATGCGGCCCCGACGGCTGGACAGCCAGACGGTTTCGCCGTCCTGCAGGTTCCAGGCCTCCAGGTCCCTTGGGTTGACTTCCAGGGCTTCCTCCGCGGCCAGGTAATCCATGCCGCCGGCGCGTCCGGTCTGGGTATTCGTGTGGTACGTGGCCAGCCGGCGCCCCGTGGTCAGCCAGATGGGGTAGGTTTCATCGACGGTTTCCGCCGGATCCCGATACTCGATCAGGCTGAACTTCCCGCGGCCGATGGGGAAGGATTCCTCATGCAGCCGGGGCGTGCCCGGATGTCCGCGGTAGGGAACGGGCCAGTGGTAGCGGCCGGTGGCCGCAAGGTCCCAGTCGACGCCGGCGTACGTCGTCGACAGGCTGCACATCTCGTTGAAGACTTCCCGCGGGTGGTTGAAGTCGAAGTTCCGCAGGCCCATGTGCTGCGCGATGCGGCTGATGATCCACCAGTCCGGCCGGGCCTCGCCGGCCGGTGTGACGGCTTGGCGTACCCGCTGGATGCGCCGTTCCGTATTGGTGAAGGTGCCGTCGGTTTCGGCCCAGGCCGTGGCGGGGAATACCACGTCCGCCATCTCCGCGGTCTCCGAGAGAAAGATGTCGATGACAACCAGGTGTTCGAGGGACTCGATGGCTTCGCGCGTATGTTGCTGGTTCGGGTCCGACACCACCGAGTTCTCCCCGTCGATCAACATGGCGAAGATGTCCCGGCCCGCCTCTTCCATGGCGGTGACCTTGGTGATGCCCTTGGTGGCATCCATCTCGCGGCCATAGGCCTTGCTGAACTTCCGTCGGTGGTCGGGCTCGACGACCGCCTGGAATCCCGGATACTGATCGGGGATGGCGCCGCTGTCCCCCGCGCCCTGGATGTTGTTCTGGCCGCGCATGGGGTTCAGGCCCGTGCCGGGACGGCCGATTTGACCCGTCAGCAACGCCAGGTTGCAGAGGCACTGGACGTTGTCCACGCCGCAAATGTGTTCGGTGATGCCGAGCGTGTAGTAGATGGCGCCCTGGTCGGCCTCCGCGTACCAGTGCGCCGCCTTTGCGATGTCCGCGGCCGGCACCTCGCAAATCGATTCCGCCCATTCCGGCGTGAACCTGGCGATGTGTTCCAGATAGGGTTCGATGTGCTGGGTCCGGGTTGCCATGAAGTGGTCGTTCATCAACCCGTCGCGCACGATCACGTGGGCCATGCCCTGGAGGAGAGCCACGTCGGTGCCGACCCGCAGGGGCAGGTAGAGGTCGGCCAGCGTCGCCAGGTGGATGCGCCGCGGGTCCGCGACGATCAGCCTGGAGCCACGAGCCAGTGCCTTCTTGAGACGGGTGGCCGCGACCGGGTGGGCCTCCGTCATGTTGGTGCCGATGCAGAACGCCACATCGGGGAGCTCCATGTCCGACAAGGGGTTGGACATGGCGCCTCTTCCCAAGGTTGCCGCCAGACCGGCGACTGTGGGGGAGTGTCAGGCCCGGCTGCAGTTGTCGATGAAGTGGGTGCCGAACCCCGCGCGCATGAAGCGCTGCATCATGTAGTCGGCCTCGGTGGGCGTGCGGCCGGAGGCAATGCCGTAGACCGCGTGGCGGCCGTGCCGTTCCGCGGACTGCATGAACCCCGCCGCCGCCTTCCGCAGGGCCTGCTGCCAGGTGGCGCGTTCCAGCACGCCGTCGGCATTCCGGACCATCGGATGCCGGAGGCGGTCCGGGTGATGGACGTAGTCGTAGGCGAATTGCCCCTTGACGCACAGGGCACCCTCGTTGGCGGGTCCGTCCATGGCCGGCTGGATGCCGACAATGCGATTGTCCCTGGTCAACACGTCCACGGTGCATCCGACACCGCAATACCCGCAGATGGTCCGCGTCTTTTCGAATGCCGCTGTCATGTTCGTCTTCCCTTTTTGCTGGGCGATTCTATGGGATCCTCGGTTTGGGCGAATCTCATCGCCTTGCGGTCCGCCAAGGCACCGGTCGGGCAGGTCTGCACGCACTGGCCGCAGAAGGTGCAGCTGGAATCGCGCAGATGCCCGTTGAACTCCACCGAAATTTGTGTGCCAAAGCCGCGGCCGGCCACGGTGATGGCGTAGTCCCCCTCCTGTTCGGCGCAGACCCTGACGCAGCGGTAGCAGGAGATGCACAGATCATAGTCCCGCAGGATAAAGGGATTCGCGTCGTCGGGACGCGAGCTTCCCGAGGTGGCGCCCTTGAAGCGGTCCAGATCCGGTTTCAGTTCGGTGACGGCCTCCTGCAGCTCCTGCGAGGCCAGGCCCCGCAAGGGATCGACGGCCAGGTGTTCGCTGCCGTTCTCGGATACCACCATGGCAAGCAGGGTGCGTCGCAGGTCGTCGAGTTCAGGCGTACGGGTCTCGACCTCCATGTCGGGCTGGGCCTGGGTGGTGCAGGAGGCTGGAAAGCCGTTGACGCCCTTGACGGAGACCGCACACAGGCGGCACCCGCCGAATGCCTCCAGGCGATCGTCGTAGCACAGGGACGGGATGTCGATGCCGTGTCGTCTGGCGGCCGCCAGCACCGACTCGCCCTCGCGGAACTCAACCTGCCGGCCGTCCAACATAAACGTGCCGGCTGCGGGAGGTGACGTCATTCTGAAGCCTCGAAACGTTGTTCCAACTGGTCCGGGAAGTTCCGCACCAGGGAATCGCTGACAAACGACGCAGCCACACCCAGGCCGCAGGCACTCAGGTTGCGCATCACGAGGCCCAGGTCGTTGACTTCGTCCAGCCATTCGCCGCGGTCGGTGTCTGGGCCGACGGCATCCAGCCGTTCGCGGAGGCGCCGGGAGCCGATGCGACAGGGGAAACACTTGCCGCAGGATTCTTCGGCAAAGAACTCGATGGCGACGCGGGTCTCGTCCACCATGTCGCGCGTGTCATCGTACACGATGATGCCGGCAGCCCCCAGCATCGAATTGCGGCTTCGCAGCGAAGGTTCGTCCAATGTGACATCGAAGTCGTTTGCAGACAGGAAACCACCGGACAGCCCCGCCATGCTCGCCGCCTGGAAAGTGCTTCCGGAAGGTGGGCCTCCAGCCCATTCGTACAGGAGTTCGGACAGGGGAAAGCCGAAGGGCACCTCGTAGTTGCCGGGCCGCTGCACATCGCCCGAGACGCTGATCACCTTGGTGCCGGCAAGCTCGCCACGTCCCAAGTCCCGGTACCATTCGGCCCCATGCCGCAGGATGTGGGGTACGGCCGCCAGGGTTTCGACGTTGTTGACGACGGTGGGCTTCTGCAAGTAGCCGTGAGTCACCGGGAACGGTGGGCGGTTGCGGGGAAACGGGTGCTTCCCTTCCAGGCTGTTCAGGAGGGAGCCCTCCTCACCACAGACATACGCGCCGGCACCCCGGCGGATATGGATGTCGAAGTCCGAACCGATCCTGTTTGCCGGGCCCAGCAGGCCGGCAGTGCGGCAGGCCGTCAAGGCCTCCTCCAGTTGTGTCTGGAGTTCCGGGTACTCGTACCGCAGATAGATGAATCCCAATTCGGCCCCCGCGGCGAAGGCGGCCAGGATCATGCCCTCCAACACCGCGTAGGGGTCGTATTCGAGGATGGCCCGGTCCTTGAAGCATCCGGGTTCACCTTCATCGGCGTTGCAGACGATGGTCTTGGGTGAACCCGGTGCCTCCCGCACGGACCGCCATTTCCGGCCTGTGGGGAAGCCGGCGCCACCCCTACCGGCCAAACCGCTGTCGTCCAAGGTTTGCAGCAACCGGTCGGGGCCGGTGTTCAAGGCCTTTTCCAGGGCCTGGAAGCCGTCGCAGGAGACATACCCGTTATGGGTTGCCTGACATGGCTGGCGAATGTGTTCGAAGATGCATTCCGGCAATCCGCCCGGATTGGGTACCGGCAGGGGACCCTTGGCTGCCGGTTCCAAGATGCTGCCTGTCAATCGATGGGTGGAGTCTCCTTGGAGAACCGGAACCGGAACGTCGCAGCGGCCTGCGCAGGCCATGGCGTGGGCATCGGTGCAGTCGGCCAGCCACTGCTCGCTGCCTCGCAGGCGACACACCGGACCGGTGCACACCCGGGGAGCGGTTCGGTCCCCGTTGCCCAAGGTCAGGTGGTGGTAGAAGGTGGCGGTCCCGTAGACGTCCGCCAACGGCATGCGCAGACCGGAGGCGATGGCCCGCATGGCATCGGGGGTCAGGCGGTTGTCCCGACGATGGAACTGATCCAGCAACCACAGGAACGGAGCCGGCTGCTGTCCGGCCATCTCAATCAGTTGGTGGTCGCTGTACATGCTGTTGTGGGCGGCATTGGGCCGCAGTGGGTGGAAGCCGGGAACCGAATGGATGCCAGTATGCCTGTGGCAGCCTTGATGAAGAGCAGATGTTGCGTGGCAGAGGCTTGGGTGCAGACTTGCAGGCCGGTTCCGCGTTTACGCCAGACGGCCATATACGGGTAGTTTCGGGCCCGTCCGTACCGTTGCCACGTCAGCCGTTGCCACGCGGTTTCGCTTGGGATGAGGCCGGATTCCTGATTGGTGTCTTACTGGATGGCCCGAACCGGGAGGCCGATGTCAATGTGCTTCGATGTCTGCCTGTAGGCCCAAACGGTTCAGACTCCGCGCAATGGTAGCAGGATCGGGCAGGTCAACCGAACCGGCGCTGATTCAATTAGGCGTGGGAATGGGGGCGGTGGCGCTCGCACGGCGGCCATTCATCGCCCTTGCTGCCCAAGTCGCGGCCGCACTGTGACCATGCAACGGGGGAGAGGTGGTCAGCCCGCGTCCCACTCAAAGCAGCCGATGTGGAAGTTCCGGTGGGCGGGGCAATGGATGCCTGCCGGCAAATCCCATGGCAACTACGACAGGCAGGCCGCTCCCACCGGAATGTCGTGGCTGCACTTCGTGCATTGCATGGACCCTTCGGTCCTTGCGTACCACACCACGCGAACTCGTCCACGACCCACACAGGTCAGTTCGGACTTCAGGTTCCCGCAGTGGTTTGGGCTCCTGCGAAGGACGGGCGTGATAAGGCACACCTGTGCCAGGGCAAGGTAAAGTCAATCAACCTGCCTGGTTGGCATAAGCGATTGGCACATCACCGAGGCAGTTTCAACCATCCATCCGGTTGTTGTCCAGCACGTTTTCGACCACTCGTTCAGACACTTGAAACTGTGCCGCGACGCGCTCGATGTCTGCATCGTCGAAACCTGCTTCGAAATCGTCTTCGATCGCGTGCCATGGACACAGGAGTTCGGCTGCGAACGATCTCTGCGCCTTCTGCCGGTAGCTGTAGGAGGAAGTAGCAGGCGACAGTGGTTCGGCCGATACGCAGTTGGCCATACTGAACACCCGATCACCAACGATCCTTGCCATGTCAAACCGACGATTGGAGAGCCAGCTGCTCCGCAACACGATTCGACCTTGCGTCTTCCCGGGTGCGAAGACCCATGTGATTGGCCCCGAAGTTTGGCAGTTTTCGACCGCGCAGCGGGATGTGCCGGCAAGACCGGCCAACACTTGATTGTTTACGGGACCATCGGGCAAACCGGTCTGGTTGCGTACAAAACGGGCAAGCTGTTTGCCAATGCGCCACGCAGCGACCCGACCCCACTGCGAGACATCCGGAAGGTCGCTCGGCGAGAACGAGACGCCGTCCTCAGGGTTGGCAGCGAAACCCGCCGTTTCGGACAGGTTCCGGATGTCCGCAGCAGAGGTTCGATCCCCGCCCGCGCCGGTGGCCAGTTCGTTGACGGCGTCGGTACCCAGTTCCTCGGCATCACCGAGAACGGCTTCGATGTGCGCTTCGCTGCCTTCGTCGACATCGAACCCAAGCAGGGCCTCGGTGCGCCGAAATGCCGTCAACGCCGCGTCGCTTCGCTCTTCGCCCAACTCGTGCCAAATCGCGTACAGTTCGGTATCGTGCAGTTGGGCTGTGCCCAGCAACGACAACACGTCTGTCACAAAATGATCAACGGCCTCTTCCCAGATCCTTGCAGGCACGTGGGTTGTATCCGAACCCAAGTACTCAATCGGGGTATATGGGTCTTCGGTTTTGGATGATGACACTTCGCACAAGTGTCCATCGCAGTTAAATGTGATGTTGGGCCAAATGTATCCCTCGCCGACACTGGACATTCTGTGCGAAAGGTCCCACGTGTACGTTGAACTGTTCACATACTTGCCGCCCGGTTCCCAACGCATTCGCCACCAATGGGTTGCAAACCACTCTGCCAAGTGGTAGCCCGATACCAACGGTCCCGTGGACAAGTGCAAGCCGGCACTGCCTTCATCCCGGTCGCGAAACAGCGTCAACAGCCTGCCGGCCACTGACACTTCCAACCGGCCGAACGCAGCACATTCCAGTACTGGACCATCCTCGAAGGTGGACCGTGAAATCTTGATGTGCATGTCACTCATCGGAAGTTCCCTCTCGGATCTTCCACTCGTGCAGTATGTGGCGCGCTTGGGGATCGTCCCCGGAAAGCATGTAGCCGTGATACGTCTGCCCGTCCTCACCCGGTTTGGCTTCGTACACCACCTGCTTGTTCTCGTCGACTGCCCACACGTACACAGGCAGTCCTTTGTCGTTGAGTTTACGACTGACTAGACCCCGTCCGATGCCGGATTTGAACAAGCTGCAAGCTGCCTTCCGTTTGATGGAAGGATATCCCTTGGGGTCTCACACGCTCTTTTGGGGGCGTGGGGCTACAGGTGGGTTGAAACCGTAATCTGCCGGGTGGCGTTTGTGGTGCGCACTGCCGCCATAACGCGCTTGGCGCAACCGTTCCCTGATCTCCGGAATGAGATCGCCAGGCTTGACCACACGACGCCTCGGGTCTGAAGGTGCACGGTGACGCGGCATGCCGATTACCGCCTGTACCAATTGCCGCCTCGCGAACAACCACGGGATGTTCGTGGCGTCCAGGGTCGAGTCCGAGCAGGAAGGAGCCAAGGTCGCAGGTGAAGGCCGCCCGCGGTCCGTTGCAGATGGAGAACGTGCTTGACACCTGGAACCGAGGCCCCGAGGCATTCGTCTGAGGTCAGCCCATGGCCGGTGCCGAACTGCCCATGGCTCCATTCATCTCGGCCTCCGCCTCGGCCTTGGTCGGCCACTGGCAGCCGCCTTCCTTGTCCGGACGGATGTGGGCAAACCGATCGGTCTGGATGCCTTTGTAGGCGTACGGATCGGTTCCCGCCACCATGACGATGTCCCGAATGTCCGCCATGGCCATGCTGGTGCCGGGTTCGGGCAGGTGCCAGGGCAGCAGCGACTCTGCGCTCATGTAGTGGTTGACCAAGGCCCGGCGGAATCCCGTCTCCGCATAATTGGGCAGGGACCGATGTAGCAGATAGCCGTTGAAGAAGACGACCGAACCAGCCTTGGCCGGCACCATGACCCCGTCATCGTCCGTGAACGGAAAGTCGAAGGACTCCTGCGCGCAGTCGTAGCGCTCGTCGTCATGGTCCCGGAATGGCCAAAGGGTTCGAAGTCGATGGGAACCCGGTATGGTCCACAGGCAACCGTTTTCCGGCGTGGCGTCCTCCAAGGCCATCCAAGCGGCGGTTAGCGAACAGTCGCGGGTGGGAATGAACGCCTCGTCCTGGTGCCAGGCCTGGCCCGGCTTGCCCGCGCTCTTGATGAAGAGCATGGACTGCATGCACTTGACGTTGGGTCCGATTAATTGGGTCAGTCCCTCAACGATGCCGGGCTGGGTGACCGCGTCCAGCATGACGTCGGAAATCTTGTGGGGAAAGTGGACGCAAATTGTGCGTGCGATGATGTCCTCATCGCTCTCGGACGGATCAAAATCGGGCAGACCCTGCACCAGCCCGCGCTCGCCGCGGCAGATCTGGGCTGTCTCGTCGCGTAGGGCCTGCAATTCTTCGGTCGAAAGTACATCCTCGACCACCAGGTATCCGTTCTCGTGATAGAAGGCGACTTGCTCGTCCGAAAGTAGGCGGACATCCGTTTCGACCATGGGTGCAACAGCCATGTTGGCAATCCTTACTCAAGGGGTTGGCGAGGAATAGGAATCATATAACGGCGCGGGTGCCGACCTTCACCGTCCGGCCAGGCCGGTCAGCTGAATGCCCTGAACGAAGCGTTTCTGGGCCGTGAAGAATAGTACCAGCACCGGCACGATGGTCATGACCGAGGCTGCCATGACCAGGTGCCAGAAGTTGCCGAAGCGGCCCTGGAACCAGAGCAGGCCCAGCTGCAGGGTGAACATTTCATTGGCCGAGATGTACAGCAGCGGCCCGAGAAAGTCGTTGTAGTGCTGCAGAAAGGCGAAGATCGCAATCGTGGCAATCGCCGGACTGCACAGGGGCGTGATGATCTGCCAGAGAATGCGGAAGTTGGCCGCGCCGTCCATGCGGGCCGCCTCGTCCAGTTCCCGCGGCAGCGTCATCATGTACTGCCTCATCAGGAAGATGTAGAAGGCGTACCCGAACCAGGCGGGAATCCACAGGGGATAGAACGTGCCCACCAGCTGCGCGTAGCGAAAGATGATGTACAGCGGAATGATGGTTACGACCCCCGGCAGCATGAGGGTGGCAATCAGCATCCCGAACACGGCGTTGCGCCCCGGCCAGTTGATGCGCGACAGGCCGAACCCGACCAGCAGCGAACTCAGCACGCAACCGGAGGCTCCCATCAGGGTTACATAAAAGGTGTTGACGAAGAACCGGGAGAAGAGGGGCAGCTTCTCGAACACTTGGGGATAGTTGTACCAGCGCGGATTCTCCGGGATCCACCGGATCGGGGTTTCGAAGACCAGTCCCGGCGGTTTGAGCGCCGTCGAAAACATCCAGACCAGCGGCAGCAGGAAGGAGATCCCCAGCACCCAGCAGATGATGTGCCAGGGCAGGTTGGCAAAACGGGCGGTGCGCATGGTGAAGTCAGCCGCTCTGTTCGCTTTCGTAGTAGACCCAGGTGCGGGCGAAGCGGAACTGGATCACCGTGAAGATCATGATAATGATGAACAGGACCCAGGCCAGGGTGGCCGCGTAGCCCATGTCGAACCACTCAAAGGCGTTGCGGTAGATGTGCAGCACCATGAACAGGGTGGAGTCCTGGGGTCCGCCCCGGGTCATGATGAAGGCGTTGGTGAAGACCTGGAAGCTGCCGATGACGCCGATCACCAGGTTGAAGAAGAAGATCGGCGAAATGGCCGGGATGGTCACGTGCAGGAAGCTTTGCCAGGTGTTGGCGCCGTCGATCTGGGCCGCGTCCTTCAGTTCCGGGGACACGCTTTGCAGGCCGGCCAGGAAGATGATCATCTGCGGTCCAACCAGCCACAGGCTCATCAGGACGAAGGCCGGACGCGTGAAGGCGGGATCAAAGAGCCACTTGATGGGCTCCACCCCGAACCATCCCAGGATTTGGTTGAGAATGCCCCACTCCGGGTTGAGGATCTGGATCCAGACCACCGCGAAGGCCACCGCCGGCGTGATGGAGGGGATGTAGAAGATAGTGCGGTAGATGCCCAGGCCCTTCATGGGCTGGTTTAGCAGCAGGGCCAGGCCGAAGGCGGCCAGAAGCTGCAGGGGCACGCTGAAGAAGGTGAAGTAGAAGGTGTTGTAGAGCGACTTGTAGAACAGGGGATCCCGGCCGTCCACCAGCTTGGACAGGTTCTTCATGCCGACGTATTCGGGCCGGGTAATCAGGTTCCAGTCCAGCACGACCAAAACCAAGGAATAGAGCATCGGCCCCACCCACAGGAGCAGGGCGCCCAGCACGAAGGGCAGCGTGAACAGGATGCCGTCGCGTAGGTCGCGGCGTTGGGAGGCCGTCATGGCGCGGTGGCAATTGCAGGCAAGCGGATTGGGTCTGGTCGGCGGTATCTGCTACAGGATGTCGGACACCCCGTCCCCGGACACACGGGCCGGGACCGGTCGGGCTGTGCACCCGCGGGTGCACAGCCCTGAAGTTCGTGTTGCTTAGGCGCGTTCGGCGTGATACCGATCCAGTGCTCCCTGAATCTCCTCGTTGGCAGTTGGCACGGCCGTGTCCGCAGTCTCCTGCAGACCCAGCAGCTTGTCCCACAACGAGGTGATCGCCGCGCCGCCGTAGGCGTGCAGTTCGGAGCCTTCGCCGAAGACCACCGGGGTGGCCCCTTCCGCCATGGAATTCACAAAGGCGCCGGTATTCTCGAAGTTGTACTTCTCGCTGGCGATCGGAGCCCACAGGTTCTCGATGTTGCGCGGCGTGCCGCACAGGCGGCCGCCGTTGGCGACGATCTCCTGTCCTTCATCGCTGAGGATGAAGTCGACCACGCGCCAGGCTTCGTCCTTGTGTTCGGACGGGGATGTGATGCAGTGGCCGTGCACATGGCCGAAGGTGTAGTTGGTGTCGTCGACGCCAACCGGGGCCAACGCGACATCGAAGTTGATGCCTTCCTCGGTCGTGGCCAGTTCGCCAAACAGGCGAGGCATGAACCAGGGACCTTCCAGCACCATGGCCACGCGTCCGGTGTCCACGCCGACGCCGCCGCCCGCGATCACGTCCGGTCCCGGCGACCAGCCGTTGGCGATGGTGTCGTAGACCACGAACTGCAGTCCCGAGATCACGTCCTCGTGGTCCCATCGGGCCTCCGTGGGTTCGACGATTGTGTCCCACTCCACGTGGCCGTTGCGGCGCATGAAGTTGGCACAGCGGCCGTAGCTGCCGTTCCAGCCGGCGGCCTGGGCCCAGCCGTAGGTCTTGGAGTCGCCCTCTTCGTACGACAGTGTTTCGATGGTGGACTTGAACTCATCCCATGTCCAGCCGGCGGCCGGGTAGGCCACGCCCTTGGCATCGAAGATGTCCTTGTTGTAGTAGATGACCAGCGGCCCCGTGTCGGTTGGGGTCATGTAGGTGGACCCGTCCCATTGGGTCATGCTGTCGTAGTTTTCGTTGCGCGGGAACTTGGCACCGGAATCCGTGGCGGCAATGAAGTCGTCCAGGGCTGCCAGGACGCCGTTCTCGGCATAGGACTGGAACTGCCAGCCCTGGTAGTAGAGGATATCGGCAGAGGTGTTGCCGGCGAAGTTGGCTTGGATTTTCTGGTAGTAGCCGCCGGGATACTGCTCCACGGTGACGTTGAGGTCGTCGTTGGCCGCCATGAAGGCGTTGACCATGTTGTCGTAGACCACGGCATCCTGCACATCGGCCCAGGCGGACAGGCGCAGGTCCACCATCTCGCCGGAGGGCATGGCGTCGTCGCCGGTCGCGGCCGGGGCGCCGGGGGCGGCACAGGCCGCGGCCAAACCGAGGCCGCCAGCCACCGCGGTCATGCGCAGGAAGCTGCGCCGGCTTAATCGATTCTGGATATGTTCGGACATGGCGTTGCTCGGCTCCTTGGCTGACAACCTGTGAAAAGAGGGAACCTGCCCGCGATCAAGCATCCCGTCTCGGCCGTGAGGCCAAGCCACGGGCATCCCGCAGGCGGGAATACCCTCGACAGGACTCGAACCTGTGCTCCCGGCTCCGGAGGCCGGTGCTCTATCCAACTGAGCTACGAGGGCTGGAAAGCGGGATTATACCAATGGATCCCGGCTGAAACCCGGGACTGTGCAACTGGCGCGGCGCGAACCCGCGAGCGGCATCAACCGGGGCTGCCGCCGCTGATGGCCGGAACAAAGTGGATTTCGCTGTCCGGCGAGACTTCGCTGCCCAGTTTCTTGGTCTTGATGATCCCGTCCACGGCGATGGCGATGCCTGGCCGTACGCGGTCCCCATCGAACAGACGCGCGCGGATGCCGGGGCACTCCGCCTCAAGGTTGTCGAGGACCTCGCGGATCGTCGTGCCGGGTACGTCCAGATTTTCCCGGCCCCCACTCAGGGAGCGCATCAGGGGCGGAATCCAGACGCTGGGCATGGGCAGTGTCCCCAGTGCCGGACCGGCCCCTGCACGAAGCCGGTCCGGTGAGGATGATTGGTTCAGGCGCCGCCGTTCTGGAGTTCCAGAACCTTGCCCGGTGACATCGGCAGTTCGGTGGGCCGGATGCCGAGCGCATCGTGCAGGGCCGCGGCCAACGCGCCGGCCGGCGGGACAATCGGGGTCTCGCCGCAGCCGCGCACGCCGTAGGGGTGGTCCGGCCAGGGGACCTCCACCAGTACCGTTTCAATCATTGGCAGGTCAAGCGCCGTGGGCATGCGATAGTCCAGCAGGCTGGCGTTGAGCAGCTGCCCGTCCTCCGAGTAGATGTACTCCTCGTTGAGCGCCCAGCCGATGCCCTGGGCGACGCCGCCCTGGATCTGGCCCTCGACATAGCTGGGATGGATCGCCTTGCCCACATTCTGCAAGGCGGTGTAGCGCAGGATGTCCACCTTGCCCGTGTCGGGATCCACCTCGATGTCCACGATGTGGACGCCGAAGGCGGCACCCCACTCGGGTGGGGCCACGGAGGCCGTGCCGACAATCGGTTCGCCGGCGGCATCGGCCTTTTGGGCCACCTCGTTGAAGGGCATCGACGTGCCGTTGTGGGAGAAGACGCCGTCGCGGTAGGACACTTCGGAGACGTCCACTTCCATCAGGTCCGCGGCCCGGCGCGTCATTTCCTCCTTGAGCACCACGCCCAGTTCGTGGACGGCCATGCCGGTGACGGCGGTGGTGCGGCTGCCGCCGGTCAGGTCGGTGTAGCCCACCGCGCCGGTGTCGGCCACGCGGGTGTTGATCTGCTCGTAGGGAATCTCCAGGGTTTCGGCCAACTGCATGGCGATGGAGGCACGCGTACCGCCAATATCGGTCGAGCCTTCCATCAGGTTAATGGAGCCGTCGCCGTTGACGTGGGCCGAGGCGCTGGACTTGCCGCCCCAGTTCATCCAGTACCCGGCCGCGACCCCGCGGCCCCGGTTGGCGCCTTCCAGCGGCGTGGCGAAGTGCGGATGGTCGATGGCCATCTCCAGGGTTTCCTTCAGGCCCACGCGTCCGTGGGGCAGGCCGTTGACCTGTCGGTCGCCCTCCTCCACTGCGTTGAGCAGGCGGAACTCCAGCGGACACATGTTGACGGCCCGCGCCAGTTCGTCCACGACGGTCTCGGAGGCGAAGGCCGCGTTGGTGCCGCCGGGAGCCCGGTAGGGGGAGGCCTTGGGCTTGTTGACGAGCACGTCGTAGCCGTCCAGCGTGACGTGGGGAATCTTGTAGGGGGCCAGGATCACGAGCGAACCGGACGGGACCGGGGAACCTGGATAGCCGCCTGCCTCGTAGGCCATGGAAACCTCGGCCGCGGTGATGTGGCCATCTGTGGTGGCACCCATCTTGACCTTGATGTGGGAACCGGATGTCGGGCCCGTGGCCTTGATGACGTCGGTGCGCGACATGCAGACCTTGACCGGCTTGTGGCCGGCCTCGCGGGACAGGATGGCGGCCACCGGCTCGACATAAACCGGGATCTTGCCGCCGAAGCCGCCGCCAATCTCGGTCGGCACGACCGTGATTTCCGCGACCGGCTTGTCCAGGATGCTGGCCAGCTGGCCGCGGGCCGCGAAGGCGCCCTGGGTGCTGGTCCAGACCGTCAGCTGTCCGTCCTGGTTCCACTGGGCCGTGGACGCGTGGGGCTCGATGTAGCCCTGATGCACGGTGGCGGTGTCGAATTTCCGCTCGATGACCACGTCCGCTTCCGCAAAGCCCTCTTCGATGTCACCCAGCTGGTGCCGGAAGTGGGCGGCGACATTGGTTTCGGCATCGTCCTGTTCGCCCAGGCCGTCGGTGCGCAGTTCCGGATGCAGGATGGGCGCGCCGTCGGCCATGGCCTCCTGGACGGTGCGGACGGCCGGCAGGACCTCGTAGTCCACTTCAATCAAGGCGACTGCGTCCTCCGCGGTGCCGAGGTCCACGGCGGCCACCGCCGCGACGGCGTGGCCGTCGTAGAGCGCCTTGTCGCCGGCCAATACGTTGTTGGAGGCGTAGCGCATGTTGGCACTGCCGCCTTCGCCCAACTCCTCGATTACGTCGCCCAGCTGCGGCAGGTCGGCGCCGGTCACCACCGCGCGCACACCCGGCAGGGCCTTGGCCTTGGAAGTGTCGATGCTCCGGATGCGCGCGTGGCCGTGCGGGCTGCGCAGCACCACGCCGTAGAGCATGCCCGACATCTGCGTGTCGTTGCCGTAGACCGCCCGGCCCGTGACCTTGTCCACGCCGTCGGGGCGCAGCGGACGCGATCCGATTACCTTGAATTGCCCATCACTGGCCATCGTGTTAGCTCCTGGTTTCAGACGGAGAGGACGTCAGCGGAATCCTGAACCGCCCGGACGATCTTGTCGTAGCCGGTGCAGCGGCAGAGGTTGCCGGCCAGCCACAGGCGGATTTCGTGTTCGGACGGGTTCGGGTTTTCATCCAACAGGGCCTTCGAGGAGACGATGAAGCCCGGTGTGCAAATGCCGCACTGAAGAGCGGCGTGTTCGAGGTACTTCTCCTGGATGGGGTGCAGGCCTTCGCCGGGCCAGGTATCCGCCACGCCCTCGATGGTCAGGACATCGCGTCCCTCGAGCTCCACGGCCAGCACCAGGCAGGAATTGACGAGCACGCCGTCCAGGATGATGTTGCAGGCGCCGCAGTTGCCGTTGCCGCAGCCTTCCTTGGCGCCGGTCAGTTCGAGCGTGTCCCGCAGGACTTCCAGAACGGTCTGCCGGGGTTCGCACAGGAACGCCTTCGGCTCCCCGTTGATGGTGGTGTTGACGACAGTTTTCTTGCTCACAGAATCGGTTCTCCTCCGGGGCCCGGACTCGGGCGGTTTGGACTAAGGCGGTGTTCTCGGGAATCAGCTGCGGGCTCGGTCGACGGCGATTTGCATGGCGCGTCGGGTGAGCACGTTGGACAGGTGCTTGCGCTGGGCTACGGTGCCCCGCATGTCGCTGATGGGCCTGGCGGCCTGTTCGGCGAGGCGTCCGACCTCGGTGATGAGGGCTTCCGACAGGGCCTGGCCGGCCATGGCGTCGCTGCATGCCTGTACAAACAGGGGTGTCGGGGCCACGGCGCCCAGGGAAACGCGTCCCTCGACGATCGTGTCGCCGTCCAGGACCACCGACACGCCGGCTCCGACCACGGCGATGTCCATTTCGTTGCGCGGAATGAACCGCAGGTAGCCGGCGCCGAAACCGGCCGGTGGCGTCGGGAGCGAGAGGCTGACCAGCAGCTCGCCGGCGTCCAGGACAGTGCTGCCCGGACCGGTACAGAAGTCTTCGACCGGCACCGAACGGGGGCCGTTGGGGCCGAAGATGTTGGCGACGGCCTTGTGGGCAATCAGGTTGGGGATCGCATCGGCGGCCGGGGAGGCATTGCAGAGGTTGCCGCCGAAGGTGGCCCGCCCCTGGATCTGGGTCCCGCCAATCAGCGAGGAGGAGTCGTGCAGGGCCGGGTAGTTGTCCCGGACCAGCTCGCTGGAGTTCAGGATGTGACAGGGCACGGCCGCGCCGATGGTGAGGCCGGAGTCGTCCAGGTCGAGGACGTTGAGTTCGTCAATCTTCTTGACATCGACGATGACGGAAGGATTCCCCTTCCCGTCCTTCATGGCGGCCAGCAAATCGGTGCCGCCGCTCAGGATTGAGGTATTGCCGTTCTGCGAGGCAAGCACGGCGACGGCCTCGTTGAGACTGGTCGGCGCAGCGTAGTCGAAAGCGTGCAACTCAACACCTCCCGGGTGTCCGGATCATGGGGTTCTGATGTGCGTTTGAAGCCAAGTGAGTTCGGCTGGAAATGTTAGCACAGTGAATGGGATGGCCTGCCGTGTGACAAGGGTGAGGTCAGGGCAATCGCATTCAAGTTTGGGGGAGCCGCGGGCGCAGAGGATCGTTGTGCCGGATGCCTGAAACTCGTCACCGCGCTGGGAAAACACGCTGGCCGGAGCATCGGGCGGTAAGCGAACGGGCCGGATTGAACCCAAAGCCTGCTTACGGGTCTGTCGAAACAGAATGCGACTGCCTTGGGGGCGGGGCCCTGTTCCACGGTTGCCGGCTCGGTCGTCCGCAATCAGGCGTGCAGCCATCTGCGCATCTGCCGTGCGAAGGGACGCGAACCGGTTTTCCGAAGACCCGGGACCACCTGCGGCATTCGGCGGCGACGCCTCGCCCCGTCCGTTTGCCCCCCAGCATGCGACGGTATTGTCAGGCCGTACACCGCAGGTGTAGCTATGCCCTGCACTCACGGTCGTGAACTGGCCGGCCGGCGGCGTTGCCTGGCCGTGAGTGTTCTCACCCCAGCATGTCAGGGTGCCGTCGATCCGTAGGCCGCAGGTGTGGCTGTGTCCGGCGCTGACGGCGACAAACCGTCCGTCCGGCGGTGTCGCCATGCCAAACCCGTTCCATCCCCAGCATGCCAGGGTGCCGTTGATCCGTATGCCGCAGGTGTGGCTGCCTCCGGCGCTGACCGCGATGAACCGTCCGATTGGCGGCGTCGCCTGACCGGACCCGTAACTGTTGTCACCCCAGCATGCCAGGGTGCCGTCGATGCGTACGCCGCAGGTGTGGCCGCCCCCGGGGCTGACGGTCGTGAACCTGCCGCCCGGTGGCGCAGCCTGGCCCAACTCGTTCCACCCCCAGCATTGGATCGTGCCGTCGGCCTGCACCCCGCAGGTGTGGCTGCTCCCGGCGCTGACGGTCGTGAACCTGCCGCCCGGTGGCGCAGCCTGGCCCAACTCGTTCCACCCCCAGCATTGGACCGTGCCGTCAATCCGTACGCCGCAGGTATGGCTGCTCCCGGCGCTGACGGTGACGAACTGTCCGTCCGGAGGGGCTGCCTGCCCGGCATAGCCCCAAGAATAGTCTTCATTCGAACCCCAGCACTGGACGGTGCCATCGGTCCGCACGCCACAGGTGTGCCTGTCCCCGGCGCTGACGGCGACGAACCGTCCACCCGGAGGAGCTGCCTGGCCGTTCAGGTTCTCACCCCAGCACCGGACGGTATGGTCGGTCCGCACACCGCAGGTGTGGCCGCTACCGGCGCTGACAGTCGCGAAGTCCGGGCCCGGTGGCATTAACTCCAACCCCCAGCACTGGACGGTATGGTCGATCCGCACGCCACAGGTGTGATTGCTCCCGGCGCTGACGGTGACAAACCGTCCGCCCGGAGGGGCTGCCTGGTCGTACAGGTTCTCACCCCAGCACTGGACGGTATGGTCGGTCCGCATGCCGCAGGTGTGGTTGTATCCGGCACTGACGGTCGTGAACTTGCCGACCGGCGGCGTCGTCTGGCCATGCTCGTTTGCACCCCAGCACCGGACGGTGTTGTCGGTCCGTATGCCGCAGGTGTGGCCGCCCCCGGCACTGACGGTTGTGAACTTGCCGGCCGGTGGCGTCGCCTGGCCGGCATAGCCCCACAAAGAACGGTTCCGACCCCAGCATTGGACGGTATGGTCGGTCCGCACGCCGCAGGTGTGGTTGTATCCGGCACTAACGGTCGTGAACCGGCCGGCCGGTGATGCGGCCTGACCATACTCGTTCCACCCCCAGCACCGGACGGTGTTGTCGGTCCGTAGGCCGCAGGTGTGGTCGCCCCCGGCGCTGATGGTCGTGAACTGGCCGGCTGGTGGCGCAGCCTGGCCATACTTGTTCCACCCCCAGCACCGGGCAGTGTTGTCGGTCCGTAGGCCGCAGGTGTGGCTGCCTCCGGCACTGACGGAGATGTACATCTGGTTCGGCAGTGCCGGATCCGCAGCGTGCTCGAACAGCCTTGCCACCCGGGCGTGGCCCTGTATGACGGCGTTGTCCAAGGGTGTGTCCCCCCAACTGTCCACCATGTTCGGCACCGCGCCATGGGCCAACAACAGCGACGCGACCTGCTCATGGCCGAACCATGCAGCAAGGTGCAGCGGCGTACTCCGACGGGCATTGATCACGTCCGGGTCCGCTCCGTGTTCGAGCAGCCGGTCGACCACCAGGGCATGCCCGTGCCGCGCCGCGTGGTGCAGCGCCGTTTCGCCGTTTCTGTCCACCGCGTTGGGATTCGCGCCGTCCGCAAGCAGGCGCGCAACAGCAAGTGTGTCCCCGTTCCCTGCCGCTGTGTGCAAGGACGCGAAGGAGGTACCCGGCGATGCGGAGGTTGCCGGAACATTCGGCGGTGTCGCCTTGCCATTCCCGTTGTGACCCCAGCACTGGATCGTGCCGTCGGCCCGCACGCCACAGGTGTGGTAATGCCCGGTGTTGACAGTCGTGAACTCACCGCCCGGCGGTATCGCCTGGCCATCATCGTTCCTGCCCCAACATTGGACGGTGTTGTCACTCCGTACGCCGCAGGCGTGGCGGTATCCGGCGCTGACAGAAACGAACCTTCCTGCTGGCGGTGGTCTCATCCCGTCGGTCCTGTTCGCACCCCAGCACTGGAGCATGCCTTCGGTCCGTACACCGCAGGTGTGTTCGCCTCCGGCGCTGACGGCAACGAACCTTCCTGCCGGTGGTGTCGTTTGGCCGTGGGTATTCTCTCCCCAGCACTGAACGGTGCTGTCAACCCGCACGCCACAGGTGTGGAATGCCCCGGCGCTGATGGAGAAGAATCGTTCACTCGGCGACACTGCTTGGCCGTGGCGGTTCCCACCCCAGCACTGGACGGTGTTGTCGGCCCGCACGCCGCAGGTGTGGGCTTCCCCGGCGCTGACGGCGACGAATCGTCCCCCCGGCGGCGTTGCCTGACCGTCGGTGTTCCGTCCCCAGCACTGGACAGTGCCGTCGATCCGCACGCCGCAGGTGTGTTCGCCTCCGGCACTGACGGCGACGAATTGTGCAATCGGCAACGCCGCTTGGCCGTAGTAGTCCCCACCCCAGCACTGGACGGTGTTGTCGGACTGCACGCCACAGGTGTGGTGCCATCCGGCGCTGACTGAAACAAACCGCCCCGTGGCCTGCCAGCCGGCCACTCCCGAAATCCCTGTTGGCACGGCCATGGTCCAAACCAAGGGTTTCCCCTGCTTACCGTTCGGGCGGGCGGACTCCGGGCAACCCAATCCGACACAGCCGGCAATGCGGTTCCGGAGTCCGACCTCTTGAGGACCGGCGTGGCCAAAGCCGGAGGCACCCTCGGCAGGGACCTGGGCAACCTTGGTGTCGGCAAACAGGCAGAGGCTCCGGAACACATCCCAACCCGCGTAGCCATCATCCCCGGTGGAGACTGCGTCACAACCGTTCCCCGCCCATTCCCAGGCACGCTGTCCGGAGGCAGGGCTCCAAGACAGGGGGAGTGGGTAGTCGGGCACCGGTCCGCGGGACCGGAGTACGTCTCGTCCGCCCGACAGTTCCGCAACGGGCGGTGTGCGATGCCAAGGCCGAAGCCCATCGGGAATGGACGGATTGGGCGATGCATCCAGCATGTCCGGACTGCCGGTGGCTGTGCCAGGTCCGGCGACGACCAGGGCCGCATGTGTCTTCTGAATGGCCCGGTTCTGCACGGGGCCGGCGCAGGCCGCTATCCCCAGGCACGCAAGCAACAAGGCGATCAAGGTCAAGCGCATGACAAAACGGGCCCCGGGCTTCGTGGCTTGGCGCGGTAATCCAGTCGGGGCATGAAGCCGAACAACCGCATCGGGTCCGGGGATGGGCTCCATCCGCGGCATAGGGGGCATCGCATCCTCACCACCGGGGCGCGTCTGCCGCGGCATCCCGCTTGGACCATCATCCGCTTTGGCACGCGACTTGATCTTTGAACGGACCGGGTCCGCATTCAGCTGTGCGGCCACTGTTGCACCGGCACACGCGACGGGGCGCCGGCCATGTCATGTCCGGTCCCGGCTGTCAGCCCTTGACAGCCCCCAGGGTTACGTTGGTGAGAAGAGACTTGCGGCCTGCTATGAAAATAACGACCACGGGTAGCGTGGCGATGAACGCACCGGCCAGAATCATGCCGTACTCGATTTTGTACAGCCCGATCAGTGTGGCCAGTCCGATCGGGAACGTGAATTTCTCCGTGGTGCGCAGGACAATCAAGGGCCACAGGTAGTCGTTCCAGCTGGCCAGAAAGGTCAGTACCGCCAATACGGACAAGGCGCCGCGGCTGAGCGGCAGGCCCACGCGTGCGTAGATCCCCAGCTCGGACGCCCCGTCGATGCGGGCGGCGTCCAGCAACTCGTCGGGCACCGACAGCATGTTCTGCCGCATGAAGAAGGCTCCGAAAGCGGTTACCGCTCCGGGTACCACGATGGCCAGGTAGCTGTCGATCCAGCTGATCTTGACCATAAAGAGAAAGAGTGGCACCAGGGTCATCTGGAACGGGAACGTCAAGGTGGCCAGCAAGGCCAGAAAGAGGGTCCGCTTGCCGCGGAACTCGTACTTGGCAAAGCCCCAGCCCACCATGGTGGCCACCCACAGGGCCAACACGGTCTGCGACACGGCCACGAAGGCGCTGTTGCCGAACTGTCGCAGATAGGGGATCTGCTCCCCTGCCAGGAGCCGCACGTAGTTCTGTCCCGTGGGTTCCAAGGGCCACCAGGTCAGGGGCAGGGCGAAAATGTCGGCATCGAACTTGAACGAGCCCGAAATCATGTACACGAAGGGGGCACCGGTGAGCAGGACGCCCAGGAAGAGCACGATGTAGGTCAGGACCGAATCAACGCCGACACGCGGGCGGGCTTGCCCCTGCGCCGCGGCGGCCGGGTGACGGCTGGCCATTCAGATCTCCCGAAACATGCCCAGGATGCGGACCTGAACGAACGTCAGGACCAGGATGATGAGGGCCAGGGAAATGCCCAGGGCGGCCGCGTAGCCGAACTTGAGGAAACGGAAACCGTTCATGTAGAGCAGCATGGTCATGAACAACCCCCCGTTGTCGGGACCGCCGGCGACATCGCCGGTGAGCAGCGCCGGCTCCGCAAACAGGTTGTAGGAGCCAATGATGGCGAAGGTCATCACGAAGATGATGACGGGACGCAGCAACGGCAGAATGATGTGCCGGAACAGGGTCCAGCGGCCGGCCCCGTCCATGATGGCGGCCTCCTTGATTTCGGCGGGGATGTTCTGCAGCCCGGCCATGAAATACAGCGCGTTGATGCCCGTCCAGCGCCACAACCCCAGCAGAATGATGGCCGGCAGGATGAACTCGGCGTCCAGCAGCCAGCGGATTTTCTCGAACCCCAGCGGTGCCAGGATCATGTTGTTGATCAGTCCGTATTCGTGCTCGAAGACCAGACCGAAGATGATTGCCACCACCACGCCCGAGGTGATGTTGGGCGTGAAGTAGAACAGGCGGAAGAACTCGCGCCATTTCAAGCGCCTGCGTGTCAGCAGCAGTGCCAGGCCCAGGGCCGCGGGCACGATCAGCAGGACGCTGCCCAGGGCATAGTAGGTGGTGTTGCCCAGGGCCTTGCGGAACAGATCATCCTGCAGCAAATCCAGATAGTTCCCGAGTCCGATGAACACGGGGGTGCTGCCGATGCCCGTCATCTGGAACAGGCTGAGACGGGCAGCCCAGAGCACCGGAAACAGGTAGAAGATGCCGTAGCCGATGAAGAAAGGGCTTATGAAGAGGTAGGGGGCGAACTTGCGCGACCTCAGGCCCATGGCAAACGGCAGGGCACGGCCCGCCGGGACCGTGTACGGTCCCGGCGGAAAACAATGCGTATGTGGACGGGATCAGGCTTCCGCGGCCATGGTGTCGCGGATTTGGTCGGCCACCTCGGAGAAGACGTTGGCGGGAGTCTCTTCCAGATCGTAGATGGCCTGCCACTTGGCTCCCAGCAGGGCGTTCATCTCCGAACGGTAGGGACTTTGATACTGCGCGGGCATGCCGGGCGCCACTTCGGCAAACACGCCTCCCAGATCCTGGCCGGAGAAATACTCGTCGGCGAAATGCAGGCGCTCGTTGTCCATGGCCGGAATGTAGTGCGGGAACAGGTTGGTCATTTCGTAGCGGCGCACATTGCCTTCCACCGAAAGCATGGTGTACTGCACGAAGTCCCAGGCCTCTTCCACGAAGTCGCTGGTCTGGACGATGCAGGCCCCTGTGCCTCCGTAGCAACTGGTTTGGGAGCCGCCTTCCTCCCAGACGGGCAGGGGGCGCGCCTTCCACTTGCCGGAGAGATCCGGTGCGTTGTCCTTGAAGAAACCCGCGTACCAGTCGGCACCGGTCTGGGTCAGGTACTTGCCTTCGTTGATGGCGGCCCACCAGGCATCCCCGGCCGGCTGCTGATTGGCGATGCCGTGCACATCCCGCAGCGCCAGCAGCCAATCCATGGTTTCGATGCAGATGTCCGAATCCAGGGTGATGTTGCCGTCGGCATCGAAATAGTCGAAACCGCGCTGGCGGACATAGAGTTCCGCAGGGGCCGAGAAGCTGATGGCCTTGACGTCGTCCGTGGAGACTGCCTGGCCGGCCGCGATGAAGTCGTCCCAGGTGACGAGGGCGTCCATGTCCACGCCGGCGGCTTCGAAGACATCGGCCCGGTAGTACTGCACCACCGGGGTCAGGGCGTGTTCCACTCCATAAATCTTGCCCTTGTAGCTGTACAGGGCTTCCCGATTTAGGACCAGATCCTCAAGATAGCCGCCCTCGCTCAGCCGATCCTTGATGTCCACCAGGCCGGGATCGGCCCCGCGCAGGAAGCCGCCGAAGCGGCCCTGTTCCAGATCCGCGATGTCCGGGGCGCCGACGCCGCCGGTCTGCAGGGCGATCTGAACCTTGTCGTGCATGTCGGTGTAGGCGATCTCGGACACGTCGAGGTTGAAGTCGAAGTCGACCTCGGCCTGATAGTCCTCGCCCATGGAGCGGAACCAGCGCGCGTGGGTGTTGACGAAGGTCCAGATCTCCAGGTCCACCGAGGCGGCGGCCGCTCCGCCGTCCGCGGACGGCGTGACCGGGGCACAGGCGGCAAGCAATGCTCCAGTCAAGGCCACGCCGGTGCTTTTGAGAAAGGTGCGTCGAGACAAATGCTTGGACATGCTGAATTCTCCTTGACTCCGGGCGGGAATGCCGGGGTACCCCGGCGTTTGTAGCGACTTGGCCTCAATCATACAAAAAGCCGTTCACGGCCCTGATGCGGTGTTTCCGGGCTGTTCCGGATGGGCGCTGCAGGCGGGTGCAGGTGTATAGCCGGCCGGAGAAAAGCCCCTGTCAGGGCGTTCGCAGGCGGCATTCCAGGTTCATGCGACCCGGCGGACCAGCACCGGATGTTCACGTTGGCCGACTTTGGGCCGACCGGTGAACATGACACCGCGGCCTCTCAGGCGGCAGGCGCGACAAACCCGTATTGGGCCCGGGCCTGTTCCGGTGACAGATACCCCTGGTCCACATCCCGGGCAATCAGGTCATGGGGCCGCAGGCGGGCCGGACCAAAACCGCCGCCACCCCCTATACACAACTCCACCACGTCTCCGGGCTGCAGGAGAATCGGGGGAAAGCGCTCCACCGGTTTCCCGTTGATGAACACCTTCCCTATGGCTCCGGGTCCGCCCTCCGCCAAGCCCGGCGGCACGGTGGCCACCCGATCCGGGGTCAGGTTGAACATCATGGGTTCCTGCCCCACGTGCTCGAAGACAATCACCTGTCCCATACCACCCCGATGCCGGCCGGCGCCGGGGCTGTCGGTCCAGAGCTGCTTGGCCCGAAAGTGCAGGGGAGCCTTGGTTTCCAAGACCTCACAGGGCGTGATCGTGGAATTGTTGGGCCAGGCCACCGGCAGCATGCCGTCCATGGTCGGCTGGCCGCCGCGTCCCCCGTGGGGCAGCATGTCCACCAGATAGTTTCCGTACGGCTCCTCGGCCCCCGACAGCACGAAGGGCCAGATGCCTCCGTTGCTGGCCTGAACCCGGTCTCCGAAGACAGCATGGAGGGCTCCAAAGATGCACTGGTTCAGGTTGTTGGTGGTCTTGGCCCGGGCCTTGACCGGAGCCGGAAATTGGGCATTCAGGATGGAACCGACAGGAGGATTCACGGCAATGGGCCGAAAAAGACCCTCATTGTTGGGCGTGTCGGGTACCAGTGCACACTTGAAGGGGAAGACCACGGTGGCGTACGTGGTGTTGTACGAGGCGTTGATGGCCGCGGCCTCCGTCTGGTCGGAGGTGCCGGCGAAGTTCACCTCGATTTCATCCCCCTTTACAGTGACCTGGGTACGCAGCCACACGCGTTCAAGGTAGCCGTCGATTTCCAGCTCGTGCCGATAGCAGCCGTCGGGCAGCGCCGCGATCCGGTTGCGCATCAGCTGCTCAGAACGGGTCAGGATGGTTTGCGCCAAGTCATCCAGATGTGTCATGCCGTAGTCGTCGAGGAATTCCTCGATCCGCCGGGCCGCTATCAGCGCGGCACCAGCCATGGCACGCAGGTCCCCCAGCAGCAGGTCGGGCGCGCGGCAATTGGCTCCAATCAGGGAGAAGGCCAAGTCATTCTCCCGTCCTGCCTCGTACAGCTTGAAGGGAGCCATTCGCAACCCTTCCGCGAATACATCGGACCCTTCAATCTCGTTGGGATGGCCGCCGACATCGGACATGTGGGATACGGTGCCCATGTAGGCAACGACCCGTCCATCCCGAAAGATGGGCATGAGGAGCACATAGTCCGGCAAGTGGCCGGTTCCCTGCCATGGATCGTTGGTGGCCAACACGTCGCCGGGCCGCAGTTCATGGGCGGGAAAGCGGCGCAGCAACTCCCGGGCGGTTCGGGGCAGGACCACACAGAAACTGGGCGAGCTCCATACGGACTGGCAGAGCGATGCCCCGTGGCGATCCGTCAGGATGCAGGCAAAGTCGCGGCTTTCGCTGAGGATCGTGGAGAACGTGGTGCGCACGATGATCTGATCCACTTCGTCCAGGATGCTGATCAGGCGTTGCCACAGAATCTCCAGTTCGACGGCACCAAAATCTTTCATGGGTTCGATACGCCTGATTGGGTCCTTTCTCTTGTTGGTCCGGCCAGCGCAAGGCTGTCGTCATCGATGGGACAGGATGTCGGTGGTCGACACTGCTTCGGGGTTGTCGCCGCGCTGGCTCTCGATGACGATACGGCTGCTGTCGTCCCTTCGGGCGGTCTCCACATCCAAGACCACGTTGTCGATGGTCGTGACTGCAATTCCATGGTCGTCCGTTAAGCGGTCAGCCAGGTTGGCCTTCCGGGTCATTCCAATTCGCCCTCCTGCGCCTCGTCCAACGCCTCCAGCGCTCGGACCAGTCCGTGCAGGGATTCTGTCGTTTCCTCGATTTTAGCTTTCAACTTGTCCATGGACATGGGGTACGGAGCGCCACCGTGGCTGGTGGTGTAGACACGCCCGTCGTTGGCAATCCAGCCGACGTTGTCCAGCTCCCAACCCGCATGCAGAATGGTGAACCGTTCCCGCACGCCAGACGGTATGTGGCGCTCCTGCTTCCGTTCCCACTCACTCATCCTGTTCATCCTCCCTTGAATCCCAAAGCTGGACCCGTGTAAACGGAATGTCCCGCAGCATGACCCCATGCTGCACCGGTTCCCCGGCGGCCCGAACCCGCGCCATTGTGGGCCATCGTCGTGCGCACAGCGCGGTTGCACACCCAGGGATGCAGAATCACTCTTTGATTAGGTATACCGGTACGCGGTACACCACACCATGATTCGAAGCTTCCGCCATCGTGGTCTCAGGCGCATGTTCGAACGCGGCGATGCGAGCAGGATAGGTCCCGACTTGGCCAGTCGTGTTGCGCTCGTCCCAGCGGACCTTGATGATGCCCGCAAGCCTTCGGACCTCGATCTCCCTGGCTACCGCCTTCACCCGCTAAAGGGCGCTCTGAAGGGGTTCTGGAGCATCTCGGTTTCCGGCAACTGGCGGATGATCTTTCGTTTTGATGATGGCGATGCTTACGATGTTGACCTTGTCGACTACCGCTAGCAAGAGGCGGCAACATGGCCATGTTCAATCCCCCGCACCCCGGACGGAGCATCCAGGAGAACTGTTTGGACCCTCTCAACTTGAGTGTGACCGATGCGGCGCGAGTCCTAGGGGTCGCCCGCCACACACTCTCCCGGGTTGTGAATGGACACGCAAGCATTTCCCCGCAGATGGCAATTCGACTGGAGAAGGCAGGTTGGTCCAATGCCGAGTTCTGGCTGCGGCGGCAGACCACATGGGATCTCGCGCAGGCGCGCAAGAACGAAGATCGGATCAACGTCGAGCGATACGTCCCGGAGCGTCAATAAGTCTTTTTTGTCAGACAGCCGGATAGGTATGCCTTGACTGCTGAGCGAGGATTGTATGAAGCATTGATCACTGCACAATGCAACGTGATCTGCTTCCAGGCAGAAAAAAGCAAGCAATACATCTTGGACTGTCCGTAGGGGCGAACGTCAGAGACTTCTACTCAGCAACCGTGTTAGGTGTCAAGCCTTGGCTGCAGGAATAGAGTCCTGTTGTCCATCCGCTCGGTTCCGGTACACCGGATCATGCGAAGAGAAGCAACTTGTGCGAGGTTGCGCCGAGCACTACCTTCTTGAGGTTGCCCCGCGGACTCGAACGGGTGTGGGAGGCACGGATGGCGGGATGGTGACGGGCGGTTGCCAAGGTTGCACCGCCTCTCAGTCACCCTTTCAGGCATCGATTCGGGGGCGTGGACCGAGAGCCTGCGCGCCAGTGCCGCCAGACTTTGGATCAGTTGGGACGTCTCCTGATAAGTGTCTGTGCTGCTACTGCCCGTCGTTCGTTCAGAGCAACACCCATGAAGTCCGTGATGGTGTCTTCGGCCCGATCAATCCAGGAATGGGCCTCCGTCACCGTGAACTGGCGACGGGCATCATAGTCCGCGGTGTGTCGGGCATCTTGCAACCCTGCGAACGCTGCTATGAACTTCTGTACTGGAGGTGAGAATCGATGGCGATCCTGTTCGAGGTTTCTTCTGGCTTGGCTGTGGTCAAGACCGCGTCGAACGCGGTGCCATGCGTGTTCCAGCAGCGGATCGGTCGGCGGCCCAATCAGACAGTCAGCGTTACTGTTGGCCAAGGCGTGGAACACGGCGTAGTACGCTGTGCTTACTGCCCTTCTCAAAGCATCCGGTAGTGGTATGGAATTTGGGTCCGACATGCTCGCCAGCAGACGACTGGCTGCGATGAGGTCCCGCCACTGCATTACGCCTTTCCTCCAAGTGAGGATGCCTGCATTGCCTCTGACAACTCGCGGTCCTCGGTTTCCTCACGGTAGGAGATCGATGGGATCTTTTCGATGCCGATGGCCCGCAGGTCGTCCTCGATGGTTCCGTACAGGGAGTTCAACAGTCTAGGGTTCAAGTCGGCAGGTTTGCCGGCGTAGATGACCTGTATGTCCAGGTATTCCTCGTCTTCGGCACCTAGCCTCGGAGTGATGCGAACTTCTCGAAAACGGACCTTGCCTTGGAACTGAGCGTCCAAGCCATCTCGGATGATGGTCTTGGCTTTCTCGTGGGCTTCTTGCAATGTGACCATCGTGGCCTCCACTGTAGCCTTGCGTAGATGCCATTCACCCGTCAGGTGTCGGTCAAGTGGCTTTCCAACTGCGCGGGGGCTTGGGGAGCTCGGCTGTGTCGGTGTTCCTGATCAAATGACGATTGGCTGACGGTTTGGCACGTTGGACATGGTACCAGCCGCGTCTCAACAACGGTGTGGTGCAGCGGCACTGTTTCAATCTCGTTGAAATTGGTTCTGATCGCACAGATGGAGGGCCCTGCCATGGGGTTGCTAGGACAACTGGGTGTCAAGACCCGCCCACAGCCTCCAGTGTGTTGATCAGCAGCGTCTTGCCGAACCGCCACGGACGCGCCAGGAACTGGTGGCGGCAGGTCAGCGGGGGACTGGATAGGGTGCTTGGATTCGCCTCAAGCAGGTCACGGAACAAACCGGTCTTGTCCACATGGAAGCCATTCCGTTGGCGAGTGGCGGTAAAGTCGGCATCGCCGGGTTGCAGGGGTGGAAGTTGTGTCTCAGGCATGGATCTTCTTCCATCAACGCGGACACCCCTCGCGGGAGAATTGATCTGTCCATCTGCCAGGGACACCGAAACAGCCTTGAAGCCCTTCTACAACCCTGAGCAGCGTGTCCGGGGACCTGTCGGACAGTCGGGGTTTGTGGCGACCGATCACCAACCTGGGCTGGCATGCGCAAGCTGCCCACCGTTCTGAACGCTGTGAACCGGGACCAGGTTCCTTGGCAAACGGAACCCTTGTCAATGGCGATCCATACTTGACAAACAACATTCAAGTTGCTGGTGCGCAGCCCCGAAACCCGGACATCCCTGCCTCCACCAACCGGCGGGAGCGGTGGTGGGGACGTTTCAAGCCTCGGGCCTGTCTGATGCGGAGACTGAAGATCGCAACCAATATCAACAAGATTGAAACAGTGCCCCTGTTTGGTCGACATGGCAATGTTCAATCCCCTGTGGTAGCATCAACGCCAAACGTTAACGCGTATTTTGTGCTCCGCATCAAGTTGCCACGATTATGAAAGAGTACTTGAAGCAGTTTGAAATCAAAGGTTTCAAATCCATCAAGGACCAGACTGTCAAGCTGCAGCCGGACCTAAACGTGCTGATCGGTGCGAATGCCTCGGGCAAGTCGAACTTCATCGAATCCTTCGTATTCATCCAACATGTTGTCGACAAGCAATTGGAACGATATGTTGTTGAACACGGCGGTGCCGCCCAATTGATGTACTATGGGGGTTCGGCGACTCGGTCGTTGAATCTGTCAATGACATTTCAGGAGCAACAGGAAGACAGGACTCGATCCTATACACTTGACTTTATTGCCACGACAGACGATCGTCTTGCCATTGACCAAGAAACTGTTTATTACCACGAGCAGGATCGCTTCACCCACCCCTACTCGCACATCATCGCTCGCAACAAACTGGAATCTCGTTTGCGTGATGTCAATGCACGGGTTTCAACATTCATGTTGGAACACATTGACGCCTACAAGGTATTCCACTTTCACAATACGACAAGCAAGGCACCTCCGCGTCTGACTCGGAACTTGCACGAAACGGCCGAACTGCATGAAGACGGTGGCAACATTGCCGCGTGGTTGTACGGCCTGACGCAGAACGCACCGGGTGCGCTCGCACTGATTGAGCGATTGGTGCAACAGGTGGCACCAACGTTTGACGGGTTTCATCTCAGACCCAGCATGGTAGCTGAAGGTCATATTAGGCTTAGATGGCGGGAACGGTTCAGTGAGATGCCTATGGACGTCTCGGTCATGTCCGACGGGACACTGCGGTTCATTTGCCTGGCAGCACTATTGCTGCAGCCCAACCCTCCACCCGTCATCATCATCGACGAGCCGGAACTTGGTCTTCACCCGCATGCGATCAGGATTTTGGCTGAGATGCTGAAGTCGGTTGCCACAAAGTCGCAAGTGATCGTCTCAACACAGTCGGTGACATTGGTCAATCAGATGTCGCCGGAGTCCGTGTGGTGCGTTGACCGGCAAGAAGGCGCTTCGGTATTCCGACACTTGAAAGACGAGCGGTTCAGGGCCTGGTTGGAAGACTATGCACAGGAGGATTGTGCGCTTGGCGACCTTTGGGAGTCCAATCTGGGGTGGGAAGACGGGGTGAATTCCACTGTCATCGGGGTTCCGTGATGCGTGTGGTGAACATGCTTGTGGAAGGCATGACGGAACACCAGTTTGTCGGACAGGTTCTCAAACCGTACCTGATGAATTTCGAAGTGTTCGTTGTGCCTACGATTGTCAAGACCAAGCATACTCATCGGGGTACTTGGGAGCGGGGTGGAGCACCTCCGTACCACATGTTCAAGAAGCGACTTACGGAGTTGCTCGGAAACCAGACGCGTACCACAACGATGATGTTCGATCTGTACGGTTTGCCGGACGATTTTCCCAATCGGAATGTTTCCTCCGGTTCGGCGCCGCGTACCGCGGCCGTGGACATTCAGGACGGTATCCATGACGATTTGGGACGGCCGGCTAATTTCATCCCATTTGTTGTGAGGCACGAATTTGAGGCATTCGTTTTTGTCTCGGATACCGAGTTACCTTTCGTCATGGATGCCAGTAGGAGTCAAAGGCTGTATTTTGAACGGATTTGCAGCCAGTTTGCCTGTCCCGAAGACATTGATGACAGCCCGGTGTCGGCACCTTCCAAGAGGCTTGTGGAGATCTTTCCGGATTACAATAAAGTTGTCCATGGCGTTGCCGCTATCCAAGGCATTGGCATGGAGACCATTATGGAACGATGTCCACACTTGCGCGCCTGGGTGCAACAGATTGTCGATGTCTCACTGTAGGAATTTGGAATTCGCATTGCGGATGCCCACCTGACACATCAGGTGGGCGATATGACAGTGACAACCGTCCACGCGGCAAGCAACCACGGGATTTCCTATGACCGTACGTCCTGAATCGCGCTGAGCGTGCGGGATGCAGCCAGCACCCGATGCGCCTGCACCATGGCCCAATACCGGCCTCGGGCTTCCAGCAGCTCCCGATGCGTGCCGGATTCCAGGATGCGGCCGCGGTCCAGAACCACCAACCTGTCGGCTTGGCTGAGTGTCGCCAGACGGTGGGCGATCGCGATTACGGTGCGACCTTCGGTGAGGGTGGCCAACGCTGCGTGGATACGGGCCTCCGTCTCGAGATCCAGGGCGGAGGTGGCCTCGTCGAGGATCAGGATGCGCGGATTGTGCAGCACCGCCCGCGCGATGGAGATCCGCTGATGTTCACCCGGCCGCCGGTCGTTTCCATAGATGTGCGTTCAGTCGGAAAACAAAGTTGCTTGGCGTGAGGAAGCTTGAACCTCACTATCTTTCGCGAAGGGATCGCCAATATTCCTGGGAAGGCGTAGTGCGTTGCGGATATCAGCCACAGTCTGTGACGCGACATAGAAACGTCCTCTCTTTTCTCCCTCCGGAACAAGAAGATTGGCATCCACAAGCACCTTGAGGTCACGGCCGGCAAGGTTCTTGGATATATCCGCACTTACCCGGTAGGACGAATTTCGCACTCTGCTGCCAAAGGCTGCCTGCAGCAGTGCCATGGCCGAGCGTTCAGGAAGGCCTTTGGCCTCTACCAAGGCCGACAGCTCTGCATAAACCCGTTCAAGCTCTCGCATTCGGCGAAGAAGCGTTCGCGCCTGTCGATAATGCCCGGTCAGACAAAAACGAACCCACGGCTTGGCGTCGCGCTGTGGGTGCCATCCGCCCCCGCCGACCTCGGCCAGCACGTTGTAGTACTCCTGTTGGTTGCGTCCGATGTACTCCTCAATCGAGGAAAATGTCGGCTCGATGCTTCCGTCGCTGGCCAACACCGCGGTTTGAATGCATCGGGCCGTGCGTCCGTTGCCGTCCTTGAAGGGATGGAGCATGACGAGGTTCAGGTGGGTCATGGCTGCCCGCAGGAAGACCGATTCGACAGTCGCCTCATTCACGTATGCAAGCAACTCACCGATGCGGGGCTCCAGTTCGTCGCGGGCCACGCCTTCGTGCACGAGCTCGCCGGTTCCGGCATCCCTTACGCCAACCCAACCCGCACGGTACAGGCCCGGCCCTGTGGTCAAGTCAGACTGACAGATCATGAAATGCACGGCCAACAGCACATCTTCCGTTATTGCGAACGAGGGGCTCTGGCATCGCTGCCGGATATAGTTCATCGCTGCGCGGTAGCCAATGACGGCTTGCCACGTATCGCGGTCGGTGCTTGCCGGATCCTCACCGTCGATGGCGGCGAGCGCGTCCTCCTCCGACACGTTGATGCCTTCAACGCTGTTGGACCCGATCAGTGCGCGAGCCCGGGTCATGCGCGCGAGCAGACCTGTCCAGCGGCGCGGTTCCGCCTCCACGTAATGCCTGAGGTCGTGCCGAAGTCGAGTTGTGGCTTCTTCCACCCGCCTCTCCTCGTCGTCAAGGCTGGGATACGTGAACAGCATGTGCTTATCCGTTGTGCAATCGATTTGAAATCGTATTCCAATCGACTTGAGATCGGTTTCCAAAAGCCGACACTCGGGGGATTACCGTGTTCTATGAGGCAATTGCTCGGCAACGGTGTTGGCTGGGAAGGCTCAATGACCGTAGGCACAGAATTCTGCTGCCGAGGGGCTTGGTCGCGGACCACCGCATTCAGGATGGGGGACAGCTTGTGCATGGTTGCCGCGAGCATCATCTTCCCGAGTGTGTCCTACAGGCACAGACGTGTGTGGAAGGTGTGGACGGCGGGGTTGTGGCCGCGACAGATGCCCTGAAGTTTGTACCTGACGCGGCACCGTAAATGGTATGGACTACCACTCCAGCATTAGCCGTTCGGAACTGCGCTGAGCATCCGGGATTCGGATAGTACCCGCTGTGCCTCGACCATGGCCCAATACCGGCCTCGGGCTTCCAGCAGCTCCCGATGCGTGCCGGTTTCCAGGATACGGCCGCGGTCCAGAACCACCAGCCTGTCGGCCCGGCTAAGCGTGGCCAGCCGATGGGCGATGGCAATTACGGTGCGACCTTCGGTGAGGGTGGCCAACGCCGCGTGGATACGGGCCTCCGTCTCAAGATCCAAGGCTGAGGTGGCCTCGTCGAGGATCAGGATGCGCGGATTGTGCAGAACCGCCCGCGCGATGGAGATCCGCTGGCGTTCACCACCGGACAGGCGCTGTCCGCGCTCGCCGACAAGCGTGTCGTAGCCGTCCGGGAATGCCGTGATGAAGTCATGGGCCTGGGCAATGCCGGCCGCCGCCACGATGTCGGCTCTGGAGGCTTCGGGCAGGGCGTAGCCAATGTTTTCGGCAATGGTGCCGGAGAACAGGAACGGATCCTGGAGTACCACACCCATGTGCTGCCGGTGCACTTCCGGATCCAACTCCCGCAGATCCACACCGTCCAACGTGATGCGTCCGGTAGACACGTCGTACAGTCGAAGCAGGAGGTTGGTAACGGTGGACTTGCCCGCGCCCGAAGCTCCCACCAGTCCAATCATCTCTCCCGGCGCAATGTCCAAGGTAAAGCCGTCCAGTACCGGTTCCCCCGGCCGGTAGGCGAAGCCAACCCCTTCAAAGCTCACTCCGCCCTGTACATCGGGCCGCTTGGGGTTCGCGGGTACCGGCAGGTCGTCCTTCTGGTCCATGGCTTCGAAGATCCGCTCCGCCGAGGTCAGGGCCTCGACCAGCCGCTGTGGAACCTCTCCCATCCAGGTCATGGGTTCGACCAACAGGACCACGTAGGCGGCGAACTGCACCAGTTCGCCCAGTTGCAGTTCCCCGGCAAGGACGAGTGCGCCGCCTGCCAGCAGCACGAGCAGTTCTCCCAGGCGCAGTCCGAAGTCAATCGCCGGTCCCATCGTGCGCCATATCTTCTGGTTGCGCACGTCGATGACGTACTTGCGGGCGGTCCAGTGTCGGTACCGGGCAACTTCCGCAGGTTCCTGCCGGAACGCCTTTACCACGCGGATGCCGGCCAGCGTGTCGTGGACCAGCGATCCAATGCGGTCGTGCAGGCGGTGGTGGGTGCGTTCCATCCAACGGGCGATGCGCCATACGGTCATCGCCATCAGAATTACCAACGGGATCGTGGACACCGTGAGGAGGGCCAGCCGCCAGTCCTGGCTGAACGTGATGGTGCAGAGAAGCACGAACAGGCCAATCTGGCTGATGCCGTCCGTGCCCCAACGCTGCAGGAACTGTCTCAGGTTGGCGGTGTCAACGGCCACCCGGTTGAGCACGTCTCCCGGTGGCTTGTCTGCGATGTAGCGCAACGGCATGCGCTGTAGGGAAGCGAACACCGCCTGCCTGAGGTCGTGGATCAAATCGGCGCTCAGGCTGGCGACTGTGCGGTTGCGCCAAATTGTCACCAGGGCATGCAGGATGTACGTGCCGGCCATGGCTCCCAGCAATCCGAACACCGGATCGCTGGTGCGGTGCACCAGCCAGTCGTCGATCAGGATTCGCATGAGCTGGGGGATCAGCAGCGTGAGCAGGTTGGCGACTATGAACAGACCGAGTGCCAGCGCGAGCGATCCGGAATGGGGGCGCAGAAACTCCAGCAGGCGGCCAAGGGTGGCCCGCGGATTCCGCAGGGGTTCGGCCACCCAATCCCTGGCGAAGCCACCCCTTTGCACCGGGAGCAGACCGTCGGCGGCAGCGGACTGCCCGCGTGGGGATGGTGGCGGACCTGCTCCCAGGACGGCTGCCAGCCGCTGGTGATCCGGGGCATGGCCGCGGCTGAACCAGGCCAGCGCCCGCCTTTCTTGAGACCCGGTCACCAGGAACACCCCGGAACCGGTCATAACGCGTGCTTCAAACCGGACCGCGTCGGTTCGCTCCACCGTGTCGGTCAGTCGACCGTCAACGACCAGGTGTACGGCCGTGGGTGTGGCAACCAGCCAACCGTCCTGGTAATGGCCGGAGGCCGTCAGGTCGGCAGCAGCCCAGAACAGGGGAGTGCCTTCGGACGACTTGGCGGCGATCGCGCGCAGAACGTCGGCGGGACAGTCGCGGACGGTGTCCATGGAACTCAGAACATTGCTTCCAGTTGGCGGCGAACGCGGCCATCGAGATCGGCCCGGGGCGGCAGAAGGTAGCGGTTGCCATGGATGTCAATAAGGAGAAGCATGCCGTTCGGCAGGTCCCGGAGGTTGGCGTGTTCGTTCTGGACCTCAAAGCTTGTCGGACCGGCGTCGGTCTGGACCGTCCAGTGCGACCGCCCGAACTTCTCCGTCAGTTTTTCGATACGGGTGATGTGCGGTGCGAAATAGCGCCTCCGAAGTTCCTGGCGGATGAGTTCCGCGGTTTCGCTGGGGAAGTCCGCGAGGTCTGCCAGCAGACCGTGTTCGACTCCCTCGGCATCCCGGATGGAAATGAACTCGTCGGGTGCGGAGAAGGGAAAGGTCCGGTGGAATTCGGCGGGTTCGATGGCAATGCCGTCCCCGAGCACCGCGCGCACCAGGCCTCCCGGTGTGCGTTCGCACCGAAAGTCATGCGGCGGAACCGTGGCGGGTGGTGCCAATCCCTGTTCCCTTTCCTGTGAGGGTTTGCTTCTGTCGTGTGTGGACATGCGCTTTACTCCCCGACGCCAATGGTCTCCAGGGCGGCCCGTTGGCGTTCCACCAGCCGACGATAGCTGCCGTCGCCATCCATGAGTTCTTCGTGCGTGCCGCTCTCCACCACCCTTCCGTCTTCCATGAAGTAGAGACGGTCGGCCGTGCGCAAGGTGGACAGGCGATGGGCTATCACCACGACGGTACGGCCGTGCGCGACACGTTCGATTGCCTGCTGGATTTGTTGTTCCGTATCCGAATCCACGTTTGCCGTGGCCTCGTCCATGAGCAGGATCGGAGGATCCAACAGCAGGGCGCGGGCGATTGCCAACCGCTGCCGCTGGCCGCCCGACAGGTTGTGTCCTCCCGGCCCCAGTTGTGTTTCATAGCCGTCCGGAAGCTCAACGATGAAGTCGTGGGCATTGGCTGCCTTGGCAGCTGCCACGATGGCCTCGCGGCCGGCCTCCGGACGGGCATAGGCAATGTTGTCCGCCACGCTGCCCAGGAACAGGTGGGTCTCCTGCAGAACAACGCCAATCCGACCCGCGAGTGCGTGCGGCGGAAGGTCGCCCATGTCCACATCGTCCAGCAGGATCCGGCCCTCGTCCGCCGTGTAGAGACCGGCGATTAGGTTAAGCACGGTGGACTTGCCAGCGCCGGTGGGGCCTGCCAGGCCCACGGTTTCCCCCGGCCCAACCGTCAGGTTCACGTTCCGGAGGACCGGTTGCCCGGGCTCATAGGCGAAGCCCACCTGTTCCAGGATGATGTGTCCCTGCAACCGCGTTGCGGGAGCCGCGCCTTGGGATTGGTACGCGGAGGCACCTGAATCGATGAGCTGGAGCAGCCGACGGGCTGCGGTGGACACCTGGGCCCAATCCTGAATCAGTCCCACGAGCTCGCCCACCGGGTGGAAGAACCGGCCCAGGTACCCGGCGAAGGTGATGAGAAGCCCCAGCGTTACCTGTTCGCGGGCAATCATCCAGACACCGGCAGCCCAGACGCCGACCAGAACCAGTTCCGTGACCAACTCCATGGGCGGACGGATGGTTCCCATCATGGCGTCCGCCCGGAGACCCAACCTGGCCGCCGTTCGGTTGGGCTGGGCAAACCGGGCCATTTCGCGGCGTTGCCGGCCAAAGGCGCGCACGACGCGAATTCCCGTCAGGGAGTCGCTGGTGACCGAGCGCAAGTCGGCCTCCGCGCGGAACATGCGCTCGTAGAGCGAGTCGACTTCGGGAAAAATCCGGCGGAACACCACAAACAGGATTGGGAAGGGCAGAAGGACAGCCAGGGCCAGTTGCCAGTCCAAAGCCACCATGGCGATCAGGGAGCCGACCAGGAACATGCCCCCGTGGATGGCGGAAGGCAGGATGATGTGAAACAGCAGGGCGATGTCCGAGGCATCCTGCTCCAGGCGGGTCATCAGTTCTCCCGTGTGCCGGTCGGAGAAGAACCGCATGGGCAGGTGCTGGATGGCCGCGAAGGCGGTGCGCTTGAGCCGAATCTCCAAGTCGTGGATGAGGGACGCGTTGGTCAATCCCCATGCGATGCGCAAGGCTGCCTCGGCCAACCGAGCCAGCAGAATCAGGCCGATGACAAAGCCCAAGCCCAACGGGCCTGTGTGCATGCCCTCGGGAAACAAAACCTCGTCAAAGAGGACTTGGCCGGCCAGATAGGGCGACGCGACCGCTGCGATGCCGCCGCCGGCCAATGCCAGCGCGACGATGGGTAGACGCCACCACTTGCTGTCCGGCATCAATTGGAACAGGCGGCTCAGGATGTTGCCGGACGGTGGATCGTCGGAGTCCGGCTGGTTGTCCGTGGCCTGGGCCTCCCGCGGGGTTTCGGGCCGGTCGTCGAAAGTCCCCGGCGACATACCTGCGCGGATTTGGTTGGCGGTCCGCGCGAAGTTCTGGGCGTCCGCCATCCGGGCGGCCGAGAAACGGGCAAGCAGTCGGGTGTCCGCGCCGTGTCCCGTCGTCAAGCTGCCACTGCCTACGTAGCGATGGCAGGCGACCGTGCCCAGTTCCGACCACGGCAGAAGTTCTACGGTGTCGTCCTCAACGAGGACAAGCCCCGTGTTTCCGACGACGACCCATTGGTCCGTGAAACGTTCGTCACTGCCGATGTCGGCCCGAAAGGACGCGGTGATCTGATAACCGGGCAACTGTCCGTCCAAGAGCTCTGCAATCGAATCGGGGAGAGTCACGTCGGGCAGGCCTCTGTCAACAGATACTCCGATAGAGGGACAGGTGTCCGTACCGGAACGAAACCATAGAGACCTCCAACATCAAACCTGAGCAAACCTGGAGAGCAACATCCGCCGAGGAGATGGTGGCACCGAAGTTCAGGGGAAGCCATAACCCGGGTCAAGGAGGGTGGGGAAATGAGGAGCCATGTGTATGGCATGGCATTGGGGAGGCAGGGCTTTCAAGGCAGGATGTTTACTGTTTTGATTTACGATACCTTGCAGGAAGTGGTTTTCATTCATGGGCAGTATTCCTTTGCGTTGTCTAATGTATTCAGGCAATTGATAAACCTTACCTGCCCGGAGATCATGTTTCCCCAATGCCATACTGTAGCAATGGTATCAATCATCATCGTTTGAAAGCTGAATTTTATTCAGTAGTCGATTGGGGTCAATAGTATTGGTTTCATTATCCAGGGCGGCTATTAACGTTTCAGCGTCAAGGGAAATGCTTTGATTGTACCGGCTTTTATTGTTTAGTATAAGCATATCGTCAATGGCGTGTATTTTTTTACATGCTTCATACGCACGGTGGCCAAGACGGATGATAGTTTCTTGATCTGGCGGGTTGTTGTTGGAATTTTTCAGGATTTCTTTGCCAGCGTCAAGAAAGCTATTTGCAACGGAAATTCGTAAATGTACTTTCAGAAGTTCAAGAATCTGTGTTGTGTTCATGGTGCTGTTTCATGATGTGATAGTGATGCCTTGATGGTAACACAGTGTTTGTTGGGAGGCAACGATAGAACAATGGTGTGAACAGTTTTCGAGATAAGGAATCTGTTGGTCCGGGCAGGAATTAATCACCCTGTTGGGGCTTGCGGGGGGCTACCCAAACGGCGGCCGCCGGCAGAGGCAGGGGAGCACGGCCCCTGTTATGGTGTGGGTACGACGCCATGCCATCCCAAGAGGTGTTCCGTGCTCCTGCGTCCCACTATACTGGCCTCCCTGCCCGGCGGCAAACCGCAACGGGCCTACCTCGACGCCCTGCTCTCCCTGCTGGTCGGCCTGCCGGTCCGGCCCACCCACCGCAACCTGGCGCGCTTCGGCGGAGGCTGTCCCCATACGCACGGTCGGCAGGCGGCCCGCGCCTACGACTTCGCGGCCCTCAACCTGGCCGGGCTGTGCGCGGTCGTGCCCTACGCCCACGACCTGGCCTGGGCCGGGGACAGCACCTGCCTGCCCAAGAGCGGCCGCAAGCTGCCGGGCACCGGCTGGCGCTGGCACGGCGGCGAGGGGCGGGTGGCCTGGGGCCAGCAGCTGGAGCTCCTCTCGGTCCTGGACCTGGAGGAGCACTGCTCGTATCCCGTCCACGCGCGCCTGCAGCCTGCGAAGGGTGCCCGCACCCGCCGGGCGGCGCGCCGCACGCCCGGGCCGCCGCGGGCCGAGGTGGCGGTCATGCTGGAGTTGATCGACGAGGCCCTGGCCGTGGACCACCGCCCCGACATCGGGGTCTTCGTGGGGGACGGCCACTACGGCTGTGCGCCCATGGTCGAGGGGCTGCGGGCGCGGGATCTGCACCTGGTCAGCAAGCTGCGCTGCAACGCCGTCCTGTGGGTGCCCTACACCGGCTTGCCGCGCAAGGGGCCCGGCCGTCCGCGCAAGTACGCCGGCCGCTTCGACCGCGCCGGCATCCCCGACCTGCCGGCCGTCGACCTGGCGGACGAGGGCCAGCGGCTGCACCATGCGCAGTTGTACTACAAGCCCTTTAAGCGCCTGCTGCGCGTGGTCTTCGTCCTGGACCGCGATGCCGACCCGGAGGAGGCCCGCCCGACGATCCTCTTCGCCACCGACCCGGAGATGGCGCCGGAACGGATCTACCGCATCTACCGCGACCGCTTCCAGATCGAGTTCAACTTCCGCGACGCCAAGCAGCACCTGGGGCTGGCCGCCTGCCAGGCCCGCACCGCCGACCGCCACCACTTCCACGTCAACGCCGTGCTCGCGGCCCTGGCCTGGACCCGGCTCGAACTGCGCCACGCCGCCGACCGGGCCCTGGACCGCTTTTCGATGGCCAACGTCAAGCTCAAAGCCTTCCTGCAACTGGTCTTGGACCGGCTTTTCGACACGGATGGGTTGGGCCGCACCCTGCAAAAATACCCCCAGGCCCTGCAGACCCTCCTGGCTCTGGGCCAAATCGAGCCGCCACCGCCCTGAATCCACCGCGCATCCCGCGCGGATGCGCCGTGACCATCCCCATCCCGGCCTCCGCGCGTCCCGTCCGACCGGGCAGGATGGCGGCCCCTGCATATCTCAAAAACTGTTCACACCATTGATAGAAGTCATGTTGTATAGCTCATGGGTAAAATCAAAGGAAGTCCACCTATCTAATGCAGCACGGGATGTGTAATGATGAGTGAATACATGTCTGACAAATTAGGTAAACTGATTTTATCTGAAGATTGGGAAGAAGCACACGTTATTTTACAAGAAAGATTGTCCAAATGGCTATTTTTGCCATGAGGTAGAACCAAAAAAGCCCCCGGGATCAACCAAGTTCGGGATGAAATGAACCTAGCCTACTGCCAAGGGGCGGATGTACCTTTCAGTGTAACACATGACCAGCAGGTTGTCTGATCGTATCATTTCTTCGAGTTGGTTCAGTACCCTGTCCTCACGCGGCTCGTCTTTGTCGGCGAAGAACCACTCTACTACCACCAACGCATCAACCACCAGTCCGCTTACAGGCGATGACCCTCATGGCGCGAGGCGAGTATCTCTGTGGTGGGGAAGTTCATGGGTTTCCAGCCGGCGCGGAGTTGCCGGAACCGTGCCAACGCCCTTTCGCGGCTGGCGTGATCTTCTGCACATGCGGAAACCAAATGTGTAACTCGCTTGCCGTTCCAGGTGATGGCAACGGTCTCTCCCTGTTCCACTGTCCATAGGAGTTTAGGCAGCCATACCTTGGCTTCAGATGCGGGCTGCGCCGGGGGAGACTCTCACCCTGGAGCGCGAGTTGCAGTTCAAGGGTCGTCTTCACGCTGTCCACCCCACGGTGGACGAGATACTTGGCAGGGTTGCCCTTGCTAAAGGGGTACCGCTGTTTAGTCTGACCGGTGCTTCAACAGCACGTACACGGCAAAGGCCTTTCGATCCGCACGGGCAACCGAATTGAAATCCGAGATGGAATTGTCGACTTCCTCGATCCACTGAAGGACCAAGGAACGGTAGAACATGGACAGGGGATCATAGTCGGCCCAGTGACGCAGCCTCTGAAGACGTACAAAAGCAGCCGCGAAGTCCTGGATCTCGTTAGGAAACTCAGCCAACCGTGTTTTTTGCGTGCATCGCTTGCGAGTTTCTCCGTGGTCCAGAGCCCGATAGGCCTGTTGCCAAGCGAGTTGGCTGCGATGCTGCTTCGTGCTGCCCGCCCGGCGCAATTCGGCTTGGCGGGGACGTCCCCTACGGTTGCCAACCACGCCGATGGCCAGTTGGTGGGCGATCAGAAGCAGGTCAGCGGGGTCCAAGGAATCCCTTCCTTGTGTTTCAGCCAATCCGACTTGCTGACAAACCACTGGGTCGGAAGGCCGGGATATCCGAGGTTTTCGGAACGGGACCACAGAAGCCGGGGAAGGGCTGCGGTCCATGAAGGATCCAGCTTCTTCTGATCCCCGTCGAATACGATGTACGCGTCCAGGCAGCGGTTGCCGTCCAGATCGAAGTCAGCCTGAACGTATATTGGCTCGAACACGAACTCGTCGTGAAACTTCGCTTCCAGCTCGTTCCGAAGGAGCTCGGCGAACTTCTCTTCGACCGTGATCGTCTCTGTTGACATGTTCCCCTCTTGCGTGTCCGCCAGACAACATAATCCTACAACGACGCAACGTTCACCCAGGGTAACCGCAAGGGGATCAACTTCGTTCAGGACCGGCGACTATTCAGGCAGTCAGTGTTCCGGTTTGAGTCGACCTTGGTCGGTTCCCAGGGGGGCAGGCCCGGATTGGGTTGCTGCTTGGGGATGGTAGTTAGAGGCTTGGCCACCAGTCACCTTGTTCACGGGGCATGGGAGTGCCTTTGTCATCCAGAGGATGACACGGTTGAGACCGGACTTCGCCTTGACGTTGGTACCGGGTTCCTCCACGATGTTCTTGGCGCTTCGAGTCATGTTCTTGATGTCGAGGTCCTCCAGCATCACGGTCTGCGCTTTGTCCGCCAGTCGGCAGGGCAAACGCAAAGTCGCGATTAGGGCAGGGCGGCGGCCAGGATCCAGGGGTGGCGTCCAATCCGGTCGCGCAGCAGCCCAATGGATACATCCGCGCTAAGATTCTGTTGAACCGTGCGCACCATGTTCAAGGCAGCGCGTCGGAAAATGCCCATCACGGCGGGTCCGTGGCCCCGGCGCAGACGGCAGTCGTCCTCCCGGAACTGCATGTCCAGGGTGCGGTGCAGACCGTTCTCAACGCCCCAGTGGCCGCGGACCAGGGCCAGCAGGGCCGCGGCGTCCACGGGCCGGCTGGAGATGTAGTAGCGCACGGCGCGCTGCCGCCGGCGAAGGCTGCGGCGTTCCGTGCGCACCCGGATCAGGCTGCACAGACCCGGCCACGCATCGGGGTCCGCCACCCGGGCGCAGAGGCCGGAACCGCCCAGGACCGTACAGGTGCGCCGCTCGGTCCGGCCGCCGTTGCGCTCGACAGTCTCGCAGTGGTCCTGCACGGCCGGCGTGCCGGTGCCCCGATCGGCGTCGGCGAAGGCGGCGCGCACCGCCGCATGCAGGGTGGGGTGGTTGCGTTTGAGAGCCAGCACGTAGTCGGCGCCGGCCGCCTGCAGGGCCTGCACGATGGCCTTCTGGCAGCCGGCCGCATCGATCGTGACGATGGCCCCCTCCAGGACCAGGCGGTCGAGCAGGCGGGGGAGGGCCGTGATTTCGTTGCCCTTGGCCGCGCACGGCTCCTGGGCCAGGGTCAGCCCCTCCCGCACCAAGAAGGCACTCACCAGGAGCAGGGGCCGGGTGCCTGCGGCCGGGTCGCCCGAGCGACGGGCGACCTTGCCGTCCAGGGCCAGGATCAGGTCCCGCAGGCCGGGCAGGCTGGTCCCGTCCAGCAGCAGCAGGGCGGCCTTCACGGCCGTCTCCGGGTCCAGCCGGTGCACCAGCCGCAGGTAGGTGTCCCGCGAGGGGGTGTTCCGGCCCAGGGGCAGCCACAGGCGGAACCAGGCCTGGTGGTCGTGCGTGAAGGCGGCCACCGCGGCCAGGCTGTTGGCGCCCCCGGCCAGGGCCACCAGCAGCGTGGCCAGGAGCACGGGCAGGGCGTGGCGCACGCCCCGCGGGTCGCGCGGATCGGAGAGGGGGGCCAGTTGGTCGGCGAAGGCGCACAGGGCCTGCAGGAGTTCGGGGTCGTGGCATGCGACAATGTAGTCCATGAGGGTTGCCGGGAGTCCTGAGAGGATAGATACACCCCCTAGGATGCACGGCGGCCCTCTTGGTCGCACAAGGCATGGCACCGGTAGCCGGTACCGATTATCCGTACTGGATTATTTCCAATCGATGGTTGCTTTGTTCCATGCCGGTGGTGCGTGGCCCACCGCTGGAACTGGTCTCGGGCAACCCCGATTCACCTCCACCCCGCGACTTTGCGTTTACCCTGGCCAGTCGGCGGGAAGTCTCATGCGTCGCTGCGTTGTGGGTGCGTGCCCATTGGCGGTGCAGCTTGCTCAACTGTGGTCGGCCCGCCGCCTACGGCGGCTGTCCTTCTGCTGCCTGTCCATCTTGTGCTGGTACCGCTTGAGCTTGGCCTCCGTCGGTCGGTGTTGGCATCTCGTACACCTTGCCGTTGCTGACGATGCACAGGCCCATGTTGCGGTCCATACCGATGGCCCCGGCCTCCGGTGTGGCGGGAAGCTGTGTGGCAGGCACCACGTAGCAGACATGGGCGTACCACTTGGGATGCGTGTCCGAACCCTCCATCCGAGATGCCTGCATCAACGGGAATGAAGCACTCCCGCGATTTCCAACCCGCCGGTATATGCTCGTGGTATAACCAAGGGTTGGTACTTCGTTCAAGCAAGGAGCGGCTTATGAGTGGTGATGGGGAAGCCCGGACGAAGACCGCGAAGCTGTTTTGGAATGGACGTTCCCAGGCCGTGCGCCTTCCCAAGGAGTTTCGCTTTCAGGGTGAGGAGGTGCGCATTCGTCGGGTGGGTGCTGCAGTCATCTTGGAACCGGTGAGCCGGGAGTGGGCTTGGCTGGATGCCATTCAGGGCACCTTTACCGAAGACTTCCTGGCCGACCGCCAGCAACCCGTCCATCAGGAACGCGAGAAGCTGGATTCTCTGTTTGACTGATGCGGTATCCACTGGACACGAACGCGGTCATTACCCGGTTCAACAAACAACTCGCCTTGTCTGAACCAGCGCGCGAATAGGCCAAGTAACCGACATTGGGTTGTCGGCAGTCGTCGCGTACGAACTGTTATATGGTGCGTTCAAGAGCCAGTGACAGGAACACAACCTGAGACGAGAGGAACTGGTTAGCTTTCCGTTCGTGCCTTTGGACTGGGCCGCGGCGCGCGCTGCAGGTGAGATCAGGGCCTTGTTGGCCCAAGGGGGGCAGTCGATTGGGCCCTACAACACTCTGATCGCGGGGCAGGCACTGTCGCGCAACTTGATCCTGGTCACATCAAACACAAAGGAGTTTGGCCGTGTGCCCCGGTTGGTTGTGGAAGATTGGTCCAGAGCCGATGCGCAGGGCACTGTCCCAATGCTCAATTGAACTCTCGTCCTGTAGACATGCAAAGCTGCTCTGCTGTGGTTGGACCAGACCCATCTGTGTGGTCCAGCCACGACCACGGGGACGCGGAATGGCCTGCCTTGTAGCCTGAATATGCAGTTCCAGTAGCCTCAGCGACCGTAGGCCTCGAGACAGCTCCCCGACCGTTCAACCGGGACTGCTGCCATGTTCCTTGTTCCGAAAATCAACTTGGCAACCGCACTCTCGCCATCCATAGTGGCATGAGCCCGGCAGTCTCCTCTATGCGCGGCTTCTCTGGTCGATTAGGAGCAACTGGACTTGGATCATCGGTTCGTCACCCTATCCCGCAACGGGCCGACATTCATGCCGGAGTGCGTCCTGCCTGAACCTCCTTCCTGTCTTCAGGACCAGACCTGTTGATCGTCCAGATGAATGCTTCCAGAGCAGGGATGCGCACCTATCGAGGTGCGCATCCCTGTGAATTCGGAGAGGTCCGGCACCGCCGTAGCCTCTACTCTCCTGGAGGTCGGTAGGTCACCGTCTTCCGGGTGGCCTCATCGATTTCCTCCGGTGTGATCAGCTGCACCGTGCTGATGCTGATCGCACCTCGTGCCGTGATGGACAGGGAAAGTGCGGCAGCCGTTACCGCATCGGGCAGGTCATAGATCATGTACAGGTCCGCACCGCCAAAGGCGTAGTAGAAGGCCTCCAGTTCTCCGCCCTGCTCTCGGCCCATCTCTTCGAAGACTTGCCGACGCGAAGTTCCGCCTTCTTGCAGCAGGCCCTGTATGCCTGTTGTCGTGTAGTTCGCCTGATACAGAAACTTTGGCATGACGAGTTCCTCGTATGCTGGTCTTGTCGTTGAATCAAGTGTAAACCCGTTTGTCCGGGACCGCTATCATCCTGCTGGTTGTGCCCTTGTGCCGGATGTTGCAGCCGGACCCGGCCGGCCGCCAAGTGCCGATGGCTCTGCCCTGCACCGCCCCTTGCCGCCAGCCGGTCCGTCACTGCTGCCTTGACCCAAGCCAACGTTGAAGTTCATTCTCGGCTGTAGACCGATCCTGCCTCTACTCCATCGGGTTTGACGCAAGCGACCAAACTGGCATGGACAGCAAGCCCTTCCTGTAGCTGCAATTTTGTCGTGTGGGGCAAGGGGGCACTTGCGTTGGACTTGGCATCAGACCAAGAATGAGGCGGACCTTCGGGTGCACGGCCTCAGCTTCGAGGTTGCAGGCTTTGGTGTTTGACGCTCCCCTGTCTGCGACGCGGGAAGATCCGTATCCATATGAGCAACGGTGGGGAACCATCGGCAGGACCGAGCCTCGGGTTGTGATGGCAGTCCCACACTTGGCCTGATTTCGATACGGGGAACGGGCGTATCATTTCGGTACGCAAGACGACGAGACACGAGAGGAAGGCCTATGAAGAAGGACATGACTGAGTTGCCAGCAGACATTCAGGCGCAAATGCGAGCACTGGAGGCTCTGCCCGACGACCAAGTCGACACAACCGATGCCCCGGAGATTCCTGACTGGTCCGATGCCAGGCGCGGAGTCTTCCACCGGCCTGTGCAACAGCAGATTACGCTGAGGCTCGACGCGGACATCATCGCCTGGTTCAAGGACCGCGCTCGTGATGGTCGCGGCTACCAGACAGACATCAATGAAGCACTGCGCGAGCACGTCAAGAGGACGACCCGTTCCGCAAGCCAAAGTTGATCAGCGGAGCCGGTGACGAAGCGTCAAGAATGATGCGGTGGCATGTTCGGATCGGTGTCGCTCTGGCAGTCCCGGAACGCAGCGGTCTACTGACCGTTCGGCGGTTTTGGTTCGGGTTCAGTCTGCGAGCGTGAATGTCGTTGGTCGAACCGGTGTCACGGTGTCTGTTTCCACATGAATGGTCTTCATGTTCCGGCTGCGGCACTCAGCCCTTGATGCCGGACACGGCGATGCCTTGGATGAAGAAGGTCTGCGCCATGAAGAACACCGGAATCACCGGGAGGATCGTGAGTGTGGAACCCGCCATCGCCAGGTCTCAGCAGGTATGCCCAATGAAAGCCTGTTGGAACAGGGCCAAGCCCGGGGCCACCGTGTACTTGGTCGGATCCCGCGGCAAGTACAGCAGGGGCTCGATGAAGTCGTTCCAGCAGTTGACGAAGGTGAATACCGCCATCGTGGCCAAGGCGGGTTGGTCCAGCAGTATGATTGCCAGTCGATGCCGAATTCATTGGAACAGTTGATGGGGGCACTTTCAGGCTCCTGCTTCCTGTTGTCGGAATAGGATCCCGCGTCTCCAACGGGCAATGCGATCAACCCGTAGTGGATACTTCGATTACCCAGGAGGTGTCATGAGATCGGTTCTACTGCTGCTGTTGGGGTTCGTGGGTTGCTCCCTGCTGGCGAGCTTTCTGCTTTTCCTTGGACTGCAAGTGCTGGAAATGAACCCGTGGCAGGGCGCAGCGCTGGGCATTGCCATGTGGACCCTCAACTTGGCGTCACTGGCGTTGTTGGTAGCCGCTGTCTGGCGCGGCGTCAAAATCTTCCGGAACCGCCGCGGCGCAATCCAGCGCAGCTAACGCCGGCGTGCCGCACCGACTGGTGGGCGATGGAGCGGTGTGAAACTCATTCCGGTGCCGGGGTTCGTGGCCATCCTGTGGCGCGGGATTGTTTTCGCCGTGCCCGTACCAAGCCGAGTGGGGCCATGTGGCAACACGAGGTCGCTACTGCCGACGCGGTCTCTTTAGCCATGCACGGCTTCCGCCATCACTGTCAGGGGGACCTGGCTGAATTTGTTGCATCTTGCTGATGCGAGCCGGGCGGGCCTTGGGATCTGTTTCAATCAGACTTGCATCGTGTTGAGAGCCTACGGCCTCTTGAGTTCCTGGTGGTAGTCTCGGGGATCAAGGCACTGGTCGTAGAGTTCTCGGCCAATCGTGATCCAGTCGGTCTTGTCAATGCCCCTGCGGTTCCAACTGTCGGGACTCTGCGGAAAGGCACAGGCGATCTTGATCCACCTTCGCTGTTCCCGTGCAATGGTTCGAATCTCTTCGGCAACCTCCAGAAGATCCTGATCCTGGCTCATGACAAGGGCCACGTCATATGCACGACGATGAGCAAGTGCCGTCACGTCGAGCGCGATCCGCACGTCGATCCCCTTCTCCTCTCCTATCAAAGCAGAATGTTGGGTGCCATCAGGCAGAGTTACCCTGCGGTTTTGGTACCGAAGTGGCCTGCCATACACGATGATTCCCTGTCGCTCCATGGCCGCGAGCTTGCGCGTCCAGAAGAAATGCCATCTGGGGTTGTTGCCGGCATCGGGAATCCCGGTGTAGAAGCGTACCTCGGTCAACTGCCATCCCTGGCTCCTGCACACTTGCCTGGCAAGGGCCCCAACGTCGTAGTTGGGTTCGTCATAGCCGAACGCTTCGCGAGCAGCGTGAAACAGGTTCTGGCCGTCCACGAAGGCGACGGCACGCTTGGCCGGAGGCGCGTCATTCATTGGTCAATCACGAAAAACAACCCCATCTCAGGCCCTTCGGCGTGTCGGATGGGGAGCAAGCAACCGGCAGCATACTAAACCGAGGAGACTGCCATCGCCTCCAGCCATGCTTGGGGACTTGCGTGGACTCGCCGCTGCGCGTGCCCTGATCTCTCCTACTGTGCCCGAAACAACCGGAGCTCAGGGCAGATGAGTGAGTTTGAAGCGCAGCCGTTGCATCACCATCCTGCTTAAGGCCACACATCTGTTTTTCGGCACTCTTCGCAACCTCCTGCAGGACAACGGCCAGGTGGAAATCCACCATGCTGTGGACGAGGAACAGGTCTGCAGCACGCGTCCCTGCGGTCAGGTCACCGTGAGGGTGGACAAGGGCTACACCGAAGCCTACACGGACAGCGAGGAAGAACGGCACGAGCAGGGCCTCTTGGGGACCAGCTGTCTGCGGAGAGCGACCGCCGCAAGGTCAAGGGATGGAGGCCGGCATCCGTGGATGGCTCGTTGTGCAACTGCACGGTGGTAGACATAAAGGAGGGAATCGGCATAGGTTGTGAAGAAACAACGACCCACAGCCCTATCGCTTGGACCTGCATTGCGCGCCTCTGCCACCGACACCCACGCGTATCTTGCATGTCCCAGGTTCCGGCCCATGCAGTCCGGAAGCATTCTGTCCGTGGAATAACATTCTCACGGCACGAGGAGGCGGAACATGGCTGTGGTCGAGAGGCTGCTGCAAACACTGGACGCAGCAGCGGAAGGTGCAGGGATGAGGCAACCCGATCGGCGGGCCTTGACGGTGGCGCGGGCGCTTCAAGATCAACTGCCGGACGCGGAAGTCGTGTTCTTCGGCAGCTGGGCGGCGGGAACCTGGCCGACCTCGACTTGGCGGTGATCAGCGTTGAACATGACCGGGTACAAGAAAATGAGGTGTGGGAACTGGCCCGCACGGCTGCCCAGGACAACCTGTAGCCCAGCATGCAGGCTCTGCTGAAGACAACCCGCCAGAATCTGAAACGGGTTCTCCGCAACAGGGGCCAAGGCTTGCCCGATGTAACCCTGACCTATGCCCAGTCCGCACTGGAAACTGGCATCAGGGTTGCTCTGGGAGCGGCCCGCGTGGACTTTGACCATGTTCACGATCTGCAAAAGCTAATGGGGGGACATGCCCGAAACACATCAGGATTGGTTGGAAGGCATGTTGCTGGATTCTCAACTGGATGAGTTGTCCGTGTTCTGGGTCAAATCCTTCTACGGCGATGACAACACGCTTCCCTGGCCCAGGGATTCGGCGGAAATGCTGCTTGCTGCCGTACAGAGCCTGAGCATTCGCTTGGCTGCCCACGCACTGAATGCGATGGGCAAGACCCCGTGCGACGTTGGGTATTCCAATTGGATGGGGGATGGTTCTCTGGCCGGTTGGGAATCCCTGCCTCTGGACTACCTCTCACCTCCGGAGGTGGCCGAGCGGGAACGGACTGCTGAAGCTGTCACTGCCATGCGTCTGTTCTTGGGAGACTGGGGCTTCTGCACGGCAAGCGGAACTGCCATGGGGCATCCCAATGCGTGAACAAGATGTGCCTGTAGTCAAGTTAGATCCCAAAGTTCCCATTGCAGATCTGTGCCGGATCAAGCTTGGACGCCCCAAGTTTGCCGCCATCGTCAGCACTGGCAAACGACTACATTACAATTGTAGTACCAGTTCACGTAGTAACCAGCTCACGAAACGCGACAAATCAGCTAAGCCGGTTTCGTGAGCTGTCACGCGGTTACAGGTTTTCTAGGCGCAAACCAGAAATCACCCTGCTACTCCTTGAACTCCGTGGGCGTGAAAAAGCCACAGGTTGATGCCACTTCAGTGCTACTCATTCACTCTCTGGATCCACGCCATAAAGGTCGTTGTGATGTTGGCGTAGCAACTCCTTTATGACTTGCAACAACCATCGCCGATCCTCCTTGGGGACGCGCACTTTCGCTTGGCCACCGTTTTCGAATGTCAATCTTATCCATCTTTGGTGGACACATGTTACAGTGTACACGTCTTTCCACGACACAAAACGATAACCATCGTATGCGACACAGCGCACCCCATTGAGATCCAGACAAAAATCATTAAAATTGAAAGCAAGTATGTGTAACAACATAATTGCATAGCACAATAATGCTATGGCAGCCAAAGTTATGACTACATGTGCCGTGCCCAAATATTCGAGAAGCAGCGTTGGATTCTCGGAGGCAGATGATATACTTGAGAGCCCAATTGTAGTCAAGTAGAAGGCTACTACAGCAGGTACTGTAGAGATCAACGCAACGATTTGGTGTGGAGAGATTGGATTACTACGTGCTTGCCATCTTTTTGAATAGTGCTTTACGAGCTTTGTAAAAGGCCGCGTGTCGTCATGTGGAGGTAGCAACAGATCAAGCAGCAGATCAGGAGGCACATCTTTGTATGAGCCACTTTGCAGCTTGGACAGTAGTTTCTGTTGCCGCTTCTTTTCGCAAAGACATTCCTTCATAATCTTTTGCAATCCTGATAGGACAAAGCACAGCTTGTTCAAGTGGACAAAATAGGCCATTTGAACTGTCCATAGTATGGACCAGGTTGTCGTTTCACGGCGAGCAGAGCCAAGGCTGGCGGCCGATCCGGTCGCCCAGCAGGCCAATGGACACATCCGCGCTAATATTCTGTTGAACCGTGCCACCATGTTCAGGGCAACTCATCTGAGGATGCCCATCACGGCGAGAGCTTGGTCTCGGCGCAGGTGGTAGTCGCCCTCCCGGAACTGCACGTCCAGAGTGCGATGCAGGCCGTTCTCTACCCTCCAGTGGCCGAGGACCAGCTCCAGCAGGGCCTTGGCGTCCACCGGCAGGTTGGCGATTTAGTCGCGCACGGCGCGCTGTCGACCGCGGGGACCGTGACGTTCCGTGCGCACCCGGATCAGGCTGCGCAGTCCGGACCACAGGGTGGAGGCCGCGAACAGCGCCATTCCCTGGAGACCATCCTTCTGATTGCCATCCTTGCCGTTATCTGCGTCGTCGACAGTTGGATGAGGTCAAGTTCTTAGGCTACCAGAAGCAGGCTTGGCTAGCCACGTTCCTGGAGCTACCGCCCTCGCCTCTTTGATGTAGAAGGGGGAACATGCCAAGAGACTGCGAAAAGCCTAGACTCAAGATTGCTGAGTTTACCTCAAGGGCCTATGGACACGTCGTGGATAAGCCGACGGTACTGAGGTACGGACCTGACAGCTGCTGGCAGGAAGCTGTCAGGCCGTTCGCCCGTAGGCGGGGAAGCCGGCCCAGTGGACGCAATCACCCTGCTGGAACTCGTTCGCGGCTACTGGGGGAAGGCCTGCACCGAACCACCCTAGCTCTTGGCCGCGGCCCTGACTTGAAAGCGACTTTGCATTTGCCCTACCCGGTCCCACTTCGCCGGGACGACTACACTGGTCCATTTGACATCTCAAAAACTGTTCACACCATTGTACTTCGAGTGTATGGTTAAACACACCCAGCCGGACTCGAACCGACGACCTACTCTTCGTAAATGAGTTGCTCTCTCCTCTGAGCTATAGGTGTTTGATCAATACAACAATGGACCGGACGGGAGTTGAACCCGCATCTTCCTCCTTCTAACAGTGGTGTTTTCCCGTTAAACTACTGGCCCATTGTTAATTATACAGCATAACGGCTGCATTTGACGGCCGTTATGTTACTTGTACTGGACACAAGGAAGTAATAGGTGCGCTAAAGGGCTACAGGGTGCATTAGCCGCTATCTTATGACTATCTCCAACCAAAAGGAAAATGGTAAACCGCCCCATGCTAGGTATCTATCAGCACTGGCTAGAAGCCAAGGACATGATCGCTGCCTCACTGCAATGGGATCCAGAGTGATTGAAACACATGTTCCGAGTTTGTGATCAACTACGGCATGCAGGATGCCGAGTTAATCTTCGTGGATGTTCACCCTAGCTAGGAGATCACCGGAGGGGCTCTCGAACATTTCGAGGAGGCCGGTGCGGTCGAGCCAGAAGTGGAAACCCTCCAAGAGATCGGGAGTTGTGACCAACATAGTGGCGAAAGGTAGATCCGGATCTTGGATCAGTTGCTCTTCGAGTTTGTCGACGATGTACATGAATGCTCGGAATTCATGATCGTCGGTGAGGGCGTTGGGTGATTGGGACGGATCAAAGGTAGCAAGGCCGAAACCTGGAATGTTGACCGTTTTAGGTTTAGTGGGACAGTCTGTCAAGAGAACGCTCCAAGGAGTAATGGTGGATTGAGTGGATTAGCTAACTGTACCATACCAGACCCTAGGCACTTTACCTGCTCCTAAGGTATTAGTCCAAGGCAATTGCATGCTAATTTGACAAGATCCTGAGTAGATACTCGCTGTTCCAGCCAGCCTGCTGGCGATGTCGCCCTTGGCGTTGGTCTCGCGGCACAGCAGGTCGAGGACCATCCGCCGCAGAATCGACATGTTGTGGGCGGCATGGCCAGTGAGGATGCGGCTCTCGGCTTCCCGGAAAGCCATGTCCAGAACCCAGTGCAAGCGGTTCTCAACCCCCAGTGGCTGTGCACGGCCTGCAGCAGGTTCCGTATATCCGCTAGCAGGCTGGAGACTTAGTACAGCGGGTCTCCGAGGTGACCTCCGAGCCCTGTCGCCCTGGTTCTTGTTCACGGTCTGGTAGCGTTTGTGGTTGTAACCCTCGAAATCCTCGGTCTGTTCGACCGCGCAGGTCTCGACTACGACCTCGTGCAACTGTGGCTAGTTGCCCCTTGGCATCAAGGGTCACAATGCAGTCGTCCAAGGCCAGCATTGACAGGAGTTCGGGGATGGCCGTGATCTGGTTGGACCGGTTGTCCACCTGGCGCTGGCTCAGCACTAGGTGTGCCTTGTCACCCCGGCGCTCGCCAGATGGAGGGGCGACGTCCCCCGGCCACGGTCGCGTGAGCCCCGGGCCGCCTTGCCGTCCACGACTACGACCCCGCCTTGCAGCGTCGCGGCCAGTGACCGCCCCCACGTCCCAAAACAGGCCTCCAGCTGTGTAGGTCCAGCAGGCCGAACACACGCCCGAAAGTGTCGTGCGAGGGAATGCCGTGCGGTAGCTCCAGGAACGTGGTCAGCCCAGCCTGCTTCTGGTAACCAAAGAACGCGAAGCTGTCGGCACCGCAGATGACGGCCAGGGTAGCGATTAGAAGGATGGACTCCAGGGAATGGTGCTGTCTCTGGGGACAACGGGGATCATCGACCTCGGTGAGCAGGGAAACCAGGACGGAGGAGGTCATGGCAGGCATTCCAGGCAAGGCAAAGACTGCCTGTCCTACCCGCAGAGTCACTGGCCCAATTAGCATGCGATTGCCCTGGCCTTCCCCCAAATCAAGCCGGATCCCCTATGCTAGGATCGCAACTCGGTCTGCCCTCTCTGTCGATGACGACAAGACGTACACCCGTGGCGGACATCAAACCCAGTTGGAGGCCTCAATGAAATCGGTACAAGTGTCTCGCAGGAATTTCCTCAAGGTGTCAGGCATGGCCGGAGCCGGTTTGGCCCTGGCGTCCTGTACGGCAGTAGTCCCCGAAACTGGAATGGAAGCCGACTCCCAGGAAGTCACTGTCTTCTTCTGGGACGGTCCACCCCTGATTGGGATCCGGGAAGAAGCCCTGGCTCCCTTCGACGAAGCCTATCCGGGCTGCACGCTCAACTTCACCTCTGTGCCCGGGGGGTGGAATGCCGGCTACAGTGAAAAGCTCTATGCCGGGCTGGCCGCCAATGATCCGCCGGATCTCTTCATCATCCGCATTGCCGACCTGCCGGAGTTCCTCAGCAAGGATCTGTTGCTCGATCTGAAGCCCTATGTGGACCGCGACTCCTACGACCTGAACGAATTCCCAGAATTGGCCATCGAGTCCTACACCCACGATGGGGGCATCTACGGCATGCCGGACAACGTGGCCTCCGTAGCCATGTTCTGCAACCAGGACATGATTGAGGAGGCCGGCGCGCAGGTACCCACCAACCAGTGGGACGATCCCGGTTGGACTGTGGACGACTTCTTCAACATGTGCGAGGCCGTGACCCAACGCGATGCCAACGGCGACACCACCCAGTACGCCTATCAGGTGACGGGTTGGAGTGTCATCTGGCAAATCTGGGTGCGCATCTTCGGCGGCCAGCTGGTGGACGATCCGTTCTATCCCACCGAGTGCACCCTGAATGAACCCGGTGCCGTGGAAGGTCTGCAGTTTTATGCCGACCTGATCCACAAGTACGGGTTCGCCCCGCGCTTCGATGTCATGCAGGACCTGGGCGCCGTTGAACTGATGCACACTGGCCGCCTGGCCATCATCAACAACGGCAGCTGGTCGTTCCCCAACTTCCACGATGTCGACTATGAGGTCACGCTGGGCCACTATCCCAGCGGTCCCGGCGGGCGGGCCAACTACGTGTACTACTTCCCCCTGGTGATTCCCAAGACCACCCAGGTCCCGGACTGTGCCTGGAACCTGCTGAAATACTTCAATGGCCCCGCCATGGAAAAGATCATCCAGGACGGCGGTTTGCAGGGCACGACCCTGTCAGCGCAGCAGGCGTACTTCCTGACCGATACCCGTCCTCCCAATAACAAGCAGGTGATGGTGGACGCGGTGCGCAACTTTGTGGCTCCGGATCCGGTGCTCACCAACTACAACGAGGTGTCACGCACCATGCAGGCCGAGGTCGATCTGCTGCTCAATGGTGAGGAGCGGGACGCCAAGGTCGTAGCGGACCGGATCAAGGCCGCGGTTGATCCGCTAATCAAGGAAGGCCAGTGGCGGTAGCGCCCCTACGGCCTTCTGTCTCCGATGTGACATGCCTCCAGTGCTGCGGCCTGGAGGCGTGTTGTCCCGGCAGCGTGTCGGGGATACAACAGCGTCCTGCTCCGACTGACAGGACGAATTCTCTTTGGTTATGCTGAGCGGTCTGACCTTCCGCCGCCGGGAAGCCATACTGGGCTGGGTCATGGCCTCGCCCTGGCTGCTCGGTTTCCTGGCTTTCACCCTGGGACCGATGATCGCGTCCCTCGGCCTGTCGCTGTACGACTGGGATCTCATTTCGCCGGCCCTGTTTGTCGGCTGGGGCAACTACCACGAGTTCTTTGTGGATGATCCCCTGTCCCTGCATTCGCTGCGGATCACCCTCTTCTACTCGCTGATGGCGATCCCGCTGCATCTGGTGCTGGGTGTGATCCTGGCCATGTTGCTGAACGCCAAAATTTGGGGCCAGTCCGTGATTCGGACCGTCTACTACCTGCCCGCCGTCCTGGCAGGGGTTGCCGTGGCCATGCTGTGGCGCTGGATCTTCTCGCCGGACTTCGGGTTGCTGAACCTCTTTCTGTCCTATTTCAACATCGAAGGCCCAAACTGGCTGGGCAATCGAACGTGGGTCCTGCCCTCCTTCGTCATCATGAGCCTTTGGGGTGTCGGCGGAGGCATGGTCATCTACCTTGCAGGCCTGCAGGGCATCCCCACCGATTTGTATGAGGCGGCCGAGATCGACGGTGCCACCCCCGCCCGTCGGATTTGGCACATCACCCTGCCCATGCTGAGTCCGGTCATCTTCTTCCAGCTCATCATGGGCGTCATCTCCTCGATGCAGATCTTCACCCAAGCCTTCATCATGACCGATGGCGGTCCGAGCAACGCCTCCCTTTTCTACATGCTGTACCTGTACCGTCAGGCGTTCGAATACCGCAACATGGGGTACGCCTCGGTTCTGGCCTGGATCCTGTTCCTGTGCATCCTGGCCCTAACCCTGCTCCTCTTCCGTACGGCTTCGGCCTGGGTGTACTACGAGGCTGAGACGCAGCGAACATGAGCACGGCGGATCCCATGGCCGTGGCGGCCCCCGCGTCCACGGGCCTGGGCAAACGGCGCACCCAACTGATCCACCGCATCGTGGCCTATGGCGTGCTGTTCACTGGCAGCGCCTTCATCCTGGCTCCGCTGGTGTGGATGCTATCCACATCCCTGAAAACCCGTTCGCAGGTGTTTCGCTTCCCTCCCGAATGGATCCCGGAACAGTTCCTCTGGCGCAACTATGTGGAAGCGCTGACCCTGCTGCCCTTTGAGATTTTCCTGCTCAACACGGTGATTATCACCGTCCTGTCGGTGGCTGGTGAACTGGTATCGTCGGCCGTGGTGGCCTACTCCTTCGCGCGCCTGCGCTGGGCCGCCCGCAACACTCTCTTCATCGTGGTGCTGGCCACCATGATGCTGCCCCGGCAGGTCACGCTGATTCCCACGTTTATTCTGTTCACGCGGGTGTTCGGCTGGAAGGACACGTTCTATCCCCTGATCGTGCCGTCCTTCTTCGCCGTGCCCTTCTTCGTGTTTCTGCTGCGCCAGTTCTACATGACGCTGCCCTTCGAACTGGACGATGCCGCCACCATCGATGGCTGTTCCAAGTTCGGGGTGTTCCTGCGTATCCTCCTGCCCCTGTCCAAGCCGGCCTTGGCCGCGGTGGCGATTTTCTCCTTCCAGTTCCACTGGAACGACTTCTTCTATCCGCTCATCTACCTCTTTGACAAGGACAAGTTCACGTTGGCGCTGGGCCTCCGGTTCTTCCAGGGCAACTATGGCACCGACTGGCACTATCTCATGGCCGCGTCGCTGGTGGTGATGCTGCCGGTGATTCTGGTCTTCTTCTTTGCCCAGCGTATCTTCATTCAGGGGGTCGTTTACCAGGGATTCAAGTGATCCCTGGCACCAACGAGCCCTCTCTCGCCTGTTCCCGTCCTGTCCATCCTTTCACCTGGTCCAATGGAACACTCCGGCATGCACGACAGTCCCCGTCTCAGATTTCATCCCCTGTCCACCGGACAGGCCCAATGGCGCGAAGGCTTCTGGGGCGAACGTTTCGCACTCTGCCGCGACGGTGCCCTCCATGCCATGGAGGAGATTTTGAACGCAACGCCCCATGGTGCCTCCCTGGGCAATTTCCCCAAGGCGGCAGGACAGCAGACTGGTGAGCACGAAGGTACAAAGTGGAGTGACGGCGACTGCTACAAGTGGCTGGAAGCCCTCACCCACGTCTACGCCTTTACCCGGGATGAGCAGACCCGCGCCACACTGGAAACCCACATCGCGAACATCGCCGCGGCACAGGGGGAGGATGGGTATATCAGCACCCAAATCCAGTTGACCGACAAGGAACGTTGGACGGACCTCCACGACCACGAGCTCTACAACATGGGGCACCTGCTGACCGCCGCCACGACACACCATCGTGTCACTGGTTCCGACACCTTTCTGGCGGTGGCCCGCAAACTGGGTGACTATCTGTATGAGGTGTTTGTCCCGTGTCCTCCGGCGTTGGCTCACTTTGGGTTCAACCCCTCTCAAATCATGGGGTGTGTTGATCTCTACCGTGCCACCGGTGACACCCGGTACTTGGAGTTAGCTGAGGTGTTCGTGGACATGCGGGGATCACAGGAGGGCGGTTCCGATCTCAATCAGAGCTACATGCCTCTGCGGCAGGAAACTACGGCGGTGGGACATGCCGTAACCTCCGCGTACCTGTACAGCGGGGCCGCCGATGTGCTGGCGGAACGTTCTGATCCGGCCCTGCAGGACGCACTGACCCGGATCTGGTGCAACATCGTGGATACCAAGAGCTACGTGACCGGCGGGACCGCGGCCTTGCACCACGGCACGTCCCAGCGTCCCGAACTCTTCAAGGCGCGCGGATCCGCCAACGGCCAACTGGTCGCGCCTGCCCCCCGTCGAAGTGATGTGCATGAGGCTTACGGCTTGGAATACCACCTGCCCAACGCCACTGCCTACAACGAAACCTGTGCCAACATTGCCCAAGCCATGTGGTCTCTGCGCATGTTGCGTCTGACGGGTGAAGTCCAGTATGCAGACAACATGGAATTGGTGCTGTACAACAGCATGCTGTCCGGCATGAGCCTGGATGGTCTGCGCTTCTGCTACACCAACCCGCTGCGCTGGTACGGGGAAGAACACGTGCTGCTGAGCCAGGACTACACGGAACGCTGGGCCGACTTCCACTGCTACTGCTGTCCTCCCAATGTGCTGCGCACTCTATCTTCATTGCATGAATGGGCTTACGGCCAGGCTGCCGGGGAATTGTGGGTAAACCTCTATGGTGCCAGTGAAGTCAGCACGGATCTGGGTAACGACCGGAAGGTGGGTTTGCGCCAGGACACTCAATACCCCTGGGACGGGACGGTGGAGCTGGAGATGACGGAGGTGTCCGCGTCGCCCTTCTCCCTGATGCTACGCATTCCGGCCTGGGCCCGCGATGCCACAGTCACCGTCAATGGCGCACCGGGTCCGCAGGCGGAACCCGGTACATACTGCCGCATCGAGCGCCAGTGGCAGACAGGAGACCGCGTTGAACTTCAGCTGCCCCTGCGGATACGTCGGCTCCAGGCCCACCCCAAAGTGGAGGAGACCCGTAATCACCTGGCGTTTGTACGGGGGCCCGTGGTGTATTGCGCGGAGACCGCCGATTTGCCGGGAATCGACGACATCACCAGTCTGTACGTGACACGCACTACCGCTTTCACCCCACACCGCGAACAAGGTTCTCTGGGAGACGCGGTTGTCCTGCACGGACAGGGATTGCATGTGCCGACGGTTGCCGGTCCCCTTTATGCCGAAGTGGAGGATGTGGACCCGTCATCCGTACCACTCACCTTGATCCCCTACTTCGCGTGGAACAACCGGACCTCAGGACAGATGAGTGTTTGGCTGCCCTTGTATGCCTGATGCCATACGTCAGATCGGAAAGCATAGCGCGTGTGATGTAGTAGAGGTCGCACACGCTACCGGCATCGAGAACGACGGCTGTTGAGTGCCACAAGCCCGTCTCGGGTCTCTTCTTGAACTGATGGAGACCTACGGGAGATCTGATAGCTGACAACTTGGTGCAGAACGAATTGACCGAGGTCAAGTCAATTCAGCTCACATAGTGAGCATCGGTTGTCCTTCTCAGTCAACCAATTGTACAAGAAGGTTTGAGTATGTTTCATGGGATGAAGCAATTCCCGCACACAGAACCTGCTGCAGTAGGACACTTCTACTTGGAAGTTCTATGCACCTTCGCCGATGAGTTGAGCTGGACTCGGAGACAGCAATGAGGTCGCATTCTCGCTGTTGGACGGACCCAGTTTGCCCGGCTTTTGTCCGCTGGTGATGGATCTGGATAGCAAGACCGACCCGTTGTCACGGCCAGCACCACGGCCATAACCTGGCTTTGACCTTGTAGATACACTGGGATACCTGTCTGCGCTTCCTGGTGGACTCAGTTATGCTCTTAACAATCTGACGGAATAGGCCCTACGCACAGCCAACCTCCAGGGAGAGTTGCTCGACGGCTTCCGCAACCGGGACAGAACCACGTACTTCGCACCCCTGTGGGGACACTGTGTGTGGTCGGCGCGCCTCCGCGCGCAAAATGCCACACATGGACGCGGTAGCAGCTGCCGGCCACAATCCTGCCATCCGCGACTTCTATACCCGTCTGTGCCGACCGGGCAAGCTGCACTGCATAGTGATCCAGGGCAACCGAAAAGTCGCGTTCAGGCCAGGATCAGGGCCAGCAGGGCGGGGTTGCGCCCGATCTTGTCCCGCAGCAGGCCAATGGACAAATCCGGTCTGAAATTCTGCTGAACCATGCGCACCATGTTCAGGGCCGCCCGTCTGAAGATGCCCATCACGGCGGGGGCGTGCCCCCGGCGCAGGCGACAGTCGTCCTCGCGGAACTGCACGTCCAGGGTGCGGTGCAGGCCGTTTTCGACGCCCCAGTGGCCGCGGACCAGGGCCAGCAGGGCCTCGGCATCCACGGGCCGGCTCGCGATGTAGTAGCGCACGGAACGCTGGCGGCTGTGAGGGCCGTGGCGTTCCGTGCGCACCCGGATCAGGCTGTGCAGACCGGGCCACTCTGCGGGGTCCGCCACCCACTCGCAGAGGCCGGGGCCGCCCAGGACCGTACAGGTGCGCCGTTCGCGGCGGCCGCCGTTGCGCTCGACGATCTCGCAACGGTCCTGCACCTCGGGTGTGAAGGCGCCCCGGTCGGCCTCCTCGAAGGCGGCGCGCACCTCGGCATGCAGAGAGGGCTGGTTGCGCTTGACGGCCAGCACGTAGTCGGCCCCCGCGGCCCGCAGGGCCTGCACGATGGCCCGCTGGCAACCGGCGGCATCGATCGTGACGACGGCCCCCTCCAGGACCATGCGCTCAAGCAGGCGGGGAATGGCCGTGATTTCATTGCTTTTGGTCTCGCAGGGCTCCTGGGCCAGCGTCAGCCCCTCCCGCACCAGGAAGGCGCTGACCAGGAGCTGGGGGCGGGTGCCTGCGGCCCGGTCGCCCGACCGGCGCGCCACCTTGCCATCCAGGGCCAGAATCAGTTCCTGCAGGACGGGCAGGCGGGTGCCGTCCAGCAGCAGCAGGGAGGCCTGCATGGCCGTTTCGGGCTCCAGGCGGCGCACCAGCAGGCGGTAGGTGTCGTCGGTCGGCACGGTCTCGCCCAGGGGCAGCCACAGTCGGAACCAGGCCTGGTGGTCGACCGTGAACTCGGCCACCGCAGCCATGGTGTCGGCACCCCCGGCCACGGCTACGAGCAGCGTGCCCAGGAGCACGGCCAGCGGATAGCGCACGCCGCGCGGGTCGCGCGGATCGGGGAGGTGGTCCAGGGCATCGGCGAAGACGCACAGGGCCTTGAGAAGGGCGGGGTCGGTGAATGGGATAGGATGCATGAGGGTCGCAACGCGTTCTGTGGGAAGTCTTCATATCCCATAGGACGCACGGCGGCCCGTTTTGTTGCGCGCAGGATGGCTGCGGACCGACAGCCAAGTTGAACCCTATAGGCCGAATTAAATTGATTTACAGATTGATTTGTTCTGCACCAAGATGCCATCCGCGGGTGCCACGCGGGACTCCGGCACCCCCCGATCCCTGGCCTGACCGCGACTTTTCGGTTGCCCTGCATAGTGATCTGGGCCTAGATTCCTTGGCAGTAGACACATGTGTCTGCCACCGGAGCCTGACTTCCATTACAGTTGTCGCACAGTTACAATTTAGCACTAAGCTCAGCATCTTCTGTGCCTGTCTCCTCTTCCAGATTGTAGTCTGCCAAGTACTCTTTGAGGACGTCTACAAATACAAAAGGTACTGGCTTTGTGGTCCAATCGCCTGTATGCAGACACAAACCAGTACGCAGGCCTTCAATCAGCCTAACCAATTCTTCCGAATTTTCGTCTGGTGCTGTCCGCACCACCGTGAACTCGACACCGGATGGGGTGCTCCAATCACCTGTGTAGGGCAATCTGTTCTCAACTTTGTAAGCGAAAGCTTTTTCTTTTCTGTTTAATTTTTCCCTTTTATCTTTGCTCATTAATTTGAGGGTTTCTGCGGGGCGAAAACAAGAAACACCCTGTATAAGTCCTGTGCGAAGTAGGCTGCCAAAGGACAGATATATATCACCGACTGAATCGTCAACCCGGAATATTTGCGCGTCCACACTCTTTGGAGCAGCATATTCCACGTTCCTGTCAGTATTGAGTCCGCTGCCAATCACCTTACCATCCAGTAATACCTTGGGTGCATTGTCAGTCCTAACTCGGACAATTCTTGCATTTCCCCAATCAGCCTCCGCGTGCAGGTGGCCATCAATGATGACATTCTCTGGATCCAGCTTTGAATCAGTCAACCAAGACCACACATCACGACATGTATTAGCATCGATTATAACTAGTGGATTCGATATCCGCCGACAGAAGTCGGTGATGACTTTATAGAAGAAACTCTCGCTGTCCTTACGGCGTTCCATTTTGTCAGCGCCTAAGGTTATGGGGCCACTTTCAGCGAGATCAGCGATGGCTTGGACTAGTGGCTTTTTGGGCAAAATGTCCATACCGCCTCCGGCCTTTCGCCGTGCAAAGCGAGCCCAACAAGTTCCTGTTTGCACATCCAATTCAATTGAGACTGGTACAAAGCTGCTTTGGTTTGCTCGTTGTCGAGTTCTGTTCTGCCTCAGTATGCCTAGTGCCAACAGGCGATTTGGGGCTTGAGGTTGTCCTGACAGTCTATCGGCATAGATGTTGCATGTGATCTGTTTCAGTTTGCAGGTATCAATACGCCCCTGAGTTTTCCACGCTAAGTCAAGCCAAGCCACGATGGTTCGCGTCTCAAAGTCGGGCACAGGACGGTTTCCCTCACAACTTGGTCGCAGATACTGCACGGGTACGCGCAATTGTTGTGCAATGGTGATCCTGCCAGCCCGTTTGTTCACGACATCGTCAGGCGCGGGGCGTCCGTTAAGCTCGTACCACTTGGGAGCGATAACCAAAACACCATCAATTGGGTCTTGGGTATCATACATATAACGTTGTACCTGTTCTAGAAAAGGTTGCCAAGCATCTGCACGTGACCTGGCTCTATTCTGAGGCTTTGCAGATGAGGATTGGGGCAGAACCTTCCGAGGACCATGGACATTCAAGGGAATTGGTAGTAACTGTACACGAATACTGCCCCCCAAAAATTTTCGGAGCCTATCTTCTACCTGTTGCGCATCTCTGTAATAGTTTGGGTGGTATCCAATCACAATATGATGAGAAGTGCCAAAACACAAGGCAATCTGTTTACGCATCTCCTTCTGCCACTGTCCAATCGTTTCATTTCGCCGCCACTTCTGGTTGCGATCTCTGATGGGGCGTGAATCTGTCTTGACTTCTGCTAGTCCCTGCCAAGGTTCAAGTCCCCAAGGTGCCAACAATTTTGCCGCATGTTGGAATGCTTCCAACTTGTCGTGATCTGGCACGCCGGCTTTGATGTCTGGTTTTTCGCGGACATACTGATTATGCGCCACAAGCAACGGGCAGTCCTCATTCTGAAAACCTTCCTCCAAGATTTGTTGTCCTGACATGTCTAGGTCTAAACCAAAACGCCGTGCGATTGGAGTAAAGGCTGGATCAGGTTCGTAGATATGAGGATTGTTCAGATCCCAGCGTTGTTGCTGGAGACTGAATTCCAGAGCGACATTCCAGTCCGTCGGCAGCGCGAAAGCTTTCAACGAGTGTCCAGTTGTTTTAGTAGCGTTGTGCAACCAGCGCCGCTTTGAACATTCCAAAACTACGATAGGCGTGTTTCTCCCTGGGAAACTCAACACCTTGAAGGTCACGATGAGACTGAAAGTGGTATTCCTTCTCGGGATTGTTATCGGTTGTGTCATGAGCACAGAATGATTTGTCATGAGATCGCGGCTCACAACGCGTTTCATAACACCCAGGCCATGAAACAGTTCATGCCCTTCCAACTGGCGTGCTACGAAATCAGCCAAGTCGGAATATCCTTGGAGATTGGTTGTTCCTGGTGCCGTTGTCCCACTTCTGGTTGAACTCCAGTCAAACACATGAGCGACCCTGCACTCGGTTGACAGCAATTGCTCTGCGCGGGCCATTCGCTTGATTCGCTGTAAGGGTTGGTCCATAGACGAGTCGGCAGCGTAGGACAGGTCGCTGACAATCCAATGCATGATGGCATTGTGGAAGTGCTTCTTTGCGTCGTCTGGATTGGTGTCCGTCCAGGCAATCGTAGACATCTTACGTTTCCCCAGCCCCAGATATTTATCCAGACGACGTATGCCGATATCACCGATGGAAATCTGCATTCGCAGAGAGCGGGTTGGTAAACTCTGTTTCGGTTTTCGGTCACGGAATTGTGTATCTAGGATTTTTAGAGTTCTGATTGCGTCATCAGTCCATTCAACCACCGTGATCTCATGTTTTGACCCTTTGGGATCAACTTCAAATGAGAATGCCAACGGCACAATCCCATTCTGGCTCCGCTTCCTACTAAAACTTGTACCTGTCGTCATTGAACACCTCCTGTCGATGTGAATTTCGTCTACTCAATCTTCAAGCTCCGCCGGGCTTGGGTCAAAATCGTCAACATCTTCGATGCTGAAGGCCTCGGGATAAATGACACCATCGATCTCACGCAATGCGTCCGCGAACGGACCATAGAGTTCTTGGTATGTTTCTCTTTCGTGGGGATCTGATGTCCTGAGGCACAGGTCGAGAACTCGTTGCATAGCTACAAGTGTACTGGAGCGCGCAGAATCCGGTCTACCCTCTGCACTGTTGGGGGCCCATGCAGCATCTACGAAGTACACCTCAACTGGCATTTGACGCCGGATCCCGCGTCCTACCATCTGCAGAATTGACACCAGTAGATTGGCGGCAAAAGCCATGCGCATGTCGTTACCCAGTTGACTGAATGCCATAGGGCGGGCGAGCAAACGCGCAATAGCTCTGAATGTCAGGTAGCGACGCTGTTTGATGATAACTTCAACCTCGTCGAGGTTGAGTTGCTGCATGTCTTCTGCATCTAACTTCTCTGTTTCTCGCGCCACGATGGATTGCATGAGGCCAAGATCACCTGCTGCAGGATGTGGACGAGTCAAGAAAAATATGCTGCCAATTGCGGCTTTGCCTCGATCTTTATCATTGGTGAAAACAATGTTCATTGCACGTCCTATGGCGCTCAACGGAAAGACCAAAACCTCTACTGTAGGATCCGGCCCCAATTCTTCCACACGACTTCGGATGACAAAATTGGCTTTCGCATGATCAGTTGGAAGTTCTCTCAAAACACCACGAGTCTTTACTCCTAGGGAGGGGTTGACTTTCAGTATCGCGTCCACAACAAGACGTACCTGTACGTATGAGTTGACGACGAGCGCGGCTTTCCGTTCACTGCCTGATGATGTCAAAGTGGCCTTGATTGTACGGTCTAGATCACAGTTGCCCAAAGGTCCTGGCGTGGCGAGCTCCTCTACCATGCTTCTCAAATTCCGTTCTCGATCAGACCCCCCTCCACTGAAACGCAATGGTGACTTCGTCACCCGGTCGAGTTTGGGCTGGAAATACATATGGACAACGCCCATCTGCGGGTTCCGGGACGATAGGAGGAAGTCAGGACTCTTTCCTACATGGTACTGACTGGACTGCTCAAGGTACGAAGTTGCACTAGTCAGCAGCACATTAGTACTTCCGATTTCGTGCAAGCGATGAAGCAGCATGCGAGGAGTGCAGTCCATCACCAAGTGATCTATCTCAAGACCTTCTGTTTCAGGTACTCTGCGGAAGCGTACCGCTGAATATGTCCCCAGGATTGACCGGGGCACCGTTTCACGTATCTCGGGTGATAGATCAGAAAGGCCAAGGCTATGGTTAGCATCTGTCAGTGTGCCATGGAGGGTGAGATAACGCGCGTATTTTGCCAAACGCTGGTAACTCGCGATTGTGAACCCTACCACGACGAGCAACTTCACAAGAGGCGTAATGATCTCCGTGTTGGGAGCTTTGAGCAATTTTTGCAGAGTACTGACTATGTGAGGCAAACATCTATTCATAGCCAGCATTGGGTCTTCGGAAAGATACTGGCGAAACATTCGGTTGAGTTGGAGCCATATCCCTTGGCAGTCCTTCTTCGATTGTGCAAGTGCAACTCTATGTTGTTCCAATCTAGACCATGATCCATCTGCGCCACGTTGGTAGAATGCCGCATACATAGCCGTCTGCCAAAGATCAATGAGAGCACTCAGGAAGTCCGATGATTCCGGTTTTTGATATTCGACTATGTTACAGACGTTCCGCAGGAGAAATCCGACCGTCAGGAACTGGTCTTCATAGCGGTTTGTTAGATCTGGATTGTCGCGTTGGAAATTGCGTATCTCCTCCACTAAGCTCAGCGCGAATCCCTGGAATTCATTAGCACAGAGCATATAACGGAGCAGTCCTCTATGTACTGGTTGGCGGTTTGCAGCGAGCACCGATTGCGTTTGCAGCAGAGCCTCATGAACGCTGGCCTCGTTACCTGTTAGAGTGAGGACTTGTGTCCCATATTCGTCCAAATACTTTTGTGCCTCATCAGCTTCATCTATTATGACGAGATCAAATGTGCGCGCAATAAGTTCAAAGTAGCGTAGATTCTCCTCTGCGGTATGCGCGGGCAGCGTCGTGTCTGCACTGCGAATGTGTCCAAGCCATACGGGATGGTTGACCAACTGTCTCTGATTCCTTACTCTGCCACAGCAACTCCAAGCGGGGCAGAGCTTGTTGTACGTAGACCCGACCTCACGGATGCTCCCGCACGGAGCATTGCCGAATGACCATACCTCGTTGTCCGGCCATTGATCCGCAAATGCAGGCAACGGACAGGACTGAGCGAACAGGTCTGCACCTTCCAGAGTACGCGCAAATCCCCCGTTACCTTGCTTCACGGCCACGAGTTCAGCCAAAGTGTTGGCGTGTTTCATGTGCGTAGAGGTAGCTCTGCCCATAAGGAGGCCGGCATCAGTACCATAGCCTCGTATGGTCTCAAGATAAGACCGAGCGATTGGTATAGCTGTAACGAACACTGCGACCCGTCGCCCGCAACGGGCAAGCAGGATGCACAGCAGTACAATCAGGGTCGTTTTCCCCGCTCCTGGCAAACCAATCAGATGCTTCAATCCGTCTAGGGGCAGAGATTTCGTTTCCTGCCATCCGATTTCCGTTTTCATGCGAGCCTCGATTTCAGACAGTCTGCCTACCCAATTCTGTGACTCTTTCCCGGCCTTCCTATCTCTGTCGTCAAGCTCAGTTGCTAAGGTTTCTAGGTCTGACCAGCAAATTGTTATCGGTCTGTCTGGTACTCGTTCAAGGTCATGTGTTTTCGGTTTTGGGAATTTCAAACCATGGAGACGGAAGGGCAGGCTCTGTTCGCGTGTCGGGTGCGCGACAAGATGCTTTGATGTGTCGGCGAAATCCCGCGATCTTGGTTGTGTCGATAGGCCATCCATCAGTGTCTTCGAAGCCTCAGCAATGTCCGGATCGTAGGCCGAACGGGCTTGAAACTCAAGAGTTTCACTATCAATGTCGAACGATCGCACATCAGGACTTGCAGAATTAAAGTTGCGGACCGCGGTCTGAACGGCCCGTAGTGTGAGGGCCTCACCTAGAATGACACGCGCCGTTCGCACAGCGTTCTGATATGGAGCCACCTGACGTGATAGTTCTACAGATCGCAAACCGCTCAAAACAAGATGGAGTCTTTGGAGATGCGATTCGCCAAGGAGCTGCATGAGCACGCACCCCCATTGGATCCGTGTGGCATTCTTCCACCTATCAGGTTTCTGTCTCATGGTTGCTCGCAGTGTGTTGATTCAGTTGACAGAGTTCTTTGATCGTCGCACTGACGCTGAGAATTTCCACGTCATTGCGGACTCGTGGGTTGAGTTGCTCCTTTAGGTGCGTGATGTAGTCGGTGTTGCTGCGGATACGCCGATCCGCGATGGCAATGATTTTGCGGTCCCAGTCCCTGAGGCCCGCAATTCCGCGATTGAGCCTTCGTGCCAGAGTGGCTGGACCGCGATAATCTTTGATGTCTACGCCCACTGCATCCCCTACTGCTACGTCGCATTGATCCTGACGGGGATAGAGAACAGCTTGAATACCTTCGCGTCTGAGGGAGTCGAAAAGGCGTAACTCCTCTCTGGCAGGGTCCACCCAGTACTTCAGTACTTCGGTCTGTGCAACGTGCGCTTCCATCTGCGGCACAGGCTGGCTCTGGCATACCTGGGGATGATCCTCGCGGCAACCGTGCAGAAAACAACGGCCTTCACGATCAATCGGGGCTTGGCAGTGGTAACATCGGCGAATGAACCCCTTGACTGCGTAGTCCGCGTGTATCGAACTATAGATGAAAGAGTGCACGAACACTACGGCGTCGTTGGGGAGTTCAGGGTTGGTGCGCAGAGTCTGCAGTTCCTCGGTGGTAGCCAGTGGGTGCCGGGCAATGAATTCCCGGATGGTGGTATAGGCCGCGTCAGCGTCACTGCCGAGCCTTTCTAAGGTGTGCATGAGTTGGCTGTGCAGGCGCCGCTCGATCAGGTCTTCCAATCTGCTTCCCTGCGCCTGCTCGACAATGGCTTCACAGTCCTCGCTGGGTACTCGGTAATCCGGGTCGATCAACACCAAATCAGAGGTCTCAGGGAGGGAACAAAGAATACTTGGGGCCCAATGGGCAAGGGGTTCCATGCAATGTACTAAGAGCTGATGAACACTGGCAGCACGGTCTTCTTGCCCATCCTCAAAATACAGACGCCCCAACCGGGCCATGGCCTGACGCAGAGCGAGTGGAGTACTCTCATTCGGGTTTTGCTCCGGTCTGACCAAACCCACGATGCTCCCCCGTCGGATACGATGATGCTGCCGGACTACCCCCTGTGCCAACAGGGTGAGAGTCACCTCGGCGAAATCCCGCGACTTGGTCGTTGCCATGTTGGTCTGGGCTAACACTAGGGCCTCCAAGGCATTGTCGTCAAGCTTGGCAACTTTCTGTGCTGCCGCGCCCGTTGCGATACCATCAGCACATAAACTCATGATGCCGAGTGCTTCCAGCAGATTCCTTCGTGTGAAACGGTGACTGCCTTTGCTTAGCCAACCCTTCGTTCGCCACAGGCGGAGTGTACGTAGAGATGGCGAACTCTGCTCGATGGATAAAGCCTTGGAAAATGACTCAATGAGCTCCACAGCTTCCTTGGCTGTTGATGTACTGGGCAGATGATTGAGGCGGGGCATCATGCACGCAGGTTATCAAAAAGACACATGGGATGTCAAATCGTTTACAAGATGACACATAAGGTGTCAATTTATGTGTGGGGTGATCCGTAGGGGATGGGGAGTGTCGACGACACGGGATCTCTGAAGAAAGGCATGCAGCTGGTAGGGGTAGCCCCGTAATACAGCGGGGCGACGGGCTGCATCGAAAGCGCTAGGCCGGGGTCTTTAGCCCGGATCCACCGAAGGGGATGCGGTGGGGCTGGAGATCCGAAGTTTGAAGGTGGGGAGGCTGTGCTGGCAGGGGTTTGAGGCCGACGGATGGGGCCGGGTGTCGGGTGTGTCGGCTCCGGGAGGGGGTATTGGACGTGTTGCGGCACCGGCCACAGCCGAGAACCGCGTGCGGATGGCCGCCGGAGACGCGCCGGGACCAGCCTGGCGCAGGACCGCCAGGCGATGGAGGGGTACGGGTCCAACCGGTGGCGCGATCAGGGAGGCAGGGGCAGGGCGCGCAAGCGTGCCAGGGCGGCGCGGAACGGGTTTTGCCAGGGCCAGGCCTGGGGGAGGTGCAAGGTGAGACGGCGGGCCTTGCGGGTGATGCGTCCGGCCAGGGCGAAGAAGCGTCGCCGGAGGGTCTTGGTGGTCGTCCGCGGCTGGCCCAGCCCGAGGCGCCCGGTCCAGCGGGCCAGGTTGTGGGCCAGGACCTGGACCGCCAGCCAGGCGCCGTTGGCGGCGAAGCGTCCCGAGGGCAGGTGGTTGAGGCCCACGCCATGCTTCAGGTCGCGGATGGCATTCTCCACCTCGGCGTGACGACGATGGTCGGCCTCAAGCGCCAGGGTGTCGCCCTCGCGGTCGGTGATGAAGGCGTGATGGCTGTAGTCGGTGAACAGGGCCAGTTGGGAGCCGGGCGTGGGCTTCACCCGCCGGATGATCAGGCGCACGGGTGCCGCGTCGGCCTTGTCCGCAAAGGGCGTGTAGGTGGTCTCGGCCACGTCCGCGGCCCCTTCCATCCAATAGGGGATGGGGGTCCAGTCCTCCTCGGGGATGGCCTCGATGCGCCGGCGCAAGGCTTGGTGCTGGCGAACGGTGATGGAGAAGCGGACCTTTTGGTCGCGGCAGAGGGCGACGATGCCGTGGGTGTAAAAGCCGCTGTCGGCCCGCACGGTGAGTGGGCCCGTGGCTCCGGCCTGGCGCACCCGGCTGAGGGTTTCCCGCAGAAAGTGGGCCGCGCCGCGCGCCGTGTGGGCCCGGCCCTGGCGCAGGCGGGCCATCAGTACGTCACCGGTGCCGGCGGCAATCGCCAGCAACGGGTGATAGCCCCGCTGGCCGGCGTAGTTGTGGTGGCGGGCCCCCTCCTTGCCCAGCCCATAGGTCTCGCAGACGGTGGAATCCAGGTCGATGGTCAACGGCCCGTCGCCGGGACCGGCCCCGGCCGCCCAGGCCCGGGCCAGCACCTCGCGGCTCACTCGATCCAACTGGCGCACGTGGCCCCAACGGAAACTGCGCAGGAAGGTCCCCAGCGTGGAGGGCGCCTTGACCGTACAGCCCATCACCCGCGCAGTCCCGCCCGCGCGCAGTGCGTCGGCATCGTCAATGCAGTCGCCACCCGCCAGCGCCGACGCCACCAGCGTCAACAGCTTGTCTCCGGCATGCGCCCGACCCGGTGCATCCCCCAGGTCGACATGGCGGTCCACCAGTTGGCCCAGTCCCAGATGATGGGCCAGGGTCAGCGGCAGCAGCAGGCCGGCGTTGGACACCAGGCGGTGGTCGTCGAAGGCAACTTGGATACGGTCGGGCGGCTCCAGTGGTAGCATCCGATGGGTGCTCCTTGTTTCAGGGTGGTTTCCTTGGTCGAAAACCATTATCCCCGAGGCCGGGAGCACTTTACTTATCCCTGAATCGCGACGCCACCCTCATCCCTTCGGTGGATTGGGGTTTAGTCTATGCCGGTCCGCGGGGGCCGCCCGTGGCTTGGGCCTGGGTGACGGGGGACGCGGTTTACGGCCATGTGGCAGCCCTGCGCGGGTGGCTGGAGGCACAGGGCCGATCGTACGTGCTGGCGGTGCCGGCGCACAAACACGTGTGGTTCAGGCTGAGCCCGGCGGCCGTCCGTCGGCTGGTGTGGCTGCGCATCATCCTCACTGTGCACCACTGGCTGGCTTAGCGGGACTGGAAGCGGAACCACGCCCCTGGGACGGCCTAGTGCTGCCACTACCGCCTGCGGCAGGCAGCAGGCAGCGAACGGTAGTACTAAGCAGGGCAAGGCATGAATTAGCGGTACTCTAGCCCCGAACTGAACGACATCAAGCAGATGTTTGCTTGGTCATGCTCTACCTCACTTCCAACCATGACCAGCTAGCAACTGGCCACCGGGGAGAGCTGCCTTCTAGCAGGTCAATGTCCAACTGCCATCTTCAAAGTTAATCATGAAGGATGCCTCTTGGATTGAACCTGTCCTGGCCTTTATGAGTAGCCGGCATTGACATAATCCAGGTTCGCATCCGGACCGAATCCCAGTTCCTTGGCTCGGCGTCGGAATCTCCGGCAAGCATCAGCATATGCAGGGTCCCCGATCAGGTTCACCCGTTCCTGCGGATCCCTTCCCAGGTCAAACAGCACTTCCGGCATGTCGGGACCGTAGTATTGGTACTTCAGATCTCCCTGCTTGATCATCAAGTTCCGACCCCCGAACTGCGACACCGATTCCCCACTCCATCCCGAGGAGTCTCCTCTGCAAAGCGGTGCCAGACTACGGCTGTCCAAGCCGTCCGGGATCGGAACACCGGTGAAGTCGCAGAGCGTGGCAAACAGGTCGCACAAATTGACGTTCTCCGTCACGGTGCGGCCTTCGGACCCGAACCCCGCCGGCCACCGGATGAACAGCGGCACCCCAACGCTGGCCTCGAAGAACTTCTGTTTCTCCCAGATGCCGTGCTCACCCAGCATCTCGCCGTGGTCCGACGTGTAGATGATGATCCACTCGTCGAGGTCCTGGCCGGCCTCCTCCAGGGCGGCCAACACATTCTCGTAGTACTCATCGATGGTCTCGATCATCCCGTAGTAGGCGGCCGTGGCCCGTTGCATGTCGCGTTCGGTCACGTCGGTTCCGACATCCACTTGCCGTTGGGACAGGAAAGGATGGTCGAAGACCGGTTCGTCCATGTAGGGTCGCACCCGGTTCAGGTAGTACTCGAATCTTGCCTGATCCGTCTGGTACGGATAGTGCGGCTGGTTGAAGGAAACCTTGAGCAACACCGGCCGTTCCGGTCGGGCCCGGTCGAAGTAAGGGTCCGTGAAGTGGTCGCGGATGAAGTTCAGCGTGCCCTGCAGCGCGTATTCGTCCGCCACATGGCTGGGCGGACGGCCGACCCCGGCCCGTAGCACCTCCTTGGTGTCGGACCACTTGTGCCGTCGGAACGTCTCCGCATACGGCGCGAAGCTGGCCTCGTCCCGGTCCTCGATCCAATGGTCGGCCATGCGTATTTCGGAACCCAGCCGCTGCATCCAGCCCTGCATCTGGTCCGGACCGGTATGGTGCAGCTTGCCGGCCGCGACCGTGTGCCACCCATACTGGGCCAGATGCCGGGCAAACGTCATGTAACCGGGAGCCAGATCCTGACCGAAGGACTCGACTCCGCAGGTTCGGGGCAGTTGTCCCGACATCATTGCCTGCCGCCCGGGAATGCAGATGGGTGAAGGCGTATAGGCCTGGGTGAACACCACCCCTGTTTCCGCCAGCGCGTCAAGCCGCGGCGTGCGCACAATCGGATTCCCTGCATAGCCCAGGATGTCCCGACGGTGCTCGTCGCTCATCAGGAACAGGATGTTGGGCTTGTTTCCGGGCATGGCGAACCCTCTGTCTCTGGATTGGCTCGATGAACTTCAGTCGGAGTTCAGCCAGGACTTCTTGCAGAGCACGATTTCCGACATGTCGCAGACCACCCCAGAACTGGACACCCCTTCATGCGGCCTCCAAATCAGGTTCAGTGTTCCGTCCACCACCGCCGCGGCGGGTACGTCGAACCGCTGCAGATCGGGAGTCTGGGTAGTGGGCATGTAGTCGTGGATCTCCACCCCTTCCTCCGTGTCCAGACGGACATAAGTACGCGAGATCCCGGCATAGGCAATCCGCAGTTCGTAGTCTGCGCCCGGTTCCAAATTCTCGTAGCGCATGCGCAGGGGCGACGTGCCCAGCATGACCAACCCACCCCGCCAGGAGATCGGCAGCAGTTGGGAATCCTTGCGATAGGGGAAGCGTCGGCTGGGTGTGCGCAAGGCACCCGGATCCTCCGCATAGGGCCTGCGGTCCTGCACCCGTGACAGGTCGTGGGGCCGCACCAGGTCGTCGTGGAAGCCGCCCGGCGTGGCATCCAACCGGCTTAGGAGACCGTCAAGGGCGGCCAGTCGTTCCTCTTCCGTCTTCAGCGAAATGACCTCGCTCAGGCGGGCACGCCACCAGATCCGGTCGTTGAGCGGATAGTCGATGGCATCCAGGTTCGCACCGCGCGTCTCGTATTGGGCACCGTACATGGGCACACTCAACTGCATGCGGATGCTCTGGAACAGGGCCTCCGCCAGTTGGAAGACCCGCGTGCGCAGGTTCTGCGCGATGGGCGAGGTGACTGCCCGGTCCCAGATGTGGAACGCCTCCCTAATCGCCGCTCGGCTGCCCTGCACCGTGGCTTCGCCCAGCGCGTCCAGGGCTTCGGCTTCCAGGCCGGTTTCATACAGCAGCCGCTGGTGCACGTAGGCATCGTAGTAGGCGCGGTACAGCGCCTGCTGGAAGCGCCAGTTGCGCAGCAGGAAGGGCGAGGCGGCCTTCTCCATGGCCTGGAACTGCCGCAAGGTGGTTTGGACTCCCCGGTTCACGGCCAGGGGGCCGCGCCAGTTGCGCTCAAGGGCCAGCAGGCCGTGGGCAAAGTCGTGGGCGATGTCCGGATCGATATACATCCGGCTGTACTCAACCAGGGTTTGGAAGACGTCCTGCTGGTCGCCCCACGACAGGCTGCTCCAGATGAACTTGTTGACATCGTCGTTGCAGCCCTCGGAGTAGGTCAGCATGCCGGTTGTGCCCGGCTGGCTGATGCGGAAGCAGTGTTCCTCGTCCACGGGTCGCGGGTTGACCGGCTCGCGCCCGATGGTCGTGGCGAAGGCCACGTCCCAGTCCGGCACCGGGAATTGCGCACTCAGCGTGTGGGTGATGTCCGGGTAGTTGCGGATTGGGTAGCGGTCCGGAACCATCTCGCGGAATTGGCCCATCGGGATGTTGACCCAGGGACCGTGCACGACTCCGCCCACCCAGTCCGGGTTGCGCTCCTCCAGGTAGTTGAGGAAATAGGGCATGTCCTCGTGGTCGAACCCCTGCGGGGAGATCCAAATGCCGACCCCTTCGTGGTGCTTGGCTACCACCTTCGACAACCGCTCCAGCAGGTCCATCAGGACTGGTGCCCGGGTGTGGCCCGGGTCGCCGCCCGGCACGAACACGTGGTTCAGGCGCGGCATGCTGGCAAGGACCTCGTCCCAGAATTCGCACTCGCCTTCAATCTGGGCCTCGTCCGTGTAGTCCGCCTGCATGACCGGGAACCAGATCCAGACATCCAAGTCCAGCTCGTCGCAGATGCGGGACTGAACTCCCAGCATGTCCAGGTGGGGAATCGGGAAGTGGGGACTGTTGTCCAGATCGTCCGTGCGCGGCGGAATGACCTCGATGGCGTTGGTGCCGAACAGTGCCAGGTCGAGGATGTAGCGCCGGAACTGCGTCTCGTCCCAGGCGCAGTAGGAGTTGGTCTTGTCCCGGTAGCCCAGTTGATGGCCGATCAGCGAGTAGTCCGGCACGGCATCGGCGGAGATGGTGTCCGGTCCGGTCCAGCTCGACTTGGTCATGTGCATCTGGCGCAGCACGCGGCCAACGCCAAACAGCACGGCGCGCGCACTGTTGCCCAGGATTCCGACGGTCTCCCTGTCACCCGAGCCGGTGGTCCGGATCCGATACGCATCCTTGGCATCGGTGCCCAAGTCCAATTCCGAGTCGCTCCACAACCCGTGCAGATGGCCCGGGTTCTCGGTGGTGCCCAGCACGAAGCCGGCTGCACCGGACGGTGGACTGTCGACCACGGCCAGGTTCCTGCCGGTTCGGGACGCGATTTCGTCGGCCAGGATCCGGGCACTGCGCGCCACCCGCTCCGTTGGTTCGTGCGGCGTGGCGACAAAACGAAAGTGGTCGAGGTTTCTCATTGGGTCACCTGACCGCGTTCGCGGTCTGTTGATTTGTTGAGGCGCGTGCCGGTGCCGGTCCGGAATCGGACCGACGGCAACCGGATGTCAGCCCTTGAGGCCGGTTAGGACAATGCCTTCGATGAAAGCCCGTTGGGCCAGGAAGTACAGGATCAGGACTGGTACCACCATGATGGTCGACACGACCATCATGTAGTGCGTCCAGTCCAGGCCGGACTCGAACTCCTTGAGCGAGTTGACCAGCAGCGCCAGCGTGTAGAGCTTGGTCTTGCGCAGGTAAATCAGTGGTTCAAGGAAACCGTTCCAGTTGAAGACCAGGGCCAGGATGGAGGTCACCACCAGGGCCGGGCGGGCCAGGGGGATGATGACCTGCAGGAAGATGCGGGGCCGACTGGCGCCGTCGATGCGGGCGGCCGCCTCCAGCTCCAGCGGAATGGTGCGGAAGAACTGGCGCAGCATGAAGATCGTGATCGGACCGCCGAACCAGTGGGGCACGATCAGGGGCTTGAAGCTGTCGACCCAGCCCAGGCGGGAGAACATGATGAAGATCGGGATCATGGTCACCACGTAGGGGAGCATGACCGTCGACAGCAGCAGGGAGAAGGTCAGGTCGCGGCCGCGGAAGCGGAGACGGGCGAACCCGTAGGCGGCCATCGCCGAACTCAGGATTACGCCAACGCTGGCGAACAGCGTGATGTAAATCGTGTTCCAGGAGGCCCGGAGCACGGGCACCACCTCAAACACCTCCTGATAGTTCTGCCAGCGGAACGGGTCCGGGATCCATTGCGGCGGAAAGACGTAGATGGTGGCCGGCGTCTTGAACGAACTGGACACGAGCCAGAAGAAGGGCGTCAGCATCAGAATGCCGCCCCCGACCAGGATGGTGTACCGGACGATGTTGATGCTCACTCGTTGTCGTCCCCGGCCTCGTAGTAGACCCAGCGGTTCTGGGTCTTGAAGAGGATGAACGTCAGGATGGCCACCGTCAGGAACAGCAGCCAGGCCATGGCCGAGGCGTAGCCGTTGCGGAAGTAGCCGAAGGCGTTGCGGTACATGTACAGCATGTAGAACAGTGCCGCGTTGCCGGGTCCGGCCACGGAGCCGGCGGCATTGGAGCCGAAGAGAATGAACGCGGAGGTGAAGACCTGGAAGCTGTTGATGACCGTGATGATCAGCTGGAAGAAGATGATGGAGGAGGTCAGCGGCAGCGTGATGGTCGTGAACTGCCTCCAGATGCCGGCGCCGTCCACTTCGGCGGCCTCATAGAAGGAGCGGGGCACCCCGGTAATGGAGGCCAGGAAGATCAGGACGGAGTTGCCTAGGCTCCAGAGGCTGATGAACACAATGGAGGGCACGATCCAGTCCGGGTCCGCCAGCCAGCGCGGGGCGGGCAGGCCCAGCACCTTGAGCGGGAAGTTGATGGGGCCGAATTCCGGATGCAGGCCCCAGCGCCACACGGCGGCGGCGGCCACGGACGGCACGATCGAGGGCAGGTACCACATCGTGCGCCAGGCGGAGATGCCGCGGATGCGGCCGCTCATCAGCAGCGCCACCAGGTAGGCGAAGATTAGGGCCGCCGGCACATAGATGACGACGTACTTGAGCGTGACCTGGATCGACTTGATCCAGAGGTCGTCCTTGAAGAGTCGGGTGTAGTTCTCCAAACCGGTCCAGGTCGGCCGGTTGATGATGTCGTATTCGGTGAACGAGAGGCCCATGCTGACCAGCACGGGTCCCAGCTGGAAGAGGATCAGGCCCAGCACGGCCGGCAGGATGAATATCCAGCCGAACATCGTCTCCTCGAAGCTCAGCCGCTGCCAGAGCTTCAGGCGCGGCTGGGCGGAGGGTGTGGTCGAAATCGAAGCCATGGGCCGGGTTGGCGGTGGTGGGGTGTTTCGGCGACGCGCCGGGAAGGGCGGACCGCGGTCCGCCCTTCCCGGTGTCTACAGTGAAGTCGCGGGCGTCGGGGACTAGCCCAGTTCGCCCGTGGCCAGAATCTGTTCCGATCCGGCCCGGACCTCGGCGGCGATGTCCTCCCACCGGACGTCGCCCAGGAACAACTGGTCGTTGTAGGGGGCCCAGTAGTCCAGCAGCGGCTGGTACCAGCCACCGAAGTAGGAACCGATCGTGTCGCCCGGCCAGCGGAAGGTGTCCATGTTCTCGAAGGCATCGTAGAACACTTGGCGGGACGCTCCGTCCGGGCCCTCCGGGTTGCTCAGGAACTGCTCGCGCAGGTCCTTGCGAATCGGCTGCTGCATGCCCAGATCCACGAGGATCTTCTGGCCCTCGAAACTGCAGCAGGCGAACTTGACAAAGTCGTACGCTTCCTGCTGCACGCTGCTGCGCGAGAAGACGCACAGTGGGGAGTAGTGGCCGTAGGAGACCGGGGTCGTGTTGTACGGCACCTGCGTCGTGCCCCAGTTGACCTCGGCGGCGTTGATGCGGCCAATCGACCAGGCACCGATGTGCTGCATGGCCAGATTCTTGGAACGCATGTCCACGGGGGCCGCGGTTTCGTAGGCCGGTGAAGGCGCCACGTAGTGCTCCAGACCCAGGCTGGCAAGCCAGTTCATGGTCTGGATGAACTCGTCGGTGTCCATCGGCATCGTGCCGTCTTCGGCGACGATTTCGGCATCGTTGGACCAGAGGTAGGTGTAGCGGCCGTGGCCCAGGCCCGGCTTGAACCCGTACTGCGCCACCCGGGCCGGGTCGAAGCCCGCGTCGCCGGGCTTGTTGCCGTCCAGGTCGATGGTCAGCTGCAGGGCCAGTTCCAGCACGTCGTCCCACGTCATCCAGACGTCGGGTGCCGGGTAGTCGAGGCCGGCGGCATCGAAGATGTCCTTGTCATAGCCCAGGCACATGGCACCCGAGTCCCAGGGCAGGCCCCAGCGCTTGCCGTCGTAGGTCTGAGCGATCCACACGTTGGGCACGTAGTCGTCTTCGTTGAACGTCGGGTCCGCGGCCAGGTAGGGCTCAAGGTCGGTGGTCACGCCCTTGCGGGTCAGCATGCCCGTGGTGCGGTTGGCGTCGAACCAGCAGTCCGGACCGGTGCCGGCCGAAATCATGAGCAGCAGGGCTTCCTGGTGGGAGTAGCCGGCCACGGCGTTGATTTCGAATTCAACGTGGGGATTGCTCTCCTGGTAGAGGGCCATCTGCGTATCCATGACACCCTCGATGAAGGCGCCGCCCCGGTTGAAGAAGTTGATCGTTACCGCTTCCGGTCCCATGTCCCCGCCGGGTGCCACGGGTGTCACGGTGCAGGCCGCCAAGGCCAACGAGCCGGCTGCCGCGCCGGAAACGCGCAGAAAGTCGCGGCGACTGAGATTGTGTCTCGCCATAGTGATTCTCCTGTCGGTTAAAAGCACCCGCACCGGCAGGGCAAACCTGCCTCGGCGGACGCGGTAATCATAAAACAGTCGAGGTCCAGACCGGCTCCATCCGGGCGGCTTGCACCGAACTTGTCCTGTGGCAGGCGGTCAGCAGACACACTGGTTTAAGGTAGGGAACTATATACTTGACACAACCTAGCGTATGGGGTATCATGGTAGCATCAGTCACCAACGGAGTCGACGATGCAAGAATACCAGAGCCTCATTGAAGTCTTGGATGCCTTCCCCGACGAGGCGGCTTGCGTAAAACACTTGGAACAGTTACGATGGCCGTGCGGCATCATCTGCCCCCTGTGCGGGGAGAGCCGCAAGTTCCACCGCATCACACGCGGTCACAGATACAAGTGCGCGGACTGCAAGCGGGAGTTCAGCGTGCGGAAGGGTACGATCTTCGAGGAAAGCCGCCTGCCCCTGCGGAAGTGGTTCGTGGCCGCCTGGCTGGTGTCAACGCACCGCAAGGGCATTCCTTCAACCCAGTTGGCCCGTGAGGTAGGAGTCACGCAGAAAACCGCGTGGTTCATGCTGGGGCGACTCCGCGAAGTTGCCAATCAGATGAACGGCCTGGGCGGGCCGGTTGGCGAGGACGGCGGGGAAGTCGAGGCTGACGAGACCTACATGGGCGGCAAGCGCAAGAACATGTCCAACGCCAAGCGCAAGGCCCTCAAGGACACCGGACGCGGCACTGTCGGCAAGGCACCCGTGGCTGGCGTGCGTGACCGCATGGAAGGACGCATCAAACTGCAAGCCGTGTCGAAGGTGGACAAGAAAACCCTCCACCAGTTCATCGAGTCCAATGTCGCTACCGGCGCAACCCTGTACACGGATGAGCACGGAGCCTATCTAGGACTGGTGGACTTCGACCACCATAGCGTCAGCCACTCGGTCGGGGAATATGTCAGAGGGCAGGCGCACACCAACGGCATTGAGAGTTTTTGGGCATTGCTGAAACGAGGCTATGTGGGCACTTTCCATCACTTCACTTGGAAGCGCCTGCATCGTTACCTGGATGAGTTTGAAGCCCGCTGGAATCTCGGCAAGCTGGAAGGCGGGTTGCGCCTGAACAAGGTACTTGATTCCGCTTCCGGGCGGCGTTTGACCTATGCAGACCTGATTGCGTGACCGCCATGATCCTAGATGCCTTTCTTACAGAAGCCGTTACGCGCACCCCGATCCATGTCATAGAACCGTGGCTCGGCAAAGTGCATTGTGGCGACTGCCTTGAACTGCTGACCAAGTTGCCGGTGGGTTCGGTCGATGTGATCGTGACCTCGCCGCCCTACAACCTCAAGAACAGCACCGGCAACGGGCTGCGCAATGGCAGCGGGGGCAAGTGGCCCAACGCTGAACTCATCAACGGCTATGACCGGCACAACGATGCCATGCCCCATGATCGCTATGTTGCGTGGCAGAAGCGGTGCCTGGCGGCCATGTGGCGTGTCCTGCGGACGGACGGGGCCATTTTCTACAATCACAAGTGGCGTGTGCAGGGCGGCCGGTGGCAACGCCTGGCTGACGAGATTACAGCCGACTTCCCTGTGCGTCAGATCATCATCTGGCAACGCAAGGGCGGCATCAACTTCAACCCCGGCTACTTCGTGCCCACCTACGAAGTGATCTACCTGATTGCCAAACCGGACTTCAAACTGGCACCGAAGGCCAATGCCCAAGGCGATGTTTGGACGATCACCCAAGAGAGCAACAACCCGCACCCTGCCCCCTTCCCTGTGGAACTGGCACAGCGTTGCGTAGAATCCACCACCGGACGCATTGTGCTTGATCCGATGATGGGTTCGGGAACTACCGCCATTGCTGCTGAAGCAGTTGGCAGGCAGTGGATCGGGATGGAACTGTCACCGGACTATGTGAAGATTGCCAACGAACGCATCGCAGCCTACAAGGCCCAGGAACGATTTGCATGAAACTTCCCGACAGAGGCATCCGGCAACGGCTATCGGATGTATTGGACACACGCGAGTACCAAATCCCCCACGAGAGACGGTTTGAAGGCACGGGTGCCCCTGGCCTCTACCTGGAGCACCTGCTTGGCCTCAAGACCTCCAACGTGGACGCGCCGGATGCTGGAGAGTGGGAAGTCAAGTTCTCCAGTGGCACGGCCCTGCTCACGATGTTCCACAAGACCCCGTTGCCCCGCGGTCAGGCCATGTGCTACATCATCAACAAGTGGGGTTGGAAGGGACGCAATGGCCGCCCCAGTTTCCGGCACACGATTTGCGGCGAATCGGACCGCTTCGAAATCGTGGACGAAGCCAACTCAATCAGGGTGCGGCGCAAGGGCAAGGATGACATCGTGCCCCACTGGTCGCACGATGTTCTGGTCACCACCTTTGCCCGCAAGATGGGCCAGCTGATCCTGGTACATGGTTCCTATCAGCGTGCCACCCGCACTGTGACCTACAAGTCAGCCGAGTATCTGGCGGACCCGAAGATCACCAGCCTCATCCGGGCCATCGTCAGCGGGAAAATCTGCGTGGACTTCGACGCGTTTATCCGAAAGAGTGGTGCGGTGCGTGATCATGGCACCAAGTTCCGCATCCATCCCGAGGCCCTGCCGTCACTCTACAACGAACACCGCCGGGCTTAGGTTGTGTCAAGTATATAGTTCCCAATGCCTTCAGTGCCTGCGTTGGTGCAGCTTCGCCTCCAGTTCCCGAATCTGCCGCTCTGCCTCCAGCCTGGCTTGTCGCTCCTCCTCGGCTCGTTGCTCCGCTTTCAGCCTAGCTTGCCGCTCCGCCATTTTGGCTTGTCGCTCCTCCTCGGCTCGTTGCTCCGCTTCCAGCCGGGCTTTCTGTGCCTCCAGCCGACCTTGGCGTTCCTCCTCGGCGATGCGCTGCATCTCGGCTAGGTTCATGATGGCCCTGCCCGTCTCGGGGTCGTGCCATTGCAGCCATCCGTCCTCCCAGCGCAGGTACAGCTCCAGCACCTCGCTGTAGCCCTCCAGGCCGCCGTCGGGCCGCTCCGTGATCTCGATCGGCTCGTAGCGGTCGCCCACCAGCCGGTCGCCGGCCAGCCGTTGGCCGTGGTGCTCGCCGGTCTCGTCGAAGCGCCAGTACTCGGGGATGCCCAGGGCGGCATAGTCGGCCGGCTTGTCGCGGACATCGATGCGGCCGGTGGAGCGGGAGGCGACCTCGAGGACGAAGTCGGGCGGCTTGCCCTGCTCGGAGATGATGTAGGCGTTGCTTCGGTGGTAGGCGTCGGGGTCGACGTCGAAGGCGATCAGAAGGTCGGGTGCGCGCAGGCCTTTGACGCCAGACCGGGGTTCGGATGCGATGTACAGTTCGGCGGCGATCAGGGTGGTGTCGGGGTTGCCGAAGTGCCAGTCCAGGAGGTAGGAGGCCCCTCGTTTGTCAAGGTGTCGGTGGCTGCTCATTTCGTCGGGATGGCGAGTCGGCGGGTCGGGGAAGGGCTCCAGGAGGCCGGTTGCGGTCCCGTTCGGCTCGAAGGTGGTGACGCTCATGTCATTCCTGGTTGGGTGTGGTTTGGAGCGGATTATACCGGCAGCCATTGGACCGGGCAGACCGTTTGCAGTCGGCTGGGGCCTGCCGAGGAATGGCAATGAGAAGCCGAGCCATCCCTCGGGCGCGGATCATTTCCGACCACGCGCACATTTCGCCCCCGCGGTCATGGGCGGCCGGCTGTATGGCACCGCGACATGGCAGGACTGTTGCAAACCGTTGGGGATGGATGTGTTCCGTCGTGGCAATACAGTGGCTGTCATCGGCCACTGACGGTGTTGATCGCGCTAATCCGGATGTCTGGACGAACTCTCAACACTGCACGCCGGCTACCCCGAAGGCTGCGTCCGATATGGTGTACATGGTGCCTGTGCTTGGCTGACCAAGTGGCAGATTGGGGGACGGGAAGGCCGAGTCCGACCGGGTAGAATGGGACCGTGCGGAACGGGAGGCGGTAATGGATGCGGCTGGCATTGCGGAACGGGTATGGTCGCCGGCGACGGCGGCATCCAATGGGCGCGCGGAAGAGCCGCACCCCGATGCTGATCCCACCATGACGCGGGAAGCGCGGGAAGCGCGGATTGCTTGGCGGTTGGAGCACCTCGACGAATGGCAGCGCGCCATTGAAAGCCTGGACCACTACGATCCGGGCTACGCATACGACGTTGCCCACGAGTACGATGTCGATTGGACGACCGATCCTGACTACGGCCCCACGGGCATCCACCTCTATGAATTCGACGAGGACGGCGTGCTGTACTCAGATGATGACCGGCCGCAGGCTATCGAGCTGTACATGCGCGACACCGCCCGGGACCGGGTTGGCTACCGTGTGGTGTACCAGACCCGCTACGGTTTCGTGCCGGAGATCGCGGAACGCGTAGGGTTGCGCACCCGTCAGGGACGCCCTTCGAACACGGTGAAGCCGGATCTGATCGTGATGCCGTCGGAGGAGGATCTGGATCCGTCCCGGTTTCCGGAGGATGGCCAGCCCCGGCCCGACGATGCCGTCCCGGAGTTGGTGCTGGAGATCCTGTCGGAGTCCACGGCGGTGCGGGACCAGGAAGGCAAGCGGCGGCTGTACGAGTATCTGGGGGTCCGCGAGTACTTGCTGTATGACCTGGGCGGCAAGCGCTGGGATGATTCGCCGCGGGAACTGCTGGTGTACCGGCTGGAGGGCGACGCCTACCGGCAGGTTCCGGCCGATCCCGGGCTGTCCGAACCACAGGCACAGGCTTTCTGGAGCGACGTATTCGACGCATACATTCGCATGCTGCCGGACCCACGGGAGGATACCGAGGAGTTTCGCCAGTTGCCGGCAGAGCGCAGACCGCCGCCGCTCTTTCAGTGGCGGGACGCTGTACAGGGCCGCTGGCGCGACCGCGCGACCGACGAACGGGACCGTGTCAGACAGGAAGAACGGTTGGAAGCGACCATTGACACGATGCGCGAATTCCTGGGGCCAGAACTGGCGGAAGTGCATCTGGATCGGATTGAGTTGATCTGGCGTCGGAATGGCCTGCCGGCGGACGCCCTCCGGCGCGTCCGGGACGCGTTGCGGGCACCGAGCGAATGGCGATCCCTGCTGCTGCCGGGCGATCCCGGCGATGACCGCGCAGCGGGGCGCGAATCGCCAACCCACGGCCACTAACGATGAAGGCCGGCCAATATGGCTGGTCTGCTGCTGAACTAGGCAACCCTATTCCGCGGGTTTCCGGTTCTGGTGATCGCACAGCCGATAAGGAGGCTTGTCCGGACCCTTCGGGTCTCGTCGACAACGGCGCTCCGGGTCTGATGCAGGACTTACGGGGGTACAACCGGGTCGCATCAGGCCCGAATAATCCGTTCGCGGTTCGTACAGGAAGGGCAGGTTCAGCCGCTGTGTTCTTCCGCAATGCGCACGAGGTCGTACAGACGGTTCATCGCCTCCATGGGCGAAAGGCTGTTCACATCCAACTGGCGCAGGGCCTGCAGCGCCGGATGTTCCTCCAAGAACAGGGTGGACTGCACCGTCTGATCCGGCGCAGGGGCCTGGATCAGGTCGGTTAGGCTGTCGGGCACGGCGGCTCCGCTGGCTTCCAGCTGCCCGAGGATTTCAGCCGCGCGTTCATGGACCGCCTTGGGCAGGCCGGCCATGCGCCCCACGTGGACGCCGAAGGAACGGCCCGCGGCGCCTTCGGCAATGGTGTGCAGGAAGGTGATTGAGCCGCCCGAATCATCCACCTGGACATGGCGGTTCTGTACCTTCGGCAACCGGTCCGCCAAGTCCGTTAGTTCGTGGAAATGCGTGGCGAACAGGGTCTTGGCCCCCAGACCCTCGGCGTTGTGGACGAACTCGAGGATGGCCCAGGCGATGGCCAGACCGTCGTAGGTGCTCGTGCCGCGGCCGATCTCGTCCAGGATCAACAGGCTGCGATGGGTGGCGTGGTTGAGGATGTAGGCCGTTTCGATCATTTCCACCATGAAGGTGGACAGGCCGCGCTGGATGGCGTCGCTGGCGCCGATGCGCGTGAAGATCCGATCAACCAGACCCAGCCGGGCCGATTCGGCCGGAACAAAGGAGCCCATCTGGGCCATGAGGCAGATGACGGCCGCCTGACGCAGGTAGGTGGACTTGCCGGCCATGTTGGGGCCGGTCAGGATTTGGATCGCGCTTCCCTCCGTCATCCGCAGATCGTTGGGCACGAACCTGGTCTCGGACAGGGTGGCCTCGACCACGGGATGCCGGCCCTGGACAATCGCAATGTCGAAGCCGTCGTGCATCTCGGGCCGTACATACCGGTTGTCGCGCGCCGCTTGCGCCAGTGCGGCCGCAACGTCCAGCCGGGCCAGACGCCGGGCCAGGCCGCGCAGCTCCTCCGCATGGGTTTGCAGCGACTGGGCCACTTCCCGGAACAGTTGCTGTTCCAAGTCCGTCGTGCGCTCCTCGGAGTTCAGGATTTCCGTTTCCAGGTGTTTCAGTTCCTCCGTGAAGTACCGTTCGGCATTGACCAGGGTTTGTTTGCGGATGTAGGTGTCGGGCACCTTGGCCGACTGCGCCTTGGGCACTTCAAGGTAGTAGCCGAATATCCGGTTGAAACCCACCTTGATGCCGGGCAGGCTGGTGGCGCGGCGTTCCGACTCCTCCATCGCCAACAGGCGTTCGCGCGCCGACTGTGCCCGGCGCTTCAGATCGTCCAGCTCCGGCCGGAACCCCTCGCGGATCAAACCGCCCTGGGCCAGGGTGGCCGGCAGTTCGTCGGGCAACGCGGCCTGCAGCAGGGCCAGGGCCGCCGCGCACTCGGGCATGGGCTCCAGGAACTCCGGTGCAGCCGCGGTCCCCAGTTCCTGCAACGACCGGTTTAGGTCGGGTATCAGCCCCAGGGTGTCCCTGATGCCGCCCAGGTCGCGGGGGAAGGCGGAGCCGTAGACAACCCGCTGCACCCAGCGCGTCAGGTCCCCGATCCGGCCCAGCAGCTTCTGCACGTCGCTTAGGACAAGACCGTTTTCGAACAGGGCCTCGACGGCATCCAGCCGCGCATTGATGCTATCCGTGTCCAACAGGGGGCGGCCCAGCCAGTCCCGCAGGAGGCGCGTCCCCATGGGTGTCCGGGTGTGGTCGAGCGTTTCCAGCAGGGACCCTTCCAACTGCCGCGTGCGCAGGTTCTCCACCAGTTCCAGGTTGAGCCGGGTGTACTCGTCCAGCAGCATGAACCCCGAAGTTTCATAGGTCTGGACCCGGTTCAGGTGTTCCGCGATGGCGGGTTGGTACTCCCCGACATAATGGAACAGGGCGCTGACCGCGGCGACGGCCTGCGGCTTGTTCGTCAACCCGAAGCCGTCCAGCCGGGCGATGCGGCAGTGTTCCAGCACGCGCCGCGTGGCGCCCGGTTCTGCCCAAATCCAGGGTTCCAACTCGGACACGGATGCATCCAGGCGATCCAGGGCCGGGGCCAGGGCCGGAACCCGGTCCGTTGTTGCGGTGGGCAGCAGCACTTCGCTGGGTTCCAGCCGGATCAGTTCGTCGATGACGCGGGCGCACAGTTCGTCGGGATGGCTGTCCTGCAACTGGGTTGCCTGACAGGAGCCTTCCGTCACGTCGCTCACCGCAATGCCCGCGCTCAGCCGATCCGGCGCGAAGTGGACGGTCGCCAGGCGGTTGCTGCGTGAGGTCAGGAGATCCGGCGCGGTCAGCGTGCCGCGCGTGAGGACCTGCGTGATCTTCCGGTCCACGAGGCCCTGGCCCGGTTCGCTCACCTGTTCGGCGATGGCGACCTTGATCCCGCTGTCCATGAGCTTGGCCAGGTAGGAGTCGACCGAGTGGTACGGCACGCCCGCCAGCGGCACCCGCTGGTTCTGGCCCACCGGGCGCGAGGTCAGCGTCACCTCGCAGACATCCGCCAGCACCTCGGCATCTTCGTCGAACGTCTCGTAGAAGTCGCCCAGGCGGAACAGCAGCAGTGTGTCCGGATACTGCTGTTTCAGTTCCAGGTACTGGGCCCGCATCGGGGTGGTCATGCGGCCCACCGATGGCTTGAGGCCGGGTTCAGGGCGTTCATACGCGGGCCTCGTTCAGGACGTCCACAAGCTCCAGCCATCCGCACTGGCTGAACTCAAGCAGGTTGTAGGCCGGAAGCGGCCGGGACTGCGGCATGTAGACCGGCAGGTCCAGGCTTTCGGGCTGCGCATCCGCGTCGTCCTCCGGCATCACAATCATTTCGGGGGTGTTGCGCTGCAGGTCCAGGATGCCGTTGATCGCATCCAGCAGTTCCGTCAACACCACCATCCCGGCGTCGGTATGCGCCACGGGCAGCAGGTTCAGCTGGAACTGAATCTTGCGCATGAAGTCGAACAGATCCCGGTACGGATTGCCGAGGTCGTCCGGATTGAACCGGGCCCGCAGGTAGGCGGCCTGCAAGGTGCGTTCGCGGTTCAGCAGTTGGCGGGACCGATCAACGAACTGGCTGCACAGGAAGTGCAGCTGCGAAATCCGGGAGGATACAAAGCCATGGCGTGCGGCCGGTGCGCTTCCGTGTGCCTGAAGCTGCCGGAGCAGTTCCAGGCCGGATCGGGGGGCCTGGTCCGCGGTGGCCAGCCACCGGAGCAGGATGTCGGCCAGTTCCCCCTGCTGCCAACTGGCCGTCACCTCCGCCTCCGTCCGCAACTGGAAGGCGGTTTCCGCGGCGTGGGGCAGGCACCGGTCGGCCACCAGCAACTGGAGCCCCTGGTGGCCGCCCGGCCGCGCATCCTTCAGGGCCGCGGCGGTTTCCAGCGCGTTGAGCATGCCGGTCAGGACCGCGAAGTCCGGGCCGGACAGGTCGGACAGGGACCAGTTCGCGTGTCCGGGCAGTTCCGCCAGGACCGGTGCGGTTTCGGGAAACAGGGTGTGCAGTGGTGGACGGGTCTGATGCTGCGGCAGCAGGCACAGCGCAACCTGCTGTATGCCCGTGACCGCGCGGATGGACTCAAGCCAGCGGGTCAGCGTGATGGAATGATGCAGGTAACCGTTCAGGCCGGCCAGCCGGGTTTGCGCCCCGGTCCGAACCTGCAGGGCCGGATGGCGGCCGTACCGGATGTCCAGTGCGGCGGCCACGGTCAGACCTTCGGGCAGCGGCTGGGTCAGCAGCGCGGCCAGGGTGCCGTGTCCGTGGTGGTGCAGCAGACCGGTTACGTCCTCCAGTTCCGCATGCCCGGGCAATTGCAGAGCCGGCAAACCGGGACAGTAGCAGCACAGGAGCCAGGGGCGGTCCCGGATGAAGGATCGGGTTTCGGGAGTTGCCTCGTCGGCCATGCCAGTCAAGGCCGGGGCAGGTGGTAGGAATCCCGTCGCCGCGGCCCGTGTGTCTCCTTGGTCATTCCAAGTGTGTGGCCTGATGTCTGAAGCAGTGCCGCATCACCGCATCCTCGTTGATCTCCACACCCAGTCCGGGACCCTCGGGCACATGCACGCGGCCGTCCGTGAACCGGAACGGGTGGCGGGCCAGATCGTCCCGGAGCGGGTTCGGTGTCCGGTCGTATTCCATGACCGGTTCCTGCAGGAAGGGATGGGCCGTGCCCGATGTGGCCGCAGGCGGCGTGACGCTGGCCAGGTGCAGCGAGGCGGCCACCATCACGGGCGAGCCCCAGACATGGGGATGCACGCGCACGCCGTGGGCTTCGGCCAGCTGGGTGACGCGGTGCTGCTCGGTGATGCCGCCCACGTTGCCGACATCCGGCTGCAGGATGTCCACGGCTTGCCGGCGCACATAGTCCAGGCATTCGAACCGCGTGCGCAGCACCTCGCCGCCCGCGAGCGGCAGACCGGGCACGGCCTGCCGGATCCGCAGGTAGGCCTCGATGTCCTTGGCGTTGACCGGCTCCTCGAACCAGTGGACGGCCAGGTCCCTGAGGTCCCTGCCGATCCGGATGGCGCCCGCGGCGTCGTAGGCCTGGTTGGCGTCCACCATCAGGAACACGTCGGGGCCGACAAGGTCCCGGATGCCGGCCACCCGGTGCAGATCGGCGGACAGCGACAGGCCGCCCACCTTGGTCTTCATGCCCAGGAAACCCTGATCCAGGTAGCGGCGCACCTCGTCGTGGAGCCGGGCCCTGACGGCCGGATCACCTTCCGGCCGGCCGTAGTAGAGGCCGGTGGCATAGACTAGGATCCGATCGCGCAGGGCGCCGCCCAGGAGGGCATGCACCGGCAGCCGGGAGGCCTTGCCGGCCAGGTCCCAGCAGGCCGTGTCCAGGGCGCTGATGGCGCTGGCCCCGATGCCGCCGGTCAGGCCGCCGTTGTACAGGGCATGGAACTGCCGCTGCCAGAGCGTGTTGCGGTCCATGGGATTCCCGCCCAGCACCCGTTGCGCCAGCATCTCGTGGATCAGGTGGGCGGTGCCCGCGGCGCCACACTCGCCCCACCCGGACAGTCCGCTGTCGGTGTCCAGCCGGACCAGGGTCAGGCTGCGCCGATCAATGAAGTCCTGGGACCAGCCGAAGGGCTCGTCGATGGCACAGCCGAGTTCGAAGGTGTGGACAGCCTCGATGCGCATGGGCCGGCACGCGCAGCCCTCAAATGTTCCGGACCTGGGCCAGGTCGAACACCCGGCCGGTGATCGTGTCCATGATCAGGGTCCGGCATTCCGCGGCCCGGGAGAAATCGCCCACGGCACCGTAGATGGCCAGCCAGTCGTGCGTGCATCCTTCCGGCAGCATGGCCGCGACGGTTTCTGCGCTGCAGCCCGTGATCAGGCCCAGGCTGCGGCTCGCGAAATCGATGCACTCCGGCGTGAACTTGGGCGCCACCAGGATGCAGTCCTGCGGATCGACGATTCCATTTTTTTGCAGGATTTCCGCCAGCTGGACACAGGAGCCCATGACCCGCTTGCTGCCTTGGCCGACACCCTTGAACAGGGGGCGGCTGGCGCTCCGGACGGTGATCATGTTGGTCATGCCGGACTGGCCGATGACCGTGCCCGCGGTGATCACGACCCGGTCCCCTTCCTCTACGAGGCCGGAATCCATGGCGCGGTCGATGGCATCCTGGATCACCTCGTCCGATGTGTCGTGATCCTCGGCCGGCAGGCTCTGGATGCCGTGGTGGACCGTCAGCATGCTGCGCACCCGCGGGTTGGGCGTGAGGGCGACGATCGGCACGGCCGGACGGAAGCGGGACAGGTTCCTGGCCGTGCCGCCGGAGGCCGTGGGGGTCAGGATGGCGGAGGCGCCCACGGCATCCACCAGGTGGACCGTGGACCGGGCCACGGAATCGGCAATGCCTTCCCCGGGATTGTCCGCATCGCTTGCGGACCGGAGCGGCGGCGTGGCGAACTCGCTCTCGACGGCCGTCACGATGGAGGCCATGGTGCGAATTACGTGCGCCGGGTCGCGGCCCATGGCGGTTTCGCCGGACAGCATGATGCAGTCCGTGCCGTCGATCACCGCGTTGGCCACGTCGCTGGCTTCGGCGCGGGACGGCCGCGGATTGTGAATCATCGATTCCAGCATCTGCGTGGCCGTGACGACCGGCATGCCCGCCAGGTTGCAGCGGCGGATCAGATCCTTCTGGATGAGCGGCACCCGTTCCGGACCGGTTTCGATGCCCAGGTCGCCGCGGGCCACCATGATGCCGTCCGACAGCGCCATGATGGCGTCGATGGCCGTCACGGCGCCGGGCTTCTCGATCTTGGACATGACCGGGATCGGCATGGCCCCTGTGGGCAGCAGGCCGTACATCAGGCCCTTGACTTCGGCCACGTTTTCGGGGGCCTGCACAAAACTGAGCGCGATCCAGTCCGCCTCCTGTTGCACCGCGAATTCCAGGTCCACGCGGTCCTTGTCCGTCAGGGGGGAGACGGCGGCCCGGTCGTTGAGCAGGTTGATGCCCTTGTTGTCCGTGAGCAGGCCGCCGTGGATAACCTCGGCCCGTATCGTGGTTCCGGCGATGTCGAGCACGGCCAGTTCCAGCAACCCGTCGTCGATCACGAAGTGGTCGCCGCGGGCCACCATGCGAAAGAATTCCTCGGCCTGGATCGGGATCCGGTTTTCGGTTCCGGGCTCGCGGCTCAGGTCCAGGGTGATGGAGACGCCTTCCTTCAATTCGACCCCGCTGGTCTGCATGACACCGGTGCGCAGCTTGGGGCCCTGGAGGTCGGCCATGATGCCGACCGTGCGCCCCAACTGTTCCGCCAGGCTGCGCACAAGCCGGATTGTGCGGGCATGGGATGTGTGGGTGCCGTGGCTCATGTTGACCCGCGCCACATCCATCCCGGACCGGATCATGTCGGCCAGGACCGCCCGACCCGAGGATGCCGGGCCGAGGGTGCAGACGATCTTGGTGTGGCGCACGCTCATAAGCGGGTTTGCGACTGGACGGCCCGTGGCTCAGCCGTCCAGTTGTTCCAGATCGATCCGGTTGTCGGCCAGCAGTTCCCCAAAGTGGGCGGCCGTGTCGGCGATGCCCTGTGGCAGGGGCGTGTGCGGGACCGTGCCCAATATGGAGCGCAGGCCCGAGACGTCCATGTCGTGCGGAAACGGGAGGGGGCTGTTGTCCGTCCACGACAGGTCGGCCGTCGGAAACTGGCGCCGCAGCTCGGTGACAAACTCCTGCACGGTGACGACATCGTTGCGCAGGTTGCAGGCCGCCGCGCCCCGATGGCCGCTGCGCGCGCAGGCGATGAAGATCCGGGCGGTGTCGGCGGCCAACTGCAGGGCCACCGGTCCGTCGAAGCGCAGCGTGTAGGGTTGTCCCGCCACCGCGGCCAGGATGGCCTTGGCGATGTCGGATGTCATGCCCTGATCGCGCGCCACCCCGTAGACGATGTAGGGTCGCAGGCCGATACTGGATATGCCGTATTCCTCCCAGTAGACGCGCAGCGTGCCCTCGTTGGCCTGCTTGTAGACACCGTACAGCGTGTCCGGCACGAGACGGGCGCTGTCCGGCACCGGCCTCTCTGGATAGAGTTCCGGGACACCGAAAACGGCCTGGGAACTGGCGTAGCTGAAGCCTTGGATTTGGTCGCCGGCCTCCTTGACCGCCTCGCAGATGTTGACCGTGCCCACCACGTTGACCATGGCGCCCAGGGTCGGATTGGCGCGGCAGAACGGTACCTGCAGGCCGGCCAGGTGGATGACGTGGGTGGTGCCCGATTCGGCCACCAAGCGCACGACGGCGTCGCGGTCCGTGACGTCCAGCTGCCGGAATTCGACCGCGGCCAGTTCCTCCTCGCTCATGACCAGGGCCGGCCGCACCGGATCGTCGCTGAGGTCGGTGGCAACCACGCGCGCGCCGTCCCGCACCAGGGTGCGCAGCACCCAGGCGCCGATGCACCCGAAGGAGCCGGTGATCAGAAAGGTCTCGTCGGAATTCGGCATGGGGCGGGAAGCGGTGGGGGCGAAGCCGGTCCGGAGGGACGTGCGGCCGGCGCGCCGGTCAGACAAACGGCTGCAGATGCTTGATGAAGTGTGCGATCAGCAGTTCATTGTACTTGGCCGCGCCGGACCTGAGAGTCGCCATGAAGGGCGGGCGCAGTTCCGGGTCGTTGAGGACCGAGCCGAAGGTCACGTGCAGCACTTGCCGGGTGTGGAAGTCGTTGAGCACCGAGGGCAGGTCGCGATCCGCCATGCTCCGCCATGGATCCATGCGGTCCAGTTCGGCCGACACATGGTAGGCCTTGCGATCCTCCGGGTACCGATCCACCGCGAAGGCCAGGATGCTGCGCATCAGGTCCGGGTTCAGGTGGCCGATCGTGCGCACGGCCTCCAGGTAGCTGGTGCCGGCGGTCTTGAGATGAATCAGGTCGCCGCCCAGTGCGGCGGCGATCGGGTAGATGCTGAACTTGTCCGAGCCGGAGTGCAGGCTCAGCTTGTACGGGCCGAAGTGCCGCGACACCGCGATGTGGTCCGCCCAGGAACGGGCAAACTCGTCCAGGTCCCCGATGAAGTCCACGCCCTTCTCGAACATCCCGGTGTAGCGGGGCGCTAGGCTGACCACCGGCACCTCCAGCCGCTGCAGTTCCGCGCCAATATAGATGTGTTCCGTCAGCGACGTGATGGTGGCCGTCTCGTCGACGCTCATTTCGAGGTCGTAGGGCGTGTCGCCGCACAGAGCGGCCAGGTGGCGCGCCATCCGCACCGTGTGGGACAGCGAGGGTCCGTACTTGCCGGCGGCGCGCAGGACATCCTCTTCGCTCAGGGTCACCGACCGGTCCCCCAGGTCCAGGCTCAGGCCTGTAAGCCGCTCGCACAGGTCCGCCGGCGAGCTGTCCAGGACGGCCCAATCCAGGGCCGCCACCTTGTGTTGGACTGTGGCCATGTCGCAGGTGTTGGCCTCGTCGTCCACGCGGTCGCCCGGATCAATCGTGAAGAAGGTGAACCCGGCTGCATGGCAGACATCAATGTCCGCCGGTTCCTTGAGATGGTCCGCGTCGGCGCCGTAGCCGTGTTGCCAGCCGCACTGCAGGACGCCCCACATGGCATCGTCCACGACTTCCTGCGGCGTGCGGCCGGTGCGGTCGTTTTCGCGGATCGACTGCTGGGCCAGGATGGGGAAGAGCGGATGGACCGTCCGGCCGTTCGCATCCGTGCGGGCGACGGCCTCGAAGGCGCCGATGTGTCCCGGTGTGGCAATACCCAGCCGATCCCCGGTTCCGGCCGACTTCGCCAGTTGGCACGGCATGGGACGGAGCCACGCGAGCCTGGCCCTGAGGGCCGCGGCATTCGCGGGGTCGGCCTCGCCCAAGGTCAGTTGGCAGTCTCCGGCATCCGGTGCGGTCGCGGCCTGTGTCCGGCCCCGCAGGATCGGAGCGGAGCCCGGGGCATGGGCCTGCCCGGCCATCAGGTCCACTCCGCGGCGTCCGACAAAGAACAGATCGTTATCGTCGATGGTGACCGAGGCGGAATGGATGTCGAGCGATGTCGCTTCGGCTAGCCAGGAACACAGGGCCTCGGTCGAGGCGGATGCGAATGTCATAATGGACTCCGACCGCTTGGGCGGCTTTGACGCGGGGTGCGCGGGTTTGCGCGGGATCCGCCGGGTGGGTGCGCACCGGCACCGTGCGGGCAGGCTGGTGATCAGACTCCGGAATAGGCGGAGAAGCCGCCGTCGACCGGGATTACGGTGCCCGTCACGAAGCGGCTGGCGTCGCCGGCCAGCCACACCGCGATGCCGGCCAGTTCGTCCGGCTCCCCGAATCTGCCCATTGGGGTATGGTCGACAATCTGTTGGCCGCGGGCTGTCAGCGAGCCGTCCGGCTCCATGAGCAGGGCGCGGTTCTGCTCGCCCACGAAGAAGCCGGGTGCAATCGCATTCACGCGGATGCCCGGCGCGTGGTTGAGGGCGAGTTCCACGCTCAGCCACCGGGTGAAGTTGTCAATAGCCGCCTTGGCTGCGGCATAGCCCATGACCCGGGTCAGCGGCTGCTGGGCCGCCATGGACGAGATGTTGATGATGGATCCCCGGCCCTGGCCGGCCATGGGTTCGGAGAACACCTGGGTGGGCAGGAGGGTGCCGGTCAGGTTGAGCCCCACCACCTGATCAAAGGCCTCCCGCGACAACCCGAAGAAGGAAATGTCGCCGAAGACGGTGGCCTCGGGCACGTTGCCGCCGGCCGCGTTGACCAGGATGTCGATCGTGCCGCCCCGGTTCAGCGTCTCCGCGCGGGCCCGAAGCAGCGAGTCACGGTCCAGAACGTCGGCCGGAATTGCGAATGCGGATCCGCCCGTCCCCTCGATCTCCCCGGCCACCTCTGCGGCACGGTCGGCGCGGCGGCCCAGGATGCCCACGCGGGCTCCGGCTGCGGCCAAACCCCGGGCCATGGCTCCGCCCAGGACGCCGGTGCCGCCTGTGATGACGGCGGTCCTGCCTTCGAGGGAGAAGGGATGGGTCATGCCGATGTTCCGTTCAGATTAACCTGCCGCAAGCCGTCCTGGCTACCGGCCCAGACCTTGCCGGCGGCTTCCTGCAGAACCAGGCAGGGATCCTCGCCCTGCAGCGGTGTCCAGTTCAGGCCATCGGGGGAGTGCCACAGGGTTTCGGCATCGCTCATGACAAAGCCGCCTCCGGCCAGGGCCGTCAGCGCATTGATCTGTTCGGGGGCGTCGTCAAGGCGGCGGAAGCGGCGGCCCTGATCGTCCGAGAACCAAAGCCCGTCGGTTTCCGTGCCGGCCAGTACGATGTGGGTGGTGTGGAAGCGGCTGTCCACGGCGGCCACCTGGAACGCGCCCTCGGCACCCTCGCAGCGCTTCCAGCCGCGGCCTGCGGCCGGCGAGCGGTAGAAGCCTTCGTCCGTGCCGGCGAAGGCCAGCCGCCAGCGGGGCCAGGCGTCCCGCGGCCAGGGCGGAGCCCAGCAAATGTGCAGGACGGCGAGGCTGCGCAGGCCGTAGTTGCACACGTAGAACCCCTCGCCGCGATTGGCGGAGCGCAGGATGCCCTTGTCCTCGGTGCCTGCGAGCACGATGTGGGAGTCGGCCACATCCGGTGCCGCGGCAATGGCCACCACCGGACTGTCCACGAAGTCCATCCAGGCGGCCTGCCAGGTCTGTCCGCCATCCCGGCTGAAGGCGACTCCGTGCGGGGCGCCGCCCACCAGCACCCGATCGTCCAGGCTGTCCGTGGCGTACAGATGGCTTTCCGGCTGGATGACTTCCGTCAGGTCCCCCTCGGCACCCACGTTGAACATGCCCTGGGGGCCGGCGGCGAAAAAGCCCGCGTGCGCCTCGGACAGGGAAAGAATGATGCTCATGGCGATGTTGTGGTCCGTTTTGGAATGGCTTCGGCGTCCCCGACGGACTATTCGTTGGGGGAAAAGGACTGTTCCGGTTCCTTGTGGTACACGATCGTGTCCGTGGTGATGGCCATGATGGCGTTGCTGACCGCGGTCTGCAGGACCCTGATCATGGTTTCCGCCACATCGAAGATGGAGTGTTCGAAGGCATCCACCACCTCCCCCTTCACGGCGTCGAACGTGGTGCGCGGCCCCGCGTCGAAGATGCGTTCGAGGTAGACCTTCGTGTTCTCCACGTAGGCATTGCGCAGAATCTGTTCGAGCGGTGCCGGCAGGGAGCGCAGCAGGACCTGTTTGCCGGTCCGCCATTCGGGGTTGGAGTCCAGGTCGACGCTGGCGCAGGCATGGGCATAGCCGGCGGCTGCGCCCGGCAACACGCCCCCGCGTTGGGCGGTGGACAGCACGGTCACGGTACGCTTGGTCAGTTCCGCCAGCAGTTCCCGCTCCACCTTGGCATCCGCGCCGATTTTGATTTGGCCGACGCCGCCGGTCAGGGCCGAAACGCGCCGCATCGTCATCTCGTAGTCGTCGTGATCGAGCGGCATCTCCGCCAGTTGGGCCTGCAGTTCCCGCACGCGTGCCTGGGTCCCGGGCCCGAACTGGTGGGCGGCCTGGACGTACATGCTGTCCCGGTCCACTTCGGAGCGGAATACGACGCCCAGGTCGTCCGCGGTGATGTCCTCGACCGGCTTGGCGATGTCGCTGCCCACAATCGTGGAACCGGTCAGCAGTTCCAGATCCAGGTAGCCCAGGCGTCGTTCCTCGCCGACAAACTTCATCTGCGCGGCGGAGATGGGGATCTTGCCCTGCTGCTTGGCCTTCGTGTCCTTCTTTTCCAGGGCGGACTCGTCGAAGTCGGCCATGTCGGGCGGCCGGTTGTTGGCCATCAGGATGCCGATGATCTGGTCGCTGAAGTGGTTGGCCAGGATGGTCAGGGATTCGGCACCGGCCTGTTGGGCGGCCTGCAGGATGGCGATGATGTCCACCGGGTCATCGAGCCGCTTGTCCACCAGGGCGATGCGGCCCGTGGGCATGATGGCCTTGCGGTTGGCCTTGTCGGTGTAGAAGTGCATCGACGCAATCTGCGCCTTGTAGTGGCCTCCGGGGTGGTAGTACTGCTGGAGGTAGGGGGCCACGAACTTGTGGACGTTGACATGGGCCTCGGGGCCCAGCATGTAGCTCATCTCGCCCAGGACCTGGGCCAGGTCCGGATCGTCGATGATGCCCATGGCGACATGGGACAGCTGGTCCTCGTCCTCCACGGGCTGGGCGCTTTGTTTCAGATAGGCAACCACATCCTCGGTGGCGGCCCGGATACCGTTGGCCAGGACGATGGGGCTCTCGCCGGCGGCGATCAGGCGCTGGCTCTCGTCGAAGAGGGTTCGGGTCAGGATCGCGGCCACGGTGCCGCCGTCCCCGATTTCCTGGCCCACCTGCCAAATCATGCCGCGCATGAACATGGCGCCGACATCGGTGTCCGGGGTGCCCATTTCAATAATGCGGCGGACGGCCGTCGAGGAATCGTTCAGCAGCTCCGTTTTCTGTCCGACGTTGGGTTGGTTGGCCACAACGCCGCCAACAGGGCCCAGGGTGGGGGACAGCAGGTCGGCTATCGCATGGATGCCGTTCCCCAGATGCCGACGAGCCTCGGCTCTAACCGCGATTCGTGGTACAGGCATGGCAGAACACCGAAGGGGTGATGCAGGAGGGTAGGTTGCGACGGGCGGGGCGGTGCCGCACAGGGCGCCGGGATGGAAGATTGCCGCGAGCCCGGCCGCGCCGACCTAGTATCTTAAGTCGAATCCGGTCCGGGTAACAACAATCCATCGGGATTGCATGCGCCTGACACGACCGGCAGACCCGGTACCGCGGATGCGGACAACCTCCCGCCTGCGGCGTCCGAACCGGTGTCTGTCACCATCATCTGCCGGTGGGCAGCCACAAGGCGGTCGGCTGTTGACATTCGTGGGCGGCAGCGGATTCCCACTCTATACCTGTTGGATGGGACTTGTGTACCTGATCGGCCAGAGGGTACGTCATGTTCAGGGTCCCGGGGTCTGCCGCACGAATACTCCTCGCAGTGCAGCAACCCTCGTTCCTCGGGGCGGGGGATGCTCCTTGTGTCCCCCACTGCCACATGGCTACACGTGCCTTTTTCCTTGGACAGAGGTCCAACTAGCCCACTGGCTGAGCCTCTTTCGTTGATTGCCCCTGTTCTTGTTCAGGCGGGCGGCAGGTGGTGCAAACAGGATAGCGCTCAGGGTAGTACCCACCCATGTAGATGGACGCTCGCTGGTAGGTCTCGCCCGGATTGATCTTCCCGCGGCACAGTTCACAAGTCCATTCCTTGCGCGCCCGTGTGAGCTTGGCCTTGCCGGACCGGAGGCCGTCTCGCAATTCCGCCTGCCAATCTGCCCAGTACGCTTCCCAGTGGCGCAGATCTTCGGCTTCCTTGCGTGCCCTCCATTTTTCGTAACAGCTCTGGCAGCGGTGATGGTACGGGTCCACCTCCGCGGCCAGTTCCGGGCTCATGGTGTCCCAATTCGTGCGCCACGAAGTCCGATTGTCGCATCCAGGCTCGATGCATATGGGCGGCTGTTGCTTCTTGCGTCCCATAGGGTGGTTGACGCGCCTGTTTCCCTGGATACAAGTCTGTCCACCCAAGTATAGAAGCTCATATCGGAAATATGTACGGTGTGTGATGTATCGTGTCCGTTTCCCGGACCGATTTCCGAAGGGGCCGGTGCCCAAAGAAGGCACAGGTTTGAACAGGGAGCGGTGGTCCTTCCGGTTTGCCGTTCGGTTCCCGGACGGTTGCTCGGAGCATTGAACATGAACGTGTTGTACGTCACCAATTCATACCCGCCGGATGCAGGAGGCATGGCCACGGCGGTGCACGCTTTGGCCGGCGGCCTGAACGCGACGAGCCGTCGAACATGGGTCCTGCCTCCCCGACTCAATGCGGAGGATGGCAGTGACGGGAAAGTACTGAGCCTGTCCCCCGCGGCATGGAAGGAGATTGTCAACGACGGCTTCCGGATCATCCCGGGCACCGAAGCGCACAGGTGCATCGAGCGGTTCGCCCCGGCCTGGTTCCCGTAATCCAAGGGTTGCATACGCCATGAAACGCGATCGGGTGGCCACGGCCTTACTGATGGGCGCCGGCATGTTGACAGTCGCATCCAGTGCCATCGTGGCTCCTGCCCTGCTGGAGCTCGCGGAATATCTTGGTGGCGGTGTCACCGGCGCGAACGAGGCCAATCTGTTCCTGGTCATGCCGTCCGTGGGGCTTGTGGCTGCCGCGCCCGTGGTCGGATGGCTGGCGGACCGTTTCGGGCGGTGGCACACCCTCCTTGGCTCCGTGGTGTTGTTGGTCCTCAGTGGCGTCAGCGGCTACTGGACCACTCAGTACCCGCTGATGCTGATGGAACGGTTCGTGCTGGGTTGCAGCATTGCCGGAACCGCCACAAGTTCCGCTTCGCTCTTGGGGTCCCTGCCGGAAGAGGCCAGGCGCCAGAGTCTGCTGGGCAAGCAGTCCGCCTTCACCAACGTGGCAGGGCTGACATATCTGTTCCTGGGTGGACAACTGGCCGCCATGCATTGGCGGCTGACCTTTCTGATCTACCTGTGGCCGGTCGTACTGGTGCCGTTCCTGGCGGTCAACCTGCGAACAGAGCCACCCGCGCAAGTGTCAAGGATTGAGGGTTCCGGAACAGGGTTTGCCGGGTGGCTGCGCGGACCGGCGATGCCGGTCCTGCTCCTCGCCTGGGGATTGGGCTGCCTGACCATGCTCTTCATCTACTCGCTGTTCACGGTGCATCCCTATCGCTTGCAGGAGCTGGGGTTTGCCGATCCACGGATTGTGTCGTTGACCATCATGGTGGCTGCGGCGTCATCGGCCGTCTCCAGCTGGAATTTGCTCAGAGTTGGCCGCTACCTGGGGCCCTACGCCGTCTTCGCACTGACCTTTCTGCTGTTTGCGGTGGGATTCCTGATCGTGGCCATGGCCGGAGAACTCTGGCATGTGGTGCTGGGCAACCTGATTGTGGGGGTCGGCATGGGCCTCCCCGTGCCCAACGGGGCCGCGTGGCTGAGCGGGTTGACTCCCGATCCTTGGAGGAGCCGCGTCCTGGGTGTGTTCAACACATTTGTGTTCATGGGCCAGATTCTGTCCCTGGGGCTTATCCGCGCGTCGGATGCCTTCTCGCCCCATATCTATCACGTCAATTGGGGACTGGGCCTCGCGTGCCTGGGCATTGCCTGCCTGATAGCTGCCACGGGCCCCTATGTGCACCGGCTGTCGAGCCGGCTTGGAACATAGGCCGGGCCGTCGTAGGCGGACAGGAGGTTGCGTCGGGCAGTCTTGGGACGTGTTCTGTTGAGTCCCATTGCGTGTCGTGGCAAGGCGTGAGCATGCCTGTCCATCCTCCGGACTCTGCAGGTTTCCAACGTGTGTGAGAGACGCGCTTGGTACCGCCCGGTGGCGGAGCAGGGCACCCGTCCCGTCCCGTCGGGTGGGCCCGGGTAGAATGGGACAATTCGAAGCGACTCGGCACGGGAGGCACAGAGATGAAGGCGGTGGGGCTGAAGGAGCCAATCCGGTCCGTAGCCGCCGAGCGCGCGCCGGCGCGCCCGGACCCGGCCTGGGACTGGCAGGTGGCGCCGCGGCACGGCGACACAGATGCCGTCACGGCGCGCGCGGCCTGGGAACAGCGTGTTGCCTGGCGGCTGGACAATCCTGAGGCCTGGTGGGAAGAGCTCGCGCAACTGGTGTACTTCGATCCCGCCTATACCTACGACGAGGCCCACGAGTACTGGTGGGATCGGACCACCGATCCACACCTGAGCACGGATATCCGCCATTGGATTTTGGACAAAGACGGCTTTGTGAGTCCCCAGCACTATAGACACACACCCCTCCTTGTGGCCATGCTCTTCGTACTCCGTGCCATGTTCGGCAACCGCGTGGAGCGGGAACCGGAGGTCCACTTCGATCCGGACTTCGGGGGCCGTGCCGGCATGTACACCAAGAAGGGGCATCCGGTCTCGCAGGTGGAGCCGGATTTGGTGGTGCTGCCGCGGGAACTGCTGCTGCCGGAAGACGCGGAGCGGAGCCGGGAAGGGCGCACGATGCGGCTTGACCAGGGCCACCCAATCCCGGAACTGGTGGTGGAGATCCTGTCGTCCTCTACCAGAACCAAGGATGTGAGGGGGAAGCTGCACCTGTATGCCGACCTGGGCATTGCCGAGTACCTGACCTGCGATCCCGGCGGCGAACCCGAACCCGACGTACCCGCGGAACTTCAGTTCTTCCGCCTGCAGCCGGATGGCCGCTACCGGCAGGACGAGGATGCGCCGGCCTACTTCAGCACCGTGTGCGACACGCACGTGCGCCTGTGGCAGCCGGATACGGGCCGGCCGCCGCGCTTCCAGTGGTGGGATGCGGGACAGGATCGCTGGCGTGATCAGGCAGCCGACGCGGAATACGAGCGGGATCGGCACAACCGGGAACGGGAAGCCGAACGGGAACGGCACAAACGGGAATTGCAGGCAACCCAGCTGGAAGTAGCCGTTGACCTGTTGCACAAGCTCCTGCCCGACCGGGTGGCCCCTGCGGACCGGGATCGGATCGAGGAATCTTGGCGCCGAGACGGCCCTCCTGCGGATGTGGTCGACCGCATCCTGGCCGTTCGGCAATCACAAGCTGAATGGCGGTCCCTGCTGTAGATCCCGGCTGAGGATCCGACAGGGAATGATGTCCGCAGTCCCTGAATCGGGCTCCATGTGGCGCCGGGCAACCTGGTTCCGGGAATCGGCATGGGTCTCCCGCGCCGCGGAGATGTTATCCGGAGGGTCGGCTGGCACGGCCTTGTCCAGCCGGACCGGGAAGCCGCGCCGGCCGTAGCCCTCCGCCCTCCAAGTGCCGTGGATGTCGTAGGCGGACAGGAGAGCGATGTTGGTCATCACTTCACCGAGGGCCTGCAGCGTGGTGGTCGCCCTGCTTATCCCTTGCGTTCACCGATAGTCAGGTGCAGCTCCCGGACTTCGCCGGCGCGGACTACGCGAACCGATGTCTTCGTCCCCACCAAGTCGCTTCCAAGCAGTGCCATGAGATCGTCGGGTTGTCTCACAGGTTCGCCATTCAGAGACACTATCGTATCTGTTCCCTAATACCTGCAAGTTCTTGACCCGCAGGGTTCTGGCGTTTCGCTCTCGGCCCGGCGCGTTAGGGCGGCCTCAGCCGTCCGGCGCCGGGCTCGAGTCCTGGATGAGCAGTCCCATCCGCAGTCCCGCTTCGATTCTGCAGCAGGCGCTTGACCTTCCGATAGGGCGTGTACAGATCAATCTCCGGATCGTACATGCGCTGCAGGATGTTGCGGGCGGCGTTGGTGTCCGCATCCAACACGACTCCGTCCAAGCCGTAAAACCGGTCCCCGCGCCGCGTGCCCTGCAGGAGCCCGGTGCGGGAGTCGATTTGCGACGTGTAGGCGGGGTTCACCAACACCAGCGCCGAACCTCGGCGCCGAGATATCGAGGTTAGGGTGTCGGCCATGACGCCCTTGACCCAGCCGCTCAGACGGCGGTTGGTGTCGCGGTGGCGATACTTGGACGACGCCATGGGGGCCGTCAGATCCTCGCAGGCGATGGTGCCTGCGCGGTCGACGACGCGGTGGGCGGCGTGGCAGAGAAAGTCGCGCGTCTGCGCCGTGTGCTTCTTCTGCCGGCGATCCCACTTCCGGTTGCCGAGGTTGTTTCGGCGGATGTTGTCGGCTTTCTTGATGCGGCCGGCCTCGCGGTGCTTCTCTTCAACCGCACGCAGCTGGTTGCGCCGTTGGCCCTTGACCTTGCGGGCATCGCTCTCCGCGGCCAGCCGGTCGCCCAGGCCCTCGCCGTGCCGTTCGCCTGCGCTGTCGGCATAGGCCTCGGTGTAACCCTTGTCGACGCCAAGCTCGCCATCCCCGCAGGCCTTCGTGCTGCATACGGCGGTCTCGTCGATGGCGTAGTGGATCGCCACCTGGCCGTCGTCCTGCAGGATGAGCCGCAGGGTGCCGGTGGGCAGGTGCGTGCCCCGCAGCGGAATGGCCAGGCGTTGACCGTGTTCCAGACCTTGCAGATAGATCCAGGCCCGGCCGTGCCAGACCTTGGTCGTGTAGGAACCGGTGTCGGCCACGATCTGGTTCGTGCAGTGCGAAGAGCCGCCCTTCCACTTTTTGCGCATCTGGCGGTGCAGGAACGGATCCTCGTCCCAGCGGTTGCGCTTCAACAGCGAGTAGAGGCGCTGCCGCTCCTCACCATCTCCCATGGTCTTGTGCCAAATGGCCTTCTTGACCGGCACCTTGGCCGCGTCCCGCGCGGCCGCGATGTCGCCCAGGGCATCGGACAACGCGGCTTTGCCCAATCGGGCCGGCAGACCGTGCCAGTCATAGCCCTCCGCCATCCAGGCGTTGCGGATCTCGTACACGGACTGTGGCGCCGTGGACAGGCCGCTGCAGCGTTGCCAGGCATCGGCCCGCACGCGACCACAGAGGGCCGCCATGTCCTGCAAGCGGTCGTACTTGGCCCGGTGCAACCCCTGGCTGTGCAGGATGCGGGTGACCTTGGGGTTACCGGCCATCGCCGACGGCCTCCCGGATTGTGCGCTGGTACGCACGCAATCCGTGCAGGCGCCCGGAGAACGCATGCACGATGGCCATCAGGTCCTCCACCATCTCCGCCTGCGGGGACAGGCTTGCCTGGTTGACCACCGTGAGGGTGCAGCCGTGCTGTTGGGCAAAGTGCTCGAACCAGTCGAAGCCGAAGCGGGCGAGCCGGTCCCTGTGGGCGATGAGCAGGTGGGCGATGTCCCGGTGCTCGATGCGCGCCATCAGGGCCAGGAACACCGGGCGCTTGAAGTCGAGGCCGCCGCCGATCTCCGTCAGCCATTCGTCCACGGCCACGCCGGCCCCCAGGCAGTAGCTTTCCATGGCCGCCACCTGGCGGCGCAGATCCTCCTGCTGGCCGCGGCGGGACACGCGGCAGTAGACGACGGCCAGCCCCTGCGGGGCTTCGTCGCCGGTCCCCAGGAACCGCGCGACATCGGCCTCCGTGTAGTACCGCTGGCCCGTGATCGTGCGGCGGGCGGGAAACACGCCGCTCCGGTCCAGCTTCCGCAGCTGGGTGGCGGTGCGGCCCACGCGGGCCCCGAATTGCGAGATGCGGAAGGGTCCGTTCCTGTTCATTGGTTGCAGTATGCCACATCAAGTTGCAGGAAACCGGGGGCTTATCCGTGTCTCCTCTAGTGTAGGGACACATGAAGGCACCCTCCATCGCCCAATTGGCGAAGAGAGCCCAACAATCCGGTTAGGTCACAATGTGATGAGCCCCATGCGTGCGGCGCGGACGGCCGCCTCGGTTCGGCTCTGGACGTCCAGCTTGGCGAGGACCGCGTTGACGTGGAACTTTACGGTGTGCTCGCTGATGTCTAGGCGGCGGGCGATGGATTTGTTCGGAAGGCCTTCCGCGAGGAGGGCCAGGACCTCAAGCTCGCGCGGGGTCAGACTCGTTCCCGCCAACGGCCAGTGTCCCTCACTGAACCAATGTTGAGAAAGCCGTGTTGTCTATTGACAGGCGACAGGCTACACCATAGGCTGCTTGTGTGATTGTCTCGTTTAAGCACCGGGGATTGAAGGCACTCTACAGTGGCCGTGGTGCACGGCGAGTGGCTCCACAGCATGTCGGTAAGCTGACTCGCATCCTCGCGGCGGTGCTTGACCGAAGCAGTACACCGCAGGACATGAACCTGCCAGGTTTCCGTCTGCACCCGCTGTCAGGTCAGCTCGGTGGTCACTACGCGGTCTCGGTCTCGGGGAATTGACGCGTGACCTTCAGGTTCGAGGATGGGCATGCAGTCGACGTTGACTACACAGACTATCACTGAGCAGGCGAGAAAAATGGGAATGCACAAACCTCCGCATCCGGGCGAGATCGTAAGGCATGAGTGCCTTGAACCGTTGGGCTTGACGGTAACGCGGGCGGCGCAAGGGTTGGGAATAACCCGCCAGGCGTTGTCGGATTTGGTGAACGGGAAGGCTGGTGTATCGGTGGAGATGTCCATCCGCCTGTCTCAGGCATTCGGCTCCACACCAGAGACGTGGCTGGGGATGCAGACGGCCTATGACCTGTGGCAGGCCCGGGAACGGGCAAAGCATATTGAGGTTGAGGACTTCAAAACTGTCGCCCTGAACTAGAAAGTGGTTGCGAACAACACCGTCCATGGCAGGGCCGCGCGCTGGCAGCCGCCGACGATGCCATCCTGCTGTCCGTGTTCGAGACATCCGACATCGCGTGGCAAGACGCACACACGACACAGCCAGACGGCCGCGTCATGCCGCTGTCCTGAATACACTACCACTTTACCTGATTCCAGACGTGGAACGCTTGGGAGACTGGCAAGGTGCTGAGGCGGTGTTGGAGTTTGGCCCCTCCCGACCGCTCTTGCGACACAGGCATCCACCTCAAACCACATACCGCATCCCATCCGCTGCCACAAGCAGGCTCCGGCGGCACTATCCTGGTGCCCCCGCGGTTAGCAAGGATGCTTCCTGGCGCCACCATCTTGCCGCCGTTCGCACACCGATAAAACCGTCGGCAGCGGACCGAATCCATGATTCAGCAGCCTGCTACACGGTAATCAGGGCTTCGTCCTTGTGGTACACCACCGGGTTCTGGTGGTCGTCGTTCAGTTCGTCCCCGATGTCATACGCGGCGACCTGTTCGTCGGTCAGGATGTTCTGAATGCCGTTGAAGGTGCTGCCGTAGGGCATGAAGGCACAGGTCATGGCACGCCGCCAGCCGGCCGTCATGTTGGCGCCGGCCCCGTGGGCCAGCAAGCCGTTGTGGAAGGAGCAGGAACCCGCCTTCATGGGTGCGGCGATGGATTCCATGTCCACAAAGTCGGGATACTCCCGAAAGAGGTCCGACATGTTCTCGGCGATCGGCACATTGACGTAGGTGGTTTGCTTGTGGGACCCGGCCAGAAAATAGAGACACCCGTTGTGGGAGGTGGCGTCGTCCAACGCGATCCAGATGCTGATCGCATCCGGGGAATAGAAGGACCATTTGGGATTGTCGTGATGCCAGGCCGTGGCATTGGCCCAGGGTTGCTTGATCAGGGCTTGGTCGTGCCACACGCGCATGCCGTCCGTTTGGGCCAGCTCGGTGGCCATCCGGCCAATGCGGGGATCCAGGATGAGGTCCTTCACGGCCGGATTGTCCTTCCATAGATTGAGGCGCTGCACAAAGACATAGTCGTAGAAGGAACCACGGTCCTTCCAGCGATCGTCGTCCATGGTGCCTTCGACCACCAACTTCCGGTCCTTGCGTGCGCGCACGGCCTGGTCGACGGCGTCGCGCCAGGTCTCCAGTTCCTCGGGAGTGAGGAATTCATCCATGACCACAAAGCCATGGGTTTGATAGGCGTCAATCTGGGCCTGGGTGATTTCCGTATGCATAACTTACTCCCTTTCCAGCAGGTGACTCCGGCAAATTCCGTAACGGCCAAACGTGGCAGGGGGCTGTTCCGCGACAGGAACAGCCCCCGTCCTGCCAATACCTCTTGGACGCCCGTTTACTCGCTGGCGTAGAACATCTGCTCGCCACTGTTGTTGCCGGCAATGGCCTGGCCCTGGATGGGCACGTTGCGCATGGCGGCATCCGTCACCAGCACGTACCCCACCTTTTCAGCAATATTGAGAATCCATATATTGTCGTAGTGAATCTGGAAAATTTCATCAGCCAGCGCCATGTCTTCCGCCGAGCCAGGAATGGCGGCTATCCGTTCCTGGTGTATTTCTATCAGGCGCTGGATCGATGCGGGCGGTTCTACCCCGCTCTCACCATTGGATTGTGACCATCTCCTCCATTCGGTGGACACTCGGGTGATGACCGTGTAATCATCCCAGGTGTCGTCCCGCCACATGGGTGTAACCGACCATAGCAGAGTAGCCTGCAGCTCGTTTGCACCAAAAAGCTCGCCCCAAAAAGACGGTTCGATGTTCTTCAGGGTGGTCTTGATGCCTGCTGCCTGGAAGTATTCCACCAGCAGCTCCGCCACCGGCAACATATCCGGGGCGTGGTCGGCCACCTCAAGGGGAATTACAAAGGTGTTGCCATCCGGTCCCAGCCGCCAACCGTCGCTGTCCCGCTGGTCCATACCGATCGAATCCAGGATCTCTTCGGCTTGGGCCAGGTCATATTCACCGGGCACCAGTTCGGGAAGTGATCCAAAACCGTAATAAATGGACTCAATAATCTCCGCCCGGTTGATGGTCATATTGAGAGCCCGGCGAAACTCGAGGTTGTTGACCACTTCGCGCCATACCGGATCATCGTAGGTGAAATTGATCCAAAGGGCCGTGGGATCGACATGGTTGTCCAGGATGGTGAAGTTGATGTAACCCTTGTCCTTGGCTTCCTGGTACAAGGGCAGTTTCAGCAACGCCGTGTCTTCCCGCACCATATCCACTTCATCCGCGAATACCTTCAGGTTGACTGCATCGGTGTCTGCCGCCAATGCAGACACCACTTCGTCGATGTAGGGCAACTGATTGCCGGCCGCGTCAACCTTGAAGTAATATGGATTGCGCACAAACTTCATGAAGCTGTCGTCGTCCGTTACATTCACCCAGGGCCACATCGCCGGGAACCCGCTGCAGCGCTGCAGTGTCAGGTCCCATTCAAGGCAGTCGACCGCTGCAAACAGGGCTCTCTCCGTATCCAGCCCTTTTTCATCTATCATGGCCTGGATTTCGTCAGCGTCGCCGTATTCGGAATGGATGGGCTTCAAGTGATGGGCCGGCTTGAATACATCTGTGTAACCTTGCCAGCTCTTGATGCTCAATTCCCGTAGAAAACTGCCATAGCTGTCATTGAAAGAAATGGTGAACGTATAGTCATCCAGGATCTCCAGGGTCATCGGATCGCCATCGGGACTGCCGGCAGATCTGAACTTATTGGGGAACCCCGGTGAATAGGTTTCATTCAGCATTACATCCTCAAAGGCAAACCGGACATCGGCGGTGGTTACCGGTTCCCCGTCCGACCACTTCAGGCCTTCTCGCAAGTTAAAACTGAAGACCGTATTGTCGTCATTGACTTCATAACTTTCCACGACATTGCCGTAGATCCCGGTAATGCCAATGCCGGGAGCCGCCAGTACATTCTCAATCAGCATAATGGCGATATCGGCTTGAATGTCTGGACTCGGATGGGCAAAACGCATCACGCCCCCGTACTCCCCGATCTCCAGTTCCGGCAGGTCGTCGGCCTCCGAAATCACACCCGCCACCACGACCAGCGGATTGGTCGGCAGCCGTTCCTCAACCGGTGGCAGTGCACCGGACGCTACCTGCGCATCCAGGTAGGGCGACTGGGAATACTTGCTCTCCGGCGCCGCCATGTCCGCCGCCGGTTCCTCGGCCTCGGCGGGGGGGGGGCGGCTTCCGGCGGCGCACAGGCGGCCAACAGAACCACGCTGAGGGTCAACATCGTCACAAGCAAATGGAACAACTTCATCAGATTCCTCCCTACTGCAATGAAACAGCCAAACCCTCACCGGCAAACCTGGTGAGGCAATTGGGTCGCTGATGAGGCCATACGCCCCTGGTCTTCCAAGAACGGGGGCCTGTCGGCATAACTTGTCGGTGTGGTCACGATCATAACAGCCACCGCAACCTGCTCCGAGACGCCTTCGGCGAAGACCGGCGTCAGCCCGTCGGGAGGCCCTCCCGATGCGCGGTCGCCCCCACGCCCCACGTACGCTGCGGGCCCTGGTGGATCCGGGGCGCGGGTGCCGAAGGACCCTCCCCGGCGCGTCTGGCGCCGGCGTTCGACCGCATGTACGCCACGGTGGACCGGGCCTCGGGACCGCCCGAGCGGTTGCAGGCCTCGCCGCTAATGGCCCTCTATTCGGGGTGCCGCGAGCGCGCCTTCGGCAAAGAGGTGGACTACCACCTGTTTTTCCGCTGGTGTCCGGACATGGACCTGCTGGAGCGCAGCTTCAATCCACCGTCTTCACAAAGTACCGGTAGCGGCTGCTGGCACACGATGCGGGACGCGCCCTGGTCAACGCGGTGGTGTGGGGGGTCGATGCGGAGAGCTGGCTGTCGGACGAGCACTTCCGGGTGGACGGAACCCTGATCGGGGCCGCGGCCAGCCCAGGAGCTTTCGTCCCAGGGATGAATCGCTCCCGCTTTCGGACGACGATGATCCCGACAACCCGAGCGTGGATTTCCGCGGGGAGTGCCGGAGCAACGCGCCCCATGCCAGCACCACGGTTCCCGAAGCGCGGCGGCTGCGCAAGGGGCGGGGGAAGGAAGCCAAGCTGGCGTTTCTGGGCCATGCCCTGATGGGAACACCGTAATGGCCTGATGGACTTCACCGCCAGCCAGGCCACCGACACGGCCGAGCGGGATGTGGTGCCGGAGCTCCTGGACGGGGTGCGGGAACGGGACTACCGGCTGTGCACGCTGGCCGGCGACCGCGGCTACTCGGCTAGGATTGTCCTACGTCTCATTGACCGGATTCGGTCGGCGATTGCCCTGGGCGCAAACCAGTCCGTTTGTCGAATTCGACGTACCTTGACCTGTAGTCCCCTGGGTTCGGGGGATTCCCCGGAACTTGGGCAGCTGGCGCTGCCTCTTCTTGCAACGAACCTCTGTGCCCAGGGAAACCGTGAGCACACGACAGAAATGGAAATGGCGGAACACTGCTGTGCCAGCAAAGTGATACGATTGCCGGCAAGTCCGTGGACTACCAGGTGTACGGGCATCCCTACAACTACCGCACACATCACCAACATGGAAATTTCCCTAGCAGACTGGGGAACGATCGCCAGCATCACCGTTGCGGTGATCGCCCTGGGCACGGGCCTGTTCGTCACCGGCCGGTGGGTGGGTGGCGTCAACGAGCACAGGAACACCGTCAAAGACACCTTGGCCGAGATACGCGAGGACGTCAAGAACATCCTCAAGCGCATACCGCCGTCCACAGTGGCCCGCGAAAGCCCATTGCACCTCACGGATTTCGGCCAGGACATTTCCGAGCAACTGGATGCCAGGACCTGGGCACAGCGCACCGCGGCCGAACTTTGGGACGACGTTGAGGGGAAACAGGATTTTGAAGTGCAGGAGTTCTGTTTCGACTACGTTGGCACGCAGCTCAAACCCGACGATGAACAAGGCCGCCCAGATTGGCAGGATCGCCTACGAACACGGCATTGACCGTGAACAGGTGTTGAAGGTGCTGGCGATTGAGTTGCGGGACGCGCTGTTGGAAATGCGCCTGCCCGACGCCCCCGAGGCCTAGGCTGAATCCCCGCTCCGGATCTGGAAACCAAGCCCAGGGGTTACACCGAGGAATGCGGGCTCATGAGTCCGTGTTGAAATGTCGGCTGAAGGCCGGATTTTCCGATCCTTGGGGATCCGGATCTCACCTGCGTAACCAATCCGGGCCAAATCGACCCGCATCGGTCGAATCCCCTTGGCCGGGTACCGGAAAAGAAGCCACGGAAACGTCGAAGTTGCGGATTTCGGGGGTGTTTGGACCTCTACCACTCCCGAATTTGGACGATCTGAAGTCGGACTTGCATGGGCTTAAACCGCCGCATGATGCGACGCTCCGGCGGATCTCACCGCGTTGTGACCGGAACATTTCACCGGCAATCGGTCGCAATACAACCGCCGAGAACATGGAGGCACACCGTTCATGTCATCCCACGTACTTCCCTGCCCGATTTGGGGCGGGCTCGACGCCGATCTCATCGGGAGAGTATTGCTCGAGCCACAATTCTGTAGCTCGCTGCGCGCCGGGGGCCCTTTCATGCTGGAGAATTCCCGTGTGGAACTGCTCAAATCGCCTTCGTTTACCGAGCAATCCGTGTGTAGCAGCCCCATCCGGAGGGTACCCGATCGATGGTCACGATGCCGCCCTCGAGCACCAGCATCTCGAGCAGCTCCGGAATGGCCGTAATCTCGTTGGACTTGTCGGCCACCCGACATTGGCCCAGGACCAGGCGCGCCTCGTCGGCCCAGGCACTCACCGGAGGCAGGGCCGGCCCCCGGACGGCGTCGCGGGAGCGACGGGCCACCTTGCCGTCCACCGACACGACCTGGTCCTGGAGGCAGGGCAATCGCATTCTAATTTGGATAGTGTCGGCCATGGGTAGGATGGGGTGCCTCATCCCGTCCCGGAGTCTCCCCCATGGCCGCCACCACTCCCGTGCCCCTGGTTTCCCTGTTCACCGAAGTCGAGGACCCGCGTCGGCCCCAGGCCCGACGGCATGCCCTGGAGGACATTCTCCTGATCGCAACCCTGGCCGTCATCTGCGGCGCCGACAGCTGGACCGAGGTCGAGCTGTTCGGTCGCCAGAAGCAGGCCTGGCTGGAAACGTTCCTGGCCCTGCCGCACGGGATCCCCTCGCACGACACCTTCGGACGCGTCTTTGCGCGGCTGGACCCCGCCCAGCTGGAGGTCTGCTTTACGCGCTGGGTACGGTCGCTGGCGGAGAGTCTCCAGGACCAGGTCGTGGCGGTGGACGGCAAGGTGGCCCGTCGCTCCCGCGACGCCGTCCGGGGGGTGCCGGCCCTGCATCTGGTGAGTGCCTGGGCGGACGAGGCGCGCCTGGTCCTGGGGCAATGTCGGGTGGCCGACAAGTCCAACGAGATTACGGCCATTCCGGAGTTGCTCGAGATGCTGGTGCTCGAAGGCGGCATCGTGACCATCGATGCCATGGGCTGCTACACGCGGATGGCGCAGACCATCCGCGACCGGGGGGCCGACTACGTGCTGGCGCTCAAGGACAACCAGCCACAGTTGCACGAGGCGGTGGTCGAGACCTTCGCGGTCGAGCGGGCCGAGGGTTTCGAGGGTTGCGACCACGACTTCCACAAGACCGTGAACAAGAACCACGGCCGCATCGAGACGCGCCGCTGCTGGGTCATCGGCGCGCCGGAGTACATCCGCTACGTGGACCCCGACGGGCTCTGGCCCGACCTGCGCAGCCTGGTCCTGATCGAGGCCCAGCGGCGACAGGGGGACCGGGTCACCTCGGAGACCCGCTACTACATTTCCAGCCTGCCGGCGGATGCGCAGCTCCTGCTGCAGGGCGTGCGCAGCCACTGGGGCGTCGAGAATGCCCTGCACTGGGTCCTGGACATGGCCTTCCGGGAGGACGAATGCCGCATCCGCACCGGCCACGCCGCCCACAACATGTCAATCCTGCGCCGACTGGCCCTCAATCTGCTGCGCCGCGAGACCACGGCCAAGGGCGGCATCGCCGCCAAGCGCAAGCAGGCCGGCTGGAACGACAGCTACCTGCTCAAGGTCCTGTCCAATTAGAATGCGATTGCCCTGGTCCTGGAGGGCCACCGCCAGCGACCGTACCCAGCGCGTAAAGCAGATCTCCAGTTGTTGGGGGTCCAGCCGCGCAAAGACGCGTCCGAAGGTGTCGTGCGAGGGGATCCCGTGCGGCAGGGCCAGGAACGTTTCCAGCCAGGCCTGCTTCTGGCGACCGAACAGCTCGACCTCGGTCCCGCGGTCGGCACCGCAGATGACGGCCAGGGTTGCAATCAGGAGAATGTCCTCCAAGGTATTTCGCCGGGCCTGGGGCCGACGCGGATCCTCGACTTCGGTGAACAGGGAAACCAGGGGCATGGGCGCGGTGGCAGCCATGGGGGAGACTCCGGGACGGGATGATGCACCCCATCCCTACCCATGGCCGGCACTGCCCCAATTGGAATGCGATTGCCCTGACACCCGGTACCGTTGGCGCGCATGCGGTGGTGAACACCAACCGGGACAGCAAGTGCTGGGCCGTTGGCTCACGCCTGACCGTAGATGTGTTCGTAGAGTTCCACCTGCCGCGCGAGGCCACGGTCGTAGATCGGCGCTTCGTCGGGGTTCGGCTCGAAGCGATCGGCAATGTGGAATTCCGGCGAACGCGCCTCGGATTCCAGGATGGCCTCCAGCGTCAGAATGGCGGCCCCGCGGCTGGTGGTCTCCGTGGATCGGGTTCGCTGGACCGGCCGTTGGCTGGCGCCTGCCAGAATCCGGCACCAAAGATCCGAGTACTCCAGATTGCCGCCACTGGCCAGGATGGCCGTGTCCGGCTGGATGGCGGGAGTCAGTTTCCGGATGATCAACGCCAGACGGTAGGTCACCGCCTCCAGGCCGGCCCGCATCAGTTGGCCCGGTTCCGTGCCGGCGGTGATGCCGTGCAGGCTGAGCGAGGCATTGTCGGCCCAGCCCGGGCTTCGTTCGCCTTGCAGGAAGGGCAGGATGGTCAGGCCATGGCTGTCGGGGTGCACCGCGCGGGCCTGTTGTTCGAGATCGGCGCGGGTTTCGCCCAGCAAATTGCAGATCCAGACCGGAATCGAACCGCCGTCCGTCAGGGCGCCGCCCAGTAGATGCCGGTTGTGATCGATCCGATAGCACCATAGTCCGACCGGCACTTCGGGGGCGGTGCCGTCCGGCCGGTTCGGCAGGACCACGCGGACGGCGGCGCTTGTGCCGATGGTCACCGCCAACGCGGTTCGATCCACGGCGCCACTGCCGATGTTGGCGGCGGCGCCGTCGCCCACCGGCAGGCAGAAGCGGCTTTCCGCCAGTTCCGGCCATCTTTGGGCATAGGCGGGGGCCAGCGTGGCCAGACCTTCGCTGTAATCCCTGAGCGGGGGCAGATGTTCCTCCGAGATGGGCAACAGGTTCAGCAGTTCGCAACTCCAGGCTTGCCGGTGTCTGTCCTGCAGCCCGGTCCATCCTGCCTCGCAGGTGGAAATGGGGGCTGCCGGCCGGCCTGTCCAGCGCGCCAACAGATGGCTGCCCAACGTCTGCCAGCATGCCGTTTGTGCCAGCAGCCCGGGTTCCGTGGCGTCCAGGCCGAGTAGTTGGGCCGGGGCGTACGCCGTGTGGATGGGTACGCCGGTCCGCGCCCACGTGGCTTCCAACTCCCCTTGTTCCTCAAGTTGCCTGCGCAGCTGCTCCGCCGCGGCAGCCCCGTGGCGGCAGGCATAGGTGAACCCCGGTGTTACCGGCCGTCCCGCCGCGTCCACACCCACCAGACTCATGGCGAGGGAGGAAATTCCGACGCCCAGGATGCGGATGTCTCCGGACAGCCTCCTCAGATCGGCCAGGCAATCGTCCACCACCGCGTCGGCGGCTGCGGTAACCTCGCCGACGGGCAGAGTCCCATCGTTGCCCAGCGCATAGGTGTGCGCGTGCAGGGGTGGGTTGTCGGGGGTGCTGCTGACGTGCCGGGCGGCTTGGTCGTAGGCGCGGCACCGGACCGAGGACGAGCCGATGTCCAGGGTCAGAACGAGTTCCTGCATGCCGGTTAGTGTACCTGCGCCGGGATCGGCCGGGTCGCGGGGCAGGGATCAGTGGGTGTACGGATCCGCCGCGTCGCGCAGCCCATCGCCCGTGAAGTTGAAGCAGAGAACGACCACGATGATGCAGACGCCCGTCGAGAACAGCCAGGGGGAACTGGCCACGGTGCGGATGTTCTGCACGTCGGCCAGCAGCACGCCCCAGCTCACGACCGGGGCCTGCAGGCCGAGACCGATGAAGCTGAGGGCGGTCTCCGCCAGGATCATCTCGGGGATGCGCAGGGTCAGGACCGCGATCAGGTGGCTGGTCATGGACGGTACCAGGTGCCGGAAAATGATGCGTGTCTCGCTGGCCCCGAGAAAACGGGCGGCCAGCACGAACTCCTCTTCGCGCAGGGCCAGGAAACGGCCCCGGACCACGCGGGCAATTTCCGTCCAGGCGACCACCGAAATCACAATCGTGATGCCGAAGTAGATCTGGATGGCCGTCCACTCCCGCGGCAGGGCCGCGGACAGCGTCAACCACAGCGGGATCTGCGGCAACGACTGCAGCAGTTCAATCATCCGCTGGATGAACAGGTCCACCGTCCCGCCGAAGTAGCCGGACACGCCTCCCAGCAGGACCCCCAGGGCCAGGCTGAGAATGACGCCGATGAACCCGATCGACAGGGAGATGCGTGTGCCGTAGACCACGCGCGAAAGCATGTCGCGCCCCAGTTCGTCGGTCCCCAACAGAAAGATCCGGGCGTCCGGATCCTCCAGGCCGAAGAGATGCCGTTCGCCCCGCCAGAGTCCCCAGAAGCGGTAGGGGTCGCCCTTGACCCAGAACCGGATGGGATGGGGTTGCTCCTCGTCCTCCGCGAAGACCATGCGCAGGGTCTTGGGATCGCGGCTCTGGACGTAGTCGTAGGTGAACGGTCGGTGGAGGCGGCCTTCGTGTAGGAGCCGGATGCGCATGGGCGGCGCGTACTGGTAGAAGACGTTGGGAATGTTGGGGTCGTACGGGGCCACAAATTCGACCGCGATCGCCATCGCGTAGAAGAAGGCAATCACGAAGAGGCTGACCACGGCCGCCTTGTGACGCAGGAAGCGCCAGCGCATCAGCTGCCACTGCGACGCCGTGTCCAGGCGTTCGGCGGCGTCCGCGGCCGGCAGTGCGGTCATGGTTTCGGCGGTCATGGCAGGCGGGCCGGGTGCGCGGTTCAGACGCCCTGGCGGATGCGCGGATCCAGAAGTGCCAGCAGGATGTCCGAGATCAGCGTGCCAATCAGGGCCAGCGTGGCCAGCATCAGCAGGAAGCTGCCCGCCAGGTACATGTCCTGGCTCAGCAGGGCATTGAGCATGACCGGCCCGGTGGTGGGCAGGCTGAGCACGATGGAGACGATGGCGGCCCCCGAGATGAGCTCGGGCAACACGCCCCCAATCCCGGAGATGAAGGGGTTGATGGCGATGCGCACCGGATACTTCCAGATCAACTTGAACTCGGAGACCCCCTTTGCCCGTGCGGCCTGCACATAGGGCTTTTCCAGTTCGTCCAGCAGGTTGGAGCGCAGGATCCGGATTAGGTTGGCGGTTCCGGCCGTGCCCAGCACCACCAGGGGCACCCATAGGTGCTTGAGCAGGTCCACGAACTTGGCCCAGCTCCATGCTGCCCGTTGGAATTCGGGTGAGAACAGGCCCCCCATCGTCCAGCCGAACCAGGACCAGCCGGCCCACATCAGGATCAGGGCCAGGAGAAAGTTGGGCGTGGCCTTGCCCAGGAAGCCGAACAGGGTGACCAGATAGTCGAAGAAGGAGTACTGGTGGGTGGCCGAGTAGACGCCGATCGGAAAGGAGACGATCCAGATGAAGACAATGCTGCCCAGCGACAGGACCACGGTCCAGGCCAGCCTCTCCCAGATGATGTCGGCCACCGGCATCCCCCACTCGAAGGAACGTCCGAAGTTGCCCCGGAACACGATGTTGGAAATCCAGAGCAGGTATTGCCGGTAGAGTGGCCGGTCCAGGCCGTACTGCCGTGTGAGCCCCTCGATCAGGGCCTGGTCCACCTCCTCTCCACTCTCCGCCATGCGCATCAGGACGGTGGTCAGGTAGTCCCCCGGCGGCAGCTGGATCAGGACGAAGACCAGCATGCTGATCACGAACAGCATGGGGATGAACAGCAGGATGCGCTTGATGATGTATTGGGTCATGGCGGGGACGGCAGTGCGGCGGGTCAGGAGGGCAGCGGCAGCCATCGGTCGGCCAGCCACAGCAGGGCCAGCAACCCGGCCGCCGTGCCGAACCAACGGGTACAGAACCGTTTCAGGTCGCTATCGGGGTTTCGGCCAAGGTCCAGCAGCCGGCCCATGGTCAACACCACGGCTCCAATCCACCCGATTGCCCCCAGAACCAGCACGCTGTTGGATATCAGCATGGGCCGGGCCCGCGAAGCCACTTCCTGTTCGAAGTTGGCCGGGATCAGCCAGTGGCTGGCCGTGCGCGTCAGTTCGTAGAGCTGCACGAACAGCACCAGCAGCAGTCCGCTGAGCAGAAGCCACAGCGCCACGGCGTATGCCTGGCGCAGCCACTGGGCGCGATGGAGCCGGTCCATCAGGCGGCGGGGGCGGAAACGCCCATGAGTTCCAGGTCGTCGGCCAGGTGGCAGCGGACGAAGTGGCCCGCGGCCGCGGGGCGGAGTTCGGGTTCCTCCAGGCGACACTGTTCCACGGCGTAGCGGCAACGCGGATGAAAGAGACAGCCTGACGGGGGATTGGCCGGATCGGCCACTTCCCCTTCGAGCACGATCTCATCCGCCTGGTTGCGGGGATCCGGCCGCGGCACGGAAGACAGGAGGGCTTCCGTGTAGGGATGCCGCGGGCGGTCGTACAGCTGGCTGGTCGGGGCGGATTCGACTACCTTCCCGACATACATCACGGCCACGCGGTCGCAGATGTGCGAAACCACGTTGAGCTGGTGGGCGACAAAGAGATAGGCCAGTCCGAATCGGTCCTGCAATTCCTCGAGCAGGTTGAGGATTTGCGCTTGGATGGAGACGTCCAGGGCCGAGACCGGTTCGTCGCAGATCACCATCTGCGGCTGCAGGGCCAAGGCCCGTGCGATGCCGATGCGCTGTCGTTGACCGCCGGAGAAGGCGTGCGGGTACCGCGACATGTATTCGGGCCTGAGCCCCACCAGGGACAGCAGTTCGGCCACGCGCTGCTCCCGTTCCGAGCCGCGGATCCCGTTGATGAGCAATGGCTCGCCCACAATGTCGAGGACCGTCATGCGGGGGTTCAGAGAGCCGTAGGGATCCTGGAGGATGATTTGGGCGTTGCGTCGCACCGAGAACATCTCGTCCTTGGAGATGCTGGCAATGTCCACCCAGCCCAGTTCGGGATCGTTGAAGAGGATTTCGCCCTCGGTCACTTCGTAGCCGCCCAGGATGCAGCGCGCAGTGGTGGTCTTGCCGCATCCCGATTCCCCCACCAGGCCAAGGGTTTGACCCCGGCCCAGTTCCAGATCCACCCCGTCGACGGCCTTGATCCAGCCGACGGTGCGGCGCAGGAAGCCCTTCTGGATGGGAAAGTGCATGCGCAGATCGCGCACACGCAGGATTGTGGCTTCTGTCCCGGCCGGGGTCTGCGCGGTCATGTGTACAGATGGCAGGCGGCCCGGGTTCGCCCCGGCTCGGCGACCGCGGGCAGGAGTTGCGGCACGGCGGTGTCGCAGGTGCCCGGCATGAACTCCGGACAGCGGGGATGGAAGGGACAGCCCGCGGGCCGGCTGAAGGGATCCGGAACCATGCCGGAGATGGGTTCCAGGCCGATGTTTTCGGCCGGATCCAGACGGGGCACGGAGCGCAGCAGGGCCTTCAGGTAGGGGTGTCTGGGGGCATGGAACACCGTGTCGACATCCCCCTGTTCGACGATGTTGCCCAGGTACATGACCGCCACCTGGTCGGCCATCCGGGCCACCACGCCCAAATCGTGGGTGATGAAGATGATGGCCATGCCGAACTCCGCTTGGAGCCGCTTCATGAGCCGAAGGATTTGCGCCTCGGTGGTTACGTCCAGGGCGGTGGTCGGCTCGTCCGCGATCAGAATGCGCGGACGGCCAATCAGGGCCATGGCAATCATGGCCCGCTGGCGCATGCCCCCGCTGAGTTCATGGGGATATTGGCTCCAGGTGCGGTCCGGATGGGCAAACCCGACGTGGGCCAGCATGTCCAGTACGAGCTCTCGGGGCTCGATGTCGTCTGCGGTCCGGTGCAGGCGGGCAGCCTCCGCAATTTGGTGGCCGATGGTGTAGACCGGGCTGAAGGTTGACATCGGCTCCTGGAAGATCATGCCGATTTCGCCGCCGCGGATCTCCCGCATGGCGCTGCCCTTCGGATTGAGGCCGGCCAGATCGACGATTTCCCCGCGGCTTGGATTCCCCCCGGACAACTGCAAATGGATGTGGCCGTGCTCGATGCGCCCGGCCCGCGGGAGGATGCGCAGTATCGACTGGGCCGTGATGCTCTTGCCGCAGCCGCTTTCACCCACGATGGCCAGGGTTTGGCCCGGGTACACGGACAGCGACACTCCGTCGACAGCCCGGACTGTGCCCTGTCGGATGTGGAAGTGGGTCTTGAGGTCCCGGATTTCCAACAGGGGTTGGTCGGCATCCATCCAAACTCGCCTCGCGCCGGTGGGCTCCCCGGGCCGGGTGCATGGCCCCCTTGAAGCCTGTTCGGCCAGACGGACGGCGCGGGTTCCGGTCGCTAAAAAATCGGCGACCGGAACCCGCGAACGTCAAGTGGTCAGCAGCTATTCGTCGATATAGAGCAGCTCAATCAGCCACCAGCCCCCGTCCTTTTCGGGCAGGCGCAGGTTCTTGACACTGTTGTCGACCGCGGAAGCCGCGATGGCATGGCTGATGCCGGGCGAAGGACTGGTCATGACGTTCCACCAGTGGTTTTCCTCGTTGAGCGCCACCATCGCCTGGCCCAGTTCCTTGTACCGTGCCGTGCCAATGGGTTCGTCCTGCCACTCGTCGAGCAGGTCGTACAGCTCCTGGATTACCGCCGGTGGTTCCTCGCCGGCTTCGCCGCCGGACTCCCACCAGTCGTACCAGGCGATCCCGGCCAGCGCGCAGCAGGTGCGCCAGTGCCAGGGCGGTACCAGCCGAATGGGGAAGACCGCATGGCTGACCGCCTCGGACGGGCCGCCGGCACCCCAGGTGCCGATGTCCAGGTCGTTGGCCAGCAGGTGCTGGGCGTACAGGGCGTGGTCCACCTGCTTGTACTTGACTTCAATGCCCACGTCGCGCCATTGGCTGGTGATGAAGTCCCACTCTCCGGCCCGATGGCCTTCGCTGCCGATCTCCGTGAACAGGATGAACTGTTCACCGGTGTCCGGGCGCATCCGCCATTCCTCGTTGGCGTCCCAGGCCAGGCCCAGTTCGTCCAGAAGCTCGTTGGCCGTATCCGGGTCGTACTCGACGTCCGTATAGCCCATCGTTTCCTCGCGGAAGGACCAGTCGGGCGGTGGCACTGCCTGCCGGGGTTCGGTCAGGCCCAGGTTGAACACCTGGTTGTAGGCCTCCCGGTCGAGCGCCAGCGACATGGCGCGGCGCCAGCGCAGGTCGTTGAACAGTTCCTTCAGGAACGGATCCTTGCTGGTGTAGTTCCAGGCCCAGCTCACGCTGCCGCCCCAGTTCTGTCCGGGATAGAGGCGGACCGTGTATCCGGCCGCCTCGGCGTTTTCCTGGAGCAGGGGATAGTTCGCCAAGTCCGCCCAGGCGCCGCCGAAGTTGTAGTCGCCGGTGATGGCCTTGGCCTCCAGGATTTCCCGGCTGCCGACCAGAACGCGTTCGTAGTAGTCGATGTAGGGCAGCTGGTTGCCGTCCGAGTCCACCTTCCAGTAGAAGGGGTTGCGCTCAGAAAGGCGGGTGCCCACCGAGTCCAGGGGACCAACGATGTACGGGCCCAGAATCGGGCGGTCCGGGCCGTAGATGATGAAGGCGCGGCCGGCGTAGTGGGCCAGGAACGCCTCGTACCACTCGGCGAAGCCTTCGTCCGTGGCAACCGCCGCGGCGTTGTCGCTGTAATCCGGATGCCAGGTGGTCAGGTAGGCCTTGGGTGCCCAGGGCTGCAGGCTGGACAGGCGGTCCGCGATGGCGGCGTAGCGGCTGCTGTACTGCAGGCTGAACGTGTAGTCGTCGATCACGTTGACGGTCATCGGCTCCCCGTCCGCCGACTTGAAGTAGGCCGGGATGGAGGGGGTCAGGGTCTCGTTCAGCATGATGTCGTTCCACCAGAAGGCGATATCGTCCGTGGTCAGCGCGTTGCCGTCCGACCAGCGGACCCCTTCCCTGAGGTTGACGGTGAGTTCGGTCAGCTCGTCGTTGACCGACCAGGATTCGGCGATGTTTTCGGTGAAGATGCGGTCCGCCAGATCAAACGTTGCCAGCGACTCGTTGACGTAGCCGCCGCCGTCGCCCCATTCCGCACCGAAGGCGTCATAGTTGGGGTCGATCGCCATGACCGCCAGCGTCCCGCCGTACTTCCCGACGGACTCGCCCAAGTCGGCCCGCGGTGTAATCACCACAGGGTTGAGCGGCAGTCGCTCGTCCACCGGAGGCAGTGTGCCGTCCATGACTCGCTGGTTCAGCATGGGTGACTGGTTGTAGCGGGACTCCGGCATCGCGTCTTCCATGGGTGCCGGTTCCGGTGCTGCCGCTTCCTCCGCGGGGGAGCCGCCCCCGCAACCCGCCAAGGCCAGTGCAATCAACAGAATAACAATGAAAGGGACCTGGCCCCTTGCGCGCCGGAAGGCCATAGGGCACTCCTTATTTTGTTGGTTCGGGATGGCCGCCAAGCAGCCAAGCGGAGTGTATCACTGCCTTGGGGATCGCCCAACGTCCAGCCGCGATGGGGGCATGGTGTCATCTCGTTGAAGTTGGTCCAAGTCCGACTTCGCCCTCTCCACAGTCCCACTTCCGTGGCGAAACTTCCGGAGTTCAGGGCCTTCAAACGTGAGATGACAAGTGCGAGGCCACGTTGAAGTCATTCCTGCCGGGAGGCCCCGTGCTTGGCCGGCTGCATGCCCTGTGCAGGATGCGCGATGGGCTCGAGACGCAGCCTGAGCCCCAGAGCGCGGGTGACCTTCAGCAGTGTGGCCAGGGTGGGGTTGCCGTCTTCAGACAGTGCCTTGTAGAGGTTGCCTCGGTTTAGTCCTGCGTCGCGCGCAAGGGCGCTCATGTTCTGTGTCCGGGCGACGTACTTCAAGGCAGCACGAATCACAACTCCGTCTCCAAGGTCTTCCTCCACAGCCGCGCTGAGAAGCTCTCGGGCATCCTGCCGGGTCTTTACGTAGTCCGCTGCATCAAACTCTCGATACTCCTCAGACATTGGTCCTCCACTCCTTCGCCATTCGCTTGGCCCGCTCAATGTCTCGCCGCTGGCTGCCCTTGTCACCGGCACAAAGCAGGACGATCAACTCGGTGCCTTGCGTAATGAAGTAGATCCGATATCCGGGTCCGTGATGGATCCTCATCTGTTCCATTAATCGGCACACTTCGGTACCGATGCCGGTCATTCGCTCTCGGTTGATGGGGGCGTGGTTGCCGGCCCCCGCAACTCGAGTCCGGGTGGAGCAGTCCCCACCGACAGCCTGGTGCGTTCGACGAGCAGGGCCTTGACTGCCCTGAAGGGCGTGTACAACGTAATCCCGTCGTCGTACAGCCTCGCCGGAATATGGCAGGCGGCATTGGCGTCCGCGTCCAGCACAGCCCCGTCGATGCCGTGAAACCAATCCCCTTGACGACGGCCCTGCAACAGGCCGCTGCGGGAGTCGATTTGCGATGTGCAGGCCGGGTTGACCAATGCCTGCGCAGAACCTCTGCGCCGAGATATGGAAGTGAGTGTGTCCGCCATCACGCCCTTGACCCAGCCGTGCAGGCGACGGTGGGTGTCCCGGTGGCGATACCGGGCGGACTGCATGGGCGCCGTCAGGTCTTCGCAGGCGATGGTGTCCGCCTTGTCGACCACGGCGTGGGCAGCCTGGCACAGCAGGTTGCGCGCCCTCTTTTGGTGTCGGCGCGTGCGCTGGTTCCATTTGTTGCGGCCCAGGTTGTGCCGTCGGATGTTGTCGGCCTTGCGCGGGTGGCCCTGGGCCTCGTGCTTCTCCGCCAGCGACCGCAGGCGGTTGCGACGTTGGCCCTTGACCTTTTGGGGATCGCTTTCCGCAGCCAACAGGTCGCCCGGACCCGGGCCGTGCCGCGCGCCGTCGCTGTCCGTGCAGGCTTCGGTGTAGCCCTTGTCCACGCCCACGGTGGCGTGCCCGCAGGGGCGCGTGCTGCACACCGCGTTTGCGGCCACCGCGTAGTGGACGGCCACCTGCCCGTTGGGGTGCAGGATGATGCGCAGCGTGCCGCATGGCAGGTGCCTGCCCTTGAGCGGAAGGGCGATGCGTTGCCCTCTCTCCAGGCCTTGCAGATACAGCCAGGCCCTGCCGTGCCAAACCTTTGTGGTGCAGGAACCGCGGTCGGCCATGATCTGGTTCGTCACATGGGAACGACCGCCCTGCCAACGGTTGCGCATCCGGCGGTGCAGGAACGGGTCCTCGGTCCACCGATTCCGCTTGAGCAGCGAGTAGAGGCGTTGGCGTTCGGCCTCGTCGTTCCGGGTGCGGTGCCGGAGGGCGCGCTTGACCTGCACCTTGGCCGCCTCCCGCGCCGCGGCCATGTCGCCCAGCGCGTCGGCCGGCACGGCCTTGCCCAACCGCGCCGGCAACCCGTGCCAGGCGCAGCCCTCCGCCATCCAGGCGTCGCGCACGTCGTAGGGCGATTGCCGGACCGTCGACACCCCGCGGCATCGGCGCCAGGCGTCCGCGCGGACACCCCCACACCGGATGGCCATGTCGGACAGCCGGTCGTACTTGGACCGGTTCAGCCCCTGGCTGTGCAGGGTGCGCGCAACCTTCGCCGGCCTAGCCATCGGATACGGCCTCGCGTATCCGCTGCCGGTACCGGCGCAACCCGTGCAGGCGACAGGAGAAGGCATGGACCACGGCCATCAGGTCCTCCACCAATTCCGCCTGCGGCGACAGGGACGGCTGGTTGACCACGCGGATCTCGCAGCCGTGGCTCTCGGCAAAGTACGCGAACCAGTCGAACCCGAAACGGCAGAGGCGATCCTGGTGGGCGACCAGCAGGAGACCCAGTTCGCCTTTCTCAATCCGTTCCATCAACGCACGGAACACCGGCCGCTGGAAGTCCAGGCCGCCGCCGATCTCGGTCAGCCAATCGTCCACGGCCAGGCCGGCCCCCAGGCAGAAGGCTTCCATCGCTTGCTGCTGGGAGCGCAGATCGTCCCGCTGCGACCGGCGGGACACGCGGCAGTAGACCGCGCTGCGGCCCTGGGCCTGCGCCCGCGCCACGCCGAAGTACCGCGCCACGTCCGCGTCCGTGTAGTAGCGGTGGCCGGAAGGGGTGCGCCGGGCCGGCAGCTTGCCGTTCAAACTCCACGCCTTGACCGTGTTCTTGTGAACCCCAATCTTGGCCGCAAACGCAGCGGCACGGTAAATCTTCATGTCCGTATAATGCCTTATCATGCCGTTCAGTGTCGAATTACGGCACTAGCCGCGCTCCGACACTCCGCCGCCAACCGCTCTCACGTCTCCGAGGTGTCCATCTTGGGCTGCCAGCAATCTGGCGATGATTCGGTTTACCGCTTGGCGGTCCCGCAACCTGCTCAGCCACCGGTCGAAGGTCGCGCTTCGCAGAATGGTGAACATGGGCGTATTGTACGATATATCGTACAGTATGTGGAGAGGGTTTGAGGAGGGACACTATTCCACTCTCGTGGATGCGGGAATTCGTTCGCTGTTCCCGGGTTGGCTTGCCTGCATCCCATCGCGCTCGGTACCGACTGTTTTGACAACATTCGGCACCATGTGTCCGTCGCCACTTGTGGCTTCAGGGCCAAAATCAACGAGAGTGAAACGGTGCCCGCGATGGGCCCGTCATCGCTCTGCCACGGCAGCTCCGAGAGCGTATCATCGGCTTCGAAGGGGAAGGCCGGGCGCGTAGGAATCGGTCGGTGACGGGCCGTCGGCTACCCGCGCCAGTGGCTTGAGGAGAGGTTCGGTCCGGTCAATATCCCAGCTTCTTGTCCACCAGGTTGTTCAGGGGCCGTCCCTCGTTGAACCTGACCAGATTGTCCAGCAACACCTCGGTCGCCCGTTCACCGTAGGACTCGGACTGGCCCGAGTAGTGGCTCGTGACAATCACGTTTCCCATGTCCCACAGCGGCGAATCCGCCGGCAGCGGCTCTTCGTAGGTAACGTCAAGGCCGGCACCCTTGATCCAGCCCTCCTGCAGGGCCCGGACCAGGGCCGGTTCGACCACCACCTTGCCCCGGCCGATGTTGATGAAGTGGGCGTGCGGCTGCATCGCGCGGAAATGCTCCTCCTGGACAAGTTCATGCGTTCCCGGCGTGTGCGGCGCACAGCACACCACCCAGTCGGCCCGTCCCATCGCCTCTCCCAGTTGATCCGGACCAAACACCTCCGCAATGCCCTGGGGCACGTCCAGGCCCTTGTGACGGCGCACCCCCAGGACGTTCATGCCCATGGCATGCGCCGTGCGGGCCACGCGGCTGCCGATGCTGCCGACCCCGATTAGGCACATGGTGGTCCCGGCCACCTCCTGCACGTCGGCATGTTCATGCTTGACCCAATCCCTGTCCGCTTGGGCGCGGATGGACACATGAATGCTGCGCGCCAGCGTGAGCAGCAGGGAGAAGATGTGCTCGGTGATGGAAATGGCATGGATGCCGGACACGTTGGTCAACTGAAAGTCCATGTCCCGCGCTTCGGGGTGTTTCATCAGCAGGGCATCGGCCCCGGCCGAGAAGATCTGCACCCAGCGGCAGTTCTCGGCGGCAAACAGAACTTCGGCGGACGGGTGGCCGGCAATGATTTCCACGTCCTCGATCCGATCCATGTACTCGGTGGGATCCGTGGAGGCGATCAGTTCCCGCGGTTGGGCCGCGGCTTCCAGGCGGGCGATCAGATCCTCGTCCATGTGCTGGATGTTCTGGTGCAGCAGTACGACGCTCATGTGGGTTTTTCCTTGGGCGGGTTGGCGCGACCTGAATCCTATGCTTGGCTTCTTGTCCTGACAAACAGGAATCGTCGGTTCGGTTCGGGGTAGTCATCCTTGCGGGCGGCAGTCCCCTACAATGGCGCATTGCACGTCCGTGTACCTGCATCCCCATCGACTTGAAGAGTTAGGCCATGGTTGCCATCCCCTCCGCCCGTTTGGGTTCGCTTGACTTGCATGTACCGCGGCTTGGCTTCGGCGGGGCTCCCGTAGGTCGCTTACCCGATGCCGACGAGGCCGCGGCTGTCGTGGAACACGCCCTTGACAATGGCATTCGATTCCTGGACACGGCCCCGCTGTACGGTGCCGGCCGGTCCGAGGTCCACATTGGCCGGGTGTTGGCGGGGCGCCCGAGGTCGGAATTCCTGATCGCGACCAAGGTTGGCCGCCTGGTCAACCGTTACGGCGTGGATGTCCGGTTCGACTTTACCCATCAAGGGGTCCTACAAAGCGTCGAGGAGAGCCTGTCGCGTCTGCAGTTGGACAGCGTCGACCTGCTCCACATTCATGACCCGAACAACCACGTGGACATTGCCTCCACGGAGGCGTATCGCACCCTGGACGGTCTCCGAAGGGACGGAATCATCAAGGGGGTTGGTGTTGGTGCCGGCCTCAATTCCTGGCAGTTGGCGGAACAACTGATGGCACACGGACGGTTCGACTGCTTCCTCCTTGCCGGGCGCTACACGCTCCTGCATCAGGATGCGCTCGGCTTCATCGAGCGGTGCCGCCGCGAAGGTGTGGGGGTCATTCTGGCCGGGGTGTACAACTCGGGGGTGTTGGCTACGGGGGCGCGGGAGGATGCACAGTACTACTACCGCAACGCCCCTGCGGACGTGCTGGCACGGGTTCGGCTCATCGAAACCGTCTGCAAGGAACATGCCGTGTCCCTGCAGGCTGCGGCCCTGCAATTCGCGCTGTCGCATCCCGGGGTGTCCACGGCGGTGGTGGGGGCCGAGCGCATTGAGCAGACGGAACGGAACATCGCAAGCTTGGCCGCCGATATTCCCGGTGAATTCTGGCAGGCGCTCAAGGAGCGGGGATTGCTGGACCGGGATGCCCCCGTAGGTTGGCAGATCTGAGTGATATCGGCTTTCGGCAACGGTGCCGGATGCTCCCCACCATGAGGGCGGTGATGATTTCAAAGGCCCTGGTGACCGGTAGCTACCAGCGGCTGCCGGAGGAAATCGGGCGCTTGGGTGTGGACCTGACGGTGGTGTCTCCGCCTTCTTGGCAGGACTCCCGAGGGGTTCAGGTGTTGGAACCCAACGATTCGGGTTGCTATCGCCAGTCGGTACTGCCCATCCGCCTCAACGGTCACTACCACCTCTACCACTTCGCCGGCTTGGCAAACCGCCTTGATGCGCTGCAGCCGGACATCCTGCACTTGGACGAGGAAGCCTACAACTTGGCGACCTACCAGGGAGTGAGATGGGCATCCCGCAACCGCGTACCGGCGGTTTTCATCAGTTGCCAGAATCTGTACAAGCGCTATCCGCCTCCCTTCGGCTGGTTTGAGCGCAGGTGCTTTGCCTACTGCACTTGGGCACTGGCCGGAACCGCTGCCGTAGGCGAGGTGCTGCTCCGCAAGGGGTATCCGAGCGGAAGGTTGAAGGTAGTGCCGCAGATGGGCACGGACACGACCCTGTTCGGTCCACCGGAGACATCCGCACCCGGACAGGGGTTCACCGTGGGTTATGCCGGCGGCCTGCTGCCGGAGAAGGGCCTTGATGTCCTGTTGGATGCCTGTGCCGGCCTGCGGGGAGACTGGACCTTGACCCTGGCCGGTTCCGGAGAGTCCGAATCCCGGTTGCGGATGCAGGCCCGGGAACTGGGTATCCTCGACCGGACGGAATTCCGCGGACGCTTGGCCAGCAGGGACATGCCGGCGTTCTACCGTTCCCTGAATGTCCTGGTTCTGCCAAGCCTGTCGACTGCCGGATGGCAGGAACAGTTCGGACGCGTATTGACGGAAGCCATGGCCTGTGAAGTCCCGGTGGTGGTCAGCGACAGCGGCGAGAGCCGCCATACGGCCGGAGAGGCGGGGCTCGTTTATCCGGAACGGGACACCGAAGCCCTGCGGTCCCGTCTGGCGCAGTTGCAGGCGGATCCGGCATTGTGCCGCCGCCTGGGCAAGGCCGGCCGTCGGCGGGTGGAGGAGCAGTTCAGCATGGAAAGTGTGGCGCGGGGTCTGGTCGAAACCTGGCAGCAGAGCCTCGTGGATGCCAAGCCCTGACCGCCCCCGGCTGGAACTCAACGCCGGTCTCCTGAGCAGTCGCCCCGACGCCTCGGGCGCCGGCATCAGCACCTACGTGGCGCGCACTCTGCGCGCCCTGGCGGAGACGCAGGCCGACTGTGCGCCGGCCTGGCAGGTCCAGGTCTGGCTCAATCGGTCGGAACATCCCGGCTTGCCCTTTCAGCGGCGCGCCACCCACTGGCATGTGAATCGGCCGCTCGCGCGCATCATGTGGGAACAGACCGCATTGCCCCTGGCCTTGCGCGTTCGCACGCCTGACCTGTTCCACGGCATGGTGAATGTTCTGCCGATCGCATGCCCGGCACCATCGCTGGTAACCGTGATGGATCTGTCCTTTCTGCGTACGCGGGCCACGGTTCCCGGTCCGCGGCGACGCTATCTGCAGGTTTTGTGCGGCCACAGCGCGCGCAGGGCCTCGCGGGTGCTGGCCATCAGCCGTGCCACCGCCGACGATGTGCACCACTACTTCGACGTGCCGTCCAGCCGGATCGAGGTGGTGCCGGTTCCGGCGGAGCCGCAGGTTGAGGCACCCGCGGACTCCCCGGATTTTGTGAGGTCCCTGCCGGACAACTACCTGCTCCATCTGGGCACGCTGGAACCGCGCAAGAACCTGGGTTGGTTGATTGAGGCGTTCGCGGCCTGGCTGGAACACACCGGTGCGGACTGGCACTTGGTGCTGGCGGGGGCGCCGGGCTGGGGCGGCGAGCCCGAACGGCTGGCGGCCGCGGTGCGCAGGCTGGGCCTGACGGAGAGGGTGTGGTTCCCCGGTTGGGTCCCGCCATCAGGGATGCACGATTTGTATGGCCGCGCCCGTGCCGTGGTCCTGCCCTCCCTGCTCGAGGGTTTCGGCATCCCGCTGCTGGATGCAATGACTTACGGGGTTCCGGTTCTGTGCCACGATATTCCCAGCCTGCGGGAATTGGCCGGGGAACATGCCGCCTGGTTCTCCGTGGAGGACTTCGACGGTCTGCACCGGCACTTGACCCGGTTGAACCGGGATCCGGACTGGGGGACGGATTTGGGGATGGCCGGCCGGGTGCGCGCCGCGGCGTTCAGCCCGCGGCGCGTTGGTTCCCTGTTATGGGAGCAGTACGCGTCGTTCCTTTGAGGTCGGTGGAGGGTGCCGGACGGACGGTTGGATATGGATCGGGATCCCTGTGGACAAGCGGAAGCGGTCTGCACCGAGACGGGACAATTACAGCTACTGTCCGGGTGGCCGCCGCGGGGTATCCTTATGGTTGCCGGATCGGCTTGATTCCAGCCGGCAATCCGCTTCCATCTGCTCCGTGTCTCTCCACGATTCTGTGTCGCGCACTGCAGACACCGGCCTGCTTGCTCGCTTGGCGGCCTTCAACCAGGCTGACGATCCGCGTCTGCGCCAAATCCTGCTCCGTTCGGCGGACGCCGCGCTGACGCTGTTGGCGTTCGTTCTGGCCTACATCGTCCGCTACCAGCTTGAATGGTTCAAGGACGTGGAGCCCATCCACGTTCAGACGTTCCGGGCCTATCTGCCTTCCGCCCTGAGTTTGGTTGTGGTGCAGCTGGCGGCATTCCAGCTGGCCGGCGTTTATCACAACGGGCAAATACGAGGCTGGCTCCACGAGACCTGGACCGTTGCCAACGCCTCGACGTTGACGATCCTGGTTCTCATCATGGGCCATCTGTTCTTCAACCCCCAGCTCTACAGCCGGCTGGTCTTCCTCTATACGGCCATCATGATGACCGGCCTGCTGGGCGGCCTGCGGCTGGGTCTCTGGGCCGTGCGGCGGCTGCTGTACAGCCATGGGCTGGGCCACGAAAAGGTCTTGCTGGTCGGAACCGGCGAACTGGGACTGATGTTGATGCGCAACATTGTGGCCCAGCCGGACCTGGGCTGGCACCTGTTGGGCTTTCTGGACGAGGAAGGCGAGGTGCCCCCCCGTGACATCGGTCGGTTCCGCCTGCTGGGCTCCGTGTCGGACCTGCCTCGCATCCTGCGCGATCTCCGGCCCGACCGGGTCATCATTTGCCTGCCCCAAAGCCATGCGGAACTGCTCCAGCAGTCCCTCGAAACATGCCGCGACCAGGGCATTCAGCCCCAGGTTGTGCCCAACCTGTTCCAGGTGACCCGGAACCAGATCAAACTGGACACCCTGCAGGGCGTGCCCCTCCTCAGCGAACAGCCCATTTCCATCACCGGATGGAACTACTGGCTCAAGCGCCTGGCGGATTTGGTTCTCTTTGTGATTCTGATGGTGCCGTCCCTGATCGTCGGCGCCGTGATTGCCGCCGCCATCAAATTGGAGTCGGGCGGTCCCGTCATCTATACCCAGACGCGTGTCGGGCGCCACGGGAATCCCATTCGCGTGTTCAAGTTCCGCACCATGGTCAGCGACGCCGACGCCCGGCTCGACGAGGTGGCGGACCTCGACAACGCCCAGGGGATTTACTTCAAGATCAAGGACGATCCCCGCTGCACGCGGGTGGGACGGTTCCTGCGCAGCTTCAGCCTGGACGAAGTGCCCCAGTTCATCAACGTGGTCAGGGGGGACATGAGCTTCATCGGACCCCGTCCCGGGTTGCCGGCCGAGGTGGAGCGGTACGAACCCTGGCACCAGAAGCGGCTGGCCGTTTTTCCGGGCATCACGGGCCTGTGGCAGGTGTCGGGCCGCAGTGATCTGACATTCGACGAAATGGTGCTGTTGGACATCTACTACGCCGAGAACTGGAACCTGGGCCTGGATCTGTCCATCGCCCTGCGCACGATTCCCACCGTGCTGTTGCGCCGCGGCGCGTATTGACCGCTACGACAGCAGTTGCCCCATTCCGGTTGCCGCCATGCGCATTCTCATTCTGATGTCCGACATCGGAGGCGGGCACCGCTCCTGCACCCTGGCCCTGCAACAGGAGTTCGCCCACTGGTTTCCGGGCGTCCACGAGGTGTTTTCGGTCGATGTCTTCAAGCAGTTCGCGCCTTGGCCCCTCGACTACGTTCCCTTGGCCTACAAGTACATTGCCAACAAGCTTCCCGGTTTTTGGCAGTGGGTTTTCAGCAACTACGGCTCCCTGATCACCGAAGACCAGATGGCCACGTGGCTGGCCGGGTACCTGGAACCGTACTTCGAGCTCCTGTTCGACCGCATGCGGCCGGATGTGCTGGTCACCGTCAATCCGCTGTTTCATCCGACCTTGTTTCGTCACCTGCGGGTGACCGGTCGCGACCTGCCGGTCGTGTCCGTGGTCTCCGATCTGGTGACCCCGCATGGCTCATGGTTCCATTCCCAACTGGACCTGTGCTGTGTGCCGACCGTCCAGGCTGCCGTGGCGGCCCGCAGGTATCGTGTGTCGGAGCGGAACGTGCGGGTCTACGGCCTGCCGGTCCGCAGACAGTTCGTGGACGTCGAGGTGCGGGAGCGACGGGCGTGGAAGCGGTTGCTCGACATGGAGGAACAGCTGCCCCTGGTGCTTGTCATTGGCGGCGGCGAGGGGTTTGGCACCATCGCCGCCTTGGTGGAGCAACTGGTGGCATCCCGGCGGCGGAAGGCAATGCCCGACTGCCAGGTGGCGGTCATCTGCGGACGCAACCAGGCACTGGTCCGACGGCTTTCGCAGTCCTTCGGTTCGGAACAGGTGCGTGTGCTGGGCTTCGTGACCGACATGCATGCCTGGATGGCCGCCAGCGATTGCGCGGTCACCAAGGCCGGGCCGGGCACGATCATGGAAGCCGCGGCCATGGGGCTGCCCGTCATCCTGAGTGGCTTTGTCCCCGGTCAGGAGGCGGAGAATCCGGCTTTTGTGATCAAGCACGGCATGGGCACGTATGCCCCGTCGCCGGCGAGCCAGGTTTCCGTATTGACCGAGTGGTTGTCGGACGAACGGAAGCTGGGCCGGTATGCGGATGCCGCCCGCGCCACGGCCTGCGCCCGGGCCGGACAGTCCATTGTGGAGGAAGTGGATCGGCTGTTCGGGTAGGGCCGACGCGGGCGCGGGGGCCTGAGTACGTTGGCGGAACGATGCACAACCATTCCCGTCGATTGCGCCGCAAAAAACCCGAACCGTCGTTTCAGGAGAGTGCTGTGTGCCATGAGCGGCCATGAGTAGATTGTGGTCCCCCAGCGCCGAGGCGTTGCGGGTCCAGTGGGAGGCAGCCCATCCCGAGGAACAATACGGTTGGCTGGGTCTGCGTGTTCGTCGCGCAACCAGTTGGCTGAGCCGGGCCGAAGCGGAAATGCGGGATGAACCGGGCGACCCGGATGCCGCCTTCCTTTTTCTCTGGATCACGTTCAATGCACTCTATGCGGAGGACACGGACAGATTCCACGATGCATCCGATCCGGGTGCCGCCCAGCGATTCTTCGGCAAGGTTTGCCGGCTGGACCGCGAGCGGGTGGTCTACGATGCCATCTGGTCGCGGTTCTCAGGGCCGATTCGGCTGCTGCTCGACAACCCGTACGTGTACAAACGGTATTGGATGAACAGGAACAAGAACGGTGGTGGCGGTGACTGGCAGGCTCGGTTCAATGCCAGAAAGGTGCGCACGCACCGTGCTCTGGCACGACAGGACACCTACGCTATTTTGTGCGAGCTGTTCGAGCGGCTGTACGTGCTGCGGAACCAGTTGGTTCACGGTGGCGCCACCTGGAACAGCAAGGCGAATCGCGACCAGGTCAAGGATGGTCAGGCGATCATGGCAACCCTCGTGCCCCATTTCATATTGATCATGATCGCCAACCACGAGGTGGACTGGGGTCGGCCGCACTTCCCGCCGGTGTATGTGGCGGACGGATAGTTGCCGGTAGTCGTTGGGGCCCATGAACCGCAGCCAGTTCGTCTTCGCCCTGCTGGTCAACGTCCTGGTGACTGTGTTGCTGGTGACGGTTGGGTTCCTGCTGTACGAGCACCGGTCGATTGGACGGCAAATCGCAACCGTGCCGGCAGAGCCGCAGGTGGCCATGCCGGCCGAGCCGGCGCCCACTGCTGTGCCGACCGTCCAGGCCGAGCCGACCGTCCAGGTCTCCGGTTTCGGTTCGCGGGAAGGTGGAGTTGCGACGGCCCCGCGAACCTATACCGTTCAGGCCGGCGATTCGCTGGGTGCCATTGCCGAGACGTTCGGTGTCAGCCAGGGGGTGTTGGCATCCGCCAACGGCATTGTCAACCCGGACTTGATCACGCCCGGGCAGATCCTGGTGATTCCGTCCCCCGACGCTGTCGCCGAGGGAAGCGGCTGGACGGCCACGGCCGACAGTTTCGCAATCGAGATTCTGAACGCAGGGACCTACGCCTCCGAAGTGATCGTCATTGTCAATGTCAGCGACCAGCCCGTCACCCTGGCCAATTGGACCGTGTCCACCAGCCTGGAAGAGGAGTACCGCTTTGACGCGATGGCTCCGCTCAGTCCCGGCGACAGCATTCGGCTCATGTCCCGCGCAGGGACGGACACCGCCTACGACAAGTTCTGGGGGCGAACCCCCCGCGAGTGGACGATCGGCACTACAATCACCTTTGCCAATGCCTCCGGCGAGCAAGTTGTGCTGCTTGAGATCAGCCCATCCTAGACTGCGCCGTTGCGGCCGGGTTCGCGAGGACAAACCATGACCGAAAATGACAGTTCGCCACCCACATCGCAGGGAAGTCCCCGCGGGGACCACCAGAGCACGGACGGTTCCAAACCAAGTCGACAAGGACGCGGCAGGCGCCGTGCCAACCGCCACGAACAGACCGAAAACCGGTCCGGGCAGCGTCGTCGGCGCAGCGGCCGGAGGCGGAAACAATCGGCGGCAGATCGTTCGGAAGGGCCGCGCCCGCAAGGCAGGCAATCGGCGGCGGACCGTGCCAACCCGCGTCGATCCGATGGAGGCAGATCCAGGAATCCGGACCGCGACAGCCGGACCGGTCCCCCACCATCGGGAAGGGGCCGGCGCAAGGGCGGCAGTTCGCGGAACCGCCGGGGCTCCAGGTCTCAGCGACGACCTGAAGCACGCGCCCAGGCACCCCAAGGGCGTCGCGACGGCCACCGGTCCGATGCCCCTCGACGAGGAAAGGGCGCGCGCCAAGCCGCGGCCGCGGCGGACAGGGATGTCCGCCGGCAGAAGGAGGCCATGCAGCCCGACCGGGACTATGTCGAACCGGCTCAGGTGTTCATTCACGAACATGTGCGGCGACCTTCCTGGAGGGATTACGAAGATCGGGCGTCCCTCAAGCGGCCGGTGTGGTTTACCCGTTTGGAGTCCGACGTCGACTTCGGTGGTTGACTGAGACTGCGCGGGCTCCGCCTCGGGCAAGGGCTTCCGAACCGCCAGTGCCGGCTTTGTGCCGGTCCTGCACGCGACAGCGATGGTTGACGTTGCCTTCTATGTGGTTCTGGGGCTGGTTGCGGCCCTGGCCTCGGTCCTGTTGTCGCCTGTCAGCGGCCGGCTGGGACGCACTTGGGGCCTGGTGGACAAACCGGGTGGTCGCCGGCAGCACCGGGGCATCGTTCCGCGCACCGGCGGCCTGGCCCTTTGGGCATCCTTTACGCTGGTCCTTGGCCTCTATCTGGCAGTGCGGGGGGCAGCCGGCCCGGAGTTGAGGGCATGGCTGCCGGTCAGCCATGATCCGCTGGAGGATCGGCGCATTTGGGCGCTGCTGGGGGGCAGCGCCTTTTGCGCGGTCTGGGGCATCATCGACGACCGTTTCGATCTGGCTTCCCGGTGGCAGTACCTGATTCAGATCGGAGCCGGCCTGATTGCCATGGCGGGCCTGATCTTCATCAAGCACGTCAACAATCCCCTGGGGCCGGGCCTTCTCTTCGGACCGGACGGGTTTCCCTGGTGGCTGGTGCTGGCCGTCACCGTCTTCTGGTTCATGGGTTGCATCAACACGGTCAACTGGCTTGACGGCCTCAGCGGACTGGCGGCCGGCGTATCGGCCATCCTGTGCGCCGTCCTGGTGGTCCACATGCTTTACGTGCTGCCGGAGCCGCAGGCTTCGGTGGCCGTGATACCCACGATCCTCCTGGGCGTCATTGTGGGCTTCCTGCCGGCCAACCTCTGGCGCCGGTCCCTGTTCATGGGCAGCAGCGGATCCTATTTTCTGGGCAATGCGGTGGCCGCCGTCGGCATCATGGGCGGTGCCAAAATCGCCACCGTCATGATGGTGCTCGGGCTGCCCATCGTGGATGTGGCCTGGCTGATCTTCAGCCGGTTGCGCCGCGGTGTCGCGCCGTGGACCTCCGGACGCGATCACCTGCACTTTGTCCTGCTGGATCGCGGCGTGCCCGAACGGGCAATCGTGTTCGCCTACTATCTCTTCTGCTGCCTCTTCGGGGCCCTGACGCTGTTGTTGGACGACCGGATCAACAAACTGCTGGCCTTGCTGGCCTTGGGCCTTGGCGCCGTGATCGTGATGGCCTGGCTGGGCCGGGACTATTCCGAACCAAAGTCCGGATAGGCCAAAGCCCCGCGGGTCGGGCCTTCCCGGCTCCGTGCGGGGTGGGGCTGGGGGCTTGTCCGTCTTCGAATCCGTGTGGCCGAAACCTTGGGGGGAGACCCGTCCCCCCTCTTGTTCCACGGTACCGCCGGTCGGGGGAATCCGGATCGCAGGTCGTCGTCAGGCAGGCGGCACCGAAACCAACGGTTCGTTACGGCGACCGGCTTCAGGAAATTAGCAAACCTTTATTGTTGTTTCAGTACTTTATGTCCAATCCTGGACTGCCGTTGTGGACTGCAGACGACTGCGGACCTCCATGATGTCGCGCACCAGTTGCGGTTCGCCCGCAAGGCGCTGCTTCATCTGCCGAATTCCATGGCTGATGGTTTTGTGATCCCTTCCCCCTAGCAGCTGCCCCGTGGCCTTGAGGGTCAGCTTCAGGTCCCGGTGCAGCAGGTACATTGCGGTCTGGCGGGCCCGGGAGGTGTTCCGGTTGCGGGCTGTGCCGACCAGATCCTCGACCTCGATGCCATAATTATCTGAAATTACTTTAAGCATCAACTCCGGCTCGACCGGTTCCCGCTCAGGTGCCAGCGCCTCGATGTGCCGTTCGACCTGATGCAGCGACAGGTCTCTGTTCTGCTGTCTCTGGATTAGGTTGAGGCGGTGCAGGACTCCTTCGAGTTCGCGGATGTTGACGTAGGTCTGGAAGGCGATCGGCTGCAGCAGGTCCAACGGCAGGTCGTAGCCGAACAGCCGCGTCTTGGCTTCCAGAATTGCAAGCCGGGTTTCGGAGTCGGGGGCTTCAATGTCAACGACCAGTCCCCCCTCGAAGCGGCTTTGCAGGCGTTGCTCCAGGCCGTCCAGCTGGGAGGGTGGGGCATCGCTGGTGAGTACCACCTTCTTTCCCGCCGTATAGAGGGCGGCAAAGGTGTGGAACAGCTCTTCCTGGGTCTTGGCCTTGTTGGCCAGAAACTGAAGGTCGTCGATCAGCAGCAGGTCCACCTCGCGGTAGCGTTGACGGAACCGATCCATCGCGTCCGCCGACCCTTTTCGGTGCCTCAGGGAGGTGACCAGATCGTTGGTGAACTGCTCGCTGGAACAGAGGCACACGCGCGCCTGCAGGGACTGTGCCTGATGGCCGATGGCATGCAGAAGGTGGGTTTTGCCCAAGCCGGTGTTGGCATAGATGAACAGCGAGGCGAAATGGCTCGCCTCCAGGTTGACGATTTGCTTGGCGGCCTCACAAACCAGGCTGTTGTGGGGGCCGATTACGAGGGATTCGAACGTGTAGGCCGGATTAAGGCGGTTGCCCCCCGCCGGCAACGATCCAGCCTGCTCCCCCGCTGGATTGGCTTGCGCGGCCAGCAATTCCAAGGGCGTTGCCGGCCCCGCGGCGTCGGGCACGGCCGTATCCAGGATCAGGTGTACGTCGACGTATTCCCCCAGCAGTTGCGCGAGGTGTTCCTTGAGCCACGGACGCAGTCGGTTTCCCAACAGATCCCGGGCCACCGAGTTGGGTACCAGAAGCTTGAGTTCACCGTCCTCGTAGGAGAAGAAGCGGCACGGGCCGACGAGGGTGTCGTACTCGCTGGCGGTAAGCTGCAAGGCCAGTGCAGCCTGGGCTCTCTGCCAAGCCTGCTGGGCGTTGTTGCTGGAAACCATCGACCTGCCCGAGGAAAGCTGCGACTGGCGAGCCTCTGCACATAATCCACTGGCTGCGAATCCGGTTCCGCGACCAGTCAGAAGGGGAGGCTGCAGCGCATCAACAGATCCCGGCCGGATACCTGGCGGCGAACCACAACCAGGACGTGCCGACGGTTCTAAAAATCAATGGCCCCTTCTGCCTGAGGCTTGCACTGTAGCACAAGGGACGCAAGCCGAATCAACACGTCAAAAGGGTCGCGTGCGCCATCACGAGCCGTCCTGCGGACGGCAGCCTCCAAGCGCCAAAACGACGTTAATTTGTCGGCGACGACAAAAAATAACCGTGTGTAAAGCAACCTGACGACCGACTGCCGAATCAGGTGCCCCGGCCACCCCGGGCCGGATCTCCGGCATGGATCATTACGCGAAACCCTGCTCCGCATGTCCGTACGGCCGCCATACGGCCGCCGTACGGCCGAATAAGGCCGTCATGCGGTTGCAGAGCCTATGCGACCAAGTGCGACGGCCTTCACGCGCACGATTGTTCCAAGGTCTTCCAGCCTTGGCCGGTGGTTTCCGAGCCTTGGCCGGTAGGGAACCCGAGTGGCCGGCTCACGGTGCCACGGGCCGGCCACTCGGATGTTCAAGAAAAAGTAACAGCTGTTTTGTGTGCTAAATAAACTGCAATGGGATCTGTTGCCCGCCCGGCCCAACCCGCCCAAATTCATGGAAAAGGGGGGACGAGTCGCGACAGGTTGCGCGGACGATCGGGAACGGCCCGTTCATCCGCGCAGCCAGCCCATGATGACTTCGAAGTGCTGCGGCAGCGCGATGTCCGGCTCTTCGATGCCGGGATGCCAGGCCTTTTCCCACTCGGCGCTGTAGGCCCCTTCGTATCCGTTGGATTCCAGAAGGTCCACAATGGCCTGGTTGGGGACATCGCCCTCGCCCATCAGCACCAGCCGGAAGGTGCCGTCATCGCTGTGGGCCGCGTCCTTCAAGTGCACGTGGGCGGTCCGTTCGCCGATGCAGGCCCAGGTTTCCTCAATCGATTCGCCCATGCGCCACGGATGGTGGACATCCCAGACCGCCATGACCCGATCGGAAGGAACCTGATCCAGTACGCGGGCCACATCCCGGCCCTTGCAGAAGGCGTCGTGCGTCTCCAGCAGAATGGTCACGCCCGCATCGGCCGCGGCCGATGCCAGGCGGTTCAGGCTCTCGGCCACGTTGTTGATGCCGTCCTCCGTCGCCTGGCCGTCCGCCAGGTTGCCGCCGAAAGTGCGCACAAAGGGAACGTCGAGTTCGCGGGCCATCTCCAGATAGGCCAGCAGATCCTGTTCCATGCGTTCGCGCTCCGCGCCGTCCGGCATCGTGAAGCGGGTGGAGAGGCCCAGGCCGATGGTCCGAATCTCTCGCGACTGCATGACCTCCCGGATGCGGGCACGTCCGGACGCGTCCAGGTCGGGAGGAATGATCGTGCCGTCCAGCATGCGGATTTCCAGGCCGCCGTAGCCGATTGCGACGGCGGTGTCGGCCGCCTGCTCCAGGGTCCAGCCTGGACATCCGAGCGTGCTGAACATCAAGCGGGGTTCGCCTGCCATGGGTTATTGCTCCTTTGGGTTGGTACTGCCGGCGGCTAGAACTGCCGGTCGAGCGGAGCCAGTTCGTGGCAGCGCTCCTGAAGTTGGATGACGCGGTGGACGCTTTCGGGCGTGATCTTCAGTTCAGCGCCGTTGCGCAGCGTCTCGAACAGGTCCCGATAGTACTGGGTGTACACCGGCTCGGTGGCTGCCGGCGGGTTCCAGCTGTGTTCCTGCCAGGGGATGACGTCCCGGTTGTAGGAGCGGTTGGGGGTGGGCTCGGTCGTCAGGACCCGCGGTTCCAGGTCCGCCGGATCGAAGGTGGACCACTTGAGTTCACCTCGGTTGCCCCACAGGCCGCCTTGCGTGCCCATCACATTCCACGACTCGCCGGGGTAGGGGCAGGCGGATGAAATCTCGATGTCGATGGTGGGCTGGCCCTCCGCCTTGATCACCACCTTGACGTGGTCGTCGGCATCGCCCAGGGTCAGGGCGCGGTCCAGGTCGCAAAACACCTCCGGCTCCTTCGGACCGAACAGCTGCAGGGCCTGGTCGAGATAGTGGGGGCCCGTGTTGTTGAGCGAGCCGCCGCCGAAACGCTGCAGGGTTTGCCAGTCCCAGCGGCGACCGAACCGGTTCTCCGTCATGCGAATCTGGACAATGCGCCCCAGCACCCCGGAATCGATGATTTCGCGGACCTTGACGAAGTCCGGGTTGTAGCGGCGCTGCTGGAAGATCGACAAGGTGCCCGGGTTCGCGCGGGACGCCTCCACCATGCGCGTGGCATCCGTCAGGGAATCGGCCATCGGCTTCTCGCACACCACGTGCTTGCCGGCTTCCAGGGCCTGTACCGTGAGGTCGGCGTGCAGGAAACTGGGCAGGGCCACCACGATCAGCTCAATGTCGTCGTTGGCGACCAGGTCGCCGAAGTCCGTATGGGTGGAACAGTCAAACCGTGTCCGGGCCTCCTCCCGACGGGTCTCCTCGCCGTCCACGACGGCGACTACCCGGTAGAGATCCGTGAGCGGCGCCAGCAGGTTGGCGTGGATGGCCCAGCCACTGCGGCCGAGGCCGGCGATGGCGGTGCGGATGGGTTGGGGCATGGAGCGGCTCCTATGGTGTGGGGTGTGTCAGGTGGCGGATAATTGCGTTTGGCGGACGGTCAGCCGTCCGGCGGAATACATGGCAATGCCCTTGCCGGTCAACGGTACATGCCGGGTGGTCTCGCCGACGCGCACCGAAACGGGGCCGGGGCTGTCGGCGGCCTGAACCAGCGTCCATGTGTCCGACTCGGGTTCACGGGCGAACAAAATGTTGGCCCCGGAGGCCCGGACCTCCGCATCCGCAACCCGTAGCGAGTGTTCTTCGGCGGTGTCCTGCCAGTCGCACTGAGCCGCCAGCGGAGCCGTCAATCCGGTGCCTCCGGCAGGCCGGGTCCGGTGTCGGAAGTCCATGAGATCCACATCGAGCGAGAAGCTGCCGTCCGGACCGGAGACGGTGGCTGCCGCCCGGCGCTGTTCGCGCAGGTGGGTGCGGGTCCTGGCTGGTGCCACCGTGCATTCGATGGACAGCTCCGACCACCGGGATCGCACGTCGTCCGCAAGCGGCAGATCGCGCCGCGGGCGCACGGCCAGGAAGAAGATGCAGGCCGGCCGGCCCTTGTAGAAGGCTCCGGGCCAGGCGAGATCCCAGAACCGCTTTGTTTCCCGGGCGCGGTAGTGGTAGATGTCGCACACCAGGTCGCCGCCGCGCCGGTGGAGTTCAACGGTGGCCGGTTGCAGTAGATCCGGCAGATGCAGTGGTTGCAGCAGACACAGGACCCGGTCGGTGCAGACGGTCAGGCGGGAACCGGGAACCACGGTCAGGGGCAGGTTCCCCGCGGGTTCGTCGTTCACGTACACCGCGGTGACCGCCACCCGCCGCGTCCAGATGAATGCGGTGCGCGCACTGCGGAAGGCGGTTCGGCCGGCGTGCGGGGCATAGGCTCCCAACACGGCCGTGCCGTGCTGGATGCCAAGAAAGTCGCCCTCGTCCATCAGGTTGCGCGAGTGGGAGCGATCCGTTGCATGGTAGAAGTCGCCCAGCCACTTGTCGTCCAGGATGTGCCGGGCATAGAGAACGCCGCCCGGGGCGTCCCCGGATCCCTGCAGGTGTCCGATGACTGCGTTCCCTTGCGGATGCACGCTGCGGGTTACGGAACCGACGGCAAACGCGGGCTCCAGTGCCGTATGCATGGCGATCTGTTCGGAGGCCAGAATGCCTTCCCGCACTTCCCGGCGATCCGGCAGGGCACGGTACAGTTCACCCAGCCAGCCTGGCAACAGGCCCGTGTCCAGCCACTCGGCAAACGTCTGCGCCTCCGGCGGGGCCTCGCCGTCGATGCTTGGCTGGTAGGCGCGCCCGTGCGGTCCAGCCAGCCGACCCGTGGCTCGGTGCAGGTGCAGGGCGTAGCTCAATCCCAGTCGCCAAAGCATCATGTCCGCCAGGACGGCGGTGTCCGGACAGGCAACGAGGCTTCTCAGCCTGCCCAGCGCCCGGATGGAAACGGCGGCGTATGTGGGGGAATTGAATTCCAGTACATGGCCGGATTCGGCCGTGAACCCGATCCACGCTTCCAATTTGGTGCGCCCTGCGTCCAGAATCTCCGTTTTGCCCAGCAGCTCCCCGCCCAGGCAGCAACACAGCACCGACAGGGCGGTGATGTTGGAGTAGCCCATCCAGACGTCCAGGCGCAGTACTTCCTCCAGACCCAGCCGGATGGCGTCGAGTACCCCGGCACGGGTGTCCGTCGGCAGCCGGTCCCCGTGTCCGAGCATCATGGGTACGAGATGCTCCAGACAGAAGACCACGGCGTTCAGGTCTTCGATGCGGTCGTCTTCCGCCATCCACAGGAAATTGCCCGCGTGCACGTCGGTTGGGTCGGTCACCTGGCAGGCCAGGACGGCTGCCAGCACTTCCTGCGCGAGGACCAGATCCCGGTCCGTGCCATTGGCCACCAGGTCGCAGGCAAAGCGGCAGGAGCGGCGGGTCTCGTGGAACGTGCCGTGCTCCGTGGCATGCGCCAGCAGGTTCCGCGCCCGATCGAATTCCTGCGGGACCGTGAGGGGGACTGTCATGGTGTTGGCTTGCTGGACCTGCGGCCCGTTAGATGTGGTCTGCCCGGTCCTGGGCCGTCAATGCCAGGTGCATGGCCTTGAAGCAATGTTCCTGGGGCATGGCGGTTTCGGTGCGGTTGCGCACGTCGGCCAGGAAGTCGTGGCCGAAGGTCAGCTGCACACTGGAGCAGTCCTCGTACCGGGTGGCGTTGGCATCGGTCACGAACAGGTGGTCGCCGCCCGCCCGGCCCGCCAGGTCCAGGTTCTTGCGTACCTCGATGTAGCCTTCGGTGCCCACGACGGTGAGGCGGGTGTCACCCCATGACGCCAGGCCGGTGGGCGTGAACCAGTCGACCCTGAAGTAGCCGACGGTGCTCTCGCCCCTCACCAGCATGTCGCCGAAGTCCTCGAATTCCGGTGTGTCGGGATGGGCGCGGTTGGCCACCTGCGACTTGACCACGATTGGGTCGGTCTCGCCGCTGAACGCAAGGTACTGGTCGCACTGGTGGGCCGCAATGTCGCAGAGGATGCCGCCCGCGGTGTCCCGGCGAAAGAACCAGTCGGGACGTGTGGGCTTGCGTAGGGAGTGGGGACCGGTCCCCATCAGATGGACAACGTCTCCCACCGCCCCCGCCTTGACCAGCTCCAGTGCGCGCACGGTGGCCTTGCTTCCGAACCGTTCGCTGTACGCCACCGAGTAGATGCGACCGGTCGCGGCCTGAACACCCCTGACTGCCTGCCACTGGGCCAGGGTGGTCATGCCGGCCTTGTCGCTCTGCACGTCCTTGCCGTGCTGCATGGCGGCCATGGCGATGCCGGCCCGTTCCGAGGGAATGGCTGCGGTCAGGACCACGTCGATGGACTCGTCCTCGTAGATCTCCTGTGCCGTCGCGGCAATCCGGGCATCGGGATACCGCTGTGCGAAGGGTTCCCGCAACTCGGGTTCCACGGCGTGGACCGCGGCCATTTCGGCTCCGGCTTCCACCAAGTGGGCGGCCATGCCGTAGATGTGGCTGTGGTTGAGGCCGATCGCGGCCAGTCTGACAGGGGGTGGCGTAGCGGTCATGGTTTTGTTCCGGAGGCGACGTGCGACTGGTTTCGGCAGGGATGGTTCAGGCGGACTGCGTGCCGCAATACAAATCGCGGCCGGCGACCAGGGCCTGTATCTTGCCGTCGGCCACGTTGCGCGGCAGCATCCAGAACCCGCAGTCGGGGTGCACCCAGGCCACCCGCTCCGCGCCGAGGACCGAAACCGCCAGTTCGATGCGGGACGCCACTGTGTCGGGGGTTTCGATTTCCAGGTCCTTGATGTCGATGACGCCGATGCCCAGCGCGATGTCCGGCCGTACTTCCTTGAATACCTCCAGTTCGTGGTAGCCCCTGCGGGCAAACTCCAGGATCAGGGAACCCACGTGCAGGTTGTTGAGGAACGGCACCATGTCCTCCCAGAAGCCGGCCTGCACCCTTTGGCCGCCGTAGTTTCCGAAACACAGATGGAGGGCGCTGTTATTGGCCACGGCATCCAGCACCAGGTTGATGGGCTCGTGGGCCCAACTGCAGTCCTGCGGATGCCCTGTCAACGAGGCTTCGTCCACCTGAATCGTATCGGCGTTGATGTCCCGTATGGCGTCCGCCAGGACGTGGCCCAGTGCCATGGTCCGGCTCTGCAAGTCCGGGTAGTGCCGGTCGAAGAGGGTCTGGGCCAGCATGTAGGGTGCGGTGATGGTGAACTTTGTGGGACGCTCCGTGAGTGCTTGCAGGCGGAGGTAGTCCTGCTCCAGGTTCAAGGTCCCGGCGCCGATGTCGTCGGTCACGACCGCCGCCGGCTGGGCACGGAACTGCATGTCGGGCCGGCTGTGGAAGGCCTTCCAGTCGTCCCGGGTCAGGGTTGTGGACACCCCGGACATGGGACCGAGGAAGTACTCGATCATCCCGTTGGTTTCCGGGTGGTTGAAGTCGAAGCGGGACAGCTCGCCGTCCACCAGCAGGTCCACACCGGCCAGTTCCTGGGTCTTGACGACCACGGCCATGGCGTCGTGCAGCGAGTCCCGGCTGGGTGTGGCCTGTAGCCAGCGGGGCACCGGATAGCTGCCGACGAGGGTGGTCTTGATGGATGGCATGGAACTGTTCCTTGGCAAAGGGGAGGCAAGAGAGGCAAAAGGCCGGCACCGGAGCCGGACAGGCCGTCAGGCGGCCTGTTTGGCCTCCAGGAGAATTTCGTGTTCGGGATGTTGGGTGTAGAAATCATCCAGCGGGAAGCATCCCGAAATCAACCCCATGCGGGGTGCCGTGGTGCAGTCGCTGAACGTGCGGCAGATCAGCTTGCGTTGCAGGGGCCGGCCCGCCAGCACGTCCGCCGGCATGTCGGGATAGGACAGGACCATGCGGCCCAGACCCACGAAGTCCGCCATGCGCCTGCGCACCACGGCCTGGGCCACGTGGGGGAGCCACTCCTGGAGATAGGAATATCCGGAGCCGACCGTCACCATGTCGGGACAGCGCTGCTTGAGAACGGCGGCGGCCTGTACTTGGCGGGCGACGCCGGCCAGCGGGTCCTCCGGCGGCCGGTAGCCGTCCGACGGCGGGAACAGGGCCGGCCGCTGGATGTGTGGCACGTAGTAGGGGCTGCCGGCGGTCAGGTTGACCAACCGGATGTCCAGATCCCTTAATAAGTTAAGGAAGGGCACCGTCTCCTCGAGATCCAGGCCGGTCCCGGTGGCATCGCCGCCAAAGGCATGGCGATAGCCGTCGGTTTCCAGCTCCGGCACGCCCTGGCCCTCCAGGTCCGGGTCCGGACGGAAGGGTACAAAGTCGAACGCGCTCAGGCGGACACCGATCAGCAGTCCCGGCGCCTCGCTGCGGATGCCTTCAACGATTGTGCGCAGGAAACGCGTCCGGTTCTCGAAGCTGCCGCCGAAGTCCCCGGGCCGGTCGTACGCGCTCAGGAACTCGTGCCCCAGATAGCCGTGGCAGTGCTTGATGTCGACGAACTGGAAACCAAGGTCCCGCGCGCGCCGTGCCGCAGTCAGAAAGTCGTCGATGAGCCGCCGGATATCGTCGTCGCTCATCAACACGGCATCGGGTCCCAGGTGGAACTTTGCGTCCAGGACAGGATGGGCGTACAGCGTCCAGGGCTCCATGCGGGCCTTGTCGTTGGGCCGGGCAAACCGCCCCGAATGTGTCAGTTGCAGCCCTACCAGCAGATCGTCGGATTGTCCGAAGCATTCCTCGTGCCGGGCCACCAGCGTCTCGCGCAGGCTGCCTATGGCCGCCATCGAGTCGGCGGTCAACATCAACTGGTTGGGGTTGGCGCGGCCGTCCGGCCGGACGGCAACCGCCTCGCCGCCCCAAATCAGCTTGGCGCCGCTTGCCCCGAACCGTGACCAGCGGCGTTCCACCAGTTCGGTGGGCTTGCCGTCTTCGGTGCCGTCCCAGCCCTCCATCGGGTGGATGCAGAAGCGGTTGCCAATGGTCAGTCCGTGGACATCGCAGGGCTGCGCGAGCGGTGCCTGGGCATCGGTCTCGAGCGTTTCGTCGAACGGCAGGTCGATGTCCCGTTCGGACAGGTAGCGGCTGAAGAGGGCTGGTGTCCGCAATTGGGCTACGCGACGCAGGCGTGGGGGCATGGAAGGTTCCTTGGAGGCTGTTCAGGCAACTGGATTCCGCTCGGAATGGCTTGGTCGGCCCGCGTCGCGTTGCGGGGCCTGATCCGGACCGGCTGGACGCACCCTGCGCACAATTGAACCCAAGCCCCGCACCAGGCAGAATCCGTCAGTTCGCACGCTGGCGGAACCGTTCCCGGTTCGGATGTCCGGAAGCCTAAAGCCGATGCATGTGGAAGCCGCCGTCGACCCGGATTATCTCGCCCGTGGAGAAGGGCAGGGCTCCACCGGCAATGGCGGCCACCGCCTTGCCGATGTCCTCGGGCTGGCCCCAGCGCGGAATCGGGGTCAGGCCGTCCTCGATCAGGGCATCGTACCGGGCCTTGACGCCGCGCGTCATGTCGGTTTCGATCAGCCCGGGCTGGATCTCGTACACGTTGATGCCCCACGGACTGAGGCAATCCGCCAGCAGGGCGGTCATCATGGTCATGCCGGCCTTGGAGATGCAGTATTCGGAGCGGTTGGAACTGCTTGTGAATCCGCTGATGGAGCCAATGTTGACGATTTGGCCGGGGCGGCCGCCGGAGTTGACCCTGTCGACCATGTGCCGGGCCAGGGTTTGGGTCAGGAACAGCGGTCCCTTGAGGTTGACGTCCATGATCTCGTCATAGCTGGCCTCGCCCATCTCCAGCAGGTCCACCCGTTGGCGCGGTGCCATGCCCGCGTTGTTTACCAGCAGATCCAGGGAGCCACAGGCCTCCAGGGTGGCCTTGGCCACGGCTGCGCGGTCGGCGGGTTCGGCAATGTTGCCGGGTACGAGCGTGGCTTCGCCGCCGGCGGCGCGGGCCGCAGCCGCAGCCTCCTCGGCGGCTTCCCGGTTGCTGCGGAAGTTGATGGCGACATGCCAACCCTCCGCCGCCAGGGCCAGGACGATCCCCCGCCCGATGCCCCGGCCACCTCCTGTGACCAAGGCCTGTCGCCGATCACTCATATTCCATTGCCCGGGACAGGGCCTCCAGGAAGAAGTATTCGCCCCACATCACACTTTCGTTGACTCCCAGCCCTTTGCGCCGCAGGTAAATGCCATGTCGCATGATGCCTTCCCAACCGTCAACCCCTTCCGCCAGGAATTCCGGGCCGGTGAGGGTTTCCATGATTTGACAGGCGTATTCGTGGTAGGCACGCGCTCGCACCGGGTCGCTAACCAACCGGGCCAACTGGAAGAAGCCGCAGGCGCCGATCGCCGCGGCCGAACTTTCGTAGGGGGAGGCTGGATTCACCTCGGTCCAGTCGTTGGGTGGAACACCATGGTGCGGTGTGTGCTCCATGTAGTACTGGGCGTTCAATTCCGCGGTCTGCAGGAAACGCGCGTCGCCGGTGTAGGTGTACACCGTGCCGAACCCGTACATGGACCAGGTCAGACCCCGTGCCCACGAGGAGTCGTCGCGCCACCCGTGGTGGGTGGTTTGCCGCAGGAAGGCGCCGGTCTCCAGATCGAAAATGCCCTCATGCGATGTGCTGCCGTCCCCCCGCACCAAATAACGGCGGGACGTGTGGCAGTGGGTGTATACCTTGTTCCAGAGTTCCTCGTCGCCGGTGGCCAGAGCTGCGTGGAAGATGATGCCGACGTTCATCATGATGTCGATGAAGATGCTCTCGTCGGAAACGAAGGAGCGCAGATACTGTCCTTTCTCCTTGAAGCGCAGACCCATGGTTTGGCCGGCCTGGACAATGACGTCCTGCAGGGCGTCGTCGCCGGTTTCGTCGTGCCACCGCTTCCAGGAGGACCAGAAGATGAACCCCAGGTCGTGCACGTCCCGGTCGTGTTCCCGACCCCGCAGCAGGTTGGAATAGTGGATGGCCGTGTCCTTCCAGAAGGGATCCCGCGTGTGGCGGTAGAGAATCCACATCTGGCCCGCCACGAACCCCTCGCACCAGTTGGTCCACGCCTCGCCTTCGTGGTTCCAGCGGCCACCCCGAGTGTAGAGGGGCAGGAGATCGGGATGGCGCTCCGTCAGGTTGCGAACCTGTGTGGCGGCGAAGGCGAGGGCGTTGCGGCACCGTTCCTTCAGGTCGGCCGGCACGGGCAACGGGTCGCGCGGACTTACTTGCATAGGGTGGATTCCGGGTGTTGGCACGGCGGGGATTGGCTGAGTCTAGCACGCCGAACCGCCTGATTCCCTGTGGGATGCAAGCACTCTTGAAGGCCGGTCAACGATCGCAATCTGTAGTTTGCCAACTGCACTACAATCGGTGCGAACATCAGGGACGGCATCATGCCGTCACCACTCGCCCAGGTCGTGTCCTGACAATGTCCAAACCCTTGCTGACCGTGTATGGTGCCTTTTGGTGCCCGGACTGCCGCCGCGCGAAATCCTTCCTCGGCGATCACCAAATCCCCTATGCCTGGGTCAACATCGAGGAGGATGCGGCAGCGGAACAACTGGTGATCCACCTCAACGAGGGCAAGCGGATCATTCCCACCATCGTGTTCGACGACGGTACGCGCCTCGTCGAACCCAGCAACGCCGAACTGGCCGCCAAGCTGGGTCTCAGGACATCCATCGACCGGAAGTTCTGGCCGCTGATCTGCATAGGGGCCGGGCCGGCGGCGCTGGTGGCCGCGATCTACACCACACGCGAAGGCATCGACACGCTCCTGCTGGAACGGGGCGCACCCGGCGGTCAGGCCACCCGGACGTTCAACTACGAAAACGTGCCGGGTTTTCCCGACGGCATCGAGGGCAACGCATTTGCGGAACGACTCCTGGCGCAGGCCCGGCGTTTTGGCGGACAGGTTCTGGAGGCGGTCGATGTGGTGTCGATTCGCCGGGACGAACCGTTCCTGAGCGTACGGACCGGCACCGGGGACGTGTACACGTCCCATGCCGTCCTGCTGGCATCCGGCAGCCGGTACCGCACACTGGGGGTCCCCGGGGAAGCGGACTTCATTGGTGCCGGCATTCACTTCTGCTCCACCTGCGACGGTCCGTTCTACCGCGACAAGGCGGTTGCGGTGATCGGGGGCGGCAACAGTGCGGCCGAGGAGGCCGTTCACCTGACCCGGTTTGCCTCAAGTGTTACCGTGCTGGTGCGCGGAAGCGAGTTCAAGGCGTCGCCGGCGGTTGTGGAGAAGTTGACGTCCACCCCGGCGGTGGAGGTGCGCTACCGCACCGAAGTGGGCGCCTTTCGGGGCCGGGGCGGTCACTTGACGGCGCTGCAACTGAACACGCCGGCGGGAGAGGGAGCGGAGTCGCTGGACGTGGACGGTGCCTTCGTCTTTGTGGGCCTCGAGCCCAACACGGAATACCTGAACGGTCTGGATGTCGTGCGCGACCAGTGGGGATTCATTGAGACGGGACATACCCTGGAACATGCCGATGTGCCGCTGGCCCGGTTTGGCGGGCGGCAACCCCTTATGCTTGAGACCAGCATGCCCGGCGTGTTCGCAGCCGGTGATGTCAGGGCCGGCAGCACCAAGCAGGTCGCGGCCGCCGTGGGTGAGGGAGCATCGGCGGCCCTGGCCATTCGCGACTATCTGAAGTCGGTTTGAAGGATTGGCCCGGCAGGCACGTCAACACAACTTAACCACTTAACTTAACCACTTAACCACACTGGATTCCGGGACGGACCACAGATGAACACTTCCAGTATTTCGGCCAACGGCCACGGAGCGGATTGGCAGTACACGATGCCCGTGGCGGAGTTGATGGAACAGCAGCTGGCAACGGCCCGCGTGGGCGACTACACCGTGGCGCTGGTCTATCACAACGACCAGGTGCATGCGATTGACAACCGATGCCCCCACATGGGCTACCCCATGGACCGCGGCTCGGTCCGCAATGGTCTGATTACCTGCCATTGGCACCATGCGCGGTTCGACCTGCAGTCGGGTGGGGCCTTCGATCTGTGGGCGGACGATGTGCCGACGTTTCCGGTGGATGTTCGGGACGGCGGCATCTGGGTCGATGTGGCCTCCACGCTGGATCGGGTGGCCCACAGCGAGGAACGCCTGCAGATGGGCATGGAGCGCAGCCTGTCCCTGGTGGTGGGCAAGGCGGTCATCCTGTTGGAGGAGCGCAACCTGATCGATCGCATCCTGGCGACGGGCCTGCGGTTCGGGTGTGAAAACCGCAACGAGGGCTGGGGACAGGGCCTGACCATTCTGGGCTGCATGACCAGCATGCTGGACGGCCTGCCGCGCGAGCAGCGAGCCCTGGCCCTGTCGCACGGATTGGCCGCAGTTGCCGGCGACAGCGCGGGTTCCGCCCGGCGCTTCCTGGTCCAGTCCCTGCCCGACACAACCGAGGACCTAGACCTGCTCAAGATCTGGTTCAGGGAGTTCATTGAAGTGCGGGACACGGAAGGGGCCGAGCGCTGCGTGGTGTCCGCGATCCGCAGTGGCGCCGATGGTCCCTTCCTGATGGACATGCTGGCCTCCGCCATCCTGGACCACCGCTACATTGACACCGGCCATCCGATGGACTTCTGCAACCGCGCCTTCCACATGCTGGACATGACCGGGTGGGCCGAAACGGAACTGGTCCTGTCGAGTCTGGTGCGCCTGGTTGCGGGTGCCATGCGCATGGAGGAGTCCCATGCCTGGCGCCACCCGGACGACCTCATTGAAATCCTGAACCAGGCGTTCGCGGAACTGCCGGCCGCCTGTGCCGAAGGAAGCTCCGCGGACCCCCGGGAGACGGGTGCTGCCACCTTGGTGGAAACCGTGCTGTCCGGGCATCCCAACGAACCCGCGCTGGCAGCGGCTGCCTGCCTCGATGCCCTGCGGGCCGGGCTGTCCGGGGAAGGGCTGGCTGTGCACATCTGCTATGCAGCCGCCATGCGCATCGCGCGCTTCCACACCAGCAATGAAATTGGGGATTGGGACACGGCCCTGCACACCTTCACGTTCGGCATGGCCGTGCTGCAGGCTTTCCAGCGTGCACCTTCGACCGACATGCTGAGGGGGATTTTGGACACCGCCATGAGCGTGCACCTGGACCGGTTCCTGAACATCCCGGCCCAGCGCATTCCCACCCCGGCCGGAGGACCGGAGTCGGACGAGCCGTTTGGGGAGCGGTTGAACGACCTGCTGGATCAGCAGTACCGGGTCAATCAGGCGGGCCAGATGGTGGCCGACCACTGCACGAGCGAGGCTGGCCAAAACGAAGTCCGCGCAGCCCTCAAGGAGGCCCTGCTGCGGGAGGATCGGGACTTCCACACCATCCAGTGTGTGGAGGCGGCCCTGACCCTGCACGACCAGCTCAGGCGGAACTGGTCCCACTGTGATTGGCTCGACCCTGTTATTCCGCTGGTGGCCGCGGCCCGTTACCTGGCGGCCCATGCCCCCACCATGAGGGCGCAGGGACAGACTTTCGGGATCGCGTTGCGTCTGCACCGGGGCGAGAACCTATCCGTCGGTTGAGTTGGAAACCTTCCTTCGATCGCGATCGACGCAGGCGCACAGGGACTGAACAGCGTCACCAACGCGGAGCAGGGAACCTGCGTCCAGTTTGAAACGGACCAGGGGTTCGGGGCCAGTGTCTGTACCTGGCCGGAGCCCGGGACTGCTGTTCAGTTCCGGGCTCCGGCCAGCCTCGGGAACCTTGGATATAAGCGGCCAAGGGGTTGCGCAGTTAACGGGGACGACGGATTCAAACTGTCCCTCGGCAAACGCGTCCCGCCAAAGTACCTGTGGTGGCATCCCGCGGACGGACGGCAGCGGCGTTACTGTCGGTGACCATGAGCCTCCGGTCCAGACGAATTTCAGCCGGGTGAGCTTGGTTGCGCGTCCGGTGTCAATGGTCCCGCAGATGGACTTCTCTGGCCATATTTGTCCCAACCCCAGCAGGCCGCGGCCCCGTCGGTGCGTAGGCCACAGGTATGGAACCAGCCACCGCTGACGGCGGTGAACGGTCTGGCGGGAAGATCTGCCTGCCCATATTCGTTGTCACCCCAGCAGGCCACGGCCCCGTCGGTGTGCACGCCGCAGTTGTGAAACCCGCCGACACCAATGGAGAGGAATGATCCCGCAGGTGGATTCGCCTGGCCATGTTCGTTGTCGCCCCAGCAGGCCACGGCCCCGTCGGTGCGCAGGCCGCAGCTGTGCAAACCGCCGGTACCAAGGGAGATGAACGAACCCGCCGGCGGAGCCGCCTGGCCATGTTCGTTGTTGCCCCAGCAAGCCACGGTGCCGTCGGTATGCACGCCGCACGTATGCATCTGGCCGACACTGACGAATGTGAACGAGCCTGTGGGTGGATCCGTCTGGCCATATTCGTTGTCGCCCCAGCAGGCCATGGCACCGTCGGTTCGTACACCACAGGTATGTACCTGGCCGACACTGACGGATGTGAATGAGCCCGCAGGCGGCTCCGCTTGGCCATATTCGTTGCCGCCCCAGCAAACCACCAATCCGTCGGTGTGCACGCCGCAGCTGTGATACTTGCCGGCACTGATGGATTGAAACTGGCTCAAAGGTGGCGTGGCCTGACCATATTCGTTCCGTCCCCAGCAGGCCGCGGTGCCGTCGGTGCGTACGCCGCAGCTGTGATACTTGCCGGCACTGATGGATGTGAACGGTCCCTCAGGCGGAGCCGCCCGGCCATCCCCGTTGTCGCCCCAGCAGGCCGCGGTGCCGTCGGTGCGTACGCCGCAACTGTGAGTCAAGCCGGTGCTGACGGATGCGAACGGTCCCTCAGGCGGAGCCGCCCGGCCATCCCCGTTGTCGCCCCAGCAGGTCATGGTCCCGTCGGTGCGCACCCCGCAGCTGTGGTCCTGGCCGGCGCTGACGGATGTGAACGGTCCCACCGGCGGATTCCCCTCACCCCTCCGGTTCCGGCCCCAGCAGGCCACAGTACCGTCGGTGCGCACGCCACAGCTGTGGTCCTTGCCGGCACTGACAGAGGTGAACGAACCTGTGGGCGGCTCCGCCTGACCATTCCCGTTTCGGCCCCAGCAAGCCACTCTGCCATTGAGGCGCACGCCACAGCTGTGTACCTGGCCGGCACTGACGGACGCGAACAGTCCCACAGGCGGTGTGGACTGGCCGTCCCCATTCCGGCCCCAGCAGGCCACGGTGCCGTCGGAGTGCACGCCACAGCTGTGAATTAAGCCGGCGCTGACGGACGTGAACGAGCCCTCGGGTGGATCCGTCTGGCCATGTTCGTTGCGGCCCCAGCAAGTTGTGGTGCCGTCGGGGCGCACGCCACAGCTGTGAAACCCCCCGGCACTGACAGACACGAACGACCCCGCAGGCGGTGTGGCCTGACCATATTCATCCCAACCCCAGCAGACCGCGCTGCCTTCAGCCCACACGCCGCAGGTGTGATGGTTGCCGGCATGGACGGACATGAACCGGGTCACGGACGGTTCGCCGGAGACGCTGGACGACCCTACCGACGAGACTGTGGCATCGCCCGCGGTTGCAGGTGCCAAGTCGTCCGGCCCGGGCGGTGTTTCGACGGGAACGGACGCCCCTTGGTCCCGTCCGGCAACCTGGTCGTCCGGGCCGAGAGCTGCTCCGCGACCGGAGTGCACGGTTTCCCGATCCGCGCGCGCTGCGGTGACATCGGATGCCCATACGGCACAGGTGGACATCCAGAGACACAACAGGACCAGGAGGAAGCGAGTTGGAAGCCTGGCGTTCATCTGTAGACCCCAAATGGGGCTTCGCACATCCCGGGATCGGTATCCAGGGGGCTGGTGCTTGGATCAGGAGCGCGCCGCCGCCAAACTGACAACCCACCAGGCTGACGGCTACATCTTGTCCCAATAACTACACTTTCTTGTCGCACGCGTGGGCTGGCCGGTCGCGACCGTCGATGGCGGTTCCGGCACCCGGCTGCGATGAACCGGCGGCAGCAACCTTCAACCGACACTGCGACTGTATTGGTTCATGCAAACGCCACGGCGGATATCAGGTCGTTCAGGGCGCCTGCCTCTGGCGAGTCCGGGTCTGCTTGTTGCCAGTTTTGGGACACCTCCTGCAAGAGCGCATGGGCGGAACTCGGATCTCCGGCTTCCGCCTTGACGCGGGCTAGCCAGAAGCGGTCCCGCACCGAAGGCCTGCGCACAAGCCGTTCCTCCAGTGCCGCCATCGCACGCGGGAGTTGCCGGTCCCGCACCAGGGCTTCGACCCAGGTGTCCTCAAACACTTCGCGCTGGGCATGACTGCCGCCGATGCGGACCAGTTGGGGCATTACCGGTTCGAGACAGGCAATCGCAGCGGCGTAGTCCCCGGCGGCAAAGTTGGTGATGCCGTCGACCAGAGGCAATGTCATGTCCCTGTGGAGTGCTTCCCCTGCCTCCGCCTGACGGTGTAGACGTTGCCGCATGCGCTTGCTGCTTGCCGTATCGCCGGTGGCGGCAAATGCCAAGGCCGCATGTGCATCCCGGAAGGCCGGACCGGAGGTATCGACGGCCACCCCTGCCTGCTCCCGGATCAGCCCCGTGTCCAGGGCGGGTTCGGCACGGCCGTACAACCTCATTCGCCACATGAGCGAGGCGCTGTCCGCCAACGTGCCCGGATCCCGCTGTTCCACGGTTGGGTAAATGGCTTCCCGGTACAGTTCCACGGCCTCGTCGTATCGGCCCAGGGCGAGTTCGAACAACGCCTGGTGCCACGACAGGTGGACGTTGAACGGCGAACGCCGGTCGTAGGATTGAAGCCAGCCACCCAGAAAATCGCTGCCGGGCCGGGCATTGCCCTGCTCGAAGTGGGCATGCGCAATTGAATGGGCGGCATGGCCGCTGGTGGGTCGCTGGGCCAGGGAGCGTTCCGCCAGGGCCAGGGCCTCGTCGAACAGCCCGACTTCATGGTGCCCAAACGCGTAGTGGCTCAGGAACGCCCAGTCGTCGCCGTAGCTGGGCGCCAGGGACTTCAGCAGCGGGAAATAGACGCTGGGGAAGTCCTTGACGCCGGCCCCGCTGCAGCCGAGCGTATACAGCCGGTTGACCGCCCGCAGGATCATGACATCGCGGGGATACCGGTCGAGGTGTGCGTGCATGGCCGTGCGGGCGCGCGTCCCATGGCCGTGGATGAAGAGCCAAATTGCTTCCACATGGTCTCGTTCGCGGGCGGTCGCGTTGCGGGAGAGTTCCCTGGCGCGGTTGGCGGCCACGCGGTCCGAACCGTCGGCAATGCCCATCCGGAGGTACGCCAACGAGGCATGGGGGAGGGCAAAACCTTCATCGGCGGCAATCGCGTCCTCGAATCCGGCTTCGGAACCGAAACTCTGCTCCAGCAGCAGGTCGAGGGCTTCAACGTAGTGCGCGGCCGCCTCCGCCGACGCGGTGGTCAAGGCCAGATCGAATCGATCACGGTGTCCTGAATTCATTTTGGTGTTCGCCTTGTCGGTTGCAGCCGCGGTGCGATCAGGGAGGGTCGGCGGTTCACATGGCCCTCCGTCTCCGGTCGCCTCTGGTTCCAATGCCCCGGTGCCGAACCGTCATCAACGGGATTGCCGGACATGGGAAGGCACGATAGCACACTGTTGCCGGCCCCTTTTGGCCCACAGGCGCCCCCGGCACGCTCCGGCAGATGGGCGCGGTGGTGCGGGAACTCGAAGGTCGGCATCTCACCTGCGCCGACCTGACCGAACCGAACGGACTGGCGTTGGGAGCGCGATCATGAAGCAGACGAACCGAACGGATGCCGGGCTGGCAAACCGGCTCGAGCCCGGACGCGCACGCGCGGCGGAGACCTGTCCTGGTCGGCCGGAGGACAATGCGCCTCCCGCCTTCCGGGGCAAGGATCTCCGCATCCCCGACGCCACGCCGGAACAGCTCGCCCGGGTGCTGCTGCGGGGCGGTGCGGAGCCGCGCCCGCAGACCCGGACGCCCGCGGCGGACAAGTAGGCGCACGTCCAGCACGCACCTGGGCTCGGCACTTCCCTCCCGTCCAAGCCGAAACCATTCCGGCTCAGCGAGGGCAACTGCAAGGTCGCGCCCTCAACCGCATGCGCGCGTTCGCGCGCGCCATCGCCGGCCGTCGCCTGTCCTACGCGGCGCTCGTCGCCCCCAACGGCCTGTCCGCCCGGTGCGTGCCGGTGTGAGGCGCGCGGCTGTTGGGACCGCCATTTGTCGGGGGACGGTCTGCACCGCTCTACAAGGCACCGAGAGGCGGCCCGGACGGCTCACTGCCGTCTTCAAGTTTGCCCGGCAGCAAGGAACTCCACTCGCTTGGTGTTTGCCGTACGGCCTCGATGCGCCGAAGAAGGTTCGCCGGTGCCCCGTGCCGGTGCCACGCGGCCTCGATCCGGCCCAGAATCGCGGAGGACAGCACTTCGCTCAGGGATAAATGCAGGAGAGCCACATCCTTCTCCGTCTGTTCATGCTCTGCGTCGGTCTCGGGATCGCGCCAGCGCTTCTGTTCCCCGTCCCACCACTGGAAACGCGGGGGCGAGCGTTCCTCCTCCGGCACCCCGTAGGACTCCTGATCGCGTTCACGCGCGTCGGACTGGAAGCGTACCCGCGTGCCAAACACGTCGCTCCGGTACTCGCCCGCGACAGGATCCTGCTGGTAGTTCTCACCCTGCAGCCGGAACATCAGCAATTCCCGGGGTGAACCCGCCAAGCGCTTGCCGCCCAGGTCGTACACCAGGTACTCCGCAACTCTCGCCGCGGCATACAGGTGCATCTTGTAGTGGAGATCACGATGCGCCGAGCCTGCGGACACCACTTCCAGCACCAGCGGCGGGACGGGAGCCCCCAGGTCGAGCCGCAGTACGCCCTCGGGCATGAACTGTTCCCGTTCCGACACGGACATGGCGGCCCGTACCAACATGTCCGGGCGCACGCCTTTTCCCTCGGGATGGTTGTCGCCGGAGGCCCGGTTGGCGCGCCTGGTGGTCTCGGGGCGGAACCGGATCAACCGCTCGTAGTCCCCATCCAGATCCTGGTCGGCGAGCATGGCGGAGGCCGTGTCGGCCCAGCGCTCCTGGACTTTCCGCGCTCGTTTCTCCAGCGGGTTCACCACTCCGTCCTTGTCATATTCCAGGAAGTGGATGCCTTCGGCATCGTAGTCGGGATCGGTGGTGGATTCCTGATCGTATTCATGGCCGGGGTCGTAGATGAATACGGGATCGAAGTGGGACAGGGCCTCCAGTTCGCGCCACCATGCCGCCCGGTGTGCCCGTCGCCAGGCGGCCCGTTCCGCGCGGGCTGCCCGCGTCATCTCCGGATCGGCAAGGTCAAGCGTGGGGGACGTGTCCCAGTCGTCAGCTCTCGCCAAGGCGGGGGCGCGTTCCCGCAACCGCAGCAACTTTTCCCGGCGGGCATGTCTCAGCAACATGATTCGGGAACCTTTGTCAAACCTGGCATCCATGGGCCGGTGCAGGGATTCCCCTGCACCGTGCCGCCAACTCCCCGAACAGTTCTGGTTGCCCGGGCACCCCAACTTCAGGCCACGTGTCGGGCTTCGAGGGCATTGTTTTCAGTACTTCGCACAGTTCTGTGGTAGCACGGGATTGTACTATGGGCAGCCCGCAGGCGGTGGTTGGATGCCGAGGGGGCACTGGCCGCCCCCGGCACTGGTAATGATGTACGCTGCTTACGGATCTTATTGTGGTGTCACGGAGCAGGTGTCACGATGTTGAATGTAAGGAGTGTGCGGCTTCGGAACCGCACCAACATCAGATTGGGAGGTGTGGCATCACAGTTGAAGCCCGGTTCGCGTCGGCTTGGCCTGCCAGCCAGAACTCGGCGAACACGTAAGGCACCCGCCAAGTCTGGGAATTTCACCGATCTGCAGTTTTCCACAGTCAAGGAGTGTCGATAAGCACCGTGTTTCCTGACACTTCCTGTCCAATCCTGTAAGTCATGAAGACAGCCAAGGTCACGCGCATCCTGCACAGCCAGGGGTTGCACAAGGCCAAGTTTGACCGGTTGACGCGGATCGCCGCGCTGTGCGGGCGCGTCCGTGCCGACGCCTGGCAACGCTGCAGCGGCCTATCCACGGCACAACAGTCGGCCTACGAGATCCGCAACGCCTGGATGGCCGAGGGCTATGACTGGTACGGACTGCCGGCCCGGTTGGGCAAAGCCACCCTGGCTGATGCCTTAGGCGACATCCAGGCTGGTCGGGAAGCCGCCAAGGTGTCGGTCAAGAAGGCCATTTGGCACAGGACCCGCGGGAACGGTGAGGAACGCCACCGTCTCTACTCCCTGTTGAAACGCAACCGCTGGGATGAGGATTCCTTCCTGCACCGCCAGATGCGCAAGCAGTGGCAGGGCGGCACTTCACGCGTAACCAACCAGATCGTGGCCGATTCGGGTTCCTACACCGCCAAGGTCTGGCATGGTCGGGCCTGGGTCTATCTGCAAGGCCTGGAACACGGCCAGCGCATCGCCATTCCGCTCCGGGGCATGCACCTACCGACCGGCACCCTGCGGATCATCCTGCAGGACGACGGCCAGGTGGCGATCCACTACGCTGTCGACGAAGACACCGCCTGTAGCACGAAGCCCTGCGGCACGGACACCATCGGCGTCGACAAGGGCTACACCGAAGCCTATGCCGACAGCGAAGGCGAACGGCACGGCGAGGGCCTGGGCGACCTGCTGGCCGCGGAGAGCGATGCCCGCAAGGTCAAGGGCGGACGGCGCAACCATCTGCGTGCGGTCGAGCAGAAGCACCGCGAGGCCGGACGGATCAAGAAAGCCGACAACATCTGCCGAAACAACCTCGGCAACCAGAAGTGGGACCGCCGGCAGAAGAAGCATACGGCGCAGACGCGTGACTTCCTCTGCCACGCCGCCCACCGCGTCATCGACCGCGCCGGCACCATCGCCTGCGAGGATCTGACGGCCCCCATGTCGTCGTCCAAGTACCGCCACCGCGACACCAACCGCCGTCTGAGCGGCTGGGTCAAGGGCATCATGGCCGACACCCTCTCCTCGATATCTCGGCGCCGAGGTTCGGCGCTGGTGTTGGTGAACCCCGCCTACACGTCGCAAATCGACTCCCGCACCGGCCTGTTGCAGGGCACGCGGCGCGGGGACCGGTTTTACGGTCTGGACGGAGTCGTGTTGGATGCGGACACCAACGCCGCCCGCAACATCCTGCAGCGCCTGTACGATCCGGAGATTGATCTGTACACGCCCTATCGGAAGGTCAAACGCCTGCTGCGGGATCGAAGCGGGACACCGGATGGGACTGCTCATCCCGGACTCGAGCCTGCCAGGCAGTTGGTGCTGCCCTGACCGGCCGAGAGCGAATTACCTGCCCTTGTTTGTCAAGAACTTACAAGAATTAAGGAACAGCCCAATCAGGCTACGCTGGAAGCCATGGCGGAACTGGAACAAGGCCGGGGTGTGCGCTTCAACTCGGTGAAGGATCTGATTTGGGATCTTGGCATCTGAACCGCTCGGGTCCGAGCCATTGAAAGCTGTACGGACCAAAAGGTTCGAGAGAGACATAAGGAGGGCTAGGAAGCGCGGAAAGGATCTGAGCAAGTTGGAAGCATTGTTGTATCTGCTGGCCCGGCGGGAGGCACTGCCGACACGGTACCGAGACCACTTGCTGACGGGAGAATGGGCTGGGTGCCGTGGTGCCCATCTTGAACCGGACTGGATCGTCATCTGCCGCATTGTGGGCAGCGAACTGCAAATGGTCCACACCGGGTCTCATGCCGACCTCTTCAAGTAGGGGGCGGATGGGGGCGTCCAATCCGGCGGCGAGGCATGTGTGGATTTGTGGAGTAGGTTCTTGGGATGTTCACTGCTGCCACGTCCTGAGCTGCCGTGCCCAAGGCTGCCCCCAACTCCTTCCTGTACTGGATTTTGGCCCGGCGCGCAGTGCCGGTTCTTCTCGACGATCGCTCAGGGCCAGCGTGTGAATTTCATGGGTCCACTGTCAACGGGAGACCGTTCCCCTGCGTTCCGTCGCGTCCGGTATCGACTGTTTTGACGACATTCGGCACAGCGTGTCCGCCACTGCCTTTGGCTTCCTGCCCAAATCAATGGAAGTGGAACCGTGCCGCGCCCCTCGGCTGCCGGTCATGGGAATCTTGCCGGTTCGCCTGGGACCGGAATCCGGCGGCCAAGCTAATTGACCGGGAACTCCATGCGGTACACGCCGCCCTCCAGGTCCAGCAGATACAGCTCGCCGTCGGCATCCTCGCCGAAGGAACTGATGTTGTGATCGGTGTCCGCCAGCTCCCGGACTTGCCAGTCCGGATCGGCAGGCGAGCCGGCATTGATCACGGTCCAGACGCGGCCGCTGCAGAAGTCGCCCACCACATAGCGTCCGGCCATCGCGGGCCAGTCCGAGCCCCGATAGACGTAGCCCCCCGTTACGGAACAGTCCCCGGTCCCGTGCGGGAATTCGGCAACCACCTGCTCCAACCCCTCCGGATCGCATGTCCGGCCGGGGGGAAAGCAGTGTGCACCCTCCATCAGCGGCCAGCCGAAGTTCAGGCCCCCGCCCGAACCGGCCGGAACGAAGTGGACATCCTCGTACAGGTTCTGTCCCACATCCGCGATCCACAGGTCGCCCGTGGCCGGGTCGAAGGCGTAGCGCCACGGGTTGCGCAGGCCCACCGCCCACACCTCGTCGCGGACCCGACGCCCGTTCCAGTCTCGATCCACCCACGGATTGTCCTCCGGGATGTCGTAGCCGCGGCCCCGCGGCCCCAGGACGTCGATGCGCAGCATCTTGCCCAGCAGCGAGTCGGGATTCTGTCCGTTGCGGAAGCGGTCGTCCGCGGCTCCGCCGTCGCCCGTGCCGATCCAGAGCATGTTGTCGGGGCCGAACAGCAACATGCCGCCGTTGTGGTTGGTGGCCGGCTGGGGAATGGTCAGCAGCTTCTCCTCCGAACCTTCGAGGGCCAGCAGGGGATTGGCCGGAGAGACATTGAACCGGGAGACCACAGTCTGGTTGCCCTGCGCCGTGTAATTGACATAAAACTCAAGGCTGCGGCTGTAGTCGGGTGGAAACGCCAGTCCCAGCAGGCCTTGTTCGTTGCCGGTGTCCTTGACCCGTGCACGAATGTCGAGGAAGGGTTCCGGTAGCAGGACTCCGTTCTCCAGGATCAGGATTCGTCCGGCCTGCTCGACGATGTAGAGCCGATCCGAGCCATCGCCGGCATGGGTCAGGAACACCGGTCGGACCAGCATGGCCACCGGTTTCAGTTCCAGCCGGGGTTCAACCGTGGTGGCGGGAGCTTCAATGGCCGAGGCGTGGGGGATCGGTGTTGGCGTCGCCTCGGGTACTGCCTCTGCAACTGCTTGGCGCGGCTGGTTCGAAGTTTCGGGCGTTGGTGTGTGCCTGGGAACGTCGGCCCCAGAGGCGCAGGCTGCGGTTGTGGCCGCCAGCAGGATACCCAGCCAGACGCCCATCAGGCGGTAGGGACGGTCCTGGGAGGGTTGCGTGGCTTTCATGTGCATTGGAGTTGGTCTGTGTACGAACTGTGTGAGCGTAGCAGGCTGGCCGACAGCCGTGTGTACCGGCCTCGGGCATGATAGTGGCATGGCTGGCGCGGGCCCCGTTGCTCAGTGGTCCGGGTTCCGACGACGCCCGCGGTTGGCGCTTGATTTCGGCTTTCGTCTCGGGAGGTTGCCGGTCCGCGGCGCAGGTGGCCGAATATCCCTTGACGGCGGCCGCTGAAGTAAAATGCCACGGCTTGCCATCAATGCGACGGGATTTGGTCGCGGTCGGCTCTGGAGAGCGTGGATTGACTACCCATTTCATAACCGGCGTTACCGGATTTGTCGGCTCCCACTTGACCCACCGCCTGCTGCTGGAGGGCAACCGGGTCGTGACCATGGTCCGCGCCTCGGACAACGAGGCGGCGCGGGCCCGTTTGCTGCCCGTGCTGGAGGCGATAGGTTCCGATCGGGCGTTGCCGCTGGACAATCTGCTGGTGTTTGCCGGTGACGTGACCCAAACCACGGATGAACTGGTGGCGGGCCTCAGGGCGGCCACCGACGAACACATCGACATGACGTGGCACTCGGCGGTCACATTCAAGTTCCGCAAGCGCGATCTGGCCGAGATCGAGGCGATCAACATTCAGGGATCGCGCAACATGATCCTGACCACCCTCGGCCTCAACGGCGAGCGGGAACGGCCCAGATACATGCATGTCAGCACCGCGTACTCCTCCGGACGCCTCCAGGGCACCGTGCCCGAGCGGGTGGTGGAGTCCACGCCGGACTACCGGGGCCTCTACGAGTGGTCCAAACACAAGGTCGAACTGGACATGGCCCGTATCCAGAAGCAGGAGGATCTGGATGTAACTGTGTTGCGGCCCGCCATCATTGTCGGCTGCGAGGATACGCGGTCTGTCAATCACTCCGGGTACTACCAAGTCATCGGCACGATGTACAAGCTCTTCCTGATGCGTCGTCAAAAGCTGGGCGATGCCTGGGACCACAGGGTTCCACTGCGTTTCGAGGCCAACCCGGCCATGCGTCTCAACCTGGTCCCCATCGACTATGTCATCGACAGCATGGTGGCCCTGGCGGCCCGTCCCGAGCTTTGCAACCGGGAGCTCAAGGTGTTCAACCTGGTCAACGAGGATGCCCCGGTGATGCAGGACATCGTGGACGTGATGGAGGCGTCCCTCGGCATCAGCGGCCTGGAGATGGTCGACGAGTCCGTGTTCGCCAAGACGCGCATGAGCGCCATCGAGAAGGTCTTTTCCCGCGCCATCTCCTTCCAGGCGCCGTACATCAAGGAAGACATTCGGTTCGAGACCAGGCGTTTTCGGACGCTGGTCAACAAGGATGAGGTGCCGGTGCCGGTTCTGGATGCCCCGGCCATCAAGCGCCTGAACTACGCCTACTTCGATTTGATTCGGCCCGAGATTGAAGCTTCGCTGTCCGCGGCCGTCTGACGGTAGGTTTGCGGATACCTCACTCTTTAGCCGGGATTGCGGGCGGCGAACACTGGCCGCCTACTTTTCGTGCAATGGGGAGGTGGGCTGTTCATGGGTGTGGGGTGTTTCCGTCACATCTGGTCCCCTTCGTCAGGATCGGCATTCCGCTTCGTGCCTTGGCGGTCCTGTCCGCCGCGGTGGACAAGCCTCTTCGTCTCCGGAGCCGGTGCCAAAGCCCGTAGTACACTTCGTCCCACGACAATGCCTGTGCAGAGGAATTCGATGGCAACTGCTTCCTCCGTGGCTCCGGTACGAGACACCCCTCTTCAGGAAACGACCGGGGACAAGACGGACAACGGGGTTGTGGCACCGGCCCGCCATCCGGCTTGGTTGCGGGCCCTGTGGCACTACGACCCCGGCTACGACTATGACCTGGAAGCGCGGCTACGACTATGACCTGGAACACCATGAATACGATGAGTTTCGGACCACCGACCCTTATTACATTGATCCAGAGGTAAGGTTGTCCCCCTCGCCGGAACATTCCGTGTTCCTGGACCGGGCCGGCCGCAATCTGGAAACGTTCCTGGACCTGCGTGAGCGGCACTGCCCCGTCACGCGGGAAGTCATGATTCTGGATCTGGAGGGGTTGCCGGCGCATCCCGGCCTAACCCGTTCCCGGCACCGGATTGAGCCGGATTTGGCGCTGTGGCCTGCGGGGACCGTGATTGCCCCCGACCGGTCTGTGTCCTGGCGGGAACAGGGAGCGCCCCTGCTGGTCCTGGAATGTCTCTCGTCTTCCACCGAGACCAAGGATCGCGAGGACAATCCGGTCATCTACGATTTGATGGGTGTGGCGGAATACTGGATTTGTTCCCCGAGTGGCCGGCATCCCATGTTCGGCTATCAACGCACGGAGGCCGGGGCGTGGATCGCGGTGGAGGCCGGTGCCAACCGGGAAGCCTGGTCGCCGGTGTTGCGGACCCGTATCCGGACCGATCCCGAACAGGGCTTCCAGTGCCAGGATCCGGTTACAGGGAACTGGGTGGAAATGGCTCGGCATCTTGAGGCCAGGGGCATGGAGATCGGGAAAGCCGAAGGCATGGAGATTGGGAAAGCCAGGGGCATGGAGATTGGGAAAGCCGAAGGCATGGAGATCGGGAAAGCCGAAGGCATGGAGATCGGGAAAGCCGAAGGCATGGAGATTGGGAAAGCCGAAGGCAAGCGTGAGGTGTTGCTGGATTTGGTCCGCAGTTTGCATCCGGCACCCGCGGAGTATCAGGCCTTTGTACGGCAGCTGGAGCAGACACCCTGGACCGAGTGGCCTGATATCGCCACGGTTTTGCAGCGGTTTCAGCGCTAGCGTCTTTGGGCCAATGGGAGGCCGGAGCCATCCATCCCGAAAGGGGTCACGGCCTCTGTTCCAGGACCCGTGATCCCCTTGCGGATTGGCATTGGGGCAGGTCGCATGTGTCAATCCCCATGCCTTGTGTGTGGTCTCGGTTGCGCATGATCCTGCTTGGTGGCTGACAACATCCGGTACCTGCCGGGGTTCTGTTGCGTTGTCGCTATTGCCCTGTCCGGCACGTCAGTGTGCGGGTGGAGCCGCGGGAATGGTGCCGCAAAATCCTGTGTCCTGCCCACGACAGTCCTGCAGGGTCACGGAACGGATGGAGGCGATTCTTCGGTCGGTGCACTGACTGCGTCGGGGTTCTCCCCCTTGGCGTAGTAGTACCAAATGCCTATCCAGCCTTGGCTCCGCTCTCGTTTGAGAACAATACCCGCCGCCTTGAGGTCCTGTCTGTACTCCTGCCACAGCTCACGGAACTCCTCTGGTGCAGGTGCCAGATGCCGGGCCCAGTTGTTTCCGTACATGGTGGAGATTTCCACCGGCTCCGCCCAGGACAGTTCTGTCACGGCCCTGCGCAACAGACTCGGCAGGGTCTCGGCCCGTTGCGGCCAATCCGGCAAAACGCTTTCTTTGTCCACAAGGGTTGCCGGTGCTTCCCATTCCTAGGTGGTCAGGGTCCGTTCCACGTCTTCCACTGATCTGACCAGAGCCCATGGCACTTTCCGCTTTACCAGTTCCTCGCGGATATCCCACTGCGTCATGGACAGGGATCCGCGATCGGTCTTGACTTCCATGTATCCGTGCCTGCCTTCGGCATCTATCAACAGTAGATCCGGCATTCCGGGCACCATGCCCTGCTCCAGCATGCGGCGACGTTCCCGATGTGTACGGATTGCGCCGTTGGGGATGTGGATACACAACAAGTCCGGTCGATGCTGCTCCATCCAGTGGAGAATGGTGGACTGTAGGCTCTCCTCGTTCTGTCTGGAGCCGGGCATAATGGCTTTCTTGCTGTTTTTCGGCATTGATGTCTCCTGAACGCGTTTCTGAAAAGCAGTTCGGCGCGGGGCACAGAGCTGTCCAGAGTTCCAGGGAACCGGCAGCGCGCGATGTCGAGGTGGTCGGCATTTTGCATTGCTTCGCCGGCCTCCTGCATGGTCCATGATGTGTGACCATGTCGTGCCGGTGGCTTGGTTGTTGGTCGCATGTGGCTTGGGTCGAGGCAAGTCTGCGATTGTGGTTTGCTGCATGGCTGCGCGAGGCTGGCACATCCACCATGGCTGGATCCTCAATCTGCTAAACACTTGACACTACAAATTTCGTAGGAGCCGACTTTGTGTTGCCCTTCCGGGCGGCAGTTGTTGGCAGAAAGTGTCAACGTGACCAGCCCTCGCAGGTTCTATCCGGGTGGGCTTGCTTGGACGGTACCGGACTGCCATGGGGGAACGGCATTCCAATCGCCACATGCAGGCCTAACCACCGCCGCGCTTGGCGGCCTCGATGGCGACCAGCCGGCTGCGTCCGGCCTTGATCATGCCTTCCGCGGTCTCCGCGAGTCCGTAGCGTTCCAGATTGTGGGCGCTGACCCATGCCGCCGCCCGCGCATCGTCGCCCGGCGTCAGCTCGCCGGCCTGCCAACGGCACAGGTAGTCGATCACCACGTAGTGGTACAGGACGGTTTGATCCCGGTCGCGGATGATTGGTTCATAGACCCCAATCTGGTCCAGGATCTGGACCTCGATGGCGGTTTCCTCGCGCAGTTCGCGGCGCAGCGCGTCGTGCAGGTTCTCGCCCAGTTCCACCAATCCGCCAGGCAGGCCCCACTGCTCTTCGTGGGGTGGATTGCCGCGCTGGACCAGCAGTACCCGATCCAGCAGGTCGAACACCACCGCACCCACGCCCACCATCGGAAACTGCGGATGTCGCCGGTCGGCCGGCGTCGCCGGCTTGGGCGCGTCGGAAGGGCGAGGCTTCAGTACAGCCACGGCTGTACCAGGTCCATGAACTGCCGCCAGTCCGTCAGGGTCGCGTCGGGTCGGACCCGGCGGGCCAGTTGCTGGTTGTCGTAGGCCGTCTGACGATCGGTTGTGCCCAGGTCACAGTGCATCGTCATCGTTCCCAGGTCTGCCCCGCCGCCGACATCGTGGCGCAGGCTGTCACCCACCACGGCCACTTCATAGGGTTGCAGTTGCCATCGCTCCAGTACCGGTGTGAAGATCTCCGGCGAGGGTTTGCGCCACTCCACGCTGGCGCTGCACAGGACCACATCGAACCACTGGCGGAGTTCCAGGTAGTCCACGATCCGCTGAAACACGCGCTCGCACGGATGGTTGGCCACGATCGCCAGGTTCACGTCCAGCTGTCGCAGGCGGTCCAGGGCGGTCCCAACGCCGTCGTACAGGCGCCAGCCGTGCATCTCGGGGGCATAGAAGAGGTCGACGGACGTGGCCAGGATCTGGCTGTCCATCTTGCTGGCCGGGTAGCCGCAAAACTGGAGCAGGAAGCTCATGGTGTCGTTGGCGATGTGTTCCTCGGCCTCCTCCTCCGACTTCTCCTGGGCAAACTGGCGGGCACTGATGATCTGCTCCCAGAAATCCGGAAACAGTTCCATCCCGCTCTGCTCCATATAGTCCTGGGCCATGCGCGCGCCCTCGGCCATCAGGTCCTCGTGCGGACGGTCCAGAAACGCCAGTGTATGGTCGAAGTCGAAGATGATGCCGGCCAGCAACCGCGGGCCCTGCCCTTCGCGGGCGGCCATCAACTCCTGGAGGGTTGTAATTCCGTCCGCGTCGCCGCGTGCGGATGGGAACGGGGCTTGATGCATCGGTGGGGGAAACGGCCCCCAAGCCATAGACACGCTCGGAAGCACCGGAATTATATCGCCGGTTTGGGCCGGCCGAAGCCGAGGACCGGCCCTATAATCGGATCCTTGATTGGCGTAGTTCCACACATCCGTGATTTCAGACCGGAGGTATTGCATGGCCGGCATGGCTCCCCCCCGCTTGCAAATCGGTGAAACGACCTGTCACATCCTTTCCGACGGCAAGCATCGGTCGGACGGCGGGGCGTTTTTCGGGGTGGTGCCGCGCATCCTGTGGGAACGGGTCATACAACCGGATGCCCGCAACATGATTCCGGTGGACGTACGCTGCCTGTTGATCGAAACCGGGGATCAGAAAATCCTGGTGGACACGGGCCACGGCGACAAGTTCGATGCCCGGCTGCGCAAGCGCTACGGCCTGCCGCCGGAGCGGGATCGCCTGATCGCGGATCTGGCCCGCGCCGGCTTTGTGCCGGAGGATGTCACCACGGTCCTCATGACCCACCTGCACGCCGATCACGCGGGCGGCATGACCCGGTGGCGGGATCAGGTCGAAGGCGGTCCCGTCGAGCCGGTCTTTCCCAACGCCGTGTACATCGTCCAGGGCCGGGAATACGACGCCGCCACCCATCCCAACGAGCGGACCGTGGCCACCTACTATCCCGACAACTGGCAGGTGCTGACCGGCACCGGCCAACTGCGCATGGTCATGGGGGGCCACGACTTCGGTTCCCATGTGCGCACCGAGACCGCGGCTGGACACACGGAGTCGCTGCAGGTCGTGTGGGTCGAGTCCGAGGGCGAAAGTCTGCTGTTCCTGGGGGATGCCGCCAACTTTGCCGTACATCTGGAACGGCTTCCCTGGGTACCTGCCTTTGACGAGATGCCGCTTCTCAGCATGGCGGCCAAAAAACAACTACGCACGCAGATCCTGGAGAAGAATCCCCTGCTTGTGTTCCAGCACGATCCCCGGGTCGTGACCGGCCGCCTAGTCCAGTCCGCGGACGAACGGTTCAAGGTTGACGAAGAGATTACCGAGGATCCTGCCTGGGATCGAGGCCGTGATGCTGCCATCTAGGCCGCGGACAGGGTGACATCACCGGCCAGCAGTCTGTGCAGGCGACCGTCATCATCCCTGATCAGCAGGGAGCCGTCCTGGTCTGTGCCTTCCGCGATGCCTGTCAATGGCGGCTCCGTGGTTCCGGGGCTTCTGGCATTGACGCGGTGGCCCAGAGTGTGCAGGCGTCTCTCCCAGATGCGGGACCGGACTCCTGCGGCTCGTTCTCTATAGAGATGACGGGACAATCTGCGGCACAGGGAAACGGCAAGGTGGTGTCGGTCAATCCGGCCACCGGCCGCCATGCGCAGCGATGTGGGCGGCACGCGCGATCCCGGTGTTGGTGGTAGTTGGTTGGGAGTGTGGTTGACGTTAATGCCGATGCCCAGGACCGCATAGGGAGAACCTTGCGGATCCCGGCCCGCCTCCAGCAGCACCCCGGCCACCTTGCGTGGATGCGAGTGCGCAGGCGCGTGCACCACGTCGTTGGGCCAGTCCAGGGCCAGGTCTCGCAATCCCGGATGGGTTTCCTCAATTGCCTCCAGGACCGCCAAACCCGACAGCAGTGGTATGCCATCGCTGCCTCCATCCCAAAGCCGATCCCGCAACAGGATGCTCACGGCGATGGAGCAGCCGCCGACGTCGACCCATTTGCGCTGGTGGCGCCCCCTGCCTGCCGTCTGGACCTCGGCAAAGACCAACGTGCCGCCAGGATGGGTCCATGCCAGCGAGTGGGCCACATCCATGGTGGAGTGGCAGCGCCGGTAGGTGTAGGCGGTGTGGCCAATCACCTGGTTCCCGAGGCTGGCCTCGAAGAAGCTGTAGTCCATGGCCCTGCCGTGTGCACACAATCGAAGGAGTGAGGAATCAATATAACAACCAGCTAGAGCTGGAGGGAGCCGTTCGCGATGCCTGTCGGGGTACCCGCACACTGACGCACGGTGTCGGAGCGCCATCGAATTCGACGGCGTACAGACCGTGCCCGGACGGCGTATTGAAGTAGACTCGCACTACGTACTGTGGCTGTGTCCACAGAGCCTTCGGTAGTCCGGCCCTTTGAGTTCCCCGCCTCCGCATCCATGAACGCCATCCAAATCCGGGAGTTCGGCCTCGATACCGACTCCTACCTGTACGGAGAGTGTGTGCCCGACCCCGTCTGTGGTCTCGACGAGGTCGTGATCCGGGTTCGGTATGGTGCCTTGAATCGCCTGGACGACTGGGTTCGGATCGGCTGGCCCGGCATCGGCCTCACACTGCCGCACATACCCGGCAGCGATTTCTGTGGGGAGATCGTTGAGGTGGGTTCCCAGGTTGTCGATTGGCGGTCCGGCCAGTGGGTTACGGCCAACAACGGAATCTGGTGTGGTCGCTGTGTGCACTGCCATGCGGGACGCCACAATCTCTGCGATTCATTTGGCATCTTGGGCGAGAGTGTTCCCGGGGTCATGGCGGAGTACGCAGCCGTGCCCGCGCGCAACCTGATTGAGATTCCCGCCGGCTTTGATTTGCAGGCGGCCGCGGCGGCCTCGCTGACCTATCTGACGGCTTGGCACAGCCTGATCGAAGTGGGTCGGCTTCAGCCAGGTGAGCAGGTACTGGTGGTTGGCGCCGGGGGCGGCGTCAATGTAGCCGCTCAGCAGATTGCCCGGTTCCGCGGTGCCCGTGTGCTGGTGCTGGCCAGTTCCGCCGCCAAGGCGGACCGGGCGCTGGCGGAAGGGGCGGACTGGAGCTTGGACATCGGCGAGGAGCCGCGCTGGACACGCGCAGTGCGCGCGGCATCCGGCCAGGGCGGTGTGGACATGGTGGTGGACAACGTGGGTTCCGCGACCTTTGCGTCGTCCATGGGCGCGCTTGTCAAGGGGGGCCGCATTGTGACGGTGGGTGGAACCAGCGGCTACGATGCGCAGATACCCGTCAACCGATTGTTCATGAACCACCTTTCGTTGCGCGGCAGCACGATGGGCACCCAGGCCGACTACGAACGCGTGATGCGCCTGGTCTTCGAAGGCAGGCTGAATCCGGTGGTCGACCGGGTGTTCGGAGCCCGCGGCTATGGCGCGGCCGTCCGGCATCTGTGTTCCGGAACCAGCTACGGCAAGGTTCTTGTGGACCTGCACGATTGGTAGGAGTGGATCGGTGACTGACACCTATACCGAGACCGCACAGGCACTGTCGGCTCGCCTTGACCAACTGAGAACGGACGCGCTGGCGGGCGGCGGCGAGGAACGGATCGCACGCCACAAGGCACGCGGCAAGTACACGGCTCGGGAACGGCTGGAAATGTTCCTCGACCGTGCTTCCTTCCGCGAGACGGGGCGCTTTGTCATGGACGACGCGCCGCCGAAGGGACAGGTGGACACGCGCATCCCCGGGGATGGCGTCGTCACGGGCTATGGGACTGTGGATGGGCGCCTGGTCTATGTCTATGCCCAGGACTTCACGGTCATGGGCGGCACCGTCAGCCATCGGCATGCAGCCAAGATCTGTCGCATTTTGGATCAGGCGATGGAGAACGGCGCGCCCGTGGTCGGCTTTGTTGAATCGGGCGGCGCCCGCATCCAGGAGGGGGTCAAGTCGCTCGCCGGCTATTCCGAGATCTTCCGGCGCAATACCCTGGCCTCCGGTGTCGTGCCCCAACTGTCCATCATCATGGGCCCCTGTGCCGGCGGTGCGGTCTACAGTCCGGCCCTGACGGATTTCATTTTCATGGTGGAACAGTCCAGCCAGATGTTCGTGACCGGCCCCGACGTGCTGCGCGCGGTGACCCAGGAAGAGGTTACGCTTGAGGAACTGGGCGGTGCCGCCGTGCACACCGGCCGCTCCGGCGTGGCCCACTTCTCCGCCTCCAGCGAAGAGGATGCCTTGTTTCTGGTCCGACAGCTGTTGGGCTACCTGCCGGACAACAACCTGAGCGATCCCGTCATTCTGCCCAGCAAGGACGATCCTCTGCGCCAGGACACCGCCTTGGATTCCCTGGTACCGGACAATCCGAACCGGGGTTACGACATGCTGGAGGTGGTGGAGCGCATCGTCGACGGCGGCCAGTTCATGCAGGTGCATGAGAACTGGGCCGGCAACATTCTGACCGGGTTTGCGCGCTTGCACGGCCGTGCGGTCGGCATTGTGGCGCAGCAGCCTCAGGTTCTGGCCGGCGTCCTGGATGTTAACTCCAGCCAGAAGGGCGCCCGTTTCGTGCGGTTCTGCGACGCGTTCAACATTCCCCTGGTCGTGTTCGAGGATGTGCCCGGATTCCTGCCGGGGATAGATCAGGAGCATGATGGGGTGATCCGTCACGGGGCCAAGCTGCTGTATGCCTTCTGCGAGGCTACGGTGCCCAAGGTGACGGTGATTGTGCGCAAGGCCTACGGGGGGGCCTATTGTGTGATGAACCCCCGCCAGACCGGTGCCGACCTGGTGCTGGCTTGGCCGACTGCGGAAATTGCGGTCATGGGGGCCGACGGGGCCGTCAATGTCATTTTCCGGCGCGAGATACAGGCGGCCGAAGATCCGATCCAGCGCAAGGCGGAGTTGGTGGAGGAGTACCGAGACCGCTTCACCAACCCGTTTATCGCCGCCGAGAGCGGATACCTGGACGACATCATCGAGCCCCATGAAACGCGGCCCAGGCTTATCAATGCGCTGGAGATGCTGCAGAACAAACAGGCCCAGCTGCCGCCCAAGAAGCACGGCAACATCCCTCTCTGATGCCACCGGTCCGGGGATACCCGGCCGCGTCACTCACGCATGCGTTGAACGATGTTTCGCAAGGTTCTGATTGCCAACCGCGGTGAGGTGGCGGTACGGGTCATCCGTTCCTGCCAGGAGCGCGGTATCCGCACGGTGGCTATCTTCTCGGACGCGGACCGGGCCGCCTTGCACGTCCGCTATGCCGATGAGGCCTACCGCGTGGGCGGCCCTGCCAGTGCGGACAGCTATCTCCGCATTGACCGCATCGTGGACGTGGCGCGGCGGGCCGGGGTGGACGCCGTGCACCCGGGTTACGGCTTCCTGGCGGAAAACTCCGAGTTTGCCCACGCGGTGGCCGATGCCGGCATGGTGTTTGTCGGGCCTTCCCCCGATGCCATTGCCACCATGGGCGACAAGGTGGCGGCGCGCAAGGCGATTCAGGCCTTTGACGTTCCGATTCTGCCGGGCACGCCGGGCGGCCTGGACGACGCGGAACTGCGCGCCCACGCCGACGGGATTGGGTTCCCCCTCATGATCAAGGCCTCGGCCGGCGGCGGGGGCAAGGGCATGCGCATTGTGGACCGCGAGGAGGGGTTTGATGCCGCCCTGGCCACAGCCCGGCGGGAGTCGGCGGCCAGTTTCGGCAACGACAACGTCTATCTGGAGAAGTATGTGGCGAACTCGCGCCACATCGAGATCCAGATTCTGGCAGACCGGTTCGGCAACACGATCCACTTGGGCGAGCGCGAGTGCAGCATCCAGCGTCGGCACCAGAAACTGATTGAGGAAGCACCCAGCGTGGTCAGCAGTCCCGAGTTGCGGGAAGCCATGGGGCGGGCCGCCATCCAGGCCGCGGAATCGGTCGGCTACCGCAATGCCGGCACCGTGGAGTTCCTGTTCGACGGCACGAGTGCCGAGTTTTACTTCCTGGAGATGAACACCCGTCTGCAGGTGGAACATCCGGTGACGGAACTGGTGACCGGAGTCGACATCGTACGGGAGCAGTTCGCCATTGCCGACGGCCGCCACCTGCGCCACCGCCAGTCCGACATCCACCCAAGCGGGTGGGCCATCGAGTGCCGCATCACGGCCGAGGATCCCTTCCGCAATTTCCTACCCAACAGCGGGGTCGTGAGCTTTGTGCAGGAGCCTACGGGACCCGGCGTGCGCGTTGAGAGCAGCCTCTACCGCGGCTGCCCCGTCGACCTCTACTACGACCCCATGGTGGCCAAGCTCGTCGTGTGGGGCGAAACCCGGGCCGAAGCCATCATGCGCATGCGGCGGGCCCTGAGCGAATACCGCATCGCCGGCATCAAGACGTCGATTCCCTTTCACCTTTCGGTCATGAAGAGCACGGAATTCATGATGGGCCACTTCGACACCGGCTTCATCGATCGGCGCCGGCTGCAGGACGACGCGGAGGAGCGGCAGCAGAATGCCCGCGTGGCGGCGGTCACGGCTGCCATGGTGATCCACGCCGAACAGAGACAGGCGGTGCACATGCGGTCCCGCGGGGACGACCAAAGTCGCCGCGACCGGTGGCGGCGCACCGGCCGCATTCGCGCAACGCGGGCTCTCTCGTGAGGTACTTCGTTCAGGTCGACGGTGAGGCCTGGGTGGTGGACATCGAGGAGGATGCCGTCCTGGTCAATGGCGAACCGGTGTCCGTCGACCTGACCCAAAGCGGTATTCCCGAACTGTACAGCGTGCTGCTGGACGGCTCCAGCCACGAGGTGCTGGTGAGCAGTGATGTGTCAGGCTGCGACGTGACCGTGGGTGGCCAGGTCCTGCGCGCCGAGGTGCAGGACGAGCCGACCAGAATCCTCATGAAGGGCCGCGGTTCCGCCGAGACCGCGGGCGGCGACCTGCCGGTTCCGGCACCGATTTCCGGCCTGGTCGTGTCGGTGGCCGTCGCGGACGGCGACACGGTTGAGGCCGGCCAGACCCTGGTCGTGCTCGAGGCGATGAAGATGGAGAACGACATCACCGCGCCGCGGGCCGGCGTGGTGGGCCAGGTCGCGGTGGCCGATGGGGACCGCGTCGAGATCAACCACGTGATGCTGGTCCTGCTGGAGGAGGAAGCGGCTCCCGACGGGTAGCTGTCCGCCCCGGACCGTTGGGCATAATCGGCCTACCAGTCCCGGTTCTAATGAGTTGGTGTGCCGGGTTCAAGCCCGAATTCCTACACGGTAATCAGGGCTTCGTTCTTGTGGTACACCACCGGGTTCTGGTGGTCGTCGTTCAATTCGTCCCCGATGTCATACGCGGCGACCTGTTCGTCGGTCAGGATGTTCTGAATCCCGTTGAAGGTGCTGCCATAGGGCATGAAGGCACAGGTCATGGCCCGGCGCCAGCCGGCCGTCATGTTGGCGCCGGCCCCGTGGGCCAGCAAGCCGTTGTGGAAGGAGCAGGAACCCGCCTTCATGGGCGCCGCGATGGACTCCATGTTCACAAAGTCGGGATACTCCCGAAAGAGGTCCGACATGTTCTCGGCGATCGGCACGTTGACATAGGTGGTCTGCCTGTGGGACCCGGCCAGGAAATAGAGACAGCCGTTGTGGGCGGTGGCGTCGTCCAACGCGATCCAGATGCTGATCGCATCCGGGGAGTAGAAGGACCACTTCGGGTTGTCGTGATGCCAGGCCGTGGCGTTGGCCCAGGGTTGCTTGATCAGGGCCTGGTCGTGCCACACGCGCATGCCGTCCGTCTGGGCCAGCTCGGTGGCCATCCGGCCAATGCGGGGATCCAGGATGAGTTCCTTCACCGCCGGATTGTCCTTCCACAAATTGAGGCGCTGCACAAAGACGTAGTCGTAGAAGGAACCGCGGTCTTTCCAGCGATCGTCGTCCACGGCGCCTTCGACCACCAGTTTCCGGCCCTTGCGTGCGCGCACGGCCTGGTCGACGGTGTCGCGCCAGGTCTCCAGCTCCTCGGGGGTCAGGAATTCATCCATGACCACAAAGCCATGGGTTTGATAGGCGTCAATCTGGGCCTGGGTGATTTCCGTATGCATAACCTCTCCTTGTCCCACAGGTGTTTCCGGCTTGGACCCGGCGGGTATAATCGGCCTTCTGTTCCCGGTTCCGAGCCAAGGCAAGGTCGCCACTTTGACCAAGGAGAATTCACCGATGGAAACGCGCCTGTCCCAGGTTCAACTGGACGAGTTCGATGAGCAGGGCTTTCTGGTTCTGCCCGCTGTGTTCAATGACGACGAAGTCGGCCGCATGCGGGCCGAAGCCGACTACATTCTCGAACTGATCATCAACTCCTCCATCCACAACGAGCGGCGCAGCCGGCGGCTGGACATCCGACAGCGCGACGGCACCTGGACGGTGCGCAAGATCCAACCCATCAACGATTTGTCGGCGTATCTGTCCACCGTGTCCGAGGATCCGCGCCTGCTCGATCCCATGCGGCAACTCATGGACGACGAACCCATCCTGATGGAGGAGAAGCTCAACTACAAGCAGCCGCTGCCGGCGCCGCCGCCGAACATGACGGCCCGCGAGGCCGACGATCGCTTCCCGGTGCACAGCGACTGGGCCTACTACCGGGCCCAGAACTATCCGCAGGCCATCCTGTCCTCGGCCATCACGATGGACGCGTGCACGGCCGACAGCGGTCCGATCCGGGTGTGGCCCGGCACCCACAAGGAGCATCTGGAGCACTACCAGATGGACAACGGCCTGCAGGTCCGGCCCGAGCTGGTGGACTTCAACGGCGGCCAGGATGTCCTGGCCCCGGCCGGTTCCGTGCTCCTGTTCCATGCGCTGCTCATTCACAACTCGGTGGCGAACGCCTCCGGTCGGCCGCGGCGCCTCATGATCTACAGCCACTTCCCGGAACGGGCCGGCATTGCCCACGATATCCGCAACGGTCCCACGCGCCTGCGGGAATCCCCCTGGGAGCACCAGTATCTCAGGATGCGGGTGGCCGGACAGGCCGCGGCCCCCTTCGCGGCCCCGTAGGGTTGGGCGCCTCCGGCGCCTGGCCTGCGCGAATCGCCACGATCCGAATTTGACAGTCCGGCGGGGGTCTGGTATCGTTCCCTTCCTGCCCTCTGCGAACGCGGCCCGGGGCCGCGGGGAGGCTCGGCAGATTAACAGCTGAAGAGTGGTAAGACGGAAGTGAATGGAAAACCATTCCTGTCAATCACTTGAATTGGACAGGACAACTCTTCTACGGAGAGTTTGATCCTGGCTCAGGATGAACGCTGGCGGCGTGCTTTATGCATGCAAGTCGAACGAGAAGGGAAGGACTTCGGTCCGACCTGGAGAGTGGCGAACGGGTGAGTAACACGTGAGTGACCTGCCCCGAGGTGGGGGACAACCGTGGGAAACCACGGCTAATACCCCGTAGTCCTGTGCGTACTGGTTGCGTACAGGTATAGCTCCGGCGCCTTGGGAGGGGCTCGCGGTCGATTAGCTAGTTGGTGGGGTAACGGCCTACCAAGGCGACGATCGATAGCTGGTCTGAGAGGACGATCAGCCACACTGGGACTGAGATACGGCCCAGACTCCTACGGGGGGCAGCAGCAAGGAATATTGGACAATGGGCGCAAGCCTGATCCAGCAACGCCGCGTGGAGGAAGAAGGCTTCGGTTGTAAACTCCTTTTGTGAGGGATGAGACAAGGACAGTACCTCACGAATAAGTCACGGCTAACTAGGTGCCAGCAGCCGCGGTAACACCTAGGTGACAAGCGTTATCCGGATTTACTGGGCGTAAAGGGCTCGCAGACGGCAGCTCAAGTCCGGCGTGAAATCTCCTGGCTTAACCAGGAGGGGTCGTCGGATACTGTGCTGCTAGAGGCAGTGAGAGGGGTGCGGAATTCTCGGTGGAGTGGTGGAATACGTAGATATCGAGAGGAACACCAGTGGCGAAAGCGGCGCCCTGGCACTGACCTGACGTTCATGAGCGAAAGCGTGGGGAGCGAACGGGATTAGATACCCCGGTAGTCCACGCTGTAAACGATGAGTACTAGGTGTAGGCGACAACCGTGGTCTGTGCCGAAGCTAACGCGATAAGTACTCCGCCTGGGGACTACGGCCGCAAGGCTAAAACTCAAAGGAATTGACGGGGACCCGCACAAGCAGCGGAGCGTGTTGTTTAATTCGATGTAACGCGAAGAACCTTACCTGGGTTTGACATGTACGTAGTAGTGAAGCGAAAGCCGAACGACCCTTCGGGGAGCGTACACAGGTGTTGCATGGCTGTCGTCAGCTCGTGTCGTGAGATGTTGGGTTAAGTCCCGCAACGAGCGCAACCCTCGTCGTTAGTTACAAGTGTCTAGCGAGACTGCCGGTTATACACCGGAGGAAGGTGAGGACGATGTCAAGTCAGCATGACCCTTATATCCAGGGCTACTAACACGCTACAATGGGCCGTACAATGGGCAGCCAAAGAGCAATCTGGAGCAAATCCCACCAAAACGGTTCGTAGTTCGGATTGGAGGCTGCAACTCGCCTCCATGAAGTCGGAGTTGCTAGTAAACGCAGGTCAGCCATACTGCGTTGAATACCGTTCCCGGGTCTTGTACACACCGCCCGTCAAGTCATGGAAGTTGGTAACACCTGAAGCCGGTGACCTAACCGCAAGGAAGGAGCTGTCGAGGGTGGGATCGATGACTGGGACTAAGTCGTAACAAGGTAGCCGTACCGGAAGGTGTGGCTGGATCACCTCCTTTCGGATCGACAGGGTCGGCCGGCGCCGCGGATGCGGTGGCCCCCGCCCCCGAATCCAACTCGTAACGTAAACCCAATTCCGTCTTGCCACTCTTCAGAGGTTGTCTGCCTCTGGAAGGGTCTGTAGCTCAGCCGGTTAGAGCACAGTGCTGATAACGCTGGGGTCAGTGGTTCGAGTCCACTCAGACCCACGGCGGCGTCGCCACTGGGCGGGCCGCGGGCGCAGTCCCGGCAGATTAACAACTGATCAGGATATGAGCATCTGACGAATAGTGACAGATGAAACCGAAAAGATTAAGCTACTAAGAGCATACGGGGGATGCCTTGGGCATCAGAAGCCGATGAAGGACGTGTAGCACTGCGATAAGCTGCGGGTAGGCGTGCTAGGCCTTTGATCCGCAGATCTCCGAATGGGGAAACCTGCACCGATGAAAGCCGGTGCCGCCTGCGCTGAACACATAGGCGCAGAGCAGGGAACCCGGGGAACTGAAACATCTAAGTACCCGGAGGAAAAGAGATTATTCCGTTAGTAGTGGCGAACGAACGCGGAGGAGCCCAAACCGGTGGCGCTTCGGTGCCGCCGGGGTTGTAGGACCTGGCGTTGTGGGGCCGATAGGTAGTGGAACCGCACTGGAAAGGCGGACCAGAGAGGGTGAAAGTCCCGTACACGAAACCGAACCCGGTTCCGGCCAGGCACCTGAGTAACGCGGGACACGTGCAATCCTGCGTGAATCCGGGAAGACCACTTTCCAAGGCTAAATACTTCTGATGACCGATAGTGTACAAGTACCGTGAGGGAAAGGTGAAAAGTACCCCTAATGGGGAGTGAAATAGTACCTGAAACCGTATGCTTACAATCAGTCAGAGCCTGATACCGCCCGTAGCGCAAGCGAAAGGTGGTCGGGTGATGGCGTGCCTTTTGGAGAATGAGCCAACGAGTTAATTTCTGTAGCGAGGTTAAGGCAGTCACAGCCGGAGCCGGAGCGAAAGCGAGTCTTAACAGGGCGCCACAGTTGCAGGGATTAGACCCGAAACCAGGTGAGCTATCCATGGCCAGGTTGAAGCGGGAGTAATGTCTCGTGGAGGACCGAACCGTTGTATGTTGCAAAATGCTCGGATGAGCTGTGGATAGGGGTGAAATGCCAAACGAACCTGGAGATAGCTGGTTCTCGCCGAAATAGTTTTAGGACTAGCGTCGTACTGTTCGTGTACCGGGGGTAGAGCACTGGATGAGGTAGGGGGCAGATCGCCTACCGAACTCAACCAAACTCCGAATACCGGTACTCGAGGACGGCAGTTGGACTGCGGGAGATGAGTTTCGTAGTCGAAAGGGAAACAGCCCAGACCGTCGGTTAAGGTCCTCAAGTGACAGCTAAGTGGGAAAGGATGTGAAGTTACCGAGACAGCCAGGAGGTTGGCTTAGAGGCAGCCATCCTTGAAAGAGTGCGTAACAGCTCACTGGTCAAGTGACTTCGCGCCGAAGATGTAACGGGGCTAAGCTGTCCACCGAAACCACGGATCCGCAAGGATGGTAGGCGAGCGTTCTGTCCGCACCGAAGCGTTACCGCAAGGAGGCGTGGAGCGGACAGAAGTGAGAATGTTGGCACGAGTAGCAGAAATCGCGTGAGAACCGCGATCCCCGGATGTCCAAGGTTTCCGACGGAAGGTCAGTCCGCGTCGGGTTAGTCGGTCCTAAGGCGAGGCCGAAGGGCGTAGTCGATGGACAACAGGTTAATATTCCTGTACCGCGTAAGGTTTGTTTGAGCAATGGGGGGACGCAGAAAGGTAGATCGGACAGCTGCTGGAATAGCTGCTCCAAGCCCGTAGGCGTTGATGCGGGGGTTATAAAGACCCGCGGAGCTGAGAGGTGACGGCGAGCCCGCAAGGGGCGAAGCGATTGATCCTTGGCTGCCTAGAAAATCCTCTAGTGAGACCTGCGCGACCGTACCGCAAACCGACACAGGTGGACAGGTAGAGAATACCAAGGGGAACGGGATAACCTTCGTTAAGGAACTCGGCAAAATGATTCCGTAACTTCGGGAGAAGGAATGCCTCGGTAAGGTGATCGGGCCTCGCGCTCGTGAGCTTGAAGAGGCCGCAGAGAAACGGCCCTGTCGACTGTTTACCAAAAACACAGGTCTGTGCGAAGTCGCAAGACGATGTATACAGGCTGACGCCTGCCCAGTGCCGGAAGGTTAAGGGGAGGGGTGAGAGCCCTGAACTGAAGCCCCGGTGAACGGCGGCCATAACTATAATGGTCCTAAGGTAGCGAAATTCCTTGTCGGGTAAGTTCCGACCCGCACGAAAGGCGTAACGAATGGGGCACTGTCTCAACGGAGGACCCGGTGAAACTGAACTAGGAGTGAAGATGCTCCTTTCCCGCAGCAGGACAAAAAGACCCCGTGGAGCTTTACTACAGCTTGACATTGGGTTAGGGCTTAGTCTGTGTAGGATAGGTGGGAGACTGTGAACCTGGTTCGTCAGGATCGGGGGAGTCGCCGGTGAAATACCACCCTGGCTATGTCTTGGCTCTAACCTTGACCGTTATCCGGTTAGGGGACAGTGTCTGGTGGGTAGTTTGACTGGGGCGGTCGCCTCCCAAAGAGTAACGGAGGCGCGCAAAGGTTCCCTCAGGCTGAATGGAAACCAGTCGAAGAGTGCAAACGCATAAGGGAGCTTGACTGTGAGACCTACAAGTCGAACAGAGACGAAAGTCGGCGTTAGTGAGCTTTCGGTTCCAAGTGGAAGGGCCGGAACTTAACGGATAAAAGCTACCCCGGGGATAACAGGCTAGTCTCCCCCAATAGTTCACATAGACGGGGAGGTTCGGCACCTCGATGTCGGCTCGTCACATCCTGGGGCAGGAGCATGTCCCAAGGGTTGGGTCGTCCACCCATTAAAGTGGCACGCGAGCTGGGTTCAGACCGTTGTGAAACAGGTCGGTCTCTATCCGCTGTGGGCGTAAGGGAATTGAGGAGAGCTGCCCCTAGTACGAGAGGACCGGGGTGGACGGACCAATGGTGTTCCAGTTGTCGTGCCAACGGCATGGCTGGGTAGCTACGTCCGGGATGGATAACCGCTGAAAGCATCTAAGTGGGAAGCCAGCTCCAAGATGAGTTCCCTCGCTAGGGTCAAACCTAGGTAAGTGCGCTGGAAGACGACCAGTTTGATAGGCAGGGCGTGTAAGGGCAGAGATGTCTTCAGCTAACCTGTACTAACGCACGAGGGCTTAATCGTTTTTTGTTTCGTCTGGAACCCGGACGATGCTCATATCCTGATCAGTTGCCGTTCTGCCCCGGGTTGGAATGCCAGGGAGAGCATATCGAGCGTTTTGTTGGTGACTAGAGCGGCGGGGGTACACCCGGTACCATCTCGAACCCGGCAGTTAAGCCCGCCAGCGCCGATGGTAGTGCATGGGTGACTGTGTGCAAGAGTAGGCCGTTGCCAACAAAACCCTCGATATGTCCCGGCTGCCGCCCTCCCCACGCCATGCGAGGATGGCTCTGAAACACTGCCGGCGCGGCCGCCGAACGGCGGCCCGATGCGCGCACGGCGGGTCCCATGGACGACCAACCTCCCCCTGACTTAGACCAGTCCGACCGTATACGCAAACGGCGCACCGGCAACGGTGCTGCTTGTGCGCGTCCGGAGGTGGCGGCATGTCCCCCGCCGTCGTGATTTTGGCGGCGGGCGGTGGCACGCGCATGCGGTCGCGTCTGGCCAAGCCGCTGCATCCGGTGTGCGGCCGCACCATGCTGGCCTGGGTGCTGGCGGCGGCCGAGCCCTTGTGCGAGGGAAGACCCGTCGTGGTGACGGCACCGGATGCCGATGATCTGTGGGCGGCTTGTGGTGATGTCGCCGACACCTGTGTCCAACCCGCGGCTTTGGGTACCGGCGATGCCGTGCGACATGCCCGGGCGTTGGTGCCCGCCGACACCGACACCACCCTGGTGCTGTACGGCGACATGCCCCTGCTCCGAAGCAGTCTGCTCCGCAGGCTGGTGGATCGGCAACGCTCCGGTTCCGGCCGCGGCTTGGCGTTCGCATCGGTGGGTCGCGCCGAGGCCCACGGCTTTGGCCGCATCCTCCGGGATGCCACCGGGGTCGTGCAGGAGGTGGTGGAGGAACGGGACTGCACACCTGCCCAGCTTGAAGTCACGGAGTTGAACGCGGGTGTCTACGCGTTTCCCACACAGTGGTTGTTCGCGCGGGCGGACGCTCTTCCGGTCCAGGCCAACGGGGAGCGCTATCTGACGGATTTGGTGGGAATGGCGGTCAGGGACGGTCTGTCCGTGCAGGCGGTATCGGCGGACCCGGACGATGTATGGGGAGTCAACGATCGCGTACAGCTGGCCAGGGTGGCGCATCTCATGCGGCAACGCATCAACCGCGGGCACATGCACAGGGGCGTCACACTCGTCGATCCGGACCACACCTACATAGATGCCGATGTTTGCATTGGCCGCGACACCGTGATTCTGCCGGGTACGTTGCTGACCGGCCATACCGACATCGGGGAGGGGTGCACGATTGGCCCCCATACCGAACTGGACCACACCCGGGTGGGCGAGGGGTCGGAGGTGCGGCACTCGGTGGTGGAAGGGGCGGACATTGGCCGGGAGTGCATGATCGGCCCCTTTGCCCGCATTCGCCGCGGTACGCGCACCGGTTCCCATTTGCACATGGGCAGTTTCGGCGAGATCAAGAACAGTTCACTGGGTTCGGACATCCACATGGGGCACTTCAGCTACGTCGGCGACAGTGATGTGGGCGACGGCGTCAATGTCGGCGCGGGAACCATCACCTGTAATTTCGATGGCCGGGCGAAACACAGGACCGTGATCGAGGACGGCGTGTTTCTGGGCAGCGGCACCACACTGGTGGCACCGGTGCGCGTGTCCCGGGGAGCCATGACCGGTGCCGGTGCAGTTGTGACCAGGGATCTGCCGGCGGAGATCCTTGCGTACGGCGTGCCGGCGAAACCCCGGCGTTCCGTGGGCGATGGACCTCGGCCGCAAGAGGCCAACCGCGAGGAGCCTCCGTCGTGACCGCGATGTTCTGGCTGTATCCGGCCGTGTTGGTTGCCGTTGGTCTGTGGTCGTTGCTGAGCGCGACGGAAGCGGCCCTTGCCACCGCCAACCGCAGGGAAGTTGAGACGTTGGCCGGTGGGCCCGATTCGGCAGCGCATCGGCAGCTGGAAGCCCTGCTGGACACGCCGGCCAGGTTTCTGTATGCATTTCTGCTGGTCAGGTTGCTGTTGGTGACGGGCATTGGCGCCGCACTGACCCTGATGTGGTCCGGTTCCGGCCTGGATTTGATTTCCAAGTTGGCCTTGGGGATTGGCACGCTGCTGTTGTTGGCGATCACCTGGGTGGTTGGCCGGTCCTGGGCCATGCGCAATGCGGAAGTCCGGGCCTTGAGGCTGGCTGCGTTGGCGCGTTGGCTGACGGTGGCCATGGCACCGGTTTCGGTGTCCTTGGACTGGCTGTCCAACCTGATTGTGGGCCGTCGGCAGCAATCCTCCCAGGAGGAAGCCTTGTCGTTGACCGAGGAGGGCCTGCGTTTTCTGATTGGCCTCAACGACGAACTGCAGGACATTGAAGAGTCGGAGCAGCAGATGATGGCGCGGGTCATGAACCTGCGGACCACCAACGCCTCCGAGGTCATGGTTCCCCGCGTGGACATCAAGGCCGTATCCATGGAGGCAACGCTGCAGGAGGCCCTGGACGTGGTGGTTGATACCGGGCACAGTCGCGTGCCGGTCTTTGAAGGGTCGATCGACAAAGTGGTGGGCGTGTTCTACGCCAAGGACTTCATCGCCAAGTATCGGGAGGACAGGCTGGCTGATCCGCTGTCCTTCTATACGCGGCCGGCCTACCAGATTCCCCCCTCAAAGAAGCTGCCCACCCTGCTGCGGGAGTTTCAGGAGCGGGAGATTCACCTGGCGATTGTGGTGGACGAGTACGGCGGCACCGCCGGCCTTGTCACGATTGAGGACCTGGTGGAGGAGATATTCGGTGAAATCCGCGACGAGTTCGATGCCGGCGAGGCACATCCCATCAGGGATCTGGGGGACGGGACCTTCGAGCTGCACGCGCGGTGTCCGCTGGACACGGCGGACGAACACCTGGATCTGGAGGTGCCGGATGATTCCCGTGTCAACTCGGTCGGAGGCCTGGTGTTCACCCGGCTGGGTCAAAACCCGGTGCGCGGGGACTGGATTGGGCAAGGTGCCTGGTTCCTGCAGATTGTGGAGATGGATGCCAACAACCGCATCACCAAAATCCTGGCTCGCAAGGCCTCACCGATGGAATTGGAGGCCGGCACGAGCCGGCCACTGGATCCGGAAACAGTTGTCCGCGCCGACTAATATACAGTTGTACTTGATGCAGTTTGAGGTACTGCCCTGCGATCGTGGCAGCATTGCGTCACCCACGGGGGCGGTAGTGTAACCAAGCACGAATTCACTGCATTGCGTGCGGCACCTGCAGCAGGGGTCGATCCGACAGGCTTCAGCCCCAGCCAGCGGCACAACGGATCACAGCGCCAGCGTTATGTTCCGGTACCAGCAGACGGTACTACGCACCCAATAGTCATCCAACTCTATCTCCTGCATGGCTGCCTCGAAGGGGTGCTCACTGTGCCAGCGTAGGCCTGCCAGCCGCGCACAGTGACCAGCGTCAGAGGGCCGAGTTGGACATCGGGAGAATTTCGAAAGGACGGAGACGAGACTTACAGTGCCGGACCATGTACAACTGCAACATGGGCAAGGGTACATCGGCTACGCTCCTGTTTGCCAATCCCACTTTTCCCGCCGGTTTCGCCACAGGACCGCAGGGAAGCCATAGTGCCACTGCACCAGGACACTGAGGACCACAACCAGCAGTGTCCCTGAGATCAGCAATGGTTGCCAGGACGGCCAAGCTATCGTGAGAATTTGGTTCGGCAGCAGTAGCCAACAACCCGCTGCGGCAATCTCACTCCGCCGCCACCATAGACCCAAAAGCTGCCAGGCGGCCAACAGGGTCAGTGACAGAATGTGAAATGTCTCCATGGGAGCCAAGCGGTGGTGTGCCACCAAGGCATCCAACCCAGGCGGTGATATCCGAAAATGCTCCGATACCACTTGTCCATGGGATTGTTCCCAAAGCAGTACCAAGCCGAGAACGCTCAATCCCAACAACACTGACACAACCGTGCCCGCAAGCAATAAATACCGCAGGACACGGTGACTGTCCGATGGAGTGGAAGCTCCGGTATTTTCTGCTCTTCGTCCGGGCAACTGGCGTTCCCACATCCAAAAGACCAAAAGCAGGAAAAGAAGTCCCCCGGCCATTCCATAGAAGGATGATGCCCCCGGTTCCAAGCTGAAGGGGGCGAAAAAGCCGAAAGGCATTGCCTGGGCCTCAGGACTGACCCTCGCATAGAGTGACAAGAACAGCAAATGGACACCCACAATGCCCCATACCGACCACCCCACGACATTGTGCGCACGCCAGAAGCCCCACAGTACCACCAAGATGGGATAGCTGAAGGCAATTGACATGACGGTGTTGAATACACTACCCCCTGCGCGGACAAAGGCCATGCTGGAGGGGAGTAACAGGGCTCCCGGCAGGGCGATCGAAAATAACAAAGCATGTCCCATGGGCATCCACCAGTTCCTGGCAAACTGTCTGGGCCCTTGCGGTGATGAATTGCTATGCCACATTTTTGGGCCAACCTTCCGAGATCAGCCGCCGCCAGAGTTCGGCTGAAAGTCCACAACTACGACCTTGTAGGGCCATCGGTGTCCGGTCCAGCTGTGGATGAAGTGGTACCAGGAGGAGAGCCCTGGCGGCAGTGTGTGGTCGGCGCAGGGGCAGGGTAGATCCGTCGGAGTGGAGCGGGGCATCGTCTGGTTGAAGCACGTCACCCACTACGAACAGACGAACAGATGTCACTGGCTATCAGGGACTGACCATGTTCGCCGCCCAGGCCCTAGGGCCTGGGCGTGGAGCTTCGTTGAGGATGCCGCCAACCGCGTCACCGACCTAATGGAATGTGTCGGTGCGCAACTGTCTTGAAAATTGAGACCGCAGGGCCGCAGAGAGGCTCAGGCAAGGTCTTCCAGGATGTCCCAGTTCTCCGACAAGGCCATCAGGCCGTCGGTGTGCAACACCTCGATTTCCTTGTAGCGGGAGTGGATTAGGCCCATTGCCTTGAGGCTGGCCAACTGGTTTGACACAGTCTCCCGATAGGTGCCTAGACGCTGTGCGAGGTCCGAGTGGGTCGTCTCGATGGAGGCCCGGCCGTTGTCGGACAACCGCAGCAGCAGGCGTGCCAGCCGCGTCCGGATGGTGTCGTGGGATTCGAGTTGTTCCGTGTAGAGGTCCTGCTGAAAGCGGATTTGGCTGTCCAAAATGGATTCCAGAACTTCGGGACACAGTTCGCTGATCAGGTTCAGGTCGGAGGCCAGTGCACAGACCGTGACCCGCGTGGCCGCCCGCAACCGGTAATTGTCCCAGCCCTCGAACAGGCCCGGCCCGAGAACCGCACCGGGGGTGAATGGCAGGACAAACAATCGTTGGCGATCCTTGGATGAGAATGCCCCGGGGGCATCGTTGGCTTCCGCGTGCAGGGAGCCATCCAGAATCACGGTGTAGTTTTGCAACGGACGGGCCGAGTTGGCCACGACGGTACCGGCTTCCGCGGTCTGCAGGGAGGCGATCCGTGCGAAGTCACGGTCCGTTTGCAGGCGTTCCCGGATATCGTCCAGAGTGAACTCAAAGGTGTTGTCGAAGGACGGGATGAGCATGGCAGCCCCTTTCCCTCAGGGGGGTGTAGTCGTGTGGACAGTGTAGATCGAAACCAACCCCGGTTACATTAGGGATTGGTTAATCGTCGCCCGGCAAATCGTGTCGGAACCACGGACAGGTCGGCGGACGATGGAGAGGGGTAGGGGTGCTTCCATGTTCAAGCCACCGGGAATGGGGCGCGGTTGTCCGGTCCGGGTGCCCGTGCGGGGCACAGTCTTCACCTTGGTCGACATCCGCCCGGAGCAGGACCGCCCGACTCCTGCCGCAGGCTCGGCATGTCCCCCTTTGAACTGTCGTTGCGCTACCGCATGGCTGTGGCGAACCGCCACCGTTCCCGTTGTTGGTCCGGCACGATGTCCTCCAAGGCGTGGGGACCAGTGCGACTGTACGGTTCCGAGTCCTTGGCCGCCAAGGTTGCCAGCCACGCCTCCGCGATGGCCAGGCCTTCAAGGTTCAGTTCCGGTCGCAGCCATGTGCCGCACAAAATGCCGTGATAGCCAAGCACGCGGGCCGTTTCGAACCCGGGGATGCGGGACTCGGCCATGTGGGCCAGGTGCTGTTCGCTGGCCTGCTTGAGAACTTCGGCAAAGGCATCGAGCAACTGCGGATTGCGCATTTGCGTTACGAGTTGGGCCGACCGTGCAAAGTAGTAGTCCCCTGCCAGGATGGCCGTCTGCTCCAGTGAATCCAGGTCCGCCTGCGGATCCAGCAGCTGATGATGGACTTCCAGGGCAAATCCGAGCAGTTCCAGGGCGACGGCGAGTTGACAGCGGTTGACAAGTGCCCGGCGACAGTCCGGATGCGGCAGCCCGATGGCCAGGATCACCGGGGCACAAACCAATTTGCCACGGAGCCGCAAGGGTTTCGGCAATAGATAGTGAAGACCGGCGTCGATTGACTCCAATTCCCAATCCAGGCCGGCACGCACGAATGCCAGTTCCTGCTCGATGGTGTGGCCGTGGGCCGGTGCGGACTTGGATCGGCCGTTGGGCATGATGGTTCGGAAGGCCAAGGGATGCGGGACCCAAGCACGGATGGGACGCCTATTGTAGTTTGTTTGGGAACCGGGGGTACCTACCCGCAAAGCGCGGCAGGCCATGGGATGCCGCGACCCGGCGCGGACGAATGGACGCGGGGCCGGGGGAGCGGTTCAGATGGTTGGTGCGAAGAATTCGGCGATGTCCGGGGCCACATCCGGCACATCGACGGGTATGCCTCCGTGTCTCAGGGAATCGGTTGCACAGCAGCCGGCGGCCACGCTGTGGCGGGCTTCCACGGGCGATGTCCGCGGGACCGTCTCGCCGCGGACGAAGCCCAGGAATTCGTCAACGATGCGCGGGTCGGCTCCGCCGTGTCCGCCGGACAGCGGTTGCATGGGAATTTCGATGTCGCCGGCGGCATCGTATCCACTCCGTCTCCGGTTCCAAATCTTGATCACGGTACCCTCTTCGCCGTTGCCGAAGTTCTCAATGCGGCCTTCGGTTCCGATCACCGTGTAGTTCCGCCAGTAGTCGGGCGTGAAGTGGCATTGCTGGTAGCAGGCCAGGACTCCGTTGTCCAGCTCCATCTGCATCATGCTGATGTCTTCGATGTCCACAATCGGATGCAGTCCGGTCTGGGCCAGCGGCGGCCAGTGGTCCAGGCTGTGCCGGGGCCGCGGCCCCGGTTCCGACAGGCGGTTGCCGACCCGGCCGTAGACCGCCAGCGTGCCCATCGCGTGCACGCGGCGGCTGTAGCCGGAACACAGCCAATGCAGAACGTCGATGTCGTGGGTGGCCTTCTGCAGCAGCATGCCCGTGGACAAGCGCCGGTCCGCGTGCCAGTCCTTGAAGTAGAAATCGCCGCCGTGTCCGACGAAGTGGCGGCACCAGGCTGTCTGCACTTCGCCGATGGCGCCATCGGCGATCAGTTTCTTCATCGTGACCACGAAGTCCATGTGCCGCATGTTGTGGCCCAGGTACAGTTTCGTCCGCCCGTGTGCCGCCAGCCGGAGGATTTCGTCGCACTCGGAGATGGTGATGCCCATGGGTTTTTCCAGATAGACCGCCACGCCCGCCTCCAGCGCGGCCCCGGCATGGCTGCGGTGCAGGTAGTCCGGCGAGCAGACGAACACGGCATCCAGGTCCTGTCCCAACAAAACGTCGGGACTGTCCGTTGTCAGAATGTCCTCACCGTATGCGGCCCGACAATCCTGCAGAACCTCGGTGCGGATGTCGCATACGGCCGTGATGCGCGCTCCGTGGCCCGGTTTGTGGGCGTGGGCCGCCAGGCCGCCTCGGCCTCCGGCTCCAATCACGCCGATTCTTAGATCCGCCATGATGTTGCTCCCCGTTGGCATCCGATGTAATACGAATCAAGGTGCTGTGCGACGGGCATCGGTGTGGTGGGTGCCAGGCCGTTGTCCCGTGGTTGGGGCCGCGATGAATTCTGTCGGCGGTATCTGCGGTCCTGCCCGGACAGTTCCCTTATAATGGCAGGTTGCGCTGTCGCATCCAACAGGAGCCCCGGATACCGGGGCCGTGCCATGAACCTTGAGCTCATTCCCTTCGGCCTGACCTACGACGACGTCCTGCTGATCCCGCGCCGATCGCGCATTCGCTCCCGGCTGGACGTGGATCTCAGCACCCGTTTGACCCGGAACCGGGACATAGGGTTGCCGGTGGTGGCCGCCAACATGGACACGGTCTGCGAAAGTGACATGGCGCGCGCCATGGCGGAGATGGGAGGGATTGGCATCATCCACCGCTTCATGACCTCCAAACATCAGGCCGATGAAATCGCCCGGGTCAAGGATACCGGACCGGACCTGCTGGTGGGCGCTGCGATCGGAACCGATCGGGACATGCTGGCGCGCATGGAGGCCTGCGTGCAGGCCGGTACCGATGTGATTGTGCTCGACATCGCGCACGGTCATTCGGAACATGCCATCGCGGGCGTGCAACAGTGCAAGGATCGCTTTCCCGAGGTGGATCTGGTTGCCGGCAACGTGGCCACGGCCGAGGGCGCCCTGGACTTGGCCGATGCCGGTGCCGATGCCGTCAAGGTGGGGGTCGGCCCCGGCGGCGTCTGCATCACCCGTCAGGTCACGGGTGTCGGCGTACCCCAGCTGACGGCCCTGCACAACGTCTTCCACAGCGGCATTGATATACCCATCATCGCCGACGGCGGCATTCGGACCGCCGGCGACATTGCCAAGGCACTGGCCACCGGGGCCGACACCGTGATGCTGGGCAGCCTGTTGGCCGGCACCAAGGAAAGTCCGGGTGACGTGGAGCAGTCCAGCCACGGTCTGGTCAAGCGCATCCGCGGCATGGCGTCCCGGGAAGCGGTGGAGGAAAGGGCCGAACGCCTGCGCGAGCAGCTGGACGAGGAGTACTTCGAAATGCGTTCGCCCGAGGGGGTTGAGAGCACCGTGCCCTACAAGGGCCTGGTGGGCAAAATCATCGGCAACCTGATGGGCGGCGTGAAGAGTTCCTTCAGCTACCTCAATGCCGAAAACATCCGCGAGTTTCAGGAGAACGCGGCGTTCATTCGGGTATCGCCGGCCGGACTGCGGGAAGGCGAACCGCATATCGACGCCGTCTAGCCCGGCCGGGTCGTCAGAATTCGTCACCGCCGAGCAGTGCCAGCAGGTGGTTGAGGTCGGCATCGCTGTAGAAGCTGAAGGTGAGGCGGCCCCGGCCCGTGGGCGAGCGCTTGATGGCAACCCGGGTGCCGAAGCGTTCCTGGAGCCCGCGCTCGAGGCGGCGAACTTCCGCAAGGACCTCCTTGTCCGGCCGGGGCTCAACGTCCTGGGGTTCCTCGACGGACGGCGCCTCCGGTTGTGTCAAGGCTCGGCACAGGTTTTCCGTCTCGCGCACGGTGAGATCGTCGTCCATCACCTGTTGGAGCGCGCGGATGCACGTTTCTGCATCGGTTACCATCAGCAGCGCCCGGCCGTGGCCGGCGGAAATCGCTCCGGTCTCGAGTGCTTCCCGCACAGGTTGCGGCAGGTTCAGCAGCCGCAGGGTGTTGGTCACATGCGTGCGGTGGAAGCCGATGCGCTCGGCGATGTCGGCATGGGAGAGCCCGTGTTTGTCGGCCAGCAGCTTGAACCCGGCGGCCTGTTCCAGGGGCGACAGGTCCTCCCGGTGCAGGTTTTCGATGAGGGCCAGCAGGATCCCTTCGTCGCGGTCGGCCGTGCGAATCAACACCGTGGCCGTCTTCAGGCCCGCCTGTTGCAACGCCCGCCACCGGCGTTCGCCGGATATGAGCAGGTAGCAGCCCCAGCGGTCCGGGTCCGTGCGCACCACCAGGGGCTGCAACAGGCCATGGGTGAGGATGGAGTTCGCCAGGACACTCAGTTCCGCCTGGTCGAAGCGGACGCGCGGCTGTTCGGGATTGGGGCGGATGCGGGTAACCGGCACGTCCAGTTGAACGGACACTTCGTCGGGGGCCGCGTCGTCACGGTCGCCCGAGCGGTTGAAAAGGGCATCCAAGCCGCGGCCAAGGCCGGCCCCGGTGTTGCGGAAACGTTGGCTCTCGGTCATGGGTGCACCGGTGCTGGCGGCGGGTTGGCAGTGTTGGCACCACGCTCAATGCGCGCCCGAAACTCCGCTGTCCACAGCTGGTAGGCCAGCGTGCCGCTGCTGACCGGATCGTAGAGGACCGCGGGCAGGCCGTGGCTTGGCGCCTCGGCCAGGCGGACGGCGCGGGGAATTACGGTTTCGTATGTGTCCTCGGGGAAATGCCGGCGCATCTCCTCCACCACTTCGCGGCTCAGGCGGGTTCGGGCATCAAAAAGTGTAAGCAGGAACCCGGCCAGTGACAAGTCGGGATTGAGGGATTGCCGCACCCTGCGCACGGAGTCGAGAATGGCTGCGACCCCCTCCAGGGCCAGGTACTCGCACTGGACCGGCACGACCAGCAGGTCGGCGGCCACCATACCGCTGATGGCCAGCAGTCCCAGACTGGGGGGGTTGTCGATCACGATGTAGTTGTAGCGCGCCTGGCAACCGGCCAGTTCCCGTGCCAGGCGCAGTTCCGCGTCGGCATCATGGCGGAGTTCGAACTCCAGGGCGGCCAGATTGGGGTTGGACGGCAACAGGTCCAGGTTGGGGATCATCGTGGGCCGGCAGGCCGACACGGCGTCGGTGCGGCCCGTCAGGACCTGGTAGAGATCGCCGGCATCGTCCTTGGCCGAGGTTCCCAGGCTGCTGGTGGCGTTGCTCTGGGGATCGTTGTCCACCAGCAACACGGCGAGATTCTGCCGGGCCAGGAAACTGCCGAGGTTGACGGCCGTGGTGGTTTTGCCGACGCCGCCCTTTTGGTTGGTGATGCACACCCGATGCCTGATCATTGTTCGGGTTCCGTTGCGGGATTGGCCTCCAGCCAGGCCAGCACGGTCCGGCGGTCCGGGATGCGGCTTGCGCCCACGCCTTCCACCCCCATGGATGCCGCGGCGTTGGCAAACCGCGCCGAACTCCACAAGGCGCCGGTTTCCGCGTAGCGGATCAGGAAGGCCGTGGCGAAGATGTCTCCGGCCCCGGTCGGATCCACCTCGCGGGCGGGCCGCGGCGGCACGTGACGGCGAACAACCCGTCCGTGGCGGCGGATGAACAGATCGCTGCCTCGCCGGTGGTTGGACAGGAGGACGACGGGCACGCGGGCCAACAGGGGATCAAGGCGCGACAGATCATGGTCCAGATCCTCGCGCGAAAGGATCAGGATGTCGAGATGGGAGAGGCTGTCGTCCGCCTCGGGCCAGACACAGGCCTCGACGCGGCCGTCCGGTGCGATGTGGCGCAGCCAGCCCTGGGCTCCGCCGGCCTTCAGGGTGCCGGCGGCAAACGAAGCCGGCAAGTCGCTGGCAATTTCCTGCATGATTGGACACAGAAACACGGCCTCGGCCCTGCGCTGACGGGGGGACAAATCCCGGCCGCCAATCGGTGCCGCCGGTTCAAAGCACAACTGGGTGCGCACCTCGCCGCGGTATTGGTTGACGAAGGTGGTTGTCGTGTGCGACGGCAGCACGGTCCAGTGTGCCAGTTCCGTCAAGTCCGACAGGTCCTCGTCGTGTGCGACCCTGGTCACGGCTTCCGCGGCCACCCCCAGGGCGTGGCTGGTATGGGCGGCATAGGTGACGGAACCGCCGTGAATGAAACGGCTTCGATCGGATTCGTCGAGATCGCGGGTGACATTTCCCACGAGCAACAGGCGCGGCGGCGCCTGCCTGTCCGGGGGCATGGCCGGCCGACTCATCGAACGCTGTGTCCGGCGGGACCGATTGGCGCCTACTTGAGCAGGATGACCACCCGGCGATCCGGTCCCGTGCCCTCGCTTTCGGTGTAGACCTCCGGGTGGTCCTTGAGGGCCACATGCACGACCCAGCGCTGGCGCTTGGTCATCGGTTCCATTTCCCAGGGCCGGCCCCGGTGCACGACATCGTCGGCGGTCCTGAGGGCGCGTTCCTGAAGCGAGGCATCCTGCTTGAGCTGGTAGCTGTCGATGTCCAAGTCCAGCTTCGGACAATCGCGCGTCAGCCGACGCATCATGGATACCAGGGTCCAGTGCATGCTTTGCAACGTGGCACCGCGGCGGCCGATCAGCCGTCCGAGGTGTTGGCCTTCGACGAACAGGGTCAACCGGTCGGCGCTCTCGCGGGCATCGGCGGTCCAGGTTCGTTTCACCTGGAAGTCCTCCACTCCCATGTACTCAAGCATGCGGGTGAGGGTTTCGATGGCAATGCGCTCGTTTTCCTCCTGGCCGGCCGGTGTCGGCACGGATTCGTCGTAGTCGTCGGTGCGCACCGTTTCGCGGGCGTTGCGCTGGCTCCGGGTTTCCGGATCCAGGGTTCGCCGGTTGCGATCGTTCCCGGATTCGCGCGGTGCCCGGTGCTCCCGGGACTGTTGTCGCCCCTTGCCGCGCCGGTTGCGTCGGCGCCGCGGACGGCGGTCGGAGCGGGTGCCGGCATCCGGTTCCGTTGCGATGGGCGCCGCCTGCGGTTCGCGCAGCGGCGGCTCCTCCTCCTCTTCGTCCTCGGAGTCCCAGTCGTTCCATTCGTCGTCCGCCGCGGGTTCGGGCTGGCCGACAACTTCCTGCTGGTCCTCAAAGTCCAGTTCCGCGGCCAGGTCGTCCAGGCGGCTAATCCGGACCAACGCGTCGACGCGTCCCAGGAACTTGCGCCGCGGATGCTGCAACACCTCGATGTCTGCTTCTGCGCGGGTTAGGCCCAGTACGTGCAGACCCTCGGCGATGGCGTCGTCAATGGTGCGCCCGCTGAACTCTCCGCTGTCACTCATTGCTGTCTATCCCCTTTTCTTTCTGCGCTTCTTGCGTCGTTTACGTGCCGGGTTCCCGTTGGCACCGGCGGGAGTGGAAGCGGCCCCTTCGGCCACGGGCGGATAGGCCTCCCGATGGGAGTGGTTGCCGGAGGCGGAGGCCGGACTTGCCGCGGCTGCGCCCTGTCCGGAACCCGTGTTGACGGATGGCGCGTCCGGCTTGGCCTGCATCTTCGCCATGACGTATTGCTGAACCAGCTGGATGATGTTGCCGGTGACCCAGTACAGGGAAAGACCGGCCGGCACCTGCAGTGAGAAAAAGCCGAACATGACCGTCATGATTGTACCCATGGATTTCATGGTTCCGGCCTGGGGGCTTGTACTCCCGCCCATGGCCGGATTGGTCATCTTGGTCATCACGAACTGGGTGATCACCAGGAAGGCCGGCAGCGACATGTAGGCCAGCAGCTGCACGTAGTCGCCCTGCGCAAAGGCGGTCGTGATCCAGCCCAGGCCGCCCGTGAATGCAGGGAAGCCCAGGTCGGGGATCCAAAAGAAGGACGCATTGTCGAGCTCCGGTCCCAGAACCACCAGGGCCGAATAGAGGCCGAACAGGATGGGCATCTGCACGACCAGCAGCAGGATGGGCAGGCAGCCGCTCAGGGGGTTGATGCCTTCCTCCTCGTACAGCCGCCGCTGTTCCCGCATCAGGCGGTCGCGGTCCTTGCCGTATTTCTTCTGGAGTTCCTGCAGCTTGGGCTGTACGTCCTTTTGGCTTTGCATGCCCTTGATCTGCACGTAGGTCAAGGGCAGCAGCACCACCCGAATGCCGATCGTGAAGAGGATGATGGCGTAGCCCCACGGGTACTCGGACTGGTTGTCCTTGAGCCAGTCCGACAGGCTGATCAGCACCCGCGCCAGAGGCCAGACCACCGCGGTTTGCCACATTCCGTCCGGCTCCACGACGCGCACGTCCACACCCTCGCGGGCGACGCCGCAGCCGGCAACCAGGAACGCGGCCAGCACCAGCAGGGCGATCAGCGGAATGTGTTTTCTGTTCATGGAGTTTGGAACCGTGTCGATCAGGGTACCGGATCCTCGCCGCCCTTGTTGAAGGGGTGGCACCGCAGGATACGCCGCAGTCCCATCCAGCCACCGCGCCACAGGCCGTAGCGTTGGATTGCTTCAATCATGTAGTGGGAACAGGTGGGGGAAAACCGGCAGGTGGACCCCAGCAGCGGGGACACGAAGCGTTGGTACAAACGAACCGAGAAGATGGCGAACCTGGCCATGTCCGTCGAGAGTCAGCCGCCGTCCGCGGCGGCACTGGGTGCAGGGGTGTCGGCGAGTTGCAGGTGCAGGCGCCGAACCAGTTGCAGCGCGGCCTTTTCCAACTCCCAATAGCCGACCCGTGCGGCTTCGGCGCGGCAAATCACCACGATGTCGTAGCCGGCGTGGAGCCGGTTCAGGTTGAGACGGAAAATGGCTCGCAGCCGCCGCTTGAGGCGGTTGCGCACAACGGCATTGCCCACGCGTTTGCTGACCACGAAGCCAAACCGATTGTGGGGCAGGTGATTGGCCAGGCAGCACAGGACCAGCAGCCGATTGCGGCGGCTGCGTCCCGCTCTGCGGACGCGGGCAAAGGAGTGCTGGTCCCGCAGGCTGTACTTGCGTTTCATGAGGGTGCGGATCCCGTAGAGGGGCGCGCACCGGCTAATGAATGGACTTGCGGTGGGTCAGCTGAACGGCCAGCCGCTTGCGGCCGCGCAGGCGTCGCCGCTTGAGTATGTTGCGCCCTCCCGGCGACATCATACGCTTGCGGAAGCCGTGTGTGCGCAGACGTTTGCGTACTTTGGGTTGCCAGGTTCTCTTGGGCATGGCGAAGGGGTCGCGGAGTGGGCGGAAGGACCGTCGACACGGTCATTGTTTCCGAACAGACAAACCGGAAGTATAGGCCCGTGCACGACCTCGGTCAAATCCAAACGGCCCCCGGGACAATCTCGCAGAGGCCTTGGCAGGTACTGTTCGTTCCAGTCGGACCCTCGCATCCGGTAGTAGGTCGGAATGCAGCGGAGGATTCCCAAGGCAGTCATCGGCTCGCGTGCTGTTGCAATCCATCTGTGACACAGGCCGGGATGCAGGTTGGGAACACGGACAAGGATGCCGGAACCGCTGCCTCAAGGAAGGATGCGTTGGGTTCCGGGTGTGTCCGGGAATGATGGGTGTTTCGCAGACACCGAGGCTAAGGATGGCGGCGGGGGACAGTTCCGTCCCCCGCCGCGTGTAGCCGGTATTGGTTCAGCGGACGGGTACGTCGCTGACGTCGCCGTGGGTCTGCACGTAGTTGCCGTGGACCCAGCCGATGACGGTGTCGCTGAACCAGATCTGCCACCAGACGGGAGTGGCGGCATCCTTGCCCAGGATGTCGTAGCGGGTGGTGGAGCCGCCGGGGATTAAGCCGACCTTGTCGTGGATGGTGCCGGGTCCGGAGCGCACGTTGAGGTTGTAGGTGGTGGAGGTCTTGAGGCTCAGCCGGGGCGGGGTCCAGGTCACGGTGAGCCCCGAGAGGTCGCCGTGGGTCTGGACATGGTCCCTGTGCACCCAGCCGGTGACGGTGGGACTGAAGCGGATCTGGTACCAGGCGGCCGTGGCGGCGTTCTTGCCCAGGATGTGGTAGCGGGTGGCGGAGCCGCCGCGGAGGAAGCCGACCTTGCCGTGGGCGGTGCCGGGTCCGGAACGCACGTTGAGGTTGTAGGTGGCGGAAGCCTTGAGGCTCAGCTGCGGGGTGGCGGGGTCGGGGGCGGCCAGGGTCCAGCTGCCGGTGACGCGGTACTTCAGGTAGCCGATGTTGCGCAGGCCCTCGTCCGCGTAGTGGACGTTGCCGTTGGTGTGCACCTCCAGCTTGAGGGTGCGGTCGGCGGCGCCGGGCCGGGGGTTGCCGTCACGGTCCACCTCGCGGGCCTCGGTGGTGGTCAGGACGACCTTGGCCTGCGGCCGCAGGGCGGGGGCCGCGATGCGGAAGATAGGGGCGCGTCCCTGGTCGGCGCGTGCGAAGTACTGGACGGGGGAGGAAGCGGCGGCGAAGGTGGCAGCGAGGTTGTTGCCGCTGCGGTTCAGGGTATAGGCACCGCTGCGGTGTTCGGTCTGGTTGAGGGAGGTGCCGCGTTCCCGTGTGGGCCGCGCGGTTACCGGTGCCGGTGCCGGCTGCGGCCTCGGTGTCGGGGTTTTGGTCGACGGGGTCCCGGTGTCGGTGTCGTCGTCCGCGGTGTCGGCGGCGGCGGTGGGAGGCCAGCCGCCGGTGATGCTGTAGCTCAGGTAGCCGACCTGGCGCAGGCCCTCGTCCACATAGTGGACCTCGCCGTTGGGCTGCACCTCCAGCTTGAGGGTGCGGGTCGTTCCGCCGGTCTTGGGGGTGCCGTCGCGGTTGACCTCCTGCGCGGTGTTGGTGGAGAGGACGACCTTGGCCGCGGGCCGCAGGGCGGGGGCCGCGATGCGGAAGACGGGTGCGCGTCCCTGGTCGGCGCGGGCGAAGTACTGGACGGGGGAGGAGGAGGATGCGAAGGCGGCGGCGATGGAGGCGCGCCCGCGGGTCAGGGTGTAGGCGCCGTCGCGGTGCTCGGTCTGGTTGAGGGAGGCGCCGCTCTCCAGCACGGGTCGCGTGGCGGGCGGGCGCGGCACCGTCGGGACCTGGGTCTCCACGGGGGCCAGGGGCCAGCTGCCGGTGGCGCGGTAGCTCAGGTAGCCGATGTCGCGCACGCCTTCGTCCACATAGTGGACATTGCCGTCGGTGTGCACCTCCAGCTTGAAGGTGCGGTCCACCCCGCCGGTCTTGGGGGTGCCGTCGCGGTTGACCTCCCGGGCGTCGGTGACGGTCAGGGTGGTCCCGGCGGCAGGACGCAGGGCGGCGTCGGCAATGCGGAAGACGGGGGCACGGCCCTGGTCGGCGCGTGCGAAGTACTGGACGGGGGAGGACGAGGAGGTGAAGGCGGCGTGGACGGTGTCGTCGCGGACGGTCAGGGTGTAGGCGCCGTCATGGTGCTCGGTCTGGTTGAGCGAGGCCCCGCGTTCGCGGGGCACGGCCGCGGCCGGGGTCCAGGTGCCGGTGATGTTGTAGTCCAGGTAGCCGATGCGGCGCAGGCCCTCGTCCACATAGTGGACGTTGCCGTCGGTGTGCACCTCCAGCTTGAGGGTGCGGGGCATCCCGCCGGTCTTGGTCGAGCCGTCGCGGTTGACCTCCTGGGCGGTGTCGGTGGACAGGACGACCTTCTCCGTGGGCCGCAGGTCCGGGTCGAGGATGCGGAAGACGGGGGCGCGTCCCTGGTCGGCGCGTGCGTAGTACTGGACGGGCGAGGAGGAGGATGAGAACCCGGCGGTGACGGTGCTGCCGTCGAAGTTCAGGGTGTAGGTGCCGTTGTGGTGCTCGGCCTGGTTGAGGGAGGTCCCGCTTTCGGCGGCGGGGTCGGTGTCGACCTGCGGGTCCGGGGTCCAGGTGACCGGCAGGTTGGCCAGGGGCCCGCGGGTCTGCACGTACTCCCGGGGCACCCAGCCGATGAGGAGGGCGCCCACGCGGATTTGGTACCAGGCGGTCGCGGCGGCGTCCCGGCCCAGGATGTCGTAGTAGCGGGTGGCGTCGACCGGCAGCGTGACCAGCACGCGGTGGTGGGCGCCGGGACCGGCATGGACGTTGAGCCCCGCCTTGGCATCCGCCCGCGGGCTCAGCTGCGGGAGCCAGGTGACCGTCAGGTTCTCCAGGCTGCCATGGGTCAGCATGTTGTCCTTGTGGACCCAGCCGACGACGGTGTCGCTGAAGCGGATCTGCCACCAGACGGGCGTGGCGGCATCCTGGCCCAGGATGTCGTAGCGGACGGTGGAACCGCCGGGGATGGAGCCGATCCAGGCATGTTCCAAACCGGGTCCGACGCGTACCTTGACCCCGTTCGTGACGGTGGGCTTGAGACTGGCCTGGGGCCGGACGGGCAGGTTGCGGCCGTCGCCGTGCAGGCGCACGCAGGCGGCGGACACCCAGCCAACGATGTCGCCGAAGCGGATCCGGTACCAGGCGGCCGGGTTGGCGTCCCGTTCCAGGACCGGATGGAGTTTGGTGCTGCCGGCCTCGATCATGGCCACCTGGGTTGCGGTCGCGGTCGGCTGCGACCGCACAACACAGGCCTGTGCGGGGTTGGCCAGTCCGACTTGGGGCGGCGGGGCCAGGTTGAGGTTGCCTTCGGTCTCGACCGCGTCGTCGGCCCGCACCCAGCCGGTGATGGTATTGCTGAAGCGGATGTGCCACCAGCCGGGCTGGGCCGCATCCCGGCCCAGCAGACGGTGCCAGGCGGTGCTGCCGGCCGCGATCGTGGCGAGCACTTTCTCGTAGGGCGAGCATCCGCCATACACCGGCACACCACCGGTGTGCCCGGACCAGAGGCGCAGCTGCGGCTGGACTGCGCTCAGACCGTCCGTGTGGCGCACCGTCACCCGGTCGTCCCGCACCCAGCCCCGGCGCGCATTCGCGATCTGCAACTGGTACCAGGTGTACGGGTTCGAGGGCGTGATCCCCTTGAAGATGCCTCTGATCCGGGTGGTGCCGGCAAAGCCGCGGGGGGCCGGGGACCCGCGGTCCGGGAAGATGTGCGCCTCCACTGTCTGGCCCGGTTCGGTCGACGCCTGCGGCGTGGTGTCCGCGGGCTTCTGCACCTTGGGGCAGATGTCGTTTTCGGGATTGTTGGCATCGTTGGGAAAGACCTGTATGTCCTCGTCCGACAAGTCGCACTTGACATCCACCATATCCCCGCGCACCCAACCCCGGGCAGCACGGTTCGCAGTGTTGTAGGGGATCTTGTACCAGAGATAGTCTCCCGTGGTTTCGTCGCAGGACAGGTCCACGATGGGCACCCAACCATCGATGTTGAAGGTGACAATGACATTGTCGACCTCCACTAATTTGCCTTCCGAATTGCGGTTGTACTTCTTCGGCCGTTCCCGCACTTTGACTCCTTTGGGTCTCAGGAATCGCGGCAGGTCCGCCGACAGGGATGGCGAGGCCAGAGGTACTTCCCTTAGGTTTCCGATCACCACTGCGTCTTCGTTGCGGACCCAACAGGCAGGGAACGACGGATTGATCTGGATCCGCCACCAGGCCGGGGTGGGAGGAGCATCCTCGTACAACAGGGAATGGGATAGGGCCCACACTGCCTGATCCTTGCCGACAATGGTACTGCCCGGGAAGGGCCGGCAGGGGTACGCGAACTCTTCGTCCACCCGCGGGAGCATGTAGACCTTCCTTGCGGCCTTGACCCGGAGACGCGGCTTGTTCGGGTCAATCCCGCCCCGCAGGGCATTGTCCATCCACTGCTTGATCGCATCCACGAGGCCGGGCCGGACAGACTCCGATGCGTCTTTGATTGCGGCTTCCAAAGCCGCGATGTCGGGCCAGTGGTAAATGCCTGCCGGCAGGTATTGCTGGAAGTTCACGGCTCCGTCGACGTGTTTGTGGTTGGCGGGAATCTCCTCGGTGTAGTCAGGCTTCAATTGCGCATGGAGATGCACGCCGGTGGAGTTGCCGGTCGTGCCGGGGAGCCCCAATCGTTGGCCCTGATGCACCCGAGGATCGGCCGTTTCCTTGTTGTTGAATTTGTTTACCAGCCCCTGCTCTACCTCTTCCAGGTGGGCGTAGGTAATGCGGAAGCCATCGTCGGATTGGACCGTGACATAGGTCCCCAAGGCCCCGCCCTGCGTCTCGTCTACGATTGCGGTGACCCGTCCGGCCGCCATGGCGTAGATGGGGTGTGTGACTTTGTCGGCGTTGCGCATGACGTCGTGGTTGCGCATGGCCCAGTCGATGCCGTTGTGCGTGTCTCCCAAACCTTCATACAAGTGACGAGTACGAAAATCGTCGAACAAGTTGGTAATGGCGATTGGCGGGATTTCCACATTGGGCTTGGCCAGAGTGTCCTTGAAGGGCAGGGCCAGACTGCCCGTACGCAGGGTAGCCGTGTAGGGCTGCCAGGTGACGCACACGCCACTGACATCGCCTTCGGTCACCACATTGTCGCCACGTACCCAGCCACTGTCGATGTTATCCCCCCATTTACTGTCGATGTCAGGGTCCGGGCGCTCGACTTGCCACCAAGTGCCGATGTCCCCCGACTGACCCGTGTGGTATTTGCCCAGGATGGGGTAAGAGGCGTCGTCAGCGATACTTGTGACCCGTTCATAGGCGAGGCTGGGGCCCTTACGCACATTGACTGCGGACGTGGATATTCGGTGGAGTTGGGGGGTTGTCTGGGTAGCCATGGAATTCCTCCCGATGGATGATGGAAGCGGTCCGCAGGTCGGGTGCGGTACGGGGGCATTCTGGCCGTCGGGAACGGTGGTGACCATATGCACCGCGTCAGGCGCGCGTCAACGGTCCGTCAAGCCGTCTGCGCATTCGGGACCGGGAAGCCGCATATTCGGTCCAGGTCCGAGGCCCCGGCCACTCCGGTTGCCCATGCCCGACTACCTCAGTCCGGTTCCCGCGTGTGTCCGTGCCTCTCGGAGCCCCTGGTTTTCGCCGTTGGGACCAGGCGCGAGATGCACTGTATGCCCAAGTTGCGGACCATCTGATCCCTCTCGGCGGGTCGGTCGTGTTTGCTTGAACCGGCTTCCCCAGGCAGCGGGTCCACGCGTCAGGGGTGGTCCGACGATACAGCGGCATGCCGGGCCGAATGGCCAACTACCGGATGGAGATCTGCCCGGCCTACTTCGGTCCCAGGGGCCACACGCTGCGGGTTCGGGAACTCAACAGGCTATGGGCCAGGACGCGCGCTGGCGCGGCAGGCAAAGGTGGGCTGGTCCTCGACACGCCCTGTACCACCAGGCTGCAGCCGGCCCGGCACATGTAGGAACGGGCGCTCGACGCGAGTGGCCCACGGCCCAACTGTCGGGCGACACCGTCTGCGCCCCTCGCGGGAACTGTGCCGCTGGCCGGGGAGCGGGGGCTGTGCCGGGTTCCGGCAGGCACCGCTACGGGCGGTGTACGGGGTCTGTGAGCGGTATCGTCCGGATCCGGTCCGGCCTGGTCGCACAAGGGGGAAGGAGTGTCGGGAGGCAGGCCCGCCTTTGTGGTTGACTGCGTCGCGCCGAGCCTGGCGGCCACCTACATCCGGAACCACCCCGCTCCGGGATCGGCAGCCGGAGGCTTCACCACCGGGCAGGACACGCGCGGCCGCGTCTCAACCACGGAACGGAACGGGCTCCGGATGGCGGTAATGATCCTTGACAGGGACGCATGCATCCGGCTCGGGGTCGGCTGCGCAGACTTCCAGGGTGGGTTCGGTAAACCGGGCGTCGATCAGGTACGGACAGGCGTAGCCCCAGAAGGTCACCGAGAGCTCGCGATCGCGCCAGTAACTTATTACCCTCAACAGACTGCGGTCGCGGTCGTCCCGGGTGCGTTCCCAAACCTCCAAAATGTCTCCAACCGTCACGTCGAAACTGGACAGGGACTTGCCCTCACACAAGGCACCCGCATCGGGAACCAGGAACAAGACCGGATCGGGCCGGGTCACCTTCACGCGGAGGCTGGTGGCCTGCAGCAGGTTCCACAGGCGGTTCTCCGGCGTCAGCGTCGGTTCCAGCAGGGGCATGGCCAGCCCGAGCGTGTGGATGTGGGGCGCATGGGCCAGAAAGTCCGGAGGCAGGGCCGTCAGGTTGAGCGCGCGCAGGTTCAGAAGCTCCAGATGGGGTGCATGGGCCAGAAAGTCCGCGGGCAGGGTTGCGACCCGGTTCACCCCGAGTTCCACCTCGTGCAGGCGGGGTGCATGCGTGAGAAAGCCCTCGGGCAGGGCTTCCACCTGTTGCAGATCCAGCAGCAGGGACCGCAGGTTGGGGGAGCGGTCCAGGAAACCGCGGGGCAGGTTCCCAACACGGTTGGCCAACAGCCGGACCGTCTCGAGTCCGGGATGGCGGGCCAGGAAGTCGGGTGGCAGGGCGGACACGCCATTGGCATCGAGGCTCAGGTGCCGGAGTTGCGGGGCATGGGCCAGGAAATCCGCGGGGAATGCCGTGACCAGCCCCAGTTCCAGCGTGAGTTGCCGGAGGCGGGGGGCGTGGCTCAGGAACCCCTCGGGCAGGGACGCAAGGGGCGTGACCTCTTTGACGAGTTTTATGATATTCCCAGCCCCGTAGTCACGCTCATATCTCGCATAGTCCAGTTCCAGGGTCTCCAGATGGGGTGCGTGGGCCAGGAAGCCCGTCGGCAAGGCATGCAGCCGGGGCACATGCAGATGGAGTTCGACCAGCCGCGGCGCATGGGCCAGGAACCCATCGGGCGGGGGCTGCCCGGACACCGCGGACAGGCGGAGGGTTTTGAGGTGCGGGGCCTGGGACAGGAAACCCGCCGGGAAGGCTTCCAGGCTTTCCACGTCAAGGCCCAAGGTTTCGAGGTGTGGTGCCTGGGACAGGAAACCCGCCGGGAAGGCTTCCAGATTGTAGGTTCTTAGGTCTAGGGTTTTCAGATGCGGTGCCTGCGTCAGGAAGTCCGCGGGCAGGGCGGTCGTGTCCCCCAAACCCATCCGCAATTCCGTCAACTGCGGCACCGGCTCCAGGAGGCGTTCGGGTAGCGAGAGCGAGCCGGTCGCGTTGAGGGTCAGGGCGGTCAGATGCGGGGCATGTGCGAAGAAACCGTCCGGCAACGCCAAGCTCGCGCCCTGCAACGTGAGGTGGGTCAAGGCGGGGGCCTGGGCCAGCAGGTGTTCGGGCAGGGCGGTCGTGCCGTCCACGCCGGTCACGCGCAAGGTGAGATGGGTGAGACGGGGCATGGCCGCCAGCAGTTGTTCGGGCAGTTGTTCGGGCGGGGCAATCTTGCCGGCTACTCCCAGTGTGAGATGGGTGAGACGGGGCATGGCTGGCAGGAAGGTCTCCGACAAGGGAGAGGAGGAGGACACGGTCAGGCGGGTCAGACGGGGCATGTGGGCCAGCAAGCGGGCCAGCACCGCCGCCGGGTATGGCCCCCCAGGTGCAGGGACTCCAGATCGGGGACCGGCACCAGCCATTCGCCGGGCAGTTCCAGGTCTTTGCTGCCACGAACCGTCAGATGGGTGAGCCGGGGAACCGGCGCCAGCAGGGCGTCGGGCAGCTCCAGGCCCTCCCTGACGGTCACCGTCAGATGGGTGAGATGGGCAACGCCTTCCAGGAAGGTCTCCGGCAAAGAGGTGCGAACATCCACGGTCAGGCGGGTCAGGCGGGGCACATGGGACAGCCGTAGGACCAGGCCCGGTTCTGCGACTGGGATCGGCTCCTCCCAGGGAGCCGGATGCCAGGACTCCAGATGCAGGGACTCCAGGTGGGGGACCGGCGCCAGCAGGTTGGCGGGCAGGTCCGGGTCGTGGATGTATCTGAGTTCCAGATGGGTCAGCCGGGGCACGCCTTCCAGGAAGGTTTCCGGCAAGTCTCTGGGGGAGTACAGGAGCAGGTGGGTGAGGTGGGGTACGGGCGTCAACAGGGTCTCCGGCAAGGGGTAGGAGGAGGACAGTTCCAGATGGGTCAGCCGGGGCACGCCCTCCAGCAAGGTCTCCGGCAAGGCGGTGTAGGACCCCACGTCCAGGTGGGTCAGGCGGGGAAGATGGGCCAGGAGTGGGACCAGTTCCTCCGCAGGGAGGCGGTTGGCTATGGCCAGGGACTTCAGATGGGGGGCCGGTGCCAGCAGGTCGGCGGGCAGACCCACGTTGGAGCCTGCCGCCAAATTGTTGCGGACGTACCCGAGGGCCAGGTGCTTCAGCAGGGGTGTGTACCGGAACAACTCCGTTGGCAGCACCAGGAAATTGGTGGCATCCACCTCCAGCCGCTCCAGCCGGGGGGTGTGGGCCAGCAGGTCGTCGGGCAGGCCGGGGTCCGGGAGGGTGTGGCCCACCAGATCCGGGGGCAGGCCGGGGTTCGGGGTCGACACCTGCAAGGCGGCGAGGTTGGTCAGGCCCAGCAGGGCCTGCCGCACAGAGGGCATCGCGAGCATATCCAAGTGCGCGACGGGGAGATGGGACAAGGGCAGGGACAGGGTGCGGATGCGGGCCAGATGGGTCCAGTCCACCAGCGAGCAGAGCTGCGTGGCTTCCTCCAGAGCCTGCACGGCTTCCAGAATGGCCTTTCTTACGTACCGGGGGCGTGCGCAGACCTGCGGCTCGCTGCCGGCCAACGGCCAGGCCAACATCGTGTGATACCGGAGATGGCCCACCCCGTCCACGCCGGCATCGTCCACGTAGTGCACCTGGCCCTGTCTGTCCACGCGCATCCGGAACACGCGGCGGTCGGTTTGGTCGGGATGGGGTGTGCCGTCCGGCAGGACCGGCTCGGCACTGACCTCCCAGGTTACGGGCAGGACCGGTCGGAAGCCTTCGGGCACGGTGAACAGCACCTCCGGTTGGTTCCGGGCCAGAAACTGCACCGGGGAGCGGTCCGTGCGCAAGGTGGCGTACACGACGCCCTCCTCCCGCGTCAGGTGGAAGGTGCCGTTGTGGTTCTCCGCCAGGTTGCGGTAGGAACCCGCGGTCTCCACCGCGGGCGATGGAGGAACTTGGTCCTGGGCGGCGACCGGGGTGGCGTTCCACAGCCACACCAGGCACAGCAACAGTAGCAGCAGCCGTCTGGCCCAAAGGCATTTCCCCGCAGTCCGGCCTGGCAGGGCCTGAAGGCGACACGGGGGTTTGCTCACGGCTGACATGGGGATCCGCTCCGTCCCCTCCCGGGACACCAGGGGCCAATCCTGCCTATTCTAGGGCAGGGAACCGCCGCCACGCCGTTTCACGATGGGCTCGTTCGCCCCCTAAGCCCGGATCCACCGAAGGGGATGCGGTGGGCTGTTGATCCAAGGCATGTGGGCTGAGAGAAAGTCCTGGCAGGGGTTTGAGGCCGACGGAGGGTGCCGGGTGCCGGGTGTACCAGCGCTGGGAGGGGGTATGGGACGGGTTGCGGTGCCGGCAATCGCCGAGGGCAGCCTGCGGATGGCAGCCGGAGACGCGCGGGAACCGGCCTGGCGCAGGACCGCCAGGAGATGGAGGGGTACGGGTCCAACCGGTGGCGCGCTCAGGGAGGCAGGGCGCGCAAGCGTGCCAGGGCGGCGCGGAACGGATGTTGCCAGGGCCAGGCCTGGGGGAGGTGCAAGGTGAGACGGCGGGCCTTGCGGGTAATGCGTCCGGCCAGGGCGAAGAAGCGGCGCCGGAGGGTCTTGGTGGTCGTCAGCGGCTGGCCCAGCCCGAGGCGCCCGGTCCAGCGGGCCAGGTTGTGGGCCAGGACCTGGACCGCCAGCCAGGCGCCGTTGGCGGCGAAGCGTCCCGAGGGCAGGTGGTTGAGGCCGACGCCGTACTTCAGGTCGCGGATGGCATGCTCCACCTCGGCGTGGCGACGATGGTCGGCCTCAAGCGCCAGGGTGTCGCCCTCCCAGTCGGTGATGAAGGCGTGATGGCTGTAGTCGGTGAACAGGGCCAGCTGGGAGCCGGGCGTGGGCTTCACCCGCCGCACGATCAGGCGTACGGGTACCGCGTCGTTCTTGTCGGCAAAGGGCGTGTAGGTGGTTTCGGCCACGTCCGCGGCCCCTTCCATCCAATAGGGGATGGGCGTCCAGTCCTCCTCGGGAAGGGCCTCGATGCGCTGGCGCAGGGCTGGGTGCTGGCGGACGGTGATGGAGAAGCGGACGTTCCGGTCGCGGCAGAGGGCGACGATGCCGTGGGTGTAGAAACCACTGTCGGCCCGCACGGTGAGTGGACCTGTGGCTCCGGCCTGGCGCACCCGGCTGATGGTTTCCCGCAGGAAGTGGGCCGCGCCGCGCGCCGTGTGGGCCCGGCCCTGGCGCAGGCGGGCCATCAGTACGTCACCGGTTCCGGCGGCCACCGCCAGCAACGGGTGATAGCCCCGCTGGCCGGCGTAGTTGTGGTGTCGGGCCCCCTCCTTGCCCAGCCCATGGGTCTCGCAGACGGTGGAGTCCAGGTCGATCGTCAACGGCCCGTCGCCGGGACCGGCCCCCGCCGCCCAGGCGCGGGCCAGCACCGCGCGGCTCACCCGATCCAACGGGCGCACGTGGCCCCAACGGAAGCTGCGCAGGAAGGTCCCCAGCGTGGAGGGCGCCTTGACCGTGCAGCCCATCACCCGCGCGGTCCCGCCCGCGCGCAGGGCGTCGGCATCGTCAATGCAGTCGCCACCGGCCAGCGCCGACGCCACCAGCGTCAGCAGCTTGTCTCCGGCGTTCGCCCGCCCCGGCGCATCCCCCAGGTCCACATGGCGGTCCACCAGTGGTCCCAGCCCCAGATGATGGGCCAGGGTCAGCGGCAACAGCAGTCCGGCGTTGGACACCAGGCGGTGGTCGTCGAAGGCGACTTGGATGCGGTCGGGTGGCTCCAGTGGTAGCATCCGATGGGTGCTCCTTGTTTCAGGGTTGTTTTCTTGCTTGAAAACCATTATCCCCGAAGCCGGGAGCACTTTCTCATCTCTTCATCACAACGATACCCTCAGCCTTTCGGTGGATTGAGGCTTACCCGGAGGTGGGATGGACCCGAGGCAAGCCTGCCGCGACGGTGGATCCGCTGTGCCTCAGCCGGAAAGCAGCGTGGGCGTGCAGGTCAGGAAGTAGCCGCCACTATTGGCTACCAGTGATCGGGGATCATCCACCACCAGTTGTCGGCGCAGGGCAAGTACCGCCATGCGCACTGAGGACTCACTGGTGAGAACACCCCGTTCTTCGTGCATGCGTTGTACCAGCCGGGCTGCGGTGAGAGGCCTGGGATGATGCCGCGCCAGGGTTGCCAGCAGATCCATGCCTTGTTCGGACACCGTGTGTCGGCAGCCCTGCACTTCCACCCAACCGTGGTCCGGGTCCAGGACGATCCCGGGTTTGGGCTCCGGCAGCAGTTTGTCCACCAGCGGGAGCAAGCAGCTGGGTTCAACGGGCTTGGGCACGAAGTGCGCGACCCGATGCAGGTGGGGTGCCACGAAACCGGGAATGGTAACGGGTGGTCCGCCGGATACCAGCAGGATGGGAATGGCTGTGTGCTGCCAGGGATTGTCCGCCAGCGAACCAGTTGACCGATAGGGGTCCACCAGAGGCAGTTGGGCGTAGACAAAGGTTGCATAGGCCATGGTCCCAGAGGTGTAGTCCAGCAACAGCAGGTGGGGGGACCAGGTGTCCATCTCCACCAGTGCCTTTTCAAAGCTGTCCACAAAGCGCAGATCCAAATGGTGTGCCCGGAGGAAGCGTCCGGCGTGGTCCAGGGTGGATGGTTGGGCATCCACCCACAAGAGCCGGCGTGGAAAGAACTTGGTTTCGGTCATGAAGGTCCTATTCACATTGACAATGGAACTGAAAGTCGAGGTGCAGCCCCGGTACCCGTTCGGGCGGATTGTCAGTGGTTCCCGAGACAGGTCACCTACGGCAGCGCATGTCTTTCCTGATCTTCATTCGCAGGCACTGCAGGCGTGATCGCCATCATGACGGCAGAGTGTCAGTAAGTCCATACCCGCCGCGTACCCGCTGTGTACCCACCGCGTTTGTTCGCCGATACCGAACCGACCGTGGCGCGGATTGCAGCAACTGCCTGGTGCAGCAGGACTCGGAATGTCGCGCGTCGAGGTTTGGAACAGTGTTCTTGGATGTTGGACTTGGCTCGGTCGTTTGCCCTCCGGGACGTGCCGCACCTGCACCTGGTGATCACCTGGGCGGACAAAGCGTGTCTGGTCCTGGGCCCATATCGAGTGGACGACCAGTCCAACACGAGCACGGCCATTCCGGCACTGCTCGAGATGCCGGTGCTCGAGGGCGGCATCGTGACCATCGCCGCCATGGGTTGCCAGAAGCGGATTGCGCGGACTGTGTACTGGCGTTCAAGGGCAACCAGCCGCAACTGCACGAGGCGGTGATCTAGACCTTCGCCGTCGCATAGGCGGAGGCCTTCGAAGGCTGCGACCATGACTTCCACAAGACCGTGAACAAGAACCACGGTTGTGTCGAGACCCGGCGCTGCTGGGTGCTCGGCACATCGGAATACATTCGGTCTGTGGATCCGACGGGGTCTGGTCCGACCTGCACAGCCTGGTCCGGATCGAGGCCTAACGGCGACAGGGCTTGGAGGTCACCTCGGAGACCTGCTACTCCATTTCCAGCCTGCCTCCCGCCGCCCGGAACTTGCCGCGGGCCATGCGCAGCCACTGGGGTGGTGCATTGGGTCTTGGGTCTTCCAGGAGGACGAAAGCCGCATCCGCACGGGCCACGCCGCCTACGACATGTCGATCCTGCGCCGCGAGACCACGGCCAAGGGCGGCATCGCCGCCAAGCACAAGCAGGTCGGCTGGAACGATGGCTACCTGCTCAAGGTCCTGTCAATTGGAATGCGATTGCCCTGGCATTTATACACAGACCCATGGCGACCTCGCGATTGTCAAGTACCATCTTCTTTGAGCAGTCGCGTACGAGGCACAGTCGGGAATCCCCTGCCGGTGCTAGACTGGCCGCCAAGGGTCTTGCACATCGGTGAATGAGGAGGAATCGGGCGGCGCACCGGGCACGGGGCTGGCGAACGACACGGAACCATCAGCCGGACGCGGCAAGTCATAGTTATGGCGTTATCGAATGGGTCGCCGCGGGACGGCCAGGGACGTTTCGCGGAAGTCGCGGTCTTCGTGCCGGTCCGACCGCACTGGCATCAAGGCAAGGCGGAGTCGCCGTCGGGCGAACAGCCCCTTGCGGAGCGCCTGCAGCTGTTTCACTACGGCATTCCGGACGATTTGCGGTCGCGGTTGGAACCGGGTCACGTAGTGCGCGTTCCGTTCGGTCGCAGGACGGTCAAGGGAGTGGTCATGCTGCGCTCCTCAACCAGTCCGGTGGCCACGCGTCTCATCCTGGATCTGGTTCAGGACAAACCTGTGCTTGGCCAACGCCAACTGGAGCTGGCTGGGTGGATGGCTGCTTTTTACGGAGCGCCGCTCTCTTCCTGCCTGTCGCTGTTTGTGCCGCCGGGCTTGCTGGGCCGGAACCAGGACCGCAAGCCCATGGGACCTCGCATGGACTGGTACCTCCAGCTGGCCGTCGAGGCCGAGGACCTCGTTCCGAGACTGCTTCAAGCCGGACGGGCTACGCGCCCGGTGCGGTTGCTGGAGACGTTGGATGGCCTGCGGCAGGCCACCGGACGTACGGAGTTGTCCCGCTCCGAACTGCAAGGGGTGGCCGGCAAGGGCCACGGTCCGGCGCTGAAGGCCCTCGCGGACAAGGGGCTGGTCGACGTGGTCGACGGGACCGTGCACTTCACGCTGGAGCCGGCTGCCGTCGTGCAGGCCCGACTTGCCCTGCGCGGTTCGGGCCGCTGGCTGCCGCCCCTGCAGGCCTTGTTCGGCATGGGCGGGGGAGCCTGGAAGTCCGATCTGCCCGGCGAATTCCGCGACCTCGAAACCTGGCGGCGCCTGCAGGGGCACGGCTTGGTGTTCCTGGACCGCCGGCGCCGGGCGCGGGATCCGTTGGCCGGAGCCGCCTATCCGCGGACGCGGGCCGTTCCGTTGACCGGCGAACAGGAAGCCGCGTTGCAGGCGGTACTGGCTGGTGGCAATGACGCGTCGCACCGTGCCTGGATGCTCCAAGGTGTGACGGGCAGCGGCAAGACCGAGGTGTATCTCCAAGTGCTTGAGGCGTGCCTTGACCGGGGACGGCAGGCGATTGTCCTGGTGCCTGAGATTGCCCTGACGCCCCAGACCGTGAGTCGGTTTGCCGGACGGTTTCCGGGCCGGGTGTCCGTCATGCATTCGGGGTTGACGCCCGGACAGCGGTTCGATGTCTGGAACGATGTGCTGGACGGCCAGGTGGACATTCTGGTGGGTGCCCGCAGCGCCCTGTTTGCCCCGATGCCCAATCTGGGTCTGATCGTGGTGGACGAGGAGCATGACGACTCCTACAAGCAGAACGCCGAACTGTGGGGGGGCGCCACGGTGTTCTACGACGCCCGGCGGGTGGCCCTGCGGATGAGCGAGGCCCTCCCGGTCCGCCTGCTCATGGGATCCGCCACGCCATCACTGCAAACGCTGCACCGGGTGGAGCAGGGCACCGTCCGTCGGCTGCGGCTGCCGCACCGCATTCATGCCGCCGGCCGCGGCGTGGTCCGGGCCGAACTGCCACCCATCGAACTGGTGGACATGCGCCAGGAACTGATGGCGGGCAACCTGTCGGTGTTCTCGCGTCTGTTGCAAGACCAGTTGGCGGCGGCCCTGGCACGGCGCGAGCAGGCCATTCTGTTTATTAATCGGCGGGGCACGCGAACCTTTGTCATGTGCCGCATGTGCGGACATGTGATGGAGTGCACCGCCTGCACGAACGTCCTGACCTGGCATAGCGACATCGAGCGGCTGCAGTGCCACACCTGCGGCCGCGAATTCCCCAACCCGTCGCAGTGTCCGGCCTGCGGTGACGGGCGCATCCGGTATTTCGGCAGTGGCACCCAGCGCATTGCAGCCGAACTGAGCAAGCGGTTCCCGGGGGTGCGCGTCCTGCGCTGGGATGCGGACAGTGCCGGCGGGCAGGGCGGCCACACCCGCATCATGGAAAGTTTCCAGGCCCATGCGGCGGATGTCCTGGTCGGCACGCAAATGATTGCCAAGGGACTGGATCTGCCCAGGGTCACCGTGGTGGGGGCCGTGGCGGCCGACGTGGGGGTCAACCTGCCGGACTTCCGCGCGGCGGAACGGGCGTGCCAGCTGCTCATCCAGGTGGCCGGGCGAGCCGGTCGCAGCGAGCGGGGCGGCCGGGTCGTCATACAGACGTACAACCCGGATCACTACGCAATTCGGGCGGCCGCGCGCCACGACTACGATGCCTTCTGCCGGACCGAGTTGGCGTTTCGCCAACAAGTAAGGTACCCGCCCTACCGGCGCCTGGCCCGTCTGATTGTCTGGGACCGCAAACAGGAGCAGGCCCGCAGGCACGCCACGACGATGATGACGGCGCTCGAGGATGCCCGGATGTCCCTGGCCGCGGGGGAAGCGATTGAACTGATCGGTCCCGCACCTCCGTTCCATCCGCAACTGCAGTCCTGGTGGCGGATGCAGATTCTGGTGCTGGCGGAGGATCCGGTCCGGCTGATCGAACGGGTGCCCGTGGGTCCGGCCTGGCGGGTGGACGTGGACCCGGTCTCGACGCTGTGATGCCCCCTGCCGAGGAAGGTCGAAACCACGGGTCGCACCCGGCGGCCGTGGCGTACGGGGTACTGTGCCCGTTTTGGTCAAGCCGAAGTCGGTATCCTAGAATCAGGGGTTTGAATTGCGGCAGTGAGGCCGGATTAGGCCGCCCCAAGCCGTGTCCGCGAACGGAGAAGAAGCCGGCAGATGGAACTCAATGACTTCAGTCTGATTTGGGCCGCGCTGGGCATCGGCGTCCTCGGAATCATCTTTGTGCTGTTGAAGATGCGCCAGGTTTTGGCTTTCGACGCCGGCAATGCGACGATGCGCGAAATTGCTTCTGCAATCCAGGCCGGGGCCGCCGGGTTCCTCAGGGACGAGTACCGCATCCTGGCCATTTTCGTGGCTGTCGTGACCGTCGCCATGTTCCTGCTCATGCAGTGGCAGTCTGCGGCCAGTTTTCTGTTGGGCGCGGTGACCTCCGCCGGAGCCGGCTATCTGGGCATGTACGTGGCCGTGCGCGCCAACGTGCGTACCGCGGCTGCCAGCAGCCGGTCGCTCAACGCCGGTTTGCGCGTGGCCTTCGGCAGTGGTTCCATCATGGGCATGTCGGTGGTCAGCTTCAGCATTGTGGGCCTGACCCTTCTCTACATCCTGTTCGATGGCCAGATCGCCTATGTGACCAGCTTCGGCTTCGGCGCCAGCAGCATCGCCCTCTTCGCCAGGGTGGGCGGCGGCATCTTCACCAAGGCGGCGGATGTCGGGGCCGACCTGGTCGGCAAGGTGGAACAGGGCATCCCGGAGGACGATCCCCGCAATCCGGCGGTGATTGCCGACAACGTCGGCGACAACGTCGGCGATGTCGCCGGCATGGGCGCCGACCTGTTCGAAAGTTTCAGCGGTTCCATCATTGCCGCCACCACGCTGGGCCTGGTGGCCGTCAACCCCGAAACGGCCGTCCTGCCCTTCATCGTGGCGGGACTTGGCATTGTCGCCGCGTTCCTGGGATCGCTGCTGGTGCGGACGCGGGAGGACGCGGATCAGGAAGCCCTGCTGGCTACGTTGTCCCGGGCCATCTACGCCTCATCCGGTCTGGTGGCCCTCTTTGCGGCGGGGGCGATCGCGGCCCTGAACAGCGTCATGGGCTGGGATATTGCCTGGCGGTACTGGTGGGTGGTCGTGATTGGCCTGGTGGCCGGGAACCTGATTGGCTGGTTCACCGAGTACTACACAAGTTATACCCGCAAGCCGACCCAGGGCATCGCCGAGGCCGGCAGCACGACCGCCACCCTGATTATCGAGGGATTGGCCGTGGGCATGAACAGCGCCGTGCTGCCGGTGGTGACGGTGGCGGTCGCCATCGTGGCCAGTCTCACCGTGGGCGGTCCGGAGGCGGGCATGTTCTCCGTGGCCCTGGCCGGGGTCGGCATGCTGAGCACGCTGGGCATTACGCTGGCGACCGATGCCTACGGACCCGTGGCCGACAACGCGGGCGGCATCGCGGAGATGAGCGGCCTGCCCGGCGAGGTGCGGGACCGGACCGACGCGCTCGACAGTTTGGGCAACACCACGGCCGCCACCGGCAAGGGCTTTGCCATTGGTTCGGCTGTTCTGACCGCACTGGCCCTGATGGCGGCCTACGTCAGTGAAACCGGCATTACCGAGTGGAACCTGCTCTCGCCGGTCCTGCTGCCGGGCTTGTTGGTGGGCGGCATGCTGCCGTTCTTCTTTGCGGCCCGCACAATGACCGCGGTGGGACGTTCGGCCCAGAGCATCGTCGAGGAAGTCCGCCGCCAGTTCCGGGAGATTCCCGGCATCATGGAGCGGGAGCAGAAACCCGACTACAAGGCCTGTGTCGCCATCAGCACGCGCAGTTCCCTGCGCGAAATGATCCTGCCGTCCCTCATCGCCATTGCCGCGCCGCTGGTGGTGGGGTTTGTCATGGGGCCGGAAGCCTTGGCCGGCCTGTTGATGGGTGCGATTGTGTCCGGCTTTCTGATGGCCGTGATGATGGCCAACGCGGGCGGTGCCTGGGACAACGCCAAGAAGTGGATTGAGACGGGCGAGTACGGCGGCAAGGGCTCCGACTACCACAAGGCAGCCGTGGTCGGCGACACCGTGGGCGATCCGTTCAAGGACACGAGCGGCCCCTCCCTCAACATCCTGATCAAGCTGATGACGATTGTCAGCCTGGTGTTTGCCGGCGCCATGGGCAGCGGACTGCTCAACCTCGGCTGATGGGTTGTCCAACCCTACTGATTGCAGACCGTCCGCGGATGCAAAAACGCCTCTGCCACGGATGTGCCAGCGGCCCTGCCTACAGGGCGTCCATGAGTTCCTGAACCGCGGCGTCCACGGTGCCGCCCCAGGTTTGTTCCCGGTTGGCGTGGAGCGCGAAGCGTCCGATGTCCAGGACCGCTCGGGCTCCCGCCAGGGCCTGAACCAGCGCGAGACAGCCGGCGACGCTGTAGACCGCCTGCCAGATGCCGGCCTGCGCCGCGGTTTGCCACAGTTCCACTGTCCACGATTCGAGGGCTTCGGCCAAGGCTTGGCGCTCCGGTTGCGGGGCCCGGGCGAGCGCCGCGGCCAGGTGCATGGCAAAGTCCCGCGTGCGCACGGCATGCTTCTGGCCCTTGATGCGTGACAGGGCCTTGGCGATGCCCGGGAGCATGTCAATCAAGGCACTGTACTGACCGGCGGTCACCAGGTGCGGCATCATGCGCAGTTGGAAGATTGCGAGTGCCTCGCCTTCCAGCAACAAGGGCGCGCGCACGGCCAGACTGCGGGCCCGAGCCCGGGCTTCGCCGGCTTTGCTCTGGTCCGCGTCGGCAAGCAGACACAGCAGCCGCACCCAATCCTCGCTGAGCAACCACTCTTCGGGCTCGCGGCGCTTTCGGGGCCAGAGACGCCGCCAGAAACCGGGGCGATGACGTTCCGCCAGAAGTATCCGTGCCTTGTCGGGATGTCCGGCGCGGGCGTACAACTCGGCCAGGCGGCGCACGGTCAACCGTTGCAGGTGTTCGTCTTCCAGGTTGGAGATCCAGGACCAGGCTTCCCGCACCTGGGCCGCGGCCTGTTCGCTCCTGCCGGCCGCCAGACATCCGTCGACGAGTTCGCAGACTGCATCGCTGCGGGCGATGTCGTCCGCGGGGATGCCGGCCACCACGCGTGCGGCGGCATCCGTCTGGCCGATGGCCGTGAGGGCTGCGGTGGCGCTGGCGGCTGTCCAGCCGTCGCTGTGCCGCGTCAGATCCACCAGGCGCTGGGCCAGATGCGCTACGTTGGGATGGCTGTGCAGTTCGGATGGCAGGGCCCGCAGTGCTTCCTGGAGCGTGAACACCTGGAAGTCCACATCCGTGTTGGCGCCGCTGCGCACCACATGTCTGAGGATGTTGTCGTCGGCATCCCGGTTTGGCAGCCGCGTTTCGCTTTGGGCCTCCATCACAGCGGCCAGGGTGTCGATGGTTTCGGCCACCGCGCGGATGGCGCCGCCACGCGCCAGCACAGCTGCGGTGTAGCGTCGGGCTCCAAGGTCCACCACGACCGGGCCGCCCACGGCCTCAAGGCACAGTTCCAGTATGCGCGCGTGGTCGGCCGGACGGCCCTCGCCGGTGTCCAATTGGTCGGCCACCTCTTTCAGGAACCGCGCACCATCCGATTGATCGTGCCAGACCAATCCGCTCAGTACCAGGTTGCGCGTCAACGGGTGTACCGGCAGAGCCGCCACTGTTTGGGCCAGCAGTGGACGCAAGTCGGTGTCCTGCAGCAGGCGGCTCCATGTGCCGGACGTTTGATCCAGCTTCTCCAGGCAGGTGTAGGCCAGGTTGGGCAGATGCAGCGTCGTGGCGGCCACCGCCGACATGATCAGGTTGCGGTCCAGCCGTTCGCGATCCCCGTCTGCGGTCATCAGTGTGACCGCGAGGTGCTGGTTCAGCCGTTCCCGCAGGAACTGGACGGTTTCGGCCCGCAGGTTCGGGGCCTGCGCCAGGGCCAGAAATGTTTCGGCCACGGCCAGCGGCTGGCGCGGTGTCACCAACGATGCCAGAACCAGGGCACTGTCGGCCTGGCCGGTCTCCGCCAGCGTCCGCCAGCACTGTTCCACCAGCCAGGAGTCGGGTTGCCGGATGCTTCGCTCTTCCTTGAGCAGCGCCTCCATCCCGCCCGGGCTGGCCAGGGCATGGGTCAGGGTGCGCACGGCCAAGGCAGTCAGGGCCTCCTGGCCTGCCGTTGGAGCCGGGTTTGTGTCGTTCATGGGCAGGTGGGCCTCCAGGGAGCCGGAGGCATTCGGATATGTGTTGTGGACAGTCGGATCAACCGTCCGCGATCTTATCCAAAGCGGCGATCAGGATTCGGTTTCGGACGGTTCCGGTGGCATGCCCCAGCCGCCGCCCCCCGGGGTGGCAATGCGCAGCACATCACCGGGCCGGCAGCGCACCGAGAATTTCCCCGGGAGACGGACGGTTTGTCCGTCCGCCCGTTGCAGTTCGTTGCGGCCGGTGGCGCCGGGCTGTCCGCCGCCGAGGCCCCAGGGTGGCCGCGCGCGTCGTTCGCTGAGCATGGTGGCCGTGCACTCCCCCAGCAGGCGGTAGGCCCGCACTATGCCGTGTCCCCCTGCAAAGCGGCCGGCTCCTCCGGAACCGCGCCGCACCGCGCAGGTTTCAACCTGTACGGGCCAGGTAAGCTCGATGGCCTCCACCGGTGTGTTGCGGGTGTTGGTCATGTGAACATGCACGGCGTCCAGTCCGGGTCGGTCCGGACCGCCTCCCATGCCGCCGGCCATGGTCTCGTAATAGCTCCAGGGCGTGCCGTCCGCCAGCATGCCGCCCACTGTCAGGTTGTTCATCGTGCCCTGGCTGGCCGCCGGCAGTCGGTTGGGCATGGCCTGCGCAAACGCGCCCAGAACCAGGTCGACAATCCGCTGCGATGTTTCGACGTTGCCGCCCGCCACGGCGGAGGGCGACAGGGCATTGACCACCGTGCCGGGCGGGGCCGTGAAGCGGAACGGGCGGAAACAGCCGGAGTTGACGGCCACACCCTCCTCCAACAGGCACAGGACTGCGTAGTAGCTGGCGGACATCGTGATGGCGATGACGGCGTTGAGTGATCCGGCAAAGGTCGGTGCCGTGCCGCTGAAGTCCAGGTGCAGGTTGTCGTCCCGGACTTCAAGGGCAACCCTGAGCTTGATCAGTTCGGTCTCCCCGCGTTCGTTGTCGGCGCCGTTCCACTCCAGGACATCCTCGAACGTCCACCGTCCGTTGGGCCAACTTCGGATGGCGGCGCGCACGGCCGTCTCGCTGCGGTCCATCAGCAGGCCGGCACTGCGGCGGACCTCCTCCAGGCCGTGCCTGCCGCAAAGGGCGACCAGCCTGCGCGTACCCACCCTGTGGGCAGCCACCTGGGCATTGATGTCGCCCCTGCGCTCCTCCGGCGTTCGCACATTGCGCAGCACCACGGCCTGCAGGTCGCGGTTCAGGTGGCCTTGGCGGTACAGGCGCACCGGAGGGATGATGATGCCTTCCTGATGAATTTCCGTGGACAGGGGCATCGAACCGGGTGACATGCCGCCCACGTCGGCGTGGTGGGCGCGGCTGGCGACAAAGAAGTCGGGCCGGTCGGCGGGACCGGTGCAGACGGGGGACACCATGGTGATGTCCGGCAGGTGGTTGCCGCCCTTGAACGGGTCGTTGACCATGACCAGGTCTCCGTCCCGCCAGTCGTCGAACAGGGGCAGGACCGTTTGGACGCTGGCCGGCATCGCACCGAGATGGGCCGGGATGTGGGCAGCCTGTGCCACCATCTCCCCCTCCGGATCGAACACGGCGCAGGAATAATCCAGCCGTTCCTTGATGTTGGGGGAGAACCCGGTGCGGCGCAGGGTTTCGCCCATTTCCTCCGCCACCCCCGACAGGCGATGGCGCCACACATCGAGGTGCAGGTCGTCGATTGGATTCATGGCGTCGCCAAGGGAGTCATCTGCAGGTTGAGCCAGGAGTCCACCAGGGCCTGCCATCCCGGCCCCACCAGCGTGGTGCAGTCCGGTTGCAGGATTAGGGCGGGTCCGACGATCCGGTGCCCCGGTGCCAGGGAAGTGCGCACGTACCAGGGGACCGGTGTGGCGGTTTCCGGGGAGAACCAGACAAGGGTGGTCCCGGTCGGGTCCGGTCCGGGAGTCTCCGCGGGAGCGGCGGTGGCTTGGACGGGGGATGGAGGCGGCGGGCAGGTGGCCATGACGCGCAGGTTCACGATTTCCACTCCGTTCTGGCGGTCGGTAAAGCCAAATCGTTTCTCGTGGGCCAGGTGGAAGTTCTCCAGGGTTTGTTCGATTGTGTCCGGTGTGACCGGTGTCGGACAGGGAACCTGCAGTTCGTGGCTTTGGCCGCGGTAGCGCACATCGGCCGAGACCGCCACGGCAAAGTCGGTTTGACCGTCATCCTCCAGCAGGCGGCGAGCCTCCCCGGTCAGTTCCCGTACGGCCCGGGCCACGACCGCGGGGGCGTTCCTGGCCTCTTGGTCGGCCATCAGCACCGAACGGGAGGCAATGCGGGTGGTTTCCGCCAGCAACAGGCCCTGGGCGCTGAGCACGCCCGGCGTTTCCGGTACCAGAATGCGGTGCATGTCCAGGCCCTGTGCCAAGTCGCAGGCGTGCAGGGCCCCGGCGCCCCCGAACGGCAACAGCGTGAATTCCGCCGGATTGTGTCCGGTCTCCACTGAGACCACGCGCAGTGCCCGCTCCATGGCTGCATTGGCAATGTCCACAATCGCCAGGGCGGTTTCCACCGGGCCGCGTCCGCCCAGCGCGGCACCCAGGCGGGCCACGGCCTCCTCCGCCAGTTCCGGCTTCAGCGATACACCGTCGGTCCCCCCGAGTGGCCAGTCGGGCAGGAGGCGTCCCAGTACCAGATTCGCGTCGGTGACCGTGGCCTGGCGGCCCCCGCGTCCGTAACAGGCCGGACCGGGTTCGGCACCGGCGCTGCCGGGACCGACGCGCAGCGTTCCGGCACTGTCCACGCGGGCCAGGCTGCCGCCGCCCGCGCCGACCGTGTGGATGTCGATCAGCGGCACGCGGATGGGCAGGCCGCCGATTTCCGATTCGGTGGTGATCGGTGTTCCGCCCTGGCACAGGGCCACGTCCGTGCTGGTGCCGCCCATGTCCAGCGTCATGATTTGCGGCGTGGCGGTGGCCATGGCGATGCGGGCCGTGTTCAAGGCGCCGACCACCCCTCCCGCCGGGCCGCTGACCAGCAGGTGCACCGGCAGTCGGCTGGCGCCCCGCAGTCCGGTGGTGCCGCCGTTGGATTGCATCACGTCGAAGGAGCGGTGCGGCAGGCCCCGGGCCAGGCGGGACAGGTAGCGGCCCACCCCGGGCTGCAGCCAGGCATTGGTGGCCGTGGTGATCGTGCGTTCGAATTCCCGGTACTCCGGCAGCACGTCGACGCTGAGCGAGACGGGCATGTCCGGCAGTCGTTCGGCCAGTCGGCGGCCGACGGCCCGTTCATGTTCCGGGTACAGGAAGGAAAAAAGGAACACGACGCAGACGGCCTCGACGTCCATGGCCTCGATCCGGTCGATGACCCGATCGACATCCTCCAGGTCAAGCGGGGTCCGGACTTCCCCCGTTGCCGTCACCCGTTCCCGAACCTCAAGGCGCAGTTCGTCGGGAATTAGCAGGGCCGGCCGGCTCTGGGACAAGGCGTACAGGTAAGGCCGGTTCTGTCGGCCCAGCACCAGCAGGTCCCGGAAACCGGCGGTGGCAATCAAGGCGGTGCGTGCCCCCTTGCGCTGCAGCACGGCATTGGTGGCGATCGTGGTGCCGTGTCGAATACGCGGGGCCTGTTCCGCCTGCCGGCGGACGGGATGTTGTGCCATCCAGGCGTCCACCCCCGCCCGGACGGCCACGCCCGGATCGGGTACCGACGTGGGACGCTTCAGGACTTCCAGGCCGGTGTCCGTTTGGAAGACGAAATCGGTGAACGTGCCGCCTACGTCGACTCCGATCAGAGTCGGGGCATCCCTTTCCGGGCCCGTCACCGGCGGAACGTGATGGTCCTGACCCATTTGACCTGCTTGAGGGCGTTCTCTGTTTCATAGGGGACAATCAGCCGCACGAAGCCTTGGGGCCGGGTCAACGGTTCACCGTTGCGTTCGAGGGCGAGCAGCACCGGCTCGTTGCCGGCGGCCGCTTCCACTTCCGGACGCTTCAACAACGCGCCGAACCCGTCGCCGGCCGCCACGCGCACCCGCGTCCAGTCCCGGACGCCGCACAGCCGCGCCAGTTCCAGCAGGGCCGGCCCCCGGAATTCAAAGGGCCCGGATCGCCCGTGTCCCGTGCTGGTGATGTGGCATCCCGTTGCGGCAACCGCAGGCAGTGCCTGCAACTGTGCCGGGGTCAGGGTGACATCGGTCGCGTCGGCACCGGTCAGGGTAATCGAGGCATCGCCCGCCGGAGGGTCGGGATTGGGTTCGTGGCTGTGAATTTCCTCGTCGTGAGCGCGACTGCGATGGTTGTCGGGGGACATGGTTGGGCGGTGTGGATTGGCTTCCGGGTTTCGTGCTGGCCGGAGCGGGGGCCGAACGGTTGGATCATACCGGCATGCCCGGCCGGGATGGGACCTGGATCCGTGATGTTTGAGTGCCGAACCGGCATCGCCTATAATGCCTGCGAATCGCCTGATTCAATCAAAACGCCCTGTTGCGCCGGACGGTTTCGGCTTTGCCCTTGCGCCTGCTTCCCGGGTTGCTCGTTGCAGCCGCAAGACCGAAGAGTTCTGCCGGTTCATCCGGGTTCGTCACACAAGGAGCAATGCTGTGGCAAGTGTTACCTACGAAAACGTATACAAGACCTGGGGTGAAGTCACCGCGGTCAACGACCTGTCCCTGGAAGCTGCCGACAAGGAGTTCCTGGTGCTCGTCGGTCCTTCCGGTTGCGGCAAGACCACGTCCCTGCGCCTGCTGGCCGGCCTCGAAGAGGTGACGGACGGCTCCATCATGATTGGCGACCGCGTCGTCAACGATGTGCAGCCCAAGGACCGCGACATTGCCATGGTGTTCCAGAGCTACGCGCTCTATCCCCACATGAGCGTGTTCGACAACATGGCCTTTGGCCTCAAGCTGCGCAAGACCCCCAAGGCGGAGATCCAGCAACGGGTCCAGGCCGCGGCCTCCGACCTGGGCATCGAGGAGTTGCTGGACCGCAAGCCCAAGCAGTTGTCCGGCGGTCAGCGCCAGCGTGTGGCAGTCGGTCGCGCCATCGTCCGTGATCCGGCCGTGTTCCTCTTTGACGAGCCCCTCTCCAACCTGGATGCCAAGTTGCGCGTGGAAACGCGGGCCAACCTGACCCGTCTGCATGCCGATCTGGCCACCACCTTCATCTACGTGACGCACGATCAGGTCGAGGCCATGACCATGGCCAGCCGGATTGCCGTCATGCGCCTGGGCGTGCTCCAGCAGCTGGACACTCCCCAGAACCTGTACCAGCATCCGTCGAATATATTTGTGGCCGGTTTCATTGGCAGTCCGTCCATGAACTTCTTTGATACCACGCTGGTGGAGAAGGACGGCAAGGTGATGGTGAACACGTCGGGCTTTGAGCTGGAAGTGCCGGAACCGAAGGCAACGGACTGGCGTCCGCACACAGGCAAGCAGCTCATTCTGGGCATCCGCCCCGAAGACATCCACGCCCGCGAGTTCATTCCACCGGGAATTCTCGAGTCGGACATGGATGCCGAAGTCGACGTGGTTGAGCTCATGGGGCACGAGATTTTCCTCTATCTCAAGACGAGGGACGAGAAGTCCTTCATCGCCCGGGTCGACCCCCGGACCCGCCAGGTGCGCGGCGACCGGATCGAACTCGCGGTCAACATGGCCAACGCACACATCTTCGATCCCGAGACCGAGGTCTCGCTGGCCGGCTGAGCAGGCCGACCACAAATGGGAAGGCCGGGCCGTACAGCCCGGCCTTCTTGATTCAAGGGGATGCCCGGGGCGCGGGACCGGGTGCTGATTCCCAACGGTCCGGTCCGATGTCGGGATCGAGGCCGGCTGTCGCGGCGGCTGTGGACCTATACTGCCTCGCGGGTTCGTGCCGGACAGGGAGTGGCAACAGTCGGTTGCAGTGCTTTCCGTCCGCACGGAGCGTCTTTGTTCAGTCGAGGAATCCAAAACCGTGGATGCACGCAGTCCCTATGCCGCCCTGGCCCAGCCGGGCGGCCGCATCGTGTTGCTGGTCATGGATGGTCTGGGAGGCCTGCCTTCCCCTGACCATGGCGGGACCGAACTCGAATGTGCCGCGACGCCGAACATGGATCGGCTGGCCGCGGAGGGCATGACGGGCTTGAGCATTCCCGTCAGGGTCGGGGTCGAACCGGGCAGCGGTCCGGCGCACCTGGCACTTTTTGGCGTGGACCCGGTTGAGCATGAGATTGGCCGCGGCGTGTTGGAGGCACTGGGGATCGACTTTCCCCTGAGTTCCCAGGATGTGGCGGCCCGGGGCAACTTCGCCACCGTGGCGCCCGACGGCACGATTCTCGATCGCAGGGCCGGTCGTATCCCGACATCCGAGTGCGAACGGTGTGTCGCGCTGTTGCAGGAGGCAACGCAGGATTGTTTGCCGGATGTTGAGGTGTTTGTGCGGCCGGTCAAGGACTACCGCTTCGTGCTTGTTCTGCGCGGCCAGGGTCTGGGCGGGGAACTGACCGAGACCGATCCGGGTGTCGTCGGACGGCCGCCGTTGCCGGTGGTCGACACCAGTGGCACGGCCGCCGGGCAACACACTGCGGATCTGTTCAATCGCTGGCTGGCCGTGGCCCGGGAGGCCCTGTGCGGCGAGCCGGCTGCCAACAGCCTCAATTTGCGGGGCCTGGCCAAGGATCCGGGTGTGCCTTCACTGGCGGAGGCCTGGGGCTTGGAGGCGGGCGCGGTGGCGGTCTACCCCATGTATCGCGGGGTGGCGCGCCTGGTCGGCATGGAACCCATCGAATTCGAAGGCGAGGAGCCGGCCGACGAAATCCGGGCCGTGGCCGAGCACTGGGACCGCAAGGACTTCTTCTTCGTGCATGTCAAGAAGACGGACAGCTACGGCGAGGACGGTAACTTCGACGGCAAGGTATCCGTGATTGAGGCCGTGGATGCCGCCATTCCGGACCTGATGGCGCTGGAACCCGATGTCGTGGCCATCACGGGGGATCACAGCACTCCGGCGGTCCTGCGCAGCCACAGCTGGCATCCGGTGCCAACCCTGCTGTGGGCCCGGAATGTTCGGCCCGACGCGGTGCGGGGGTTTGGCGAACAGGGGTGCGCGGCGGGCAGCATGGGGCTGTTCCCGGCCACGGACCTGCTTCCGCAGTTGATGGCGCATGCCGGCCGCCTGAAACGATTCGGTGCCTGACGGTGGCAACGGGCATTCCGGGTTCATGCGTACGACCGGGCCGGAAGGTGCCCTGACCGACATCGCCGGTCGGCTGGTCCGAGCCCGCGCGTCCGTCTGCCTGACGGGGGCTGGTGTCAGCGCGGAATCGGGCATCTCCACGTTCAGGGATGCGGCGACGGGGTTGTGGTCCCGCTTCGACCCCGAACAACTGGCATCGGTCGCGGGGTTTCGGAACAACCCGGACCTGGTCTGGCGCTGGTACCGCGATCGGGTTCGGGCGGTGCAGGATGCCCGTCCCAATCCAGGCCATGTAGCCTTGGCACGTCTGGCGCGGTCCCTGGAAGGGTTTACGACCGTCACGCAAAACGTGGACGATCTTCACGAGCGCGCCGGTTCGGCGGATGTTGTTCATCTACACGGACGGCTGACGGCCTATCGCTGCCTCGAGTGCGGAACACCGGTCCAATTGGATCTGGCGCAGCGGCTGGCGGCCGAACCTCCGGTGTGCGCGGCCTGTGCCGGGTTGATCAGGCCGGGGGTGGTCTGGTTCGGGGAACTGTTGGACGGAGCTCTCTGGCAACGAGCCTGCGCGGCCTGCCAACAGGCCCAAGTCATGCTGGTGGTCGGAACCAGCGGCTTGGTCTGGCCGGCGGCGGAGCTGCCGCTGCTGGCCCGCCGGGCCGGGGCGCACGTTGTGGAAGTCAATCCGGAGGATACCGAGTTGACCGGTTGGGCCGATACGTGTGTACGCGGGCGATCGGGAGAGGTTCTCCCGGTGCTGGCCGACCAGGTTGAGCGGATGGTGTCCTGAGGCCCAATGTGTCCAAGGCGGTGTCGACCGGCCCCTATAATGTCGGCGGGTTGGCATGTGTCCCGGTGGGCACCCTGGTCTTCAACACCAGTGGCAGGCAGTGCTGAGCTGGCTGCGGTGGGTTCGACTCCCATGCCAACTCGTGGTTTGACGACCGTGCCTCGACACTGGTATTGACGGTTCGTTCGCTACCTGCGCCAACTTGGCTGCCAGTGCGTCAGCCGTGTGCCACCTGCCAACCGTAGGGGATGCCGCGGTTGGCCAAGAGCGGTATGGCCCAGAGACAGCCAGCCAGCCTCGGGGGTGGCCATGGATTTGATCCAGTGGCGGTCCAGATACGGGTCTGCCACATTCCCCCAGGCCGCCACAACGGGTCCCGGTGCCGCAAGCGCTGCCTGCACAAAGGCTCGGTTGATGGCATCGTCCGAGCCGTCCGCCCGGTTTTGAAGCCATGTGGCAAGTATGCTCGAGTCCGGTTCAATCCGGCTGAACAGGTTGACAACCCGACAGCCACCGTAGCCGTGGCGTTGCGAGAAACCAATGACGCGGCGGATGGTCTGATCGTGTCGCACGGCGTCGGCCCGGGATGGATTCAGCATCAGCCACGTGAGTGCGGGCCGCGACGGGTCCCAGATGCGCAGCAGGCGGTACCGGTGCGATCGATCGGCATTGAAGGTTGCGGAGCTGCGAACGAATTTCATGTGCTGCCTTGCCTGCCGTCAACAACGCCGACTTGGAACCTCGCCTACAATGGGCCAACGCCGATGGATCAGGGCCCGGAGCACCGGCCCTGTCGTGCATAGGCCGCCGGATGGTCCACCACTCCCGCAGGGACGGACCACCGGTGTCGGCGCGGCCGCCCCCTGTCCCAGTTCGTCAAGTCTACGGAACGTCCGAATCATGCCTCGGCTGTTGGCGCCTGAATTCACGGTGGTTGCCGAATCGCCCGATCGCCACCGCCATTACACCGGATCCCCCTGCCTCATCGCGGACGGGCCGGAGCGCCTGCTGTGCAGTTGGGAGTGGTTCCAGCCGCCTCCGGTCACCGAGACCATCCCAAATCAATTGCACGTTGCTGCGAGCGAGGACGAGGGGCGGACTTGGAGCGTGCTGTCCCGGCAGGACATGACTTGGCCCTCCCTGTTCAAGGTGGAGGATGCCCTCTACTTGCTGGGCAGCCGCCGCATGACCCGGGAAATCGTCATCCAGCGGTCATTGGACGGAGGAGTTTCCTGGACACCGGAATCGGTGTTGTTCGAGGGCCGCTATCACGGTGCCGCAACCAATATCCTGCATCACAACGGCCATGTATTCCGGGCGTATGAAACCTGCCCCCTGGCGCAACCCGACGGCCGGGGCCGCAGCGACTGGCATTCGCTGGTGGTGGCCGGGAACTCCGGCGGGGATCTCCTGTCGCCCGACAGTTGGAGAATGTCCAATCAGTTGCCGTTCCCGGGCGTGCCCGATGTTCTGCACGAGCGGCGCCGGGAACCTGGCTACCCCAGGCGGGTCATGGAAGACTGCTGGATTGAGGGCAACATCGTGTGCGTTGACGGCGAACTCCGCAATATTCTGCGAACCTGCATTGATGGCTACTCGACCGGCAGCATCGCCGCCGTCAATCGGGTGCACGACACGGACACTGGTCTTGTCTGCGAGTTCATACAGTACTCGGCCATGCCGGGCGCCCAGTGCAAATTTCAAATTGTCCACGACGCGCCCAGCAACCTGTTTTGGACCGCAACCAATCTGCAAACCTGCTCGTGGCAGGACTGGAACACGTTCCAGGCGCGTACGCAGGCCGGTCCGCCTGGCAACGAGCGCCGCATTTTGGCGTTGCTGTACAGCCTGGATGCCGTCAACTGGCTACAGGCCGGGGTGGTGGCCATGAGCCGCAGGCCGCTGGAGGCGTTCAGCTATGCCTCCATCCTCCCGCACGGATCGGACCTGCTGATTCTGTCGCGCACGTCCCTGGGCGGCATCAACCAACACGACACCAACTTGGTGACCCTGCACCGGGTGCCGCGTTTCCGAGAACTGGCCCTGGACCTCACCTTGGACTTCACATAAATCCCGATTGCCATAAGGAACGATGACATGCCCAGACTCAACGGTGGACAAGCTCTGATTCAGTCTCTGGCGGCCCTGGGGGCCGACATGGTCTTCGGCGTGCCCGGTTGGGGCCAGTACGAGGCGGTGGACGCCCTCTGGCAGCATCCCACAGTCCGGTACGTATCGGTGCGGAACGAATTGGACTCCACCTTTCTGGCGGATGCCTATGTCCAGGTGTCGAACAAACCGGCCGTGGCCTTGGTGGTCCCGGGTCCCGGCCTGCTCTATGCCGGAGCCGGCTTGGCATCGGCCTTTGCCAATTCGTCGCCGGTCCTGGTGGTGACCAGCGCCAACACCCATCCCGTGCTGAACCGCCGGCAACTGGAACTGACCACACTGCGTACCATGACCAAGTGGACTGGTATGGCCCAGGCCGTGGGCGACATTCCTGGCTTGGTCGAGGAAGCCTGGCACCAGCTGACGACCGGCCGCCCGCGGCCGGTTGGCCTGGTGGTGCCCCATGAAGTCCTGGCCGCCAGTGACGAGGTGGTGTTGCCGGCGGCCCCGCCGGAGTCGGTACGGCCTGTTGCGCCCGGGGTTGACACCGCTGCCGCACGCATTGTGGAGGCCCGTCGTCCCCTGATTTGGGCCGGTTCGGGCGTTCGCCGGTCGGGAGCCGAGGAGATCCTGCGGGCATTTGCCGAACGGCTGCGCATTCCGGTCACCACCACCCGCCGCGGCAAGGGGCTGGTGGACGAGTCAGGTCCGCTGGGTCTGGGGTACCCGGAGATGCGCTATGGTCCCGTGAAGGAGTGGATCAATCAGCGGGATTTGGTGATTGCGGTCGGGGTTGGCCAGGACCTGAGCCATCTTTCGGTGCCGGTCGTGCAGATCGACATCGACGCCCTTCAGCCGGAACGATCCGCTGCCAACACTCTTTTCCTCCACGGGGATGCCAAGGCCACCCTGGAGGCCCTGGATGTGCGAACATCCGGATTCGCGGACCGTTCCGATGCTGCTGCGGCACGCGATCTCGAGACGATAAGCCATCTGAAGACGGAACGATTCGAGCCGGATCGTCAGTTGGAACCGCAGCACTCGCTGATGCAGGCAATCCGCCGCGGGGCACCCAAGGAAGCGGTCATCATCCAGGGCATGACCCAGATGGGATATTACAGCCGCAACTACCTGTCGGTGCCGGCCGAAGGGCAGTACTTGACCTCCTCGTCCCAAATCACGCTGGGAGCCGCCTATCTCTATTCCCTGGGCGCCAAGCTGGCCGCACCGGAACGCCCGGTGGTGGCTGTGTCCGGTGACGGAGGCTTTCTGTACGGCGCCCACGCCATGGCCACGGCCGTGCAGGAAGGCATTCACTCGGTGGTTCTGGTGTTCAACGACAATGCCTACGGCAACGTCCTGCGCGCCCAGCGGGAGGAATTTGACGAGCGGGTGATCGGCACCCGCCTGCACAACCCGGACTTCCCGGCCATGGCCCGGACCTTTGGTGCCCGGGGCCTGCGCGCCGAATCACCGGAACAGCTGGAGCAGCTTCTGCGGGAGGCGGTCCAAACCGAAGCCCACACGGTGATCGAGATTCCGGTCGGCGAAATGGAACGGGCCTACTGAACGATTCCTGTTGTCCCCATTGTTTTCGGAGTGAATTTCATGCCCGTTGTCCTTGCGAGTCCCGTTTCACCTCCGACCTGGGCGCTACTCCAGCGACAACTGTTGCGGGAAGCCAGTGAAGCGTGCCGTGCATTCCATGCCAAGTACTTCGATCAGCGGGGATTCCTGGAGTGCATGCCCCGTTGGGGCGGGGACGACGGACCGGACGATGCCGCCGAGAACCTGCTCAACTGGACGATGCTGCATGCCCTGGGTGCCCCGGACTGGCTGTTGACGTTGTATCGACACGGCTGGGAAGGCCATTTGCGGCAGTACACGGAAGCGAGGACTTCCGAAGTTCCGTTTGCGCGCGACGGAATGTACTACAAGGAGTTTCCGGTCATGTTCGACTGGTTCCACAATGGGGAGGGATTCAGCGCGTTCTTCCTGGAAGGCCTCTGCGATCCCGACAACCGGGAATTCCGGCGGCGAACCCGCAGGTTCGCCGGTTTCTACCTGGGGGATGAGCCGGGTGCGGACAACTTCGATCCCGAACTGTGCTTGGTGCGCAGCATGTTCAATGGCAGTAGGGGGCCCCTGCTGCGCAAGGCCACGGCATTGGACTGGGCCGGGGACCCCATTGAGATAGAGGGTAGGTTTCGGCCTGGCCACGGCGAGGCCAGCTACGCTCAGATGCTGGAGCATTTCGAGGAATACAACGACGTTGACGGGGACAGTCCCCTCAATTTCGGAATTACGACGCCCATGCTGAATGCGTTCATGCTGGATGGCGAACCGCGCTACCGCGACTGGATTACCGCCTACATGGACAAGTGGGTGGAGCGCACGCATGCCAACGGCGGCATCATCCCCACGATTGTGGGCACCGACGGCGTGGTGGGCTCCCCTTGCGGGGGCCGGTGGTATGGCGGCGTCTACGGCTGGGGCTTTACGGTGTCGGTTCCCGGCAGTGAGTACAAGGCCCACCGCCCGTTCTTCAGCCATCGTGCACCATACGGTTTTGGCAACGCCCTTCTGCTGACCGGCGATCGCCGCTACGTGGAAACCTGGCGCGGTGTCATTCAGGCGGTCAACGCCAACAGTCGGCAGGGACCGAACGGCGCCGAATATCCGCGGATGTTCGGCGATGACGGCTGGTACGAGTACCGTGCCGATCCGTTTCAGGACGGAGCGGAGGAGATTCTGTACTGGTCCCACGACGCAACCGGTTTGCCCGCGGCGACACGGTCCGAGTGGAATCGGTTTCTGGCTGGGGACAATCCGGGCTGGTCCGAGGAGGCACTGCGGCGGGACCTGGACGAAGTCCGCAGTCGCATGGAGGGTGTACGAGCGGATCCATCAACCCCGGACACGCGTTTGTCCGACGACATGAACCATCTCAATCCGGCTTGCACCGACGCTTTGACCCGCACCATGCTGGGCGGTCTGCCCACCGGACGCGTGGGGTACCCGTTGCACTGCCAGTTGCGCTACTTCGATCCGGAGGCGCGTCGGGCTGGCCTGCCGCCCGATGTGGGTTCGCTGGTGCGCGCGATGGATACCGAAGGGATCGAAGTGGAACTTGTGAACCTGAATGTTCGGGAAGCCCGTACCGTCCAGGTGCAGCTGGGTGCCTATGGTGAACATGCCGTTACGGATCTGCGTCTTGTGAACGGCAGGCAGATTGATCGGGACACGCTGGGCGAACGGGACTCGGTGTTCGAAGTGGTGCTGGAACCAGGATGCGGAGGCCGACTGGCCCTGGGCCTGTCGCGATACTGCCGGTGGCCAACCTTGGCGTTTCCCTGGCGGCGGCACGGGGCGCGCGAGCGAACCGGATCCCATATGCGCTGAGCCAAGCGTGGCGTGTGTTGCCCACCGTCCCGGCAAACTTTGCCCGAACGTCATTGACGGAGCCGAGCAACCATGTCATCCATATCCTTGCAACCATCTGGTTTGAATGCCGCGGGCCGCAGTAGGATTCGGACTTCAGGGCCTTTGAACAGGCTTTGCTGGCCAGGGTGGTGCATCGCATTCGGGATTTCGTTGGCACTCATTCCCTGTCGGAATACCGGTCGTGGACTTCAACCGTGTCGCACTTGCAGCGCGAAGTTGGCGAGGTGGCGCGCTACGACGGCACAGCCGGCGGTTACACAGCAGGGCAATCGCATTCTAATTGGACAGGACCTTGAGCAGGTAGCTGTCGTTCCAGCCGGCCTGCTTGCGCTTGGCGGCGATGCCGCCCTTGGCCGTGGTCTCGCGGCGCAGCAGATTGAGGGCCAGTCGGCGCAGGATTGACATGTTGTGGGCGGCGTGGCCGGTGCGGATGCGGCATTCGTCCTCCCGGAAGGCCATGTCCAGGACCCAGTGCAGGGCATTCTCGACGCCCCAGTGGCTGCGCACGCCCTGCAGCAGGAGCTGCGCCTCCGCCGGCAGGCTGGAAATGTAGTAGCGGGTCTCCGAGGTGACCCGGTCCCCCTGTCGCCGCTGGGACTCGATCAGGACCAGGCTGCGCAGGTCGGGCCAGAGCCCGTCGGGATCCACGTACCGGATGTACTCCGGTGTCCCGATAACCCGGCAGCGGCGCGTCTCGATGCGGCCGTGGTTCTTGTTCACGGTCTTGTGGAAGTCGTGGTCGCAGCCCTCGAAACCCTCAGCCTGCTCGACGGCAAAGGTCTCGACCACCGCCTCGTGCCACGGCGGCTGGTGGTCCTTGAGCGCCAGCACATAGTCGGCGCCCCGGTCGCGGATGGTCTGCGCAATCCGTGTGTAGCAGCCCATGGCATCGATGGTCACGATGCCGCCCTCGAGCACCAGCATCTCGAGCAGTTCCGGAATGGCCGTAATCTCGTTGGACTTGTCGGCCACCCGACATTGCCCCAGGACCAGGCGCGCCTCGTCCGCCCAGGCACTCACCGGATGCAGGGCCGGCACCCCCCGGACGGCGTCGCGGGAGCGACGGGCCACCTTGCCGTCCACCGCCACGACTTGGTCCTGGAGGCTCTCCGCCAGCGACCGTACCCAGCGCGTAAAGCAGACCTCCAGCTGTTGGGGATCCAGCCGCGCAAAGACGCGTCCGAAGGTGTCGTGCGAGGGGATCCCGTGCGGCAGGGCCAGGAACGTTTCCAGCCAGGCCTGCTTCTGGCGACCGAACAGCTCGACCTCGGTCCAGCTGTCGGCGCCGCAGATGACGGCCAGGGTTGCAATCAGGAGAATGTCCCCGGGGCATGCCGCCGGGCCTGGGGCCGACGCGGATCCTCGACTTCGGTGAACAGGGAAACCAGGGGCACGGGAGTGGTGTCGGCCATGGGAGAGACTCCGGGACGGGATGAGGCACCCCATCCTACCCATGGCCGACACTGCCCAAATTAGAATGCGATTGCCCTGGGTTACACAGCCGCTCTGGAATACCAGTTGCCACTGATGGTCGCCGTATCGACGATGGTTGCCGTGGCACTTCCCACGCCTAGTCGTTCCCCCCGAACTGGACTGGTTGGATAGAGATCGGATCCACGCAAACGCCAACATCATCTGTTGCACAGGCCGAGTGTGCCACTCGGTCACCGTATCTACTCTGTCAATCCCCATGCCCCTTGCGCAGGTTAGGCGCGCGGGGTTAGGTTCACGCGCAAGTGCTGCTTAGCTCGACTTGGGGGTGCTCCCTCGGGTTCGTTCTCGCCCCTATTTCAGGCCGCCTTGTGTCAGCCCCTCTACGAATCGGCGCTGCAAACCCATGAAGATGATCAACACGGGCAGGATCATCATGATGGCGCCGGCTGACGTCAAACTCCAATCCCTCGAGAAACGACGCATGAAGTTGAAATAGGAGGTTGTGAGGGGCATCTTCTCATCTTCCTGCATGAAGATGAGGGCGATTTGGAACTCCCCCCAAACCCCAAGGGCAACAACCAGGGCCACCGTTAAAAGGCCCGGCCACATGATTGGCATCACGACCTTGGTTAGCACCTGTATCTCCGTTGCCCCGTCCACCCGAGCCGCGTCCTCAAAGTCTGGCGGGAATTTCACCAGAAAGGAACGCAGCAGAAAGATGGCGAACGGCGAGTTCAGCGCGATATAGATGGCGATCAAACCAAACCGGGTGTTCAACAGGCTCAGGTTTTTCCATAGGATGAAGAGTGGCACGGCATAGAGCCAGAAGGGGATGGTTGACAGCGACAACATGTAAATCATGTACATGTTGCTGCCGCGGGGATTGAGGCGGGCCAGGGCATAGGCGGCCATGCCACCCAGCACCACCACCCCGGTGACCGTACCTGCCACGAAGATGACGCTGTTGGTCATGGTGACGGCAAATCCGCCCTGTTCCCAGGCATCGGGGTAGTTGGACCATTGGAACTGGCGAGGAAAACCAATCGAGTTCTCGCCCAGCTCCAGGTTGGACTTCAGGGAATTGAAACCCAGGATCAGAATCGGGATCACGGCAAAGGCACAAAGCAGCCCCAGAATGATGTAGTTGGGAGCCAGATTCTCTCGTTGACCAAACAGGCGGTGGATCATATTTCCCACCCTCGCCTTCTCAAAATCGTGAAACCGCCCACAATGCAACCCGCCATGAGTGAAACCGTTAAGCCTATGGCCGCCGCGTATCCCGCCTCGAAGCGTAGGAACGCCTGCTTGTAGAGGTGGGACGACACCAACTCCGACGCACCCGACGGTCCACCCTGGGTCAGGATCCAGACATAGTCAAAAGAGAGGAAGGACCAGATTGCGGTCATGAGCAACATGAACAGAATGGTGGGCCGGATTCCGGGCAAGGTGACATTGCGAAACTGCTGCCAACGATTGGCGCCATCAATTTTGGCTGCATCGTAGAGGTCAACAGGGATGGCTTGCATGGCGGTCAGGAACAAGATGGAGAGGAAACCCCACCAATGCCAGTTGTCCGCGAAGGCGATTGCAGCCAAGGCGGTTCGAAAATCTCCAAGCCAAGGATGATCCAACCCCTTGATGCCGATCTTGTCCAGCGCTGCGCCGATGCCCAGGGATGGATTCAGCAACATGGACCAGGTAAAGGCTGAGACGATGGAGGGCAGCACATAGGGCAGATAGAACATGGACCGAATCAACATGGCCCCTCGCCGAATCTGCGCCAACAGACTGGCCGCACTCAAAGCCATAATCATGGGAACGGTCAGAAAGAACGCCATCCAGAACAGATTGTGACGAAACGCGGCCCGGAAATTCAGGTCCTCTGTGAACAGTTCCACGAAATTGCCCAAGCCAATGAACTCTGCCTTGCCAATGCCTGACCAGTCCGTCAGCGCATAATAAAGACCGGAAATTCCCGGGCCCACCACCACGACAAGGTGAACCAGCGTAATCGGGATGATCAAGGCCCAAGCCAATAATCCCCGGCGCACTGCCATGCCCTTGCCCAGGGAGGCAGTACGCCGGGACGAGGTGTCTTGGATGGATGGATTGGCGGTCACACCGTGTCCTCAACCCTCAGTTGCAAATTCGTCGGTCTAGCGGCTGGGCGTGGGCGGTACTTCCCCGGCTGCCAGTTCCTCCTGGAAAATTTCGTTGGCTCGCGTCAAGTATTCCTGAGCTGTCATTTGACCGGACCAGACCTTCTCCAGTTCTTCATACAGGTAGAGGTCTGTCTTCGGTGGGAAGAACGTCCAAAGGGTGTAACCATATACGCCGGCTTCAAAGGCATCGTTCATTGCAGCAAAGATGGCCTGCATGCGGGGATCCACGCCTTCCATGAACTCGTCCACTCCCCGCACGGGAGCCGTGCCGCGGTTACAAACACTCACGAGCCGTCCCTGCACTTCGGGTGAGAAGTAGTGGGAAAGGTACATGGCCGCCTCGCGAGGATGGGCGGAACTCTTGTTAATGGACTGTGTACCGCCGAGTCCAATCGAGAAAATGGGTGTACCGTCGACGGAAGGATTGGGCACCCAATCCCAGTCGTTGCCATGGGTTGTGCCTTCGCCAAAGTAGTCCGCTTCGCGGCCATAGAACCATGTACCTTCCATGTTCATGACCGCTTCACCGGTTGCAAAAGCGGTCGTGAATTCTTCGAAGTTGGCGGCTTGGAAGCGTTCCAGGCTACCCATGTAGTAACCCTTCTGCATCATGTCATTATGAATCTCGATGGCTCGCACGAAATCGGGATGGTCAAATGGAACTTCACCGATTAGGGCCTGGTAGACCAATTCCGGACCCGCTACCTGGTTCATGAATTCCCCTACATACCATTCATTGCACACATTGCATTGGCTTGACTGGCCGGCGAAGGGAATGAGGCCGTCTTTCTGTATGACTTCGGCCAGAGAGATCATTTCTTCCAGATTGGAGGGAGGCTGCCAACCCTTTTCTTCAAACACGGTCTTGTTGTAGAACAACACGAGTGTTTCCAATTCCTGCGGCAGGCTGAACAGTTCGCCTTCGACCACACCAACGTTGAAGGCCCAGTCATGAAACAGTTCCGACCATCCGAATTCATCCGCGTAGGCATCCATGGGCAGTAGCTGACCGGCCAAAGCCAATTCAGCGGCAAACACCGGGCCGCCCAGTTGCACTACGTCTGGACCCGAACCCGCGGCCAGCGCCGGACGCAAGGAATCGGTCGTGGCCTTGCGCTCGACATTGACAACGACTTCATCCTGTTTGGCATTGAAGGTATCGACTGACTCCGCCACAATGCAATCCGATTGAGCAGTTTGGCTCAGCCATACGGTGATTTCCACTGGCTCCATGGCGGCTTCGCCACTCTCGCCCTGAGTTGCAGGCACCGGCGCGCAACCGGCCAATACCAAGGCCAACAAACACAACAAAACTCCGCAAAAACGCGTCCGTGTCAACCAATGTCGCATGATGTTCGACCCCTCGTGTGGAACAGCAGGATTCAAACCAGTGTACCCCATGCGGTGACAGCGGTTGACACGCACTGAAGCCAAGGCACTGTTTCAATTTCATTGATATTGGTGGCGGGGTGTCATGGCCATTCTCTCCACAAGTGGGGTTCTGCGCATCCGTTCAGGTGATGCCGCGGGCCATCAGGCGCACGAAGTTGAGGGCGTCGGTTTCGGTCTTCAGCCCCCGTGTCAGGCGGGACCGGGGCTTGAAGCGGCCAAACCAGTCCTCAAGCCGGTTGGTGGAGGCGGATACCTTGGGGTTTCCTTGGCTGCGCACCAGATCGTGCCAGCGTTCCACGAGGTGCCCGGCCGGGGGCCACCGCCTGCACGTCCCGCCACAGGGTGGCGACGCTCACCCTGCAGCCCAGCAGGCCAGGAGGCGGGACAGGCCCCGGAAACTGACACAGTGCACGTACAGGTCGGTCACCAACTCCCGGAAGGTCTGTGGCCGCTGGCGGGAGGTCACGTCGGGCGGCAGGGGCGAGGCGCTTCCCCGGCATTATCGGTGGCCCACCTTGGTGTTACCCTGGCGGCGGCAAGGGGTGCGCGAGCGGACCGGGCCAAAATGAGTCAAAAGGAGATATGCTTGGGGTTTGCCGGATCTCTTTGTTCGTAAGGTGGCAATTCGACAGTGTCCGCATCAACCATGCAATCATCCGACTTGAACCCCGCGGGCCGCGGATGGGATTCCGACTTCAGGTCGTTTGAACAGACTCCTCCGGCCAGCGTACTGCGCCGCATCCAGGACTTCGTCGGGACGCACTCCCAGTCGGAGTACCGGTCGTGGACATCGTCGGTGCCGCACCTGCAGCGCGAAGTGGGCGAGGTAGTGCGCTACGACGGTGTAGCCGGCAGTTACACGGCCGTGCTGGAATACCAGTTGCCGTTGGAGGCACGCCGTATCGACGCGGTCTTCCTATTGCATGACGGAGTGGCGGTCATTGAGCTCAAGGGCAAGGCGGCAGCCACGGCGGCGGATATTGACCAGGCCCATGCCTATGCCCGGGACCTGGCCAACTATCACAGGGACTGCCATCAACGCCGGGTTGTTCCCATTCTGGTGCCGACGGAGATGCAAGGTCCTGTCCAATGCACCGGGCATGTCCACGTCTGCCCACCGCACAGGTTGGACGAATTGCTGGCCGCAGTAGATTCGAAATCCCGGCCGGACCGGATGGAGCCCGAACGGTTTCTGTCCGCGGACGCCTACCGCCCGTTGCCGAGCCTGATTCAGGCGGCCCGAGTTCTATTTCACAGTCGCCGGGTACCGAGGTTGTGGCGTTCCTTGGCCAACACGGACGCAGCCGTGGACGGCATTCACGATATTGTCCGGGAAGCGGCGGCCACACGGACGCGCAGGTTGATTCTGGTCACGGGTGTGCCCGGAGCTGGTAAGACTCTGGTGGGCTTGCGGATGGCCCATTCCGAGGAACCGGATCGGCTGGCCAGTCGGGATGCCCCGTCCTCAGCCATATTTCTCTCCGGCAACGGTCCGCTGGTGCAGGTTTTGCAGTACCAACTGAAGAGCGCGGGTGGTGGTGGACGCGCGTTTGTCCGCGGTGTCAAGGACTACATTCGAACATACGGCCGAGCCGGTGGCAACGTGCCTGATCACCATGTGATCGTGTTTGACGAGGCGCAGCGTGCGTTTGACGCCCCCAAGGTGGCTGACACCCACAGACTACCTCTGGCACAAGCAAAATCCGAACCGCAGGAGTTTGTTGCCATCGCGGAGCGGCTGCCCGACTGGTGCGTGGTGATTGGCCTAATTGGGACGGGCCAGGAAATCCATGTCGGCGAGGAAGCTGGCATTGGACAGTGGGCGGATGCCGTGCGCGGGACCGGCAATGCGGGCTCATGGACGGTGCATGGACCTCCCGGGATCCAGTCCCAGTTCTCCGGCCTGAAGTTTCAGTCCGATCAAAACCTCTCCCTGGACACTGCCCTGCGGGCGCACCTGGCTGCTGACCTTGACCTCTTCGTGGACGGTTTGGTCAATGCCGAAGAACCCAAGGATGAGGCGCGGTTGTCGCAGTTGGCCGAGAGACTGGAGCAGAACGGATACCATCTGCGCCTGTGCCGCGACCTGCGCGTCGGCAAGGCCTATCTGCGGGACCGATATGCCGACCAACCGGACAAGCAGTTTGGCCTGATGACTTCCAGCCGGGACAAGGCCCTGAGCCGATCGGTGCCGGAGCATCAACGATTTGACGCCGACTTTCGGTGGCGGTCGCAGGCCCGGCTGTTGGCTCCGTGGTATGTCGAAGCTGAGGAACATCCTGGATCCTGTCGACATCTGCACCGCAGTATTACGGAATTCGAGGCTCAAGGCCTAGAACTGGACGGTGTCCTGCTGGGTTGGGGGACGGACTTTGTCAGGTCGGGCGGAGCCTGGGACATGTCGCGCATGACGCGCTACCAGAAGGGCAGAGGACAGGCCCGGGTTCGGAATCCCGACCAACTCCGGGCCAACGCCTATCGGGTGTTGCTGACGCGCGCCCGCGATGTGACGGTGGTGTATGTGCCGGATCTGTCGGAGTCGGAGGCGACTGCGGCGTTTCTTGAGCGAGTGGGTTTTCAGTCGCTGTGACGGTGTCTCTGAACCGGCCAACGGACTGCTTGCAAGCCTAAAATAGGTCGTTGGGTTAGGTGATTTCGGTGTTGAGCATCTGGTGTCCAACAAGGATTCTTCTGGGGAGGCAGCGACAGTCCGGGCCTTGGTTAGGTCAAGATTGCCGATGACTTGCCGATGTCCAACCCATCATGGCTGATAGGATTGGAAATCTGATCGGAACGGGTAATCCAAGGTTCTTCGGATACGAGCACCAGACAGATGGCAGTCAACAGGGACAAGCCGGACCGGTGGAAAGCAGACATTGCCCAGTCGGTGGACATGTACAACAACTGGTTTGTGCGCTTTGCTCCGAACACCTACCGTGAATCGCGTGTCGAAACCACACGCGATGTTGAGGCGGCCTTGATCGCAACGGACAATTTGAAAGACATTAGCGTGGCGTTGCTGCGGACAAACCCCGGCATTCTGCCTACTCTGCGCATGGCGACCTGTCCGCCTCTCGCCGCAGCCCGACTCATCGGTTTGGCCGATGTTCCGGCAAATCTGGTCACAGTCATGGAGAAGGAATTGAAATTGCCTTCTCGGATGCCGCAACAGGAAGCGGACAACGCTCTTGGCAGAATTGGCGCGGTGCTGCAGAGGATGATTGATCCGGACATTTTTGTCTGGCTCGAACGTGGAGACCCCCCTTCTGCACGCGAGCAGTACCGGGCGGCAACGATTGTGGCGGATCGTTTGTGTGGATCCGTGGCCAATCCCATCATCCGCAATGCCCAGGAACAGCGTCAACTGGATGCCATTGCACTATGGCTCGAGGGACGGGGATTCGCACCTGTTCCTACTGGCAACCAGAGGCGCCACGACCACATGGAACCTGGGACATTCACCTTTCGACTGAACGTGCCTTCGGAGCAGGAAGGCACCGGCCGGCACGTCAACATTCCCATAGATGTTGCCATCCAACCCAAGACGGCACAATCCGGAGCCTTGCCGTTGCTGGTCGAGGCCAAGTCGGCAGGAGACTTCACCAATGTGAATAAGCGCCGCAAGGAGGAGGCCGCCAAGATGGGTCAACTACGTCGGACATATGGAGAAGGCGTGCGCTACATCCTGTTCCTGTGCGGGTACTTCGACAGTGGATACCTCGGATACGAAGCAGCGGAAGGCATTGACTGGATTTGGGAACACCGTATCGCGGACTTCGAGGAGTTCGGCCTGTAATGACGAATTTCGTGCCGGAGAAGGAAGTCAGTCGGCTGACGGTCCAGGCGGAACTGGACGCGGCCAGGAATCAGGCCGACCGCAACCGAATGGGACAGTTCGCCACGCCGACCGAACTCGCCGTGGAAATGCTTCAGTACGCCAACACGGTATTGGATGACACTACGCCTGTCCGGTTCATCGACCCGGCCATCGGGACCGGGTCCTTCTACTCCGCCCTGTTGCGCGTGTTTCCCGAAGATCGAGTGACTGGTGCCGTTGGCTACGAAATCGATCCCCATTACGGGCATCCGGCTACCCGTCTGTGGCAGGGAACGGCACTGGACCTGCGTTTGGAGGACTTCACCTTGGCTCCGGTCCCTGCGGACGGGGAGAAGTTCAATCTGTTGATTTGCAATCCTCCCTACGTGAGACACCACCATATTGACCGCCAAGCGAAGCGACGGCTGAAGGCTTTGGCATGGCAGGCCGGCGGCATCCAAGTGAATGGGCTTGCCGGTTTGTATTGCTATTTCCTGGGACTGTCCCATCCATGGATGGTGGATGGCGGGTTGGCCGGCTGGCTGATACCGAGTGAATTCATGGATGTCAACTACGGTGCGTCAGTGAAGCGCTACCTTCTCGAATACGTGACACTGCTGCACATTCACCGCTTTGACCCGAATGAAGTGCAGTTCCAGGATGCCCTGGTCTCTTCGGCGGTCGTCTGGTTCCGCAAGCAGGCACCACCACCCGGACATCGCGTGCGCATGACCTTCGGCGGTTCCCAGCTGAAACCCGCATTGGAGCGGTGGGTGCCTGCCAACACCCTCCAAGGCGATCCGAAGTGGACCCGGTACCCAATGAAGGAGAGCTATGCCAGGCTGCGTCAGCCGGTACTCGCGGACTTCTTCACGATCAAACGCGGGCTGGTGACGGGTGGCAACGCCTACTTCATCCTCTCAGGTGAGGAAATCGGGCGCCGAGGCTTGCCCACCGAGATGTTTCAACCCATCTTGCCGGGCCCTCGGTACTTGCCGGCAGACGAAGTCCTGGCCGACGAGGCTGGCCATCCAAGATTGGAGCGCAAGTTGTTCCTCCTGAACTGCCGATTAAGCGAAGAGGTCGTCAGGGACAGGTATCCGAAGTTGTGGGACTATCTGCTGGAGGGCAGGGAGCAAGGCATTCCCGACCGCTACACTTGCCGCAACCGATCGCCCTGGTACGCACAGGAACGCCGTCCGGCTACGCCATTCCTGTGCACGTACATCGGTCGCAGCGACAAGAAGGAAGGTCGGCCGTTTCGATTTCTCCTCAACCACTCGCACGCGACTGCCCCCAATGTGTATCTCATGCTGTACCCGAAGGGCGGGCTTGCCAAGGCACTGACAACATCGCCCCAACTGAAGTTTCGGATCTGGGATTTCCTCAACGGCATTGATCCCGATCAGATGCTGAACGAGGGCCGGGTTTACGGTGGAGGATTGCATAAATTGGAACCGAAGGAGTTGGGTCGGGTTCCGGCTTCGGCCCTGGCGGAGTTCCTGTCGCAACGGCCTGATGCAGGGGAACAACAGTTGGAATTGTTTGAATCCACGCCTTTATGAGAGGTCCTCCCCTATCGGTTCAGGGAGCAATCTCCTCACGCCGGGGCCAACCCACCGTGGCCAGCGGAATCCCCAAGAAGTGTTGTTGAGCAGGCACAGCATCTTTGCGGTAGCTTGGCTCAATCCACACTGGATCTCATGCACAAGCACCCGGCGGATGTGGGATACGAGACTCTGTATGACCGGAACGCCGCACTGGGAGGTGTTGAGTCCCTGCCTCTTAACCATTTCTCACCACGTGCAAGCATGGAGAGGTTCGGTACCGCCAAGATGCTGGAAGGTGCTGTCGCAAACACCTTGGAATATCTGGAGCAAGTCCCACTACGAGGCCGCATCCAATTGCGGGATGCATGGCTGGAAGCTGGTGAAACCCCGAATCCGCACGCGGTGATGGCTGTGATGACGGGACAAGCCGAATGGCAGACCTTGTTGCCGGAGGGGTTTCGGGATGAGGGCGGTAACTATTCTTAGCCACCGTCCGCATGAGCCTCCCGTTGGGACCCTGTAGGGCGTTCTGCTTCCACTGTCTTGAAGGGGGGAGGGCACCCTTGACAAGGGTATTTCCTAAGTGAATTAAGAGTGTGTTCCGGTCCGACAGGGTCGGATCGGGGTGTGGGGAGACTCCGAGGCCGACACCGGCCTTGGTCGGGACCACCGGCCGAGCCCTGAAACGGATGCGGATGCGGACCTCCGGGTTCCTGCGGGCAGGTGCGGGCGGGCCGCAGGCGGGCGCGGCCTCGGGAGCCCTGGCTTGTGGAACGGGGGGGGGGCGACTTCAGGCGACGGGAGGCGAGAGACAGTGCAGGCCGCCGGCCAAGTCGGGGCCCGGCACCGGGGTCAGCCAGACCCGGGCCCAGAGGCGGTTGCGGGCCAGCAGGCGCCGCAGGCAGGCCGCGCCCTGCCGCAGCAGGCTGAGACGGCGTCGACGGGGTGGCGGGCGGGCCTTGGCGGGCGGACGCCGCAGCTGCCCCGGACGCAGGCCGCGGAGGCGGGCCTCCTCGTGGCGGGTGCCGTAGGCCACGGCCAGCAGCGTGGCCACGGCCAGGGCCAGCAGGTGTCGGGCCACGCGCACGGGGTCGCGCCGGCGCGTGCGGTGCCATTGCCAACCGCCCCGCTTGAGGCCGCGGAAGCCCTGTTCAATCCAGTGGCGGCAGGCGTAGAGGTCGACGTCGGTCCGGTCCGGCGGGGTGTCGGTCAGCAGGAGCCAGGGGTCCTCGTGGCCTTGGGCATGCAGCACAATCAGGGTGCCGGGCAGGGGCTGCTCCCCGAAGGCCGCGCCCGCCCCCAGCCAGAGCGTGCCCGGACCGCCGCCCAGCGACCGGGCCGGCACCCGCGCGCCGCCGGTCGGGCGGAAGGTGATGTGGGGCGGATAGCGCAGGACCGGATGCCAGCCCAGGGCCACAATCTGCCGCCACAGATCCCGGCTGCCCAGCCCCTGGTCGCACAGCACGTGCACCCGCGTCCCCGCCGGCACCGCCGGCGCCAACAGCCGCAGCAGGCGACAGAAATGTGCGCGCCAGGACTCCCGGGCCTGGGCGCCCACCACATGCCAGGCCACCGGCAGCGCCTGCTGGCGGTAGACCACGCTTACCACCAGGGCCACCCATTCGTCCCGGTGGTGCGTGGGGTCCAGGGCCAGGACCAGGGGCGGCTCCGTGTCGGTCTCCCCCGCACCGGGTGTCCACAGGGCCCGCACCCAGCGCAGCAGCTCCGGGAAGCAGGCCGCCGTGTCCACCTCCGTCGCCGGCCCCCAGGAGAGAAGGCGGTCGCCATCGTCGCAGGTCCACTCCCGCAGTTCCCGGCGCAGCGTCTCGAAGCCCCCGTGCGCCTCCAGGGCCGCGGCCACCGCATCCTGGCAGCCGTTGTGGGCCAGCAGCGTGCCCTTCACCCACAGGGCCAGGCCCTGGCGCAGACGGCCCTGGATCGAGGGCAGGTGCCGCTGGAGCTCGCGGCACAGCGGATACAATGGGGAGGTGCGAAGCATGGCCACACGCCGGGGTCTGGTTGGGTAGACACTCCCAGTGTACCGGCCCGGCCATGCCTTCGCACACGCCCCGCTAACCGTAGCACTTTTGTGCAAATACCCTTGTCAAGGAGGGCACCCAACCTGTTGCCCTCTTGCCATCATCACAGGCGGCATCGAACATGAATGGCCGCACGCGGACTGAGCCGGCATGCAGGGCGTGTGGCTCGCTCAAGTTTCGTGGTTGGTATTCCACCTGCTCCGCGCCCGAAGTGGCCCGTCCCATCCCGCATGGTCCGCGTGGCGGAGGCCGGTGCTAAACTTCAGCCGTTGTAGCACCTCGGTGTGCAGATCCCGGAGGACGGCAGTTGAGCGCGATATCGCTGGTCCAGCCGGACGAACCGTTACAGATTCAGAAGATTCTGATTTTCCCCTACCCGGATTTGAAACGGCTTTGGTTCCGCATGCAGTTGCAGGCACAGCCCGACCACAAGCCCAACATCGACATCGACGTCGCCGCGGTCGACGGACCGGCCGGCAACAGCCTGGCGTTCGTGGCCTACGACGACACCTACCTGGATGCCACCATCCACCTGAAGGAGCCGCAGCCCGGCGGTCTTTATCAGTGCGTGGTTGACCTCTCCCTGGGCCTGCCGCCCGACATGGAACACGTGGAGCAGGTCAAGTTCGAGTTTCCGCTGGAGTTCCGGGACGCCGAAGCCGGAGCCGACGGCTTCGGCTATGATTGCCCCGACCCGAGCCCGGCCTAGTTGCATATTCGCAGGATACGAGATGCCGCCAGTCAAGCCCACCTTGCAGCTCGCCGTTGCCGAAGAGTACCCGATTGTCGATGCCGAGTCGCGGCAGTTGCAGGGGTACATCAACCAGTTTCCGGATCGGGATCCGATCGTGATTTACGAGGAGGAGACGGAGCGGGTTCTGAAACCGGAACTGGCCGGCATCGCGCCCCTGCTGGACGTGGATTTTCACCCCGACGTGGAGAGTCTGGGACAGGCGCTGGCCCGACAGCGGGCGGAAGTGGCCGATTTGCTCGACAAGGTTGGCTGCCGGATGGCCATTGCCGGCACCCACCCGGACAGCATGCCCCAGACCCGCACCCGGGTCTTCACCTGGTACAGCGAACTGGTAGGGGATGTCGCCGTCGTGGCCCGGCGTCTGCAGATCTACGCCACCACCTTCCACATCACGATTGGTGATCCGGATCTGACCATCAGGGTGATGAACGGCATGCGCTACCTGTTGCCGCATGTACTCTGCCTGAGCACGAGTTCCCCGCTTTGGTCCGGCGAACTGACCGGTCTCAAGGGGTACCGCCAAGTCCTGCGCGACTCGCTGCAGCGCACCAATTTCCCGCCCCGGTTCGCGAGCCGGAATGCCTACCAGGAGTTTCTGGATACGCTGATCCAGTCCAACAGCATCAGCTCGTCGGAGGCCATCCGCTGGGACGTGCGGGTGAATCGGAACTGCGACGGCCTGATCGTCAGCATCTGCGATGCCATAACCAAGTTGGACGATCTGTTGACCATCGGCGCCCTGCTCCAGGGCATTGCCGCGTTCATGGCATCGCTGATCCTGAACAACCAGCAGTTCCGGACCTACGACCGCATCCTGCTGATGGAGAACAAGTGGCGGGCCATGCGCTACGGTACCGAGGGCCGCCTCATCGATTTCGGCAAGGAGACCGAAGTCCCGCTGAACCGACTGATGTGGGAGCTTGGGGAACTGGTCCTGCCGTTTGCCGAAACCCTCAACGGTACAAGGTACATCGAGAGGGTGCACGACCTGGTTGAGGGAGGCTCGTCTGCGGACCGACAAATTGCGGTGTGGCAGTCCAGCGGGGAATCCATGAAGGCCGTAGTCGATCACATTGTCTCTGAATCCACGGATCTGTAGCCATGAAGCGACCGGAGCTGACCCTGGGGGTGGAGGAGGAATATCAGGTTGTGGATCCCGAGTCCCGGGAACTGCAGTCGGTAATCTCCCACTTCACCAACCGGAACGAAGCCACCATTTACCACCGCACCATTAGTTCCGAACTGCACCAGTCCATGGTGGAGTTGGGCACCGGTGTCTGCCGCACCCCGGACGAGGTGATGCAGGAGCTCAAGTCCCAGCGGGAATACATCCGGGACTTGGCGGCCGAGCGGGGCCTGCGGATTGTGGCCGGCAGCACGCACCCCGTCAGCCGCTGGGAAGAACAGGAGATTTCCCCCTACGACCGGTATCAGTCGCTGACCTCGGAATACCAGATCGTGGCCCGCCGCATGCTGGTCTGGGGCATGCACGTCCATGTCGGCATCAGTGACAAGGCCTTCCTGATGGACGTGATGAACATTACCCGCTACTACCTGCCGCATGTGCTGGCCCTGACGGCCAGCAGTCCGTTTTGGGGCGGTCTCGATACCGGCATGAAAAGCTATCGGGCCTTCGTAGCCGACGATTTTCCCCGGAGCGGCATGCCGGATGTGTTCAGCAGCTGGCAGGAATACGAAGCCCTGGCCAATACGCTGATCAACACCAACTGCATCGACGACACGTCCAAGATCTGGTGGAACGTGCGGCCTCACCACACCTATCCGACGCTGGAGTACCGGATCATGGACATCTGCCCGCGCATGCAGGACGGCGTGGCCATCGCCGCCCTGCTGCAGGCACTGGTTCTGTGGGTCTGGAAGCTGCGTTCCAAAAACCTGACGTTCCGGTTGTTCAGCAAGGACCTGATCGATGAAAACAAGTGGCGCGCCGCCCGCGAGGGACTGGACTGCAAGCTGATCAATCTGGGCACCCGAGAGGAGATTCCGGCACGGACCGCCATTCGGGAACTGCTGAGCATGCTGTCCGAAGAGGTAATCGAACTTCAGAGCGGCAGCCACATCGAAACCATCCACCGCATCCTCGAGGCCGGCTCCAGCGCGGACAAGCAGCGGACCATCTACAGGGACACGGGCGACATGGCCAAGGTGGTGGACTTCCTCATGGAGGAAACCCTGGTCGGCCTGGACTGACTGCGGCCTTCAGGCGGGCGGCAGCCGGGTCAATTCATCGGCCGCGAATTGGGGCAACGGCACGAGCCTGCCCTGGTGTTGGGCTGCAAGTCCCGCCTCCGGGGTTGTGACGCGGCCGACTTGCACCGACGGCCAGCCCAAGTCGCGCCACGCGTCCTGCAACGTGTCGGCGTCGCCGGGGCGGCAGGTGCACAACAGGCTTCCGGACGCGATGCAGCCAAGCGGATCAAGGCCGCAGTCCCGGCAGATGCGCGCCGCGAAGGCCGGCACCGGAATGCGGTCCAGGTCCACCTCCAGGCCCGTGTTCGAGGCCGCGGCCAGTTCGCGCATGGCAGTGGCCACGCCGCCTTCCGTAGGGTCGTGCATGGCGGTGGCCAGTCCGCTGCGGGCAGCCGCCAGAGCCGGTTCCCGGATGCTGATTCCCGGCTCGTAAAGGCATTGCGAAGCGTCATTGAGTTCGGCCGTTGTCCAACCTTGGGCCAAGAGCGGCCCGTGCATGGTGCGCGCCAGGATGCTGACGGCTTCCACGGGACACCAGCCTGCCAGGAGCAGAACGTCTCCGGGTTGCGCACCGGCCGTGGCAACCAGGTGTCTTCGGTCCACCGTGCCGATCATGGTTCCGCTGATGACGGTGCGGCGAACCGCGTCGGTGACCTCGGTGTGGCCTCCGACAACGGAGATCCCGGCCGCGGTGCATGCCTCCCCCAACTGCTGGAACATGTGTTCCGTTGCGGAGACGGTGGCCTGGCCGGCCGGCAGGAGGACCACCGGCAGGAACCAGCGGGGTTCCGCACCGCACACCGCCAGATCGTTCAAGCCCACGGTGAGGGCGTACAACCCGATGTCGTCGGTTGTAAACGTGATGGGGTCGCAGGTGGCAACCAACAGCTCGGAGCTGCTGTCCGGCCATGCCAGAACCGCGGCGTCCTCGCCCTGGCCCGGTCCGACGAGCAGCGTCGGATCAGAGGCAGGCAACAGGTTCAGGACACGGGCGAGCCGCCCCGGTGCCAGCTTTCCGGATGGCAGGACACGGGAGCTTGCGGCATCCACGGGCAAAACCGGAACCGATGCCTTCAGCGGGTCGTGAAGACCAGGTAAATCGTCACTCCAAAGAGGAGGATTACACTCAGGATCTGAGCTTCGGTCATGGCTTCCCCGGTTCCAGCCCGCCGCGACGGGGCGTAGGCGCGGGGAGTAGTGTAGGCCGCCGGCCACGGCGTATCCTGACCGAATTCGGACTGTTTCCGGTTTGGCTGCCAACAGGCCGACCGGCAATGTCAGTTCCGCATCGTCTCAAACACGTCCATGTGTTTCTGGAACACCTTGGGGGCCACGGCGTACAGCATGCGCAGGACTTCCTGGCCCATGGCCCGGATTTCCCATTGGGCCGCCTTGTCCACGGCCCGCAGCCACAGGAAGTGCGACCAGGCCGCAAAGTTCATCGTGGTCACGATGCGGGTCTCGGTGGCGTTGGGCAACAGGAACCGCGCGTCCTCCTTGCGGATTCCCAGGCTGCGCAGGGCGCGGTAGGTCTCCTGCAGGCCATCCCACGACCGGTCGAGCAGTGCCCGGGCCTCTTCATTGTGTGCCACGCGCGGGGGAATGACGGCGTTCCAGCCGCCTTTGTTCAAGTCGACATAACGCTGCGATTCCTGGCTGAAACTGGCCAGGCGGTGCCGTACGAGCTGATGGGTGCAGGCCCGCGAGATGCCTTCAAACAGGAAGCAGGCGGATCCGTGGTCCAGCAGTACGGCCGGGTCGTCCAGTACCGGCTGCGTGTAACCCAGGAGCACGACCCGCTGCGGGGGTATGTGTACCGGTTGCAGGGCTGTCAGCAGCGTGTCCGTTGGTTCCTGCACGACAGCCGGAAGATCAGTCGGAACCTCCGGCTCGCAGTCGAACTCGTCATAGACCTCGGGTACCAGAGCCTTCAGCAGGGGTACTGCTTCCAAGGCGCGGCCTTCGCGGAAGAAGTGGAGCCAGACCCTCGTGTTCCCCGACACAATCCATGTCCGCGGGGCGATGCGACTGATTTCGCAGTGGCGGCTGGCCTCCCGCCACAGGGCCGGCTCGTCCGTGTCCGTCCAGCGCAGTGTGACCACGACATGCTCGATGACATCCTCGTGGCCCTCCCGCACCCGGGCCGAGATGAAGTTGGGGGAGGTCCCCATGCGGTGGGTGCTGCGGTAGCAGAGCCGGGCTGCGTACTCGATCAGATTGGCCGCGAACGTGCTTTGGCCCTGCCATATCGAAGCCACGTCGCTGGCATCCGCGCGGGCGGTGCCGTGCAACGCGGGATTGGGTTGGGTACAGGCGAGCAGTTCGACCACGGGGAGCTGTCGAGGTAGGGAATTTCGATTGGCTACAGGAGGAGACTACAGGATCATGGCCGATTTCGGTGTCGAGAAGGGTGCCGCAGGGGCCGGCCAAGGCGGTCGGGACGGCTGGCCGAAGAATTACTGAGGGATGCTCTGGGAGGAGGCGTTGCCAAACCGGACAGCCATGGTGTCAGCAATTCATCCCATGAGGTTACTCCGACACCAGGTAGGAAAGCACCGAGTCAAGGTCCACTGCCTCCGGGGGCGGCACGGCCTGATCGTCAAACACATGCCACCACGCCTGCAGCAGGTTTGTGAAGAACTGGGGCAGGTACCTCCTGAGCATGCCGACGTCCAGCAACTCGTTCGGTTCCCGCCTGCGCCCCGTCTTTTCGTTGACAACATCCACGCCAAAAGCGGAGGCCAAACGCATGAATCCCTCGACACAAGGCCGGCGTTCCTTATTGCTCAGGTGGCCGTAGGCACCCATGAGAACCGTCACACTGCCTTCCAGGCGCGTTTGAGTCACCTCGTACGAGGTCTGGGTGAACTTGTGCCACTTGGCGGCCGCGCGGCACGTGTCGGCTACGTGATCCAGCATGTACAGCCACATCTCAACCGCCCTGGATTCCTTGCGTTGCCGTCCTTGGTATCGACTCATGGACTGTTCTCGGCTGGCCTTGGTACAGCGCGATCCCATCTGCCCAAGCGGGTGGCGGGACGGGGCTGCGGTGGTGTGCAGGCAGTGTAGCAGAGGAAGTCCCACAGGCGTTCCGGTGCGGCACTGGTGGTTTGTCGTGTCAGGGGTGGTCCAGCGGGGCTGCAGGTGTCGGCCCTGCAGCATCATGTGCGCGGTCACAGTGAGCCGAGACAGTTGCGACTATGTGAGGCCTGTGCCACCGCAGGCCACTGTTTGTCGACCAGAGCAAGGTCGTATGTCCAGCGTACAGGTTCCTCAACTTGGCTGTGCCGGCATAGCCAAGTTTCTTAATGGCGGGCAGGGTCGCGCACAATCAAGTCGGCAGTTGCGCATGCCTGCCACCCACAACCAGGAGGTGAGACATGGAATACACGACACTCGGGCGGACAGGGGTTCAGGTGTCCCGGCTGTGCTTTGGGACGATGAGTTTCGGCGACATTGCTGATGCCGACATGTCGGGCCGGATGTTCAACCGCTGTCGGGACATCGGCATCAACTTCTTCGACTGTGCCAACACCTATGCCGGCGGTCGCTCCGAGGAGATTCTGGGGGCACTCATCAAGCCGGTGCGCGACGAGATTGTCCTGACGACCAAGGTCTGCTCGCCCGTGTCCGATCAGCCCAACGACAAGGGGTTGTCCCGTCGCCACATCCTCATGCAGGTGGAGAATTCCCTGCGGCGGCTGGACACAGACCGCATTGACCTCTACTTTGTTCACCACTTCGACCCGTTCACGCCGATTCCCGAAGTTCTGCGCTCGCTGGATCTGCTTGTGCAGCAGGGAAAGATTCGCTATGCCGGGGTGAGCAACTGGGCGGCCTGGCAGATTGCCCTGTCTTTGGGAGAGAGCGCCCGGCTGGACCTGACGCGCTTCGAGTGCATCCAGCCGATGTACAGCCTGCTCAAGCGGCAGGCCGAGGTGGAAATCCTGCCGCTGGCGCAGGATCAGGGTCTGGGGGTCATCCCCTACAGTCCCATGGCCGGGGGCATCCTTTCGGGCAAGTACCGGTGGGACGACCGGCCCGCCGAATCACGCCTGGCGGTCAACACGATGTACCAGGCCCGGTACGGCGAGGAGCATTACTTCGACACCGCTACCAAGTTTGCTGCCTTGGCCGGAGAGCTTGGTGTGTCGGCGCCGGCGCTGGCCGTGGCCTGGGTTGGCCATCATCCCGGCGTGACCGCACCCATCATTGGCGCCCGCAACCTGGAGCAGCTCGATTCGTCCCTGGAGGCGCTGGAGGTCGAGATGACGGACGAGGTATGGCAACAAGTCGCTTCGTTGGTACCTGTGCCCCCCATGGCCACCGATCGGGAGGACGACCGCGGCTAAACCCGGACCACAGGTCGGCCAATGGTCGGCCTGTGGCCTACCCTGCCGCGGCCGTGCGGAAGGCCTCTTCATACATGGGGCCTACGACATTCCAACAGTATTGATCCTGTACCAGATCGCGGCCCGCCTGGCCTTGGGCGCGTCTGGCGCCGGCGGTTTGGGTATCCAGATGCCGGATGGCCCCTTCGAGGGCGGCCGCGTCATTGGGCGGGATTAGCTGTCCGGTTTGGCGGGTGGCCAGCAGCCGGTTGGCGCCTACGTCTGTTGCCACCAGCGGCAGACGGTGCCACATCGCCTCCAAAAGGGCGGTTGGCATGCCTTCGTGGAGCGATGGGTAGACAAAGGCACCGGCCTGTCTGTATTCCCGAGCCAAGTCGGTTCCGAAGCGCGGGCCGGCCAGTTCCACGTTGTCCAAACCGGCCTTCCGGACCGCTTCGACCAAGGGGCCGTCCCCCACGAGACGCACATGGACATCCAGGTCCGGCAGGTGGCGCATGGCGTCCAACAGAATGTGAATTCCCTTGCGGTAGCTGATGGTTCCTACGTAGAGAAGGCGGCTCGGATCGCCGGCATGCGCCGGCTCCGCATCCAGTTCCGGCGCATGCACGTCCACGGCGTTGGGCAGGTTCAGGATGCGTTCGGGGGCCAGGTTGCACTGTTGGAACAGGTTCTCGTCAAGTAGTCCACCCATGCTGACGGCATGGTCCGAATTCCGGGCCAGATGGCGGCGCGCCCACAGGCGCGGTCTGAAGAGGGCGAGATCGATCAGGGCTTTGCGCGGCTCGTGGCGCAGGAATCCCCGAAAGTACTGGGGCTGGAACTCCCGCCAGGTGTGGTCGTTCACGATGCACGGGAACCGACGGCGGCGTAGGTAGCGCACCAGGGGTAGGCCGTCGCTGTATCCCACATCCCAAGTCCGGGAACCGGTCCAGCGGTCAACGTGCCGGGCGAAGTCGAGTACGTGACGGCCCTTGGGGAGCGTGTGTTCCGTCACGGAAGGCAGGTCCGGGAAGTGGCGGGTCGGATATGGATGAAGCACGTCCAGCTCGTGCCCGGCCCCGGCCAGGTGCCGGATCAGATGCACGGAATGGAGGCCGGATCCGCCGACTACGTCGGGGAACAGATGGGGAGTGGCAAATAGGATGCGCATGCCGGATAGTGTATGCACGGACTTTGCTTCAACACGGATTGGCCGTTTTGTCGCGGGTCATGCGTACCGGATGGTCAAGCCTCGCCCTCTTCCCTGACAGCAAACCCCTGGAGGACGCGCAGAGCCCTTGTCGGGTCAGGCGGGTGGCCTGGCCGCGGTCGCCGGTTCGGACATGAGCTTGATCATGCACACCAGATGGTAGGTGGTCACCACCAAGTAGCTGGCCAACCCCGTGCGCGCCACGCCTTGGTAGCGAGTGCGCTACAAGCCGCCCACGGTCTTCAGCCAGCTGAAGACTTCCTCCCCCGCTTATGGATACGGAGGCTCATCGTGTAGCCGGCATGCCGCGTCGTGCGCCAGCAGCCGCGGCCGATTCTTGGTGAAGACCGTGGCATCGAAGCTGCGCTCCAGCAGATCCATGTCCAAGAACCAGTGGCAGGGCAGATTGTATTCGAGCTCCTCGCAGAAGGCTCGTTCGCTGTGCACCGAGTACAAGGCGATCTGCAGGGAGGCCTTCAACAGCCGCTCGGGCGGGACGGAAGCCCGGCCCACGCGCGCGTACATGCGGTCGAACGCCGGCGACAACCGGTCTGGGGCCGCATCGGCCATTTCCTTGATCCACCGCAGCGGATGGTCCTGGGGGACCCGTTCCTCTAAGTCCACGATGGTCAGCATGTTGCGTTGGGGATGGGGACGACCGCGCATCGGGAATTCCGCCGTTCCTGGATGCCGGAATTCTAATCTGTCACTTTTTAAGCATAAATTATATACAATTATTCTAAAAAATATTATTAATAACAAAATTAGCATAACTAACCCGGGAACCGGAAGGGAGGCGGAAATTCACTTATCCGGAACAGGAGCGGAATTGTAACTTTAGTTACACAAGCACGTCCCGTACGGACTAGATTTGTTATCTACCATGAACGTTTCTCTCTCCCTCCGTCGTACCTACTTCGCACGCTGCGCCCTGTACCGGCAGGTACGGGGTTGTTGGCAATACCGGAAGCGAATTCCCGACGAAGCCCAACAACTTTACCTTTCACGCCCTATTCACCCTCCCCACCTTTTGGTGGGGATTTTGTTTGGGAGGCAGACATGAAGATGTGGTTTTCTGTTCTTGCGTTCATTGCCTTGTGGTGGTACTGGGGATAACCGCTCTCCAAGCCTTACACTTACCGGGTCTAATCGGTACCGATTGATCCGGGCCGCTTGGCTACGCACCTCAACGACCTGCGCGACCGTCTCCGGCCGTCCTACCAGGTCTCCGCGCGCTGTTGACGGCAGCCGAGCTGGCCACCGGATACGCCTTGATGTTCCGGGCGGCGTTCAGGTCCCGGTCGCACTCGAATCCGCAGCGGTCGCAGCGATAGGTTCGTTCCGACAGCGACAGTTCGGCCTTCACGGCCCCGCACGCGCTGCAGGTCCTGCTGCTGGCAAACCACGGATCCACCTTCACAAAGTGCGCGCCGTACCACGCGCACTTGTATTCGAGCATCCGCACAAACTCGGCCATGCCGGCATCCGAGATGGAGCGCGCCAGCCGCTTGTTCTTCGCCATGCCTGCCACGTTCAGCGTCTCGACCTTCACCACGGCCCATGTCTTGGCTATCGCACAGGTGGCCTGGTGGTGATGATCGCGGCGCAAGTGACGCACGCGTGCATGTTGACGGTTGCGCAGTTCGTACAGACGGTTCCGCCGCTGGGACGGTTGCTGCCTGCCATGCACATTGCGCGAGCGCGCAATGGCTTTGTCCAGCGTCCGCAGCTTGGCGAGCTCCGCGGCCAGCACCTTCGGATTCTCAATGGGATCGCCGTCCGACGGTGTCGCCAACACGGTCAGGCCCATGTCGATGCCGACGGTTTCGCCTGCACGCCGGGCCGGTTCCGGTTCGCCGGTATCGACCGTGAACGCGGCATGCCAGCGACCGCCGTACAGGCTGATCGTGACTTCCGTAATGTCGCCGTCAAAGCGCAGCGCCTCGCGCATCCTGACGGGGCCCACCTTGGGCAGGTGCACGCGCCGGCCGTCCGGCCGTACGGTGTTGCGACCGTTGGACGCGGTGTAGGACATGTGCCGGCCGCGCTTGCGGTACTTCGGAAAGCCTACGCGCCGCGCCGGCTTGCCGGCCTTCCGCGCCCGGCAGTACGCACCCCAGTTCTTGAGCGCCTGGCCGGTGTGGATGATGGCGTTCTTGGCCGGTGCCTGCGACAGCGCGCAGGACCACGGAAACAGGTCGCGCTTGACGGCATTGAACAGCGGCCGCAGATCCCTGTCCGTCAGCCACTCGTTGTCCTCGCCTTCACCGGTGAACCAGGCGGCCGCAAACGTGTCGATGGCCCAGTTGGACGCGGTGCGCGCCCAGCCGCAATGCTGCATCAGCAAACCGGCCTGCCGGTCGTTCGGGTCCAAGGCAATCTTGTGGGCGCGGATCACGATTCGGAGGCTGCCTTGAGACTGTCCATCAGCTTGCGCGACGGGTGCGACCGACTGCCGTACAGCCGCGCACGGAAAACCGTGATGAGCTCCAACACGTCCTGCTCCAGTTCCTCCTCGAACGATGGCGGATCGCCTTGATGGATGATCACGACCTCAATGCCTTGCAGTTCGCACAGGGCGAATACCAGTTCCGCACCCAAGCGCAACAGCCGATCCTCGTGCGTAAGCACCAAGCGCCGAATCTGCCGCTTGAGGATCAGATCCAACAGCCGCTGCAGGCCCTGCTTCCGGTAGTTCAGGCCGGATCCGAGGTCTCGAATCGTCTCGGTCCGCCAGCCTTGGGCCGCGCAGTAGGCTTCCAGCGCGGCTTGCTGCCGGTCCAAATCCGCCTTCTGATCGTGACCGGACACACGCGCATGGCACAGGGTCGGCGCGGCTTCGTTGGCCACGCCCAACAGGTCCGACACCGCGTAGTAGCGCGTGCCGGCACGCGACTTCCGCGCCGGCAGCAACTCACCGGTGCGCTCCCACTTCCGCAGCGTGACCGGCTGGGTGCCGAGCAGCCGCGCCGCTTCGCCGATCTTGACCAACCTGCCCCGTTCACTCATGACGGTTAGGTTGGCACAGACAAGTTTGGATCAGGTTTTAGCGCACTGCAGCTATCCCCTAGGGCAAACGCCAAGTCGCGATCAGGGCAGGACAGCGGCCAGAATCCAGGGGTGGCGTCCGATCTTGTTCCGCAGCAGGCCGATGGACACATCCGGTCCGGGATTCTGTTGAACCGTGCGCACCATGTTCAAGGCGGCCCGCCTGAGGATGCCCATCACGGCGGGGCCGTGACCCGTGCGCAGGCGGCAGTCGTCCTCCCGGACCAGGGTGCGGTGCAGGCAGTTCTCTCTCCCCCGTGCCCGCGGACCAGTTCCAGTAGGGCCTCGGCGTCCGCAAGCAGGCTGGCAATGTAGTAGCGGCGCGCTGCCAACCGGCGCTGCCTGTTGCCTCCCGCCTGAAACCCGCACTGCCTTCCGCGGTCTGGCCACCCCTGTCCGGCGCGCCCCGCATTGCTCCGATGGACCCCCAACACACGCTCCCACCGTCTTTCCCATCATCCAGAAAATCCTCCTGTCAATCCCTCCGATTCCCCTGGTTTGACCAAGGTTCACCCGTTTGTGCAGCCACCACCATGGTTCCTGACACGATCCATTGCACCGGTCTTCGACCTGCCAACTGAAAGCCCCGGATCTCGGCATCGGGGAGGGTGTGGAATCTACGCGCGGAGGGATCAGGATTTCCTGATCCCCGCCGATTGGTGCACGATCAATTGGTAACGGCTGAGGGGGCGCAACTACCAGGACGTGACGGCACACTCCCATCGGCGTCATTTGTCGGCCTATTTTGTACCGGCATGGCGCCAAGCATCAGCTAACGGACGGACTCAACCGTGATTCGACTGGAGATTCGGGGCGGTTTGGGTCACCGCGCACGCGCAGTCACTGCCCAATTGCCCTTTCTGGGCCTGGCTGCCATCGGTACCTGCGAGGCGACCGCGGTTTACTTCCTGGACGCGGAATTTGACGACGACGCGTTGGAATTGCTCTGTGCACGGCTGCTCAGGGACCCCGTAACCGAAACGGCTGCGTGGATGCGCGATCCCCGGGACCATGCAGGCAGCCCTGCAGCCGTGGAGGTCGCGCGCAAGCGCGGGGTGACGGATGCAGAGGCCCGCGTCCTTGAGAACGCATTGGTTCGCCTGGGACTTCCCCCTGCCCGCGCGGCGCGCGCAACGCGCTACGAATTCGCGGGATCGCCCGGTGAGGTGGACCTGCATCGGATTGCCCGCGACCTGTTGTGCAACGCGACTACGGAGCGGTATGCGGTGGGCTGGTTGCAGCCCGAGTTCGAGGAGGGAGCCGGACATTCAAGCCGCTGCGAGACCATACCGGTGCGCGAGCTCACGGATGTGCGGCTGGGGGCCCTGAGCCGGGATCGGAGTCTGTCCCTGAGCCTCGACGAGATGCAGGCCATCCGCCAGGCGTTTCGGGACTTCGGACGCGATCCCACGGACGTGGAACTGGAGACGCTGGCCCAGACTTGGTCCGAGCACTGTCAGCACAAGACCTTTAAGGCTCGCATTCGTTTCCGCCATGAGGATTGGCAGGGTCGGGCCATCGGCACAGAGACCATTGACGGGATCTTTGATACCTGCATCCGCGCGGTCAACCACGAAGTGGCCAAGGAGTGGCTCGTCTCGGTTTTTGAGGATGATGCGGGGGTGATTCGGTTCACCGACGACCTGGATCTGGCGTTCAAGGTGGAGACGCACAACCATCCCTCCGCCCTGGATCCCTTCGGCGGCGCGCACACCGGTGTTGGCGGTGTCGTGCGGGATGTCCTTGGCGTTTCGGCCCGGCCCATCGCCGCCACCGACATCCTCTGCTTTGGTCCGCCGGACCTGCCCGACACGGAGGTTCCCGCCGGAACCCTCCATCCGCGTCGGATTCGGGAGGGGGTTGTGCGGGGGATCGGCGACTACGGGAACAAACTGGGACTGCCCACACTGAGTGGCGCCATCGTCTACGACCGCGGCTACGTGAACAATCCTCTGGTCTACTGCGGCTGTATCGGTGTCGCGCCACACGGCGCCCACCCGACGGGCGCGGAAGTCGGCGATCTGGTGGTGGCGCTCGGCGGTCGGACAGGGCTGGACGGCCTGCACGGTGCCACCTTTTCCTCCGCGGATCTTGCCGAAGACACCCGGGAGACACAGGGCAGTGCCGTGCAGATTGGCGATCCCATTCTCGAAAAGGGACTGATGGAACTGCTGGGCCAGGCCCGCGACGAACGGCTCTACACCGCGGTCACGGACTGCGGTGCCGGCGGGTTCTCGTCCGCCGTCGGCGAGATGGGCGAAGAGCTTGGGGTGGAAGTCCACCTTGACCGCATCCGTGTCAAGTATCCGGATCTTGCCCCTTGGGAACTGTGGCTGTCCGAAGCCCAGGAGCGGATGGTGGTGGCCGTGCCGCCTGCACGGTTGGCGCGGCTGCAGGCTTTGGCGGATCACTGGGAGGTCGAACTGAGTGTTCTGGGCGAGTTCACCGGAGACCGCGAACTGCATATTCGGTACGAGGGGCAAACTGTCGGCCGGTTGCCGATGGACTTTGTGCACCACGGTTGGCCGCGGCCGGAACTCAACGCGATCCACCGCGAGCCTTCAACGCGCGACCCGACCGGAACTCCGTGGACCGATGGCGATCAAGTCCTGAAGACTCTCCTGACACATCCGTCGGTTTCCAGCAAGGAGGCGGTGATTCGCACGTTCGACCACGAAGTGCGGGGCGGCACACTGGTGCGGCCTCTGACCGGCCCCTGCCAGGACGGGCCGGCCGACGGTGTGGTCTTCGAGCCGCTGGAGGCGGCGGGTTCCGGCCGGGCCGTCGCGGTGGCCCAGGGAATCAACCCGATGCTCGGCCTGCACGATCCGTACGCCATGGGCGGTGCCGCTGTTGACGAGACCGTTCGCAACCTGGTCTGTGCCGGTGCCGATCCTGACCACATCGCCCTGCTTGACAACTTCTGCTGGGGCAATCCAACGCTTCCTGATCGGCTGGGGGCGCTGGTGCGGGCCGCGCAGGGGTGCCGGGACGCGGCGATCGCGCTGCAGGCTCCCTTCATCTCCGGCAAGGACAGCCTCTACAACGAGTACGCCGGCGAGCCCATTCCGGGTACGCTCCTTATCTCCGGCATTGGCATTGTGCCCGATGCCGACCGTTGCATGACGGCACACGCCAAGTGCTCCGGATCCCTGCTCTTCGTCCTGGGCGACACCCGCGCGGAACTGGGAGGCAGCCTTCTCCACTGCCTGTATGGCTTGTCGGGAGGAACACCGCCCGTGACCAAGGCGGCATTCGGAGACCGGTACCGCGCGCTGCATGGGCTGATCCGGTCCGGGAGCGTGCTCTCCGCCCACGACGCCAGCGAAGGTGGCCTCGCGCTGGCGGCAGTCGAGATGGCCCTCGCCGGTCGCGTGGGGATGGAACTGGACTTGACCGCGGTCCATGCGGATCCGTGGCACGCGCTGTTCAGCGAAAGCAACGGCCGGATCCTGATCGAGATCGATCCGGAAGCCGCAGGGGCCGTGACGGCGGCCTGCCGCGACCTGCCGCTGCTGCGTTTGGGACGGCTGGGTGGAGAGCGGGTGCTGCTGCGACACGGCGGGACGGTGCATGTCGATGCCGCCGTGGAGACGCTGGCAGCGCGTTGGCGGGGTGCGGGAGTGTGAGATGACTCGTCCCCGTGTCCTGATCTTCCACTCGCCGGGCACGAACCGGGACGCCGAGACCCTGCGCGCCCTGGAACTGGCTGGTGCCAAGGCGGAGATTGCCCATGTGCGGGATGTCCGCGCGGGCACCGTCTCCCTGGTTGGCTGTCGGGCGGTTGTCCTGCCCGGCGGTTTCGGATACGGCGATGCATTGGGTGCCGGTGTCTTGCAGGCTCTTGACCTGACGACCTGGCTGCAGGACGCGGTCGGAACCTTTGTGGGGCAGGGAGGACGGGTGCTCGGCATCTGCAACGGCTTCCAGACGCTTGTCAAGTCGGGCTTGCTGAGTGGTGGGTGCGAGCCCGACAAGCCGGGAAACCGTGCCGTCACCCTGACCCACAACGAGCGCGGGCGTTTCGAATGCCGTTGGGTGCATATGGCACCGGCAGTCGATTGTGCAGCCGACTGGCTGCGGGGATTGGCGATGCCGATTTTCTGTCCCGTGGCCCACGGCGAGGGGCGCTTCCTGACACGGGGTTCGGACACGCTGAACCATCTCGCGGCACAAGGTCGGATTGCGCTGCGCTACGTGCAGGCCGACGGCGGGGCCGCCGCAGGGAGCTATCCGCACAACCCGAACGGATCGGCCGGCGACGTGGCGGGAATTTGCAGCCCGGACGGCCTGGTCGTGGGGTTCATGCCCCATCCGGAGGACCATCTCCTGTCCCGGCACAGTCCCGTCCCGGTGCCTGTGGAAGCCAGGGGACTCCGTCTCTTTGAGGCCTTTGTGGAGGCTCTGTGACCCTGAACCGCGACCTCTTTGCGGAGGCCTGGCGCAATCCCTTCACCGGGTTGCCGCCTGTTGGGAGACATCTCTCGCCCGTCCATTCAGGGAAGGTGCGCGAGCTCTTCGCCCTGGGTCCGCGGCTGGTGCTGGTGACCACCGACCGCATCTCCGCCTTTGATCGGGTGCTGGGCGGGATACCTTTCAGGGGACAGGTTCTCAATCAGTTGACGGCCTTTTGGGCGGAAGCCCTGGCCGACATCGTGCCCACGGCGGTCATCGCCGCGCCGGATCCAAACATCATGGTGGCGCAGCGGCTCGAACCCGTACGGGTCGAGGTGGTCGTGCGCGGGTACATCACGGGTGTGACGCAGACTTCGCTCTGGACCCGCTATGCGCAGGGGGAGCGTGTCCTCTACGGCCACCGTCTGCCCGACGGTCTGCAAAAGGACGATCCGTTGCCGGAACCGCTGGTCACGCCCACCACCAAGGCGTTGGCAGGCCACGACGAACCCCTCGCGTCCGACGAAGTGGTTGCGCGTGGCCTGCTGGATGGTTCGGCCTGGGCGCAGGTGCAGGAACTCGCGCTGGGCCTCTTTGGACGCGGGCGGGAAGTCGCGGCCGAGGCGGGACTTGTGCTCGTGGACACGAAATACGAGTTCGGAGTCGATGGGGAGGGCCGCATCCTGTTGATGGATGAATTCCACACCCCCGACAGCAGCCGGTACTGGCAAGTGGACGATCCGACGCGTGCCAACTGGGACAAGGAGTATGTGCGGAAGTGGCTGACGGCAAACGGATTCGCGGGCGAGGGCGGGAAACCCCCGGAGCTCCCGGAGGAGTTGGCGTACCAGACGGCAAGCCGATACGTCGAGGTGCTGGAGCGATTGACGGGCCGGCCCTTTGTACCGGGCGCCTACCCGGCGGCTGAGCGGGTCGTCGGCTGTCTGGAATCGCTGCGCGCGGACAGCGTCGGGACAACATAAAGGCGGAGGCGGCCAACGTGAGTGTGGAACAGCCCCTGGTCGGGGTGATCATGGGTAGCACGTCGGACTGGGAAGGTTGTATGCGGCATGCGGCCGAGACACTCGATGGATTGGCCATCCCCTACGAGGCGCGTGTCGTGTCGGCGCACCGCACCCCGGATCTCATGTTCGAGTATGCGGAGGCCGCGGAGGGGCGCGGCCTGCAGGTCATCATCGCGGGTGCCGGGGGCGCCGCCCATTTGCCCGGTATGACAGCCAGCCACACACGGGTGCCGGTGATCGGCGTGCCCGTGCGCAGCAGTGCGCTTCAGGGGCTCGATTCGCTGCTCTCCATTGTGCAGATGCCCCGCGGGGTGCCGGTGGCGACCATGGCCATTGGCGCGGCAGGAGCCATGAACGCCGCGTTGCTGGCGGCGCGCATTCTGGCCCTGCACGACGAGGCGTTGCGCGAACGACTCGAAACCTACACGGCCCAACAGACGGCCGATGTGCTGGCGGCCGAACTGCCGCTCCCGCGGCATCCGGAGACGGGGTAGGTCGCATGGATCCGCATGCCGCGCTGCCGCCGGGAGCCTGCATTGGGATCCTGGGCAGCGGTCAACTGGGCCGTATGTTCTGCCACGCGGCACGGGAGCTGGGGTACCGCACCGCGGTGTTCAGCGAAGAGGCCGGTTCACCGGCGGGCCAGGTGGCGGACCATGAGTACGTTGGGCGGTTTGAATCGCCGGAGGACATGGGCGATTTCGCCGACGGCGTCCAGGTCGTCACCTACGAATTCGAAAACATACCGGTGGCGGCCCTGCGGGTCTGCCTTGACCATGGGGTGCAGGTCCGGCCCGGCCCGGATGCCTTGCACACCATACAGAGTCGCATCCGGGAGAAAACCCATCTGCAGCGACACGGCGTGCCTATCAGCCCCTTTGTGGTCCTGCGCGCGGACGAGCCACCGCCGGCCACACCGAATCTGTCCTTTCCCTGCCTGCTGAAGACGGCGCGGTTCGGCTATGACGGGAAAGGTCAGGTGTACGTGGCGTCTCCCGACGAGTTGCCGCGTGCTTGGCAGGAACTGGGGGGACAGGATGCGGTGCTCGAGAGTGTGGTCGCCTTTGCTCATGAACTCTCCGTTGTCATGGCCCGTTCTCCCTCGGGCAATGAGGCGGTCTATCCGGTCGTCCTCAACCACCACCGCAACCTGATTCTGGACATCTCGGTCGCGCCGGCTCCGATCCCTGCTGCCACCGCGCGGCGCGCCCAGGAATTGACCCGCAAGATCGCCGGCTCGCTCGACTTGGTTGGGCTCTTCTGCGTGGAGTACTTTCTGCTCGCGACGGGTGAGCTGTTGGTCAACGAAATCGCGCCGCGCACGCACAATTCGGGTCACTGGACGATTGAGGGATGCGAGACCAGCCAGTTTGCACAACAGGTGCGCGCCGTCTGTGGCCTGCCGCTGGGGTCCGTGGCAATGCGGGGCGGCAGCGCAATGGCCAATCTGCTCGGCGAACTGTGGCCGAAACACGGGGATTTGCCCACAGGGCACGCAGAGTGGGGGCTTGATGCATTCCTGCACCTGTATGGCAAAGGGGAAGCCAAGCCCGGGCGCAAGATGGGGCATGTGACCGCCACAGCCATGTCCGCGCGGGCCGCCGCGCAACGAGTGGACGGGGTCCGTCAAACCTTGGGCGGATGGCCCGCGGCTCCGGAATTCCTGGCGGCAGTGAACGGGTCCCACCTACATTCCGCGGGATCCGCGGAGGAGATGCAATTGTGAGCGATGGCTTGCCCATGGATTCGCCCCGCGAAGCCTGCGGGGTTTTCGGCATTGCCGCGGCCGACATGGACGTGGCCAAGGCAACGTTCTACGCCCTCTATGCACTGCAGCACAGGGGACAGGAATCGGCCGGGATCGCGGTGTCGGACGGTCGGCGGCTCGCTGTGCGCAAGGGAATGGGGCTGGTCTCGCAAATCTTCGACGAGGAAAACCTGCAAGGGTTGTCCGGGACGATGGCGATTGGCCACAACCGATACTCGACAAAAGGCTCCTCGAGTCTTCCCAATACGCAGCCGTTCACCCTTGAGACCTTTGCCGGCCCCCTTGCCATCGGTCACAACGGCAACCTGATCAATGCCGGAACGCTGCGCACCTCACTCCTGGAGGAAGGGGCGGGATTCAACACGGCCACGGACAGCGAGGTCATCCTCATGTCCCTGGCCCGCCGGGCGCGACTGCCGTGGCTGGAAAATTTCCGGCTACTGATGGAGGAGGCCGAAGGCGCCTACACGCTGGTGGTCCTCACGCAGGATGGAATCTTCGGCGTCCGCGATCCATGGGGATTGCGGCCCCTGGCCCTGGGGCGGCGGGGCGAGTCCTACATGTTGGCCTCCGAGAGTTGCGCGTTTGCCCCGGTTGGAGCCTCCCTGGTTTGTGAGATCGCGCCCGGCCAAGTGGTGCGGATCCGGCCCGGCGGCTATGAGATCGAACAAGTGGTGCCGCCGCGGCGGCAGGCCTTCTGCACCTTTGAGGAAATCTACTTCGCCCGTCCGGACAGCATCTTCGCGGACCGGCTGGTGCACCAGTCCCGCCAGGCTCTGGGCCGGCAGCTGGCGCTGGAGGCTCCGGCGGACGCGGACTGGGTGATGAGCGTGCCCGATTCCGGGACGCCCCATGCCATCGGCTACGCGCGGGAGAGCGGCATTCCCTACACGGAGGGATTGACCAAGTCGCGCTACATCGGCCGTACCTTCATCCAGCCCAGTGATGAACTGCGTCGCACCGGGATTGCAATGAAGTTCAATCCGCTCGGAGACAACCTGACGGGCCAGCGCGTGGTCCTGGTCGACGATTCGATCGTACGCGGCAACACGGCTGGGCCGCTGGTGGCCCTGATCCGGAACGGGGGGGCCGCCGAGGTGCACCTGCGCGTTGCCTGTCCGCCCATTCTGCATCCCTGTTTCATGGGCGTGGACATGGCAAGCCGAGAGGAACTGATCGCAGCCCGGCATGATTTTGAGGGCATCCGGAGACAGGTGGGCGCGGACTCGCTGGCGTACCTCTCCTTGGAGGGCATGCGCACGGCCCTGTCCGGCACTGCCGCCCACGAGTACTGCGATGCCTGCTTCACCGGTACGTATCCGTTCGAGTCCGTAACGGCCGCATCGATCGACGGCGAGATTAAGTTGGAACTGGCGTCGGTGTTCGCGTAGGACGCCGTGAACGCGGTTGCTCTGATCGCGCCCATAAGGCTCCCTGTTCCAAGTGTCTGCCCGTGTTAAAGTTCTGCCGCGTACTCTGGACGACGAGGATGTTCAGGTCACCGCTGACCGGCAACCGGTGACATGCGCCCCAGCTCCGAATTTGATGACGTGAAAGTTCTCCTGGTCGGTTCCGGCGCCCGCGAACACGCGCTGGCTTGGTCCCTCTCCCGGAGCCGTGATGTCTCCTCCATCCTGATCGCACCCGGCAACGGCGGTACCCGTTACCTGCCCCTTGCGCACAGAGTGGCCGTCGAGGCAACCGATGTAACAGGGATGGTGGCCTGTGCGCGACAGGAAGCTGTGGACCTGGTGGTGATCGGACCGGAATCCGCATTGGAAGCGGGTCTGGTCGACGCCCTGGCCGCCGAGGGGATTCCGGTTTTTGGCCCGAACCGGCTGGCTGCACGCCTTGAGACCTCCAAGGTGTTTGCCAAGGACTTCATGCAGCGCCACGGCATCCCCACCGCGGCGTACCAACAGTATGTTGACTTCGAACTCGCACTCTCCTACTGCGAGCGCCTCCGCTACAACGTCGCGCTCAAGGCGGACGGGTTGGCTGCCGGCAAGGGCGTGATTCTGCCTCGCACGGGAGCAGAAGCTTTCGGTGCCCTGGAACAGCTCCGGGGCTCCGGTCTCTGGCATGCGGACCAGCCACTGGTGATTGAGGAAAGGCTGAACGGGTGGGAGACATCCGTGTTTGCCCTGGCCGACGGCCGGGACTACCGAATCTTCGCCCATGCCCAGGACTACAAACGGGCCTACGACGGGGACGAGGGTCCCAATACCGGTGGCATGGGTGCCGTGTCCCCGTCACCGCTGACCGAGGCCGAGTTGGCCGTGGTCGAGGAACAGGTGGTGGCACCCACCTTTGCAGGGCTGGCCCGCGACGGCCTGTCCTACGTCGGAATCCTCTTCTTCGGCCTGATGATGACTCGCAGGGGGCCCATGCTGCTGGAGTACAACGCACGGTTCGGGGATCCCGAGACACAAGTGATTCTGCCGCGCCTGCGAGGCGGCATCACCGAAGCCGTGCGCGCCTGCACCGCGGGACGGCTGCAGGAAGTCGAGTTCGATTGGGATCCGCGTCCTGCGGTCGGTGTTGTCATGGCCTCGGGCGGCTATCCCCACCAGTACGGGATCGGTCATCGAATTGAGGGTTTGGACACCGAGGGGCGCGGAGACTCCTTCGTCTTCTTGGCCGGTGCCGAAGAAACACCGGATGGGGATGTGGTTACGGACGGAGGACGTGTACTGACCGCGGTGGGCTTGGGTGCGGATCTGGCCTCGGCGCAGGTTGCCGCCTACGACCGCGTGAAAACACTGGGTTTCGAGGGTGCCGAGTACCGGTCCGACATCGGCCTGGAGGCCGCACGGCGGTGACAGGCGCCCGGTACAGAAAAGCGGGGGTGGACATCGAGGCCGGCGAGGCTGCGGTTGGTCTGCTGCGCACCGCGACGGGGCTTGACACAAACGCCTTTGCCCAGGGCGTGGCCGCGGATGATGCCGATCCGTCGGTGCGTACGCTGGCGACCACCGACGGGGTGGGCACCAAGACCCTGCTGGCCGCGTCCCTGGGCAGGCTGGATGGTCTGGGCGCGGACTTGGTCAACCACTGTGTCAACGACCTCCTCGCCGCTGGTGGCCGGCCTCGCATGTTTCTGGACTACATCGGCATGCACCGGACAGATCCGGAGACGGTGGCACTGCTGGTCCATGGCATGAGACGGGCTTGTGCGGAGAGTGGCTGCGAACTGGTGGGGGGCGAGACCGCGGAGATGCCCGATGTCTACCGCCCCGGCACTTTCGAACTCGTGGGCACGCTGATTGGGACCGTCCACGCCGACGACGCCCTGCCCCGACGCGATCGGATGAAGTCCGGGAATCTCCTGGTGGGGCTGACGAGCAGCGGCCCCCACACGAACGGTTACACCCTGATCCGGTCGGTCATGGAGGATCGGGACCTGAACCTGCCTGTGGAACCGGGCAGCGCCAGCTGGGCGGACGCCTTGCTGGCGCCGCACCGCTCCTATGCCGCGGATGTGGCCGCGCTCCGGGCCGAGGGGTTGGCACCGGCGGGCATCGCCCACATTACGGGCGGCGGTTTCCAGGGCAACGTCGGCCGCCTGTTGCCCGACGGTTTGGGGGCCGTGGTCGACACGGCTGCCTGGCGTCCTCCGGCCGTTTTCCGTCAGCTGGTCGAGTGGAGCGGCATGTTGCGCGACGAGGCGTACCGCGTGTTCAACATGGGCATCGGCCTGGTGCTGCCGCTGCCGCCGGACCGGGCCCGGTCCGCCGTGGACTTGCTGGGCGATGCCTGCATTATGGGACGGCTCGAACCGGGTTCGGGCGTCCGACTGGACTGAGCGTGTGTCCAAGGTCAAGCGGTTGACGATTCTGATTTCGGGGAACGGCTCCAATCTGGAGGCGCTGCTCGAGGCGTGCGGCACCTGTCGACTGCAGGCGGAAGTGGGCCTTGTCATTTCCAGCAAGGCCGCGGTTTTCGGCTTGGAACGCGCCCGTCGGCATGGGATCCCCGCCAAGGTCCTGTCCTGGTCGGAACACCGGGCCTGCGGTGGGTCGCGGGCAACCTACGACCAACAATTGGCGCGCTGTGTGGCAGCTTCGCGTCCCGATCTGATTGTGCTTGCGGGATGGATGCGGATTCTGACCCGTGCCTTTCTGGATCGGTTTCCCGGGAAGGTGGTCAACCTCCATCCCGCACTCCCCGGGGCATTTCCCGGGCTGCACGCCATTGAACGGGCCTACACGGCCTGGCGGGAGGGGATGATCCGGGAAACGGGTGCGATGGTGCACTGGGTGCCGGACGAGGGGGTGGACACCGGGCCCGTCATCCGCGTTGTCCGGGTGCCGCTCCGCACAGGGGATACCCTGGAGGGCTTGACGGAACGGATGCACACCGCCGAACACGGACTGCTGGTGCAGGCGATCGCCGCCGCGTTGGCGGGCGAGGTCGGATCACTCGGACCATTCTCTGCCGAAGCCCGCGCGGATCACTGACCGAGTCCACCGGGAGGCAGGAATTCAGGCTGCTTGGCTTGTAATTCCGATGGACAATTCCGCGGCAGCCCTGCAGCCGGTTGCGGCATGGCAACGGCGTGCCCGCTCCCATGTCACCGGCCGTAGCGGATGGTGTTCTGCTGGTGCTCGGCATACGTGGCGGCAAACACGTGTGCGCCGTCGACCCCGGTGGTGTGGAAGAAGCAGTAGATGCTGTTGGCCGGACTGCGGACCGCGTCCAGCGAACTGAGTCCGGGGTTGGAAATGGGGCTGGGAGGCAGGCCTTGGTTGTGGAACGTGTTGTACGGCGACTGCACGCGGTCGTAGTCGTCCAGCGTGATGGAAGGCCACCAGCCGCCGGCGGCGTTGCCGAGGGGATACTGGACTGTCGGATCCGATTCCAGGTAGGGGCCGCGGACCTCGTCCCGGCAGAGTCCCGAGAGGCGGTTGAGATACACGCTGGCAATCAAGGGCCTTTCCTCGGCCACGACGGCTTCCCGTTCGACAATGCTGGCCAGGGTCACGATTTCCCGGGGCGTCAGGGCCGGTTCGGCGGTCAGGCCCTGCTCTCCCAGCCTGCGGTCGAAGTTGTCCAGGAATTTGGCTACGACCGTTTCCACGCGATCGGCGTTCACGGGGAAGCGGTAGGTGTCGGGAAACAGGTATCCCTCGAGGGTGGCATCGGTCGGCAGGTCGGCCAGGAAGTCGTAGTCGTCGAATATCTCCATGGATCTGGGATCCCGCACGGCATCCAGGAATTCGCGGGCCGAGATGATGTAGTTGGCCTCAAGCACCTCGGCGAATTCCTCCATGCGCATGCCTTCCAGCAACGTCACCAGCTCCTCTTCGTAGCTGGGCGCGTTGAGGGCCTCCGCCAGTTCGGGGATGGTCATGGTTTCCGACAGCATGTAGTTGCCGGCCTCCAGATAGCGGTCGAGGAACTGGACCCGCAGATAGAGATTGAACAGTTCGGCATCTGTCACAAACCCTTCGTTCTCCAGGCGGTAGGCGATGTACAGGGCCGGCTCGCCCAGGCCGATTTCGAACGGCCGCGGCCGCGGGTCGCCGCCGGGGGGAGCCAGCAGGCGATCCGCCTGCAGCTCAAGACTGAGGGACAGAATCCAGTGTTCGATGTTGTCCGGGGTCAAGGCCGAGGCAGCCTGGTGGATGTCCAGCAGCATGCGACCCGGCAGGTCCGTGTCCGCCACCTGTCGATCCAGGTGGGCCAGCGCCACGCCGCGGCTCCACAGAAGCAACGCGGCCAAGCTCCCGAGCACCGCGACCCTGAGCATCCATCGCCAGGTTTGAGTGGCGGGATGGAGGGAATGGCCCCAGCGCGACGCCTTGCGGGCGCGCTCCGTGTATCGACGGTTGCGGTCGCGCATGTGCCGGCGTTGCCGGGTGGTGCCGAACATCGGTTCCGGGTCCAGGCTAGGGCTCGATGCGTCCCCAACCGCGCGGGTCGGACCGTTCCTGTGCCCGCATGTAGTCCTCGAGGATCAGGGATGCCGCCACCGCGTCCTCCGGGCCGCGCTGGCCGGCCTCCCGCTGTGCGATTCTGGCCGCTGCGGTGGTCCAGCGTTCATCCCAGAAGATTACGGGCCGGGCCTGCTCGAGCCAGTGCCGCTGCGCCTGCATCCAGCGTCGCGCCCATTCCCTGACGTAGACGGTCCGATCGGTTTCGCCATCACCCTGGTCGGCGACGGGCAGGCCGCAGATCACCGAAGCGACTTCGTGCCGGTCCAGCAGGCGGCACAGGTGGGCGAAGTCCGCCTTCCGGCTGGTCCGGGTCATTACCGCCAGCGGTGTGGCACCGAGCCACAGCGAATCGTTCAAGGCAATGCCGATTTTGGTCAGGCCCACGTCCACGGCCATCAGGCGCGGCTTCAGTTCCGGCGTCATCAGCTGTCCGTGGCCGAGGCGGCCGGCCAACTGGTCTCCACTCGGATGCGGTGCGGCAGGGATGGCAGGGTTTCGCGTTCGGGTGGGGAAATGCGAACTTGCCAGGGTTCCTCAATGTCCAGCTCCGCCATTTTGCGGTCGAGGTCCGCGAGCGGTGTGCCGGCCAGTGTGGTTCGCAGGACCTGCCGGTCGGGCGCCTGGAGGTATCGGGCCCTGGTCTTGACCGTGAAGGCAAGCTCGGTGCCCGCGTTGACGGTCCCGGATTCGAGGTGGAAGTCCAAGCTGTCCGGATCAATCAGGGCCCGCGGCGGGGTTTCGGCCTCCAACCTGGCCAGGACAAAGTCCACGAGGTCGCTGGTCTGGACGGCCAACCCGCTGACCAGCACCATCATGGTCAGGGTCAGTTCGTCGGCCACTTCCCCGTTGAACAGTTCGGTGTTGGTCCACTGAATTGAAACCGATACGGTTTCGCTGGGCAGCCAGGCGTTGGGCGGAACCTCGGGTGCCAAAATGGTCAAGGCCTTGCCGCGGACATCGGCCAGCAGCACATCGCGCAGGTAGTCCTGGTCGCGCTGGGACACGGCAAACCGCTCCTCGGACGTGCCGCCTGTCAGCTCGCTGGGATTGGCAATGCGCACGCGCTGGGCCCAGCTGCCGGTGATCGTGTTGATGCTGTTGGCCGGGACGTTGCCTTCCTCGCCGGCCTCGACGGCCTCGATTTCGACCAGCGTCTGCAGTCCGGATCCGCCCGCCAGGACGGCATCGTCGAGGGTCACGAAGGGAATGGCGTCGCCGGTGCCGGTTTGCACCTGGGTGCCCGCCGGGATGGTGAATCCCTCCGTGCCCAGATTGGTGATGGCAAGGTAGCCCCGCGCCTTGTCCACGGGTTTTCTGGTGACCGCCGTGGTCTCCGTCGTGCCCACCACCTCGTGCGAGACGGAGACCCAGGTGGCCGGAACCAAACCGGTGTCGTTGTCCACGGCCTGGGCGTACAGGCTGGCGGACATGGGGACGTCCAGCTCCAGGACCTGGGAGGACGGAGCCACCGTCAATGTTGCGCTTGGCTGCACATGGGTCAGAAACAGCCAGAGCGCCGAGCCCGCAATGGCGCAGAACACCGCGGCCCCGAACAGGTTGCGGATCCGGCCTCCGGGTGTTTGAGAGAGGACCGTGGCACGGCCCCGATCGGCCCGGCGATTGCCGGGGGAACCCCGGGGGATGGTTGCCCCGTTGCGGCGGGGGGGCGCTACGCGTGCCGTGGCGAGCCAGCGCTCGGCTTCGGCAACCGATTGGAACCTGTTCCCGCGGATCCGGTGCGCGGCTGCCCCGGGCAGGTGATCCGACACAACATAGGCAAGGGGCAAACCGCGGACGCGGGCTCGATGGGTCAGCGCCAGGTCCCACTCCGCCAGGTCCGCCCCTGGAGGCATGGAGTGAATCTCCACCAGGAGCCCGGTCCCCGCAGCGTCTGAAATCGCCTGGAGCAAATCGGCCAGGCGGCTGGTGTCGCGGACAACAACGGTGGTGTGCACGGGTTGGAAGGGTGGCGGAGTTGCGTGTCTTGGCGGCGCGGATCGGGACAGGGCCGGGGTTGAGTCAGGCCGCGGTGCGCTCGCGCACTGCCTCGGCAATCATGTCCAGGGCCTGCGGCAGACCGGCCGGGTCTCGGCCGCCGGCCTGTGCCATGTTCTGGCGGCCTCCTCCTCCTCCGGCAATGGCCGAAGCCGCCTGCTTGACCATCGCTCCGGCGTGCAGGCCTCGCTGCGACAGGCCGCGGGACACGGCGACGACCAGCAACGGGCGCCCGTCGGTGGCCGAACCCAGGGCGATGACGCTGTCTCCGAGCCGGTTCTGAAGATGGTCGCACATCTCGCGCAAGGTGTCCCCGTCCCGGTTCGGAACCTGACCGAACACGCACGGCACTTCACCGAGCACGATCGAGGTTTGTTCCAGCTGGTCGATGTCGTCCAGTGCGCTTTCCCGGCGGGCTTGTTCCAGCTCGCGCCGCAATTCCTGCACGCGCTGGGAGAGGGCTTCGGCGGCTTCCACGATTTGGTGGGGTTGGGTTTTGAGTGCATCGGCCACCTGGTGGGTTCGTTCCAGGACTGACCGGACCCAGGCGTTGGCCGCCTCGCCGGTTACGGCTTCGACGCGACGCTGCCCGGCTGCGCTGCTGCCCTCGCCGATGATGTAGAACGGCCCGACGGCGGCGGTGCGGTCCAGGTGCATGCCGCCGCAGAGTTCCTGGCTTTCAAAGCCGTCCGCCGCGATGCGCACCACGCGCACCGTATCCTCATACTTCTCGCCGAACAACGCCATGGCTCCACCGGCCACCGCTTCGGCATGGGACTCCCAGTTGAGTTTGATCGGTGCATCGGCCAGCACCGCGGACCGCACCATCTGTTCGACCTCATCCACTTCCTCGGGGGTCATTGCCCGTTGCAGCGTGAAGTCGAACCGAAGGCGATCCGGCGCCACCAGGGATCCGGCCTGGTGGACCGATTCGCCCAGGACCGCCCGCAGGGCGGCGTGCAAAAGGTGGGTGGCGGTGTGGTTGCGTTCGATGCGCCGGCGGCGCGTCTGATCTACTTCGCACACGGCGGCATCCCCGACCGCCGGGCGGCCCCGACGCACCGTGCCCCGGTGGACCAGCAGTCCCGACACGGGCCGCTGGATGTCGTCCACGGTGATTTCCCAGGACGCGTGGTCGCTTGACCGAATGCGGCCGGTGTCGGAGACCTGGCCGCCGGATTCCACGTAGAAGGGAGTGGCCGCGGTAATGACTTCAACGCGTTCGCCTTCGTTCACCGTCGCTGCCGACTCATCGTCCCGCAGCAGCGCCAAGACCGTTGTGGCCGGATCGGGTGCCGACTCGTAGATGAGGTGGACCACGCCTTCCGGCGGCAGGCTGCCGGACTCGGTCAGCCGGGTCTTGAGGTCCCGGTAGCCCGCGTGGCTCCCGCCGTCCATGAACTTGGCCCGGGCGCGGCTTCGTTCGCGGGCATCCGCCGCCAGCTTGCGGTATTCCTCCTCGTCAACGGTCAGGCCCTGTTCGCGGGCGATGTCCCGGGTCAGGTCCAGGGGAAAGCCGAAGGTGTCCCAAAGCAGGAAGGACTGGGCGCCGGAGATTTCCGTGCGGCCGGTGTCCCGAGCGTCCGCCACAATGCCTTCCAGATGGCCAAGACCGTTTTCCAGCGTGCGCAGGAACCGTTCCTCCTCGGCGGTCACGGTATCGCAGATAAAGGCCTGCCGCTCCCGGATCTCCGTGAAGTGGTCTCCCATCTCTTCCACCACGCTTTCCACCATGTGGGCCAGGAAGGGCTCCCGGAAGCCCAGCATGCGGCCGAACCGGGCGGCCCGGCGCAGGATCAGGCGTGTGATGTAGTTGCGTCCCTCGTTGCCCGGCAGGACACCGTCGGATATGAGGAAGGTGACGGCTCTGCTGTGGTCGGCCAGTACCCGGAACGGCACATACGAGTCTTGGCGCTGCTGGTCCGAGGCTCCCGCCAGTTGTTGGATGCGGTCCATCAGGAAGCGGAAGACATCGGTGTCGTAGGTGGTCTCGACACCCTGCAGGATGCTCGCGATGCGTTCCAGTCCGCATCCGGTGTCGACGCCGGGGTTGGCCAGGGGCACGCGTTCCGTCGCGGTCTTCTGGTCATATTGCATGAAGACGAGGTTCCAGAACTCCAGGTACTCGTCGTCGCGGTTGACGCCGTCGGCGTGCTGCCGGTCCAGGTCCCCCCAGTAGTAGTGCAGTTCCGAGCAGGGGCCACAGGGGCCCGTGTCGCCCATCGACCACCAGTTTTCACTGCGGCCGAAGCGGCGGATGCGGTCCGGCGCAGCCCCCACGGCCCGCCACAGTTCTTCCGCCTCGTCGTCGTCCTCGTAGATGCTGAACCACAGCCGTTCGACCGGCAGCTGCCAGACCTCCGTCACCAGTTCCCAGGCAAACTTGACGGCATCCTCCTTGAAGTAGTCGCCGAAGGAGAAGTTGCCCAGCATTTCGAAGAACGTGTGGTGCCGGGGGCTGGGGCCCACCTCGTCCAAGTCGTTGTGCCTGCCGCTGACCCGCAGGCACTTCTGGGATGTGACGGCGCGGCTGTAGGGTCGGGTCTCCACTCCGAGCAGGGCGTCCTTGAACTGGACCATGCCGGCGTTGACAAACATCAACGTGTCGTCGTTGGCCGGCACGAGATTGCTGCTGGTTACCGGCCGATGTCCACGCGCCGCAAAGAAGTCCAGGTACTGTTTGCGGATTTGGTTGACGCCGAAGGCGTCGCGCGGGGAGATGGACTGGTTCACGGTTGGCATGTCCCCGAAGAAATGTAAAGGATTCAGCGAGGGGCGGACTGCAGGCAGCCCCTGTTGCCCAAGCGGCGCATTATATGATCTCTGTTCAATCCCGGCGTTGAAGTTGGCCGGCTTTGCCGAGCCATCCCCTTCCGGAATTGGGTTGTTCGTCTCCGCTTTGGGCTCGGAAGTCCGCACATGGCAATACAGCCACTTTCGGCCACCACAGTGGCGCGCATTGCTGCCGGCGAGGTCATCGAACGTCCGGTCGATGCGGTGCGGGAATTGATCGAAAACTCGCTGGACGCCCATGCCCGCCATGTGGACGTGGCTCTCAAGGGAGGCGGCCTGGAACTCATTCGCGTGGTGGATGACGGAGACGGCATTCCCGCCGACGAACTGCAGCTGGCGTTCCAGCGCCACGCCACCAGCAAGCTGGCGGATTCGGAAGGGCTGGATCGCATTCAAACCCTGGGGTTCAGGGGCGAGGCCCTGTTCAGCATAGGGGCTGTCAGCCACGTGACCGTGGTGTCGCGCCATCGACAAGATGCCACCGGCAGTCGCCTCCGGTTTGCCTGCGGCAAGGTTGAGGATCAGACGCCGGCGGGTGCTGTGCAGGGCACAACCCTGCAGGTTGAGCAGTTGTTTGTCAACGCACCGGTGCGACAGCGGTTTCTGAAGTCCGCGACGGCAGAAGCCGGTCGCGTGTCCCGGATGATGCAGCGGTATGCGCTGGCCTGGCCGGGTGTTGCATTTGCCTACAGTCACAACGATCGGGTACTGATGCGGACCCACGGCCGCGGCGATGTGCGGGAGGTCCTATTGGAGGTGCATGGCCGCGAGTTGGCACGTCAGGCCCTGTCCCTGGAGGGGCTGCGCCACGACATCAAGGTGGCGGGTTTCGTCTCGCCGCCGACGCTGCACTACCCCAACCGGGGCCACATCGATGTGTTTGTCAACGGCCGCTGGATTCAGGACCGGTCGGTGACGCAGGCGGTCGTGCAGGGATGTCACGGACGCCTGCCCGGCGGGAGGTTTCCCTTTGGCCTCATCTTCATTGAAATGGATCCCGTCCTGCTGGATGTCAACGTTCATCCCCGCAAGGCGGAAGTGCGGTGCCTGCGGGACAGGGCCTTGTTTGCGGCCGTGTTGCATGCCGTGGAGGACAGCCTGGCCGCGTACCAGCAGGTTCCGGAGGCCGCTCCGTTGGCGGACATGCCGGTCCATGAGGCCGCCACAGGGCAGTGGCAGGGGGCTGCATCCAAAGCGGAGGGCCTGGCCTTGGATCTGCCAAGGGTCGATTTGGATCTCCGGCCGCATGGTCGTCTGCCCGTTCTTGGCAAGGACGATGCGCAGCCTGATCGCATGGAACCAGTGGTCGGGGACTTGCCTCCTCTCCATGTAATCGGACAGGTTGGGCAGATGTACATCGTGGCGGAGACATCGGCAGGCATGGTGCTTGTGGACCAGCATGCCGCCCACGAGCGGGTGTTGTACGAGGCCTGGCTTGACCGTGAACGGGTAGACGAACACCTGCGCTCCCGCCAAGCCCTCCTGGTACCGGAAACCTTGGAGATCGGAACCGAAATCGCCGGTCTGATTGACACCCACCTGGGGTTGCTGTCGGCTTTGGGGTTCGACATCGCCGCCTTTGGCGGCTCGACCTACGTGGTTCGGGCCATGCCCGCCCTGCTGGCGGACCGTGCGCCGCGGGCCGTGTTGCAGGAGGTGCTCGACTGTCTGGCGGACAATCGGGACTTGGTGCACGAGGAATTGGAGCGACGGCTGGTCCGAGTGATCTGCAAGCGGAGTGCCATCAAGGCGGGCCAACCGCTCGGCTTTGACGAAATGGAATCGCTGCTCACACAGTTGGGCAACTGCGGAAACCCCTTGACCTGCCCACACGGCCGGCCCACCATCGTCCAGTTCTCCAGCAAGGCTTTGGCCAAGGCGTTCGGACGCAGTTAGGGGGTGTCGTCGGCAGACGCCGCCCATGTCACCGGATGACGCCTGTAATCCGCTCGGGAGGCGACGGGGTCCGCGCGTGTTTCAGGTCACATCGGATTCAAGCGACTGTGGCTGCGGTCACTGCCACGTTGCCTTCCAGACATTTCGGTAACCAACCGGCTTGCTCCCCGGGTCAACGGGGCCGCGTGTTGTGCGGTCAACGCGGCCCGCGGATTGTTGGAATACAGTCGGTCGGCTGTGTATGGTCGGTTCAGATGTCGACACCGACTCCCTCACCTGGAGGTGCAACGTCATGAGTGAGATGCCAAGTATTGTCTTCGACTTGGACAGTACGTTGTTGGACAACAGCAGCTATCCGGCCACGCTGGTGGAGATTTGCCGCCAGGTCAGCGAACTGAATCCAGGATTGGAGCCGGGGCAATTGCAACAGATCAACTCCGACATCTGGACTGCCAACAAAGACCGGTACATGACGGAACTCTGGGAAGGCACCAAGGACACGTTCAGTCTTGGAGAGGAAGTCTGGGAACTCACGCTCACCCGGTGCGGGATCCAGTCCCGAAGCATTGCCAGGGAGGCGGCCCGTATTCATGATGCAACCGAAGCCAGGCACTTCAGGCTGTACGCTGATGCCCGATCAGCCGTCCAGGCACTTCAACAGGCCGGGATTCGGATGTCACTGGTTACCAACGGGCCTTCGCAGCTGCAACGGCGCAAGATCGAAATCCTCGGGATTGCCCCTTGGTTCGAGTCGGTCTTGGTTTCCGCCGAAGTGGGACATTCCAAGCCGGAACCGGAGATTTACGACCTGGCTCTCGCAAGTCTGGACGCCGACCCCAAGGATGCCTGGTTCGTCGGAGACAATCTGTATACCGACATCGCCGGTGCCAACAATGTGGGTATGCCATCGGTCTGGATCAACCGGACCGGCGAACCGTTGCCGCCGGACGCACCGGTACCGACCCATGAAGTTCGGACCCTTGCGCCCCTGCCCGGTCTGATGGGTTTGGAACCTTCTGCCTGACGGCGGTCCGGAGGACGGGTTCCGTCTCGTCGCCTTTGGTCCGATCCGCCATGGACAGGGACCCCTTCATGGGGTTTCCCTCAAAGGACCCAAGGGTCCCCGTCCGGTGCTTTGCACTGTAACGAGATGTCATGGCAGATTATGGGGTTGGGACACCCCGGGTTCCGCCATGACCGCCGGCCCGTCCCCGCAGTTGATCTACGATGAACTGTGCCGGCTCAGGATCTCCCGGTAGGTCCGACCCTGTGTCCGGTGGGGAAGAGCCTGGAGTCCGTGCCGGCTCTGTTGTACCACCGACTGTGGAACGGCCGCGCGCGGCGGTGGGGATTCGGGATCGCCTGCCGGGCCGCGCAACCCGCAGTGCCACCGCCACCCTGGCTGCTCGTTGCCGTGGCAGTCGGGTACGGGGCCGCGAGTTCAGTCAGGATCCACGTTTCAACCGGCAAGGCCGAAGCTGTCCGTAGGAGCTGTACGCTTGCATGTGGCCGCGCCGCGGCTCACGCCGAGGATTCGGTGCGGCCATTGGTACCCAGACGCGGGCGGCGTCCGGCCGCCTGATCCGCCAGCAGGCCCGCGATGTCGGGCAGATCGTCGAGTGCGGCCGTGTCCAATTCCCGGGCACACCGGTCCGCCTCCGCCTCGCCCCACACCTGCCGGATGAACGCAAGAAGGATTTCCTTCCTGCCGCGCGTTTCACCCAACGCTTCGCCTTCGGCCTTGCCCCGGGCCTCGCCCAATGCCTCGCCTTCGGCCTTGGCATCCTTCTTCTCGTCTTCCACGTATTGCCCGAATGTGTACATGACTGCCTCCGCCTCCTCAATATAGGTGATTCTACGCAACAACGCGCGCAGGTCGGGGCGATCCACCAACAGCCCGTCGAAACGCGTCTTGAACCAGGCTCCCAGAGCCTGACGCAGCGACGGCGCGGTCCCCAACGCCCGCGGCAGGATCAACTCCCGCAGCACCGGCAGCACCAGGGCCGCCGCCGCCCGCCGCCCCCGCGTCATCTCCGCCTGCACCCGCGCCAACGCCACGAAGCCCGCGGCCAGGTTGTCCGGCGGCAGCGCATGGGCGCCGCCCTCCAGGCCCGGCACCGCATGGTCGTGGATCTCCAGCAGCGCCCCCGCCCGAAAGCCGTACCGGCGCACACCGGCCACCGCCTGCACCGGACTCCACCACTCCCCGAAGCGGTCGACGCCGGTGTTGACCACCACCCCGCAGACCTCCAGCCCGCGCAGGCCGGGGCTCATCCGCAGGGCGTACAGGAACATGCGCTCCGACATGTCGGCATCGCGCTGCGACTGGAACTCCAGGTGCAGCAGCATCCGCGCCGCGTCGTGGTCGCCGCGCGCCAGTTCCCAGACCAGGTCGCGGTGTCCCTCGGTCTGGGACGGACGGCGTTCCGGGTCGGCCGTGACGGTCGAGCCGGCCACCAGGCGCACGGGTGTCCAGCCTTGCAGCTCGGGGCACTCGCGGGCCGCCAGCAGGGCCACCAGGTCGCGGGCCGCCTCCGGTTCGGCGAAGATGGACTTGGCCGTCAGGTCGTGGGAGAAGGGGGGCGGTGCGGATTCCGACGGCTGCGACACGGTGACCTCGCTGAAGGTGGAATCCCCGACTTCCGGCGGCCGGGACGGTTCGGTGGTGCGGTGGCCGGTCCATCCCAGGGTCTCGATGCCTGGATCGGCGGCCTGAAAGTGCAAGCATACGTTCGCATGGTGGGGAATGCCAAAATCGCCAGCGTGCCTGGGACTCGATGGGACGAGTTGGGAGGTGCCCTCCTGTGCTTCGCTCCCTGGTCGGTCCGTCCGACATCGCGCTCATCGGCAGGACCACAGGCCGCAAGCCCAACGACGGGTGCCGTGAACGGAGTGCGCGGTGTCGGCCAACCCCGTGCCGGCTAGCCTTGGAACACTCACGCACCGCGGCAGGCTCGGGGGCCGGCGGCAGGGCGTTCCGTCCGTCCCGGACCCGGGACGAAACCCGCGGCCCTCCCTGCCATGGCCGCCAACCGCTCCCAACCGAACGTGCGTGCCCGGCAGCCGATGGCCCCTGCTTTGGTCGGCTGCCGGTTCCATGAGCGGCTCAACGCTGCAGGAAACCCGGGATGATGGCGATGACCAAGCAGGTCATGGGCAACGCCGCACGCGTGACCATGCACCACGTCGGGGCTCCCTTCGCCTCCTCCGGACCGGCCCGGGCCGATCCGATCCGGAAGCCGCGGGCCCAGTGCTGTCGCGCATCTGTGCATCAGGCACGCGGGTCTTCTGGATGTGCCTGAAGGTCTTCCGTGGGATGAATCTTCTCGTTGCAGTATTTGTCACAGACCATGGCCCAATCAACGGTCAGGCCGGCCTCTGCCCGCGCTTAGCTTTCCGGTGCTGCCGATAGGCCAATGGCTTCTTCAAGCTCGGTCAACCGCCCTTGAGGCACCGAACCCTGAAATACCCCAATCAAATGTTCCGGAGTCGTTATCCGAAACTGGTTTTGGCCCATGTAGCGGCGCAGTTTGTCGGTGAATGCCTCATGGCCGGTGTAAGTCCAAATCTCGCCCAACAGAACCGCGGGACGCCGATAGTGGGTGGCGTGGTAGTGACGGAAATCATGATAGGGATGGGCCTGCCACCATGGGGAGGCTCCAGGAAATCGACTTCCGAAGTCCTCGTTGAGACGTTGCCAGTAGCCAAGGTGATGCACCCCGTTGAAATCCTGGTCGACAGTCTCCATCATGTAGACATAGGACAGATCTGCCAATCCCTCATCCAAACCGGGATGATTGACCGGGTCATTGTGGACCAGGAGGTAAATCCATTGATGGGCCACTTCATGCACCACCAGAAAGGCCGTGTTCCAAGGTTGGGACCTGTATCTCATGACACCCATCTGAATCAGATTGGAATATTCCATGGCTGTTTCCGCCAGCGGCGACGCGACGATATTCAAATGCGCATAGGGATACGGAATCCAGGCCTTGGAGAAAAAGTCCAATGCCTGGGCCGCCTGGTCCAATACGCGAAGGGCAACGGGCTCGTCCTCGGCATGGTAAAAGGATTGAATCCGAACCCCGTCCACGTCCTTGCTTGAGACCCGGTACAGGGGACTGGCCTGCAAGACGAACCCACGTACCGGGCCTGTTACCCACCGCTGGCGCTTTCGGCCCTGGGCCACCGCCTCTTCGTGTACGGGCGCGCCGCTGCCCACCAGAACATATTCCGTAGGCGCCACTGCCTCCACGGTCATGAGTACGGTCTCGTGGAACCGTATGTCGGTGTGTTGCGGAATTTCCTGTATCCACCAGCCCATGGCGTCGGTGCCCGGCGCTCCCGGAGCATGCACGGCCAACTCGGGGTAGAAGTGGGGGAGATTAATCATGTCCTGATTGGCCCCGTTGCGTACGTAGACACCTTCGTCCGACAGGTGTTCGTAGCCAAGGAACCAGGTGAATTCAACCCGAACCCAGTGGTCTGGTTGCAGGGGTGATGCCAACGGGATGGTGGCCACTGTGGCTGAAGGGGAAAGGACGGGTTGAACGGAGCGACCGTCCACCGCCACACGCTCCAATTGCATGTCGGTGTTCAGCCGCGGATGGTTGGCCGGAAGCCGGAACACGATCGAGGGCCAGGCCATGGCACTGTTGTTGCGCAGCGCGATGACAGCAGTGCCCTTGAGCATCCTCCGCGCCGGGATGATCTCCACGGACATGTCATATCGGGTCAGGTGGGACAAGTCCGACAGAAGGGATTGGAATTCAGGCCGCAGGCTCTCGGAATAGGTGGAGAGGGGCGGGAAACCCACCGGCTCCTGTTTCACGATGGCAACGTCTTGCGCGGGCGTGTCGTCGACCGGCACCTGGGTGGGACGTTTGGTTGCAACGACAACAAGGGTAGGGGTCGGGGTTGGCGAAGATGCAACCCTCGTCGAAACCGGGGACACTTGAGCCACTGCAGGCGCCGCCACGCCGGATTCACGCCATGGTGCCGTCTCCAGTACTCCACACGCCGCTACCGTGACAACGGCCACGATGCTGCGTACCACCCACTTGGGAATCCGGTGGCTGGAGGAGATCACCCTTCTCAACATATGCACAACAGGAACCGTGGGAGGGGTGCTCGGGTTCCCCTTCCAGGGTGTTGGGTTAAGGGGCGGAATGGTTGCTGCCGATATCCCCTGCCGTCGGCAGGGAGCTGCCACGCGTGGGGCCGGGGTTCGGTCGCGTGCCGTGGCTGCGGACAGGGCGGTTCGCGTACTCGATAACGCACCATGGGGGAGGCAAGTGCCTCGAACAAGGCGTTGTCGTTGGAGACGCACTGCGCAGACCGGTGCTCCAAGTGTGCAGCGGCTTGTTCCGGGATGATGCGCTTCAGGGTCAGGCCTGGTGGATTGCCCGGCCAACCGCTGCGCAACCGGCCCTGCCGGATTCCCGGTCCGTTCCGTGTGGGGACTGGCTCCTGTGGCCGCCGTCCCATTCGGGCTGCCCGGCTTGCCGCCGACCGCGAGCGGTGCCGCCACGCTCGGATCCTGGGTCCGCAGGACCGCCAACGCGGGGCAGGCAGTCAAACGGGCGATGGTGTCGGCAAGTGGCGGTGCGGACATGGCGGGACCCGCGTTCGGGATGAAGCAGAACGGCGGTGGACAACGCGGGTGCGTCCATGTTGTAGCACATTCCGGCCCATACAGCAGCGGCCGGCGAGGTCGTTTGTTCAGCCGGACCCTACTGTCGTCGAGCCGTCAGGCGGCCAAGAGAGGCTGTCAACCCAGGTGGCGGCAGTTGTGACGAACCCTAAACAGTGCCGATTTGTCTGCTGTGTTATGTGTTAACATTGTGTGGCTGTATCGTAGTTGGTGGAAGTTGCGCCTTGCAGGCGCGGCATGGTGCGCGCCCGAACCCCGGCCGCGTTTGCAATCCCCTTTCGACAATTCCTGGGAGAGATCGGGTGAAGTTCCAGACTGCTCCGGCGGCAAATCGCGAGATCAGGGTCACGGTGGAACCGGATTCCAAGACGGTCAACAGCGCCTTGGCCGCGGTTGGGAACCGTCTGGGCCGGACCATCAACATCCCCGGCTTCCGCAAAGGCAAGGTGCCTTATCGCGTGGTCGAGCGGTTCCTGGGGCGCGAGGCGCTCCTGGAAGAGGCCGAACCCGCCCTGGTGGAACAGGCCGTGGGGGCCTATTTGAGGTCGGCCGGCATCGAGACAGTTGAAGCGGCGAGCCTGGTGGATCGGTCAACCGATCCGGTGCAGTGGACCTTCCTGATAACCCTTGAGCCCTATGTGTCGTTGATCGACACCTATCGCGACTTCCGGATCGAGCCGCGGGAACTTGAGCCAACCGACGAGGAGCGCGCGGAGTTCCGTCAACAGTTGATGCATCAATCCGGCGAACGGCGGACGGTGGACCGGCCGTCCGATTGGGGCGACACCCTTACCTTGACGGTGCGCAGCGTGTTCCTGGATGAAGCCGGCGAGCCCACGGACGAGGTGATGCTGGAAGACGATGACTGGATTGTGGACCTTGACGAAGAGGAACCCTTGTCGCCGCCGGGTCTGGACGAAGAGCTGCTGGGGGTGGCAACCGGCCAGGAACGGGCCTTTGTTCTGGCCTGGCCCGAAGACAGTTCCAGTGTCCATGCCGGACGGTCCGTGAAATTCGAGATTTCCGTCAAGGATGTGGAAGGGTGGGTCGCGGCCGAGTGGGATGCCGCCCTGCTGGCCCGCAGGCTGGGAGAGGAGGAACCCCAGCGCACGCTGGCAGAGTACGAGGATGAACTGTGGGCCGAATTCGCCCGTCGCAAGTCAACCCAGGTGTTGAACGAAGAGCTCAATGCGGCCTTGGAAGGTCTTGAAAGTCATACTGTCCTGGAATACGGCCAGGTGTCCGTTGAGCGGGCGGTGCAGCAGTTCGTGGAGCGACAGGCGGCCGGCTTGCGGACCATGGGCATCAGGGATCTCCAGAGTTACCTCCGCATTTTGGGCATGACGGAGGAGGAATACCTTGAATCCTCAAGGCCGACGGCCGAACAGGACCTGAGACAGAATCTGCTGCTCTGGGAGTTCATCGAGCGGGAAAAAATCGAGCTTCCCACCGGAACCGAGGAGCGGCTTAGGGCCGCCGCGGAAGCGGAAGCTCCCGGCTTGTTGAACCAGTACGCAAACGACGACAGCCCCGAGCCGGAAGTTGTCGTGGATCGCCTGGTCGAGTTGCGCTTGGCGGACGAATTGCGGAACGTCGGCAGGGACGGTCTGCTGAAGATGGTCACCGACGGTGCCCATTCCCTGCCGCTCCCTGAGGTCACCGGCGAGGGCGATGCCGATGTGGAACAGGACGAGGAAGTTGCAGCGGTAGCCCAAGGGTAGGCACACCAATGTCGACCTGTGCCGTGCCGGGATCGGTTTGACCAACCCGGGCGGGGCCTGATCCCCCCGGGTTCCCCTTGCCTGGCCGGACTGCGGTCGGTTGGCAGCCGCCGGTGGTTGTGACGGCACGGCCAACGGCAACGCGGCGCGGGCGATGTGCATGCCTGCGGCCTTCTTTGACGGAACGCATACAGTCGAGACGGCTTCCGTGTTCTATCCTCATTAGACCGGGCCGGACAAACCGACCCGGCCCCAACCAACAGCGAAGGAATCGCCTGTATGTTTGATCCCGCGGGATTGCACAATCCGCAGAACGTCGTGCCGATGGTCATCGAGACCACGGGACGCGGCGAACGGGCCTACGACATCTACAGCCTGCTGCTCAAGGAGCGCATCATCTTTCTGGGTACGCCCGTTACCGATCAGGTCGCCAACCTCATCGTGGCCCAGCTGCTGTTCCTGGACCGGGAGGACTCCAGCCAGGAAATCAGGATGTTCATCAACAGCCCCGGCGGCAGCGTCTATGCCGGGCTGGCCATCTACGACACCATGCAGATGATCAAGGCGGAAGTCAGCACGTTCGCCGTCGGCGTGACGGCCAGCATGGGCACTGTGCTGCTGAGTGCCGGGCAAAAGGGCAAGCGCTTCGCGCTGCCCCACGCCTGCGTGCATCTCCATCCGGCCAGCAGCGGCATGCAGGGCTACACGGAGGACGTGCGCCGGGCGTTCCGCGAACAGGAGCGCCTGCAGACCCAGTTGTTCATCCTGGTGGGCCAGAGCACGGGGCGGGACTGGCGCGAAGTCGAGGGGGACTTCGAGCGGGATCGCTACATGGATGCCCTGGAGGCCAAGGAATACGGCCTGGTCGATCAAGTGCTGGGTGATACGGACCACATTGTGTCCGTGCGCGACGGTACCATCCACGTGCCGAGCCAGGACCGGTCCGAGAGCGAGTAGACGGTTTGGTGCGGAGCGTTTCAACAGCCTGGACAGGAGGGCGACATTTCGGATTTGGACAAGGACACGGTCCCCTGCAGTTTTTGCGGACAGGTGCCCGCGGATGCCTCCGAACTGACGGAAAGCCTGAAGTCCGGCGTGTGCATTTGCCGCGAGTGCGCGTTCGCCATTGTGCAGGCCGATCATGTGAACCAGGCCCAGAAAGGGCTTCCGGTCAAGGACCTGCCCGCACCGCCGGAACCTGTCTGGCCGTCTTCCGGGCAGGGGCTTCAGCCCGTGCGGAACCCGGTTGCCCTTCCCGGCCGTGGCTGGGAGCCGGTGGTCGACACCGAAGCGGCGCGGCAACCGGAGACGCAGGATGCCAAGGCCGGCGGGCGTCTTCCGCTACCGTCCCCCAGGGACATCGTGGCCTACCTGGACCTGCATGTGGTGGGGCAGCGCGAGGCCAAGAAGGCCTTGGCGATAGCCGTTCACGATCACTACCTGCGGTTGAACAAGCTGGCCGATACAGGCGAACCCGGAAACGGGGAGACCGACCCGGTGCTGGCCAAGAAGAATGTGCTGTTGCTGGGTCCCAGTGGCTGCGGCAAGACCCTGTTGGTCAAGACCATTGCCCACCTGCTCAAGGTGCCCTTTGCGTCGGTCGACGCCACCAGCCTGACCCCTGCCGGCTACTTTGGCGAGGACGTGGAGAGCATGCTGTCCAGCCTGCTGCACGCGGCGGACATGGACGTGGGCCGGGCGGCGCGCGGGATCATCTTCATCGATGAAATCGACAAGGCCCGCACCAAGCCGATGCGTTGGGACGTGGGGGGCGACGGGGTGCAGCAGGCGCTCCTCAAGATTTTGGAAGGCGCCACGCTGCGGGTATCGCCCGACGGTGCGAAGATCACGGGCAAGACCAAGCCTGTCGAGGTGGACACGACCAATATCCTGTTCATCTGCGGAGGCGTCTTCGACGAACTTACGGATGTCATCGCCAAGCGTCTGGGCAGTCGGCACCGGCAAATCGGATTCGCGACCGGGAAGGGATCGGGTGAGGCGCGCAATCGCTCCGGGCGGGTGCTCCCGGTGGACGAGGCCGAAGCCAGGCATGAAGTCGAACTGCAGCGGACGGAGGATCAAAACCGGGCCGATGGGGAGTTGAGGCGACAGGTAATCGCCGAGGACTTTGTCAAGTACGGCTTCATGACCGAATTCATGGGTCGGTTGCCCGTTCACGTTTCGCTGGAGGCCCTGGACCGGCATGCGCTGCGGGCCATCCTGACCGAACCCCGCAACAGCGTTGTGCGCCAGGCGCAGTGGCGTTTTGCCCAGTGGGGGGTCGACCTCAAGCTGACCGAGGGGGCATTGGACGCGTTGGCCGAAAAGGCGTTCATGTCCGCCGCCGGAGCCCGCAGCCTGGATTCGGTGCTTGAGACCCTGCTGCGCGACCTGAACTTCGAACTGCCCGATCGGGAGGATGTGGCACAGGTTGTGGTCAACCGCAGTTGCGTGACGCGCGGCCACCGTCCACATATGGTGCCGAAGGCCTGAACCACCGGAGCGCTGTGCGTTCCAGACCGCAAAAAACGAGGGGACGGATGTCATCCGTCCCCTCGTGCTTGGTTCGGAAGAAACCGGGCCAAGCTGCCGCAAGCCGTTGCTATTCGTCGAACACGTCGGCCGGCATGCTCGAGGCGTCCTCCCTGCGCCAGGTCCGGATGAAGTCCTCGTCCGACAGCTGGTCCTGGTGCCAGTAGGCGATGTACTGCATGTCGATCACCACCATCACGTTGCGCTGGTCGTCGACTCCGGACACCACGATGATGGAGTCCGGCGGGTTCTCCAGGCGGGCCACATGCGTGGACAGCACGACTCCCGCCCCAATCTCCTGCCGCTTCCACGCATCGCTGTTGGGTTCCTCCTCGGAGGCATACCAGACGACCAGCGAGCGCTGACCGGCGCGCTCAACGATGTCGAAGAATTGCACGGCCATGTTTTCGTTGGTGAACGACTCGGTGGCCTTCGACCGGTATTCGTCGAAGGTCAGCCTGTTTTCCAGAGCCTGCTCGTAGGCGTCCCGGCGGTCGAAGCAACTCTGCAACTGCGCCTTGATCTGGACAATTTCATCCGGTTCGTCCGCCTTGTTGATGAGCCACTCCACATGCGGTTCGCTGTCCTCGCAGCGGTCGCTGTACTGGTACAGCTGGGTCAGCGAGTACTGGGCCAGGTACATGTCGCCGTCGCGCTCCACGGCCTTGAGCAGGAAGTCCTCGGCGGCCTCCATGTCCCCATACAGAAGGTTGACATAACCAAGAATGCCGAAGGTCGTCGACGTGGTGGAACCCATGTCGTAGGCGGCTTGGGCGGACCGCAGGGCCGCCTCCACATCGCCGTTGTAGATCTGGGCGTAGGCGATCGACTCGAGGGCGTCCGTGCTCAGGGGGCGAAAGACGGACCAGCGCTGGGCGTTTTCGATCGCGGCCTCCAAGTCGCCCAGGATGAAGTTGATTTCGTAGAGGCCCTGGTAGTAGAGCGGATCCTCAAAGGCAATGCTCCGGACCTTCTCCAGCGCGCTGTTGGCTTGGGACTCCTGGTCGTTGCGGGCATGGGCGATGGCCAGCAGGCGCGCGTCCCCCACCGACCAGGGCATCTTGTCGACTGCCCGCTGCAGGTGTTCGATGGCTTGTTCATAGTCATCCGAGCAAAGGAAACCCACCCCCATCATCCGCGTGGCCGAGATGCTGTAGGGACGGGTGTCGAGCCACTTCTGCGCCAGGGCCCGGCTTTCCTGGCACTTCTCGGCATCGTTGAGAAGCCGCATGCGCACCAGGGACACGTCCAGCCGGTCCTTCCACGCGATTTCCTCCGCCTGGGCCTGGTGCTTTGCTGCCTGTTCCGCATCCTCCTGAAGCAGGGCCACCGAAGCCAGGCAGGTGTAACCGTCCGGATAGCGCGTGGTGGGGCTGTGCAAGTCTGCCAGCTGCTGGCAGGAATCCACGGCGGTCTCCCAGTCGTTGCGCTCGATGGCAAGGTCCACCTTCAGCCCCAGCACATAGGCGTGGCCCGGCATGGTCTCCAACACCTCGGTGGCCAGTTCGGCGGCCAGTTCCGGATCGCCCCGCAGGTCGAAGTCGAGGCGGCTCTGCACGATGGTCCACAGGAGGAAGTCCGGGTCGAGTGCCACCGCCTTGTTGACGGCTTCCTCGGCCGCCGCCCAGTCGTGCATGGTTTCCAGGACGGCACCCAGCACGATCCAGCCAATGGGACTGTCGGGATTTAGGTCCACGGCCTGTTGTGCGTGGTGCAGGGCTTGTTCCGTTTCATACATGGACAGCAGGATGTCCGCGTAGGCGGCGTGGGCCAGGAAACTGTCGGGAGCCACCTCCACGGCCCGAGCCCCGGAATCCTTGGCGTCATCGAAGCGGTGCGCCATCTGCTGCGACCAGACGAGGTGGGCCAGCACCTTGGGATCGTCTCCCGCCAACTCGCGGGCCCGTTCGGCCAACTCCAGCGACTGGTTCCACATCTGGGGCTGGTAGCTGAAGAGATCGGAAAGTCCCGTCAGGGCCGGCACATGGTCCGGATCGGCCAGCAACGCCTCCCGGAAGGCGGCTTCGGCCCGTTCAAAGTCGCTGGTCTGGAACAGATCGATGCCTTCCCGCGTTTTGGCGGCAGCCCGGTCCGGATCGGCATCTTCGGATGGACGCTCGGCCAGCAACCCGGCCAGGAAGGACGGTTGGCCTGCAAATATCACCGGTTCCGCATCGGTTGCGGCGGGTACGTCAACTTCCGCACCCGCCTCCGCGGCTGGAGCGTCCGGTTCGGATACCTCCTCCCGTGGAGGTATGACGATGGTCGTACAACCTGCCAGCAACAGGGCCAGGCACAGCAGGACCAGGACGGCGAATCGGTGTGGAAGTCGGCTCAGGGACATGGTGCGGTACCGTGCAATCGCAGATTGAGAATTCGAGACTAGTATTGGCGGATCGGTTCGGCGGCCCGGTGTTGCGAAAGGAGGGGGCCTTGGATCCCGTATGGCGGGAACACCCAATCCGGGAATGGGATTATAAGATGCAGCTTCCCGGCCGGCCCGCCCACGCGGTCCCGGTCCTCATAAATTAAGCATTAAGCCTTTGCCGCATGAAGCAAGTGCACAATCCCGTCCGGGCATCCGGAACCGACCCTGACGCGCCGCTGGTGCAGGTGGACAGCCTGGACGTGACGTTCAGTGCCCGCACGGGGCTGTTGCGTTTCGAACAGGCCAGGGCCCTGCGCGGGGTCTCGCTGGAGGTGTTCCGCGGCGAGACGGTGGCGGTGGTCGGGGAATCGGGCAGCGGCAAGACGACGCTGGGACGCGCTTCCATTGGCCAGCTCAAACCCAGCCGCGGCCGCGTGCTCTTCGATGGTACGGACCTGGCCACGCTCGGCGGCAAGCGGCGCAAGGCGTTTCGGCGGCGGGCCCAGGCCATCTACCAGGACCCGTTCGCCAGCATCGATCCCTACATGACTCTGGCCGAGACGCTGGCCGAGCCGTTGGAAATCCACGGTGTCGGCAACCGGACCGAACGCAGGGAGCGCATCGAGCAGGCCCTGGCCGAAGTGCGTCTGACCCCGGTGACGGAAATGGCGAATGCCTGGCCCCACATGATTTCGGGAGGCCAGCGGCAGCGGCTGGGCATTGCCCGCGCCCTGATGCTGCAGCCCGAGTACCTGTTCGCCGACGAACCCGTGTCCATGGTGGATGCATCGAGCCGTGCCGAGATCCTTCATCTCCTGGGCGAACTGCAGGACCGGCACGGCATCTCCATTCTGTATGTCACGCACGACATCGCCACAGCCCGGCACAGTGCCCGACGCATTGTCGTGATGTATCTGGGTGAGATTGTGGAGGAGGGCCCGGCCGCGGATGTGGTGGCTTCTCCCCAGCATCCCTACACCCAGGCGCTGATTGCCTCGGTGCCCGAGCCCGATCCCGCCAACCGGCATGCCCACAGGCCGGTCCTGCCGGGCGAACCCCCGAGTCCGATGCATGTGCCCGCGGGCTGTGCGTTCCACCCGCGGTGCCCAGAGGCAATCCCGGGGCTGTGCGACCGACAGTCGGTGGCCCTGGAGTCAACCGGTCCGCAACGTCGGGTTGCGTGCCACCTGTACACCGCCGACGGTTCCGCGGGATCCCCGCCCGAACGGGATGCGCGGCCGGACACTCCCGCTTGATGCACCGGCCCGCCACGGTTCCGGGAAACGGGCAGATACGGACCGCGATTGTTGGTTTTCCGGTTAGGGCCGGTACTCCATACCTATAATGCCCCTCTAATTGGAATCGGACCGGCCAGGACCACGGATGTCCGGAGGCCGCGTCCGCCGGGCGCGGAGGGTTGCGCCTGCAAAGCGCACCCCCACTGAACTGGGGCTTGACCCGACTGCGTCGCTGACGATTGCCGGCAATCCGGCACAGTGCAGGAGTAGACGAATGCAAAGGAAGATGCGAACGGCCACAGGGCTGCTGCTGGCGATGCTGGTGTTGATGATGTCGGCGTTGCCGGTGCAGGCCCAGAGCCCGGCCCCCGAACTGCCCGAACGGGGCAAGGTGTCCAAGAATCCGGATGACATCCAGAATCTGGCGGCGCCGATCGCCGATGTGATTTCCGGGCCGGCCTGGCTCATGGCCGAAGGCGTGGACCCGCGGGCATGGATTGACCGGCCGGGCTGGAACACCCTGACGCGGCAACAGCTGAGCAGTGTGGTCGGTCCCCTCACCAGCGGGGACTCGCTGCAGGGGGCGGGTTTGGGGGTCCTGGTTCCCTACCGGGATCCGGCGCCGGCTTTCAGTCGCGATCTACTCGTCACGCGCGACTTTTCCAACACCCCTTTGCAGACGGAGCCGGATATCGCGGTCAACCCGCTGGATCCCGACCACATCGTGCTGGGCACCATCGACTACAACTTCCCCAACAACACGGCCTATGTGTCCATTGACGGCGGTGTCAACTGGGACGGTCCCCGCCAGGTCAAGTACCTGCGCAAGGATCGGGTGTCCGGCGGCGATCCGGTGGTCCAGTTCGACAGCGACGGCAATGTCTACATGGGCTCGATCTCCATTGGGATCAAGGAGTACACGGTAGGCAACGCGGTCGGTTTCGCCCTCGTGTCGAGCATTTCCCTGTCCCGTTCCGAGGACGGCGGCTACACCTGGGAGGAACCGGTGTCCACCGCCCGCAGCGAGGTGACCTCCGACGTTACGGAGGACCTGACCGGCCGGATGCGCGGCACGATCACGCTTGGTTTCCTGGACAAGCCCTGGATGACGACGGGACCCCATCCCACCATCGAGGACCAGGAGGTCATCTACGTCACCTACGTCGAGTTCAACACCTCCTACGACATCCTCTACATCGGGGAAATCCCGACCCTCGGCTCGCCCCGGGTCGACACCACCCCCAGACTGGTCTATTCAATGGATCGGGGCGCGACCTGGTCGGATCCTATCTCGGCGGGGCCCACGGTGCGCCGCACCTACGGCGAAGTGAGCGAGACCGAAGGGCAGACCAACACGATTGGCACCAAGCGGGTCGTGCAGGGGCCGGTGCCCGTGGTTGATTCCGAAGGGAATGTCTTTGTGGCCTGGATTGACAGCACGGATGACGAAAGCCAGAAGGGCTTGGCCGAGTTCTATATTGCCAAGTCCACCGACGGCGGTGAGAGTTTCGGCGATCCCAAGCGCATCGCCAGCTTCCTGGAGCCCGGCTTCCGTCCGCGCAACGCCTACTTCCGGTACTGGGCTTCGGCCTTCCCCAAGTTGGCGGTCGGACCCGAGGATGAACTGTACGTGGTGTACACCGCCATTCCCCCGGACAACGAAACCGACGAAGGGGACATCTTCTTCATTCGCTCCCTGGACGGCGGCAAGCGCTGGTCGCAGCCCAAGCAGTTGAACCACGACACCGGTACGGCGCTGCAGTTCTTCCCGGCGGTGGATGTGGGGCCGGACGGGGTGATCCATGTGATGTGGGGCGACATGCGGGACGATCCCGTCGAGACCCGGTACCACATCTACTACACGCGATCCTCTGATCAAGGGGATACCTGGGGCTTCGAATTGCCCGAACTGAACCTGAGCGTGGGGGACACAAGGGTTACGGACTTCCCCTCCAATCCCAACAAGGGTTTCCCCCGGGGGCTGTTCCTGGGCGACTACTTTGCGATTGCCGCCATTGAGGACGAAGCCTATATCGCGTGGGCCGACACGCGCCTGGGCGAATACGGCGGCTACAACCAGAAGATCGGCTTTACGCGCCAGCGTTCCATTCCCAACCCGGAGATTTTCATCAGTCCCAACGCCGGTCCGGCCGGCGAGCAGATCACGGTGCAGGGACATGGCTTCCAGCCGCTGATCAACTACTTCCTGCTGGTGGGTGGCACCGAGGTGGCATCCGGCCGCACCGATGACCTGGGCCGCATAACGGCCAACGTGTTCGTACCCGTCTCGGGCGAGGGTGCCCATGCCGTGACGCTGGTGGACGGATCGGGCAACTTCGCCTCCACGTCCTTCTACATGGAGTTTGGCTTCGACAACATCAAGTCAATCTCCGATCAGTTGGAGGCACTGCTGGCCCAGTTGGGCGACAACTGACACATACATGCCGGGGCCGGCGGGAAGCGGAGCATTCCCCCGGCCCCTCGGCCATCCCATCCCATTGTTTCAACCCAAGGACATGCCTGCCATGCGCCTGACACACCGTCGGCCGACTGAATTCCGGATCGGCCTCGTGTTCCTGCTGACCGTCTGCCTGCTGCTGTGGGCCGTACCCTCGCTGGCCGCCGATTCCGGTCAGGCCGCCGGGGACGACGACACCATGGACGAAGGCTATGCCGCGCCGCACGACCTGACCGGCCCGGCCGTGGAGACCCTGCGCTTTCGGGCCTTCGATGTGGATCGCGCCCCGCTGGATCTGCAGGCCGGCGAGATGGATCTTTATTACTACAACCTGAAGATCAGTGCGGCCCGGGAGCTTGAGGAGGAACAGATCCAGCTGTTCGAGGCACCGGCCACCACGATTTCGCTGATTCTCAATCCGGCACCGGCGGCCGAGGGCGCCCTGAACCCGTTCTCCATTCCGGAGGTGCGGCGGGCCGTGCAGCGCCTGGTCGACCGGGAGTTCGTCGCCCGCGAGATCTATCAGGGCCAGGCCGTGCCGATGTTGACGAACATCAGCCCCACGGACTTCGACTACCTGACCATTTTCCGCCAGGTCAACGAGGCCGGGCTGGACCATGATCCGGAATCGGCGCGTGCGGAGATCGCCGCGGCCATGACGGAGGCGGGGGCGGAGCTCAAGGACGATGTTTGGCATTTCGCGGACAGGCCGATTGTCCTGAAGTTCATCATTCGCGTGGAGGATGAGCGCCGGGACGTGGGCAACCTGATTCAGACGGCGCTGACCGGCGCCGGCTTCCAGATTTCCCCTTCCTACCAGCCGTTCGCGCCGGCCATCCAAACGGTCTACACCTCCAATCCGACGGACTTCCGGTGGCACCTGTACACGGAGGGCTGGGGGCGGGGCGCGCCCCAGCGCTACGACTACAGCGGCATCAACGCCTACTACGCTCCGTGGCAGGGCAATATGCCGGGCTGGCGCGAAGTGGGCTTCTGGCAGTACGAGCACGAGGAACTGGACACCTTGGGCCGCCGGTTGTTCCAGGGCGACTTTGCGGACCGGGAGGCCCGCGACGAGCTCTACAAGCGGATGACCGAGCTGGGGCTGGAGGAGAGCGTTCGCGTCTGGATCGCCACGATCCTGAACAGCTATCCCGTCCAGGCGGATGTCACCGGCATCACGCAGGACATTGCGGCCGGCCCGCGCGGCCTGTGGTCGCTGCGCACCGCCTACAAGGAAGGCAGCGATGAATTGACGGTGGGCCACTTGTGGGTTTGGACCGAGCGCTCCACCTGGAATCCGGTTGGCGGCATTGGCGACGTCTACACGTCGGACATCTGGCGGCAGCTTCAGGATCCGGCCATGTGGAACCACCCGTTCTCGGGCAAGCCGCAGCCGTTCCGGCTGGACTTCGAGATCGAAACCGCGGGTCCGGACGGCACCCTGGAGGTCCCGGCCGATACCATGCACTGGGACGCCGGCCGGCAGGCTTGGGTCAATGTGCCTGCGGGCACGACTGCGGTCAGCCGTATCGAGTACGACTACAGCCGCTACTTCCAGTCGACGTTCCACCACGGCCGGCCCATCTCGATGGCCGACGTGGTGTACGGCCTGCACCAGGGTATCGACATCTCCCTCAACCCGCAGAAGGCACTGATCGAGACCGTCATCGCAACCACCGCCAGGCCTTATCTGGAAACCATCAAGGGCTACCGGGTCCTGGACGAGAACCGCATCGAGACCTATGTGGACTTCTGGCACTTCGAGGAGGACTACATCGCGGGCTACGGGATCCCCTCCAGCGTGGGCACGCCCTGGGAACTGCTGGCCGCCCTGGACACACTGGTGTTCGAGCAGCGCCGCGGCGCCTACACCGACACGGCTGCGGCCCGTTTCAAGGTTCCGTGGATCAGCTTGGTCCTGGACCGGGATGCCCGGTTGGTACGGCGCGTGCTGCTGGACATGAAGCGCAAGCAGACGGTTCCGGAATCGGTGTTTGAATTGCCGGGCAGGGACGCGCCGCTGGTGGACACTGAGTCCGCGCTGGCCGGCTACGACGCGTTGCTGGACTGGTTCGGCGAAAAGGGACACCTGGTTATCGGCAACGGGCCCTTCAGCCTGGAGCGGTACGACCCCGGAGCACAGTACGCGGAGTTGAAGGCCTATCGGGCGGAGGATTATCCCTTCACACCCGCGGACCTTTACGTCGGCCTGCCCGAGTTCGTGCGCATCACGGACATTGAGGCGGATGATTTGGTCTTCGGCGACGACTACACGGTGTCCCTGGAACTTGAGGGACCGGGTCAGCTGGCCGTCGAATATGTGCTCAAGGATGCCTCCAGCGGCAAGGTTCTGCTCAGCGGTCAGGCTGAGGAACAGGCCGATGGCTCGTTTGCCATTGCGCTGACCGCGGACGAGACGGACGCGCTGGACGCCGATCTGTTCAATTTGATTCTGGCGGCCTGGAGCGACGACTTGGCCAGGGTGACCGAACGCACGCTTGAGATCGAGGCGGACGTGGGCTTCGGCTAATGCCCCGAGCCGGCGACTTCGTCGGTATCGAAGAAGCACGGCTGCAGGCCGGCAGCGGAGGGCCCGACGAGTGGTTGCTCCGCTGTCGGCCTTTCAGTTCCAGCGGGATCCGGGTTGTATGCTCACCAGGCCGCCGATTCGCGACTGCAAGCGGTTTGAGGAGACCGATTTCAAACACGGCAAGACTGTCGTGTTCATCGGCTCCAAAATATCAGACAAGACAGTTGTCATCACGATAGTCGCGGTGGAGGCCGTCCCGCCAGCCGGTAAGGTAGAACAATGTTCCTGTCGGACTCAAGGCTGCCGGATCCCGGGCCGATAACTTTAGGCAGGCTGCCATGCGCAACCTGATCCCCCTGGCGGTACGCGCCCTGACCATGGTCGGGGTCTTCTTCGTCGTTCTGCTGCTGCTCGTCCTGACCCTGGGCCTGACCGGCTTTTCGGACCGCATCCTTTCGTCGGTGGTGGGCGAGCAAATCCGCGTCGAACGGACCACCCTGGCCGAGACCATCCGGGATCCGGATGAACTGGAACGGGTCCTGGCCGCCCGCAAGGCGGAACTGGAGTCGTTCTACGGACTCGACATCCCGTGGCAGCGCCGGCTGCCGGGAACCGTGTTCAGGGTCATGCGGCTGGACCTTGGGGAGGCCCGCTCCCTCCGTTCCTTTTCCGGGTCCAGCCGGATTGCCGACATCGTGCTGGAACGGTTGCCGAACACAATTCTGCTGATGACCACCTCGACGGTGATCGTGGCCTTGACCGGTCTGGCAGGGGGCCTGTACGTGGCAACCCGGCCCGGTAGTTGGATTGATCGCCTGGTATCCGGCCTGGCGGCCGTCACCTACGCGATTCCCACCTGGTGGATTGGCATTCTCCTCATCCTCGTGGTGTCGGTGCATTGGCGCCTGTTGCCGTCCGGAGGCATGTACAGCACCCCACCCCCGGAAGGGGGCTGGCTCAGGTTTGCCGATCTGGCCCGGCACGCCGTGTTGCCGGTGCTGTCCATGGTGCTGGTCAGCGTGGGTCCCTACATGTACGCGGTGCGGACGATTACGCTCAACATCGCCCAGGAGGACTTCGTGGGCATGGCCCGGGCCCGGGGTCTGTCCGAAACCCGCGTGCGCAACGCCCACATCCTGCGCGTGGCCGCTCCGCCCATTGTCACGGGCTTGATCTTCGGCCTGGCCGGTTCGCTGTCCGGATCGATTCTGATTGAGACCGTCTTCAACTGGCAGGGCATGGGACGGCTGTACTACGACGCCTTGGCCGGCACCCCCGACGAGGGCGTGATCGTGGCGCTCACCTTCATGTTCACCCTGATGTACGTGGCCATCCGCCTCCTGTTGGAGACGCTGTACATCTTCCTGGACCCGCGGGTCAGCTACGCCGACTGATGCGCATTCGGCAGATACGGGACGCCCTGCTCAAGACGCCGGTGGGCCTGCTGGGTCTGCTGTCCCTGACCGCGCAGGTGGTGCTTTCGGTCTGGGTGGTCGTCTCCTATCCCGACAACTTCGGCAGCCGGGTCTGGAGCAATCCGATTCACTGGGTGGACAACCCGAAGGCCGCGCCGCCGGCGTGGATCCGGCGGGTGGACAATCAACCGCGGGCGGATCACTGGCAGGCCGTTCGCAGGGAGCCGGAGACGGTTGAGGAGAAGGGACGCAACCTGATTGCCAGTTGGAACATTCCCTACATCGTGGAGGAGGGGGCCGTGCCGGCCTTCCTGGCCCTGACCGTGCGGGACGTGCGGTTCGAGGAAAGGGCGCCGCTGTTGGCCCTCACCCTGATCAGGCCCGACGAAACCCGTGTCAGCGTCTTGCGCCATGCTGTCCGCGGACCGCGCGAGGGCGAGGAAGGGCCGTACGAGCGCCACTTCGACGATCCCCTGCGCATCCAGCTCAGCGCCGACGAAAGTACTCTCAGTTCGTTGCAGGAATTCCTGGCCGAGGAGTACGGCCTGCAAATGGACGCCGAGGAAATCCGCCCGCGCGTCATGGACATCCTCTTTGGCCTACCGGATGCAACGGGCGACGGGTTTGCCCCGATGTCGGGCGAGTACACATTCCTTTTCCAGACGGCCACACGGGCGGAGGGCGATGGCATCGGGTCCGTGGAACTGGTGGCCGGCGGGGATGCCTTTGGCCGCATGGGCACGGACAGCATCGGCCGCGACCTGGCCCAGGGGTTGCTGTACGGTTTGCCCACCGCCCTGGTGATTGGCGTCGTGGTGGCGCTCCTGTCCACCTCCATCGGCACCGTCCTGGGCATGGCGTCCGGCTATCTGGGCGGAGCCGCCGACACGGTGATTCAGCGACTCTCGGACATCGTGGCCAACATCCCCGTCCTGCCTCTGCTGATTTTCCTCCTGTTCATCATCGGTCCCAACCTGACCGTTATCATCGGTATTCTGATTGCCTTCAGCTGGCCGGGCCTGGCCATCCAGGTGCGGGTCATGGTGCTGCACATGCGCTCAAGCCAGTTGATCGAGGCCGTGCAAAGCCTGGGGTCTTCGCGCTGGCGGGTCATGTACCGCCACATCCTGCCGCAAATCATGCCGTATTTCCTGGCCCAGATTATCTTCACCGCGCCGTCGGCCATCCTGGCCGAGGCGGGCCTCAGTTTCCTGGGTCTGGGGGATCCGTCGATACCCACCTGGGGCCAGATTCTGGAGGCGGGGTTCCGCACCGGCGGGGTCTATGTCGGCTATTGGTGGTGGATTGTGCCTCCCGGTCTCCTGATAGTGCTGGTGGCCTCCACGTTCATGTTGTTGTCGCTGGCCATTGAGCCGGTGGTCAACCCCCGCCTGCGCCAAACCCGACGGGCCGATTGACGATGGCCTCCGTCCTGCAGGTTCGCGACCTGTATCTTCACTACGCCGATCCGGCCGGCACGGTCAAGGCCGTGGACGGGGTGTCGTTCGAACTGGGCGAGCCGGGCACGGCCCTGGGGTTTGTTGGCGAGTCCGGGTGCGGCAAGTCCAGTGCGGCCAACGCCATGCTGCGCATGCTGCCCGGCAACACGGCCCGGTACGAAGGGGAGGTGTGGCTGGACGGCGTCTGTGTGTCGGCCCTGGATGCCGAGGAGTTTCGGCGCACCGTGCGCTGGCGGCGCATGGCCCTGGTGCCCCAGGGGGCCCAGAACAGCCTCAATCCCGTCATGCGCGTGGGCAAGTGGCTGACGGAACCGGTGCGCCAGTCGCGATCCTCCGACATCGCACCGGACGCCCTTGAACGGCAGGCCCGCGGCCTGCTGGAACGCGTGGGCCTCCCGTCCGGTGCCTGGAACCTCTACCCGCACGAGTTGTCGGGCGGCATGAAGCAGCGTGTGATGATTGCGGGGGCCTTGATCTTTTCGCCGCGCCTGTTGATCATGGACGAACCGACATCCGCCCTTGATGTCAGTGTGCAGGCGCAGATCATGAACCTGCTCAAGGATCTGAAGGCAGAGGGTCTCTCCATCCTGTTCATCACCCACGACATTGCGCTGGCAAGCGACATCTGCGACCGCCTGGCGGTCGTCTACGCCGGCCAAATTGCCGAGATTGGCAGTTCGGAGCAGATTCTGGGGCAGCCGGCCCATCCGTACACGCGCCGGCTGCTGGGCAGCATTCCGCGCCTGCACGACGAAGCCCTGCCGGAGTTCATCCCGGGTGCCCCGCCCGACCTGCGCAACCTGCCCGGCGGCTGCCGTTTCCATCCCCGGTGCGATGTGCCGTTGACGGTGTGTCCCGAACAGGTGCCCGTACGCCTGAAGGCGGAGGCGGGTCAGGATGTGTGGTGCTGGCTGCATGATCGGACCGTGAACCAAGTGCCCTTGGAGATTCAAGATGAGTGACAGCCAGTCCGTCGCCGTTTCATGCATCGAACTGCACCACATTCGGCTTCCCTACGTGCATCCGTTCGAGACCAGTTTTCGGCGCGAGACACACCGTGAATCCATCCTGGTCGCGGTCCGCAGCGGGGATCTGACCGGATGGGGGGAGTGCGTGGCCGGATCCGGGCCGTGGTATTCGGCAGAGACCATGGGCACGGCTCTGCACGTGATGGCCGGCTACCTGGTGCCGCGGTTGCTGGAGGCCGGTGCGGTGTCCGCTCACGATTGCGAACGGCTGTTTGCTCCCGTGCGGGGCCACCCCATGGCCAAGGCAGCCCTGGAGAATGCGGTCTGGGACCTTGAGGCGCAGCTGGCCGGGCGTTCGCTGCAGGCGGCCCTGGGCGGCCGGGGTGATCGGGTGGCGGTCGGCGTGTCCCAAGGCATCGAGCCGTCCATTCCCCAACTGCTGGACCGTGTCGCGGCCTGGGTCGATGACGGGTATGCCAGGGTGAAGCTCAAGATCAAGCCGGGTTGGGACGTTGAACCCGTGGAGGCGGTACGGGACCGCTGGCCGGATCTGGCCCTGCAGGTGGATGCCAACTCCGCCTATGTTCCGGACGACACTGCTTCCCTGAAGAAACTTGACCACTTTGGCCTGTTACTGATCGAGCAGCCTTTCCACCATGACGATATCGTGGACCATGCCGCCTTGCAGGCCAATATGCAGACGCCCATCTGCCTCGATGAGAGTATTCACTCGCCGCTGCATGCGGAGTGGGCCCTGAAAATCGGGGCCTGTCGCAACATGAACATAAAGGTGGGGCGGGTTGGTGGCCTGAGCGCCGCCCTGCGCATCCACGACCTGTGCCGGGAGGCCGGCGTGCCGGTCTGGTGCGGAGGCATGTTGGAAACCAATGTGGGGCGGGCCGGGAACTTGGCTTTGGCTTCGCTGCCCAACTTCTCCCTGCCCGGCGACATCTCCGCCTCTCGTCGCTACTACCATGAGGACGTGGCGGTTCCGGATTTCGAGCTTAACCCGGACTCGACAGTGTCGGTTCCACAGGCGCCGGGCCTGGGCGTGGTAGTGGACCGGGCGCGGCTGGCAGCAGTCACACTCCATGCGGAGACCTTCCGTACGCCGCAATGAAGGCGTTGGCCGGCCTCACGGTTGCGCCATGCCGTCCGAAACTCGTTTGACAAAGGGGGGGGGACGGACCACAATCGGGTTGCCAATCTCGTTTCGTCATTGCGCCACTCGTCGTTGCCGGCAGTGAATCTGTTCGGCCAGCCCCTGGGACCGGATTGGCGCGTTGCAATCCCAATATTCATCCAGGAGAACCTTGAATGAAGACTCCCTTCAAGGCAGGGCTGTTGGCAGCCTTGCTCCTTGCGCTGTTGGCGGTGGCTGCCTGCGGTGCTCCTGCCGGACCTGCAGCCGAAGCCCCGGCCGAGGACGCGGCCCCGGCAGCCGCAGAGGAAACGATGGCGGGCAACCCCTTGGAGTCGCCGGTGCTGTGGGACCGCGTGGCATCGGGCGAACTGCCTCCGCTGGAAGATCGCCTGCCGAATGAACCGTTCGTTGTGGGTCCTGGTGTTCTCTTGCCGGAGGGTCACGTCGCCTGGCAACCCGGCAACTTCGGCGGCACTCTGCGTACACTCCATTACCGCCCGCTTTGGAATCCGGACGTGTTCATAGGCGTGAACGAATCGTTGCTGTCCGCGCCCGGGCTGGGTGTTCAGGACATCCGAGGCAACGTGCTGAAGTCCTTTGAGGTTTCCAACAACAACCAGACCTTCGTCTTCCACATGCGCGAAGGCCTGAAATGGTCGGACGGGTCCCCGGTAACCGCTGAAGACGTTCGGTTTGTGGTCGAGGACGTATACGGCAATGAATCCCTCACCCCAAACTACCCCCGGAAGTTCCGCACCAGGAACGATTCCACGGGCACGCCGATGACGTTCAAGCAGATCGACGACTACACCTTCCAGGTGGACTTCGACGACGCCTACGGTGGGTTCCTGCGCACCTTGACGATCGAATCCTGGCCTGGGTGGTCGGAACTGGTGCGGCCATCCACCTACCTCAAGCAATTCCACGTGGACTATCTTGAAAATGGGATCGAGGATTTGCGTGAAGAACTTGACGAGATGAACCTCACCGACGAGTGGAATCAGGTCTTCGCCGCCAACAACTGTCGCAGCCGGGATATACACAAAAAGCAGTGCCTGGTTGGCAATTCTCCGGTCGTTTCCCCATGGCAGCGCGTGGAAGTGGGCGATCCGGGCGTTGTGGTCTTTGAGCGCAATCCCTACTACTTCAAGGTCGACACGGAAGGCAAGCAGCTGCCTTACATCGACAAGCTGGTTACCAAGCTGGTCGAGGACGTGGAAATGGTCAATACCGCCATCCTGACCGGTGAAGCCGACTTCATGCGTGAAAGCACGGGTCTGGTCAAGATTCCGCTCTATGTAGAGCACGGACCGGCGGGCGGCTTCCGGCACCAGTTGTTGGATATGCACGTCAATTCCACTGTACTCATCATCAACCTGACCTACGGTGCCGAGGCCGATCCACTGGCTGAACAGTTCAGGAATGTCGTCTCCAATATTGAGTTCCGTCAGGCGGTCAGCCTGGCCTTGGACCGCGATGAAATGATCGAGACCCTGTACTACGGGTTTGCCTCCAAACCACTTGTAACGGTGGGGGCAGACCTGTCAACCCGGGATGTTGATCGAGCCAACGCGCTGCTCAACTCCATCGGTCTTGACGCCCGCGACAATGATGGTTTCCGCCAGTATCCATCCGGTGAGACCTTTGAACTCCTGATTGAGCACGGAGCGCACGCTCCGGACATAGCGCCGGCTTCGGAATTGATGGCTGAGTACCTGGGCGACATCGGCATCAAAGCCCTTGTCAAGCAAATCGATCCATCGCTCTGGGGTCAACGCCTTAACAACAACGAACTGCAGGCAAGTGTGCTCTGGTCTCACGACCAGTGCTGCGACGACGAATCGACCGGTGGGCTCTTTGGGGTTTACGGTGCTGGAAAGGCTTGGGGCCTGTACATGAATTCCGCTGAAGAGAACCGGGATCCCAACTGGGAGCCACCTCAGTGGGTCAAAGAGGCCTTTGCACGTGACGTTACTCGCTGGGGTACTGTCCCTGGTAGCGATGAGCACAACCAACTCAAGGAGGATGGCTACGCCTGGCATCGGCAATACCTGCCGGTCATTACGGTTGTTGAAAACGTGAAGTACCCGATGATCGTCTCCGTCAACATGGCCAACGTGGCGACCGAGGGTTTCGCCATTGCCCAGAACTTCGCCATGGAACAGCTCTACTACCTCAACCCCGAAGAGAACGAGTAATAGTTTGAGTTGGTCCGAGGATCGTTGATTGGTCTGTCGGTGCCCCACGGGGTGCCGACAGGCCTCCTCATCACATGTGCTGAGAGGCCGGCGTGCCGGTTTGGTACGGGGGCATGCTGGAGACCAATGTGGGACGGGTCGCCAACCTGACCTTGGCCTCGCTGCCCAACTTCTCCCTGCCCGGCGACATCTCCGCCTCTCGTCGCTACTACCATGAGGACGTGGCGGTTCCGGATTTCGAGCTTAACCCGGACTCGACAGTGTCGGTTCCACAGGTGCCGGGCCTGGGGGTGGTAGTGGACCGGGCGCGGCTGGCGGCGGTCACGCTGCACGCGGAGACGTTCCGAGCACCGGTTTGAAGATCGCGATCGGGCTCGCGCCGGCACCATGCTGGGGGGGCTCTTTTGCGCTGAGGGCGGGGCAACCCTACAATAGGGTCACCGATCCCGTTTCGTCATAGCACCACTTGTCGTTGCCGGCAGTGACTTTGTTCGGCCAGCCCCTTGGACCGGATCGGCGCGTTGCATTTCAGACAATCATCCAGGAGAACCTGAATGAAGACACCTTTCAGGGCAGGGCTGTTGGTAGCCTTGCTGATTGCGTTGTTGGCGGTGGCTGCCTGTGGTGCCCCTGCCGAACCTGCGGCCGAGGCCCCGGCCGAGGATGCGGACTCGATGGCCGCAGAGGAAACGATGGCGGGCAACCCCTTGGAGTCGCCGGTGCTGTGGGACCGTGTGGCGTCGGGCGAACTGCCTCCGCTGGAAGATCGCCTGCCGAATGAACCGTTCGTGGTGGGCCCCGGCGTCCTCCTGCCGGAGGATCACGTTGACTGGCAGCCCGGCAACTTTGGCGGCACCCTGCGCACCCTGCACTTCCGCCCGGATTGGAATCCGGACACCTTCGTCGGCATGAACGAGCCTCTGCTTTCCGCGCCCGGCCTGGGCGTGCAGGGCATCCGCGGCAATGTGCTGAAGGGCTACGAAGTCTCCAACAACAACCAGACTTTCGTCTTCCACATGCGCGAGGGCTTGAAGTGGTCCGACGGCTCCCTGGTCACCGCCGAGGATGCCCGGTTCGTGGCCGAGGACATCTACGGCAACGACTTCCTCACCCCCACTTTCCCCAGGCGCTTCCGCACGCGGAACGATCCCACCGGCACGCCGATGACGTTCCAAATGATCGACGACTACACCTTCCAGGTGGACTTCGATGCCCCTTACGGCGGGTTCCTGCGCGCCCTGACCATCGAGACCTGGAACGGCTGGACGGAACTGGTACGGCCTTCGGCCTATCTGAAACAGTTCCATGTGGACCATCTCGAAAACGGAATCGAGGACCTGCGCGACCAGCTTAATGAGATGAATCTCACTGACGAGTGGAACCAGGTCTTCACGGCCAACGACTGTGTCAACTGGCATGTCAACCGAGAAAAGTGTATGGTCGGGCGCTCTCCGGTCATCACCCCTTGGCAGCGCGTGGAAGCAGCGGAGCCGGGCCTTCTGGTCTTCGAGCGCAACCCGTACTACTACAAGGTGGACACCGAAGGCAAGCAGCTGCCCTACATCGACAAGATGGTTTCCAAGCTGGTTGAGGATGTGGAAATGGTCAACACCGGCATTCTGACCGGCGAGGCCGACTTCATGCGCGAAAGCACCGGCCTGGTCAAGATTCCGCTGTACGTCGAGAACGGCCCGGCGGGCGGCTACCGTCACCAGCTGCTGGACATGCATGTCGACTCCAGTTCCATTTGGATCAACCAGACCTACAACGCCGAAGCCGATCCGCTGGCCGCGGCATTCCGGGAGGTTGTCTCCAACATCGAGTTCCGGCAGGCCGTCAGCCTGGCCGTGAACCGTGACGAGATGATCGAGACGCTGTATTACGGCTACGCCACCAAGCCGCTCGACACGGTCGGTGCCGATCTGTCCACCCGGGACCTGGATCGCGCCAATGCCCTGCTCGATTCCATCGGCCTTGATCAGATGGACGACGACGGCTACCGTCTGTATCCTTCGGGCGAGCCGTTCGAGCTGCTGATTGAGCATGGCGCCCACGCTCCTGATCTGGAGCCGGCATCCGAATTGGTTGGTGAATACCTGGGCGACATCGGCATCCGGGCCCTGGTCAAGAAGCTCGATCCAGCGCTTTGGGGCCAACGGCGCAACAACAACGAACTGCAGGCCACGGTCTTCTGGGCCCACGACCAGGGCTGGGACAACAACTGGACCAGCGACACCATCCAGCGTGCAGGCTACGCCTGGTGGCAGTACATGACTGCCGCCGAGGAGAACCGCGATCCGGCCTGGGAGCCGCCGCAGTGGGCCAAGGACGCCTATGCGCTTGACATTGCCCGCTGGGGTTCCGTGTCCGGCGGCGACGAGTACAATGCCTTCAAGGAGGAGGGCAACGCCTGGCACCGGGAAAACCTTCCGGAGATCACGATCGTGGAGAATGTAAAGTACCCGCTGATCGTTTCTCTCAACATGGCCAACGTGGCGACCGAAGGCTTTGCCATTGCGCAGAACTTCGCCATGGAGCAGTTGTACTACCTCAACCCCGAGGAGAACCAGTAGTTCTCCCTTGAACCACAGGAATCGCTGAAGCGGCTGGTCGGTGTCCCGCGGGATGCCGGCCGGCCGCCCATGGACCTATCGCCTGGAACCTGATCCGATGGTTGCCTACATTGTGCGGCGCAGCGTCATGCTGATTCCGATCCTGTTGCTGATCTCGCTGGTGTCGTTCGCGATCATCGAGCTGCCGCCGGGCGATTGGGTCACCTACCAGATCGAGAACCTGCGCGCCTCCGGCATCGAACTCAACGAGGACGAGGCGGAGCGGCTGGTCAAGATGTACGGCTTCGACCAACCGGCCTGGAAGCGCTACGTCAGATGGATGCGGGGCATCCTGTTCAAGTTCAACTTCGGCTGGTCGTTCCAATGGGGCAAGACCGTCAACGAACTGCTCGGCGAACGCCTGCCCCTGACGCTCCTGATTTCCATCTCGGCGCTGATCGTGTCCTGGATCATCGCCATTCCGATCGGGATCTATTCCGCCACCCACCAGTACTCGGTGCTGGACTACATATTCACCTTCTTCGGCTTCCTGGGATTGACCATCCCCACGTTCCTATTGGCCATGGTGTTGGCCTGGTACATCTTCAAGCTTACCGAGTTCGCGCCCTTGGGCCTGTTTTCCATCGAGTACATGGACGAACCCATGTCGATGGAGAAGTTCATCGACATGCTCAAGCATTTGGTGCTCCCGCTTATCATCATTGGGCTGAACGGCACCGGGGCCCTGATCCGGGTCATGCGCGGCAACCTGCTGGACGAACTCAAGAAGCAATATGTCATTACCGCCCGTGCCAAGGGCGTTAACGAGATGCAGCTTCTGTTCAAGTATCCGGTGCGCATGTCCATGAACCCGGTCATCAGCACGATCGGCTGGATTCTGCCGGGCATCTTCTCCGGCGAGGTGCTGGTGTCCCTCGTCTTGGGTCTTCAGACCACCGGGCCGCTCCTGCTGCGGGCCGTGCTGGCTCAGGACATGTTCTTGGCCGGCAGCATTGTTATGATTCTGTCGGTTCTGACGGTCGTGGGCACATTGTTGTCGGACATCCTGCTGGCGGCGCTGGATCCACGCATTCGCTACAGTGCCGCCGCGGCCCGTTGACACTTTCGGAATCCATCATGACTGCTTCCACGGAAGTCTTTGAGGAAGTCTTGGTTGCCGACCAGGCGGAACAAGACGATCGGTTTTACTACGCCAGCCAGTGGTCACTGATCTGGTGGCGTTTTCGCCGACACCGCGTGGCCATGGTTTCCACGGCCCTGCTGTTGCTGCTCTATCTTCTGGCACTCCTGCCGGGGTTCTTCAGCCCCTATCTGCCCTCGACGCGCTTTGAGAGCTACCAAGAGGCTCCCCCGGTGCGACTGCACTGGATCGACAAAAGCCCGGAGGGCGGCGGTTTCATCGGACCGCACTACTACGGATTCGAGAAGACCCTGAACAAGGAGACCTTCAAGTACGAGTTTGCGCCCATCCTGGATAATCCCATCAAGCTGCGGTTGTTTGCACCAGGTTCGGAATACAAGATCGTCGGCGACTGGACTGCTACGATCCATTTCTTCGGCACCGATGTTGAGGATGCGCATCCCTTCATGCTGTTCGGTGCGGATCGGCTGGGGCGGGATCTTCTGTCCCGCACTCTTTACGGTGCCCGCATATCCCTTACCATTGGCCTGATTGGTGTAGCCCTGAGCCTGATATTGGGCATCGTCCTGGGCGGCATTTCGGGATACTTCGGAGGCTTGGTTGACGAGGTGATCCAGCGCCTCATTGACTTCCTGATCTCCATTCCCCCAATTCCATTGTGGATGGCCCTGTCAGCGGCCCTGCCCCGCGACTGGCCAGTACTCAGGACCTACTTCGCCATCACGATCATTCTGTCCATCCTGGGCTGGACTGGTTTGGCACGGGTGGTGCGGGGCAAGCTGCTCTCCCTGCGCGAGGAGGATTACGCCATGGCCGCCAAGGCGGCCGGCACCGGGGAGCGACGCATTATTTTCAAGCATTTGCTACCCGGCTTCACCAGCCACTTGATTGTCACGGTCACGTTGATGGTGCCGACCATGATTCTGGCCGAGACGGCCCTGAGCTTCCTGGGCTTGGGCATTCAGCCGCCGGCCGTGAGTTGGGGCACACTCCTCCAGGATGCGCAGGACATCGTGGCGATTGCCCAGCATCCCCACCAGCTGATCCCCGCGGCTTGGGTAATGGCAGCCGTGCTGCTCTTCAACAATGTCGGCGACGGCCTGCGCGATGCGGCCGACCCGTACTCGGATCACTAGGGGTGAGCCAGCGTGTCTGACTCCGGCCGCAGCGATCTGCTGCTTGAAGTCCGCAATCTGCAGGTCCACTTCTATCTGTTCGAGGGCGTGGTCCAGGCCGTCAACGACGTTAGCTTCGACGTGCACCGGGGCCGTACCCTGGGCATCATCGGCGAGAGCGGATCCGGCAAGTCCGTGTCGGCCCAGTCGGTGATGGGCATTGTGCCCAGTCCGCCGGCCAAGCAGTTGGCGGGGGAGATCGTGCTTCACCGCGCCACGCCCGACGGCGGGACCGAGACGGTGGATCTGGGTCGGCTGGATCCCCGCGGGCAGGAGTACCGGGACGTGCGGGGCGGTGAGATCGGCATGATCTTCCAGGAGCCGATGACCTCTTTCAGTCCCCTGCATACGGTCGGGGATCAGATCGGCGAGGCGATTTTGCTGCACATTCCGGATTCCACCCCGCAGTCCGCGCGTGAACGGACCGTGGACCTGTTGCGGCGGGTCGGCATTCCGCGCCCGGATCGGGCCGTGGACGCCTATCCCCATGAACTGTCGGGCGGCATGCGCCAGCGGGCCATGATTGCCATGGCGCTGTCCTGCGATCCGGCCCTGCTGATTGCGGACGAACCCACAACCGCGCTGGACGTGACGATTGAGGCCCAGATCCTGGAGTTGATTCAGGAGCTGCAGGATGACCTCAACATGGCCATCATCTACATCAGCCACGACTTGGCGGTCGTGGGCGGTGTGGCCGACGAGGTGATGGTGATGTATCTGGGACTGGTCATGGAACATGCGGACGTGGAGACTATCTTCGACGAACCGCTCCATCCGTACACCCGGGCGCTGTGGCAGTCCATCCCCAAGATCGATGGACCGCTGGAACAGTTGGTGCCGATTTCCGGCAACATCCCCAACCCCTTTGCCGTGCACAAGGGTTGTCCCTTCTACGCTCGGTGCACGGAGCGCATACAAGGGGTTTGCGACGAGTCGCCGCCGCCCGTGCTGGAACCGAAACAGGGCCACACGGTCCGCTGTTTCCTGTATGCGGACGATGTGGATTTGGCCTCGAATGGCGCGGCAGGTGACTGATCATGGCGGATGCGATGCAGACCACATCGGGGGCCAACGGGGCTGCCGCGGGCGAACTGCTGCAGGTGGAGGGCCTGAGCAAGTACTTCCCCATCACCAAGGGGTTCCTGCGCCGGGTGATCGGCTTCACCAAGGCTGTCCACGACGTGTCGTTCACGCTGGCCAACGGCGAAACTCTGGGCGTGGTGGGCGAGAGCGGCTGCGGCAAGACCACACTGGGTCGAACCATCCTGCGCCTCTATGACATGACGGCCGGATCCGTCAGGATCAACCTGGATGAGGGCCGGCTGGATGTCGGCAGCCTGACTCCGGAAGAGCGGAAGCTGTTCCGGCGCCGGGCCCAGATGATCTTCCAGGATCCCTTCGCTTCGCTCAATCCCCGCATGAACATCCTGGAGACCGTGGGCGAGCCGCTGTTGGTCAACGGCGTGGCCAAAGGCACGGAGCTTGAGCAGCGGGTGGCCCGCATCATTGAACTGGTGGGCCTGCGGGTGGAGCACCTGCGGCGCTATCCCCACAGTTTCAGCGGCGGGCAGCGGCAGCGGATTGGCATTGCCCGGGCCTTGGTGGTAAACCCGCGTCTGGTAATCGCGGATGAGCCGGTTTCCGCCTTGGACGTGTCAATTCAGGCTCAGATCCTGAACTTGTTGCAGGAGTTGCAGGGAGAGTTTCATCTGACCTACATGTTCGTGTCGCACGACATGAGCGTGATTCGCTACATCTGCGACCGGATTGCGGTCATGTACGCCGGTAGGCTGGTGGAACTGGGCCCCAAGGATGAATTGCTGGACAGACCGCGCCATCCGTATACGGCCCTCCTGCTGGCGGCGGTGCCGCGCACGGCCAAGGGCAGCCGGGGCAAGCGTCTCGTGACGGCCGGCGAGCCGCCGGATCCTGCCAATCTGCCGACTGGCTGCGTCTTTCAGGAACGCTGCGTGCATGTGCAGGACATCTGCCGGGAGGAGGATCCGCCGCAGGTGGCCATGTCCGACAGACACTTTGCGGCCTGCCACTTTGCCAATGACCTCAACCTGGACGGCATCACGGTTGCTCCGGTCACACTATCGGCCTGAATTCTCCGGTATCCTGCAGGGATGACCCTTGATGCGTTGATGGGACGACGCAGTGTCGGCTTCCATCTCCTGACTTACGTCTACCTGCTTTTGAGTTTTGCCGTCGGGTTTCTGGCGGCCTGGACCCTGCGCGACGCGGTCCGTCTGGTCCTGACCAGCCAGAAACTGGACCGGTACCTGATCCACGGCGGGGTTCTCTTCACAACCTTTGCGGTGGTTGGGGTTTGCACGCTGATTTTCCTGGTGGTGGCAGAGCACCACTTCCGGACCTCGTCCGATTGGCGCAGCCAGTTGGGGCGGTTCCTGGTGATAGTATCCATTCCGTTGTTCGTGGCCGGCACTGCCCACCTGATTCAGTTCCTGATTTCGCTCCTGGTGTTCGACTATCTGGACCAAGTAGGCTTGCTGTGGGCCCTTGTGGAGTGGACCCTCGGTGTTTGGGCCCTCGTCTGGCGGTCGCGCAGGTTCGGGCAGGAGGCCTGATCCATCGGCTACGGGGCATCGATGTCGGAGGATGCCCGTGGTTGTGGCCGACGATGTCCCCGGAACAGTTTGTCGGGCCGGAGTGCACCATCTGTCGTTCCCACCGGGCCTGTACATGATGCGCTGAATCATCCCGGGCGGTGAGAGACCGGAACAGGCAGGATACAGACTGTGGGTCAGGCATGGCCTCAAGGCCAGAGGGTGAAATCGCGAACGTCCCCTGGTGTCGGTGATTGATCCTCTCGCTTGGACGATCGTGCTTCCGTTTCTGTTGCCGGCGGCCTGGATTCGGAACTTGAGGCCCGCCCGGTGGCGGGGCTGTTGACGAAAAGTCTTTCCCGCCGCGCCAACCCCTGCAACATCGAACCGGCATCTCGCCGAAGGTCAAATCGCGACTTCTCGGCAGGCCCGTGATTGCCGTTTGCACTGATGTCATGCAGTCGGCATGTCGATCGTTTCAAGTGACCAAATAAATCTATAAATTTGCAAATATAAATTTACTGCAAGTATGATTGGAGTGTCATTCTTGTTGTTTATTGAGTGAATTTGATCATTTTATTGGCAACCAATTGCCTGTACCTGGTGATTGAGAACCCGGAATCCACTCTCAGCGAGGGCCGCCGTGTCGCAGCCGCCGAAACCAACACCGCCGACCTTCTCCCACGATCTGACCCTGAAGTCCATCTTCGCCGAACCGGACGTGGCCGCGGACCTGATCGCCTTTCTGGCGCAAGGTGCTTGCCCTGAGCTGCAGGAATGGGTACCGGTGCGGGTGGTGGCCGGCTCGGCCGTTACGACCGATTCGGAAACACCTCCTCACCAGTCCGAGGGGCACCGGGACCTGGTCTGGCTCCTGGACCACGGCGACCGGTCCGAGGAGCAGATGCTGCTGCATCTGGAGTTCCAGTCACAGCGCGAACGCGGGATGTCCGGGCGCATGTTCGATTACGCGCTTGAGATGAGTCCCAGCCTGCGCGGACTGGAGATCTGCGGGCTGGTTGTCAACACCGGCCTCCGACCTTTTCGCAAGTGGTGGGTACCGGTGCAAAGCGTGGCCGGCTCGTACCGGTACGGCTTCCATGAGGGTCTGTTGCTGGACATCCATGCCCATCGGGTGCCGGGTCTGCCGGGCGGGGAGCATGCGTTGCCCGCGGACAATCTGGTATCGGGTTTCATGGCGCTGGCGCGGGTGCAGGCCGAGATGAAGCTGGAGCGGCGGGCGGCGGCGGCCTTGGTCCTGCCGGTGCTGCGGGAGTTGATCCCACTGGCCCTGGCTTCAACGGCGACGCTGCGGGAGGCGCTCGGGGCCTGGTTCAAGACGGCTTTCGGGGAACTGCTGGACGATCAACCGGCATTGCGTGCGGCGTTGAGTAGAATCACCTACATTGAGGAGGCGGAGGAAGTCATGTACACATTCGGTCAATACGTGGCGGATGAGAAGAAAGAGAGCGAGGCGCGCGGTGAGGCACGCGGCGAGGCGCGCGGCGAGGCGCGCGGTGTAGTGCAAGGCAGGAAGCAATTGCTCATCGAGTTCATCCGACAGGTATGGGGCGACGCGGAGGCAGAGCGATGTGCCCGGGAACTGGACGAGGCCGAACTTGACGAACTGCCCGACATCGCAGGTCTGATGGCGGACCAGGCAGCCGGGCGTCTCCCCCGGCTGCAAGCCAACGGCCGCACCGCCCCACAAGCCTGAGCCGCGCAGTTGCCCGACACCTTACGTTCCGCCGGGAAGGCATCCGCGTTGTCAAGCTACGCGTGGGCTCCGGCTGTACCCTGACTGGGGAGTGATTCGGCCGGGGGCCCGCCACTTTGAAGCGGCCCGGCCAGCCAATGCACCGTCTGATTGAAGAAGGTACTGCCGGTGACGTCATCCACGTTCCAAGAGTGACATGTCTCCGGTGTAATGTCAGCGTCGGTTTGCTGGTTGCCTTGGACTACATGTCCGGGATGGTCGTTGTCACTCGGGACGGTAGCGGACACAGACGGCATGTTCCACGGTGGGAGGGGCTTCCCCGGTGCCGGGCGCGAAGTTCAGGCCCAGCGCCACCACCTTGCGGGTCCCCCCGAAGTGCCGGCGACCGTAGTCGTGGGTCCGAATCTGGTCCAGGGCCGCCTGCGGGGACTCGCCGTACTTGAACTCCATGACGCAGACGTGTTCGGGGAATCGGACCTCCATGTCGGAGCGGCCACCCCCCTGGTGCACTTCCGACTGGAACTCCACCTGCATCAGCTGGCACAGCACGTGCAGCACGAGGTGGCAGTCGGTCTCCCGGCGCAGCTTTTCACTTGGGACACCGGCCAGGAAGGTGTGAAGGAGCTCGCAGAACCGGGCATAGTCCTCGTCGGCCAGTGCCCGGTGCATGGCCTGCAGGGTTCGTGGGTCGGGTGGTTGCCGGTAGGTCTCCAGCAGTTCATGGCTGTAGGTCCGGCGGACCTCGTCGTTGGGGTAGTCGAGGTACAGGTCCCCGTCCGTGTCCTGGCGCAGGGTGTAGTAGCCGGTCTGGACCATAAGAGGGGCGAAGTTGACCTTGTCCAGGCTGTAGGTCGTGCTCATCAGGCTGTCCCAGGGGGGCGGATCCGCAGGCAGGGGGTACTGTCCCTGCTTCATGAGCCGGATGAGGAAGATGGGTGTGCCGGAGTTGGCCCAGTGGTTGGGCCATCCGGTGATGGCCCATTGCCTGATGTTGCGGTGGTCCTGCATGTCGCGGAGGCAACAGGCCAGGGTGAAAGGGTTGTAGACGCTCTCGCTGTTGCCGGGAAGACTGAAGTGGTAGCCGTGGTAGTGGCGGTGTACTTGGTCCATGAGTTCCTCGGAGGTTAGGTCGAGGTGGGTGACGGCCGTAGCGAGGTGGGGTTGCAGTGAGGTTCGGACCTCCTGTTCGGTAAAGCCGCAGAGGGTGGCGTGGGCGGGTTCCCAAGAGATGTCCCGCAGGTTGTTCAAACCTGAGAAAATGCTGTCGTGAGCCACGCGGATGATGCCGGTGACGAAGACGAAGTGCAGGTGACTTTCGAGATTCTTGAGCCTGGTGTAGAAGTTGCGCAGGACACTCAGGATCGGTTCGGGATCTGCCTGCTTGCCCAGCAGGTGCGTCAGGGGCGCGTCGTACTCGTCGACCAGGACGACGGGATTGGTTCCGTAGCGCACCTTGAGTCGGCCCACCAGTTCCTCCAGGCGCTGGGCCGGACTGACCTCCGGGACGGTGGGAAATCTGACGATGCCGGATTCATCCACGGGTTCCAGGCCGACGTTGACGCCGCGTCGGTTCCACAGGGTGTACTGGCCGCCCATCATTTCCAGCAGGTTGGCTTCCAGCCGTTCCGGTGCATCGGCCGGGGTGCTGGCCATGTTCAGTCGTATGACCGGATGGAAGCCGCGGCTCTCGGCAGTATCCGCTGCAGCCGTGCCTTGGAACAGTTCCGCCTTGCTTAGGGTTGGCGGTGGGTTGTGGCCGTTCAGGTAGCGGGGATCAATCGGTACCTCCCCCTGAAAGAAGGCTTCCAGGGTTGTTATCAGCAGGGACTTGCCGAAGCGCCGGGGACGGGCCAGGAACACATACGGGTTCCGGAGTGTTGGAGCATCCTCGGATTCGGGGGTTAGGAGTGACCGGAAGTGGTGGGTCTTGCGATGTACAGACCGCCACCGCGTCGGATCTGCAAGAACTCGGACCGCCCCGGGTTCAGGGAAGGCACGGGGCTTGCGGTGGACATGATCATGTTCACTTTGGACACGGACTGAATGACCCGATCCTATACTGAGCAGCGGACGGTGACGGGTGCATCCTTGTGCAGGATGCCCGCGTGCAGCCGAACCGCATCATAATGTTCGAAACTATCCTGATCAGGCCTTTCCTGCGATGGTGCAAGCCAAACCAATGGGCTTCGGACTCTCCACGATATGAGCAACATGAACGATTGTGACCGCCTTCACCGACTGTCCGACGAGCAGATGCGGACCTACCTCACCGATGGTTTTGTGGTCCTGAAGTCCCGGCTGCCCAAGGAGGTGCACGACTACATCCGTGATCGATGCGAGGAGATTTTTTCGACAACAGGCAATCCAGGCAACGAAATCCTGGAAATGAACCCGGCCCTGCGGCTGGTGTTCGCGGATCCCGTGGTCAAGGGTGCGTTGAGTTCCATCCTGGGAGATGGTTACTTCATGCATCCGCATCGCCATTGCCATCAAAACAGATCGGGCACCTTGGCTCAACACAACCACAAAGACTCCTACGAAGAGGATGTCAATGTCCATCACCATCGTTCCCGGTGGGCCATGGCGATGTACTACCCGCAGAATGTCACCGCCGACATGGGGCCCACCGGAGTAACGCCGGGTAGTCAGTACTTCAGTTCAGAGGAGTCGTTGGCTGCACACGGTGAACTGGGGGTGACCGGAGAGGCGGGAACCGTGATCCTGGTCCACTATGACGTTTGGCACCGAGCATTGGGCAATCACTCGGATCGCCACCGCTACATGCTCAAGTTCCTGTTCTGCCGTGCGGCAGAACCCACTGCTCCCGCCTGGAACAATCAAGAAGCGGAGTGGCAACTGCCCGCAGGTCGGGAATCGGATCCGCTGGAGCCCCTGTGGCAAGCCATGTGGCTCTGGAGCAGAGGAGACCCCGTTCCGGCAGAAGGGAAGGATTGCGGGGGTGTCGCGTTGTCGGACCTGCTGGTCGATTCAGAGATGGAGCGACTGAGGGCGGCCTACACCATGGGGCCGGAAGCCTTCCGCCAAACCGATGAGGTCTTCCGTCTGTGGCGGACTGAGGCGGATGAAGCAGAGGTTCGGGCTCGAAGCCACGAACACACGAGTCCCTGTGAGCACATGTTCGGCTATGCGCTGGCGAACCAAGGGGCGGCCGGCTTGCCGTTACTGGAAGAGGCCATGGAATCCGCGGATTGGCGCATCAGGGGCAGCGCGGTTGATGCTGTAGGAGATATGGGCAACGAGGCCCGATTCATGGTTCCGCGGGTGGCCACCATGACGGGTGATCCATCGCCTTGGGTTCGGCGCAATGCCGTCGAGGCCTTGGGCGTGCTGGGTGATGCGGGGGATGAAGTGACGACGATCCTGGGGCAGGCCCTATCGGATGAGGACTACCTCGTGGGCCACAATGCCGCCTTGGCACTACGCAAACTGGGCACTGCCAGCGATGCTGCCATCGACATGTTGCTTAAGGCTTCCGCCCATGCGGAACTCTACCGCCGGAAGAATGCCTTAATGGCGTTGGAAGTTCTACTGGAGTGATTGTCTCTGTTTGATCCGGCTCCTGCATGATTTAAGAAATAAAAGTCCGTTCTCTCAGTTGCGTACTCCTCCTGTCAACTCCTCCCTGCCAAAACGCTCAATCGTCTCCAGCGTCTCGCGCACATCGTCCCAGGTAGTGGTGTGGTTGAGGATACAGAGGCGCAGGGAGAATATGCCGTGGAGCAGTGTGGATGACACAAACGCATCATCGTCCCAGAAGAGACGAGCGAGAATGGCCCGATTCACCTGTTCCAGTGCTTCCTCACTTCGGTGAGTGTCGGCGGGGTTGATCCGAAGGCATACTATTCCCAACGACGCGGGCGTCAGGCTCTCCAGAATTGGACTGGCGTGGACGAATTCCTCCGCTCGACTGGCCAGTTCCATGCCTTTGGCTACCGCCCGCCGGAATGCAGCCATCCCGAATGTATGGATTGACACCCAAACTTTTAGGGCGCGCACCGAACGACTCAGTTGCAGACCACGATCCACGAAGTTGGGATGGTCCTTCCCCCAAACCGTATCCTGGAGGATATCGGGATGTACGGCGAAGGCTTTCTCCAAGGTGCTTCCGTCCTTTACCAGCAAACTTCCGGCTTCATACGGCTGAAACAGCCATTTGTGGGCATCCAGTCCGATCGAATCCGCACGTTCCAGCCCTTGCAGGAGCTTTCTGCCTTTTTCGGTCAAGACTGCGAACCCTCCGTACGCGGCATCGACGTGCATCCAGATCTTTTCTTCTTCACAGAAATCGGCCATCGCCTCCAAGGGGTCCACAGCGCCTGTGCTGGATGTCCCGGCGGTGGCACATACGGCAAGGGGATTGAAGCCTGCTGCCCGGTCGGCTTGAACGGCCCTGGCCAGTGCTTCCATGTCCAGCCGAAAGTACTCGTCACTGGGAACCATGCGGATGCACTCCCGCCGTACACCAATGATCATGGCCGCTCGACTGAGGGCGGAGTGGCTTTGGTCACTCATGTACACGGTCGCCCGTTCCGGATTGCCGGCGGCCTCCCTGGCAGCCACAAAGGCATCCAAACTGGCTGCTGATCCGCCACTGGTGAAAAGCCCGCCCGCCCCCTCGGGATAACCAATCCAGCGGCGAAACCAGTCGATGACCACCAACTCAAGCTGGCTTGGACCGCTGGATGTCAACCATGTGCATTGGTTGACCTGGTGGCCGGCCACCATGAAATCGGCCAGCACACTGGGCCAGGTGGGGGAGGATGGAATAAAGCCAAAGAAACGGGGGTGATCAATCCGGGCTGCGAACGGGAGGATCTTGTGTGCAGCCCGTTCAAAGACTTCCTTTGGGGATTGGCCTTCCTCCGGAGGCTCGGCCAGCAATTGGTCCTCAAGTTCCAGCCGGAAGTCACCATCCCAAGCCGGTTCCCGGCTCAGGTTGCCGATCCGTTCCACCACCAGTTCGGTGACCAGGTGGGCAAGGCTGCGCATCTCCTCCTCCGTCATCTGGAGGTCGAGGTTGTCTTTCAATGGCTTCATTATTGTTATGGGTTGTCGGTCTTGATTCAACCCAACGAGTTCCACGTTATCCTTGCTGGATCCCAAGGCTCGCTGTTGATCTGCATCGCCCTGATTCTACTGGAGCCTTCGGTGCATGCCTTTTTGTCCTTGTTCCCGTGCCGCGATCCGGTAGCAGATGGTCTTGACTATGGCGGAGGGGCTGCTCTCCGAAGAACCGAGTAGATCGGTCGAGTGGATGGCTTCTTGCGGCACCTGAACGGAGACATCAATTCGGCGCGCAGCCTGCGGTATTTGGGGGACGACAACTGCCGGCTCCGTGAATGCCTGAATGGCATCAACGCGCTGTTTACACGCAGGTTTCCAGATCGCCCACGGTAATGGATTGACTGTCCAACATGCGTCCCAAGATCCGCTACTCTGGTGGATCGAACAACCTTCTGAAGTCTGTTGCTTTTGTCCTGACTGCGGCTGAGTTGGACGTCTCGGACAAAGGGGAGAACCTTCACTCGGGCTGGTAGCGGACACAAACGGCATGCTCCACGGCGGGAGGAGTTTCCCCGGTGCCGGGCACGAAGTTGAGGCCCAGTGCCACCACCTTGCAGGCCCCGCCGAAATGCCGGCAGCCGTAGTCGCGGGTCCGAATCTGGTCCAGAGCTGCCTGTGGGGACTCGCCGTACTTGAACTCCATGACGCAGACGTGTTCGGGGAAGTGGACCTCCATGTCGGAGCGGCCGCCGCCCTGGTGCATCTCTGACTGGAACTCCACCTGCATCAACTGGCACAGGACGTGCAGCACGAGGTGGCAGTCCGTCTCCCGGCGCAGCTTCTCGCCGGGGATGCCGGCCAGGAAGGTGTGGAGGAGATCGCAGAATCCCTGATGGTCCTCGTCGGCCAGTGCCCGGTGCATGTCCCTCAGGGTCCGCGGGTCGGGTGGTTGCCGATAGGTCCTCAGTAGTTCATGGCTGTAGGTCCGGCGCACCTCGTCGTTGGGGTAGTCGAGGGACAGATCCCCGTCCGTGGCCTGGCGCAGCGTGTAGTAGCCGGTTTGGAACATAAGGGGCGTGAAGTCGACACTGTCCAGGCTGTAGGTCGTGCCCATCAGGCTGTCCCAGGGAGGCGGATCCGCGGGCAGGGGGTACTGTCCCTCCTTCATCAGACGGATTAGGAACATGGGGTTGCCGGAGGCGGCCCAGTGGTTGGGCCATCCGGTGACCATCCACCATTTGGCTTGGCTTTGATCCTGCAGGTCCCGGAGGCAGCAGGCTAGGGTGAAGGGGTTGTAGACGCTCTCGCTGTTGCCGGGGAAGCTGAAGTGATAGCCGTTGTAGTGGCGGCGCACCTGGTCCATCAGCTTCTCAAGGGACAGGTCGAGGTGGGCGGCACCTGTGGCTAGGTGGGGGTGCAGTGCGGTTTCGGACCTCGTGTTCGGTGAAGCCGCAGAGGGTGGCGTAGGCAGGTTCCCAGGAGATGTCGCGCAGGTTGTTCAAACCTGAGAAAACACTGCTGTGAGCCAAACGGGTGATGCCGGTAACGAAGACGAAATGCAGGTCGGCCTCGAGACTCTTGAGCCGGACGTAGAAGTTGTGCAGGATGTCTAGGATGGGTTTGGGATTCGTGTCCTTGCCTAACAGATGCACCAACGGTGCATCGTACTCGTCGACCAAGACGACGGGATTGGCTCCGTAGCGCGCCTTGAGCCGGCCCACCAAATCCTCCAGGCGTTGGGCCGACCTGACGGCCGGGACGGGAGGAAATCTAACGACACCTGATTCATTGACGGGTTCCAGGCCGACGTTGACGCCGCGTCGGTTCCACAGGGTGTACTGGCCGCCCAGCATCTCCAGCAGGTTGGCTTCCAGTCGTTCCGGTGCATCGGTAGGGGTATTGGCCATGTTCAGGCGCACGACTGGATGGAAGCCGCGGCTCACGGCCGTGTCTGCCGCGGCCGTGCCGTGGAACAGTTCCGCCTTGCTCAGGGTTGGCGGTGGGTTGTGGCCGTTCAGGGAGCGGGGATCAATCGGTACCTTTCCCTGAAAGAAGGCCTCCAGGGTCGTCACCAGCAGGGACTTGCCGAAGCGCCGGGGCCGGGCTAGGAAGATGTATTTGTTCCTGAGCAGCGATGGGCTGCCAGGGGCCAGCAATGAGAGGAGAGGCTGTGTCTTGTCAATGTACAGGCCGTCTCCATGCCGCAGCAGGATGAACTCGGACTGATCCGTATACAGGAATGGCAGGGGATTCTCGGATGGCACGACTGGTTCCCATCGGCTGCGGACTGGTTGATCCGATCCTACATTGAACCAACGGCTGGTGTGCGAGTGTTCCGCGCTCATCGGGTATCCGTGTACAGCCGGACTTGCACCACAAAGTTCGAAACGTCTCTGCCTGTGCCTTCTCCATCTTGCCGGTGCATGCAATCAACTGAACTTCAGACTTCCCACGCTCCAAGAGCGATGAACGATTGCGACACTCCCACCGACTGTCCGACGAGTAGATGCGGTCGTACCTGCCCCGAGGGCTTTATGGTCCTGAAGTCTCGGTTGCCCCAGAGGGACCGCATCCGCGACCGATGCGAGGAGATTTTCTCGATGACGGGCAATCCGAGCAACGAAATCCTGGAGATGAACCCGGCCCCGCGGCTGGTGTGCGCGGACCCGGTGGACGTGGGCGCATTGAACTCCATGCGGGGAGACGGCCAATTCATGCATCCACGGGCCCACCGGGGGTGACACCGGGCAGTCAGTACTTCAGTTCAAAGGAGTAGTTGGCCGGACACGGTGAACTGGGAGTTGTGAGGGCGATGGACAACACTACTGTCAGGTGCCACTCGACCACGATCGGAAGTTGCGCTGAGCATACAACGTCGCTGAACGAACGATTATCTGGCTGAAGCAGGGACGCCACATTGCAACGCCCCCACGAGAACACCGTGGCCAGCTCCTTGGTGTCCGTCCTGGTCACCGCACGTCGCTACTCACTACTGGTCACGCGAGTGTCCACAGGCCCCAACAGGCAGTTTGACCGGACTCATACGAATTTCATCACGTATCCAAGTCCCATGCCCGTACCGTCACAAACATGCGTTTGCTACCGTGAAGAACATGCACGTAGGTCAAAACCGGTTGGGTGCCTCCTTGGGTTCATTGCCTCTCATACGACATTTATCAACTGCCCAATCTTCCCTTGGAGCCTTTCTCGCCGTTCCTCATAAAAACATATGAAATCTGTTATTTTTCTCGGAACCGCACCTAGATAATACAATTCAGCATAATGCTGCCGTGCTTGTTCGTCTTCGAAATGCTCTTCCATCCATTCCGCCGGCATCTTAGCACGTTTTTCAACATTCGGGATTCCTTCAAGCAGTTGTAGGTTTCCTATGCGGTTGGCACAGTCAGCATAATTCTCATGTTCTTCGTCAATCACTCCGGCATTGCGTAGACGGGCTTTTGTGAAGCGGCTTTTTGGGAAAATGTGGTCGATGTGGAAGTGGTGGGTACGCAAGTCTATGGAAGGCGACAACAACGTCAGCAAAGCAAATACCCGGCGGTCACTGAAGGCCATATCAGCTAGATCTTCAATTTCCTCTTGTGAAAAATCCAACCCCTTTCCACGCTGGCTCATGACATGTCGCATCTCAGTCGCTGGGAAATGCTCACTGTCAACGTTGCGGAGAAGATCACGGAGTGCAGTGAGCAAAGTGTCTAGGCCACTTCCCCAGATTCCTGATGCCTTCAAAATGGATCGTATTAGCCAACCACGAATCGCTCGACGGTCCTCTTGGTATCGACTATGGACATCGAAATCTGAAGGAGCTCCCAACCGGTAAATGTAGTATGCAATTGGCAAGAGTGCACTGTTAGCTCGTATGCTTTTGGCATCAAATCCAAAACCTGCTACTAGTTGGACGGTCTCCTCTAAGGCTGCTCGAATCATCGACCAATTCTTTTCGAGGACCTCCATATTTTGGCGGGTGAAATTTCGAACTTGAAATCCAACGCTTGCTATATCGGTCAACATCAGACCTGCTTTCAATACGAAGTCTTTTGTTAGGCTAAGCCCGGGTCCGATCAGATTCAGATCGTCGACTAGTTGGTGGACTTCTTTTCGTGCATCAAGTTCATTCCACTGAGATGTAGCAATACTCAGCAAAAGATCTGAGTAAGAAAGAATCGTTCCGCCACTGTTGCGACGAATGAATATGTTGAGCACATGCTCAATGTCCTGGTTCTTTTCCTCGTAATAGCATACTGTCTGGTCCTTATGTACTGCCTGATACAGTCGATCCAGTCTTTCAAATGCAAGATTCAATTCATGGTCGCCAAGGCCTTTGTCAGTCAACCACTTGAGCATTGATGGTCCAGATTGCATTGTTAATATGTCAGAGACTCTAAACCACAAATGCGTATTCTGGCGGCCAGTCCTGTCTTCGTCAATGAATTCAAAAATATAGCGATTGCCTTCCTCGTCCGGTTGAGTCGATCCCAACAAGTCTAATGCCAAGATTCGGCGAGGAAATGCATCTGGACTACTCCACCATTTATATGGGCGCTTGACTGCCATTGACCCGCGCAACCCAATGTTGAATGCCGTCAAACGTTGCTGGCCATCGAGCACTGCCGTGATGGGCCTTCCTGGCATGATGTGTGCTTCGGGACAGTGTGGGTTGTCTCGCTGATGGTAGTCAAGTACAAATCCATAATACTTATACTCTGCAGAGTGATCGGCGTCAATTTGCCAATACAAAAATTCTCCAAATGGGTAGCCTTGCATGAGGCTGTCGAATAGGGCGCAGATTTGGCTAGGACTCCAAACAAATTCTCGTTGAATAGCCGGAAGTACATATTCATTTTGTTCAACGCGCCGTAGTGTCTCTTTAATGGTGCCGCCAGGATGGTACATTAGAAAAATCCTTTTGTATGGTGTTGAAAATAGAACATTGATCGCTGACAAAATCTTGAAACAGGTTTGTTCAACACCAAGTTAGAATTACCATGGATATTGGACATGGCTATGGTTCTGCCGCAACTGCGCGACTTCGTCGACACGCATGACTAGGTCTTGCTGCGGATTGACATTCTCCGGTGGCAACCTGCCAAGTTCCTTTGATGTTATGGAGGAACTGCAGCGGCGGGATAGCGAACTGTTCTACTGTGTGGTGGCCAGATTGCGTTCCTCCAAAGGTGTCAGTCAACGACTAGGTGCAAATGGACCTGACTCGAAAGCAAGGGATGAGCTTGTAATCGCATTGGCCACTCGGGTGACAAAGCTGGGTGCCAGGCACTCTGGGCCTGGCACCTTAATTTAGTAAAGGTCCTTCTTCCCAGCCGGGGCAGCCTTTCCGTCCTTGACCTGCGTCACGATGTCGCTTGCCGACCCACCCAATAGTGCGGCATCGGACAGCAGCGTTGTGAACTGGTACCCCAGCTCCTGGGCGTACAGGGCGTACTCGGCTGAACCCACATGAATGCCGGCGTAGACGCCATGGTGCTGGCAACGCTCCGCGATCTTCACCACAGCGTCAAACGCGGTGCCCTCGCGGTGATCCGACGTGGGAGGCAACCCATAGCTTTGGGCCAGGTCGGCCGGACCAACGTAGATGGAGTTCAGGCCCTCGACCGACAAAATCGCGTCGATGTTGTCCACGGCCTGCTTGGTCTCGATCATGGCCATGACCACGATTTCGTTGTTGGCCTCCGACGGATAGTCCGCGCCGCCGTAGAGCCGCGCGCGATTTGGACCGTGGCTGCGGTAGCCGATGGGCGGGTACAGGCAGGACCCCACGAACTTCTCGCACTGTTCGCGGGTGTTGATCATCGGGCAGATGATCCCGTAGCAGCCGGCATCCAACAGCTTCATGATGATACCTTCCTCGTTCCACGGCACCCGCGCCAGCGGCACGGTGTCGGTGGTGGAAATGGCCGTCAGCATCGGCACCGCCTGAGTGTAGTCCACCGGACCGTGCTGCATGTCGATGGTCAGGCTGTCCCAGCCTGCGTGCGACATGACCTCCGCGGCATAGGAGTGGCCCAGGGCACACCAGCCGTTGACTACCAGGTCGCCTTGGCGAAATAGTTCGAGAACCTTGTTCTTGCGCATGCGGTGCGTCCTTCCGGCGGTGGTTCCGCCCAGTGAAATGGTGGCTAAATCAGGTTGTGGTGCTCGTCAATCTCGCGCTGGTAGACATCGGCGGAATTGTTGAGGATCTCGTCCAAGGTCACCTGCCGCTTGAGGTGCGAGGACTCAATCATGGCAAAGCTGCAGGCCAAGTCCATGAGTCCTTCGTGGCCCGAAGTCTCAATCTGTCCCTGTTCCTTGATCGCGGTCAGGAAATCCAAGCCCTGGATGGCAAAGCCGTCCGTCAGGCCGAGCGGGAAGTGTCGATCCCTTTCCTCAGACGTGATCTCCTGTTGGTAGAGCTCGACCAGGTTGGCCGATGTTCCCGAAGGGGCATGCAGTTGGCCGCCCACGATCGCCCCTTCCGTACCGTAGAAGGCCGGTGCGCCGGTCACCTCCACCGGCGGGCCGTGCAGACCCCACGACCACAGCAACTGGCCGATGGCACCGTTTTCGAAGCCGAAGCAGGCCAGGTGGGTGTCGTCCACGTCCACGGCCACCGGGTTGTCGAGGTTCGTGTCTCCGGGCATGTAGCGGTTGGCTTCAAGGGTCGGTGTGTGGGCGGACATCCAGGCCACCTCGCCGAACACATGGCGCAGGCCGTGGAACTGGTGGACGCCGATGTCGATGGTGCCACCGCCGCCTCCGCGCACCTTTTGGTGTCGCCACGGAGTCTCTGCCACCACCTTGGTCGGCGACCAAAGGCCGCCAAGGGAGCCGGAGATTGCCAGCTGCGGCGCCCCGATGCGTCCCGTTGCGACCGCCCAGGCGGCAGCCCGGCCGGACAGGCTTTGCCGCACATTCTCGAAGACCCCAAGCACGCAGTTGTTGTCCTTGGCTTGGCGGATCATCCGCTGGCCGGCCCGCACGGAGATGGCCAGCGGCTTCTGTGTGTGCACGTGCAGGCCGGCGCCGAGGGCACTGTCGGCCACCAGATGGTGGATATCCAGGGCCGTCAGGTCGATGACGGCATCCACGGTGCCCGACGCCACCATTTCGCGGAAGTCCGTGAAAATGGCTGCATCCGTATCACTGTGGAGATCGGTGACGTAGGTGTGCGGTGCGGCCAGCGGATCACCGGTCGAGGGATCCAGGACCGGTGGGCGCGGTGTGGGACCTTCGCCGCGCCGGGCAAACATGAGGGCATCGTCGCGGTTGCGCGCGACCAGGGACGTAACGCGAAAGTCGTCCACGCCTTTTTCAATCAGGCGCAACAGGCCTTGCAGGTGGGCGTTGAGGATGCGGCCGCATCCCACGATGCCGAGTCGAATCATGGGTCTTCCCTTGAAGGTTGCTTGACAGTGGATCCGGGTGTCTACACGTACGGATTTAGGAACGGCAATGGCAGGGACACCGCCTTGCCCGAGTGACAGCTTTCCAGGCCCGCCTGCAGGATTTCCTGGGCGTTGCGCCCCACGGTGTCCGTGCACAAAGGAATGATGTCCGTGCCGTTAACCAGATGGTTGAGGAAGCAGGCGGTGGCGGAAGACCAGTGCTCCGGCACGGGGGACGGATCGACTTCGACGCCCATGTCGTGCTCCTCGGTGGCCAGCAGCAGCCGGTCGCTGGTGATCTGCAATGTGCCTGCGGTGCCGTACAGGACCCCGACGTAGGAGGTCACGTGGCCGATCTGCGACCAGGAGGCTTCGGTCACCGACATGGCATCGGCGTAGTTGAGGATCAGGATGGCGTTGTCTTCCTGTGGCGAAAAGTCGTGAACCAGCCTGTTGGACACGCCGGTGACGGTGGAGGGGCGGCCCAGAACCGCGGCGGCCAAGGCTGCGCCGTAGCAGCAATAGTCCATAAGTGCACCGGCTCCGTTGAGTTCGGAGTCGTACAGCCACTCGCAGAAGTACTCCGAACATCCCAGGGCCCGCGGGCCGTTGTGGGCCGATCGATACCGCGTGCTGAAGACCCGGCCGATGTCGCCGGCCTCCGCCATGGCGAGGGCCTGCTGCATCGACGGCCACCAGGCGAAGGGCCAGTTGATCATCAGGGCCCGATCCGATTCGCGGCTGCCCTGCAGCATCACGTCCGCCAGGGCAACGGTGCTCGCCATCGGTTTCTCCACCAGGACGGGCAGGTCCGTGGCCAGGGCCATCGCGGCATTGGCGGCTCCGTTCAGGTTGTCCCCGAACACATAGACGGCATCCAGGGCCTCGTCGGACAGCATCTCCTCCGGTTCGTCGTAGACACGCTCGCAGGAAGTGTCCGCCCGGACCTTGTCCTGCAGTTCCGCGTTCGGATCGGCGGCCGCCACCAGGCGGCCCAGGTCCGATGCCTCCAGTTCGGCCAGATTGCCCCAGGCGTGGTCGTGGGTCAGGCCCAGAACACCAATCTTCAATTCTTCTGCCATGTGGTTCCCCGATGCGTTGGTCCGACGCGCTTGGCTGTCGGCACGGTGTGAAAGTTAGGTGGACTGGCCGGCGACCTGGGGTGTGAGCACTGCGCCGTGCCGCATGAGGGCGAACAGCACGCTGCTGGTGAAGTAGGACACGGCACAGACGGCAAACAGGAAGGTGAAGCCTCGCCAGTCGACGAGGGTGCCGCCAACGGCCAAGCCAATTATATTGCCGGCCCCCATGGCGGTGCCATAGATGCCCACGTTGCTGCCCCGGCTCTTGCGGTTTCCCAGTTGGGTGGCGTGCAGCATGGACGTGATCGTGTAGGAGGCGAAGCCCCAGCCCCGGCTAATCTGGGCGGAAATCAGAACGGGACCGACCGTGGAACTCCTGAGGGATACGTAACCGGCCATCGTCAAGGCCAGGCTGATGCCGCTGGAGGCCAGGATCAGAAGGCTGCCGAAGTTGTCGGCCAGCACGCCGATGAAGGGCATGAGCACCCCTTCCACCAGGGCGGCCAGGCCCCACAGCCAGTTGGCCGCTTCGCTGGGCATGCCAAGGCTCCGCAGGAAATTGGGAAACATCGACGTCTGGGCCGAGTGGGCTATGTTCCAGAGCACGACTCCGGTCAGGAACAGGAGTGCCATCGGGTCCCGCAGGCTAAAGCGGGAGGCGGTGGCTTCCTTGACCGCGGCTTCGCTGGCAGTCTGTGGCGGCAGGTCCTGGACCAGGAGTCCGATCAGCGTGGCCAACAGATACCCCCCGGAGGCAAACAGGTAGGCCTGCTGCAGGCCGAGGCGGTTGATCACAATGCCCGAGGCCAGGGCTCCGACGGCGAACGCGATGGAGCCAAACCCGCGATAGGTGCCGATGCGGCGTCCCTGGTTGTCGCTTTGGGCCACCCAGTCGCCAATCAAGGTGAGCCCGACGGTCATGTAGGCGGCAATGGCAATGTGGTCCATCACCATGATGGCCCAGATTTGCTCGACGGATCTGGCCCGGGACAGCAGGGCCAGTCCCACGGTCAGGACCGCCAGCGCCCCAAGGACAATCGGCTTGCGGCGGCCAAGGTGGTCGGACCAGCGGCCGAAGGCATAGTTGGCGCCCAGCGAAACCAGGCTGCTGGTGGTCAGCACGGCGGAGATGCGGGAAAAGCTGGCCCCCAGTTCCCTCAGGTAGATGGACAGCGACGGCCCGGTGGTGCCCATCCCCACGAACATGAGGAACTGGATCGCGGTCAGGAGGCTGACATTGTCCAGCCGCGCGGAAAGGGAACCGCGCCATCGTTTGAGCATGTTGGATGAATGCAGGGGAAGGGGGCGGCCGGCGGATGTCCGGCGGGAGTGCCAGTCGGCCGGTGGACGCCTACATTATAGGTTGGCGGGACGCCGTCGCCGCCTGTCCTGCATTCGACGGGGCACCGTCCGGCCGTGTGTGCTCCTGCTGTCGGTCGTCAAGCATCGAGCGAGTGCGGCGAGTGGGACAGGGCGAACGAAGTTGACGTAAATGGGCCGGCGACTAGAATTGGAACGGCCTGCCATCGGCACACACGGCTCGGCCCGGGAATGCCACCGCAAGCTTTGTGGCCCGGACCATATTGCTGCGAGGCAGGATTCGCAGGTTGCAGGTTTCACTGCAAGTTCATACCCACCGTATTGGCACTCTCATGGACATGTATCGCACAGCGGAAGGCAAGCGTCTGGTCCAATACCATCGCCGGCGTGCCAACTGGAAGCATTGGGGGCCCTTCGTCAGCGATCGGGCCTGGGGCACGGTACGCGAGGACTACAGCGCGAACGGGGATGCCTGGACCTCGTTTACCCACGACATGGCCCGCAGCCGGGCGTTTCGCTGGAACGAGGACGGCCTGGCCGGATTTTGTGACCGCCAGCAGTTCCTGTGCCTGTCCCTGGCGCTTTGGAACGGCAACGACCCGATCCTCAAGGAACGTCTGTTTGGCCTGTCGGGGCCCGAGGGCAACCACGGCGAGGATGTGAAGGAAACCTACTTCCACCTCGACGGTACCCCGACCCACAGCTGGATGCGGATGCTGTATCGCTATCCGCAGGCGGCGTTCCCCTACGCCGAGCTGGTGGAGGAGAACGGGCGCAGAACCTTCTACGACGATGAATACGAACTGGAGGACACGGGCGTCTTTGCGGACGGCCGCTACTTTGACGTTTACATAACCTGGTTCAAGGTTCGCGTTGAGGATCTTTGCTGCGAAGTCGAGGTGGTCAACCGCGGACCTGAAGCGGCCACCTGCACCGTGCTGCCGCAGGCCACGTTCCGCAATACCTGGTCATGGGGATATCCGGCAGGGCCGATCGGGAAGGTGCGCTCCCTGCCGAAGTTGGCGCTGGAGCCGCAGGCGCCCCCCGCAACGTCGGTGGTGAAGGTAACCCATGAGGTCCTGGGCGAATACCTCTTGTACGTTCAACGCCCGGACGAGGTCCTGTTTACGGACAACGAAACCAACACGGAACGCCTGTACCGGATACCCAACGCCAAGCCTTGGGTTAGGGATGCCTTCCACCGGCATGTCGTGGACGAGGAGCCGGAGGCGGTGAATCCCGCAGCCTTTGGGACCAGAATGGCCAGTGTTCACCAACTGGCCATTCCCTCCGGGGAAAGTCGCATAGTCCGGTTTCGGCTTTCGCGGGAGGTGCGCAAGCAGCCGTTCGTCATCTTTGAGCGCAACAAGGAAAGGCGTCGGCGGGAAGCCGACGAGTTCTATGCGGCCGTTCATGGCGATTTGCAGGACGACCAGGAGCGGACCATCCAGCGCCGCGCGCTGGCCGGCCTGTTGTGGTCCAAGCAGTTCTACTATTTCGATGTGAGCCAGTGGCTGGACGGGGATCCGGAGGGACCCAGGCCACCGGCGGCACGTCGACAGGGTCGGAACCGGGACTGGCGGCACCTGCACAACTTCGATATCGTGTCGATGCCCGACAAGTGGGAGTACCCCTGGTACGCGGTTTGGGACCTGGCCTTCCACTGTGTTCCGCTGACGCGCGTGGATCCGGACTTTGCCAAACGGCAGCTCGAACTCGTCACCCGGGAGTGGTACATCCATCCCAATGGCCAGCTGCCGGCGTACGAATGGAACTTTGAGGATGTCAACCCGCCGGTGCATGCCTGGGGTACCTGGAGGGTGTTCCGGATGGATGCCGCGGCCACCGGCAAGCCGGACCTTGGGTTCCTGAAGAGTGTGTTCCACAAGCTTCTGCTGAACTTCACATGGTGGGTCAATCGCAAGGATGAGGACGGCAACAACGTGTTCTCGGGAGGCTTCCTGGGCATGGACAACATCAGCCTGTTCGACCGCAGCAAGGGGCTCCCGACCGGAGGGCAGCTGGCACAGGCGGACGGCACGGCCTGGATGGGGTTCTATGCGCTGGAGATGATGAAGATCGCGCTCTACCTGGCCAGCACGGACAGTTCCTACCTGGGCCTTGCCACCAAGTTCTACGAACATTTCCTGCGGATCGCATTTGCCGTCAACGGCTCCAATGAAACCGGGCTGGACATGTGGGATGAGGAGGACGGGTTCTTCTACGACGTCCTGCACTTGCCGGACGGCTCGGTCCATCCGCTCAAGGTCAGATCCATGGTGGGCCTGATACCGCTGTTTGCCGTCGCTTCGCTGGAACACCTTGAACACGGGAACGACGACGGCCCGATCGGATCACACATGGTTACCTTCCTGAGACGGGCTGCCATGTTCCACCAGTACTGGTCGGACTTGGCTTCAACCATCAGCACGGTGGATGTGGAGGAAGACCATCACCGCCATACGATGTTTGCCCTGGTGTCCCCCTCGCGCCTGCGTCGCATCCTGGAGCGCGTGCTGTCCGAGGACGAGTTCCTGTCACCCTATGGGATTCGCTCGCTGTCCAGGGCCCACGCCGAGGAGCCGGTCACGCTGATGCTGGACGGGGCCGTCTTCGGAGTTGGATATGAACCGGGCGAGTCCCGGTCCCGGCTGTTCGGCGGCAATTCCAATTGGCGCGGGCCGGTCTGGTTTCCCATCAACTACCTTCTGATTGAAGCGCTGGAGCGCTTCCACGAGGTCCTGGGCAAGGGTTTCACCGTGGAGTGTCCCACCGGGTCGGGACAATTCATGAACCTTGAGGCGGTCGCCCGGGAACTGTCGCGGCGCCTGTCGGGGCTGTTTCGGAACGGTCCCGACGGCCGGCGGCCGTATCAGACGGGAACCGTCTCCGGCACCGCGTCGGATCCGCTGCTGTTCCATGAGTACTTCGATGGCGACACGGGCAAGGGTTTGGGCGCAAGCCATCAGACGGGATGGACCGCGCTGGTTACCGAGCTGATTCAGCGAGCCGAGAGCACACCATAGGCCGATCAAGGCCGATTGTGGTCCGGGGATGTTGGTCCCCAAGCCTCCCTGCGGACCTGCCGGTAGGCTTGGGCCTTGTACCCGTGATGCGTGCGGTCCGTCGATGTCGGTTATGGTGGCCGGGACCGGCGATGGCGGGGGCGATCTTCGGAGCATCAACAGGCAAATCCCGGCGAAGCGGAAGACCCTCTGGCAGAATCGGCCGCGAAGCTTCGCGGTCGTCCAACAAGGCCGACAATGACAGGAGGTTGAACAGACAAGATCATGATTTATAAATTGCAGAGGCTGGGACAGTTGATCGCCGCGGCGATTGTTCTTCTGATGTTGATGGCCGTCCCGTCGCTGGCGGCGGGCCGCGACTACGACTGCGAAGCCGTGTCGATTGGCCGACTGGGCGCCCTTCAGACCCGTGCGGCGCTGGTGAATTTTGTTCGGTGTGCCGAACAGCATGTGGCCGATGTGGGCTGGATGCAGGCGGAGGCCGACTTCCACAACGATGCCCGGTGGAAGGACGGTGCCATGTATCTGTTTGCCATCGATACCGATGGCTATCTCATTTTCAACGCGAGTGGACAGTCGGCACCGGGTGACGAGAACGACAGTCCCGACCGTGTCGACGAAGACGGCAAGATGCACCGTCGGCGCATGGTGTACACCGCGGGTACGTTCGGGAGCGGCTTTGTCACCTATCGCTTCGGCAATCCCGTTACCGGCGAGAGTTCGCCCAAGGTTTCCTATGTGGTGGCGGTTCGGGAGCCCCACGGGGAACGAAGCGCCATCCTGGGTGCCGGTTTCTATCCCGAGGCTGCGCCCGGCACGTGCAGTCCCGCCCGTGTCCGCGCCAGCCTTGTGTACACGCAGGCCGACGTGGAGCAGTTTGTCCGGTGCGCGGAACTGGAGCTCAAGCAGCGTGGCCTGGTTGCCCTGCACGACCTGGGTTCGGATGCGCGGTGGACCTCCGGCCCCATCTACATTTTCCTGCTGGACCGTGCGTCCCTGTACGCAATCGTTCACCCTACGCTGGAAGGTCAGGATCTCGGGGACCTGGTCGATTCGACCGGCTTCAAGTTTGTTGAAGAGATGGCGGACATTACCGAACACTACGGTGACGGATACACGTACTATGAGTTCACCAATCCCGCAACCGGTGCGACGGAACCCAAGATCAGCTATGTCAGGAACGTCAAAATCGACGGTTTCGACTACATTTTGGGGACCGGTCTTTATGTTGCTGCCGACAAGGCCTGTCTCGACATGCCGATGGCCAGGGATGTGGACACCAGGGCCGAACTGGAACTGTTTGTTTCCTGTGCCGCCGACATGGTGGCGACCCTGGGCACGAACGCCTTTGACCTTCTGCTGAACCATCCCACCTGGATTGAGGGTTCAACCTACATCTTCGTGAATGATCAGCAGTGCCGCAGCGTCGTATATCCCCTGGACTACCGGGCGGACGCTGACGACTGCAGCGACGTGGATGCAGACGGCACCTTGTTGCAGCAAAACATCAAGGACATCGCCAACAGCGAGGAAGGCAAAGGGTATACGGGCTACATTTGGCAGAACCCTGCCACGGGCAAGGAAGAGCGCAAGACTTCATACGTGGTGGGCGTTGAATTGGACGGTGAGCTCGTTGCGGTCGGGGCCGGCCTGTACGGGTTGGAATAGCGGAACCGCTCCGTTCGAGGAACTCATCCGTCGGGTGACGGGCATGAATTCCGGGAGTGCCGGCCGATTACCGGCCGGTACTCCCTTTCCACACGCATCGCACCCGTGTTGCAACTGCTGCAGCGCAGGCGGTAGGACAGTTCGGGAATTCGGCTCTGGGCTGGAGTATTCGGGCTGCAGCCGGCACGAGGTCTCGCACGGCAACCATGCCGGGGATCAACCTTCGGACTGGTGGTTGATGTCGGCTACGGCCTGATCCCAGTCCGCGCGCACCCGGTCGGCCAGCTCGGTCAACCTGGCAGGCAGTGTCCAGGTTGCCGTCAGTTCGCGGCAAACCTTGTTGCCGGCATCGGTCAGCCGCGAGACGGTCCGGGGCCAGTCCGGATCCCGGCTCCAGGCCAGGACGGTTTTCCAGTCCCAGTCGGCATGGTTCTCCAGCCAGTCGCTGGTGCCGGACAGGGCGTAGATGCCCATGTGCATGAGACTGCCGGGATCGCGGTCGGTGGCGGCGATGAACTGGAGGCGCAGCAAGTCGCAGATCGAGTGGCGGATGCCTGTCCATATGGCCAGGTCCTGTTTGCGGATCAATCCTCGCCTGTGCTTGTGGATGGTGACCCAGAACAGTTCCACGGCTTCGGCGACTGCATCGGCGGTTGCGGCCTGCGGAGCCCACGCCGATGACGGTTTCGGGATCTCAAGGCCGACGGGCGGCCACTCCCTGCCATCCAATCGGGTCCACTGTCCCGTGTCGACGGACTCGATGTCGGTTCGGCACACAAGATCCAGCATGGTGCCGTCCGCCAGGATCATGTTGTGAAGCCAGAGGTGCGGTCCCAGGTTGATTTGCTTGAGGGCCAGGGGTGGTGCCCCCAACAACCCGGCCAAGATGGCGGGGCTTAGGAAATCGGAGAAGTTGCGTGTCACTGCGACTTGCAGGTCCACGTCGCTGTAGCGATCCCCCTGTCCGCGGCCCAGACTGCCCGACAGGTACACCTCGTCGACAAAGTCCAGGCGGAGCAGGCGCCCGACCATGTCGGGCAGGATGGCAAGCTGAGGCAGTTCGGTTATGTCCATGGAGGGTGTGGATTCGAGTCGGAGTGGCGATGCGGCATTGTGTCCGAGCGACTGGTTAAGGTAAGGGACCGGTTCGAGGTCTTAGAACTGTAAATGCCCGGATCGGGTCAGGACACACGGGGACGGGACGCGGGTGGAAGCCGGCGCGCCAACCGGCTGCGTCCCCGCCGGCAACCGACTGCCCACCACGGGTGCCGACGGATGGGATGGACACCGCTCTCCGATCCGGTTTGATCCCGCTAGGCTATACTGCAACCGCTTGAACGCCGGCACGGACGAGGTCCGCCGGGTTCGCTGCCCAGACCGGTTGTCCGACGGGCGGGGGCATGATTCAGGCATGTTGCAGCCTCGGGGCAGAAGTCTCCAAAGGCCCGGAGAATTGGATGGCCAACTCGTTTGAAATCTGGGATGTGCCCGAGACCGCCGAGGTCTTCGCGGTCGCCGGCTGGGAGCAGTGGGCCAATGCCGGGTCGGTATCGTCCGATTTGCCGCAGTATCTGGTCGACCATCTGGAGGCCCGACGCATCGGACGGCTGCTGGACAAGGGCAACTACCTGTTTCAGCTGCCCGGCACGCATGATTTGATGCGCCCCCAAATCGAATTCGACGACGGCTTCGCGAGCAAGGTCCAGCGACCGTACAACGACATTTACTTCGTGGGGGAAGGCGACCGCGGCCTGGTGATTTTCCAGGGTACCGAACCCCACATTGACGTGGACCGGTACGCGCAGGCCTTTTTCGATGCCATGCACCACATGCGCGTGAGCCGCGTGGTCGGGCTGGGCGGGGTCTACGGAGCCATGCCCTTCCGGCTCGATCGCATGGTGTCGTGTTCCTTCAGCCTGCCCCGCATGCGTCAGGAACTGGACACGTATGCCGTGTCCTACTCCAACTACAAGGGGGGCGCGTCGCTGGGCAGCTACCTGTCGGCCACGGCCTTCGAACGGGAGGTGGAGTACTGCAACTTCTACTCCATGGTCCCGGCCTACGACTTCTCGCAGTTGAACCTGTCGGAACAGGGCATGCGGGTGGAGTTCGACTTCCGGGCGTGGCATGAACTGATGCGCCGCGTCAACGCGATGTTCAAGCTGCGCATTGATCTGTCGGACCTTGAGGAGAAGAGCTTCAAGTTGACGCAGTCCCTGACGGACAAGGTTGAACAACTCAGCGCCAAGTCCGGCCATGAACGGCTGGCGCGCTACTTCGAGCGGCTGGACGAAGAGTTCGAGGAGAACTCGTTCCTGCCCTACGAGCAGGTGTGGAAGAGCGAACTGGGCCAAATCCTGGACGACCTCGAAAGCGACGAGCCGCCGGAACCTCCGCCGGAACCTCCGCCGGAACCGACTCCCTGATCGCCGCTGTCCCAATGCGCCCTTCGCCTGCCGTGCCGCCTGCGGTGCTGTTCGTCTGCACCCTGAACTACTACCGCAGCCGGTTTGCCCATCTGTACTTCAACCATTTGGCCAAGGGTACCGGGTTGCGCGCCGAGTCGCGTGGTCTGGTTGTGGATCGCAACCGGATCCGGATGCAGGGCATGTCCTACTACGCCGGCCAGGCCCTGCAGGTGGTCGGGGTTGATGTGGCCGAGGACGACAAGCGGGACCCGGTGCAGTTGACCGAGTCGGACCTCCGGCAAGCCGGAAGACTGATTGCCCTCTGCCGGTCCGAGCACGAACCGGTGGTCGCAGCCAGGTTTCCCGCCTATCGGGACAAATTCGAGTATTGGGACGTGTTGGACATTGATGCACGGCACACCAATGCCGCACTGGGCCGCGATTGTCGGCGGCAGGTGGAACGGCTTTGGATGGACCTGCGCAGGGATGTCGGCACCGGTTAGGCGTCCGCGGGTGCCGCTTCCTTCCGGGGACCGTCCCCCGCCCCCGGATTGCCAGTCGTTTGAACCATGGCCACGGTACTGAAGCTGCCCGTCGATTCCCTTCGTTCGTGGGGACGGGACCGCCAGTCCCACGGGATGATCGGACTGATGTCCTACTCCCACCTGGCCTTGGAAGGATGCCACCATTTTCTGCCGGTAATCGTGCCCTTGCTGGTGATGAACCTGGGTGTTGACTATGCGCGGATCGGAGCGCTGACGTTGGTGGCCCTGTCCGTCACCGCAGGCACCCAGCCTTGTTTCGGTTGGCTGGCGGACCGTTGGCAGCCTGCGTTGATAGTCCCGCTCAGCATAGTTTGGGTCGGTGTGTGCATGGCGCTGTCCGGCGTCATGCCGACGTTTGCATGGCTCAGCATTGTCGTGGTTGCCGCAAGCCTGGGTTCCGCAGCGTTCCATCCTGCGGCCGCGGCCGTGGCACTGTCCATTGCCGTCCGCAATCCCGGGACGATGTTCTCTGTCTTTTCCCTTGGTGGCACGTTGGGCGTGGCGGTGTCTCCACTGCTAATCAACTATCTGCTTCCCGCCTGGGGCCTGCCGGCCACCCTGTTGTACCTGCCGGTGGCACTCGTATCGGCCGGGGTGGTCTTCTTGGGATTGAAGGTGTTGGCACCCGAGGCGGTGAAGGTTCGCAGGCCGTCCAAACGCAACTCCACAGACACCTCGGATCCGATCCCGCGCACCATCGTCGTGCTCCTGGGATTGCTGGTGCTGTCCACCATGACACGCTCGTGGGTTTTGGGGGCCGTGTCCACCTATGTCCCGGCGTGGATCCTGGACAAGTTCGGCCACTCGACGCTGGGAGGCGAGTTGCTGGCCCTGTCCGCGTTGATGGGCGCGGTCGGCAACTTTGTGGGAGGCTACACCGCGGATCGGTTTTCCGGGTGGAAGATCCTGGCTGTGGCGTTGGTCGGGGTTGCGCTGGCCTTGTGGGCAGTGGTCCGCGTGCCCGTCTGGGCCCTGCTTCCCTGCGTCGGTGTCTTCGGATTTGCCTTGGGCGCCACCCTGCCTGTGCCGGTTTTGCTGGCCCGCAGGCTCATCCCCACCCGAACCGGCCTGGCGGCGGCCCTGATCATGGGATTGGGATGGGTGCCCTCGGGCATTGGCGCCGGGCTGGCTGGTTGGACCGCGGACCGGTTCGGGCTTCAGGCCGCCCTGGAGCCGCTGGCCCTGTATCCCCTGGCCGGGGTGGGCATCATTGTGTTGTTCGCCTGGCTGGCTCGGGTTTGGGATGTCCCGGTTCGGCAGGCCGGGACGTAACGCTCCACGTCACTCCCTGTCGGTGGACAGGAGTGACGAGTCCACATACAGGAACGCGCGCTTGGCACTGTTGGTCTCCACAAAATAGGCCAGGTTCAGCATGCACCAGAGGTTGGGCATGGCCGGCATGCGGATGGGTTCAACCCCGCGGCACGCGTGGATGCGGTTGTTGCACTGGAATTCCAGGAACCGCATGTCCCGCAGGTCGAAGTCCAGCCTCAGGTAGTACCAATTGTGCTTGGTTGCGATTTCGTTGTAGCAAAGCCGCTGGCCACCATCCGGAAGGTCGGACCAGCCGTCCGGTCCCAGGTGGAAGTGCGACTTGGTTTCGCCGCGGCCGCCGATGGCGTGGACTGTGCGGTGCGTGCTTTTGTACTGCCACTTCTCCCTCCGTCCGGACTCGTCCGCGTTGAGGTAGCGCACATGCGGCATGACCCGGTGGGGTTGTGCCTTGAGGTCGTCGTCCTGCAGGTCCAGAAGGATGCCAAAGGCGCGGATGTCGGTGCTTGAGAGCTTGAGTTCCGACGCTTCCGGCTTGAAGGTCACAATTGATTCCCATCGGATGCGTGTGGCGACGCGCCAGGTCAGACGCTTGATTGCCACCGCCAGGGCGCCGGGCTGCGGCAGCGTGGCCAGTTTCATCGCATAGTTGCCGTGGAGCGAGCCGTCCGTGCCCGTGTCCCAGACCGTGAGATTGCTGAGCATCGGATCGCGCAGGTCCGCGTACTCCGGCAGCATGGAGTTGAGCGAGTCCTCGTAGTTGCCGACGAGGCCGGTCCAGCCCTGCATGCCCCGGTTGAAGTCGTCGTGGACCAGGATCCGATCCAAGGGATCGAACAGATCGAGGGCCGGCGGCAGGAGGCGGGTCATGATTTGAGGGTCAGGTAGGCCATATAACGCAGTTCCCCCATCCGGTCCATGAATTCAGGGGCACAGGAAACTTGGCCTGACAGACGGAGCCAACCTCCGAAGTGGTTCAGTTGCATGTACCACAGGGGGTTTTCCCCATCAAAGTCAAATGCACTGCGGGACAGTTCCGCCCAGTGGATGCCGTCGGGGGAGATGTCCACGATGCATTGCATGGATACCTGAAACGGAGCAGGGTTCAGCAATCGGACAAAGTAGATGGCTTCGGCGGCCCAGGCCGTCTCCCACGGTTCGGTGGTGAAGGGACCGTTCCAGGCTGCGTTGCGGGCGACGACCGCCGTGTGGCTTTGGCGCATGGCAGCGATTTCGTGGCTGGTCCGGTTCAGTCGTTCAGGGCCGCGTAGGCCTGGCTCTGGAACATGCGGGCAACATTATGCAGACCGGACGGCATCAACTGGGACATGAAGATGCCCAGCAGATCCGCGTTGGGATCGATCCAAAAGTAGGTGTTGGCGGCGCCGAGCCAGCCGTATTCGCCGCCCCCCGAGAGGTGTTGGTGGCGGCCGGGGGATTTCAACACCCTGAAACCCAGGCCGAATCCGTACGCGCCGTAGCCGCCGTCCATGTTGCCGACGACCTCCATGCCTTTCTTAAGGTGGTCGGTGGCTATGTAGCGGGTGGTGCGCGGCCCAAGGAGGCGCACCCCGTTAAAGGTTCCTTTGTTGAGGAGCATTTGTGCGAATCGGAAATAGTCTGCCGTGGTGCCTGCCAGCCCGCCGCCGCCGGATTCAGTCTTGACCCCGGTCACCACCGGATCCCGGTCCGGTCTGGGCATGGGTTGCAGCCGACCGTAGTGGTTGGGCTGGTAGTTGACCGCCAGCCGCCCCAGATCTTCTTCAGGCACCTGGAACCGGGTGTCCTTCATACCCAGGGGTTTGAAGATCATCTCGTTCAAGGACTCGCCCAGGGACTTGCCAGTGACCACGGAAACGACCCATCCGAGCACGTTCGTGGCAATGCTGTAGTGCCACTGTGAACCCGGTTGGAAAACCAAGGGGATTTGGCATAGCCGGTCCAAGGCTTCGTCGGGGGGCAACTGACGGTCAAGGACATCGGCATCGGCGTACATGCGGTCCACGGGGTGCGACTCGTCAAAGACCTTGGTGAGCCCGGCCGTGTGCATTAGCAGGTCCCGGACGAGGACTGGCCGCTCGAGGTTGGCGGTGGTGTTCTGATCGATATAGACCTTGAGGTTGTGGAACGCGGGCAGGTACTCCCCTACCGGGTCGGCAATCTGAAGGCGCCCTTCCTCGAACAGCATCATGGTGGCGACACTCACGATGGGTTTCGTCATCGAGTAGAGGCGGAAGATCGTGTCGTCGGCCATGGAGACATCATTTTCTTTGTCCTGCCAGCCGAACGAGGCGAAGTGGAAAGGCTTGTCCCGGCGTGCCAGCAGGACCTGGATGCCATTCAGGTGGCCCTTATCGACTACCGCCTGCATCGACGCGTCGAGTCTGGATAGTTGCTGTTCCGAAACGTTGGCGTGGTCTGGCGTACAAAGCTGCATGGGGATCCCATGGAATGTAATGGGCGGGTGCAGTTGCAGCCGATCTTAGCTGGTGCCTGTCAAAGTTTCGGATGAGCAGCGTCTGCAGAGCTGCTGCGGGCAGCCGCGTGCAACGATGGCCTCGGCGGTCCGGACCGATTGGCACGGGTTAGTTGTGAAGGGACCGTTCCAAGCTGTGTTGCAGGCGACCACCGCCGTGTGGCTTTGGCGCATGGCAGCGATTCCGTGGCCGGTCCGGTTCAGTCGTTCAGGGCCGCGTAGGCCTGGCTCTGGAACATGCGGGCGACGTCATGCAGGCCGGACGGCATTAGTTGGGACATGAAGATGCCCAGCAGATCCGCGTGGGGATCGATCCAGAAGTAGGTGTTGGCGGCACCGGCCCAGCCGTATTCGCCCACCCCCGAAAGGTGTCTGTGCCGGCCGGGTCTCATCAGGACCCTGAAACCCAGGCCAAAGCCGTAGGCACCGTATCCGCCGTCCACATTGCCGAAGACCTCCATGTTTTCCTTGAGGTGGTTGGTGGCCATGTAGCGGACCGTGCGCGGGCCAAGCAGGCGCACCCCTTCCAGTGTCCCTTCGTTGAGGAGCATCTGGGCAAATCGGAAGTAGTCCGCCGTGGTGCCCACCAACCCTCCGCCGCCGGATTCCGACTTGACTCCGATCACCACCGGGTCCCGGTCCGGGTTGGGCATGGGGACCAGTTGGCCGTAGTGGTTGGTTTGGTAGTTGACCGACAGCCGGTCCAGATCCTCCGCAGGCACTTGGAACCGGGTGTCCTTCATTTCCAAGGGCTCGAAGATCATCTCGTTCAATGATTCGCCCAGGGTCTTGCCTGTGACCGCGGCCACGACCAATCCAAGCACGTCCGTGGCAATGCTGTAGCGCCACAGTGAACCCGGTTGGGAGACCAGGGGGATGCGGCACAGCCGGTCCAGGGCTTCGTCGGGGGGCAGCTGACGGTCGAGGACATGGGCCTCCGCGTACATGCGGTCCACGGGATGCGACTCGTCAAAGCCGTAGGTGAGGCCGGCCGTGTGCATCAGCAGGTCCCTGACGAGGACCGGCCGCTCAAGGTTGGCGGTAGTGTTCTCATCCACGTAGACCTTTAGGTTGTGGAATGCGGGCAGGTACTCCCCTACCGGGTCGGCAATCTGGAGGTGCCCTTCCTCGAACAGCATCATGGCGGCCACGCTCACGACGGGCTTCGTCATCGAATAGATGCGGAAGATCGTGTCGGCGGCCATTGGCACATCGTTTTCCTTGTCCTGCCAGCCGAACGACGCGAAGTGGAAGGGCTTGTCCCGGCGTGCCAGTAGAACCTGGATTCCGTTCAAGTGGCCCTTGTCGACCGCCCTCTGCATGGAGGCATCGAGTCTGGACAATTGCAGTTCCGAAACGTTGGCTTGGTCTGGTGTGTAAAACTGCATGGGAATCCCGTGGAATGCAATGGGCGGTTGCGGACGCAACCGATCTTAGCAGGATGGAACTCTTCCAATCCCGGATGGATGGTTGCCTGGTTGCCGGACATGCCGTTGGGCCAAGCTTCGTTATGCGCAAGGGGCACCACAACACATCCGGCATTGGGTTGCGCGGCTGCAGGCGTTCGTGCGTCAAGGACCGTAGGGTTAGCGGCTCTGAGCCGACAGTGCCCGGAGGGCATGTTGCTGCAGTCCCTGCAGTGTCAAGCATCGCCTGAAACCCTCCGCTCGGGACTGGTCCCTGCCATGGTTCGATTTTACGGAGAGGCTGTCATGGTGCAAGGACCCGGTCACCCAAGACCCCAACCCCTATAATCCCCCCGCAATCAACTGACGCAGGCGAGTGCGGAACACGATGCAACCAACCTATGGCGAAGGATATGCGGCAGACCTGGTTCGCCATCTGTGCCGCAATCCTCACGAAACCGAATGGCTCGAGTTCAAGGAGAGCAATGCCAGGCCGGAACAAATCGGGGTGACGGTTTCGGCCCTGGCAAACGGTGCTGCCTTGGCAGACCGGCGCGTGGCCTACATGGTCTGGGGCGTTTCGGACATCGAGCACACCATTGTGGGAACGGGTTTCAGACCGAGTGCGATGCGGGTAGGCAACGAGGAGTTCAAGCCATGGTTGAACCGCAGCCTCAATCCTACGACCGGTCTGAGATTTCATGAGACCGAAATCGACGGCCGGCCCGTGGTCGTCTTGGAGGTGGAGCGTGCCAGTCATCGACCAGTTGCCTTCAAGGGCACGGGGTTTGTGCGCATTGGCAGCACAAACAGGAAACTCAAGGATCATCCGGAGGAGGAACGGCGTTTGTGGGATGTGTTAAATCGTTCACGATTCGAAGAAGGGATTGCATTGGATGGATTGGTTAGCGATGATCTATGGGCACTTTTGGATGTTGAGGCCTACTTCAATCTACTGGAACAGCCCAGGCCACTCAACATAAAAACCAATCTTGAGTATCTTTCCCGCGATCAAATCATCAGGTCGGATGCGGCAGGGCGCTGGGAAGTGACAAATGCCGGTGCAGTGCTTTTTGCCAAGGACCTTGCCCCGTTCTCCCGGTTGCGGCACAAAAGTGTACGCATAATTCAATATCGAAACTCGTCCCGGCTCCATACTCGCCGGGAACTGGAGTTCAGTCGCGGCTATGCCTCGGCCTTTCACGAAATGGTCCGGTTCATCATGGCCCTGCTCCCCGCGGATGAAGTGGTGGAAGGTGGTTTGCGACGCTCGGTTCTCATGTATCCGGAAGTTGCCATCAGGGAACTGTTGGCAAACATGCTTGTTCATCAGGACTTCAGTGTGACCGGGGCTCGACCCATGGTTGAAATATTCGAACGACGAGTTGAGTTTACGAATCCGGGCAAACCCTTGGTTGACACGCATCGGTTCGTCGATATGCCACCCCGGACGCGCAACGTCGGCCTGGCATCCCTGATGCGCAGGTTCGGAATTTGCGAGGAACAGGGGAGTGGCATCGACAAGGTGGTCGATGCGATTGAGTCCCATCTGCTTCCCGCTCCCCGGTTTGACAACCCGGGTCCGTTCACCAAAGTGACGTTGTTCGGACCTAGGGAATGGTCGGACATGACCTCGGACGATCGCGTGTGGGCATGCTACCTGCACGCGTCACTCCGTTATTTGGCGGCCCAACCTGTCAACAACAGATCGGTCCGGGAGCGGTTTGGTTTGGGACCCAACGATGGAGTGCGGGTTTCCAAACTGTTGAGGGATGCCGTGGAGTCTGGTTTGCTGTGTGTCAGGGATCCTGGTGCGGGTTACAGAACCCGATCGTATCTGCCATGGTGGGCAGCCAACGGAAACGGAGCGTTCCCGGTTTCCGGCTGACTGCCGGTTGGTTTCGTACGAATTCGGTCGGTGGAGGGAACAGTCCGCGTGACCTGTGCGGATGAAGTAGCCGCGGGTTGACTGACACTTGGGGGGATCCGCAACCACCGATCAACCGGTACCCCGATACGGTGGGCTAGACTGTTCACCCACTGACAGGTTCCACAGTTGCGCCACTCCAACTGCCCCCAATGCCGGTGCGCACCGGCTGGCGGTACAAGGACTGGACGCATCCGCCGATTTCATGTGTTTGGAGACAGCCTTCCGTGCGCCCCAACATCCTTGTGTTCATGACGGATCAGGAACAGGCCGACGTGGTCTCTCCGGATCACCCCTGCATCACGCCCAGGGCGGAACGGTTCGCGTCCGAAGGCATCACGTTCTCGTCAACGTATGCCCCAACCGCGCACTGCTGTCCGTCGCGTGCCACGTTTTTTACCGGTCTCTATCCGAGTCGGCACGGGATCCACAACAACGTCAACACCAGCACCGCCATCAATCTTGGCTTGAACGAAGGCGTTGAAACGTTTTCGGAACGATTGCGGGAGAGCGGATACCGCATGCCGTTCAGCGGGAAGTGGCATGTATCCGCCCAAGAATCCGCCGCGGATCGCGGCTGGGACGAACTGGCACCTTCCACACCGGTCAAGGCATCCGGCCGGTCCGTGCCCAAGGATGTGGACAGGTGGGCAGGTTTGGCTTACGAAGAGAAGCTTCCGCCACGGATACCGGGTCACGTGCAACGCCCGGGCTGGGGGGATTTCGAGGTGTACCGCACCCTGGAGGACTCGGGAGACAAGGCCTACGAGGACCTTGCGGACTACCGGGTTGTCAGCCGGGCCGTGGACTGGCTGCACAACGATGCCGCCAAGGAAGACACGCCCTGGATGATGTGGGTCGGCCCCATCGGACCGCATGATCCCTTCAACGTCCCCAGGCACTACCGGGACATGTACGATGCGGCCGGCATCGAGTTGCCGGAAAGCTACGGGGACAGCCTGCGCGACAAGCCGGCCATATACCAGCGGCAGCGCCGGCAGCTGTGGGATCAACTGACCCCGGACGAGGTCCGGGACTCGATCGCGCACTACTGGGCCTACTGCACCCTGGAAGACGCCTTGTTCGGCGAGGTTCTCGATGCCCTGGAGGCAACGGGACAGGCCGACAACACGCTGGTCCTGTTCATGTCGGACCACGGGGACTACTGTGGCGCACATGGCCTTTACCTCAAGGGGATTCCCGCCTTTCGGGAGGCGTACCATGTGCCGTGCATCGCGCGCTGGCCCAGCGGTATCAAAAACCCTGGCCGGACCGTGGACTGGCTCGTGTCCATGGCCGATTTTGCGCCCACCTTCCTGGACTTGGCCGGGATATCCAGTGACCAGCGGCATACGGGTTGCAGTTTGGTGCCGTTTCTCGAGGACGGGGAACCCGACAACTGGCGTACCCATCTGTGTACCCAGCTGAACGGCGTTGAGCTGTACTACACCCAACGGGCTGTCTTCAGCGACCGGTTCAAATATGTGTTCAACGGGTTTGACTTCGACGAGTTCTACGACCTGGAAAAGGACCCGCACGAGATGGTGAACCGGATTGACGACCCGTCATACGAGGAGGCGCGCAAGGATTTGATCAGGCACCTTTGGGAGTTCGCCCGGCAGGAGGACGATCACATCTTCAACCCGTACGGCACCGTGGCATTGCTGCCGTATGGCCCCACCCTGGCCAATGCAGACGACTGAGCGGCAGGACCTGCGGAGTTGCCGGCCCGCGGTCCGGCCAGGTCGCGGCCGGTTCGACTTCGGGTACATTACGGTTGTCGTGCCGTTGTCGGCTGTGCCGGCGGACCTGTCTGCGGTATCGGGACGAGATCGGAATGGAATTCGGAAGGCATGTGCTCATGAACGAGGATGAACGATATTTGTTTGACCTGCAGGGATTCCTGGTGGTGGAAGACGCCCTGGATGCCAACCAGCTGACCGCCTTGAACGAAATCCTGGATCGGCGCATCGAGGACGAGGTTGCCGCGGAAGACCACACGCATCGGTTTCTTGACCTGTTGGAATGGGGCAAGCCGTACCAGGAGCTGGTCGACAACCCGCGCATCGTCGACTACCTGGCGGAGCTGGTTGGTGATCCGCTGCGGTTGGATCACGTCTATCTCGACATCATCAGGTCGGGCAAGGGACCAATTGGAACCTCGCTGCACGGCGGTGCGACACCTTTGCACCCCACGCATTACTACCGGCACCGGAACAACACGATCCGCAACGGCCTGTTTGTCGTGGCCTACAACCTGTACGACGTGAATCCGGGCGACGGCGGGTTTGCGGCCGTGCCCGGCAGCCACAAGAGCAATTATGTCTTTCCGAGTCACTGGAAGGAGCTGGATGGGAGTCAGGATCTGCCGTTTGTGGCCAAAGTCACCGGCAAGGCGGGGACCGCCATCCTGTTTACCGAAGCCATGACCCACGGCACACTGCCCTGGCGAGGCCGGGAACGGCGCACCATTTTCTACAAGTTTTCCCCTCCCGCCGTATCCTGGTCCAACCGGTACTTCAACGCCGCCGACTACCCGACGATGACCGAGCGGCAAAAGGCCATGCTGGCGCCGCCAAGTGCCCTCACATCCCCGTTTCTCAACAGCGGCTGACGGCGGAAAGTGGAGTCTCTCCACATTCCGCGCTTCCGTGCTCGGAGCATGTCCGAATCGATCGGTTCAAGCCGCTCGCCAAGGCGGCTGCCGGTGTTTGACCGACCAGACCGTTGCCGCCTGGACACGTCCCCGGCTTCTGTAGGGGGCTTATATCGTTAAGTTGACAGCGTGGGTCTGACAGAAGCCACCTTGGCGCGCCAAGGTGCTACACTGGTCCCAAGAACGAAGGCCGGGATTGGCACCCGACCTTCAACCGGACACGGTGGTATGAACACCATGGCCAGCGAGCCCCATTCTACAACCGAACAAGCCCCGACGGTACACCGCACCTTGCGCGTGCGCCTGTATCCCGGCGATGCCGGGACCGGAAACCGGCTGGCGGGCACGGCGGGCGCGTGCCGGTTCGTCTACAACCGGCTGCTGGGCGATCAGAACCGCCTGTATGCCATGTGGCGGTCGCTGCACGTACCGGCGTTGAACTGGCCGGAAGTCCGCGGACGCGCAACCGATTGGGGCCGGGTCATGCGCAAGGCCATGGGGTCCGCGCCGTCAACATCGCACTTCACGTTCAACCGACGCTTCAAGGACCTGTGGGACGAGCCCGAACTGGCCTGGCTGCGGGAGTACTCCTACGCGGTGCTGCGCAACGCCGGCAAGGACCTGTCGCTGGCGTTCGCACACTACTTCAGGGTCCAGGCCGAGTTTGCGGACCGCGGCGAGCAGATGCCGGTGCGCAAGTCGGACGGCAAGCCCCTTGCGCATCCGCGTTTCAAGTCGCGGTTCCGGGGCGAACCGTCGTTCGGCCTCCCCGACGGCGTATCCATCCGGGACGGTCGCTTGCGCGTGCCCAAGGTCGGGTTGCTGCGCATGGGCCCGTTGCGTCTGTATGCGGATTGCAAGCCCCTGACCGTGCGCGTGCGGCGGGAGGCACACGGCGCGCATCCCAAGTGGTACGCGTACATCTGCTTCGAGGTGCCTGCGGACCATGCAGACGTGGTGCAACCCGCACAGGACGGCGCACTGGGGTTGGATCGCAATGTCGGACAGGCGACGGACAGCGACGGCAAGGTCCATGCCATGCCGGACACGGACCGCACGGACGCCCAGATCAAACGCCTGCAACGCGAACTCAGCCGCAAGCAGGGCTGGGGCCCCCGGTCGCGCGGCAAGCGCAAGTCGAACCGGGGCCGACGCATCAACGGGCGGCTGCAGAAACTGCACAGGCAGCGCGCCCGCAAACGCGACGACGCCACCCATCAAACCAGTCGCAAGCTGGCGGACACGGCCCACACGGTTGTTGTTGAGGACCTGCACACCAAGTCCATGACGGCCTCGGCCCAGGGCACGGAGGAGCAGCCCGGACGGAACGTGAAGCAGAAGGCCGGCCTGAACCAGGAGATCCTGGCGAGCGGCTGGGGCGGCCTCGAGCGCAAGCTGGACTACAAGGCGGGCGTGCTGGTGAAGGTCGATCCGGCCTACACGTCGCAAGCCTGCAGCCGGTGCGGGTACACGGACAAGTCCAACCGGCCGTCGCAGGCGGTCTTCCGGTGCGGGGTCTGCGGCTTCCGCCTGAACGCCGATCACAATGCGGCGATCAACATCCTGACGCGCGCGGGGCTTCCGCACGTGTCCGCCAAGGGCCCGCGGGCAAGGGGCTTCTGCGCGGCGAGGGGCGATCCCGTGGGGAACCCCTGTGACCCGCGAACCGGATCGGGGGTTGGCGTTGTCAACTTATCGATATAAGCCCCAGACTGTAGTCCTCATCGACCGCCAATTCCGATTCTGTCGTGGTCGCCCCGGCTGGCCTCCACGGAGGCCGGCGCGTCGGATTCGCAATCCAACTGCGAACCGTGGTGTACCGGCGATTCCAATTCCAGAGCAAGTAAAGCATGTCCCAAGTCCCCTCAACGCCGCTTGGTCGCTCCGTAGACCTGTCCGCTGCCTACAACGCCACACGCGCCGGCCTGCCGGCCGCACTTCACCCCGGAATGGCTTTGGATCCGGGATATGGCGAAGTTGCCTTTTGGGGATTGCCGTTTCTGTTGGGCGGGGCTTCGTCGTCGGGCCCGGATGTGATTCACCTGACGACCAACACGGTTAAAGTCGCACTGGATGGTGCCCTCGCCAACTGGCTGGTCTTCCTGCACTGTGTTGAGGACATCAAAACCAACTACCTGGCGGGATTTGCGGATGATTCAATGGACGGCAATTCCGTGGGCGACCCGGTAGCGGAATACGCGCTGGTCTATGCCGACGGATCCCGTCATGCACAACCCATTCGTCGAAGGTTTGCGATCCAGCAGTTGCGGATTGGCTGGGGGGCCAGTGCCTTCGAAGCGGTTCCCCACCGGCCGCACACCGTGGACCCGACGATGATGGAAGCCTATGCCATGGGTGTCACTCCCCGCACCAGCTACGGGTACGGAGAGGTGCGCCACAATTCGGGCAGGCAGTCGGGACAGGAGGGCGAAAACCTGTGGGTATACGCCATGCCCAATCCGCATCCGGACTTGCCGTTGGACGTGCTGGAGCTGACGGGCCGCGGTGAGGAGGCTGCCATCTTTGGTTTGTCGCTGGTGCAAACGGCACAAAACCCATTGCGCTGGGAGCCGCGTCGCAAACTGCGAGTGCCCTTGCCACCGGGCTTGGACATCTCGGAGACCGAGGACGTCCCGGGTTTGGGCATGGACATGGGCATGGTCATCTCGGCCCGTCCCGTGCTCGTCTACGACCCCGAATCCTGGAAGCCGGATCCATTCGACCGGCAACCGGCTGTCAGCACCGACGAGCTCGTGGTCGAATATGCCGCCCATCCCGATGCTCGACTGTATGCGGCCACCAAGGAGGGATACAGTCTGGTGGCCGACCTGGCGCAAGTTTCCGATGCGGACTCCGGCTTGCAGATAATCGAACCGGCCAGCCGGCCGGTGAAGCTGCGATTCCGCCTCAGGGAGAACGGACAGCCCATCGCCGTCCGTCTGCATTTGCACGGTGCCCACGGCGAGTACCTACCACCGCGCGGAGGGCACCGGCGGGTCAATGGCAACTGGTTCGAGGACAACTACGGGGAGTTCGTGAACGGCGCCAACCAGTACGCCTACGTGCACGGGGATGTCGAGGCCGAACTGCCGCTGGGACCCGTATACCTGGAAGCCGTGTACGGGCTGGAAGCACTGCCGCACCGGGAAGTCCTCGACATCGGGCCGGAGACCGAGGAGGTGGTCGTTGAGCTGGATCGCGTGCTCCGGTGGCGCGAGCAGGGATGGGTGTCGGCCGATACCCACGTCCATTTCCTAAGTCCGACCACAGCTCTGTTGGAAGGTGCTGCCGAGGGTCTGAACGTGGTCAACCTGCTGGCCAGCCAATGGGGGGAGATGTTCTCCAATGTCACCGACTTTGACGGTGCCACCACCTTGGGTGCCCGCGACTTCGGCGGCGACGGCGAGTATCTGGTTCGGGTTGGTACCGAAAACCGCATGCACGTGCTCGGCCATGTCTCGCTGCTGGGTTACTCGGGCGAGATGATCCATCCCCTTTGCACGGGCGGTCCCAACGAGTCCGCCATCGGCGATGCGCAGGAAGTCACCATGGCCCAGTGGTCCCGGCGCTGCATCGAGCAGGGCGGCCTGGTCATTTCGCCCCACGGCCCCAATCCCCAGGGCGAACGGGCGGCCGACGTGGTCCTGGGTTTGGTGCACGGCATTGAAATGATGGTGATGAATCCGTACAGCCAGCAGATCAGCAAGTACGGCATCGCCGACTGGTACCGCTTCCTGAACCTCGGGTACCACATCCCGGTGGTTGGGGGTTCGGACAAGATGATGGCCAGCGCCCTGCTGGGCGGGGTACGGACCTACGCCAACCTGGGAGCCCGGGAATTCACCTACGGGAACTGGATGGACGCCGTCCGCGACGGCGACACCTTCGTGACCATCGGGCCGCTGGTGGACGTTGCGGTGGAAGGGCAGAGGCCGGGGACCAGGGTTCGTCTGCCGGCATCCGGCGGCACGGTGGCCGTGGAGTGGAAGGTTGAGTCGGTCCGCGTGCCGATTCACCGGGTGGAGGTGATTGTCGGCGGCAGAATCGTCCAACTCGAGGATGGCAACGGCGGACGCGCCTTGAAGGGCACCTGCTCGGTACAGGTCACGGAGTCAACCTGGATCGCCGTCCGGGTGCGCGGAACCTATACCGAGGATCCCGAACGCATCGCGGCCCACTCTTCGGCCATCATGGTTACGTTGGAAGGCTCGGCCCACTTCAACGACGAGGCCGCGGTCTCCCTGTTGGCACAGATTGAAGGCACACAGGCCTATCTGGAAACCATTGCCACACGGCCGGACGAGCAGCGCTTCCAGGCCATGCGCCTGGTCTTGGAACAGGCCTACAATCGGCTGCACCAGCGGATGCATGCCAAGGGTATATTCCATCAACATCCCCATGGGAAGTGAGGTCGAGTCGGGCCGTACCGGACAGGAATGGCGAATCACGGGTACGGCGAAAGGGAAGTTCGTCCAAACTGACGGTCGGATCTGGCGGTGCCAGGGCGGAACCGGCTCCCTTGCCCCGATCGGTAAGAGGGGGTCTCGGCACCCGTTGGGCAATTGCCAGGACGATTCCGCGTTGGCAACAACGACCCGATGGTCAAGGGAGTGGACATGAGTATGTACGGACGCCTCGGGGTGGTTCCGTTCGTCCTGGCGATGGTGTGCGTGGTTGTGGCCGCGGCCGCCTGCACGTCCCTGCCGCCGGTTCCTGCGCCGCCGAAGTTCACGATACCGCCTGCACGATTGACCGGACACCAGCTGCTGGTCGTGCGGGAGGCCGACGGCAACCTGGCGGTTGTGGATCCGGCCACGGGCGAGCGGGTCCAACTGACGGACGACGCCTCCGCCACGGTGGTCCATGGGCAACCGGTGTGGTCCCCGGCCGCCGCCGAACTGGCCTGGGTGCGGTCGGAGCTTGAGGGTACGCGGGCTTCCGGACAGGTCCTGGTGGCGGATACCGCAGGCACCGTCCGCTTGCGCGTGGCTACGGTGTTTCCGCCCTTCTACATGTACTGGAATCCGCAGGGCACCAGGCTGTCGCTGCTCGGCAACTGGATGGTGGATGGCCAGCCCACAATGGCCATGAGTGTGATTGACATGGGGGATTCCGGCGACGGCACGGCGCGCATCGTCGACGTAGGTGCCCCGTTCTACTACGACTGGGCGCCGGACGGGGAACGGATGCTGGTGCACAGGAACGCCACCACCGTGTGGGCCGGTTCGCCCGAGCAGCCGCAGCCCGTTACCGATTCCAGTTCGGCATTCGCTTCTCCGGCCTGGCTGCCGGACAGCGAGTCGATCGTCTACGGCGATCTGCGGGACGGTGTGGCCACACTGGTTCGGGCCGATCTGGACACAAGGGAGGAAGAGGTGGTGACCTGGTATCAGGGTGCGCACCTGGCGGTCTACCCGGATCCGACAGGCGACCGCCTGGCCGTGATTGAAACTTCGGACATGGTGCCTGTCAATGCCTTCGGGCCGCTGTTCCTCTATTCACTGGAATCGGCCACGCTGGAACAGATCACCACGCTGCCGGTCATGGCCGCGTTCTGGTCGCCGGATGGGGAGCGTCTGTTGTACTGGGAAGGGGACCTGTCCGGTCGGCCGGGTGATTTCAACCTGCGCATTTGGTCCGAGGACGGGATTAGGGAGGTTGGCTCGGCCCACAGCCCGCCGGATTTCCTGCAGCGGTACCTGTACTTTTCGGACCAGTACGCCCGCAGCCATACACTGTGGTCCGCCGATTCCCGCTGGATTGCCTTTGCCGCGGAGGGCCCGTCCGGGCAAAATGAGATCCGAATCCAGGAAGTCGGTTCCCTGGCGTCTCCCCCACAGGTTCTGGCGGGAGACCTGGTTTTCTGGTCCAGGCACACACATTCGGACTAGCTGGCAAACATGCAGACATCAACTGCCACCTCGACGTTTCCGTGGCCGGAAACCCGCCAGGCCGCGGTATCGCTGTCGTTTGACGACGGCATGCCGTCCCAGTTGGCACGGGCCGTGCCCATGCTGGATCGCGCCGGTTTCCAGGGCACCTTCTACCTCAATCCGCGCGACGACTGGGAACGGGAGCTGGAGCCGTGGCGCGCCGTGGCGGCCTGCGGGCACGAACTGGGCAACCACACCGTCACCCATCCCTGCTCCAACCAGTTTGGCTGGAGCGACGACGGCACGCGCCGGCCGCTGGAGATGTTGACCCTGTGGGACATCGAGCAGGACATTGCGCTGGCTGCCGAACGGCTGCATGCCTTCTGTCCCGACCAGGGCCGGGTTTCATTTGCCTATCCCTGCTATCAGACCTGGATTGGCGCCGGCGCCGCCCACCAGAGCTATGTTCCCGTGGTGGCGCGATACTGCACGGCGGGGCGGACCCGGGGCGAGCGGACCGCCGACCCTGCAACCTGCGATTTGTTCCATCTCAATTCGCTGCCGGTGGAGTTCCGGCAAGGTAGCGAACTGGTGGCGATCGCCGAGGAAACCCTGGAGGACAACCGCTGGGCCATTTTTACGTTTCACGGGGTCGAGGAAGGCCACCTGTCCGTGACGGAACAGGCCCTGCAGACACTGGTGGACTGGCTGGCCCGGAATACGGACAGGGTTTGGGTGGACACGGTGCAGCGCGTGGCCGACCATGTGCGCAGCCAGCGTGACACTCCCGGGGAAGGGCCTGCGTCGGGTCCTTGACCCGTTTCGGCCTTAAACTACCGGCATGTCCTCCGCGCTTCAGCCCCGTTACAACCGACTGGTCGGCCGCGTCGGCTGGCTTTGGCTGCAGGTGTGGCTGCTGACCCTCCTGACGGTCGTGCAGCTGGTCGTGTTCCAGGTTGTGGTGCCGCCCTGGCAGCACTTCGACGAGCCGGCCCATTTCCGCCATGCCTGGTCCCTGGTCAACCTGGTGCCGGCGCAGCAGGCGTCGGAGTTCACGCCCCTGGATCCCGTCATGGTCCGCGAGACGTTGGGTTCCATGGTGGAGAACGCCTTCTACCGCGAGCTGACGGCGCCCAACTATCTGCGCACCCACGGCCTCGACACCCTGGGCCACAGCCAGAGTGTCGAGTTCCGGATGTACTACGACTGGGTGGGTTGGCCCCTGCGGATTTTCCGGCAGGCCGACATTACGACCCAGCTGCTGGCGGGCCGCGCCGTGACCGGCATCTTTCTGCTGATCGTGGTCTGGTCCAGCATCGGACTGATGCGGTCGCTGACCCGGCCCGGCAATCGGCTGCGCTGGCTGGTGCCGCTCTGCGTCGTCCTGGTGGCGCCGGTGGCCGACCTGGCCACGGCGGTCAACAACGACATCGTGGCCGTCGCCGGTTTCTCCCTGTTTCTGTGGGGCGCGGTGCACGGTCTGTCGCGCCGGATGACCCTGCTGCATACCCTGTGGATCATGGCAGCCCTGGCCTTTACCGTGGCGGCCAAGCAGGCCCTGTTGTTTATCCTGCCCCTCGCGCCGCTGGCGGTGGTGATGGGACTTTGGAACAACCTGGGCATGCGCTGGCGCTGGCTGTGGCTGGTGTCCGTGTTGGCGGCGGTGGTCCTGGCCGTGCTGACCCTGAGGCTCGACCAGGCTGCCTTCTGGGTCACGCGCTGGCTGAACGACACACCGGGTCGGGTCACCCACGAGCACGCGGTCCACGGTGAATACGCCATTCCCGCGGTTGTGGGTTCGGAACCCATCTACCAGCGGCTGAACGACGACTGGGTCGTACTGCATCCGGAGTTCCTCCTGAACTTCGGCGCCTGGGTCTGGGCCGATGAACCGGTCGAGATCCCGTTGCTGGGCTTTGCCTATGTGGCCGAGGGCGCGAACTTCATGTTCACCGAAGTGCTCGGCAGCGAGGAGCCGGTGCGGGTAACGCAGGAGCCCCAGTTTGTGACCCGCAAGTTCTGGGTTCCCAAGGAGGCGGTCATCCTGTACGTCTTCCTGTGGCCGTATACCTTGGTGGCGCAGGAGTCGATCAACCAGGTCTACTACGACGGCATGGTCCTGATGGAGGGCGTGGTCGACACCGATCAGGTCCCGGTGTACACGACCAGCGACGGGCGGTACGTCCAGTGGGGGGATCGTTCGGCGGAAAACCTGGTCCGCAATCCGTCGGGGGAACGGGCCTGGCCCACCTTCCTGAAGCAGATCGACCTGGCGGTGCAGGACGTCGCGGAGTGGAATCCGTCGGCCGTGCTGCACCGCATGCTGGACCTGCGGTGGTCCGGGGACATCCTGTGGGTCCAGCAGCCCCGCTTCATGCTGCTCAACCTGTTCAACCGCCTGGCCTGGGGCGGTGTCAACCTTCCGGGCGGTTTTTGGGGGCCCCTCACGCTGATTCTGTTTGCACTGGGCATCGTGGGCAGCGGCATCCATGTCCGTTTCCTGCTTCAGGACCCCGCATCCGAGAACCGCGACCGGGGCCTGCTGACCGCCTACGGCTTTCTGGCCATCAGCCTGGTTCTGATTTGGATTGGGGCCGACCTGTGGATTGCGCGGTTCATGTGGATGGACGACCTGCACCTGTCCGACACGCGCTATACCTTCCCGGCCTGCATCATCACGGTGGGCATCATGGCCGGGGGCATACAGGTTCTGGGCAACCGCGCGGGGCGGTGGCGGGACGCGGCCACGGCCTTGGTGGCCGTGCTGTTCCTGGCTTTCAACGTGGCCGCCGTGGTGGCCTATGTCGACACGTTTCGGGTCCTGATTTAGGGCGAAAAAGCAAGGTGTCGGGGGGACGGTTTTTCCGGCTGCCGTCCCCTCTTTGTATACTGTTCCGCTGTCCGCAGGTGCCGGACCGGACTGTTGGAACAGGCGTGAAACGAGAGGAACAGTGACCGTGGCTGACAACATCACCATCCAGGCGGAGCCCCGGGCTGCCAAGGGGCGCGGCCTGAACAAGCTCCGCGCGTCCGGCAAGACCCCCATTGTGCTGTACGGCAAGACCCACGAAGCCACGGCGCTGCAGGTGGATGCGCGGGCTCTCGACAGTGTGGTGCAGGCCAGCGGCCTGTCCCAGCTCATTGACATGCAGGTCGAGGGCCAGTCGACGCTCGTGCTGTTGCGCGAGGTGCAGCGCCATCCGGTCAGACACCACATCCTGCATGTGGATGCCTACGCGTTGCAGATGGACGAAAAGCAGACCCTGCAGATTCCGATCGTGGCGGAAGGCGAGCCGGACTCGGCCATCTCCTCCGATCTGATCATCATGCAGAACATGGACACGATCACGATCGAGACCTTCCCCGATCGGATTCCGCAATCGGTGCCGGTCGACTTGTCCCTGTTGACCATGGACAACAACATCACCATTTCGGATCTGACGCCGATTGAGGACGTGGATTTCGTGCACGAGCCCGACGAAGTGATTTTCAGCCTGACGCGCAGTGCCGCCGTGGAGGAAATCGAGGATGTCCTTGAAGAGGCTGTGGTCGACGAAGACGTCGTCGAGGCCGATGAGGAACCGTCTGAAGGGGACGAATAGTTCCCGCAGGGGATGGCGGTAGCCACCTTTGCTCGGATCGGCACCGCTTTAGCCTGCTGGTTCGCAACCATCTTTGGGGCCGGGTCTGGCTGACCCCGGTGCCGGTCCCCGACTTGGCCGGCGGCCTGAAGCCGGCCCCCCGTGCGACAGCTTGCCCCCCGAGGCCGCGTTCCTGCGGTCTGGCTGCCCCTGTCCACACGGGCCTGGAGGGCCGCATCTGCGATCCGGGCCGATGCTGACTTCAGGCCCTCCCCTTGCTCCGGACCATCCCTACCAGGCCGGAACACATAACTTAACTCGCCCAGGGAATACCCTTGTCAAGCCCAGGGCCCAGCCGACCACGCCCTGGCGTGTGCCGCATCGAGGATGTTCCCGGCCTGAACCGCCGTCGGCGCTGCCGCCGACGCCACGAGAACCACTGCCGACGATTCAACTGCTCGCTCGGGCGAACCGGCATGCCCGGAAAGCCCCGGCCTCCGAGCACGCGTCGCGGACGCAGCGACAGCCTGCGCGCGATCGTCCACGACATCAAGAAGTCGCGCAACTTCACCAAATCGTCTCGAAAACAACCCGTTTGATAACCAGATCACAACAGTTTGCGGTGATTTCGTGCCTGTACAATAACGGGGCGGCGAGTGCGCCGCTCAAAAAAGCCGGTGCCGCCGTCCCACCGATGTCGGGAAGACAGGTGATCCTGGCAGGAGCACACATGGGAAGGTTGACGCGATGCTTATACCCATCAAGTCTGGATGGACTTCACGGTCAGCCCGGCCATGTCTTCCCCCCCCCCAATGTGGACATATTTGCACAAATATATTTGTCACGGGCCCTGAAGCACCGATCCGGCGCACCATCGGGGTGGCCGATACCGTCCAACACCTATTCTTCCGCAGTCTCCTAGCCGTCCTGCTCCTAGCCGGAGTGTTGCTGCTGGCTCCCGCCACGCCGGTCGCCGCGCAACACTACACCGTTTGGTCCGCCACATTCACGGCGGATCAGACGAGTAGCGGCACCACCCGCGTGGGTTGCAACGACAACGCCGCGAACATAGGAAACTGCTCCGCTGCGATCTCCAACCAGAGTTTCCAATACAAGGGTATAACGTACACAGTTACCGCTGTCGAGAACTTCGCGGTCTCCAGCCAACGCAGGACGACGATAGGTTTCAGCCCAGCCATTGAACCAAAAGAATTTGTCCTGTACATAGATGGAGAAAGATACGAGTCCATAGCTACGGTAACGACGGTGCAAGGCTCGGACGTCTACGCCACTCCCGGCGTCTCATGGACCGATGGCCAGACGGTCACGGTGAGTCTGGTGTGGGAGGGGTCGTTCGGCCCGCCGCCCGGCAAGCCGACGCTGACGCCCATTACGTCGGGCTCGATGGCACCGACCGACACGACGCTGAGCTTCCAAATTACATGCGTGTCGCCGGGCAAGGCACTGGTGACGGACTTCGTCTTCCACGCGGTCAACAGTACGGATTCGACAGATAGATACACCTGGAACTACAGCCCTGTCCCGTTGACGTGCCAGGACAGTTCCACCAGTGTCTCGGTGACGATGCCGGGGTTCCCGCGCCGGACATCCACGACGACGTACAACTTCACGGCGCGGGCGCGGAACAGGCTCGGCGTCAAAGGTGCGTGGTCCGACGCGGTCACCGCCACGACGACGGCGGTCAGCATGCAGATGCAGACCTTCAGCGGCGGGAGCTCGGACCCCGCCCCGGACCCCGTCCCGGAAGCCTCGCTGACGGCATCGTTCGAGCAGGTGCCGGCGGCGCACAACGGCAAGAGGAAGTTCAGCTTCCTGGTGCGGCTGAGCGAGACGGTGGGCAACTTCAGCAAGTCGCCGCGCGCGTCGTCGTTCGAGGTGACGCGGGGCCGGGTGCTCAGCGTCGAGCAGGTCGCGGGCGGGTTGTGGCGCGTCGAGGTGAAACCGAACTCGTGGCGCGGGGTTGAGGTGACGCTGGCGGGTGGTCGGGACTGCGACGCGCCGGGAGCGGTGTGCACGCCGGACATACGGTCGTTGTCGAACACGGTGACGGCCACGGTCCCGGGTCCGGTCGGGTTGAAGGTGGCCGGCGGTCGTGCCCGCGAGGGGCGCGACGCGGCGATCGACTTCGCGGTGACGCTGACCCGCCCGGCGTCGGTGACGGTGACGGTGGACTACGCGACGGCGGACGAGACGGCGACTGCGGGTACGGACTACGAGGCCGCGTCGGGGACCTTGACGTTCGCGCCGGGCGAGACGGCCAAGACGGTGCGGGTGGCGATTCTGGACGACCGGGTCGACGAGGGGCGGGAGGTCTTTCGCCTGCGGCTGTCGAACGCGGTGGGAGCGCAGATTCGGGACGACAAGGCGGCCGGCCGGATCAACAACGCCAGCTCGGATTAGACGGCCTGGCTGTCGCGGTTGGGCCGCGCGGTGGCGGCGGGCGTCGAGGCGCGCGCGGGGACCGGATCGACCGGCGGGTGCCGGTGTGGTCGCAGTCGGAGGAGGCGGACCGGGCGCGGCTTCCGGGGAGAAGCCCCTGCCTGGCACCCTGATCGTGTTCCATGCCCGGGGTCATGAGGACCCTTGGCTCCTGCTGACCGACACCCCGCCGGACCGGATCGAGGTTGGCCCTGTGCCTGTCGTCACTGGATCGAACAGGGCTTCCGGAGCCTCCAGCGGGGCGGTTGGCAATGGCACCGCACGCGCCGGTGGGACCCCGTACGCGGGGCCCGGCACCTGCTGGTCCTGCCTGCGGAGCCTGCTGGCCCGCAACTGCCTCTGGGTCCGGGTCTGGCTGACCCCGGTGCCGGGCCCCGACTTGGCCGACGGCCTGCGCTGTCTCTCGTCCCCCGCGGCCGTGCCCCTGCGGTCTGGCTGCCCCTGTCCACACGGGCCCGGAGGGCCGTCCCGACCCGGACCGATGCTGACTCCAGGCCCTCCCCTGCTCCGGACCATCCCTGCCAGACCGGAACACATACTTGACTCACCCAGGAAATACCCTTGTCAACGGGGAAGGTCAGGCCTCGCCACAGATCGGTAGTCAAGCTGGCGGCAAAGGCGTCCCGGACCCGATCGTGTTCACCGATTTGGAAGCCGGCGCAGACGAATTGTCCTTCGGCGGTCACGATGCGGCATGTGTGGGAGGTGCCCCCATCTCGGGCGGGGTTCTTTCCGCGAGCAGGGCCTTGACTTCCCGGCAGAACGTGAACAACGCGCTCCTGCCGTTGTTCAGCCGCGCGCGGATGTTGCAGGCGGCATGGGCACCCGCATCCCGCGCAACCCTGTCAACGCATACACACCCATCCTCTTGATGTGCCCCTGGACCGCAACGCCGCGGTTCACATGGCTTCGGGATGGGGCAGGCGGCTTGTGCCACCGGCGCCATGGTGCCGCTGCGCTATTCCGGTGTTTCCGGCGGGAGTAGGGAGCCGTACAGGAACTGCAGCGGGTTGACGGGAACACCGTGGATGCGCACTTCCCAGTGCAGGTGCGGACCCGAGCTCATTCCCGAACTCCCAACCAGCCCCACCAAGTCGCCGGTTTCGACGAAGTCCCCTTCCTCCACCGAGATTTCGCTCAGGTGCCAGTAGCCGGACAAGACACCTTGACCATGGTCCAGGACAACCGCCAGGCCCTTGGTGACGAGGTCTTGAGCCAGGGCGACAGTCCCCGGCAGGGGGGCGGTGACCGGCTCACCGACAGGAGCGTACCAGTCCCAGCCTGTGTGAAAGGTCGCGTGTATGGGCACGGGGGAGCGGTATTCGCGGCGGGAACCAAAGACGGATGTGGTCGGGTATCCCTCCGAGATGGGACGTTGCCAGAGTTCGTCGGACCACTGGCGGGGCAGGTTGCTTCGGTTCCAGATTGCGGTCAAGAGATTGGTCTCTTCCTGCAGGGCCTCCACCGACAGCCGGGCCGCAACCACTCTGTCCACGACAATGGTCTCTTGTCGCCAGGGGCCCGGCTGAAACACTTCAAGCCGGAGTTTCCCGGCCACTCGGACACCGGACTGCGACAGGTAGGAGATGGTTACCGTCACCGGACCCGACTCGGTCAGGGGATCAATGGGGATCGGACTGTAGTGGAATTGTTGTTGAGCCTTGGCCTGCGGATGCGGAACCTGGGTCAGGTGGAGTTGCGTGTCGTCCAAATGGGCGGAGGGTTGAATGCCGGGATTGGACGAGAGCAAAAGGTATCCGGTTTGGCCCGCGCCGATGTACGGGCTGAGGTACTCCACCGTGACTTGCCCCAAGGCATGGGGTTTGCGCGGATCGGCCAGGTCGGGCAGAAACATCGGCTGCCCGGGGAACAGGCGCTGGTCCTGCGCGATGCTGTTGGCTGCGGACAGCCAGTCGACCGGAATGCCGTGGGCCTCGGCCAACATCGCCAGGGTCTGCCCGGGAAAGGCGGGCTTGATGGTCATCGGCACAAAGGTGTCGACAATCGCTGCGGCTCCCGGCAGCGGAACGATCAACAGGTGTTGACCCGACAGAACGGTGGTTGGCGACAGGCCGTTGATATGGGCCACGAGTGTTGCCGGCACATTGTGGCGGTCGGCGGTTTCGCCCACGGGGCGATCCTCGCCCGGCACGAGCAGCCAGTGTTCGTCGTTGTGGGCATGGGTTCGGGGGGCCAGCCCGGGCAGGAGCCAGGCCAGCAGGAGCACGGCCAGCAGGGCGGCCGCGACCGATTTGGTGGGAAGGAGCGTTCGGGCAGACATGGCACCAGGCATGGTTCGGCGATGACGACAATCGATCGGTCGGTCGAGACCTCCCGCGGCGGCTGTCGCCACGAAGGCAACGCTAATGGGGCAGATGGCCTATCCAGGGGAGATTGCGGTATTTCTGCCGGTAGTCCAGACCGTAGCCGATGACAAAGAGGTCCGGAATCTCAAAGCCAAACCAATCCACCGGCCAGTTTGCCTGGTTCGGCAGGCGCTTGTAGAGCATGGAGATGTAGCGCACCGAGGCCGGGTTCATGGTGTCCAGGCGAGCCGCAATCTGGCGCAGGGTTTGGCCGGTGTCCACGATGTCTTCGACAACCAGCAGTTCCTTGCCCTCCAAATCCAGATCGGGGCGCATGTAGATTTCCACCGTGTTGCCTGGCCGCAGGTTGTTGCCGTAGCTGCTGGCGGACAGGAACTCGACCTCCGGGTAGATCGTCATGTATCTCAGGAGGTCCACGGCAAACACGAGGCTGCCGCGCAGGACCACCACCAGCACCAGCTCCTTGTCGCCGAAATACTCGGAGAGCTCCTCCGCCATGGACTTGACCCGGTCCTGGATTTGCTCGGTGGAAAACAGGGGTTCGATCCTGTCCAGGAATTCCAGGTCGGCGCTGGTGGTCATCGGTGCTTGGGCTTCAACGTCTTTGCTGGGACCGGAGACAACAAGCCCCGGCCGGATCAATCCGGCCGCGGGGACCCCGCCCTATTCTAGGACTTGGCCTGGTTGATTCAGGATTTTACCCCGCCTTCGCCTCCGTCCGCCGGAGCACCTCGAGCAGTTCCGCCAGCATCATGGCGGTGGCCCCCCAGACAGGGTGCTCCCCCACCTGGAAAAAGGGCACGTCGACGTCAAGGTCCCCGAAGTTCCAAATTTCCCGTTTGCGGCATGCGGGATCGAGCAGCAGGGCCAACGGACATTCCAATACCGCCTTGACCTCGGCCGGGTCCGGGCGAAACGCCGGCGCGGCCGACATCAGGCCCACACTGGGAGTGACCAGGTAGTGGCTGTTGGGGATGTAGACCGGGGTCAGTTGGCCCAGGACCTGGATGCACGAGCCGGGAACTCCGATTTCCTCCCCGGTCTCCCTCACGGCGGTGGCCGCAAGGTCCGGATCGCCGATTTCCCGTTTGCCGCCGGGCAGGGCGATTTGCCCGCTGTGCGGTCCGTCGTACCGGGGCCGTTCGATGAACGGCAGGTACATGTGGCCCTCCCTGGCATAGAACAGGAACAGCACTCCTGCCTGGCGCAGGGGCCTCCGCTGGCGATCCGGGTTGTTGCGCCGGGGAGCGGGAGCCATGGTTTGCTGCGCGGGCCGACCCGGCAACGGCTGCTGCAGGCCCGACTTGAGCCGGGATGACAGGGTGCGGAGGTCGGAAAGCAACAGATCGTCGTCCTATGGGTGTGGGTGCCAGCGCAACCGGAGCACCGGTCGGCCCGGTTCACGTACGGCGTAGGCTGCGGCGTGGCGCAGTCCGCAGACCCAGACCGGATTGCCGCCTTCCGCGTACACGACAGGCCAGTCGGCCCGCAGCGAAACATGAATCCTGTTGTCCCGCAGGATGTGGCGGATTTGCTTTCTGCCTGCCTGCATGCCGACGGGTTGCAACCTTAACTGCGGAATGGCCGGTTCCAAGCGGATGCTGTTGCCATGGGCCTCCAGGCTTGTCAGATCCAGGTAGACAATCCACGGGTGGGGATCGTCGCGCATTTGGGACATCGACGGGGGATGTTCGCAAGGCGTGGCCGAAAGCGTCCAGCCCGGCAGTTGCAGGTCCGCTCCGGCCAGGGGTATGGGAGCATGGCGCCAAGCGGGCGGCAGGCGCGGGACATTGACCGGGAAGGGCATGGAGCCGCGTCTGTGAAGCGAGAGCAGATCCTGGCTGGTGGGCAGGTCGAACACCCGCGCCGGGGGGCGATGCCACACGGACCAGCACAGGTCCCCGAACCACGGCCGCGGGCCGCGGGCCCCGTCGACGGTCTTCAGTTGCCGACACAACTCGTCCAAACGGGCGGCGGAGAGTTGCCGGTTGTGGTGCAGGCGGGTGACAGCCTGTGCCAGCATGCCGCGCTGCTGCCATGGCGGGGCATCCCGCAGAGGAGCGAGGCGCAGGATCACCGATTGGTCGGCGCGCGGCATGTTCGGCTGTGGCAGGAACAGTTCGAACCGGGCCAGGTTGTCCGCGTGGATCCGTTCCAAGGCCTGGATGTCCGGACGCCACAATTCCATCTGGTTTGCCAGGAAGCCGACCGTGTCGGTGCGCAAGGCGGCCAATTGGGGCACCACTCGGTGCCGCACGCGATTGCGCAGATGGCTCTCGTCCAGGTTGGACCGATCCTCCTCCCACCTCTCGTTCCAGGCCTCCAGACAGGATCGGATGTCATCGGGTGTCCATGCCAGCAGCGGCCGCCAGAGCAGGACTTCGACATCGGTTTGCCGGAATTGGGCTGCCGGGGAACTCCACTCTTCCATGCCGCGCAGGCCGGACAGGTGGGTGCCGCGGATCAGATTCATCAACAGCGTTTCCACCTGGTCGCCGGCATGGTGTCCGGTTGCGATCACTGCGGTCTGGCCGGGAGCGGCCAACCGCCGGGCGGTCTCGGTCAGCAGCCGGTAGCGGCCCTCCCGCCACCGGGCCTGCCGGTTGCGGGAGGGCGTCCGGTCGGGATCCGTCAGTTCCAACCCGTGGAATGGCAGATTCAGGCGTGCGGCCAGCGACTTGACCGATGCGGCCTCGGCGGCGGAATCTGGCCGGTATCCGTGATCCACGTGACATACGTGGACGGTGCAGGCGGTATCCTGAAGGGCCCGGTGCAGCATGCGGAGCAGGAATGTGCTGTCCGCTCCGCCGCTCACCGCGGCCAATACCACGGCGGGGCTGCGATCCCCCCGGCCCGTCATGCTGCGGGCCATCGCATCCGCCAAGCAGTCGAGGCGGTGGTGCAGGGAAGCAGTTGGTGTCATGGCTTGGCCGACCCGTCGGTGCCGGGCCTGGTCCGGAACAGCAGAGCATATGGTGCCCCAATCCACCGCGGTGGACGGCGCTGTGTGCAGAAGGCCGGCGATTTTGTAGAATCAGGGCCGCCAAGTCCTGGTCCGCCTGCCTGGGGGGCTCGGTGTCCGATCCGGTTGTGTTCGTTGGAAACGGCATCAACACAGTTGGTGCCGGACGGCACGAGGGCCAGGGGCGGCGCACGCCGCACCTCGGTTCCCACCCCGACCGCCACTACGTCACAACCATTCCACCGCAGCATAGGGAGACCGTTGGGTGTTCAACCCAATCGATTGGTTCCTGGGTCTATTCTCGTTTGACATAGGCATCGATCTCGGAACAGCGAACACGCTGGTCCATGTCATTCGCGAAGGGATCGTAATCGAGGAGCCATCCGTGGTGGCCATTGACCGATCCGGTCATCGCCGCAACCGGGTGCGTGCCATCGGGCGCGAGGCGCGCGAGATGGTGGGGCGCACGCCGGCCCACATCATGGCGGTGCGGCCATTGCAGGACGGGGTCATCTCGGACTTCGATGTCACGGAGAAGATGATCCACCATTTCATCGGCAAGGTGCACGGCAATCGCATCCTCGGCGGCGCCAGGCCGAGGGTGGTCATCGGCATTCCCTCCGGCGTCACGGAGGTGGAGACCCGGGCCGTCAGGGAGGCCGTGCTGCGCGCGGGGGCCAGGGAGGTGCAACTGGTGGAGGAGCCGTTGGCGGCGGCCATCGGCGCCGGTCTGCCGGTGGCCGAGTCGATCGGATCCATGATTGTGGACATCGGGGGCGGCACCACCGAAGTCGCGGTGATCTCCCTGGGCGGCATCGTTGTTTCCCGGTCCATCCGGGTGGCCGGCGATGAAATGAACGAGGACATCATCAACTTCGCCCGGCAGAAGTACAACCTGTTGATTGGTGAACGGATGGCGGAGCGTTGCAAGGTGGAGATCGGGTCCGCGTACCCCATGGAACAGGAGCGGACGGTGTTCCTGCGCGGTCGCAATCTGATCACGGGCCTGCCGGAGGCAACGGAAGTCAGCTCCATCGAGGTCAGGGAGGCACTGTCCGGGTCGCTGGAGGTCATTGTGGAGGCGGTGCGCGGAACGCTGGACGAAACCCCGCCCGAACTGATGGCCGACCTGATGGAGTACGGGATTGTGCTGGCCGGTGGAGGCGCGCTGCTGCAGGGACTGGCCCAGCGCATCCAGGACGAGTCGCACATCAATGTCTACGTGGCGGAGAACCCGCTTACCTCGGTGGCTGTGGGGACCGGCATGGTCCTGGAACGGCCGGACTACTACCGGGATACCCTGACCGGGGTCCAGCGGCGGGGTTTGCGCTGATCGCCCGGGTTTTCCCATGCACCTGAGGCAGGCCGCCTGACGATGCGAGACACGACGCGCCCGGGGATTTTCGGCGACCTGGGAGTACGGCTGCTGATCCTGGTGCTGGCTTCGTTCCTGCTGTTCGCCATGCAGCGGTCGGGTCAGTTTCAGGGTATCCGCGCGGTGCTGACGCGGGTCGCGTCGCCGGTGCAGTGGCGGATGATGGTGGAGACCAGCCGCTTCGCGGATTCGCTGGTTGAAGCACGGCGGAACCGGGCCGCACTCGCCGAAGCGGGGACGTTGGCGGCGGCCAACGAGATCCTGTCTGCCGAGAATGCCGTTCTCCGGGAGGCGCTGGCGGAGAACGAGCGTCTGCGCGAACAACTGGCGTACGGCACGGCCAATCCCCGATTCACCTTCCAGGGAGCGCATGTCATAGGACGGGTGCTCGGGTTCGATCCGCAGGATGCGCAGGAGAGCCTGGTCATTGATGCCGGCCGCAACCGGGGGCTGGCCGTTGGCATGCCGGTCATTACGCCGGTGGGACTGGTGGGGCGCGTGAGCACCGTCACCGACCGCACGGCCCGGATCCTGTTGTTGTTGGACCAGAGGAGTTCGGTCAGTGCCCTGCTGCAAAACAGCCGGGTGAGCGGACAGATCGAGGGGGTGGCCGGCGGAGGCTTGGAAATGGTCTTCATTACGGACGCCGATCCCATTATCCCGAGTGAATTGGCTGTAACATCCCGTATGGGCGGAACGCTGCCCCAGGGCATTCCGATCGGTGTTGTCCGGGAGCTTGTACCGGCCAGCGGAACCTCCGGGGTGCGTGCCGCCATCGATCCGGCTGTCGACTTCCGACGATTGGAGTCCGTAATGGTTCTGACCGGTTTCGAGTTGGAGGGAAACGGCGCGAACGGAGGATCCGGGGACAACGGTTCGGATCCGCCCTGACCTGCCGGAGGACGCTGCATGCAACAGCAACGCACGAATACTTTCCTGGTTCTGTTGGCTGTTCCGGCGCTGGCCCTGCTGGTCATGTTGCAGGCCACGGTGGGCACCCGTGTGGCTCTCTTCGGCATCAAACCGAACCTGGTGCTTCTGACCGTCCTGCTCTGGACCCTGCTGCGGGGACGCCGGGAAGCCCTGATTGTTGCGTTCACGGGTGGATTCTGGCTGGATTTCCTGGCGCTTACCACCCTGGGGATTTCCAGCCTGGCCCTGATCCTGTCCTCCTTCATCACCGGCATCGGCAGGCGCGCCGTACAACCCACGCAGGTGCTGGTTCCCGTGGGGGTGGGCATCCTGGGCGCCCTGATCTATGCCGCCGTGTACTGGGTGGGACAGGCCGTGGCCGCCGGCTCGCTGCGGACGCTGACCAGCCTGCCGGACTACTGGGGCATCCAGCCGCTGTACCAGGTTGCGGCCATGCTGTTGCTGACGCCCTGGCTGTACGGGCGCCTGTCCCGCACACCGGACCTGGGAGCCGAAGGCGGTGTTTAGTTCTCCACCGGCCGGATATCCCGACGGGTCCGGCCGGTCTGTTCGAATCGGGGTCCGGTTGGCCCTGATTGTTCTGTTGGGGCTGCTGATGGGGCGTCTGTACCAGCTGCAGGTGCGTCAGCACGAAACAAGGGCCGCCCAAGCGGACGCCAACCGGTTGCGCACGATCGAGATTCCGGCCGCGCGCGGCCTCATCTTCGACCGGAACGGCGAACTGCTGGCGCGCAACCGTCCCAGCTACCAGCTGGCCATCGTGCCGGAGGAACTGCCGGACGACGACTTGGACACGGAGGCCGATGAAGAGTACGAGGCGATTCTGCACATCCTCGAGTCCCTGGGACCCAACCTCGACCGTGACGCCGTGCTCGACATGCAGCGCAATCTGCATCAGAGTCTGGGGTGGTTTGACTACAGGCAAATCCTGATCGACAACAAAGTGCCCTTTTCCGTATTCGAGATTCCCTATCACGAGTTCTTCGACCTGCTGATCCAGATTGGTGTTGTCGATGAGACGGCTGCCGAGAGTGCTCCGCTCGAGGAGGGAGCGGCCGCCGCGAGCATGGTCAGCATGCCCAATCTGAACCAGCCGCTTCCGATCGAGGGTCTGGCCTTCCTGATTCAGAATTTGGCCCAGACCCGCCAACAGGGCAATTCCTCCGAACCGTTCCCGATCCTGACCGGTCTCAGCCGGGAAGCCGCCTTCACGATTTCGGAGCAGTCGTTCCGGTATCCGGGCAGCCGCATCCTGGACGTGTCCGTGCGGGAGTATGTTTACGGGGAACTGATCAGCCACATCCTTGGCTTCATGGGGCCGATTCCCTCATCGCTGGCGGAAGACTTCCGGGAGCGGGGCTATCGGTCGCCGGCAGAACTGGTCGGACTGTCGGGTGTCGAGGCCGAATATCAGGACATCCTCCGCGGCACGCCGGGCCAGCGCACGGTTGAGGCGGACATCTTCGGGCGCGTGGGGCGCACCATCGACGAGGTGGCGCCGCAACTCGGCCAGGACATCATTCTGACGGTGGATATCCAGTTGCAACGGACAATGTACTTGGCCCTGCAGGAAATGCTGACCGCCCAGGATGCTGTCAGCGGGGTGGCCATTGCGGTCGATCCGCGCTCGGGCCAGCTCCTGGGCATGGTGAGCCTGCCGTCGTTCGACAACAACATCTTCTCGGAAGGCCTGGGCGAGGCCTACACGCGCATCATCGAGGACGAACGCAAGCCGCTGATCAACTACGCGATCGGCGGGCTTTATCCGCCGGGCTCGACCTTCAAGATTGTGACGGCCTCGGCCGGCATGGCGGAAGGAGTCATTACGCCCCGTACCGTCATCGTGGACGGAGGGCCGATTTATCTGCCGAGCAAGTTCTTTCCGGATGATCCGTCCCAGGCCCAGGAGTTCGTTTCCTGGAACCACCATCGGGACTTCAACCACGGTCCCTTGACCCTGCGCGAAGCAATTGCGGTGTCCAACGACATCTACTTCTACCATGTGGGGGGCGGATATCCGCAGAGGTTCATCGGTCTGACACAGGAGGAACTGGCGCGGTGGGCCCGCGTCTTCGGCTACGGTTCGGAAACCGGCATCGATTTGCCGGGGGAGGTTCGTTTTCCGGTCCCGGACGATCAGTGGAAGCGTGTCAACTGGGCATCCAGCTGGGTGCAGGGGGACAGTTACAACATGGCGATTGGCCAAGGCTACCTGCTTGCCACCCCCATGCAGGTCCTGCAAAGTCTGGTGCCGGTTGCCAACGGCGGCATCCTTTACCAGCCGCAGGTAGTGCTGCAGATCACGGATCCCTCCACCGGACGCACGCAGGAGTTCGAGTCCAGGCCCATCCGCGACGTGGGCCTGGACCGCGTTACCCTGGACACGATTCGGCTGGGCATGCGCGATGCCGTCAACTCGGTGGAAGGCACGGCGACACGGGGCCGGATCGAGGGCGTGATCGTGGCTGGCAAGACGGGCACGGCGGAGTTCTGCGAATATGATCCCGCCCTGGAGGATTGCCGCCGGGACGAAGAGGGCAATCTGCCGACCCACGCCTCCTACCTGGCCTTTGCTCCGTTCAACAATCCCGAGATCGCCGTGATGGCGTTTGTCTACGACGGGGGCGAGGGCTCGGCGGCCGCCGTGCCCGTGGGCACCGCCATCCTGGACGCGTGGTTCACCATCAAGGGTCTGGGCAGTCTGGAGACGGGCACCGGATAGAGTCATGCTGTTCACGAGTGCGTCCCGAACCGCAGGCGTGTCCCGGCGCGGACTGGCGCTGGTTCACTTCGACTGGTGGCTGTTGGCCGCGTGCCTGGCCTTGGCCATCTTCGGGATTGCCATGATTTTCAGTGCCACCCGCGGCGTTATCGACCCGGTGATCCAGAATCGCTGGACGGCGCAAATCGCCTTTCTTGTGATTGGCATCGTTGCGTTTTTCATGGGTACGCTGCTCGACTACCGGCTTCTGCGGCTGGCCGGATGGCCCGGCTACTGCTTTTTGCTGGGCGTGCTCGTGCTGGTGGAGCTGTTCGGGACTGAGCAGAACTTCGCGGTGCGATGGTTAAGGGTGGGCAATACGGTGATCCAGCCAACGGAGGCCGGCAAATTCGTATTGATTGTAGTGGTGGCCTGGTACCTCAGTCGCTACTACTCCGAGGATAAGCGCCTCAGTATCCTGCTCTTGGCACTGGTGGCGTTGGTCCCGCCTCTGCTGCTGGTCTATCGGCAGCCCGATCTGGGCATGGTCGTGACCATGCTGTTCATCATTGGCGCCATGATCCTGATCTCCGGAGTCACGTCCGCCCACTTTCTGGTTTTGTCCAGCCTGGCCTTGGCGGTTCTGTTCCTGGCCTACGGAACTCTGCAGGACTACATGCTCGACCGCATCGACCTGTTTTTGAATCCGACGGCCACCCGCAACCTGGATGATGTCTTCAACGTCGACCAGGCCCTTATCAGCGTGGGCAACGGCGGTCTGTTCGGCAGGGGCTGGCTGGAGGGCACCCAGAGCCAACTGTTCTACCTGCGGGTGCGCCACACGGACTTCATCTTCAGCGTGGTGGCGGAGGAATTCGGGTTTGTCGGCAGCTGCGCCCTGCTGTTGGTGTTCGGGTTCCTGCTGTGGCGGCTGGTGCGCACCATGGAGTTGGCCGAGGATGCCTTTGGACGGTTGCTGGTGGGGGGTGTGGCGGCGCTGATTCTGTTCCAGATGTTCGTCAATGTCGGCATGAACGTCCGGCTCATGCCGGTGACGGGAATGACCCTGCCGCTGGTGAGTTCCGGGGGCAGCAGCCTAGTTTCGACCATGTTTGCCATCGGCCTGACGCAGAGCGTCAACCTGCGGCGCAGCGTGCGGGTTGATACGTTCTGACACAAACATAACCAAGACGGTCCGGTAGTCAGCCAGGATCCGTTGCTGCATGTCCGGCGACCTCGGGGGAAGTCCGTTGTTTCCGGTCCCGGATGGAAGGGCATGATCACGGAATTTGCCGCCCGTATCACCCGGTACCAAGCAACCTTTGCCGATGCCCGGCACAAACCGGGCTTGCCAAGAAGACGGTTTGCCGTTAACCTATAGGGCAGTTGGTTCACCATCCGGGAGAACTGTCATGAGCGACAGAGCTGTCAAGGTATCGATCGAATTCTGCCTGCAATGAAACTACTCACCCATGGCTGCCCGTGCGGCAGAAGACCTCTTCACCGAGTTCAAGTCTGGGATTGAGTCCATGAAGCTGATCGCCTCCGGAGGCGGCCGGTTTGAAGTTGTGGTGGACGACGATCTGATCTACTCCAAGGCCGAGACAGGCCGCCACGCCGAGGAAGGCGAGCTCGTGAGGCTCGTTGCCGAGGCCACCGGCATGGTGCCGAAGTCCATGGAGGCCGTTGCCTGACAGGCAACACCGTATATGGCTTGAGGGCCGCAGTCGGGAGGATGGTTACGCACCATTTCCCGGTTGCGGCTTTTTTGTTGGGCCAGCATCCGCCCAAGTGTGAACGGCGCGTCGTCAACGGGTTCCCCTGCCAATGAGTGACGGTGGGCGACAGGGACCTTGAACCAATCCGGCCCTGCAGACGATCAGCATCCCCCGTCCAGTTGTAGCGCAGACTTGGCCGGCAGTACTTTGCTGTCCCAGCCGTCAACCCTCACTGTCACCGCCGTTGCCGCAATCCGTGCGCCACGCGCGATGCATGCAGCCCCAGTGTTGGGATACGGGATGAGCCATGTACCTGCCAGTCCAGGATCGATCCGCGTTGCGCAAGGGCATCAAAAGGGGCTTATATCGCTAAGTTGACAGAGTGGGTCTGACGGAAGCCACCTGGTCGCGCCAAGGTGCTACACTGGTTCCAAGAACGAAGGCCGGGATTTGCCGCCCGACCTTCAACCGGACACGGTGGTATGAACACCATGACCAGCGTTCCCCATTCTACAACCGAACCAGCCCCGACGGTACACCGCGTCTTGCGCGTGCGCCTGTATCCCGGCGATGCCGAGACCGGAAACCGGCTGGCGGGCACGGCGGGGGCATGCCGGTTCGTCCACAACCGGCTGCTGGGCGATCAGAACCGCCTGTATGCCATGTGGCGGGCGTTGCATGTGCCCGCCCTGAACTGGCCGGAAGTCCGCGGCCGCACAACCGAATGGGGCCGGGCCCAGCGCCAGGCCATGGGGTCTGCGCCGTCCACCGCGTACTTCACGTTCAGCCAACGCTTCAGGGACCTGTGGGACGATCCCGAACTGGCCTGGCTGCGGGAGTACCCGTACAAGGTGCTGCGCAACGCCGGCAAGGATCTGTCGCTGGCGTTCGCACACTACTTCAGGGTCCAGGCCGAGTTTGCGGACCGCGGCGAAGAGTTGCCGGTGCGCAAGTCGGACGGCAAGCCCCTTGCGCATCCGCGTTTCAAGTCGCGGTTCCGCGGCGAACCGTCGTTTGGCCTCCCGGACGGCGTGTCCATCCGGGACGGTCGCTTGCGCGTGCCCAAGGTCGGGTGGCTGCGCCTGGGGCCGTTGCGTCTGTACGCGGACTGCAAGCCCCTGACGGTGCGGGTGCGTCGGGAGGCACACGGCGCCCATCCCAAGTGGTACGCGTACATCTGCTTCGAGGTGCCTGCGGACCATGCGGACGTGGTGCAACCCGCGCCGGACGGTGCCCTGGGGTTGGATCGCAATGTGGGGCAGGCGACGGACAGCGACGGCAAGGTCCATGCCATGCCGGACACGGACCGCACGGACGCACAGATCAAACGCCTGCAACGCGAACTCGGCCGCAAGCAGGGCTGGGGGCCCAAGTCGCGCGGCAAGCGCAAGTCGAACCGGGGGCGACGCATCAACGGCCGGTTGCAAAAACTGCACAGGCAGCGCGCCCGCAAGCGCGACGACGCCACCCACCAAACCAGTCGCAAGCTGGCGGACACGGCCCACACGGTCGTGGTTGAGGACCTGCACACCAAGGCCATGACGGCCTCGGCCAAGGGGACGGAGGAGGCCCCCGGCAGCCAGGTTGCACAGAAGGCCGGCCTGAACCGCGAGATCCTGGCGAGCGGCTGGGGTGGCCTCGAGCGCAAGCTGGCCTACAAGGCGGGCGAACTGGTGAAGGTCGATCCGGCCTACACGTCGCAAGCCTGCAGCCGGTGCGGGTACACGGACAAGTCAAACCGGCCGTCGCAGGCGGTCTTCCGGTGCGGGGCCTGTGGCTTCCGCCTGAACGCCGACCACAATGCGGCGATCAACATCCTGGCGCGCGCGGGGCTTCCGCACGTGCCCGACCACGGCCCGCGGGCAAGGGGCTGCTGCGCGGCGAGGGGCGATCCCGTGAGGGACCCCGACGACCCGCGAACAAGATCGGTGGTTGACGTTGTCAACTTATCGATATAAGCCCCCATCAAAAGTGGCCTGTGCCGCATCTTGGGCATGCAGTTCCGCGAGGACTATTGTTTTCTATGCCAGAGTCGCTCTCTTGCCTGATGACGATTTTCCGGCCGCACCACTGCCTAGCCTCTCGATTGGTTCACCAACCGGTGGGTTTGGCGATGACACCAACCTCGTCGGTCAGGGTGTCGGGAAGCTGGCTTTGCCGTAGGTGGTTCTTCCAGAGACGCTTCACGTCCGATCCCTTCTCCTCCGAGTCCCGGAACAGCATACTGGTTGGCAGTCCCGGTGCAGGTTCAGCCAACGGACGGCGCTTGGTGCCGGACCGGAACTTGCCGTAATGGATTTCTAGGGCGTGTGGACACAAGGCATCCAGTGGCCGCGGGACCGGCAAATTATCATCACGGGCCTGTTGAATTCCCGCTTCACGGAGCCCCCGCCATGTCCCGCCACACGCTGCGCAACGTCGAATTCCAGGCCATGTACCGTCACTTGCGCCGGGATCCTCAGGTCCGCACCGGCCACCCCGACCACCTCCGCCTCTTCCTGAACGGGGTTGTGTACCTGGTGCGCACGGGCATCCCCTGGCGGGACCTGCCGGCCCGCTTCGGCCACTGGAACAGCGTCTTTCGCCGTTTCCGCCGCTGGTGCCAAAACGGGGTCTGGGAGCGCATGCTGGCCGCCGTGGCCGACGCACAGGCGGACCTGGCGCAGGTGCACCTGGACTCCTCCCACGTGCGCAGCCATGTCAGTGCGGTTGGGGCAGCGGGCGGTTCGGCGGCCCAGGCCCTGGGCCGCAGCCGAGGCGGCTTCGGCACCAAGCTGCACGTCCTGGTCGAGGCCGCCGGGCGGCTGTTGCGCGTGCGCCTGACCCCGGGCCAGGCCGGCGACACGCCCCAGGCCCAGCCGCTGTTGGAGGGTCTGCATCCCGGCCACGTGATGGCTGACCGGGCCTACGACGCCGACCCCCTGCGGGACTTCATTGTCGAACAGGGAGGCGTACCGGTGATTCCAGGCCGGCGCCACCGCACGGTGCCGATCGAACACGACCGGGAACGGTACCGGGAGCGCAACGTCGTGGAACGGGGCATCGGCTGGCTCAAGCAATGCCGCCGCCTGGCCACGCGCTTCGAGAAGACGGCTTCCAGCTACCTGGGCCTCGTGATGTTCGTGGCCGTGCGCCATTGGCTGCAAAACCCCTTTGCCCGCTAATGTCCACACGCCCTAGGCCTGGCAGCGTCTCCAAGGCTCTCAGGTACACCAGTTGCCTTCGGGGTTGAAGGGGGTTGTTGGATCGGGCATTAAGGAGAGCCGTGAAGTAGCAGACCCGGTTGATAGTGTCTTGGGGGAACAATACCTCGGCCAGATGCCACAGGTCCAGCCATCGGAAGGGAGTGTCCTTGAGGGCGCGGTAGTAGAGATTGAAGCCGTCTATGTAAACGTTGGTGAGCAATCGATCTCTCCCAGACAAAGACAGAGACCGCCTTGACGGCGGTCTCGACCCTGCCGACGAAGCGACAGGGGCAGTACATAAACCCTACTATGGTTGGCAACAATTGTCAACCTAATGCACCATTTCGTAAGTTCTGCGGATCTGGACGAACTGGGCCAGGATGGCATCGGCCTTGACCTTCCACCGGGGAGGCGTGGCCCGGCGGTTGTGGCTCCGCACATAGCGGCCCAGAGTCGCCTGCAGGTCGGCCACATCGTCGAAGGAGCCGCGGTCCATGACCTGGCGCTGCAGGGTGCTGAACCAAGACTCGACCCGGTTCAGCCAAGAGGAATAGGTAGGGATGAAGTGGAAGTGAAAGCGGGGATGGGCCTCCCGCCAGGCCTTCACCTTGCGGTGCTTGTGGGGCGAGTAGTTGTCCAGGACCAGATGCACCTGCCGGGTGGGAAAACGCCGGGCCAACGGGCGCAGGAAGGCCAGGAACTCCTGATGCCGGTTGCGGGCGGCACAGGCATAGTAGATGCGGCCGATGTCCAGGTCCAGGGCGGCCCTCAGGGAGAGGGTGCCATGGCGGACATGGTCGCGGGCAGGCCGGCCTGGGTACGGGCCAGGGCCTGCATCTGGGGTTTCTCATCGAAGCATAGTCTCACGACGTCGGGCGCCCTTTTTTTCGTAGACCGCGATCACGTCGCGCAGCTTGGCCTCGAACCGGGGGTCGTGCGACAGCTTGAAGGTGCGCACGCGGTGGGGCTGGATCCCGGCGGCCGACCACCTGACCGGCGACGTCGTCGCGGTGCCGGTGGTCCGGTTCCTTGCCAAGGAGATTTAGAACCGGTACTGGAACTCAATCAATCCGGCTGACGTTGCACCACCGTCCAACACACTCCCAACGCAAACCGGAAACCAGGTTGTGGATGTCCCCGCGGCCTTGTCGCGGTCGGCAACGAAGGTTTACAGGCCGGGAACCGTCAACAGGTCCATGAAACTGGCCGGAAAAACCCTGATGGCCAGGACCATGCCCACCTGCATGGCCGGCGAACTTTGGCGCGCATGGACTTCCTGCGGCCGCTGCTGAAAGTCCATCGTGACCGCGATGTGCAGGTAGTAGCAGGCGCTGACCGCGCTGTTGACGACCATGACCGCGGCCAGCCAGGCCAAGCCTCCGTCCAGGATGGAACGGTATATCAGGAACTGGCCGCAGAACTCGGCTAGAGGTGGGATGCTGCTCAGGCTGAACAGGAACAACGCATGGCTTTGTACCAAGTCCAGGCAAGGTTTCGAAATCCGTCGGGTATCCCACCTGTTCACCAAACCGGACTTGACAAATCCACATCAAAACCAATGTAAAATATGGGTTTTGTGTAAAGTAGTCAAGCTATGCTGGGGGTTGCACGGTGAAATCCTAGGACCGGGGCACCTGTAGCCAGTGCCTGCAACCATGTGGGAAGGAGGGATGGCTGCCATGAAGCATGAACCGTTCTTGTATCGGCATCCGGTCTTCACAGGCGAGGAACTGGCCGGATACCTCGCAACCCGTGGAGAGGTAGGGGCGAGAGGAAAGGAAGCATTCCTCGCTTACTACACCCGAGTGGGCCGGGTTGTCCGGGTACGTCGTGGGTTGTATGCGGTGATCCCACCGGGAGCCGCCTCCAAGACTTTCCCGGTTGATCCGTTTCTGGTCGCAGCGAAGTTGACTCCGGATTCGATTCTTTCCCACCATACGGCACTTGAATTCCACGGCAACGCTTACTCGGTCTGGAATCACCTGATCTACGCAGCATGCCGTCCCATTGAAATGTTTGCCTTTCGCTCACAGGTGTTCCGGGGCACCAGATTCCCAACGGCTCTTCTCCGCTCGGGAACAAAGAACTTTGGTGTTTTGGAGAGGGAGCGAATGGGTGTTGGGGTATCGGTCACAAGCGTGGAGCGGACCATGGTCGACGTCCTCCATCGACCGGACTTGTCAGGAGGATGGGAGGAAATCTGGCGCTCACTGGAATCGGTGGAGTACTTCCACGTTGACAAGGTTGTGGAATACACACTTCTGCTGGACAACGCGACCACGGCTGCGAAAGTCGGGTTCTATCTTGACCAGCACCGGGAAGGTCTGATGGTTGAGGACCAACATCTCACAGCCCTTCGTGAGCGGAGGTCCCGTCAGCCCCACTATCTGGACCGCAACCACCGGCATTCCGGCAGTCTGGTGGCAGACTGGAATCTCGTGGTGCCCAATGACGTGCTCAACAGATCGTGGGGAAATGTCCTGTGAAGATATCGCCCGAGCAACTGACGGCCGAGGCTGACGCGACCCAGCTCAGAGCCGACATGCTGGAAAAGGCTGTTTAACTGTTGGCTGTCCTCGAAGCTATTTGTGAGCATCCCCACCTTGAAGGACGACTGGTTCTCAAAGGCGGAACAGCCCTGAACCTCTTTGTCCTCAATGTCCCCAGATTGTCCGTCGACATCGATTTGAACTACGTCGGGGCAGCGAGTCGCAAAGCAATGCTGGAAGAGCGGCCGAGAATCGAAGCAGCGGTTCAGTCGGTGCTTCGCCGGGAGGGGATTCACTGTTCGTCGGATGCCGAAAGAACACGCCGGGGGGAAGTGGTCATTTCGCTATGCGAGCGCATTCGGATCAAGCGGCCGACTCGAGCTGGATCTCAACTTCATGCATCGAGTGTCCCTGTGGCCTGTTGCCCGGATGGACTCCCATCCACTCGGGAACTGGCACGCCACGGGGATTCCTGTCGTGGATCTTCATGAACTGGCATCAGGCAAGCTCTCAGCGCTGTTGTCGCGCCGCAAAGCGCGGGATCCGTTCGACACCCGCCTGCTCCTATCGATGGAGGATCTCAATCCCAAGCGTCTCCGCATTGCATTCGTTGTCTATGGTGCGATGAACCGCAAAGACTGGCGGACCATATCACCCGAAGATGTGAATGTTGATGTGGTGGATTTGGTCAATAACCTGATGCCGTTGTTTCATATCGGTGCAGTTTCAGAATTGGGCGATGCTGCAGTCTTTGGGGATGCCCTCGTAAGCGATTGCCGACGGGGCCTTTCCGCCGTATTGCCCTTGACCGAAGCCGAACTCGCCTTCTTGGATCTGCTTCTGGAAGAAGGGGAAATCGACGCATCATTGTTGACGACCGACCCGCTCCTACAGGAGCGCATCGAGGCTCAGCCACTGCTTGAATGGAAGGCGCTTAATGTGCGCCGTCACAAGCAGCTGTCCTGAGAAGGCCGTCCTGCAAGGGGATACGGCGGTGGCAGTGAACTGTTCGGATTGGTGTGACCCAGGCCTGACCTGGGGCGGTCGGGACTTCAGGTCGCGGATGCCGCCACGCCCTTGTGGCAGTCTGCGATGAAGGATTCTACAGGCCGGGAACCGTCAACAATCCCATGAAGAAGGCCGGAAAGACGCCGATGGCCAGGACCATGACGCCGGCGAGCACCATGCCCACCTGCATGGCCGGCGAACTCTGCGGCGCATGCACTTCCTGCGGCCGCTGCTGGAAGTACATCGTGACCACAATGCGCAGGTAGTAGTAGGCGCTGACCGCGCTGTTGACGACCACGACCGCGGCCAGCCAGGCCAGGCCTCCGTCCAGGATGGAGCGGAAAATCAGGAACTTGCCGAAGAAGCCGGCCAAGGGCGGAATGCCGCTCAGGCTGAACAGGAACAACGCCATGAAGCCGGCCAGGACCGGCATGGCGGCGCCGGCGCCGCGCAACTGGCTGCGCTCCACGTCCGTCTCCACGCTGTGCTCGATCGCCATCACGATGATGAAGGCGCCGATGTTCATGAAGGCGTAGGCGAACAGGTAGAACAGCGCACTGTTCACGGCCGTTTCCGTGCCCGGCACCAGGCCGGCCAGAACGTAGCCGGCGTGCGCGATGCCGGAGTAGCCCAGCATGCGCTTGATGCTGGTTTGGCACAGGGCCGTGACGTTGCCGACCGTCATCGTCAACACGGCCAGAACAATCAGCGGTCCCGTCCAGTTCTCGAACCCGTAGGGAAAGGTCATCAGGAAAATCCGGACCAGCGCGCCGAACATTGCGGTCTTGGTACCGACCGACATGAAGGCGGTGACGGACGTGGGCGCTCCCTGATAGACGTCCGGGGTCCACATGTGGAACGGCACCAGGCTCAGCTTGAATCCGAAGCCCACCAGCAGCAGGGCAATCCCCGCCCACAGCAGGACCGCGCCTGGACCGCCGTCGGCCGCTGTCTGCAGGGCCGGTCCCATGCCGGCGAACGACACGGTGCCCGTGACGCCGTAGATCAGGGCGGATCCGTACACGAAGAACCCGGAGGCGAAGGCTCCCAGCAGGAAGTACTTGAGGCTGGCCTCGGTGCTGGACCGGTTGTGCCGGTACATGCCCGCCAGGAGGATCAGGCTGAGCGAGAAGGTTTCCAGGGCAATGAAGAGCACCATCAGGTCCGAGGCGATGCCCATTGCCATCATGCCCGTGGCCGACAGCAGCAGCAGGGAGTAGTACTCGCCCGGGTACCGGGTGAAGGTCGACACGTAGCGGGAGCCGACCAGGAGAACCAGGATCGTGGTGGCCAGCACGATCAGCCGGATGCCGAAGCTCAGGGCGTCGGAACGGGCCGAGTCCTGGAACATGATCCCGGACTCCCCGCGCACCGCGAAGGCCGCGACGGCGGCCCCCGCGGCGACAATCAGGGACAGGGTCAACAGGAGGCCGCTGCCTCGGTTCGCGGCGTCGCCGCGGTGGTTTTCGATGCGTCTCAGGGCATCCACCATCAGCACGACGATGGCGCCGCCGGCCATCACCAGTTCCGGCAGGATGGCACTGTAGTTGAGGTTCATCGGTACGCTTTTGGTGCGGGTCGGCCTGGTTGGATCCGGTTAGGGAAGCAGAATTTCAACCGCCGGCACGATGTGGTCGAGCAGCAGGTTGGGATAGAGACCGATCACGAAGAACATGACCACGAGCGGCACGATCATCATCAGTTCGGAGCGCTGCAGGTCCGGCAGCACCCCCACTTGGTTTTCCTGATGCCTGATTTCACCCTGGGCCAGCTTGCGGAAGGCCGTCAGCAGGTACCAGGCAGCCAGGATCACACCCGTGCTGGCCACGGCCGCGGCCGCCGGCGAAACCTGCCACGTGCCCAGCAGGATGGTGAACTCGCCCACGAAGCCGTTGAGGCCCGGTAGGCCGACGCTGCTCAGGGCCGTAATCAGCAGCAACCCGCAGTAGACCGGCACGCTCTTCCACAGGCCTCCGAAATCGGAGAACAGGCGGGTGTGGCGACGCTCGTACAACAGGCCCACCATGAGAAAGAGGGCGCCGGTGCTGAGACCGTGGTTCACCATTTGCAGTACTGCGCCGCTGACGGCCTGTGTGTTGGCCACGGCCAGGCCCAGCACAATGAAGCCCATGTGCGAAACCGAGCTGTAGGCCACCAGGCTCTTGACATCCTGCTGCTTCAGGGCCACCAGGGCACCGTAGACGATGCCGATCAGCGAGAGCATGATCAGCAGGGGCGCATAGCTGGCAAAGGCCTCGGGGAAGAAGGGCATGGCCAGGCGCAGCAGACCGTAGGTGCCCATCTTGAGCAGGACCCCGGCCAGGATGATGGAGCCGGCCGTTGGTGCCTGGACATGGGCGTCGGGCAGCCAGGTGTGGAACGGAAACAACGGGATCTTGACCGCAAAGGCCAGGGCAAAGGCCAGAAAGCCCAGTACCTGGAATGTGGATCCGGCGGTGGCCGGCAGCGTTGCGGCAATCTCGGGAATGGAGAAGGTGCCGGTCTGGACGAAGATGGCCACAATCGCGACCAGCATAAGGGCCGAACCCAGCAGCGTGTACATGACAAACTTCAGGGCGGCGTAGACCCGGTTCTCGCTGCCCCACTGCCCGATCAGGAAGTACATCGGGATCAGCGTGAACTCGAAGAAGGTGTAGAACAGCACCAGATCCTGGGCCAGGAAGACGCCGACCATGGCGGTCTCCATCAGCAGCAACAGGGTGAGGTGCTGGCCGAGCCGGTCCGACACAAAGCGGTTGCTGAAGCCGATCGCGATCGGCATGATGAAGGTGGTCAGGAGCACCAGCCAAACGCTAATGCCGTCCGCTGCCAGGTGCAGGGACAATCCGACCTCCGGGAACCAGGGGCGCTGGAATGCCAGCACGGCCTCGCCCGCGGTCAGGGCGGCCCCGTCCTGCAGAAGGCCCAGACTGGCCGCGAAGGTGGCCAGGGAAGCCAGCATGGCCAGCGCCTTGCGCGGTCCGTCGGAGCCGAGCAGCGCGACCACGACAGCGCCGGCCAACGGCAGCAGGAGCAGGAGAGGCAGCAGGAAATCCATGGCAAACGGGTGTGGGCCGTCAGGGATGCTGGACTAGACCGCCAGCCAGAAGACGACCACCAGAATCGTGGCGCCGACAAACAGGCTGAGGGCGTACGTGGGCACTTGGCCATTGTTGACGCGTCGCGCCTGGCGGCTGAGGTGCATCGCCAGGCGTGCGCTGCCATTGACAATGCCGTCGATCAACGATTGGTCCACCACTTGGGCAAACCACTGGCTCACGGCGTGCAGGGCGGGTACGAGGCCATCGTCGTACAGCGCGTCAAGATACCATCGGCTTTGGGCCGTTTTCGTCAGCGGTTTCATGGTGGCCTTGACGGAGTCAATCCAGCCGACATGGCGGTACGTACTGCGAATCAGCCACCAGCCGGCGACCGCAACCACGGCACTGACGGCCAGCAGGCTGATTTCCAACTGCAGGGGGGGCGGGGTGTGGTGGCCCAGCACTCCTTCCAGGGCGTGCTCCAGGGTCAGCAGAACCGGAAGGTTCAGCGCCCCGCCCACGGTTGCCAGCCCGGCCAGGAGCCACAGCGGAATCATCATCAGCGCGCCACTCTCGTGCACGTGGCTGTGAATCTCCTGATCGCGGGGCGTGCCGCTGAAGGTCAGCCACCAGGCCCGGAATGCGTACAGTGCCGTGATCAAGGCGGTGATCAGGCCCACGGCATACAGCATCGGACTCTTTACGAACGCAGACAGCAGGATGGCGTCCTTGGAAAAGAAGCCGGAGAAGATGGGAATGCCGGCCAGCGCCAATACGCCTATCAGGAAACAACGGGATGTGCCCGGCATCTTCTGTCGCAGGCCGCCCAGCTTGCGCATGTCCAGTTCATGGGTTGCGTGCTGGACGCTGCCGGCGCTCAGGAACAGGAGCGCCTTGAAGAAGGCATGCGTAACCAGATGGAATATGGCGAGGGCAAAGGCGCCGGTTGCGGCCCCCAGGACCATGTAGCCCAACTGGGACACGGTCGAGTAGGCCAATACCTTTTTCAGATCGTGCTGGACCAGGGCCATGGTCCCGGCGACGATGGCGGTCCCCACCCCAACCCAGGCGGCCGTGGTTGAAGCCGGGGCCGACAGCTCCCAGAAGGCGTGGGTCCGGGCCATCAAATAGATGCCGGCGGTCACCATGGTGGCGGCGTGGATCAGCGCCGATACGGGCGTGGGACCCGCCATGGCGTCCGGCAGCCAGACGTACAGGGGGAACTGGGCACTCTTGCCGGCCACGGCCAGCAGGAGCAACATGCAGACCGCGGTGGCCGGGATGGCGACGCCCGCCTCAAGTGCATGGAAGACCTCATTGAACTCCAGGGAGCCCACGATGGACCAAATCAGGGCCATCGCCAGGATCATGCCCACGTCGCCAATGCGGTTCACGATGAAGGCCTTCTTGCCACAGTCGGCGAAGGAACCGTACAGGTCGTCCTTGCGGTCGAACCAGAAGCCGATCAGCAGGAAGGATGCCAGGCCCACGCCTTCCCACCCGATGAACAGGGTCAGGAAACTGTCGCCCAGCACCAGCAGCAGCATGGCCAGGATGAACAGGTTCAGGTAGAGGAAGAAGCGGTTGAAGCGTTCATCCCCCTCCATGTAGCCGATGGCGTAGACGTGAATCAGGAATCCGACACCGGTGACCACCAGTACCATTGTCAGACTCAACGGGTCCACCAGCAATGCCATGGGGACATGAAGGGAACCCATGTCAATCCAGTTCCAGAGATGAACGGTGGTGCCGTGGTGGTCGTGGCTGCCGAACACGGCCGGTGCCATGGACAGGGCCAGCAGGAATGCGACTCCCACCGTTCCGCTCGCCACCACCGCGGTTGCGCGCCGGCCGATCACGCGGCCCAGGACGAGGTTGATCAGCATCCCGGCCAAGGGCAAAAGCAGCAACAGCCAGGCAAGGGACATCATGGGAGCGGGAGCGCGGGTGGTCCGAAGGCCGCAGGGGCTCAGTTCCGGAGGAGGTTAAGGGTTTCGATGTTGATGTTGCGCACATGGCGGTTGTGCGCGATCAGGATCGCGAGGCCGATGGCCACTTCGGCGGCCGCCACGGCCATGATGACGAAAACGAATATCTGCCCTTCCAGGTTTCCCCACATGCGGGACAGCGTGATCAGTGACAGGTTGACGCTGTTGAGCATCATCTCGACGCACATGAAGATGATCAGGGCGTTGCGCCGCAGCAGGACGCCGGTTGCCCCGACCACGAAAATCAGGGCGCCCAGCACCAGGAAAAGATTGTTGCTGTCCATCAGCCGGCCGGCTCCTCGACCGTCTCCCCGGACTCGCGACGGCCCATGATGAGCGCGCCTATCAGGGCCACCAACAGCAGGATGGCCACGAACTCGAAGGGCAGCAGGAAGCGCGTGAAGAGTTCGGTGCCGACCGCCGACGGGGAGCCACCGGAGGCAATGCCGCCGCCGGTGCCGAGTTCCAGCCGGCCGGTCAGCTGCAGCACCAGTGAGGCCAGCAGGATCACGCCCAGCACGAGGCTGGCCACGGCCGGCCGGGTCAAGCCCTGTTGGCTGCGGTCGGCGGGATCGTGTCCGATCAGCATGATGACGAAGAGAATCAGGATCACGATGCCGCCGGCATAGATGATGACCTGGGCCGCGGCCAGGAACTGCGCGTCCAGCAGGACATACAGGATCGCCAGGGTGGCGAAGTTGGCCATGAGGAACAAGGCACTGTGGACCGGTTTGGCGGACACCACCACGCCGATCGCGGCGGCCAGGCTCAGGGCGCCGATCAGGAAGGCAAAGACGGACATGGTGCGAAGCGGGGAACCTTTGGTGCCGGTCAGGCCTCGGGCCGGATGATGACCTGTGGCTCGTCGGGGTTGAGCAGCGTGTCCTTGGTCAGGATGAAGTCGGACCGTTCGTAGTTGGCCATGGCAAAGTCGTGTCCCAGGACAATGGCCTCGGTCGGGCAGGCCTCTTCGCAGTCCCCGCAGAAGACGCAGCGCAGGAGATTCACCTCGTAGGTCGTGGCGTAGCGTTCGCCCGGCGAGACCGGGTCGTGCGGATCGTTCTCGGCGGCGTCCACATAGATGGCGTTCGTCGGGCAGGCGGCTTCGCACAGCATGCAGCCGATGCAGCGTTCCATGCCGTTTTCATAGCGCCTGAGCTCGTGCTTGCCGCGGAACCGCGGATAGACCGGAATGGCTTCGTGCGGATACTCCACCGTGATGGGCCCGCGGCGCAGGTTCTTGAGCGTGATGCCCAGGCCCTTGGCGATTTCGAGTGCGCCCTTGATGTAGCCGTTGACACTCATGATGGGGGTCCCTGTCGAATGGGTTGCCGGGAATGCCGCCTACTTGAGAAAGACCGTTATGACCGCGGACACGGTCAGGTACACCAGGCCGGCCGGGATCATGAACTTCCAGTTGAAGCGCATCAGCTGGTCGAAGCGCGGCCGGCTGATGCTGGCCCGGATCCAGATGAACAGGAACAGCAGGGCCAGGACCTTGATGAACAGGTAGACCGGGCCCAGCCAGATGTACCGGTCCGCCAGCGGCCCCTGCCAGCCCCCAAAGAAGAGTGTGGAGACCACCGTGCTGGTCGTGATCATGTTGATGTACTCGGCCATCATGAACATGGAGAACTTCATGCCCCCATATTCGGTGAAGAAGCCGGCCACCAGTTCGTTCTCGGTCTCCGGCAGGTCGAAGGGCGACCGGTTCGTCTCCGCCAGGATGGAGGTGAAGAAGAAGGGGAAGGCGAGCCAGATCCAGATCCACTCCCACGGGGCCCGCGGGGTTTCCACCAGTTCGACCAGGCTGAACGTGCCGCCCAGCATGGCGATGCTGACCAGGAACAGGCCCAGCGGAATTTCGTAGGAAATCATCTGTGCCGCGGAGCGCAGGGCGCCCAGCAGCGAGTAGTTGTTGTTGCTGCTCCACCCGGCCAGGATGATGCCGAAGCTCTCGACGCCGGTGACGGCGAGGATCCAGAGGAAGCCGATGTTGACGTCGCCCATGGCCGGCACCCCCTTGGCGATGGGGATGACGGCCCAGACAATCAGGGCCGGCGCCAGGGCGAGCATCGGTGCCAGGACATAGACGAACTTGTCGACATGCCCCGGGATGTACTCTTCCTTGAACATCGCCTTGACGGCATCGGCGGCCGGCTGCAACAGGCCGAACGGGCCGGCGCGGTTGGGACCGATGCGCACCTGGAAGCGCGCGATCAACTTGCGCTCCAGCCAGGTCAGGTAGGCGAACCCGGTGATGACCACCAGGCTGAGCACCACCGCCTGGATCAGGTAGATGAGCAGTTTCGGCATGACGTCCACCGTCGGCTAGGCCGCGGCCAGGCTGATCCACTCCCAGTAGCGGCCGTTGAGCACGGTCCCGACAGGCTGCCTGCCCAGCCCTTCCGGCATGAAGGCCGTGCCCGGCGCTATCTGCTCGTCGGCCCTGACCGTCACGGTCAGGGATCCGTAGTTGTTGCCGACGGTCACCTCCACTCCGTCGCCGATATCGCGGCGGGCCAAATCGACCGGATTCACAGCCAGATAGGGCTCCGGGATCAGGTTGGTAACCACATCGGTCAGCGTGCAGAGGCGGCTGTTGTCATAGAAGGTGCGGCCCCGGAACAGGCGCAGGGCCGTGCTGGACGGGGCGCCTTCCTCGGCGACCGGGACCGGAGCCTCCACGCGGACATCGAGTTCCGGCCGGGCGCACACCTGTCCCAGTTCGCCCAGGGTGTCCCAGGCAATGTCCCGGTAGGCCGGAATCGCCTCGGCGATTTCAGCGGTGATGGCCTGGACCGATGCATAGCCTTGGCTATGGTCTGAGAGGCGGCCGCACAGGTGGTCGAGGATGAGCCAGTCCGGCGCCGCTTCGGAACCGTGGATGTCCACGGCCTTGGGGCTGCGCTGTACCCGCCGTTCCATGTTGGTGAAGGTGCCGTCGGTTTCCACCCAGCCGCGGGCCGGCAGCACGATGTCGGCCCGTTGCGCCGTTGCCGTCAGGAACAACTCCTGCACGATCAGCAGGTCCAACCGGCCGAGGTTTTCGGCCCAGCGGGCATTCTCGCTGGCGGGATCGGCCCCCATTACATAAAGGCCCTTGATGTCCTCGCCGCATCCCTCGAGCATTTGGGAATAGGTCAGGCCGACACCCTCGGGCAGGTTGCCCTGCCACAGGGATTCCAGCCGCTGCCGGGCCGGGCGGTCGTCAATCGCCTCGCCACCCGGCAGGCGGGTGGGCACAACGCCAACGTCATGGCAGCCCTGGCTGTTGGCATCCAGGCCGATGAAGGCCAGGCGCTCGGCATGGCCCGTGGCCGTGGCCAGACAGTGCAGCGCCTGCCGCACCTCTTGGCCGTCGGCCTGCTGGGTGATGTCGGGGCCGCAGATGATCACCGCGTTTTCACTTGCCACAAGGGCATCTGCGACCGATTCGATATCGGCCTGGAGCACACCGGTGCGCACGGGACTGGTCTGCGACCAGCCGGACGGTACCGCGTCGGCTGCATCCGTACGTGTCAGGGCCGCCCTTGTCAGACTTTGGACCAGTGCCAGTTCCAGGCCGGGCCGGTACTGCAGGGACTGGCCGCGGCGGCCGCTTTCGGTCCGGCGGGGATGGATTGAAATCTGCCGGGAGCCGCCCCGGCTGATCGCCCGCTTGAGATGGACATCCAGCATCGGGATTTCCTCGGCCGGGTCCACGCCGAAGAGGACGATCAGGTCCGCCTCCGGCTTGGGGCCGTACTGCGGCTGCATGAGATGGGCCAGACTGGGCACGCCGGTCGGGGCGGCTTTCACGTCCCCGCCTTGGCGGTGGTCCACGTTCGGGGTCTGCAGGTGCTGACGGGCCATGCGTTGCAACAGATAGTTGCTTTCATTGCTGAGCTTGGCACTGCCGATGGCACCCAGGGCGCCCGGTCCGGCCGCGGCGGACACTTCCTGCAGGCGCCGGGCTGCGAAGTCGAGGGCTTCCGGCCACGAAACCTCGGTCAGTTGTTCGTTCGGGCTGCGCCGCACGAGGGGCTTTGTCAGGCGGTCCGGATGCCCCACCCAATGGTGGCAGAACCGGTCCCGGTCCGTGATGAACTGATCGTTGACCCCCATGTTCTCGCGGCCCAGGATGCGCCTGACCTCCGTCCCGTTGCGGGTGTCGACCGAGATGTTGTTGCCCATGGGGTCGTGCAGGCTGATGGTGGGCGTGCGCTCGACCTGCCAGGGCCGGTACTGGAAGCGGGAGCCGCGGTTGGTCAGCGCGCCAACCGGACAGATGTCGATGATGTTGCCGCTCGTCTTGGCGTCGACGCAGGTGCCGGGCTGCACATCGATGATGGTGTCGCCGCCCCGTTCGAAGAGCCCGAGCTGGGGCTTTTCCTCCCACTCCTCGAGGTAGCGCACGCACCGCCAGCAGATGACGCAGCGCTCCTGGTCCAGGACGATGGTGTCCGAAATGTCGTAGTTCTTCTGGGCGCGGCGCTTGGGTTCCACCAATTGGCTTACGCCGGGGCCGAAGCGCATCGTCATGTCCTGCAGGGGACACTCGCCGCCCTTGTCGCAGATGGGGCAGTCGAGGGGGTGGTGCAGCAGGATGAACGCCAGGTTGGCCTCCTGGGCTGCCTGGACCGCAGGGGTGTTGGTGCGGACCACCATGTCCGGCATGCACGGCATGTTGCAGGCCGTGTTGAGCATGGTGCCGCGCGGGCCCTCCATCTCCACCAGGCACTGGCGGCAGCAGGCCACCGGATCCAGCTTGGGATGGCTGCAAAACACCGGGATCTCAATCCCCATTTGCGTGGCGGCATCGATCACCAGCGTGCCGCGCGGCACCGTGACCTGCTCGTCGTTGATGGAGAGGGTGACCGTTTCGGCCATGGCAAAACCTGGGTTTGGCGGAGCTTGGATCGCAGTCAGTCGAGGTCGACCACCGTGTCGCGCACCAGCGGGGCGTCGCCCACCGGCTCAAGGCGTATGTCGGAGATGCCGGACCCGGTGTCGGCATCGGGCCGGTAGATGGGCCGCACCGGCAGGTTCGGCGACTCGTTGCCCGGGTTGGTGGCGGCGATGTGCTCCCGCCACTCGTCGCCGAACTTGGCCATGTTGCTCTGCAGGCCCCAGACGGCCGCGAAGCCGAAGGGACAGAAGGACTTGCCGGCGATGTTGTCGGCGATGAAGTCCAGCAGCTTCAGGTCCTGTTCCCGGCCCCGGCCGGCCTGGATGCGCATCAGGATGTCCTCCATCCAGACTGTGCCTTCCCGGCACGGGGTGCACTTGCCGCAGCTCTCCTCGCGGAAGAAGGACACGGTGCGCAGACCGACCTCCACCATCCGGGCATCCTCGTCCATCACGATGATGCCGGCGGAGCCCAGGTTGGACCCGGCGGCGGCAATGCTCTCCTGGTCCAGGCCGGTGTCCAGCTGGTCCGGGGAGAACAGTTGCATTGACAGACCGCCCGGAATCACGGCGCGGATGCCCTTGTCGTCCTTCTCCGGTCCGCCGCCGTGCTCGTGGATGAGCGTGTCGAGGGGGGTTCCCTGCGGCAGTTCGTAGAGGCCGGGACGCTTCACGTTGCCGCTCAGGCAGAAGATCCGCATGCCCGGACTGGCTTCGGTGCCCATGGTGCGGTACTCGTCCGGCCCGATGCGGGCGATGTGCAGCACGTTGCATACCGATTCGACGTTGTTGATGATGGTCGGCTTGGCGTAGAGCCCGGCCACGGCGGGGAAGGGCGGACGCGAGCGGGGGAAGCCGCGGTAGCCTTCCAGGCTGCTCAGCAGCGCGGACTCCTCGCCGCAAATGTAGGCTCCGGCGCCGCGGTGGACCACGATGTCGAGGCCGAAGTCCGTGCCGAACATGCCTTCGCCGAGATAGCCCTTGGCCTTGGCCTCGGCAATCGCCGCCTCCAGCCGCTGCCACGCGAAGTAGTATTCGCCCCGGATGTAGATGTAGGCGCGCTCGGCCTGCACGGCGTACGCGGTGATGATGATCGACTCGATCATCTGGTGCGGGTCGTATTCCATGATGCACCGGTCCTTGAAGGTTCCGGGCTCGGACTCGTCCGCGTTGACCACCAGGTAGCGGGGGAAGGCGTCGGGAGCCAGGAAGCCCCACTTGACCCCCGTGGGGAAGCCGGCTCCGCCGCGGCCCTTGAGGCCGCTGGCCTTGACCTGCTCGACCAGCTCGTCGGGAGTGGGCGAACCGGACGCGATGATGCGCCGGGCCGTTGCGTATCCGGCCTCCACATCGTCCGCTTCGTATTCCTCGATGGTGTGGGAATCGGGCCGGCCGACGCGGCGGGTCAGGTAGGGGGTCTCCATGCCGGCCACGGTGTAGGGGCCGGCCCCGCGCCCGGTTCGTTCGGAGTCCCGGCCGGGCGTCCAGCGCTCGAGCGTGTCGAAACCCTTGTCCTTGCGCAGCATGCCGAGGACCGCGTCGATGTCCTCCGGGGTTTCGAGTTCCTCGAAGTACCGGATTTCCCCGGAGGCCTTCCGGGTGGCCGCCACCATCGGCGCGGTGGCGCAACTGCCGAGGCACTCCATGTGTTCCAGTGTGAAGACGCCGTCGTCGGTGGTTTCGCCGTGGCCGACCCCGAGCGTCTCCTCGAGGTGGTGCATGCAGGCCGACGAACCGCGCAGCATGCAGGGCACGTTGGTGCACACCTGGAGCAGGTAGTCGCCCTTCGGTTCCTGGTGGATCATGTGGTAGAAGGAGACGACGGCTCCGACCTCGGACGGTTCCAGGCCCAGAATGGCGGCCAGTTCGTTTTGCGCCTCGACGGAGGCGTGTCCGTGTTCCCGCTGGATGGCGTACAGGGCCGGCAGGATCGCCGAACGCCCGCGTCCTTCTGGATAGCGGCCGATCAGTTCCCGGATTTCGGCGCGCAGTTCGTCGGAGAGAATTGGCTGGTCCATGATGTCCCGATCCGGGGTCAGCGGTCGACTTCGCCCAGCACGATGTCGATGGAGCCGATGTTCGTAATGATGTCGGAAAGCATCAGTCCCCTGCTCATGCCGCTGATGGCGTACAGGTTGTTGAAGCTGGGGCCCCGCACGTGGAGTCGGTAGGGCTTGCCCGATCCGTCACTGTAGATGAAGAACCCCAGTTCGCCCTTGCTGGCCTCGATGCCATGGTAGTACATGCCGGGCGGAACCTTGAATCCTTCGGTGAACAGCTTGAAATGGTGGATTAGGGACTCCATGCTCACATCGAGCTCGGTGCGTGGCGGCGGGTTCACCTTGCGATCGTCCGAACGGTAGAGGCCGTCGGGCAGGCGGTCCAGGGCCTGACGGATGATGCGGATGCTCTGGCGCATCTCCTCCATGCGTATCTCGTAGCGGCCGAAGCCGTCGCCGCGATCGCTGGTCGGTACGTCGAACTCGTACTGCTCGTAGCCGCTGTACGGCTGGTCCCGGCGCAGATCCCAGTCCACGCCGCTGCCCCGCAGCATGGGACCGGTCAGGCCCATGGCCAGGGCGTCCTCCCGGCTGACCATGCCGACGCCCTCCAGGCGCGTGCGCCAGATGGGACTGTCCTTGACCAGGTCGCGGTATTCGTCGATGCGGCCCGGGAACAGGTCGCAGAATTCGGACAGCGCATCCAGGAACGCTTCCGGCAGGTCCTTCCAGACACCGCCGATGCGGATGTAGCTGGTGGTCAGGCGGGCGCCGCAGACCATCTCGAACAGGTCGAGGATGCGCTCGCGCTCGCGGGTGGCGTACATCAGGAGCGACATGCCGTTGCCGGAAATGTCGAGCACGTGGGTCGAGAGCCAGAACAGGTGGGACGCGATCCGCTGCATCTCGCTCATGATCACCCGAATGGCCTGGGCGCGCGCCGGGATCTCGAGGTCGAGCATGCCCTCCACCGCCAGCACGTAGCCGAGGTTGTTGTTCATGGCCGACAGGTAGTCCATCCGGTCGGTGTAATAGACGAAGTCCTTGTACCGGCGGTGCTCCCCGGTCTTCTCGAACCCCGAATGCAGGTAGCCGAGGTCCGGGTCCACGTTGACGACGCGTTCCCCGTCCAGCTCCACCACCAGCCGCAGGACGCCGTGCGTGCTGGGATGGTGGGGACCCATGTTCAGGATCATGTTCTGCCGGTTCATGCCGGGCGGCAGGTCCGGGGGCAGGCTTTCGGGATCCAGGATCTGATCCCCCAGCCCATCGAACTCGGGATGGTCCCAGGTGAGCGAGAACGGCACGTCCTCGCCGCCCAGCGGCACGTCCTTGCGCAGCGGGTGGTTGGGCCAAGCGGTGGGCATCAGGATGCGGCGCGGGTCCGGATGGTCCGCAAAGCGGATGCCCATCAGGTCCATTACTTCGCGCTCGGGCCAAATGGCCCCGGGAAACTGCTTGGCGAGGCTGGGGGCCTCCGCGTCGTCGCCGCCCGGAAGGGGACACACGATGAACAGCGCCTTGTGCCGGGAAAGGGATCTAAGGAGATAGACCGTCTGGAAGCGGACATCGGGATCCGGGTTGGGCAGTTCGGACAGGTCCACCGAGGTGACGTCGATCAGGGTGGTGTAGGCCAGTTCGCCATCGCGCAACCAAGTCACCAGATCCCGCAGATCCGCAGGTGCCACGTGCACGAACGGCAAATCGTGCTGCAGGCCCGCGGCCAGGATGCGATCGCCGAATGCCGCCGCAATGGCCTGCGTGTCCTCGGTTTCGCCGTCCGGCTGGGGTGCGCGTGCCGGAATGCCGATGTCGTCGAGGTTGGGCAGCGTTTCGTACAGCCGATCGACCGGTGATACGTTGAGCAGGGGCATGATCAGGCGGTGGTGGGGCAGCCGCTGGGCCGCGCGGCGCGAAACCGAGGGCCGGGGATTTTGCCTCAGCCGATGCGCGGGGCCAGGCCCGACAGGGCTTGTTCGGCTGAGGCTGGTGCTCCGGGCTGTTCAGGGGTAAAGACATACTTGGAGAAATGCTCGCCCGTCTGCTTTTGGCGCAGCAGCTCCATGCCGTAGAGCAGAGCTTCGGGACGGGGAGGACAGCCGGGCACATAGACATCGACCGGGATGATCTTGTCGACGCCCTGCACGATGGCGTAGTTGTTGAACGGGCCGCCGGCGCTGGCGCAGATGCCCATGGCGATTACCCACTTGGGTTCGAGCATCTGGTCGTGCAGCCGTCGGATGACGGGGGCCATTTTGTTGCTGACCCGTCCGGACACGATGATGAGGTCGGCCTGGCGGGGCGTGGCCCGGAACAGTTCGGAGCCGTAGCGGGCGATGTCGTGCCGGGCGGTGCCGGCGGCGATCATCTCCATGGCGCAGCAGGCCAGGCCGAACAGAAGGGGCCAGGTGCTGTTGCGGCGCGCCCAGTTGACAAGGTCTTCCAGCCTTGCCGTAACCAGACTGCCTTCCTTGAGGTTTGATTCAAGACCCATAGGTGGTCCGACTCCCGCTGGCGTACCTGTAGCCCGTGCCGTCTAGTCCCAGTCGAGGGCGCCCTTGCGCCACTCGTACACGAAACCAATCACCACCACGGCCATAAACACTCCCATGGCCGCCAACGATACCTTCTTGATGGCATCGTTGTGCAGGGTTGTGGCCCAAGGATAGAGAAAGACTACTTCGATGTCGAAAATGATGAAAAGGACGGCAATCAGGTAGTACTGCACCGGGAATCGGCGCCGGGTGTCGGCGAAGGGCCGGATGCCGGACTCGTAGGCTTCCGACTTCGCCTCAAGTTCCCGGCGGGGTCCCAGGATCACCGACAGGACGATAACAATGCCGGCCACGGCCAGCGCCACCATAACGATGACCAGCAGCGGGAGGAAATCCTGGGGGGTATTTGCGACTTCGTTCACAGGGAATGCGGGCCACAGACAGGCGGCCGGAACCTGGCCGTGCAGGACCGGATGCCGGTTCGGAAGGTTGGAACTCGGACAAGCCGAATCCTACCTGATCCGTCCGCGCCCTGCCAATATGCGGCGTTCGAGGACACTGTTTCAGTTTCGTTGATGCGGCTGCGGCATGGATGCCAGCTCGCGTCCAGACCCCTGGCACAGGCCGTGGTGGGTGCCACCGCACGTCGTCCAGGGTACCTGCCTACGTCCTGAATCCCCGGGCCCGCCATACCTGCGGCGAGCACCGACCCGACCTCGATCCCCGTCTCCCACGGGGCGGTTGGGACTGGATCTGCCGCGTCCGGCTCGGCGGGAGCGCACGGCCCGCCTGGACAGTGCGGCTCCAGGTCCATGGGCCGGGGAAGCCATGCCACAGAAAACCCCCTCGGACGAGGGGGTTCCCGCTTTGCTTTGTATCCAGGCCTCCCAGGGTGGGTGGCCGACGACCACGAGGAGACGCACTACTTTCCACCCGTCATCGCCAGCCACCCATCCCGGGCCGGCCCCCTCGGCCCGCGCCGCTACTTGAGCACGGTGAACTCGGTGACAATCAACGTGCCCGATGTGATGGCAGTAGTGTTCAAGTAGTCTCTGAGCCCCGCTCCGGTAGCAGTGCCCAGCGTGACCGTCTTGTCAACCGGGTGCAGGTTGAGCGTCGCCACCGGGCTGATGACCTCGTCATCCTCGTTGACCGCCCAGGCCGTGATCGTGTAGGTCTCGTCACTGCTCAAGGTGTCGATCGGGAAATCGCGATGCTCGTCCGGCGGGTTGGCATACACCTCACCCGTCGGGAGTTGAAGAAGTGCTTCCGGCAACGGGTTGGACCCACGGTCGGGTGCAAATCCGCTGATGATAGCTGGTGGCAAGGATGCCGAGGCGCTCTTGCCTACGTCGACCCTGATAATCGAAAGTGACGGCGGGCTCACGGTATTGCCGGTTGGATTTCGATTCACGCCCGTGAGGTGCAGGCCCACGGCAATGTCGGAACCGTCGACGATCCTGACATTGTGCAGGGCCGGGGTGGTCTCCATCCTGTCGTTGACCGCGATCACGGGAAGGCCGCCGGTGGGGGCGGCCAGGTCGTCAACAAACAGCTTCCGGGCCGCCGCCTTGAAGCCCTGGGTGCCGGCGGTGCCGGAAGTGGCAACACCGTCCGTGTCCCAAATGTAGTCGATGCGTAGGGCCCCGTAGTCGGTCGCGACCGTGGCCACGTCGTCGCCTTCCTGCACCACGTCGCCATCCGCGTCTTCAATGCGGATGAGGTAGGCATCGAAGTCCACGTCGTCCCGCTCGCCATCGGTCTCGTTGCCGTGCGCCAGACCGATTCGCAACCTTGGGGTCGAAGGGCTGTGCGCGTAGGCCGCGGGGTTGGTGGTCCCCGGCCTGTAGTTCGCGAAGTTCTCGTTGTAGCCGATGTAGTACATCCTGCCGTTGGCAACCATTTCCGAATCGAACTGGAAGTCCTTGGCCTTCAGCACGTCATCATATTGCTTCAGGGATGCCGCCAACTCCGTCCCTGTCAGTGGGCTGGCGCCGTCCACTTTCAGGCCCTTGAGGCGAATATCGGGAGCGGGACGCGAAATGGCTGTGCCACCCAATGTGATCGAGAGGGATCCCCCGTCCGTCCGCCGCATGCGATGCCACGGGCCACTGAAGTCCGGTGCGGTCAGGCTCTGGTTGATGCTCCGCTCCAGGATGTCGCTGATCAGGTAGTCGCCCTCCGCGGTGTCGACCACGATCGCCATCTGGACCGTCACCTCGGTCCCGGTCTTGATGCCCTCGAAGGTGGTCTTGGTCGACCCCAGCGATAGGGTCTTGGCCACCGGGTCGCCGTCCTTGTCGTCCAGGATTACCACGAGGGATGTGCTGTAGGCGTTGGGCCCCAGCCCCCAGGCGGCGGGGTCGGTGGCCGTCCACGAGACGTTGACGTGATCCTCGTCATCGGCGTCGCGGTTCACGGTCAGGTCGTCAATCTGGCCATCCCGCAGGCGGGTCTTGTGGGGGCAGTCCCTGTAGGCGTCGTCGAACAGGTCGCCGGCCGCGAGGGTGGTGCCGCCCAAGCCGGTCAGGGCGAGGAGGGCGACCAGGCCCAGCAGGCCGATGCGCACGGTGGAGCTAATCATCACAGGGGACTCCTTGTGTCAATGACAGATGGTGACGTGGTGGGACATCCCGGACCGGTGGGTCCAGGACGCGTGCAGCCGCCCGCGTGCCGACAGGCCGGCCGCGGGGTTCGGAAAGGCAGGGGTGGTCATCCGCCCCCCTTGGAGAAGGGGGTGTCGGATGGATGGAGGGCGTGTGCCGCCGATGGTATGGCGGCAGCGGGTGTGGTGTGGGGTGCCCCGCGCCCCGGGCTTGGGCGCCGGGTGCGGATGCGGGTCAACGGGCCGCGCGACTACAGGCCCGGATGGAGGTACGAGGGTGCGGTTTTCAGGCGGGGAGTGCCCGGTTGCCCCCCCCCCCATAGTTACATAAATACAGGGCAGCATTGCGGCCAGCGGAACGGTGTGGGGAAGCAACGGTGCCATCTTGGAACTCTCGGATGGCGGGCGGCAATGGAAATTGGCACCCGCACTGCGAAGTATATGCGATTTGTGATGTCCATGCCAGACCGACACCGAATGTGATGGTATTTCGTTATGCCATCGGTGCGGGCGCGCCCGGTTGCCGCGACGGTGGCCGGGCCGGAAGTCCACGGCCCGGGGCCCTCTTGGGTGGTGTTGCCGGTACCGTTGCCGGGAGCCCTTGCCCTGGGCGCGTCCGGGACGGCATCAACAAGATTGAAACAGCGCCCCAAGGACCGCGGTTAACGCCTCAGCCGGATCGCTGTGCTACCATTCGCGTCCGCACGGGTTGCGCGCGGCAATCGGTCCATTGGGACCATCGGTTCGACCGTCGCCAGACCCTACCTGACACGATTGCCCGGAAGCGCAAAGTCCTCCCCTCCCGACCGTCCGCTCCATGCTGCTCAAGTACGCATTCATCTTCATCCTGAGCGGCTTCGCCCTGGTTCTTCCCCTTGTGTCCATCGTGGCCGGTGCCATCCTGGGACCGCGCAAGCCGGACCCGGTCAAGAACGACATCTACGAGAGCGGTCTGAACACGATCGGGGACACTTGGATTCAGTTCCGGGCCCAGTTCTACCTGATTGGTCTCGTCTTCCTCGTGTTCGACCTGGAAGTCGTGTTTCTCTACCCGATTGCGATGGCCTACGGCCGGCCCGAATTCGGCATGGCCGCGGTTCTTGTGACACTCCTCTTCATGGCTCTCCTGATCGTTGGTCTGGTCTACGACTGGCGCAAGGGCGGCCTCGAGTGGCAGTAGGCGTCGTCCTCCCAGGAAACTTGTCCCGTGGCTGAGTGGTATCAGGTTCTCATGACGGCCCTTGTGGGGGCCGGTGTGCCGGAGTGGATCGCAACCGCCATTGCTTTGTTGGTCGGTGTGACGGCCATCGGGCTGGTGGCCCCGCTGATCGCCTTGATTCTGGTCTGGCTCCTGCGCAAGGTCATCAGTCGCATCCAGGACCGCATCGGGCCCAATCGCGTCGGACGGTTCGGCTTGCTGCAGACGATCGCCGATATCGTGAAGCTTCTCAGCAAGGAGGGCATCAACCCCTCCCGGGCGGACTTCATGGCCTACAACCTGGCGCCCGTCCTGAGTGTTTTCGGTGTTCTGCTGTTGTTCGCCGTGGTGCCCGTGACGCGGGGCTTGATCGGAGTTGACATAAACGTGGGTGTCCTGTACATCGTGGCCCTGGGCTCGATTGGCATCATGGCCGCCCTGATGGCCGGCTGGGGCAGCAACAACAAGTACGCGCTCCTTTCGGGTTTCCGGGTGGTGGCACAGTTGCTCTCGTATGAAATTCCGCTCGTGCTGAGCATGCTGGCCGTGGTTCTGTATGCGGGCACCATGCGCTTCGGCGAGTTGGCGGAGCAGCAGGGCAACTTTCTGGGCCTGGGCTGGTACGTCTTCCTGATGCCGGGCGCCGCCCTGATCTTCTTTGTATGCGCCCTGGCGGAATCGGAGCAGACCCCCTTTGACCTGCTGGAGGCGGAGTCGGAACTGATTGCCGGCTTCCACATCGAGTACTCCGGCATGCGCTTCGCCATGTTCTTCCTGGCGCAGTTCCTGGGCGGGTTCGTGTTCGCCTGGGTGGGTGCCGCCATGTTCCTGGGTGGCTGGCAGGGGCCCGGCGTGGACCTGCCCGGCATCGGCGGCTTCCTGGCGGCCGGCTACATGATGATCAAGACCTTTGCCATCTATCTGTTGATGATCTGGGTGCGGGGTACGTTCCCCCGCCTGCGGGTGGACCAGATGATGTCCTTCTGTTGGAAAATCCTGGTGCCCCTGACCGTCGGCCTCATCTCATGGCAGATGGTGGTACAGGTCCTGGATCTGCCCATCCCGGTGATTGCCGTCCTGGTTCTGGTCGGCAACCTGCTCGTAATGGGCATCGGTCTCTATGCCGTCGGACGCGCCATTCGGCAGGAAGGCTTCCGCACCAAGCGGGCCTTCACTCCGGATTCGCTCATCGGCACCATGCAGCCTGTCGTCGAATAGGGCAAAGCCCGTTTTCGCCCCCGCTCCGGACCATGCCCGAACTTCCCGTCGAAATCCCGATTCCCACGCCCCATCAGGCCGTCTTCATTATGGTGGCCGTGGCAACGGGTGTGGCGTCCCTGCTGGTGGTGACGAACCGCAACCTCTTCTACTCGGCCCTGTGCCTGGTGGGGGCGTTGTTCGGCGTGGCCGGAGTCTATGTCCTGCTCGAGGCGGAGTTCCTGGCCATCACCCAGGTGCTGGTCTATGTGGGCGCCATTGCCACGCTGATTACCTTTGCCATCATGCTCACCCGGGGCATCATGTTCGGCGTCACGTCCCCCAACAACCGGTACATGTTCGCCGTCATGTCGATGGCTCTGCTGGTATTCCTGCTGGTGGCCGGCGTGGTGGACCGCGTGCCCTGGGCCGTGGCCGAGGACCTGACGCTGAGCGGGGATGGCAAGTCCATGATCGTGGACCTGGGCTGGGAGTTTGTCACCACGTACGCTCTGCCGCTCGAACTGATCGGCCTGCTGCTGCTGATTGCGCTGGTCGGTGCCGTGATGCTGGCCCGGGACGACGAGTAAGGGAGGCTGAAACGTGGTTCCGTTGCAGGCCTATCTCACGTTGGCGGCGTTCATCTTCAGCTGCGGTCTCTACGGCGCCCTGGCCCGGCGCAACGCCATCGCCATGCTCATGGCGGTGGAGTTGATGCTCAACGCGGTCAACATCAACCTGGTGGCATTCTGGCGCTACGGCCCCAATCGGGAAGACCTGGCGGGCCAGACCTTCGCCATCTTCGTGATTGCCGTGGCTGCGGCCGAGGTGGCGGTGGGCTTGGCGCTCGTCATCGCGATCTACCGGTCGCGCAAGACCGTCTACCTTGACGAAATCGATCTGCTGCAAGGCTGATTCCCGATCCCATGGCACGCCAGGAACTCCAGGGCACACTGGAAGAGCAATGCGAGTTTCTCTACGGATTGGCCGTGGAGAAGATGCAGGCCGGCAATTTCAGCGGAGCCGTCTACGCGCTCAAGGAACTGCATCGGCACGATCCCGGCTATCGGGACGTGGCCCGGCTGCTGGCCGAAGTGAAGGTCCGCAAGACCCGCCAGCGCAACCTGATTCTGGCGGGACTGGCGGGAGGCACCCTGTCTGCGTCGATTGCCCACCTGCTCGGGGTCACGGCCGATCTCTGGCTGATTGCCGCTGCCGCCGCGGGCCTGGTCTGCACCTACGTGTTGGCCACGGTGTTCCGGCGTCGTCTCCCGGCCTTGGATGCCATTTCCGCCGCACTGCCGCGTCGCTGATCAACCCCCGTCCGGCAACACCAGCCCATGAACCCGATCTTTGACCTGACCTGGCTCGTGCCCCTGCCTCCGGCCGTGGCCTGCGCCTTGATCATTCTCGTCACGAACCGCAACAAGTCCCTGAGTTCGGCGATCGCGATCGCCGGCGTGGTCGTCAGCCTGGTCATCGGCTGGGCCGTGGCCTTCTCGGCCTTTGTCGATCACGACCTGGCGAAAAATCCGGTGAACGCAACGCTGTTCAGCATTCCGACCGGCCTGACCGACATCGACGTCGGGTACGCGCTGGATCCCGCGAACGCGCTGATGCTGTTCATGGTGCCGTTCCTGCTGGTCATGATCTTCGTCTACGCCCGGGGCTACATGACCTTCCCGCACCACCTGAAGGCCGCGGACTTCCCCGAGGCCCATGCGGAGGGCAAGGATCCCCGCTACAGCCGCTTCATGGCCTATATCTCGCTGTTTGCCGTGGGCATGCTGGGGCTGGTGACCTCCAACAACCTGATTACCTTCTTCGTCTTCTGGGAAATCATGGGCCTGTGCAGCTACCTGCTGATTGGCTTCTGGTTCGAAAAGGAGAGTGCCAAGAAGGCGGCCTTCAAGGCCTTTGTCACCACCCGCATCGGCGACGCCCTGCTGTTCATCGGCATGATGGTGCTCTACATCGTCAGCGAGCCGAGCAGCCTCAGCTTTGCGGACCTGTTCAGCGAGGACAATCTCTACGAGCTGGGCCGCACCTACGCCAACCTGGGCTTCCGCGAGGTGACCTGGGTGTCCATCATCACCTTCCTGATCCTGTGCGGCACCATTGGCAAGAGCGCCCAGTTCCCCCTGCATGTCTGGCTGCCGGACGCCATGGAGGGTCCGACCCCGGTGTCCGCCATGATCCACGCGGCCACCATGGTCTCGGCCGGCGTGTTCCTGCTGATTCGCATGTACCCGCTGTTCGACCGGGCCTTGGGACTGACCTCGACATCGACGTACCTGGTGGCAGGGGTCGGGGCCTTCACGGCACTCTTTGCGGCGACGATTGCAATGGCGCAGTGGGATGTGAAGCGGGTCCTGGCCTATTCGACCATCTCGCAGCTTGGCTACATGGTGGCCGCCCTGGGCATCGGAGCCTACGTGGCCGCCCTGTTCCATCTGCTGACACATGCCTTTTTCAAGGCCCTGCTGTTTCTCGGCTCCGGCAGCGTTATCCACGGCATGGAGCATGGTCACGAGCACGCCCACGGCCATGACTCCGACACGGATGAACACGCATCGGAATTGATCCAGCGGCCGGACGGCAGCCTGGATCCGAACGATCCGCAGGACATGCGCAACATGGGCGGCCTGCTGCGCAAGATGCCGGTCACCGGCTGGACCTTCATCATCGGCGGCCTGGCCCTGTCCGGCTTCCCGATCATCACGGCCGGGTTCTGGTCCAAGGACGAGATCCTGGCGGTGGCCTTCGAGGAGAACAGCCTGGTCTTTCTGGCCTTGGCGATCGCCGCCTTCTGCACAGCCTTCTACACCATGCGGCAGATGGCGCTTACCTTCCTCAACCGGGGTCGCACGGAAGCCGCGGACCACGCGTCCGAAAGCACGCGCAGCATGACGGTGCCGCTGATCCTGATCTCGTTCTTTGCGATTACGCTTGGCTGGATTGGCATTCCGGCCGCCTTCCCTGTCCTGGGCCCCATCGGCAACAACTGGCTGGGACACTTCCTGGAACCCTTCATGGAAGTGATCTACATCCATGTGCTCCATCCGGAGTTCAACTTTGTTCCCCTGCTGGTGTCCGTGGCCGTGGCGCTGGGCGGTCTCGGCCTGGGCTGGCTTGTGTACGGCAAGGGCCTGCCGCCGGGCGAAACCGATCCGATGTACAGGGCGATGGGGCCGATCTGGCAGATCTTCCATCGCAAGTACTTTGTGGACGAGCTCTATGACGCCACGGTGGTCCGGCTCAGCAACTTCGTGTCGTCCTTCTGTGCCTCCATCGACGCCCGTTGGATCATCGACCCGCTGGTGAACCTGGTGGGCAAGGCCGGGGTGTGGCTGTCGGCCCTGGCGGCGGCGGCCGATCATCTGCTGGTGGACGGCCTGGTCAATTTGACGGCCAACTTCATGCGCTGGTGCGGCGGGGTGCTGACGCATCTCCAGGACGGCAAGGTGCAGGCCTATCTGGTCATCGCCATGATGGTGCTCGGCATTTGGGTGGTGCTTGTGGGCATGCCCATTGTGCTCACGCTGGTGTAGTTGCAACGGTTCCAGGTTTCGGAAAGTCAGGAGGTCGGGCCAATGGCCAATGCGAGCCAGATGGCATTGTTTGCAACCCTCTTCATGCCGCTGGTGGCCGGCATCTGGGTGTTGGTGTTCAGCCGCACGGACCGGGCCATCCGCTGGTCGTCGATCCTGTTCAGCCTCGTGCCGCTGGTTCTGAGTGCCTGGCTGATGCTGACCTACGACCGGGACGCCGGTGAACTGTACGGCGAGATTTCCGCACCGTGGATCCCGATGCTGAACTCGAACTTCCGGATTGCGGTCGACGGCCTCAGCCTGCCGCTGATTTTCCTCACGACCCTGCTGTCCACCCTCAGCCTGTACTACAGCGCCCGCACCATCCGCACCCGGGTGCGGGAGTACTTCGTGATGTTCCACTTGCTGGAACTGAGCATGCTGGGCGTGTTCATGGCGCTGGACTACGTGCTGTTCTACCTCTTCTGGGAGGTGTCCCTGGTTCCGATGTACCTCCTGATCGGGATTTGGGGCGGTGAGAATCGCAGCTATGCGTCCATCAAGTTCTTCATCTACACCCTGGTCGGGTCGGTGGCCATGCTGCTGGCGATTCTGCTGACCTATCTTGCGACCGGCACCTTCGACATCCTGATGGCGGCCGAGGCCCAGCCGTTCATGCAGCTGGACGATCACAACCGTCTCCTGTTGGGCAGCCTGGCCTTCTGGGGCTTCTTCCTCGGATTTGCCTTCAAGGTGCCCAGCTTCCCCTTCCACACCTGGCTGCCGGATGCCCATACCGAGGCGCCGACGGCGGGCAGCGTGATTCTGGCGGGGGTTCTGCTCAAGCTGGGAGCCTACGGCTTCCTGCGCATTGTCCTGCCAACCTTTCCCGAGGCCAGCCAGCACTGGGCCTGGGCGGTCATTGCCGTGGGCGCCGTGGCCATCGTCTACGGCGCGTTTGTCTGCGTGGCCCAAAGCGACCTGAAGCGGCTGATTGCCTACAGCTCGGTCAGCCACATGGGCTACGTGATGCTGGGCATTGGCGCCGCATCGCTGGTGCTGACCCCGGACGGCCTGAATGCGGTCGCCGGCAAGTTCAGCGACGCGGTCACGTCGGGCCAGATTTACGACAGCGCCGTCATGGCCCTGAACGGCGCCACCCTGCAGATGTTCAACCACGGCATCATTACCGGAGCCCTGTTCCTGCTCGTGGGGATCATCTACGAGCGGGCGCACACCCGCGATCTCTCGAAGTTCGGAGGGCTGAGCGCCAAGACCCCCTACTTCTACGGCATCATGCTGGTAACCGCCTTCGCCAGCCTGGGCCTGCCGGGCCTGGCCGGCTTCTGGGCGGAGTTCTTCACCTTCCGCGGTGCGTTTGCGATTGTGCCCATCTGGGCCGCCTTCGGGACCATCGGCATCGTGATGACGGCCGTGTACATCCTGTGGCGGATCATCCAGAACGTGTTCCTGGGCGAGTACGACAGCACGAAACTGGATCACTGGACCGACGTGGACGGGCGGCATGCCGACGGTCCGACCGACATGGTGTTTTTCGAAAAGCTGACCATGTGGCCTCTGGTGATCGGCATGTTCGTGATCGGCATCTACCCCACCTGGCTGCTCTCGTTCTTCAACACCGCCTCGGTCCGCCTGATCATGTTCATCACCGGCCCGAGCTGACCGGCCCGCAGAGACTTTCCCTTCGATCTTCCAGGAAACACCTGTCGTGGAACAGTTCAGCCTGCTGGCGCCTGAAATCCTCCTCTTCACGGGCGGTCTGGTCATCTTCCTGATCGACGTGTTCGTGCGCGACCGCACGGACAGCGGGAGGGGCTATGCCACGCTCGCGCTCTTCACGCTGGGTGCGGCCTTTGTGGCATCGCTGTTCCAGACCTACGCCTTCTTCGAGCTGGAGGTGGCCCAGAAGCCGGTCTCCGTCCTCCACATGTTGGAGATCGATCTCTTCGCGGCACTGCTCAAGGCACCGATCATTTTGGTCATGATCCTGATCACGATGGCCGGCGGCACCTACATGAACAAGCGCACGGAACGGCGCGGCGAGTTCTGGAGCTTCTTCGTCTGGGTGACCCTGGCCATGAGTGCGGCCCTGTCCGCCTCCAACCTGATCATGCTGTACGTGGCCATCGAGTTCCTGTCCATTACCAGCTATCTGTTGGCCGGGTTCCTGCGCGACAACCAACGCAGCGCCGAAGCGGGATTGAAATATTTCCTCTACGGCGCGGTGGCCTCGGCGGCCATGCTCTACGGCATGACCTTTGTGTACGGCGCCACCGGCACCTTGGACCTTAAGGGAATCGCCGCCTACATTGCTGCCAACGACACGACCGTGTTGGTACCCGCCCTGCTTCCAGCCACCATGTTCGTGATGGTGGGCTTGGGTTTCAAGGCCACGCTGGCGCCCTTCTTCCAGTGGGCGCCCGATACCTACGACGGTGCCCCAACCCCGGTTACGATTTATCTCTCGACCGCCTCCAAGGCCATCGGCCTGGCGGTTACCGCCCGGGTCTTTGTGGTGTCGATGAACGCGTTGCTGGTGGACTGGGTGCCGGTCATGGCCGGCCTCAGTATCCTGACCATGACCATGGGCAACCTGATGGCGCTGCGCCAGCAGGATGTCAAGCGCATGCTGGCGTACAGTTCGGTGGCGCACGCCGGGTACCTCCTGATCGGCATCGCCGCGGTGGCCGCCGGCACGGAAAGCTACATGGACGGCATCAACGGCCTCCTCATCTACCTGATCGCCTACATGTTCACGAATGTCGGCGCCTTCCTGGTGGTCATGGTGCTTGAGGAACGGGCCGGCCGCACCGACATAGGCGCCTTCGAAGGCCTGTATCGGCGGGCGCCCGCGCTGGCCGTCATGTTGACGGTGTTTCTGCTGAGCCTGGCGGGCATTCCGGCGACGGCCGGTTTCTGGGGCAAGTTCTTCGTGTTCGGTGCGGCGGTGCAGCGACAGTACTTCTGGCTGGCGGGGGCCGGAGTTGTCAATGCCGGCATCGCGGCCTGGTACTACGTCAACGTGGTTCGGGTAATGTACTTCGGTGAACGCGAAACCGATGCCGAACCCGTGAGCATGCCGATTGGCATGGGGGCCGTTCTGGTCGTCTGCACCCTGGTGGTGTTCTGGATTGGTTTGTATCCGGATCCCCTCATCGAGTGGGCCACCACCGCCTCCGAACAGCTCCTGTCGGTCGGTTCCTGACCTTCGGCTTCCTTCACCCGGTATTGTTGGGCCCTGTGAGGGTCATTGGTTGATGGGGAAAGGGTTGCCCGTCCCTGCTGCAGGCCCGTCCAGGAGTCTGTTCGCGAAGTTGTAGATTGGATTGGACGATGCCGACGGAGCCCCGCGCCGGGATATTGCGGTGAGTGTGTCGGTCATTTCGCCTTTGACATTCGTTCCGGCGGCGGACAGTGTTCCGGTGGTGGCGTGCTCCGGTCCGGACAGTGTGCCATCAGCTCCCATGGACATGGCCCGGTCACGGTGATCGTCCCCAACCACTGTGGCCCTTCCAAATTCCACATGGTTCCGCGGTTCGGCGGCTGCGGATGGTCGCAGGCCTTCGCGGATACTCAGCGGGGCACCGATGTTCCGGCGGCGGAGAACCGGCACGGTGCCGGGCGGTGTCGGTATTTGCGAAAGGGTTCGGACCCCGGACGTTGGCCCGGTCTGCACAGCCTGATCCGGGCGCAGACGGAGCGCACGAGCCGCCCTGGCCATGATCAGGGCGGTTCAGAGGAATTTCAGATCGCGGATTTGTCCAATGGGCTGCCAAGGGGCAAGACCGGACGCAATCCGGCTATGCCGGTCCCGCTTCTGGCCTGATGACGATTTTCCGGTTGCCTTGGGGGAGCATCGCGCCCGAGTGCCAACGGACTCGCCGGAGCGACAAGCACCATTTCAAGGCCCTGTGTACTGGACACAGGGCCGTCAGGGCCATGGGGTCCCAGCAATTCCCTGCCTATTCTTCAGCTGGCGGGAGTTTTCTCAACAGGAAGTAGATCGTGCCCATGGTGATGCCAAACATGATGTGCCCAAAGAGACTTCCCATCATGGCCTGGATCTGAAACATGGGCATGCCCATCGCCAGCGGCATGATCAGCAACGGTCCAAGAACCCACCAGACGATGCCGTAGACCCCGCCTGCCAACAGGCTCATGCCCGGTCCCTGCATCACCATGGTGTCCAAGGCCAGGCCAAAGATGGCACCGATAACAGCTGAAATGATCAGGTGCAGCACAAAGCCAACCAAGGCATCGTCCATTCCCATCATGCCGCTGATCATGGGGAACATGCCCCCGACCGCCATCATGATGCCAAACACGGATCCGCCAAACAGACCCGCGTAGACGCCGGTAGCTGTATTCTTTGACATTATGGCCTTATCTCCGTGGTGGAGGGGGGTGATGTAGACGCGGGTGCAGACGCAGGCGTTGCCGTTGGAGCTGATACTGGTGCCGGGCTTCGCCGACAGGAGGCGATCATATGCTGGTCATCAGGCACAATCCGTGTCATTGGTTCGCGATGATAGTGGCTTTTGAGGACGCGGAGTGGAGTATCTGGCCGGACGCGTCCGTGATCGCCATGACGGCCGTCCGCCGGTGCTATTCGGCAACTCCAGTTCAGGGGAGCCCCACCGACCAGCGCGGCGATCCCGCTCCCGTTGAGGCGTCCCAGTTCCGGCAGTTCGGCGACGAGCACGGCGGCCACGACCGGGCACGGCACGCTGCGCAGCAGTTCGGTCTGGGCCTGCACCCGGTGGCTGCGGACCGGGTCGACGTTGTTGTCGCCTACTGGCCGGCGCGGTGCGCTTCGGCCCGCGCCTGGAGGCGCTGGCGGCCTACCTGCGCCACGCGCAGCACCTGCCGGTGGCGCTGTCGCCGGGTACGGTCGAGACCTCCCGCAAGCAAAGGTGGAACCTTTCTTGAACTCCTGCGGCAGGGCACCGACGCACCGACACCGCAGCCGAATCCGGTCCCGCCCCCTTTCCGCCCGTCAAGCGAACAAAACCGGGGGTACCTGAATAGGTCGCGCTGGTTTCCGGAGGAGTTCCCAGGACCAACCGGCCGCGGTCTGCATCCATGCAGCCAGTATCATTGCCGGGAATGGGCTTGCAATATCCCAATCGGCGAGTTTGCTTGATGTTATGCCATGTTGCCAACATTCAACACTACAATCCTTCCTGTTCATGACACTGCTCATGTCGAATCTTCATGAAATGTGTACCAAAGGACTATAAACACAACAACTTGAAATTGAGTCCGGCCGGGCAATCACATCCTGGTTTCGACAGGTTCTCAAGCAAGCAGTCCCATCCAACCTGTTTGCGCATGGCTGCGATGCCCGAATTGGCATGTATTCCGGCTGCCGTGGCAAATTTCCGGCCCAACATGTCGATCCAGCCTATCGGTACCATGGTCCAGTTGGAATGCAAACGTCCCACCGAGGCCGGTAATGTGCCGACCGACTAGCCGTCATCGGTTTGATTTCTTCTCGCGCGAAACAACAAAGGTAATGTTATATTTGTGGGTGGCTGGCCACTCGCAATGATAACGATCCGGAATCTGTGTCCCGCACAACCGGCGATGGCGGCCGGGCGGAGATTGCTGCGAAGATCTGGTCGGAGCTCTTGGCAACAAAGATTGAAACAGTACCTTGAAAAATATTCCGATAACGGCTTGGGATCGGGTACAATTGATTTGTCTTTGCTGACAGTAGTACTTCACCAATCCGCCTTTGGTGGATGTCCCGTGTCTGCTGCATCATTGTGTGCTTGGCATTGCGGCAACAGCACCGACGATACTGGCAGCACTGTCACGGGAATGCAATGGCCATGTCGGCGATGGCTAAGTGGTGGGCACGGGTGTGTGCGACCGGAGGTGGAGGGTTGACCCACAATGACAAGACAAGGAGTTCCATTGCATGGCGGCTAGGCAGGACTTGGATGCCCTGATTAACACTGTCCCGTTGGGGGTGGTGATTCTTGATATGGCCACGGGCATGCCCTTGTCCTACAACCGGGAGGCGCGTCGCATCGCGGACAGCCTGAGCACCCCAGGCCAGTCACTGGAGGCCCTGATGCGGACGGTGACCTTCCGTCTGTCGGATGGACGGGAGACCTCGCTGTCGGAGCTTCCCCTGGCCCAGGCATTCGGCATGGGCGAGTCGGTGCGCGCCGAGGAAATCGTTGTGCAGGGCCCCGACGGAGGCCGGATTATCACCCTCGTCAACGCCACCCCCGTTCCCGCCGGGGAGGACGGTGTGGCGACCGTGGTGGTGACGGTCCAGGACCTGACCCCCGTGGAGGATCTGACGCGGCAGCGGGCCAAGTTCGTAGCTCTGGTGAGCCGGGAGTTGCGCGCACCTGCGGCCTCCATCAAGGGATCCGCCGCTGCCGCGCTGCGGGCCGTCGGCGCGCGGGACCCGGCCGAGATGACTCAGTTCTTCCACATCATCAACGATCAGGCCGACCACATGCTGGACCTGATCAGCAATCTGACGGATGCGGCGCGCATCGATGCCGGCGACCTGCCGGTGTTCCCCGAGCCTTCGGAAGTGGGAGCCCTGGCGGAGCAGGCCCGCAACGATTTTCCCAGCTCCGGGAGCCACATTCGCGTCCATGTCGACCTGCCCGCGGACCTGCCGCGGGTGCTGGCGGACCGCCGACGCATCGTGCAGACGCTGGTCACTCTTCTTTCCAATGCGGAACGGCGTTCCCCGGAGCACGCTGCTCTCTGGATCGGTGCTGCTGCGGGGGATCTCGACGTGGTCATCTCCGTTGCTGCTGCTGGCCCGGAAGTGCCGCCCGAACGTCTGCGGCACTTGTTTCGGAAGTTCGGTGGCCCGGGGGACGATGAAGGTCGCCCGGAGGACCAGAGGGCGGGTGTCGGATTGGACCTGGCCGTTTGCCGGGGCGTGGTGGAAGCACACGGGGGGCGCATTTGGGCCGAGAGTGGTCCCGATCGGGGCATCCAGTTCACCTTTTCACTGCCGACCGAAACAGCGATTCAACCCCCGCACCAACCGACCGGCCGGCGAAGGCGTGTTTTGGTGGTTGATGTCAACCCGGCCAACCTGCATCAGATCCGCCGTGACCTTACGGAAACGGGCTACAGGGTGACTGCCTTCGGTGACCCGGAGCAGGCCCTGCACTTCATGGCGGAATGGCGACCCCATCTGGTGCTGACGAGCCTGGCACTGCCCGGCGTTGATGTCGGCGAGTTCGTGCAGGCCCTCCTTGCGGTGGCCGACATTCCGGTCCTCTGCCTGTCCGATGCGGGTCAGGATCAGGACATTGCCTTGGCCTTCGAGATAGGAGCTGACGACTACCTGGTCAGGCCCTACTCGCCTACGGAGCTGGCAACCCGCATCCAAGCCGCCCTGAGCCGGCGGGCCGCGGCCCTGCCGGCCGAGCCGTTGGAACCCTATGTTCGGGGAGCACTGACCATTGACTTTGCCCGCCGGCTGGTCACGATGGACGGCCAGGCGCTGCCGCTGACTGCTACCGAATACGGCCTGCTGGCCGAACTGGCTATCCACGCCGGCTCCGCGCTTACCTACGATCATCTGCTGCAGCGGGTGTGGGGCTGGAACAATCCGGGCAACCCCTACGTGGTCCGCACCCACCTGATGCGGCTGCGGCGCAAGCTGGGGGAGGACGGGCACAACCCCACCTACATCCTTGCCGAGCCCCGCGTGGGATATCGCATGGCTCCTCCCGACGAGGGGCTGCCGTAACCACCTTCGCCGGCGTCTCTGACAGCAACTGTGTCGAGAGGCAAGTTCCTGGCATAGCTGGCATAGTCTGGGAGAGGTATTCGCCAAGGGGGTTGGTCTCTCATCACCGCGTTGAGGAGGGTCAATCACTTTTGCATGGCGTCAGGCGACCCTTTGGGTTTGCTCCGGGCAACCAGGCGCGTGTCCAAGGTCCGGATCACAGGATGGGCCCGGATGGCGGAGAGCGTGGCCCTGTACAGGATCCGATGCACCGGGGCCCTACCACCCCTCAGCGTGCGTCATCCCCTGGCATGGGCCGCGGTCGCGGTTGAAGGGCGCGACCGCGCCAGAGCTGTCCGGGAAGGTGCGCAGCCGGGTCACGTTGAACTGTTCCAAGAGGGCGATGGCCACGCAGGCGTCGGTGTTGCCGAGGACCCCGCCTTCCGGAAGGTCAACGCACAGCCGATGTCTTCAGACAGAGTTGTGCGAAATAGCTTAGGTGCCGGGGCATGAGACGATGCCATCCGGCCAGGTCGCGCTCATCCCGAGCAGATATGACTTTCTGTTATCGTTAAAACACTTAAGGTAACGGAGTTCCGTCGTTCGTTCGGGACTCGGACCAGAATCAGTGAAACTGAGTCGGCGTCTTGGTCCGTGTGACCTGTCCGGTGCGGCGGGGCTATATAATTGACGTGCCTCTGGCGCATTTGGATTCAAGATGTCGCAATCCAACACTGGTGTTTGGCATCGGCGATCCGGCTGCGGCCCCTGAAGCACACGCGGACAAACGGAAAAGCATTCGATGAACCACCGCGACCGACGCCTGCCGGCCACCGTCCTCCGTTGGGTCCTTGCCTGGCTGCTGGCCGCGGTGTTGCTGTCAGTCTGGGCCGCGCCATTGTTGGCCCAGGATGAAGCTGCGTCCGGCTTTCCGTCCGAAAACGCTCCGATTTCAATTTCAGTTGCGCCGAACGATAGCGCGCGCATTACGGTTGGCACCATCAATGCTCCTGGCGACAGCGGAGTGTTCACCAGCCAGGACGGCGGCGTAACCTGGGTGCAGGCCAGCGGTATGCCGTCCGGCCTGAGTTTCGCCGCGGTGGAGCACGATGTCGTCAATCCCACGATCATCTACGTGGGCGACGCGGCACAGGGTCTCCTGTTCAGAAGCCAGGACGGAGGAACCAGCTTTGCCGAGCTGACCGGCTTTCAGGACTGGCTGAGCGTGGGCAGTGGCGTTGGCGTCCTGTATTCGCAGGAGGCCAACGGCTTCGCGGTTCTTCATGCCGGCACTCGCTCCGACGGTGTTCTCACGAGCTATGACAACGGCGAGTCATGGATCATCAATGCCATCGGCCTGCCGCTGGAACCGGCCGACGCGCAAACGGCGCGCCGGGTGCGGGCCATCAGGACGTTCGGGAACGATCTCTACGCCGGGACCCACGACGGGGTCTATCGCCAGCGCGCCGGCAGCGATGCGTGGGAGCGGGCCCCCTTCTTCGAACCCGGCGAGGTTATTCGCACCCTGGCGGTCTATAGGGATCGGCTGTACGCCGGCCTGGTCGGGGCCGGCATGTTCCGTACCGCGGACGGCGACACCTGGGAACGGGTTCCGGATTTTCCGGATATCGCGACCGTCTTTGGCCTGACCGCTTCCGATCAGTTGATAACCGCCGCCACCGGAGTCGGTATATGGACCGGCAACGGTGACCAGTGGCTAAAGTCGCAGGTGGACGGGGGCAACTGGTCCGAGCAGACCTGGTCCATGGATGCAGGCCCGAACGGCCAGAACGTCTACATTGTCACGGACACCGATTGGGTTGTCCGTTCGGTTGATCTGGGTTTTTCCTTTGAAACCTGGGGTTCGTACACGGAGCTGTCACCCCAGCCGCTGTTGCCCGTCTCCCTGCCCGTCGCGGTTCCCGTTGAAGCCGAATCTGCCCCCGACCAGGAGGCGACGGAGACTTCGGCCCCGGAGTCCGATCAAGCACCCGCCGAGACCGAGGCCGAAGCTCCTGAAGCCGAAGCTCCGGCGGCGGCGGAATCCGAAACGGTGGCTGAACCAACCCCTGTTCCCGATGAAGCTGATTCCGCAGCCCCGCAACCCACGCCCACGCCGCAGGCCGTGGCACCGTCCGGATTCCAGCCCTCGTTCCTTGCGGGGTTGGATTTGCCGGATGTGGAGTTGCCTTTCCTCGGGCCTGTCTCACTCTTGGTGTTTGCCGCGGCGGTGATCCTGTTGCTCCTCATCATTGTGGGCATCGTGTCCGTGTTCCGCTCCCCCGAGGACGACGGCGAGTAGCTAAGTTGATTGATGCTGCCCGGGACTGCAACCTGGACTGACCTGCAGCGGTTCCTGCAGGCTCGCGACAATCTACAGCTTGCCACCGCGCTGCCGGCCGACGCGCGCCCCCTCGGACCTGTTCGCTGGGACAGCCGGGAAGTGGATGCAGGTGATGTCTTCATCGCCAAGTCGGGCTTGGAGACGGATGGTCACCTGTACGTTTCCGATGCGGTTGCCGCCGGTGCCGCGCTGGTCCTGGGCACGGAGCCCAAAGCCGTGGTTGAAGCCCGGTGTGCCGGAAGCGGCCTGGTACTGCCGACCTACCTTCGGGTGAAGGACAGCGAACGCGCGTTTGCCCAGGCTTCCGCTCTCTGGTTCGGATTTCCGGCCCGCCGGCTGACAACCGTGGGCATCACGGGGACCGACGGCAAGACAACGACGGTGGGCCTGTTGACCGGCATTCTGGAAGCCGCGCATCGGAACAGCGACGCGGATGGTGGTTTCCAGGCCGGTGCCGTGTCCACTCTGGGTTTCGTGGAAAGCCCAGGGGGCGGGTGACCGATTCCGGTTTTCACGTCACGACCCCGGATGCCTGGAACGTACAGGCCGCACTGGACCGCATGAGCAGCCACGGTTGCCGAATTGCCATACTCGAATGCACCAGCCACGGTCTGGCGCAGCACAGGACGGACGAAATCGAACTGAACCTGGCCGGTTTCACCAACATCACCCATGAGCATCTCGACTACCACGGCACTTTCGAGGCCTACGTGGAAGCCAAGTGTTCCCTGTTGGACTTGTTGACAGACCGGCCCGACCGGACGGCTGCCGTGATATTCAATGCCGACGATCCCGTCAGCCGCCGGGCCGTTCCGAAAAAGCTGGACGCTATCGGCCGCGATGGCACGGATACGGACACCTATAGCCAGCGCATCGGAACCGATGCCACGTGGATCGGCCTGGAGCCCGAAGTCCGTCCCGGCGGGATGTTCGTCCGGGCCCGCGGGCCCGGGAACCGGACCGGTGCCCTGCAGGCGGCGCTCGTTGGGGACTTCAATATCTCCAATATGCTGTTGGCCACCGCCCTGGGATGTCGCCTGGGGTGCCCCATGAGCGCCATCAAGGAAGGGATTGGCGGGTACCCGGGGACGCCGGGCCGCATGGAACCTGTGGATGTCGGCCAGGAATTCCGGGCCTTTGTTGATTTTGCCCACACGCCCGGCAGCATGGAAGCCGCCCTGTCCTCCCTGCGGAAAATCCTGACGGCCGAGGCCCGGGGAGGCCGCTTGATTGCCGCTTTTGGCTGTGCGGGCCTGCGGGACCGGCGCAAGCGCGGCTTGATGGGGGCGGCTGCCGGCCGTTGGGCCGACCATGTGGTCATCACCGCGGAGGATCCGCGTACGGAGGACCTCCGGTCCATCTGTAGCGAGATCGAGCAGGGCGTTGCATCGGTGGCCCGGCCCGCGGACTGGGACGTGGTATTGGACCGGGCGGAGGCACTTGAGTACGCGGTGGCGTTGGCCCGCCCCCAGGACATTGTGGTGGCATGCGGCAAGGGGCATGAACAGAGCATGTGCTTTGGAACCACGGAGTATCCCTGGAGTGATCGCCTGGCTCTCAGACTGGCGCTGGAACGGATGTTGGGCATCGCTGTGGATCCCCGCGCTTTGATCTATCGTTTGCCAACCGGGAAGGGAACGGAATCGGCTTCCATGGGATGTTGGTGAGCCATGTTTCGCAGCCGTGTGGAAGGTGTGTCCGTCGGTCTGCGGACCTGCCGGATCGGATCGGGCGGTACCCGTTTGCTGTGCTACAATCCGCGTATTGCGCGTGAGGGCAACAGGCGTTGATTCCAGGCGGAAAACAACCCGTTTTTGATTTGGATTCCGAGTACTGCGCCCCTCTTGACGCCCACCGGTTTGGCGCTTGAATGCAACTGCGCTTGGGGAGACGACTTCTGATGCGAAATCGAAAAGGCCTGCGCGTCCGGGTTCTGCTGTTGACAAGCGTGCTCGCGCTTGTGCTGGGAGCCTGCGGAGGGGCCAGTACCGGCTCCACGTGGTTCAACCTCCCGTCCGTCACCGTCAATGTCCGCGAGGATGGATCCCTCAGGGTCATGGGGCTTCCCGTGGGTACGACGGCGAGCACGGGCTTGTCCGCCGTGGTCGATCCGCTGCAAGCGGCGGGTGCCGATACCCTCGAGGTACGCATCGGCTACAACGGCATTCACATCTACCTGGACGGCCAGGATCTGCCCTACATCGCTTGGGACGAGGACTCGGCGGCGGTGCTCGCCACCATCATCGAGGCACAGTCCCCGGGCATCGGTGCCGATCAGTTGCTGGACTGGGTCCGGAGAGTTGGGGTCGGCGTCCGCATCCAGATGTCGGATACTCGCGCCGAGCGTTGGCGTGGTGAGACCAGCTACACCCCGATGGAAGCGCCGGCCGAGCTTGTCGGCCCCATGGATCTGTCGGGGCTGGCCTTCGATGGCAACGGTGTTCTCACGGTGGAAGGGGTGGATCTCGGACTGGGAGCCCTGATCCCGGCACACATCGGCGGTATCCTGAGCGATCTCGGGGCCGAGACGGTTTCGCTGAACTTCACGCCCAACACCCTTGATTTGGCCCTGAATGGCCAGGACCTGCCGTCCCTGGCCTATGACAGCGACAGCCTGGCGGCCGGACTGGAACTCGCCTCGGCACTCCTGGCGAACGACCCGGCGACATTGTCCCTGGTTGAGTCCTTGCTGCCCAAGCTTCCGGCGCTCGCCATCAGCGGGACCATTTCCTTTACCGGCCAGGCGGCCGGCAGCCTGGCCCTGCCCGAGCGCATCGTGGTGCCGGTGAACGCCGACGGAACGTTGGGCGACGTCATGGGACTTCCGCTTGGCGCGATCCTGACCGATCCGGTCCTGCCGGCCGATATGATTGGCAAGCTGACCGGTGCGGGAATCACGAGGTTGGATGTCAGCCTGAGCGGTCTCAACGTGGCGGCCGCGGTGGACGGCGCGCCCATTCCCGAGATCGCCCTCCATGATGGCGCCAAGCCCCTGCTGGCCTCGTTGGCCCCCCTCCCCGACGGCACCTTGGAATTGGTTGAGACGCTGACCGGCGCCCAACCGTTGAACTTGGTTCTCAGTCTGCCCGGTGATGCCTCCGACACCTCCGTGTCCATGCTGGGCGCCATGTCCCTGGAGGCGCCGTCGACGGCTGCGGGTCCGCTGGTCCTGCCGATCACCATCACCGGCAACGCCATCACCGGCATCGGCGGTCCCGATCCGGCGGCGCTCGGACTTGGCGATGTGGCCTTGCCGGACGGTGTTTTGGACATGCTGGGCGACTTGGGCATTACCTCGTTGACGATTGTCAATTCACCCAACAGCCTCGTAATCGAGACCAATGGTTCCGAAGCCGTGGGCCTGGCCTACGATGCGGCGACCATGACCACGCTGGTTGGCCTCCTGCCGGCGCTGGTGGACATCGATGCCGAAACCCTGGACATGGCGGGATCCCTCGTCGGCGCCCTGCCCGGGCTTGACCTTACGGTCACCGTTTCCCTCAGCGGCCCCGCCCCGGGCAGCCTGACCTTGCCCGAACAGTTGGTGGTTACGGTCAACCCGGACGGGACCTTGGGCACCGCCCTGGGCTTGCCGGTGGGCTCCATCCTGTCCGAGCCGCTGTTGCCGGCGGACTTGATCGGCCAGCTGGCCGAGGCCGGCATAAACAGACTTGACCTTCAATTGAGCGGCATGTCGGTTCAGGCCGCGGTGAACGGCGCGCTGTCGCCAACGATCACCATCCATCCCGGCGGGGCGGCCCTGTTGCCGTTGCCCGAAGGCATTCTGGATACGATCCAGGCCCTGACCGCAACGCAGCCACTGCATGCGGTGTTGAGCCTGCCCGGCGACATGCCCGGCGACATGGCGGATCCCTTCGCCGATGCGTCCCTGGCGATTCCCGACCTGGCGTCCGGCATGACGGCAACCGTACGCTTGCCGCTGACCATTACCGGCAACACCATCACGGACATTGGCGGACCTGATCCGGCGGCGCTGGGGTTGGGCGATGTCACCATCCCGGACGATGTCCTGAGCCTGCTGCACGACAACGACGTTACGTTGGTCAGGGTGGTCAACTCGCCGAACAGCCTCGTCATCGAAACGAATGGTGAAGCGGCCCTTGAACTGGCCTATGACGGTCCCTCTTTGCTGACGTTGCTGGCATTGGTGCCGGCGCTGACCGGTGCCGACCTCATTTCCAACGACGGTCTCATGACCCTTCTGGAGGGACCGGTCATGGATCAGATTGTGGCGGCGGATGCACAGATCGAGGTGACCCTGGAGTAGCTGCCCATGGCCGGTGCCAGGCCGGTCCAGCAAAAGAAATTCCGCAGCCGGAAGCATATGCTTCCGGCTGTTGCGTTGGCAGGGATGGATGCCAAACCTCGTCTTTCCAATGTCAATCCATCATGATTGGATTACTTGAGTGTTGGCGGGCAGATCCGTCAGGGCCTCCCGAATCCAGTGCCAGCCACACAGTTGCCGCATCCGCTTCGGGTCCGCCTACCAAGTCTTCAAGATCGGTTCCAAGACCTCCTTTTTGGCCTGCAGGTCCAGATAAACGCATCCCTCCAGGGCCCGCGGCGCAACTCTTGGAAAGGGCATGTTCCGATACTCACTGGGAATGTGTCTCGGCCCGAGCGGGTTGGAGGACCGGGAGCCCGAGTGTTCCTCCGCCTGCGCTCAACTCGTGGCGCGCGGCGGTTGACGGAGGCGTACTTGGCCATGAGGGCACCGGCAATGGGGTTCGGGGAACGACTCCCCGGTCGCGGCGCAGGAGGTTTGCAGGTTAAAAGGGGGACACAGTTCCCTAGCCAGACTGCAATGTTCATCGACGATGCATAGGCTGGCTTCCGGTTCGGTCGGTGCCTCCCCTTTGGCGCGGACCGCCGGTTCAAAGTCGGCTGCGCGACGAGCAAAGCTCGGAAACCTGCCAACCAAGGCCTGCCCGGTTGAGAATCTTTGCCGCCAGAACTCCTCCCCTGTCACGCACGAAAGCCCCGATTCATGCAGTGCCGGCAGAAGGAGCAGAGGCTTTCATTCCGGATGTCTGTTCGGCTTGTCCGGGCTCGACTTCGATGATCGAGAGGTATTGTCCCAGCTTCTTGTGGAGCCAATTGCACATGGCATCCCAGTTCTCTCGATTGTGGGTGTCGAAGCTTTCCCATTGCTCGGCACGGCCGAGCCTGTCGCTGATGATTTGCCGGTGCTTACTGAGCCACTCATTCATCGCTTCCTGCGACAGGCCTCTCCGCGTGAAGAAGATGCCGACATGGCCGCTCGCGTATGAGAAGGCCAACGAGATGGCAGGCGCTTCCTTGCGTGGGCGGATCCACGAGTTGGCCAAACCGTGATTGGCCTTGACGCCGTCGTTTGGGTAGCACCGGGCATAGTGCGTCCAAAACTCCCGGTATCTTTTGATGTTCTCGGTTCTCGACCCGGTGCGTTCGTGACGAACCTGACGCTCCCAGTTGTTTGGTTTCGCAATGACTTCGAAGATCGGGGCCAGAGGAGAGTCGTTGATTTTAACCACCCTCAACTTGACGGCGAAGAACGCAAACTCGTTCTCGGTGTGTCGGTTCAGCCACTGGATCGCGGACAAGTGCGGCTCGGTGAAATCACGTGCAATCCAAACCACGACCCGAGCGTCGAGGCCGGCCAGGTAGGTCATGATCTGGCCGAGGTGGGAGTGATCCGACCACTCAAGCTGATTTTCAATCAGCACTGACTGACCTTCGGGACCCATTGCCAGAATGTCCACTGCGAATTCTCCCACTGGAGCCTCCATGGTCTCGGTCTCCAAGTGAATGCCGATCACCTCCGATAGACGCTCAAGATTCTCGGCCAACCATGGCGTGAAGTCGCGGGCCTCGTGTGGCCACGCCGTGCGGAGGTCGGCTTCTGTCAGTTTGCCGAATGCGGCCGGTGGCTGCCCGCTACCCATGGCTCGCGCGGTTGTTACGACACCGGCCCGTCCCTGCGAATGTTTTCCTCATCGTTGATCCTCCCCGTCCTTTGGTTCGGCTCCTGAGCCATCCGACTGGTCCAACACTTGACGTACAGTCGTGATCAGTTCAAGGATGTCCGAACGAACTTTCGTCACCTCGCTTCGCTGGGCTAGGTCTTCCAAAGCTTCGATGACCCGCCTATCGCCGAAGTCCACCAACTGATAAATGGCCCTCGCGTGCGGAGACGGTGCGAAGAAGGGGTAGCCGTCTGTGTGCTCCTCTGGTGTCCTCACGATGTACAGCAAGTGCTGACGGATTTCTTCGGTGTCTGGTGACGGCTGCCAGAACTCCCGTACACCGTCTGCGTCACCAACGTATACCGGCCCGATAGGTATGGCGTCGCGATTGGGCCGGTGGTGAGGGTGATTGGCGCAGTAGGTGTAGAAGGGATTCGGGATGGCGAGGTCGCGGATCTCGCAGAAACTGGGGATCGTGCGGTTGAAGTTGATGAATCCGCGTTTGCCGCCGTTTACACGGTTGAACCAGCAGGTACCGCAACAGTCTGAACCTCCATTCGGCATGGATCCAATGTCTCCTTCTCAGCCGGACTTTGTACAACTTGATGTCGGTGTCCGACAGTCACGCCAGGCTGGCGCAATGGATCCAATCACATTACGTCCAGCCAGCCGCTCGCGATTGTACTCCTGCTGTTTCCCTTTGCGTCGCGCTTGGACACGCGCAGCACTGTTTCCATCTCGTTGATACTGGTTGCGGTCCGTCATGGACGACCACTGTACAAGCGGCTCCCGCACCCCGTCCACGAAGAGTGTCATACCAATCCAGTGCACTATCAGTACTTGACATGTGGACGGTAGCGAGGGGAGGGATGTCCATGGCTTCGCCAGACGACCATTGACTGGGCAACCGCGGACACGGTGGCCGCTCTGTATGCGCTGTGGCTGTTGCGCCAAGTCCAGGGGTGACGATGGTGGCGGCCGCGGTGAGGGTCAGCCAGAACGCCGTACAACAGTGGCTGTGCTGGTGCCGCGCCGGGGGGATGGCCGAGGTGCGGTCCCATCGGCGGGGCGGGAACGGCACGCACATTGTCTCGGTCTGGCTGGACTGTGGCCTGGTGGTCGGCCAGACGGCAGTGTCCGAAAAGCGCAACAAGTTGACGACCGTCCGCCCACTCCTGATCTGGGAGCGACCGCCGGATGTCGGTCCCGTCCTGCTCGCACTTGGGGAGAAGGTGATGCAGGGCCGGGTGTGTCTGTTGGCCCGCGGCAGGGCCTGAAGCGTCACAGGGAACCCGCGGGTATGGCAACAGCCCATGGACGGCCCGAAACCAATATCTATCAACCAGATGGAAACAGTGCCCACTCCAGAAGGGCTCCTGAAGGACCCGATGAAGCCAAGTACAATCCGAGCGGCTTGAAGAACCGGGCATTGGCCTTCACCGAGGCCCCTATCCATTCTTACTTATTGACCATGGCTCTGCCCTTTCTACATCCTGATCAGTCGGCGTTCATCCCGATTCGCCGGGCCGGTGGCCTGTATGTCGACAAGACCGGCCACCTGCGCAAGCTGTTGGCTCCGGCCGACGGCCATGGTTCCCAGTTGCAGTCGAAGTACGCCTTCCTTGCCAGACCTCGCCGTTTCGGCAAGACCCTGCTGGTCTCCACCCTGGAGGCCTTCTTCCAAGGCGACCTGCCGAGGTCGGGAAATTTCGACCGGGCTTCCTTTGATCCCAATGCCGGGCAACGGGCCGAACTGTTCAGGGGTACCGCCGTCGAGGATTTCGTTTGCCAAACCCGGGTGCATCCGGTGGTACGGCTCAACCTGGCAATGGCGACCGCGGACACTCCTGAACGGCTGCACACCAGACTGCTGGCGCATCTGGAGAGGGTGTACACCGACTGGCACGGTCGTGGTGTGGCAACCGGCATTGAACCTCGAACCGAAGGAGGTTTCATTCGGTTTCCGCCACCATCCGCGGATTCCGATTCGGTTTCCGCCACCAGACGCCTGGAGAACTTGCTGCATGAACTTGAGCGGCAATTCAAGGCCAAGCCCGTGGTCCTGATCGACGAATACGATGCACCGCTCACCCACTTGCTGGGCAGGGACATCGATCCCGAACCCTTTATCGCGGTGTTGAGGGAGTTCTTCGGTCTGCTCAAGCATTTGGAAGAGCAACTGCACTTCGTGTTCATCACGGGCATCAGCCGCTTTGCCCACGTGAACCTGTTCTCCGCCTTGAACAACCTCAAGGACATCTCGTGGGACTCCGACTATGCGGATCTGTGCGGGTTCAGGGAAGTGGACCTGCAAAATTCACTGCTGCCCTACCTGCAAGCTGGTGCGGTGAACCTGGGCAAGCCTCTCGATCAGGTAGTGCGGGAACTGCGGGATCACTACAACGGATACTGCTTTGGTGTTCCGGGCCTCGACGACAACGTCTACAACCCGTATTCACTCCTGACCTGCCTGGACGACATGCAGGGGGCGGCCGCTTCCCGGTGGAAGCTGTTTGGATGGCCCAACTACTGGTCCGAGTCGGGAACACCCCGGTTCCTGGTGCGGATGGCTCGGAACGGGAACCTCGCCCTGTCCCGGGAACCACCGCCGATTCATCAGCTGATGCGGACCACCTACGACCTGAACAACATCGACTACGGCAGCCTGATGCTGCAAACCGGCTACTTCACGCTGCGGCTGGACCAGGGGCGGCAACTACGATACGACTATCCCAACAACGAGATCCGGCTGACCTTTGCTTCCAGTCTGCTGGAGGATTTCGGTCGGTACGCCACCACGGACGAGTTGACGGGCCTGCACCGGGCCTTGGCGACCGAGGACTTTGCGGACTTTCGCAGGCGGCTGCACGCGTTCATGGCCGGGATGCCGGGTGAGAAGATCGCCAATGAAACCGACTGCCACCTGATCCTGCACGCCCTGTGCCAACTAATGCGGGTCGAGTTCCAGTCGGAGGTACACCAGTTGGGCGGCCGGTCGGATCTGGAGGTGGTCTTCCCCGGCCATGTCTGCGTGTTCGAATTCAAGTACAACTCGTCGCCGCAGGCCGCGCTGGAGCAGATCGAGACGCGTGACTACGGCCGACGGTACTTCGGCTCCTCCCGGCGCGTGGTGGCCGTCGGCCTGAACTTTGTCGCCGGCAGTGCGGAGGAGCCGCCCCGCATCGAGTATCAGGCACGCGTTCGAGGCTTGTCCGACCCCGACTCCGCCTGATCGATCGCATTCCGTTGCCAGAGCAGCCCCGCCAGTGCCAGGTTCAGGGCGGCCACGTCCGGCAGCATCCAGAAAGTGTCCACCAGCGAGTGGGCCAGGCCGGCCGCCAATGCCGCGGCCAGACCCGTGCCCATGCGGCCTCGGATACCGCGGTGGCGATGCCGCAAGCCGGTCCACAGGAGCGGCAGCAGGATCAGGGTGGGTAACAGACCCCAGCCACCCCAGCGCAGGAGCGACTCCAGTAGCACGTTGTGCGGATGGTACAGGTCGGGTGAAATCCCGGGCCTGAACGGTGCCCGGTCCATGCGCATCGCGAAGCGGTCCGGACCGGGTCCCGGAGGACTCAATTCGGGGATCAGCGAAGTACCGTACTGCCAGATGTCAATCCGGGCCTGAATCGGTTCTGCATCCGTCAAGCGGTCCCACAGGGACCCGAAGTTTGGGCCCCAGCCGTAGAGCAGGAGGCCGACAGCCAGCGCACTCGCCGCCACCAGCCCGATTTTTGATCGGCCATTGGGAGGCGCATCGGCATTGAGGCCCGGAGCTTGCCGGCGGTGCCACCCGGCGAGTGTCCACAACAGTCCCGCGGGAAGGCCGAGCAACAGGGCACCCCGGCTGATGGTTGCAAACAGGGTTGCTGCATGCAGGGCCACAGCCGCTGCAGACACCGCCCTGGCGGGGTTGGCCTTTGCCAACCCGTACAACGCCGCGGCCACCCACATGCCTCGTCCCACAATCATGGCGGCGTGGTTGGGGGAGAACGTTAGACCGGACAGGCGCACCGCGCCCGTTGTTTGGCGCACCTCGATCAACCATGCGCCCAGGCCCTGCGCGGAGAACAGGCATGTTCCGACGACCAGCGCCACGGTTCCGCCCTGCCACGCTCGTTGTCCCCGGGCTTGTTGCAGTGTCGCCGCGAGCACGCCCAATGGCAGCCAGTCGAGCAGCAGGGCCGCCTGCGACCCGGAAGTGTCGGGCGCATGGGCCAGTCCGTAAACTGCCAGTCCGAACCACGCCGCGGCAAACCAGTGGCCCACCGATACCGTTCGCAAATCCGCCAACCGCCAAGGCCAGCCCTTGGCCGCCTCCGCCAGTGTCCGGGGAATCAGGCCCAGCAGCAGGAGGTGGGCAGGACTTAGGGAAATCAAGGATGTTCCAAGCAGGGAGCCCGAGTCGGCGTGGACCTGTTGGAACGGCAGGGCGACCAACATCAGCCACCAGTTGTGCACGGGCCACACGAAGGCCAGCGTGCAAAGCAAGGCCAGTCCACAGCTTGTCCACAACCAGTTTCGGGAGGCCATCGCAAGGATCAGGACCGTTGCCAACATCGCCAGCACTGCCAAGTCCCGGGTGACGTGAGCCCCGGAATCCGGTCGGTCGGCCAGGATCGTGTGCACCGGTTTCGTGACAGTGCCAAGGCCGCGTACGGCCAGGGCCGCTGCCATCAGCCAGATCAACCCGAACAGCGGCGTGGTTCGCTGCGGAGGCAGGGCAGCCTCCCTGAAGCCGATTTCGAACCGGTCCCACAGGCAGTGCCGAGGCGCGGAGTCGACTATGGCCGGCCCCAATCGGTAGCCGTACAGTTCCCCGGTTCCCGGCACGGCAGGATTGGGCCGGGTGATCATCAGCGATGCCCCCGGATGCCGGCTCGCGTCGGGTGACGAGACTGCCGCGAACAGCAATGCAGCCAGGTCGGATTCGGCATTGTCGAACGGCACCGGAGCGGGAGCCAGTTGCAATACGCCAATGGCTTCGATGCCCCTTGATTGCCTGAACCTCCGGATCCAGTCCGACCGGTCGAACACGGCCGCAGCCGCGGGGGATGGCGGTCGAAGGGGCGCGGACCAAAGACACAGCCCGTTCCTTTCGGAGTTCATGGCCGAGGCCGCCGCACCGACCATCTGGCCGTACCGCACCGGATGCACCGGGAACGGAAAGCCGTCCCGTACACCGTTGGCGATGGAGCCAATCTGAAAGTGGGTGGCAGTCGGTCCGAGTGCGCGCACGGCCTCCCTCGCGAACTGCGCATATTCGTTCGGCCAGGTGGAGGGTAGGCCGGGATCGTCCCTGCCCCAACGGGCACCTGGATCCATCTCATCCGCCAGTTCAGGCGGCACGCCGTCGAGGATCAGCACCGGCAACGCACCTTTACCCCGAACCCGGTGCAGGCGGTTTCGCACTTCCCGCCAGTCTGCCCTGGGCTCCATCGTGGATTGCCAGTGTGCCGGCACAAATACGACCGTCGGGTCTGTCTCCGTGATTTCCGTGTTGGCTGCCGGACACGGTTGTGTCTCCGCAATGGTTCCTCCACCACTGCAATCAAGGTAGGCCAAGGGGGATAAGGTGGTCAGGACAGGTGTATCCTGAACCGGCCTGACCAATAGGGGGCGCAGGCTTACCGCCCATACGTCCGGTACAATCGCCAGTAGCAGCCACAGCGGCAGCGACCGGAACAGCATCCCCGCGATGTATTTGGCTGGGAGGTCCCTTCCCAGACGAGTTACCGGTGCCACCACCCCACCTTGAGCTTCCTACGCCCGTCTCAAAGTCCCATGCCGGATTTTCGTCAGCGCATCAGCCTGGTCGGTTGGGTCATGGCGCTTTTGATGACCTTGACCCTGGTCTGGCAGCTGCCAGACATCACCTGGACCTCGCCCCAGATTTTCGGGCGCGACTTCTCCGTAACCGCGACGCCCAACGTCATCGAGGGGCTGTTGGCGCTGCTGGTGTCCTTTGCCGTCACCGACAGCATCATCCAGGTTCACCCTCGCCTGCAGGCACTTTCAGCCATCCACAGGCTGCAGTTGTTCTGGCCCGTCTACAGCCTGCCGGCCGCGGAAGCCCTGGTCGTTGTGGTGGCCCAGCCGGTATCGGACGTGCCGGCCCTGTCGGCGTTGGTCATGGTCGTGGCCATTGGCGCCTACATGCTGACCCAGTTCCTGTTGTACGAGTCCCTCGATCTGTCCATCCCCCACATCGGACAGTTTGTGTTTGTTCTGCATGGACTTGCCTACGTAACCGGTCTGCTGCTGTTCTTGCTGGTCTACCAAAAAGAGGGCAGCCACCTGATGGCCGTGCCGCTCATCGGAGCCACGGCGGTACTCCTTGCCATGGAATTGTTGCGGCGGGAGGATGTCACCAATCTTGGACTGCTGCGATCCACGGGCATTGTCGGATTGGCGATGGCGGCCGCAGCCCTGATGGTGGCCATCACCAATCTTTCCAATCTAACGCAGGGCATCCTGCTGCTGTGGCTGTTCTTCCTCATGATCAGCAACTTCCAGGACGGACTGCCGAAGTCCCTGCGCAGCCGGCGCATGTTGGAGTACCTCTGCTTTTCGCTCTTGGTTCTGGTGCTGGCGGTCCTGATCGAAAACGGCAGCCTCCGCCTGACCCTCGTCTGATTGTTACGGCAGGTTCTTCACGCCGTGGCGCCGGGCCAGGATGTGGGCCGTCTTCTTGATTTCCCGCTGGCGCCGGTCCTCGGACCATCCCAGAATGGGCGCGGCCATACGGGCGACGGCCTCCAACAGTTCCGGTGTGGCCTCGCCAAGCATGGCCATCAGCGTGCGCCGCTGCACGATGTCCCCCAGGCTGGCCACCATCTCGGTGCGGCAGATGTGGGCGACTTCCCCGGCCAGATACCTGGAGCCCGGCAGCCGCTCGTCCATGCCCGGGTGACTGCAGGCCTGGGCAACGACAACGGCCGTGGTGCCGTACCGGTCGTACAGGGCTTCCGCGTCCGTTGGCTTCAGCCGTCCGTCCAGGGTCGCGTCCTGAATAACCTGTTCCCTGTCCGCCTTCGTGCGGGGGAGGTTTCCGCCTCCCCCAATGGGTGTGCCCCCGGTCGCGGCGGTCCGTTTCCGGTCCAGTTCCCCGAGTACGCGGTCGGTGGCCTGTTCGGCGAAGGCTCGGAAGGTTGTCCACTTGCCTCCCACCAATGAGAGAACCGGGGGTGTCGCCCCCGATCCCCGATGCAGGTGCAGACTGTGGTCCCTGCTGATTTGCCCGGCTTCCCCTTCATCCCTGCCCAAGGGCCGCACTCCGCAGTAGCGGTATACGACATGCTGTGCGTCCGCCTGGATGCCGGGAAATACCTGCGGTATCAAGCCCAGCAGATAGGCCTCCTCCTCCGGGGTGCATTGGTCGGCGTCCGGATCGTCGGTGCGGATGTCCGTGGTGCCCAGCAGCACCCGGTCGTGGAAGGGACAGATCAGCACAATCCTGCCGTCGGCGGCCTCGAAGAAGATCATGTGTCCCCCGAGTGCAGCAAACAGGTTCGGATGATCCAGCACCAGATGGGAGCCCTTGGTGCCGCCTATCAGGCGGGAGGCCTGTCCCAGGTGGCTGTTCACCCGGTCGATCCAAGGTCCCGCCGCATTGACCACGATGCGCGGTTCCACCACAAGTTCACGCCCGGCGGCTTCGTCCCTGAGCTCCACTTGCGCATCCGACATGCCGGTGACGGACACATGGTTGAGGGCCAGGCACTGCCGGGACCTCTGCATGCCTTCCGCCACCAGTTCCCAGATTAGCCGTTCCGGATGCAGGATGAGGGCATCGTGGTACAAGGCACAGGCCTTCAGGTCCGTGGTCAGGTGCGGCAGGAGACGGCCCACCTCGGTTCGGTTCAGCACCTTGTGCCCGGGCAGGTTGTTGGCAACGGCGTTGGAGAACAGACTGTAGAAGGCCAACCCGATGCGGACCACCCAGGCGCCCCTGGGACTGGCCCGGTCCCGCAGCCGCAGGAACCGCAGGGGGGCGTTCAGCAACCCCGAGCCGCGCGTTCGCAGCGGCATGGCCGTGGGGAGCGGCTTGACCAGATGGCCGGCGTTGGACAGCAGCCGGTTGCGTTCCTGTACGGCCTCGCGCACCAGGCGGAATTCGCCGTATTCAAGGTAGCGGATGCCGCCGTGGGCCAGGTGGGAGGAGGCCGCGCTTGTACCGGAACCGAAGTCTCCCTTGTCCACCAGCAGGACCGACAGGCCTTGGGCCGCCAGGTCCCGAAATACGCCCGCGCCGTTGACTCCGGCCCCGATCACCAGGACATCGAACCGCGTCCGGGTGGCAAGTTCACCCAGGACGGTGTCCCTGTCCATGTCCGAGGGCTTCTGCGGCCGTTGGGACCGGCGGCCCCGGTGCGACTGACGGGGACAAGCCAACCCCGCAGGGACAGCCCGTCGACACTGGCCGGGATTAGCCGTCCATGATGTGAAGCGCCAACTGTGAGTTGGACTTCACGTACTTCACGTCCGAAGACACGGCCTGCTTCAGGTCTTCGGCGGCGTCCTGGGCGTTCCGGGCCATCTTGCAGAGGGCCAGGGACGAATTCTGCGCAACGCGCGGCGCGGCATCGGACAAATGCCGCCCAAGCACCGCGGCGCTGGTGCCGTCGTCATCGAGGATGCCCAGGGAAAACGCCGCGTTGCGGCGTACCCACTCGGAGTCGTCCTCCATGGCATCGATGAGCGCCGGGATGGCTCCCCGGGCCGGAACGCCGATGTCGCCGAGTCGATCGGCGGCGCTGGCCCGGAGCCACCAGTGTTCGCTGTCCAGGCTTTCCTGCAGGCGCGCCACGGAAGAGCCGTTGGCGGCCGTCAGGCCATGGGTGCTCAGGAGTTCGCTCGGATTGCGGAAGCGGCCCGTGACATTGCTCTCGAGTTTGTTTACCGATTCGTCGGTCCAGTAGTTGAAGAGGCGCTCGCAGCCGTCCTCGCCCGTGGCGCCCAGCCGGTAGGCGGCGTTCATGGCCCGGTGTTCGTCCGGGTGGTCGAGTTCCGCCCCCAGGGCGTCCAGGTCGGCGCCAACGGCGCCGACACCGTCGTCGGCCCGGCCCAGGTGCCAGTTCCAGATGGATTGCCAGATCGGATCGGCGTTGTGGCTGTAAACATGCTGCGGACCCATCCACATGTCCGAATCGCTGTACCAACTCGGCGCGATCGGCTCGGACGACCGGCAGAACAGGAACTTGTTCATGTACCGGTTGCGGTCGGTGTTGTTGGACAGGCCCCGGTGCCAGACATCGTAGTGGACAAAGACAATGTCGCCCGCCTTGGCGACCAGCGGGATCTCGTCGTGCTTGCGGGCGGCGTCGGGCGTGATGAAGTACTGGGTTCCCGGCCGCACGCCGGTCGGCCCGATGACCATCGGCGTATCCTGCGGGTAGTAGAAGGCCATGGCCCATCGGACCCGGTGGTGCCGGACGAAATGGTCGGCCGGAATGCTGTCCTTGTGGTCGTGCTGGGCCTGGCGGCGGGGAGGCGTCAGGTGGCAGTGGCGGTGCGGGTACATGAAGTAGTCCTCGCCCAGGATGCTGGTCAGGGTGCCGACGACCAGTGGATGATCGAACACCTCCTTGAGCATGGGCACCGCGTCGTAGACATCGTCGCCCGGGTTGCCCTGCGCCGCAAACACCTTTTCGGTCTCCGCATAGCAGGCCTCGTGGAAGCCTGGGTCCATGGGCAGCGAAGCCTTCAGGTATCCGTTCACGATGAACGCCCGCATCTGGGCGTCGTCCAGCAAATAATCCTCAACGGTGGTCATGGGGTAGGAGTCCCTGTCCGCTTGGTTGGAATGTGGGTTCGGCCGGCCAATTGTATACCGGCCATCTCAGTCATGGGGCTGTTGGCCGGGACTTGCCGCTGTGCGACGTTGGATCGGAATCCCGGTGAAGCGAGACCTACCGATTTCACGTTTGGCGTTTTTCATGTCCCGCTCATAGCCTGCGGTATCATTCCGGCGTTCCCTCGCGGACATTCGAAGAATGGCGGCCGCAGGCCGCTTGGTTTGGACCGTTTTCGGTCGTGGGCGCGCGCCCTGGCCGAAGACAGAAAGTCACCACCTACAACCAAGGAGTTTGTTCATGACCCGAACGCGTCTGATCCTGCTCGGGCTGCTGGCCACCATGTTGGTCCTGGCTGCCTGTGGCGGTCCTGCTGCCGAGGAAGAAGCTGCCACGGAACCGGCCCCGGCCGACGCCGCGGACATGGCCGATGCCGCGGAAGAGATGATGGACGGCCCCATGGCCCTCGACCAGGAGCCTTGGGTTGACTACCAGTTCAGCACTCCGGCCGAGTACGAGGCTGAGACCGGCAACACACTGCCGGGATTACAGGAATCGCCCTTGCTGGCGGCCCGCGTCGCCTCCGGTGATCTGCCGGAGCTGGCGAACCGCATGCCGGCCAATCCGTTTGTGATCCGGCCGCCCCGCTACATCGGCACCTACGGCGGCGAACTCAGGCTGGTGGGCTTCCCCGAAGCCGGTTCCTACTTCACCGGCTTCACCGAAAGCATGCAGGCCAACCTGTTCACCGGCGATCCCAAGGCGGGACCGGATCCGAACAAGTACCATCCCAACATCATCGAGGGCTACAGCATCGATGACGACGGCTCCGGTGTCACCATGAACCTGCGTCAGGGCATGAAGTGGTCCGACGGCGATCCTGTAGATGCCGACGACTGGGTCTTCTGGTTCGACACCATCCTGCAGGACGAGCGCCTGTTCTTCGGCAGCGCCAACAACTACCAGAACCAGGCCGGCGAGTGGATGTCCATCGAGAAGATCGACGACTACACGATCCGGTACGACTTCAACGGCACCTTCGACAAGGTCGTGGTGGCCTGGTCCACGTCGCGGCCGGTGGCACCGGTCCACTATCTCGGTCAGTTCCATCCGGACTACGACGAGAACGCGGACGCCAACGCCCAGGAACTCGGCTTCGACGACTGGGTGGGCGGCTTCACGGACAAGAACATGCGCAAGAACTACTCCGCGCGTCCGGAACGGCCCCAGCTCAACCCCTTCATCCTCAAGGATGTCGAGGCTACCTTCGTGACCTGGGAGCGCAACCCCTACTACTGGCGCGTCGACACGGCCGGCAACCAGCTGCCCTACATCGACAGCATTCTCGTGAATGTGGTCCAGCAGGGCGGCGATCCGGAAGTGCTGAAGCTCAAGTTCATGTCGCAGGAGTTCGACTACGGTCCCTCCCAGATCCAAATTACCGATCTGCCGGTTCTGCGCAACAACGAGGAGAGCGGCAACTACCGCGTCATCATCACCGACAACCTCGCCACCTCCAGTGCCTTGGGTGTGGCTTTTAACTACTCCACGCAGGATGAGTTCAAGAGCATGCTCTTCAACGACATCCGCTTCCGCCAGGCACATGCCTTGGCGGTCGATCGCGACGACCTGACCGAGACCATCTTCCTGGGCACCACCAAGCCTTTCACGGCCCCGGTTTCCGAGATTTGGACCGGCTACGAGGATTGGATGGGCACCTACTTCGCGGAGCACGATGTGGATCAGGCCAACGCCCTGCTGGACGAGATGGGCCTGGAATGGGACGCCAACGGTGAATGGCGGCTCGATCCCAATGGCGATCCCATCACTATTCTGGGCGAGTACGCCACGGAGTGGCTGGGTTACCACGACGAGATGATGGAACTGCTGGTCGACGACTTCAAGCAGATCGGCATCCGCTGGCAGCCCAAGTTTGTGCCGGAGGACACGCTCATGTCGCGCTATGTCGCCAACGAGCACGATGTCGGCATTTGGAACACGGACGGCGGTTCCGAGCTGATCGCCTACCGCAACTACCCGATGCGCCTGATTCCGCCGTGGCACTGGCAGTCCTGCTGTGCCATGTCGTCCTACGTCTGGCGCCAGTGGCTTGACACCGACGGTGCCGAGGGCATCGAGCCTCCGGAGCAGATCAAGTACATGTACGACCTGGCCTTCGAGTGGCTTGCCACCAACCCGGGCACGGAGGAGTACGAGTCCAAGATCAGCGAACTGATCAAGATCAACGTGGACAATCTCTACCTCTGGGGCACTGTCAGTGCGCCGCCCTCGGTTTCGGCCGTGAGCAACCGCGTGCAGAACATTGCCGAGGACGAGGCCTTTGGCGGGGCCGCACCCGGCGCGTACCCGAACGACGTGGCCTTCATCCACGAATAGTTCCTACATTGTGTTGGACGACAGGGTCGTCGGCTTCCAAGTGAAGCCGGCGGCCCTGTCCCTTTCCTGAACAGGTGGCGGCATGTGGGCCTACCTGACGCGCCGGTTCCTCTACATGATCTTGCTCATCCTCGTGACGAGCATGGTCTCCTTTGTCATCATCCAGTTGCCGGCCGGCGACTACATTACGACGCTGGCGGTGCGGTATGCCGCCACGGGCCAAGTCGTGGAACAGGAGGTCCTGGATGCCCTGCGCATCCAGTTCGGCCTGGACCAGCCGGTCTACATCCAGTACTTCAAGTGGTTCACCAACGTCCTGCAGGGGGATCTGGGCTGGTCCTTCCAGCAGGTGCGGCCGGTTTCCGAACTGGTGGCCGAGCGCATCGGCGTCACCGCCCTGATTTCAGTCTGTTCCCTTACCTTTGCCTACGTGGTCGGGATTCTGATCGGCGTCGTGTCGGCCGTCTTCCAGTACTCCGTCCTCGACTACTTCTTTACTATCGTGGGCTTTCTGGGCCTGGCCTCGCCCAACTTCCTGTTGGCCCTGATCCTGATGGTGATCATCTTCAACGCCGGCGGCGCGGTTGGCGGCCTCTACTCGACCGAATACCTGAACGCGCCCTGGAGCTGGGCCAAGTTCCTGGACCTGCTCAAGCACATCCCTTTGCCCATGATCATCGTGGGCACCGCCGGCACGGCCGGGGTGGCCCGGGTCATGCGGGCCACGCTGCTGGACGAACTGCAGAAGCAGTACGTGGTCACGGCCCGTTCCAAGGGGGTGGCCGAAATCCGGTTGCTGTTCAAGTACCCGATCCGGGTTGCCCTCAACCCCATCACCAGCACCATCGGCTGGGAACTGCCGGCCATCGTGTCCGGCACGGTTATCACCGACATGGTCCTGCAACTGCCCACGGTTGGCCCCATGCTGTTCAGTGCCCTGGTGGCGGAGGACATGTTCATCGCCAGCAGCCTGCTGCTGTTCCTAACCTCGCTGACCGTGATCGGAACCTTCGTCTCCGACATGCTGCTCTACTCCCTGGATCCGCGCATCCGCGTCAACTAGCCGACATCGCACTGCCCGTGTCCGACTGACCCATCCGATGTCCGCCTTCGAACCGACCGTCATTGACACGGTCAATGCCGCCAGCCGCGAGCAGGAAAGCTACTACCTCGCGTCGCAGTGGCAGCTGATTCGACAGCGCTTCCGTCGCCATCGCCTAGCCATGGTCGGCATGGTGCTCCTGGCGATCCTGTACACCTTCGCCATCCTGGCGGAGTTCATCGCCCCCTACAACATGGGCACGCGTTTCCCGGAGGCCGTCTACCATCCCCCGACGCGCATCAAGTTTGCGCACGAGGGGCAGTTGCAACGGCCGTTCGTCTACGGATCGATCAAGGAAAGGGACAGCTACACCCTGGAACTGAAGTTCACCCCCGATCCGGAAGCCCGGTATCCCATCCACCTGTTCGGCAAGGGCGAGCCGTACCGGCTCTGGAATCTGATTCCCCTGGAACGGCACCTGCTTGCCGTCGAGGAGCCCGGTCGCCTGTTCCTGATTGGCTCGGATGACATCGGCCGGGACCTGATGTCCCAGGTCATCTTCGGGTCCCGCATCTCGCTGACCATTGGGCTCGTCGGGGTCACGGTTTCGTTCCTGATCGGCGTCATCCTGGGGGGCATCTCCGGATACTTCGGGGGGATCGTCGACGTGATCATCCAACGGGTGATCGAGTTCCTGATTTCGATACCCACGATTCCGCTGTGGTTCGCCCTCAGCGCGGCCCTGCCGCCGGACTGGGGCGTTATCAAGACCTACTTCGCCATTGTCTGCCTGCTCTCACTGGTGGGCTGGGGCGGCCTGGCCCGCGTCGTGCGCGGCAAGTTGCTGGAGCTGCGCGAGCTCGACTACGTGACCGCGGCCCGCATCATGGGGGTCAGCGTGCCCACCAACATTCGCGTCCACATGCTGCCCAACTTCATGAGCTACCTGATTGTGGCCCTGACCCTGGCCGTGCCCGGCATGATCCTGGGCGAGACCGCACTGAGTTTTCTGGGACTGGGCATCCGTGCCCCCGCCGTGAGCTGGGGGGTACTGTTGGAGCGGTCCGGCAACCTGAATGCGATCCAGCTGTATCCGTGGATGGTTTCGCCCGTCCTGTTCGTGGTGGTGACCGTCCTGGCCTTCAACTTCCTGGGCGACGGCCTGCGAGATGCCGCGGATCCCTACAAGTAGGATCGGTTGTGAACCCTCTTCTCGACGTACGCAACCTCAAAACCCACTTTCGCACGTCCGACGGGATCGTCAAGGCTGTCGACGGTGTTTCGTTCACGGTGGATCCCCAGGAAACCCTGGGCCTGATCGGCGAGAGCGGTTGCGGCAAGAGCGTGACCGCCCACTCGATCATGCGGATTGTTCCCAGGCCCGGGCAGATCGAGGGCGGCGAAATCCACATGGAGCTTGAAGGGGAGACTGTGGATCTGGCCGATCCGGGGCTCTCCGGTTCCGAACTGCGGGCCATCCGCGGGCGCGACATCTCGATGGTGTTTCAGGAACCCATGACCAGTCTGTCGCCGGTGCACTCCATCGGCAACCAGATTCGTGAAACCCTGTTCCTACACCGGACCCGGGACCGCAAGGAGGCCAACGAGATCGCCGTCGACATGCTGGCCCGTGTCGGCATCGCCAACCCGCAGCAGCGGATCAACGAGTATCCCCATCAGTTGAGCGGCGGCATGCGCCAGCGGGTCATGATTGCCATCGCCCTGGCCTGCCGGCCGCGCCTGTTGATCGCCGATGAACCGACCACGGCCCTGGACGTCACGGTGCAGGCCCAAATCCTGGAGCTGATCAACGACCTCCAGGACGAGTTCCACATGTCGGTGCTGTACATCACGCACGACCTGGGCGTCATTGCCGAGGTTTGCGACCGGGTGGCCGTTATGTACCTTGGCCGGGTGGTGGAATACGGGACGGTCCGGGAAATCTTCTACAACCCGCAGCACCCGTATACGGTGCGGCTGCTACGGTCCATCCCCAAACTGGGACACACCCAAAAGGGTGAGCCGCTGGCCGCCATTCGCGGCACGGTGCCCAGTCCCATCAACCAGCCACCGTTGTGCGGATTCCACGATCGCTGCGAGGAGGTCATGGAGGGGGTGTGCGACCGCCATATTCCCGCCTTGGCGGAAGTGGCCGACCGACATCAGGTGCGGTGCTTCCTCCACAGCGACTCGATCCAGCTTGAGGACGGCAGCATTAGCACACTGGAAAGGGCGCCGGCATGAGCGAGCGGACCAAGCCTCTGGTCGAAGTCCGGGGTCTCAGCAAGTACTACCCCATCGAAAAGGGTATGTTCCGCCGTGTGCAGGGCTGGCTCAAGGCGGTGGACGATGTCAGCTTCGAGATCCATCCGGGCGAAACCCTGGGCCTAGTGGGCGAATCCGGCAGTGGCAAGACCACCGTGGGACGCTGCATGCTGCGGGCCGTGGACCCCACGGCCGGGGAAGTGTGGTTCCATCACGAGGGACAGAGCTGGGACATGGCTGCCCTGCCGCAGAAGGAGCTACAGGCCATTCGTCCCTATGCCCAGATGATTTTTCAGGATCCCTATTCATCCCTGGACCCGCGGCTGCCGGTATTCGACATCATTTCCGAACCCATCCGCACCCACAACCTGGCCAGCGGCACGGAACTGGAGGACCAGGTCAAGCACTTGGCCTCACGCGTTGGTCTTAACATCGACCACCTGAGACGGTACCCGCACGCCTTTTCCGGAGGCCAGAGGCAGCGGATTGGAATCGCCCGTGCGCTGGCAACCCAGCCGCGCCTGATTGTGGCGGATGAACCGGTCTCGGCCTTGGATGCATCCATTCAGGCCCAAATTCTCAACCTGCTGCCGGAACTGCAGCGGGAGTTCGGCCTGACGTTCCTGTTCATCGCTCACGATTTGAGCGTCGTCGAGTACGTCTCGGACCGCGTGGCGGTGATGTATGTCGGCAGACTGGTGGAGACGGCTTCGACCAAGCGCATCTTCAGCATGCCGAGCCACCCGTACACCGAGGCCCTGCTGTCGGCGGTGCCGAAGTCCGAGCCGGATCAACACAAGGAACGGATTGTGCTGAAGGGCGAGACAGCCAACCCCGCCGATTTGCCCAGTGGCTGCTACTTCCATCCCCGCTGCCACTATGCTGAAGACATCTGTCGGCAGGAGGCTCCGCCATGGGTTGAAGTGGCACCGGGACATCATGCCGCCTGTCACTTTGCCGGTGAGTTGACACTTGCTGTCATTGGGACGCCCTCAAGTTGACGGCATGAGGTTGGCCGGGGTTTAGCCGGTTGGTGTTGCATCGCTAGTCGTGATAAATGCTGAAGACAGGTTCGGTTCCATCAAGTGAGCACACTGCAATGATCGAGGATTTTGCCAAGCACATCCCATCGGATTTGCAACATAAATCGGGGATAGTATTCTATTCTGGACGTGCTGCATTTTCGGGTCGTCGGGAATTGTACATCCTCGGACTGAACCCAGGCGGCGATCCGATAAAGCAAGCCTGTGAGACAGTAGCCTGGCACACGTTCAAGGTGCTGAACGAAAAGCCCGACACGTGGTCGGAATACAGCGATGAGAGTTGGGGAGACAATCTTCCGGGGAAATACAGAATGCAACCGAGGATTCAGCACCTGTTGAAGAATCTCGACCTTAAACCCGGTGAGGTTCCTTCCAGCAATATTGTCTTCGAGCGTTCCCGAAAGGTATCGGACATTGTCAACTGGCGACAGCTTACTGAAGCGTGCTGGCCGTTTCATTGTGCGGTTATCAGGCAACTGCGGCCTCGTGTCATTCTTTGTCTTGGCGCGCAGGCAGGGGATTTCGTCAGGAAGAAGACCTGTGCCGTCGACCAGATTGATTGCTTTGTCGAGAACAATGACCGTCGCTGGAAAAGCATTTGTTTCACTAACCACGAGGGACTAAAGGTCATCAGGCTCTCTCACCCAAGTCGGGCAGACTGGACAACTCCCGCAGCCGATCCCTCGAAACTCGTGTTGCGGGCATTAAAGCCCTGAAGTCGTTATGGGTTGTACGTGCGGTGTTTCAGCATCGAGTCGAGTAGAACGATATCGGTAAATGTTACGAAAAACTGCCTAGCCTAACGCTGTATCAGATGGTGGAGACCTTGGATGCCGGGTCAGCCCTGTTTGGCAGCCTGCTGCGGGATGGACGCGTAATGTTGGAGGCGGTTCTGGATGGCCTGCATGCCCGTGTGGCCCTCAACGCGGCCGCCGCCTGAACCCACGAACAGCGATTCCGGTCGGAACACCCAACCTGGACTTCTTGTTGCAGCGATAGCTGGGATGTGATTTGGCAGCACAGGGCTGTCCAAGGGTGATGCGACCATCAGCCGTGAGGTTTTAGCGAGATTGGCGCGGCTGCCTGCGAATGGCCTGTGCCGGCTGGAACGGCGCAGATTCGTAAGGGCTCTGACCTGATGGAGCGCGATTGTCCCGAATCCATGTCCTGCTAATCAGGCCTGTATGTGGACACTGGGTAGAATGGCCGGTTGACAGACGTAGATAGGCAAGGATTCGATGAACAGTCGTACACAGAGCGAGCAGGTCCGCAAAACGTGTGGCTCGCTTAAGGCATACGGTTGGTATTCCACTTGCTCCGTGGCCGAAGTGGCCCGGCGCATGAACGCTGCCGGCAAGCGCACCGCCCGTGACCATGTCTGGACCGAGGCCAACCTTCGTGCCTTTGCCCGCAGACACAGCTTTTCGCGGGACGCGTTGCAAAACCTGGAGCCTTTGGTGGTCACCATCGATGAACCCGGCTTGTTCGAGATGGCGCGGGCCGATGTTGCGGGAGTGCTGTCCGTGAAGAATGGCATGCGCAATGCCCGTGTGATTTCTCGTTACATCGAGAAAGGCAGCACGGAGAACAAAGCTCGTCTCTGGCAGGCAATCCAGGATGATTCGGCAGTGCGGGCCGAAGTGTTGCGCTTTGCACCACTGATGCTGGATCATCCTTGGGCGGCAGAGGATTACCAGGAGTTCCTCGATCATGCCCATGCCGTTGACGCCGCAGGAAATTGAAGGCTGGAATCGGGTTCTCGTGGCGGTGACCAAACTGCAGTCCGTCATTCTGGAGGCATTCCTGGTCGGAGACACCGCGGTCGGTATCTATGTACCCTGCCGCACTTCACGGGATGCGGATCACTTGATGGCTGATCTGCCCTGGCACTACACCGAGGTGTTGACTCGCCTGGAAGCACTGGCGGGTTGGTCTACGGAATTTGTGCGCGGGCAACACACCATTCTGGGATGCATGGATGGTGTTGCCATGTCCGTCTCCGCTTCACCGCCGCCGGAAACCCTCATCCCCGCAGCCCTTGCGTCCTGGTCCACCCACCTAGTAGGCCAACTTCACTCAAATGTAGGGTACAGATGCAGAAGCTTGATGCGGGCATCCTCGGTCGTGAACTGCCAGTGCACGGGTTCGCCCAGGGCGTTGCGGTCGTGCACCCAGGCCTCGATCTCGGCTCGCAGCACGGCCTCGCTTTCGATGCGCCGGTCCAGGCACTGCGCGGCCAGGGCCGCGAACTCGATTTCGGCGATGTTGAGCCAGCTGCCGTGCTTGGGCGTGTAGTGCCACTCCAGCCGGGAGGCAATGCGCCGCGCCTCGGCCGGCGGGAAGGCCTCGTACAGCACACGGGGGTGGTGCGTGTTGAGGTTGTCGCAGACCAGAACCACCTTCTCGGCCTGCGGGAAGTGCACGTCCACCAGGTCGCGCAGGACGGCGGCAAAGTCCAACTTGGTGCGCCGCGCCGTGACCTTGACCGTGCGCCAGCCCTGCTGGGGTGCGGCGATCAGGAACAGGTTGCGGACGCCCTGGCGCCGGTACTCGTAGTCGTAGCGGACCGGCTGGCCGGGCGCCGGCGCCAACGGCACGCGCGTCTCCGACACCAGCTGTTTGCTGGTCTCGTCCACGCAGACCACCGGAAAGCGGTCGTCCGCGGGACGTTGGTAGACCGCCAGCACATCCTCCATGTTGTGCACGAAGGCGGCATCGGCCTGCGGGGGGATGCACCAGCACTGCTTCAACCACGGCTTCAGCGCGTTTTTTTGAGCGCCCGGCGCACCGTCTCGGGCGCGATCGAGTCCACCACCTCCAGGGCCACCAGCTCCCGGCACAGCAGCTTCAGGGTCCAGCGCGCGCGGCCCGGCGGCGGCGTCGAACAGGCCAGCCGCACCAGCTCGGCCTGGGCCGCCCCGTCCAGCTTGGGCGGGCGCGGCGGGCGCGGCTTGCGCTGCAGGGCCGCCTCCATCCCCTCCAGGACCAGGGCCTGGCGCGCCCGGTACACGGTCATGGCGGTCACGCCCACGGCCTCCGCCGCGCGTTCGTCGGTCCAGGCCGGGCCCTCCGGCCCCTGGTCGCAGAGCAGCCAGATCTGGGCCCGCCGCCGGGGCAGCGTCCGGGGCGAGCCGGAGGACGTCAACTGCTTCAGGTACGTTCGTTCCTCGGGTTCCAGTTCCACCAGGAAGCGCTTGTGGGACATGGGGCATGCTCGGCAACAAGGGAGGGATGTGACGATCGTGGCAGGAACCTTCACCGGTGTGCCACCCATCCATGTTATACCCTACATTGACACGAAGTTAGCCTACTAGCGGCGGTGCACGCAACCGACCGCTTAACATACTGTGGTACCAATGTTCACAGCCTTCAAGGGGGAGGGTTGGTCATGATTCTGGGATCGGGCATGAAGCCTGTCGTTGCACATGCTCCGACAGAGTCGGACTTTCCCCGCGTGAACCGAGATCTACCTAAAGGTTTGTTCGGCCGAGAGCCAACTACATGCATGTAAACACCATTCACTACAGGGTGACACCAGATGGCTACATCGACCACTGGCTGATGGCTGGTCCGGCCGATCAGGGTTCGATGCCTGAAGGTAGCACCCGGGACAACTGTTTGTCGTCGGCCCTCCTAGAGCCGAGCTACTTGGAGACGTTCACCCGTCCGGTGGAGTGGGAACCACCGCTGCAGGTTGGATCCGAGGCCCACCGCTGGATGTATCGGCGCAGTTTGGCCGATCACCGACTGGATCTGGCGGACACCCATGCCGAACCGGTCTTGCGCCGGTATTGGCTGTATGCCGAAGTCCTGCCCGGTCACCAGTCCGAATTGGCACTGGCCGTGGAAGCAGCCGGCGAGGTGATCTTGTGGGCCAACGGTCGCGAGGTTGAGGCCGTGTGCTTGGAGGGGGACGGTTCATCAGAGCGGTTTCGGTTTACCCTGCCCCGCCATGAAGGTACGCTGCGGCTGTTCCTGGAACTTCGTACCTTTGTCTGCGGTGCCTGGCCCGGTTTCCTGTCCGCTCGCCTGGAACCGCACGTAGGCAGTGCCAGAATCAACCTGCCAACCACTGTCGATCCAGAGCGGCGTCTGGGTCTTGAGGCCGTCATCGGCGACTTTGCCCTGGATCGACATGTCTATTCCCGGACCGATCCAATCACACTGCGCTGGCCTTCCGATTACGACCGGACGGCCATTCTGGGCATCAACCTGAGCCGGCTTGGTGGTGCCAGCTACGTGGAGGTGATGCAGACGGAAGTCAAGGCGGGAACCGAACACGTCCTCAACATGGACTTCACTGGTCCCGACGGCCGTTATCGACTGACGGTCAAGCCGCACATGCAGGAGTACTACGAGGAGAACCAGCGGGTCGAGTGCATCCAGGATGCGTATGTAATCGACCATGTGTTCGAGCAGACCCCGGAGCAGGAGGACGAGGACCGGATTCAGCGGCTGTTGCAGGCGGCCTTTCGCCATCAGGGCCATTCCTATCGCGAATTGGCGGTGCTTCAACGCCTGGGCGAGGAACCGGATCGACGATTGCTGAAGGACTGCATCCATACCCTCTCGGAGGGTTCCGCCAACGCGGAAATGGCTTTTCTCACACTTTGGCAGATGGGCCGTGACCTGGAGGCCAGGCGGGATCACGAGGGCTTGGCCATCCTGGACGGCTGCTGGAGGCGGTACCTGCCATCCACCACCATCGATGGGGTGGAACCCTACCCAATCCGCGGTTTCCTGGCGTGCGTCTGTCAGGTGTTGGCCGGCTTGCAGGATCCGTTCGCCGCATTTGCCGGATTTGGCGACAGATTGGGTTCGGACTTGGTTGGGGAGGGGACCTCTCTGGTACAGGCGTGGATGTTGAACCGCCTGGCGCGCGGGTTCGGGGGGTGTGAATCGGAGGTCGAGCAGAGCTTAATCCTGCTGGCGTGCAGTTGCTTGGCAGAGGGTTGCGGCGACGAGGATCTGGCAAATTTGTCCCTGATGCTGATGGATCGCGTTCTCTTTGGCGTCGCCTGCGGCTCCTACCGGGGCGTGTATGGCTTGGCGGCCACAGGTGCGGACACGGACAGCGTCCTGGATGCACGGCTCGGAGCTTTGGCTCCGGTAGCCTACGCGGCTTGGGGTCTGGGCACGCCCAACGGGCACATCGAAGCGCCCGTGACCTTGGCCAGATCGGGCTATGAAGCTCCTGCCGTGGTTCGTGAGCTGGGTCTGTTCGTGCCGGATGCCATTTGGTCGCGGGAACGGTACGCCCGGGCCGGTGAGCCGGGTCCCGGGGACACCGGAGACGAGGAAGTCCACCGAGTCGCCTGGCGCACGGCCGACGGCATGCTGAGTTGCCTGCCCGACTACCGTGTCGGAGAGCAGGGACACAGGGAACTGGTCTGGCAGGCCGTGCTGGGCGTGGCTGCCAAGGTGCACGTCAATGGTCCCGCGAGCATGAGTACGAACGATGCCGTCCCGTGCAACTTCTGGCGGGGCAATGCGCGTCTGCCCAGGGTGGTCCAGTGGCAGGACGTGCTGATGGCTTTCTATCGGGGCGGTGATGCAGGCCAACTTGGCTTCACCCACGCACACTTCCCGGTCCACGCCTTTGCGGAGACTGACATCCGGGAGCATTGGGCATTCGGCCGCCACGGCACGGGCTGGCTGGGTCTCTATGCAGCCAACGGTCTGGAACTGATCACCAGCGGACCCGGTGCCGGTAGGGAACTCCGCTCGCCGGGTGCGGACAACACCTGGCTGTGCTTGATTGGCGGCGAGGGAACGGGCGAGGACTTCAACAGCTTTCGCGGACGGCTGGAAGGCACGCTGACCGTTGATTCCGATGTGGTCTCGATCGCAAACGCGGAAGACCAAAGGGTGTCCTGTGGTTTGTCGTCATCCCTCACGGTGGCCGGTGAGCCGGTGGACCTCGCCAGCAGCCTGCACTTGGACAGCCCGTTCTGCCGTGCCCCCTACCCGGCTTCGGCACTAACGATTCAGGGACCGGGAACCAGCAGTTTGGAGTTGACCTTCGGCTGACGGGCCGAAACGGGGATCATCCAGTGCCGCTGTTGCCGGGACCGAGAGCAGCGGCAAGTCCGGCACAACCTCAAGCACCGTCCCGCACCCAAGGCGGTGGTTGTCCGGGGCGCATTCGGGATTGCGATGGCGGCACGTGTTGATCCGCACGATGCGCATTCCCGGGTCGCCGTGACCACCGGTGGCAAACTGGCGGTGCCCCTACGGGTTTGGGTCCTACGATTGGTTCCGTGCGTCCTTGGACGATGTGTGTTCGCGGGGTGCCGGGGCAGGTTAGTCGATGTCGCGGTCGGCGGGAATGCCGAGCAGTTCACGCCAACGGTCGGGGGTCGCCTGCATGGTACGCAGGCGGTCAACCACGTCGGGGGGCGGGGGTGCCTGTTGCCAGTGGCGCATGATGCGCGCCCGCACCGCGGTCGCCTCCGGTAACACCCAATCCAGCATCGCCACGGCCATGGCCAGCCGCTCCGCCACCCGCCCTTCGGCCAGGCCCTCGGTGTGGCCTTCCACCCGTCCTTCGGTGCGGCCTTTTACCTGCCCTTCGGCGAACTTGTCGCTGAGTGTGTCGCGCCAGAGGTCTTGATCCGCGTCGTACCACTGGAAAATCGGAAAGGACGCTCCCGGTACCGGCGGTCCAATGCGCAGGGACGTGTCGCAAACCCGGCTGTGGATCGATTTGTAGGGAGGACCGTAGGCTACCGCTTCCGCCAAGGCGTAGCTGCCGTTGTCCTGCAGACGGAACAGTTCCAGCCGCAAATCCTCCGGTTGCGGGGCTTCCTCCGGTATGCCCAGATCCACCAGCAGGTATTCGCGCACGCCGAGCTGGGCGTACAGGCGAAACTTTTCGTCCCGGTCGCGCTCCACGGAAGTCGGAGAGACCACCTCGACCACCATGTCGGGAATGGCCTCCCCCCGGTCCGTGTGCAGCACGCGATGCTTCGCGTATTCCGCAGCCGCCGACAGCACGGCTAGATCGGGCTGGACCTGGGTCTTGGGCTTGCCGCCGTCGGTCAGGAGGAAAAGGTCCAAGGCCGTTTCCGATGCGAAGTGGAGTTCGGGTTCGGAGACCGTCAACCTGAGCCCCGCCCGCCCAAACAGGTCTCCCAAGGCCATCAATATGAACGTGATATAGGGCGTATGCCAGATGTGCGGGGGCACCAGAAAGCCGTCCTTGTCATACTCGCGGCGGCGTTCAATGGGATAGTCGGGATCCGAGGTCCAATCCGCCTCGTACTCGTGGCCCTCGTCATAGACATATTCGGGATCATAATGAGACAGCTGTTCCAGTTGACCCCGCCAGGCATCGGGGAACGCCAGGCGCCAACGCGTGCGCCGGCGGCGCGCGGCCTGGGCCGTGGCGGCATCGGTGTCGCCGGGCCTCGCCGGCACGCGCCAGTCCCAGACACCGTTCGGTAGGGAGGGTTGATGCCGGGCTGTGGGAGTATCGGTTATGGCGGGGTCCCGTTCAATGACAGGGGTATTCACCATCGCGGTCATGTCCCACACGGGGTTCCGTTGTAACTGTATGTCGTACCGAGGCCGAGAAGGCAACGCACCGCAATTGTACAGCCCACGGCCCCATTGCTTGGGCCACCCTGGATGCTGCACTCAGCAACCAGGGCAATCGCATTAATTTGATCGAACCTTGTGCAGACTGTTTGCACTCCCAGGTTTCCAATTGCCACCCCGGCCGGTCCTGAGCCAAGCGGGGCACGGGGATCCTTGGAGGCCGAATACTGCATCCTGGAAACGCGCCCTCCGTGTGGCACGCCCCAGCGGTGATTGGGCAAATTAGAGGATCAGGGGGTTCGCCCGGCCGGTGCCAAAGCCCGTAGTACACTTCGTCCCACGACAATGCCTGTGCAGAGGAATCCGATGGCAACTGCTCCCTCCGTAACCCCGGTACGGGACACCCCTCTTCAGGAAACGGCCGGGGACAAGACGGACAACGGGGTTGCGGCGTCAGCTCGCCATCCGGCTTGGTTGCGGGCCCTGTGGCACTACGACCCCAACTACGCCTATGACCTGGAACACCATGAATACGATGAGTTTCGGACCACCGACCCTTATTACATTGATCCAGAGGTAAGGTTGACCCCCTTGCCGGAACACTCCGTGTTCCTGGACAAGGCCGGCCGCAATCTGGAAACGTTCCTGGACCTGCGTGAGCGGCACTGCCCCGTCACGCGGGAAGTCATGATTCAGGATCTGGAGGCGTTGCCGGCGTATCCCGGCCTGACCCGCTCCCGGCACCGGATTGAGCCGGATCTGGCGCTGTGGCCTCCGGGGACCGTGATAGCTCCCGACCGGGCTGTGTCCTGGCGGGACCAGGGGGCGCCCCTGCTGGTTCTGGAATGTCTCTCGCCTTCCACCGAGACCAAGGATCGCGAGGACAATCCGGTCATCTACGATTTGATGGGTGTGGCGGAATACTGGATTTGTTCTCCGAGTGACCGGCATCCCATGTTCGGCTATCAACGCACGGAGGCCGGGGCGTGGATCGCGGTGGAGGCCGGTGCCAACCGGGAAGCCTGGTCGCCGGTATTGCAGACCCGTATCCGGACCGATCCCGAACAGGGCTTCCAGTGCCAGGATCCGGTTACAGGGAACTGGGTGGAAATGGCTCGGCATCTTGAGGCCAAGGGTATCGAGATTGGGAAAGCCGAAGGCATGGAGATCGGAAAAGCCGAAGGCATGGAGATCGGAAAAGCCGAAGGCAAGCGCGAGGCGTTGCTGGAGTTGGCCCGCAGTCTGCATCCGACGCCCGCGGAGTACCAGGCTTTTGTACGGGAACTGGACCAGACACCCTGGACCAAATGGCCTGACATCGCCACGGTTTTACAGCGGTTTCAGCGCTAAACGCCCTTTGGGGTCCTGGACGACCGAAGTTGTCCACCGTGAAAACCCCGGTCGCGTATTGTCCCGCTTGGCGGCTGACAGGGCTCGGCCAACACCCTGACAGTGAGCGCCGGAGAGTGCAGGCAACGCGGCCCGACACCAACCGGCTCGCTGCGTCTGCTGGTGCCTCCCAACATCCTATTCCGTTGCGTTGGTCATGCGATTGCCCTGCCAAATAGAGCGGTAATCGGTGTTGGGTAGAATGTTCCGGCACACGACCGCGTCTATTGGATACTCCAAGGAGTTGTTGTTATGACTCGTAAGTTTACGCGCCGCGAGGTGTTCAGAATCTCCGGTGCTGCCGCCACGGGGGCGGTGCTGGTCGCCTGCGGCGGTCCGGCGGCGGAAGAACCTGCCGCTGAGGCCGAAGCTCCCATGGCGGAAGAAGCCATGGCCGAAGAGGCGATGGGCAAGGAATCGCCCTTGTTGGCCAAGCGGGTGGCCGCCGGTGATCTGCCTCCGGTTGAGGAACGTCTGCCGTTGAACCCGCAGATTGTCCAGACCTGGCATGAAGTGGGCACCTACGGTGGCATGTTCACGGTCGGCAACCCGGCTGCCGGCACCTTCCACAGCGGCCGCACCGGCGTGGGCCAGGAGGGCGTCTGTCGCATTGGTACGGACCTCACCTCGGTGGTGCCCAACATCGTCGAGAGCTATAACATCAGCGCGGACGGGCGGGAACTCACCCTGAACCTGCGGCGCGGCACCAAGTGGTCCGACGGCCATCCGCACACCGCCGACGACTTCGAGTTCTGGTACGTCGACATGCTGAACGACGACCTGTCCCCGACCAAGCCGGGCTGGCTTCAGACCAGCGGCAATTTCATGACGTTCGAACGGGTGGACGACTACACGGTCAAGTTCATCTTCACCGATCCATATCCGTTCATCCTGAAGTACCTGGCCCACTACAACGGGACCAACGTTGTGCACCCCAAGCACTATGGCAAGCAGTTCCATGCCAGCTATGTGGATGTTGAGGAACTGGAGGCGCAGGCCCAGGAACGGAGTATGGACAGCTGGACGGCCCTGTTTGTCAACAGGGCTCACCTGGACGAGGGCATTCCGGAGCACAATCCCGATCTGCCCACGCTCGGGCCCTACAAGCTCCTCGAGAAGACCGAGACTCACTGGCTCTTCGAACGCAACCCCTACTACTGGAAGACCGATCAGGCCGGCAACCAGCTGCCCTACATCGACGCCTCGTTCATCAAGCTGCTGCAGGATCGGGAAATTCAGGACGCCGCCTTCATCAGCGGCGAGGTGGACATTGAGTTCGGCTGGATGCCCAACCCCTCCAACTGGCCTCTCTACAAGAGCAACGAGGAGCAGGGCGAGTACATCGCCATCGCCGCGCAGAACCTGACCGGTTCCGTACTGCATTTCCAGCCCAACCAGACGTACGAAGGGGATATTGCACTACGGGACATCTTCCGCGACGTGCGGTTCCGCATCGCGCTGTCCCATTCCATCAACCGCGACGAGATTAGCGAACTGGCCTTCTTCGGCCGGGCCACGCCGCAACAGGCCACTGTGATTCCGGCATGCTCCTTCTACGAGGAGGAATATGCCAAGCTGAACATCGAATACGATGTGGACAAGGCCAACGGACTTCTCGACGAGATGGGCCTGGCCTGGGACGGCAACAACGAGTGGCGGCTGCGCCCGGACGGTGAAAGGCTGTCCTGGACCATCGAGTCCGGGATCGATCCCCAGTCCAATACTGTGTGGCAGCTGTGCAAGGGCTACTTTGCGGCGATTGGGTGCGATGTCGCGGTCAAGACTGTCACCGGCGAGCTCATCTCGGAACGCTATCCCGGCAACCAGGTGGCCATGGGCATCTGGGGCGCGGACAAGTGCACTGACTGGCTCTTCCCGCTGACCCCCCAGTTCTGGGTGCCCTACAACCTGGGCTGGGAATCCACGATGTATCCGCTGTGGACACGCTGGATTGTGACCGACGGCGAAACCGGCGAGGAACCACCGGACGAGCTGAAGCTCCTCTGGGACCTCTGGCAGGAAATGAAGGTTACGACCGACCAGGTCCGCCAGGTGGAACTGGGCAAGGAGATCGTCCGCATCAATGCGGAGAGCATGTACGTGATCGGCACCGTGGCCCTGCCGCCACATCCGGTCATCATCAAGGACAACCTTGGCAACATGCCCACCATTGAGCAGGGCCTGCTCTTTGGATGGGATCTCTATCAGTTCTATCCGTATCACAGCGAGCAGCTGTATCTCAAGCAGCCCCTGCACACGCGGCAGGAGTACAACGCGTAGGCATCCGCTCCCCAGGGGACGGTTGCAACGGGGCGCGGTGTCACTGCCGCGCCCCGGTCCCTTTCCTTTCATTGAACGTCCTTCCCGGTTCTTCATGCGCCCCGGTGCCGCGACCGGATCCGGCCCGTCCGCAGAACCGCCATTCCCCATGCTCGGCAATCCGTAACGCTGCGGCTGCGGCGGGCATCTCACGAATCCAGGTCTGATCGACATGGCAATGCTGAAGTACGGCGTGCGACGGCTGCTCTACATGCTGCTGTTGATGGTCATGCTGTCCATGGTTGCATTTGTCATCATCCAACTGCCGCCCGGTGATTTCCTGACCTCCTACATCGTCGAACTGCAGCAGAGCGGCCAGCCGGCGGACGAGGCGGAAATCGAGGCACTCAGGGTCCGGTACGGGCTCGACAAGCCCATGTACCTGCGATACCTCAAATGGATGTGGGACATGATTCGGCATGGGGACCTGGGCATGTCCTTCGAGCGGGATCAGCCGGTGGCCGAAATCGTGGCCGCCCGCCTGCCCCTGACGATTCTCATATCCCTTCTCACCACATTTTTCGCCTATGGCGTCTCGATTCCCATCGGCGTCTTTTCGGCGGTGCGCCAATACTCCGTCACCGACTACGTGGTGACGGTGTTCGGCTTTATTGGCCTGGCCATCCCGAACTTTCTGCTGGCGCTGATCATCATGTACATCCTGTACACCGGATTCCAGACCGACATCGGCGGACTGTTCTCGCCGGAGTTTGAACTGGCGGACTGGAGCTGGGCCCGGTTTGTGGACATGCTCAAGCACTTGCCTCCGGTGGTGATTGTGGTCGGCACCGGCTCCACGGCCTGGCTCGTGCGCGTGATGCGGGGCGTGCTGCTGGACGAACTGTCCAAGCCCTATGTCATTGCCGCTCGCGCCAAGGGCATCTCGGAACTCAGGCTGTTGGTCAAGTATCCGGTCCGGGTGGCCATCAATCCGATCATCAGCACCATCGGCTGGACCCTGCCCGGCATTGTGTCCGGCGCCACCATCACCTCCATTGTGCTGGGCCTGCCCACCACCGGCCCCATGTACCTGCAGTCGCTGCGCTCCCAGGACATGTACCTGGCCGGCAGCTTCACCATGTTCCTGACCCTGTTGACCCTGGTCGGCACCTTCATCTCCGACATCCTGCTGGCTTATATGGACCCGCGGATTCGATTCGAATGAGCATGACCGTCCAGGTACCCCCCGCAGCCGACGAGAACGTAGAAACCTTCTATGCTGCCTCGCAGTGGCAGCTTATGTGGAGCGCCTTCAAGAAGCACCGCATGGCAATGGTGGGCAGCTTCGTCCTGCTCTTCATCTATCTCGTCACCGTGGCGTTCAGCGATCTGCTTTCGCCCTACTCCATTGAAGGGGTGCATGCCGACTATCCCTACGCACCGCCCCAGCTGATCCGGTTCATCGATGCGGAGGGCCGATTCCACCTGCGGCCGTTCGTCTACGGATGGACCGTGGAGGAGGATCCGGTGACCTGGGAGGATATCTTCGTCAAGGACACCGAAGCCGTGTATCCCATCAAACTTGGCGTGCGAGGCGAGGATGTCAAGATTTGGGGCACGTTCAAGACCGACTGGCACCTGTTCGGGGTGGAGGAACCGGGAGTCATGTTCCTGTTCGGAACCGACCAGTTGGGCCGCGACCTGTTCACGCGGACCCTCCACGCCGGCCGCATTTCACTGTCCATTGGCTTCATCGGCGTAGCCATCAGTTTTGTCCTCGGCAACCTGCTGGGCGGGATATCCGGCTTCTACGGCGGTCCGGTGGACAACATCATCCAGCGGGTGATCGAGTTCTTCATCTCCATTCCCACGATTCCGCTGTGGATGGCGCTGGCCGCGGCTCTGCCCCCGGAATGGCCCACGATTCGGGTTTACCTGGGCATTACCATCATCCTGTCCTTCCTGGGCTGGACCGGCTTGGCCCGCGTGGTGCGCGGCAAGCTGCTGGAATTGCGCGAGGAGGACTTCGTCATGGCCGCCAAGCTGGTCGGCGAAACGGACCTCGGGATCATCCGTCGGCACCTGCTGCCGAGTTTCCTCAGTTATCTCATTGTCAGCCTGACCCTTTCGGTGCCGGGCATGATTCTGGGAGAGACGGCCCTTAGTTTCCTGGGATTGGGATTGCGGCCCCCGGTGGTCAGTTGGGGTGTATTGCTGAGCACGGCCCAAAGCTTCCAGACCGTGGCGTTGTACCCCTGGTTGTTCATTCCGGCCGGTTTCGTGATTGCCGTGGTGCTCAGCTTCAACTTCATGGGCGACGGTCTGCGCGACGCCGCCGATCCCTACGCGCAGGGTCGCTGATCCCGTTCCTGGTTTCTTTTCCGCACAGGATTGCCGCCATGTCCGACACCGCTCCGAACGCCCTGCCGCATCGGGATCCGGCACTGGCCCTGTGGCCCCGTCAGCCCACCCTGCACATGCCGGACCGGGTCGCCGGCGTGGCGGCCCCGGTCTTGTCCCTGGACGGTGACTGGAAGTTCCACCCGCATCCTCCGGACGGCTTTTGGCGGGCCGCAGTCAGAAAGGAAGCGTGGAACGATCTGCCGGTCCCCTCCTGCACCTTTTCACACGGCTACGACTTGGAAGAAGGCGAAGAATATGCCTACGCCCGGACTGTGGACATCCCGCATGACTTTGCCGGCCAAAGGGTGTTCCTGCGCTTTGACGGCGTGACGGGCAAGGCCCGGGTCTGGGTCGACGGGAACCCGATCCGCAGCCATTTCGGCGGCTACACAACCTGGTTTGCCGAGATCACGGACCGCGTGGTTCCCGGAAACCCGGCTGAGATTGTGGTTGGGGTCGCGGATGCCCAGTCCGAGCTGTGTGTCTTCAATCTCGGCGGCATCATTCGCCCGGTTTCGCTGGTGGCCGTGCCGCCGACTCATCTCTCCCGCTGCCATGTAGACACTTCGCTGACGGATGACCACCGTACGGCTGACATAACTCTTGCCGTGGGCGTGGACGGGAGCGACCTGAGCGGCCTGTCCCTGGCGGTTGCGTTGACCGATCCAACGGGCGCGGCCGTGGCGGGCGGCAGTGGCACCTGGGCGTTGCCGCAGGACTCTCCGGACAGCACCATTGACCTGTCCATCGGAGCGGACTATCTGTGGGATGCGGAACATCCGCACCTGTATCGGCTTGAGGCAACCCTGATGCGGGATGGCCGCATGCTTCAGCAGGTCAGCCGGCGCTTCGGGATTCGACAGGTGGAGGTTGACGGGCAGGAACTTCTGATCAATGGCCGTCCGGTCAAGCTCCGGGGTGTGAACCGGCATGATGTGGCTCTTTTGACAGGTCGCACTTTGACGCCCGAACAACTGGAGCAGGACGTGTTGCTGTTCCGCGAGGCAAACGTCAATTTCATCCGCACGTCCCACTACCCGCCCCGCGAGGACTTCCTGGAACTGTGCGACCGGCACGGGATTTACGTGGAGGACGAGGCGGCGGTCGCCTTCATCGGACAGTTCATCCAATGCGTCCAGAACGACCCCGATTACACGGCCCAATTCATGGACCAGATGGCGGAACAGGTGGAGCGGCACCGCAGCCATCCCTGCGTGATCATGTGGTCCCTGGCCAACGAATGCTACTGGGGCACGAACTTCCACAAGTGTTTTGACTATGTGAAGGCCGCGGACCCGTCCCGGCCGGTGCTGTTCAGCTATCCCAACACGATGCCCGAGGGCTCTCCTCCCTGCGACATCTGGAGTTCCCACTATGCGGAATGGGACAGTGATCCCAGTGCCATGAGCGACACTTGGAGCCAGCATGGCCCGGGCCTGGCCCCCATGCCGGTTCTGCACGACGAATACGCCCACGGGCCCTGCTACAACATGAGCGAGCAGCACCGCGATCCGGCCGTGCGGGAGTTCTGGGGCGAAAGCATTAAGCGCTGGTGGGAGAACATCTTCACGACGCCGGGTGCTCTGGGCGGAGCGATTTGGGGCGGCATCGACGACGAGATAATTACCAACAGCGGGTACACCGTCAACCGCGAGTGGGGTCTGATCGACGGCTGGCGCCGGCGCAAGCCCGAACACTGGCTGACCAAGAAGGCCTACTCTCCCATTCGGATCACGGATCGGACGCTCCCCGCGCCGCAGGCGGACGGGTCCGCCCTGGTGGCGGTCGCAAACTGGTTCGACCACACGGACTTGAACGAGCTGGACATCGTCTGGCATCAGGATAAAGAGACCTGGGGGCAAGTCGAGTGCCCGAGCATTCCGCCCCGCGCCCAAGGCTTGCTGAGGATTCCGGCCGCGCCCGTGGCATCGGGCAGACCTGTCTATCTGATGTTCTCGAAACGGAGCCTTGAAGCCACCGACGGCTACGACGTGGATGAGTTCATGCTGTCTCCGGCGTCGGAAGCAGTGGCCGCTGCACCATCCGTCTCCGAGGCTCCCAGGCTGGTCGAGACGAACGGAGCCTTGGAGGTTTGGCATGCGGACTTCAGCCTGAGTCTGTCCCGAGAGACCGGCATGCTGACCGGCTCCGTTGACGGCGAGCGGATTCTGGAGGGCGGCCCCCATCTGGTGCTGACGGGGTATCCCCTGCCGGAATGGCAGGCGACCTCGGTGGCCGGTCGTCAGGAGGGTGGTGCGGTGGTTCTGGATATTGCCGGCTGCCACGGCGAGTTGCAGGTGGAGTACTCCATTCGGGTTGACGGGACCGGCCAGCTGGACCTGTCCTACCGATTGCCGGTGCAGCCGTTGCCCAGCCCGCGCCGGCGCGGGTTGCGCGCCGGGCGCGATGTCGGCGGATTTCGGGAAGTGGGTGTGGCCTTCGACCTGACCCACGAGGTGGATTCCGTATCCTGGCGGCGCAACGGGCTCTGGTCCCTGTACCCCGACGACCACATTGGCCGCAATGAGGGCGTTGCTCCCAGAAATCGTGCGGAAGGGGACGAGACCTTTCGACAGGAGCCGGACTGGTCCTGGGGTGAGGACATGCGCGGCTATTCCCTCTTCGGCCGGTATGACTTCGGCCGTCGGGGAACCAACGACTTCCGAGCCATGAAACACTCGATTCGGCAGGCCAGTGCCCTGATGGCCGGCAGCGAAGCCCGTTTCAGTGCCGTTTCCGACAAGGACGATGCAGTTCGTCTGGAAGTGCTGCCCGATCCCGACTCCCAGTGTACGGGCGACGACCTGTTGCACCATGTGACCGGCAACTGGGTGCAGGCGGTGCCGGGTTCCAACCGGGACCTCATGTCCAACAAGACCGGGGACTTTGCGGAGTTCCGGTTCGAAGGTCCGGGTGTGGCCTGGCTTGGTTCGCGGGATAACATCCACGGCCTGGCCAGGGTCCTGTTGGACGGCAAGGAGGTCGCTGTGGTCGACCTGTTCTGCGGCATCCTGCACGGCGTGGCACGCGGCGAGCTCAAGTTCGAGAACGAGATTCTGTTCAGCTGTGAAGGGCTTGCACCGGGTTCTCACACGCTTCGCATCGAGGTGTTGGGGGACAAGAATCCGGAATCCGACGCCGCGTATGTCAGTGTGTCCGGCTTCCGCGTGCTGAAGGATGGCGGCAGGGATCGGATTCGCTTCCACATCGTCAACGAGTGGAACTATCCCGAGTTGACTTGGGGCAATTACATGAAGCCTCCCATCGGCATCGGTTCGGGCTATGCCAACCGGGTTCAGACAAGGATGCACAGGGCGTGACACCGCAGGACGATCAGAGACTGCTTGAGATTCGGAATCTCAAGGTGCAGTTCGCCCTTGAAGAGGGCACGGTGCGTGCCGTGGACGGCATGAACCTTGCCATCGATCGGGGCCAGACCGTGGGCGTGGTCGGGGAAAGCGGCTGCGGCAAGAGCGTAACGGCCCAGGCTCTTCTGCGCATCGTGCCCAAGCCGGGCGAGATTGTGGAAGGGGAACTTCTCTACTACCGGCCGACCGACGGTGACGGCGGCAATCTGCACGTTACCGACTTGGCGGGGCTGCCGGCCAACGGCGACGAGATGCGCGACATTCGCGGCAACGAGATCGTCATGGTGTTCCAGGAGCCCATGAGTTCCCTGGCGCCCGTGTACACGATCGGCCACCAAATCATGGAGGCCATCGAGCTGCACCAACACGTGGGCAAGCAGGAGGCGAGGGAGCGGACACTTGAGATCCTGCAGCGCGTCGGCATGCCTCAGCCTTCCCAAACCATCGACAGCTACCCCCATCAGATGAGCGGTGGCATGCGGCAGCGGGGCATGATCGCCATCGCGCTGTCCTGCAACCCCACCCTCCTGATCGCTGACGAGCCCACTACGGCGCTGGACGTTACGACCCAGGGCCAGATCTTGGAGCTGATGCAGAAGCTGCAGAACGACTTCGGCATGGCCATCATGTTCATTACCCACGATCTGGGCGTGATCGCCAAGATGACGGAGTATGTGACGGTCATGTATCTCGGCAAGGTGGTGGAGTCCGCGGACGTGGACACCATCTTCCACGATCCCAAGCATCCGTATACCAAGGCGTTGTTGCGATCGATGCCGCGCATGGGAGTCAAGTCGCAGCGGCTGGAGGCAGTTACCGGCATGGTTCCGGATCCCTTCCACGTACCGCCGGGGTGTCCCTTCCATCCCCGCTGCGAGGACTTCATTGCCGGACGCTGCGATGCCGAGGAGCCGCCTTGGATTGAAACCGAACCAGGCCACGGAGTGCGCTGTGTCCTCTACGAATAACCCGTCGGACCCGGCTTCGGACCGGTCCGTACGGGAGGCACCGCTCCTCGAGGTCAAGGGGCTGCGCAAGCACTACCCCATTCGGCGCGGTTTCCTGTCCCGCACCCGGGGGTTTGTCAAGGCGGTCGACGGTGTCGACTTCACCATCCAGCGCGGCGAGACGCTGGGTCTGGTGGGCGAATCGGGTTGCGGCAAGAGCACAACCGGACGCTGTCTGTTGCGTGCCGTCGACGCCACCGAGGGACAGGTGCGCTACTGGATGTCGGACGAATCCGGCTGGACCGACATCTATGCGCTGGAGGGCGAGGACCTGCGGCGTTTCCGGCGGTTCGCGCAAATGATTTTCCAGGATCCGTTTTCGTCGCTCAATCCCCGCATGACTCTGCTGCAGATTGTGGGGGAACCGCTGACGGTCAACCGCTTGGCCTCGGGCGAGGAACTGGAGCATCGGGTGGCCGACCTGCTGCGCCGTGTTGGCCTGCGGCCGGAGTATATGAAGCGTTATCCCCATGCCTTCAGCGGCGGTCAACGTCAGCGCATCGGCATCGCCCGTTCCTTGGCTCTGGAACCGAATTTCATCGTCTGCGACGAGCCGGTGTCGGCCTTGGACGTGTCCATTCAGGCCCAGACCCTGAACCTCCTGCAGGACCTTCAGGAGGAGTTTCATCTGACCTACCTCTTTGTGGCCCACGACCTGAACGTGGTGGCCCACATTGCCGATCGGGTGGCGGTAATGTACGTGGGCAAGATGGTGGAACTGGCCGAGAGCGACGACCTGTTCGCCAGGCCCCTGCATCCCTACACCGAAGTGTTGATGAGCTCGGTCCTGCCGCCGGACCCGAGGATCAAGACCAGGCAGATTGAGATGACCGGCGAAGTGGCCGATCCTGCCAATCCTCCGTCCGGCTGCTATTTCCATCCGCGGTGCCAGTATGCCGAGGATCGTTGCCGGCATGAGACCCCCGAACTGCGGGAGATCCGTCCCAATCACTTTGTAAGTTGCCATCGGGCGGAAGAGATCACGCTGCAAGGTGTGCTCTGAAAGCCATGCGCAAGCCGCCCATGGGCGGGCTCCGCAATAGTCCTTTCAGGTCTGTGTCAATCCTTCCAGCTACGCTTATTGTGCGGAGGCCGGAGGACAATTTTCGGGTTGCAGGGTCTGGAAAGGTGTGATCCCACTGCTGTCCAAGTGTCCCTGTACGACAGTAGAATGGGTTTTGAGACATGAAGGGACATACCGTGGCAACAGCCGTTCGAGACGGTGAACTGATCGGGAAAGAGATACCGGTACCCGACCAACGGGTGGAAGGATCCGGACTGCCATCCAATCCTTTTGCCCTAGGGCTGCCTCTGGACCGACTGACGGCTCCGGCCTTGGCGGACCTGCACGCCCGTTGGCGGAAAGCGCCGAGGCCCGATGCCTATACCCGCCTGAACTACGCGGAGAACGTGCGCGTACGTTGGAATTTGCACACCAACGCCCTTGAGGGCAGCCGCGTAACCTACGAAGATGTGTCGAAGATTGTGGTGCACAGGGAATCCGTGGCGGGTTACACACTCAGGGAGGTGGCGGAAGTGGCGGGCCACAACTTGGCCCTGGAACGCATGCAGGCGTTGGCCGCGACCGGTGCCCCCTTGACGGAGACGGAACTCAAGGAGTGGCACAGGTTGCTGCTGGGGCCGGATCCGGCCCCGTTGCGGGATCAGTACGGCAATCCGCATCCGGTGGCGGCGGGCCTTTGGAAAACCGGCCGCAATGTGATTGGGTTGGCCGGTGGCGGGGCACGGCCCACCGCCGAACCGAGCGACGTGCCCCGTCTGATGGACAACTTCCTGCGCCGCCTGCATTCGGACTTGGATCACGTTGCGGCCGGCCGCCGGGATCTGCTGGACATGCTGGCGGATACCCACAGCCAGTTCATTGAAATCCATCCCTTCGACGACGGTAATGGCCGCGCTGGCCGCCTAATTACGAGTTGGCAGTGTCTGCGCGCGGGGGTGCCCGTTGTCATCGTGCCGGTGTCCGCACGGGATCTGTACTTGGAGGCGATGAGCCAGGCGGCGGGAGGCCGGATCGGCTCGTTGCGCACGCTCCTGGCCGCGTGTCTGGTCCGGGAGCTGGACTACGCCATCGCTGTGGCTGAGGGTCGGGCCGATCCGACTGTGGCCAACCGGGAGGCGGATCCGGCGCGGCCGGTGCCCCCGCGCGGAGCCGGCATTACCGGTACGCGGTCCTGAAGCCGACACGGAATGCGAGTGGGATCGCGTCAAGGCCGCGCAGCAAACGGGTTTCCTGTTGACATCCGACAGGAACGGTCACGCACCTCCACCGAACGGTAGAGTAGCTCCGCTGCACGCACATGCGGAGGAGGTGAGGATGAGTACAGCCGTACGGGAACGAACGCGGGCGTCGACCAACGGGCGCGTGCGGGATTTGCCACCTGATGCCGAACCGTTCATGACGCGAGAGGCGCGGGCGGAACGGGCCGCGTGGCGGTTGGCCCATCCCGAGGCCTGGCGCGCCGAACTCGCGGAACTGAGCCATTTCGATCCGGAGTTTATCTACGAGGTTGCCCACGAATACGACCATGACTGGACCACCGACCCCGACTACGGTGTCGAATGCGTCGACCTGTGCGAATACGACGAGGACGGGATCTTGAATCCTCCCGAGAAACCGGTGCCGAAAATTCAGGAGCGCATGTCCAACTTGGCCGCCGACGCGTTCATTGTCACGGTCCACGAGGTGGACCATGAGGCAGACTATGAAGTGGAAGTCCGTTTCCACCCCGACACCATTGAGTTTGCCAACCGCGTTGCCAACGAACGCCGTCCTGCACCTCGATTAGGGTGCGCCGGTCCCGCCGCCGGTCCCGCCGCTGGTGCTGGCGGTGTTGTCCAAGGGTTCGGCAAGCCGGGATCTCGACTACAAGTGGCACCTGTACGCGGCCGCGGGGTTTTCGAGTATCTGGTCTACGACCTGGGCGGCAAGCGTCGGGTGAACTCGCCCCGGGAACTATTGCTGTACCGGTTGCAGCCGGATGGGGCGTACCACCGGATTGCCCCCGATCCGGACATGTCCGGATCGGGATTGGCTGCGTTCTGGAGCGAGGTGTTCGACACGTACATTCGTTTCCTGCCGGATGCACGGGAGGAGGCTGCGGAGTTTCGCGAGCGGCTGGTGGAGAGCAGGCCGCCACCGCGCTTCCAGTGGTGGGACGCAGAACAAGGCCGCTGGCGTGACCGCGAGACCGATGCGGAGCATGAACAGGAGCGTATCGGGCGGGAACGGACGGACTTGGCCGTTGAACTGCTGCACATCCGCCTATCCGACTGCCTGTCCACCCTTGTCCGCAACCGCATTGCCGTGCATTGGCGAAGATCCGGCCCGCCGTCTGATGTGACTGATCGCCTCAAGGCTGAACAGCAGACACTGAATGAATGGCGCGCTCTCCTTCTGCCGGACGGAGTTTGTTTCTCTCGTTCGCTGCCTTTGGCAAGAGCGTCTGCCATCTGGTTTCCCCGCTCACGACCGCTATCACGTCATCAAGATTGGGAGGGAGCCCTGCTTTCAGCCACGCGTCACGCAGATGGAAGCGGCTTGACAGGGGGAGTTTGGCCAAGAACCCCAGGTAGGCCGCAACGGTACCGTAATGCGCGTGCGCTTGCCTTATCTGGTCCTTGTCTCGGGGTGTGGGCAGAAACTCCACCCCTCCCAGCGGAGCCCCATGTATGTCGTACCTGCTCTGTTTATAACCCACGTCCTGCGGCTTCTTGTCCAAGGTTTCCAAGGCGTGCCCGGCCAGATGTCCGCACAGTGGTTGCACCATCCCCATCAGGACGTCTGCCGGATCTTGCGGATCGGGGATGAAGAGGCCCGTTTCCGGCCATTCCTCCTTGAAGCGCGCCAGCGACAGTTCGTCCAATTGCGTGTCTGCCGGCATCCCCTCCAACCAGGCCCGGTGTGTGTCGGGCATGTCCGCGACCAGTTTTTTCAGGTCCTTCGTATAGGTGAAATCCACACCAATCGCACCCATGGCGGCTTCCAGAGCCCTTGCCAAGGCCAGAGCGCAATGCTCCAAATTGATGGCAAGGCCCGTGACGGCACCGGTCAAGTGCCAATGGGTAAGCTGCAATAGGTTCCTGACACCGGGCCAGGGATTGTCCTGGACCACGGGTGGCAAGTTCTCGCCCGTGCCCGTGAGCCCTCGGCACTGCACCTGACCGGCTATGTGGGGCCGGGAGGTACGCAACTCCTCAAATTCGGATTGAGAGAAGGCGAATACCTGAAGGCCAACACCCAAGGGGTTGTATACAGTTTCCGCCACGGCCCGGGCTTGGTCTTGCAGTGCGGATTGAGCTTCTCGATCCGTTGCTACGCCGATTACCGCCAAGTCGATGTCGGACCACGGGTTCCAATGCCCTTCGGCGCGGTTGCCAAAGAGCAGCACCTGTGCATCCGGCAGTTGGTTCTGCAAGGTCCGGATAACCTTCAGGGCCAACGGGTCGGGCCGGCCCTGTCCGAAGTCGTCCGAATCATCGTGTGCCCGCAAGACCTCATTGACTATGGACATGCTTTGCCTGCTTCCGTGCACTCTGCGCACGGCCCCAATCGGAAAGGTATTGCGCAGGCTGCATCCGGCAACCGATCATCACCGCCCGGCCCGGATGTTGCCTGCGCCTTGAGACCTATGTATATTCGGTGCCGCCTTTCCGGGTCAGGTAGTCGTCCGACACCGATTTGAGCACCACCCGCCCCAGCGTCATGTCCTCACGCTCGACCAGCGGCCGGATCACGCAGCCTTCCCGCATGTGGCGGCCTGCGGGTACGGTCGTTTCGCCCTCGGTCGCCGCCTCCAGGACATCGATGCTGTACGGTCCCTCGAAGATTGCAGGCACCACAGGCATGTGCTCCGCGGCCACGGCGGACAGTTCGGACGGATTCAGCCATCGGCCGCGGCCGGGTTCGCCGATATAGGCATCGAACAGCGCCAGTTCGGGAGCCTTGAGCCCATAGTGCAGATCCTGAACACCGCGGCCGTAAATCTCACCGAGCAAGTAGAACGGTTCGCCCGCAGCCGCCAGTCCCGCGGCCACGGCCGCTTCGTTGATGGCCTGCACCGCGTCGCGGTACCGACGCCAGGCACGCACGTAAAGGTTGCGCAGGTTCTCGTCCTCCCCCAGCTTGAACGCCAACCCGCTGGCCGCCAGTCCCTTGGAACTTACGATCCACGGGTCGTCGGGATCGCCGGCCCGACGACCCAGGCAGCACCAGGTTCCGTGTAGCTTTTCGGTGATGGCCACCGGTTCGCCGGGCTGCAGCACATCGGGGTGCTTCTTGACGTTTTCGATTTCGTAGCGGAGGGTCTTGCCGGATGCATTCTTGAGCATGCCGGACATTGTCGTGGGTACGGGCGGCTCGTACTTGACCAGTTCCAGGAGTGCGGTGACATCGTCGCCCACGGAGAGCGCGCGTCCCCGCAGCCGGGACCCCGTTGCCGGATACACCAGTCCTTGCGAAAGGACGCCGCGCAGCCGTACTGCCTTCACGCGGTTCTTTTTTGATCCGGCCAGTCGGCCTTCGAGCCCGAGTTCGGTGATCAGCCACTCGGGGCAGATTGCGCCTTCTGGAATGTAGGCAGCGAGGTCGCCGTTCGCAAACTCGCCCTTCCGGACCACGGCACGATAGCCGCCAACAACGGCCAATTCGATGAGATCCGCATTCGGGTGCGGTTCGACAGCCAGGGCAAAGATTTTGGACTCGAATTCGGCCATGATACACGCTCTCGTTGGCGTTTGGAATGGTCCTCCGCGACCTGGAAACGCCTGTTCAACGGATGGACGGAACCAGTTGCAGCCCCCAGTTGCACACAAGGGGGCGGGGAGCGTAGCGCACGGCGATTGACAACACCAAAAAATGAATTGGAAAACTACGCGCCGTTGTTGTCGGACTGAGACCTCGGCGGCTGTTCACGGCATACCCGCCGCAACATGGAGCATGATGCCGGGTCCTATCCCGGCTGCAATTCAGGGAGCCGTATCGCTCACCATGTGCGCGTGGGACAGTTCAAGACGGCCCCCGGACGCGGACGGCCAATTGATGGAATTCACACCGCCCGGCCAAGTGCCTGCACACACGCGGACGTGGCGAGAACGGCTGGCGGACACATTGCCGACATCCTGGGCCGTGTCCATAGGTCTAGGATTGGGGCTTGATGACCAGCCACTGGGACTTCAGTGCCTCTTCCCCTGCTACGATGGCAATGGGCGTCTGGTGCGCCGGAATACCGACTGGATGGTGCTGGGCTATCCGCTGCTGGTCATTATCCTTGGACACAAAGAGGAATGCTGGACCTGCTACCGGGAACAGTCCGCATCGGCCGTGCCTGCAACACAGACCCGGATGCGGTCCCTGCTGGTTTGCCTGGTGGTCCAGTTGCTGGAACCGCATCCTTCGGCATCATCGTGGTGGAGGGCCGCACCACCTCCTGCCACGCCAACGAAACCGTCGACCTGCACCGTCCGGTGTCCGTTGGTTCCGCCTATATCTTGGAGACGACCGTGCCTCGTCTGTGGTCATGGGATCGGCGGAACACACCGGCCGGCACCGCCTTTGGCGACTCCCGGTGGCAGAACCGATGCACTTCGGGCAATCCCTCCGCAGGAATTGGCTGCGTCCCAAGCTGGACCATGGCTTCGCCGTGTCCAGCAAACGCCCAAGGGCGAACTGTGCGGCATGTTCGGATTGCCCGACTGGTACAGGCTACGCAACCGATCGTCGTTACGGATTGATGCGGGGGCACAGGGACTGCCCGGCATTGTGGCAGTCAACGGGGCGATTCGCTCTCCGGTTGATGGCACCGGCCACATCGGACCTGTCCTGGACCATCGTGGTGCCCCGGATTCCGCGGTAGTCCAGTCAGCGGCTTCGCCGCCACCCGTCCGACATCAGTCGTAGTTGCTCTTTACGTGGTCTCCCAACAGACGCCGCTGCCGCGGCGAGGCTCGGTCCAGGAGTTCCTGATTGAACCGGAACCGGTTCAGGTAGGGCGGGAACTTCTGCGTGATCATGCGCTGGGCATAGTGGACCTGCAGCAGGTACCGGGTCTCGTTGCTGGTGTTCGGCGTGCCCCGGTGCCAGACCTCGCAGCGGAACACCACCGCATCCCCGGCCTTGACGATGCAGTCCTGCATCCCGCGGCCGTTCCAGGTGGTTTCCCCCTGGGCGGGGCGCCGGCCGGACCGGTGGCTGCCGGGGATGAACTGGGTGGGCCCCAGTTCCGGATAGATGTCGTTCAGGTAGAAGTGGCAGGTTGTGATGAAGACCGGCATGCGCACATTGGGATCCTGCAGCACGTACTCCGGAACTTCGACGGGCATCCAGTCGACGTGCAGGGTCTGCGTCGGGCGGCCGGGACCGGTCACCCAACCGGTCATGCCGATGACATGGCAGTCGTTGCCGTGGACCGCCTCTTCCAGTTCGATGATCCCCGGCCGGTCCAGATAGGAGAAGAACTGGGCATTGCGGTTGAAGGCGTTGTTGATGACCTTCTCCCGGAAGACGGCACCGTTTTCCCCCGCCCGGGTGTCCCGGTCGAAATGTTCCGCCATGGCCGCCGTGTCGTCCATGGCTTGGCGTAGGGCCTGGACTTCGTCGTCCCTCAGATAGCCGGGAAAGTAGGCGAAGCCGTCGCGTTCGAGGCTGGCGACACGCTCTTCGAGGGTGTCAAAGCTCTTCAGTGTCATTGCCTGGGTCATGGTGGTGCCTTGGGGAATCGCGGATGAATGAGGGGACCGGACTGTCCGGCTCGGGTTCAGACCTTGATGGCGCCGGAGGTCAGGCCCTCCACAAACCACCGGCTGGTGAAGAAGAACAGGACAATCAGCGGCACGGATCCTATCAGCAGGCCGGCCATCAGAAATCCGTAGCGCGTGAAGTTTTCGACCTGGTAGGACCAGAGCCCCGGGGTAAGCGTCTGGCGCTCCAGATGGGAGATGGTCAGGGCGGGCCAGACCAGGTTGTTCCAGGTCCCCAGGACGTTGAGGATGGCGGCGACGCCCAGCATCGACTTGGACATGGGGAGGGCAATCATGAAGTAGCCCTGCCACTCGCTGGCGCCGTCGATGCGCGCGGCGTCGAACAGTTCGCCCGGCAGGCTCTGGAGGTAGGTGCGGAGAATGAAGATGGCGAAGACCTGCCCGCTGGCGATCCAGGGCAGGATCAGGGACCAGCGCGTGTTCAGGAGTTCCAGGTTCTTGACCAGCACGAACGACGGGATCAGCGTCAGGGTGGCCGGCACCATCATCAGGGCCAAGACCAGGTAGAACAGGAATTCACGGCCCGGATAGCGGAGGATGGCGAAGGAGTAGGCGGCCAGCGAACCCAGGGCCAACACACCGACAACGGTCAGGCCCGACACGAACACGGTGTTGAACAGGAACAGCCGGACGATTTCCCAGGCCGACAGATAGTTCTCCCAGTGCAAGGGCAGCGTGGGCAGAAACGGAACCCGAGAAAACTGGGGAATGGTCTTGAACGAAATGAAGAAGGCCATGAGCAGCGGCAGCAGCTGCAACCCACACAGGACGGTCAGCACGAACGCCCGCCAGAAATCATGTATCCGGAACCGTCGTTCGGATGTCACCGTCGCAGCGGCCATGGCACGGCCTCTAGTATTCCTGGGTTGTGATGTACTTCATGTTGATCAGGGTCAGGATCAACGTCAATATGAAAAGGACTACGCCGATGGCTGCCGCTAGCCCATTTTGTTGATGCGGAAGGCGTTCCAGAACATCCACATCCCGGGCACCATCGTCTTGTTGATGGGACCGCCCTGGGTCATGGCGAAGACCGCCGTGAACTCCTGGACGCCCCACATGATGGTCAGGACCGTCAACAGCTTGATTTGGCCTGTGATCAAGGGAAACTCCACGGATCGCAGGATGCGCCAGTTGGTGGCACCGTCGATGCGGGCGCTCTCGATAATCTACTGGCTGATGGGATTGCACAACCTCGTTGGACGCGAGGTTTCCTAACTCTAGCATGGTGGGTACTGTGTCGGAAGATGCCGAAGTAGCGCGGCCCTGTTCGGTTGCGAAACCTTGCATCACGACACAAAAGTGTGTACTATGTAGTACACATGACATTTGGCAGCTACCTTCGGAACGTAAGAGAACGGCATCGGGAGCGGGATCGGACCTACTCCCTGCGTCAGGTGGCCCTGCGCATCGGGGTGGAACCCGCCTATCTAAGCAAGATTGAGCGGGATGTCGTGCCTCCGCCCTCGGAAGGCACCATCCGGCGGTTGGCCCGCGACTTGGAAGAAGACCCCGATCTGCTGCTGGCCATGGCCGGCAAGGTGTCGAGCGACCTCAAGGCCATCATCCTGCAACGTCCCACACTCTTTGCGGATCTGTTGCGCCAGCTGAAGGATGCCCCCGACCACGCACTGTTGACCGTCGTGCGCGAAGTGCGCGACGGGGATTGGTGATTCGGAACCGCACGGTTCAGGAAAGGAGAAAAACCACATGATTGTCCTGCAAGACGACCGCCTTGAGTTCCGGTTTCCGGAAGTGCACGCGAAGGCTCGGTGTTCGATCAACTTCATGCGTACGCTGCGCCTGCCCGACGACAACCGGAGCTATCCGCTGCCGCCCGGCTTGGGACACTTCCCGCTGCATCATGTCGATGACTTTGGGGACACGGTGCCGTCGGCCTGGATGCGGCGCGGCGGCGTGTTCCTGCCCATGTACCAGGCCGAAGCGATGTGGATCAATTTCAGCTGCCACTATCCCATGGCCCTGAAGATCGCGGCCGGCAAGGTGTGCGCCTTGACAGGCGAGTCCTGGGCACCGGAACTGGTACCTGAACCACAGAACTATCTGGTGGTGCCGGACCAACCCTGGTTGGATGGGTTCTGCATTGGCCAGGACCTGATCCGCCAATTCGTGGCGATGCCGCTGGGTGAAGGCTACTCCGCCGAGGAGCAGTTGACCGGGGAGGCACAGCACGGCGGTCTGCAGATCCTGGCCTACCCCATGAAGGCGGATGTCTACAAGGCCCGGTTTGAAAACCCCATGCGGCGGCGGTTGTATGCCCCACTGATGGCGGAGGCTACACATGCGCCTCCCGAAATGGGATTGGCGCCGGGCGGCCTTATGCGGCAGGAAGTCTACGAGGACGACTACGGTCTTGAAGCATGGGATACATCCGTCAGTTCCCGCTGCTTCGTACACATCCTGAACAGTGTCCAGTACCGGACCGTGACGGGGAGCAATCCTCCTGCGGCACCTCCTTCCGCCGTGGACTATGCCGCGGCCGGTCTGCCCTGGTTCGAGTACTACGCCAGTGACTTGGCGGCCCTGTCGGGAGCAGCAAGCCTGGCCGGCCTGGACAGTGTCGCAGCCCTGAAGATCAAGAAGGGGAAGGGCGCATTGGAAGACAACGAGCCGGTCCAGCCCGAAAAGATCATCAAGCTGCAGGATGGCCAGGTGCGGGAAGGAGAGTTCTGAAGGTTTGGTTCACAGGCGTGAGAGGCAAGAGTGCATGGGTTGTAGCACTACAGGAAACTCGTCTCGCGATCGAGCTTTATCTCGGTATGGATGACCACTTAACAGTCTCTTGGAGACCACCGAGCACATGCCTCACTGTGACGAAGCCTTGACCATTCCCCGCGCGCGTGCCATCGATCTGTTCGGCATGGGCCGATCCTTTGAACACCTGCTGCAACGGGCCGCGCCGCATCCCAAATTCCGGGTTTCGACGAGGATTGTCGGTGTCTGCCAACAGATTTCTCCTGTATGCCCGCCTGAGAGTTCCATCCAAGCAACATCCCGGCCGAGGCATACGGCTACAGCGTGAACGGCCCGCACGCTGTTGGCATGGGTCATTGATCGGCTCCTTGTCCGCATGGACAGCGAGAGCGGCATCGTCAACGATGCCTGCACCAAAAGCTGGATCAGGATGCTTTTGGATACATTGATGGCGGCAACATGCCTGCCACAGGAAGCGGCGGCGCAAGCGCGATCCGACCAGGATCAGAGTGCCCATCCCAGGTGTCCGTAGGCCACGTACTACGGCAAGCAACGAATCTCGCCTGAGCGACGGCTCCGCTTGGGCAAGGTGCTCGCATCCGTGTCTGATGCTCGGCATTAGAATCGATCGACAAACATATGCTTCGTCTCCTTACATGGTGCTCTGATCATGCCTTTCCGCCTGCTTGTCCCGACTCTGTTGGTCTGGATGCTTGTCGCCTGCACAGCAGTTGTTCCTCCGTCATCCCTCCAGCCGCAAGCCTGCATGGACGACGACAAGGTTCTCAACGTGGGCTTCTATGCCTACTTCGAACCGGTGAGCTACAGTGCCAGTGGCGACCCTGCAGCTGCTGATTTCAACACACACCGGGGCTACGAGGCGGATCTGCTGTCAGCCCTGGAAACCATGGAGAACACGGGTCTGTCCTTTGCCCGGAGCGGGATCGCGGCCTGGGATGGGATCTGGCTGCAGTCCGCACAACCGCAATTCGATATGGTCGGGGGCGGCATCACCATTCTTGATTCCCGCACCCGCAACGCCGACGGCGAGAAGGTGGTGGCCTTTACCTCCGGGCATATCGTCTTTCGGCAGTCCCTGTTGGTGCGGACACCGGACGCTGACCGTTTGGCAAGCCACGAACTCTTGACCAGCAATGTGCGCGTGGGAGTGCTGGCGGGAACGACTGGAGAAGCCCGGTTGCTACAGTTGGTGGGTCTGGCCAATGAAGAGGGCATATTGGTCGCGGACACGCGCATCGACACGCCACAGGGCACAGTGGTGTCGGATGGCAGCGCGGATTATGCTATTACCGCTGCTGGTACCTCATCCACCCTTGAGGGACGCACACGTCTGTATCCACCTGGCGACGACATGCCGCAAGTTGTCTATTTGGGCGACGAGCAGGGAGAGGTGGACCTTTTCGATGCGCTGCGCACTGGGCAAGTAGATGCCGTGGCCCGAGGGGAGATCGGCAACCGTGATGCAGTTCATGCACTTGGACCTGACTATACGGTCACAGCCCTTGACAGTCAGGTCGAATACGGTGGCTTTACCCTGCCGGCGGAAAATGCGAACTTGGTTGCATGCATCAATGAAAGGCTCGACTGGCTGACGGACGAACGGAATGTCGGTTATGCGGAGTGGCGGGAAGATCCGGGGGTTTTCCAGCAACGGGCCGACCAGTGGAATGCGACCAAGGCCGAATAGTGTTCCACTGGCACGCGGCTGGTCGATGTACAGGTACCTTGTGTGTCGCCTCGTCCCCCTGTGGGTTGCCCAATGTCCCGTGTGCCCGAAACGGGACCGTGTCCGGGTAGCTGCGAGTTCCCGGGTATCGGCAGGACCACGCCAGGACTATGGGGATTCACTCACCGGTGAGGAATGAATCATCGAATACAATGCAAATTGGAAGTGTATCTTTCAATTTGCAAAGATATTGCGGGCACATTGTGGCCGTCAACTGCATATTGCATCTGTAGCCAGCTGGCTTGGCAACCGACCTGCGTTGTGCCGATGTCTTCCTGTAGGAAGGCGGTGACCGCGCCGTCCCGGCGCAGATCGGCTTGTCTTGGGTGCGGGTGCGGCCAGAGCGCGGCCGTCCGGCTCTGCGGAACTTCAGATTGTGGCCGCTGTCAACGTCCAAAGTCCGGCGGGACCGCGGTTGCGGCTCAGTCCACCCAGTTCAGGGTTCTGTCCACCGCCTTGAGCCATTGGGCATGGAGCGTGTCGCGCTCCTCGGCGCCAATGGCGGGTTCCCAAACCCGGTCCAATCGGAACCCGGACCGGATTTCATCCTCGGATGCCCAGTAGCCCGTGGCCAGGCCGGCGGCATAGGCCGCACCCAGGCTGGTGGTCTCCGTGATCACGGGTCGGGCCACCTGTATGCCCAAAATGTCGGCCTGCAGCTGCATCAGGAAGTCGTTGGCTGTGGCGCCACCGTCCACGTTGAGGCGCGGCATAGCAACGCCGCCTTCCTCGATCATCACGTCGAGTACGTCCCGCGACTGGAAGCAAATGGCTTCCAACGCGGCGCGCACCACGTGCGCCTTGGTTACATAACGGGTCAAGCCGGCCAGCACGCCGCGGGCGTCGCTGCGCCACCAGGGGGAAAACAGGCCGCTGAAGGCGGGTACCAGGTAGCAGCCTCCGTTGTCGGGCACGCTGGCGGCCAGGGCTTCGCTGTCGGAGGCATCGTCAATCATCTGTATCTCATCGCGCAACCACTGTACGGTCGCGCCCCCCATGGCCACCGACCCTTCCAGCGCATAGACGGCCGGTCGGTCGCCGAACCGGTAGGCCACGGTGGAGATCAATCCCTTGGTACTGCGTCGGATCTCCTGCCCTGTATTGAGAATAAGGAAACAGCCGGTCCCGTAGGTGTTCTTGGCTTCGCCCGGCGTCAGGCAGGCCTGGCCGACGGTGGCGGCCTGTTGGTCGCCCAGGATGCCGCAAATGGGAACCTGGGCGCCCAGCGGTCCGTCGGCTGCCGTCACCCCAAGGGCATCAGGACTGCTGCTGGGCGCGATCGTCGGGAGCATGGCGGCCGGAATGTCCAGGGCCGCGAGCAGGTTTTCGTCCCAGTCCAGCGTCTCCAGGTTCATGCACATGGTGCGGCTGGCATTGGTTACGTCCGTGACATGCCGGTGGTCGGTGCTGAGCTGGAGCAGCAGCCAGGTGTCAATGGTTCCGAAGCAGAGGTCCCCGCGCCGGGCCCTGGCCATGCCGTTGTCGATGTGGTCCAGGATCCAGCGGATCTTGGACGAGGCAAAGTACGGTGAGATGGGCAGGCCGCTCCGGTGGGCAATCTCCTGTTCCAGCCCGTCCGCCAACCACTGGTTGCACAGCTGGTCGGTGCGCGTGTCCTGCCACACAAGGGCATTGTGGACCGGCTGGCCCGTCGCGCGTTCCCAGATCACGGTGGTTTCCCGCTGATTAGTGATGCCAACCGCTTCGATGTCGTCGCCGGCCAGCCCGACGGAGGACAGGGCCGTGCGTATCACTTCGGCGCAGTTGGCCCAGATTTCCAGGGGGTCGTGCTCAACCCATCCCTGCTGCGGGAAGATTTGGCGGTGTTCCTTTTGGGCCTGTGCTACCACCTTGGCTTCGTGGTCGAATACCATGAAGCGCACACTGGTGGTGCCGGCGTCCAAGGCACCGATGTAACGTGTCGACATGGGGCTTCAGAGAGGGAACCGGACAGGCATGTTCAAGGTCGCTGGTCGCGCTGTCCCCGCCGCGAACCGCGTCGTCCGCGGGTACTTTCCACCTCGTTATCCACTTTGTCTTTGGACAGCATGAACCATCTGTTGTAGAGGCCGGCCGGGGCTGCACCGCCAAACGTGGCAACCATGTGGAGCCAGATGTCCGCACAATTGCCCGTGGCCACGGCGGGAGACCCGGGGTGCGGGCCGGTCTGCATCAAGCAAGGGCGTGCTGGCCCGCGCCAGCGTCTTGCATCCCTGGCCTGACCGGGGTATCCACACGTCCCTTCGGTGGATTGGGGGCTTCAACGGGGTACGGACGCCTTACATTGCAGGATGCCCGGTACCCCTTCCACCGTGCTGGAATTCCGGCACGACGTGTGGCTGCCTCTCGTTTGTCAGGCGTCCACGCAGCGTGTCCCAAGGGTGCTTAGGACCTATTCAGCTTGGTTACCCTGCCCCCGATGAGCCATTCGGCTACATACAGGTTGCCGTTGGCGTCCGCAGCCATACCGTGAGGACTGTTGAACTTGCCCGTCTCCAGGAGGCTCGTGCGTACTGCCTGCCCCGATTCGTTGAGATTGTTGGGCCAGCCCTCAACGTCGCACACCTGCTGGTTTGCGCCGAGGTAGGTGAGAAGATCATCGTTCAAATCGACGACCGCGAGGCGCGCGTTGAGCTCGGCGATGATCATCAGATCGCCATGTGTCGCGAAACAGCTGGGGGTGGTCAGAAAATCGTTGCCGAATGACCGCCTGAATCCACCCTCCATGTCGTAGACCTGTACGCGGGCGTTGGCCCTGTCAGCCACGTAGAGCTCCGGCTCGGACTTCCGATAATCTACAAAAATGCCGTGCGGGCAATTGTAGGCCCCGGCCCCCTCCTCGCCGTTGATGCTGCCGACATGCACGCCGCCCTTCGTGAACCTGTGGACCTGGTGCGCGCCGTACCCATCGCCCACCCAGATGTCGCCATTGCCGCCGAATCGCTCTTCGTTCACCGTTACGGTTGTGGGGGAGTAGCGCGTGTCTTCGTACACGGGAAGGGGAGGCGTCTCCAGCCTCATGACCACTTCACCATCCAATGTCGTCTTGAATACCGTGCCCGGCGCATCACCCACGCCTGGAGGGTTTTGGTAGCCGTGAAGGTAGTGATTTTTGGAGCCGTGATCCGCAATCCACAGGTACTCAACCCCGCCCTCGTTGACGAGGGCGAGCCCATGCGCCTCGGCAAAGTCGCCGCGCCACGAGGAAATCAGGTTGCCATCCCCGTCGAAGGTCAACACTTCCGGGTCTCCAGGGTGGCTGATCAAAACGTTTCCCGACCCCGTGACCACTACGCCCGGATGCGCCCACCCCTTGCGCGAACTCTCACTCTCGGGAATCTTGGCCCAGTTGTCGATCCATTTGTATGAATGCTCTTCGCTTCCTACCCGCATGACACAACCTCCTGTACTTGCCATCCCCTTGGTCGAAACCCAAGGGCAGTGATCTTACAGTGATCTTAGCCCCTGCCTGCGCTTGAAGCACGCCTACCGTTCCCGACCATGAAGGGAGAAGCTTCGCGGCACGCGTGATCCCACGTGGGCCGGGGGGATGCCGTGGGTGTGAATCCGCACCACATCCCCTGCTTCTTTGCGTACGTGCTGACCGGGAACGAACCAGCACGATCCAACTATGGCTTCAGGATGACCTTGGTGTACCCGTCGATGCGCTGGTCGAACTTGTGATAGGCGTCGACGGCGTCGTCCAGCGGCACCTCGTGGGACACTACGAAGCTGGGAGTGGCCTTTCCGGATATGATGAGGTCGCGCAAGTAGGCGTTGTACTGCTTAACGTTGCACTGACCCGTCCCTAGCCTCAGGCCCTTCTCAAAGAGCTTCCCGAAGTTGATGGACAGAGCGCCCCTCTTGGCGCCCTCGTCCACTCCACCGGGGTCCGATGGCACGTACAGGCCGGGGATGCCCATGATCCCCGTGGGATTGATCAGGTCGATCATCTGATTCAGGACCACGTTGGGAACCTCGATCTGCTCGCCTCCGGCGGCGGACGATCCTTGCGCAGCGGCCTGATAGCCCACGGCGTCGATCGTCTTGTCCACACCGTCGCCCCGGCGCATGTCCCTGATCTGCTCCACCGGATCGCCGTCATCGAAATTGATGGGAATAGCGCCAATCTCGCTGGCCACGTCCAGCCGTTCCTGCACGTGATCGATGGAATAGATCTCCGCCGCTCCCCTGATGACGCAACTATAGATGGCCATCAGGCCGACCGGCCCCGCGCCCCACACGGCGACGCTCTCGCCGGGACTCACGTCGGCAAGCTCGGTGCCGTGATAGCCCGTGGGGAATATGTCCGCCAGAAGAGAGAAATCCCACTCCAACGCATCCCCGGCCGGAAGAGGCAGACAGTTGAAGTCCGCGTAAGGCACCTGGATATACTCGGCTTGCCCGCCGCGCCATGGTCCCATTGCCACGTATCCATACGCACCGCCGGCAAATCCAGGGTTGACCGTGAGGCAGAAACCCGTAAACCCCCGCTGGCAGTTCTTGCAGAAGCCGCAGCCGACGTTGAACGGCATCACGACCCTGTCGTCTATGGACAATGTTTTGACAGCGGACCCGACCTCTACGATTACACCCATGTTCTCGTGTCCGAAGACGATGCCCGGTTCGGCCCCAGTTCGACCCTCATACATGTGCAGGTCGGAGCCGCAGATGCAACTCGAAGTGATCTTGACGATTACGTCATTTGGATGCTTGATCTCGGGATCGGGAACTTCCTCTACGGCAACGCTGAACGGACCCTGGTACACGACGGCTCTCATGGCGACCTCCCCTTTACCCTCTTCGACTGCCAATCCTACGCGGTCGATCTCTTGGATCGCCGAGTGTATCAGGCTATGGCAGTTTTGTCTAAACCGCTCTCCAAGCCTTATGACAATCTAGCCAACCTGTGATTATCTGGCCAACCGATGCCTGCTTGGTTACGCACTTCTTCGGTCTGTGCGACCAGTGGTTCCAGCCGTCTTACCAAGCCTCCGCGTGCTCACTTAACGACGGCAGAGCTTGCCACCGGAACCGTTTAGGGACGGATTCAGGTCCGGTTCCGTCTTCCGATTCGGCTGCGACACGCTGCAGGTCGGCTTGGTTATCGCCATGTTGAGCGGTCCGATGATGCCTGCACGGAAGCCGTTCCGTGATCCTAGCATAGCGCGTCGCCTGCAAGAATCATCGACAAACCCAAGGCACTGTTTCAATCTCGTTGCTATGGGTGGCGGGTCTGACAAGAGACGAGGGGCCCTACACTTGGTTTCGTCTGACCAAAACCAACAGCCCCCCTCGTCATCGACTACATCCCAATCCCCGTCGACCCCGAGCGCCAACGGGCCCTGCCCGCGGCCCCGGCCGCCTGTCCCCAATGTGGAGCCTGCGCCTGGCGTCGCAACGGCACCTATGCCCGTGACTTGGTCGTCCTGGGCCGCGTCTCGCCCCTGGCGCCGGGCGTGACGGCCTTCCAACGGCCCCAGGCCTTCCGGGAGCTGGTGACATCCCTGTACGTGTACCGCGTCAGCTTGCGGGGACTGGTCCGTATCCTGGACCTGCTGGGTTGCGGCGTGGGCGCGGCCACGCTGTGGCGGGACGTGCAGGCGGTGGCCCCGGGCCGGATGCCCGACCCGCAGGCGACCCTGTCGCCGTGGCTGGAAGTGGACGAGACTTGGCTGTCGATCGGGGGCGCCAAGCGCCCCGTGGCTGTGGTCCTGGGGCCCACGGGGGAACGGCTGGACCTGCGGCTGAGCGGACCCGGCTTTGACGGGGGCGACGGGTTCACGGACCTGGCCCAACGCGGGGCGCGGATCCTGACGACCGACGACGCCCCCGTGTACGGGCCGGCCCTGGACGCGTCGGGGCTGGACCGGCAACAGTGCGCCGTGCCTAGGCAGCGTACCGTGGGTCGCCACATCCGGGACCTCGACGAGGATGCCCTGACCCACCTGGACCGGGCCCTGCTGCCGATCCTGCAACGGCTGGCCCGAGGTCGAGTTTTTGGGTCTCCGGAAGCAGGTCTGGCTGGAAACCTTCCTGGACCTGCCGCATGGTATCCCCTCGCACGACACCTTCGGGCTTGTCTTCGGCCTGCGGACACACTGCGAACGCAGACCGCAACGCCGCCGTCAACATTCTGGACAGGGGCAGGCCCCTGATCCGATAGGCCCGCGGGGCAGGGGCTTCTGCACGGCGAGGGGCGTTCCCGTCCAGGACCTGACGGCCCGGACCGCATATCGAATGTCAACTATTCGATATAAGCCCCTAAACAAGAACCTCGGAGGAATCGAGACGCACCGCTGCTGGGCACTCGACACACCGGAGTGCCTCCGGTATGGGATCTGGCCCGACCTGCACAGCTTGGTCATGATTGAGGCCCGACGGCGGCAGGGCTCGCAGGTCTCCGCGGAGACCCGCTGCTACACCTCCGGTCTGCCGCCGGAGGCCCGCATGCTACTCGGGGCCGTGCGCGGCCACTGGGACATCGAGAACCTCCTGCCGGACCTGCAGGGGCAACGACCCTCGCGGCCACCTTGCCGCGCCTGGTCCTCGCTGTCCTCTCCGTCATTGTCGGACAGCATGAATAATCTGTTGAAAATACCGGCCAAGGCCGCGCCACCAAACGTGGCCGCCATGTAGAGCCAGAAGTCCGCGTAGTTGCCCGTGGCCACGGCGGGTCCCAGGGTGCGGGCGGGGTTGAAGGAGGCTCCGGTCAGGGGACCGAAGGCCACGATCAGGGCCCCCACGGTGAAGGCAATGGCGATGGGAGCCAGGTTGCCGGCCTTGCCCTTGACGGCACAGTGGAGGATGGCATTGACCACCAGAAACGTGCCGAGCACCTCCAGCGCGAACGCGGCCGGAACGGAAACGCCGTTGGCAATGACCGTGGCGCCGTAGGCGGATGGCGTGCCGGACAAGTCCACCATGCCGCGGAAGGCGAATTGCACGAACAGGCCTCCCGCCACGCCGCCGGCCAACTGGACCACGATGAACGGCAGGACCCGGACCCGCTCGATGGCGCCGGCCACGAACAGGCCGAGGGTGGCCGCGGGATTGATGATGCTGCCGCTGATGTCGCCGTGGGCATAGGCCATGACCATGATGACCAGGGTATGGGCAAACATGATCGAGACGAGGGAACCGATCCCCAGGTCCGCCAACACCACGGCACCGGTACCGGCAAAGATGAGCAAAAACGTGCCGAGGAACTCGACCAGCAAACGGCGAGCAGTGTCTTTGCGCTTGGTGTCGCCGTTCGGATGCGGCAGTCTGGCGTCAACGGTCCGGGAAATCATCATTCTTGGCCTGTGAGGCAGCAGCGGAGGGCCACGCGACCCGCGTTTCCCCTGTTGCAGCACAGATGGAGATCATTTCAGGCACGGTTGATGCCTGTCAAGCTGGGTCTATATAAATTCCTTTGCAATAGGGTGGCGGAAAGTTGACTTCAACCTGTGACGGCCCGACGGAACCAGGCTTTACCAAAGGGTGATGATGCGCTCGTCCTGCTGTCGCAGTTTCTCGCGGTTGGATCGCAGCGAGACGATGATGGCCAGGCAGGCCGGGACGGCAAAGGCCAGGTTGGCCCAGGACCACCCGGATCCATATGCGACCGGTGCCAGCCCACCGACCGGGTAGAAGTCTCCGGACCCGGTGCCGAGGAGGGAGCTGTAAATGGCCAGGACCACAAAGCAGGCCAGCGACACCACGCCGGTGGACAGGGTTGCAATCGCGGCAATGCGCGACCACCACAACAGGACGGCGCCGACCGCCACCACGATTAGGCCCACCATGGGGTTGAGGGCCAGGCAGGTCAGCGCACAGGTAATGCCGCCGGCCCCGCCCTTGAAGCCCAGGAAGACCGACCAGTTGTGGCCCAGCACAGCCGCACCGCCGGCGGCGGCGATGGCTAGGATGGGCAGTTCCCACGGCGCTTCAAGCACCAAGTTGTCCAGCAGCCACCGCACCAGGACAACAGCTGCGACGCCCTTCAGGGCATCGCCCAAGGCTGTCGGTAGGGCCGCCTTGAGGCCGGCGGCACGCCAGGCGTTGGTGGCGCCAGTCCGTCCGGACCCGACGGCCCGGATGTCCACCCCCCAGATCCGGCAGGCCAAGAACCCGACCGGGACAGCCCCCAGCAGGTAGCCGATGAGGATTGCGGCCGGGATGTACAGGTACGGGCTGTCCATCGCCGGAGCTGTGGGGGGCCGCCCTGCGGGTCGCAGGCCGGCCGGTTACAGCAGGGCCTTGACCGCCTCCAGGGCCGACGCGTAGTCGGGTTCGTCGGTCAGTTCATCGAGGTACTCGACATAGGTGACCTTGTCCTTCTTGTCAATCACGAACACGGAACGGTGGTTCAGGCGCAATTCCTTGACCTCGGTGCCGTAGGCCTGGCCGAACGCCATGGCCTTGTGATCGGACAGCATCTTCAGGTTCTCGATGCCGTCGGCCGCACACCAGCGATCCTGGGCCACCGGCAGGTCGGCGCTGACGGTCAGTACGACCACTTGGGCATCGTCCAGGGCCGCGGCCTCTTCGTTGAAGTTCCTGGTTTGCGTCTGGCAGACGGGAGTGTCGATGCTGGGCACGACGCTGACGAGGCGAATCTTGCCCACGCTGTCGCCGAGCAGACTGTAGGTTTCGGTCAGGCTGGCGGCGAGCTCCACATCGGGAGCCTCGTCGCCCACGGATACCTGCCTGCCCTCCAGGTGCAGCTCGTTGTCTTGTGCGAAGGTTACGGTTCTCCAGCTCATGATTGAACGTCCTCGTGGTGACAAATCGGGGGAAGTGTAAGGGATTGAAGGGGTCGCGCACGCCGGACTGGCTGTCAGGCGCCGATTTCGGGCGGCGGCCGCGTTTGGACACCCGTGGTCCGGGTGATGACGTCCGACGTGATCTCGGTGGGCGATGCCCGGTGCCGGTGGTCGGCCGAACCCAACAGGAACATCTCCGCCTTCATGACCGCATTCTCGTCGATGTAGATGGTGTTGACATGCACGTGGCCATGGACTTCGGCACCCTCTAGGATCTCGGCCCGATCGGCGGTTAGGGTCCCGCTGTACGTGCCGCGGATCGAGACAATCCGGGCAGACAGGTCGGAACCCACGCGGGCATCCTCGGCAATGATTATATTGGCGGAAGTTTCGATGAGCGCATTTTCGACCATGCCTTCGATGATCACGGTGTTCCGGCAGCGCAGGTGGCCGCTGAACCAAGTGTCGGGTCCCAGGATCAGTTCCGTTCCGGGTTGTTCCCGAGGTGCTCCCGTTCCGTTGATCCAACCGCCCATCGCGCGCACAATGCGCTGGATGCCGGTGGTTTGGGGTTCGCTGGTCATTGCTGTCGTCGCTGTCATGTGCCCGGAGGTGCCGCGCGGCGGGTGCGGCCCGATGGCAAGGTCATTGTAGTCATTTGCGGAATGATGCTGTTGGAATGTCGGCCCCGGCAAGGTTGTCCCGAGCGTTCCGCCGTCACCCCCCCAGGTACGCCTCGATGACCGCGGGGTCGTTGGCCAAGTCGGCGGCGGAGCCCTCAAGCGTCAAGCGGCCCGTCTCCATCACGTAGGCGCGGTTGGCCAGTGCCAGCGCCCGCCGCGCGTTCTGTTCCACCAGCAGGATGGTGGTGCCCTGGCGGCTGATGTTCGCCACCTTCTCGAAGATCTGATCCACCAGGACCGGAGCCAGTCCCATGGACGGCTCGTCCATCAACAGCAGGCGCGGCCGGGTCATCAGGGCGCGCCCCATGGCCAGCATCTGCTGTTCACCCCCACTGAGCAGCCCCGCAGGCTGTTTCATCCGCTCGCCCAGGCGCGGGAACAGCCCCGTCACCATGTCCATGTCGGCGCGCACGCCGTCCTTGTCGTTGCGTTGGTAGGCGCCCATCAGCAGGTTTTCGTACACCGACATCCGGGCGAAGACGCCGCGGTTTTCCGGCACCATCACCATGCCGCGCCCGACCAGTTCGTGCACTTCGGCACCGCGGGTGTCCCTCCCGTCGAACAGCACCGCGCCGGTGGTGGGGGACATCAGGTTGCAGATGGTGCGCAGGGTGGTGGTCTTGCCGGCACCGTTGGCCCCGATCAGCGAGACGATCTCGCCTTCGTCCACGAACAGGGAGATGCCGTGCAGGGCCTCCAGATTGCCGTAGGCGGCGCGGACGTCCCGCAACTCAAGCAGATGCATGGCCTTGCAACCGGGGCGGCTAGTCCTGGGCCGAACTGCCCAGATAGGCTTCGATGACCTCGGGATTGGCCCGGATTTCCTGCGGCGTGCCGGAGGCAATCGTGCGCCCGTAGTTGAGGACCATGATGTGCTCCGAAATGCCCATCACGAAACGCATGTCGTGCTCAATCAGCAACAGGGAAACGTTGCGTTCATCCCGCAGACGCTGCAGCAGCCGTTCCGTGGCCGCGGTCTCGCTGGGATTCATGCCCGCGGTCGGCTCGTCCAGCATCATCAGCCGCGGTTCGCTGGCCAGGGCCCGGGCGATTTCCAGGCGTCGCTGGTCCCCGTAGGGCAGTTCGTCGGCCTGGCGGTCGGCGCTCGCGTCGAGGTCCACGAAGGTCAGGATGGCATGGGACCGTTCCACCACCTCGTCGGTTTCCCGCCGCGCGGCGCGTGTGCCGAAGATGGAACCGAGCCAGGTCGTGCGCAACAGGCGTTCCTGGCCCAGCATCACGTTCTCCAGGACGGTCATGTTCCGGAAGAGCCGGATGTTCTGGTAGGTGCGCGCGATGCCGGCCCGCGCGATCTCGTTGGGCGGCAGTCCGGTGATGCGCCGCTCCCCCAAGTGGATTTCGCCCTCGGTGGGTTCGTAGAAGCCGCTGATGCAGTTGAACAGGGTGGTCTTGCCGGCGCCGTTGGGGCCGATGATGGACACAATTGTGCCGGTTTCCTGGCGGAAGTCCACGTTGTCGACCGCGCGCAGGCCGCCAAACTGCATGGTCAATCCGGAAACGGACAGCAGGGATTCGGACATGGCCGTGTCAGCCGGAGGCCGCGGAGGAACTGGTTGCCGGAGTCCCGCCGGCCGGCGGCGGGACCGGTTCGGTGCGGTAGTGGCGCGCCCGGGCCGGCATCAGGCCGCCGGGCCGGTAGATGGCCACCGCCATGAGGAGGATCCCGTACAGGAGGAAGCGAAACTCGGAGAATTCGCGCAGGAGTTCCGGCACACCGATCAGCACCAGGGTGCCAAGCACCATGCCGCGTGTGCTGCCCATGCCGCCCACGATGATGATGCACAGGACATTCATCGAAATCAGGAGCGAGAAGGAGTGGGGGAAGATGGTGCCCAACTTCGAGGCGAAGATGGCGCCGGCCAGCCCGCCGCTGGCGGCGCTGAGCGTGAAGGCCAGGGTCTTGATCCAAGTGGTGTCGATGCCAATGGCGTTGGCCACGGTTTCATCGTCGCGGATGGCCATCCAGCGACGACCGGTCAGCGAAAGGTCCAGACGGTTGATCACCACCAGCATCACAAGGCTGGCTGCCAGGATGATGTAGAAGAGATGCTGGGGCGTCTGGAAGGTGAACGCACCGATGTTCGGCTTGGGAATGAACAGGATGCCCTGCGATCCGCCGATCAGCGGCGCCAGCCAGTCGGACAGGGCCAACAGGCGGATGATTTCGCCGAATCCCATGGTGGCAATGGCCAGATAGTCCCCGCGCATGCGGATCACCGGCAGCGCGAGCAGGAGGCCGGTGAACATGGCTGCCAGGATGCTTACGGGCAGGATGAGCCAGAAGTTGAATTCCCCGGTGGCCTGCGGGCCCGAATTGGTGAGTACGCCCATCAGGTATGCGCCCACTGCAAAGTTGGTCACGTAGCCGAGATCGAACAGGCCGGCCAGGCCCACGGCAATGTTCAGGCCCAGGGCCATCAGCAGGTAGAGGCCGACGTTGGCCAGCACTTCGCTGAGGTAGCTGCCCACCAGCCAGGGCAGCACCAGCAGCACCAGCACACCGGTGCCGCGCACTGCCAGCGACACCTGCCGCTGACGTTCCGGTGCGAGTGGGGGCAGGCGGTCCCGCACCCGCAGCCGGATGCGCGGCGCCAGGCCGCGCCAGGCGAACACGGCCGCAGCCGCGATGGCCGCCACCGCGGGCCGGAGCGCTCCCTGGCTGAACAGCAGCCGATCGGGCCGTCCGTTCAGGATTTGCCGCAGGACCTGGCTGATCAACTCGCTCAGCAGGGCCATGCCGACCACCAGCAGGACGGCCATGAAGATCGTATTGCGCCAGTAGGCCGGCAGCAAGGCCAGGCCGGAACCGACGGCGCCGGCGGCCAGGGCGGCCACCGCAAACAGCCCCAGACCGGCCGCCGGTGCATCCTGTCCCATGGTCATGTACGCAACCAGGGCCGGCGAGGCATGCGTGAATATGTGTCGGATGGATACGGCATCGATGAACAGGATGAAGAGGCCCGTCGCGACAATGCCCGCCAGACCGGCCGCGAGCACCCGCATCCAGCCGAGCCTCCTGTTCGGCGCCTGTTGCTGCAACAGCAGGCCCAGGCCCACAAAGGGGCCGAGCAGGACCACCTTGCCCAGGTCCAGGACGTCCGAGACAATCTCGCGCTCGCCGAAGGCCTCCATCATGCCCGTCAGCGCGATGTAGATGCACAGGATGCCGACCAAAGCTCCCTGCGAGAGGGGTTTGGCCAACCGCTGGCGCAGGAGCTGCATCAGGCCTTCTCCTCCTTGATGGCCTCGCCCATGATGCCCTGTGGCCGGAAAATCAGGATCAGGACCAGCATCAGGAAGGCGATGACATCCTTGAGTTGATTGGAGCCGGGAATGCCCAGGCCGGTCAGCACCAGGTTGGGGCCCAGCGCCTCGAAGATGCCGAGCAGGAGGCCGCCGATCAAGGCTCCCGGCACACTGCCGATGCCCCCCAGCACGGCGGCCGTGAAGGCCTTGACGCCGGGGAAGAAGCCCATGATGAAGCTGACCCCCTGCGGCTTGTAGAGACCGTTGATGACTCCCGCGGCACCGGCCAGCGCGCCGCCGATGCCGAATGTGAACATGATGACCCGTTCGATGTTCACCCCCATCAGGCGGGCGGTTTCCATGTTCTCGGATACGGCCCGCATGGCCCGTCCGATCCGGGTCTTTTCCACCAGGATGTACAGGCCCGCCATCAGCGCCAGGGCCACCGCGAAAACGGTGATTTGCACATGCGGTACGGCGATGGGTCCCAGCTCCAGGCGTCCGTCGAGGCCCGGAACCGTCGGATACGAGCGGAACGCGGTGCTGAAGAAGCCGCGGGCCGTGTACTGGAGGAAAAACGACGCGCCAATCGCGGAAATCAGCATCACCAGCCGAGGTTTGTTGCGCAGGGGTTTGTAGGCCAGCCGTTCAACCAGTACGGCGATCGACATCGAAATCAGGGCCGCGAACAGAATCCAGCTCAGGACCGTGATCGCGGGGGCGCGTTCCAGAATGCCCTGTTGAGACGTCCATATGGCCAGGAACACCGTACAGAACGCCCCGAACATGAAGACGTCGCCGTGCGCGAAATTGATTAGGCGCAGGATGCCGTAGACCAGTGTGTAGCCCAGTGCAATCAGGGAGTAGATGCTGCCTTGGGCCACGCCGGCGGAAATCAGCGTGCCCCACTGCGCCGCCGAGAACCGGCCTTCCATGAAGGTCCGCGTCGACCCGATCACCACCGCGCTGATGAAGCCGATGCGAATCAGCAACAGGACGACGTCAACCCACGACATCCGGTCGAGGGCCAGGCGCTGCACCAGCGTGGCGACCGGGGAGGGCTTCGCGGTGGTCACAGGACCCGGCTTGCCGTTGACCGGGCAACGGGCCCGATCCGGCATCCTGGCAACCCGACCGGCTGCTTCAAGGGCGCGCCATCCCGGTGCCGGCGGATGTCGGTCATGGTCGGTCGGCCAATATCATTTGGCTGATTTCGATTCCGGCTTGGCTCATCATCTCGAGGGAAAGGGCGACATCGCCGTGCACGCGGTTGTAGACCACGCGTCGGATCCCTGCGTTGATGATCATTTTCGCGCAGGTCAAGCAGGGCGCGTGCGTGACGTAGGCTGTGGCGCCATTGGTCGAGACGCCGTGCAGTGCGGCCTGGATCAGCGCGTTCTGCTCGGCATGCAGGGCCCGGAGGCAGTGGTCGGGACGGTTGGGGTCCGCAAAGAGGTGGCCAACCTCGTCGCAATGGGGCAGGCCGCTGGGGGCGCCGTTGTAACCGGTCACCAGTACCCGGTGATGCCGCACGATCACGCACCCGACCGACGCCCGGTCACAGGTGCTGCGGGTGGCCGCCACGCGCGCGAGTTGCATGAAGTATTGATCCCAGGTTGGGCGGTGGCCCGGGTCGGCCTTGCCGGGAGGGGTCTGGTTCAAGGATGATTCGGCTCGATGGCGGCAGGTTGCGTGTCCAGGTCGGCGGCCAGCCGCCGTCGGTCCTGTTCGCTGTCACAGGCCAGATAGGTGGTGCCCATTATCCGCCTGACTCGCCGCCTGCGCAACCGGCCGGGCCGTTCCTGGCGGTGCGTCAGACGCACACAGGGCTTCCTGAACGAACCAAAGCACAGTTCGCCAACGGCTATGTCTGCGATGTCTCCGGGCTGGCAGAAGATATACCACATGCCTTCCAACTGCTCGCGGCTGCGTCCGATGCCGCAATACCGGGTCGGTTCAAGTTTGGTGATGACCGCGTGTTCCCGGGTGGGAAAGGTCCGGTACTCGCCCGACAGCCAGACATGGTGGCGGTAGCGCTCCTCCACCGCGAACAAGCCCGTGACCGATACCTGAATCGCCTCTCCCGGCGGCAACGGAACGGGATCCGGCAGGGTGCCGTGCTCGGGCCGGAATGTCACATAGTCATGGGTGTGAGCGGTCCACCAGGCATAGGCCAGGAGTGCCAAGCCGGCCACCGGAAGGGCTGCCGACCAGTTCGGCAGGGCCGTGGCGTTGAGGGCCAGCAGGACGGCCAATGCCAACAACAGCATGCAGAGCCACTGCAACAGGCTGGGGGAGCCCACATGGTGATGGGCCAACCCGTGCATGACGCGCATGACGGCGGGCGAGCGCATGAACCTGGTAGGCAGGTCTGACGTTGCGGACCCGGACTGGCGGAACGGAGGCGGTGTCGGCCACCGCCCCTAAATCGGATTGGGCACCGTCCCGCCGATGTTGGCGCCTTTGTCCTTGGCATCGCCGCTTTCCGCCGCGGGTGCCTGGTCCGGTGGCGTTTCGGGTTCCGCCTGACCCACGGTGGCCGGTTCGTCCCTGACCATGTCGGCCGTGAGTTCGCCGCTCAGGATGGCTTCCAGGTCGGCCGCCTCGACGGTCTCTCGCGCAAGCAGGAATACCGCCAGCCGATCGAGTTCCTCGGCGTGTTCGGCCAGCAGGGCCTGTGCCCTGTCCGATGCTTCGGTGACCACCTTCTGCACGGCGTTGTCGATTTCTTCGGCCGTCTTCTCGCCGTAGTTGCGGTACTCGGTGATTTCCGAACCGAGGAAGACCATCTCTTCCCTCTGGCCGTACTGGATCGGGCCCAGTTCCGGACTCATGCCCCATTGGGTGATCATCGTGCGGGCGAGGCGCGTGACCCGATCCAAGTCGTCGGTGGCTTCGGTGGTCACCTCGCCGAAGTGCTGCTGTTCGGCCAGTCGTCCGGCAAGCGTGGCGGACAGCATGGCGTTGATGCGCTCCGTGTTGTAGAGGTGCATCTCGTTCTCCGGCAGGCTGTGTGAATAGCCGCCCTTGCGCCCGCGCGGCACAATGGTGATGCGGTGCACCGGATCGTGTTCGGGCAGGTAGTGCATGACCAGGGCGTGACCGGCATGGTGGTAGGCCAGGATTTCCCGTTCCCGTTCGCTGACCTGTCGGGACTTGCGCTCCGGTCCCACCCGCACCCGTTCAATCGCTTCCTCGAAGTCCTCCATCACAATCGTGCGCCGGTTGTTGCGGGCCGCGTAAATCGCGGCTTCGTTGACCAGGTTTTCGATGTCGGCACCCACGAATCCGGCACTGTGCCGGGCCACCGTGTCCAACTCCACGTCCTCGTCCAGGGGCTTGCCCTTGACATGCACGTCTAGGATGGCGCGCCGGCCCTTCATGTCGGGCGTATCCATGGTCACCCGGCGATCGAAGCGGCCCGGCCGGAGCAGGGCGGGATCCAGGATGTCGGGCCGGTTGGTGGCCGCCATCACGATCACTTCCGTGCTCGTGTCGAACCCGTCCATTTCCACCAGGATTTGATTCAGGGTCTGTTCCCGTTCGTCGTGGGAGCCGCCCATGCCGGCACCGCGGCGCCGGCCGACGGCATCGATTTCGTCCACGAAGATGATGCACGGCGCGTTCTTCACGGCCTGCGAAAACAGGTCGCGCACCCGCCGGGCCCCCACCCCCACGAACATCTCCACGAACTCCGATCCGGAGATGTTGAAGAACGGGACCTCGGCCTCGCCGGCGACCGCCTTGGCCATCAGGGTCTTGCCCGTGCCCGGAGGGCCGACCAGCAGCACACCCTTGGGAATGCGGGCACCGAGTGCCAGGAAACGTTCCGGCGTCTGGAGAAACTCGACCACTTCCTCCAGTTCGAACTTGGCTTCCTCGTTGCCGGCTACGTCGGAAAAGGCGACAGACACGTTTTCGCCTTCCAGCATGCGGGCCTTGTTGCGCCCGAAATTGAATGTTTGGCTGCCAAACGCCTGAGCCTGGCGCAACATGAAGAAGAAGAAGGCGCCGATCAAAAACAGCGGCAGCAGGCCGAGCAGGACCGGCCCGGTCCGCGACCAGAAGCCGGGCTGCGCAATGCGGATGTCCACGCCGGCCAGCGTCTCGGCCGCCAGACCCAGATCGGCCAGCGTCTCCAGGAAACTGATGCGGGTCTCCTTGAGCGCGGTGGTGGATGTTCCATCCTTGAGCTGCACTGCGACCCGATCCGCGCCCACCAGCATGCTGGTCACGTCGCCGGCCTGCAGCGCGGCGGCAATCGTGTCCAGGGACACGAATTCCGGACCGGGGCGGAACTGACGCACGACCACGTAGATCAGGATGCTGGCGACAACGAGGCCCGCGGCCACCAGTGCCAGCGTGCGCGGCGTCAGGACAATGATTTTCTTCACAGGGGGTTGGGCTCGCCTTCAGGCGTTTCTTGCTGAGTGCATTTTACCCCAGAACCCAGGCGGCTCTCCGGCCTCCGGCCCGAACGGGACTGTTTCACTTACGTTGATATTGGTTCCGGACGCGAAGACGACGAAGGGCCCCTCCCAGGCCCTCGTCGTGGACCAATCCTTGCCGCCCGTTACGGGTCCTGCGCCTGGCGCCGCACCGGCACCCATGCCCGCCCTGTATGTGTACAGCGTCTGTGTTCGGGGCTTGGCCCGCATCCTGGAGCTGCGGTGTGGGCGCCGCGTGGCCTGCTGGCTCGACCTGGCAGGTTGGCCCAATGCAGTGCCATCGGCGGGAAGGCTGGTCGGGTGCCCTCCGAGGGTGTTGCAAGCCCCCGACCCGCTTGGCACGGGGGCTGAAAACGGAGGCGGAAGCCCTCAACTTCGTGTGCCTGACGGCCCACGGCAGGGTCTGAACCGGCACCGGGAACCCGCTTGTATGAAAGTGGTCCATGACGGCCCGGAACCAATATCAACGAGATTGGAACAGTGCCGAAGTTCACGATGAGGGATCCTTTTGGGTTTATTGATGCAAATCCAATTGCCAAGGGGCCCTTGTCCCTTTCCAGGCCTTGAACCAACATCAACGAGATTGAAACTGCGCCTTTAGGGGATGGTGAAGGTGGCTTTAATGCGCTCGCCCTTGCCACCCTTGTTCTTGGCTCGCACCCATACCTTGTATTCCCCGCTGGTCAATCCCTCGAAGGTCACCATAGGGGATTCCTTCGCCCTGGGCGTCTTGATCCTGCCGCTGCCGGCCCCCTCCCGTTTCAGGTGCACGATGTATGTCCAGGGGTAGCCGCCCGTCTCCGGAGAATCCCATTGGACCATTGCCCGTTCGTGCGTGACGCGCACGTCCAAGTTTGTCACCGGACCGGGCAGCACATTCGAATTCAATCTGATTTTTCCGCGCGACCGAGTCCCCTTGCCGACTGTGTTCTTTGCCCGTACCCAGACCTGGTAGATCTTGCCGGGCGTCATGTTGTTGAAGGTGACCGACGTTTGGTTCGGATTGCTCAGTATCTTGGTCTGGCCGCCTTCCCGGCCAAGGGCATTGGACCCCGCGTACACAATGTATTGGTCAGGCCTGCCACCCGTATCCGGCGGATCCCAGGTGACGGTGATGCTGTCCGCCGTGTCCGTGGTTGACAAAACCAGGTTTTGAATGGGCCCTGGCGCCTGTTCCCGAGCCGGGGCCGGTGCCTTCAGGCTCAGCGACACCTGCTGGTTCACGGACCACGACAGGCCCGGCCGGTACCATCGCGCGATCGCATCGGTTCCCTCATCGCTGGACACAAGAGTGGCGTCTGCAAGGGCGAACCTTCTGCCGTTGACATGCAACGTCAGCCCCGATTGCGAGAGGTTCGTAGCTGCCTTGTTGAAACCAAAATCAAAGTCGGAGTATCTGGGGGTCGGATTAAGGAAGATGCGTTCCACCTCATAATCCACTCCGTCATATGTGAAATCAATGTCCGAAAGGACCAACGTTGAATTGCACGCATAGGTAGCGGAGGCACCATCCATACAGCCAACGCCGTCACGCACCGCGCTAAACGCCTTAACCGTCAGTGTGGCGGACCAGACAGTGATGATGTCGTCAGACTCGGCAACGACGGGCGACGTACTGTGGATGAAGAAGACCGCCAATGCAATCAAGAAGGTGATGCAGGGCAATCGCCTTCTAAATTGGGCCAGGCCGGTGTTCCCATCCCCAGCCACAGGCCCGTCAGCCTGACCGCCGGCGCGAAACGAAAGACACCCGGTCCGGCACCATTGCCGCGCGGGGTTGAGTAGAGGCAGGAAGGTCCTGCACGACTTGGCTGCCGGCATTGCAGCTTCTCCTTGGGAGTCGTTTAGGTACCCATATGCAGACTACCCGAGGGTTAGGGTGTGATGGTTTGCCGGCGGTGGGTTGGGTCGGTACGGGCTGCGGCGGCAGGCAGAACGTAGTGCTATATCGAAACTCTCAGGACGGTGATCACGGTGAATGGCAGGGACAATAATTTAACTGTATATGATTTTGGTGACAATGCAAACTCCAAAATGGAGTCTTCGATGAAGACATGTTATAAAGCCGTGCGCGGCCCATCGACTTGGCAGTCCCCGGATGCACCGCGGGCACGCCCCGGTCCGTTGCAGGTGAGACCGGGCATCGCCATCGGGACCCGCCAACGGGAGGACGGGCGCGGACGGTTCCGGCCGCGGGCACGTCTGACCCGGGAGCAGGACGGCGGTGGGGACGCTCCTCTGCCGGCGGCTGTCAGCCGCCATGGCCTGCGAGGGGACTTTTTCACACCAAGGGAGGCTGAAGCCGACCTCGGGTCGAAATTAACGAAAGTGAAACAGTGTTCCCGAATGGCCAAGGCAAGCGCATTCTCTTTTGACAAGTCTTTGAGCAGGCCCTGCCGGTTCCATCCGGCCTGTTCGAGCGTAGGCGCGACGCCTCGGGCGTGTTTTGCCCAGATGCAGTGACAAGTGTCGGTCTTCCAGCACGCCGATGCTGCCCTTACTCCCCCCTTGTGGAATGTGATTGCACTGGACCTGAACCACCGCAGATGGCTGCAGGCATGGTGGGCGGTCAATCCGATTCGGGCAGGTCGCGGCGCAGCAGCTCGTACAGCACGACCGCGACGCTGACGGACAGGTTCAGGCTGTCCATGCCCGGGGTCATGGGGATGGCGGCCACCGCATGGGCGACATCGCGCCAGATCGGGGACAAGCCGGTCGCTTCGTTGCCGAAGACGCAGGCGACCGGTCCCGGCAAACTGTCTGTGCGGTACAGGCTGCGTCCCTCGGGGGATACGGCCAGGACGGTGCACTGCTGTCGGTTGAGCCAGCCGACAACGTCCTCCACCGGAGCCTCCACGCACCTTAGGTCGAAGCACAGACCGACGCTGGCGCGAATCACATTCGGGTTCATCAGGTCGGTACCGCCCCCGCCGTGCGTGGCCAGAATCAGGGTGCCGCTCCCGGCGGCCCGCATGGTTCGGAGGACAGCGCCGATGTTGCCGGGCTTGTCCACATCCTCCAATACCACCAGCCGCTCGTTCGGATGGGGAACCAGGCCGCGCAGGGAGTGGACCGGAGGTTTGATTTCGACCAGCAGGCCGCCCACGGAAGTGCGCATGGCCAGCCGTCCGTAAACATGGCGCGACACGGTATGGAAGCGGCCGCTGTCGGTTTGCGCCCGGGACCGCAGGCGCGTTGCGAGTTCCGTTCCCTCCGGGCTGAGCAGGAGTTCCTCGCACGCGAATACGGTCTGAATGGGAACGTCGTTGCGCAGAACCGCTTCGATTTCCCGGTAGCCTTCGGCCAACGTCTGCCGATGGGCGCGGCGATAGGTGCTCTGGCGCAGGCGCAGGGCATGGCGGATCCGGGGATTGCGGGTACTGGAGATGTGGCCGTGTTCGATGTCCGGCATGGCTGGAAAGTTGCCTGCGGGGTGCCGCGATGCTTGGGACGGCCACCGCCAAACGGTGTGCAGCCGCCTTTTTGGTCGAGTTCCGATCCCTACTCTATACTGCGCGCTGCGGTCAGTTAGTCCCAAGTTCATTGCCGGTTGCGGAAGCCGGCCCAGGCCGGTGTCCGGCAGTATTCCATGCGTTCCAATCCCTTGTCCCTGCTGTTGACCGTTCTGCTGGCGGCGGCGGCCCTGTACGTGGCCCTGCCGCTCGATCACCTGCCGGGCTTGGAGTCGGCCCTGGGCACCCCGGAGGAACCCAGGGACCTGCGCGATTTGGTCAGGGGCCTGGATCTGCAGGGTGGCACCCAAATCCTGTTGGAGGCGGATTTGCCCGCCGACACGGAGATCCCCGAAGGCTCGATGGCCACGGCCCGCATCATCGTCGAGAACCGGGTCAACAGCCTCGGCGTAACGGAACCCGCGGTTCAGGGCCAAGGTACGCGCCGGATTATCGTGGAGCTGCCCGGCATCGACAATCCGGAACAGGCCATCGAGACGCTGCGGTCCACCGGGCAGCTGGAGTTCATTGATCCCGGCGACGCGCAACTCCTGTCCGGGTACATCATCAATACAACCAACCGTCCCACGGCCTCGGCGGACGCCATGGCGGCGATGGCGGCCGGCGTCATGGACCCGGCCCCGGTGCCGTTTCCGGACACGGTGTTCGAAACGGCCATGACCGGCGACGTGCTGAACGATGCCGTGCCGGGCCTGGACGACACCACCGGCCTCTGGCAAATCAACTTCGAGCTCGCGGGGGACGGATCGGACCAGTTCTTCAACTACACCCAGGCCAACGTGGGCCGGCCCATGCCGATTGTCCTGGACGGGGTGGTCCTGTCGACGCCGATCATCAACGCCGCCATCCGGGACATCGGCGTGATCTCGGGCGACTTCACCGAGGAGGAGGCGCGCAGTCTGGCCATCCAGATGCGCTACGGTGCCCTGCCGGTGCCGCTCCAGGTGGTCGATGTCCGCACCATCGGCGCGACGCTGGGCCAGGAATCGGTCTCCCGCAGCCTGATTGCCGGGCAGGTCGGCCTGCTGATGGTCCTGTTGTTCATGCTGGTCATCTACCGCCTGCCGGGCTTGCTGGCCTGCCTGGCCCTGGTCATCTACGTTGCCCTGAACGTGGCCGTGTTCAAGCTGGTGCCGGTAACCCTGACACTGCCGGGCATCGCGGGGTTCCTCCTGTCCATTGGGATGGCGGTGGATGCCAACATCCTCATTTTCGAGCGTCTGCGCGAGGAACTGCGTGCCGGCCGCTCCCTGCGCCTGGCCATCCGCACCGGCTTCAACCGGGCTTGGCCCGCCATCCGCGACGGCAACCTCTCGACCTTGATCTCGTGCGCCGTGCTGTTCTGGTTCGGCAGCAATTTCGGCGCCAGCGTGGTCAAGGGCTTTGCCCTGACGCTGGCCATCGGCGTGGTGCTGTCGATGTTTACGGCGGTCCTGGTGACGCGCACCTTCCTCCAGACCTTCCTCACCTTGACCACCGGCGTCGAAGGCGATTCGCGCCGGCTGCTCGTCGGCCACTAGCCTCAGCATCCGTATTTCGGGAGTCGGTTTATGGGCCTGCTGACCAGTCGCATGGGGAACGCTGCCATCGTGGAGCGGCGCAACCTGTGGTTCCTCCTGTCGCTCGTGCTGATTCTGCCCGGCATCCTGCTCATGGCCTGGCGCGGCGTCACGGGCAATTCGTTGCTGCCCCTGAGCATCGACTACACGGGCGGCGTCCAGTGGGAGATCCGGTTCGACGAACCGGCCAGCCCGGAGGCTGTGCGGGCCATCCTGCTACGGGCCGGTCTGGCGGACACGACCGCCTTCCAGGTGCAGGACGACCGGACCGTGCAGCTGAAGCTGAAGGCGATTGACAATCAGGTCAAGGAGCGGCTGGAGGGCGAAATCGCAACCGAGATCGGGCCGTTCGAAGAACAGTTTTTCCGCAACATCGGACCGGCGATCGGCTCCGAGGTGAGCCGGGCGGCCGGCCTGGCCATCCTGGTTGCGGTCGTTGGCATCCTGATTTACATCACGGCCGCGTTCCGCCACCTCAACCACGCCACCCGTTACGGTGCCTGCGCCGTGTTTGCGCTCGCACACGACGTCCTGGTGACCCTGTCCTTCATTTCCATTATGAGCCTGGTGGCGGCCTGGGAGGTGGATGCCCTCTTCCTGACGGCCGTGCTCACCGTGATTGGCTTCAGTGTCAACGACACCATTGTTGTGTTCGACCGGATCCGCGAGAACCAGCGGCGCTATCAGGGGGAACCCTTTGCCCGCATCGCCAACCGCAGCCTGGTGGAAACCCTGCAGCGTTCGCTCGCGACACAGGTGACCGCGCTGTTGGTGCTGGTGGCCATCCTGGTTCTGGGCGGAGCCACGCTGCAACAGTTCATGGCCACGTTGATCGTCGGCCTGGTGTCCGGAACCTACAGTTCGCTTTGCAACGCAACCCCTATTCTGGTCGCCTGGGAAGAACGCCGTTTCCTGGTCAAGGCAGGCGTGACCAAACCAGTACCGGTTCCGGCCGCCTAAGCCCCAATCCACCGAAGGGATGAGGGTGGCGTCGTGATTCAGGGACGGGAAAGTGCTCCCGGCTTCGGGGATAATGGTTTTCATGCAAGAAAACAACCCTGAAACAAGGAGCACCCAACGGATGCTACCACTGGAGCCCCCCGACCGCATCCAGGTCGCCTTCGACGACCACCGCCTGGTGTCCAACGCCGGCCTGTTGTTGCCGCTGACCCTGGCCCATCATCTGGGTCTGGGTCAACTGGTGGACCGCCATGTGGACCTGGGGGATGCGCCGGGTCGGGCGCATGCCGGAGACAAGCTGCTGACGCTGGTGGCATCGGCGCTGGCGGGTGGCGACTGCATTGACGATGCCGACGCCCTGCGCGCGGGCGGGACCGCGCGGGTGATGGGCTGCACGGTCAAGGCGCCGTCCACCCTGGGGACCTTCCTGCGCAGTTTCCGTTGGGGCCACGTGCGCCAGTTGGACCGGGTCAGCCGCGAGCTGCTGGCCCGAGCCTGGGGGGCGGGGGCCGGTCCCGGCGACGGGCCGTTGACCATCGACCTGGACTCCACCGTCTGCGAGACCTATGGGCTGCTCAAGGAGGGAGCCCGCCACCACAACTATGCTGGCCAGCGGGGCTATCACCCCTTGTTGGCGGTGGCCGCCGGCAGCGGCGACGTGCTGATGGCCCGCCTGCGCCAGGGCCGGGCCCACACGGCGCGCGGCGCGGCCCACTTCCTGCGGGAAACCATCAGCCGGGTGCGCCAGGCCGGTGCCACGGGCCCACTCACCGTGCGGGCCGACAGTGGCTTTTACACCCACGGCATCGTTGCCCTCTGCCACGACCAAAAGGTCCGCTTCTCCATCACCGTTCGCCAGCACCCAGCCTTGCGCCAGCGCATCGAGGCCCTTCCCGAGGAGGACTGGACCCCCATCCCCTACTGGATGGAAGGGGCCGCGGACGTGGCCGAGACCACCTACACGCCCTTTGCCGACAAGGCCGACGCGGTACCCGTGCGCCTGATCGTGCGGCGGGTGAAGCCCACGCCCGGCTCCCAGCTGGCCCTGTTCACCGACTACCGCCATCACGCCTTCATCACCGACCGCGAGGGCGACACCCTGGCACTCGAGGCCGACCATCGCCGCCACGCCGAGGTGGAGAATGCCATCCGCGACCTGAAGTATGGCGTGGGCCTCAACCACCTGCCCTCGGGACGCTTCGCCGCCAACGGCGCCTGGCTGGCGGTCCAGGTCCTGGCCCACAACCTGGCCCGCTGGACCGGGCGCCTCGGGCTGGGCCAGCCGCGGACGACCACCAAGACCCTCCGGCGCCGCTTCTTCGCCCTGGCCGGACGCATCACCCGCAAGGCCCGCCGTCTCACCTTGCATCTCCCCCAGGCCTGGCCTTGGCAAAACCCGTTCCGCGCCGCCCTGGCACGCTTGCGCGCCCTGCCCCTACCTCCCTGATCGCTCCCCCGTTGAGCCCCCTCCATCGCCGGGCGCAGCTGCGCCCGGCCGGTCCCGGCGCGTCTCCGGCGGCCATCCGCACGCGGTTCTCGGCTGTGGCCGGTGCCGCAACACGGCAAAAACCCCCTCCCGGAGCCGACACACCCGACACCCGGCCCCATCCGTCGGCCTCAACACCTGCCGGCACAGCCTCCCCACCTGCAAACCTCCGATCTCCAGCCCCACCGCATCCCCTTCGGTGGATCCGGGCTAAGGCGGGTTCACCTTCGTTCCCGGTCGGGGATCATCCCGGGTTTGACGTCGCGTGCAGGCGGCGTCGATCATAATGTGGGCACTGCCGCTCCCTGGCAACCGGGCATGTTCCCTGCCGCCGGGGACTTAACCAAGGTTTCCGACCACTTTCAGTGCAAGTCACCAAGACCCGTTTGGTAGCCATAGACGGCGTGGCCGGTGCCGGCAAGTCCACGGCCGGTGCCCTGTTGGCGCAGAGGTTGGGGTGGACGTTTTTCGACACCGGTATATTGTTCCGGGTTGCGTGCCACTTGGCACTGTCCCATGGTCAGCCACCCTACGGTGAGGACCTGCTGGCAATCTTGTTGGAGCAAACGGAAAGGGACTTGGACATTAGGAGCGATTCCCGTTCCGACCGGGATGAGAGTCTTGAGACGCAGGTGCTGCTGGCCGGATGCGATGTCACCGCCGCGCTGCGCCGGGAGGCGGTGGATCGGCTGTTGCCGGTTCTGTCCGGCCTGGATCCGGTGAGACGATCCCTGACACGGACGATGCGCAGCATGGGTCGTCGCCTGGCTGAGCAGGCGGGCGCGGTCGTGGTGGGCAGGGACATCGGTACGACCGTGTTTCCGGAGGCGCGCGTGAAGTTCTACCTCGATGCCGCCTCCGATGTCAGGGCCCACCGCAGGTGGCGGGATCTGCAAGCCCGGGGACTTGCGGTTCCGCTGGTCCAGGTACACCGGGATCTCGTGGAGCGGGATCGACTGGACAGCAGTCGCACCAATTCACCGGCGGCCCGGGCCGCCGATGCCTTTCTGATAGACACAACCAGTGCCGGCGTTGACGAAGTGTTGGCCCAAATGGAGTCGGTCTGTCGGCAAACCCTGGGCCATGGAATAGGGGCCTCATGACCAGTCTGTCCGCCGTCGAGCGTCTCGACATCTACCGCTGGATGTACCGCACCCGCCGCTTTGACGAGGTGATGGTCTCCATGTTCAAGCAGGGACGCGGCCTTGGCACCTGCTTCAGTGCCCGCGGCCACGAGGCCGTCAGCATCGGTGCCGGCTGGGGTCTCCAGCCCGAGGATTTTGCGGCCCCCATGCACCGTAATGTCGGCATGTTCATGCTGCGCGGCCTGCCGCCGGATCAGCTGTATTCCAACTATCTTGGTCGGGCCAACGGCACGACCCGGGGACGGGACGCCAATCTGCACGGCAACGGGGACCTTTCGCGCAATTTGATTGGGTTCATCAGCCATATTCCCCAATCCCTGCCGGTGGCGCTGGGTACGGCCATGAGTTTCCGCTATCGTCGGCAGCCGCAGGCCGCCCTCACGGTCTGTGGTGACGGGGGTTCAACGGCCGGGGTCTTCCACGAAACCCTGAACATGGCGGTTCTTTACAAGGCGCCATTGGTGGTGGTGCTTGAGAACAACCAGTACGCCTATTCCACACCGGTCGCGGAGCACACGGCCGTCTCCGAACTGCATCTCAAGGCCCGCGCCTACGACATGCCCAGCCAGGTGGTCGACGGCAACGATGTCCTGGAGGTGTTCGAAGCCGTGTCCGCGGCCCTGGCGCGGGCCCGTGCCGACAAAGGGCCGTCCCTGGTCGAAGCGCGCACCATGCGCATGCTGGGCCATGCCATCCATGACGGGGCCGAGTACGTTCCGGACGAACTTCTGGCCCATTGGGAGGCCAGGGATCCGGTGGTCCGGTTCCGACGGTGGCTGCAGGACAACGATGGGGTCGGCACGGACGTGTTGCAGGAGTTGGAGCGCACCGAGACGGAGTTGATCGATCAGGCCTTCGCCGCGGCCGAGGCCAGCCCCTTCCCGGATCCGGATACTGTCGAGGCAGGCGTGTATGCCGACTGACAGCCAGGCCGGCAACAGCCGGCGGATCACTTACCTGGAGGCGTTGGCCGAAGCGCTGGATCAGGAAATGGCCAGGGACCCGGACGTGCTGGTCCTGGGCGAGGACATCGGCGGCGAATTCGGGGGTGCCTTCAAGGCCACCAAGGGGTTGTGGCAGAAGTACGGGGAACACCGGGTGATCAACACCCCCATGGCCGAACTGGGCTTCACCGGCATGGCGACGGGCATGGCCCTGGCCGGCCTGCGGCCGGTGATCGAGATGCAGTTTGCCGATTTCATCTCGACGGCCTTCGACGCCATTGTTCAGTACGCGGCCTCCACCCACTACATCTGGCAGGGGGCGGTGCCCTGGACCATACGGGCCCCGGCGGACGGAGGCACCAGTTCCGGGCCGTTCCACAGCCAGAACCCGGAGGCGTGGTTCGCCCACGTGCCCGGGCTGAAAGTCATCTGCCCCGGGACGCCGGCCGATGTCAAGGGCCTGCTGACCTCCGCGATCCGCGACAACAATCCGGTCATCTTCTTTGAAAGCAAGACTCTGTACCGCTCCCTGCGCGGCCCGGTGCCCCCCGGCGAGCATCTGGTGCCCATCGGCAAGGCCCGACAGGCGCGACCGGGTGCCGACCTGACCATCATCACCTACGGGGCGATGCTGCAATCGGCGTTGGCGGCAGCCGAGGAGTTGGCCGGGGAAGGCATTGAGGCCGCGGTGCTGGATCTGCGCACGGTGAAACCGCTGGATACGGACCAAATCCTGGAGTCCGTCAAGGCCACCGGCAAGGCACTCATTGTGCATGCCGCCAACCGCATGATGGGATGCGGCGCCGAAGTGGCGGCGCTCATTGCGGAGGAGTGTTTCGAATATCTGGACGCACCCGTCAGGCGTCTGGGCGGTTTGGACACGCCTGTGCCCTTCAGTCCGTCCCTGGAGCAGGCCTACCGGCCCGATGCCGACCGGATCGCGGCGGCCGCGCGGGATTTGGACGCCTGGTAGGGTCAGGCACGACCAGCAACGCGCATGGCAACCATCCTTGGCACCCTCTGCTACCTGAAGCGGGATGGAAAGACGCTGATGCTGTTCCGGAACCGCAAGGCCAACGACTTTCATGAAGGCAAGTGGAACGGTCTGGGCGGCAAATTCGAGCCCGGCGAATCCCCAGAGGCCTGTGCCATCCGGGAGGTCAGGGAAGAAAGTGGTCTGGAGGTGGAGGCGCCCCGCCTGCACGGCATGCTCACGTTTCCGGGCTTCGACGGCGAAAACGACTGGTACGTGTTCGTATTCTCGGCCGAGCGCTTCTCCGGCAGCCTTATCGACTCTCCGGAAGGGGAGCTCCATTGGATCGAGGATGCAAGGCTGCTGGATCTCAATTTGTGGGAGGGCGACCGGATCTTTTTGCCGTGGCTGGCACAGGACCGGTTCTTCTCGGGCACCTTTGTCTATGTCGATGGGGTTCTGAAGAATCACCGCGTGGTGTTTTACTCTAGCGGGGCTTAATAGGGATTCGGTTGGATCCGGAAGCGGCATCGGTTCTGCCCTTGCCAAGCCGCCAAACCTTTCATCTAATTCGACATGATTCGCATCTTTTCCGCAGCCGAAGCCGCCGACTCCATTCTTGAGCGCAAGGCACTGGCGGACGCGCAAGTCCCCGAAAGCTGGGTGGCGACCTGGAAGCGGATATTCGGCCGCACCCTGGGGGTGGAAGAGGCGGTGGCGGCCATCATCGACGACGTACGCACCCGGGGCGATGTGGCACTGTACGAATTCGGAAGCCACCTCGACGGCATTGCCCCTGCGAGCCTGTGTCTGGAACAGGACCGGTTGGAAGCCGCCTGGAGGGCCTTGGACGGCGAAACGGCCGCAGCCATGCAGTTGGCGGCCGACCGCATTCGCGCCTTCCACGAACAGCAGCCGGTGGCCGACTGGGTCCACGAATCGGCGGACGGTACTCTGGGACAGATTGTGCGGCCCATTGAAAGGGTGGGGATTTACGTGCCCGGGGGCAGTGCTCCGTTGCCGAGCACGCTGTTGATGAGTGCCATACCGGCGCAGGTGGCCGGAGTCCCCGAGATTTCCATCATCACGCCTCCGGCACAACCGGTTGGGGAACCCGAGCCCATCCTGTTGGCCGCGGCCTGGTTGGCCGGGGTACCGCGGCTGTACGTCAGCGGGGGCGCCCAGGCCATTGCCGCCTTGGCCTACGGTACGGAAACCGTGCCGGCCGTGGACAAAATCGCCGGACCCGGAGGTCTGATGACCACCGAAGCGAAGCGGCAGGTGTACGGGCAGGTCGGACTTGACGGCCTCTATGGCCCCACGGAAACCATGATTGTGGCGGATGACACCGCGGACCCCGACGTGGTGGCCGCGGATCTGCTGGCCCAGGCGGAACACGACGTGTTGGCCAGTGCCATTTTGGTTACGCCCAGCACACCTTTGGCCGAAGCGGTGCAGGTTGCCGTGGGACACGCCCTGGAGGACCTGCCGCGGGCGGAGATCGTTGCGGAATCCCTGGACCGCGGCAGTGGAATTGTGCTGGTGGACTCGCTCGAGGAAGGGTTCGGCGTGGCCAATCAATACGCCGCCGAGCACCTGTGCCTGCTGGTGGAGGAACCCGGCCAGTGGGTGGACCGCGTCCAGCACGCGGGCGGGGTATTCATGGGGCACCACAGTTCCGAAGTTCTTGGGGATTACGTAGCCGGTCCCAGCCATGTCATGCCCACCAACGGCAGCGCCCGGTTCAGCAGTCCGCTCAATGTCCTGGATTTCGTGCGCGTGGTTTCCCTGTTCGGCCTGAACGAAGCCGCGGCCACGCGCATCGGACCGGCCGCGGCCCGGCTGGCGGAGACCGAGGGTTTGCAGGCGCATGCCAGGGCAGTTACCGCACGGAGACCTCGGTCATGACGTCGTTCGATCCCTCAACCCTGCTCAATCCCATCATCAAGTCCCTGTCGGCCTACAAGCCCGTGGAGCCTTTGGACTCACTGAGCGCGGAACTCGGCTTGCGGGTTGAGGACCTGGTAAAGCTGGACGCCAACGAGAACCCCTACGGCCCGCCGCGCTCCGTCCTTGAGGCCCTGGCCGCCTACGACTGGTACCACATCTATCCGGATTCGGCTCAGATCCGCCTGCGGGAGCGACTGGCGGCGTTGCACGGCGTGCCGGAAAGCATGATCGCGGTCGGCAGCGGTTCCGACGAGTTGTTGAACAACCTGAGCCAGATGTTCCTGTTGCCCGGCGACAGAATCCTGGATATGCCCCCCACCTTTCTCATGTACTCCAGCAACGCCCATCTGTACGGGGCGGAGGTGCTGGAGGTGCCGCGCCGTCCGGACTACAGCCTGGATGTGGAGGCCGTTGAGGCGGCGGTGCTGGATGGCCGGGAGGGAGACGGGGGACCGGTCAAGATTGTGTACGCAGCCACGCCCAACAATCCGACTGGTACCTGGTTGACGGACGGCGAGTGCGAACGGTTGCTGTCCCTGCCGGCCTTGGTGGTCCTGGACGAAGCCTATGTCGAGTTTGCGGATGAGCCATCCCGCATCGCGCGTGTCACCGAACATGACAACCTGGTGGTGTTGCGTACCTTTAGCAAGGCGGTCGGCATGGCCGGTCTGCGGCTGGGCTGGGGGGTGTTTCCGGAGTGGCTGATGGAGCAGTTCTGGAAGTTCAAGCAGCCCTACAACGTGAACCAGGCAGCCTTGGTGGCCGGACTGACCGGATTGGAGCACTGGTCCGAAGTGCGGGGGGTGGTGGATCGCATCCGCGCCGGGCAAAGACGGCTGTGGACGGGATTGGCGGGCATATCCTTCCTGGACCCCGTGCCGTCCGCGGCCAACTTTGTTCTGTGCCGGGTCCGGGGGCGCCCCGCCCTGGAGGTCAGGGACGGCCTGCGCCGACAGGGCATACTGGTTCGCTATTACGACACGCCGCTGCTGTCCGGCTGCATTCGGATTTCCGTCGGTCGCGAAGACCAGATCGATCGGGTGTTGACGGCCCTGGAGGAATTGGAATAGAGCCATGCAAGTTGAATCACGGCGGGCATCCATCAAGCGGCACACCGCCGAGACCCGCATCGAACTGTCCCTGGATCTTGACGGGTCCGGTGTCTCCGATGTGGCGACCGGCATTGGCATGCTCGACCACATGCTGACCCTGTTTGCGCACCATGGCCTGTTCGACCTGTCCGCCAAGTGCGACGGGGACCTTGAAATCGATGAACACCACTCTGCCGAAGACACAATGATTTGCCTGGGCCAGGCTCTGGCAAAGGCCTTGGGCGACAAGGCGGGCATTGTGCGCACGGCCCACAGCTACGTGCCCATGGACGAAACCCTGGCCCGCGTGGCGGTGGACCTGTCGGGACGGCCCTACGCCGTGTTCCGGGGCGAGTTCACCGGTTCCCGGGTGGGGGCCCTGAGCACGGACCTGGTGCCGCATCTTCTTGAATCGCTGGCATTCCATGCCGGCATGAACCTGCATGCCGAAATCCTGTACGGCCACAACGATCACCATCGGGTGGAGGCGGTGTTCAAGGCCCTGGCCCGGGCCTTGGATCAGGCGACGCGCAAGGATGGCAGGCGGTCGGGCGTGCCCAGCACCAAGGGCACTCTTAACAACTGAACCGAACTAAACCCAACGAGGACAGACAGATGGCCGAGGTCAATGGACAACCCGTAATCGACATGCGGTCGGACACGGTGACGATGCCCACCGCCGCCATGCGCGAAGCGATGGCGAACGCTGCGCTGGGCGACGATGTCTATGGCGAGGATCCGACTGTCAATCGCCTGGAGGAAATGGCTGCCCAAATCCTGGGCAAGGAGGCGGCCGTCTTCGTGTCCAGCGGGACCATGGGCAACCTGATTAGCATCATGGCCCACTGCGGGCGCGGCGACGAGCTGATCGTCGGCAGCATGAACCACATCTTCCTGTACGAGCAGGGCGGTTCGGCGGCGTTGGGCGGCATTCATCCGCACGCCCTGCCGAGCCAGCCGGACGGTACGCTGGACCTGGCCGACATCGAAGGCGCCATCCGCGGCGACGACTCGCACTTTCCGGTGACGCGCCTGATTTGCATGGAGAACACTCACAACCGCTGCAACGGCCGGCCGCTGCCGGTGGCTTGGCTGGACGAGGTGAAGGACCTTGCGCACAGTCGGGGTCTGGCCGTGCACATGGACGGTGCCCGTCTGTGGAATGCGGCCGTGGCCCTGAACCTGGCCCCGGCGGACCTGGCGGCCAAGGCCGACAGTGTCAGTTGCTGTTTGAGCAAGGGGCTGGCCTCGCCGGTCGGGTCCGTGGTGGCCGGATCGGCCGAATTCATCCAACGGGCCCGGCGCATGCGCAAGGTGGTGGGCGGCGGGATGCGCCAGGCCGGCATCATTGCGGCAGCCGGCGTGGTGGGCCTTTCGGAGATGGTGGAACGGTTGGCGGACGACCACGCCAACGCACAGCAGCTGGCCCGGGGCCTTCAGGCCACGGATGGCATCGGCATTGATCCCGCCGATGTGGCCACCAACATCGTGTACTTCAAGGTTACCGATGACGATATGAGTCCGGTGCAGCTGGCGGCCAGCCTGCAGGAGAGGGGGATTCTCATGAACCCCATCAACCAGACCACCATGCGCGCAGTGCTGCACTGCGACGTGGACGCAGGGGATGTCGAACGGGTTGTCTCCGAGATTGGGACGGCCCTGCAGGACGGTCCCGCCGGCGATCCGGCGGCAGTCAAGGTGTACGGCTAGCCGGGCGGGGTGCTTCCAACATCCCGCCGGGCCATTCGGGGATGCCCGGCGGCTACTCCCGGTTGGGGGAATCCTGCTCGTTGTCGCCGGCGTATTGCGTAATGTTGCAGAGGCAGTCGTTGCCGCCGGACAGTGTGGTTTGCTCACCGGCGGTGCCCGTGGGCACGTTTTCCTCTGCACTCACCTGATTTATATTGGTGGAGACCACCATTACGGCCATTAGGACCGCCAGCATCAGAAGGCCTCCGACAAGCACGATGCCCTTCTTGCGCGTCATGGGTTTCACCTGGTGGTTCGGCAATTTGCCAATTGTGATTTTGAAACAAACAATCTACAATAACAGTACTTTCCGCCGAACCCGGGATGCGGGTCGGATCCTGCATCGCATTCAAGACTGAAGGCAACCGCAGTGGCGCAGGCATTGTATCGCAAGTGGCGGAGCAAAAGTTTCGCCGAGCTCGTGGGCCAGCCGCACATCGTGCGGACGCTGGAGAACGCGCTCGAGACCGGGCGCGTCGCCCAAGCCTACCTGTTCAACGGTCCTCGGGGCACCGGCAAGACCAGCACCGCGCGCCTGTTGGCCAAGGCCCTTTGCTGCGAGGGCGAAGGAGACGCGCGACCCTGCGGGGCGTGTCCGGTCTGCACGGCGATTGACGATTCCAGCTACCTCGACCTGAATGAAATCGATGCCGCCAGCAACAACGGCGTCGAGGACGTGCGCGAACTGCGGCATCAGGTGCAGTCCGCCCCGACCGAGGGACAGGTCAAGATCTTCATCATCGACGAAGTTCACATGCTGAGCACAAGTGCGTTCAACGCGCTGCTCAAGACGCTGGAGGAACCTCCGCCGCACGCGTACTTCATGTTGGCCACGACCGAGGTGCACAAGATCCCGGCGACCGTGATCAGCCGGTGCCAGCGCTTCGACTTCAGGCGGATTGGATCCGCCGAGATCGAGGCTCATCTGGCGACCATTGCCAAGACAGAGGGCTGTGACGTTGAGGAGGCGGCCCTGTCAATGATTGCCGACAGCGCGCAGGGCGGCATGCGGGATGCCATTGGCCTGCTGGACCAGGTTGTGAGCTTCGGTCACGACACCGTGTCCCTGGAACTGGTGCAGTCCATGCTGGGGCTGTCGGACATCCAGGCCATCAACTCCTTCATTGACAGTCTGGTGGCGGGAGACAAGCAGCGTGGACTGGAGGTGCTCGAATCCGTGGTCGAGCAGGGTCGCAGCCTGCCCGAGTTTCTCAAGCAGCTGGTGACGCAGTTGCGCTGGGTCTTCCGGATGCAGATGGATCTGACCGGCTCATCTCTCGATGAGGTGTCGCGCGATCAGGCCAAGGTGATTCGGGGGTGGGCGGAACGCTGGCCCGAGGCGCACACGCTGCACGCGCTGTCCCTGTTTTTGGACACGTTGTCCCGCATGGGGGCGTCGCAGCAGCCGCTGGGCCAGACCCAGCATCCGCAAATCCTGATCGAAATTGCCCTGGTGCAGGCCATCGACGGTCCGGCCAAGCCCATGCCGCCACCCGCGCGCGAGGCAGCGCCCGCACCGGCACCGGCACCGCAACCGAAGAGGACAGCTCCGACACCGACACCGGCCCCCGCACCGCGGGCGAACGGTGCCCGACCCCAGGCCGCGCCGGCCCGAACGGACTCGGATCGGACACGTCCCGGCAGCCGCGTGCCCGAGACGGAGCGCGAGCGCAAGGTACTGGCTCGGATGCGCAAGCGGTGGGCGGAGGAAAGGATCTGGGAGCTTGCCAAGAAGCAAGGGAGCGATCGGCTGCGCAACGCCCTGCGCCACATCAAGGGATTGCGCGTAGTCGACAACTGCGTCCATGTCCTGTTTGCCTCGGAAGCGGACAGCAATCTGGCGCGCGCCAGTGAATGGTTTCACGAGAAGATGCGCGACTATGCCGGCGACGACACCACTTTGGAGTGTCAATACGGCGATGATGTCATGATCCGCAGACCGCGCACCGGTTGGGACGGGTCGGAAGCACCGACTGCACCCGATGTCGGCACGCTGTCCCAAACCATGATTGACGAGATCAGCGCATTCATGAGAGACAAAGTCGGCGCAACCGAACTGGACCAGCAGGAGGTCGACGACTGGCTGGCCCGCATGCAGCAACCACACAACTCGGAGTGAGTATCATGCCGCGCAAGACCAAACGAAGTCGCAGCCAGCGCCGACAGGGAATCCCCGGAGGCGGCATGGGTGGCAACTTCGGAGGCGTCAGCCAGCAGGACCTGATGCGTCAAATGCAGCAGTACCAGGAGGAGATGGCCGAGAACGACATCTCGGACCAGGAATTCACGGCCACGTCCGGGGGCGGCATGGTGACCGTGGTGGCCAACGGCAACTTCCAAGTGAAGTCCATCGAGATCAAGCCGGAGATCCTGGATCCGGACGATCCGGAATTCGTGCAGGACCTGATCATGGCCGCCTTCAACGACTTGTACAACCAGCTTGAGACGGCGCGGAGTGCCATGGTCGACAAGATGTCCAAGGGCCTCAACCTGCCGCCCGGCCTGTTGGGCTAGTCCTGTATTCGGCCATGTCCTCGGACCTTCTGCCCGGAATCGTTACGGACACCATTGCCAGCCTGTCCCGGCTTCCGGGGATCGGTCCCCGGAGCGCACAGCGCCTGGCCTATTTCCTGCTGCAGGCACCGGAGCATCTGCCGCGGGAACTGGGGGAACTTCTGATGCGGCTCCAGGCGGAGACCGAACTGTGCCGCATCTGCTGCAACATCTGCGACACCCAACCATGTGGCTTGTGTTCGTCCCGAGATCGGGACCGCAGCGTCATCTGCGTGGTCGAAGAGCCCCAGATTGTGTCGGTGATTGACCGGATGGGACAGTTCAACGGCCTCTATCACGTGCTGCACGGAACCCTTTCCCCCCTTGACGGGCGCGGGCCCGAGGATATTCGCCTCAAGGAACTGTGGCGGCGCCTGGATGTTGGCGGAGAGGCCGAGGTGCGGGAAGTGATTGTGGCCACCAGTCCGGATCTGCCGGGCCAGGCGACGGCCCAGTGGATTGCGGACGAACTCCGGAACCATCCGATCAAGGTTTCCCAACTGGCCCGCGGTCTGGCCGCCGGCAGTGACCTGGAGTACGCCGACGACGTGTCGTTTCGGTTTGCGCTGGAAGGGCGTCGCATTTTGTGATTGGCAGGCCGACACCGTCGGCGACGAGAACCCGTGCCGTGTCGCAGAGGCAGTGCCCATGAGCACCAATCCCGGTCCCGGAAACCCGGCGCACAAGAAATCGAAGCGCGAGCCCGCGACATCGGACCGTCGGCCCGTTGCGCGTCTGTACGGTCCTCCCGAAGCCGAGCAGGCACAGGAACCGTATGCAGGAAGGTTGGGCCAGCCCGGCGCATACCCCTTTACCCGCGGCATTCATCCGGACATGTACCGGGGACGCCTGTGGACCATGCGCCAATATGCCGGTTTCGGCACGGCCGAGGACAGCAACCGGCGCTTCCGGGACCTGCTGGACCAGGGACAGTCGGGCCTGTCCACCGCCTTCGACCTGCCCACGCAGATGGGCTTCGACGCCGACAGTGAATGGGCCGAGGGCGAAGTCGGCAAGTCGGGTGTGTCGATTTGTTCGTGGCGGGACATGGATGTTCTGTTGGGGGACATCCCGCTGGACCGGATCAGTCTCAGTATGACCATCAACGCGCCGGCGGCGATCCTGCTGGCCATGCTGGCGGCGGTTGCCCTGGACCGGAACCTACCCCTCGCCAGCCTGACCGGGACGGTCCAGAACGACATTCTCAAGGAGTACGTGGCGCGCGGCACCTACATTTTCCCGCCGGCTCCGTCCCTGCGTCTGGCCACCGACCTGATTCGGTGGTGCCAGGGCGAAATGCCGCGCTTCAACCCGATTTCCATCAGCGGTTATCACATCCGGGAGGCCGGCAGCACGGCGGCCCAGGAGGTTGCGTTCACCTTTGCCCACGCCAAGGCCTACGTGGATGCCGTCCTCCGGGCGGGTTTGCCCGTGGACGCCTTTGCGGGCCGTCTGAGCTTCTTCTTCAATGCCCACAACAACCTGTTGGAGGAAGTGGCCAAGTTCAGGGCGGCACGCCGGTTGTGGGCCTGCATCATGCGGTACGGCTACGGGGCCGAGAATCCCCGCAGTTGGCGGTTGCGCTTCCATACCCAGACCGGAGGCAGTACGCTGACGGCCCAGCAGCCGGCCAACAACATCGTGCGGGTGACCGTCCAGGCCCTGGCGGCAGTCCTGGGGGGCACACAGAGCCTGCATACCAATTCCAAGGATGAAGCATTGGCCCTGCCCAACGCCGAAAGTGCCTCGACCGCCCTGCGCACGCAACAAATCCTGGCTCACGAAAGCGGTGTCGCGGACACCGTGGATCCGCTGGGAGGGTCGTGGTACGTGGAGCACCTGACCGACGAGATTGAGCAGACCGCATCCGCCTACCTGGACCGCATCGACGAACTCGGCGGAACGCTGGCGGCCGTGGAGAGCGGGTTCATGCAGCTCGAGATTCAGGAGGCCGCTGTCAGAACACAACGGGCTGTGGATGCCGGCGAGGAAGTGATTGTGGGTGTCAACGCGTTTCGCGACGGCCGGGAAGACGAGGTCGCAGACTTGAACCTGCTGCGCGTGAATGAGAAGGTACAGGCAGACCGACGCTCACAGGTCCGGGATTACCGGTCGCGGCGCGACCAGTCCGCTGTCATTGAGGCTCTGAAGCGAGTCCGGGCGGCAGCCGAGTCTCCGGATGGGAACCTGATGCCACCGATCCTGTCGGCTGTGCAGGCCGGCGGGACCGTGGGCGAAATTTGTGATGAACTGCGTTCGGTCTGGGGCGAATACCAGGCCCAAAGCTGGATCTAGGGTGCTCCGTGGCTGAAGCTTCGATGTTCAAGACCGTGTCTGGACTGGGTGCCTTGCACCATGTCGGTCTAGCCGCGAGCAACAGGCAAGCGGTTGTGGGCCTGTACCGCGACTTGCTCGGATATGAATTGACCCATGTGGACGACGTGCCTTCCCAACAGTTGGAGGCTCTCGTCTTCGGAAAGGGGGCCGAACGCATAGAGGTGCTGGTGCCCCGGTCCGAGGACAGTGCAGTCGGCAGGTTTCTGGCAAAGCGGGGACCCGGCATGCACCATCTTTGCTATGCGGTCACGGACTTGGACACTGCGATTGCGGAGCTGATGGAATCCGGTGTGCAACTGACCGACACGCAACCGGTGCAGGGCCTGTTCGGACCGGTGGTGTTCATTCATCCAAAGGCTGCCCACGGGGTGATGATCGAGTTGCTTCAACCGGATTGAGCAGTATTCCCAACGATGGTTGATCTCATTGCCGGTTGTTGGAACCACCGACCGCGGGCGAATTGGTACAGTGTCTGGCCTGGCGCTTCCGGTTGGGTTCGCATGGACGGTACCGGACCGGGATGCCCAACGGACTTGGTTCGCAACAACACTCGCGGTTCGGAACCGTGGAAACCATGGGGTTTGCCAATAGCTGATGGACAGGAAGCTACCGAAATAGTCGGTGCCAGGACCGAAGAGTCATGTCCCTGCTAGGTCATGCCAGTGCCCCCGGCAAAGCCATCCTCACGGGTGAACATTCGGTGGTGTATGGATACGGAGCGATTGCCGTTCCGGTGGTGCAGCGCAGGTTGCATGCCTATATCCATGCGGCATCGCCGAGGTATGGCACCGTGATCGCCTCGGAACAGATGCAGGTGGTGGCGCGCCTGGGCCGTGCAGCGGATCCGCTCCCGGCCCTGACCCGGGCGTTGCAGTCCGTGTTGGACTTGGCCGGGCAGGCAGGGATCCCGGACTGGATGATTTATCTGAAGGGCAATATCCCCGTTGCCGGTGGGATGGGCAGCAGTGCCGCCGCCGCTTGCGCCTTGGTGCGCGCCGCCGGCGATGCGCTGTCGTTGTCAATATCGAATGAGGAAGTCAACCGGATCGTCTTGGATAGCGAGGTGCTGCAACACGACAATCCCAGCGGCGTGGACAACGCAGTTGTGGTCTGGGAACAACCGGTCTGGTTTGAACGAACGGCAGGCCCAAGCCGGATGCAAACCAAGGCGGAGGCAACCTTTCTGCTCGCCGATACCGGGGTGCGAGCCTCCACCGCCGAAGCCGTAGCCGGGGTGGCTGCTCGTCGGCATGCCAATGTTGCCGACTATGACCGATGGCTGGGGGAAATGAGCTCCGTCAGCCTCGCGGTGAAGGATGCCTTGGAGAGGGGCAACATGGATGTGTTGCCTGACTTGCTCAATCGCAACCAGGAATTCCTGCGCAGGATTGGGGTCAGCCATCCGGCCTGCGAACGGCTTATCGAAGCCGCCTTGGCCGGCGGCGCGTCCGCGGCCAAGGTGTCGGGCGCCGGCCTGGGGGGACTGGTGTTGGTTCTGTGCGGACGCGACCGGCAGGCCGAACTGGCCTCCCGACTTGCACAGGCGGGAGCCGTGGACACGGTGGGCATGGAACTTCCCTGACCGCAACCATCGGTGCCATCAAGGGCATCGGGTTCCCGAAATCCTGTCCGCGTAGGCCGAATCCAGGTATTGGATCCGGCCGCCAACGAGCGTGGCCGCCACATTAATGTCGTCATCCACGATCGCGATGTCCGCCATGCACCCCGGTGCGAAGTGACCGATGGTGTAGTCGAGCTTCAGTGAACCGGCGGGAACTAGGCTGGAGGCCTGCCACACCTCCGTCAGGTCCAGGCCCGTGGCATCCATCAGATTGCGCAGGCAAACGTCCATGGTGGCGATGCTGCCGGCCAGCGTGCCGTCGGGCAGTCGGCACGCCCCGTCCTTCACGGTCACCGGTAGCCTGCCGAATTCGTACTCGCCCTCCGGCAGGCCCACGGCCCGAATCGCATCGGTAATCAGCATGACACCCAGGGGACCCTTGCAGTGCCAGAGAAGCTGCATGGCGCCGGGATGGACATGGATGTTGTCCGCAATCAACTGGCCTTGGATGCGGTCGTCCAGCAGGATGCGGCCCAACGCGCCCGGTTCCCGGTGATGAAGCCCCAGCATGGCGTTGTAGGTGTGGGTGGCCTGGACCACACCCAGGTCGGCGGCTGCGGCCGTTTGGTCCCATGTGGCGCCGGTGTGTCCCATGACCGGCACGATTCCGTGGCGGAGCAACTCCTTGGTGAGTTCGCCTCCCCTTGGAAGTTCCGGTGCAAATGTCATCAACTTCACAGCTCTGGTGGTGGCCAACTGCTGCACCCACTGAAGGTCAATGTCAACAATGTGGGCAGGATTTTGGGCACCTGCCCAGGCTGGATTGATGAACGGACCTTCGATGTGGGCCCCCACGATGTGAGCACCCCTGGCCGGTCGGGTCATGGCCTCCCCGACGGCGCGGGCGGCATTCAGGATTGTGGCCTTGGGGGCCGTGCCGGTGGTGGGTGCCAGGGCGGTGGTGCCATGCCGTGCATGAAACCGGCCCATGCCCTGAATGTCGTCCGGATCACCCGACATGGCATCGTAGCCGCCTCCACCGTGAACGTGGACGTCGACGAACCCGGGCAGCACGTGCAGCCCGTCCGCTTCGAACTGGACCCGTGCCCCTGTATGCGACCGCGCGTCCCCTTCGGTGGCGATTTGGTCTCCGACAATGAAAATCGGGTCGCGGCTTACGGTTGTCGGATCGTCCGGGATTGCCGTCCCGTATACGAAGCCGCCGGCAACGGCGTGGAGTTGGGTACCGTCCCATGCATTGGCTTCAGCCATGTCTCACACCTGTTGATTGACTGGTTGGGAATGCCGGTTTTTGGGCCAGCACCATTCCGCCCAATGGCGGCAGGGCCAGGGCCAGGGACTGGGGAAAGTCGTGCCAGATCCCCGGTTCGGTTCCGAGTGGCTCGGAGTTGAGCATGCCGCTGCCACCGTAGGCGGCCTGGTCCGTGTTCATGATTTCGTGCCACGGCCCGGGTTCAGGCACCCCGATGCGATACCCGTGTCGAACCACCGGCGTCATGTTCAGGACCACAACCAGGGTGTCGTCCTTGTTTGCGCCGCGCCGCACAAAGCAAACCGTGGTGTTTTCGATGTCGCGGAATTCAATCCACTGGAAGCCGTCCTGTTCGGAGTCCCTTTCCCAGAGGGCCGGCAGGCGGTGGTAGAGGCGGCCCATGTCCCCGCAGAACTGTTGCAACTGGCGGTGCGGTTCGAATGCCAGCAGGTCCCATTCGATGGAACGGGCTTCGTCCCACTCGTTCCACTGGCCGATTTCGCTGCCCATGAAGCTGTGAATCTTGCCGGGATGACAGTACTGGTACAAGGTCAACAGGCGCAGGTTGGCGAACTGCCGCCAGGCGTCTCCCGGCATCTTGGACAGCATCGATTTTTTCAGGTGGACCACTTCGTCGTGGCTGAAGGCCAGGATGTAGTTCTCCGAATGGGCATAGGTGATGCCGAATGTGATGAGGTTCTGGTTGAACTTGCGGTAGATCGGATCCAGCTCGAAGTAGTCAAGCGTGTCGTGCATCCAGCCCATGTTCCACTTGAAGTCGAAGCCCAGGCCGCCGAGGTAGTCCGGATAGGTCACCAGGGGCCACGCCGTGCTCTCCTCCGCGATGGTGATGCAGCCTGGATGCTGCGTGTGGACGGCCCGGTTGAATTCCTTGAGGAAGGCGATGGCCTCCAGATTCTCGCGCCCGCCGAACTCGTTGGGCAGCCAGTCGCCTTCCTCCCGCTCGAAGTCGAGGTAGAGCATTGCGGCCACGGCATCCACCCGGAAGCCGTCGACGTGGTACTCCTCCAGCCAGAACAGGGCGTTGCTGATCAGGAAGTTGCGCACCTGTGGCCGGCCGAAGTTGAAGATGCGCGTGGTCCAGACCCGATGTTCCCCCTGGCGCGGATCCTCGTGCTCGAACAGGTGGGTGCCGTCAAAGAATGCAAGGCCGTGCCCGTCCTTGGGGAAATGGGCCGGCACCCAATCGAGGATGACGCCAATTCCCGCCCGATGGCAGTGGTCGACCAGGGCCCGGAAGTCGTCGGGTGTGCCGAACCGGCTGGTGGGCGCAAAATAGCCCGTGGTCTGATAGCCCCAGGAGCGGTCCAGCGGATGTTCCATGACCGGCAGCAGCTGGACATGCGTGTAGCCCATTTCCAGGCAGTAGTCCGCCAGCCGCCGGCCCAGTTCCCGGTAGTTGAGCATGCCGCCGGTGTCCGCGTCCCGGGCCCAGCTGCCCAGGTGGACCTCGTAGATGTTCAGGGGGCGACTCCGGAAGTTCCGTTCGGCCCGTTGGTCCAGCCACTTCCGGTCGTTCCAGGCGAACCGGTCGAGCGACCAGACCCTGGACGAGGTGCCCGGGCGCAATTCGGCGTGGAAGCCGAACGGGTCCATCTTGTCGATGGCGTAGGCCTTCTGCCTGGAGAGGATTGCGTACTTGTACTGTTCCCCCTCGACGAGATGGGGAATGAACAATTCCCACAGGCCGCTCTGCGTCTGCTGCATCGCGTGCGTGCGTTCATCCCAGCCGTTGAAGGGACCCAGCACGCTCATGCGCCGTGCATTGGGGGCCCATACGGAGAACCTCACTCCGGGCACACCGAACTGGACAGTCGGATGGGCGCCCAGCGCGCGCCAGGCGCGATACAGCCGTCCCTCGCCCCAAAGATGGAAGTCGTGGTCGGAAATGCAGGTTGGAAAGCGGTAGGGATCCTCGATGGTGCTGACAGTTCCATCGCGACCCAGCAGATCGAGTCGATAGGCGCCTTGGGCTGCCTCCCCGTCACCGGGCAACAGACATTCGAAGAACCCGGCCGGATCCAGACAGACCGCCTGGTGCTTCCGGCCATTGACGTTGACCCGGACTTCCAGGTCGAGCGGACGAAAGGCGCGCACCGCCAGCCATGGGGCACCGGCAACGGTGCGGCCGTGCGGCCCGAGGATGTCGGCGGGCCGGCTGTGGGTGCCGGCCACGATGGCGTCGACATCGGCCTTGGCCAGCCAACTTCGGGGTGGACCGGATACCTGTGCGCCGGCCATGCTATGCCTGTGTCCTCAGGCGGTGCAGGGCGGGCAGCAGGAGGTCCCGCGCAACCGTATCCCAGCCCATGGCCGCGCTGGCCGCCTGCCCCCACGCCAGGTTGCGGCTTCGTTCGTCGTCGTTGCGGGCAAGCACCTTCAAAATCTCCCGGGCCGTCTGCTCGCTTTGGTATTCCTCGAGCCGGTCCCGTTGCCCCCGTGAGATGTGGAGCGCGTCCCAGGGGGAGTGGATCCAGCCGTCGTCGGGCAGCGAAATGCAGTCTGCTTCGACCACCAACGCGGTGGGCGTACCGGCGGCGGCCACCCGTGCGACGAATCCCCGGCAGCCGCACGCCGAACTGATGCAGCAGACTGCGCCGTGCGTCAATGCCTCGAGTTGGGCAATGCCGAACGGTTCGTAAATGCTAAGGCCGAATTCCAGATCCGAGCCGCGGCGGATGTCAACGAAGGACATGTCGTCGGGCATGCGTTGCCCGCAGTGCATCCGGTCCCAGCCGAACTGGTTGACGAACACGATTTTGGCGTTGGCGTGGTCGTGGTTGAACGGCTCAACCACGTCGAAGAAGTAGGCTGCCTCCATCCCGACGAGATCGCCGTTGTCCGCCCTGTGCCCCACGGGCCAGCCATAGGTTTCCTCCCATGCATGCACCTGGTCGGGTGCCCGTCCGGTACCCGTGCCGGTGCTGAGCACGAACAGGACTGCGGTTTGGCCTCCCGCGTCCGCTAGGCGCCGGGCCAAATGCGACAGCACCTTCGCATCCCGCCACATGCCCTTGGAAGGCACCATGCGGGTCACGTGGGTGAATACAAAGTCCGGCAGGAAGCCGTGCAGTGTCCGGCAGTAGGACCGCAGTCTGTCCCGGGACATATTCTTCTCGTCCAGGGTGGTGGCTTGTGATGGAATGCCGTTGTACACGAGATCAATTGGCGCGTCGGCGAACCCGGTCCCCAGAAACCGGAGTTCGTCGCGGACGAGGTCGCTGACGGCCAGAACGGCATCGCACCGGATGGCCTGGTGCAGCAGCGGCACCTTGAACCAATCGTTCTGGGAACCGAAGACGTTGTCCAAAAACACCCCGCTGCCTTCGGCCTTGCGCATTACGTTGTAGTACCGGGTGTCGTGTCCCTCGTGCTCCTCCACCAAGCGTCGCACCGGTGCGACTTCGTGTGCATAGTAGACCGTGCTCCAGCGGTCCGTCCCTTGCAACCGGAGCGCCAACACGGGCAGCAGGCCCATCCAGTCGTGGGCAATCGCGAACCGGTTCTCCCGGCCCGGCATCGCATCCGCTGCCAGGGCTTCGATGGCTTGTGCCAACGCGGTCGCCAGTCGCGCAAAGCCGGTCCACTCGGCATCGTAGGCGTAGCGGTCCGTCTGCAGGTGGTAATTCGCGTAAAGGTCGTAGGCAAAGAGGTTGTCCATATCCGGGAGCAGGTTGGTCGGGTCAACCAACAGCACTTCGTGGCAGTGTGCTCCGTATGGTGCCAAGCCATAGAAGATGTTGATGTTCAGATCCCGTTCCAGGCCATGGAACCGTTTGCCCAGAGCCGGCGGGACCAGTCCGTAGATGCCGTAGCGACTGGCATAACGGACCTGGAGCCGGGACCGCTGCGACACGATCCGATCCATTTGGGCCGGATCCCAGGCGGGAAACGGGCCGGCCAGGATGGTGCGTTGAACCTGGTCGGTGTAGGCGCGGGAGGTCAACAGGCCCTCCAAAACCGCGCCGATGCCGCCGATCTTCAGGCCGGCTTCGTGCGTGACGTGGACAACCAGGGGCAAGGTCATGGTTTTGCGCATGCAGGCCGGGCGCGCAGTGTTTCCGGCAATCCGCCAGCAGCGGTTCAATTGGTGACCGCGGTTGGACCGGACAGAGTGTCCGGCGGGAGGCCGGATGCGGCCTGGATGGCGGGATTGGCCAAGACGGCGGATACGTCTCCGATGCCCCAACACCGCCCGTGGCCCCGCACCGTCGCGGCGATGCTTTGCGCGGTACATCCGTGATGCCGACCATCCCGGAACGTGTTCCGCGCCAGCCGCAGGCGGCCCAGCGCAATCGTACAGGCGTCCAGGGCGTATTGCTCCCTGCCGGACAGCTCCCAGGCCAGGACAAGGTTGCCGGGGGCCGGACGCTCCGCCATGGCATTGCCGGTACCGTCTCGCAATTGCCAGGCGGGAAGGTCGAAGCGGTAGCCCAGGCTGTCTTGCCAAGGGGAACCCGGCTCGGTCCGGATGGTCATGGAGCATCCGTCCAACGGGCGCCATTCATCCGCATCGGGAAAGGGATGGTTGTCCAGGCCCAGTATTCCGGGCGTGGCTTCGGTCCGCAGCATTAGGGACAGGACATGGCCGGCTGGGTTGGCCACAGGACTGGCAAGGTAGGGAACGCAGGCTTGGGCCAGCTTCAGGGCCGCGTGGAGGCAGCCGGCATCATCGGTTGCCCGCCAAACGTCGAGCAGTGCCTTGGGTGTGCCGCTGGCCACGTGGTTCTCCACTCTGGCATGGCCGTTGATCTGCTGGGGCGCGGCTTTCAGGAAGCTGTGGAGGAGCTGTTCAAGTTCGACTTCCGTGTGCAGGTCCGGATCAAGGAACAGCGGGATGTCGGCCGATTCGCGGATGGCTGCGGCCCATGCGCGCGCGTAGTTCAGGGCCAAGTCCAAGTAGCGATCGCCACCCGTGGCATGCCAAGCCGCCATCGCCAGGTGCACCATCCGCATGTGGTCCACGAAGTTGAAGCCCTCGCAGCCGGTTCGAACCGTGCCCAGGTCGTAGCTCAGGAAGCGGTTTTGCTCCGGGTCGTACCAGTCGGGTGCACCGTCGCCCCAGTTGCCGACGTGGTGGGCTCCGTCTTCCAACGCGCCCGCAATCTCTTCGCGTTCAGGCGCAATCTGGCATAGCCAGTCGAGGAAGATGATGAAGTGCTCGGTGCCATGGTGTACCTCCTGGCGCGGGAAGTAACCGTGAACCAGATTGGTTTCAGCCCACCGTTGCCACTTGTCAAAGAGGTTGAGGGCCAACTGCTTAACGCGTGTGTCGCCCGTATAGGCGTAGTAGCCGGCCCAGGCTGTGACAAACGTGGCCTCGTCGTGAATCCCCTGCCAGTCCAGGGCCAAGTGGTGATCCAGTGTGCTGTCCAGCCAATCCTCGAGTTCGTCCAGCAGGAGCCGGATGCCGGTCTTGATCGAGGTTGCCGGTGTCAGTTCAATTGTGTTGGGCACGGTCCATGTCCACCGGAAAGTTTCAGGCGCGGCCAGTATAGCGGAATCAACGGGGTCGGAATCCGGAGCGGTCCGACGTGGTGGGGAGTGGTCGGATACGGGCGGGACGCCTGAACTGTGTGCTTCTGCTTGCTATCAACTTGCTATCAGCTTGCTATCATGCACCGCAGGGACCGCGGGTCCGGTTCGGTGCCGGACTGGCTGCAATTTCCCTTGTGCCGCCAACGGGTACGAGCCGCCGCGGCCATGCCTCTTTTCCGAGGGCAGGGATCGGTCCTGCGTTTGTTTCAACAACCTGTTCGCACATGCATATCCGCCGCGGCTGGCGCGCCGTAGTCGGCAATACAACCACTCGTTCGCTGCGCAGCGTGGACCGGGCCACCGTCGGCCGGGTTTGGAGTTTCGCCAAACCCCACGGGGCCGGCATCGCACTGGTGTTCCTGGTGGTGACAGCCCAGTCGCTGGTAGGGCTTTTGCCTCCTCTGTTCTACCGCCATTTCATTGACACGATCCTGCCCGACAAGGATCTGCGGTTGCTGGTGACGTTCTCCGCCTACCTGCTCGCCTTGCCGGTTGCCACCGTGCTGCTGGGACTGGTCCAGCAACTCCTCATCGTCCGCATTGGCGAAACACTGGTCTACGACCTGCGCAACGCGATGTTCGACCATGTTCAGCAATTGTCAATGCGGTTCTTCACCAGTACGCGTGCCGGGGAAATCGTGGCTCGCTTCACGCAGGATGTGGAGGGGGCCCGGCGCATGCTGACGGGTACCCTGCCGCAGTTGATGACCGCGTTTGTCACCCTTGTCTCCACCTTGGTTGTCATGATGCAGCTGGAATGGCGGTTGACCCTGCCCGGCCTGTTGCTGTTTCCGGCCTTGTGGCCGTTTGCCTGGTGGATAGCTCGGATCCTGCGGCCCATTCACCACAAGACCATGGAGCACAACGCCAACCTGAGCAGCATGGTGAACGAGACTCTGAGCGTGAACGGCGCCTCCCTGATGAAGCTGTTCGGACAGCAGGCGGGTGCCGGTCGGCAGTTTCGCAGTCTGGCGGACCTGGTGCGGGAATTTCGGATTCGGCTCGGCGTGCTGTCCTACTGGCTGACGTCCAGCATGGGCATTTTGTCCGGCCTGGGCACCGCCCTGTTCTATGGGTTTGGCGGCTGGCTGGTGTTCGAGGGACGCATGACCGAAGGCACGATTGTGGCGTTTGTGGCATACCTGCCGCGGCTGTACCAGCCCATTTCCATGATCAGCCATGTGCCGACGGAGACGATCCAGGGGGTCGTGAGTTTTGAGCGGGTCTTTGCCTACATGGACCAGCCGGTCGAGATCAAGGAGCGGCCGGAGGCCGTGGACCTGCCCAGGGCCTCCGGCAGGTTGGAGTTCAGGGATGTCACGTTCGATTACCATGCCCTGCCCGAGGAGATTCGGGCCTGGCAGGAGGCCAACCCGGAGCAGGATGCACCGGTCAGAACCATGGGACGCGGCCGTCTGGGGCTTGGAGCATTGCAGGGGCCGACACCGAAGGGCCGCCGGGAGCCATCCGCCGGGCAGGCGCCACCGGCTCTTCAGAACTTGTCCTTCACGGTGGAGCCCGGCCAAATGGTGGCCCTGGTGGGGCTGAGCGGGGCCGGCAAGTCAACGGTGATCAATCTGGTCATGCGCCTGTACGACCCGACCCGGGGAAGCATCCTGCTGGACGGACATGATCTCCGGGATCTGTCCCTGCAATCGCTGTCGCGGTGCATCGGCATGGTCACGCAGCATGCCTATCTGTTTCACGACTCCCTGCGGGCCAATCTGCTGTACGCCCAGCCCGAAGCCTCGGACGAACAGGTGCAGGATGTCTGCGAACGGGCCCAGTTGAGGGAATTCATCGACGGGCTGCCGGACGGGCTGGACACGGTGGTGGGCGAACGGGGCTACCGACTTAGCGGGGGCGAACAGCAGCGGGTCTCGATCGCGCGCGTGCTGCTGAAGCAGCCGTCCCTCCTTGTCCTCGACGAAGCGACCTCCCATCTGGACTCCCATAGCGAATATCTGCTTCAACATGCATTGGAACCCTTGTTTGTCAACAACACGAGTCTGGTAATCGCCCATCGCCTGTCGACCGTGCGCAACGCGGACACGATTCTGGTTCTGGACAAGGGCCGGCTGGTTGAGGTCGGGAGCCACGACGATCTTGTTCGGGACCAGGGGCTCTATTCCCACCTGTGTGCGCTTCAGTTCCGCGGTCCTACTCCGGCCGCGTCGATTTCCGTAACATAACTCCCAGTGGTGCGTCTTACATATAGAGGGCCCGTTCCAGGTCCCGCCGGGGATGCGGCAGGGATGCAGGGTGCTAGAATCCGTTCTTCCGCCGGAACGGCCCGCCGACGTCAAACCGATCATCGAAACCAAGGGTTGCATCAAGTGGCGATGCGGAAACGCCTTCTGAGCTGGCAGACGGCGAGCGTCCTGCTGGTGCTGCTCGCCGGCATGGTGTTGCCGGCCACATTGTTCCGTCCGGCCGCGGCCTTGACCGGCCTCCCTTCCGACCCCGGCGGCCGTCTGCACATTGTTGCCAGCGGCGACGACTTCGCCTCCATCGCGGCGCAGGGGGAGTTCCCGGCGGAGGCGTTGCGGGAACTGAACGGGCTGGCGCACGATCACGATTTGTGGGTCGGCCAGCCGCTGCAGCTTCCGGCTCCGGAGCCGACCGGGGCGTCGCTGGTCAGCGTAAACCAGTACCATCGCGTGCTGCTGGGCGAAACCCTGCACCGGATTGCCAACCAGTACGGCTTGCATCCCGTGGAACTGGCCCACCTCAACCGGATGTCGCCCAACGCGGTGCTCTACACCGGACAACAGATCCGCGTCCCCAGTGTCGGTGTGTGGGCCCGTCTTCAGGAAGCCGGTTACATGGCGCAGTTCGAGACGTACCGGATGCAGGAAACGGACACGCTGGACAGTGTGGCGTTGCTGTACCAGGTGTCCGCGGAGTCCCTGAGGATGTTCAATGCCCTGGAGCCTGCGGCTTTTCCTCAACCGGGTGCGCAGTTGATCATTCCGGCCCGACCGTTGGCTCCCGCGTTTGGTATCGATCCGGTCTCGCCCTCAAGCCTAGGCCAAATCGTGCGCGTCAAGGAACGATGGTTGGAAGTCGACTTGAGCGCGCGCAGGATCATTGCCTACGAGGGCATGACACCGGTTCGTCGCCTGACGGTCCTCAACGGTGGGACCGAAGCCACCACCGCGACGGGGTTGTTCCGCATCTGGGCCAAGACCGCCCGGCAGGATATGAGCCGCCATTTACCGTCCGACATCGGTCTCGCCCATGTGGACAGTGTTCCCTGGGTGCAGTACTTCTACCAGGACTTCGCCATTCACGGTGCCTTCTGGGATGTCTCACCGGAAGCGGGATCGGACAACGGCAACGTGTTGCTGTCCGAGGAAGAAGCGGCCTGGCTGTACGAGTGGACCACTCCCAACGCCGCCGGCGGGGTCAAGGCCGACGACGGCTGGGTGTTGGGCCATGGACCGGGTTCGGGGACCTTGGTGTTTGTCCACGCGTGACACCGGCTCGCTCTGATTTCGGATGGTAGGCTGGGACCAGGGGTTTCGGACACAGTGCCAAACCGCGTTCCGGGATGGCGGACCACTTGCCGGGCTGACCGGTCGGACCGTGTAACGGGTGTCCCTGTCAAAACTGAGGCATGTTGACTTCGACGCGTGACCCAAGCGACCTTGACATGCGCTTGGCCGCCGCCGGGACGCTCGCCCGGCTGGCGCAGATCTATCGCGACGCGGTTCCTTGGCATGAAATGGTCAAGGGGTTTCCCTTTTGGGGTGATCGCATCCTGTTTGCGAACCGGGCAGTCGGGATATTCAAGCCGAGGCAGATGGACAGGGTTCTCAGTGTCAGGACCGTGGTGCCAAGGGCCGGTAGAGGCGTGCAATATTCGGACCAGGGGACGGACGGCAGCGGGAATGGCATTTGGGTTTACGACATGCGCGACCTCGATCCCGCCCACTATCAGAACCAGTGGCTGAAGACCGCCTGGATGGAAGGGTTGCCGTTGATTTATCTGTTCGGGCTGGCCCCCGCCGTGTATCTGCCGCAGTTTCCGGTCTATGTCATGGATTGGGATGCCGATGCCGGACAAGTCCGGCTGGTACTTGGTCTTGAATGCACAGCATCACAGGACCTGCTACAGGCCGACGTGTTCGGCGGACCGCTTTCGGCCTATACCTATCGCCGTATGGCGGACCGGGTGTCCAAGGCCCGGTTTCGGATTGACATCTTGGAGGCATACCGGGAAACCTGTGCCTTCTCCGGCCTGTCCCAACCCCAGCTGGTGGATGCCGTGCCCATTGTGTCGGGCGCGGACGGAGGCACCGTTGACGTGACGGAAGGATTGTGCATGTCCCGTCTCCACCACGCGGCCTTCGATGCCAATTTGCTTGGCATCGATCCTGACGGCTGTATCCACGTGTCCGAGGGACTGGAACCGTTTGCTCGTGACCTGATGTCCTTGGCAGGAAGCAAAATCGTGGTGCCCCAGATTCCGGAATTCCATCCCAACAGGGATTTGCTGGCGGTCCGGTTCGAACAGTTCCAGGCCAGCTGAAACCTGCCGTTCCTGGTGATGGTTTGGTGTCCGACCCTTGATGCTGGAAGCGCACGCAAGCATTGGCAATGGCTTGCAACCCCGGTCGCGGGACCGAACGGCTGCACAGTCTACGTCGGCGAGGTTGCACTCCATCCGCGGGCCCGTTGGGCTTCCACGACCCGTCCCATGGCCAATGCGATTGCGGCCGTTCTCAGGTCGGTATCGTACCGGTTGGCCATGTCCACGACTGCATCGGTGGCGGATGCCATCTCCTGTTGGAGTCGTTCCACGACCTGCGTACGGGACCATCTCTGCCATGAGGCGTTCTGGACCTGTTCGAAATAGGAGACGGTGACTCCACCGGCGTTGCCCAGAATGTCCGGGATGACCAGGAGGCCGCGGTCCAGGAGGCGTTGGCCTCCTTCTTGGGACATAGGTTGATTGGCCAGTTCCACCACCATCTCCGCCTCGACATCGTCGGCGTTGTGGCTGTCGATCATGCCTTCCATCGATGCCAGCAACAGGGCCGTGGCAGGTTGCGCCAGCAGCTCGTCCGGGCTGATGGCTGCGCCGGCCGGGCTTCCGGTGAAGGTGCCGTGCTCCTGTTTCCAAGCGGCGACTTCCGCGTACGGCAGGCCGTCGGGGTTGTACAGGCCGCTGCGGCTGTCGCAGACGCCGGTCACGCGGGCACCGGTGATGTCGGCGGCCAGATGGTGGGCATATCCGCCTACGTTGCCGTATCCGTGAATGACGAGCGAACTTCCGGCAAGGGGCTTGCCGATGTTGTTTGCAATCCGGTCCAAGGCAACAAGCCCTCCCAGTGCCGTTGCCTCCGGCCTGCCGCGGCTGCCGCCCAAGGCAGGCGGTTTGCCGGTGATGACGCCCGGGGCATGGCTGCCGCTGATGGACTCGTATTCGTCAACCATCCAGCCCATGATTTCGGCATCGGTGTTCATGTCGGGTGCCGGAATGTCCAGGGTGGATCCCAGAACCGGATGCATGGCCCGGATGTATGACCGGCTCAGGCGTTCGCGTTCCGGGCGGGACAACGTCGCGGGATTGCATTGCACACCGCCCTTCCCCCCACCCAGAGGCAGATCCAGCACGGCGGTCTTGAGCATCATCAGGGCGGCCAGGGCCCTGGTCATGTCCAGGGTTTCCGATGGATGGAAACGGATGCCGCCCTTGAAGGGTCCGCGCGCATCGTTCCACTGCACGCGGTGACCTACAAATACGGAGTGGCTGCCATTGTCCCTCTGCACGATCAACTGTGCTGTTGTCTCCCTGCGTGCATGGCTAAGGACTTCCATTTCCAAATCGGAAACATCCAGCAAGGGCCGGGCGCTGTGCATCAGGTTCAGGACTTCGGCCAGGTGCGAGGATGGTTCGGGTCCGGCAGGCTCGATGCCATCCCACACATCCTGGGACATCGCGGGGCCCGCGACTGGAGCGGTATCGAAATCGCGGGTGACTGTAAAGCGGCTGTTGGGTTTTGGCATGTTCGGGGAAATCAGTGTGACTGATGACTAACATATAGATGGGTTGGCAGCATGAGCATGTGCGCAGCATTACCAAATCCGGCTTGGATGGCGAACCATGCCTGGTGCACCGGTTTCATGGCCGGTTGGGCCAACCTGTACTCGAACGGATGAGGTCCGCCGTTTGCCATCGGAAACGGTTGGGAACTCGCTTGGGCGGCGGATCTCTGTGGAAAGGACATGAAACAAGCCCGGTCCGGGCAAAGTCGGCGGCACTCCTATAAAATGGACTTGGGACTCTTGCCATTCCGTAGGCGGCCAAATGCACATTGACGACATCGACACTCCGGCTCTGGTGTTGGACCTGGATGTGTGCGAACGCAACATCCGGAGGTTCCAGCGTTTGTTTGATGGGTTTGGTGTCGGCTTTCGGCCGCACATCAAGACCCACAAGATTCCCGAACTTGCCCGTTGGCAAGTGGATGCCGGGGCCATCGGCATCACCTGCCAAAAACTGGGTGAGGTCGAGGTGATGGCCAACGCCGGCCTGGACAACATCCTCCTCTACTTCAACATCGTGGGTGAGCCCAAGCTGGAACGCCTGTGCCGGCTGTCGCAAGAGTGCGACCTGACCGTCACGGCCGATTCCCCGCTCGTCACGGATGCCATCGGCGCCGCGGCCGTCAGGCAGGGCGTGGTGGTCAATGTTCTCGCGGAACTGAATTCGTTCATCGACCGGACCGGCGTGCCGTCGGTGTCGGAGCTTGTGGATCTGGCCAAGCACATCGATCGGACGCCCGGCCTGAACCTGCGGGGCATGGCAACCTATCCAACCAGTCGTCAAAGTGCGGATCGCATCGCCGAAGCTGTCCAGGCTTTCGACCAGGCAGGCCTGAGCCGGGAGATTGTAAGCGGTGGCGGCACACCTACGGCGTTCGAGGCGGAGGCGGTGAAGGGCCTGACCGAACACCGGGCCGGAACCTACATTTTCATGGACCGGCAATGCATCGATCGCGGCGTGGCAACGGAAGCGGACTGCGCGCTGCAGGTTCTGACCACCGTGGTCAGCAATCCGGTGCGGGAGCGGGCCGTCATCGACGGTGGAACCAAGACGTTCTCGGCGGACGGAGACATGCCCAGAGGAATCGTGTTGGGTTTCCCGGGTGCCGAGATATACCAGACCAACGAGGAGCATGGCTACCTGGACATTGGCAACTGCGATCCCGGGCCATCCATCGGCGAGCGCATCCGTGTCATTCCCAATCACGTTTGTGTGACGGTCAACCTGCACAATCGGGTGTATGGCTGCCGGGGCAACGAAGTGGAACAGGTTTGGCCCGTCGCTGCCCGCGGGCTGGTCCAGTAACGGAATTCACCGGACGCATGCCGAATCTGTACCCGACCGGGAGACCCGGCCGACCCGATCGGGCGGCGCCTCCGCCTGCCACAATCCCATGGATGTGAATACAGCACCGGGCCGGCCGATCCTGGTGGTCGACGACGAGCGCAACATTCGCAAGGCGCTGGAACTGTTGTTCAGGGCCTCCGGCTATCCCGTAATTGAAGCGGAGGACGGCGAAGCCGCCCTCCGGCAGATCGAGAAACTGGGCCCGCGCCTGGTTCTTCTGGATGTCGAAATGCCTCGGCTGGACGGCTTTGAGACCTTGCATCGGCTACGCCGGGACAGCGAAGTGCCGGTCATCCTGCTGACGGTCCGCAACGAAGACGAAGACAAGGACCGCGGCTTGCAATTGGGGGCGGACGACTACATCACTAAACCCTTCCGGACCGAGGAGGTCCTTTTGCGCGTCCAGGCTGTGCTGCGCCGGACGGAACGTTTTCTGCCGGGCGCCGGCGTGATACGCGTGGACGACCACCTGCAGTTTCATCCGGACCGGCAGTACCTGATGGTTGGCGGCCAACAGGTGTCCTTGCGACCCACCGAGTGCCGCCTGCTGCAAACCCTGATCAACGCCAACGGGGCTGTGCTGTCCAACCAGCAGCTGCTGGAACTGGTTTGGGGACCGGGCTACGACGAGAGTCAGGTCAGGGTTTACATAAACTATCTGCGCAACAAAATCGAGACTGATTCGTCCAATCCGCAGTACATCATCAATGTCCGCGGCCAAGGGTACTACTTTGAAAACCCTGGTGCAGCGGTTGCTTGAAGCCTTGTCCAATTCAATCCGACCAACTGCCATGTCCCATCGCCCCCCCATTCGTTGCCTGCTGCCTGTTTTCATGGCAGTGGTTCTGTTCGTTCTGGCCGCTTGCGGCCCCATCATTCCCCCGCCGGCACAGCCCGAGGCTGCCGAACCCGATCCGGTCGAAACGGCCGAGGAAGCGCCCGCCACCGACATGGCCGATGTCGAGGTTCCGGCCCTTGTCATCTGGTCGGATGAAGCCAGGGTTCCCGCCTTGCAGGCCATGGGCGCTCGGTTCGCCGAGGACTTTGGCGTGGAGGTCGACGTGGTGGGCAAGTCCCTGTCCGAGATCCTCGCGGATTACAAGGTTGCTCTGGGAGCCGGTTCCACCGAGCCCGACATCCTGTTCGGCGGTTCGGACTGGCTGGGCCTCTTGGCCAGCAACGAGGTGGTCGCCCCAATCGACCTGACACCTTGGCAGGACCACTTTGGAGCCGGTGTCCTGCGCTCCATGAGCTACGAAGGAATTCAGTACGGTGTCCCGGTCACAGCCGACAGCCTGGCCCTGTTCTACAACACCGACCTGGTGGCCGAAGTTCCCGCCACCTGGGGAGCGGCGGCCGACGTGGCCTACAGTCTGATGCAGGCGGGGAGTGCCGAACTGGGTATTGCCGTCAACGCCTACAGCCCCTTCGACATTTATCCGGTGATGACCGGCCGCGGCGGGGATCTGTTTGCCTGGAATGCGGACACCGGTTTCGACATGGAGGCTCCCTTGCTGGGCAGTCAGGCCACCGTGGATGCCATTCTGTTCCTGCAGAGTTTGGGTGGCGCCGGGATCACCAACCCCGGTCTGGCGGGAGCCGAACTTGAACGGCTTGTCAACGAGGGACGCGTACCGTTCATGGTGTCCGGTCCATGGAACCTGGAACGGGTGCAGCAGTCGCCGGTCAACTGGTCGGTGGCCACCTTTCCGGACGGCGGCAGTTCTTTCGTGAATGTCCTGGGCTACATGCTCAACGCGCGCGGCCCGGACCCGTTGTTTGCCTGGCACTTCCTGCAAAGCCAAGTGTTGACGGATGCCGGCATGGAGGCGTTGCAGGCGGCGGCGCCGGGGATTCCGGCGTGGCTTCCCATTCTGGACGGCCTTGACGATCCCATGGTGGCGCAAATGGGCCGCATTGCCGCCCAAGGGCGGGCGGTGCCCACAATTCCGGAGATGATTGAGGTGTGGAAGGTTTGGGGTGAAGCGCAGTTTGCCGTGGCCGGCGAGGGTGCCGATGCCCAGGCGGCCTACACCACTGCCGGCTCGAAGCTGGACGACATCCTCGCCCTGCGCCGGGCCGCACAGCAAGCCAGCGAGTAGCGCACATGGAACCGGTACCGCGGTGTGCTCCGAGCACACCGCGGTGCCAACTCGCCTACGCCGTGGCCTTGCACCCGCATGATGCCGCCCTGGTTTCGATTCGCGGCTCTCGGTCTGTGTTTGGCCGCGGTGCTGGTACTGGTCGGCATCGGTCTGTGGGGATGGGAGCGCGGCAAGGCGAGCGCCGACATGCTCAATCAGGCGCGCCACTCCGACCTCTTGGAGGCGTTGGATGCCCACATTGCCGAAGGCCGCATTCCGGAGGCGGTGGCGCTCGGCGAGCAATTGGCCGCCGCCGAAAAACTGGATTGGGGACGCAGTGAACAGATCCGGGTGTTGCGCCTGCAGCTCCAGGATCAACCTGCAGCCACCCCGGAGGCGCAGGTTCCCCAACCCGCTCCTGTGCCTCGTCCGGCCGCCTTCACCCGGGCAGAGGTGGCCTTCGCCAACGGCGACTGGGCCGCGGCCCTGACCCAACTGGAACAGTTGCGGACGGAGGATCCGGACTTCGTGGATGCCGGTTATCTGGATCTGATGGAACGGATCTACATCCAGTGGGCGCGCGAACTGGTCCAGGCCAACCGGGGCGAGGAAGCCCTGCTGCAACTGGAGGTAGCCAAGGCCCTGCGCGGGTCGCCGGCCGTTGCGAACGAGATCAAGGCGGCGCTCCACTACCAGGAAAGCCAAGCGTACTGGGATACCAATTGGCCGCGCGCGATCGACGAAATCCGGCATATCCACGCCTGGGATCCCGACTATGTGGACGCGACCAACCGGTTGGTCCAAGCCGTCCTGCTGTATCGGGAGAGGGCTGTTTGGCGCGGGGACTCGTGCTTGGCCTTTCTGTACCTGGACACCATCCAGGACCTGCTCCTGGACCTGGACCTGGACCATGTCCGGGAAGACCTCCAACAACGCTGTAGCGCGGCCGGGGGTTGAGGCAGTCAATCCACCGAGACATTGCATGGCAGGTTGCTCTCGACTGTAGGTGGAGTTTGGGAAGTTTCGAGGGACGGAACTGCCCAAAATTCTGGACTGCGGTCGATGCGGAGATCCCTCAAACACGCGGACACCGGTCGTGCACACCGAGAGCGGTTGAGCAGGCGTTTGTGCAGTAGGCCCGTATCGAGCACTGCGAATTCCATGGGGCGGTCAGGACAACGAACTACGTTTGTGACCCTCATGCGTTGACTGGCAGGTACCGCGTTCACCTCACCGATTGCAGCTGACCACGGACATTCGGCAGGTGTCCGACAGCCACCGTTCAAACGTGGTCTGGCTGGACCGGGAGAGGTGGAGTCCAACCCTCATTGGTCGTACACTCAGCAAGGCGACATCGCTACTTGGAAAGCCCGGGTGTGTCCGGACCGGTCCAAGGCAACAATCGAGTCGTCCTTCTGGACTTGCATCTTCCGTGTGGCTCCGGCAGATGACACGCGATCGGACCGAGATAGTCTCGGCTATACTGTGACCATTGCTTTTGCAAACAGGTGAACCCAAGGTGATTTCCTCAGTACGCGTTCAGGGCTTCAGGTCGTTGGCGGATTTTTCGCTGGAGGAGATCCCGATGGCTGCGGTGCTGATTGGCGCAAATGGCTGCGGCAAATCCAACATCCTGAAGTTCTTTGAGATGTTGAGTTGGATGGTGAAGCCTCGGCAACTGGGTCTTTTCATCGGCAAGAACGGAGGCGCGTCCGACAATCTGTTTGGAGGTGACGGAGTCACTCCTCGGATGGAAGCATCCATCAGGTTGATAACCGACGTTGGGGCCAACGACTACAGGTTTGCACTGTCGCATGCCCACCCCGACCGGTTCATTTTCGCGTCCGAAGAATTCCGATTCTCGCGGTTTGACATTCCAGGCAAGGCCACTTGGCAGGCTCTGGGCAGTGGACATGCCGAAGCGAACATCGTTGATCCTGCGAATGCGCATGGTCGGTTGAATTACTCGGCCGACACCGGGAACGACAAAACTGCCAAGGTGATTGCACAGTTGTTGAAGAACTGCGCCGTGTTTCAATTCCATGACACGTCCGACCAGGCCCCCATCAAACGCAAGTGGGACCTTACGGACAATTTCCGCCTTCGCCAACACGGAGGCAATCTAGCATCTGTGCTTTTCAGGCTTCAGCAGGATGATTTCAGAAGATACGAGCGTATCTGTCGATTTATTTCAGATGTTTTACCCGAGTTTCAGGTATTCGATCTTGAAGACGAATTCGGCCGGGTTTACTTGCGTTGGCGGCATAGATGTTTTGACAAGCCTGTCGGGGCACACGTTACGTCCGACGGCTCACTGCGTTTTTTCTGCCTTGCCACGCTGCTCAACCTGCCTCCGGAACATCTGCCGGATGTCATTCTCCTGGATGAACCGGAGTTGGGACTGCATCCCCTGGCCATTGCGAAGATTGGTGCGATGATCAAGGTGTTGAGCGCGGACAAGCAAGTAATCGTTGCTACCCAGTCGCCACTGCTCGTTGATGCCTTCTGCGTCGATGAGTTGTTCGTTCTGGAAATGGAACAAGGCAAGACCGCAACCAGGAAGTTGCATGTGGACCAGTTTCAACCTTGGTTGGACGACGGTGTTTCTCCGGGTGATCTTTGGCGCAAGAGTCTTTTGGGGGGATGGCCTTGATTCGCATTGGCATAGTTGTTGAGGGACTGACAGAAGTTGAGTTCATTAAGAATGTTGTTGCTCCTCGATACTACGAAAACAACTGCTTTTTTCAAATTAGCAACCTGGGTGGAAATATCGATATCATTCGCTTATCCTCTGAAATGCTCAGGTTCTGGAGATCCGTTGATGCGGTGACATCCTTGGTTGATTTTTACGGTTTCAAGGGTAAGGGCAAAATGTCGGCTGACGAACTGGAACAGGAAGCGCGAGGATACCTAACCGAACATCTTACTGATAATTTTGATGAAAAAAATATATTTCCATACGTGCAAATGCATGAGTTTGAAGGTCTGTTGTTCTCTGATGTTAGACCCTTTGGCCAGATATTTGACAGTGTGGACTTGGTTGGCGAGTTGCAGCGGATCAGGAACCATTTCGCGTCTCCTGAAGACATCAACGACGGTTCCCGGACAGCACCGAGCAAGAGATTGGAGCAGTTAATCCTCGGTTACGACAAGGTTCTCCATGGTGCATGGATCGGTGGTGGCATAGGGCTGTCTCAAATGCGAAAGGAGTGTCCCCGGTTCGACAGATGGATGGCCCATATCGATAACCTGGCCGGCAAGTGACGCCTCGCAGTGTTTCGAAAGGCGAGCAGGCCATCGTCGCCGTTCACGGGAGTGGGACTTCGCCCCGCTGCGAACGGACACCTGCCGGGACCGACGTGTTCGGTTCCGGCTGTTCCGGACGCGGGTCGTTGACCATCAGGCCGGAATACCCGCCATGAGCAGGCCCAGGCGGTTGCGGTCAACCTGCGCGGCGGGGAACAGGCCGATCAAACGGCCCTCGAACATGACCGCAATGCGGTCCGCCAAGGCCAGGATCTCGTCCAAGTCGTAGCTCGCCAGGAGGATCGCCCGTCCGGCATTCCGCTGCTGCACGATTTGGTGGTGGATGGACTCCACCGAGCCTACATCCACTCCGCGGGTTGGCTGGCTGGCAATCAGCAGTTGCAGACCGTCCCGCATTTCGCGGGCAACCACCAGCTTCTGCTGGTTGCCTCCGGACAGGCTGCCCAACGGTTGCTCCAGGCTGGTGGTCCGGATGTCGAAGTCAGCCACCTTGCGCCTGGCGTGGGCCCGGATTGCTTCAAACCGCAGCAGGCCCCAACGCGTAAAGGGCGGTCGGTTGCAAAGGTTCAGGACCAGATTCTGGGCAACCGAAAAACTCTCGACCATGCCATGGGCGTGCCGGTCCTCCGGAATGTGGCCGGTGCCTCCCTCCCGGCCAATTCGCCTGGCGGAGGCATGCGTGGTGTCGCGCCCGTCCAACCGGACGGTGCCGGATGACACGGCACGAAGACCTGTCAAAGCCCCGATCAGTTCGGTTTGGCCATTGCCCTGCACGCCGGCCAATCCCAGGATTTCCCCCTGGTGCACCTCGAACGAAATCCGGTCCACGGCGGTCGTCCCGTCGTCCCGGTGCACGGTCAGGTTGTCGACCTCAAGCATTGGTGGTCCGGGCCCGACTGTCGTCTTGGGTACGGTCAGTGAAGGGACATGACCCACCATCATGGCGGCCATCGCCTGTTCCGTGGTGGTGCCGGGTCTTTCGTGGCCGACCACCGCTCCTTGCCGCAACACCACAATGCGGTCGGCTACGTCCAGTACTTCCTTCAGCTTGTGGGTGATGAAGATGATGCCGGTTCCCTGATTGCGCAGTCCGCGCAGGATTTGGAACAGGCTGCCCGTCTCCTGCGGGGTCAAGACGGCGGTCGGCTCGTCCAGGACCAAAATGCGCGCCCCCCTGTACAGGGCCTTGACAATTTCCACGCGCTGTCGCATGCCCACCGGCAAATCGTCAATCACGGCTTGGAGATTGATGTCCAGTTGACCACCGAATCGTTGGCAGAGTTCGTTCACATCCCGTTCGGCGGTTGCCGGGTCGAGTATGCCGCGACGCGTGGTTTCCGCACCTAGGACAATATTTTCCAGAACGGTCATGGCGGGTACCAGCTGGAAGTGCTGGTGCACCATCGCGATTCCGGCCGCGATGGCATCTCGGGGCGATCGGCATTCCAGTTGGCGACCACCGACGCGAATGGAGCCCGAAGTGGGGGGATGGAGCCCGTAGATGATGTTCATCAGCGTGGACTTTCCGGCTCCGTTCTCGCCCAGGACTGCCAGGATTTCGCCCGGAAACAGGTTCAGGTCGATGTTCCGGTTGGCCACAACCCCTGGGAAGTGTTTGGTGATTCCGCGCACTTCAAGAACGGGATGGGGCATGTTCCGGCGGCTTTCCGCGGACTGATGCCGTAGGCCAAGCGGTTCGGCCACAGGCGTGGAGTTCATACTTCCTTCTCACGCAGGTAGGGTTGGCCCAGTGAGCCGGGTGCGCGCACCCGACCCACCAAACCGGACACTGCAATCACCGTCACCAAGTAGGGAATCATCGAGACAAAATGACGCGGCAGGACGGTGGCTTGGGCCAACAGCAGTTCATTCTGGACTGCCTGGGCGTAGCCAAAGAGGAGCGATGCGCCCAGGGCGCCTACGGGATGCCAGTTTCCGAAAATCACGGCGGCCAAGGCAATGAATCCCCGTCCCGCGGTCATTCCTTCCTGGAATTGTCCAACTGCTTCAAGGACCAGATAGCCACCACCCAGCCCGGCCAGGGCCCCGCCCAAGGTGGTGTTCAGGTACTGGAGACGTAACACGGCCACACCTGCAGTGTCCGCCGCACGGGGGTGTTCGCCAATCGCCCGGGTGCGCAACCCCCACCGCGTGTGTGCCAACGCAAATCCCACCACCGCGACCATCAGCAACGCCGCATAGGTAATCGGGGGCTTGTTGAACAACAAGGGTCCGATTACCGGCCACTCCGACAGCAGCGGAACCGGCCACGGTGAGAACTTGCCCACAGCCACGGCATCCCTGTCGAAGAAGGTGGCGGAGATCCCCATCGACAGCAGGATCAGGGATGTGCCGGAGATGATCTGATTCATTCCGAACCGCAGGCAGAAGAGGGCATGCAGCAAGCCCATTGCGGCTCCCGTCAAAAGGGTTGCACATGTGCCGAGGAGCAGGCTGGGTCCCAAGGCCCAGTGATTGGTGGCGGTCTTGGCCACGAAGGCGGCGAACGCTCCTGCCAGCATCATGCCTTCAATGCCGATGTTAACAATCCCCGAGCGCTCGCACAGGATGCCTCCAAGTGCCCCCAAAATGAGGGGAACGGCGGCACGCAGGGCGAAATTGAGGACACTGGCACCGAACAACATCCGGATTGCCTGGATGTCGGCGAATGGCGCGTACTCGAGGAGGAAGGCCCCTGCCAGAAGCAGAAAGGACAGGCTGGCCGCGAACCGGGCGGTGGATTGGGTGAAGGCGTCCATGGGCAAGGCGTCAGTCAGGCACGGAGGCCGGCCGCTGCTGCAGCTACGCGTTGTGTGCGGGACACATGGTCCAGCAGCCAGGTTGCGAGCGCGGGCGCCGCCACGAAGATCAGGATGAGGGTCTGGATTACCTGAATGATGTCGGAGGGAACCCCGGAGTCGAACTGCATCTTCGGTGCACCGGCATCCAGGGCTGCAAACAGTAGCGCGGCCAGCACGATGCCAAGGGGATGGCCTTGGCCCAGCAAGGCGACGGTGATGCCTTCAAAGCCCACACCGCCCCCGAACTCCGGAGCAAACTTGTGGTTGACGCCCAGAGTCTCGATGGCTCCCGCCAAACCGGCTAGGCCACCAGCCAATGTCATCGCCAGTACGGTCATGCTCCCCGTCCGCATGCCGGCGTAGCGCGCCGCCAACGGTTTCAGGCCCACCGTCTTCAGTTCGAAACCAATCCGGGTGCGTTCCATCAACCACCACACCGCCAGGGCGGCCGTCAAGGTCAGGGCAATGCCCCAGTGGATCCTGAACGGGGGATCGAGGAGCCAGGGGATCCGCGCGGATGCAAGGACATCCCGCGACGCGGACACGGCACCTGCGGCCGGATCCCAAAGCGGTCCGGCCCGAGTCTCGGACAGAATGCTGCCGGCGAACACGGTCCAGCCTGTGAACAGGGCCGCCACATGGTTCAGCATGATGGTGGTGATTACTTCGTGGGCTCCGGTCGCAACCTTGAGCCAGCCGGGGATGGCTCCCCATGCGCCTCCGGCGCCGATGCCTGCGGCCAAGGCCAGGGGCAAGTGGATCCAAACCGGCAGGCCTTCGAACTGCACGCCCACCCAGACGGCACCCACCGATCCCATCAGAAACTGTCCGGCAGCCCCGATGTTGAACAGGCCGGCCCTCATGGCCAGAGCCACGGACAGACCGGTCAGGACAAACGGCGAGGTCTTGCGCACGGTGGCGGCGAGACCGCGCGCCGTTCCTGCGGAACCCGCGACCAAGCCGGTGAAGGCTTCCCATGGGTTGTGCCCCAACACGGCCATCAGTACCGCTCCCATCAGCACTGCCCCCAACAGCGCGAATGCCGCCTGCAGTGCAGCCATGGGCCAGGGTTGCGCTTTAGGCATGGACATTACGTTCCCGCGCCCCTGCGGATCGTCGCAGTACTATGGATTTCCACTGCCAAAACGGGGCAGACCCGGGGGCCTGCGCCAACGCAGGGAGCCGGAAACCTGATGGCGGTCCGGATTCTCCTACTTATTGGCCGTATCCGGTTTCCAGTGTGCCTTCGTCGAAGGCAGCCTTGACGACGAGCAGTGCCTGCTGCAGTTCCGGACCGACCACATGGGCGTGGTCGTGGAAATCGGCTAGGCCAACGCCGCCGAGATGGTTGCCTGAGAGGGTGTTGGGAAATGCGGTTGGGAAAGGGCAAGGGAGGGAACGCAGAGTAAGATGCTTTTTGCCTTACAACGCAGCTCGCCCTGCGTGCCCCGTCACACTCTACATGGCTCCCTCATGGAACGCCAACCCTATGACACCGACCTGTCCGATGCCGAGTGGGATCGGATCCGCCCCCTGCTGCCCGGCCCCTGCCCGTACGGACGCCCCATCGAGGTGCCCCGCCGCGAAATCGTGAATGCCATCCTGTATGTGCTGCGGGCCGGCTGTGCGTGGCGGCTGCTGCCCCATGACCTGCCGCGCTGGACCCTGGTCTACTGGTACTTCCGGACCTGGCGGGACAGCGGTCGGTGGGAACGCATCTGCGCCGCGCTGCGGGGGCAGCTGCGCCGGGCCCAGGGCCGGGAGACCTCGCCCAGCGCAGGCATCATCGACAGCCAGTCCGTGAAAACGACGGAAACGCCGGGGGTGCGGGGGTACGACGCCGCCAAAAAGGTCAAGGGCCGCAAGCGCCATCTGGTCGTGGACACGCTGGGCCTGCCGCTGAAGGTGGTCGTGCAGGCCGCCGACATCCAGGACCGGGACGGCGCCCGGCCGGTCCTTCACCGCCTGCAGGACGACTGCCCCCGCTTGCGCGTGGTCTGGGGCGATGGCGGCTACCAGGGGCCCAAACTGGGCGACTGGGTGCAGGCGCAGGGGACCTGGCACCTGCACATTGTCCGCCGCGACCCCGATGCGGAGGGCTTCGAGGTGGTGCCCAAGCGCTGGATCGTGGAGCGCACCTTTGCCTGGCTGGGCCGCCATCGCCGCCTGAGCAAGGACTACGAGGGCCGCGTGGATTCCTCCGAATCCTGGATCCACATCGCCATGGCCCGGTGCATGCTCAAGCGACTCGCCTCGGTCTGAGGGCACTTTCCCAACACCCTCTGAGGGGAATGTGCCTTCGTGGGCGGCCATGATGAGTTGATCAACCCCAGCAGTGATCAGTTTCATGGCACTGGACACGAGACAGGACCGGGCTGCCGGCACCGTGTGCCATTGATCGGTGTCAACCCCAATACAGAACACGCTGGTCCCGGCACCCGGATCGGTGGCCACTTCCTGGATGGCTCCGTTGCCGGTATTGCCGCCTCCGCCAAACACCACGTCGGCTCCCTGGTCCAAGGCCTGGCGCGCGGTGGCAGCACCCCATTCCGGATCATTGAATGCGATCGACAGGTCGCCCGGGTGGTAGGTCGCAATCACCTCAATCTCAGGATTGACATAACGGGCACCCAAGGCAAAGCCTTCCCCGAATGCCACCACCGGCGGTATGAGGTCGGTGCCCAGGACGGCGGCAATGGTACCGGTTCGGGATAGGCCCGCGGCCAGCACGCCAGCGAGGAAGCCGGCCTGATCCTCCCGGAATACCAAACCTGCCAGGTTGGGCAGGGCTTCGACCTGAAACTGGTCTACCCCGATGAAATGGATGTCCGGGTTTTCCAGGGCCGCTTCAATGGTGGCATCCCCCAAGGCATAGCCAACCGACACGATGACATCGTAGCCATTGTCGATGAACTGGCCAAGGTTGTCGGCGTAGTCCTTGGGATCGGTGGTTTCAATGAACTTGAAGCCTTCACCCTCGATCAAGCCCAGGGTTGCGGCGGCTGCCAGAACCCCTTCCCAGGCGGACTGGTTGAAGCTACGGTCGTTGATTCTTCCGATATCGGTGACTAGGCCAACCTTGAACGACGGCGACACCGCGGGTTCGTCCGTGTCGGCCGAAGGCATCGCCGGGAGTGCACATCCGGCCAGCAGCAGGACGGCAGCCAAGGCGGCTATCCATGCGCGGCATCTGGTGCCTGTGGAAAAAGGATGGCAGAACATGGGAAACGGCATGCGAACGAAGCGGACTTTAGGCACGGCGGGCGACTTGGGTGTGCGTGATTGCCGGGTTTCCGGTCCGGGAGGGCGCGGATTATAGCAACCGCGCCTCGTGGCAGCCATCGCAATCTTGTTCGGCCAGGATCGGGTGGTACAGGCAGTTTGCGGTACCTGCAATGCCGGTGGGTTGGGTTACGTTCGCGGGCTGTGCACCGCAGCCAGGTGGCGGGTCAGATCTTCCCTGTGCAGCAGCGCGTGGAACGCCTTGATTTCGTGGAGGGCCGTACGCAACTGAGCCATCAAGGGTATTGATTTGCGGCGGTGCCAGTCGTCGTTCCGGGCACCCAGGGCGCGATCCGGTCCGGGCAACGCCAAGTCTCCCGTTATATGCAGGAAGTCGTTGGCCTGCAACAGGGCGCGGGTGATTTGCATGACTTCCCTGGTCAGGCCCCATTCGGCGGCCCACCGTTCCTGGATCAAGTCGGGAATGCCGGAGGCATCCACCGCAGTGGGGGTGCAGGCAGCTGACTGGGATGCACCATCTTGCCGATGAATGTCGTTGGTCGCCGGCGAGTCCGAAGCCCACGCGCGTTTGTAGCGTTCCTTGAACAAATCCACTACATGGTCAATCTCAAGGGGTGTCCCTTGAGGTTCCGCCGCCCGGACTGCAACGGACGACCAGGCGCGTGCCTGCAGCAGTTCCTCGAGGTGCTTGCGGGTGGGAGGAGCCGTCCAAATCGTGAGGGCGTCGCGATCGTCCATGCCCTTCAGGGCAGGCAGGATGCTGACGCACGTCTCCGGCATGCCTGCTCCGGCGGCATACCAGGCGGTGGTCATCCGCACGCTGTTCGGCAACTCGGCTGCCGGGGATGCGCGGAGGTCTTCGATGGTGAACGGCACGGTTCGGACCGGGGACTCCGGTGCAATGGTGCGGTATTGGTCGACCGACTCGCAGGCCCTGACCAGCAAAAAAAAGCTTCTGCGCCGCCGGTAGGTGTCCAGGGCCAGGTGGTACAGCAGGTTGATCGGTCCCTCCAGCACCTGTTCCATCCCCGGAGGCGCGTTGAACCACTTGGCCTGGGAGGCAAACCGATGGCCGGCCTGACGTACGCTGAAGAACAGGTGTTTGCCGTCGCGGGACCGCACGGGCCGTTCAGCCGCCAGTTCCCGCGACAACAGGACGGGCTGCGGGTTGCCGGCGCCGGTTGGTTCCAGCGCTTCCAACTGCCGGTGGGTGTCCGGATTCAGTTCGTCCAGGCGAAGTTCCAGGTCTGCGCGGCGCGGGGCGGGTCCATCGCCATGCAGGGCCGCTACTTCCTCGCTGACCCTGCGCCGGAACTCCTCGAGGCGATCGACTTCAAGTCGCACGCCGGCGGCGCCCGCGTGTCCTCCGTGCGACAGGAGCAGGTCGCTGCACCGGCCAATCGCGCGGCCGATGTCGATTCCATCCACACTGCGTGCACTGCCCCGGGCCACGCCTTCCTCCGTAATCGTGAGAACAATGGACGGCTTGCCGGTCTCTTCCACAATCCGGCTGGCGGCGATCCCCAGCAATCCCGGATGCCAGCCCCGATGGGCAATCACGAGGCAGTGGAGGGCATCGTGTTCGGGGCGTGCCGCCAGGAGGTTGCGCGTGGTGGCCGCGATGCGCGCGGACTCGTCCTTGCGGCGTTCGTTCAAGAGCGTGAGCTTGCGGGCAATCTCTTCGGCTTGGGTCCGATCCCGGGTCAGGAGCAACTCGACCGAGGTCTCGGCACTTTCCAGCCGGCTTACGGCATTGAGACGGGGGGCCACCTGGAAGGCAATGTGTTCGGCGCGTACCCCGGTCTTGCGCCACTGCACGCGCGACAGACTCTCGTCCAACAGGGTCTCCAGGCCGATTCTTTCGGTTCGGGCCAGTTGCACCAACCCCCGCTGCAGCCAGTAGCGCGTATCCGCTTTTTGGTCGGCCATGTCCGCCACGATGCCCACGGCCACCAGATCGAGAAACCGGTCCGCTGTGGTCATGGGCTCCAGTTCGCTGATCAACTGCTGCACGACCAGGAAGGCCACGCCCACTCCCGGCAGATGGGCCTGGGGATGTTCCGGGGGCATCAGCTGCGGGTTGACGATGGTGTCGGCAAGGCACCGAACGCCCCAGCGTTCCAGGTCGGCATCTTCGATGCTGGTCGGCAGGCACGGATCCGTGCCCGGTTCATGGTCGTCGAATTCCGGTGGCAGGGCGTGGTGGTCCGTGACAATGACATCCAGCCCCGCCTGCCGCGCGGCCCTGAGGCCCTCCACGGCATCGATGCCGGTGTCGCACGTGATGATCAGGGCGGGACGGGGAGAGAGTCGCGGGAGCAGATCCGTCAACACTCCGGCCTGGACTCCATGGTTGTCCCTGACGCGATGAGGGATGTGCCAATGCACGGGCGTGCGCTCGGCCGCCAGTTCGCGCAGGGCCGACACCAGGAGGGCGGTGCTGGTTTGGCCGTCCGCATCGAAGTCCCCCCACACCAGGACCGGCTGTCTCCGGTCCAGGCATCGCCTCAGCATTCGGGCTGCCCGCACGACGCCCACCATGGCGCTGGCCGGTGTGGGCGCGTAGTGGTCCGGGTTCAGGAAGCCCTTGGCGGAATCCGCGTCAGCGATGCCCCGTTGTGCCAGGAGCCGCGCCAGAAGCGGTCCCTGACAGACGGCCAGCAACTCGGCCGGCGGGGCCGCAGAGGGCATCAACTGCCAGTTCACGGCACGGTTCCTGCCGGGTGGCTGCGGACGGACAGTCCGATGCACATGGGGTCGCACACCCTAGTCGAGGGAGAAATCGAATGTCTCCCAGACGGCTTCAAGATCCTCTTCCTCATAGTCGATGGGTTGTACGGATCCGGCGGACGTGGGGTTGCGTTCACAGTAGTGGATGTACTCGCACGGACGGCAGACCGTATCGACCGTGGCCGGATCATCGGGGACGCGTGCAAATGCCTCCTCTCCTTCGAGGCCGTCAATCATGTCCATGATGGATGCCAGATTTGACCGGTTTTGCTCGTGCTGGCGCTGCGAGTACGGCAGTTGCAGTGGATGGTCCGGGTCCTGTGCGAACCAGAAGACCAGCGTAATGCCCGATGCCGTCACGGTATTCCAGCCCAGGCTGCTGGAAGCCTCCAGCACAACATAGGGCAGGATGCGGGCCTGGTCCGAACGTCTCAGGCTGTCTGCATTGGTGTTGGCGCCGGTTTTCCAGTCAACGATGGTGACTGTCCCGTCGCTGCACCGTGCGAGCAGGTCCGCGCGGGCGGTCAGCAGCCAGTGGTCGAAGGGGATGGTGAGGTCGTATTCGGTCAGGAATTGATCGGCACGCAGCGAGCATCGGTAGTCCCAGGCCTTGGTTAGGCTTGCGGCCTGCTCCGTCGGCAGTCCCCTGGCGACCGACTGCATCGGCAGTCCCCTGGCCAGCCGTTCCATGCACAGGTGAAACCGTTGGCCCAGGCGTGCCGCGTCCCGGTCGCGGTCCGACAGCGTCAAGGCGCGCTCCAACAATGGCTTGTCGGACCTGTACTTCAGGAAGAACCGACGGCGGCACCGGCGAAACGCGGACAGTCTTGCCTGGTTGAATTCAAACGGTTCCACTTCCATCGGATCCGATCCCACGGCCGCCCGCGGGCCGGCTGCCGGGCTTGGCGTCCTAGCCGGCCCGAGCGGCCCGCTTGCGCTGCAGCCGCGGGTCCTTGCGCTTCCACAGGTGGTGGACATTCTGCCGGTGGAAGCTGGAAATCAGCCCGTTCATGGGGAGGGTGGATATCCCGAATTTCTCCGGTCCGTTGGCAAACGCGTCCTCAACCTTGCCGCCGCCGGCCAGGACCTCGTCCACCATCTGGTCCACATCGTTCAGATAGTTGATGGCCTTGTCGATGCTGCTGGTGACCTCGCCCCGCAGCAGGATCTCACCGTGGCCCTGCACGATCACTTCAAGGTTGAAGTCGTGCATGCGACGCAACGACTGCTTGTAGGCTTCGATGTCGCAGCGCTGGTGCGTGATCAGAGGGATGTGCATCATCAGGTCGCTGGCGAACAGGACCTTTTCCTCGGGCACATAGACCATGCAGGTATCGTTGACCGGTCCCGGTGCATGTATGACATGCACGGACTTGCTGTCCAGCCGCAACACCAGGCTGTCATCAAACACCACGCGCGGCAGCCTGACCTTGGCGTCGTTGAGTTCCGGGCTGTTCTTCTTCGCGTTGCGCAGGTTGCGCGCACCACTGCTGGCCAGGTACCGTCGGGTCTCGCGGTGTGCCAGCAGCTCGGCGTCGGGAAACAGGAAGGATCCCAGCGAGTGGTCCATCGCGGCCTGGGTGTTGATTACGTACTTGATGCCGGCTTCGCACAGTCTGTTGGTGTAGTTGACCAGCTGGCGGGTTTCCACCGGGAACAGCAGCGTATCGATCAGGATGCCGCCTTCGCGGGTGACCACCAAGCCCGCGTTGACGCGCGCGTACATGTCGCTGGTGAAGGCCCAGGTTTCGTCGGAGGCACGGATCCGTTTGATGGTCATGGGCGGCGATACCGGACGCGCATCACGGTTGTGGTTCGATGGGCACAGGACCGGACCGGGCATCCGCCACGGTTGCCGTCGTGGGAACCCGATCCGGCGTCCCGGTGTGCAAAGCCAAGAAAAAACCCTACTTCTGCCGTGTGAACGGATTGTTTAACCTGATGAGACTCAGGTGGGAACACGCTGGACGCTGCTGCGACACCAGCCTGTGGCGAAGCATTCACGCCGCATCACGACGTTCCACTTTGCTGCCGTTGGTTAACAAATGCCGGTTCGATCACGCGCAAAGCAGGGCAAGGTGAATTATAGACACTTCCGCCGGTTTCTCAACCACCAGTTGCCATGTCCCGGCCCGTTCAGACGGTCACGTCGATGCCCAGTTCCAGCAACTGCTCGGCGTCGATGGGCGCCGGGCAGTCGAACAGCAGGTCGGAACCGGTAGCGGTCTTGGGAAAGGCGATCACGTCCCTGATGTTGGTGGCGCCGGCCCACAGGGCCACGATCCGGTCCAGGCCCATGGCGATGCCGCCGTGGGGCGGGGCGCCATAGCGGAACGCCTTGAGCAGGTGTCCGAACTCCCGCTGGACTTCCTCATCCGGCAGGCTGAGCGCGCGGAACAGCTGTTGCTGGCGCGCCTGGTCATGGATACGAATGCTGCCGCCCCCGATTTCCCAGCCGTTCAGGACAACGTCGTAGGCCTTGGCCAGGACCGAGCCGGGATCGTCCTCCAGCCGGTCCCAATCCTGGTCGCGGGCGGATGTGAAGGGATGGTGCACCGCCGTCCAGCGGCCGGCTTCGGCATCCAGCTCGAGCAGCGGGAAGTCCGTGACCCAGCAGAAGGCGAAGAGATCCGGATCAATCAGGCCCGCGGTGCTGCCGATGTCGCTCCGGAGCAGGTGGAGGCTTGCGGCCGCGACCTGCTCATCATCGGCGACAAGCAGGATCATGTCGCCCGCCCGGGCTCCGCCCGCGGCGACCAGCCCGGCCAGTTCCCGCGGGTCCAGATGGCGCGCGATGGGCGACCGGAAGGTGCCGTCCCCAATGTCGGAGGCATCCGCCACGTCGTGTTCCAGGCCCAGCCATGCCAGGCCGCGGGCCCCGCCCTGCCGGGCCAGTTCCGTCAACCGGTCAATTTCGCGGCGGCTCAGGCCGGCGCCGCCCGGATGGACCACACCCTTGACCACGCCGCCGCGGGCCACGGCGCCGGAAAAGACCTTGAACCCGCTTTCCTGCAGGATCGCGGTCGCGTCGAACAGCTCCACGCCGAATCTCAGGTCCGGCCGGTCCGTGCCAAATCGGTCCATGCATTCCCGGTAGGTGAGGACGGGAAACGGCATCTCCTGAATCCGGCAGGCCTGGTGGTCCCGGGCCAGCTGGACGAGGAGCGGTTCCATCAGGCTGCGGATGTCCTCCGGCTCCACAAAGCTCATTTCCAGGTCGAGCTGTGTGAATTCGGGTTGGCGGTCGGCGCGCAGGTCCTCGTCGCGGAAACAGCGGGCGATTTGGAAGTACCGGTCCAGTCCGGCCACCATCAACAGCTGCTTCAGTTGCTGCGGGGACTGGGGCAGGGCATAGAAGCTGCCCTGCTGCAGTCGGCTCGGAACCACGAAGTCGCGCGCGCCCTCCGGAGTGCTTTTGAGCAGATGGGGGGTTTCGACTTCGATGAAGTCCCACTCCGCGAGGTAGGCCCTGATGTCGCTGATGATGGCGTGCCGCAGACGGAGGTTCCGCAGCATCCTTGGCCGTCGCAGGTCCAGGTAGCGGTATTGCAGGCGCAGGGTCTCGTCGGTTTCGTCCGCTTCGTCGCTGATGTAGAACGGCGGGGTTTCGGAGCGGTTGAGGATCGCCACCTCCCGGGCGGCCAGTTCGACTTCGCCGGTGGCGAAGGTTGGGTTGGCCGAGCCTTCCGGGCGCTCGCGGACGGTGCCGGCCACCTTGAGGACAAACTCCGACCGTGCCTGGTTGGCAATGGCATGGGCATCCGGGTGCCTGTCCGCGTCGACCACAACCTGGGTGATGCCGAAGCGATCGCGCAGGTCCAGGAAAATCAGCCCGCCGTGGTCCCGGCGCGCATTGACCCAACCTGCCAGAACCACTGTCTGATCGCAGTGGGAGAGGCGCAACTCTCCGCAGGTGTGTGTCTTGTACATGGGGGATTTCCCGGTTGCATGGGACTGCTGGACATGAAACCGGCCATTATAGAGAAAGATGCCGGCTTGGGACCAATACGCGTCGGAATTCGATCGACTTCCCGGTGATTGGTGCCGGTTGCGCGTTGCAAGTACGGAGGAGCGACTTGGTCGGTGTCCCGGCCGGACTTGGTGGTGGCGATCACCTCTCCGGGCACTCGGTACCAGAATCTGGGAGGCACGCGGTGTCGGTGCGTGCGTGCGGGTATCGCCGAATACTTGGTGTTTCCCGGCAAGGCCATCCGAACGCATCGTACGGCCTTGGACCTTGCAAATGCGACGGGCGGTGTTGACACGTGCCCGCGGGTGGCAAACCACAGGTGTACGGATATGCATCAAGGCCTGCTGCGTCTTGGCCGCGGGGGGATTGGTCCGGGGCCTTTCCGGTCTGGTCGGGTTGGGGCTCGGAGCCGGGGCGGTGCTATACTGCGCGGTTGCCTTCGGACCATGACCGAGGGCGGATTTGCCTGTTTGGTGACCCGGTGCGGCCGGTCAGCAGAGTCAGACAACGGTCGCGGTCTCCATGCCCTCCACCCTTCATGCCACGTGGATTGCCGCTTCGCAGGGCGAGTCGGCGTGCCTGTTTTTGTGGGCCGAATCCCCCCCCGCCGGCCGGCAGGAACCCAGTCGACCGGATCGGAGTTCCCGCGCGCCGGCGCGCAAGCGCCGCCACCGGGGTTCCCGGGTTCCGGTGCATCCGGGTTTGGTGGCGCCCGCCGTGTTGCGCCATAGGCTCCGCAGCCTTCTGGCCGACATTGCGCAGGGCGACTTGCCCTTGGCCAAGAGGGCAGCGCGCCTGCCTGTACCGGACAATGGCGTCCGGTCTCATAATCTGCATGTCTCGGGCATGCAGGAATTCCGTGTCCTGGGCCTGGACCTGGCCATCGATCCGGCGCTCAGGGTCCTGAACGGGCTTCTCGGCTTCGCCGCCGATTCGTCCTCCGGCGGGCCCGACACGGAGCAGGCCGGCGCGGCGCTCAACCGGTACTTCGTGCCCGGATCGGACCTGCGCTATTGGGGGCAGGCCGCAGAGTATGCCTTGGCCCTGGTGCAGGCCGGACGGGCCGTGCCATTCCTGCAAGCGGTGCAAGGCGGGTGGCAGGTGCAATGGAGCCCGTGGCGGTACGGCCGCGAATCGGACCTGGGATTCCAGGAATTCGCCCGGTGCATGCCGGGGGTGAACCTGTCCTTTGCCGACAATGTGGCCGGAGACCGGGATGCGGCTTCGCTATTGAACAGTTTTGTCAATGCGGTGGTGCATGAACGCATGACGGCGGTGGCGGCGGCCGTGGGCTCGGACGACAGGTTCCGACAGGTGTCCGGTTCCCCCGGGTCGGGATCGGTGGAAGCGCAGGATCGGTGGTGTCGGCTGTTGGTCAACGGGATCGTGGAAGCCGAACCGGAACAGCGACGCCAAATGCAGGGGGAGTGGCAGGAGTGGATGTCCAGGGCGTTCGGCGGTCAATCCGGCGACATCGCGTTGGCCTTTGAACTCCGGGACCCGCAGGCCGCGGGCCAGGCGGACGGGGACGGACCGTGGCAGTTGCAGGTCGCATTGGCCGCGGACGACATGTGGGGTTTGTCCCATGCCTGGCATGACGGCCTTGCGGAAGGCCGGAAGGGGATGGCCGCCGACCGGCTCAACGGTGGAATTGGTTCCCATGGCGATCACCGCGCCCATGCAACCGGCGCGGATCCCGATCCGCTGATGGGAGCCCGTTTGATTGCGGGGCTGCGGGCAGCCAGTCGGCACAGTTCCTGCGTGCGGCCCCTGGTGCGGCAACCCGGCCTCCGGGCCATTGAACTGAGTCGGGAAGAGGCCTACCGGTTTTTGACCAAGGATGCACCTGCCCTGATGGGCGCGGGCTTCCAGGTTCATCTGCCGGTTTGGTGGACCGACGCCGAGCGGAGCCGTCTTCAGATTCACCTGGATGTGCGGGAGGTCGACGAGGAGCACGAAGCATCCGCACAGGCGGCATTGGGAGAGTACGAAATCGGATATGCCTTGACTGTGGACGGCGACCCGCTGGACGACGCCGGCCTGAGCCAAATTGCCATGGCCGGTTCGCCCCTGGTGTACATGAACGAACAATGGCTGCAGGTCAATCAGGGTCAGATCAGGGCGGCACGGCATCTTCTGGCCACACGGGGGGCATCCCGCCGCGTGGGCCTTTTGCAGGCCCTGCAAATCATGCAGGAGCAAGCCGACGACGAGCATGGGGAAACAGGGAACACGAGCCGTTATGCCCGTTTTGGAAGCGGTTACCGGGAGTTCCAGGCCCTGGAGGTCTCGGGGGTAACGGTACCCGACCGGTTGCGCACCATTTGGCAGCGCATCCGGTCCGTGGCGCGGGAAGAGGAACGGTTCGAACCGCCGGGTTTCGTGGGCACGCTGCGTCCCTATCAGCGGCGCGGCCTGGCCTGGTTGTGGTATCTGCACCAAATCGGACTGGGTGCCTGCCTGGCCGACGACATGGGACTGGGCAAGACCATCCAGGCCATCGCGTTGTTTCTGGAGCAGGAACGGACTCCGTCGCCGGAAGGCCGCAGGCCGAGGCTGCTCATCTGTCCGACCAGTGTTCTGCGCAACTGGAAGCGGGAATTGCAACGCTTTGCCCCGGGCCTGCGGGTCATGCTCCACCATGGCGGCGGGCGCGCCCGGCAGGCGGACCTGTACGCAAGGGTGCGGGAAACGGATGTGGTGCTGACCAGCTATGGCACGGCGCGCGTGGACCAGGCGGTGCTGGGCCGCATCCATTGGCATACCGTGATGCTCGACGAGGCCCAGAACATCAAGAATCCGTCCGCCAAACAGACCATGGCCGTGCGCAGCCTGCGCTGCCGGCACCGGTTTGCCCTGACCGGTACGCCGATTGAAAACCGGCTGTTGGAAATCTGGAGCATCCTGGATTTCCTGAACGGAGCGTTTCTGGGGTCCCAGCAGGATTTCAAGCGTCGCTTCATTCAGCCCATCGAAGGCGAGAACAACGGAGAAAAACTGGGGCAGCTGCAGCGGATTGTCCAGCCGTTCGTTCTCCGTCGCCTGAAATCGGATCCCGAGGTGATTTCCGATCTGCCCGAGAAACAGGAGATCGACGTCATCTGCGACCTGTCGTCCGAGCAGACGGACCAGTATGCCCGGGCCGTGGAGGCCTCCCTGCCGCACATCCGCGAGCTGGACGGCATGCGGAGGCGGGGTTCGATTCTGGCCCTCATGACCCAACTGCGCAAGATCGCCAACCATCCGGCCCTGCTGGACGAGGACGAGGCCCTTGCGGACAATCCGGAGTACGGGGGCCGCAGCGGCAAGTTGGATCGCTTTACGGAAATGCTGACGGAGTCGCTTGACGGCCGGAACAAGGTGCTGGTGTTCACCACCTTCGTTCGCATGGGACAAATTCTCCAGGCCCACATCGCGCGGCGCCTGGGCTTTACGCCCGAGTTCATCAGCGGCCGCGTGCCGCACGGGACCCGGCAGCAGATGGTGGATCGCTTCCAGGAGGGCGGGCAGGCCTGTCCCGTGCTCGTCCTGAGCGTAAGGACCGGGGGCGTGGGCATCAACCTGACGGCTGCCAATCAGGTGTATCACTTCGATCGGTGGTGGAATCCCGCGGTCGAGGACCAGGCGACCGACCGCGCCCACCGGATTGGACAAACCAGGCGCGTACAGGTGTTCAGGTACATCATGGCCGGGACGGTCGAGGAACACGTGGACCGCTTGATTCGGCAGAAGGGACAGCTGGCACGCGACATCCTGGGTGCAGGCACGGAGTGGCTGACCGAACTGTCCAACGACCAGCTGTACGAATTGCTGACCTTGCGTCATCCGGATCCGCCGGCCCTGCCATGAACGCGGATCGCCTCGAAATGATCCGGGATCCGGTGTCCGGTGGTCCGGCGGAATGGTACGCGCGGTGGGACGGTGCCCTGTTTGCCGACAACCCGCGCCTGCGCAACTTCGCCCGGCAATGCGCGGCCACGGTCGAAATCATGTCCCTGGACATCAAGGGAAACCGAATTGTGGCCACGGTGCGGCACCAGTCCCAGAGACGGATTACGGTCACGGCGGGATTGCCCCGATACCCGGTGGCGGACTGGTACCAATCGCTGAACGCGGACGCGGACCGCATTCTGGAAGCCGGCCAGCGTGGCGGGCAAAGGATGTCGGCGGATGTCCTGAGCCTCCTGGCGGACAGCGGGAGGGGGCTCTGGCCATCGGGCATGGAGGAGCTTCAACTCAATGTGGCTCCGCATTCGGAGCAGATCCCCTGCCCCTGGTGCATGGCGGTGCTGGTCGAAACGGGATGGCTGCTGGAACAGGATCCCCTAGTCCTGTTTCGGTTGCGGGGACTTCACCAGGATGACCTGACCGGGCTCATGGCCCATCTCCAACAGGCGCAGTCCGGGCGCAGGCATGCGGGAGGCGCGGCTGCGATGTCCGGGCGCGAAGCGGACTTGCACGATGAGTTCTGGGGCGACATGCGCGCCATTCGGTCGCTGCACAGGCATGTGGAGAACAGGGACAACGCTGTGGCACCGGCCTATCGGCTTGGGCCTCCGCCCGCCGCGGACCAGTCCGGGAACGGCGATCTGGCACTGCTGGTTGAGGCCATTTACGCTCGGGCCCGGCAGTCGGATTGACAGCCCGGCATTGGCTTGCCTACTTCCACAACCGCTTGAGGCGGCGACGGCACCAGCCGCCCAGCACCACCAGTCCGGCAAAGGGAATCCACTCCCGGTAGTGCGCTCCCTGCCAGGGAGCGCGCTTGGCCGTCGGCGCTTCCTCGGGTCGTCCCAGCAGGAGAAAGCAGAGGCGCAGCAACAGGTCGTACAGGTGGGGTGCCCACACCGCCAGCTTGACCAGGATGAAGTTCAACGGGGTGAAGTACACCTCCCGGTCCTGCTTCTGGACCGCGTGCACCAGTTGCCGGGCCACCTGGTCGGGCGCCGCGTCGAGGAAGGACAGACGGCCCCGATCCTCGGCCTTAAGGACGTCGGGGGGTGCCTGCCCCGCCCCGGCCCGAAAGAAGCTCGTCCGGGTCGGCCCCAACACGGCCAGCATCACGTGGATATTGTCGCTGTGCAGTTCCGCCCGGGCCGCAATCGTGGCGGCCCGCAACGCAAACTTGGAAGCGCAGTAGATGGGGGAGGCCGCGAAGATGTTGCGGTATCTGGGCACCGCCATGTACGAGACGATGCTGCCGATGTTCACGACGTGGCCGCCGCCCCGCCGCCGCATGTGGGGCACGGCGGCGCGCAGACAGCGTATGGCGCCGAACAGGTTGACGTCCATCACATGGAACATGTCGTCGTCGGACGTGTCCGCCAGGGACGTGTACGAACCCAGGCCGGCGTTGTTTACGAGGATGTCGATGCCGCCCAGGCGTTCGGACGCCGACCGCATCAACTCATCGACCTGGTCGGTCCTGGTCACATCGGTGACCACGGCCATGGTCTCCACGCCATGGTCCGCCGCGAGCCGCGTCGCCAGTGCTTCGATGTCTTCCTGCGTGCGGGCTGCCAGGACCACGTGGCATCCGCGGGACGCAAATGCCTCCGCCACGGCCGCCCCCACCCCGCGGCTGGCCCCCGTGACAACGACAACCGATCCGCCCAGCTTCTGCATTGTGCTTTTCGCCCTTTGACTTGGTTGGGAAGTTGTCCAATCGTACAACCGTTTGGTCTGGACTTCTGCGCAAAGTCCGATGGACCGGCTGCCGGTTGCGGAAACCCGTCCCGGGAATCCTGCTCGGGGCAGGTCAAACCAAGCCGGTGGTGAAAAGAGGTCAAGGATGCAGAAAAGGTATGGTGTCGGCGATCCGGCATCGATGACGAAAACGACACCGTAAGCCGACCATGCTTCTTCGGTCCACATTCCATCCATGCGCCGACTGCATCAACAAGCATCTGTTCCATCTGCATCCCAGCCAGGTCAAGGGCCTGGCACTGTGGCAGACCCGCCGACCGGGTGTTCCAGCCCCCGCGCAATACGGTGGCTGAGCGCTTTGCCTATCCCTGACAGTTTCGGAAACCGGATGCGGCCTGCCTGGCCGCGCAGACGGCAATGCAACGACCAAAGGATGTCAATTCCGGTGTCTGGGGCGGCTTTCCTGCACAATATGTCTTGGGAAGCGCAGAGCCGAACACAACTGGGACCCTGGCAGGAACGGAATCCGCAATGAAGGGAAATAACCGCATAGGTCTGTGGATCATCGGTGTGGCCTCGATCGTGGTGGTCGGGATTATTGTGTTGGTGGTGGTCACCAGCCGCACGCCGGTATCGTCCGAGGCACACGCCAACATTCCGACGGAGTGGATCAACGGCAACGAACTGGGGAGTCCCGACGCCCCGGTGGTCATGGTGGCCTACGAGGACTTCCTGTGTCCCCATTGCGGCGAGTTCAACCGGAATGCGAAGTCCCGGCTGATTGAGGATTTCATCGAGGCCGGTGACCTGCGTCTCGTTTACATGTTTTTCCCGCTTGACATCTTTGCCCCGGCCTCGTACAACGCGGCCCGGGCCGGCCAGTGCATCATCGACCTGTCCGACGATCCCAACGGGTTCTGGCAGTACCACGACACCCTGTTCTTCGGAGAACGGGGCGCGGCCCGCTACGAAATTGAGAATCTGACGGCCCTGGCTCGCGACGCGGGCGTCAACGAACGGGAGTTCGTCGAGTGTTTCGGATTGGTCGCAACGCAGGACAAGGTGGACCAGGCGGTCCGGGCCGGTGTGGCCGACGGAGCCCAAGGCACCCCGCACATCCTGATCAACGACGAGGTGTTTGGCGGCAACGCGGCCAACTACGATGCCATTCGCGCCGCCGTCAATGCCGCCTTGGTTGCCGTCGAATAGTCCCACTCCGGATTTGAGGACACGCCGGGCCGGACACACCCCTGCCATGGCCACAAACAGTGCCGAGGTCCGGCGCGGCCGGGCGTGGCCCTGGCCGCTCCTCGGAGGTTGCGCGGTGGCCGTGACGGCGGTGGCCGGCAGCCTGTACTTCAGCGAAATCCGCCACTTCGAGCCATGCCTGCTCTGTTGGTACCAGCGGATTCTCATGTACCCGCTGGCCGTGATCATGGGGTTTGCCCTGATCACCCGGGTGGCCGTTATGGCCTGGCTCGTGTTGGGGGCGGCGGTGGTTGGGCAGGCGGTGGCGGCCTACCACGTACTGTTGCAAAAGACCTCCTGGTTCTCGTCTGCCACCACGTGCGGTACGGGGCCCTCCTGCGCCATTCCCTATATCGACTGGTTTGGCATCCTGACAATCCCGATGCTGTCCCTGATGGCTTTCATGCTGATCGCCATCTGCATGGTGCTCTATCTCAATGGAGCCGGGACCGACGATGGCGACCCCGTACAACTGACCTTCGATCCCCGGAGCGCGGCGGTGTTTGGCGGCATGGTCCTGATCGCCGTGGCGACGTTTCTGATGCTGCGCAGTCAACAGTCGGCTGCGGAGGCTGCGTCCCGGGCAGCGGAACCGGTTGTACCCGCGACATCGATGCAATCCACGCCTGCCGGCGAAGGGGACTCTGCCGGTGACGGCGGTTCAGGGGTGTCGGTGTCCGGTGCCGTACTGTTTGCCGACAATTGCGCCGCCTGCCATGGCGGACAGGGCGAAGGCATTACCGGGTTGACTCCGCCCTTGCTGGATTCCGAGAAGGTGGGCGCCATGTCGGAGCAGGAGCTGCAGGCGCTGGTGCGTGCCGGGGTCGCCCAGGACGATCCGGACAACCAGACCGGCAATCTGATGCCCGAGTTTGGCCCGAACCTCGTCTCCGACGAAGACTTGGCCATACTGGTGGCCTGGTTGAAGACGGAACTGCAACGTTGACGGGGGCGTCGATTTGTGAACTCCCGCCTTCCGGCCGCGTGTGTACACACGCTGTACGCGGCCGCTTGCTGCCTTGGGGTTGCCATTCTGCTGACCGTGGCACATCCGTTTGCCATCGGCAATCGCGTATACGCACAGGCGGATGCCACCGTGTCGATCACCGCTCCCGGTGAGGGCCAAACCGTGACCGGCGACTTGCAGGTCAGGGGCACGGTCCAGGGCGCGGGCCTGCAAAGCTATGCCCTTTATTGGCGGGAGGCGGGAGACGATCGCGAGATCTATTTCAACGGCGGCCAGGAGGAAGTGAACGCATCGGTGCTTGGGGTATGGCGGGCAGGAGACAACCCGCCGGGCGAGTACGAGATTCGGTTGGAGGCCCAGTTCGAGGGCCGGGATCCGACCGAGACGATTGTGCGGTTCACGCTGGCGGACGCCGCGGAGACGACGGACCAGGGACCGGAGACGGCCGCGACCATACCCGCAGAAGATCAAACCCTGAGGCAGTCGCTGGACCAGTTGGCCGCACGGGCCCGGCCCGCCGCGCTGGCCGCCTATTTGGCGCGCGGCATGCGGTTTGGCCTGACCGTGGCCTTGATCATCCTCGCCTATTTCGGTGTCAAATCCGTCGCCGTCTGGTTCCTGGGCAGCCGGAAAACATGACTTTCGGACGCGGGTCGGCGGTCCGGCCCGATGCTGGCCGCTGGCTGGTGTTCGGCCTGGGCAATCCCGGGCGCAAGTACGCCCGGACCCCCCACAGCATAGGCCTGGAGAGTGTTGCGCAGTTGGCAGCCGACCTCCAGGTGCCCCGGCGCAAAAAGACGTACAAGGCCGTTTGGGGCGTCTGGCACACGCACATGTCCCCGTTGGCCGGGGAGGGAGACGTCCCGAACTCGGCCAGCGTCCTGCTTGCCACACCGCAGGTCTACATGAACCTGAACGGATTCAGTGTGCAGCGGCTGATGCAGGCGGAGCGGGTCAAGCCGTCGCAACTGCTCGTGGTGCACGATCATCTCGACCTGCCGCTGGGCAGGATTCGATTGCGGGCGCGCGGTGGTTCCGGCGGCAATCGGGGTGTTGAGTCCGTGATTGCCCAGCTGGGCACGCGAGAGTTCCATCGGCTCAGCGTCGGCGTGGGACGTCCGCCCGGCCGCATGGATGCCACGGCCTACGTGCTGCGTCCCTGGAACGCCGGCACGGAACAGGAGGCGGTGGTTCCGTTGCGCAGCCTTGTGGGAGAGGCGATCGTATACTGGTTCAGGCACGGCCTCGAGCAGGCCATGAACAGGTACAACGGAGTGCCATGACCGAGACGCAACCGAATCCCCGGTCGGAGTTCTGGCCGGGGCTCGATTCACTCCTGCCCGACGGCAAGTCGGGCTCTTGGCGCGCTCCCGGGGTTCCGCAGGGCGTTCCCGAAACAGCTCGTTCCTTGGCTCTGGCCCTGTGCGCGCAGCGCCTGCCAAGGCCCCTGCTGGTCGTCGCGCCCGATGATGACCGGGCCCATCAGCTGTGCCAGGAGATCCTGACCCTGCTGGGGTCCGGCAACGACTGGCCCAACCGGATTCTCTATCTGCCCAAACCGGATGCCCGCCCCTACGAACGGATTCCCTGGACGGGCCAGACGCGGCAGGGCAGGCTGACCGCCCTGTCCGCGTTGCTGGGCCGCGGCGACAGGGGCTGTCTAGTGACCTGCAGTGTGGAAGCCCTCATGCAGGTCACGCTGTCGCCGGGAGACCTGTTGCATTCGCTGCACACCTATCGCGTCGGAGACTCGCATCCCGTAACGGCCACGGCGCGCCGCTGGGTGGATGCGGGCTACACGAAAGTCAACATGGTGGACGGCGCGGGTACGTTTGCGCAGCGCGGCAGCATCTTGGACATCTGGCCGGCGAACCTGCTGGCCCCCGTGCGGCTGGACTTTTTCGGGGACGAAATCGAAACCATCAGGGCGTTCGATCCCCAGAGCCAGCGCAGCACGGAGCAGCTGGACACGGTGGTGGTCGGACCGGCCAGCGAGGCGCTGGCGCGGTACGGGCGCGAGCTGCTGGAGCGTGTCGGATTGCCGGACGGCACCGTCAACGCCGCGGCGCTGATGGACGTGCCGCCGTCGCAGCGCGGCCCGTTGCAGGATCCCTCCCTCTCCCTGTTCGTCCAGGAGGAAATCGCTGCCGAGGTCCGGAAACTGGCTGAGCTGGAAACCTTCGACGGCATCGAGTGGTACCTGCCCTATCTGTACGCGGAACCCGCCTGCCTGTTGGACTACCTGGATCCGGGGGGACTGCTGATCCTTGACGACGGGGCTGCCTGCGAGCAGGCGGTCGCGGCCCTGGAGCGCGAGCAGGCGGAATTGCGCTCCGAACTGCTCCAAAGCGGGGATGTGCCCGCCGGGTTCGATTCCTGCCGGTTCTCCTACGACGACATGCTGGAGCGCCTGGAGGCCCACCGGCCCCTGCTGCTGGGTCACGGGGACCTGCAGGGCGTGCGCGACAGCGCAGTTCAGGGGGTGGGCCGGTGCTGCCGGGCCCTGGACCTCCAGCAGGATCCCCAGGCTGCGCGGCCCCAGACCATCCGCGCCCTGGCGGAGGAGGATGCCGCCGTCCTGATTGTGTCCCAGATGGGAGGCAAGGTGCAGGACATGCTCGAGGCCGCGGATCTGATGGCGGAGCCGGTGGCCCGCCTGGGTCGGGAACCCGTGCCGGGGCTGGTTCGGATTATGGAAGGTTCATTGCAGGGCGGCTTCAGCCTCCACCACCCCGATCGGGCCGCGCCCGTGCTGCTGGTGATGACGGACACCGAACTGTTCGACGTGCAAAAGGTCTATCGGCGGCGGCATCAGGTCAGGCACCAGGGCTACACTCCGGAACGTTTCTTTGCCGAAGTGGACCCTGGGGATCCGGTGGTGCACGTGGACTTCGGCATCGGATCCTATGCCGGTCTGTCCAGCCGCGCCGTGCGCGGTGTGCATCAGGAGTACATTCAGGTCGAATACCAGGCCGGGGACAAGGTGTTGGTGCCGGTGCATCAGGCCGATCGCGTCAGCCGGTATGTCGGTCCCGAGGACCCGGTGTTGTCGCGGCTGGGGTCCAGCCGGTGGTCCACCGCGCGGGACAAGGTACGCAAGGAAGTTCAGGAGATTGCCGAGGAACTGCTGGCGGTCTACGCCCACCGGGAGACTGCCACCGGTCGGGCGGCCGGACCCGACGAGTCGATGCAGGCGGCCCTGGAGATGGCTTTTCCCTTCGACGAGACCCCCGATCAGCTGCAGGCCGTGGTCGATGTCAAGGCGGATCTTGAATCCGAACGCCACATGGATCGCCTCATCGTCGGGGACGTGGGGTTTGGCAAGACCGAAGTGGCCCTGCGCGGGGCCTTCAAGACGGTGATGGACAGCCGCCAGGTGGCGGTGCTGGTGCCGACCACGGTCCTGGCCCACCAGCACCATGCCACCTTCACCGACCGGATGCGCGACATGCCGGTCCGCATCGAGGTCCTGAGCCGCTTGCGTTCGCCCGCGGAACGGCGCCGGGTCAAGGCCGAAATGGCGGCCGGGACCGTGGACATTGTGGTGGGCACCCACGCCCTGCTGGCCAAGGACGTGAAGTTCCGCGATCTGGGTCTCCTGATCATCGACGAGGAACAGCGATTCGGCGTTCGCCAAAAGGAAAAAATCAAGCAACTCAAGCCCACCGTCAACGTTCTGACCATGTCTGCCACGCCGATCCCGCGCACGATGAACATGGGGCTGAGCGGCATCAGGGACATCAGTTACATCACGTCGCCGCCGGAGGAGCGGTTGCCGGTGCACACCATCATGGCCCCGTACGACAGCACGCTGGTGCGGCGGGCCCTGGAGCGGGAACTGAAGCGGGATGGTCAGGCGTTTGTGGTTACGGACCGCATCCGCGGCCTGACGGAGTTGGCGGACGAGATCGCACGCCTGCTGCCCGGGGCGGTCATTGACATGGCGCACGGCAGCATGAAGGGGGATGAGTTGGAGGACGCCATGATCCACTTCTCCCGTGGGGAGACCGACGTGCTGGTTTGCACCACCATCATCGAGAATGGCCTGGACATTCCCAACGCCAACACGATGATCGTCAACCATGCGGACCGCTTCGGCATGGCCCAGCTCTACCAGCTGCGGGGCCGGGTCGGGCGTTCCCATCGCCGCGGCCACTGCTATCTCCTTTTCACGGAGCGGGAGGACCTCAACTTCAACGCCGCCACCCGGCTGCGCCACATCGTCGAATCCAGCAACGAGCTGGGAGCCGGATTCCGGATTGCCATGAGCGATCTGCAGCTGCGCGGCGCCGGGGAGATCCTCGGGGCCCGGCAAAGCGGCAGCATGGGCACCATTGGCCTGGATCTGTACTCGCGCCTGTTGGCCAATGCCGTGGAGAACCTGCGCATCACCGGATCGACCGATCCGGATGTGGACACGGGTGCTTCGCTGAACGGCGCGGAGCCATCCGTCAAGGATCCCCTGGCCAATCCGGTCACCCTGTTGCTGCCCCTGGCAGCCCACATTCCGGACTGGTACATTGAGGACGGCGCCACCCGGTACCAGTTGTACCACCGGGTGGCGGGCCTGGCCAGCGTCGAGGCCGAGAACGAATTCCGGCGGGAGTTGATTGACCGCTTCGGTTCTGTCAGCCAACGGGTGGACGCCGTGCCGGAGGAGATCGAGAACCTGCTGTATCAAATCCGGTTGAAGCGTGCTGCCGAGGAGGCCGACATCGAGTCCATTTCCACCCGCGACCCGGAGATCCTGATCAAGCCCCGGACCGGGTTCGAGGACGCCCGGCATCGCATCCAGTCGATGCTGAATCGGGTCATCAATGCGGACTTGACCGTGGCCGACCTTGCCTATCGTCCCTGGCGCGTGGGCCGGGAAGGCATCTACGTGTCCCTGAGCAACAGGGATGAATGGCAGGAGACGCTCCTGGAGATCGTGGAGCAGCTGGGTGTGTTCAGGGCGGAGGCGCGTGCGCTGGTCCAACGCCTGGTGGCGGCTGCCTGACCGAGCTCCGGCCGGTGGTCGCAACTGATCTTTGCATCATGTCGGATCCCCTGTCCCCCCGCTCCGACGATTCGCGGCCGCGCAGCTACCGCGACGCGTCGGAGTTCGACGACTTCGACCGGACCCAGGATGAAATCAACCTGGTCCAAACCCGGCGCGTAGTTGAGATCGACATGGAGGTGCACTCGGTCCAGACGCCCCGCACTCCGGACGCCGGAATCGAAATCCGGGGTCGGTTGCGCCGTCCCAGCCACGAAGTCTTCGGTGGTTGGCGGGAAGCCTTCAGCCGCATGAAGCTGCTGCCCTTCCTGGTGCCGGACCGGGTCGCTGCCCTGCCCGGGGCCGTCCTGCTGAGGCTGGTGGCCGCCCCTCCTGGACCGAGGCCGGGCAATCCGATCATCAACCTGGTCCTGTTCATTCTGACCATTCTTACGACTTTCTTCGTGGGGAGCCTGTACAGCCCCGATGTCCGGGCGACCGGAATGACCGATCTCCTGAACCCGGCCAACCTGATTCAGGGCTGGCCGTTTGCACTCACACTGCTGGCCATTCTTGGCGTCCACGAACTGGGCCATTTCTTCGCCGCCCGACACCACGGTATCCCGGTCAGCCTGCCGTATTTCCTTCCGGTGCCCTTCGCCTTCGGCACGCTCGGCGCGTTCATTCGCCTGCGGGGGCCCATCGACGACCGGAGGCAGTTGTTCGACGTTGGGGTGGCCGGTCCCCTGGCGGGTCTGGCCGTGGCCGTGCCGCTGTTGTTCGTCGGCCTGCAGGCAAGCGAGCTGTCCACCATCTCCGGCCGGGTCATGCTGGAGGGCAACAGCCTCCTGTACTGGGGCGCCAAGTACCTGGTGTTCAACGAGTGGCTGCCGGATTTCACCACCGGCCTGGATGTGCACGTGGGGCCGATGGCCATGGCGGCCTGGATTGGCCTGTTGGCCACCGGGCTCAACCTGCTGCCGGTGGGCAATCTGGACGGCGGCCACGTGGTGTTTTCGCTGTTCGGCGGGCACGCCCGTTACTTTTTCCGCGGGACGCTTCTGTTGCTGGCCGTCCTGGGCATCGCCGGATTTGCCCCGCTGCAGGCCTACCTGCCGGCGTTGGAACACATCGGCTACACCGGCTGGCTGGTTTGGCTGTGGCTGATCATCCTGGTCATGGGACCGTCGCACGCCGTCACACTGGACATGGTCACGGAACTGGATGTCAGACGGCGCTGGATTGGATACGCGGTACTGCTTGTGTTTGTCTTGACATTCGTGCCGGTGCCCCTGCGAACCTTTGTGTTCTGACCGGGCCGGCGACGCGTTTCCATTGGAGTGAGCGGTGAGCAACGCCTTTTCCTTGCAGGCTGTCATTCAGAGCCTGCACACGTTCTGGGCCGGCCAGGGATGCACGATTGGGCACCCCCACAGCGAAAAGGTCGGGGCCGGCACGATGAACCCGGCGACGTTCCTGCGGGTGCTGGGACCCGAACCGTGGCGGGTCGGCTATGTGGAACCCTCGTTCCGCTCCGACGACGGCCGGTATGCCGAGAATCCGAACCGGATGCAGATGCATACCCAGTACCAGGTCATCCTGAAGCCCGATCCGGGCAATCCGCAGGAGCTGTATCTGGCCAGCCTGGCGGCCCTGGGCCTGGATTTGAGCCGGCACGACATCCGGTTTGTCGAGGACAACTGGGAATCCCCGGCCCTGGGAGCCTGGGGCCTCGGTTGGGAGGTGTGGCTGGACGGACAGGAAATCACCCAGTTCACCTACTTCCAGCAGGCCGGCGGCCAGGTTCTGGATCCTGTGAGCGTGGAAATCACCTACGGGCTGGAGCGGATCACCATGTACCTCCAGGGCCGCCGCGAGGTCTGGAGCATCGATGTGGACGGCCGGCACAGCTATGCGGACCTGTACCGCACGCACGAGGTTGAGCACAGCCGCTACAACTTCGACATCGCCGACATCGACCGGCTGCACCAGATGAATGCCCTGTACCGGGCGGAGGCGGACCGGTGCCTTGAGCAGGGCTTGGTGCATCCGGCCCACGACTGGGTGATTCGGCAGAGCCACACCTTCAATCTGCTGGACAGCCGGGGGGCCGTCGGCGTCACGGAACGGGCCCAGTACTTCGCCGGCATGCGCAGACAGGCACGCGGCGTGGCCGAACTGTATGTGGAACAGCGGCTCCGGGACGAGTACCCGTTCCTGGCACCCGAAGAGGACGGGAACGGGAGCGCCGCCGTCCAGGCGGCCAGCCGGGCCGCCACCAACTTCCCGGAGGAACCGGCCGACCTGCTCTTTGAGATCGGGTTGGAGGAGATGCCAGCGGCTGCGGTGCCTTCCGGCATTGCCCAGCTCGAAACCCTGTTGGCCGAACAGCTGGCGACCGCGCGCCTGGCGCACGGAGCCGTGGAGGTATCGGGTACCGTACGGAGGCTCGTGGCCCAAGTTCGGGACCTGGCTCCGGCCCAGGCATCCCAAACCACGGAACGGCGCGGTCCGTCGGTCAAGATCGCCTTCGATTCCGACGGTGCCCCCACGCGCGCGGCGGTCGGGTTTGCCCGCGGCCAAGGCCTGCCGGTGTCGCGGTTGGAGGTCCGGGGCGATCATGTCTATGCCGTGCGCACGGAGGCGGGCAAACAAGCTGGAGAGGTTCTGCCGGACATTCTGGGTACCGTTTTGGACGGATTCGGTTGGGGCCGCGCCATGCGGTGGGACGGCTCCGGCAAGGAGTTCATCCGTCCGGTGCGGTGGCTGCTGGCGTTGTTGGGCGACTCCCCGGTACCGTTTACTTGGGGCGAATTGACTGCTGCCACCGAAACGCGGGTACCGCGCTGGCAGGAACTTGGGGATGCGGAAACCCCGGGTGCGGTTCGCATGGAGCCCGCGACCAATCAGCGGGATTGGCAAGACCACCTGGCAACCAGTGGGATTGTGCTGGATCGGGAGCAACGCCGCGCCGAAGTACTGCGCCAGGCGCAGGCCGCGGCCGCGGCCTGCGGTGGCCGCCTAGAGACAGATGACGATCTGCTGGATGAGGTAACGGACCTGGTGGAGGCGCCACAGGCCGTCTCGGGGGAATTTCCGGAGGAATTCCTGGACCTGCCGGGGCCCGTCCTGATTACCGTGATGCGCAAGCACCAGCGGTACTTCCCGCTGTATGCCATCGATCGGCCCGACACGTTGCTGCCCAGGTTCGTGACCGTGGCGAACGGCGTTTCGCTCAAGGATCCGGATTTGGTGCGGACGGGCAACGAAAGCGTCATCAACGCCCGGTTCAGCGATGCCGCCTTCTTCGTGGAGAGGGACTTGGCTACGCCACTGGCGGAACGAACCTCCCGGCTCGGTTCCCTTGTGTTCCATGCCCGCCTCGGTTCCATGCTGGAGAAGGTGGAGCGGCTGCAGGGGCTGGTGCTGGACATCGGCCGGCTGCTGGAGCTTGGCGCGGAAGAGTTATGCCATGCCGAACGGGCGGCAGGGTTGTGCAAGAGCGATCTGGTCACCAGCATGGTGATCGAAATGACGATCCTGCAGGGAACCATGGGCGAAATCTACGCCCGTGCATCGGGCGAACCGGATGCGGTATGCACCGCCATCCGGGAACACCACCTGCCCAGGCAGGCCGACGACGCGGTGCCGGAAAGCGCACCCGGGGTCGCGCTGGCGGTGACCGATCGACTCGATTCCCTAACAGGTTTGATGGCGGCGGGGGTTGTGCCCCGCGGCAGTGCCGATCCCTTCGGCTTGCGCCGGCTTGCAATCGGTCTGGTGAGTATTCTGTTGGCAAGGCACTTGAGTCTGGACTTGGCAGCCGCGGTTGAATTGGCCTGTTCCCGTCTGCCGATCGATGTTCCGGAGGGACTGGCAACGGATGTTCTCGCGTTCATACAGCGGCGCCTACGGGTGGCGATGCAGGAAAACGGCCTGCCGACAGACGTGGTGGACGCGGTCATGGCGAGTCCCTGGCCGGATCCGGTGTTCCGGTTCCGCATGGCGCAGGAATTGGCCGCAGCCGCGGCGGATCCTGCCTGGCACAGGGAGTTGGAGGCTTACAGCCGCTGTGTCCGGATTCTGCCCAAGGACGAGGATTGGTCGGCTGAACCGGTGGGCCTGCCTCCATGGACGGCCGAGTTCCCGGAGGCTGTGGAGACGATCATCGCCGCGGGTCCCGAGCCTGCGGCGGTTGCCGCCGCCGACCGGTCGTTGTTGGAGGCGTTGATCGGGGCCGAGGCCGCCCTGGCTGGCCGGCCGCCTTCGGTGGCCGGATTTCGAGCCGCCATGGGCGGTATGGTCGAACCGATCGCGACGTTCTTCGACGAGGTGATGGTGATGGCCGAGGATGCCGATCTTCGGGCCCACCGCCTGGAACTGGTGGCACGCGTGGCCCGCCTCGGAGTACCACTGGGTGATCTGGTGCGCTTGCGCAGGGCAATCGAAGGCTAATTCGGGTGGTGCTGACCATGGGTAGGATGGGTGGTCTTGGTTCCACTTGGGCATCTCCGTCATGACCGATGCCGCTACCGTTTTCCTGGTTGCCTGTTCATCGAGGACGACGATCCTCATTGCTCTCAGGTCCATCGCCATTCGCCGGGGACATTCCATATCGAGTCTGGCGAATTTTGATGTTGTGACGGGCAATGACAGCATTGGGACGCGCCAGTTGCCGATGGCGTAACCGAGGATGCACCATCGACTACCACACTCCATTGAGTGAAGTCCGCGGTTCGGCAGCAGGTGGCATGGTACAGTTGCCAAACCGGTGCCGGAATCCGGATCCGCACCCGACAAATCTTGAAAGCGGGCCGTCACAGTTGCCACGTATGCCAACCAAGCTCGCCCGGCGGACAGCCAGCAACGGCATCAGGGGCCGACGGCCGCCAATAACGGGCCCGCACCAACGTCAACGACACTGCAACCACACCGTTTCCCGATCTGAATGTACGGTTGCCCATACCTTGGTTACAATGACAAGGAGGGAGTTCAGCCACAGTCCAGGTTCGTTGTACAAGGAGGTGCCCCATGACAATCCAAAGCTTCCGTATCACGAATGTCGGCCCGTTTGACGAGATCGAGTTTGAGTTTGACTCCCAAGTCAATGTCTTCACCGGACCCAACAACTCCGGGAAATCGTCTGCCCTGTGGGCACTGGGCGACACAACAGTCTATCCGTTTACTTTCCCTCTCAAACTGCTGCATCGCGATCACGATGCAACATTCCGATTGCAATTATCAAGCTCTGCTGTCAAGTCGCTGGAAGGCCGGCTTTCGGTTACGTTTGGTTCAGATTTTTGGAACAGCCAAAGATGGGAAGGATATGAAGACAACCTCCGGCACATTGGTTTTAGCAAGTTCATACCGGCCTTGCGTAGAAGCACCGACTTCAGATCAACCGGACCCAGACTTGCACGGCAGGAGAACCCGGGCAACCAGATCTGGGACCAATTGGATGCCCCAAACTCCCTCTCGGACGATACGGCAGATTGGATGGAATTGGCGAAAGTGTTAAGGCGTGCAGGCTGGCGACGGGAACCGGTTGACCGTCCTGAACTCCGCAAGCGGCGCGCCTTGGCTTCGACAGATGCTACCTTGGTCAGTGATAAAGCCGTCATTCAGAAAATTATTGAACAGGATTACCGATTCTTGTCGGCAGGTCAACCGGTATTCAGAAGCGTGATGAAAAAGATCAGTGAGACAGCTTCCACAATTACTGAAGGATTCCCGGTTATATTCACCGGTGTAAGTGAAGATGATGAAGGGTTCTATCCCCAGTTCGATACAATTGATGGGCCAGTGCCGCTCAACACGCTAAGTCAAGGTACCCAGTCGATCATCCAGTGGCTGGCCCACCTGATCATCGGGTATGCAGAATACTATGATTACCCCGAGGATCTGGAGGACAAGCCGGGTATCCTGATAGTGGACGAAATTGATGCCCATCTACATCCTTCATGGCAACGCCGGATCATTCCCGCCCTGACGCATCATCTTCCTCGCTTGCAAATTTTCTGTTCAACCCATTCACCTCTCATGTTGGCAGGCCTCAAGGCCGGACAAGTACAACTTCTACAGCGAGGCGAAGACGGACGCGTGACAACGTCAACCAACGAAGAGGATGTTGTGGGATGGACCGCGGATGAGATCCTGCGGCATTTCCTGGGCGTGTCGGACCCAACCGATTGCGAGACGGAAAGGCAATTGACAAGGCTCCGGACCCTGCAATTGGCACAAAATCTCAATGACGCAGAAGCCAAAGAACTGGAAAAGTTGAAACAAACCGTGAGCCAAGACCTGGTGCGGGGCCCGTTGTCCAGTCAGTTGGATCACTTCGAAGACGTGTTGCGACAAGTCATCGCCGATTCCCACCTAGCTTCTTCAGATACGTCGTAGAGTAGTATCCTTGACCAAATGCACTGGGTAGATCGCGGTCCTGAACCAGACGGTCTTGAGGCCATCCGAACGCAGTACACCGCTGGATGGCTTCACCGTTACCGGGATGGCAAGGGAAGCCGACCGAATGATGCTCGTTGGCGAGATTTTCGCGAGACGCTACGTAAGGTTTTTGGGAATCTCTGCGGCTATTGTGAGGAACGAACCAAAGGGGAGGTTGATCACTTTCATCCTGTGAGGCGGTTTCCGGCACAGGTGTATCAGTGGTCAAACTGGATCTTCTCCTGTCCGACCTGCAACCGAGCCAAGGGAGACAAGTGGCCCCCGTCGGGTTATGTGGATCCGTGTGCAGACTCCAAAAACGAGCGACCCGAGGCCTACTTCACGTTTGATACCGTGGATGGAACAATACGTCCTCGATCGGGATTGAGCCCGGAGCGCCATACCCGAGCTGCCACGATGATCACACATCTTGATTTAAATGGATATCACCACATATTGAATAGAGTTGCAGTAGTGGAAAAACTGTCGTACCTGGAAGAGGTTTCAGTTTCCGACCACCGCTTTTCCCAAGAGATGCTGATAAAAATATTATTGCGCCTGTCTTCGCGCAAGGAACCCTGGTCAAGTATCATCAGGGTCTGGATGCTCGAACAGGGGTATGAACTGTTGGACTGATAGGGCAACCGGAAAGTCGGGGGACGGAGGTGAATCGGGGCTGTCCGAGATCGGTTCCGGCTGTTGCCCTCGTCCAACCTGCATGCAACAAATCCGCTGTATCTTGGGATTGATGCAGTACGGTGTAGTCCGCACCGGTCAGCCATGAAGGCTGCCCTGCTGTTGTTGGACGGGACCAGCCTGCCCGGCCTGCGGGAGCTGATCCTGGCTCTGGACGGCAAGATTGCGTACCGATCGGGCGACCTTAGCCACAGGCACGCGGACTCTGCACATGGTCGATGCCTTTCTGGTGCGGGAAGGTCTGACTCTAGTCCAAGAGCTGTGCGAAGCCAAAAGCAACGAGATCACAGCCATCCGCCTGCTCGACAGCCTTGTTCTGAATGGGGCTATCGTCACGATCGATGCCACCGGACTGCTGGAAGGCCATCGTGCAGGACCTGCAGGCCGCGGGGGCCGACTACGTGCTGGCCCTGAAGCGCAACCAGTGTACCTTCCACCGGAACGTGGGCGCAGCCTTCGCCGGTGCCGAGCAGAGCATCTTCACGCCGACGGTGCAGTACCACTGCGAGACCCGGATGTGCGGCGGCTGTCAACTATTGGATATAAGCTCCCGTAGAATGGCAACTGCTACGCAACGGGAACCCTGAGATGCAACTCAAGCTGACCGAGAACGCGTCCACAAGGGAATGTGAGCAAAGTGGACCTTCTCCGAGTAAGCGTGCCGTGGGACACACGTGGGAACCGATCAAACCCCTGACCAAAGCCGAAGTCCAACACGACTTCGGCTTTCTGGGCGCGTGGCGTGAGCGGTGGGACAAGTTTCGGGCGCGGCCCGATGTGCAGCAGCGATTGTTGAGGGGAATCAAGAGGCTGGAACGGCTGTGGTCGATTGAGACCGGCGTGATCGAAGGTCTCTATACCATTCATCGCGGCACAGTCACCACGTTGTTGGAGCATGGGTTTGTCCAAAACGTGATTCGGGATGAACACACCGACATCGACCCTGATCTTTTGCTATCGATTCTCAAAGACCATGAAGCCTCCGTGGAGTTGGTGCACGGATACATTCGCGATGGGTGTCCCATGTCCCCTTACTCCATACGGGAGCTGCACGCCTGCATCACGGCCCATCAAGACACGCATTTGGCCGTGGACAGTCTTGGCCAACGTGTGCATCGCCCTCTTCTCAAGGGCGAGTTCAAGGTGTGGCCCAACAACCCCACACGGCCCGACGGGAAGATCCACCAGTACGCCCCTCCGGAACAGGTGGATAGTGAGATCGCTTCGCTCGTTGAGTAGTACGAGGTCTACTCGGACAGTGCGCACCCAATCCTTTGTGCCGCTTGGCTGCACCACAGGTTTGTCCAAATCCATCCCTTCGCCGACGGCAACGGGCGGACAGGCCGAGCCTTGATGAACTGGCATCTGATCAAGCAGGATTTCCTGCCGATTGCGGCGGCCAACCAAAACTGCAAGAGCTACATCCATGCCTTGGAACGGGCAGACAGCGGTAACCTGTCACAGTTCGTGGACTTCCTTTGCCACCTCACCCGCGGGATGGTTCGCGTAGTTGTGGGCAATGGCGAAGAATCAAAGTCCATTCTTGGCCCTCCGTTTCCACCGGAGGAGATGACAATGGGCGACTATCCCGGCCTGCGGAAATAAGGCATGGGCGAAGGGAGGCGGTTTGGCTTCCCGGGCCGACGGTTCCGTATCCGTACCCCTATCCACATGCACGGGGTGGTGCCCGGCGTGGTGGAGTAGAGCGAAAGGTTTGGCTCCCTGACGGCACGCGGGAAATAGGAAGAACGGGTGCTTGATTTTCTGCGTCCCGGCGCATGGGACGCCCCCAGTACGCCCCCAAGACCCTGTTCCGAGGTTCCGTCCATCGGTTGCCCTGCGCAGTACCTTGAAGTCCCGGCAAGGGAATCCTGACGCAGGTCGGCGGAAATCAGTCGTCAACATCCGGCGCGGCTTTGTTCACGGGCTAGTCGGCGGTTTCAGGTATGAATTCTCCGAGTTCAGACGTCCCAGTTCCAGTCTGTCCAGGAACTCGCGGTGTTCCGTCATGTAAAGGTCCCGCACCACGACATAGACGGACTCTGCCGCCATCGCCAGATCATCAGGATCCCTGATCTCGCCGGAGGTCGCGGCCCGGTCCCACACCTGGCTGTTGTACCGCGCATCCTGGTACAGGCCCTTGTTCAGGCACAGGATGTCCCTGACGGTTCTGCGTTCTGCACTCCACATGGGAGTACCTTGGAACCGTTGCACGTGCACGGTCTCGATTTCGGCAACCCGGCGCGAGTTCAGTTTCGTCAATGTCTGCAGCAGTTTTTCCAGTTCATGGCCGCCGTCCTTGCGTCCCTCTTTGCGTCCCGGCCGCTTTGCCGGTCGGTCGTTGTAGATAAGGCACTTCAGGCCTTCCTCGATGGCTTGGTGGAACATCAGCGCCGGGATTTGAGCGACTGTGCTGAGGTACCACTTGACCAGCCTTCTTTCGGGCATCAGCCTGCTGTCGGCGCCCGGTTGCAGCAGGTTCGCGGTGTCAAGATGGTTTTGGAACTCCTTTTCGGAGGTGGCTTTGAGTGTCTTCCCCGATGCCATGTACGCCAGTATGGTGGCGGTGGTGCCCGCCGTGAAGTGCGCGAGTTCAAACCGGGTGAACAGTTTCACTATCTCGTATGCCTTGTCCATTACGTCTTGGCCCCAGCGGAGTTCATCCCCGGATAGGCCGGCCAGTCCCCCCATGCCGTCCACTTGGCGGATGCGTTCGTCAAGATCCTCCTTGGTCTCGATGATGTTCATCGTGCCCTCGTTCGTCACAACCGCCTCAATTCCCCTAATGAGTTCGATAAGCTGGGTCTTGGTGTTCATGACAGTCCTCCGCGATCTGGATTCGTTATTTGTTGACGCGTTCGGTGTTGATTGCGGCATGGTCCGCGTTCGCGATCCAAAACAACGCGTGTACCATGTTGCCTTTGCGTCCATACCGACATCGCCGTGAGCTCCCATGACCGCACCTTCGTTCAAGACACCTGCCCACAGGTTTCATCAAGGTAGCCGGACAGTGTTTGCCTTTGCCATGGACCTTGCCACGTTGGACAAGCTGCTCCCGGAGCGGGTTGATGACCGACTTGTGCAGGGAGCCAACCGCCCCCTTACGAAGTCGCATGCCACGAACATTCGGAACTACTTGGCGGAACAGGGCAATTGGCTGTTGGGACCGCTCATGCTGGGCATTGGCCCGGAAGCCGTTGAGTTCGTGCCCGATGCCAGCACGTCGTCGGTCGGCTACCTGACACTGCATCCCCGGCACACCGACTCGCTGAAGATGTTCGATGGTCAGCATCGTCGGCGGGCCATCAGAGAACTCTTGAGTGACTTGCATGGCGATATGCTATTCCACGGCTCCGAATGCCATGACCGGCTGTTGCAGGCCGCCGTGCCGGTTATGCTGTATGTTGAAGGGAACATGGAGGCCCTCCGCCAGATGTTTGCCGATGCGGCCCGCACAAGGCCCGTCGAGAAAAACGCCGTGACCAGATTCGACGAGCGGGATCCGTTCAACCTGGCGGCCAAGTATCTGGCACGCTACAGTGAATTGTTCGGCGGACGTGTCGAAATGGAGAGGGCCATGGTGCCCCGTTCCAGCGAGTGCATCGTTGCGATCAACCAACTTGCCAATGCCGTCAAGGCGGCGGAACTGGGCATATCCCCGAAGGTCGCCGCCCTGCGGAAGTCCGCCTTGCTGGATGTGGACGACCTGTGCGAGCGGGGTATGGAGTGGGCGGACGACTTCATGCCGTCCGCCCGGGACGAATACAACGATCTGACGGCAGGCAACTTAGATCAGGCCGAAATCCCGGAGCTTAGAAAGGAGACGCTGGTGTTCAACGCCACCCACATCAGGGTTTTTGCCGGGTGCTACTTTGAGTGGATGCGGGGGCATGGCAGCGAGGAGCGGGGGCACTGGAACACGTTGGCCGAGAGCATTCGGGATTCCAGTTTCCAGGCAGACGACCCCCACAGTGTCCCGGTCAAGACCGGTCTGATGCCGGAGGGCCGCCTTGCCCCCAGTGGCCGGCGACAGGACTGGCAGCGTGCGGTCGACTACCTCGTCAACCAAGCCGACACGGCACCAACCGCCAATTCGTCCGAGGAGGGTATTGCATGAACCTGCCCCCGACCCGCCAACGGTACAGTTTGGAGAGGCCGGCCCACAAATTCAAGCAGGGCGGCTGGGATGCCTACTACTTTGTGCTGGACCTCGAGACGCTGGACAGCATGTTGCCCGCAAGGGTGGACGATGCCGTGATTGTGGATGCTAACCGCAAACTTACGCCCGCCCATGCCCGACGCATACAAGAGTACCTTCGGGAGCAGTGCGATTGGTTGCTTGGCTCCCTGATGTTGGGCGTGGCTCCGGATGCCGTTGACTTCGAGAGGGTGGAAACCCTGACGGAGTCCGGAGTCCAGTTCGGCATTTTGCGCCTCAAGGTCAATCGCGCCAACACCCTGAAAATCTTCGACGGACAGCACCGTCGGCGGGCCATTCAGGACCTGTTCGCGGAACTGACCGGTCAACTCGACGGAGGGAATGTACCGGACGCTCTCCGGACAGCCTCGTTACCCGTGCTTCTGTACGCGGAGTCCAACCTTGCCAGTTTGCGCCAGATGTTCGTCGACGCATCGCAGACCAAACCCATCGAGCCGTTTACCGTTGCCCGTTTTGATCAACGGGACGCGTTCAATTCCGCGGCAGTGCAACTGGCCTGCCAAAGCCGCCTGCTGAAGGGCAGGGTGGAAATGGAGCGATCCTATGTGCCCCGTTCCAGCGAGTGCGTCCTGGCCATTAACCAGTTGGCGGCCTTTCTGAAGGTCTTGGAGTACGGGAATTCTCGCCAACCATCCCTCAAGGCACGCAGGTCCATGAGCAGTCAGGAGAGGGCAGTCCTGTACTCCAAGGGCAGGGCATGGGCAGATGAATTCCTGCCCGCCTGCCGGGAAGAATATGCCGGATTGCTCAACGGTACCATGCCGGGTAAGGCCGTGCCGGCCTTGCGGGGGGTATCGTTTGTGTTCAATGCCACATGGTTCCGCATCCTGGCTGGGTGCCACATGACTTGGACCCAGACCAATGATTCCTGGGATCGGCTGGCAAGGTTCATCCGTGCCGCGGCTCTGGAAGCGGCGGGCAGCTCAGGCCTGCTACAGGACGCGGGTATGATCAAGCCGGACGGAAGCGGGATTTTTGCCCATAAAAAGGATGTGGACCGGGCCATAGCCCACATCGTGCAGGCTGCCCGGCAAGCATGAAATACAACACGAGTAGACGACATACAAATGGCGTCCACATCCGTTACTACAGAGATGGACCGGAACCTCCGAGCCGCCATCGGGAAGGAGCTTAGCCAATGGCTGACAGCCGCCATTTTCAGTGACAGGGGCCGTCCGCGACCGCACCCTGACGGGCCGCAACCCGTCTGCTTGGAGACAGCCTCCATTTCGTAAGGATGTTGATAGGGCCCAGTAGCGCAACGAGATTTCCAATATGATGCCAGCAACCAGTGAAACCTCAACTCCAACCACTCTTACCCTTGACACGAACCTCCTTTGGGAGCATTGGCGAAACCAGGCCAAGGCTTCATGTGTGCAGGACCTGCTGGAGTTGAATCGGAACGGACGGGTCGATCTGGCGGTTACAAGTCGCATCCATGCTGACATCCCCGATGACCCTTGGGCCAGCAGACTTAAGGAAGAACTCGACAAACTGGATGTGGTGGAAATCGGCTCGGTCACTAGGTTGGGCTCTTGGCGCTTGGGTGTGGACCGGCTTCCCTGCGAACGCTTCTTGGAGGTCGAGTCCTCAATTTGCAACCGACGAAGAACACCGACCGATCCCAAGATTCCGGACCACCGCGACTGGGATCACCTCCACGGTCACCATCTGGCCAACAGGGACGTGTTTCTGACGTGGGACAAGCCGGTTCTGAGACTGGCCGGTGAACTACACAAGCGCCTGGATTTGATTGTCATGGCACCCGAAGAGTTCTTGAAGAATCACTGTGACTCGACATCGGACGGCACAAGTGGCGGGACGGGACAAGAGGGCCGTGAAGCGGGGACCCAACAGGTCTGTGATGATAATTCGCCAATCCCACAGTAGCTGGACAACTCCCAAATTGAAGGCGCGCGTGCTAATCTGCGCTCCTTCACCCCAAGAAGATCCCCGCCCATGTCGTCGAAAACACCGAAACCGAACCTGCCTCACATCCACATGGCTGTGGGTATGCTGATGGCCGGAAACGCCCTGCACCACCGCGTCCAGGACCCTGGGACGAGCCCGGACATGAAGACAGGTCTGATCGTCCCGCAAAGCCTCATCTACGTGTTCGGCATCGAAGTGGGAATCAAGGCCATCCTGCAGGGGTTGGAGATCTCCTTCAAGAAGATTCACGACCTGCCCAAGCTGTGGGATGACTATCTCCCAGAAGACATGTAGAATGCCGTGAACCAGCGCGTGGAGGCCCTCTGTGCCGCCAACCCCAATCTGAATAAGATCTCGGTGAGGGGACTCCTGCAGTGGCATCGCAATAGCTTCGTGAACTGGCGATACGGAGATCCGACCACCTACATTGACGATGCTGATGTCGAGAGAAAAGTCTCGTTCATGGCGGTCCCCGGAAGCCTGGCGGTTGTACTGCAGGCCCTCATTGACACCTATACGCAGTTTTGCGGCAACGCCGCAGTCGACGAAGTCTCCCAATCTCATTCCGATCCGCAAACCGAAACGTCTGATGACGGCATATGGCGGGCCGCCTACTACTACCAGAAGATGGTTCACATCGATGGGGTGGAGTCCGGCCAGTCGTTTGATGATTGGATGCGGACCAAGTTCTAGGGGAGAAACTTGGTCCACCTCAACCTCGAAAACTGGTTTGGGTTATCGCTTGGGGCTTATATCCAATAGTTTGTGCGTGCTGCTGAACCACGTTTTATGCGGTCAATCCTAGTGGCTGGCGGGGCAGGGTTACGGTGTCGACGTTTTCGGCGTACCAGTCGGCAAACGTCAACGCTGACCGGGGATCGTCGGGGTATGCCAGTTGGCGGTAGCGGTAGGCAGCCCGGGCCAACTCCTCCGGAAGCTGTTCGGGCCGCGGCTCGGGTATTGTGGTGTACGGGGACCCGCACGCGGCCATGTGGACCTCGACTACCACCCGCAACACGCCCCCCAGGATGTCGATGTCCACCGTGCCCCCCGTCTTCCGCACCGTCCCGTCGGCGTCCGTGTACCTCGTCGGCTCCCAATAGCGCCAGTTCTCGAAGCTGCCTTGGTGCCACTCCAAGAGGCCAGCTACCCGCGGAACCTCGGTATTCTGCAGCGTGCAGTGGGCAAATACACGATCCTGCACGGCTTGTTGGGTGTCGGGAGACAACGCGTCCCACAGCGTAGTCAGGTTATGGACACGAAGCCCTGATTTCTTGGTAATCAGTGTTCCCTCCACGTCCTCCAGCAGGGCCTTGAAGCCCGTTTCAATCCCGAACACCAGCAGCAGGCCTGTGAGAATGGGCATAGCCACGGACAGTTCCCCGGAAAGCTTCGGATCGGACAGTCTCTTCAGTAAATCATCCCCGGTCTGGCTCACGGCCACGGCCGTGTGGACAAAACTCAACGACTTGGGCGACGAAGAGGTCATGGGTACCCTAGCTTGGAACGCGGCCATAATTACGGCCACGGGGCACTGTATCATGGAAACCGCATTGTTGGATGGATGCCGACAAGTACTTGGTAAAACACGCCATGTCCCCTGCTCCCCGTCCCCGACTTGGCGGGAGATCCGTGCCGACTGTACTTCTCCCCGCAACTCAACTCCCTGAGAGTTGGACGGACGGTGAAGGGCCCTATCTGTGGGGCTGTGATGCCGAACGATGAAGGCTGGATAAGAACATAGCCTCTTACGGCCCTATATCCAGTGGGATGAGCCATGCTATTCAGGTGCCGGCCGGTTTGTAACCGTCGGTTCCCGACTCAGGCGTAGCCGCCAATCGGCCACGACTTCCTCTTCCAAGCCCAACACCTCGGCGGCGGCCGCGTCGATGATCTCCCGCGTAGAGTCTTCCATCGCCTGTTTCATAGGTAGGATTTCCTCGTGGCACACCAAGTCGTAGGCAGCGCGCAAAGCATCCCAACCGGGGTTGTCTGGTTTGGGTATACGAATTTCGCGCAAGTGCGCGACCTGCCACATCGGGTAGGTGAGTTTCTTGGCTCGGCGGTTGAACAGCATGAGTTTCGTAGGGGTAGAATTCCACCAGACTGTCAATGCCTTGCCCATGTCATGGTCGTGAATGCTCACCGGTACCCACCAACCCAAGGAGGCTGTCGGACTCCAAGTGGCAGTTAGCCGGCCAGCAACAGTATCGTGTCGCATAGCAACCAGGAGATGGCTCCGTTTTTGCCAATGACGCCGTGCCAGATGCTCCTTGCCTAGTCTTGGCCGGTACCAAACATCCGGTTCTCCTTCCAAGGTTGTACGCAACTTGCTGCTGACGGAATGGAATCCAGGGACACACCCTTCCTCCCAGTTCTCAGAAATTTCGAAAGCGCCTTGCACACCTCGGCCCTCCGGGGCAAGGTGTGCAAGGCGCTTTATCGGTTGTAGCTGGTTGCTTGTTTCGATTGTCTTTACAACGGCGGCCAATCCGCCATCGAACCATTGTGTCGGCGTCCAGTCACCGTTTTGGACCAGCTCCGCTGGCCACAGGCAAGCATTACCCCACTCACCAAGTGCTCCGTTGGCGATCGCCTCTGCTGCTTGTACTGCTTCTTCGGCGCTGCTAGGCATTCGGCGCAACGAGACAAACTCCGTAGGAGTTTGTCTCGTTGCGCCGGTGTACCGCCGACAGATAACCAAGCATTCGTGGATGGCCGTGTTTTCTGAGAAGTTGATTCGCTTGGGGTCATGTGTAGTTACTACGCGCTCGATATGGAACCTTTCTGCCAAGAAACGACGCTCATCTAACCCGGCACTGCCTGTGGCCGCGGTGACCGGCACCACCTTTGCGAGCGTTCCCCGGTTTCCATTCAGCATTACGTCGGCCAAGGGCGAAAAATAGGTTGCGATGCTGTTGGCGTTTATCAGATTGCCCGCGAGATAGTCCCGCCGCTGCACCTCGTCCCGGATCCCCAGTTCATGGGCCTGCATCTGCTTGACGGCAGCCTTGCTGTACTTACGGCCCCGCTTACGGTTGTCCGTGAACGGCGGATTCATTATTACCACGTCCAAGTCCCGCAATGGAAAGCCTTTTCCCTCAGTCCTGTTCACTTGTTCTGCTTGCAAGTCCTGCAAGGTACGTAGCGGCTGGACGTGTTCCAATAGTGGGTTCTCCTCCGCGGCTTGTGCTCCGGCCGCGCGCAGGATTTCCAGCGAACCGGCTGCAACCGAACTATCCGACTGGGGGCCATGTCTCATCGTCATCAGGTTCATGCGCTTATAGTCCACGGTTGGTGCGCCAAGGGTTAGGTTGCAGGCAGCCAGTTGCACCCCGTGACGGTTGATGTCGAGGCCACACAGCACCTGCTCGACCAACACGCGGTGTAGATCTGCCTGGTTCGTCGCGCCCAATTCTCTTGAGGCGGCAACCCGTGCTTTGATTGCTTGGAGTGCCCCCATCAGCAAGGTTCCCGTACCGCAAGCGGGGTCGATGACCCGCAGTTGGGCAACAGCCGTCGGATTGGACCAGTCCACAAGATCAGCGGACAAAGCCAGCCTTGCCAGAAGTACCGCCGAAACATTGTTGGTGTAGAAGGCCCCGTCACTCTTGGCGCTGCCCAGGATGCGGTGGTAAAGCGGTCCCGCGTGGTCGTAGCCCAACTCGCTCAGTGAATCCGCCAGCCGGTTGGCGCACTCGGCCAAGCTGCGAACCGCGTCCATCACAACGCGGTTGAAGGGCAGGGTCTCCATCACGGCCAGAGCCGGTTCGAACACAGGGGCGTAGTCCCGCCTGAGGATCGCGTGCCAGGCCCCTGTCAGAACCGAACGCGGGTCCTGTGAGCCGCCCACCGCGTTGAGGTCGGCCAGGCCCCCCATGTGCGGCACATCGCACAGGCGGCGGTGCAGCAGGCAGGCGTTCGTCAGCAGGAGGGCCGCGATGGTGCACACGCCCCGCGCTCCGCCGTCCGTGTCCACAGCCAGACCCAGGACTTCCGCCAGGTCCCGTTCCAGTTCCGCCTCGACCAGAACCGCAGCGGCATTCTTGACCGCGGCCTCGATCTCCTGGGAGACCAACAGGCCGGGGCGACCCAGCCCGGACGCGTTGACCACCTTGGCGAAAATGCCTTCGCTGGCCTGCTCAATGTCCAAGGTGGCCTGTTCCCATTCCTCGCCGTCAACCTTTCCGTTGCCACCCGTCTCATACACCTGCAGGAATTTCAGGGGTTCCTCGGCCAGCCGGCCGTCATGGGCTTGCAGGGCGCGCAACACGCGTCCCACCGCAGCGTAACCTTCCGCACCTTGCTCCAGGGCGTCGGCGAGTTCCTGGCCCGGCTCAATGGCAATCGGGATCACGATGTAGCCAAACCGCTTGCCCGGGGCCTTGCGCATGACGCGGCCCACGGCCTGGACAACATCGACCTGGCTGTCGCGCGGCTCCATGAAGACCACGGCATCCAACGAGGGCACGTCCACGCCTTCGGTGAACAGCCTGACATTGCAGACCATCTGTGCCCTGCGCTCCACGCTGGCGTTCGCCAGTTCACGCAGGGCGGCATTCCGTTCCAGTGCACTGTGGGAGGCGTCCAAATGGCGCACTTCCAAGGGCAGGGCCGCGCCCGCGTCTCCGTCCTGCTTCCGCTTGCGGATGGTGGTGATGCGCTTGACCAGCGGCTGGTCCAGCGCCTCGGTATAGAAACGGGAACTCTTGATGCTGTTGGCGAAACCCAGAGTGCGCAGCAGACGGGTCGGTTTCTCTAGATCATCGCCCTCGGTAACCCCGTTGATGGCAAGGGAAGTACCGAGCACGCGCATCATGTCGCTGGCCTTGACTATGAACTTTCCTCGCTTGCGGCCCTGTCGAACCTCCTGTTCCTCGCCCAGGGCCACCAGTTGTTGCCGCAAACCGGGCGTCACCGCGGAATCGCGAACTCCCAACACGATCACCCGGTAGTCCGAGAGCATGTCGTGCTCCACGGCACGGGCAAAGGAGAGACGGTGCAGTTCCGGGCCGTAGGCAAAGCTGTCGGACATGTCCACGACCGTGTACCCCTCCTGACGGCGACGGGCCTTGGAAGCCGCCGTGTAGATGCGCGGGGTGGCGGTCATGTAGAGCCGCCTGTTGCTGGCAAGCAGGTCAGCGTGGTGCACGCCCTGGAAGGCGGCAAAGTGGTCCTCCGCAAAGAGGCCGTTGTCGGAGGTTCCTGTACTATCGATGCCGGTGGTGCGGTGCGCCTCGTCCGCTATGGTCAAATCGAAGGCTGGCGCGCCGTGCCTTCGCTGTGCCAACGACACCTGCTGCAACGACTGGTAGGTGCAGAAGACCACCCGTGTCCGCTCCGCGGTGGCGAGCGCGGCGGCAATCACCGCCGGGTCCGTGGTGACCGGACACTCCAGTTCCGAAATACGGACATCCTCGTCCTCGTTGCGTCCCCCGGCCGTGTTGTCCGAGCAGATCACCCGGCTGTCGAGGGGGCGGTTCGTGTGGCGCAGCCATTCCCGCCGGGCCTGCGAGACCAGCGCGATGCTGGGTGCCAGAAAGAGAATTGCACCGCCGTCGGGCACGATCTGTTCCGCAACGCGCAACGCAACGAATGTCTTGCCCGTGCCACAGGCCATCACGAGGCGCCCGCGTTCATGGTTCCGCAAGCCCTCCACCACATCCGCGATGGCGGTTGCCTGCAGGGCCCAGGGCCGACGCACGGGCCGCTTGGCGGCCGTCTCCGCCACGATTTCGTGGGTCCAGTCCATGAAGTCGAAGCGGCGTACGGGGCGGTCCGGGGTCTCCAGCAGAACCTCCGCGGCACTGCTCCAGAGACTGGTGGCGATCACCCAGCGCAACGCGAACGGTTCGCGCTGCGAATGGGAAAGGAAGGAGTCGATCTCCGCCTTGGGCACCCGGTGCTCGCGTGCGTGGCATTTGCACTGGACAGCCACCCACGATCCGTCCTGCAGGCGAGCCACCAGGTCCGTGCCCAGGTCGCGTCCGTCCAGACCGGTCAGATCCTCCCGGTCCGGCCACTCGGACCAGCGGTGTACCTCCGCCACTTCCATTTCGGGTCGATTCAGGATCATCTGCTTCACCAGATTCTCGAACCAGCGGCCCTTCTCCGTCTCATCGCGGCTTTGTGTGCGGATGCGTTCCAAGACCTGTCCGGCGGTGGTCTCGCCGGGCCACAGGTCAAGGCTGGACTGATGAAGGGGGCGGTTGTTGTTCATAAGGGGAAATGACTCCTTTGGTCGTCCAGGTGTACTGTACCCCGGACACGGCTTGGGGTTGCCTGGACTGAACGTTTTGATTCCTGCAACAAGCCAGACTTTCCCCTACCAGCATGTCTCGAGCTCATCGAGCGCAGCACAGCTACAGGAAAGGGAAGTGCCCAGCCTGTCGGTGGCTTTCCCGCCATTTTCAGCCCTGTCTGGAACTTGAAGCAGGGCAGGTCAGTGATCGCCGGAGGCGACTTCCGCATGCGTTCACGGTCAGTTTCCCATAGGCTCCCTGGTCTCCGGGTGTAGGTCTGGGGAGGCGCGTAGCAGCGTCCGGGCGACCTGCACCGGCGTGGTGTTGGGATGTGGAGATCTTTGCCTTGGTAGCTGGAAGGTGCGGCATCCTCCGGCCGCCCGGCGCGGGCATCCGCCGCGCGTCCGCGTACAGGGTCGGTCGGAACCGCCTGCCGGCAGCGACGGCTTCCCGCTTGATGTTGAAGTGGCCGGTGAGATGCGGCCGCCCGGCTTTTTGACACTCCAGCCTCCGTCGGAATGGGGGACGATATGATGCGCTTTCACTTTCTGGGACATGGCTGCAGCCTTGGGCAAACCGAGAGTGGGCACTGTTTCATTCTCGTTGATATTGGTGGCGGGAAGTCCTGTGGCGCCTGGTGGACGCGGGGTCCAGGAGCCGCTTCAGGCCATGGCGCGAGCCATCAGGCCCACGAAGTTGAGCGCACCAGACTCGGTCTTCAGCCCCCGTGTGAGGCGGGCCCGGGCTTTGAGGCGGCCAAACCAGCCTTCCAGCCGGTTAGTGGTGGCGGAAACCCTGGGGTGGTGTTGGCTACGCACCAGATCGTTCCCCCGGGCCACTAGGTGCCACAGCCGCTTGCGCACCTCCGGGTCCAGACGCACTCGCGCCTGAGCCACCTCCTGCCACAGCGCGGCCTGAGACTACGCACTTTCAGCGTTCCAGGTCCGTCGTGTCCAAGGCGAGGGAATAGACGGGATCATCGTTGGTGGTCAGCCCGAGTGCCGCGCCGTTCCAAGATTCGAAACCAGCTACCTGGTCAAAACCGGGCCTACTCACGTACCCAGTCCCACGGTTCCCCCTTGGAGTCAGGGCCACGGCTTGACAAGGGCACTTTCCTGTGTGAATTAAGAGTGTGGTCGGGCCCGGCAAGGGTGGACGGTGCAGCCGAGTCCCGATCTGGCTGGTAATCTGCACTTCCTATCACCTTCCACCTGAAACCCTGCCCGTGCCCATTGCCGGACCCCGCCACCGAGGCGCTCCCGGGTCCGAGGTCCCTTGTCCAGTGATCGGACCGCATCGGTCCGTAGGTCCCCGTCCGAACTTGGTGCCACGGTCAGACAACCACTAGGGCATGTGTATTGTTTTCAATGATCGCGAAGCCGATTTGCCAAAGGCTTCTACTGAAACAATCCTGTGAACACATGTCCGTGACCTTGTCTTCAGATACATTTAAGTCCCTTTTGTGAGCTAACCTAAACTCCATTTGGGCATCCTTCTTCATCCCATTTTCTACGAATATCGCATGCAATTCATCAGTGCGGTTATCGAGTAGTCGTTGTTGCTGCTCCAATTCGTGTAGCAACTTATCGGCCAATAACCTACACAACATGCTGTGCCCATCAGCCGTAGTACCCCCTCCGAGCGGGGCGATGGCATGGCCCCCAATTTCATGAACCAGATTTGTGTTTTTCCGCCGAAGTTCTCGTTTTTCAGTATCGGTTACCGTATCGCCCGTTACACTGTGCAGTACGTGGTTTTCCGTCAATTCAGGCCAGTTATTGTGAATAATGGTCAATAGATCTTGTCGTACCCATTGCAACTGTTTGGGATCCGCATGGGATCTCACGTCCACAAAAAAGGTGTCTTGGTCCGCTACAATCGCGAAGAGCAGCCAATCCGACCTCTCAACGAAACCATTTTTGCCAACGTTGCGACTGAGATGCAGATGATGTATCGCGTAGTCCCACAACAGCCCGTCGCCTTCTTCTGTATTGTTGACTCGCTCAGATAGGTATGGAATCACGGTTCCACCGCTTTCAAAGATGTGTCGGAGATGGAAAACCGTCCGCCACGCTTCTAATGCTCTTGCCTTGCGTTTCGGGTCTGGGTTTGGACTGCGGACGAGGTCTCCCAGCGAATGGTGAATCTCGTTTGAAAACCGGACTCTGCGGGAAACAGGTTCGATCCTACGGATTCGCATTTCGAAATAGCGGCTAGCCAAGTGAGTTATGTCAGCATGCTGGGGGAAAGAAACACCTTGTTGGTTGAATTCAGAGACGATTGCCTGGCCGAGGTCAGAAAGAAAATCCATATTGATACCAATTTTATTTCATGTAACGATTGTCAGGACTGATGGTCCGTGTCTGGGCAGGGCAAACGCAAGTAGATTATATACTTGGTTGCTCCACCTGTGATACGCACTCAACGGGAACTGTGGCCAGAGCTGCGGGACTTGCCACCACTACCTTGCGGTGCGGCAAGGCGCTACTCTACAGCACCGCGCCGTTGCTGTTTTGCTTCTGCCGTACAGGAGCAAAACGCGACAGAACCGAATCGAACCATTCACATAGAAATTCAACCCACTCTCGCAACTCAAGTGCCAATCTCACCAGAAGGTTCAACCAACCAAACCAACCCACCTGCTGGCGGTTGACGGGCGGATCGGACCGCTTCAGGGGCAGGGGAACAAAAATGGAGTGCGCTCCATCGGCAAGACTGGGCATGTCCCATGAATCGAAGTGGAGATCCACCCCCTGCTCCCATTTGCCAGCAATGTTCTTCTTGATTCGTGGACGCCAACATCTGAAGCGATCCTGCGTCCATGTGCCTTGGTCCAAACCTTGGAGTCCGGTTTCCTTGCAATAGGCATTGACCGCCTTGCCAAGTTCATGGAGGGCTTCATCGAAAGGGATGTTTATGACATCCGCCAAACCCACCACGCGCCCGGACGAATCGGTGGTCCAAGAGTAGGTGTGGTCGTTGCAATGTACACCCCCAAGCCAAGAAACCTCAGATACCACACCTGTCTGGAAGCCTTGACATTCGTGCAGAACAGAATCGACGTGAACAAAAGGCTCTGGCTCATAAGGCTCGATTTGAGCCTTCTTGACCCATTTGTGAAAATCCTGAACCCGAACAGATTTCTTGGCTTCCCTGTGGATGGTTTTGTTGGACCTCAGCTTGATCAAACTGACATGCACGCGGTGTTCTTTCCCGAACCTGAACATACCAGCCTCCCTTGCTGTGTTGCCCCACACTCGAGGTAGAGCCAACTCGCGCTGGTGCGCTTCGTTCATGACATGTCTCCGTGTTCGGATTCGATGAACGCTTCCGGTCCCCTGTACCTGCCATCCGGTTGCCACCCCGTTTCCCTGCACCAAGTGCGGGCTAGTTTCCGGTATTCGTCTGCCGCCACAGCATTTGACCAAGCTCGTTCGGATAGTGTGGCGTCCGGGTTACGTCCTGCAACCCACTCCTCCTGCGTGTCGGCTATGAAGTCGCCGCGAGGATTGGCGTGACGCCTGCGTCGCACAACCCATGTCCAGAAAGCACCGGGCATCAGCGGACACAGGAATGGTTTGTCCAAGCAGGCAGTACAAAAGAGATCGTCGGTGCAGGAGATTGGCGGCACGACGGCAAGCCCTTTGCAACTGGTACAGTCCCGCGGCAGGTCCAAGTACAAAAATGCGCACTGGACATCCTGAGCATCCTTCACCTTGCAACCAATCGCCAATGCCATTGCCACGAACGCTCCCCGGCTGACATATCCGCCAACCGCCCGCTCCGCGCGGTGCTTCAGTGAGTAGGAAGCCTGCCATGCTGAGGACACTCTAAATCGCGTACGGTCCACACCGGGTGCACAACGGGCCAAGTAGCGCAGTGCAACGACCAGTTGCTGGTCAAGTGCCTCGGCCAATTCCTGCTGTTCCCCAGCACAACTTGCCACTGCTAGGCTGGGTCGGGCCTGCATCACACCGCGCAACGCCGTATGTCGCGTATCGGTCTCGCTGAGCAACTCATGTGCAGGTTTCCAGTAGGGCGTGTCCATGCAACCCTCCAATTTTGGCATCCGAAACGGCCACCTCCGCCATTCCGCCCGGGGATTGTAGCTTGGTTGCCCCGCTTGTGAAGTATCCCGTCAGATCGGGCACTGTTTTAATCTCGTTGACATGGGTTCTGGACTGTCCTCGGCATCGTCCGTGTGGGGCCGGTTCAGTGCGCGGACTTCAGGTCATGCCACGGCCATCAGGCGCACGAAGGTACCAGTTTCGGTCTTCAGCCCCCCGCGTAAGGGGTTCCATTGGCTGCGCAACAGGTCCTGCCAGCATTCCACGAGGTGTCCAGCTGTATCCGCACCTCCGGCCGCAGGCGCACGCGGCCCTGCAGCACCGCCTCCCAGAGCGCTAGCACGATGGGGCCTGCCGTTGCCGGATCGGCAGCAGGACCCGATCCAGGTGGGCCAGGTCGTCCTGGTCGAGGCCCGAATGTGCCGTCCCATGGTGCGCGGTTGTTGGCCCAAACCCGTCGCCTTCAGGGTCGGGCTGTAGACCGGGTCGTCATCAGTCGTCATGCCCCACACCGCGCTTCTCCAGGCCCGGGAACCAGCCGCCCCAGTCGAAATCGGGGCTGCTCAGGAGGTCTAGCTGTTCGCCTTGCGTTCCCAGGACCACGGCCACTGGGTGCTTGGTACCGTTGATGGGTAACCAGGTTTCGTCCACCTCGACCCAAGGCCTAGCCCTGGATCTGGCTGGGATGCAGATGGGGCAGGTGCTTGGTGATGCACTGGGCATGGGAATAGAACGCGGACGGAAGGAGTATGGTTGGCTCCCGGTACTGTTTTGACAGTCAATACAGGATAACTGCCATGCTTTTTCTGCCTCCCGGACCGGAGCCGCCAAGAGATGGACCTGACCACCGGGTCGCTTCATTGTTGTACAAAGATGCGGATGGGAGCTTTACTTATCCCTATCAACCCCACTGACTCAGCCCGCACCTAATCCATGAACCCCGAACAAATTTGGATCGACCACCTCAAAGAGGAAGTCCCGCATTGGCTCGATTCCTGTCTCGACGATCTGGCCGGTTTCCCGGAAGTACCCCACGACTTGATGATCCTGGCTATCCTGCCAGGCGATGACCTCACTTGGTCGACCATCGACCTCCAAAGGGAGAACGGCCACAAGATCCGGATCCGGATCAACGGCGCGCACCACATAGCCTTCTGCGAGATCCCCCCAAAGCGCAATCACCGCGAGCCCTACCCCAAACCCATCAATGACCTGATCCGCCAGTTCCTCGAAAGCACCCTGGCCGACCCCGAGCCCCTGATCCCCCTCGCCCTCAAACCCGCCGCTGGCCACCATCGCCAGGCCCTGCCGGTATCCCATGCGGAAGCCCCCGATATCCAGATCCAGATCGACGGCGCGCGCCAACTCGCCATAGCCGACACTCCGCAGACCCTCGACGACTTGTCCACATGCCCCCGCTGCGACCCCATACTCCGCTCCTGATACTGACAGCAACTTGCATGTTGAATTGGACCCACAGATTAGGAATCTGTGGGGTTGGGTGAGAGGGGCGCGCCGTGAGCTACTGGGTACGGCAGAGACTACGGTTCGGCACGGCACCGCAACACCGTAGGGCATCCCTCTCACGATCGCTGTCGCGCCGAACTGATACAAGGGCACCAGGCCCGCATCTACAAGTGTGGAGGACAAAGATACCGGCATGGTACGCAGAGAGGTCAGACAGTGGTGGTCACGGGTATCGATGTGTCCAAGGTCCTGTGGGACGTAGCCATGGCAGAAGGTCCCCTGTACCGCTTTGCAAACAGCGGTCCGGGCTTTTCGCCGCTTGCTGCATCACATGGCCCGTGCGGGGGCTATACAAGCGGTGTGTGAGGCCACCGGCGGGTAGGAACGGCTCGGGTGAGCCGCCTCAGGGCCACCGTCATCACCGTGCTTTGCTAGAATCGCCTGCTGTTGAGACCTGCCGTTCACGCCATCCGGGAGCACTCGCTTGAAAGGAACCCTCTACCTGAACGACGCGGAGATTGCGACCCTGGACGAAACACGGATCTCGGTGTTCAAGACCTACGACGAAGATCCAATCCGGGTCAGCTACAGCACGCGTCGGCTGAATACCGGCAAGGCCTTTGTGGAACTTGAGCGGCATCGGGTGATGCGCCTGCACCTGGAAGACGGCCGAGAGGCCGATGTGATCTACCAGCATGCCTGTCTGGATGCCGAAGGCAAGCTGGCAGGAGTCCTGCGCGTGTTGGGAGACTTCCGGGACGGGCAGTCCTAATCCGCCGCCATCCCGCGGGCGCGGGCCGTCCGCCATCGCACCTGCACGAGGCAGTTCTGGATTTCATACCGCCCGACGGCGTCCGGTTGCGCGCCGGGCAAAAAGCGGTCCTGCGCTATGGCGGCGGGCCGGCCGGCATCAGTGCCGTGCCCGGCAGCGGCAAGACCTTCACGCTGAGCCTGCTGGCCTGCAAGCTGATTGGCGACCTGGCGCGCGATCCCGACGCCGGTTCCGCCGAGGTGCTGGTCGTGACGTTCGCCCGATCCGCCGCGGCCAACATTCGGCAGCGCATTCGAGAGTATCGGGCGGCCATGGGCAGCCGGACTCCCGGTCTGGGCTATACCGTCTGCACCCTGCATTCCCTGGCCAACCGCATTGTGCGCGACCGGCCGGGCTCTGTGGGATTGGGTGCCGATTTCCGAGTGCTGGACGACCATGAGACCCAGGGGTTCATCCGGTCGTTCATTGGTGATGAAACGCAGCGGGCCAAGGCCTTGGCCGCCGTGCTGTTCGAACAACCCCACCGTGTCGACAACGCCAAGCTGTTCAGACGGTTCCGGCGCGACCTTGAAGGTTGGATCTACACGCTCTTCAGGGAATTCAAGCTGCGTTCCCTGACACCGGAGCGGCTGGCCTCGGTGTTGCAGGACCGGGGGGACCAGGTGGTCTGGTCCTTGATGCTGGACCTGTACGCCTCCTACCAGCGCCAGCTGCGGGATCTGGACGCGGTGGACTACACGGACCTTCTGCGTCTGGCCGTGGAGGCCCTGGAGCAGGATCCCGAGCTGTGCAGCCGCCTGGAGCAAAAGTGGCCGTTTGTCCTGGAGGACGAGGCCCAGGACAGCAATCGCCTGCAGGAGCGCATCATCGGTTGCCTGACGAGCGGGCAGGGCAACTGGGTCCGCGTCGGGGACCCCAACCAGTCGATCAGCACGACCTTTACCGGCGCCGATGCCAAACTGCTGCCTGCCTTCCTAGCGCGGGCGGAGACCCGACGCTACGAACTTCCCCAGTCCGGCCGGTGTGCGCGTCCGATTCTGGATGCCGCCAATCATTGGATCACTTGGTCCCGCGAGTTCTACCGTCCCTTTGCCGAAGTGGATCCCTTGGAGCTGCCGCTGATTGCACCGACCGATGCGGATGATCCCCAGCCGAATCCCCAGGGCTATGCACCACAGGCCTGCAGCTATCTGCCGGTGGGCCGTCAACCCGCGGTGTGGGACGATACCTGCGAGCGGATGGCGGATCTGATCCGGGATCGATTGCGCCGCCCGGGGGCGGACACGTACTCTTGGGCCGTTCTCGTGCCCACGCAGCGGCAGGCCAACCAGGTGGTCGAGGCACTCCGTGCCCGTGCGGTACCCGTGGATGATTCCCTGGTCCGGATTTCCGATGCGCGCCGCATACTCATCGAAACCGTGGCCCATAGCCTGGACCTGGTGGTCGCCCCGAACCTCGCGGCCCTGGAAGCCGTGTGGCAGGCCGCCTACGCACCGGAACCGGAGCTGGCGGAAACGGAGTCTGTGGTGGAGCCGGAAGAGGTTCCGGGCATCGAGGAGGTCGGGGAGGGCCCCACCGCATTCGATGCCTGGCTTGCATTGGAGCCCGAGGGGTTCGACGTGTCGCCGGAGGCCAGCCAAGCGGCTGGGGATTTGCAGGCCGCGGTCCGCCGGTGGCTGGATGCGGTGTCGCTGCCCCCGGACGAATTCGTGTTGTTGGCGGCGCAGGATTTGTTCGCAACCCCGTTTGAGCTGGCGGTCTGCTACTGCCTGGCCGGGCATCTTGGCGAGCACATGGCCCGCGAGCGCCACCACGATTTCACGAGTTGCTCATCCCTGTTGAGGCGGGTTGCCTCCGGCGCGGAGAGGATTGAACTGCCGGACGAGGCCGGCACCTACAAGGCGGAGTCGGGGACGGTCACCGTGTGTACCATGCATGGGGCCAAGGGCCTTGAGTGGGACCGGGTGTTCCTGCTCGGACTCAACAACTATGCGTTTCCCGCGGACCCCGAAACCGACCAGTTCATGTCAAGGTTGTACTACGTCAAGGACCAATGGGATCTGCCGGCCGAGCTGATGGCCGTGGTCGACCATGCCCTGGACCAACGCCTGGACGGGTTCATGCCCGGGGTCGCCACCGTCAACAACTGCGCGGCCTATGTGTCGGAACGGCTGCGGCTCCTGTATGTTGGTCTGACGCGGGCCCGCGAACAGGTGGTGCTGGTACCCGACTGCGGCCGCAGCCGCAATCAAAATGCACAGGCGGAGGCCCACCGGGAGCTTGACGACTACCTTGCCAAGGCGCATGCGGCCCATGCGCAACCGGCCGGCGGTTGACTCCGGCCGATCACCAAATTTGTTGTTTCGTTTAATGCCGCTTCAGGCACAAGGAGAATTCGTGGCTAACCAATCAGACTATGGCACCTTGCTGCCCGCACTCGACACCGGTGTTCCCGCCAGCCCCCGGGCCAGGCAGAATCACTTCAGGGCCGAACCCGAACCGGCCATCGACACTTCCGCCGTCTACCACTGCGTCCTCAAGACGGACAAGGGCGACATCGCCATTCGCATGTTTGCCGCGGAAGCACCGGTCACCGTCAACAATTTCATCCACCTGTCCCGTTCCGGCTTCTACGACGGAACCATGTTCCACCGTGTCATCGCCGACTTCATGGCCCAGGGCGGTGATCCGACCGGAACCGGAACCGGAGGTCCCGGCTACCGCTTCAAGGACGAGTTCCACGACTCGCTGGTCTTCGACCGGCCGGGCCTGCTGGCCATGGCCAATGCGGGGCCCCGGACCAACGGCAGCCAGTTCTTCATCACCTTCGTGCCGTGCAACTGGCTGGATCACAAGCACACGATCTTCGGCGAGGTTGTGGCCGGCATGGATGTGGTCAACTCCATATCGATCCGCGACCCGCAACGCAGCCGCGTGCCGGGAGATCTGATCAACGGCGTAGAGGTCTTCGAGCAACCGGCCGCCGCCTGAGGGCTGGTTTGCCCATCCGGCGGTGCGAAGGGCGGTCTGTCTGTCCCCGCATCGTCGGGTGGGCCCGGCCACTGCCAATCCAACACCGTTGCATCGGTCCACCAAGCCAATTCGAAACATGAGAAACCTGCTGCCTTTTCTTGCCTGTGTGTTGTGTGCCGCCATGGTGCTGGCCGCCTGTGGCCGTGGTGACAGGACCGCCGACGATGCGGCCCCCACTCCCGAGGTCACCCCGGACGCGGAGGCCGCGGTGACTCCCGAGCCGCCGCCGGCTGCTGCGGAACTGGACCTGGGCACCGAATTGCCCACGATCCCCTTGGACATGCCCCAGGAACCGGCGGACCGCGACGGCATGTTCGATGAACCGCCGCCGTTTGTCATTGAGGAGAGCGGGGTCTACTTCGCTGTTCTCGAAACCGCCAAGGGCGACATTACCGTGGAACTGTTTGCCGACCGCACACCGATAACGGTCAACAATTTCGTCTACCTCGCGCGGTCGGGCTTCTACGACGGCACAACCTTCCACCGCGTCATTCCGAACTTTATGGCCCAGGCCGGTGATCCGTCCGGTACCGGCAGGGGAGGCCCCGGGTACCGGTTTGAGGACGAGTTCATCGCAAACCTCGGGTTTGACGAACCCGGCCTTCTGGCCATGGCCAATGCGGGGCCCGGCACCAACGGCAGCCAATTTTTCCTGACGCACGTGGAAACCCCGCACCTGAATCAACGGCACACCATCTTCGGCAAGATTGTGGAAGGCATGGATGTCCTGCTCGGCATCGCGGTGCGCGATCCCCAGTCGTCCGGGCAGCCGGGCGACATGCTGGAGCGCATCCGCATATTCCAAGGCACCGAGAGTTTGCTGCCTCCTCCTCTGCCCACGCCCACGCCCGTACCCACCCCAACGGTCAGTGCACCGGTGATGCCCGCAGCCGGGGATGCCAGGACGCTTGCGGACCTTGAGCCCCTGGAACGGAGCGGGATCTACAACACCGCGCCCGACATGGTCATTGAGCCGGACGACAAGTTGATCGCCGTGCTGGAGACCACTCTTGGCCCCATTACGTTCGAGCTGTTCCCGCAGATCGCCCCCAACGGCGTCAACAACCTGATGGTACTGGCCAACTTGGGCTATTTCGATGGTCTTGAGTTCCTCCGCAACCCCGACATAGGTCTTCTGATCTTGGGATCCTTGGACGGGTCCACGGCTAATGTCGGATACACGCTGCCTTTTGAGCAGTACAGCGGAGAACCGAAGGAGACCGGACTGTTGGGATACGTGTCCGACCGCACGAAAGTCCGGGAGGTTTATGGTGGAGTGTTGTTCCTCACGGTGGGCAATGCCTTCGGCGACCAGTTGGACGACATTCATATCGTGGGCGTGGCGACCGAAGGTCTCGACCTGTTGCCGTTGATCCTGGAAGATGAAGAGGCCACGATTGCAAGGTTTGACGTAATGGTCCTGTCGGAATAGCAGACAATAGCGGCCCTGCCAAGAAGAGGTTTGACCAATGTCAATGGGCCGTCCGTCCACATCCACCCATCTGATTCGGTCCACTGCCGTGCGCAACGGTTGGCTGCTGGTCGTTGTGGGTCTGTTGGCCTTGTGCTTGGCGGCCTGTCAAACCGACGGCCGCGGGACGGGAGATGTGGCCTATTCGTCCGTTGTGGTGGAACCACAGGCCAGTCCGGTGAATACGGAACTGGAGGTGCGCATCCAGGAGGACTTTGGTGGTCGGGATTTGGACACGGGCTTGCGCGTGTCGGTGTCCGAACACGGGGGCGCAGGCGCGCAGGCCCAGCCCAGGCCGGTGGCAGCCGTGCAGCTTTCGGAATCGGAACTTCTGCAGGCTCTGGATTCCCTGCCTGTCCTGGTTGTGGACACGGACATGGCGGCAGAGGTACTGCTGCCGACGGAGCGGCGCGAACCACCGGCTCATTCCGGCGTCCGTCCGTCCCTGTTTCCGCCCGAGGGAGCAGCCGAGCGGCCTGCATCGGTTGCTGAGTCGCTGTCCGTCCTGCGGTACGCTCCGGAAGGGGAGGTAGCCCTTTCCCCCAACGTGTCGCTGACCTTCTCCCGCCCCATGGTCCCGATTTCGAGCCAGGCGGTGGTTGCGGACCAGGATCTCCCGGTCGAACTAACTCCCCAGCCGGAAGGCGAGTGGATGTGGCTGGGCACGCAAACCCTGCTGTTTCAGCCCAAGGGGCGCATGCCGGGCGCGACCCGGTACACCGTTCGGGTTCCGGACACGGTCGAGGATGTGACGGGTACGCAACTGGAATCGGAGTTTGTCTGGGAATTCGAAACCGAGCCGTTGAAGTTGCTTGAGGTTTGGCCTGGAGACAGCGAGCGCAACCCGGGACGGCTGGACACACCCATCGCCCTGGGCTTCAACCAGGCGATCGATGCGGCCAAGTTGACTCCCTACCTGAACCTCCTGGCGGGAGGGCGTGAACTCGAGTTCACGGTTCTGCGGCCCCACCTGCACGCGCTGCCCGACGGCGTTCGGCGATTGCTGGAGCATTACCCGGACAACCGGACCCTGGTCCTGCAGCCGCGGCAACCGCTTCCGGCCGGAACCACCATCACCGTGGCCCTGCAGACTCTCGCGCCCTCGGCCGAGGGCCCCTTGCCGACCACACAGATTCAGCGATTCTCATTCGGGACGCGCGGCGAGTTTCGGCTTGAGGATGTGTACTGCTCGTGCCGGCCGGGAGAGCCGTTCCATGTTTGGTTCAACCACGAACTTGATGCGCAGTCCGTGACAGCCGATCTGATCCAGGTGGATCCGCCGTTGCCGGGAGGTTTGGTGGAGGCTGGCTGGGGCAGCATGACCATCAGTGGCCAAACTCGGGCCAACACCATCTACACCCTGACGTTCCTGCCCGGACTGCGGGATACATTCGGGCAGACCCTGTCCAAGCCGCAAACGGCCCGGATACGTGTGGGGGAACAGGGCCGGTTTCTTTACAGTCCGCAAGTTATGGAAGTCCTGCCGCCGGACACCGGTGGACAGTTCCAAATCATTTCGGCCAATGTCCCCCGGGTACGTCTGCTGGGCTATCGGGTGGAGCCGGCCGACTGGCCGCAGTTCCTGGCGGTCGGGGAGTTCCTTTGGGAGTTCCCGGACGGAGCGGATCGCATTCTCGATCGGGAGCCGATCATTGACCAAACCCTGCACCTTGAGACTTCGGCCGAAGGCTTGACAATCACGGCGCTGGACCTTCAACCTTGGCTGCGGAACGGCAAGGGCCACTTGGCACTGGTGCTGGTGCGGCCGGCCCTGTTGCCGTGGGACATCGAGAACTATCCGGTGTGGGTGCAGTCGACTGAACTGGCGCTGGATGCCTATGTTGACAGCCGGCAACTCGTGGCCATGGCGACGGACCTTGCCAGCGGCGAGCCGTTGGCGGGAGTCTCGATCACACTTCAACCGCAGGGGGTTGTGGCCAAGACCGATGCTGCCGGCAAGGCCGTGTTCGATCTATCGGGACCGGGGACCCGGCAGTCGGCGGGCGGCCCGAGTGGTTCAGCCCTGTGGCTTGAGGCGAGCATGGGCAACGACCTGGCACTTTTGCCCCAATCCGTGTGGAGCGAATGGGAAACCCGCTGGCACTGGTCTGGAGACGAACGGCGCCTGCAGTGGCACCTAATCACCGACCGCAACCTGTATCAACCCGGCGAGCAGGTGACCGTGCGGGGATGGCTGCGCGAAGTCGGGCAAACCCCCGACGGTGATGTTGGGTTTTACTCGCCTCCCGGTGGTGTCGTCCGCGTCGATTGGCGGGCCTATGACAGCCGCGGCAATGAACTGAAATCGAATCGGGCCTATGTGAACGTCGAGCTTGACGGCGGCTTCGTGTTCGATTTTCCCGTGCCGGAGGATGCCAATTCCGGCCGCGGCTGGATTGAGATGTACGCGGATCCGGATTACGGAGTCGACTCGGTTTGGGCCAGCCTCGAGTACCGGATCGAGGAGTTCCGGCGACCTGAATTTGAGGTGTCGGTAACCGGTCCCGGGACCGATGCCTGGCTGGGTTCGGAGATCCTTTTCGAAGCAGGTGCCGGTTACTACGGCGGCGGCCCGTTGGATGGTGCCGAGGTTACTTGGCGGATCACCGGCAGCCAGGCCGAATACAGTCCCCCCGGCTGGAACCGGTACCAGTTCGGAACTGACCGGTGGTTCCCGTGGCGGCACGAGTTCGACGCTGAATTGGGCGAGTCCGAAGTGTTGGATGGGCGTCTTGATGTCCGTGGTCAACACGGTGTGGCGGTTCTGGCAGAGGCGGAGTTGCCGATTCCCTATGCGGTGACCGCGATGGCCACGGTCCAGGATCTGTCGCGGCAAACCCAGACCGGGTTCAGCCGGGCTCTGATGCACCCCGCCTCCCTGTATGTCGGGGCGCGTACGGATTCGTACCTGGCGCGGATTGGCGAGGTCTATCCGGTGGAGCTGGTGGTGGTCGGCATTGACGGCGCCCCGGTGGCCGGGGCCGAGATCATCGTCGAAGCATCGCTCCAGGGAACCGAAGGGGGTTTCCAACTGCCGACGGATGCGGACGAGGTTCACTCCTGCGAGCTCGTCTCCGGTCTCGAACCGGTTGCCTGCGACTTGAAGTTCGCAAGCGGCGGCCAGTGGCATATCAACATCACCGTACGGGACTCACATGATCGCCCGAACCTGACGCGTCTCGAGCGGTGGGTGTTTGGCTCCGGGTTGTTCCTGGAAACGGGCCGGCAGGGGGATGTGCAACTGGTGCCGGACCAGGACTCCTATCAGCCCGGCGATACCGCGCGGGTGATGGTGGTGCCTCCGTTCACCCCGGCCTACGGCCTGTACGTCACCAATCGGTCCGGAATTGTGGAGGCCAAACCGCTGGCCATCGAGGCGGATCAGGCCATGTTGGAGATCCCAATCACGGACCGGCATTATCCGAACCTGCATGTGCAGGTGTTCCTGTCCGGTGCTGGTGCCGGCAATGGGTTGCCGGCGATGGCCGCCGGGTCGGCCGACTTGGCCGTGCCGCCCCTGGCCCGGGAACTGCAGGTGGATCTAAACCTTGCAGCCGACCCGGTGGAACCGGGTTCCGAGGCCGCGCTTGAAGTACGGGTAAGCGATGCCGAAGGCAATCCGGTGGCGGAGGCCCCCGTAACCCTGCTGGTGGTGGACGAGGCCATTCTGGCCTTGGCGAACTACTCCCATGGCAACCCCATTGATTCGTTCTACCGGCACCGGTACTCGTCGCTGTCCGAATATCGGTTGCGGAACTATCTAAAGTCCACAGTTGACATTTTGGCCATGGACCTTGGCGGCTTTGGCGGAGGCATGGATGTCGCCGAGGAAGCACAGTCGGCGCGGTTCGGGCTGGATCGGTTCAGCATGGGCATGGCCACGACTGCAGCCGCGCCAGAGGCGGCGATGGCCATGGAGGAATCGGCCGACATGGCGATGATGGACGACAGTGCAGGAGCCGATGGTGCAGACATGACGGCCACGGTGCGCGCCGACTTCCGGCCATTGGCCGTGTTTGCTGCCGATGGCACCACGAATGCCGAAGGGGTGTATAAACAGGCTTGGATGATGCCGGACACCGTCGGCCGCTACCGGGTAGTGGCGATTGCCACCTCCGGCGAGCAACACTTCGGCCAGGGGGAAACCTCGCTGACAGCCAGCCTGCCACTGCAAATCCGCACTCAGTGGCCCAGATTCCTCAATTTCGGCGATCGGGCCTTGCTGCCTCTGCTGGTCGAAAACCCGGCATCCGCGGACCAGGATGTGACCCTGGTGCTGCAAAGCGACCGACTGTCGTTGGCGCGTGCCGCGGCTTCGGGGCTGGCCACGGACGGATACACGCTCGCCATACCCGCCCGGAGCCGGAGTTTGGTGGAGATTCCGGCCCATGCGGAGGCTACCGGCATGGCACGGCTTCAGGTCAGTGTCTTCAATGCCGCACACCAGGATCATGTCCTGGAGGAGTTGCCGGTCTATCGGCCGGCTGCCCGACAGGGATTCGCGACCTACGGGGTAGTTGAGGATGCACCCGCGCTGCATACACTGCAGGTTCCGCCGGATGTCCTGCCCGGTTTCGGTTCATTCTCGGTAACGACTTCGTCCACACAGTTGCAGATGTTGGTGGACAGCTGCCTGTCCCTGCGCGAGGTTCGGTGGGAGGATCCGTCCTCCCTGTCCTCCGTGATTCTGGCCAACACGGCCATGCGGGATGTCCTGTATGCCTTTGGCGTCCCCGGTCTGCCGACTCCCCGAGAGGCGGACCGGGAAATCCAGGATGACATCGATGTGCTCCTTGAGTACCAGAACCAGGACGGAGGATTTCCCTGGTGGCGGAAGGGGCGTCCATCCCGCGTCTACGTGTCGGTGCAGGCCATCCATGCCCTGGTCCGGGCCCGCAACGAGGGTTATCGGGTGGACTCGGAAGCCATGGACAGGGGCCTTGACTACCTGCGCAACATCCGCCAGGCCTTTGAGCCCGGGGTCGGTCCCGAAACCCGGCGTCTGATTACGGCCTATGCCCTGTGGATTCGGTCCCTGGCCGACGATGTCGACAGTGTCCGGGCCAGCCGTCTCCTGGCTGAAGCCCCATGGGACGAACACCCACTGGAGGTGCTTGGTTGGTCAATGCTCGTCCTGGCACGGGATCCGAGTGCTGCCGGCGAGGTGGCGGACCTGTTGCGGTTCGTGCTGAACCGGGTGGAGGAAACGTCCGGCAAGGCTTCCTTCATCCAAGGCTATCGGGAGACCGACGGGTACACCGTGTTCCAGTCGTCGCGCCGGGGCGAGGGTGCAATGCTGCAGGCGGTCATGACCGTTGATCCGGAATCGGATGTGATTCCCAAGATCGTGTCCGGCATGCTGGGCGGATTGAACCGCCAGGGACACTGGGGCTCTCCCATTAACAACCTGTCGCTGTTGCTCGCCATGAGCCAGTACTTCCGACAGTACGAAGCGGACGAGCCGGACTTCACCGCCCATGTCTGGCTGGATGAAACCTTGGTGGCGAGCGATGAATACCGGGAACGGTCCACCGCGACGCATCGGTTGGACTTGCCCATGGCATGGCTCATGGAGCAGGACCCGGAACGGATCCACACCGTCAGGGATGGCACGGGCCGGCTGTACTACCGGCTGGGCTTGCGATATGTGCCCGAGGACATTCGACTGGACAACCTGGACCGCGGCTTCACGGTACTGCGAACCTTTGCGCCCATCGATGACGAACAGGATGTTTGGCAGGATGCGGACGGTGTCTGGCATGTTCGGCTGGGAGCGCGGGTGCGTGTGGAAACCACCCTGGTGACCCCCGGCCCCCGGACGCACGTGCGCTTGTCGGTGCCGCTGCCGGCCGGTCTGGAAGCCATCAATCCGGCCTTGGCCGGTTCACAGCCAATCGAGGATCCCAACCGGGACGCGTCCGGACGCAGCTGGTGGTATTGGCGTTGGTACGATCATGATCAGTTGCTGTCGGAACGGGCCCTGATTAATTCGGCCCGGTTGTATGGCGGGGTCTACAGTTACGCGGTGATTGCCGAAGCGACCACGGCGGGAACATTCCAGGTTCCTCCGGCCCATGCCGAGGAGATTTACGCGCCCGAGACCTTCGGCCACAGTGCCGGAGACATCGTAGTGGTTGAACCAGTATCTGCAACGGAGGCAAACGACGGATGACATGGCAGTTTGAACAGCTGGCCAAGCTGGACGGCATCACCGAGGGTCCCCTGTGGATTAACGGCATGTTGTTCTTCACGCATATCGCGGGCAACCGCATAATGCAGTACCGGCCCGACAGCGGGGTCGGCGAGGTTTGCGGTGGTACGGAAGCCAGCAACGGCCTGATGGCCGATCGTACCGGCAACATTTATGCCTGCGTGGGCGGCGGCCGCCGGATTGCCCGGCACCACCACGAACGCGGGCTTGAGGACCTGTGCAGCGAACTGGACGGCAAGCGCCTCAACAGCCCCAACGATCTGGCTATCGACAGCCAGAGACGCATTTGGTTCACCGATCCCCGCTATGGGGATTATCGGGACGACATGGAACTGGACCACGAGTCGGTGTTGCGCCTGACTCAGGGCGCGGACGGTGTCTGGGCCTGCGAACGGATGACCTTCGACACCACCTCGCCCAACGGCATCCTGCTGTCCCCGGACGAATCAACCCTCTACGTAGCCGAAAGCAAGTACGGTGAAGGTCAGAGCCGCGACCTGCGGGCTTATCCCGTGCTGGACGACGGCAGTCTGGGCGGTGTCCAAATTCTGCACAACTTCTATCCCCATCGAGGGATTGACGGCATGTGCCTGGACAGCGAGGGCAATATCGTGGCCACCGCGGGCTGGGAGGAAAGCGGCCCCGGGGGCATGATTTACGTGTTCACGCCGCAGGGACGAGTGCTCGAGACCCATCCCCTGCCCTGCAACCGGCCGACCAACTGTACGTTTGGCGGTGCGGAGTTGAACGAACTGTTCGTAACCTCGTCCGAGGGCCACCTCCTGCACGCCCGGACCGACCGGACGGGCTACCTGCCTTACTTGGCCTGACCCTGTTCCGGCCGCACGGTATTGCCACAGGATTGACGCAGACCAAACCAGGAGCATCAGATTCCATGCTGAATTCCCGAAAAGTCGCCTTCTTTGAGGACAACGGTTTCCTGCACATACCGGAGGTCTTCACCCCGGAAGAGACGCAGGAGCTTTCGGACGAACTGGATCGGCTTGTGGCCGAGTGGGCCCTGACCAGTCCCGGCTGGGAAGGCAACTGGCGCAACATCTACATGGACCCCGAGGTGGCCAAACAGTCCAAACTCACGGCCATGCACGACCTCCAGTTCTACTCGGAGGTCTGGTTCCGCGGCATCACGAATCCCAGACTGGTGGGCGCGGTCAGCGACCTGATCGGTCCCAACGTCGAACTGCACCACTCCACGCTGCATATTAAGCCGCCGCAGAGTGGCCATCCGTTCCCGATGCACCAGGACAGCCCCTTCTATCCCCATCGGGCCAAGGGATTCGTGGACGTGCTGGTGCACCTGGACGACACCAACGAGGAGAACGGGGAGATCCGCTTCCTGGCCGGCAGCCACAAGCAGGGTGCCCTGGAACACCTGACGGCGGAGGGTGTCTACTACTACCTGCCACCCGACGACTATCGCCTGACGGACACGGTGCCGGTGCCTGCAAAGAAGGGTGATGTTGTGGCCTTCCACCTGTGGACGGTCCACGGGTCCTATATCAACCAGACCAACCAGCCGAGACGGCTGGTGCGGATTGGGTTCAGGGATCCGCAGAATCCGCAGGTCGCCGGCCAAAGCTTTCAGCGGCCCAATCTCCTGTTGAAGGGTTATCGTGACAGGGCGGAGGGTCAGGAATTGTTGCGGAACAGTTGACATCCTCAACGGCAGGTACAGGTCGGACCACATCCAAGGGACATTTCTCATGATTCTTCAGGAATTGAGCCGAGACGCCATTGCCATGCATGCGCCGCGGGGCACCGCGATTCTGCCGACGGCGTCGATCGAACAGCATGGTCCGCACCTACCGGTCGGGGTGGACACATTGCTGTGCTCGGAGGTGGTGCACAGGGCCGTTGCGAAGGCCGAAGAGCGGCTTGGACCCAATACGCTGTTCGTCGCACCTGTCTTTTCCTGGGGTAACTCCCATCACCACCGACCGTTCGCGGGCGTGCTGTCGCTGGAGAGTGATCAATACATCGGTGCCGTCCACCAAATCCTGGAGGGACTGCTGCTGGCTGGATTCCCGCGCCTCCTCATCGTCAACGGTCACGGCGGCAACACTGCGCCCAACCGGATTGTTGCCCAGGACTTCGTGCATCGGCACGGGAAGCAGGCCGTGACCGGAGCGGCGGACTATTGGGACATCGGGCGTCCGGCGTTGACGGATGCCGGTTTGATCACCAGTGACCTGATCCCGGGCCATGCCGGCATATTCGAATCGGCATTGATGAGGGCCGTGCGGCCCGATCTGGTATCCGAGACCGGGATGGCCGAAACCCGGACCGTGCAATCCAAGGCCGGACGGGATCCCTGGCATACCGAGGTGCCGGGGGCCTGGGTCGCGGCGGACGGGTATTCGGATCAACCGAGTTTGGGTACCGTCGAACAGGGACAGGCCATGTTGGATGTCTTGGTTGAAAGTGTTGCGGAGGCCATGACTGCCTTCCACCAAGACAATTCGGCTCCGGATGCTGAGAGCGCCTGCTGCTGATAGCGCGAGGAAACTTGATGGCACATCCCACCGTGGTGTTTCCTGAGTATTGAGTACTGCACCGGGTTTGCCAGTCAATTCAGCCAAGCGCTGTAGATGCGCCATGACATACAGCGACACGGAAGTCAATTCCCATCTGCAACTGGGCGAAGACGGTCATTGGGAATTCAAACAGGTTGTATTCAAAGGCAACCGGCCGACTGAACCGAGACGCGATAGCTGGGCGGACGAAATCACCGCCTTTGCCAATGCGAACGGGGGAGTGTTGCTGTGCGGAGTCACCGACTCCGGAGATGTCGAGGGGATGTCCCGCGAGCAGATGGATGCACTGGAGACACTAATCGTCGAAGTGTGCTCAGACTCCATACACCCTCCCGTTAGGGCAGGAATCTTTCGCCGGACTGCTCCCAATGGCAGACCATTCCTGAGTGTCGAAGTACCCGAGGGCCATGCCCTACATGAAAGTTCCGGCGGTGCCTTCGTCCGGGTCGGTAGTGCCAAGAAGAAGATGTCCGGCGAGGAGAGGTTGCGTCTCGCTCAGAGACGCGGGCAGTCCAGTTTCCTGTGGTTCGATAAGCAGCCTGTGGAAGGAACCGGGTTCGGAACGCTCGAAGAAGCTCTCTGGAAACCGTTGCTCAGTCCCGAACAACTGTCAGCCCCTGAACTGGCTCTGGAGAAGATGGGCTTCTTGGCGCCGGACCAGAATCGAACGGTTCGGGCCACTGTCGCCGGCATTCTCCTCTGTAGCAGTTCTCCAGAAAGTTGGCTTCCCAACGCCTATATGACCGCTACCCGTTACAGGGGCGGTGACAGAGCGTCCGGGCAGCTTGACTCCCAGGAAATCAGGGGGCCCCTCAACAAGCAAGTCAAGGAGGCCTTGGCTTTTGCTGTCCGCAACATGAGCGTTGCGGCGCGCAAGGATCCTGCGCGCCAGGATGTTCCCCAGTACAGCGTCAAAGCACTCTTCGAGGCATTGGTCAACGCCGTGGTGCACCGGGATTACTCCATACGGGGAAGCAGGATCAGGCTGTCCATGTTCGAGGATCGGCTGGAAATCCAGTCTCCCGGCGGGTTGCCCAACAACCTCACGGTCGAGAGCATGGAGGAGCGGCAGTCCACGCGCAACGAGGTTCTCACCTCGGCACTTGGGAGGATTAACGTCGGGGGCCTGGAAGGAGCGGAGGGCCGGCAGTTCTTCGTGGAGCGGCGCGGAGACGGCGTTCCCATAATTCAACGCGAAACCAGAGAGTTGTGTGGTTCCCTTCCCAGCTTCCGACTGGTGGACGAAACGGAGCTGTGTCTCACGATCCCTTCCGCGGTCTTGGAATTCGCACCTGCAAACACCGTGGTTTCCGTACGCAGTTGTGCAGGCAAGCCGTTGGCGGGAGCGACCGTGTTGGCACTGTATCCGAACAAGACTTGGAGACTCGCTGTCACAGATGCCAACGGAGAAGCCAGAGTCGACCTGTACACCACCCATCTCCCGATGGTCGTATTTGCAGGATTGCAAGGATTTGCCGCCGGCTTGGAAAAGGATTGGATTCCCGCACAACGACCACTGGCTCTTGAACTGTCGCCCCTGTCCGGTGGTGGCTCCGTCATCTTTCAGGAAGCCACCGGCCACATCCCCGAAATATCGGGGAGACTGAACCCGATTCGGGACACACTGGACCGGACCTACATGTATGCGTCCAACGTCTCCATCAACCAAGGCAAGCAACAGCCTGTCCACTTTGCCTTCAACGAAGATCTGCGTCTCACCGATGCCGACGGCAAAGAGGCGATGGTGCGCATCCTAGACGTGGTGGGAAGGTCGGTTTTGCTGGAATACCGCCTTCTATTCGAATTGTCGGATAGTGCCGGTTGAACCGAATGCCTTTGGCCGGCCATCTCTACCACGAGGACTCGTGTGACAAGTTTGTCAGTCTGCTCCATTCCACGAAGTTCCGCAATAGATAGCTCCAGCATAATTCAACAACCACGGGATTGCGCTGTCTGCTGCTTTTGCCGGAATTGTCCGAGCCACATGAAGGCCATTTTCATCCGGTCACCTAACTGGTTAATCCCTTAGGAGCAGACTATGGAGACTGACACACTGAGAGTCGATCATGGCCCTGTGGCCCGGGCCCTTGACTTGGCTGGGACGCAGAAGAGGCCGATACATTCCGCGTCTGGAACGCGGACGGAAGAAGTATGGCTGGCTCCCGGTATCTCCCAGGCCATGGCTACAGGGTCGCAGCTACCCTGCATTTTTTTCTGCCTGGATCGTTTTTCCTTCGGATTGGCACCTCCCCCGGCGTGGCCCACCCGGCCCCTGGTCTTGTTTCAACGGGTCCTGTTTCAGATCCGGCCGGCTGTTGCACCTCGGTTATACTCCGGCGCGGGTGCGGCTGTAGTCCCTCCCCGGACCGGTTCCACCTTGGGCGTTGCAGAGGATGAACCTACCTACTGAGTGACCTAAGTCATATACAGAAATGCGAATTGAAGCTTGGCCTATCTTCGTCAGCGATTCACCTTTCTGCCATGCCAGCAGTGTCGCAAAGGCCGGAAACGGAGCAGGAAACCGACTCAAAACTATCCAAACCATAGGCGTTGTTGGGTTTAGCAGGTGGTCTCTGATCAGGGCAAGTGGTAGTCAACGGGACCCGCTTGTACGTGAGACAGGACATTCCTGGTCCGTGTCCAGTCTGCTCGGCGGACCAGCGTTTATTCAACGAACAGGGGGGCCATCTGGGCAGAGGCCATCAAATCCTCCATCTCGTCGTCATGGGGAGCACGTCGAAACGTGGAACCGGCCGCCAGGAGACGGGGTAGCAGATCCGGGTCCCCGGCCGAGTTGAGGAACAACCCGTCCTGCCCCAACACCCAGTGCACCGCGCGGTTGATGTCCGCCTGATTCTCGAACGGTTGGTACCACGTATTCCGCGACTGGGGCGTTTCGCCCCACGGACCGCGGGTAACCCCCTTGATGGTCTGGACGGCAACGCCGCGTTCCCGGCACACCGCGTTCAGTTGGTTGAAGTCGGATCGGTACTCTTCGTTGCACCAGAGCACATAGTTCCAGGGCAACAGCACTGAGTCGAACGCAAAGGCTTCGAGGCTGCGCAGGTGCATGCGGGCAACGGTCAAGCCATGACCGGTGACCCCGATGTATCGAACCTTGCCTTCCTTGCGTGCATCGCAGGCCGCCTCCAAGGCTCCGCCGGGAGCCATGGCCTGATCCCATTGCTCCTCGTCCACAAGGTTGTGCAGCTGGATCAGGTCCAGGCAGTCGGTCTGCAGCCGCACCAGCGAGTTCTCGATTTCCTCCTTGGCTTTGTCGTAGACGCGCCTGCCGGTTTTGGTGGCCAGGAAGAACTCGTCCCGGTGGTGCTGTATCCAAGGTCCCACCCGAAGTTCCGAGTCGCCGTAGGAAGCTGCAGTATCGATATGGTTGACGCCGTGGTCCATGAGCCGCATGAGGAGTTGGTCCGCCGTGGCTTGGTCGCAACGGTTGACGGCGAAGGCCCCGAAAATGATGGCGGAACTGTCATGGCCGGTTTGGCCAAACGGCTGTCTGTGAATCATGGCTGGTCCCAACAGGTGGATTGGATGGGTGTGTGTTGATTGTATGCGGATCCATGTCGATCACGGCGCAGACCAATCGAGCAACCGGGCACGACCCAACATGTCAGGGCTGTGTGGAAGGTGTTGCGAGCCAAACATCCAGATCGATGGCCTTCCGCTAATCGGCACAGCACGGTCGTTCAAGGGGGTGGCGAGTTTGGGTGGGGCAATTGGGAAGGCGATCGGTGTCGGCAAAGCAAAAGCACAGCGGTGACACCGGCTCACGACATAAATGCAAGGTGTCGACCACTCCGGCCCTGATCGCGCCTCCCGCACACGCAGTTGCCCAGTCCAAAGGCGCGACCGGCAAACCAATGCGTTCCATTCGTTGGAGGTTGTCAAAACGACGACGAAGTTGGTTTGTTGGGTGCCATGCAGGCATGATCTGCCAGCTCCGCACTCCATGTCCTGCATCGCCAGCCGCAAGGCGGAGCCGCGATTGAAAATCTGCGTCCGCGACCTGCGCCGCTGGGCAGACGACGGCTTCATCCTCTGTATCCCCACCGCCTGCGGACAGTGGCACGACGATGTGGGTGCCTATCTGCCCGGAGTCACCGAGTCGGTCTCGGTTGCCCAAGCCCGCCTCCGCCTCTTCAATGTAAGGAGATGTTGCGCAACACGCAAAGCGGTTGCGAGCAGTCATCAAATGGAATGCCCAATCCGCCACATGGCCGATTGGACAAGGCCTGTGTGGGTGGAGTAAAGGGGGGTGGACGCGGGTTGTGCGGCCTACTTGCTGGATTCGGTGCAGCCGTTCTTCCGTAAACGGGGAAGCCGCCCTGCGGCCTGGTCCCGCATCAGATCGGCGATCGTGGGGAATTGGCTGCGGTCCGCGCTGTCCAGTTGCCGTGCGAACTGGGTCGCTTCGTCGTCGCTCCAGAATTCAGCAACGAACTGCAGGAGGATCTCCTTTTTGCCCCGTGCTTCGCCCCGCGCTTCCCCGAGTTCCAGCCCCTGTGCTTCCCCGAGTTTGAGGCCCCGCGCTTCCCCGAGTTTCAGGCCCCGCGCCTCACCTTCCTTTTCCTTGGCCGCGATGATGTTGCCGAATGTGTTCATGATCACCTCTACCTCTTCAATATCCGCCACATGGCCGATTGGACAAGGCCTGTCCGGGCGGAGTGAAGAGATCGGACGCGGGCCGTACCGCCTACTTGCTGGATTCGATGCGACCGTTCTACCGTAAACGGGGAAGCCGCCCTGCGGCTTGGTCCCGCATCAGATCGGCGATCGTGGGGAAATGGCTGTGGTCCGCGCTGTCCAGTTGCCGTGCGAACTGGGCCACCTCGTCGTCGCTCCAGAATTCGGCAACGAACTGCAGGAGGATCTCCTTTTTCCCTCGCGCCTCACCGAGTTCCAGCCCCCGCGCTTCCCCGAGTTTTAGGCCCCGCGCCTCACCTTCCTTTTCCTTGGCCGCGATGATGTTGCCGAATGTGTTCATGACCACTTCTGTCTCTTCAATATCCGCCACATGGTCGATTGGACAAGGCCTGTCCGGGGGAATGAAGAGGATCGGACACGGGCCGTACCGCCTACTTGCTGGATTCGATGCGACCGTTCTGCCGTAAACGGGGAAGCCGCCCTGCGGCTTGGTCCCGCATCAGATCGGCGATCGTGGGGAATTGGCTGCGGTCCGCGCTGTCCAGTTGCCGTGCGAACTGTGCCGCCTCGTCGTCGCTCCAGAATTCGGCAACGAACTGCAGGAGGATCTCCTTTTTGCCCCGTGCTTCGCCCCGTGCTTCGCCTCGCGCTTCACCGAGTTCCAGCCCCCGTGCCTCGCCGAGTTCCAAGCCGCGCGCCTCGCCTTCCTTTTCCTTGGCCGCGATGATGTTGCCGAATGTGTTCATGACCGCCTCCGCTTCTTCAATGTAGATGATTCTACGCAACTCCCGGCGTAGTTCGGGTTGGTCCCGGAGCAGATCGTCGAATGCCGCCTTGAACCAGGCCCCGTAGGCCTCGCGCAGGGTTGCGGACAACCCCAGGACCCGCGGGATGATCCATTCCTGCAGCAACGGCAGAATCTGCTCCGCGGCTTTGTTCGCGCCCCGCCGGATGGCGGCCTGGATGCGCGCCAGGGCAAGGATGCCGGTCACCAGGCTCTGCGGGGGGAGCGGATAGTCGGTGACCGGGAACACGGGCACCTCGTAGTCGTGGATGTCCAAGAGCGGGCCATCCCGCAAGCCGTAGCCGTGGGAACCGGGCCTGGATTGCACGGGCTGCTGCCATGTGCCGAAGTGCCGACTGCCGGTACTGATCACCAAGCCGAACACCTCGAGTTGCGGTTGGCGTTGCAGCAGCCCCTCGGCATACCTGAACATGCGTCGGGTCATGCGCGACTCGCGCCGTGACTGGAATTCCAGATGCAGGAGGACGCGGTCTCCGCCGTCGCCCCGGCGCGTCAGAGTCCAGACGATGTCCCGGTGTGCCTCCTCATGGTGCGGCGGACTGGTCGCGTCGGCGGTCACGGTGGAAGCGCTGACCAACTCCAGGGGTTCAAAGCCCTGGAGTGCGGGGAACAGGTCGGCGGCATGGAAGTCGAGCAGATCCCGCACCACAGCCCTTTCGGCAAAGAGGGACTTCAGTGTCCGGTCATAGGAAAATGGTGTTCCTGTCGATTCGGGCGCAGACAATGCGGACCTCCCGCGATTCTGTGACTGCTGTTTCCACCGGCCCGAATGGGTTCGGGGTTACGCGGTTGATGTGCCATTGCATGCAACCCGTGCCGCCTTGGCGGCACGGGTCTGTCCCGGACAATGGTCAGACTGTGTCCGGCGCAGGTGCCAAAATCAAGCCTCCGCGGCCTGCGCTGGCACCAAGAATTACCACCTGTACTCGCTGGCCCCGAAGTTGGCTTCATAGAACAGCGACACATGGGTTCCGGGAGGAATCAAGGCATCCACTGCCTCCCGGTCCGCGTCGTCCAGCGACACGTCCAAGGCGCCAAGGTTGTCTTGGAACTGTTCCAGCGTACGCGGACCAATAATGGGACTGGTGATATTGGGCTGGTTCATGGCCCACGCCAAGGCAAACTGGGCCACCGTGCATCCTTTGTTGGCGGCCAGGGGCTCGAGGCCTTCAATGACATCGTAGATGCCTTCGGTCATGCGGCGGGAGCGATCGGGCCGCGCGGCGTATCGGCTGCCCTCGGGCGCATCTTCGCCGCGCTTGTACTTCCCGGTCAACAGTCCACCGGCCAAAGGACTCCAGGGGAGAATGCCTACACCGTAGTTTTGGGCCATGGGCAGCAGTTCCCGCTCGATGCGCCGATCCAGGATGTTGTAGGGCGGCTGTTCCGTCACGAAGCGGTTCAGGCCGTACTCCTTGGACACCCACAACGACTCCACGAACTGCCAGGCGGCGTAGGTGCTGGTCCCGATGTACCTGACCTTGCCGTCGCGCACGAGGTCGTCCAACGCCCTGAGCGTCTCATCGATTGGGATGTCCGTGCGGGGCCGATGCAACTGGTACAGGTCGATGTAGTCGGTCTGCAGGCGCCTGAGACTGGCGTGGCACTGCTCAATCACATGCCGGCGCGACGTGCCTCCCATGTTGGGATCGTCATCGGCCATGGTGCCGTGTACCTTGGTTGCCACTACGACCCGCGATCGCTGTCCCGTCTGCTTGAGGGCTTCCCCCAGAATTTCCTCGCTTTGGCCGCGGGAGTACACGTTCGCGGTGTCGATGAAGTTGATGCCGGCGTCGAAGGCAACCTCCAGCATGCGAACCGCACCATCCACGTTGATGCCGCCTCCAAGGCGGCCGTGGCCGAACAGCATTACCCCCAGGCAGAGGGGGGAAACTTTCACGCCGGTCCTGCCCAACAGTCTGTAATCCATACAATGTCTCCGAGTTGTCTTGGTACGGGAGCCGGGTTTGGCTTGTCTTCCAACCGCGGCACACCTGTTCATCTTAGTCGTTATGCCCCATGGATAAGAGCTTTGCTGCTTCCCTGCATCAGTTGCATGCAGCCTTCCGTGCCCTGGACCGGCACCTGAACCTGGTTGAAGAGCGTCTCGCGCGGGTTGGCCATGCATCCAGGATGGAAAACGCCCCTTCGGCAGTGATGGAACTCAGCCGGATGTATCTTGACTGTCTCCGGACCATCCCCGGTGCAGCCACATCCCATTGCGCGGATGCCGAGCAATCGTCCACCGATCATGCGCTCCTTGCCTCTCGCCACACAGTCTTGACCGGCCTGTGCCAAACCTGGCTGGATCAGGGAGCCATTCCGGATTTATTTGACATAACATGGTTGGATCAACTGGCCGGGGCGATAGGGGATGCCGATCGTACAATTCGGCCCCAATGGGAAGCGTACGCCGGGTGGGGCCGGTCGGCACTGCGCGGGTTTGTGGCAGACCAGTACGACGGCCTGTTGGACAGTGTTGGGGGTTTGACAGAGGAGGAACTCAACCAACCGGGAGTCGTGGGCGATTGGAGCGCCAGGGAGACGTTGGCCCATGTGTTGGCGTGGGAAGAATATGGATGGGCCATCCTGTCCCAGTGGCCCGAGCCCGAAACAGGAACTCTGACTCGGTGGGAGGTTGGTGAGTCGGAGGCAGAGGCGAACGCACTGTTGTTGGATCGCTACGCGAAATCGGACCTGATCGACGTGCTTGGCGATCTCTACACGTTTCGGCGCCGCACTCTGCGTTTCATCGACGATTGTGACGATGCCCAGTTCGATTCAGTCGGTTCGTATGGTTTAGGCGAGACCGGTAGTCTGACGCTGTTCCTTTTGTCCATGGCGTGCCACTGCACCGAACACGCACTGCAGATCCTGGATGCCCGGGGCCCGGGCCGCGCGGAGCCGTAGTGTTGTCGGTGCCGGACAGGTTTGGCACCCGTTGACCGGATCCCGCGGGTACTGGTTGCCGCCCAAATCCGTGTTTGCTTGCGCCTCGCTTCGACGCTCCCGCGGGAGCCGCGCGAGGCAATCGGAGGCGGTTTGCGATAGGCCGGCGGCCTATCGGCGCACGGTCAACTGCTCTGTACGCTCAGGCTGTTGCGGAACTCTTCGGCCTCTTTGGCTGCGCCCACGGGAATCTGGTCGGACACCAGCCCCCTTTCCTCGATGTTGGCCGCGGCCTGTTGTTCGACGAGCCAGTTGCGGAAGTACTCGTCAATGGCACCCTCAAGGGCGTCGGCGCTGATGGGGGCATCCGGATCCGAGTCGGTAACCTGGATTACGTGGTAGCCGAATTCGGTCTCGACCGGTGCGCTGGTCTCGTTCACGGCCAGGGCAAAGGCGGCTTCCTCAAAGGCGGGCACCATCCGTCCCTTGGCAAACCAACCGAGATCACCCTGGTTGAATTCCGCAGTCGGATCATCGCTGTACAGGTCGACCAGGTAGTCGAAGCTCTCGCCCAGTTCAAGCCTGGCTATCAGGCTCTCCGTCAAGGCCAGGGCCTCTTCCTGGGTGCGCCCCGCCGCATCGGATTCATTCCCGCCGGGCTGGGCTTCGAACGCGATGAGAAGGTGTCGGGCCCTGATGCGGAGCTCGGTGGTCTCGACATTGCCCTCGGTGACATGGCTCCTGACCATCTCGCGCAACAGGCCGTATTCCAGGATTTGTCGGTACGCGTCCAGCGTCAGGCCGTTGGTGTCGTCCAGTTCCTCGGCCAGTCCCGCCGTGCCTTGGCTCAACTCCTCCTCGGTGATGATGTCAATCGCCTCCGCTTCGGGATCAGTGCCTGTCGCATTGTCTCCGGCATCCGCAGCCTGCTCCGAGGCGGCTGCCTCGCGGGCCGTGATCGTGGCTGTGGCCTGGGCGGCAGTGTACTTGGAATAACGGGAGGCCACTTCCGCCTCGATCAGTGCGTCCAGTTCCGCATTGGAAATGCTTAGGCCTGCTTCCCGGGCGGCTTCGGTGATCAGCAGGTCCTCAATCATCGTGGACTTGACCCGCACCCCCATGGTGAATTCGTCCGACAGTGCGGTCTGCAGGACCTGAATCTCGTTCAGGAGATTGACTTGGCCGGCGAACTGCTGTTGCAGGAACCTCATGGACTCGTAGCGGTTCAGGGCCAACTGCCTTTCGTACCGATAGCGGTTGCGGAAGTCCTGGATCGTAATGTCGGTTCCGTTGACCGATACCACCAGCCGGGCCGGTACCACGAGGAAGCTGTACACCGCGCCGATCACCACCAGCAGAAGGGCAAATCCGGTCGCGACCCCTCCCAGCAGCAGGAATTTCCGATCGCGTTCCCTCTGCCTGGTTGCGAGGAGGATTTCCTTCCGGGTTTGCCGGCGCGGAGCTTCTTCGGTTGTGCGTTTCTTCTTGGCCATGGAGGTTGCCCGAGCGTGGGGTACCCGGGTCCGTTGGATGGATCTGGCGCCGGGCGCGGCCGGCCGCTGGCTTAGCGGCGGCCCCGAATATGGCTCGGCGTGTACGGCAGCAGTGCCAGGTGGCGCGCCTGCTTGATGGCGGTCTTCAGGCGCCTCTGCTTCTTGGCGGACACGCGGGTCTTGCGCCTGGATAGGATGCGTCCCTGACGATCCAGGAACTGTGACAGGATCTCGATGTTCTTGTAGTGGATTTGTTCCAGTGGAACATCGGTGGTGACGTGGCGGGGTCGGAAGCGCGATTGGCTGGGACCTTGGTTGGCCCTGTATACGGGTGGGACGCGCTTTCTCGGATCAAGGGCGGTTGGATCCGGTTCGGACGGAGGCGCCGGCCGCGCACCGGCCGGCCGGCCGCCTGAAGGGGCGGTCGCAGGTGCCGCGGCCTGCGCCTCGGTGGCCGCCGCAGGAGCTGGTTCGGGTTTCGATTCAGGGGTGGTTTCCGCAGTCTGTTCGGCCTTGGGTTGCGGAGCCGCTTCCGGTTCCGGTGTGGCAGGCACGGCATCCGATGCAGGTGCCGCGGCCTGCGTCTCGGTGGCCGCCGCAGGGGCTGGTTCGGGTTCCGATTCAGGGGTGGTTTCCGCAGTCTGTTCGGCCTTGGGTTGCGGAGCCGCTTCCGGTTCCGGTGTGGCAGGCGCGGCATCCGATGCAGGTTCCGCGGCCTTCGTCTCGGTGGTTGCCGCAGGGGCTGGTTCGGGTTCCGATTCAGGGGTGGTTTCCGCAGTCTGTTCGGCCTTGGGTTGCGGAGCCGCTTCCGGTTCCGGTGTGGCGGGCGCGGTATCCGATACGGAGGTGGCCGCGGCTTCAGTTGCTGCGGCCGCCGTTCCATCGTCGGATCCAGCCGACGGTGGAACAGCGGTTGCTGGCTCCTCAACGTCGGTGGCTGTTGCAGTTGTGGTTGTGGCTGTGGTTTCCTGGGTTTTCTGTTCGTCGCTCATGTGGATTTCTTTGTGGTGGGAGGCGTTGTCTGCCTGATATCCGCCTGGCTGCATCCGATGTCGGAGGTCAGGCAACCGGGTCCCGGATGATCAGGTAGCGCATCACGTTCTCGCTCAGGTTGAGCAGGCGTTCGACATCGGCAACCTTGGACGGATCAAGGTCGATGTGCAGCATTGTGTAGTGGCCTTCCGTCTTCTTGTCGATCGGATAGGCCAGCTTGCGTATGCCCCAGGAATTTTCGAATACGATTTTGCCGTCGTTGCGGTCAACGACCTGCAACACTTCCTGGTGGGCGTTTTCGAGCTCGAGGTCCCTCAGCTCGGGAGGCAGCACGTATACCAGTTCGTACGTGCGCGTATCGGCACTCATCAATCCACCGCTCCTTCCACGGGTTTGCACGCGCCCCGTGACGCGCACAGAAGAATCAGGCGGAACAGTCTAACACCCGCCCCCGACGGAAAGGAACAATCGCATGCGGTGCAGTCGCCAGGGGGCTGACTGTTGCCAGGGAGGCCCGCCGGTTACCGGGCGCGTGCCACGCAGAGCACGGTGTCGGCTTTATCGTCCAATGGTTCCCGGTGGTAGCCACCCCACAGGTGGATGATGTCGAATCCGGCCGTGTCCAGCATCAGCTCCAATTCGTGGGGCCAGAGAAACCGCAGCCTGAAGGTCACGGTTGTTTCCAGGTGCTGTCCGTCCGCACTCACCTGCGACAGAAGGATGTCCGTGGTTTGGACCTGGCGCACCCAGTCGACGGTGCGGCCCATCCACTTGGTGGTTTCGATGCCGTCCGGTCCATGCCACGCGTCCACCTGGATCAGGGCACCGTCGTCCGCAACGATCTGTTCAACCGGCGGATTGAACAGGTCCAGTACCAGGAGGCCGTCTGCCCTAAGGTGGCGACGCAGGCAGGACAGCGCGGATTGCTGCTGCTCCGGGCCATCCAGGTGCATCAGGCTGTTCGAGACACAGACGGCCAGGCCGAAGTCCGGATGCATCAGGCGAAAGTCGGCCATGTCCGCCTGCAACAGGAGCGGTTGGTGTGCGGGCGGCACGGTGGCCAGGTTGTGCCTGGCCAGTTCCAGCATTTTGGGACAAATGTCGATCCCGGTGCAACGGGCATCCACTGCCAGCTCCAACAACACGCGCCCGGTGCCGCATCCTGCTTCGAGGACCGGTCCGCCCGTGTCCCGTGCCAGTTGCTTCAGGAGCGGGATGTCCATCCTGAAGTTGCGGTAGTCCCAATCGTAGAAAGGGCTGAACCGCGCCAGGTTGGCAAGGAGATCCTCACGGTTGTCACACATGGCATGGGATTTGCTGGCAGGCGGATGAGACTGTGGCATCTGTGCACAGGGGGCCGTTCGGGTCGGCCCACGCTATGCTTCGGCAGCGCCCCTTTGGGCACTCCCTTTGAATACAGGCCCCCTGAATGGTAACCGGCCTCGGAGACCATAGTCGCGCCTATTGGCGTGGATGTTCAGCCATTGTTGACGCGGCATGGGTTGGCTTTACTGTCGGGTCGATACAGACAAAGGCCGATCAATGCGTGACGGCATGGCTGTTCTCGCTTGGGGGATCTGCCCAATTGCGAAATCTGCTTGAATGCGTTCATGGTGTGGGCTATCATGATCTCTTGCCCTCCGGCGCGCGGAACGTGTGGTCGATAACCTGCCGCGGGGGCCGTCTCCCTGTTCAAGCCGAACGCGGTGCCGCGTCGGCAGTTTGAACCATTCCGATACTGGTAGTGACATCATGGCCATGCAGTACAAACCCCAAATCCCGATGACGCGCGCCGGCAAGGCCCGGCTCGAAGATGAGCTGGCGGAGTTGAAAGGGGCCCGCCGCATGGAAATTGCCGAAGAACTGAAAGAGGCAATCTCCCATGGCGACCTGCGGGAAAACGCCGGGTACGACGAGGCCAAGCGCGCCCAGGCCATGCTTGAGATTCGGGTCAAGGAAATCGAGGCGGACCTGGCCAACAGCGTGCTGATTGAGGACATGGACGCGGCTACCGGCAAGGTGACGGTTGGCGTGACCGTGGTGGTGCAGGAGACGGGCGGCACGCTCGAGGAGTCGTTCCGCATCGTCGGCAAGACCGAAGCCGATCCCGCACAGGGCCGCATCAGCAACGAAAGCCCGTTGGCGCAGGCGTTGCTCGGCAAGGCCGCGGGAGAGGTCGCCGACTTCACCACGCCCATGGGGCACACCACCCGGTTCAATATCGTGAGGGTTGAGCCGTGACAGCCGCGGGCACGGCCTCGACCGGGGAGTCGAAGCCGCCCCGCCATTTCGACCCGGCCCGTCTCAACGACCAGGAGCAGGCGCGCCTGCACAAGCTGGCGTTGCTGAGGGAGCAGGGGCTCGATCCCTATCCGGCCCGCGTCGAACGCACCCACACGATCGCCGATGCCCGTGCGCTGGAGCCGGGCACCGACGACGATGCCCCGCAGATTGCCGTGGCCGGCCGCATCGTGCTGCTGCGCGATTTGGGGCGGATGTCGTTTGCCCAGCTGGACGACGGCACGGGTACCCTTCAGATCATGGTGCGCCGCAATCGGGTGGGGGCCGACTGGTACGGCGAGGTCTGGAAGGCCTGTGTTGACTTGGGTGATTTTCTGTCGGTGCGCGGGAACCTGGTGCTGACCCGAACCGGCGAATTGACGGTGGACGCCCAGGCCTGCACGGTGGCCGGCAAGGCGCTCAAGCCCCTGCCCGACAAGTGGCATGGTTTGCAGGATCCCGAGGCGCGGTACCGGCGGCGCTATGTGGACCTGCTGGCCAACCCGGAAGTGCGGGAGGTCTTTCGCCTCCGCGCCCGGACCGTCCGTTCCATTCGCAACTTTCTGGACGATCTCGGCTATCTCGAGGTGGAAACGCCGGTTCTGCAACCCATCTACGGCGGGGCGGCGGCACAGCCCTTCACGACCCACCACAATCAACTGCACCAGGACCTGTATTTGAGGATCAGCTTCGAGCTGTATCTCAAGCGTCTGATTGTGGGTGGTCTGGATCGGGTGTATGAAATCGGCCGCGACTTCCGCAACGAAGGCGTCAGCTTCAAGCACAATCCCGAGTTCACGCAGTTGGAGTTCTACGAGGCCTGGTCGGACTACCAGGGCATCATGGAACGCCTCGAAGCCATGTTGGCCCAGGTGGCGGTTGACGTGTGCGGCACGACGGAGGTTGCGTATCAGGGCAGGACCGTCTCGTTTGCCCCACCCTTTGAACGAATGACCCTGAGGGATGCAATCCTCGAGCACACGGGCCTGGACATTCATGAACTTGCCGCGGAAGCCGACCTGAGGGACGCCATGCGCGCCCGGGGCATGGACACCGGGGCCGATCCCAACTGGGGCAAGTTGGTCGACTCCCTGCTGTCGCGGTACGTGGAGCCGCGGGTGGCCAACCCGATGTTCCTGTACGAATACCCCAAGGCCATTTCGCCGTTTGCCAAGGGCGTGCCGGGGGAACCGCGGCTGGTGGAACGTTTCGAGCTCTTCGCCGCCGGGATGGAGGTGTCGAACGCCTTCACCGAGATCAACGACCCGATGGATCAGTACCAGCGGTTCCTGGGCGAGAAGTTCCTGCGCGAACACGGAGACGACGAAGCGCACCAGGTGGACGACGACTTCGTCGAGGCCCTGACCTGGGGCATGCCGCCCACCGGTGGCTGCGGCGTTGGCATTGACCGCTTGACGATGCTGCTTGCGGACCGTCCCAACATCAGGGAAGTGATTCTCTTTCCCCATTTGCGGGATGCCGATCCGGGCTGACACGGCGCGCGGCCGGCGGCTTCGGTTCGGGCACGCGGGCGGCGGTTGCCGAACCCGCTACGAAAAAGCCAGGCCCAAACGGCCTGGCTTCGAATGACTGCTGTCTACAGTCGGGGCGAGAGGATTTGAACCTCCGACCTCAGCGTCCCGAACACTGCGCGCTACCCACCTGCGCTACGCCCCGTGGAGGCACCATTGTGCGTTCGGTCACTGGCGTTGTCAACTAATTCCGTTGCAAACGCCCATGGCCGTGGGCGGACCCGCGTCAGTTGGACAGGAACCTGGGAAGGCCCGAACTGGTGCGCTGGGACGTGCGGACGGTCTGGATGCGTTCCACCGTGCTGTCTCCGGCTGCTTTGGCGGCTGCGGACTTGGTGGGATTCAGCGGCTGGGTCCGTCTGGGGGACGGCACCTGGCGCTCTCGGCTGTCCACCGCGGTCGCGGGTTCGAGGGGGATCGGAATGCCCGTCGCCAGCAGCGTGACCTGCAAGTGATCGTCCATGTCCGGATCCATGGCCCAGCCGGAGAAGATTTCGGCGCTGGGGGCCACCGCGGTGGCAATGGCGTCGCCGATGTCCTCCAGTTCCTTCATCTGGGGCGAGTCCTTGGACTTGACGTTGTAGACCACGGCCGTGGCCCCGTCAATGGTGGTGTTGAGCAGCGTGCTCTGAATCACCGCCTGGACTGCTTCCTCCGCCCGGTTTTCGCCCTGGGCCATGCCGATGGCCATGAAGGCACCGCCGCCGTGCTGAAGCACGGAGCGGATGTCGGCAAAGTCGAGGTTGATTTCCCCGGGCACGGTGATCATGTCGCTGATGCCCAGAACGCCCTGCATGAGCATCTGGTCCGCAATGCGGAAACATTCGACCGCCGAGGCCTTCTTGTCGGAAATTTCGGTCAGCCGATCGTTTTCGACGACGATCAGGGCGTCCACCTGCTCCTGCAGCTGCTGGAGCGCGGTTTCGGCGGTTCTGCGCCGCTTGATGCCCTCGTGCTTGAACGGCATCGTGACGACACCGACGGCCAGCGCACCGGCATCGCGGGCGGCTTCCGCGACCAGCGGTGCGGCACCCGAGCCGGTGCCGCCGCCCATGCCGGCCGTGATGAAGATGAGATCGGCGTCCTTGACGACCTCGTGAATCTCGGACAGGCTCTCCTCCGCGGCCCGCTTGCCCAGTTCCGCCTGGGCGCCGGCCCCGAGGCCCCTGGTCAAATCCTCTCCGATTTTGACCCTCTTGGGCGCGTTGGAGAGGTTGAGCGCCTGCTGATCGGTGTTGATGACCACGAATTCCACACCGTGGACCTCGCCAATCATGCGGTTGACGGCATTCTGCCCACCGCCGCCGACCCCCACAACCTTAATGTTGCAGAAGTTCTCGTGGAACTGGGGTTCGGGCAGGTTGGTTTCGTGAAGGGAATCGGCTGTCGTGGCCATGCCGTACCTCGGGGGTTACTTGGTTTTGCCGTCGAAGCATATGGGGATGCAAGCAAGGATGAACCGATGCTGGCGCAGATACAGTATGCCATGCATGGCCTAACATCCGATTCCCCCGCCGGGCAAGGGAAATCTTAAACGACCTCCGAAACTGCTCCAAACCGTCGCACGGGCTGCGACCCGGGGCGGTGGTTGCACATGACGGCCCGGCTAGCCGGGCAGGAAACCGGCAACGACCGTACGCAGCGACCGGATCCAACCGCGGGTTGGTTCGGGTCTGGCTTGGCCTTCTGCGGGTTGCGCCGGGCGGTGTGCCTCCAGCCCCCACAGGAGAAGGCCGGAAATGGTGGCGAATTCGGGCGAGCGCACTTCCGCAGCCAAATCCCTGACCGGTATCGAGGGCGGAACGGTGCCGGTGCGCACCGGCAGCCGGAACCTGGCCCGGCAACTGTCGGCGATGCGCGGTAGAAGGCTGCCGCCTCCCGTCAACACCAGTCCGGCCGGAATCAGCCGGCGGCACTCCGCCTTGACCAGGTGCCGATCCAGCCGATCCCACAACTGGCCGATGCGCTGGTGCAGGACCTGGCACAGGTGCCGGGTCGACACGCTGATGTGCCGTTGGTCACCGAACACCTCCGCGGTCACCTCGCCGGCCAGGCTTGACGAGAGTTCCATGGCCGAACCGTGCGTGATCTTGAGCTGCTCGGCCACCCGGCTGGGACAGTGGAGGCTGTGGGCCAGTTCGCGCGTCAGGTCGTTGCCCCCCAGGTTGAGGGTTCCCGCCACCTGAAAGCGTCCCCGGGCATAGACGGCGAAGTCCGTGGTGCCGGCGCCGATGTCCACCAGGACAACCCCCATGTCCATTTCCTCGCGCGTCAGCACGGCGCGGGCACTCGCCAAGGCCGAGGGCACCAGGTTCTCCACCTGCACGTCCAGGGCCGCAAGGCAGGCCAGCTGGTTGCTAATGGCGGCGGAACTGCCCGTGACCAGCCTCGCTTCCACTCCCAGTTGGCCGGCATGCATGCCCTCCGGTTCGCGGACCTGATACTCTTCGTCAATCGTCCAGCTGCCGGGGAGGGCCTGGACAATCTGCTGGTCGGGCCGCACCTTGATCTGGCGTGCCTTCCGCAGCACCTGCTCCATTAAGGCCTCGCCCACCGGTTCGTTGCGGCTGACCGGAATCCGGGCCCGGCTCGAAAGCGTGGTCAGGTGGCTGCCACTCAGGGACACCAGGGCGCTGCGCACGGTGGTTCCGCTCATTTGTTCGGCGGTTGCCAACGCCTCCGACAGACTGGCCTCAACGGCGCGCATGTCGGTTACCGAGCCCTGTTGCAGGCCTTCCGTTTCGGATTGCCCCCAACCGTCGATGACCGTGTAGCCGCCGCGCGGCTCGTGCACCGCGATGGCGGCACAGGTCTTGGCATTGCCGATTTCGATGGCGCAGATGGTGGCGCGGTCGGCCATGGCTGGAACGAAAAAACCTAGCGGTAGTACGGTTTGGAGAGCGGACGCACGTCGATCAGTTCCGCGTTCAATTCGCGGGACTCGAGCCAGTGCCAAATACCCTGAAGGTTGGCAAGCTTGCGTTCCATGTGCAGGCTGTCGCCCCAGACCACGCGTGTGGAGCGTCCCGGCAGCACGAAGTTGAGGCCGTGTGCCTGGGTGAAGTGAAACGTTTGCAATTCGCCGGGCTGGCCGGGAGCTGCCAACAAACTGCCCCTGATGGCCAGAATGGTTGCGACCAGGTCGGGATCCAATCGGCTTTGGCGGCTGTCGACGGCGTACGGCCGTGCCAGTTGCGCATGGCCTTGCCAATCGAACAGTGTCAGGAATCCGGTTGGCTCGTCCGGCACGGACGCCACCTGGCTGGCAATCCGGCGCGGGATTCCGGCCGCGTTGACGACATACGTGCCATGCTGCGTAACCCAGGCCAGGGTCGGCATGGCCTCGTCCACCACGGCCTTTACCTCGCCCGGCAGCTGGAGGCTGACTTCCGCCTTGGCCACGAAGGGATTGCCGAGGGCGGCTTGGCGCAGCGCACGCGGCTGGAGTGTGAAGATGCTGCGACCAACCACCTGGTCGAACTCCCCCGCATCGGCGGGGGGCAGGTGCGCATCCAGGGTGGAGGAGGCATAGGGGCTGCGCACGTCCACCGACAGGGATGTCCGCGACACCTCAAAGCGGCTGTCCATCGCGAACCAGGCGAGCAGGACCACGGCGGCGGCCGCCAGCATGGCGCTGCCCCATTTGCTGGCATACCAGCCCGTGCCCAGCAGGAAGGGCCATGACCAGACGTCGAACAGACCTTCCAGATACTCCCTGATCTGGGCCGACACGGGAGCCGCACTGCGGCGCCAGAAGGTTCTGACGGAGTGTTGCCAGGTGCTTTCGACCGGGCGGCGGCGGCGATGGGTTGACGGGGGAGAGCGACGCGGGAGCATGACGGAGAGTGTGACGAAGCGTCCCTACAGTGTGGTTTTCAGGCGTTGCTTGCGCTGATGCCTGGCCACCGCGATGTCCAGCAACCGATTCAGGAGATCCGGATAGGACAGCCCGGAGGCTTCCCACATTTTGGGGTACATGCTGATGGAGGTGAAACCGGGGATCGTGTTCACCTCGTTTAGATGGATTGTATGGTCTAACGGGTCCACCAGAAAATCCACCCGCGCCATGCCGCAGCAGTCGAGGGCCTTGAACGCGCGGATGGACATGGCCTGCAAGGCGGCCGTCATCTCGTCCGGAACCGGCGCCGGCACCAACAGCTCGGAACCTGCATCGGCATACTTGGCTTCATAGTCGTAGAAGTCGTTGCCCGGCCTGACCTCGCCGGGCAGGCTGGCTTCGGGGTTGCGGTCCCCAAGCACGCTGACCTCCAGCTCGCGTGCATTGAGCACGGCTGTTTCGACCAGGACCTTGTTGTCGAACTGACGGGCGTGGTGGAGTGCAGGGAGCAGTCCGGCCAGTTCGTCGACGCGCGACACGCCCACGCTGCTCCCCATGTTGGCAGGCTTGACAAACAGGGGCAGGCCCAGATCCGCCGCCAATGCATCCGGATCCTGGCGGGCCACGTCCTCCCCCGTGTCGAGGCGCAGGGTCCGGTGGGCCACCATGGGCAGGCCGGCCGCCTGCAGGAGCGGTCGGGCGACCGCCTTGTCCATGGCCAGGGCACTGCCCAGGACCCCACTGCCCACGTACGGCAGGCCGGCCAGTTCCAGCAGACCCTGTACCGTGCCGTCCTCGCCGTGTGGTCCGTGCAGGACCGGAAAGACAACCTCCACCTCTGCCAGTACCATGCGCGTGTCGCGGTCGGGCAGGTGTGGGCCGTCGGGCGTCGATACGGGGCCTGCCGCCAACAGCGTGCGGGCGTCGGGTCCGGTCAGCCATCGGCCTTCGGCGGAAATGGCCATGTCCACAATGTCGTGTCCCGCCTTGGCCAAGGTCGTCCGCACGCTGGCGGCGCTCCGCAGCGATACTTCGTGCTCACTGCTGCGGCCCCCGTAAATCAATGCAACTCTCATTGGGCGCACCGCCTTGCGGTTGTCATGCGGGTGGATCGAGCAGCGCGGTGGTGTAACGGTCCGCCTCGCGTCCGGCCAGGCCGATTTCCGGCTTCAGCCAAATGCCGGTTTCGTTCCGGACCCGCATCTGCACCGTTGCCATCAGCTTCAGCACATCGGCTGCGCGCCCTGTGCCGGGTTCGCCCAGGTTCACCAGGAAGTTGGCATGGAGGGTGTCCACCCCCACGGTGCCGCAACGCAGGTTCTTGCAACCCGTCTGTTCGATCAGCACCCCGGCAAATCCGTCGGGCGGATTGCGAAACGTGCTGCCCAGGCTGGGCAGCACCGGTTGGCTGCGGCGCCGGTGGTCGAGGTTGGCCTTGGCTGCGGCCCGAATCCGCTCGGGATTCCCGGGAAGGAGCCGGAAACGGGCCCGTATCACCGGGACCGGCGGCACATGGCGGTTGGCGGCGGTCTGCTTGAGCGCGCTGTTGCGATAGGCGAGGTCCAGTTCCCGTACCGGCAGCCACTCCGGTCCCTGCCCGGGCATCGCAACCTCCGCCGCGACCAGATGTTGGGCGGTGTCGCTGCCGTGGGCACCGGCGTTGCCGACCACGGCGCCGCCCACGGTACCGGGTACGCTGACCGCCCATTCCAGACCGGTCAGACCCTTTCGGATCGTCATGCGTGCCAGCTGTGCAAGGGGCATGCCGCTGTCGACCCGGACCAGCACACCATCCGGTTGCGGTTCAAAGACAACCTCCCGGCAGAGGTTCAACACGGTCAGCCCTGGGATGCCGTCATCGAGAATCAGGGTGTTCGAGCCTCCTCCCAGCACAAACAGAAACTGTCCCTCGGCCTGCGCGCAAGCCGCCAGGCGTACCAGATCGGTCGCGCGCCGCACCGTGGCCAGAACCTCGGCCGGGCCTCCGATGCGTATGGACGAGTGGGGGGCGAGACTGGTTTCCGTCCGCGGGTCCAGATTCAGTGTCCGGGCCATGCGCAGTGCAGCCGCGGGATTTCGGGGGCCGGCCATCTGTTTCAACTCCGGCCGGCCGAAACGTTTCGGGACGGCGGCGGGTTCTGCGCAAGAGCCGCCGTCAGTTGGTCGGTCAGCCGGGGAATGTCCCCGGCACCCATCAGGATCACCGCATCCCCTGCGTGCAGCCGTTCCGACAAGTGTGCCGACGCCTCGTCGAACGATCCGGCATGCATTACGTGGGAGTGAACCACCAGTTGGCTCAGAACTGCTCCGTCCATGCCGGCCGCAGGCGTCTCCCGGGCCGCGAAGGTCGGAAGGATCAGAACGCGGTCGGCTTGCGCGAACGCGCTCCCGAATTCGGGCCGCAGGGCGGCGGTACGGCTGTAGGTGTGGGGTTGGAACACGGCCCAAAGCGTGCCGTGGGGAAACCGGTGTCTTGCTGCCGACAGGGTGGCACGGATGGCCGACGGGTGGTGGGCGTAGTCGTCGACAAGGACAATCCCGGTGGCCGTGCTCCGAATCTCGAACCGTCGGTCCAAGGAACGATAGGACGCGGCGGCCGCAGTGACGGCTTCGGCTCCTCCGCCCGATGCCCGCGCCGCCAGCCAGGCCGCCGCCGCGTTGGCATGGGCATGGGCTCCGGGTGCCTGCAGCCGCAGTTTGTGGGTGGCACCCGTTGCCCTTTCGCGCAACGTCATGGCACTGCTTTCGGGACTGCCGGGTGCTTCGGTGATCCAGTCCGCGGAAGGATGGGTGCCGAAGCCGACAAGTTGGGCCGGGCCGACCAGGCCGCCGCCGACCCACTCCCGCAGGTTGCGGTCGTCCGCGTTGTAGATGAGGATGCCGCCCGGCTGCATGCGGCCCGCGAACGCCGTGAATGCGGTGCGCAGTTCGCCAAACGATCGGTAGCAGTCCGGGTGGTCCCATTCCATCGAGGTGACAACGGCCACGGTGGGGCGCAGGCCCAGAAACATGCGGTCGTATTCGTCGGCTTCAATCACGAACAACGGGCCTTGTCCGTCCCTGCCGCCCGGAAGGTCCGGATGACGGGCTCCGACGATGTGCCCGGCCTCCACGCCTGCGGCCTGGAGCATCCAGGCGCACATGGCGGTCACTGTGCTCTTGCCGTGTGTTCCGGCAACGGCGGTCACCTGTTTTCCGGCAAGCATTGCCGGCAGGAACGCTTCCCTCGTCACGACCGGCAGTCCCAGATCCCTGGCGGCCGTCCATTCGGCGTTGTGCCGGGGAACCGCACTGGAGCGCAGGATCACATGCGGTCGCTCCGCCCTTGGGAGGGCGCGCAGGAAGCGGCCATCCTGGGCGGTCAACACGGTGATGTTCCGTCGGGACAATTCGTTCGTGGCCGGTCCGGGACTGGGCTCGCTGCCGGTGACGGCGCAGCCGCGCTCGAACAGCACCGCGGCCATGGCGGACAGACCGGCTCCACCGATGCCGATGATGTGGCAGCGGAAGTCCCGGGGATGGGCACGCAGCCGTTCCTGCCACGGGATGCCGCAGGGCAAGGTTTGTTCGAGCGTCATGTGCGGATGACCACTTCCGGTTCCGCCTGGCGCTGCCGCGGCCGGGATTTGCGGCTCATCAGGTACACGGCAACCGCGATCAACGCCGGTGTGGCGATGTTGATCCAGTTCTCCGCCAGCCGGCCGGGCAGGGCTGAGGTGCGCCAGACGCCGTCCGGCGCCGTCCGCGCGATGTCGAGGACGCCGGTCAAGGATGGCCAGACGTCCGGCACCGGCGGCGTCAGTTCGGCCACGGCTGGCAGCACCAGCCACCAGACCCCAAAACCGTTGGCCGTGGCCAGCAGCGCGCCGGCCAGACGCTCCTGTCGTCCCGGCTGCGAGCGCCGGCCCTTGCGGCGCCGGCGGCCGGTAACCCAATAGGCGGTTCCCACCAGGGCGGTCCAGATTGCCAGGGCGGGTACCGAATTCGCAACCGTCGCCACGAGTTCGTCACCGGCGACCGGCAGGCTGAACGGCTGCAGGACGGGTCTCCAGCCACGCATGGTCGCGGGGTCCGGGGAAAGGTCTTCAAGGCCGGGCTGCGCGAGCCACCATGTGCCAACAACCAGGCCCAGCAGGCCCACCCCGGTGACCGGCAGTTCGCGGCGTGCTCCGCGCCACCAGCCGGAGGCGAACAGGACACAGGTGCTGACAATCAACGTGGCGAGGGTGACAGTCATGGCGATGCGGGGCGCGGGCGGTCAGGGCAGTTGCGGTTTCGGCCGGTCCGTTTCGGGCTCCGGGCGGCCGTTGGCGCAAACCGAGTGCTTGGACACGGAGGCGATGGCCGTGGCTGCGGTTTCGGCCGCGTTCGACCGGCCAAGTGCTGCCATGCGGGCCGCCATGGTTGTTCGTCGATCCGCATCGCGCAGCAGGGGCAGGAGCAGCGTTGGCAACTGGTCGCGTACGGTTGCATCCTCGGTCACCAGACAGGCACCTGCCTGTTCCAGGGCGCGGGCATTGGACCATTGGTGGCCTCCGGCGATGGGCAGCGGAACCAGGACGGCCGGAGTCCGGGAGGCCGGAAGTTCGCCCAGGATGCTGGCACCGGCGCGCATGACGGCCACGTCGGCGGCTGCCAGGGCCTGGGGGGCCTCCCGGTCCAAATAGGGTCGCACTGCCAGTTTCCCCCGGAGTTCGGAGGCCAGCCCCATCCGCCGCACGGCTTCGGCAACGGCATCAAACTCCGCATGGCCGGTGACCAACAGCACCAATGCTTCCTGCAGCAAGGCTGGCAGATGGTGAAGTATCGCCTGATTCAGCGATCGGGCTCCCTGGCTTCCGCCCATCACCACCAGCAGGGGTTCCCCCGGTTCGTCGGCCGGCATCTCCATGGCTGCCAGCAGGCTGCGACGGCTGGCGGCCGGATTGTTCATGGCCGCCAGCAGATCCCCGCGTACCGGGTACCCGCACAGCAGGCTGTTGTCCGGAAAGCACTCCGCGGCCGAGGTCGTTGTGACCAGGACGGTGCGGGCCAGCCGGCCAAGCCAGCGCGCCGTGATTCCGGGTGCCGAGTCGGGCAGCAGCAGGATGAGGGGTATGCCCAGAATGCGCGCCGCCAGGGCCCCGGGCGCGGCGGCATTGCCTCCCGTGGCCAGGCATGCGTCGGGCTTGAAGCGGAACACATGCAGGCAGGCTTGCAGCGTGCCCAGGCAGACCTGGGCGAGACTGAGAATGCGCCGCCCCGGGCCCCGGTCCAGCAACGGGCCCGTGGCGACCGCCTGGTACCGAATTCCGGCACCCGCAACCAATTGCCGGGCCAGATCCCCGGTCCCTCCCAGCCAGAAGGTGTCGAGGCGTTCCGCCCGATCGGCGCAGAGCGCTTCCAGACGCTCCAGGATTGCCAGGGCCGGGTATACGTGGCCGCCCGAGCCGCCGCCGGCGCACAACAGTTTCATGGGTTGGCCTGGATGCGTGTCATGTGGTCGATGTTGACCAGCACCCCCATGGCTCCCAGCCAGGTGACCAGGGAGGATCCGCCAAAGCTGACGAAGGGCAGGGTCATGCCCGTGACGGGTGTGATGTTGAGCACCACGCACACGTGCAGTAGTGCCTGCGTCGTCAGCATGAAAATGAGCCCCACCGCGGTCAACTGGCGGAACAGGGTAGTGGCCCTGGCCGCAATTGAAAGCCCGCGCCACGCGATGACGGCGTACAGGCCGACCACGGCCATGGAGCCGGCGAAGCCGGTTTCCTCGCCAATCACGGCAAAAACCGAGTCGGTCCAGGGCAGCACCACCCACAAGGTCTTCATTTCCCCCTGGCCCGGGCCGGTGCCGAACAGCCCCCCCCGCACCGCGGCCCGCGCCGTGTTGCGCTCCTGCCAGCTGGCGCTGTTGAGGGGATCCGCAAAGGAATCCTTGAAGTCGAGGATGCGTTCCGTCATGTAGGGGTAAAGGGCGGCCGCCGCCACAATCAGGACGGCAAAGATGGCACCTACTAACAGCAACTGCCGGAGATTTCTGCTGGCTAGGAAGAACAGGGCAAAGGCGGTCGTGGATATGAGGATCGCCATCGTGATGTCCGGCTGCAGCACGAGCAGAATCGCGACGAAGGCGGTGAACAGCGAAAAGGGATACAGGCCGGTGTTGTTGTCCCGCAGCTTTTCCCCCTTGCTGTCCAGCCAGTGGCTGGTATAGAAAATCATCACAATCTTCATGATTTCGCTGGGCTGGAAGCTGGCGCCGAACAGCAGGCGCTGCGAGCCGAACGCGCGCGTGCCCACCGCCAGCACCGCGATCAGGCCGAGCCCGGCCACGATGAACATGGCGGGGCTCAGGTTTTGCCAGATCCTGTGCGGCACCGCGGCGGCCACAAGGAAGACCGCAAGGCCTGCAATGAGCCACAGGATCTGTCGCTTCAGGAAGTAGAGCCCGTCCGGCACGACGCGCAGCAGGCCTTCGTAGTAGCTGGCGCTGAATACCATGATGATGCCTATGGCCAGCAGCGATGCCAGGGCGCTCAGCAGCCACCAGTCGTACTGTTCCAGCCAGCGGATTTGCTCCGACCGGGGCAACCCCGGGGCGGCCGCAAGCGTGTTGTGCGTCATGCTGCCTCGTCCCGCAGGTGGCCCGCCAACAAGCGAAAGTGGTCGCCGCGCGCCGCGAAGTCCGGATGGCTGTCAAAGCTGGTGCCCCCGGGGGACAGCAGCACGGTGCCGCCCGGGCGGACTCTCAGGCCCGCCTCGCTTACGGCGGCCTCGAAACAGTCGGCCTTCACAATCGATATCCCGTTCCGCCGCCCGCCGATCCCCTCCATGGCCCTGACAATGCCCGCCTGTGCTTCACCGAACACAATCAGTGTCTGGACGCGTTCGCACACCTCGGCGGCAAACGCGTCCCAAGCCAGGCCTTTGTCCCTGCCCCCGGCCAGCAGAACGAGCGGTCCGTCGCCTGCCCGCATGCTGCGAATTCCGGCTACGGCCCGTTCCGGCGAGGTCGCGATGCTGTCGTTGATCCAGGTTGTGCCGGCCGGGCCCGGCACTTCCTCCAGCCGGTGGGGGATGCCGGTGAAGGTGTCCAGGACGTGCTGGAGGGAGGCGGTGCATCGGTGGTCCGCCAGCGCGGCGGCCACGGCCAGCAGGGCGTTGGTCCGGTTGTGCGCGCCGCGCAGCCTGAACCGGTCCAACGACAACACGTCCTTGCCGTTGCACCGAATGCGGTTGCCCGCCAGCGAGAAGCCGTCCGGGAGGGCATGTCTGCGGGAAACGGCGATCCTGCATACGGCCCTGCGCGACAGGCTGGCTTCCGTGTCCGCCAGCAACTCGTGGCAGGCATCGGCCTGGGGCAGGGGCGGATCGACTGCTGTGAACCGTTGCCGCATCGCCGGCAGGAGGCGTCGGCAGACGGGATCGTCGGCGTCCAGGATCAGGGTTGCATCGCCGTTGAGCAGGTCCAGGAGGTTGAGCTTGGCCTGCAGATAGTCCAACATGCCCGCGTGCCGGTCCAGATGGTTCGGCGTGACGTTGGTGAGCACGGCGGTCCGAATCCTGCATGCGTGCCGCAAGGGCGTCTGCGTCCACTCCGTCCGGAACAACTCCAGCTGAAAGCTGCTTGCTTCCCAGACCAGGCGATCGCGGGGACCAAAGTTGCGGGCCTCGGTCAACAGCGGGCGGCCGATGTTGCCGCCAACGTGGACTGTCCGTTCGGGATTGGCGGCCTGCATCAAGGCCCCGGCCAGGGCGGTCGTGGTGGTTTTGCCGTTGCTGCCGGTGACAACGGTGGCCGGTGCCCGCGACGCGGCCACCGTCAGCATGGTGTCGTTGACCACCGGAATGCGGCTCCTGCGGGCTGCCTGCACAACTTCCAGGTTGGTAGGCACCCCTGCAGACAAGGCCACCAGACCGCATCCGGCCAGCAGGGCAGGATCCTGGCGGCCGAAACGCAACCGTAGGTTGGTTTGGCGTCCGTCGGCAGTCAATGTTGCCAGGTCGATGGCGGCGCGGTCGCAGCCGGTTACGTATGCCCCCTCCCGGTGCAGGAAGCGGCAGAGTTCGGCACCCTGTCGGGCCAGGCCGAGCACGACGGCGTTCACGCCTGTCCAAGGCCCTGTCAACGGTGAAGCCGGGGTCATGATCTACACCAGGGCCAACGAAACGCCCAGCATGCCGCACAGCACGCTGACAATCCAGAACCGTTCCTTGACCTGCATTTCACTCCAGCCCAGGGCTTCGAAGTGGTGGTGAATGGGGGCCAGGCGGAAAGGCCTGACATCCCTTCCCCAGAACCTGCGGGTGAACTTGGCACTGACGACTTGGATTATCGTGGACAAGGCCTCGGCCACGAAGATGAATCCGATGATCGGCAGGATCAGCCACTGCCGGGTCATCAAGGCTACCAGTGCCAGCGTGGCGCCCAGCGCCAGGCTGCCGGTGTCGCCCATGAACAATTGGGCGGGATGGGCGTTGAACCACAGGAACGCGAAGAGGGATCCCACCACGATGAAACAGAAGATGGAGATGTACGTGTAGCCCTGCAGGAAGGCGATGATGCCGTAGGCGACGAAGGCCACGGTGGTCGTGCTGCCGGCCAGACTGTCCAGGCCGTCCGCCAAGTTGACGGCGTTGCTGAAGCCGACGATGAGGAAAATGGCGACCGGCATGGTGAGCCAACCCACGTTGACCAGGGAGGGGATGCCGGGAACCCCCACGGAGTCGATGGCGGGGGGACCGTAATACAGGACCAGGGCGATGATGGTGGCCAGGACGAATTGCACCAGGCTCTTGACCTTGGCCGTAATGCCGCCCTGCTGTTCCGAATTGCGAGTTAGGCTGCGCAGGTCGTCGTAGGTGCCCAGTCCCGCAAACGTGCCCAGGCAGAAGAACAGCAGCAGCGTGCTGGCGCCGATGATGTTGAAGCCGATCAGGTTCGCGATGTTCAGGGTGCCGGTGATCAAAAGGATGGGCAGCACAAACAGCCAGCCGCCCATGGTGGGCGTGCCGGTCTTGTCCAGGTGGTGGTCGGGTCCGTCCGTCCGGATTTTCTTGCCGATTCCATACCGGTGCAGAAGCGCGATCAGCGGCCGGCCCCACATGACGGCGATGAAGAAGCTGAGGGCGCCGAGTATCAGGGGAATCGACATGGCCGTCAGAACCGCCTTGCGCTGAGGCCGGACACGATTTCCTCCATGCCCACGGCGCGGCTGCCCTTGATCAGGATCAGGTCGTCGGGACGCACCAGGTCGGACAGCAGGGACAGGGCTTCCTCGGCGTGGGCTGTCTGGTACACGGTTTCGCTGGCCATGCGGCTGGCGCGCGCGGCCTCGCTGATGAGGCGACCCAGCTGGCCCACGGTAACCAGCAGGTCGGAGACGTCGGCGGCGTGGCTGCCGACAATCAGGTGGCTGGTTTCCGTCGATGATCCCAGCTCGCGCATGTCCCCGAGCACGGCGATGCGCCGGCCGTGCCGTTCCGGCTTGAGGTCGGCCAGCAGGTTCAGGGCGGCCAAGGCACTGGCTTCGCTGGCGTTGTACGTGTCGTCAATCAGCGTGCTGTTGTTGACGCCGTCGACCAGCATCAGACGGATCTGATTGTTGGGATCGCGCAGGCCGGCCAGGATTTTCTGCAGCGGAATGCCTTCGATCAGTCCGGCCGCGGTGGCCAGCAGCGTGTTGTGCACACTGTGGCGGCCCAGCAGAGGCGACTTGACGTGGATGGTCCGGCCGGACGGGTACAGGAACTGTGGCAGGTGGAGGCGGAACCGGCAGCCCTTGAACCCGATGCTTTGGATCTGGTCCGCCCACACATCGCAGTCCGGGGTCAGTCCGACCTTGACGACCTGGGCTTCGGTCAGTGCCTCCATCCTCCGCACCATCGGATCGTCCCAGTTGAGGATGGCGACGCCGCCCGATTCCGCGGGCGGCAGTGCCCGCACCAGTTCCGACTTGGCCCGAAAGATGTTCTCGATGGTCCCCAGGCGCTCCAGGTGGCTGGGGCCGACGTTGGTCACGATGCCCATGTGGGGCAGTGTCAACCCGCACATCTCGTCGATTTCACCCAGCCGGTACATGCCCAATTCCGTCACAAACCGCTCATGAACGTGACTGAGGCCCATGAGCACCAGCGGCAGGGCGTGCTCGCCGTTGAGGTTGCCGGGATTGCAGTAGGTTTCGAAGTGCTGGCTGAAGACGGACCGGACCAGTTCCTTGGTGCTGCTCTTGCCGACACTGCCGGTGATCCCGACCACCCGCAGGCTCCGGCGCGTGCGGTGCAGGCGCTGGAACAGGCCAACGTCCCGGATTGCCTGCATGGAATCGGGCACGACATACAGGACGCAGTGTTCGGAGGTTGGATAGGCCGGTTCGTTTGGATTGGGCGCCTCCAGACTTCGGGTCTGGCAATTCGCAATCACGACCGGGTGGCTGGCCGAATCCAGGCCTTGTAGGGCCCGGGGTTCGCAAATGACGGCCCGGGCTTGCCGCTCCAAGGCATCGCCCACAAAGTCGTTGCCGTCGGCCTGGTCCCCGGGCAGGGCTGCGAACAGATCGCCGGGCGTGGCCAAGCGACTGTCGGCTACGGCGCGGCCGATGGGAAAGGGCGGCAGATGGCGCGGCGGGGCCGAACCCGTCAGGGCCTGCCACAGCGTGTGGTGGGTGACTTGGGTTGCCACCGCGGGAATGGGGTCGGCCATGGGCTTAGGCTCGATGCGGATTCACGCGTCGGTCTCGTTGCCGGACGGCAGCAGCGAAGGCAGGGCGGGGGCGGTGGTACTGAGCACGCCCGAGGATCCGTAGCAGGAAGGGTGGCAGTCGGGCGGAACGTTAAGGTAGGCCAGGCTGCGCCTTGCGATGCGGCTGAACAGAGGGGCGGCATTGTTGGAGCCCCACGGTCCGAGCACCGTGTCGGGGTTGGGGTCGTACAGCAACACCAGGACCGTGATGCGCGGATCCTCGGCCGGCACGAAGCCGACAAAGCTGGCGATCACCTCATCCTCCGAGTACAGGCCGATCCGGTCGGGATCGGGAACCTGGGCCGTGCCCGTCTTGCCGGCCACCTTGAATCCCGGCACCTGGGCCGCCGTGACCTCCTTCTCCACGGTTTGCACCATCATCTCGGTGATGGTCGCGGCGGTTTCCGGCTTCACCACTCCGGGCCGCAGGACCGTGGGGGCAAACGAGTTGACGTAGTCTCCGTTGATCCTGTGCTGGACTACGTAGGGCTGCATCAGGTCGCCCTGGTTGGCCAGGGCGTTCACCGCGTTGAGCATCTGGATGGGAGTCAGGTTGATGCCCTGGCCGAAACTGTTGGCACCCAGGTCGGCGATGTTCCAGTTGGGCAGCCCCGGATGCTTGTCCTTGAGACTGCCGTTGAACTCGTGTGCCAGGTCGATGCCGGTCACCTCGCCCAGGCCGAAGTCGAACAGGTAGTCGTAGAACGTGTCGGCCCCGATGTGCTCCACCGCGATTTCCGCCATGATTGTGTTGAGCGACAGGGACAGGGCTTCGGTGGCCGTGACCTTGCCCGCGAAACGGTTGTTGCTGTTGCGGAACACCACTCGTTCGCCGATTCTGTACACCCCGTCGTCGAAAAAGACGTCGTCCGGCCGCACCGCCTCCGCATCGAGGGCGGCGGCCATGGTCAACACCTTGAAGGTGGACCCCGGTTCGTAGACGGCCGTGACGGCCAGGTTGGTGAGGTTGGTGGCACTGTCGTCCAGGGACTCCGGTACGCCGGGTTCGAAATCCGGCAGGTTGGCCATGGCCAGGATGGCGCCCGTCCGGGTGTCCATCACAATCACCGTGCCGCCCTTGCGGATTTCGTATCGGTTGATTGCGTCCCGCAGTTCCTGTTCCACAATGTGCTGCAGGGAACGATCGATTGTGAGCACCAGGTCACCCCCCATGTAGGACGGGATGTATCGCCGTGCATCGGATGCAATGACCGAGATCGGTTCCGTGCTGCGGGGCAGGTTGACTTCGCCTCGCAGGAATTTCTGATAGTAGCGTTCGATGCCGTTGGCGCCTATCCGATCGGCGTTGACCAGGCCCAGGACGTGACTGCCCAGGGCCCCCTGCGCATAGTGCCGGTCGGGCTGCAGTTCCAGCTGGAAGTGCCTGAAGAAGTCGAAGTCCGGGTTCGTGCCGTCGAGGGCACTGCGCAGGCCCAAGCTGTCCATCACCTCCTTGAGGCCCGGTCCGCTGTCCGCCAGGCTGGCATCCAGGGGGCCCGTATCCTCGAGCAGGGCCTCCAGGCGCCGCAGGGCACCGTCGTCGCCCGTGAGGTGGAGGTCCCACAAGTCGGCGGCGTGGGCTCCGCGTTGCTGCAAGGCGCGCAAGTACTGGCCGGTGGCCAGCGGCAGGTCGTCGATCAGCAGCACCCAGGCGTACACGGGTTGCGGTTCGCGGTCCGAGTTGCGCGCGGCGTCGATTTCGGCCTGGCGGCGCGCGGCGAGTTCGTCCAGTTCCAGGTGGAGGCGCGCGTTCAATTCGTTCCGCCGGGTCCGGTCGGTTCCGGCCACCAAGTGGGTTACCACATCCCGATAGGCCGGTGGCATGGCTCCCAGGCGGGGAATCACGAAGCCGAACGACCAGACGTCGCTGGCCAGCAAACCGCCGTGGATGTCCGTGATCACGCCCCGCGTGTCGAGCTCGGGCAGGTTGCGATCCGTGTAGCTGTCGATGTCCTGCGTGTTGTGCAGGATCAGTTGGAACTGCACCAGGCGCAGGATCACCAGGATTGCCAGCAGCACCGGCACTGCAAACACCAGGACGATGCGGAGGTGGTTGCCGGCAAAGAGATCGTCGCCGAGCGGGGATTGCGAAGTCGGATCCGAAGCGGCCATGGGACTACTTGCCGGCTGTCTGCCGCGCGCGCAGGTTGTCGAACAGGCGATCCAGCCAAACCTGGACCGTGCTGGCGTGATCGGGGACCGCCTCCTCGGCTTCGACTGTCGGCGGCAGGAACGTAATGCTTGCCAGCACGCGTTGGGCACCCCTAAGGAACTGTCGTCCCAGTTCGTCGAAGTTCCGCCAACCGGCCGCGAGCGAATCCCTGCGGCGGGTGGGCAAGTCCGGCTGACCGGGCGCTTCAGAGGCCGCGGCGGCATCGGCCAGGATCGGTTCCGTGGCAATCATCCAGATGGGCTCGGCGTCCGGCTGCAGACCTTGGCCGATGGCCCACAGGCCGATTTGATTCAGGTCTTCCTCATCGCCGATGCGGCGCAGCAGCTCGGCGTTGATCTGTTCCTGGAGTGCACTGGCCTGCTCCAACTGGGCCAGCTGCAGGCGGGCCTGGTCGATGCGGAAGGACATGTAGACATTGGCCATGGCCCCGAAGGTCACCACCACAATGAACATCCCCCACCAACCGGCAACCGGAACCCGATCGCTGAAGGCAACCGAGCTGCGCCAGGCCTGAACGGCGCCCCCCAACAGCGCGTGGGAGGGTTGCTCATCGGCCAGCGTGGCCGAAGGCAGTTGTTCAACGGGAGGATTCAGCCGGGCCATGTCAGCGTGTTCCGACCTGTTCGTTCCCGTCGGGACGCCGGTGGCCCGCAACCTTCGCCCCGGCATCTCCCCGGAAGACCTTCTCGGCGGCTCGCAACCGCGCCGAGCGGCACCGCGGATTGTCCGACAACTCCCGATGGCCCGGACGCACGGCCCGTTTGGTCAGGATGGACAGGGCAGGCCTGTCCACATCCCCGTGTCGGGCATATTTGTTGCGAGCCGGCCTGCGGCCATGGGTTCTCAGGAAGCGCTTGACAATCCCGTCCTCCAGGCTGTGGAAGGAAAGCACTAGGAGGCGTCCTCCGGGAGCCAGGAGCGAAACGGCTTGTGGCAGCACAGCCTCCAGCTGGGCCAGCTCGTCGTTGACGGCGATGCGCAGGGCCTGAAACGTGCGGGTGGCCGGATGCAGGCGGCGGCGCGGCCGGTGCGGCACGGCGGCGGTCACCGCCGCGGCCAAATCGCCCGTGGTCCCGAAGGGACGCCGTTCCACCACCACCGCGGCGATGCGCCGGGCGTGGGGCTCCTCGCCCAGGGTCCAGAGCAGTTCCCGAAGTTGGTCTTCCGGCCAGCCGTTGACGATGTCGGCCGCGGTCAGTGCCTGGCTCCGGTCCATGCGCATGTCCAGCGGACCGGTCTTGGCGAATGCGAAACCCCTTTCCGGATCGTCGATTTGCGGGGAACTGAAGCCCAGGTCCAGCAGGATGTTGTCGCAGGCAGACACGTTCCACGCCGCCGCGAGATCCCGGAGATTCCCGAATCCGCCGTGAACCAGGCGGCATTGCGCGTCCAGGTTGCGGGCCTTCAGGCGCCGTCGGGCCCTGGCCAGCCCCGCTGCGTCCCGATCCAGTCCCCACACCCGCGCGTCGGGCCCGGCGCGGGTCAGGAAGGCGACGCTGTGGCCGGCATCCCCGATGGTGCAGTCAATCAGGTGCGCGTCCGGCCGCAGGACCATCAGTCCCAGGACCTCCTCCAGCAACACCGGCCGGTGCCACCCTGGGGCCGATCCGGCATCGCCGCGGCGATGCGCGGTGATGCCGGCCGCCGCTTCCCGGCAGCCGGGGTCCAACGAACGTGTCGACAACAATGTAGCTCCCGCCCGTGACTGTGAAGAAGGTGGTGATGTTGGCGGTGCAGCGCTCGTGTTGAACCGTGCCCTGCAACAGGAATTATATGGGGATGTGACTGTGCAGGCGCGGATCTGGATACGGAAACCGGTGGGATTGTGCCCACGGACGACGCCGATGACAGCCCGGAACCAATATCAACGAGGGTGAAACAGTGCCCCGCGGAGGATTCCGCACGGTTGCGGCCAGAGTGTGGTACACTTGTTTCCCCTGCCTTTCCGCGGGGAGCGGGGCCCTTGCCCCGAGTGCCTGTGCATGCGCGGAAAGTTTAGGCGCGTCGCAACCAATTCAGGGAGGCCCGATGCACGTCCGCAATCTGACACACACGATCCTGTTCTCGATTTCGTGCGGTTCAGAATCACCGGCAGGCAGGCACCGGAACCTCCGTTTGAAAACACCACCGGACCATCTTGCAACGGCGCCATCCCCGCGGTAGCCGCCGGTCCCGGTTCTGTTTGCACTTTCCCCTTCAAAACTGAGATCCGGTTGTCCGCCGTCGGGCGACCGTCCCCCAAGGGGGTGCCCAGGCCGCCGCCAATGGAGCCGCGGCTGCGCGCCTTCCGCAAGTCCAAGGAGCTGCACCCATGACAACCACACTTCCCGTCCAGGCCGGTTTCGGGTCGCGCAAGTCCTATGCCCGTACGCCGGTGGCCATGTCGCTACCCAACCTGATCGAAGTGCAGAAGCAGAGTTTCGAGTGGTTCCTGGAGGACGGCCTGCGCGAAATTCTGGAGGAATTTCCGCCCATCCTCAGCTACGGCAAGGCCTATCAGTTGACGCTGGGGAAGCACGCCTTCGAGGAGCCCAAGTTTACGGAGGAGGAGTGCCGCAACAACGACAAGACCTATGCGGCACCGCTCAAAATCGATGTCAGCCTGCTCAATATGAGCACCGGCGAGATCGTGGACCAGGAGGTCTATCTCGGGGACTTCCCGATGATGACTCGCACGGGCACGTTCATCATGAACGGGGCCGAACGGGTCGTGGTCTCCCAGTTGATCCGATCGCCCGGCGTCTACTTTTCAGAGGTGGTGGACCGCTCGACGGGCAGGCCCCTGGCGACGGCCAAGGTAATCCCGAGCCGGGGCGCCTGGCTGGAATTCGAGACCTCGAAGCGCGACGAAATCACGGTCAAGGTGGACCGCAAGCGCAAGCAGTCGGTGACGATCCTGATACGCGCCCTGGGCTACGGCACGGACGAGGAAATCCGCGCGCTGTTCAAGGACGTGGACACGGACGAGCAGCACCGCTTCATCGAGGCAACCCTGGAGAAGGATCCGCTGGCGCCGGTGGTCAACGGCGAGGAGGGGGTCAAGGATGCCCAGATTCGCTTCTACCGCACGCAGCGGCCCAGTGATCCGGCCAAGGCGGAGGCGGCCCGGCGGTTCATCGAGGAGCAGTTCTTCGACACGCGCCGGTACGACCTGGGCAAGGTCGGCCGCTACAAGCTGGACCAGCGCCTCGAGCGGACGGAGCGCATGGAACAGCGGATCCTGACCCGCGAGGACCTCCTGGATATCGTGCGGCGCATGATCCGGATCAACAACCGCGAGGTCGATACGGACGTGATGGATCATCTGGGCAACCGCCGCGTGAACACCGTGGGCGAGTTGTTGCAGGGCCAGGTCCGGGTGGGATTGGCGCGGATGGAGAAGGGGGTGCGTGACCGGATGGCGGTGCGTGATCCCGAACAGATGGTGCCGACCCAGCTGATGAACGCCAAGCTGGTGCTGGGGGCCGTGCGCGAGTTCATGGGCGGCAGCCAGCTGAGCCAGTTCATGGATCAGATCAATCCCCTTTCGGAACTGACCCACAAGCGGCGCCTGAGCGCGTTGGGTCCGGGCGGTCTGAAGCGGGAGCGGGCCGGGGTGGAAGTGCGCGATGTGCACTTCAGCCATTACGGCCGCATCTGTCCCATCGAGACGCCGGAGGGGCCGAACATCGGTTTGATCGGCTACATGAGTTCCTTTGCCCGGATCAACGGCCTCGGCTTCATCGAGACGCCCTACCGCCCGGTCCTGCACGAGGTGCCGGGGCGCATCAAGGAACTGCAGGGCCGGACGCTCAACGAGGATGTATTGGATGGCCAGGGTGGCCTCCTGGGAGCGGCGGGGACCGTCGTCGACGAGGAGCTGGCCCGGCGCATCACGCGGTCCAAGTCGGGCCGGTCGGTGGCGGTGAAGCCGTTCGTGGCGGACGAGATTGTCTACATGCCGGCGGACGTGGACGAGCGCATGACGATTGCACAGGCGAGCACCCCGCTGAACGAGCGCATGGAACTCCTGAACGAATACCCGTCGACGCGGCGCGCGTCCGACTTCCCCCACGTGCCGGTGGACCAGGTCGAGTACATCGACGTGTCCCCGCAGCAGATTGTGGGCATCAGCGCCTCCCTGATTCCGTTCCTGGAACACGACGATGCCAACCGCGCCCTGATGGGCTCGAACATGCAGCGGCAGGCCGTTCCCCTGATCCGGGCGGAGGCACCGACGGTTGGCACGGGCATCGAGGGGCAGGTGGCCATCGACTCCGGCCAGGTGCTGGTGGCCGGGGAGGCCGGTCTGGTAACAGCCGCCTGCGGCGACCACATCCAGGTGCTGAACGACAAGGGGCGGCACCACACCTACAAGCTGCGCAAGTACAACCGCAGCAACCAGAGCACCTGCATCGACCAGTGGCCGGTGGTACGGCAGGGCCAGCGAGTGGAGGCCGGCGAGGTGATTGCGGACAGCGCCAGCACGGAGCGGGGCGAACTGGCGCTCGGCCAGAACGTGCTGGTGGCCTACATGAGCTGGGAGGGCGGCAACTACGAGGACGCCATTCTGGTGAGCGAGCGTCTGATCCAGCAGGACAAGTTCACCTCCATCCACATCGAGCGGCACGAGGTTTCTGCGCGCGAGACCAAGCTGGGCCTGGAGGAAATCACGGACGACATTCCCAACGTCGGTCCCGAGGCCCGGCAGCATTTGGACGGCAACGGCATCATCCGCATCGGAGCCGACGTGACGGGCGGCGACATCCTGGTGGGCAAGATTTCCCCCAAGGGCGAGACCGTGCTGTCACCGGAGGAAAAGCTGTTGCGCGCCATCTTCGGCGAGAAGGTGCGGGATGTGAAGGACACGTCGATGCGGCTGCCCAACGGCCAGCGGGGCAAGGTGGTGGACGTCAAGGTCTTCACGCGCGACGAGCACGACCTACCCGCCGGCACGGAGCGCGAGGTCCACATCAATGTGGCCCAGCGGCGCAAGCTGACCGAAGGCGACAAGATGTCCGGGCGGCACGGCAACAAGGGCGTGATTTCGAAGGTGATTCCGGTCGAGGACATGCCGCACCTGGCGGACGGGACCCCCGTGGACATCATCCTGAATCCAATCGGGGTCCAGGGCCGCATCAACCTGGGCCAGATTCTGGAGAACCACCTGGGTTGGGCCGCCCATCGGATTGGCTTCCGCGTGGCGACGCCGGTCTTTGACGGTGCACGGCAGGGCCAAATCGACGCCGAGCTCGCGCGGGCCTGGCTGACGGACCGGGCCTGGGACATCATGTCGGCACGCGCATGGCGGCTGGGTACCGAACTGGACGCCGACCCCGAAGTCGACTTCCGGCTGGAGAATCTCGACGATGACGGGGAAATGCAGTTCATCTATCTCCATGAGTGGCTGCCGGCGGACCACTACGACATGGCGCGCGTGGACAGCGACTACGCCTTTGCCCGGCGCGCTGTGGTGCGGGAGTGGCTGAAGGAAAAGGGATACAGCCCGGAGACCATCCTGCCCCAGGACTACACCCACAGGGAGACGACGGAGGCGGACGATCAGTTGGCGGTGGATGTCGCCTACCGGGAATGGATCCAGCAGCAGATGGAGGACAGCGAGGACACGGGGGCGTGGACGGACCTCGGCAGTGCGGAACTGGCGGCGGTCGCCGCCCAGGTGGCCGCCAGGAGCGGACAGCCCCTGCCCCTGTCGGGCAAGCAGGTGCTCTACGACGGCAAGAGCGGTGAGCCCTTCAACGAGCCGGTGACCGTCGGCGTTTCGTTCATGCTGAAGCTCCTGCATTTGGTCGAGGACAAGGTGCATGCCCGCAGCACAGGCCCATACAGCCTCGTGACGCAGCAACCGCTCGGCGGCAAGGCCCAGAACGGCGGCCAGCGCTTCGGGGAAATGGAGGTGTGGGCACTGGAGGCCTACGGTGCCGCCCACAGTCTGCAGGAGATGCTCACGATCAAGTCGGACGACACGATTGGCCGCGTCGCGACCTATCAGGCGATTGTCAAGGGCGAGGACATCCAGAAGCCGGAGCGGCCCGAGAGCCTCAAGGTCCTGATTAAGGAATTGCGCAGCCTGGGCTTGGCCATGGACATCACCGACGACAAGGGCGAGTCGGTGGTCGTGGGCCGGGAGGATGCCACTCCCGCCATGCCGATCTTCCACGGCGGCCTGCCCACCCCGTTGTAGTCCGGATTCTTATTTAGGCAAACACCTCAGACGGCAGATTTTGACGGTAGGTTCCAAGCGGACCGGCCGGAGCTGCGGACACCAAGGAGCAAAGCATGGATACAGGCAAGTTCGGGCTGGCACGGATTTCGCTGGCTTCCCCCGAGCAGATTCTGCAGTGGAGCAAGGGCGAAGTGCTGAAGCCGGAGACGATCAACTACCGGACCCTCAAGCCCGAGCGCGACGGCCTCTTCAGCGAGCGCATCTTCGGACCCGAAAAGGATTGGGAGTGCAGCTGCGGCAAGTACAAGCGCGAGCGGTACAAGGGGATCATCTGCGACAAGTGCGGCGTGGAGGTTCTGCCCAACCGGGTGCGCCGCGAACGCATGGGACACATCTCCCTGGCCTCCCCGGTGAGCCACATCTGGTATGCCAAGGGCATGCCCTGCCGGCTGGGCCTGCTGCTGGACATTTCGCCCCGGGAGCTGGAAAAGGTTCTCTACTACGCCCAGTACATCACCATCCGGGTCAACGAGGATGCGCGCAAGCGGCTGATTGTCCGGCGCGAAAAGGAACTGGCGCTGAAGCTGACCAAGATTCAGGCGTCCACGCAGAACCAGCGCAACAAGGCCGAGGCCGCGTTCGAGGAGGCGCGCGACCGCGTGCTGGTCGAGCGGGATCGCCAAATCGAGGATGTGGACGAGGACATCTCCACGCGTTCGAGTTCCGCCATCGCCGAGGTCCAGGCGCTGATCCAGTGGGCCAACGAGCACATGGGCAAGTCGGCGCCGGAGTCGCAGCGGTTGAGCTGGGTCAAGCGGGTCGTGGTGGCCAAGGGCCGTCGGGTGGCGGCCGACCTCGAGACCGTCGTCAACGGCCACTTCGAGGATTTCGCGGACCAGTTGGGCCGGGAGTCCGAAGAGAAGAAGGCCGAGATTGTCCAGGATGCGGCCACCCAGGTGGACGACCTGCGCGAGCAGGTCGAGCAGGAGTTGGAGGAACTGGACGCGACGGAGGAGCAGAGCCGCGAAAAGCTGATCGAGACGATGGAGGAGTCCCTGAAGGGGCTCAAGGAAATCCACACCGGGATGCTGATTTCGGATCATGAATACCGGAACATGGTCAAGCAGTACGGCAACACCTTCGAGGCCCGCATGGGGGCCGAGGGCATCCTGGAACTGCTCCGCAAGATTGACCTGGACGAGCTGATCGACGAGATGCGGGAGATCATCCGGACATCCCGCAGCGAGCAGAAGCGGACCAAGGCCGCCAAGCGGCTGCGGGTGTTTGTGGACCTGAAGAAGTCCGGCAACCGTCCGGAGTGGATGATCCTGACCGAACTGCCCGTCATTCCGCCGGAGTTGCGGCCCATGGTGCAGCTGGACGGCGGCCGGTTCGCCACCAGCGACCTGAACGACCTCTACCGGCGGGTCATCAACCGCAACAACCGCCTCAAGCGGCTGCTGGAACTCAACGCGCCCGATGTCATCGTGCGCAACGAAAAGCGCATGCTGCAGGAGGCGGTCGACAGCCTGATCGACAACCGCAAGCGCAACCGCAACACGGCCAACCGCAACCAGCGGCATCCCCTCAAGAGCCTGACCGACATGCTCAAGGGCAAGCAGGGACGCTTCCGGCGCAACCTGCTGGGCAAGCGGGTGGACTATTCCGGCCGCTCCGTGATCGTGGTCGGTCCCGACCTCAAGCTGCAGCAGGCCGGCATTCCCAAGAGCATGGCCCTCGAACTGTTCAAGCCGTTTGTCATCGAAAACCTGGTGCGCAACGGCACTGCCACCAACGTGCGGCACGCCAAGCGCATGGTGGACACGGCGGAGGAGGAGGTTTGGGACGTCCTGGAGAAGATCACCCGGGAGCGTCCCGTCCTGCTCAACCGTGCCCCGACCCTGCACCGGCTGGGCATCCAGGCCTTCGAGGTGAAGTTGATCGAAGGCAGCGCCATTCAGCTGCATCCGCTGGTCTGCACGGCCTTCAATGCCGATTTCGACGGCGATCAGATGGCCGTGCACGTGCCGCTCAGCGACCAGGCGGTCCGCGAGGCCCGCGAACTGATGCTAGCCTCGCGCAACCTGCTCAAGCCGAGCAGCGGCGAACCGATCATCAGCCCGACCAAGGACATGGTGATGGGGGTGTTCTACCTGACCCTGATGGAGGATGGCGACCCGCCGGTGCCGGATGCCAAACTGCGCCACTATCCGAACGCGGACCAGGCGGTGTACGCCTACGAGCAGGCCAAGGTCGGCCTGCGCGAGCCCGTGATGGTGCGCCTGCGGCCGTACGTTGAGCAGCAGAAGGTAACCGACCTGGACATCAATCCGCGCTGGGTGAAGGCCCTGGAGGCCGGCGGCCTGGAAACGGTGGCCCAGTTGCGCGGTGCCATCGCCGATGCCGGCAGCTACGAGGCGTTTCAGGACCGGGTCCACGACTTCGGCGAAGTGGCCATGGCCGAGATGCTCGAGGCACTGGCCGCGGTCGCAGAGGACGACAAGCCGGTGGAACCGCCGGAGTTCAAGCGGACCACGGTGGGACGCATCATCTTCAACCGCGTGCTGCCGCCCCAGATGCCGTTCGTCAACGAGCGGCTGGACAAGGCCGGCGTCAGCGAGGTCGTGCACTACGCCTACCAGTTCCTGGGCATGGAGAAGACCGCCGAAGTGGCGGACCGCATCAAGGCCCTGGGCTTCCGGTATGCAACCCTGTCGGGCATCACCATGGCCGTCAGCGACCTGGAGGCGCCGGCGGACAAGGGGGACATCATCGAGGAGGCCCGGCAGCAGGAGCTGCAGCTGGAGGCCCAGTACAACCGGGGGCTGATGACCACCGGCGAAATGGAGCGGGGCCGCATCGAAGCCTGGAACGGCGCCACGAACCAGGTTTCGGCGCGCATCCGGGAAATGCTCAACCCCACCAACAGCGTGGGCGCCATGTCGATTTCCGGCGCCGCCAAGGGCGGTCACACGACCATCAACCAGTTGGCGGGCATGCGGGGTCTGATGTACGACCCCAATGGCCGCATCATTCCGATGCCGATCCGCTCGAATTTCCGCGACGGCCTCACGACGATGGAGTACTTCATCTCCACCCACGGTTCGCGCAAGGGTCTGGCCGACACGGCGCTGAGAACCGCGGACGCGGGCTATCTGACCCGGCGTCTGGTGGACGTGGCCCAGGACGTGATCATCTCCCACGAGGATTGCGGCACGCCCAACGGCATCGTGCTGGACGTGCATGCCGACAAGGCGCATCGCACCTTGAGCGATCTCGAGGGCCCGCGCGAGATTTGGCTCGGTCCCCAAGTGGAAAAGATCCTCGCGCGCTGTCTGGCGCAGGATGTTGCCGATCCTGAAACCGGCAAGGTGTTGTTCCACCGCAACCATCTCATCACGGACGTGGAGGTGTCCACGTTGGTGGAGAAAGGCATTCAGCAGATCGAGGTCCGTACGCCCTTGACCTGCGACAGCCGCTTCGGCTTGTGCCGTTACTGCTACGGGTCCAACCTGGCCTCCCGCGAAATGGTGGAACTCGGCGACGCGGTGGGCATCATTGCGGCCCAGTCCATCGGGGAGCCCGGCACCCAGCTGACGCTGCGCACCTTTCACAGCGGCGGCGTGGCCTCATCCCAGGACATTACCCGCGGCCTGCCCCGCGTGGAGGAATTGTTCGAGGCGCGCATTCCCAAGGGCGAAGCGGTCATCAGCGAGCTGGACGGGAGCGTCGCGACCTACTTCGAGGACGATGTACGCATGGTCAGGGTGAGCCGGGAGGACGAACTGCACCGGCCTGTGCAGGTGCCGCCGGAAGGCTGGAACATCCTGATTGCCGTCGGCGATTCGGTTCAGGCCAATATGCCGATCGCGATGGCCAAGGAGGCGGCGGAACTGCCGCATCCTCCGGACAGCCACCTGATCCGGGCGGGCATGGAAGGCACCGTCGACCAAGTCGAGGCAGTCGGTGACGGCGGCACCATTCACGTGCGCAGGACGGTGCCGCACGCGTGGGAAGCGGAAATCCCGGCCTACACGGAACCGCTGGTGCAGGACGGCGATCATGTGACCGCCGGCACCCAGCTGACCCCCGGGGCGCTGGATCCCAAGCGGATTCTCGAAATCTCCGGGCGCGAGGCGTGCCAGCTGTACATCCGGGACGAAGTCCAGAAGGTGTACGTGGAACAGGGCGTGGCCATCCACGACAAGCACATCGAGGTGATTCTGCGCCAGCTCCTGCGGCGGGTGCAGGTGCAGGCCACCGGCGACACCGAGTTCCTGCTGGGCGAGTATGTGGACCGCTATCGCTTCGAGGACGTGAACGATCGCATGGTGGACGAAGGGCTGAAGCCGGCCCAGGGCGCCCTGAAGCTGCTGGGCATGACCCGGGCGGCGCTGATGACCGACAGCTTCCTGGCGGCCGCCAGCTTCCAGGAGACCACCCGCGTGCTGACGGATGCGGCCATCAAGGGTCAGGAGGATCGCCTGCGCGGCCTCAAGGAGAACGTCATCCTCGGCAATCTGATCCCCGTGGGCACCGGTTTCCACCAGCGCCTGACCGAGGAGGCCCGCATCGGTGCCGGCAGTCGGGATACCGAGGTCGGCAAGGGCCTGGGCGACATGGCGTCGGATCTGGAGTTCCTGCAGGGGCTTACGGACAGCGACGACATCCTGGGTGCGGCCCTGGCCGTGGGCGAGCTGGATTCCCTCCAGAACGTCGGCCTGGGCGACGATGCCGACGACCTGGAAGAAGAGGAAGAGGAAGCGGTGGAGCCAGAGTAGCGCCAACGCCGGCTGCGGACCGCTTGTTCGGACGCAGCCGGCACACCGGTTTTTGACCGGAGCGCCTTTCTGGCCCATACTTCCCGCTTGCCAGTCAGGTATTGCGGGTTCCCGGACGTGTGGAATCCGCCCACACGCGCGGCGGAGGATCTTTTGCCGACTATCAACCAGCTCGTCCGCAAAGGGCGCAAGTCCAAACCCAAGAAAATGAATGCACCGGCCCTGCGGGTGACCCACAACACCCTGACCGGGCGCACCCGCACCAGCAAGACCGGCAATCCGCAGAAGCGCGGCGTTTGCACGCAGGTGCGGACCACCACACCCCGCAAGCCGAATTCGGCGCTGCGCAAGGTGGCCCGGGTGCGCCTGACCAACGGCATGGAGGTCACGGCCTACATTCCGGGCGAGGGGCATACCCTCCAAGAACACAGTGTGGTGTTGATTAGGGGCGGCGGCGTGCGCGATTTGCCGGGTGTGCGCTACCAGATTGTGCGCGGGGCCCTGGATGCCACCGGAGTCGAGAACCGGCGGCGCGGCCGCAGCCGCTACGGCACCAAGAAGAGTTGACCGGTGGGAACAGCAGCGTGTTGACGCGGTAACAGGACAAGCACATGCCCAGAAGAAACAGACCGCCCATCCGGGAGATTGAGCCCGATCCCCGCTACGGTTCGATGGACTTGGCCAAGTTCATCAACAACCTGATGCTCCACGGCAAGAAATCAACCGCCACGCGCATTGTCTACGGGGCCCTGGACATCGCCGAGCAGCGTCTCGGCCAGCCCGGGATTGAGATTTTCAACACTGCCTTGGAACGGGCCATGCCGCGCGTCGAGGTCAGGCCGCGGCGCGTGGGCGGAGCCACCTACCAGGTGCCGATGGAGGTGCGCTTCGAGCGCAAGCAGGCCCTTGGCATGCGCTGGCTCATCAACCATGCCCGCCAGCGGGGCGGCCGCGACATGGCCAGTCGCCTGGCGCAGGAATTGATCGAAACCATCAATGGGGAGAGTGCCACCATCAAGCGGCGCGACGACACCCATCGCATGGCCGACGCCAACCGGGCCTTCACGCACTTCCGATAGGGCGCGTCGCCGGACCGTCTTCCCCCCGCCAACTCAATATTTCTCCGCCGAACACCGGTCGGAGCGGCGCCCCCGTGCACTGCGGGCGCTGTTTCGGGCTCGGCGACTGCGCGCGAATCCCGATCGACCAGGTAAATCTCCATGAGTGCCAATCATCCCCTCGAGCACATACGCAATATCGGCATCATTGCCCACATCGACGCGGGCAAGACGACCACCACCGAACGGATCCTCTTCTACTCAGGGCGTACCCACCGCATGGGCGAGGTCCACGAGGGCACGGCCGTCACGGACTGGATGGAGCAGGAGCGCGAGCGGGGCATCACGATCACGGCGGCTGCCATCACGACCAACTGGCGCCACTCCGTCACCGGTGTCGAGTGCCGGATCAACATCATCGACACGCCGGGCCATATCGACTTTACGGCCGAGGTGCAGCGCTGCCTGAGGGTCTTGGACGGCGGCGTGGTGGTGTTCGATGCGGTGGCCGGGGTGGAGCCACAGACGGAAACGGTGTGGCGCCAGGCGGACAACTACAGTGTGCCGCGCATCTGCTTCATCAACAAGATGGATCGGCTGGGGGCCAACCTGGATCGCACGGTGGCCATGATTGCGGAGCAGCTGGGGGCCAATCCGGTGCTGGTCCAGATGCCAATTGGCTTTGAGGAAAGTTTCGCCGGTGTGGTCGACCTGATGGAGATGAAGGCCCATGTCTTTACCGACCAACTGGGAGCCCAGCCCGAAACGACCGACATCCCGGCGGAGCTCATGGCGGGGGCGCGGGCCGCGCGCGAGGCCATGGTGGAGAAGATCGTCGAGTCGAACGACGAGCTGATGTCCGCCTTCCTGGAGGACGAGGAGTTGGCTACCGCGGATCTCAGACAGGCCCTCCGCGCGGCGATCCTGCGCGGCGATCTGGTACCGGTGCTGTGCGGGACGGCCCTCAAGAACAAGGGTATCCAGCCCCTGCTTGACGCCATTACCGTCTACCTGCCCAGTCCGGCCGACGTGCCTCCCGTGGAAGCCAGACAGCCCGATACGGGCGACACGGTGGAGGTTTGTCCCGATCCCGGCGAACCGTTCGCCGGCCTGGTGTTCAAGGTCGTGACGGATCCCTATGTGGGCCGGCTGTCCTACGTGCGGGCCTACGGCGGGACCCTCAGCGTGGGCGAGACCATCTACAACAGCCGCGACGGGCGGCGCGAACGCGTCGGCCGCCTGATGCAGATGTATGCGGACAAGCGGGAGGAAATCGAGGCGTGCCGCGCCGGGGACATCGCGGCCGTTGTGGGCCTCAAGGGCAGCTTCACCGGCGAGACCCTGTATGTCCGCCAGCGCCCGGTGCGGCTGGAGGCGATTGAGTTCCCGGAACCGGTGGTGCGCATCGCGGTGGAACCCCGGACCACGGCGGACCAGGACAAGATGGGCATTGCGCTCAACAAACTGGCCGAGGAGGACCCGACGTTCCAGGTCGGCTACGACGAGAACACCGGCCAAACCCTGATCAGCGGCATGGGCGAGCTTCACCTCGATATCATCGTGGATCGCATGATGCGGGAATTCCAGGTCGGCTGCAATGTGGGCGAACCACAGGTGGCCTACCGGGAAACGATTACGCGGACGGTGCGGGCCGAGGGTCGGTTTGTGCGCCAAACCGGAGGCCGCGGCATGTTCGGACACGTGGAACTGCTCCTGGAACCGAATGCCGCGGGTGCGGGGTTCGAGTTCGAAACCAAGATCGTCGGCGGTGCCGTGCCCCTGCAGTTCTTTGCGCCCATCGAGCGCGGGATCGCGGACGCGATGCTGAACGGAACGATGGAGGGCTACCCGGTGGTCGATGTCAAGGTGACACTGGTGGACGGTTCCTTTCACCCCGTGGATTCCAACGAACGCGCCTTTCACATTGCCGCCAGCATGGGATTTCGCGACGGCATGGCGCGCGCCCATCCCATCCTGCTGGAACCCATGATGTCGATCGAAGTGCTTACCCCCGAGGTGTATACCGGCGATGTGATGGGGGACCTGAACGGACGCCTGGGACGGGTTTCCAACATGGAGCCGCATGGACAAGGCATGAACCAAATCCAGGCTTCGGTGCCCCTGCGCGGAATGTTCGGCTATGCCACCACGCTGCGGTCCATCACCAGCGGCCGGGGCAACTTCTCCATGCAGTTCGATCGGTATGCCCCCGCCAAGCTGGACGACGCTGTCCGCTCCCGTTGACGCGCGGCCGCCGCGGCGATCGGCTTGGGGCTGTTTTTGCATGGGGCGCAACCGTATGGCTATACTGCCCCTTCGTGACTCCGGATTCGGGGTTGCTTATCGAGCGCGGCCAAGTTCCCCTGGGGAACGCTCTCCGCAGATCGGGGTCGGCAGACCTCCGGGTGGATTGCGGTCTTTGCCGGCGCGCTGAATCGGTGTTCATTGACGGGTCCAAGTCAATTCCAGTTGCAACAGGAAGCGGAAGATGGCCAAGGCGGTATTTGAGCGGACGAAGCCCCATGTGAACGTGGGCACGATTGGGCATGTGGACCACGGCAAGACGACCTTGACGGCGGCGATCACGAAGGTGCTGTCGCTGCAGGGGTTGGCGTCGTTCGAGGCCTTCGATGCGATCGACAATGCGCCGGAGGAGCGGGACCGGGGGATCACGATTGCGATCTCGCACGTGGAGTACGAGTCGGAGGTGCGCCACTATGCGCACGTGGACTGTCCGGGGCATGCGGACTACATCAAGAACATGATCACGGGCGCGGCGCAGATGGACGGGGCGATGCTGGTGGTGTCGGCGCCGGACGGGGCCATGCCGCAGACGCGCGAGCACATCCTGCTGGCGCGGCAGGTGGAGGTGCCGGCGATGGTGGTCTTCCTGAACAAGGTGGACATGATGGACGACGAGGAGCTGCTGGAGCTGGTGGAGCTGGAGTTGCGCGAGCAGCTGGACGAGTACGAGTTTCCGGGGGACGACATTCCGGTGATCCGGGGGTCGGCGCTGGCGGCGCTGGAGAGTGCGAGCGAGGATCCGGAGGCGCCGGAGTACGCCTGCATCCGGGAGCTGATCGCGGCCGTGGACAGCTACATTCCGGAGCCCCTGCGGGACGTGGAGCGCAGCTTCCTGATGCCGATCGAGGACGTCTTCTCGATCAAGGGGCGGGGCACGGTGGTGACGGGGCGCGTGGAGCGGGGGCTGATCAAGCCGATGGAGGAGGTCGAGATCGTGGGCTTGAAGGCCACGCACCGGACGACGGTGACGGGGGTCGAGATGTTCCGCAAGCTCTTGGACGAGGGGCGTGCGGGGGACAACGTGGGCTGCCTGCTGCGGGGTGTGGACCGGGACGAGGTGGAGCGGGGGCAGGTGCTGGCGCAGCCGGGCAGCATCACGCCGCACACGCGCTACCTGGCCGCGGTCTACGTGCTGACGTCGGAGGAGGGGGGCCGGCACAAGCCCTTCTTCCCGGGCTACCGGCCGCAGTTCTACATCCGCACGCTGGACATCACGGGCTCGATCACGCTGCCCACGGGCGTGGACATGGTGATGCCGGGCGACAACGTCGAGATGGAGGTCGAGCTGATTTCGCCCGTGGCCCTCGAGACCGGCTCGCGCTTCGCCATCCGCGAGGGCGGCCGCACCGTCGGCGCCGGCTCCATCACCGAAATCCTCGAGTAGTCTTGACCGGGGCCCCCAGGGGCTCCGGATTTTTTGCCACGGGCCAGAGGACACGCCAGGATGCCCCCCAAATCAACCATTCGCATCAAGCTCAAGGCCTACGATCACCGGCTGCTGGACGCGTCCACCCGCGAGATTGTGGAGGCGGCGGAACGCTCCGGAGCCCAGGTGGTCGGCCCCGTGCCGCTGCCCACGCGCATCGAGAAGTTCACGGTGATCCGATCCCCCTTCAAGGACAAGGACAGCCGCGAGCAATTCGAGATCCGCACCCACAAGCGGTTGATCGACGTGGTCGATCCGGTTCCGCGTACCAGCGAGAGCCTGACCAAGCTGAACCTGCCTGCCGGCGTCGACGTCGAGATCAAGCTGTAACTCCCTGCCGGGAACCGTGCGAGGCCGAAAACACATGAAGCAGATTCTTGGTCGCAAGGTGGGCATGACCCAGCTCTTCGACGCGGAGAGCGGCAGCGCCGTGCCGGTGACCGTCATCCAGGCCGGCCCGTGCCGGGTCACGGCCGTCAAGAATCATGCCGAGCATGGCTATCACGCCGTCCAGATCGGCTACGAGGAAGTTCCCGCGCGCAAGCTCTCGGGCGGCGAGCGCGGCCATTTGACCAAGGCCGGACTGCCGGCCCTGCGCCACCTGCGGGAAGTTCGGCTCGGTGGCCCGGCCGAGGTGGCCCGGGGAGACGAAATTACGGTCGCGGCCTTCGCTGAAGGCGACAAGGTGGATGTGACCGGCGTCAGCAAGGGCAAGGGGTTCGCCGGTGCGGTGAAGCGCTACGGTTTCGCGGGCGGTCCCAAGACCCATGGCCAGAGCGACCGGCACCGCGCACCCGGCTCCCGGGGTGCGGGCACCACGCCGGGTCGCACCTTCAAGGGTTCCCGCGGTCCCGGCCGCATGGGCAACGACCGCACCACCCTGCACAACCTGCGCGTGGTGCTGGTCGATGCCGAGAAACATCTGCTGGCCGTCAAGGGCGCGGTGCCCGGACCCGCCGACGGTTTGGTCACCATACGGGGGGCGGTAAAGGTCTGAACCGCCCGCCTTCCCGGTTTCGGGAGGCGGAATGGGCGGGCTCCGTACGCAACGCAACATGAAAGCCGAAGTTTGGAATGCAGCCGGCGAAGTCGTCGGCACCGCCGACCTGGATGCCTCCGTGTTTCAGGTGCCGGTCAACGCCGGTTTGATGCAGCAGGCTCTGGTGCGTCAGCTGGCCAATGCCCGGCAGGGCACCCACAAGACCCGCACGCGGGGCGAGGTCCGCGGCGGTGGACGCAAGCCATGGCGCCAAAAGGGCACCGGCCGGGCCCGGCAGGGCACGATTCGGGCCCCGCAGTGGGTGGGCGGCGGTACCGTGTTTGGGCCGACTCCGCGCAGCTACCGCAAGCAGATGCCCAAGGCCATGCGCCGTGCCGCCGTGCGCAGTGCCCTGACCGTCAAGGCCGAGGCTGCAGCCATTCGCATCGTGGAGACCGGATTCGGCCGGGATCTCAAGACCAGGGACATGGACGCCCTGCTCCGCGCCATGCAGATCCGGGATCGGCGCACGCTGATCGTGCACGGCCCCGGCAGTGATTCGATGCAGAGGGCGATTCGCAACCTGACCGGGGTCGGGACCCTGCACTACATGTATGCCAACGTCCGGGACCTGCTGCAGGCGGACGTGGTGCTGGTCACGCAGGATGCCCAGGCCGGACTTGAAAACTGGCTGGGAGGCGCGGCGACATGAACTTGCATGAGGTGATTCAGAATCCCGTCGTTTCGGAAAAGACGATGTATGCGGAGGCCGACGGCAAGTACACGTTCAAGGTGGACATGGGCGCCAATCGGCTGCAGGTGCGGGAGGCGGTGCAGGCGCTCTACGATGTCGAGGTCGCGTCGGTGCGCATCCTGGTGATGCCGGCCAAGACCCGTCGGCGCGGCAACCGCGTGTTCATCCGCAGCCCGAAGTGGAAGAAGGCCGTGGTCACGCTCGCCGAGGGCGAGACCATCAACGTGTACGAAGGGGACTGAGGCAATCAGCCATGCCCGTCAAAGTATTCAACCCCACCTCGCCGGGCCGCCGCAACATGAGCGGTCCGACATTCGAGGAAATCACCCGGGAAAAGCCCGAGCGATCCCTGGTCGCGCCCCTGCGCCGCCGCGGCGGCCGCAACAACCGCGGCGTGATCACGGTACGGCATCGGGGCGGCGGCCACAAGCGCCGCTACCGGATTGTGGACTTCCGGCGCGACCGCATCGGCATGCCGGCACGGGTCTTGTCGGTCGAGTACGATCCCAACCGCAGCGCGCGCATTGCCCTGGTCCAGTACCGGGACGGTGAGCGGCGCTACATCCTCGCCCCCGAAGGCCTGTACATCGGCCGCGAAGTGATGTCGGGACCCGATGCGGAAATTTTGCCGGGCAACGCACTGCCCATCCGCAACATTCCCCTGGGCGCCCTCCTGCACAACCTGGAGATTTACCCGGGACGCGGCGGGCAACTGGTACGGAGCGCCGGCACCGCGGCCCGTCTTACGGCCAAGGAAGGCGCGATGGCACAGGTGCGCCTGCCGTCCGGCGAGGTTCGGTTCTTCAGCATGGACTGCATGGCCACAATCGGCCAGTTGGGCAACACCGATCATGCCAACCTCGAGCAGGGCAAGGCCGGTCGCCGCCGCTGGATGGGACGCCGTCCGAGCGTGCGCGGTGTGGCCATGGATCCCGCCTCGCATCCGCATGGCGGCGGCGAGGGCCGATCGCCGATCGGCATGCCGTCTCCCAAGACCCCCTGGGGGCGGCCGGCGCTGGGCGCCAGGACCCGCCGCAACCCCAGAACCGATCGCAACATCGTGCGCCGCCGATCCAAGCGGCGCTGATTTTGAGGAACAGCACCCATGTCCCGATCCCTCAAGAAGGGGCCATATGTCGATGTCAAGCTGCTCAGGCGCATCGAGGCCATGAACGAAGGCAACGAACGGCGGGTCATCCGTACCTATGCCCGGGCCTCCACCATCTTTCCGCAGTTCGTCGGCCACACGATCGCGGTCCATGACGGCCGTCGCCACGTGCCGGTCCTGATCACGGAAAACATGGTTGGCCACAAACTGGGCGAGTTTGCCCCCACGCGCTACTTCCGCGGCCATATGCGGTCCGAGCGCGGTACCTCGGCACGGTAGTGCCGGGGCGATTTGGCGGCGAAGGAGGCGGATCAGCATTATGGAAGTGACAGCCAAGATGCGCTTTACGGGCATCAGCGCCCGCAAGGCCCGGCTGGTGGTCAACGAGGTGCGCGGCATGCATGCCCTGGAGGCTGTGGACATGCTGCGCCACATGCCGCAACGGGCTGCGGGGGTGCTTGCGGGCACCATCACCAGCGCGCTGCACAACGCCAGCGAGAACCTGGGCTTGGACCAGGACGACATGTACATCAAGGCCGTCTACGCCGACCAGGCGCCGATGCGCCGATGGCGCCGGTTCGCCGGTCGGGGCCGGTTCAAGCCCTGGCGGCGGCGCTCGTCGCACATCACCGTGGTGCTCGACGAAGTGGATGCCGCGGACGACGATTGGCTCGAAGAAGCAATTTGAGGTAACGCATGGGTCGCAAAGTTCACCCAATGGGGTTCCGGCTGGGATTGATCAAGGAACATCACAGCCGCTGGTATTCCTCCGGCAGGGAATATGTCGCACTGCTGAACGAGGACCGGGCAATCCGGGACACGATCAGAAATCGGCTGCCGGATGCCAACATCAGCCACATTGACATCGAACGCCAGTCCAACCAGGTGGAGGTGATTGTCGAGACGGCGCGTCCCGGCATGATCATCGGCCGCAAGGGCGCCACCGTCAACGAACTGCGGGAGCAGCTGCTTCGGATTACGGGTCGCAGCATTCGCATCGACGTCAAGGAACTGAACCGGCCCGAGCTGAGCGCGCCGCTGGTGGCGCGCAGCGTGGGCGAGCAGTTGGAACGCCGCGTCAGTTGGCGTCGGGCAATGCGCTCGGCCGGCCAACGGGCGATGCGCCAGGGTGCCAAGGGGTTCATGATCACCGTGTCCGGACGCCTGGGCGGCAGCGACATGGGCCGCGTCGATTCCTTCCGCCGCGGCCAGGTGCCGCGCCACACGCTGCGGGCCGACATCGATTACGGAACCGATGTCGGCCGGACCACCTATGGCGTCATTGGCGTCAAGGTCTGGATCTACCGCGGCGAGGTCCTGCCGGGCCAGGAATACCACAACCGCTATCGGGACATCGCCTGATCCGTCCCTTGGGGGACGGTACCCGGCGCACGGCGAGGAAGGAGAACGGCCGATGTTGATGCCCAGACGGGAAAAGCACCGCAAGCGCCATCGCGGCCGCATGCGCGGCATGGCCGGGCGCGGCAACACCGTGGACTTCGGCACGTACGCCCTGCAGGCGGTCGAGCCCCACTGGATCACGAGCCGCCAGATTGAGGCGGCCCGGCGTGCCATCGTGCGCTATGTGCGCAGGGGCGGCAAGCTGTGGATCCGGGTGTTTCCGGACAAGCCTGTCACGCAGCGCGCGGCGGAGACCCGCATGGGCTCCGGCAAGGGCAATGTCGAGTACTACGTGGCCGTGGTGAAGCCGGGACGCGTGTTGTTCGAGATGACCGGTGTGCCGGAGGATCAGGCCCGGGAGGCGTTGCGCCTGGCGCAGCACAAGCTGCCCATGCGCACCCAGTTCATCCAGCGACAGGATGCCTGAACGGGAGGCCAAGCCACATGCCGCAGTTGAAGGCCAGGGAACTGGCGGAAAAGAATGATGCCGAACTGGAAGAGATGGCCCAGAACTGCCATGTCGAGTTGCGGAACATTCGGTTCCAGATGATCACGGGCCAGCAGAAAAACACGTCGCGGGCAGGCCAGGTGCACAAGGAGCTGGCCCGCATCCGCACCGTGCAGAGACAAAGGGAACTCACAGCAGAGATGGAGGGCGAGCACGATGCGTGAGCGGCGCAAGGTCCTGTCCGGCACCGTGGTGCAGGATTCCATGGACAAGACCGTGTCCGTTCGGGTGGAGCGCACCAAGCGCCATCCCCTGTACGGCAAGATTATCCGCACCTACAAGCGCTACCAGGTGCACGACGAGGGCAACCAGGCCCGCATTGGGGACTCCGTCCGCATTCGTCAGTGCCGACCCGTCTCGCGGCGCAAGCACTTCTTCGTGGAAGAGGTGACGGCCCGCGCCCCCGCCGCCGAAGAGGTGGAGGTGTAGTTCGCACCTTCCCCGCAACAGGATGCCAAGTTGATGATTCAGCAGGAAAGCCGCCTTAAGGTGGCGGACAATTCCGGTGCCAAGGAGCTGCTCACCATCCGGGTGATGGGGGGCAGCGTACGCCGGCACGGCAAGGTTGGCGACATCGTGACCGCGTCCGTCCGGTCCGCGGCCCCGGCCAGCACCGTGCGCAAGGGCGAAGTGGTCAAGGCCGTGATTGTCCGCACGCGCAATCCGGTGCGCAGGGCCGACGGCAGCTACATTCGCTTCAACGAAAATGCCGCCGTGATTGTGGACGATTCCCGCTTTCCGCGGGGAACGCGCATCTTCGGTCCGGTGGCCAGGGAACTGCGGGAGCGGGGCTTCATGCGCATCATCTCCCTGGCCCCCGAAGTGCTTTGAAACAGCGGTCGGCCAGACAGGAGCAGGGACCAGTGAAACAGAAGGTGAGGGTCGGCGACCAGATCGAGGTGATCGCCGGCGCCAGCAAGGGCGAGCGCGGCAGCGTGCGCGAGATACGGCGCAAGCGCCGACGCGACGGCAAGCCGGATCCCAACCGGGTGTACGTGGTGGTGGAGGGAGTCAATCTCAGGACCCGCCACCAACGTGCCACCGGCCGGACCCAAACGCAACGGGGCATCGTGGAGTTCGAGGCCCCCATCCACATCAGCAACGTGATGGTGCTGGGCACCAACGACCGGCCTACGCGTGTGGGGTACCGCCTCGATGCGGGCGACAAGATTCGTTTCGACCGCCGTTCCGGCGAGCCGATCGCCGCGGCCGAGTAGGCGCGGGCGCATACCCGTTTTTCTTGCCTGGATGCCATTGCCATGAGCGAACAAGCCACCGTTGAACAGCCTTCCATGCGGCCGAGCCGACCGGTGCCGCGGTTGCTGGCCCAATACCGGACGCAGGTCGTGCCCGCCATGATGAAGGAGTTCGGCTACACGAGTCCGCTGCAGTCCCCCACCGTAACCAAGATCGCCGTCAATATCGGCCTGGGCGAGGCGCTGACCAACGGGCGCGCCGTTGAGGCCGCGGTGCAGGACCTGACGCACATCACCGGCCAGAAGCCGGTCGTAACGCGGGCGCGCCGCTCGATTGCCACGTTCAAGCTGCGCGAAGGCATGCCGGTGGGGGTCAAGGTGACCCTGCGCGGCCATCGCATGTGGCACTTCCTGGATCGGCTGATCAACATTGCCATTCCCCACCAGCGGGATTTCCGCGGCCTCTCACCGGACGCCTTCGACGGTCGCGGCAACTACACCGTGGGCTTGACCGAGCAGTTGATCTTCCCTGAAATCAGCTATGACGACATCGACGCCGTCAGGGGCCTCGAGGTGACCATTGTCACGTCGGCCAGTAGGGATGAGGAAGGGCGCTTCCTGCTGGACCAGTTCAATATGCCTTTCATTCGGCCGGGTTCGAACTGAACCGGCCGCCATCCTGATTCACACCTGCAACCGAGGAAGCGAGCGCCTGTGGCCAAGACATCGATGATCTGCCGGGAGACCAGGCGGAAGTACCCAAACCGGGTACGCAACCGCTGTGCCAAATGCGGCCGCCCCCGCGCGTACATGCGCCGGTTCGGTCTGTGCCGGATATGCTTCCGGCTCGAAGCCCTGGAGGGGCGCATACCCGGCGTTGTCAAGTCCAGCTGGTAGGGATGGCGTCCAAGGAGAACCTAAGACATGAATGTTGATCCGATCGCGGATTTCCTGACGCGCATCCGCAATGCGCAGCAGATGCAGCATCCACAGGTCACCATGCCGTCGTCGTCGGTCAAGGTGGACCTGGCGCGCATCCTCAAGCGGGAGGGTTTCATCTCCGATCTGCACGTACGCAAGGCAGGCAGTCACACCAACCTCGAATTGGACCTCAAGTACGACCGCCATGGCGCTCCCGTGATTTCGCATCTGCGCCGAGTCAGCAAGCGAGGCCGGCGTGTCTATGCCGGCTGGCGCGATGTACGCTGGGTACGCAGTGGTCTCGGCATCTGGATTTTGACCACACCGCAGGGCATCATGACCGGCCAGCAGGCCCGGCGCGCCCGGGTGGGCGGCGAAGTCCTCTGCGAAGTCTGGTAGTTGTATAGGTCCCCGCTAGGAAGGCAACACAGGATCCAGTTTCATGTCACGCATCGGCAACCAGCCCGTCGCACTGCCCAGCGGCGTCAGCGTCAAGGTCACTCCCGGCCAGTATGTGGAGGTGTCCGGTCCGCGCGGCGCCCTGACCGAACGCATTTCACAGCGGCTCGATGTAACCGTGGCGGACGGTGTACTGACCATCGCGCGGCGCGGCAACTCCCAGGACCTGAAGGCCCTGCACGGGCTGGCCAGGGCGCTGATTCAGAATATGGTCACCGGCGTGACTCAGGGCTTTACCCGCATCCTGGAGGTCCACGGCGACTTCTACCGGGCCTCGATGAAGGGCAGCAACCTGGTGCTGCAGGTCGGGAAGAGTCATCCGGTCGAATATGCCTCCACCAAGGAAATCAAGCTTGATGTGGATCAGTCGGGCCGGGTCATCACGGTGGAAGGCATCTGCAAGCACGATGTTGGCCACCTGGCATCCCTGATCCGGGGCGAACGCCCGCCGACCCCGTACGGCGGGGCCGGCATCCGCTACCGGGACGAATGGGTTCGCACCAAGGCCGGCAAGGCCGGCCGGGCCGCCATCTAGGGTTCCCGCCACTACAGGACCAGACATGCAGCGACAACACAATCGACACCACGCCCGGCTGAAGCGCCATCGCCGGTTGCGCAACCGGCTGGCCGGCACACCCACGCGGCCCCGGCTGAACGTGTTCCGCAGTTCCGCGCACATTGCGGCCCAGTTGATCGACGATGAGGCCGGCCGCACCCTGGTGGCGGCCAGTTCCAACGAACGCGAGCTGCGCGAGCAGTTGGCCGGGGAGCAGCCGACGGCGGCGGCGCGCAAGGTGGGCGAAGTGCTTGCCGAACGGGCCGTGGCTGCCGGGTACACCGCGGCCGTTTTCGACCGCGGCGGCTACCGCTTCCATGGCCGGGTCAAGGCCCTGGCCGACGGGAGCCGGTCCGGCGGACTTGACTTTTAGTACTTCACCCAACCTTTCGGGAGCAAGCCACGGTGCAATCCAGACAGAACGAGCGCGGGCGCGACCGGGATTCCGGCGACGAACTTGAGGATCGCGTGATCCAAATCACCCGTACGGCGAAGGTGGTCAAGGGGGGCCGAACCTTTGCCTTCCGGGCAGTGCTGGCCGTGGGCGACCGCAAGGGCAAGGTCGGCATCGGGATTGGCAAGGCGCGCGAGGTGCCGGAGGCCATCCGCAAGGCGCGCGAGCAGGCCAAGGCCGGCATGGTGCCGGTGCCCATTGTCGGCACCACCATTCCCCATCCCATCGAAATGCGCATGGGGGCGGCGCGGGTCCTGCTGCGTCCGGCCAGCCCCGGCACCGGTGTGATCGCCGGCGGCGGGGTGCGCCCGGTCATCGAGGTGGCCGGGATTTCGGACATCCTGACCAAGTCGCTGGGCTCCAACAACCGGCTGAACGTTACCCAGGCCACATTCCAGGCTCTGCAGTCGCTGCAGGACCACCGCTCCGAGGCCCAGGCCCGCGGCGTGCCGGCCGAGAGCCTGGCGCCTTTTTGGACGCGGGAGCAAAATTAGACATGAGCCAGGCCAAAATGTTGAAGGTCACACAGGTCAAGAGCGCCATCGGGTATCGGCAACGGCAAAAGGACACCCTCCGGGCCCTGGGACTGCGACGGCTGCACCAGACTGTGGAAGTGACCGACAGTCCTGCCGCCCGCGGCATGATTGCCGCGGTGTCGCACCTGGTGGAATGTGAGGAAGCGGATCGGACCGCGGCGGGTGCCGCGCAGGAGGAAAACGCATGAAATTGCATGAGCTGGGCGCAAGCCTGCCGTCCGGACCCAACCGCAAGCGCGTGGGCCGGGGCACCGCATCCGGCCGAGGCAAGACCTGCGGCCGCGGTACCAAGGGGCAGGGCAGCCGTTCCGGCCGCAAGTTCCATCCGACCTTTGAGGGCGGTCAGCTGCCCCTGGTCAAGCGCCTGCCGAAGCTACGGGGCTTCAAGCGCTACGGCAAGGTGACATACACGCCGATTAACCTTGACGAGCTGGGAGCCGTGTTCCCGGAAGGAACGGAGGTTACGCTCCAGGTCCTGGCGGATGTCGGCTTTACCTCGAACACCAGCGAGCCCGTCGTAGTGCTTGGCCGCGGCGAACTGCCGCACCGACTTTCGCTGCACGCACACCGATGCAGCCGCACCGCCCGCGAGGCCGTGCTGGCCCAAGGCGGCACGGTGACCATCGAAGCCCTCGACAGGCCCTGACGCCATGTTGACGGCTGTCCGCAGCGCGTTCACGCTGCCGGATCTGCGCACCAAGCTGCTGATTACGATCGGCATCCTGGTGATCTACAGGCTCTGCGCCCACATTCCGTTGCCGGGGGTTAATGCGGCTGCGCTGGACCAGCTGTTCACGCAGGATCCGAACATCCTGCTCAACATGCTCAACTTCTTCAGCGGCGGCGCCCTGGCCCAAATGGGCGTGATGGCACTCGGGGTCTATCCGTATATCACGTCGTCCATCATCATGCAGCTGCTGGTGCCGATGGTGCCGCAGTTGCAGGAACTGAGCCGGGAAGGCGAACGCGGCCGGGCACAAATCAACAAGTTCACCTACTATCTGACCATCCCGCTGGCCATCGTGTACGCCGTGGGCCAGGCGACGCTGCTGAACTCGTCGTTCGGCGGGGGGGTGCCGATATTCACCAACTGGGGCTTCTCCGGTTCCAGCCTGTTGTCGTCCCTGACCATTGTGGTGGGCATGGCCGCCGGCACGATGTTTGCCGTCTGGCTGGGCCAGCTGCTGACCCAGCAGGGCATCGGCAATGGCGTGTCCCTGATCATCTTTGCCGGCATCGTGGCCAGCCTGCCCCAGCAGGTCAGGCAGATTGTGGTGTCCGGACGCTGGGACCTGCTGGTGATTTTCACCATCATCACCATTCTCACGATCGCCCTGATCGTTTGGGTCAACGAGGGACAGCGACGTATTCCGGTGCAGTACGGAAGGCGGGTGCGCGCCATGCGCGGCAACCGGCAGATGGTGGTGGGCGGACAGTCGTCCTACATCCCCATGAAAATCAACAGCACGGGCATGATCCCCCTGATTTTCGCCCAGAGCCTGCTGATCTTCCCCAGTACGCTGGCCTCTTTCATGACCACCTCGAGCGGATGGCTGGGACAGGCCGCGGCGGTGGTGGCCAACATCATGTCGCCGTCCAACTGGGCCTACTGGCTGGCCTATTTCCTGCTGGTGGTGGCGTTCACCTATTTCTACGCCGATGTCATGTTCCGACAACAGGACCTGCCCAACACGTTGCGCCAGCAGGGCGGATTCATCTCCGGCCTGCGTCCCGGGCCCCGCACCGCCGAGTACCTCCAGGGAGTCCTTTCGCGCATCACCTTCTTCGGTGCGGTGTTCCTGGGTTTCATTGCCATCCTACCCTTTCTGGTGGGCTTGGTGTTCGGCGGCGGCGCGGTGAGCGGCGGCCAGAGCACGCTCTTGATTTCGAGTGCCGGCCTGCTGATCGTGGTTGGTGTGGTGCTTGATATGATGCGGCAGATCGAGTCGCAACTCATGATGCGCAACTACGAGGGATTCATCCGCTAGCGGACGAATCCGGGATGAGGCGCATCCCGGCGGCCCGCACGGAAGTGAGCTCAGTGGTGCTGTACCTGATTTTTCTGGGTGCGCCCGGAGCCGGCAAGGGGACCCAGGTGGAAAGGCTGGCCGCTGCCAGTGGTCTGCCGCACGTGTCGACCGGCAACCTGTTCCGGGAAAATCTCCAACAGCGCACGGAACTGGGGTTGCTGGCCGAGAGCATCATGAACGCCGGCGACCTGGTGCCGGATACGGTTACGATCGACATGGTCCGGGACCGACTGGCGCGGCCCGACTGTGCGGGCGGCGCCCTGCTCGACGGATTCCCCCGGAATCTGATTCAGGCGGACGCCATGGCGGAGATCGCAGACGCGGCGGCAGCCACCCTGCAGACGGTCTTCCTGAACCTGGACGACACGGAGTGCATGAACCGCATCACGGGCCGACGCCAGTGCCGGGACTGCGGTTTGATATGCCACATTCGGTTTGCCCCGCCGCAGGTGGACGGGGTCTGCGACCAGTGCGGCGGCGGGTTGTACCTGCGCGACGACGACAATCCGGCCACGGTGGAACGACGCATCCTGGCCTACTACCGGGAGACCGCCCCGCTCCTGGGCTACTACCATGCCCTGCGGAGACTCGTGACGGTGGAGGCGGATGGTGCGCCGGACCGGGTCAGCGGTCGCCTGAGGGAGGCCCTGGCCGGCCTCGTGGAGTTTGCGCCCGAATGAGATTCCGCGGACGGCGGCGCAGGATGGCGCGGCGTTTGGCAGCCGCGCGCGGCAAGGGAAAGGGGTCCTTCAAGCCCGACTGGACGGTCAAGACTCCCGATGAGATTACCCGCATGCGAGAGGCCGGCCGGATCGTGGCCGAGGTTCACCGCATGCTGGCGGACGCAATCCGGCCGGGGCTGTCCACCCTCGAACTGGACGACCTGAGTGCGGACTTCATTGCCGCGGCCGGCGGCAGCAGTGCCTTTTTGGGCTACCAGGGGTTTCCCGGCCACACCTGCATCAGCGTCAACGAGGAACTGGTGCACGGCATACCGGCCGCCGATCGGATCCTGCACGAGGGCGACATCGTCAGCATCGATGTCGGCGTCATACACGACGGGTTCATCGGCGACAGGGCCTGGACCTACCCGGTTGGCGAAATCGGCGAGAAGGCCCGGCACTTGCTGCAGGCCACCGAGGACAGCCTGTACGCCGCCATTCAGGCGGCCCGCGTGGGCGGCACGGGCAACGACATTGCCCGCGCCATCGTGACCCATGTTCATGCGGAGCGACTCCAGGTGGTCCGGGAATACACCAGCCACGGGGTCGGGCGGCAGCTGCACGAACCGCCGCAACTGCTGCACTTCCTGCGGCCCAATTCCGAGGAAGCCAACTGTCCGTTTCCGCCCGGCTTGACCGTGGCCCTGGAGCCCATGGTCCAAATCGGCACCTGGCGCACACGACTCCTGCGCGATGAGTGGACCGTGATCAGCCAGGATCGAAGCCTGTCGGCCCACTTTGAGCATACCGTGGCGATCACGGATGCAGGACCGCAGATTTTGACTTGCCTCTGAGATTTCGGTACCATGCCCGTCTGCGCTTCGGGCCGTTGTGGTCGCGCGCGAGGAAGATGCAATGAAGGTAAGACCCTCCGTCAAGAAGATTTGCGACAACTGCCGCATGGTGCGACGCAAGCGGACCCTGTTCGTAATCTGCTCCAATCCGAGGCACAAGCAGCGCCAGGGCTGAGCCCCCGCGTCCGTCGGGATCGGTTGCGGCAATGCCACACAGGAGTTTTCATGGCTCGTATTGCGGGAGTTGACATTCCCAGGGACAAGCAGGTCCTGTTTTCCCTGACCTATATCTACGGCATTGGGCGAACCACCAGCGCGGACATCTGCCGCCAGACCCAGGTGGATCCGACGGTGCGGGTCAGGGACCTGAGCGAAACCGACGTCAGCCGCCTGCGCGAGTTCATCGATGTCAACCTCGTGGTCGAGGGCGACCTGAGGCGGGAGGTGCAGATGAACCTGTCCCGCCAGATGGAGATTGGCTCCTATCGGGGCCTGCGCCACCGACGCAACCTGCCCTCCCGCGGCCAGCGTACGCGCACCAATGCCCGCACGCGCCGCGGCCGGCGACAGACCGTGGCCGGCCGGCGCCGGGTCGCGCACTAGTTTCGGCGGCGGGATCGTTCCCGACCCACGGCACACCAACCCTTTTCCGATTCAGCAGCACACCACGGAGCAGACGGCTTCAGATGGCTCGACCCACACGCGGGGCTCGTCGCGACAAGCGGCAGGTTCCCTTTGGCCAGGTTCACATCCGGGCTACGTTCAACAACACGATTGTGACCGTAACGGACAACGCCGGCGCGGTGCTGGTGTGGAGCAGCAGCGGCTGCAACAACTTCAGCGGCAGCCGCAAGAGTACGCCGTACGCCGCCGGCTTGGCAGGCCAGCAGGCCGGTACCAAGGCCTACAACGAATTTGGTGTCCGCGAGGTGCACGTGTTTGTCAAGGGACCGGGGCCCGGCCGCGAGAACGCGCTGTCCGCCCTGGTGGCGGCCAAGCTGCAGATTCTGTCGATAACGGATGTCACCCCGCTGGCCCACAACGGCTGCCGACCCCCCAAGAAGCGGCGGGTCTAGTCAGGCCCCCGCAGTTCCCGTCCGGTTCCCGGCGGTTTTCCAAGGAAGGATTCATGGCTCGATATACGGACGCAGTGTGCCGCCTGTGCCGCCGCGAAGGTGAAAAGCTGTACTTGAAGGGGACCCGGTGCACGGGCCCGAGCTGTTCCTTTGACAAGAAGGGATACGCCCCCGGTGAACACGGCGCGCGGCAGAACATGCGGCGCCGGCGCGAATCGGACTACAACATGCAGTTGCGCGCCAAGCAGAAGGCGCGGCGCATCTACGGCGTCTACGAGAAGCAGTTTCGGCGGTATTTCCGCGAAGCGACGCGGGCCCCGGGCCTAACCGGCGATGTCCTGGTCAGCCTGCTTGAGAGGCGGTTGGACAATGTGGTTTACCGTCTGGGGTACGCGACCAGCCGCGCTCAGGCCCGGCAACTGGTGACCCACGGCCATTTCGACGTCAACGGCCGCCGCAACAACATCCCCTCCTACACGGTGGCGGAAGGTGATGTGATCACCGTGCGTCCCACCAGTCGGGGCAACCGCTACTTCAGCCAGCAGGAGTTCCGGTCGGGCGACGTTCTGCCCAGTTGGCTGGCCTTTGATCCATCCTCCCTGGAGGGGCGTGTGCTGCAGGCACCGCGGCCCGAGGAGACCCCGATGGATCTCAATGTGCAGTTGATTGTCGAGTACTACAGCGCACGCTGAGCCAAGCCTGGCGCGTGTCCCAGCGAGGAGAGCGAACATTGCAACACTCGGTTCTGCCCAAGCTGCACACTGAGCACGAAACCCGCAAGTACGGCAAGTTTCAGCTCAAGCCGCTTGCCCGCGGCTATGGCACGACCTTGGGTGTGTCCTTGCGGCGCGTCCTTCTGTCCAGCCTGGAAGGGGCTGCCATCACGGCGGTACGCATTCAGGATATCTACCACGAGTTCTCCGCCATTCCCAACCTGCGCGAGGACACGACCCAACTGATCCTGAACCTGCGCGAAATCGAACTCAAGTCCCATGCGGCCCGCCCCACCCCCCTGACCCTGCATGTGCAGCGGCCGGGCATCTACACCGCAGCGGATATCATGGTGAGCCACGATGTGGAGGTGTTGAATCCGGAGCACTACCTCCTGACCGCGGACAGCGCCACCGACCTGGAGATTGACCTGATTGTCGAGCAGGGCTACGGGTTTTCCCGCCAAGAGGAACGCAACAACACCCCGCCCGGGTTCCTGCCCATCGACGCCATGTTCAGTCCCATTGTGAACGTGGCGTTCATGGTGGAGGACCATCGGGTTGGGCAGCAGACGGATCTTGATCAGGTGTCGCTGGAAATCTGGACGGACGGGTCGATCCACCCCTCCGAAGCCATGCAAACCGCCGCCGACATTCTCATTCGGCACCTGCGGGTCGTGTCCGCCGATACACCCGAGGTGCTGGAGCCGGTGGTCGAGGAAGTGGAACCGATGCCCAACGCCGTGTTCGAATCCTCGGTCGAGGATTTGGACTTGAACGTGCGGACCTACAATTGTCTCAAGCGGGTCGGGATTGCCACGGTTGGGGAATTGGTCCGGATGATGGAGAAGGGCCGTGAGGAGATGCTGGCCATTCGGAACTTCGGCGAGAAGTCCCTGGACGAACTCGTAACGCAGCTCCGCAAGAAGGACATGCTGCGTCTGCCGGGCGTGAACCTGGACGAGTACCTGGAGCCGGAAGACGCCGAGGAATCCGCCGAGACCGCGGGTGTGGAGGCGGAGGCCGACGACGCCGACCCCGCGCCGGTTCCGTCTGTCAGCGAGCCGGAAGCGGCCTGAGTCGAGGAAGTACACGAGCATGAGTACGCGTCACAGAGTTAGGCACACCCGTCTGGGCAAGGCGCCCGGCCACAGCAAGGCCAACCTGCGCAACCTGGTCAACCAGCTCATCGAGCATGAGCGGATTGTCACCACGGAGGCCAGAGGACGGGTCATGCGCCGCGAAGCCGAGCGCATGGTGACAAAGGCCAAGCGCGGCCTTGCGGCCGGCGGCAACCGCGTCCACGCCTATCGCCTCCTGATGTCCCGTCTGAACCAGAACCGCGCGTCGGTGGAGCGGTTGTTCGAAACGCTGGCCCCGCGCTATGCCGAGCGCAACGGCGGGTACACGCGCATGATCAAGCTCGGGGCCCGCAAGGTCGACTCGGCACCGATGGTGCTGGTCGAGTTTGTGGATGCCCCGTTGGCGACGGCTGCGGGTGAGGAATCCTGATTTCGCAACGGGGTCCCGGCAATCGGTAGCGGCGCGCGTGGCGTGGGACGGGAGTTCGTTCCATGGCTATCAGCGCCAGCCCAATGCCTTCACCGTTCAGGAAGCACTTGAGACCGCCCTGCATGCCTGCGTTGGAACCCGTGTCTCCGTTGCCGCGGCCGGCCGCACCGATGCCGGCGTGCACGCCACCGGCCAGGTCATCGCAGCGCAGGTTGGCTGGAACCATTCGTTGTCGGATCTGGCGCGTGCCTGGAACTCCCGCCTGCCCGGCTCGGTCGCCATCCTGGACGTGCACCGGGTACCCGAGGACTTTCATCCCCGGTTCGATGCCCTGACGCGCACGTACGAGTATCATGTCCTGTCCCATCGGTTGCCAACAGCCCCTCGTCGCTGGCCATTGCAGCGGAGTGCCTGTTGGTACGTGCCTGTTCCCCTGGACCTGCGCGGCATGAACCAGGCGGCATCCCTTTTGACAGGCACGCGGGACTTTGGTTTTCTGGGAGTGGCTCCGGACGGCGGGCATACCGTGCGCACCGTGTTGAAGGCCTGCTGGGAACGGAAGCCGGCTGTGTGGGGCAACGGGGAACTACAGGCGCTGCGCTTCACGGTGACCGCCAATGCGTTCCTTTTTCGCATGGTGCGTCGGATGGTAGCCTTGACGGTTAAGGTCGGCAGGCGGCAATTGACGCTCGCGGACTTGCGCAGCCTCAGGGACAGTGTTGGCGGTGTGACCCCGGGCCCGGCCCCCGCCAACGGATTGGTGCTCAGCCGGGTTACCTATGCGACTCCGATTTCGGACATGTGGAAGGCAGGCAAAGCGTGAAGACATTCAGTTTGAGTGCCGAAAAGGCCCATGCCCAGCGGCAATGGCTGCTGGTGGATGCCGAAGGCCAGACGTTGGGTCGGCTGGCGACCCGGATAGCCACGCTGCTGCGCGGCAAGCACAAGCCCACCTACACGCCCCACGTTGACAACGGCGACTATGTGGTGGTGATCAACTGTGGCAAGGTGCAGGTCACTGGCGACAAGCTCAATGCCAAGGAGTACCATCGACATTCCGGCTATCCTGGCGGCTTGACCTCGGTTGTTCTGCAGGAACAGTTGAAACGGTTCCCGGACCGCGTCCTGCGCGATGCGGTCAAGGGCATGCTGCCCAAGACGCGTCAGGGTCGTGCCCAGTTGTCCAAGCTCAAGGTGTACGCTGAGGGTGTCCATCCCCATCAAGCCCAGAATCCCCGCCAGGTAAAACTGTAGGAACAGAACCACATGGACGTTAGATATGTCGAGGCCAACGGCAGGCGCAAGACGGCGTCCGCCAGGGTGCGCATTGTTCCCGGCACGGGCGAGATTGTCGTCAACAACAAGCCGATGGAGGATTTCTTCGGGCGCGAGGCCAGTCGCAAACGGGTGTTGGCTCCATTGCGGGCCACCGACCGGCTGCATGCGGTGGATGTAAGCGTCAGGGTCAAGGGCGGAGGCGAGTCGGGACAGGCTGCCGCCACCGGTCACGGCATTGCCCGGGCCCTGGTCAAGAGCGAGGACGAAGGTTCGGAGGCGCAGCAGGCCCTGCAGGCCACGCTGAAGTCCCTCGGCCTCCTTACCCGGGACCCGCGCAAGAAGGAACGCAAGAAGCCCGGACTCAAACGAGCCCGCAAGGCCCCGCAATATACCAAGCGTTAGTCCCCGCCCGGGTTTGGTCGGCAACCCTTGCCGACCGGTACCAGGGCAGTCAGGGCAACCCTGCAGGGTTGCCCTTTATCCTTAACAAGGTTTGTTGCCGCGACGGGCAGCGGTTGCGCGGTCCGGAATGCCGGTTCCGAGGTTTTCCGGATGGCAGCCCCTGTCTCCATCCGGCAACCCGCTCCACGCCGGACTGGTCCCCGGCACCAGCTGTACGAGTGCGCATGTTGTTGGTCACCACCTCCATCCTCCACTATCCCAAATTGGATGCTGGTTTCAGTTCCTTCCTGCTGGATGTGCTGTTGGGCCTTCCCGGCCTCAGACCCGTGATCCACGAGGAACTGCAGGTTTCGGGCCACCAGTATGTGGTGGAGGAAGCGATGCGCAGACAGTGCGACGATGAGGAGGTTGACTGGCTCCTCACCGTGGGCGGCACCTGGCCGGCTCCGGGGGCACTGTCCCGGCAGGTGGTTCCGGCAGCGACGCGCAGTGTGTTGGAGCGCTCCCTGCCGGGGTTGCTGCCCTGGCTGCGATCGGAGGCGTGGGCACAGAACCCGATTGGGTCCGTACTGGAGGCTGGGGAAGCGGGAATCCGCGGGCACACCCTGATTCTCAATCTGCCGGGGGACCGGCCGTTGGCGGCTCTCTACCTGCAGACCGCGGCGCGTGTTCTGGTGCCCCTGCTGCAGATGGTGCAAGGACGCGCTCCGGACGAAGTGTTAATCGCTCCGGACCAAGAGACAGACCAGACGATCGACGTGGCTGACGATTTGCCGGGAGCCGGCAGTCACGGCAGGCCGATCCACCGGCCGGGGCTGCGCGAAGCAGACTTTGAGGAGTTTCTAAAGCGACGTCGGTCTTGACACAAGCCAACGGCACGGGGCATGCGTGCGGATGCCGAACCTGGTCGGGACAGGAAGGCGGTCTCAGGTAAACAACAGCGACGCGGCGCGCAATTCCGTGATGGCTTCCAGCGTTGCAATCCATTGCTCCAGGGCCTGGTCGAGCTGGCGGTCCATCGTGTGTTCGATTTCCCTGTGCAGTTCAATGCCCATGCGCGTCAGTTCGGCAAACAGGGAGTCGGCCTGGGAATAGCCTTGGAACAGTGAAACGGACGGTTCCCCATCGATTTGCAGTTCCTGCAACACCTCCATGGGGAGTACCGAAATGGTGCCGGGACCGATCAGGCTGTTGAAATAGGTACGCGGCGTACAGCAGCCGGTTGCCATGATGTTTTCCCACACGAGAGTCATTTCGCGGGCGCCATTGCGCAGCAGGTTATTCCACTTTGGGCCCTGCAGACGGCGCGATTTCATGGCGGCGCTCAAACGGGCCGTGGCCACCGCGGCTCGTCCCTTCAGGCCTTCGAGTGCGATTTTCCGTTCGGGTCGCGGGTCGTGCTGAAAGGCTTCCTCCAGCAAGTGGTCGACCATCGAGTCGATGCCTGCAATGTCCAGACCGGCAAAGCACTGCACATGGTCGATGGGCAACCGGCGGTGCACGCGGGCGTTCAACCCGTCCAGGTACTGGTCGTGGGTCCGCCCCAAGCGATTGCGGTCCATCAGGCCGGTAACGAACACACTGATGCCGTCTTCAATCAAAACCGACACGGCTCCGATGCCGGCATCCGAAGCCGGAACCCGGACCGCGATGTTGTGCCGATTTAGGCGACGGGCCATATGTCTGCCGTAGGCACAGATATCCTCCGTGTCGAAGACCTGATCAGGTCTAAGCGGGATGCCCACGATGCCTTCGGACCCGCGTGAGGCGATGTGTTCCGGCATCAGGCTGTCAGCCAGCAGGGCGGCTTCCTTCAGCAGCAGGCCTTCCCAAATCCCACTGGCGTCGATGCTGTCGCGCGCCTCGAAGCAGGCCTGTACCGCATGTTGGCAAGCCTCGCGGTTGCGGATGTCGTCCGCGCTGGGGGGCAAGCAGCCGGCTACACCGGCGATGCCGGATGCTCCGAGGAACACCGCGGGTTCTTCGCCGAGATCAATCAGCGAGGACGAGTCTTGGAGCCAAAACGACTGGCCCAACCGTTTGGTTGACTTGACGAGATCCATGGGGGCAGCAGGAGCCAACGGTGTGGAGTACCGGGAGGAAAAGTAGTCAAACACCCTCGTCGATATGGATGCTCCAATACCGCAGGGGGCCAATTATCTTCAAGTCAATTGTAGTACAAGTTGAGACTGTGCACGACACCGTTTGCGATTGACGCATTCACGCGATGGTCGCTACTTGGCAACCCAAATCACGTTCGGCGAGAGCCGATTCATGTGGCTGCCCGGGGCGACATGCCACCAACCGACTTTAGTTGCCACAGATCTGGGGTGCACCATGGCAATGCTTGACCTGTAAGAACCTCCAAGCATCACCCGCAACGCTTGCGCCAAGCCATGGGCCGGAGTTCAGTCCAAATTCCTGAAATGGCCCATTCGGTTCGGCCCATTCATGAGGCTCCCAGCGGTCAGGACGGATGACGGCGCGCTCCCGAGGCAGGACGTGTACGGTGCCACCGGTATTGGGTGCAATGCATGCCGCCGCCACAGGCACGGCGAGCTTGCGGAACGGCCATCGGCTGGGCACTGGCCTGGCTCCGGCTCCGCCGCGTTTTCCTCCTGGGCTGCCGGAAAGGAGCCGAGCGCGGGTGAACCTGGGGTTGGGTGGGGTTTTGTCAAGAACGTCCCAAAGAGTCCTGAGAGAGTTCCAGCACCAACGCAGCCGCGTAAAGGGTGTTGCCCAAGTCTTCCAGTTGCCACCGGACGGAGGGGTCGTGTGGAAAACGGAATTTACAGATCCGCATGCCATCCAGCATGGCAGCGGGAATGGAGAACCCGGTCAAGTCCAGGGAGAAACCCATGCCCACCGCCTTGGCAATTGCCTCCTTGAGGGTCCAGATGCGATACAGCTGGTGAGCCTGCTCGGACTTCGGGGACCTGGACAGCGTCCTGGTCTCGAGTGGCGTCATGATCGTGCGCACTGTGCCCCACAGATCCGGACGCGGCAGGCGTACCTCCACGTCCACGCCGATGCGGCCGGCCCGATCCACCGCGATCAGGCCGTGCAGTCCGCTGTGACTGAGGTTGAAACTGACAGGCGCCCGGGTTCCTCCCACAAGGGCAAAGGGTTTCCCGTAGCGGGACAGACCAAAGGAAAGGTCACGATTGGGGCAACCCAGGCGGTGGCAGACAATGGCCCGCAAGGCTGCGCGGCAAAGGCTGAACTCGCGTTTTCGCCGGGCGGAGCGAAAACGATGGCAATGCATCTGCTCTCCCGTGTTCAACCGCGATGCGGCATACCGCTCCCGACTTGCACAGGGGGACAGGTCCACGTGGACCACGGTAGCGGAACCTGCCTGATGGCACACACGCCACCAGCATTCCTCCATGGAGGCGGACTGTGCCGTTGGTTTACAAACCGGTGTTGTGGCACTCATGACCGTTGACCTGATGCCCCTTGCGTCAAACGGTTATGCTCGACAGTTGACTGGTCCTGCGGCTGTTCTCCATTCAGATTGCCGTCTTCATACAGGACGCTTCACCGAGACGATGTCCGTCCCGGTTCGAGGCCAGGTGCAAAGCTTGGTTGGTTGAGGTCGAATTGCAACAACGGGTATTGCACAAGGGCAACATCTGCTGGAGGTGAATTCCGGCCTCCGTCATGGAGCGGTGCAGCCCACAGGCGATGGTCGAACATGGGGATGTCGCCGTTTCCCGGCTGTCGTCCATTTTCACTGCACGTGCGCCGCCACGGGATCGCAATCGCCGTTCGCACTCCGGCTCCATGGTACGGCATCGCTCGGTCCTGCCACTCATACCGGTTGGATTGTCAGGGCAATTGCATTTTGATTGGGGACGTGGCACTTGGTCACAGGGCGGATCTTCGAAAAGCCGGAACTCGTCCTCGGAGCCGGGAGCACACGCCCACGGAGGCTTCGCGGCCAAGCGCGTCCGTGGGCGTGGAGGCGGGCCTATCTGCCGGAAGTCCTGTTTCCATGCTACGCGGTGGCCCGGGTCCGGGCCTACGGCCGTAGGCGTGGCCTTGGGGCCCTGCGCGATGCCATCGCGCCCACCGTCGGCCAAGCCCTTGTGGTGGGCCTGCATCCGGTCCAGTGCCGCACTCGCTGCGCCCGGCTTCGGGAGTTCTGCCTTGTTATCCCCATGGGGCCCTGGTCCCTGATCGCCTGTATTCATGACGTTGTGCAATGCAGCTTGTGCGAGAGGGTGTCGGTTAATCGGCTTGTTTACTCGCTTGGCTTCGACTCAAGACAGAATGGGATTGCCCTGGTTGGATGGTGGCTCGAGATCGCCTCTGAACCCTAAGGCGTCCCTCCAGGCACCGTCGTTGAATTGTGGATTACGGCCGGAATTAAAAGATGAACTGGTATCGCAACAATTTATAACGAATATTTATATCAAAATTTGAGCAATGAGAAAGAAATTCCTGTCGGGAACTTGAAGGCGTGGGCACTGGTTATTCCATCGTTCAAATCCTGTACAATTACCTATAGGTGATGTCGCCACTCTTGGATGTCATCTTCAGAACATCGGCCCACGGTACCCTGTTCCGCTTGCCTGCCAGGCCCGGATTTTGTCCATGCTCGATCCGAAGGGATCTCCCAGGCCTCTGAATGTTGCCTGGGAACGGGAAGACAGCACTCTGGGGGGCCAACATGGGGACGAAGCCACCAGCAGCAATGTTGCCAAACTCCAGGCGGTGCTGGATTTCAACCATCGGATCAGATGACAAGGCCCTGCTCGTGGACCTTGGGCAGTTGACATCCAAGGGTAGTGTGGCCCTGCGGGCCCATTGGCTACCGCCAAGTGCTTCAACGAACCTGGCATGCATTGGGGCCGGTGTGCTCTATCCGTGTCGGTCAGGAACGTATTGGACGCCAGTAGTGTGGACAAGTTGTGTACTGGCCGACAAACCACTTCTCGCTGCCAGCGATGAACATGCAACAATCAATTACTAAGCCCGGATCCACCGAAGGGGATGCGGTGGGGCTGGAGATCGGAGGTTTGCAGGTGGGGAGGCTGTGCCGGCAGGTGTTGAGGCCGACGGATGGGGCCGGGTGTCGGGTGTGTCGGCTCCGGGAGGGGGTTTTTGCCGTGTTGCGGCACCGGCCACAGCCGAGAACCGCGTGCGGATGGCCGCCGGAGACGCGCCGGGACCGGCCGGGCGCAGCTGCGCCCGGCGATGGAGGGGGCTCAACGGGGGAGCGATCAGGGAGGTAGGGGCAGGGCGCGCAAGCGTGCCAGGGCGGCGCGGAACGGGTTTTGCCAAGGCCAGGCCTGGGGGAGATGCAAGGTGAGACGGCGGGCCTTGCGGGTGATGCGTCCGGCCAGGGCGAAGAAGCGGCGCCGGAGGGTCTTGGTGGTCGTCCGCGGCTGGCCCAGCCCGAGGCGCCCGGTCCAGCGGGCCAGGTTGTGGGCCAGGACCTGGACCGCCAGCCAGGCGCCGTTGGCGGCGAAGCGTCCCGAGGGCAGGTGGTTGAGGCCCACGCCATACTTCAGGTCGCGGATGGCATTCTCCACCTCGGCGTGGCGGCGATGGTCGGCCTCGAGTGCCAGGGTGTCGCCCTCGCGGTCGGTGATGAAGGCGTGATGGCGGTAGTCGGTGAACAGGGCCAGCTGGGAGCCGGGCGTGGGCTTCACCCGCCGCACGATCAGGCGCACGGGTACCGCGTCGGCCTTGTCGGCAAAGGGCGTGTAGGTGGTCTCGGCCACGTCCGCGGCCCCTTCCATCCAGTAGGGGATGGGGGTCCAGTCCTCCTCGGGAAGGGCCTCGATGCGCTGGCGCAAGGCTGGGTGCTGGCGAACGGTGATGGAGAAGCGGACCTTTTGGTCGTGGCAGAGGGCAACGATGCCGTGGGTGTAAAAGCCACTGTCGGCCCGCACGGTGAGTGGGCCCGTGGCACCGGCCTGGCGCACCCGGCTGATGGTTTCCCGCAGGAAGTGGGCCGCGCCGCGCGCCGTGTGGGCCCGGCCCTGGCGCAGGCGGGCCATCAGCACGTCGCCGCTGCCGGCGGCCACCGCCAACAAGGGGTGATAGCCCCGCTGGCCAGCATAGTTGTGGTGGCGGGCTCCCTCCTTGAGCAGCCCATAGGTCTCGCAGACGGTGGAGTCCAGGTCGATGGTCAACGGCCCGTCGCCGGGACCGGCCCCCGCCCCCCAGGCTCGGGCCAGCAGCTCGCGGCTGACCCGGTCCAACTGGCGCACGTGGCCCCAACGGAAACTGCGCAGGAAGGTCCCCAGGGTGGACGGCGCCTTGACCGTGCAGCCCATCACCCGCGCGGTCCCGCCCGCGCGCAGGGCGTCGGCATCGTCAATGCAGTCGCCACCCGCCAGCGCCGATGCCACCAGCGTCAGCAGCTTGTCTCCGGCATGCGCCCGACCCGGCGCATCCCCCAGGTCCACATGGCGGTCCACCAGTTGACCCAGACCCAGATGATGGGCCAGGGTCAGCGGCAACAACAGGCCGGCGTTGGACACCAGGCGGTGGTCGTCGAAGGCGACCTGGATGCGGTCGGGGGGCTCCAGTGGTAGCATCCGTTGGGTGCTCCTTGTTTCAGGGTTGTTTTCTTGCATGAAAACCATTATCCCCGAAGCCGGGAGCACTTTCCCGTCCCTGAATCACGACGCCACCCTCATCCCTTCGGTGGATTGGGGCTAAGGAGGAAGCTCAATGAGCCAAGGCAACACTGAACAACAGCAACCGTCCGAGGAACCACAGACCCGTCCTCCGATTGACATGGAGATCGTGGGCGACAACATTGGTCAGATCGCCCAGTTCACGGTCGAAAAATTCGAATTTGCAAATTCCACCACGTTGGCTCCCGAGGAGCGCGGCGATGCCATTCGTCAGATCGAGGATGCCTTGTGGGCGATAGTGGAACAATTGCGAAAAAGGCGTCAGGAGATTCGAGCTTCCATGTTCCGCGTGGCATCCGAGACGCTGGAGGACGCGCTCCAGTCCAAGGATTGACTTGAGGCAGTGCCGGCTGGGCTCCATGGGGGCACTTCGCTGTTGCCGGCAATGGTTGCAGTAGGGCTTCACCATGGTCTTGGACGACTGCATCGACCGCCGTGTCGGCCCCGGTGCACGTCCGTTGGGTGTGGGGAATCCCAGCGATCCAACAGGCCACTGCCTGAACGACAACAGGGGATGTGCACCGCACGTGTCAGCCGGGCACGACAGCGCGCGCCGCGTTTCACGGCGGCCCATTGAACCCCTGCCGAAGTAGATTCGGCAGATGTGGTGTTTTGGACGGCCTGTGCTTGGCAAGGCCTGTTTGTGCAAAGGAATGGCGGATTGGGCTGCGCAGTTGACCCAAATTGAAAGAGGTTCCAGCATGTGGTTCCTCGTAGGGCGGCGGAGCAGAAGCTGTTGACCGCAGCTGTCCTGGGATTGAGGTCCGACAGCACGACGGACACAGCGGCCTTCAGCCGATGCAACACGGAAGTGTTGAGGTTGCCTCCTTGGGTAGGCGGGGCAACCGAGGCGGGTATGCTTGACCATGGAACGGATGGCATCAGGTGTCCTGATCCTGCACTTTCGGTAACTGGTACGGTTCGGGACGCAAGGCGACATGGGAGGAGCGTTGAACTCGTGGACAGGTGCCTTGGTCCTGCGGGTGGTGGATTGGTCTTTCACAGGACCCGGCCAATGATGGTGTCCGACGGTGTTGAGGATGGGTTTGCGGGGCAACGGTTACAGGGTTGTCGCTTGTCCTCATCCCATGGAGTTCCCACGAACGGCATGCATCTCCTCGGACTTGTAGGAATTGGCAAATTGATGCGGATTTTGTCGACTGGCATGTCGAACATGCTTGATCGACAATCGGCATGCCATCTGTACATACAGAGACAGAGGAGGTCGGCATGAATCTATCAAGGTCGGAAGACGCTGTTGCCATCGTGGGCTACAGCCATCGCCTGCCCGGTCCCCTTCGGTCCGACGCCGACTTCTGGCATCTCCTCAGTACGCGGGATGTGGTGCGGTTACCCGTGGCGGAGCGGTTCGGCAAAGGGGTTCGGCCCATCGGATCCGGAGCCAATTTTGGCCGCTTCGCCAGTCCCTACGAAGGGCTGATCGATGATGATGTGAGGTTCGCGCTCGATGCCGGGTTTTTTGGCCTGTCCCGCACCGAATTGGAACAGGCCAGCCCAATGTCCAGGATGTTGATGAGCTGTTCCTGGGAAGCCATAGAACATGCCGGCTGGAGCATCAACGCGCTCCGCAACAGCCCCACCGGGGTGTTTATCGGAGGCCAGACTCCGCCCGAAGCCAATTACCGTCCCCCTCATGGCAACAACATGTTCAGCATCATCGGTATCAGCCTGGCAATGCTGGCCAACCGGATTTCCTATCAATACAACTTGATGGGGCCTTCCATTACGTGCTGTACTGCCTGTTCCGCCGGATTGAGTGCCCTGCACACCGCGATGAATGCCCTCAAAGCCGGTGACTGTGAGCAGGCCCTCGTAGGATCCTGCAACTCCATGGCATCCGCCCGACTGAGCACGGCGTTCAATGCACTGGGGGTCATCAGCCCGCATGGCAGATGCCATTCTTTCGATGCGGATGCGGATGGATACATGCGCTCTGAAGGCGTGTTCGTCTTTGCCATCAAACCCCTTGCGGTTGCGGAGCGGGACGGCGACCGCGTGTTTGCCGTGCTGGAGGCCACGGCCGTGAACACGGCAGGTGCTGCCGATGGCGCCCACGGACTGGCCAGTGGACGTTTCATCACGGCACCGACCCAGCACTCGCAGGCGGAGCTCATGCGCATCGCCTATGCCCGCGCCGGCAGGGAGCCACAGGATTTCGACTACATCGAGGCCCATGCCACGGGCACGGTCGTGGGTGACCGAATCGAAGGCAACGCGATCGCAGACGCGTTCGGTGGGTGCGACCGTGAAGTTCCCCTGCGACTGTCCAGCGTCAAGAGCAATCTGGGCCACATGGAAGCGGCTGCCTTTCACTGTGCCCTGCTCAAGACGATTTTGATGATGCAGGAACGGACGTTCGCACCGATTTCGAAGAATTTCACCTCACCCAATCTCGAGATCGATTTCGAACGGGGCAATATGCAAGTGCTGACGGACTGCGAACCGTTTTCGGAGCGTCCCGCGGTGGTTGGCATCAACTCCTTTGGCTTTGGTGGAGCCAATGGACATTGCGTGGTGAGCGAGTATCGGCCTCAGGAACCGCGTGTCTGGTCGGTGGCTCTGGCTGCCAATGCCGGAACCATGGTTCCCCTATCCGCTCGCACGCCCCGCATGCTGGTTGAGACCGCACGGGATTTGCGGGAAGCCATACGGTCTCATCCCTGGGATCTCTATACGCTGGCAGGAAACCTTTCGCGGAGGCGCACCCATTTCCCGGCCCGGGCAGCCTTTGCGGTCCGCAGCAGGGACCATTTGCTTGAGGCGTTGGAGGCGTTTGGCCAGGATCCCGGCCCAGTCGCCACCGTGGACGAGGAAGAGCAACCGTTGGTCATGGTGTTCTCAGGTCAGGGAACGCAGTGGGCTGGTTGCGGACGCGATCTGTACAACGCCCATCCGGTGTTCCGCCGTGTTGTCGATGCCGTGGAGGCACATTGGCGCACATACTCGGACGTATCCCTGCGCAAGGCCTGCTTCACCGCTACGCAGGCAGCCCTTGACGAGTGTGAACTGGCCCAGCCGGTTACGTTCATGCTTCAGTGTGCCTTGTTGGAGATGTTCAAGACCTGGGGCGTGTACGCCGACTGCGTGGTGGGACACAGCTCCGGCGAAGTGGCGGCCGCTTACGCCTGCGGTGCCCTGTCGCTGGCTGAAGCGACGCGGCTTGTCTACCATCGCGCCACGTTGCAGCAGCGTACCGCCGGCTCGGGGCGCATGCTGGTCGTCGGTCTGGATCGTCCTGGCGTGGAGGACCTGCTGGACCATGTGCGGAATCTTTCATGCGCGGACCGGAACTGCGCGATGCAGGTGGAGATTGCCTGTGAGAATTCTCCGGTCAGTACTGTCGTTTGTGGCAGTGAAACGGACCTGTTGCCCATTATTGAGGAGTTGGAACGGCACAATCTCCAGCATCAACTGATACCTGGCAACATCGCCTTTCATTCGCACGCCATGGATCCAATCCATGAGGATGTCATGGCGTCGCTGGCGTTTCTCGACGAGCGCGAATTCCATACCGATGTGCCCATGATCTCGTCGGTTACGGGCGGCAGGGCGGATGTGCTGGACAGTGCCTATTGGTGGAGCAACATCCGGCAGCCGGTGCGGTTCGGGGTGGCCCTGGAAGCGATTCTGCGCGACTTCCGGCCCGGGGTCATCCTGGAGGTCGCACCCCACAGTGCGCTGCAGGGCACGATCGCCCAGTGCCTGCAACCCGGCACCGCTGCATCCGTGTGCCTGCCGACATTGATGCGGGATTCGGACCCGGGCCTCGACTTCCATCGAGCATTGGGCCATCTGTTCCAGGCAGGCATTCCGTTGGACTTCCGCTCCCAGTATCCGCGTCCGCGCCCCATTGCCCATCTCCTGCCGGCTCATCCGAGGGATGAAAGCACGGCGGCGGATCTGTTTGTCGACGACGAGGCCCTGCTGAAACAAGGAGAGAATTCCCATGGTCCAATGGTAGGACGCCGGGTGGCCAGCGACTCTCTTCTCTTTGAAACCAGACTGTCCGTCAACGACTTCCCCTGGTTGGCCGAGCACCGGATTTACGGCTCCAGCATCATGCCGGCCACCGGTTACGCCGAGATGGTGTTGGAAGCCCTGGAAGGGGTTCCGGCCCACATCGAAGATCTGGAATGCCTGAAGGGGTGCCCCATTCCGCAGATCCCGGTGCGACTACAAACCCACCTGGTTCCGGTACCGCACACGCCGGACACATTTACCTTCACCATTTCCTCCAGGACGTATGACCAAGACGCGGTGAGCGAAATCCACAGCCGCGGTCGGGTGCGGCTCTTGGACAAGGAACCGAAACTCGGCATCCCCCGCAGTTTGTCGGAGTTGAATTTGGATCGATTCAAATCCGCGACTCCCGTTGTGGGACGCGACTTCTACGAGAGGATTGAGGTTGTTCTGGAAAACACGTTCAGCTACGGACCCAGCTTCCAGACGGTTCAACGCTATTGGCAGGATCCCAACACCAACGACATGCTGGTCGAGTTGGAAATGGACGAGGAGTGGTGGAGCAATGGGCGGGACGAGGGCATGGTCGTGAATCCGACCATGTTGGACGGCATCCTGCAGGTGCTGCTCAACAATCTGTTGCCGCACACCGACATGTTCTCCATGCCGTACCGAATTGCCCGGTTGACTTTCTTCCGGCCGCAAACCTCGCCCCGCGTTACCTGCTTTATCCCGGACCAGCCGCAAATCTGGGGAGAGGTAGACGAAGTTGGACAGCCCAGTCTTGCCAGCAAGCAGCGGCAGTCGCGCTATCTCAATCTCGGTTTCTATGATCGTGAAACAGGTGAACTAATCGCGGTCCTTGGCGACTACTACACGATCGCGCACGACAGCAACTGGAACGACATGGCCCGGAGCAAGCATGTCGTGTCATGGCAGCCCAAGTTCCTGTCCGATGTCCATGTCCCGATGGGGCCCGAGGGGATTGCCGGGGAGGAACCTGCTGCCATCATCGAGTCCCTGCAGCGTACGGGGCGAACTGAACGGCGGGTTGTCCGCGTGGTGGAATGGGCTGGCTGCCGTGAACCCGATCAGACAGTTCTTAGTCGGTGCGTGGAGCCATTGGAGAGCTCCAACCGCCACACTGAATATTGGCTTGTGGCGGACCACCCGGAAGGGGCGCAGGCTTGCTTTGACAGGTTTCATCGATTGGGTGCAGCCCTGCGATTTGAACCGGTCGCTCCGGAAGACCAAAAGATGTCCATGTTGGAGCAGGGGCCTCTGCGTCCGGCCACCGCGGAACTGCAGTTGCTCCACAGCGAACGGGTTCCGGTTGACCATGCAGGATGGAAACTCCTGTGTCGGCTGGCGGTACCCGGAGGGCTGGCCGTCGTCCTGCACGAACCAGGATGCGACTTCAGGCCCGATGCAGGATGGTCCACGGTACACGCCGGCACCCACGCCACCGTCCTGCGGGCGCCCGCGGCCGATGGGGAAGACTGTGACACCGGACCCATCCCCGGACCAAGGTGGGTTCTGGGTGAGACTGGGAGCTGGGCGGAATCCTGGGCGGCCCGGTTCGACCATGCGCATGTGCACTGCGTGCCATCGGAACTGTTTGAAGCCAGCCGGTTCGAGTTGCTCGACGAATGGCCGTTTGCGGGTGAACTGCGTGCGGTCGACTTCTTCTGTGGCAGGGACCCGAACGATCCCACAGGCGAGGGTGTGGTCACCCGTTTCATTGCCTTGGTGCAGGCCTTGGTGACCTGGCGCTGGGGGAGTACGGCAGATCCGTGCCGCCTCACCGTTGTCACGAATGGCGCAGTCCTGGATGTTGAGGATCCCCGCGCACAAGTTTTGTGGGGCGCAGTCCGCAGCATGGCTGTGGAAGTGGCCACGGACGCCGCGCTTGACTTCCGCTTGGTGGACTTGGGTTCGCAGGAGGACCTGTCGGTACTTGAGCAGCTGGCGCGTGTCGATGTGCGCGAAAGTGAACTGGCCGTTCGGGATCAACGTCTCTGGTCGCCCCGGGTTGTCAGCAAGGATGCCCTGTACGTCCCATTGCAGAGCGGCGAGGATGCCAGCTACAAGCTCACAGTCCCCAATCCAGGACAGTTGGATGGTCTCCAGATGAAGACCTACCAGTCTGCTGAACCGGATGATGACAGTGTGGAAATCGAGGTGTCTGCTGCGGCGCTCAACTTCCGCGACATCATGGTGACACTCAACATGCTGCCTCCCGCAGCGTACGAGCAGTCGGCACTGGGGACCGAAATCGGAATCGAGGGCAGCGGCACGGTTCGCCGGGTCGGGTCAGGTGTACTCCAGCACCGTCCGGGAGATGAAGTCGTGTTCACCAAGGGCGGGTGCATTGCCAACCGCGTGGTGGTTCATCAACACACCGTGTTTCGCAAGCCCTCGTGCCTGAACCCGATTCAAGGGGCCTCGGTGCTGTCGGTGTACACGACCGCGTACTATGCACTGATGCACTTGGCCCGTCTCCGGAAGGGCCAGAGGGTGCTTGTCCACTCTGCCATGGGCGGGGTGGGTCTGGCCGCGATTGCCCTTGCCAAGCATGTTGGGGCGGAGATTTACGCGACCGCGGGCAACGATGAAAAACGGACCAAGTTGCGGGCCCTCGGGGTACGGGATGTGTTCGACTCGCACAGCTTCGACTGGTACGACGGGCTGATGGACTGTACCCGTGGCGAGGGGGTTGACGTTGTGTTGAATTCCCTGTCGGGACGGCATGTGGCACTGTGTCTGGAGGCTCTGCGACCCGGCGGCTGGCATTGCGAAATAGGCAAGGTGGACATATTTGCCGACAACGCACTCAACATGTTCGTCTTCCGCAAGAACCTGCGCTTCGCCGCGATCGACATCGACCGCCTGATGCTGGAGGATCCCAGGCTGACCCACGAAATTTCCCGTGCCTGTCTGGAGTTGTTCGAACAGGGATTGGTGCCGCCGCTGCCCGTGACGGTGTTCCCCTATCACAAGTACGCCGAGGCCTTGCGGCTGATGATGTCCGGACAGCATCAAGGCAAGCTGGTGCTGGAGGCACCGCCGATACTGAGGGAATCCGGGTTGGCGATAGCCGATCGACAACCCTACCTGGACCCGGATGCAACCTACTTGGTGACAGGGGGGCTGGGCGGCATCGGATTGCATGTGCTGTCCTACCTGGTGGTGTCGGGTGCGCGCCATCTCACACTGATGGACCGGGATCCGAAACGGCGACGCTCCGTTGAATGGATCCGCCGGGAAAGTTACCTGTCGATGATCGACTTCGACTACGAGATTGAAATCGTGACAGCAGACGTGGCCTGCGAAGAAGATGTGCGCCGCTGTATCGCCGGCCTGAGCAGGCCGCTCAAAGGTGTGTTTCATCTGGCCGGAGTCATCGATGATCACCTGTTGGTGGACATGCCACGCGAATCCGTGGCCACGGTCTTTGCACCCAAGGCCCGCGGCGCCCTGAATCTCCACCGGGCCACCATCGATTGTCCGCTGGATTACTTCGTGATGTTTTCCTCCGTGGCCTCCACGTTCGGCAATCCTGCCCAAGCCAATTACAGTGCCGCCAGTGCCTTCCTCGATGGCCTGGCGGCTTGGCGCCGGCGTCGGGGACGGCCGGGACTGTCCTTCAATACGGCCGCGATCAAGGAAGCCGGCATGGCTGCCCGCAATTTGCATGTGTTGCGCATGGTCCAGGCTTCCGGCATGCCTCCGGTCAGTGCCCGTTTCTGCCTGTACAACCTGGACTACGCCATGCGCGCGCGGTCCGATCATGACCACCTGATCACCGCGTTGTTCCGGAATCCCCCTTGGCCGCAGACATCCCCGGCCTATATGCGGACCGGACACCTGGTGAACAATGCGGATGCCTTCCGGCTTGATGCAGGCGGTCAGTTCACAGTGGACCACGTGGTGGAACAAATTGCCGCCAGGGTTGCGGAACTCAGCGGGCATGAAGGCGGCAGCGTGGAAGAACCCCTGTCCGCCTTCGGGCTCAATTCCATTTCGGTTGCCGAACTGGGCGCCTTCATCCAGTCGCAGTATCAATTCCAGGTCAGTGCGCTGGAGTTGATGACGACGGCCACCTGTTTGTCGCTGGCCGAAGCCATCGTGACCGGAAAGTCCAACGTGGCGGAGAAGCCGGTTGAGGATGAGGCCCACGATCCGGAGGAGGTCGTGCGCTTTGGCCGCACGGTGGCACGTCGCCCATCGGTTTTTGCCGCTGAACCTGAAGATCACTTTCCGTTGGCAACGCCCGAGCCGGTAGTGTCCTGAGGCCTGCATCGACAGGCTCGGCCAGGTTGCCGGTTCAACCATCATTCGTATTGCCCGGGAGCAAACATATGCCGCCGTCCCATACTGCCGTGCCTGTGGCACCCTTGGCCGGCACAATGCCGCCTGCATGTGAACAAGACATTCTGGCAATGCGCCGTTTCATTCGCAACCGGGTCAGCGAAGAGGAGTTGGCTCCCCCGGTAGAGGTACCGGACTTCAAGGAGGTATTCCTAACCGGTGCCACGGGATTTGTCGGGCGGTTTCTGTTGCGGGATCTACTGCAGCAAGACAAGTCCAGAGTGGTGCACTGTCTGGTTCGGGCCACCGATTCCGACCAAGGCTTCGAACGCCTGCGCGGAGCCATGCAACAGGCAGGAATTTGGGACGAAAGCTTTGGGCCCCGCCTGCGGGTGTGGGTGGGGAATCTGGTCGAGAATCGATTTGGATTGGCACCTGCCGATTTCGCCGGCCTCTGCCGGCAGATCGATGCCGTCTACCACATGGCCGCGGATGTGGCACTGGCCGCCTCCTATGCCAACGTGCGCACAACGAATGTTGAAGGTCTGCGATCAGTGCTCGACCTGTGTCTGAGCCTGCGATTTAAGCATCTGTTCTTTATATCCACCCTGGGCGTGTTTCCCCAGTATTTTTGCGGGTTTGCGAAGGAGTTCCAGGACAGTCGCATCGAAACCCAAATGCAACCCGACCTGGACAGTATGAAGCGGGTGTTCCCGTTGGGTCTCAGCGGGTATCCGTGGACCAAGCTGACCGCGGAACAAGTCCTGTTGATTGCACAGCGCGCCGGACTGCCGCTTGCCATTTTCAGATTGCCCCAGACGGCTACATCCACGACTGGGTTTGCCAACGCGGACAATGTCGTGGGACGCCTGTTTGCTGCCATGGCGGATGTTGAAGCCCGGCCACGCGGCACGGCCTTCGAATGGAACATGGAACCAGCCGACGTGCACAGCAAGGTGATTGCCGACATCTCTTTGAATCCCCATCGGCAATACACCATCTATCATTGCTGCAATCCAAGCCTGCTGTACGGTGAACTTGAACCTGGGGACCTCGGGTTCTACCACCGCGAAGTCTCCTATGCCGCTTTCAAGCGGCTGTGTCTCGCCAAAGGCGCAAGTTCGCCGCTCCACGGACTTTGGCCACTGTTCGACCACTTTGAACCGTATTGGTTCCGTCAACGCGAACCAAAGGACTCGCAGCCCATCTGCGACCGAGCCATACGTGAGGATTGTCCCAGTCCCATCAAATGGCCCGGCCTCCTAACCCTGCTCCAACGTGCCGATGACTGGGTGAGAAGCCATCCTGGCAAATGGCCGCACCCGCGCCCCGAAAGTCGTCTGGACTTCGACTGCCTGATGGCCCAGGGCGAGCGCTACGCCCAGCGGCTGGAAACAACGCACGACGAAGCATTTCCCGGCTGGCTTCTAACGGGGTTGGAGCAACTGGTGGCAGCATTGCAGGCACCTGCGGCCCAAATCATGGAGGCGGCCAGAACCGGGGTCGTTCTGGAACTGAGCCGCGCCCTACGCAACAACGCCCGGCTGGCGGCGGAACGCATCCAGTATCCGGGCATTGCCGAGACGGACATTGCCCAACCGGTGTTCATCGTCGGCATCCATCGCACGGGAACCACGTTCCTGCATCGATTGTTGTCCCGGGATCCGCGTTTCCGTGTGTTGCGGGCCTTTGAAACAGTGCAGGCCTCAGAGGTAAGTGCCGAACACGATGGCATTGCGGGAACTCCGGATGATCCCCGATTCCATTATCTGGAGGACTTGCTCCAGGCCTCCGGGCTCGTGAAGTTGTTCTCGGACCTGCATCACATCGACCTCAACGAGCCGGAAGAGGAAATCACGCTCTTGAGGATGTCGTTTCACAGTTGGACCAATGTAGTCCGGTACCACGTACCCTCCTATGCCTGTTGGCTGGGGAATGTCGACATGTCCCTTCCCTATCGTCACCACCACCTCGGAAACCTTCAGCGGCATGCCTATGTCGACCGGTTGCAGCAGGGACATTCAAGGCAGTGGCTGCTGAAAATGCCGTTTCATTTGATGGCATTGGATGCCCTCATTCAAACATACCCGGATGCCTTGTTTATCCAGACACACCGCGCTCCCAGACAGTTCATGGGTTCGTGGAACAGTCTGGTGGCACGGGTGCGCACACTGGTCATGGAGCCGTTGTCCCCCCATGAACAAGGCCGTGAGCATTTGGACCTGACGTCCAGCCTGATGGACAGGGCCATGGATTTCCGGCTGGCGCACCCTGAACTGGAGCATCGGTGGCTTGATCTGAGCTATTACGACCTGGTTCAGGATCCGTTGGCTATGGTCGAAATGGTGTATGACCATTTCTGTTGGCATCTGGAGCCGCGGGTCGTGGCGACCATGGACGACTGGCTGATACAACAGTCAAAGCGCCGCAGCCGCGAACAACGCCACCGATATGAACTGGCCGACTACGGCCTGTCCCCCGGCGATGTTGACCAAGCCTTTGCACGGTATCGCGACTTCATTGCCGACCGCGGCATTCACCAGCCGCGACTGTAGCCACCCGGCCATTCGGGTTTCGGCAGGCCGTAGGCCCCGGTTGGGAATCAGGGAGTGGGAAACCGTCTGCGAGGTGGTGGAGCAGGTTGCGCCACCCTCGGGAGACGTACGGCATCTCGTGATTCGCTATGTTGGGAATTTTGCTTGCCCATGACAGGTGCCAGACGGTCGGTCCCATGACTCAAGGTCAAGCTGCCAAGCTTGCATCACTGGCCCTGCCAGTTTCCGGGCCGCACAGAGCCCGGACCTGGAAACCATCGGGCATGGACATGGCTGGCCAATCGGAATCGGAGGCGCTGCACCTGGACAAGGCGCATGCCAACACCAACACATCCGTAACAGTTTCACGGCGCGGAATCCCGGGCGGTATCACTGCGGGACTGTATACTTCGGGCTTGTTCACGCGGAAAAAGAGGAGAGGATTATGGGAACACCTGTAGTGCTGAGTGACGGCGAGTTCGCCACCGACGTCTTGGCGTCGGACAAGCCCGTGCTGGTGGATTTCTGGGCTCCCTGGTGCGGTCCCTGCAAGATGATTGCGCCGGTGCTGGAAGAGGTGGCCGTCGAGTACGAGCAGCAGCTCGTGGTCGGCAAGCTGGACGTGGACGAGAACCAGCAGACAGCCCAGGCCCACAGCGTTTTCAGCATTCCGACCCTCATTCTGTTCAAGGATGGACAGCCTGTGGAACGGATTGTGGGCTTCAAGCCCAAGGAAGCATTGATGGCCGCCATCACACCGCACCTGGGTTGATTGCGGTTCCATGCCGGCTGGCCGAAGTCCGTCAGGGATTTGACCGACACTGGCAGCTATAGTACCGCCTCAAGTGACGGAAAGGCCCGGTGCAATACCGGGCCTTCGTCTTGGGGGCCGTTGGCGACGAGAGGCCAAGGCCTTGTCTACCGTGTCCGGCGGCCGCTCAGAAGCAGGTCGTACACGGACAACAAACCCAGCAGGCAGAAATCGAACAACAGGACCATCATCAGGCAGCTGACCAGTATGCGGCTGGGAGCCGCAGTGCCGGCCAACGCGGCCAGTAGCCAGTCGATGGATATTTGGCGGGACAGCAGATCCGCCAATACCAGCATCAGGACCCCGATCCCGAAGTAGAAGACGACCAGGCGCAGGGAACGGCGGTCGCTGACGCTGGGCATCATGCCGTTGCCGAACGCAAACAGGAGGTACAGCCACAACATGCTGTCCTGAACCGCCAGCATTTCACGGAACCAGTCGGCAATTTGGCCGAAGCGAAGGCCCAACACCAATTCGGCCAGTTCCGTGGCGTACAGGATTTGGGTTCCGATAACGGCCATGGCCGCGCTACCGACCACCAGGGGGGCCAGCCCCACCGCGGTGTCCCTCCAGATGTCGGTTTCGGCCATCTGGACGCTGCCGAGTTCCAGGGTGTTGCCGCGCAGCGTTGGCCAGACGGTGAAGGCGCGGGGCTTGAGCCGCAGCAGCCAGGCGGCAAGCCAATGGGTGCCTTCGTGCAGCAGGATCCCGGGCAGGTACAGGAGGAAGAGAATCAGGGCCGCCACCTGTTGGGTGCCGGTCAACATCAGCAGGAAGCGATACAGTCCCCTTTGGGTCCGCTGGTTGGTCCAACCCAGCGCGTAAAGGCAATAGCCCAACAGGCTCAGGTACAGGACACTCTCGTTCAGGCCTGTCGGAACGCTCATGGACCCTGCGGATGTCGCTGTCCGGTTTCAGGTGCCGGCGGTCAGTCTCACCATCGCAGTGTACGTATCGCCCTTCAGGGCGGAACCGCCAATCAAGGCACCGTCGATGTCCGGCGACTCCATGTACGAGACAATGTTGCCCGGACTTGTGCTGCCCCCGTACAAAATCCGGGTGGTTTCGGCCACGGTCCCGTCGTAAAGGTCCGCCAGCAGAATGCGGATGATTTCACCGCAAACCTCCTCGGCCACGTCGGGTGTCGCGGCCAGGCCGGAGCCGATGGCCCAGACCGGCTCGTAGGCAATCACCAGCCGTCCGGCATCCACACCGGTTACATTGGCCAAGGCGGCCTGTACTTGCCGGGTCACCACGGCGCGGGTTTGGCCGGCCTGATTTTCCTCAAGGCTTTCCCCAACGCAGACGATCGGCACCAATCCGACTTCGAGTACGGCATGGAGTTTCGCGTTCACCTCGTCGTCGGTTTCGTGGCAAAACTGGCGGCGCTCGCTGTGGCCCAGGATTACATAGTCGGCCAGTCCCGTCAGCATGGGCGCGCTGACTTCCCCGGTAAAGGCTCCGTCAGGTTCCGCATGGGCGTTCTGCGCGCCTACTCTCAGTGCGCTGCCGGATACCGCATCCTTGACCGCGGGTAGCGACACGAACGGAGGACAGAGGATCTGTTCCACGGCGGTCACCCGACCGGTTTCCCGCATGATGTCCCGGGCCAGGCCGGCGGCATCCGCCGGTCCCAGGTTCATCTTCCAGTTGCCGGCCATGATGGGAACTCTAGACATGGGGTTTGGCCTCTCAGGGTGTTGCTCTCAGGTTGGGGATACCGGTACACCTGTTGGACCGGGGCAGCATCATGGCAGATGAGGTGACCGCACGCGAACGCAAAGCCGGATCACATCTCAACATTTTTTGAAAGTTGCCCGTGGTTTCCATCCCGGGTCCCGTTATCCGACACGGTTCGAAACCACCAACAGGTATCCGGATGCGCAATCAGTCGGAGTTCCGGATGCGCCGCTGGAAGTCGGCTTGCGCTTCCGCGTACTCTTCGGCGGACAGGAACTGGCCGCCCGCGATCTCCCTGTTGACTTCCTGCCGGCGGCCATTCAGCCAGACCTGGATTTCACAGGAGTCGAAGCACCTCTGGTCGCCTGAGGTCGAAACCACCTTCCTGACATAGTACTCGGCTCCCTTCACACCGGATCCTTCGTCCACCGGGCTCAGGTCGTTGTACATGTCGATGCGGGTGGACAGCGGTTCCTGGCATCGGAAGTTCAGGGCGTAGATCTCCAGGAAGCGGCCGGAGCCGCCTCCGCCTCCGAGCCAGCTGCGCAGTTTGCTCAAGAATTCCATGGTCATCCGGACCTCGTCAGAACGGCCAAACCGGGCAACTCGGTTCCGGCCAGGTATTCCAGGCAGGCTCCGCCTCCGGTGGAAAGATGGCCGATGGCATCTTCCATGCCGGATTGGCGGATGGCGGCCACGCCGTCACCGCCACCCACAACGGATCTGGCATCGGGCAGACCGCCCAGTATTTCCGCGAGGGCATTGGTGCCGTTGTCGAAAGGCTTGACTTCGCAAACCCCCATCGGACCGTTCCAGAACACCGTGTGCGCCGGAGCCAGGCGGTTTGCATAGTGGGCCACCGTGGCGGGTCCTATGTCCAGTGCCATCCAGTCCTCTTCGATGCCGTCCGCAGGCACGGTCTTGCGATCCGCCGCGCTGTCGAGTTCCTTGGCGACCACCAGATCAACCGGCAAGTGGAGGCGGTCGCCGAAATCGGCGAGCAGACTCCGTGCCGTGTCCAGTGCTTCGGCCTGAACCAGGCTCTTGCCCGTGGCGAGCCCCTGCGCCGCGAGGAACGTGTTGGCCATGCCGCCTCCCACCAGCACGTCGTCCATGTGCCGGAGCAGATTGCGGATGACCCCAACCTTGTCGCTGATCTTGGCGCCGCCCATGATGGCGAGTGCCGGTCGCTGCGGGTTGTCAAGCAGGGGAGACAGCCAGTGCAACTCCGTTTCCACCAACAGGCCGGCCACGGCGGGAAGCAGATGCCCGACACCCTCCGTGGAGGCGTGGGCCCTGTGCAGGCTGCCAAATGCATCATTTACATAAACGTTGCCGAAGCGGCTCAGGACTTGGGCGAAGGCGGGATCGTTTCCGGTCTCGCCGGGTTCAAACCGCGTATTTTCCAGCAGTGTCACCGCCCCCGGGCTCCGCATGGCCGACGGTGCGGACAGGTCCTTGATCAGCGGAACCTCGCAGCCAAGGATCCGACCGAGGCGGTCCGCCACGGGCGCGAGGGTGAACTGCGCATCTTCCTTGGACCGCGGCCGGCCCAAGTGGCTCATCAGGCAGACCGAAGCACCGCGGTCCAACAGGTACCGGATGGTGGGCACCGATGCCAGGATGCGCGAATCGTCGGTAATGGCGCCCTCGCGATCGAGGGGCACATTGAAATCGACCCTCACCAGGGCTTGCCGGCCCGACCAGTCGATGTCGCGTACCGTTTTGAAGGCCACGCCGATTCGGTTGGGGTTGCCGGTCCCGTTACCCAAATGGGCTCGTATGCGACTCAGCCGCCCTGCAGGCGCAGGAAGTTGACGAGATCGGCTACGCGTTTGCTGTAGGCCCACTCGTTGTCGTACCAGGTCACGACCTTCACCAGGTTTCCGTAGAAGGCGGTGAACTCGGCGTCGATCGTGCTGCTGTGGGCATCGCCCTTGAAGTCGATGCTGACCAGGGGATCGCGGTTGACGGCCAGAATGCCCTTCATGGGACCCGCGGCCGCCTCGTCGAATGCCGCCAGCAGTTCCTCGGTGGTGCCCGGGCGTTCCGTCTCGGCCACGAAGTCGACCACGCTCACGGTGGAGGTGGGCACGCGCATGGCCATGCCGTCGAACTTGCCCTGCAGCTCCGGAACCACCAGCGAGACCGCCTTGGCGGCACCGGTGGTCGTCGGAATGATGCTCATGGCCGCGGCCCGGGCCCTCCTCATGTCGGAGTGGAACAGGTCCAGGATGTGCTGGTCGCCCGTGTAGGCATGGACGGTGGTCATAAGGCCCATCTTGATGCCAAACTTGTCACTCACCACCTTGGCGGCCGGAGCCAGGCAGTTGGTCGTGCAGCTGGCGTTGCTCAGGACGTGGTGGCTGGCGGCATCGTAGACATCTTCGTTGACTCCCAGGCACATGGTCAGATCCTCACCCTTGGCAGGAGCACTGATGATGACCTTGCGGGCACCGGCAGCCAAGTGCAGTTCGGCCTTGTCGCGGTCGGTAAAAACGCCCGTGCTTTCGACGACCACGTCGATCCCCAGGTCCTTCCACGGCAGATCCGCCGGGTTGCGTTCGTTGCACAGCGTGATGCGGTTGCCGTTGATGACCAGGGCGCCGTCCTGGTATTCCACCTCGCCGTCGTACCGGCCGTAGTTGGTGTCGTACTTGAACAGATGGGCAAAGGCCCCGACATCGCCCAGGTCGTTGATGGCCACAATCTGCAGGTCTGCGGGGTAGGTGTCGAGGATGGCTTTGGTGACCTGCCGGCCAATGCGACCGAAACCGTTGATTGCAACTCGAAACATGGTCGGATTCCTGCTCCTGCCCCAGATGGACGTCTTGCCGCACGGATGCCAAGGCGTGCGCACGCCCTTAGATTATACGGAACCGGACCAATTCCGGGCGGGATCCGACAGGCGCAGGTCCCCGACGGCATCGCTGCCCGCCAGTGACGGGTCCGATTGGGGTCCGTGCAGGGTTCACATCCCGGTTCACGCATCCACCATTGCCATCACGGTCCGGGCCAGCTTGCGGGAATCGTGGCGCCAAGGCACCTGGTCGTCAATCAGGTCTGCTTCCACGCATTGGACATCAATGTGTCCTTCCTTGGCCGGGGCTTGAATCCATTCAAGGTTGGGCCAGTTTCCGGACGTCAGGCGCCGGTTGTTGACCACTACATGGGTGAACATGCCCAATCCGTGGCGGTCAAGGCATTGAAGATAGTCGACCAGCGTGAAACCGTCGGTTTCGCCCCCCTGGTTGAGGATGTTGGCCACGAACACCTTGGGGGCCTTGGCCGCCAGCAGCGCGGCGCGAATCCCTTCCACAATGAGGTTGGGCATGGTGCTGGTAAAGAAGCTGCCGGGCCCCGCCACGATCAGATCGGCCCGCAGGATGGCTTCGATCGCGCCGGGAAAGGCACGGGCCTGGATTGGGTCCAAGGACAGTCTTCGGATGCGGCCGTGGGTCTGGCTCAGGTTGCTTTCGCCGCGCACGTGCCTGATTCCGGTATCTGCGGGTGCGGGTTCGTTGGTTGCCACTTCGGCGCACAAGGTGACGGCCTCCAGAGTACTGGGCAGGACCCGACCCCGGACGGCCAGGACGCGGCTGGTGTTGAGGATGCCGTCCTCGAAGCTGCCGTAGATAGCAGACATGGCCGTGATCAACAGGTTGCCGAACGCGTGGCCGCCCAGTCCTTCCTTGTCCCCGAATCGGTATTGCAACAGAAGTTGAAACAGATCTTCCGATTCGCTGAGGGCCGCGATGTTGTTGCGGAAGTCCCCCGGCGGGAGCATGCCGGTGGATTCCGTCAGCTTGCCGGAACTGCCTCCGTCGTCGGCAACCGTGACGATGGCCGTGATGTCTCCCGTGTAGTGTTTGAGGCCGCGCAGGAGGACCGGTAAACCGGTGCCGCCGCCAATGGCTGCAATTTTGATGTCCTTGGCCATGGGAGGGCAACCGTTGCGTGCCCGATTTGTGGTGGCGTCCTGTACGGTTCCGCGTTGGGACACAATTCAGGACTGTCGATTTGGGTGCCTGTCTGCAATGGGGCTTATATACGATGGTTGACACCACGCATATCTGGTTCACGGGTCGCAGGAGTCCCTGTGGTCGGCCGCAAGGCCGACCAGGGAGGGAGCGCTCCTCGCCGTGCAGCAGCCCCAGTCCCACGGGCCGGAACGGGTGCGGACGGAAGTCCCGCCCGCACCAGGATGTTGAGCGCCGCATTGTGGTCGGCGTTCGCCCGGAACCCGCAGGCTCCGCAGCGAAACACCGCCTGCGACGGTCGGTTTGACTTGGCGGTGTGCCCGCACTGGCTGCAGGCCTGCGAAGTGTAGGCCGGGTCCACATACACCACCTGGCCAGCCTTGTACTCGAGCTTGCGTTCCAACTGTCCCCAGCCGGACGCCAGGATGGCACGGTTGAGCCCCGCTTTCTGCTTCACGTTCCGGCCGGGCTTCTCGACCGTGCCCTTCGCACTCTGCGTCATGCCCTTCGTGTTCAGGTCCTCAAGCACGACGGTGTGGGCCGTGTCCGCCATCTTGCGGCTGCTTTGGTGTGTGGCGTTGTCCCGGCGTCGGGCGCGCTTGCGCTGCAGTTTGCGCAGTTTCCCGCCGGTCCCGCGGCGTCGGTTCGAGCCCTTCCGCTGCCGGGCCATCCGGCGCTGGTACCGCTTGATCTTCGCGTCCTCGACGGTTGTGTCGGGGAGGGCGTGTACGGTTCCGGTGCTGTCCGTGGCCTGCCCCACGTTGCGGTCGACACCCACGGCTCCGTCTGCCGCAGGCTGGCACACGTCCGGATGGTCAACCGGCACCTCGAACACGATGTAGGCGTACCACTTCGGCTGCTGGCTTTCGGACTCCTGCCGTACGCGCACGGTCAGCGGCTGGCAATCGGCATACCGATGGATGGGACCGAGACGCGTCCAGCCCATCTTGGGGATGTACAGACGGCCGTCCTCGATGCGCACGTGGGACGGGATGGTGAAGGCGGGCTTGGTGTAGTGCTTGGCCTTGTACTGCGGACGCCCGTGGTCCGGACGGTCCGGGTCGAAGAACGCGGCGTAGGCATCGGCCATGTACTTGCAGGCGTACCGGACGATTTCGTAGCTGTAGTCCTGCAGCCACTCGTGGCCGGGTGCGTTCCGCAACTGCGTGAACCGCGTGCCCAGCGTGAAGAAGGTCGGATCGCCCGGGCCATCCCCCGGCTTGCCGGCCGCCTTCCACGTGCGGTAGTCCGTCTCGTGCCCGGCCAGCACATGGTTCCAGGCGAACCGACAGGCACCCGCCAGTTGTTCCTGGTACCGGCCGTTGGCCGCGGTGCCCGGATACTGCCGCACGCGCAGGGTCCGCATGACGGTCTGGGACTCTTGCGTTGTAGACTTCGGAGTGCTGGCCACGGTGTCCTCATCACTGTGTCCGGTCGAGGGCCCGGTTTGCAGTCGGGTCCTCTCTTTCGCAGCAATTGTAGCACAAAAGTTTGACTGTCAACTATTCGATATAAGCCCCTCTGCAATCAGGTTGCTTCGGTCTGCGTATATTGGAAGCAGGAAAGGGACTCGCGGTAGATCGTCGCCCTCAGCTCCCGCATTGCAAGCAGAGGCGGGGCGGCCGGAATGATAGGCGATCGTTGATGGGTACCCACCCGCCAACAACCAGGGAACCGCTTGGATACAATGGGTTGACGCCTGCGGTTCGCCGGCCACGGAGGGTTGGGTACGTCGTGGCTCCTTGAGGTGTCCAAGAGCACCCTGAAAGAGGATCCAGGCATGAAGGAAGTGTGCATCATAGGAACGGGGCAGACGGAAGTCGGCGAGCATTGGGACAAGTCCATCCTGCATCTGGCCCACGAAGCCGTGATGTCGGCCCTTCTGGATGCGCACGTCGAGGCGGTGGATGCCCTTTTTGTCGGCAACATGCTGAGCGGAGCCCTGTCGGGTCAGGAGAATCTGGCTGCGGCGGTTGCCGATTTCAGCGGCCTGCGCAACATTGAAGCGGTCAAGGCCGAAGCGGCCTGCGCATCCGGCGCCGCGGCCCTGCGCATGGGCTATGCGGCGGTGGCCTCCGGCTTGCACGACCGCGTCCTGGTGCTGGGTGTGGAGAAGATGACCAACACCCTGGGACACGATACAACCGCCGCCCTCGGCATGGCTGCGGATGCCGTCTATGAAACATTCCAAGGGGTCAGCTTTACGGCGCTCAACGCCCTGATGATGCAGCGCTACGTGTGGCAATACGACGTGCCCGACACGGGGCTTGCGGGATTCAGCATCAATGCCCACCGCAATGGCTGCCACAATCCGCATGCGATGTTTCGGCATGCCATTACCGAGGAGGACTATGGCCGGTCGCGGGTTATCTCGAGCCCGTTGTGCGTACTCGACAGCAGTCCCATTTGCGACGGTGCCGCGGCGGTGGTCCTGTGCGCGGCGGGAAGTTCGTCCCTGTCCGACGGTTCCCGCCACGTCGCCCCGGTGACCATTCTGGGCAGTGCTGCAGCCACCGACACGTTGGCGGTCCATGATCGCTCGGATCCCCTCAGGCTGGCCGCCGTGGAACTCAGCACGCAACAAGCGCTGGCTCAGGCGGGCGTAGGCCTGGACGACGTGGACTTCCTTGAGTTGCATGACGCCTTTTCGATTCTGGGTGCCATGAGCCTGGAAGCAGTGGGCTACGCGGAGCCGGGGACTGGGTGGCGCTACGCCATGGACGGATACATCGACATTGAAGGGGATCTGCCCGTCTCGACCCAAGGCGGCTTGAAGAGCCGGGGGCATCCGGTGGGTGCGACAGGGGTGTATCAGACAGTCGAGGCAGTCAAGCAACTGCAGGGACTGGCAGGACCCAATCAGGTTCCCAACGCTGCCTTGGGCATGATCCAGAATGTGGGCGGCAGCGGTGCCAGCGTCTTTACCCACATCCTGGGAATCTGAAGCGGGACACCCGCGACCGCAGCCGGCCTGATAGGTTTTGGCAGTTTGGCGGATTGGGTGCAAGTCGGTGCCAGATGGATGCGCCCAACCTTGGATCGGTCGAAGAATCCGCCAAAACCTGCCCGATTTGCGTCCTGACAGTGTTTGACAGGTTTGACCCCCCACAATCCATGCCGACCGCGACAGTGCAACGTCCATGGATTGGGAGACGGGAAAGAAATGTTTGTACCCAGCAGCTGGCGCACGCGGCACCAGCGCTACAGTCTGATTGGAGAAGTGTGTCCTGCCTGCGACAAGCACATCTTCCCGCCGCGCGACGTGTGTCCGCATTGCGACCAGCCTGCCGGACCGGCCCACAAGTTCAATGGCACCGGCATGGTCTTCAGCTACACCACACTGTTCCAACCTCCGGCAGGCTTCGAGAGTCAAGCTCCCTATGTGGTGGCGCTGGTCCAGCTCGACGAAGGCCCCATGCTCACGGCGCAGCTGACGGATGTCGAGGCCGAAGAGGTCGAAATCGGCATGAAAGTTGAAATGGTGCCGCGCAAGCTGATGGAGGACGGACCGCAGGGACAGGTTCACTACTGTTACAAGTTCCGGCCGCTGTGGGCCAAGGCGGCCCAAGCCGGGGCGTCGGTCTGATCCGCGACGCGGTGTTTGGTTTGGCCGACATCGACTGCCCTTACTACCACTCCGACTTCAACCGCGGCCAGGAGACCAGCGGCTGCCGCATGCTGGAGGCCAGCCCGCTGGGCAGTTCGGGGTGGCACGAGGGCCTGTGCCGCACGTGTCCGGTACCCGGTCTGATGCGGGACACCACCTGTCATCACCTGCATGTGGAAGGTGAGATCCAACGGGGTTTCCTCCGCAAGCGCGTTCAGGTGACGTTTGCCCTGTGTCGGAAAGCCGTGGAGGAATTGGCGGATCCGATGCGTTGCCCGACCTGCGAGGCCTCAATGCCCTCCTTGGATTGAGCCATTCCGTTGCGGGTGCCGGCAGGGCAATCAGTGTTCATGTCGGCTCAATCCGGGCTGCTACGTCCCCGTCTGCACCTGGGCCCTGCGCAGGGCACTCCGTACGGCCGAGCGGGCGATGCCTGTTGCTGCGGCTGGGCACGCAGGGAGCACAAGGCGCGCATCACCGCGGGCGAGGGCGACCGCCGGTCGCCCTGGATCCGCCTGCGAATTAGATCGGCCAGATTTTTGAAATCGTGCCTCCCCGACTTTCTGGTGGCTATGACTGTGGTGGTGGTTGGTCGACCTGATATCGATCCCGGTCCCACAGGCGAATGGCTTTCCGCACCCGGGCCCGCGGCAGATCGCTGTCTGGACCGAGGTCCTTCACATTCAACGGCTGCGCTTCACAGTCGTAGGCCTGGCTGTAGATTTCACGCAGGCGATCCACCATGCGCTGTGCGCCGGAGATGTTGGGGCGAACCAGGGGCTCGCCCTTTTTCGAGAACAGATTCATGCCGGCCATGGCCGCTTTTTCCAGGTCCGGGTCCTTCTCCCGCAACAGGTCGGGCAACCTGACCCTATCGCCCTTGCCCGAGCTGGACAGAACTGCAGTATCAAAGTCGCCAGTGATGGCCCCTATCACAACCAGACCCGGCACCGGAGTGTAGGGTTTGACCCCCGCCCAGCGAGCCAGTTCCGCGTAGGCACGGCCGCGTTGCAGGCGCGAGTAGGAATCGATCAGTTCCAATTCGTCCAGGAATACCACCCACCCCCGGTAACCCGCGGCCCGCAACAGCAGGGACAGGAACAGCAGGCGCTGCGGGGGCAGGGACTTGGCGGGAGGCATCGAGATGTCGGGTGCGCTGCCTATCAGCTTCAACCCTTCCTTGACGCGTGCGATGCGGATTTTTTCGCCGGCCCAGAAGAGGCCGATCTCGCTGTTGAGGTCCTCTTCCCAGCATCGGTACCGGACCCGCAGAGTGGCGGGAAAAATCGGATGCAGGTCGTGCTCCCCGGCCTCCAACTCCGCAATCAGGGCCTCGATGTCATCCGGCCTGCGCAACAGACGGTCCCAAGCATCCTCGACCATCAGGCCCGAACAGTCCGGCAGGCGGCCCCAGGCCGCGGCCACCCGAAACATGTTATCCAGCTTGTACAGGGGAGTCTCCTTGCTGACGACGATGCTACTGTAGGCAAAACCCCGCTGTAGAGCGTCCTGCGCCAGGTTGGCCAGCAGGTGGGACTTGCCCTGGCCGAAGTCCCCGGAGGCCAGGAGGAAGCGCGATGCCTTGTTCGACACCGCCTGCGGCAGGGTTTCCAAGTCCTCCAGCATTTTGTGAACGCGGTTTTGAATGCGCGGCTGGTTGCACTCCAGGCGGGCCACGGCCTGGCGGTTGGGCACGCCATTGCGCATGGATTCAATGACCCAGCGGCACTCCAGCCGGTCGGACGGCAAACTCATGCCTCCACTCCTTTCTCAAGGTGAATCAATGTGTTCTCTGGGCAAATCCAATCGTCGCCTGCGACTTCGTTCTCGATGCGCGAGGACAGGGCCGGGTAGATGTGGTGACCGCGTTCCTGGGATGTAATGGAACCGTCCGTAAATTCGGGGCGGGCGACCACGACCACCAATGTGTGGCCCAGGCTGTCAATGTTGTCCACGAGGTCCCGCAGCACTTCGTAGCACGCCAGCACCTTGTTTTTTGTGTAGTACTCGCTGTCGTTGCCGGGGCGCACCGCGCGCGTAAGGCGCCTGATGTCCAGGATCAGGATTGTGCCGGCCTGCCCCGACTGACGGACAAAGCGGCACAGGGACCCCATGTAGCGGCGGGCCGTAAGGGTGTTGATGGATGTGTGGACATGGAAGTGGCGGACGCTGGCCAGGCGACGTTCCACCCCCATCAGCCAGTCCAGGAGGGCGGAGCCCCCGTAGAACTGCTCGTCGGCGCGGGCCTCACACATGCACAGGTGACGGACCGCCCATCCGAAATCCCGAAGCATGCGGGGATCGTGCAATGTACGCTGTTCCAGGGCGGGCAGGATGTCGCCGGGCAGGGTGAATGGATCCCTCTTGTTGACCTTGGCCAGGGCGACGTAGATGTTGGCTTGGCCGTCGGGCGTTATGCCGTCCACCCGCAGGTGCTGTTCCCGGGCCAGATCGAGAATGAGACGGCGGGCCATAGTGCGCCAGTCCAAGTGTTCGGCCATCGTGTAGAACAGGTCCGGGGGGCGATCCAGGCGGCGTTCATCCGCCCTGAACAGGATGGGCACGAAATCGTGTTGCCGACCCAACTCGGACAACGAGTCAACCAATGCCTGGCGCAGGTTGTTGTGCGAGGAGATCACAAACTTGACGGCCGAGCCACCGTTGCGAACAAACCCGTCCGCGGACAGGTACTGCCGATCCATCACGGCAAGCCATGTGTCAAGGGGTATCGCTTTCACTTTCCACCTCATCGAATCGGATGCTGTAGAAATCCACCTGTGCGCCATCGTCCCGGATGTAGGTAAAGACCTTGCTTGCGCTGCCGCGCGTTCCCGTGGCAGACGGGAACGACACAGCCAAATGAACGGATCGCGAACTGATGGTGCGCTTCAACACAACATCGCTGGCATCCAGCAGAAACAAATCCCTTGCAAAGTCCAGGCGGGAGTACTGCACGCCCGGATACTCCGTGTATAGGCGATACAGGCGATCCAGCAGCACCGTGGTCGTGCCGAGGTCGTCAGAGTGGAGGTTGGATTGACCCAGAATGCCGCACATCATCTTGTACAGCCGGGTCAGGAAGGCCGCGGCGTTGAACTTCGAATTCCGGGCCTGTGCCTTTTGTACGGCATCGGCCAGAAACGAGGGACGGAGGCCGCCAACCCGTTTCCCGCCGAGGGTCGCCGACCTGCTTTCCGGCAGAACGCGGATGTCCAGCGGAGGTGCGATCAAGGCGTCGCCCGAAGGCAGCGGGAACATGTCCAGTTCCCGGTTCCCGGCCGTATCAAGCATCTCATTCAGCCAGCCGTCCTGGAGGTAGGCGGTCACTTCGTCGGGTGTGTGGGGCCACGCATCCTTGGCATCGTTGGCCACGGACTGGAGCACGCCCACGGACCGTACCAGGTCGGCCAGCGCATCGGGCAGCACACGCATATCCCCGGCCTGCACGGCCCTCTGCACCTTGCGCACCAGGGTTTGGCATTGCCGGAGGGATGCGTTCAAGGCTTCGGCGGGGGCCTCCATCCCCTCACAGGCGACTTCGAGATTGTTCATGGTTCCACTCCTGAGTGAATTGTTGAGGTTGTTGGTCCGGCGCGCTGCGTGCATGTGTCCCGTTCGGAATGAACCGCACGACGGCGACGCTAGAACATGCCCGAATACGGGTTGGGGCGATCCCGCGGCGGTTTGGCTTCCGGTGTGTCGGCATTCCGGTGGTCGTCGTCCAACTGCGCCCAAAGGGTGAGTATGCGGTCGCCCATCGGGGGACCTTCGCGTCGGATACGCGCCAGATCCCAGGGCTGTCGGTCCGGATCCATTGCTTCAAAATAAGTAAAATCCCGCTTGTGTGCGTCCTTGGGTTCGGCTTTTCTCAAGGCCGTGCCCAGGTCGTACAACAACCCCTTGCCGGAACGCCACGCAACGGCAAGTTGCCCGTACAGGTTGTCCAGCGTTGACAATGCGGCCTCAATGTCTTCCTGCTCCAGGGGCGCGGCCAGGGCCAGGAAGTCCACATAGTCGCGCGTGTAGTTGCGATCCAGCACCAGGAACGCCTTGATCCGCATTAGTTCGTAGTAGGTGGGCACGCACAGCGGCTGCCCCGCGTAGAAGATTGTCTGCGTCTCCAGCGGCACCGTGCGCCTTAGCTGGCGCACCCCCGCGGCCTGGCCGTCTAGGGAACCGAGAATGACCACCGGTGGCGTGAAACGGGCTGCAACCCAACCGTCGACACTTTCCAGATGCCGCCGCACATGAGGATAGCGACTCATCAGATCGGTCACCACATGGTCGGCGTCGGTCGAATACCGATGGCCGGCCTGCAGCGCAACGGCCGCGCCGCCCACCAGGACCGCTCCCCGCACTTCGTGCTGCAGGCGAGCAGCGGACAACAGCAAGGCGTGCCAGTCAGCTTGGGCCTTCGTGTTGACGGGCAAAGTCCAGCCACCTCTGGTACAGACCAGGCTCGTAGGGATTGTCGTTCACCGTTGAGCAGATCTCGATCACCTCCCGGCGCACGTCGGGGTCGTCGACAATCGCTTGGCGCAGCGTATCCTCGGTCGCGCCGGGGCCGCGCTCGATGGCGCGCAGGATCGAACGGGCGTTCCAGCCAGTGAACGTGCCGAACACAAAATTTGCCATGTCGGGCAACACCTCCGGCCGGATGTCGTGTGCGTCAAGGTAGGCCCGCAGGGTGGCGGGCGTCCAAGGGTTGCCCTGGGGATCGACGATGCGACGCGCATTCAGGTGGGGCGCGGCTTCGTCGACGCAGACCGGACGCAGGCCCATCACCTTCAAGGTGGCGGCCACTCGTTCCTCAAGGGTTGGTTCGGGGTACGTTGCCTGAGAGCACACAATTCATCCCCTGCGACATGGACGGACCGCGGGATCGGGTTAGCATACCAAAACCACGCATGGGCGGACAGCCCTTCTCGGGCACGGTTTCAGTTTCGTTGATGCGGCTGCGGATGGATGGCTGTTCGCCTCCAGCCCCCTGGCACAGGCCGTGGCGGGTACCGCGGCACGCCGTCAGGGTACCCGCCTCTCAATCACCGCCTCCTGCAGGATGGTCGGGACCTGACCGGCCGCGTCAGACTTGGTCTCCAGGGCCATGGACCGGGGATGCCATGCCACGGAAAACCCCCTCGTGCGAGGGGGTTTTCGCTTTGCTTTGTATCCAAGCCTCCCAGGGTGGGTGACTGACGACCACGAGGAGACGCACTACTTTCTGCCTGTCATCACCAGCCACCTATCCTGGGAGACCGGGGGCGGGGGCCAGTGGATGCCCGGGCCGGCCCCCTCGGCACGCGCCGCTACTTGATCACCGTGAACTCGGTGGTGGTGAGGCCGGTAAGGGCCGTTTCAGCAGTTAGGTAGTCTCTGAACCCTCCGCTCGCGATGGCACCGCGATTGGTGTCCTTGGGCCGCACCTTGAGCTTGACCACGGGACTGATGACTTCATCGTCGTCGTTGATGGCCCAGGCCGAAATCGTGTAGGTCGTGTCGCTGGCCAACGTATCGGTCGGGAAGTCCCGGTGCTCGTTCGGAGGGTACGCAAACACCTTGCCCGCACCTGAAAAAGTATAACGACGTGTGCCTCTGTCAAAATTGCTGCCATTGAATGCAAAGGCATCAACCTTGACCATGGACAGATAGAACGGGAGCACGTCGCTGACGCGTGATGAGCCTAAGCCGGCGCCGAGGTCGATGGTTCTCAGGCCCTCAATTGCACTGTTGAATTGCGCCGCCACCGTGATCGCGTCACCGTCCACGACCCGGACGTTGCTCAGCGCGTACGCGTTCGGCCCCGTCCCAATCGTGCGCGCCTCGGGTTTGTCGCCCGTCTCGAACGTTGGATCAGACCCCACGCCATACAGGATCAGCCACCCCGGCGGATTACGAAGTTGGATAAAGGGGGTGCCGCCGGAGCCGTCGCCGTCGTGGTCGAAGATGAGACCTGGTCCATCGGGTACGGTGTGGTCCGTGTAGCTGCTCACCACGGTGGTCACGTCGTTCCCCTCATTCACCACATCGCCGTCGGCGTCCTCGATGCGGATGACGTAGGCCTTGAAGTCCACCTGGTCGTAGGGTCCCTTGTCCGACGCATAACGATTGCCGTCGGCATCCAACTCGGTGTTGGCCAGGCCAATCCTCAGCCGCGCGGTCGACGGGGTCGTCACCAGACGTGTGTCGTCGGACTTGTAGTTGCCGAAGTTCTCGTTGTAGCCCACATAGTACAGGCTGCCGGCCACCTCGCGGGTAACGAATTCGAGATCCGCAACCGTGCCCGTGAATGTCGTCGAGGGGAACAGCACATTGGTTACCAGATGCCATGAGGTTGAGAAGGACGGTGCGGTCAGGCTCTGGTTGATGCTCCGCTCCAGGATGTCGCTGATCAGGTAGTCGCCCTCCGCGGTGTCGACCACGATTGCCATCTGGACCGTCACCTCGGTCCCGGTCTTGATGCCCTCGAAGGTGGTCTTGGTCGAACCCAGCGACAGGGTCTTGGCCACCGGGTCGCCGTCCTGGTCGTCCAGGATTACCACGAGGGACGTGGTGTAGGCGTTGGGTCCCAAACCCCAGGTGGCGGGGTCGGTGGCCGACCACGAGACGTTGACGTGATCCTCGTCATCGGCGTCGCGGTTCACGGCCAGGTCGTCAATCTGGCCGTCCCGCAGGCGGGTCTTGTGGGGGCAGTCCTTGTAGGCGTCGTCGAACAGGTCGCCGGCCGCGAGGACACCGCTGCCCAAGCCGGTCAGGGCGAGGAGGGCGACCAGGCCCAGCAGGCCGATGCGCACGGTGGAGCTAATCATCACAGGGGACTCCTTGTGTCAATGACAAATGGGACGTGGCGGGCCGTCTCGGACCGGTGGGTCCGGGACGCGTGCAGCCGCCCGCGTGCCGACAGGCCGGACGCGGGGTTGCGGAAAGGCAGGGGTGTTCATCCGCCCCCTTGGAGCAAGGGGGTGTCGGATGGAGGGAGGGCGTGTGCCGCCGGTGCGGCGGCGGCGGGTGTGGTGTGGGGTGCTCCGCGACCCGGGCTTGGAAGCCGGGTGCGGATGCGGGTCAGCGGGCCGCGCGACTGCGGTCCCGGGTGGGTGGAACGGGGTTGCGGTTTTCAGGCGGGGAGTGCCCGGTTGCCCCCCCCCCCTCAATATTACATAAATACAGAACAACATTGCGGCGGCCAGTGGAACGGTGTGAGAAAGCAACGGTGCCATCCGGGAACTCTCGGATGGCGGGCCGCGATGCACATGGGCGTCTACACTGCAAAGTATATGTGATTTGTGATGTCAATGCCAGCCGGACGCCGAATGTGGTGGCGTTGCGTGATATCGGTGGCATGGACGCGCCCGGCCTGTGACGGTTCCGGGCGCGTTGGCGTTCGGGATGGGCCGGGGGCCGGACCGGAAGTCCACGGCCGGGGCCCCTCTTGGGTGGTGTCGCCGATACCGTTGCCGGGAGCCCTCGCCCTGGGCACCTTCGGGGCGGCATCAACGAGATTGAAACAGTGCCCCTTCTCGTTAGTACTACAGTTGTAGAGCAGTCGGGAACGACGGGTACCTGCTCAGGATCCTGTCAAATTAGAATGCGATTGCCCTCCTGCAGGTGCCGGTGTCCGATTCAGGTCGGTGGTACACTGTAGCTTCTCCAGGGGTGTCCGATGCGACGGACTGAGAATTCGGCTGGCAGCCGAGTGACCCTTTTGAACCTGATCTGGGTAATGCCAGCGTAGGGAGGGAATTCCAGCCAAACGCAGACCTGCCCGGAACGGAGCAGGTTTTTTGTTTGCGATGAGGGATTCCCACCATGAACACCCACAACCTTTTCACTTCCGGCCTGCGTTGGCTCGGGGTGTTGTGTGCAATGGCTGCGGTCGTTGCCTGTAGTCCTGCCGGAGGTTCGCTGATCATACCGCCTCCCGCGGAGCCGGTCTCGTTGGTGCTGGCCAGTCACGATTCCTTCAACATTTCGGAGGATGTGCTGACCGAGTTCGAGGAGGCCAACAATGCGGATGTTGTCTACCTGGCCCTCGGGGACGCCGGTGAGACGCTCAACAAGCTGATTCTGAGCAAGGAGGCTCCGTTGGCCGATGTGGTCTTCGGCGTGGACAACACGTTCCTGAGCCGGGCCCTGGCAAACGACCTCTTCATCCCGCACGAGTCGTCCCTGCTGGACGGCATCGCGGATGAACTGAAACTGGATCCGGAATTCGGGTTGCTGCCGGTCGACTTCGGCTATATCAACCTGAATGCCGACAAGGCTTGGTTTGCCGACCGCGGGCTTGCGCTGCCGGAACGACTAGAAGATTTGACCAAACCCGAATACGCAGGTCTGCTGGTGGTGCAGAACCCGGCCACATCCTCCCCCGGCCTGGCGTTTTTGCTGGCCACGGTCAGCTACTTTGGTGAACCGGCGTGGCTGGATTTCTGGTCCGGTCTGCTCGCGAATGATGTTTTGGTCACAGGGGGCTGGAGCGAAGCCTACTTTGATCACTTCACCGTGGGTTCGGGCGGCGCCGGGTCCCGCCCCCTGGTGGTCAGTTACTCGACCAGTCCTCCGGCCGACGTGTTGTATGCCTCCGACGGCCGCACCGAACCCGCCAGCGTCAACCTCAACCTGCCGTTGGCCACGTTCCGCCAGATTGAATTTGTCGGAGTCCTCCACGGCACCCAGCATCCTGACTTGGCCAAGGCATTTGTGGATTTCATGCTGGATGTGCGATTTCAGGAGGACATCCCCCTGAACATGTTTGTCTACCCCGTCAATCAGGCTGCCGGTTTGCCCGATCTGTTTGAGCAGTTTGCCGAAGTGCCGGCCGATCCGGCTCCCATGGCTCCGGAAGACATCGACGCCCACCGCCGCCGATGGATCGAGGAATGGACCTCCGTGATGTTGAATTGACATAAATTGGCTGAGCCAATCACACAGCGCAGTTCGATGAACGGGCGGCTTCGGGTCCTCGTGTGGGCCCTGCCGCCGTTCATCTTTTTGGGAGCATTCTATTTTCTGCCGTTGGTCCGCATTCTGGTCACGGCCCTGGGACCGGAAAGGCTGGTTGGCGGGGAGCAGGCGGTCCTACCGGATTGGCGGAGCCTGGCAACAGTGCTCGGCTTCACCATCTGGCAGGCATTCGTATCGACCGTAGCGTCGCTGGCGGCGGGTTTGCCGCTGGCCTGGTGGCTGCGCGATCACGGTTCGCGCCTGCGGTCTGTGGCCCGGCTCCTGCTGACGGTTCCCTTTGTGATGCCGGTGGTGGTCACGGCCAGTGCCTTTGTGGCACTGGCGGGGCCTGCCGGGTTGCTGAATCGTTGGCTGATGGGCTGGTTCGACCTGTCGGCGCCTCCCATCCAGTTGATGCACACCTTCGGCATCATCATCCTGGCGCACGTGTTCTACAACACGAGTGTTGTGGTCCGGGTTGTCTCCGGTTTCTGGAGTCAGCAGGACCGCCGACTGGCCGATGCGGCCGGCACTCTCGGTGCCACGGCCTGGCGCACGCTGGTCACGGTGGAGGCCCCATTGGTCCTGCCCGCGGTGGTTTCGTCGGCCCTGCTGGTGTTTCTCTTCTGTTTCAGCAGCTTCGGCGTGGTCCTCATCCTGGGCGGTCTGCGCTTCAGCACGCTTGAAGTCGCGATATACAGACAAGCCGTCAGTTACTTCAACTTGCCGGCTGCTGCTGTGCTGGCCCTGGTTCAGCTGGTAGTTACGTTCACGGCCATGTCGTTGTACACGCGGCTGCAGCGGCGGCACGCGGTGCCCCAGCAGATCGAGGCGGCGGAGCAATTTGCCGACGACGAACCTCGTACCCGGGGCCATTGGATTGGAGATGGCCTGGGTACGGTGGCAACCTTGATCCTGGTGTCCCCGTTAGCCGCCCTCACCGTCCAGAGCTTCTCGGTCGGAACCTCCGAATGGAGCCTGGTGAACTATGCCGGTCTGTTGCAGGGACGCGCCGACAGCGCTTTTCTCGCATCACCCGTGGAGGCGGTTGGCAACTCCGTCCGCAACGCCTTGGCGACCATGGTCATCAGCCTGGTGTTGGGCATCGGCATGGCCTATACCCTGTTCCTGCTGCCGGGCCGGGCCGGTCGATGGCTGGATCCCGTGTTCCTGTTGCCGCTGGGTACGTCGGCCGTGACCCTGGGCCTGGGTTACATCATCGCCATGGGCCCCTTGCGTACGTCGCCCCTGTTGGTTCCGGCAGCCCATGCCCTGATTGCATCACCGTTCGTGTTGCGCGTGATCCTGCCGGCTCTCCGCCGTCTCCAGCCGGGCCTGCGGCAAGCCAGTGCTGTGTTGGGGGCAACTCCCAGACGGACATGGTGGCGGGTGGAACTACCCCTGATTCTGCCTGCCTGCGCGGTGGCGGCGGTGTTTGCCTTCGCCGTGTCGATGGGGGAGTTTGGGGCCTCCCTGTTGATTGCCAGGCCGGAACACCCGACCATGCCGTTGATGATTTTCGGCTTGTTGGGCCGTCCGGGCCTGGCCAATCTGGGCCAGGCACAGGCGATGAGTGTCGTTCTGATGGCCGTAACCGGTGCATCCATGTTCGCCCTCGATCGATTGCCGGTTGCCATCCGGGAGTTCTGACGGTGGCCTACCTGGAGGTGACCAACCTTTGGAAGTCGTTTGGCGACACGGAATCCGTGCTGCAAGGCCTGGGTTTTGCGCAGGAGCGCGGCGAGATACTGTGTCTATTGGGTGCCAGCGGCTGCGGCAAGACCACGGTCCTGCAAATCCTGGCGGGTTTGCTGCAGGCCGATTCCGGCCGCGTACGACTGGGAGGCAGGGATCAGGATGGTATTCCGGTTCATGCCCGCCGTATCGGGTACGTTTTTCAGGACCATGTGCTGTTTCCGCATCTGTCCGTAAGGCGCAATGTGGAGTACGGCCTGCGCATGCTGAAATGGCCGTCCCGCCAACGGGGCCGTCGAGTGCACGAGATGCTGGAACTGGTGGACCTGGCCGGGTACGGGGAACGGCCGGTTCGTGGATTGAGCGGGGGGGAAAGCCAGCGGGTGGCCCTGGCGCGCAGCTTGGCACCGGCACCCGATCTCCTGCTGCTGGACGAACCGCTGTCGTCCGTGGATCAGCGGTTGCGCGGGGACCTTGTGGCCCAGTTGCGCAGTGTCCTTGAAACGCAATCCATCACGGCCGTCCACGTGACTCATGATCTGGAGGAAGCCTACTTCATGGGTGACCGTGTTGCCTTCGTCCACGGGGGGCGCGTGAATCGGATCGATGCACCGTCCGCCCTCGTGGCGAACCCGGCTACGGTGGCATGCGCACGCTACCTGGGCATGGGCAACATCTTTGCACTGGACACACCCGGGGGCAAGCGGCTCAGGGAGTGGGCAACATCTTCGGCCGGTACAGGGGATGAGCGGGACGGGACCAATGCCACGCACCTGCTAATTCGGCCCCGGACCGTGTTGTGGCCCGGTCACGGTGATGCCCGGCCGGGGTTGCGGTGTAGCGGGACCGTGGCTTCGCTGCGGCCCAAAGTCAACGAGGTCCAAGTTGAATTGAGGCTTACACAGCCGGATTTGGAAGGTGCAACCATCCGGCTCGACCTGGCGCGGACGGGGATCCGCCGCGAGTTGCAGACGGCCCTGGAGGCATCTGCCCGGGAGCAAGGCCCTCGCCCGTGGATCTTGGGCCGCGAGGGTATTGCGTGGTTGAGCGAATGAAGTGGACGGATCGGCACCACCGGTCCGCCGGACGGTTCATTCGACCGGGTTGAGATACCGTTGCGTGCTGCCGTTGGAGGCCATCCACCCCTCGGTGCCGTCGTCCGCGGCTACAAACCACCATTCGATGGTTCCGGAGTCGCCTGCCAGCCACACGGGACCGCCCACGATGGTGACCTGCGTGCCCGCTTCCTTCCAGGCGAACGAAAATTCCGTGTCGGGATTGGGTTCCGTTTGGAATGCAAGGTGACCAACCATAACCTCGGCTCGATCCAGCAATGTGAACGGGTAGGCTACGGTGCTGGGTGGCAGATCGTTGGGCTGAGGCGGGTAGGGATTGACGTAGTCTTTCAGCGATGGCCGTTCCACGATCGGTGCCGACCCGGCGGCCGGCGGCACGGCTTCGGTGGCTTCCTGGCTGGTTGCCGCCATACCGGTTGTCGGCGACGTGCCAACGGTGTCGGCAGCCATGGAGGTTTCGTTAACGGGCGCGGGCGGTGCTCCGGCCGGGAGCAGGTCGGCTTCATCTGATTGTGCGGGAGCGGCGGTGTCCGCACCGGCCGGTACGGACGAGACCGGGGAACGTTGCCTCAGGGCCAAAGCCCCGACTACCCCGCCAATGAGCAGCAGCGCCAGCAACAGGGCCAGCAGCGTCCTCGTGTTGTTCCATTCCCCAATTCCTGCCGCGCCGAAACGCGCATCCTGAATCGGTTCGCCGATATCCAGCCGCACGCCCACCGTGTCCAACTGCTGGCGCGTGCGCATGATGCGCACCGGGAGACGCGCGGATTCCTCCGAGGGTGCCCGATATTGCTCCTCCAGGACACGATAGGCGATCTGCAGGGCGGCATCCTGACGCCGGCCCATGGTGTTGTCGTACAGGTGGACCTCGGCCCTAACCGGCGTGTGCTGCCGATCCAGAAATACCAGAAGGCCGGCCACAGGCCACCCGTCGGTTTCGGTCAGGTTGTAATAGTCGGAGGAAATGACCGCCGGCAGGGGGCGCGCGGCCACGGGCGCGGCGTCAGTTCCTGTCAGTTCTCGTGCTTTGACGTTTGCGTCGAGGGCAGTGTTGATGGTGGTCATGGGAGCAGCCTCGGTCGAAGAAGAGAGCAGGTTGGGCGTATGTCTAGGGAAGGTGGGTTAGTTGGACAGTGCCCCCCAGATAGATATCTGTATCGGTATAGAACAGGATGCGCATATTGTAACTGACCGCCAAGTCTTCCCTAAGGAGACCCGACCATCGAATGCTGTCCATGGCGGAGAACTGCCCCCAACTGTCGCCATCCAGTCCGTCGACCCTGGCATCGCCGCTGTCGGTGCGGCCGCGGTAGTGGAGGGTGGTGCCTCGGATGGGCGCACCCGTGCGGGCCCGCAGCACCAGCGTGTACGGCGTGCCGGGTGTCATGGCAAGGGGGGCGCGTGCGGGTGCGGTATCGGAGATGGTGATCGAGTACACCGACACCACGTGCACGTCGCCGGGGTTGACGCGGATGATCCGGCCGGACACGTTGTAGTCCGTGTCGGAGACGTTGGCCCACGGTCCGTCGAACTTCACGGAGTCTCCGAAGCGGCGGACGGCCGTTTCGCCCCCGGGTTTGGCGAACACGGCATCGGATTCCCGGATTTCCACCAGGACCAGGTCGGTGCCGGGCAGGTTCTTGCCGGGCTGGATGGTGTCGCGGTTGACGCCGCGCAAGCGCAACTGGTCCGTCTGCGGTTCGGGGAACATCGAGGCAACGGGATCGGAAGGGAGCAACCCTTGGCTGCGGGCCGCCAGGGCCGCATAGCCGCGTCCGGCAAAGGACACGACGACGAACAGAATGAGGAGTTGGAATCCCCACTTCAACAATCTGAACACGTGGTCGCGAGGTACTGAACTGTCGAGGAGCTGCGAACCTGTCCGCCAGCCCGATAACGTGTAGGAGTATAGGCAACGGAATCCCCGCGCCGCGAGACATGTGCCGTTGCCAGGCAGAACCGGCCGATGGACAGCAGGCTTGCTCATGGGTTTCGGTGGTTGGGTGAGAGCCGGTTGGCTACGGCGGCATTCGGGTTTCGGGCTCAACCTCTACAATACCCGGTACGCCAAACACACGCCGCATCCAGCACTCCTACCTGAGGGTTCTTCGCCTTGGCTCATTCCCCCGCGTCTCCAGTTTCCGCCTGTTCAGAGCGCTTGGTGCGCTCCTGGTTCGCTGAAGTCGAGATCTTGCCCACAGGTCTCAAATGGAGCGTAATGGTGTTGGCCGTGATGGCCTTGGCCACACTGTTTCCCACGGCTGCCTGGGCTGCGGCCCCTGTGGTGGGCTCGGTTGCCTTCACGTCCCAACCCGGACCGGACCGGACGTACGGAGAGCAAGGCGACGCCATCCTGATCACGGTTGCGTTCGACCAAGCGGTGTATGTCACAGGGTTGCCGAACATCAAACTAAAGTTGGGCGAAACCGTTGGGCAGGCGAATTATCAGTCGGGTTCGGGCAGTGCCCACCTTGTGTTCGGGTACACCATTGCTCCGGGAGAGTTCACGACGGCCGGCGTCGCCGTGGAAGCCGGTTCGATAGCTCTCAACGGCGGCACCATCCAAAATCAAGCCGGGGAGGCGGCCGTGCTTGCCCATCCTGCGCTGGTACCGGAGGCAGCCCACATGGTTGACCGCAGGTGTGTTCTGGACGCGGGATTGGTGTCCCTATCCGGCACGTTCGACATCGTCACCTCGGACAACTGTCTAATTCCCGTGCAAGGCAGGCCGGACCCACCCGGCCTTGAGTTGCACTGGCAGTCTCCGGCCGGCGCGGAGCATGCGGTGGTCTTTCTGGGCGGAGACAGTGCCCATCCGCGGCTCGACACCACCACCGTGGGAGTGATAAACGGAACCCGCCATGGGGTCGACGATGGCATCGTCTGCAATGCCCTCGGGGAATGCGGCGGCAACGACGACTACCATGCTCCCTTCCGGTTCGAGGCCGGGGATGTGGACAGCACCGGCAGCCACGTGTATGCGGCCTACCAATACGGAAGGCGCCCGGGGCCGTTCGGCACCGCAACGCTGCATATCACGTTGGTGCCGCGGGTCACCGGCGTGGAGGTTGCCGACGGCGCGTGCCGGGCATCCCCCTCACTAACTTGGGACGCGCCGCCGGCTCTTGGACGGTCAGTGTCCTGGGTCGTGCTGCTGACCCATGATGCGGATTCCTTCCCCAAGCGCCGGGGTCGCCCGGGCGTGTTTGAGGTGACCCAGCCGCATATCGGCTTTCCCGGCTTGGTAGTGGACCAAACGTACTACGCCAAGGTCCTGCCTCAGGTGGAGGCCCTGGGGGCGGGTGGTTACCTTGAGACGGGCCGAGCGGACAATGCACAACAGGTGTCCTTTACCGTGCAATCGCCGCCGGTGCTGCTGTCCTCGGTGGAAGATCTGGTGTTGAGGGCGGGCGCACCTGTGGCCGACGATGCCTTGTCGATGCCGCGGATGTCCGGGGACTGCGGACCCTTTACCTATGAACTGTGCCTCAAAACGGATGTCGCGGACGGAACCTGCGCAAGTGTCGTGTTGCCGTCCGGGCTGACTTTCAACCCGGCCAACGGCTCGCTTGCGGGAACACCTGCCGGCGCCGAACCCGGGGCGGAGTACGTCTATACCGTGCGCAACAGCCATGGATATGCGGTGTCCGGGGAATTTTCGCTGGCAGTTGCCGGACCGGGCAGGGAAGGTGCCTCCGTGCCTTCCATCGCGTCCTTGCGGTTTGATTCGGAACCTGCGACGGCCTCCCGGGGATACACGGATGCCGAGGTGATTTCCCTGGAGGTTGAGTTCGATCAACCGGTGTACGTCTCGCGCCGGCCGGCGGTCAAGATGACCGTGGGCAGTGAAGAGCGCCAACTCGTCTACACCGCCGGATCAGGAACGGACAAGCTGAAGTTTGCCTACACGGTGGCGGCCTGCGATGCCGATGCGGACGGGGTCGCGGTGGCCGCCAATGCCCTTGATCTGACCAGCGGAATTGTCGTGTCGGCCGCCGATAGGATGGTAATGGCTGAATTGTCCCATGAAGCAGTGGACGGTGGTGCCGGCCATCATGTCACTGCCACCTGTCCTGGTCAATAGGAAGGGGCGGAAGGGCACTGGTTTGGATGAGTTGATTTTGGTCCAAACCCGGTACTGACGAACGGCCTTCTTCGGACCGGGTTCAACAGCGCACCGGCAGAGGCTCGTGAGCGACAACCGGTTGTCCGGTCCACTGCCTGTTGCTTGGTGCCAATTCGCCAAGCCGGGGAGGCTCCGCCTGGAAGGCAACCGGCTGATCAAGGGCCAGATTGCACACGCCCGGATGGACCGGGCCGTTTCGGTTGAACTGTTACAGGGATGCCAGGGCCCGGACCACAAACATCAGGACCAGCAGCACCACCGCCGAGGACACGTCGATCATGCCCAGGGGAGGGATGTACCGCCGGGCCAGGTCGAGCACCGGATCGGTGAGCCGGCACAGCAGTTGGACGGGTGCCAGGGAGTGGTCCAGGTTGGGAATCCAGGTCAGCATGATCCTGATGAAGATCAGGAAGGAATAGATTTGGATGACGTTGATCAGGAGATTCATGCGGAGAATATCGGGTTTGCCGAAGATGAGTGGCGGCAGCGGTTAACCGCCCAGTTCCACACTCCGCTTCCAAGCCGACTCGATCGCGGACGCAAATGCCCCGCGCAAGCCTGCCAGTTCAAGTTCCTGGAGTCCTGCGGCCGTGGTGCCGCCCGGGGAGGTGACGCGGTTGCGCAGTTCCGCAGGGTGGATGTCGGCCATCTGCTTGGCCAGTTCGCCCGATCCCAGCAATGTCTGGGTGGCCAGCTTGGCGGCTGCATCCCGACTTAGGCCAATGTGGACGCCGGCGTCAATCATTGCTTCCAGCACCAGAAACAGGTAGCCCGGACCCGAACCGTTGATGGCCGTCGCCCGGTCCAGGTCTGCTTCATGGTCGGTGTACAGCTCCTCCCCAACCGCTGCAAATATGGCCCGGGCAGATGCGCGCTGGGCTTGCGAAACCCCGCTTGTGGCCGTCCACATCGTCATGCCGGCCAGAACCTGGGCTGGCGTATTGGGCATGGCCCTAACCACGCTTTCGGTCCCTGCGGCGAGTTGCAGGGAATGCAGTGAAACCCCGGCCATGATGGACACGTACAGGCCGATGTCCAAGGACCGGTTCTCGCGAAACCGTTGCATCGCGGTCTCGAACACCTGCGGCTTCAGGCACACAAGGGCCAGTTCGTGCGACCAGGAACCGGTACGTTCCAGCGCGTTGACGGCCACGCCGAACTCCGACGCCAGCGCGGCCTGCAAGGCCGGCACCGGTTCGGCCACTTCGATCTCGTCGGGCTGGTACAGTCCCTTCTGCAGCACGCCGCGCAGCAGGGCGCTGCCCATTGCCCCTCCTCCAATGATGAGGATTCGCCGTTCTGGTGCCATCGGGGAGCAGTCCGCAGGAACTGTTCAGCCAACTCTGGGACCGAACAGGGAAGTGCCAATGCGGACGATTGTAGCACCCTCCCGCACCGCCGGCTCGAAGTCCTGACTCATGCCCATGGAGAGTTCGGTCCATCCCGGAACGGCAAGGCTGGTTTGGATTCGCCGGAGTTCCGCACGGACTGCGGCAAACAGTGTTCGCAGTTCGGTTTCGCCAGCGCCCAGCGGGGTCATGGCCATCAGGCCGCGCGGGACCAGGCCTGCCATCTGCGAGATGGCTTCGGCCATGGGTAGCGCCGCGTCGAGCGCGACTCCTTGTTTGGACGCTTCGCCGGCCGGATTGACTTGGAGCAGGATCGGTACGGGAGTCTCGGTGCGCAGGCCCGCGTTGGCCAACAGGCGTGCCGTCTTGAGACGGTCCACGCTTTGAATCAGGGTCAGATTCGGTGGCAGCAGTTTGAGCTTGCGGCTTTGTAAAGGGCCAATCAGATGCCAGTGGATCAGACGCTCGGCCAACTCCGGAACTTGGTGCCGACGGGCCAGTTCCTCCGGTCGATTCTCTCCGAAGTGGCGCACACCGCAGTCGAACGCGGCTGCGACCATGGCATCGGGCTGGGTTTTGCTTGCCGCCACCAGTGTTACGTCCGCGGGATGCCGGCCGGAAGCCTCGGCCGCGCGGGCCAGCCGCTCCCGGACTGCATCGACCCTGGATTGCAGGTGTTCCCGGAGTTGGCCGCTGCCCACGTCAAGAAACTCCGATGAACCTCACGGAGCCGATGGGGAGCGGGGCTCAAGCCAGCAAAGCATGCCGAACAGCCCGCAACGGCCGCGGGCAGCCCGGTGGGAAAAGAAAGTGTCCGGCAGGGCGGCCGTGTCCAAGCCGCCGATTTCAATGCGGTCGCCGGGCACCCCACCTGTCGCCAGCTGCCGACGGTTGGCCTCCCACAGGTCGAAGTATGCCCTGCCCTCGCGCGCGGAGGGTCTGAGCAGGGAGTCGGCATCCTCCTGGGTGGTTCGGACCAGCTGGATTACGTCGTCGCCAATTTCGTAGCTGTCGGGGCCGATGCTGGGGCCCAGACCGGCCACGCAGTCGGCCGGGATGGTTCCGTACCGACGGCCGAGCTGTTGGAGCAACCGTTCGGCAATGCGCTTGACCGTGCCCTGCCAGCCGGCATGGGCCACACCGAGGCGGTGGCGTACGGTGTCGTAGATCACGATGGGTACACAGTCCGCATACAGGGTCATCAAGGGCAGGCGAACTTCGGAGGTCACCAATCCGTCCGTCCCCGCGAGGCGCGTGCCGCGGTGGACATCCGTGGCCTCGCAGACGGCATCGGATCGGATTTGCCCGGCCCACACCAGGTCTTCCCGGCGGAATCCGCATGCCCGGCTGAAACGCTCAATGTTGGTGCCGACCGCAGCCTCGGAATCACCCCGGCGCGTGCTGAAGTTCAGCGAGTCGAAAGGGGGGGCGCTAACGCCGCCTGTGCGCGTGCTGACGCATGCCTCCACGGGCCAGTCCGCCAGCAGATCGAATTGATAGGCCGGCAGGCCGTTGTGCAACTTGGTCAACTGCATGCGGAGTACCGATGGGGTGTCATTCGGGCTGCGCTGGCCGATGGTGGGACGGGAGCCGGATCAGTGCATTCGCCACTGTGGAATGCAGCCGCCCGATATGCCAAGATATAGGCCCGATCATGGAGAGGACCGGATTTCGGCGGGAAGGGCGCGGCCAGTGTCCGGACCCGGCACTGCCAGGTTGCTGTCGCGGATTTCCAAACAGGCGAATACATGTCTCTGTATGACGTAACCGGACTGGGCGAAGTAATGCTGCGCCTCAGTGTACCTGCCGGCAGCCACTTGGAAACAGCGCGGCAGCTTGATGTGCATCCCGGAGGGGCGGAGGCCAACACCTTGGTGGCCTTGGCGCGGATTGGGTACCGCACCGCCTGGTGCAGCGGCCTGCCGATCGGAGCCACCGGTCGCCTGGTGGCCAATCACCTGCGGCAAGCCGGCGTTGATCTTTCGTGCGTGGTGTGGAGCGACGAAGGACGGACCGGGCTCTATTTCCTGGAGAATGCCGAGCCGCCGCGCAACGTGGATGTGATTTACGATCGGGCCGATTCGTGTGCGAGCCGTCTGCGGCCGGATCAGGTGGACTGGGACCGGCTGATGGATACGGCGATTTTCCACATCAGCGGCATTACCCCGGCCGTGTCCCCGAGTTGCCTCGACGTGACCCGGACGGCACTGGCGGAAGCCCATGCCCGGGGGGTGATGGTCAGTTTCGATCTCAACTTCCGATCCAAGATGTGGACCGCGGCCGAGGCCCGCGCCACCCTCCAGCCCATGCTGAGCGCGGCGGACATCCTGTTCTGCGGACAAGCGGATGCGGAGACTGTGCTGGGGCTTCAAGGCGCGCCGGAGGCGCAACTTGAAGCACTGGCGGACCTGGCGGCCGGGGATACGGTTGTCATGTCCTGTGGCACGGAGGCCACCTATGTGCGGCATGCCGGTGTCGTGTTCAGGCAGGAGGTGGTGCCCGTACAGGTGGTGGATCGGCTGGGCGCGGGCGATGCCCTGGCTGCCGGCGTGCTGCATGGCCTGTTGAACCAGGATGTGGAAATGGGCTTGCGCTTTGGTTCGGTCATGGCTGCCATGAACCTGACCCAGCACGGCGACATGCTGGTCACCCACAGGGCCGAGGTCGAGCAACTGGTGACATCCGGCGGAGGCGTCCTTCAGCGCTGAGCGGAAAACGTTCCGAGGCAGATTTCAATTTGACCCCACAGGAGGGTAATTATGGCTGACAGGAAGGCGTTGATGAACTGGGGCGGCTGGGAAGGTCACGACCCCGAACAGACCACGCATATCTTTGCCCCCCTGCTCGAGGCAGCAGGGTTCAAGGTGGACATCGTGCACGACCTGGACCGCTACTGCGACACCGAGTACATGCAGGGTCTGGATCTGGTCGTGTCCACGTGGACCATGTCCGAACTCGGGCGCGAGCAGGAGGCCGGGTTGCTTGAAGCCGTCCGCTCCGGAGTCAACTTCGGCGGGTGGCACGGCGGCATGTGCGACGCCTTCCGTCATAACACCGAATACCAGTGGATGACCGGTGGCCAGTGGGTGGCCCATCCCGGCAACATCATCGACTACCGGGTGAACATCACCAACCACATGGATCCCATCACCAAGGACCTGCCGGACTTCGACATGCATTCGGAGCAGTACTACATGCATGTGGACCCGGGCAACCAGGTGCTTGCCACCACCCAGTTCCAGACCGAAGTCGCGCCCTGGGTCAACGGGACGGTGATGCCGGTGGCGTGGAAGCGGATGTATGGCCAGGGGCGCGTCTTCTACTGTTCGCTGGGGCATGTCGCCAGCGACTTTGAAGTGCCGGAAGCCCGCGAAATTGTGCGGCGCGGCCTGTGCTGGGCCGGCGGCGCGAGTCATTGACGCCAAGGAAAATCGAGCTATGGACAAGGTCCGGTGGGGATTCCTGGGCGCGGGCAGCATCGCCAATCGCCTGGCCGAAGGGTTGATGCAGGTGGACGATGCGGAACTGCTGGCGGTGGGTTCGCGCACTGCCGACCGGCGGCAGGCCCTGGCTGAGCGGTTCGATGTCCCGCGCCAATATGCGACCTACGAGGAGTTGGTGCAGGACCCGGACATCGACGTCGTCTACGTCACGACCCCTCACAGCCTGCACCGGGAACACAGCATCCTGGCCCTGGAGGCCGGCAAGCCAGTCCTGTGCGAGAAACCATTCGCCATCAATGTCACGGAGGCCGCCGAGGTCATTGCCGTGGCCCGGAGACGAAACCTGTTCCTGATGGAGGCGATGTGGACCCGGTACTTGCCGGCGCCGCGCGCGATCAAGCGCATGGTCGACGACGGCGTGATCGGCCAACTGACGATGATGGTGGGAGACTTCGGAATCAGGCTTCCCCGCAGCGCCCAATCGCGTATGACCGACCCGTCCCTGGGCGGTGGCGCCCTGATTGAGATCGGCGTCTATCCGGTGTCGTTCGCGGCCTACCTGTTCGGCGGATCGCCCGTCAGGATTGAATCCCTGGGCCACTTGGCGGATGGGATTGACGAACGCAGCGGGGTCCTGCTGGGCTATCCGAACGGCGGCTTGGCGATTGGCTACTCGTCAGTCCGCGACAATACCCCGCAGGAGTGCCTGTTGTTCGGGTCGGGCGGCGAAATTCGGATGCCGACGCCCTGGTGGCTGACCGACCATTTCCACCTCAAGGTGGACGGCGAAGACTGGCGCCGGGTGGAGGTGGACCTCATCGGCAAGGGGTTTGCCCACGAAGTCATGGAAGTGAACCGCTGCCTCAAGGCCGGGTTGCTGGAGAGTCCGGACATGACCTGGTCCCACACCATGGGTGTCATGGCCACCCTGGACACCATCCGTGCCCAGCTGGACCTGCGCTATCCCATGGAATAGGCACAGCCTTCTTCAACAGGCCTGTCCGTCCAGGACCGGCAGGAGCAGCATGGCTTGCATGTGGACCCGGGCCACCTAGGCCGAGCGGCCACTCGGTTCCCGACCAAGTCGGGATGGTGATGCCGGTGGTGGGGGCGAGGATGCACGGTCGGGGACGCGTGTTCCACGGTTGGCTGGGGTATGTCGCCGGCGACTTTGAAGTGTCGAAAGCCTGTGAAATTGTGCGGCGCGGCCTATGCTGGGGTCACGGTGCGAACCATTGACGACTTGGGAGATTGGGGCATGGACAAGGTGAGGTGGGGATTCCTGGGTGCGGGCAGCATTGCCAACCGCCTGGGCGAGGGCCTGATGCAGGTGGACGATGCGGAGTTGCTGGCAGTCGGTTCGCGCACGACCGACCGGAGGCAGGCCCTGGCGGAACGATTCGGTGTCCCGCGCCAGTATGCGACCTACGAGGAATTGGTGCAGGACCCGGACATCGACGTTGTCTACATTGCGACCCCGCACAACCTGCACCGGGAACACAGCATCCTGGCTCTGGAGGCTGGCAAGCCGGTCCTGTGCGAGAAACCGTTCGCCATCAATGTCGCGGAGGCGGCCGAAATCATCGCCGTGGCGCGGCAACGCAACCTGTTTCTGATGGAGGCCATGTGGACCCGGTACCTGCCGGTGCCGCGCGCGATCAAGCGCCTGATCGACGACGGCGTGATTGGCCAACTGACGATGATGGTGGGGGACTTCGGGTTCAGGGGTTCCCGCAGTGCCCGATCGCGCCTGATCGAACCGGCTCTGGGCGGCGGAGCACTTCTTGACATTGGCATGTATCCGGTGTCGTTCGCGGCCTATCTGTTCGGCGGATCACCGACAAGGATTGAGACCCTGGGACACTTGGAAGGCGGCATTGACGAACGGAGCGGGATTCTGCTGGGGTATCCGGACGGGGGCCTGGCGATCTGCTACTCCTCAATCCGCGACAATACCCCGCAGGAGTGCCTGTTGTTCGGGTCGGGCGGCGAAATCCGGATGCCGACGCCCTGGTGGCTGACCGACCACTTCCACCTCAAGGTGGACGGCGAGGACTGGCGCCGGGTGGAGCCGGGCCTCATCGGCAAGGGATTTGCCCACGAGGTCATGGAAGTGAACCGCTGCCTCAAGGCCGGGCTGCTGGAAAGCCCGGACATGACCTGGTCCCACACCATGGGCGTCATGACCACGCTGGACACCATCCGTGCCCAGTGGGGTCTGCGCTATCCGATGGAATAGGTAGGGACTTTTCCAACGGGTCCCGCCCGTCAATACACCAACAGGAATTTCTCGCGTGAAATACGGACAGATACCGGGTTGCGAAAAGCGGATTGGCCGCATTGTGCAGGGCACGATCATGTTGCACGACGGCAATCGGGAGGCCGGCATCGAGTTGATGGACAGTCTCTACGAACTGGGGTGCGATGCGGTTGACTCCGCCCACGGTTACGGTGGTGGCGGGTCTGAACGGGCCCTGGGGCTGTGGATGGAGACCAGGGGCGTGCGGGACGAAATCTTCGTGCTCACCAAGGGGTGCCACTTCAATCAGGACCGCGACCGGGTCACCCCGTACGATCTGAGCAGCGATTTGCATGACTCGCTGGCCCGCCTGCGGACCGACCACATCGATCTGTACCTGCTGCATCGGGACGATCCCGCACTGCCGGTGGGGCCCCTGGTCGAACGCCTTGAACAACACCGCCGGGAAGGCAAGATCCTGGCCTACGGCGGTTCGAACTGGAGCCCCGAACGCATCAGGGAAGCCAACGCCTACGCCGCTGCAAACGGGTGTGCCCCCTTCGTGGCCAGCAGCCCGAACTTCAGCATGGCGGAGCAGGTGGAGGAGCCTTGGCGCGATTGCCTGACCATTTCGGGACGCAAGGGCGCGGAAGCGCGGGCCTGGTATCTTGAAACGCAGATGCCGGTCTTCACCTGGTCGAGCCTGGCCATGGGCTTTTTCACCGGGATTTACACGCGGGACAACCTGGACGGCTTCGAGGGCTACCACCATGCCACCTGCATCCGGTCCTATGCCTCGGAGGAGAACTTCCGGCGCCTGGACCGGGCCGCGGCGATGGGATCCCGCCATGGCTTGACATCGGCGCAGGTGGCCGTCTCCTACGTGCTGTCCCAGCCCCTCAATCTCTTTGCCCTGATTGGCTGCAACTCGCCCGCGGAATGGAAGGACAACCTGCAATCGCTGGACTTCGAGCTGACGCCCGCGGATCTGGCCTGGCTGGAGACCGGCGCAGGGGAACCCACGCACTGAGAATGCTGCCAACTGCAGCCAAGGAGTTTCGGATGACGAAGGTTTGGCAGGTTGGGATTGTCGGGTGTGGCGTGATCAGCCGCGCCTATGTGAAGGGCCTGGCACCCTTCGACCATGTCGCCATCGCGGCCGTAGCGGACCTGAACCCGGAGGCGGCCGCGGCCCTGGCGGCAGAGGTTGGCTGTCCGGCCCTGTCGGTGGACGCACTCCTGGAGCGACCCGACATCGACATCGTCCTCAATCTGACCATCCCCAAGGCACATGCCGAGGTGGACATCAAGGCCTTGGAGGCCGGCAAGCATGCCTATAGTGAAAAACCCCTAGCCGTCGATCGGGGCCAGGGCAGGGCGGTGGTGGAGGCGGCCGCGACCCATGGCTTGCGGCTGGGCTGTGCGCCCGACACGTTTCTGGGCGGCGGGCAGCAAACCGCGCGGCACGCCATCGATCAGGGGATGATCGGGGAACCGGTGGCGGCCACGGCCTTCATGTTGAGCCGCGGGCACGAGGCCTGGCATCCGGCGCCGGAGTTCTACTACGAGGCCGGAGGCGGTCCCATGCTGGACATGGGGCCGTACTACCTGACGGCCTTGGTCAACCTGATGGGGCCGATTCGCAAGGTCAGCGGCATGACCCGGATCACCTTTCCGGAGCGCACGATTACCAGCCAGCCCCTAGCCGGCAAGGTGATCCGTCCCGAAGTGCCCACCCACTATGCCGGCACCGTGGAATTCCATTCCGGTGCCATCGGGACGATTATCCAGAGCTTCGATGTCTGGGGCGGTGCCTTGCCCCGGATTGAGGTGTATGGCACCGAGGGCTCCCTGGGCGTTCCTGACCCCAATACCTTCCAGGGGCCGGTGACGCATCTGGCCGGGATCTTCCGAAACCGCGAATGGACCGAAGTGCCCCTGACCCACAGCGACCAGGTGTTGAGGGGTATCGGTCTGGCCGACATGGCGCATGCCCTGACCCAAGACCGTCCCCACCGGGCCGGCGGCGACCTTGCCCATCATGTGCTGGAGGTCATGGAACTATTCAGGGAGTCCAGTGCTCTCGGCAGGCATCTGGACACGGCCACCACCTGCAGGCGGCCGGAACCGCTTCCGAGCGCGGGTGGGTTTTGAAAGGGGCTTCCCGGTCCGGTTCAGTAGAGCGAGTGCTGGTTGGCCTGCATCATCAGGGTGAGTTGGGCACCCCTCACGGCGTTGGCTTCCGAATCCGGGGAATCCTCTGCCAGCGCGGTCGGCAGGCGCTGCACGTAGCTCCCGTCCGGACGCATCTCCCACGCATTGCGCTGATCGTGGACGCACAACGCCAGCATGTCGCGTACCTCGTCGCGTAGCTTGGGGTCCAGCAGGGGCACGATGGCCTCGACACGATTGTCGAGGTTGCGCTGCATCCAGTCCGCGCTGCCAATGTAGCACTCCGGCTTCCCGTCGTTGGCGAAGTAGAAGATGCGGCTGTGCTCCAGGAATCTGCCGACCAGGCTGAGGACGGTGATGTTTTCGCTGACCCCCGGGAGGCCGGGCCGGATGCGGCAGATGCCTCGTACAATCAAGTCGATGCGGACTCCGGCTTGGCTGGCGGCATACAGGGCCTCGCACAGCCGCGGGTCGTCCAGGCCGTTGACCTTGGCCACGACGTGGCCTTCGCCCGTCCGACCGCAGTGCTCGATTTCCCGCTCGAGCATCTCGATGAACCGGTCGCGCATGTTGATGGGCGCCACCAGCAGGTGCTTGTACTCCAGGCTCTGACCGTAGCCGGTCAGATAGTTGAACAGGTGCATCACGTCGCTGACGATGTCCTGGTTCGTGGTCAGCAGACTGTAGTCGGTGTACACACTGGCGGTCTTGGCGTTGTAGTTGCCCGTGCCGATGTGCGCATAGCTGTGCAGGCCGTCCCGCTCCTGGCGCACGATCAGCGTGACCTTGGAGTGGGTCTTTAGGCCCACCAGTCCGTAGGCCACATGGCATCCCGCCTCCTCGAGGCGCTTGGAGTGGTGAATGTTCAGTTCCTCGTCGAAACGGGCCTTGACCTCCACCAGCACCGCGACCTGCTTGCCGGCCCCGGCCGCGGCGGCCAGCGCCGCCACGATGGCCGAATCGTCCGATGTCCGGTACATCGTGTGCTTGATGGCCAGCACCTTGGGGTCGCGGGTCGCCGCCAGAATCACCTCCTGCGTCGTGCGGGCGAACGACTGGTAGGGGTGGTGCAGAAGCCGATCGCCCTTGCTCAGCAGCCGGAACATGTCGTCCGGTGAAGTGTCCGGTGAGAGTGCGGCGAAACCGGAGGGAATTTGGGACCGGAACGGCGGAAACTTCAGGTCCTGGCGCTCGATCAGGTTGGCCAGGTTGAACAACTCGGTCACGTCCAGGACACCTTCGACGCGGTACACATCCTGGTCGCGCAGCCCGAATTCGCGCAACAGAACCCCCAGTACCCGGCGGGGCATGCGGTCCGACACCTCCAGCTGCACCACCGGCGCAAATCGCCGCTGCTGCAGTTCCTCGCTGATCATCTCGACCAGATCGTCCGCCTCGTCCTCGTTGCGCACGAGGGTGGCGTTGCGCGTGACGCGGAACGGATAGGCATCGACCACTTCCATCCCCCGGAACAGCGCGTCCAGGTTGTTGAGCAGGACGTTTACCAGCGACACAAAATGGTTGGGGGGCCCCAGCGGGATCCAGCGGTGCCGATCGGTGGGGGCCTTGAGGCGGGCCAGCCGCACATCACCGGTGCGCGGGTCGCGCACCTCGACCGCCAGATTGAGGCTCAGGTTGCTGATGAACGGGAAGGGATGGCCCGGGTCGTAGGCCAACGGCGTCAGCAGGGGAAACAAGTCCTGCAGGAACAGGTTGCGGAGATCGTCAACTTGGCTCTCGGACAAGTCGTCGTAGCTCAGCAGGCGGATGCCCTCGTCCGCCAGCTTGGGCAACAGGTCCTGCAACAGGCATTCGTCCTGCTGGTGGCGGAAATTGTCGATCACCTTGCCAATCAGGTCCAGCTGGTGTTCCGGGGTCCATCCCTGCAGCCGCAGGTTGGCCACCCCCGCGGCCCGTTGCCGTTGCAGGCCACCGACCCGTTTGCGGATGAACTCGTCGAGGTTCGAGCCGGTGATGCCGAGGAACTTGAGGCGTTCCACCAACGGATTGCGCGGATCCTTGGCCTCGTGCAGGACCCGCCAGTTGAAGTCGAGCCAACTCAGCTCGCGGTTGTAGATTTCGGGTGCCGTACACAACTCCTCCACCGAGCGGCCGGACACGTCCTGCTCCAGGAAAGACGTGTCCGCCGGCGGCACGACGACCGCACCGGCGTCCCCGTTCAGGGTGGACGAGCCGTCCGGGTGGGATTCCGGAGGCAGCTGGACCAGGGGTTCGTTCACGAGCCCGGCGGGTGCGGAAGGGGAAGGGTGGACAGTCATGGCAGGCAGGGGTTAGCGGTTGAGCACTTGGGCAATATAAATGTACGGGTCTTGGGGGAACGGGCAGGTTGTGCGCGTCGCATGCGGACCGGATGCGGAATCGGGGATTCCCCGAATTGACTCTGTCCGCAGGGTTAGCCTACAATGGGGCATGACTACGCAATTGTATTCGTCGTTCTTGTTGTTGCCTGACGCGCAGGTCGACCTCGTCGTCCTGCGGCCGCACCTGTGTGGTGAGGGATAGAGGCGAGCCAGCCAGGGCAAGCTAGACAGGCAAAGCCGTCAATCCTTCCCACCGGGAAGGATTTTTATTTGCCCTGGTTCAGCCTAATTTTAACCGAAAACCAACCCCGCGCAGCATCCACCTACTGAGACCGGAGCATCGATAAGCATCATGTTTCCTGACACTTCTCGCCCCATCCTGTAAGTTATGAAGACAGCCAAGGTCACGCGCATCCTGCACAGCCAGGGGTTGCACAAGGCCAAGTTCGATCGGTTGACGCGGATCGCCGCCTTGTGCGGACGCGTGCGGGCCGACGCGTGGCAACGCTGCAGCGGCCTGTCCACGGCGCAACAGTCGGCCCATGAGATCCGCAACGCCTGGATGGCCGAGGGCTACGACTGGCACGGATTGCCGGCGCGCTTGGGCAAGGCCACCCTGGCAGACGCCTTGGGTGACATCCAAGCCGGCCGGGAAGCCGCCAAGGTGCCAGTCAAGAAGGTCATTCGGCACAGGACCCGCGGCAACCCCGCAGAGCGGCAGCGCCTGTACTCGTTGCTGAAGCGCAACCGGTGGGATGAGGATTCCTTCCTGCACCGCCAAATGCGCAGGAAGTGGCAGGGCGGCACCTCACGCGTGACCAACCAGATCGTGGCCGATGCGGGTTCCTACACCGCCAAGGTCTGGCACGGTCGGGCCTGGGTCTATCTGCAGGGCCTGGAACACGGCCAGCGCATCGCCATCCCGCTCCGGGGCACGCATCTGCCCACCGGAACCCTGCGGATCATCCTGCAGGACGACGGCCAGGTGGCGATCCACTACGCCATCGACGAGACCGCCGTATGCAGCACGAAGCCCTGCGGGGATGGCGAACTTGGTGTGGACAAGGGTTACACCGAGGCCTATGCCGACAGCGAAGGTGAACGGCACGGCGAAGGCCTGGGCGACCGGCTGGCCGCGGAGAGCGATGCCCGCAAGGTCAAGGGCGGACGTCGCAACCAGCTGCGTGCGATGGAGCAGAAGCACCGCGAGGCCGGACGCATCAAGAAAGCCGACAACATTCGCCGCCACAACCTCGGCAACCGGAAGTGGGATCGCCGGCAGCAGAAGCACACGGCGCAGACGCGCGACTTTCTCTGCCAGGCCGCCCACCGCGTCGTCGACCGCGCCGGCACCATCGCCTGCGAGGATCTGACGGCCCCCATGGCGTCGTCCAGGTATCGCCACCGCGACACCAACCGCCGGCTGAGCGGCTGGGTCAGGGGCATCATGGCCGACACCCTAACCTCGATATCTCGGCGCCGAGGTTCGGCGCTGGTGTTGGTGAACCCCGCCTACACGTCGCAAATCGACTCCCGCACCGGCCTGTTGCAGGGCACACGGCGCGGGGATCGGTTTTACGGCCTGGACGGAGTCGTGCTGGATGCGGACACCAACGCCGCCCGCAACATCCTGCAGCGCCTGTACGACGACGGGATTACGTTGTACATGCCCTACCGGGAGGTCAAGCGCCTGCTGTTGGATCGAAGCGGGACTGCGGATGGGACTGCTCATCCCGGACTCGAGCCTGCCAGGCAGCCGACGCTGCCCTGACCGGCCGAGAGCGAATTGCCCAACCTTGTTTGTCAAGAACTTGCAAGAATTAAGGAACAGTATAACGATGCACTTTCCCCCCGATCATTTCAGGACTACGGCGCCGCCGCGCCGCATTACCGGGTCGGAGATGATCTGGGATGCCTGCGTGACGGAGGGGGTCTCCCTCCTGTTCGGCCATCCCGGTGGCGCCATCCTGCCCGCCTACGATGCGCTGGCGATATACGAGGCCGAAGGTTTGCTGCATCATGTGCTGGTGCGGCACGAACAGTGCGCGGCCCACATGGCGGACGGTTATGCCCGGGCCACGGGCGAGGTGGGGGTTTGCGTGGCGACCAGCGGCCCCGGCGCGACCAATCTCGTCACCGGAATTGCGACCGCCCAGATGGACAGCGTGCCCATCGTGTGCATCACGGGCCAGGTGCCTTCGCCGATGCTGGGCACCGACGCCTTCCAGGAGGCGGACATCGTGGGCGTGACCCAGCCCGTCTGCAAGCACAACTACCTGGTCACCGATGTGGCCGACCTGCCGATGGTCATGAAGGAGGCGTTTTACATTGCCCGGGAGGGTCGTCCCGGACCGGTGCTCGTGGACGTCTGCAAGGACGTGCAGATCGCGGAGGGCGAGTTTCGCTACGACATGGAGGTGAAGCTGCCCGGCTTCAATCCCTATCCTGCTGCTTGGCAGGATGCGCTGGCCGACGCGGCCGATTTGATCAACGCCGCCGAGGCGCCGCTGATCATGGCCGGACACGGCATCCATCTGGCCGGGGTGTCGGACGTGCTGCTGCGGATTGTGGAAAAGGCCGAGATCCCGGTCGTAACCACCCTGCTGGGCACCGGCAACATCACGGAGACCCATCCCCTCAGCCTGGGCATGGGCGGCATGCACGGCGAAGCCTACGCCAACGAGGCGGTCCAGGCCTGCGATGTCCTAATCGCGCTGGGCATGCGCTTCGACGACCGTATCACGGGTCGCCTGGACCGCTTCGCCAAGCAGGCGTCCGTGGTGCACTTCGAACTCGACAAGGCCGAAGTGGGCAAGAATGTGCAGCCGGATGTCGCCGTCGTCGGGGACCTGGCGGAAACGCTGCCGGCCCTGGAGCCGCTCATCCATCCCAACACGCACGCGGAATGGCTGGCCTCGCTCACCGATCGCAAGCTCAGCAGTGCCGGCAAGGACATCCTCACCTTCGAACTGGACGAACTGGTGCCGCCGTTCGTCATGCGACAGATCTGGTCGGAGACCACCAACCTGCGGGATCCCGGCGACATACTGGTGGCGACCGACGTCGGCCAGCACCAGATGTGGGAGTCCCAGTACTTTGTGCACGAACGGGCCGGGCAGCTCCTGACGAGCGGCGGTCTGGGGACCATGGGCTACGGCCTGCCGGCGGCCATGGGCGCCCAGATGGCCTGGCCCGACAAGCTGGTGTGGGCCATTGTGGGCGATGGCGGCTTCCAGATGACGATGCAGGAACTGGCCACGATTCAGCAGGAAAAGCTGCCGGTCAAGATTGCCATCATCAACAACGGCTTTCTCGGCATGGTGCGTCAGTGGCAGCAACTCTTTCACGACAAGCGCTACGTGGGCACGCCGGTCCTGTCCCCCGACTACGTAATGCTGGCGGCCGCCTACGGGATCCCGGCCTGCAAGGTGGAGGAGCCGGGACAGGTGGCCGAGGCCGTGCGTGCGGCGAACACCACCGACGGCCCGTACCTGATCGACTTCCAGGTCAAGGAGGAGGTCAACGTGTATCCGATGGTGGCGCCTGGCGCCGCCGTGGACGAACTGATCCGCCGGCCGCACATCGTGCAGGACCACGGTGGCGTGGTTCCGTCCTTCTGACCCGATTGGCTTCCCCACCCATCTCGGAACGGCATCGATGAAACACATTCTGGCGGCCTGGATGCGGGATCGCCCCGGCGTCCTGAACCGGGTGACCGGCCTGCTGAGCCGGCGCAACTTCAACATTGACAGCCTGCAAGTCAGTGCCAGCGAGGAACCGGGCATCTCGCGCATGACCTTCGAAGTCAGCGGCGACGACCGGACCTTGGAGCAGGTGCGCAGCCAACTGATCAAGCTGGTGGACGTCACCCGTGTCGAGAGCTTTGCGCAGGAGGCGATCGTCAAGCGGGAGTTGGCCCTTGTGCGCGTGGCGGTGGGTCCCGATGAGCGACGTCAGGTTCTTGACCTGATTCAGGTGTTCGAGGCCACGGTGGAGGACCTTTCGCGTACCGATATGCTGATCCAGATCGTGGGCCGCGAGGAGAAGATCGACTCGCTCATCGGTCTTCTGCGTGACTACCACCTGCTGGAGATGGTCCGCACCGGACCGGTGGCCATCGTGCGCAGCACCGTGGCCCACGTCGAATCGGAACCGGCCCTCGAACCGGCCGGCGACACTTGGCAGGGCGGAGGCGTTTGACCGCGCCCCGCTTGCGCCAGGACTGCCCGAGTCGATTCCGGCCACTTGACCCCTACTTAGATTCCCACCCCATCCCAACCGGCAAGGAGACCCTTTACCCCATGGCCACGATCTACTACGAAAACCAGGCGGATCCGGACCTGATCAAGGACAAGCGCATTGCCATCCTTGGTTATGGCAGCCAGGGGCATGCCCATGCCCTGAACCTGCGCGATTCCGGGATGTCCGTGGTTGTGGGCCTGTACGAGGGCAGCCGCAGCCGGGCCAAGGCTAAGACGGACGGATTGGAGGTCATGAACACGGCGGATGCCGTGGCATCGGCCGATATCACGATGGTCCTGTTGCCGGACCAGGTCCAGGGTCAGATCTACAAGGAGGAAATCCAGCAGGGGCTCAATCCCGGCGACACGCTGATGTTCGCCCACGGATTCAACATTCGGTTTGGCCAGATCGTGCCTCCTGCGCATGTCGATGTGTCGATGGTGGCACCCAAGGCGCCGGGCCATCGCGTGCGCGAAGTCTTCACGGAGGGTTCGGGCGTACCCGGCCTGGTGGCCATCCACCAGGATGCCTCCGGCCAGGCCCTGGCCAATGCCCTGTCCTACGGCCGCGGCCTGGGCTGCACGCGCGCCGGCGTGCTGGAGACCACTTTCGCCGAGGAAACCGAAACCGACCTCTTCGGAGAGCAGGCTGTGCTCTGTGGCGGCGTCAGCGAGCTGGTCAAGGCCGCGTTCGAGACCCTGGTCGAGGCGGGGTACCAGCCGGAAATTGCCTATTTCGAGTGCCTGCACGAACTCAAGTTGATTGTCGATCTGTTCTACGAAGGCGGCCTGGCCTACATGCGCTACAGCGTCTCGGACACGGCCGAGTGGGGCGACTATGTAAGTGGCCAGCGCATCGTCACCGATGAGACGCGCAAGGCCATGAAGCAGATCCTGGAGGAGGTCACGAGCGGCCGCTTCGCCGAGGAGTGGATGGACGAGTACTACTCCGGACTCTCGAACTTCAAGTCCCGCCGCCGCCGCGAACAGTACCAGCAGATTGAGGAGGTGGGCCTGGAACTGCGCCGCATGATGACCTTCCTCAACGCACAGGAAATCGAGCGTGAAACCTGATTGACCTTGGGCCGTCCGACGGCCCGTTCACGGGAGTTGACAAATGGACACAGCATCCGGCACGCAACAGCCTGAAGTCAACCCTCCGGTTGACGGTGGCCAGTTCGCCATCGAGGACATGGCGGCGTACGCCCGCCATGTGGCACGCGGGGACACCGTCCTGATTTTCGACACCACCTTGCGGGATGGCGAACAGAGTCCGGGTGCAACGTTGGACGACCACGAGAAGCTGGAGCTGGCCCGCCAGCTGGCCCGTCTGGGGGTCGATATTCTCGAAACCGGCTTTCCCATTGCCAGCCCCGGCGACTGGAAGGCGGTCAACAGGGTGGCGGAGACCGTCGGGCGCGAAACCCGTGTCGGCCAGGACGGCAGCACATTGCCGCCACCGGTGATTGCCGGGCTGGCGCGCGCCAACCGCAAGGACATCGAACGGGCCTTCACAGCCACCGAACCGGCTGTCCGGCCCCGCATCCACACCTTTATTGCGACCAGCGACATCCACCTGGAACACAAGCTGCGCAAGTCGCGCAATGAAGTGCTGGAAACCGTGGGCGAGATGGTGGAGTACGCGGTCAGCCTGTGCGGCGACGTGGAGTTCAGCCCCGAGGATGCCGGACGCAGCGACGTCGAATATCTGAAGCAGGTGCTGGAGGTCGCGATTCAGGCTGGCGCGACCACATTGAACATTCCGGACACGGTCGGTTATACCCAGCCGAACGAATACGAGGCTCTGTTTCGGGCGTTAATCGAAGGCACGCCTGGCGGTCGGGACGTGATATTCAGCACACACACGCACAACGATCTGGGCCTGGCGACCGCCAACACGCTGGCGGCCGTCTCGGCTGGAGCCAGGCAGGTGGAAGTGACGGTGAACGGCATTGGCGAACGGGCGGGGAACTCCTCACTGGAGGAGTTCGTCATGGGGCTCTACACCCGGCCGCAGTTCTACGACCTGCGTACCAATGTGCAGACGCGGGAGATCCATCGCACGAGCGACATGGTTAGCCGCTACACGGGCATGGTCATTCAGCCCAACAAGGCCATCGTCGGTGCCAACGCCTTTGCCCATGAAGCCGGCATCCACCAGGACGGCGTGCTCAAGCACAAGCGCACCTACGAGATCATGGATGCGGAGACGGTGGGCCTGAATCAGCACCGCCAGGGACTGGTCCTGGGCAAGCACAGTGGCCGCCATGCGCTGCGCACCCGCCTGGACGAACTCGGCTATCACATGGAAGCTGCCGAACTCAACGATGTCTTCAACAGCTTCAAGGATCTGGCCGACAAGAAGAAGACCGTCACGGATGCCGACTTGGAGGCACTGGTGGCGGACGAGGTTTACCAGCCCAAGGAAACCTGGGAGCTGGTCAACGTCCAGGTGCAGTGCGGGACCAACCTGATCCCCACGGCCGTGGTCATCCTGCGTCGCTTGGACAATGGCGAGCAAGTGACGGATGCCGGCTTCGGCACCGGCCCGGTGGACGCGGTCTATCAGGGTATCAATCGCATTGTGGGCGTGGAGAACACCTTGGTCGAATACGTGGTGCAGGCTGTCACGGAGGGAATGGACGCCAACGGCGACGTGACCATCCGCATCGAGGTGCCCGACCATGGAAGGGATGTGTTGGAGACGGCTCAGGGACGGGTCCGACGCAAACTCTTTTCGGGTCGGGGCGTGGACACGGACATCATCGTGGCCAGCGCCAAGGCGTACCTGCAGGCATTGAACAAGCAGATTGCCAGCGCAGCCGAGGTCGCCTCGCCGGATCCGGTAGTCTGAGCAGCGGCCCACGGGCCGCTGCAAGTTTCCTGTCTTCGAGCTTCCGCCAAGTGAACACCTTGGCTTCTGCTCAGGCTGATGCTCACACCCTGTGGGTATTCCTGCTGCCGCGCTATTTCGCGCTATTTGCTTTGTTCCCTCTGCAGCCACTCATCCAACGAGTATCTGCCGTTGAATACTCGATTTACATCACCGATGTGTACATGGCTCAAGTTGTGACTTTGGGCCAGGAACCGCTCGGGCAGGTCGGAGAATGTGCCCCTGATGTCCAAATATTCAAGATTGGGTGCATTCGATAGAAAGTCTTCAGGCAAGGAGGCCAACTGACCGAAAGCCAGGAACACGTGCTTCAGCATTGGTGCGTTCTGCAGGAAGCCGTCCGGCAGTGTCGTGACCTGGTATGAGTGGAGTTCCAAGTGTTCCAGAGCCGGTGTTTTGCTGCCGATTCCCCGGGGGATTTCTTCATCCATCGAGTCGAGTGTCAAATGCCGGAGGTCGTCGGTATAGTCCACAAGGTCGGAGGGGTAATTGGTGCGCGGGGGACCATCAATGTGCAAGGTCTGCAGTTTGGGCACGTTTTGTAACCACTGTGGTGGCAGGTCGAGTTCATCCTTCAGAGAAGAAGCGTCCAAATTAAGGGACACCAAGTTCGGGGTGTGGGTTAGGAAGTCGTCCGGCAGTGCCGCTTGTCCCCCTAAGTGAACGCTCAGGGATTCGAGCAACGGATTGTCTGCGAACAACGACGGCGGCAATGCCTCCCAAGAGTCAAGCCACAGGTGTGTCAACTGCGGTGCTGGCTGCAACGCCTCGACAAGAAGCTCCGGATGGGGCACGGGGGACAGCGATTCCATATTGTTCAATGACAGATTGCGCAGTTCCGGATACACCAAGGGCACAGTGCAGGAAAATGCTTCTTGGGGCCATGATTGCATCAGCATCAGTTTGGTCAGGATCGGAAACTGCAAGGCGGTTCCGGATGCAAAGCATGGCTGCGTTCCCGTTGGGGGTTGTTCCACCGGGGAGCGGTAGATTTCAAGCCTCAACTCCGTGAGGTTGGAGAATGTCAACTCCTGCCCGTCTCGGGGCGACGTTGGCATCACTGTCAGGTACGGCGACACCCGCCGTACCTGTGCTGCGAAATTCGGCGGAATCCACTCGAGCAGGATGCCGGGCTCTACATGGACATCCCTGAGTTCTGGGGTATGAAAAAAGAGATCGTGGGGCACGGATGCGGGCCGAAGTGTCGGGCCTTGAAGGGACAGGCGCTCCAGTCGCGGGGTGTTTGCCAGCAGTGCTTGAGGAAGATCGCCTACCCGGTCTTGGGGTCGGAACTTGTTGGTATCCTCGAAAGTAATTTCCAAAGATCGCAAGTGCGAATTTCGATCCAGGAATCCGGATGGTAGTTCATCCAATGTGTGGGACTGAACCGTTAGGTGCTCCAGCAACGGCACGTGGTACAGGTAGTCGATTGACGGATTGGCACAAATCAAGCCGTGAAGGTTCAGTTCCTTGAGATTCGGATTGGAGACCACAAGCGGCGTGTCACAGGACTTGATGCGTGCCCGAACCGTTAGCTTGACCAACCCCGGCACTTGGTCCAATAACCCTGAGATTCTGAGCGGTGAAACCCCTCCTTCGATTCGGTAGGGCTTGTTGTAGTGGGGATACCACATGGGGTGGACGAAATCCACCGAGGGCAACCGCAGGGCCAACGTCGGAACCTTTCGCCACAAGTCGATGTTGAACCTGCGCCAACCGACTGACCCCGAACTCCCAACCACTGAGAATTTCCCCCTTGCCTGCCACTCGGTGTTGCTCAACCAGGTGGAATCGGTAAGACCGTACCAGTACACATTGCTATAGAGGTTGAGTTCAAGTGCCTCCAGTACCGTTTGGGATTCCAACAGGTCGACTGACAGGAATTGCAGGAGAACGTCCGGCATACGGATCGACAGGCTTGTCAGTCCGGTCAGTGGGGCCAGGTCTGCCCGCCGCAAAGGTGTGTCGTCCAGCGCTAAAAACAGTTCCAACTCCTCGATCGTCGCCAGTTCAGCTCTGCTTATTGACGTGCAGTCGTGGGTGGAACCGCCGGTTGGCGCCAGTACAGACAACAGCGCAGCCTGAACGTCAGGGTGCAATCCGCAGATATGCTCTGCTTCCACAACTGGATGCCACGGGTCCAAGTCCGGCGGCGTGGGCCACTCCGCATGCAACTGATAGGCCAAGTAACCCACCTCGTCCAGTTCCGGGCCATCCACGTACAGGGTCGTTCCCTCCGCACCCACCTGGATCTGGAACCGCACCGGATCGTTTTTTCCAGACAGTGGGGTGCCGTCCCGGTTCACGTGGTGCCCTTCGACTGTCAGCAGCACCGTCTCACTTGGACGGTATCCTTCCGGGACCTTGAACAGGGCCTCCACTGCCTGGCGTGCGGTGTGTTGGACAGGTGAACTCGCGCTGCCGAACACCGCATGCACTGTATCGTCCAAACGGCTGAAGCGATACTGGCTTTCTCGATGAAGTTCCCTGTTGAAATAGGGTCCTACTGAATCATTGCTGGGCCAGGAGGTGGACACCATGTACCCCACATGTCCTACCTCGTCCAACTCGGGACCGTCAACATAGCGAACGGTTCCATCCAATGCCACCCTTAATCGAAACCGGTGGGGTTTGGTTGCCTCGGTGTCCAACACTCCCTCCGCGGAAATCGGCCAGCCTTCCACATCGACATACACGGGATAACCCGGACGAAACCCGGGCGGTATCTCAAAGAGAATCTCCGGTTCCTGCCGTGCCGCATACTGAACCGGGGACTGGGTTGAGCCGAATGTGGCCGTCACCAGGCCGCCCGAACGGGCCAGAACGAATTTGGCCTGCTTATGCACGGCGAGGTTTGCGTACGGACCTTCGACTCTGGTGGACCTGTCCACCGGCACATCGTCTGCCCTGGCGGTCCCGGTCAAAACAAACCACAGAATGAACGTTAGGCACAGGGTTCCGAACACTGAATGACGGGGAGGTGCCTCAGGGTACGGTGCAAGGGGGTTTCGATCTGCGTGTGCCATGGCTCCGTCCACCTTCGTTTTGATCATCGCCCTTTGCAGGATCTGCTTGTTGGATGTTATCGAAGAGTTGACAAGGCCTTGTATGCCCTGTGGCAGGGCAATAACACTGCCATATGTAATGGTACTCTGGCAGGTACTTCCCGTTTCAGCTGGTCTGTTTGTGCTTTGCTGCGACGATCCCTTGGTCGTGGTCTCTCGGTGCAACCGGTGGAGGGTCATCCGCCGCGGAATCGGCATGTTGTGAGCACATGGCTGGTGCGGATGCAACTCCCATCTACTTGGAAGGTCATGTCCAGAGGTTCGGTGGAGGGGATTGTCAACGTCCCCATGGGGGTATGTGTTGCGTCTCCGCCAACAGGCTGGCGATACAGTGGCGCTTCTCCGAGACAATCTCTGAACCTCAGGGCCGCTGAGGCGGATCACGACCAAAAGCCCTCCGCATGTTCGAGCCCATTGGCCTCACCCGCGGCCTCGCACAATGGCGGCTTGGTTGCCCTTCAGCGCCGGAACACGGACCGCACACTGGTCGCGCATGGTCTGCACAGCCCCCTGCTGGTATCCCATGGCGTCAATCGTCACCATGCAGCCATCCACATCAGCGTTGACAACAACTCTGGAAGGGCAGTGATCTTGTGGGACTTGCCGTCTACCTTGCGCTGGTTCCAGGACCAGGCGCTGATCAGTTGCAGACACAGCACGCTCCAGACGGCATCGTGTGATCGACGAGCGTCTTGTCGTTCACGTTCACACTTACCGTTCGCTCCCGGAGCGTCGCGGCCAGCGAATGCATCTAGCGCGCAATACAAGCTTCAACCCAACTGAAAGCCTGCTGGGCCAAGACGCGCTCAAAGATGCCGTGCAAGGGATTCCCATGTGGCAGTTCCAGGAAGGTTTCCGGCCAGATCTGCTTCTGCTGGTCGAACAGCTGGACCGCGGTCCAGCTGTTGGCACCGCCCGTTCCGGTCAAGGGGGCAATCAGGAGGATGCTCCCAGCCAATGGCACCGGGTTGGGGCGATGGAGCCTGCCCCTTCGGTGATTGGGGCAGCCAAGGGAACGGCGCCGGTGTTGGCCGCCACAGACATGCCTTGGAGGTGACGAAGAGAACACCTTCTTGCCGACCAGCGCCATTCCCAAAATGGTGGTTGCCCTGAGCTGCGAACGGTGGGCCGGACGGGTTCTTAGGTGCTGTGCTACGATCACGGGGCACGGACCGTGATGGTTCCCGTAACCGGGGCTACCCATGCCTCGGCAGCCCTTGGGGCTGAGCGAGACGCTTTTTTGCACAAAGGAGAAATGCCATGAAGCATGGCTTGAAGTACACGGTTGACCGCCGACAGTTCCTCCGCTTGTCGGCCTTGGCTGCCAGCGGCAGCATCATGCTTGCCTGCGCCCAGCCCGAGGGCCCGGCCGCCGGCGGCGATGACATGGGCATGGCCGAGGACGGAGTTGTCGACGTCTATGTCTGGCCGTCGATTGCCCTGGTTCGGCCGGAAGGCAGCGACCCCGAGAAGTACAAGGAAGTACAGGACTACATCACGGAACAGCTGGGCATCCGCCCGAACGGCTTTGTGCCGCCGCCCGGCGCCGCCGGCCGCGAGCGCCTGAACCTGATGCTGAGTTCCCAGACGGAACAGCTGGACATGTTCACCGGCGACTGGACCCAGTACAAGGCCGCCATCATGCCGATTACCGACCTGCTGGAGGAACACGGCCAGAACATTCTGACCGCCTTCCCCGACGCCACCTGGAGCGGGATGAAGGACGCCAACGGCGACATCTGGGGCATTCCGCGTTTGGGCCTGATGGGTCACACCTGGAACTTCACCTGGTTCCGCGAGGACTGGATCAACGATCTGGGCCTGCCCTTCGACTCGGAACAGATGACGATTGACCAGCTCGAAAGCAACATGGCCGCCTTCCGGGAGGCCAACCCCGATGCCGTCCTGGTAACCAACAATCTGGGCAGCCTCGAAGGTTGTCTGCTTGGCGCGTGGAGCCAATACGGCCGCTCGCGCTGGTACGACGAAAGCGACGGCCAGATCAAGCCCCACCAGCTGCAGCCCGGCTACGAGGCGTTCCTGGGCAAGATGAACGAGTGGTGGAACAACGGCTGGTTCCACAAGGAAGTCTTTGCCAACATGGACTTCGAAGAGGTTTTGCGTTCCGGCAACATGGGCATCCACTGCGGCTGGTACTCGCGCATGACCATCCTGGGCCAGCGCATTTTCCTCGAGGATGTGATCCCGGGCATGGACTTCATCTTCCCGCTCAAGATGGTGGGGCCGATGGGTCTGGCGGGGACCAACAACGCCAACATGACCCAGGCCTACATGATTCCGGCCAACTCGCCGGTGGCCAAGGAAGTCATCCAGTTCGTGAACTGGCAGTACGACCCGGTCCGCGACAACGCCGTGACCGCCCACTACGGGATTCAGGGCAAGGACTGGGACTGGGTCGACGAGACCAAGGAACAGGTGCACCGCTACGACGCCGAGGCCGGTGCCGCGATCTACGCCGGCGAGCTCTACCAGGGCGCGGGCCTGGCGATCGAAACCTGGTCGGCACCCGAGGATCCGCTGTGGGGCCGCCACTACGACCACATCAAGAAGTACGTGTTCGACTACAGCAACGGCAAGATGCCGGTCGACTTCGATGTGCCCTACGACGGCGCTGCGATTGCCGAGCAGGTGCCGAGCATGGAGGACATCAACCGCCTGAACTCCGAAGAGGCGATCAAGTTCATCACTGGCGTGCGCCCGTTGAGCGAGTTCGGCGATTTCGTCGACAGCCTCTACAGGGCCGGCCTGCAGGACTGGATCGACGCCTACACGTCTCAGTACGTGGCGGCCAAGGGTCTCTAGACGAGGTCCCCTATCGTCATACGGCCATCCGAGTCCTCGGCCTGCGGGCCGGGGGCTCGGGCCGCCCGGTCGGGGACGGGCGCCTCCGTCCCTGACCGTCTGTAGTTCCAGGTCGACAGTGCCTGCGGCCATCGGCGCAATGCTTGTCGGTTGCCGATCATCACGGACAACATAGTCCATGACCGAAGTCCTGCGCATCCTGCGCAAACATGGTTTTTACTATCTGCTGTTCCTGCCGGTGGCGGTGTACTTGATCATCTTCAAGTACGTGCCGATGATCGGCATCATGATTGCGTTCAAGGACGTGACGCCGTTCATGTCCATGGGCGAGATCGTCACGTCCAGCTTCATTGGCTTCAAGCACTTCGTCAATTTCTTCAACTCGTTTTTCTTCTGGGACTTGATGGAGAACACGCTGATGATCTCCATCTACAAGACCCTGTGGTCCTTCCCCGCGCCGATTCTGCTGGCGCTGCTCATCAACGAGGTTCACAACACCTACTTCAAGCGCATCTCGCAGACCATCTCCTATCTGCCGCATTTCTTCTCGATGGTCATTGTGGCCGGCCTGGTCTACGTGGTGTTCGGAGTGCAAGGCGGCCTGGTCAACCACCTCGTGGTCCTGACCGGCGGCGAACCGCAGCACTACCTGGGCGATCCCCGCTGGTTCCGGACCATTCTGGTGGGCACGACGGTCTGGCAGACCGTGGGTTGGGGCAGCATCCTGTATCTGGCCGCCATGGCCGGCCTCAACCCGGAGACCTATGAGGCCGCCAACATCGACGGGGCCAGCAAGATACAGCAGGTGCGCCACATCACGCTGCCCGGCATCAGCCACGTCATCGTGATCCTGTTCATCTTCCGGATCGGCGACCTGCTGGATGCCGGGTTCGAGCAGATTCTGCTGCTGTATTCCCCGTCCGTGTACGAAGTGGCTGACATCATCGACACCTACGTCTACCGGGCCGGTCTGCTCAACCTCAAGTACTCGTTCGCGTCCGCAGTCGGCCTCTACAAGTCGATCCTGGCACTCCTGCTCCTGCTGGCCGCCAACAAGTTCGCCAACTTCCTGGGTCACCAGGGCATCTGGTAGGGGGAGACAGGGCCATGCGCATCAAGGCGACGCCGATGGAACGGCTGTTCTACCTCGGCAACTACGTGTTCCTGATTGTCGTCAGCCTCATGTTTCTGATCCCGTTCATCAGCGTGCTCAGCACCTCGTTCATATCCACGGCGGAGTGGGCGCGCCGCGGCAACTTTGTGCTGATCCCGGAAGCCCCCACGCTGGAGGCCTACGAGTTTCTCTTCGGGGGCAGCAAGGGCACGGTGTTCAACGCCTACAAAATCACGATGTTCCGCACCATTGTCGGAACCACTCTGTGCCTTACGTTCACCGGCCTTGGCGCGTACGTCCTGGCCCGGCGCAACCTTCCGGGACGCACCTTCATGACGCTGCTGGTGTTCATCCCCATGGTCTTCAGCGGCGGCCTGATCCCGTTCTACCTGGTCGTGGACCGGCTGCGCCTGACGAACACGGTCTGGATCATGATCACGCCCTTCCTGGTCAATCCCTGGTGGCTGCTGATCATGCGCAACTTCCTGATGACCATCCCCGTGGAACTGGAGGAGGCGGCCCTGATGGACGGGGCCAACCCCTTGACGGTGCTGATCCGGGTCTACCTGCCCCTTTCCATGCCGGCACTCACCACGATTGGCCTCTTCTATGCGGTCTGGCACTGGAACGGCTGGTTCTATGCCGCGGTGTTCAATTCCAATCGGGATCTGTACCCCATTCAGGTCATCCTGCGTTCCATCCTCTATCTGGGGGATGCCTCGTACCGGGGCGACCTGGGAATCATGTTCGAGCCGGAGATGATGCCGCCGGCGCAGACCCTCAAGGCGGCCATGATTATTGTCACTACGGTCCCGATTCTGCTCGTCTATCCGTTCATTCAGCGCTACTTTGTCAAGGGCATGCTGATCGGCGGCGTCAAGGGCTGAGGCTGTTCGGTCAACCAGGCACGGTTGACGCCGCGTCGTCCCCCGTCGCCGGAGGCGCGAAAATTCCGGCGGCATTACAGGTATAATCGGGGCAACGGTGCCGTTGGGCATTGGGTCCGGCCATGGGGCGGGTCCGTGTGCCCGATCCCGGAGTCGTCGCCCTGCGTGGCAGGCGGCTTTGTCATTTTGCGTGCAGGTGTACCATGGCTGTATGGGCCAAGACCGGCCGGAAATCCTTCTACAAGAACCCGCCTGCGGCCGAGCGTGATGCGTGCGGCATCGGGTTTGTGGCCCATGTGGAAGGCGGCAGGTCGCACGAGGTCCTGCGCATGGCGTTGGACGCGCTGTGCAACCATGCGCACCGCGGGGCCATCGCCGACGACGGCAAGTCCGGCGACGGTGCCGGCATCCTTTCGCAGATTCCCTACCGCTTCTTTGTCCGGGAACTGAAGCAGATTGGCGTCGAGGAGCCGCCGGTCTCCGACCTGGCCGTGGGCCAGCTGTTCCTCAACCGCCGCGATGCCGACGATCGGGAACGGGCCCGCGAAGTGGTGCGCAAGGTCGCGTCCGACCTGCAGCTCGAAGTTTTGGCCTTCCGCTCCGTGCCCGTTATCACGTCGGTGCTGGGAGACCGGGCGATCCGGCTGCGTCCCTGGATGGAGCAGGTGATTTTGCGGCGTACGGCACGCGCCGCACACGCCGGCGAAGCATTTGAACGGCTGCTCTACCGGGCACGCAAGCTAATTCTGAAACAGGCACAGGCACGGGGCGTGGAACGCCTCTACGTGCCGAGCCTGAGCAGTCGCACCATCGTGTACAAGGGGCTGGTCCTGGCGGACATGCTGGGTCGGTTCTACCCGGACCTCCACGACCCGTTGTTCGAAACGTCCCTGGCCGTGTTCCACCAGCGCTACAGCACGAACACGCTCCCTTCCTGGGAAAAGGCACAACCTTTCAACCTGATCTGCCACAACGGCGAAATCAACACGCTCCAGGGCAACGAACTGTGGATGCGCGCCCGCGAGCCGGATTTGGCGGCGGCCGTATGGCCGCAGGGCCTGGACGACCTGCTGCCGATCATGGACACCGACACCAGCGACAGCGGCAAGTTCGACCAGCAGCTGGAACTGCTGGTGCGCAGCGGGCGCGACATTCGGCATGCCCTGCTGATGATGGTGCCGGAAGCCTGGGAACGAATTCCGGAAGGCGACATGACCCCGGAGCGCCGGGCCTTCTACAAGTACCACAGTTCCCTGCTCGAGCCTTGGGACGGCCCGGCCAGCATTACCTATACCGACGGCCGGGTTGTGGGCACGATCATGGACCGCAACGGCCTGCGGCCGGCACGGTACGTGTTGTTGGAGAACGGCATTGTCATCAGTGCCAGCGAGATGGGCGCGGTTCGCTACGACGAGGCGGCGGTGCGGGCCAAGGGCCGACTGGGTCCCGGCCAAATCTTCAGTGTGGACACCAAGGCCAGCACGGTCCAGGCCAACGCCGAGATCACGGCGCAGGTGGCCAACCGGCGGCCTTACGGCAAGTGGCTCGAGGACAACCTGGTGTCGCTGGAGGGCATTCTGCTCAAGAGTCGCCGGATTCAGGAAGCGCGCCTGGCCAGCGCGTTGCGGGGCACCGGCAATTCGGAGACGCGTCCGGAGCGGACGGTCCACACCCCGTCCCGGCTGCCCCTGCTCGAACGGCAAATCGCGTTCGGCTTCACCTCCGAGGAACTCGTGGTGGTGCTGCGTCCCTATCTGACCAACGCCGCCGAACCGGTGGGGGCCATGGGCGACGACACGCCCATCGCCGCCCTGAGCCACCTGCCCCGGCCCCTGTTCCACTACTTCAAGCAGCGTTTTGCGGAAGTGACCAATCCCCCGATCGACGCCCTGCGGGAATCGACGGTCATGAGCCTGCGCATGCTTCTGGGCGAACGGGCCAACCTGCTGTCGGAGACGGCCGGGGCGGCCCGGCTGATTGAACTCAAGTCGCCCATCCTGCATCAGGATCATTTTTATCTTTTGGAGAGTCTGGGCATGGGCTCGCCCGAGTTCTGGATGGCCACGCTGGACATGACCTGGCAGCCGGACAGCGCGGCCGACCAACCCCGTTCCCGCGGCGAGATGATGAGGCAGGCCTTGCAGCAGCTGTGTGCCCGCGCCTCGGAAGTTCTGGCCGAGGGCGCGCGCATCCTGGTGCTGTCGGACGAAGGCGTCGATTCCGGGCGCCTGCCCATCCCGTCGCTCATGGCGACCTCGGCCCTGCACCACCACTTGGTGCGGACCGGCCAGCGCATGCACGCCAGCATCGTGGTCAAGAGTGGCGAACCGCGTGAAGTGCATCACTTCGCGGCCCTGATCGGGTATGGGGCGAATGCCGTCTATCCCTACCTGATCTATGAATCCATAAGCTCCATGGTCGAAGAGGGGCGCCACTTCGGATCGATGACGGCGGAGCAGGCCGCCGAGAACTTCCTGACCGGCACCGAGAAGGGCCTGCTCAAGATTATGAGCAAGATGGGCATCAGCACGCTGGACAGCTATTGCGGCGGCCAGGTGTTCGAGGCCATCGGCATCTGCGAGCAGTTGATTGACGAGGTGTTCACGGGCACCCCCAGCCTGCTGGGCGGCGTCAGCTACGAAACGCTGGCCGAGGACGTGTCGGCCTGGCACGCCACCGCATTCCCGCAGGGCCGGACGGGCGGGCGCCGCCGCATGCCGTCCTGGGGCCTCTACAAGTCCCGGCGCGGCGGCGAGGTGCACGAGTGGTCGCCGAAGGTGGTCCACCTGCTCCAGACCGCGGTCACCGCGGCAGACGACGCGGAAGCCCAGGCCGCCTTCGACAAGTTGATCGAACTGCAGAACAGCCAGCGCATTGCGCCGCGCCATCTGTTGGACTTCAAGCCGGTGCGGGAGCCGGTGCCCTTGGCGGACGTCGAGCCGGCAGCCGCCATTGCCAAACGCTTCAGCACCGCGGCCATGTCGCACGGGGCGCTGAGCGCGGAGGCGCACGAGACGCTGGCGATCGCCATGAACCGGATCGGCGGCAAGAGCAATTCGGGCGAAGGGGGCGAGGATCCCGACCGCTACCACACGGAACGGGTCAGCAAGATCAAGCAGGTGGCCTCGGGGCGCTTCGGGGTGACCCCCGCCTATCTGATGAGTGCCGAGGAACTGCAAATCAAGATGGCGCAGGGCTCCAAGCCCGGCGAGGGCGGGCAGCTGCCCGGCCACAAGGTGTCCGACAAGATTGCCGAACTGCGGTATGCGACGCCCGGCGTGGCCCTGATTAGTCCGCCGCCCCACCACGACATCTACAGCATTGAGGATCTGGCACAGCTGATTTTCGACCTGAAGACGGCCAACCCCAACGCCCATGTGAGCGTGAAGCTCGTGTCGGAGATTGGCGTGGGCACCATTGCCACCGGGGTGGCCAAGGGTTACGCCGACGTGATTCACATTGCCGGTGCCAGCGGCGGCACCGGTGCCAGTCCCCTCAGCAGCTTGAAGCATGTGGGGTTGCCGTGGGAGCTGGGGCTGGCCGAAACCCACAACGCGCTGATGGACAACGGCCTCAGGGACCGCGTGATTCTGCGGACCGACGGCGGCATTTCCACCGGCCGCGACATCGTCATGGCAGCCATGCTGGGTGCCGACGAAGTCAGTTTCGGCACCAGTGCCATGATCGCAGAGGGCTGCATCATGGCCCGGGTCTGCCACAAGGACACCTGCCCGGTGGGCGTGGCCACCCAAAATCCCGCATTGCGGGCCAAGTTTCCGGGAACCCCGGAGATGGTGATGCGGTTCATGATGTTTCTGGCGGAGGACGCGCGGCGCATCCTGGCCGGACTCGGCTACCGCTCGCTCAACGAGGTGATCGGCCATCCCGAACTGCTGACCCAGGTGGTTCGCGGGCGCGAGGCCGGCTTCATGGATTTGGCGCCCCTGCTTGAGGAAATCCCCGGCGACCTGCCGCGCCGCTGTGTGCGGGACTGCAACCCCCTGCTGGCCAGCACGGCCCTGGGCGACATGCTGGTGGAGCAGGTGATTGCGCGACTGGAGGCCGATCCCGACGCCAACGTCTTCCTGACCCACCCGATCAACAACACGGATCGCACCGTGGGCGCGCGCCTGGCCTGCGGCCTGGTCCTGCGGTACGGGATGGACGGCCTGCGGCCCGGCCAAATCAACATCACGTTTGTCGGCAGTTCGGGGCAGAGCTTTGGGGCCTTCGGCATTCAGGGACTCAACTTCCAGTTGATTGGCGAAGTCAACGACTATGTCGGCAAGGGCCTGGCCGGCGGTGAAATCGTCATCCGGCCGCATGATCGGGCCAAGATCATTCCGCAGCAGAACGTGATCATCGGCAACACGGCTCTCTACGGTGCGACCGGTGGCCATCTGTATGCATCGGGCTTGGCCGGCGAACGCTTTGCGGTGCGCAACAGCGGTGCGACCGCGGTCGTGGAGGGCACCGGCGAACATACCTGCGAGTACATGACCGGCGGCACGGTTGTGGTGCTGGGCGAAACCGGCCGCAACTTCGGGGCCGGCATGACGGGCGGCGAGGCCTTCGTTTACGATGTTGCCACCAACTTCGAACGGCGGTACAACCCGGAGCTGATTAAGATCCGCAGGTTGGCGGGCGGCGCCGTGGAGCGGCGGTTGCTCTCCCTAATCCAGACCCATGTCGAGCGGACCGGCTCCGTGCGCGGTACCCAAATCCTGGAGGACTGGGAGGTGCAGCGGCAGGCCATGTGGCATGTGACTCCGCAGGACGAGGTGCATACGATTGAAGCCCGCAACGAGGGCATGCGCCTGCTGGACCAGGAGGAACAGTTGGCCGTCGAGACGCCGGCCGAGAGCGGCAGTGCCGGGGACCTGACCAGGATTCTCAGTCGTTGATACAGGAACCGAAACAGCGGCCGCTCCGGCCGCCGATCCACAACCAGGGAGTGGCAACAGGCAATGGGCAAGACACTTTTTGACAAAGTCTGGGACCGACATGTGGTGTCGTCCGAGGCAGGGGAACCGACGGTCATCTACGTTGATGCCCACCTGATACACGAAGTGACGTCGCCGCAGGCCTTCGCGGAACTTCGCAGCCGGGGCCTGGGGATCCGCCGGCCCGAACGGACCTTCGCCACGATGGACCACGCGATTCCGACGCGGGAAATCCCGTTGTGGCCCGACGACGCCCAGGCACAGGTCGGCGCCCTGCGCGACAACTGCGATCAGTTCGGCATCACCCTGTGGGACATCAAGGGCGATGTCCAGGGCATCGTGCACGTTGTGGCTCCCGAGATGGGGGTGACCCAGCCGGGCATGACGATCGTCTGCGGGGACAGCCATACCAGCACCCACGGCGCCTTCGGGGCCCTGGCCTTTGGCATCGGCACCAGCGAGGTGGCCCACGTACTGGCTTCGCAATGTCTGATGCAGGAAAAGCCCAAGACCTTCGCCATCAACGTGGAGGGGCGTCTGGCCCCTGGTGTCACGGCCAAGGACATTATCCTGGCCATCATTGCCAAGAACGGCGCCAGCGGCGGGGTGGGGCATGTCTTCGAGTATCGGGGCAGCACCATTCGCAGTCTCGGCATGGCCAACCGCATGACCATCTGCAACATGAGCATTGAGGGCGGTGCGCGGGCCGGGATGATCGCGCCCGACATCACAACCTACGAGTACATGTACGGGCGTCCGTATGCACCCACCGGGAAGGCCTGGAACGACGCGGTCATCGAGTGGAGTGCGCTGGCGACGGATGACGATGCGGTGTTCGACCGGTCCCTGGACATCGATGCCGGGGCACTGGAACCGATGGTTACCTACGGTACGAACCCGGGCATGGGCGTTCCCGTGACCGGTGCCGTCCCGCAGGGGACGGACTTGGGAGACGACCAACAGCGCCGCGATCTGGAAGCGGCCCTGGACTACATGGGGCTGGAACAGGGACAGCCTATGCAGGGCCAGCACGTGGACATCGTCTTCATTGGTTCATGCACGAACAGCCGCATCGAGGATCTGCGCGAGGCGGCGGCGATTGTCAAGGGACGGCGCGTGGCCGATCATGTCGAGGCGCTGGTGGTCCCCGGATCCAAGGCCGTCAAGGCTGCTGCCGAAGAGGAAGGCCTCGACCGCGTGTTTGCGGAAGCCGGGTTCCAGTGGCGCGGCGCCGGCTGCTCGATGTGCCTGGCCATGAACGACGACAAGGCCGGGGCCGGCAAGTACGTGGCCAGCACCAGCAACCGCAATTTCCGGGGCCGACAGGGACCCGGTTCCCGCAGTCTGCTCATGAGCCCCATCATGGCCGCGGCCGCGGCGGTTGAGGGACAGGTGGTCGATGTGCGCGGCATGCTGCGCTGAGCTTCGCACCGGTTGAATCCAAGCCAAGGAAGGCAAATCACCCCATGGAAAAGGTTGACCTCATTCGGGCCCGCGCCGTGCCGCTGCGGGCGGACAACGTGGATACCGATCAGATCATTCCCGCTCGCTACCTCACCGCGATTACCACCGACGGCATGGGCGACGGTCTGTTCGCGTCCTGGCGCTACCTGGACACCGGCGAGCCCAACCCGGAGTTCGTGCTCAACAACCCGGAGTACAAGGGTGCGGAAATCCTGGTGGCCGGTGCCAATTTCGGCAGCGGCTCCAGTCGGGAGCATGCGGTCTGGGCCCTGGCCCAGTACGGCTTCAAGTGCGTGCTGGCCCCGTCCTTCGGCGACATTTTCTACAACAACTCCCTGAAGAACGGCTTCCTGCCCGTCGTGCTGCCCAAGGAGGCGATTGATGCCCTCTGGGATGTTCTGGAGGGCGATCCGGAGATCCAACTTTGGGTCGATCTGAGAACCCAGAATGTGAGGATGCCGGATCAGCAGTCCCTCCGCTTCGAGATTGACCCGTTCCGCCGCGACTGTCTGCTGCAGGGCCTGGACGACCTCGGCTTCCTGCTGGCCAAGGAAGACCGCATTGCCGCTTTTGAAGCGGATCGGGTCCAACCCGCCGCAGCCTGAACCGGCGGCCAACATCCCCCAGGAGCATCGACCCATGGTTTCGGAACGCGATCGGCAAAGTTGGAGGGAGCAGGGCTGGCACCTGTGCCGGGGCCAGTTCTCCGCCACGGAGGTGTCCTTCTACCTGGAGCACTTCATGCACATGCACGCCGTCCGCCGGCGCCGCACGCGCAGCTGGGGGGAATACGACCCGACCTCCAGCGATCCCCTGAAGCGCTTTCCGCGCATGGGCATGATGCATCGCTGGGATCGGATTACCGAGGAGTGGCTGCTGGCCCCCCGCATCAATGAAACACTGGGTGTGCTGCTGGATGCGGAACCCTACGCGGTCCAATCCATGATCTACTTCAAGCCGCCGGGCGCGCGGGGACAGGCCCTGCATCAGGACCAGTACTACCTGCAGGTCGATCCGGGCACTTGCGTGGCGGCGTGGCTGGCGCTGGACGACTGCGACGAGGCAAACGGGTGTCTCCAGATCGTGCCCGGCACCCATGCCACACCGGTCCTGTGCCCGGTCGAGGCGGATGCCGACGCCAGCTTCACGGACGTGACGGTGCCCCTGCCGGCGTCGATGCCTCCCGAGGCCGTGTTGATGAAGGCCGGCGATGTCCTGTACTTCAATGGCCAGATTGTGCACGGGAGTTTCCCGAACACCAGCGCCAACCGGTTCCGGCGGGCGCTGATTGGCCACTACATCGAGGGCGATGCCCGCCAGGTCAGCCGGTACTACCACCCCGTGCTGCGTATGAACGGGGAGCAGGTCGACCTGGGTGTGTCCCCCGAGGGCGGTCCCTGCGGTACCTGGATCGATTCGGAACCGCCGGAGGTTGTCCTGGACGGCGTGCTGGCACCCGACTTTGGAAGCGTAGTTTCATGAATGCAACCATCGCCTGCCTGCCCGGAGACGGGATTGGCCCCGAGGTAACCAGGGAAGCCGTCAAGATCCTGTCCGTGATCGCGGATGTCCACGGGCATGCCTTTGGCTTCCCGGAACATCTGATGGGAGGCATTGCCATCGATACGGCGGGCTCCAGCCTGCCCGATGCGTCCCTGGCGGCCTGCCGGGAGGCGGATGCCGTTTTCATGGGGGCCGTGGGCGGCCCCAAGTGGGACGATCCCAACGCCGCCGATCGTCCGGAGAACGGAATTCTGGCCCTGCGCAAGGGCCTGGAACTCTTTGCCAACCTGCGTCCGGTTAGGGTCCAGCCCCAGCTGGTGGACGCCTCGACCATCAAGGCCGACGTGGTGCGGCAGGTGGACTTGGTGGTCATTCGGGAGCTCACGGGCGGAATCTACTTCGGGCCCCGCCAGGAGTCGGATGCCGCGGAGTCAAGCGCCTACGACACAATGCTGTACAGCGCCCCGGAGATTGAAAGGGTCGTGCGGTTCGCGGCCGATCTGGCCCGTAGCCGCAGCGGCCGCCTGGCCAGCGTGGACAAGGCCAATGTCCTGGCCTCCAGTCGCCTGTGGCGCCGGGTCGCCACCAGGGTCCTGGAGGGATATGCCGATCTGCATGTCGACCACGTCCTGGTGGATGCGATGGCCATGCACCTGATTCGTTCGCCCGGACAGTACGACGTGATTGTGTGCTCCAACCTGTTCGGCGACATCCTGACGGACGAGGCCTCCATGCTGGCCGGCTCCATGGGCATGCTGCCGTCGGCCAGCCTGGGCGAACGCCTCAACAGTCTGGGACGGCCCCTGGGCCTGTACGAACCCATTCACGGCAGCGCGCCGGACATTGCGGGACAGGACCGGGCCAACCCGCTGGCCGGAATTCTGAGCTGTGCGCTGCTGTGTCGGCTCAGTCTGGGCCTGGACCGGGAGGCGGACGCCATCGAGGCGGCCGTGGACCGTGTGCTGGCCGAGGGGGTTCGCACCCCGGACATCGCCGAGACCGGCACCGAGGTCGTGACCACGGCCGTCATGGGCGATCTGGTTGCCGCCGCCCTACGCGCATGAGGCCATCCGGCCGGCGCCGGTGCGCCTGTTGCCGCAAGCGGAATTGACCGTTGCGATCCGTTCAGGTACAGGAAGCATGAGCGACGTCAATGCGGTGGCTGTCCACCCCAGCGAGACGCGCCGCCTGCGCCGCAAGCGCAAGGTGCCGCAGTGGAAGGCCGATCGGCTGCAGGAACAGCTCCGGCAAAAGGAGGCCGATCTCGGGATCAAGCTGAACGGCGGCACCCCGTCCGGGCGGGACGCCACATTCTCGCAGCGCGACTTCGACCAGGCGCGCCAGGTGGCGCTGCGGGACAACATCCGCATGCTGGTGCAGTTGCTGTCGGAGACCCTGAAGAACCACGCCGGCGAGGACCTCCTGGACTTCGTGGAGCGGATCCGGCTGCTGTCCAAGGCGCGGCGGACCGACGACCCGCTGGCCATGTTCGAACTCAATGCCATCATTGAGGACCTGATTCACGATCTGCCGCGGACCCAGACCATTCTCAAGGCCTTCGCGCTCTACTTCCAGCTGGTCAACATCGCGGAGGAACAGCAGCGGGTGAGGGTGCTGCGCCACCGCGCCCGGGTTTCCCAGGAACAGGGGGTGTCGGACCGGGAAAACATCGCCTTTGCGATCCACTGGCTGTTTCAGGAAGGCGTTTCCACCGAGGAAATGCGGCAACTGCTGGATTCGCTCTCCATCAAGCCGGTGTTTACGGCTCACCCCACCGAGGCCAATCGGCGCACCGTGCTGTTCAAGCACAAGGTCATTTCGGATGTCCTGACCGAACTCGATCTGATTGACCTGACCCCGGAGGAGGCGGCGGCCCGCCTCCGGCTGATCTCGGAAAACATCCTGTCGCTGTGGCAGACCGACGAGAACCGGGAACAGAAGCCCACCGTGATCGACGAGGTGCAGCATGGCCTGTACTACCTCAGCAACTCGGTGTTCGAACTGATTCCCCATGTGTACCGGGAGTTGGAGAAGCAGGTCCGCAAGTATTTCCCCCGGATCGACGCCCCCGTTCCGATTTTCCTGCGGTACGGCTCATGGATCGGAGGCGACCGGGACGGCAACCCGTATGTCACCTATCGGGAAACCCAGCGCACCCTGGAGGAGCAGCAGCGCCGGCTGATTGACCTCTATATCGCCGAAGTCAACATCCTGTATGCCCACCTGAGCATGTCGGTGAACCACTCCGAGTTCACCAATGAGTTCCTGGACCACCTGCGTGCGGCCACCGAGCGCCTGCCGCGCCGGGAATTGGCCTCGGTGCGCAAAGTCCGCCGGGAACCCTATCGGCAGATGTTCACCATCATCCGCCGGCGGCTGGAGGCCACCCGGCACCGCGCCGACGAGTTGTGGACCGACCAGCCGGATGATCCGATGGCCTACGCCAGCCCCGGGGAACTTGCGGATGACCTGGAGGCGGTTGCCGACAGCTTGCGGCGCAGCAAGGGCGAACTGCTGGCCAGTGGTCGCGTGGCCCGCCTGATCACCAGTGTGCAGGTGTGCGGCCTGCACTTTGTGACACTGGACATCCGGCAGCATTCCGAACGCCATTCCCTGGCCCTGGACGAGATCTTCAGCTACTACGCCGAGGGGGAGCCGCACGGTTGGATGCGGTTGTCGGAAGCGGCCAAGACGCGGAAGCTCGAAGAGGAGCTCACCTCCCGCCGGCCGCTGACCGCCGACCTCAGGTTTTCGGACGACACCAACGAGACGGTCCAGGTGTTCCGCACCATTCGTCGGGCCAGGGACCGGATGGGCGACCGGGTTATCGACTCCTACATCATCAGCATGACCGAGAATGCCAGCCAGGTCCTGGAAGTGCTGCTGCTGGCCAAGGATGCGTCCCTGTTCGGGGCCATCGACATCGTGCCCCTGTTCGAGTCCATCGAGGACCTGGTCAACGCCCCGTCCATCCTGCGCACACTGTTCCGCTCATCGGCGTACCGCACGCACCTGCATGCGCGCGGCGACCATCAGCCGATCATGATTGGCTACAGCGATTCGAACAAGGACGGCGGCTACCTGAGTGCCAACTGGTCCCTGTACAAGGCCCAGAAGGAAGTCGTGGCGGCCTGCGACGAGTTCGGCATCCGCACGACCCTGTTCCACGGCCGGGGCGGCAGCGTCAGTCGCGGCGGCGGCAACGTGGTGCGCGCCATCGCCACCCAGCCTCCCGACACGATTCGCGGCAGCATCAAGCTGACGGAACAGGGCGAGGTGATCTCCACGCACTACGCCAAGTCCACGATCGCCCGCCGGCACATGGAGCAGCTGATCGGCACGGTCCTGCTCAACAGCGGCCGACCGCGCGTAAGCCTGCGCGAAGACGAATGGGCGGAGGTCATGGAGGAGTTGCACAGGCTGGCCAACCGGCAGTACGTGGCCTTTGTCAGCCGTCCGGAACTGATCAAGTACTTCATGGAGGCGACGCCCGTCGAGGCCATTGCCAAACTGAACATCGGTTCGCGTCCGGCCAAGCGGCGCGACACCGAGGGCGTTCACGACCTGCGTGCCATTCCGTGGGTGTTTGCCTGGACCCAGTGCCGCGTCAACCTGACGAACTGGTACGGGGTGGGCTCGGCCATCAACGGGTTTACCGACAACGGCCGCGACCGGGAGCGGGTTGAAGTCCTGCGGCGGATGTACGTTGAGTGGGAGTTCTTCCGCATTCTGATCCAGAACGTGCAAATGGCCATCTGGAAGTCCGATCTGTTCATCGCGCACCAGTACGCGTCGCTCACCGATCCGGACACGGAGGTCCTGTTCAACGAAATCGTTTCCGAGTTCTCCCGGACGCGCGAGGGCGTGCTGCAGGTCATGGGCCGGGACGACATCGCCGACGAACGGAACTGGCTCTACATCTCGATCCAGCGTCGGAACCCCTACCTGGACCCGCTCAGCTTCATTCAGATTGCCCTGTTGCAGTCCCTGCGCAACGACCAGCATTCCCCGGAAGACCTTGCCATGCTGGAAAATGCACTGAACCTGTCGGTCAAGGGCTTGGCAGCCGGTCTGGCCGGCACCGGCTAACGGCCGTTGTTCGACCGTTGCCGCCGCTTGAAATCCCACCGGGGAAGTCTCCGGAACTCTTTGATGTCCCATGCAGATTTACGACACGACGCTGCGAGATGGAACCCAGGGCGAGGGTGTGTCCCTGAGTGCGGAAGACAAGTTGCGCTTGGCGCGGCACTTCGATGCCATCGGCATCCATTTCATTGAGGGCGGCTGGCCCGGCTCCAATCCCAAGGACATGGCCTTCTTCGGCAGGGCCGAGGAGGAGTTGTCACTGGCCCAGGCGCAGGTGGCCGCCTTCGGCTCAACGCGCCGCAAGAACATGGCCCCCGACGAGGACCCCCAGGTACGGATGCTGGTGGATGCCCATACCCCGATCGTCACCCTGTTCGGCAAGTCTTCGGCCTTTCAGGTGCACGAAGTGCTGCGCACCGACATGGAGGAAAACCTCCGCATGATTGGGGAGACGGTCGGCTGGCTGGTGGAGAGCGGCCGGGAAGTGATCTACGATGCGGAGCACTTCTTCGACGGGTATGCGGACGATCCCGAATACGCGCTGGCCACCCTGGCCGAGGCGTTGGACAACGGCAGCCGTACGCTGGTGCTGTGCGATACCAACGGGGGGCGCATGCCCTGGGAAATCGCGCAGGCCGTGGCGCACGTCCGCAGCCACTTCGGCTTCCCGTCCGGTTTCGCGGTGGGTGAGCCCGGTGCCGGCGATCCCTTCATCCTGGGCATTCACGCCCACGACGACAGCGGTTGTGGCGTGGCCAACACGCTGGAGGCCGTGCGGGCCGGGGCCATGCATGTCCAGGGCACCGTCAACGGCTACGGCGAACGGTGCGGGAACGCCAACCTGATCAGCATCCTGGCCAACCTGCAGTTGAAGATGGGTTTGGCGGTGCTCGAACCCGAGAACCTGGCTCGGCTCTCGGAGACCAGCCATGTCGTGTCGGAGCTGGCCAACATGAGCCCGGTTCCCCACCAGCCCTATGTGGGCAGCAGCGCCTTTGCCCACAAGGGGGGCACCCACGTCAACGCGGTGGTCAAGACGGTCGACTCCTACCAGCATGTGGACCCGGAGGTGGTCGGCAACAGCACGCGGGTCCTCATCAGCGAGCTGTCCGGCAAGGACAACATTGCCGTCAAGCGTCGCCAGTTCGGGCTGGACAACCTGGGCCGGACCGAGGAACGGGCGGTGCTGGCGCGGATCAAGGAACTGGAGAATCTGGGGTTTGCCTTCGAGGCGGCCGAAGCCAGCGTCGAACTGATGTTGCGGCGGGAGATGGCCGGCTACGCGGCACCGTTCGAGCTGGTCGACTTCATGACCATCGTCGAAAACCGTCAGGGCCGCGGCATTCTGGCCGAGGCCATGGTCAAGTTGCGGATTGCCGGCCAGGAGTTCCATGAGGCCGGCGAGGGCAACGGGCCGGTCAACGCCATGGACGTGGCGTTGCGCAAGGCCCTGCTGAAGTTCTATCCGGAACTGGAACGCGTCAGCCTCCTGGACTACAAGGTGCGGATTCTGGACAGCCACTCGGCCACCGCGGCCACCACCCGGGTGCTGATTGCCAGCACCGACGGCGACCGCATCTGGAATACGGTGGGGGCCAGTCCCAACATCATGGAAGCCAGTTGGACGGCCCTAACCGATTCCCTGGAGTATTTCCTGTTGAGCAACAGGGACCGGCCGTAACTTCGGTATTCCATTGGCTGCAACCTGCCGGTTCCGGTGGGCATGCGGACGAACACATCACCTTGGGGAGGAATTTCATGAGTCAAGGCACACCCAACGGGACCGTGGCCAAGGCGGGCCTCAACCGCTTCAGTCGCCGGCTGACCCAGGTTCGCTCGCAGGTCGGCTCGCAGGCCATGCTGTACGGTGCCGGCCTGACCGACGCGGACATGGACAAGGCCCAGGTGGGCATCACCAGCCTCGGCTGGGACGGCAACCCGTGCAACATGCACCTCAATGCCCTGGCCGGCCGCATTCGCAAAAGCGTGAACGAGGCCGGCTTGGTCGGTCTGATCTTCCACACGATCGGTGTCAGCGACGGCATCTCGATGGGCACGGAGGGCATGAAGTGCTCGCTGATCTCGCGGGATATCATTGCCGACTCCATCGAGGCCGTGATGCGGGCGCAGTATTACGACGCCAACATCACCATTCCAGGCTGTGACAAGAACATGCCCGGCTGCTTGATGGCGATGGCACGCATCAACCGTCCCGGCCTGATGGTCTATGGGGGCACGATCCAGCCGGGTTCGCTGAACGGGCGCAAGCTGGACATCGTCTCGGCCTTCGAAGCCTACGGCCAATGGCTCGCGGACGACATTACCGAAGAGGAACTGCGCGATGTCCTGCGCAATGCCTGTCCCGGTGAAGGCGCCTGCGGCGGCATGTACACAGCCAACACCATGGCATCCGCCATTGAATCCCTTGGCATGACGCTGCCCGGCAGTTCATCCTGGCCGGCCACGCACGAGGAGAAGCAGGCTGAAACCGGGCGCGTCGGTGTGGCGGTCCGGAACCTGTTGGAGGAGGACCTGAAGCCGCGCGACATCATGACCAGGGCGGCTTTCGAGAATGCCATCACGGTGGTGGTGGCGCTGGGCGGGTCCACCAATGCGGTCCTGCATCTGATTGCCATGGCCCGGGCCGCTGAAGTCCCGCTAACCATCGACGACTTCCAGGCCGTCTCGGATCGCACGCCCCTGCTGGCGGATCTGAAACCCAGCGGAGAGTACGTCATGGAGGATTTGAACGACGTGGGCGGGGTGCCCGCGGTGCAGAAGATGCTGCTGGCGGAGGGCATGCTGGACGGCAACTGCATGACCGTGACCGGCCGCACGTTGGGTGAAAACGTGGAACAGGCGGCGGCCCTGGCCGAAGGCCAAACCATCGTCAGCCTGCCCGACGCCCCCATCAGCCCGAGTGGTCACCTTCAAATCCTCTACGGCAACCTCGCGGCCGAAGGGGCCGTGGCCAAGATCACCGGCAAGGAGGGGATGTCTTTCAGTGGACCGGCCCGCGTTTACGACTCCGAGGAGGCGTGCCTGGCCGGGATTGAGGGAGGCGAAGTCCAGGCCGGCGAGGTGGTGGTCATCCGCTACGAAGGTCCGCAGGGCGGTCCCGGGATGCGGGAAATGCTGTCGATCACGGCCGCGATCATGGGTGTTGGCCTGGGCGACAAGGTGGCCCTGATCACCGACGGGCGGTTCTCGGGCGGCACGCACGGATTTGTGGTGGGCCACATCACCCCGGAGGCCGCCCTGGGCGGGGGGCTGGCCTTCGTACACGATGGCGAGACCATCTCGATCGACGCGGTCAACAACCGGTTGGACCTCCAGGTCGACGAGGAGGAACTGGCCCGGCGCCGGGCCGGATGGAGCCGGCCCGAGCCGAACTACACCAGCGGTGTGCTCTACAAGTACATGAAGACGGTGGCCACCGCGTCCGAAGGCTGCGTTACCGACGCCTGACCCGGGTTGCCCGCGGGCCGCAGGTGCGGGTCAGTTCCAGGCGTCCCGCACCTGGCCCGTCAAGGCCTGTCCTGCGTTTTGGAGCAGGCCGACATCGGAGCCGGCACTCAACATGTTGAAACCGGCGCGCGCCCAGCGGCAGGCCGATTCGGGGGTGTTCATCTGGATGCCGGCCACCTTGTTGAACCGGCGGCAGGTGTCCAGGACGTTCTCGATGGCGGAAGTGACGTCCGGGTGGTCCATGTTGCCCGGATGCCCCAGGGAGATCGAGAAGTCGTTGGGCCCCACAAAAAGACAGTCCACTTCCGGCAGCGCCGCGATTTCATCCCGGACGGAGTAGCTTTCCTTGGTTTCAATCTGGATGCACAGCATGCTCTGTTCGTTGGCCTCCGCCATCACTTCCATGGCGTTGGCATTCTTGTAGCCGACATAGGCGCGGCTCAGGGCACTCCCCCGGATGCCCGCCGGAGGGTACTTCGCCATGCTGATGATGGAGCGCACCTGTTCGACGGTGTAGACCCTGGGCATCAACAGGCCCTGGGCTCCGGTGTCCAGCACCTTGGCGGTCCAGGTGTAGGTGTGGTCGGCCGGACGCACGATGGGGGTAATCCCCTGGCCGACAGCCACCCGGCACAGGGTCTCCATCGTCTCGTAGTCGAACATGCCGTGTTCGTTGTCGAGCAGGAAGAAGTCGAAGCCCGCATTGGCCAGCAGCACCGGCATCGAGGACTGGGCAAACGTGCCGACCATCGTGCCGACGGCGGTGCCGCCCGACTTCAGGCGTTCAAGGATCTGGTTGGTTGGGAGAATCCCGGTGGTCATGTGCGAATCCTGCAGGGGATGGAGGGGAACAATCGTCGAGGTGCCGCCGCAACCCATGGTCTCGACAGCCCGTTCATGCCACTGATGTGGTCCGGCAGGAAATTCAAGCAGCCAAACCCTGGCTGCAAGACATCCTGACAGGGTCTCCATCATACACACGGCAAGGGTCTTTGGCTCCCATCTGTACTTTGCCGAAGTCGTCAACGCTGGTACATGGGTGCAGGGCTAGGTTGAGGTGGAATTTGGAGTACAAGCTGGTTCGAGTACCGGTGCCAGTTGATCCGGATTCTGGTGGCTGCGCGGCATCGTAGAAGCTGAAAGCGCCGTGGCCGTACCGCAACCGTGTTTCCCTAAAAAAGTGTCAGAAACGCCGACTCCATCTCGGCCCCGAAGGCGAGAATCCCGATCCGATTCGATCGTAGCAACGCCGCGATGTCCGTCGTGGAGCAATTGCCGCGCCGGATCCAGATGACCTTGGGGGGCGGGCCTTGCACGAAGCTCAGATGATGGAAGTCCGCGTCTTTTGAGACGATGGTGAGGTCACGGTCCCGAGCGTAATCCCAGATTGCAACATCGCTTGCTCGGGCCAGACCGACATCCCGAACATGGACGGATCCCGGAAAGATGTCCGATAGCCCGGCGACGAGACGCGGGGACAGGTTCTCGTCGAAGAGGAACTTCACCCTGGTGGGATCGACATGAGCCTGCGTTCGCGCTCTGCCGCGAACGTCAGTACCGCCCGGATGTCTTCGCGTTCAAGGTCCGGGAAATCCGCTAGGATTTCCGCCTCCGTCATCCCGGACGCCAAGTACTCAAGGACATCGTACACCGTGATCCGAAGGCCACGGATGCACGGCTTCCCGCCTCTCTTGCCTGGCTCCAGAGTGATGCGCTTCAAACGGTTCATACCCTCAGGATACCTTTGGCCCGGATCGGAGGTCAAGCCTCGCGGTTTGGCGAGCCCTTTGGCAACATGTCGACATGCTCTCAGTCCGACCCTTCCTCTTGGAGAGTGCAAACCGACCACGATTCTTGGCACAGGGATTGACAATGAACACGGATTGGGGGATTCAGACTACCCTTTCCGACCTCCAGTACCAGCAACTTCAAGGCGAAACTGGTGTATGGGCGGGCAAGCCGGCTTGCAGGGAACGCAAGAAGCGTGAGTGCGGCATCCTTGGCCTCAACGATTTTTCGGCAATAGCGACAGACACACCGGGTATGCGATGTCATCAAGGCCACGGTGTCTTGCAGATGCAAGACGGCTCAGACGCGATAGCAGCCAACTTGGTACCGAACCTCTTGACCTCGGTCCACCGGTTTGGCATCACACATCACGGTCAGGGTCGCAACAGGTGGATATTCGCATCGAATGACACTTGATCCGGGCCAATGAGGATTATCCGCCTTGGTACTTGGGGCAAGCCCAAGAAGGTCGCTCTAGTCGCCGCCATGCACAAGTTGCTGATCCTCCTCAATGCAGTCATGCGAGACCAGACACCTTGGCGGATACCTCCCCAGACGATGCCAGGGACTTGACTTGCAACACAGTTGCTATAGTCAGGCGTTGAGGCACAGGCCAGAGTGCAGTTGATCTTCGGTTTGGTGCAGGAAATACCTGCTCCCGGCCCTGTCCACAATAGAATGCAACCTCGGCCTCCCCCTCGGCCTCCCCTCCGGGTGTATGTGAAGGGCCTCTGCAATCCATCCGGACTCGCTTCCCCACCGAGACTGCGTCCTTCCCTGCCTGCAACGACATGATCGACGGAAAACCACACGCGGCTCAAACCAATCAACGGGCTTCTGCCAACGCAGGTATGCGATGGACTTGGCGGCGTGCATTGGTGCTGATGCTGGTCTTGTCGGTGCTGAGCGCCGCTGGCGGAAGTGTGGGTGGTTATCTGTATGGCAAGGCGCAACCGACCGGGATTCCCGGCAGCATGCTGGCTTCGCTTACCGGCTTATGGTCGGATTCCGGCCCGTTCCGCCAATCCGCGGACCTTGATGTCCTGGAGGAAGCCGTTGCCATCCTGGAAGAGGAGTTCATTGGCGAACTGCCCGGCGACGACGTGCTTAACCAAGCCGCCATTGAAGGGGTGTTGGCGGATCTGGATGATCGGTATACGTTGTTGCTGCGTCCCGAGCAGGCCGCCTTGGAGGCCAGCGATACCAGCGGCCAGTTCGGCGGCATCGGTTCCATGGTGGAATGGAGCGAAGAGGACTTGGCGGTTCGCATCACCGAGCCGTTTCCCGGCAGTCCGGCGGCCGAGGCCGGACTCGTGACCGGGGACCTGGTGATTGCCGTGGACGGCGAGCCCGTGGCCGAACTCGGCATGTCCGGAACCATCTCGAAGGTTCGGGGGCCTGTGGACACCGCGGTGAGACTGGACATCCGGCGGGGTGCGGAGGAATTCGAACTGACCATCATCCGGGCCACCATCGATATGCCGACGACCAGCCACGAACTGATTGGTCCGGATGCGGGCATCGGCTATGTGCGCCTGCACACGTTCAACGCATTGGCCGCCGACAAACTGGAGGATGTCATCGAAGGCTTCGAGAGCGCGGATGTGACAGGTTTGATTCTGGATCTGCGCGGCAACGGTGGCGGGTTGCTCGACGAGTCGGTTGAGGTGGCCGGCCTCCTGGCGGGTCGTGGGCTTGTGGTGCGCCAGGTATACAGTGACGGGCGGGAGGAGGAACATCGGGCCCAACACCGGGCCGTCCTTGCCCGGGATACGCCGCTGGTCGTGTTGGTGAACCGCAGCAGTGCCAGTGCCAGCGAACTGGTGGCAGGTGCCCTCCAGGACAACGGCAGGGCTGTCCTGATTGGCGAACCGACACTGGGCAAGGGCAGCGTTCAGGTGACCCACATGCTTGCCGACGAGAGCCAGATTCGCGTCACCAATTCGCTTTGGTTTACGCCAAAGGGCAGGTCCATCAACGGGGAAGGCCTGGTTCCCGACGTGCTGATTGAACGGATGGAGCCCGATGAAGCGCCCGGAGTTGCCGATCCCGACGAGGATGCCGATCCGTACATTGAGGCGGCACTCCGGCACCTGTCCGACCTTCGGACCGAAGGTTGATCGGGGCCCCTGACGATGCCGACACGGTATTTGGCCGTATGCGGCCGGTCCGTGCGTTTGGAGATGGATGCTGAATCATGACTCCCATGCTGCGCCGATTGGGCATTGGTCTCGAAACCAATGCGGTTCGGGAGGAGCCGAACACCTCCGTGGAGTGGACGAGGGCGGTTGCCCCGACCAAGGTGGTTGCGCTTGCAATGACCATGATCCTGTTCGTGTCGGCGGCAGTTGGCGCGATGGCGGGTCATGCCCTGGGGGTGGAGCACACGGGATCGGAGGTGGATGCCGGCGAAGGCCAAGGGGTATCGCTTGTTCCGTTGACGGAACTGAACCGCACCGAACGCGCCGTTCGGTCCTCCGATCGGTTCACCGTGCTGCAGGAAGCCCTGGAATTTCTGGAGGAGGAATACATTGGCGAAGTTCCGACGGAGGATGTGTTGAACCAGGCGGCGATAGACGGTGTCCTGGCGGAACTCGGCGATCAGTACTCGGTCCTTGTGCGTCCGGATGAGATGTTGCCCGGCCCAGAGGAGTTCGACTTGGGGGGCGTCGGCATCGGAGCGAGACTGGAGTGGCTGCCCGACCGCAAACGGCTTTTGGTCACACAAACCTTCGATGGCCTGCCCGCAGCCGACGCGGGATTGCGCGCCGGAGATCTTGTGGTGTCGGTGGACGGGGAACCCATTTCCTGGATGGGCCGGGAGGCCGCGTTCGCCAGCCTGGCGGCTCCGGCGGACACCGAGGTGCGGATCGGCTACCGGCGCGACGAGGAAGCATTCGATGCAACCATAACCTTGCGCGAGGTGGAGATCCCCACCGTCGACCACGAAGTTCTTGGGTCAGAGTCGAACATCGGTTACGTCAGGATGCACTCGGTCGGTGAACTTGGGGCTGCCGGCCTGGCCGTGGCCCTGACGGATCTGTTGGACTTGGGAGTGGCAGCCATGATTCTCGATCTGCGCGGCACCGCCGGTGGCTCAACCGATGCCGCGGTCCGCGTGTCGGGCCTGTTGGCGGGCCCTCGGCTGGTTGCCGTCGGCGAATATACCGATGGTGCACGGACGGAACTGGAAGCTGTGGATGAGGCGTCGTTGCCATCGGACATGCCGCTGGCAGTACTCGTCGACCGCTTCAGTGCAGGCGCCAGTGAACTGGTTGCCGGCGCGGTTCAGGATCACGGCGTTGGCTTGCTGATTGGTGAAACCACCTACGGCAACGGCAGTGGCCAGACCGATTTCGTACTGGGCGACGGAAGTCGCCTGCGAGTGTCCGACCACCTTTGGCACACCCCCAACGGATGGGAGATTCACGGGCAGGGGTTGATCCCGGACGTACCCATGATCAACGAGGATGCAGATGAGGATCCGGAAGACGCCGGAGTCCTCCCCGGCGACACGGAAACCGATCCCTATCTTCAGGTCGCCGAACTATATCTTGTACAGTCGTTGGATGCAGCAACCAGCGGACCTTGAGGAGGGGGCATCGTGGCAGCAAAATCCGTCCGCACCAAGAATGGCCGCGGACCGGTAGGTCCGCGGACCGTGGCCACCAATCGCCGGGCCCGGTTCAACTATCACCTGATCGAGGAGTTCGATGCCGGCATCCAGTTGCTGGGGACGGAGATCAAGTCGATCAGGCAGGGCCAGGTGAACCTGGGCGACGGTTTTGTCATGGTGAGGGACGGCGAAGCCTGGCTGCACAATGTCCACATCGCCCCGTACTCCCACGGCAATCGCGAAAACCACGAGGAGATGCGGCCGCGCAAGCTCCTGCTCAACAAGCGTGAGATTCGGCGGATTGCGGCCAATGTGGGCCAGAAGGGCTTGACCACTGTGCCCGTGCGCCTCTACATTTCCAACCATGGTCTGGCCAAGGTCGTGGTGGCCCTGGCCAAGGGCAAGCAGCAACACGACAAGCGCGACACCATCGCACAACGCGATGCGCAGCGGAGCATGGCCAGAGCCCGCAAGCAGATGTACGAGGACTGATGCGGCCGCGACGGACGGCCTGGTCCGCCGTGGCCACCTGCAGGATCTTGTTGCCGGTGTATCCACCGTCCGGAAGTCGGTATCTGAAGTAGAATTGCCATACGGTCTCCGGGCACCGCTTGCCAGGTGGCCTGAAGTGCAACCCAACATAACAACCCATACCATGGATGTCATCCTGCATGGATTCCCTGCCAACCTGCAGAGGGAGCTTGAGGCAACGGCTCGGGACAAGGGTGCCAAGCTCGAAGCCCTGTTGCCGGGCACGGTGGAGTCGCGCTGCGAAATCCACCGGCGGCATCGGCTTGGACCCGAACGGGCCTGTCGTGTTCAATTGACGATGCATGTGCGCAAGCGCATCCTGCGCTCGGAAGTCAAGGGTCCCGACGCCAAGGCGGCCCTGGACGCGGCGGTGCACAAGATGGAACGGCAGATAGAACGGTTCAAGGGCCGGCGGCGCCATGTGCGGCGCATGTCGAAGGAGGAGGCTCGACAGTTCGTCGAAACCGCACCTCCGGTCACCGAGGACTACGAAGACGTGGGCGACGGCCTCATCGTTCGGGAGAAGGATTTCACGGTTGAACCCATGGCCGTGGCCGATGCCGTGGAGGCCATGGAACAGCTCAACCACGACTTCCATCTGTTCAAGGACCAGGACAGCGGTGCCATCCATGTCGTCTACCGCCGGGACAACGGGAACTACGGATTGCTGAGGCCGCGCGACGGCTGATATTCCCCTCAACTTCTCAGACGAAAAATTTGCGTACAAAAAAGCGTTGATATTTGACGGACTGCCTGGTGTGTGGCAGGCTGTCCGGGTCCGGGAGATCGATCCGCGCCGAAGCGCAGCGCGGGCCGCTCAACTGCGTGGGAAGGGCAACGGCCCTTGCTTGGCAAACGGACGGGACTGCACGGTCGGCAGCAGGGGATGCACGGATGGCAACAGACAGGATTACGGTACTCGGCGCCAGGGAACACAACCTCAAGAACATTGAAGTGTCGCTGCCGCGTGATCAGTTTGTGGTCATTACCGGCCTCAGCGGCAGCGGCAAGAGCAGTCTGGCCTTCGACACCCTCTACGCCGAGGGGCAGCGTCGGTACGTGGAGTCCCTGTCCGCCTATGCCCGACAGTTTCTGGGCCTGCTGGAAAAGCCCGACGTCGACCAGATCGAGGGCTTGAGCCCGGCCATCTCCATCGACCAGAAGAGCACCAACCGCAATCCCCGTTCCACGGTCGGCACGGTGACGGAGGTGTTCGACTACCTGCGTTTGCTCTATGCGCGGATCGGGCAGCCGCACTGCACCGAGTGCGGGGCGGCCATTTCGCAGCAGACCCCTCAGCAGATTGTGGACCAGTTGCGGTCGCGCCCGGTCGGCAGTCGCCTTATGTTGCTGGCACCGCGCATCAGGAACCGGAAGGGGAGGCACACGGGCGAGTTGCAGCAGCTGATGCAGCAGGGATATGTACGGGTCCGGGTCAACGGCGAGATTTACGATGTGGCGGAAGTGCCGGAGCTCGACCGGTACAAGAACCACACGATTGAGGCGGTCGTCGATCGCCTGGTGATCTCCGCCGACGAGGAGGACGAGAACCGGTTGGCGGATTCGGTGGAAACCTGCCTTGACCTGGGCGACGGCGTCATGATCCTCAGCGACGTGACCGATCGGGATCATCCGCGGGAGGAATCGTTCAGCCGCAACTTCGCGTGCGCCGACTGCGGCGTGAGCCTGGAGGAGATCGAACCCCGTTCCTTCAGCTTCAACAGTCCGCACGGCGCCTGCGAGCGCTGTGACGGCATCGGCATGCAGAACGAGTTTGACCTGCGGCTGATTGTGGATCAGGACCTGTCGCTGAGCAACGGGTGCATTCGGCCCTGGCAGCGGCAGAACGAGTCCTCGGCGCAGGCGGAGAACTGGGAGCGCGGCGTGCTGGCAGCCTTTTGCCGGAAGCATGGGATCCCGACCGACATCCCGTACCGGGCCCTCAGCCAGCGCCAGCAGGATCTGGTGGTGATGGGTCCCGAGAAGCCGGAGCGCAACCTGGTCGTCAGCTATCGCACCAAGGAAGGCAAGGAGTGGCAGTACGAGGCGACCTACCGCGGAGTCGTGCCGAGTCTGCGCAAGCACTACCGGGATACCGGCAGCGACTCCGTGCGCGAGCGCCTTGAAGGATGGATGAGTTTCCGTCCCTGCCCCGACTGCCGCGGCATGCGGCTCAAGGCTGCCTCGCTGGCGGTCACCATCGGCGGTCTCAACATCATGGAGGTGTCCCGCCTGACCGTGGCCAACGCCCTGCGTTGGGTGGAGAATCTGCAGCCCGACGACGCGGACGACACGACGCGGTCCAACGGACGGGGACCCCACTCCAACGGGCAGCTGTCGGCCCGTGATCTGGCCATCGGCGGCCAGGTGCTCAAGGAGATCCAGGCCCGGTTGTCGTTCATGGTCAACGTCGGTCTCGAGTACCTGTCGCTTGAGCGCCGCGCCGCGACCCTGTCGGGAGGTGAGGCGCAGCGCATTCGTCTGGCAACCCAGATCGGCAGCCAACTGATGGGCGTCCTCTACATCCTCGACGAACCAAGCATCGGCCTGCACCAGCGGGACAATGAGCGCCTGTTGAACACCCTGTGCGGCATGCGCGATCTGGGCAACACCGTGGTCGTAGTCGAGCATGACGAGGACACCATCCGCACGGCCGACTGGGTGGTGGATATGGGACCGGGTGCCGGCGAACACGGCGGCGAAGTCGTGTGTTCCGCGCCGCAGGACGAGTTCATTGCACACACAAGCAGTCTGACGGCGCAGTACCTGCGCGGCGAAAAGCAAATCGACATGCCATCCTCGCGGCGCAAGGGTAACGGCACCTACCTGCGCGTGGTCGGTGCGGCGGAGAACAACCTCAACAACGTAACGGTGCGGTTTCCGCTGGGGACGTTTACGGTCGTGACGGGGGTGAGCGGCAGTGGCAAGAGCACACTGGTCAACGATGTGCTCTACCGGTTCCTGGCGCAGACCATGTACAAGGCCAAGACCGCGCCGGGCAAGCATGAGGATGTGGAAGGCTGGCAGTACCTGGACAAGGTGATCGACATCGATCAGAGTCCGATTGGCCGCACGCCGCGCAGCAATCCGGCCACCTACGTTGATCTCTTCGGTCCCTTGCGGGACTTGTTCGCCTCCCTGCCCGAAGCCAAGGCGCGCGGGTACAAGCCGGGACGGTTCAGCTTCAATGTGGCGGGCGGCCGTTGCGAAGCCTGCAAGGGGGCCGGCATCGAGGAAATCGAGATGCAGTTTCTGCCCAACGTCTACGTTCAGTGCGACGAGTGTCAGGGCCTCCGCTACAACCGCGAGACCCTGGAGATCCGGTTCAGGGGGCATTCGGTTTCGGACGTTCTGAACATGACCATCGAGGAAGCCGCGGATCTGTTTGCCAATATCCCCCGCATCAAGGCGCGCCTGGACACGCTGTTGAGCGTGGGCCTGGGCTATATCCGGTTGGGACAACCTGCTACCACCCTCTCCGGCGGCGAAGCCCAGCGGGTCAAGCTGAGCAAGGAACTGAGCCGGCGGGATACGGGCAACACGCTGTACATCCTGGACGAGCCGACGACCGGCCTGCACTTCGAGGACGTGAACAAGCTCCTGCAGGTCCTGCACTCGCTCGTGGACAAGGGCAACACGGTGCTCGTGATCGAACACAATCTGGACGTGATCAAGAACTGCGACTGGATCGTGGACATGGGACCGGAAGGCGGCGACAACGGCGGCGATGTGATCACGGAAGGTACGCCCGAACAGGTGGTCCAGGCCGTACGCAGCTACACCGGCAGGTTCCTCAAACCGTTGCTCAACGGCAGTCGCGCCAAGGTTGCACAATCCGCCTGACCCCCGGAGCCGAGTCCCAACTCCAGCTCCGACAGGACCGCGATGCCGGTACGGCATCATTAAGTCAGGTCCCGGACCGCGTTCCGTCGGTGGCAGAGTCCCCGGGTGCGTCCCTATAGACGCCCGCGGACCGCGTCGGCCAAAGGTCTCGGGTGTTCATCACCCCGACCCGACAGCACTCAAATTCAACGATTCCCAGAGGAGATTACCGCCAGCATGGCCACCATCACCATCATCGGCTCCGGCAGCCTTGTGTTTACGCGCCGCCTGTGCAGCGACTTCTTGTTGACGCCGTCGCTGGAGGGCTGCGAGATCCGGCTCATGGACATCGACCCCGAACGGCTCCGGCAGTCCCACACGATCGTGCAGTCGATTGCCGACCGCATGGGTGCCCGCGCCACCGTCACGGCCACCGACTCGCGCATCGACGCCGTGCGCGGCACCGACTATGTGATCACGACGTTCCAGGCCGGCGGGTTGGAGGCCTTTCGGACCGACATCGAGATTCCGCAGCAGTACGGGATCGAACAGTGCGTGGGCGACACCTTGGGGCCCGGCGGGGTCTTCCGGGCCCTGAGGACGATTCCGGTGCTGCTGGATCTCTGCCGGGATTTGGACGCCGTGGCGCCCGACGCGATGATCCTCAACTACGTGAATCCGATGGCGATGAACTGCTGGGCCATCGATCGGGGTGCCGGGAGGCCCCATGTCGGTCTTTGCCACAGTGTCCAGGGCACCAGTGAGATGCTGGCGAAGTGGATCGACGTGCCGATTGAGGACGTCAATTTCCAGTGTGCCGGCATCAACCACCAGGCCTTCTTTACCGAGTTCCGGCGCGGCTACGAGGATCTGTATCCCTTGATCCGCGAGGCGGTCCTGCGCAAGGATGTGTACGGATCGGAGCCGGTGCGCGTCGAAATGATGAACCACTTTGGCTACTTCGTCACCGAGTCCAGCGGCCACGCCAGCGAGTACCTGCCGTACTTCCGCAAGGACCAGGCGATGGTGGACCATCAGCTCGCGCCGAAGTTCACGGACGACACGCGGAGCTGGTATGACTTTGGACGGACGGGCGGCTACCTGCGCAGTTGCATCCAACGGCTTGAACATTTCCAGTCCGAGTTCGACGAGATCGCCGAGCAGCCGGTGCCGACGGAGCGGAGCCACGAGTACGGGGTCCACATCATCGAGGCGATGGAGACCAACGTGCCGTGCAAGGTGAACGGCAATGTGCCCAACCGGGGCCTGATGCCAAGCCTGCCCGAAGGATGTTGTGTGGAAGTTCCGTGCCTGGTGGACAGCAGCGGCGTCCAGCCGTGTGTGGTCGACGATTATCCGTCGCAACTGGCCGGGCTCAACCGGACCAACATCAACGTGCAGGAAATGGTGGTGGAGGCGTCCCTGACCGGCAGCGTGGATGCCGTCCACCACGCCGTGCTGCTGGATCCGCTGTCCGCGGCCGTGGGCACGATGCCGCAGCTGCACCACATGGTGGATGAGATGCTGGAACGACAGGCCTGCTGGCTACCGCAATTCAACGGGGCTTGACCCCGGTTCCAAGCGCAAGGAAAAGAACAAACCATGAAAATCACGTTCATTGGCGCCGGCAGCTTTGGGTTCACGCGCAAGCTGGTCCGCGATGTCCTGACGTTCGAAACGCTGGAGCATGCCCATCTGTGCCTGATGGACATTGATCCGGAAAGACTGGACTTCGCCGCCAAGGCGGTACGCAAAATCGTGCGGATGGGCGGGTATCCGGCCACGGTCTCGGCCACCCGGGACCGGACCGAGGCACTGCAGGATGCGGACTTTGTGATCGTGACGATCCTGGTCGGCGGTGCCGACGTGTTCCGGCACGACATCGAAGTGCCCATGCACTACGGGGTGGATACCAACATTGGCGACACCCGCGGCCCGTCGGGTATCTTCCGGGCGATCCGAACCGTACCCGTCATGCTGGACATTGCCCGGGACATGGAGCGGCTGTGTCCCGGTGCCATCATGCTGAACTACACCAATCCGATGGCCATGATCTGCCAGGCGCTGGCCCAGGAAACGGATGTCCAGCTCACCGGTCTGTGCCACAGCGTCCAGGGCACGGCCGAGATGTTGGCCCGGTGGATTGGCGCCGACATGGCGGACGTGCAGTACACCTGTGCCGGAATCAACCACATGGCCTGGTACAAGGAGTACCTGTGGAAGGGCGAGGATGCCTATCCCCTGATCCACGCCGCCATCACCGGGAACGAGGAGATCTACAACACGGAACAGGTCCGCAACGAGATGTACCTGGCGCTGGGCTACTACGTGACCGAGTCCAGCGGCCACAACAGCGAGTACAACTGGTGGTTCCGGAAACGGAGCGATCTAATCGAGCAGTACTGCACCCACGGCACCAACTGGAATCCCGGCGAGTACGCCTACGTTCTGAACCGGTATGCGGAGCGGGCGGAAACCTGGAAGGCGGAGGCCGAGGCGTGGTTTGCCGATGAGACCCCCATCGAACTGGAACGCGGCCACGAGTATGCGGCCTACATCATGGATGCCTGCGCGGGCGGCACGCCGTTCCAGTTCAACGGCAACGTGTTGAATCACGGGTTGGTGGACAACCTGCCCGATGGCTGCTGCGTCGAGGTTCCGGTCTGGTCCAGTCCGAAGGGGCTGGAACCAGTGGCCGTGGGCGGCCTTCCCGCCTCCTGCGCAATGCTGACCGGTCTCAGCGCCCAGATTGAACAGATGGCGGTTGAGGGGATCCTGACGGGCGACCCCACATTGATTTACCGCGCCATCGCGCACGATCCGCTGACCGCGTCGCTTCTGTCGTTGCAGGAGACCAAGGCCATGGTCAACGACATGTTCGCCATGAACCGGGACTGGATGCCGACGTTCCAGCACTACGCCGTGTGACCGAGTCCAGCCATCGGGCAGAGGCATCTGTCATCGTCAGGGTTCAACAACACAGTGGAACCGACGTTTCTCCAGGGCTGGTGTGCAATTTGCCGGGACTGCGCGCAGCCCGGATCGAATGGGTGGCGTCCGCGGCAACCACTGTATTGAAATGTTCATGACCAGGCTTCGGTAGTTCATTTCAGCCATTCAGGTTGCAGTAGTAAACGTAGGAGACGTAGCCATCAAGACAAGGGTTCGCACGCGGGAACGGCTCCAAGGCATGGACGCGGAGCAAATCCCTGAAGTACTGTTGCCGCCGGGCAGTTAAATCCACCTTACGTCTGTCCAAATACACTTTCAACCGAGGCATTCGACCCCACTCGGGTGGCAAGGGGCCTTCCACATCCAGAAAGCGACTGCAGATGTCCACTCGCTCCAGGCTCGTCATGCCACTCCATGAAGGTGGGACATGACCACGGACCCCGGTTTCGCACAAATCAAGCTCTTCGAGATGCCGCAACGCGGACCATTCGGGCGGCAGACGCCCAGAGATGCCGGTTCCGTTGAGTGACAACAGCCTGAGGTTTGCCAGTTGGCCCCATGTCGCCGGCAGCGGGCCTTTCAGGCTCGGGTTGTCGCTGTACACACTTAGGACTTTGAGATGCCCCAGTTCGGACCATTCGGGAGGCAGGGGACCGGTGATTCCAGTTCCGCCGAGTGACAACCACCTGAGGTTCGCCAGTTGGGCCCATGCCGCCGGCAATGGACCTTCCAGGTTCGGACTGCAGATGCTCAGTCTTTTCAGACTCGTCATGCCGCCCCATGAGGGTGGGAGATGACCACTGACCTTAACCGGGCATAAATCAAGGACTTCGAGATGCCGCAATGCGGACCATTCGGGCGGTAGGGGACCAGTGATACCGGTTTCGTTGAGTGACAACCATCTGAGGTTCGCCAGCCGGGACAGTGCTACAACCAAGCCGTCAGTCAGGGATTGTCCGTTCAAGATGAGTGTCTCTAGCTGTGCAAGATCAGCTAGGGAATCAGGTACTAGGAACGCGTTAGGGTGTGGGCCGTATTCTGTCACGCTCGAAAATTCATGATTTAAAAGTCCCAATTTCAGCTTCCGCAGCGCGCTCAACTGCCCAATCGACCGGGGAAGATGGCGACTGATGCCACCTGTCGCAACATCAAGGTTCGTCACCCTGCCGTACGCATCAGTGGACACTCCCTCCCACTGAGCCAGTGGCAAATCGTCCACACCCCAGTTGGTTAGTGTAGTGGCTGAGAACGCGGCCCGGATGTCCTCGAGCACGGCACGGTCGGGTGACATGGCGGTTTCCCAGACGGTGTCGAGTGCATAAGCCAAATACCCCACCCCATCCAAATTCGGCCCATCTTGGTACCGCACCGCACCGTCTGGAGTCACGGTGATTTCAAAGTCGATGACGCGCGGCGGGTTGACGGGGGCTCCATGGGTGTCGACCGCAACCCCCTCAACAGCGCGAACAATGGGAATGTGAGGGCGAAATTCCTCTGGCACCAGGAAAAGATCTGCTGGTGCCTGGCGGGCCCAGTACTGGACAGGCGAACGGTCCGTGGACAGGTGTGCGTGAACAAAGGTCCCACCGCGTGCGAGATTGAAATGGCCATCGTGGTGTTCTATAAGGTTGGCGAAGGTGCCGTCCAAGGTATCGGTTGCAGTAAACCAGTCCAACTCGAAGCTGATTCCGTCCGTAACCACGTCTACCGTTGATTCCAATCCGCCGCCAACATTCGCGATAGAACCATCCGGATCAACCCAGACATATTCGATCACGTTGGCTCTTGCAGCTTCTTCGGTCCGCGGGTGACCGACATACGCCGCGACTTCACTTCGGACCCGCGTCATGGGACGGAACCCTTCGGGCACGTGGCAGTAGATTTCGATACGCTCTGTAGGACGCGGATCGGGGGTTGTGACGAATGCCACGACTGCGGTACCGCTCCGATGGAACTCACACGTCCCTTCGGGCCCGGTGACAACAGCAGTATCAACTGTGGAATCGACCTCGTGCTGCGCGTTCACGGCCGCGGAGATGACGAATGCGAAGACCGCGGCCAAGGCCACAGTGGCCAAACTGCGGATTCCGATCGTCCAGTGTATTCCCATGGTAATGGACCGTTTCCCGGGCAATCGCAAAGTTGTGTGGAGAGCGTATCTACGGGTCTTAAGGAGGTCCACGGGCACTGTCATGCAATCCATGATGAGTGAAAAATATCAGTACAATAATTGTATATATTTTGCGATAATGGTCCTTCGCTATTAATTAGGTGTACTGCTAGACTGCATGTCCGATGAGCAAACAATCCCAATTTGCTTAAGCCAATGAGTGACCATCCCAATGTGGTTGGCATGGTGTTCGGGATTGATCTCAGTTGTGTCAAGCGTCAGCACGAGGTCGGTTCCGGGCACCGGCCGCAGTTGATCCTGCGGGATGTTCCGTTCAGAGTACTCGTGCTGGAGTTCGGCATCGAGATGGCCAGGATGGCGCGTCCGCAACCTCGCCCGTGTCCGGAACCGTTCTGCGAGTACCGACGGTGCCGCGGTCACGAAGATCTGAGCCGATGTGAACTTCAGGTCCGAAGTCAGTCGGGTTAGTTCATTCGCAGCGAGACCGGCCCGGAAGTTGGCCTCAATCAAACAGTCCTGGCCTTGGCTGAGCAGACTGCGCGCGAACATCCAAAGTAGGGCCGCGGCTGCTGTCCCCAGACGGCGCGACCAGTCCCTGTCCGCCCATCCCGCTGTGTCGTATACCGTCTCCTTGATCATGTCCTTGGTCAGGATAGGTAGGGATGTGGACTCCGCCAATACATCGGTCAGGTGCGACTTTCCGGCACACGGCGGACCGTTGACCAGTACCAGCACTGGTGGGCGTCCTGCCGACGAACTCTGGCTGAGGGTGGACAACACGGCCGAATCTCACACCAAACCGGCGCGACAGGGCCGGAAAGAGGCGGTGCCGTGGTCGCCGCACGGTAGGGAGCACGCCTGGAGGGATTCGAACCCCCGACACCTGGTTCCGAAGACCAGTGCTCTAATCCACTGAGCTACAGGCGCATGCGCGCTAGGGTAACACAGGGATCAGCTGCCGACCGGAGACTTCCGGCAACTGCTGCCGAATCACGCCGCGTTGCCCGCGGACCCTTGTGAATTGTCGGTATGGAGTCCATCCACCGGTTCGGAACTTTGCACGGACTGACGGTACAGTGCGTTGAATCGGCGCAGGGCATCCTCCGGATTGATCCCGGCCTCCGTAGCGTCGGCCACTAGACGCCAAAGGCGTTGGCCCAGTTCCAGCTCGGCGTCCGATGTGTCGCTGGCATCGACGTTGGCGGCATGGGCATCAGGGTCGGCACCGGCCTTGCGGGTGCGCGACTGCATCAGCCGTGCACCCTCCAGGGCCGGCAACCCCTTCGCGATGCCGTCGAGCGGACCCCGCTGTTTGCCCTTGGCCCGATACTCGGCTTGTTTGATTTGCTCCCACTCCTTGAGGACCGAATCGCTGTCTTCAAGCTTCGAATCCCCGAAGACGTGCGGATGGCGTCGGATCATCTTGCGGCTGATCTCGGCTAGAACGTCGGCCATGTGGAACCGGTTCTCTTCGTAGCCGATGTTGATCAAGAAGAACGTGTCCAACAACAGGTCGCCCAGTTCTTCCGCCAGGTTCTCGTCGTCCTGGAGGTCGATGGCCTCAATCACCTCGTGAACTTCGCTCACCACCTGAAACCGCAGCGACTCCAGGGTCTGTTCCCGATCCCAGGGGCATCCGTCCGGTGCCCGTAGTCGGGCCAGAATGTTGGGCAGTTGGGTCAGGCTGCATTCCTCGGCCAGCGGAGGAACCAACAGGGTGTGGGGGCTGCCAACGCGCATCGCCTTCCCAACCTCCTCAAGGCTGTGCCGGGTTGGCCGGCATTCGTTGCCGAAAGCATCGTGCGACATGATCCACACCCCATGCCCGGCCGGATACGCCCGCGCGAGGGCCGCAACCACTGGCTGCGATTGCTCCGGTCGGACTTTGTCGACGACCAGCGGGATCGCCGCGTCGGTATGGGGGAACCACCGCGCCGCAAGGACCTCCGCCGTTGTGTATTGCCAGCTGGACGACGACATGCCCAGTTGTTCCAGGAGGTCCGGAATACTGGCCGGTGATAGCGGGTCCATGGCGGCGTTCATGCGCAGGTGTGCCTGTTCAAGTGTGGGAGCCGGACCATTGTCGAATCGGCAGGGCGTCAGGTTGTCTCGGTCCGGTTTTGCAGAAACGTTTCCAACAGTCCGAGCAGGAAGAGAATGGAGCCGGCGACGGCAAAGTCAAGCAGGTCGAACAGTGCCATGATGCCCATCAGGCAGACGGCCAGGCCCAACAACAGTCCCTGGCGCATGGAAACGTCGCGGGATCCTCGGCCTCGCAGGCCCGGCCATTGCTGATGCAACTTGTGGGCAAGCAGGGTACCGAGGCCGCCGACGGTCATGAACAGGCCAAGGAACATCAGCGCGATGGCTTGGACATCGTCTTGTCCTTCCGGGGTGAACGGGGCCACCGCCAATCCCAAGTACAGCACCATGACGGTGCCGGCCAGGAACAGGCAGTTGCCGATGTAGATGGGTGCGCGCGATTCGCTGGGTTGCAAGTTCAAACCCTGACGGCGACGGAACACAATATACGGGTCCTAGTATATGTGTTGGGCCGGTTGGCGGGAACGTTGCCGCCGGAGGGGGAGCTTCGGCCGGGCCTGTGCCAACCGCAATTGCGTTACACTGACCTTGGTCCGGCGTGCCATTTCCGTTCGCCTGGCCGGGTGCGGGACCTCCATTCGGGACATCGCCGTGAAAAAGAGACAGCAGAAGTTGACCAAGGGCCAGATCGCGATGACGGTGGCGGCCGTGCTGATCATTGCCAGCATGGTGCTGGGAGGCGTCGCATCGGTCTTTAACACAGGTTTTTAGCCCGAGCCGACTCCCCAATGTAACCACACCGCCCGATGCCTGATTCCAGGCCGAAGGGAGTGGTGTATGCCGCGGCGGCGGCGCTCGTGTTCAGCACCAGCCCGGTGCTGGCCAGGGTTGCCGTTACCGAATTGCCCGAGGGCTTGGTGGCCGGCGGTCGGCTGATCATCGGCGGGGCCGTGGTCTTGGCGGTGGCGGTCCTGCGCCGGGAGTCGTTCCAACTCAAGCGGAACTGGCGACTGATTACGTTCTCGGGCGCGTGCCTGAGTGTTCATTTCCTCAGTTATGTGGCGGCCATCGACCGCACGTCGCTGGCCCACGCCATCACGCTGGTCTATTTGTCGGTGCCGGTGATTGCGGTTCTGTCCTGGTTGCTGTTTGGGGAAGCGTTGTCCCGCCTGCAATGGCTCGGGGTGGGGCTTGCCCTGGCCGGCTTGGTGATGTTGACCGGTTTTGAACCGATGCTCTCGCCCGGGATGCTGATTGGGGATGCCTGGGCCGTGGTGTGCGCGATTACCTTTGCTTTCTATTCGCTGGCGGGACGCCGGCGCGGGGCGGACATGGGTTTGCTGGCCTACGCCGGCAGCGTATACCTGGTGGCAGGAGCGATGGCTCTGCCGTTCGCAGCCGTTGCCTTTGTGCCGGGATCCGTGTCGGGTGCCGCCTGGGCAAGCGTGGTCGGGTCCGGGTTGTTGCCCATGGCTGCGGGCCACACCCTCTACAACGCGGCCCTGCGCCTGACCAGCGCGACGGTGGTCAACCTGATTGCCATGCAGGAAGTCGTGTTCGCCGTGGTGCTGGGCGCGGTGCTGTTCTCGGAATCCCCGACTCCGGCCACCTTGGCCGGGGTCGCATTGACACTGGGAGGCGTAGCCATGGTGACCGGAGTTGGAGGGCGGGGTGCCACCACATGAAGGATTTGGTGTCGGTCGGCCCGGATGCCGTCCCGCGTTGCACATGGGCAAATGCCAGTGCCAGCCTGCGGGCGTACCACGATGAGGAGTGGGGCGTGCCGGTGCACGACGACGTGGCCCTCTTCGGCAAGCTCATCCTGGACACCTTCCAGGCAGGCCTGTCCTGGCGCGTGATCCTTGACAAGCGGCCGGCCTTCCTGGAAGCGTTCGACGGCTTTGATCCGGTCAGGATGGCCCGTTACGACGAGCGGCGGATTGCGGAACTCATGGACAATGCGGGGATAGTTCGCAACCGCGCCAAAATACACGCAGCCGTTAACAACGCACGGGCCTACCTGGATCTTGTGGAACGCGAGGGGGCCTTTCGCCCATGGTTGTTTCGCTGGACGGGCGGGCAATCCTTGATTGACGGCTCCTGCCCCACCACCTCGCCGGAGGCGGAGGCGATGTCGCGGGCCCTGAAGAAGGCCGGTTTCACGTTCACGGGGCCAACTGTCTGCTATGCCTTCATGCAGGCGACCGGATTCGTCATGGATCATCCGCCGGGCTGTTGCCGGCGGGAGGCCTGCGTGGCCTTGATGCAGGCGTGATGGACGGTACTCAACACCCGGCTTGCGTGAACGCGCTGCCGGACGGTCCGACTAGCGTCAACCGGCCTCGGTCAACAGGCTGGAGAGCCGATTGTATTCCCTGATCAACGAGTCAACCTTGCGCTTGTAGGCGAGCAGATCCCTCCGGCCTTCGATCTCGGCCGGCAGTCGGGCCTTGAAATTCGACAGGGAATCGCTCAGGCCTGCATCCTCTTCCAGCGGCATCGGAGGACTGCTGCCGTGCTCCTGAATGAACTTGATGGTGCTGACATCGTATTCGCTGACATCGTTGTGCAGGTCTCTCAACTCGTCGCAGGTCACATCCGGGAACGGAAGTTGGTTCAACACTTCGTAGGCGCGGTTGAAACGCCTGCGCTGGCGTTGGATTTCCTCAAGCACTCTGGCACTTTCCTCGCATTGGCGCGGCAAACGGGCTGATCAAGTATAAATTGGCATAGTCGGCAAAGTTGAACAATGGGCCGGAAGGACAGCTGTGCAAGACCTACAAAACCGGTGACCTTTAGGGTGCCCTTCCAGGTCCTGGCCACGTGTGGACAGGCCCGGCGCGGCCGGCTGGAAACGGTCCACGGGGCCGTGGAGACCCCGGCTTGGGCGCCGGTCGCGACCCAGGCCGCGGTCAAGACCCTGGACATGCGGGACGTGGCCGCAACCGGAACGCGTTGGCTTCTGGCCAACGCCTACCATCTGTTTCTGCGACCGGGGCACCTGCGCATCTCGGAGTTGGGCGGGTTGCACCGGTTCATGGGCTGGTCCGGTTCCGTACTGACCGATTCGGGCGGATTCCAGGTGTTCAGCCTGGCCCACCAGCGCCGGGTTGAGGACGATGCCGTTGTATTCAAGTCCCACCTGGACGGTCGGACGGTGCGGTACACCCCGGAACTGGCCGTGGAAATCCAGGAAGCCCTGGGTTCCGATATAGCCATGGTGCTGGACGAGTGTGCGGACCCGCGGGACCGCGACGGCCTGCTGCACGCCCTCGAGGTGACCCACCGCTGGGCCCATCAGTGCCGTGCGGCCCACAGGCGGCCGGACCAGGCCTTGTTCGGCATTGTCCAGGGCGGCGTGTTCGAGGATCTGCGTCTGCGCAGTGCGGCGACTCTGGCGGCCATGGATTTTGCCGGCTACGCCATCGGCGGGTTGGCCGTGGGCGAGACCAAGGAGGAGATGTACCGCACCCTGACGTTCACCTGTCCGGCCCTGCCCGAGGACCGGCCGCGCTATCTGATGGGTGTGGGGGCCCCGGAGGACGTGGTCGAGGCGGTTTGGCTCGGCGTTGACTTGTTCGACAGCGTGATGCCGACCCGGCTGGCGCGCAACGGCGCGGTTCTGCATCCCGAGGGACGCCTCAACCTGCGCAACGCTGTCCACGCCGAGGATGCCGCCCCTATCCAAGACGATTGCCGCTGCTACACCTGCCGTACCTGCTCGCGGGCCTACCTTCACCATCTTGTCCGGTGCCGCGAAGTCTCCGCCTTGCGGCTGTGTACGCTGCACAATGTCTTCTTTATGCAGACGCTGATGCAGGACCTGCGGGATGCCATCGGTCGCGGAGACCTGGACGCGTTTCGCGCAGAGTTCCATGGCCGCTACCGCATTGCGGACCAGGCTGCCCGGCACGTGCAGCGCCGTCTGTGGCTGGCCAGTCAGGAAAGCAGGCACCGGTAGGCGGGAACCATGCCCGAATTTCTTGACCATGAGCTTGTACAGGCCCTGATTCTGGGCCTTGTCCAGGGCCTGACCGAATTTGTACCGGTTTCCAGCAGCGGGCACCTCGTGCTGCTACCTGCCCTCCTCGGTTGGCCAACACCGTCCCTGCTCATGCTGACCGTGCTGCACCTGGGGACCTTGACGGCCCTGGTTCTGGCCTATCGCAAGGACATGGCGGCGATCCTGGCCGGGATGTTCCGCTCGCTGCGCGAGCGACGCATGGTTGACTACGCAGCCAGGGACGGATGGTTCCTCCTGCTGGCGACGATCCCGGCCGGCATTGCCGGTCTGGTGGTGGAACCCTTCATCTCGGACATGTTGGACAAACCGGTCCTGGCGGCTTGGGGATTGATCGGGACCGCATGCCTGCTTGGCGGAGGCGAACTGGTGGCCTGGCGCCGGGAACACACGCGCTACATCGAGGAGATGGGCTGGAAGGATGCCGCAGCCATGGGCCTGGCGCAGGCCGTGGCCCTCATCCCCGGTGTTAGCCGCAGCGGCACCGTGATGGCAACGGGACGGCTTCTGGCCTTGGACAGGGCCGGTGCCGCCCGTTTCGCCTTTCTGCTGGGCGCGCCCGTCATCGCGGCCGCGGGGGCCAAGGAACTTCTGGGTGGGGACTTGACGGCGACCGGCGAGGGTTTGGCCCTGATCGCTGCCCTGGCCGTTGGTTTCCTGGCCAGTGCGGCAGCCGGATGGCTGGCCATCAAGGTCCTGCTGGCCTATCTGCGGCACCGCACGCTGTGGGTGTTTGCAGCCTGGTGTCTGGCTGTGGGGTTCGTTCTGATCAGGGTGTTGCCGGGAACGGCGTAGCCGGGCTGGATCCCGGGCGGTCGAGCCGGGCATGTGCCCGGAATGGACGAAATACCGACTTGCCCCATGGAACGCGGGGTAGCCGCAGGGCGTAACCAAGCAGGCACACCGGCCGGATCATCACAGATTGGCCGGATTGTCATAAGGCTTGGAGAGCGGTGCTATAATCAGTCTGCGGGTGTACCCCGGCGAGCCAGGGATTTCGGTCCTGCCCGCCAAAAAACTGCACCCGGCCGGTTGGCTTTCGGGCTGTCCGGAGTTGATAGATGCTGCAAGTGGGGGAGTTCTCCCGCTTTTTCTTTGTAAGAGGGTGTTTCGCGAAGGCTGGTTCACAGCCGGGGAAGCAGGAAGGCGATGAACAAGGAACTGGTAGCCGGAATCAAGGCCGTTGCCGCCGAGCGGGGCCTGGATGCCAACATCATTTTCGAGGCGATCGAGGCCGCCCTCGTGTCCACCTACAAGAACAAGGATGGCGTGCTGTCGAACGTTGTCGCCAGCATGGATCGCCACACCGGCGAGTTCCAAATGTTCGCCGAGAAGGAAGTGATCGGCGACGACGAATTGACTGACGGCCTGTTCGATGACAGGACCATGATTAGCGAGTCGGATGCCCAGGCCTACGGCGAGGTGGAAATCGGGGACCTGGTGCGCATTGAGTTCTATCCGGAGGACATCAGCCGGGTTGCCGTGCAGACCGCCAAGCAGGTCATCCTGCAACGGATCCGGGAAGCGGAGCGGGACATCATCTACCAGATGTTCAAGGACCGGGTGGGCGAGGTCGTCAGTGCCCAGGTGCGCAGCGTGGATGCCCACGCCAAGACCGTGGCCGTAACCATGAATGACCGTTCGGAGTTCGTGCTCAAGCGCGACGAGCAAATCCCCAACGACCGGTTGCGGCGCGGCGACTACGTCAAGCTGTACGTGGAACGGGTGGAGAAGGACAACCGCGGTCCCTATGTCAAGCTCAGCCGCACGCACCGCAACCTGTTGCGCCGGCTTCTGGAGCAGGAAATCCCGGAACTGCGCGAAGGGACCATCGAGATCAAGAACATCGTGCGCGAACCGGGCGCGCGCAGCAAGGTGGCCGTCATTGCCACGATTGAACACATCGACGCTGTCGGTGCCTGCGTCGGCATGAAGGGCAGTCGCATCAAGAACATTGTCAACGAGTTGGCCGGCGAGCGCATCGATGTGGTGGAGTGGAGCGATGAGCCGCACACGTTCATCGTCAATGCCATCAGTCCCGCCAAGGCGACCGGCGTCATCCTGCACGAGGAAGGCGAGCACCCGACGGCCACGGTGGTTGCGGCCGACGACCAGCTGAGTTTGGCCATCGGCAAGTCCGGGCAGAATGCACGGCTGGCCGCCCGCCTGACCGGGTGGCGCATCGACATCAAGAGTGAAAGCGACGCCCAGGCCGAGGGCATCGATCTGTTCGAGCTGCAGCAGAACATGATGAAGCACGATGAACTGGCCACGGCCAACCGCCGCCTGGCCGAAAAACAGGCGCCCGGCCTGGATCCGCTGGACTTGGCCGCCAAGCGCCTGTCGGAACAGGATGCCCCCGACATCCTGCAGGACGCACTCCAACGTACGCGCAGCGACCAGCCGCAGGTGGATGCCTTCGAGGAAAAGTGGCGGGAGGCGCAGGAGCAGCTGCCGTCGCTGGAGCCGTCCGCCGGCGAGGATGCCGACGACATTTTCCGCCAGGCGGCCCAGAAGGCCCTCAGCGAAATGTCCTACGAGGAATATACCGAACGCAAGGAAGCCGGCCAGGACGAACCGGAGCCGGAGGTTGAGGAATCCGCCGTTCCCGAGGAACCCGCAACGCCCATGACCGCCGACATGCTGCGTGCCCGCCGGAAGGCCGAAGGGCGCAGCGGTCCACTCAATCTCGATGAGATTGAGGTCCCGGCGGAACTCCTGGCCGGTTACATGGAAGCGGAGGCGGCCCCCGTGGATGAAGAGGAACCCGAAACAGGCGGCCGTGGCCAGCGGCGGGAACCAAGGCGCGGGGATTCACCGGATGCCCGACGCTATGAAGATCTCATGGACGAATAGGATGGCGGTGTCCAATTCACGAATGCGGCGTCCCCGCCGCCACCCCCAGCGGATGTGCATCGCCTGTCGTCGGGTGCAGGCCAAGCGCACGCTGGTCAGGCTGGTGCGGACTCCGGAAGGGGTGTTGGTGGACCCCAAGGGAAAAATGAACGGTCGCGGTGCCTACATCCACGCAAGCCGCTCTTGTGGGGCGCGGGCCCTGGGGTTGGATCGCGCGCGTGCGGGCAAGGGCCGGCTGCCGGTTGAGACGGCGCTGAAGACCAGTCTGACGCCGACGGACAGGCTTCGGCTGGAGGAGTGGGCCCGTTCCCTTCCGGCGGAAGAGGCGACACCGGCCCTCTCAGGGGAGGGGTAGGGATCCTCGCCCGATGGAACGCATCATCGCCCGCGGCCGTTTTCGGACTGCGGGTGTCGGCGGAAGCAAGTGAAGGATGAACAGAGCATGAGCGACGATGGTTTGGCTGCCAACAGCGAAGAAATGGAAGTCGTCTACTTGGACGAAGGTCCGATTGTGGTCCAGGACCTGGCGGGCGCGGTGAACCGCAGTTCCATGGATTTGTTGAAGGTTCTTGTCTACTATGGCCAATACAAGCCGATTTCGGCCGAGATTGACTGGGATCTGGCAACGCTGGTGTGCGAGGAGCTGGGCATTGAGCTCCGGGCCCACGGAGACGATGCCGTGGAGCCGTCGGAGGAGGAGGCACCTGCGGACGAACCCGTTCCTGCCGTCAGCCACCAGGTACGCAGCCGGATGCAGGACATTTGGGCGGCCGAGGCAGAAGACTGCCTTGAGCCGCGTCCGCTCGTGGTAACCGTACTGGGACATGTGGACCACGGCAAGACCACGCTCCTGGACGCCATTCGCAAGTCCAGTGTGGTGGATACGGAAGCGGGCGGCATCACGCAAAGCATCGGCGCCTATCAGGTGGTCCATCCCTCCGACGACGAGGAAGTCTGCATCACCTTCATTGATACTCCCGGTCACCAGGCGTTTACACAGATGCGCGCCCGCGGTGCGGAGGTGACGGACCTGGTCATTCTGGTGGTGGCGGCCGACGATGGCCTGATGCCCCAGACCCAGGAAGCCATCGATCACGCCCGAGCGGCCAAGGTGCCCATTATTGTGGCCGTAAACAAGGTCGACCGGCCCAACGCCAATGTCAACAACGTTATGTCCCAGTTGTCCAATACCGGTCTTACGCCGGCCGACTGGGGCGGCGACGTGCACATGATCCCCGTCAGTGCCCTCAACGGAGACAACGTCGACGACCTTCTGGACACCATCCTTCTGATGACGGATGATCTGGCTCCGACGGCCAATCCCAAGGGACAGGTGGCCGGCACGGTACTCGAGGCCCATGTCGATCGCCAGCAAGGCATTACCACGAATGTCCTGGTGCAGAACGGCACCCTGCGGCAGGGCGACACCGTGGTCGTCGGCGAGACCTGGGGGCGCATCAAGGCCATGTCCGATCAGGACGGTGTGCGCATCAAGGAAGCCGGTCCCTCGGCTCCGGTTCAGGTTTTGGGGATCTCGGATCCACCGGAAGCCGGCGAGATGTTCAATGTTGTCGGCAGCAAGAAGAAGGCTGTGCAACTGATCAACAGCCGCATCGCCGAACGCCAGAGCGTCCGGCCGGACGAGACGGTCCAGCCTCAGACCCTTGAGGATCTGATGGCCCTGCTGGAAAAAGGCGACGACGAGGATGTCAAGAAGTTGCAGGTTGTGGTCAAGGCGGACGTCCAGGGCAGCCTGGATCCGGTCGAGTCGTCGCTACAGGGGATCAACCACCCCGAGGTCCAGATCGAAGTGCTCCGGTCGGCCGTGGGCAACGTGACCGAAAACGACGTGATGCTGGCGGAGGCCAGCACGGTGCCCGTCGTGATTCTGGGCTTCAACGTATCCTCCGAACCGACTGCGGAACAACGGGCCCGCATGTCGGGAGTGGACATCCGAACCTATAACATCATCTACCAACTGATCGAGGATGTTGAGAAGGCCCTGAACGGCATGCTGGCGCCCAAGTTCGAAGAGGTCGTGATTGGCCAGGCCCAGGTTCGCCAGGAGTTTCCGGTCAAGGGCGGCGTGGCTGCCGGCTGCATTGTGATCGACGGGATTGTCCGCAGCAATGCGCTGGTCAAGTTCCTGCGCCCCGGACAGCCCGAGCGGCTGACGCGGGTGACGGAGCTGCGACGCTTCCGCGACCGGGTGGACACCGTGCAGTCCGGACAGGATTGCGGCATCCGGCTGGAGGATGTCGACAGCTTCCGCGACGGCGATCTGATTGAAGTGTACGAGGAGCGCCAGACTCCCGTTGCCTGATGCCGACCATTCGCCAAGCCCGACTGGCCGGGCTCGTGCGCTCCGAGATCGTGGCCTTGGTGGAGCAGGAACTTCAGGATCCGGCTCTGGAAACCGTACGGGTCCGCGGGGTTGAGCTCTCGCGGGATCGGCGCATCATCAGGGTCAAGGTGACCCATGACGACGAAGCGGTTTCGGAGGAGAACGTTCTCCAGGCACTGCGCCGCTCGCGGGGCTGGTGCCGGCGGGAACTGGCGGAGCGCCAAGTAATGCAGCGGGTGCCGGATCTGCGCTTTGATTACGATCGGGATGCGCGGTCGGCTCGGCGCGTCCTGGACTTGCTGGACAGTCTGGACCTGGATCATGCCGACGATGATGCCTAGGCAAGTGCCCGCCGTGCTGGCCGAAGCGGACCGCATTCTGTGCCTGGCACACCGGGAACCGGACGGGGATGCATATGGCAGCCTGCTGGCCCTGCGTTGGATTCTCGAGGCGGCCGGCAAGCAGGTGGTGACCGGGATCGACGGCCCCCCGGACCAGACGTACCGGTTCCTGCCGGGGTATCAGGGCGTCCGCACGCCGGATCGCATCCAGGGATCGTTCGACCTGGTGGTCATTGCGGATTGTTCCAGTGTCGATCGCATTGGCGGGTTTCAGGATCTGGAACGGTTGAAGCAACTGCCCTGGCTCGTGATTGATCATCATCCGACCAATGAACAGTTTGGGACGCCGGGCCTCAACTGGGTCGATGCATCGTGTCTGTCCACCTGCAATCTGGTCCTGCAGTTGGCAGAGACCCTGGGCCGGCCGCTGTCCGCCAACGCCAAGAAGTGCCTGTTGGTGGGCATGCTTACCGATTCACTCTGTTTCCGCATCAAGGGTGTGGATCAGACCTTCATGCGGGAAGTCATGAAAGTGATGGGGCCCGACAGCTACGACTTCCAGTATGTCGTGTCGCGCACCTTGGGGTTCATCACCCGCGACGAACTTCAACTGCAGAGCCTGCTGCTGTCCCGCATGCAACTGGACAACGGGGTCCTCTGGGTCGGCATGACCAGCGACCAGGCTACCGGACCGCGGGGGGAGCGCCTCAAGACGCGCGGCATCATCCAGCGCCTGGCCGAAGTCGACGAGGCGCGCGTGGCGGTTCTGTTTAGGGAAGCGGAGTTGGATGACGGACAGACCGAGGTCAAGTGCAGCCTGCGTTGCGACCCGGACCTGGACGTCAGCCGACTGGCCCTGGATCTGGGTGGTGGGGGGCACCAGCTGGCTGCGGGCTGCAAACTCGCCGGTTCCCTCGATGTCGTTGTGCCGGAAGTGATTGCCCGGATCAAGGACCAGGTCCTGGGGCTGCCGGTCGGTGGCTCATAGTTGCCGCTGGTCGGGCCGGCCAGGCAATCTGTCATGCTGGGTGAACCATCCGGTCTGCTGTTGCTGGACAAGCCCGGGCTGGGCGATCCCCCGATTTTTGCGGGGCAGCCCGACCGGCTGCCGACGAGCCACGATGCGGTGCAACGGGTACGTCGGCGCTTCGGCATCCGGCGCGTGGGCCACACGGGTACCTTGGATCCCTTCGCGAGTGGTCTGCTGGTGATCTGTCTGGGTCGGGCGACCCGGCTGGCCGAGTACTATCAGGGTCAGCCCAAGACCTACCGTACCGTGTTCCGCTTCGGCCTGCGCACGGATACGGACGACATTACCGGCACTCCTCTGGAGGAATTGCCGGCGTCGGCGGTCACCGAATCCCGTTTGGCGGCGCTCATGCCGAAGTTCACCGGATGGATTGAACAGATTCCTCCCGCCTTTTCGGCAAAGCACATCGACGGTCAAAGGGCCCATCGCATCGCCCGCGCGGGCGGCCTGGCCGAATTGCAGCCCCAGACTGTTCATGTGGCCGCCTTGGAGGCGGTGTCGCCGGTGCAGGACGGATGCTGTGAATTCATGGTGACCTGTTCGGCCGGAACCTACATTCGCAGCCTGGCCCGCGACATGGGGCTGGCGCTGGGGGTCGGAGGGACCGTAGTGTCCCTGCGTCGGGTTTCCCTGGGCTCGCTCAGGGTCGCGGATGCGATTCCGCTGGTCGAACTGGAGGGGGATTCCCCACTGCCGGAACTTGCCGATGCCGGTGCCGGCCTGGCCTGGCCGCGCCTGGTTTGCGATGCGGACATGGGGCTGCGGTTCGGCCAAGGCAGGGAGGTGGAGGCGCCGGGCGTACCCATCCAGCTGCGGGCGGGCGAATTGGCATTGGCCGTGGACACCGAGCACCGAACGCTTGGTGTGGTGTGGTGCACGCAGGCCGCGGGGGCCCGGCCGATGAGGTTCCGGACGCGCAAATGGCTGGCGGCTGTTTGAATCCCTGCTCACCCATGTCCTGCGTCTGATTCATGGATCTTTCCGGCGTTTCCCATGTGCGGGATGTGCGCTCCCTGTCGCTTGACCGGCCATCCATCGTGGTCATCGGCAAGTTTGACGGAATGCACATCGGCCACTGCGGCATTTTCGCCGAAGGGGTACGGCGTCGCGCCCGGTTGCAGGAACAACCCGACGTGGCCAATGCCCTGCTGGTGGCCATCACCTTCGACCCCCTGCCCACCGTCTACTTCAATCCGGACGGTGGCCTGAAGATGCTGTCTTCGCCCGAGGAACGGGTCCTCCTGGCTCGTCAGCAGGGGGCGGATCACTGTGTGGTGCAAACGTTCGACCGGCATACCGCGGAGCTGTCCGCGGAGGAGTTCGTGGGCCTGCTGGTCCGGCACCTGCGGATGGCGGAGCTGGTCATCGGAGAGGATTTCGCGTTGGGCAGGGACCGCACAGGCACACCCGGTACATTGCGGAAACTGGGGCACACACTGGGGTTCGAGGTCACGACCGTCCCGGACGTGCGGCGCGACGGGGCCGTTGTGCGCAGCGGCACCATCAGGGATCTGCTGCAGCGCGGCGACGTGGAGCGAACCGCGCAGCACTTGGGGCGCAGTCCCTTCGTAGCCGGCATCGTGGTCGAGGGGGTGAAGCTGGCGCGCAGGCTGGGCTTCCCCACTGCCAACCTGCAACCGATTCCCGATCGCCTGTATCCCAAGACCGGTGTTTACGCCACGCGCAGCTGGGTGCCCCACCCGGTGCGCGCGTATCCCAGCGTGACCAACATCGGGTACCGGCCCACCTTCGACGGGACCGAGTTCAGGGTTGAATCGCACTTGCTGGACTTCCCGCCGGCAGGCGAGGACGGCAACCTCTATGAGCAGCGGATTGCCGTGGAGTTCGTGTCCCGGCTGCGGGACGAAACCCGTTTCTCCGATGTTGAGGAGCTGTGCCGCCAGGTTCAGAGCGACATCGGCGCGGCGCGCGCCCGCTTGGCGGGCACCGCCCCCGCCCCGGAGCAGGCCGCGTTGCTGCGGGACCTGATTCGGTACCTGAACCGCTGAGTTCAGGGGGTGGCTTCAGGCATCCTGAGCCCGGATTTCACTGTCGTTGCCGGATTTCGCCACGCGTATCACGTGGTCCACCCGGGCCTCGAACGTATCGTCGTGGCTGATGACAATCAGCTGGGGTACTTGCCGGGTGGTGTTCAGGCGCGCCGCCAGTTCCGCCCGGCGGTCCTCGTCGAGGTTGGCGGTCGGTTCGTCGAAGAAGGCGAAACCGACCGTGCTTAGTTCCTGCAGCATGGCCAGATTGACGGCCAGGGCTGCCGTCATCTGCTCGCCGCCCGACAACTGGCTGAAGGCGCGCTCGCGTCCCAGGACCTTGAGGGTGATGTCGAAGGTCTCGCCCCAGGTCAGTTCGGCGGTTGCGGAGTTGGTGAGTTCCTGGTGGATGGCGTTTGCCCCTTGGCTGATGCGCCGGTTCAATATCCGGGTCATCAGGGGTTGCATGTCCCGAATGGCGTGGCGCATGGCCTCCAGGTCGGATTCGCGTTGTTCCCAGGCGGCATGCTCGGCCCGTTGGGCGGCCAGGCGGTCATCGAGGGCCTTCAATTCCTTCAGGTGCGCGTCCAGCACGTCCAGTCGTTGGTGGGCCTCCTCCAGACGTGTCCGACGATCCCGGGCATCCAATTCCTGCTGCCGCACCTCCGCCTGGTGCGCAACATGGGCGTATTCATCGTAGGCAACCGTACAACTGTCGAGCTCGGAGGCAGCCACTGCGAGACGGGCTTCCTGTGCCTCCGCCTGTGCCTTCAGTTCACGGTGCCGTGTCTCGCGTGCCGGCTTCTGTGCCGCGGCCCTTTCATGCTTCAGAACGTCTTCGTAGGCTTGGCGGGTTGTACCCAGGGTCGCGGTCAAGGAAGCTTCCTTTTCCTCGAGGCCTGACAAAGGGGCCAATTCCGTTTCCAGCAACAGCAATTCGGCATCAAGCGAGGCGATGTTCGCCTTCAGGCCGGTGGTTTCGGCTTCGATTTCGCCGCGTGCGTCGATCTGCCTCTGGTTGTCCTGGTAAGCAGTCCAATCATCTCCAAGGTTGGCCAGCTCCGCCTTGATCACCTGAAGCTGTTGCTCCTGTTCCGCGCGCTCCGTCAACTGCGTCTCAACCCGGTGAAGTTCGTGCCGGGCCATCTTCAGGTCCGATTGCGCCTGCAACAGTTCCGTCTCGCCCGGCATCCCGGCCATGGTGGTTTGGAGGCGATCAAGTTCCGTTTCGGCTCGCCGCGCATCCTGTCGGTTGTCCGCCAGTTCCCGGGCCAGTCGGGACACCTGGCCTTGCAGATCCTGCTCCTCCACCTCGGCTTCGGCCACCAGGTCCAGCCAAAGAGCCTCCTCGATCGGCTGGTTGCAGACGGGACACAGGTGGACCGGTTCCTCCGCCTGGTCGTCAGGCGCCTTCAGCATGGAGAGTTGCTGGTGGATTTGTGCAAGGCGATGGTCGGCAAGCTCCGACTGCTGTTGCAGTCGGCGGGTTTGTTCGGCCAACCCATCCCGTGTTTCCTCCAGGGTCTGCACTTCGGCCAGGGCCTGCCGCCTCGCATCCAGACCCGATGTCAGTTCTTCGACGTGGGACTGCCTGTGGCCCACTTCGTCTTGTGCCCGGGAACCGGCCTGCCGCAGGTCGGCCGTCGAGGCAATCCGGTGTTCCAGGGCAATGCGTTCCCGGTCCAGGTCTTCGTATTGCAGGGCCGCGTCGGCCAGCCGGGATTGCCGGTTCGACAATTCGTCGAGGTGTCGGAGTTGGCTGCACTTCCGTGCCAGTTGATCTTGGCAGGCACCGCGCCGTTCGTCCAGCAGATCCTTTCGCCGCGAGAGATCCCTCATGGTTCTCAGGTCGTGTGTCAGCCGGTCAAGCATCTCCTGGGTCTCCAGGTATCGGTCGTGCCCGTCTCGATTGGCTTCGACAATCTGCAGGGCATCGGTGCTGAGGCGACGTTCCTCGCCGGCAGTCTCCAGCTGTTGGTGAATTGCCATCAGTTCGTGTTGGGCCTGCCCATGCCGGTCCTTGGCCTCCTCCAGCTCGCGCTTCGCCAGTTCGAATTCCTTGGAGATCCCGGTCAGCGTCCGCAGGCGATGCTGGATTGTCTCCGCTTCCTCCGCGAGGTTGGTCTGGGTCCGGGAAAGTGCCTGCTGTTCCAGTTCCAGGGCTTCCCGGTTCTCAAGCCGTACTTCCCACCGGGCGATCTCGGTGGCAAGTTCGTTGATTTGGTTCCTGATCACCCCTTTGGGACCATTGGCCTGTCCCAGGCGCGTGAACGCCTCCTTGTACTTCTCCACTTCAAGGAGGGGACTGAAATGGGCCTGGCGGGGGGCCCTGGTCAACCTGAAGGGACGTGCGAACTCCCCCTGTTGAATCCCGATGATGCCCGTGTACAGCAGTTCCAAGTCAATCCGGGTTTGGCACAGGTCCTGCACGAAGAACCGCACGTCCTGGCTGCCCCGGCACACTTCAACATCGCGCGCCAGATCGAACACGAACCAGTCCGCGGAACCGGACTTCCTGAGCTCCCGCACGACCTCGTAGGACGAGCCCTCCCCGTCTTCCGCCAAACCCACGGCAATCGATCCGGACGAGCTGCCTTCCCTCACAAAGTCCGGCTTGCGACCCTCCAGGGAATCGAACAGGGCATAGCCGATGGCCTGCAGGATCGTCGATTTGCCGGCTCCGTTGCGGCCGACGATGGCGTTGACCCCTTCCCTGAATTGGATGTCGGCGGTTCGGTAGGAGCGTATGTTCTCCAGCTTCAGGTGGATCAGCCTGACCATGTTCAGCCTGTCATCGCGGCACGGGTTTGGCCCAGAATGTCGCAGATGTCGTCGGCCGTTCCCTTTTCGAGACCGGCATCCATGACTTCAAGGGTTGCATTCGTCCAGTGGGTCAAGTCCTGGCCGAAGTCGGGATGTGATTCAAACAGGCTTTCCAGCACCTGCTCCTCAAGGTCGCGCCGGCTCATGTCCTCGACTTCGTCGAATGCGGCGGTTCCGGGCGGCAGGGCGCGATTCGAGACGCGGCACAGCAGCGGCTCCAGGAGCCCGCGCCCCAGTTCCTCAATGCGGTGAGTGTCCACCAACCCCGGTTCGAACCGGCTGGCGCCAACCAGCGCGATGCTCAGGATTGGCGGCTTGGCGTCGTCTGCGGGATCGCCCTTGGCCCGTTCCCCGATCAGGAATTCCTCGATCTCGTTGTAGAGCTCCTCCGGACCATTGGTGCGGGCAAGGCTGAAGGTCTTGTGCACAAAGGGACGCCTGGGACATTCCAGGTGGTCAACCCGGTGCTTGGGTTCAGCCTCCGTGTCGACGGTCACCCAATAGATTCCGCCGGCCTCCTCGTGTGCCAAGTCCTGGCTTGTCAACTCCAGGCTGCCGGGATTGAACAGCCAATTGCCTTCGTTGAACTTCATGTGGTAGTGCCCCAGGGCCACATAGTCGATCCTTGACCGCAGACCCCGCAGGCCGCTCACACTGACGTTGCTTGACGTTCGCTCCCGCGTGCGTCCGTCGATGCCGGCGTGCGACATCAGAATCGTGTAGTCGGGTCCGTCGGCAGGCTGTTCGGCAAGGAATCCCTCGAACCGTTCCAGCACCGTCCGCGTGGCTGCGCCGTTGAAGCCAATGCCGTATACGCGCACGCCCGGGATGGGCTCGGCGCAATGGCCCATGCGACGTTCGTCGCCGGCCAGCAAAGGTTCGCCACCGGCCTCAAGCGAAGTGGCATCCAGCAGGTACACCAGGCGGCTGGTTTCCGCCAAGGCGTTCACCCAGCCGAAGCGGGTCCGATAGGCCCGGTACGGCGGCAGATCATGGTTGCCTTCGATCACCAGGCACGGGATTCCGGCCTCCCGCAGAACCTCAAGGTGCTTGACCGCGTTGTTGAACGTTACCGCCTGCAGGTTCGATCCGGACTGAAACAAGTCCCCGGCCAGGAGCACGAAGTCCACCTGCCTGGCAACGGCCTGGTCGATGGCCCAGCGGAAGGCGTCTTCGAAGTCCCATTCCCGCTGCCGTTGGCCGTACTGTCGGAAACCCAGATGGATATCCGCCATGTGCATGAAATTGAATTTCACGGCCGGAGGCGAAATCTTCGATTCGCGGTCGGTTCACGACGTTCCGGCGTCAGTTCGCAACGCATGGTGTCCAGGGAAGGCTTGATCCGCAGGCCCATGGCCGTCAGGCCTTCGATTGCCTGGTGGTGGTCGGCGTCCACCTGCACGTGGAGCCGGCAGTGGTCCTGTGCAGCCATCAGCCCGGCCAGGGTGTCGAGCATGTCGTCCTCGTACTGGCCGTACTGCTGCGGCCTGGTCCACCAGGAAACCTTGTGCACGCGTTTCCAGTGGGCGGACCGCAGCACGATGGCCGTGGCCAGTCGTTCGGTTCCCAGGCGAATGCCGAACCGCGTGACGGACGCAACCCCCAGCGTTTCCCCCAGCCATTCGCCTGCCCGGCGCGGCCAGTCATGGACAAAGTCGCCCGGTCGGATGGGATGCCACCACTGCATGTGGCCGCCCACCTGAACTTTCGCCAAGTCGAGCATCTGCTGCCATTCCTCACCGGGCAACGCGGAGATGGGAGCCGGGTTGCCGGGCCGCGGGCCGATTCGCAACGGGCACCTGCCTTCCAGGTCCGCCATGCCGCCCAGGCGCTGGAACCCCTGCTTGGCGTACAGGTTGCGTGCCGGAAGATTGTCCGTTCGCACCTGCAACACGGCATGCTTGGCGCCCAGGGTGCGCAGATTGTCCGTGGCGGTTTGCACCAGCCGGCTGCCAATCCCCTGCCGCTTGTGCGACGCGGCGACTGCCACATTGGCCAATTGCCAGCGGTGTCCGAAGGAGTCCAGTTTTTGCATGGACACGTTCCCGACAACCCGCCCGCGGTCAACGTAGACAAACCCGTCGAACATCCGCATGAAGCTGAAGAGGTTCGCGGGTTCCGAGCGCAGGAAGCTGTGCAGCCGGCTGTACAGTCCCGCGTTGTGCAACGGCCGTGAGCCGGTCTCCCTCAGTTCCTGCGCGAACGCTTCCCGGACCAGCTCGGTGACTTGGGGCAGGTCCCGGCCGACGTCGAACGGCCGAATGCCGGTTGCCATGTCGGCCCGGCCGGCGTTGAGATGGGTTGAGGTCATGGCGTACCCGGATCCCTCCGGCGGGGCAGGCTACGCTGCGACCCGCACCATCGCCGGTCGCAGCACTTTGTCGCGGATGCGGTACCCGGTCCGCATGACTTCAATGATCTCTCCCGACTCGTGGTCTTCGCTGGGGATCTGTTGCATCGCCTCGTGCAGGTTGGGATCAAACTGTCCGGAGGGTTCCATCGGCTCGATGCCGGCGTTCGCCAGAAGCCCCTGGATCTTCCCGTGTATGTGCTGAACCCCCTGCATGAAGGACTCGCCGTGCTCGCGCACTTCGGCCGGTACGTTGCCCAGGGCCAGTTCCAGGTCGTCGAGGACCGGCAGGAACTTCTCGGCCAGGGACTGCGATGCGTTGTCGATGCGCTCCTGCGCCGTGCGGTCCAGCCGCTTGCGTGCATTTTGGAACTCCGCCGCCATGCGCTGGATCTCGCGTTGGCCAGCCTCGACCTTGGTGTCGAGGGCTTCCGTTTCCTCTTCCAGTTGGGCAATGCGACGGTTGCGGCTGTCCAGTTCGGTTTCCAGATCCTCCCGGGTCCAGTCCGCCCATTGGCTTGCCTCCGCCGCCGGCAGCTCCGGTTCCCCTTCCTTGGCGTCCGCAGGTGCGGCGACGGCTGCGTCGGGCCGGCCTGGTTCGTCCGTGAGCTCGTGTTCTGAAGTGGTCTTGGTTGTATCCGACATCGGTTCCTTGCCATTGGCGACAATCGTCGAAGCAGCATTTCGGTCCACAGGAGGCGGGTTCAGGGAGCAATGACCTCGGGCAGGAGGTCGTCGCTCCTGATTTCCCGCACGCGGGCACTCATGAGCGCCGCCATGAAGCGCACCGTGCCCATATTGTAGCGATAGGCCATGCGGACGGGGCCGACCACGCCCACGATGCCGATGGCCTGGTTGGGGATTCCGTACGCGGACAGCACCAGGCTGATGTCGGCCAGGTCGGACCATTCCTTGCGGTCGCCGCCGGCGATCAGGACATGGACATCGTCGGGTCGCGGGACGAGCATCAGGATTTCCTCGATGCGCGGGCCCGAATCAAAGATGTCAACCACCTTGCGCACCCTGCGGCTTTCGGCAAATTCGGGAGCATCCAGGATGTGGCCAAGGCCCTGCTGAACGATGGACGCGGAACCGTCTCCCTCCGTGACCGGCATCAGGTCGCTGACCAGTTGACAGAACTCCTTGGCGGCCGAGGACGCCTCCAGGGTCTTCTCCTGAATCTGCACTCGATTCAGCCCCGGCAGCAAGTGGTTCAACTCCGCGCTGATCACGGTGAGATCGGCCTGTGCCATCTTGTCGGGGATGTCCAGCATGCGCTGGCACACATGGCCGTCCTCCAGGACCACGATCATCAGGACCCGATTGTCCTGAACCGATATCAGCTCCACGTGGCGAAGCCGGTGTTTGACATAACGCAGGTCGGTCGCCAGCGCCAAGCTGTTGGCCTCCACCGACAGGAGGCGGGTTGCCTCCAGCAGCCAACTGGGTGAATTCGAATCGATGGCCTCGAATCTGCGACGCAGTTGGTTGCGGTGTTCCTTGGGCAGCCGGTGGTTGCCGATGAGGTGCAGCACGTAAATCCGGTAGCCCAACAGCGACGGAACCCGGCCGGCACTCGCGTGCGGTTTGGTGAGCAGCCCCAGAGCTTCAAGCTGCGCGAGATCGTTGCGGATGGTGGCGGAACTGACACCCAGATCCCGCTCCTTGGCAATTCGTCTGCTGCCAACCGGCTGGGCATGGGCCACGAACTCCTCGACCACAATGCGCAACACTTGACGTTGCCGGATTGTCAACGCGTCGAATGTCTGCTCGTGTTCAATCGCGGTCCCTGTGTGCGAAACCAATGACGTGTCCATGGCAAGGGGCGGTAACCTGGAGAACGATGAAGGTGGGGAATCGTAGCAAAGAGATGCCGGGCACGCAGTCCGGACCGTCGTCCTGTTTCGGGTTGGGGGGGAAGGGGGCTTGCCGCATGGCTTCCGGCGGACCGGACCATGCGCGTTGAATTCTTGCGTTCTGCGAGAGCCGGGTTCGGCGTCAGGTGTCGGCGGGGCAAGGCGCCGGCCGGGACCGGTCCGCGTCAGTAGGCGTCCGGATGGGTCCTGAAGAGAATCTTCCAGGCGGTGACGGCCATGATCTTGAAGTCAAGGCCGATGGACCAGTTTTCGATGTACCAAAGGTCGTACTTGATGCGTTCCTCGATGGAACAGTCGCCGCGCAATCCGTTGATTTGAGCCCAGCCGGTGATGCCGCCCTTCTCCTTGTGGCGCTCCATGTAGTTGGGCACGACCCGGCGGAATTCCTCAACATAGACCGGCCGCTCCGGGCGCGGGCCGACCACACTCATCTCGTTCATCAGGACATTGATGAAATTGGGGAACTCGTCGAGGCTCTTGGAGCGGAGGAACCGGCCGATGCGGGTGCGTCGGGGATCGTCCGGTGTCGTCCAGCCGGGACCTTCGTTTTCCGCGTCCACGCGCATGGACCTGAACTTGAGCATGTCGAAGGGAACGGCGTCCAGGCCCATGCGAACTTGGGTGTGGAAAACCGGGCCCGCACTCTCCAGCCTGATGAGCAGTGATGCCAGCAGGAAGAAGGGGCTTAGAAAGACAAGTGCCGACACGCTGACTACGATGTCGATGGCCCGTTTGACCACCACTTTCCAGCCCTGCAGCGCCACATCCCGCATGGTCAACAGCGGCAGGCCGGACAGATCCCCAATGCTGACCTCCTGCGCCATGATCTGGAACAGGTCGGGAAAGACACGGATCCCAACCTTCTCTTCCTGGCAAATGCTTATGAGGCGGACAATCTCTTCCTGGGACGCCTCCGGCATGCCGATGATGACTTCGTCGATGTCGTGCGCGGCCACCACCTCCGGGATTTCGTCCACCGTACCCAGAACCGGCACTCCATCCAACCGGGAGGTTCCGTTGTCGGAGGGAATGGCTCCAGCCACCACGAAACCCAGCTTGGGTGTGCTGTGTACTTTCTGCAGGATGATGGCGGCGGTTTGACCACTGCCGACAAGCAGTACCCGTTGGGCTCCGATTCCCTTGCTCTGGGCCGACCACTGAAACTGGGTGTGGATGATGCGGCCCACGCTGACCAGGAGGGATGTGATGGCCCAGATGAACAGGACGTGCCGGCGATAGACCTCGAAGTCCACCAGCAACATGGTCAGCACGGCCAGCAGCAACAGTACCAGGATCCCGTTCATGAACAGGATCTTGATGGTTTCGTCCAGATGGAGAATGGGCCTGCGCCGCTGGTACATCCTTCTCCACACAAAGGCCGCCAACAAGAGTATGGTGTGGACCACCGGCAGTGCCAGCCACTCGTTGAAGGGCCCCAGCACCACTTGCGGCCCTTGGCGCGTTGCCAGATGCGCGAGCCAATGGCCAATCCACAGGCAACCCGCATCGGTGGCGATCAGGGTTGCCAGAAACAGAATCTGGGCCTGCGTCAGCAAGCCCGGGTGGGCGCGGCGCGGCTTGGGCTGGATGGCAGGACCGCGAGCAAATCCGGGGGTCGTACTGGAGGTCATGGTAGAAACTGCATGCCGACAGGCGCTCCGCGCGGATCGGGGGACGGCCGAGGGCAAGGAGGCGCGGCTGTTCCCGCCGGTGTTCCATGGGAGTGTTATAGTGTACGCGCGATGTCCGTCCTCTTTGTGAGCTTGCCCGGATTTCGCATTGGACAGCACAGTGCCATTGTCATTTGCCACAACCCGCGGGGCCGCCAAAGGCGGCTTTTTTTATGCGGAACCCGGTTGGGACGACTTTGTTGAGTCGCACCCGTTGGGGCATGTGTTGCAACTTGAGGGCTGGGCCAGACTCAAGCAGCACTCGGGCTGGCATGTGCACCAGGCGGTTCTGGCCGGTTCGGAAGGGGCGTTCCGGGCAGGCGCCCTGATGCTGCAGCAGCGCAGGCTGGGCCTGTCGCTTGGGTACGTGCCCGGTGGCCCGGTGGTGGATTGGAACTGCCCTGCGGACGTGGACGGCATGCGCGCCGAACTCCTGCAGTGCGCGCGCACGCACGGGGTGCATGTAGTCAAGATCGAACCTGAACTTCCGGATTTGCCGGTGCATCGGAGGCAACTGGCCCGACTGGGCTTTAGGCCGAGCAGTCAGACGGTCCAGCCGCGCAGCACGATTAAGGTGGCTCTTGGGGGCTCCGATGCCGACCTGCTTGGGCGCATGAAGAGCAAATGGCGCTACAACGTGCGCCGGGCCCAACGTGCGGGCACCCAAGTGCGGGTGGGTGGTGCAGCGGATCACGAACGGTTGCACGCCCTGATGCAGGCGACCGGTCGCAGACAGGGCTTCGCACCTCGCGCCCCGGCCTACTTCGAGGCGGCCTTGGAACTGCTGCCGAATCACCTGCAGTTGTTGCTGGCCGACGTGCAAGGCGAGACCGTGGCCGCCGTCGTCCTCGCACTGTGCGGTGGATCCGCTTGGTACCTGTGGGGAGCCAGCAGCACCCGGCATCGCCATGCCATGCCCAACTACGCCTTGCACTTCGCCGCCATGCAGCGTGCGCGCGCGGCCGGGGCCGGGACCTACGACTTGGGGGGCATTCCGGATCCGCTCGGCGCGGTGGCCGCCGCCATGCGGGAGGCGCGCAGCCAAGGGGACTGGCCGGACTCGCTGCCGGTGGATTTGGCCCGGTTGCCGCAACGGGACCTATGGACCGTGTACCGGTTGAAGCAGGGCTTCGGCGGTCGCGTCGAACGGCGCGTAGGGGCCTGGGATCTGCCCGTTGACGAACTGGCTTGGCGCGGCTATGCGATGGGCGTGAACCTGCAGGACCAAGTTCAATCCGCGTTGTCCGAGGCTCGGCGGCACCTGCGCTCCAACCTGGAGACAGGGGGGCCTCGCGGAACCCAGTCCTCGGGTTTGTGCTCCGACGTGGCGGACCCCGTTGCCTGGGACCAGGCGATCGTTGGCTGCCGCCTGTCAGGCTGGCAACAGTCCTGGCAGGCCGGCGAGGCGGCTCGGCAAGCCGGGTGGTCGGTGCGCCGCTGGATGCTCAGTTTGGAAAGAGGCCGCCACGACCATGCGGTGCAGGTCTTGTTGCACAGGCTTGGTCCCTCGTTTCCGGTTTCGGTGGCCGAGGTCCGCGACGGGCCGTGCCTGGACTGGAGCGGGTTGGCGGAGACAGCAGGCGTGCTGGAGTATTTGGAGCACCTTCTGGCCGGGGAAGATTGTGTCGGAATTCGCATCAGCCCCCTGTTCCCGACAAACTCGGCGGTGGGCATGTCTGCCTTGTCCTGCCTTGAAGCAAACGGATGGCGGTCAGTTGCCCATGGACGGCAAGGGGTTTCGCATTGGATGTCTCCCCTGGGGCAGGACAATGGGCTGCTGCCGAATGCCGAGCCCTGGACTCCGGCACCGGCCGCGGATGCGGCGGCCCGGACTGGCCTGGCCGTGGTCGCCAGCGACCGCGTGAACGTCCGGCATGCACAGTTCCTCAAGGATTCCGGGCGGGGTCCGGGCGACCGCGCCGGGTCCGAGGCAGTCCTGGACATGCTGACAAGGATGGACAGTCCACGGCCCGGGCCCGATTGCGACCATCCCGAGGCACGGCTGTTTGTCGTTGAGAACCGGTGCCACGATCCCGTCATGGCCGTTGTCGCCGTACGGTTGGGATGCAGGGCATCCGTTCAACGGGTCGTCCACACAGGGCCAGGGGCGAACGTCGAGCCGTGCCTGTTGGCGGGCCGGTCAATCCTGGCATGGGCCCGGAGGCGGGACTGTGTCGAGGTCGACTGGGGGCCAACCTTGCTGGATGCGGGCAGCTTAGAGGCGAACGGCACCGATCCGATAGCGGATGGGCTGGGGGCGGCCCGGCTCCCGATGGCCGGAACCTGGCAGAAGTGGCTGTGGAAGGGGGAGTGGGCCAATCGGGTGCCGCTGCCGGTCGTCGAGCGCATCTGGCCCGACCCGTAGGCCCGGATCGGTCAACCGTTGGTTTCTTCGAGGACTGTACCGTCGGGTATCAGCATCGGGCTGGACTTCGGGTTGCAAATCCGTACGTTTCCTTCGATTACCACATCCCTGCCAAAACGAACGTCGCCTTCCACTTCCAGTGACAGGCAGCGTACGAGGGAAGGCGCTCCGAACGGGAACCGTGCCTCCAGATCCCGGTAGTGGCCGTAATACCTTGGGTCTAGGCGAACCGTGGGCGATCTGCGGGGCTGTGGATTGATGCGCTTGGGATTCATCACGAGCCGATGGCTGCGGGCGGTCCGGTACACGTCCGACTGCACAATCAGCAAATCCTCGCAGCGCTTGACCGGCAGGAACCGGATCCGGGGAACGCGCAGGGCGGCGGCGCCAGGTACGACCGAAATGGATGATCCGGCGGCACTTTCCATTTGAATGACTTCGGGCGTGGAGATATCCACCGGGTCCACGGGTTTGCGGTTGAAAATGGGCGGCAGGGGCAGAAAGCCGCAGTGGCTGCGCAGGGTCTCCTTGATTGAAGGCAGGTGGGCCCAAAGGTTGTTGGTGTTGAAGAACTGGTAGCGCCGGATGTCCTGAAACCCGTCGAGTTCGGCTTCGGGGCATTGCGCGAATTCGCGCAGGAGAAGACCGCCGGCGGGGTTTTGGGCCAGGTGTCCGCCCTTGCGATCGGACAGGGTCCGGTTGGCCACCTCCATCAGCAGGGGAACGCGGTTTTCCACCATGTAGCCAAGAATTTTGATATCCAGGGTGGCTCCGAGATTGTCTGCATTGCTCAGGAACACATAGCGATACCCCGCCGCGAGCAGTTCGTCCAGCAGTCCCGTGGTATCGAGGGAAGCAAAGACGTCCCCGTGGCCCGGGGGGCACCACTCCCGGTCGGGGTTGGCCGGCCAGGTTGCCGGCTCCAACGTGGCGGGATTGATTTTGGGGAACCGGTGCTGCACGAAATCCGGCGCGATGCCGTTGCGCAGCTCGGGGTAGGCTGCCAGCGCCTCCAGCGTGGCGTCCCGCGTGTGGAAGCTGTTCATGAACATCAGGGGCACATGGCGGTCCAGCTGTTGCTGAAGGTAGCCCACCTGCCTGGCAATGTAGTCCAGAAACGTCAGTCCGTCCCGCACCGGCAACAGGCACCTGGGCAGATCCAGGCCCATGCTGGTGCCCAGACCGCCGTTGAACTTCACAATCAGGGCCTGATCCACATACTCGTAGCCGGACAGTTCGTAGCCGTCCAACTCCTCGTAGTCCGTCAGACGCTCGACGGGAAGGGCCTCCGCGGCCGTCAGCAGCCCCGTGGCGCCCGTTTCCAGAAGCCGGTGGAAGTGGAGGAAGGATGCGATGGCCGGGGATGGCTGGCCATCCGTCCGCATGCGCTGAATGCCGGTGGCTGCGGCGTGTCCGCCGATCTGGATTCGAGAGTGCATCGAAGAGCTGTGAAGAAGAATCCCGTACCGTGAAGCCCGCGGTTACGGCGGGCTCGCCGAACTGTTCATTGAGGGCAACACTATTACCAGCCTATCGCACTTCCGTCCTTGCGGGGGTCGGATCCGCCGGTGAGGACTCCGGTCTTCGGGTTGCGGGCGATGATCTGGCCACCCCCGAAACCGCCGCGGTCCAGTCCCTGCCGGATCTCGATCCGGTGGCCCCGGTCCTGCAGCGAACGCATGACTTCCGGTGCAAAGCCCGGTTCCAGGAGCACGCGTCCCCCCGGCCGGTGCGCGCCCACGCTGTTGGGCTGCGCGGAGGACGGACCGGCCAACTGCCAGCGTGGCGCATCCAGGGCTCGTTGGGGAGGCAGACCTTCGTCGTACATGCGGACCATCATCTGGAAGTGCCCCTGCGGCTGCATATAGCCGCCCATCACACCCATGCAGGCCAACAACTCCGAGTCGGCCGTCACCATGCCGGGGATGATCGTGTGGTACGGGCGGCGTCCGCCGCGGAGTACGTTGGGATGGTCCGGGTCCAGGACGAAACCGGCCCCCCGGTTCTGAAGGCTGACACCGGTGCCCGGGACCACCAGGCCGGTGCCGGTGCCCTGATACAGGCTGTTGATAAAGCTGCAGCCGTTGCCATGTTCGTCGGCAGCGCAAAGGTAGACGGTGTCGGTACCGGCCGGCGGCAGACCGTGTGGCACGTCCTGCGCGGCCTGTCCCATGCGGATGCGATCGCGCCGCGGAGCAAGCCACTCCTCGGTCAGCATGTGCTCCGGGGACACCACGGCGGATGCCGGATCGGTAACGTAGCGCAGAGCATCCGTGAAACCCAGGCGCATGCATTCAATCATCACGTGTACCCGGTCGCCCGCGTTGAGTTCGGCCAGTTGGAACGGTTTCGCCAGGGCGAGGGCCAGCAGTGCGGCCAGCCCTTGGCCGTTCGGGGGACACTCGTGCAGCCTGCGCCCGTGGTAGTCGAAGGCCAGGGGGGCAACCCAGTCCGAGCGGTGGCCGGCGAGGTCTTCCCGGTCAAGCCACCCTCCATAGCGCTGCACATGGGCAGCCAGTTTGTCGGCAAAATCGCCGCGGTAGATGTACTCGGACCCGGTGGCCGCAATGCCCCGCAGGGTCTCGGCCAGTTCGGGCATGCGGATAATCTCACCCGGCTGCGGCGCCCGGCCTCCAATCAGAAGTTCGTTGCCGCTGGGCTGCGGCGGTCCCGACGACAGGTCCGGGGTATCCCAATCCGGGCTGCGCAGGAGCTTCGACACCTGGCGCTGCCAACCCAGGGCAATCCATTCGGAGACGGGGTAGCCATCGGATGCGTATTCGATGGCCGGGGCCAGAACGTCGGCCAGGGTCATGGTTCCGTGTCGAGCCAGGAGGTCTTCCCATCCGGCCGCGGTGCCGGGCACGCTGACGGCATGGCCGGTAAAGGAAGGCATCGTGGCATAGCCCGCGGCAACGAGCTCCCGGGGATTGGCATGCCGGGATGTGCGGCCCGAGCCGTTCAGGGCCGTAACCCGTCGGGTCGCCGCGTCATAAAACAGCGCGAAGCAGTCTCCGCCGATGCCCGTCGAGATGGGTTCCACCACGTTCAGGACGGCGGCCGTGGCCACCGCGGCATCCGCGGCATTGCCTCCCGCCATGAGGATGCGCAAACCGGCCTGCGCAGCCAGGGGCTGACTGGTGGCCACCATGCCGCGTCGGGATCGGACATCGCTGCGTCGGGAAATGAAATCCTGTTTCAGGGTCATGGCTGGCTGCCTATGCGGTTGCGCATGATTGGACTGCCGGGCCTGGACGGTGTGGCTTGGCACGGGCGTCGCGGACGTGTCGGGTCAGCCGGGGATGCCCAACCCGTCTTCCTCGACCCAGACATCGGGAGCCGTGTCGACCCCGTGCCTGTCGAACACGGCCTGGATGCGTGTCCTGGTGTCTGCATCCATCTCCCAGTCCAGCCCTTCAAGGTTGGCCCGGACCTCGCCGGGGTTTCGAAAGCCCACCAGGGCGGTGCTCACCAGCTTGTTGGAGAGCACCCAGCGCAGGGCCAGTTGGGCCGAGGTGCGCCCCAGGTCGGCGGCAATGGTTTTCAATTCCTCCACGACATCCACATTGCGGGCCAATACGTCGGGACTGAGCAAGGACAGGTTGAACGCCTTGCCCCTGGCGCGCCAGTCGTTGCCGGGGAATACGGTGTCCCGGTTGTAGGCCCCCGCCAGCAAGCCGTGTGCCAGCGAACCGTACGTCATCAGGCCGCAGTCCAGTTCGGCAACGGTCGGGAAGACAAACCGTTCCAGGCGCCGATCGAACAGGTGATACCCGTACTGCACCACGTCGACGCTGCCCCCCTTGCCTGCCTGGCGGATCTGCTCCGGCCGGAAGTTGCTGACCCCGACGAACCTGGCCTTGCCCTGGGAGCGAATGTCCTCCATCTTGGCCATGGCGTCCTCGAACGAGAAGTCCCGGTCGGGCCAATGAATGAGGTAGACATCCACATAGTCCATGTTCAGTGCCTTGAGGCTGCGTTCGATGGCTGCCTGCGCCGTCTCCGGCCGGGAGTCCCGGTGGTGGATGTCGTCTTGGGGATAGATGCCGAATTTGGTGACGACCACGGCCTGATCGCGCCTATCGGCAAGCGCTTTGCCCAACAAGGTCTCGGAGCGGCCGAATCCGTAGGCTTCGGCCGTGTCATAGAGGTTGATGCCCATCTCCAGGGCCAAGTGAACCGCGTCGATGATTTCCTGGTCGTCGAACTCGCCGTATTCGCCGCTCGACTCCCAGCATCCGAAACCAATCGCCGACACCTGCAGTTCGGTCTTGCCGAATCGTCTCATTTCCATGGCTTGCTCCCGGCAACCTTGGGGGGAAAGGCGTTGACGAATGGTAGCACCCGACCGGACCAACCGCATGGCCGCTCCCAAGCCGTGGACCGGGACCGCAGGCAGCCCCCTTTGCCTGCGGTATTCGATGGGCCGGGCCAAGGATGCCGGGTTACAATCCGGCCATGTCCCTCATTGTTCAATACATTGCCGGTCTGGCTCCCTGGATTTACGCCCTTTGCGGCCTGAGCGCACTGGTCTATCTGTACCGCGTGCGGAGTATCCGGACCGAAAGACTGCAGGCGATTTTCGCGCTGGAACGCGAGCGGGCGGCCCGGGCCACGGCCGGGGTCGTGACCAGTGTGGTCGGGCTCTTGGTAGTCATGGGCCTGACCTACTTTATCAGCAACGTGGACCAGGCCATGGACGAAGAAGCGGGTGCGGATGCCCCTGTGGAAGCGCGCACCGAGTCGGGATCGGCACCGGGCCTCGGTGCCGATCCCGGTCTCAACCCGGTTGACGAAACAACGGGTGCCGGACAGGCTGCCACCCCGCCGGAGGACCTGCGCAATGTGGCCTATTGCGAGGATGAGAGCGCTCTGCTGTCCTCACCGGCAGTGGACGACGAATTGGCCGGCACCGTGGCCGTCCAAGGCACCGCGGCCCATGATGATCTGGCCTCGTACGACATCGCCATCGCACCCGGGTCGGATCCTGCGGAACAGGACTTCACCTCGCTGGGCGGGGCCTACAACAATGTGCGCACGGGCCTGCTGTGGGAGTTCGACGCGTCGGCCATCGGCCTGAGCGGACCGTACACGCTGCGCCTCAGCGTGCTTGATGCCGACGATGCCCTGCTGGCCACCTGCTCGGTGGCTGTGCGCATCGTCAACTAGCCGGCAGCGTGCTTGTCCCAGGCGGTGGCGTGTGGCCCCCCACCGGGGGGTCAGTCCACCTCCAGGAGTTCGGTGTCCGGCAGGAATTCTGCCCAGGCAAACCAGAAGTGGTCAAAGGCAACCTGGGGCTCAAGGGCCAATCCCTGCAGTTCCCCGGCCGTCGCCTCGCCCCTGATGTTCCAGGTGCTTCCGGTTTGTGCATCCCGGACGGTACCGTCGTCGGCGACATCGAACTCAAGGTGCTGGCCGTCCAGGATACGGCTGAATACCCCCACGCTGCCAATGTCCCGGGCCGTGCCAATTTCCGCTTCGGAGAGCGAGGAGGACATGCCTTCCTCAAAGAACACCACGATTCCCGGATCGCCGTTGGGCGGGTCGTACTGGACCACGGTGCGAGCCCGTGCCAGATCGAAGGGAATGGCCACGCTGCTGTGGTCCGGGAACAGGACTCCCACCACGCGGTCCAGCGGCTTGAGCCTTGGATCCGGTTCACCCGTGAACAGCACCAGGTTCTCGTTGCGGCTCAGCCCGTTGCCGTACGTGTCGTAGTTGACATAGGGGTTCATGCCGTAGTTGCGGCTGAACAGATCCAGGGGACGCTGCAGCACTTCACCCTCCGGAAACAATTCGCGAAATCGACCAAATCCAAGTACCTGGCTGGGCAGGAACGTCAGCTGGGTCGAGGCTAGTTCGCCAATGAGGGCGGCGCCGGTGAACTGTTGCCACCAGGTTTCGGTCTGGCGGTCGTACATCACGAGGTCGCTGTGGCGCAGGCTGCCGGTGGTGCCGAAGTCGAGCACCATGTCACCCACCCGTCGGTCGAACACGACGCTGGCGTTGCACAGGGGGCAGAAGGTCACGGTGACCGGCCGGCCGGCAATCTCGTCGTTGACGATTTCATGCCATATCAGGACGGCCAGCGGATAGGCCCGAGCCTGTCCGCCATGTTCGTAGACGATGACCGGATCCGTGTCCGTCAACCAGTCCGCCGCGGTGGCGATGGGTTCGAAGCGCGGGGCGTCCAGGGACGGAATACCGTCCTTGGGCGGGCCTCCGGAAATGATCTCGGTCAGGTCGATGGTGCGTTTCGTGAAATCGGTCTTCCAACCCCGCGTGTTGATTGGGTTGCGTCCCTCGATCGGCCGGCTGGCGACCGTGCGCACCTCTGCAATGGGAGAGGAATCGGGCAAGGGGTCCGCCTCCACCTCCACCACGGGGGCCGGAACCGATTCCTCCGGCGGGGCGACCGGTGGCGGCATTTGGCATCCGGCGAGCAGGAAAGCCAGCCATGCGATGCCCAACAGCAGCGCCGGTGATTGTTTGTTTGATCGCCGTCGGGCGGGGTTGGCGATCGGCGGTGTAACACGTTGCATAGCGTAGTCCGGGTTGTGGCGGCAGAAAGACACCCGAGCTGCCGGACCGAAGCCGGCTTCAGCAGCCTTGTGGGCCTGGCATGTCAGAAACAGGTCCGAAACCGATCCGGATCTGGTCTGTACGCCTGCCTAGGATTGTGGCACAGGAATGCGAACAGCACCGTACCCCCTCGTTTCGGATTTCAAAACAGGGGCCGCGCCAGTGCCATTCTTCGCCATACCACCCCACAACCTCGCGCAATACCATTGGTTCCAGCCCTGTTGATTGCCTGTCAACGGCATCGGGTGCGAATCAACCGCAGATCATCGCAAACCATCGACTTCGCGTTGCAGACCGGATATGAAATCGATCGCCGTACATCCGGTTGTTCCCCGCTTGCAGGCTACGTTTCAGCGCCTGCAAGAAGAAACCAAGGCCATGCAGACTTTCGGCGCCTCCGGACTGGTGGTGCGGGTCCGCTTGGAGGGGGACGATCAGGAGATCTTGGTGGACGGTCGTCTTCAGGAGGTTTTTTGGGATCCGCGTCCGGGCAGGGCGGATCTGGAACTGCACCTGCCGGCCGACCTCCTCCACCGCATCCTGATGGAGGAAGCGTCGTTTCGCAAATCCTTCATGAACGGCGACATCCGTTCGCAGGGCAACGTGTTTCGGGCGATGCCCTTTGCCGACCTGCTCCAGGCGGCGCGGTCGATTTATCAAGACCTGGACACACAGACTCCTTGACGCGGTCGTTGCCCTTGTAAAGCCTCATGGACGAACGGGAACAGATCCGGGATCGGATCGATCTAGTGGAATTCATTGGACGCTACGTCACCCTGAACCGTGCCGGCAGCACCTACAAGGCCTGTTGTCCGTTCCATCAGGAAAAGACCCCCAGTTTTGTGGTGTCGCCCGAGCGAGGCACCTGGCACTGCTTCGGCGCCTGCGGCGAGGGCGGCGATCTCTTTAAGTTCCTGATGAAGATTGAGGGACTTGAGTTTTTCGATGCGCTCAAGAAGCTCGCAGCCGAAGCCGGCGTGGAGCTTGCGCGGAAACGGCAGGCCCCGGATCCCCTGGATCCGGTGCGGGAAATCATGGGCAGGGTCGCAGCCTTCTATGCCACGGCTCTGTACGATGCCGCCGAGGGCCAAGTTGCGAGGGATTATCTGCGGCAACGCGGTGTTGCACCGGAGATGGTCGATGCTTTCCAGCTGGGCTACAGCGACAGGTCATGGGACAGTCTGGTGTCCTTTCTGCGAAGCCAGGGCTTTTCCGAAAGTCATGTGTTGCAGACCGGCTTGCTCTACCACGACGAGAGGCAGGGTTCCTATCGGGATCGGTATCGAGGCCGGTTGATGTTCCCCATCCGGGATGCCCGCGGCCGGGTAGTGGGTTTCGGGGCGCGCGAACTGGGGAGCGAGGCTCGCGGCGCCAAGTACATCAACTCGCCGACCACGCCCTTGTTCAACAAAAGCCAGGTGCTCTACGGTATCGAACACGCAGCCGGACCCATCCGCAAACTGGGGGAAGCCGTGCTGGTGGAGGGGTATCTGGATGTTGTCACGGCCCATCAGTTCGGGTTCGCAAACACAGTTGCCTGTCTGGGCACCGCAGTGACTCCGGGACAATTGGGGCTGTTGCGCCGATATACCTCGCAGGTGGTGTTTGCCCTGGACGCGGATGCAGCCGGCCAGCAGGCAACGTTGCGGGGACTGGAAAGGGCCCGGGAGACGCTGCGCGCGAGCAATCGGGATGATCGGAACGCCGGCCGCAACCGTCCCGCCATGGCCTTGCGGATCGCGGCGATGCCGGAAGGGCGCGATCCGGACGAACTGATCAGGGAGAACGCCGACGGTTGGAAGAAGGTTACCGGCGGTGCCTTGACCCTGGTCAACTTCTACGCGAACCATGCTGAGCGAGCCTTCGACCTGGAGGTCCCCGAGCAAAAGCAGAAGGCCGTCGAGCTCTTGGTGGAAGTCCTGGCGGAAGTCCATCAGGAAGTCGCGCGGGACGAGTACATCAAGCAAATGGAAACCCGCTTCGCCACCGCGCCGGGGTTGTTGCAACGCATGGTGGGGAACAGAGCGCGGCTTCCCGAACCGGATCCGGTCCCAGCGGAGGCGGACACCGAAGTCGCATGGGAGGAGGCCCCCCAGCGGCCCGTTGTACAGCTCCAGGAACCCGGATCCCTGCGCAACGAACTGGAGCGGAAGGTCCTGTTGGTCCTGTTGCGCGATCCGCTTCGACTGCACAGGCAGATCAATTCGGTCCTGGCGGGATTCGAGGCGGACCTGCCCGTCCTGACCGCCGGGGACTTCATCGACAACCAGGCGCGGATCTTGTATGGCCTGTTGCTGAGCGTCGATCCGGACGACGAGTGGGATGTCGACGAATTCATGTCGGGACTTGACGAGGCCGCGGCTGCCTACCTGAGGAGAGTGTTGGCGGAACAGGATGTCGTGCTGTCCGGACCGGCCATGGAAGGCAATACCAACCGGGAGGCGTGCAGCGAAGCCGTGGGGCTGCTGCTGCGGATGCGCGAACTGGAACTACGTCGGCGCCTCAAGACAATCGGCATAGACCAGGACGGTGCCGCCTATCGCACAGAGTGGGCGCACCTGCGCCGGATTCAGGATCTCCGACACACATACAACCCGTTGCAGCCCGTCAGGGCGGCGACCTTGGCCAATTCGTAACCATCATCGACCCAAGCGACGTAGCACAGGTGAACAACATGGCTGTAACCGACACCCGGTATTCAACCAATCTGGATGACGGCATCATTGCCATCAGGCAGGTGGGTGCACCGTTGAAGGATGCCGGACCGGCGGACTGGGCCGGATCGCTGGATCCCATCCAGGTCTACATGCGCGACGTGGGACGGCATCCGCTCCTAACCGCGGACGAGGAGAAGTTGCTGGCAACGGCAATGATCCATGCCGGCCAGGCCCGCGCCAGGTTGGATTACGAGACGGATCCCGAAGAGCGCGGCCGGCTGGCCCAGGTGATTGCGGACGGCCAGGTGGCCCAGGAACGGCTGGCCAACTGCAATCTGCGCCTGGTCATCAGCCAAGCCAACCGCCAGCGCAACAACGGCGTCAGCTTCCTGGACCTGATTCAGGAGGGGAACGTCGGCCTAATGAAGGCGGTCGAGAAGTTCGATCCCACCCGCGGCTTCAAGTTCAGCACCTATGCCACATGGTGGATTCGGCAGTCCATCAGTCGGGCCCTGGCGGATCAGGCGCGCACGATTCGACTGCCGGTGCACGTCGTTGACAAGCTGAAGAAAATCGAGCGCACGCGCAAGCATCTGCGAGGATTGCTGGGCCGCGATCCCTCGCTGCTGGAACTGTGTCTGGAAACCGGCCATCTGGATCGATCGATTGAGGAGTTGATCCCGGATTGGGTGTTGACAACCGACGCCTGTCACCTGGTGGAGGACGAGGATGTGCGGGCCGTGGCTGAAGAAGCGGTGGACAAAGTCAGACACCTGCTCAGCCTGGACACGGCCCCTGTCAGCCTGTATTCGCCGGTGCACCACGGCGAGGATGCGTTGTTGCTGGATATCGTCGAGGACGAGAATTCGCCGGAACCGGCCGAAGCCGCCAACATCGAAATCATGAAGGAACAGGTCAACGACGTGTTGAACGATCTTGATCCCCGGGAGAGGGGCATCATCAACAACCGGTTCGGGCTGGACGATCAGGAGCCGCTGACGTTGGACGACCTCGGCAAGGAGTTTGACATAACGCGCGAGCGGGTACGCCAGATTGTCAAGGAAGCCCTGCAGAAAATCTACTCCGAAGACTGTGGCGGGCACCTGCGCGAGTACATCATGTGAAGTTCGGAAGGAAGGGGACCGCGCTGCCTTCGATTGTCCGCTCCCTGCAGCTCAACTGTGCAGAACGGCCCCGGCTGTGTCCGGGGCCGTTTGACGGGAGACAACAAAAAGCCGGCGGTGCCCGGAGCATCCCACTCCAGGCACCGCCGGCCGGATCGGTACAGGACTGTGAACTATTCGAAGTCCGCAATCATGGCGTCGAGCTTGCTGGTAATGCTGTCGACCACCTCCTGAACCGGCCGTTCGCCCAGGACAGCCTGGCCGATTTCGTTGGAGTGGATGGTGTTCAGTTCCTCTTGGAATGGTACCGGCGTCCACGGCGTGGCCGTGTTGGTCATGTCCAACATGTACTTCCAGCCGTTGCGCGGCAGGATTTCGTTCAGACTGTTGGTCCAAGCCTCAACATTGGCCTTGCGGAAGGGTGCCCCGAAAAAGCTCTGCGCCCACCAGAGGTCCTCCGCGGGAGAGTTGATGAACTTCAGCAGTTCCCAGGCCGCGTCCACGTTGGCGGTGCCCGTACCGTTGATGGAATGGAAGTCGTTGCCGACGAAGTTTGAGTGGCCATGGGTACCCCTGGGAGGGGGCACAAAGTCCCAGTCGATGTCTACCCAGCTGGCGCGGTAGTTGGGGATGCTCCAGGTGGAGGTCGTGACGATGGCCTGCTTGCCGTTGGATGCCCAGTCGAACTCGCCGGTCTCGTCGGGTTTGCCCAGCGATCGCTCCTCGTTGATCATCACGGGCAGCATCTCCAGCCAAGCCACCACTGCCTCGGCGTCCAGGTTGAAGTGGGTCACGTCTTCGTTGAACATGGAATGCCCGAACGACGGAATGACCGTATGCAGGTTCCAGTAGTCGGCACCCTGGTTGGCACCCATGATGGTCCGCCGCCCATTATCGTCGAATTGGGTCAGCTGGCCCGCCGTCTCGCGCCAAAGGTCCCAGGTCCACTCGCCGGCATTCCATTCGCCGGCATCCATCGCCACGTCCGGTGTCGCGACCCCTGCCTCTTCGAAGATCGTCTTGTTGTAGGCGTAGAGCCGCAGTCCAAAGGACTCGCGTGGCAGGGCGATGATGGTGCCCGCCGGGTAGTAGCATCCACCGGTCACGGCTGGCCACATGCCTTCCCAATCAATGTCGGGATCGCCCTCGACCAAGCCGTTCATGTCCAGCAGGATGCCCTTGTGGGCAAAGGACCAGACTGTGCCCCAGGGCACACCGTGGCAGTCCGGTGCATCGCCTCCCGCATACCCCGTGAGGAGCTTGGTCTGGAATTCTCCCCAAGGTACGGAGTCGCGGACTACGTGGATATTGGGGAAGGCCTCTTCAAAATGGTCCACCGCTTGCTCGAACAGCGCGTTGGCCTGTTCGCCGCCGGTCCACCAAGCGAAGCCGATCTCGATCTGCTCCATGTCGGCGGCTTCACCGGCATCTTCCATGGGTGCAGCCGTCGGCGGTGCACAGGCAACCAACGCCGCCGTGGCGGAGGCACCTGCTGCCAGGCGCAGAAACGCGCGTCGGCCCAGTTGACTTCGTTTCTCCAACATGGACATCGGATTTGCTCCTTGTCTGAATGACGGAAAGTAAAGTTGCGATATCGTGCGATTCGCAATAGCAGTAAGCGTACCAAACCTGCAAAACCGCTTTACTTTGGTACCGGCGGTCCGTCGGCTCACGGCTCCAAAATGCTCAGTCCGCCCAGCACCACCTTCGAATACCGGTTGAATTTCCCGTAGAAGCGTCGGATTTCCGGGTCATCGTGGTCCCGCCAAAGGCGGGGCGGCATCAGCGTGACGTCACTCAAGGGAGGCCGATCGGGGTGTCCGTAGTAGACCTGGATGGTGCGCCGCACCTTGTTCGTCTCGCGCAGGGTTACGCCGTGGAGAGTGGCGGCATTGAACAGGATGCCGCTGCCGGCCTTGCCGTGGAAGTCGAGAATGCCCCCGCGCTGCAAGTGTTCCTGAGGCGGCAGCGTTTCGCCGGCTGCCGGTTCCGGGCTGATGGAGAAGCAGTGGGTGGTTTCATCCACGTCGGTTAGGTAATAGATGATCTGGGGGTAGTCGAGGCGCAAGGGATGTTCGTCCCAGTAGTTGCGGTCGCGGTGCCAGTCGGTGGGCACCGCCGCGGTTTCCCCGATGCGGTGGCGCACGGCCAACTCCTCAAAACAGAACGGACCGTCCATGATGCGCTCCAGCAGGGCCAGCAGTTGGGGCGGTCGGATGGCGTGTTCGAACACAGGTTCGGTTAGCAGGAGGTTGCAGTTGTAGCCGCGGGCACCGGATGTCCACCACATGAAAGGGTTGGCACGCATGTCCTGGTCCATGGCCTCGTTCATCTCCCGGACCAGGTCGGGTGACAGCAGATCCGGAATGACCACGCAACTGTGGTCGCGGAAGCATTGTTCCTGGGCATCCAGGTCGTGGGGATCGGGTATTGCCACCTGTATGCGTCTGTGCATGGCAAGCCTGTGCCGAACGGCACTATAGGGTTGGATCGTATTGGTGTACGTCGCGGTCGGGCATCTTGAGCCCCAGCAACTGCAGGCGCAGTGCGGAAGCCTTGGCCTTGGCCTGCCACGGCAGGTCCGTCTCGTGTTCGTAGCGCTTCATCCACCACCATCCGAAGTAGAGGAAGATGCCGCGTCTCAGGCCTTGCGTGCGGTTGGCGCCGCCCGAATGCCAGATGGCACCGTTGATGAACACCGCGTCCCCCGGTTCGGCCAGCACCTCCACTTCGCCGGGCAGGGATGTGTGTATGCGCTTCAGGGGCGGGTACTCCTCACCGCGGTGGGTGCCTGGAACCACACAGGTCGGGCCGCGCTCGTGCGACATGGGGTCCAGGTAGACAATTGTGTTGATGGAATGGGGCCGGTCGCCGGGGAAGATGAAGTCCCGGTGCCAACTGCGGGCCGGCATGTTGCTGTTTGCGTCCTGCTGCAGCAGGTCGTATTGCAGCAACTGGGTCTGATTGCCGAAAATCGCCTGTTGCCGCGCCAGGATGGGCGGATGCTCGATCAGGTCGATGAACGACTGGTACTTGAGCAGCTTGTGCTGGTTGACCCTGGGGGCCTCCCGCTCCCATACGTGGTCGAATTCCGTGCGGTAGAAATCGACCTGTTCCCGGTCCAGGACTCCCTGCACATGCAGGTAGCCATGCTCGAGGAAGAAAGCCTTTTCGGCATCCGTCTTCATGTCCGTGTGCCTCCGGTTCAACCAACCTTGTATCGTTCCAGTGCGGTCCGGTTCAGTTCCACGCCCAAGCCTGGTTGCCGGGGCAGCGGAATGATGCCGTCCTCAAGTCTGATTTCGTCATGGGTCAGTTCCCGCCGCAGTGCCGATTCGGACAGGTTGGCCGGCAGGAACTCGATGTACGGACACATGGGGGCCACGGCGGCAAAGTGGGCGCTCGCGGCGATGCCGATGCCGGTTTTCCAGCAGTGCGGGACGATTAGCCGGTCGGTGCGGGCGGCCAGATCCCTCACCTTCAGGGCCGGTGTGAAGCCGCCCACGCGGCCGATGTCCGGCTGCAGGACGTCGAGTTTGCCGCGCAGCGCAAGGTCCTCGAACTCGAAATGGGTGTTCTGCCACTCGCCGGCGGCCAGTGGAATCGGCGACCGCGCCTGCAGCCAGGCATGTCCTTCCAGGTCGTCGATATCCAGGGGCGTCTCCAGGAAGAAGATGTCCAGGGGTGCCAACTGTTGAATCACGCGCAGCGCGGTCTCCGGGTCCGGCCACGAATAGGCCACGTCCACCATCAGGGTGAAATCCGGTCCCACCGCCTTGCGGCACGCTTCGACCATGGCTACGCCGAGGGCATCGTCCTCCTGCAGGCTGTTGTGGCTGTAGGGCCCGTTGATGCAGATCTCGAGCTTGGCGGCCCTGTACCCCAGGTCGCGGGCGGTCGTCAGCTTGTACAGGAGCGAGTCGCCGTACTCCGCGATCGTATTGCCGTCCGGCAACAGGGATGCATAAGGGGTGATGAACTCCCTGGCGGATTCGCCCAGGAGCCGGTGGACCGGGACACTGTGGGCCTTGGCCCGGAGGTCCCAGAGCGCCATGTCGATGGCTCCCATCGCGCAAATCAGGGCACCTCGGCGGCCGGTCATCTTGGAACCGTTGTAGAGGTCCCACCAGATTGCCTCCACATCCTCCGGATCACGGCCTAGGAGCATTTCCTTCAGGCCTTGTCCCATGACATGGGTGCCGGGGGCCTCGATGCAGGCCTTGGCTACCCAAGGATTGGTGTCCGTCTCGCCGATGCCAGTCAGGCCGTTGTCAGCATGGACTTCAACGACCAGATTGTCCTGGGCAGAGGAATTCGCCGCGACGCTGTACTCCGGGACCAGGAGGACGTGGCAGTCGATGCCGGTGATTTTCATCGGCGGTTGCCATTCTCGGGGGCAAGCGATTCTTCTCGGTCCCAGAGGCCGGCTGGATGCAAGTTTCTGCCAACCACAGGATTGTCCCTCCAGTTCGACTTCAGTTGCGTCCGGGGTGTTGGCAGGGCTGCACCCGCACCGCTGTGAAGATTGTCCATTCGTCCCCTTGGTCTGAGCAGGTTCATCGAGTCCGCCATCAGGGACGCGGGATCGGCCTACCCTTTCAGTCCCGTGAAGGTGATGCCCTGTATGAAGTACTTCTGGGCAAAGAAGAAAATGGTGATGACCGGCAGCATGGCAAGAACCGATGCCGCCATGAGGTAGTGCCAGTCGGTGCGGTGGGGTCCCCGAAACGACATCAGACCCAACGCCAACGTGCTTTTATTCTCCGAGGTCAGATAGATCAAAGGTCCCAGAAGATCGTTCCAAGTGGCGTTGAAGGTAAAGATGCCACAGGCCGCCAGTGCCGGTTTGGTCAGGGGTGCGAGAATACGCCACCAAACCCCGAACTCGCTGGCACCGTCGATGCGTGCCGCGGAGTCCAGTTCGTGCGGAATTGTCGCGTAGAACTGGCGCATGAGGAAGATGAAGAATGCATAGCCGAAGAAGGCCGGCACCCAGAGCGGCTTGAACGAGTCCGTCCAACCCATGTCGTTGAAGATCAGGAACCGTGGAATCAAGGTCACGGCGGCCGGCAGCATCATCGTGGCCAGGGTGATCAGGAAGATTATGTCTCGGCCACGCCAGCGCAGCCGGGCAAAGGCGTAGCCGACCATGCTGGCCGTGAACAGAGTCCCGATCAAGTCCATGATCACGACGTAGGTGGTATTGAAGATATAGATGTGGAAGGGCGCCTTGGTGAAGAGATCCGTGTAGTTGTTCCACATGAACCTCTCGGGGAGGAACGTAGGCGGAAAGGCAAATACTTCCTTGGGGTGCTTGACCGAGGTCGAGAGCATCCACCAGAGTGGAATCATGATCACCACCGCCCCGGCCAAGAGCAGGAAGTAGATGAGCGCCTTTTCCATGTACCGCGCCACGATCGGGGCCATCGAACGCTGGCGTACAGCGGGTTGTACTGTGGATGTGTGTGAGGTCATCCGGCTCGCCCCTTGATCTCACCCTGATAGAAAACCCAGATGCTGGATGAACGCAGTACCACGAGGGTCAACAACAGAATGTACAGAAAGAGTGCCCAGGCCAAGGCGCTGGCATAGCCCATGTTCAGGAACCGGAATGCATTGCGGTACAGGTGCAGGATGTAGAACAGGGTTGCGTTGTTGGGGCCGCCCTGGGTCATGACATAACCTTGGGTGAACACCTGCAGAGCACTGATGATGCCCATGATGAGCTGGAACAGGATGACCGGGGACACCATCGGCAAAGTGATGTTGTAGAAGGAGCGAAGGCGACCGGCGCCGTCGATCTCGGCCGCCTCGTACAACTCGGTCGGGACCCCCTGCAACCCGGCAAGGTAGATCACCAAGCCCCCGCCAACTCCCCAAAGACTCATGATGATCAAGGCGGTCAGTGCCCAATCCTCACTGGTCAGCCAGTTGGGACCTTGGATGTTGACGAGGGAAAGCAGGTAGTTCAGCACGCCCCAATCGGCGGAGAATACCCAAATCCAAAGGAACGAGACTGCAACCCCGGACAGGACCGCCGGAAGATAGTAGACGGTTCTGAGCCAAGCCAATCCCTTGATGCTGGTGTTGAGTAGGATGGCCAGGAACAGGCCAAGGACAATTTGCAACGGAATCGACACCACCGAATAGATGGTGGTGACGCTGAGGGACTTCCAGAACAGCGGATCGTCCGTCAGCATCGTGTCGAAGTTCTCGAGCCCCACCCACTTGGAAGGCGTGAGAATGTCGTAGTCCGTCAGCGAAAGGTAGAGGGCTGCCCCGAACGGGCTGAAGTAGAGCCACAGCATGCCCAGCAACCATGGGGCCGCCATGAGATAGCCCACCATTTCCTCGCGCCGGGCCAAGCGGCTCAGTCGAGGTTTATGCAGTTTGCCGTCCACTTGGACGCCGGTGGTGTCAGCAGTGGTCATGGAATTGGTTGCCGCATTATGGGGGACCGGCACACCGGCGATAGTCGGGTTATGGCCATGCCTCGCATCCTCTGAATGGCATGTGTTGGCCGGGAACGTACCTAGGCAATTCCCGGTAGGTGTTTCTGCCAACCGGGTCGGTTCCCCTGAGCAGGAAGACCGGCCAGTCCTTCTTGGTCACCTTGGTGGTGGTTGGAATGTACTGGTAGGTGCCTCCCCGGCGCCACCTGGAACTCGTGTTGGCTTCGGAGCCGTGGATGATCATGGGATGATGCAGGGAGACATCGCCGGGTTCCAGAATGAAATCGACGGCATCGTCTTCGGAAATCAAGGACTGGTCCATCCCCCTCAGCATCTCGCCCTGGTAATCGGTTTCGTCGGGGTTGCGCGGCTGCAGGGACATGTGCTGCGTGCCCGGAATGACCCGCACGCAGCCGTTAGCCCGGTTGGATTCGGTGTAGGCAACCCACAGTGTAACCACCTGCATGGGTTCCAACGGCCAGTAGCTTGCATCCTGGTGCCAAGCCACGCGTTGACCTGTGTTCGGAGGCTTGGCAATGTAGTCCGCGGCAAAGAGGGCCACGTCAGGGCCCACCAGGGCTGCGGCCACATCGACGAGGCGCGGGTCGGAGACCAGGCGCATCCAAAACGGATCGGTGGGCGTCAGCCAGTAGCCAAGCCGCTCCGGCGGCAAATCCGGATTGTGTTCGATCAGCCAGTCCACATGACTGTTGGCCTCCGCCACGAGGTTCTCGTCGATAACCTGCCGCACGATAGCGTAACCATCCTGGGCGTAGGCCTTGTCCAGGCCGTCCAAGTTGGGATACGCGAACTCCGCCATGCCTGCCCTCCAGGAGCCAACTGCGTGCGAACCTCGTTCGCACTATGGAAGTGGAATTATATGAACTTCGGGAAACGACCTGAAGTGGCTTGTCCACCACCGGTGCCGAACTTGCCTGCCGGCACCCCCGATGCCCCGTGCAAGCCATTGACCAATGAGGCAGGGGTGCGGACTGCGCTGCCGGTGGACGGGGCGCGTTGCGTGCACGCCGTTTCCCGACGGCCTGTTGTAGTTTGACACAAGGTGGCTGCGGTGCCCCGCAACTATCCGGTTCCGCCCCCGCCTTGCATCTCGAAGTCGCAGACAGGGCATCCGGTCACAGTTCCCATTGCTCGAAGTCCTGCCAGGTCCAGACGGGTTTCCAGTCCAGAAGTCGTTCGGCCTTGCGGATGTCGTACATGCTGGCATGGGGATTGTCTTCAAACAACCGCGCATCCTTGAGAGGAGGCACCGAGCCGAATCTGGCTCGTGCCAGCTCCAGTGTGGGGACTTCGATGCACGTGTTGCGGGCGGACAGGTAAAACGCCTCGAACGGCGTGTCGGCGAACCCGAATTGGAAGCTCGTGGCAGCGGCGAAGGCACGCGCGACATCCCGTACGGCGATGTACGCTCCCAGCCGGTCCTTTGGTTCCAGTGCTGCCAGCCCGTTTCCTCGGCGAGCCTGCGCCACCGTATGCTTCACGGCCTCAACATTGCGCCGGAGCCAAACGTGGGGGTAGCGCAGCGACACCACTTCCAGGCCGAACGCCTTGGCATAGTTGGCCCCAATGCGCTCCCCAAAGTACTTGGACAGGCTGTACGCCTCGTGGCACCACAAGGGATGTGCCTCGTCGATGGGAAGATACAACGGTGACAACTCGGCTTCGTGGATGCCAAAGCCGGAGCCGGACTCGCTGCCGGCATACACCACCCGGCGAATGCCGCTCCGGCGGGCGGCTTCAAACACGTTGTACGCAAGCACCGTGTTCCTGCCCAGGACTGCTTCGAGCGGCAGATCGCCGAACGGGTCCGGGATCGCGGCCAGATGCACGATCTGTTCGCAGTCCGCCACGGTCTTCAACGCGACCTCAAGGGATGTCAGATCGCACTGCCGGAACTCCACTTGGATTTTGGGCTCGGCCGTGTCGAGGCAGACCACCTCGTGTCCCTGCTCGATAAGTTCATCGCACACATAGGTGCCTATGTCGCCGCTGCCGCCGGTCACTGCAATGCGCATGGTTTGGGGCTTATATACGATGGTTGACACCACGCATATCCGGTTCACGGGTCGCGGGAGTCCCTTTGGTCGGCCTTGCGACCGACCAGGGAGGGAGCGCTCCTCGCCGTGCAGCAGCCCCAGTCCCGCGGGCCGAAACGGGTGTGGGCGGAAGTCCCGCCCGCACCAGAATGTTGAGCGCCGCATTGTGGTCGGCGTTCGCCCGGAAGCCGCAGGCTCCGCACGCGAACACCGCCTGCGACGGTCGGTTTGACTTGGCGGTGTGCCCGCACTGGCTGCAGGCCTGCGAAGTGTAGGCCGGGTCCACATACACCACCTGGCCGGCCTTGTACTCGAGCTTGCGCTCCAACTGTCCCCAGCCGGACGCCAGGATGGCGCGGTTGAGCCCTGCTTTCTGCTTCACGTTCCGGCCGGGATTCTCCACCGTGCCCTTCGCACTCTGCGTCATGCCCTTCGTGTTCAGGTCCTCAAGCACGACGGTGTGGGCGGTGTCGGCCACCTTGCGACTGATGTGGTGCGTGGCGTTGTCCCGGCGTCGGGCGCGCTTGCGCTGGAGTTTGCGCAGTTTCCCGCCGGTCCCGCGGCGTCGGTTCGAGCCCTTCCGCTGCCGGGCCATCCGGCGCTGGTACCGCTTGATCTTCGCATCCTCAACGGTCGTGTCGGGGATTTCGTGTACGGTGCCGGTGCTGTCCGTGGCCTGCCCCACGTTGCGGTCCACACCGACCGCTCCGGACTCCGCGGGTTGACACACGTCCGGATGGTCGACCGGCACCTCGAACACGATGTAGGCGTACCACTTCGGCTGCTGGCTTTCGGACTCTTGCCGTACGCGCACGGTCAGCGGCTGGCTGTCGGCATACCGGTGGATGGGACCAAGACGCGCCCAGCCCATCTTGGGAATATACAGACTCCCGTCCTGGATACGCACGTTGGACGGGACGGTGAAGGCGGGCTTGGTGTAGTGCTTGGCCTTGTATTGCGGACGCCCGTGGTCCGGACGGTCCGGGTCGAAGAACGCGGCATAGGCATCGCCCATGTACTTGCAGACATAGCGGACGATTGCGTAGCTGTAGTCCTGCATCCACTCGTGGCCGGGCGCGTTCCGCAACTGCGTGAACCGCTTGCCGAGCGTGAAGAAGGTCGGATCGCCCGGGCCCTCCCCCAGCTTGCCGGACGCCTTCCATTTGCGGTAGTCCGTCTCGTGCCCGGCCAGCACGTGGTTCCATGCAAACCGGCAGGCCCCTGCCAGTTGTTCGAGGTACTGGCCGTTCGCGGCCGTGCCGGGATACAGACGCACGCGCAGGGTCCGTATGACGATCTGGGACTCTTGCGTTGTAGACTGCGGGGTGCTGGCCATGGTGCTTCCTTCACCGTGTCCGGTCGAGGGCCCGGTTCACAGTCGGGTCCTCTCTTTCGCAGAAATTGTAGCACAAAAGTTTGACTGTCAACTATTCGATATAAGCCTCCATGGTTTCTCCGAAAATGCTGGACTGTTCTTGTCGGCTTGAGGTATTTTGGGGCAAGCTCCCTGCAACCCGCGGATCGGTGTTTCGGCAAAGGTGGCCGCGGGTTGCCCCTGTGCCTGTTTCGAAGCACTTCCGGTCCTGGCGTGGCCAATTCCCTCTTGTACCAGCCAGTCCGGAGTGAAGAGCCCATCGCGTCTGTTCGGCGGCTGGCACCATCCGTCAAATGCTCCGGTCGAAACCTCTTGGGAACTAGGGAGATGCGGGCGGGATTGTCGAGGGCGTCGTCCCGTTGATCTGAATTCCGGCAGTTGGACCAAGTGGTCACGGTGCAACCGGATGCGTGGAATCCTCAGTGAGCCCTCAATGCTTTGGGGTTGGTGCCTTCCGGCGAAGCCGTACTCCGGGGGGCCGCCAGGTTGGTCTGGTCGGACCCGGCGTCCGGGCCGAGGGACAAGCTGTGGTTAGGAGCCTTCGACCACGCGCTTGAGCTTCTTCATCTGCTTGCCGTCGGTCATTCTCATCATCAAACGCAGGATGGAGCCGAACCATTGATGGCCGGACAACTGGCAAGTGGCATTGAGCGATATCCTGGTGCCTTCGGCAACATCCTCCAAGTCGTAGGTATAGTCCGCCGTCACACTGCCATGCTCGGTCCTGAGGGTTAGTTTCCGTTGTTCGTCCAGTTCCGTGATGGTGGAGTGAAAGGTGTCGCCGCGCGTTTGATAGCTGAGCCTTGTACCCACTTGAGTCGGACCTTCGGCCCGCATCGAAGTTACGGAAGGCATCCAGGCCGTGGCATTTGACCAGTCGGTGAGAACCTCCCAGACCTCGGCGGGCGGTTTCCGGATGGTTTCGCTGGTGGAGATGACACGGTTCATGTGGCGGGTTCGCTGTCGTTGATTGTTGGAGGATTGGCAGTATAGAACAGTCGATGCCGGCAGTCGGAGGCGACTTGGAGTCCAATGACCGAACCGTCGCATGCGCAAATTCGGCCCCGCCGATGCACCGAACTCGGCATGGATGCCCGCCTATGCGCCCTGGCTGGATGCCATGACTGTCTGATGGCTGCAAGGAGGCTTGGATGGGGGGCGTGTCAAGCCGCCGACGGACATCCAAAACATGCTCAACGGGCCGTTTGGAATCGGTGGTCTGCAGCAAGGGATGTTCCGGGCTCCGCCAGGAGAGCATTTTGGTTGGGGCCCTGCCCCCAAATTGCACACCGTGATCTGCGATGGAGGCCATAGGCTAAAATTCACTTCCCCGACCCAAGGGGCATCCACGCCCGGAAGCTACGTTGGGCTCCTTGCCGGAGTCCGTGTGCGGTCGCGGTCTTGTTGCGGTACAACCAGTCAGGAGCTTTCCAATGACTCGACGTATTACCAGACGTGAATTCCTCGTGGTCAGCGGAGCCACCGTGGCCACGGGCCTTGCCGCGGCCTGCGGTGCCGGAGAACCCGATGCTCCGGCCGACGCGGCGCCGGCGGAGGCACCCGCGGCGGACGACGCGGCGATGCCGATGGGCAAGTACCGCGAAGCTCCTGAACTGAGCGAAATGGTGCAGGCCGGCCTGTTGCCGCCGGTGGACGAGCGGCTGCCGGCCGATCCCTGGGTTCTCCCGGTCCTGCGGGAAATCGGCAAGTACGGCGGCGAAATGTCGAGCATCGTGGCCGATCCCACGGCCAACCTGTTCGAGATTTCCAACGCCCGCGGTGCCGCCATGGCGGGACGGTCCTACGACCTTGGCTCCATCATTCCGGTGGCCGTCGAAAGCTTCTCGGTCAACGACGATAGTACGGTGCTGTCTGTGAGTCTGCGGCCCGGCCAGAAGTGGTCCGACGGCACGCCTTTGACCACCGAGCATGTTTCGTTCTGGTACGAGGACATTCTCCTCAACGAGGAGTTGACCCCGGTTGTGAACAAGAAGCTGGCCCCCGGCGGCGAAACCCTGAAGCTGGAGGTCGAGGACGACTTCAACTTCAAGTTTATCTTTGCCGTGCCCTATCCGGTCATCATCGACATTCTGCCGTCCCAGGCACCCTGGGCGCCGAAGCAGTACCTGTCCCAGTGGCACCCCTCCTACAACGAGAACGCGGACGCCAAGGCCAAGGAAGAAAACTTCGATGCCTGGTACGAGGCATTTCAATACCACTGGGATTCAGGAGAGACACAGCAGGACGTCGACCTGCCGGTGTTGGGTCCCTGGGTGTTCGAGAAGCAGGATACGCAGGGCAACACAACCTATACCCGCAATCCCTACTACTGGGCAGTGGATGCAGAGGACAACCAACTGCCGTACGTGGACCGGCTCCAGAAGCTGGTGGTGGAGAACCGCGAGGTCCTGACGGCCAAGATTCTGGCGGGCGAGGGCACGCACCACAGTTGGTTCCTGTCCCTGGCGGACTTCCCGCTCTACAAGCAGAACGAGGAGGCCGCGAACTTCACGGCACGGCTTCACCCCGATCTGCGGGCGTCGGAGATGGGCTTGGCGTTCAACTACACGCACACCGATCCGGTTCTGCGGGAGCTGTTCAACGATGTCAAGTGGCGTCAGGCGTTGTCCCACGCCCTGGACCGGAATGAAATCAACGAACTCAGGTTTGCCGGCAGGGGCGTTCCGCGCAATCCGATCATGCATCCCGGCCCCCTGTTCTGGCAGGAAGGCCTGGATCAGATGTATACGGCCTACGACGTCGAACTTGCCAACAGCCTGTTGGACCAGGCGGGGCTGACGGAATGGGACAGCGACAACAAGTTCCGCCTGCGCCCCGACGGCGAACCGTTGGCGCTGACCATGGAGGTCGATGCCGGACGCGCGGATCTGTCCGAAACGGGCAACCTGATCAAGGCCTACTGGGCCGCCGTAGGGGTGAACATCAACGTCAAGGGCCAGGACCAGCAGTTCTACATGCAGCGCATGCGGGCCAACGAGCACGACATCGGGGTCTGGGCCATCGGTGGTTCGTCCGAGCCGTATTCGCGGCAGAACGAACCCATCCGCTACCGGCCGCCCTGGCACTGGTCCAGCACTCCGCTGGGCGGTCCGCTCTGGCGGCAATGGCTGGACACCGACGGTGCGGAGGGCATGGAACCCCCCGACATCATCAAGGATTTGTGGGAGACGACAGTGCAGTGGCAGGCCGAGCCGTTCGGCACGGACCGGTACAAGGAACTGGGTCTCAAGATGTTGCAGATCAATGCCGAGAACGTCTGGCTGATCGGCACCGTGGGGCTCGTCCCGCGGGCATCCATCATCCGCAACACCGTCCGCAACGCACCCGATTCGGACAACATTCTCAGCATCGAGTACGGGATGTGGGCCCACTACCAGCAGGAACAGTGGTGGATCGACTCTTGATGTAGTCAGTCCGGGGGAGCCGCCCGGCTCCCCCGGAGCTTCCGTCATCGCGCGGGTAGCTCATGTGGAAGTTTCTGCTGCAGCGTCTGTTGCTGTTTATCCCGACGTTTTTGGTGATCTCCGTGATCACCTTCGTGCTGATCCAGGCACCGCCGGGCGATTACATAACTTCGTACGCAACCCAGCTTGAGGCGTCCGGCGAAGAGGCCAGTGAAGCCCTGCTGACTGCCCTGCGCAAGCGCTACGGACTGGATCAGCCCGTCTATATCCAGTACGCCAAGTGGCTGTGGGGCATCTTCACGCGCTTGGACTTCGGCCATTCCATGCAGTGGAACCGCCCGGTCGGTGATCTCATATGGGATCGGCTGGCCTGGACCGTCGTGATTTCGTTCCTGACCATCATCTTTACCTGGATCCTGGCCTTTCCAATTGGCATCTATTCCGCCACGCACCAGTATTCGGGTTTCGATTACTCCTTTACGTTTCTGGGCTTTGTGGGTGCCGGCATACCGGACTTTCTGCTGGCCCTGGTCCTGATGTGGCTGGGTTTTGCCTTCTTCGGCCTCGACATGGGCGGTCTGTTTTCGGAAGCCTTCCGGGACGCACCGTGGAGCTGGGCCAAGTTTGTCGACATGCTGAAGCACCTTTGGGTACCGGTCGTGGTGCTCAGCGTCTCCAGCACGGCGGGATTGATCCGGACCATGAGGGCTAACCTGCTGGACGAGTTGCGGAAGCCCTATGTAATCACGGCCCGGGCCAAGGGTCTGACGGAGTGGCACCTGGTGCTCAAGTACCCGGTGCGCGTGGCGTTGAATCCGTTCATCAGCGGCATTGCCTATGTCCTGCCCCAACTCGTATCCGGCACCACCATCATCTCCATAGTCTTGAGTTTGCCCACCACGGGGCCCGTCCAAATCCGCTCCCTGATGAGTCAGGACATGTACTTGGCCGGCAGCATTTTTCTGTTGCTGGCGTCACTGACGATCCTGGGCACGTTTATTTCCGACATTCTCCTGGCTGTCGTGGACCCGCGCATCCGCCTCGAGTGACTGCTTTTAACCCCCTCCATCCATGACGGTAGCGACTCCGCAGAAGTCCGCGGAAACCAGTCTGTACACTGCCTCGCAGTGGCAGCTGATGTGGTGGCGCTTCTCCCGCCACCGGGTGGCCGTGGTGTCCCTCGTGTTGCTCATATTTGCCTATGCCACAGCGCTGTTTGCCGAGGTCGTCTCACCGCACGATCCGAACCGGTTCAGTTCCAGCTGGGTGCTGGCACCTCCCATGCGCCTGCAATTCACGCGGCCGGACGGGTCATTCAGCCTGCGGCCGTTTGTTTACGGGCTTACTTCGGCCAGGGACGAGGAAACACTGGCGATGGTTGTCGTGCCGGACGAAACACAGATCCATCCCATCCGCTTTTGGGTCAAGGGGGATCCCTATACCCTGTGGGGCCAGTTCGACAGCGATCTCCACTTGTTCGGCATCGATGCCTGGGAGGAGCAGCCGCTGTTTCTCATGGGAGCCGACGATCTGGGCCGCGACCTTTTCTCCCGCATCCTGTTTGGTGCCCGCATATCGCTGTCGATTGGTCTGTTGGGAGTGGGTTTCTCGCTGTTGTTCGGCGTGGTCCTGGGCGGCATTTCCGGATACTACGGCGGACTGATCGATGTGATCATCCAAAGGATTATCGAACTCCTGCGGTCCCTGCCCACCATTCCGTTGTGGCTGACCCTGGTGGTCATCCTGCCCCCGCACTGGAGTGCTTTGCGCATCTACTTCGGCATCACCCTGATCCTGTCCCTGATAGGTTGGACCGGCATGGCCCGGGTCGTGCGCGGTCGGTTTCTGGCCCTTAGGGAAGAGGACTTCATCATGGCCGCGCGGCTGGCCAACGCCCCGCAGATGCGAATCATCATGCGTCACATGGTGCCCTCGTTCACGAGCCACCTGATCGCCCAGATGACGCTGGCGGTCCCCGGCATGATTCTCGGCGAGACGGCCCTGAGTTTCCTGGGTCTCGGCCTCCAGCCTCCGGTCGTCAGCTGGGGAGTTCTGTTGCAGGGGGCCCAGAACCTCCGCTCGGTGGTGCTGGCCCCTTGGCTCCTGTTGCCGGGTTTGTTCGTGGTGGCAGTGGTGCTCGCCTTCAATTTTGCCGGCGACGGACTGCGCGACGCAGCCGATCCCTACGCCATATAGGTGGACTATGAGGGGGCACGACTAGTGGATCCCGGAATCCTGATCGACATCCAGGAGTTGCACACCAACTTCTACCTGCGGGAGGGGGTGGTCAAGGCCGTGAACGGGGCCAGCCTGACCATCGCCAAGGGCCGAACCCTGGGGGTGGTCGGGGAGTCCGGCTGCGGCAAGAGTGTGACGGCACAGTCGATACTGCAGATTGTGCCGCGGCCCGGACGCATCGAGTCCGGACACATCCTTCTGCACATCGCGGAAGGCGACCTTGACGAGACAATCAACATCACCGATCTGGATCCCGGCGACCCACTCATGCGGGATATCCGCGGTTCGCGGATCAGCATGATTTTCCAGGAACCGATGACCTCCTTCAGTCCGGTGCACACGGTGGGCAACCAACTCGAGGAGACAATCAAGCTGCATCAACCGGAGCACAGGGATGAAGCGCCGGCGCGGGTGTTGGACATGTTGCGCCGGGTCGGCATCGCCAACCCGGAACGCAACGTGGAGGCGTATCCACACCAGTTGAGCGGCGGCATGCGGCAACGGGCCATGATTGCCATGGCTCTCATGCTCGAACCCAGCCTGTTGATTGCGGACGAACCCACCACGGCCCTGGATGTAACAACCGAAGCGCAGATTCTGGCCTTGATGCGCGACATGCAGTCCGAACTGCACATGGCCATCATGTTCATCACCCACGACCTGGGCGTCATCGCGGAGATGGCCGACGACGTGGCGGTCATGTATCTGGGACGGGTGGTGGAACAGGCACCGGTACGGGCCATCTTCCATTCCCCCAAGCACCCCTATCTGCAAGCCCTGCTTGAATCCATCCCCCGGATTCAGAAACGCACCGGGGCGCGGCTTAAGGCCATCGAAGGGGTTGTGCCGAACCCGTTGGACGTTCCGCCGGGCTGTCCGTTCCACCTGCGGTGTCCGGACTTCATGCCTGGTGTGTGTGACGAAGTGGTACCGGCCGATGTGACCGTCGACGAAGGCCATACTGTGGCCTGCCACCTGTATACGGACTGAGGGATGGACGGCCACGAATTGGGTGAACTCGACTCGCAGCAGGAAACCGGACGGCGTGGTTCGGCCGAAGAACTGCTCAAGGTGGTCGACCTGTGCAAGCATTTTCCGATCCAGGCCGGTTTCTGGCGCCGGATCGTGGGGTATGTAAGGGCCGTGGACGGGGTCTCGTTCGCCCTGCATCGCGGCGAAACTTTCGGCCTGGTGGGGGAGAGCGGATGCGGCAAGACCACAACCGGTCGCAGCATTCTGCGGGCCATCGAGCCCACGTCGGGCCAAATCCTGTTCAACGATCAGGAACTGGGCTGGGTGGACGTGGCCACACTTGATGAAGGCGATCTGCGCGTGTTTCGGAGACACACGCAGATGGTCTTTCAGGATCCCTATTCGTCGCTCAACCCGCGCATGACGCTGCTGGAACTGATCGGCGAACCGCTGCTCAACAACGGCGTGCGGGATGCGGCGACGCGTACGGAGCGAGTGGCCGAACTCCTGTCCCTGGTGGGCCTGCGGCCGGAGTACATCCGGCGGTATCCACATGCGTTTTCGGGTGGCCAGAGACAACGGGTGGGGATCGCCAGGGCTCTGGCACTGAATCCCCAGTTCGTGGTGTGCGACGAGCCGGTGTCGGCCCTGGACGTGTCCATTCAGGCCCAGACACTCAATCTTCTGCAGGATCTGCAGGAGGCGTTCGGGCTCACCTACCTGTTCGTGGCCCACCAGCTCAACGTGGTGGCCCACATCTGCGACCGAGTCGGCGTCATGTACGTGGGCAAGCTGGTGGAAGTCGCGGACACCGAGACGCTCTACAGTTCACCGTTGCACCCCTACACGGAGGCGCTGCTGGGTGCGGTGCCGCATCCCGATCCCGACTACCGCGGCCATCGCACCCTGCTGGCCGGCGAGATTGCCAATCCTGCCAGTCCGCCGTCGGGGTGCTACTTCCATCCCCGCTGTCCCTATGCCGTGGACGAATGCAGCCGCGAGGAACCTGAACTCAGGGAATTGCAGCCGGGCCACTTTGTGAAGTGCCACCTGGCCGAGGAACTTCAGTTGGCGGGTGTCGATCTGGAGGTTTGACCAAGATGCCGTCGGCAATCCGGCTTGGGTAGTCTCGGACACCAGTGGCAAAGCCGAATGCGTGTGCCTAACCGGCGGCGGATCCGGGCTGGTTGCGAATGTGGGTTTGGTATTCGATACGGGGTGGCTCTTCCGGACCGCCCCCGACGAAGTTCAGGCCGAGGGCTACGACCCGCCTGGAGGTGCCGAAGTACCGTCTGCCGTAGTCGCGCGCCTCGATCTGCTTCAAGGCAGCCTCCGGTGATTGGTTGTACTTGAACTCGAACACACAGACATGGCTGGGGAAGACCACCTCTAGGTCCGACCGTCTTCCCAGTTGGTGCACTTCGGACTGGAACTCGACCCGCATCAACTGGCACAGCGCATGCAGAATCAAGCGACAGTCGGTCTCGCCCTTGATTTTTTCGTCCGGCATCCCGGCCATGAACGTGTGCAGCTGCGTGCAGAAGGCAACGTATTCCCCCTTGGCCAAGGGGGAATACAGGGCTGTCAGATCATCCGCGGTAGCGTACCGGCCGAAGCTCTCTAGCAGGCTTGAGGCGAAGGTCAACCGGACCTCGTTGTTCGGGTAGTCGTACCGCAACCGTCCCTGATCCATGCGCAGCGTGAGATAGCCCGTTTGCAGCATCAGGCTGCCGTAGTCGATGTGGCTCAGGTCGTAGGTGGTGCGCATCAGTTGATGGAACGGAGGTGGTTCCTCGGACAGTGGAAGGTCACCACTCTTGGCCATGCGCACTAGGAACTGTGGAGTTCCCGACTCGGACCAGTAGTTGGGCCATCCGAGCAGTTCCCACCTAGCGGCGGCCGCGCCCTGCATTTCGTCAAGACAGGTCAAGAGCGAATACGGGTTGTAGACGTTCTCGTCAAATCCCGGAACCCCAAAGCAGTACCCGTTGTAGTGATCCCTCAGTTCCTGTACCACCTGCTCGACTGGCTCGCCCAGGTTCCCGGCACCGATCTGCAGGTAGGGCCGCAGACAACCTTGCAGGTCCGCTTCGGTGAAGCCGCACAGATTCGCATACTCGGGGTCCCACGAGATGTCCTGCAGGTTGTTCAGGCCAGCGAACAGGTTCCCGTAGGCAAACCAGCTGATGCCTGTAATGAACACGAAGTGAAGCCGGTTTTCCAGGTGCTTGAACAGGCCGAAGAACTCCCTCAGGATCGAGATGAATGGCTCCGGGTCCATGTTCCGGCCCAGCAGGTGGGTGAGCGGCGCGTCGTACTCATCGATCAGGACCACGGGCGGGGCACCGAATTGCCGTTCGAGTCGGTACAGCAACCGTTCCACATATCCGGATGGTGACGTCCAGTGGACATTGTCCGGCGTACGTGCGAATCGGACACCGTCGCCATCGGGCTCCGATTCGATTCCGGTCTCAACACCCCGCTCATGCCAGTCGGTGTACACGCTCTCTAGGTGTTCCAGGAGCCTCGTGCGCAACTCCTCGGGGGTGTCCGCGGTCGTCATTGCCATGTTGAACCGCACCACCGGATGGGGCCGGGTGTGGTTTACGACATCCTCAATGGCGGTACCCCTGAACAGTTTGGTCCGTTCGCCTGCGTTGGGATCAAAGGCAGCCTTGGTGGAACTTCCCAACTGTGGCAGGTCGCCTTGGAAATAGGCTTCCAGGCTGGAGACCAGCAGGGTCTTGCCGAAACGACGGGGCCTGGCCAAAAAAGACGTACTTCATCTGCAACAGGGAGCCACCGCCGGCCGGGGCCAAGAGCCTGCGCAGGCGATCGGTCTTGTCGACGTACAAACCGCCTGCCCGGCGAATCGAGATGAACTCGGACTGGTCTGGGTGCAGAAAGGGCAGATCCATGTGCGGTGAGCGGACGGTGTTTGTCCGAGAAGTCCCCAAGTCCACTCGATTGTACTTGGCTCTATCTGGTCTGGTGGGAACCAGTCGGTGGCAGTCTGACAGGGCTCGGACCTTTCACCGGGCAGTCAAGCACCATGGTTGTGGTTCGTACCATTGGCGACTTTGGTGTTGCCAGTGGAGGCACAGAACCTACTATCGGCGGCGTTGCAGGTAGGTCATCCAAGCATGTCCGGACCCATTGGTGCAGTTCCAGGCTCGGCAGGCAAGTTACAAGACACTGGTCGACTCCGTCGCGACGGGCTTGTTCGCCGTGAATGTCTGGCGGGCCCGAATCGGCAAGTTGGAATTGAGTTCACGGCGGAGGGATCTCCGGTTTATTGCGCAAAGCCCGTTGTCAAGGGGCCCCTTGCCTCTTCCGGATTCTGGACCGATACCCACGAAACCGAAACAGTGTCCGAGTGTTTGACCCCGGTTATGCATCAATGAAGACATGTTATGCTCTGCATCATGAGAACCACTATCTCGCTTGATGACCAGCTAGCCAAGCAAGTACGCCGGGCAGCAGAAGCCCGGGGCGTCAGCGTCAGCGCTTTCATTGCCAAGACGCTGGACGATGCTCTGAAGCGTCGCGAAACGGTAGAGCCACCGCCGTTCCGTCTGGTCACCGTGCGCGGTGTTCATCCCCGTCCTGGAGTCGATCTCGACCGGCCGAGGGCGTTCGACGCGCGGGATGACGAGACACTATTCGATTGGACGGCCGAGTGATCCCAGTCACCACCAATCGCGGCGCCGCATTCTTGCGAATTTGGCAGCATGAAGTATCAGGATCTGATTGATGACCATGTGGCCCGGGGGTGGCGCATTGAACGACAACGCCCCGAGCTCACGGTGCTGCGCAAGGGTAGGGCATGGTTTACCTGGTGGGGCCATGCTTGGGCCATCGGCCTGAGCATCCTCACGGGCGGGCTGTGGCTCATCGTCTATGCCTGGCGCATGGCCATCAGATTGCGCGAACGGCGTATCGTAAAGCTACCGGATGGCAACGGGCATGTGGAAACACCGGACATATTTCGGTGGTGACGGGCCCTCACCTATCTGTCAACTTTTAGTTATAATCCCCAATGCATACAGAGTACGAAGCGGAGCAGATGCGGTTGCTAGCAAGTGCCATCCCTGCTCTTGAGCATGTCACAAACATTCTGGCTGATTCCGATGCTGCAAAGATTGCCGCCCTTCACAACATCTTCCCCAAGTTAGCGCATCTGGCGAACGTGCTTGCGGAGGAACAGGAGAAACAAGAGAAGGGCCTCAACAGGTTCGCTACGGCTGAGAGTTTGAAGAGAATCGGGAAACTTGCAGCGGAACAACGCAACGAATTCGATGCACTCGACTTTGTCGGTGACTTGGGGTTTGGAAGCGGCCGTGCTCTCTGGAGCTCGGAGGAATTCCATTCCGATGTGCTGGCCTGGCTGCTGTCGCCAAGGCACAGCCACGGCCTTGGCGACAGTTTTCTCACACGCTTTCTTCAACAAGCAGGAATGCAGCCTGTGGGTCCTCCCCGGGACTGGGCAGCGACAGAAGTAACCCGGGAATGGGCACACGTGGTAGATGGGCAACCGGGACGGATCGACATTCTGATCGTCAACCATACCCATCAAATCCTATGCGCCATTGAAAACAAGGTATTCTCCGATGAACATAGCAATCAACTTACCCGTTACCGGAAGGCATTGGAGGAATCCTCCTATTCGACCTTCACCAAGTATCTTGTCTTCTTGACGCCCCAAGGCACATTCCCTGCACGCGAGGCAGAAAAGCTGCAATGGAAGCCTCTCACCTACTCTAAGGTGTTTGATATGGTCCAACACATAGTGAACAGTCATGAGATTCCAGCACGCACGGGTGTACGCGGCTTCTTGAACCAGTATGCAACCACGCTCAGGAGAAATATCATGCCCGAAACCAGTTTGTCCCAACTTGCCCGCAAAACTTACTTGGAACACAGGGAGGCAATTGATCTGATCATTGCCAATAAGCCCGACTGGGTGACCGAGGTCAAGCCGTGGCTCAAGAAAGGGATCGCTAAACGACCGGAGTGGTTGCTAGACGTAGAAGGTGGAAATTACATTCGATTCCGTACGGAGGATTGGGATCGACATGATGCAGCTCAGACAGCAGGTGGGTGGTCCCTAACATCCAATACCAAGTTGCGCTTCGAGTTCACGTTCTCTGGCGACCTTCCCTATCTTCAACTTGCACTTTCGCCAAAGAACGAGACAAACGATTTCTTGAGACTAAAGTTATTCGAGGCGGTGCAGCAAAAGCCTCAAGTATTCAAGCTCAACGCAAACATGCCTTCTGATTATTGGATACACCTGCACCGATCCGACTATATTCTGGACGAATCTGATCTTGGTGTTGGATGGGATGACGGCACCACCCGCGCCAAGTTGGAGAAGTGGATCGCGGACTTTGCTACACACGAGTTCCCCGCCATGAACGAGGTCATTGTTGGCTGTCTCCAGGAAATCGATGCTGAGAGGCAAGTCTCATAGGCCGGCCGCTTCAACTTTCCTTCGGGAAAGTCGCCTTGGTGCACGCTTGTGGCAGTCCAACGGATGAGTTGGGGCCCGCGGGGAATCCTTGGAGGCCCTGGCAGATTGTCTTGGACCTGTCGGGGAACAAGAGCATGACGACATGCAAGGGCGTGGATTTGGCAGCGATGGCAACCGGGATTGAGTGATTGCGCATCGGTTCCCGACCAAGCAGTCAACAACGGGCTTGACCGGTCGGCACCATTGGCTGGTTGCAACTCGTCAACAACCGGAAGAGCATCTCCAATCGACCTCCGCAAATGGTTTGCATGACCGGCACAACTGAACTGATTGATCGCATCAACCTTCCAGTTCACCTGCCTTGAGCACCTGAAACAGATTGGAACGGGCAAGGACGATACTAACCCCAACCGTCAGGACACAGACGGCACTCAACAGGACGGCCGAGGCGACAACGAACTCGTCCCAGGATGTACGGACGACATAGGGCGGGATGGTTTGCGCAGCAGTAAGGCCGGTCTGAAGGTGCGGGACGAACAGACGGCTCACAGTTACACCCAGCATCGTGCCTCCGCCCACCCCAAGAGCCGCAATTGCCAACTGTTCCAGGGCAATGCAAAGTACCCCTTGTCCGCGGGACCAGCCAATGGCTCGCAACAAACCCATCTGAATCCGTCGGCGCTGCAGGGCCATGACCCCGTGGACAACAAGGGCGAGGATGCTCAGGAGTAGGCCGACTCCCAAACCCAGTGACAGAAAACCGTTCAGCCCCAGCCTGACGGGGTCGGTCCGCCAAGTTTCCAGTTGTGCCTTGGCATCCGCCACATCCAGGATTTCGACCGATGCCTCGTCCAAGGCCGCAACCACGGATTCTGTTTGCGCACGCTCAGCCAGCCTCAACCAGACGTGATAGGGCATTGGGCCGCCCACCTGCGCAAAGATGTATTCCAGGTTGCCTACCACAAAGAGTTCGTCCGGAGGGTAGGCGGTCGGGAAATAGCGCAGGGAGCCGACGATGCGGAATGGCACCGCTGCCCCGCTGCCCGCGATCAGGCCTTGGATGGTGATGTCATCTCCAATCGCATACCCCCCGGCTTCAAGCAGGTTCGTCGGAACCAATAAACCGTTCGGATTCAGGGCCAGTTGGTTCATCAACTCGCCCAACGGTTCGGCAGCGAAGTCCGGGCGGAAATAGGCTGCCTGGGGCCACTCGGCCCGATCGATTCCGTACAGTTTGGCATCGAATCCTCGGTTGTCAATGCGGAGACTGACTGGGTAGACCCCGACTCTGGCTGCGCCGAGCACGCCCGGCGCATTCCGGTGAAGATCAAACGGTGGGATGGACCATCCGGTTGGTTGGCCTGCGGTGTCACCGTTCCCGGAACCTTGAAACCGCTTGGCTTGTTCCGTCAGATTCACGGAGGCCCCGACCGTGTAGTACGCCTTGTCTTCCAGATGGGCATCCTGTGTGCGCATGATCGCCGCGGCCAAGGTCCCTGTCCCCGCGGCGAACAGGAGCAGGGTTAGCAGCGCCTGATGATGCGGTGCCTGCCGGGCGAGGTTGCGCAGAGTGATCAGCAACACGGTTCCCCGCAGCAACTGGACGGGCCAGTCCAAACCCCGGAGGAACCAAGGGAGGAGGCGGACCATGGTGCGGACACCTGTCCAAAGCCAGAGACAAGGGGTCAGGAACACGAGCGGATTGTCTGCAAAATCGATACCCGTCAATCGGTCCGGCAACGGCAGGCCTCCCTCCTGACGCAGCAGGTGCCAGCCGTAGGCTCCGGCACCGGCAATGGCGAGGTCCAGCACAATCCAAGTCAGGGAGCCCTGCATGTCCTGTCGGGACAGGCGTCGCTCCGATGTGACAGCCGTTTCCCTTGCATACCGCCAGCCGGCCGCCATTGAAGTTAGGTTGACCAAACCAAGTGCAATGCCGGCATACAGCAGCGCGTCCGGAGTGAGTGCGGGGTCAAGAAGGACTGTGGGCATGCTGTGTGCGTGGGGCAGCACCCAAAAGGAGGCCGATGCCATCAGATGAGTCACTGTCAGACTCCCGGGCAGGCCTACAAGCAGGCTGAGTACGGAGAGTACGACCAACTGGATCGCATACGTTCCCAGTACCTGGAATCTGGAAGCGCCGCGGCTGCGCAGCATGGCAATCTCCCGCTGCTGGCGCATCATCAGGCTCCGGGCTGTCATGGCGGTGTATAGCAATACCAGCGCCAAGGCGGGCAGACTCGCGAACAGTAGCAGCGGCGACTGCTGTGCCACTTCCAGCCGGTACCTCAATAGGGCATTCTCGGGCGAGAGCATCAGCAGTGTTCCAGGCAGCTGTTGCTGGATTTGGGCACGGGTCTCGTGGATGCGGCGCACCAGGCCTTCGACTTGGCGTACCCGGACGCCACTGCCATCCAAGGCGGCATACCACCCCGCTTCGAAGTATGGCCGCGGGATGCGGTACGCAGCCTCGGTCCGGTATTGCACCTCTGATGTAAGCAAGGATTGCGCGAATGTAGCGGGTGACAGATACCAGTAGCCGGAGGTGGGATCGGCAGCGCGCCATATTCCCGCGATGCGAACCGGCAGGGCAAAGGCTCTTTCCCCCGTCGCCGGATTGGGGTTGGCGGCACGGAAGAGAACGTACTCCTCTCCTGCCTGCACACCCAAGTGGTTGGCCATATCCCGGTGCATGAGCACTTCGGTGAGGGAGCCATCTGGTGCCGGCAGGCGACCCGACAGCAACTCGACCTGCCCATCCAAGTCGCTGAGGTACCCGAGGCTGAAGTGCTCCAGGGCCTCTTCGCCCCGCCCGTAAGTTCCAGGCCCTGTCGGGAACAGCTGAAACAGATCACTGCGCACGTAGTGCATGCGGGCAGTCACCGGCAGTTCCATGTCTGCCGTGAAGCCGCTGTCCATGTAGGAAGCCAGCCGATCGTATCCGGCTAGGCGTTCCGCGTCCCCCGCGAGCAACGTTGGATTGGATGCCCTGTCCAGGGACAGGAACAGGAACCCGAATGCCGGACGGTGCGAGGTCGAGTCTTCCTGCAACTCCAGGCGCAGGACGCGCTGGTGCAGGGCGTCGACGTAAACAGGAACAGCCGCGCCGAGCGCCGTGGCGGCAACCCAGCCCAGCAACAGAATTAGATACAGCCACGCGTCGTGGCGCATCCGATGCAGGGCCAGCCGCGTCAGTCCGGCTACCGCCACACTGTTGGCACCAATGGGGGCGGGGAAGGTTGTCCTCGCCGAATACTCAGGCCTTGATGGCCCCTGAAGTCAGGCCGGCGATGAAGTACCGCATGGTCAGCGTGAAGAGGATGATCAACGGAACCGACGCGATGACGTAGCCGGCAAACATGGGCCCCCAACGTTCGAGGCCCCCGTATTGGCTGCCGAAGCTGACGATGCCCAGGGAAATGGTCCAGAGCTTCTGGCTGGGAATCGTGACCAGGGGCCAGATGTAGTCGTTCCACGTGCTGAGCACATTCATGATGGCGACTGTGATCAGCATCGGCTTCGACAGGGGCAGGGCGATATGCCAGAACATCTGGAAGGTGGAGGCCCCGTCCAGCCGTGAAGCCTCGAACAGTTCCTCCGGCAGCGAAGCAATGAAGCTGCGCAGGATGAAGATGGCGAAAACTTGGCCGCCCGCGATGTAGGGCAGGATCAGTGCCCAGTAGGTGTTGATCAGGTTTAGATCCTTGATCAGCAGGAAGGCCGGAATCAGGGTCAGGATCGAGGGGATCATGAGCAGCGCCAGGATGGCCAGAAAGAGAAACTCACGACCGGGAAACTGGAACCTGGCGAATACGAATGATGAAACGCTGGCAATAGCCAGCACGCCGAACATGGATGCGCCTGAAATGATGAGGCTGTTCAGCATGTATGGGCTGATCACCTTCCAGGCGTCGCGGTAGTTTGCCCATTCCGGGACTAGGGGAATGCCCCAGAACGTATGCATGAATTCGACGGTGGACCGGAACGAGGAAACCAGCAGAAACACGAATGGGAAAAAAGTCACAACGGCCAGGAAGCCCAGCACAACGTGAATGGGCAGGTCATGCCCCAGGGTGCGTCTGCGTTCAACCATGATGCTGGTCAAGTTCCGGAGAATTCCACGCTGGATCTGAGATAGCGGTGATTCAAGTAGGTGAGCACCAGCGTCAACGCGAAGAGCACCGTGCCGATGGCGCAGGCATAGCCCATGCGGTTGTACGCCATGGCAGTCCTGTAGAGATGCAGTCCCGGCACCAGCGTCTCGGTGCCTGGGCCGCCCCCTGTCATTACCAATACGATGGTGAAGTTCTGGAAGGCCGTGATTATGGTCAATATGACCACCAACTTGATCTGGGACATGACCATGGGCAGTTCCACGAACATCAGGCGCTGCCAGGTGGACGCGCCGTCGATGACCGCTGAATCCATGAGTTCGCCGGGGATGGCTTGAAAGCCGGCCAGGTAGATCAGCGTGCCGATGCCGGCCACCCACGGGAAGCCCACGAAGATGATGGCGTACAGCGCAAGTTTGAAGTCGCCCAGCCAGGGGCGGGTCAGCATTTCCAGTCCCACCAGCTCCAGTGTCTGATTAAGCAGCCCGATGTTGGGACTGTAAATGAATTTCCAGATCATCAGGACGACGAGGCCTGGCACCACCATGGGCACCACCAGCAGCACGCGGTAGAAATACGCCATCCGCATGTTCCACAGATGAAAAATCATGGCCGCGGCGCCGAGCGGGAAGGTCAAGTTGATCAGGACCAGGGCGATGGTCAGGATCATCAGGTGCCAGAACGACTCCCACCAGAGGGGGTCATGCCACAGCTCCACGAAGTTGCTGACGCCGACGAAGAGCTTGATGTTGGCCCCATTCCACTGAAAGAGGCTGTGATACAGGGCGGAAAACGCGGGATAGTAATTGAAGATAAAAAGCAGCAGAAACGTGGGCGCCAACCACAGGTAAACCGTGCGGTAGCTGAGTATGCGAACCAGCAGCGAAGGCGGCGTAGCCGCCCTGTCGGAAGCCGCGTGGCCGGGCGTTCCGGCGGTAACCGTGGCTGACATCTGTCGAATGGGAGGTCAGGAATAAGGAAAAAGCGAGGAGCGCCGGCTTCCGGCGCTCCTCGCGGTCGCGGGCTAGGCTTCCGCCCAGTCCGGATGTTCGTTCAGGAGCTGCTGCGCGGCCAGCTCCATTTCCCTCTGCATGGTGGTGGACATCTCTTCAGCGCTGAGCTCGCCCGCCATGAACTGCTGCAGATTGCGCCACATGGCATCCACGAATTCGCGGGTGAGCATGCTGTCGAAGGGCTCGATGCGTTCCGTTCCGAATTCGACCATCATATCCGTGTAAACGGACAGCGAAGGATCCGCGCCGGTAGTGTCCTTCACGCCGGGCGCGAACCCCCCGTGATCGTTAAGCGCCTCAATCAGATTGGGCGGAGCTGTCAGGAAGTGCAGCCAGTCGATCGTGTCGTCGAGCGTGCCGCGTTCTTCAGCCACGGAAGTCGTGATGTACTGGAAGACGCCTCCTACGCCTGCCATGGCCGGAAAGTCCACGCCGCCGAACTCGGAAGAATCCTGCGTTACCTTGGGCATCTTGGGGAAAATGCCCCACTCAAAGTCGATCAGCGGATCATTGCGGACCGGCTTGTTCATCCAGCTTCCCAGCCAGGCCACGGCGGCCTCGCCTTCCGCCCACAAACGGAACACATCCGCCGTCGGCAGAGCCCAGAATCCATCTGGATAGTAGACGGACCATTCCTTCATCAGGCGCAGCATTTCCAGCCACTCGGGATCCGTGGCGGCGTAGTTGCCGTCTCGGATCGCTCTGACCATCGATGGCGGCTGCAGCGACTCGCCGGGCTTCCACGTGCGCGTAACCGGAGCACCGCCGGAAATCACTTCCATCTTGTGGTCGTAGAGCACGTCTTGGAAGACGCGCGTGGTCCAACTGCCGTAAAGTTGAGTGCCCCCATCCAGGTGGTAGCTGACGGAGAACGGCGTGATTCCCGTGTCCGCCAGAGCCTGCTGAACGCCCTGGTAGTCGGACCACACATCCGGCACGCCCGCGCCAATTTCGTCGAACTTGGTCTGGTTGTAGAAAAAGCCCGTGCCAACGATGTCGCCCGTGATCAGGTAGATGTGGCCGTCGGGAGCCGTGCCGCTGGCGATCACGGGACCTTGGAACGTGTCCTTCCAGGAGTCGTAGCCGTCCACGTACGGGTTGGGCTGCGAGAGATAGGGATCAAGGTTGTTAAACCAGCCCTTCTCGTAGTCCCTGGCAATCCATCCGCGCTGGTACCAGAGGATCTCCGGTGCCGTGCCGGCGGTCAGCTGCGTGACCATCCACTCGTCGTATCCGGTGCCCACGTTCGCCACGAATTCCAAGTCGACGTTGGGGTTCTCTTCCTTGAAAGCCTCTTCCAAGGCCCACAGCGCCTGCGGCGGATCCCATCGATCGGTTTCCAGACGTTCTCGGGGCGTAAGGCCCTGTGCGTAATGCGACACGACACGCGGAGCGGCATCCGGGCCAGCCATGTCGTCGGCCGGGGCGCTGGGAATGCAGGCGGCGAGTGTCAGGGCGGCTCCGGTCGCGCCGGAGAGTTGCAGGAATCGACGTCTCGACAATCCGGTGTGTGTCATGGCGCTGTCTCCTTGGACATGCAGGGGGCAGGCTCCGAGCGACCCCCAAGACTCCGTAGGAACCCCGGGTTTCGTCGGCCTGTAGGCTGTATTCTAACAAACCATGGTTTCGGTTCGGATCCGGTTGTGCGGATCTCCGGAGAGTCGTGCGCGACCGCGGTGTCAGGTTGATTCGGGTTTCGTTGGCTACATCCGGACGGGTATCGACGTACGGTCAGTTCCTTGGCAGTGGCACCGGAGGCCCTGCTTGATGCGCCGAATGCAACTACCCGTTGCAGAGCAGTGCCGGAATCGGTTCCGGACCTGTCATGGGGATGGCACAGGAATCAGGTTCAGTCCCTGCTGCGCACCTGGAATGGAAGCGTGGAAGGCATCGACACTCCTACAATGGCGTACTCAGGCGTTACCCAACCTCCAACCGGACCATCGACCAACTGTGTCCAGAACATTCCAACTAACTTCGAGGCAATGGCTGCCCCGGGCTCCCGAGGAAGTATTCGCCTATTTCTCGGATGCCTTCAACTTGGAGAACCTTACCCCTCCCTGGTTGCAGTTTCGGGTCCTGACCCCGGCCCCAATCGCGATGCGAACCGGGACGGAGATCGACTATCGGTTGCGCTTGCGCGGTCTGCCCTTGCAGTGGCGCAGTCGCATCAGCGACTGGACACCACCATTCCGGTTCGTGGACGACCAAATCACAGGTCCCTATCGCCGATGGCACCATGTCCATATGTTCGAGGCGCAGGAGTGTGGCACGTCGGTGATCGACGTTGTGGAATACGCTTCCATCGGTGGAAGGTTGGCACAGTCCCTGTTTCTTCGGCGGGACCTTCGAGGGATCTTCACTTACCGGCAGCAACGCCTGGCCGACTTATTTGGGGCCGACCCGGACAACCCTCCCCAGTTGTCGGTCTAACGGACATCGCTGGTCAGGCATTGCAACGACGGAATGCCTCTTCCGGAAGTCCAAGCCTGTGTTCCTCTGGCATGGGATCCCACCGAGCTCGCGGGACCCCATGCCGATTTCACAATCGTTGGAACGTTCTGTTCAGCTCCCCGGTACCGTAACCGGTTGCCGTTCGGTATCAGCGGTTGAATCTTGCGATTCTTCCCTGGGAGAACCCAGGGACCATCCCGTGCTCAAACCGATGACGAACCACCCCATGGCCAGCATGCCGGCGGCGAAGACCGTGTCGCCAATGGCCCGGAGCCATCGGAAGGTTTGCCAAGGCTCTTGCTGCAGGAATTCAGCGGAACGGGCGTACCACATGCCGTGCTCCACGCTGGCCCAAGTCTGTGCCAGGCCAATGGGCAGAAGACTGAGCAGGATCATCAGACCTAAACCGATTTGCATGGTCCAGAACGAGAAGGCCAGCGCCCCGGTCCGCCACTGTCGACGGACGGTCAAAATCCTGAGGCTCAGGAGCATGAGGCCCAGCCCCAACATTCCGTAGACGCCGAACAGGGCGGCGTGGGCGTGCACGGGCGTGGTGTTGAGGCCCTGCATGTAGTACAGGGCGATGGGTGGGTTGATCAGGAATCCGAACAGTCCGGCACCCACCAGGTTCCAGAATGCGACGGCCACCAGGAAGAAGATCGGCCACTTGTAGTGTTTGACCCACGATGCGGAGCGGTGGAGCGTCCAGTTCTCGTAGCCTTCGAAGCCGATCATCACGAGTGGCACCAGTTCGAGTGCGCTGAAGGTGCCGCCCAATGCAATCACGGCCGGTGCCGTTCCGGTGAAGTACAGATGGTGAAAGGTACCCAGGACGCCCCCCGCGAGATACAGGATGGTCGTGAAGAGGACTGCCATCGTGGCAGAGCGAACCTGCACCAGGCCGAGGCGGATGAAAGCGAAGGCCACGACCGCCACAGCAAATACCTCGAAGAATCCCTCGACCCAAAGGTGCACTACCCACCATCGCCAGTATTCGGCAATGGCCAAATTCATGTCGCGCCCTGCCATCAGGCCGGCGCCATAGAACAGGGCGATGGCTGCCACGGCAAGGCCGAAGATGATCAATATCTGCCGATTAACGCCTTCACTGCGCCGGATGCCTGGTACAAGACAGCGCAGCATCAACACCATCCAGAAAAGCAGGCCGCCAAACAGCAGTAGTTGCCACAGCCGGCCCAAGTCCAGGTATTCGAATCCCTGGTGTCCTACCCAGAAATTGGCATCGGGACTGAGCTGGCGGTGGATTGCCAACGCCTGTCCCGTCAGGGAACCGCCCACCACCAGGAGCAGGGCCCCAAACAGGACATTCACGCCCAGACGTTGATACCGCGGCTCGTGTCCGGTCAACATGGGAGCCAGGCAAAGACCCGTGGCCAGCCACGCTGTGGCGATCCAGAACATGCCCAGCTGCACATGCCATGTCCGGGTCAAGGAGTAGGGGAGCCACTGGGCAATCGGCACCCCATAGAGCGCAGTCCCTTCCACACCGTAGTGGGCAGTCACTATTCCGGCGATCATCTGCAGGACCAGGAGCAACCCCACGACCCAGAAGTACTTGACGGTGGCATACATCGACGGCGTGGCTTGCCCTGCAATTAGCGGATCGCGAGGTTCGGCGGTGCGCGTGCTGGCCCACGATTCTCGGGTTGCGGCGTAGAACCAAGCCAAGGCGCCGACACCGCCCAAGAGGAGAACGAAACTCAATACGCTGACGACGATGAGGTGTCCTGGCGGCGTGTTGCCCAGCAATTCGTCGGGAGGCCAGTTGCTGGTGTAGGTGAAGTTCCGGCCGGGCCGCTCAGTGACGCTGACCCAACTGGCCCAGAAGACGAATGCCGTCAGGTGTTCCCGTTCCTGCTCACTGGGAAGCGTGTTGGCCGGCATGGCGTAGCTTTCGCGCAGGCTGGCCAAGTTTGGTGCGTCGCCGAAGAGATCCGTGTAGTGGTTCTGAACCGCCTGTATGGCCCGCGCCCGGTCCTCGGAAAGGACAATTGCACCCGCTGCTTCATCGAACGTGTTGGTTCGCATGTCGGCCTGGAGTCTCGCCCGCAGGACCGCCTGTCTTTCGGAGTCCAGCCGATCATAGGGAACCCCGGCCTCGGTGTGGGCCCAGGCATCCAGCAGGTACAGGGCCTCCCGATGCAGCCAGTCGGCGGTCCAGTCGGGTGCCGTGTAGGCTCCATGCCCCCAGATCGAACCAAGTTCCTGGCCCCCTATGGAACGCCACACGTCCTGACCGGCACGGATGTCGTCCCCGGTGAAAACAACATCACCGGCGGTGGTGACGATGTGTTCCGGTATCGGAGGCGCCATCTGGTAGATCTCGCCACCGTAGTACAGCAGCAGGCCAAAGGACAGTGCCACCACCAACCCGAGAGCGATCCAGAGGTTGCGCAGTGTGTTGCCTGTTGTGCGGATGTCCATGTGCACCCTTCCCTATGGCAGGTCGCAGGACCGGAATTCCTGCGACAGGACGAACGCAAACCGGATCCGTCCGGCGGTCGGCAGGAACCGGCAGACGAACGTCGCACCGAGTGTAGGACGGATCCACGGTGCCGCGTGTCGCGTCTGGACTTTCCGGAGGGCAGGTGTCCACGTTCGGCAACTTGCCCGCGCCCGGACAACTCGACCATGGGCGCATCCATAGAGAATTGGCAGCAGCCTGGTGAGTTTCGAGTCGTCTTTGGTCCTGGTCTGGCTTGTGTGCACGCGGGATGGGCGTGTCCTCTGTCCAGGACTAATGTCTTCAGGCCCCGCAACCCGCGTACCTACCAAAACGTATGTAGGTCGTGGCACATTGCCAATCGATATCGAAGAAGCGACCCGTGCCTATTAATTTCGGTTCCAACAAAAGGAAAAACGGTTATGAAGACACCACGTCTTATGTGGATTTTCGGATGCCTGTTGGTTGCCTTGTTGGGGTTGGTGGCCTATGTCGCGACGCTCGACATCGCGGCGGAGACTCTGCGGGGTATCTTGGACAACCGCTACGGTCCATAACGGGCTCCATCCCTTTGGGATGTACAGGGACGGGAAGTAGACCGCGTCCCCTCCCGACCGGAAACGAGGAACCATGAGACTGACGCCAGGGCGTGTGGACATAAGGAATCCTGTGGCCGTGGGATCTGCGGATTATCCTCGCGATTCTGTTGGTTCCCCTCTTCACGGACCCTCCACCATGTCCTGCTGCACGCTGCGCAACGTTGAATTCCAATCCCTGTACAGCCCTTTGTGCAAGGACTCCAAAGTCCGTACCGGCATTCCCACCGACCTCCACCGCTTCCTGCACGGGGTCGTGTACCTGGTGTACACGGGCATCTCCTAGAGGGACCTGCTACCCCGATTCGGTCACCGGAACCGCGTCTTTCGCCGCTACCGCCAAGCCGGGGTCTGGACGCGCCTGCTGGTGGCCGTGGCCGAGGTCCGGGACAAAATTTCTTTGGAGCATGTAACCTGCGTGTCCGTCAAAACGTATGTAGATATGTAGGTGCGCAATCTTTTCAAGTGCTATCGAGGAGTGATCCATGGCCAATGTTCGGCAGCGCCGTTCACGTTTGTGGTGGCTGATCGCGGCGGCTATCGTGGCGGTGTTGCTGGTGCCTTTTGTGTTGCTCTCCCTTTTGTCGGTGACCGATCAGGGCGAGTCCTGGTTTGATGGTTTCTATAGTTATTCGGAGACATCCACGACCTATGACGAGGATGGGAACGTTATCCAACACTTGGTGAACGGAGTTCCCGCTACCCCACAGCCCCCGCAGCCGGACCCGTGTGGTGACGACCCGTCTTCCACCTCGGGAGATGGGCCTGACGGGACTACCTTCAGCGTGACTATTGGATGTACCGAAGTGTTCAGGTCGTTCGATCCGGACCAGTAGCCGGTAAACGGCACCTGTGAACCTTGTCAGCCACCTGCGCACGGCGCTCGAAGTTCTGTTGCAGCACCGTGTGCGGAGTGGCCTGACCGTGATGGGTATCACGATTGGCATCAGTTCCACGGTCGTGATGCTGGCTCTGGGCCGGGGCGTCCAAGACCAGATTGAACAATCCTTTTCCCGCGCTGGTGTGACGTTGTTGACGGTGATTGCCCGCACGCCGCCAGGAGTGTCTGAATCCACACGTAGTCGCGAACTTCACTGGGAGGATTACGAGGCACTGGTGGCTCCCGGCCGGATCCCCCACCTAGTGGATGCTGCCCCGCTTGCCAGTTCCATGACCGAGGTGCGCTGGCAGAACCGGCAGGTGCGGGTTCGCCTCCTTGGCGTTACCGCGACCTACGAGCAGTCGGCCAACCTGAGGCTGGCACTGGGCGAATTCCTATCCGACGAGGACGACCGGAGCATGCGCCTTGTGGCGGTTCTGGGATCCCGTTTGGCCAGTGACCTGTACACGCAGGGCGCCTATCCCTTGGGCACGTCACCATCCGTGGATGGCAAACGGTTCCGGGTCATAGGCGTTTTGGCACCCACCAAAACCGAAGCGGACTATCAGGTCTTCGTTCCGTTCCACACCATGCAGAAACGATTACGTCGGGCTGCCACGGTCAGTGGATCACCCCTGGTGAACGAAATCCAGGTTCGAGTCCTGGATCGCCATCAGGTGGACGACACGCGCAGAGCCATCGAAGAGGTGCTCCGCCAACACCGCGGCGTGGGCCCCTTGGACCACGATGATTTCCGGGTGGTGACGCAGGAGGCGGGGCGGGAAGCCATGCGAGGCATTGCGGATTCCCTGACCCTATTCTTGGCTGCGATCGCGGGCATCAGTCTGTTTGTCGGTGGTGTTGGGGTCACCAACATCATGCTCGTCAGCCTCGGCGAACGCACGCGCGAAATCGGCATACGGTACGCGGTTGGGGCAACGGTCAGGGACATCACGGCCATGTTTCTGTGGGAGAGCGTCATTCTCTGCGGGATCGGAGGCGTGACCGGGATTTCCCTCTGTGCATACGGCGTGGTCCTGATCCGGGCCTTGTCGGACATCCCGGCCAAACTGAGCATTGACATAATGGCTTTGGCTTTGTGCGTCAGTTTGACCGTGGGCTTGCTGGCGGGAATCTATCCTGCCCTTCGGGCACGACGCCTGGCTCCGGCTGAAGCATTGCGCAGTCTGTAATGGTTCAACGGCATTGGCAGGATTTGAGTACCGGAGGGGATCACAAGTGAAAGTCGAGGCCACGCACGGTAGGTGACGGTCCTCTGGAGCATCATGACGATTGCTTCGGGGTTCATTAGGTGCGTGTCCCACGGCACGGTGTGGTGTCCGATACTGCCCAAGACGACCAGCCCAGTCATATTGAACGGCAAAGGCCCACGGGCGGTTGAGCCGATCCCCGGGTTGTGACCATTCCAACTGTGGTCTCAGCGGTAGTGTCGGGACCGCTCCTGTGATTGACACTTACAGGTCTGCAAAGGGCATGGCGGTCACACCCAAACCTAAAGGCAGTTGGATATCGCCTGGGTGTACCACGTATCCCGGCGTTGCTTCATCTGCCAAGTCACGTTGGAACAATCTGACAGAGGCGGCCATGGCGGGCCGCGGGGTCCCGGACAGCTTTACCTCGATGGGCACGAGTCCTTCGTCGGTCTCGACTACGAAATCGACTTTAGTTCCGGCCATCGTCCGCCAGAAGTAGACCCGAGGATCCATACCCCGGTGTGTCAAGGTCCTTACGATTTCAGACAGCACCGCCGTCTCGAAGATGGCACCGCCCATGGGGCCCGCGGCGGCATGTTCCGGATCCTTGAGGCCGGCCAGATAGCAGAGCGTACCCACATCGGTGAAGTAGACCTTGGGCGTCTTCACCAGCCGTTTGCCAACATTCGCAAAGGATGGCCGCACGATGACCACCTGGTAGGTGGCTTCGAGTACGGACAGCCATGCCTTGACCGTATTGACTGCCACTCCAAGGTCGCGGGCGACATCGGTCAGGTTGATGAACTGGGCGCTTCGTGCGGCCAACACGCGCAGGAAGTTCTGATACTGGGTCAGGTCGCCGACCTGTCGCAAAGTGCGTACATCCCGCTCGAGATAGGTCTGGATGTAGCTGGCCTGCCAAAGGAAGGCATCGCGATTGGGCTGGACCGCGAGTTCCGGGTAACCGCCTCGGATGAAGCTCTTCCAAAGTTCACCGAATCCATGGGAACCACTGGAAGGCGCAATGCCCTTGCGTTCCCAGGCAAGGGGCGCGTTGGGCTGTCCCTCAGCTTCCCTCCTTGACAACGGCAACAGGCGCAGCATGGCGGCGCGGCCCGCCAGCGACTCGGTCACCTTCTCCGCGCGCAGGAGATTCTGTGAGCCCGTTAGCAAGTACTGGCCCTTCCGGTTTCGGTGCGCATCCACCTTTGCCTTGATGTAGGGAAGCAGGTGGGGAGCGTGTTGCACCTCGTCGAAGATGACCGGTGGTGGATACAGTTCCAGGAATCCGCGCGGATCTTCTGCTACTGCTGCGCGCACGTCCGGCAGATCCAGCGAGACGTAGCGGTGCTGTTGCCCAAAGACATGTTGCAGCAGTGTGGTTTTGCCGGACTGGCGCGGTCCAGTCAGGACGACGGCGGAGAACTCCCGGACCGCCTGCTTGAGCACCGGTTCCAGGGAGCGTCTGATGTAGGACTGGCTCATTACTGGACATTATGCAATCCAAATGCATAATGTCAACTCTGTGCTTTCTGTCTGTTGCGTCGTGACTTACTCGACAGGTCGTGTGTTCGGGTACTCGGCCGACGGTGCCCAGGAATACCGCCCCACTTCAAGTCCCGGCAGACAAAAAGCGTCGTCGGAGACACACGGGTTTCAATCACCGACCCGGAGATGGCGCCGGAGCGGATCTACCGCATCTACCGCGACCGCTTCCAGATCGAGTTCAATTTCCGCGACGCCAAGCAGCACCTGGGGCTGGCCGCCTGCCAGGCCCGCACCGCCGACCGCCACCACTTCCACGTCAACGCCGTGCTCGCGGCCCTGGCCTGGACCGCTTTTCGATGGCCAACGTCAAGCTCAAAGCCTTCCTGCAACTGGTGTTGCAGCGGCTTTTCGACACGGACGGGCTGGGCCGCACCCTCAAACAATACCCGCAGGCCCTGCTCGATCTGGGGCAAATCGAGCCGCAACCGCCCTGAAGCCGCCGCGCATCCGCTCGGGATGCGCCGTCACCACCCCCATTCCGGCCTCCGCCATCCCCGTCCGGCCGGGCGGGATGGCGGCCCCTGCATATCTCAAAAACTGTTCACACCATTGTATAGGGAGAGCTCGCCGAAAATGTGACGGGCATCATCATGCAGCAGTCCTGAGGCCGTAGCTTCCTTGACGGTGCCAGCTTGTTCGTAAGCGGGATTGAAGTGGAGCAGGGGCTGTGGCCACAGTCGGCCTTTAGAGAGAGAGACTTCGACCTCCTTCGCAATCTGTGGATCAGAGATGTTGATGAAACTGCGAATATATTGCGCATAGTCATCAACGACTTGCTGGTGGGTGTCCAAGACATTCATAGCTCAGCCTATTGGAAATGTCATCGTTGTTGGAGCCGATCCAACCCGGTTTGAGGTGGCTTCCTGTTTCGTCGTCTATTGTGGTTCCTGTGTTCGTCTCAGGTACTCACGGCCCGCCGGTGTCAGGCGGTAGCGTTGGTTCCTGCTCCGTGGTTTGTCCGGGATGGTCATCTCGACCAGTCCCGCTTCAAGAGCGGGTCGAAGATACATCGCGCGAAAATGACCGCTGTGAGTGAGACCGAGTGCCTGCTGCATTTGCAACCGGGTCATTTCGCCAGAGAGCGCGCGCAGCAGCCGCACTTCCCCGGTAACTTGGTCGGTAACTTGGTCGGTGACTTGGTCGGTGACTTGGTCGGTATTCGGTGTCCCGGGATGTTCGTCCGCCTTTGCCCGCACGTCGGGATTCGGCCGGAAGGTGGCCGTGAAGAAACTGCCGGACTCAAACTCGGGCTCCGCGCAGCCCTGCGCCCGCACGTCCTCGCGAATGCGCCGTATGCCGGTACCCGCCTTCTCGATGAACCCGATACGATGAAGTAGGTCGGCGATCAGTGCATTCCGCCGCACGCTCTTGTGGCCCAGTTCGGCCAGCGTCAGTCCTCTGGGAAGACCGCCGGGACTCACTACCTCGATGCGGTCCGCGTAGATCTCGACGAATACATTGGCGCCATCGAAGAACCAGTCCCGGTGCATCACGGCGTTGGTGATCGCCTCTCGCAACGCCTTCATCGGGTACTCCGGGACATCTTCGCGTCGGAGGCCTTCAATGCGATAGGCTGTACGCGTATTGCGCTCAATGAAGCGCAAGGCATCCTCGATGTCTGCCACAATCCCACCGTCAAAGTCCTTGCGGTCGAGAATGTGGACCTTGTCGGTGCCTCTGACCAGCAAGCAGGTGATGTAGGCCTCCGGAAAAAAGTGACGCGGGTTCCTGGCGAAGAAGAGCGCTCCCGCGTTCCGGAAGAGTAGCGTGCCGTCCGCTCTTTCGGCCGCCTCAATGTTGACCAGTACGTCCTCCACCGGAGGGTGGCTGGTAATCCCGGAAAGCTCAAGCCACTTGTTGAACTTGCCGCGGTCGAAGTCGTCCGGATAATTGAACCGCGGGCACGGCGACAGATCGAATCGGACCACACCTTCCAGCCGGAAATAGTCGCGGATTTCGTTGCGGGTCAGTTTCTGGGTCACCGCACCCTGACGCCAGAAGAAGCCCTCGCTACACTGCACCGGCTTGGCATCGCTTTCCTTCACGTGGATGGCGAACACGTCACCTATCGGCTCCGCTCGGACTTGCACAGGCGGGTCGCAGTTGCGGGCAGTGTCCTGGACACGGGCGCGCAAGGTGTTGGTGTCCTGTACGCCGACAATGGAGCCGTCGTCACGCACCCCCAAAAGGATCTTGCCACCGATGGTGTTGGCGAACGCCACCATTTCGCGTGTGAACGACGACGAAAGACTCTCCTTGAACTCAAGCGTCGTCCCTTCTCCCTCCTGGATGAGGATGTCGAGGTCGTCGTGTCTCATGCCTCTGTCTCAGATTTCCGCGTAGCCCCCTCGCTCTCGCGGAGAGTCCCTGCATCGGAGATGAGAACTGAAGTGCTCACCTACGCATTGCCCATCTTACGGCATTGCCTAGTTTGGGCTCTGGCGCGCTTCGCTCATCCAGCCTTGTAGGAACGGACTGGCAGATCCTGGGTTTCAAACGTAGCGAGATCAAGACGCTGGGAGGCGTGGTCAATGTCGAAGCCGACGACCTCGCCCTTGTCATCGAGGTCGACATTGAGTCCGTCGGCCACTTCGAGGGTCTCCGCTCCGGGGGCGGTTTTCAATTCGATGTAGAGGCTGTCGGTTTCAGGATAGTAGTGCAGTTTCATGATGTCGCATTGCGAAATCGGTGGTCGAAGGACGCATTGTGCACCATCGCTCCGTCGGCAAACGACGCACAAGATTCGGGATTCCCCGGATCCGGGGCGGGTTGCCGTGAACATGCCCTCTTTATACTCGTTGATATTGGGTATCCGATCACTGTCAACGGGTCGGCTTGCCTGAGTGCCATGGCGTCCGGTATCGACTGAGCTCGACTTTGTACAAAGTCCGTGCGGTCACGGAGAGCGCGGGCGCGTGTCAGGCCGAGTAGCAGAGGGCGGCCAGCAGGGGTGCGGGCGGCGGCTGGGGAAGTTTTTGGATGTCGGGGGTGGCCGGCGACAGGCAAAAAAGGGGCAGCCGGGTCCAGAGGGTGTGTCGGACGCAGGCCAGGACATCGGAGAAGGTGGGCACGGTCTTGACGTACCAGGCGGCTCGGCGGGGACGCAAGGCACGCTCCCGGCGCAGGCGGTGGGCGACCAGGATGAGCCAGCTGAAGAGACCGAGCAGGGCCGGGGTAGTGCGGGCGATGGCGGCCGCCGACCACTGGCGCTGGGTTTCGACGCCCAGGTGGGTGCGCACCTCCTGGAAGGTGACTTCCACCTGCCAGCGCTGCAGGTACGTGGTGAGGATGGCGGTCGGGGTCCAGTCGGGGTCGGTGCAGAGCAGGGCCTGGGGTTCGCGGCACCCGCTTGGATCGCGCAGGAGCAGCCAGCGCAGGGAGACGGTGGGCTCGCCCGGGTGGTACCAGAGGGCTGTGCCGGTGGCGGCCTGGAGGCGTCTCTTGGTGCCGTCGGGCCAGCGCTGGCGCAGATCGGTCCACTTCGTGTCCGGGTCGGCCAGCACTGCCTGCAGGGAGGGCTGCCGGTCGCCCACGATCCGCGGTCGCCCCTTCTGGCCCGGCTGGCGGGGCGGGGGCGGATCATGCAGGACGGCATCCAGGCGCAGCCGGGTCAGGAAGGTGATGGGCGGGGTCATGGCCTGGCAGGCGGCCAGCAGCTTCAGGGTGGCGTAGGTCCGGTCCGCGACGACCACCAGGTCCCGGTCGGGCAGCCAGCGGCGCAGGAGGCACAGCATCTGGCGGGCCCAGTCCGTGATCGTCTTGTGGCGGCGGCCGCGGGCCTCGTGGTAACGCCGGGAGGGGGCCAGCACGGTCAGGAAGGGCAGGGCCCACACCCGCCGGGCCCAGGACACCTCGGCCAACAGCATCAGGCTGACCCAGCGCAGCCCCTTGGCCTTGACGAAGTGGCCGTGGGAGGAGCGGACCGGGTCCCGATAGACCCCCAGGGCCTCGATCCTGGCCCCCCAGCGCCGTTCCAGGGTCTCGTCGATGGCCAGGTGCAGCGGGCCCGTCGGCGCCAGGTGTTGGACCAGCTGCCCCAGCAGCACCCGGCTGACCTCCAGGGACGACCAGGAGGCCCGGCTGAGGACATGGTGGTAGCGGGCCCAGTCGCCCTCCTCCTGCAGGCCCAGCGCATACAGGGCCGAGGTCACCGTGCGCCGCCCGGGGGCCAGAATGACCCCCGTCAGCAGGATCTGCACCTTGCGCCAGGTGCGCGCGTCAAAGAGCGATGCGAAAGGCGACAGCAACGATACAATGGGGTCCGGCAGGCTGGGCATGATGAACCTCTTGTCACGATTTGGTTCATTCTGCCAGCCTGCTTTCCCTGTCCTGTTGCGACCTCAAGTTGTACAAAGTCGAGCTGAGTTGATGACACTCGGCACATCGGTCCCATCGCCGCCCGTAACTTCCTTGACCACAATCAACGACAGTGCAACTGTGCCGTAGCCGGTCAGGAGTGTGGTGCGGCTGTCGAACCCGGCGAGTACCTCGTGGGACTCGAAGTACTCAGCGAACGGCGCAACCTTCCCTGTGGCAAGGTCGGTTTGCCTTATGGGGTGCCTGCCGGAGGCGGGGAAACGCGAGCCGGTGGTGCGGAAGGAGTATTCGATAGGCACGCGAGTAACCCGGCGGCCATTGCCTGGCAGTTTGCCTGCACGTCAAATTGTCTTTGACGATTCATCCAATTACTGCTAAATTATTTGGTTCTATGTCAACCGATTGTCAAATGAACAGTCCCGTGAGGCTCAACCGTTTTCTGGATCGGCATGCCGTGTTTACGGTGGACGAGTTGGACTGCCATCTGACCAGCCGGGGTTCATCTAACACGAACACCCGCAATTCGCTGCTGGCCTATCACCGCAGGCAGGGTCGCATCGTCCGCGTGCGACGCGGCCTTTATGCGACCGTGCCCCGGGGCATGGATCCGGCCTCCATGACGGTCGATCCGTATCTGGTGGCGGCCAAGATGACCGAGGACGCGGTACTGGCCTATCATACGGCTCTGGAGTTCCACGGCCGGGCCTACTCGGTCCAATGGCGGCAGGTCTACGTCTCGGCGCGCAAGTCGCTCCCGCTCACATTTCAATCGCGCGAGTTCCGAGGTGTGTCTGTGCCACCACCGCTTTTGGCGAAGGACGAGTCAATGTTCGGGGTCGTCCGGCATGATCGCGCCGGTGTGGAAGTGCGGGTGACTGACCACGAACGCACCTTGGTTGATGTGCTGGATCGGCCTGAGTTGACGGGCAGCTGGGAAGAGATCTGGCGGTCCCTGGAGTCGGTGGAGTTCTTCAACCTGGATCAGGTCATTGCGTACACCTGCCTGTTGGGAAACGCGACCACCGCTGCGAAGGTGGGATTCTTCCTCGAGCAGCATCGGGAGCCGTTGATGGTGCAGGCAGCGCACCTCGACACGCTGCGCGAGATCCGTCCGCGGCATCCCCACTACCTTGCGCGCAGCAGGCCCAAGGGCTGCCGGTGGATCCGAGGCTGGAACCTCATGATCCCGGCCGAACTCCTGGAGCGGTCCTGGGCGCAAGTACCGTGAGGTTTTCCTCGGCGCAAATCCTCGCCGTCGCCAGACCCGACGGCTTCGACGCGGGCGTGGTCGAGAAGGTTCTCCATCTGGTTCATCTCTTGAACGTCCTGGATGTCCACCCATCGCTCAGGGGGAGGTGGGTCCTGAAGGGCGGCACCGCCTTGAACCTGTTTGTCCTTCGCCATCCGAGGTTGTCCGTGGACATCGATCTCAACTACATTGGCGCGCCGGGGCGCGAGGACATGCTGGCGGACCGTCCCGGGATCGAGCAGGCGGCTCAGGCGGTCTTTTCACGGGAAGGCTTCACCGTCCGGAGAGTACCGAATGAACATGCTGGTGGAAAGTGGCGGTTGAGCTACCAGAGCTTCACCGGGCAACCCGCAAACCTGGAGGTGGATTTCAACTTCATGTACAGACAGCCGCTCTGGGAGATTCACCATGCCGACTCGCATCCGCTCGGGGACTTCCAGGCCAAGCGTATTCCCATCCTTGACCTGCATGAACTCGCGGCCGGCAAGCTCTCGGCACTCTTCTCGCGTCAACAGGCGAGAGACCTGTTCGATTGCCATCGCCTTTTTGAAACGGTCGCACTTCAGCGCGAACGGCTCCGCATCGCGTTTGTCGCTTACGGGGGCATGAATCGCAGGGACTGGCGGACCGTCTCGGTTGACGATGTGGACTTCGACGGCGCGGAATTGGCAAGGCAACTCGGCCCTACCCTGCGCGCCCGTCCGCCGCGAGACCGGGAGGCCTTGACAGAGTACGGGGCGCGGCTCGTTGAAGAATGCAGGCGAGCCCTGTCCATCGTCCTGCCGTTCACGGATGCCGAGCGCGCATTTCTGGACCTGCTGCTGGACCAAGGGGAGATTGACGCGTCGCTCTTGACGTCCGATACCGTCCTGCAGCAACGCATCCAGACCCAACCGCTGTTGGAGTGGAAGGCCCTCAACGTACGCCGTCACAAGGGATTGTCCTGAGAGACGGTGCCATCCCGGTGAGGATTCCAATTCGACTCCGTCCAACGGTTTGTCTCCCCCACAAATCCTGGAGAGCCTCGATGCACACAATTCCCGGGCGGTCATCGCCGGCATCCGCAAGGGGCTTCGCTCTGATGGCAAGGGTGGTTGGCTCGTGAGCTGCCGGGCCCCGGTGGTCTGGCTACAGGTGGATGTCTACCGGCATGGGCATCATCGAAACGTAGTGAGTAGTGGCGAAGCCGGCCATTGAACAACGTAGGACCAACAACCGAGAGCCGGAGGTCACGGGCCGCAACCCCTATGGTTGCAGGTGTGGCACCCCGGTGGATTTGTAGATCGGCGATCCGGGAGTGTGTCCGAAAGGGCACAGTTTCCTGAAAAAGGCCGGATACGACAAGACCCCGAATGGATCACCCTCCGGGGTCTCGTGCTAACCGGTATGCCGCGAATCCTCGCAGCGGGAAATCTGGCTCCTCGGGATGGACTCGAACCAACAACCCTGCGGTTAACAGCCGCACGCTCTGCCAATTGAGCTACCGAGGATTGACAGAACGCGGATTGTACATGGACGGGTTCGTTGAACCCAAGATTCACCCACCGTTTCCGCGCGGTCAGGATCGGGCCAACCGTCTCTGCTTGCGGCCGATCCGCGTCAGGCGGTGTTGCAGTTCGGCGGCGGTCTGCGGTGGATGCCGGAACGGGCTGCTTTCCCTCACATACATGGCCCACCGGGTGTAGGTGTCGGCCTGGTCGAGGTCCTTCGACTGCCATTCGTGATACTTCGCCAGTTCAATGTACGGATGCACGGTGTCCACCGTGGCGGTGCTGATCCAACGTTCCCACAATCGGACGGCCCGGTCCCAGTTCCCTTGCCGCTTGTAGTGCAGCGCCAGCAAGCGGAAGGCATCTGTCTGGGTGGGTTGGCCCTGCAGGGCCCGGACCGCGGCATGCAACAGACGTCTGGCCCGTTCCGGGTCGCCGTTGTTGAAGGCGACCACTGCCAGTGACAGCGCATCCTCACCGGCCAGGTCCGCACCGGAGTTGGCGCCCGCGGAACCCACGGCCTGAACCATGCGTTCCAGCAGGAACGGCATCGTCACAATGTCCTGGCGGTTGTGATAGAAGACCCGGACCATATCGTGAACCCGGCCGGTTTCGATGTATTGCCGGTACATGCCGGGAATCAGGGCTCCCGGAACGTCCTGCTGGGCCCGGGCAAGTCCAAGGACAGCGTGTTCGCAATTGGACAGGGAGCAGCTGCCGATGCGGCGGCGCCAAAGCTTGCGGGCCAGCGGAAGGAGGTCGAGGCGGCTGGCCGCGTGGTCGGTGAAGGGATCGTTCAGTGGAAGCTCGGGGAAGTAAATCAAGTTTGTGTGGTACCGGGCGCGTATGAGGGGAATGTCGAAGGCATCGCCGTTGAATGTGGCCCACACCGGGCGCGACGCCGCGAGGTTCTGCAGAACCTGGAGAACGGCGCATTCCTCGCGGGGATGCCAGGCGAACAGTTGCCTGACCACAAAGTGGGTGGGTGCGTCGCCGGTGCCTGTGGGACCCGGGTTGACAGCACCTTCGCCGAGTACCAGGCTGCCGTCGGCATTGCGCTTCAGCACGCGGGAATCGATTTCGGACAAGGTCTCGAAGGTGCCGACGCCAATCAGGAAGGGAAGGCTCGACCGGCCCAGACCGGTGGTTTCACAGTCCAGGAACAGGCAATCGGCCACCGAGGATCCACCAAGGGATCCGGGCAGGTTGAACGTTGCGGCCAGGGAATCCAAGGCGCACGCCGCATGTCCGCCAAAGGAGAGATGCTTGAAGTTGGCGTTCAGGTCGTAGGCCGTGGCCTGGACATAAGCACAACCTGAGTCGTTCCAGACCGGGAAGCCCGGGATGTACTCCAGGAGCCTTGCCGGCATGTCTTCCGGCGGCTCGGTGCCGTGGTCAGGATCCGCGTTCGGGATGTCCTCCCAGGAATCCTCGCCCCAGCTGGACACGTCTATGACATTCCTGTCGTGGCCATGGACCGGATTGGCGGCTCACGTTGTGTCGGTACCGCCGTCGGCGGGCAATCGGGTTGCCGCGGGTTCCGTCAACTGGACTCCGATGTCGCCGAATGGTTGTTCCTGGCGGGCCGAGACGGTTTGCGACTTGATCATCTCCAGCATGGCCAGGAAGGTGGCCAGGATCTCCGCCCGCGAGGATCCTGATTCGAACATCGCAAAAAACGATCGGTAACGGTGGCTGCCCGCTTCCTGCCAGCGGCGCAGATAGGCCAGGAGGGCCTTGGCCTGGCCCGTAATCGTAAAGCTGGGTATGGTCGGGGCCTGTACGGTTTGTACACGGGGAAGAAAACGGGCAAGTTTCACCATGGCGGATCGGAGCTTGGAAGGCTGCTCCAGTGCCGGGATGTTGACCATACGCTGTTGGGGCAGCGGGGCTTGGCGTTGGAAAGAGTGCAAGCCTGCGTCCCGCCGCTGTTTCAGTGCACTCACCGGACCCGCGAACCTGCTCAGTTCGGTCAACTGGTCCAAGAGGTCCGAGATGTCGGCATCGTCGTCGGCATCCTCGTCCGGCGCAAGGTCGGGGACCAGGGACCTGGCCTTGAGCACCATCAGCCTGGAGGCGACATCAAGGAAGGCGCACACGGATGCCGCAGGCAGGGCATCCAAGTTCTCGATTGCCTCCAGGTAGGCCGAGGTGACCGTCACCAGGCTGACTTCGGCGATGTCCAAATCATTCTGTTCCAGTAGTGCCAACAGCAGGTGCAGCGGCCCTGTGAAGGCCGGCAACTTTACTCTGAACCCGGCACCCAGTTCGTCTCCCGGGCTGTTTCCAATCAGGTCTGCGAGGGACATCAGGTCACCGGGACCGCATCCGCAGGGTTGCCCGACAGGTGGCGGGAAATGTGGTACCGGAGAGTTTGGCCCCAGTTGTGTCCGGAACTCCATTCCTCGCCGGGGCACACCTCCTCAAACGGGTCCACGTCGCGGTGGCCGGTGATGTCCGCCTCGGACAAATAGCAGGTTTGCAGCAGCCAGGCAATGAGATGTCCGGCATGTTCAAGTTGCAGGGGTGTGGGGTTGATGCCTTGGCTGAACGTACCTGCCAGGCACACCGCCACGATGCGGTCGTGACCGTCCTGCGTTGAGTGGCATGCCACCGACAAGTCGTGGATCTGTTCCACGGTGCCGTCGACCTGGACGAAGAAGTGGTAGGGCAGACCCGGTTCCGTGCCGTCCATGGCCAGCTGGTCAAATACCAGGGATTCAGCCATGGCATGCGGGGTCACGTGACTGGGAAACCCGGAGTGGTGGACCACGATTTGCCGTATCGCGCTGAGCTGTCGCTTGGGGAAGTCCAGGACAGGGTGCTTGGGGATGGTGCCAACCCGGTCCACGATGGGCGGTGCGTCAATGCCGCCGCCTCCCTGTCCGGTCACGGATGAGGCGGCAGGTACCGTTCGGGGGCCGCGGTCCGGCTTGCCGGTCTCCGCGCCCGGCGGCGGGTCGGCACTGTGGGGCTGCACTTCCAACGGGTGCTGTTCGGATCCGGCTGCCGGATCCCGGTCGACATCCACCTCGCTAACCGTGGCTGCCATGGCATCGGTCCAGGCCGGACCGTGCTGCCACCGACTGCTTCCAACGAGCAGAACATCGGCCAAGCTTCCGTCGATGGCCTGCCATCGGTCCGCGATGGTCGGACTGTGCAACAGTTCCACCAGGAGGCCGCTGCAGGCATCCAGTTGATCCAAGTCCCGTTGGGGATGCGGACCGCGGCCCCGCAGGCAGATGTGGATCGCCTCCTTGTACTTGGGAGGCAAGTGCTCGCGCGCAGCCGCGGGTCGGCCGGTGTCCAGGATGCGGCCCGACGGTTCAACCACGTAGTGGCAGTACACCTCGGAGGCAGCCATGTTGTGGATCCGCCGGAACTGTGCCAGGGGCAATGTACCGTTTTCACCTGAGACCCAGAGGCAAACCGATGTGGCCTGCAGATGGGAGAAGCGCAGGTTCAGCCAACGGGCGGAGTCTCGCTCCAACCGGACAAACCCCGAGTCGTCGTCGAAAGTCAGGACCGGCTCGATGCCGGCGGCGGCTGTTTCGGTGGGGACGGCTGTTTCGGTGGTGTCCGGTTCTGTTGGGTCCGGCATCGTGTCGGTGTCCGGTTCCTCGGTCTCCATTTCGGGGCTTGCCTCGGCCGGGTCCGGTTCCCGGGCTATGGGGGGCGAGCCTTCCAATGGCAGTGCAACCGGAACGAACGTCAGGGGCACGGGACTGTCCACGCCGTCCGTCCAACGACTGGACAACAACAGGCAAATGTCCTCCAAGTGGTTGCTGGCACCGGATTTGAATCCCAGGTCCCCATCCAGGGTGTCCACGCCCACCTCGAGTTCGGGCGGCGGGTTCCCGTTGAAGATTGCGGCCAGCACCTCGAACACCGTGTCGGCCAGTGCGTCGAACCGCGACAGCCAGCCATGGGTGTCGCCCTGTGCCTTGGGCAGGCTCAGCACGACGGCGGATGTCAGGTTTGCGGCGTAGGGGATGGGGTTGTGCTCCGCCTTGTGGACCTGGTAGATACAGTTCGGTTCGGTAATCAGGAAGTGCAACGGGACCTGCTCGTAGCCTTGCTTGGCAAAGTGGTCGGTGATCTCGTTAATGGGCGGGTCCCCGTTGAAGCGGGACTCGACAAAAACAATTCTGGTAACGTCCGTCAGGACGCGTGCCGCGGAGTTCTTGGAAAGGCGGCGGAAAAAGAAGGCGCTCAGATCGATGATGGCAGGGGGTTCGCGGACTTCGGGTTCCGGGCATTCCGAAACAGGTTCCGCCTCCTTCTCCTCCTCCTCGGTAAATTCTTCCGGCTCGGAAACCCCCTGCTCTTCGGCAACAAGGTCCGTTTCCGGTGAGACGGCGGTCTCTTCGCGGGATGGAGGAGGCTCCCCCTCAAGATCGCGGGTTGGGTCCTCCTCATGCTCCAAGGCAGCCGCGGGCTTGGCCGCTGGTTCTGCATCGGGTTCTCCCGCGTCCTGGTCGGCGGCATCCGCGGCCGTTGCCTCTTCCGGTTCGACCTCTTCCTCCGGCTCCTGGCGCAAGGGCACCTGTATGGCATCCTCGACTACCGTAGCCGACCAGAGAAACCCTGCCGGAATGATGCCGATGAAGAGGGTGATGTCGGTGGCGTCCTCGGGAGCCTCCAGTTCGATGGACACTTCACATCCCTGCCCGGGACCGAGGTCGCTCGGCAACGGGAAGCGCCGGTCCGCCTCGACGATACAGTTGCCGGATACCGGATCCGTGCGGCCCAACATGCAGCTAATGCGTACCGGTGCATCACCACTGGCGGCCAAGGGTTCCGCACCGGCGTTTTCAAAGGCCAGATGCACCGTCACAGGCCGGTCCGGCTCCACCCTTGCCGGGACCTCAACGCGGGTCCACGCGACCGGCAGCAGGGAGTCCTGATACCGGCGCACTTCGAGCGCGGCGATGGAGCGGGCGATGTCCGCCGCGAGCAGGGGTTTGCCCCGTAGCGTCCATGGCGACTTGCTGTTCCAGGTGTACAGGGCCGCGCACCGTATCGGATTCTGGATGCGCGTCCGGTTGTGGGATTGGATGTCCGCCATGGCGGCCCCGGTCCAACCGTTGTCGTCATTGCTCCAGGGCTCAAGCCGCGACACCTCGGTCATGAACACCGGCAGGTGGTGGAATCTTGGCGGGATGGCGTGGATGAAGTCCAGGTAGGCCCGGAAGCCGCGCCTGCGGCCCGCAAAGGGGAAGGCCAGGCGCTCCTCGGTTGTGATTTCGCCAAGGTCGGATCCGGAAGTGGCCGCGTGCAGCGCAAAACCCTGGAGATCGTCCGCACCCAGGGCTGCGCAGACCGTCTCGAAGTAGTCGATCCAGTCACCACTGGGATTGTCGGGGGCCCGAAAGTCGGTGTTCCAGGGAGCAACGGCCGCACACAGGATCAGATCATCCTCGTGATCCGGTACCGATCTGATTGCGGCCCCGGTCTGTTTCAGGCACTCGGCATACTGTTCGGGAGTGATTGGCTGCGTGTCGGAGGTGGTTGCAGGGGAGGGGTGACCGGTCAGTTGGGAATATCGGCCGGGCAAGTACCGTGGTGGCAGCACCTCCAAGGAGCCTTCGGCATCGGGATGCGGATCGGCTGCGGCCCCCGGCCATTGGCTTGACCGGTTGGGTTCGTCGCCCACAACCCAGATGTGGCATCCCTGCGTGCCCTGCACATATTCGCGGCAGCGGCTGGCAAAAGCCGGCAAGTGTTCGAGACCGGGAACCGTGCCGCCCGAGCCGGGCTCCCACTCCAGGCAGCAGATGACGGCTGTGCCCGCGTCCGACAGGCCGGTCCAATCGTCGCCCCGGTACACGGTGGCATCGCTGAACAGACTGCGCTGAAACACCACCCAGCCGGGCGGGTGGCCCAAGGCGGTTTGCAATCCGCCCGGGTCCTTGGGATCGGGATCAACCAGGCCCAACAGGTTGGGCCATCCGGGTGAACGGTTCACTGAAGTCCGCCGGTTTGGTCGGTAGGCACCGCGAAAGCCTTAGGCAAACCCATTGTCCCCATGGAAACCATGGTCGGCGCATACGCGGCTGATGTGGTTGATCAGCTGCGCATGCCGATGCCCGTTGGAGGCGATCACACCATGGCGCAGGTGGTAGTCGGCTTGATTGTATCTGCGGTCGCGGCCCCAGCAGTCGGTCACCGTGGCGCCTGCGGCTGCCAGAACGGCGTGCGGTGCGCAGACGTCCCACTCCTTGAGGCCGATGGATGCGTGGAACCAGCAATCCGCCCGGTCTTCGGCCACCAGGCCCGCCTTGAGGCCGGCGCTGCCGATGCGCGTACGCTCCGCAAAACCCGCATCATCGAGACAGGTTTCCATCAATGCGGTGAGGTGGCTGCGCGATACCGCCGCCCGCATGCGGGACAGTTCATTCCGGTGGCCGGCACGGGCCGGAAGCGTGCAACCATCCCGGTGGACCCAGGCACCCGTGCCCGGAATCCCGATGTATACCAAGCCGGAGGTCGGCTGCAAGACGATGCCCAGGCATGGCTTCCCTTGGATTGCCAAGCCCACCATGATCACGAACTGCGGCAGTCCCGTCACGAATTCCTGTGTGCCGTCGAGGGGATCGATGATCCAAACCCGCTCCTTGCTCAACCGTTCGACCGTATCGGGCTCTTCTTCCGAAAGGATCCCATCGTCCGGAAAGGCATTCCTGAGGCTGGAGGTTATGAACGCGCTGCACTCCCGGTCCGCTGCAGTCACGGGTTCATCGATGTTCTTGAACTCCACGTCCGTGTCCTTCGCAAAGTACCCGGACACGATTTCGCCGGCCGTTCCCAAAATCCCGAGAACGGCATCGGCTTCGCGGTGCAGCCAGGCACCTGGTGGCATGGGATTGGCAATGGGCATGGATAGGCAAGATGGGGGCGTGCCGGAACCGTGGCTGCTGCATTATAAGGTTGTGTTATCCAATCAATGTTCACGAGGACGATGGATGTTCGTTCGGGATGGCCCATGGGGAATTCCGCTTCGTGAGTGGGGTATCCGCAACAGGACCGAAGCAGGCATGGGCCATGGCACGAGCGCCATTCTGTAGAATCCGAGCGAAACAAGGACTTGGACTTCGGTGGCTGGTTGCGCACCCCTTGGTGCAATGGCGATCTCCACACCATATCGGAAGCGCTACTCGTGACCCCAACTCAACTTTCCGCAGCAACGGCGGTGAGCCGCCGGTCGGTGCTCAGATTCTTGGGCACGGCCGGAGTCGTGGCCTCGGTGGCAGCCTGTCGTCGGCCCGGCTTCCTCAGCCGGCCGGAACCCACGCCTGAAATCAAGGATCTCAACCTGCTGGTGGCCGAGGAGTATCTGTTTCTTTTGGAGTTCGAAACACTGGAGGGCCCTTGGTCCGAAGCCTATCCCCACTGGCCGCTTGTGGTGCATGAAGGCGACCTGGACGGACTGTTCAACCAAGCCAGCCAAGCTGCCGCGGACGGCTCCGGTGCCTACGACGGCATCCTGCCCATTCCCATGCCCACCGAGACCCAGAACTGGCTCGACTTTGAACTGATCCAGCCCTGGGACGCCCATCTGGAAGAGGGCGGATTGCCCGGCGCGGACCGGATCATGGAAGGCTTGGATCTTCCGGTGCGGGAGGCCGCCCGGGCCCGCGGGCAGCAGATGGGACTGCCGATCAACGTCAGTTCAATCGCGTTGGCCTGGCTGAACGCCCCGCTGGAGGCTGCGGGGGTAACCGAGTCCCCGGTCACCTGGGACGACACCATGCTGGCCGCCCAGGCGATCAAGCAGTCGTCGTCGCTGATTCCGTTCGACCGGGCCTTCAGCCCCCTGTCGGATTTGGTGGCCATGATTTGGAGCGGGGAGGAAAATCCCTACACATCCGACGACCACATTAAGTGGGATGGTGAGGTGGCGCAGTTGGCGCTCACCTGGCTCCAGGAAATGGTTCTGACGGACCTGATGCCGGAAAACGAAAGGGGCTTCGGGATGTGGATGCAGGGTCGCACCGCCATCATGACATCGGTTGATCTGCACGGTGCGGTGGCCAACACGTTCCAGGGTGCCGGCAATGCGGATTTCGCCACCACCGGCGCCAACATGCGGCTGCAGCGCGACTCGGCCAAGGCGGGAACGCCGTTCTGGTCGAATTGCATGGGGCTGGCGCGCGGGGCCCGCAACATAGAAGGCGCGGCGGCCTTCGGGGTCTGGTGGCTGGGGCCCGACAACATCGCCCTGCAGCGGCGGATTGCCGATGTCGCACCCAAGCCGGCCTATCGCTATGTCTACGAACACGAGCTGATGGCCGATGCCAAGTACGATTGGCAGCGTGCCGCCATGGACACGGTTCGGGCATCGGTGCCTCTGCGGCCCAGTACGACGTTCGCACAGGAATTGGCGATCGTCAGCAGCTGGATGGAGGAGGCGTTGGATCCGGCCGGGTACGTGCCCGCCGAGGACGCCCTGGCCACGGCTGCGCGTGAGGCGCGCGAGGTACGCGGTGGGGCCGGAAGCTGACCCGTGTCCGAATTTTGTCCGCGACATCAATGGAATGAGGAATAGATGCCCAAGACAGCACCGTGCGGATCCTGGCAGTCCCCGATCACGGCGGAACTGCTGACCTCGAAGTCCATATCGATTTACGACCCCAAGCTGGTGGACGACGATGTCTACTGGGTGGAGATGCGGCCCGGCAACGAAGGGCGCTATGCCCTGGTGCGCCAAACCATCGGGCAAAAGCCGCGCGACCTGGTGTCGGGGCAGTACAGCGTGCGAACCAAGGTGCACGAGTACGGTGGCAATCCCTATGGGGTGCTGGATGGCAAGGTGCTGTTCAGCAACTTTGCCGACGACTGCCTGTACACCTGGCGCGCATCGGGCCGACGGCGTGTCGAACAGCTCCTGCCGCCAAACCAGTGCCGATACGCGGATTTTGCGGTGAACCGGTCCACCGGGCGCGTGTACGCGGTGCGCGAGGACCACTCCGTGCCCAACCAGGAGTGTGCAAATACGCTGGTGATGGTGGACGCGGAAGCGCGCGGCTCGGAGGTCGTCATGGCCCAGGGCCACGACTTCTATTCCTCCCCCGTCCTCAGCCGGGATGGAACCAAGCTGGCCTGGCTGGCCTGGAACCATCCGGACATGCCGTGGGACGAAACCGAGTTGTGGATGACGGAACTGGACGAGTTCGGAGAGGCCGTCAAGCCGGAACTGGTCTGGGCCGAATCCGGCGTGTCCATCTTCCAGCCGGCCTGGTCTCCCGACAACGAGCTGTTTTGCGTGGCGGATCCGGACGGTTGGTGGAACCTGTACCGCATGGATGCCGAGGCTCCGACCAACGTGTGTCCGATGGAAGCCGAGTTCGGGGCGCCGCAGTGGGTGTTCGGCCTGTCGAAGTACGCGTTCATTGACCGGACGCACATTCTGTGCACCTGGTCTGGTGCCTCGGGCGGCAACTTGGGGATTCTGGACCTTGACACCGGGGACTTGGACCCTATTGACACGCCCTACTCGTCGTTCTCCTCCCTGTCGGCCGACGAACAGCACGGTCTATTCCTGGCGGCCAGCCCCACTCGTTTTGCCACGTTGGTGCTGTTGGACCTTGCCAGCCGCGAGGTCCGGGAACTCAGGACATCGAACGAAGTCGACGTAGCCCCCACGTACTACTCGATGCCCCAGGCAGTCGAGTTCGAAACGGAGGGTGGTCTGACGGCCCATGCCTGGTATTACCCGCCGGCCAATCCCGAATACGAAGTTCCCGAAGGCGAACTGCCGCCGCTCAGGGTCAAGAGCCATGGCGGGCCCACCTCCCAGACCGGCAACAACCTGGATCTGCAGATCCAGTACTGGACCAGCCGCGGCTTCGCGGTGGTGGATGTCAACTATGGAGGCAGCACCGGCTACGGGACGGCTTATCGCCGGCGGCTGAACGGGGCCTGGGGGCTGGTGGACGTCCAGGACTGCGGCAACGCAGCCACGCACCTGGTGGAACAGGGGTTGGCCGACGGACAGCGGTTGTCAATTTCCGGCGGCAGTGCGGGTGGCTTCACCACGCTGGCCTGTTTGGCCTTTACCGACCAGTTCCATGTGGGGATCAGCTACTTCGGTGTCAGCGACCTCGGTGCGCTGGCCCGGGAGACCCACAAGTTCGAGTCCCGATACCTGGATTCGCTGGTGGGCAGGTACCCGGAGGAGTCGCACATCTACGAGGAACGGTCGCCCCTGACCGGGGCCGAAGGCATCACCTGCCCTGTGCTCTTCCTGCAAGGGGACGAAGACAAGATCGTGCTGCCCAACCAGGCCGAGATGATGGTTGACGCCTTGCGCTCAAGGGGCGTGCCGGTGGCCTATCTGTTGTTCGCGGGGGAACAGCACGGATTCCGCAAGGCTGAGAACATTATCCGGTCTCTGCAGGCCGAGACCAGCTTCCTGGCGCGGTTCTTCGGTTACGAACCGGCAGAGAAGCTTCCGGATCTGGACATCGACATGGGGTCCAGCGACGGCTGACGCTTGCGGCTCCACCTCCAGTTGCGAGGCGACAACCGAAACTTGGATTCGGCCGGTTGGGGTGTGCTTGCGGCTACGGAACGGAACCGATTCCAGGCCGAGTAGGGAGTTCGGGGTGGGACCAGAACTCCGCCCTCAGGTTTGCGGTTGCCAATTGCCAAAGGCGACTATATTCACGACCAAGAAATTCGCATGGACAAAAATGAAAACGGAGAATCTCGAGACGGAATGCTGTCTCCGGGAAGCGCTGAGCAATGGTATCAGGAGAGATTCGGTTCGGTTCGGGTGTGGGCGCTCGCGGCGGGTGAGGGCGCAAAACATTGGGATGAGTTCCAGGAAAAGGGAATTATCGCGATCGGGTGGGACGAACTCGGCGATCTCCAAGAGTTCGATGACAAACGGGAAATCCGCGAACGCATCCGTGAAGTCTTCGGCTCACCGAATCCGATCCACGACACGCATGCTTGCTACCAGTTCGTTCGCGAAATGCGACCTGGAGACTATGTGTTGGCTAAGAAGGGAGGCAGGTTGCTGCTGGGTTACGGGGTGATCGAATCCGACTACAGTTATGACCATAGCCGTCCAACCATGCAACACGTACGCCGGGTCAGGTGGGAGAAGACTGGGCGGTGGCCGCTCTCCAAGGAGCGTGGCATCACCATCAAAACCCTCACCAATTTCAGCGACGATAAACAGTGGCTCCGGTTCGCTTTTCAGGAGGTCATGGACCCAAGTCCCGAGCCTGTCCCGTACACTCGGGAGGAGGCCCTGAAGGAACTCTTTGTCTCGGGTGAGGACTTTGATCACATCATCGGTGCTCTGGAACGCAAGAAGAATGTCATCCTCGAAGGGCCTCCCGGAGTCGGAAAGACCTTCGTTGCCAAGCGTCTAGCCTATTGCGTGATCGAGTCCAAGGACTCCGAGAGGGTGCGCATGGTCCAGTTCCACCAGAGCTACGCGTACGAGGACTTCATCCAAGGATATCGTCCGAGCGAAGATGGGGGCTTCGAGCGGCGCGACGGAGTGTTTTTGTCGTTTTGCCGCGAGGTGGCGGCCAATGCCGACCAGCGCTACGTGTTCATCATCGATGAGGTGAACCGCGGGAACCTCAGCAACATCTTCGGTGAACTGATGATGCTCATCGAGTCTGACAAGCGGGATCCGGATTACGCCGTTCCGCTAACTTATTCGCCCGAATCCGAGCCCTTCCATGTTCCGGAGAATCTCTACCTCATCGGCATGATGAACACGGCCGACCGGTCGCTGGCGATGGTGGACTACGCGCTTCGACGGCGATTCTCGTTCCATCGCCTTAAGCCGGCCTTTGGAACCGACCAGTTCAGAAATCACCTCAACGACAGGGGAGTGGACGAGGATCTCATTGACAGGATTGTGGACCGATTCTCGGCCTTGAATCAGAGGATTCGAGAGGACCACAGGAATCTCGGTCCCGGTTTCGAGATTGGACACAGCTTCTTCTGTCCGAGCGATGATGACGAGGGGCTCGACGCATCTTGGTATGAGGCGATTGTCTGGCAGGAGATCGAACCTCTACTTCGGGAATATTGGTTTGACCGTTCCGATCACGTGGACGGGGAGATTCGAAAATTGCTGGCGTGAAGGTTCCTGTTAGGAACATCTACTATCTCCTCTGCTATGCCTGGGATCACATCGGAGAAGGGGAGACGGTCGATGTGGGATCCGATGAGTTCGGCGGGTTGGTCGACCTGTTCGCCAAAGTTCTGAATGAAGGTGTCGCACGGCTCGTCTCCCGTGGGCTCGATCGCGACTATCTCACCGCCCACCAGGACATTCGGGGAGTCAAAGGCAAGCTCGATCTCGCGACCACGATGAAACGGAACCTGTTGCTGAACGGCAAGACGCACTGTGCCTTTGACGAATTGAGCTACGACGTACCTCAGAACCGGATCCTCAAGGCGACTCTGCACAGTCTGACTCTGGTTGCTGCCCTGGATCCGGCCCAAAAACAGCGGACCGAACGTCTGTATCGGAAGCTGGACGCGGTCTCCAATGTCCGCCTGACCACGAGCCTGTTTCGCACCGTCCGGATCCACCGCAACAACCGGTTCTACAGTTTTCTCCTGCACCTCTGCCGCATCATCCACGAGAATCTTCTGGTGAATGAAGAGGAAGGAACGGCACAGTTCCGCGACTTCCGCGAGGACGAGCACCAGATGGGTCTGGTGTTCCAGCAGTTTGTGAAGACGTTCTGCGAACGGGAGACGGACTACAGGGTGAGCGCGCCCCGAATCGACTGGTTCGGGGCGGAGGGCAACGAGACGGACCTCCAGCATCTTTCGGGTATGCAGACAGACATCGTGCTGCAGTCGCCCGAACGCACGATCATCGTCGACACCAAGTTCTACGGGAGTCCCCTGAACACGCGGTTCGGTGAAGAGCGGGTGCGCTCGGACCACCTCTACCAGATCTTCGCCTACGTGACGAACTGGGCTGCGGCGGCCCCTTCACACGATCCTGAGCCGGAGGGATGGCTCCTGTATGCGGCGGTTGATGGCGATTTCGACTACCGTTTTGAGCTTGTGAAGCGGTGGATCCGGGCGTGTTCGATCGATCTGTCGCGGGAGTGGAGAGAGATTGAGACGAACCTGCGAGAGTTGGTGGAGGGGGAGAATAGAATCGGACAGGGTCGCTTTTCGAAGGTGGCTGCAGGGCCAAATCACTGATAGCTCAGCCTCGGCGTAGAACTTCTTGGTGCAGCTGGGTGGTGTCCCCGGTGTTTCCCGTGACCCCATGCCGAGAATCGTTCAGGATGCTTGAATCGGCATCAGTCTTCCGCCATTGCATTTGCTCCAAGGTGACCGGGGCACCGACTCTGATCCGGGCTTTGCGCCTGTTGTCGGAGAGCAATCCGGGGATTCGATGCCTCGTGCGGACATCACGGAGGGTTGCTTGTCTGGTCTTTTTCCTCTCCCTCAAGTAAGTCCTCGCGGGAAGGCAACAAGGGTTGGGGCCGGGGAGAGGGGTGATACCAGGCACTCCTTTCCGAGCGCGGGCCTGTCGGGGTCGGATGGATAATCCGCAGGTTCCGCGACCACTGGATTCCTTACGTCCACATGCCCTAGTCAAGCATATAATTCCCTAATCGAAGCATCGACGAGATGCGCGTGTAATTGGCGAGGTTGTCCAGCGGACAGGACCATGTCGGGTGCCAAGTTGCAACAGGAAATCCTGGCTTTTATGGAAGCCAGGCCGCCCGACGAACGGATTTTCCGCCGGCGCGACCTTGATCAGTTCGGTCCAGCCGTGGATGTGGACCGGGCCCTGGACCGGCTCGCCCGAGCAAGGAAGATCGGTTCGCCCGCGGACGGGATATGGTTCCCCATCCACTTCGTCGCCGGGCTGGACCACCCTATTCCCCACGCCTCGCTGCGATGCTTGGCCGGGTCTCTGCTGTGCCGGGAGGGCGTGACCACCTGCACCAGCTGGCAGGAACGCAACCACCACCGGTTCCACGATACGGATGGCCGCGAGGGCGTGTGGGGAGTTCCCAACTTTGAAGCAATTGGTGTTGAACAACCAGTCCACCTGTCCCTGCTGTGGAATCAGGGTGGGGCCTACACCGAGTATCAGGGAGATGCGATGGCGCCCTCGGACGATTTTGGTTTTACGGCTACGGAGATCCACGATCCGCAGAAACTGCGCCGGCGGGCGGAGCAATTGGACCTTGTGCCCGCCCGCATTGAAAAGGATGTCCATGTCAATGCCGCCCTGAAAGGCATTGGGCTTGCCCCGTGGCCGTCCGATGGATGCCTGCTGTTCGCCGGCGGAACCGGCTTGGTGAAGAGTTGGGAGTTGTCGCCGCGCTTCTCGGAGGACGTGGATTTCTGGTACTTGGACCGGGCGTACCCTCCTGATTCGTCGGAAGCCAAAAAGGAAAGTGTTCATGCCCACCTGGTGCAAACACTGCAACAGTGGGTGCTTCCGTCCATGCCGGGTGCAACACTGAATGTCGACAAGTCGGCGTACAGGTTGGGAAGTCCGGTACAGCGTGCCTTTGTGGACTATCCATCAAAGGTTGACGACTGCCATGTCGGGACACTGAAAATCGAGGTGATGTTTACGCGTTCCGTACCGGATTGGCAGGCTCAAAGTGTGTACGCCTTCCCGGCGTTGGCACATGGTTCGGCGGAAGAACTGGTGTCCCGGTACCCATGTGTGGAAACTTGGGCCACCATGCAGGGGAAACTGCATGCGCTCACTCTCATGCACCCCGGGCGGGATGTTCAGGACATGCGCCATGTGCATGACTTGGCGGTGTGGATGCGCCGGACGCCATCCACACACGACTATCCCCGCATGGTTCGACAAGGCTTTGCCAATCTTGTAATGCGAAACCTGCTGGACGGACTGCTGCCCGCTCTTGACACCTTCGCGGGAAGCGCGGAATGCCATCGCGCCTACCGCCAATATGTCATGGATATGTACCCCAGCAGTCGCAGGGGAGATGCCCCCGGTTGGGATTCGGCCGTACGTTCGGTGCGGCGCATATGGGAGGCGATGTGCGCATCGGACTGGGAAAACCCGGTGTATGAACCTGGTCCCGTGGAACTGCCGAACGAGGCCGATTTCAGGGACTCCGGCCTGCGCACCCTTGACGGTTCCGATCTGAGCGCCAGGACACGGGCCATGAGGGCCGCGGCCGACACAGCCCACGATGCCGACGCCGAGAGCTATGCGGAATACTGGCGGAAACAACACACCCGGAAGCGGTAGAAGCGAAGGTGTGGGAAGGGAACCCTCGCCCCTGTTGCGAACAGGCGGCCTGTGGCCGGTAGGCGGGAAAGTCGCCTCGGACATGCCCCGGATTGATGCGAAGCGGTGGCAGGTACCGCGCCCGCGCGGGCATGACGGAGGAACCGATGTCGCAGACTCCGGCCTTGTCATTCGGCGGCCTGCCGTGCGCCCTCCAGCACCTGCTCCAACCGATCGCGACTGGTGAGACCGGCAGCGGTGTCCATGAACATGCGCAGGTCGGGTGATAGCCTGCGCAGTTCTTCCAGTATTGGACCCAGGTCGCTCGCGCTGCTTCCGGAGGTGGCATAGGTTCCATGGAAAGCGAAGTAGGCTTGGTTGAGCTTGCGGATGAAGTAGCCGTGGGCGTTGATGTACTGGCGCCGCGCTTCCATGTAGGCCTCCGCGTCTTCGATTAGCCCTTCTGCCAGGAGCCGATCCGTTTCCAACCGGGTTTCGCGCATGGCGGCCTGAAAATCGAAACCGCCTTCCCGGTCGAGTGTGTCCACATCGGTATCGGTGGTGGCTGCGGCGGGTTCCTCCTGTGCGTCCACCTCAACCGGTTGAACAGGCAGCATGACGTTCGGCGGTGGTCTGCGGATCAGGTCCCTGTAGTGGCGCAGCATGATTCGTCGGCCCACTTCCTCGCCGAAGATCGTGGCCACGGTTTCATTGACGGTGCGCATTTCCTCCGATTGCAGGTAGCGAATACCCAAGGGCCTGAAGACCAACCAAGTGTGAATCCACTCGTGGGCCACCACTTCGTACAGGTATTCCAAGTCCAATGTCAGAGGATGGACCGATGTCGGATAGGTGGCAATGCCGCCCACGCGGCTGAGGTGGACACTCAGGTTGTGTTCGTCCTGCACCATGTTTTCGTAGATGTCGGCCTGGTCCCACGGCGTGCCCGGCCGCACGTAGGCGAAGCCGAGAGTGCTTATCACCTCACGCGGGCTGTAGGTAACCAATATCGGGGGATGCACCAAGCGGAACAGAACCGGAGGGAACATCCGGTCAACATCGCCAAAGCCAAGGCGCTCGAGCTCCTCCGCCACCTCGAACTGAACAATGAGTTCCATTTCGGTGCGGTGTCGGGCCAACCATGCATCCTCTTCGAGCCGATTGGCATGGTGCCGGTATAAGTTGACATAATCAAACGGATCCAACTGGAGTCCGGCCTGCCAGATCCCTATACTGGCCTGCCATCGGGCCTCAAGGTGCGAGGCATAGGCCCTGACAAACTCCTGCCGGTCCCTGCCGGTCCATGCCCTTGGTTGATTGGTGAAGAGGCGTTCCAGTGCGTGGCTGGCGGCGTCGAGTTCCAGTTGAAGAACCGAATACCGCCAGGTTTCAAGATGGGCCAGGCCTGGAATGAAGGGATCCGGCCTTAGTACCGGTGCGAACGACGGCACCACGCTGATCAGGATCAGCCACCAATGCAGGCGCAGGCCCAGCAGGATGCGTGTGGCACGCCACTTGCCGTTCATGGGCGCTTTCGGTGTTGCTCCGGTCGCGGTGCGCCTGTCGTCGGCGAATTCGGCCGGTATCCGGTTGGCGGACGGAGCCGGGTCAAGGGGCCGTGCTCAGTCTGCCGGATCAAGGCCGGCGAGGGGGCCTGCCAGATCTTCGGGCAGATCGGATCCGAACGCCATGTGCTCTCCGGTGCACGGATGAGCGAAGGACAACCTTGACGCATGAAGAAACTGTCTGGGCATGTGCAATCTCGGTTTCGTTAGGCCGTACACCCGATCACCGACCACCGGGAAGCCCAGCCATGCCATGTGAACCCTGATTTGGTGGGTCCGGCCCGTGTGCAGACGCAAATCCGTCAAGGAAAATGGCTGCTGCAGGCCCGGCGGACGCGAGACGAGGTAGCGGGAGACCTTGAATTCCGTCAGTGCATCCCGTACTCGTTTCCCGGCAACCGCGGAACCTGTCGGAAAGGCAGCCTGACGCTGATGCCAGCGTGGGTGGCGTCCCAGCGGAACATCCACCGTTCCGCTCGGGGGGTCGAGCCATCCGTCCAACAGGGCCGTGTAGGACTTGCCTACGGTGCGTTCGCTGAATTGTCGCTGGAGCCTGGCTTGAGCGGGCGCGGTGCGCGCGACCACCACCAGGCCCGACGTGTCCATGTCGAGGCGGTGGACCAGACCCAGGCGACTGTCGGGACCAAGGGTGTGCCAATCGGGCCAGCGATGGACGAGGGCGTTGACCAGGGTCCGGTTGGGATGGCCGGGTCCCGGGTGCATGGACAGACCGGGCGGTTTGTCAATGACCGCCAAGTGCTCGTCCTCAAAGACAATCGACAGGTTGGCGGGCCAAGGTTCGATGGTTCCTGCCAACGGTGCAGGCATTGCAACCGTGACGGTTTGGCCCGGGTTTACACGGAACGACGGCATGGACGGCCGGCCGTCCACCAGGATACTGCCCTCCTGGACCAGCGCCTTGACTCGGGTTCTGCTCAGAGGTGCCAGTCGGCTGGCACACACTTGATCAAGACGGAGGTCCGCGTCGCCCAACTCGGTCCGGAACGACAGCTGTTGTGCATCCACCTATACCCCGGAGTCGTTGCTGCTGCCCGACGCCTCCGGCGCCAGGGTCAAGGTGTCGGGTTGCCCCTCTTCCTGTTCCTCGTCGTCGGCGAAGATGTCGCGTCGCCAAGCCATGAAGGTCATGATCAGGACACCGACCACGATGCTCGAATCGGCAATGTTGAAGTTGGGCCAGTAGACCTTGCCGGGAATACCCACCTTCACAAAGTCGGTCACATAGCCCAGTGTCGTGCGGTCGATGAAGTTCCCGATGGCACCGCCCAGGATGAGGCCCATGAGAACCTGCATGCCTCGTTGCGATACCCCCAAACGGCCGATACTGACCAGGATCGCAATGCAAATGACCACCGTGGTGATGACGAACAAAATCCCCGCGTTCTGAAGGATGCCAAAGGCGGCTCCGTAGTTGTGGACATGCTCCAGCATGAAGATGCCTTCAAGCCAGGCTATGGGCGTGGACGCGCGATGCAGTTCGATGTGTTCGCGCACCAGCACTTTGGTCCACTGGTCGAATGCAATCACCACTGCGGCACACAGCAGTGGGAGCCAGGCTCGGTTGAGGTAGCCGCGAATCATGGCAGGCGGTTGGTGAACGGGAAAGGACACGGATGACCACGCGTTGACAACGCTTTCGATGGTCCTTGGGCATTATCCTATACGCGACGGGTTTGTGCAGGCGTAGGTTCACAACAGACGCGACATGGCACCAAGGGAAGAGGCGCGGGTCCGCCTGGACTCCGCAACATGCAACGCGGCGTCGTGGACCGGCGACACATTGCCGGTTCAGTGTCTTGTGCCGACATTCCGTCAGGCAGGTTTGGCCACCGCTGGGAAGTTGGAACCCTTGCTGTCGGCCGTCGTACCCGCGAAAGCCGGCAGGCCAGTGTCCAACCGCCATCGTTCAGCGGTTGGGCCCGACATGGTTCCCAACATGCCGTCAACTCCGTTTTTGTCCATGCCGACCCAACTGCAATGGACCTGTTTCAGGCTCTGATTGCCCACGGCAACGCGTGCGGCCATCGCGTCCTTACCCAGGCTGACTGGGAGACGGACCGCGACACGATCGAATACAACTGTGTCGAGACCCGGCGCATGCTGATCGAGAAGTCCTCCTTCTCCAGCAGCAGCATGGGGATGTCCGGAACCAGGATGCGGTTCTGGCTGACCGAGGTCAACCACGTGGTGGAGAAGTACTTTGGCCCCAATCTGGCTCCGGTTGGCTGGTTCATGCCGGTCTGTGAGGAGTTCACAAATGTGGACCGGCGGCTGCAAGCCTGTACGCTGTACCTCGGCATGGTGGCCAACCGCACCCGGAAACTGGTGGTGACCGGGGAACGACCGCTGGAACGGGCCGTCGCCGAGCAGCGGTTGACCCGACAGGTTGCGGATCGGTACCAGGAGCGGCTGCGCCAATTGCGCAGGGACTGTCTTTCAGGCCGGTTTCCGCCCGCCATCGTGCGAAACTTCGAGTTGGACGGTTGATTGGGAGGCGGCGCATGACAGTGGCAATCATCGACTACGGGGTCGGCAATCTGCGCAGCATCAGCAACTCGTTCACGCACGTGGCCGGTCCGCTGAACATCGAGGTGGCAATATTGGACCGGGCTCAATGCCTGACCGATTTCAGTGCCCTGGTGCTGCCGGGCCAAGGCGCATTCGGGAGCAGCGTTGACAATGTCCGCAACAAGGGCTGGGAAGAGCCCATGCTGGAAGCAGTGGCGACCGGGGTGCCGTTGTTCGGGATTTGCGTGGGCATGCAGCTGTTGCTGGACGAGAGCGAGGAAATGGGACGCCATCAGGGTCTGGGCCTTGTGCCCGGTCAGGTCCTGCGCTTCCCGGATGCGATGGCCGATCCCCGGGAACCGGCGCGTATGCTGCGCGTCCCGCAGATTGGATGGAATCAACTCCACCAACAGCGAACCGACCCGTTGCTGGACGGAGTCCCGAACCATGCCTATGCATATTTCGCCCATTCGTACCGGTGTGTTCCCGCCGACGAGTCCGTGGTTCTGGCCACGACCGACTACGGGGTGTCCTATGCCAGCGTGCTGCAATCCGGCAACCTTTGGGGCATCCAATGCCACCCCGAAAAGAGCCAGCAGGTTGGTCTTCGCATCCTGACCAACTTCATGCGGACCGTCGAGGAACGGGTCGCTTGAACAGGCCCGTTGCCCCGAGATGTGACGGCCGGCCGGTGGATGGAATGCAACCCCGACATTTTGGTGATGCCCAGTGATCGTCTTCCCTGCAATCGATTTGCGCAACGGTGCCTGTGTGCGGCTGCGCCAAGGCGACCCCAATGCCGAAACCGTCTTTAGCCAGGAACCTTCGGCCATGGCCCAGCACTGGGTCGACGAAGGAGCCGAGTGGCTTCATGTGGTGAATCTGGACGGAGCCTTGGGGCAGGTCGTGGGCGAAGCGGCCGAGGTCCCGGTGAATGTTCGGGCGTTCTCGGACATCCGCCGGGCCGTGGACGTGCCGGTGCAGTTCGGCGGCGGCATCCGTTCCCTGGACGACGTCAGGTACATCCTGGGCCTTGGGGCGACCAGGGTGATTCTCGGTACGGTGGCCGTGCGCAAGCCCGATGTGGTGAAGGACGCCATTGTGGAGTTTGGGGCCGACCGGGTGGTGGCGGGGCTGGACGCGCGGGGCGGTATGGTGGCCACGCACGGATGGCAGGAACAGACCGATCTGTCCGCAGTGGAGGTGGCCAGGCGCATGCAGGACCTGGGCGTGGAACTGATTGTCTACACCGACATTGCGCGGGATGCAATGCTGACCGGTGTGAATCTTCGGGAGACGGCGGACCTCGCCCGCGAGTCGGGCCTGAGCGTCATCGCCAGCGGCGGCATTGGATCGCTGGCGGATGTGCAAGCACTGGTCAACCTGAAGGAGCCGGGAATCATCGGGTTCATTTCCGGCCAGGCCCTGTACACCGGAGCCTTGAAGCTGCCGGAAGCCATTGCCGCCTGCAACGCGGGGAGCATCGATAAGCACCGTGTTTCCTGACACTGCCTGCCCAATCCTGTAAGTCATGAAGACAGCCAAGGTCACGCGCATCCTGCACAGCCAGGGGTTGCACAAGGCCAAGTTCGATCGGTTGACGCGGATCGCCGCGCTGTGCGGGCGCGTCCGTGCCGACGCCTGGCAACGCTGCAGCGGCCTGTCCACGGCACAACAGTTGGCCCATGAGATCCGCAACGCCTGGATGGCCGAGGGCTACGACTGGCACGGATTGCCGGCGCGCTTGGGCAAGGCCACCCTGGCAGACGCCTTGGGTGACATCCAAGCCGGCCGGGAAGCCGCCAAGGTGCCAGTCAAGAAGGCCATTCGGCACAGGACCCGCGGCAACCCCGCAGAGCGGCAGCGCCTGTACTCGTTGCTGAAGCGCAACCGCTGGGACGAGGATTCCTTCCTGCACCGCCAGATGCGCAGGAAGTGGCAGGGCGGCACCTCACGCGTGACCAACCAGATCGTAGCCGATGCGGGTTCCTACACCGCCAAGGTCTGGCACGGTCGGGCCTGGGGCCATCTGCAGGGGATGGAACGCGGCCAGCGCATCGCCATCCCGCTCCGGGGCACGCATCTGCCCACCGGCACCCTGCGGATCATCCTGCAGGACGACGGCCAGGTGGCGATCCACTACGCTTTGGACGAGGACACGGCCTGCAGCACGAAGCCCTGCGGGGATGGCGAACTTGGTGTGGACAAGGGTTACACCGAGGCCTATACCGACAGCGAAGGTGAACGGCACGGCGAAGGCCTGGGCGACCTGCTGGCCGCGGAGAGCGATGCCCGCAAGGTCAAGGGCCAACGACGCGACCAGCTGCGTGCGGTTGAAGAGAAGCACCGCGAGGCCGGACGCATCAAGAAAGCCGACAACATTCGCCGCCACAACCTCGGCAACCAGAAGTGGGATCGCCGGCAGAAGACGCACACGGCGCAGACGCGTGACTTTCTCTGCCAGGCCGCCCACCGCGTCGTCGACCGCGCCGGCACCATCGCCTGCGAGGATCTGACGGCCCCCATGGCGTCGTCCAAGTATCGCCACCGCGACACCAACCGCCGTTTGAGCGGTTGGGTCAAGGGCATCATGGCCGACACCCTCACTTCGATATCTCGGCGCCGAGGTTCGGTGCTGGTGTTGGTGAACCCCGCCTACACGTCGCAAATGGACTCGCGGACGGGCCTGCTTCAAGGCAGGCGTACCGGCGACAAGTTTTACGGCCTGGACGGAGTCGTGTTGGATGCGGACACCAACGCCGCCCGCAACATCCTGCAGCGCCTGTACGACGACGGGATTACGTTGTACATGCCCTACCGGGAGGTCAAGCGTCTGCTGTTGGATCGAAGCGGGACAACGGATGGGACTGCTCATCCCGGACTCGAGCCTGCCAGGCAGCTAACGCTGTCCTGACCGGCCGAGAGCGAATTGCCCGATCTTGTTTGTCAAGAACTTGCAAGAATTAAGGAACAGTTGAAACCATGTTGGCCAAACGGATTATTCCCTGTCTGGATGTCCACAACGGACGCGTGGTCAAGGGTGTGGAGTTTGTGGACTTGGTGGATGCCGGGGATCCGGTCAGCCAGGCCATCGTCTACGATCGGGAAGGCGCGGACGAATTGGTGTTCCTGGATATCACCGCCACCCATGAAGCACGCGAGATTGTGACGAACATGGTCCGTCAGGTGGCGGATTCCGTGTTCATTCCGTTCACGGTCGGCGGCGGAATCCGGAACGAGGACGACATGCGGGCGATCCTGCTGGCCGGTGCGGACAAGGTGTCCGTCAACAGCGCCGCGGTTCGCAACCCCGAGATCATCTCCCATGGTGCCGAACGGTTTGGCAGTCAATGCATCGTCACCGCCATTGACGCCAAGCGGCGGGAGGCGAAACCCGGTGCCAATCCTGCCTGGGACGTCTACGTGAGCGGCGGCCGCATCAACACGGGTCTGGATGCCGTGGAGTGGGCTCGGCAGGTGGAAGAGTTGGGCACCGGGGAATTGCTGCTGACCTCGATGGACGGCGATGGAACACAGGCCAATTACGATCTCGAATTGACCCGGGCCGTCAGCGACGCCGTCTCGATACCGGTCATTGCCAGTGGGGGCGCGGGCCAGGCCAGCCACTTTGCCGATGCCGTAACCAAGGGCGGTGCCGCCGCAGCCTTGGCCGCGTCGTTATTCCACTTCCGGCAACTGAGCATTCGGGAGGTGAAGGAACACATGGCGGCTGAGGGGATTCCGGTGCGCTTGGACGGGTTCGGTTCCTAAACGGGCAGTTAATCTATGAAGAACGATATACAGGTGCTGGATAGCACCGAGTTTCTGGAAAGCGTCGAGTTCGATGCACAGGGTTTGGTTACCGCGGTGGTCCAGGATGCCAATTCCTTGGAAGTCCTGATGGTGGCCTGGATGAACCGAGAGGCGCTGGAGCAAACCATCGAGTTGGATCAGGCCGTGTTCTGGAGTCGAAGCCGCCGGGAGATCTGGCACAAGGGAGCCACCAGCGGAAACTTCATCGATGTCGAGGAGATCCTGGTCGATTGCGACGGGGACACGTTGATCCTGTTGGCTAGGCCGCATGGTCCGGCCTGTCACACGGGTGCCCGGTCCTGCTTCTTTCGACGGCTGGAAGCGGACTTGGAGCCGGAACAATGAGCGATGTAGTTCGGGACCTCGAACGGGTCATTCGGCAGCGGCAGGCCGACATGCCGGAGGGTTCCTACACCACGTCCCTGTTCAGGGACGGAACACAACGGATTGCGCAGAAGGTTGGGGAAGAGGGCGTTGAAGTTGTGATCGCGGCCTTGGCACAGGATGATGGCCGACTGACCAGCGAAATGGCGGACCTGCTGTATCACTGTCTCGTTCTGTTGGTCGAACGGGGACTGTCCTGGTCCGAAGTGGAAGCGGAATTGGCAAATCGAGCCCGATGAGTTGGTGCAAGTCCTTGCCCATGCGGGACACTCATGACGAACGGGATCAATGTCAACGAGACGCAACAGTGCCTATACAACCCCCGCTGAGGCTTGCACGGGCAGGCTCGTCGGGGAGGCACCCGAAGATGTCGGTCTCACAAGATAGGCAGCCAGTTGCCCTCCTCCCCCGACACCATACAGCGATTTGAGGCGCATGGGTTTTCCACATTCCATTCCGTTCTGGAACTGGAGGCGGATGTTTGGGCCGCGCGGTTGCAGGTCCTCATCGCCTTCCTGGCTGTAACCGGTGCTAGCAGCCGTCCGGCGGTGGCGGACGACAACAGTCTGGTGGTCTTCAAGCAGTCGTGCGGATGGACCGAGGCCTGAGTCTGCTGGTGATCCGGCACCGGCCGTGGCACCGGGTGCTGCGTGTTCCGTGCGGGATGCGGCGCTAGCGCTAGTCTGTTCGCGCTGGCTGTGTCACCAATGGATGGTGCAGTGCTGCCACGACCATCGACAACACCTCAAACTGCAACAAGTACAAGCTGTCGTAGGGTGGCCACGAAATTTTCAATGACGGAGCGCCAACCGTTCTGCGGCCAAGCGGTTCATGCTGACGCCTGCTTCGGCTGCGTCCATCGCTAGGGCACGATGGGTCTCAGGGGGGACACGGAGGGTGAGGGTACCGCTGAATCGTCGTGTAGATAGCGGCTCCGGGATCGGATCACCATCCTCCTGCAAGCTTTGCACGGCGAACGCCACTACATCCCTGATGCCCGCAAAGGCCCCTTCAGGAGTGTCGTCCAAGTGGCTGAGCAACCCAAACTCCGCACACAGGCCCACGTACATCTCATCCTCATTGGACCAGATGACGCGATAGGTATAACGGTCATGTCCGTTCATCGCAATTCACTCCTCCAAGTTGTCGATTGCCTTGATCACCTGTCGTACCTGATAGGGCTTGGCCATGCCTCTCATAGACTGGATATTGACTAGCGGCTCTCTTTGCCAAGGCACCTTATAGAAAAGGTGGCTGCCTTTCGCCCTTGGCTGTCCAAAGTAGTGGTCGCAGACCTTGCGGAGGTCACCAAACCGGACGTTCCTAGGGTTCCGTCTGATTTTCGCCAGTACTTTATCCATATAGAGTATGATGGCATTACTGATACCATACTCCAAAAAAGGATTGGGAAGGACGGCATTCGGCCCCAAGTTCCGCGGCTGGTGGCGCGGAGACATCAAACCCGCAGCCGCGAACTGGCGCCGCCAGCGCCGCCCGGTGGCTTGGCAGTAGTCGAAGTAGGCGGACAGTCGGGCCATCCGTATCCCGTCGGCTGAGAGCAGCAGGGACGGGTCATGGTGTAGCGCGCACGGCTGGTACCGGCACATGACCATGGTGCGGGGCGCGACAGGTCCGCGTTCCGTACCACCCCAAATCCTGCGGGTAGCCTGGCAGCCTTCTGGCGCTCCCGCGGGCTGGGGTCGGATTGAGCCTGGCGGCGATCCGGTGGCTGCTGTGGGCGGCCCGGCTGCGAATCATCCGACTGGCCTGGAAGCGCAGCCACACCTGGATGCCCCAGTGCTACCACTACAGCACAAGATGGGTTGGGGTATCGGATATGGTGACGGGGTTGAATACGTCCGCACCTCGGGAGCCGGCCATGCCTGCCCAACGCCATCATGTGGAACTGACCGCGGTCCAGGACCGGGAACTGAACAGGTCGTGCGCACGGGCACGCGCTCGGCCTTTGCGAGGCAGCGGTCCCAGATCGTGGCCGAGGGGATTCCGGTCCGCCTTGACGGGTTCGGTTCCTGAACGGGCTGCCAAGACAACCGACACACAGGTGCTGGATAGCACCGAGTTTCTGGAAAGCGTCAAGTTCGATGCCCAGGGTTTGGTTACCGCGGTGGTCCGGGATGCCAATTCCCTGGAAGTCCTGATGGTGGTCTAGATGAACCGAGAGGCGCTGGAGCGAACCGTCGAGTTGGGCCAAACCGTGTTTTGGAGTTGCAGTCGCCAGGAGCTCTGGCATAAGGGGGCCACCAGCGGGAACTTTATCGATGTCGAGGAAATCCTGGTCGACTGCGACGGGGATACGCTGGTCCTGCTGGCCGGGCCGCATGGTCCGGCCTGTCGCACGGGTGCCCGGCCCTACTTTTTCGACGGCTGGAATCGGACTTGGAGTCGGCACAATGAGCGATGTAGTTCGGAACCTCGAACGGGTCATTCGGCAGCGGCAGATCGAGATGCCCGAGGGTTCCTACACCACGTCCCTGTTCAGGGATGGAACACAACGGATTGCCCAGAAGGTTGGGGAAGAGGGTGTGGAGGTCGTGATCGCAGGAATGGCGCAGGATGATGGCCGATTGACCAGCGAGATGGCGGAGTTCTACCATAGCCTGGTACTGCTTGTGGACAGGGGGTTGTCATGGGCGGATGTGGAGGCTGTTTTTGTCCGGCGCGCCCAAAGAGTTGGTGCGGAGCCCCTGCCATTCCGGGATGTTTGTGGCGTTTCGGATTCAGCCTGTTCCGGCCATTGGGCTAAGAGTGTTGCCAGCCGATCCACAGTGGTCAACCATGAACCACCACAGGACCGCGAGCGTAGGGGACTTGACAGGCAGATACACTGGATGTTACGCTGACCCCGATTTCTACCCCGTCCGTTGGATTGTGGTTCTCGCCACGTCCCTGGGCGGGTGTTTTTTTATGCGCGCAATTGTATTCATCGACGGCCAGAATCTCTTTCATCTGGCGCGGAACGCTTGGGATTCCAGTAAATCATCCCCGTATGCTTGGCCAAGCTACGACGTGGAGGTCCTGGCGCGGACCTTGGTGTCTTTAGTACCAGGCCGCACTCTTGCAGAGACTCGGTTCTACACGGGGGTTCCCAGTCCAGCGCGGCCTTTCTGGCACGGCTTTTGGTCAAATAAAATCAGATACCTGAGGCGTAAGGGGGTTTACGTTTACCGAGGTAGCGTGAATGCTGGAAGGCAGGAGAAGGGGGTGGATGTCAGCTTGGCTTTGGATCTGGTACGAGCCACCTACGAGCAGTAGTACGAAGCCGCCATCATCGTGAGCCAGGACTCCGACTTCGGACCCGCGGTGCGTTTGGCGAAGGAGATTGCCCACGCGCAGAACCGGAGGCTCGTCTTTGAGTCCTGCTTCCCGGTCGGTCCCGGTAGTCGTTCCCGGAGAGGAGTTCCGGGAACGAAGTGGGTTCAAATAGACCAGGCTACCTATGACACTTGTCTTGATCCGAGGGATTACCGTCCGAAGAAGCAGTGATCGGCCTAGCCGGAAGGCCCCGTGCCAACGTCCTGCTGGAGGCTAGGCAGGTGGATGGGGTCTCGTTGATTGGCGATTGTTCTATTGCGCATGATGGGTCTCAATGTCCCGCAAAGTGATGCCTGGAACTCAACTGTGTTCGGACCTTTGAAAGGTAGGCAACACAACGGGGTGCTCTGGAATCCATTCAACCGATCGCGATGTGCAGTTCCCCATGGGAACCCACCGTCAGAACGTCGCCCTCATGCAGAACGGTCGTGCAGGTGGGTTCCTCGACAATGGCCGGGCCGTGCAGTGACATTCTCTTGGGCAAAGCCGCGCGCTCGTAGACGGCATAGGTGACCGGTGATCCCGCAACGGCCCGCGATCCCTTGGGCCGGGGTACTTGAGGTGCCGCGGTCTCCTCCATCTCGGGAATATCGGGTCTGGGGAGCAGGCCGGTCGCGCGCAGGCGCAGCGTCACGATTTCGACCGGATCCTCCATGCTGTGCCCGTATTGCCGTTCGTGCACCGTGTTGAAACGGGCGACCAAATCCGGCACGTCGTCCGGAGTCAACGGGTTTGAGGGCAGGGGGATCGTCACCGCGTGTTCCTGTCCCGTGTAGCGCATTTCGGCAAACGGTTCGAGACGGCGGTCCCTCGGACCGATGCCGTCGGCGTTCAATGCGGCGCGGGATTCCTGTGCCAGCAACTGGCGTATACGGTTGACGGCTTCCAATTGAAGGGAATCGATGCCGGAGACAAAGGTTTGGGCAAAGTCATGTACCACGTCAACCATCAGCATGCCAAAGGCCGAGAAATTGGCCGCACCCGGTGGTACTACAACTGTGGGCAGACCCAGTTCCCGCGCCACGTTGCAGGCCAGCAGCGGCCCGCCGCCGCCAAAGGCGAAGAGCGAGAAGTCGTGCGGGTGGTGTCCCTGCTCCACCGAGATTTCCCTTACGGCACCGGCGATCTTGACCGTACTGATGCGAAGGACTCCGTTCGCGATCTCCAAGGGCTCCATGCCTGTTTGCTTGGCCAGCTCGGAAAGCAACGCATGGGTCCGGGCTTCCTGCAGTGCCATTTCGCCACCAAGGAAGTTGCCCGCGTCGAGGTAGCCCACTGCCAAGGCGGCGTCGGTTACCGTGATTTCGCGGCCGCCCTTGCCGTAGCAGACCGGTCCGGGTACGGATCCGGCGCTTTGGGGACCCACCTGCAGGTGCCCTCCCGCATCCACCCAGGCGATGCTACCGCCGCCGGCGCCAATGGTGTGGATGTCGATGGCGGGTTTGGAAATGGGCAGGCCCTCAAAGATCTGGTCATGGTTGTATCGGGGCTGTCCGTCCGCGATTAGTGAAGTGTCGAGGCTGGTGCCGCCCATGTCGAGCGTGATCAGATTCGGAACCCCGATAACGTCGCCGAAGGCGGCCGCGCCGATGACTCCCGCCGCCGGTCCCGAGAGGATCAGCTGCACCGGCTCCGCCTGGGCCGAGGCCACCGTCATCACGCCGCCGCCGGAGCGGGTCAGCAGGAACTGACCGGACGAACCGGCTTCTGCCAGGGTCCGGTCCAGCTGTCCCAGATAGGCGCGCGTGATCGGCTGGATATAGGCGTTCACCACGGCGGTGCTCGTCCGTTCGTACTCCCGGTACTCCCGGGAGAGATCACTGGAGAGGGTCACCGGCAGGTCGGGGCAGACCTGTGCCAGTGCTTCCTGCATTGCGAGTTCATGGATCTGGTTGGCGTAGCTGTGCAGAAAGCAGATCGCCACCGCCTCCGCACCCGAGGCCTCAATGCGGGATGCGACTTGGAGGGCATCGTCCTGGTTGAAGGGGGTGAGGATTTCGCCCCGGAAGTTCAGTCGCTCCTCAACCTCGAAGACCCTATGCCGCGGTACGAGGGCTGGAGGCTTGCGGTACTTGAAGTCGTACATCGGATCGCGGTCGGTCCTGCCCAGTTCGTACACGTCGCGAAACCCGCGCGTGGTGACGATGGCAACGTTGGCTCCGGTGCGCGTCAGAAGCGCGTTGATGCCGAGGGTCGTGCCGTGTATGAAGTAGGCGATGTCTTGTGGTTCAACCACCGCCTTACCCAATCCGGCCAGAACTCCGGAGGCAGGATCCGACGGTACGGTCTCTACCTTTTCGAACCGATAGGCACCGGTCGCTTCGTCCAGGATGCTGACATCCGTGAAGGTACCGCCAACGTCAACTGCTACATGCACAATATTCCTCCTGCAACCCAACCTGCCTTGGTGTGTTGGTGTTCAACCTGGATAGCCCCTCGCGGGACCGTTTGCCGGCGATGCGGTCCCCTTGTTCCAACGTCGGAAGCGGATTTGCGGGAACCCGTTTCCCCGCCTGCCGGAACGCATCTGGACGACCGCGGCCCTGCAACGTTTGGCAAGGCCCTACAGCGTACCGTGTCCGCCGTCCCCTTCCCGCAATGCTTTCGTGGCTGTCTCGTCGACCTCCATGCGCTCCAGGTCGATGGCAACCCGGTACTCAGATCGGGCGGCTTCGGGCGAGACGTATTCCATCCGAACATCCTCCAGGACCGCTGCCGGATCGCGCCGTGCAGGATCTCCCCAACCTCCCCCACCGCCGGAACAGTTGACGAGTACCTCGTCAGGTTGCATGTGCTCGTAAACGGCGCCGGTGACCTTCTCCCGGTCCGTACCGGGCCGAACGATCACTTCTCCCTGAACACCATCTCCACCTCCGGCCATGCCCCACGGACGGGTGCGGGTCTTCTTGACCAAGGTAAGGCAGGCCGCGTTCGCCAGGAATCGGTAACTGCGCAGAACTCCAAGACCACCGCGGTGCTGGCCCGTACCTCCCGAGTCCTGACGTATGGCGTAGGCTTCGATCAACCAAGGTGCCTTGGTTTCCAGCACCTCGATGGGATTGTTCCGGCATCCGGGTTCCGACAAGTGCATGATCCCGGTCTCGCCGTCTCCGCCGGCATGTGCCCCAAACCCAACTCCTTCGTTGGTTGCCTCCAGCCAGTACTGGCCGGTGTCCGGATGGATTCCGACCCCCATCACGTCAAACACATCACCGCCTGAACAGGCTGGAATCAGATCGGGCATGCCTTGGGCCAGAGCCTTGGTGATCACCTCGGGAGCCAAAAGGGAGGTCCAGAGGGTGAAGGTGGGAGCAGGGGGTTGTGCGTGCATGACACAACCTTCCGGCGCGATGACCTTCAAGGGTCGGAAGTTGCCGGCGTTGGCGGGACTGTCGGGCGTGGTGATGGCCTTGAACACCAAGGCGCTGATGCCCATGGTGGAGCCGATGGGCAGGTTGATGGGGCCCTTGACGGCGGAATCGGATCCGGACCAGTCCACGACCATCTCTTTGTCCGACACGGTTACCGTGGCCTGCATCTTCACCAGCCGATCCGTGTCGATTCCGTCGTCGTCCAGGAAGTCATGGGCCGTCCAAGTGCCTTTCGGCAGCTTTGCCAAACCCGCCTGGGCCAACCGCTCGCCGTGATCGAGGATTTCGGTTACCGCCTCCCGGTACGTGTCAATGCCGAAACGCGCCACCAGTTCCTGCACCCGTCGCTCGCCTGTGCGGCAGGAAGAGATTTGGGCGTGCATGTCCCCGATGACCCGATCGGGCATGCGCGTGTTGAAGCGGATCAGGTTGAGGACCTGGCGGTTCAGGACGCCCCGTTCGTAGATTTTGCTGCACGGAAGGATGAGGCCTTCCTGATGGACATCGGTCGTGTCCAAGCAGTACCCCGGGTCCTTCTGGGCCAAATCCAGCCAGTGCTGCTTCACGGCAGTGAAGCCCACCAGTTCGTCCTCATGGAAGATGGGTGACACTGCCAACACATCCAGAATGTGGGCCGAACTCCAGTAGGGGTAGTTGAGGAGGATCAGGTCCCCCGGATGGATGTTGTCCTCACCGAGGAACTCCACCACCTTGCGCAAGCCGTAGTCGTTGCCCCGGGTGAAGACAGCCAGGCCAGGCGCTTCGGCCAAGAGGTTGCACTGGTCGTCGTAGATGCCGAGGCCGAAGTCGTGGATCTCGTAGATGATGGTGTTGTAGGAGGTCCGGATCAGGTTGCGCTGCATCTCGCGCGCCGCGGACAGCAGGTAGTTGTGGATGACCTCCACCAGAATGGGGTCCGTGTGAGGCATGGGCAGGTCTCCAAGAAGTCTGTGTTGGGGCTTGCCCCGAAGAGTCATCGGAATTCTACGGAGGGTGACGACTTTGCCGAAACGGGCGGGACTGGTATCGACGGCCGTTTTGCCCAGGATACAGAAGGGGGTGTATGTTCTGGCATATTCCGACCAACTCCGTCAGCCAAGGTGTGGTGCACCTGCCGCGGGAGAGGCCAAGCGGTCATCGGACCCGTGTGTTGGAGCCAACCACGCCATTGTCGCAGCGACGGTTATCGTTGCGTGATCTGCATTGGATCGTTGGCGTTACCAATCAGTGTGCCTATGGCTACAGGAACTGTTCCTGGACGTGAACTCTTCACCGGAAACCTCTTCTACCACTATCGGAAGGGGCGATCCTGTGGCAAGGTGCGGCCAAATTCGGCTGGTGCTGGCATGTTTACAACTGTCTACCGGTACCGATGAGCCGTCCAAGTCCTGCTTTGGTGCTCGAAACGTTAGTGCGGAGGTCCGGCCCCAGGACGGCGGCTTCCTTCCGGCGCGTGCCGTAGGACATCACCAGCCAGTGCCGTCCCGCGCGCACCGGCCCGGTGCAACGCGTGCGCGGCCACTGCCAGCCGGCGTGCCTGGGCCCCGGAAGCCCTGCTCAACCCGGTCCCGGCATGCATAGAGGGTTGTGTTTGTCCGCTCCGGCGGCGTGTCCGTCAACAACACCTAGGGATGTACATGTCCGCCAGGTCGCGGCCGTACAGGCTCAGAGGACCATCCCGCGCCACAAGGTACTCGAACAGCCTTCGAGTCAAGCGCTGCTGACCCTTCTACCGCCGCCGATCCCCCGCCATGGCGGACCCGGATGCGCAGACCCGGTGCCGGGTTCGCAGGTTGCATCGGGGAACAGGTTGTTGGGACACACTCGAAGTGGGATCAACGGCGGTGGCCGCCTGCCGGGGCCGTTCCGCGGCCAGCAGTCTCTCAGCCAGGATCTCCACCCGTTGGTGATCTCCCCGGCATAGCCGATCCAGCTGTTCGGCCAGGGTTGTCATCGGGGTGGGTTCCTGGTGGGATGCAGGTTGGCCGGGCCAACAGGAAGTCGAGCACGTTGTCCGGCCCCTGGTCATCGGCCCGTTAGTCCGGAGCTAAGTTCTTCTCCGTCAACTGGTGCCAGTGGACCGTGCCGGCCTCCACCAGCGGCCTGCACGTCCCGGTCGTTCCTCAGGCTGACAATGACAGAGTGTGCCGGGCAGCCGGTAACGCTGATCAGGAACCCGGCGTTGCGCCGGGCCCGGTCGCTGTCCCGCCGATCGGCCGTGTACGAGGCCTCAACCGCCACGTACCGGGTGGCCCCGTTGTCGTCCAAGGCCTCCAGCACCAGGTCGGCCCGGTAGAAGCTCTGCCGCTCGCCGGTGGGAATGTCCCGGAACCGGCGCAGCAGACCCACTAGGTCGCGCGTGACGTACGTCAGCCCCAGCTGGTCTAGGATCGTTTCGACATGGTCGCGCGCGACGCGGCCGGCCGCGTCGCCCTTGAGGACGCCCAGGTCGTCAGTGATGGCCTGCAGTCGGGTGTCTATGCGGTCGAACCGGGTGTCCACGGCGTCGAATCGGGCATCCACGGCATCGAACCGGGCGTCCACGCGGGCATTGATGGCCTGCTGCTCAACCATGAACTCGTCGACGCGCCCGGCGAACATTGCTACCTTGTCATTGAGGCCTGCACCCGGTCCGGCTGTGGGATGGAAAACGAGTGGCCGCTGTGCCCGGTCTACCTCACCGCCTTGGCCAATAAGGTCGCCTACCTGTGCGTCAACTGTTTATACGAACTGGAGCAGGACCATCGGTTGCTGGAGCGCGGGAAGGCTAGCTTCGATGAGATTGGTGAACAGATCAGTGCGTTCCTGAGACCCCGCCAAGACCGGTTCACGGACCCTGAGGACATCGAGATCGGCCGGCAGCAGCCCGTCCTCGCGGGGACATCCCCGTTCTCACTGTCCACCATTTACATGGGCTGATGTCGCGGCTACTGATCCGTCTACTGGACGCGCTCTCGGCAGATCCGCTCAGCCTGTCCGATACCAAGTGCATCGCCCGCGGCAGCATCACATTGGGACCGAATCGGGTTCTATCGTCCGCCTTGATGAAGGCGAACTTCATCCACGCTGAATCTGGCTACCCCCGGAACTGCCAGGACTGGTCAAAATACTTCTATGTTCGATTGGCTCAATGGTCGAGGTATTCCTATAGTTCCAAGGGTGCCAAAGTCACTGTCACTTGTGAACTTGGAATTCTGCAGTCGTCCAATAACTTGGCCGCGATTTGGCAATTTCCCTGCGCGTTGTGATTGGTGAGCAAGAATAAACCTGGAACTATTTCTGTTTGTTGCTTGATTATTGCTCCTTTTCTGTTGTGAATTGGGGTTGCTTGAAGAATATTCCGTTTACTGTTGGGGTTTTCACGCCAAGGTATGTCCACGTTCAATCGGGTAGTGGTCAGTAACCACTGTACAATCTCCTTCAACAAAGACGACCAAGTGTTGATACGCACCGTTGTGCCATCTGCCAACACCAGCCTAGCAGGACTCCGTCCTGTAATGTCGGGTGGATTGCTCAAGGCGAACGTTTTGTCAGAAGATGTGTCTTCATTAACTTGAAGAGGCTGCTCGCGTGTTCCACGTTCCAGTTCGGTTCTTTCTTTGTTTCCGCTCGTAGCAGTCTTGATGTTAAGGGTTCTTACTGTTTCAGGTTTGAAAGGATGTGTCGCAAGCGTGTTCAGTGCTGGCGCGATTCGGTCGATCGAGGATTGCGATGTGAGCAATCCTCTCCACAGCGACAGCAACTTGATGGCTGCCAGTGTGGAAGATTGGTCTGGGATCGAGACTTTCAGCAATACGTCTATGCTCACACCAGTTTCTTTGTTCTCTTTCTTGAAAATAGTCCAGTCTGCACCGTTGGTGGCGATAGCATATGGTACTGACTTGCCGACTGCGTACTCGAAGAGCTGATCTTGCGCGGTGCCGAGATCGGTTTTCAAACTCTTGGCTTCCACAAACGCGATCGGGGCCTGCATCGAGTCAAGTAGCGCGTAGTCCGCTTTGGTGTTTCGATTGCGCTGACGTACAGGGAATTCAACCCTTACGACCGATGGGTTTTGGGGATCCCAACCAAGTGCTTTGAGCACCGGATCAACCAGCGACAAGCGGGTCTGCAGTTCGTTGTTGGAGAATTCGCGCTCAAACTCCTGGATGCGGTCACGGACGAGGCCCATTGTTTCAGTTAGCGGTGCGAGAAGCATGGAACTACTCCAAGGATGTTCGTTCTAGGGGAGTTTGATTTGCTCTAGCCATGCGATCGCGATCAAAGGCCAAATACCTAGGTGGCCTCTGCTGTGAGCAGTCGCTGCTTGATGTCTGCTCCCCACCTGTAATTGAGCAGGTTCGATCCTTTCCGTAGTGCCCGGTGACAGGGAATGACCAGAGCCAATCTGTTTGCTCCGCACGCGGCTCCCACAGCTCTGTATGCCTTGGGTTTGCCGATGGTGTTCGCCAAGTCGCTATACGTGATCGTGTGTCCTACGGGCACATTGCACAGTGCTTGCCACACGGTTGTCTGGAATGGCGTTCCCTGGATGTCCAACGGATAGTCGAATGCGTACATTGGGTCTTCAACCAGGTTCAGGACGGTAGCCAGCCAACCAGGTTGCTCATCGCCGGCAACCCAAGCGACCTCGTGTCCAGCCATTCGCTGGTAATCCTCGGTCAGTACTGTTCTGTTTGCTCCCAAGTGGATGTCGCAAATCCCTTTGTTGGTTACTGCCACCAGGACGGCACCGTACCGACACCGGGCTGTGGCTGCACTCACGTCACCTATGCCTGATGAAATTCGCGTTTTGAGTACAACCGACATTGAATCCCCCGTTACAAGGCATGGCAACCACGGCGGGCGGGGCCTAACGTCCGTGGAACGCCGGGTTTGTCCGCTGCTTGTTCTTGAATGCCTCGACTCCTGCACCCGCGTCTTCTGTGAACTGCGTCAAGGCACCGGCAATTCCTTCCAGATGCGGGCCATCATGGCGACTCGATTCCGCATCCACCAAGGCTTTCGTTGCCTGCACGGCAATGGGGGCATTGGACGCGATGGCCTCGGCCATGGAGGTGGTTCGTTGTTCGATCTCCTCTGGTTCCACGACCTCGTTGATCAACCCCCAGCTCTCGGCCTTGGCCGCGGAGATGACTTCGCCTGTGAAAATCAACTGTTTGGTCCGGCTGGGTCCGATTACCTGCTTGAGAACCTGCGTACCGCCCCATCCGGGGATGATGCCCAGCTTGGCTTCAGGCATCCCAACACGGGTGGACGTGGTGGCGATCCGGATGTCCGCGGCCAAAGCCAGTTCCAAACCCCCGCCCAAGGCCAGCCCGTTCATCGACGCAATCACCGGTATCGCTAGGGCGCTGATGCTGTTCATCAGACTGCCGCCCCGTTTGATCCAGGTTCTCCACATTTCCACCGGGGACATGGCGGACCACTCGATGATGTCCGCTCCGCAGCAGAACGATCGGTCGCCTGTGCTGGAGATGACCAGAACCCGAATCTCATGGTTGTTGTCGATGTCCTGAACCAGCCCCGACATTGCGGTCAGCATGTCGACGTTGAGGGCATGCAGCTTTTGGGGCCTGTCCAACGTGAGTTCCGCAACATGGCCGTTGATGCGGAAGTTGATGTATTCGCTCATAAACCTGCAGAGTATTTCAAGGAAACTACCCGATGTCGTTGTGCGCCAGCCGCTGGATGATGTTCTCGGCGGCCCGCATGCACATCGCCATCATGGTTAGGGAAGGATTGATGCCGGGACAACTGGGGAACACCCCGCCGCTGAAGACAAACAGGCCCGGCGAGTCGTGCACCTCGAGGTTTGGATCCACCACCGAGGCGGCCGGATCCTCGCCCGCGCGGATGCCGCCCAGATCGTGACAGCTTCCGACACCTGTGAATCTGGGACCCCGCCACGGATTCTGTCCGCCCATCTCAAGCAGGATTTCCTCGCACTTGTCCTCCATCCACTGCGACAGCTTGTTCTCGTTCTCGCGTATGTCGTAGGTGATGCGCAGAACGGGCAGGCCCAGACCGCTTTTTTCGCGGTACCGCGGATCCAGGTCAACGAAGTTGCTCGTGTACGGCAAGGTTTCCGGCTGTATGCGCAAAACACCCTGGTGTTGCCAGTTGCGGATGTGTTCCTTGTACCTCGCCCCCCAGGCGGGTACGTCTGGAGGCGGGGCCTCTTTGCTGATGGAAAGTGGATTGACGTTTGGTTCGGCGCTGATGGTGGCCCCGCCGATGAAGCCGTTGGCCTCGGCATCGAATTCGTTGTAGAGAAAATCGTCCAGGATCAAGGACTGCGGTGCGAATCCGGCATGGCGGTTGAAAACCTGGTCAGGGAACATGGCCAGGACGTGGGCGAAATTCTTGGTCATCACGTTCCGGCCCAACTGTTCCCGGTTGTTGCCCAGGCCTCCGGGATGTCTGTCGTCATGGGACAGGAACAGCAGCCGCAGGTTTTCCCACAGGTAGGTGCCCAGGATCAGACAACGTCCCCTTTGGACGTGGACTTGGCCGTCGGGCGCGAAGTACTCAACCCCGCACGCGTGGCCTGAATCGTCCGCAAGGATGCGGAGAGCCCGGCACCGGGCCTTCAATTCCAGGTTTCCGGTTTCCAAGGCCCTGGGCACGCACTCGGTGGCCGGCATCCAGACACTGTCGTCGAACGTCCCGAAACCGCATATCCAGCCGGAATAGGTGGTGGCCGGACGTCCGCGGTAGGGCACCGTGTTGATGCCGGAAGGCACCGGGTAGGGACGCAGTCCCATGCCCTCGGCCGTTTCCCGGAACACCTCTCCGTACCGGAAGGGCAGCATCGGCGGATTGGGCAGAGTCCGGCTCCGCGGGATATCGGGCAGATGGCTGACTCCGGAGATGCCGATGTCCCACTCTAGCCGGGAATAGTAGGGCTCCAGATCCTCGTAGGTGAACGGCCAGTCGGCCACCGGGCTGTTGTCCGGTACCAAATGGTCCCATCCGTTCTCCCTTATCCGGGAACGGAGGCGGAAGTGGTGTGGGTGAAAACGCCGCAGCCAGGTGCCGTAGTGATACGAGGATCCACCCACGCCGTTCACCATCCGTCCCAGCGAATAAGTGACCGGTTGGGTTGGTTCCCCTTCATTGCGGCGCCAGCGGGGGGATTCGCTGTTGAACTTCGGTCCCAGGCCGGCTCGTGCATAGTAGGCCTGCTGCAGTTCGTCAGGGAGATAGTCGCGTCGGGACAGATACGGTCCTGCCTCCAACGCAACAACCTTGAGCCCGGCCTCCGCAAACAAGGGTGCCACCACGCTGTTCATCATGCCCATGCCGATCAGGATGACATCGGCCTCGCCGTTGGGTGGGTTGAGGCCGGCATCCGGATCGAACTGCGGCGGTACCGGAGGCTGTTTGTCAGGCCTGGTGAACTCGATGCCCTTCAAGTCTTCCAGCGACTGAAACCGGCCACCCTTGGTTACCGGTTCGGTGGCCAACATCTCCTCGGGGGAGTTGCTGAGCCAAACTCCGGGATGGCCGAGGGTCTTCCAGCCAAGCTTGTCCCGGTTGCCTCCATGCACCGGATCCGAAAAAAGGCCCTCCCGCATGTGGCCAATGGCCATCTCCATGAATTCGGGGCCGGTGGGATGCCGGAAACCGTCCAGTTCGTCGGCTTCGAGTGCCTTGATCAGCGTGTCCTGTTGTGCATCGCTGCACGCGTCAAAGTGGAGACCGGTCTGGTCCATTGCAGCCTTGTCCAGGCTGTCCAAACCTTGCTGGTAGGCGGGAACATCGTCCCGGGCATACCCGGTCAAGGCATTCTCCAGGTACTTGAGGACTCCAATCTCCGCGGCACCGGGCAGCCCGTCGTCGGCGGGGAAGAGCCGCTCAAACAGGGCGGCGGCGGTTTCCTGCTGGCGCGGTGAAAAGACCGGGGACGCTTTTGGTTGGGACATGGTTGTGGTCAGGTGGCTGGTTGCAGCTTCAGGTTAATCGGTTCGGGTGCAAACAGGGACGGATCCATCAAGCCCATGTCGGGCGAGCGGTGCAACCGAAACCCGCACCGAGCCTGGACATCCCGGTCAAAGTCCACTCCGGGCGCGATCTCCGTCGCGGTCCAGCCACCCGCTTCAAGCCGTAGCACACAGCGTTCCGTGACCACCGTGACATCCTGGCCCCGTTCCTTGGCATGATGTCCGCTGAACGTGACATGCTCGACCTGGTCGACAAACTTCTGCACCTTGCCCTCGTTCCGTATGCGGAGGCTCCGATCCTCCATCTCCAGGTTGAGGCCGGCCGTGGTGAAGGTGCCGCTGAACACGATTTTGCGCGCATGGGCGGTGATGTCGATGAAACCGCCGGCTCCGGCCGTGATGGCCGGGCGGGCGGCAATCCGCGACACGTTGACGTTGCCATCCCGGTCGATCTCCAGAAACGACAACAGCGCCTGATCGAAACCGGCTCCCTGAAAGTAGGTGAACTGGTCCGGGGACGGTACCAGGGCCTGCGCGTTGACGGCGCATCCAAACTGGAATCCCAGCAGCGGCAGGCCGCCCACCGCGCCCTGTTCAATGACCCACGTGACGCTTCCGTCCAAGCCTTCCTCGAGCAGGATGTAGGGAACCAGGGCGGATATGCCGAAGCCGAGGTTTACGGTTTGGCCGTCGGCCAGTTCCTGGGCCGTGCGCCGGGCGATGACCTTTTCGGGCGACCAGGCAATCGGCTCCAAGTCGGCAACATCGACCGTTGTCTCCCCGCTGATGGCCGGGTCGTAGTCGGTTTGGGTGGTCTGGCGTTGGTCAGGGGCCACGAGCAGATGGTCGACCAGGATGCCGGGTACGCGGACGGTCTGCATTGGCAGTGAACCCGCCGGCACGATCTCACTGACCTGGGCAATGGTCGTACCGCCGTTGTTGCGTGCCGCCAAGGCCTGCTCATAGGCACCCAGATAGGCGCCTTCACGCCGAAAGGCCAGATTGCCGTTGGTGTCGGCAGTGGTGGCCCGAACGACGGATACGTCGGGACTTAGGGCGGGATAGAACAGCCACTCCTCGCCCCTGAACTCCTCGATTTCCACCAGGGTCGCGTCGGTGCGGCGGTTCATGCGGCCGCCCTGCCGACGGGGATCCACGAACGTTCCCAGGCCGACCTTGGTCAGCACCCCCGGCCGCTTGGCCGACCCTTCGCGCAGCATGTGAAAGATGATGCCGCTGGGCAGGTTCCAGGCCTCGATCTCGTCGTTGTCGACCATGGACCAGATCCTTGGGGTGGGCGCGCTGGACGGTCCGCTGGGGTAGGACCCGGCGATGATGCGCGCAATCAACCCCGGCTGGGCTATGCGGTCCACCCCCTTGACACCGTACATATCGCCTGCTGCAATGGGGTGGATCAGCGACAAGTCGCGCGGACTGCCGGTTTGGCGGAAATGTTCACCCAGCGCCGCCAACACGGCGTCCGGGCAACCGAGCCCGCTGGAGGAACTGACGGATACCAGGTTTCCGTCCGCGAAGATCGATCCGACCTCCGCCGCGGATTCGAGGATTGTGGGGCGTGGCATCCGCGTTGGGTCCAGCCGCTGGCTCAGGAGACCGCCGGTTCCGGTGCCGGGGAAATCCGAATCGCGTGGGCTGGTGCTCCGGTCAGGGGGGTGTCGGTCCGGAAAGCCAGGTCCTCCCCGGTTTGGTTCAGGGCTGCTTCCGTCCCGTCGGCCAAGACCGTGGCTTGGGTCCCGGGTGCCGCCACTAGGCCGTTGATAGCGAACTCCCGACTGCCGGGGCTGTCCATCAGAATGGCATACAGGTCTCCGTCGCGGGTCGTGTAGCGGACATCAACCCCTCCGTCGGTGGAGCCTTCCGCCGTGTGCCAGGGACGGGAATCGAAGATGGCTTCGCCGTTGCCGGCGAGCCAGGCACCGAGGGCCCGGAGCCGTTCGGCCTGCATGGGGGGGATCCGCCCGTCCGCGGTCGGACCCACGTTGATGAGCAGGTTTCCGTTCTTGCTGACGATGTCGATGAAGGAGTGGATCAGTGCTTCGGCCGAGAGGTATTGGTCAACCCCTTCCTGGCGGTTGTATCCGAAGGACGCCCCGATGCCGCGGCAGCTCTCCCACTTCTGTTCCTGGATTGAGTCGTACTGCTGGTACTCCGGCGTGGTGAAGTCGTGGTGCACTGGCGAGAGTTGGGACGCGCCTGTGGCATCGAAGTCCTGCCCGAACCGGTTGTTGACCAGGCCGTCCGGCATGGCGTTGTAGTAGTCCGCAAACAGTTGGTTGGTGTTGTGGTGGCGCGGCCACCCGATGTCGTTCCACAGTATTGCGGTCTCGTACCGGTCAACCAGTTCCCGCCAGTGGGCATCGGCGTAGGCGACATACTCCGGGCTCTGGGGGCAGGCGGCCCTGAGATCCATCCTGCTCCTGATGACCTGGGGCGTAAAGGTCCAGTCCACGCCTCCGGAGTAGTAGTAGGCCATTGTCAGGCCGCGGCCGCGCACGGCCTGCGCCAGTTCGCCGCACAGGTCCCGGCGGGCGTGGTACCCCTCAAGATACGGATTGGGGGTGCGGCTGGGCCACAGCAGAAACCCGTCGTGGTGCTTGGTGGTCAGGACCACGTACCGCGCGCCCACCTCCTTGAACAGGTCGGCCCACGAACCGGGATCCCACTGTTCGGCCCCTTCGTTGAACGGGTCCACGAAGTCGCGATAGGCGTGTCCGTGACCGTAGGTTGCGAAGTGGTGCTGCTGGGTTGGACTTCCGGGGATGCGGTAGGTGTTGGCGTACCACTCGGCATAGGCGTTGACGGTGAACCAGTCGGCCCAGTTGCCGCTCTCGATTACCTCGCCCAGATCCCCGGAGTTGGGTGCCCAGGCCGGTACGGAGTACAGTCCCCAATGAATGAAGATGCCAAGCTTGGCATTGTGGAACCAGGTCGGCACCGGGTGCTGGGATACCGACTCCAGCGTGGGCTGGTATTGCATGCGGTCCTCGGTTGGCTGAATCGGCAGGGCGCAGTCCGGCTGGCCCGGACGGCGGGGTTTAGAACAGGGAGTCCGGAGTTGTGGAATAACACCAGCGGTTCTCAAGCAGGTAGTCGCACACCTTGGCCAGAGCTTCCTGCGTGCCGATCTGCTTCAGTGCCTCGACCGCGAAGCCGCGGACGTAGCGGTTTTCATCCCGCAGCGTGGCCATCAGCGGATCGATGGCCTCCGCGGCATCGGCCCGGAACCGGCCCAGGGACAGGGCGGCGCTGTAGCGCACCTGGTCGTCGTCATCCTGCAGCGCCGGGATTAGAACCGGGACGGTGGCGGACGCATCCTCCAGCATGCCGAGGGTCTCGACCGCGGTGCGCCGCACCCAGCGGTCCCCGTCCTGCACGCAGGCCGCAATGTTCGGGGCCATGTCGGCGGCGACCGCCCCCTGCTCGCCGGCGGCAAACAGGGCATGGCGCCGGGCCAGGGCCGACTCGTGTCCGATGCCTTCGTGAATCGTCACCAGTGCCTCCGGACCGGCTGTGCTGAGCCCGTAGCCGGCGCGGCGGCTGACGGCCGTTGACTTGGATGCCAGCAGTTCCCGCAGGTGCCGGATGCCGTCGTGGCCGTAGTGGGCCAGTTCGTAGGCGGCCCCGACCCCGTCGGGCTCGTAGTCGCCGGCCACCAGATCCGCGAGCTCGGTGGGCTCCCTGTTTGATGCCGGGCCGTTTCCGTTCGCGCCCGGCCGTCCAGACAGCCAGTTCCAGTGATCCCGCCACAGGGTTTCGTGCGAGTGCGGAGGGCCGTCGCCGTTGAGACTTTGCCACTCGTCGGTCCGGTTGTCCCAGGTCGGTTCCGTAGGCCGGGTCATCCGGGTGAACTGGAACTTCAGCATGGCGCGGTTGCGGTTGGAAATGTTGGCGCCGCCTCGGTGCCACAGGTCGTAGTGGATCAATGCAAAGGTGCCGGCCCGGCCTTCCAGGAACAGCGGCTGCTCGGTTTCGTCGCCCGGCCGCTTGTCGTAGTACTGGGTGCCCGGGATGATGCCGGACGGTCCCATTTCGGTGTCCACCGTCTGTGGGTAGTAGAAGATCATGGCCCACCACTGCCGGTGGTTGCGCACGCGGGCGTAGCCCCAGTAGCTGTCCTTGTGCCAGGACTGGACCTTGCGGCCCGGCGAGGTGAAGTGGCAGTGCCGGTGGGGCTGGGTGAGGTAGTCGGGACCCAGCACGCTGCCGACGGCACCGCGGACGACCGGATGGCGGAAGACCTCCTGGACTTCGGGAACGCGCGGCAGGATGTTGTTGCCGGGGTTGCCCTCCTGTTCCATGACCGCTTCAATCCGGGCGTTCATGGCGTTGTGGAAACTGTCTGGAAAGTCCGTGTTGAGGAGTAGGTAGCCGTGGGCAATGAAATGGCGCATCTGCTCGTCGGTGAGCAGAATCGGATCGGATGTCATAGGGGTACTCCGGGTGCCGGCAGGTGGTTGATGGATGGCGCGTAACCCGCTACGGCCTGTGGCCGCCGGGCACTGGGGACGGAAACGTTGCGTACGGGATTATAGATTCGCGCCCAAGTCGGGTCAATGCACCCCGGGATGCCGAACCCGGCGGGTGGCAAGGCCTGCCGTGGATTGCGCGGGCAGGTTTGGGAACAGGGTGGACTTGCGGGTGCCTTGCCGTTCCCATTTGGGCTGCCCGCAGTATTGGCGGGCCATGTCGAGGAATGCTTCGGTGGACGGGGCTGCCATCAGTCCTGCACCAATCTCTCTTCCGGTGCGGGAACTTCGGTGCCCTGCCTTTTGGTGGGCACTCCGGGGGGATCCTGCAACAAGCTAATCCTGCAGCACCGTAAGACCACCGCCAAGGATGAATCGTTGCCAAATACAAACAGGCCGGCTGGAACGGGTACTCCCTGCCAGAATCCTCTCGCAATGGAGGGTGATTGCTTGGGGCCGGGGACGGTAAGCGGCAGGGGTAGAATGGAGCCGCGACACACGCAGGGAAACACCATGGCAACTGTGGTTCGGGAACTGGAACGGACGCAAACGGCATCCAACGAACGCATGCGGGAACTGCCCCGAGATGCCGAGCCGTACATGACGCGGGAGGCGCGGGCGGAACGGGCCGCCTGGCGTCTGCACCACCTTGAGGAATGGCACCGCGACCTCGAGAGTCTGGTCTATTTTGACCCGGAATACGCTTACGATGTGGCGCACGAATACGAGGAAGAACGAACCACCGACCCGGACCATGCCGGCAACGGCATCGAATTCTGCGAATACAACGAGGATGGCGTTTTGGAGCCCATCGACGACCGGCGGACCCTGCTCGAGGGGCGCATGCTGTTCCTGCTCCGGAAACTGCGCGGCAACCGTGCGGAGTCCCAGGGGCGTCTCTACTTCCCCGGTCCGGTCGCGGAGCGCCTGAAGCTCCGGACCCAGGGGGGCAACCGCAGCAGCTACGTGAAGCCGGATCTGATGTTGTTCCCGCCCGCGTTTGAGTTGCCGGAGGACGAGCACCGGGACCGCAGCGGTTGTGTCCTGCGCGTCCACGAGGGCGCGCCGCCCCCGGAACTGGTGGTCGAGATCCTGTCGGTCTCCTCCGTACGGAGGGACTACGGGGTCAAGATGCGGCTGTACGAGGCCCTCGGTGTGGCCGAGTACTGGATCTGCGACGTGGGCGGCATCCGCAACCCGGGTTCGCCGGTGGAATTGTCCCTGTTTCGGCTGGGGGACGACGGGCTCTACGCCGCTGTCCCGGCCTCGGGGGTTGAGAACGGGGCCGTGGCTTCGTCGGAGGCCCTGGCGTATTGGAGCGCGGTGTGCGGCGTGCACATCCGCTTGTGGACCGGCGCGTACGAACCGCGCTTTCAGTGGTGGGATACCGAACAGGGTCGTTGGCGGGACACCGACACCGACGCGCAGGACGAGAAGGACCGTATTGCACAGGCAAGCCGGGCGGCAGGACTTGCGGCAGGACTTGCGGAGGGGCATGCGGAAGGGCATGCGGAAGGGCATGCGGAAGGGCATGCGGAAGGTCGCGAAGAAGGCCGGGAGGAAGGTCGAACGGAAACGGCCATTGACGCACTGCACTTCCTGCCCGGTCACCTGTACTCGCAGTACCGGGACGAAATTGCTGCACACTGGCGGGATGCCGGACCGCCGCCGGATGTGATGGGCCGTATTCTGAAAGTGCAACAGGCACCCAACGAATGGCGGCAACTGCTGGAGGTTCCGGACGGGAGCGACGCCACTTGATGTTGGTGAGGTCGCGGCCCCGTCCAGTGGCTGGATGTCCAACCAACGGGATGTGGTAGGGGAGGCGCGACCATCAATCACCGAACCCGAAACCGTGTTGCCGAAGTCGTTCGCGTTGGTCGCGCGTTGGCACCGGCGGAAATGGAACCGAGGTTGCGCATGGGTTTCAGGTCCCGGTTGGGGGAGGCGCTGCAAGCCCGCGGGTGAAGGCTCCCGCCGACCGTGATTTCCTCCGGGCTGGCATCACTCCGGCGGCATTCGAACAGCCGTATGCTTGCAGTGCGGCAAGGGGGTGAAAACCCCGGATAAGGCAGTTGTTCGGTCCGCGCGGCTCGCACTCGAACCAATGCGGCATGCAAGCCGGAAGCCAAAATGGCCGGTGGATCCGGTGGGCAACGCCTGCCCCGGCCCGGGACCGCTACACGCCCGCCAACGTGTTTGCCGGTGGAGGGCGTCCCGTGCGATTGGCTTGGGCCCGGAGTACACAGGATGGTGGTAGCGTCTGCCGAGCGGTGCCCCGGAACGGAAGCGTGCTCCATACCTTCGGTACAACCCGCACGAACACACGGGCCAATTGTCGGACGGCCCCGGTTTTGCCCTGAGGTTTCGTCTCCTATATATCATTGAGTGTCCCCGCGGTCTTCCACGGCAACGGATTGAACCCACGGAAGCCGTCCAACGCGTCGGCGGAGACGGGGACCCACCGGCTACATAAGGGATCAGGTTATGCAGGATGCATCCATTCAGGTAGACAGAGGCCAGCGACCGGGTGCCGAGCAGGACACCCGCCTTGACTGGTGGCGGGACGGCAAGTTCGGCCTGTTCATTCACTGGGGGCTGTACGCCATTCCGGCCGGTGTATGGCAGGGTGAACACGTGCCCGGCATCGGCGAATGGATCATGTTGAGGGCACGCATCCCGGTCGCGGAGTACAGTCCCCTGGCCGCACAGTTCAATCCGGTGGCCTTCGACGCCAAGGCGTGGGTTGCGTTGGCCAAGGCGGCCGGTCAGAAGTACATCGTCATAACCTCGAAGCATCATGACGGGTTCTGCCTGTTCGATTCGGCCGAGACCGACTACTGCATGACCAAGGGTACTCCGTTCGGCCGCGACGTGATCCGGGAACTGGCGGACGAATGCCGACGGCAGGACATGCGATTGGGGTTCTACTACTCCCAGACCCAGGACTGGTACCAGCCCGACGGGGATGGCAACGACTGGGACTACGACGAGTCGCAGAAGGACTTCGCGGCCTACATCGACAACTATGTCAAGCCCCAGGTGCGCGAACTGCTGACCAACTACGGAGACGTGGCCCTCATTTGGTTCGATACCCCGAAGGGCATCACCGAGCGGCAGAGCCGCGAACTGCTCGAACTCTGCAACGAATTGCAGCCGGACTGTCTGGTCTGTGGGCGTCTGGGCAACACCCTGGGCGACTACGCGACCACCAACGACAACACCATTCCCGCAGGGGCCGTGCCGGGCGACTGGGAAGTGCCGGCGACCATGAACGACACTTGGGGTTTCAAGACCCACGACCACAACTGGAAGAGCGTTACGGATCTGATTCAAAAGCTGGTCGACATCGTCAGCAAGGGTGGAGTGTACCTGCTCAACGTGGGCCCCACCGCGCTGGGCGAGATCCCGCCGGAGAGCATCGAGCGGCTGGAGGCGATGGGCGTATGGCTGGACCGGTACGGGGACTCGCTCTACGGGACCCGGGCTGGCCCGGTGCAGGATGTGGCCGGCATGCGTACCACCCGCAAGGGCGAGGTCGTCTACCTGCACGTGTTCGACTGGCCCGCCGACGGGAACCTTTCCCTGCCGGACCTGAACGCGGACACGGCCGAGGTGCTGGGAGGCAGTGGCAAGGCGGCAACGGTGGTGCGGTCGTCCGATGGCCTCCTGCTGTCCAATCTTGGTCCCGCACCGGATCCCCACTGCTCCGTCATTCGGCTGAGCCGGAACGCATAGACGGCGCACAACCGAGCACCTACCGAACAAGGGACCCAAATTCGTGACGCAGGAAACCGTCTTCACCGTAGACACTTCAACCATCAAGTTCGGTCCCGGCTCCATCTCCGAAGTCGGCGAGGACCTGACCATTCTGGGCGTGCGCCGCGCAATGTGGCTGTGCGATCCCAACCTGGTCGGCACTGACGGACAGGTACGGCTCGCCGGACACCTGGCGGACGCCGGCATCGAATTCGAGCTGTTCGACGCCATCCGAACCGAGCCGTCACTCGATTCGTTCAAGGCCGCCGCCGACTTCTCGGTGCAAGGCAACTTCGACGGATTTCTGGCGATGGGGGGCGGTTCCACCATCGACACCGGCAAGATTGCCAATCTGTTCTCCGTCTATCCGGACGACTTCTTCGCCTACGTGAACGCGCCCATCGGGCAAGGCAAGCCGGTGCCCGGCCCGTTGAAGCCCATGATCGGGGTACCGACCACGGCCGGAACCTCCAGCGAAATCACCGGTGTGGCCATCTTCGACGACAAGGCGAACAACGCCAAGACCGGCATCTCCCACCGGTTCATGCGGCCGTCAATGGGGGTGCAGGATCCGGAACTCACCATCGACTTGCCGCCGATGGTTACGGTGTGCACCGGCCTGGACGTGCTGTGCCACGCGATCGAGAGCTACACCACTGTCGACTACACCTCCCGACCGAAGCCGGAAGGCAGCCTGCACCGCCCGACCTACCAGGGATCGTCCCCTGTGAGCGACATCTGGGCCTGTGAGGCGATCCGGCTGGTGGCGCAGAACCTGCCCCGGGTGCTCAGGGATCCGGCCGACCTTGAGGCGCGCTCGAACATGATGCTGGCGGCCGTCTACGGCGGCATGGGGTTCGGCAACGCCGGGGTGCACCTCTGCCACGGCATGTCCTATCCGGTCTCCAGTCTGGTGCGGGAGTACCGGGCGCCCGACTACCTGACCGAACATCCATTGGTGCCGCACGGCATGTCGGTCATCCTCAATGCGCCGGCGGTCTTTCGGTTCACGGCCGCCGCGAATCCGGCCAAGCACTTGGAGGCGGCCCGGCTCATGGGCCGTAACGTGGCCGGAGTGCCCGAAGCCGAAGCCGGCGAACTGCTGGCCGACTGCCTCATCGAGCTCATGAAGGCCACGATGATGCCCAATGGGTTGGAGGCAGTGGGGTACGGTCCCGCCGACGCGGAAGTCCTGGCCGAAAAGACCCTGCCGCAGCACAGGGTCACCAAGCTGTCCCCGCGGCCCGCGGACGGCAACGATCTGACCCGGTTGTTCCTGGAGTCGATGAGGATTTGGTAATGGAAGTTGCACCATGAGCCGCGCCGAACCAGCGGACCGCATGACCCGGGCGGTGGTGGTCGCCATCATCGCGTCGGCACTGTCCGTGATGCTGAGCGCCGGGATCCGTCAGGGATTCGGGCTGTTCCTGACGCCAATCACTACCGAATTGGGCGTGGGACGGGAAACCTTCGGCATCGCGGCCGCCATCAGCAATCTGATGTTCGGCATTCCCGTCATGGGTTTCCTGACCGAGCGCTTCGGGTCCCGCCTGGTGCTGGGCGCGGGGGGCGCCATTTATGCGGCCGGGTTGCTGCTGGTAACCCAATGGGTGGCCACGGCCGGCCTTATTACCGGCCTTGGCATTCTGGTCGGCATCGGTCTTGCCGCCACCACCTACGTGGTTGTCCTCGGTGCCCTGGTGCAACTGGTGTCGCCGCGGCAGCGGGGAACCGTGTTCGGCATCATCACGGCCATGGGTTCGGCCGGATTTCTGGTGATGCCCCCGGTGGCCCAGTGGCTGGTCGACACCTACGGCTGGCAACAGGCGGTTCGGATTGAGGCTGTGCTGATTCTGTCGGTCGTCCTGTTGTCCCTGGGACTTCCCGGCAAGCAGAAGAAGGGACAACCAACCGCCGCGGGCAAGGTCATGGAGCCCGAAGTGCCCTTGTGGTCGTTCGTCCGGGAAGGCTTCACCAAGCCCAGTTATCTGTTGCTGGTGTCGGGTTTCGTCGTGTGCGGGTTTCACATCGCCTTCATTGGCACGCACCTGCCGGTGTATTTGGAAGACAACGGGATCGGACACATCCGCGGCGCCGCGCTGGCGTTCATCGGGGCCTTCAACCTGGTGGGCTCCCTGACCTTCGGCTGGCTGGCGGACCGGTTGCCCAGGCGGTTCCTGCTCAGCTTCATCTACGGCATGCGGGGCGTGGTTCTCCTGATCTACCTGCTGACCCCGATCACCGTGCTTTCCTCCCTGCTGTTCAGCGCGGCCATGGGGCTACTGTGGTTGGCTACAGTGCCAGTTACCAGTGGAACGGTGGCTCTGCTGTTCGGTCCCAAGTATTTGGCCATCATGTACGGCTTCGTCTTCTTCAGCCATCAGGTAGGTGCTTTCTTTGGCGCCTGGTGGTCCGGCAAGGTCTATGACGCGACCGGTTCCTACGACTTGGGGTTCTACGTTTCCATTGCACTGGGGCTGTATGGCCTGCTGGTGCACTTGCCGATCCGGGAAAAGCCGGTCGAGATGAAGCTCACCCAGGCCCACGCTGCTGTGTAGAGTCGGTTCGCCGCAAGCCGGCAGCCTGCCAACTGCAACTTTGCCCATGAGGAATCCATGAACATACAGGCCCTGCACGTCTATCCCATCGCCGTGGGGGATCCCCCGCTCCTCAATGCCGGTGGCCTTCATGCCCCGTATGCCCTGCGTCTGATGGTGGAACTGGTGTCGGCCGACAATATTTCGGGCTTTGGCGAGGTGCCGGGCCATTTCAAGACCCGGGCCGCCCTGGAGGCGGTGCGTCCGGTCGTCGAAGGGGCCAGCCCCTTCCACCTGAACGACATTCTGAACCGGATTGCCGCCCACCTGGATGTCGAGGACGACCGGGGCGACCGGCCATGGGACAGCCGGCAGGCAGTCCACGTGCGCAGCGCGATCGAAGTGGCCCTGCTGGACCTGCAGGGACGGATGCTGGGGCGCCCCGTGCACGAACTGCTGGGGGGCAAGGTCAGGGATCGGGTGGAGTTCTCCGCCTACCTCTTCTACAAGCATGAAGGGGCCGGGGGCGAACTCGGCTTCGGCACGAAGCCCGGATTGACAGGCTGGGCGCAGGCCCGCCAGGCGGCTGCCCTGGATCCCGACGGCATCGTGGCGCAGGCGCGGGCCATGTGCGACGAATACGGGTTCAAGTCCATCAAGCTCAAGGGCGGGGCGTTTCCTCCCGACGAGGAGGCGGCGGCCATCCACGCGATGCGGGCCGCGTTCGGCCCGGGAACGCCCCTGAGGCTGGATCCCAACGCCATCTGGACGGTCGAGACCGCCATTCGCGTCGGTCGGGATCTGGAAGGCGTGCTCGAGTACTACGAGGATCCGGTACGCGGCCAGGAGGCGATGGCCGAAGTGCGCCAGGCCCTGGACATTCCCATGGCCACCAACATGTGCACGACTTCGTTCGAGGACTTGCCGGGAAGCGTTGCGCTCGGTTCGGAGGACGTCATTCTCAGCGACCACCACTTCTGGGGCGGCCTCCGGCCCAGCCAGGATCTGGCCGCGTTCTGCCGGGTATTCGGCAGGGGGCTGTCCATGCACTCCAACAGCCACGTCGGCATTTCCCTGGCCGCCATGACACAATTGGGTGCCACCATCCCCAACCTGACCTATGCCTGCGACACGCACTACCCGTGGCAGGAAGACGAGGTGGTGGCCGGCGGTCATATCCAATTTGACGATGGCTGTGTCGAAGTGTCGGACGAACCGGGTCTGGGGGTGGAAGTCGACCGGGACGAACTGGCGCGTCTGCAGGCCCAGTACGAGGCCTGCGGCCTGACGCACCGCGACGACGAAGTGGAGATGCAGAAAGTGGAGCCGGGCTGGAAGTTCGCGGCAACGCGGTATTAGAGTGCGATGCCGTCCCCGTTGGCAGGCATAATGGCTGTTTGAATAATTTTGAACCGACCAAGGCATTGAGGACGCGCCGACCATGGCCAGAACCATTCACGAGAAGGATGAGCGACTCATCCACCCCCTGCACCATCCGCAGACTGTGCCCCAAACGATGGTGTTTGATCGCGCCGAGGGCATCTACCTGCACCGGGTGGACGGCCACAAGGTGATCGACGGCATGTCGGGCCTCTGGAACGTAAACCTGGGTCACGGCCGGCCGGAGTTGGCGGAGGCTGCGCACCGGCAGATGATGAGCGTGGCCTACATGTCCAATTATTCCGGTACCGGGTGCGACACCACGATTGAGCTGGCGGACCGCCTCGCCGGTTTCGCCTACCCGGATCTCAACTCGACCTTCTTCACGTCGGGCGGAGCCGAGTCGACCGAGAGTGCGTTCAAGACGGTGCGCTGGTACTGGAAGCAGATGGGCAAGCCCAACAAGACGACGATCATTTCGCGTCTGCGGGGCTACCACGGTGTGACCCTGGCCGCGCTCAGCGCCACCGGCATCCCCGGCTACTGGAAGCACTTCGAACCCGTGATGCCGGGGTTTACCCATATCAATCCGCCGTACCCCTACCGGTTCGCCGGCGAAGTGCGCGAGAGGGAGACCGTGGGGCTGGCGGCGGCCCGCGAACTGGAGGAGAAGATCGAGGAACTGGGTGCGGACAACGTCGGCGCGTTCATTGCCGAGCCTGTCATGGGGGCCGGCGGCGTGATTGTGCCTCCGGACGACTACTTCCCGCGCATCCGGGAGATCTGCGACGAGCACAACGTCCTGTTGATTTCGGACGAGGTGATCACGGGTTGGGGCCGGACGGGCGAGTGGTTCGGTCTGCACCACTGGGGTATCCAACCGGACTTGATGACCTTTGCCAAGGCCATTACCAGCGGCTATCTGCCTCTGGGCGGGATCCAGGTGCACGACCGGATCAAGGACGTGATGGACACCTGCCCGTTCGAGGACCGCTGGTTCCATGCCTACACCTATTCCGGCCACCCGACGTGCTGTGCCGTGGCCCTGGCCAACCTGGACATACTGCAGGCCGGCGAGTATCACAAGAAGGCCCGGCATGCCGGCAACTACCTCTTGGGTGCGCTCAGGCACCTGGAGGAGCATGACAACGTGGGCGAGGTACGCGGCAAGGGGATGATGCTGGCCGTGGAGCTGGTCGAGGACAAGGAGTCGCGGACGGAAGCCGGCACCGCCGAAGCCGTGAAGAGCGCCTGCATCGAAAAGGGGTTCATGCCGCGTGTGGTCGGCAATCTGCTTGTCATGTCTCCGCCACTGATTTCCACCGACGCGGAACTGGACCGGATCGCGGATATCCTGGCCGAGGCCGTGGAAGAGGTTCACGCCGCCTGATCCGCATGCCGGATCCCCGCAGGGAGTTTCGAACAGATCGGTACAGGGGCTCCCTTGGGAGCCTCTGTTGCTTAAGGAGCATCCATGTCAACGTGTGCTGAAGTTCTGGCTCGTTCACTGCACGACCTCGGTGTGCGCACGGTGTTCGGCCTGCCGGGCGGGGAGAACGTCCGGGTATTGGACGCCCTCCGGGAACTGGGCATCGAATTCGTGTTGGTGCGCAACGAATCCAGTGCCGCCTACGCGGCTTCTGCGCGCTGGACCCTAACCGGGCAACTTCAGGCCTGTCTGACCACGCTGGGGCCCGGCATTACCCATGCCGCGGCCGGTGTGGGGCACCTGTGGCTCGATCGGGCCGGTGTGGTGGTGATCAGTGCCTGTACCGCGGAGGCATCCGGGCCCATGCACACTCACCAGGTATTGGACCAGGAACACCTGTTGGCCCCGATGGTCAAGGCGCACATCAAGGTGGAGCCGGACAATGTCCATTCCGTGCGCGACGTGTGTTCCTTGGCCGCCGAGGGCAGGCCCGGCCCCGTTTACGTGCAGATTTCCAACGAAGTGGCCGGTTTGGCGGCCGCCGGCGACGGTACCGACCCCGAACCTCGGTCTTCGGCTTGGCCGGAACCGGACATGGAAGATGTGGAGAAAGCACTGGCCCTCATGGCGCGCGCCCACCGGCCGGTGGTGGTTGTCGGGCTGGGAGCGCGGGACGCATCCCTGCGGGAACCTGTGCAGGCTGTGGCCGGCTCGTTGCAGGCTCCGATCGTGGCCACTCCCAAGGCCAAGGGCATCGTGTCGGACAGTCATCCACTGGCCGCGGGTGTCATTGGCCTCACCCGAACCGACCCGGTTTACGAGCTTCTGGAGCAGGCGGACCTCGTGGTTGCCGTTGGGTTCGATGTGGTCGAACTGGTTCTGCCGTGGGAGTTCGATGGTGGCCTAGTGTGGGTTGCGGAGTGGCCCAACGTGGATCCGCACCTGCCGGCCGATGTGGAATTGACAGGGGATGTCGCAGGCCATCTCGGAGCCCTGGCCAAGGCCGCGGAGCCGGCACCGGGATGGATCGATACCCACTTCCACACCTTTAGAAGGGATCGCACGGTGCCTGCGCCCAAGGCCACGGCCGAGGGTAGGGTGAGCCCACAGGCCGTCATGCGGACCTTGCGTCGGCATGCGGACTACGATGCCATCATGACAGTCGATGTGGGGTCCCATAAGATCCACTTTTCCCTGGACTGGCCCACCCACGATGTTTCCGGCTTCCTGTTGTCCAATGGCCTGTCGTGCATGGGGTTCGGTCTTGCCGGAGCCATCGGGGCCGCAACGCTGGATCCTGGGAGGCAGGTGATCTGCGTAATCGGCGACGGCGGATTGGCCATGTGCGCCGGCGAACTGGGCCTGCTCCGCGAACTGGGTGCCAATGTCAAGGTGGTGGTGATGCAGGACGAGGCATTGGACCTGATCCGGGTTGCACAACTGCGTGCGGGCAGTCCGGTGCACGGAACCGAGTACGGAGTGTCGGTGGACCACGCAAGGCTGGCAGCGGCCTATGGGATTCCCGGACAGCGGGTCACGGACGACACTTCTCTGGATGATGGGGTGCGCACGGCCTGCGCCCAGACCGGTCCCTACTTGGTGGAGGTCATGCTGGATCCCGTGTCCTATCCGACCTTTCCTTCCACACCCGATGGCCGGGGCGCAACGTACCCGCAATAGGTTCCAAAACCGCTCGGTGGAATCGCCGCGCGGCGGCCTGAGAACCGTTTCAAACGTAGATGCCTGCGAGTATGGGGGCAATCGCGCCCCAGTCAAAATGGGCCTCGACCAGGCGTCTCCCGTTGGCCACGCGCGACCATGCAGGGTCCGGTTCGGACCAGGTGCGCGTAATCGCGTTTACGAAATCATTCGGGTTGTCCGCCAGCAAGCAGTGCGTTTCGTTTTCCAGGGGCAGTCCTGCGATCCCCTGGTTCGTTGAAACCAGGGGAATGCCGGCGGCCAGGGCTTCCAGAACCTTGAATCTTGTTCCGCCCCCCTGAAACAGCGGCACAACGAAGGTGGCGGCCTGTTCCAGATAGGGAACCAGGGACTCGACATAACCGGTGACGGTGACGCCGGGCACGTCGTTCAGGGCCAGTACATCCGCGGCCGGGTCTCGGCCCAGAATCGTGAACGACGCGTCCGGGAACCGCTCGCGCAACACGGGCATGACTTCGCGACAGAACCAGGTCATGCCCGCGACATTGGGGCGGTAGTCCATCTTGCCCATGAACAGCAGGCTGTGGGGACGGATCGAATTCCGCTCGACCTTCGGCAGGGACCGGATGTCCAGGCAATTGGGCACCAGTGACACGCGATGTGCAGGAACGTGTTTCAGGACTTGGTCCCGGTCCTCGGGACTGACGGTCGACACGTGCCAGGCATTCTGCCAAGCGCCAGTTTCGTGGTGCCTGGTGCGACGGGTTTGCAGGTGGTTGTAGATACGATAGGGGACATCGGCGACGGACAAGGCCTCACCGGCCTGCATCGACTCCCGCAGGCTGTATTCGATGTTGTGTTCATCCAGGACGTAGGGAACCCTGGCTGAGAGCCGGTGACGAACCCTGTGCCACGTCCCCATCATCTCGAAGCCGGCCACATGGACGCAGTCGAAGGGTTTGGTCGCGTGTCTGGCCAATGCACTGTCGACCAACTTGTCGTTGGCATAGGCCTGCCAGATGTCGGGCAGATCCCTGCCCATGTCCAAAAGCCGCGTTGCCAAAGGGCGCTCCGGCCAGGCAACCACCTCGCCAAACGCAACGAGTGCTGCGACTTCCGATGGCAGGGCGGTCGAGCCTGCGTCGAAGGAGCCGCACAGCAGCTCCACCTCGTGCCGTTCAGCCAGAATTCTGAGGAGGTGGAAGTTGCGCAGATTGCGGCCTTGGGTAAGCGGCCACGGTACAACAGGAGCAAGGAACAGGATGCGCATCGTCATTTCACCGGATCATGTTTGGCGCGCCGCCGCACGATAGACGTTCAGGGTCTGTCGGGCCGCCTTCTCCCAACTGAACTCCAAGACTCTTTGGCGACCCTTGTTCACCAGGTCGGAAGCAAGTTTCTCCGAGTTGAGCAGGGCCAGAACGCTCGAGGCAACCGCCTCGGGGTCCTCGGGGTCGTGGGTAAGGGCGGCGTTGCCTGCAACTTCCGGCAGACAGGACGCATTGCTGCACACCACGGGCGTGCCGCTGGCCATGGCCTCCAGAAGCGTAAAGCCGAAACCTTCGTACAGCGCCGGATGCACCAGGCACCTGGCATGTCGGTAGGCCTGAACCAGGGAAGGCTCCGACACTTTTCCGGCAAAGACACAGGCACTCTCCAGGCCGCGCCGGGCGGCCTGTTCCTCCAGATCGTCCTGAAGCCACCCCGAAGGGCCTGCCAGGACCAGCATCAGCTTGCGGCCTTCGGGACGGGCCCGGACGATGGCGAAGGCTTCCAGAAGGGTGGCGATGTTTTTCCGGGGTTCAAGCGTGCCCACGTGCAGAAGGTAGTCGTCCGGCAGCCAATCGGGTTTGGGGGTCGCGGTCGATTGCGGTTCGGTTCTGTCCTTAAGGAACCCCGGGTCAACGGCGTAGGGCACGATGGTCGTCTTGCCGGCTGCCTCCGGGAAGCGGTCGGCCAAGTCGGCAGCCGTATGCAGGCTTGGCACCAGAATGGCCGCGGCATGCCTCACGGCAAGGGGCAGTTGGCCGTAGTAGACGGCGGCATCATCCGTCAGGACCTCGGGCCATTTCAGAAAGGCCAGGTCTTGGACCGTGATCACGGTTGGCAGCTTGGTTTGCAACGGTCCGATGAAGTCCGGGAAGTGGACCACATCCCACCGGCCCAGCGACAGTTCCAGGGCCAGGCCGGCTTGTTCCCAGGGGTGGTGGACCGGACTGAACAGGGTCCGATGGCGCCACGCCGCCGGCACGCGCTGTGCCGACGGTTGGCGCCTGTGGTGAAAGACGGTGAACCGGTCCCCGGAAGCGAGCGCGTGCAGGGCGGAGCACAGGTTGCGGGCATACCGGGTGATGCCGGCCTGCCGATGGTATGCAAGCCTGGCATCAATGCCAATTCGAATCACTGGTTGCTGCCCTTTACTACAGATTCGCCGGTCGTGGAGTCCGACATCCTCTGGACGCGTCAGTGGCACAATGACCTACATTATTGTGACATCATGTGTCGCCAAGGGCACAGGGACCGTTTCGGCCACGAGCCACCCGATCCCTTTTACCAGCAATTGCGCCACTTTGCTGACCGGGCATGAAGGCTAGCACCATGGAATTGCCACAGCTGGAACAAATCGTCAATTGGCTTGACGAGGAACACAAACGGAACCGCACCGAGATCGTGCGATTGGGCCACCTGCTGGAAATGCAGGGCAACAGCCAGGTCGGACAGACCAAGCAGCTGCAGGAACTGGAAGGCACGGTGATGCGCTTCGAGGCCCAAGTGTCGCGGCTGCAGCAGTACGAGAGCACGTTGGACGGCTCCCGACAGGAGTTGCTCGCGCTCATCGAACGGGAAGAGACCCAGCGCATCAAGGCCATCCGCGAGTTGGAACGGGCCCGGGAGGCGGATCGGGACACGGCCCAGCGCGACATTGCCGCCTTGCAGAGGGACGCGCACCGCTCCACCCAACTCGAACAGGATCTTCAAATCCGACAGTCCGACTTCACCCGCCTGGCCGAATCGATCCAGGCGATGGACGGCCAGATCAAGGCGCTGGAGGCCGCGCTGGAGGAGAAGACACAGAACATCGACTTCATGCTGGAACTGCGCAGCACCGAAGTCCAGCGCGTCACGCAGCAGCAGGAGGAGCAGACGGTGCACCTGCGTCGCCTGGATGAATTGGAGAGCACCAACATCCAGCAGGACCAGGAAATCCGCAGGCTGCGGCAGGAACTGACGGAGCTGCACGAATCGGGCAACCGGCATGGCCGGAACCTCGACGAGCTGGCGGACGAAATGCGGGGCCAGATGATTGACTTCAGCAAGCAGATTAGGGCCGTGGACGCCGCCGTACAGGAGTTGCCGCCGTTGATTGAGGGTCTGCAGAACCAGTTGCGCCTGCAGGCCGAGGCACAGGATCACATTCGCAGGTCGGTGCTCGATTCGCGGGGCTTGCGGGAGCAAATAGATCAGGCCATCCACCAGTTCCAGGAGTCGGAACGGCTGTTCCAGGCGCGGATTGAGAGTTCCCTCGAGGAGGCCAAGGCCGGGGTGGCGGAGCGGGAACGCAAGGAGCGCATGCAGCGGGACCACCAGTGGCAGGAACAGGCTCAGGACAACGCCGCGACGAAGGAAAGCCTCATGTCCCTGTCCCAGTCCCTCAAGACCCACGAGGCGTTGCTCAAGCAGCTGTGGTCCCTCCAGGAGACCTATCCCCAGCAGGCGCTGAGGGCCGCGCAGTCCCAAGTGGACAATCTTCAGGACAGTCTCAGGGAACGGGACCGGATTATCCGGGCCCTGGAGGACGAATGGATGCGGCTGCGCCGCAACGTCGAGTTGTACGCCAACGGTTCGAGGGGACAGGAAACCGACGGCGTGGATGGCGCGGCGGTGCCGTAGGCATGCGCGTCCTGAGCACGGCCGGGCATGTGGATCACGGCAAGTCCGCCCTGGTGCAGGCCCTGACCGGGACGGATCCCGATCGGCTGGCGGAGGAAAAGCGTCGCGGACTGACCATCGAGCTGGGCTACGCGGTCCTGGACTCCGAACCGCCCGATCCGGCCCGCCGCACCGGCCTGGTCGATGTCCCGGGGCACCTCGACTTCATCCGCAACATGCTGGCGGGAATGAGCGGGATCGATGCGGCGATGCTGGTTGTGGCGGCGGACGACGGGGTGATGCCACAGACGCGCGAGCATCTTTCCATCCTGGACCTGCTGCGGGTTCCCGCCTGCCTGCCGGTCCTGTCCAAGGTGGATGCCGTCGACGATCCCGAGTGGCTTGAACTGGTCGAACTGGATTTTGCGGACCACTTGGCGCAGACGCGGTACGCGGACACGGCCATTCTGCGGGTGAGTGCACACGAGGGCATCGGCCTGGACGACTTGCGCCAAGCGATTTTCGACCTGCCGGAGCGGAGTCCCGAAGCCGTTCTCGACCAACCCGCGCGCCTGCATGTTGACAGGGTGTTTGTGCGGTCCGGTTTTGGCACCGTGGTTACGGGGACGCTGTCTGCCGGAACCTTGGAACTGGGACAGACGGTTGGCTTGCAGCCGTCCGGTCTCTCCGGGCGCATCAGGGGTTTGCAGTCCTACCACGAGACGAAGGACCGCTGCGTTGCGGGGGCACGGGTGGCCGTGAACATCAGCGGGGTGTCCCACGGCGACGTTCAGCGCGGCGACGCGCTGGGCACCGAGGGAACCATGGTCCCGAGCCGCCTGGCGGATGTCAAGGTGGAGCTGCTGTCCGACGCGTTCAAGGGGCTGGAACACAACCTGGACATCATGTTGTTCCATGGGACCACGGAAACCATTGCGCGCGTGAGGCTGATTGGCTCGCAGGTGATCGAACCGGGTCGGAGGGGCTATTGCCAGCTGGTCCTGTCGGAACCGATGGTGTTGGACGCCGGCGACCGGTTCATCGTCCGTTTGCCGTCACCCAGTGTGACGCTGGGAGGCGGAGAGGTTCTGGATCCGGCCCCCGAGCGCCATTGGAAGCGGTTTCACACCGGCAGCCTGGAACGTTTCCGGGTTCTGGACACCGACGACTTCAAGCTTCAGATGGATTACAGAATCCGCACCCGTCCCCTGATTGGCCGGTCCGAACTGCTGGCCCATGCCGGCACCGAGGCGACATTGTGGCACCGGCACTTGGAACAGGAAATCGCGGAGGGCCGGGTATGGGTCCTTGAGGGCAGCGGCGGTCCTTGGCTTGTGTCCGACCGGGCGGCACGGGCATGGCGGGACTTCGCGGAGGAAACGCTTGGTGAATGGCACCGGACATGGCCACTCCGTCCCGGCCAACCCCGCGGCGAGTTCCTTGCGCGCCTTACCGGGTGGATGCGCCGTCGGCACCAGGTGGCGGCCTCGTCCCCGCAACTGAACGCAGCGGTGGCCGCTTGGCATGCGGACGGCGGGATCGCGCCCGAAGGCGACATCGTGCGGCTGCCCGGGCACAAAGTGAAGTACTCGCCGGAACAGGCTCGTCTGGTGGACAGGTTGACGCAAACCCTGGAGGCAGCCGGGTTCACGCCGCCCAACGGTGGGGATCTCCTGCAGATGCTGGGCGGGGATCGGGAACTCCTGGATCATCTCCTGGTCTCCGGCCAGTGCGTGGCGCTCGATCAGGATGTGATCTTCCTGGCCTCCGTCCATCGGCAGGCGCAGGAGGCCGTGTTGCGGCTTCTGGACGAATTCGGCAGTGTCACCATGGCGCAGGTCAGGGATCGTTTGCCGACCAGCCGCAAGTATGCACAGGCACTGTTGGAGCGGATGGACCAGGATCGGCTCACCCGGCGCGACGGAAACCTCCGCACCCGGGTGTGAGGCCTTGGGCCCAAGGGCCTGTCCGACGGTAGCTTCCGGTTTCTGCGGCAGGTCATCCGGCCATCGATCGATCGACCACACAGGCGGAAGTTCCAAGCATGCGCATTCAAAGGGTACAAGTTGATCACTACCGGATTCCGCTGCCTGTTGTGTTGTCGGATGCCACCCACGGCGACATGGCCCACTTCGGCTTGGCAACCGTCCGCGTCCTGACCGACGACGGGATCGAGGGCGTCGGCTACAGCTACGTCGTGGGAGACATTGGCGGTGGTGCGTTGCATGCCATGCTGGCACAGGATTTGGCACCGATGCTCCCGGGTCGCGACAGCGACGACCGCGAACGGATCTGGCATGAACTCTGGTGGCGGATCCACTTTGTGGGCCGCGGGGGCCTGGCCTCCTTCGCCCTGGCGGCCGTCGATGTGGCCTTGTGGGATGCCGCGGCCAAGCAGGCTTCCAAACCGTGGTGGAAGCTGCTTGGGGGCTGGCGCAAGCCGGTGCCGGCCTATGCAGGAGGGATCGACCTGCAGTTTCCGCTGGACAGGCTCCTGCACCAGGCCGACGGCTTTCGGGATGCGGGATTCCGGGCGATCAAAATGAAGGTGGGCCGTCCGTCATACAGGGAGGATGCAGACCGGGCCCTGGCCATGCGTGCCCACTTGGGCGACGGTTTTCCCCTGATGGCGGACGCCAATATGCAGTGGCTGCCCCATCAGGCCATCCAGGCGGCCCGGGCCTTGTCGGACGCCGACCTGTATTGGATTGAGGAGCCGACTATTCCGGACGACTACGCCGCCCACGCCCGGATTGCCCGCGAGGGCGGCCTGCCGGTGGCCACCGGCGAAAACCTGCATTCGATCCACGAATTCGAGCACATGCTCGACCTGGGAGAGGTTGCCTTTCCCGAGCCGGACCTGGTGACGCTGGGCGGAGTGACGCCCTGGCTCAAGGTGGCGCACATGTGCGAGGCCCGCAACCTGCCCGTGACCACCCACGGAGTCCACGATCTGCATGTCCATCTGCTGGCGGCCGTGCCCAACGCGTCCTATCTTGAAGTTCACGGATTCGGCTTGGAAAGGTACATGGAAGAGCCGCTTGAGGTCCGCGACGGGACGGTTCTGCCCCCGGAGCAACCCGGACACGGGGTGGGCCTCCTGTGGGACCGGCTGGAAGAACATCGGCGGTCGTCTTCCGTAGTCTTGACGAAGGATTGACCGCTGGTCCCCGGTGGCGACTGAAGCAGACACAACGCACGCACACTTACTCAAAACCACTGAACAGAGAAGGCAAGACATGCAATATCGCAACCTGGGGCATACCGGTCTCAAGATTTCGGCCATCGGCCTTGGAACCATGCAGTGGCGGTGGCGAACCACCGAAGAGGAGGCGTACGCGATCATGGACGCCTACCTTGAGCACGGAGGCAACTTTCTGGACACTGCCAACATCTACAGCCAGTGGGTGCCGGAGCTGGGCGTGGGAACCAGCGAGACGGTGATTGGCAACTGGCTGCAGGCGCGCGGCAACCGGGATCGGGTGGTGCTGGCCACCAAGGTGCGCGGCCCGATGTCGGACCGGCCCAACGGCGAGGGACTGTCGCGCAGGCACATCATCGAAGCCCTGGAAGACTCGCTACGACGGCTGCAAACCGATTGGGTGGATCTGTACCAGACACACTGGTTCGACGCGGAGACTCCGATCGAGGAAACGCTTGAGGCCTTGACCGCGTTGATCCGGCAGGGCAAGGTCCGCTACATCGGCTGCAGCAACTATCCCGCCTGGCGGCTGATGCAGTCACTGTGGGCCAGCGACAAGCATGATCTGCACAGGTTTGCCAGCCTCCAGCCGCACTACAACCTGCTCCATCGCCGCGAGTTCGAGCAGGAACTGTCCGAGGTGTGCGAAACCTACGGGATTGGCGTCGTGCCCTACAGCCCGATGGCGGGAGGCGTTCTGACGGGGAGCTACAACCGGGACCGAAGTCCGGAGACCCCGCGTGCGGAAGGCAACGAGGCCAAGTACGGCCGGGAAGAGGTGTGGCAGGTCGTGGACACCGTGCGCGACATCGCGGAGGCCCACGATACCTGGCCCGGTGCCGTGGCGTTGGCCTGGCTCCTGTCGCGGCCGGCCGTGACCTCCCCCATTGTGGGCGCCAACTCCATTGAACAGTGCAGGGCCAATCTGGCGGCTGCGGACTTGCAGTTGAGTCAGGAGGAGTTGGATCGCCTGACGGAAGCCAGCGACAAAATCGGTCAGGCCTGAGGTCCAATCTATACTGACTGCCGTCAACCAACCCGGCAATCCATCAACACAAGGAAGTCCAATGTCCAATCCCTTCAGCCTGGAAGGCAAGGTCGCCCTGGTGACCGGCGGCAACGGTGGTATCGGCAAGGCCATCGCGCTGGGTTTCAAGGAAGCCGGCGCCGTCGTTGTGGCGTCGGGCCGCAGTCAGGAAAAGAACCAGGCGATGGCCGATGAACTGGGCGAGGGCCACGCGGTTCTCGAACTCGACATCCGCGACGAGGTCGCCGTCGACGCAGCAGTGGCCAGCCTGGCAGAAACGCATGGACACTTGGACATCGTGGTCAACAATGCCGGCATCGCGCGGCGCGGAACGGTTCTCGAGAGTCCGACCGCCAACTGGACCGACCTCCTGGATACCCATCTGAACGGTGCCTTCTATTGCGCGCGGGCCGCCGCGCGGCACATGTCGGCCTCCGGACGCGGCGGCAAGATTATCAACATCGGGTCCATGTATTCCTTCTTCGGGCCGCCCAACGCCGCCGGCTATGCCACGGCCAAGACCGGCATGGTGGGCCTGACCAGGGCCTTGGCGGTGGAATGGGCCGAGTACAACATCCAGGTCAACGCCATCTGTCCCGGTTGGCACACCACCGACCTGAACAGGCCGCTGCTGGCCGTGATCGGCGAAGACATTGCCCTCAAGACTCCCGCCAGGCGCCTGGGCACGACCCATGACTTGGCCGGCGCGGCGGTGTTCCTGGCAGCACCGGCATCCGATTTCATCACCGGGCAGTGCCTGACCGTGGACGGGGGCTACAGTGTTCAGGATCGCAGGTGGGACGAGGGCCAGGAGTGATTCCGAGGTCGTGAGGAATCGAGCCTGCCATTGCATTGGAGGCAGTGATCGCGGTCCGGTCAGTCCACCGGTGTCGGCTTCAGTGTTGCCGATTGTTGCCGCTTCTGAGCCCAACGGCACGCACTCTGACTCCATTCCCTACCATCGGGAACCCGGTACTCTGGCGTGCAGGTTCCAGACCAAGCATCCGCCTCAATAGGAATCAATGGCCGGGAGTGTGTGGGCCCAACGCAGTGCAGCATTGACAACTCCGGCAAGCCCGGCCCAGGCCTGCGTGTCACATCCGATCCCGAAGGGCGGTGCGACGTTCCCTACGGACCCGTGCGGGACCCTCGGAAATACTGGCCTGCCGCGTCGAGGAATTCCTCGGCGGACGGGGTTGCCATCCAAGCCTGCACCATCTGCCGCGCAGGCATGGGAGTGGAACTCTGCTGCATCAGCTTCCGTAGTTGTTCCGCAACCGAATTCCCATAACGGAACCTCGCGAGGTCGGTGATGAACTCGGCGACTTCCGTGGCCTGGTCGTCCAACCGTTGCCGCTGTTGTTCCAGGTGGGCATCCTTCTCCGTCAGCAGGTTGTCCTTCTCCGCCAAGTGGGCATCCTTCTCCGCCAGTAGTTCGTCCTTCCCTTCCAGCAGTTCGTCCTGTTCCACCAGCAGTGCATCCTTCTCGCGGTCGCTGGGCAGCGGCTCGCCCGTTTCGGGATCCAGAATTCGATAGCCGCCGTCGGTTTCCTCCCGGTGCAGCGCCTGCGAGAGGAGGATGTCACAGTCCAGGGCCGGCGAATAGGCGGACCACGAACGCGCATCCGCGTCCCAATGGGTCCCCAGCGGTTCGTAGCGGCCCTGCTCCAGCCGCCAGCCCATCAGCGGGCCGTCCGGCAGCAGCAGGCCGGTCTCAAAGTGGACGGGGTCCCTGGAGTCGACCGGATCCAGAATCCAGTACTCCCGGACGCCCATCCCGGCGTACCAGTCCTTCTTGCCCCCCAGGTCGTTGGCGACGGTGGACGAGGACGCGACTTCAATGACACAGTCCGGGGGACGGGGCATGTCCCAACGACGCAGGGAACCGCGCCCGGTGTTGGGGAAGGGCATGACGATCAGGTCCGGGTCGCACCGCTGCGCCCGGCCGCGGGCATCGACGAAGTGGAGCCCGATTTCCTGGTTGACGGCGAAGGGGCGGCCGCGCCGCCGCAGGAGGGCGGACAGGGCGCCAAACAGGTAGCGCAGGATGACGACGTGTCTCGGGGCCACGGACATCTCGTCGCTCCTGGGCCATTCGGCGGGGTATTCCGGGGTGTTCCAGGAAGGGATGGGTGTGGACAGGTCCACCGGGGCCGCCGGTGCGGCCGTGAGAGGTTCTGCCCGTACTATCCAAGGTTTGGTGATGGCCATCGGTCGCCTCCCTTGCAAGCGGGATCATTGTACCCGGCTTGCCGCCGTCCTTGCCGGCCGGCGTAACGCGCGGCATGGTTGCAGGACACGGCTGTCCGGGTGTGAACCGGTGAGAACCTCCTTACAGCCTACCGGACCGCTCCGAACCAAGCCCAACAAACCGCCATTGGACTGAAGCAGGCAAGGGGAAGGTCGTCACATGCTACGGTGCTACAATTGACTGTCGAGAGTTCCGCGCACCGTCGCGGACATGGTCGTGCAATGGCTGACTCGGCGGTTTGTTCCATCGCTGCACCTCCCCGCATGAACAAGACAGAGCGAGTTCGCGCCGTCCTGGCCGGTGAACAACCGGATCGGGTCCCTGCCAGTTTCTGGTTCCATTTCCCGGAAGGGGCCAAGCACGGAACCGCCTCGGTCAAGTCCCACATGGACTACCTGGCCGAGACGGATGTGGATTTCCTCAAAATCTTCAACGAGCACCCCTACCAAACCGAGTTCGAAATCAAGGAACCGGCGGACTGGGGTCGTTTGCGGCCAACTCCGCTTTCATCCCCGTTCTTCCAGGCCATGCTGGAGGAAACCCGCGCCATTGTTGAGGCCGTGGACGGGCAGTGCCTGACGGTGACCACCGTGTTCGGACCGTTCGGGGAAGGCAACCACGCCACCGGCGGCCTGGTTACGGACCACTACCGGGAGGACCCGGTGGCCGTGGCCCACGGATTGAAGGTGATCGCCGAGAGTCTGGCCGAGTTCAGTCTGGCCCTTCTCGACTGCGGCACGGACGGCATCTATTTCTCGGCCCAGGGCGGTGAGCGTGATCGCTTCAGTGAGGAACAGTTCCTGGCCGACCTCAAGCCCTGTGACCTAACGGTGCTGGAGGCGATCGACGGCAAGGCCGAGTTCAACCTGCTGCACATCTGCAAGGACGATGTGCGGCTGGAGCACTACACCGACTATCCCGCCAACGCGGTCAACTGGGCGGCAGCCAAGAGCAACTGGAGCATGGCCGAAGGCTTGGCGCAATTCAAGCGGCCCGTGGTCGGCGGCCTGCACGACCGCGGCGTGATCGTGGACGGCAGCCTCGACAACATCGAGAAGGCCGTGCACGCCGTCCTTGACGATGTCGGGGATCGCAACTTCATGGTGGGTGCCGACTGCACGCTGCCCACGGACAACAGTTTGGCAAACATCAGGCAGGCGGTCCAGGCCACGGCCAGTTGGCCCGCGTCCGCCTGAACGGTCCCATCAAGTCTCGTATCGTTCCTCAAGCCAAGTTCAACAGCCCTGTTTCACACCGAGGATCCATCCATGGCCAATTCTGAATACAAGGTTATCGGCACGCGCCCCATCCGCCACGATGGTGTCGACAAAGTCACCGGCGCGGCCAAGTACGGAGCCGACACCCGCCTCACCGGCATGTTGCATGGTGCCATCAAGCGCAGCCCCCATGCCCATGCCGTGATCAAGGGCATCAATACCGACAAGGCGGCCGCCCTGCCCGGCGTCACGGCCGTCATGACCGGAGCCGACCTGCCGGCCGTGTCCCACGAAATCGTGGAGATGGGCGAGGATTCGGTGGCTCAGGACTATCTCAGCGCCAATGTCATGGCCCGCGACAAGGTGTTGTTCCACGGCCACCCCGTGGCGGCGGTGGCGGCCACCGAGTTGCAGACGGCCCTGGACGCCATCGAACTGATTGAGGTCGAGTACGAACTGCTGGAACCGGTGTTGGATGTCGAAGAGGCCATGGAATCGGACGCGCCCATTCTCTGGGACGGCCTGCGCACATCTGCGATGGGAGAGGAAGGGACCGAGCCAACCAATGTGGCCTCGCACTTTCGTTACGAGTTTGGGGACATCGAAGCCGGCTTTGCCGAGGCGGACCACATCGTGGATCGCACCTTCCATACGGCGATGGTCCACCAAGGCTACATCGAGACACATGCTTCCACATGTGTCTGGCGCAAGGACGGCCGGGTCGAGGTGTGGACCGCCACCCAAGGTGCATTCCAGATTCGCGAACAGTTGGCCAGCCTGTTGAAGCTGGAGCTGTCCCAGGTCAAGGTGACGCCAACGGAGATTGGCGGGGGCTTTGGCGGCAAGTTCACCTGCTACACGGACCTGCCGGCGGCGGTGCTCTCCCGCATGAGCGGCGGCCGGCCCGTGAAGATCACCATGTCGCGCACGGAAGTACTGCAGGCCACCGGTCCGACCTCGGGGTCCGTAGTCAAGGTCAAGATGGGGGCCACCCGCGATGGCCGCCTGACCGCCAGCGAAGCCTCGCTGATTTACGAGGCTGGCGCCGTTCCCGGATCGCCCGTGGGCGCCGGGGCCGGAGTCATTCTGGCTCCCTACAAGCACACGAACGTGCGGATTGACGGTTACGACGTTCTGGTCAACAAGCCCAAGACCGGGGCCTACCGGGCACCGGGCGGCACCAATGCCGCCTTCGCCTCGGAGTGCGTCATCGACGAACTGGCCAAGAAGGTGGGCATGGATCCGCTGGAATTCCGCCTGCTGAATGCGGCGGAGGAAGGCGATCGCCGACCCGACGGCCCAATCTACCATCGCATCGGCTTCAAGGAAACGGTGGAATCCGCCATCGACCATCCCCATTACGCGACCCCGCTCGAGGGCAAGCACCGGGGACGCGGCGTGGCCTCCGGTTTCTGGTTCAACGGCGGCGGTCGCTCCAGCATGTCGGCCTCGGTCGCAGCCGACGGCATGGTCAACCTGATGGAAGGTTCGACGGACATCGGCGGTTCCCGCGCCTCGATCGCCATGCAGTTGGCGGAGTCGCTGGGCATTGCCTCCGACATGATCAATCCCCAGGTGGTGGACACGGATGCGGTCGGATACAACGACGGCACCGGCGGCAGCCGCGTGACGTTCGCGACCGGCTATGCAGCCTGGGATCTCGGCCAGAAGCTGGGCCAGCAGATGTGCGAGAAAATCGCCGAGGTTTGGGAGGTTGAAGAGGGCAGTGTCGAGTTGAAGGACGGCGTGTTCTCCCACAACGGCAAGTCGGCGAACTTCGTCGAGGTCGCGGGTGAACTGGCTTCCAACTCCACCCCGGTGGTGGCCAGTACCTCGGTCCAACCGCCACAGCCAGGTCCGGCGTTTGCCACCCACATCGTCGATGTGGAGGTGGACGTGGAAACCGGCAAGGTGCAGATCCTGAACTACACGGCCATCCAGGACGTGGGCAAGGCCATCCATCCCAGTTACGCCGAGGGCCAGATCCAAGGGGGTGTGGTTCAGGGCATCGGCTGGGCGCTGAACGAGGAGTACATCTACAGCGACGACGGCCATCTGGTGAATGACAGTCTGCTGGACTACCGGATGCCGACTGCGCTCGACCTGCCCATGGTCGAGACGCTGATGATCGAGGTTCCCAACCCCGGCCATCCGTATGGGGTCAGGGGCGTGGGCGAAGTTCCAATCGTGCCCCCGGCGGCGGCCATTGGCAACGCCATCGCAGACGCCACCGGCATGCGGTTGACCCGGTTGCCGATGAGTCCGGCCACGGTCCTGGAGCAGCAGTGGAGCGACCAGGCCTGCGGCTGATGTTGTTTCCGTAGCACCTTGAAGAGGGAACCCGCACCAACCGGTGCGGGTTCTTTCGTTGAACAACGTTCGGCCTTCCTGGAGGCCGAACCAGGAGCCCTCGAGTTTCTACGGCCGTTTGTGGGTACCAAGGAGTTTCTTCAAGGAGGGGCGCGTTGGATTCTTGCGTTGCATGAGACTGCGCCAAACATCCTGGCCAACATGCCACAGGTGCAGGAGCGGATCGCAGCAGTTCGCAAATATCGACAAAGCAGCAAGAACAAGCCGACCAACAAACTGGCCAAGACTCCAATCCTATGGCATGTGAACCTTGTTCCAACCATCCCTTTTCTGGTTCTCCCCGAGGTGAGTTCCGAGAGGCGTGAATACATTCCAGTTGGGTGGCTTCAACCTCCGGCTGTTCCGAGCAACAAACTCCGGTTGCTTCCGAACGCTACGCTTGCAGACTTCGCCTTCCTGACATCCGCCATGCACATGGCGTGGATGCGGTTGGTCACTGGCCGACTGGAGAGTCGATACATGTACTCGATCGGTGTCGTCTACAACACATTCCCCACTCCGCCGGGGTATCAGCTGGGCGAATTGGATCTGTCGGTCTTGGAACCGCTGCCTCAAGGGATCCTCGATGCCCGTGGTCAGTTTGCTGACTCAACGCTGGCCAATCTCTACGATCCCGACCTGATGCCTCCAAGCCTCAGGAAAGCCCATCAGGCCCTGGATCGGGCCGTGGACCGGATGTACCGGCCAAAGGCCTTTGCCTCCGAACGGGAGCGTGTAGAACACCTGTTGATGCTCTATTCGGAGATGCGCGCGCCCTTGGACGCGGCAGCAGCGAAAAAGCCCGGGAGACGTAGGCGTCGGTGAACAGCGCAGATGCCAACGGATTGAAGTTGGCAATGGTTGGGTGAAGGTTTGACCAACTCGGAAGATCCGACCTGACATTGCAAGGCTCTGTTGGTGGGCGGTCTGTTGATGGAGTCCCTGAAGAGCTCCGACAGTTTCGTTACCCCGCTGCTTTGGGACGGAAGCTGCATGCCTTGTGAAGGCTCTGAAGCAATGGATGCGGAATACGGGGTGGGACGGGCCGAATGAGCACGAGATGGGGCGGCGTGTCGGGTTCGACCTGGACTGGAGTTCGGATCCGTGGCGGACGGAGGTCCATTGTCTCTGGAATGCTGGGAGGAGTTGCAGAGCCGCTAAGGCGAGTTGGAAGCGTTGCCTGCCATTTTCGGTGGTCGGTCTGCCCCTGATGCGGTCTTGACTTCGGACTACAATCCGGGGTGCCGCCAACCCCTGTTCGGTGGACTGCCAGTAGCGGATGAATTCAGACATGGCCGAGCGCGAGCCTCCAGCCAACGTAGACCGGAAGCAACGTCCGACCAACGGCTGGCCAGTGCTGCGACCCGGAGTCTCGGACTATGCACGCCTCCGGCGGGACGGCTACGCCTACGTTGACAAGACTGGCGAATTAGCACGAATGTTGAGCACCGGTGAGTTCCTGTTTCTGGCGCGCCCGCGTCGGTTCGGCAAGACGCTGATGCTGTCAACCATCGAGTGCATGTACCAGGGAGACCGACCGAATGTCCGGGATCCGTTCGTGGAGTTCGCTCACCCAATCGCCAAGGTGTCGGATGAGCTGTTGTTTGCGGATACATCTTGGGCGTCTGCGTTTGTGGGAACTTCCAGGCAGCCGGTGATCCGGCTGGACATGAGTGCAGTCACGGGTGACAACCCGGCAAAAATGGAGTTGTCGCTGAAGCAGCATGTTGCACAGCACGCGCTGCGTTGGTATCGGAGAGGTCTGGATCCCGGAATCGAGTTGATGCACCTGCGGGATTCAATGAGCTATCCGTATGCACCCCAGGTCATGCTTGAACAGTTGATCCGGTCTCTCAAGTCGCAATTGGGTAATCCGGTAGTGTTGGTGGACGAGTACGACACTCCGCTTTTGAAACTGCTGGGCCGCGATCCGGCCGAGGTTGAGCCGTTCTTCGAGTTGTTCCGGGAATTTTATCGTCTGTTCAAGCAGTGTGAATCGGACCTGCACAAGGTCCTGATCACCGGCATTACACGCCGCGCGTATGGAGAGATGTTCTTGGGCCTCAACAACCTGCAGGACTGTACTTGGGCTGAAGAATTTGGTGACATCTGCGGTTTTACGGAAGACGACTTGGACCAGGCACCGTTGTCAACTTGCATCACAGCTGCGGCGGAGTGCCTGGGAATGTCAATCGATGAGCTTCGGAAGCACTTGAGGGGAAACTATCACGGCTACTGGTTCGACCCGGACGGTTTTGGACCGTCCGTCTACAACCCTTGGTCGCTGTGTAATGTGTTGACAGACCTGTCGTCGCTGCACGGACAGGCTCGCATTCAGCGACGGGGCTTCCCAGCTCACTGGTCGGATTCAGGAGTGTCGAAGGTCCTGGTGGATGCGCTGCGCCGACAGCCTGCCGCCGTGGACCCCATGCCGTTCCATGATCCAGACGAACTGGATGCGGACTTCTACTGCAATCGTGCGACCGGCCTCAAGTCGCTCATGCTGCAGAGTGGTTACCTGACCCACCATCCTGCCCGGAATGGACAGCCGGCACGGTTGGGGTGGCCCAATCGGGAGGTCGCACGCACGGTATTGCGGGATCTGGCGCGTGCCCACGTTGGCGATGAGCTGCCGGGCATTGAGCGGCTCCGGACCTGCTTGGAATCGGGAAACTACAGGGAGTTGCCGGAAATCCTTCTGGACTGCCTGTATGTGTTCCCCTACAACATCATGGACGACGAATACTCCTACCACGCCGCGCTGCATGGCATTTTCCTGGGCATGGGGGTTGTGCCAAGGGCGGAGCGGCGCGAGTTGTCCGGACGGTACGATTTGGCTGCCATCTGCCGCGGCCGTGCCTCCGTAATCGAGTTGAAGTACAACCGCAGTCTGCGGGAGGCACAGGATCAGGCCGACCGCCGCCAGTATGGGCGTAGCCTGCTTATGGAATTGGAACAGGCGGAGGATGCTGTCTGTATTGCCCTTCATGTGACCAAGACCAAGGACGGACAGGTCAGCATCGAGGGTGCGCAACGGCCGGTTCATGATGTCGAGGCAGCGTGGGTCCTGCTTGGTCCTGTGAGTCATTGATTCCTTCGTGGGACAGCCGGCCTCAGGGGGCAGGAGTTGCATGCCAATGAGGTTTGTCTCGGGACCGGGGTGAACAGGTATCCGGTTGAAGCAATCTGGAGATGCTGTTTCCAACGGAAGCCACATGCTCTCATGAGGGCCCGGAAGAAATGGATTTAGAAGTCGGAATACGGGCTTGGGCGAGACGGGTGAGTACAAGTTGGGGCAGGGTGCCGGGTCCGACCGGGATTGGAGTTCGGACCCGTGATTGGCGGAGTCCCGTTGTCTTCGGGATGCCGAGGAGGGCAGTCGCAGATCCGACATGGCGAGTTGGGAGTGTTGCCTGCCATTGTTGGTGGCCGGTTTGCCCCTGTGATGGCCTTGACTTCGGACTACAATCAAGGTGACCGCAAACACCCGCGGTGAACTGGGAGTAGCGGGGATGCGTGGACCTGGCCGAGCGCAAGACCCCATCCGAAGTTGATCGGGAGCAACGTGTGAACCAGGGTTGGCCCATGCTGCGACCGGGCATTTCCGACTACGCCCGGCTCCGGCGGGGGAACTACGCCTACGTCGACAAGACCGACGAACTGGCACACTTGCTGAACTCGGGCGAGTTTTTGTTTCTGGCCCGGTCCCGGCGCTTTGGCAAGACCTTGATGCTGTCAACCATCGAGTGCATGTATCAGGGCGACTTGCCGAGAGTCAGGCGTCCGGCCGGCGACTTGGCGAATCCACACCCGAAGGTGCCGGACGCGGATCTGTTCGCCGGTACGGCGTGGGAAGTGAAGTTTGCCTCCACGCCTCGACATCCGGTTGTGCGCTTGGACATGAGCACGGTGGCGGGAAGTACCGTGGAGGAGGTTGGGCTGCGTTTGCGACTTCATTTGGCGGAGCAGTGCCTACTCTGGTTCGGCAGAGGGCTTGATCCCTGTACTTCCTTGGAATGGTTGGTTGATCCGCGGCTGTATCCGTATCCGCCTGAGCAACTGATGCGCGACCTGTTGGCATCGCTTCAGCAACAGGACGCGGACCCGGTCGTGTTGGTGGACGAGTACGACACTCCTCTCCTGAAGCTGCTGGGTCGCGATCCGACCGAAGTCGAACCGATCTTCGAGTTGTTTCGAGAGTTCTATCGACTGTTCAAGCAGTGCGAAGGGGATCTGCACAAGGTCCTGATCACCGGGATCACGCGCCGGGCGTACGGGGAGATGTTCTCGGCCCTCAACAACCTCCGGGACTGCACTTGGCGCGCCGACCTTGGCGGGGTGTGCGGATTTACCGAAAGCCAACTGGACCAACCTCCGTTGTCGGACTACATTGAAGCGGCGGCGGGCAGCCTGGGACAGGCCACCAACGATTTGCGAGCGTCGCTGCGAGAGTATTACAAAGGATACCGCTTCGACCGTGACGGGTGGGGACCGGCGGTTTACAACCCCTGGTCGCTATGCAATACCCTCTCCGACCTCATGATCCCGGCGGTACGGGAGAGTATTAGGCGGCATGGATTCCCTTCGCACTGGGCGGACTCGGGGGTGTCCAAGACTCTCGTGGACGCGCTGCGGCGGCAACCCGTTGCAGTGAACTCGATTCCGTTCGTACACCCGGATGAGTTGGATGCCGACTTCTACAGCAACAAGGCTACCGGTCTCAAGTCACTGATGCTGCAGAGCGGTTACCTGACCCACCATCCGGCCGGGGATCGATGCCCGGCGCGGCTGGGTTGGCCCAATCGCGAAGTGTCTCGGACCATGCTTCGGGACTTGGCTTTCGTCCATGTGGGGGAGAAACTGCCGGGAGTCGAGCGCGTGCGCCGGTGCCTGGAGTCGGGAGAGTATGGGGATTTCCCAACAACCCTGTTGGACTGCCTGTACGCGTTTCCCTACCACATCATGAACGACGAGTTCTCCTACCATGCCGCACTGCAGGGGTTGTTCTTGGGAATGGGGATGCTGCCGCGTTCGGAACAGTCCGAGTTAGCGGGACGTTTCGACTTGGCAATCGTGTGTCGGGGCCGGACCACCATTGTTGAGTTGAAGTACAACCGCAGTCTGCGGGCAGCACAGGACCAAGCTGACCACCGTCAATACGGACGCAGCCTGCTGTTGGAGTTGGAACAAGCACAGGAAGCCACCTGTATCGCTCTACACGTGACCAAGACCAAGGAAGGACAGGTTCGCATTGAAGGCGCGCAACGGCCCGTGCACGAAGTTGATGCTGAATGGATGCCACTTGAGACCGAGCAGGTTCCTTGAGATTGCGATACGGTCTCCTTTGGTCGGTCTGCCGACACTGTGACGAAGCGAACGGTGGTCTTTCCGGGACAGGCAATGGCGAACCTGTTCAGCAACTGTGTCGAAAGTCAAGCCTTGCCAGCCGCGGACACAGAGTCCTGCTGCCAAGGGGCCTGGTCCCGGATTACCGCGTTCAGGATGAGGAGCAGTCGGCGGCTATTGTGCGGTTGCTGCCACCCAGGAGAACGGGTTCGGAGCCAGTGCCATCAGTAGTTTGTGAAGGTTCTTGGACTACCGAACCGGTGAATACACTTCGCAGTCCGGGTCTCCGCATAAGGCCACAAGGCTCAACGAAAGTGTGGCAAGGGGCTTTTCGACTGTTGGAAGCTTGCCAACGGCAGGCGAGCCAACCCATCGGTGAATGCTAAAACGGGCTGGTCACACGTTCCACGAAGTTATTTTGTTGGACGGAGGGAGTGCGGCCAAACGAACCTGAATGGCCGCGGGCGGGACCGGAAACAACTCCAGTCCCGCCCGTTCGGGGAATGACGATGCCAGCGGATCAGCTTCGGCAGAGCAGAGGTTGCCGGGCGTCCGCGTTGTAGTCCCAAGGGTTGCCTGTGGCGACCGACACAAAGTCCCGGTTGCTGAATCCGGACCGGCACAGGCAGTCTGCCGCCTGGCGCCGTGCGGAATCCACCTCTTGGCGAAGGACCTGGGCATGGGCCTGTGACAGAAGACCCCTGAGCAGGCCCAGGTTGTACATGCGAAGCAGCTCTTCCTTGACACCAACGCCTCGTGTCGGGCACGCGCTGTTGGCTGTGGCGATCCGCGAATCACATCCCTTGAGTATCGGATTATCAAACTCCATCACCGTCGGGCCCGAGTACGGGATTCCTTGGGCCGAGAGGCACGACCTGGTTTGCGGGTCGGTGATTTGGATGAACACACGGCCCAAGTGGCTGGACATGCCCGTGCCGGAACCCATTACCCTGATGCAGCCTTGTGCCGTGTTGCATTCGCCGGATCCAAGTGCCGTGTCCAGATAGTCGCCGTAGCTGACGTACACGGCATCCAGGTACAGCGTGCCACTGTGGCGCGGTTGTGCCGGAGGAGTGGGAAGCTGGTACACCGGCGGCGGCACGGGCGTGGGCTGCGGCTGGTACCCATAGGGCTGGTTCAGGTATTCGTCCCTGAAGTAGTTCCGGTCCTCGACGTCGGAGAGAGACCGGGAATACCCGTCGATGTGCACGCCCTGGTCTTCCAGCTCGGATTGCAGGTTGGTATAACCGTACCGACCGTTGCGTGCCAGCTCGTCATAGACCCGTTTGAGCCCGCGGTTGACACACTCGGTGAATCTGCTGCTGCTCACGTCATAGAGGCAACTGGAATTGTCGTCCCAGAATTCGGCCTGGGCACCGTCGTCCGTATCGAACTCGTCGTCCGAGGACCTGGAACCGTCGCACTCGTCGGCGTTGTAGCAGATTTCAATGTCGATGGCGCAGTAGCGGTCGCCGGACTTGCAGAATCCTGTGGCCTCGAAGTCCTCGTTGGGTTTGACGATAGGCCATTCAACTTCGCCGCCGTTGTCCTCCCAGCAGTCGTTGAACGCCTTGTTCTGCTCGTCATAGTCGTCGTCTTCGTCGACGCGATCGCTTCCGGTGTGGCAATGATCTCCAAACACCTCCTCCCATGCCTGTTCCCAATCGTTGACAGTGCCATGCTCAGTGCTCAGGTCATCCCGAAGGTCACTGTTGGCACTAACCTCGACGTAGCAGCCGTCGTCCTGGTCGTCACTGTTCGTGCAGCCCTTGGTCTCCCACGTGCTGGATCTGCTGCTGGCGTTAATGATTTCGAACTGGCTGCCGTCATGATCGGCCAGAATCGGGGAGGTGGAAACAAGAACCGTCAACAGGCAGGCGACGAGGATGCCTGCCAATCGCGCGGTATTGGTGGTGAGCTTCATGAAATGTCAATCCTGTGTGCAGTCAGGGGAAGGAGGGAATGCCGTACGGGGTTTGGAAGCAGTCCCTTAGTTGGGGGCCCAGTCCACCATGATTTGGGCGGCAGCGCCCGAGTCGTAGTACTCGACCCTGACCAGGTGGGTTCCGGCCGGCGGGGCGTAGTCCTTGAAGTACAGCGTCGCCGCCTGGGGTACCCAGCCGTCAATGACCAGGGTGTTCCCCACCCATACGCGTACGCCGTCGTCCGACAGTGCCACGAACCGATAGTTCCGGCCGTTGAAGTGGAATGTGTTGGTCCAGGCAACGCTAAACAAGTCGGTATGCACGCCCCGTCCCGGACTGCCGTGACCCCAGTTGAAGTTGATCGCTTGATCCGATCGGTTCAGGACCAATCTGGCCGGAGCCTGATAGTGGTAGTAGCTGGCATTCCACGGCCCTGCGGGAACGTGTGCGGCCGGAATGGCTGGTGGCGCAGGCACGTAGACGGGTGCTGCGGGGGGTGGTGTGGGTGCCGGAGCAGGCCCGACGCCCTGCCATGAGTAGTTCAGCCTCGCGTAGGACGGCAGGCACAGAATGTTGCCAGGGTTGACTGCGGCACCGGCTCGAAGGTTGTTGAGTTGCGCCAGCGCGGCCGGATTGACCCCGTAGGCGCCTCCAATCCATTCCAGCGTCTCGGTGGGATTGACGGTGTGCATCTGCGGGCACTGGGACGGAGTGGGTCCGATCAACCCCGGAATGGGTACATTCAGTGTGGTTCCGACTTGCACGTACCCATGGGTCGGAAGGCCGGGATTGAGGCTCGCCAGTTGCTGCACGGTGATGCCGTGGCGAACGGCAATGCTGTACACGGTGTCGCCTTGCCGGACGTAGTAGCCCGACCCGGTGGGAGCCTGGGCCCAAACTGTGGAACCGCCCACCGTTAACAACAAGAGCAGGGTGAGGACCAGGGCCCGCACCGATTTCCCCGGTAGGTTGCGAATAAAGTACCCGTGCATGGACGTGCTCCCGAGCTAGCCGGGTTCTGCGGATCGCGCTTGTTGCGCGGTGCCGGCCTTGGCCGATCAAGGTAGCGCCGACCTGAGCTGTCGAGGGAGTAGAACGGGCGGACAACCCTCGGAGAGGAGGTTGAGGGCTGTGGGGGAAAGAGGAGTGCGTAGTTGGCCTGTTCACACCATTCAGTTCAGGGCAGGCGCGAACCAAAGAAACGGTATAGGGCTGGTGCAGGACCTCGATGGCTGAGTCAATGCACGCAGTATACCCCACGCGCGAACCGGAGAATGTTGCAGGCTGCCAAGCCGTTCCGGGACATCGCATTCTGTTTTGAGACGAAGCTAAGCGAAAAATGTCCAAACGAAAATGATCGCAACTATCGGGCACCAAATTGGGTAACGAAACGAGCCTGTCCATCGACGCGTGGTCGCACAGGTTGCATTGCACAACGTCATAACTATGGGCAACTGGGGAACCGGCGCCCCTTGGGTATAACAGGGATGAACTCTCGAAGTCGGGGGCGGCAAGTGCGGCACCAGGACCGAGAGGGACCGGACCCGGGTCACCGTGTGCCATGGAGACAGGACTTTCGGTGGACAGGCTCGACTCTACGCCCACAGGCCCAGACGCGTTTGGCCACGATGCTTTCGGGGGCCTCCTGGCTCCGAGGACGAAATCCGGCATTGCGAAGGCCCGCCCTGTGTCCAAGTGCCACGTCCCCAATCAGGATGCGGTTGTCCTGTCCAAGCCGGCCTGGTCCGATTGCGTTGTTCTCGATCCGGGTTCGCATGCGGCAAGGTGCTCCTTGCAATGGTCGCGGCCAAGACCAACCGGAACCCGGCAGGAACAACTTGGCTACCGTGGCCGCGATGGGCACTGTGGAGAGCCCGGATCGCGTACCGGGCAACCCTTGGAGCCATCTTGCGCGCTGGGTAAAAGGCGGGTGGCTGTTGAATGTTGTCGGTCGGCGGGCCGACAGTCAACGGCCGGCTGGTTGGTATCGTCGCTCCGGTAGGCTGATGGCTCGATTGCCAAACTTCTGTATTGTGAGTACCGCTTCTTGCGGTGTGCTGGGCACTGGAAACCAAAGGTGATCAACGAAGCAATCCATCAGGGTGAATCCCACTCTGTCCAAATTGCCTCTCCAAGCTGGCGGGCCAGGGCCCTGTAGGCATTGCGCATAAGCATAACGGTGGTAAGGGGCCCAATGCCCCCCGGGACCGGAGTCAACCAACCGGCCTTGGAACCAACTGAATCCGGATCGCAATCTCCCAGCACAGTCTCACCGATGTATGTGGTCCCGATGTCAAGGACCACGGCACCATTTTTTACATAATTGCCGGTGATGAGACCGGGCTTGCCTACGGCCACGCATAGAATGTCGGCTCCCATGGTGAGGGACGCCAGATTCCTGGTGTGCTTGTGGGCAATGGTTACCGTACAGCGGCGGTTGAGCAGGCGCATGGCCAATGGTTTTCCGACGATCGCGCTGTGGCCCACAACCACCGCCTGCTGACCGCTTAACTCAAGATCCAGGCTGTCCAGCAGGGCCATTGCGGCAGCTGGGGTAGGGGGAGTGAAGAATACACGAGTATCGGCGAGTAGGTGGCCCATGTTGCCGGGCGACACGCCTTCCAAATCCTTCGAAGGCGCAATCCTCCATTGCAGCATAGTCTGATTCAGATGGGTCGGCACGGGTGTCAGCAAGATGATGCCGGTAATCTCCGCAGCGAGGTTCAGCCGGTCGATGGCCTCCATGGCGTCTGCCATCCGGCAGTTTCCCGGTAGTCGCACAAGTTGATAGCCGATGCCCGTGTTGGCACTGGCCCTGCTTTGGGCGCGCGCATAGTTCAGGGCACCTGGATCATCCCCCACCATCACGGCCGCGATGGTGGCCGCGTGGCCAGTGCGTTCCTGGAAGTCGCGCACATCCTTTGCAACCCGGTGTCGGAGCCGCCGGGCCAACGCGCGGCCCTTGAGCAGTTTGGCGGTCACCGGGACTGATCCATGCGTTCCGTGCAACGGTCCAGGATGCGGTTGCTGAACCCGGCCGCGTCCCGGATGCAGGCCGCGATGTCGGCCGCCAGGGTTTGGCCCTCCGCACCAGGGGTGGCCAGTCGCAGGTTGACATGCACGTTGACGTTGCTGCTGCGAATGGCTGCTAGTAGCAGATGGGTGCCTACCATCACGTCGGACAGCACCGTCCTGTTGCCGCGGTTTGCCACTTCCCAGGTGTCGCCAAGTACCTCCCGACAGGTGTCCGCGACCTGAAGGGGCACGGTGGCCGCTGTGTGCAGGGCCTGGTCAAGCTCCATGCGTCGGACTGTCCGTGTGGTTGGATCGTGCGCCGGCAGCTTCAGGCAGCGGTCCACTTCGGCATACGCGGCCGCGTCCTGGTCGGCCAGGTTCAACAGTGCCAGCCGGTTGGCCTCCAGCCGCTGCTGGATCGGCTTCAGGATTCCTTCGTGGCGCTGAAACCGCGTGCGGCCCACGGTCAGGTTCAGAACCATGCACACCAGGGCTGTTCCTTGGGAACCGACTACGGCAGCCGCGGCTCCGCCGCCCGGAACGGGTTCGCGGGACGCGAGTGCATCCAGGAAGGCGGTGGTTGAGATGGCCTGGATGGAACTCAAGGATACGGACAGGTACAGGCGGAACGCACGATTATAGGTCGCCGACAGGTTCGCGGTCCCATGGCCGGGTGTCTCGGTACCGTTTCAGTCGCGAAGATTGCAGTCCGATGGTGTTTTGGTTGTCCGGTTTCACCGTGGAGCCGGTCCGGACACCGCAACTGCCCGGCTCACCGGCTGACATTCGGCCGACCAACGCCCGCGTACGGGCCGAAAGGACTGTGTATGTGCCACTGCCGAATTTCAGTTTCCCTGCAAACGGAACCCCGGCGGTCGTCGCACGCGGCGGGGTGACGCGGTATTGGACCTCCGTCCAAGGTTGTCTGTGTTGTTACTTGGGGTCCGTGTCGTCTTCCGGAATGTGCGGTAGCAGCCCCCATATCCGTTCTGCGGGGACCTTCTCCGGGCCGTCGCTTTCCTGGATCGCGGCGAGCAGCCGGCCGCCGTCGGGAATGTCGTCAGGGTCGAAATGCACACCGCGCCGGGCTGCCTCGATGAGCTGGTCGACGTGGGTTTGGACATCCTGCACGAGCTTGCTGTCCAGACCGCTGGCAGCTAGGGTCCGTCGAAAACCCAACAGCAGTCCCCCGACCTGGCCCTCGGCCCATCCTTCGACTCGTCCTTCGACTCGTCCTTCGGCATGTCCTTCGGCCCGCCTGTCGGCCAATTGCCTGAGAAAGCGTTCCTGTACCGTTTCCATTTCCTTCACCACCTCGCTGAGCGGACGGGTGTCGTCCAGTTGACCGGCATCCAGCAGGAGCCGACCCTGTGCATCCCTGAGTTGATCCCACTGCCGCATCTTGTCGCACAGGAACCGTATCAGAAGCGCGTAGGCTTCCCGATCTTCCAGTCCGCGAATAGCCTGCATGACCGGAATGGTCTCGCTCGGATCTTCGCAGCGTTCAACCTCGAAGACCATCCGCAATAGGGGTTGTTCGGGATCTTCTTCGGGTTCCATGTGCAGCACGTCATAGTACAGCAAGGGAAATTCAAACCGCATGAGCTTCCGCGCCAAGGGACTGAAGAGATCGTGCAACGGAGGGGGCCGCCACCGGTCTCTTCCCGTGTAGAGGACCGCCACCACTACCGGTGACAACCCCGGTCGCTGGTCGGCGCGCACCAGGTCCTCATACAGTTCCATGAGGCGGTCCACGACATAGCGCAGGATTCGGAGTTCCAACGGACGCTCGCGCCAGCTTTGGACCTCGACGATCATCATGACAGTGTGCTGCCGTTCGGTGTCGAAGGCCCAGGCGCTGTCGGTAATGCGCTCGTGGTCGGTTTCCTTGACCGAACTGGTGGGACCCGGCCGCAGGGACTGGCGGACGACGGTTCCGAGGCCGAAGCGGCCGGCCAGCAACCGCGCCACGTCGTAGGCGAAGAGGGCATTGGTCAGGATGCGCTTGTATCGCCGATCGTGAATGGCCATTGATGCATTGACTGCCGGACTGCCGCGGACCCAATACGGCGATTCTATGTTCCGTTTGGCCCCAGGGCCAAAAAACAGATCAAATTCTTGGCAATCCAATTCGGTCCCGATGTCAAACCCGATTTTGCGAGACCAGCGATTTGACGAATGTCGGTCCAAACCACCGTGATGTCGGCTCAGACGTTCCGGCCGGAACCGGAATGGTGGGCTTGTCCATCGATACCGGCAGGGACGGGGACCGGATCCCCGACGGCGGACCTTTTTCCTCGGTGCGGGGAAGCCGGGTTCCGGTGTTGCTTCGTTGTTCCCGTACTTGAACCATCATCTACCTGGTCCACGACAGGGAGCCGTGGTGTCGGTTGCCGGATTCCCGGATCGGACCGGAGGCCTGTGTATGTGTTCCGTTAAGGTTCGCTGTCGGCCGAAATTCCGGCGAATCCCTGTGCTAGACTCGCTTTTCCAAGGCAGGAACCGCTTGCCTGGCGCAGAAGGTGGACAGCCCCCAGATGGATGACGAACGGGTAGACAACCACTCGGATCAGGAAGAGGTTCTGTATGAATCGGACGAGATCAGGAATCTGGGAGACCCCGAAGTGTCGGAGGGGGAGGCGGATCACCTGAAGGATCTGCCGGTCATTCCCCTTCAGGGTCTGGTCGTGTATCCGTACATGTGGATACCCCTGACCATGGGGCAGCCCCGCAGTCTGCGCATCATCCGCGACAACATGCCCACCCAGCGCCATGTCGTGCTGGTGGCCTCCCGATCCGACGACCAGGAACCCGGCCCGGACGAAATTTCCGGTGTCGGCGTGGTCGCGGTCATCCACAAGGTGATGAGGGCGCCGGACGGTGTCCTGCGCGTGCTGGTACGGGCATTGGACCGGGTCCGAGTCACTTCCTGGAGCCAGCTGGACCCGTATCTGCGGGCGGAAGTGGAAGCACATCCGGAAACGGTTGAGGAAGGGGAGGAAATGACGGCGCTGGTGCGGCTGTTGCGCACCCGCTACCGGGAATATGCCGAACTCGACCGCCAGACGCCCAGCGAAGTGGCCGAGATGGCGTTGGACACCCGCTCCCCCTTGCAGTTCACCTATCTGATTGCCGGCAGCCTGCCCATGGAGGTGGAGCAGAGCATGCAGATTCTGGGCGAGGACAGCACGGCGGCGAAGATGCGCATCGTGCTGGGCGTCCTGGACCAGGAAATCAAGATCATGGAGCTGGGACAGCAGATCCAGTCCCAGGCCCAGGGCGAGATGGAACGCTCCCAAAGGGAGTTCTTCCTGCGCGAACAAATGAAGGTCATCAACAAGGAACTCGGCGACGAAGATGACCAGATGGTGGACATCAAGGAACTGGAGGCCAGCATCGCCGAGGCGAACATGCCGCCCACGGCTACGGAGGAGGCGACGCGCGAGTTGAACCGGCTGCGGCGGGTGCCAATTCAGGCAGCCGAATACTCCGTGATCAAGTCGTACATCGAAACCCTGGTCGGCCTGCCCTGGAACAACAGTTCGTCCGACAGCCTGGACCTGCGCCGGGCCCGCCGCGTCCTCAACGAGGACCACTACGGCCTGACGGACATCAAGAGCCGCATCCTCGAGTATCTGGCGGTGCGCAAGCTGCGCCAGACCCGGCGGTCCGAACAGCACGAGGAAGCGAACCTGTGGGACAAGATCCGCAGGGAGCGCGAAGGGGTGGTCCTGTGCTTTGTGGGGCCGCCCGGCGTGGGCAAGACCAGTCTGGGCATCAGCATTGCGCGTGCCATGAAGCGGCAATTCGTGCGCCTGGCGTTGGGCGGCGTGCGCGACGAGGCCGAAATCAGGGGCTTCCGGCGCACCTACGTGGGGGCCATGCCGGGGCGCATCATCCAGAACCTGCGGCGGTGCGGAACCAACAATCCCGTCTTCATGTTGGACGAGGTGGACAAGCTGGGTTCGGACTTCCGCGGCGATCCCAGCAGTGCCCTGCTGGAAGTGCTGGATCCTGAGCAGAACCGGGAGTTCAACGACCACTACCTCGACGTGCCGTTCGACCTGAGCAACGTGATGTTCATCACGACCGCCAACATGGTGGAGGCCATTCCGCCGGCCCTGGCCGATCGGATGGAAATCATCCAGTTGAGCAGCTACACGGAGGAGGAGAAGGTCAAGATCGCGCAGAACTACCTGCTGCCGCGCCAGGTTCGGGAGAACGGCCTGCACGAGGACGAAATCGGCTTCACGAAAGGCGCCCTGCAAACCATCGTGCGCGGCTATACCAACGAGGCCGGGGTCCGCGAATTGGAGCGCAACATTGCCAAGCTCTGTCGCAAGACTGCCACGGACATTGCCACCGGTTCCGGTTCCGGCACTACGCGGATCCGCAAGAACCAGGTGATGGAGCATTTGGGCAAGCCCAAGTACCACAGCGAGCAACTCTCCCACCGCACCGACATGCCGGGTGTGGCCACCGGCCTGGCCTGGACCATGACCGGCGGCGACGTGCTGTTCATTGAGTCCATCATCATGCCTGGCGAGCAGGCCTTCCAGATTACGGGCCAGTTGGGGGACGTCATGCGGGAGAGTGGCCAGGCGGCCTTGAGCTTCATCCGTTCCCGTGCCCGCGATCTGGGTATCGAACCCGGCATGTTCTCCAACCACTCCATTCACGTTCACATTCCGGCTGGTTCCATCCCCAAGGACGGGCCGAGCGCCGGCATTACGATGGCCACGTCGCTGGCATCCCTGTTGACCCGGCGGTCGGTACGCAAGCAGGTTGGCATGACGGGGGAAATCACCCTGCGCGGCAAGGTGTTGCCCGTGGGAGGCATTAAGGAAAAGGTCCTGGCCGCCGAACGACTGGGCCTGACCACCATCCTGCTGCCCCGACGCAACGAGGCAGACCTGTCCGACATCCCGGAAGCCATTCGCCGCAAGCTGAAGTTTGTCCTGGTCGACGATGTCGATCAGGTGATTGAAGCGGCCTTGGAACCCAATGTGGACACGGTCTGGGTGAGCAGGGCCAAGCGCGATCCGCAGTCGGAGCCGCGGCCCCTGCCTCTGGACCTGCCCTTGAAGCTGCCCAAGGTGACTTCCAGGGATTCGCAACCCAGGGTGTAGGCCGGTACAGCCGAGTGCCGCCTGCTTTGGGATGGCGGCTCCTGCAGCCACAATCCAGGCGCGGATTTGGGCGTCACTGAACCGGTGACGCCCAAACGGAGGATCAGGCGGTGACGGCCCTGTCCGGCTGCAAGGGCAGGGCACTGGGGATGCAGTGGTCTTTGTGGCAGCCGATCCGCTGGCGTGGTCGGACCCTGCCGTTGAGGTCGGCGGGCGGAACGGTCCCCCAAGCGTTGGATGGCAACGGTTCGGCCAGGGAGGCGCGGCCATAATCCGCCTTCCGTTCAAGACCGCTCCGCCGCGATGATGTATTGACCCTGATGTGACAGTGGCAAACGCCATTCGAGTTCGGCGCGCCGCTCGGATAGATGTTCCAGACGCCAGGGGATCAGATTCTGCCGGGTCTCCAACTGCTTGACCGGATCGGATTCGGATGATGGATCCTGGGCGCGTCCGATGGGCACCATCTGCATTCCGGTCCGCGTGGCCGTGGCCAGTCTGCTCCTGCCTGCGTCGCGGTTCCAATCGACCCGGCCGCTGAGGGAGCCACTGCGCGGCCCCGGAACGCCTGGACTATGTGGCAAAGGATCTGAAGGCCGGCTGTTCGCCCGGGACCGGGGAGTTGGTGAACGCCCCCCGAGCCAATACCGCGTCCCGTCCCCCGGCGGCGGCCACGCGGGCAACCTGGTCGGCATGGGCGTCGGCATTGATGGAGTCCGGGTCCAACAACGCGCGCAACTCGTGGTCGAATTCCCGGACCCTTGCCGCATGTTCGGGAAGACCGGCAAGGTTGGTTAGTTCCAATGGGTCTTGAAGCATGTCGTACAGCAACGGGCTGCGGTCCGTGAAGTGCACGTACTTGTACCTGTGGTTTCGCAACAGGTACCAGGCATCCTCCGTGCCGACCGTGTGGTATTCGCTGAAGACGGTGCGGTCGTCGGCCTCGTCCGCCAAGATGCCAAACAACGATTGGCCGGGCAAATCCCGGTCCTCCGGACGTTCCGCGATGCCCGTGGCCTCCAGTACGGTCGGGAAACAGTCCACCAGGTTGACGGGCACATCGCAGGTACGACCGGCCGGGATCTCCGGCCCCGCCATGATGAGAGGCACGGCACAGGTTTCGTCATAAGGGCTGAACTTTCCAAACAGCCCGCGCGCACCATGGCTTTCCCCATGGTCGCTGCTGTACAGGACCCGGGTGTTTGCGGCCAGGCCCAGCTCGGTCAGGGAATCCAGCACTTGGCCGATCTGGGCATCCAGGAAGGTGCACACCCCGTAGTAGGCGGCCATCATGCGTCGCATCTCGGCTTCCGTCACATCCTCAAGGGAAAAGAACTGCCTCATCCAGGCCAGGGCCGGATGGGTGCTTCCCTCGGGTTCGGGGGGTAGCGTCAGACGGTCGGGATCGTACAACTCGAAATACTCGGGCGGGGCGATGTACGGCGGGTGGGGACAGACATAGGACAGGAACAGGGCCCATGGGGGCTCGTCCGACTCTGCGCGCGCCTGTAGCCACGCCGTGGCGTTGGCGGTGTTGCGCCGGTCGTACTCAAGATACGTCGAGTTTCCCGGGCCGGCTTCGCGTACCCCGCGCCAGGCTTGGCGGCGCGGGGGATCCCGTCGTACCGAGGCCAGGATGTCCCCCTGCCCGTCGACAATGTGCAGCGGTTCGATTTCGCGGCTGAAGCCGTTGTCATCCCGCGTATCCCTGAAATGAAGTTTGCCGATGGAGTCGACTCTGTGGCCCGCTTCGCGCAGCCGGTGGTGCCAACTGGGTACCGAACCCGTATACGGCATCGAGTTGTCCCAGGTCCGAAGCTGGTGGACATAGCGGCCCGTGGCCAGCGAGGCCCGTGCCGGCACGCAGATGGGACAGGGTGTATAGGCTGCATTGAAGCGCGTTCCGGCCGCAGCCAAGCGGTCCAGGTTGGGCGTGTGGACCTCCGGGCTCCCGGCGTTGCCCATGGCCCTGGGATTGTGTTGGTCTGAGAGGATGAACAGCAGGTTGGCAGGTCTTACCTTGTCCATATCGGCACCCCATATATGACTGTGATGGTGGCTGCCAGATATCCCAGCAGGGACAGCAGCAACGGTTTGCAGAGAAATGGCAGGAGTTCGGGCTGTTCGCCGGCGTGATGGCGCAGAACCTGCCAAAGGTACAGCGCTATGATCAGGCCTGCAAAGGGAATGGTGAGTCCCATTGACCAACCGGGCGCCATGCGCGAAGAGGCTGAGAGTGCATACAGGGCATAGGCGCCTGCCAGGACGGTGGCGGAAGCCCAAACGGCCGCGCCCGTCGTGCGCAGCGATACCTTGCGTAGTCCCGGCCTGAATTGGACGGCGACCTCGCCGTGGGAGCCGAGTTCCGAATGGCGCTTGCCCGCGGCCAGCAGCAGGGCGGTGATGCCGGTGCACGCCAAAAGCCAGGGACTTGTGTTGCCGATGTCGTTCCCGGCGCCGGCCAGAACCCGCAGGGGAAAACCGAGGGCAATGATGATGATGTCAAGGCCCGGATGTTGCCTCAGGCCTGCCGAGTACAGGACGTTGACCAGCAGGAAGATGGCCACCCACAAGGTGGCGATTCCACCGGCTGCAGCCGACACGGAGAGGCTGGTCACTGCCAGCAGGGCGGCGAAGATGCGGGCTGCCTGAATCGATACGGAGCCGGCCGCGACCGGTCGCCGGCGTTTGCGGGGGTGCAGCCGATCCAGTTCGACATCCTGCGCATCGTTGAATGCGTAGGCGGCACTCGAGGCCAGGCAAAACGAGATTGCCGCAACCACACTGGAGATCAGTGCGCCGGGCTCCAGCAGGGTGCCGGCAAAAAACGGGACGGCCAGTACGAACAGGTTTTTTGTCCACTGCTGGGGCCGTACCAAGCGCAGCCATGGCAGAAGCCGGTTCGCCGCGATCCCTACGGCGGACACGGTCTAGGAACCGGCGTTGGCGGACACCGACGGTGTCTGCAACGGCTGCACGGAAACGCCAAAGAAGTCGGACAACGCGGCTCGGATGGTCGCTCGGTCCGGGATCAGGACCCACATGCCTTCCTCGGAGATGGCCTCTTCGCCATGGTGCCGATCCAGGATGAGCCTGCGTCCCGTTTGGGGGGTGTTGGCCGCGCCCTTCTGGGCCAGCTGCAGCATCCGGGCGACATTCATGTCGGTGCCGAAGTTGCCCCGTAGCGTGCGGATGATGTTGGGCGCGGCCGCCAGCAGATCGGCGGCGTTGTTGGGATTGGATACCTGACGGAGCACTGCGCTGATGACGGCCTGTTGCCGGCCGATTCGGCCATAGTCGCCGTCCTGGGTGCGCGTGCGGGCGTACTTGAGGGTGGTAACCCCGTCAAGGTGCTGGTGACCGGCCGGCAGTTCGAAGGTTTCGACCCCGTAGTCGGGCGTCGGGTACTTCTCGTCGTAAATGGCCCACGGGACATAAATGTCGATGCCGCCCAAGAGGTCGATAATGCGGACAAACCCGTCGAAGTTCACCCAGGCGTAGTGGTCAATGGGTTGATTCAGGAATGCGGACAGCGTGTCGGCCAGGAGGCGTTCGCCGCCACCGGTTGCAGGCACGGTTTCGCCGAGCGAGTAGACCAGGTTGACTTTGGTCGGCGGAAACCCGGGTACCGGAACCCACAAGTCGCGGGGAATGGAAAGGATGTCGAGCGCATTGGTCTCCTGGTTCCAACTCAGGAGCATCAGTGTGTCCGTACGCGGCGCGGAGGTGTCTTCCGCGCGGGTGTCGAAACCAAACAACAGGATGTTCAGGCGATCTTCCCGTTGCACGGTGGCGAAGACCGGTTCCCGGTCAAGGGGGGGCGGCGATGCCGGAACCTCCGGCTGTGACGGGTTGGCGGCTTCCGGTGCCGTGGCAGGCGCGATTTCGGCAGGGGCAGGGGCCCCGTTGGACGGTTCCGGTACGTGAATCGTGACCGTGGTCGTGTTCACGGCTTCCTCATAGGCCATGTTGAACACGGGCCTGCCGACAATGTAGACGCAGACGGCCAGGACCACACTCAAGGCGGCGAAGCCACCGCGCCAGACCAGTCGTCGGGGTTGGGACAGTTGGGCAGGAGGCCCGGTAACGGCGTCGGTCGACATGTCCATGGCAAACGGTGGGATTTAGCCTGGGGCGCGTGGAAACCCGGATGTTCAAGCGCCGCCTGACAATCCTGGGAAGCAGCGGGGGTAGAGACTGGCCAACAAGTGGACAAACCGGCCCGTGACCTGTCTGTACAAGGCCGGGTCGGCGGATTGAGGGTAGCTAGGAGGTGTTGGACAGTGGACGGGACGGGAGGCGGGAGGCGGGAGCGCTACATCATAATGTTATCACCGTATCTGCCTGCCTTGGGTGCCGGTTTGTTCAGGGGTTGAAGGCATGCTCGAACAGGGCGCGGGCAGTCAGGATGTACATGGTGTCCCTGTGGACGAATACATCCAGGAGGCCGTCGAAGGATTCCTCCATGCCGTTGGGGGGCACAAGCTGGTGCCGAAACGCGCCCGTGTTGGGGTCCAGCACCAGGATGCTGCCGCGTCCGGAATCCACCAGCAGCATGTAGTTGTTCTGTTCCGTGTCGGCCTCAAGGTCGACAAACCGACTGTTGAAGCCCACAGCCCCGTGCACCGCAAAGGGCAACTGAATGTTGGCTTGGTTGCCGGAATCCTGTCGTCCCAGCAATACCACGGTGTTGTTGTCGAACAACAACCAGATGTTGTCGCCCACGTGCATGCCGACCGCACCGCTCAGATCGATCGGTTCCGGCAGCCAGGGCTCTTCTTGCACGACGGCCTGGTTGAGGTTGTAGCGCCAAATCTGTCCGTGGCCGCTGTCGGCCACGTAGAGCCGGTTCGAGTAGAAGTCAATCTGGACCGGACTGATCCATGCATTCCTGCTGCCGAGGGTCACATGGGAGATGAGATCCGTGTCGTTGTACTGGAACAGGTGACGGTCTTCGTCGATGAGATACAGGCTGGGCTTGTCGCTGTGCGCGGTCTTGGTCGGTTGGAACGCCATGTCCACGATCTTGCCGACCGTGACGCCGTCGATGACAGTGTCCTGGCTCAGTATCTCCTGGGGAGCTCCCCCCTCCTTCCGGCGCAGGGAGTCCAGCCGGTATTTGGTAACCGTTCGGTGATCGCTGGCCAGGACATACAGGTCCTGGAAGTTGATCGCCATGCGTGCCGGAGGGTGGTCGCGCCCAAACGTCAACAGGGGCTCGGTCAGTCCCAGCAGCGGAATGCGTTGGAAGGCATCGTCCCAAAGTTCCAGAATCTTCAGCTGGAGGGCGTTCAGGCCGGGTGACGGCCCTTGCGTCTCCTGAATGCTTTGGGCCAGTTCGCGGGCCTGCTGCAGTTGCTCCTGGGCCGCTTCGTACTGCTCGCGTCCCAGCAGCGCATCCGCCTTCTCCACCTGCTGTTGGATCAGGGCCAGGGCCACCGGATCATCCTGGCTGCCCGTGGGCTCGTTGATGCGATACGCGAAATAGGTGGCAGCCGGCACCGTTATCAGCAGGCACAGAAGCAACATGGCCGACCACGACTTCGGAATCCTCCGTCTGGGTTGACGCTCCTGAAGCGTGTGGTAGATCTCCTGGAGGTTGGGGAGGGCAACCGATGGGCCGGGACCCGGTGCGGTTGCCGGCACGGTGTGGGGCGAAACCACCGCGGCGCGCGGACTCTCTGCGGATGGCTCCGCGATGGCTGCGGGTTGCGTACCGGCTTGGGTCTCGGCATTCGGGTCGGGAAATGCCTCGCCGAACCACACCTTTAGTCTCTGGCCCGCGGCGCGCAGGAACCGGCCGCCTCCTCCAAACCAGCCGTCTCCCGCATGCGGTCCGTGGCCGTGCGTGTCCAGCGCTGACTGCAGGACGGCCGCGGGTTCCGGTTCCCGCTCCCTGTCCTCACCGTGATTGGCGTCCGACTTTGCTGCAGGATTTCGGGGTACCGCCGGAGCCTCCAGTTCGGCCGAGGCCAGGATGACCTTCGGTTCGGACATCTCGAAATCGGTTGGCTCCGGGGTTTCTTTGGCTTCGGGCGCGGATGCCATCATCCCGGCTGCCGGCATGGGGTCCGGTCGTGTTTGTTCCCGTGTCGCGTCCGGATGCGCTGGAGCCACAAACCGGAGTTTGTCGGCCTGGTCGGGCTGGGGAGCGGAGACCGGTATCGGGATTGCGATCAGAAGTCCCGGGGCCCCCTGACGGCGGGACTGGGCTGCAAACCAGTCCGCTCGCTCCGGCCGCGTGCCGTCTGCCAAGTCGGTTACCGCGGTGGCCAGGGTCTGCTTGGCAGCCTCGGCAGTGGTCTGGGTTTCGTTGGTGGCCAACCAGTCGGATGTGGCCAGAAGGCATCCTTGGCCCGGGGCCAGGTCGCCTTGGTAGGTTCCGGGGAGGAGCCGGTTCGGCCCGCCGGCCAGACCGCCGGTGGGCGCTGAACCGGTGGGGAACACGTCTGCGGTCGCCTGTCCCGTCACCACGTGACAGGTTCCGTCGGTCCAGGCCACTTTCAATTCACGGGCCCGCACCTCCGCCACCGAGGCGGTGCCCTCCAATTGGATGTGGGGGTAGTCGCGGCGGATGTATCCCAGGTACACATGGAGTGCAACCAGGGAATCGGTCAAGGCACTGACGCCCTTGGCGGACGACAGGAGGTAGCTGCGGCAGACCCTGAGGCTGAATGCGGTGATCAGGTCCCCTACCTGATCGCGGGACAGGTGTTCCCTGAGGACCGGAAAATCCAGAACCACGCAGAACGTGGCTCCGCCGCGCCTTCGATTCTCACTGGCAGGGACTACCCGGGTACACGACCCGGATGGGAAATCTTGTGCGGAGGGGTGGGAAGCGAATAGGACGGATGGTTCGTCTTGTTCATCAGGTGCGATGTAGGACGGCATTGTTGTGTCAACTGACCAGAACAAGGGGTGGAATGGATGCACGCCACCCAGCGTGCTTGACGGAAGCGGATGCCTACATGACGTTCACGGCCGGTGGATGGAGCGGATGCCCGGGGTGCGGAAGGTGTCAGTCGCCCGACTGCAGCGTGCGTGTAATGATGTCCAGTTGCTCGGAATTGGACACCTGATCTTTCCGCTTGCGGCCCTTGCGCCCCTTCCGCGACCCCTGTCCCTGCTGCGCTTTCATGAAGGCCAGTTCCATTGCATTCATCGGCGGGGCGTCATTGGTGCCGAAGGGATCCTCGATCTCCTCGTCGTCCGGCGCATCCAGGAGTCGGCGGCGGCTTACATCCAGTCTCCTGCGCCGGGAACTGACCATGAGAATCATGACTTCAACTTCCTGGCCGACCTCCAGCTCGTCGGCGGCATTCACGACATGGTGATGATCGATTTCGTCCAAGGGCATGAAGGCGTCGACGCCGACGCCGACGTCCAACAGGGCGCCCCGGTCGTTGAGGTCCTTGACGGTACCGTTGATGCGGGCTCCTCGGCGCAGATCGGAGATTAGCTTGACATCGGGCGACAGCTTGCTGACGGCAATCTGCCACTTGCTGCCCTTTTCCTTGGGCATGCTGATTTCGGTGACCCAGACATCGAACTCGTCGCCGACTTTGACGACGGCATGGATGTCCTGTACCCGTTCCTGGGACAGGCGGCTCACCGGCAGGAAGCCGTCCTTGTCGGAACCGATGTCGCAAAAGGCTGCGGCATCAATGACGGCCTTGACCACGGCGTGACGCTGTTCGCCGATCTTCAGGTTTTTGATGGACTTGTAGTCCGGCCGGATCAGCGTCAGATCAATCTTGTTGGTCTCCCGGTTCAGCTTGTGGATCCAGACATGGATCCGGTCGCCGCGCTTGAGGTGCCTCGAAGGTTGAAAAGCCTCGAGTTTCTCTTTGTTGTAACGGAGATACGGCAGGAACTGGCTCTTGTGGAGAAACCCTTCCTTGCCCGTTCCGATATCGACCCAGGCGCCCTGGCGGTCCGTAACGCGGGTAACGGTCCCGTCGCGTCTGTCTCCGACGGCCAGGGTTACGATCTTCTTCTTCTGCTTGGGCCGTTTGACCGGCTCCGGATCCGCTGGTTGCGCTGTGGCATCCGCAGCCTGCGGCTTGGGCTGGGACGCAGCGGCAGCAAGGTCCTGTGCGCCCTGGATGCCGTCGGAGACGGTGACCTGCCCGGCGGAGGGCAAGGGATTGTTGTCCATTGTTGGTACGGGTGGTGGTGTGACTGCCGAGGGCGCGGAGAATGGGTTGGCGGGACACAATTATAGGCCGCAGCCGATTCATTCCCCAAACGGGACGGTCCGGGCCGGGCGGGGACGGAGCCAAGGATCTCCCTTCCCACTCCTGTGAGTCAGGCATCCATGTGTGATAATCCCGTAGTCGGAGGATGCGCCTGTCCCAACTGGTTTCAACCATGGCTGATTCACCTGAACCCTCGACAATGTCCTTGGCCGGACGGAGGGTGCTGGTGACGGGCGGAGCGCACCGCATCGGGCGTCGCATCTGTCTGGATTTGGCTCGCGCCGGGGCCAGCGTGACCTTTTCCTGGCTGAGGGCCGAACGGCAGGCGCGGGCCACCCTGGCCGAGTTGCAGGCCATCGATGCGGGAGCCTCCGCGGTGCGGTGCGATGTGACCCGGCTGCGGGATGTGCACAGCCTTCGGGACCATCTGCACCGCCGGGGGGACGGCCTGGACATCTGCATCAACTCCGCCAGTCCCTGGGAGTTCGATGCGTTCCCCTTGACGGACTATGCCTCCTGGCATCGCGTGACCCGTGCGTCCATCGACGGGTGCGTGTACGTTTGCAATGAACTGTTGCCTCTGTTGCTGGAGTCGTCCGCGCCCTCCATCATCAATCTTCTGGACACCATCGTGCGTCAGCCCAGAACCGGATTGACCGCCCACGCCGTAGGCAAGGCCGGCCTGGAGGCCCTCACCCGGCAGCTGGCACTCGAACTCGCGCCCAGGGTCAGGGTCAATGGCCTTGTGCCGGGGCCGGTGCTGCCCCAGCCCGACCTGTCTCCGAATGCCCGCCGGCGCGTGGCGGACGCGACGCTGCTGGGCCGATGGGGAACACCCGATGACATCGTGCGCGGCGTACGCTTCCTGATTGATTCGGACTTCGTCACCGGATCGCTGCTGTTTATCGATGGCGGGGAAAGTATTGCCATGCACCGCAGGCCGCGTTGATGCCGACGCAGGGAGGGGCTGCCGTGGTCCGGCCGGCCCTGGTGGATCGGGAGTGCCTGGAACGGAGGGAGCTCGCGACGCTGGCCCCGTATGCCGTGTGCAGCCTGCACAGCCGTGGTCGCGTCCAGCCGGAGGCGGTCGACGAGTGGCGCACATGCTTTCAGCGGGACCGGGACAGGATTGTCCACTCGCGCGCCTTTCGCCGTCTGGCCCACAAGACCCAGGTGCAGCCGTTGCCTGGCAGCGACCATGTCCGGACGCGGCTCACGCACAGTCTGGAGGTGGCGCAAATAGGTCGTTCCGTTGCGCGTCGGCTGAACCTCAACGAGGATCTGGTCGAGGCCATATGCCTTGCCCACGATTTGGGACACCCCCCGTTCGGACACGAAGGGGAACAGACCCTGAACGAACTGTTGTCCGATGTCGGTGGCTTCGACCACAACCTGTTCACGTTTGAACTGCTGGACGTGCGGGAACGGCGGCGACCGGCCCGGCCCGGCCTCAACCTCACGTACGAGGTTAGGGAAGGCATTCTCAAGCACGGGTCCGCGCCGTCGGTCCGCCAGGTTGAACGGGTGGCAGAGGAAGGCCTGCGACCTTGGGAAGCTGCGTCGCTGGAGGCCCAGATCAGCAACCTGGCCGACGAGATTGCCTACAACTCAAGCGATTTGGACGACCTGATGCGCTTTGGTGACGGGAACGGCCAACGCTTGGCCGGGGCCATCAGGGAATTGGACGTGTACCGGCGCATTCAGGCGCATGCTGCAAGCCGTGAACTGGAGGAGGCCGACCTGGACTCCTCGACTTCGCGCAAGGTGCTGATCACCGCACTGGTGGGCCAGGCCATCGGCGACTGCGTGGAAGCCACCGTCAGAAACCTGCAGAGCTGCAACATTCGCAGTCTTGCCGACGTGCGGCGGTGCGGTGATCGGCCCTTGGTGTGTCTGGATGCCGAGTTGGAATCCATGTACGGCGAGTTGCGGCGGTTCCTGACGGTCAACTTCTACCGGACCTGCAAGGTGCGGGTCCGTGCCATGGAGGGGGTGAACGCCATTCGCCGTGTGTTTGCGGTGCTGGTGTCGGAGCCGGCGCAGTTGCCGCCGGCTTGGCGGGGCGAACTGGACAGCCGGGATCGGCGAGCCGTGGTCGGCGCCTATATCGCGACCATGACGGACCGCTTTCTGCTGGACATGGATGCCCGGCTCCGTTGCCGTTGAGGCGGGGGCCAATCCGTTTGGCCCCTCCGGATTTCAGCGTCGGGGACGCGGTTCCCGGTACTCCTGATACTCTGGGTCCTCCAACTCCGCGGCCTCGTCCGCCGAGGCCGAGTCCTCGGTCCCAAACCGGGTCAGGCCTACATCGCGCAACCGGGTGCGGACCCGTGCCATGAATCCGGTGAACTTCCCGAATTGGTTTCGAAGACCGCCGCCTGCACCCAGATCGACCTCGGAGTGCAGGCTGGCCACCGCCTCGCCTTCCGTTCCCGCAGCCGCCTCCTGGGCAATCAAGCGCCAGGCCACAAACAACAGGCCCGCGACCAGGACCAAACTGCTCAACAGTGAAAACAACTGAATGAAACGGTTGTCCCTGACCAGTTCCGAAGGCGGACTTCCTTCCGAAACGGGCAAGGCGCTCCCGTCCGGCGTCTGCGGGCCATCGATGAGCACGCCCTGCAAGGCCAGGAGATTGGCTTCGATCAATGCCTGCTCGCCGTCGTCCAGGATCAGACCGGCACTTCCGTCGGCGCGCAGCAGGCCCAGCGCCTCGTTGACCGCCAGTCTTGGATCCGATGCCATGTAGCCCAGAATTTTGGCCGCGCCGGGGGACAGCGAGTCCGAACCGCTGATCTGCTGGTCTTCGGCCAGGCTGTTGACAATCAGGATTTTGTAGGCGCCAAGCAGATCGGCCGGCAGCGCGCCTTGCCACTGGACGGGCCACGCGTACCACGCCAGGGCGATGCCGGCAGCCAGGCTGAAGGCGATGACAACCACATACTTGATGAGGGGCCGCACAAAACCCCTCACCCGCGAATCGGAAACACGCATCATGTCATTCCACCGAGGCCTGATTCTTCGATTGCTGCAATGATGGACTTGACGGACTGCATGTGGTTCTTGCGTCCCACCAGCAGGGCATCGGGGGTATCCACGACGACCAAGTCCTGAACGCCGACCATTGCGACCAGGCGTCCGTTGGCGAAGACAATGTTGTGTTGGCTGTCGACGGTGACGACCCTGTCGCCGACCACGACATTGGCATCCCCGTCCTTCTCCAGTATGCGCTCGAGTGCATCCCAGCTGCCCAGGTCGGTCCAGCCCGTCTCCAGATGGACCACCGTGCAGTCGGCGGCCTGTTCAATGACCACCTGATCGATGCTGCATGGCTCCAATGCCTTCCAGGTTTCGCCGTTCGGACCCGGATCGCGGGCCGCCTCCAGCAGGTGCGGAGCGCATTGTGCCAGACGGTGGCGCAGGCTGTCGACGCGGCTGACGAGGATGCCGCAATTCCAGAGGCAGTCGCCGCGTGCGAGCAGGCGCGCGGCCGCCGCGGCGGCCGGCTTCTCGCGGAAGCTGTGCACCCGCGCGGCGGGAGGGGTGCTGGCTGGGACCAGCGGGGCGCCCAACCTGATGTACCCGTATCCCGTGTGCGGATGGTCGGGTACGGCGCCAAGCAACACCAGGGAGCCGTCCGCCGCGAGCTCGGACGCGCGGGTCAAGGCTTGGCAGAAAGCGACTTCGTCCTGGATCCAGTGGTCCGAAGGCAGCCAGATCGCAATCTCGCTGTCCGTATCCGCCGGCAAATGTGCCAACACCCAGGCGACGGCGGGGGCCGTATTGCGGCCTGCCGGCTCGGACAGGATCCGCGCCCGGTCAAGGTGCGGAAGCTGTCGGCGGACCAAATGGGAGGTGCTGCGGCCGGTTACCACCCATGTGCGCTCCGACGGCAGCAGGGGCGAGATCCGACGACAGGTCGCTTGCAACAGCGATTCCCCCTGCGCGAGCAGATCGTCAAACTGCTTGGGCGTCTGCTGCCGACTGCGAGGCCACAGGCGATTCCCGCTGCCGCCAGCTAGGACTACGCCTATCATCGATGATTGCTTCCATGGCGTGGCAGGGCACCCGACCGGCTGCTGCGCGGGCGGTCCCTGTTTGGTTTGATCTGAATCTTATCCTACTTGGGCAGCAGACCCGGCAGCAGGTGCACGATTACCGATCGTCCGGGGATGTCCACCTCGGTCACCACCTCTCGGATGGCAGGCAGCAGAATTGGCTGGCTGAGTCCCAGATCCGGAGCCGGGGACACTTCCCAGACATCGTTGGCTCCGGTTGCGGCCACCTTGGTCACCACACCCAGGTACAGGCCGGCATCGGTGGTGACGGATGAACCGACAATGTCGTGAATCCACCAGGTTCCCGGCTCCGGCGGCGGCACCTCCGCTTCCGGTACGGAAAGCCAGGCGCCGCGCAGGGACTCGGCGGCTGTTCTGTCCCGAACCTCGGCGAATCGCACGAGCAGCGCCTGCTTGTGGCGTCGCGTGGACAGGACCGTCAGCGGACTCTGCCCGTGGGTGCTGTACAGGATCTGTTGTGGGGCAAACCGTCCGTGGTTGTCGGTGATAACGCGTATGCCGACCTCGCCCTTGATGCCGTGGGGCTTCTCGACGCGTCCAACGACGAAGTGGTCGTCGGGATAGGGAGCAGCCATTGGCGGCCACCGGAACGGGGCGGTTCAGGCCTGGTCGTCCTGCCCGCGTTCGGTCGGGGTCAGGCCATCCCCGATTTCCTGCCAGGAGTCGACATGCAGGGCGACATGGGCGTGTGGATTGGTTGACGACGCCTTGACCAGGGCCCGGAGGGCACGGATGTTGTCTCCGTTGCGTCCAATGATGAACTTCATGTCTTCCTGATGCACCAGCAGGTTGAATTCCAGGTCTTGGTCGTACTGGTGCGCCTCCACCTCGACATCGTCCGGATGCTGCGCCAGGGTCGAGGCGACCCAGGTTACGAGCTGGCCAATGCGGTCGATGGTGCCGTCCACGTCAGGCTTCGACATGTTCGTCCGTTTCGGTCGCGGGCGCGGCCTCGGCGGCGGCCGCCTTCAGCAGACGCTGCACAGCCGGTGTCGGCTGCGCGCCGCGGGCAATCCAGTGGTTGGCCCGTTCCACGTCCACCACGATGGTTTCCGGTTCGGTGCGCGGATTGAAGTGCCCGATGTTCTCGATGAAACTGCCGCTGGTGGCCTTGCGTTGATCCGCGACCAGGATGCGGTAGGTCGGTTTGTTCTTGGTGCCTTTGCGCACCAGTCGAATGCGAACCACTGTGTAGGGGTCTCCTGAGGGTTGTTGGTGTCAGCGGAGATCCTGCCCCGCCATCAGCCGCTTCATTTGCCGCGTGCGGCCACGCTGGCGGCCGCGGCCGCCTCCCGACATCTCCTTGATCATGCCCTGAGCCTCGCGGAAGCGCTTGAGGAGGTCGTTCACATCCTGCACGCGCGTGCCGCTACCGGCCGCGATGCGGCGGCGGCGGCTGCCGTTGAGCACGCTGGGGTTGCGCCGTTCCTGCAGTGTCATGCTGTTGACGATGGCTTCGCTCTGCTTCAGGCCGTGCTCCATGTCCTCTTCGTCAACATCCGCGAGCAGATTCCGGGCGCCCGGCAGGAGTTTCAGAAGGTCGGACAGGCTGCCCATCCGCTTGAGCGAGCGCAACTGGTCGAGGAAATCCTCGAAGTCGAGCTGGCCGCGGGCCATTTTGTCGCCCAGCCGTTCACTCTGCTCGTCGTCCAGAAACTGCTCGGCCTTCTCGATGAGGGTAAGAACATCCCCCATGCCCAGAATGCGGCTGGCCATCCGTTCGGGCTCGAACACGTCGAGACCGTCCATCTGCTCGCTGGTCCCCATGAATTTCACGGGAACCCCGGTTACCTGACGCACGCTGAGCGTGGCGCCTCCGCGGGCATCGCCATCCACCTTGGTCATGATCAACCCAGTGAGGGGCATGCTGGTCTGGAAGCCTTCCGCCACATTGACGGCTTCCTGGCCAGTCATGGCGTCCACAACCAGCAGGGTCTCGGCCGGATTGACCCGATCCTTGATCTCGGCGAGCTCCGCCATCAGCACGGAGTCGATTTGGGTGCGGCCGGCCGTGTCCAGGATGCAGACTGTATGCGCCTTGCTTCGGGCGAACTTCATGGCGCGGGCCGCGATGGCGGGTGCACGGGCACCTTCGCGCTGGGCGAACACCGGAACATCAATCTGCCTGCCCAGGGTCTCAAGCTGATCGATCGCAGCCGGCCGCTGCACGTCCGCGGCCACCAGGAGCGGAGTCTGGCCCCGTCTGCGCAGGTGCACGGCGAGCTTGGCCGCCATCGTGGTTTTGCCCACGCCCTGCAGACCCACCAGGGCCAGGGCATGGGGAGCCTGGCCGGCAAAGTTCAGCGGCGCCGGTTCGCCCAGCAGGGCGATCAGCTCCGCATGCACGATTTTGACCACCTGCTGGCCGGGGGTCAGGCTCTGCAGGACTTCGGACCCGGTGGCGCGTTCCCGGATGCGCTGGGTGAAGTCCTTGACGACCCGGTAGTTGACGTCCGCCTCCAGCAGCGCCATGCGGATTTCGCGCATGCCGGCCGTAATGTCCTTCTCGTCCAGGCGTCCCTTGCGCGACAGGGCGTCGAACGTGTTCTGAAGTCTTTGGCTCAGCGAATCGAACATGCCTGCAAGCCCATGGGGTCAAATCGGACGGCGGCGCGCCGTGCCGCCCGGCCCACTCGAACGGGACCGCACATTGTAGCGGCGGCCAGGCGGCAGGCGCAATATTTGCGGTTTCCGGGCAGGCATCGCGCCCGGCCGGGAGACCACGCAGTCAGAGGTTCTGGTCTTCGGTGTTGAAGCAGAGTCCGGACATGGAGCCTTCATCGGCTTGCCCTGCGTCCCGGATGCCGTCGTCGGCAATCGGGTCCAGGTCGCCGTACAGCATGCGTTGGACCCGCGCGCGCGCCCGGCCCGACATGGCAGGGGTGGTCTCCTGGGCCAGCAGCCGCAGTGCGTTGGCGATGATCAGGCTCTCCTCGACGACAGCGCGGTCGGCGGCCGCAAGGGACCCCAGATACCGATCCTGAAGCTCACTGTTGCCTGCCAGGTGATCGGCTTTGTCGAACAACGTGCCAATGCGGACATCTTCCTCCGACAGCCGGGGAAACTCGGATTGGTGATCGAACGGGGGCATATCGATGCTCCTTGGTCAACCCAGGTCCCGCGCCAGGGCGGCCCTGAGTTCCTTGATGGCTCTGAACTGCATCGCCCGGATGGACACCTCGGTTTTGCCCATGATCGCCGCCACTTCCTTGACGCCGTAGCCCTCAAGGAAGCGCAGGGATATTACCTGAGCCTGGGAGTCGGGTAGGCGCGCAATGGCCGCCCGCAGGGACTCGGCATCCAGGGAATCCCGCGTGGCGCGGAACGGGTCCGGTTCGCGCGAAGGCAGGTTCATGTGCGTGTCGATGGGGAAGAACGCGGCCCGCACGTCCCGGCGGATGTGGTCACGAATCTGGTTGTTGGCAATGGTGTAGAGCCATGAGGTAAACGTGTACTTCCACGGCTGTCCTCTGTTGATGGCTTCGTAGACCTTGAGAAACACGTTGCCCGTGAGGTCCTCCGCCAACTGAAGGTCGGGGATGCGCGTGTAGATGAACCGGAAAATGTGGCCCGAGCACAGATCGAAAAGTTGGTTGAAGGCATCGGGATCGCCGTTCCGGGCGTCATCCAGAAGGTCGGTGGGAATCTTGACTCTCACGTCGGGTCGGGGCTGTGAAGAAGGGAGAAAAACGAGACCCGCAGACTCGTCCTTACCCTTAACGATAGCAGTCGCAGGGCCTGACGGGGATGTCCATTGCGAAATTCGACCGTACTCCGGGCGCGGCCGCCTCATTTGCCCCGGGCAGGTCCGCGATCGTGGCGGGCTACGTAGTGCAGCCTCTGGCCGATTGTGACCAGCAGCGCCAGACACATGGGGACCAGCACCACATCCGCCACATTCAGCATGAGGCCGACGCCCAGCAACACGATGCGTTCGCTGCGTTGCAGCCAGCCAGCCTTGCCGGGAATCTCAAGGCCTTCCGCCCGGGCCTTGACATAGGACACGACCACCGATGCCCCGATCACCGCGGCGGTCAACGGAATGCTCCAGCTCAGCGGCAGGCGCATCGGCCCGCCAAGTTGCAAATGGATCAACAGTCCCAACAGGACGCAGATTTCGGACAGACGGTCGAAAGTGCTGTCCAGGCAGGCTCCGTATCGCGTCACGCGGCCCGTGTTGCGGGCCAGCAGGCCGTCCAGACTGTCCAGGCCGGACACCAGGATGTAGGCCAACCCACCCCATCGGGTCCACCCGGCCGCAATCAAGCAGGCCGTGCCCACAGCCAGCCACAAACCTATCCAGGAGATAAGGTTGGGCGTCAGGCGCAACCACAGCAGGAACCGCACGACGGGTAGTTCGACGTGGGCCAACAGGGAACGGCCCCAAGTCTCGATCACGGTTGTGTGCAGCCTTGTTCCGGGGAATACCGCTACATTCTGACAGCATCCGTACACCGCAGGACGGTCCGCCCCGTACACATGGCCCCTGAAGACCTGTTCGGGGGCGTGGTTGTGAGAGGTGAACGGATCCGGTGCTCGCCGAATTGAGGAGCCGGGACCGGGTTCGCGTAAGCCCAGATCCACCGAAGCGGATGCCGTGGTGCTTTAGAACCGGGGTGTGAAGGCTGAGAAGCTGGCGGGCAGGGGTATGAGCCCAACGGATGGTGCCGGGTGCCGGGTGTGTCGGCGCTGGGAGGGGGTGTTTGACGTGCTGCGCCACCATCGACAACCCAAAAGGGCGTGCCGACCGCAGCCGGCGACGCGGCGGGACCGGCCGGGCACAGGTCCGCCCGGCGATGGGGTGAGGGGTTAAACAGGTGGCGCGATCAGAGAGGGGGCGGCAGAGCGCGCAATCGTGCCAGGGCGGCGCGGAACGGGTTTTGCCAGGGCCAGGCCTGGGGGAGATGCAAGGTGAGACGACGGGCCTTGCGGGTGATGCGTCCGGCCAGGGCGAAGAAGCGGCGCCGGAGGGTCTTGGTGGTCGTCAGCGGCTGGCCCAGCCCAAGGCGCCCGGTCCAACGGGCCAGATTGTGGGCCAGGACCTGGACCGCCAGCCAGGCGCCGTTGGCGGCGAAGCGGCCCGAGGGCAGGTGGTTGAGGCCCACGCCGTACTTCAGGTCGCGGATGGCATGCTCCACCTCGGCGTGACGACGATGGTCGGCCTCGAGCGCCAGCGTGTCGCCCTCGCGGTCGGTGATGAAGGCGTGATGGCTGTAGTCGGTGAACAGGGCCAGCTGGGAGCCGGGCGTGGGCTTCACCCGCCGCACGATCAGGCGTACGGGTACCGCGTCGGCCTTGTCGGCAAAGGGGGTGTAGGTGGTCTCGGCCACGTCCGCGGCTCCTTCCATCCCGTAGGGGATGGGCGTCCAGTCCTCCTCGGGAAGGGCCTCGATGCGCTGGCGCAGGGCTTGGTGTTGGCGAATGGTGATGGAGAAGCGGACGTTCCGGTCGCGGCAGAGGGCGACGATGCCGTGGGTGTAGAAGCCGCTGTCGGCCCGCACCGTGAGTGGGCCGGTGGCTCCGGCCTGACACACCCGGCCGAAGGTTTCGCGCAGGAAGTGGGCCGCGCCGCGCGCCGTGTGGGCCCGGCCCTGGCGCAGGCGGGCCATCAGCACGTCGCCGGTGCCGGCGGCCACCGCCAGCAACGGGTGATAGCCCCGCTGGCCGGCGTAGTTGTGGTGTCGGGCCCCCTCCTTGCCCAGCCCATAGGTCTCGCAGACGGTGGAGTCCAGGTCGATGGTCAACGGCTCGTCGCCGGGACCGGCCCCCGCCGCCCAGGCGCGGGCCAGCACCGCGCGGCTCACCCGATCCAACTGGCGCACGTGGCCCCAACGGAAACTGCGCAGGAAGGTCCCCAGCGTGGAGGGCGCCTTGACCGTACAGCCCATCACCCGCGCGGTCCCGCCCGCGCGCAGGGCGTCGGCATCGTCAATGCAGTCGCCACCCGCCAGCGCCGATGCCACCAGCGTCAACAGCTTGTCTCCGGCATTCGCCCGACCCGGTGCATCCCCCAGGTCGACATGGCGGTCCGCCAGTGGTCCCAGCCCCAGATGATGGGCCAGGGTCAGCGGCAGCAGCAGGCCGGCGTTGGACACCAGGCGGTGGTCGTCGAAGGCGACTTGGATACGGTCGGGGCGCTCCAGTGGTAGCATCCGATGGGTGCTCCTTGTTTCAGGGTGGATTTCTTGTGCGAAAACCATTATCCCCGAGGCCGGGAGCACTTTACTCATCACTGAATCACGACGCCACCCTCATCCCTTCGGTGGATTGGGGGTAAGATGGAGCCTGGCAGGATGCGCGTGGCCGCGGCATCGTGCCCTCCGGCACATCCTTTCACACCACACTCTGGACATGTCCCTTTCCGCCCCGATCAAAGTGGCAGTTACCGGTGCCGCCGGCAATGTCGGCTATGCACTGGTTTTCCGCATCGCGGACGGACAGATGCTGGGTGCCGGTCAGCCGGTTCACCTGACACTGATTGAAATTCCACCGGTCATGCGCCAGGCGGAAGGTGTGGCCATGGAACTGGAGGACTGTGCCTTTCCCCTGCTGGCCGGAATCGACGTGACCGATTCCGCCGAGGAGGGTTTCGACGGCGTGCAGCACGCGCTGCTGGTGGGTTCCCGGCCCCGCGGGGCTGGCGAGTCCCGGGCGGATCTGGTTGGCAGCAATCTGCCAATTTTCCGGAGCCAGGGACAAGCCCTGAACGCCCGGGCCGCCGATGATGTGCGGGTGACGGTGGTCGGCAATCCGGCGAACCTCAACGCCTTGATTGCCCATCGCCATGCACCGGACATTCCGTCCTCAAGGTTTACGGCCCTGACGCGCCTTGACCACAACCGGGCGGTGAGCCTGGTTGCGCGCACAGCCGGCGTGCGGCCCGACCAGGTTGCGGACGTGGCCATCTGGGGCAATCACAGCGCCACGCAGTACCCGTGCCTGGCCCATGCCACGATCGACGGGCACAGGGACTGGCCCTTGTTTTCGGATCAGGCCTGGATGGAAGAGCAATTCATACCCAGGATCCAGAACCGCGGCGCGGAAGTCATTGAGGTCAGGGGAGCCAGCAGCGCGGCCAGCGCGGCCGTGGCCGTTACCGACCACGTGCGGGATTGGCACTTGGGCACCGGCGGCGATCGGACCACCAGCATGGCCATCGTGGGCGAAGGGCAGTACGACACTCCGTCCGGGGTGGTCTTCAGTTTTCCGGTGAGGGTTCGGGACGGGGAAATCGAGGTGGTCTCAGGCCTTCAACTCACCCCTTTCGATCGTCGCATGGTGGATGTCACGGGGCAGGACCTGCTGGAGTTGAGTCGCACGGCCGACGCGCTCCTGAGTTGACAACGAGGCCTTGGATCGGGTAGTCTGGCCGCATGAGCAATGCGATTGTGTCGCGGATTAACAAGTCCGCCGGTCAAACCAGCGATCGCGCCGCCCACGGTGGTGCCGGATTGGCGCGCACCTTCTCGTTTAGCAACTATTACTATTACCGATTTGCAGGGACGGGGCCGCACCGCGAACCAGGGAGTTGTGCACAGGTCAACTGATGCCGGACAACCAGGAGGCGCAGGAGCGGTCCAGAATTGGATCGCTTTTTTTTTTACTCGCCGCGGTATACCGCTTCTTTCGGCCTGAAATCCAATCATGATTGTTTGCAGAGGCGTGCGCGGCGCCACCACAGTAGTCGAGAACGAAGCCCGCGAGATCTTGGCGGCCACGCGCCAACTCCTGGCCTTGATGATCCGGTTGAACGGAATCGAGCCGGTGGACGTGGCCTCGGGTATTTTCACGACCACGTCGGATCTGAACGCCGTGTTTCCTGCGACCGCGGCCCGTCAGTTGGGCTGGATGTCCGTGCCGCTGCTGTGCGGGCATGAAATGGTGGTTCCGAACAGTCTTCCCAGGTGCATCCGCATCCTTCTGCACTGGAACACGGACCGCAGCCAGGACGCAATCCATCACGTGTACCTGAAGGAGGCAGTGCAACTGCGCCCCGACCAGTCGGAGTTGCCGCCGGTGGACATGCAACAGCTGAACCAGTGGGTGGAAGACCAGATGCGCAGGCATGGGGGGATGTGATGAGAGTGGCCTTTCAAGGCGAGCATGGTGCCTATTCCCATGCGGCCATCCTCATGCATTTTGGAGAGGACGCCGGGATTCGGACGGTGCCCTGCCGCAGCTTTGCCGAACTCTTTGCCGCGGTGGATGCCGGCGAGGCGGAGTTCGGCATGGTGCCCGTGGAGAACTCGCTGGGCGGCGCGGTCACCGGCATCAACGACCTTTTGCTGAACTACGACTTCAAGGCTTCGGCGGAAATTCTGTATCCGGTGCGCCACAACCTGGTCGTGGCTCGGCCGCCGGAGGGCTCCCCGCGGGAGGCAATCACCCACGTGCGAAGCCATCCTCAGGCCCTGGAACAGTGTCGGGAGTACCTGGCCCGCCAGAGCCTCGTACCGGTGGACTGGTATGACACGGCCGGGGCCGCCAAGTCGCTGGTGGAGGAACCCGCGCCGGGAACGGCCGCGCTGTCCAGTCGGATCGCCGCCGACACCTGGAACCTCGAAATCGTGGACAGCGACGTAGCCGACGGGCCGGGCAATTTGACCAGGTTTCTTTTGATTGGCCACGAAACCGCGGAACGCACGGAGGACAGCAAGACAGGGGTGCTGTTTGCGGTTCCGGACCAACCCGGCGGTCTGGTCAAGGCCCTGCAGGTGTTTTCCGATCGGAACATCAACCTCACCAACATCAGCAGCTTCCCGCGCCGCAATCGCAGGTGGAACTATGTGTTCTTCATGGAGTTTCTCGGCCACGTCGAGGACCCGATGGTCTCGGAGGCGGTCACGCAACTGCTGGTCAACACGGCCTTCCTGAAACTGCTCGGCAGTTTTCCGAGGGCACCCGAACCGGATGATCTGTCGCCGGGCCGCATCCCCGGATTCGGAAAGTAGGCGCACTGCCCATGCACGTCTCGCACCCCTTGCCCATTCAATCCAGCCAAGCAAAGGAACACCAACACCATGATTGTCGTGATGAAACAGACAGCCGAAGCAGACGACACTGCCCGGGTCGCCCAGCACATTGAGGAACGGGGCTTCAGCCTGCACATCAGCAAGGGCGAAGCCAGAACGATCATCGGCATCATCGGTGCCAATGAACATGAGCTGGACAGCGATTCGTTCGAGGTTCTGCCAGGTGTGGAGAAGACCATGCGCATCATGCAGCCGTTCAAGGCGGCCAGCCGCGATTTCACCCAGAAGAAGACCGTGATCAACGTCAACGGTTCCCAAATCGGCGGGGATCGGGTGGCCGTGTTTGCGGGCCCCTGCAGCGTGGAGACACGCGAGCAGATCCTGGAGACGGCCTACGCGGTGGCCGACACCGGGGCGCAGTTCCTGCGCGGCGGCGCCTTCAAGCCCCGTTCATCGCCCTACAGCTTCCAGGGACTGGGCCACGAAGGGCTGGAACATCTGGCGGAGGCGCGCGAAAAGACGGGCCTGTCCATCATCACCGAGGTGATGAGTGTCGAGGACATTGAACTGGTGGAGCAGTACACCGACATCTTTCAGGTTGGCGCCCGCAACACCCAGAACTACCCCCTGCTCAAGGCCCTGGGCCGAGCCAGCAAGCCCGTGTTCCTCAAGCGGGGCCTCGCCGGCACGCTGGAGGAACTGCTCATGAGCGCGGAGTACATCCTTAGCGAGGGCAACATGAACGTGATGCTGTGTGAACGCGGGATCCGCACCTTCGAGACCTACACGCGCAACACCTTCGATGTCAATGCGATACCGGTGTTGCAGAACCTGACCCATCTGCCGGTCATCGCGGATCCGGCACACGGCACCGGCAAGTGGGACTTGGTGAACCCGATTTCGAAGTCGGCGGTGGCCGCCGGCGCCGACGGTGTGATGATCGAGGTGCATCCCAACCCCGCCCAAGCCAAGAGCGACGGGGCCCAGAGCCTGACTCTCAAGAATTTCGCGGCGCTGATGAAGGATCTGAAACGGGTGGCGGCAGCGGTCGACCGTTCCATCTAATCCGGCCTGGACTGCAATTGGACTCACCTGACCGAGAAGACCCATGTCGTTTACATTGGCCGACTGCCGCGTTGCGGTGGTCGGCCTAGGCCTGATTGGTGCCAGTCTGTGCGCCGACCTTACCCGCCTCAAGGTTTGCCGCGAGGTGCGCGGCGTCAGCCGTTCGTCCAATACGGTGGCGCGCGGCATCGCGGAGGGCGTCATCGACCAGGGAACCACCAGTTTGCAGACTGGTGTCCAGGGAGTCGATATCGTGATTCTGGCCTCGCCGGTCCGCATCGCAATCGGACAGCTGGAACGAATTTCCGGCCATCTCAAGGAGGGAGCCATCGTTGCGGATGTTGGCAGCACCAGTGTCGAGGTGGCCAAGGCCATGGAAAGGATGCCTGCGCATGTCCAGCCGATTGCCACGCATCCGATGGCCGGCAAGGAAACAAGCGGTTTCGACTCGGCGGAACGGGGACTGTTTGACAACGCAACCTGGATTTTGACCCCTCTGGAACGGACTTCGAGCCGGACCGTGGACATGTTTCGCGAACTGGTCGTGGCCGTCGGCGCCCACCCGTTGATGATGGAGCCCCACAAGCACGATCGGGTGGTGGCCGCCATCAGTCACGTGCCGTTCCTGCTGTCCAGTGCACTGGTGGGCAGCGTCGTCCGGGCCGGTGAGCAGGATCCGGAGGTCTGGGAATGCGCGGCCGGCGGTTTCCGCGACACGTCAAGGGTTGCGGCCAGCGAGGCCGGCATGTTCATTGACATTCTGATGACCAATCGGGAGAACGTCCATCGCCAACTGGACCGGTTTATCGAGGGGATTCGGGAGCTGCGTTCAATGCTGGTGGAGCGGCGGGAGGATGAATTGGTGGCCCGGTTGTCCTCGAACCGGGATGCGCGGCTGGCCTGGTATGCGGATTGGATGGAGCGCAACCGACCGGAGATTTGACGACAGAGGGGCAAGGCGTGGATACACTCAGGATTCAGGGCGGCGCGGCGTTGGCGGGCGGGATTCGCGTTCCCGGAGACAAATCGATCAGCCACCGTTCGATCCTGTTGGGAGCCTTGGGCGAAGGCGCGACCAGGGTGACCGGATTCCTGGACGGGCGCGACTGCCTGGCTACCGTTGGCATCATGCAGTCGCTCGGCGTTGGCATCGAACGCCATTCTGCTGCCGACCTGACAGTCCACGGAGTGGGCCTGCACGGTTTGCGATCACCGGACAGGCCTCTGGACTGCCGGAATTCCGGTACCACGATGCGTCTGCTGAGCGGCCTCATGGCCGGACAACGGTTCGCGTCCGAGTTGACCGGATCGCCCCAGCTGTGCACGCGGCCCATGGACCGCGTGGTCGCTCCGCTCCGGAAAATGGGAGCGTCCATCTCCGGTGCTGACGGAGGTGGTACGGCGCCATTGCAGGTTCGGCCCCCGGCCCGCCCCCTGCGGGGAATGAAGTATGCGATGCCGGTGGCCAGTGCCCAGGTCAAGTCCTGTCTGTTGTTGGCGGGTCTGTATGCCGATTCGGCCATGACTGTGGTTGAACCCGGTCCGACCAGGGACCACACGGAGTGCATGCTGCGCGGGATGGGCGTGCATGTTCTGAATGAGGGGCGGCGTATCACACTGGAGCCTCCACAACGCCTGAAGGGAACCAACGTGGCCATTCCGGGAGACCCGTCGTCGGCCGGGTTCCTGATGGTGGCGGCCTGCATTGTTCCCGGCAGCCGGTTGCGGATTGTGGACGTGGGTCTCAATCCAACCCGTACCGGACTGATGGACGCGCTCTTGCAGATGGGTGCCGACATTCGGGTGGAGAGCCGCCGGGAGGCGGCGGGGGAGGCAGTCGGGGACCTGTTGGTCGGTTACGCTCCGCTCCGCGGCTCCGAGTTTGGCGGGGACCTGATCGTGCGCATGATCGACGAGTTGCCGCTGTTGGCGCTGGCCTGCAGTCAGGCCGAGGGGCCCTCCCGTATTCGCGACGCGCAGGAGCTGAAGGTCAAGGAGTCCAACCGTATCCTGGATACCGAGCGGCAATTGGCCCGGCTGGGAGCTGTCGTCCACGGTACGGAGGATGGCTTCACGATTGACGGCGACAGCAGATTGCACGGAGCCTGCGTGGACAGTTGCGACGACCATCGCCTGGCGATGTTGCTGGCCGTGGCCGGCTTGGCTGCACAGGGCGAGACCGTGGTTGCAGGCGCGCAGGTGACCGACGACAGTTTCCCCGGGTTTGCCGAAACCCTGCAGGCCCTGGGCGGCGCAGCGGAACGGGGCTTTGCTGATGCCTGAATCCATCACCCCCCACACCCGCAAAGTCGGCCTGATCGGCTGGCCGGTCGGACATTCCGGTTCGCCCAGGATGCACAACGCCGCCTTTGCGGCCGCCGGGATGGACTGGGTGTACCTGCCCCTGCCCGTACCGGTGAAACCGAAGGACCGGATTGGCGAAGCAGTCCGCGGTCTGGGAGCACTGGGGTTTCGGGGCGCCAACGTGACGATCCCGCACAAACGGAATGTCATGTCCCATCTCTCGGACATCTCAACCGTGGCCCGCGCGGCGGGCGCGGTCAACACTTTGACGGTGGGCGATGCAGGGAACCTGGCCGGGGACAACACCGATGTGTGGGGGTTCTATTCCGTGTTGGAAGAGGCGGGATGGGCGGCGCGCAGCGGTTCGGCTCTGGTGTTGGGGGCTGGCGGTTCGGCCCGGGCTGTGCTGACTGGTTTGCTCGAAGCCGGATGTCGGGATGTTCGCGTCCACAACCGTACCCGGACACGGGCGGAGGAATTGGTCCGGGACTTCCGTGCGCTCTATCCCGCTGCATCGATGCGCGTGATTGACTCCGAGCGGGAAGTTTCGGCTGCGGGCCGCGCAGTGGATCTGGTGGTGAATTCAACGTCGCTGGGCATGGACCCGCACGTCGACACATGCCCTGTGGCTCCTGACTTCCCCTGGCGATCCGGGCAGTGGGCCTACGACCTGGTCTACAACCCGCCGACAACCCTGTTCCTGAGTCAGGCCGGACAAGGCGGTGCCCGGTGCATCGGAGGTATGGAGATGCTGGTCCGGCAGGGGGCCCGGTCCTTTGAGATTTGGACCGGCCGGATGCCGGACCTTGACCTGATGCGCAGGGAACTCAATCTACATCTGGGATTTCAAACCTATGGTTGACAGCATGCAAGCCATTTTTTCAGCGGACGACTACGGAGTCCACTACCCGGATTCGCTGGGCAAGTTTGGGCCGTACGGCGGCAAATATGTGCCCGAGACCCTGATTCCGGCCTTGGAGGAGCTGGAGGAAATCCACGCCACCGCCATGCAGGACGCAGGTTTCCAGGACGAACTCAATGCGCTGCTGGAGACCTATGTGGGACGGCCCACGCCCCTGACGCATGCCAAGCGGCTGACCGAGCACTTCGGCGGCCCTGAGATCTACCTCAAGCGGGAAGACCTGGCCCATACCGGTGCCCACAAGATCAACAACGCCTTGGGGCAGGCGCTCATGGTGAAGCGCATCCTGGGCAAGAACCGGGTCGTGGCCGAGACGGGAGCCGGTCAACACGGCGTGGCCGTGGCGACCGTCTGCGCGCTTTTGGACATGGAATGCGTGGTCTACATGGGCTCCGTGGACATGGCACGCCAGGCACCCAATGTGTTTCGCATGCGTCTTCTGGGGGCGGATGTAAGGGAAGTGTCCAGCGGCAGTCAGACTCTCAAGGACGCCATCAACGAAGCCATTCGCGACTGGGTCACCAATGTGCCGGACACGCACTATCTGCTGGGCAGCGCCCTAGGTCCCCATCCGTTTCCGGTCATGGTGCGCAACCTGCAGTCCGTGATCGGGCGAGAGGCCCGCCGACAGATGCTGGACCCGTCCGTGGGTCCGGGGCAGCTGCCGGACGTTGTTGTGGCCTGTGTGGGCGGCGGCAGCAACGCGATCGGCATTTTCTACCCGTTTGTGATGGATCCAGGGGTTCGTCTGCTCGGCGTGGAGGCCGGGGGCCGCGGCATTGAAAGCCAAGAGCATGCCGCCCGGTTCGCCGATCCGAAGATGGGCCGGCTGGGTGTCCTGCACGGAACCCGCAGCTATGTCCTGCAGGACGAGGACGGACAGATTGCCCTGACCCACTCCATTTCGGCCGGGCTGGACTATGCCAGCGTCGGACCGGAGCATGCCCTGTTGCGGGATCGGGAACGGGCCGAATACTTCTACTGTACGGACGAACAGGCACTGGCGGGATTCGAACTCCTGTGTCGGCAGGAAGGCATCATTCCGGCCCTTGAGAGTGCGCATGCCGTGGGCTGGCTGCCGGAACTGATGTCCGATGTTTCGTCCGACGACGTAATCCTGGTGTCACTCAGCGGACGGGGTGACAAGGATTTGGATACCGTGATGGCCGAGCTGTCCCCTGGCCACTGAGTCCAACCAAAGGCCCAATTCACATGAACGGAAACGACCCCATGACAGGCGTGGAGCGCATCAGATCGGCGATCGCCAAACGGCAAGGCGATGCCACGGCTGCCTTCATGCCGTACTTTCCGTCCGGATTCCCTTCCCGGTCGGAGTCCGTGGCCATGATGCGGTCGATGGCCGCTGCCGGAGCCGATTTGTTTGAGATCGGGTTTCCCTTCAGTGATCCATTGGCCGATGGACCCACCATTCAGGCTGCCACCCATAAGGCATTGTTGAACGGCATGACCACGCGGGACTGTCTCGACATTGCCAAGGAATTGCGGGATGCCGGGATCACCCAGCCGTTCTGTGCCATGTCGTACTACAACCCGATCTTCAACTACGGACCCGACCGGTTCATCGAGGATGCAGCCCAGGCGGGATTCGACGGTTTCATCATCCCCGACCTGCCGCCGGACGAGGGCGAGGAGATGGAGGAAGCCTGCCGCGAAGCCGGCTTGGCGCTTGTGTATCTCCTGGCTCCATCCAGTTCACGCGAACGCATCGAACTGGTGACATCCCGCAGCACGGGATTTGTCTATTTGGTGAGCGTGCTGGGCACCACCGGGGCCCGTGCATCGCTGCCGGACTACCTGACGGACCTGGTGGCGCAGGTGCGGGCCGACACGGACACCCCGGTTTGCGTCGGCTTCGGAGTTAGCAACGGCGTGCAGGCGGCCCAGGTGGCCTCGATCGCGGACGGAGCCATCGTGGGTTCCGCCCTGGTCAAGGCGGCCGATGGCCCCGATGGTGCGGATGCAGTGAAAAGCCTGGCTCGGGAACTGGCCCGGGGTGCCCACGGGCACTGACCTCACCGGACATCCGCGGCCGGACAGCTACAGGTTGTCCAATGAGGAGCGTGCCGCGGATGCCCCTTGTGCAATCAGGGCCGTGTCACTGGTTACGGTAATGAACTGAAAGCCCTGCAGACGTCGTCTGCGGGCATCCTCCAGGCCGCGCCCGGCGATGCCGGGAATCTTGCCTGTGTCGCGGCAGGCGGCCAGTACCCGTTCCAGTGCCAACCGGTGCTCGTCCCGCGTGTCCATCTCCGATGGGTGGAATCCCAGGGACAGCGCCAGGTCGGACGGCCCCGTCCAACAACCCGTGATGCCGGGCGTTGCCAGAATCGCTTCGGCGTTGTCGACGGCCGTAACACTTTCAAGCTGGACTGCCACAAACAACTCGTCGTTGATGCAGTCCGCGTAGTCGTCGCCGTACATGCCCGCCTGGTTCCAGCCCCACGAGCGACGGCCCCGCGGCGGCAACAGGCAGGCGTCGGCCACGCGCCGGGCATCCTCCGGCGTGTCCACCATGGGCACGATGATGCCCAGCATGCCCTTGTCCAGGAGTTGCCCAATCAGGCGATAGTCGTTGGTGGCGACACGAGCCATGGGCGTGGCCGCGCCGAGATTGATCTGGGCAATGGCCCTCCCCACATCCCGTTCATCCCAGTTTCCATGCTGGCGGTCGACCATCACGAACTCGGTGCCGCTTCCGCTGAGAAGCGCGCCGGTTTCAGGGACTCCAAGACCCATCGACAGACCGAAGGCCGGCTTGCCTGCTCTCATTGTGGCCAGAGCCGTATTCGTCTTCATATGTGGATTGTCCGGGTATGCAGTGATGGTTGGAATGGCTTTGGCTGCGGCGCGGATCTGCAGGCCCGACCGGCGTTCCGAGTATACAATTCGGTGCGCCGGTTCGGAATCCGGCCGGGGCATGACGACAGGTTGGGAGAATGTTGATTTGAACCAGGCAGTTCTGGACACCGCAAAGGCATTGATCGAGATTCCGTCGGTGTCCGCAGACAACAATGCTACGGTCACCGATTTCCTGGCGGATCGGGCTGCAGGCCAGGGTTGGGTCACCGAACGGTTGACCTATCGTGATGCGGAAGACGTGCAAAAACATTGCCTGGTGGCCAGGGCCGGCCAGGGCACCGGAGGCGTGGCATTCCTGTCGCACACGGATACGGTGCCCGGCCTGGCGGAATGGGAGCCGTTCGTGGCCCGGGTTGCGGACGGGCGGCTGTACGGCAGGGGCAGCTGCGACATGAAGGGGCCGATTGCCGCCTTTGTCTGTGCCGTGTCCGACATTCCGGTCGGGCAGTTGCGGAGCCCGGTCTACATGACCTTCTCGGCCGACGAGGAAGTGGGCCACGTCGGGGCTGCATGGATCATTGAGCATTCGGAGCTGTTGGCCGGTGCCTCCGTGGAGGGCGGCATCGTGACCGAGCCGACCGGGATGGTGCCGGTCTACGCCAACAAGGGCGGCGCGTTCATGGCTGTCACGTCGCGCGGCATCGCGGCGCATTCCAGTACCGAACGCGGGGATTCCGCCAACTTCAAAATCGCGCCGTTCCTGGCGGAGATGGCCGAACTCAAGACCCGATTCATGACCGACCCCAAATTCAGGAACGAGGAATTCGATCCCCCGACCAACGGCTTCAACATGACGATCACCGATTTTGGCTGCGCGACCAACGTGACGGCCGAGCGTTGCGAGTGCAAGCTGTCGGTTCGGAGCATGCCCGAATCGGGATTTGAAGAGGCGGTCGCGATCATTCTCGAACGGGCCCAGGCGTACGGGTTCGACCTGCGCAACCACGAGATTCCCTATTTCTACGGCAACAAGGACAGCCGCTTCACAAGTCTGTTGTGTGAGATTGCGGGGACTGCCGAAGCGGTTACCGTGCCTTACGGGACGGAGGCCGCCCACTATCAGCCCATGGTGGATTCGATTGTCTGGGGGCCGGGAGACATCGCCCAGGCGCATACTGTCAACGAGTTCATCGAGTTGAAGCAGCTGCAGGCTGGTTACGAACAGTACGGGGAACTGGTGCGCCGGTTGTGTCTGTAGCGCGTCCCATGTTCGGGACGTGGTTCCCGGACGGTGGCGCACGTGATTCGCAGGACGCGGTTGCCAACGACGGTTGGGCCGGGTGCATCGCCGTCCCGCCTCATTCCGGCCGGATCCGGATTCCCTGTGGGCAGACATCTCCGGCCTCCCGGAAGTCGAATTGGATTCGGTCGGCCAATCGAGGCAGCAAGATCCCGGATCAAGATCCCGATTTTACATAACTCGGACATCCCGGTTTGAGGGCGTGTCGGTTCCGGCCGCAATCCGCGCGATGCCATAGGTCAGGCCCAGCAGCACGCTGAACAGAACGCTGACGGCCACGGCGGTCGGATCATTGGGTGCGTTGAGCAGATCGGCCACTACATTGCGGACAATCGTGGTCGGTTCAAGCATGAGGTCCCAGCTGTTCCAGTCCAGGAAGCGTCCGATGTAAATCCCCAGTCCAGTGGCCGGGATCGTGACGGCTGCCAGTGCCCATCCCCAAGGTCGGCCGAACCGCCTGGCAATCAATGCCTGCATCTGGTACAGGGAGCAAACAGCCAGGGCAAATCCGGTCCAGGCGTTGAACACAATCACCATGAGGTCGTACCAGACCGGTATCGGGTACCTTGGAATCAGGTGGATCAGGTCGGTGACGATGTAGGGCGCGTTGGGAAAGAACAGGAACCAGATGCCAAACAGAACGAGGTTCCCTGCGGGCGCCTGCATGTTGTTGTGGTGGCCGTAGTTGAGGAGGCAACTGATCAGCATGGGCACCCAGGCCAAGGCGAGGTTCCACAGTAGGAACAGATACGTGATGCTGCCGGTCCGCCAAACGCGGAAAGCCACCAGCAGGACGCAGCAGAACGTGGCCAGCACCAACATCAGTCCGATTTGCACGGAGCGCCGACGCATCAGGGCGACGAACAGGTCTGCGCTTTTCGTCGGATGGGTTCGGGGTGTCCCAATCGGGCCTTCGGCACGGCTTGGGTTGACCAAGGTGTTCAAGATCGCTTCTCAGGACCCTCCGGCGGTTTCCGGAAACCAGTTCTTCAGCAGATCGCGCACCAAGGTCTGCACGTCGTCTCCCATGATGAGCAGAATGGACAGAAACACAATCACAACCAGGATAATCATCAGGAGCAGTTCGATTACCCCTTGGCTGGAGGCTCGCGGTGAAGGAGGTCTGCGCACGCTGGATTCCTTGTGGGCGGGGAACGGCACAGTGCCAGTGCGCACCGGGCTTCATGGAAAACTTGCGGGGGTGCCCGGCCGCTCGGCCTTTGTACGTCCGTTGATTTCGATCAAGTGATTCTAGACAACTTCCGGGAATTGGGGTGTGCCGGCTTCGCGTCTTGTCCCGGACAAAACGGATACCAGGCGGTTGCGGTCCGGTCGTGCGCACACGGGGCTGAGCGTGTCGCGTGCAGGAACCCCGTGGTGCCAATCCGGAATCATCAACCGCCAGGCACGCTTGAGGCTCGCTGAGAAGCTTGTCCCAAGGTCCTCCAGACCAAATTACAAGCCACGACCAAGGGTGCCGCCACGGTCGTCTTTGGCCGTGAGTGGCATGGGGCCCGGGAGCAGGGAAGAGCTTCGATCGCGGTGGCCGGGCTCCCGGGGCCTGGGGACGATGTAGGCCGTGTTGAGCGTGCCTGTTGGAGACCAAGACCGCGCCCAACCTACCCGCGGTCACCATCCAAACTGGAATGCGATTGCCCTGATCCGAGGGCCTGTGTACGGAACTACACCACCGGCCGGTGCTATAATTCACGACCTAGCACAGTAATAGCGTGGCGTCGTGGCAACCGATATAGAGAAGCTGTTTGACTTGCAGCAAATCGACCTGAAACGTCTGCGCATCGTCAAGCAAGTCAAGAAGTCGCTGGTCAGCGTTCGCGAGCCGATCGATTTGATTCGGTTGCGCGAATCGGTCGGTTCCATGAGCGAGGAGCAGGAGAGCCTGAAGGAGAACCAGGCCTTGGCGGAAAGCCAGGTCAAGGTTGTCAAGGAGAAGATTGCGGCCAATCAGGATCTGCTGAACAGTGGACGCCTGACCGATCCCAAGGACATTGCCGCGCTGCAGGCGCAGATCGCGGAGCTCGAGTCCACCAAGTCCGCCTACGAGGAACGTGCCTTGGCGGCACTGCTTGAGTTTGAGGACAAGAACAAGCAGTATCAGCCGTTGGTCGAACGGTTGGAGGAGCGGACCGGGGAGTGGGAGGAACTGCGTCGCTGTGCCCGGGAAGAACAGGAAGGCATGGCGGCCGAGCTGAAGGAGCTGAACCGGGAACGTTCGGTGCGTGCCAGCGACATGAACGAGGACGCATTGCAAATCTACGAGGAGCTGCTGAAGCGCAAGAACGGCATCGCGGTGACCACGATCACCAACTCCTCCTGCGATGCGTGTTTCATGAGCCTGCCCACCAGCGTGGCGACGGCGCCCCGCAATGGGAGCAGCAACTACCTCCACTGTCCGAGCTGCGGCCGGATGCTGATCCAGCGCTGATTCCGAGGTTCAGTTCCCCCCGGGATCCGAACCGGTCGCCTGTGTGGAGGCCAGGACCTTGGCGACGAACTGTGCACGGCTGGTGCCCGTGCCGAGATTGTTGATGTGTTCGAGTCCGAAGGTGGCCAGGTAGGCTGTTCCGCGCCCTGAACTGTCTTCGGCGTTGGGCCGCGCGACGCCGACAACCCGGGTTGCGCCGTCGGTCTGGTCCTGGAGAACCAGCCAGGCTTCGGCACTGCCGACCTGTGTCCCGGTTGTCAGTGAGTGCAGGGGCAGCGCCCCTTCGGCGTTGTCCGCCTGTGGCGCTAGGACGGGCGCGTTGGCCTGCAAGACGGTGGAACCGGCCGTCAGGACTTCAACGTTGAGCCGCAGGCTTCCCTGCCTCCGGGCAATTTCCTGATCGGTACTGAGGTTGACCCGGCCCTGCCATTGGAATCGGCCGTCGATGGGAACCAGGTGTGGGGTGGACCACAGCGGATCGCCGACAACCGTCGCCCCTCCTTGCTCGTGGACAAGGTGAATCGATTTGATCCCCCTGAGTTCCGAACCGTCAACCGTAACGTCCATGAGCAGTGATTCGGTGGCTGGCTGCAGGGACCAGGCAACCTTCCCCGAGAGTGGATTGTCGGCATCGGAGGTGCCGGTGCCGGAGGATGTCAGGGGTGTCTGTCCCAAATCGGTATTGGGCCGTGCCAGATCCAGTACCAGATCCCCCCAGCCATCAAGCCCGGGCTGAACGCCGGATACCTGAAGCTGGGTGTGTCCGTATCGGTCGGCGGTCTGTTCCTGGATCCGTACTCCGTTGAGGAGTGCCCGTCGTAGTTCGGAAGAGCCCAGGACTTTGTGGCTGTGCTTTCCCATCACCAGCAAATTGCCGCCCGCCTCCCGATACTTGACCAACAAGTCCAGGTCGCCGTCCGAGAACGGCAGGGGAACATTGCTGGCCTTCGGGTTGCCGGCATGATCGCCTGTAAACAGGATGACCCATTCCGGGGGCGAAGCGGCAAACAGAGCCGGCGGCACATTGACCAGATTGAGTGCGGTGTCCCAGTAGAGGAAATCAATCCCCAGATCCGCCAGGGTCTGCCTGTACCAGGGCGAAACGTCCGGATGCAACGGGCTGAGGTCGGCATCAATCAGGACGACTTGCGGCGAAGGGGGGTGGGAGGTCAGCCAAGCGAAAACCGGAGCGTGCCATTCATCGGAGCCATCTGAAATCAACAGGAATCCTTCCAGGATGCCGGGGCCCGAGACTGCATCCAGGTCAAGGGTAATCGTGGCTGTGGTGGTGCCACCCGCCGGCAGGTCGACCTGGGCAGGCATCACCGAGACATGGGACAACACTGGCAGGCCTGTCGTACCGGTCTGCACCAGGGAAAGCTGCAGGGATCTGTCCTCTGGACCGGTGTTGGCAATCGTGATGGAGCGGGTCAAGTTCCCTGTTGTCTGTTCCACAAGTCCGAAGTCGGCTTTATGGGGGATCAGGAATAGTGAGTTGGCGATGGCGCGTTCGATGTTCAGCAGGCCGCTTCCCATGTCCAGCAGCCCGGCCGGTGAGCCGTCGGGGTTGCGCAACCCGCGGAAGTCGGCAGTGTTCGCCATGGCCGAAAACACTTGGTCATTGGTCCATTCCGGATGTGCCTGTTTGAGCAGAGCCGCCGCCCCTGCCGCGAACGGCGCTGCCATCGAAGTCCCGGAGGCTTGGCCATATCCCTTGTGGCGCAGTTCACTGACCGGGGACAAGGCGTAGCCCTGGGACATGATGTAGGCCCCGGGTGCCACCAGGTCTGGTTTCAGTGTTCCGAACACGGTCGGCCCGCGTCCACTGAATTCCGACACCACCAGCGGGTGGTTGCCGCGCTGGGTGGGAGTGGTGGAGACGATGAGCTGGAGCGAGGTTTGGGCCAAGTGTTGTCGAATCGCCATGCCGGTGTCATGGCCCATGAACAATGCGGGGATGCGAACGGCGCGGTTGGTACTGTCTTGGGCCATGCGCACCAAGGCGTTGCCGCCGCTGGCATGGTTGTGAACGACGACCGCCGAGGAACCGGCTTGCTGTGCGTTAATCACCTTTGAAACAAACGAACAAAACCCGCGTTCGACAATCACAACCCGGCCCGTCAACGAGGAAGGCTGCCAAGCCTGGCAGCCATACGGGTTGGTCGAGTCGATGGTGGCTCCGTCCAGGAGTGGATAAGTATGGATTTGGCCGGCCCTGAAACGCGGTCCGAATTCCGCCTGATTGAATTCCAGATCCGTGAGTAGTCGCTGGTTCGGTTGTCCCAACCGACTCACGTCGGCGGACTGCATGCTGAACCGACCGCCGGTTGACACGGCACCGACCGTCAGGTAACTGTCGGACGGGTTGGCCACGGAAAACGGCATCGGACCGTAGTTGCCTGCCGCCATGACGACCATCATCTCGGTCGAGGCGGCGTTGACCAGGGCCGAATCAAGGAAATTGTAGGGGGCGCTGTTGACACTGGGGCCGGTGCCCCACGAGCCGATCACCACATCCATGCCGTCCTTGACGGTGTCTTCCAGTGCCGCCACGCCTTCCGCTGTGAAGAATGTTTTCTTTCCGCTCTGGCTGTTGTAGAACACCCGGTAGCTTCCCAGCCAGGCTTGAGGGGCGATGCCGGACAGGGTCGGCAAGGCAACCCCCCTGAAGGCAGCATCCGTAACGATGTTGCCGGCCGCAATGGCACCGGTGTGGACTCCGTGCGAGGAACCGGCGCCGGGCCAGGCGTGGAAGTCGTTGCTGCGCGGCGGATCGGCGGTCCGGAAGTATGTTCGGGACACGACAATCTTGCCGTTGTTGGCTGCCGTGATCCCGAGGCCGTCGTCCGGATACCAGTCCGGATAGGTGAATCCGCTGCCGTTGAACATCGGTGCCTGGTTGTGCAGGCCGGCATCAATGGAGCCCACCAGCACGCCTTTGCCGTCAAACCCGCCAGGATTGCCGTCAGATGTACGGGTCCAGGCACGAATCAACTCCGGGCCGGCATACAGCTGTGCCTGGACCTCCAGATCCCGGTGCACAGCCCGGACGTTGGGGAGCGACGAGATGGCCGCCGCGGCCTCGGGGCCGAATCCCGAACTGGATTGCAGGACCATCGCGTTCGTAACTGCGTTGAACGCAAGTGGATGGGCAACCCCGTCCAGCCCAGTATAGGAACTGGCAGCGACTTCGCTCTGCAGGTTGTCCAGTTCGTTCCGGAATGCCTCTTGTTCGTTCTGCAGCTGGTAGGCGTATACCTCCACCGCGTCGTTTTGGGCTGCAAAGGCAACACTGTCGGTAAGCGCAATCCGCTCGCGGCCGAACACTTGGGCAATCCCGGGTGACTGCAACTCCACGATCAGGCGGTTGGATGCGGATTGGCCAGGAACAGTCGTTTCCCCCGGGGCGGAAGTCTGTGCGGCGTTCTCGGCGGGAAGCGGCAAGGGTAATCCCAGCCACAACAGAACCGCGGCCATCACGGCGACTGCGGTGCCCGCGATCCAACCGGGCGAGCGCAAAAAGGGAATGAGGCGAGGCGGCTTCGACGTCATGGGGCAGCGACCGGGTTGATCCCGGCGGAGGGGCAGCAAGCCTGTTGGATGGCAATGGTAGCAAAGGTTGACCAATCCGGTATCAGCAGCCGCGCACCGGATGTCCGGCTATCGGCCAAGGCCGCATGTCAAGTGCGTCAAATGGAATTGTTGATATGAACATATCAAAATGTTTATCAGGGTAAAGAATCGTGTTGTACAATGGCAACCACATGTGAGCCAAGGTGTGCCAAGTGACTGCCGAACCGATGGATGTCTCCCGGGCCCAGGAAGACTTTCTGAAAACAGCCTATCTGTTGCGGAGCGCCGGAACTCCGGTCACGAACTCCGAGCTGGCCCAGGCCATGGGGGTGACGCCGGCGGCGGTTTCAGGCCATTCGAGGCGTCTGGGCGAGATGGGCCTGCTGACGTACGAACGGTATCAGGAGGTCGAACTGACCGCGCGGGGTCAGTTGATTGCACTGGAAGTCCTGCGTCACCATCGCCTGCTCGAACTGTTCTTCACGGAGACCCTGAATCTGCCGTGGCAGGTGGTTCATCAGATTGCGGAGAAGTTCGAGCACGATCTGGACGAGGTGTTGGAAGACGCGATCGACAGCCTGCTGAACAGTCCGCAGGTTGATCCGCACGGTGATCCCATCCCGGACAAGCAGGGGCGTATGCCGGTGGTGTCGGGGCAGCTGTTGTCCGAAGTGCCGGAGCAGGCGTGTCGGCGCGTGGTGCGCGTCCTGTCGCAGGAGTCGGATGTCCTGACTTGGCTGGGGGAAATTGGGTTGCGGCCTGGTGCACCCATCGTTGTCAAGGAGAAGCTGCCTTTCGATGGTCCGGTGCGGCTGGACGTGAACGGCAGGGATGCCGTGATTGGCCACGACCTGGCGCAAAGACTGCTCGTGTCGGGAACCGATGAACAATGAATGTGGATTGGGCAAGGATGGTTGGAGCATGCCGCTGGGCACCGGCGTTCCTGCTGGTCGTCCTCATCGGCGGCTTGGCTGCAGGTTGTGCAGGCAACGGGAATGGTGGAGGTTCCACTCCCGCGGTGGATCCCTGTGCCGTCGGCATGGCCAAGGACGATCCGCTGCGGGTTCTGTCCACCATCGGACAAATCGGCAGCGTGGTGGACCTGATTCTGGGGCTTGAGCAGATCCCGGATGGGCTTTGGGACCCCGACACGCTGGCGGAACGAACCGGTGTCGCCGATCTGGCATCCATCGATGCCGGTGCGGAACCGAGTTTGGCCGTGATGGTCAGGCCATCCATCGCCGTCGAGACGCACACGATGCTGGGACCCGGCGTTGATCCCCATCTGTACGTGCCCACCCTCGGCGACGCGGAGGCATTCAACAGGGCCGATGTCATCTTTTACAACGGCCTGCACCTGGAAGCCCAGATGCTGGGCGCACTGGAGGAGTTGTCCGACAACCGATGTGTGATAGCCCTGGGCGACTTGCTGTACGACGATGAGAATCTAGCGGACCGGTTCATTCACACCGACGAGGGACTGGTGGATCCGCACATCTGGAATCATCCGGAGCTGTGGTCCCTGGCAACCATGCGGATGGCGCAGGTTCTGGAGGGAATGTACGCCGAACCCGTGCCCGAGTTCGCGGCCAACGCGGAGAAGGTGGCGGAGCGGATCGCCGTGGCGGGTTCGCTCATCGCCGAACTGTTCACTGGGGAACGCATTCCGGTACGGTATCTGGTGACAGCCCACGATGCCTTCGGCTACTTCACGGCGGTGACGAATCTGGAGAACATCGGCCTACAGGGGTTGAGCACCGAGTCCGAAGCATCGGTGTACGACATCCAGCAGATTGCCGAAACCATCGTCGCGCATCGGATTCCGGCGATGTTTGTGGAGTCTTCGGTCTCCACGGACGCGGTGGCGGCCGTGCGCGAGGCGGTCCGCGCCCGGGGATGGGACGTGCGGCTGGGCGGCGAGTTGTACAGCGATGCCCTGGGACCGCAGGGGTCGGAAGGCGCGACTTATCTGGGCATGCTTCAGCACAATGCGGTGACCGTCTACTTGGCTTTGGCTGAGCCGATTCCGGAGGACGGTAACTGAGGTTCGGTCATGCAGACCATGCCTCCGGCACTTGAAGTCAACGACCTGACGGTCGCCTACCGGGACAAGCCGGTTCTGTGGGACGTCGACCTGCAGGTGCCGACCGGGGTTCTAATGGCCGTGGTCGGTCCCAACGGTGCCGGCAAGACCACCCTTATCAAGTCCGTCATGGGTTTGATGCAGCCTGCGGCCGGCTCCGTGCAGGTGTTTGGCGAGCCGGCCGGAAGACAGCAGGTTCGCCGCATCGGATACGTGCCCCAGCGCACGTCGGTGGACTGGGACTTCCCCACCAGTGTGCGTGATGTTGTGGCAATGGGGCGCTACAACCGCGGTGGCCTGTGGCGGCGCACGGACCGCCGGGATGCCGAGCGGGTTGCGCGGGCGCTCGCCACAGTGGACATGGAAGACCTGGCCGACCGGCAGATCAGCGAGCTGTCAGGTGGCCAGCAACAACGGGTCTTCCTGGCCCGCGCCCTTGTTCAGGACTCTGATCTCTATTTGATGGACGAACCGTTCCAAGGTGTGGATGCTGTGACCGAACAGTCCATGGTGGCGGTGTTGCGGCGTCTCCAGACACAGGGCAGGACCGTGTTGGCGGTGCATCACGACTTGCGCACGGCGCCGGCGTACTTTGACTGGGTCGCGCTGCTGAACGTGCGTCTGATTGCCAGCGGTCCAATGGCCACCACATTCTCGGAGTGCAACCTTCGGGAGACATTCGGAGGTTCGGCCCCTGCATGGGCAAATCCGCCGGCGACGACAGCTGCTTGAACGATACCGGCCAAGTCGATCCCGGGCCATGGAAACATTTCTTCAATTCCTCAACGACTACACCCTCCGCAACGTGTTGCTGGGCACCGCGTGGATCGGCGTGGTCGCCGGTAGCCTCGGCACCTTTGCCTTCCTGCGACGACAATCGTTGCTGGGCGATGTCATCAGCCATGCAACGCTGCCCGGAATCGTGCTGGCCTTCCTGGTTTGGCAGCGCCGGGAGATTGGCGTGCTGATGGCCGGCGCGGCCGGCACGGGCCTGCTGGCCACCGTCCTGATTCAAGTGGTCGACGCGCGCACCAACATCAAGCGCGACGGGGCCATGGGCGTCGCCCTGGCTGTGTTCTTCGGCGTTGGCGTACTTTTGCTCTCCCTGATCCAGAACCTGCCCACGGCCAGCCAGGCCGGCCTGGACAAGTTCATCTTCGGCCAAGCGGCCGCCTTGGTGCAGTCGGACGTGACCGTGCTGTTGGCGGCCGGAGGGGTGGTGCTGGTTGCCCTGCTGCTGTTGTGGCGGGAGCTGAAGATCGTCACGTTTGATCCCGACTTTGCCCGGGCCGCTGGCTTTCGGGTGACCGTCCTTGAGGGAGTGATCGTGACGCTGATTGTCGTCACCACCGTCATGGGTTTGCAGACGGTGGGTGTGATCCTGATGAGTGCCATGCTGATTGCTCCGGCGGCCGCGGCACGGCAGTGGACCGACCGGTTGTCGATCATGGTTCTCGTCGCGGCCTTGGTGGGCGGGGCTAGCGGGGCTGCCGGTGCGGTCGTCTCGGCGTTCGGCCCCCAAATTCCCACCGGTCCCGTGGTGGTCCTGGTCCTGACCGCGCTCGTGTTGGTTTCGCTGTTTCTGGGACGCAAGCGCGGATTGGTGTGGCACTGGCGTCGACAGCGGCGAAGCAGAAAACTGGCTGATCCGGACACGGTGCTGGGTGCCTTGGGTGCGCTGGAATCTGCACATGCAGGGACGGTGCGCGGTCATCCCAAGGCCGTCGTCCGCATGGCGGTGGGACAGTCCGCCCAGGTTGGTCAGGCCCTGACCGCGTTGCGCGAAGCCGGTTTGGCGGACGAACACGGTGGCGACTGGTCGTTGACGGAACGCGGGCACTCCGCGGCCAAACGGCTGGCCCGCGACCAACGGAGCTGAGCGGTGTCCAGCCTGGAATTCGAAATCCTGGCGACGGCGATGACCGTGAGCGCAGCCTGCGCGATACCGGGTGCGTATCTCGTATTGCGCCAGATGTCCATGGTGGCGGATGCGATCAGCCACACGGTCCTGCTGGGCATTGTGCTGGCGTTCCTGGTCGTGCCGCTCTACGGCCACCCCCTGATGGTGTTCGGTGCATCGATGATGGGGGTGGTGACAGTCCTGGGCATCGATTTGCTGAAGCGGACGGGCCTGGTCCGGGAGGACGCCGCCATCGGGATCACGTTTCCGGCTCTGTTCAGCCTGGGCGTTCTGCTGATATCGCTGCTGGCCCGCGATGCCCACCTGGACGAACACACGGTGTTCCAGGGCGACCTGGTCTATTCCGTGTTCCAGCGCCTGGAACTGTCAGGCCGCGGTTACGGGCCGATGACCCTGTGGAAGATGGCGGGGATTTTCCTTCTCAACGGAGCGTTGGCTCTCCGGTTCCATCGCGAACTCAAGATCACGACCTTCGATCCGGTGCTGGCGGCCACCCTCGGAATTTCGCCGTCGCTTGTGCATTTCGGACTCGTGTTGATGACCTCGGTCACGGCCGTGGGGGCTTTCGATTCGGTGGGATCGATCCTGGTCATTGGTTTCATGGTGGTGCCACCGGTGACCGCCCGGCTGCTCACCGACTCCCTTGCTCGGTACCTGGGTCTGAGCATCCTCCTGGGGTGTGCCTCCGCGTTGGGCGGCTTCTGGATCGCAAGGACTGTGAACGGCTCAGTCGGCGGTTCCATCTCGCTGGTGATGGGTGCCATGTTCGTTGCGGTCCTGCTGACCTCTCCGCGGCGCGGCCTGGTTGCCGACTGGCGCAGACGGCGTCGGCAACGGGTGGAATTTGCCGTTCGGATGCTGGTCATACATTTGTTCCAGCACCGTACCCTGGGACAGCGGACCGAGGAGAACCATGCCGGTCATCTGGAAGCACACCTTGGCTGGTCCGCGGAGTTCAGTCGCCGGATCACGGAGTTGGCGGAGGCGCGAGGGCTGATCAAGCGGGTGGACACCCACTGGCTGGGTTTGACGTCGATCGGGGAGCGGCAGGCCGAACAGGCCCTGGCCGGGTGAGGAGGCACCGGTCAAGGGGCCTCCGGCTCGGTTCGGTCGGCTGCCGGGAGGCCTGCCCGCGGCAGTCGTTGTTCAGGCCTGCCGAAGGGCCATTTTGCACCCTGTTCCGGGTCCTGAAACGGGGCTGATTGCTATAATGCGGGGACGTGCCAAGGGATGTTGGCACGTTTCTTATACCTGACATCCTGCCGTTCAAGGCGCGGGAGAAGACGGACAATGAACTTCGAAAGGCTTTGCCAAACTGCCAGGGATCTGGTCGCGCCAGGCAAGGGCATTCTGGCTGCTGATGAGAGTTCTGGAACGATCCAGAAGCGCTTTGACAGCATCAGCGTGCCATCCACGGCGGACAACCGGCGCGACTACCGGGAACTGCTCTTCACCACACCGGGGGTTGAGGAGGCGATCAGTGGTGTCATTCTGTACGACGAAACCCTTCGCCAGGAGTCGTCGTCCGGCAAGCGGCTGGCCGAGGTGCTGGCGGATCGCAACATCATTCCCGGCATCAAGGTCGATGCGGGGGCCAAGCCTCTGGCAGGCAGTCCCCGGGAATCCGTAACCGAGGGCTTGGACGGCCTGGCCGACCGGCTGGCCGAGTATGTCAATCTCGGCGCCAGGTTCGCCAAGTGGCGCGCGGTGATCGACATCAGCGACACGCTGCCGTCCGCGAACTGCATCGAAGTGAACGCCCATGCCCTAGCCCGGTACGCGGCCCTGTGCCAGGAGTACGGTTTGGTGCCCATCGTTGAGCCGGAAGTGCTGATGGATGGCGGCCACGGCATCGAGCGCTGCGAAGATGTCACGACCGACGTACTTCACGCCACCTACCACCACCTGCATCTGCAGGGCGTGAAGCTGGAGGGCACGCTGCTCAAGCCCAACATGGTGCTGCCGGGCAAACTGTCGGGGGCGACAGCCACCCCGGAGGAAGTGGCGGAAGCCTCGTTGCGGGCCTATTACCGAGCCGTACCCGCCGCGGTACCGGGGATCGTGTTTCTCTCCGGTGGCCAGTCGCCCGAGGAGGCGACCTTCAACCTGAACGCGATGAACGCCCTGGGATCCCATCCTTGGGAGTTGAGTTTCTCGTATGGCCGTGCCCTGCAGCAGCCCGTGCTTCAGACCTGGCTGGGCGAGGCCGACAACAGTTTGGCGGCCCAGGAAGCATTCCACACGGTTGCCATGGCCAATCACCAAGCCCGGTACGGAACCTACGAACCCGAGATGACGGTTGCGTAAATCGGACTGCCGGTCTTGGACAAGGAGCAAACAACCGGGCCGCGGCCCGGTTGTTTGTGTTGGTGGTGGAACCCATATGTGGGGAAGTGCCACCGGTCGCACACCACCAGCGTACACTCACACATGCCTTCGGCAATGGGAAGTGCACGCTCCAACATGTCCGGCTGGGCATTCTTGCCTCAAAGACGGCAACATTGGCTGGGAAACCGGGTAAACGACTCACCGGCACAGAGTCCTTGGCCAACCTTGAAGCCCGATGCTGCTGTCGGAGCCTGGCGAACATGCTCGCGGGGCCGAGGGTTTCGATTTCGAAGTCTCCCTCGCCCGCGGTGCCCCCCGAAGCAATGGGGAACGGGACATGCCTCCATCGTTTGGTGCAGTCATGTCCTTCGGGTGGCCCGACACGCTTGCGGGTGCCCCCTGCCAAACGTTTCCGGCTCTCGCTGTCGTCTGTCTGCCGTCCTACGCATCACGCGCCAGTCGCTGAAGCGTTACCAACTATGTGGCTTGCGTTCGCTGGAGGCTTTTCCTAGCCTGCAAACGGTTGTGCTTCATGACACCGCGAATGTCTGCCATGCACTGGTTGCAGGAGTGTTCACTTCAGGCGGACCTTTGTCCATAATCTCAATCCGACAGGTCCTGAGCATCGCAGGCGTCTCCCGTGCGGCCCCACAATGGCGTGCTAGGATCCGACTTGGCATCGTGCTGCATCCAGCACTCGTGATTACGGAGACATTGTGGTCACTCCAGAGACAGAATTTGCCAAAACCATCAAACACATGCTCGACGAAAGGTTCGGAAGCGAGTTTGTGTTTGATCCGATTCTTGTCCGTGCCGATCAGGACGAAGGTACTCCATACCTGCAGAGCTTCATTGTGTTTGACGGCGATCCGGACAACCTGGATCCCGCACGGACGTTGTCCATGGCGTGGCCCTTGTGGACCCGTTCGGTCGAACTGGGGTTCCCTGGCGTTCCCAGTCAGTCGTTTGTCTTGAAATCGGAGTGGCCTGATCTGTTGGAGGCTCTTGAGGAGGCCTGGGCTCTTGAGGAGGCCTGGGTGTAGTGTCACCGGAACGACTGTTGCGGCTTGCGCTTCGGTTGGCGGAAGGTGCCCACGGTACTAGGCGGGGCCGTCCCGATCCCGTTGAGTTGAAGCGAGCGGTCAGCACGATCTACTACGCTTTGTTCCATGCGCTGGCACAGTGCGTTGCCGACAGACTCGCAGGACCGACAACAATCGCACGCAATCGGCCAGCCTGGGTCCAGGCTTATCGTTGCCTGAACCACGGAAGTGCCAGGAATCAATGCAACCGGAAGGACGAAATCAAGCGTTTTCCATCTGAGGTCCAGGCCTTTGCCACCATGTTTGTCAATATGCAAAAACGTCGCAATGAGGCGGATTACGATCCGAAGGCGTCGTTTGCCCGCGTTCAGGTTGTTCAATGGGTATATCAGGCCGAGTTGGCAGTCGCGAACTTCAAGCGGGTTGGCACGACGGAACTCCGCGAATTTGCGGTGTATGTGGCTCTGCCTCCTCGGAGACGGTAGCCGCTTCTTCCTACAACCCTTTCTACAACCGCAGCATCAGATTCCAAGCTGTGCGCATCCACATCAGAATCTCTAGGGAATGCGGCAGCGTTGCACCGGGCGCACGCATCAGGCTCCTGGTGGTTCCAGACAATGGTTGTTGGGGCTGCAGGGAGCAGGCTTTCTGCTGGAACCCGGCCCACTGCCAGCTGTTTGTGCTGGACAACCTGTCGAGGAACTTCCCCACAAAGGCCTCGTTCCACCGCAAGGTCTCCCGATAGGGGAATACTTCCCGAAAGCCCGACATCTCCCTACCGGTGGGCGCGCCGGGCCGCGGGGCCCGCAGAAGCCAGAAATTGCGGCGGGACGGAAGCGGGAGGGCTGACCAACACTTGGAAGAAGCTCCGATCAGTCCCTGCCGGAATGGCATTGCGGTTTACGGCTGAAGTTCCCGACTGGTTGACGTTGAACTGTATTTGTCTTGGAGCCGTGGGGTTCAGGCGAGCCTGAGAACCTGTACCAGCACATCCAACTGGCCGAGATGCTGGCTTTCGTGCCACGACATGAAGCCGACCACGTCTGCCGCGGTGGCTTCGGGATTGTCGAAGAACTGTCTGGTTCCGGGAACGTCCTCCACGTCCCTGCTGCTCAATGCACTGTCAATCAGGGCCTGGCTCTCGTCCAACTTGGCCAGGAGCTGTTCCAGGGTCAGGCCCTGGCCGGCCCCGGCCAGAGCGTCCTCGGTGGTTCCGATATTGCCGCTGTAGCTGTCGGCCAGCGCCTCTGGCCAGTCGAAGTCTTCGACGCCAAGGGTCTTGAGGATGTGATTGCGGCTCTGGAGCATGTGGCCGATGGTGTAGTTGATGCAGTTGTGGTCCAACGGCATTTTCCTGAGGGAATCGGCGTTGCTGATGCCGTCGCACAGTTCCTTGATTTGGTCGGCACCGCGCTGAAACATGAACCGCAGGGTTGGATTATGGTTTCCGGACATGGGATCGACTACCTGTTGATCGAATGATGGGGTTGTGGACCCTATCTTAGGTAATTGATGGCCCCAGCTCCACAATTGATGGCATGTCCCGGCTGTTTGGTCATCGCGGTTCCCTGACGCCTCGGTTGATTGGCGGCAGGGTGTCGGGACTACAATGATCCGGTCCTGTTCCCGAATGGCTTTCGCCTGCGGGGCATCGTGTGTCTCCGGACCCGTTCCCCGAACGCCGTCCAACCCGGGTTGCCGACATTCAGCAGGTGAACGCCATAGGTACCTCCCGGGTTCGCATCGGTTACAGGGTCATTCCCTTTGTGTTTCCCTTGCCCATGTCCATTCCGGAAGTAGCCATGAAAATCGACTCGGTCAAATCGTTCCTGGTTGACAATCCTCCGCCCCATTTCGGGGGCCCGCGTTGGCTGTTCATCAAAATCGGAACCGACGAAGGGCTGTCCGGTGTCGGCGAAGCGACGTACCACACGCGCATGGACCACACGGCCCTGCCTCTGATCGACGACCTCGCCGAGGAGTACTTGATTGGTCAGGACCCGTTTCAAATCGAGAAGATCTGGAACGGCATCTACGAGCAGCGGTTTGTCCGACGCGTCGGTCCCATCACCTCGCCCATCCTCAGCGCCATCGATATTGCACTGTGGGACATTGCCGGCAAGGCCGCTGGCCAACCCGTCTACAACCTGCTGGGCGGTCGCATGAACGACCGACTGCGGGCCTATTCCTACCTGTCGGGCTGGCGTGCCGGACAATCGGGTGAAAAAGCGGCCGAAATGGCTTTGGCCTACATGGAGAAGGGGTTTACCGCCGTCAAGTTCGATCCCGTGGACCCGCGCACCACGGACCGTCTGGAGGGCCTGCGCGACGCGGCCCTGGTGGTGCGCAAGGTGCGGGAGGCCGTCGGTGATCGCTGCGACATTCTGATTGGCACGCACGGACAGTTCAACACCCACAGCGCCATTCGGTTTGCCAAGCGGGTGGAGGAGTTCGATCCGCTCTGGTTCGAGGAGCCGGTGCCGCCGGAGAACATATCGGAGATGGCCAGGGTGGCCCGCGCCACGAGCATCCCGGTGGCCACGGGCGAGCGTCTGTTCAACAAGTTCGAGTTCGTGACCATGCTCGAGCAAAAGGCGGCGTCCATCCTGCAGTTCGACCTAACCATTTCGGGCGGCATCCTGGAGGCGCGCAAGATTGCCGCCATGGCGGAAGCCAACTACGTTCAAATCGCACCTCACCTGTACGGTGGGCCGGTCGGGGCCGCGGCTTCCATGCACATTGACGCCTGTGCTCCGAACTTCCTGATCCAGGAAGGGATCGACGACTGGGGCGGTTTTCACGCCGATGTCCTTCAGGAACCCCTGCAGTGGGAGGACGGCCATCACATTCCGCCTTCCAAGCCCGGCTTGGGCATCGAACTAAACGAGGCTGTCCTGGACAAGCATGCGACGGCCGTTTCGGGTCTCAGGGCAGGTCGCACTGGTATCGACTACTACACTCGGTTTTAGTCAACACCGGACTCGGGACAACAGCCCGACTGTGAGCGGTGCATGCGGCTGCCTATTGACGCGCTGAACAGACATTGAGGAGAGCAGGTTTGAACATCCTAGTGACCGGCGCCTACAGCGACCTCGGCAGACATGTGGTCGAGGTGCTGGGCGATCGAGATGAGTATGCCCTGAAATTTTCGGACAGGGGCGAGCGGCCGCTTTGGTTGGCTGGCAAGGACTGGACCGAGGCGGACTTGACCCAGCCGGATCAGGTCGAGCAGTTGTTGGACGGCGTGGACAAGGTGCTGCACCTGGAGGCGCTGGCGCTGGCCGCGCAGCCCGACATGGTCCCCAGTGAGGCGGTGTACCGCAACACCTGCGGCATCTACAACCTGGCACGGGCGGCACAGGCGGCCGGGGTTGAGCGTCTGGTGCTGGCCAGTTCACTCGATCTGTTCGCGCGGCTCCCGGTCCACTGGCAGGTCAACGAGATGTGGCGGCCGCGTCCAACGCCTTCCTTGTCGGACCTTTGCTGTTGGACCGCGGAACTGTCGCTGCGGGAAACCATCAGGGCGGGTTCGTTGTTGGCCGTGTGCCTGCGGTTTGCCACCGTGGTCGATCCGGCAACCCTGGGCGACCAAGCTTACAACCCGGCTTGGGTCTCGGCCGCGGATGCCGTGCACGGCATGGAGAGGGCCTTGTTGTTCGATGCGGCAAGGACCAAGAACGCCACCAGACCGGACTGGCACGTCTTTCACGTTGCGGCACCTGGCCCGCGTTCGAAGATCCGGGTGACCCACACTACGGGTGATGAGGAGCGATCGATCAGTTCGGTGCCGCCTTTCAGCTATGCACCGCAGGATGGCTTTCAAAGTCGATGGCCCAATGCCGAGCCTTCGCCGGACCGCAGTGTCCGCTGGCAGGATGCCGTCACCGAGGGGGAGCCCATCCCGGACAGGCCCATCCGCAACGTTGTGATCTTCGGTTCCAGCGGCCCCATGGGATCCGCAACTTCAAGGGAGTTGGCGGATGTCTATACGGTTCGGCAGGCGGACCTGCGGTCCGTAGCGGAGGCTCTTGCAGCCTGGTCCCCAGGCATGGGGTCGCGGCCGCAGCCGGTCCAGCTGGAGGCACCGCACGAGTTCCGGCGGGTGGACATGGGGGATACGCAACAGGTTGTGGACGCGTGTGCCCGTATGGACGCCATTGTCAATTGCTCGGTTCTGCGACCGGAGCTGCATGCCGCGTTCAAGGTGAATACGGTCGGAGCCTTCAACATCGCGTTGGGGGCCGTTGCCCACGGCATCCGGAGGGTGGTGCAGACGGGACCGTTTCAGCAGATGGACCCGGGTTACGGCAGCTACGTCTGGGACTACGACATTCCGGTGGACGCGCCCTGTCGCCCGTTGGACTACCTCTACCACCACACCAAGTACCTGGGCCAGGAAATCCTGCGCGTTTTTGCCGAGTACCACAACCTGGAAGTACCGGTCATGCTTTTCTGGCGACTGGCCGCCCTGGACGAGCCCCACCAGATTCCGCCGTTCGCCGTGACCTACGAGGACTCGGCGCGCTCATTGCGGGCGGCCCTGGAAACGCCATCCCTGCCTTCGCCCTACGAACAGTTCAACATCAGCGTGGACCTGCCGCACCGCAGGTTCGATTTGCGCAAGGCCAAGGACCTCTTGGGGTTCGAGGCCCGGGATCAGCTGGACCGCCACTGGATGGACTGAACCAAGGAGGGCTCGCGTATGCGAGCCCCAAAGTCCACGTTGACGCCCCGGCTTTAGTCAATGCGTCCGGTCTCGAGGATGCGGTTGACCACCGGCATGACATCCCGTTCCACGTCGCCGTCGCAGATTGGTGTTGGGATATCGGGAATCAGGTGCCAGGTTTCCGTTTGGGTTGCGACTTCGCCGGGTGCGAGCGAGGCCAGGGGGCCGAGGGTCTCCACTTCGAGGAACCGGGCGTCGGTGTAGATTTCAACGTTGCTGTTGAGATCGGGATACTCGGCCTCGGCCTGGTCGGCAAAGGTCTTGACAAACAGCACCTCGTCCAAAACATAGGCACTCCATCCCTGGGAGACGCGCAAGCCGATTTTCTGGGGTGTTCCCGCTCCGGCATCCTGACGCAGGAGCACATACTTGCCGCCCACGGTCCAACGCGGGTCGGTCAGGTCGGTGTAGGCCCACAGAACCAGGTTGCTGACCGGAGCCAGGAAATCGTCGTGAGACCCGAATGGCGGCAGGGGCACGATGGCCGTGCCGTGGAGGTTCATGACGGATACCGCCCATGGGGACAGGCGAATCGGTTCCGTGCCCTGGTTGGTGATGCGGTGGAGTACCTGGATCGATGCCTGATCCTCCGACGGGGTCAGCACCATCTCCTTTTGCACGCCATTGCTCGGTTCCACAGGTGCAGTGAACACGATGGTGCCGTCATCGGGTTGGGACACTTCCGCCAGCACGTTGTCGGGAAAGTAGGTGAACGCCGAATTCTCCTCCGGGGCCGACCACAGCCGTTGCCCGCCGTACAGGCGAAACTCGTCGCCCCCGGATTGGCCCATCTCGTGCGACAGTTGGCCGAACATGTTGTGGTGTCCCGGCAGGGAGACGGACACGATGCGAGGACCAACCTCGTGTACAACCACCACTTCAAGATGCTCGGTGGCTATTCGCTGGACCTGGTTCCAGCCCTTGTAGTCAATCCGGGTGATGTCGGCCACGGTCATGTGCTCCTGGAATTCCGGTTGGTCAAGCAACGGTGGGGACGGGGCCTTCTCCTGAACAGCCCGTGTACGTCGTCGCAGCAGCCCAACGTACGCCGGAACCGCGTCCCGGCGCGCTATTGTAGCGACAAAAAAAGACCCCCACCGAAACGGCGAGGGTCTCCTAGTCTTCGTGCGACCAGTCGTTTACCGGATGACCAGCAAACTACCGGCGGTGCACGATTGGCGACTACATAAACTGTCCATTGGCACCACCTCCCCGGGGCAATCTGTACGCGCTCTGGAAATGCTTGGCACGTGCCAACGGACACCACCAGCCTTCCCAAGTCGAAATTCTACTACAAACGACCCGCGGGTAGGCCGCGCCACAACGACATCGGCCAGGTTCAGGCTTGATGGAGTGGCCCCGCTCCAATGCGATACCGTGGCTGCCGCTTCGGCCTGGACCGCCAGTCAACGTCCTGCAACGGGAGTGGGAGCCGGGCCTGCAGGTGTGACGCAGCAGGCGCTCCGCAGAGCCATATCCCGGTGTTGCCTTCGGACACGGATGCTCGAAGGGAACCACACGGTCGGGGCGGCGGGTTGAAGATCACCTGCAGGGACCATCCCATCCGTACCTGCGGGATGAATGGGGGTACGGGACATCATGGATCATGGTCCCCGCCTGTTTGTCCTGAGGCTGTCCCGTGCCTCTTCAATGACGGGCCACTGCAAGCCGTCGGAATTTCTCCTCGTCCCATTCGGCACCCCATCCCGGTCCATCCGGAGGCGCGATGCAGCCTTCCTGAATCAGAGGGGCGTTGAGTAGCCCCCAACTTTGGCCTTCTTGGCGCAGGGCATTCGCCGTGGAGCCGAAATACTCGTACAGGCTTGTGTTTTCCAGGCAGCAGCCCACATGGGCATGGACCAGGCCGCACAGGCCTCCGGGCCCGTTGAGTTCCACGCGCGCGCTCTGGAGTTCGGCGAAATGGGCCAGTTTCAAGACCTGTGTGGTTCCATGCGTGGCCCTGGCCCGTAGGTAGTCCGTGCCGCCCTGCAGCAGCCACTGTGCGGTCAGTTCCATGTCGTGCATCAAGGTTTCCGTCGCCATGACGGGTATGTCCAGGCCGCGACACAGTTCCTGGTACAGGTTGAGCTTCTGTTCGTGCATGGGTTCCTCCAACCACAGGAACCCCAGTTCCTCCATCACGCGCCCGACGGCCAGTGCCTCGCGCAACGTGTAGGAGCAGACCGGATCGTTGATCAGGTCGTAGGCATCCCCGACCTCGCGGCGCACTTCCCTGAAGATGGGGATGTCCGCGTCGCCGCCCTTGTAGGTATGGAACTTGTAGGTCTGGATGCCCATGGCCCGACCGTCCTCAATGGCGGCCAGATAGTCCTGCACCGTACCGTCGCCGCCGGTCAGGTACACGGACAGTCGCTCCCGTACGCGCCCCAGCAGGGCGTGGACCGGCAGGCCGGCCGCTTGGCCGGCAATGTCCCACAGGCAGTTGTCGAAGGCTCCGAACCAACCCGGAGGCTGGTACACCCAGCGCGTGCCCTTGTGGAACATCTGAAACAGGTGTTCCCGGTGGAAGGGGTTGGTGCCCACTGCATGATGCCGGATGATGTCAACCTGTTCCGGCGACAGGGAGCAGTCGCATCGGGCCAGGAGGCCCTCCGAAGTTCCCACTTCCAGAAAGGCCTGGGTTGCGGTCCGCTGCCCGGGCCGTGCCCGGTGGGTGTACTGCACCCGTGGCAGGCCCGGCACCTGGATCAACTCGTGGCCTGAAGTGCTGGCGTCGGGCAGTTCCAGAATGACCAGCGAGACATCCGTGATCTTCACAAGTGGTGGTTTCTCCAGGGATGCTGGGGCAGTGGGGCTGCAAGTGCGGGTTTGGCCCCAACGGTCCGCCGCGGAGTGGGCTGCGCGGTCGCGACCGGCCCGGATCAAATCTTCAGGCCCGTCAGCACGACACCCGAAATGAAGTAGCGCTGGGCACCGATGAAGAGCACGATCATGGGAATGGTCATGATGGCCGCCGCGGCCATCAGCAGGTGATCACGGGGGTCGGTAGTCTCCAGGGGGATGTACTGGAACGTGCGCAGGCCCACGGCCGCGGTGAACAGGACGGGTTTGTTCAGGTAGATGAACGGGCCGAAGAAGTCGTTCCAGTCGCCCAGAAACGTCAGAATGGCCACGGTGGTCAAAGCCGGTTTCATCAACGGCGTGATGATGCTGAACAGGATGCGGAAAGGGGAGGCCCCGTCCATGTGCGCGGCCTCGTCCAGATCCCGCGGGATGCTCATGATGAACTGGCGCAGCAGGAAGATCATGAACGCGCCGCCGCCCAGCCATGCGCCGATGGTCAGTGGGATGTACGTGTTGATCAGGCCAATCTTGAAGAAAAGCAGGTACTGGGGAATGAATGTGACCACGCGCGGGATCATCATCGTGGACAGCATCAGGATGAACCACAGGTCCCTGCCGTAGAAGTCGAACCGGGCAAAGGCGTAGGCAGTGAAGGTGGCGGTCAGGATCGTCCCCGGAATGGTGATGGCCACGATCAGGAAGCTGTTGCCGAGCCAACGGGCGTAGGGCACGGCGGCAAACACGTCGCTGTAGTTGGTCCATTGGGGTACCGAAGGCAGCAGGTGCGGTTCGAAGGATCGCAGTTCCTGCCAGGTCTGCAGCGAACTGGACACCGTCCAGAAGAGCGGAAAGGCGAACATCAGGCCCGAGCCGACCAAAAACAGGTAGCGCACCACATGCCAGAAGCGGCGTTGCCGGGCACGCCGAACCAGTTCGGCCTGCAGCGGGAGAGGTTGCTGTATCGAGGAAGTGGCCATCATGCTCCGTAGTAGAAGACCCAGCGGTCGGAGGTCCGGATCTGCAGGATGGTCAGTACCACGATGATGACGGCAAAGAACCAGGCCAGGGATGCGCCATAGCCCATGTTCCAGTAGTCGAAGGCGTGCTTCCAGATGTGCAGGCCGTAGAACCAGGTGGCAAATCCGGGCCCCCCCTCCGTCGCCACAAAGGCCGCGTCGAAGATCTGGAGGGCTCCAATGACGCCCAGGACGGTGTTGAAGAAGATGGTCGGAGTCAGCAGGGGCAGCGTCACGTTGCGCAGGCGCTGCCAGCTGTTGGCGCCGTCGATGGAGGCCGCTTCGTAGAGGGAATCCGGGATGCCCTGGAGGCCCGCCAGGAAGATGATCATGCGCACGCCGCCCATGGACTGCCACAGGTTCATGGAGATCAACGACGGAATGGCCCAGCGCCGATCCCCGAACCAAATCGGGGGATCGAGGCCCAGGGCCCGCAGACCCTGATTGACGATGCCGAAGTCGCCGTTCAGCAGCCATTTCCAGAGGATGACGGAGGCAATGAGCGGGACCAGGGAGGGAACGAAGAACAGGGTGCGGAATACCGCAATGCCCCGCAGGGCGGCGTTCAGCAGGACTGCCAGCAGCAGGGAGCCCAGGACTCCGGTTGGCACCGAGAGCAGGGCGTAGTAGAAGGTGCGCCCCAGCGACGGCCAGAACAGATCGTCGTCCGTGAACATGCGGATGTAGTTGTCCAACCCGGTGAACTTCGGAGGACTCAGGACGTCGTATTCCGTGAGGCTGAGGAAGAGCGACCACAGACCGGGCCCCAGGAACAGGCCAAAGAAACCCAGTAGCCAGGGTGCCAGAAACAGGTAGCCGTACAGGTTCTGATGCAAGACGCGGCGGGACATGCGCTGCCGCGCCGGAACCGGGGCGGGGGACTGCGTTGCGGTCGCCATGCGGTCTCGGAAGTCGGGTTCGTTGCCGGCTGCAACGGCAACGGTGATGCGGAGCCCCGGACAGGACGGACCCTGCCCGGGGCGTTACAGGCTTCGGGGGGTTACGCCGGATCCTGGTCCAGTACTTTCTGAATGTTGTCGTGCAGGTTCTGCAGTCCTTCCTCGAAAGGCACCGGCTGATGGCGGTCCAGCAGCAGTGCGGTCCACTGGGCCACGGCGTCCGTGTACTCGCGGCCGCGGGAATTCGCGGGGGCGTGGGCCGGGATGCCGTTCTCCAGGTTGGGAATGAACCACTGGTGGATGGGATTGTCCGCAATCAACTGGTCCACCACGTCCGGACGCACCAGCGCCCCGTTCCCGGCAACGACGTTGAAGCCGTAGCTGCCTTCGGTGCTCGTGATGTGCATCAGGAACTTGAAGGACTCGCTGGGATGAGGGGTGTCGGCCAGGATGTTCCAGGTCCCACCGCGAATCTGGCTGGGATAGCGGCCGTCTTCGCGGGTGGGGAGCAGGATCTGCGAAGCCATGGCGACATCCGTGTCCTCGATGTCCCGATCGAAGTTCCGAACGCACAGGGAACCGCACCAGTTCATGGCCAGCTTGCCGGCCAGCAGGGCGGCCCCGAAGCTGCCGCCGATGTCGTCGGGCGACGGCAGGACCTGGTCCTCGACCGACAGCTTGTAGGCCCAGCGCATGGCTTCCTGCGATTCCGCGCTGTCCATCAGCATGGACTGGGTGCCTGCCTCGTTGATGAGGTAGCCCCCGAAGGCCCGGCACAGTACCACCATGTTGGCCTCGCTGTGGGACAAGGCCAGTCCAAACCGGCCCTGGTCCTCGTCGCGGAGCGCATGGGCCCATTCGGCGATGGTGTCCATGGAGGTCTCGTGGCCCACGGGATCGGGCAGGTCGATCCCCGCCTGTTCGAAGTGCAGGGCGTTGGTCACCAGCGTGTCGAAACCGGCCCAGCCCCAGCTGGGAAGGCCGTACAGCTGGCCGTTGAAGTACTGGAGACGCATGAACGTGTCGAACCACTCGCCCACATCCAGGCCTTCCGCCGCCACGTATTCGTCAAGGGGACCGATGATGCTCTTGTCGATCGCGCGCCAGAAGTGGTAGTGCGACGGATCGAAGGCGCAGATGTCGCCCAGATCGCCCGCGGCAAACAGGGCGTACATCTTTCCGTAGTTGTCCTGCTGGCTGGAACCAGTCAAGGGCCTGAACTCGATGCTGACGTTGGGGTGCATCTCGGTGAACGTGTCGATGCGTTCCTCGTTCCAGCCGGTTCCGGTGCCGCGGAACGTGTCCCAAATCAGCTCGATGGATTCCATGGCCGGTTCGCCGGCTTCGTCCGAGGCTGGGGCGGCAGCCGGTGGCGCACAGGCCGCCAGGATGGCTCCGGCCGCGGTTAGGCTGCTCAGTGTCAGGAACTCGCGGCGTGCGAGGTGTCGTTTCATGTTCGATTCCTCCGTGGTGTGGACAAGACTGGACCCAAACAGGCACACCCTCCGTCGGAGCGGAGGTCACTGCCCGCAGAGGGCATATTGGAAAGTTGGGTCCAAAGGGATGACCCGATTATAGAATATTCCGCATTCTGGAGGTGCCGGCCACGGCAAGGGGGTGGGACTGACTGGAGTGATTGGATACATGGGCAGGAGGGCATCCATGGTTGGAACGGTGAACATCGGATTGATTGGGGCCGGGTTTCTGGCTGAGACGCGCATGCGCTGCTACGCCCAAGTACCTGGCTATTCGGTAACCGTGCCGGCGGTCGCGGCCCGGTCCGCAGAGAGTGCCCGCAGTTTTGCCGATCGCCACGGGATTGCGCAGTGGCACACCGATGTCGCGGAGTTGTTGGCGCACCCCGACATCCAGATGGTGGACCTGTGCGTGCCCAACCATGTTCATCGGGACATTGCGGTCGCTGCGGCCGAACACGGCAAACATGTGGTCTGCACCAAGCCTTTGACCGCCTACACGGGCCAGGATCTGCCTGCCGACGCCACTGACGCCGACATTGCCGGCAGGGATCCATCCCTGATGTTGGAACACGCCACGCAGGAGGCCACGGCCATGGTGGAGGCGGCCCGGCACAACGACGTACAGCTGATGTACGGCGAGAACTGGATTTTTGCCCCGCCGGTGCAAAGGGCGGAAGGTCTCATGGTGCGGTCCGGTGGTTCCATCCTGGAAATGCGCGGTGGGGAAGCCCACTGCGGTTCCCACTCCCCCTATTCCAAGATTTGGCGGTACACGGGCGGGGGCGCACTGTTGCGTCTCGGCGCACATCCAATTGGAACCATGCTGTATCTCAAGCAGCAGGAGGGCATGGCGCGCAACGGCCGGCCCATTCGGCCCGTGTCGGTGATGGCGGAAACCCGCGACCTGACCACGATTGCCGAGACGCAGGGCGCGCGCCAGACCGGGATTGCCACCGGCTGGCAGGACGTGGAGACTTGGGCGACCGCGCTCATCACGTTCGAGGACGGTTCCGTCTCCGTGGCCTACGGGTCCGACAATGTCTTGGGAGGCATGCAAAGCTGGCTGGAGCTGTTCCTGTCCAACAGCCGCATCCGCTGCAACATTGCCCCGCACGATTTGGTGGAACTCTACGCGCCGGGCCAGGAGGTGTTCGAGGACACCTACCTGAACGAGAAGGCCAGCACCACGGCCGGGTGGAACGCCGCGATTCCGGACGAGGACTGGAGTTCAGGTCACGTGGCTATGTGCCACCACTTTATCGATTGCGCCGTCAACGACAAACCGACGCCTTGCGACGGCGTGCTGGGCCTGGAGGTGACCCGGGTCATTTACGCCGCCTACCAGTCCGCCCGGGAGGGGCGGCGCGTTTCGTTGTAGATTCCGAGGTCTTGGAACACACAGGCCCCGGGCTTGGTCGTGTAGCCCGGGGCCTGGAAGCGTCCAGATTGCGTTGGACCATGGCGCGTTGCTGTCGTACGCGGCATGGCGGCGGCAGGTTTGGGTGTGCAGGCTCGGTGGATTACACCATCCGCATGCCGTCGCGATAGGTGCGTTTGACCGTTGCCATGGCATGGATGTCGTCGCGGGGATCGCCGTCCACCACGATCACGTCGGCGCGTCGGCCTGCCTCCAGGGTTCCCAGTTCGTTCTCCAGGCCGCTGAGGGCGGCGGCGGAGCAGGTTGCGCTGCGCAGGGCGGCGTAGTTGTCCGGCACGACCCCAAGCTTGACCATGAACTCCATCTCGGGGGCAATTACGTCGTGGCCCACCACCGGACTGCCGGCGTCGGTGCCGAATACGATGGTGACGCCGGCTGCGGCCGCGTCCACCAGCCCCTGATAGCGCGAGGTGTCGCTGACGGCGCGCTGGCGCTCTTCGATTTTCCATTCCGGAATGTCGAAGCGGCGGGCAATTTCGGGCCTGCTCTGCATCAACACGGGAGCGAAGGTGGTTACTACCGGGATGCCCTTGGTAACCAGCAGGTCAATGGTTTCAGCAGTCATGCTGCCGCCATGTTCGACCACATCGATTCCAAATTGCGCAACTCGGTGGATGGCGTCGTTGTAGGTGGCATGGGCCGTGATGGGCAGGCCGTTGCGATGGGATTCGTCAATGACGGCTGTCAACTCCTCGTCCGTGAATTCCAGGGTGTCGTGGCAGGCCATGATCTTGATCAGATCGGCCCCCGCCCGGACCTGGTCGCGTACGGCGCGCCGCATTTCGTCGGGTCCGCTCGCTTCGCGGCAGCACCAGTAGGTGTGGCCGCCGGTCTGCACGATCGCCTCGCCGGTGACCAGCAACCGCGGCCCCGGGAAAATGTTCTGCTCGACTGCCTGCTTGGCGTGCAGGTTGGCTGTGTTCATACCCAGGTCGCGCACCGTAGTGACCCCCGACCGCAGGCTCACTAGCATGTTGCCGGCGGACTTGTAGGCGCTGATTTCCGGCGAGTCGTCAAGCGACTGCCGCGCCAGGTCGTGGACGCCGTCCCAGGCTAGGTGGGCATGGCTGTTGAACAGCCCCGGCAACAGGGTCCCGCCGGTGTCAACGACTTCGGATGCCCGTGAGCTGAGTTCGTCAACACTGCCCACGGCCTTGATCAGACCGTCCTGGATTTCCACAAATCCGTTGGAAATGGCCTCGTCCCCCCGGCAGGTCAACACTAGGCCCCCAAGCACGACATGCTCCTTGGGGATGTCGACCATGGGCTTGATTACTTTCTGAAATCGCCAGGGGGCTTGTTCGGGCATAGTGGTTCTCCTGTTCAGGTTGTGTTGGCTTTGGCAGTAAATTCAAGCACATTGCAGTCGGTGGGGCACGGCCCAATGCCGACCGGTCCCACTGGATGATGTCTCCGTGGCCGAGGGGCGCGGCCAGGCAGGCCTCTACGTGCCGAAGGTCCTGCCGACACTTCTCGCGGGCGGTTATTTGAGGCCCAGTTCCGCCAACGCCTTTCCGGCGCCGTCGAGGCTCGTCAGGTTCATGCCGGCGTAGTTGGGGGAGAAAATGACGCCGCGGCCTCCGGCCCGGTAGGTGGCCTTCACGCTTCGGTACACATGGTCGGGGGTGCAGGCTGCCTGGTCCGCCTGGACCCTGGGTGCATCCACTCCAATGCCCATGTAGACGGGTACCCGGCCCTTGACCGCCCTGACCGTGTCCCGGCACTGTCCAAACGTGTAGGTGTCGGGGTCCATCCCCGTCTGGATCAGTTCGTCCCAGGGTGCTTCGTCCAGGTTGAGGAACTGGTACATGATCGGAGTCAGCTCGGCGGCGGACACGTCCCGGAATATCGACCGGTGGAAGTCCGTCATTTCCTTGTGGTAAATCTGGCCCGATTGGTGGGCATAGGTAATGGGTTTGACCCAGTCCGCGTAGTCGGTCTGGGGATGCCAGGGCCACTGGGCCTTGCGAATGGGGTTGAAGTGGTTGCGGTTCCAGATGTTCAGGCCAAACTCCAGGTCGGGATTGCACCACTTCACGATCCCGTACAGTTCCTTGTCCAGCGCCTGGTTCCCTTCCAGCCAGAACCGTTCGTACAGCAGGATTTCGGGATTGGCCAGGAGCATGCGCAGGAACTCGATGAAGGCGCCGTCCTCAAAGTCCTCGTCGGCGCGGGCCGCCTGGAAGTAGGCGTAGGCGTCGTCGAAGGCGCGTCGGATCCTTTCGACATCCAGTCCCTTGCGGACGGCCAGGCGCGTGCAGTGGTCGCAAAAACAGGCCGGGGCCTCCCCTGAAATCATTTTGTCCAGGGGACTCTTGCGCTCGTTGCACCACATGATGCCGTCAATCCCGTAGTTGCGGGCGTGGTCCTCCATGATGGAGTGCCACCACTTGCGGTAGTCGGGATTGTTGAGGCAGGGCTCGCCGCCCACGCGTCCGATGTGGTCCACCTCCATGCACTGCACCATGCCCGGGACGGCCACCTCGCCTGCCGAACCATGCCCGGAGTACTTGAAAAGGGGCTCCATCATCTCCGGCATGACCCGCATGCCGCGCTTGCGGGCCTCCGGAATGACCATCTCCAGGACGTCCTCGTCGCCGAATTCGGGGTCATGGGCCCGTGTATCCCGGATGAATGTGTTCTGGTAGTACTCGGGGCGGTGGTGCAAGTAGGAGCCGCCCTTGAGCGCCATCGGGGCCTGGACACCGTGGTCCGGAAACCCCTCGATTTCCCAGGAAATGCGTCGGCCCACCTTAAGGCCGAGCCAGGAAATCGTGCCAATCATCAGCACATTGATGCCGGCCCGGTCCTGAAGTGTGTCCAGGACGCCTTCCACCCCTTCGTCCACGAAACTGACGGGGCTGATTTGGATGCCGACAAACTTGGAGTCAACTTCACTCATGTCCTGCGCCTCCGGCGGCGAATGGGGCCTGTGGTGGTGGGTGGGCGGCGGTTTTGGATGTTCCGGATTGTGCCGGGCCAGGCAACCGGCCCGGCCGGGAGAGGGAAAACGGGCAACGTGCTTCAGTTGCTGCGTTCCCACATCACCGAGTCCAGATCGGCAATGTGGGCAACGTACCCGCCCGGATTCATCGGCAGCCTGACCCGGCGCGACACCACGATGCCGTTGACCGGGGATTCGCACCGCTCCCGCACCTCACTGGTTACCGGATCGACCACCTCGCCCAAAAACTGACCCTTGGTCACCGTGTCCCCCAGACCGAGGTTCGGGTCGGGAATGTAGTAGCCGCCGGTCTGCGACCGGTAGACCACATAGTTGGACACCATGACCTGTTGCGGTGCCAGCACTGGATCACCGTCGATCATGTCCAGGTGCCGGGCGATATTCAACAGGCAGACCGCGCCTTCGTCAACGGCGAAGTCCAAGGCGCAGGCGCCACCCGCTTCGACTACCAGGGGAATGATCCCGTGCACTGCGCACTGGCCCGAGAGCATCGAAGGATTGATGGGGTTTTCGCGCCACCAGATGACCCGGGAACCGAACGCCTTGGCCATGCCGTCAATCTTGGCGTTGATGTCGTCCATGCGCTCGCGGGTCAGGCCGGTCTCCTCAAAGGAGATTTCGGACCCGGTGCCGTCGGCCACGCCCCCTGCCAGGGGCGGCTTGCCTTCCGGTGGAAAGGCATGCGGAAACGCAACCGGCAACTCGTCGCAGGCCCCGGTGCCGTCGTGCATGTCCACGATGTAATCGCAGTGCTTGATGGCCTGGTTCCAGATGACGTAGGCGATCTGTTCCGTCAGCCAGGCATTGCGTTCCTTGCCCGGCCAGACCTTGTTGATGTCCAGCACGTCCCCCGGATTCACGCGCATCCCGGAACTCTCGACCGTGCCGCCGAACTCGACCGCCATGGGCACGGCCAGCGGCAGGCAGACAATCGTGCCGCGCAGCTCGGCCGGGTTGATCTCCAGCATGGCCCGGCGAATGATTTCGGCCCCGACGGGTTCCCACCCGTGCATCGTCGACTCGTAACACAGGACCGGGCCGTCCATGGTGCCGTTGATCACCTGGAAGGGAATGTTTACGGGGGTGCCGGCCGCCAAGTGGCCAACATGCAGGTTGCCGAACTTCCGTTCGCCGGGCTGCACTTCGACTTCGCCGATGACAAAGGGATTGGGCATTATTTCTTCTCCAATGGGGTTCAAATTGTTACGCGGTGTTGGTCCGGCGCCAGGCGGCAAAGTCCGCAATGCCTGAGGCAAGATCCCGAAGCCCCCACCCCGGCAGGTCCGACCGCAGCCGGGACAGGTCCAGGGGCGCACGGATATCAGCCTCCGAAAACGCGAAGTCCGAGGCCCCGGGATCATTGACCGGCTCCCAGTGGAAACCGGGTATTTCGGCCTGCAGGGCCGCCAGCATGTCCTGGAGGGGAAAGGCCTCCTCGGAAGACACATTGTAGACATCCCAGCGCGGCCGGGGATGCAGTACCAAATCCACAATGGCGGCACAGGCGTCGGAGACGTGTATGTAATCGCGGGCAACCTCAAGGCCATGCACGCGGATGGGTCGGGCGCGGCATTCCGCCCCCATGGTCATGAGCTGGGTAACGGCCGACATCCTGGAACGGGACAGGCTCGCCCGTTCCCAAGGTCCGTAGGCGGTGCCCAACCTTGCGCTCACGGTGGACAAGCCGCAGTTTTCGGCATACTGTCGGCAGAGGTTTTCGCAGGCATTCTTGCAAACGCCGTAGAGATTGTCGGGTGGGAGCGCATCCCCTTCACGGGCCCTGCCGCACCCGGCCGGGAATCCCCGGTACAACACCGACGAACTGACAAACACAAAGCGTGCAATCTGCCCTAGGCGGGCCGCTTCCAGGGCATTAATGGTTCCCACCAAGTTGACATCCACCACCCGGGCCGGATCACTCTGCTCAATGTCCGGCGTAGGTGTGACCGCAGCAGCATGCAGGAGCCGGGTCACGTCCCTGTTCCGGACCAACTCGACCAGGTGCCGCCTGTTCGTTACGTCACACGGAACCCACTCGACCAAATGGTGCTGCGCGGGCTCCGAATCCATGTCCGGTGGACGCCTGCTTCCGGCCAGGACGCGCACGCCCCGCCGGGTAAGCTGGTCCAGCAGATTGAGGCCCACAAACCCGTTGGCGCCGGTGACGAGGACCGTCTCGTCACCGCGGGCAACAGGCGGACCCTGAGTGGCGGTCACTTCAGGCCAGGCCCTCTTCGCGCAGGGATTCCCGGTGGGCAATGTAGCTTGCGACCGTCGGCGATTCCCGCGATCTGGAGAAGTGGGCACTCCGCACCAGTTCGACATCGCGCGTGTCCTGTATAAGGCGCATCAGGGCTGCAATGGCATCGGGGTCGTCGTCGATGCGCAGATCCAGATACGGGGATTCCTCCCGATCCACGACGTACACGGCGGCCGACTGCTGCCCGCGCTTGTCCCCGCCTGCGAAGTGCCCCGCCTGCAGGGCTCCGGCCAACCGCTCGGGCAGGTCCAGGTTGGCATGGTTCCCGAAGAACTCGGTCATGGCCTCAACGGTTTCCTGCCCCACCAGCATGTTGCCGGCGCCTACACAGTCGGCAGCCGTGGCGTGGCCACTCCAGGCGACGGTTTCCTTGCCCGTAAACCCTTGGACATTGCCTTTCGCATCCACCAGGCCCACCTGACGCCACTCCTTGCCGGGATCCTTGTCAAGCACCGCCTGCAAGGCTGTTGGGCCGTCCAGTTCCGGATCCTCGGCCATCATGTTCAGCACGTCATAGCCAATGTACGGTTGGGCATAGGCCTGTACGGCCAGGGCGGCAATGCCGGGGCGTACGTAGGGTACGCGTGCGCCGACCGCCCAGTAGCGGGTGGCCACGGCCACGCCCATCTTGCCGGTGCTGTCAAAACCCGTTATCGAAAACGTCATGTCCGTTCTCCTCCGAACTCCGGCACAGGTCCGCAGGTCATTCGCGCAGTCTCGGATCCAGCACGTCCCGCAGCCAGTCGCCCCAAAGAATGAAACCCAGTACCGTAATTGTGATGGCGATGCCGGGAAACGTGGCCAGCCACCACGATGTGGCCAGGTGATCCCGTCCGTCGGCCAGCATGATGCCCCAAGTGATGGTGGGCGGCTGCACGCCCAGGCCCAGGAAACTGAGGGACGCCTCGGCGATGATCACGGTGGAAATCTGCAAGGCGCCCAGGACGATGATGGAAGCCGTGACGTTGGGCAGGATGTAGCGGAGCATGATCAGCCAGGAACGCTGTCCAATGGCCCGGGCTGCTTCCACATAGTCCCGCTCCTTGACCGCCAGAACTTCGCCCCGGACGACCCGGGTAAAGATGACCCAGTTGGCCAGGCCCAGGACGAGGATCAAGCGCAGCATGTTGTTGCCGCCCTTGACCCCCAGCACGCCAATGACGGCCAGTGCCAGGATGATGAAGGGGATGGACAAAAACGTGTCCAGGAACCGGGACACAAGCCCGTCCCACCAACCGCCCCAGAAACCGGAGGTCACGCCCAGGAACACCCCGGTGAGCATGGCCAGGGCCACTCCGGCAATCCCCACCAGGAGGGAAATCCGCGTGCCCAGGATGATGCGGCTCAACACATCGCGACCCAACTGGTCGGTACCCAGGACATGTCCCACGCTGCCGCCTTCCGCCCAGACCGGCGGGACCAGCCGCTGCTTGAGATCGATCAGTTCCGGATCGTGCGGGGCGATGGCAGTGCCCAACAGGACAACCAGCACCACACCCACGACGATGACGGCTCCCAGCAAGCCGGTCGGACTGTGCCGCAGGCGCCACAGCCAGCGGTATCGATACTTCCGACGCTCGGGGACTGTGTGTTCGGCCCCAATCACTTGTGAACCGGACGCGGTCATGAGGAACTGTAGCGAATGCGCGGATCAAGGGCGGTGTACAGGAAGTCCACCAGGAGGTTGGTGCCCATCACCACCAGGGCAAACACGCAGACACCCGCCATGACGACGGACAGGTCCCGCACCTTGACGGAGTTGAGCAGGAGACGGCCCATGCCCGGCCAGGCAAACACCTCCTCCACGATCACCGAGCCTCCCAACAGCCAAGCCATCTGCAGGCCGAAGACCGTGATGAACGGGATCAGCGCGTTGCGCAGGCCGTGGCCCAGCACCACCGCCCACCGGTGCAGACCCTTGGCCTTGGCCGTGGTCATGTATTCCTGCCGAATTACCTCCAGCATGCTGGAACGCAGAATGCGGGCCAGGGATGTGGCCACACTCGTCCCCAGGGTGAGGGCCGGCAGGATGATCGAGGCGGTTTCCAGCCTTCCCGAAACGGGCAGCCATCCGAGATGGACCGCGAACAACAGGATGAGCATGATGCCGATCCAGAAATTGGGCATGGCCCGACCCAGAGTCGAGGTGGTGGTGACCCCAAGGTCAAGGGGCGAGTTCTGGAAAATGGCCGACAGCAGGCCCGCGGGGATGGCGATCAGCAGGGCCACCAGCATGGACACCGCCGCCAGTTCCATGGTGGCCGGCAGTTTTTCGAGGACCAGGGGCAGGGCCGGCGAACGGAACCGGAACGATTCGCCGAAATCGCCGCGCAACATCATGCGCAACTGCTTCAGGTACTGTTCCGGCAACGGGCGGTCAAAACCGTAGGCCGCGCGTATCTCGGCAATCTCCTCCGGCGATGCCTCGGGATGCGCCAGGTGCATGACGGGATCTCCGCCCAGTCGCATCAGGGCGAACAGAACCACCGTCAGCAGAAACAGGGACGGCACCATCTGGAGCAGGCGCGAAGCCAGGTAGGTAGTCATGACTGCCCGGGAGTCCTTACTGGACGCGATACCGCTCCACTTTGTCCATGTCCAGTTCCACACCCAGCCCCGGTTTCTCCGGCACGCGCAGGAGCAGTCCCTCCGGTTCGTACGGCTCGGCCAGGATCGTGTCGTTCAGATAGGTGAAGGGCGACGGCCAGCGCGCACAGGAAACGGCGGCGGCGAGATGGGCCGCGGCGACCGCGATGATGTCGTAGTAGATGGCGATGGAGAGGTCGAATCCGGCAGCTTCGAAGATGGAGGCGATTTTCCAAACGTTCAGGATACCGCCGTGCTTGGTGATTTTCATCAGCGCCACCGTGGCCGCCTTCATCCGCACGACCTCCAGGGCGTCCGGCGGCGGATAAATCGCTTCGTCGGCCATCAGGGGGGTGTTGAGGCGTCGGGCCAGCACCGCCATGTCGGCCCAGCGGGCCACCGGTTGTTCAACAATGCCCAGCGAACCGCATGCTTCCATGCGGGCCAAGGCCGGAACCGCCTGGTCCAGCGTGTAGCCGGCGTTGCCGTCCACCTGAATCACGGACCGGCCGGCCACGGCTGCGGCCACGGCTGCGTACCGCCTGACATCTTCGTCCGGATCAAGGCCGATTTTCATCTTCAGCACGGGGAAGGGGGTGCGGTCCAGCGTGGCGGTCGCTTCGGCTGCCATCGCTTCGGGTTTGCCGTGGTGAACGAACCCCATCAGGTCGACGCCCTCGCGCACCTTGCCCCCCAACAACTGATAGACCGGCGCACCCAGGGCCTTGCCTTTCAAGTCCCAAAGGGCAATTTCCACGCCGGCGTGCGATGACCAGTGGTCGGGCAGCACGGTTTCCATCTTTTTCACGAGCCGTTCGATGTCCAGCGGACTCTCGCCGATCACGGCCGGAGCCAGGTGGGCCAGGATGTTGGCCCGAATGCCTTCTGCCGTTTCCCCGTACGACAGGGGTGCGACGGCAGTTTGGCCGATGCCGACAAGGCCCTCGTCGGTGTCAAGGGTTACCACGACCGTGGTAGCGCCCGTGGCCTGCGAGTAGGAAGTGACCAGGGTGTCGGTTCGAGGCAACGACACCACTACCGCGTTGAGGTTCGTGATCTTCACTGAGGAACGCTCCTTGTCCTGACCATTCTACGAATTTCACTGTTCTGTTGCACGCATCATGCGCATGCGGGGATCCAGCAGGCTGCGCAGGCCGTCCCCCAACAGGTTGAACGACAGGACTACCGAGAGGATGGCCAGACTGGGAAAGGTTGAAATCCACCAGGCCTTGCGGAAGAAGTCCCGTCCCTTGGCCGCAATCAGGCCCCATTCCGGTGTGGGGGGCTGTGCGCCCATGCCCAGGAAGCTGAGGGCCGACCCGTAGATGATAGCCTGCCCGATCTGGAGGGTGGAGAGCACAATCAGCGGAGGCACAATGTTCGGGAGGAAGTGTCGGAAGATGAGGCGGGCCGGACCGCTGCCCACCACATGCGCCGCCTCCACATAGGCCAGTTCCCGAATGGTCAGGCATAGGCCGCGCACCAGCCGCGCGTATTGGGGCACAATGGCAATGCCCACGGCAATCATCACATTTTGGATGCTCGTGCCCAGGGCTGCGATTACCACCAGGGCCAGGAGAATGCCGGGAAACGCCAGGAGGGCGTCCATGGCCCGCATGACGATGCCGTCCACCCAACCGCCATAGAAGCCGGCCACCAGGCCCAGCGTGGAGCCGGTCACCAAGCCGATTGACACGCTGATGAATCCCAAGGCCAGCGAAATGTGGGCTCCGGCCAGGACGCGGCTTAGGACATCGCGACCCAGTTCGTCCGTGCCGAACCAATAGAGGCTCGAAGGCGCCTGCCGAACCGGGGAGTCGCCGGCCCGGGCCGGCGGCAGGCCCTGTTCCAAGGGGTCGTAGGGCACCAGTTGCGTTGCGCTCAAGGCCAGAATCAGCCAGATCAGCAACAAGCCGAGGCCGATGACTCCCTGTGGCTGCGAACTGAACGCCCTGAGCGTGCGTCTGAACATGGTCGGGATACCGGCTGCTTTCAGTGGTCGGCGGTGAACGGGATATCGATCCCTGCCCGTGTCCGCCAACGGGCGCATGCGGGAGCGGAGCCGGCCGGCGGCGTCATCTCAATGGAAGCGGATGCGGGGATCCAGCCAGGCATAGGAGATGTCCACCAGCAGGTTTGCAGACAGGAAGAGCACTGCCATGAACAGGATGATCCCCTGGGCCAGGGGATAGTCCTTCCAAAGGATGGCCTGTACCACCAGGCGTCCCAGGCCCGGGCGGGAGAAGACCGTCTCCGTCACGACGGCTCCGGCCAGCATGCCGCCGAACTGAAGGCCCACGATGGTGACCACGGGTATCAACGCGTTCTTGAGGGCGTGCCTTTGCACGATGCGGTGGCGGGCCAGGCCCTTGGCCTGTGCGGTCCGGATGTAATCCTCGTGCAGGACCTCCATCAACGATGAGCGCGTCAGGCGGCTGATGGCGCCCGCGGAAACGAAACCCAGGGTCAGGCTGGGAAGAACCAGGCGATCAAGGCCTTCCGAACCCGACGGCGGGAACCACTTGAGCTGGAAGGCAAAGAGAAAAATCAGCATGAGCCCCAGCCAGAACAGGGGCATGGACATGCCGAAGTAGGCCATGAGGCTGAACAGCACGTCGGTCCAGCCGTTCGGGCGCAGGGCGGACAGGACACCGGTGGTGATGCCCAGCAGCAGGGCGCAGGCCAGGCCGCCCAGACTCAGTTGAATGGTGAATGCGAACCGCTCCAGGATGACCTCCGTCACCGGGGTTCGGAGCCGGATCGACTCGCCCAGGTCGCCGCGCAGGATTCCCAAAAGGAAGCGGCTGTACTGGACGGGCAGCGGATCGTTGAGGCCCATGGCCTCCTGCAGTTCGGCGATGCGTTCTGCGGAGACCGCACCCCCTTCCGCTCCGGCCAGCATGAGCATGGCGGGATCGCCGGGCAGGGCGTGCAGGATCAGGAATACGATCAGCGAAATCAGCAGCAGAACGGGGATCAGCTGCGCCAGCCGTCTGCCCAGGTAGGCCAGCATCGGTCATCCGCCGGTGTCAAGTCCGCGGCCCCGGTGCTTGGCATCGGGGCCGCGGGATGATGGCAGCGGAAGGTGGGAACGAACACCCGCCTTCCGCCGGTTGACCATCGAACGATACGGTTGCTAGTTGTTGGGCGTGTAGTCAATGTTGCCCAGCCAGATGAACCCGTCCAGGGGCGGATCCCAGGCGAATGTGTCGCTCAGGCCGATTGTGTCCCGCATCTGGTAGAGGTAGACATAGGGAATGTCTTCCGCGATGAGTTCCTGAATCTGAACATACTGTTGACCTCGGGCTTCCGGATCCATGTTCACGGCCGCAGCCCTGATCAGTTCGTCCGCGGCATCGGCATTGGGGCCGGCCCATCCCGAGCGCTCCCGCCGATCCGAGCGTTCGGACAGCACCGTGATCCACGGATCAAAGAAGGAGTTGCCCAGCGCGGTCATGTAAATCTCTTCGTTGCGGTTGGGACGATAGACCTGTTCGTTGAACGTGGTCACGTCCAGAACCTGGAGATCCACGTTGAGGCCCACGGCCTCCATCATGGCCTCCAACGCTTCGGAGACTTCCTTTTGGGCCAGCCAGCGTGTGCTGGAGTGGTACGTTAGTTCCTCTCCGTCATAGCCGGCTTCGGCCAGGAGTTCCTTGGCCCGTTCGGGGTTGTATTCGCCCAACTGGTTGATGAACTTGTCGTCCGACCCGAGTGTGGGAGGCGTAACGCGCGACAGGACGGGAATGCCCATGCCGTCAATCAAGCCCAGCAGAGCCTCGCGGTCGATGGACAGGCTGATGGCTTCGCGAATGCGCCGATCGGCGGTGGGGCCCGCCCAATCTTCCATCGTCGAGGACGGTCCCACGCGCAGGGCCAGCAACATGACTCTGGTCGTCAGGAAGTCCACTACGTTGGTGCCTTCGTTGCCGTTGACCCGTTCCCAGTCCTGGGGCGGGACGGCCACGATCATGTCCACGTCGCCGGTCAGCAAATTCGCCACCCGGGTCGAAACCTCGGGAATGTTGCGCCAGATGACCACGTCGACGTCGGGCTTGCCCTGCCAATAGCTCTCGTTGGCGCGCAAGGTGATGCTGTCGTCCTTGATCCAGCTGTCGAACATCAGGGGACCCGTGCCCACCGGCATGTAGTCCGCACCGCTCTCAGCCTGGGCTCGTCCGTGTTCGGGGGCCTGGATGCCGCAGCCGGTGCCTGCCATCTTGCTCAGGAAGGCCGGTTCCGGGGTGGCGGTCACAATCTCGATGTTGTAGTCGTCCAGCACGTTCATCTGATCGATGAAGAGCCACTGGTTGTAGGTGATGAACTCGTCGCGCGAAGCCTCGATGATGCGGCTGTAGGTCCAGACCACGGCGTCCGCAGTGAAGGGCTCGCCATTGTGGAAGGTGACGCCCTCGCGCAGCTTCAGGCGCCAAGTCGTTTCATCGATGTTCTCATACGACTCGGCCAGCCATGGCTCGAATTCCGCCGTCTCGCGGTTGCGCCAGACCAGGCAGTCGAACATGTTCGTGTGGATCCAGGTCGCGGCGATGGCCCAGTCGGTGGGGGGATCGAGCGACGTTACCAGTTCGTTCATGCCGATGGTGAGGGTGATTTCCTCATCCATCATTGGCTCGTCCTCCATGGGCGCCGCCTCCGGCGCCGCAGGAGCGACGCACGCAGCCAGGGCCAAGGCCAGGAGTAAAAGCCCGGCAGTCGTTAGCAATCCGAGTGCACGTCTCATTCCAAATTCTCCTTGGGTCGGGTTGACAATCTCAGTCCGGACAGTTTAAGGCAGAGCCCGGACCTGCTTATTCGATGTAGGTGTTGTGGAGGAAGAAGTAGGGGGATTCGGAGGACAGCTGGAAGCCGTGCACCGAATCGTCAAGGGCGTAGAACTGCGGCTGGCTCAAGGTCGGCAGCATCACGGCGTTTTCCAGGATGATGCGCTGTGCCGTGTGGGCCAACTCGCACCGCTCGGCAGGATCGGCCACCTGCAGAATCTTGACCACCGCATCGTCCAGTTCCGCGTTGACGAAACCCGTCCAGGCCCAGCCGCCCTCGACATCGTTGGCCGAATTCCACACCAGTTCCAGCACCGCCGGATCCGGCGTGCGCTGCCGTTCGTACATCAGGTCGAAGTCCCGGGCGTTCCGCCGCTCCAACTGGATCGGACCAGCCACCTGTTCCAGCACCAGGTCGATGCCCAGGTCGCGCCACTGGCCCTGGACCACCTCGCCGATTTCCGTGTGGTGCAGTACGGTCCAGCGCAGGCTCAGCGGCGTTCCGTCCTCGACCCCGGGAACCCCTTGGGCCTCGCGGACGCCGTCGCCGTCGCTGTCCACATAGCCAACTTCCTCAAGCAGTTCCGCAGCCTTGGCGGGATCGTAGCCGTACATGTCGGCGGCTCCCGGCCAGTAGCAGGGATGCACCACGTTGACGGGACCGTCGGACACCAGGTAGAGGCCGCCGTACGCCAAGTCGTTGACGGCATCCTGATCCGTGGCCCACTGCAGTGCCTGACGCAACTCCAGGATGTTCAAGGGGGCGTTGCGGATGTTGATCACCATCTGCAGTCCGGTTCCCGCCTGATAGCCCGTAATCAGATCAAATCCTTCGCGGTCTTCGTAATCCTCGACGTTGGCGGCCGGAAGTTCGCGAATGATGTGGGCGTCGCCGGTTTCCAACATGGCGGCCCGCACGGCGTCCTCGCCGATGAAGCGAATGGTGACGCTGTCCAGATAGGCGGGACCCTCATGGTCCATGATTGCGTTCCAGCCACCGTAGTCGTCCCAGCGGCTGAACACGATGCGGTCGTTGGGAACCCATTCCTCCAGCACGAACGGACCTGTACCCACGAGGTGCCTGTCAAAACCCGCGAGTCCGTGCTCTTCCGCCGCGGTCGGGGACCAGATCGGGACCCGTCGCAGCGCGTCGAGCAGGTTGACGGCAGGGCTCGCGTAATGGATGGTCACGGTGAGATCATCGACCACCTCGATGCTTTCCACGTCGCCCAGGTCGGCCGCCATCTGCGCCGAGGCTGTCTCCGGGGCCAGGATGCGCTCGAGGTTGTATTTCACGGCCTCGGCGTTGAACGGGGTGCCGTCCTGAAACGTCACGCCGGATTTCAGATTGAAGGTCCAGGCAAGACCGCCGTCAATGGACTGCCAGCTCTCAGCCAGCGCGCCTTGGTAGGTGGCGTCGGGCGCCAGGATCACAAGGGGGTCGGCAGCGAAGGAATCAAACAGCCATGCAGACTGATAGGGATCAATGTGGCCATCCAAGGTGGCCGGTTCGCTGCTTGCCGGGAACGCGATTACCAGGTCGCCGCCCTTGGACACCATCATGTCGTCGCCCGTTGGCGTTTCCACCTCTGTCGGGGCTGCACACCCTGTCAGGAAAAGCAACAAGGCAATCAGTGTCACAGGAATATGGCGGGTTCGCATCGAAGCCCCCTATTGGGATGGTTGCTGGATGTTCTCATGATAGCCGAACGACCATTAAAGAGGCCTCACCGGAATCCTCCAGGGTTCGAGGCACGGGTTCGGCGGGGCATGTGGGATCATCATGTGACGGGGTGTTGGCCGCACGACGAAAAATCAGGGGGCTGGCCCCGGAAACGCCTTGTAAAGGGGGACAATCGATGTTGAAGGCCCGAATCGTCCAGCACCGTTCAAGGGTGCAGGGAAGCCTCCGCTCCCGCATGCTCGCGATGGCGTCCGAACTTGATGACGTGATCACCTTGGGCAGGGGGGATCCCGACTTCGACGCCCCGGCCCATGTGGTGGAGGCGGCTGCCGCGGCGATGGCGGCCGGGGACACGCACTACACCCTGCCGGCGGGACTGTCCGAATTGCGGGAGGCCATCGCCGACAAGCTGAGAACGGACAACGGGTTGGATTATGCGGCCGATGAAGTCGTGGTTACGAACGGCTGTCAGGAAGCCCTGTACCTGTTGATTCAAGCCCTTATCGGCCCCGGTGACGAATTGTTGCTGCAGGAGCCGCGCTACAACGCCTACGACCACATGGTGAGTTTGGCCGGCGGCTCGGTTGTGTCCGTCCCGACCACGCAGGAACTCGACTTTGCCCTGACGGCGGATGACGTCGCCGCGCGCATTACTCCCAGGACCAAGGCGATTGCCATCGTTACGCCCAACAACCCCACGGGAGGCGTGATCCCGCCGGCTCGCCTGGCCGAGCTCGCCGAGCTGTGCGTTGAACACGATCTCATCGTGATTTCGGATGAAATCTACGAAAAGCTCATGTACGACGGTCTGGAGCATGTGTCGCTGGCCACGTTTCCGGGCATGCGGGAGCGGACCATCACCGTCAACGGGTTTGCCAAGGCCTATGCCATGACCGGCCTGCGGGTCGGCTACTTCGCCGCACCCAGGGAATTCGCGGCGGCAGTGGTCGAGGTCAAGCACACGATGAGCATCTGTACCGCCACCCCCATGCAGCAGGCAGCCTTGGCGGCGCTGACGGGGCCACAGAGCGCGGTGGAAGACATGCGCCGGGCCTACGACGAGCGCCGCCAGGCCTTGATGCAGGCCCTGGACGACATGGATCTCACCTACGGCCATCCGGGCGGCGGCATGTACATCTATGCCAATGTGGCTTCCACCGGTCTTGACTCGGAGGAGTTCTGCCTGCGGTTGCTGCAGGAGGAAGGGGTCATGATTTTTCCCGGCACCCTCTTCGGCGATCCCAAGACCGATCACGTTCGCATCACACTGTTGCAGTCGCTGGACGACATCGCCCGTGCCACCGCCCGTATGAAGCGGTTCATAGCAAATATCTGAATCCTTCCAGCCAACCGGAGTTCCACATGAAGATTACGAACCTCAAGGCCCGATTGCTAAACATTCCACGGTCGGCAACCCTGACCACGTCCTACGGGTCGTGGGACCAGGCCCCGACCATTCTGATTGAACTGGAGACCGACGAGGGGATCACAGGCCTGGGCCAGGCGTCGGTTGACGCCCCCTTCTACGGGGAAACCGCGGTCGGCATGCTGGCCAACATCCGACATCATCTGGCCCCCGTGGTCGTGGGTGCCGATCCCATGCGGATCACGGTGCTGAACCGGGAGATGAAGGCCGCACTTCCCCACCATTACTTCTCCTATTCGGGTGTTGAGATGGCTCTGTGGGACCTCAAGGGCAAGGCCTTGGGCGTGCCGGTATATCAGCTGATGGGCGGCAAGGTGCGATCCGGCATCACGCTCATGGGTTTCGTGCATCACGGGGCCCCGGAGGACATGGCGGCCCATGCCACGGCCCAGTTGGACGAGCACGGCTACGGCGTGCTGAAAATGAAAATCGGGTTGGACCCGGCCGAAGATGTAAAGCGTTACGCCGCCGTGGCGGAGGCGGTGCGCGGTCGGGCCGTGATTCAGGTTGACGGCAACATCGGTTACAACCTGACCCAGGCCATTCCGGCCCTGAAGGCCATGGAGGATCTGGGCTCCCTGGGTGCGGTCGAGCAGCCGGTGGAACGCATTGAGGACATGGCGGAACTGGCGGGGCGTCTGTACACGCCCATCATGGCCGACGAAGCCATCTACGGCTTGCCGGATGCCATGGAAGTGGTTCGGCGGGGAGCGGCCACACTGGCCCTGATGAAAATCAGCAAGCACGGGGGGCTACAGACCGTGCAGCAGATTGGCCACCTGTTCGAGGCCGCTGGCTTTGGCCTGTCGATCGCGATCTACTACGACCTGATTGCAGTGGCCGCCTGCCATCTGGCATCGGCCCTGCCGTGTGTACGCTGGCCGTCCCCGGCCACCGATCTCGCGGATACGTTCGTGGCCGATGCGCCTGCGCCGGTCGAAGGGATTCTGCCCACGCCCGACGGTCCCGGGCTGGGCGTGGAACTGGATTGGGACAAGGTGGAGAGGTTTACCGTCGAAGCCTGACGACCCGGATTCCAGGACCCGCGGTGCGTCGGGCGCGCCGGATTACCGGGCCTCTCCGGTTACATCCACACCATAGTCCCGCAAGGCACCCTCCCGGGTGATGTATCCCCTCCGGTAGTCGGCCAGGACTGCTTCTGTCGGCCGTTCGGATACGGGGCCGAATCCCCCGCCGCCGGGCATGCGCAGTTCGATTTCGTCGCCGTACTCCAGGGGAATGGGAGGGAAACGCTCAATGGGGCTGCCGTTGACCCGCACGGTGCCTACGCGTCCCGGTTCCCCACCGGACAAGCCGGGCGGAGCACAGAACATCTTGTCCGGACGCACCCGCGCCGTCAGCGTGGTTTGGGCGATGCTCTGGAATGTCATCAGCTGTCCGGTGCCGCCCCGGTAATGCCCGGGGCCCGCGGAGTCGGGCAGGTACTCCTTCTGCTTGATGAGGACCGGCGACCGCACCTCCATGATTTCCACCGGCGTGACCGAGCTGTTGTGCGGAAAGGCAATCGGGATCATGCCGTCCATGGCCTGCATGGCGCCCCGGCCGCCGTGGGGCAGGATATGGACGGAGAAGTTACCGAAACCCTCCTCGTCGCCCCGCACGGAAAAGGGCCAGATAGACCCGCTGCCAGCCTGGGCATGTTCCCCCAGAATGGGCCATACGGCCCCGAACAGAACCTGGTTGATGTTGTTGGTGGTTTTGGCCCGGGCGCGCACCGGAAAGGGAAATTCGCAGTTGAGGATGCATCCCTTGGGGGCCGTGACGTGAATGGGACGGAACAGTCCCTCGTTGTTGGGGATGCGGCTGGCCAAGGCGCACTTGAACGGGTACAGTGTGCTGGAGTAGGTCACGTTGTAGACACAGTTGATCGACCCGTTGCGCGTCTGGCCGGATGTGCCGGTGTAGTCAACATAAATGTCCGCACCTCGGATTTCGACCGTGGCATGGAGGTGGACCAGGTCGATGTAGCCGTCAATGTCCAGCCCAAACTCGTGGATGCCGTCCGGCAGTTCCCGGATGCGTTGCCGCATCAGCCCTTCGGAACTGTCGTGGATGGTGTCGGACAACAGGCGCATGTCGTCCAGGTCGTAGTCGCGCAGGAATTCCCGGACCCGATTGGCGCCCAGACGGTGGGTGCCGACGATCGCCCGCAGGTCCCCCAGTACCAGGTCCGGTACCCGGCAGTTGCCCGCGATGATGTCGAATACAAGGGCGTTCGGCTCGCCGCCTTCGTACAGTTTGCAGGGCGGCAGGCGCAGGCCTTCGGAGAACACGTCGTAGCTTTCGATGTCGCCGGGGTGCCCGCCGGTGTCCGCCAGGTGGGCAATCGTGCCCACGAAGGCGACCACCTCCCCCTTCCAGAAAACCGGGGTGATGACCACGTAGTCCGGCAGGTGGCCGGCTCCCAGCCAGGCGTCGTTTGTAACCAGGACGTCTCCGTCGACCAGGGATTCCTTGGGAATGCGCGTGAGAATGTGGCGCGTGGTACGCGGCAGGATCACGCAGAAGTCCGGAGGGCTGAAGCTGGACTGGCACACGGAGTAGCCGTCTTGATTGACGAGAATGCAGGCGAAGTCGCGGCTTTCGCCGACGATCGTCGAGAACGATGTGCGGACGGTTGCGTCGTCGATCTCGTCCATGAGGCTGATCAAGCGCTGCCACTGAATCTCAAGGGTGATGGGGTCGATGGTCTGCATGATTGGTGGAAGAGTCTGTTCGGGTCGGCCTTCCGGCAGGCTGGTTGGTCCTGCGGTGCTTCCTGGAATGTACCGCAATCGGTCGTGCAGGCAATGATCCGCATGGGGATCACTGTGATACATTCGATCCGGCGCGCCCGCGCCCGCACGATGGCATCGGCACACAGGGACGAAGGACAAAGGATGCATGAACGACAGGCGTTCGCTGCGATTTGGCTTTGATATTGGCGGTACGTTTACGGACTTCGTGCTGATCGACGAACAGTCCGGTGCGATTCGAACACACAAGACCCTGACCACGCCGCACGACCCTGCCCTGGCCGTGCTGCAGGGTTGGCAGGAACTGGTGTCCGCAGCGGAGGCACCGCATGTGGAGTCCGCGATCCACGGCACCACCCTCTTCACGAATGCCTTGATTGAACGCAAGGGTGCCCGGACTGCGTTTCTCACCACCAAGGGCTTCCGGGACATTCTGGAGATGGGCAAGGAGATGCGCTATGACATCTATGACCTGCTCCTGGTCCTGCCGGAACCGTTGGTTCCGCGCCGTCTGCGCCTTGAGGTCGAGGAGCGGCTGAACGGCAGGGGTGAGGTGGTTACCCCGCTGTGTGTGCCGGAGGTGGAGCAGGTGGCCGAGGTGCTGGCGGACGAAGACGTTGAGGCCGTGGCGATTTGCTTTCTGCATGCCTTTACCAATCCGGAACACGAGCAGGCGGCGGGGGCCTGTCTGGCCGAGCGGTTGCCGGGTCTCCGCATATCCATGTCCCACGAGGTCGCGCCCGAGATCCGGGAATACGAGCGGATGTCGACCACGGTCTGCAATGCCTACGTGCAACCCTTGGCCGAAACCTACTTGGGGCAGATGGAGGTCCGACTGCGGGACGCCGGATTCGCCCGCGAACTGTTCCTCATGCTCTCTTCGGGCGGCGTGTCCACCCTGGAAACGGCCGTCAAGTTCCCCATCCGCCTGGTGGAGTCCGGGCCTGCCGCGGGGGCGCTGGCGGCCGTGTTCTACGGGGAGCTTCTGGACGAACCCGATCTAGTGTCCTTCGATATGGGGGGCACCACGGCCAAGATGTGCCTCATCAAGGACGGCCGACCGGCCATGTCCGACAACTTCGAGATCGCGCGGGTGCACCGTTTCAAGCGTGGGTCCGGCCTGCCGGTCCGCGTTCCCACGATCGAACTGATCGAGATCGGCGCCGGCGGCGGCTCGATTGCGCGCAAGGACGAACTGGGCCTCCTCAAGGTCGGCCCGGACTCGGCCGGTGCCGACCCTGGGCCTGCGTGCTACGGGCTGGGAGGCGATCAGCCGACCGTCACGGATGCCGATCTGCTGCTCGGCTACCTCAATCCCGAGTTCTTTTTGGGTGGCCGCATGACGCTGGACCGCTCGGCTTCCGAACGGGCGATTGCCGGTCTGGCGGCCGAGATGAACCTGTCCGCCCTGGATACGGCCCACGGTATTTTCCAGGTGGTAAACGAAAACATGATTTCAGCCACCCGTGTCCATGTGGCCGAGCGCGGGGCGGATCCCAGGCGCCTCAAGTTGATGGCCATTGGTGGCGCGGGGCCGGTCCACGCCTATGAAATCGCGCGGGCACTTAGAATGCGCGGGTTTGTCTGCCCGGCCTCGGCCGGTGTGACTTCGGCCCTCGGTTTCCTGACCGCGCCCTCCGCCTTTGAGTTTGCCCGGACCCACATCGCGCGCCTGGAACCTGCCGGCCTGGCCGAACTGGACCGGATCTACGACGAACTGGCCGCGGAGGGAAGGCAGGTCCTGCGCAAGGCTGGCGTTGCGGAAGAGGACATGGTGTTCACGCGGGAGGCCGATCTGCGGCATGTGGGGCAGGGCCACGAAATCGTGGTGTCCCTGCCCTGGGATTGCCTGGCGGACACATCGCTCGACGAACAACTGCGGCCCCATTTCTTCGACCGGTATACGGAGATTTACGGCCACGCCCACACCCATCTGGATCTGGAGATCACCACCTGCCGCCTGAACGCCTCCGGGCCCAAGCCGCACATCGCGTTGCCGGAGGCCGAGCCGGGTTCCGATCCCGCGGCCGCCCTCAAAGGCAGCCGCCCCGTGTATTTCGCGGAAACCCGAGCCTATGTCGACACTCCGGTCTACGACCGGTATTTGCTGGGTCGGGGGACCTCGGTTGAGGGACCGGCCATTGTGGAGGAGCGCGAGTCCACAGCCGTCATTGGGCCCCGCGGCCTTGGCGAAATCGATCGGTATGCAAACTTGGTCGTCACCCTGCGGGACTGACAACGAATCCCTGTGCCTTCGCTGGGCGGAGTGCGCAGCAACCACCTCTCTGGACAATCAGGACATCCAAGCCCAATGGCCGGACTTCGAATTGGTTTCGACATCGGCGGAACGTTTACGGACCTTGTCCTTTACGACGAGGCCAGCGGTCGCATTCACAGCCACAAGCTGGCCACCACGGCGCGCAGCCCGGAAGCTGCCGTGCGCGCCGGCTGGCGGACGCTGTTGGCCGAAGCCGGGTTTTCCGGCTCCCAGGTTTCGAACGCCATCCACGGCACGACTTTGATCACCAACTGCCTGGTCGAGCGCAAGGGTGCCGTGACGCTGCTCCTGGCCACACAGGGATTCGGCGACGTGCTGGATACCCAGCGCGAGATGCGCTACGACATCTACGACCTGCACGCTCCTCAGGTGGAGCATCTGGTGCCCCGGCCGTTGCGGTTTGAAGCCAGGGAGCGCATGGACGCGTTCGGTGGCGTAATCGAGGATTTGTCCCTCGACAGTCTCGGTGACATTGCCAGGCGATTGGAGCGCGCCGGAGTAACGGACTCGGTCGAATCGATTGCGGTCTGCTTCCTGCATGCCTTCACCAACCCGGAGCACGAACGGAAGGCCGGCGCCTGGCTCTCGGAACACCTGCCCCAACTGCGCGTGTCCCTGTCGCACGAGGTGGCTCCGGAAATCAGGGAGTACGAACGCATGTCGACCACGGTGTGCAACGCGTACGTGCAGCCGTTGGCAGCAACCTATCTCAGGCAGCTGGGAGAGGTTCTCAGAGAGGTCGGATTCGAGCGCGAGATGTTCCTGATGCTCTCCTCGGGCGGGGTGTCGACTCTGGAGACCGCGGCCAAGTTTCCGATCCGGCTGGTCGAATCCGGGCCTGCGGCCGGGGCGCTGGCCGCCGTGTTCTACGGCGAACTGCTGGATCTGCCCGATCTGGTCTCGTTCGACATGGGCGGCACGACCGCCAAGATGTGTCTCATCAAGGACGGGCAGCCGGCCATGTCCGATCACTTTGAGATTGCGCGCGTGCACCGCTTCAAGCGCGGCTCGGGTCTTCCGGTGCGCGTACCGGCCATCGAACTGATCGAGATTGGAGCCGGCGGCGGATCCGTGGCCCGGGTCGACGAACTTGGACTGCTCAAGGTGGGTCCCGATTCCGCCGGTGCCGATCCGGGCCCGGCCTGCTACGGTATGGGCGGGGATGCCCCGACCGTGACGGATGCCGATCTGCTGCTGGGCTATCTGGACCCCGGTTTCTTCCTCGGCGGGCGCATGGTTCTGGATCGGGCTGCGGCCGAAACGGCGATGGCCGGGCTGGCCGACCGGATGGGTTTGACCGTCACCGAAACCGCCCACGGGATTTTCCGGGTCGTCAACGAGAACATGATTTCGGCCACCAGGGTTCATGTCGCGGAACGGGGTGCCGATCCCCGCAGTCTCCGCCTGATGGCATTCGGGGGCGCCGGCCCGGTGCATGCCTATGAGATTGCGCGGGCGCTCAAGATGCAGGGGTTTGTCTGTCCCGCGTCCGCCGGGGTCACGTCGGCCCTGGGCTTCCTCACCGCCCCGCCGGCGTTCGAGTTCGCGCGCACCCACATGGAACGTCTCGATGCCTCGTCCCTGATCGAGTTGGACGGAATCTATGCCGGATTGGAGGCGGAAGGAAGGCGCGTGCTGCAGTCCGCCGGCATCGCAGACGACGACATGACCTTTACGCTCAAGGCCGATTTGCGCCATGTGGGCCAGGGACACGAGATCTCGGTTACACTGCCCTGCACCAGACCCTCCGACATGTCGCTGGACGGGGACTTGCGGCCGTACTTCTTCGCTCGCTACGAGGAAATATATGGTCATGCCCACACTCATCTGGACTTGGAAATCACCACCTGTCGGCTCAACGCCTCCGGTCCCAAGCCTCAGGTTGAATTGCCCGAGTTCACAGCAGGTTCAGGCCCCGACCAGGCCCTCAAGGGCAGCCGTCCCGCCTATTTCACCGAGGTTGGGGACTTCGTTGACACACCCGTTTACGACCGCTATCTGCTTGGCAGGGGTTCGACTGTCCGCGGTCCGGCCATCGTGGAGGAACGCGAATCCACGGCTGTGATTGGACCGCGGGGTTCCGCGGAGATTGACCGCTACGGAAATTTGGTGGTCACGCTGACAGGATAACGGTCGAAGCGCGTGACATGCTGCCGACGGGCTGCGATTTCCGGACCGATTTCCCCACATCGCCGTGTAGCTTGTTCGGTCGTCCAACTGTCCCCGATTTACGAGGCCCGATAGTCCATGAAACTCTCTCACGATCGTTACCTGCCCTTCAACGAGTACACGGCGGCCCTGAAGGATCTAGTCGCCTCAAGTTCTGAACTGGCCCAACTTGACGCGGTCGGCCAAAGCTTCCGCGGACGCGAGATCTGGGCTGTCACCCTGACCAACCGCGCTACCGGCAGCCCCGAGTCCAAACCCGGGTTTTACATCGATGGCAACAACCACGGTGAGGAGGTAATTGCCTCCTCGGTCACTCTGTACACCATCGACTTCCTGCTGAGCGAGTACGGGCAGGACCCGGATGTAACCCGTTTGCTGGATACCCGCGTTGTATATGTATTGCCGCGGGTAAACCCCGATGGCGCGGAAATCTGCCTGACAACGCCGTATCGCACCGTCGGTACCGGTCGGTACCACCCGGCCGACGAGTACCCGACAGGTTTGCACCTGGAGGATTTGGACGGGGATGGCGAAATCCGCCAGATGGCGATACCCGACCCGCGGGGAGAGTGGCGTCGTTCGACCGCGGAGCCGCGTCTGCTGGTGTTGCGGGAGCCTTGGGAAGCCGCCGGAGAGTACTACAGGATGGTGCCCGAAGGCATGCTGCGGGACTGGGACGGGGTCAGCCTGCCCATCGTGCCGCCGCGGCACGGCAACCTGAACCGGCAGTTCCCCGTGAACTGGGAGCCCGAGGGCGGCGAGTACGGTTCAGGCGATTTTCCGCTCAACGAACCCGAAGCCATGGCCATGGCCCGTTTCGTGCTGTCGCATCCGAACATCACGGGCGCCCAGGCCTACCACAGCCACGGCGGCATCATCCTGCGGCCTTCGGGCTTCCGGAGGGATGCGGAACTCCCTGCTGCCGACCTCGACATATACAGGGAACTGGGTGCCGTGGGTACCGAGGTTACCGGATACCCTCTGATTTCAACCTACGAGGACTTCACTCCCAACATGCGGAGTCCCCGGCACGGCATGTTCACCGACTGGCTCTACGATCGCTTGGGCATTCCGGCGTTCGCCAGCGAGGTGTGGGATGTCGAAACCGAAGCAGGAATCCCCAAGCAGCAGTTCTTCACCACCCGCCCGCACAACGAAGCCGAACAGATACGGTTTCTGGCATGGGCCGACGAGCACAGCCCGCGGGCCCATCAGGACTGGCACGAGTTCAAACACCCGCAGTTGGGGACGGTGTTGCTCGGCGGCTGGGATCCCTACTTCATCCAAAGGAACCCACCCCCGTCGCTGATTGCCAAGGTGGCCCTGCCCAATACCCTGTTCACCGTGCGGCATGCCCTGGCATCGCCCCTGCTGCACCTCCGGGAGTTCAAGGCGCGGCCCGTTGCGGCGGATCTCCACATTGTGCAGGCGCAGGTCGAGAACCTGGGCTACCTGGCCACGAATCTGACCGATCAGGCCCGCAACCTGGGCAAGGGTGGCGACGTCACGGTCGAGTTGGAGTTGGACCGGGACTGTGAGTTGCTCATGGGCCAGCCTGTGGTCACGCTCGGAGACCTGGCCGGTAGGGAGGAACGAAGGATGCCGTACGATCCCTGGCGTCGACCATGGGGCGAGCCGGCCGGGCTTGCCGAGTGGCTGGTGCGCGGGCCGGGCACGGGCAGGATTACGGTGCAGGTGCGGTCCGCCAAGGCTGGCAGCTGTTCCGCAACCAAGACATTGGCAGACTTGCAAACCGGCGATTCCAATCAGTGATGACGACCACAGATCCCTTTGCCGAAACCCCGGACTTCGATCCCGTAAGCCTTGAAATCCAATGGCAGCGGTTGATCTCGATCATGGACGAGATCGACTTCGCCACGGTCAAGACATCCTTCTCGACCATCGTCGGGGAGAGCCGCGACTTTGCCTGCATCCTGGTGGACCAGAACGGGGATTCCCTCTGCCAGTCCCGGTTTTCCCCGCCCAATTTCTGTGTGGTCCTGCCCCGTACGGCACGCCGGCTCCTGGCAGCCCATCCCCTGGAAACCCTGAGGGAAGGGGACGTGCTGTGCACCAACGATCCCTGGATCGGGACAGGCCACCTGCCCGACTACATCCTGCTCACCCCGGTGTTTCACCAGGGCAAGCCGGTGGCATTCATGGGCACCGTGGCACACCTGTCCGATGTGGGCGGTCACCGGGGGGACATCGAGGCCTACGATGTCTTTACCGAAGGGATACGCATCCCTCCGTCGAAACTGTTCATCGAAGGCGAACCCAACGAATTCCTGTTCGAGGTCATCGGCAACAACTGTCGTGTGCCCAATTTGGTCCTGGGGGACATCCGCGCCATCGCAGGCACCCACCAGATCGGAATCAGGCGGCTGCGCGATTTCATGGACGACTACGCGATGCCGGACCTGGTGGAACTGTCCAGTGTCATTCACGGCCGTTCGGAAAGCCTGATGCGCAGTCGCATCGAGGCGTTGCCCGACGGGGAATTCGAGTTTGGTTTGGACATCGACGGGTATGTGGACATCGTTCACCTGCATGCCACCGTCCGGATTCAGGGCAACGACATCCACGTCGACTACGGGGGCACATCGGCACAAACGCGCAAGGGCTCCATCAACTGTGCCTACAACACCACGTTTGCCTCCACGATGTATCCCTTCAAGTGCTCACTGGTGCCCCAGATCCCCAACAATCAGGGGCTGTTCCGGCCGATCCACGTGACGGCGCCCAAGGGGTGCATCCTCAACTGCGACGATGGGCTTCCTGTTCAGGCACGGGCAAAGGTGACGAACAACATCAACCAGGTCCTGTTTGGTGCGGTCTGGCCCATCCTGGGCGAGCACGCCCAGGCCGGCAGCGGTTCGATCTGGCCGTTCTCCGTACACGGTGACCTGGAGGGGTATGGTTCCTTTTCCGTGAGCTGTCTGCCGCACGGTGGCAGAGGGGCCATGCAAGGGTTGGATGGCATGCCACCCATTGCGTTTCCCCACAACAGCTCCGTTACACCCATTGAGATCATGGAAACCCAGGCCCCAATCCTAATTCTCCATAAGGAGTTTCGGCCGGATTCGGCGGGTGCCGGGCGCCAGCGCGGCGGCATTGGTCAGCGCATGACCTTCAGGAACATCGCCGACAGCACGATTCAGGGTCGGGTCAGGCCCGACAAAATGTTCTGCGCTCCGCCGGGGCTTGACGGAGGTGTTCCCGGCGTGGTGGGCGAGGTTCGGTGGAACGGCAGGAACATCGACCGGTTTCCACCCCTGGACCTGCAGCCCGGCGACGAAATCGAGTTGCTGATGCCGGGCGGAGGCGGGTTCGGGCCGGTGGCCGAACGTCCCCCCGAACAGATTCGGCGCGACCTGGAAGCCGGGTTTATTTCCGAGGCCGCCGCGCGTCGCGACTATGGGTGGGAAGGTCCGTCGGAAGCCGGTTCCGGATAGACAGGTCGGGATCGAAGTTCGACGGGGTCAGTCGCAACAACCAGCCGAGAAAGGAGGCATCCCGCTGCCAGCCGGCCATGCGCATGGCCGACACCCGTTGTTGCTCCCTCCACCCTGTGTGTCCATGCCGGGATGTCCCAACGCCAACGCGTGCGTGCGGACTTGCCATGCCGGAACCGACGCCATCCCTGCTGTTTACCGGTCGGCAAGGTTGCCGATCTCCTTCTCCACCTCGCTCAACTGGGATGTGTCGAGTTGCCAGCCGGTGGCCCGGACATTGGCCTCCAGCTGCTCGATGCTTGTCACTGCGTTGATCACCGACGAAACGCCCGGCTGGGCCAGCAGCCAGGCCAGGGCCAGATCCCCCACCCGGTAGCCGTGGTCCTGCGACCATCGATCAAGGTTGGCGATCGCCGAGAGGCGTTCCGGCGCCATCAGGGCCCGAAACCGCTCACTGGTATTGCCATAGCCGCGCGTGCCCTTGGGGGCCGGTTCGCCGGCTCGATACTTGCCGGTCAACACCCCCTGGGCCAGCGGGGAATAGGGCAGCAGACTCAGGCCGTAGTGCAGGCAGGCCGGGACCACGTCCCGCTCGGTTCGGCGTTCGAACAGGTTGTAGAGAGACTGGCTGGCCACGAGGGGCGTGTAGCCGTTGTGGCCGGAAATCTCGCTCATCGCCGCGATTTGCCAGCCTGCGAAGTTGGAACACGCGATGTAGCGAACCTTGCCGGCCCGAACCAAGTCGTCAAAGGCGCGCAGCGTCTCGTCCCAAGGGGTGCCCGGATCCGGCTTGTGGGCATAGTACAGATCCACATAGTCGGTGCCAAGCCGGCTCAATGTGCCGTCGATGCTGTCCATGATGTGGCCCCTGGACAGGCCGGCTTCGTTGGGCCCCATGCGGTACCCCTGTGCGATCAGGTGGTTGGGTTCCCAGCCCACCTTGCTGGCGATGATGAACTTGTGGCGTCGGTCGGCCACCGCCCGTCCGATGAAGGTCTCCGAATCACCGCCCGTGTAGCTGTTCGAGGTGTCGATGAAGTTCGCACCCAATTCCTCGGCCCTGTGGATGATCCGGGCGGTCTCGTCCGGATCGGTGAAATGGGAAGTAGCCTTCTGGTGACCGAAGATGTTGGCTCCCAATCCGAAGACGGGAACCTTGAAGCCGCTGCTGCCCAGATGTCTGTATTCCATGAGATTTCCTTTTGGTGTCTTCAATCGTTGACGGTTGGCCCGATTGGTGGGTGAACGTACACCGGTGATGGACCTCTGGCCACAGGAGGCAACCGCTTCAACTCGACCAGGTACGGGCAGTTCACCGGCCCCCATGCATCGACACCTAATTCTGCACCAGGCTTGGCCGCTGGCGACTGCCGGACGATTGATTTCGAGAGTTCATCCGGCTGCTGTGTGGCCGCTTGATCATGGCAGGTCGGCCCTGCCAACAGAACGTTCCAAGGTGCCTGTACACAAAGAATCCGGCTGCCACCGGAACGATTTCACGGCCAATTTCACCGGAGCTGTGTGTAGGTTAGGATTCTCCCGCGCCAGAACCGACGACTTGCGATACGCACCGTCCGCAGGTCCCGTGCAGGCTCTTCTGCTCGGGCTGTGCCGGTACGGGTCCTGTGGCCGGTACGGGGACCGAAATGCCGGGAACCCGCAGTTTCGGGTTTTGCGAAATGAAGTCCTGCGCAAAGTGGTATTCGCTTACGAAAGGTGAAGTGTGATGTTGGAGACGAAGTTGAGGCCGACCTTGGCAATTGCCGCGATTGGCCTGTTGTTGGCCGCCCTACTGGCGGCGTGCGGCCCTGCACCGGCACCCGCGGCGGAAGAGCCGATGGTGGAAGAGCCGGCGGCCGAAGAGGCCATGCCGGAAGGCAAGTACAGCGAGTCGCCGATGCTGGCGGCGATGGTGGCGGCAGGCGAACTGCCCCCGGTCGACGAACGGGTGCCGGTTAACCCGCGCGTGGGTGTGCCGCAGATCCCTGCCGATTGGGGTGCCCAGGAGGTCGGACAGTACGGTGGCACCCTGCGCTTGATTGACTACGACCAGGGTTCGGTGGGCCACGATGCCGGCTGGCTGCGCAACGAGTTCTGGCTGGCGACCGAAGGCCTGGCCCACGACCCGGATCTGCTGCACGGCAACGTGATGGCGGATGTGGATGTCCTGGACGACGGTGCCCGGTTCCGCTTCCACATGCGACAGGGCATGAAGTTCTCCGACGGCTCGGCCTTCACCACGGAGGACGTCGCCTTCTGGCACAACGACCTGCGCATGAACGAAACCGTCACCCCGGTGCTCGGTGCCGCCTGGCGTTCCGGCCGGTCAATTGACGGCGAGCCGATGACCCTTGAGGTGGTTGACGACTACACCTTCGAAGTCGGCTTTACGGAACCCTATGGCAGCTTCCTGAGCCTGCTGACCTACGGGACATCACCTTTCATTACGGACAGCGGCTTCCTGAAGCAGTTCCATGGCGACTATACCGACATGGACACCCTCAATCCGATGATCACGGAGGCGGGATTCGAGGAAGGCGAATGGTGGCGTCTGCTTGGTTCCAAGATGAACCAGAACCGGCAGCACGAAACCGGACTGCCCAACGTGGCCCCCTACCTGCTCACCAGCATGGGGCCGACACGGGCGACCATGACCCGCAACCCCTACTACTTCAAGGTGGACGAGGCCGGCAACCAGCTGCCCTACATCGACGAAGTGGAAATTTCCATCGTGTCCGACGTGGAGGCTGCGACGCTTGAGATCATCGCCGGCAACGTGGACTTGGCACGCCGCCCCGTGAACCCGCAGAGCATTCCGCTCTACAAGGAGAACGAAGGAAACGGCTACCAGACCCGATTGCAGGCACAGCATGCCTCGCTGGGTGAAGTCTTCATCAACCTGACCAGTGACGCGGATCCGGTTTGGGCAGAGGCCATGCAGGACCTGCGGGTGCGGCAGGCGCTCAGCCTGGCCCTGGATCGCGATCACATCATTGATGCCGTCTACCTCGGGTTGGCCTCGCCGCCGCGTGTGATTCCGTTGAACGTGTTCGATCAGGATGCGGCCAACGGGCTCCTCGATGAAGCAGGACTGGACCAGCGGGACGGAGACGGGATTCGCCTCATGTCCAACGGCGAACAATTCTGCATTCCGTTCGTGATGGCCACGTTCACCGGTGAAGAGCTGCCGGTGGGCGAACAGGTGTCGCGCATGTGGCAGGACGTCGGGGTCTGTTCCTCGGTCAAGATCGTGGAGACAAACCTGTTCCTGGAAATTGCCGGAGCCAATGAGCACCAGGCCATGACTTGGTGGGCGCATTACCCGCGCTGGCCGTACCACGAGTACAACGACTATGTGGGCCGGGCCTGGCAGTACACCTACGCGCCGCTCTGGTACCAGTGGTACAACAGTGGAGGCGAGCAGGGCACCGAGCCGCCGGCAGAGTATGTCGAACTGCGCCAGATGCAGGATGAGATGCTTGCGACCGCCGACAACGCCCGCGGCAAGGAGCTGTGGGAGGCGATGAAACAGAACATCGCCGACAATGTCTGGTGGATTCCGATTGTCGACGACGTGCTCGGACCCCTGATTGTCAGCAACCGCCTGCACAACGTGCCCGACGGCGGTATTGCGATCGAAAACGCGACCGCGGCGGAAATGTTCTTTATCAGCGAATGATGCTGCGGACTGTTCCGTAGAGATGGGCCGGCCGCCCGTCCCCGCCTTGGCGCGGGGACGGGCGGCGCGGGTCCAACCCCCGTTCAGAAGTCGGATCTCCCGTGCTTGTCTACACGGTCCGCAGGATCCTCATCCTGATTCCGTTGCTGTTTGTCATCTCGGTCATCACGTTCGTGCTGATTCAGTTGCCGCCCGGCGATTACCTGACGCTGTACATCATGCAGCTGGAGGCCGCCGGGACCACCGTGGCGGAAGAGGAAGTGGAGATGCTCAAGCGCGTCTTCGGCCTCGACAAGCCAATGCACGTGCAGTACCTGATTTGGCTGCGGCGCATTGTGGTCTACCGCGATTTCGGGGTGTCGTTCCAGTTCCAGGAACCGGTCTCCGAGCTGCTGGCGGAACGCGTTCCCCTGACCGTGGCCATTTCGCTGGCCACGACGGTGTTTGTTTTTGTGGTGTCAGTTCCCATCGGAATCCTTTCGGCCACCAACCAGTATTCCCTGCTTGACTACTTTTGGACCTTTGTCGGGTTCATCGGGATATCCGTACCCTCTTTTCTTTTGGCCCTGGTCGCGCTCTGGATTGCCTTCAAACAGTTCAACATGAGCGCCATCGGCTTGTTTTCGCCCGAGTACATGGATGCCGCCTGGTCTTGGGGCAAGGTCGTTGATCTGCTCAAACACCTCTGGATTCCGGTCGTCATCATTGGCATGGCCGGTACGGCTTCGCTAATTCGCACCATGCGCGGCACGTTGCTGGATGAACTCAGGCGCCAATATGTGATCACGGCCCGGTCCAAGGGACTGCCGGAGATCCGCAACCTGATCAAGTACCCGGTCCGCACGGCGATCAACCCCATCATCAGCACGATCGGGTGGCTGTTGCCCGGCATCATCTCGGGTGAGGTACTGGTGTCGATGGTGATGAACATCCCAACGACGGGTCCGCTCCTGCTGACCGCGCTGCTCAACCAGGACATGTACCTCGCCGGCAGCATCGTCCTGATCCTGAGTTGCCTGACGGTGATCGGCACCCTGATTTCCGACATCCTGCTTACCTGGCTCGATCCGCGCATCCGTTTCGAGAGCATTGCGCCGTGACCCATTCCGATGCCGAACGCCGATCCCCAAGCGCGGACCGGGACGAGGAGCGCTACTACTTTGCCTCCCAGACCACCCTTATCTGGTGGCGCTTCCGGCAGCACCGGCTGGCCATGGTCGCCGGCCCCGTGCTGCTTCTGCTCTACCTGATCGCAACATTCTGCGAGTTTGTTGCCCCCTATGGCCCGCGGGAGGAGTTCCGCGAGCTGTTGCACGCACCCCCGTCGCGCATCCGCGTCCGTGACGCGGACGGCAATTTTGTGCAGCCGTATGTCTACGCGCGCGAAGGGGGCCTCAACCGCGAGACCTTCCGGCGCGAATTTTCGGAAGTGGAGGGCGAACGGTTTCCCATCCGGTTCTTCGTCCGCGGCACTGAATACAAGATGTGGGGCCTGCTCCCCATGTCGCGGCATCTGTTCGGTACGGAGTCGCCCGAGGCCCCCGTCTTCCTCTTCGGCAGTGACCGCTTCGGCCAGGATGTCTTCTCACGCGTCGTGTACGGATCGCGCATTTCGTTGACCATCGGCCTGCTGGGAGTGTTGATCAGCTTCGTCTTGGGACTGACGTTCGGCGGTATTTCCGGCTATATCGGTGGTTTGGTGGACGAAGCAATTCAGCGGGGAATCGACCTGCTGATCTCCATTCCCACCATCCCGCTCTGGATGGCCCTGGCCGCCGCGTTGCCTAGGGACTGGGATACCGTCCAGAACTACTTTGCCATCACGGTGGTTTTGGCCATCGTCGGCTGGGCGGGATTGGCGCGTGTCGTGAGGAGCAAGTTGCTGGCACTGCGGGAGGAGGACTTCACGGTCGCCGCGATTGTGGCCGGGGCCAGTCAATGGCGCATTGTGTCACGCCATCTGCTGCCCCTTTTCCTGTCCTACATCGTGGTTTCCATTACGTTGTCGATTCCAGGCATGATCCTGGGTGAAACCGCCCTGAGCTTCATTGGTCTGGGTCTGCAGCCGCCGGCTGTCAGTTGGGGTGTCCTGTTGCAGGACGCGCAGCAAATCGTGGCCGTGGCACACCATCCTTGGCTTCTCTTTCCCTGTCTTTTCATAATTCTCACGGTGCTGATGTTCAACTTCCTGGGTGACGGCCTGCGCGACGCGGCCGATCCCTATGCCCAGTAACGGTCGCGGAACCGTGGATGCATCACCCGACGCCCTGCTGACCATCCGCGGCCTGAGGGTCCGCTTCTTCCTGCAGGAAGGGGTTGTCCACGCCGTTGAGGATGTCGATCTGGATGTCCATGCCGGCCGCACGTTGGGGGTGATCGGCGAGTCCGGCTGTGGCAAGTCCGTCACGGCCCAGGCCATCCTGCGCATATTGCCTTCGCCGCCCGGGCGGATTGAGGCCGGAGAGATTCAGTTGTGGCGCCGCAAGGACGACCGGGCCGAGGACGTTCCGCTCGACTTGGCAACCTTGGACGCGACCGGCTCCGTGATCCGGGAGGTGCGCGGCAATGAGATTGCGATGATCTTCCAGGAGCCGATGACATCGTTCGGTCCGATGCATACCATCGGCAACCAAATCGAGGAGACGATACTCCTTCATCTGCCTGCGGTGCGCCGGACCGAAGCCCGGGAGCGGACCGTGTCCCTGCTGGAGCAGATGGGAATCGCACGGCCCGCCGCGGTCGCGGATTCCTATCCGCATCAGATGTCGGGCGGCATGCGCCAACGGGCCATGATCGCCTTGGCGCTTTCCTGCAATCCGCTGTTGTTGATCGCGGACGAGCCCACCACCGCCCTGGACGTGACCGTGCAGGCCCAGATTCTGGAGCTGCTGTCGCGACTGCAGGCCGAGTACGGCATGGCGATCCTCTTCATTACCCATGACTTGGGGGTGATCGCCGAGATTGCGGACGAGGTTGCGGTCATGTACCTTGGCAGGGTCGTGGAACGGGCTTCGGTTGCCGACCTCTTTGATCATCCGGCCCACCCCTACACGCGGGCCCTGCTGCAGTCAATCCCGCGCATCGACTCTGTGGAGGCCGAACGCCTGACCGCCATCGAGGGGTCGGTGCCCGATCCCTTCCACGTGCCGGCGGGTTGTGCCTATGCCGACCGCTGTGGGGATTTCATGCCGGGCCGTTGCGATGCTGCGGTGCCGGCCTTGGCCGCATGCGCGCCCGACCACCATGTGCGCTGCTTCCTGTACGACCAGGAGCCGGAGGCCGATGATGGTGCATGAGAACGGCGCCGCCGGCCCGCTGCTCGAAGTGCACGCTGTGCGCAAGTACTTTCCCATCAAGGAAGGTCTGCTGCGGCGCACGGTTCGACACGTGAAGGCGGTCGACGGCGTGGATCTGACGATTGAGGCGGGGGAAACCCTGGGCCTGGTCGGCGAGTCCGGCTGCGGCAAGACCACGCTGGGTCGGATGATCGTCCGCGTGTTCCCTCCAACCTCGGGCTCGATCCTGTTTCGGGAGGGCGACCAACAGCACGATTTGACCCGGCTCTCCGGCGCCGAACTGAAGGTGGTCCGGCGTCACATGCAGATGATTTTCCAGGATCCGTTCTCTTCGTTGAACCCGCGTATGACGGCACTGGAGACCATTGGCGAACCCCTCCTCATTCACGGCTTGGCCAAAGGGCGCGATCTGGAGGATCGGGTGGCCGAGATGATGGAGGCGGTCGGTCTCAAGGTGGAACATCTGCGCCGCTATCCGCACAGCTTCTCCGGAGGCCAGCGGCAGCGTCTAGGCATTGCGCGGGCCCTGATTCTGCATCCGAGCCTCGTCGTCTGCGACGAACCCGTTTCGGCCTTGGATGTTTCGGTGCAGGCCCAGGTGATCAACCTGCTGCAGGACTTGCAGCGGGACATGCAACTCACCTACTTGTTTGTTGCGCACGACCTGAGCGTGGTCCGACACATCAGCGACCGTGTCGCCGTCATGTATGTCGGCAAGGTGGTCGAGGTGGCCGCGACGGGGACCATGATGGAGCGTCCCCTGCATCCCTACACCGAGGCGTTGCTTTCCGCCGTGCCCCGTCCGGATCCCCACAAGGAGTCGCAACGGATTCTGATGGAAGGGGAGATCCCGGACCCGTCGCAGCCGCCTCCCGGCTGCATCTTTCACACTCGATGCCAATACCGCGAGGACATCTGTACCGAGGAGGAGCCCGAGTTGATTGAACATGAACCGGGACACTTTGCCCGGTGCCACTTTGCCCAATCCCTAACATTGCAGGGGGTCGACACCCCCACAGAGGAGACAGCGATCCAATGAACGGAGACCTTCACGGTCTGGTGGAAGAGTGTATCGACAGGCTGGACCGCGGCGCCCTGGAGGCGGACCATCTGCGGGAAGTGCTGGCGCAAATCCCGAGCGCCGGCAACTCGGTGCAGGACTTGCTGTACCTGCAGTGCTCCACGACTTCCGTGACATCCCAGGTACTGGGCGTCCAGTTCATTTCCGGCGGGCAAGTCCAGCCCGAACCGGACAGCGTGGCAGACTTCCCGTACCAGTCCGTGCTGGAGGCGATGCGCGACGGGTGGCGTGTTGTTCAGTTCCCCAACATGGCGCTGCTGCTTGACGAGGAGCGGACCTACGGACTGGGATGCGAGTTTATATTGGAACGCCGATCGCATTCGAACCCCCAGGGAGGAGGAACGGGATGCTGACCCACGATGGTCCCGCCACGCTGACGGACACCGAGGTGCTCGAGTTCTGCAAGAACGGCTACCTCATGCTGCCGGGTGTGGTGAGCGAGGAAACAAACCAGCGCACGCTGGCCTACACCGACGCCAACCCCAGCCACGAGCCAACGGAAATCATCCAGGAACCCTGGTTCCGCGACGAGGTGCTGTTGAATCCCGCTGTGGCGGGGGCGGTGCGTTCCCTGTTGGGCGCACACTTCGCGTTGCCCAATCTCATGAGCAGCCACCGCATGGAAACGCCGGCACCGGCACAGGGTTGGCACCGGGACGGCGGTTCCCACTACACCCACGAACTGCACTACCTCCAGGTTTTCTACCTGCCGCAGACCTGCACGGACGACATGGGGCCCACGGAGGTGCTGCCGGGTTCCCACTTCCTCTTTGCCACCTCGCCAACCATGGGGCACTACGGTGCGATCCAGGGCATGGTCAAGACATCGGCGCCTGCGGGTTCCGTCTTCCTGACCGTCTACTCGATCTGGCACCGCCGCGGTGCCTCGCGGATACCGTCGGTGCGCCAGCTGCTCAAGTACAACTACTGGCGCACAACGCCGCCCACACGCGATTGGCGGATCGAAGCGGACTTCGACCTGGCCAACGCCCCGTACCACCTGAGTGGTGCACCGACCTTCCGTCCCCAGTTTCGGGACAGCCGCGACTCGGCCCGGATGTTCTTCTGGCTGTGCGGCATGGACGAGAAGTTCCACACCATGGGCGGTCAGGGATGGCCCATGCCCGCCAAATTCGAGGAACGTCCCTATGGCTACCCACTTGCCCCTGAACGCGTATGACTGCTGATCCCGTCAAGACCCTGATGACAGAGGGGTACTGCGTCCTTGAAGGCGCAGTGCCGACCGATACGGCCGCGGAGTTGGAGCAACGCTGTCGCGAATTGCATCTGGACCCGGCCAACCGATCGCTGCTTCAGGATCCCAACGACGACCTCTACCAGACCCTTTTCAGCCTTGCCAACCTGGAGGAAGCAACCTGGGAGTTTGCTGCCCATCCGGACGTGCTGGCGACTGTGCATGCGGTTCTGGAGACTGAAACCCGCATCGGCGCCATTTGCTCGAAGTGGGTCAAGCCTGGGTCCAAGGCAGGGGGTGTCCATGTGGACTCCACCGGCGATTTGCCGGCACGGCTGCCGGAGGATCCGTGGCTGGTGAACAGCATGTGGATGCTATCGGACTTCACGGAGTCCAATGGTGCTACGCTGATCTCCCCTGGCAGCCACCTGCGTCGGGAGCGGCCGCCCCGGGGCTTTCAGCCCGACGATCCGATGATGAAGAAGATTACGGGGTCGAGGGGTTCCGTTGTCCTTTGGCACGCCGGTGTCTGGCATGCCAACGGTGCCAACACCAGCGCGGACGAACATCGCATGGGGCTGAACATCTCCTACTATCCGGTCTGGTGGAACATGTACCGCGAAGGAGGACACCAGCCGGTGTGGCCGGAGGTGTTCGAGCGGATGCCCGCGGAGATGCAGGAGTTGAACAGGCATCGCGTGGGGCGGACTCGATCCGGACTGTACGAACGGCCCTAGGCAACTCCGGAATCCCTGCAAAGGGCATACCGTGCACGACGCGCACGCCCACGTCTTTCCTATGGTGGCCGGCCGGACCGGGAATGGCCCGACACAAAGCCTGACATTCGGGCGCATTCGGCACGGCGACCGTGTGCAACAGCTGTTGTCACCACAGAACGTGCAGACACGATACCCGGTGGAAATGCTGGTCGCCAACCTGGACGCGCTGGGAATCGATCGGACGATGTTGCTGCAGGGGCCTTTCTACGGAACCACCAACGAATACCAAGCGGCCGCCCTGGCTGCCTTCCCCGATCGGTTGTGGGGCGCAATGCGCTTTGATCCCTGGTCCGACCCACCCGCGCTTCTGCCCGAACTCGTGGCAACCAAGCAGTACCGGGCGCTGAAGTTGGAATGCTCCGTTCCGACGGGGCTGACCGGGATCCACCCGGAACTGGCACTCGACACCCCGGACCTCGACTGGATCTGGCGGTTGCTGGCTGAGTGGGACCTGACCCTGACACTCGACTTGGGCAGACCCGGTACGGCAAGCTACCAGACGGACGCGGTGGAAGGGATCGCACGGCGGCATCCGGGCTTGCGGATCCTAATCGCCCATCTGGGACAACCCGGTGCGTCCTGCCTCCAGCCGGGCCCCAGCCGGGATCTGTGGCACGGGCAATTGGCGCTCGGTACCTTGCCCAACGTCTGGTTCGACTGCGCGGCATTGCCGGCCTACTTTCCGGACGAAGAGTATCCCCAGCCCTCGGTCGTCGCCTGCATGCGGGAAGCGTTCCGCCTGCTGGGCCCCGGCAAAATTCTCTGGGGTACGGATCAGCCTGGGGTCCTGCACCAACTTTCGCTAAGGTACCTGATCCGGCTGGCCCGGCACTGCGCCGCCGACCTGGATGAGGGGGGTTGGCACGGGGGAGGTCCACATGGCGGTCCACCAGTTGACCCAGACCCAGATGAATGGGCCGGTTCACGGAAGGGAACTTCCACGATGTCTACGGTCCGCGGTAGTGGGAACCACTGCGGCAGGGAGGAACAAAAATGTATGAGGGAGTAGCTGCGTTTCGTGCACGGCTGGATCGCGACGAGCTGCAAATCGGAGCGTCGATTACGCTGAACGACCCCGCGGTCACCGATGCACTCGGCCCTTCGGTGGATTTCTTCTGGATCGATTTGGAACACAGCCCCATGTCGATCGAGACGCTGGCGGGACACATCCGCGCCGCCCGCCTGCACGAAGCTGCAAATCGGAGCGTCGATTACGCTGAACGACCCCGCGGTCACCGATGCACTCGGCCCTTCGGTGGATTTCTTCTGGATCGATTTGGAACACAGCCCCATGTCGATCGAGACGCTGGCGGGACACATCCGCGCCGCCCGCCTGCACGAAGCGGCTTCGCTTGTGCGCGTGCCGATAGCCGACACGGCCTGGATTAAACGAGTGCTCGACGCGGGAGCCGAAGGAATCATCGTGCCGCAGGTACGGGACGCGGCCGAGGCACAGGCCGTCGCGGATGCTGCCAAGTACCCTCCGCGGGGTCGGCGTGGCTTCGGGCCCAGGGTACCCTCCGCCTACGGGCGGAATGCCAACGCCGCACTTGCCCAACGGGCCAACGACCTGGTGTTCGCCTCGATCCAGATTGAAAGGCGCACGGCCTTGGCCGAGATCGAGGCCATTGCCGCCATCGACAATCTTGACGGTATCGCTTTGGGGCCATGGGACCTGGCTGTCGACCTTGGTCATGTTGACGATGTCCGGCATCCGGACGTGGAGGCGGCCATTCAACGCGTGATCGATGTCGCGCGCCGGGCCGGCAAATGGGTGGGATCGGGCATGGGCGACGATCCGGAGTTGGCTCTGGACTACGCACGGAGGGGCGTGCAGTGGATCCAGGTCGGCAATGACGTGGACTACCTAATTCGCCGCATGGACCAAGTCTACGAGGGTATCAAGCCGGCTTGACCAGTGGAGGGGTCTGCCGGCGCGTCGTGGAATTGAAATCCGAGGACCGGGGCCCCGTGCCGTCCGTGCCCGATCCGCAGCCGGATCCCGGGCCAAGGGGCATGCGAGCCAGAATCCCATGTCAAACCATGGTCCCGAGAAATGTGCATTGCCATCCTGTCTGCATCCCTGCCACAGGGCCTGAACGGATGGTCCATTGATCCATGAAGACGATAGCCATAGCACGAGTCTTGGCCGTCGTCTGCATCTGCACTGTGTTGGCATTGGGGGGATCGAATTCCGTGGCTGCACAGATAGACGGATCCGGCACGCATACCCATTCCGGGGTCTTTGTCAGGCCCAACGGTGAGGAATCGTCCTTTGTTCTCCACCGCACCGGGGCGCAGGTTGTGGCTATGTTCCAACCTTTCTCGTTCGAAGACGGATTTGTGCTGCCCGAAGGCTACCGTCCCATGTCCCGGATCCACAGGAAGGTCGAGGGTTATCTGCCGGACCCGGTCGGCGGCAAACCTTGGCGGTCCGACATTGGATACACCATGGAGGTACATCCCGACGGTCGGTTTGGACACAGCAGCGGGGCACGCGAATACGCAAGTCCTACGCTGCAACTGCGGTCCGGAGCAGGAGCGGAACAAATCACCATGGAGTGGTTCACGGCCACGGAGGCCGCGCAGGGGGAGTTCGACAACCTGGCCGAACATCACCAGGGGATGTACCAGTTGGCAAAGGGGGGCGTTTACGTTTCGGCGCGACTGTCTTCCAGCCGTTCCCCCATCCAGCACTACGCCCGCGTACAACCTGTGTCGCTCTTTACGGTGCCCGAAGGCTTCCGACCGGCGGTGACCGTTACCCGGGCGGTGGTCGGCACGGCGGTCCACGCGGACGGCTCGGACACCGCGGGGCGGACGGAGCATGTGTTTCGGGTACGGATTTCGCCGGACGGGGATGTCACCTATGTCGACGCTCCGGCGCTGGACGGAGTGGGCTACCTTGGCTACGCATTCGAGATTGCGTGGGAGACCCGGATTTCACGGGACCGCCGCGTGCTGGAGGACATGCTCGACACCGCGGATCTCGACAACGTTCTGAGGGATTGGGGCCGTTTCGATGTGCCGCTGGAAGATTGGCGGGGTGTGGGCACGAATGCGGACGGCCGGGTTACGCATCTCAATCTCAGCGGCGTCGGACTGAGGGGACGCCTGCTGTCCTCCTTCGGCGACCTGTCGGAGTTGCGCGAGGCGCATTTCGGGTGGGAGGGAGCGAACTCGGCCAACCAACTCACCGCATTGCCCGGCGATCTCGATGGGCTCGCGAATCTTCAGATCCTTGATCTGAGCAACAATCCCATTGATGCCCCCTTTCCGCCTGCGTGGTCCCGATTGCACAACCTCAAGTCACTGAACCTGCGGGGCACCAAGTACCATGGCCAGTTGCCGTCGGCATGGGCGGCTCTGTTAAACCTGGAGGTCCTGGACCTCGTCCAGACCGGGGTGGCCGGGGTTCTGCCTCCGGAGTGGAGCGGCATGCCGAACCTGCAGCGACTGTTGATCACCAGCGCGTCGCTGGGAGGGTCCTTGCCGGAAGCATGGCATGCCATGCCGCGTCTGAAAGTTCTGGACATCCGCGGCACGGGTATTGAGGGGCCCTTGCCGGCAGGTTGGAGTCGCATGCCCAACTTGGAAACCCTGATCCTCAGGAACCAACTGTCCGGATCGTTGCCGCCGGAGTGGGGAACCATGCCGAACCTGCGCTACCTTGACTTGGGCCACAACCGGTTGTCCGGACCGCTGCCGCACACATGGAGCCGGTTGGAACAGCTTGAGGTCCTTTGGCTGGAAGGCAACGATCTGATCGGCTTCCTGCCTGTGAACTGGAAGGACCTCGGCCAACTCCGCGTCTTGTCCCTGAGCCGCAACCGGCTCCACGGCTTGTTGCCGCCGGAGTGGGGGGCCATGCCGAACCTGCGCTACCTTGACTTGGGCAGCAATCAGCTGGCCGGATCGTTGCCGCGCACATGGAGCCGGTGGGAACAGCTCGAGGTCCTTTGGCTGGGAGACAACAATTTGATCGGCTTCCTGCCTGTGAACTGGAAGGACCTCGGCCAACTCCGTGTCCTGTCCCTGAGCGGCAACCGGCTCCACGGCCTCCTGCCGACCTCGTGGCACGCCCTCGACCGTCTCGAATCACTCCGGCTCAGCAACAATGCCCTGGTCGGTGGATTGCCCCCCCAATGGAGCCGCCTGCAGCGGCTGGAGGCAATTCGTCTCGACGGCAACGGCCTGTCCGGGACCGTGCCGGAGTCCTGGCTCGATATGGACAACCTGCGCATTCTCGACCTCGGTCGGAACGCATTCACCGAATGCCTGCCCGCCGTCTGGCAACCCTACCATCCTCGGGAGTCGCAGGCGGAGGTCGTGTTCTGCGACAGCTGAACCGTCCACGGGAGCTCAAGTCCGGACGATCGCACAGTGTTTGATGGAGCTTTCCATCTTCCAGCGGGGATCGACTGCCGCCGCGCTCGCTGGCATGTCGTATCTCCGGGCGGGCGCATGGCCACGCGCTATGGACAACCTGCGGCTCGTGATCCGGACTGCGCCGTATTTGCCGTCATCTGCCACGGGCTGCGCCGCACCTTCGCCGCGCCTGTCCACAAGCCCAAGGCACAGGTCTGTGTTCATGGGTGTGCCGATGGTGGGTTCGGACCCAAATCAAGAAAACAGAAACAGTGCACCAACCCTCTGGTTTCGGAACCGGGATCCGCGCCTGGTGGATAATAGGACCGTGTTCGCGCAACCGGTTTCGGAAGGGACCACCCGATGGACAAGCTGATTATCACCGTCACCACCGACGGCATGTTCTCCTACCCGGAGAACCCGAACAATACGCACTGTGACGACACCAAGGGAGTAGCCGAAGAGTACATCCGGTCCATGGACGCAGGTGCGGCGATCATGCACACGCATGGACAATATCGTTCGGATCCCGTGATCCAGCCGGACGGTCGCAAACTGCAAATCGCGGTTTTTGAAGGGTGGCACGACATTGTGGGCCGGATCCGGGAGCACGGCGACCCGATCATCCAACTGGGGCTGGCCAGCATGCGGTTGGAGGAGAAGCTGCGGCTGTGGACGGAGATCCGACCCGACATGAGCTCGATCAACTTCAACTCCCACGACGAGTACTTTCAGCCCAACCCCGACTATCCGCCCACCACCATTTATGCGGTCCATCCGATCAGCGAGCTGCGAGAGTACGCGCGGCTTGCGATCGAGTATGGGGTGAAGCTGGAGATCGAGTGTTTCAGCACCGGTGCCTTCTGGGCCATCCGCAAGATGCGCGAGGGCTCGTTCTGGACGGACGACGGGGTACGCGAACTGGAGCCCGGGCTGATGCCGGATCCACTGTGGGCTACGCTGTTCTTCGGTTGGGCCGGCCAGGGTTGGACCCCGCCTACGGCGCGGGGCCTCCAGTACATGGTGGATCACCTGCCGGAGAACGTGAACTGGAACATTAGTTGCATGCAGCCGCCGGACTACTGGCAACTGATTGCCCATGCCATCGGTTTGGGCGGCCATATTCGCATCGGTATGGAGGACTGCCCCTACCTGAGCGAAGGCGTGTATGCCCGCACCAACGCCGAACTGATCGACAAGGCGGTGCGCCTGGCGCGCGAGATCGGACGCGAGATCGCGACGCCCGAAGAAGCCCGGGCCATGATCGGGCTCGAGCGCTGACGTGCTGCCGGTACGATCCAATTCTCTGACATCATGAAGGGACTCAGCTGCAACTCGGCCCTCTTCGCCCACATCGACGTGGTGGAGTGCATGGGCATCCTGGCGGATCACGGTTTCCAGGCGATCGACGTGTCGCTGGAGCTGGAGCCGCCCTTCCTGCCCGTTCCCAAACCGCACATGTACGTCGACGCGGACGCCGCGGAAAGGGCCCGCGTGGCGCAAGGAGCAAGGGCGGCGGGCCTGGACTTCGGCACGTGCAACGCCCACACGAACCTGATCGACGGGGACCCCGAGGCGCGGGCCCGCAACCTGGATTTTGTACTGGGCGGCATGCGCGTGGCTGCGGACCTGGGCTGCCAGTACGTGATCACCGGCGGCGGCATGAAGAACATGTACGGCCGGGAAGGCACCTACTGGCAACGCTTGCTGGATGCCATGTCCGTGATCCTGCCCGCCGGCGAGGAGCTGGGAGTGACGCTGCTACTGGAGTGCGCGAGCCTGCCTGGGTGCCTCGTGCACGATCTGAACGGCATGCGAAGGCTGTTTGCCGAGGACGGCATGGACAGCTTGCAGGTGCTCTTCGACCCCGCCCATTATCTGGTGCGCGGCGACGATGTCACGGCGGCCTACCGGGAGCTGGCGCCCCGCGTGCGCCACATTCATGCCAAGGACGCCCTCGGACGGTTGGAGGACTTCGAGTTCCCGCCTCTGGGAGAAGGGGAAATCGATTTCCGCAGCCTGATACAGGCCGTCCGCGACACGGGCTTTGCCGGTTATATCGCGTTGGAATACGAGGGGTTTGCCTGGGGCCACACTCCCGATCCCCTGCGCATTCTGCGCGAGGGGCGGGATTTCCTGCTGGCTCATCTGGAAGCAACGGCCGCGTAGGACCGACGGCACACGGACAACGGAGGCAGGGCATGCACGCGGCGGTCCTCGAACGGTTTGGCGAGCCCCTGGTCTGGCGCGAAATGCCGGAGCCGGTTTCCGAAGCGCATGAAGTCGTCCTGGCGGTACGGGCCTGCGGCATTGACGGTACCGATCTCAAGCTGATGGACGGTTTCGGCTACGAACCCGAGTTGCCCTTCGTGCCCGGCCACGAAATTTCCGGCGTGGTGGACTCGGTCGGGTCGGCCGTGACCGATCTGCGCCCCGGCATGCCGGCGATTGTCTACAACTTCGAGACCTGTGGCGTCTGTGCGTTGTGCCGGGCGGGCCGTACCCAGCTTTGCCTCGACATGGGCAGTGTCATGGGTGTGCTGCAGGCCCATGGCGGCATGGCGGAATACGTGAAGGTTTCGGCTCGGCAGGTGGTGCCGGTGTCCGAGGCCCTCTCTGCGGTCGATGCCGCCACCTGCTGCGACGCCGGCCTGACCGCCCACCACGCGATCGACCGCGCGGGATTGAAATCCGGCGAGACCGTGTTGGTCGTGGGTGCAGGCGGCGTGGGTTCCTATGTGGTGCAGCTGGTCCGTCGCGCGGGGGCCAGTCCCATCGTCGCAGAGCTGGGAACGGCCAAGCAGGCCTGGGCCCGAACCATGGGGGCAACCGCCGTGGTGGACGGTGCGGCATCGTCGTGGACGGCCGCCCTGGAGGCCATTGGCGCGGGCGGTGGCGTGGATTGCGTCCTAGACATCGTCGGCACCCGGGGCACGATGCAGGCAGGCCTAGAGGCCCTGCGGCCAGGGGGGCGGATGGTGCTTGTCGGGTATACGCCGGACGATTTGCAGGCGGCCGGAAAGGACCTTGCGCAACGGGAGATCCAGATTCTGGGAACGCGTGCCGGGGCCCGCCGGGATCTGGAGGCAGCCGCCGGTCTGCTAACCGACGGTTCGCTGCAATCCATCGTGACCCGGACCTTCCCGATGGAGGAAGTCAACACGGCCTTGGCGCTGTTGCAGTCCGGAAAGGCCAACGGCCGCATTGTCCTGCTGGCACCCGGAACCGCCGCGTAGCCCAATTCCCGGGGCCCTGCTTCCCATACCCCGTTTGGTCGGCAGACCACGCGGGGAACATCCCAACGGAACTTCCATGTCGATCGAATTCGAACATCCCCGTTTCTTTCCCCGCCATATCCCGCATGCGGACTGGCAGGAGTTCTCGGCCGAAGGCTACAGGCATTCGGTGACGGGGGTTGTCTACCGCGGCGAACCGCGGCCCACCTGCGGCATGCCCGTGGGCGGCCTCGACACGGGTTGCCTGGACATTGAACCCAACGGCATGCTGGGGTACATCACCATCTTCAACGAACTTGTGGCACCCCGCGGCCTCTCCAACATGCCGTTCATGGGATACCGGACGGACGGAGCCACCCGCTTGCTGGTGACGGACCGGAGGGCCAAGGAGGATACCCCCACGCCTGCGGCATCGCCCCATCAGTTTCCGCCCACCGATTACACACCCCGCTACCGGCAGATGGATCTGTCCGGCGTGGAGATCTGCCGCAGCGTGGACTACTGGGGCCATTACCCGGTCCTGGACATGGAGTTCGATACCGGTGACAGCCTTGATGTTGGCATGCGCGCCTTCCATCCCTTCCTGCCCGGTGATGCCAACACGTCGCTGCTGCCAGGCGCAGTTTTCCGCGTTCGTCTGCGCAACCGGTCCGACAATGCGTGTCAAGGAGTGTTCCTGTTTTCGCTGCCCGGCTTCGGGGGCGGGAAATCCGTCCCGGGGGAGCATGTTGAACGCGCCGTTTTGGATCTGGCATCCACCGTTGAGGCTGTCCGGGTGAACCGGTTGAGCGACAACCCGGGGCGCCGGATGGAGTACGCCTTGGGGGTGGTCGATGCGCCAGCCGGTTGTACCTGGGGAGCGGGATTGGATGCCGAAGGCGGCCGATGGGCAGTCGCCGGCGAGTCGCTGCCCGCGCCCCTATCCGAGGAGAGCGGACTGTCCGTGCGCATCCCCTTTGCCCTGGAACCGGGATCCAGTACCGAGCTGACCATCCTCCTCGCCTGGCATGCCCCAACCTGGATGGCAGGCGGAACCCCGGCCGCGGATGAATCCTCCCCCTTCGTCCATATGTACGAACGGACGTGGCCGGATCTTGAGACGGTCCTTCAGGATTTGGCTTCCCGCCAAACTTTGTATCTGGACCGGGTCATTGCGTGGCAGGAGGTCCTGTACCAGGCGTCCGAGATTCCAGGCTGGCTCGCCGATTCGCTCATCAACAACCTGCACCTGCTGACCGAGTGCAGCGTGTGGGCACAGGAGGGTTGGGCCGGTTCCGAATGGGTTCCGCCGGCGCTTGGGCTGTTCGCGCTCAACGAGTGTCCGCGCGGCTGTCCCCAACTGGAGTGCCTGCCCTGCAGCTTCTACGGGAACATTCCACTGCTCTACTTCTTTCCGGATGCTGCCCTGTCCACGCTCCACGGTTATCGTGCCTACCAGTTTCCCGACGGACGGCCACCGTGGATCTTCGGCGGCATCACGGCCCGGGACAAGAACAACCAGGATCCCTATGACATGGCGGCCCCGGACCGCGGCTACCAGACCGTGCTCAACGGTGCCTGTTACATCGTCATGGCGGATCGGTACTGGCGCACGTCCGGAGACGACGTATTCCTGGCGGAGTTCTGGGAATCGCTGAAGCGTTGCAACGACTTTGCCCTGGCCCTGCGGCCTGCGTACGGGGATTCGCAGGTGGTGGCCATGCCCGAGCCCGGCACGGATGCCGAAGGTTTGGGCGACACGGAGTGGTTCGAAGCTCCGGAGCCCGGCTGGAAGGGATACGTGACGCACGCTGGCGGCATTCGATTGGCGCAGGTTGCGATCATGCGCCGCATGGCACTTGCCATGGACGACTCCGAGTACGTCGCCAAGTGTGACGACTGGCTGGCAGCGGGCGGGAAGGCCCTGGATGAAATTCTCTGGAACGAAACCTGCTACTGGAACTTCCGGGAACCCGACACGGAAACCGAATCGGACCTGGTGTTCGGCTACCAGCTGGATGGCCACTGGATCACCAGCTGGCACGGTGTGGATGCCGTCTTTCCCGCCGACCGGGTCTCCGTCACGTTGCAGACCATTCGTGACATAAATTGCGACCTGTCACAGTCCGGCGCGGTGAACTATGCCAATCCGGACGGCACCGTGGCGCAGGTGGGCGGATACGGACCCTACAGCTATTTCCCGCCCGAGCTCTTCATGTTGGCCATGACCTACATGTACGAAGGCAACCGGGATTTCGGCATGGATCTGCTCCGCCGATGTTTGGCCAACATTGTGCACTGGGGCTATGTGTGGGACTTCCCCAACACGACCCGCGGCGATGCCGATACGGGGCAACGCACTTTCGGTGCCGACTACTACCAGAACCTGATGCTCTGGGCCGTTCCCGCGGCCCTTGCCGGAGGCGACATGACGGAACCACAGGCCGCGGACGGTTTGGTCCAACGGATGCTGGACGCGGCACACCTTGGGACGGTATCGTCGTGATGCGCAGGTTTGCTCCTACGCGGTTGGCCGCGTTTATACAAGACATCCTGGAAGCCGCCGGTACGCCAACCGACCTCGCCGCGAGCGTTGCCGACACGCTCGTCGATGCAGATTTGAAGGGCGTCGAGTCTCACGGCGTGCTGCGCGTGCCCCACTACCTCGAATTGATGGCGGAGGGGTACATCAAACCGGCTGGCCGGTCCACGGTGACCCGCGAGGCGCCGACTTGGGTGATGGTTGACGGGCAACAGGGATTTGGCCACTGCGCCTTGCTGAACCTGTGCGAAAGGGTGGCTGCCAAGGCCGAGCGTACCGGTGTTGCCTTTGGCGGGTTGACCAACACAACCCATACGGGACGGATTGGCTGGTTCGCGGAGAAGATTGCGGGGCGCGGTCTCGCCATCCAGATCACGGGAGGCGGCGCGCACCGGCTGCCGGAGCACACCTCCGTGGCCCCGTACGGCGGCCGCGAGCGAATTCTGAGCACGAACCCGATCACCCTGGGTTGGCCGGGAGGTCGTTTCGGCTCCATCGTTGCCGACTTTTCCACCAGTGCCACCGCGGAAGGCAAGGTCCGCTTCCACCGTGAGCGCGGCGAAGCTCTTCCGCCGGGTTGGATTCTTGATCGCGAAGGGGTCCCATCGACGGATTCCGAAGCACTCTACGCCGGTGGATCAATCCTGCCCATGGGTGCCCACAAGGGCTATGGTCTGGCACTCTTCAACGAATATTTGGGCGGCATCATGCTTGGTCCCACCTACGAGGCCAACTGGACCGTGACCATCCTGGATCCGACTGCATTCGGAGATCCCCAAGTCCAGTTGCAGGACGCGGAGGCGCTTTTGCAACGGATCAAGGACTCGCCTGCGGCTCAGGGCTACCGGGAAGTGCTGCTCCCGGGAGAACTGGAAGAGATGGTTGCCCGCGAACGGACGCATACCGGCATTCCGGTAGCGGATGCGATTTGGGACCGAATCACGGAGGCGGCGGCCGGGTTGGGCCTTCCCCCGTTGGACGAGGAGTAAGCCCAAGTTTCGTCCGCCCCGGCCGCATTGTCAGACGGTTGCCCCTGCTGTGGCCAGCTTCAATGACCGGCTTTCCACCGGTGCCGTGGAGTCAACTTTGGGACTTATATACGATGGTTGACACCACGCATATCCGGTTCACGGGTCGCGGGAGTCCCTTTGGTCGGCCGCAAGGCCGACCAGGGAGGGAGCGCTCCTCGCCGTGCAGCAGCCCCAGTCCCACGGGCCGGAACGGGTGCGGACGGAAGTCCCGCCCGCACCAGGATGTTGAGCGCCGCATTGTGGTCGGCGTTTGCCCGGAACCCGCAGGCTCCGCACGCGAACACCGCCTGCGACGGTCGGTTTGACTTGGCGGTGTGCCCGCACTGGCTGCAGGCTTGCGAAGTGTAGGCCGGGTCCACATACACCACCTGGCCGGCCTTGTACTCGAGCTTGCGTTCCAGCTGTCCCCAGCCGGACGCCAGGATGGCACGGTTGAGACCGGCTTTCTGCTTCACGTTCCGGCCGGGATCCTCGACCGTGCCCTGCGCACTCTGCGTCATGGCCTTGGTGTTCAGGTCCTCAAGCACGACGGTGTGGGCGGTGTCGGCAACCTTGCGACTGATGTGGTGCGTGGCGTTGTCCCGGCGCCGGGCGCGCTTGCGCTGGAGTTTGCGCAGTTTCCCGCCGGTCCCGCGGCGTCGGTTCGAGCCCTTCCGCTGTCGGGCCATCCGGCGCTGGTACCGCTTGATCTTCGCGTCCTCGACGGTCGTGTCGGGGATTTCGTGTACGGCACCGGTGCTGTCCGTGGCCTGCCCCACGTTGCGATCGACGCCCACGGCTCCTTCCTCCGCGGGTTGGCACACATCGGGGTGGTCAACCGGTACCTCGAACACGATGTAGGCATACCACTTCGGCTGCTTGCCCTCCGCCTCCTGCCGTACGCGCACGGTCAGCGGCTGGCAGTCGGCATACCGGGGGATGGGACCGAGACGCGTCCAGCCCATCTTGGGGATGTACAGACGGCCGTCCTCGATGCGCACGTGGGACGGGATGGTAAAGGCGGGCTTGGTGTAGTGCTTGGCCTTGTACTGCGGACGCCCGTGGTCCGGACGGTCCGGGTCGAAGAACGCGGCGTAGGCATCGCCCATGTACTTGCAGGCGTACCGGACGATTTCATAGCTGTAGTCCTGCAGCCATTCGTTGCCGGGTGCGTTCCGCAACTGCGTGAACCGCGTGCCCAGCGTGAAGAAGGTCGGATCGCCCGGACCATCCCCCAGCTTGCCGGCCGCCTGCCACAGGCGGTAGTCGCGCTCATGCCCGGCCAGCACGTGGTTCCAGGCGAACCGGCAGGCACCCGCCAGTTGTTCGAGGTACTGGCCGTTCGCGGCCGTGCCCGGATACAGGCGCACGCGCAGCGTCCGCATGACGGTCGGGGGTTGCTGGCTTGTAAGATGGGAATTGCTGGCCATGGTGTTTCCTTCACCGTGTCCGGTCGAGGGTCCGGTGCCCGCCGGGCCCTCTTTCGCGGAAATTGTAGCACAGGTGTCCGGATGTCAACTATTGGATATAAGCCCCGCGACTTTCGTCACACGACGAAATCGGGACAGCTCCGAACGATGGCGATCATGGTCGCGGCATCCTCGGCACCGTGTTTCAGGGGCGTACGCGGCGGGGTGCCGGTCGTAATGGACCGGTGGAAGTGAATCAACTCGTTGCGGAAGGCTTCCCGGTAGTCGGTCGTGATCTCCCGTTCGACATAGCGGCCATCCTCCATGCCGCGACGAACCACCATGGTGGGGGCGTGTTTCAGGAACGGCGAAGGAAACCGGATCGCGGTGGTACTGCTGTCGTCGTAGGCAGTGAAGGTCTCATCGAACAGCCGGATGTCGGGCATGAAGACGGCGGTGAAGACGCATCGGACGCCGCGCTCAAACTTGAGCGTGGCTGCAATCGAGCGACCGCCGTTCCAGATCTCCGTTGATAGCACATCCTCCACGCGCCCGAGGCAGCCGCGCATGATCGAAAGTTGATGGCATCCGCTGCCGAGCAACCCCCCGTAGGCGCGTGCCACGTGCTCCGGTTGTTCGCCGATGGCCTGTTGTTGCGCCGTGCGCATGGCTCGACCTGTCGCGGCCACGCGGTCGGGATCGGCATCGTCGCCCCGCAGGATCTCGTAGTGCTCAAGGAAGGGTTCGTTGGGGCCATGGGCGACATACATCGTCGCCATGCGCACTTCAGACATCGCGCGTACCATGGACGCACCGGTTTCGTATCCGGGATCATAGGGTTTGTGGTAACCGAGCTGGCCAATCACACCGTTGCGGCGGGCCGCATCGACCATGTCGGTGGCCTCTTCAACGTTCACGCACATCGGTTTCTCCACAAAGATGTGCAGTCCTGCGGCCATAGCCGCCATGGCTTGGGGATAGTGGTAAGGGGTCAGGATCAGGACGGCGTCCAATGCGACCGAGTCGAGCATGTCTTCCATATCGGTGAAGGTTCGGGGAACCCCGTAGCGGCGTGCCAGGGACTGCGCCGTCCAGACGGACAGGTCGCAGAGGGCTGCGATCTCGAATTGGTCGGGAAGTGAAACAAGGTGGGGCAGGTGCATCACCTGTGCCACCAGGCCCGTGCCAACCACACCGACTCGCAGCCGTTTTTCACTCATGTTGTAATCCTGTCTGCCAAAACCGGCAGGCTGCGGTCGTGCCGTGTGCCCCGCGAGGGGTCGTCACCACCCGGCAAGCTCCTGCTTTCATTCCGTCGTAACAGGCCTGCCGACGATTGGTGAACCGCCTGTCTTTGGTTGCACCATGAGCCACCGTGCATTGGTGGCAACGGTGATGGTGCCAAGCAGCCTGTGAGCCCGTGACGATTCGGGGTTGCCATGATAGCGGATATGTATGGGGACCCGACAGGAGCCCAATGCCTCGACAGGATCGGTGGGCCAATGCAATCAAGAAATCCCGATGTTGTCGGCCGTTGTACATAAAGTCCCTGTACGGCTGTCACGGCAAGTGAGCAGGAGTGTCGTCCCTATCACCCCAATCGGAGTTGGGAGCCCCTGAATTGGGATCGATGCGGCAAATTTGGGGTGGATGGGCCGTGTAGTCAGCCCGGCGTTCCGACTGGTGTAGATCCTGCAGGGGGCGGTGCGTCTTGGCAGAGTCGGGGCCAGCCCGTCCGGTGTCAAAAGCCAATTCAACACCCGTTGCAGGAAGGACGGGAGATTTTTAGCCATGGATAAAGCGCGGTCGGTTGTGTGTGGCGCAGCTCCAGCCCAACGTTGCCGGACCGGAGGCAAGGGACGCGCCCAATACCGGTACGGCGCGGTCCGGTGGACGGTGACTGGCTGGCCTCGGCGGGGACCGGACCATGACTGTCCAGTGCTACCGCTGCCAACATTGTGGCCGCACCGCGCCCATGGTCCTGGCAGGGAGGAAGATGCCAAAGACACACGCGGTGTCTGCGGGGTATACTGGACGGGCCATGGAAGCTCTCCATGACCCTTAGTACCGCAGACCAAATCCGTTTCCTCCAAACCTTAGGCGATGACCCTGAGTTTCTGCAGCGGGTGCGCCAGCGCATACTCACTGCCGACCTATTGAAACTGCCGGAACGGTTCGCTGAGCACGCTGCTGCTACCAACCAGCACTTCACCAGGTTGGAAGCCACTTTGGCCGACTTCATAGGAATCCACTCACCAGCGGCTACAAGCCTTGGAGTAGGGCCAGGACGACCTCAAGTCCGACATGGTGGAAGTGAACCAGCATCAACGGCATCAACGAGCGGATGGACGGAATGAACCGCCGAATGGACAGCTGGTTCGGTACAAACTACGAAATCAAGGTGGCCAATAACTTTGGTAGCATCGCCGGGCGCTACCTTAATCTGCGACGCGTCAGGGTGCTAAAAGCGGTGCCAGTGCCCATTGACGGCAATTTGAACGACCTGATCGCCGACGCGGAAGACCGGGGTGCGATAACCGCGGAACAGGTCTACGAACTGCTGGCAGTGGACTTAATTGCGATCGGGCGCAGCCGGGACAACGGACATGACGCGTACGTGGCTGCGGAGGCATCCATCACCCTGGGAGACCAGGACATCGTCCGGGCAGCGGAGCGAGCCGAGTATCTGGCAAAAGCCACCGGCCAGGCGGCAGTAGGAGCCGTTGTTGGTGATAGGGCCGGATCCGAGCAGGTAGAACTAGCTCGGCAGCGTAATGTCACCGTGATGCTGCTGCCGGCGGCCTGATGGGGTTTCAGGGCAGTCGCATTCTGATTCGGGATATGGAACTGACGGGTTGGAGCGGAGTGTCGGGAGCCGGAAACGCGCTGCTGCACCGGGAGAACATGCCGATTCCCGCCTGAATTCCTCCGTTGAAACCAGGCCCTCGGACCTCAATTGAATCGCTCCGGACGGAGCCTTACTCGTTGTCCATTGTCAAAAGAGCTGCTAGAGAATCGGTTGCAGCCATCATCTGCAAAAAGAGGGCTGCAAGATTTGAGTTGCCATGATAACGGGCGCGGTTTGGAACCCAACAGGGAGCCAACACCGTGGTGGAATCCCTATTCGTGTCATGACGTGTCCAGTCTGGAGCGACGAGCTGCGCCATCAAAAAAAGCTGTATTTGTCTATTGCTATACTCCGGTATCATCCGTGGATTTGATCGACCTCACCACCGGCGCTCCGCCGTCAGGGTGCGTCCCGGTCAAGGAGACATCATGAACGGCAATACTGTTGGTCGGCGAGAGTTTTTGCGGTCCGGTGCGATTCTGTTGGGAGGTTTGACGGTTGCCGCCTGCGCCGATCCAACCGCCATGACCGGCGGTGGACCGGCACAGGAGATGATTGAGCTTCGGTACCATCACCGCTTGGGTCTTGAGTGCGACAACCACAGCCAGTGGGTGGAGAAATTCAACGAGGACAGGGCACCGGATGTTTCCGTTACGATGGAATGCTTCCCCGGTGCCGACTATTTCAAGAAGCTGAACACCTTGATTGCCGGCGGCACAATTGGCGATGCCTTCTGGATTTCGTCCATCGAGGGCTACTATCGGTTGGCTGCTGCGGGGGCGACACGGGCAATCGATGATCTGGTGGAGTCCTCCGGCTTTGACCTGAGCGAGTTCTACGCGCTCAACATTGAGGCTGCACGCCTGAATGGCGAACTCTACGGCCTCCCCCAACTGGCCCATCCTGGGCGCGTGGGCCTCTTCTACAACGTTGGGTTGTTTGAAGACGCCGGTATGGATCCGCCGAACGACACTTGGACGTACGACGATCTGCTGGCGGCGGCCTCGGCCTTGACCAACCCGGATGAAGGGGTATACGGATTCCTGCCGTGTCTGGGCTACTTCTGCCTGCTCGTCTACCAGCGGTCCTGGGGCGGCGACATGCTGAACGACGACGGCACCGTGGCCACGCTTGATTCCGACGAATCGATCGCGGCGCTGCGCTTCGTCAGCGATCTGTTTCATGAACACGGGGCGGCGCCGCTGCCCGGCACGATGGAACAGGGCACGTACCAGACGTTCGCGGCCAACAAGCTGGCGATGTACCAGTCGGGCTTCTGGGGCGAATACGTGAAGAACTTCGTTGAGGAGGACGCGTGGGCCGTGGCCCCGATGCCGATCGGAGCCGACACGGGCGTGCGCGGCAACATGTTCGAGTCGGACCCCGTTTGCGTCTCGCGAGCTTCGGAGAACCCGGCCGAAATGTTTGACTGCCTGACGTACTTCACGACGTTCGATGCCCAGATTGGCAACTACAACGCCATGGGTGCACCGTCGGTACGCCCGGATGTAATGGCGTCCGAGACATTGCAGGCTTCGGCATTGATGCGGGTGTTTGGCGGAATCATGGCCGAGGCATTGCCGCTGGTCCTGCCGGCAAACTTCCGCGAGACCGAATACTTCAAGACCATCAATGAGATGCTCCAGGTCGTTTGGCTCGGCGAGAGCGATTTGGACGAGGTGATCGGCAACGTCCAGGAGGCGGCCGCCGAAATTCTGGCCAAGCCGTCGCTCGAAGCGTAGGCGAATGGACTCCGGCGGGCGGGTGCCGCATCCGCCCGCCGGTTTTGACTGGAGCTATTCGCGGATCGGCGCGCAGCGGATCACCGTGGATGGCCGGGGTGGAGGAGAAGCGCCATGCGGACGGTCAAAGCCGCAGTTTGCTACGAGTACGGAAGTCCCTTGGTTGTGGAAGAGGTGCATCTGGAGGCGCCTGGTCGCAACGAGGTCGAAGTCCGCATGGAGGCGTGTGCCATTTGTCACAGCGACATCCATATCATCGACGGGGAATGGCACTACGAAGTCCCCTTGATACCCGGGCATGAAGCTGCCGGCACCGTTTCCCGCATCGGGGAGGATGTGGAAGGTATTGCCGTGGGCGATCGCGTGGTTGTGTCTCTGCTGTGGTCGTGTCACCGCTGCCGCCACTGTCTGGAAGGCGAACCTTATCTTTGCATCGGAGACCACCCGTTGGAACTGCGTTCCAAGTTCACCAACCGCGAAGGCAGGGAACTCAACCGCGCGCTGAAGGTAGCCGGATTCGCGGAATATACTGTGGCGCACGAAACCCAGATCGTGAAGGTTCCCGACTCGATTCCGATTGTCTCCGCGTCACTGTTGGCCTGCGGGGTGATCACCGGGCTGGGGGCCGTGGTGAACACGGCGCACTTCCGGTTCGGGCGGTCGGTGGCGGTGATCGGATGTGGGGGCGTGGGCCTCAACACCGTCCAAGGCGCGATCCTGGCGGGGGCTGTGCAGGTCATTGGAATCGACATCGAACGCGGCAAATTGGACATGGCCCGAGCCTTTGGGGCTACCCATGTGGTACATGCCGGGGAGACCGACCCCGTGCAAGCCGTGATGGATCTTTCCGCGGGCGGGGTTGACTACGTGTTCGTGGTGGCCGGTGTCACCCGTCTGCTGGAAGAAGCGGCGGACATGCTTTGCAAGGGGGGACGCGTCATTCAGGTTGGCATGCCGCCCCAGGATGACACATTCACCTACACTGGACAGCGCTTCATGGGCCAGCGTTCCTTGAAGGGCAGTTCGATGGGCGGAACGAACTTCCAGCGCGATGTGCCTCGCCTGATGGATCTGTATCGGCAGGGCCGGTTGAAGCTGGACGAACTGGTTACCCGCACCTACCCGTTGGAGAAGATCAACGAGGCCATCGCGGCGGTTGCGGAACCTGCCACCCTCCGCAACGTGATCACGTTCTGACGCGGGCCGTAACCCGCAATGGCGGAACGCAGGCAGTGGGCATATGCCGGGTGTCCGGCGGGTTCCCTTTCTTCGGGAATCACCCCTTGATGCCCGACATGACAATGCCCTGAATCCAATACCGCTGCAGCAGGATGAATACCAGCAGGCACGGCAGCGTCATGATAATGGACGCTGCCATCATGAGGTGTTCGGTGGCTTGGCCGCCAAGGGATACCACTCTTTGGAAGTAGGTCAGGCCCAGGGCCAGGGTGAACTTCTCCGTGGTATTGAGGAAGATCAGGGGTCCGAAGAAGTCGTTCCAGCTGCCCAGGAAGGAGAAAATGCCCATGGTGACGAATACCGGCACCGACAAGGGGGTCAGGACACGGAAGAAAATCCAAAGGGAGTTTGCACCGTCGATCTTGGCCGCCTCGTCAAACTCCCGGGGAATGGTCAAGAAGAATTGACGGAAGAGGAAGATGGCGAACGCGCCACCGCCAAACCACGGCGGGATGTACAGGGAACGGAGTTGGTCGAGCCAACCAAGCCACTTGAAGAGCAGGAACGTAGGAATGATCGTGATCTGGGGCGGCAGCATCAGCGTGCTCAACATGACCAGGAACAGGATGTTGCGTCCCGGGAAACGGAACCGGGCGAAGCCGTAGGCCACCAGCGATGCGGACAGGATCTGGCCGATTCCCGTCAACACGGTGACTTTGAGGCTGTTCCAGAAGAAGAGGGCCAGCGGGGCTTGGCGGAAGACTTCGATGTAGTTTGCCCACTGGGGCGCCTCGGGCAGCCAAGTCGGAGGAAAAATGAAGATTTCCCTTGGCACCTTCAGCGATGTGAGCACCGCCCAAAGGAACGGCAACCCAAAAGCTGCGGCCAGGACCAGGACCATCAGAAAGGTGGGAATCATGCGGACAGCCTGCCGCAGGCGGATACCGCCGATGCCGGCTGCCGGCGCCCGAGATGTAGAGAGTGCGGGTTCTACCATCGTTCGCCCTGGTCGAATTCGTAGTAGACCCACGAGCGGGAAAGACGTAGCTGCCAATAGGTCAGGATCACCAGGATCAGGAAGAAGAACCAGGCCAGGGCGGACGCGTATCCCATCTCCCAGTAGTCGAAGGCGTGGTTGTAGAGGTTCAGGACGTAGAAGAGGGTCGAGTAGGCAGGCCCGCCGGCGGGTCGCGTTTGGCCGGCTCCGCTGGTCGCCACGAAAGCCAGCGTGAACATCTGCATGGCGCCGATCAACCCCAGAACCAGGTTGAAGAACATCGACGGCGACAGCAGGGGCATCGTGATGCGCCAGAACTTGGCTTGGTTGCCCGCACCGTCGATCTCCGCCGATTCGTAGAGTTCGATTGGAATCCCCTGCAGTCCGGCCAGGAAGATGAGCATCGAACCGCCGCCCACGGCTCCCCAGAGACTGATCACGATCAGGGATGGCTTTGACCATTGGATGTCATCGAGCCAGCGCGGCCCTTCGATGCCGATCAAGTCGAGGAGGTAGTTGGCCAGACCCACGTTGGGCTGCAGGATCCAGAGCCAAAGAAATGCGGTGGCGACAATGGGGGTGATGGACGGCAGGAAGTAGACAGCGCGAAAGAAAGTACGTCCCGGGATGCGCTGGTTGAGGAGCAGCGCACAGCAAAGGGAGCCCGCGATGGAAACCGGCACGAAAACCACCGCGTAGTAGATCGTGTTCCAGAGCGACTTCCAGAAGAGGTCGTCCTGGAACATGCGGATGTAGTTGTCCAACCCTACGAAGTCGGGTGGCGTGATGATCTTGTAGAACGTGAGACTGAGGTAGATGGAGGCCAGCATTGGGCCAATGGCGAACACCGCGAAGCCGATCAGCCACGGCGAGATGTACAGGTAGCCCTCAATGGCTTCCCTGGTGGCAGTGGACATGCGCATGGAGGATCTCCCTAGCGGAGGCTGCACGCCCCGAGCCAACGATGTCTACCCCGACACGCAGCGAAGGACTTCCGGTACGGCATGGCCTATGTGTCGAACACGATAACGCTGCGGCGTGCTTCGCCGCTGGTCATCAGGTCGAATCCGGTGTTGACCTCTTCCAGTGAGAGCCGATGGCTGACCAAAGCGTCCAGTTTGAACGTGCCGGCACGGAACCGGTCGATCAGCAGCGGGATGTCGAGGGCCGGGATGCCGCCGCCGGCGTGTGCACCGGTGATCACCTTTTCGTTGTCGATCAACTCCGCCTGGTCGACCACGAGTTGCGTACCGGGAGGTCCGGCTCCCTCCAGCACCACCATGCCTCCGTTGCGCACGACGCCGACGGTCTGGTTCATGGCGACGGCCGAACCGGAGAAATCGAAGGCGAAATCCGCCATGGCACCATCGGTGGCGGCGCTCACCGCGTCCACGGGATCGCCCTGCGAGGCGTCAACGGTGTCGGTGGCACCGAACTCGCGCGCCCAGTCGAGCTTGCGGGGCACGACATCGATGGCGATGATCTGCCGCGCGCCGCAGAGGTGTGCCGCGTTGATGCCGGCGAGGCCCAAGCCGCCGCAGCCGAAGACCGCGACGCGGCTGCCCGGCGCGACCTGGGCCCGAGTCAGGACGGCCGATGCACCGGAGAGGGCGCAGCAACCAAGCAGGCAGGCCGCCTCAAATGGCACATCGTCCGGAATCTTCGTTAGCGATGCTTCAGGGACGACGCATGCCTCCACAAAGGTAGCGATCTCGTGGTGTCCGAAGCGCCCAATGCGAGTCCCGTCAAGGCTAAAGCGGCTGTCGATGTCGGGCACGGCTCGACGTCGCTGGGGTTCGCAGAGGCGTGGCCGGCCCGTCCGGCACTGGCGGCACTGGCCGCAGGCACCCAGCAGATCGGATACTACATGGTCTCCCACGGTGAGTGTGTCAACCCAGTCGCCCAGCGCCTCCACGATCCCGGCTCCTTCGTGGCCCGGGATGTACGGCTTGGGCCAGCCCGCGTGGGTGACAACGAACTTGTCGCTGGCACAGATGCCGCTGGCACCCCAGCGTACGAGCACTTCGCCCGGCCCCGGCGGAGCCAGTTCGACATCCCGAATCTCAAGGGGGGCACCATCCTGCAGGCACAATGCGGCTTGGACTTTCATGGAGTCTCCGGGTTTCCGTTCCCGACGGAAGCCGCGAGCGAATGGCTGGTCACTTGGGCCAGCGGTTCGCCGATCACGGCTTCGGTCAGCATTTCGGGGGTGACATCGGCCTTGTCGGAGTCCAGCACCTTGACACCCGCGTTCAGGGCGATAAAGTGGTCCGAGACCGCATAGGCATGGTGGATGTTGTGGGTGATGAAAACCGTGGCGATGCCGCGTTCCTTCAGCGTCTCCATCAGGTCCAGGACGGCATGGGTCTCCTTGACGGAAAGCGCGGCCGTGGGTTCGTCGAGCATGAGGACCTGGACGCCGAAGTAGAGGCTGCGGCTGATGGCGAGCGCCTTGCGTTCACCCCCCGAGAGGTTTTCCACCAGTTCCTCGGCATCGTCGAGGAAAATGCCCATTTCGGCAATCGCCTGCAGCGACTCGGTCGCCATGTGGTTGAAATCCAGGAATCCCCACCGACTGCGCGGTTCCTTCCCGAGGAAGAAGTTGCGTGCGATGTTCATGATGGGGACGAGACCCAGGTCCTGGTAAACGATTTCGAGTCCGGCAGCCCGCGACTGGCTGGGATTCTTCCAGCGGACCTGTTCGCCCTTGTAGTGCACTGTTCCGCGCGACGGTGGGAAGACACCGGCCATGATCTTGACCAGTGTCGTCTTGCCGGCGCCGTTGTCCCCAATCAGTCCCAGAACCCGCCCGGCGTGAAGATCCAAGTCCACTCCGCGCAGTGCCTGCACGTGTCCGAAGCTCTTGTGGATGTCCGCCATGCGGACAATCGGAGTACCGGTGTCGGTCATGCGTCGCTTCGCTGGAACTGGAGCAGCTGGAAGTTGCTGAAGCCGCGGTTGATGATCACCGCGAGCATCAGGATGATGCCGGTTACCGGCATGTAGATGTAGGACGAGTAGCCGAAGAAGATCAGGCCCGAGCGGATCACACTGACGAAGATGGCGCCGAGCACGGCTCCGACCATGCTGCCTTTGCCCCCCATCAGGAGGGTACCGCCAATCACGGCCGCCGTGATGGCCTCGAACTCCATGCCCATGCCCAACTGCGACTGGGAAGTGAGGAAACGGGCCATGTTGGCAGCACCGGCAAAGCCTGCCAGAAGGCTGCACAGGGCGAAATTAATCACCTTCACGCGGCTTACCGGCACGCCGGAGTTGCGCGCCGCCTGCGCGTCGCCGCCGGTCGCCAGGACCCAATTGCCGTAGCGGGTCTTGGCGAGTACCACCTGCAGAATGATGGCGAGCAGGATCCACCAGATTACGGTGTTCCGCATCAAGGAGAAGGTGATGCCGGCCACCATGTCGAGGAACTCCTTGTCCGCCTTGTAGCTGACGGAGAAGCCTCGGGTCAGGATGATGTGCAGGCCCCGATAGAACATCATCGCGGCCAGGGTCACGATGAAGGACGGAATGCGCAGGTTGACCGTGATCAGGCCGTTGACCAGGCCAATGACCGCACAGAGGACCAGGGTCACGAGGAAGGCCAAGGGCGGCACCAGGCCCGCATTGGCCATTTGGGCAAAAAACAGGGTGGCGATGAGGTAGACCGAGCCCACGGATATGTCGAACTCGCCCGAGATCATCAGGAAACCGCAGCCGAGGGCCACAATGCCAACGTTGGCCGCGACCGTCAGGATGCTGGTGTAGGAATCGACAGTGCGGAAGTTGTCCGCGCCGATCGAAAAAACCCCCACCAGGATGACCAGGGTCGAGAAGATCCCCAGTTCGGGAATCCGCCGGACCATGCGGTTGATCCGGCGGCGGAAGTCGTCGCGCCCGCGGCGGTCGGTCCCGTCGACCGATACGGGGTCGGTGGCGTTGATCGTCATGTTCGGGTTGTGGCGGAGAGTGGGATGGGAAAAGGTGGCACCGGCAGGCTCGCCCACACCTGCCGGCGACAGCTCAATCCGCCTTCAGGGCCGAGCTCCGGTCAGGCCCGAATTCCGGCTTCCGCCTGACCGATCAGGGCCGCGGCGTTTTCCTGGGTGACGACGTAGGGGCCGGTCGAAATGTCGTTGGCAATCAGGAACTGGTTGGTTACCCATTGCCACGCGAGGGCCGCACCGTACCAGCCCTGCAGATACACCTGCTGGTCGATCGTGCCCACGCAGTCGCCGGCATCAATCATGCCGAGCAGTTCGGGATCCAGATCGATGCTGGTGACGTAGACCTTGCCTTCCTCGAAGGGTTCGTTCACGTTGCCCAGCTTGCCCATTTCGCGCAGGACCTCAATGGACCAGGCGGCGGGTCGACTCCAGCCGGTATGGATCGTCTCCACGTCCGGGTTGGCGATCAGGTGGGCCCGGACTATTTCCTGCATTTGTACGGGATCGACCTCCCCGGCGATGCTTTCGAAATTCGTGCCTTCCGGCGTGAGCACATCCGACATGCCCTGTCCCCGGGTGACAAGCACCCAGGCACCCGGCACGTGCTCAATGTAGGTTGAGCGCTTGGGAGCGCGTCCGGCCAACTCCGTGAAGGATGCCAGCGCCAGTTGGGCGTTGCGGACTCCTGTCAAATAGGTGTCCTCGCCCGCGTACCGCAGGTGCGGAACCTGCTCCTCCGCCGGGCGCGGGTCCTTGGAATTCACCAGCACCACCGGTACGCCTTGATCGGCGAGTTGGCGGATTGGTTCGTCCAGGGCATCCACGTCGGACAAGACGGCCACGACCGCGTCGGCGTCGCCCGCCGCCACGATCCGTTCCATGTTCTCGCGCTCTTCGGCGAAGTCGCCGTCGCGGACGGTGCCGAGGTACTGCCCGTCGATGTTGTAGTGGCTGCAGAAATCCTGGAAGCCGTTGTTGGCGGCCGACCAGAAGGAGATTTCCACCGAGCCGTGGGTGTTGAAGTAGAACTTGTAGTCCGGCGATTCCGACATCATTGACCCGTCGGACGGAGCGGCAGCGGGTGTGACCGGCATCACGCAGGCAGCCGTCATGGATGCCCCAGCCGCGACCATCGACGCACTTAGAAAGTGCCTGCGGTTCAGTTTCTTTCCGCTCATAATTTCTCCTGTGGGTAGTTCCGAGTCCTGTTGTCATTGGATAGGTCTGACGACAACTACGCCGGTGTTTGTCTGGGCACCTCCTGTAATGCACTCACGTGTGGGTGCGTGGGATGTGGGCGCATCCTGCATGGAACAGGGATTCTAGCACCGGACAGAATCCATCGATTCGAGCGTGCCGCTTGAACGTTCGGCAACAAGACGCGCCGAAAAAAGCTAGTTGATCTTGGATTCCGATATCCCAACCGGCAGGTTTGTAACGGGCCGCATCGCTGCCCAAGCCCGTCTGGAACAGGGTGCGGTCCGCTGATGGGTATGCCCTGTCGGCCAAGTTGTGGCGACGGCAAGCTACGCGCAGTGTCGGATTGCACGGAGCATGGATAAGCCGTCAGTTCCTTGGCGACCTTGGTTGTATCAGGAAGATGTTGAGGCGTCAGTTCCGTCGCCAACACACGGCCGGGAGGTTCCCGGATGCTGGTACAGGGCCACCGCCATGCCCGGCTTCGCAATCGGTCGAATAATGGACGTACGACAGCGGACCACCCCGCAAGCCGGTTTACGGAGAGGGATTTGCCAGGCATGAAGCACCGTGTCGTCGGTGCCAGTCCGGCCGATGGTGGGGACTGCGCTACCAGGACGCGAGTTGCAGGGTGTCGCACGACCCTGTCAACCGGGAGCGCAACACCAGAAACCCCCAAGGTGTCCGGAACAGGACTCCTCCTTTTCTCTTATCACTGCATAGTGCGCAGGTCTCCCCTGGGAGGTCCGGATCCAGGACTAACTGATAACGACACCACTAGTCCCACATGCAGACGGAGGCAGTTGCATCCAACCGGTTCCGAGCATCCACCCACGGCCGCCTCTTGAGACCGGCCGGGCCAAGCCGGTCCATGATGGGCTGGACGACTTCTAGGAGTGGGTCCAGGATCTTGCCTGTGTCCAAGATTAAGGCTGCCTGGTCGGGGTATGATGGGCATCGGAGTGGTCCCGGTATCTTGACCACCACAACTTTGGGCTTGTTTCCAAACTCCAGTAGGGAGATCCCTGCCAATGGCGTTGGTTCATGCAAAAGCAGGCGGTGTCATGGGGCATGGGGAGCAAGACGCATCCGCATGGCATCGTGTGGAAACCTGTTGTCGTCCCATTCATGACTCCCGGCCCACCAGTTTTCCGATACCCCGGACGCTGTGTCTGGCGTTCGCCCTGTGGGTGGTCCTGACCGGATCCGTCAGCGCTGGCGACAAGCCGGCGGCAGGCTCGTTTATGGCTGAGGGACCGTACAACAACCTAGCTGTTCATGAGCAGGCCAAGTATATTCTGACCCGCGACGACAACCTGGTCACGGCCACACTGGGGTCGACCAAGTCCGCGGTTCAGCATGCCGCACGGCAGGTGCCGGAGATTCTCTTTGAGATCCCGCCCGGGTTTCGTCCGCAGCATGCCGTGCACCTGAACGTGGAAGCCTGGCCGGTGTCCGGAGAAGGGGTGCTGGACACCGATGTGGCGATACCTCATCGGCTTCAGTTGAGGGTGGCACCGGATGGCTCCGCCCGTTACGTCGACGGTCCGGGATTGGACGCGGCGGGGTATGCGGGATACATGGTGTCCGCCTCCTGGTCCAGCGGCAACCCTGTGGGCCGCTACGTCAACAGGGAGCTTCACCGGGACAGCCAGTACGGCTTCAGCCGGTCGGGCGACAGGGTGCAGGCGGTGTTCGGCACCGGCAGTTCACCGGTCCAGTTTGCAGCACGCCAGGCGGTGGAATCCCTGTTCAGGGTGCCGGAAGGCTACCGGCCGACCGAGACGCTGTTGCTGGAGGTGGAAGGACGCCATGTAGATCGGGAGGGCAATCCGTTGACGGAAAGGAGCCGCCCTGTGCGTTTCCAGGTGCATGTGGGTGCCGAAGGGAGGGTCTTCTACGTGGACGGACCGGAACTGGACACGGTTGGATACCTGGCCTATCGGTTGCGCGCGGAATGGGCCACCCCATCGGATCCAGACTTCACGCTGTCACCCGTGGTGCCGGGCGCAGATCATATCTGTCTGTTGCACCCTGTTGTTCAGGCCGCGGTGTTGGCGGCACTTGCTCCGGGCAACGGTTCCGGCCGCGATTGTACTTCGGTGACCAGAGCCGAACTGGCTAATATTGAAAAGCTGGACCTGAATTTCGCGCTGGATATGGCACCACTGCAAAGGACGGATCTGGTCGATCTGACTGGGTTGCGGAGTCTCTCGTTGAGGTTGCCGGATGTCCTATTGCAGTTCCTGTCCACTGACCTGTTGACTTCACAACCAGGGCTGGAAACCCTTGAGCTCAACCTCTACGCCAGGGTCTTCAACGAAAACTTGTCCCGCTATGGTGCCTCCCTCGCCGAGCAATGGCAGCAAGTTCCCGCACTGGCGCTGCGGTTGCCCGCTGTCAACCACCCGATGTCGTATCCCTTCTACTTGAGCCCCTACTGGATCGAAGGTGGGGTTTCGACACGAAGAATCGCAGGTTTGTTGGACGACGTGCCGGGGTTGGTCAAGCTTACGCTTCGTGCCCGAATTGATTCTTGCGACACCCCGCTGGTTGTGTCCCACCCGAATCTCAAGGAACTGATTCTCCACAGTTTGACCTGCTCCATCCCGTCTTCCGACTACCTGTACCGCCTGCCGTTGCTGGAACGCCTGACGGTGCGGGGCCAATGGTGGAACCTGCCTCCCGGCTTCCTGGACCGGAATCCCCGTCTGCGGTTCCTGGACATTGAATTTACCGATGGCAACAAGTACAGGCCTCAGGATCGGGTCGGCCCGCTTCCTCGGCGACTGTTCGCGAGCAACCCACGACTGGAGTACCTGTCCCTGAATGGCAGTGTCCTGCGAGTCGACTCCCTGCCTGATGATCTCTTCCTGTACACAACAAAGCTGCGGGAATTCCACGTGGGCGTATTTCCAGGCGTTGATCTCGCCTGGATACCGCCGAACGTCGCGGCACAGCTGCTTGCGGCATCCCCCCTGATGGCAACGACAGCTTCCCTGCGAAAGGGGCGGGAGCTCGTGTTCTCCAACCTCAAGGAGTTGGAACTGACCGTCGTTCAAACGGCAGGGTCGCCATGCTTTGCACCGGATACCGGCTTGCGGTTTCCGAACCTGAGCGATCTGACACTCACCTATTGGCGGTACCCGGAAGACGCAGACGCATCCATCTGCGCGGTGCCCAACCTGGTGTATCCGCAACTTCACCGCCTGACATTGGTCTCCGTTCCCAATCAGGTGCTTCTGATCCAGGCCCTACGGCGGACCCCCCAACTGACAAACCTGTTTGTTTTTACCGACGAAGTTCTGGTTCTGCCATCGTCGTTGTTCGCCGGCAATCCGCAGCTCAAAACCCTGAAAGTGGCCTCGCGGGAGGGGGCGGTCCTGCCGAATGATCTCTTGGTTCACACGCCCCATCTTGAAAGGGTGGAACTCGTCGGGTCCTTCTCCGATCTACCCGAACAGTTCTTGTCCGGTTCGCACAAGGTCCACGAGGTGATAGTCAACGGAGACCGGTTGGATACGCGGCTGCCGGACGACCAATGACCCAAGAAGGAAACGCAGTGGAAAGGCAGCCGGAAAGCCGGCTAAATCCACAACCGGAATCGATGGTTGCGTTTCTGCCCCGCAGTTGGCCAATAGAATCAGTTCCCTACAGCGGTTTGTTGCCTCTACAAGGCAGATGGACAATCTCCTTCATCCACCTCGCTGCCCTCTTCACTTCTCGTTGTCATGCCAAAGATTTCCCGCCATTCAGCCGGGTTATCCAGAACCGCTGTCAGGAGATCGTCCGTGTTGCCAGGCACCCTGACCTCTTGCCAGTGCTTGGCGATGGCATCAACCGCTCTTTCATCGGACAAGATGCGGCCTACCGCCGTCAGGACGGTTTGCGCCCTTCCATGCTCTTCACCACGTTTCTCACCCCGCGCTTCACTTTCCCGAAGTTTGTCGCCAAGGGCATCGCGCCATATCCCCATGTTGGGGTCGAACCACTGAAACACGGGCTCGTCCTCCGGATGATCCTGTTTCATACCGGTCCAGTACAATGTCCTTACTTGCCAAGTGGACCATGGCCAAGGGAGGGACAATCATGACGCGCAAGGCGGCCATCGACTGGGCGGCCGAGGACACGGCCGAGGCCCTGCATGCGCAGTACCGGGCGGAAACCGGGGCCGAGGTGCGCACGCGGCTGCATGCGCTGTGGCTGTTGCGCCAGGGTCAGGGGCCGACGGTCGTGGCGGCCGCGGTGGGCGTGAGCCGGAATTCGGTACAGCAATGGCTGCGCTGGTACCGGGCGGGCGGCCTGGCCGAGGTGCGGGCCCATCGGCGGGGCGGACACGGCACGCCCTGCTACCTGACGGAGGCGCAGCAGGCCCAGGTGGTGGCGGCAGCGGCCCAGGGAGTGTTCGGGACGGCGCAGGAGGTGCGGGACTGGATCGAGGCGCAGTTCGGGGTGGTCTACACGGTGGGCAGCATGTACACGCTGCTGCCGCGGCTGGGGATCGGGCTCAAGGTCCCCCGGCCCCGGCACACGCAGGCGGATGCCCAGGCCCAGGCGACCTGGAAAAAAGGGGGCTCGGCGAATGCCTGAAGGCGGTCGGCCTGAAGGCGGGGCAGGGGATCGTATGGAGCGACGAGATGCGTCTGGGCCTGTGGAACACGGTGCGCAAGGCGTGGGCGCCGCGCGGGGTGGCGGTGACCCGGACGACACAGATCAGCCGGACCTACACCTACGTGGCGGTGGCCCTCAATCCGCTGACGGGACAGCTGTGGTGGGCATGGCAGGCGAACATGAAGAGTGAGGAGATGACCCGCATCTGGGGGGCCTGGGCCGAGGAGCCGGACATCGACGGCTGGGTCTGGGACGGGGCCGGCGGCCACAAGAGCGGGGATGTGCAGGCGATCCCGGCCCCGCAGGTGGTGCAGCCGCCCTACGCGCCCGAACTGAACCCGGTGGAGCGCTTCTTCCAGGAGCTGCGCCGGGCTCTGGGGGACCGGGTCTATCCGACCCTGGAGGCCAAAAAGGAGGCCCTGGAACCGATCCTGAGGGCCTGGCAGGCGGACCCGGCGCGGGTGCGGCAACTGTGCGGCTGGGGCTGGATCCGGGACGCCCTGACGGCCCTGGCCGACGATACTCCAGTAACTCAATCGTGATGGATTGGTATCAGACGCACCACACACCCGATGACTGCACTGCGCACCTCCATGTCGGGGTCGTCCCCTTCACCTTCCACGCGCACATAGTTGTTGTCGGGCTGCAGGCGATACAGGACAAGCTGTGCCAAGTATCCCGGGGAATCTTCTTCCGGCGGTTCTCCGGGATCCACAATCAGATATTCCTTCACGCCAAGACGTTCGTAAAGGACCGCTTTGTCTCCATAGTCCCGCGCCGCCGATGAAGGCGACACGACTTCCACAACCATTTCCGGGACAGGATGCTCAGGATCTGTCCGGATGACGCGCGATTCCTTCAAACTGCGGTCGTCCCGACCCTCCGGCAACACCACTAGGTCGGGCTTGACTTGGGTCTTGGGTTTCCTGCCTCCCGTGAACAGGCTCAAATCGCGGCCCACTGCTTCCGGAAAGTGATAATCGGGGGTGGGTTGTACTTGATGCACTCCCTCCCCACCCAGCGGAGTGCAGAGCGTTTCCCGCATCTGTTCGATGAGCGGATTGTGGCGTTTCTGGTCGGGACTCACGAAACCCGCCAAGTCGTAGGGAAAGTTGCGGACATTGACCTTTCCGTAGTCGGGATCAGTGGTCCAGTCTTCGTAATACTCATGGTTTTCGTCGTAGACGAACTCCGGGTCGAAATGGGATAGGGCTTGCAGGTCAGCCTGCCATGCCCGGGGGTGCAGCAACCGCCACATTGCTCGCTGGTAGCGCGATGCGATGGCCGTCGCCGAATCCGTGTCGCCCCGCGAGGCGGGGACTTGCCAGTCCCAAGCCTCTTGGGGTGGGGGCCGGCGAGGAACAGGCGCTGCAGCTACGGCTTGGCCGGAAGTCTCTGCTGGTGCAACGGCCATGGGGTTGCCCTCCTATAGTACGCTCACCATTTTAGCCTGCCTGTCCCCGCTGAATAGGGACAGCAGTCAATACCGGGTGCACCGCGTTTGGGGCGGTTGCGCCTCCGTCACACGATGCGGTACTTGGCTATGGTGACTGCTGTCCACCACAATCCCACCATGGGGGCCTATGGCAGGTTGTGTCGACGGGACAATTCTAGGCAGGGGATGCCCGATCCTCAGAACGGTTACAGGACAGTGACGCGAATTTGGTGCGATTGGGCGTTGCCGGGATCCTGGATGGTCTCAAATCCTGACTGCCTCTCGATCATCAGTGGATTGCCGCGACAAAAAAGTTGGCTTATCGCAAGGCAGGTTCATCAATGCCATGGGCGTAAATCATCCGGCATGCCTCGAGGACTGCGAGGCCGGTTCGACCGGGGATGGGTGATACCTCTCCATCCCGAACAGCCTGGACAAACGCTTCAGCCTGGCGCTTGAAGTTGTAGTTTTCTCCATCCTTGGTTGCCGTGTCGCCGACTTCGATGCGTTGAGTCAAGCTGTTGCCCGCGATTTCCACCGATTGGCGAGCCCGAATGCGGATGACCCCCTCCGTCCCGTAGATTTCGCTGCGCCATGAGGTTCCGCCCGCGGGATAGGTCGGGCCGGTGACGTTGAGTGTCGCCATCGCACCGTTGTCGAATGTCAGGAGTGCGGTGACGGCTTCTTCAACCCGAGAGCCTGCGGTCAAGGTTCGGGTCGAGGCATGAACATCGCGCAGGGGTGCATCCACAAGCCACAGCAGGCGGTCTATGGCATGAACCCCCGTGTACAGCAGAACGCCGCCTCCCGAAAGGTCAGGCGAATTGATCCAGGACCCCAGATGGGATCCGCGCGGCGACGCGATGGTTTCCAAACAGTTGACCGGTATCCCAATGTGCCCGGCCTCGATCCACGCCTTCGCCTGGATTGCCTCGTCGCGGAAACGGTGCACGAAGCAGATCATCAGAACCACACCCGCAGTCCGGCAGGCCTCTTCGATGCGTCGCCCCTCCGCCAGTGAGGAGCCCATGGGCTTTTCCATCAGGACATGGAGACCTCGCTCCGCTGCCATGCAGGCGGCCTCCGCGTGCAGGTGGTGCGGCAAGGCCACCACCACGGCATCAAGCTCCGCTACTGCATCCAATGCCGTCCGCCAATCCTGAAACGGCTTGGCACCGCACCGACCGGCTTCGCGTCCGGCCAAATCCTCGTCCGCGTCGGCCACCGCCGCGATCTGAGCGTTTTCCACGGCGAGAAATCCGGTAATGTGCCGGGTTCCCGCCTGCCCGGCACCCAGTATGGCTACCTTGAGGGTCATGCCTATCCCCCCATCCGCCGCCAGCGGTGACTCCAATCGCCGCTGAAGGTTTCCGCACCGGTGGGTGTTATGCGGATGTCTTCATTGATGCCCGTGGTCCAGGCGGGACCATTCACGATGTTGCGCTTGGGGTGGTAGGAAAACACCATGCCTGCCTCAAGCGGCCAGTCCTGGCTCTTGCCCCAGCCCGGGGCCGCGGAGAACCAGGGGTACTCGATCGTGTCCATGCCCTGGCCGTGGAAGTCGAAGGCCGTGGTCGTGGCACCCAGTTGCCATCCCTGTTCCCGCATGGTTTGTTCGAAGATGCCGGCCATTTCGCTCAGGTGCGCTCCCGGTCGGGCGGCAGCGCGAATGCGTTCAAAGGCCAGGAGTTCACTGTCCATGAGTTTCAGTTCCTGGTCTGTTGGATCCCGGTAAGCACAATTCACGGTCAGTTCGCACCAGTGCCCGCTGGGTCCCAGGATCTCCATGTGATACCGCACGATGTCGTCGCATCGGAGCGGCGTGTCCTGGGGAGGCTCGTGCTCGCCGGGCCGTTCCCCAACAAACACCAGAATGTCGCGTGCGCCGCCTGCCAGTGCCACGCGGCTGGCCTCGGCCGCCAATTCCCTTTGGGTTGCACCGGGTTGCAGCACCTCGACAAATCGTTCCATGGCGGATTTGGCCAAGTCCCAGAGCTCGAATTCCTGGCGCATCTCCAATTCGCTCTTGACGGCCCGTACCCGGTTCAGCAGGTCGTCCGCGATTACGAACTCCGCGTCCGGCATCTCGGAGGCCAACAGCTCCATGGTCCCGGCCCCCAGGATGAACTGGTGGCCCGCCACTCCGATACGCGCCTTGCCGTAACCGCGTGCCACGCATTCGGCGGCCATGCGGGGAGCGATGTACACGTCGCCGCGCACGTCCGTGATCCACCCCCGAGCGGCAATGCGTTCGGCCACCGCATAGGAGCTGAAGGCCAGGAACGGCTCCTCCTGGCGCGGGATGAATATCAGTCCGTCGTGGCCCCAGATGTGAAAGTCGGTGAGATAGCGGAAGTAGCCCCTTCCGGTCCACCAATGCCCCTTGCCGGCGACAAAGAGTCCGTCAAGATTCGCCTCCGCCATGGCGGACCGAATGCGGGTCAGGCGGCTGTCTCGTTCGGTGAGATCCGGAATGGTGGTCATGTGTTCATTCCCCACTGTGATTTGAAGAGTCGTGTTGATTCGGCATAGGCCAGAGGTTGGGCGCGCCGTGGTCGGCAAACACATGCGCGAGGTCAATCCACGTGCCTGCTGCATTCGACTGCATGCAGGCCTCGAGCAATGCCAGCGTTCCGAGATGGTCGTGTGCCGACGTCCGAACGGACAGGCCCTGATTTATGCAGGAGACAAACTCGTCGAGGAGTCCTTTGGCATCGTCCACGAATGGACGTTGGCATTCCAGTGGCACGGAACGAAACTCCTCTGCTTGATCCCCATCCTTGAAGCGGGGACCGGTCAGTCCCAGTTCGGGATCGAGCCGGCACTCCACGACGTCGGCAAACTGGTTGCGCTGCAGGACCGCGCCGTCCCGGAAGTCGGTGCGCCAGGCAAACTCCATGCCGTTCCAACCGGCAGTCCAGGTACCCAGATAGTTGACGCGCGCGCCGTCGGCCATCTCCATCAGGACCGACACGCAGCTGTCATGCAGATAGACGCTGCCCGGGGGATTCCACATGTCTGCGCAGACCCGTACGACCTCCTGGGCGTAGCAGTAACGGATGAGATCCAAATGATGCACGGACTGTTCCAGCAGCATGGGATGTCGCATGGTCAGGGGATAGGAGTTCAGATCGCCGCGGCGTCCATCCCGGTTGCGCGTGTAGTTGAACCTGCCGAAGGCAAGCGGCCCCAATCGCTGTTCCAGCACTGTCCGTCGGAGGTGCTGGCTGGCGGCAAGGTAGCGGAAGTTCATGCCGACCATCAGTTGGCGGCCAGTTTCCTGCGCAAGGCGCACCAGTTCGATCGCCTGTGCAAACTCCTCGACCAGAGGTTTCTCGCAGATGATGTGCATGCCTTGCGCGAGACATGCCTGCACTTGGTGATGATGTAGTTCGGGAGGGGTGGCCAGCACCACAAAGTCCCATGGATCCGACTCGGGCTTGAGCCAAGAGTGACAAGCCGCCGAAATTTCCAGGCTGGCTGCCAATGCCTGCGCCTTCCCAATGTCGGGGTCCACCAAGGCCTCCAGGGACACGTCCGGATGTTCGTCAAGGATCCCGGCCCAATATGAGCCGCGGACCCCGCAACCGACCAGGCTACAGGTGAGGGACACGGGCGCAGTGCTCAGTCGGTGTGGTCGGGACGCAGCCAAGCGCCACAACCCGGTTGGCCAATGATGCAGCCTTCGCGGTAGACCACCCGGCCGCCCACCACGGTGGCATGAACCGATCCGGCGACGGACACGTCCCGGTACAGTCGGCTGGCCTCGGCCCCCTTGGTGAGCCAGGCACTGCCGTTTAGTACTGCTTCCCGGCGCGGATCGAACACACAGATGTCCGCGTCCGATCCCGGGCGCAGGACGCCCTTGCGCGGGTACAGGCCGAAGCTGCGGGCGGCATTGGAGGCCAGCAGTTCCACCGACCTTTCAAGGGTGAATGTGCCTTTCAGGCCCCATGTCAAGAGCAGAGGAACCAGGGCTTCCACTCCCGGATGTCCGGGCGGGGCGTCAATGATGTTCCCCCAGGCAGCTTCCTTTTCGGCGGCTGTGAAAGGGGCGTGATCGGTGGCGACAAAGTCAAGCACTCCGTCGTGAAGTCCCCGCCAAAGCGCATCCTGGTCTCCTCTTTGACGCATGGGGGGATTGATCTTGCCGTAGGGGCCAACCCGTTCGAGTTCGGCATTCGTGAACAGCAAGTAGTGCGGACAGGTTTCAGCCGTGACCGGTGTGCCTGCATGTTTGGCCGCCCGGATCAGGTCCACGCTCGCCTCGGCACTGGCATGCACGATGTGAACCGGCGCCTCCAAGAACTGAGCCAACTGCAGCACTCCGGCAACCGCCGCGGTCTCCACCACGGCCGGCCTGGACATCAAGTTGCGTTGCCAGTCCTCTACCGACCGGCCGCGCGCCTGACGGGTGTACCAGTCGATGAGGCTCTGGTCTTCACAATGGATTGCACATCGCAAGCCGGTTGCGCGGGTGAGTTCAAGGGCGGCGCCAATCGTGGCCAAATCGGGTGCGATGAGACCTTCAAACTCGTCTTCGCGACCGGGAGGAGCCTCGGTCATGAACAACTTGAAAGCAATGGCGCCGGCCTCCGCCATCCCGTCCACTTCGCCTTTCGCCAAGAGGCCCGGTGCACCATATAGGGCAATGTTTACATGGGCATCCCGTACGACCAAGGAGCCGCGATCCTCCAATGCCTGCGTGGTGGCCACACCGGGTTTTGAGATTGGCATCTCAAATATGGTTGTGACTCCCCCGGCCGCCGCCGCACGGGACTCGGTGGCGAAGTCGCCGCGTTCCGGAAACGAAGGGGCGCGACAGTGGAAGTGCGGATCGATACCGCCCGGCAGGACCAACATGCCGGTTGCGTCGATGGTCTCCCTGGCCAAAGGCCTGTCGGCCGGGTCCAGAATCCCGGTGATCCTTCCTCCTTCCACGGTCACGGTGCCGGGCCGGGAGGCAAAGGTTGTTTCGTACGAAGGGTTGAGGATCCTTCCCCCGGTGATGGCCAGATCTGCGGTCACGGATGATCCCCGTGGGAACTGGCCCGTACCTGTGCGATCGCCTGCTGCATGCTTTGTGCCTCCAGGTCTTCCTGCGATCCCTCAACCTGGACACCGTAAGCCTCCGATGCTTGTGCCGGGGAAACCAGACCCAATGCAACATCTTCCAACACGTCCGCGCGTGTTCGTTCATTCGGCGGTCCGTATCCGCCCCCGCCCGGTACGCGCAACAGCACCTCGTCCCCCGACTTGAACTGGTACGGTACGAACCGCTCCATGCGTTCCCCATTCATGATCACATCGCCGGGGGTGCCGCGGTATCCGCCGCTTAGGCCCTCCGCGGGGTATTTCATGAGATCGGGGCGGATGGTCAATGTGGTTCCCTGTTCCGTCAGGGCGCGCAACCCGATTTCCTGCCCCAGTCCGCCCCTGTGGGTTCCCGGTCCGCCCGAGTCCGGAATCAGGCGTTTGTGCGTCATCAGGACTGGGCACTGAATCTCGAACATCTCCGTGGGAGTCACGGTGCTGTTGTGGGGATAGGCCCTGGGCAGCAGGCCATCGGCATCGTGGGTGGCGCCCAAACCGCCGTGCGGCAACACGTGGACGGCATGCCGGCCGTGCCGAGCATCCTGCCCCACGATGTGGAACGGGAAGATGCCGCCCGCGGCGGCAATCACGGATCTGGGCATGAGGTCGGCCATGGCACCGAAAATCAGCGGCGGGATGTGCTTGATGACCTTGGCTCGGGCGGCCACCGGGGCCGGAAACGTGCAGTTCACGATGGAGCCTTCCGGCGCGGTCATCTTCACCGGCCGTATAAGCCCGTCGTTGTTGAAGATGTACGGTGCCAACATTGCCTTGATGGGATAGACGGCTGTTGCATAACTGATGTTGAAGGCGGCGTTAATGGCCGAATGCCACTGTTGCGGCGACGTGCCTTCAAAGTCCAAGTGGATTTCGTCGTCCTTGATGGCCAGCTCCACGTTCAGGGTGAACGGCTCCAGGTAGCCATCCGCGGTGACCGAGTAGTGGGACCGGCCGTCGGGAAGTTCGCGGATGGAGGCCCGCAGCGCCCGTTCGCTGCGGCTCAGGATCTCGGATGCCAGGTCATCCATGTCGGTCATTCCGTAGTCGTCCAGGAACTCCCGGATGCGCTGGATGCCGATGCGGTGCGTGCCCACGATGGCGTGCAGGTCGCCCAGGACCATGTCGGGCACGCGGCAGTTGGCGGAGATGAACTCCTCGATGACGGGAACCACCTTGCCTTCGGAGTAGAACTTATTGGGCATGACCCGCGTGCCCTCCATGAACATGTCCTGGGCTTCCAGGTCCCCAAGGTGCCCGCCGACATCCGAAACATGGGCGACGGTGCCCAGGAAAGCCACCAGTCTGCCCTTGTGGAACACGGGCGACACGAGGTTGTAGTCCGGCAGGTGGGTGCTGCCGATCCAGGGATCGTTGGTTGCCAATACATCCCCATCCTTGAGTGTGTCCGGTGGAAAGCGTTTCAGCATGGACTTGGTGGTGCGGGGCAACATCGTGCAGAACTGGGGCGGACTCCACTGCGCCTGGGCCAGGCCGGAACCTTCTGCGTCCATGAGGGCGCACCCGAAGTCGTGGCTTTCGCCCACGATGGTTGAGAACGACGTGCGGATGACCGCGTTGTCGATCTCGTCCACGATGTTGACCAGTCGCTGCCACTGGATTTCCAGAGTGATGGGGTCGAACGTCATGCGAGGAACTGATCCTTCATGGTCTGGACAGGGATTTGCCGAGGAGGTGCCTAGGGCGCGCGGTAGTCACAGTGTTGTTGGGGTGATCATGGTGCACGGACCAGCGCAACCTGCGGGCTGCCTGTAACCTCGGGGACCCTCGGCAAGTGCGGCCGGGGGTACGGGCCTAATTGTAGTCCGCGCCTGCATGCCCGGTAAGCAGAACGGCTGCGCGGATCCGAACGCCTGCTTTCGTCGGCATCCATGACCCTGTGTTCGCCCCGCCAAAAATCCGGCGTGGCTGGAGTTCCACCGGATCGGTTTTTGAACGGGTGGCCGATGCATCGAGGCAGGTGCGCTCGAATCAGGTGAAACCACCAAACAGCCCCTCCGACTGCTTCGCGCACTGCTGGGAGCCGGAAGTTCGCCTACGTCTCCAAACCCGTAAGTTCGGCACTGACGCGCCACAGTTCCGCTGCCAGGTGCCGATCGTCAACCGCCGATGATGCAGGGGACTGTCGTCGATTCACGAAGTAGCGACCGGTAACCTTTGCAACTTCGGGATCCAGCGCAAGGTGGACCGGGGTTTCGGCTCCCGATGCCACGGGGCTCCCACCACTGAAGTTCACGTGCAGCAGCTTGGTGTCGATGACTCCCGGATGCAGGAAATTCGTGGTTACCAGGTCGGGATCCAATCTGCGTGCCAGCTCACAAGTGAACAAGGCGTTGGCGAGCTTTGAGTTGCAATAGGCACTCCATCCGTCGAAACGGCGGCTCATTTGGAGGTCGTCGAGGTCCATGTGTCCACTCGTGTGGGCACCCGAGCTCACGTTGATGATCCTTGCGGGAGCACTGTTCCGGAGCAGGTCGAGCAGCAGGTTCGTGAGCAGGAACGGTGCCAGGTGATTGATGCCGAAGGTGCTTTCGAACCCATCCTCGGTGAGCGTCCTGCGATTGGTTGCGATGGCCGCGTTGTTGATGAGGACGTCAAGTTTCGGCAGATTGCCGATCTCTGTGGCCATGTCCCTGACCTGAGCCAGCGAAGAGAAATCGGCCGAGACTGTCCGGATGTTCGGGTTGTCGGTGGCAGCGATTAGGTCCCGTTGTGCGGACTTTGCCCGTGCATCGTTGCGTCCGTGGACGATGACTTCGCAACCATGTTCGGCCAGGGCTTTGGCGGTGGCCTTGCCGATGCCGTCGGTGCTTCCGGTGATGAGGATTGTCTTCATGAGGGTTTCCCGATGGAATTTCCTGGATGGTGGCAATGAACAACGGAGACTGGCGGTGGAAGTTGCTCCGAGTGGTCCGCACATTGGAATGTCGGTACTCTACTGCTTTCCGGACTTGCAACTGCCAAACCGTTGTTTGGCCAGCAACGATTGCCCTTGTCAGATTCTGGCAGGGACGCGGCTTCCATTGGCGATACGAATGTTCCACCAAGGGATCAAATGTGTCATGGACCATTGATTTGGATCGCGCAGCAGATGGAAACAGCACCGACGCGTCCGGGCCCAGCCGCAGCAGGTCGCCGATGCACTCTCGTTGTCGTTTGCTGCCGGGTATAGACACGAGCATGGTAGGCAGCCAGTGCATGGAACACCTTTTCAGGATGGTGTTGGAGCCCACTACAACCATAGCAGGGGCCGTGTTCCCCCTGCCGTGCCGACTTCAGGATCGCTTTCCGCAAAGGCGGTGCCAATGGTTTCCGTAGGCATCCCCGCAAACGACAATGTAACGATTGGTGCCTGTCCCAGGCAGGCCACTGCCTATCTCGGAAACAGTTTGCACCATTGGTTACTCTGGCAGGATCGGGAATTAGTCATGGCAAGGCATTGTCTGTGCCGCGCATTGGAGGTGGATCAATCGTGTTGCAATCCAAACAAGGCCATGCTCACGGCTCCGCGTCGAATGCTGACTTGGGTCAGCAGGGGGACCAGGGAGTGCCGCCAGTCACCCGGCGGACTTTTCTGGAATGGGCCGGACGCAGTGGCTTGGCTTTGGCTCTGTTTCCTGCCTCGAATCTGGCTGGACAGGATCAACCAACGGCAGTCTCGCCACTGATTGAAATCCCGGGAGGCAACGACCTGCTCGCCGGACGGGAGATGCAGGACATCATTCTGGCGGGTTTGGGCTCATATGTGGTGGCCGGCTTCGCACTTCACCATTTGGGGAATCTGTTCAGAACCTACGACTTCAGCAATCTACAGAATCTGGGCGATGACGGACGGGTGCTTCTGAGGCGTTACCGAACGGCAGGCGGTCAGGGAATCTGGCGCTCCCTACCCGAGGCACAGGCCCTTTATCGGAAGGTGCCGATGCCGATCCGGGCACTGGGGCCGCAGGGGATCGAGGCATTTCATGCCGGCATGGATTGGAGTCACATTGCCCCGCGCAGCAAAGGAGGCGCCGACACGGCCGACAATGGGATTTGGTGGGACCGCAACAAAAACCGGGATCTCGGACAGCGACGAATGGGCCGCTTGGACATCCTGGATGCCAAGAGGATCCTGTTGATTAAGGGTGTTCGGGCCGCACTGGCCCTCGCGGGCAAGCCGTTGTTGACTACTACCATGACCAGCATAGTCATCGTGGGTGTGCTGTCGGTCCTGGAACTGGGGCTCCGGCATTACCAAGGCGACATCTCACGCAAGGAGTTTGTCGTCGGGGTGATCAGGGCTACGGCGGCGGCAGGTGCAGGATCCTTCATCGTGACTGGGTTGCTCATGGGCCTTGTGCTCGCATTTCCGATCCTCCTGCCGCTTTTTCAGGTCGTGACGGTTCCGTTGGCGGTGGTCGGGTTTGTGTTCCTGACCAACGAAGTGATGGACTTGGGCGATGAATGGTGGGCAGCACTTGACGAGCAAGGCCATCTGCCCCAGTTCCTTTCGGATTTGCGGGCCGCAGAGGAGTTTCTGGGTGAACTATCGATTTGGCGAAACGGCCGAAGTCAATTGATCAACCCAGGCATACGCTCGAGTGTGTCTGATTGGATGTCTCGAATCGCGCCCGACCTCGACCTCGGACTGCCCATCCCTGAATTCGATTATGCTCGCTACTTCCCCGATCTGAACCTGGATCTGCCGGACCTTGGGCTCGCTGCTTCACAGTTTGATCCCATCGGCAGGGCTATTGGCGACGCGGGCCAACAAGCCGCGGACACTCTTCCTGACTGGCGGCTGGTCGTTCCGCAGTGGGAATTTGACCTTGATGCAGGCCGCTTCATCCCGAATCTGGACCTCTTGGAACGATTGCCGGCCCTGGATCTGAATATTGAGAACTTCCTTGCAGACGTGAACTTGCCGGCTTTGGACAACCTCTCTGTGCCGCTTCCCGATTTCCGCCAAGGAGCTCTCTCGGCGCAGGACGCACTGGTCAGCGCTTCGGCTTACCTTTCATCTCAGAGGATCTTGTCGTCGGAAAGTACGTCAGGATAAGGGTCTGGCACCCCAAACGTGAGCCGGTTTGGTTCTTTGTAGGGAAATCGACCTTCACCGTAGGCCAGGGCAATCGCTTTCTAATTTGATCGAACCTTGAGCAGACAGTTTGCGCTCCATTTGACCTTTTCCCACGTGTCTGTGATGTCTCAAAGGACGCGTTTTCGCGGTCTGGCAACGAATTTCCGGTATGCAGCACAACGATTCTCCTCGTCGTGACACCGTCCCCATTAGAATGCGATTGCCCTGCACCGTAGGCTCGCCGTTTGTTGGCCGGGGAAGCTACTGTCAGTTCTGTGTGCGTCGATTGTTGAGTCAGCGGGGTGGGAGGCGCCGCTCCAGATGGTTTCGATCTCGTTTCCTGTCCCGTCGTCACCAGCCACATGGGTCTACCCATCATGCGCCAAAGGACATCCGGGGCACAATCTCGGATCTCATGCCGCGACGTTGCCGGCGTGGGGTTGATGGGAATGGCAACTTCGAAACAAGGTCTACCGTAGCTCGGACCGCAAAGCGCCCACCAAACGGTCCAAATCCTCGGCCGAGTTGTACTCCTTGACGGAAATCCTCACCATGTCAACGCCTTTGGCACTGCCCAAGGGAATGATGATCCTGTACTTGGTCCACAATCCGTCACCGATTTTCTCGGCCGAACCGGGCGGGAGCCAGGCCGTGACCATTTGGCTGAACCAGCCCTGATCGTCCGGGCAAGTCGTGGGCATGCCAAAGAGGTCCGCAATGGCCTGGCGTGTGGATTGGCCCAGGGCGTGGTTGCGTTTGCGTGCTTCCTGCATCGGAAGATCCTTCAGAAACCGAATGGCCGCCGGCACGCTCAGCCGTGCACAAGGATCGATAGTGCCCTGGTAGTTCACGTACTCCTGCACGGGATCGTCGCTCCGAGCATCCGGATCCCAGCCATGGCTCACGACCAGGGGTTCCAGCTGCTTGTTGAAACGTTCATTGACATAAATAAATCCGGTACCCCTGGGACTGGACAGCCACTTGTGGCAGTTGCCGGTGTAGAAGTCCACGCCGGCCTGTTCCAGCGACAGGTCGATGTTCCCCGGAGCGTGGGCTCCGTCCACCACCGTGGCGATGCCTTCCGTACGGGCCCTAGCACACAGTTCCTCCATGGGCAGCGTGAATGCGGTGGGAGACGTAATGTGGCTGAAGAACAGTGCTTTTGTAGCGGGAGTCACGCCTTTCCAGAAGGTGTCCAGCCATTCTTCCTTGTCCGTGGCCGGAAACGGGACTTCCTGGATGCGGTAGCCGGCCCCGAACTGCCGCGCCCAATACTGCATCGCCTTCTGGGTCGCGCCGTACTCCTGACTGGTAGCCAGCACCTCGTCGCCGGCCGATAGTTGCAGGGCTCGCGCAAAAATGTTGACACCCATCGTGGCGTTGGTGATGAACGCCAACTGCTTGGCCGGAACGCCGACGAACTCTGCAAGCGCAGCGCGTGCCTTGTCGGTGCCTTCCGGCACTACGGAGACCATAAAGTTCACCGGGTTGGCCTCTATTTTCCGGTGCCATGCCTGGAAGTCCTTCTGGACTGGTATGGGCACGGCGCCGAAGCTGCCGTGGTTGAGGTAGGCAATGTCCGGGTCAAGCGAGTAGTGGGCTCGCCAGGACGCGCTGGTTTCCGGGTTCAGGTCGATCATTGAATGGGGTAATCCTCGCAACAAAAAGGGCTGGCCCGGTCCGGACCAGCCCACCGGTCGACAGAATGGGCGGTTGTTCAACGTGGTGGGCCACTCTGCCGCCGGATTCGGCAGTCAGTTCAGGCGGTCCAGGCCGGGCCAGTCAACCCACATGTTGGGCTGCGGTGGAAGTTCCTGGGTGTAGTCGAAATCCACTTTCTTGAAGTCGTACAGGATCGCTTGGCGGAGGTTGTCGGAGGTGTTGTGACCTGCCATGTGGGCGAGACGGTGATGCCAGAACACCACATCCCCGGCATCGCCGGTGCACTCGACCGAAGGCTGGGTTTCAAAGAACTCCTTGGTCTCCAGGTATCGGTTGGTGGTTGCTTGGTCCTCATTGAATTGGGTGCCCTTGTACTGGGACTTGAACGTGTTGTAGAACCACCGATGGCTCGTGGGCCAAACCCGGAACCCGCCGCCTCCGGGAACCACCTTGCCAAGGTAGGTAACGGTTCCCAGATGAAAGACGTGCTGATCCACATGAAGGTGGTCGTCAAGCTCCGCTCCATCCTTGCGGGGCAGGGTCGTGTAGATGCCCCGCGTGCGCATGGGCGGAACCAGGTTCCCGGTTCCCAGAAGCTGCTCGGCCATGCCGAGCAGGTCGGGATTGCGCGGAATCATGTCCATCATCCAGGCGTCTTCGCCAATGTGGCGGAGATTCCAGCGATAACCCTGGCGCTGGTCTGTACCCGGCGCTTTGTCCTCGACCGTGATCTCGAATTCCTCCCTGAAGGGGCCGATCCAAGTGGAAGGATCATCCCTGACCAACTGCGGGGGAGCTTCAGACCAGAAAACCTCTTGGGCCTTCTCGACGTGTTCCGGCTTCAGGACGTTTCGCTTGATGACGTACCCGTTGCGTTTGAAGAACAGCATTTCATCGTCAGTGAACCGGATACCCATGCGTTGACACTCCTTGGAAAGTGCAGTGTGCCGCGTTTCGGATGTTGGATAGGTTGCCAGTCGCAGCGAACTGGCGGCAAACAGGGATTATAGGGTTGTTGAGAAGCCCTCGAGCCATACCCCCTTCAATATGTTGGACGTGAAGTGTGCAGTCAGCTGGTGGCGAAGAAATCCTCGATCCACCCGTCCTCAATCTCCAGGCCGAATCCAGGTCCTGGGTTGGGCACGAGGAATCCATCGGCCGGCACAGCCAAACCGGGCGAGGTGACGGCATCGTTCGGATCCACGCCCGGGTCCGTGTTCTGGAAGCACTCCAACAGGGGAACGCACGACCGCGCAATACTGAAGTGCTGGCCCCAGACCGTGTTGCCGCCTCCATGCAGAATCAATTGCTTGCCGGCCGACTCCGCCACAGCTGCGATCTTCAGGCAGGTGGACAGGCCGCCACACCAGGCAATGTCGGGCTGGAAGATGTCGATGGCCTGGTGGCGTGCGGCCCACTGGAACGGCTGCACTCCGTACCAGTGTTCGCCCGTGGACAGGGTTTGCCAGGGCAGGCGTCGGCGGAGTTCAAGGTGACCGTCGAAGTCCTCGGGGATCAGGCACTCCTCCATCCACTTCAGGCGGTAGGGCCGCAGGCGGTTGGCCAGCTCCACGGTGTATTCCACGTCGAAGGCCATCCAACAATCGAGCATCAAGTCGCTGTGGTCCCCAACCCGGGCTCGGGCATCCGCCACGAATGCTTCGTTCTTTTCAAGCCCGGCGAGGCCGTCCGCCGGACCGTAAGGGCATGCCAGCTTGAAGCGCGAATATCCGCACTCGCGGTACCAGTCGACATCGTTGCCGGTGGCATAGCATGGAATGGTGTCCCTGACCGGGCCTCCGAGCAGGCTGTACACCGGTTGTCCCAGACTGCGTCCCTTGGCATCCCACAGGGCCAAATCCACCGCGCTGACCGCACAGGCCGCCAAGCCTCCAGAGCCGTACGGTTTGGTCAACCTGAACATCATGTCGGCCAATCGTTCCACTGCATAGCCGTCCTCGCCGACAAGGCAGGGTGCCAGGTGGTCGTCGATGATGGCGGCAGTAACCCGACCGTGCGATGTACTGCCGAGGCCGCGTGTTCCGTTCTCAAGCGTGACTTGGCACCAAGCCTGTTCCCAGGTCGGCAGCCACAAGCTCCGATGTGCCTTGTAACGCGGATAGCCGGACATCGGATTGGCCACTTCGGCGGTGTAGTGCCAGGAACGCGCCGTGGCACCGGCCGGTGCAGGACGGTCCGGTGGAACCACGCGGACGGCTCTGATGTCAACGATCTTCATGGTCAACCTCCGGCCGCACCGTGGGCGGCCTTGTTTCATTGAGTCTCGGGAACCAACAGGACCTTGGATACGTTGCCTGGCGCGTCGATTAGTCGGTCGAACCACTTGCCGCCATCGGCAAGGGGCGCCTCCACGATCCAGGGTTCCAACGAAATCTCCTCCCGGTCCAGCAGGACCAGCGCCTCCCTGAAATTCGCCGGCGAATAGGAGAATGAACCGCGCAGTGTGATTTCCCGGCGAATGATGTCCGCGGCCGGGATCTCGCTGGTTTCCTCGTGCAGGCCGCTCAGGATCACGGTGCCGGTGGTCATCGTGCCGGCTACACACTGCGTGCGCGTGCGTCCGGTGCCCACGGCATCCACGCTGGCCACGGCTCCTGTCCCGTCGGTTCGGTTCAGGACTTCCTCCACCGGGTCGCGTTCCGCAGGATCAATCGGAATTCCACCGTAGCGTTCGCCCATGGCCAACCGTTCTGCGTCCAGGTCGGCAACCACCACATCCTTCGCGCCGCTGCGCAGGAGCACCTGAAGTGCCAGCAGACCGATGGGACCCATGCCAATGATTAGGCATGTTGCATCGCGCACGTCACCTGACAGTTCCCCGATGCGCACACCACAGCCCACGGGTTCGGCAAGTGCGCCGACGCGCGTGGACATGCCCGCAGGCAACGGGTGGACGGTTCGTGTGGGCACGGCCACAAACTCGGCATACGCGCCGGGCACGTGTGCGCCCACCAGTTGCCGGGTGGGGCACAGCTGATCCAGGCCCCGTGCCTGAAGTTCCGACTCCCCTGTGCAGTACAGCGGATTGACCGTCACGGCGTCGCCCGAGGACAACGACGGTTCCGAGGCGGACACTGCCGGTCCAACCTCTGCGACGGTTCCCGCGAATTCGTGACCCATGACCAGGGGCGGCACGCGCAGGGCGTTGTGGCCCAGGTAGCCGCTCAGTTCGGAACCGCATATTCCGGCATAGTCGACCTTGATCAGCGTTTCGCCCGGGCCGGGCCTTGGCACATCCTGCTCCCGGATGCGCATTTCACGCGGGGCTTCCCAAACCAGTGCCTTCATGTTTCGCCGTCTCCCAAGTTGTTGGATTCTGTGGATCGATTTGCGTCCCTGAGGGGATCCAGCAGGAAGGTGGCCACCCAACCGGTGAAGACGCCAAACATGCCGATGCCGCATACGGACAGGAGCGCAGCTACGAGTCTGCCCCAGGTTGTTACCGGATAGTAGTCGCCGTACCCCACGGTGGTTACGGTGACGAAAGCCCACCAGATGGCTTCCTCGGGGGTCGTAATGTTTCCGGTCTCGGCCTCCAGATTCAGGATCAGCAGCGATCCGGCACCCATCGAAACCAACATGACCAGAACAATGAAGGAAAACGTCGCCTCCGCGCGCCGGGCGGTCAGATGCAGTAGCACGGCGCTTTTGGAGTGAAGGACCTTGGCCTGGCGAAACAGGCGCACGATGCGGAACAGCCGCAGGCCGTGCAGGACCGGCAGGACGGGAACACTGGCGATCAGGTCGATCCAGCCCCAGCGCATGAATCGTCGTTTGCTGGGGGCTTTGAGCAGGTCAAGGACGAACTTGGCCAGAAATATCGCACTCACGGCGTAGTCGGACAGCTCGAGGATCCTGGTTGTCGCTTCGGATGCGCCGTAAAGTCCGGGCCAGAGGAACACGGACAGGACCGCGAGGACAAGCACCGCCATCTCAAAGACGGAGAAGCTGGCTTCGGGTGCCGTGTCCGTTACCTGTTCCAGCTCAGGGGCCTGCGAACTTTCCGACATCAGCCTGGTTTGCTGGAATCTGTTGCTCGAATCGAGGGCCAAAGACAGGGTTGACCGAGAAGGCACGGTCGCGGGAAATAAGACCCTGTTGCTGCAGCGACCAGCCAACAGGCCGACGGTCGCCGGATTGGGGACAGGTCCCCGCCACCGGCACCAATCCGGATTCGCCGTGCCATAATAAATTAACCGCCTGGTCGGCGGCATCTCCGTGGCGACCCGCACGCGTCGACCCATCCGTGTTGGTTGCGGCCTTGCGGTCAGTTGTGTCCACCTCAGCCCCCAGTTCCCGTGACTCCGGAAACCGCTCTCTTCACCGACGCCCCCCATATGTTCTTTCCGGGTCCTGTGGATGTACCGGACGATGCCATGGCGGCACAGCTGAAGCCGCTGTTCGGGCATCGATCGGACCGGATGGACGAGCTGTTCGGCGCGGTTCAGGAACGGCTGCGCGAGGTGTTTTGCACGGACCGTCGGGTCTACCTGCTTGCCTGTTCGGGCAGTGGGCTGCAGGAGGCCGCCATCCGCAATTGTGTCAGGATGCCCCATACCGGAGCCAAGGTCCTGGTCCTGGTTTGCGGCGGGTTTTCGCAGCGTTGGCATGACGTGGCTGCGGGATGCGGACGAACGGTGGTCAAGCACGACCTACCGTGGTTCGAGGCCTTTACCCCCGACGTGGTGGCGGCCGCGGTGGATCAGGCGAACGCGGACGGCAACTTGGACGCGGTATGTCTCGTGCACAACGAGACGAGCACCGGCGTCATGCACAACTTGCCCGGGATTTCCGAGGCCATCCGGTCCGTGGCTCCCAACGCCCTGTTCCTGGTGGACGCCGTCTCCTCGCTGGCCGGCACCGAGATCAGATGCGACGACTGGCAACTGGACATCTGTCTGACCTCGTCTCAAAAGGCACTGGCCGTACCGCCGGGTTTGGCCGTCGGGGCCGTCAGCGACCGTGTACTGGAGCGCGCCGCCGAGGTGGAGGGACGCGGTTGGTACTTCGACTTCCTGAACCTGGAGGCATATCTGGCCAGGGGGACAACTCCGGCGACTCCGGCCATCTCCCTGGTGCAGAGTCTGCTGATTCAATTGGACCGCATCCTCGAGGAAGGGCTTGAGGCGAGGTGGGCACGACATCGCCACCTCAGGGATCTCACCCGCAGGTGGGCAGTGGACCAGGGATTTTCGTTGTGTGTCCCGGATGAACACGCTTCCGTGACGGTGACCACGCTGGCTGGTCCTCGGGGCTGGGATCTGGTCACCATGAACCAAAGGCTGGCTGCGGCGGGCATGGCGGTTGGCAGTGGATACGGCAAGGAAAAGGGCAAGTCCTTCCGAATTGGACACCTCGGGGAACTGAGGACCGACGACCTGCAGCGTTTGTTCAAGGTCATCGAGTCCTGTACGGCCTGATCGAGCACATGGCCGTTTCGGGTCCGCCTCCTGGCAGTCTGTACTTGGTGCCCTCGCCGATTGGCAATCTGGGAGATGTTACGTATCGGTCGATTGAGACGCTGTCCAATGTCAGCTCGATCGCGTGCGAAGACCCTCGGCACAGCCGCAGGCTCCTGTCGCGGTATGGGATCGACAAACCTCTTTTTTCAGTCCATGAACACAATGAGCACAGGGCTGTGCCCAAGGTGCGGAATCTGCTCGAATCCGGGGAGGACGTTGCCTATCTGAGCAACGCGGGAACGCCCGGGATTTCGGATCCGGGCTTTACGCTGGTGCGTATGGCCTACGGTGCCGGCCTGCAGGTCCGGGTACTGCCAGGTCCAACCGCTCTCATCCCGGCTCTGGTGCAGTCCGGCCTGCCTGTGCACAGTTTCACGTTCAAGGGGTTTGCCCCGCGCAAGCCCGGTCCCCGGCGCAAGTCCCTGGAAATTGAAGTTGCGAGTCCCCACACCTTGATCTTCTACGAGAGTCCACATCGGGTGGTCCGGTTGCTGACGGATATATTGGACGTACTGGGTAATCGGCGTGCGGCACTGGTCCGCGAAGCCACCAAACTGCATGAGGAAACTCTGCGCGGCACGGTGTTGGAACTGCTTTCAAACTTGGCCGACAGAATACTCAAGGGCGAATGTGTAGTGCTGGTGGCCGGCGTTGAACGCGGGGCAACGACGCCGTGATTGCCTTCGTAATGAGCGGAGGCGGCAGCCGCGGTGCGCTGCAGGCGGGGGCGATCTTCGCATTGCGGGAAGCCGGGATTGTGCCGGACTTCGTTGTGGGCTCTTCCGTGGGCGCGCTCAATGCCCTGCATTTGGCTTGCCATGGCCTTGAAGAAGCGGGGTTGACCCGACTTCGCAAAACATGGGAGAAAGTGCGCAAGCGCAACGTTTTCCCCTCCAACCCCTGGTTTTCGGCGTTCAGGTTCCTGCAGGGCAAGGACAGCCTGCACGGAGGGACGGCCCTTAGGAAATTCGTGACCAAGCAGATCCCGCCCGAGATGCAGACTTTCGGCGATCTTCTTATGCCCTGCTACCTGACCGCTACGGATCTCCGTTCACAGCGCCTCTATCTTTTCGGCGAAAGTGCGGACTCGGAGTTCCTTGAAGCCGCCTTGGCCAGCGCTTCCATTCCGGTGCTGCATCCACCGATCCCGTATCAGGATCTGCAGCTGGTGGATGGTGGGGTTCTTGACAACGTGCCGGCGGAAGTTGCCATGGACAAGGGGGCCTTGGAAATCTGGGTGCTTAACGTAGGGTATGGAGGCCAGCGCTTGCAGGCTGCGAAAGGCGTACAGGAGATTTTCGGTCGAACCATTAACGTGGTCCTGACCAATTCTCTGTTCAAGGACCTCGACCGCGCCATGGAGAACCGGAATGTGCAACTGCACCATCTCCACCTGAGCGCCTTCCGCGATGTCTCCATCATGGATTTCAGCCGAACCAAGCAGATGATGGAAGCCGGCAACCAGACCGCTCGGGCCTATCTGATTTCGCCCCAGCCCCTCAGCTTCCCACAGCCGCCGCCTTCGGAGTTCGTCGCACCGCTCCGCATCCCCGGGGCCAGGGAGTGGGTGTCCGCCACGGCACGCCACATCGTGGATTGATGAGTGGTTCCGGCAGGAACCGGGGAATTCGGCCTACGCCGACTGTCCTGTGTGCCGGGGCCGTCGCCCTTCTCATCATGGGCGACTCCTTTCTGTACAGCGCGCTGCCCATCAGTGCTCCGGACCTGCACCTGAGTCTGTTCCAGGTCAGCGTCCTGTTGAGCGCCAACCGCTGGGTGCGGCTGGTATCCAACACCGTGGTGGCATTGCTGGTCCCGCGCCTGCCCCTGCGCTGGTTCTTCGTCGGTGCGTCGGTGCTGGGCATGGCCTCGACCGCGGTGTTTGTACGGCAACCTGCCTTCGGGGTCATGGTATTGGCGCGCATTGTGTGGGGCTTGGCCTGGTCCGTGTTTCGGCAGGCGGCCTATTTGGCGGTGTGGCAGGAGCCCCGCGAGCGCCAGGGACGGCAACTGGGTTACTGGTGGGGCATCGTCCGGGTCGGTAGCGGCGTGGGGGTGCTCCTGGGCGGGATCGTGCTGGATCTGCATGGCTTCACCGCCGCTTTCTGGGTCTTGGCCGGCCTGGCGGTCTTGGGCGTGGGGCTGGCCGCAATCATCCGGTGGCCTCCGGGCGCCGTTCCCTTTGAGGACAACATTTCCTTCGGCCTGAGACGCACTTGGCTGACTGTCTCACGGAATGCGCCGTTGCGATGGCTGTTGTTTCTGGGAGCGGGCACGCGCCTCGCAATTACGGTGTCGATTGCGCTCATGTCCCTGTACCTGCAAACCCGGATGACCTTGGCGGAAGGATGGACCGGCATTGGATTCAGCGCCGGCTTGGTTCTGTCGGCACACTGGATGTCCCTTCTCCTGGCCGGGCCGGTGGTCGGTTGGCTGGCGGACCGGATGGGCCATCTGCGAACCTTGATGCTGTTGGCGATCACCACCTCGGTCTCGTTGGCATGCGCGGCGTTCGCCCACGGCCTGTGGGCGGTTGCCGCCGGTGTGGGTGTGATGCTGGGGTTCAGCGGCTTGCGGATGGCCGTGGAGGTCGCGATGGCAGATCGCACCCGTTCCCTGCCGGACGCGCACCTCATCATGGGAGGCTATGCGTCCCTTGACGACCTGGCCGCGGCCGTGGGGCCGATCCTGAGCCTGACTTGGTTTCAGCCATCACTAATCCCACCTCTGTTCTCCGGCTGTGCCGCCGTTCTGTTTCTGCTCTCCACCGGATACGCCCGCAGCTCTCGGGGGCACCCCGCGGCGAACCCTTGATGCACCCCTGGCGTCGGCGCACGCTCATTATCTGTGCGGCCCAGTTCCTGACCTCGCTGGGCTTCACCATCGTCATGCCGTTCCTGCCGCTTTTCATGCAGGAGCTGAACACCTCCTTGCCGATTGACATCACGTTGTGGGTCGGCCTGGTGATGGGAGCCCAGGGGCTTACCATGATGGTGGTATCGCCGATATGGGGCATGGTCGGCGATCGCTTTGGGCGTCGCCTGATGATTCTGCGGGCGACAGTGGTGGGCGGTCTGGTCATGACCTCCATGGCCTTCGTGGCCTCGGTCGAGCAGTTGTTCGTGCTACGCCTGGCCCAGGGGCTCACCACCGGGGTCGTGTCCGCTTCGAGTTCCTACATATCGTCCGACGTGCCGCCCGGGTTTCGGGGACAGGCGTTGGGCTGGGTTTCGACAGCGCGGCTGACAGGGTTTGCGGCAGGGCCGGTGGTGGGCGGCATCGTCAGCGACCTGCTGGGCTACCGGGCGAGTTTCTGGCTCAATGGCGGTTTCATGATTGCCTCCGGCATATTGGTTTTGTTCCTGTTGCCGGAACAACGGGCCGCGAACCCGGTCAGGGGCCTGCGCACACCGTTTGTCCGGCTGTTCAACCTGCTGCAAAGGCCCAATGTTGCCAGCCTTTACTCCTTCGTGTTTCTGACCCACTTGGCCGTGACGTTCATCACTCCGTTTGCATCGCTGTATCTCACACAACTGAATCGGTCGTTTGGCCAGTTTGAAGTCCCTGTTGCCACCGCGGCCGGAACAGTGTTTGGGCTCCATGCGGTCACTGGTGCCTTGGGTGCCCTGATACTGGGACGGTTGACCGACCGCCACGGCGGCCGCCTTGTGCTTCTGTCATGCGCCGTCGTGTCCGCGCTTCTGTTCGTGCCCCAGGGATTCACCACCCACCTCTGGCAGCAAACACTGCTGTACAGTGCCGTGGGGTTTGCGATGGGCGGGATTTATCCGGCCGTGGGTGCCTTGCTGGCGTCCGTGTCGGCGGACGGTCAGCAGGGCGCAGTGTTCGGATTGGAAAACAGTACCCGTTCGGCCGCGCGGACGGTGGCCCCCGCCTTGAGCGCAGCCGTTGCGTGGCAACTGGGCTTAAGTGCTGTGTATGTAGCGACAGGAGCGGTGTTCGCGCTGCTCGCCGCGGTGGCCATGGCCCGGCGCGGTAATGACCCTCCGGGCCGAGTCTCATGAATTTTTTGGACTGGAGTGATGGGCATGGTCAAGAAACCCACCCATCGCCAAGTGTAGCGGGTCCAGTTGATTCCGATCAAAGACCTTGCGAGAGAGCATGCACGGATCTAACTAGCTTCATCGACTAGGATCGCGCGCAACCTGTCACATTGCTCAAGGAGCCACACGGCAGATTCAGGCCACTCCTCTTCATCGTCAGGTGTCCAGCGCCTGTAGACATCTACCGACCGTCCATTGGCACAGTCTTTGAGATTGTCCCCAACATTTTGATCAGACATTTGCTCACGAATTAGCCAAGAGTACTGTCGCATCTGCGCGGTTCGCTCTGCCGATGCTTGACTCTCTCCAGACCGGATATAGAGCCAGAGCCATTCCGGATTTCCTACGTAGATTCCGATCTTGTCACCGCGTGAGTTGATGGGAGCCGTCCACTGGGACGGCCCCAGCCACCAATCCTCCTGTCCCGGAACGCCCCCCATGTTCTTGAGAAACCTCCAGAAGGCCTGAGTTCGGCTTTCTTCCTTAGGTTCCACATCACAACGTGAGGATTGATCTAGCCAAGGCCAGCGGTTCAATGCACGTTGGGCGAGGTCGTTAGCACGCCGTTCAATCGCCTCGTCATCCCAATCGGCCTCATCAGCGAGACTTCTCGTCAATCCAATCGAACTCCTTCGATACACTTCGCGTTTGGCCTCGAACGTACCCGTACCCATTTTGGAATTGGTGATACAGACCGTGCAAATTCTCGGCGTTTGGGCCTAACGCCCGTTTCCAGTCATCAGTCAGTTTCTGTGGCATCACGTGTTCGATCGTTAGACGGTTCCGGGCCGGAGCTTCCTCACGATGCTCGACTTCCATCAGTGCACACAGAACTGCGAATGAACCGGGTGGCACTTGTAGGCCTTACGTACCCATTTTGGAATTGGTGACATCACCACTCAGGGTCAAGTTGGCGAGCCGGTCCCGATACAGACCGTGCAAATTCTCGGCGTTTGGGCCTAACGCCCGTTTCCAGTCATCAGTCAGTTTCTGTGGCATCACGTGTTCGATCGTTAGACGGTTCCGGGCCGGAGCTTCCTCACGATGCTCGACTTCCATCAGTGCACACAGAACTGCGAATGACGACCGGGTGGCACTTCCGCCGTAGGCCTTACGGGTTTGAATGCCGTTCCGAACCTCTTCGTCGTTTGGCACTCCGGTACGCGTGTTCCGAAGTCTGCAAATCCGATCGATCCAGTACTTTGCGAGACCATTACCAATTTCCGGTCCAGGTCCATGGGCAAGTTCCACCATCGCCTTGTTCAATCCGGCTGTTGGCCGGTCTGCGAGCCATAATCGGGTGGTCCATGTCCCGATCCCGGCAAGGGTTTTTGCCACTTCTTTCATGCCTGTTCCGTCTTCGCCGGATTCGGCTGCGTCGTTCAGTAGTCGTAGCGTCAACGGACGGTGGATGTCAATCCCCATCTCACGTAGGTGACGCAGTTCCCGTTCAATTCCAGCATTGGAATGAGCCCCCGCTGTGCCGGTCACGATGCCGTAGAGCCTCGAGAGCCGTGCCAGATCACGGCACAGGGTAGGCCGATCCCCGGCAAATCCCTCTCGCACGGCCCACCGACGAAGGGCTTCATAGACGTGATCGATGCCCTGAACCTTGCCTGTCCACCAGCGAAGGACATCTCGTAGGAACATATCAGTGGGTTCGGTTGTGTGTTTAGCTCCGAGATTCCGCTCGATTTTCGTCCAATGGTTGTCATGGAGGTCCTGCTGCGTCTCGTCCGGCAAGCCCATGAGGAGCCAATTCTTGACCTTCTCGCTTTCTGTAAGAGGTCGGCCGGTCGCGTTCAAGCTCTCGAAAATCTGTTGCGGATCGTCGCCGCTGTCTATCCCAATGCTTACCACCCGGAGTCGTCCGAGGCCCTCAAGTAGCTGGGCAACGTCATGTTGGGCGACTAGACGGCGTGCGATTCTCCAAGCCTGTGTTACGGCTCCGGCACCCCTTGGATTGCCTTCGAGGCCGCGGCGGTATTCTTCCTCGTCTCCGTTCTGAAGCCTGAGCTTGCGGAATTTTCCAGACTGTTTGCCAGGGTTGGTTAGTCGATCATTACGGATGATATCTGCTGTCCAGTCACCGCATCGGCCCTCGGGGCCGAGTTCCGCCGCTATGCAACCCAGAAGAATGCTCACGGTCGTCAGCCTCTGCTGGCCGTCCACGACGTGAAAGGTCGTGACTACGCCAGCTACGGAGTTCGTAAATGTAAGTAGGGTACCTCCGTAGTGCGTTGCGTTAGGGCCAGCGTCTGCGACTGTCAGAAGATCCTCTACCAGCCGCTCGATATCGGATTGATTCCAGCGGTATCGACGCTGCCAGCGCGGCACCACGTATTGGACTTGCCCGTTGAAGAGTTCCAAAAACTCGATATGTCTGGTATCCATTGCTTCATTCCGTTCCACACAGCCGTTGGGCGATAGTTGGGTTGACCGACTGTTCCGATAATAGGCTACATGGCATCAAACCACCGCAAGGACTGGACCAGGAGAGATGCATCTCCGGTTACATAGCAACCGACAAACCACGCGCCGATGGGTCTTGACAAGCGGACTTGAGGCTCCGAAGGTCCTTGACGGCCATCCGCTTTAGCTGCACACCCATCCGCCGAACGGTGGACAATGCTTGTTTCCGCACTCAGGCTGGCACCAGGTCTGCCAGTTCACGACGTTCACCGTGATAGGGCTTGTCCGGAAGCGGTCTGTGCCAGCGGAACTTCCCGTGGTACCGGTTGGTCTTGCCCTCCACCGTGTCCGCGATGATGTCACCCAGTACCGGCATGAACTTGAAGCCGTGGCCGGAACCGCCGCAGGCCACAGTCAGGTTGTCGATGTCCGGATGCCGGTCAATCCAGAAGTGGTAGTCCGGGGTGTCGCAATAGAGGCAGATGCGGCTGTCAACCACAGGGGCCGCAGCCAGTTCCGGAATGTACTTGCCAAACATGTGGCGCATGATGCGAGTTTCGGTGTTTGTCACGATGCGGTCGTCGCGCACCGGGTCGAGATCCCGACCGGAGGTGTGGAGCCCAACCTTCACCACCTGCTGGGTTGGGTGCTGGGGCAGGACATAGATGCCGGCGTTGGCGATGTCCAGCATTACCGCCGGGAAGTTCGGCGGGGTATAGGGTTCCGAGTCTGCCACTTGCAGATGGAAGAGCGGCTGGCCTGTGGGCCTCGTCTTCGATGCCATGTCCGGGACAATGGTCCCGGTCCAGGCGCCGCCGCACACGAGCATGTGATCAGCCTCCAGCAGTCCGCCGTCGGTCAACCGGAATCCGAAGCAGCGGCCGCCCCGCTCGGCCGGCCGTTCCACCATCCGGCCAACATGGAAATCTACCCCCTGATCCGCCAGTTCCCGGAAGAGTGCACGGAGGGCCTCTAGGGCTTCGGCGTAGCCTCCCCTCGGATTGTGGTATCCAACCTTGAGCGATCCCTCTTTCACCATGGGGAATCTGCGGGCCACTTCGTCCGTGTCAAGGACCTGAATCTGTTTGCCGAGTTTCCGGGCGGTGGCAAGGCTCTGAGCTTCGTAGGAGTTTGGTTCCCAGTTGGGTGCGAGCAGTGTCACCCCGGTCTCGTAGTAGAGAAGGCCGAACCGGTCGTTCCATTCGTGCCATTGGTCAATGGCTGTTTCGGCCAACTCCGTGTAGGTCGGGTCGGACCAGTACTCCGACCTCACGATTTTGCTGATGTCCCGGGAAGCAGCCTGCGAATGGTTGGCGGGGCCAGTCGGGTCGACTACGGCCACCCGATATCCCCGCTCCGCCAATGCAAGGGCCGCGGACAGGCCGAAGGCTCCGGCCCCGGCGATGAGAATGTTGCTGGTCATAAGCTGGGCATTGGGTGTGCCGCCGCGGGCCGGATCCTGTTCGTCATGAAATACGCCTAATGTGGAATCACAGGGTCACCGGTGAAGGTCCGGACGTCAATCCCGGCCTGACGGCGGAGCAGGAGCTTGAGGGCATGACTGGCCATCTTGGCCGCGACATGCGTGCACAACCCTCGGAGCGTCCTGCAGGTCAGGTGCTCCAGGTGGCGACCGGTGTTCTGCACCTCGTGGAAGGCACCTTCGATCCGTTCCCGCAGGCGGTTAAGCCAGCGCTCGAAGCCGGCCGGCCGGGTCGTGCGCTGGTTGGCGCGCAAGGGGGTCAGGATCTCCAGGCCCCGGGTCTCCCGGTAGCCCTGTTGCCAGTCGACCCCGAGGAAGCCCTTGTCGCCGAGGATGCGGGCCCCCCAAGCCCAGTCCAGCACCTGCTCCCCGGCCACCCGCTCGTCCGTGGAGGCCGGCACCAGGTCGTAGGCTGCGGGCACCCCCGCCGGCGTACAGAGCAGCACCAGCTTGTAGCCGAAGTACTTCAGGTGGCGGCTGGCGCAGACCCCGTAGGCGGCCGTGGCCGCAAAGTCGCTGCGGCTCTTGTCACGCGTGTAGCCGACGACGGGCAGCGGCTTGGTGTCCAGCAGGTAGAGGGAGGCGCGGGTGGCCCCCAACGACTCCGCCCAGTGCCGGCGCAGGGCCTCGACCCAGGGCCACAGCTGGCGGGCCCGGCGGTTGAACTGGCTTTGGCTGAGCAGATGCGGAAAGATGGACAGGTGGTTGGCCCGCACGAAGCCCAGGCACTGGGTCTCCCCCGGAAAGGGCAGGCAATCCATGAGCAGCAGGAGCGTGATCACTTCGCTGTCGCTGAAGCGGGGCTTGGCCCCCGCCTGGCCCTGTCGCCCGCCGGCCGCGTGGGCCTGGTACCAGTCGTCCACCCAGACATACGCCACCGTGGCCCAATCCTCGAATGCTATACTGCGCGCCATGGGGGACCCCCGGAATGTGGTTGTTTCAACGCTTTCCATTCTGCGCAGGTTCCCCTTTTTGAGTCAACCTCCTCAATTCCACATTAGGCGTGAAATGTTCCGAATCGTGTCCGGATGTTGAGTATAGACGGGCTGTACCCGCCCTATACTTAGGCCTTCGAGGATTGGCTAGGTGCATCCGGGAGAAGCATCTGCATGCGAGTTGTAGTGTTTGCTGACGACCCGACCGAAGGTCGCGTTATCAGTGTGGCCATGCGGGAGTTCGGCATCACGGCGGCCGCCGCGCCGGACCTTGTCACGCGCATGGAACGGTGGGAGGAAGATCCCGGTGATGTCATTATTCTGGCCTCCAACAAGGAGGATCTGCCGCTGAAGGAGCTGGACACGATTTGCCAGGTGACCAAGGCGGCACCGATCCTGGTATTGCACGAACCGGTGCCGGACACCCAGGAGTGCCTTCTGCTGGAGCACGGAGCCGTCTTGATGTTGGACCGTCCGGTGTCTCTGCGCCTGTTGTCCAACTACCTCAAGGTGTTCTCGCGGTTGGCAGCGTCGGTTCCATCCACCATCCTGAATGAAATGGCCTTGGAACACATCGTCCTCGACACATCGGACCGGACGGTGTCGGTGCAGGGCGGCGACCCCATGCGCCTAACCCAATTGGAGTTCAGGCTGCTGTACCTGCTCATGTCCAACCAGGAACACGTGGTCCCCACCGAATCCATAGCCGAACGGGTTTGGGGCTATCACGGAGACGGTGACTCGACATTGGTGCGGGGGCTGGTCAGCCGACTGCGCCGCAAGCTCGAGCCGAGACCCGATTCCCCCCACTTCATCGAAAACATTCCGGGTTTGGGCTACCGTTTCCACGCCGAACCGTTGGTGGTGACAGCCGGTCATTAGTCCGCCAGGCTCCCATCGGTGTTGTCCGCTCACCGTTCCGACGTTCAGGCCGTACGGCTGGGCTACACCGAGACGATGGTTGGCAAGGCAGACGAAAAAACCGACAGCGGTCGTCGCAACTGGGCCGCGGGCACGGTTCCAGTTTCATTGATTTTGGTTCAAGGCGATGAGGGACTTTGCACGAAAACTGAAGACGCCATGCCAACATGGCGTCTGGTAGGCAGCCAGTTGGAACCACAGTTCCATGGTCGGAGCTAGTGCACCATTTCGTAAGTTCTGCGGATCTGGGCGAGTTGGGCCAGGATGGCATCGGCCTTGACCTTCCACCGGGGAGGCGTGGCCCGGCGGTTGTGGCCCCGCACGTAGCGGCCCAGGGTCGCCTGCAGGTCGGCCACGTCGTCGAAGGAGCCGCGGTCCATGACCTGTCGCTGCAGGGTGCTGAACCAAGCCTCGACCCGGTTCAGCCAGGAGGAATAGGTGGGGATGAAGTGGAAGTGGAAGCGGGGATGGGCCTCCCGCCAGTCCTGCACCTTGCGGTGCTTGTGGGGGGAGTAGTTGTCCAGGACCAGATGCACCTGCTGGGTGGGGAAGCGCCGTGTCAGCTGGCGCAGGAAGGCCAGGAACTCCTGATGCCGGTTGCGGGCGGCACAGGCATAGTAGATGCGACCGGTGTCCAGGTCCAGGGCCGCCCGCAGGGAGAGGGTGCCGTGGCGGACGTAGTCGTGGGTGCGGGTGGCGGGGCGGCCGGCGGTCGCGGGCAGCCCGGCCTGGGTACGGGCCAGGGCCTGCATCTGGGGCTTCTCGTCAAAGCACAGTCTCACCACGTCCGGGTCCTTTTTTTTTCGTAGACCGCGATCACGTCGCGCAGCTTGGCCTCGAACCGGGGGTCGTTGGACAGCTTGAAGGTGCGCACGCGGTGGGGCTGGATCCCGGCCGCCGACCACCAGCGGCTCAGCTGGGCGGTCGAGATGCCCGTCTCCCGGGCCATCAGGCTCAGGCTCCAACAGGTGTGGCCGTCGGGCGGGTCCGCCTGCAGTTTCTTCCACATGGCCTCCCGGTCCGCGTCCGTGTAGGTCGGCGGGCGACCGCTGCGGGGCCGGTCCGCCAGTCCCGCCAAGCCCTCGGCCAGGTACCGGTTGCGCCAGCGTGCCACCGTCTCGTCGCTGGTGCCCACGGCGGCCGCGACGGCGGCCAGGGTCTGCCCGGCCGCCAGCTCCAGCAGCATGCGGGCGCGCTGCACCTGGTGGTGGGGCAGGCTCTGCGACCGTGCCCACTGCTCCAGGGTCGGTCGGTCTGCTGCCTGCAAGGTCAAGCCGCGGGTGCGTGCCATGATCGCCTGCCGGTGTCTGTGGGGATTCCATGCAATCCCTATTTTAGCCACAGTACTTACGCAAGCATGCACTAGGTGGAGGGTTGGGGCAAGTTGTGTCTCACCGGACTGGCGCTCGGTTGTTGCAAGTCAAGGGGTGCTAACCGCCCCGTATAGCTGAAAGGTAGGTAGGGAATGAAAGTTGGGTCCTGTAATGGTTTGTTCTTCCCTGACAGGAGTGAGGTTGGAGGGCACGTTCAACAAGGCGGGTCGGTGGTGCCTCTGACAGAACGGGAAGTTCTGCTTCGGCTGTACAGGGCAACCGGGGGCACCGAAGGTGCGTGGGAGGATGATGCCAATTGGGGCAGTGCCAGTCCCTTGGAAGAGTGGTACGGGGTTTTTGTTGACGAATGTGGGAAGGTGGACAGCCTGCTCCTGACCGGCAACGGGCTAGTCGGCACCTGTCCGGAGAGTCTGGGGCAGTTGACCAAACTCACGGCCCTGGATCTGATGGGAAACCGGCTGACGGGCTCCCTCCCAGCCAAGCTGGGTGCGTTGGAGAACCTGGAGTTTTTGGATCTGAGCCGCAACCAGTTGACCGGTCCGATACCTGCTGCATTGGGTGATCTCGCCCGGCTCCGGGTGTTGCATTTGAACCACAACCAATTGACGGGCGCCATCCCGGAAGGGTTGAGAACCTTGCCTAGGCTGACGTTCCTGAACTTGGCCCGCAACCAGCTGCAGGTACCGGTATCCGACGCATGGAGCCGTGTGCCATATCTGGACTTACAGTCTCAGGAGACCATTGAAGACGACTGACCGCAGTGGGAGACCTGGTAAAGGATTGTCCTCACTCGTACGGCAGTCTGTCGCTCAGCGAGAGATACTGGGTGACCACCATGGGTCGGCGTCGACCCAGAACCAGACGCAGTTTTCTAGGGAACCCGCATTGGGCCCAGATTGAAACGGCACTGGGCCGCGGGCATCAGGCGTTCACATCCGCGGCTTGGGTTAGAGTTACCGCTATGGGCCGCCCGCCGCGCACGCGGGCCTGCGGCCAATTCTGAAGCTACAGCCACGAGATGAGCCAGATGCAAGTTAGGGCCGTCGTTGTTCCCGAAGTCGATCGGTTGGAAGTACAAACCATTGCCTTGGCACCACCTGGCGAGTCGGAGGTGTTGATCGAAAACCATGCCGCGGGGGTCTGCCACTCCGACCTGCATACACTCAAGGGCGAATTGCGTGTGCGACCCCCGCTGGTGTTGGGTCACGAAGGCAGCGGAGTTGTGATTGAAACGGGCAAGGCTGTCACGTCCGTGAAGCCGGGGGACAAGGTGATCTACAACTGGTTGCCGGCGTGCAACCGTTGTGGCACATGCCAGTCCGGCATGCCCAACCTGTGCGAGGAATTCCCATCTACTATCCTGCAGGGACTGTTGCCCAACAAGGTTTCCCGGATCCTGGATCAAGACGGGCAGCCCCTCAAACACCATTTGGGCGTGGCCACCATGGCCGAATACATGGTGACCCACGAGCGGAACGTTATTCCCTACGAGATTGACATTCCGATGGCCACCAGCGCGATTGTGGGATGTGCCGTGGTGACCGGAATGGGTGCGGTTTGGAACACCGCTCAGGCCCGACCCGGCCAAGCCTTGGCCGTGGTTGGATGCGGCGGTGTCGGCCTCAGCGCGTTGATGGGTGCCAAGGCTGCCGGTTGTAGTCCCGTCATCGGAGTTGATCGGGACCAGGCCAAATTGCGCTTTGCCGAGACCCTGGGGGCCGATCTGACCCTGGATGTGTCCGAGACGGATTTCGCCGATGGATTAAAGGAACTGTACCCCGCCGGGGTCGACTGCATTGTGGACACGGTGGGTGCGGGGACCATGACGGACAGCCTGGCGGCGGTCAGGCCCGGAGGCAAGGTGGTCGTCGTGGGCATGCACGCCTTCAAGGACACGGTTCCGATCTCCCCTGCGCATTTGGTGGCCATGAATCGCCAGTTGCTTGGATCCTTCGTGGGAACTGCCAAACCTCACTTCGACATCCCGCGTATTTTGAATATGTATGACCAAGGTACATTGGACTTGGATGCGTTGATCACCAAAACGTACGACATCGATGAAGTCCAGTCGGCATTCGACGACATGGTGGGCGGGCGCGTAGTGCGAGGTGTGCTTGAGTTCAAGCACTGACGCCGAGGGTTTGACACATACAGGAAAAGGAACGCGAACAATGCCTGGAACATTGGTAAGGGGTGGCACCGTCATCGACGGGACAGGAGCCAAACCGCGTACCGCCGACGTGCGCATCGCCGGCGATCAAATCACCGCCGTGGGCCGGTTGTCGGCTCAGCCGGGGGATACGGTGGTCGACGCCCATGGCAGCTGGGTCACGCCGGGCTTCATTGACGTTCATACCCACATGGACGGCTGGCTGATCAAGACCCCGCTCATCGAAAGCAAGCTTCGGCAGGGCTTCACAACTGAAGTCATCATGTCGGACGGAATCTCATACGCGCCGGTGTCCCGCCAAAACGCAGGGGAGTGGATCTACTACCTGAAGGGACTAAACGCCCTGCAACAGGAAGACTATGCGAATTGGGAATCGATAGCCGACTACATGTCGTTGGTGGATGGTCGCAATGCCCAAAACGCGCTGGCACAGATTCCCTATGCCAATGTGCGGGTATTGGCCTGCGGCTGGGGCCAGGCGGCACCGGATGACTACCAGACCCTTGAGATCCAGGACCGCATCACTCAGGCGATGGACGAGGGTGCTTGCGGCCTGTCAACCGGTTTGGACTATGTCGCACAGTGTTGGGCGGACACGGACGAACTGGTTCGCGCCGCCGATGCGATTGCCAGTTTTGGCGGCATCTATGCAACCCACGTGCGATACAAGCATGGAACCCTGGCGGGAATGCAGGAAGCGGTTCGCATAGGCGTGCAGTCGGGCGCGAAGGTGCACATTTCCCATCTGAAGGGCAACAGCGAGCAGGAACGGGACCAGTTGCTCGAATACATCGACAACGAAGCGGTTCATGAGGTGGACTTCACGTTTGATGTCTACCCGTACCTGCCGGGATCGACCATGTTGAACTACCTGATGCCCTACGAAGCTTGGCGCAACGGACCGCTGGAAGTGATGTCCGCCCTGACCAGTCGGCGGCTGCGCGACGGCGTTACCCATGCTGCGGTTTCGTCGCGGTTGGAACTGGACAACATGGTCATTGCCTGGGTGCCGGGGAAAGGGAATACCTGCTGGCAGGGAGCCACCCTGCAGGCCTATGTGGATGCCTCGGGCAAACCTGCCGGTGATGCCTTATGCGACTTCCTGATCGAGGAGAACCTGGCGGTTCTGCTGGTGTTCCACCGCGGCGCGGACGAACTGGCGGATGCTTTCCTGCAGCATCCTTGTTTTCTTCTGGGCACCGATGGGATTTTGCATCCAGGTGGCCACGTCCATCCCCGGCAGTACGGCAGCGCCCCGCGCATGCTGGACACATTGGTCTCCAGAGGCGTGCTGCGTTTGGAACAGGCCGTGCACTCGATGACCGGCCGGTCCGCCGACCGATTCGGGCTGCGGAATCGGGGCAGGATTGCGGAAGGATGCTTTGCAGACCTGTTGGTGATCGATCCCCAACGGTTCAAGGAGCGCAATGGATTCGACAATCCGGCCGTACTGGCCGATGGCCTTGACCATATGTGGGTCAATGGCCAGCCGGTCATCTCCTCCGGTAGGCTGATGGACTCCGCCGGGGATCGGTTCCCGGGGCGCGCCTTGCGCTTTCAGCCATCCTGAACCGGACACGAAAATGGCCAACACGGATACCTGAAGGTCAAATCGGTAAACGAACCGCAAAACCTCTGGCAGGTGCTGCAGGAGGACTCCGGCTTCCCCACTCGGGCATGGTCTCCTTAACCAGCGAAACAGGGAGGCGATGTAGGCGTGGGTCCCTGCGGTCCGGATGGGCGCGACACCTCTGGGCATGTGATGGCTGGCACCACCCGGACCAAACCGGATGATACTCCCGACACATGATCGCGGGGTATTCCGGCCGTCGGTGCACCCGCCGCCCCTATGCCGGATTGGCTATGTGACGTGGAATTGGCTTTGTGTACGGGAGGCGAACTCCAGGTATCCGGTCAAGGATGCCAAGGATGTCCGCGGGTGGCGGTGTCCCCGCTCAACAACGGCCTCTCGGTGCCGGCCGGCCGCTGCTCTCGCATCAGGTCTTGTGCTTCGACATGGGGGCAGACACCTAATCACCTGCCCGGTCTGGACGGTTGCCCACTATGCGGGCTTTGTTTTGCAGAGTGCATGGCAAGCAGAAATGCACACGGAGTTCGTCTAGTGGAAAATCATCGTACCGGGCAGCCCGGGCCAATCGGCGGACAGTATTTACTGGAAATCGGACCATGCCGCAGACGGCATGGACTGCATACAATACCGGTAACACGATCAATACGATGCCTCCAATGGTCAGCGGGGTGGCCAGCTGAGCACCATTGATTGCGTGCCACACCGGGCCGCTGGATACCAGTATGAGGCCCAAGGCCACGGACAACAAGGCCACAATGGTTAGCACAGGCATTAGCAGGCCAGCCACAGCTGTCATGACCACCGTAGTCCACAGACTCGCGCCTGTACTCCTGGTTGCATCTCCTACGGCCTGCTTTCCGGTCTTCCGGCCACGTTTCCAGTGAAACCAGTTCTCCAGGCCAGCCACGAAGAGTTCGATTGCGGCCGTCCAAGCCACCTGTCTGCCCACGGATTTCCCAAACTCTGCGTACCCGGCCCTTCGGTTTGATGCCTTGGCCGCGGCGAATTCGGCTTTCGTCATGTTTCGGGCTCCGCGTCTGCGGTTTATGCCTGGATCTTCCCAGACTATGTTGCCGGGGTCCTTGCCCCTGCCGCGATTCAGCGCAACCGACTCGATGTGGCTCGCATGCCTCCTTCGCAGAAATCGTTGGACGCCCTTATTCCCTGCGTTACGAATAGGTTTGGGAATCGTTTTGTTATACAGCCTTCGAGCCTCTGCCGATGTCCGGGAACCCAGTCCGCGCCCCAGGCCACGGGTCCGGAACAGGCGTTGCGTGTCGGGACTGAGGCGGTCCCACCCACCCTTGCCCCTGTGCAACCGGCCAATCCAAGGAACCGCGCCGGTCCCCCCATGCAGGTTTCGCTTCACTGGATCGGACCGGGACCGGGAGGATTTGGGCCAGTCGAAAAAAGTCCAGGCAAAAGCCTCAGCGTTCGGGGGAATGGTCTCCTGACAATAGTGGCAGGAGACCGAATCTTCCGTCTTCTCCTGCTGCAGGTGTTCCCGGGACAGTGTGCAACCGGGTTCAGGTGGCCCGCCCGAACTCCACTCGAAGCAGTGGATGCAGAAGTTCATGTAGCCGGATCGATGGGTGCCTGCCGGCAGATCGCACGGCAACTGCGATAGGCAGGCTGCACCCGTCGGAATGTCGCGGCCGCACTTCGTGCATTGCATGGTTCCTTCGGCTTTTGCGTACCACATCACGGAGGTTTCGCACCTTGCTCCCTTCCCACCGAGTTTGCGGGCCGTCAATCCCAATCCTGCGCGGCCTTCCATTGGCATCGTCAGTCCGGCTGCGGTCCACGTGATTGTAAACAGTCCCGGGCACAATGCCCCAGAGCCTCGTCCTGCAGGCATTGCCGGACGCTCAACTCGTTCCTGCGTGCCACTGTTGCCGATGGCTTCGACTGTGTGGGTGGTCCGGGTCCCTGCATTAACCCTTACGCGCCCACACCAACGGATTAGGCACAGGGCATGCAGCTGCGCGCAAGGCTTGTTTTCCCTGTTTCCACTGTGTAGCCCTGCTGTGGTCGCGGCTTGGGGCTGATGGTCGGGTGCAGGCCACACGGCAGGCTTTCCCCTGATAACTTTCGATGGTTTGATGGGGCGAACACGGCAACCGCGTCGGATCGGGCTTTCGCTGTCCTGCACATGCCTGACAGGTGTCGTAGCAGCGGAGCAATCCATCAGTGCGGCCGGGTAGAATGGGGCCAAGCGGAGCAGCCGGGAGCGGGAGGCGAGGATGGCTGCGGTTGAGGTGCGGGAACGAACGCCGACAGTCCGGGCGGACGCCAACGGACGGAGGACAGCTCCGGTGGTGCCGATTTCGGTTGACGATCCGAACATGACGCGGGAACGCCGGGCGGCACTGATCGCCCTGCGCCGCAGCCATGTGGTGCAGTGGCGCGCCGGCCTCCAACAGCTGCCGCACTTCGAGCCGGCGTTCCCCTACGACATCGTCCACGAGTATGGCCGCAACTGGACCACGGATCCCGACTACGGCCACGATGCCGTCAAGTATCTTGGGATCAACGAGGACGGCACGGTGAGCCCCGAAAAACTGAAGAACAAGCTCCTGCAGATTGTCATCGTCAGGACGCTGCTGGCCGTGCTGGGTCGGCGAGCGGTGTCTGATTCGAGGCTGCATTTTGGTCCGGAACGGGGTGCTGCCGCGGAGCTGTACACCGAACTGGGGGAACCCAGCATCCGGGTTGAACCGGACCTGATGGTCCTGGCACCCGGCACGGTGTTGTCGGATTGGCAGATTTGGGACACCACCTACGACCACCACGTTGACATCGGCGAGCCCGTTCCGGTCCTGGTGGGGGAAATCCTATCGGACTCCACGGCGGCGCGGGATTTGGACGGCAAGCGACGGCTGTACGAGACCCTGGGCATTGCCGAATATGTGCTGTGCGATGTTCTGGGCGGCCTGCTCGACCCTGATGATCCCCATTCATCGCCGGGGATGGTCCTATACCGTCTGGAGGACGGGGTGTATCAGGAGAGCCGCGTGGCCGGGCTGGAGCCATCGGTGTTCCGGAGCGACGTGCTCGGTACCTCCGTCCGCCTGCTGCCGCCGCGGGATCCGGTGCAGGCACGGGAAGATTTCCGTTTCCAGTGGTGGGACGGGGAACAGGGCCGGTGGCGAGACCACCGAACTGACGAGGAACATGAACAGGAACGCAGCGGTCGGGAGCGAGAGGCGCGCGGCGAAGTCAGCGGAGAGGCCCGGGGACGTCGGATGGAACGAACGGACCAGGCTGTCGCGACGATGCGCGAATTTCTTGGGGATGAACTGGCTCCGGCGGATCTGGAGCGGATCGGAGTTGCATGGCAGCGGCATGGACCGCCGCCAGACCATCTGCGGCGTATCAAGGCTGTACAGCGGAAGCCGCGCGCATGGCGTTCCCTGCTGCTGTTGGACAAACCCGATGACAATAGCCACAATCATCCCCCGGCTCTGCGCGAACCCAAAAATCTCACGCGCGAATAGCCGCCATGCATTTGTCCTCACACGATGCTCGACTCTGTCTCCCAGACCATCAACACTGCGGTAACCCCAATACCCGGTGAACTGCCGCACCGCAGCGCGACATATCCATCCACCTTGCAGCCTTCCAGGTCCTGTCCTCGATCAGGCTCCTTCGAGCACGATAGCTGCCCAGTCCCTAAAAAATCCCGACAACCATGAACTCCTGTTTGACCATCAGGGCCATCAGGACCGAAGGAGTCCGGGTCAACCGGCGCGGCGACTGGATCTTCGTTGTCCTGGAAACCGAAGAGGGGTTGACCGGAATCGGCGAGGCGAGCCACAGCGGCAACGATTACTCGGTTTGCGGGATCGTGGCAAGCCTTGCCGAGGATCTGGCCGGCAAGGATCCTGCCAACATCAATGGGTTGCGCGATGAGAGGAGACGTTACAGGAGGGACCGCGTCATAGATACCGCCTTGAGCGCAGTTGAACAAGCAGCTCAGGATGTACGGGCTCAGGCTGCGGGGATGTCGTTGGCTCGATTATGGGGCGGACAGGTCAGGGAGCGCATTCGGCTGTATGCCAACATCAACCGCCACGTCGAGGATCGCGCTCCGGCTTCCTTCGCCAAGGCCGCGGAAACGGCGGCCGCGGAAGGATTTCGCATGATCAAGTTGGCGCCGTTCGATGAAGTGAAGCCACCGAACCGGCGACGGTCCGGGGATGAGGCGAATTGGTGGCCCGGCGTGGAACGCGTCAGGGCGGTTCGGGAAGCCGTCGGCCCGGGAGTACAAGTGGCAGTGGACTGCCACAGCCGCTTTGCCCTGAGCGAGAGTTTCCTGGTGGCAGCGGCACTCGAACCCTTGAACTTGTACTGGTTTGAGGAGCCGCTCCCGGTTTCGAACCTCAAGGGCCTGCACGAGGTCAGATCAGGGATTCGGCAGCAGTTGGCCACGGCCGAAAGCCTCTTCGGTGCCGAATCCTTTCACTGCCTGCTGGAAGCTGGTGCCGCGGATGTGGTCATGCCGGATGTCAAGCATGCCGGAGGCGATCAGGAAACCCTGCTTGTAGGCGAACTGGCCGCGCTGCACGGGGTGAAATTTGCACCGCACAACCCTTCCGGTCCCGTGGCCAGTATGCACAGCGGTCACGTGTGTGCGGCCGCCAAGGGATTTGACATCCTCGAGTTTGCCTGGGGCGAGGTGACCTGGCGGGCCGAGCTTCTCGACCCACCTGAGCAAATTGAAGACGGCTTTCTCATCGTGTCGGACAGGCCCGGCCTGGGCCACACGCTGAACGCCAAGACCATGCGCAGGTTCTGGTTGGCCGAACCGGGCACCAAGGACTCGTCCAAGGCCGAAGTCTGAACTGCAGCCAGGGGTGTTTCATCCCTTGATCAGGGATTGGGCTCCGTCGATCCACAGTTCCGTGCCCGTGATGTGGGCGGACGCGTCCGATACCAGGAAGTGGATCAGGTCGGCGCACTGCTCAATCGTTCCCGGCTGATCCCTGGTCAAGGGGATCTGGCCCTTTTCGAACGTTACCGGCCACACGATGTCCTGATTGCTGATCACCGTGTTGTCGCTGATTTCAGTGCGGATGGACCCCGGACAAATCACGTTGATGCGCACATTGTCGTGGGCCAGTTCGGGAGCCAGCATCTTTGTCATGATGACCTGCCCTCCCTTTGAGCACGCGTAGGCCGTGGCTCCCGTGTTGCTGAAGATGCGGGTTCCGTTGACCGATGCGACGACGGCAATCGCCCCGCCGGACTGCCTGAGCCAGGGCAGGGCGTACTTGATGGTCATGAACGTGCCCTTCAGGTTGATGTCCATCGTGTAGTCCCAGTCGTCGTCGGAGATCTGCTCGATGGGTGCCCAGAGGCCGTTGACACCGGCGTTTGCCACCACCACCTGTATGCCGCCGTAGGCTTCGGCCAGTTCGGTGATGGCATGTTGGAGCTGGTCCGACTTCGACACATCGGCGATCAACGGCATGGCCTCGCCGCCGCCGTCCCTGATTTCCTGGACCACGTCCAGGATTTGGACATCGGTTCGGCTCAGCACCCCCACCTTTGCGCCTTCGCGCGCCAGTCGCATGGCCGCACCTTTGCCGATTCCCGACCCGGCTCCGGTGACGAGGGCAACACTGTTCTTTAAATCCATGGTGGTGTTTCCTTCACTTTGGAGTTGGTGGAGACTTCCCTATTGGGCCGCCTTCCACTGTTCGTATTCTTCCCAGCCTTCGTCCGAGAGTGGGTAGTAGCGTCTCAGGTCGCCTCCTTCCTGCAGTTTGAGGCGACTGAATTCCTCCCACTCCTCATGCTCAAGGGAGTGTTCCAGGACCAACGGGATCATGGCCCGCGGAACCATCACGGCTCCGTCGTCGTCGGCAATGATGGCGTCGCCCGGAATCACTGTGACCCTGCTCAAAGCCACTGGCACGTTGAAGGCCCACGGGAAGAGCCTGGACTGCGAGGCGTAGTTGGGGGTAACCCCACGGGTCCACATCGGGAGATCGATATGTTGGATTTCCGTCCAGTCGCGGATGCTGCCGTCCACGACCATGCCGGCCCCGCCGCGCCCCTTGAAGAAAGTGGACAACATCTCGCCTACGCATCCTGTGTAGGGGTCTCCATAGGCCTGTATGCACAGCACATCGCCCGGTTGGACGGATTCGAATACCGACCACAAGGCACTCCGTTTCTCCGTCTGCTCCTGGCCGGGTCCTGCCAGCAAGTCTTCTCGTTGTGGCATGAAGGCGAGCGTCACGGCCGGGCCTACGATCTTCCTGCCCCGTTGCCGGGCCACAGGTCCCTGAATCCAACTGTTCTTCAGGCCCAGTTTGTGCAGGTTGGCACTCGCCGTGGCACTGGACACGTCCTTGAGCTGTTCAATCAGTTCCGGCTCGGGCCTGGTCACCGGCCCGCCGTTAACGGGCAGTTCCAGATTGTCGGGTTGGGGGAGTTCAGGCAGGGGAGCGGTAATTTGAGGTCGGGGCATGGCAGGGATCCGTGTGCTGGATGTGGATGAATGGGGAAACGGTTCGGCGGTTTAACGGAACGGCATTTCAGCTTGAGTAGTCCCAAGCAACAGCGGTGACTTTACATAATGAAGTGAGGAAGGAGTGGTGTGCCTGAGAATGAGCCGGCATTGGTTTCCGCCGGAAGGCTTTTGATCGGCTTTCGATGCGGAAGTTCCCGAGACTACAGGATCAGGTCTCGTTCAACGTTCAGGCTATAGATGCCTTCGAGGTACGGGTACCGTTGCTCAAGGCCCTCCGCCAATTCCACTCCGAAGCCGCCCTTGTTCGGGAAGTACAGCCTTCCGCCCTTGATTTCAGGGGGATCGGCTGCAAAGGCCCATTGCAACGGCCCCTGGATCATGCACAGTTCCAGATAATCGCTGTGGTGCAGCGAGGCGACGACATGCCCATTGGCCAAACCCATGAGTCCGTTGTGCCAACTGTGTGGGTACAGCTTGACCCCTCGTTCTTCCGCGACCTTGCCGATGCGCAGCAACTCCGTGATACCGCTGAACCCGGCATCGGGCTGCACCACGTCGTAGGCGCAGGCATCCAGATAGGGGCGCATCTGTGCCAGGGTCGCGAACGACTCGCCACCGGTGATGGGAAGTTCCACCGCGCGATTGAGTTCCGCGTAGGAATCAACGTCCGACCAGGGCATGGGTTCTTCAAACCAGGCGAATCCTAATCGGTCCAACTCCCGCGCAATGGGCAGCGATTCTTTGGGCGTGAGGCGGCAGTTGCCATCCAGGGCCAGCTTCATTCGGCCATCGACAACGCGGACCAGTTCCCGAACATGGTCGAGGAATCGATCGACTGTAATGCCGTCCCAGCTCCAGTCCGTGCCGATGCGGAACTTCATGACCTCGAACCCGCGTTCGATGTAATCCTCCGCTTCCTGGAACAGTTGCTCCGGGTTGTAGCGCCAGTCGTACCGGCAGCCGCTGGAGGCATACAACTGCACCGACTCCACAGGCTGGCCCGTAATGAGTTCGTTGACGGACTTGCCGGCCGCCTGACCGCGGATGTCCCATAAGGCGCAGTCAATTCCTGCCGCCGCACCGTCATGGCCCCGGTTGTTGCCGACCGGCGGCGGGGCAATCGCGGGATCCTCGGGATCGGCACCAATCAGCGTGGGTGCCAGAAAGTCCACCCAGTCCCGGATGTTCAGGGGCCAGCCGTAGCTGGATGCTTCCCCAATGCCTTTGATGTCGGTATCGGTATGTACCACCACGATGGTGCAGTCCGCCTTCACGGTGCGGTACTGGGCGGTGATCCACTGCTCGTGCGGAGCGTGCATCCGGGAAAGGCAAATGGTTTCGAGCTTTGTGATTTTCATGGGAACGGTCCGGTGCGGGAATCAGTCACTGCTACAGCATGTCGCGCCGATCAGGGCATCGGCTTAGGTTCGGTCGGCTTCCAGCCAGTTCATGGACGGGTCCAATTGCCAGCGGATGCTGTCCGTCACCTTTGTGTTGCGCCCCCATTTCTCGAAGATGCTGTTGGCACTGTCGGCACGGTCGAGCGCATCCGAAATCGCGGCGGGGTCCCAGCCGTCCAGCACGGCATCTTCCAGTTGTTGACGCACGGCTGTGTAGCCGGAGTCCTGGCCCAAGTCGATGAGTTCGTCGGGGTCGTCCGCCAGATTGAACAGCTGGCTGGGCATGCCGGCGTGGTAGATCAGCTTGAAGTCGCCGTCCCGAATCATCCGCTGATAGCAGCCTTCGTCCGGGCCGAACAGGCGTGAACTGTACTCGGAGAACGCCAGATCCTGCCAGTTCGCGGATCCGGGATTGAGCAACTCGGGCAGGACGGACCGTCCGCTGCTCTCGGGCAATGGCGGTGCGCCCATGAGGTCCAGAAGTGTTGCGGTCACGTCGATGCCGCTCATGACGCGTTCGCACCGCCGGTTGGCGGGAATGCGGCCGGGCCACGACATGATGAGCGGAACCTTGACCGATTCCTCGTAGAAGACATGCTTCCACCACAGACTGTGCTCACCCAGCATGTCGCCATGGTCCGAGGTGTAGATGATGAGGGTGTTGTCGAACTGGTCGTGATCCTTGAGGACCTGAATCAGGTCTCCAATCCATTGGTCCATGCGCCATACCAACCCCCAGTAGGCGGCCCGTGCGCGCAGCACTTCCTCGTCGGGCACCTCCTGAATCTCCGTATCGGTGCGCCACCACCGCAGGAACGGGTGCCGAACATCCTCCATCGGCACCCGCTTCTCGGGGAGCGTCATGGAATCCGCGAACCGGTCGAAGTCCTCCCGGAGAGCGACATAGGGCGGATGGGGCAGCATGAACCCAAGGGACAGATTGAACGGGATCTGCCGGCGTCCGGTTTGGAGTTCGCGGCAGGCATCGGTCAGAAAGGACTTGGCCTCTCTGTACACGTCCTCATCGTGCACTTGGTAGGCGCTTTGCCCAGCCCCCGACTTGATGAGGCTAATGCGATGGGGACCGGCCGTGCCCTCCAGACCGCCGCGGTCCACTGCCGGACCTCCGATCTGATTGGGTCCGTGGTCGCCCACCAGCCGCTTGGTGTATCCATGCAGTTGATCAGGTCCGTTGGCGTGCATGCGTCCGATCAGGACCGGCAGGTAGCCGGCCGCGCCGAGGGAGTGGGCGAGTGTTGGGAGGGCCGGGTCGAGTTGCTGTTCGTTGGTCCAGACCCCGGTTTCGTGGGGTCGCAGCCCCGTAAGCATGGACATGCGCGACGGCACGCAGATGGGCGAATCGCAGTAGACGTTGTCGAAAACCGTACCTCCTGCAGCCAGCCGTCCTAGATTGGTCTCTCCAAGCAACGGGTCGCCGTAGCAGTCCAGGACGCGCTGGGCATGTTGATCCGAGTGGATGTACAGCAGGTTGGGGCGGGATGTTGGGTCTGACATGGGAAGTTTCCGGTTGTGGCGGCAGATCTGGCGTTATGAGAAGGTTTGGTGGTGAAAGGCAGTCGGGTTGCCGATGCGGCATGCACTTGGCCGCGCGGCATACTTGATTCCAACATGCATCCCTGCACAAGGCAAGCACCCATGAAGATAACCGATATCAGTGCCCATGTGGTCAACATGGGTCACCGCAACATTCCCTTCGTCCAGGTCTACACCGACGAAGGGATAACGGGCCTTGGGGAGGCGTATTCCGCTGGGCCGGACCTGGGTACCGTCAAGGTGATTGACGACTTTAGGGAATGGTTGGTGGGCCGGGATCCGCGGGATGTGGAGAAGCTGTGGCACCTGATGTACGCCGGATCGCGTTTCCCAGGCGGCATGGTGTTGAACGCCGCCATCAGCGGAATCGAGCACGCGTTGTGGGACATCGCGGGCAAGGCGGCCGGGTTGCCGGTGTACCGGCTGGTCGGAGGCAAATGCAGGGACAAGGTGCGTGTCTATCAATCGGTTGGCGGAGATTCGCCCGCCGAGTTGGCGGATCACGCCCGGCAGCTGATCGAAACCTACGGGTACACGGCTCTCAAGATGGGACCGCTGCCCAACGACTTTCACCTGAAGCCATGGAACCGGGTGCTCCGCGAGACAGAAGCCCGGGTCAACGCCGTGCGGGACGCGGTCGGGCCCGACATCGACATCGGGTTGGATCCCCATGCGCGCATCCTGGAGATTGGCAGAGCGGCCCAACTCTGCGAGGTGGTGGCACCAATGAACCCGATGTTCGTGGAAGAGCCGCTCAGACCGGAAAACGTGGAGGCACTGGGGGTGCTCAGGCGGCAGGTGCGGGTTCCATTGGCAACCGGCGAGATGCTCTACACCCGGCATCAGTTTCGTCCTCTGTTGAACCAGAACGCAGTTGACTTCATCCAGCCTGACATCTGTGTCACGGGCGGTTTGTGGGAAATGAAGAAGATCGCCGCGATGGCAGAGGCCCACTACGTTTCAGTCCTGCCGCACAATCCGTGCGGACCGGTGGCCAATGCGGTCAACGCTCACTTTGCTCTGAGTACACAGAACTTCGAGGTTCTTGAGTACCACCCGGACGACGAGGGCATTCGACAGCAAATCCTGGAGGAGCCGATACCGCTTCGGGACGGCCATTTGCTTGTGCCCGAGAAACCGGGGTTGGGAGTCTCCCTGAATCCTGCGGTGCTGGAGGACGCTCCCTTTGTGTCCTGGCGGCGCAGTCAGTTGTGGAAACCGGACGGGTCCTTGGCGTACCAATAGGTTTGGCCGCAAGAACCGGAATCAGGCTGCGGTCCTGTCCCGCAACGCGGTCAGGTTCGATGCAGAGTCCGGTTCAAGAGGTGTGGCAAGCACCTCCAATCGGGATTCCGAGACAGTGACGCCAAGTCCCGGATCATCAGGAACGACGAGCGCTCCGTCTTGGTAGGTCACTCCTTTCACCACAACGTCATCCTCGTACAGCAACGGGCCTGTGCAGTCTCCCGGCCAGTTGACCGCCTGTGCCGACGCGGCGAGATGGGCAATCGCTGCAGTCCCAACGGCCAGTTCCTGGGTGGTGCCCAGCAGAACGCCGGCATGGGCACTCTCCGCCAGTGCCATGACTCGTTGGCAGGGCCGCAGGCCACCGAGGACAAAGGGGGACACGTTCAGAATGTCCACACACCCACCGTGGAGCAGTTGCCACGCGTGGTGCTGAGACAGAACGTGCTCCGATACGGGTAGCCGGGAACGGTTCCTGAACTCTCGCAGTCCGTCCAGGTCCAAGGCTGGGGCGGGGCTCTCGATTAGTTGGCAGGTTCCGTAGTCGCTCAGCACCTCGGACGCAGCGAGGGCGGCTTTCCAATGGAGGAGGCCCGAGAAGTCCCAAGACTTGACCCGCATTTCACTCCCGTAGGTTTCGGCCATAGCCTTCAACAACATGTGGTCGGCTTCCGAGCAGGCTCCCACGTAAATTCGCACAAGCCTGAACCCTAAATCGTAGGCCCAAGCCAATTCCTTGAGGCGGTCCTGCACCTGTTCCGTGGTCTGCATCCGAAATATGGGTAGGCACACTTCCATGGTGTTCCGTACCCGACCGCCCAACAGGTTATGGACGGGCTGGTTATCAGTATTGGCAATCAGGTCGTGCAAGGCGATGTCCATCCCCTGACGGATCGATGCCGATCTGCTGTAGAGGTAGGCTTCCACCGGGAACAGATCCAGCAGCAAACCTTCCAGCCGGGCCAGATTGCGGGGATCCTGGCCGGCCAATGCATCCGTAAGGGTTTGTTCCAAACTCCCGATGTGGAAGTGCCAAGCGGGAAGGTGGCTGAGATCGCTCATTTCGCCCCAGCCGGTCCAGTCGTTGTCCGTGTCGATGCGGACGATGACGTGCTGGTTGCGAATACCTGAGCGTCGTCTGGTGGCGACCGGATACAGCTTGACTCGAGAGATTTTCACGGAGAGAGTGTACGTGGTGGCAGCGTGTGTTGATTGGATAGTTGGCGACGGATCTGGTGGTTATCGAGACTTCCAGCGGTAGTTTGATGTGCCGAGCGTCCTGTTGTCCTTGAGGCCGGTCAAGCCACAACCGGGACGGTTTCGGGGTCGGTGATCTGAATGACTTGCAGGAGGCGTTGGCGGATGTCGACGGCCTCGGCCGTGAGATCGACGGTCGCAAACCTGATTCGGTGGCCTTGGAACTCCGCGCTTTCGTTCATATCAGTGCCCACGGATGGATGCAGGAGTAGGCCGGAAGCGCGGTCGGCCAATGGATCGCCTCGACCTTCCTGGGAGCGGAGGTAGGCGTACATCTGGTAGATGTATCCACTCTTGAGAACGGACTCTCGGTACTGGCTACCTGCAACAATTTCAGCAAACTTGGTGTCGATCACGATCCTGCAACCACGCATCTTGTGATCAAGGACGATGTCGGTTTGCATGGACGGTAGGATGTCAACGAGTCCGGGTGAAGGATCCTGTTCGTTCCACCTAAACCACTCTCCTGGTCGCACGTTCCATCCTGATGGACTGGCAACCACATTGTAGAAACCTGCCACGGCCCGTTCAAACAACCTACGAGCCCAGCGTTCTTCGCGGTCGGGAATCGGCAGCAAGTGTCTACCTTCCTGTTCCGTTGGCAATGCCAGGTCGAGGGCCAACCGAGCCGCGGCAATCACTTCAGCATCACCCCTCAAGAGGCGGCCATCGGCAATCGAAGTGATCTGACGCCGAGTTGGTGTCTTGCCGGACACCCCTGCGCGGCGTAGACGCAAAGCCAGGGAGCCACAACGCGAGGCAAGATCCCGGTCATCGACGGTGTTGGCCATCTTCTCCAATGCAGCCAGCACCAATCGGTTTGCCGGGGTGTCCAGGGACAGTTCGTCAAACCGGCAGGCAACCAGTCCTTGGTCCAACAACCGGTGTCGAGCGGTTCGGAGCAGGTCGATGCGGCCCTTGACCCGTTTCAGATCGGCCTCCCGAGGTCGGAAACCCGTGCTCAGTTGACGGCGTAGGCGCAGTTCAACACGATACGCCAGGATCTCCGCGACAAGGTCGGCGAGGGGATCCGGATTCGCTTCAACATCGCCGTCTCGGTCTCCGAGATGCCTGTACAGATCGGATGCATAGAACATCAGGAGCCAGATGTTGCGGATCGGTATCCGCCCGATGTATCCCATCGTCCCGCCCCAACCAGCGTGGCTCAAAGCCACTCTAGCCCCGCGAGGAGGTTGTCTCTCTCCTGTGCCGCCCTATCCAGATCGTCGAACCAGTATTCATCCAGGAGGGGCCCAATCTCCGACTCCACGACATCCCGATACCAGGCACTCGGATGGGTCTCCCAGCTTGGTAAAGGGGTGACGTAGCTGTGGCCGATCTGAAACTGTCTTCCAAGCTTCGGATCTGCCTCGATGGTTGCGTTGAGGCTCGACATGCGTTCTCGGATGTCGGACAGAATCGCGTCGTCGAACCCGCACTGTTCACTGACCCACGCCTTCCATCGTTCGCCGATCTCGGGTGACAGGTCGACAAAGGCAAAGCGTCGCCTGAGGGCCAGATCCACGAGAGCCAGTGAACGGTCCGCGACATTCATTGTGCCAACAACATGCAGGTTGGGTGGAAGATGGATGCCCTGTTCGCCCTCTCGTCTGTAGGTCAGTTCCAAGGCGTTGTCAGAACTGCGCTTGTCCACCTCCAGGAGGGTGAGGATTTCACCCAGAATCTGTGCCGGATTGCCCCGATTGATCTCTTCGATCACGAGTACGTATGAGCTTTCGAGATCCCTTTGAGCCGCTCTGACCATTTCGAGGAAGGGACCGTCCACCAAGGCCAGTGTGCCGTCGGAGGATGGCCTCCAGCCGCGCACGAAGTCTTCGTAGGAGAGGTTCGGATGGAACTGGACTGCCCGGACTCTTTTCTCGTCCTTCTGGCCTACCCGAGCCCACGCCAACCTTTTTGCCAACCACGTCTTTCCGGTTCCAGGTGGACCCTGGAGGATGAGGTTCTTCTTGGCCTGCAACTGCTTGAGCATTCTGTCTATCCGCTCACGTTCCATAAAACAGCCGTCTTTGACGATGTCCTTCACTTCGTAACTGCTCGACTCCAGAACGGTATCGATAACCTGTTGGTCGTTCAATTCAGATTGTTTTCTTTTTTTCCAGACCTTATGTAGTTGTATGAGATTTTCATTGGTTGAGTTCTGGAGATGCCATCTACCCTTGTCTGTGATTGTCCAGAAACCTCGCTTCGGATTGGTGATGGCTTCTAGATTTTTCAAATAAGTGCGCGTCCATTCAGTCCGAAAAACAAACTCCGGCTTGTTGGAATTAACATGAAATATGTTCCTCATTGCATCTGTGATGCCTAGATTGTCCGCTAATTTTTCTTCCCACTCCTTTTTCTTCGCGTCTCCACCGAGATCGTTTAACGCATACAGGGAAGGAAGCATCAGGTCATACTGTCCGGGCAAGTCGTCACCCGTTACCATGGTGTCTTCTGCCGAGTCACTACTTGGTCCCGGATCCTTGCCAGTACGGACGATGTGTTCGACCCGGTCAACGGCATCCTCAAACCCAACTCCTGAGAATGTCCGTGGGGTACCCAGTGTGTTTTGCACGTCCTTGCCCAAGTTTGACTTGTCGATGTCCTGTCTGAGCCACTCGACCGCCCTCAAGTGCTCATCATCGTCACCTTTGGTGTAAGGGCCGGTGATCTTCCCGATTGCCACGCGTTGACGAGTCTTCAGATCGACAATTACAAAGTCATCAATAGATGATTCGTGAGCAAATTGATGGGTCATGCCGGCCCATTGGTCTATAGTATTGGATTTTTCATCTGGATGCTCTTTCTGTATAGCTGATCTGATTTCATCCCATGATAAATTGGACACATCTTCATGTGTCCATCCCAAAATTACGACACGTTCATCGATGGCCCGATCTTCGTAATAGCCGTTTTGGCCCAAGCGCATCCGAAATACTCTGGTCATGGCTGGAAGTTGTGTCTGAGTTTGCTAAGGCAAGCGGGAGTCTATCCGATTTGGCACTGCCGCGTGGAGATAGCATGCCGTTGGCACACTGTAAGTCTCGTTGATCCGGGGCCGGAATCCCGAACGTCTACCAGGCTTCCTACTGGTGGGTTGCCGCGTTGACCGCAACCGGGCAAGGCGGAATGCCGGACTCCGGTCGGCTATCGGGCGAACACCCGGGTTCATCAAGGGCGAACCGTGTTTTGTCCTTCGTACCTTGCGGGTTTGGCACCTACGCATCGGCAGGAACCAAGGTCCTAACGGGGATCGGTGTCGCTGAGCTACGGAGCGCGGTTGGGCCTGTTGTCGTCGTTCGCGTCCGATACCTGCAACAGGGTCCGCCACTTGTTGGGAGTACGCAGCACGGCCCGGATTCGCCGGGCGGCATCGGACGGCGGGCCATCCCGACGCCAGACAGCCTCGATGCGATCCAGGTACACCGGATCCAGATCCATCTGCAGGAATTCGCGCATCGTGTTGACGGCTTCTTCCGTCCGCCCTTCTTCCCGCCCCTCTTCCCGGCCTTTCGCTCGACCCTCCGCTCGGCTCTCCTGCTGGAGTCGCTCCTTTTCGTCCTGGGCATCGGTCTCGTTGTCCCGCCAGCGGCCCTGATCCTCGTCGTACCACTGGAAGCGCGGCGCGTAGTCGCCGGGCACCACGTGAATGTGCCTGCTGCACACCTCACTCCAAAACGTCGGCGCGTCGTCCAAGGCCGCGTCCGTCCAGGCTGGCGCAACTTCCGCATAGGTGCCATCGGCCGTCAACCGGTACACCTGCAGTTCCACGGGCGAGCCCGCATGGCGGATGCCGCCCACATCGCAGATCCAGTACTCCTGCACGCCGAGGGCCGCATACAGCTCCCGCTTGACCCCGTAGTCCCGCGCCACGGAGGAGACCAACAGGATTTCGACCGCCAGTTCCGGCGGTGGCGCGCCTTCATGCACGCGCAGGGCACAGTCGCTGCGGTCCCGGTGGGCCTCGACCGGCAGTTCGTAGGACGGCGGGAACACCATCAGATCCGGTTTCACGTAGCTGCTGCGGTTGCCCTTCTGGGTCCAAAGCTGCAGACGCTCCGCGACGGGACCGGGGAAATAGAGGTGTCCCTGGGACTCGGCGCGGTTGCCGAGCAGTTTGCGGAGCAGGAACAGCATGCTCCCCTCAAGCATGGTCCGGCGGTCGTCGATGGGCGCCAAAACCCCGTCCTCGTCGTATTCCGCGAATTCGATGCCGTTGCCGGAATGGTCCGGATCGGTGGTCCAGTCGTCCTTGTACTCGTGTCCGACATCGTACGCGTATTCCGGGTCGTAATAGATCAAGCGCTCAAGGTCGGCGCGCCAAGCCTCCGGGTGGGCCAGCCGCCATGCGACCCGTTGCGCCCGTGCCGCCTGTGTCATATAAGGGTTGGCGTCGGGGTGCAGTTCCTCTGGGTGCCCGTTGGGTGCCGCCTGTGTCCGCTCCCGAATTGCAACCGCATCCATCTCACGATTCCCGCGTGTACCGAGGTCCAATTCTAACCCGCAGCCTGGCTGTCCTCAGGACGTTCATCATGCAAGAGGGTGTCGAGAAAGAGCCCAAACATCGTCAACGAAGGCCTTGCTTCCCTATGCCATGGGATCGTTGGACACGCGAAGCCATGGACGCTGTCATGCGATGCCAAACGGTCATCGCTTCACAGAACCAAATGCCTCCGGCACCAGACGCGTCCAAACCCGCAGGTAGGGAACCGTGATCCGCTTGAAGTGCTCCCAACTGCCGGGCTCGGCATCGTCATCGGTCGAGGTTTCCTCTCCGATGCCCAAAATCACGAACCCATTGCGAGCCAGTTCCCCCACGAAAGTTCCCAAGGTGTGAACCCAGCTGCGCGGATGGTCCACCGACACAATCGAACCATCCGCCAATTCCACAGGCCACTGGTCTGAACCGAACACGGCTTGCAAGTCCACTTCACCGTCCTGATAGGGATGGTGTAGCCCATAGCCCACCCCTTCCCGGTACGCGTCTTCGCCGATCAGCTGGGTGAACGGGTTGTGCCAGTCCACCCGGTATTGGCCCCCGGGAGTCAATACCCGCGCCACTTCCGCAAACACCTCGCCCACATCGGGAACAAAGTTGATGGAATGGGGGTGATAGACCATGTCGAAAGCGTTTTCGTCGAACCGGGACAGATCCCGCATGTCGCCTTGGTGCAAATCCAGTTGCAAACCCAGCGCATGGGCCGCTTCCCGATCACGTTCCAACTGTTCGTCCGACAGGTCCAGTACGGTGACCTGTGCACCAAGCAGGGCTAAGCTGGCGGATTGCTGACCTCCGCCTCCTGCCAATACCAGCACGCGTTTCCCTTCCGGTGGGTCCATCAGCCCTTCGGTGTCCAGGAAGCGGTGTGCCTCCGTGTGGTTCAGGCCAAGGAAAGGCCTGGCATACAACACCCCAGCTTTGGAGAGAGCGTTCCAACGTGTGCGGTTCTGCACGCTCAACTCCTGGTCCTGGTGCTCAAACCCCCGGCTTGTCAATCCGCCTCCATTGTCTTCTGTCACTTTCGCCTCCGGCCTTCCACGCCATAACCCAGTGTCAACCCCGGTCCCTTCCGCGTGCACCATTTCGGAGCACCGGACCGTCGCGGGATGGTGGAACGTTGTTCCGCCTAACCTCTAGGGTAGCGTCGCCAATGGCCCAAACAGCGATTCCCGAATCCCAAACCTGCCGGCGAAGGCAGGGAACGGAGCCGCGTAATCGGACCATCGGGAACGTTCTCATTGCTCGGACGAGCGTTTGGTCGGGCAAGCCGGTGCCTGTTCCCTCCTTTCGTACCTGTTGTAATGTATGGCCTTCAGACAGTTAACCCCAATTGGGTGGGACGCCATGACCACAACCAATCCAGAATCTCCGGCCATCCACCAAGGTACTCCGGCGCGCTCCACGCCTCCTCCGGCCCCTTTGCCGGGTCTGTTGGCCTACACCGAAGACGAAGAGAGAGCCGCCATTGAGGTAATCCGGAGTCGCAACCTGTACCGCTTCATGGGCGATGAGGAAGATTCACCGGCTAGGCGGCTGGAACTCGAGATGGCTGAGGCCAACGGCACCAAGCATGCGCTCGCTGTCACTTCAGGCACGGCAGCTCTGCTCTGCGCACTTCAGGGGCTTGCAGTTGGCCCGGGCGATGAGGTGATCGTTCCTGCGTTCTGTTGGATCGCGTCCGTATCGGCCATTCTGGCTATCGGAGCCGTGCCCATCATCACTGAGGTTGACGACTCGCTTACCTTGGACCCCGAGGCGGTACGAGCCAACATTTCTCCATACACCAAGGCCATCATGCCGGTACACATGCGGGGTGTTCCTGCCAACATGACGGCCATCATGGAGATTGCCAAGGAACACCATCTACTGGTGCTGGAGGACACGGCGCAAGCTAATGGCGGGTCCTTCGGCGGCAAGGCGCTGGGAAGCATCGGCAACGTGGGTGCCTTCAGCCTCCAGGCCAGTAAGATCATCACGACTGGTGAGGGCGGCATGGTCATCACCGACGACGATGAGGTCTACACGCGTGCGACTATGTTCCACGACCCATTCGCGTCGCGCCTCGTGGAGGTACCCGAGAGCCGTTTGATGTGGGGTCTCAACTTCCGCATGAACGAAATGATCGCGGCCGTGGGACGGGTACAGTTGACCAAGCGCAAGCGCATCGTAGATGGCATGCGGGTGCGCAAGGGTCTCATCAAGAACGGGATCGGAGCCGTTGCGGCCGAGAAAGGCGTGAGCTTCCGGCATCTCCACGACGAGGACGGTGACACCGCCGTCTCACTGGTCATGTTTCTGCCCACCCAGGAGGATGCGGGCCGCGTGGGAACGGCTCTCGCCGCCGAGAACATCAGTGCCGGACGCATGTTTGACCCCGCAGGTGTGGACCAACATGTATACGCATCCTGGCACTCGGTCCTCAACAAGATGCAATGGTCGGATGCCGGCGGACCTTGGACTTGGGCTCGGCGGGATGTGGAGTATTCCCCGGACATGTGCCCGGCCAGCACGGACCTGTTGTCGCGCGCGGTGCAGTTGCACGTGATGCCCACCATGAGCAACACGGACGTTGAGGAAACCATCGATGGGACCATCAAGGTCCTGTCCGCACTTCTGTAGCACATCCCCCAGTTGGAGCTTGAACAGGCATGAAGATCACAGGCATCGAGTCGTTCCGCGTCTGGAACGGCAGCCGAAATTTCCTATTTGTGGTGGTCGACACGGACGAAGGCATCTCGGGTGTCGGTGAGGCCGGCATCACCAGCCGCGAACTGGCGGTGGAAGGGGCCGTTCGGCATTTCGACCAGGTGCTGAAGGGACAGGATCCGATGCGGACCGAGCACCTGTGGCAGTTGATGTTCCGGGGTGGGTTCTTCCCCGCCCAACGCATCGTGTCGGCCGCGATTTCCGCAATTGATATCGCGCTGTGGGACATCAAGGGCAAGGCCCTTGGCGTGCCGGTCTACGACCTGCTCGGCGGCCGGGTAAGGGACAGTGTGGTCTGCTATCCCCACAACGCCGGCCACGCAATGGCAATCGAACCCTTGGTTGAGTCGTGCCTGGAGACCAAGGAGGAGGGGTGGAAGTTTGTCCGGTGGGGTTTGCCCTCTGATGGCGACATTCTGGAACCCAGGCAGTCGGTTCTGGCGGCGATTGCCCAGGCGCAGGCCGTGAGGGAAGCTGTGGGTGACAACATCGAGATGTGCTTCGATGTCCACACGCGCCTGGACCTGCCGGACACGCTGTGGCTGTGCAAGGAGTTCGAACCCCTGCACCCGTTCTTCGTGGAGGATCCGCTGCGCGCCGAGAACCAGGACTCCTTCAAGACGCTCCGTCCCCGCACCTCGGTGCCGCTGGCGGCGGGAGAGCACTTCTCGTCCAAGTGGGAGTTCCGGCAGATGATCGAAGAAGAATGGATTGACTACGCCCGGATCGATCTGTGCATCGTGGGTGGCCTGACCGAGGCCCGCAAGATTGCAGGCTGGTGCGAAACACATTACATAAAACTGGCCCTGCACAACCCGCTCGGTCCGGTGTCGTCCATGGCCTGCCTGCACCTGAACCTAGCCACCAGCAACTTCGGGGTTCAGGAACAGCCGGCCAAACCCGGAACGTTCCTGACCGATGTCTGTCGGGGACAACCCGAATGGAAGGACGGATCGCTGTTGCCTCCGGAGGGTCCGGGCCTGGGCATCGAATTCGATCGGGAACTGGCTCGGAAGGCTCCGGCGCAGGAACGGGAAATGCCGCAGCTGCGGCGCCTTGATGGTTCGTTTACCAATTGGTAGGGAATTGCGCTCGGAGCCGGCGCTGCCACAACCAAGGTGAATGCCGCCAGGCGCCACAAGCTTGCGCTGGTCCAAACCGGGGGACGGCTTTGAGACCGGTTTGTCCGCGGCGCAGTTCCCTGGAATTCGGACCGTTGACGATTGAACCAAGGCCCGCCATGGGCTATCGGTCGAATTCGGACTTCAACAACGCGATACCAAGTGCATTCAATGCTGTCGGATGTTTATCAACCCATCCTGGAACGGGTCTTCGGCTTTCAGAGTCTGCGTCCGGGTCAAGCGGACATCATTGAGGCCATTCTCCAGCGCAACCACGTGCTGGGGGTAATGCCCACCGGTGCCGGCAAGTCTCTCTGTTATCAGTTGCCCGCGCTTGTCCTGGACGGGCTTACTTTGGTGGTTTCGCCGCTGGTCGCCCTGATGGACGATCAGGTTGCGGCGCTGAGGCTGTCCGGCGTAGCCGCGGAGACCATTAACGGAAACCGGAGCCGTTCCGACAATCTGGCTGCATGGCAACGGGTGTCCGCCGGACACGCGAAGCTGCTGTACTTGGCACCCGAGCGCATGATGCAGCCGCGCATGATCGCATCGCTGCAGCGGCTTCCCATCAACCTGATCGCGGTGGACGAGGCACACTGCATCTCGAAATGGGGGCCGGCGTTCAGGCCGGATTACGTGGAGCTGTCCCAGTTGGGCGATCTGTTCTCCGATGTTCCCATTGCGGCATTTACGGCCACCGCGGACCGCGCAACCCGACGGGATATCTGCGAGAAGCTGTTCAACCGTTCGGTACGAGTGTTCAGCCAGGGCTTCGATCGTCCCAACATTCACCTTGCGGTCCAACCTCGCCGGAATCTTCAGCGGACGCTGCTGGCATTTGTGAATGCCCATCGAGGACAGAGCGGCATCGTCTACTGCCTGTCCCGGAAGTCAACCGAGAAGACGGCCGCGCTGCTGCGTTCCCGAGGTGTTGCCGCCCTGCCCTATCATGCCGGGCTGGACGCATCCGAGCGCCTTGAGCACCAGCAGATGTTCATGTCGCAAAACGGCGTGGTCATGGTTGCGACAATCGCCTTTGGCATGGGGATCGACAAGCCGGACATCCGCTTTGTCTTGCATACCGACCTGCCAGCCAGCATGGAAGCGTACTACCAGGAGATTGGACGGGCGGGACGGGATGGACTGCCAGCCGACACCCTGATGCTCTATGGCTTGGCGGACATTGTGCAAAGGCGCCGTTTCATTGAGGAGGCGGATGCCGACCCCGAATTCCGCCGCCATGAACATCAGCGCCTGGACCTGCTGCTTGGCTACTGCGAAGGTGCAGGTTGCCGCCGGCAGGCACTTCTGGGTGCCTTCGACGAACGGCTGGAAGAGCCCTGCGGCAACTGTGACAACTGCCTGAATCCGCCCGAGGTGAGGGAGGGATTGGTCGAGGGACAGAAAGTTCTGTCCGCGGCCCACCGCACAGGACAGCGTTTTGGCGCCGCTTATCTGATTGATGTCCTGCTGGGCAACGCGACGACCAGAATCCAGGAATGGGGTCATGACGCTCTGCCCACATTCGGGGTGGGCCGCGAACACAACAAGGACGAATGGAGGTCCATTGTTCGCCAGTTGGCGGCTGGTGGTTTCCTGGCAGTCGACATTGGCGGCAAGGGCGGGTTGTCCATAACGCCCAAGGGGCGGCGACTGTTGTCCGGCGCGGAAACCTTCAGGTTCCGGATTGATCCGCAGGTTGTGACGGGCCGGAGTCGTTCAGGCACAGGAAGCGACGGGAAGCACGATACCTTGGTGGAACGGAAGGATCAAGCAGGGGAACGGAAGGATCGGGAGCTGTTCGAGCGTCTGAGAGAGACGCGGCTGACCCTCGCCCGCACCCACAACGTGCCGGCCTTCATGATCTTCTCCGACCGGACTTTGATTGAGATGGCCGTCCGCAAGCCCCGGACGCCTGCGGAATTAAAATCGGTCCATGGCATTGGCGATGTCAAGTTCGCCAAGTTCGGCGAGGTGTTCCTGTCTGCCATCGACACGCATGTGTCCGAACAGGCTCAGCACGGCCTGCCGGTCGGATAGGAACCACTGCTGTCAGTTACATTGACGACCGGTCGGGACCGGATGGTCTGTTGTGGTCGCCCGATGCTCAGACGACTTCCAGGTGATCCAGATCCGTGAGCCGGGAAAATGGGTTGTGGGGTTCGGTCTGGTACCACACGGCAGTTGAGGCGATGTCGTCCTGCAGGGCCAGGTACCTGCGCTTGCCCTCCTTGGGTTTGCGCCAGCCCAAGGCTTGGAGAGTCACCTGCAGGTCCTGTTCAAATCGAATGGGATCCATGATGTGCCAGCGGTACATGCCGAAGCGTGTTTGGCTGCCCCGAAACCCGTCCGGTTCAATGACCTGATGGAATCCCAGGTACGGGGTTGAGTACGTCTGGTATCCCTCGCGGCCGATGCCGTGGAACCCCCAGGCACCGCCGAAGTAGTCCTCGGTCCCGGTACCGCAGATGGTGGGCCACTCGTCGCCGTCCAGGTAGAACTTCATCTCGCCTTCGCCCCACCAGCCGTTGTTGTTGGACCCCCACGCGACATAAACACCTGCGTAGTGGCCGCGGCCCTCTACGCCGTCCAGCACGGTATGGACATCCTTGTAGGGCAGGGGATTGACCCGACGCCACTGGGCGTGGAAGTAGGCCACGTCCTCCGGCACTTCCGTCAAGGTGTAGTCGACCTGGTAATAGAACCCGTTGGCCGGTTCCGGACTCAGGTTCACGATTTCGATGCGGGCGTGTTTGCGAAAGGGCATGGGCCAGTAGCTGTTCAGTGCGCCGACGGCGTTGACCGAAACGGGCAGCGAGTTCACCATGACCGGTTCAGTCCAACCATTGCAGAACAGATCGCCCAATGGGGCCTCGACAGAGGGGTTCTCCTCATTGTCCCAATAGGCGCGGAACACCAGGGACCGGAAGTATTCGGGGCGGCAGGCGAACCAGATGTGCTGGATCTGCCCCGGGCCTTCGATGTCCGCGATCGGGGTCACGGACTCGGGCGGCAGATGGATGCTGGGAGAAACCTTCCAACCATGGCCGAGTTCCCGGGCGGCATCCGCGCCGGTCCCTTCAGTGGCGCGCCCGCCCTGGCCCGGGGCCCCATCCATGTTCTCAGCGGAAATGGACCGCGACTTGGCAGACGAGAGGCGGGCGATGGTGCCCAACCCCATGTCAAGGCCGTTGAAATCCAAATTCATGGTTGCGGGATGCTCCTCGGTAGTGGCTGGAAATGGCTCCAAAATGCCAACTGGCAGGATTCTGGACCTGTTTCGGCTCCCATCATACCGCCTGGTGAATGGATTGGATCAAGGTCGGCACCGACACCACCATGCAGCAAGATCCGGACGTGTACCGGGAAATGGGGACTCTTGTTATCGGTTTGTCAGTCGGCGGAACCCGCACCATTCCAAGGGACAGCTGACAGCTGCTGGTTGGAACGCAAACCCAGGTTCGGCGCGTTTCCATCCACTGGATCGCCAAGACCCGACCCGATCAACTGGTTGGATCGAAATAGGGCGTGGGGAGATCACCTCGCACGAGTTTGAACACGGCCGGCACGCGTTGCTTGTGGCCTGGCGACAGGTCAGGCAAGGCATTCTCGGCGAAAAATCCCACGCCCGTCGTTTCCGGGCCCGCTACAGGGATCTGCTGTTCGTCGAGTTCAACCAGCCAGACGCTGACATAGATTTGTTGCTTGGCACGACTTCGCCACAGGCGCGAATCAAATACTCCGAGGAGTTGCGTGGCGTTGCCCTGCACGCCTGTCTCTTCGCGAAGTTCCCGCACCACCGATTCAGCCCACGTCTCGCCAACCTCGGTCGCGCCGCCCGGCATGGCCCAGAGACAGTTGTCCTCGCGTTTGATGAGGAGGATGCGCCCTTCCCGAAACACCGCTGCTTCGGCAGCCACGAAGGGGGTGGCATGAAGCAAAGGTTCCCAACACTCCGGCATCGCATCGGCCGCAACCCGCTCTTTGATCAAGGCAACCAACCGGGCACTCAACGACCGAACCCTCCGATACCTGTCCCCGTCGTAGTCGTTTTGGGCGAAGTGCAATCCCAGATCTGCAATGCTGCGCAACTTGTTTGCTATGAGGTGCAACTCACCAGCTGTGTCCACGCGGTTCCTCTGTTGATAACGGTCGAGAACTTTCCAAGGATCGTCCTGCTTGCCTTTGTGCAAAGACGGGCAGGGCAGGCATCGCAGGAGATGCCCCGGTTTCGGTCGTGTTCAGAAGGCGTTCCCGTTCACCATGGGACGGCGTATCAAACTTCACGAACCCGGTGGTCAGCGCGTTCATCGGGTTTCGGTGGCTGTCCCACCATCCGGCAGCTTCGCGGCGGCCCCTTGAGTTAACGAAGTGGTGTCTGCATGTAGGGAGTTGGTGACCCGGGCGATGGCGGCCGGTTACGCACCCAAGATCAGCTTCTACCGGTTTGCCGGGACGCGATCCGTTCGTTCGGTTGGGTCGAAGTAGGGGATGGAAAGATCCCCCCGCACAAGTTTGAACACTGCCGGCACACGCTCCTTGTGGCCTGGTGACAGGTCAGGCAGGGCATCCTCGGCAAAAAACCCTACTCCCGTCGTTTCCGGACCTGCAATGGGGGTTTGGTGTTCGTCGATTTCAACCAACCATATGCTGGCGTAGACGTGTTGCCTGGCACGACTTCCCCACAGACGGGCATCAAACACTCCGAGCAATTCCGTGGCGGTTCCCTGCACCCCTGTCTCTTCGCGAAGTTCTCGCTCCACCGATTCCGCCCATGTCTCGCCAACCTCGGTTGCTCCCCCCGGCAAAGCCCAAAGGCCGTTGTCTTCACGTTTGATCAAGAGAATCTGTCCCTTCCGAAACACGGCCGCATCGGCAGAGACAAAGGGCGTGGCGCGGATCACCGTTTCCCAGCCCTTCAGTATGGCATCGGCCGTACTGCCTTCGAGCGCGGCAACCAACCGGGCGCTCAAGGAGCGAATTCTGCCGTACCTGGTCTTGTCGTAATCGGTTTGGGCATAGTGCAATCCCAGATCTGCGATGCTGTGCAACTCATCTGCTATGAGATGCATCTCACCTGTTGCGTCCATTTGGCTCATCTGTTGATGTTGGTCTGAAACTATTCCAAAAGCCCTGTCGGAATCCGTGTGCAGGCCTGTCCGACCGAGTGTAATCTGTCTGGGCCTTTGGACAGGCGGGAGGACCCGCCCACCCCGCGTGGAACCGCGTCGGTGGGTCCGGCTTGACCACAGCCAAGCGGACGGGCCTCGTGACGCAGGGGACGCCCCTACAGCGAGATGCCGGTTGGGCCGCGGGTGATCTGGAAGTCGATGTTGCCCGTTTGCAACGCACGGACCTTGCGGTTCCCGGACAGTACTTCCTCGGCGACGGACAAGATGCGGGCGACCTGCTGTGAGACAGGGAGGCCGGGCTCCAAGGACAGGTCCAAGTCCGGGCTGGCACCTGGACCCAAGCCGAATTCCACTGTCGGAATGAAGGGATGGCCCTGCACCGGGTGGCCGGCCACGAGGACCAGAATCAGATCCGGGCCGGTGGCTCCCAGGCCGGACAGGGTTTCCACCCAGTGCACCGTCGGGCAATCCATTAGGTGCAGGCCGTGTTCCGTGGCCTGTTGGGCGTAGGCGAGTGTGGGTTCGGCATTGGTGGCCTCGGGAATCAGCGACAGCCAGTCGGCGCTGGACGGCACCACCACCAGGCCCCCGTGCGCGGCTACGGTGGTGGCCAATCCCGCCAACACCGTTCGGTCGGAGTCGGCGAGACTGCCGGCATGGCCCAAGGCAATCCGCAGCTGTTCCAGGGATCCGGTTTCCGGGGCGACCGCGGGTTCGTTTTCCAGCTTGCTCCGGAACCAATCCTCAACCTTCGAAAGCACCGGGGCGATACCGCCATCCAACTGCACGCTGGCCCAGCCGAGGCTGTCCGTCTCTATCCCGCTGCCTTCCAGGACATGCCGCATGAAGTCGTTGTGGGTCTTTTCGCAGCCGTGTTCCATGAGCAGGCAGTGACGAACCTGGGGATGGCGGACGTAGCCGGCCAGGGTACGGGCATACAGTTCCTCGGACGTACCGCTCGAGGCCCCGCATCCCTCGTGGTGAACCACGGTGGCAAAGTTGCCGGCTGCACCCAATACATTTGACAGTCGCCGCACTGCCAGGGCGGCAATCTGGCCGGAACAGAGGCTCGTCGGCACGATCAGGTTCATGTCCCGGGGGAGCACCCGGTTCCCGCGGCGAATCCCCGGAAACGCGAAGTCGAGATCGCCGCGACCATTGGCAACCTGAATGGCCTTGCCCGCCTGTATCGGTGCCGGCGGGACCATCGCCTGGTCGTCGGAGTCCAAAGCCCAGTTGCGCCACAGCTGCACTTGGGAGTGCCCGGCCTTCTCTCCCACTGTGCGTTCGCCACCGGCCACGGCCAGGGTGCGTGCGTAAAGATCCCGGCCCAGGTCGTCCATCGGCGTGCCGTCAAGGTATCGGCCCGCATTGATGTCCATGTCGCCCTGGAGCAGGTTGAATCGTTCGGTGGTCGTGACGATTTTAACGGTGGGCACGAAGGGAAAGTTCGTGATCGATCCGTTGCCGGTTACGAAAAAGATGATGTTGCAGCCGGACGCAACCTGGCCGGCGATGCTCTCCAAGTCGTTGCCGGGACTGTCCATGAAACAGAAACCCGGTTCCTCCATCAGCTGCCCGTAGGCCAGAACGTGCTCCAGCCGTACGTCCGGATCCCGCTTCATGGCGGCACCGATGGACTTGAGAAAGATGTTGTAGAGGCCCCTGAACTTGTTGCCGCCGGACGGGTTTCCCTCCGCCGAATGGCCGTGGCGGGCAGCCCGCGCCTTGAAGTCCTCCACGGTGTCCAGAAACTCGCGGGCCGTGGCCAGATCCCGAACGTTGTTGCAGATGTAGGGTTCCGCACCGATCAGTTCGTCGGTTTCGGCGAGATTGGCCCCCCCGCCATTGCGGATGATTTCGCGCGCCACCCAAGCGGCCAGCGGATTGCCCGAGATTCCCGAAAACGAGTCGGAGCCGCCGCACTGCAGCGCGAGCTTGAGCTCCGACACGGGCCGTGCGGCCCGTTGTATTTGGACCAGCTCGGGATACCAGTTGCGCACCGTGTCGGCGGCGCGGTCAAGTTCCTCTTCAAAGGTTCCGGAAAGCGACAGGAATTCGTGTTTGACATGATCGACCGGGTAGCCCTTGTCAGCCATCCAGGCCGCGAGTGCCCGATTGTTGACGGGTTCCGTCCCATGGTCCACCGCCAACACCGCTGCCGCGTTGGGATGGATGACAAAACCGGCCAGGGTCCGCAGGACCAACTCCAGGTTGTTCGGGTCCGGGACCGCACCCTCGGTGTGGGCCACGGCCACGATTGCGTCCACGTTGTCAAGGGCATCGGTATCGGCCTTGAGCTTGGCTTCCAGCGCCCGGACGAAGCCGCCGGTCAACGATGACGTTCCCAGCAACAGGACCACGTTGCGCGTACCGCTGCCGCGTCCTCCGGTACGGGGATAGCCCATGAAGGTGTCCGGAACAGCCTTGACCGGCACCGGTTGGCCGGGCTGGAACGATTGGGCATCCAGAACGAACGGTGGGATTTCGCTTTCGAAGTTCGGGGTTGCAGGCAGGTCCATTTGCACCGCACGGCCTGCCAACGCTTCCAGCATGCCGTCGTTGCACACGTACTGGCCGGGCTTGATCCCGACCGTGGCCGTACCGAACGGCATCTGCCAGGACAGCAGCTGTTTACCGGCCGCGATCGGCTCGATGGCGAAGCGGTGCCCCTCCAGGACCGTCGCATTCAGGGCGAACGTGTCCTGTTTCGTTGCGATCTCGGTGCCTCTTTCCAACCGGCGCGTGGCAATGGCAACGTTGTCGCCGGGTAACGGCAAACGGGCCACCGAGGAAAACGGGAGTGATGCCATGGGAATGATCCTCACCGGCCGACGGAAGATCCGTCAGTCGTGCAGTTGGACCAGCATCTTGCCGTTGTTGGCTCCGGTGAACAGGTTGATGAAGGCCTGCGGTGCCTGTTCGATCCCGTGCACGATGGTTTCCTGCCACTTGACTTGGCCGGCGTCGATCCACTTCTTGAGGTCCGCATGGAACTGGTCCGCGTCCTCTGCGAAGTCCGACACGATGAACCCCTGAATGCGAATGCGGTTGCCGACGATCAGCATCAGGTTGTTCGGTCCCGGCTGGGGCGCACGCGCGTTGTAGGTGGAAATCATGCCGCAGGCCGCAACGCGTCCGTACATGTTCATGTTGGCCAGCGCCGCCTGCAGGTGCTCGCCGCCCACGTTTTCGAAGTAGACGTCGATGCCGTCAGGGCAGACGCGACCAAGTTCAGCGCTCAAGTCGTCGGCATCCCGCCAGACGATGGTTTCGTCAACTCCGGCCTCGTCCCGCAGCCACTGGGCCTTGGCCGCCGACCCGACGCTGCCCACCACGCGACAGCCATGCAGCTTGGCAATCTGGCATACCAGTCCGCCCACCGCGCCGGACGCCGCGGATACGAAGACGGTTTCGCCAGGCTTGGGCTCCCCGACGCGCAGCAGTCCGAAATAGGCGGTCTGGCCGGGCATGCCGGCGATGCCCAGGAAACTCTGCATGGGGGCAATGGAGGTGTCGACACGGTTCAGGCCCATGCCGGTGGACACCGTGTATTCCCGCCAACCCGACGAGTTGACGACTTCGTCGCCTTCCTTCCAGTTGGCATTGTTGGATGCCACCACCGTGCCGACGGCGCCACCGTACATGGCCTCTCCCTCCTGGAAGGGGGCCGCGTAGGACTTGCCCGCGCGCATGCGTCCCCGCATATAGGGATCCACGGACATGAACTTGTTTCGGATAAGCAGTTCGTTCGAGCCCAGATCCGGCACAACCGATTCCCGGATTGCGAAGTTCTCGGGGGTTGGCATGCCGTCCGGACGGGACGCAAGAACTACCTCGCGGTTGACGATCTGGCCCATGTAAAGTGCCTGTTGGGGATGTTCAGGGGTGGAGGAGTGCTCCGAGCGTCGGATTCTAGCACCTGGGATCCGCGATGCCCAGAACAATCCGGCTTGTTCAGGGAAGGGATGGTACCGCTTCTGGCAGGCGGGCGAAATACCAAAACCAAGGACCGGGCCCGAACCCGGTCCTTGAGTGAATTGGGCCGGCTGAAAGCCGGCTGCGGGTCTTGGCAGCCCGCGCGTTCTAGCTTCGTTTGCCGAGGGTCACCGTCAGATCGACCGTCTTGCCGTCGCGCAGGACTCCGACCGATACCTCATCGCCTGCGTCGTAGTCCAGGATCAACATGCCGACCATTTCGCTGAATGTGCGCACCTGGTTGCCGCCCAGCGACACCACGATGTCACCCTCCTCAATGCCTCCGATGGCCGCCGGACCGTCCGGCTGCAAACGGTTGACAAACGCCCCCGCGTGGATGGTGTCCAAGCCGATCTCAGCTGCCTGTTCAATGGACAGGTTGCCGCCGGACAGCCCCAGCTGCGGGTAGGTGACGCTGCCATTGGCAATCAGATCCGGTGCGACGCGGGTCAGCATGCTTGCCGGAACATTGCGGCTGAGGGAGCCTTCGCCCATGAATCCCTGAAGCCTGCCGTTGGCGATGCCAATCACCTCGCCCGAGGCGTTGACCAACGGACCGCCGGAGTGCCCGGGCAGGAGGTTGAGGTTGCTCAGGATCATGTTGGGTACCGAGTAACCCGTCTCGCTGGACGGCCCGGTCTCGAATCCGCTGACAATTCCCTGGGTGAGCGTACCGAACAGATTGCCCGGATACCCGAAGGCATAGATGGCGTCGCCGATTTTCAGTCCGGCGTTGTCCGCCACCGGCAGCGGGGCGATTACGCGGTCAAGTTCGGGCACGGCGAGGATCGCCAGATTCGAGTGTGGATCCTGGCCGACAAGCTCGGCTGCCGCGAAGGTTCCATCGGCGAATACAACGTGAATGGCCTCGGCGCCGTCAACCACATGGTTGCTGGTGGCGATGTGGCCGGCATTGTCGAAGAAGAAACCGGAACCCCGGCGGCCGTCGGCGAATCCCTCCTGCATCTGGTTCCTGATGGCGCGGGGCAGGCGGTCCTGCAGCGCGTCCAGGTCCATATCTCCAAGAAACGCGGTTCCGTCACCTCCGGTAGCCTCTATGCGAACCACGCTGTCGGTCATTCGGTCATAGATCGCGCCGGCATCGAGCATCGGGCCGGCAGGCGGTGCGGACTGTCCGAACACCGGTTGCCGGACGGCAGCCATCAGCACTGCGGCCGTGGTCAGCAAGGCTAGGAGGAGGCTGAGGCTGACAAGCCTCGCAGGCCGTCGCAACGACTTTAATTGCACCATGGTCTGTGTCCTATGGTTGATGGGATGAATGCGGGAGTCGGTTGGACACGGTTGAACCGAGTGATGGAATGCACCTTGCCAGCCGACCGGATACAGCGTAGGCGGCACACGGTGCAGGGATCGTTGCTTGCCTACAGGGGCGAATCAAGAAAATATAAATTGTGAAGTTCGCGTTCCCGTTGGGGGACTGAAGCCATGGCCACCCGGTCCGGCGGCTATTCAATGGACACCGCATTCGGGCCCGGAAGCAGGATTTGAAGGTCCGTGTCGTCGTAGGTCGGCGGCTGCTGATGTTGTCGCCATTCCCATCGGGGGGCTTGGCCCAAAGGCCCAACCTCCGGCTACCGTGACCTTGAACCCATGCCCAGCGAGTCGGCACCCAAATCAACAAGCAACCGGGAACCCGGTGGACCAAGCAGGTTCTTCCCCCTTTGATCCCGGTCAATGCAATACCCGGCACGGAATACCGCTGCAGGAACACGAACGGTGAAGGGATGTTTGCGGCCTGAGAAGATACCCGACGCGGCAAGATCGGGAACGCACGCGGCCGAGCCGGCGGGCGCGGCTCATGCAGGAGTGGGACCTGGGGCGAACATGGATTTTCGCCAAGGTTGGGGCGGGATTGACGACCTCGGCGAAGCCTTCTTGCCGGTTGTCGTGAAGTACACCCGGATGGACCGGTCCGCGCCCCGGGAAACTGGCACAGGGCACTGCCATCAACATGCGGTGCAAGTCGCTGTGGCCCTGTGTTAGAATCGATGTTGTTGGATGACCGTAACTCTTCGACTCGAAGAAGGAGATCCAATCATGGAGAGAATTGATTCCGGGATGCAGCACCGGCTTGGCGCTGCCAAAGTCTCGGATTGTTGCTCGGCCTGCCAGGCCTGCTCAACTTGCAACTGCGGCTGCTGCTGTTGCCGTACCAGTTGTAGCTGCTCGTGTAGTTGCAGCTGCTCGTGTAGTTGCTGTCCTTCCGGGTAGACGACGAACTCCGTTTGGCGCGGTGCTCCATCCGACAGGAGCGAGCATCGCAAGGCCGCAGGCTCGTCGTTGGACGGGCCTGTTTTTTTGTTTGTCCGACGTGGCCGGAGGCCGTCCGCGTCATGGTTTGTCCCGGCCGGTTCAGGCGTGTGCCCAGCGAAGGCTCGATCCGTACCTTCGTCCATTTCATTTGAGAGAATCCCCATGGCCAACAATTGGAAGTCCGCCCTCCGGGATCAGATTCCCGAAAGCTGGGCACAGGAGGTAGATACCTTCGAAGGCCAGATGGGCCTGGTGTTTAATGGCACCCTGGAGGACAAGGTATTCGCCGAGACCCGGCTGCGGCGAGGGGTCTACGGGCAGCGGTACGACAACGGCAAACGGCACGACGGCATTCGGGAACAGGAACTCAATTTCCCGTCGGGCGAGGCCGTCAAGGGGCCCGACACGTTCTGGGATGCGCCCGGCATGCAGCGAATCAAGATTCCCTGGGGCGGTCTCAAGCCGGACCAGTTGGAAGTCCTGGCCGCGTTGGCGGATGAATACTCCGACGGCATCCTGCACATCACGACCAGGCAGGACTTCCAGTTGCACTTCGTCCATGTGGAGGACACCCCCGACTTGATGCGCCGCCTGGCCGCGGTCGGCATCACCACCCGCGAAGCCTGCGGCAATTCGGTGCGCAACGTCACGGCGTGCCCCTTGGCCGGGGTGTGCCGCACCGAGGAATTCGATGTAACCCCCTATGCCGATGCCCTCACGTTCTTCCTGCTGGGCCACGATGATGTGCAGGACTTCGGCCGCAAGTTCAAGATTGCCTTCTCCGGCTGCGAACACGAGGCCTGCGGCCTGGTGTCGATGCACGATCTGGGTTTCATTGCCCGCACCGAGGTGCGCGAGGGCCGCACGGTGCGGGGATTCGACATGTACGTGGGCGGTGGTCTGGGAGCCGTACCCCATCAGGCCCGCCTCTTGCAGGCATTCGTGTCCGAAGAGGAAATTTTGCCGCTCTCCCAAGCGGTCTGCCGCGTCTTTGCCCGGCTGGGCGAAAAGCGCAACCGGAACCGGGCCCGCGTCAAGTTCCTCGTGGCCAAGCTGGGCATAGAGGAGTTCAGTCGGCTGGTGTTCGAGGAACGGGAGATTCTGCCCCACGACGATCGCTGGACCAGCTATCTGGATGGCCTTGAAGGTTTCACCGAGCAGCCGGTGCGCCAGCCGATTGCCATCGAGTACGGGGATTCCGATCCCGAGTACGAACGCTGGTTCGCCACCAACGTCTATCGGCAGCGCCAGGGAGGCTTCTCCGTCGTGCACGTCGCCCTGCCGCTTGGCGATTTGACCGTGCAGCAGTCTCTGGACCTTGCGGACATCGCCCGCAAGTACGTGGGCGACCACATTCGCACCACCGTGGAACAGAACTTCGTCCTGCGGTGGGTTGCCGACCAGGATCTGCGCGACCTGTACGCGGACCTGAAGGCGGCCGACCTGGCCACGCCCTGGGCCGGCAGCATTGCGGATATCACCGCCTGTCCCGGCACGGACACCTGCAAGCTCGGCATTGCCTCGTCCCGCGGTTTGGCCGGGGAACTGGGCGCGCGACTGGCCCAACAGGTGGAGGAACTGCCGCCCGAGGTGCAGGAGCTGAAGATCAAGATCAGTGGCTGCTTCAACTCCTGCGGCCAGCACCATGTGGCGGACATCGGCTTCTTTGGCAACAGCCGCCACCGCAACAAGCGGACCGTGCCCCACTTTCAGGTGGTGTTGGGTGGCCAGTGGCAGGAGAACGCCGGCAGCTACGGCCTGGCCGTGGGAGCCGTCCCGTCGCGCTCCGTGCCCGAAGTCCTGACCGAATTGACCAATCGGTTCCACACCGACCGCGAGGACGGCGAATCGTTCCAGTCCTGGGTCGACCGCTTCGGCAAGAAAAATATTCGCGAACTGCTCAAGCCCTTCACCCAGATCCCCCTGTACGAGGACAGTCCCCAGTTCTACAGCGACTGGGGCGATCCCCGGGAGTTCACCACGGGCGACATCGGCGTCGGCGAATGTGCCGGCGAGGTCGTGTCGCTGTTCACCCTGGAGATTGCGCGGGCGGAGGCCGAGGTGTTCGATGCCCAAATTGCCATGGACGATGGGCGGCACGGCGAGGCCTACGCCGGGGCGGTGCAGTCGATGGTGCTTGCGGCCAGGGCCCTGCTGCGCGGCCAGACGGTGGACATCACCAACGACGAAACCGAGATTGTGGCGGAGTTCAAGAGCCACTTCTACGACACCGAACTGTTCTTTGATCGCTTTGCCAAGGGCAAGTTTGGCCAGTACCTGTTCAAGCACCACCGGCAGCGTGTCGAGGATCCGGATGCGGTGGCGGCCCACGAGACGATCGAAGAGGCCTATCTGTTCATCGAGGCTGCCCATGCCTGCGACGGCCGCATCGCCGCTGCCGCGACGCCGACCACCGGCGGCATTCAGCTGTAGGGGGCACTGGCCATGGAACAGCCCCAACGGCTCATTCTGCGCTTTGAACTGCATGGCGACGCGCCCGTGAACCTGGACGATGTCATCCCGGTCTTCCACGGCTGGATTCAGAACGGCCGGTTGTCTACCATGCTGATCGACGTGGCCGACTACAAGCATGTCGAGGCCAGTCCTGGCGTAGTCCTGATTGGGCACACGGACGATTGTGGCATCGACAACGGCCTGCCGCGGACCGAGTCGGGTCAGGGTTTCCACTACACCCGCAAACACGCCCGTTTGTCGGACGAGGCATCCTTTCTGGAACGGCTTCGCCAGTTGTGGACCAACGCCCTGGAAGCGGCCGAGGCTCTCGAACAGGAAGCTGGCTTGGGGGTGTCGATCAACCCGGGCCGCCTGCAATTGATGGTTCCGGACCGGTTGCGCTATGCCTTCACGGAGGAAAACGTACAGACGGTCGCGGCCTTGGTGCAGGAATGGCTGGCAGAGGTGTTCGGCTCCGCGGACGTTTCGGTGTCCCATCCCGGGATCGACGAACGGCTGCCCTTGACCTTGACGGTGGCGGTGGCCGGTGAGCACTCGGTGGCTTCCGTACAGGCGTCAGGCAGCTGAACCCGAAGCGCAAGGCTCCTGAACATGTCGGCCGCCACCTTGCTGCATCCGCCGCCAACTGCGGATGCAGTCGTCCCCGCGCGCGATGCGGCCGGATTCATTCCGCATGTGCAGGCCCTTGGCCGCGGTGCCACCCTGCGTCGGGATCTCACCCGGGCGGAAGCCTGTGATGCCCTGGATCGCATTCTCGGCGGCTCGGCCACCGAGGCGCAAACCGGCGCTTTCCTGATCGCTCAGCGGGTCAAGGGCGAGTGCGCCGACGAGATTTCCGGGTTTGCGGACGCGGTGCGCCAACGGTGGATGGAACCCGTTCCGCACTCGGTTTCACCTTTGCTCGATCTGGCGGTCCCCTACGATGGCAAGGAGCGGACGGCGCAGTTGGTACCGGCTGTGGCATTGACCCTGGCCGCCTGCGGCCTGCCGGTGATGCTGCACGGTGACGAGCACGTCCCAACCAAGGCAGGGGTGACGGTCGGTGCCGTGCTGGATCAGTTGGGGGTCGCCACTGACTTGTCCCCCGCCGACGCCGGATGCAGGCTGGAAGCGGATGGCGTGGCCTACTGCAGTGCTGCCCGGTTCATGCCCGCTTGGCACGAGTTGTTGCCGACACGGTGGGAATTCGGGTTGCGGACCGTGCTGAACACGGTCGAGAAGCTCGTGAATCCAGCCAGTGCCGACTGGCAGGTGACGGGCTTCTACCACACCAAATACATCGACCATGTCCGGGCCGCCCAGACCGGCGGGCAAGCCAGTTGGATTGTCCAGGGTGAGGAAGGTTCGGTCGAGATGCGTTCGGGTCGCAAGACCCGCATCTACGGACAGTCTGCGGATGAATCCGTGGTTCTTGATCCGGCGGGCCTGGGATTCGCCGAGCGCGTGGCGGTGGAACCGGACCCGGTTCCTGCGGCGCATGCCGCCCTTAACGAGCAGGCGGTCAACAACGAGGACTGCCCGGCCAGGGATCAGGTGGCCTTGACCGCGGGTGTAATCCTGTCGCTGTTCGGCCGCGCGGCGGACATCCCTGCCGGCATTGAGGCGGCACGGTCCGCGCTGGCAAGTGGCGGTGCCACCGCCCTTCTTTGAATCCATGACGAACTGATTGTTTCCCACGTACAAACTTGGAGGCACATGTCTCAGCACGCTCCGACTTTCTTCGCAACAAGCATCGGCCGCCCGGCTTTTGTCACGGCCGAGTTCCTTGAAGAAATGAATCGGCAGTTCGAGTCGTGTACGCCGCAGGAAATTCTGGAGTGGTGCCTGACCAACTTCCGGACCGGCGTTTCCCTGGGCACGTCGTTTGGCCCGTCCGGCTTGATGATGATGGACATGGCCCTGAAGATCGATCCCCACATCGACATCTACTACCTCAATACCGAGTATCTGTTTCCCCAGACCATGGATCAGATTGCCCGTGCCGAGGAACACTTCGGGCGCAGCTTCCGCAGCATCATGCCGCACCTCACGATCGCCGAACAGGCCGAACGGTATGGTCCGGCCCTGTACAGCACGGATCCAAACCAGTGCTGCAAAATCAGAAAGGTGTACACCCAAATCCACGCCCTCAAGGACAGTTCGATTTGGATTACCTCCATCCGGCGCGATCAGTCCCCGACCCGTGCCGACACTCCGTTTATTTCGTGGAACGACAAGTTCAATGTCCTCAAGCTAACCCCGATGGCAGAGGTGACCGGTGATCAGGTTTGGGATTATGTGCGGGAGAATAACCTGCCCTACAACGAACTGCATGACCAGGGCTATCCGTCGATTGGTTGCTGGCCCTGCACGCAGCCCGTTGTGGAAGGCGAGGATGAACGGGCCGGCCGGTGGCGTGGCATGGACAAGACCGAGTGCGGCCTGCAGACCGACGACGATTCCCCGGAGGCGTTGGCACTGGCCGGTCAGCCGGGCTGACCGGCCAGGATACGCGGTCGTTGGTTCCCATGCCGGAGGTAGATGGGCAACAGGTTCCGCGTTCCGGTCTTCTTGTCCAGGATCGCCGGGTTGAAACTTGCGGTACCCGAGCCGGGCAACGATCTGCCGCCATGGACGGAGTGTTGTTGGTCGCCCACGGCAGCTTGCGTGCCGGAAGCGACACGACTCTGCATGCTGTGGTCGCCGAACTGAACGCGGCGTGGAAGGTCGACTATACCGAACCCCCGATGGCTCTGGGGTGTTTCCTGAATTACGGCGAACCGCTGCTTGAGGCCGGCTTTGCCAAGCTGGCCACCATGGGAGCGACCACCATACGCGTCCAACCCTATTTCCTGTTCGGTGGCCAATACACCAGGCGGGACCTGCCGCAACGGCTTGGCGATCTGGACCGCCGTTGGCCGGTGGTTGGCAGTGTCTTGGGGCCGGAGATTGCAGAGCACCCCGCCTGGACGCGAGCGGTGATGGAACTTGCGATGCCTGCCATCGACCCTTCCGATCCCGAACAGGGATGCCTGTTTGTCGTACACGGTTCCCGGTATGAGCCGGCAGTGGAGCAGGTTCGCAGGATGACCGGTCGGCTGAGGGATGTCCTGTCGCCGGTTCCGATTGCAACCGGGTATTTGGATGTCGAGCAACCGGATGTCCTGACCGCAGCCTGCAACCTGTACAACGAGGGGATTAGGCAATTGTGCGTGGTGCCGGTCCTGCTCAGCGCGGGCCGTCACACTAGGGAGGACGTGCCCAAGGCCATTGAATTGTTCCAACACAGGCATCCGGACTGCACGGTGGTCCTGACGGATCATCTGGGCGAGACCACTTTCCTGACCCCGATTCTGCAAGACCTCGTTACAGGCAGGATTGTGGAGGATGTCGGCCTCGATTCGGTTGCGGTGGGTGCTACAGGCATGCCGGCATGACCGGGCAGGGCAAGGTATGGCTGGTGGGCGCGGGGCCTGGTGATCCGGAACTCATCACCCGGAAGGGCCATCGGTTGCTGCATGCCGCCGACGTGGTGGTTCACGATCGGCTTGTGTCCGCTGCCCTGATTGCCGAACTGCCACCATCCATCGAGCGCATCGATGTGGGCAAGACGCCCGGCAGTTCGTTTCCGGCGCAAAGCGACATCAACGAAATCCTGGTTCGCATGGCCCGCCAAGGCAAGCGCGTGGTCCGGCTCAAGGGCGGCGATCCGTACATCTTCGGCAGGGGAGCCGAGGAACGCCAGGCCCTGCTGGAAGCGGGTTGCGCAGTGGAGGTGGTACCGGGGATCAGTGCCTTGACGGGTGCCACGGCAACCGCCGGTCTGTCCCTGACCCGGCGCGGCTTGTCGTCAACCTTTGCCGTCATGACCGGCCGTCCGATGACGGGGCGTACTTTGCCCAAGGACCAGTGGCATGCACTGGCCGGATTGGATACGGTTGTGGTGTATATGGGCGTGGGCGCGGCCCTGGAGCTTCAGACCGAACTGGTCGCTGCCGGCCGGGCTCCCGACACGCCGGTTCTGCTGATTAACGATGGGACCCTTCCGACCCAGTCCACCCACCGGACGGTGCTGGGACAATTGGACGCGACCGTCAGGGAACAGTCAATTGGGTCCCCGACCATTATCGTCATCGGCGAGGTGGCCGGTGCATGGCAACCGGGGGACGAGGACCTTGCCTCGCCGGACGCGTCTGGATTTGTCAAGCGCGACGCAGACTTCCAACTCTCCGCTTCTGCATCTTTCGATGGGGTGCCGGAATCTCGGGAACCATCCGGCTTGTATCCCATGACACTGACCAACCTAGCCGGCCGCCGGGCCCTTGTGGCAGGGGGCGGTAGGGTTGGTGCACGCAAAGTTCGACGCCTACTTGACGTTGGGGCACGGGTGGTGCTGTGCAGTCTGACCGCCACTTCCGAGCTGCAGGACTGGTCGCGGTCCGGCGAGGTGCACTGGATCCGCGGTCGATATCGGCCCGACTATCTGAAGGGGTGCTGCCTGGTGTTTGCGGCCACCAACGACCACCGCATTAACGTGAACATTGCGCAGGATGCCGCCGACCTCGGTTTATTCTGCAATGTGGCAACCGATACAACATCGGGTGACTTCCGGGTGCCGGCCGTGCTCGAAACCGATGGCCTGCTCGTGGCCGTCAGCTCCGTGGAGGGGGATCCCCGGCGTGCCCGGCGTCTGCGGGATCGCATTCGGGAACACTTGGTTCCTCCGGCGACGTGAATTCAGGGCAAGGCCTCGACCGGGTTGGACAGAGTGCCCAATTCGGCGATTTCGCCCCGGATGCGATCGCCGGGTTGCAGCCTAAGTTTCTTTGAGTGGCCTACCCCGGCGGGGGTGCCCATGCTGATCATGTCGCCCGGTTGGACCGTGACGAACTGGGTGATGAACGCCAGCGCTTCCGCCGGCGAGAAGATCATCTGGCCGGTACTGGCATCCTGTTGCAACTCGTCGTTCAGGAACAGTTGCATTTGGAGGGCCGAGGGATCGGTGATTTCGTCGGCCGTGGTGATCCAGGGCCCCATGGGACCGAAGGTGTCGAGCCACTTGCCGACCAGCCAGTCGAAGAAGCCGTCCCCTTCCTGCATGGGCAGGTTGTCCCGGAAGGACAGTTCGCGCGCGGAAATGTCGTTGAAAATCGTGTAGCCGACGATGGCCGCCTGAGCTTCCTCTACGGAAAACCCGCGCCCGGTCTGGCCGATGACCACGGCCAGCTCCAGTTCCCAATCGGCGAACTTTGTTGATGCCGGGATGCGAATCGCCGCGTCCGGCCCGATCACGGCTGTTGTGGGTTTCATGAAGAAGTGCGGAGTCATCTTGTCCTTGCCGGGAAAGACGCCGCCGCCTTCCAGGATGTGATCGGCGTAGTTGCCGGCCAGGCACATCAACTTTCCCGGGTTGGGCAAGGGGGCCAGCAACCGCATGTCGGTCAAGTCAAAGCTGGATGTCTCCGAACCGCTCTGCTGATGCCACTCCACGGCCGCCGCAGCGGTTCTGAGACCGTCCGGTCCGGCAGCGAGGAGCGACTGCATGGTTGCGGCCAGGCTTGCAGGGGCCAAGCCGCTGAGATCCAAGGCGGCAGCCAAGTCGATGATGCGGTCTCCGGCAACGGCCCCGGTACGGGGTCCGGTTTCGGATTGGTAGGTTGCAAGTTTCATTTGTGTCCTCGGTGCCCAGGTTTATGCGCGGCCAGGCGTACTTGCCTTGGAATCACGCCAGCGGCATGGTGACCTTCGCGTTCCCTTCAACGTGGGATTGAAGCATCGCCAACAGGATTTCCAGACTCTGGCGTGCATCGGTGCCGGGTGATGCCAGGGTGCCGCCGTGTTCCAGGACGTGCACCAGTTCGGCCACTGCCCCGGCTTGGTGCACCATCGCGTATGCGCGGTCCGAAACCATATCCCGATAGGACCAGTCCAAGTGGCCGGAACCGGTTATGACCACGGTTCGGCGATCGGAGACCTCGATTCTGGCGTCGTCCAACAGCAGCTCGAACTGCATGCCGGTGAAGTTCGACTTGGCGCTGTTGTAGTAGGCGCGCACCCCGTTGGCGAATTGGATAAAGGCATTGGCTGCCGGCTCGGAGGTCGGATCGTGGCCCCCGTCGCCCAGATATTCCCCATATTCCTCGAACCCCGGTTCCAGGACGGCCATCAGCCACTCCGGATCGGATTCGGCGAAGAAGCAGATCATGTCCACCGTGTGGGTGCCGTTGCGGAACAACATGGCACGGGGACCGTACATGTTGGCCACGATGTTGTGCAGGGAGCCGAGCGAACCCGATCTGATCAACTGGCGCACAAGGTGGAACTCATGGCTCCAGCGACGGGTGTGCTCCACCGATAGCAGGACCCCTTCCCTGGCCGTCACCTCGATCATGCGGTCGGCGTCGACCAGTCGGGTTGCGATCGGCTTTTCGCACAACACTGCGCGGGCACTGCCGCGAGCCGCCTCGACCGTGATGTCGGCATGCAGGTGGTCCGGGGTTGCCACACTCACTATGTCCGGCTGCTCGCGTTCCAGCAGCTCCCGGTAGTCGGTGTAGCAGCGGACATCAGGCCAGACATCTCTCCACAGTTCCTTGAATTCCGACAAGGCCTCGGGGCGGATGTCGCAGACCCCCACCACTTCGGTCTGTGGATGCTGGTGGTAGGCCGCTGCATGGGATCTGCCAACCTCACCGTACACAGGGATCCCGGAGGCCGCGTCGGGGCGTCGGGCACCGATTCCGGTAAGTCCGACGATCACGGAGTTGTACCTCTCCATGGTTGCATCCGGAATCCGGGTTGGCAGTCAGCGAGAATGCCGAAGTCCGGAGAGGGGGCCCTGTGCCCGGCTATCTGGAGGGCGGCCCCATCCGTGGGCTACCGGGTATGACCGTTCAGTGCTTCCACAATGGCGTCCACATCGTACACGCACCCTCCCCAGGTACCTCCGCTTGCGTTCTGTAGGGCGGCCCACAGACGCGTGTCTTCCGGCAGCAGGTCGTCCGGCTCCAGATCCGGGTGTGGTGTGCGGGCATCCAGCACAGCTTTGGCCTGACCCGGGGACAGTACGGTTCCGTCCGCGGTGCCGGTCATGTTGATCGAGCCGGTCAGGTTGCGCGTGTCCACTTCGATGGTGACTTGGTCTCCTTCCCGCAATCGGCCCAGCGGGCCTCCGGCCAGCGCCTCCGGTCCGACATGGCCGATGCACGCGCCGGTGCTGACTCCGCTGAAGCGCGCATCGGTCACCAGGGCCACATGCTTGCCCCAATCCAGGTAGCGGAGCGCCGATGTCAGTTGATAGGTTTCCTCCATGCCGCTGCCGGCAGGGCCGCGGCCCATGAGGACGATGATGTCGCCGGCCTGCACCGGATGGTCAGTCAAACCCTTGATGGCTCTGATGGCATCCCGTTCCCGGGTGAAGACGCGGGCCGGGCCGGTCATGTGCAGGACTCCGGTATCGTCCAGCACCGACGGGTCGATGGACGTGCTCTTGATGACGGACCCTTCCGGAGCCAAATTGCCGGTGGGAAAGGTCACCGTACTGGTCATGCCGTTGCGAAATGCGGTGGCGGGTCCCATGATGACCTGGTTGGGCGAGACCCCGTCCTTTTCCTCGAGAATCGACCGGACCCGTTCCCGGCGCTCGCTGCGTTCCCACTGGTCCAAATTGTCTCCGAGCGTGGTGCCGGTGGCCGTCAGGACATCCAACCTGAGCAGATTCATGTTGCGGAGGTGCAGCATGACCTCGGGCACACCTCCCGCCAGGAACGCCTGCACGGTCACCCAGCCGTGGGGTCCGTTGGGCAGGACATCGACCAGCCGCGGTACCCGCGAGTTAATTCTCTTCCAGTCTTCCACGGTGGGCCGGGGCAAACCCGCCGCAAATGCTACCGCCGGAATGTGCAGCAACAGGTTGGTGCTGCCGCCAAACGCGGCATGCACCACCATGCCGTTGTGCAGGGAACCCTCGGTCAGGATGTCGGACATCGTGATGCCGTCGGCGTGCATGCGTACCAGGCACTTGGCGGACTGCCGGGCCATATCCCGCCAAATTTCCTGGCCGGAAGGGGCCAGGGCGGAGTGGGTCACGGACATGCCCAGGGCTTCGGCCACGACTTGGCTGGTACCGGCCGTGCCAAGGAACTGGCAACCGCCGCCGGGTGAACCGCAGGCCCGGCAGCCGAGTTCGGCAGCCTCTTCCAGCGAAATCAAATCCTGCGCGTACCGGGCGCCGATGGTCTGGACCTTGCCTGCATCCTCGCCGTGTTCCGGAGGCAGGGTGACTCCGCCGGGCACAACCACCGTCGGCAGGTTCGACTGGGCCGCCAGGGCAATCATCGTGGCCGGCAGTCCCTTGTCACAGGTCGCAACGCCCATGACGCCCTTGCGCGTGGGCAGGGAGCGGATGAGCCGTCGCATTACCAAGGCGGCATCGTTGCGGTAGGCCAGGCTGTCGAACATCCCCCGGGTGCCTTGGGTGCGACCGTCGCACGGGTCGCTCACATAGGCTGCGAAGGGGGTGCAGTCTAGGGACGCGATCGTGCGGGCGGCCTCCTCCACGAGCAGCCCCACTTCCCAGTGGCCTGTGTGGAAGCCTAGGGCGACCGGACGCCCATCGGGTGCCCTGAGGCCACCCTGAGTTGAAAGAACCAGGAACTCGGGTTGTCGCAGTCGGCCCGGGGACCAGCCCATGCCCGCATTCTGGGTGAGTCCGAACAAGTCGCCGGACGGGGCATTGCGGAGCAGGTCGTCGTCCAGGGGCAGGGATCCGGAGGGTCCCGGTCCGGAGGTGACGATGTCGTAAACAGCCGAGTCCACCTGGTCCACATCAAACGACCATCGAGTTTCAGTCACGGGGAGCCTCCGCAGTCAATTAACTGGTCCGTATGTGGTGACATATGGCGCGGGCCCGCGCCACATGAGCCAAAACGCGGCGGCCCAAAGGCTGCCGCGCACTGGTCGCCGGTAGCCACGCGCACTGCGTTCCGCGTGCCGTGCATCCGGCTGGCTTCAAGCCCGAATGTGCTGGTCGGCGATGCCCTTCATCAAGTCCAGGTAGTCCCACTCGGTCTTGCCGGTGGCCATCGGCTGGTCGAAGATGAGAGAAAACGGTCCCTGGAAGTCGTGCTTGTTGAGCACGTGCATGCCGCCGATCAGATCGTCCGGGATGATGGCCCCGTCGTCGGTGTACTGGGCCTTGGCATGGGCGGACGTGGCATGCGGCGCAATCTTGGCAAATTCCTCGTAGCGGTCCTCGCCCTTGAAGTTGCCGAAGTCGGCACAGATGGTGATTTGGCCGTCACAGAGTTCAAGGATGGCCAGCAGCTGATCCGCCTTCAACGACAACTTCTTGAAATTCTCGGTGAAAACCTTCACGCCCCGTTCCGATCCGTAGGCATGAAGCTCCTGGAGGGCGGTCGCACTTTGCCGGATGTTGGGATCCTCCGTCAGGTTGCCGTTGGCATGCACGGGATCGGTATCGCCGGCAATCACGCGGGCCGCGCTCGCGCCAAGTTCGCCCGCCGTGTCGATCCAACCGCGGATCCAGGCCGTATCCCTGTCCCGAATCGCCGGATCCGGCGCGGTGATGTCTCCGTCGTCAATCAGGATTGAGTACAGTTCGACGTTGTGCGTGTCCGCTTCGGCCGCCAGTTCCGCGAGATAACCCTCGTCGCGGGAACTGAAGTGGAAGTGGCACAGTTCCAAGGTGCGGATGCCGTGGGCCGCGGCCCTGCCGGGCAACTCCCGGAGATCAATTTCGCGGGCGGGGCCAGGCGGGGTTTGCTTGGCGGGATCGAAGCCGTCCAGCCACATGGACCCCAAGGCTCGATGCAGGGTCCATGAAGAGACGGAAATACGGGCGGTCATGGTCTGGTCCTCGTTATGGGCTGGGATTCCAAGGGTTGTTCCTGCATGAGGGCATGGACTGCATCCTGCCGCGGCAGGCCGTTGCGTGATCCTACTGTACCGCAGCAGAGCGCGGCGGTCGCGCTGGCGAATCTGAGGGTTTCCAACCAGGGCAGGCCCGCGGCCAGGGCACCCGCATAGGCACCGTGGAAGGCATCGCCGGCACCGTTGGTATCCAGCACTTCAACCTGATGGGCGGGCATGGATCCGAACGCACCATTACGGGCCCACAGGAGCCCCTTGTCTCCGCAGGTCACCACCAGCGTCTGCCGGTCGTTGGCCAGCCGCGCAACTGCAGCCGCCGGATCTGCCAGTCCCGCCAGTTCGGTCGCGTACCGCTCGGAGCCGACCACATGGTCCACGCGGACCGCCAGATCCAGGATGTCCCGGGATGCGCTGTCGGCGTCAATCATCGACGGAATCCCCAACCATGCGGCTTGATCCAGCACCCGGTGGGCAACGGGCAACTGCCGGCCGTCCACCAGTACACAATCGGGTTGCAAGTCGGCGAGGGAGATCGCGTCCGGTGCAATCAACGGCTGCGGCAGCTTGTGGTTGACAAGCGCGCGGCGGCCGTCCGGCTTGACCATGATCGCGGAGATGCTGGTGGGCACCTCGCCGCGCAAGAGGAGCTCCGTATGGACTCCGTGGGCCTCGAGTTCCGCGGCGTGGGCGTCCCCGAACATGTCCCGGCCCAGATAGGATGCCAGCCAAGTGTCGAAGCCCAGCCTCCCGGATGCCGCGGCCGCGTTGGCGGCCAATCCGCCGCCGCACTGGGCAAGGTCCCGCGCCGTTCCCTTTTCGTCGGGACCGAAGTGATGGTCGACGGTGAAGGTGAGGTCCCAGCAGGCGTACCCGACTGCCAGGACGCGCCCCGCCAAGATTTTGCCTGTGGTCACGGGCCCATGGTCCTGCCCAAATACACCAAATCGTCTTCGGCTCTTGAGCGATGTGCAAACGGTCAGACCAGGACTTTTTCTTCCTCGTCGTAGAGAAAACAGGAGGCATTGTGATTGTTGGCCCCCACCGGGAAGGGCACGGGAGTTGCCTCCAGGCAGCGGTCCATCCGCTGCGTGCAACGGGGATAGAACCGGCAGCCGCTGTCCACACTGACTCGCATCTCCTCGTCGTCGATGGTGGTGGCCTCGTCGCCGCCCCACTTCACGGACGGATCGGGTACCGGAATGGAATCAAGCAGCAGTTGCACGTACGGATGCTTCGGGTTCTCAATCACCGCCGCGGCCTCACCGCTTTCGGCCACCGAGCCCTGGTAGAGCAGGTAGATGTGGTCCCCAATCTGGTAGGCCGTGCTCAGGTCGTGGGTGATGTAGAGGAAGGACATGCCTTCCTCGTCCCTCAGGCGCAGCATGATGTCCAGAATCATGGCCCGCAGCGAGGCGTCCACCATGGAAACGGGTTCGTCGGCCACGATCAGTTTGGGTTTCAGCATGTAGGCCCGGGCCATCATCATGCGCTGGCGTTGCCCGCCGCTCAACTGGTGCGGGTACTTCTCCAGCACCTCCTCGCCGCGCATGCCCACCACGTTCAGGGCATCCTCGATCATGTCCCTGGCTTCGGCCTTGCCCGAGGCCATCTTGAAGTTGCGGATGATCAGGTCGAACACGTGCTTGACGCGGTAGAACGGGTTGTAGACGGCATACGGATCCTGGAAGACGGCCTGCACCTCTCTCCGATAGTCCATCCGTTCTTGTGCTGTCATCTCCGCCAAATCCCGGCCGCGGTAGATGATTTGGCCGGATGTCAGGTCCGTGAATCCCAGCACCAGGTTCGCCAGGGTCGACTTGCCGCTGCCGGACTCGCCGGCAATGGTGGTGATGGTGGCCGGGGCCTCCTCGATGGTCAGGTCGTAGTCCTGCAGGGCCACGGTGACGGGCCCCGCGCTGAGCATGCCGCCGCCGTAGATTTTGGTGGCCTTCTTGATGTCCAGCAGTGGTGCCATTGCGGATGTGTCTCGCGGCTCTGTGTTCGGTCGAGGGTGTGCCGGTCTGACGGCGTCCGGGCCTAGTGGAGGCGAACGCCGTCGTCGTCGTACAGGTGACAGGCGGTTTCGTGCCGGCTGCGCAGCGCCCGCATGGGCGGGTTCTCCTCGCGGCAAATGTCCATGACGTGGGGGCACCGCAGCTGGAAGATGCAGCCCTGCATATGCGTGCGCAGGTCATGGGTCAGCCCCTCGGTCAACTTGAGTGGCTTTTTCTCCTTGATCGACGGAATCGACTCGATGAGAAGCTGCGTGTAGGGGTGGAACTGCTCGTTGAAGATGGATTCGACCGGCGCAAACTCGACAATGCGGCCTGCGTACATGACCGCCAGGCGATCCACCAGCTGGGCCATCAACCCCATGTCGTGGCCAATCACAATCATGGAGACACCGAGGCGCTCCTTGACATCCAACAGCGTTTCGCCCACCACCCTCTGCACGACGACATCCAGGGCACTGGTCGGTTCGTCCGCGATGACCAGCACCGGGTCGAGGGCGATCGCCATGGCAATGCAGGCCCGTTGCTTCATGCCGCCGCTCAGTTCGTGGGGGTACATGTCATAAACGCGGCTGGGCAGGCCCACCAGCTGCAACAGCTGGAGAATGCGGTCCTTGAGTTCCCGGTTGGAGATCCTGCCTTCGTGGGTGCGAATGGTGTCCTTGATCTGCGAACTGATGCGCATGACCGGGTTCAGCGAGTTCATGGCACCCTGTGGAATCAAGGAGAGCTTGGTCCAGCGGGTCTCGCGCAGGTCGTCTCCCTCCAGGTCGGCCAGGTTGACCGAGTCCAGGTTGATCTCCCCGCCCGCAATGCGTCCCGGGGGTTGCACCAGGCGCAAAATCGCCATGGCGGTGGTGGTCTTGCCACAGCCGGACTCGCCCACTAGGCCGATGATCTCGCCGCGCTGCACCTTGAAGGACACGTTGTCGACCGCCCGGACGTCGCCGGTCGGCGTGGCGTAGAAGACCTGCAGGTTGCGGATGTCCAGAATCGTGTCCTGTTCCGCGGGACTGCGGTCCACCATGGCGGTGTCCACGGGGTCGATGGTCGTCGCTGCGGTCATTGCTCGCGGATCCCCCGCAGTCTCGGGTTGGCGATTTCGTCAAGGCCCACGGTCATCAGGAACAGTCCGGTGAACACGATTACCAGGGCCACAATCGGCATGCCCCACCACCACCACATGCCGCGGAACAGTGCCGAGACATACATGGCGTGGTAGATGGTCATGCCCATGGTGGGAATGCGGGTTGGCCCCAATCCCAGGGCCTCGAGGCCGGTGGCGGCCAGGATGGCTCCGGACACGTTGCCGGTCAGGCTCGCGGCCAGGTACGGCAGCATGTTCGGCAGCATTTCGCGGAACAGGATGGAAAAGGTGTTGGCGCCGGACAGGCGAGCCATCTGCACGTAGCCGCGCTCGCGCATCGACAGGACCTGGGCGCGCAGGAGGCGCGTTGGTCCGGGCCAGGCGAAGGCCGCCAACAGGAGGGCCAGGATCACAACGTCTAGGTTCTTGACGAAGGCCGAGATTACGATCAGGACGGCCAGTGCGGGAATTGTGATGATCGAGTCGCTGATGGTGCGGACGAAGGCATCCCACCAGCCGCCGATGAAACCCGCCGAAAAGCCCAGGACCACTCCGATCAACATGCCGGCACCGGCCGCGATCAGGCCGATGTGCAACGACCGCGGCGCCCCTACCAGCAGCACCGCCGTCAGGTCCCGGCCGTCGCTGTCGGTCCCCAGCGGATACTCCGGATCGGGCTCGCCGAAGAACGGGTTGTCGATGTTGGTCCAAGCCGGGGGCAGGTTCAACGGCGCGGAGGCAACCCGCGCCCGGGTCGTGTCATAAAGGCCCAGTGGACCCGCTCCCGCCATCAGCAGAATGATGGCAATCATCGCCAGGCCGAGCAGAAACTTGAAGTTCAGCCACGGCGAGTCCCACGTGTTGAGGCCTCGGCGGGAGGATGCCTGGCTTCCGTTGGCGGGTGCGGCTGTGGTGACGCTCATGCCTGGCCCTTGCTGTAGGTGATGCGCGGATCAATCATCGGGTAGAGCAGGTCGAGAATCAGGACGGCGGTCGCCACACCGACGATCAGCATGAACACGATGCCCTGGATCACGGTGTAGTCCGCCGAAATGATGGCCTGGTACAGGAAGTAGCCCAGGCCCGGGTAGCCGAAGATGAGTTCCACCAGCAGCGAACCCCCGGCCACCGCTCCCAGGTTGAGTGCCAGGGCCGTGACCTGCGGCAGCATCGAGTTGCGGATGCCGTAGAACCAGAAGATGCGCCGGGAGCGCAGGCCCTTGGCATTCGCCAGAATCATGTAATCCTCACCGTCCGTGGTCACCATCATGCCCCGCATGCCCAGGGCCCAGAACCCCATCGAGGTGACCACGATGGAGAGCACCGGCAGCAGGCCGTGGTGGAGCACGCTGAGGATGAAGTCCAGGTTCCATCCCGGTTCCACGCCGCGGCCGTAGTTGCCGAAGGCGGGGAAGATCTTCCACTTGAAGGCCAGGAACGAGATCAGGAGGATCCCGAACATGAAGAATGGGATGGAGGTAAAGGTCAGGGATACCGGCAGGATGTTGCGGATGGCCGCCGGGACCCGGCGCCAAGCCATCAACGCGCCAATCAGGTTGCCGGCGCCGAATGACAGAATCGTGGCAATGGACACCATGCCCAAGGTCCACGGGAGGGACCGGCCGATGATGTCCGTAACCCGTGCGGGGAAATTGGCCAGGGAATAGCCAAGGTCAACCCGCACCATGCTCAGAAGATAGTTTCGGTATTGGACGTGCCAAGGGCCGTCCAGGCCGAATCGGGCGCGCCAAGCCTCGATTAGGTCGGCCGAGTTCTCAATGTAGCCGGCCTGCTGGATCATGCGCTCCACCATCGCCGTGATGGGATCGCCCGGCGCCAGGCGGGGGATGGTGAAGATCAGGGTGGCGCCAATCCAGATGGTGAGGAGCCACATGCCAAGTCGGCGCAGGAAGTACCCCAGTGTCAACTCGCTCATGTGCGTGTCCCCCCGGTGGCGGCCAATTCAACGCGGTTGAACGGGAGTGGGGGCTCAAAGCCCCCACTCCTGTATCCAAATCACTTCACTTGTCGGCGTCAGCCCTTACTGGGCGGCCGTGACTTCGTGAATGATGTAGTGGGTGTGCTGCCACCAGGTCGGTGGGTGGATGTACTGGTTGTCGTAGGTGGGCCAGTTCGTCCAGTAGGTCTCCATGAACGGAATGATCTTCTTGGCCTCGGTAATCGGAATCACCGGCAGGTCCTCGAAAAGCAGTGCGGAGGCCTCCACGAAGAGATCGTCTACGGCCGGGTCGCCCACGGCCAAGGCGCCGATCTGGTCGACAATGGCGCTGAAGGCTTCGGCGTTGTCACCGCTCCATCGCCACGAGTTCTTGTTGGCGCGCTCGCCAATTGGAACCAGCCAACGGGTGTTGAAGTTGTCGAGGGTGGCCCACGGCTCGTTCACGGAACCACAGGTTTGCCAGCCCATGCGGGACTCGAAGTTGCCATTGCGGAAGTTGTCGCCCCAGATCTGACCGGCCTGGTTGACCTGCACGGCATCGATGCCCTGACGCTGGAACTGTTCGACGAGCACCTGCGCGATGCGCTTCTTCTCGATGAAGCCTTCGTGCACGGCAATCTCGAGCGAGAGCTCGTCGCCGTCCTTGGTCCAATAGCCATCACCGTCGCGGGTGTAGCCCTTGCCGGACAGGATCTCGGCTGCCATTTCAGGCGAGTGCGTGAACAGCTGGTCCACATCCCAGGTTCCGGCTGCATCGGCCAGGTCGACCAGGCGATCCAGCGGCGGATAGGCCGGGAAGGGGTGGCGGTTCTTGAGCGTCGTGCCCTCGTAGGCAATCGCCACAATTTCGTCGCGATCGACCATGTAGTTCAGCGCCCAGCGCATGTCCTTGTCGTTCCACGGCTCAATCGCGTTGTTCAGCTCGAACGTGCGGGAGCAGGGATCCGGGACCCAAGCCAGCGGCATTTCGGTGAACCACGTGACCACGTTGGGGTTCTGGGCCTGGACGGCCTGGAGCTGGCCCAACGTAATGTCCATGAGGCTGTCGATGCCGTCGTTGGCAAAGTTGTTGACCGCGGTCTCGTCGGAGGCGCTGCGGATCCAGATCAGCTTCTTGGGTTCCGGCATGTCCCGGAATCCGGCTTCAACGCCCCACCAGTTGTCGTCGCGGACGTAGCTGAACTCGGTCGGCGAAATGGTGTCCAGGATGTAGGGTCCGGTCCACACAGGCCAACCCTGGTCCGGATCGTAGAACTTGAAGGTCAGGGGATCCTGGCCGGCCCAAATGTGCTCGGGCACGATGGGCAGGGAGCCCCAGATCTTCACCGAGTGGTGGTCCAGCTGGTAGCGCGGGTTCGGGCGCGTCAGGTTGAATACGACCGTGAAGTCGTCAGCCTTCTCGACGCTCTCGACCCAGTCCTGTTGCGCGGCGGCGTAGCTCAGTTCCGTGTGCTCCAGCAGCATGTTCATGGTGAAGACCACGTCGTCGGCGTTGAAGGCCTCGCCGTCGCTCCATCTCACGCCCTTGCGGATGTTGAGGGTCCAGACGTCAAACGTGTCGTTCGGGACGAAGGACTCACCCAGCCACGGCTCCATTTCGCCGGTCTGGTAGTTGAGCATGAACAGCGGCTCGGTCGAAGCCTGATGGTTGCCTTGGTTGCGCAGGCCGCCGGGCACGTAGGGATTGTGCAGTTCGGGATCGGCGAACTGGCCGCCGCGGGCGTCAACCTCGAAAATCAGGGTATCGGCGCGGGACGCGTTGGAGTAATCCTCCATCATGTCGTCGGCATCGGCCATGGCATCGCCGGAGTCGGCAGGTGCCGAGGGCTCAATGGCCGGGGTGCCCGCGCAGGCCGTAAAGACCATGGCAAACACCAACAGCAACACGCTGAAGGGTAAAAGCTTTCTCAGCTTCATGAATTCCTCCGAAAGGAAGTGAACAAAAAGCTCGTTCAGCGCGCAGACCCGGAGATCCGAGCCGACGGATCAGAATTCGAACGCAAATACTACGAGGATCCGTAGCGCGGCGCGCTGTGGGAGCGGATTGGGTTCGGGGATTGTAAGGCTTGAAGCCAATCCCATCCAAAAACGCGAAGGATCGTTGCAAAGGGCAGGACCCGCGGACGAATCCTCAATCCTGTACAGGTCTGCCACCCTGCACGGAGGTTGCAGGACCTTGGTACGTGCTGGGAAATCCAACGGGCGGACGCGCCAGGTCTTGGCAAGGGGTCAACCTGGCGCGCCATCCAAACCGGTACCGCGCAGATCCGCCCCGGTTAGGTTGGCACCGGCCAAGTCGGCTCCGTCGAGGTCGGCATTGGCCAGATTGGCATCCACCAGAATCGCCCCGGCCAGGTTGGCGTTGGTCAAATCGGCAAAGCGCAAATCGGTGCCGGTCAGATTGGCCCCTGCAAGGTTGGCCCCTGCGAGGTCGGCCCAGCCCAGAAAACGACCGCTTAGGTCCAGATCCTCGCCGCCTTGGTTGACAATGCGCCAGACCGTCCGCCAGGTTCCCGACAACACCGTGGCATCGTCCAACTGGACATCCCTTAGATCGGCTAGGCCTAGTTCGGCACCATGCAGGTTGGCGCCCCGCAGATCGACATTGCGCAGAATGGCCCGATCCAGATCCGCTTCGGTTAGATCGGCGTCCCTGAGGTCAGCGCCCGTCAAGTTGGCGTCCCGCAGGTTGGACGTGACCAGGGAGGTGCCCTGCAGCACGGCACCGGTGAGGTCCGCCTGTTGCAGCACCACTCCGTTCAGCATCTCGCGGCTGAGGTCCGTGCCTGCCAGCTGCCAGTCCAGTTGGGCCTGATTGTGCAGACGCCAAACCAGCATGGCCGTGGTCGGAAGCGTCGTTGTGTCGTCAATCCGGGTCTTGCGCAGGTCTGCCGCAGTCATGGTGGCGTTGGCCAAATGAGCGCCGCGCAGGTCTGTGTTGTGGAATCGGGCTCCGACAAGGTTGGCCGTGCCGAAGTCGATGCCTTGCAGGTTGGCATCGGCGAAGCTGACTCCGGACAAGTCCTGGCCGGCGATGGGCTCGTTGACAATTCTCCACATCCGTGCCCAGTGGGCGCTCAGGGCCGTGTCATCGTCTATTGTCGATCCGCGGAGCCAGGCTCCGGTCAAGTCGGCCGATGTCATGCGGGCGCCGCGCAGGTCGGCTTGCCGCAAGTCGGCTCCCTGGAATCTTGCTCCGTCGAGAACCGTGTCGCGCAAGTCCGCGCCGCGCAGGTCGGCGCGTGCGAACAACGCTCCGGTCAGATCGGATCCGACGAAACTTGCGCGTTGGAGGCTGGTTTCCGTGAAGTTGGTGAAGTAGAGGGTTGCGTCGGTGAAGTCCACGTCAGGTGCCAGTGCCATCGACAGGTTCGCGTTGGACAGGTCGAACCCGGCAAACGACCGGTCGTGCAACAGCTCTCCGGAGAGGTCAAGTCCCTGGCAGTCCCTGGGGCATTGCCGGATGAGCGGTTCCAGATACAAGTGGTAGCCGTAGAACACAACCAACAGCAAGGTTGGGATGGTGATAATCAGCGCGATGGCAATGCGCCGTTTCAGGATCTGTCGTTCGATGGCCTCTGCAGTGTAGGCGCTCATGGCAGTGTTCGAAACTCGTCGGACCCCTTGGTTTGGCACAGGCCGTGTGCGAAGGGGTGGTGTTGCGGGATAACTATAAGCGGGCAGTGCCGCCGGGCAGGCCATTCCATGCCGGATTACCCAACCACCGCTCCCCAACATCAGCCCTGCAGGAACCGGGTTGGGCGATAATCAATTTGGACTCAATTTGCCTAGGAGACCCCAGTCCAATATGAGATCGATCGTCTATACCGCTCCCTGGCACATGGAGATGCGGGACACCGATGTTCCGGTACCAGGTCCCGATGAAGTCCTGGTGGACGTCAAGGCCGTGGGCATCTGCGGGTCCGATGTGCACGGGTATACGGGCAGCACCGGCAGGCGCACGCCCCCCATGGTGATGGGGCACGAATTCAGCGGCACTGTGTCCCGCTTTGGCAGTGGGGTCGCGGGCGTCGAGGAGGAGGACGAGGTCATCGTGTCCCCCATGTTTCCGTACGACGGCATCGGCCAGCGCCAGGTCGTCGGCGTCAACCAGCCCGGGGCCTATGCCGATCACGCCATCGTTCACAAGTCGATGCTCTATTCCAAGCCGGAGGGCATGTCCTGGAACGAAGCGGCCATGTGCGAACCGCTTTCGATCGCCGTCCACGCCATCAGCCGGACGCCGATCGCGTTGATGGACACGGTGGTCGTGGTCGGTGCCGGCACCATCGGGCTGCTTGCGCTTCAATGCGCCCGGCGCAGCGGGGCCGGCACGATCATCGTCACCGACATGAGCGAGCACCGTTTGGGACTGGCCCGCGCGGTGGGTGCCGACGTGACCATCAACGTGCGGGAAGAAGATCCGGTGGCCGCCGTCATGGACATGACGGGGCAGGCCGGCGCCGACGTTGCCATCGAGGCCGTTGGTTTGACGAAGTCGGTACAGCAGGCCCACGCCATGGTGCGCGTCGGGGGCCACGTCACCTGGATTGGCAACAGCGACCTCATGATCGAGGTCAACATGCAGGAAGTGGTGACGCGGGAACTGACCGTGGCCGGCACCTATGGGTTCAGCACGGAGTTCGAGCGGGTCATCCAGGCGATTTCCAGAAAGGTTGTCGATGTCGCATCGCTGATCGAAAAGGTCGCGCCCCTGGAGGAGGGGCCGGCACTGGTTGATGGACTGGCCAAGGGTGAACTTGACCTGATCAAGGTCATTCTCATCCCGTGACGTTACCGGAGCGGCCACCATGCACATCGCAGCCTTTCCCAAGTGCTATCTCGACGCCATTTGCGTCGATCGCACGATGGACGTCTTTCAATGGATTGACATGGCGGATGCCCTGGATGTTGAAGGGCTGGAACTCTACGAAGGGTTCTTTGCGTCCCTGGACCGGGGATACCTCGAGTCGATCGGCGACGCCTTGGCGCGCGGCAACCACGCGATGCCCATGCTGTGCGTGTCGGCGGATTTCACGCATCCCGACCCGACATGCCGGACCCGAGCGGTCGAGCACCAGCTGCGGATGATGGAAACGGCCAGGTTGCTCGGTGGTCGCGGGACGGCGTGCCGTATCCTGACCGGCCAGCGCTATCCCGGATTGTCCCTGCAGGAAGGGCTGGATCGGGTGGCCGAGTGCTACGACCAGATTCTCCCGGTCGCGGCCGAACTGGACATCGTGCTGGCGTTGGAGAACCACTACAAGGACGGCTATTGGACCTGGCCCGAGTTCGCGCAGAAGATGGCGGTATTCCTCAAGGTTCTGGCATCGGTTCCCGAGTCGCCGCATTTCGGTGTCCAGTATGATCCTTCCAATGCCTTTGTGGCAGGGGATGATCCGATAGAACTGTTGGATGCGGTCCTCCCCAGGGTGGTTACCATGCATGCCAGCGACAGGTTTCTGGCGGAGGGTGCGACCTTGGAGGACGTCAAGGCGGCCGACGGTTCCATCGGCTATCTCGATGCCCTGCAGCATGGGGTCACAGGACAGGGTCTCAACGACTACGATGCGATATTTGGCCGCCTTGCACAGGCTGGCTTCAACGGGTGGGTGAGCATCGAGGATGGCATGCACGGCATGGACGAGATGCGACGCAGCGTCGATTTCCTGCGCGCCATGCGTGCCAAGCACTTCGCATAGTTTTAGAGGGAATTTGCGACATGGACGCCCTTGTCAAGTACGGTCTGGTCGACGGCCAGGTGGAGATCCGCCAGACGGACGAGCCGGAGTGCCCTTCCGACCGTGTGTTGATTGGCGTGCGTGCTGCCGGCGTTTGCGGCAGCGATGTTCATCTGTGGCGCAACCACCAGAGTTGGGAGATTAATCTGCCGCTGGTGCTGGGACATGAATTCAGCGGTGAAGTTGTGGCAGTGGGAGCGGACGTGGACGGTGTGGCTCCCGGAGCCCGGGTTACATGCGAGACCGCGGCAAAGGTGTGTGGTCGCTGCAGCTACTGCCTAGGTGGTGCGTACAACCTCTGTCCCAACCGGTTGGGCTACGGAGCCCTCATCGATGGGGCCTTTACCGACATTGTGGTCGCGCGGCCCGAGATCCTCCATCCATTGCCCGATGCAGTGTCGTGGGAGCACGCAGCCCTGACCGAGCCGGGCTGCGTGGCATACAACGCACTGGTCGAAAAGACCGACGTGCGTGCAGGTGACTTGGTGGTAGTCCAGGGTCCGGGGCCCATCGGCATCATGGCGCTGCAGATTGCGCGAATTCAGGGTGCCGGTACGCTCGTGGTGTTGGGCACCGGTGCCGACCAGGCCCGATTGGACATCGCAGCCGAACTGGGAGCCGACCACGTGGTCAACATCGAGGAAGAGGACCCGCACGCTCTGGTTCGATCCTTGGGAGACGGCTTCGGTGCCGATCTGGTGGTGGACTGCACCGGCCATTCCGCCGCACTGCAATCCGGCATGGAGATGGTGCGTCCCAACGGTCAAATCACGAAGATCGGCTGGGGACCGCAACCGTTGGACTTCAACTTGGACCCACTGGTTCAGAAGGCGGTGACGCTGCAAGGCTGCTTCAGCCACACCTTTGCCACGTGGGAACGGGTTCTGACGCTGCTTCAGACCGGCCAACTCAATCTGGATCCGGTTATCGGCGGCCTGTATCCGTTGACTGATTGGCACGAGGCGTTCTCGGTCATGGAGTCGGGGGCCAGCGTCAAGTCGGTCCTGGTTTGGAACTGACCAAACCACTGTCAACGCGAGGGTTGTGGATGCCGCTATGCCGAGAGCCCTGATTCAGCTGTCGCTGGATGTAACCACCATTCCCGAGGCCCTGGAAATGGCACATGCCGCCTGCGATGTCGGCGTGGACTGGCTTGAAGCCGGCACACCGTTGATCCTGGCCGAAGGACTGCACGGTGTGCGGGCACTGCGTCGTGAGTTTCCGGATACCCCCCTTGTGGCGGACCTCAAGACCATGGATGGGGCCGGTCTTGAGGGGGAAATGATGTTCCAGGCCGGAGCCGACATGGTGGTGGTCATGGGCCAGGCCCACGACGCGAGCATTCTGGCTCAGGTGGACATGGCCAAGCGGTACGGCAAGCAGGTAATGTGCGATGTCATGCTCTGTCCCGACAAACCGGGCCGGGCCAGGGAAGCACAGGACATGGGTGTGGACTACATCATCGTCCACACGGGGTTTGACGAGCGGAACCTGGAACCGGAGCGGACACCGCTCGAGGACTTGGAGTCGGTTGTCGCCGCGGTTTCCATCCCGGTACAGGCCGTGGGCGGCCTGAGCGTGGAACAGGCAATAGAGACACTGGACCTCGGCGCGCAGATCGTGGTGTTTGGGGCGCCACTGGTGATTGCCGGCGATGCCTTCAAGGCCGCCTCGGACGATTTCGCCGGCTTGATGAAGGAGATTGTTCAACGGGTACGCGAGCGGCATCCCGACTGAAAGGGCCGGGTGCCACCAACCTTCGGGGGAGATTGATATGCAATTGATAGAGCAAATCCAGAATCTGGACTTCCCGGCACCCCTGCCGGACAGGGTCCTCTCGGTTCACCAGACATTCGACACGGTCAAGGTTGCGGACATCCACGCGCGGGTTCTGGAAGCCTGGGACGAAAGCGGCGTGCTGGCCCGCATGAAGCCGGGCGCGGTAGTCGGGGTGGGTGCCGGCAGTCGCGGCATTGCCAACATCCCGATGCTGGTCAGGGGATCGGTCGACTGGCTGAAGGCCCACGGCTTCCGGCCGTTCGTGTTTCCGGCCATGGGCAGCCACGGCGGGGCGATCGCCGAAGGCCAGAAGACGATGCTGGCGGAACTCGGGGTCACGGAAGAAAGTGCGGGTTGTGAAATCAGGGCGACCATGGAGGTTGAGCCGATCGGCGAAATCCCGGATGGCGGGCTGATCCTGTATCAGGGAAAGGACTCGATGGCCGCCGACCACTGCATCCTGGTGAGCCGCATCAAACCGCACACCGACTTCCGCAGCCATCTTGAGAGCGGGCCGTCGAAGATGTGCGTCATCGGATTGGGCAAGCAGCATGGAGCCTCCATCATGCATGGCGGAGGCGGGGCCTTTTTCCAGAAGTACCTTGCGCCTGCCGCACGCATCTACGCCGACAACACCAACTTCATTGGCTCCCTCTGTCCGGTTGAGAATGCCTATGACGAGACCGCGCGCATTGAGTTCCTGACCTCCGACCAGGTCGGCCTGGAACCCGAAGCGGACTTGTTGCAGGAGGCCAAGGACATGATGGCCAGCCTGCCCTTTCCCGAAATCGATGTGCTCGTGGTCAGGGAAATGGGCAAGAACATCAGCGGCACCGGCATGGACACCAACATCGTGAGCCGTCTCATGATTCCGCGCCAGGAGGAGGCGTTCGGGACTTCGGACGTGGCCGTGATCACGGTTCTCGACCTGACCGAGGAGACCCACGGGAATGTTGCCGGTCTGGGTCTGGCCAACATCACGACCGCGCGCGTGGCGGAGAAGATCGATTGGCATGCCACGTATACCAATGCGGTCACCTCCGGGATTTTCGGCATGTTCCGGGTCAGCCTGCCCATCACCATGCCGTCGGACGAGAAGTCGCTGCATGTCTCCATGCGTGGCTGTGCGCGGCCGCCTGAGGATGCACGCCTGGTGTTCATTGAGAACACGCTCATCCTCGACGATTTCTATGCCAGTCCCTGCCTCCTCTCGGAGATCGAAGCGCATCCCCGTCTGTCGGTGACTGGAGAGGTTCCCCTTGCGTTCAGCGAGCCCGGTGTGATGCAGAGCCCTTGGCGGCTGAATTGACCACGCAACCGGCCATCGGGCTTCTCCTTGGCGACCCGGCGGGGATCGGGCCCCAGCTGGCGGTGCGGTTGTTGGCGGAACCGCTGCCGCCACAAGTCAAGCTGATTGTGGTTGGCCGCCGCGCGTGGCTGGGGCGCGGCGCGCAACAAGCCCGGTTGCCGGAACCGGACCTTCCCGCCGTTGCGTTGACCGACCTGGACCAGGCACCAATCGACTGTCCGATCCTGTTGGAGACGGAAGGCGGCGACCTGGACCAGGTTCCGGTTGCGTCGGTGTCCCGGGAAGCCGGTGCCAGTTGCATGGCAAGCCTGCGCACGGCAGCAGACCTGGTTGCGCGGGATTTGATTGCGGGTTTCCTATACGGGCCCATGCATAAGCAGTCCTTGCATCTGGGCGGTTCGCGCCATCCCGACGATGCCGCCCTGTTGACGGAGTTGTTCGAGTGTCCGGCTCCGGCCCATGAGATCAACATCCTCGACGACTGGTGTACGTCGCGCGTTACATCCCATATTCCGCTGTCTGAAGTCCCTGCCCGGGTTTCGGCTCCCGGCGTACTGGCAGCCATCGAACAGCTGCATGCCGTCATGCAGGACCTGAACCTGCCGGACTCCCGCATTGGAGTGGCCGGCCTCAATCCCCACGCCGGCGAGGGAGGTTTGTTCGGGGACGAGGAAGTGGAGGTGATTGGCCCCGCGGTCGAAGAGGGCCGCCGGCGAGGCATGCCGGTGCATGGACCGTTCCCACCGGACACGCTGTTCGTACGCCTTGCGGATGGTCAATTCGGTGGTGCCGTCACGATGTACCACGATCAGGGGCAGATTGCCATCAAGCTGCTCGGTTTCGCCCGCGGGGTCACGGTGATCGGCGGGTTGCCCGTGCCCGTCGTCACTACGGCACATGGCACTGCCTTCGACATCGTGGAACAAGGTACCGCGCGGCCCCACTCGCTGATCAATGCACTCAAGGTCTGTTCGTCGTTGGTCACCAACAACAGGAAAGGGTTAGATGCTCCTTAAGGACAAAGTGGTTCTTGTCACCGGATCAACCACCGGCATTGGCGAGGCGATCGCCAGAAAGTGCGTGGCCGAAGGCGCTTCGGTCATGGTTCACGGACGACGTGAACATGCAGCCCAGGACTTGTGCGCGGAACTCGGTGACGCGGCCGTCTACACCGTGGGCGACGTTGCGGACCCCGATCTTTGCGAGTCACTGGTGTCCAACACGGTTGACCGGTTTGGACGGATAGACGGGGTGGCCAACAATGCGGCCATTACCGCTCGGGCCACCATTGAACAGACCGATGCGGATACGTTTGACCGCCACTATTACGTCAACCTGCGGGCTCCCGCCCTCATCATCCGTGCCGCCTTGCCGCACTTCCGTGCCCAAGGCGAGGGTGCCGTGGTCAACATCGGTTCGGTCAATGCCTGGTCGGGACAGGCGGACTTGATGCCCTATTCCGCGTCCAAGGGCGGGTTGCAGACGATGACCCGGAACATGGCCAATGCCTTGGCTGAGGATCGGATTCGGATCAACCAACTGAACGTTGGCTGGTGTACGTCGCCCAACGAGATTGCCCTCAAAATCTCGGAGGGATTGCCAGAGGACTGGTACCTGAACGTGCCCAAGGCCTTCGCACCCACCGGGAGGCTCCTAACCCCGGACCAGGTGGCGCACCATGTCGCATTCTGGCTGTCGCCGGACTCCAAGCCGGCCAACGGCTGCGTCTACGAGTTGGAGCAGTTCTGCATTCTGGGCCGCAGTTCAGCCCGCGACTGGGACGATTGATCGGTTGGCACGGACTGACAGTGAACCGTGCTGGCTCTGGTGGGACTGCTTGCCACTGGCACGGGTCGGTTCGTGGGCATTCCGGATTGTCCTGTTGTCCAATCAAGTTGGGGACGAAAGCAATGTGAAACCCACATTCGCTCTCCCGTTCCAAGGCAGCGACTTGGTTTACGGAGCCAACCGACTGTCCGGTTCAAAGGTTAGTTCCGGGACGATCACTTCCCAAGCATCGCATTTGAGGCTGTTGCGGTATTCCGGCTTGGACGCCTCTCGGCTCCAGGTTGCGACAGCCAGAACCTTGGCCGACCTGCACCGTGTGTTGGCTGGAGGCTCAAACCTACTGGCGAGCCTCCCCACCACCAAGCCATCCTGGTTCAACAGTTCCCAGCGATTGTTGGCCACAATACGTGTTTGCAGGAGATCACCGGGGTACAGAGCGGCAATAGCATCATGAATCGGATGACGCGACCACTGCCGTCCCGCGAATCCGAGATCCACGTCTTTTAGACTCAGTTCAACAAAGTGGAATTGCAGTTCTTCGGTTGTCGGATTCAGTCCGGCAAAGCGGGATTCCTGTGCATCGACACGATGCAGGATGCAAGGTTTTCCGAGCAGGGCTTCCTGCAATCGATGGGATTCCTCGAAACGCACGAGTGCGAGCGTCTCCCGGGCACGCGTCATAGCTACGTAGTACAGTCTTCGAGCCTCGTCTGGGTGCTCGTTTTGTCCGACGCGATTCCAGCTGCCGTCCAGGACCACCACATGGTCGAACTCCAGGCCTTTGGCACCGTGTGCGGTCAGTAACAGCAACCCGCGCTGACGCCGACGGATCTCCCGACCCCATTCCGCAAGCCATTCGACAAAGAGATCCACGGGAGTCTCTGCACCACCTGTTTCCAAGGAATGTTCCTCAATGGCTTGCCGCAGCAACTCGTTCCAAGGGTTGCTCGCGCAAGCGGCTGTCCAATCACGCAGGGCATCGGCTGTGACAGTGCCTACCTCCCGACAGCGTAGCCAACTAATGAACACTTGGATTTCGCGCAAATACCAGAAACCGGAGAATCCCTCATTTCCCATCTGTGCAGGAATACCGTGTACTTCGCAGAATGCACGGACCGGGTCCAGGTATCTCCACTCGCGTGCAATCACCGCGCACCGGGACCAATCCCAATCCGGTGACAGGTCGGCAAGACGCAACAGTTCCAACATGGTAGTTTGGGCTTGCGAGACTAGATTGTGTCCAGCCGACAGGATCTGTACACGTCCCTGTGAAACCGGATCCAGCTGTTGCCACTTGCCTCCCGGTGGTTCCTTCGCCCGCGCGCGGTCAATGTGGATGGGCTGCTCGACCTTCATTCGCTCCCTCGCCGGTTCAATCATCGCGTTGGCCGCGGCGATGATGTGGTGAGTTGAGCGGTAGTTGTCGGTTAGGTAGGTGGGCCGGGGACCGTAATCCTCCTGGAAACGGCGAATGAATTCCACGGAGGTGTCGTCGAATGCGTAGATGTTCTGATCGTCGTCCCCCACCGCGAAGAGCGTGAGCTTGCCTGTATCGTCGTCGAGAGTTCGTCCTGCGAGTGCCGAAATCAGTTCGTACCGGTCTGCGTTGATGTCCTGGTATTCATCCACCAGAATCCAGCGGAAGCCTGCCAGGAGGCGCTCCCGCCGTTCGGCCGCCTCATCCTGCGGCAGATCCTCGCCACGCAACAGATCCACCGCGCGGCGGATCACCTCTTGGAATACCTCGTCGGCGGGACGTTCTGCTTGGTCCTTGAAGTTGACACCGGCCAACCGCATCGCCAGGGCATGGCAGGTGAGCACGGTCACTCCCCGCGCATCGTGGCCGATCAGGTCTTCGAGACGGCGGCGGATGTCAACCGCAGCGTGTCGGTTGTAGGCAAGGGCAAGGATTCCGCGGGCATGCTCGCGCCTCACCCGAATCAAATAGGCAATGCGGTGTACCAGTACCCGTGTCTTGCCGGAACCCGGTCCGGCAAGTACCAGCACGTTTGTTTGCTCCCGGTCGTCGGCGACAATGCTCCGTTGCACAGGGTTTTTGAGGGTTTCCACAATCGCTCTCCAAGTCTCGGGCGTGGTCTCACGCCCGATCTCCCGGTCCCGACCGGGCAACCAGCGACGGAGGAACTCCTTCTCCTGCAAAGTGAAGTAATCCATCGCGAGCCGCAGTGCCTCGCCCATGGCATCAAGGCCGCGTTTGGCGAACTCCGCCATCACGTGGATTTGCAGGACCTGTCCCTTGTAGTGAAGGGCCAGAGGCTCGAAATCGGTCTTGGCGAAGTCGCGCCGTCGCTGTATCGATCGGATGGTCATGGCCGGACGGAACACCGCGAGCCCCTTGTTGAGGCGAATGACTTCCTGGTCATGCAGCCACAGCAAGGCGCAATCCAGCAGCTTCGAGAAATTCTTGATCTTGCTTGTTAGAAGCGGATCGGATTCAATCGCCTGCGTTAGCTTGCCAAGCGTGGTTTCGACCAGCAGGTCCCTACCCCTGCTTCCGGGCGGCAGACAGGCAAGGAGGTGTTCCAGCAGGTGTGTCCCTGCCTCACGCCTCAGTCCGGCAGCCTTCTCCAAGGATGCCCAGTCGCGCAGGAGTGTCACTCGCGCCGTCTCGGCATTCCGCTTGCGCACTGTCAGGCTGCCCCCAGCCCCATCCTCTCCTCGACCGTCGTAGGCGATGCTGCGCAGGATGCGCCACAGCCGTTCCGGCAAGGGATCCGCCAAGCCTTCGTCACGCAGCACCTGTGAGGCAATGCGCAAATGCAGTGACGAAGTGTCTCCCTTGCCCAAGTCCGGCGCCAATTCGCGTATGTGATCGAGTAGGGCGGTCTCCAGTTCCTGCGCTTGCCCAAGGCGTTTGCGCGAGTGCCGTACCACGCCCCTGTGCACAAACGCGGTCAGCGGCGTGTCGTTGCTGGCAATCCCCATCCGCTCCAGGTCGTACATGGCTTTCCGCACGCCTTCGGAGCTCAAACCCGATATATCCATCAGTTCATCGGTGGTGATACTTTCATCGGCACCGGCTCCGAGCAGTACCTCTGTGATACGCAGTAACTGGCGACGATAAGCTGCCGTGATGCGTGCCCGGTCCAGTTTCAAGCGAGCCTGTTCGACCGAGGTTACTCGGAGCGATGATGGGAACACCTGGACCACGTTCTCTTCTCGGGTCAGCAACTCTGCCTCCTCCAACCAGGCAACAGCAGTCCTCACCCGGGTGTCGTCCGTAGCCGAGTCGCGCTCAAAGGCCTTGTCCTCATCTTCGCCAAGAATCTCGCCGGCGGTTGCCACCACCTCGCCGTCCAGGCGTTTCTTGCGGTCCAGGTTGCGCAGTGCCCTTAGGATGCCGTGGATCTCGGCCCTGGTGAGGCGCGAGCGAGCCGACAGGCTGAACTGGCGTTCCGTGTCGTCCGCCGTGTACAGCAGTACGCAACGCGCAGATGCACGGTCGCGTCCCGCCCGTCCCGCCTCCTGAAGGTAGTTCTCCAGCGAGCCCGGGATATCCGCGTGGACCACAAGACGCACGTCCGGTTTGTCGATGCCCATGCCGAAGGCGTTGGTTGCGACGATCGCACGCAACTCTCCACCGATAAAGCGTTGCTGCACATCCTTCTTCGTTTCCGGCGGCACCCCCGCGTGAAAGTGCGCTGCGGCGATTCCCTTCAGTTGTAGGAACTCGGCAACTTCCTCGCTCTGGTTGCGTGTCGCGCAATAAACGATGGCACCGCCCGGCATGTCCGGGGGCAGGTATGACATCAGGACATCGTGAATGTGGGCGAACTTCTCGCCACCCGATGTTGGCATCACCTCGAAGGTCAGATTGGAACGCTCGGTGCCCCCGTTGAACACCTTCAGTTCGATGTCGAGCCAGTCTCGGAAGTGGCGAACGACATCCTCGATCACATCCGGTTTGGCGGTCGCGGTAAGGCACAGCACCGGCGGCACGAGGCCATCCCCCACCTTCTCTTGGATGAAGCGCCCTACGTAGCGGTAGTCGGGCCGGAAGTCGTGTCCCCATCGCGATAGGCAGTGTGCTTCGTCCAGCACCCAACCGCCGATTTCCCGCTGATCAAGTACCCGGCGCACGGAACGAGTGCGCAGTTGTTCGGGGGATATGATCAGAATGCTTGCGTCACCCAACCGAATCCGGTCCAGCGCGTTGGATCGCTCGGGCATCGACAGCAGGCTGTTGATCGTCACGCACGAGCCGATTCCCTTTGCTTCCAATCCTTCCACCTGGTCCGCCATCAGCGCGACCAGGGGCGAGATCACCACCGTCAGGGTTCCCGTCTTGTCGTAACGGGATAGGGCCGGAATTTGATAGCAGAGAGACTTGCCCGTGCCCGTGGGCAGGATCCCGAGCACGTGCCCTCCGGCCATCGCAGTCTCGACAATCGACTGTTGCATGGGGCGACCGTCATCGTCCACCGGTTCCGGACGGAAATCGGAGAAGCCAAACCAGCGTTTGAGTTCCTTGCGTGCATCGTGGCGCTCACGACACCAAGCGCAACCAGGATCATTGCAGGCGGTGTCCCTGAGTCGGCGTACCAAGCTGCCGGCTTTCGGAAACTGATAACGCACCCAGGGCGGCATGACCGAATTGCCGCCTGCCACCGACAGCCAGGCCAACGCGTATGCCAGCGGCCACCTGACCATCCCCGCCTTGACCGTTACGTCACGCGCATGCATGGCACAAGCCATGCCCGCCAGCCTGTTGTTTATTGCCGTCAGGGCCTCGGAATCAGTGGGACGGGACAAGCTGCGAAGTTGGGAGTAAAGTGTGTCAAGGGCCTGATCCTTGCCTTGCGGTTCCGGTGTGGTCAGCCAATGCCATGCCGCCAGCAAATCCGGCGCGGCATTCCGCAATGCGTGCTGCTGATCGTCGAAGACCTCAAGCGCCAGTCGAGCATCGAGTTCCGGATCGCTCCGTTTCCGTTTTCCTGGCTTGAGCCCACCATCCTGATAGTGCTTGACGAGATGGTGGTAGGGATTGCGAGGAAAGGCAAGGGGACTGAGGCGCAACGTATCGATGATCGGGAGTTTCAGCAGCCGCGAATCTGGTTTTGTCGCCGCTAGGTGCGGCACTAGGTGCGGCAAGTCGAATGCGATGATGTTATGGCCCAGAACATAGGAGGCATCCTCGGCGAGGGCATCTAGTCTTGCCAACGCTGCTGCCAAGTTACCCCCTTCAAATACTTCGCGCTGGCCGGTGTCTGGACGCAGTCCGGCAAAGGCATGAATGTGGTTGTCCTCTTTGCCAACCTCGAGGTCCAGCGAGAGGCAATTGGGGCCAAACTGGATCGTTCTGCTTGGCATCAGATTTTCCAATTTCGGCTCTGAACAGTGGTGGGACTAGACCCCCAAGTCATGTTTACCAACATAATGAGAGCGGAACGCGGCCTTCTGTTTCAGGTCACGTGTGAAGCGGCTGGCCGTTCCGCTCTTCCGCCAATTGGTTTGCGTACAAACGGGTAACACGCCACGGGTGCCCGGCAGGTTTGGACGAACGGAACAGACCCTCGCTCAGAATCCCGGGACCTATGTCTGCCAGAAGTGATCAAGGTTGTCCAGAGGCTCCCAGCCAAGGACCCGGCGCATTTTGCCGTGGTCGAACTTGCCATGGGGCATGTCCACGCTCACGTTGAACTCCTCAAATGGGCTTGGCAGTGACGGTACTTCCAATGCTCTCTTCAGCGCGCGGCCTGAATCCGGCCACGAGACCATGAAAGGAGGTTTCACGGAAGGCCGTTCGGGGTTGGTCATTTCCCAGTAGAGCATCACGGCCACTTCCAAGCCATGGTGCTCGGCAAAGACATGGAGGACTTCATTGCCCAGGTACTTGGTCAGGAAGTAGAAGGACGCGTAGGGACGGCTGGCTGCCTCGACCGGAATCTGGTAGTCCCAGAGATGACTGCCGTGGCCGTTGACCAGGTGCAGCAAGGGGCTGGTCTGCACAATCCGTCTTATCCCGAACTCCACGGCGGCACGCGCCATGTTCAGGGGCCCGACCGCGTTGATCCGGAAGGACTTGACCTTGTCATCGCGGAGTACGGAACAGTTGACGATGGCATCCATGCCTTCACAAGCGGCCCTGACCTGCTCCGGGTCCTGCACGTCAACCTGAACGAATTCGTGAGGTGGCTCGATGTTCGAGGCCGGCATTGGGTGGTGGGCACTCCTTGCCGGATCGAGACTTTCCCAGTCCAGCGGTGCGATGTCCGCCAGGCGCACGTGATAGCTGTCCATCATGGCCTGCGCGGCAAAGGCGCCCATGGGACCGCCGGCACCGAACAGTACCACCTTCCGTATGGGACGGGTGCGAATGGGATTGGCGGGCGCCAGAATCTCCTGCCAGGGCCGGGTGTCCTTCACCGGCGGGTTGGCAGGCAAGACTCCGGCAAGCTGTTCAAGTCGCCGAGAGGGTGCGTAGTGGAACGGGGAACTGCCGCTGGTCGATCGTTCCTCGATGCCGGTTTCCAGTCCGTGCCTGATTTTGCTGTTGGGTCCGGGTCCCATGATGTGGAACACATGCCACTCCGGTTTGCCTGCATCGATGGCGTGGGACAGGTTCACCGCCAAGGCCCGATCGATGGCGTGGACCGCGTCGTCCACGTGCACCCAACGGGGATCAAACGGCTCGCCTTCAATCTCCTCCTCGTCCACCACGTGGCCGAAGCGCAGGCAAATCGCTTCGATTGTACCGAGCCTGATCAGTTCGCGGACCGATAGTTCGGTGACCCAGGGCAGCAATTCCCTGGTGGCGGGGGACGGCCGCGGCCTCCACATCTCCGTCACGTCCCAATGCGGAGGATGCCGGTCGAACAACGCCAGTGAACTGCCCACAATTACGCGGGGCACGGATGCCCGAACCGCCTCCACGATCAGGTTCCGGGTCCCGCGCATTACGAGATCCATCGCGTCGGGTTCGGAAATCTTGTCTCCTGCGAAAGCATCCGCCAACCGGAGCGGCAGGAGGTGGACGACCACGTCGACATCGCGCACCGCCTCCGCTGCGATTCGCTGGTCCGACAGTTCACCGGTCAGGTACTCGACTTCGGGTGACACGTCCGGATGCTCGCGGCCCGCAACCCGCACGGCTGTGCCTGACCGGCGGTTCAGGAATTCAATCAGACGGGTGCTCAGCAGGGATCGGGCGTCGGTGAGCAGGATGCGCATAACTTAATCAGGTTGTTTGCGGGAAGTTGCGGGTACTTGATTTCTGACCGGGCGGGGCGTCAAGGCTGGAGGGTGACCTTGATTGACTCCGTTCCCTGGGCCACCAAACCGAATCCATCCTCGAAACCGTGCAACGGCAGGTTGTGTGTCACGATGCGGTCCATCGGCAGAAGGCCTTGTTCCAGCATTCGAATGGCAACCGGGTAGCTGTGCGGACTCAGGTGGGCACCGTGGATATTGAGTTCCTTGGTGTCTCCGATGATGGTCCAGTCCACGGTCACCGGTTCGCGCATGACACTGAATTCCACGAACGTGCCCAGTTTGCAAATCATGTCCAGGCCCTGTTGCACGGCGGCGGGATGACCGGTGGCCTCGATGTAGACATCGCATCCGTAGCCGTCCGTCAAGGCCAGGACCTCGTCCACGACATCCACTTGGGAGGCATTGAAAGTCAAGTCGGCTCCGCACGCCCGCGCAACGTCCAGGCGGGAATCGTTCAAATCGATGACGATGAGCTGGGCCGGACTCTTCATCCGGGCGGCTGCCACCATGCCCAATCCCAAGGGTCCGGCACCGGCGATCACTACCGTATGCTGCAGTTCGATGTCGGCTCGCTGGACAGCATGGATCCCGCAGGCCAACGGTTCCACATAGGCTGCCCAGGCCGGCGGGATCGATTCCGGGACCTTGTAGTTGAGGGCTCGGGCCGGCAACTTCACGTACTGGGCCATGGCGCCGGGAGTGGGTTTCCGGAACCCGTAGATGTCGTGTTTCATGCACATCCAGTACTTTCCTCGGAGACAGTACCGGCAGACATGGCACGGCACAATCTGTTCTGACACCACCAGGTCGCCCAACCTGAATTCGCCGTTGCGGTCCGCACCGGGACCCAAGGCCGCGACCCTTCCGGCAAATTCGTGCCCGGGGATGATCGGTGCCTGGCAGAAGCCGGGTTTGCCGGGTTGATCCCAGAACATCGGCGCACCCATGAAGCACTTCAGGTCGCTGGCACAAATGCCGACCGATGCCACCTCCAGCACCATTTCACCGGGGCCGGGGACCGGGACCGGAGCTGTTTCAAGGCGGTAGTCCTCCGGTGCATGGCAGACGACCGCCTGCATGTTGTCACCCAAGGGGAAGTCAGTCTGGAATTCTGTCGCCACGGTGGGGTTCTGCCTTGGTTGAGGCGGGGATGGTGCGGGTTGTTGGCTCGGCCAATTTCACGCCAAACCTATCCTTGAACGGAATTCCGGCTGTCCCCGTGCCATTCCGGTTATGCGAAACAGGCTGCCGGCATCTGTGCCATTGAAGCCGCGGTCGTTGCCTCCCGCCGTCGTAATGTACATGTCGGTCATGTCGGGTCCGGCAATGGTCACCGATGAAACCTTGCGGACCGGCAGAGCCAGGATTTCCTTGACCCGTCCTTCAGGATCGGCGTGTACGACGGAGAACCCGTCCCAATGCGCAATCCAAAGGTCGCCTGCGGCATCGATGGTCATCCCGTCGGGCCGCCCGTAGTCAACTTCCTCGGGTGCCTCGTACACGAGCGCGCCCGTGTCCGGATCGAAATCTCCAACTGCCTCGTTCCATGTGTACGATGTGATGCGTCGGACCCTTGTGTCCGTGTGCAGGAAGCGGGAGCGATCCGGTGTCCAAGCCATGCCGTTGGATGTCCCGATGCCGGTCAGCTTGGTCTCAAGTGTCCCGTCGGGGTCGAGCCGATACAGCCGCCCGTCCGCCGGACCGGTTCTCGAGGTTGCCATTGTCCCGCAAAACACCTGGCCTTGTGGACCGGCGGAGACATCGTTGAACCGCGTGTCAAGATCCGCGTCGATCTGAGGTATGACGACTTCGGTCCGGCCGTGATTCCAAGTCATGACCCGGCCTGCCGCCATGAACAGGAGGAGATCGCCGTTCTCCTGAATCGTGAAGCCGCCGATGGACCGGTCCGCTTCGTACACGCGCGCGTGCCTGCCACTGGCGGGATCGTACCGGTACAGGTGACCGGGCGGAATGTCAACCCAGTACAGGCATTCTTCATCCGGATGCCAAAGAGGTCCCTCGCCTGTTTCGCAGGGATAGTCCGCAATCAGCTCCAGGGATGGTTCCCGCACCGGTGGGTTCGTGATCATCGAAGTTGTCCCCATAGTTGTCAGACCAGCGAAATTTCCTTGCCTGCCGCTTGGCTCCGGTAGATCCCGTCCAGGATGGTCAACACCTGCAGGGAGTGCTCCGAGGGGACCGGAGACGGTTCGCCGTTCTTGATGGCCCTGGCGAACTCGACTACCTCCTGTGCGTGCGGCTCCAACTGGTCGCGCGTGATTTTGAGGGTGCGCGTGTACATCTGCTTGGTTTCGTAGTTCGTGGACAGGAACTTGCCTTCCGGATAGTGGCAGCCGCCCTTGTCCCCGTACAGCCAAATCTGCATGTCTTCGCCGTCGATGTCGTGATGCAGCAGCCAGCTGGTTTCCAGAACCAGGGTGGCGCCCGTGTCAAATCGGACAAACGCCACAGCGTAGTCCTCCACATCCCAGATGTCCGGCATCGGAGCGGACGGCCTCCAGGCGGCAAACTGTCCGGGCAGATGGGCCAATGGAGCCCCCGACACGCCGGTGATGGCCACGGGCTCCGGATTGCCCATGAGCCAGAGGGTCAGGTCCAGGACGTGAACGCCGATGTCGATGCAGGGTCCTCCGCCGCTGTGCTTCTTTTCGACGAATGAAGGACTGGGAATGAATCCGTTCCGACGCAGCATCCAGCTGCGCCCGTGATAGATGTTGCCCAGCGTGCCGGTTGCGATCTCCGTTTTCATCGCCTGCGACAACCCTGAGAACCGGAAATGCTGTGCGGTCATGAGCAGTTTTCCGGCCTTGTCGCGCGCGGCCATCATGGCACGGATGTCGTCCGGGGTTGGGGCGAGGGGTTTTTCACAAATGACGTGCTTGCCGGCTTCGAGGCCCCCAATCGAAAGATCCCGGTGATACATGTTGGGCGTGCAGACATCGATGATGTCGATGTCCGGGTCGGCAAACAAGTCCTTGACATCGGCGTAGAGTCGGGAGATGCCGTGCATGGCCCCCCACTCCTTGAGTGCCGGTTCAACCACATCCGATCCGGCCACCACCTCGGCATCCTCCGACGCGGCCCAACCCGGCATATGCGTCCGCGCGATGCCGCCGACGCCCACGACTCCAACTTTCAGTGTTGTGCTCATTTTGGGTTCCTTGGATTGCAGTCGACCGATTGGCGGCAACGCCCTGCGCAGTCAGGTCCGGTCGCGGTCTCCGAATCGTACTCCACTCGGTTTCCCCGGCCCAAGGAGGACCGGTCCGGCTGGTCAGCCCGCATGGACTGGTTTGGACTCCGGCCGGGCAACTGCGCCGAGCGCACAGCGGATCTGGACGGGGCCCAAGGCATTGCACCTCCCTTGGGCATGGCAACGTGTCAGCGGCGAACCGGATCCGATTCGCCGAGCTGCCGAAGGGTTTCTGCATCCCGCCTACAGGTAGAATTGTTGGGATGCCGGATCGGTTCTGCACCATCTCCGTCCCCCCGTTTCCGGCTGTTTGCCCCGACCATCGATCCCCTACCCCACTCCTCCCAACCACGGAATGCATCTTGACCTATCTGGCTGTTGATTTGGGCGCGGACAGCGGGCGCGTCATGGCCGGCCGGCTGACTGACCGCGGCCTACAACTTTCCGAAGTCCACCGCTTTGCCAATGTGCCGGTGAGCGTGCATGGAACGCTGCACTGGAACATTCTTGGGATTTGGCACGAAATTAAGGAAGGCCTGCGCAAGGCAGCCAACTTGGGCGAACCAATTCAGGGTCTGGGCCTGGACACCTGGGGTTGCGATTTCAGCCTGCTGGATGCCCAGGATCGGCTGTTGGGGAATCCGGTGCACTACCGGGATGCCAGGACCAACGGCATGCTGGAGAAGGCGTTTCGCATTCGGGCGCGGGACGAGATTTTTGCCCGTACCGGCATCCAGTTCATTCCACTCAATACGCTGTATCAGCTGCTGGCACTCAAGCGCCTGTCCCCCCAGGACCTGCAGATGGCTGCCGGTTTGCTCATGATCCCGGACCTGCTGAATTTCTGGCTCACCGGAGTCAAGGCCGCAGAATTCTCGATTGCCACCACAACCCAGTGTTTCGACCCGACCACCATGGACTGGTCCGGTGAACTGCTGGCGGCATTCGACCTGCCGGAACGCCTGTTTCAACCCATCGTGCACCCGGGCCACACCCTTGGGCCACTCCTGCCGGATCTCGCCGCGGAGGTTGGCCTGCCGGCCGTGCCGGTGACCGTTCCCGCCTGTCACGACACGGGTTCCGCGGTTGCCGCGGTGCCGTCGTCGGACCCCGATGCGGTCTGGATAAGTTCGGGTACCTGGTCGATCATGGGCGTGACCGTTCCGGACGCGGTGCTGCATGCCAAGGTACTGGCCGGCAACTTCACCAACGAAGGTGGTGTGGAAAGGACGTTCCGCTTCTGCAAGAACATCATGGGGCTGTGGCTAATCCAGGAGTGTCGGCGAACCTGGATGCGGGCCGGGGAAACCTACAGTTATGCCGAACTCGGTGCCATGGTCCGGGCGGACACGCGCAGCCCGTCGATTGTGGACCCGGACCACGAAGTGTTTCTTGCTCCGGGTGACATGCCACTCCGCCTCCAGACCTATTGCCGCGCCAGCGGCCAGCCGGTACCGGAGACAAAGCAGGCGGTTTTGTCTTGCATCGTCGACAGCCTGGCCTTGAAATACAGGTGGGTGTTGACGCGGTTGGAGGATGCCCTGGATCGCCAGCTGGGCCCCATCCATGTTGTGGGTGGCGGTTCCCAACACGCGGCCCTAAATCAGGCCACCGCCGATGCCACGGGCCGACCGGTTGTTGCCGGTCCGTCGGAAGCCACCGCGACCGGCAACATTCTGATTCAGGCCGTGGCCCATGGCGAGATGGATTCGTTCGGTCAAATGGGGACCGTATCTGCGGAATCCGCCTCGCTGGAGAGTTTCGAACCCGCCGCCGCGTCCGGACAGCGCGCCGAATGGGACGCAAGCTACCAGAAACTTGAACATCTTGTGGCCCACCCGGTTTCGATCGGCGCATAGCTTCCCGGAATCCCTGTCGGCCCCCTCACTTAACCTGTCCAAAGCCAAGGAAAAACCACTTGCCCATGTCTGATCATGCCGCTGCCTGGGACCTGCTGGCCGAGTCCATGACCAACCAGGGTCTGGATGTCGAAGCCGTCAAGGACAATATCAAGAACCACCACATCGAAACCCCAAGTTGGGGCTACGCCAACAGCGGCACCCGTTTCAAGGCGTTCCCGTGGTCCGGCGCCGCCCAAACGACGCGGGAGAAGTTGGAGGACGCCGCGATGGTGCATCGCATGACCGGCATCGCGTCCTCGGTGGCCCTGCACATCCCATGGGACGTGCCCGAAGACAATGACTACCCGGCGGTGTTGCAGTACGCGTCCGAACTGGGAATCCGCATCGGAGCCATCAACCCCAACGTATTCCAGGACAATGAATATCGGCTGGGATCGCTCGGCAACCCCGATCCGGCAATCAGGGAACAGGGCTTGGACCACATCCTTGAGTGCTGCGAAATCATGGACAAGACCGGCAGCGATCTTCTCAGCCTCTGGTTTGCCGACGGGACGAACTATGCGGGGCAGGACTCGCTGCTGGCGCGCAAGCGGCGGTTTGAACAGGGCCTCGGGGTTGTGGCCAAGCATCTGCCCGCGGACAGCCGCATGCTGATCGAGTACAAGTTTTTCGAACCCGCCTTCTACAGCACGGACGTGCCGGATTGGGGCACGGCGTACGCCTGGTCACTGAAACTGGGCGGCCAGGCTCAGGTTCTCGTGGATCTGGGACACCACGCCCAGGCGGTGAACATCGAGCAAATCGTTACGTTCCTGCTTGACGAAGGCAAGCTGGGTGGCTTCCACTTCAACAACCGCAAGTATGCGGACGACGATCTGATCGTCGGTTCGGTCAATCCCTACGAACTGTTCCTCATCTACAACGAACTGGTCGCGGCGGAACAGAGCGAGATCGAACACATCCGGACCGGGGCTGCCAACGTGGCGTACATGATCGATCAGGCCCACAATGTGGAAGGCAAGCTGGCACCGATGATTTTGTCGGTTCTAAACTGTCAGGAGGCCTATGCCAAGGCCCAGCTTGTGCCCCGGACACGCCTGAAGGAACTTCAGGAGGAAGGTCGGGTGCTTGAAGCACACCATTTGCTGACCGAAGTGAGCCGGACGGACGTGCGTCCGCTCCTGGCTCAGGTCCGCACGGAGATGGATGTCCCCGTGGACCCCATCGGTGCCTACTTTGCCAGCGGCTATGAAGCCCAAATCAGTGAAGAGCGCGGGCTTTCCACAATCTCCGGCGGCTACCAGTAGACGGCATTTGGAGGAATACCCACAATGAACATTCTGCGCTACAGCCCGGATGTCGAGGAGTTGCAGCTGCGCCAGGCGATCGTGGAAACGGGCCGCATAGGCTATGCGAAGGGGTTTCTGGCAGCGAACAACGGCAACATCTCCGGTCGGTTGACGGACGGCACGATTGTCATTTCGCCTTCCGGCCTTTGCAAGGGCCGCATGTCGGAGGACGATCTCTTTCGATTGCAGCCGGACGGGACCGTGGTGGCTTCACCGCCGGACGAGTCCCTGAGTGTCTCGTCGGAGACTCCGATGCACCTTGCCGCACTTCGCATTCGCCCGGATCGTCAGGCATGCCTCCACGCCCATCCGACCTTTTGCATAGCACTCAGCGTGGCCGACAGGCCGCTCCTACCGCTGATGGTTCCCGAAGTGGCGGTGGTGCTCGGCAACATTCCGACCAGCGATTTTGGTCTTCCCTCGTCGGATGACGATGTGCGGATCATCCGGGACCTGGTTGCGGAGCACGATGCCCTGATCCTGCGCAACCACGGCAGCTTGACGCTGGGACGCCATCTGGACGAGGCCCTGATTCACCTGGAGCGCATGGAACATGCAGCCGAGGTGCAGGTCATGGCTACCCTGATGGGCGAGGTGAACCTGTATCCGCCCAGCATGTACCCGCAACTGGCAGCCCTGCGACGACGCATGTTTCCCGCGGCCGGACGGGCCGGCACCGGTCCCTGAACCGGTGCCTTGAAGGTGCTTGCCCGCACCGGGATCGGTTGTTGCAGACACCAGGATGGGACACCGCGTCCTGAGCGGGGACGTTCAGGCCCGAAGCAGCAGTGGTTGTACCGCTCGGCGAGCATCGGGGCGTGAAGCCGCTTCGGAAAGTCGGTGCACAGCTTCTTCTGCAGATTTTCCAGTCGCAAGCCATGGTGGCCACGGCGTGATGGCGGCACCCGTGGGGTTGCTGCGATTACTCGGTGCAGTGGCAGTCTGCATGCTGCTGGCTGTCTTGTCTGCATGTGGGGGTGGGAGCGAAGATTTTGACAAGGGCGAGCCAACACGGGAGCTGGAGAAGGCCGCCTCCAATGCGGAGATGACCCTCCCGGCTGCGGACAAGTGGTCCAAGGACAAGGACGATTGGTTGTCGCTGTCGGAGACCGATATCCTGGAAAGGACCGTCAGGTTGGTGGAGGATGCCGGAGACGGGGTCTACTACGTTGATAGTCCCGAACGGGGGGATCGCTCGGTTTTGGTGATTCCCCAGGCATTTGTTGGTGGCGAGACTCCTCTTGTCGTGTCCCTTCACGGTTACGGAGGGAATTCTGCCGACCACACCACTTTTATTCCCCTGCACGACCGTGTAAACACGCACGGCTTCGCCCTACTGCTGCCCAACGGGACACTTGACGGTGAGGGGAATCGCTTCTGGAATCCCACCGACCAGTGTTGCGAAGGCGGCAAATCCGGTGAGGATGATGTCGCCTATCTGACTGAACTGGTGGCGCAGGCGGGAACCATCAAGGACTTTGGGCCAGTGTTCTTCTTTGGTTACTCCAATGGCGGGTTCATGTCGTATCACATGGCTTGCAAGGGGCTGCCCGGTCTGCGCGCCGTGGCCAGCGTGGCCGGTACAAGCTACGTCGAGGACTCCCTCTGCGACGGTGCATCCCCGATATCCGTGCTGCACATTCACGGCACCGCAGACACCGTGATTCGGTATGAAGGCGACGCAAGTGAGCCGGAACTGGAGGCCGACCGCGATCCGGCGTTCTATGCCGGTGCTCAGGACATGGTGATGCGCTGGAGCCAACGGGCCGGCTGCAACTGGCCCGAACCCCTCGAACCCTATGCTAACCTCGACTTGGATCAGTATGTTGCCGGTGCCGAAACCCAGGCATTCCGCTTGGAATCGGGTTGCGCCGAAGGAATCGACATCGAGCTTTGGATGGGTGTGGGCAGCAGCCACTCGCCAAACTATGGCGATGCCTTCGTGGATGCTCTGGTAGGCTGGCTTCTGTCACAGGAGTAATTTCCCCTTGCGCACCTTGCAGGGGTTGTAGCGCACGCGGCACGGGAGTTGCCATGCGATCATGGGCTGGGACAGGTAGGAGAAGCTTGCAGCGAGGTCCATGTGTGCAGCCGGAAGCAGCATGCGCCAAAGCCGGCGACGATGCGCTCAGTCCCTCCTTGTCCGCGAAGAGCCTGGCCCTGGATACCGCGGGGCGAGGGTGAAATCACCGTGCCCGGTGCCGCGACCGTCATACTAGACCTCAATCCGTTGCATTTCCGGCCGTTGCCTACGAGTACCTGAACGGCCGGTGTTCATTCAGTGTTGCCAATTTTGATTCATCGACCCAAGTGAGAATCGCAATGCCTGCCAACCTTTGGAACGATGCCGAAGCTGCCCGACTGCCTGCCTTGGACGGCCTGGTCTACCGAAGCAACCTGCTCGGCCGGGACCGGACCGTCTGCAACATCTTCGGAGGAAACACGAGTGTCAAACTGACGGAAACGGACCACCTGGGCCGCGACGTGGAAGTGCTCTGGGTCAAGGGTTCGGGCAGCGATGTCCTGACGATCACGGAGCAGGGGTTTGCCGGTTTGCGCCAGGCCGAAATCCTTCCCCTGATGGCCAGGGACGAGATGGCGGACGAAGAAATGGTCGAGTACCTTTCCCACACGGTGCATGCCCTCGACCGGCCGCGCCAATCGATCGAGACGTTGTTGCACGGCTTTACGCCGGCGATCCATGTGGATCACACCCATCCGGATTCGGTGATCAGCCTTGCCTGCCTGCCTGACGGCAAGGTGGAGTGTGCGAACGTGTGGGGCGACCGCATGGTCTGGGTGGACTACATTCGGCCCGGTTTCACCCTGAGCAAGTGGATCGGCGAAGGATTGCGCGCCAACCCTCAGGCCGAGTGCGTAGTGATGGGCAAGCACGGGCTTGTAACTTGGGGGGAAACGAGCATTTCGTGTTACGAAAGCACACTGTCGATCATTGCCGAAGCCGAGGACTACGTTGCGGCGCGGCAGCGGACTGTCTCCGCTGGCGTTAGCCTGCCGGATCCGAGGTCGTCCGGGGTGTGGACACATGTCCTGCCGGTGGTTAGGGGACTGGTGTCCGCACGAAGACCCGCCATCCTCAAGCTTGACGACAGCCCGGAGGTGCTGGCGTTTCTGGCCCAGCCCGGCATTGAGGCGGCCACCCAGATTGGAGCTGCCTGTCCCGATCACCTGGTGCATACAAAGCGGCTTCCACTGTTCGTTGACTGGCGCCCGGATCGCGGTGAAGACATCGACGTACTGCTTGAACGGCTACGCGAAGGCATGGCCCGGTTCGTGGCCGACTACGAGGCGTATTTCAAGGCCAACGCCGCGCCCGGTGACGAGATGACGGATCCCTATCCGCGGGTGATTCTGATTCCGGGTCTCGGCATGATCAACACCGGAGCGGACGCCAATGCCGCAGACATCAGCAATCAGTTGTACTACCGGGCCATTGATGTAATCAACGGTTCACAGGCGGTGGACAAGTTCGTCAGCCTGACTCCAGAGGAGGCCTTTGGCATCGAGTACTGGCCCTTGGAACTGTACAAGCTGTCCCTCAAGCCTCCGCCACGGGAACTGGCGGGACGGGTCGTGGTTGTCACGGGGGGTGGCTCCGGGATCGGCAGGGCCTCTGCCATGCGTCTGGCAGCCGACGATGCCCACGTTGCAATTCTTGACATAAATAGCGGTGCGGCAGATGAGACAGCCGCCATGATTGGGGAGCGGCATGGTACGGGCCGGGCCATCTCTGTCGAGTGCGATGTGACCGACGCTGAAGCCGTGGATCGGGCCATGGAAGAGGTGGTTCTGGCCTACGGTGGCATTGACATCCTGGTGAGCAATGCGGGCATTGCCATCGCCGCCGCCATCGAGGATACGACCGATGCCGATTGGCAGAGGACCATGGACATCCTGGCCAAGGGTTATTTCCAGGTGAGTCGCGCGGCGTTTCGCGTCTGGAAGGGACAGGGTATGGGCGGCAGTCTGATTTACGTGGTGAGCAAGAACGCCGTGTACGCGGGCAGAAATGCATCCGTCTACAGTGCGGCGAAAGCTGCGGAACTGCACATGGCCCGGTGCCTGGCCGCAGAGGGCGGGGCCGCCGGGATTCGTGTCAACTGCGTGTTGCCCGATGCCGTCATCCAGGGCAGTGGAATTTGGGATGCTGGGTGGAGGGAAGCTAGGGCATCGAGTTATGGCATCGAGGAGGACGAACTCGCGGAGTTCTATCGTCAGCGGACCACCTTGAAGGTCAATGTGACCCCAGATCACATCGCGGAGGCGATCTCCTTCCTGGCCGGACCCAGGGCTTCCCGCACCACCGGCGGCGCGCTGACCGTGGATGGAGGGGTCCCGGCCGCCTTTGTAAGATAGATGGGTAGCTGCGGGTCGTCCGATCCGAGTCCCATGCAATTCAGGAACAAGCCCATGAACCGAGTTGGATTCCTGCTCAAGGTCAAGGAGGACATGATCCCGGAGTACAAGCGGCACCACGAGAATGTGTGGCCCGAGATGCTGGAGGCCCTGAGGCGCACCGGTTGGCACAACTACTCCCTGTTCATGCGCGAAGACGGCCTAATGTTCGGCTACTTTGAGACACCGCACGATCTTGACACTGCCCTGGCGGGTATGGACAAGGAGGAGATCAACACCAAGTGGCAGGACTTGATGGCACCGTTCTTCGAGGGTGCTGGTGAACACGCCGACAAGATGATGGTCGAGTTGGAGGAAGTCTTCCACCTGGATTGACAACAGGGAAAGGCAGGGGGATTGTTTGATGCCTGAGCGGAACATGCGATCGGCCCGGGTCGGGGTTTTCGGCATAGGCCTGGCGGCCTACTGGCCGCAGTTCCCCGGAATGAAACCTCGTTTGGAGGCGTACCAGAAGTCGGTCGAAGACCGGGTCGCGGCGATGGGCGTGGAGGTGGTGTCCGCCGGCCTGGTCGACGATGCCCCCGGCGCCCAGGCGGCAGGGGATCAATTCGCCGCGGCAGCCGTGGATCTGATTCTCTGCTACGTCGGGACCTATGCCACGTCGTCCCAGGTTTTGCCCGCGGTCCAGCGGCACCGGGCCCCCGTGCTCATCCTCAACCTGCAGCCGGTTCCCGCCATGGACATGGAGCGGACGGACACCGGGGAGTGGTTGGCCAACGGATCGGTCGTCAGTGTCCCCGAGATTTCCAATGCGTTTGCACGCAGCGGTATCCAATTCAATGTGGTGACCGGACTGCTGGAACCAGTCGGCGGGGACGTGGATCGATATCACACGGACGCCTTCCTCGAGATTGAGGAGTGGATCAAGGCCGCCGCGGTCAAGAACGGCCTTTCGCGGGGTCGGATCGGGTTTTTGGGCCACACCTACCCCGGCATGCTGGACATGTATTCCGATCTGACCATGGCCCATGCCCATTTGGGTTTGCACATCGAAGTGCTCGAGATGGAGGATCTCGACAAGAGGGTCGAGGCGGTCACCGATTCCCAGGTGGCGACCAAGGAGACCGAAATCCGCGACGTGTTTGAGTTCGTGCCTCCCGGCCGCGACCGCATCTCGATGGCGGTTACCGACAAAGGGCTGAACTGGTCGGCGCGCGTGGCCTGTGGCTTGGACATGCTGGTCGAGGACTTCGGGCTCGACGGGCTGGCCTACTACTACCGGGGCTTGGACGGCAGCAACTTCGAGGAGTTGGGTGCCAGCCTGATCGTCGGCAACTCGCTGCTCACCGGTCGCGGTATCCCGGCGGCCGGCGAAGGCGATTTGAAAACCTGCATCGCCATGTTGATCATGGACAGATTGGGGGCCGGAGGATCGTTCACCGAGTTCTACGGCATGGACCTCAACGACCGTATTTTGCTGATGGGACACGATGGTCCCGGCCATGTTGCCATCAGCGAAGGCAGGCCGTCGCTGCGCGGCTTGGGCCTGTTCCACGGCAAGCGCGGCTACGGGCTCTCGGTACAGTTCAACGTCAAGCTGGGTCCGGTTACGATTCTGTGTGTCAGCCAGACGGTGGACGGCCGGTTCAAGATGATTGCCGCCCACGGATTGTCGGAACCGGGACCCACGCTGCAGGTGGGCAACACCAATTCACGCATCCGCTTCGCGCTCGATGTTCCCGAATTCATGGCCCGGTGGGCAGCCGAAGGCCCCACCCATCATGTGGCGCTCGGGGTGGGCGATCAGACCAGTCGCCTGCAGAAGCTGGCTCGCCTGTTGGACATCGAGCTGGCAATTGTGTGAGACCGGAAATCCGGCGATGGAATCCAATTTCGGTGAACCAATGTGGAGAGTTTAAACATGGATACGACCACGGAATTCTTTGATTCAGAGCCATTGGCACATGACGGTCCCGCGTTGCGGGAGCGCATGGAGCAGGACGGGTTCCTGTTCTTCCGCAACCGGGTTCCGGCAGATGCAATCCAAGACCTGTACGACCAAATCTGGGCCCTGTGCATCGAACAGGCATGGGTGGATGAACAGGGCAACATCCTGGTGGATCCACCCATCACCGAGGGGGAGGACCGGTTCTGGGCCGTCTACGATCCGTTGCAGAAGCTGGAGGCGTTCCACGCCTTGGCTCACGATTTCTCAATCGTCGATCCCTTGGCCCGCATGTTGGGCGAGCCGGTGCTGGTGCACCCGCGCAACATCGGTCGCCTGAGCTTTCCCAAGGCCGAATACTTTGCGACCCCTCCCCATCAGGACTTCCCCTGATTCAGGGCGTGGCCGAAACCTACACGGGTTGGTTTCCGTTGATGGACTGTCCGGCCCCGCTGGGCGGGTTGACGGTGCTGCGCGGTTCCCACAGGCAGGGACTGTACAGGGTGCACGACGCCCAAGGTGCCGGCGGCATGGGCATCGACACGGACGAGCTCGGTTTCGGCTGGCAAACCATCGACTACAAGGTCGGGGATTTGCTGCTGTTCCACTCCCACACCGTGCACAAGGCCCTGCCCAACGTCAGCGGCGATCGGATCCGGATTTCGGTGGACTACCGGTATTCGGCCTTGTCCAAGCCCATCGTGTCGGATGGCTTGGAACCTCATTTTGGACGACTGGCCTGGGACGAGATCTACGAAGGTTGGCAGGATCCGGATTTGCAGTACTACTGGCAGCGGATGCCGGTGCAGACCGTTGCGCGCGACGAGGAGTTGCGCGAAGCCTTGGCCGCAGAGGCTGCCTGAACGCCTGGATACAACCGGATGCGCGAACCGACCGCGCGCCTGGCAAGAACGTTCCGGGACCGTTAGGCGGATATAATCCGCCGTTCTGACGGCGACTCCGGGTGTTGGCGGGGGGATTTTCGTGCTTGATATTGCGTGGATGCGGGACAACCGCGAGGCTTTGGCGGCGGGCATGGCCTTGCTCGGGGCGGAGAATGCCCCTTGGGAGGAAGCCTTGGAACTCGACACGCGTCGCCGGTCGATATTGACAAAGGTTGAGGAGTACCGACGCGAGCGAAACGAGGGTTCCAAACGGATTGGCGCCCTGTTCAAGGCGCAACGGCAGGATGAGGCCCAGAGCCTGCGCCAGCGGATGGCCGTGATTAACAGCCACATCTCCGAGTTGGAAGGGGAGTTGGCGGGGGTCGAGGAGAGCTTGGAGGACGCCATGCTCCAGATCCCAAACCTGCCGGAACCGGACATACCCGTTTCCCTGGACGCAGGGGACTATGCGGTACTGAAGTCCCACGGCGAACTGGCCGAGTTCGACTTTGAACCCCAGCCGCACTGGGAATTGGGGACAGGGTTGGGAATCATCGATTTGGAACGGGGAGTCAAGCTGGCCGGCAGCCGACAGTACATGCTGCGGGGCGTGGGAGCGCAGTTGCAGCGTGCACTGATCACTTGGAGTCTCGATGTCCTCGTGTCCGAGTTCGGATTCGAAGAGGTTTATCCGCCCTTCATGGTCCGGACCGACTGCATGGTCGGTACCGGCAACCTGCCCAAGTTCGGGGACGAACTGTTTCGCGACCATCAGGAGGACTACTGGCTGATCCCAACCGGCGAGGTGCCGGTCACCAACATGTACCGGGAAGAAATCCTGGACGCGGCCGACTTGCCACTCCGCCATGTTGCGAACACCCCCTGCTTCCGGCGCGAGAAGGTGCATGCCGGCAAGCATGCGCGCGGCATTCAACGGGTCCATCAGTTTCAGAAAGTGGAGATGGTCAAGTTTGTCGCCCCGGAGGACGGGGCGCAGGCCTTGGAGGAATTGACCCTTGCGGCCGAATCCATGTTGGAGCGTCTCGGCCTGGCCTACCGCCGCATTGCCATCCCCACCGGCGATCTGTCCTTTGTGGCGGCCAAGAAGTACGACTTGGAGATTTGGGGAGCCGGCTGTGCCGAATGGCTTGAGGTCAGTTCGGTTTCCTGGTTCCGGGACTTCCAGGCGCGCAGGGCCCGCATCCGGTATCGGCCGGATGCCGACTCACGGCCTCGGTTCGTGCATACCTTGAACGGTTCCGGGCTGGCGCTGCCGCGGATCATCATCGGCATTCTGGAAAATTTCCAGCAGGAGGACGGTTCCGTGCGGTTGCCCGAGGTGATTCGACCGTACATGGGCGGCCTGTCCGCAATCACGCCGGCATAGTGGTCGCCGGACCTTGGATCGCAAACAGTGCGCGTCAACCGGGCGCTCATTGTTGACTTGCACCCGGCAGTGCCTATAATGGGCGCTCGTTGGCGGCCACCGGGCCTGGACTTGGACCGAGCGCCCCTGCGACGGCCCGGGAGGATGGCCGAGTGGACTAAGGCGGTTGTCTTGAAAACAACTGTAGCCGAGAGGCTGCCGGGGGTTCGAATCCCTCTCCTCCCGCCTGGCAGCCAATGGAATCGACGTGGGGAGGTCGCATAGTCTGGCCGAGTGCGCCCGCCTGCTAAGTGGGTAGGGGTCAAACCCTCGAGGGTTCAAATCCCTCCCTCCCCGCCAGACATGGAACCTTGGGTTCCCAAATGTGCCAACGAGGCGCGGCCCCGTAGCTCAGTGGATTAGAGCATCTGGTTGCGGTCTAGAAGGTCAAAGGTTCGAATCCTTTCGGGGTCGTTGATGGTTGGAGGAGCCGGGTGCAAGCCCGGTTTCTCCTTTCATGGAGCAATTACGTTGGCTGGCATGGTTTCTTGACCAAAGCGCCGGGCATCACTCCGTTTCCGTGCCGTTGCAGTGATATACGTAGGAGACATGGCCGTCCCGGCACCTGGTTTCTTCCCGTCCCGGCTCCGAGTCATGAGCATTGAGCAAACCCCGTAGGTACTCCTGACGAAGCGATGGCAGATTGGCACTCTGGTTTTCCAGATGCACGAATTGCAGCGACCTGTTCATGCCCCAGACGGCGGGAATGAGCGGATCCAACTCTGTGTGCCAAAGACGCACATGCTCCAAGCGCGGCATCCGGCTCCATTCGGGTGGCAAGGATCCGGTCAACGGAGTGCCGCGGATGTCCAGCACCCGCAGGTGCGGCATGGTGGCCCACCCCTTCGGCAGCGGACCTTCCAGGTGCGGGCTACTCAGTACCAGCCGCTCCAGGTTCTGCATGCCGCTCCATTCCGGCGGGAGGCGGCCACTGACCGCAGTTTGGCCCAAGTCCAGTACCTCGAGCCTTCGCAGTTCCGACCATTCGGGTGGAAGCGGCCCGGTGAATCCGGTTCCCCGCAACAACAATGTCCTGAGGTTGGTCAGCTGGGCCCATTCGGGCGGCAGCGCTCCGGTCACCGGTAGCCAGTCTAGGTTGAGACTTTCCAGCCGCGTCAGTGAAGCCAAGTCTTCAGGTGCAACCCGAAGCCAATTCTGCTCCCTGGCCTCCCCGCCTCCCAAATGAAGCGTTTTCAATGCACCCAGCCTGCCAATCGACGGCGGCATGGCACCATAGGCGCCAAATCGTCTAAGAGGGTGTTGGGAAATGCGGTTGGGAAGGGGCAAGGGAGGGAACGCAGAGTAAGATGCTTTTTGCCTTACAACGCAGCTCGCCCTGCGTGCCCCGTCACACTCTACATGGCTCCCTCATGGAACGCCAACCCTATGACACCGACCTGTCCGATGCCGAGTGGGATCGGATCCGCCCCCTGCTGCCCGGCCCCTGCCCGTACGGACGCCCCATCGAGGTGCCCCGCCGCGAAATCGTGAATGCCATCCTGTATGTGCTGCGGGCCGGTTGTGCGTGGCGGCTGCTGCCCCACGACCTGCCGCGCTGGACCCTGGTCTACTGGTACTTCCGAACCTGGCGGGACAGCGGTCGGTGGGAACGCATCTGTGCCGCGCTGCGGGGGCAGCTGCGCCGGGCCCAGGGCCGGGAGACCTCGCCCAGCGCAGGCATCATCGACAGCCAGTCCGTGAAAACGACGGAAACGCCAGGGGTGCGGGGGTACGACGCCGCCAAAAAGGTCAAGGGCCGCAAGCGCCATCTGGTCGTGGACACGCTGGGCCTGCCACTGAAGGTGGTCGTGCAGGCCGCCGACATCCAGGACCGGGACGGCGCCCGGCCGGTCCTTCACCGCCTGCAGGACGACTGCCCCCGCTTGCGCGTGGTCTGGGGCGATGGCGGCTACCAGGGGCCCAAACTGGGCGACTGGGTGCAGGCGCAGGGGACCTGGCACCTGCACATTGTCCGCCGCGACCCCGATGCGGAGGGCTTCGAGGTGGTGCCCAAGCGCTGGATCGTGGAGCGCACCTTTGCCTGGCTGGGCCGCCATCGCCGCCTGAGCAAGGACTACGAGGGCCGCGTGGATTCCTCCGAATCCTGGATCCACATCGCCATGGCCCGGTGCATGCTCAAGCGACTCGCCTCGGTCTGAGGGCACTTTCCCAACACCCTCTAAGCTCGACTTTGTACAAAGTCCGTGCGGTCACGGAGAGCGCGGGCGCGTGTCAGGCCGAGTAGCAGAGGGCGGCCAGCAGGGGTGCGGGCGGCGGCTGGGGAAGTTTTTGGATGTCGGGGGTGGCCGGCGACAGGCAAAAAAGGGGCAGCCGGGTCCAGAGGGTGTGTCGGACGCAGGCCAGGACATCGGAGAAGGTGGGCACGGTCTTGACGTACCAGGCGGCTCGGCGGGGACGCAAGGCACGCTCCCGGCGCAGGCGGTGGGCGACCAGGATGAGCCAGCTGAAGAGACCGAGCAGGGCCGGGGTAGTGCGGGCGATGGCGGCCGCCGACCACTGGCGCTGGGTTTCGACGCCCAGGTGGGTGCGCACCTCCTGGAAGGTGACTTCCACCTGCCAGCGCTGCAGGTACGTGGTGAGGATGGCGGTCGGGGTCCAGTCGGGGTCGGTGCAGAGCAGGGCCTGGGGTTCGCGGCACCCGCTTGGATCGCGCAGGAGCAGCCAGCGCAGGGAGACGGTGGGCTCGCCCGGGTGGTACCAGAGGGCTGTGCCGGTGGCGGCCTGGAGGCGTCTCTTGGTGCCGTCGGGCCAGCGCTGGCGCAGATCGGTCCACTTCGTGTCCGGGTCGGCCAGCACTGCCTGCAGGGAGGGCTGCCGGTCGCCCACGATCCGCGGTCGCCCCTTCTGGCCCGGCTGGCGGGGCGGGGGCGGATCATGCAGGACGGCATCCAGGCGCAGCCGGGTCAGGAAGGTGATGGGCGGGGTCATGGCCTGGCAGGCGGCCAGCAGCTTCAGGGTGGCGTAGGTCCGGTCCGCGACGACCACCAGGTCCCGGTCGGGCAGCCAGCGGCGCAGGAGGCACAGCATCTGGCGGGCCCAGTCCGTGATCGTCTTGTGGCGGCGGCCGCGGGCCTCGTGGTAACGCCGGGAGGGGGCCAGCACGGTCAGGAAGGGCAGGGCCCACACCCGCCGGGCCCAGGACACCTCGGCCAACAGCATCAGGCTGACCCAGCGCAGCCCCTTGGCCTTGACGAAGTGGCCGTGGGAGGAGCGGACCGGGTCCCGATAGACCCCCAGGGCCTCGATCCTGGCCCCCCAGCGCCGTTCCAGGGTCTCGTCGATGGCCAGGTGCAGCGGGCCCGTCGGCGCCAGGTGTTGGACCAGCTGCCCCAGCAGCACCCGGCTGACCTCCAGGGACGACCAGGAGGCCCGGCTGAGGACATGGTGGTAGCGGGCCCAGTCGCCCTCCTCCTGCAGGCCCAGCGCATACAGGGCCGAGGTCACCGTGCGCCGCCCGGGGGCCAGAATGACCCCCGTCAGCAGGATCTGCACCTTGCGCCAGGTGCGCGCGTCAAAGAGCGATGCGAAAGGCGACAGCAACGATACAATGGGGTCCGGCAGGCTGGGCATGATGAACCTCTTGTCACGATTTGGTTCATTCTGCCAGCCTGCTTTCCCTGTCCTGTTGCGACCTCAAGTTGTACAAAGTCGAGCTAAGCTCCAAGTGGGTCACCCGGCCGATGGCATCGGTGGACACGCCGGACCACTCGGCCAGCGGCACATCGCCGCGGCCCCAGTTGGATGGCCAACTCTTCTCGTCGCGGGTTTCTGCGTAAATTGCAGCGTGGAGGTCCTCGAGCACCGGGCGGTCGGGCGAGGGTGCAGTCTCCCAGGACACGTCCAACTCATAGGCCAGATAGCCCACATCGTCCAACGGTTGCCCGTCCACGTAACGCGCCGCTCCGTCCGGTGCTACGGCAATCTCGAAGACCACGACGCGGGGCGGGTCCACGGGCACTCCGTCGCCGTTGACCGCGGCTCCCTCCACGGTGCGAAGAACGGGCACATGGGGACGATAGCCCTCGGGTATTCGGAAGATGTCCGCGGGTTTCTGACGGGCCCAGTGCTGGACGGGCGAACGGTCGGTTGCCAGGCGGGCGCGGACAAAGTGGCCGCCGCGCTCCAACGTGAACTTCCCTCCCCGGTGCTCTTCGAGGTTGGCAAAGGCACCTGTCACCACATGGGTGGCGGTGAACCAGTCCAACTCGAAATTGACTCCGGTGGTGGCATATCCGCTCCCAAATGAAGCGTTTTCAATGTGCCCGCCGCCATCGATGATGGAACTGTCCGGATCAACCGAGAAGTAGTTGATTACGCCGGCCCTGATGGCCTCCGGGGACCCAGGATCACCGATATACGCGGTGGCCTCCCGCCAGACCTGCGTCAAGGGACGGAAACCTTCAGGCACTTGGCAATAGATCTGAGAAGCCTGACTTTGAACAGGGGTTGTCACGATGGCCGTGACGGCCGGACCGGTCCGGCGGAATGCGCAAGAGCCCCCCGGACCGGAGACGAATGCGAACTGCTCGCCGTCCCTGGCATTATCCTGTGCGTTCAGAGGAACTGGCGCAACGACAGCGAGAACAACCGCTGCGAACACAACAGCCAGAAGGGAAACGCCGAGAGAACTGCGGAGCACAACCATTTTCGGGCGTGTTGTCCAAATATTGGTGTCGCGAGCCACCTCAGTCAGCTAGCCCAGTCCCAAGGCCGCCTTGAAGTTGAAGCCTTTGCCCGCGCCACATGAATGTCCAACTCCTTTGCCACCGATGTTCGGGAAGCTAGTGCACCATTTCGTAAGTTCTGCGGATCTGGGCGAGCTGGGCCAGGATGGCATCGGCCTTGACCTTCCACCGGGGAGGCGTGGCCCGGCGGTTGTGGCCCCGCACGTAGCGGCCCAGGGTCGCCTGCAGGTCGGCCACGTCGTCGAAGGAGCCGCGGTCCATGACCTGGCGCTGCAGGGTACTGAACCAAGACTCGACCCGGTTCAGCCAGGAGGAATAGGTGGGGATGAAGTGGAAGTGGAAGCGGGGATGGGCCTCCCGCCAGGCCTTCACCTTGCGGTGCTTGTGGGGCGAGTAGTTGTCCAGGATCAGGTGCACCTGCTGGGTGGGGAAGCGCCGTGTCAGCTGGCGCAGGAAGGCCAGGAACTCCTGATGCCGGTTGCGGGCGGCACAGGCATAGTAGATGCGACCGGTGTCCAGGTCCAGGGCGGCCCGTAGGGAGAGGGTGCCATGGCGGACGTAGTCGTGGGTGCGGGTGGCGGGGCGGCCGGCGGTCGCGGGCAACCCGGCCTGGGTACGGGCCAGGGCCTGCATTTGGGGCTTCTCGTCGAAGCACAGTCTCACAACGTCGGGTGCCTTTTTTTTTCGTAGACTGCGATCACGTCGCGCAGCTTGGCCTCGAACCGGGGGTCGTTGGACAGCTTGAAGGTGCGCACGCGGTGGGGCTGGATCCCGGCCGCCGACCACCAGCGGCTCAACTGGGCGGTCGAGATGCCGGTCTCCCGGGCCATCAGGCTCAGGCTCCAGCAGGTGTGGCCGTCGGGCGGCTCCGCCTGCAGCTTCTTCCACATGGCCTCCCGGTCCGCGTCCGTGTAGGTTGGCGGACGACCGCTGCGGGGGCGGTCCGCCAGCCCCGCCAAGCCCTCGGCCAGGTACCGGTTGCGCCAGCGTGCCACCGTTTCGTCGCTGGTGCCCACGGCGGCCGCGACGGCCGCCAGCGTCTGTCCGGCCGCCAGGCCCAGCAGCATGCGGGCGCGCTGCACCTGGTGGTGGGGCAGGCTCTGCGACCGCGCCCACTGCTCCAGGGTCGCTCGGTCCGTCGCCTGCAAGGTCAAACCGCGGGTGCGTGCCATGATCGCCTGCTGATGTCTGTGGGGGTTCCATGCAGCCCCTATTTTAGACATGTTACTTACGCAAGGGTGCACTAGCCTTTCCGAAGTCGGCCAGCGCACTCATGGCCTACCGCGTAGCAGGGTGGTCCGGATAGGCACTTATCCTGCGGGCAGACGTGGAATCAGTTCACCATGCGGGCATTCACTGCATTGGTGTCAGGCATCAGCACTGTCCTCTTGGATTGTGGTGGCATCTGCCGCCAACTGGGTAAGGACTGCTTCCAGTCTGGCCAGGGCTTCCCCGTAACCCGCCCAGTCGCCGGATTGCTGTGCTTGGATGGCGGTTGCATAAGCGTCGTTGGCGGCTACGATCAACTGAGCCAGCGATGCCCCCTCCAGTTCGACAAGCGGAGGTACCGAAACGTCCGGTTGGGGCTGAGCCGCAGGTTCCGCCGGTTCGGACGGGGTTTCGGCAACTGGGCTCGGTTCCAGGAGAGCCCCTTCGCCCACCAGGTCGGCCAGGACCTCGTCGTCCAGGAGGCCTTCACCGAAGACTTCGACCAGTGCCAGGCCCAGGTTGGGTGCCATCACGACGCGGTCGTTGGCTGCCACAATCACGCGTTTCAGCTCGGGAATGCCCGCTGCCGCCTGGAGGTAGAGCGGTTCGACATACAGGAGGCTGTTGCCCAGCGGAATGACCAGCAGATTGCCCCGAATCACCTGGCTTCCTTGTTGGTTCCAAAGGCTCAACTGGGCACTAATGGTCGGATCCTGATCAATCCGGGCCTCAATCTGCTCGGGGCCGTACACGAGCGAGTCCTTGCCGAACGTAACCAGCAGTTTCTCGCCGTATTCGTCCGGATTGCTCTTGGCGGCGAACCAGGCAATCATGTTCTTGCGGTTGGCCGGCGTGAACGGAAGGATCTGGTTGAAGTCCAGTTGGTCGCTGCCTGGAAGCTGCATGAGGACGTAGTACGGCTCCATCTCCCGCGGCTGGTTGTCGAAGTACTCCTGGGGCCACTGCCAGACATCCTCGCGGTTGTAGAACTCGTTCGGTTCCGTCATGTGGTACACGGTCAGAATCCGGGCTTGGACCGTGAAGAGATCCTGCGGGAAGCGGATGTGGGAGCGCAGCCCGTCCGGCATCTCCGCGAAGTCGGTGAACAACCGCGGAAACACCTTCTGGTAGGCAGTGACGATCGGGTCGGATTCGTCGACCAGGTAGAAGTCGACCTCGCCATCGTAGGCGTTGATAATCACCTTGACCGAGTTGCGGATGTAGTTGAGCGGCCGGTTCAGGGTGGACGGCTGGCTGTACGGGAAGCGCAAGCTGGTCGTGTAGGCATCCACGAACCAGTACAGGCCGCCGTCATCGCCGATTACGATGTAGGGGTCGTCGTCGTAGACTAGGAACGGCGCAATCTCCTGCAGCCGTTCGTAGATGTTGCGCTTCCACAGAAGCCGGCTGTCGGGGCCAATGGCGCCAGTCAGGAGCAGGTTCGTGTCGGCGAACCGGATGGTGAAGGCCAGCCGCGTGAGGAAGTTGCCAATCCGAATGCCGCTGTCCGCATCGAATCGGGTGAAGACGTTGCCCTCCTCGCTCGGATAGTCAAACTCTTCCGTGTCGGTATTGACGATGACGTAGTTGTGGCTGAGCTCACTGAAGTACAACTGCGGCTTTTCGACCGGAATCGACCCCTTGGGCGGCAGGTCCTTGAGAATGAACGTGGGATTGCCGTCAAACGTGATTTCCGCCACCGGCGAGGCCGCCACGCCGTACCCGTGCGTGAACACCAGCCGTTCGTTGACCCAGGTCTGGGCTTCGCCGCTCAGCTGCCGCGGGTCAAGCTCGCGTGCCGCCAGCAGGACCTGCTTCAGGGTCCCGTCGACGACGTACCGATCAATGTCGATGTCCTGGAACTCGTAGTACTGGCGCAGGACCTGCAGCTGGTTGTAGGAAATCCGCATGGGGCGGTAGTCCCACAGGCGGATGTTGGCAATGGTTTCGTTTTCACGCGTCAGGTCGTCCAGCGTCAGGGTCTCGCGGGCGTTGAAGGCAACCGATTCCAGCGTGTCCAGATTGTAGGCCTTGCGCGTAAGGGCAATGTTGTGCTCGATGTAGGGCTCTTCGCGAATGAATTCGTTGGGATTGACGACGAACCGCTGGATCAGGTTGGGGACGAAGTTCCCCGCCAGCACGGCCACTACAACCCAGATGCCCAGTGCGTAGACGATCACCTTCCAGGCAAACTTGAGGAAGATGTTGACCAGAACCAGTGCAGCGATGGCCAACGTAACGAAAAACAGGGTCTGATAAATCGGCAGTTGCGCGTTGACATCCGTGAAGCCCGCGCCAAAGACGGCACCCCGGTTGCTGTAGACCAGGTCGAAGCTTTGCAGCCGGTACTGCCAGGTAAGCAACAGCAGGATCGCGACGACAAGCAGGCTGAGGTGGGTCTTGACTCGGCGATCCTCGAACCACTGCCGCCAGTTGAAGCCGTTCACCAACATGGTGCCGATCAGGGCAAAGACGAAAGCCGTAAGCAACAGACTGCGCACGGCCTGCCAGATCGGAAGCGAGAACACGAAGAACCCAACGTCCCGGTTGAAGATCGGATCCGCCAGCCCGAATTCCACCTGATTCAGGTAGAGCAGGATTTCCTCCCAGAGGGACATCATGGCCAAGCCGGACATGACGGCCAGGATGGCGGAACCGACATAGAGCAGGGGGGTGACGCGGAAGCCGACCATCTCCTGGGCCGTGCTGTCGAGCGTCGAACCCTCGGTGCGCCGGTTGATGCGGGATGCCAACCAGATGTTGCCCGCCAGCAACAGCCAAAACAGGATGCCGCTGACGAGGAACGTGGTGCCGGACGCCAGGATGCGCGTCACGTAGACGGATGTGAGCTCGAGGCTGTCAAACCACAGCCAGTCGGTAAAGTAGCCGAGCAGGCGCGTGCTCAGCATGATGAGTAGAAACAGAACCACTGACCAGATCAGGCGCCGGCCCCCGAATTGCGGGCCTTCTTCCCTGATGACTTCTTCTCCGTCGCCGTTGCCGGGATCGTTGCTGCCACCCTCGAGCGCCGGGGTGAGATTCCCGTTGCCGCTGGCCTGCTCGGATTGTTCGCGTTGCTGCAGTTGTTCAAGCAGGTCCCTGAACGGGTCGCGGCCGTTGGACTTGGTCATTGTGGGAACATTCCTCAAATCCTCGTGTGAACCCCTATTCTATACTCCCGACTTCGGTTGGGATCCTCCTGCGGCCCGGATGAAAACCACATCCGTTCGGGCAGGCGCCCCGTGCAACGCGTTCAAAACCCGTCGGTCTGACTTCAAGTGCGCATTCTGTTTGCCGCTCCGTTCGGTCTCGAGACCAAGGCCACGGTCCGATCCCGAGCCTTGCCCCTGGCGCAGGGGTTGGCATCCTTGGGCCACGACGTGGAAGTCCTCGTGCCGCCATGGGATACGCCCGGGAGCAAACCCGGAATCGAATGGGTGGCAGGGGTGTGCGTGCGGCAGGTGAAACTGACAGGCGGAGTGGCCGGTACCGTGCTTCGTATGTGGGCACGGGTGCTTGCCTCGGCACCGGACGTGCTGCACATCGTCAAGCCGCGCCTGCATGCCGGCGCATGCCAATTCCTGGCCTATGGGCAAGCACTGACGGCCGGAGGATTGGGCACGACCAGAATTGTGCTGGATGTCGACGACTGGGAACAGGCGTGGTCGCCTTCGGCTACCCACCGCCTGGCGGTGCGCACCGCATTGGCCTGGCAGGAGGAATGGGGCGTGCGGCATTGCCACGGGGCAACCGCGGCCAGCCAATGGCTGGTTCGCAGAGTCAGGCACCTGAATCCGGGTGTCCCCGTGTTGTATCTGCCCAACGGATGGGCGGTTGAACCCCCCGAGGCGAGTCGGAGGACTGCCGGAGATTCGGCGATCCTTTGGTTCACGCGGTTCACCGAGGTTGATGTCGACTGGATGTCCCGGTTTTGGTCGGCCCTGTCCGGCAGCCTGCCGGGTGTTCGATTGCTGGTTGCCGGCAAGCCGATCGTTCCGGGACTCGATCTTCCCTTTCGGGCAGTGTTGGGCAAAGGCAGCGGCCATGGTTCGGTGGAGTGGCTGGGCTACCTGGCGCGGGAGCAGGTGCTGCAGGCGGCCGCATCCGCTCGCTGTGCCATCGCCCCGGCCCGGGTTTCGGTCGACAACATGGCTAAGTGCAGCGTGCGTCTGCTGGATCTCAACCAACTGGGCCTGCCTTGTGTGGTTTCCGGCGTCGGTGAGCAGCAGCGGTATCGCGCCGTACCGGGGGTGATGTCGGTGCCGGGGCACGCCTCGCCGGAGGACTTCGCCCGATCGGTTGCCGATGCATGCGGTGAATCGTCACCGCGCAGCGAGGACGTCGGAGTTCAAGGGGTGCCGAACTGGACCGAACTGGCCTTGTACCTGGACCACTTCTACCGACGCTTGACGGAGGATGCGGTGTGAATGACTTGGCGACTTCCCGGCGCGCAACCTCGTTCCCTGCCGCATCCGAGGTTCCGCTGGCATCAAATCTGGTCAGGGCCGGCGAGCCAACCCTGGTCTTGACCGAACATGAGAAGCGGTTTCTGCTGGTACCCCGGCCGGGCCGGCGGTTTCATTGCCACATTGGCATCATCGAACACGACGATCTGATCGGCAGGGCATGGGGTACCGAGGGCATGGCCCACAGCGGCGAGTCCTATCTTGTGCTGCGACCGGGCTTGGAGGACTTGATGCTCCATTTGAAACGGGCGACCCAGGTCATCTATCCCAAGGATGCCGCCCTCCTGGTCCAGCGGCTCGGGATCCGGTCCGGTTCGGTTGTTCTCGAAGCCGGCACCGGCAGCGGCGTCATGACGACGGCCTTGGCCTGGGCCGTGGCGCCACATGGCCGCGTGGTGACCTGCGAACAGAACGAGGCAATGTACCAACGGGCCCAGCGGAACCTTGAGCGCACGGGTTTGGTGCGCTGGGTGGACGCCCGTCTGGGCTACTTGGCGGAATGTGTGTTGGAACAGCCGGCCGATGCCGCGCTCCTCGACATGCGGGAACCGTGGCAGGTGCTCGGGACTGTCCGGTCCCTGGTGCAGCCGGGGTCCGTCGTGGCGGCGTTTCTGCCCACTACCAATCAGGTCTCCCGGCAAGTCCGGTCACTCGAGGAAACCGGCTGTGCCGATCTCAGGGTGGAGGAAGTGCTGGTGCGACGGTACAAGCCGGTGCCCGATCGCCTGCGTCCGGAAGATCAGATGACGGCCCACACCGGGTACGTGGTGTCGGGTCGGCTGGTGGACACCGGCCAAGAACCTCTCCGTTGGTTGTCGCGCGAACGGAGGCGCTACGCCTCGCGCCAAGAGGCGACCCTCCGCTACCGGCAGCGCAAGGCGGAACAAGCCGCCGGGCAAACCCGGCAGCGCGGTCGCAGACAGCTTCCCTAAGGCCCCGTACCGCCCTCCGGCAAGCCGATAGCCCCGCGGGGCTTTGGTAGAGTCAGGGCGCGACGGGCCGGGAATGCGAACGCGCGCGCTTGTTGTTGCCATTCACATTCGAAACCCGTCAGGTTTCCAGCATTCGTTGCCATTCCAAACGTCATTGCTGCCGCAACGTCTGCAGCAGGGAGGATGAAGTCCATGCATCGCAAATTGGTAATTCTCTGGGTTCTCGCCATGTTGTCGTTGCTGGCGGCTGGCTGCTTGTCCCGACCAAGCGGCGGTGCCACGGCTGCCATGGCCGGGGAAGATGAACTTGCGATTGACCTGCCGTTTCTTGTCATCGACTTCGATGCCAACGGCGACGGTAGCGTCGGTGGCGTTGGCCTCGGCGAGTTGATCGGCGGATCGGGCATCAACATTGGCGCCGACACAGTGGGACAGATGCAGGCCGCCAACATCCAGCATGTGAGTCTCGAGGTTGCGCCCAACGGGGTTCTTATCCGCGTCAACGGGTTGCTCATGCTGGGCTCGCTGTCCTACGACGATGAATCCCTCAACACCTTGGCCATGGTCATCGACGACCTCGGCGGCACAGGTTCACCCCTGGGCGGGGTGGCGCCTACGCTGGGGGCGGTTCTGCCCCTGGCGCAAAATCTGGGCATTGGCGTGATTGCGAAATTCGAGCCGGCGGCGGGCACGGATACCATTCCGGTGATGCAAGAGTCCGCGATGGACCCCGAAGACAACGTGGCCCAGTGGCTGTTGTCGGGCGTCGAGCAGACGCCGACCATCAACGTCCCGATTTTCGTCGACGCGGATGGTGCCGTGACGATTGGCGGCCTGGATGCCGCGGCCATGGAAGCCCTGGGTGCCGCCCAGTCCATCCCGGTCGAACAAGTCGCTACCATTACCGGCATGGGCATCAGCCAGTTGCGGGTCCGAACCCTGGCTGACGGACTGTCGCTGTCGGTCAACGGCAACGATCTGCCGCTGCTGTCCACGTCAAGCGGCGAACTGTTCAACGTGCTGGCCCTGTTGCAGTCCATGCCCGGCATGGAAGGCATGGCCGAGTCCCTGCAGTTGGCCGCCCTGTGGGCTCAGGTTGTCAACGAGGTGGACGCCGTCATCACGATTACCTTCAGCTAGGCTTCCGCCTTCCCACCGAGTCCCGTCCGCGGCCCGGCGGTTTCGGACCGGAGAGCCTCAAACCCGGTTGGCAGCCGCCTGTGCCATGCAGGCGGCTGCTCCACTTAACGGGAATCTCATCGGCATCCCATGGCCTCGAAGCAGCGATTTCGGAACAACATCACCAGAATCCTGGATGGTGCCGGCATCGCCTTCAACATGCTCAAGTACACGTGGAGCGAGGAGGTGCACAGCGCGGTCCAGGTCGCCCGGGCCCTCGAGTTGCCCCCGGCGCGCGTGTTCAAGACCCTGGTTGCGGAGGAGCAGCCCGACGGTGCCAAGTTGGTGTGCCTAATTCCGGGATCCGCGGAGTTGGACCTCAAGGTGGTGGCCCGGTTGGCCGGGGTCCGAAAGGCCGCGATGGCCACAAGGTCCGAGGCACAGCGCTGGTCGGGAATGGAGCCGGGCGGCATCAGCCCCGTGGGGTTGTACCGAAAACGGTGCCGAATGTTCTTGGACGTGTCGGCCCTGGACCATGACCGTGTGGTGGTCAGCGCAGGCGCGAGGGGTTGGCAGGTTTGCATGGCTACCTGTGATCTCGTGGACCTGCTGGACCCCGAAATCGCTCCCCTGGCGCGCCCCGCACCGCGCTGACTTCGATCTCCGCCGGCGACTCGAAATTCCCGCGGTCCGGATCCACTCGCCGGTCGGCAACACCCGGCTCGTCGAAGACGGTCAACGGGTCAGCGTGACCTTTTTGAGGTTGCGCGGGGAGTCGACGTCCAATCCGCGGGCCAGGCCCAAATGGTAGGCCAGCAACTGACAGGCGGCGAGTGCGGGAAACGGCGCCAGCCAGTTCGGCGCCTCGCGCGTACCCGGCAGCTCGATGACCGTGGTCGGCCCGGACCAACGTCCGGGATCGCTGGTAATGGCGGTGACCCGGGTTCCGGCGCGGTGCGCCAACGCCTCGATGTCGCTGAACTGGGGATTGGGTTCGGGCCCGGCATCGAGGCACAGCAGCTCGCGCTCGGGTTCGAGCAGGGCCTGGGGGCCGTGGATGAAGTCTGCGCTGGTGTAGGCAACCGTCGGGAGGTAACAGACCTCCTGAAGCTTGAGGGCTGCTTCACAGGCGACCGGATGATTGAACCCGCGGCCCACCGCAAACAAGCAGTCGGTGTCCTTGAGGCGGGCGGCCAACGTCCGGATTGGACCTTCAATCGAGAGTGTTCCTTCCACGTGACCCGGAATCGAGAGCAAATCCTCGTAGGATGCCTTTTGCATGTTCAGGCAGTGGTCCAGCATAGCCAGGCACATCAGTTGGTTGGCGAGGGACTTGGTGGCCGCGATGGCGCGCTCGGGTCCCGCTTGCAACGCGATGTGCCGGGTGGCCAACCCGGCCATTTCCGAATCTTCGTTGTTGGTCAGGGCGAACACCGGTACAGCCCGGCGCACGGCCTGATGCAGGATGGCGTTGAGGTCCGGACCGCTGCCGGACTGGCTGATGCCGACCAGGCAGGTGCCTGGATGCAGGGGCTGAACCCCCAGAAAAGCGGCCATGCCCGTGCGAAACAAATGCACCGGCATGTGCTGGTGGGCACCCAGAAGATATGCTCCATACAGGGCGGCATGGCGGCTCGTGCCGCGGGCGACCATGGTGAAGGACGTGATCCCGGCCGACTTGATCCGGGTAGCCACTTCACCCAGGGCTGTAAGATTCGCGCGCAGGCACGTCCTAAGCCGATCCGGCTGCGAGTGGATTTCGGTGTACAGAATCGATGTCATGGGAATGCCAAGAAGGAATCCAGGAAAGAGGTGGGCCTGAAGGATGCCGCCTGGCAGGCGAAGCACATCCCGACCGTTGGACCGGGTCTAGGGTTTGCCACCGACATTGGTCCCCGTCCGGCCCTTAGATTACATTCAGCCAAGTCGCAGCCCATGGGAACCCGCCGATGAATTTGGAATTGACCGCCGAGCAGCACAAGATCCAGGAACAGCACAGGGAATTCACCAAGGCATTGATCATTCCGTCTGCAGTCGAATGGGACAGGATTGCGGACTATCCCCGTCCGCTGTTCGAGCAGGCCGCCGAGGCCGGCTTGACCAACCGGATTGTGCCGGTCCGATACGGCGGACGCGGCCTGTCCGTGCTGGACGCAACCATCGGCAACGAGGAGTTTGGTTACGGTTGCACCGGAATCTCGACGGCCCTCACCATCAACGAATTGGGGCTCCTGCCGTTGCTGCTGGCCGGATCGGAAGACCAAAAGGCAGCCTGGCTGCCGGGGATCCTGGCCGAGCGCGACGTCGTGTCGTTCTGCGTTACCGAGCCGGAGGCGGGGTCCGACGTGGCCGCCTTGCAGACGACCGCTGCCAGGCAGGGAGACAGGTGGGTGCTCAACGGAACGAAGTTGTGGATTACCGGCGGCAACGCCGCCGCGTGGCTGGCAGTGTTTGCCGTCACCGATCCCGATCAGGGCCACGAGGGTCTCAGTTGCTTCTTTGTGCGTGCGGATGCCCCGGGCGTTGTTTGCGGTGAACCCATCCCCAAGATGGGCCAGAGGGCAGCTCCGGCCGTGCGCATCGAGTTTCAGGACTGTGCCGTGCCGGATTCCCACATGCTGGGCGATCGCGGAAGCGGTTTCCTGACCATCATGCAGACCTTTGACACCAGCCGGCCGCTTCTGTGCGCCCAGGCCGTGGGCCTGGCGCGGCGGGCGCGGGACGAGGCCGTGGCCTATGCCGGCCGTCGCCGCGCGTTCGGCCAGACCATCAGCCGGTTTCAGGGAGTTGGGTTCATGTTGGCGGACATGGACATTCGCGTAGCGGCCGGGCGCGGTCTCGTTCGCCATGCTGCTTGGCTCAGGGACAAGGGAGCTGCAAACACCCGGGAAGCGGCGATCGCCAAGGCCTACTGCGGGGAGGCAGCCATGGCCAGCGCCACCGACGCGGTTCAGGTATTTGGCGGGGTCGGCTACAGTGTCGACCAGCCGGTCGAGAAGCTCATGCGCGATGCCAAGATCTTTCAGATTTACGAAGGAACGACCCAGATCCAGCAGCAGATAATCGTGCGCGAGCTGTATCGGTCCTGATGGCCGACATTCGGAAACGGGATCGCGTTCCGGCAGATTGGATCCGGTTGGAAACAGGTTCGAACCCACCCGTCCGTAATTGATCAAGTCTGCTTCAGACCCTACAATTCCGGACTTACGCCCTCAAGGTGGATCGTCAATCATCCCCGGTGCCGGTGCGCCGACTCACAGGCCGAATTGCGGGAGGCTGCATGGCTGAATTTCCGATGTCCAACATTCGCAACATCTCCCTGCTGGGGCACAGCCGTTCCGGCAAGACCACTTTGGTGGAGGCATTGCTCTATCGCAGTGGTGCCATTCCCCGCATGGGCGATACGGCCGACGGTTCAACGGTGTGCGACTTCGACGACGAGGAGAAGGCCCGCGGCATTTCGCTCAGCCTGGCGGCGGCTTCGCTCGTCCACAACGGCAGCAAGGTCAATCTTGTGGACACTCCCGGCGACCCGAGTTTCCTGGGCGAGGTGATCAGCGGTGTCTCCGTAACCGAGATGAGCCTGATTCTGGTGGATGCGGTAGCCGGGGCCGAGGTCGGTACCGAGTTGGCGTGGGCGCGGATTCAGGCCGAAGGCCAGCCGGTGGCGATTTTGGTCAACAAGATGGACCGCGAAAACGCCGACTGGGAGCGTGCCCGGGAGAGCCTGGAGGAAGCCTGTCCCGGGGCCATGCTGGTGCCGTTCCACCTGCCCATCGGACAGGCGCTCGACTTTCGGGGCATCGTGGACTTGGCAGCGGAGGCCGCCTGGATGGGCGACAGTGGTCAGACATCGGATCTGCCGGACGACCTGTCCGACGAGATTGAGGAAGCCCGGATGGTGTTGGTGGAGGCGGCTGCCGAATCCGACGACGAACTGATGGAGAAGTACCTGGAGGGCGAGGACCTGTCTGCGGCCGAAGTCCAACAGGGCCTTGCCGCGGGTGTGGCCGGCGGCACCATCGTTCCCGTGTTCGTGTGTTCCGCGACCGCCGGCATCGGTGTGCACTCCCTGCTTGACCGGATGATCGAGGTGGCGCCGGGGGCAGACCAGGCGGAACTGCCGCTGGTGGATGGTGGCCAGCCCGAATCGGGATCTGACGCACCTGCACTGGCCCTGACCTTTCGCACCATCATTGACCGGTACCGCGGGCGCATCAACTACGTTCGGGTCTTCAGCGGGACCCTGGCCAAGGGCGGCATGGTCAAATGCAGCGGTTCCCCAGCCTCCGAACCGTTGGTCAACCTGCATGCGGCACAGGGAAACGACTTGGACAACCAGGACGCGATCGGCCCCGGCGACATCGGTGCCGTCTCCAAGCTCACCGGGGTGCAGTCCGGTCAGGCCCTGTACGATGCGGACAGCGAGCCGGACGTGGTTCTGCCAACGTACCCCAATCCGCTGTTCAGCATGGCGGTGTCCCCGGCGACCCAGGCCGATAGTGCCAAGCTGGGCCAGTCCCTGAGTCAGGTGGCGGAGGAGGATCCGACCCTCAGCATCGTCAACATTCCGGAAACCAAGCAGACAGTCATACAGGGCGTCGGCGAAATCCAGGTGGACGTGGCCCTGAAGCGACTGGAATCGGGTTTCGGCGTCGGGGTATTGGCGTCAACTCCCAAGGTTCCCTACATGGAAACGGTCACGCGGGTTGGCCAAGCCCAGTACCGGCACAAAAAGCAGTCCGGCGGAGCCGGGCAATTTGCAGAGGTCCACATGCGGGTGGAGCCGCTCGACCGGGGCAGCGGTTTCGAATACGAAAGCGAGATTTATGGCGGCGCCATTAGTTCGGTGTACCTGCCTTCCATCGAGAAGGGCGTGAAACAGGTGATGGACGAAGGGGTGGTGGCCGGCTTCCCGGCCGTCGATCTGAAGGTTGTGGTCTTCGACGGCAAGGAACACCCTGTCGATTCCAAGGACATTGCGTTTCAGATTGCAGGCCGGGAGGTCTTCAAGATGGCGGCCAGCGAAGCCGGCGCCACGTTGCTGGAACCAATCTACAGCATGGACATCTCCGTGCCCGAGGACTGCATGGGCGACATCATGGGTGACCTGACCAACCGGCGCGGCCGGGTGCTGGGCATGGAACAGGAAACCAACCGCTCCGTGGTCAAGGCCGAGGTGCCCTTTGCCGAGATCATGCGGTACGGCACGGACCTTCGATCCATGACCCAGGGACGCGGGACCTACGAGATCGACTTTCTGCATTATGAGGAGGTTCCGAAGCACCTGGTGGCGAAGGTCATCGAGGGCAACAAGGCGGAGGACGAGGACGAATAGGCCTGCGGCGCAGACCGGCGATCGCCAGCCCGTGCGAAAACCCGCCTCCGGGACCGTCCCGGCGGGTTCGATTCGGCAAGGCATTCCGTGAAAGAGGTGTTTGGGTATACCTGGCTGGCGTTTGCACTGACAGCGGCCTGGTCGGGCATTGGCATTTGCCTGGCCGGCTACGGTTTCAACTCGTTGTGGCTGGCCGTCCGCGCCTTGTGCCATGTCCGGCGGGTTGCCGGCGGAACGGATATGCCGGACGGCCCATGGCCAGCCGTCACGGTGCAGATCCCGCTCTACAACGAACAACATGTCGCACGACGGGTGATCGACTGTTGTGCCCGGCTCGAGTATCCGCACGACCTGCTGCAGATTCAGGTCCTGGACGATTCCGAAGACCGGACGCGGCATTTGGCGGAGGGGCGGGTTCAGTATTGGCGAGAGCGGGGAGTGGATATCGACCTGCTGCCGCGATCCGAGCGGGACGGTTACAAGGCGGGGGCTCTCCGGGCGGCCTTGGGCACGGCCACGGGCGATTTCCTGTGCCTATTCGACGCGGACTTTCAGCCGCACCCTCGGTTTCTCAAGGCGGTGCTGGCTCCCATGTTGCAACCGGGACGGGAACGGTGCGGGTTTGTCCAGGCCCGTTGGACATCTGCCAACCGGCAACGGTCCAGATTGACGGATGCCGTCACGGTGGCGCTCGAAGGCCATTTCGCAGTGGAGACGCGAGCCCGGTGCCTGCAGAGCCACTGGTTTGCGTTCAATGGTTCCGGCGGCATTTGGCGCAGGCAGTGCCTCGAGGATCCCGCGGTCGGCGGCTGGTCGACCGCCAGCCTCTGTGAGGACCTCGATCTGAGCTATCGGGCTCAGTTGGCCGGCTGGCAAGGGCGGTATCTGGATTCGGTGGCGGTGGCTGCGGATGCGCCGGAGCGCTGGGCGGACCTTCGCAGCCAGCAGTTCCGCTGGGCCAAGGGATCCGTACAGACTTTGTTGCGGTTGGCCGGTCCCGTCCTGCGTTCGGGACGGCGGCCGCCATGGCATCGGATCCAGGCGATGTTCCACATGGCCGGCTATCTGGTTCATCCCTTGTTGCTGGCGGGGTTGTTGCTGACGGGGCCACTCCTGGCTCTGGATGCCGACTTCCCGCGCTGGCTGCCATGGCTGATTCCGGGCGCGTTCGGTCCCTTGGCACTGCTTGCGGCCGGGCAGTGGCGCCTGCGACGACCGGTGGGTTGGGACCTCGCGGCAACCTGCAGCGTGTTGCTCCTGGCCGGTGTCGGGTTGTGCTGGAGCAATTCGGTGGCGGTTTGGGAGGCCGCACGGCATCGGCACAGCGAATTCCTGCGCACCCCGAAGTCGGATTGCCGGTCCGCTGGGGCCGAGGCCTACGTCCGGGATCCCTGGCCGCTCGAAAACCGCATGCTCGTCCCGGAAATCCTGCTGCTGTTGTATGCCGGACTGGTTCTGGGGACCGCTATCCACGTCCGGGCACCGGCGATCGGCTGGGTTGCCCTCCTGGGCCTGCTGGGGTTCGGAAGCGTTGTGTGGCACACCTGGCGCGATCGATGGCACCGCGGCCGATGGAGTCGCATTCGGCCCGGCAGTTCGGAACACGCCAGGCCGGGCCACATCTGATCGGGCCGGCGCCTGCTGTTGGATTAGAATGGCGTGCATCCAGACAAGGCATCGGGCACGACATGAAGGGCAGGCGCGACAAACTGACGTGGACGCACGACAAGCGTGAGGTTGTCACGCTCGCCAACACGTCCAAGCGGAATTTCATCCTGGAGTTGCCGACAGGTCGTTGCCGGCTTGACGCCGGGCGCAGAATGCAGACGATGGCGTCCCTCCTTGAACAACCCGCCATCCGCAAGCTTGTCGACCAGGGCGAGCTGACGGTAGAGCGCTGACGGTTCGGTCTCCCATGGAAACTTGTGTCCTGATCGACGGACACTCGGAGGCCTATCGCGCCTATTTCGCCATGAGCCGCGCCAATCTGGCGGTGCGCGGGACAGGCGAACAAACCGGGGCCGTGTTCGGTTTCCTGCGCCAACTGATCGCCGTGATTCGGGAACACAACCCGGATTCGGTGGTGGTTGCCTTCGATCCCAAGAAAACGTTCCGGGACGACCTCTTTCCGGCCTACAAGGCCACCCGCGAACGCATGCCGGACGATCTGCGGGGCCAGATTGGCCGCATCCACCAGGTGCTGGATGCCATGAACATTCGCACACTGACGGTGGACAACTACGAGGCGGACGACGTCATTGGCACGCTGGCCGCCCGGGCCGAAGCAGCCGGCATGCACGTTCTGATCAAGACTGGCGATCGCGATCTGTTCCAACTGGCAACGGACCGTGTCAGGGTTATCTACACCTCCTCGCGCAGCCGGGGTCGAAACGACATCTACGACAGCTCGGCCGTCGAGCAGCGGTTTGGCGTGCGTTCGGAGCAGTTTGTGCACATGAAGGCCTTGCAGGGGGACAGTTCGGACAACATTCCGGGCGTGCCGGGCGTTGGTGAAAAGAGCGCGGTCAAACTCGTCAGGCAGTTCGGAAGCGTGCAAGGCCTATATGCCGGCCTGGAAGGCATTACCGCCAAAAAGCTGAAGCAGAATCTGGCGGAGCACCGCGAGCAGGTGGAACGCAACCTGGAATTGGTGCGCATTGTCCGGGACGTGCCGGTGGAATTCGACTTGGAGGACGCGGATCCGTTGCAGCCGGACCACGCGCGCCTAGCCGAGTTGATGAAGGAGCTTGGGCTTCAGTCGACCCTGAACCAGTACAACGAACTCCTGGTCGGCCAGGGCGGCCTTTTCGACGACGGCCGGTCGCCGTTGATGTCGACTGCGGAGCAGGAACGGTTGGACCGCGCGGCCGGCTACGTCTCCGTTACCACCGAAGCGCAGCTGCAGGAACTGGCGGCTTCATTGCAGGCATGCGCCAACATGGCCTTCGACTTCGAAACCACCAGCGTCGATGGTCTGACGGCGGACGTTGTGGGCCTGGCACTGAGCTGGGATGTTGGGAAGTCGGCCTACATTCCGATCGCACATGAGACGGGAAGCCAGTTGCCGTGGGAACTGGTGCGCAATACCCTGGCAGCCGTGTTCGCCGACGGGAAGGTGGCCAAGACAGCCCACAATGCAAAGTACGACCTGATGGTAGCTCGCGGCAACGGCCTCGAGATCGTAGGCAAGTTGCACGACACAATGCTGATGGCGTATGCGGTGGATACCGGCCAGCACCGACTTGGCCTGAAGGATCTGGCCCTGCGGGAACTGGACGTGGACATGCAGCCCATCACCGATTTGATCGGTACGGGACGCAACCAGCGGTCGTTCGCGTCGGTCGAGCCGGAGCAGGCCGCGGTCTATGCCGCGGATGATGCGGCTCAGACGTTGGCGCTGTATCACCGGCTCAAGTCCGCACTCAAGGCCGGCGGCCTGTGGCAGCTGTACGCCGATGTCGAATTTCCGCTGGTGCGGATCCTGGCGGACATGGAAACACGCGGCGTGAGGCTGGACCGAGACTACCTGCTGGAACTGCAGGCGGAATACCGGGAGCGACTGGAGGCGCTGGTGGCCCGCATGTACGAATTGGCCGGCCGCGAGTTCAATGTCAGGAGCACGCAGCAGTTGAGCCAGGTCCTGTTCGACAAAGGTGGCTTCGATCTGCCTACGAAGGGTCTGCGCAAGACCAAGTCCGGCAACTACAGCACGGCGGCCGGGGTTTTGGAGGACCTGGAGGTTCGGCTCAGGGGCGAGGACACGCTGACCGAGCGGCAGGCCGCAGGTCTTGGCACCATTCTTGAATACAGGCAGTTGCACAAGCTGAGCAGCACCTACGTGGACAACCTGCTGGCCATGATGGATGCCGAAACCGATCGCGTGCACACGAGCTTCAATCAGGCTGGCGCAGCCACCGGCCGCATGAGCAGCAACAATCCCAACCTGCAGAACATCCCGATTCGGACGGAAGAGGGCCGGCGTCTGCGACGGGCTTTCATCGCGGAGCCGGGACACGTGATGCTGGCCGCCGACTACAGTCAGGTTGAACTCAGGGTGTTGGCCCATGTGGCGGACGACGAACGGCTCATGCGCGCCTTCCAGGAGGGGCAGGACATTCACGCCATCACGGCGGCCGAACTGTTCCGCGTGCCGTTGGCAGAGGTCAATCGCAGCCAGCGTGATCTGGGCAAGACCATCAATTTCGCCACCGTCTACGGCTCGACCGCCTTTGGTTTGAGTCAGCGTACGGAAATGTCCGTCGCAGAAGCCGAGGAGTTCCTGACCCGGTATTTCGAAACCTATCCCAAGGTGGAGCAATGGGTGGAAGACACCCGGCGGGCCGCGGCGCGCGACGGACATGTCACCACCTTGACCGGCCGCAAGCGGCTATTTCCGGAGTTGCAGGGCGGCAAGCTGCCTCCGCAACAGCGTCGTGCAGTGGAACGCGCGGCCATCAATGCACCCATTCAGGGCAGCGCTGCTGATATTCTGAAGATCGCCATGGTCCGTGTGGAGAGTGCCTTGAAGCACCAGCACCTGGCTGGCCGCATGTTGCTGCAGGTGCACGACGAACTGGTGCTGGAAGTCCCCGAAAGGGAGTTGGCCCGGACGGCGTCCATGGTGAAGCAGGAGATGGAGCAGGCGTTTTCGCTGCAGGTGCCCTTGCGGGCCGATGTCGAGACAGGAACCAATTGGCGGGATCTGACCCCGGTATGACTTTCCCGGAGCAAACATGGCGGCCCTGACCCTGCGGCAGGAAATACGGGATCGGGTGGCCGCCGCTCTGACCGCCTGCAACGCGGAACACAAGTGGGATCTCCCGGTCGACCTCGCGTTCGAGGTCAACCGGCCCCGGAACCCGGACCACGGGGACTTCAGCGCCAACGTCGCCCTAACCGCCGCTGCCGCGTTGCGCAAGTCCGGTGTGAACCTGCCACCGCGGGATGTCGCGGCGCGCATCGCCGATCGGCTGCCCATGGATGGCGCCATCGCCGAAGTGGATGTCGCGGGCCCTGGGTTCCTCAATCTGAAGGTGGCTCCCGCCTGGTTCTGGGACCGCATGGCAGACACGGTTCTGCACCCGTCCCGAACAGGGCGTCTGGAAGTCGGTCAGGGGCGGCGGATTCAGGTGGAGTTCGTCAGTGCCAATCCCACCGGTCCGTTGCATTTTGGCGGCGCGCGCAATGCCGTGTTGGGTGACGGCTTGGCCAGGGTCATGGAAGCCTGCGGGTATTCGGTGCAGCGGGAGTTCTACGTCAACGATGCCGGCGCCCAGTTCGATCTGTTCGTGCAGTCGCTCCTGGCCGCCTGCGTGCAACTGCATGGCGGACGGGCCGAATTCCCGCCAGACGGATACCGGGGTGCCTACATGCACGAATACGCGGCCGCGGCGTGCAAGCGCCTGGGAACAGATTGGTTGGCGGACGCGGAGGGAGCCGCCGATGCCCTGCGCGGGCCGGCCCTGGACATCGTGCTGGAGGATGTGCGGTCCGAAATTTCGCTGCTGGGCATCGAGTTCGACCAATGGTTCTCCGAACAAGGGTTGCATGAGAGCGGCCAGGTCGAGGCTGCCATTGCCAGGCTGGTCGACCAGGATGCCGTATACCGCGCGGAAGGAGCCGTGTGGTTTGCCGCCAGCCGCTACGAGGGCAACGATCAGGATGTGGTGCTCGTTCGCAGCAATGGTGCGCCCACCTATTTCGCCGCCGATGCCGCCTACCACTGGGACAAGCTGCGGACGCGGGGCTTTGACCGCGTCCTGAATGTGTGGTCCGTGGACCATCAAGGGCACGTGCCGCGCATGCAGGCGTTGGTGGAGGCCATGGGCTTGGACCGCGCAAAACTCAAGATTGTCCTGTACGATCTGGTCAAGCTGGTGCGGGACGGCAACGAAGTGACCATGAGCAAGCGCTCCGGTTCGTTTCTGACGTTGAGGGAGGTCGTGGCGGAGGTCGGATCGGATGCCGTGCGTTTCATGTTGCTGACCCGGGCGCCGGAAAGCGTGGTTGAATTCGATCTGGCGCGGGTGGTGGAACAGAATCCGGAAAATCCGGTCTACTTCGTCCAGTACAGCCATGCCCGCCTGTGTTCCATTCTGGTCCGCGCACAGGCCGAGGGCTTGTTGTTGCCGGGCGCCGACGACATCCACGGGCACCTGCGGACCCATCTGGGCCATCCCGCCGAACTGGAGCTGGCGCGGCTGTTGACCGAGCTTGGTGATCAGTTGCTGGCAGCCCTGGAGCGATCGTCGCCCCACAACTTGACGTACTACGCCATGCGCATTGCCTCGGCGGTCAACGGGTTCTACCGGGATTGTCGAGTTCTCGACCGGTCCCAACCCGGCCTGTCGGGCGCACGCCTGTGTCTGTGCGAAGCGGCCCGCATCGTCCTGGCCAGAATTCTCTACCTCCTGGGCGTGCGCGCCCCGGCAAGCATGTAACAGGGACATTCGGACTTTGCCCAAGATACTCGTTGCATCCGAACTCTCGCAGGCCGGTCTCGAACTGCTGACCGGGGCCGACGGCATCGAGGTATGCCAGCAACCCGTGTCCAGTGCGGCGGAACTCGCCGCACTGGTGCCGGGTTGCGATGCCTTGCTGGTGCGCAGCCGCCCGGCTGTCACGGCCGAGGTGCTGCGCGCGGGATCGCAGCTTCAGGTGGTCGCCCGCGCCGGCACCGGAGTGGACAACATCGACTTGGCCGCGGCTACCGAACAGGGAGTCCTGGTGGTCAATGCGCCCACGGGCAATTCCGTGGCCGCGGCCGAGCACACGCTGGCCATGCTGATGGCCCTCAGCCGCAACATCCCCCAGGCGGACGCCGACCTGCGCGCCGGCAACTGGAACCGCAGTCGCTGGGTCGGCACGGAGGTCCGCAGCAAGGTCCTGGGATCGATCGGCTTGGGGCGGGTTGCATCCGAACTGGTCAAGGTCGCCAACGAACTGGGTATGCGGGTGGTTGCGTACGATCCGTACATCACGGACCGGATGGCCGCCCAGCAGGGGGTCGAGCTGGTGGACCTGGACACGTTGCTGGAGACCGCGGACTTCATTTCCATCCATGTGCCGCTGGTGGACGCCAACCGCCATCTGCTCGGGCGGACAGCCTTCGCCAAGGTCAAGCCGACCGCCTACATTCTGAACGTGGCCCGCGGTGGCCTGGTGGACGAGGATGCGTTGCTGGAGGCGCTCAACGAGGGCAGGCTGGCCGGGGCCGCCCTGGATGTCTTCGAGACCGAGCCGCTGCCGGCGGACAGCCCCCTGCTCTCCCACCCGGCCGTGATCGTGACTCCCCATTTGGGCGCCAGCACGGTGGAGGCCCAGGACCGGGTGGCCCGCGACGTTGCGCAGCAGGTGTTGGATGTACTCGGTGGCCATCAGGCCCGTTACGCGGTCAATGCCCCCATCGTCCCCCCGCGCGACCTCGAATACCTGGTGCCGTACGTGGACCTGGCAACCCGCATGGGAAACTTCCTGCAGAAGATCGACAGTCGCGTGGCCACGCAGGTGGAGTTGACCATTCACGGTTCCATAGCGGACATGGATTCGGCGTTCCTGCGCGCGGCCGCCATCCAGGGCCTGCTGTCCGATCTCATGGAGGAACGGGTCAACGTGGTCAATGCCGATCGACTGGCGGCCCAACGGGGCATGAACCTAATGGAACGCCGGCAGGTGCAGCATGCGCACCGCTACGAGAATATGTTGACCATGCGCGTGACCCACGCCGAAGACCGCTGGACGGTACGGGGCTCCGTATTGCAGGGCATCCCCAGCATCGTCTCCGTCAACGATCTTTGGGTGGAGTTCGCCGCCGAAGGCCACGTCCTGTTGACGTCGCACATGGATCGCCCGGGCATGATTGGTCGGGTGGGGACTCTCCTGGGAAACGCGGATGTCAATATAAGCTTCATGCATGTCGGGCGGCGGGCACCGCGCCAGGAAGCGATTATGGTGATCGGCACGGATGAACCCCTGTCCGCCGATGTGTACGATGCCATCGCAGTACTGGAAGAATTCGTGTGGGTCAAGTCGATCCGAATTTAGTGCGGATTCCCTTGCGGTTCGGGCAACGCCTGCTGGCGCGCCTGCTTGGGAAACTTGGTTTCGGTCCGATGCGGTTTCATGGCTGGCTCCTGTTGTTGATGGGGTTGGCAGTCGCTCCGGCCTTGGCCTGCGGCACCATCTCGACCCAGTTTCCGATTGAATCGGCGGCTCCGCCGTCGCCGCCCACCAACACGCCCCTGCCCACCAGCACGCCAATCGTAATTCCGACTCCGGCCCCGTCGGATCCCAGCGGTCTGGGAGGGTCCACCGGCCCCGAGGCGCAGGGGCCCGAACGCACACAGCGCTCCCAGGTGCCGCTGGTGATCGGCGAAAGGGCCCGGGTGATTGCCCGCGATGGAGTTCGGCTGCGGTCGGAGGCCAGCCGCGAGGCGGTAGTGGTGGAGCAACTCCCGGTGTCGTCCCTGGCACTGGTCGTCGATGGTCCCTTCGTCGCCGACGGATTCTTCTGGTGGCGGGTGGAGGTGGTCGGCAGCGGCCAAACCGGATTCGTGGCCGAGGGATGGCAAGACGCTGCATACCTTGAAGTGGCCGGCGACGAACAGGCTCTCGTGGACCGGGCGCCCCGCGTCGGCGATACGGTGGAGGTGGTGATCCAGAGGCTGAACCTGCGGCAGGGACCGGACGTGTCAGCCACCAAGATCACGACGCTGGAATTGGGAACCCGCATGACTGTGCTGCAGGGCCCCCAGACGGCCGACGGGTTCCAATGGTACGAAGTCAGGACGAGGGGGGGCAACCTGACTGGCTGGGCCGCTATGACAGTCAACAATGTCACCACCTACAAGGTGGTCGAGTAACCTATGGGACCTATCTGCCCAACCAAACAGCAGGTCCGTTGAATTCACGGTTCATCAAGGTCTCCCATGAGAATGCCTTTGACCGGCCCCAACAACCACATGGCTGCGCGTGTCCCTAGGCGGGTTCTCTTTATCGGTGCATGTAGTTCCCCAACCTGCCCGGTGCCTGAGCGAGGTTGGCCGTTGATGATCGGCCCTGTTGTCCGCATCTTTCCAAGGTCACCCGCATGAAGCGAATCGTGGTCACGGGCCTCGGAGCCCTCACCCCCATCGGCAACACGGTTGAGGAGTACTGGGACAGCTTGCTGGCAGGACGCAACGGCGCAGCGCCGACCGACGCCTTCGATCCCCAGGACATGCCGTTCCAGGTCGCCTGCCAGGTGCACGGTTTCGATCCGACTGCCTACATGAATCGGAAAACCGTAAGACGCACGGCCCGGCCGACCCACATGGCCGTTGCCGCCAGCAAGATGGCACTCGAGGACAGCGGCTTGGAAATCCACGACGGCAACCGCGATCGGGTCGGCGTCCTGGTCGGCACGGGGGCCGGCGGCATTGTCGAGGTCATCAAGGCGGGCACACAACTGCCCACCGTGGGCTGGAAACGGGTGACGCCCATGCTGGTGCCGACCAGCATGAGCAATGCGGTCAGTTGCCTGGTTTCCATTGAAACCGGAGCCTCCGGGCCCGTGGTGACCAGCACGGCCGCCTGTGCCTCGGGCAGCTATGCCGTGCTGGAGGCATTCCACATTCTGATGCGGGACGAAGCCGACGCGGTCATTGCCGGCGGCACCGAGGCTGCGCTGGAACTGTCCATCGTGTCGTCTTTCGGCCGCATGGGCACGCTGTCACAGGACATGGATCCCGCCCAGGCCAGCAAGCCCTTCTCGGTCGATCGGGACGGATTTGCGCCCAGCGAGGGCAGCGCCTCCATGATTCTGGAAACCGCGGAACATGCGGAACAGCGGGGTGCCAAGGTGTATGCGGAGCTGTTGGGCGGCTACCTCACGTCCGACGCCTACCACCTCACGGCCCCCGATCCGGACGGTCGGGGCGCGGCCCGGGCCATGCGCGAGACGCTGCGGGTCACGGGTTTGGACCGGACGGACATCGATGTGGTCTTCGCCCACGGCACGGGCACCGTACTGAACGATCGAACCGAAGCCAGTGCCTTGAACGCCGTCTTCGGCGATCACACCCCCAACATGCATGTCACCAGTGTGAAGAGCATGATTGGCCATTCCCTGGGCGCCGCGGGTGCCCACAGCGCCGTGGCCGCGGTCAAGTGTCTTGAAACCGGCGACATTCCGCCGACCATCAGCTACACGCCGGATCCTGACATAGACCTGAACGTGGTGGGCAACGAACCGCGCCATGCCGCGGTGGATGTGGCTTTCGTCAACGCATTTGGCTTCGGCGGCCAGAATGCCGTGGTGGCCTTCCGGCGGTCAGGCGCGTGACGGGTACTGCAACCCGTCTTGAGGCCGGCTCAGGAACCCATCACCTGAAATACCCCAATCACCAGGAAGACAACGGCCAGGGAGTAATACCAGAAGCCATCCCGCGCGGCGGTCTCGGCATTGAGGCTGTTCTTCATCTTGTTGTTGCCGTAGCGGTACATCAGCCAGACGGCAGTCATGATGACGGGGTGGCGGAACTGCATCATCGCTTCGTCCCGGACGCTCCATTGCTGGGTTGCGACCCAATACATGACGCCCAGGAGCCATTGCAGGTCGGCGCTGATCAGGAAGATGCGGTTGAGAAAGGGAAACCTGGCGGGCAGCGGTCTGCGGCCGAGAACAGTGAACGCCAGGAGGACGAAGACGACCGTCGCCAGCAGTCCGAAGGGGTAGAGCCAATACTCGTGCGCCAAGCGCAGGCTGTCCATCCATGTCTCGTTCACAACAGCCCCTTGGCCCGCGCCAGACCCAGACCGATCACCACCATGCTGGCTGTGACCCAGACCAGCGCGGTTTTCAGCTTGCGGTCAATATCGTCCGTCCGGCGCAACAGAAGGTTGCCGACCATGAACACGGAATGGCCGACTATCATGGTTGCCGGATGTTCGTAGGACACCAATGCTTCCTGTCCCGTCCAACGGGCCTGCATAATCCAGACCAGAATGCCAAGCATGATCTGGATGTTGAGCAGCACCACAAAGACCTGGGTGGTGCGCAGCAGACCCATGTTCCAGGAACCTTTCCTGAACTGTACCGCGATCAGGGCAACCCACAGGGCCGCGCCGACCGCCCCTATCAAAGGCCACCCCAGGTGACCATGCATTTGGCTGAGAATGCCTGTAACCATGTTGCGTTGTCCTCTTGTCCGCCCTCCGGACATGTGCAAGGCAGAATGCAAGGTGTTTCCGGTACCCTAGTGTAATCCTGCATCGCTGTGTTCGGCACTCTTCCCGCCGGGTTGGCGAGCTTGCCGGACGACACCCACAATTCGCACGGAGCCTGCATGAGCCACCGGTTGCCTGACGATGCCTGTGGCATCATGCGGGTTATGGACAGGAACCACCGCCTTGCCCGGTGCGCCGCACGCGTGCAGCGCGCCTCACATCCGCGGCAGGCCCTGCATCGGTCGGGAAGCCCTTGACAATGTTGCCCAAGGCCACGCGTATCCTGCACAGCCGGGGGCTGAACCGGGACAAGAACGACCGCCTGGCGCAGCTCGCCGTCCTGTTCGGCCCAGTGCGAAAGGATGTCTGGCAACGGTGCCGCGGGGTGTCGGCCGCACCGCAATCCCCCTATGACATCCGCGACTCCTGGATGGCCGAAGACTACGACTGGCACGGGGTGCCGGCGCGCCTGGGCAAGGCCGTGATTACCGACGTGCTGGGTGACATCGATGCGGCGCGGGAGGGGGCCAAGGTGCCTGTCAAGAAGGCCATTGGGAACCGCACCCGGGGCGACGGCGAGGAACGCCACCGCCTGTACTCCCTGCTCAAGCAGAACCGCTGGACCGAGAATCCGTTCCTGCACCGGCAGATGCGGCAACAGTGGCAGGGCGGCCGGTCCCATGTGACCAACCAGATTGTGGCCGACGCGGGCTCCTACACCACCAAGGTCTGGCACGGGCGCGCGTGGAACCACCTGCAAAGCCTGGAGCGCGGCCAACACATTGCCAATCCGCTCAAGGGCGCACACCTGCCTTCCGGCACCCTCCGCATCATCCTGCAGGCCAACGGCCAAGTGGCCGTCCACCATGCCGTGGACGAGGAACAGGTCTGTAGTACCAAGCCCTATGGTCAGGGCACCGTGGGCGTGGACAAGGGCTACGCGGAAGCCTACACGGACAGCGACGGGGAGTGCCACGGCGAGGGGTTGGGCAACCTGTTTCCCGCCGAGAGCGACCAGCGCAAGGTCAAGGGCGTCATGGCGGACACCCTCACTTCGGCAACTCGGCGCAGAGGTTCTGCGCCGGCCTTGGTCAATCCGGCCTCCACATCGCAAATCGACACCCGCACGGGCCTGTTGCCGGGCAAGCGTCGTTGGCACCGGTTTTACTGCCTTGACGGGGTTGTGTTGGACGCGGACGCCAATGCCGCCTGCAACATTCTGGCGAGGCTGTACGACGAGGAGATAACGTTGTACATACCCTACAGGCAAGTGCGTGGCCTGCTCGCGGAACGAACCAGGGCCGCGGTGGGGACTGCTCCACCCGGACTCGAGTTGCGGGGGCTTGCAACACCGCCCCCATCAACCGAGAGCGAAGTACCAGGAACCCACAAGGTTTGAGGAACAGACCGTACATGAGCCGCCCCAACATCGTTATGATCGTGGCCGACGACCATGCTCCTGCCGCCATTGGTGCCTATGGCGCGCGGGTCAACCGGACGCCGCACCTCGATTCCCTGGCGGCGGATGGGCTGCGGTTGGACTGCTGCTTCTGCACGAACTCCATCTGCACTCCGGCCCGCGCTTCGATCATGACCGGCAAGTACAGCCACACGACCGGCATCAGGACCCTGAACGACGTGATTGACCATGACCGGGAGAGCACGCTCGGCATGTGGCTGCAAGGGGCCGGGTACCAGACGGCCATGATCGGCAAGTGGCATCTGGGACACGGCGGGTCGTCGGACCCGCGTGGTTTCGATTACTGGAACGTCCTTCCGGTGCAGGGCGCGTACCGGGATCCGACCACCATCGAAATGGGCCGGGAGCAACGCCACCGCGGCTACGTGACCGATCTGCTGACCGATCTGTCCCTGGCGTGGCTGGACTCCTGTGAAGGCGACAGGCCCTTCTTTCTGTACCTTGGCAACAAGGCGCCGCACGACAATTTCGAGCCGCATCCGCGCCACTTGGATCGCTACCTGGAGGAGCTGCCCGAACCGCTGACCCTGCGGGACGACTTTACGGACCGGTCTCCGGCTTCGTTCATGTCCACAGCCCGTGTCGACCGCATGCACCTCAAGGATCACCTGCCCGAAACCCCGCCGGACGACCTGTCGGGCGAAGCGCGTCTGCAGGCGAACTACCAGTCCTATATGCGCAACTACTATCGTTGCGTGGATGCCGTTGACGAAAACGTCGGCCGCATTCTGGCATGGCTGGATGCCACGGGCCTCCGGGACAACACGATCGTGATTTACACGTCCGACCACGGGTTCTTTCTCGGCGACCACGGCTGGTACGACAAGCGTTTCATGTACGAGGAAGGCATTCGCATTCCCTTCCTGATGCGTTGGCCGGCAGGCATTCGGGCCGGTACGGTGTCGGATAAAATCACCCTCAACGTGGACTTTGCACCCTCGCTGCTTGAATGGGCGGGAATTGACCCGCCCACGGGACTTCAGGGCCGATCGCTTGCGCCGCTGGCTGCCGGCGAGACGCCGTCCGACTGGCGCACTTCCTTCTACTACCGCTACTGGATGCATCTTGCCCACTTCAACATCCCGGCGCACTACGGGGTGCGAACCGAACGGTTCAAGCTGATTCACTTCTACGGGCGCGCCCTCGGTGCCGCCGGGGCGATCGACCGCGACACCCCGCCTGCATGGGAGCTGTACGACCTCGAAGCGGATCCCATGGAATTGCACAACCGTTACGGACTGGCTCCGTATGCCGAGACCCAGGCGGAGTTGCTCGGACTGTTGGCTCGCTGGCAGGCGGATCTGGGAGATGCGCCCGAACACTGACCTTCTGCCGTCTCCGGTCCGGATGACCGCAGCTCCCCCCTGGATTCCGGCCAGCCGCAGGAACTCCGCAATGTCGCCAGGCCCAGGTCACCAAGGAGCTGACGTGCCATGACCCGACCACCGAATGTAGTGTTTGTGATCACGGATGATCAGGGCTACGGGGACTTGGCGTGCCATGGCAACCCGGTCATTCGCACGCCCAACCTGGATCGGATGCACGCCGAATCCGTCCGCTTCACCAACTTCCATGTCGGGCCCACATGCGCCCCGACCCGTGCGGGCCTGATGACCGGACACTACGCCAACAGCGCCGGGGTCTGGCACACGATAGGCGGACGTTCCCTGTTGCGCCGCCACGAACATTCCCTGGCCGACGCCTTTTCGTCCAATGGATACGCCACCGGTATTTTCGGCAAGTGGCACTTGGGTGACACGTGGCCGTATCGACCCCAGGATCGCGGATTCGACGAGGTGGTCCACCATGCCGGAGGGGGCATCGGCAACACTGGGGACTATTGGGACAACAGCTACTTCGACGACAGCTATTGGACCGGCGCGGAGCACACGCGCTATGGGGGTTACTGCACCGATGTCTGGTTCAGGGAGGGCATGGACTTCATCGACCGCCACCGCGACGAGCCGTTCTTCTGCTACATCCCCACCAATTGCCCCCACTTGCCGCTGGTGGTGGAACCTCGCTTCAGCGATCCGTATCTCGACCTGACTCCGCATGAGGAACGGGCCCTGTTCTACGGAATGATCGCCAGTATCGACGAGAACTTCGGATTCCTCCGCCGGCACCTGGCGCGTCTGGGACTGGAGGACAACACCATCCTGATCTTCATGACGGACAACGGTTCGGCCACGGGCTGCGACCTGGATGCCGACGGATTCGTCCTCAACGGTTTCAACGCGGGCATGCGCGGCAAGAAGGGCCAGCCCTACGACGGTGGGCATCGCGTCCCCTTTTTCGTCCAATGGCCGCAAGGAGGGGTTGGGGACGGCCGGGATGTGGACGTTCTGGCGTCACACATCGACTTCATGCCCACGCTCGTGGATTTGTGCGGTTTGGAGGTCCCGAAAGGTCTCGACTGGGACGGCCGGTCCCTGGCACCGCTGCTCACGGACGACGCGGCCTCCGCCGATTGGCCTGACCGGACCATTGTCACCGACTCCCAGCGGCTGGTCTATCCGGTCAAGTGGCGACAGAGTGCCGTCATGACCGACCGCTGGCGGCTGGTCAACGGCACGGAACTGCACGACATGGAGGTGGACCCCGGCCAGACGACCGACTTGGCCCGTCTGTATCCGGACGTTGTCCGCGAACTGCGCGCCGACTACGACCTGTGGTGGCGGCGTGTCGCGGGTCAGATGAAGAACGACATTCCATTCCGCATCGGGGACCCGGACTGTGGCGAGGTTGTGCTGACCAGCCACGATTGGCGCAACCTTGAAGTGGAAGCAGTCTGGAACCAGAGCATGGTTCGGGGCGGTGTGCGCTACAACGGCTACTGGGAACTGGATGTGGCGGCGCGGGGCTTGTACCGGTTTGAGTTGCGGCGTTGGCCGCGGGAAGCGAACCTGCCGCTGTGCGGGTCGATTCCGGGCGCCTTGCGCGCATACGGTGACATTGTCTTCGGCACGGGCTACGGAGGCGGCGCGGCCATCGATATCCGGGCTGCCGTCGTTTCGGTCGGCGGACGTGAACAGCGCCGCGAGGTGGCCAAATCGGATGTCAGCGCCCGTTTTGAACTGGATCTCGATCCCGGACCCGCCCACCTGCAGACTTGCTGGGAAACCGCGGACGGCAGCGACGTGGGCGCGTATTACGTGTATCTGAGCAAGGTGGATTAGATTTACGGACAGCGCGAGCGAACCCAAACCGAGAGCGGAGAACGTTTCATGTTGCGATGGGGAGTGATCGGGTGCGGCCAGATCGCCTTCGACAAGGCCATGCCCGGGATCAACAAGGCGTGCAATGCCGAATTGGTGGCCGTGTCCGATCTGCGGGATGAACGGCTCACCTTGGTCACCGAGACCTGGGGCGATTCGGTCCGGACGTTCAACGACTACAACAAGTTGCTCGCCTGCGACGACGTTGACGTTGTCTATCTGGGCCTGCCCAACGAGGTCCACCATCCGGTGACGCTGGCCGCGGCCGCCCAAGGCAAGCACGTCCTGTGTGAAAAGCCACTCTGCATCGACGCCGTCGAAGCCCGCGCCATGATCGCCGCCGCCGAGGCGGCCGGCACGCGGCTGATGTGCGCCTATATGTCCCGCTTCGGGGATTCCTTTATCGAGACCAAACGTGTGATCGAGGAGGGACACCTGGGGCAAATCGCCATGGTGTCGGCCAGCTTCTCGTTCAGCGCCTACAAGGGCTACACGCTTGACAAAGTCGGTTCCTGGCGCTGGACCGGCAAGCGCGGCGGTCCCCTGCTGGATGCCGGCATCTATCTCGCGTTTGCCATTCGGGAACTGCTTGGCTGCCGCGTAAAAAGGGTGTCGGCCAGCATGTCCACGGTGGTGGCCACGGACTTTCCGGCCCCGGACACCACCATGGGATGGTTCCAAATGGAGGACGGGACCCCCGGTATTCTGTCGACCTGCTACTCCCACAACGACAGCACGTTCGCCATCATGGGGACCAACGGCAAGGCCGAGGTCTACGACTGTTTTGCCCAGAACCCGGGCGGCCACCTAATCGTGAATGCGGGCGGATACCAGTTGGACTTCGAGTCGCAGTTGCCGCGGCTGGACCACTTCAACAACTACTGGAAGGAAATCGAACACTACTCCGACGCCATTCTGAACGGTACGCCCCACACACCTTCGGCCCGGAACGCCCTGGAGGACATGATGTTCCTGGATGCCATCGAGGAATCGGCCACGTCCGGCGCCATCGTCGAACTGAACTACTGAACCACAGACAGTCTGCCAAGGAGACCAACCGGTGAAACTTGCCATCAACGGTCAGATGCTGGCCCGTCAGCACTCGTTGCCGGAGGCCCTGGCCTTCGTCAAGGGATACGACCTCAACGACATGGAAATCTGGCCCCAGAACCTTGAGGGCGGCGCAACGCCCGAGGAAAGGGAACGCTACGAAACCAAGGACATCGATGCGGCCAAGCGTGCCTACAGCGAAGCCGGGATGAATTGTGCCTGTGTGACGCTGGGGTTCAACGCCATGCGCATCTGCACCGCATCGGGCGGTGTGGCCAATGCCACGCAGGCCCTGGTGGGCGCGGTGGACGCGGCCGCGGCGCTGGGTGCTCCGGTCGTGAACTGCTACCTTGCCCACATGCCCGGCAACCTGTTTGTGGAGGCCATGAAACCGGCGGCCGGTCATGCCGGCACCAAGGATGTGGTCATAGTGCTGGAGAACGAGGCCCACGACGGATCCGGGCTGGCCGTGGACGTGCGCGACATTCTGGAGGCCGTCGATTCACCCAACTTCAAGACCCAGTACGACCCGTGCAACTACTACCACGCAGGGGAGGAACCCTATCCCTACGTCTACGATGTGGTCAGGCCGTGGATTGGCTATGTGCATGTCAAGGGCGGCATCCAATGGGCGGAGGACAAGGACTGCTTCCGCGGTGGTCTGATGCGCAACAGCCGTGATGCATGGATTGGCTATGTCCCGCTTCCGGACGCCGCCTTCAACGTGGAGCGCATCCTGCGCCGGCTGCAGGAAGATGGCTACAACGGCTATGTGACCATGGAGCCGCACGTGCCTTCGGAAGCCCTCAAGGAGTACTTCGACATTGAAGTGCCCTACCTGAAGTCCCATTTGGGTCTGTAAAGCCCGCAGTCCGCGGACGCGGACTGCGCTGGCGAGCATCAAACGCACCAACGCGCCACACCGGAGCTTGAACACAATATGAGCATTACCCTTGGTGTCCTGTCCGATTCCTACCGCCGCCAGCTGCGCCGGTTGAAGGATCAACCTGTCATTGACGTTGTTGTCGAGAAAGTGGCCGCCGTGGCCCGCGCGACCGACATCGGCCCCATTGGAATCGACTTTGGCGTCGGTGCCCTGCCCAGCACCGACAAGACCTATCTGGCCGAGCTGAAGACGAAGTTCGCGGACCTGAATATGGTGCCCACAGTCATTATTGGCACCTTGGGCCTGCACGCCGACCAGGACTTCGCCGGTCCACCGATCGAAGCCAGCATCCGCAATCTTGAGGTTGCCAACTACCTGGGTTCGCCCTTGGGGCTGTTCTATTTCAACTATGGCGGAAGGGTCAAACGGGAGGGCCGCATCCGCATCGCGGTGGAACAGATTGGCAGGCTGGCCGAGGCCGCCAGGCAGTTCGACATGACGGTTACGACCGAGAACTACGATTTCTTCACCAGCGACGACTTCCTGCACATCTTCGAGCAGGTCGGCGCCGACAACGTGGGTCTGCACAACGACACCGGCAACTGGTTTATCCTCGACGAGGACCCGCTCACGGCCACGCGCAAGATGGCGGACTGGACCTATCATGCCCATGTCCGCGACTACCGGATCGTGGACGGCGTGTGCAGTTCCGTGCCGATCGGCATGGGCGACGTGGACTTCCCGTCCGTCCTGGCCGAACTCAAGAAGACCGCGGGCCGGCGCGACCGATTCGTCATGGCCATGGAGATGGACATGGATGTCGGTGATGCGGCGGCCGAGGACGAGGCGGTCCTTGAGTGCGCCCGTTACATGAAGAAGTGGCTTGACGCCCAAGGTTGACGCGGTCGCGTCGCAGCCTGCCCGGAACCTTCGGGACCGCCTTCGCAGCCAAGGAAATCCGGTGCGCGAATCCCGCGGGAACCACAATTTTCCGTACAATGACGAAGTGCGCTCTGTCTGGCGACGCCGTGTGCTTGCGGCTGGTTGCCTTTGGCGGGTGCCGGCCGCGTATTGTGAGCATTCCCAAGCGGGAAAAGGTGTGTAGATGACTGCCCAGCATGTAACGGTACCGTCCGATGGCGAGAAGATCACGATTGCGGACGGCCAGCTGCGGGTACCGGACAACCCGATTGTCGGGTTCATCGAGGGTGACGGTACCGGCCCCGACATCTGGTACGCCTGTCAACGGGTCCTGGATGCGGCCGTGGCCAGTGCGTACGGCGGCAGCCGCAGGATCGCTTGGATGGAGTTGTATGCCGGCAGCAAGGCGAACGATGTCTACGGCGAGGTGATTTGGCTGCCGGAGGAGACCCTGGACTGCATCAAGGAACACCTGCTGATGCTCAAGGGGCCGTTGGCCACCCCGGTGGGGGGCGGTATCCGCAGCATCAACGTGGCCCTGCGGCAGCGCCTGGACCTGTTCGCATGTGTCCGTCCGGTACGGTGGTTCCAAGGCGTTCCCAGCCCGGTGCGGCATCCGCATCTGGTGGACATGGTGGTGTATCGGGAAAACACGGAAGACATCTACGCAGGCATTGAATGGGAAGCCGGCACGAAGGAAACCGGCAAGGTGATCCGCTTCCTCCAAGAGGAGATGGGCATCGACAAGATTCGCTTTCCCGAAACCTCCGCGGTGGGCATCAAGCCTATCAGTCGGGAAGGCACGGCGCGCCTCGTCCGGGCGGCCATCGACTTTGCGATAGCCGACAATCGTCGCAGTGTTACCCTGGTCCACAAGGGCAACATCATGAAGTTCACGGAGGGAGGATTCCGGAATTGGGGCTACGAGGTCGCGCGCGACGAGTTCGGAGGCAAGGAGATTGACGGTGGTCCCTGGGTCGAACTGCCGCAGGGCATCGTGGTCAAGGACGCCATTGCGGACGCCTTCCTGCAACAGATTCTGACCCGACCCGACGAGTTTGACGTGATTGCCACGATGAATCTGAACGGCGACTACATCAGCGACGCGCTGGCGGCCCAGATCGGGGGTATCGGCATCGCTCCGGGAGCCAACATCAACTACGAGACCGGCCGGGCGGTGTTCGAGGCGACGCACGGTACGGCGGACAAGTATGCGAACCTCGATCAGGTGAACCCCTCGTCCATGATCCTAAGCGGCGAGATGATGCTTCGCCACATGGGCTGGACCGAGGCCGCGGACACCATCGTCCGGGCTATGGAGGCCACCTTCGCGCAGAAGACGGTTACGTACGACCTGCACCGCCTGATGGACGGTGCAGCCAAGGTGTCCTGCAGCCGTTTCGGCGAGTTGTTGATCGGAAAGATGTAGTCCCGCGCGCTTGGCGGCAGTTTGACATCGGCCCCGTACGGGCACTCTGCGACATGTGGCGATCCTCGATCGGCAAGAAGATCATCATGGCCGGCACCGGCTTGATTTGGATCGGTTACCTGTTGGTGCACATGTACGGCAATCTGAAGGCGTTTGCCGGTGAGGAAGCTTTCAACCACTATGCCGAGAACCTGCGGACGCTGGGCGAACCCATGGTGGGACACGGTCACGCCCTCATGTTGGCGCGCATTGTCCTGATCCTGTCCTTGGCAGCCCATGTCTGGGCGGCCATGGCCCTGACCCGCGCCGCACAACAGGCGCGGCCCACGGGCTACGCCAAGTTTCGTCAAGCATCCGGCAACCATGCAACGATCACGATGCGCTGGGGCGGACTGGCCCTGGGTCTGTTCATCTTCTATCACCTGGCGCACCTGACATGGAACGTGCCGGTTCTGACCGGGGAGTACGAGCCAGGCAATACCTTCGACAAACTGGTGGTTGGCTTCAACAACCCGGTCAACGTAGTCCTGTACCTGCTCGCACTGGTGGCGGTCGGACTGCACCTGTGGCACGGCGGCGCAAGTTTCTTTCAGACCATGGGCTGGCGCACGGCCGCCAATCGGCAGCCGATCCGGTTCCTGACAGGCGCCCTTGCCGTCGCCATTCCCGTAGGCTTCGCTGTCGTGCCGCTTGCGGTAGCGACGGGATTGGTGGCCTGATGCCCCCGACCGTTGTACAGGTGCTTGGCCGCGGCATGAACAATCCGGGATGCATAGCCGATGTCTGAGCATGGGCACCTCTGGCAGGAAGGTCCGGAGCTTGACGGACAGATTCCACCGGGAGCCATCGAGAACCAGTGGGACGACCTCCGCTTTTCCATGAAGCTGGTGGCGCCGGCCAATCGCCGGCACTATCACGTGATCGTGGTGGGTTCCGGTCTGGCCGGAGCGTCGGTGGCCACCGCGCTCGGAGAACAGGGTTATCGCGTCTCCTGCTTCTGTTTTCAGGACAGTCCGCGCCGGGCCCACAGCGTTGCCGCGCAGGGCGGAATCAATGCAGCCAAGAATTACCGCAACGACGGAGACAGCATCCGGCGCCTGTTCTACGACACGGTCAAGGGCGGTGACTATCGTTCACGCGAATCCAACACCTATCGACTGGCCCAGATTAGTACCGAGATCATCGATCAGTGTGTCGCTCAGGGAGTTCCGTTCGCCCGGGAGTACGGCGGGTACCTTGACAATCGTTCCTTTGGCGGCGTGCAGGTTTCGCGTACGTTCTACGCCAGGGGACAGACCGGCCAGCAGCTACTTCTGGGCGCCTACCAGTCGCTGACACGTCAAATCGCCGCCGGTCAGGTGGAGATGCATGTCAGGTCGGAGATGCTGGACCTGATTGTGGTGGACGGGATTGCCAGGGGCATTGTGGTTCGGAACCTCTTGACCGGCGAGCTCCGGGCGGTCCTGGGGGATGCGGTGGTGCTGGCCACCGGCGGCTACAGCAACGTGTTCTTCCTGTCGACCAACGCCAAGGGCTGCAATGTGACCGCCATCTGGCGGGCCTACCGGAGGGGCGCGGTTTTCGCCAATCCCTGCTATACCCAAATCCACCCCACCTGCATTCCGCCGTCCGGTTCACACCAGTCCAAGTTGACCCTGATGAGCGAGTCGCTTCGCAACGACGGTCGCATCTGGGTGCCGCGGCGTCCCGACGACACCCGTTCGCCCGATGCCGTGCCGGAACCGGACCGGTACTACTTTCTGGAGGAAAAGTATCCCAGTTTCGGCAACCTGGTGCCTAGGGATGTGGCGTCCCGCAACGCCAAGCAGGTGGTGGACGAAGGCATGGGCGTCGGGCCGCAGAAGAACGGTGTCTACCTCGACTTCTCGGAGGCGATGGAACGCTTGGGACGGGCCACGATTGAACAGCGGTACGGCAACCTGTTTGACATGTACCACAGTATCACCGGCGAGGATCCCTATGCCGTGCCGATGCGGATTTATCCCGCGGTCCATTACACCATGGGGGGCCTGTGGGTGGATTACCAGCTGCAGAGCAACATTCCCGGCCTCTTTGTACTGGGCGAGGCCAACTTCTCGGATCACGGAGCCAACCGGCTGGGTGCCAGTGCCTTGATGCAGGGGCTGGCCGACGGATACTTCATTGCACCGTATACGATTGGCAACTATCTGGCCGGAATCGATCAGGCCGCGGTGACCGCCGATGCACCTGAAGTGACCGGGGCCATCGCGGATGTGCGCAACCGGCTGTCGGCGCTGCTGGGGATCCAGGGTCGGCGCACCGCTCTGTCCCTGCACCGGGAACTGGGCCAAATCATGTGGGAACAGTGCGGCATGGCGCGTTCCGCCGAATCGCTGTTGACCGCCCAAACGCAGCTTCAGGAATTGCGCGAGGCGTTCTGGAACGAATTGTATGTTCCCGGAGATGCGGGATCGCTGAACCAGAACCTTGAATTTGCGGGCCGCGTTGCGGACCTGATTGAACTGGGCGAACTGTTGGTGTTGGATGCCCTGCACCGGGAGGAATCCTGTGGCGGACATTTCCGGGCAGAGAGCCAGACCGCGGACGGTGAAGCCAAGCGCAACGACGAAGAATTCAGCTACGTTGCCGGTTGGACCTGGCAGGGCGAGGATGCTGCACCCATGTTGCGGCGCGAGCCGCTGGCGTTCGAGGCTGTCCGGTTGTCGGAACGCAGCTACAGCTGAAACGGGGGCATTGGCGGCATGAAACTTCATCTCCGCGTTTGGCGCCAGTCATCGGCCGACGATCGGGGTCGCTTCGAGGACTACAAACTCGACGACGTCAGCCCCGACTCCTCGTTTCTGGAGATGCTTGACCTCCTCAACGAGCAGCTGCTGGAACAGCGGAAGATGCCAGTGGCCTTCGACCACGATTGCCGCGAAGGGATTTGCGGCATGTGCGGATTGATGATCGACGGGATGGCCCACGGACCGGTTCCCGGTCACACCGTGTGTCAACTGCACATGCGGCATTTCAAGGACGGTGACCGCATTGTGATCGAGCCGTGGCGGGTGGCGGCGTTTCCGGTGGTTCAGGATCTGGTTGTGGACCGCGGTTCCTTCGATCGCATCCTGCAGCGCGGCGGCTTCATCTCGTTCGCCACCGGCACCGCGCCGGAGGCGAACTCAATCCTGATTCCCAAGGACAGGGTGGATACCGCCATGGATGCCGCGACGTGCATCGGCTGCGGAGCCTGTGCGGCAGCCTGCCCCAACGGGTCGGCCACTCTGTTCACCGCGGCCAAGATCGGCCATCTCGGCCACCTGCCCCAAGGGCAGCCCGAGCGCTACCGGCGGGTGGTCGGCATGGTGGAACAGATGGATGCCGAGGGGTTCGGCGGCTGCACCAATGTGGGTGCCTGCACGTCCGTGTGCCCCAAGGAGATCGGTCAGGACTTCATCAGTCAGATGAACCGGGACTACCGCCGGGCCGTGTTGGGTCGGACCGGGGACTGAGAGGCTGGACGGGGCCGGCTACCGTACCGGACAGCAAACCAGCCCGTTGACGATTCGGGTTAGTAGCAGTGCGCTGAAATCCAGGATGATCTGTGACAGGCTGTGATGTCCATGGAACCCGGCCTCATCAAGATCGGCTGACGCGCTTTGGCGCGGAACGGGTGTCTGCGCTATGCAAACGGCAGGGCATTGGGATTGTGATCATCCACCGGGGTGATCCGCCGTCGTTTGAAGAGGAACTGGAGCAGGATGTGTGGGAGATCATCATGGTCTTCAGCGCGTGTCTGTACGGCAGCCGTTCGCACCAATCGTGGAAGCTGATGGAGAGCCTGCAGGAAGCGTCCGAATCGTGATCCGCTCACACAAGATCGCCTTGGATCCCAACGACCGGCAGATCGGTTTGCTGATGCAGCATTGCGGCTGGGCGCGCACGGCGTCCAATTGGGCCATCGACACCTTCGCGGCCGCGTGGTTTACCGGTGAAGGTGAGGACAACGAGTGGTTAACGGACATGGATCTGCGGCCGCTGTTCAACGCCTGCAAGGCCGACCTGTTTCCGTGGTCCTGTGCGTTGTCGCAGGCACCGGCCAAGAACGCCATCATCCACACCGGCCAGGCACTCCGGAACTGGGGCGCGTACTGCCAGGCGCGGAAGGCCGGCCAGCCGGCACGGCGGGTGGGCTTTCCGAAGCACCGCAAGCGCGGCAATCACATGTCCTACACCGCGTCCAACGGTCGCAATACCATTCGGCCGGTTGGCAAGCGCGTGCGGCTGCCCGGTATCGGATGGGTCAGGATGCGCGAGTCCCTGCGCTTTGCCGGCGACATTACGGCCGTCACCGTGAGCCTGTCGGGCGGTCGCTGGCAGGCCGCGTTCACGGTCGATACCGGCGAACCGGAACCAGCCACGCGTGCGGGCGAGACCGTCGGCATCGACATGGGCCTGACCGTGTTGGCCACCCTGTCCGACGAAACCCGCATCCGCAATCCGAAGGCATTGGCTGCGGCGTTGGCTGAACTGCGCTCGCTGGACAAGGCCATTGCGCGCTCGCGCAACACGCACGGCAAGAACCGGCCATCCAAGCGGCGCCACCGCCTGTACGAACTGCGCAACCGTCAACATGCCCGCGTGCGTCAACTGCGTCGGGACCACCACCACAAGGCTACGTGTGCGATCGCCAAGACATGGGCCGTGGTGAAGGTTGAGACGCTGAACGTAAGCGGCATGGTGCGGAACAAGCGGCTGGCACGCTCCATCTCGGATGCCGGCCTAGCCGAGTTTGTGCGGATGCTGGAATACAAGTGCGCGTGGCATGGCGCGCAGTTGGTGAAGGTGGATCCATGGTTTGCCAGCAGCAAGACCTGCAGCGCGTGCGGGGCTGCGAAGGCCGCCCTGCCGCTGTCGGAACGAACCTACCGCTGCGACCACTGCGGGTTCGAGTGCGACCGGGACCTGAACGCGGCCCGGAACATCCAGGCGTATCCGGTGGCCAGTTCGGCCGCCATCAAGAGCGCGCGGAGACTTGGTAGGACGGCCGGGATGACCGGTCGCACAGGTCGTTGAAGTGCGTAACCAAGCGGATGGCTGGCAACCTGGAGCATCACAACAGGTTAGCCGGATCATCATAAGGCTTGGAGAACGGAACGTCAGTCGATGAAGGGGAAGCTTTCCCGATAGCTGATGGTGTCCAGCGTGTGCTGGGGATCGCTGACGAACATGATGCCGGGGTGCATCGGGTTCTGCTGAAAGTGGAAGACCAGGTTGGCGCGGATTTCCCCCTTGGGGTCCGGGCCGATCTTGGCGCCCTGGTGGGGAATGTGGCTGTAGAACACCACCGCGTCCCCCGCCTTCGGATACAGGTCGGCATGGACCTGGTTGTCGCACCAGACCTGGAAGGGATTTTGGCGGTCGTCCGTGTAGAACATGTGCGGCCGCAGGTCATCCGGGATTGGCTGGTTCAGGTATTCCCTCAGAAAGGTCAGCCTAGCCGTATCCGGGTCGTTGTCGGTCAGGTAGAAGGTTTGGTTCATGCACAAGGCACTCGCCGGCTGGAGGCAGTCGGCCTTTTCGTCCTGGTAGTAGTAGTCCAGGAAATCCATGTGCCATTCCTGGCGGTACTCCTCGGGATTCACGTGGGCGCGGACCGAGCGCAACTGGCACTGTCGCCCCATGATGGTCCGAATGTACGGAGTGGTGTGTGGGTTGGTCAGCAGGGGCTTGACCAAATCCGGTCGCTGTTCCAGCAACAGGTTGAAGTACACGTTGCCAACCGAGTTGGCACCGCAGTATTCCTCGCGGTCGTACATGCCGTACAGCAGATCCTTCCACTCGGCCACCTGATCCGCGTCGAGCGCGTTCTTGACCAACAGGTAGCCGTTGTCCCGCAGGAACTGCAGGTCCTTCTCAAAGGAATTGTCTGAAGACACAGGTATTGCTCCTCGGTGGGTCAGCCAGTAAGGGAGAGGCCCCATTCTACGGGAGCGCACATGGAGTGAAAACAAAAGCCGCCCGCAACGAACCTCGTTGCGGGCGGCTTGACCAATCCGCTAACTTCCTCCCATTGGGAAGGAGGGCCATTCCATAGTGCGGAATCAACTGAGCTGGTAGGCTGCCATGCCGTGTTCGTGTTCGTCCAGCCCGGCGATCTGTTCTTCGTCGGACGCCCGCAGGCCGATGCCCACCTTGATCAGGGCGAACATGATGCCGCCGCCCACAAGAGCCCAGACCAGCAGCACGATGCCGCCGATCAACTGTGTGACAAACTGCGCGGCGTTGCCTGCAATCAGTCCGGAGATGCCGCCGTACGAACCGTCGGCGAATACGCCTACCATCAGCACGCCGAAAAGCCCGACGGTGCCGTGGACCGATACGGCACCGACCGGATCGTCCACCTTGAGCACGTACTCGACAAACCGCTCGCTGAACATGAGGACTACGGCTGCCAGGCCGCCGATGACCAGGGCGGCCCACGGAGCCACCACGGCGCACGGAGCCGTGATGGCAACCAGGCCCGCGAGGGAGCCGTTGACCGCGCCCGTCAGGCTGATCTTGCCGGTCCGGATGAGGACGATGTAGACATACATCGTGGTTCCGGCGAGGGCCGCCAGCATCGTGTTCACGGCAATCATGCTGAGCCGCAAGTCGGTGCCGCTCAGGGTGGAACCTGCGTTGAAGCCGAACCATCCCAAGAACAGAATCAGGCCACCCAGCACGATGTAGGTCGCGTTGTGGGGGGGCATGTGGTTGGGAGTGCCGTCCTCGTTGAACTTGCCAATGCGGGGACCCACCATTTTGGCACCGACCAGGCCGACGAAGCCGCCCATCATGTGCACGACACCGGAGCCGGCGAAGTCATGGAAGCCCATGTTGGCCAGCCAGCCGCCGCCCCAGACCCAATGGCCGCTGAGGGGGTAGACGATGCCGCTGAGAATGAAGCTGTACGCCATGTAGGCCGTGATGCGCGTCCGCTCGGACATCGCGCCGGACACGATCGTGGCGGCGGTGGCGGCGAACACCATCTGGAAGAACCAGTCGCGGGCATGGGCCACATCGTAGTAGTCGCCCAGCAGCAGGAAGCCGTCGCTGCCGATGAAGCCACCGATGTCCGTTCCGTACATCACGCCGTAGCCGAAGAAGAAGTAGGCCAGGCCGCCGATGCAGAGGTCCATGTAGTTCTTGGACCAGATGTTGACCGTGTTCTTGGCCTGCGCAAACCCGGACTCGACCAAACCGAACCCGGCCTGCATGAAGAAAACCAACACGGCTGCGATGGTCAGCCACACGAAGGTCAACGCCTCGCTGGCCGGATCCGCGGCTTCGGCCATCAGGATCTCGCCGGTCGGATCGCCGGCTGCCAGGGCGGAACCGCCAAAGGCTGCCAACAGGGACACTGCGATCAGCAGCATCAAGGATAGGCGCTTCAACAATGCTTTCATGAGTCTCCTGGATCCTCCCGGATGGATGCTCGTCTGGAAGAACGATGGAGCAAGTCTAATTAGGCTATGTTGCACAATCTTCGTCAATATGCATAGCACTGACATGTCAATAGTGCACAATAATAGTTGTGAAAATCAGGAGATACAGCAAAGGCATAGATTTGAAATGACTTCAAATCGGCTATGATTTGTGCATTGTGTAGCAAACTGGTAGGTTTGCACATCCCGGGTTGAGAGCTTGGTTCAGGACCGGGGATCCCGTGGGGCGGGAGCCGCCCATGTTCGGTTTGGGGATTGCCCTGGGGCAAGTACGGACAGGGATTCAGGGTCCCGGATAGCCCTCAGGGCGATTGCATCTAAATTGGGTACCGGGGCAGGTGGACGCAGGACTACAATGGGCGCTTCTGGATTCAGCCTGCGGAGTACCCCTCTTGGACCGCCCGATGCCTGCGTCCCTGGTCAAGAGATGCTGGATGCCCCGGGGATCCCCGGGACCGGACCAAGCTGCATCCCCTGACGGACATCCCGGTGCTGTCGGTGCTGACCGTGATCTGCGGTGCCGACAGCTTCGGCCAGCTCCACGAGGCGTGGCTGCGCACCTTCCTGGAACTGCCGCACGGCATCCCCTCGCACGACACGCTGGGGCGGGTCTTCGCGCGGCTGGATGCGAGCGGGTTCGAGGAGGGCTTCCGGGATTGGGTGCAGGAGGCCTTCGAGCTGACCGCGGGCCAGGTCGTGCCCGTCGACGGCCAGAGCGTGCGCGGCTCCCACGACCGAGGTCAGCGCTTGGGCACAGGCTAACCGTCTGGTGCTGGCCCAGACCGCGGTGGACGACAAGTCCAACGCGAGCACGGCCATCCCGGAACTGCTGCGCATGCTGTGCCCGAAGGGTTGCATTGTCACGCTCGACGCCATGGGCTGCCAGAAGGCCATCGCGCGCCAGATCCGGCAGCAGGGGGCCGACTACGTGCTGCGCGTCCGGGACAACCACAAAGGAAACAACCCCTACAGGTTGCGGCACCAGACAGGCGCATCCGCTTCATAGATGCGTACCTCACAGATTCGGGCGTGGTCGAGGCCATGAGTGGCTTCCACAACAACACGTACCTTATCCACAGGTTCGTCGGCTTCCAGCTTGTGTACACGCCGCCGCTGGTAGTTGCCTGTGACGTCGAGCAGCGAGTGCCACACGCCAGACACATGTCCTTCAATCCGATAGTCTCGTACCGTCTCCGGCTGGCCTTGGCCCCAGATCACGCGTTCCATAAAGGCATCGGAATGGGAGAGAGTCAGGGGCCTGTACATGCCTGTATCGAAAACGAGTTCGATCTGGGCTGGTTGAATGGCTCGCTCCCAAGCCAGTTCCAGAACCGCGGGCAGTCCGTCGGCGGGATCGCTCATCCAGCGATGCAATCCTGGATGGGCCCGGTCGGGCGGTGCGCCCCCCTTGCCGAATACAGCCCGGGTTTGGCCTGAAATGACGTTGTCAGCCGCACCGCAGGTCTGTTGGCTGGTAGCCGACACTTTGGCCTGGCGAGCCAAATCGCAAGGATCGCAGTTGGTCACACCAATAAGGTAGGCATCGTCCCGTAAGAGCCGTTGTTGGATGGCGAGTACTGCAGCCGGATCATCCGCCAAATCGGCCGAGTCCATATTGTGAGCCGCTGCATAGGCGGCCGCTGTGCCTACGCCCTGGCCTATCGCCGCGCAGGTCGCCATGACCCGGGTAGAGGCAAAGGCAATATGGCTGGCCGAGATGTTGCGACCGGCGAACATCAGGTTGGGTAATCCCGGAGAGACACAAGAGCGCAAGGGAATGTCAAAAACGTAGTCCGTCATCCTCTGCTCACAGGGTTTCTCGTCCACCGCGTCAATGCCGGACGGCGGGTGGGTATCGATAGGCCAGCCGCCGAATGCGATGGCGTCGTCAAATGGAGTGGACCGGGTCAGGTCTTGCTCTACCAGCATGTACTGGCCCAGGAAGCGGCGAGACTCCCGCTTTCCGGGCAGGAAACCAAACCAATCCAAGGCCCAATGCTCTGCTCCGTGATCCCCGTCATTCTTGATGTGGTCCCAGAGGCCTAGCAGGATGGCCAGCAGTTCATCCCGGATGGCCTCGTTGTCCTTGATGGTATCCAACTCTCCGCCCCACTCGACCCACCAGTAGCCGTATTCCAGGCCACTGTTGACACCCAGCATGCTGTGCGGTCGAAACTTCAGATCCTCTTCCGTGAATTTCCGTGCCCACGGTGGCGCGACGAAAGGCATTGGCCGGTCATGTTGCCGCGCCTGGAAAAGGAGGGTCGAGCCTAGGGTTTTGCCGTCACTGTGTTCTGCGGCCAAGCTCTCTCCGTAGACATTTTTGCCTTCGCGCCCATGCTGGTAGGCGGCACCGGCTGAGACTCCCATCTGGCCATCGCCAGTGCAGTCAACAAAGATCCGGGCCTCGATTTGGAAGCGATCCTCCGTGGACTGACGTTCGGCCACAGCCAGGGCGATGCGCTCGCCTTGCAATTCCACATCGACAACCCGCGTGTTGAGCATTAGTTGCAGGTTCGGTTCAGCCTGACAGCGGTCGTAGAGAATAAGGTCCAGCATGGAGGCGGCGCGTTGGTCGTTGTGGACTGCAGTCTCCAATCGGATCTCCTCAATAATGCCCCCCTCCCGGGCCTCGGTTTCCAGCTCCCGGCCGCGGTTGCCACTATAGTCGGCACCCACGATGTGCATACGTACCTCGCTGGACGCGTTGCCTCCCAATACGGGCCGGTCCTGGCAGAGAATCACACTGGCCCCACAACGGGCGGCCGCCAAAGCTGCCGGGAAACCTGCCGGACCTCCGCCCGCAATAAGAACATCGCAAATTAACTCTTGATTGCGCAGAATAGTCATGGGTTTGGATTCCTATCGGCAGATTTTCGGGGGCGACAGAAGCGGAACAACAGAGTGAAAAAGGTGTTGGAAAGGCAGAATCGTACGAACCAATCCGTACGATGCAACCGTACATCAATTCAGGGCAACCGCAAAGTCGTAATCAGGGCAGGACCGCCGCCAGGATCCAAGGGTGGCGCCCGATCTTGTCCCGCAGCAGCCCGATGGACACATCCGCGCTGAAATTGTGCTAAAGCGTGCGTACCATGTTCAGGGCGGCCCGGCGCAGGATGCCCATCACAGCGGATCCATGGCCCCGACCCCGGTCGTGGGAGCCGCGCACGCTCTGGCCGTCGGCGGGCACGACCTGGCCCGCGGTCCGCTCGAAGACCTCCTGCACCCAATCCCGGAAGCCCTCCTCGAACCCGCTCGCATCCAGCCGCGCGAAGACCCGCCCCAGCGTGTCGTGCGAAGGGATGCCGTGCGGCAGTTCCAGTAAGGTGCGCAGCCACGCCTCGTGGAGCTGGCCGAAGAGGGCAACGGCCACGAAGCTGTCGGCGCCGCAGATCACGGTCGGCACCGACAGCACCGGGATGTCCGTCAGGGGATGCAGCTTGGTCCGGCCCACCCGGGGATTTCCGGGGCAACCAGCATCTCGACCAGGGACGCAGGCATCGGGCGGTCCATGAGGGGTACTCCGCAGGCTGAATCCGGAACCGCCCTAGGATAGCCCTCAGGGCAATCGCTTTCTAATTTGATCGAACCTTGAGCAGACAGTTTGCGCTCTATTTGACCTGTTCCCACGTGTCTGTGATGTCTCAAAGGACGATTTTTCGCGGTCTGGCAACGAATTTCCGGTATGTAGCACAACGATTCTCCTCGTCGTGACACCGTCCCCATTAGAATGCGATTGCCCTGGGATAGCCCTTCGGACAACGATTTTGATTCGGGTTGCTATGCTAGAATCGACCTGTGTGTCCAGCCGACCTGTATCCGTGTGCCCGTTCCGCGGACTGTGGTCGGCGGGTTGGTGTTGATTGTTGAGAGAGGGGACGGAGAGACAACCTTCCGCATCATGTTGCGCCTGTCATTCCTGCCGCGGAATTCATCCTTCACCTGGCAACTCGCGTACGTCGTCCTCAGTCTTTACCACAAGCTGTTTTACCGGATCACCGTGGAGGGGAAGGAACACGTGCCCTTGCACGGTCCGGCCGTCCTGGCTTCCAACCACACGTCGGGACACGACATCGTGATCCTGGGGTGCAGCAGCCCGCGGCAGATTTTCTTCATGGCGAAACAGGAACTGTTCGAGAAGAATCCGGTTGTCTCCGAGTTTTTCCGGAGAGCCGGAGTCTTTCCGGTGCGTCGCGGCAAGAGCGACAGGAAAGCCATAGCCCATGCCCTGAAGCTCCTCCGCGACGGCTGCATGCTGGGCATGTTTCCCGAAGGAAAGCGGTTTCCAGCCCTGGGCGAAGGCAAGACCGGTGTTGTGCGGCTGGCCATGAAGGCCCAGGCTCCCATTGTGCCGGTTGCCATCATCGGGGCGCGCGACATCAATCACATACGCCGCACGCGCCGGTGGCACCGCGATCGAGTGTTGGTCCGCTACGGGGCGCCAATTCAGGTTGAGGACGACCCGGCACACAGCCGAGATCTTGATGCCGCCTACACCCACGCTCAGGAACTGACGACACGCATGATGAAGGCGATCGCTGAGATGTTGCCTCCCGAGATGCGGGGCTTGTACGCCTGAACCCGACACCGGCGTGCGTGCGTTGCCGACTGCGCGTCAGAACGAAGCCCATCATCAATCCGCTTGCCACTGGCCATCGGCAGAGCGGAGTCGGTACTGGTGGGTGATTTGCCCCTGTCTGTGCTGCGTCTGGGGGCGGTACGCAGGTCCGAATTCCCATTGCCGGACCTGGTCGGTGCCCACATTGGATCCGTCCATCCGACGGAAATGGATCAGGCGGTGTCGAGTGGTGCGTACCTGCCGTTGATGGCGTCCAACACCGCCTCAGGCGGACGCAGTTTGTGATCCGGCAGATGTGAGAGCGGTGTTTCGGTCAAGTCAAGCATCTCGATCAGGTCTTCCTGATCTTCATTGACATAAATCAGGCCTGTGATGAATTTCTGTTCTTCACGGGCGGATTCGAGCAAGTCTTCGGCGGCGCGCTTGTCGGTCGGATCATGGTCCTCACCGACTTTCTTGAGCACAATGTGGCTGCCGTCGTGCATCTCAATGCCGATTTCCGACTCGTAGTCCTCTATCTGGATTTCCTCGGCGGGAGGCACCAAGTCGACGATATTGAGGACCAGATCGTGCTCCCTTCCCCAGGCGTAGCTCTTGGTGGACTGGTCGTGGTTGTTGAAGGTGACGCAGGGACTGATGATGTCCAGCACTGAGATGCCGCGATGCCGGAACGCGATGGAAAGGAGGCTTTCGATCTGTTTGGGATCGCCGGCGAAACTGCGGGCCACCAGGGTGGCGTTGGCCGCCAGCGACTCGATGCAGATGTCCAGGGGCGGAAGTTCGTTCACCCCGTGATACTTCATGGATTGACCGGTGTCGGCGGTCGCGCTGAACTGGCCTTTGGTCAGGCCGTAGACCCCGTTGTTCTCGACGATGTAAATCATGGGCACATTGCGGCGCACGGCATGCTTGAACTGGCCGATGCCGATGGACGCGGTGTCCCCGTCGCCGCTGATGCCGATGACCTCGAGTTGCCGGTTGGCCACGACGGCACCCGTGCTGACCGAAGGCATCCGCCCGTGCACGCTGTTGAATCCGTGGCTGCCCTGCAGGAAGTAGGCCGGCGTCTTGCTGCTGCAGCCAATCCCGCTCATCTTGACCACATTGTGCTGCTCCAGGTTGTGTTCCCAGGCAACGTTGATGATCCGTTGGCTGATGCTGTCGTGTCCGCACCCCTTGCAGAGCGTGGAGGGGCGCCCGCGGTATTCGGTCTTCGGCAGTCCCAGTCCGTTGAGGGCCGGGCGGCGCGGATTCCTGCTGCCTCTCGCAAGTCGGTTCGATGTCCTGGCCATGTCGATCTCGGGTTTAGCGTTGTGCGATGGTGGTGATCTGTTCGGTGATCCAACGGGCGGACAGGGCCAGGCCGTTGCAACGCCGGCTGGACACCAATTGGCAATCCGGAACGTCGGTTTCCAATTTTAGGATGCCGTGCAGTTGTCCGTCGGCGTTGTTCTCAATCACGACGGCGACTTCATGATCGTTGATGAAATCGCGGATGGTCTGGTTGATTGGCAGCGCCCGCACCCGCAGGTAGTCGGTCGGGATACCGTTTTCGGCAAGCCGCACGCGGGCCTCCTGTACGGCCGGGTGGTTGCTTCCCAGGGAAATCAGACCGATGCGCGCGCCCGCGTCCCGGACGATGTCCGGCGGCGGCACGAGGCTCCGGGCTGTTTCCAGCTTGCGTTGGACCCGTTGCAGATTGTGCTCCCACACATCGGGTTTTTCCGAGTATTGGGACTTTTCGTCGTGCCCGGTGCCGCGGGTGAAGTATCCGGCCCAGTTGGACGGAGTGCCCGGGATCGTCCGGTAGGCGATGCCATCGCCGTCGACATCACGATAACGTCCCCATTCGGCAGCCAGTTCGTCCAATTGCTCCGCGTCCAGAACCTTGCCGCGGTTGATGGGTTCGTCGGGATACTCGAGTGGTTCCGAAATCCACAGGTTCATGCCCAGGTCCAGATCGGTGAGCACCAGCACCGGGGTTTGGAGCTGGTCGGCCAGATCGTGGGCGCGCCAGCCGAACTCGAAGCACTCCTTGGGCGAAGCGGGAAACAGAACCACATGGCGCGTGTCGCCGTGACTCAGTGTGTATGCACTCAGGATGTCGCCCTGACTGGTGCGCGTGGGCAGGCCCGTGCTCGGTCCCATGCGCTGCACGTCCCAAACCACGACCGGGATCTCGGCGAAGTAGGCAAGACCGATGAACTCGGCCATGAGGCTGATGCCGGGACCGCTCGTAGTGGTCATGCCGCGTGCGCCGGCCCAGCCGGCCCCGATGGCCATGCCGATGGCCGCCAGCTCGTCCTCGGCTTGGATTACCGCGAACGTCGGCTTGCCCGTGTCCGGGTCCAGCCGGTAGCGGGGAAGTGCGTCGGCAGCCGCTTCCGCCAGGCTGGATGATGGTGTAATCGGATACCAGGAGACCAGTGAAACGCCCCCGAACACCGCGCCCAGGGCTGCCGCCGTGTTGCCTTCGATCAGTATCCGATTTTCGTTGAACCCCGCCATGGGTGCCACGCGCCAGGGGGCCAGGTTCTCGTAGGTCTCGTTGCAGTGGTCGAAACCGGCTTGGGCCACCTCCAGATTGAGCTGAATTGCAGAATCCTTGCCTTTCAGCTGTTGCTGCAAAGCCCTGTGGATTTCCTCCATCGGCAGTTCGAGCAGCCATGCCAGGGCTCCGACGTAGATCTGGTTGCTGACATAGGCCCGGAGCGCCGTGGGGACCTTGAACGGAGCGACCAGCGATTTGACGGGAAGCTCGATATAGGTGACATCGTCCCTGCGCACGGCCACGGGGATGGCCGAGTCATGGAGGATGTAACCGCCCGGTTGCATCGTCGCCATGTCCTCGACCGCGGTGGCCGGGTTCATGCACACCGTGATTTCGTTCAGTTCCCGCCGGGCCAGGAAGCCTTCGTTGGACACCCGAATGGAATACCAGGTCGGCAACCCTTGGATGTTGGAAGGGAAGATGTTCTTGCCCGTGACCGGGATGCCCATGTTGAACAGGGCATGCATCAGGACCAGATTGCTGGTCTGGCTGCCGGTACCGTTGGCGGTGGCAACGGTCAGGGAGAAATCGTTGACGATGCGGTCGGAGATCGCCGGCTCCGGGACGGTGGCTATTTGTTCCATGAACGCAACGGGCGATGACCTTGACCCGTCCTGAAGTTCAACATAGTCCCTGGCATGTTCCTCAAACTATGCGACCGGCTGCACACGGCACCGGCATCCGACTGGCCCCAACGGCGCGGCCAATCGATCTTGCGCCACGGACGAAGAGACAGAACGAAAGCCTGTACCTGAACCAGGCAACGGTGTTTGCTCCCTGGCGAACAGGGCCATTTTAGGGTTGTGCATGGTGTTAGTCAACAATCCGCGTCCATGGTTGAATTCGGGCTCGGACCGCCTCAATCTGGCTGTGGGAGCTACCGGAACCGTGCCGTTCGGATGCCGTGGTTCCCTGTGCTAGGATTCTTCAATCCCAATGTCATGGTAACAGGCTGGCCCCCGCAGGGCAGTTTGAATTTAAAGCAGCTGTCCCAACTGCGGCTCCTGCTTGTGCTCACGGCCGTTGGTGACGTGTATTCTCAGACACTGGAGAGTCAACATGGACCGCAAATTGACCCGTCGCAGTTTCCTCAAGGTGGCAGGGGTGTCCGCGACCACTCTTGCCGTTGCCGCTTGTGCGCCCCCAAGTCCGGCCGCGGCACCTGCCGAGGGGGATATGGCCGAAGGCGCCCCCTCCGCCGAACGTGTTGAAATCGAGTTCATGAACTGGTGGGGGTCCCACCGCGAAGCCCTCATGGACGAGGCCATCGCCAACTTCCACGACATGAATTCGGATGTTCAGGTCAACAATTCCGTCCAGCCGTGGGACGGCCGCGCGGAACGGGCCGCGACTGCTGTGGCCAGCAACAATCCGCCGGCTTTGATCATGACCCAGAGAGTGGAGACCTATCAGTTTGCACACGAGAATCTGATCCTCCCGATCGACGACTACGTGCAGGCCTCGGGTATCGATCCGGATGCGATTTTCTATGCCGGCGAAATCAACAACCAACGCTGGCAGGGCCAGCTCTATTCCTTCCCGCTGCCCACTGGCGGTGGCAACACCGGCCAGTACTTCTACAATAAAACAGTCTTGGCTGAAGCCGGCTTGGATCCGGAAACTCCGGTGGCCACCTGGCAGGAGTTGACCGAAGCCTCCAGGGCCATCACCCAAAAGGACGACCTTGGCGTTACGGTGATGGGGGCGAACCTTGGCGGCGGCGCCTTTGGATTCGGGCGTTGGCTCTATTGCAACGCCGGCCAGTTTGTGTCCGACGATGCCCGCACTATCATGTTCGGCAGCGCGGAAGGGGTCGAGACCCTGGAGTGGATGGTCGACTTCACCAACGAGATCAACGGGGGTATCGACAACGCCAACGAGTTCTTTGCCGGCACCTCGGATACCTCGGCTGACCATCCGTACTACAACGAAAAACTGGGTTTTCTGTTTACGGGGGTGTGGCAGTTTGGCCATTTGCAGGCTACGGATCCCGACATGTGGGCGGATACCTCAACCTGGGGTGTCGGACAGATGCCCTACAACAGCAACAACGCTGATGCGGCCCATGCCGGGGTCGCGGGCCTTGCGGGTTCCTGGGGTTATGTGATTCCGGTCGCCACACCTCAGGACCAAGCCGATGCGGCCTACCAGTGGCTTGAGTTCTTCGGCACGCACGAGCAGGGCGGATGCCTGTTCCTGTTCAACCAGGGCAGGCCTTCACCGGTGGCCCAGTGCAACGAAAACCCTGCCTACTACGACGACAACCCCTACTGGTCCACAGTCCTGAAGTCGCTGGCCTCGGACGTGAGCGTAGCCGTGACTCCGGTTCAGGCCCGGATCAACGACGTTGTTGGGACCATCGTCGATGAAGCCTATTTCGGCCAGCACTCGCCGGCCGATGCCTTGGCCAAGGGTGTCGAGGAATCCCAGCGGATTCTCGATGAGTTCTGGGCCGGCTGATTGTTGCCAATGGGTGGTGGGGAAGAACTGTTGCCTTCCCTGCCACCCAACCCGGCCCGCATTTGAGACTGCCTCAATGGATACCCGGTACCCATGCTGACAGGCATGCAGAGGTATCTGCACCATCACCGTGCCAAGTGGGTGGGTTTCGCGTTCATCCTGCCTTGGATTCTGTCGGCCCTGTGGTTCGACCTGATACCGTTTGTAACAAACCTGTACCTTTCCTTTACCGACTACAGCGTGTCCACCAGCACTCCCGACTGGCTGGGTATCGAGAACTATCGCGAAATCCTCGAGCTCGACCCGTTGTTCACCAAGTCGTTGGGGAACACGGTCTACTACTTGGTCCTGGGTGTGCCGATCCGGCTGGTAGTGGCCTTTGCCATCGCGGTGCTGCTGAATCTGCGGATTCATGCCTTGGGCACCTTCCGCACCATCTTCTACATTCCCTCGGTGGTGCCCCTGGTGGCGGTGTCCATCATCTTCTTCGGCATGTTCAATGCCCGGTACGGCATCTTCAACCAGTTGCTGATCCTGTTGGACCTGCCTCCTGTGCGGTGGCTGACCCGTCCCGAGTGGATCAAGCCGGCGATGATAATCATGAGCACCTGGGGCTTCGGCGCACAGATGGTGATCTTCCTGGCCGGCCTGCAGGGCATTCCGTCCGAACTGTACGAGGCTGCCGAAATGGATGGCGGCAGCTACTGGCACCAACTGTTTCGCATCACCATTCCAATGGTGTCGCCTGTCATATTCTTCAACCTGATCATCGGCATCATCGGCGGATTTCAGGTGTTCGCCTCCGCCTACGTGCTGCTGGGGTCCGGAGGCGGCCCGTTGAATGCCGGCCTCTTCTACGTGTTGCACATCTACAACAACGCCTTCAGTTACTTCAGACTGGGCTACGCGGCCGCGCTGTCGGTGGTACTGTTCCTGATCATCCTGTTCTTCACCGTGATCATGGTCAGGACCTCGGATCGCTGGGTCTACTACGGCGACGCGTAGGCCGCAACGGAGCAACCACACATGGTCGAGGGACTGTACGCCCGCATTGCCAAGTGGACCTTCGTCTATCCGTTGTTGCTGGCCAGTTCGGTGGTGATGCTGTTCCCGTTGGCTTGGACCTTCTCCACCTCCCTTAAGACTGCGGCGACGGTCACGCTGCGGGAAGTCAAGCTGATTCCGGACCCGGTCCAGTGGTCCAACTACATCACGATCTTCGAGGAATCACCGCTGCTTCTGTACACCCAGAACACGATGTACATGGTAGTGACGTCGGTTATCGGGGGCGTTGTGATCTGTGCCTTGGCGGGGTATGCCTTTGCCCGCATCGCCTTCCCGGCTAGGGAGGTTCTGTTCTATGTTCTCCTGAGCACGATGATGCTGCCGCACGTGGTGCAAATCATCCCGCTGTTCGTCATTTTCGACCGGATGGGCTTGGTGGGCACTTTCTGGCCCCTGATCATCCCTCGGCTCCTGGGACACAACGCCTTTTACATCTTCTTGATGCGGCAGTTTTTCAGGGGCATCCCGCTTGAACTCAGCGATGCCGCGCGCATGGACGGATGCACGGAACTGGGGATCTGGGCCCGGATCATCATGCCCAATTCCAAGCCGGTGCTGGCGGCGGTGGGCATCTTTTCCATCCAGTTTGCCTGGAACGACTTCCTGTCGCCCCTGATCTACCTCGGTCCCAAGAAGGAACTGTGGACGCTGGCCCTGGGCCTGAACGCCCAGAAGGGGTTCGAGGGCGAAATCACCTCATTGCACAAGATGATGGTCATCTCCGTCTACATGATCATCCCGATGCTGCTGGTGTTCGCGTTCGGGCAGAAGTACATGATTGAAGGCGTGACCTTCTCCGGCATGAAAGGTTGACATAAAGCACATTGCAAATCCGGCAAGGAGTTTCGAGCCATGTTGGAAGCCCATATCGTTCCCCAAGAGGATCTGGATTTCTTCGATCGCAACGGCTATCTGATCATTCGCAAAGCACTGAGCAGTGATCAGATCGAGGCGCTGATGGAGGTCGGGGACGCGCTGATCGCCTCGGATGATCAGGTTTCGCGGCAGACTGGAGCCAGCGGCCGCTACGACAGCTTCCGCAACTCGGTGGCCAAGCACCGGGTGTTCCGCGACCTGATCGATCACCCGGTGGTGCTGCCCACGGTGGTGCAGTTGCTGGGATCCGACATCCACCTGGTCACGTCCCACCTGATCTACAAGGATGCCGATCCGGAAGGCACGCCCGACACCTTCAGGGAGCCGGGCTGGCACCGGGACTACTTCCAGGCACAAAACGACATGGGACACGCCCGCATCCAGCGGCTGTTGGTGAAGTGCGCCTACTACCTGACGGATCTGAGCATGGTCAATGCCGGGGTGACCATGGTGGTGCCGGGCAGCAATCAACTGACCGAGGCCATCGAGATCCCGGAGGGCCAGGTGGACCCGGCCGGCGCCGTGCAACCGTCGCTGCATCCGGGCGACTGCCTGATCTTCGAAAACCGGACCTACCATGCCGGGGCCGCCAATCAGGTGGCGCGCACGCGCAAGGCCTTGATGATGGGCTACGGGTACCGTTGGATCAAGCCGATGGACTACCGGGTCCAGTCCGACGAACTGCTGGCGCAGATGACCCCGATGCAAAGGTTCCTGTGCGGCGAGCAGTTCGTCGAGCGCGAGACGTTCGATTTCCGGGGCGGCGACAATCCGATTGACACCTGGTGCGAACAACACGGTCTGCCCACGGTACGCTACTGAACCGCGGGTACTCGCATATTTTTGGGGGCTGTCGAGGCCTGTTGAGATGCTGCCGGCGTGTGCGGGGAGGGCAACCCGTGGCCGGTCGGCCATCCGAGGTCTTTCTGCCCCATCCCGGAGAGGGCGGCCGCGAGCCCTGCGCGGGGGAGGTCGCGCGCCTTTGTGCGGGCGCACGCCGGTTCCGAGGCGGTCACTTCACAAACCCTTTCCAACATGAACCAGACCCACGTCTTCGCTGCACGATCGGTGTCCGACATGTTGTCGGTGTCGGAAGTCCTGGACATTGTCCTGGCCCACGTTGAGCGCCTGGAAGCCGAGGCAACGCCGCTGCCGGAAGCTGCGTACAGGGTTGCAGCCGAGGATGTGCTGGCCCCCACGGGGTTTCCGCCCTTTCGAGCGTCGATCATGGACGGTTACGCCGTGGTTGCTGCGGACGGTCCAGGCGTTTATCCGGTAGCCGGTCAGGTGATGGCCGGCCATCCAGCCGCCTATGTACAGGCACCGGGCCAGGTTTCCTACATCACGACCGGTGCTCCTATTCCACAAGGCGCGGACGCGGTGGTCCGGATAGAGGACACCGAGCCGTGCGGGGAACGGATCCGGATCAAGGTTGCGGTGACGCCGGGACACGACCTTCGGGAGGCGGGTTCCGACATGGCTCCGGGCACCCTGGTGGTTCGGGCCGGAAACGTATTGGGACCGGCCGAACTCGGTCTCGCGGCCACCGCCGGGGCCGGGGCCGTGGCTGTGACCAGGAGACCGAAGGTGTCCGTCCTGTCCACCGGCGACGAGTTGCAGCCACCGGGGATGCCGTTGGGTCCCGGGCAGATTCCGGACAGCAACCACGTCATGCTGGCTGCCATGGTGCGGCGCATGGGATGCGAAGTACAGCCCCGTGCGGGGATTGCGGAAGACACCGAGGCCAGGCTGCAGCAGGATGTTCGGGACAGCCTGGACGACAGTGATCTGATCATCACCTCGGGCGGGATATCGATGGGCGAAGCCGATCTGCTGCCCAAGGTCCTTGTGGACAGCGGGGCTGAAATCCACTGCGAACGGGTGTTGATGAAGCCCGGCAAGCCGTTCACGTTTTCCACGTGGCAAAGCTCTACGGGAGATCGGAAGTGCGTGGTCTGCTCCCTGCCTGGCAATCCGGCCAGCGCCATGGTCACGTTCCTCCTGTTTTGTGTCCCGGCCCTGCGTCGCATGCTGGGGCACCGCAGGGAAGCGCTGCCGGGCATTCAGGTTGTGCTGGGAAGCGAGCTGATTCCCGACGCAACGCGTCCGGAGTTCCATCGGGTTGCCCTGGAATGGGATGTGGATCTGCACGACGGCCGGGGCGGCTACCGGGCCCTGTCGACCGGATCACAGCGCAGCAGCCGGCTGCTCAGCATGTTGGATGCCGATGCCCTGGTTACCGTGCCGGCCGGTTCGGAGCCGTTGCCGGCCGGCTCGACGGTTGCCGCGATTGACCTTCGCAATCCTTGAGTGGTGTGCTTTCGGTGACACCTCATGGATGAACGGCGTCGGCCGAACAGCCATAAGGCATAATTGGGCGGCCCGTGGCTCGCCACGGGCTGTCTGGACACAACCAAATCATTCAATAGGGAGCTCACCATGGTTCTTACGCGCCGAAGATTCCTGAAGTCGAGCGCAGTGGCTGCGACCGGTCTGGCATTGGCCGCCTGTGTTCCGGCCGAGCCCAGTGTCGACATGCCCGCCGGGGCTGGCGGCGATGCCGAAGCAACGGAAATCACCTACCTGATCCGCTCCGACATCGGAGTCAAGATCCAGGAGTGGACGGACGAAGCGATCGCCGACTTCGCCACGGTGGAGCCCAACATCGCGGTGGAGACCATCGGTGTTCCTTGGGGTGACTACAACGCGAAGCTTCTGGCCCAGTACGCGGCCGGTGATCCACCGGAGATTTCCGCCAACTATGCGGCGGGATTCCCCACGTTCTATGCCAACGACGCCATCGTGGCGCTGGACGAACTGGTGTCCGAGAACAACGTGGATCTGTCGGTTATCGAACAGGCCGCCCTGGATGCAGTAACCCGTAACGGCAAGCTTTGGGCACTTCCGTTGGCTCACCTGCCCACGATCGTCTATTACAACCTGGATGTCTTGGAAGAGGCCGGTGCCACGGTCCCACCCATTGATTGGGCCGACACCTCGTGGACCACCGATGCGATGCTGGCATCCGCCAACGCGGCGGCCCAGGACATGGACGATCCGACCAAGGCCCAGTACGGCATGATCTTCGGCAACGGTCAGTTGGGCGTGTTCGAATGGCTATGGGGCGCGGATCCCTTCAACGATGTGGGAGGCCCCGAACACACCGAGGCCTACAAGACGGGCATCGTCACCGAGTCCTTCTACGACTCCGAAACGATGAACACCTTCATTGGCTGGCTCTACGACGCCGTTTATGGCAGCAGTCCGGTTTCGCCGCGGCCGTCGGACACCGACGCCATTCAGCAGCTGGTGGGCTGGCCCATGATGAGCGGCCGCATCGGCATGGCCATCAGTGGCGCCTGGTCGGTGACCAATTTCGCCGCCGTGGAACCGTCCTGGCGCTGGGGCCTGGGTGCCTTCCCGTACGGTCCGGCCGGAGTGAATACCTCTCCGCTGTTCAACGATTCCTGGATGCTGGGCAAGGGTGCCCAGGAACAGGATGCCGGTTTCCGGTTCCTCCAGTACCTTGCCGTGGAGAAGGGAGCTGAACTCTACGCCAAGATTACCGGCTTCTTCCCGGCGCACAAGGAGAACTATCCGATTTACTTCGACAGCCTGATGAACATTCCCAACTTCGCGTTGAGCCGCGAGGATGCCGAGACGGCACTGCTGGATGCGTTCAACTACGGATACGTGACCCCGGGCAAAACCCTGGACTCCTACCCCGAGTGGAACCGCACCTTCAATCAGACCATGGGCCCCATCTGGAACGCGGAAGTGTCCGTGGCCGATGGTCTGGCTCAGGTGCAGGCACAGTTCGAGAGCGTGATCGAGTCCAAGTCCTAATCCAGCCAACTCCAGGTCGATTGTCCGCACATGTCCGGCATGGCGGCGGTTGGCGCCGGTGGAGCGGAAAGGCCACGCCTTTCCCTCCGCTGGCGCGAAGCCATCAACTTCTATCTCTTCCTTGCGCCTTGGATTTTGGGTTTTTTGGCCTTCACCGCCATCCCCATCGTCGCGTCCCTGTTCCTCGGCTTTACCAAGTACAACGCCATCAGCCCGCCCGACTTCGTCGGGCTCAAGAACTTCAGGTTCCTGTACGACGACCAGATTTTCTGGAAGTCGCTTCGGGTAACGTTGACCTATGCGGTGGTCTTCGTGCCGCTGCAGCTGGTGTCCTCTCTGTTGCTGGCCATGCTCCTGAACCTGCGCGTGCCTTCCATGCGCACGATCAGGACCATCTACTACCTGCCGTCCATCCTGCCCACGGTGGTCACGGGCCTGGTCTGGATTTGGCTGTTCAACGCCGATTTCGGGTTGATCAACTTCTTCCTCTACAAGGCGTTCGAGATCAGGGGGCCGAATTGGCTGGGCAGTGAACGCTGGGTCATGTCGGCCGTCATCATTTCCGGCCTGTGGGCACTGGGCGGCGGTGTCATCATCTTTCTGGCCGCACTGCAGAACGTCCCCGGCGAGTTCTACGAGGCTGCTGAACTGGACGGGGCCAATATCCTGCACAGGTTTTGGCACGTCACCGTGCCCATGATCTCACCGGTGATCCTCTACAACCTGATGATCGCGATGATCCTGTCGCTGCAGGTGTTCACCCGGATTTACGTGTTGACCCAGGGCGGCCCGAACTACGCCTCCTACTTCTACAACCTGTACGTGTACGACAACGCGTTCAGCTACCTCAAGCTCGGGCTGGCCTCCGCTCAGGCCTGGATTCTGTTTGTCCTGATTCTGCTCTTGACCGTGCTGGCCCTGCGCACTTCCGGGCGCTGGGTCCACTATTCCGGCGGAGTGTAGTGTGGCTGCCGCGACCACCGCCACCGGGTCGCGCCGGATGGGCCGGCGCAGTCGGGAACGCTTGTACAAGGCGATTGCCCTGCTGCTGCTGCTGCCGGGCATCCTCTGGGTGTTGATGCCCACTGTGTGGATGTTCTCGGCCGCGTTCTCGCGCCTGGAACAAATCATGCGGTGGCCTCCCGACTTGTGGCCCGATCCCTGGGTCTTCTCCAACTTCTACGAAGGCTTTGCCTTCCTGCCGTTCGGCCGCTACTTCATGAACTCGACCCAGATCGCGGTCATTCGGGTGATGGGACAGGTGCTGGCGGCATCCATGGCGGGGTACGCCTTTGCCCGTATGCAGGCACCGGGCAAGAACCTTCTCTTCATCCTGGTCCTGTCGACGCTGATGTTGCCCTACACGGTGACGATGATCCCGCAGTACATCATCTTCCAGAGACTGGGCTGGATCGACACCTACCTGCCGCTGATCATTCCCCACTTCGACGGCGGTGCCTTCTTCATCTTCCTGTTCCGACAGTTTTTCCGTTCAATCCCGGACGAACTGACCGAGGCGGCCCGCCTGGATGGCTGCAGCTACTTCGGAATTTACTGGCGCATGATGCTGCCGCTGTCCCTGCCGGTGATTGCCGCCTCGTCCATCCTGATTTTCCAGAACTCGTGGCAGGAACTCCTGCAGCCCCTGATCTTCCTGCACGACAACAGCAAATACACCATCCCGTTGGGTTTGGCCAGGTTCCGCTCCAGTTACGGCTCCAGTCCCTGGCACCTGATCATGGCAGTCTCGATCGGCGCCGCGCTGCCGCCGGTGGTGCTGTTCTTCATCGGGCAGCGCTTCCTGCTGTCTGGCATTGTGGTTTCGGACAAATAGCCCCGGCTCTGATCCATCCCGGCGTTCGAACGTGGCCCAGCAGGCCGAGCCACACGGGTTTCCGGCCAGCCCCCAACGGTGTTGCAAATGGGGCAATCGGCGGTGCCATGGGGTCCAACCGCCGCCGCCGGTGATGTTCGCCGCCTGCCGACCGCATCACGCATCCGTTGGGCGTCAACACAATCCAGCATCCAAATGCCGACGCGATTTTGCCGACCCAGTGTTGACTTGCCGTGCCTTGGTGGCTAGAATGACCCTTCGTGTCCGAGGTCCGTCAGGGGTTCGGACAGCAGATTACAAATCCAGGTTCAGGACAGGCTGAACGCCGTCGCTGCCGGCCCTTGGTCGGCAGAGGAACTTCCCGACTCCCTCCGGCCCGCAGGGCTGGAAGGTTGCCTCACGAAACAGCAAGTGAGGGCGCGGCTTGGGCAACCGGGCCGCGACTACAACCGCAACAGAGAGCATTCCCGCCTCCCGCAAGCCGGAAGGTAAGGGGTGAAACGGTGGGGTAAGAGCCCACCAGCATGTGCAGAGATGTCCATGGCTGGGCGAGCGTGCAACCGGGAGCAAGGTGAGCGGGTTGCGGACTTTCGGGTCGGCAATCTCACCGCAGCGGAAACCCTGTGGCCCGTTGGGGCGGCGGGGCAAATTTCCGCCAGGCCGCATGCGGTCTGAGATAGATGACGGTGACGGCGCGTACCGCGCCGTACAGAATCGGGGGTACCCAGTCTGTGCCTGGCGCACATGCTTGGGATCGGATGCGGAATTCGGAAGCATCCGGCCGGCCGACGTGGCGGAACCGGTAGACGCGGTAGACTTAGGATCTATTGCCCGCAAGGGCGTGGAGGTTCGAGTCCTCTCGTCGGCACCAGGGTTGACGGTGGCGGGGCTGGGGCCCGTGGCCTAGTGGGAAGGCGTCTCTTTTGCAAGGAGAAGATCGTCGGTTCGAATCCGACCGGGTCCACCTCAGTTTTTCAGATCGCGCGGGTGTAGTTCAGTGGTAGAACGTCTCCTTGCCAAGGAGAAGGTCGTGAGTTCGAATCTCATCACCCGCTCTGTCTGCCGAGGTAGCTCAATTGGTAGAGCACAGCACTGAAAATGCTGGGGTTCCCAGTTCAAGTCTGGGCTTCGGCACTGGGTCCCGAAGGGGGATCGTCTAACGGCAGGACTTCGGTCTTTGGAACCGACAATCAAGGTTCGAATCCTTGTCCCCCTGTTGGCATGTGCAACCTGGATGTAATTTGACCGCGGCGGTCATAGCTCAATAGGCAGAGCACGTGATTGTGGTTCACGTGGTTGTGGGTTCAAGTCCCATTGGCCGCCCTCCGGAACGAAATGGTGTTGGTGCCGTTCGACCCCTCCCTTGGAGGGGTTGCTTCGTTCAAGGCGGATCGCGGCTGGCGTCCGTCGGCACCACAGGCAGAAAGGTCCTTCGCCTCTCAATGTCCGAGTCGGGATGCATCGGCCTGGCGCCTGTGTGGCCCTCGAACCACTCCGACAATTGCATGACGTTCGTGTATACCCCGAACAATCCCGGCACCGCGCACCCCAGCCCCCAGCTGACGATGCCCACCTGAACGGTCGTTCCGGTGGTGCCGTCCACCGTCAGCAGTGGTCCGCCGCTGTCCCCCTGGCAGGCGTCGCTGGACGTGAACAGATTGCCCGCACACAGCATGTTGGCGGTGATGTGTATGTCCTTGCCGGTCCTTTGACGAAACGCCTGTTGGCACACTTGGGAGTCGGTCAGGGAGAGTGTGGCCGCATGCAGTTGCGACGGTGCCGTTCCCGTCTGGCTGTTGATCCATGAAGTGGTACCCCATCCGGCGACCACGGCTTCGGCGTTGGGTGAAAGCAGGTCCTGCCTGTCGGCCGACGGCAGCGAGACAGGCTCGACATCCAGGATAGGGCTCGCCAGTCGAACCAACCCGATATCGAAGTCTCCGGTTCGATCATCGTAGTGCTCGTGCCCCAGCACTTCCACTACATCAGATTGGGTGCCTTGGTCGGCCGACAAGTCTGCGATGCCGACGACGACGCGCAGGTCCGCCGGCAGCATGAATGATCCGTCCGGATTGGTCAGGCAATGCGCTGCGGTCAGGACCCACTCCGGGTTGATCAGCGTGCCGCCGCAACGCAACCCGGTCTGGGGACTGCTGTGGCTGGACAACACCAGGGCCGCCATCCATGGGAAGGCGCCGGGTGCGACCGGGGCGCCTCCGATCACCTCCTCTGAGGATTCCTGTTCCGTCCCCAAACCGGAGTCCTGCCCATTCCGCGACTGGATTCTGACAGTGTCCGGTGTTCCGGTTTCCTGCAAGCTCCCGGCAACGGTGATGGTCAGTGCCATGAGGCCGACTGCCAGCTTCCAGCGCAGTGTCATGGCGGTTCAGGGTGGCGGCAGTCGGTAGCTTGCCGCCGCGGAGCGTCCCCACACCCATGCCTGTTCGTCCGTTGTCAGGGAGTTGATGCAACCCGCGGCAAGCTCGACCACAGCCCGGTGGCTTTGCATCACGGTGCAAACTGGCCAGTCGGTCCCGAACATGACCCGTTGGCAGCCACAGTGTTGGAGCAGATGATCGAACCAGGGCCGGACAGTGGCAGCGGTTATCTGGCGTTCAGGTCCCTGGTTCACCAATCCGGAAAACTTGCAGAAGACGTTGTCGGCCCGGCCCAGCTCGGCGACAAGCGCCTGCCACTGCTTCCAGTGGTCCGGTCCGAGCCCGGGATTGCCAATGTGGTCCAGAACAAAGGTGTTGTTGGGAAATCGGCTTGCGAGATCCAGCACGGTTGGCCAACTTGCCGGTTTGGCCAGCAAATCGCACGAAAGATCCAAATTCGCCATGGCCTTCATGTTGTCTACAAACGGTGCCGAGGTTTCGACAGTGCCTTCAATGGTCGGGTTGTGTCGGACTCCCTTGAACAAGGAGTCCTCGGCATACTTGGCCAAGTCAAGGGAGGCATCGGCCCTCGTTAGGTCAAGCCAGCCGACGACACCCACAATGTGTTGGTGGCGCTTGGCCAGCGACAGCAGATAGTCGTTCTCCGTTGCCTTTTGACGGGCTTGCACAGCCACGGTACCCGAAATGCCCGCGGCACGGTTGAGAGGTTCAAGATCGGCCGGAAGCCAGTCGCGCTGCAGCACTTGCCTCTCCCCGATCCAGGTGTACTGGTCCGGGTCGAAGTGCCAGTAGTGTTGGTGGGAGTCGATCCGTGTCCCGGATGGTTGCTGCGACATGAAACCTCCGCAGGTGCTGTATGTCCGTAATTCCCGGTAGTGTGAATGCCTGGTACCGGGTACTTGGCGGCCATGGCCCGGGCATGGGCAACGGGCAAACCGGCTGCTCACTCCCGTTCTACAGACATGGGCTCAACCGCCAGCACGGTTTCGGTCAACATCGTGCCATGGTTGGCCAAGGACTTGAAGTCTCCCGACAAGGTCCCGCTAAACACCAAGTGTCGCTGTTCCGACGTGAAGTGGAGGTCGGACACCAACGTCTCCGAGCCGTCGGCCTGTTCGGGATGCACCAGGTATACATGGTATCCCGGCTCGCCATTGACCGTTTCCACGGCGCGGGCCACCAACGGAATCCCTTGGGGATGGAGACGGCGTGACACCGCTACCGTGGAACGAATACTCAGATCCAAGGTGCCTGACGCAGGTTGGTGCTCAAGTAGCTGCAGCGACACTCCCGAACCGTCTTGTTCGTGGACGAGATCCTGCCGCGCCAGACACAGGAAACCCACCGCGGCAGAGCAGCCTTCGGCCGAACCAAAGGGGGTGGCAACAGACCAATCCCGACCCACCGAAATCATCAGATCGCCGTTCTGTACGGCTTGGGCATCTTGAGCGGCCGACGGCTGCGGCCGCCCGCCTTGCACCACGGTCGCCGTGCGGGCCAGATGGCAGCCCGAACCAAGATGCACCGACGTGCCGGCTTGTTGCGGAATGGTCTGGATGTGAGCACATCCGGCCTCGTACAGGTGTTGGGGCTGGAAGGACAGGTTGGGGCGCCAGAACCAGAAGAAATATGACGATGGAGGAGCGCCTTCAACGGCAGACGGAACCTCCAGGACTTCCAGTAGCCGCCAACCGTTGGGTCCCAACTGTGACTTCAACCCATCAGCTACCGCGATCGCGGCCCTGGGATCGGTGAAAACCACCCGAGATCCGGTCGCCAAGGCCTCCTCAACGACGAGGCGTGCCTCCGGTCCTGCAATCAGGTCCTTCCATTGCACCAATTGCGCCGGCGATTGGCGTGGAGACGTTGTCAGGTCCAGTGGTTGATTGCCGGGGGAGTCGGCAGGGCGGGACGAGGCCAGCTGTTCCTGAAGAAATGACCCGATCGACTCCGCGCCGGCCATCCGCGAGTCTGAGTTCTCGCCCGGTTGGAACGGCTCGCGGTCCTGGCATCCCAAGAGAACCGAAGCAACCAGGATGCCGAGTACGGCGGTTGCGAACCCGAGAATGCCGGTGTTGCCCGGTTGCATGCGGTGACACCATCCTCAAGCCACGAGCGGGTGTCTGTCACAGTCCCAGCGACTTGCGCGTGATGACCGACGTTGTGAGTGTGCACTCACAGGTCCTCCGGTCCTGTTCGTCCTGCAAGGCAATGCGCCAGACATGGGTACGGAAGCCCAAGTGCAAGGGTCGGGCTGTGGCGGAAACCCGTCCCGAACGCACGGGGCGAATGTGGTTGGCGTTGATTTGGAGCCCGACGGCCGCCAATGTGGCTTGGTCGATGCAGCAGTTGGAGGCAATGCTGCCCACCGACTCGGCCAAAACCACCGAAGCACCTCCATGCAGGATGCCCATGCGCTGAATTGTGCGGTGGTCCACCGGCATGCTGGCTGTTAGAAAGTCGTCCCCGACTGCGTCGATCGTGATGTCCAAGTGTTCCAGCATGGTTCCCGGAAATCCCCTATGGAGCCGGCCAAGGTCCATCTCGACTGTCCAAATGCTCATAAGCTGTGGTTTCTTGGTGTGTACTGCCAACCGAGTTGAATCAGTATAGCGACAGGACCGTCCTTGACATGCAGGCGATGGCAACGGATTGGCCAAGTCGCATTGTGTGCCGCACCCTTCGCGGGCTGTTCAGGCCAGAAGACACTGTTGCGAATGCGAAATCCAAATGCCGGCCAACGTGCAACCGGCCAACAACAATGTTCAGGAAGGCCGCTTGGTCCGGACTACAAGACTTTGACTCAACCTCCTGCAAAGTGGCCCATGCCGTTCAGCTGGCACAAGGTAGCATGAAGCAAGAATCAAATCGACTCCAGCCTTCGCGTAGCGTTCAGGCCTTCACTTCATGGACCTTGGGCATCCTCATGGCTCATGGCCCAGTCGGCAATCAGACTGGCTGTAGTGCGCGGGTTGTCCAGATGAACCCTATGCCCGGCATGCGGCACCGTGTGGGTACGACACTTGGGAAGGCGCAGTTTCATTGCGTCTGCGATGTTTCGGAACTTGATGTCCCTTTCCCCGGTGATCAGCTGTACCGGTCGGTCCAGATGCGGCAAGTCATTCCAGAACGAGGGTTGCACTCCAGTGCCGAGCAGGGGCAGTGATGCAGACCAACCTTGCCTGATGTTCTTGGAACTGACACGGCGGTCCAGGGCACCGGGTACCCGGCCGCTGTCAAACAGCGGCATGGATGCCCAGTAACGATCGAAGACACCGTCAGGGGTTTCGGCCAGGAATTTGGCGAGGTCCCGATCGAGAGCCGAACGTGTCTGACGACCGGCAACGTCGGAGATACCGGGCGATGCACTAAGGAGCGACAGCGATTTCACCGCGTTGGGAAACCGACAGGCCAAACCAAGGCCTATCCGCCCGCCCATGGAGTATCCGGTCACATGCATCGGGTACGGATGCCACCGGTGCATCACCTCGTGCAGGTCGGCAATCACTTGGTCGAATTCCAGATTGGGATCGGGAATGGTGCGCGTGCGTCCGTGACCAGGAAGATCGATTCCCAACAGCGAAAATTGGCTCAACAGAACGCAGGAGATCGGATCAAGACTTTGAACGGTTCCGGCAAAGCCGTGCAGGAGCAGCATTGAGGGGCCCTTACCTGCAGTGGCCCCGTGGTAGGGGATGCCGGATGCCGCTACACAAGTGGGCAGTGGATGCCAAATCACTGCTGGAGTTCCTCTATGAGTTGCCGTGCGGCAGCTGCGTCCACTTTGCCCAACTCCGTTCTGGGCAGCGATGCAACCCAGACGAATTGCTTGGGAACTTCGTGTACCGCCAATCTGGTTCGCAACCTGCGCCGTAGAGCATGTTCGTCCGGTATCCGGTTGGTGGCTGGCTGCATCACCGCAACGACGCGATGGCCCCATTCCCGGTCCGGTACTCCGGTGACCCAAGCGTGTTCGATCCCCGGAAACTCCATCAAGCTTTCCGCCACATGACGCGACGAAACGTTTTCGCCTCCGCTGACAAACACCCCGTCCTGGCGGTCCAGCACATGCACGGAGCCGTTGTCATCCAGCATGCCCCAGTCGCCGGTGCGGAACCATCCTTGGCCGTCCAGCTCGCATGACAATGACAACTGCGGGCCCTTGATCCAGATTGCGCCTTGGTGTCCTGCGGGCAGCCGCTCCCCGTCGACGTTCCTGATTTGGATTCCGGCGTGTCGCAGGGCGGGACCCTCTCCCGACCTGCTTGCGCGGCCGGGTCGTTCCGCCGCGATGTGGGAACAACTCTCCGTCATGCCGTAGCTGGCAACAACGTCCAAGCCGTGTTCCCCGCACTCCGCACGGAGGGACTCGGCCACTTTGGCACCTCCCGCCAGGACCGTGCGAAATCGTTGGCCGGGCGCGGTCAAGTCCAGGTTCGCATCCAGCAGGCGCGCCAGCATGGTCGGAACCAACGCCGCATGAGTCACCGCTCCCCGCTCCATGAAATCCCTGACCTCGTGTTGGTCGAACCGGCTGCGCATGCAAAGGCTGAACCCAAAGATCAGGCTCCGAAACAACAAGGCCAGTCCGCCGATATGGTGCAAGGGCATGCAGTGGAGCCAGCAGTCGGAAATCCGGTATCCGAGTCGGTAGCTGGAGGCTGCCGTACTCCACAGCAGGTTGCCAAACGTGACAGTGATGGCCTTGGGCGTTCCAGTGGTGCCCGATGTGAAGACCCACCCTTGAATCCACTCCAAGTCCGGGTTGCCGACCGTGTGTGCGTTGGGTTGACGCCAGGCGGATGCCGAGGCCTCGGCATCCGCCATGGGAATCTCGACCGCCAAACGCTCGACTGCTCCGTCGAACGTGCGCAACTGTGCTTCATCGGGCCCCTTGCCGGCTCCGAACAACAACAATGTCAGCGGTACCTGGCCCAGGTGCCGCACCAGCACTGCAGACGGCAGGGCGGGGGCGAGGACCGTGGCAGGCCACCCCAGGCGTGCACAGGCCAACAGCAGAATCACCGTCAACTTGGAATCGGTGTTCCAAATCGCCGCGTTGTGACCCTGCATGGTCGGAACCGCTGCCTGGAGGAACAGGCAGACGTGCCCCACCATGGCCTCGACATCGCCGAAGGTCAACAGTTCATGTTCCAGGTGCAGAAATGGATTGGAGGGGTTGGTGGCAGACTGTGCGGCAAGCCAATCCGGCGGTGACGGGACATGCCTCATGGACGCCAGGGGTACTGGCGGAAGTTCGGCGGGCGCTTTTCCACGAACGCGTTGCGGCCTTCGTTGCCTTCCTCCGTCATGTAGAAAAGCATGGTGGCGTCGCCGGCCAGGCTCTGCAGTCCCGTTTGACCGTCGCAGTCGGCGTTCAGGCCTGCTTTCAGGAAACGGATGGCCAAGGGACTGTGACGCAGGATTTGTTGAGCCCACTGGACACCTTCCCGTTCCAGATCCGTCAGTGGTACCACCGCGTTGACCAGGCCCATGTCCAAGGCTTCGGCGGCTCCATACTGCCGGCACAGAAACCAGATTTCACGGGCCTTCTTCTGGCCGACAATCCTTGCCAGGTAGCTGGATCCGAAGCCGGCGTCGAAACTGCCCACGATGGGTCCCGTCTGGCCAAACACGGCGTTGTCGGCGCTGATGGACAGATCGCAGATAACATGCAGGACATGGCCTCCACCGATGGCAAAGCCGTTCACCAGGGCAATGACGGGTTTGGGCATGATCCTGATGATGCGCTGCAGTTCCAGCACATTCAGGTGGGCCTTGCCCTCTTCGTCGGCATAGCCGGCGAAGCTGCGAACTTTTTGGTCTCCTCCCGCACAAAACGCGTGGACACCGTCCTTGGGCGAAGGTCCGTTGCCGGTGAGCAGGACCACTCCAATGTCGGCATCCGCCCACGCATCCCTGAAGGCATCAATCATCTGTTCAATGGTTTCAGGACGGAAGGCGTTGCGGATTTCCGGCCGGTCGAAGGCGATGCGCGCCATGCCGTCCGCCTTGCCGTACGTGATGTCGGTGTATGTTCTCACTGTCTCCCATGCGGCGGCTGGTGTCACCATGGTTCAACTGGCTCCTGCATGTCTAAGTAGATCGATGTAGTGCCTTTCCTGGGCCAGATCGGCCGCGGCCGCGGTCCGGATTTCCAGGATCGAGGCAGGTGGGCCGCCCATGCCATCGGACAGGGCCCCATCCAGACCGCTCCATTCTGACACCAGACGATGGTCCAGACCGAAAGCCGAGGCCAGGCCGGCGAAATCGAGGCCGTGTGGTGCTACAAACAACTGTTCGGCCACGTCGGCGAGATCCGTGACGGGCAACCGTTCGAAGATGCGTCCGCCATCATTGTTTAGGACCACGATACAGAGGTTGGCGACATTCTGGCGCCGGACCTCCGCCAGACTGCCCATGTCATGCAGCATCGATACGTCTCCGATCAAGAGAACCACCTGATTGGACGTTGCACCGGCGACACCAAGGGCAGTGGCCAACAACCCGTCAATGCCGCTGGCTCCGCGATTGCCAAGCATCACGCCGTCGCGGAGGCCGATGCCGGCCGCGTCCAACAGCCTGATGGGAAGACTGTTTCCGGCAACCAGAGTGGTGTTGGGTCCCAACCACTCGATCAAGGTCCTCACCGCTCCGAGATCCCAAAGCGGTGACGCCGCCGAACACGTTTGCACGGTCCGTTCGGCCATTACGTTCAGCTCTTGCCACCGGGACAACCATCCCTGCCTGGAAACAACCGGATGCTGCAGCTCGCTGGCCTCACGGCAGAATCCGACAGGGTCACCTGCGACAAACTTCGTGGTCGCGTGCGTGTCGTCATGGACTTCGCCCGTATCATTTACATAAATGTGTGTGCCGCCGTTGGCCAGCCGGTCCGACCACCAGGCAATCAGGCGCGTGGAAACCGGCAGGGTGCCAAACCGAACGATCAGGTCCGGCTGCAGGTCCTCCAGGAGGCCAGCTTGCACCAGGGCATCGCCATGGGACACGACGTTGCCATGTGTGCCTGCTGGAAACCGGCAACCCGACAGGGGATCGGCCACCATCGGCATCGCGGCGGACACCGACAATGCATGCACAGCATCAAGCATGGCCGGACCGATTCGGTTGGGTCCGACAACAATCACCCCTCGGCGGGACTGGGTTAGGGCGGACCGGACCTCGTCCGACAGGTCGATGCGGGTATGGGGTGCCGGAGACTCTCGCATCGGGCAGGCGGTGGTGGCCCGGCGCACCAAATCGGTTGGTTCAAAGGGTTTGTCGAACTGCGCGTTGAGATGGACCGGGCCGGGCCTCGGCCCGGAGGCGGATTGCACCAGCTGGGTTACCTGATCCGACAGTTCGCGTTGCCATTCGCCATGGTTTGGAACTGTTGCCGGGATGTCCAGTTCGGCCCTGACATAGGGACCGAAAATTCCGGGTTGCAGAATCGTTTGGTTGGATCCAGTTCCCCTTAGCCGCGCCGGCCGGTCGGCGGTCAGCAAGACCAGCGGTACATTGCTCTGGGATGCCTCCACGGTTGCCGGAAGCAGTTCCGCCACGGCCGTCCCCGAAGTCGTGACGACGGCTGTCGCATTGCCGGTGGCCAAGGACCGGCCCAAGGCCTGGAAGGCCGCGCTTCGTTCGTCGTGGTGGACGGTGTGGGAAGCGGATTCATCGCGCCAAATGTTTAGGACCAGAGGGGTGGACCGGGAACCCGGACAAATACAAAAGTGACGGATTCCAAGCTCCACCAGGGTTTGGACAATCACATCGGCCAGCTGAAAGCTGGGGGGATTGGATGGCAGCATGCCGGGCATCAGGACAGGTCCGTCAGGGCCTGGTGCATGGGCTGGAACTTCCACTCGGTTTCATCCCACTCGAGTTCCGGGTGGCTGCCGGCAACAATTCCGGCACCGGCGAACAGCCAGGCGCGCGCCTTGTGGATCACTGCCGAGCGGATGCCAACGCAAAAGGTGCCATGTCCGAAGCGGTCGAACAGGCCGAACGGGGCGGCGTACCAGCCCCTTGGCTGCTTTTCCAACTCATCGATCAAGAACATGGCTTGGTTGGCCGGGTCGCCTCCCAGGGCGGCGGTTGGGTGAAGGTGCTCAAGCCATTCGAGAATGTGCCGGATTGCCCGTGGCGTGGCCGAGACCGGTGTATGCAAGTGATGGACATTGTGCAGTGACAGGATTTCGGTGCGGAGATCCTGGTCCGGCATGGCTTGGAACTCATGCAGCCGCGCGAGCAAGTTGTCGACCACGATGCGATGTTCATGGTGGTTCTTGGCCGAGGACGACAGTTCCCGACGCGCGGTCCGATCCGCCTCGACAGATTGGTGGCGCGGCGCGGTGCCGGCCAGGGCCATGGTATGCAGTCGCCCTCCGTCCAGTGCGCAGAGCAACTCCGGCGACGCGCCCAGGAACACGGACCCGTCTTCCTGGTGGAACAGGAAACGGTAGCAGTCGCTGTAATGATGGGCTAGGCGTGCCATGGCGCGGTTCGTGTCGGGCGGCTGGACAAAGTTCAATTCGCGCATGCGTGCCAGCGCCACCTTGCTGATCTGGCCGGTGCCGATCCGGTCCAGAACCTCGCCTACCATTCCGTGCCATTCCACCTTGGCAACCGGATTCTCGACAGTGTGCGACGTACTCGTTGACACGCCTGCGCAATGGGACGGATTGCCTTGTGGAGAGTTGGTGCCGTTCCGAGCCAAGTCGCTGAGAATTTCGCAGCAGTGGCCCACTGCTGCCTGGGCATCCACACCTGAATCAACCAGAACGTTGATCGTGAGCCACTCGCGATCCTCAATCGACTCATGTTGGAAATGCGGGAGCACAAAGCAGCCCGGTGCAAAGGATTGCCAGACCTTGTCGGACAGATACCCCCTGGAAAAGGAGAAGCCTCCAACTAGGCGCGGGCCCCGGCCCGGACCCCGGCAGACAGCATTTCCGAACAACAACTCCGACTGGGCCTGAATATCAGCGAAGCGATCGGCTGGATCACCGCGCAACACAGCCGCCGCCCCCCAACCCGTCAATGCGTGCCGTGCGACCGGATCAAACCATTGGATGTGCCATGCATCCGGCACAAGCGCCCTGACCATGTCCGGGGAGAATCCCGAAATGGGCTTGGTGACCGATACGAGGCGCTGTTCCGCGTATGTGTCCAAAGGGCCGGAAGAGTTTGGTTCAGATTTCCGACGATGACTTGGCGACCGCTGGGTCCGGGAGGCCCACGGACCGCATCAGCAACGGAATTAGCGTGGCTAGCATGCGGTCCTGATCGGGATATCCCGTCAACGACCACTGCATCACCAAGTGGTAGATGGAACCGGTCCAGGCGGCGGCCACCACCTCCGTGTCCACGGGGGCAATCTGCCGTTGTCGGATGGCGTCGTCCAACAAGCCTTGAATGATGGCAGCGAACCGGTTCTGGATGTCCCGGACTTTCTGGTCGAACGATGGCCCCAGCGACCGGGTGTGAACCATCAGGATTTTCAGTTCGCGTCGATATTGTCCGAAACCATCCAGGCATGCTTCCGTCGCCGCGGCGATGCGATCCGTGGCGTCAAGACGTTTGTCGATGGCGGCAAGGACCTTGCGTTCCACCGAGTTGGCAAACCGGTCCATCAATGACAGAAACATCCGCTCCTTGCTGGGAAACCGGGCAAACAAGGTGGCCATCGTGAGATTGGCCCGGGCCGCAACCCCCTTGAATCCTGCATTCGCATAGCCCTGCTCCGAGAATTCCTCCAGGGCAGCGTCCAGAATCAGTTCTTCAGTATCCGGTGAATGCATTGGGCGACATGACAGGTCGGGACAGCGTACGAAGTCAGTATAGGTGACTTGCATCCTGTATGGATGACTGGACCACCCCGTGGACAGTGGCCCTATCCCGTTCCCGAACCATAGTTTGCCCGATGGCGGTGTTCTCGATCCGGCAGGTTGCCGGCATCCCGCGGTTGTGGACCAGGCTCGGAAGGCCCTGGGCTGTGCTGTGCTTCGACACTGAGTTTGACAGGGTTCACGTCACTGATATCGTGCGGGCCGAGGATGTCGAAGCAGGGCGCGTTGCGCTTCCAGGGCACCTGCGTACAGATTCATGTGCTTGACGTGCTCCCAGCATCATGTACTCCGAGTCGTGCCTGCGGCTCTCAGGCGTGACCAGCCCCCAGCTGTCGCTGATTCGTTCGGTGTGAAAAAACCGGCTCGTCAGCCCTGGATATCAACGCAGCCGCCGTAGCGATCGAACTATGGGTCTCTTGGATGCAGGATTTCCACCGGGCTCAGGGGGAGTCTTGGGCCGATGGAGAGTGTCGCCCATCGAACGGTTCGATGACCATATGGCAGTGGTTCCGCGTTTAGGATAGGGACTTATACCGAGGGGTTGACCCTCGGTACGGGGGCGGGTTTGGGCCCGGCCCCCACAGGTGCGGGGGGGACCGCGCCTGCCTCGTTCACGGGTCGTCGGGGTCCCCCACGGGATCGCCCCTCGCCGTGCAGCCGCCCCTGTCCCGCGGGCCGAAACGGGCACGCACGGAAGTCCCGCCCGCACCAAAATGTTGATCGCCGCATTGTGGTCGGCGTTGGCCCGGAACCCGCAGACCCCGCACGCGAACACCGCCTGCGACGGCCGGTTGTCCCGGTGGACATGGCCGCCTGCGTTGTAGAATCGGGGCTGTCAGGCACGGGAGCTGCATTCCCTGTCTGATGAAGAGTCCGATGTCCGCCGGGCTCTCGTGTTTAGGCATGCCATTATGCTACAAGCGCACAAAGTTGCGCAAGTTTGAAGTGGCCCTGGGCACTGGAGCACAGGGCTTGTTGTCAACCGCTCGCTATAAGCCCCTTAGGATACTAGACAAATGAGTTCCGTGGCAGAGGGGTAACCAATGGCTGTACTGGATCGATTTCGCCTGACTGGTCGAACGGCTGTCGTAACCGGAGGTGCCAGTGGCATCGGTGAGAGTTTCGCCTTCGCGCTGGCCGAAGCCGGGTCCAACGTGGCCGTGGCGGACAGGAATGGCGGAAGGGCCCGACATGTGGCCGAACGCCTTGAGGCGTTGGGGGTAAAGGCCATGAGCCTTGAGGTGGATGTCACGTCCCAGGAGCAGGTTTGGTCGATGGTCACCGAAGTCGCGGACCGCTGGGGACGTGTTGACATCGGCGTCAACAATGCGGGAATCGCCTTGAAGGCCAAGGCTGAGGAAATGACTGAGGCGGATTGGGATACGACCATTGCAGTCGACCTCAAGGGGGTGTTCCTCTGCACCCAGGCCGAAGGCCGGCTCATGCTCGATCAGGGAGCCGGTTCGATCATCAATACCGCTTCGATGTCGGGCCGCATTGTCAATCGGCCCCAGTTGCATGTGGCCTACAACGCCGCCAAGGCCGGGGTTGTACAGCTGACGCGCAACTGCGCTGCCGAATGGGGGAGCCGAGGTGTTCGCGTCAATTGCATCAGCCCGGGCCACACGTTGACTCCAATGACCGCCTTGAACATGGACGGCTCCAATGGTGAGATTTGGAAATCCAACACGCCCATGGGCAGGCTGGGGCTGGCCCGTGATCTCCAAGGCGGACTGGTGTACCTCGCTTCGGATGCGTCCCGCTACGTTACGGGCCACAATCTGACTATCGACGGCGGATACACCCTCTGGTAGTGCGACTCCCCCTTGCCAACCCTGGCAGCTGGTCGCGACTGTGACACCTATGGACAATGGACTGGCTGGCCGGCGGACGACCATGTCCTCCGGATGCGGCACCGGAGTTGCAGTTCCGCTCGGCCAGCCCGGTCGGCGACTGGAACGCGAATGCCCTGATGGACAGACGGCCCAAGGGAAAAGGCACTTGCCCGGTGTCCTGACGAGTTCGGCGGGCGGCCCCTCAGATTGGGAGATTCAACACCCCGGCGCGCATCAGGAACATGACCCCCACGAGGGCTGAACAGGCCGCAACGGTGCCAACCAGAAACCAAATGAACCACGCCAGCCCCTGTCGGCGCGTGGACTGAAGTTCCTCGCTCAACTGGGCATTCTTCATCGTCAGGTCGTTGATGTCTTCCGCCATCGTGGAAATCTGATCCTGCATGGCCTGCTGGGCGTGGATCGTCTCCGTAATCTGGCCCAGTCGGTGGTTGATTTCCGGCAGCGTCGCCAGTTGCGCCTGAGTCTGAGCCACCGCGTCGACCAACGTGAGCATCGCCGTGGTCACGCTTTGGAACTCGACCGACGGCTGGACCTGGGTTTCACTTACGGGCTCAGCCTCCACTTGGGCAGGTTCTTCGGGAAAGTCCATCATGGCCAACTTGGCCCGCACGGATTCGTGATTGAGTCCGGAACTCATCTGTTCCCTGGCGGCTTTCAGGACCGCAATGTCCCGTTCGTCGAAGGTCCGGGTGCTGCCGCTCTTGGGACTGGCCTCGTTCGAGAGATAGGGAGCGAATTCCTTGGCATAGCGTCGAACGGTATCGGGGCTGACTGCCAGTTCATTGGCCACAGCTGTAACGGACTTGCGAGTAACGGTAGGTGCATTCATGGCATTGGGTACCGGAGCGTGTCCTTGAATAGCGAAAACGGGAAAATGGTGTCGGAGAGGTGCGAGGCAGGAGGTCTGCGAACTTGCAGACCCGCCGCACCGGGTGCGATGTCGTACTGGTATTGTACGGGATTCGCTGCCAATGCCTAACCGATGCGACAGGATAGGGTTGGGTTGTGGTGGCCAGCGGCACCACCCCTTTAGAATGCGGTGGGTCGGGGAAGGTGCCGAACAAGGCTATCGCGTGTGTTGATTCATGGACGCAAGGCAACGCATTAGGATCGGAACACGGGGTTCCCGCCTGTCTCGAGTCCAAGCCTCCGCCGTTTGTCGGCAGTTGCGGGCCATCTCACCCAGCCTGGAAATCGATGTGGTCCCTGTAACAACGGCGGGGGATTGCCACCCGTCCAAACCGGTGCATGCCTTTGGGTCCACAGGGATATTCACGTCGGAACTGGAAGCAGCACTCCTGCGGCTGGAGATTGATGTGGCTGTGCACAGCCTCAAGGATCTCCCGACAACCATGCATGACGATCTGACATTGGCGGCAGTCCTGTGCCGGGACGATGCCAAGGATGTCCTGGTAACCCCTGACGGCATGAATCTGAACTCGTTGCCATGGGGCGCGCGACTGGGTACGTCCAGTGCCCGCAGGACCCGCATGTTGCATTCGCTGCGCAGCGACTTGGAAGTTGCGCCGATCCGGGGCAACGTGGACACCCGCATTCGCCGCATGCGGGAGACACCCTCCGAGTGCCGCGGCCTTGTACTTGCCGCCTGCGGGTTAACCAGGATTGACCAGACGGACGGCATCTCCGATGAATTTCCGCTGGCGACATTCCTGACTGCACCGGGCCAGGGGGCCATTGCGCTGCAGGTTCGGGGATCGGATCAACGCATGGTGGATCTCGTCCAACCGCTGGACCATATGCCAACCCGGTTGGCCACCCGGTGCGAACGGGCGTTGTTGCATGGGCTGGGCGGTGGGTGCGCGTTGCCCGCGGCCGCCTACGCCACGGTAACCGAAAATCGAATTCACCTTCGCGCCCATGTACGATCTCCTGATGGACAACACCTTGAAGCATTCGAGGCCAGTGGCACCAGTGCCTGGCAATTGGGCATGCGAGCTGCCGATGCACTCCTGGCCCAAGGTGTACTGAAATGGCTGACACCGATGTCCCCGGTCTAGTCGGGAAACGGATTGGGGTCACCCGTGCAAGGAACCAGATGCACGGGGCGATGCAGGCGGTTACCGAGTTTGGTGGAATCCCAATCGCGCTGCCTGCCATCCAATTCCAGATCTTGCCTGCGGACACCCTGAGGCAAGCCCGAGAGGCGGTGCGTTCGTCGACCTGGGTGGTGCTGTCCAGCGTCAACGCAGTCCGGGCGATTGCCCGGTGGCCCGAGTTCAAGGGGTGTCAACCCAGGCGGGGGCCAAGGTTCGCCGTGATGGGTCCCGTCACGGGCCGTGAGCTGCGGAATTCCCTGGGCATTGAACCGGCAAGCACCTATCGTCCGGACGGAAGGTTGGCTTCCCAACTGCGTCTGGCACCAACGGAAACGGCAACGGTGCTTCACTCCACGGCTGGACCGGGTCCGGCCCTTTCGCAGTTGCGCGCGAACTGCGATCGCGTACGTGCGTTTCCGGTTTACCGGACACGTTGCGCCGAAGGCTTGCGAGCCGCCCTGGCTCGCTTCGGCAGCCCGTTGGATGCAGTCACATTCACCAGCGGAAGCTGTGTCCGGTGCTTTGCGCACGGGGTCTGGGACCAACCCGGTTCGCATGCCCTTCTGCGGAACACCCTTGTAGCCTGTATGGGAGCCACGAGCCGGGAGGCCGCCGCGGCCGCGGGGATGCGCGTGGACGTGTATGTTGAGGGCATGTCCTTCCACGAATTGTTGGAAGGGTTGGTGCTCAGGTTTCGCAAGTACAGTTCCGAACAATCGGACAGGCAGGTCCCATGAACAGCAGTGATTTCGCCGATCCAAGAAGGCCGCGCCGGTTGCGGCAGACGGGGGTCTTGCGGACACTGGTCCGCGAGTCGACCCTCGCGCCCTCGGACCTTGTGTATCCCCTTTTTGTCCAACATGGGCAAGGATTGCGGACCGAAATCGCCTCCATGCCCGGCCAGGCCCGCCTGACGACGGATTTGTTGCCGACAGAGGTTGAACGGGTGGCAAGGCTTGGCATACAGGCCGTGCTGCTGTTTGGCCTGCCGCGTAGCAAGGACGAAATCGGTTCGGAGAACTTCGCGTCCGACGGCATCGTGCAACAGGCCATCAAGTCTGCAAAGGATGCCGTGCCGGAAATGCTCGTGGCCACCGACGTGTGCATGTGCAGCTACACGGTGGCCGGACACTGTGGGCTGTTGGACCGGGACGGCCGCATCCTCAACGACGAATCATTGACCTTATTGGCTCGCACTGCCGTCAGCCATGCCGAGGCCGGGGCCGATTTGGTGGCCCCAAGCGGCATGCTGGACGGGATGGTGCATGCACTGCGAACCGGTCTGGACGAAGCCGGTTTCGACTTCACCGGCATTCTTTCCTATGCGGTCAAGTACGCATCAAGTTTTTACGGCCCCTTCCGGGAGGCGGCGGATGGGGCTCCCAGACATGGGGATCGCAAGACGCATCAAATGGATCCGGCCAACCTGGCCGAAGCCCTCAAGGAAGTTGCGCTGGACCTCGAGCAGGGCGCCGACATGGTGATGGTTAAGCCGGCGATGGCATTTCTGGACGTGGTCCACGCGGTGAAGCAGGCATTTCCCGCGGCCCCGCTGGCAGCCTACAACGTCAGCGGGGAGTATGCGATGCTGAAGGCCACGGCCAAGGCCGGTTGGATTTCGGAGCGGGATGCTGTCCTGGAACTGCTGCTGTGCATGAAACGGGCCGGTGCCGACGTGATCATTTCCTACCATGCTCCGGACGTTGCCGCCTGGCTGTCCGAATGATGTCCGGGACCGCCACCGGCGGATCCGGGAGCTACTGTTTTCTGCAAGAACGCGTGGCATCGCGGGCGGGCTGCCGGAATGGACACCGCAGAACGGACCAAGGAAGCGCATGCCGTTGCGACAGGTTCTTGAGTAGACATTTCCAGTATTTCCGGCCGGATCCAACGCAGCCGCGAGAGCCCCATTGGCGTGTTTTGCCGGTGCAGTGACGCATTGCAGCCTTCCCGTGCCCCGAGCCTGTCCCCGGTTGACACAACCCAAATCCGAATGCGGTGGCCCTGCCACGGGCCGGGCGAGTGTGCCGCATTCGGGCCCAATCGCTATAATCCGACATCCTGCCCGTATTGCTTGTCGATAAACGGACCCGTTGTGCTGTCCGGACGCACCATCAAGGAAACCACACATGATTGCCAGACGCTTCGGCCAATGGGTGCATGAGTTCCGGTTTGAGGTCAAGCCGCTTGACGAACGGTTTCGTTCCATGGGGCTTGCCGGGGACGCCAAGCAGTTCTATCTCATCAAGGATGTCTTCACGATGCGCGATGGCGACTGGCGGAACGACAGTCGCGACGTAGTTGGCAGCACGGAGGCCTGGGCCCGCGATCAGTACTTGAGCGACTGGAATCAGACTTTTGTGGCCGATGTCATCGACCAGCATCCGCATGTGTTCACCAGGGTGGAAACGGCCAGCGGTCTGCCCATTCGCAACAAGCAGGTGATGGCTTGGACCGGCAGTTTCGAACGGGTCTTCGAATCGGATTTCCAAGGCTACCTGGATGTCGAGGTCGACCCGACCAGCGGGTGGGGATGGCTCGAAATGCCGGAGTCTTCCATGTACGACCCGGCCTTGGAACAGGGCCCGTGGTGCATCAAGCCCCGGGGCTTTGCCGAAAGCATCGAAGGTGTAGGTCTTCCCAGCATGCTGGGGATTTCCACGTTCATCGTGTGGGTTGAACTGCCAATCAGCGAATACCGAACCCTGCAGCCGGCATTCGTTGGGGGAGCACACCGCGCCGCCGAGGCCCCGGATGATTTCGCGGCTCGGTTGGCGGATATGGCGCGTGTCAACCAGGTGGTCTTCTTCAACCGGGAGGCCACGATCCAGCAGCGCATCATCAAGGACGGGTTTGTACCTTGTAGCGGGGAGTTCGAGGTCGAGCACGGGGCGGATCGGTATGTGGCCCAGCTGGCCGAATCCCTGCAAACCGGAGAACAACGGGCCTACTACATCAAACGGAATCTCTGGCACCAGGTGCATTGGCTGCCCGTGGGGGCGGAATAGCACCGGGACGGGGGGCAACCCGCCGTCCCGGCAACGCATTGCCCTTCATTGGGTCGCGCTATCATGGGCACGGCGCGGTCCATGGTCCGTTTGCCGTCGGGTTGTTCCGCGGGCAACGGTCTTGGGTTGGCCCGTCGACCGACTTGGTCGACATCCATCAATTCGGTGACTGAAGTCAGGAGTTCGCGATGCCCAAGGAGCTTGTTGCAACCGCGGTGGGGAAGGCCGCCTTCAGGGAGTACGATCCACCGCCGCTTGGCGACAGTGACATCCTGGTGAACACCACGCACAGCGTGGCCAAACACGGGACCGAGATGTCGTCTTTCAAGGGCTACGGCCTGCCGCGGGGCACTTGGGACCCCGATTACCTTGCATTCAGGCAGGACAAGCGCCGGCAAACCTTTCCTGTTCCGCTGGGCAATACGGCAGTTGGTCTGGTCGAGGCCGTAGGGCCGGCCGTATCCCGCTTCCAAAAAGGCGATCGGGTCTTCGCCTACGGGCCCTTCCGCGAGCAGCACATGTGGCACGAGGACCATGTTCGGTCCATGCCGGATGGAGTTCCCTGGCAGGCCGCCGGCTGCCTGGACCCGGCCGACTTTGCGGTTGGCGCCGTGCGCGACGGCCATGTCCGGCTGGGCGATGTCGTGGCGGTATTCGGTATGGGGGCCATAGGCCTCTGTGTATTGCAGGCGGTCAGGGCGGCCGGCGCCCACATGCTGATCGCCGTTGAGCCAAGCACGATGCGGCGGGAACTGGCATTGGAGCTCGGAGCCGACGAAGTGGTGGATCCGACGGCTGTGGACGCCGGGATTGCCATCAAGGACCTGAGCGACCGGCGGGGTGCCGACGTGTGCATCGAGTACAGTGGAAGTCACATGGCCCTGCAACATGCATTCCGCGCCGTTGCCTACGGCGGAACGGTGGTCGCGGGGGCTTTTCCCGGCAGTTATCCAGCGGGGCTTGATCTTGGAGCAGAGGCACACATGAACCGGCCAACGCTGATCTTTAGCCGATCCTGCAGCGAACCGAATCCGGACTACCCGAACTGGGATGAGGAACGGTTGTTTACGGTGGCTTGGCGTCTGCTGTGCAACGGGCAGATCAACTCCGAAGCACTGGTGCAACCGGTGGTGGCGTTCGATGATCTGGACGAGGTGTATCCGCGGATTGCGGAGGACCAAGAAAACTATCTGAAGTTGGGGGCGGTCAACAACTGACCTTTCGGCAAAACACGAAGGCCGCGATCGCGGCCTTCGTGTTTTGCCAGGCATCGAAAGAGCAACGTGAACTGCGACGGGACACCCGACACCGTTAAGTCTACATTAACCAGGTCCAAGTCGCAATGTTGAATCGCGACTGAACAGACGGCTTCCGGCCCCGGACAACAATACCGTGCATGTCCGGCCGGCTTTCAAGGAGATGATCATGGGACGTAATTCAGTGCATTGGCTGCGAATCGAGGCTGCGCTGGCGGGAGAACAACACGACACAGTCCCTGTCAGTTTATGGAAGCACTATCACCTGTTGGATCGGGCACCGGGCCAACTGGCCCGCCGCACGGACGAGTTCCATCGGCAGTTTGGGTTCGATTTGGCGAAGCTTACGCCCAGCGGTTTGTACGGAGTCCAGGATTGGGGCGTCGGCATCCAGTTCGGACGTCACGACGATGAGGCGCCGACGGTGATCGCCTCGCCGATTGCGATGGCTGCGGACTGGAAGGCCCTTCCGGCGCTGGAACCCGAGACGGGGGCCTTGGGCAGGGAACTGGAAATGTGCAGCCGGGTGCGGGAGCTGTGGGGAGACGGAGTTCCCTACATGATGACCATCTTCAGTCCGATTACGCTGGCTCACAAAATCGCCGGCGATCAGGTGTATGAACACATGCGGCACGATCCGGCATTGCTGCACGCGGGTCTCCGGACCATTCGCGACACGGTGGTGCGGTACGTGCAGGCCTGCAACTCCGTGGGCGTACCGGGATACTTTCTGGCGACACAGCAGGCAAGCCACGACATTCTGTCTCCCCAGGAATATCGGGAGTTCGGACTTGCCTACGATGCCGACGTTGCGTCCGAACTGGAGGACAGTGCCATCCGCATGCTGCACGTATGCGGATCAAACATCATGCTGGAGGAGGCCGCGCAGCTTGACGTGAATTGCCTGAGCTGGTCAGCCGGAGGCGACAATCCGGATGTGGCGGAGGCGCGCAGCTTGACCGACAAGGCCTTGGCTGCGGGGCTGAACCTCGAGATCATGCGGTCCGGCACCGAGGATGACAACCGGGCCATGGTGGCGGCACAGATGGAAGACCATCCCGGGCCCGGTTTGATTTTGGCGCCGGATTGTGTTGTGAAAGGCGATTCGCCCGACCGAAACCTGACCGCGGTGGTCGGTGCGGCCCGGGATCTTTAGGCAACTCGGCGGCCCGTGAGGCCGATCCGTGACAGCCGGCGGTTTGATTGCCGAAATCACGGGTACTGGGTTGCCGGCGTCGTCAGATGGTCATTCCCTTCAGTTCAAGCTCCGCGGCAAAGTGGCACCTGGCCAAGTGGCCTGGCGAGTGTTCCGCCAAGGGCGGGGTCTCCGTGCGACAGACATCCTGGGCGTAGGCACAGCGCGGGTGGAAGTAGCAGCCCGATGGCGGATCGGCAGGATTGGGAACGTCGCCCTCCAGCACGATGCGGTGTCTGTCCCGGCGCGGGTCGGGTACCGGAATGGCTTCCAGCAGGGCTTCCGTGTAGGGATGCAGCGGCTTCCGGAACAGTTCCCGGGTCGTAGTCATCTCCACGATTTGGCCCACATACATCACAGCCACCGAATCGCAGATGTGCTTGATGACGCTCATGTTGTGGGCAATGAACAGATAGGTCAGGCCGAACTCTTCGCGAAGATCCTTGATTAGGTTGAGGATTTGGGCCTGCACCGACACGTCCAGGGCCGAAACCGGTTCGTCCGCCACAATGAACCGGGGGTTGAGCGCCAAGGCCCTGGCCAGACTGATGCGCTGCCGTTGGCCTCCACTGAAGGCGTGGGGGTAGCGGTTCATGTGTTCCGGGCTCAGGCCAACCCGTCTCAGAAGTTCCGCCACCCGGTCCTGCAAGTCCTGTCCCTGGCTGACGTTGTTGATAACCAGCGGTTCCCCCACGATTTGCTTGAGGGTCAGCCGCGGGTTCAGCGAAGCGTACGGATCCTGGAAAACGATCTGAATGTGCCTGCGCATGATGCGCAGGGATTCCGGATCCAGTGCTTCGATGTGGACCGGGTCGTCGTCCGGCATGGTATAGACAATCTCCCCGGCCGTGGCCTTGAGCAGCCGGATCACGCACCGGCCCGTGGTGCTCTTGCCACAGCCCGATTCCCCAACCAGGCCAAAGACGGTGCCGCGTTCGACCGAGAAGGTCACGTCGTCGACGGCTTTGACGTGGCCGACCACGCGTTTCAGGAATCCCTTGCGGATGGGGAAATGCATCTTGAGGTTGCGGACTTCCAGCAACGGGCCTTGGCCCGAGCCGGATTCCACAGAAGCAACCGCGGCATTGGAGGGGGATGTCGGTGTCGTGGCCATCTCAGGGGTGGGTGCCGGGTTGCAAGGATGCCGTTTCGTCGTACAGGTGGCAGCGAACCTGATGGTCTTCGTCGATCTGGATCAGGACCGGTTCCCGTTGCTCGCAAACCCCGGCCACAAAATCAGGACAACGCGGATGGAATCGGCACCCCGAGGGAATGCTGGAGGGATCCGGCACGCTCCCGGCAATCACCTCCAGGCGTCGGCCCTGATCATCGTCCAGGCGCGGGATCGAACGCAGGAGCGCCTGGGTGTATGGATGTCTCGGGCTGTAGAAGGTCGTGTCGATGTCCGTCTGTTCCACGACCTTGCCGAGGTACATGACCGCCACCTCGTCGCACATCTCCGCCACAACCCCCAAGTCGTGGGTAATGAAGATGATGCTCATGTGTGTTTCGTCCTGGAGATCGCGCATCAGGGAAAGGATCTGGGCTTGTGTGGTGACATCCAGTGCCGTCGTGGGTTCGTCCGCGATCAGGAGCGTGGGATTGCAGCTAAGGGCGATGGCAATCATGACGCGTTGCCGCTGGCCGCCGCTGAGCTGGTGGGGATAGCTGGCAAAGACCCGTTCCGGTTCCGGCAGCTGCACCCGGTCCAGGGAATGGACCGCCAGGGCGCGGGCCTCGGTGCGGTCCACGTCCTGGTGCAGGTTGATGGCTTCCAGCAGCTGGTTGCCGACTGTATAGAGCGGATCCAGGGAAGTCATCGGCTCCTGGAAGATCATTGCGATCTCGTTGCCCCGAATTTGCCGCATCTCCCTGCTCTTGGGCGGCAACGCCGTGATTTCAACCGCTTCCGTGCCTTGACCGTTGCGTTGGTGATAGATCACCGAACCGTCGACGATGCGGCCCCGGCTCGGAACCATGTTCATGATGCACTGGGCTGTCACGCTCTTGCCGCAGCCGCTTTCCCCGACCACGCCCAGCACCTGGCCCCGGTTGAGGGTGAAGTCCACTCCCTCCAGGGCCCGCACCACGCCGCTTTCCGTATGGAAATGGGTGTGGAGGTTCCTGACCTCCAGGATGGTCTCGGCGCGGTCGGCCATGTCCCGGAACCGTCAAAGGGCGAACGGATCCACGGCATCGCGGATCCCGTCGCCCAGGAAGTTGAAGCTGAGAACCGACACGATCACGAACGCCCCCGGCAGCATCAACCATGGCTTTTTGATTACCACGCCGACGGTCTGCGCATCCTGGAGCAGCGTTCCCCAACTTACCGCGGGCGGAAGGATGCCGAGGCCCAAAAAGCTCAGGGCGGTCTCGGCCAGGATCATGCCCGGAATGGCCAGTGTCGCAATCACGATGATGTGGCTGAGGGCGTTGGGCAGCATGTGCACCATGATGATGCGGAAATGCGATGCGCCGGCAGCCGTGGCCGCGGAAGAGAACTCCATCTCCCTGAAGGCCAGGACCTTGGCCCGGACCTGGCGTGCCAGGCTGGTCCATCCAATGAGGGACAGGATGATACTGATGAGAAAGAATCGCGTGACGATGGTGATGTCGGCCGGCATGGCCGCGGCGAGCGCCGCCCACAGCGCGATGCTTGGGAACGACATCAGCAGTTCGATGAACCGCTGAATGACTGTGTCCACCGGGCCTCCGAAGTAGCCCGAAATCGTACCCATGACCGATCCGAACAGGATTGTCAACGACACCCCGATCAGGCCCACGGTCAGCGAGATGCGTCCTCCGAAGACAATCCGGGAAAACAGATCGCGGCCCAGCCGATCGGTGCCCAGCAGAAAGACGGTACCCGGCTCGTCCACCCCGTACAGGTGCCGATCCGAGGGAAACAGGCCCAGCAGTTTGTAGGGGTCTCCCTTCACGAACAGTTTCAGGGGATACATCAGGCTCGTATCGTCCTTGTGGACCCAGTCCAGGTTATAGGTGTCCAGTTCGGTGGTGGTCCCGTAGACGAAGGGCCGCAGGTGGAACTGGCCGGTCGCATCCCGGAACCGGGGCAGCTGTGGCGCCCGTGCCACGAAGTCCTCGTTGGACAACAGGTGGTCGTACGGCGTGATGAATTCGGCCAGGGCCACCATCAGGTAGAGCAGCAGCAGCACGAACGACGCGGCCACCGCCAGCCGGTTGCGCAGGAACCGGCGCCAAATCAGGTACCACAGGGACAACTGGCCGATTTCGCCGGCACTGAGGTTGACCTCGGCATCGGCCGCCTGCGGTTCCGATACGGCGGACGGCAGGGTAAGCGACTGATCGGACATGGAAACGCTACTCGTACCGGATCCGGGGATCAATCAGCCCGAGCAGGATGTCCGCCAGGAAGTTGCCCAGCACCAGCATGAAGGCCAGGAACATGAGGAATGTGCCCGCAAGGTACATGTCCTGTTGCCGGAGGGCATTGAAGTATAGGGGTCCGGTTGTGGGCAGGCCCAGCACGATCGAGACGATCAGGGAGCCGGAAATGATGGTGGGCAGACTCATGCCCAGCAGCATGATGAGCGGATGGATGGCGTTGCGCACGGCGTGCTTGACCACCACCGTGGCCTCGCGCAGACCGCGCGCACGCGCGGCCTGCACGTACTGCATGTTGAGGATGTCGAGCAGGTTGCCGCGCATGATGCGCATCAGGCCGGCCGTGCCGGAGGTGCCCACCACCACAATGGGTACCCAAAGGTGCTTGACGAGGTCGATCACCTTGGCCAAGCTCCACGGCGCGTCCACGTACTCGCGCGAAAACAAGCCGCCGACGGTGAAGCCGAACAGCCTCTGAATCACCACCATCAGGACCAGGGCCAGCATGAAGTCGGGGATGGACAACCCTGCCATGCCCACGATGGTGGCCACGTTGTCCCCCAGCTTGTACTGGTGGGTGGCGGTGTAGATCCCGATGGGGATGGCCACGAGCCAGATGAAAAGGAGCGAGCCGGTGGCGATGGCCACGGTGAAACCGAGGCGCTCCCAGATCAGTTCGCTGACCTCCCGGTTGAACTCAAAGGAACGCCCGAAGTCGCCGCGCACGAAACCCCTGACCCAGATCCAGTATTGGACGGGTACCGGCTTGTCCAACCCATAGCGCCGCTTGAGCGCCTCCAGCTCCGCCTCCGCCGTGTGCGTACCCTGAAGCTGGCGTTGTGCCTGGAAGACATCGATATAGCTGCCCGGTGGCAGGTTGATGATGAGAAAACCCACGAAGGAAATCAGGACCAGCGTGGAGATCATGTAGACCAGGCGCCGGGCGATGAAGGCAAGCATCGGTCAGGGGTTCAGGTTGCGGCGGGCGGCGCGGGCACGGGCTTGGTCACGGGCGGGGGCGGCGAATATGTCATGCCATCGCCTGGTGGATCCTGGTGGCGCAGGACGCGTCCTGCGCCACCAGGATCGAATACGTCACATCAATCTACTGCTTGAAATACATCTGTTCCGGGTAAACGGCCCCGAAGTAAACCATGATCCACGGACCGGTGAAGCCACCCAGACCCAACTGTTCATAGGACGGGAAGTTCCCGACATTGTCCAGGTGTGCCACGATCGTGGGGGTGTTGGCAACGGTGCCGATCACGAACGGTCCGTCCTCGACATGGACCCGAATGATGTCCTGGCTCAACTGCAGGCGCTTGGCGTCATCGGGTTCGACCCGGGCTGCGTTGTACAGCTCCCAAAGCCGCCAGGTCGGATCGCCCTCGTTGGGTTCTTCGCGCGGCGGGTTGCGGTCCAGCGGATCGACATCCAGCTCCATGCCCTCCTTCTCGGTACCGATCACCTTGTACCAGGAGCCGTAGAGGGGCGCCCAGCGGTTGTTGTCGACCGGGATGACCCAGTTGGGGAAGACGAGGAAGTTCGGGCCGTCGCCCAAGCCCCAGCAACTGCGGATGTCGATTTCGGAGTTGTCCTGCATCACACCCAGCTGTTCATTGGGCACTACGTTGACCTGGACCCGGAGGCCTACGGCCTCCCAACCCTCCTTGACAATTTCGACGTTTTGGGCATTGGCGCTATTGGCGATACCGCCAGCGCTGCAGTCGATGCGCAGCGTCAATTCATCGCCGCTGGGCAGGTCGCGAATACCATCGCCATCGGCATCGACAGCACCGGAAGCATCAAGCAACTGGTTGGCCATATCGGCATCGTAGGACACAGCCAGGTCGCGCCACTGACGATAGAGGTCCTTGCCGGTTTCGTCGGCTGTGAACTCGATGGCCTTGGGGCTCATGGTGCCGGTGGTCTTCTCGCCTGTACCGAAGTAGACGATTTTCTGGATCTTGTCCCGATCAATCGCGTGGGAAAGACCGCGCCGGAAATCGGTGTTGCGATACAGATCCCGCTTCTGCGGATCGGTATGGGTCCAGTTCGGATACAGGAGGAACGAGGCACCACCGCCCACGTCCCAGAGGTAGGTCTTGAGGCCCACGGTCGCTTCCGCGTCGCGGAAAACCGACAGCTCGCTCAGGGGCTGGTAGCGGCACGGCCGGCCACAGATCTCCTGTTCACCAGCGATGACCCGCAGCTTGGACACCTCCAGGTTCTCGACATAGGTCATGTCGATGGAATCGATGTAGGGCAGCTGGTTGCCGGCAGTGTCGACGGCGTAGTAGTACGGGTTGCGATCCAGGACCAGGCGCGTGCCCGGTTCGTACTGCACCGGCATCCAGGGGTTCAGGACCGGCGCGTCCGCGTTGCTGGGCCAGTTCAGCTTCTCGTCGAGCAGTTCGAAGGTCTCCTCGTCGGAATAGTCCGGGTGGAACTGCCGCAGGTAGTGCTCAGGCACAAACAGCTTTTCGTTGCCCGGGATGGTGCCGTTGGGCCACATGGCCAGGCGGTCCAGGAACAGGGGCGCCGAATCGGAGAACGTGAAGGTAAGCGTGTAGTCGTCCGACTTCGTGACTTCGGTGACCGCGTCCGCCGACTTCATGTAGTCCGGCGGGACGTCGGAATGTTCGGTGTTGAGAACCATGTCGTCCCACCAGAACAGGAAGTCGTCGGCCGTAAAGGCATCGCCGTCGGACCACCTGGTGCCTTCGCGCAGGTACAGGGTCCATTCGGTCTTGTCGTCGTTATTGGCCCAGCCCTTGGCCAAGCCGGGTCGCTTGTCCAGGCCGTCCTTAACCCAGTGGACCGGGGAATAGGCGTACATGGCCATCACGAGATGGGATCCGCTGGACGAGGTGTCGAACCTGTGCCAGGTGCCACCGTACTGACCGATTTCGTTGTACGGCTCGATCACGAGCGGTTCCTTGGGCAGGCGTTCGTCGACCGGCGGGAGGGTGCCGGCGGCCACCATCTCGGCCAGCATGGGCGCTTCACCGTAGGCTCCGTCTTCGGGCATCGCCGCTGCCGGGGCCTCGGCGGGTTCAGGCTCGGATGCAGGTTCTTCGGCCGGGGCACTGCCACAGGCTGCCACGAGCAAGGCTACCAAGGCGAGGGCGAACACCCAGCGTGTGCGTTTCAACATATTCTGATTCCTCCGGATTAGGGAGTGAACGGGATGGCCGATTATACGGCAGGCAGCCAGGTTGATCGCGTCGGTAGACGGTCTCCCACCTAGTTGGCCTATGGTTCGCCACCAAAAACCTTGCCGACTGACGGCCCGCCATGCAGGCCGCTTGGGACCGTGTGTTCAGCCAACCCCGACCATCGGTGTCCGGACCCGGGGTGTCCTGTGGCGGTGCCTTCCGCCGAACGTGGGGACGGAAATGGTTGCAGGTCTACTCGAACACCTGCTTGCCAACGCGGTAGCGTTCCACGTAGTCCCAGTTGATTTCCACGCCAAGGCCGTGGCCCTCAGGCACGGTGACGCAACCCTCACCATCGATGGAACTCAAACCATCCGAGTAGTCGAGGTAGATTGGGGTCTCGCTTGATCCGGGTGCCTTGGGATGCACCAACCCCATTTCGTAGTAGTTCGTGTTTCTGATTGAGGCCATGCAATGCCGGGCAGCCGGCCCCGGTCCGTGGAACTCAATGTCCATACCGATGGATTCACAGGCATGGGCCAGCTTCATGACGCCTGTAATGCCGTCGTATCCGATGTCGCCGCGCATGTAGTCGGTGGCATCCGCCAAGGCGAAATCCATATGCGGTTGCAGCGTCCGGACATGCTCCGTCTGCAGGAGGGGGGTCTTGATCAGTTGTCGGAGCTTTCGGTGCATGAACTGTGATATGCCGCCATCGCGGCCCGGATCCTCATACCAGAAGAAGTCATATTCGTCGCAGGCGCGGCCCACCTTCAAAACATCCGCAAACGTGTGGAACTCGCAGGCGGGATCCAGCATCAGGTCCATGCGGTCGCCCACGCGCTTCCCCACTTCCCGCACGTTGGCGACTTCCTGGGAAATGGGGGCATCGCCCCAGCCGTGGATCTTGAATGCCGGATAGCCCATGTCCAGGCATTGTTCCGCGAAGTCGGCGTAGGCTTCCGGCGAGGAGAGGCCATCCGGCTGTTCGTCGCCGTGGTAGGTACTGGCATAGCAGGGGATTTTCTTGTGGTCCCCTCCCAGTAGTCGGTAGAGGGGTTGCTCGTACAACTTGCCGGCCAAGTCCCACAGGGCGATGTCCAGCGGAGCCAGGCCGATCCTGGCCACCTGTCGCAGGGCCCTGGAAATGTCCGAATAGAAGCGTTCCCGCTCCAGCGCGTGCCGGCCCATCAAATAGGAGGCCAGCTTCGGAAGCTGGGAATAGTCTGCGGGGCTTCCCCCCACACACTCCCCGGATACGCCTGCCGCCGTGTTGATGACCAGGACATGGCCTTCGGCCTTGAGGCGCGCTCCCGGTTCGTACACCAGGTTGAACCCGTTGTAGTCGGTGCCCAGATCGTGCTTCTCGGTGGTGAAGGTATGTAGTTCGATGGATGTGATGGACAGATCGCCGGCGTTGTCTGACATGGTCTTGGCTGTGAATGGGAGGGATAGGCGGCGAGTGTAGCACAGTGCCGGATAGCCGATTCCTCCGGTTTCGGATAGGACCCGGCCGTCATGTTGAGGGGGCTAATCTCGCGGCTCCAGCCTTTGCTCAGTGAACCATTGTTTTACATAATGCCCATGTATTCGGGTGTGCCAAGTCCAACCAGCCTTTTGTGGTTGCTTGGATGTCGATCTGTGCCTTGTGGATGCCAAGTTCCCTTGGCGCGCGTCAACCTTGACATCCGTGAGTCCCAGAGCTGGGTTTCAGAATTGGGTACTGGTTTCGGACACCAGGGGATCAGTCACGAGTTTGCAGAGACAGGATGCGGTTTCAGGTCCTTGAAGTACAAACCTTGTACTCGAGGTGCGCCGACGGAACTTTGAACGACATGGGAATCACCCGATTGCTCCGAATCCGTACGGTAAGATGCACTGTCTCTTTCCGCGAGTGGATCGGGACAGTGGATGATTGACGGAGCTCCCATTTCCACATGACTGGAACCATGCCAAACGATCAGGGCGAAAAACCATCAGCTCGCCGCGCGCGCAAGTTGATTGAGAAGATGTCCGAGCAGGGAGAGGAATCCAGGGACGCGCCTGAACTGCAGCCTGCGAAGGACTTCCTCAACAGCGTGTGGCAGGGCAACGCCATCTCACGGATCCCGTCCGGGTCCCGCCAGTTCAAGCAACCCGATCGCGCTCCCGGGTCCCGCCAGCCAGGCACGGGAGAAGATCCGGACGAACCCGATTCGAACCCATAACGTCAGGACTACCGAGATGACCGACACAGCCAAGTTTCTTGTCTCAACCTGTATCGTCCCCTGCAACGACCTGCCCAAGGCCCGGGACTTCTATGTGGATCTGGGGTTTGAAGTCAGCCATGAGCAGGCGGACTACGCGATCCTGCGCAAGGACGACGTGTCGTTGCACGTGACGTTCAGTGAGGGCTGGTACATCGATCCCAAGCTCAACAACACGCAAATCCGGATCGAGACAGACAACGTCGATGCCTTGTATGCCACGTGCCGGGAGCTTGACATCGTCCATCCCAACGGGCCGTTGGAGATGAAGCCGTGGGGTTCGAAGGAGTTCACCATTTTGGACCCTGACAATGCCTGCATAGCCTTTTACCAGGAGATGGCTTGAGGCGTCGGGTTCAGCACCGCGACTCCCTTTGCGTTCCAACGACCTGCAGGAGGGTAGTCGCTTGGGGTTCCGTCAAGTTGGTCCCGAGTCTGACGGGTTTCCACCTTCCCCCACCGTGTTGGTGTGGGTGAACTTGTGGCGAAGGTGTGCAAGACAACGGCCTGGCAACCCAACAAGGCCACCCACAGCCAAATGGGTCTGACCTGCTGCCCACTGGGCAAACGCAAGGGATACCAAACAGGCAGTAGCACTGGACCGACTGTTTCATCGGCTGCGCCGGTGTAGGACTTTCGATGATGCGCGAGTGGTACGCAGTATGAAGGAGCGCTTGGCGGTATACGACGGTTTGCCAGCCCTGTCGTTGGGATCAACGCATCTCGTGGAGATGCGCCGGGCAGGTGAACTGTACGTGGACAAGACAGGGCAAATTCAACAATTGCTGGATGAGTCCGCCAGGCAAGTCTTTGTCGCGCGGCCCCGCCGTTTCGGCAAGTCCTTGATGCTGTCAACCATCGAGTGCATGTACCAGGGCCACATGCCGGAGGTACAAACGCTGGGCGGTGACCCCATACCGGATTCTCAATTGTCCACTGTGGCTGACAGAGAGTTGTTCGCAGGTACGTCTCTCGAAGACAAACAACCCTCCAGAGAACGCCGTCCCGTGATTCGGCTGGATCTGAGCAACGTGCTCGAACCTGACTCCACGGCAGTGCGCCGTGCCCTCGTTCACGAAGTCTTGGATCAAGCTGGAGTTTGGAGGAGACGAGGGCTTGATCCTGGCATCCCGTTGGAGTATCTGCGCGTGCCTGGCGGATGTCCAGACAGTCCTGGAAACCTGCTTCGGTGGATGATCGGCGCTCTCAAGGACAGGTTCGGCAAAGAACCAGTGGTCTTGGTCGACGAATTCGATGCTCCGCTAACCATGTTCGGCAGGCAGTCTCCAATACCTCCTGAGTTGCTCAACATGCTGCGCGGATTCTTCAGCTTTCTGAAGAGTGGCCGGCAGAGCCTGCACAAGGTTGTGTTAACGGGAGTTACCCGCAATGCCTACGCCCACCCCCTCTCGCCCTTGAACCTCGTTGTTGACCTGACATGGGATGCCAAGTTTGGGACGGTATGCGGGTTCACGGAGGACGATTTGGACGCTGCGGACGGACTGGGTCCGTACATTGCACGGGCTGCAGCCGAGATGGGAATGGACGAAGATGCATTGCGGGAACGGTTGCGCGACTACTACAACGGTTATCGGTTCGATCTGGAAGGAGGCAGCGTTCCTGTCTACAACCCCTGGTCGTTGACGAGAACCCTTGCAGATCTTGGGACCAAGGCGGGGCGGAACAGGTTCAGGCAGGGCCGATTTCCCAAGTACTGGGCAACCAGTGGTTCCTTGCAGCCTCTGGTCACATGGTTGGAACAAACTCCTCGCGAGTTGCCGGAGACCTTGAGTGCCGAGGGAACCCTTGATCACAACGCCCTTGAGGATGCCGATCCCCGGCAGTTTTTGCTGCAAAGCGGATACCTGACCGTCAAGCCGGGGCTTGACGGTGGCCCTCCCTTCGCAGCGTTTCCCAACCGCGAGGTGGCTGAAGCATTCCTTGAGAATTTGAGGCGGCTGGAAGCTGACTCGCAGGCACTGGCCATTGCCTATTCCAGTAACGACCGCAATCCGGTGTTTGTTCGTCTGCGCCGGATCATGCATCGCCGGGACTATGGGGATTTGCCAACCGAGTTGGCGACTCTCCTGTCAGGCTTTGCCGGCGTGCGCCTCAATGGACACGACCAATGCCTGAATGTCTTGCAGGCCGTGTTCGCCGCCCTGGGCGGATTGGATGTACGGGCGGAACCGAAGGAGGCCGGAGGTTGGCCGGATTTGGTGCTGCGTCACCCTGACCATGCCTGTGCGATTGAACTGAAGGTCAACCGGAGCCTTTCGGAGGCCAAACGTCAGGCCGATCGGCAGGATTACGGCCGGTCTTTGATGGCCGGGTATCTGCAGACCCAGGATGTGACCGTGCTGGCCATCCACGTTGTCAATCGTTCAGGCCATGGCCTGCGGGTGGAAGGTGCCCAGCGACCCGTGGGGGGCGCTTCGGGCAGTTGGCAGGAATTGGAGGCCGGGGGCCGACCAACATAATTCGAAGGGACTGTCCAGTTGTGCATCTTTGACAGACACACCACCATGGATCTCTTTCGGATCTGCACGCGCCAACCGGACTGGAAAGCCCGTATCACGCATCTTGAGGTTGTATTGCGTTGCCTGGCGACGGATTGGCCCACACAGCCGCTTTTGGCAGCGCATTTGGCAAACCTCGGTTCCAACCAATTCTGTCCGGTGCCAAATCCGCTTGGGGCGCCAAATCCGCTTGGTGGATAATGCTGGTGCCAATCCAGGAGACAAGCCATGACACTTGCAGCCCCGGTTCTCGAACAGGATTTAGCCCAACCGACTCGTCAGCGGATCATCGACTGCGATGTGCATCACCATACGGCCTCCCACAAGGATCTGTATCCCTATCTGCCTCGGCAGTACAGGGAGCAGATGGACGACTTCGGCGCCATGGCTCCCGCGGTCGGTTATACCAACATGCCGGGCAACGGCACGCGCCACGACCTCTGGCACGCGGTCGGCGGGGAAGAGAATCCCAACAACCAGCCTGCCGTGGCGGTCGAGCACCACGTGGAGACATACGACATCGATGTTGCCGTCCTTACCGGCGGACCCTATGCCTACGCCGCACACCCCACCCTCGATTTCGCGGCCGCGGTCTGTCGGGCTTTCAACGACTGGACGGCCGACCACTGGCTCGACCATGACAGTCGTCTGCGCGGCTCCATCCACATCGCTCCCAACGATCCTCAGCAGGCGGCCGCCGAAATCCGCCGGCTGGGTTCCGATCCGAGATTTGTGCAGGCCTTGATGCCGGCCGGTGCCCACTTCCCGTTCGGACACCGGATGTACCACCCGATCTACGAGGCCTGCGCCGAGTACGACCTGTCGATGTGCGTGCACTTTGGTGCCGAAGGGGCCGGCACCACATCCGCCCCCACGGCAGCCGGATTTCCGACGTACTACCTGGAAATGCGAATGGCCAGGCCCCAGATTGCCATGGCCCACACGGCCAGCCTGATTTGCGAAGGGGTCTTCGAGAAGTTCCCGGACTTCAAGTTCCTGTTCATCGAACACGATGTGTTCTGGGTGCCCGGCCTGATGTGGCACATGGACAGTGACTGGCAGAGCCTGCGCGACTACACACCCTGGGTGCGTCGCCTGCCCAGCGAATACCTGAAGTCGAACATCAGGTTTGGCTCGCAGCCCTTCCCCAACCTGCCTGAAGAGGAAGACATGGAAACCTTCCTGCGATGGCTGGAGGCGGACCGGACACTCGTGTTTGCCAGCGACTACCCCCACTGGGACTGGGACGAGCCGGCAACCTTTCTGCTGGGCGAAGATCCCGAACTAAGGGACCGTGTCCTCTACCGGAATGCGGCGGAGATGTACGGACTCGATCTTGAAGACTGAGCGTAGGCTGCGCCGGGCCGTCGTGGGCGACCCGGACGACATTCCACCCGGTGGCCGCCGGATCGTCCAGGTGGCTGGCCGGGAGATTGGAATCTTTCACTTGGACGGAGAGTTTCTGGCTCTCCTCAACGTATGTCCGCACCGAGGCGCGCCGCTTTGTACGGGACGCCTGCGGCCGTCGGTTGAGATGGGGGAACCCGAGTTCGTCTATTCCACATCCAACGAAGTCCTAAAGTGTCCGTGGCACCAGTGGGAATTCGACATTCGGACGGGCGAAGCCCTGCACGGTGACTCGGCGGTCAGGACGTATCGAGTGGCGGTCGAAGGCGACGAACTCGTTGTCTACTTCTGATTGATTGCGGTCTACACACAGATACACTGTCCGTTCCTCGGATGGCGTGCTGCGCCCGCAGGTTCAGGTACCCGTGGCCGCGGAGTCCGCAGGGAACGCCACCAAATCGGCACCTCCCTGCCGAACCCGTTCCACCACGCCGCGCGCCTCCAGATCCAGCTTCACGGTAATCGTGTACCAGGAGACCGAGCCGGGGAAGCTGTCACCGAGCCGAGCCTCGACCCGCTCGGCCAACTGCATGAACCTGCACGGACCCTCTGCTTCCAGTACCGCGAGGATGGCCTCGCGGATCGGGTCGTACTTGACCCGGTCTATGCGCACGCTCTTCTTGCCTTGGGGATGCAGGCACTGAATCTTTTCCGACATGGCGGTTGGGCCTTTGTTCGCCGGATGGAGTCGGTTAACTTCCTTCACCGGTTCATTCCGGTTGAACCGGTCGCTGTGTGTCAATTCTCTGATCGAGGAACTCGGCCAGATGCAGTGCCTTGTGGTCCGTGAAGTGGCTGATCTGCTCCCGGCAACTGAAACCGCTGGCCACTAGGCTGCCGTCGGCCGGCATCTCCCGGACCGCCGGGAAGAGCCGATCCTCGCCAACCGCCTGGCTCACTTCGTAGTGGTGGTCCAAGTACCCGAACTCCCCCGCCATGCCGCAACAGCCGCTGGGAATCACGCTCGTGTTGAAACCCAGGCTGTTGAGCAGGTCGGCGGTCGGGTTTCCCGGAACCAGGGCGCGTTGGTGACAGTGGTTGTGCAGCCACACGTTTTTTGATGAGGCATCCAGGTCCAGCGGCTCCACCCCCGACTCCGTCAGAAACTCCTCAAGCGTTCGGCTGTTGCTTGCCACCGTTGTCGCCAAGCCCCTGTCGGTCGCCAAGTCGGGAAACTCGTCCCGCAGCGTCAGGATGCAGCTTGGTTCCAGGCCGACAATGGTTCGACCGCGCCCAACGGGCTCCATCAATTCCCGGCAGAGTTGATCGGCTCCTGCGCGTGCCTTGCGCAATTGGCCACCCGTAATCAAGGGCCTTCCGCAGCAACCCGTGTCATAAAGGATCTCCACGTCGTAACCCAGCTTGGCGAGCACACGGCCGGCAGCCTGCGCCACTTCGGGCTGAAAGAACCGCGACCACGTATCCACCCAGAGGGTGACCGCGCGACCCTTGGAACCCGCAAGGTTCTGCGCATTCGGATCACGCTTCAGCGAGGCCTGGCGGAAGGCGGGGAAACTGCGTTCCGGGTGCATGCCCAGTCGGCGCATGCCCCATCGGCCCAGAGGCGAACGCGCCATCGCGTTCAACGCGGGAAACAACCATCCCGCCTGCGAACTCGACAGGCGCAGCGCGCCGGGCATGAGGCCCATCAGGCGCGTGAACAGGGACATCCCGTTGTGGTCGTTGTAGGCCTGCAGGTATTCGACCTTGATCCGGGCCATGTCCACCGACGACGGACATTCGGTCTTGCAGGCCTTGCACCCCAGGCACAGGTCCATGACCTCGTACATGTCCTTGGTCCACAGCTCTTCCCTGGGGATGCGGCCGGCCATGGCATTGCGCAGGGAATTCGCGCGCCCGCGCGTGGAGTGCTTCTCCTCCCGTGTGGCCATGAAGCTGGGACACATGGTTCCCACGTCGATCTTGCGGCACACACCGGCTCCGTTGCACATTTCGACGCTGCCGTCGAACCCGTGGTCCGTGGTCCAGTCGAGTACCGTGGACCAGCCCTGGGCCTTGTAGTCGGCACCAAACCGCAGGTTCTCGATCGGGGTCTGTGCATCCACGATCTTGCCCGGATTGAGACGACCATCCGGGTCGAACAGGTGCTTGACTTGCTGCAAGGCCCCGTACAGGGACGTTGTGAACAGTGACTGGTTGTAGTAGCTGCGGGCCAGGCCGTCCCCGTGTTCGCCGCTCATGACACCGTTGCACTGTCTGGCGAGTTCCAGGCTGTGCTCGCCGGCAAGCTTCAGGTTTTCGGCTCCGCGGGCCGTATGGAGATTGATGAGAGGCCTGACGTGGAGACAACCGGCCGAAGCATGCGCATAGACGGCCGTGGAAGGTACGTCCGGCAATCCGGCACAGTAGTCGAGGATGCCGTCCATGTAGTCGGCCAGGTGCTCCACCGGTACGCTCACATCCTCGATGCCGGGGAACGGCTTGTGCTGACCACGCTGTCCCATTAGAAGGTTGAGGCTGCTCTTGCGCAAATCCCACACCTTGGCCTGGGCTGCCGGGTCTTCGACCACGGTCACGGAGCCTTTCCATCCCCGTCGCTGCATGTGATCGCGCAACCGGTCGGCCTTGAGGCGCACTTCCCGTTCATCCTTGCCGTAGAACTCGGTCAGCAGGACCGCCGCGGGGTCGCCTTCGATGAAGAACAGGTTCCGGCCCCCGGTCAGCTTGGCCCTGGCCAGATCCATGAGTTGGCGATCCAGCAACTCGGAAGCGCTGGGTTCCATGGCCAGCACATCCACCACGGCACTGCACGCCTCGACCACTGATTCAAAGTGGAACACCAGCAGTCCGGTATGCGCAGGGACGCGCACCAGCTTGGTTTGCACTTCGGTCACGACACCCAGGGTACCTTCGCTGCCGACCATCAGATTGCTCAGGTTGAGCCGGTGGTCCGTGCGCTCCCGCACCGCAGCCGGCACCAACGGCGAGTCGAGATACAACTGGCGCGCCAGGGCCCCGTCAACCAGCGGCGGCAGCAACCGATCGAGGGCGTATCCGCTGGCCCGACGCCAGTGGCGCGGCCAGTCGGTGAGGATGTCTTCCTGGCGGTCGAGCACCAGGTTGGTCAATCCCGAGTAAATCCGGCCTTCAAGACTGTCCAGTTCGCCTTTGCTTCGCGCCGCATCCACGTCCAAGGGACGGAAGCGGGTAAACGTTCCGTCCGACAGGTATACGTCCGTCTCGGTCACGTTGTCGATCATCATCCCGTACAGGATGCTGTGGCTGCCGGCGGAATTGTTGCCCACGCATCCGCCAATGGTGGCGCGGTTGGCGCTGGCTGGATCGGGACCGATCATCAACCCGTGCTTCCTGAGCTTCAGATTCATGCTCTGCAGATTCATTCCGGGTTGAACCCGCAGTGTTTCCTCCTCGACATTGACCTCGATTACATCCTGCATGTAGCGGCTGAAGTCCAGCACCACGGCCGTGCCCACGGCTTGGCCCGCCAACGAGGATCCGCCGCCGCGGGGCAACACCGGGAAACCGTATCGGTTGGCGTGTTCCAGAACGCACTGGACATCGTCCGCGGTTCTGGGCAGCACCACTCCGAGCGGCATGATCTGATAGACCGACGCGTCGGTGCTGTACAGCATGCGGCTGTATTGATCAAACCGTACGTCGCCGTCGATTTGGCGCGACATCGAGTCGGCGGCATCCGCCAGCTTTTGCGCTTCGTCCTGCGGCTCGAGTTCAAGCACAGTGGTCTTGGGTGGGAAGTTCTGCACTGGTTCGGACCGGTCCTTTGGTAATGTGTGGGCTCTATTGGGAAGTTCCGACAACGAGGGGTAGGTAGCACATGTCAGACCGGAACGATTCGCAGGTTGTTGTCTACAGCACCACCTGGTGCCCGGACTGCATCATGGCCAAGAAGGTTCTCGATTCGATGAAGGTGGACTATACCGACATCAACATCGAGCTGGACCCCGACGCGGTCGAAACCGTCCTGTCGATCAACAACGGCAGCCAATCCGTTCCCACCATCGTGTTTGCGGACGGGTCCACCCTGACCGAACCCAGCGTGATGGTGCTGCGCAATCGCATTGAGGAACTCAACCTGGCCGGTTAGGCCACCTCCAGTGCCTGGCGGAAGTCTGCCAGCAAGTCGTCCGTGTCCTCAATTCCGCAGGCAACGCGGATCAGCCCCTTGCCGATGCCGATGGCCTTTCGTTCGGCGGCTGTCTGATCAAAGTGGGACAGCAGCCACGGCTGGTGCACGAGCGTCTCGGTGGCTCCCAGGCTCCCGCCCAGCATGGCCAGCTGCAGCCGGTCGTTGACGGCCGCCGCCGTTTCGTGATCCCCCAGATCGAAGCTCACAACGCCGCCAAATCCCTCCATGAACCGGGTCGCGGTCCCGTGCTGAGGGTGCGACTCGAGGCCTGCGTACCAGACCCTGTCGACTTTGGGATGGCACTCCAGCATCTCCGCCAAGGCTTGCGCGTTGGCGTTGTGTCTGGCCATGCGTAGGCCAAACGTCTTCAAGCCGCGGATTACACTGTAGGCCGTGTGGCTGTCCACCACGCACCCCAACTGGGTTTGAACTCCGCGCAGACCTGCGATTTCCCATAGATCGCCGGTGATGGACCCGGCCATCAGGTCGTTGTGGCCCGCCAGGTACTTCGTCACGCTGTGGACAACGAAGTCGATGCCGTGTGCCAGCGGTTTGCAGTTGTAAGGGGTGGCGAACGTGCTGTCCACAATTGTGACTGCGCCACAGCGCCTGCCAATCCGGGCCAGGTGTTCAAGATCGGTGCAGTAGTTGAAGGGGTTCGACGGCGACTCGACCAGGATGGCGGCGGTATCCGGGCGCACCGCATGTTCCAGCGCATCCGGGCCACCGGTCTCGACGAGCGTTACTTCCACGCCGAACCGCGTCAGCAGTTCGCAGGCGAACTGGCAGGTGACCCGGTACAGGCTGTCGCTGAGCACCAGGTGGTCGCCTGCCTTCAGCACGTACAGCAGCAGTCCGTTCACGGCCGCCATGCCGCTGGATGTCAGGATGGTATCGGCGTCCAAGTCCGTGCCGGCCGCTTCCAGGTCCGTGAGCTTGCATTCGGCCGCCCGGCGCGTCGGGTTCGTGTTTCGGGCGTAGTCGGGCCGTTCGCTGCCTGCCCGGTGCCGTTCCTCCACAAACTCCGCCATTTCCGCCGTGGACGCGAACGGAAACATGACTCCGGTCACGATTGGCTCCGTGACACTGAGGGACGATCGCCTGCGCGGTTCGCCTCCATGCACGCTGCGCGTGGACGGTCCTGGCCCTGGTACGCTGGAGCGTTGGCTGGTCACGGGGTGGATCTAACTGCGTCTGATTTCAGGGATGGCCGACAGCCGGGTGCGGCCGCTCAGGCGGCATCAAGTCTACCGTAGCGCCAACGATTGAGGAGGGCGTCGTCCGGCCCTTGTCTTGCGATTGGACTGGACCGACCATCGTTGGCATGTGCCGGATGAGCTTCGGAGCCGGGCCGCCGGCACAAAGGCCACCGAAATTTGCAGTCGGTTTCCCTTGTGCCGAGACGGTCACTATAATTATCGCTGCACGGCACGCACAGGTGCCGCCCCACGAACAGCCAAGGGCTGCCAATCCCATGGAGATGCAAGCGGTCGGTACATTCGACGACGGCGGACGCGAACCCTATCCCGAGGGTCTATACGACACCGTCGGCCTTGCCGAGTACGTTCCGACGATGGCGGATATCGGGCCTGACGAAGTCGCGTTCTTCAGTGAGAACGGATATCTGGCGGTCGAACAGTGGCTGTCCCCGTCCCGGTTGGATACGGCCTTGGACGCGCTCATGGCGCTGCTCGACGGCGCCAACCCCGATTTCAAGGGCGTGGTCTACGAAAAAATCGCCCGGGACCATGACCTGGCCGGGATGACGGCAACGCGCAAGCAGGACTTCGTGCGCAAGTTCTGGCACTTTGTGGAGTTCCATCCCAGCCTGATGGAGCTGGCCCTCGATCCCGAGTTGCTCGGGGTGGTCAAGTCCCTGATTGGCGACACGCCCCTTCTCTTTCAGGACATGGCATTGCTGAAGCCGCCGCGTATCGGCCGCGAAAAACCTTGGCACCAAGACCACGCGTACTTCAACTACGACTTGGACACCCGCGTGGCAGGGGTCTGGATCGCCTTGGACGAAGCCACCGAGGACAACGGCTGCATGGTGATTGTGCCCGGTTCCCACAGGAAGGGACCGGTTATCCACTTCAAGCGGCGTGACTGGCAAATCTGCGACACCGATGCCCGCCAGGATTCTCCGGTGGCCGTGCCGCTGCCACCGGGCGGGGTTCTGTTTTTCGCCAGCCTGCTCCACCACGGTACTCCGACCAACCGATCGGATTCGCGACGGCGAGCCGTTCAGTTCCATTACTGTCCGGAGAGTGCTCGCAAACAGGCGCACGAGAAGCGGCTGCAGGTTTTTGGTGCCGAGGGCAAGGACGTAACCTGCTGAAAGGTGCGGGCCGGTTGCACCAATTCGGTTGGCAGACCTGCGGCCGCGGCTGCCCCAAAGCCGCGTTCAACTCGTCCAATTCTCCCGGAAGCTCGGTTCTGGGACTGTCCTTGGGCACGCGCAGGCCGTCGCTCAGGGGCGTCCGGCCGCTGCCCCCGGACTTCGTATGGATGGATGTCAATCCGGGCATCTGTCGGACCAATCCGCATCCGGCAACCGCGCCCAGGGCAGGCCAAGGCCTTCCACCGTTGAACAACCCACTATAATCGACGTACATATGGAACGTCTCCCACCGGAATGGTGAGTGCAGTTTGAGTGCCAAACGCAGCCGATACCTTGTTTACAGCCTGATTTTGGTGGCAGCCATTGCCCTGCTGTTCAATCTGTCCGTTCGCATGCGCGGCACCACGGACGAACTGCCGATCAGCACGCTGGCCCGCCAGATCAGTCAGGGCGCGATTGAACAGGTTGTAATCAGGGGTGACCAGATCAAGGTGGTCAACCGCCTGGAAGGCCAGTCGCGCATCAGCCGTAAGGAATCGGGCATCGCCCTTTCCGAAGCCCTGAACATCCTCGGCGTGTCGCCTGCGGACCTGCAGGATGTCACGTTCATCTCCGACGTGCCCAGTTCCGCCGGTCGGTGGCTCGGGCTGGTCTTCAATCTGCTGCCGGTCATTTTTATCGGCGGGTTGTTTCTCCTGATCATGCGGCAAAGCCAAGGCGCGAACTCCCAGGCCATGATGTTCGGCAAGAGCAAGGCGCGCATGGTCATGGGCGAAACCATCCCCTTCAACTTCCAGGCCGTGGCCGGCAACGACGAGGCCAAGGAGGAGTTGCAGGAGGTGGTGGAGTTTCTCCAGGAACCGCAGAAGTTCATTGAACTGGGTGCTCGCATTCCGGCCGGCGTCCTGCTTGTGGGGCCTCCGGGTACAGGGAAAACCCTGATGGCCAAGGCCGCCGCCGGCGAAGCCAACGTGCCGTTCTTCACCATCTCCGGTTCCGAATTCGTCGAGATGTTTGTCGGGGTCGGTGCAAGCCGGGTCCGCGACTTGTTCGAACAGGCCCGCAAGGCCAGCCCCTGCATCATCTTCATCGACGAGATTGATGCCGTTGGCCGCTACCGCGGCACCGGGCTGGGAGGCTCCCACGACGAGCGGGAACAGACCCTCAACCAGATCCTGGTCGAGATGGACGGGTTCGATACGGACACCAGCGTCATCATGATTGCGGCCACCAATCGTCCCGACATTCTGGATCCGGCCCTGTTGCGTCCGGGCCGCTTTGACCGCCGCGTGGTCATGGATCGCCCCGATATCAAGGGCCGCAAGTCCATACTTGACGTCCACATCCGAGGCAAGCCCGTAAGTCCGGACATCGATCTGGCCGCGATTGCGCGGCAAAGCCCGGGACTGGTCGGCGCCGACCTCGAAAACGTGGTGAACGAGAGTGCCATTTTGGCGGCCCGGGCCGGGCGCGACGCCATTACCATGGCCGATTTGCAGGAAGCCCTGGAACGCGTGGCCCTGGGTGGTCCCCAGCGCCGCAGCCGGATCATCACGGAAGAGGAGAAGCGGATCGTTGCCTATCACGAGGCGGGTCATGCGCTTGTGGCCAGGCTCAGCGAACACGCCGATCCCGTACACCTGATCACCATCATGGCGCGGGGCATGGCCGGCGGGTACACGATGATGGTGCCTGAAAACGACCGGTTTCTCGTGCCCCGCAGCTGGTTCCTCAGCCAGCTGGACGTGAGTTTGGGGGGCCGTGTTGCCGAGGAAATCGAATTCGGCAGCATAACCAATGGAGCATCCGGCGACATCCAGCAGCTGACGGCCATGGTTCGGGCAATGGTTACGCGATATGCGATGACCGACGACATGGGCCAGGTTCAATATGGTCAGCAGCAGGAACTTGTGTTCCTGGGCCGGGACATGGCCGAACAGCGCAGTTACAGTGCAGCCACCGGCGAGACGATTGATGGAAGGATCCGCGCGATTGTCCAAGCGTCCCATGCCAGGGTGGCCGAGTTGCTGAAGAAGCACAAGGAGCAGCTTGACGCCGTTGCCGCGGCACTGCTGACCCACGAAACCCTCAACAGGGAAGAGTTTGAAATCGTCTTCAGCGGCGAGGCCCTTCCGGAACCCGACTTGGAGGCCGCGACTTAGGTCCGGCCTCAGGTGTTCAGCCGTCCACCTCCCGACCTTCGATGTTGCAGACGGGCCTGTACGACCTGCACGTTGCGTTGCAGGGCCGCATGGTCGCCTTCTCCGGGTGGTCGATGCCCGTGCAGTATGCGGCGGGCCCCATCAAGGAGCACATGGCCGTCCGCAGGGCGGGAGGGTTGTTTGATGTCTCCCACATGGCGCGGCTGGAATTGCGCGGTACCGGGGTTGCGGACTTCCTGCTGCGTGTCCTGACCCGCAGTGTGGCGCGGCACAAACCGGGCGACGCGGTCTACAGTCTGATGACCTACAGCGACGGGACGGTGATCGACGACCTGATCGCGGTTAGGCAGGAGGAAGGTTGGTTGCTGGTGACCAACGCCGTCAACCGGCACAAGGATCTGGAATGGTTGCGGCAACAGGCCAAGGGGCAAGACGTCGACATCGTTGATGTCACGGAACAGACCTCGATGCTCGCGGTTCAGGGCCCGGATGCAGTGCGGTTGGTGTCGCATGTCCTGGGCATCGATGCGGGAAGCCTGCGCCGGTTCAAGGCCCGGATCACAACCTGGGAAGCGAAATCGGTTCTGATAACCCGGACCGGCTATACCGGGGAGGACGGGTTTGAACTGGTCCTGCCTCGCACTGAGGGAGGCAGCTTGTTTCAACACCTGCTGGAGACGGGGTGCCCGCGAGGTTGGCTGCCCTGCGGACTGGCGGCACGGGATTCCCTCAGGTTGGAGGCCTGCCTGCCACTCTACGGGCATGAAATCAGCCAGGACATCAACCCGGTGGAGGCGGATTTGGCATGGGCCGTGTCCTTCCGCAATCCCAGGTTCATCGGCCGGGATGCGTTGCTCAAGGCTTGGCTCGAACCACCAACGCGCAGGCTGTGCGCCTTTCGGATGGAGGACCAAGGCGTGCCGCGCGCCGGTTACGCCGTTTATGATCAGGATCGGCGGATTGGTACGGTTACATCCGGCAACAAGAGTCCGACCCTTGATCAATTCATTGGCATGGCACTGTGTGATGCCTCGGCAACCGAAATGGAACGGTTCACGGTGGAAATCCGAGGCCGGCGCCTGTCCGCGGTGGTAGTGCCCAAGCCCTTCTACTCCCGGCCTGTCTAGGCGGAGCGGCAACTCTGGAATCCCAGCAATCGCATCATCTCACCATGACCGGTTTTTCAGTCCCCTCCAATTTGCTGTATGCATCCACACACGAGTGGTGCGACCGACAGGACGATGTGGTTACGGTCGGCATCACCGACTACGCCCAGGACCAGCTCAGCGACGTGGTGTTTGTTGAATTGCCCGAGGTGGGCGAGGATTTCGAAGCCGGGCAGACCATGGCCACGGTCGAGTCGGTGAAGGCCGCGGCGGACATCTACGCGCCCATGGCAGGCAGGGTGGCCGAAGTCAACAGGACCCTGTTGGACAGCCCCGAAGAGATCAACTCCGATCCCTATGGCAGCTGGTTCCTCAGGCTGGAGGTTGCGCCCGGCCCGGGCCATCCCAACCTATTGGATGCATCCGGATACCGGAATCTGACCGAGACCTAGAGGCGGCAGGCCAAACATGCCATGGTCGGACATGGCCAAGCCATGGCGACAGTCCACAAGGTGTCTCCCAAGAAGTTGGCGACAGAGGCGGACGTTGATCAGCTATGGGCCAGGATCCTCCGCAAGCGCCGCGCAGGCCACGCACTCCACTACGATGTGCTGGAGGTGCCGTTGGGTGCCTCCCATGAAGAGATCAAGGGCGCCTATCGCTCATGGATGGTCCGGTTGGACCAGTTCGGCACCCAAAACCCGGACGTTGAAGGTCTTCGCCGGAAGATAGAGGACGCTTGGGCGGTCCTGTCCAATCCCGTCCGGCGGGAACGGTACGATGCCGGTGTCCGCGGAATGCGGGAGACCGGCCGTCGATTCGCAGCATCGTCGGAGAGCGACCGCGGTGCCGGCCAGTGGGCTCCGGAAGCACCTGACTACCATGGCCTTATGCAGACATCCGAACGGTTGGAAGTTCTCGATGCACTGAAGGTGGTGGACGGATCGGTTGAATTCCGACCCGTGCCGGGCCGCACCAACCAGGTTCTTCTGCGCCGGAAACTGCTGGCGGTTCTGCCGGAAGAGGAGCTGCGGTTTGATTCCCTGCGCCAATTCTGGACGGTGCCTGCCTATCGAATGGCGGAGTTGCGGAGCGTGTTCCTGAATGTGGATTCGTTTTTGGAGCAGGTACGTCGCGACGGTATTGGCCTCAAGCTCCCGGACTACGTGGTTCCGCGGAAAAACACCGAGGTCCAAGAACGCTCTCCCAAGCCTCCTGTCCGAGTGCCGGAGCAGGTCGCACCAACAGGCCAACAGCCGTTCAATATCATCATCGTGGTTGCACTGGCCTTGCTGACGGCCTGGAACCTCTACGTGGCCGCGGACAAAAGCCGGACGGCCGCGGCCGAAGCCACCGCACAAGCACCGGTACCGGTGCCGGTCATCACACCGATTCCGATTGTCCAGCCAACCGCCACGCCCGTTCCGCAACCGACCCCGGTTGTCCTGCCGGCACGCACTGCCTATCCCCGGGTGCACCTCCGGCGCAGACCGGATCCCAATGCCTACTCCCTGACCTTGCTCCTGGCCGGAGAGGAATTGGAAGCGCTGGGCCGGGCAACCGACACAACCGGCGACGAATGGATTCGCATTCGCCGGGGCGACTACCTGGGTTGGTCCGCTGCCTGGACACTCGAATTGGAAGGCGAAGCAGGACAGTTAACGGTTTTGGAGGCGCGGTAGCCCCTGTTCCTATGGGGCCGGCTCCGCGTGGTGGACGTAGAAGTACTGCGTTTCGGTTTCGGTCTTGTTGCCGGCCCTGTCATACACCTTGATCTGTAGCGCCACCCGTTCCAAATAGAAACCATCGGCCGTGTAAATCGCGCCAAAGCCGCTGTCGAACCGGCGCATGCGGCCGCGCTTGATGCGGGTGTCATCACTGTCGAAGTCGGGTAGCCAGTCGACGGTTTCTTCCAGGATGACCTGTACCTCTCCCAGAATCCGCCCGGTTTCTTCATCGGTTACCTGTTTGACCCCTTGGACCGGAGGGTAGTTCAGCTGTGCCGAGGGAACATCCTGCATCGCAATCTTCCAACGTTCGTTGAAGGGAGCCACCGAGCTGGTTTTGACCAACTCGTCGTTGATCCAGAACTCGACGCGATCGATCGACCCCTCGTCAAAGGCGGTGACGTGGATGTTGACCTGCTCATCCTCCCCCTCGACAAAGACTGTATTGGGCTTGGGAGCGGCCGTGACAGCCTCGGGTCGAGTATTGTCCAGGACCAAGGGCACAGCCACGCGTTCCACAAGGCCGCTGCGGTACCGGGCTACCAGGGCTAGGTTGTAGAGGCCGTCGGGCCAGTCCCAGGAATGCACATGGGCGAGGGAATCGCTGAGTGTTCTGCCGCTACCGTTGGCCAGCATGGATGCTGGGGAACTGAAATCGGCAGGTCCCAGCTCCAGATGCCAGTCGGTTACGTTGGAATCCGAGACGAAGCCGGTAACCGGAAAGTCCCGGCGCAGGTACAGCGCAGAACCGGGTGATGTGATGGCCATGGTGCCGGCTGCGTTCGTGCGCACGGTTGGCAGGTTGGCGGTAGGCGGCTGGGGCAAGCCGCTCTCCGCGACCCAGTCCTGCGCTTCCAGGGGCAGGATTTGGAAGTAACGCGTCTCCCGGTTCTCGGGCGCTGTCGAGGCATCCGCCAGTTCTCCGGTCTGCCTGTTGATCTCAAACCCTTGCCAGATGTTGTCGGGTCGTGTGGGTTCGGTTCCCTCGACGAACATTTCCCAGCGCTGTGCCTGGCAGGCATCGGTGGGTTTCAGGCCGCTGGGAATGCAGACCAGGCTGCGCACAATGCCGGCAGGCTGTTCGTACCACCGGACTGGCTTGTCCTCGTGGTATTTGTTCATGACCGCGTTCCAAATGGGTCCGGCGCCGGTCATGCCCGTCAGCGCCTCCATCGGTGTGTTGTCCGTGTTGCCGAGCCAGACCCCGACTGCCAGTTGCGGAGTGTAGCCCAGGGCCCACGCGTCCCGGATGTTGTTGGTCGTGCCGGTCTTGGCCGCCACCGGCCGGTCGCGCAGGGTCAAAACGGACTGGTATCCAAAGGCCAAGGCCCGTGCCTGATCGTCGGAAAGGATGTCGGTGATGATGTAGTGGACTTGGGGCGATAGCACGGTGGCCTTGGCAGGTTCGCCCATGGAGTGAAGCACGTTGCCGTCGGCGTCGGACACCTCCAAGATGGACACGGGATCGATGGTGCGAAAACCGGCCTTCTGGTCTGCCACCGGTACCGGTTGTCCGGCCATCACGCCGCGGTTGCCGAGCACGCCGTAGGCATATGTATGGTCCAGCAGGGCAATTTCGCCACCTCCCAGAACCAGGCTTAGTCCGTAGAACTGCGAGCCGCGGTCCAGACCGGTGATGCCGAGCCGGTGCGATGTGCGAATGGCGTCCCCCACCCCCACCTTGTCCATAATCTTGATGCTGGGAATGTTGTAGGACCTGGCCAGGGCCGTGCGCAGCGAAACCGGACCGTGGTATTGCCGATCAAAATTCTCGGGTACGTAAATGCTGCCGGTTTCCAGTTCGAACGGAGTGCGCACGTCCAACAGCATTTCGGCGGCCGTCATGCCGTTTTCCAGTCCCGCGATGTAGACATACGGCTTGAAGCTCGAACCGGGCTGCCGATCGGCCAAGGATACATTGACCTGCCCGTCGATGGTCCGGTTCTCATAGTCCAGGGAACCCATCATGACCAGGATCTCGCCCGATTCCGGTTCGATGGCCACCACCGAGGCGTTCGACACGTTCTTGCCGGCGTTGGCCTGGCGCCGGACCGTGTCGCGGCTGGTCTCTTCGGCAAACTTGTGCAGGTTCAGGTCGAGCGTGGAGCGGACCGACAAGCCGTGTTTCCATATGTAGAATGGCTCGGCCACGGTGTTGAACCTGCGCTGGAGTTCTTCCAACACGTAAATGCTGAAGTGGGGCGCCAGCCGCAGGTCGAACCGCTCGGCGGCACCGCTGGCGTAGACAAGCTCCTCGGCGAAGGCGGCATCCGCCTCCGCCTGGGTGATGTAGCCTGCATCCGCCATGCCATTGAGCGTGATGCCCTGCCGTTCCTTGGCCCGTTCCGGGCTGAAGTAGGGATTGAGCGCCTGGTACTGGGGGATCAGGGCCAGCATCGATGCCTCGGCCAGCGAAAGATCCGCGCTGTTCTTGTCGAAGTAGACATGACTGGCGGCTTCGATGCCGTAGGCAAGATTGCCGTAGAAGTTGAAGTTCAGATACCACTCAAGGATCTGTTCCTTGCTGTGGCGGCGGGTCAACTCCATGGCCAGGATCAGTTCCTTGATTTTCCGCGCATAGCTGCGCTGGGCCCGTTGCTCCACCGGGATGGCCACGTTCTTGATTAGTTGCTGCGTGATGGAGGAACCGCCCTGTACTTCGCCACCGGTCAGGTTGGACAGGAATGCCCTCGTGATGCCACGCAGGGAGATGCCGGGATTGGTCCAGTAGGTGCGATCCTCCATGGCCACCGCCGATTTCCAAATCCACGGGGACATGTCCTCCAGCGCGACGTACGTGCGATCGCCACTGAAGGGCCTTGGGTCGAGGCTGATCAGCAGCAGGTGCTCGCCGGTTCGATCGTAGATCCGCACCGACTGGAATTCCTCTTCCCATTCGGTTAGCGAGCCGATGTCGGTCAGTTGGTCCGCATAGTACGAATACATCCGCAAACCTGCTCCGGTCATGGCCACGGCCAGAACCATGGCAAATGCTCCGGACACCATGAACAGCCAGAATCCGGTTTGCATTCCGGTCGCCACATGGCGCGGCCGGTTCCGTCTGGCGCGGGCGCGGCGCCGGCGCTGCAACAGAACCAAGGATGCAGGGGACAGGGTGCGCACGGTTTGCCTAGCCCCCGCCGGTCACTTCGCGATCGATACCCGTGTCGGGCGAAAGGACCACCGATTCAACCACGGATGCCGGCTGCAAAACCACGAAGTGGCTCAGGCCCAACAGATCCACGGGCGATCGGGACAACCGCATCATTGCCTGCGACAGGCTGGCCGGGAGCCACGGCAGTGCGTGGCCGAGCGCGTCCAAGGCCGGGGGCACGATTTGCCAAGTGGCGATCCGTAGGGGCAGGTGGGTCCACAACCGGCGCAGGTCGCGTCGATTGTAGGTCCGCACGTGTGGCGCAAGGATGTCCCGGTACGGCCGCGGCAGATAATTGATGAACGGAATGTTGCCGAAGTAGTAGCGGCCTTGCCACCAGCAGCCGTGGGTCTCGAACGGGAACCAGCGATTGGGTACGAACAGAACAATATATCCGTCGGGCCTCACCACGCGGGCCATCTCGTCCATGGCCCGGCCGTCGTCATCCACGTGTTCCAGGACTTCATGGCTGAACACCATGTCGAAGTGTTGATTTGGAAACGGCAACCTCTCGCACTGGGACAGGACGCAGGCCAGGTCTGCTTGACTTGCGCGGGCCTGCTTCAAATAGGACGGCTCGATGTCCAGCGCGTCAATGCAGCGGAAGTAGGGACTCATGTGTTTTGCGTATGCGCCGACTCCGCAGCCGTTGACCAGCAACCGTCGGCGCGGCCGGCTGGCATCAAGTTTCAGGGCATCGACGACCAAGTCGAGCCTGCGCTGCTGGCCGACACCCCAAACCAAGCTCGGAATCCCCCTTTTGGAGGCCAGTTCACGGTTCAAGATCAATGCTCGTCGGCTAGGGTTGGCTTGCGGCCATGGTGGATCGAAATGGTGTTCGCCATGCACGTGGTGAAAGCCGTCTGCCTCAGACCCGTTTCCCTCAGCATGGTCAGCATCTCGAATGGAGACTCGTACACCTGGGTGCTTGAGGGCAAATAGGAGTAGGCGGTTGCGGACCCCGAGAGCAGGCGGCCCAGACGGGGAACCACCGAAAACATGAAGAGCTTGTAGGCACTGCCCAGCCACGTGAACTCGGGAGGCACGATCTCCAGGAACACAAGCCGCCCTCCGGGTTTCAACAACCGCACCTGCTCCCGCACGGCCGCCGCGGGATCCGGAAGATTCCGCATCAGAAATGCAGAGACCACGACATCGAAGTGGTTGTCCTGCAATGGCAACTGGAGGGCATCGGCCTGGAAAAACCGTATGGTTGCAGATCCGGGTTTGGCTTGGGCCAGGGACATCATCTCCATCGATACGTCGGATGCCCAGATGTCGAGCTCGGAGGCGGCACGTCCAAAAGCCAGTGCCAGTTCGCCGGTTCCGGTCCCCAAATCAAGGATGCGCTGGCCCGGTTTGGGATGACAAAGGTCGACGACGCGCCGGCGCCAATCCCGATCCCGGCCCCCGGTCATGATCGCGTTCATGAGGTCATACCTGTCCGCGATCGCCGAGAACATGGCGCCAATGTCCTCCGCGCGTCGCTGGTGCAGTGCCCGGATCGGGTCCGTGTCGCGGCCTGACGTGCTCGGCAAGGGCAACCTGCGATTCCCGGCCGTTGGCAAAGTCCGTTCCGTCATTGTGCCCATCCGGCTGGTACCGACTGGTCAAACAGGTGCCTGAGGTTGCAGTTCAAGCACGGAGGACAACACACGCTTGACCCCCTGCGCGTCATGGTTTGGTGCGCACAGATCGGCGACAGCCAGGAGCTCGGGGTTGGAGTTCGACATGGCGATGCCAATGCCGGACCGGGATACCATGGTCAGGTCGTTGGTTTCATCGCCCAGCGCCATGCAACGGGCAAGATCCAGGTTCCATTGCTCCAGCAGCCAGGCGGCTCCCACGGACTTGTCCGCCCAGACCGCGTCCTCAAACTGCACTACATCATAGTCGTCGGAGATCCAAAGGCATGTACCCGGCGGCACCGATGTGCGAACCCGGTCCGCCTCGTTGGACGACAGATGGCTCCTCGGGCAGAACACCTTGAAGGCTTCGGCGTGGATGGCGGTTGGATCAGCGGCGATCGCGTCGCTCCAACGGCCAAGCGGTTTCGGGGCGTACAGCCGATCGTCAATCTCCAGGCCAATCCAGGCGTTCGGATTCGTCCGCCTGAGGCATTCGATTGCAGACCTGGTCAGATCACTGGACATCGGCCGGGCGTACTTGACATTGCCCAGATGTTCGATCCAGGTACCGTTGTAGCAAATCAAGGGACACTGGTCCAGAATCGGGGAAAGGTTGCGGGCGCGGCGAGGCTCCCTGCCCGTGGCAATGACAAACCCGTACCCGGCCGACAACCACCGATCCAAAAGGCCATCGGTGCCCGGAGGAACCTGTCGATCAGCATCGAGCAATGTGTGGTCAAGGTCGCACAGGACCACCTTGATCCGAGCCAAGCGATCAGCCAGTCCGAGCAGTTGATGTTTCATGATGCCGGTTGCCGGATTGTGCGAAGTTGACGGCAACGGTAGGTTAATGCCAATCAAAACGCGAAATCAACTGTTGCGAGCCTCGCCGAGCGGTGGTTTTGGCTGTTGACGCGGAAGACGACACCAAGCGGAAAACCAGTTCCTACTACCTGTGCAATGACCATATGAAGGCCTTTGCCAATCTTGTTTTCGCATAGCAAAATATGGTGCAAGCTCGCGGGCAAGCTATCCCGCCGTTGGGAAACGCGTCGGTCCTGCCAGTTCAAGTATGGTGGTCAGGGCAATGGCAACGCCTTCGGATTCTGAATTCCGAACGGTAATGTCAGATGCGGCAACGGCATCCGGCACCGCATCCGACATGGCTATGCCAATGGCCGCCTCGGACAACAGGCGGACATCGTTGGTGTCGTCCCCAAGGGCAATGCAATTGCCCATGTCCATGCCGTTTTGGTCCAACCACCACGCGGCGGCAACTGCCTTGTCGGCTGCCTGATCCATGAACTGCAGGAGGTTGTACTTGGCGGACTCCATAAGTCGGGTGCCTGATGGCGCGGTCAACCGGACAGCCTGCAGCTGGGCTTCGGTTAGGTGGCTGAAGCGGCAGAAGATTTTCGCGGCTTCGACATCCAAGTCCACGGGATTGCACAGGACGGCTTGAGGCCAGCGGTCCTGGGGTTGAGCGGCATAGAGTACGTCGTGGGATTCAATTCCCATCCACAGATCCGGACAGGCGTCCAACAGGCATCTGATAACCGCTTGTGTAGTCTCGCGCGACATCTGTCGACGGTACTGAACATGGCGCCGATGCTCAATCCAGCAGCCGTTGTAGCAAATCATGGGCCGCAGGTTGAGCCATTCCGAGACTTCGCGGGCCCTTCGGGGAGGCCTGCCCGTGGCCAGAACCAATTCGTATCCGGCATCCAGCCAGCGCCTCACGGCCTGCTCGGTTCGGCGCGGAAACCGTTTGCGGCCGTCCAAGAGCGTGTCGTCCATGTCGCAGAGCGCGATCCTGACATGGCGCAGGCGGTCCCGGAAGCCATCCAGTCGCCTTGCGGTGCCGGGATCAAAACACGCGTGGTTCGTTTGGCGAGTTGCCAATGCGGGCATGGTCATGGCCGACTCCGAAACGTGTGGCCGCGCGGATTCTCGTCGAACGGTGTGACATCGCTGGTGGTCAGGTACCAGTCCAGCAACACCAGTTCAAGCTCCCGTTGGATGCCTTGGTGTTCAGGCTGGTCAATCAGGTTCACCGTCTCCAGCGGATCGCCGACCAAGTCATAGAGCTCCGAGATGTCTCCGTTGCGACGGGTCAGCTTGTGGGTGGAGGTCCTGACCGTAGCTGTTCTGCCAATCGTTCCGGCATCCCGCTGTTGGAGCGTCAACTTGGGCCAATAGGGGTGGAGTTCACCCCAGTCCTCGTTGCGCCCCTCGAAGCAGTGGGGTTCATGCGGATCGTAGCCCCCTTCGGTAAACACCATCCGGTCGGGATCACCCGTCCCGCCGTGAAGCTGCGGAGTCAGGTCCCGGGCAAAGTGGGTATGTCTGGCTTCCACGCCCGCCAACCCCAGGATGGTGGGCATGATGTCGAACAACTCGACCTGTTCGGCTACGACGTGGCCCTCCTGGCCGCCCGGCGTGCGGATGATAAGAGGTACGCGCGTGATTACATCCTCGGCCGCGCTTGGCCATTTTTCCACCAGGCCGTAATCGCCCGCATAGTCTCCATGGTCCGAGAGGTACAGCACGGTCGTATCGTCCCGGAAGGGCGACGACTCAAGCTCGTCCATCAATCTGCCGAACAGGTGGTCGTTGAACGCCGTCATGCCCAAGTAGACGGCATTGACCTTGGCGAACAGGTCCTCCGGGCACTGGTCGAGGCGCCGGAGTTCCCGCATGCCGCTGTGGAAGGAAGGTTTCCGAGGCAGATTGGCGGGCCGAAGGGCGTCCGCCACCTGTTCCGGTTGAAATCGGCTGTGCCACGGTTCGGGAGCCGAATAGGGACAGTGGGGGTAGATCAAGGGGAGGTACAGGACAAACGGCCTGTCTGCCTTTCCGGATCTGTTCCGCAGAATGTCGATTGCCGCCTGCACGTTGGCCTGGTCCGAATGGTGGTCCAGGGAATCGGCCCATGGCTCGTGCAGGAAACTGTAGTATTGGGGGTCTTCCGGACTCCAGGGTGACGGTCCGAAAGGGTAGCCACGACCCTTGGAGCCGGCTTCGTTGACACTGGAGGCGAAGCTCTCCGGGCTCAATGCGTCGTTTTTGCCGAACCAATGCACGTCATAGCCGGCCTCCCGCAGATAGCGGAACAGATTGGGTTCGTCGGGTCGCAGCAGGTGCCACAGCGTGCGGTGTCCCCTCACGTGGGGATACCACCCGGTCAGCATGCTGCAGCGGGAAGGCGAGCAGACGGTGTGCTGTACATGGCACTGGTCGAACCGGGTGCCCTGGGCCGCAAACGCATCAAGATTGGGAGTAACATCCAACGGATGCCCGTAGCAACCCATGCTTTCGGCCCGGAGTTCATCCGGCATGAAGATGATGAAGTTCATGTTTGGTATACGGTGCGTTCCCTGAACATGGAGTGGCCAAGAGGACACTTGGACTGTGCCGGCTGACTCTACTACCTGGCGGCTCCGTGGTGTTCCTCACAACCGGGACGGAAATCATTTGCACTTTACATAATGTCGCTTAGCGTTGGCTTGATTGGGCTTCCCAATGCCGGGAAGAGCACCACGTTCAACGTCCTGGCCGGGGCACCGTTGGCCCAGACGGCCGCCTATCCCTTTACCACGGTCGAGCCCAACCGGACCCTGGTGGAAGTTCCGGATGACCGGCTGACGGTTCTGGGTGATCTGACCGGGCAGCAGGAGCGGATTCCGGTGCGCTTCGAAGTTCTGGATATCGCCGGCCTGGTCAAGGGTGCTTCGCGGGGTGAAGGCCTCGGCAATCGGTTTCTGGCCCAGGTACGGGAATGCGACGCCCTGCTGCACGTGGTGGGGTGTTTCGACAGGGGTGGAGATTCGATGCAGGGCGATCCGCTATCCAATCTGGAGGTGGTGCATCAGGAGCTGATTCTCTCGGACTTGCAGATTCTGGAGACCCGCATTGGCAGTCTGACGCGGGAAGTCAAGGGGGATCGGTCGCTGGCACCCGTGTTGGACATGGCCATGCAATTGCGCGCCTGGTTGGAGGACGGCCGGCCTGCGAACCGCCACGGCCAGTGGGGGGCCCAGGATGCCGCGCAACTGGATCAGGGCCTAGGCCTCGCCAGCGGCAAACCGGAACTGGTGTTGATCAACCACGGAGATGCGGAGGACGGAGTGAGCCGCGAAATGCGTCCTGAGGAAGTTGCAACCGGCATGGAACTCCAGGGACACCGAACGGTTCTGCTGGATGCCGCGGTCGAGTCCGAACTACTGGAACTGCCGGAGGAGGACCGGGAACTGTTCCGACAGGAACTGGGATTGGTTGACTCCGGCTTGGACAGGGTTGTCACAGGCTGTTTTGGGTTGCTTGGCCTGATCCGGTTCTACACCCTTGGCGACGCGGAAGTCCGGGCATGGGAACTGCGGAACGGAAGTTCGGCAGTCGAGGCGGCGGGTCGGATCCACACGGATTTTGCGCGTGGATTCATCGGCGCCGACGTGGTGGACTTTCCCTCTCTGCAGCAGGCGGGGAGCGAGCGCCGGGCACGCGAGAAGGGGATTGTTCACACCGAAGGCCGGACGTACCAAGTTGTGGATGGAGACGTGATTCGTTTCCGATTCAACGTGTAGGCCCGTCTTCAGCCGCCATCGCGAGGGTATCCTTGGACATCATCGCACCGCTTGGCGGAGCTGCTGGTCTATCGTCCCGCCAGGCCAGTCAGCTGAATGCCTTGGATAAAGTGCCGTTGAGCCATCAGGAACAGACAGATGGTCGGCAGAATGAAAGTGGCGGTGGCCGCCATCATGAGCGGCCAGTCGTTGGTGTAGGTTCCCTGGAACATCCGCATGCCGAGCGCCATCGGGAACTTCTCAACTGCGTTCAGGTATAGCAACGGGCTGAGAAACTCGTTGTAGTGCTGTAGGAAGGAGAAAATCGACACCGTGACGATCGCCGGCCGCGACAGGGGGACGACGATCCCCCACAGAATGCGCAGCGAATTGGCACCATCGATGCGGGCAGCCTCTTCCAGTTCGGCAGGCAGGCCCAGGAAGAACTGCCGCAGCAGAAAGATGTAGAACCCCTGCACAGCGAACCAGAACGGCACGATCATGGGCATGAAGGTGTTGAGCCACTTCAGGTCCCGGAACAATAGGAAGGTGGGGATCAGGATGACCACTGTTGGCAACATCATCGTGGCCAGGCTCAGGGAGAACAGGAAGTTGCGTTCCGGCCACTGCAATCTGGCGAAACTGTAGGCAACCAGGATGGAGGACACAAGGGTCCCCACGGTGGCCAGGATGGAAATGAAGAACGTGTTCCTGAAAAAGAAGACGATGCCGGGCCAGCCCGAGAACGTGAGCACGTTCAGCAGTCGGGGATAGTTGGACCATACGATGGGGTCCGGGATCCATTCGATGGGGTAGGTGAAGATCCCGCCTTGTCCCTTGAACGATGTGGTGATGACCCACAGCAACGGGATTGAGAACACAAAACCAAGCGCCAACAAACAGACGTGGATGAGCGATCGGGCCGAAAACCCTCCCCCCAATCTGCCGATGGCACGGCGGGGAGGATTTCCCTCCGGTTGCCTGGTTGCGGATGTATCCGCGTGTGTCGTCATGGGATGCCGTCAGGCCGGTGCGCCTTCTTCATAGACCCATCGGCTGGCCAATCGGAACTGGATCACGGTGAAGGCCACGATGATGACGAACAGCATCCACGCAATGGCCGAGGCATAACCCATCTTGAAGTATTGGAACCCGTTGCGGTACAGGTACAGCACCAGGAACAGCGTGGCGTTCTGGGGTCCGCCGCGCGTCATGATGAAGGCCGTCGTAAATACTTGGAAGCTGGCAATGACACCCACCACGAGGTTGAAGAACGTGATGGAGGAAATCATGGGAATGGTGATGAACAGGAACCGCTGGAAGCGACTGGCGCCGTCTATCTCCGCAGCCTCGTAGAGGCTTTGGGGTACGCCCTGCAACCCGGCCAGGAAGATCACCATCTGCGGACCCACCCCCCAAAGCGTCATGAGGATGAAGGCCGGTTTGGCCGCGCGCGGATCAAACAACCAGTTGACGGGCTCAATCCCGAAGTTCCGCAGGAAACTGTTCAGAATACCGAACTCGGGATGGAGAATCTGAAGCCAGACGATGGCGCTGGCCACGATCGGGGTCATGGCCGGCAGGTAGAACAGGGTTCGGTAAATCGCCAGGCCTCGGACCTTGACGTTCAGCAGCAGCGCCAGCGCCAGCGCCAGAACGAGTTGCAGCGGGACGCCAATGAAGGTGTAGTACGACGTGTTGCCGAGGGAAATCCCTATGGACTCGTCCCGAAACAGCTCTACGATGTTGTCCAATCCCACAAACGAGGGCGGAGACAGCAGGTCCCAATCCTGGAAGACCAGGTACACCGAATAGGACATCGGGTATAGCCAGAACGCCAGGAAGCCCAGGATGAAGGGCAGGGCGAAAATCCGTCCTTCCCACGCCTGGCGCCGTGCCACGGCAGACCTGCCGGGTTTCATTGCCCGCCCGGCCATCGCTTCAGACCGGTTTGCCGGACCGGTTCCGGGAGCTGCGGGGCTCACCCATCAGCGGACTTGCGTTCAAATTCATCGGCACGGGACTGCCGGGCCGTCTGTTGGATGCGCTGCCAGTAGAAATCCCGGGGTTCGTCGCGCGTCTGCGTGCGCAGGCCGAACGTCTGAATATAGGCGCGCCGCGGCACCGCCGTCAGATTAGGGCCCGCGTAGTGCAGGGTCCGGCAGTGGTGCACCGTCACGGCCCCGGCGGGTATTGGACACGCGACAACCGCCTCCTGGTTGAAGTCGTCCACTTCCAAACCATGGACGCGCGGATCGTTGTTGATGGGATGGTGTGGCAGGACTCCCAGGTGGTGGCTGCCGGGTACGAACTGCATGCATCCCGACTCCACCGTGGCGTCCTGCAGCGGCATCCAAATGCTGAGGGAGGAATAGATCAGCGACGGATTCCAGTAGGCCTCGTCCTGGTGCCAGGGGGTGTCCGAACCGATGAACGGAGGTTTCAGGATGGCATGGTCACCGCCTTCGACTTTGCCCCCCAGCAACTGGCGGGCGCAGGACGCCCCCATCTTCTTGAACTCCATGTCATTGAGCTCGGGGGCAAAACGGGCCGGCCCCAGGATTTGCGGGAGGGTTGCCTCCGCGTCTTCTTCGTCGGCACCCGCCAAGTCAAACTGCGCGCCCTGCTCTCGTCCCGCCCGGCGGGCAAACAGTTCGTCGTAGATGCGCCTCAGCGTCTCCAGTTCCTCTTGGCCGGCAATGGGATCCAGGACCACGTAGCCGTTGTCCCGGAAAAACTCCAACTGTTCATTGGACACCTGCATCGGTTCCATCTGGCATGTCCTTGACTGTTATGACAGGGCGGCGCGGCCACCCGGGTGGCCGCGCCGCGGCACGGTTCCGTGGCGGTTAGCCTTGGCTGGCCCAGTACTCGTCCAACAGGCCCTGAATCTTCGCGTTCAATTCAGGGACAACCTCGAATGCATCGGCGTCGCCCGCCACCATGCGATCCCGGGCCGGCCCGTACGCTTCCGCCGTGATGTAACGGTCGTCCACTTCCCCGGCCAGGTGAAGGATGCCCGACTCGAAGGCGTCAATGAGCGGCTGGGGATTTTCCAGTCCCCATTTTTCGATCGTGGACGGTTTCCACAGGCGTTCGTTGAAGTCGGGGGTCACCGGTTGGCGTCCGGACTGCGCCACGTACTGCTGTGCCCCTTCCCCGCCTGCGAACTTGAGGAATTCCCAAGTCTCGTCCGGGTGTTCCGTGCGGGAGTTCATGAGCAGCACATGGCCAAACACCATGTGGGCACGCGTGCCATTGGACGCCTTGGGCAGCTGCGCAACGCCGAAGGGCACATAGTTCTCGGCCATCGCTTCGTCGGTGCAGGACCACTCCCGGCAGGCCATTTTCGGGAAGAACCACGGCCCTTCCATCTTCATGGCCACATTGCCGGAGTCAATCTGATTGTTGCCGCCCTCCATCATGGCGGGAGTGGGGCTGACCCCGAATTCGTTGATGCAGGCATACAGCTGGAAGTTGATGAAGTCCATGATGGCCGGCGTGTCCCAGAGTGCCTCCCTGGGTTCGATCTCCTGGTCCCATTCCTTGTCCCCGTTGAGCCGCATCCAACAGGCCAGGCGTTCATACGATGAGTTGGTCTGGTATCCGAACTGTTGCTGGCCGTCGACTTCCCCGGTCAGGTCGATAGTCAGTTGGACAAAGTCCTCGTAGGTCCAATCGTCGGTGGGATAGTCCAGACCCATGTTGTCGAAGGGCTTCTTGGAGTAGAAGATGACCATGGAGTTCATGTTCCATGGTATGCCATACAGTTCGCCGCGGAAACGCGTCTGGGTCTCGTACACACTGTCCCAGGCAGCCGGGAAGGGCGTGTCATAGGAATCCCGGGCCTGCAGCTCGTTGAGGGGTTGGTAGACCCCCTTGGCGGAAAAGCTCTGCCACAGCCACGTCTGGTTGTTGATGATGTCTGCGGCGGTGCCGCCGGCCAGAGCGGCCTGAAGCTTGTCGTAATACTGGCCAGGCGCCTGTTCCAACCGGACTTGAATGTGGGGATTTTCCGCTTGGAAGTCCGCGATGGATCGATCGGCGATTTCCTTGTCCAGCACGTCGCCCCATTCGTACCAGGCGATCTCAACCGTCTCCATTGTGGCCGCACTGGCATCGCCCGAATCCGGTGCACCGGCGGGAGCGGCGCAGGCCGACAGCGCGCCGAGGCCCAACGTTGCGGCCGCAGCACGCAAAAACGAACGTCTAGTCAGTTGTACGGTCATGGATGTCTCCTGGAAGGTGATTCTGTCGCCCAGTCGCGCAACAGTCATTATGGGTTAGTTTAACCGCTACCGCGTGCGCACCCAATCCAGGCAGGTTTTGACCGACATTGCCGTTTTCAGGAATCTTGCAGCCTGTTTGCCGTGGTGTTTTTTTGCGGTCTGGCGATTCCGTTGAATAAGCAATGGGTCGGGCATTGACAGGTTCACGCTTGACGCAGGACTTGTCTGGCCACTGCCGGACCAGAATCGGCGGAACCCCATCACCCTCCTGCACCGTCCCGGTGCCAACGACAGAATCCGGAAGTATGATGGTGCGCGGATGCCGATGGCAGTGCCGGTTGGCCTGTTCTGCGACCACAGCAGGTGAAGTTGCGTGTACCCATGAAAACCAGACCCAATATCGTTGTGCTTATTGCAGACGATCATCGCGCTAGTGCTCTCGGATGCGCAGGGAGCGAACCCGTGAGGACCCCCAACCTGGATCGGTTGGCAGCCGACGGCCTCAGGTGCACCCGTGCCTACACCATGGGGGGATTGACCCCGGCCGTGTGCGTGCCCAGCCGCGCCAGTCTGCTCACTGGTCTGTCCACCTTCAACGCGGTTGTCAGCAAAACCGACAACGACTATCCCGGCCTTCAGACCCTGCGCAGGGACAAAACCCTGCTGCCCGAGCACTTCCGCCAGCATGGCTATGCTACCTACGGCATCGGCAAGTGGCACAACGATGCCGCGAGCTTCAACCGGTGTTTTGCCGGCGGCGACCGGATTTTCCTGGGCGGGATGTCCGACCACGATGCGGTTCCCGTCCATCGCTATGACGAGACCTCGTCCTATGCGGCCGATGCCGCGCAAGTGGGTCGGGAACATTCGACCGATCTCTTTGCGGATGCCGCCATCGAGTTTCTTGGAACCCGCTCGGGGGAGGAGCCATTCTTCCTGTATACCGCGTTTACGGCTCCCCATGATCCGCGCACGCCGCCCGACTACTGGGAACCGGCATATGGCCAGACAACGGCAACCATGGATCTGCCGCCCAACACTTACTCCGAACATCCCTTCGACATTGAGGTTGCCGACATCCGGGACGAACTGCTGGAAGAGACCCCGCGGCCGCCTGACCGCATCAGGAACCATCTTGCCGACTACTACGACATGATCACCCACCTGGACCTGCGGGTCGGCGACATTCTGAACACGCTTGAAGCAACCGGACTTGCGGGCAACACATTGGTGTTGTACCTGGCGGATCATGGCTTGTCCATCGGACAGCACGGACTAATGGGCAAGCAGAACATGTATGAGCACAGTCTGGGCATTCCCTGTGTGCTGCGGGGTCCGGAGGTGGCCTCGGGAACCACGGTCCCGGGCCTGGTGACCCATGCCGACGTTTTTCCCACCCTCTGCGAGTTGGCCGGCCTGCCCATGCCCGCGGGTCTTTCCGGTCACAGGTTGTGGCAGGGCCGTTCCGGTACCCCCGACGACCCGGATGCATGCCTCATGGCCGCGTACCGTCACGTGCACCGGTGTGTCATTGCCGACGAGTGGAAACTGGTTCACTACTACCGGCAGCGCAGGCGAGGCATGGTGCCCGGCTATCGCCAGCTGTTCAATCTGATTGAGGATCCGTTCGAGACCCGCAATCTGGCCTACTTCCCGGAATTCGAGAGGCTGGCACAGGAGATGGCGGAGGTGCTCAACGAGCTCCAAACGCGCCACGCAGACCCGCTGCTTGAACTGCTGGCCTAGCAGGATTCACCCATGGTCTTCAGGAGGAAGTCATGCTGGTTACTGTTGGATCACTGAACATCGACCATGTCTACCAGGTCGAGGAAATCTCCCGGCCCGGAGAGACAATTCACACTCTAGACTATGCGAAGTTCACTGGCGGCAAGGGCTTGAACCAGTCGGTGGCAGCCGCGCGGGCCGGTGCTGAAGTGAAGCATGTGGGTTGTATCGGACAGGAAGGACAGTTCCTGTCGGACCTGTTGGCGGAGAGTGGAGTAGACGTGTCAGAGGTAGTGGTTCGCGAAAAAATTGCCAGTGGACATGCCATCATCCAGGTCAACCGGGCGGGTGAGAACTCGATATTCATCTACGGAGGCGCCAACCAAACGGTCGAGGCTGCACAGCTGGCTGGTGTGTTGGATGGCCAGGGGCAACCGGGGTGGGTCCTGTTTCAGAACGAAACCAGCGAGGTTCCCGAGATGATGCGCCTGGCGGCGGAACGCGGCTGGTCGGTGGCGTACAACCCCGCACCCATGGCCGACGATCTGGCCGCCAACTTCCCGTTGAACAAGGTGTCAGTCCTGTTCGTAAACCAACTGGAAGGGGAGGAGTTGACTGGATCCAACCAGGCGGAACGGATTGCCGGCCACCTGCTGAACCACTATCCGGACATGACCGTGGTGGTCACCAGGGGAGCGGAAGGAGCCTACTGCGGTTCGGCACAGGGCACCGTCGCCATCGATGGCATTTCCGTTCGTCCGGTCGACACGACAGGTGCCGGTGACACCTTTATCGGCTACTACATGGCCGGGTTCATGAAATCGGGATCCGCCGCAACAGCTCTCGCGCTGGCCAACCGTGCGGCGGCCGTGTGTGTCACGCGCCCCGGGGCCGCGGCCTCCATCCCCTATGCAGCCGAACTTGAAGACCCGGCGGCCCCTCACCGGAAGTGAGGGGCATCCATTTGCGCTACTGGTACTCGGACAGCGGTGGACAGACGCACATGAAGTTGCGGTCGCCCCAGACATTGTCGATCCGGCCGACGGATGGCCAGAACTTTGATGCGACACTCCCCTGCGCAGGGAAGACGGCCTGCCTGCGACTGAATTGATGGGGCCAATCTTCGGTCGCGAGGATCTCTGCTGTGAAGGGCGCGTGCCGCAGCAGGCTGTCCTCGACTGCGAAACGGCCCTCCAGCACGTCCTGGATTTCCCCGTGAATCCGGATCATGGCGTCACAGAACCGGTCCAGTTCCCGCAGGCTTTCACTCTCGGTCGGTTCGATCATCATCGTGAAGGGAACCGGCCAGGATACTGTCGGTGCGTGGAACCCGTAGTCGATGAGGCGTTTGGCCACGTCATCCACCGTGAGGCCTGCCGGTTTCAGCCACTCGAGGTCGATGATGCATTCGTGGGCCACGCGTCCGTTTTGGCCCTTGAACAATATCGGGTAGTAGTCGCCAAGTCGGTCGGCAACATAGTTGGCTGCCAAGATGGCCGTCTGCGTGGCCTTGGTCAGCCCGGCTGCCCCCATCATCCTGATGTAGGTCCATGAAACCGGCAGAATGGCCCCGCTGCCGCAGTTGGTGGCTGCCACCGCCCCCGTTGTTTCCGTAGCGGGTTCGCCGACGGGATCCGACGGCAGGAACGGCACCAGATGGTCGGTTGCGCAAACCGGCCCCATGCCCGGTCCGCCCCCGCCATGCGGAATGCAGAACGTTTTGTGCAGGTTCAGGTGACAGATGTCGCCGCCTATGGCGGCAGGCGACGACAGCCCAACCATGGCGTTCATGTTGGCGCCGTCCACGTATACCTGGCCGCCACAGCCGTGAATCAACTCCGTGACGGTTTTCACCGATTCCTCAAACACGCCGTGGGTTGAGGGGTAGGTAATCATCAAGGCCGCGATGCGCGGTCCGTGCTCGTCGAGCTTCCGCCGGAGGTCCTCCAGATCGATGTTCCCATGCTTGTCGCACGCGACCACCACTACATGGAACCCGGCCAGTTGGGCACTGGCCGGGTTGGTGCCATGGGCCGACGCGGGAATCAGGCAGACTGAGCGGTAGGATTGCCCAATGGAGTGGAGATACCATCGAATGGCCAACAGGCCGGCCAGTTCCCCTTGGGACCCCGCATTGGGCTGCAGCGAAACCCCTGCAAAACCGGTGATTTCCGCCAGCCAGGCACACAACTGTTCAGTCAACGCACGGTAGCCTTCCTGGTTGCCGGGGGCCTCAAAGGGGTGTGTCTCGGCGAATTCCGGCCAGGTAACCGCTTCGAGCGAAGCGGCCGGATTCAGCTTCATCGTGCACGAACCCAGCGGAATCATGGCGTCGGTCAAGGATAGATCGCGCTTTTGCAGACGTGCCATGTACCGGGTCAGTTCCGCTTCCGACCGGTACAGGTGGAAGACCGGGTGGGTCAGAAAATCCGATGCCCTGGACAAGTGTGCCGGAACCACAGGCAAATCCGAGACTCTCCGGTGCGGTTCCACCCCAAGGACCGCGTGCAACCTGTCGAGCTCGTCCGGTGAGACACCCTCGTACATGGATACACCCAGTGCGCCGTCGGCAAATCTCCGCAGGGAGATTCCTTGCCGCTGAGAGGCCTCCCAAATGGCATCCAGGCATCGGTCGGGCATGTCCACGATCTTGACCGTATCAAAGATCGGACCTCGGCATACCCGTGCACCTGCCAATTCCAACTGCCTTCGGAGTGTGCAGGCCTTCCGGTGGATCTCCGCTGCAATGGAGGCAAGGCCTTCCGGTCCGTGATACACCGCATACATGGACGCCACGACGGCGGGAAGAACCTGGGCGGTGCAGATGTTGCTGGTTGCCTTCTCGCGCCGGATGTGCTGTTCGCGCGTCTGCAAGGCAAGACGCAAAGCCGGCCGACCGGCGGCGTCGCGGGCAACCCCCACCATGCGCCCCGGCATCAGTCTCTTGAGTTCGTCCCTAACAGCGATGAAGGCGGCATGCGGACCCCCCAAGCCGGGTCCCATGCCCAGGCGCTGGGTAGTGCCGTACGCCACATCGGCGCCCATTTCCCCCGGCGGAGTGTACAAGGCCATCGCCAACGGATCGGTGGCCGCCACCACCTTGGCCCCGGCGGCGTGCGCAAGTTCAGTGAGTTCCCGGTAGTCGTGGACCGTGCCGTCCGTGTCGGGAGACTGAACCAGCACCCCAAACACATCCGCAGTCGGGTCCATTTCAGGCAGCGGCACCGTGGCGACGCCGATGCCCAACGGGCGCGCCCTGGTTTCGAGCACCTTGAGGACTTGAGGATGGATCCGGTCCGTAACCAGGAAAACGTTGGCCTGAGACCGTCTGGACCTTGCACGCCAACAAACCGTCATCGCCTCGGCCGCCGCCGAAGCTTCGTCCAACAACGAAGCACCTGCTACCGGAAGACCTGTCAAATCGGCAATCAGGGTCTGAAAGTTGAGTAGGGCCTCGAGCCGTCCCTGCGCGATTTCGGCCTGGTATGGCGTGTACTGTGTGTACCAGCCAGGATTCTCAAGAATGTTGCGTCGAATGACCGAGGGGACAACACACGGGTGGAAACCCTGACCAATGAAGCATGTTGTGCGGCGGTTGGTGGCCGCCATGTTCCGGAGTTCCTTCAGGGCTTCCGACTCGTCGAGGGGTTCGGGCAGCGTCAGCAGTTGGGGCAGGTGGATGGATTCGGGAACCGTCTGTTGGACAAGCGCCTCAAGGCTGTCCACCTTGAGCGCTGCCAGCATTGTCGCTTCGTCCTGGTTGCCGGGACCCAAGTGGCGACTTAGGAACCCTCCTTTTGTCTGGACCATCATGCCTCGTTCTTTGATCGACTGCGTCTGTGACCGGGAACCGCCGGGGCGTGTTGCCAGCCGCAGGATTGTGTTGGGTTTCGCTATCGGCGCCAATCAACCGCGATACGGCGGCCCCTCTTCGGGTTCATCAACCGGCGCGTAATCCGGATGGATCCTTCCGATGCAGCTTGCGGCGCGCTGCCGGTTCAACCTTCGTTGTCACTTGGCGCATCGTCATCCTCTTCGCCCTCCTCGAAGAGCAGATGTACCCATCGCTCCCAGGGTGCGAGTTCAAACTTCAGGCCCAGCGAAGCGAGGGATTCACGGCTGGCATGGAGGTGGGCCAGACTGAATGTTCGCAACCTGACCCGTTGTTGTTTGCGCGCCAGCTGTGTGCAGAAGGCGGTCACGGCCAAGCGTTCCAACGGCGAGCCCCACAGTCCTGGCTCCAGCGCGTACAGGAAACGGGCTTCATCGTTGTGGGATGAGAACTGGACGAAGCCCTTGGGCTCCTCTCCCTCGAGAATCTCGTAGGTGACGGTTCGCAAGGGCAGCGCATTGTGGATGGAAGGACGATGGCCGCCTTTCTCTTGTCGCCCTGATAGTCCATCCGGATCCAATCCTCCATGGCATCGCCGAAGGAATGCGCGTTGCGCAGCGTGAGATGGAGATCCATCTCGCCGCGGGGCTCGTTGTGCGCCAGCGGCAGGTCGATCACCATTTGTGCAATCTGGTAGTCGAGAGGTTCAAAATCACTCTGTTCCAGTGCAGCGCGCACGTCGTGTTCATGACGTTCCGTGCCGATGACCAGTGATTCGATGTCGTCGTTGCGCTCGTAGATGTCGTCAAGAATGTGTTCGACCATCAATCCGAAGACATTCAGACCCTCGGCGTTCCAGTCGAGATCCAGTCCCCAATCGAAGACGCTCATGGTGTCGGCTGCCGTTTGCAGACCATAGTAGCCGCACAGGTTGCCGTCCTTGAGCACCACCGCGGTTTCCATGTCCTGCTGGAAGATTTTGCGGCCTGCCACATATCGGAACAGGAGGCGCTTCCACCAAGTGTTGGCAATCTGATCGATGGCGACGCGGTCGCTGGACACGCCCCGCATCCACAAGTCGATGACTTTCCCGTAGTCGGCACCGGCGGCCGAACGAAACGCATAGGTACTGGTCATGAAGTAGGAGCTCCGAGGGCCGAGAGGCTGGTTCCGTGGGGCAATGCTACAGCCACCGCTTGCGTCTGAAGAACAAAAGCATGCCAATGGTGAGAACCAAGCAGGCGGCGACCACCGCCACCAGGGCATACGGCGACTGCGTCCCGGGCAAGTGCGCGAAGTTCATTCCAAAAAGCCCCGTCACGAACGTCAGGGGGATGAACACGGTCGCGATCATGGTCAGGACCTTCATGACCTCGCTCAGCCGGTAGTTGGAAAGGTTCAGATGCGTGGTCATGGTGCCGTTGGCCAGTTCCACGAGCAGGTCGGCCAAGGACTCCTGATGCACGGACTCCTCCAAGGTCACCTGGAAATAGGCCCGTTCCTGGGGACTGATGGCCGTCCGATGTTCAACTGCCAGCTTGCGCAACAGTTCCGCTTGCGGTCCCAAGATGCGTTGCAACCGCAACGCGGTGCTCTTGGCCTGCAGGATGTCTTCCATGATTTCATGCTCGCTGGCCGCGGACAGATTGCGGGTGAAAATAACATCCCCCAGGGACTCAAGCGATCCGACCAGGTTCTCGATCAACTCTCTGGCTTGGCCCACTTGGCAGTCGAGGAGTTCGTGAAACAGCCGTACCGTCCCCAGTGCCAGGCCATCGGACCTGTGGCGAGCCGGATCGTGCATTTCCGCGAAATGGGACCTGTCATCGTAGGTGAATGTCATGAGGAGGTTGTGGCCCAGGACGGCTACGTGTTCGACCGTGCTCAGGCCCGCAGGATCCGTTCCCGACGCCTCGACGGAATGGAATACGACGACCAAGCAGTTGGGATACTCCGCCAGCCTGGGTGTGCCTTCCTGATCCTGCACATCCTTGCGTGCCAGTTCGTGCGCGGGGAGAACCTCCTCCAAGGCGAAGTCCAGTTCGGCCTCCGTCGGGTTGTTGAAGTCGAGCCAAGCCCGGCACCGGCCCTGGCGAAGACGCATCACAACTGTTGCGACATCGGTGCCGCACGACACGCGACCTTCGACGTCAAGCACAACCGTGTCGATCATCTTGTAAGAAACATCAGCAATGTTGTCAGAGCCGCTGCGAGGAAGTTCGAACCTTGCAGTCTAACCGTAGCCGAAACGGTGATTTTGGTTTTCAGGACCGGTTTCGGAAAGACTCTTGTGTTCTACCTGCACAGATTGTGGCGATCGTTTATACTTGGTGGAAGTATCCCACTGCGTCGCTTCGCCACTCTCCGCTACAGCAATCATGTCAGACATCCAAGTAAGCCTTGCTACGCGCAACGGGCGTACGCACACCCTTGGCTGTGTTCTGGTGGATTCAGAGCCGGACCTCCAGCGGTTCGAGCGTGCCCTGTCCGCCCACACGCTGGTTGCCCTGGACACTGAAAGCAATTCCGCGCACAGCTATGCATCGCGCATCTGTTTGATGCAGTTTGCCATGACCCGTCGCTGCTGGGACGGTCGCGACGGTGAACTTGAACTTTGGCTGTTGGATCCGGACCGGGTCGACGTCCGTCGTCTGGTCCCGTTGTTTGCCGATCCAAATCGCCGGTTCGTGATGCACGGTGCCCAAAGCGAACTGGGGTACCTCCACAAGGAGTTCCGCATCCGCGTCGCGAATCTGTTCGACACCCAAATCGCTGCGCGCCTGGCCAATTGGACTTCCACCTCCATCGGCTCGATTCTGGAGGACGAGTTCCAGGTCCATCAAAGCAAACGGGTTCGCATGTCCGATTGGGGCAAGCGGCCGTTTACGGCAAGTCAGCTTACCTACGCTTGCGGCGATGTCGCCTACCTGGTGCCACTGTATAGAAAACTATTCCGCTACCTGTCGGACTGTGATCGACTTGCGGAAGGGCTGGCCCACATGGAGGAAGTCGCGTCCGCCGACTACTCCAGGGTTGGTTCGCGGGACAAAACCTTCTGGGATCACCAGACCACCAAGCAGGTCTCCTTGAAGCACATGGGGGTGTACAAGTCCTTGTGGGAGTGGCGCGAGCAGATTGCGCTGGCTTGGGACCGGCCGCGCAGTCGAGTGGTGACCGACAAGGTGCTGTTGTCGTTGGCTCGCAATCAACCCACGACGCGCCGATCGCTTGAACGCTGCAAATGCCTGGATCGCAGGCAAGTACGTCTGCTGGGGGACGACATTCTGGCATGCATCCAACAAGGGCAAAGTCAACGAGTGGCGGTGCGTCCGTTCAAACCGTCCACAACGTCGATCACCGATCGGCGCGAACTTGGGTTGTTCAACGCGCTCCGCAGGTGGCGTCTGGGCAAGTCCAATGAACGGGGCGTCGATCCGGATATCGTCCTGAGCAAGCACTCGCTTAAGGCCATCGCCGCGGAAGCCCCCATGTCCGTCGCCGCTCTGGCCGGATACCACATCCTGCCGGATTGGAAGCTGGAGCAGTACGGACAGGAAGTGGTGGAAATCGTTCAGGGGTTCAGCCAGGTATCTGGTTGACAATGCAGACAGCCCGGTCATGGGGTTCCTGCCCCTTGGCAGGCTCATGGCCCGCACCGTTGAGCCGAACCCGAATCTTCAGGGGTGTGGTGTGGGGAAGTTGACTGTCCGGGACGCAACGCAACAACCGTGGTTTTGGGATCCGTCCCTTCCGCTCTGTAGACGAAGAGTTATGGGCCTTATATCCAACAGTTGACAGTCGAACTCTTGTGCTGCCATCCCTGTGAAAGAGAACCCAGTGGTAACCGGGCTCTCGACCGGCACAGGTGGTTGAAGCACCATGGCCAGCCCCCCGAAGTCTACAACGCAAGAGCCCCCGATCGTCACGCGGACACTCCGCGTGCGTCTGATATCCTGGAACAGCCGCGAACGGCCAGTACCTTGAACAACTGGCCGGAGCCTGTCGGTTCGCCTGGAACCACGTACCGGCCGGGCACGAGATGGACTACCGCAAGTGGAAGGCGTCTTCTGCAAGCTGGGGATGGTCCCGGCAGTTCGACCTTCTTCACGCTGGGCTAGCGGTTCACGCAGTTGCGGAACGCACCCGGCAACGAGTGGTTGCAGGATTACAACCATCAAATCGGCCGGTACGCTTGCAAGTACATGGGCGACACCTACGTCGCATTCTTCATCCCGGATATGCTCGACCATGGGCGTCCGCAGTACAAGGCCAAGTTCTACACACAACCCGCCTTGGCATGCCGACGCCTAGCCCCTGACTGTCCCGCTGCAAGCAAGGGTCGGAAGGACGGCCGTCGCATCCCCCCGGAACGTTTGTGGCTGCGGGCCCCTCTTGAATCGAGGTCTCCCGGTCCTTGAACACGACATCTGGACCGGTCTGGTACACCGGCTCAGTTCTCAAATTGTGTCCAATCCATAGAAACTTGACGCTTCCACCTCAAACCCAGGCAAGGCCGATTCCGGTTGACGAATTCAACAAGATGCTGAACAGTCCAGCCATGTGCCCGGAGACCAACCTGATGGCCGTGGACAACGTTTCACTCGCGGCAAGTTGCTCTTGGTTTGGACTCTGTACAGGGCTGACGTTTGCCAATCCCTTGCTACGCAATGCAACGGACTGGGGGATTCGGTTTACCGATGTCCGACGCGCTTGGCACCGCATGGGAATCGCTACGGCGATCAAGTGGAAGTCAATTGCCCAGGTGCGCTACATGGGGTTTGCTCGGATGCAGACCAGCAACGAAGAGAACAATCCCATGTATGGCATCAACCTCGAGCTGGGTTTCGAATCCGCTCCCGCCTGGGTGGAGTACCAAAAATTCCTGTAGCCGGCACGGGACGATGAAAGGCAATCCAGTTGCCTGAGAACCGAGGGCGATGATTACCGCACACCGTTCAAAGCAGTTGGTAAATTCCAAAGCGACTGCCGTGAGCCAGGATTGCCCAACGCGCCGAATTGGGCGACTTCCGAGCAAGTCCACCGTGCGGAAGGTGGAGCCGGACACCCCTGGAGGCTGGACAGCATGGATAGGGACCGGTGGACATTGTCCAAGGAGTCAGCGGGATGTTCTGCTGGTCGAGACACCGCATTGTTGACACTGCCACCCACCCGGTTATAGAGTCTGCGCCCTTTGGCAGGCCCGGGGCTCCGATTCGTCGAACCGAGCCACCAATGCAAGTCGTCATCCGGCATTCTGGAAGGAGACAGTCATGGAGTTCGGGATCCGCCCCTTCAATCCTGTTGACGAAGAGTATCTGGCGTGCCTCGCCATCGGGAATGCCTGCTGGCCGGAGTATCCACCCAACACTCTGGAACAGTGGAAGTACAGGGACGAGACGGCGCGCAAGGACAAGTTCAGAGCCAGGTTCGTCTTCCTTTTGGACGGAGCCATCGTCGGTTGGGGTGATGTCTCGGAACCTTATTGGCTGAACGTGGAGGGCCGCATCCAGTTCAGCCACATGATTCACCCGGATCATGAAGAACTGGTGGTGGATCGGCTGCCGGTCCACTCCCATGTTGAACGGCACGTCCTGAAACTCATCTCCGATCGGCCGACCGAGGTTCTGTTGACAGGCGCACGCGAGGACAAGACGGCAAGGGTGAACTGGTTGATCGACAACGGTTATGCGGTGGTGATGCGTTATCCCTCTGCGTCGCTGGACGTGGCCGCCTTCGATTTTGGTGCGTGGGATGGCTTTGTCGAAAAGGTCGAGGCTTCCGGCATAGAGTTCCATACGCTTGCCCATCTGCAGGAATATGACCCGGACTGGCATGCCAAGTTGCACGAAGCATGGGTGGAAATCGATCTTGATGTCCCCGTTCCCAATGAACCGAAACCCATACCGTTCGATGAATTCGACAAGATGCTGAAGAGTCCGAGCCTGCGCCCGGAGACCAACCTGATAGCCGTGGACAACAGTGTTTTGCCCAAAGGCGGTCCCAAGTTCGGGCCCTACGCGGGGTTGACCTGTGTCAATCCCGCCCTGAGTGATTCGTCGGTTTGGGACATTTGGCTGACCGGCGTCCGCCGGAACTGGCGCCGCAAGGGCATAGCCACGGCCATCAAACTGAAGTCGATTGCCCAAGCCCGCGACATGGGTGGTACGCGGTTCGAAACCGGCAACGAAGAGAACAATCCCATGTACGACATCAACCTTAAGTTGGGGTTCAAGCCCTCTCCGGCCTGGCAGGACTACGAGAAGCAGTTGTAACCGGCCGCCAACGGCCACGCGGACCGAGTCGACGGTGGTCACCGCGCTCCTGTAGGATCGTCACCGGCTGTGCAGGAATTGTCAGGTACGGACCACCGACTGCACCATGTGGTTGGCATACCTGCCAACCCAGGGAGTTCCCGACGGTTTGCAGGTGCGGGGAAAGGGACGTTCCCAAACCGGGAGATTGTCTCCGGTGCCAAGCCGGGACGACATGCCTGCAAGGGGGGTGCATGGGATTCGATATTCGGGAGTTCAAGCCGGTTGACGAAGAGTGCCGCGAGTGGCTTGCGGTCGGTGCTGCCTACGTGCCCGACCGTCCCCCGGACACCCTGGAGCACTTTCGAGCCCGTTTGGCAACCGGAAGCAAGGACCGGTTTCCGCACCTGTTCGTGGCAACCATGGACGCGAAGGTTGTCGGATGCGGCCAGGTGTACAAGCCGAACTGGATCGGAATCCAGGATTGCATGATGTACGACTTCATGCTCTACCCCGCTCTGGAAGACCTCATGGTGGGCGGACAAGCAATTCACTCGTTTGTGGAGGCGTATGTTCTGAAGCGAATCGAAGACTTGGCGGTCGGTGTCCTCAGCCTCAAAGTGCGCGATGACAGACCAGTGCGCGTTGACTGGCTTGAAGCCAACGGCTACGTGTTCCTCCAACGCGACTTGAACTCGGCTCTGGATGTTCAGGGATTCGACTTCGATCCCTGGGAGGGACGGATTCAAGCTGCGGAGGAGGCAGGATTTGGGTTCCACAACCTGCCGAGCCTGATGCAGGACGATCCCAAGTGGCACACCAAACTGCGCCGCGCGTGGCTGGATGTCGACGCGGATGTTCCTCGTCCCTACGGCCCTCCTTCCGTAACAGAGGCCGAATTCGACAACATGCTGCGCAAATCCGGCGCGTCACCGGACACGTGGATGATTGCAGTCGATCACACCGCGTCCAACGAGGCCGGGGGATTTGGGCCGTACGCGGCCTTCACGGCCGCCAACCGATTTCCGGGTACTCCAACTGTCTGGGACATTCGATTGACCGGTGTCCGCCGCGCTTGGCGGCGGCGGGGCCTGGCAACCGCACTGAAACTCAAGTCGATTGAACAGGCGCATCGGGAAGGGGCGACCATGATTGTGACCGGCAACGAAGAACGCAATCCGATGCTGGCCATCAACCAGCGGCTGGGCTTCGTGCCGAAAGTGGCCATTCTGCAATTCGAGAAGCGGCTCTCCCCTTCCTGAGATACTTCTTGGCTCTTAGCATCAGGGAGGATCCCCCCATGGCATTGGTTGAGTTTGCTCCATCCAAGTGGTTCAACACCATCGGCACGCACGAACCGGTGTGTCATCTGAAGCCCGGAGACGTTGTGCGGACCCGCACCGTTGATGCCGGCGGCGCGGACCATCGCGGTGCAACCGTGGCCGGCCGGCCCAATCCGATGACCGGACCGTTCCATGTCGAAGGGGCGGAGCCGGGTGACGCCCTGGTCATGCACCTGATTGGCATCAGGCCGGACCGCAGCACGGGATGGACCAGGAACATCTTGGCCGGAGACGTACTTGATCCGGACTATCTGCAGGGACTGCCGGTGCCTTCGCCTGCCATTACGGTTTGGGACGTCGACACGTCGGCTGGTCTGGTTCGCGTGTCCGGTGGGGAAGGGCTTCCGTGGCAGTCAATGGATCCCATGATTGGATGCTTCGGCGTGGCGCCGGCAGGTGGAGAGGCAATCAGCACGGCCACTCCCGGACCCCATGGCGGAAATATGGACTACCGCGGATGGCGCGACGGTGTCACGGCACTGTTTCCGGTGTCGGTACCCGGGGCCCTGCTCTATCTGGGCGATGTACATGCCCTCCAGGGCGACGGCGAGATCGTGGGGACCGGCATCGAAATTTCCGCCGAGGTGGAGTTCAGTGTTGATGTGGTCAAGAACCAGAGGCTGAGTTGGCCGCGCGGGTACAACGACTCCGACATTTTCGTGGCCGGCAGTGCCCGGCCCCTGGATCAGGCCACACGACATGCGACCACCGAAGTGTCACGTTGGCTTGTTGACGAATGCGGCTACGATTTGGAGACGGTCCATCTGATGATGGGACAGCAGGTCAGATACGACCTCGGCAACATTTACGATCCGGCCTACACCATGGTCTGTCGTCTGTCCCGCGCAATGTTGGCGGACTGGAATCTGGACCCGGGGCGGACCGGGCTTGTGCCGGCCTACACCGGATGATGCCATCATCCGGTTGCCACCGGTGCTGTCGGCATAGCTGGCCTTGACCGCGGCATCCAGCACGAGGCTGGCTGGATTGCCTCTTCGCCGAATTTGTGCAGCAGTTCAGTCCCAAGGCTTGCCGGACTTCCACGCAAGCATCGGGAACCGACGGTCACCGCCTTTTCTCCGCTTATGATGTCGTTTGCTATGCGAATCGCACTTCGGATTTGTTGGCTTGAATTCGCTCCATCCGTATGTTATCCCATACCCCTTCTGATGCCAAAATGGCGGCCAATTCCAGTGGATTGTCTCCGATCAATCCCAATACCAGCTTGTGAGACCATTATTGCCGGCAGATTGCCCTGCCACCATTTACGTCATTGCCTCTGTTTCGCATAAATTCCAAAAAGGGTTCAGGGTTCGCATATTGCATCTCGGCCGACGACGCGTCCATGAGGGTAAACGCGAGCCAAGCACCATGCGGACGGCAGGATTCGGGTGGCGGACTTGGCCGGTTGGGAAGATTCTCTGATCCGACAGTCGGAGTCCTGCACCAACTCATTCCTTGGGCATGCACCAGGCCGGTTGGGTTCAAGCCTGGATTCGGCAGTTGTCCCGGCCCAGAACTTCCGGGTTGACCACGCTGTCCGGAACTTGCCCCATGAGAACGGATGCAACGTTTTGGGCGGTTCGGGTAGCCAGGGTTCGAAGCGATTCCTCGGAGAGGAAGGCGGAGTGCGGAGTCATCAGCACATTGGGGTGGTTTCGCCATGGGATGTCTGAGGTAGGGGGTTCGGTTGTCAAGACGTCCAGCACCGCGCCGGCGAGGGAACCGTTCATGAGGGCGCGGTTCAAGGCCGGTTCGTCAATGATGGCACCGCGCGATGTGTTGATCAGGATCGCGGAATCCTTCATGGCCGCAAAGGCGCGGTCGTCGAACAGTCCGGCTGTTTTCGGAGTCAGTGGCGCGTGGATGGAAAGCCAGTCGGACCGTTCCAACAGGTCTTGGAAGGACTGGGCCAGGGCCACGCCATCGGGCAAGGCCGCGGCCGTCAGGCGAGGGGTATAGGCGAGCACCTTCAGGCCGAAGACCTGCGCTTTTGGTACAAGGTGCCGGGCAGTGTTGCCAAATCCCAGCAAGCCCAGTGTCTGGCCGCGTAGTTGCCTGAGGGGAACGGATGTGGCCCGAGACCACTCACCCCGTTTGACGGAGTTGTCGAGGGCGGGAAGTTGGCGTGAGAGCGCAAGGATTCCTGCCATCACCTGGTCTGTCAATTCGTCCAGGCAGAAGTCGGGCACGTTGGTGACTGCGATACCCAGTTCCGTGGCCAGGGCAACCGGAATGTTGTCCAATCCGATGCCATACCGGGCAATCATGCGGCATTGTTCCGCTGCCGCCACCACTTCCGGCGGAATCGTCCTCCAACACGTCATAATCGCATCGGCATCCCGGACATGGTCCACCATCTGATCGTCCGAGCAACCTGGTGAAATTTCCAGAACGGCATCCAGAGGATCCAGGACCTCGAGTTCAGCCTCCAGGGAGGGCCATCCGATGTCCGTGACGTAAACTTTGAACTGTGGTGACATCAAACCGTATAATCGCTGTCGGATGGCTCTGGCGGTGCCGGCCCAACCAGGATGTGTGAGTATAGCAACGGGCGGTTCCGCAGCATGACTGGGCGTTGGAGCCTTCGGCCTGGCATACCAGGATTGGGTTCGGGGCCATGTTGATTATCAAGGCCGGCGGCGGGTTGTCCATCTCGATGGAGTCCGTAGCCGACGACCTGGCACGAGTGGTGGACCAAGGCGAACGGCTGGTATTCGTCCACGGCGCCGCGGAACACACAAACGCAGTGTCCGAAGCCCTGGGCCATCCTCCGGAGTTTGTTGAAGGCCGCAACGGATTGACCAGCCGACGCACGGACCGGCGGACCCTGGAAATCTTCCTCATGGTCTACTGTGGCCAGATAAACAAGCTGTGGGTCGAGGCTTTGCAGAAGCGCGGCGTGAACGCAGTTGGTTTGAGCGGGTTGGACGGACGGCTTGTCCGCGGCACGCGCAAGAGCCGGATACGCGTACGCAAAGGCAATCGCTGGGTGATGATCCGCGACGACTGGACCGGTACGGTGGATCATGTGGACACCCGCCTGGTTCGGCTGCTCCTGGATGACGGGTATGTCCCGGTGCTGACCCCTCCGGCCCTTTCCCATGACAACGAAGCCATCAACGTGGATGGCGATCGGATCGCAGCGCACATGGCCGTCTCCTTGCAGGCGGACAGCCTGCTCTATCTCAGTGATGTAGCCGGTCTCCTGCGGTCATACCCTGATGAGGCCACCTTGATTCCGTCGATCAAGCCCAATCAGATCGACCAGTTCATCAACCTTGCCGAAGGTCGCATGAAGCGGAAGGTGATGGGGGCCAAGGATGCCCTGCAACAAGGGGTCGGCAAAGTTGTGATCGCGGATGGGCGGGTGGAATACCCGGTTACCAAGGCGTTGGACCAGGCACACGGAACCCACATCGGATGAACCACCACGCGTCCATGAAGTCGGAGGACTTCGCCGGCCTCAGGGAAATCGAACTGCGCATGTCGGGCGGTTTCACGCCGAAACGGGCGGAAATCACCTTCGCGCGCGGGGAGGGAGCATGGTTGTTCGATACCGACGACAATCGCTTCCTGGACTTTACGTCCTCACAGGGAATTGCCATGCTGGGCTACTCGCATCCCGACTTGGCGGCAGCCTTGTCGAGGCAGGCGGAGACGCTCACTTCCCTGTCTTCGTTTCTCTACGGCGAGGCCCGAGGCCGGTTCCTGGTCAAGCTGGCGGAAGTTCTACCCGATCACCTGCCGTACGCGTTTCTGCTCAACAGCGGCACAGAGACGATCGAAACGGCTCTCAAGCTGGCTCGGATTACCACTGGGCGGGCGAATCTGGTAGCCGCGTCGAAAGCATTTCACGGTAGGACCTCCGGCTCCCTGGCATTGACCTGGAATGCCCGCAAGCAGGATGTCTTTGGTCCGCTGTTGCCGGGAGTCAGCCATGTCCCGTACAACAACGTTGAGGCTCTGCAGGAAGCCGTAACCGAGGAGACGGCCGGTGTCTTCCTGGAAGTAGTCCAGGGTGAGGGAGGCGTGAACCTTGGCGCGCCCGAGTTTCTCCATGCCGTCCAACAACGATGCAGGGAGACAGGCGCCCTGCTGATCGCCGACGAAATCCAAACCGGCATCGGACGCACCGGAAAGTGGTTCGCGATCGAACATCATGATTTGGAGCCGGACATTCTGTGTACCGCCAAGGGATTGGGCGGAGGCTTTCCGATTGGGGCCGTGGCCTTTGGGGATCGAGTACAGGAAAACATCTTCGTTGGGATCCATGGCAGCACCTTTGGGGGAAACCCCTTGGCGTGCGCCGCCGGCCTGGCTGCCCTCACCGCCTACCACGAACACGACCTGATCGGCCACAGTGCCAGAATGGGTACATACCTGCTGGACGAGCTGACGTCCGCACTTCACGGCATCCGGCTGGTCCGCGACATCCGGGGTCTGGGATTGATGATCGGCATCGAGTTGCGCTCCCGGGCGGCACCGATCCTCCGTACGCTGCTGGAGGACCACAGGATCCTGTTGCTCAACGCCGGGCCGCGTGTGCTGCGGCTGCTCCCGCCCCTGATCATCACCCACAAACAGGCGGACATGGTCGTGTCCGCGTTGGCCACGGTGCTCAAGGCCTGACGGCATGCGCGTGCTTGCCAATCTCGATCTGAGGCACTTCGCCGACGTACGGGAAGTGCGCCAGGCTTACGGAGCTCCGTTCGTCATCGCCCACCGAGGTTCCTCGGCAGTGGCGCCCGAGAACACGATGCACGCCTTCGCCTTGGCCATCGAGCAGGGGGCGCACCTCATCGAGACCGATCTTTGGTTCTCCAAGGACCGCGAATTGATCCTGTTGCATGACCGCAATCTGAAGCGTACAACCGGTCGGGACGCACATGTGACCGACCTGTCCGCAGCCGAAGCGGAATCGACACCTGTAGACATGCCGGAACGAGAGGCGCCGGAGCCGCAGTTCGTTCCACCGCTGGCCGCGCTGCTGGAACTGGCGTCGAAGGCAGACGTGGCGTTGCTGTTGGAGTTGAAGGATCCCAGGTTTTCAATTCCCTCCTGGACACGGAAACTGATTGATGTCCTCGGCACCCACGAGTTCCTGTCCCGCGTTCTGGTGACGTCCTTCCAACCGCGCTGCCTGCTGGCGGTCCGCGACGTGTGTCCCGAACTGCCCGTGGGACCGGTGGCCATGAACATGCTGTTCCCGGCACCGGATTGGGACTTTGTAGGTCCGGCCTGGCCTAATCTGGCTGTAAATCCGTTGTTCGTGCGGCACGCCCACCGGAAGCGGATGTTGGTGGCACCGTTGGACACCGATCCGACGACAAGAATGTCCATGTATGCTCGACAGGGAGTGGATGCTGTCTTGACGGATGACGTAGCGGCCACGGTGGCCGCGCTACCGGCCCAGGCCGGCCAACCGAAGGCGATGCATCGCGTAACTTCGAGTGCATAGTCCCGACCCGACATCGGTGCGGTCCCGGTTTGGTGCCGTTTCGGTTGGATTGCAGGGGATGCAGTTGCATGGGACCTTGCCCGGGGTGCCGCAAGCTGCCGCGTGGACGCTCGTTGGCATTCCCAATGAGCCTGCAGGCGCGTCGCAGGTGTCCCGGTCCCGTTAGGCGCAATCCCGCGACAGATGGGGGTTGTTCCGCACCCGTATCTGCGGCGACGGGGTTGCCTCTCGTCATCGCATTGGATTATGTGTTCTTTTTTTATAAAATAAACAGAAATTTTGTGGATTTTGCCTACACCGCCACAATGCCGTACTGACGCTTGTGATACCGTAGGCATGCAAAGGGTTTCGAACGCATCTCGTTGCAGCCCTGTATGCGTAGCCGAGGGGATTTAGGCTTGAAGCAAGGTCACCCGGGACCTTTTGCCTGAGCGGGAGAATTCCACGTGGCCGGCGAATGCCAGCAATTCCTGACCTCGGGCCCGCAAACTCCTGGCCCGCACCAAGCCCACTCCCAGTTCCTTGGCAATCGTGCGCGCCAGGTGTTCGGATTCCAAACCCTCTTCGTGCTGCAGCAACGCGGCCCAAATCAAAGCCGCGGCCTGCTCCTTCTGGTCGGATCGCTTGGCGGGGGTCCGCGGCAGAGGGCAAAACCCCGCAAGATCCAAGAGACTCATCGACTTGGCCTGTTCCTCGGTTAGGCACCGATGGATCGCCTGCACATGACGGTTGCGCAACTCAAACCCGTTTTCGATGGAGTCTCCCAGTGTCTTCATCAAATTGGTGCGCCTCCGAAATTTATCATGTATCCAGACCATGAAATTGCCAACACGGGCTTCCTGTCCAGGCAACGCGAACATGTGGCGTACAAGCATGGCAACGACATCATATAGTTTCTGACCAGTCCCTTCGTTGAGGTATTCGATGGCAAGGTCTTGATAGAGTTCGAAACAGGCATCGGGAAATCGATCATGGAGGTTAACCAGCAACTGGGGATAGCTAGGCAGGACATGCACGTGTTGGCGGGCGTAGGTCAAAAGCTCGCCCCAATGTTCCTCGGTACTCAACACCTCGACAACCGTGTCCGGACCGCATTGCTTCAGTATCTGTTGCTGCAATTCCTGACGCTCGGCGGAGGTTGTCAACAAGCCGCGCAAGAATTGGTAGTCCGGCAAGGTTCCTGACTCAAAAAAGAGTGCTTCGGCATGGTGGCGAAGCTTGTCCCCTTCGCTTTGGGGATCAAATATCTCAATCAAGAAACGCAGCAGTTCCTGGCGCGGCAGGGTTTGTGTAGGCAATCCAAAGGGATCGAAATTCCGAAAGGGATTGGAACTTTGCTTAACAAGTGCTTCTTCAGCCAGTTGAATGGCCGCGGAACGATGTCCCAGGTCCAACATCCTTTCCACCGCCGGCAGAATCCACTGGGGTAGTTTGTGCGCGGCGGACTGAGCAACCTGTACAAAGCGATCGAAATCTTCGGACATTTCCAGGAGATGTAACAGAACCCCCGCTTGCGAAAGGGCATCAAATTCCTGGTCGTGTGCATCCAATATATTTAGTGTCATTTCGGCATCAGCCTGGACATGAATTGCCTGTCGGAACGCGTTCTCCCAATATAAATCTCCAAAACCATAAACATCGGACATGAAAAGAGCAACGAAGCGCTTGATTGCTTCGGATTTGCCCTGGCCGTGCTTCAGCTTGGGGATCAGGGAAGCCCAATCCATCAGGGCGGCGCGGGCCTCCATGAAACAGGCATATTGAAAAGATTCGCCATACCCGGTGTCATATTCATTCTCGTCTATACTTGTGTTCTCCTGTTGGATCTGGCCGCAGGCATGGATGAGTGCCTCGCGGATCTTGGCACTTTCCAACCAGTTTTCCTGCACATGATACTTTGTGGCAAGATCCCGAAATGATGTTAGCTCTTCCTGCAGAAACATATGCTGGTCGTAAACTTCCCCGGTTTCAAAATAGGGGTCGGACATGGCAGCAATTTCAAACTTTCTGCGGATGGCCTTCAGGGCAGCGGTAATTTCGTGCCGATAACCGTCCTCTGTGACGGTGGTTTCCGCCGTACTTCCGATAAAATCCCTGAGCTTATCAACAACTTCGGGAAACTCGTCAACAAGCTGCCGGAAGAAAATCTTTATCTGGAAATGAGTGGTCGAATCCAACAATCCATCCAGCGACATGTTGGCAACATCCGGTGTCCCGAATGAAGTTTGCACATCGATGTCCGTTTCGCCGGAAGCCTGCACTTCCAAAAGCCTTGTCATCACCGCAACGACGTGCTTGCATATGCCTCCCCAGTCGTATGGACATGTGCAGGACGAGACAATGGCTCCATTCTGTTCCCAAAGGCACACGGTGTAAAGGTGGCTGCCTTGGACCAGCGCCCGGAAACCGTCTCCATCCGATGTTAGTTGGCGAACCGCTCCTCGACGGGCATACGCCACGCCCCTGGAATGGGAGTTGGCAGTGGCCAGTTCCATGATGGTGTCTTCGTCGAAATTGAGAGGAAACATGAAGTTTGTCCGTGTTGCGGTGAGAAGGGAACTGTCTCATTGGATGGAGGCTACCATGCCGGAAGGGGTTGTCGTGGCTGGCCAGGCAAGGCGGCCTGTCCGGCTTGTCGGCGCTTGGCAGCAAAACGTGATGGAACTTGGTTGGATATTTCACTGTGGTTAATAAATACTAAAATAATATAAAAATATGTATATTTTGATGTTTCCATGGGAAGGTGGGTGGGCCGGACCTGACCGTTCTGGCCGCAGGGTGGCGGCAAGCGGGGCAGGTCGCGTTCCCGGGAACATCTTCGGCAGGCCAAGCGACCGCTTGCCGCCGGCCTTTGAGGCGCGCAAGCCACCAGGACCCTGTTCGCCTGGCTTGCAAACGGCTGTTTGGCGGCTTGGCGTAAAGGCCGGCGAATGTATTACATTAGGGAAGTAATGTTATACTTGAGCCAAATTGGCCGGCCAGGACAGTTTTCATTACCGATTCCGCACTTGTTCCCGATCCGACACCCCTGATTCATACCGATGAGCCCCCGGCACCGGTCGAATCGCCCGACGCGCAACGGGCCGCCGCCTTGGTGGCCGTTGAGCTGGACAGGATTCAACAGGCGGTCCGCAATGTGGACAGGATCGGCTCCGACCAGGAGATGATCGCCATTTGGCTACGCCGGCAAGTCTCCGAACACACCCGGACTTCCTATGAACGCGCTTGGAGTGTATGGCAAGTGCACAGCAGGGGACTGCCCATGGCCAAAACCACGTTGGCCAACCTGCATGATTTCCAAGGGGTGTTGGCACAAGGCCGCAAGCCGGGCAGCATCAACACCATGATGAGTGCGCTCCGTTCCGCTTTCGCCATGGTTCACCGCAGGGGCTACTTGAAGTCCAACCCTTGTGCCGAGATCAACGATCTGCCCAATCCCAATCGAAGTGGGACCGCCTCCGCCCTGAGTCGGCGCATCCTGACCCGAACCGAAGTTGCCCGGTCCGGCCGCGATTTTGCACTGTACCTGATGCTCTACCACACTGGTTGCCGAGTTTCCGAAGCTCTCGCCCTGCGTTGGGGAGATCTGAACCTGGACAGCCAACCACCCATGCTGACTGTTCTGCAGGGGAAAGGCGGCAAGGGCCGAGTGATCCGCCTGTCGGACCGTCTGTGGAAAACGCTGGGTGAGTTGCGGCCCCCGGACGCGGCGCAGGACGGTCTTGTGTTCGCCACGCGCACAGGCCGTCCCATTGCCCGCAACAACATCTGGAAATCCCTGCGCCGCACGGCACAACGGGCCGGCATTGATCGTGACATAAGCCCACACTGGTTCCGGCATGCCCATGCCAGCCACGCCCTCGACGGCGGTGCGCCTGTTCAGTTCGTCAAGGAGACGCTGGGCCACGCCTCGCTGGCCACCACCTCCATCTACGCCCACGCCCGCAACGGCGGTGACAGTGGTTTGTGGCTCGACTGACGGGATTTCGGACTGTCAGCCCTGTGGCTTCGAAAGGGCGGTTGTCCGGATGCTGTTCGGCGTATCCGATACCTTTGGGCAAGCTGCCTGCCCGGCGCAGTCATTGTCGAGTTCTGCCGGGATCTGCAGCAGGGAGCGCCATCCGTGTGGCGTTCGGGGAACGGTCCGGACGTGCCGGACATCAAATGGGGTGGAGGCCGGGAAACGTCAAACCAGTTGTTTCATCCAGTCCGAACATCAGGTTCGCCGATTGAACCGCCGTTCCGGCAGCGCCTTTCATGAGATTGTCGATGGCACAGATACAGACCAGCCGTTGCGAGGAACTGTCCAGTGCGAAACCAACGTCTGCCCAGTTGCTTCCCGCTAGGATTTTGGGTTCCGGATATCTGTAGTTCCCCTTGGCTTCCTTAACCACGCGTACGAACGGCTCGGACTTCCAGGTGGTGCGGAACGCCTTCCAAATGCCGCGTTCACGGGTGCCGGGCGGAACAAAGAGATGGACTGTGGCCAGGGCCGCACGCACGTTGTCGATGGCGGTTCCGCTCATGTGGACCCTGGCACGGGTACCGTTGACGGCAAGGAGTTGGAGGACCTCGGCCGTGTGTCGATGCCCGACCGGAGCGAAGCTGCGCATGGCACCGGCGCGCACGGGATGATGGGAAGCATCGCTGGCTTTGTTGCCGGCTTCGCTGCTGCCCACCTTGACTTCGCAAATCAGATCGGTGTCGGCAGCCATCAGTCCCGACTGTACCACCGGCAGGATGGCCAAGTTGATGGCCGTGGCGTTGCATCCGACACCGGAGACGTATCGCGCGCCCCGGATTCGGTCTCGGTTGAGTTCGGGAAGTCCGTAGACAAACCGCCCCAGCCATTGGGGTGCGGCATGGGGTTTGCCGTACCACTCGGTATACAGGTCGGGATCGTCGAGCCGAAAATCGGCGCTGCAGTCCACGATCCTTTCAGCCAACCCGGCGAACCGATCGATCTGCCGCATCGCCTGTCCATGCGGCAGGCAGAGGAACATGAGTTGTGCTGGCTCAAGTTCGTCCATTCCAATGAACTTGAGCCTGGTCCTTTGACGCAGGTTGGGATGGGTGAAGTGGACAAACGAGCCCTTGTGTCGTTCGCTGGTAATCTGGGTCACCGTAAAGGCGGAATGATCCAGAAGCAGGCGCAGGAGTTCGCCGCCTACATAACCGGACCCCCCGGCAATGGCCACAGTGATGCGATTGCTCATGGGACTAGGAAGATGCTTGGGGCCTGGCGGTTTGGCAACAGGATCCAAGGACAAACCATCGCTGTTGATGGACCTGTCCCGTGGATTAGCCGGCCGCCGTCTCGAGGGCGAAGTCGACGATGCAGCCTGGAATGTCGACTCCGGTTGGTTTGACGCTGTTGCGGAACTCCATGGTGTGGTTCACCTCATTCACCAGCAGCCCGCGCTCCGGATCCTCCAGGACGTCGACGGCAACGACCCCGCCGCCTACCGCCTTTGCCGCGTCCACGCACACCCGGTTCAAATCGGGTGTGACGGGGCAATTGCTTGAGACCCCACCGCGCGCGGTGTTGGTGATCCAGTGCGGCGAATCCCGATAGATGGCACAGATGGTCTCGTCCCCAACGACGAAGGCGCGGATGTCGCGCATGGGCTTTTCGATGTACTCCTGCACATAGTAGATCTTGTGCTGGTAGGTCCCGAGTACCTCCTTGTGCTCGATTACGGCCTCGGCGGCCTCGCGATCGTTGACCTTGGAAAGCAGGCGGCCCCAGGAACCAACGGCAGGCTTCAGTACCGCGGGATAGCCCATTTCCTCGATGGCTTCCAAGGTGCTTTCGGGGGTGAAGGCGACCGCTGTGCGCGGCGACGGGACCCCCGCTTGGGTTAGGGCCGCAGTGGTCAGAATCTTGTCTCCGCACACGTCCACCACATGGGAACGATTGACGGTCTTCAACCCCCAGGCCTCCAGAATGCGCAGGCTGGTCAGCGCCCGGCTATGGGACAAGCATCGTTCCAACACGACATCGAACCGGTCCCATCCGGCCCGGTTCCGGTCCTGGCCGCCGGCAATATGAAAGGCCAGTTGACGGTCGTCGAGCAACTCGTACTTGACGGCGCGCGCGTCAAGAGCGGCCAGCAGCATCTTTTCCTCGACCCGGAGACGGCCGAAAATGACTCCCATCAACATATGTCCAGGTTGCCTCCGAAGACGGATGACGGCTGTGGATTCACCGCCTATTCGCCGTAGTCCTCGTCGTCCTCTTCGAGTTCTTCAAGGGTGAACGGATTGAGGGTCAACACCTCGAATTCGCCGGCGCAGCCTTCGCACTCCACGATTTCGTTTTGCATCACGTCAAAGAGCATGATTTCCTGTGCGCATACCGGACACTCGACAGTGCCGCTGGCGGTTACTATGTAGGACATGGTGGATCTTGCCTCGAAACAGGTGGGATTCTTCAAACGGTGTCTTCGCAGAATGCCGCTGCGTCAGTCAATCCGCCATCTGCCGTTTGATGTACGGGATCAATCCGCCGGCATCAAGGATGCGCAGAACATCGTCGCTGAGCGGTTTGAATGCTGTTGTTCGCCCGTCCCCTGCCGTGATGAGGGCCTCACTCAACGAAATGGTGGCGGTGTCGCCGGTGACGGCAAGATCAACGAAGGCAGGGCACTCCAGGGCGAGCAGGCCGTTGTTCAGGGCATTGCGATACCAGATGCGGCTGAAGCTCCGGGCGACGACGGCGCGCACCCCCGCCAAGACCAGACAGGATACGGCCTGTTCACGGCTTGAGCCGCAACCCCAGTTGCTGCCGGCCACCACAATGTCGCCCTTTTGGACGTTGGCGGCAAATCCTGGGTCCAGATCCTCAAGGGCGTGTGCCGCAATCTCCTCGGGGGTCTTGAGCGTGTAGGTGTACTTGCCTGGAAAGATGACGTCGGTGTTGACGTTGTCCCCGTATTTCCAAACGCGCCCTGTGAACGGCTGGACCTTGCTGGAAGTCGTCATGGCTAACCCAGTTCACGCGGATCCACAATGCGTCCAGCCACGGCACTGGCCGCCACAACCGCCGGACTGCTCAGGAAGATGTCGGCCGACGGGGTACCCATGCGGCCGCGGAAGTTCCGGTTGGCACTGGAGATGACCGTTTCGCCCGGAGCCGGAATCCCGAAGTGGTTGCCCATGCAGGGGCCGCAGCCCGGCACTCCCAACATGGCTCCGGCGCGGGTGAACGTCTCCGCGTATCCAAGTTCGATGCAGGCCTGAAGCACCTGGCTGGAAGCAGGAATGATGACCAGGCTCAATCCAGGCGCCACCCGGCGATCGGACAAGACGCTGGCAGCGGCGGACATGTCCTCGAGCCGTCCGTTTGTGCAGGTCCCGATGAAAGCCGAGTCCACCTTGACGTTGCCCAGTTCGGACAGGGGGACCACATCGTCCACGCTGTGCGGCCGGGCAATGTACGGTTCGAGGTCCTCGGCGGTGTAGTGGTGTTCCGATTCCAGTTCGCAGTCCGCGTCCGGGTACAGGCATCCATCCTGCAATGAGTCCGACAAATCGGCCCACGCCGAACTGCCGGCTTTGATTCCCCAGCGCATGGCCAAGCGCTCAAGGCACCAGGTCAGAACCGGTTCGTCGGGACAAATCACCGCGTTCTTGGCACCGAACTCGGCCATCATGTTGGGCAACACCATGCGCGACTCGAGGGTCATGGCGTGGATGGTGTCGCCGGCAAACTCGATGGACCGGTACAAACCGCCGTCCGCCCCCATGTCGCCGATGATGCGCAGGGCGAAGTCCTTGGCGGTGACTCCCTCCGGCATCGTGCCGTTGAGGTGGATGCGCATGGTCGCAGGAACCTTCAGCCACAACTGGCCTTGGGCCCACAGGGCGGCGACCTCGCTCCGTCCAATGCCGGCGCCAAAGGCCCCCAGCCACCCAAAGTGAGGGGTATGGGAATCGGCACCCAGAATGACCTGCCCGGGTTTGACCACCACCTCCTCCGACAGGACCTGGTGGCAGATGCCGCGGCCAGCCTCGAAAAAATGGTTGATCCCCTGCTCGCCGACAAACTCGCGGATTTCCCGGTGGTTCTGGGCGTGCACCGCGGTCGGTGCCGGCACGGCATGGTCGAGGGTGATGGCCATGCGATCCGGATGCTTGACTCGATCCTGGCCGAATTCTTCCCAGATCCGTCGAATGGCCGCCGTGTTGTCGTGACTGAGTACGACATCGGGTTCGACATCCAGGATTTCGCCAACCGCGCAGGAATCCCTGCCTGCGGCCTTGGCCAGGGCTTTCTGTGCGAATGTCTGTCCGGGCATGGCGCAGCGATACTCCGGGAACTGCTGGATCGGGAGATTGGGGACTGGCTGGACGAACGTCAGTCAGGCAACGACCGAGTTTGAGTGGAAATCGCGCAGGAGCGCATCGACCTCGTCCTCTCGAATGCGGCGCTGGTCGGCCATCACCTTGACGCGGGCCGTGATTTCCTTAACCTCATCGTCGGTCAGGGTCAGCTGCAACTGCGAGGCCCGTTCGCGGATGGCATTCCAGCCCACTAGGCGGTGCGCAACATGAATGTAACGAGTGAGGCCGAAGTCGGTCGGATCCAGGGCCTCGTACGTACTGGGATCGTTGATCATGGCCTTGGCGTGAATCCCGGCCTTGTGCATGAACGCGGCATAGCCCGTGATGTAGTTGTTGAACGGAACATTGACATCGACCAGGTCCGCCACGAAGTTCTCGATTTCCCGCAACAGGGGCAGATTGTACTTGGACTTGACCAGATCCCTGTTGCGCGTGTACAGGCGGGCAATCAGTCCGCCCAGGGGTGTGATGCCGTTGCGTTCGCCGATGCCCAAAACCGAGGTGTCCACGTGGGTTGCTCCCGCCTCCAGCGCGCAATAGGAGTTCGCGATGGCGCACCCCGAATCGTTGTGACCGTGGAACTCGATGTCGCAGTTGACCACGCGGCGCACCGTGCGCACCAGATCGAACACCTGCCTGGGATCGGCCACGCCCACCGTGTCGGCGATACCCACGCGGTTCACCTGCATGCCACTCACGGCCCGGTACACCGTCAGCAGATCCTCGATGTCGCTCCGGAAACTGTCCTCGCTGCTGAAGCGCACCTCAAGGCCTGCTTCCTGAACGAACTGGATGACTTCCCCGGCGCTCTCAACGATGTACGGTATGTCCTTGCCGTGTGAAAACTCGCGCAGGATGCTACTGGTGCCGAAGAGGATGTCGATGCCGTCCACCCCGGTGTCGATCGCCATGCGGGCGTCGTCCATGTGGCAACGGGTGTGGGTCAGGATTTTGGCCCTGAGACCCAAGCCGCAGATGTACTCGATGTCGGCGCGGCTCTGGGGACTGGCCGCAGGAGATGTCAGTTCAATGTACTCGACGCCAAATTCGTCGAGCAATCGCGCGATGTCCCCTTTTTGGCGCTGGGTGAAGAAGGTGTTGGAGAACTGCTCTCCTTCCCTCAACGTGGATTCGATGATGCCGAAGTTGTCGATGCTCATGACGCAGCCCGGGGTGTCCAGGTAGCAATGCAACCGGGATGCGGCATTGCCTGCTGCATCCCGTTCCATGCCGACCGACTATCAAGCCGACTTGGTAGCATAACTGACAATCGGACGATCGGCGGCGAATTGGCAGCTGTCATCGGACGCGCACCGCCCGCGGCGGCTCGCGGCCCAATGTGGGCCGAAGTTCCGTGGCACCGGCGTTCACAACTTGCCTGGGGCGCTTGACGCTGACATGGCAACACAGACAAACGCCCTGCACCACCCGGCAACAAACAGCACCTGGCGGCCGCACAGCCGCCAGGTGCTCTCCTTCCAAAGAACGACCCGGGGGAAGGGTCATTCAGGTGTACATGTGTACCCTCAAGGTCATTCCAGATTGACCAGTTCGGGCGGCCATGCCTCCATGTCATTGATCTGATAGACGGCCAGGGCTTCTCCCGTGGCACAGTCTCCGGTTTCGCCACAAGCCAGTGTCCCGGTGATTCCGGGAAAGCCTTCGATCGCGCTCAACGCATCGCGAATCGCCTGCTTGCCAATCAACAAATTGCCCGCGCCGTCGTCCTGGGCAACCGATTCAATGGCCTGTAGCAGCATCATCGTTGCGTCGTAGGCATGGGCGTGGAAGGCCGAGGGGGGGAGTCCGCCAAACTTGGCATCCCACTTTGCCAACAACTCGTCGTAGGCTTCGCCCTGGACCAGCGGGGACGTGAGATACAGGCCCAATATCGACTCGCCGGTGTTTGCCATGATGTCCGATGAAAAGGCTGCGTCGGCACCCATCAATATGGTGTCCTCCAGACCGGCAACCCCCTTGATCTGGTCGGTGACGAAGTTCACTTCAGGCTGGAAGATCGGATAGAACAGGATATCCGGCGGATCCGTGGCGATTTCCGTCAAGATCGGAAGCATCTCGGTATCGCCAACGTTGACTGCCCCTTGGTAGGTGATGCGCCCTCCGAGCTCGGTGAACACATCCGCCATCACCTGTTGCAGGCTATCGGCATAGGGACTGCCGTCATGGATCGTTGCGGCTGTTCGGGCCCCCAAATGGTTGTAGGCGAATTCCCCGGCCAACCGACCTTGGAACAGATCGTTGTGTGCTGTCCGGTAGTACCCGGGCTGCCAAACTCCGCCCATCTCCGGATCGGGCTCGGTGAGGGTCGGCGATGTGTTGGAGGCCGAAATCATGCTGAGGCCGGCTTCGTGGATGATGGGCAGGGCAGCAGTTCCGGCACTGGAACAGGCGGTGCCCAATGCCCCGACCACGGACGAATTGGCGGCCACTTTTTGGGCTGCCGACTGTCCGCCTTCGGCACTGCACTGGGAGTCCTCGGACACCCAGGCAATTTCGTGGCCCAGCAGGTCGCCAAAGTCGTCTATGGCGATTTCAATGGCACCGGTCTGGTCCAAGCCCAGGAAGCTCACAGGACCCGACAAAACGTTCATGGACGCAATGGTCACGGGCTCATCGGCGGCAACTTCCACACAGCCGAGCGCGTCGGTGCACTCCATCATCTCGCCGCCGTCCATGGGAACAGCACAGGCCGCGCCCAATGCGCCGACCAGCAATGCCGTCAACAACAAGAGAACCAATCGACGCATGGTGTCACCTCACAGGTACGTCTGGTTATAAAGGAATAGCCTGAGGCTGCCGGTCATTCTAACGGATCGGTCCTGCAGTGTGGATTTGGCCTGCGGCAGTTTTTGACCGGTCCGGCCGATCCGGTCAGGATGGGTCAGCCCATGTGGTGGCGCCAGATTGGATCCGCCCAATCTGGGGGCTGGGATCCGATTCACGCCGACGCGCCGGAATAGTGCCGAATCCCAATCTTCCAGAAAATGCGGGATACGGCAATGAAGAAGGCGGGCACCAAGAGCGCCAACCATAGTGATTGGGTCTCCATCTTGCCGGCCAAGGCCGCAGCCGGCATGGTCACAGCCCAGGCAACCGGCACCACAAAGGTAAGCAGAATGCGAATGGAGCCCGGGTAGATGGTGACCGGCCACCGGGCCGTTTGAAAGAGCGAGTCGAAGATGACAAAGATGTTGTCAACCTTGATGAACCAAAAGGTTGTGGTTCCCAAGATGAACGAGAAGGCCATCACCACAGCGAAGCCGGCCAGGATTGCAATGAAGAAGAGCAGGATGCTGCCGATCGAGGCTCCTGCATCGCCGTTCCAACTGCTCCATGCCACAAGCCCGGCGCCGGTCAGCAGATCGACAAGGCTCCATATACGGAATTCCCGAATGCTGACATAAATCTGCGAGTCCAATGGCTTAAGCAGGACGTAGTCGAACAATCCCGTGCGGATTCCTTCCATATAGGCTTGGAGTCCGGGCCTGATGAACAGGTTGATGAAACCGCGCACGATGCTGAACACTCCAATCAGCATGATGAGATCCGTCTGTGTCCAGTCGCCCAGTAGATCCGTGTGCCGAAAGACGACGAGGATGCTGCCGATGGCCAACAGGAATCCCAGTGCCGAGTTGACCAGTTGACCGGCAAAGTTCACACGGTACTGGAGGTCCTTGAGGATGCCGATGCGGGCATGGACCCCGATCACCCTGACGAGATGCATGCGCGGTCTCAGCCTCCGACCGCGCCGAAACGGCGTACTGCGCGACTCCAAACCCAAGCCACAAAGCCGGCAAAGAAGGCCAGCCAAGCCGTCTGAACCACCATGCCTGACACCACTTCGTCGGGTGTCAGGCTTCCCAGCAGCGTTTCGACCGGAAACGCCACACTGAGCCAAAAAGGCAGGTAGCGTGCAACCGTGGACAGCCAGTCGGGAAACATCGAGATCGGTGCAACACGACCCGAAAAGAACATTGTGGTGACATAGTAGGCCTGATTGATCGAGGAGTTTTCGATGAACCAGAAGGCAGACTGCGCCAGTGCCCACTCCATCAGAAAACGCGTGGCGGCGGCCAACGCCAAGGCCGGCAGAAAGGCTAGGGCCTGCCATGGTTCGATGTTGAACTCCGGCTGCAGGAAGAAACCCAGCAAGAGGAGCGCCGGTAGGAACAATGCCAATCCCAATAGCTTGTAGGAGGCGTTCATCGTAATGTCGCGATGGATGGGGTGGAGCGGATACAGCAACTGGCCCGCCAAAACCCCCTCGCGAATGCGGTAGGCGTATTCGTACATGATCCACGTGAAGGTCAGGTGGTTGACCACCATCATGGTCAGGTAATAGGCGGTCAGGGACCCCTGCGTATGGCCTCCGGCGCTGCCTCCCTCCGCCAATGCGACGGCGCGCCATACCATCATGAAAACCACCGGTTCGAGCACCATGCTGAAAAGCCAAATCAGCATCGAGGCCCGGTAGATCAAGTGTTCCTTCAAATGCAAAAGGGCTGACAGCAGGTAGATGCGGAAAAGGCGCATGTGCATCATTCGGTGGCGAACACCTGCTCGATTACCCGCTCGATGGGAGGGTCCTCCACGGCGATGTCACTGAGGTTGTAGTTGGCCAGGAGATGGCTTGTCACCTCGGTGGTTTCGTCCTTGGCAACTTCCAGTTGGTAGGTAAACCCGTCGTGGGCCACAACGGTACCGAGGCCACCCAGGTCGGCATCGGCCGTGTCAAGTTCGATGGTCAGGCGTTTGACGGGCGCGAATTGGGCCACCAACCGAGCCAACGGTCCGTCGAACAGAAGTTGCCCGCGATGAATGACCACCACGCGTTCACACAGGGCGGCAATGTCCGCCATGTAGTGGCTGGTAAGCAGAATGGTCGAACCGTGACGAAGGTTGTAGGACTGGACGAAATCCCGAATGCGGTGCTGCATGGTCACATCCAAACCGAGGGTCGGCTCGTCCAAAAACATGACCTCGGGCCGGTGCAGGAGGGCACCACCCAGTTCGCATTTCATGCGCTCCCCGAGGGAAAGATTGCGCACCGGCTTGGTCAGCAAATCCTGCAGGTCCAGCAGATCCGTCAGTTCCTCCAAAGTCCGTTTGAACTCGGCATCCGGAATCTGGTAGATGGCCTGATGGAGCCTGTAGGTATCGCCGGCCGGCAGATCCCAACTGAGCTGATGACGGTTGCCCATCACCATGTTGATCGTGCGCAGGTAGGCATTGTCCCGCTGCCACGGCACGTGGCCGTTCACCATGGCCGTGCCCGAGGTGGGGTGGAGCAGGCCGGAGAGCATCTTGAGCGTAGTGGTCTTGCCTGCGCCGTTGGGACCCAGAAATCCCACGATCTCGCCCGGATTGATGGCGAAACTCACATCCTTGACGGCGTCCACAAGCGTGAACTTCCGATCAAAGAGACTCCTAACGGCAGCCCCAAGTCCGGGCTGGCGCACCGGCACCTTGAAGCTCTTGGTCAATTCCCTGACTTCAATTAGGGGTTCCATGGTCCGACCGGAACCCCAATACATACCGGTCCAACATCGACCGGCAGGCGGGATACAGGCCGGCGCTGGTTCCGCAGGCCGGTCTACACCAAGTCGTGCAACGCGACATCAAGGCCTTCGAACTCGAAACTGAATCCTGCGTCCCGGAGTCTTTGGGCCGAGGCGTTTTGGCCTTCCAGAAGCATGTCGGCCATTTCACCGAACATCAACCTGACTTGGAAGGTCGGCAGGAACAACAAAATCGGTCGGCGCACACTGTGGGCCAAGGCCCGGGCGAATTCACCGTTGGAACAGGGTTCCGGACTGGTGACGTTGAAGGGACCCTGGACATCCTGTTTGTCGATGAGGAACTTTACCGCGGCGGCTGCATCCCGGAGGTGGATCCAGGGAAAGGGCTGGCGGCCCGAACCCAGCCGCCCACCGGCACCCATGCGTGCGGCCGGGAGCATCCGCTGCAAGGCGCCGCCGTCGGGGGAAAGCACCACACCGAACCTTGCTATCGCCAGCCGTACCCCTTTGGATGCCACCGGGTTGGCCGCAGTTTCCCAGGCTTGGCAAACCTCGGCCAGAAAGTCGGAGCCGACCGGGGAGTCTTCGGTAAGAACTGTTTCGGTGGGATGATAACCGTAATAGCCAACGGCCGAAGCCTGCACAAAAACATCCGGAGGAGCGTCGGATCGCGCCACCGTCTCCGCCAGGGCGCTGGTCGACTTCACGCGGCTGTCCAGAATCTCCTTTTTGCGCTGTTGGCTCCAGCGCTTGGCACCGATGTTGGCACCGGCCAGGTTCACCACCGCATCGGACCATGTGATTTGCGAGTCCAGTTCCGGTCCGGCACTGCCTTGCCAATGGACGTATCCGACCGCGCCGTTTGAGGTGGGATTTTGACTGCGAGTCAGGATCCTGACGCTGTCACCGCGATCTTCCAAGAGCGCGACCAAAGCGGTTCCAATCAGTCCGGTACCGCCTGCGATCAGGATGTTCATGTGTGTCCTATTCGTTGGGGTTCCTGCCAGCCCAAGTGACCAGACTTGTGTCACAGAGTGAGGCAAGGTCCGGATGGGTCGGCCGAATTCTAACTGCCAAACCCAGGTGTCCGTTGTGACTTGGACACATACTTCCTTCAAAGGCATCCACTCCCTGGCTCGGGGAACCGGAGTGCGTCAATCGTTGTCGGATTTCGACTGATGGCAAACGATCGAGATTCTCCCGGACAAATACCGCCTCGACTTCCACGTTCTCGGGCAATACGTCTCCCAGGCGCACCCAGGCTTTGACATCGACCTGGCTGCCGACAACGAGGTCCAGCGGACTGGCGCGGGTGCCCACAAACGACACCTTGGGCCAGTTCCGACGCATCTGATCCTTCCAGCCGGCAAGCATCAACGCCTTGCGGTAGTCGTTGGCCGCCATGGCCCGGCCTTCCGTGCGGGCCGGTGCATACAGTTCAGTCCAGTAGTCCAACAACATGCGACGGAAACTGAACTGCGGGGCACAGGTTCGAATCGACTCCTTCATGACCTTGAGCCAACGTACCGGAACCCCCGCCTCGTCCCGGTCGAAGAACCGGGGAATGATTTCCTCCTCGAGTGTCTGGTACAGGGAGTCGGCATCGGCATGGTCCTGCGTATGTTCGTCCTTGAACTCCTGCCCGCCGCCGATGGCCCACCCGTTGTGTCCGTTGAACCCTTCGGCCCACCAGCCGTCGAGGATGCTGAAGTTGGGGGTGCCCGACATGGCGGCCTTCTGTCCGCTTGTGCCGCTCGCCTCATGGGGGCGCCGGGGGGTATTCAGCCACACATCGACTCCGGACACCAGGTGGCGGGCCATTTCGATATCGTAGTCCTCCAGGACCACGAACTTTCCGTGGAAGCCGGAGTGCGGGTCGTTGGCAAGGCTGAACAGATGCTGGATGAGGTGTTTGCCGGCATCGTCCGCTGGGTGCGCCTTGCCAGCAAAGATGATTTGGACCGGGCGGTCGTGCCGGTTCATGAGGTGCCGTAGTCGGTCGATGTCGGTCAAGAGCAACGTTGCCCGTTTGTAGGTTGCGAACCGGCGGGCGAAGCCGATGGTCAAGGCGTGGGGATCCAACAGATCGGCGACTCCGGACTGTACAACGGGGCTCTCGCCGCGATTCTTGTACTGGTGCCGCAGGTTTTCGCGGGCGTAGTCGATCAGTTCCCGCTTGCACTGGACATGCGTCTCCCACAGGTCCGCGTCCGGAATGTCCGCGACACCGGCCCACGTGTCCGGTTCTTCGATGTGCTCTAGGAAGTCGGCCCCCAGATGCCTGCCGTACAGGTCCCGCAGCCTGGGCACGATCCAGCTGGGACCGTGCACGCCATTGGTGATGCCCTTGATGGGCACTTCCGACACCGGAGTGTCGGGCCAGAGGAACTGCCACATTTCGCGGCTGGTTTCTCCATGCAGCCTGCTTACACCGTTGCAATGGCCGCTTAGCTTAAGGGCCAGGACCGTCATGCTGAAGCGTGTCTCCCAGCCCAGCTGTTGCTGTGCAAACTCCATGAACTGGTGTCTGTCGATGCCCAGTCTGTGCCAATAATCGGAGAAGTAGCGGTCCACCAGGTCGAGTGGGAAAGTGTCGTTGCCAGCCGGGACCGGCGTGTGGGTCGTGAACACCGTGTTGGATCGGACTACTTCCACGGCCTCCTTGAACGTAAGCCTGCTTCCGGCCACCAATTCGCGGACCCGTTCCATGCCCATGAACGCACTGTGGCCTTCGTTCATGTGCCAGACTGCGGGTTTGATGCCAAGGGATTGCAGAACGCGCACTCCACCCAGGCCAAACACCGTTTCCCAGGCCAGCCGCCGTTCCTCGTCGCCGAAGTACAGCCTCTGGCTCAACTGGCGATCCTCGTCCGTGTTGAGTTCGATGTCCGTATCCATCAGGTACAGGGTGCTGCGTCCCACCAGCACTTCCCAAACCCGGATGTGAATCAACCGACCAGGCAGCTGGACGGTGACCCGCAGGCGCCCGCCACTGGGGTCCTGGGCCTCCCTGACCGGCAACGCGTCAAACGACAGGTGGCTGTAATAGGCATCCTGCCAGCCGGAGCCGTCGAAGCGTTGGTGGAAGTATCCCTGGGGATATAGGAATCCGATGCCGACGAACGGCAGACCCAAGTCGCTGGCGGTCTTGGTATGGTCACCGGACAGGATCCCCAAACCGCCGCTGTAGATGGGCAGGGATTCGTGGAGGCCAAACTCGGCGCTGAAATAGGCGATGGTGTCCGCCCGTTTGTCCGGGTGGTTGCGGCTGAACCAGGTTTCAGTGTCAGGTGACATGTAACAGTCGAAGCGCTCAATCACCTTCCGGTACAGGCAAAGGTAGGATTCGTCCGCGGCGCTGCGATCGAGATCGTGTTGAGGAACTTCGGCCAAGAGCCGGACCGGATTGTGCTTCGTGGCTTTCCAAAGGTCCGGATTGATGCGAGCGAACAGTTCGTCCGCATCCTCCAGCCAACACCAGACCAGGTTGAAGGCCAAGTCCTCGAGCCGCTGCAGCCGTTCGGGCAGGGCAGGTTTGACGGTGATGTGCTGGATTATCTGCATGGAATCTGCGCAATGTCTGGCTGTGGGTTCAGAACAGAAGCCGCGCCCGGCACACCGCCGCAAAAAGGAAGGACACGCCAGCTGGATCCACACAGGTGTGGACTGCCCGGGTTGACACCGGCCCGGAGCGCACACGGCTCGCTCCGGAGACATGGTTTCGGTGCGCGGTCAACGGGCATGTCCGGGCGAGCAGGCCGTTGCGATTATACCGAGCCCCGGCCGGCCGGAGCGCCGGCCACCCACATCGATCCCCGCCTGCTGCGCGCGGACTCTGTCACGTTGTGGACAACTGCGGTGAAGGGGCCGAGTCGTTGAAGCCAAACAGCTTGCGGGTGGGCGGCCACGCCAACCAAACAATCCCGGCAATCGGTTGCACCAATGGGAAGAAGGCGAAATCGATTCCGAACAGTCGCCAAACGGAGCTGCCGATCAGGTCGGGGGCCGCGATGCTCAGGACGCCGGTGATCAACGTTCCGCAGCTTTCGATGGCCAGGACCGCCAACGAGAGCCACCATGTCCAAGGTCGTCGATAGGTGAAACCAATGGTGGCCGCGAGATAGCAGAAGGCCGCGAACAACGACGTTAAGGGGCCGATCTCGGAAATCAGATCCGCTTTGAAGAACAGTTGGTAGAGGGACCTGCCAGCTGCCGAAAACGCCAGAAGCGGATAGGAGATCCCAAGTACGTATCCAATTGCGCTCAGGATGGAAGCGGAACGTTCCCTGTGCATGTCACAACTACAGTGGTGTGCCTAGCGGCGCTTGTGGCACACATGCAAGCCGTCGGACAACGGCAACAGGCAAGAGTCGACGCGGTCGTCTTCGAAGGCACGTTGGTTCACGGCCCGGATGCCTTCGGTATCGGCATCCATAACGGCAGGGTCCGCCACCTTCCCGCCCCAAAGCGTGTTGTCGATCAGGATCAGGCCCCCTGGACGCACCAAGTCGAAGCAGAGGTCGTAGTAGATTGGATAGTTGTCCTTGTCGGCATCGATGAAGGCAATGTCGAAGCTGTCCGCCCGTCCGTCTGCCAGCATCTGTCGGAGAGAGTCCACGGCCGGCCCCAGCTTCAACGTTATCTTGTCCGCAACTCCGGCGGATTGCCAGTACCGGCGGGCCACATCCGTCCACTCCCTGCTTACGTCGCAGGTGGTGACGTGTCCGTTCGCGGGCAGTGCCATCGCCATGACCAGGCTGCTGTAACCGGTAAAGCAGCCCACTTCCAAGTAGTGCCTGGCCTGCAGCAGGTGCACCAGCAGTTGCATGAACTGACCTTGTTCCGCGGCGATTTGCATGCCGCCGGCCGGCATGGCGGAAGTCTCCTTCCTCAGTGCGGCAAGAGCCGGATGATCCTTGACGGTTACTCCCACAAGGTAGCTGTAGAGATCTTCGGTCACCGGAAGCAGTTTCATCTGGTTGGTCCTGAGTTGTGGCGGATGCCCATGTGCGCCCCCTATGCCGCCAGTGGCAGCCGGAGGCTGGATTGAATCAGGGTCTTCAGTTCGGCGTATTCGCTGCAGGCCCTGATTTCCGGATGGGCGGACGCGATATGTTCGGGTGCCCGGAACAAGGCACCGGCATCGGCTTCCTTGATCATGGTGAGGTCGTTGTAGGAGTCGCCGGCTGCGAACACGGTGTATCCGATATCCCGGAGGGCCTGCACGGCCTTGCGCTTGCCGTCCCGTTGTCGGATGTGGTACTTCGTGATCATCCCCGAATCGGGGTCCACCGTGAGGGAGTTGCCGAGAATGGTCGGGTACTCCATCAGATGTACCACCGGCTGCACGAACTCCATGAAGATGTCGGACAGGATGACAACCGGCAGCCGTCGGCGAATCCAGTTCAGAAAGTCCACGGCCCCCGGCAAGGGTTTGACTGATTCGGCGATCACGGACTGGAGGTCGGCCAGCGTGATCCCATGTCTGTTCAAAATGTCCAAGCGCATTCTCATCAATTCGTCATAGTCGGACACGTCCCTCGTGGTGAGCCTCAGCTTTTCGATGCCGGTGTGGGCGGCTATGGCCAGCCACACCTCTTCCAGCAGCACTCCTTCCATGTCCAGGGCGACTAGCGAGGGCGTGGTCATACGGCTGTCCTTGCGTGGGAAACAGGAGTCCCCATTGTTCAGGAGGACACCAGCAACAGGCCATTGGGGGTTTGATGTTGGCCAGGATCACAGGACGTTGGCGGATCCGTAAGCGTCTCGATCGGTTGCCTGTCGGGCTCCGCCGATTATACGCCCGGCGCTGGAAAATCGGTGCCGATTGAATGTTGTGGTCAATACGCACCCTTTTTTACATAACTTGCAAAAATCTACAGATCGACGGGACAGACGCCGAAGTGGAGCAGCCGTGTCTCGACACTCAAACAGAAGGGGCTTGAGGGCAGAATGGGTAAACTTATGGCGATTCCGTCCCACAACTGTAGCGGCTAAGGGGCTGGCATGGTTTGCGGCCGGTACACGTTAGTCTCATCGACAAGGAGAACAAAAAATGTTGAACAAGGTATCGCGCAGACGGTTCCTCCAGGTTTCTGGTGGCCTAGGCGCACTGGCTGTGGTCAATGCCTGCGCCGCTCCGGTCGCTGCCCCGGCGGCGGACGACATGGCTGGCGACATGGCGATGGCATCCATCACCATTTGGTCCTATCCCAGGACAGAAAATGATCTGGACATCGTGTTCAAGGGCTTGCTTGAGGGTTTCCATGCCGAACAGGCCGGCATCGAGGCTTCCATCGAAGTCCAGCCTTGGGGTGGTCGCCGCGAGAAGCTTTATGCAGCCGCAGCCGCCGGCGAGGCCCCGGACATCTGGGATGCCACTACGGACACCATCCCCGCCTACGTCGAGAAGGGAGTCATCCTGCCCGTGGGCGACAGGTTGTCGGCGGACGACTTGGCCGACTATCAGGACGCCGAAATCGCTGCCGCGAGCTTCGACGGAGCCCTGTTGATGCCTCTGTTCGAATCCGAGGTGAACGGTCCGGCCTACAGCGGCGGTCTGCTGAGGGAACTGGACATTGATCCGGCTACGGCGGTATTCGACACTTGGGACAAACTCCACGGGCTGGCGGAAAAGGCCGCGACCAAGGGCTACTACCTTGAGTCCCTGAGCACTTTCAGCTGGGGTGAATTCATTACCCAGGTGCACGAAGCCGGCGGCACCGTCTACTCCGCGGACCGAACCGTGTCCAATTTCACGGACGACCCCTGCCGCAACACGTTGCAGCGCTGGGTCACCGAATACGAGAACAACTGGGTCCCGATCGAATTCGCCATTGGCAGCGTGGACGAACAGGGCGGTCTGCCCAACTATTGGCTGTCGCTGGAACAGGTGACGAACCGCGTCGAAGATGCAGCCTGCATCACGCACGTCGAATCTCAACCCGACATGGAGTTCTTCCACGGCCATCCCAGGACTCGCACGGGTGAGGAGACACCGATTTCCGGAGTGGTCTCCGGCCAGGGATGGGCCGTCACGGCGCAGAGCGAGAACCCGGACGCGGCGATTGAATGGGTCCGCTACATGATCAGGCCCGAGAACATCGGGACCTATTGCGAACTGGCGGGATCAACGCCGGTGGGGACCAGGACCAAATCCGAGTTCTGGAATCCGGAGGCGTGTGTCCTAGAACATGTCAATCGACACAGTGGAGCCCTGTTCTCCGATCAGGATGCCAACACCCTGTGGCAGGAGAGCAAGGTGGTGTGCGGACCGCAGTTCCAGGCAGCCGTCCTCGGCGTTGCCACGGTTGACGAAGCGCTGGAAAACATCAAGACTGAGATAGATGCCATCCTGGCCGAAAAGGCCTAGCCGCAACCCGTCCCCAACCGTTGTTGTTTAGCAGGACAACCGGAGATGGTCCCTATCCCGGTTGTCCTGTGCTTACCGCACTCTGTCAACCAACTGATGGCATGAGTTCAGCCACGTTGCGCCCTGTCGCCCAAAGGCGCGCCCTGACCAAGCGCATTCTGAAGTCGTTGCCTTGGTACCCGTTCATCGTCCTCAACCTGGTGGTGTTCGTCGTATTCAACCTCTGGCCATGGTTGAGCATGTTCCAGACGGCTACCTTCAAGACGGATCTGCTTAGCCACAGGGAGTTCGTCGGCCTTGACAACTTCGTGAAGATGGCGGGTGATGAACTCCTGCACCTGGCCCTCAAGAACACGTTTCTCTTCGCCCTGCTGTATGTGCCGCCGCTGGTCGTCGTTTCCTTGCTGGTGGCCATCCTGGTCAACCAGAAGCTGCGCGGCATGAAGTTCTTCCGTTCCGTCTACTTTCTGCCGAACGTCACGAACATCGCCGTGCTGGCACTCGTCTTCCGGCGTTTCCTTTCGCCGCGGGATGATGCCCCGTTCAACTACCTGCTGGGACTGGTTGGCATCCCTGCCCAGCGCTTTCTTTTGGACATTCATCAGGCGCTCGCCTCCATCGCCGGCCTGGGTGTCTGGCAGTCATTCGGCTTCTTCATGGTGATCTGGCTGGCCGCGCTGCAGGCCATTCCCCAGCCCCTCTATGATGCCGGACGTGTCGACGGAGCCTATGGCTGGCGGCTGCACCGGCATGTGACGATTCCGCTCCTGCGACCCACGGCGGCTTTCGTGGTTGTGATTACGACGATCGGTGCCCTACAGGAGTTTGGCGCGATTTTCATCCTGACCGGCGGCGGTCCTGTAAATGCCACCACTACCGCCGTCTACCACATTTATTCGCAAGCTTTCAACTTCACCCGCTTCGGCTATGCCAGCGCCCTTTCGATCCTGCTTTTCCTGATCATCCTGGTCATCGCCTACGTCCAGAACCGCTACCTCAAGTTTGACGAGGAAGTCTACTGAGCCGCCATGAGCAGCCTTCGGCCACAGGCTCAACGGTCACCCCTGACCAATCTCCGGGTGTGGATTGGATTCCAACCCAACCAAGGCCTGCGCACGATCATCACCTACCTGTTGATGGGCGTCCTTGCGGTTTCGACCGTGGGTCCGTTCATCATCATGCTTTCCGTCTCACTGACGCAGAACATCCGGTTCCTGCTGTTTCCCATTGACCTGATTCCCAATCCGATCACGTTAGAGAACTTCCAGCTCCTCTTTGCTCGGACGCTGGCGCTGCGCTGGACCTACAACAGCTTCTACGTGGCTCTTGTCTCGACTCTGGGTGGCGTGTTCACGTCCACTATGGCCGGCTATGCCTTTGCCAGAGGCGATTTCATCGGTCGCAATGTCCTGTTCTACATGTTCGTGGGCATTCTGATCATGCCCGAGACGGCCCTGATCATTCCCCAGTACATTCTGCTGTCCGACCTGGGACTGGTGAACTCCTACACGGCCCTGATTGGTCCTTGGTTTGCCTCCATCTTTGGCACGTTCCTCATGCGTCAGCAGTTCCTGAGCATTCCCAGGGACTATGACGACGCGGCCCTGATCGACGGCGCCAACATCTTCGACACCTGGCTGAGGGTCCTGATGCCCCAGTTGGTTCCGGCTATGGTGACCCTGGGCATCCTGCGGTTCATGGGCAACTGGAACTCCTTCCTGTACCCGTTGATCGTGACCACCAAGGCGGAGATGCGCACACTGCCGGTGGGCTTGGGTACAGTGGCCCGTTCCGGAGGGGATGCCGGCTTGGACATGGCAGGCGCAGTACTGGGCTTCGTGCCGACCTTCGTTGTGTTCCTCTTGGGCCAACGTTACATAATTCAAGGAGTGTCGCTCAGTGGGCTTAAGGGTTGACAGGTGACACGGCATCATCAGGATTGTTCCGTTGGGCTGCTTCTTCACCCAGGTACCGTGTTTGGGATTTCCCTGACGGTGTGCCGAAGATGGGGCATTTCAAGGAATAGCCCAAACTCGTTCGCTGCCCCAAGTCCTATTTGATCCCTCTTCAGCAGCATGTCCAAGTCGAGCAGGCGCAAACGACGCATTCGCACACAACGCAGACAGGCAATCCGGCACAAACGGCAAGTGGCAGCGCCTGTTCTCGACATGGTTCCGGCCGATGTGCCTATAGACAAGACGGTTTGGGAAAGACCGAACGGGCAATTGGGAAGGTACATCCAGCATCAGACCCGGGGCACCCTCGAGGCCTATCGCAACCAGCCCAACCTGGTTGAGGAGCACGCCAACCACGAACACGATACTGCGCGCGGCGGATATGCCCATAGGCAGTTGTTCGAACTGATCCAAAACAGTGCCGATGCACTGACGGGTTCAAGCCGCGGCCGCATCTGCCTCAAGTTGACAGACAAGCACCTGTACTGCGCCGACGACGGTCGGGCGATCAGTCAGGACGGCGTGCGCGCACTGATGTTCTCGCACCTGTCTCCCAAACGCGGCACGGCCGAGATAGGTCGCTTTGGGTTGGGATTCAAGGCCGTGCTGGGTGTGACGGACACACCCGAGTTTTTTAGCCGCTCTGGTTCGTTTCGGTTCGACCGGGACCAGGCATCAACGTTGATCCGGACGCATGTATCCGATGCCGCGCGGTGTCCGGTGCTGCGGTTGCCGCAGCCGTTGGACCCGTGGCCTGAAATGGACCGCGATCCGGACCTGAACCGGTTCATGGGGTGGGCGGTCAACATCGTGCGGTTGCCGTTGAACCTTGGCGCCCATGAGGACCTTTTGGAACAGTTCGAAACGTTTCCGGCCGAGTTCCTGCTGTTCGTTGACCACGTCTCGACATTGTCGCTCCAACGGGCCGGTGTTGATGACAGGCTTGTCGGGGTCCAACGCGAACCGGAGCTGCACACACTGTACGACCGGGGAACGAGCTCCCAGTGGCGGCTGTTCGAAACAACCCACCGGTTGACCGCGTCGGCCAGGAGTGACAGCCGAAGCCTGGACGATGCCGCAGAGGTTCCGATCGTGTGGGCAGCCCCCCTGGAGAAGCTGCACCAGCCCGGCCGGTTCTGGGCGTTCTTCCCGACATTGACCACAAGTCTCCTGGCGGGGATCCTGAATGCCCCCTGGAAAACCAACGAGGATCGCCAAAACCTCTTGGAAGGCGCCTACAACGAGGAGTTGATCGAGGCCGCCGCCAATCTGATTGCCGCGTCCCTCACCGATCTGGCATCCAATGCGGATCCTGCCTGCCACCTGGATGCGCTGCCCCGCAGGTCGGAGGCAGGAGACACCGAACACAGCGTCCAGTTACGCGATCTGCTCAACCAAGCACTGCGCGGACGGCCGGTTGTACCCGACCAACGGGGCCGGTTGCACAGGCTGGATGAACTGAACTATCAACCGGCGGTCCTGACCATTGGACGATCATTTGCCGTCGCAGCCTTCGACAGTTGGAGAAATTTCGGCCAACGACCCGACAACTGGCTTCATCACAGTGCGCTGACCCCCAACCGCCTGGCCGCCATTGAGCGGTTGGACGGACGCGGGCGGGAGAGCCGGATGCATCGGGCCCAAGTCAGCGACTGGCTGGAACAGCTTGTGTTTCCGGCGCAAACCCTGTCCAGAGCCATCGAGGCATCCAAGGCGGCGATACGGACTGCGGTCAAGGTTCAGGACTACCAGGCAGCCAACGGCAGACAGGCCGTGGAGTGGCTGGGGCATATCGTGCTCACCGCCGACGGGACCTGGTCCGAACCCGATCCGGAGAGGCTGTTTCTGGGTGGGGACCAGGCATCCCTGTCGGGAGATTTCGTTCATCCGAAGCTTGAACAACATGCCTCGACGCGGGCCGCATTGCAACGCCTGGGCCTCAAGCCGTCCTCCGCCGGTTCGGTATTCAAGGAGATCGTAACCCTGGCCTTCGATGGCATTCAATCCCTAGACTGGATTCCAGAATCCGAGCGTCCCTACGTCAGCATGCTGTGCGAAGGGCTGTGGACCGCGTCCCGGTCCATGAAGCCCGAGGAGGCAGCGGTTGTGATCAGGAATGACCGAACCGACTGGCCCGATGCCGTGCCGGTGCGTGTAGCCAGCGGTGCCTGGTTTCCGTTGACGAACGTGTTGCTGCCCGGGGAAATTGTTCCCGGAGACGGAAGCCGGGACGCGAATGTCGCGGTCGACACCAAGTACCACCGCGATGATTTGGAGTTGTTGACGATCCTGGGGGCGGTTTCGGCACCGGTTTCCGAGAGGGAGTTGTCTCCCTTTAGCCATCTGGCATGGCTGCATGTCTGCCAAACCGACTATGCGGCCATCTCGCAGGACAGGGTCGGAAGCAACCCGAGGAGAGATTATCTCAAGTTCGATACGAACATCTGTGCCGGTCCGCTGGACCCGATGGAGATGCTGTCCGAGGAGGGGCGCGCCCGTTACACCTGGCGTCTTCTTGATTTCGAGACCACCTACACGAATTGGGTCATGTGCCATGAGACACAGGCCAAGTACCCGGAAGTTCCCTTCCCATCGCCGGCGATAGGCATGCTGCGTGAATTTGGCGTGGTGCAGACAGCTTCGGGGTTCGCCCGGCTCAGCGAGGGCCTGGGGGAGTCGCCGACCAATCCGGAAGTCGTGGAGGCGCTCCTGTCCCACTCCAAAGCCGACCGGATTCGACAGGTGTTCGGGCTTGAGGTTGACCTGACAGCAGGCATTGAACCAGTGGGCGAGGATGCCGGCGTGCCGATTGTCGACGTATGGCCCGCGATGCAGGATCACTTGGAGCCCGAGGAGATGGCGCTCCAACTGGTGCGTTGCGAAGGATTTCGTCGCACCCACGGCTCCATGGCGGAGATCGATCTGGCCTGCCTCCGCATGGACGACGTTCTGTACGTGGCGCAACAGGCCGACGAGACTGAGGAACTGGCCGCGATCCTCAGTGAATTGAGGATACCGTCCACCTCGGCCTTGATTGAGGAAATCCTGGGCGGTTCGGATTCATTGGACGTTCGTCTCGCGGTCGCTGCCGTCAGACTGTGCGAAACCGACGAGGAACGGCTGCTAGCCGCGGTGGGCATCGACGGACTCAGGCGTCGCCTGCCGGTGTCGCTGCCGCCCATGTTGGCCGCGCGGCCAGGCAGCACGGTCGAGATGGAAATGGCCCGGGCCGTTGTCGCTGTGTACCACACCGGTGCCTTGGAAGCTTGCAAGGACGAACTGCAACATCTCAATCCACCGCAGATGTGGGCGGGCACCGAAAGCGCGGTCCGGTTTGTCCAGTCGCTGGGATTCGACGAGGAGTGGGCCGGCCACAGGCAAGCCAGGCGCGATCCGTTTGTCGAGGTGGTCGGACCCAGGTACCTACCTCCGTTGCACGGTTACCAGAGGACGGCCGTGCGGAATGTGCGGAATCTTGTGTCGGCCACCGGTGCCGGTCCCCACCGTGGAATGTTGAGCATGCCGACGGGATCGGGAAAGACCCGGGTCGCAGTCCAGGCGCTTGTTGAAGCAATCCGGGACGGCGAGTTGCAGGGAGGCATCCTGTGGGTCGCCGACCGGGACGAACTGTGCGAACAGGCGGTCCTAGCTTGGCAGGAAGTGTGGGAATCGGAGGGGGAACAGGCCGGCACACTCAGGATTTCGCGCATGTGGGGCGGCGCGGGCAAGCGGCCACTGCCCACCAGCAAAAGGCACGTCATCGTGGCGTCGATACAAACGCTGCACAGTCGGTTTGCGCGGCAGTCCGCGGAGTACCGGTTCCTGTCGGACTTCAACCTGGTGGTGGTTGACGAGGCGCATCGTTCGATAGCCACGTCGTATACCTCGGTGCTGCAGGAACTGGGCTTGACCCGATGGTACCGGGACCAAGATCCGATCCTGATTGGCCTGACGGCCACGCCCTACCGGGGATTCAACGAGGCCGAGACAAGGAGGCTTCAACACCGGTACGGTCATCGGCGTTTGGACGACGGCATCTTTCCGACGCGGGATTCCAACGAAGTAATACGCCGCCTTCAGGCGGAGGGGGTCCTGGCCATGGCCGACCACGCGACCATTGCCGGCGGCGAATTTGGCCTTTCGGACGAGGAACGTGTGCTTGCCGAACTGAATCCCTGGCTGCCCCGCAGCGTCGAGGATCGAATTGCGCAGGATGCAACGCGGACCCTGCGGATCGTGGAGGAGTACCGGTCGCGGGTGGATCCCGACTGGCCCACGCTCATATTCGCAACCTCCGTTATCCATTCCCAAATTGTGGCTGCGCTTCTCAATGCAGCCGGGATCCCTGCCCGGGCCGTAAGCGGGACCACCAAGCCGTCCATCCGCCGGCGCGTGGTGCAGGAGTTCCGGTCCGGCGAGATCAAGGTCCTGGTCAACTACGGCGTCTTTCGGGAAGGTTTCGACGCACCCAAGACCCGGGCCATTGTTGTGGCCCGCCCGGTGTACAGCCCGAACCTGTACTTCCAGATGATAGGCCGAGGCCTGCGGGGGGTAAAGAACGGTGGCAACGAGCGTTGCCTGGTGCTCAACGTCAACGACAACATTCTCAACTTCGGCCAGGACCTTGCCTTTTCGGAACTGGATTGGCTGTGGGCGAACTGATCCCGCGTCTCAGCCCCCAGACCCGGAACAGGTAAGGAAGCCGAGCGCGCCGGCCTCCACGTTCCGATTGCTCTGCTGTGCCTGGATGTAAATAGCCGTATAATGGTAATTATAGGGCTTGAAAGGTGTCAACAGACTGATGGCGAAGTCCAACAGCGTTTGCGGCATTGGAAAGGTGCTCCTACGCGGTGGCGGTGCACTGACAACGAGATTCTGCAGCCAGCAGTGTCTTGCCGACCAACCGATCGCGCAGCAGGAGTGCTACATTCAGTCCTGGTTGGACATCGCGTTGGCGGCGCGTGTCCAACGTTTTCATGCCCGGCCGCCGGAGTATCGTGTTTCATGCCCGAGACCCTGACCATTGAACGTCCAAGGGCTGCGGAAGACATTGCCTACTGGGACCAAGGGACGGCGGATGAGGAGACTGTGCTCGTCTTGCACGGAAACCTGGCCACCAAACGGTGGTGGCAACCCCTGTTCGACATCCTGCCCCCCGAAATGCGGCTCGTGGCGCCGGACCTCCCCGGGTGTGGTCAGACCCCCTTGGGAAACGACCTGTACTCGGTGCAGTCACAGGTTCGTTTTCTCTCGGATTTCGCAACCGCCTTGAAGTTGCGTGGCTTGGCCTTGGTCGCTCATTCGACCAGCTGCGCAGCAGCCCTGGAGTTTGCCATCTCCCACCCCCATTTGGTCAACAGCCTGGTACTGTGTAGCAATCCACCTCTGCACGGTGTCAAGAGCCCCCCCGAGTTGTATCGGCATCTGCAGACTGCTCGGCAGGATCGCTCGATTATGTCAACGATTATCGCTTCCCTGATGCCAAACCTCGACCTGGATGTCCCCTCGAACCGAACTTGGTTCGAACTTCTGGTCGACGACGCAGCAAGAATTGACGGGAGGTCAATTGACGGCCTGACCAGAGCCCTGGAGCGGTGGTCGGTGGCCGACAGAATCGGTCAGCTTCAAACGCCTGTACTGTTGATGAGGGGGCATGACGACGACATCGTTTCCTACCAACAGGCCTTGGTCACCCTGCGTTCGATTGCCGTGGCCAACAACCTCGAGGTGATCCGCGGAGCCGGACATTCGCCGATGATCGAGAACCCTGAAGCCTTCGCTATTCGCCTGATCGATTTCGTGGCCCAGGACTTCGGCGCATTCGACAACCTTCCACTGAACCAGACCGGGACCTTGTCCTAAACGCGATTCCAATCTACCTCCACCACCAACCGAGTGCCGCAATGGAACATCGAATCGAACAAATCCTTGACCAGCTGACCCGGGAAGAGAAAGCCACCCTTACTGCCGGGGAAACCCTCTGGAGCATTGGCGGCGTGGAAAGAGTCGGCCTGCCGGCGATGAAGGTTTCAGACGGCCCCAATGGAGCCCGCGGCACGTTTGGTGGCGACCAGACCTCCGCCTGTTTCCCTTGCGGTTCTGCTCTGGCAGCCACGTGGGATCAGGAACTCCTGGTCAGGATTGGCGGCGAATTGGCCTTGGAGGCCGCCTCCAAGGGTGTGTCGGTGCTCTTGGCACCCACCATCAACATCCATCGCACTCCGCTCAACGGCCGGCATTTCGAGTGTCTGTCGGAAGACCCGTATCTCTCGGGCAAGCTGGCATCGGCCTACGTACGGGGATTGCAGGACGGGGGCGTTGCCGCTTGTCCCAAGCACTATGTCTGCAACGACTCGGAATACCAGCGAATGACCCTGGATGTGGTTGTAGACGAAAGGACCCTGAGGGAGATCTACCTGCTTCCATTCGAGATCGTGTTCAAGGAGGGAGGAGCATGGGCCTGCATGGCCGCCTACAACCAGGTCAATGGGGAGTTCGCCGCCTCCAGCAGATATCTGCTCACGGATGTTCTCAAGGACGAGTGGGGCTTTGACGGCATTGTCATGTCCGACTGGTTTGGAACCAAGTCAACCGTGGGTTGCTTCGAGGGGGGATTGGACTTGGAGATGCCGGGTCCGGGCATCATGATGGGCACATCCCTGCTTCCCCGCCTGGAAGCGGGAGAACTGAACGACGCGGACCTTGACGACAAGGCCAGACGCTATCTTCGGCTGGCCGGGCGTACTGGTGTGTTGGACGGCAAGACATTCGGAGCCGAAACATCACGCAATGAAGTTGGTACCCGCACCTTGGCGCGCCGCGCCGCTTCCGAGTCCTTTGTCCTCCTCAAAAACGACCGCGGGGCGCTGCCGTTGGAGACGGACCAAATCGACAGCATCGCGGTGATCGGACCCAATGCCAGGACCGGCAGTCTCATGGGTGGCGGCAGCGCGATGGTCAAGCCGCCCTACACCTCGAACCCGTTGGAGGCCATACGGGAAGTTCTAGGCGACACCACCGAGATTCGGTACACCCAGGGATGTGCCAACCATCGGTTCTGCCCGTTGGTGGAAGCCGAGATGGTTGACAACGGATCCTCCAGCCTGACAATCGAGTACTTCAACCACCCCGATTTCAAAGGCCGGCCGACTGCTATCGAGTCGCGCGATTCGTCGGAGATCTTCTGGTTTGGCCATCTGCCGGACGGCGTCGAGCCGGGATTCAGCGCCCGGGTTTCCTTTGATTTCACGCCAAGGGACACCGGGACACATGAATTCGGCCTGTACACGTTGGGTCTGGGCCGGTTGTACGTAGGCGGCGATCCAGTTGTCAACCTGTGGGAGGAATACGAGCAGGGGGACACGTTCTTCGGCATGGGCTCGCCTGAAAAACGGGCCCAGTGCCATTTTGAGGCGAGATCGTCTACCAAGGTCGTTTTGGAGTTCATGTGCATGCCAGGAACACCGGTGGCCGGCTTGCGCTTGGGAGTGGCGCCGCCACTGCCGGACAACGCGATTGAACTGGCCGCCAACGACGCGGCCGAAGCCGATGCTGCCATCGTAGTGGTTGGCTTGAATCAGGATTGGGAAGGCGAGGGCCACGATCGCGGCCACATGGACCTGGTCGGCGAGCAGGACGCACTGGTTTCGGCGGTGGCTGCACGGAATCCGAGGACGATCGTCGTCGTCAACGCCGGTTCACCGATCCACATGCCTTGGATCGACGAAGTGGCAGCTGTCCTGTTTGCATGGTTTCCCGGACAGGAGTTTGGCAATGCGCTGACCGATGTCCTTTTGGGGATCGCCAATCCGTCAGGCCGGTTGCCGGTGACGTTGCCGAAGCACATTGCCGACACGCCTGGTTATGTAAACTATCCGGGCGAGAAGGGCCAGGTTCGGTATGGTGAAGGGTTGTTCGTCGGTTATCGCCACTACGACACACGGAACCTGGCGCCCCTGTTTCCATTCGGACACGGGCTGTCCTACACGGATTTCACCTATTCCAATCCTCATGTCGCAGGCTCGCCGCATGACGGGGAACAGGGCTTGCATGTGTTTGTAGAGGTGACCAACTCGGGTGCTCGTCCGGGTGCCGAAGTGGTCCAACTGTATGTGGGACACAACAATTCCCAAGTAGCTCGCGCACCCCGGGAACTGAAGGCCTTTGAACGAATTGAGTTGGAACCGGGTGAAACACGGAGGGTTGAATTCCACCTGTCGGGCCGCGACCTGTCCTACTACGATGTCCGTGCCGAGGATTGGAGGGCCGAGCCGGGCCGGTATCGACTGGACATTGGCGCATCTTCCAGGGATATCCGAAGTACGGTTGTGTATGAACTGGACACAGCCTGGCCGACGGCGGACGGTGGACCGTTTCCCTTGGACCTGGAGACACCCTTGCCGATGGTCCTAGGGATTCTCGGCGAGAGACTGTGGGAAGGTCTGGGCCCCGTTGCACAAGCCCCGCAAGTCCGCATGGTGATTGGATATGGCCTCTCGGAAGGTTTGTCCATCCATGACGTTGCTGCGTTTGTGCCCGATGTGTTGAACCCCCAAGTGCTGGCCGGGTTCGCCGAATACCTTGCGGCGCAGTCGGCACAGTCCGACAACAACGAACAATGACACCTTCCAGTCCGCAGCCACTCGGATACCGTTGACACAGCCCCACTCTGTGGACCGAGGACTCCCAACGCCCCCGCTCGAACGGTGCCGTGGGACTTAGATTATGCGAAGAGCGTTATGTAAAGCAGGGAGGGTGTGCTGAACCTGGGGTCCACATCCGGTTGCACGGAGGGCATGGCCGGAACTTGGCATTCCCTTTGTGCAGTTGGGCCTGTGTAGAGTTCCCCCAAAATGCGCCAGCCGTTGTCTGCCGGCTCAATCAAGATACTCCTGCAGCCCAATCCACTCGTCCCAGATATTCGTGTAGGCATCATAACCGGGCGCCACCCAGTCGCGGTGTCGCAACCTGCTGATAAGGGCGTGCCGCACGTTGGGCGAGAGGTTGTAGCCACCCTCGTGTTGCATGAGGTGGTGGGCAAGCACAACATCGCCGGCCTTGCCTGTGATCATGACCGGATCCTGCGCATGGTGAATGTGGGGCACCCCCTGGCTGAGGACTTCGTGCCCGACATCCCGGAAGTATGCCTGCAGTTCCCGGTGGGAACCCGGCCATACGGTGAAGTTGCCCGCCTCCCTTTCCGGCACGTCGGCCAGATACACAACGGCAAACAACGTGAAAGAGCGAATGTACTTGCCTTTGGCCGTTCCGTTGTTGCCACCTCCGATGCCGTCGATGTGGCCGTGTTGGTCGGGTGGTCCCTCATTAAGGGCCATCGGGAACCGCGGTGCGATCTGCACCCGTTCCACCGGGAGCATGCAACCTTCCCCCATTAGGCCTTCCGCTGCCTGGCGAACCCCGGTCCGGTTGAAAACGTCTGTCATGACCGGCTGGCCCGCCAGTTCGTAACAATACTGGTCGACCGTAAAGCGCGCGGGGTCGCCTCCGGTCTTGCCCACGTGCCCAATTGAGTGATTGATAGCCCTCAGGGCCTCGTCGCACATCGTGCGCGGTACCACTTCGGTCAACCGAAGGAAACCGCGGTCGATGAACTCCTGCTTCTGGGTGTCGGTAATCATGGAGGTTTGCCTGCAGTTGCGTGAAAAATCAGCCGCCGCGGGACGTGGAGGTGCTTGTACCGACCCCGGCCCTCATGCGGCTTGCGAAGGTTGCCGGTTTGTTGATTCTAACCACTGTCCGATTATCGATTGGGCTTGGGAAACAGCCAGTTCAGGAAAGCCAACACCAGCAGCAAGGCGACGGGAACCAGAAACAACCCGGTGGCAACTCGATACCGTTCCGGCACGTATTCATGCCAAGATTTCATGTGTTATCCCCCAATCCGACCTCGATGTGGTCCTGCAAGGCGATACAGTCCATCCGGTGCACGGACATTCGACCGGCGGCATGGAGCCATGCTGCCGGCGGGTCAGCGCAAGGGCCAACTCACAATGCATTTTTTGGTGTTCGCGTAGAAACCCGGCTTCCTGCGTCCGACATGCAGCACATCCCAGGCCTTTCCGCCGATTCGGAGAGGGCTACCAGGCACATGCCGGGTCATACCCTCAGCTTACGGCGAATCCAAAGTCGTTGCAGCCTGTTGACGATCAGATGAACATAGTCGTCCAACTCCTCCTCACATGCAGGATCAATCGACCGCGCATATCGCAGTTGGACGATGTTCGTTGCCACCCCACTCAGAGCCCTGCGCAGGAAACGGTATGCGTCGGCGGATACCCTGCGTTCGGCTCTCAGGACCTCGTCCATCGCTGTAAGGTACTCCGTCTCGGTATCCGCCGCACGCTTTGGTGAACCAATGCGTGCACCCCATCCCAACAGGGCAAGCCAAGCATCCCCGCGGCTCCGCCGCTCAAACACCAGCCAGGCAACGTATCCCGCCGGTACCAGGAGCACGAGCCAAAACAGGGATTGGGGAGTGAAACCGCCGGTCAACGGCACGGGCGGACCGGCATCTTCCAACGCTGTGCCATCTGCCAAGCTGCCCTGAAGTTCGACCGGGGTAACGAAGGAACGGTCGAGGCCGGCTCGCCCGGCAGTGGGTTCGAAGGGAATCCATCCCAGGCCCGGGAACCACACCTCCGGCCACGCGTGGGCCTGGGCGTCGGTGAATGTCCACTCCTCAGTGTACGGTTCCAAGTATCCGGGCGCGTATCCGATGGTAAACCGTGCCGGTACGCCGGCAAGCCTCATCAACACCACAAACGCCGTAGTGTAGTAATCACAGTAGCCGCGCTTGAGGTCGAACAGGAAATGGTGGGCGACATCCTCCACCTTAGGCCCTGGCAGGCTGACCTCAAGGTCGTACGGATATTCCCGGAGATACGCCTCAACCGCCAGTCCCAAACTGTACAGTGCGGTGTGCCCCGCTCCGAGCCGGGAGGCGAGTTCCTCGGTTTGCGAGCTGACGGTGTCCGGCAATTGCAGGTATGGATGCAGGGCTTCGTCGATTGATTCGCTGACGCTGTCCAGTGTCACCGATGCCAGGATGTCATCACCCAGCCGGGGCCAGTGGGACAGGACGTTGTAGCTGGGCTGGCCACCGGCGCGGTAGAGCAGAGCCTCCCCCCCTGCATCTCGCTCGGGCGAAAGCGGAATCGTGGCGCGGACCGGTTCGGGAATCGCGTACAGCAGCAACGACTGATTGTGGCGCGTGACGGACTGCCAGACCGGGAGTACATGCGGATACAAGGACGGGTCCAGGTCCGCGTTGGGCTCAACTCGGGCATCCAGCCAGCTGTCGGGATTCGACCATCCGCGTCCGTCATAGTGCCGAAACGTCTTGGCCCGCATGTAGAAGCCGGCCGACTCGTCAAGCATGCTGCTGGTGGTCACCGTCAGTGCCAGGCTGTTGGTTATGTCCGGCGGCGCGCCAAGCAGAAAGGAATTGGGCAAGCCACCTGCTTCAGACTGGCGACGGCCGTGGAACTTGCTCTGCATCTCCGGAAACATGCGGCTGCCCACGTCGGTGGTGACCGCGTCCACCGGATGGAGGATCGAGTTGGCCCACTGTTGGATTTCGCGGAGATTGATGGAAGGTGCAACCGACGCCAGAACAACCATCGCCGCCAACATGGCAAGCGAACCCACGGCCCCATCGAAGACCAGGCTTTCCGGGTAGTCCATTCCGCGGTTGTCCCATGTTGCCTTTTGATGGCGATGCCCCTGCCACGCGTACAGCAGAAACATGCCGGCCAGGTAGGCGACTGCACTCAATCTGGATCCTTGGCTGTAAAACACGATGAACGCGGTCAACGTCACGGATGGCAGCAGGCCGTACAGGATGGGACGTTCAGACAAAGTCATCCAAGTGGCATGGAACGCCACCAGAAACAGGACCAATCCACAAATGCCAATAAAAATCAGGTCGTCCTGTTGAGCACCCGGGCCTCGAACGCCTTGCAGCCAGAAACCAATCCGACTGCTCAATCCCTCCAGTGAAGTCCCGGTTTCCGCTACGGTGTGCGACCACAGTTCCATTGCCATAACGGCCACGGTCGTATTGTCGGCAAAGGTGGGAGACCAATCCGAAATCCTGCCTATGATCCCGGTCAGTTGTTGAATCAGTAGCAGGCAACCCAGCAGAATGGCTCCCGCGGCAACCACTGGGCCAGCCACCCTGGTCAGCCGACCCGAAGTCCGCGTCCTGACGCGGACGGTCAGCCAACCAGCGAGCATCCCGCCGACAGTCAACCACTCCGGTGCGAGGCTTGCAGTGTCGAAGTCAACCCACTCGGTGGACCGCAGTACCGACGAAATGCCCAACTGGAGTGCAGCCAGCAGGAATACGGTCATGCGCCCTGTTTGCGGCCTGTACCACCGATCAAAGAGGTCCTGAAGCCTTCGGCCCAACGTTGCGTTCCGCTTCTGATCGCCCGCGAGTTCCCGATCCGATGTGAGCACGGTCATCCAACCAGCTCCTGTTCCGTCACAGCCACGGTGCGGCCGAAAGGCGTAGTGATGTAACGGGTGGTTTGGCGCCGATGGGTCAATACCGGTTCAAATTCTGCCGAGGTATCGAAAATCCTGGGTTCAAACGCGGCCAAAGCCGTCTCGACCGGGCTGGGCAGTGTGACATCCGGTGTATCTGAGTTAAACCGGCAAAGGATCACGCCGCAGGCCACTCCGGCCTGTTGCAGGGATGCCAGTTCCGAAACCCAGGCCTCCATCAAACCCACCTGTTCGGAATTGGTGGGGAACGCCGTCACTACCATGACGGAGTTGCCTCGGGCCTGGCTCAGTTCCCTGCGGGTCCGGCTCAGCAGACTTGCCAACGTCACTTGGCCGGGCGTGATTCCTGCAAGGGCATGGACTACATGCCAAAGCAGACGCGGACCCTGTGCCGGTGCAATCACCTCGATCGCATTGTCCGAGCCTGCGCACAGAAGGCCGCAGCGAGACTGGTCGCGTGTGTCGAGTACTTGGGCGACCAGGCTCCCGGCGATCATGATGGAAAACTCGAGAGTGCCCGTCGGCCCGTCGCCGACATGTGCCGAATCCTTCAGATCAAGTACGACCGTCATGCTGACCCCGGGTTCGGTTTCGAGTTCGGTCACTGTCAGTTCCCCGCGCCGCGCCGTGGACGGCCAGTGGACTTGGCGCAAACTGTCGGTGGGAGTGTATTCGCGCAGGATTGGGGCCTTGACCGTGCCCTGAAGGCGTCGTCGCTGGCGCCAGCTTCCGCTCTGAATCTGTTGGACCAGGCTGTACTCCGGCAACCGCACAATGCGGGGATACACCAGGATCTCGTGTTGCTGCACGAACATCCTGGTGCCTTCCATCAAGCCCAGGGGATCACCCAGTCTCAGTCGAACCGGTCCAAGGCGCAGCCAACCGCGCCTTTGGCACAGAACTGTTTCAGTCCATTCGGTGGAGGCATTGTTCGGACAAGCCACCACTCTGTTGGCCGCAAATCGGAAACGCGGGTCGGCCGAGTCAAGGAATTCGCACCAGATGATCGGCAGGGAACTTTGGTTGGTGACCCGACACTGGATTTCGACTTCGTCGCCGACCATCGTCAAGCTGTCGGGCAACACACATTCAAATCCGAGATGGACAATCTGCATCCGAACCCAGGCGTAGGCAGCCCCATAAATCAGCACCAATGCGATTGCCAACGCCAACCACAGCCCACCGGGCGAAATCAACTGGGACGCAAGAAGGAGTGGCACCAGCCACAACGGCCAGCCATGGACCGGCCGAATATTGGTTCGATTGTCTAGGCCGTGGGCCCAAAGACTGCCGGGCAACCGCCTGACGCGACTGCTCAGCGCCCGCCTGACCGCCTCCAGGTTGGGGAAGTTCTGGCCGGAGGCTATGGAACGGTGGTTCGTCAAGTCCCGGATACCATAACTGACCGGGACATGAAATCAGGCCGCATCCTCGCGATTCAGATCCGCCAACAGCGCTTGGAGCTTCGCTTGGGTCAAACCTGCCTCGGGATAGGTGGACACTTCCATCAAGGTCATGCCCAACGCCATGTGCAGTTGCGGGTGGGAAGTAGCTCCCGGAATATGACGTTCAAGGATTTGCTTGGCGCGCTCATCGTTGATGAGTTCGCCAATCCTGGTCTGCATGGTGTATTTCATGGTGTGTTCACCTCGGTTTCAAGTGTGCAGGGATACCGCGGATGCGCGAATTGGATTAGGCAGCCGCCAAGAGGGCGTCCGCGTTGTGTTTCTGCCACTGCAGTTGCTTTTGCGTCGACTCGTGCGGCTGGAAACGAGTGGCCACGTCCGCGACGGGTACCCCCAGGACGTTGATTTGCTCCGGCCTGGTACACCCTAGCCGATACTTGCGGGCGTAGTGCAGGGTGCCCATGAGTTCCGGGGCGAACCCCATCACCTCGGTCATGACCGCGTCGACTGCGAACACGTCAACGCCTGCGGCCACTACGTCCAGATCCGCCTGGTTGGTTCCACCGGGGCCATTGCCTTGCAACCCAGTTACACCATCCACGACCGAAACATCGGGGGACAGGTAACGGGCAAGTCGAATCAGATTGACGTTGAGGTACTTGGCCTCGACGGGTTGGCGTCGTTCCGGGTGGGACGGGAACCCGTGCATCAGTACCCGATCTTCTTGGGCAATGGTGCCCATGATCATGTTCTTCAGGGACAGCGTCACCACACACACGTCGTGGGTTTTGGCCCGGGCCAGGCTGAACGTGCACGGCGCGTCCAGGAGCGTCCGCGGCATGCGTACGGTCCGGACCCGGTCGCCGGCGGTGAAGATGGTCATCTCGCGCCAGCGGGTTTCTTGGTGCAGATCGAAGAGTTCGATGTCCACGTCATACTCGTCCGCAAGTTCGGCGTAGCCGAATCGCTGAAATGCGTCGAGGGTCGATCCCGCGCTGCCTTCGGTAATCAACACCCGACGGGGCGGCGTATCGGAACTAAGCAGGAAATCCAGGACGCCGCGGACCGTGTCGGCGTGGGACGAAGCGAGCTGGATTGAGTCCGACAGGAAGTTGGGCTTGAGCAGCACATCCTCGTGCAGACTCGGCTCAACGTCTTCCCTCACCCGGTCGAGTGCTTCAAACGCACAGGCTCGCCGATCCGTGCCCCTAACCAAGGCAACATTGGCTTTGGTCTTCATGCTGATGTCTCCTTCCGTCCCGTCCGACATGCCGCCAACCGGCATTGGATGCCCGATTTGTCAGGGTGACATGTTACCAACGAACGACCGTGGCGCGACCGGATTCGGGACCGTTTCAGTGTTGTGTTGGTCCGAGTCCCACACGGGTGTCTCCAAGCATGAAAGCCCTGTTCGCTTGGGGGCAAGCCATGATGGTGGCCATCAGATGCAGGAAGTTGATAGTCCCGCCTCCGTCTTCGGTCCCAGGTCAAGCACTCTCGGGCCATTACGTTCCTATGGAGTGCCTTCATAGTGACCTCGTGACGGCATGTCAAAGATCCATGCTCCGCGGCACTGCTGTAGTTTCGTTGACAGTGATCCGAACTTGCCATCGGCATCCCTGCGCATGAACAAGCCCTGTTCGTTTCCATCGGGACATGGAGGTAGCCAACAGGTGCAGGAAATAGGCGCGCCCGAAGCCTGTCTTCCGTGACCCCGTCACCGAGCCATGGGGCGCTATGTGAACAGCGACTCGCGGCCGCCGTCATCCGTCATCTCGCCGGCCGAACGGGCTGAATCTGCTTGATGGCACTGCTACCGAGGCGCCAGACGAGGATGCCGTTGATGGCACCTTCGGTGGTACGTTCAAACAATTTGCCGACGACTGGAGCTGCTCCAGCTGCCAGATTGCCAACAATGCCGGCTCCAACCTCTTCAACTCCCTCAACTCCTTCCGTTATGTCCTCCATGATGTCCGGCAAAGGGCCACTCTCCGAAAGGCCATCGGTCACATCCTGCAACGCACCACTCAGGTAAGTCGCCATCACCGAGTGTGCCAGAAGCAGCGCTGCCTGAAACGTGGTGGGCCGTAGGCCGTAGAGTGCCAACAGCTCGCGAAGCATTGCCATGCACGTGGACAACACAATCGCCTGATCAAGCAGAGGGAACCGGGACGCGGCAGTTCCAATACCAACCCTGACCGCATGCGATCGAACCCGCCGCGCGGCAACCGCATCGAGAATCGCCTGGAACCGTTCGTTGAACACTTCCAGCCATTCGGAGGCAGACAGTGCCTGTGGGCCCTCAAGCAGATAGTGCCGCGCGTTCTTCAGCCGGGTTCGTTCGTCGTCGTTCAGATGAGGATGTGCCTTCTCGCTTTCGAATTCCTCTAGTAGTGCAACGAAACTTCATAGTGCCGGAACAGGTACGCGCAGTACCGTCGCCGGCGTTGGGCATGGGCGCGGCGCGCGGCCGCGTTGCGGGCCCGGCGGTAGTCCACGATGGCGCAGGCGCGGTCGGTCGGGGAGCCGGTGCGGGGCAGGGCCGCATCCACCAGCAGGCAGGTCTGGGGCACGGTCAGGCCGGGGGCTTTTTTTTGAGCCGCAGCATCTCCCGCACCACGAAGAAATGGGCCAGCATGACGAGCGTGGCGTGGCGGTGCCAGCCCTGCCAGCTGCGGCCCTCGTAGTCGCCCAGCCCGAAGAGCTGCTTGCCGTCGCGGAAGCACTGCTCGATGGGCCAGCGCAGGCCGGCCAGCCACACCAGCCGCTCCGCGGGCATGTCCGCGGGGCCGTTGCAGAGGTAGCACTTGAGTTCGTCGGTGGCGGGGTTGCGGCGCAGCAGCAGCCAGACGTCGGGACCGGGTTCGGGGCCGCGCCGGGCCACCACGCGCAGGACCGCGCCGAGGATGGCCTGGGGCCCCTTGGACCCGTCCCGCAGGACGAAGGGCCGCCAGGCCGCGGGCGGCAGTTGGTCGGCCACGGCGCCGACCTCCTGCGAGGGGGCCGAGAAGAGCGGGCGCGAGGGGGAGCCGCCCGTCTCCGGACGCGCGGTCCAGACCTGGGTGTTGCGGGGCACCTCGGCCAGGTAGCCCAGTCCCAGGGCGGCCACGCCGTCGAGGAAGGCGTGGCTGCAGCCGAAGCCCTCGTCGCAGGTCACCCAGCGCACCGGCAGCGAACCCTCCGCCACCAGGGCGGTCAGCATGTCCAGGGCCAGCTGCGGCTTGGTGCGGAAGGGCAGGTCCGCCGGCACCCCGGTGCGCCGCCGCCGCTGCGCATGGCTCTCGCCCGAGACCCAGGCCTGGGACAGATACAGCCGCCGGTCCACCAGGGCCGCCGCCCCGCGCCCCAGGTAGGCCGCGAAGACCGCCGCCTGGCAGTTGGCCCGCTTGCCCAGCTGGCCGCAGTACTGCCGCGCCACCCCCACCGACTCGGTCCCGTCCTTGGGCATGTCGGTGCCGTCCACCGCCAGCACCCCCTCGTCCTCGCCCAGGGTCGCCGCCACCAGCTCCCGGTGCGCGGCCAGGAGGGGGGCGTCGTCCCAGCGTGCCTTGCGCAGGAACAGCTGCTGCGTGCGCACCGCATTGGGGTCGGCCCCGCGCAGGCGCAGGACCATGCGCTCGATCGACTTGCGCGGCTCGTCGCTGAGCAGCCCCTGCAGGTAGGCGTGCAGGTGGCCCTGCAGTTCGCGGCGCCCGAAGAAGGGCGCATAGCGCGCCTGGTAGGCCCGCAGCCGCCGGCGCACCGACGCGATGTCGGCGCGGCGCAGGGACACGTCGGGCAGGGAGACGGAGGCGGCGGCCGGGGACATGGCAGGGCCTGGGCTGAGGGAATCCGAACACCGCGATTCTACCTTTCAAAGGTTCGTTGCACTACTAGGTACTCCCGTAACTGCAACCGTGCCTGATCGGCATGGACGATCGCGAGTTTCTGCCACCGCCGACGCTCGTTCAGGGCCTGAAGGCCTGCGAGATTCACGGCAGGACTGCGGCGGAGACGCATGAGTGCCCACCCGAGACGCACGACCAAGACAATGAGGATGAGGGAAAAACCACCCGCGGCTATTCCGGCTATCCAGTCCAACGGTGTCGGCAAAACCTGGATGTGACCAACGGCTGCCGCGCCTTGCCCGATGAGCAGCAGCCCCAGAACCGATGCTGTGGCCAAAAAGGTCCAGCTGAGGAAGTTGAGTATGGATTTCGGCAACCGGAATCGACCCGCATCCTGCTGTTGCAGGACCCGTTCGAACTCTCGGCGAATCTGTTCTTGGTCCTGTTCCTTTTCCTGGCGATCGCGTTGCCTGTTCTCCCCCGAGGTCAGCTCCCGGCCTCTTTCGGTGGTGGGTGGAGGCCTACCAAGACCATGGTCGCCGTCGCGCAGCAGATCCTTGTCGGCAACATCAGATCCAAGGTTGGGAACTAGCGTTCGCGCTTGTTCCCGTTCCTCAACCTCGGTTTTGGGAGGTACTCGACCTTCACCGGCGGTGGATGGGGGAATGCCGAGACCGTAGTCGCCGTCGCGCTGCGGTTCGCTCTCGGCAACGGCAGGTCTTTGCACGGGAGTCGCGGATCGTGCTTGGTCGTGGTTGCGCGGCGTCTCAGCCATGGTGATTAACCCAGAACCGCAAATTTGAAAATGTCGTCGAGGTTCCGATGGCGCGGCGGGATCATAAAGTTCTCCGGCACTCGGGGCCAGAAGTGTCGATACCGGTAGTCGCCCAGCTTCCATGCCTGTGGCCACTCCTCCGGAAGCCGTGACACCTGAACCTCCGCCGAATGACGCTCTGAAGTGTACGGACCTGGCTGCGTCTGTCCGACTAACGTGTTTGGCCTGCTGCCGGGTCGGGTCGAGACGCACGCGCTACAGGTGAACCACCTCACTTCAACCGATGGCCAGATTTGCTGGGCCGCGCGGGTGTTCATTGACCGGAGCAACGCGAGCAGCCTGCCATCCCGAAGGTCGTCCTCCAACACCAGATCGGATTTGCTGGCCACGAACGCGACGCGCTTCAGCGAACTCTTGAGCCGCAGCGTCCGGAGGATGCGGGCAGAGTTTGTGTCGCTGCACATTGCCCTCAGCAGGTCGACCACAATCTGACGCTCATCCCAGAAGCGCTGGTCCCCAGCCATCAACATCGATGGGATGTCGATCAGTACCACAAGACTTTGAGCGGACATCAGATCCCGGAACAAGGGCAGTACCACCTCCTTTCGATATTCCCGGTAGTGGCGCTGCATCTCACCCGTCAACTCCGGATTCGCGTCTCTCAAGTCCTTCGGCAACGGCGCGAACTCGCGTTCTTCATCCAAGCCGCAACGGCGCGATTCGACCAACTTGGTCTCATCCGCGTCGCGTGCGAGATTCCCAGTGCGATCCAAGAAAAAAACCGACGGCGATATGAGCGGCTTGTAGGCCAGGATGAGACGCGCCAATGCGAGCCGGTAGGCCAACACGACATCTCTGGCACCTGTTCCAGGACTGGCGGCCGCAGTTCTGAATTGCGCAACCACCTCCCTGCCGAATGTGTCTTGAGAGAGGTGATCGAGCAGGTGGTCAGACCACTCTTCGTAGTCTTTATGTATCACCATGGCGACATCCGCGATGCGCTCGCCAGGCAGATCGAGGAATTCCACCGTCTGTCGGCTCCGAATGCGCCATCGGCCGCTGTGATGGAATTCATACCGGGCGTGGTAGGTGTCCTTGGTCTTCTCGGGCCACTTGTACTCCCGTGCAAGTACGTTCCGGAAGCGGTTTAGGGGGAAGACTTCGTCGCGCTCTCGAACATTCTGTGGGTGAAAGCCTCGGACGGCGACGCCGTCGGGCAAATGGAATCGTGTCTCGTCCAACTCCTCCAACTGCCACAGCAAAGAGGTGAGGAACATCGTCTTGCCACAGTACTGGGTGCCCGTCACCGCTACTTTGGTCATGTGAAATTTTGCTGCTTGTCCGATCTGAGGCAGAGCCGGCGATTGTCTCGGCAGATGCAGACACGAGCTTGCTCTGCGGGACTAGGAAACGGTGGTGGGCCGCTACTGCGGAGACTACGGAAGTATTTTACATACGCGCTCAGGCAAGGATTGGCGAGCCACAGTGTCACTCTCCGAGGGCATGGCAACAACCCTCTTTCTCCACTGAATTCCGCTATCCCGGACATCCGGCCGCAACTGTGCTTTTGGCTAATGCACGGCGCTGAAGCACAATTCCGTGCGACCGGCGTCCGCCGACCATGCCAAAGCGAGGTATCCCATGCTGTCGAGTTCCGTACTGGAAAAGCTGACCACGTTCGACACCCCCACCATCTGCAACATCATCGAACTGTTCGATGTGCGTCCGCGCAACACCGGCTACATGGATGCCCGCATCGAGGCCGCCTTCCCTGAAATGGGGCCCATCGTCGGCTTCGCCGCCACCGCCACCTTCAGGTCCGACAGCTTCCCGGCGTCGGAAGACGGTTACAGCGGCATCCATCAACAGGTCGAGTTGTTCGAATCCCTCTCCGGACCGCCCATCGTGGTCTTTCAGGACGTGGATGACCCGCCGGTGGCAGCCACTTTTGGCGAGGTCATGTGCACCACCTACCAGACGTTTGGTGCTGCCGGTCTCATTACAAGCGGTGCGGGTCGCGACCTCGACCAGGTTCGGGACATCGGATTCCCGGTATTCACCAGCGGCACGATCGCGGCCCACGGCTACTGCCATTTTCCCCAGATCCACGTTCCAGTTCGGGTCGGGGGCATCACCGTCAACCCCAACGACATGCTCCACTGCGACTGCAACGGCGTGTCAACGATACCCGTGGACATCGCTGCGGAAATCGCGGACATCGGCGACGAGTTCGTCGCGTCGGAGACTGTCGTCCTGGAGGCTTTGCGCGAACCGGAACCGACCTTGGCGAAATACAACGCGGCGCGGGCCGAAATGGGTGAAATCGTGGCGCGCCTCAAGCAACAGGTCAGTCGATCACGCTGATCAGGGCCCGCGGCAGCCTAATGGGCATGGCACGGTTGCGCCGTCCGCCAGGCACTCCCGCGTCACCCAAACAACAACGTTTACCGCTGCTACCTCTCGGTCCTGACGGGGTTCACGCGAGTTCGCTGCACGGGACCCAGCAGCCGACGCAACCGTGCCATCCCACCCGGGCTGCACACGTGTGCGGAGAGGGAGGGATTTGAACCCTCGAGGGTTTTGCCCTACGAGCTTTCCAGGCCCGCGCACTCGGCCAGACTATGCGACCTCTCCTTGATGCTGGCCGCATTGTAGCCCCGGACCTGCCATTTGCAAGAAGAAATCCCGATTGGGCTCCTTGCGGCACTGCGGTGACATTCACGGTTACAGCTTCGGTTGTTCCCCGGCCTTCACTGGCGTGCGTCCATGCAGGAAGTCAAAGTCGCATCCCTCTTCGGCCTGGGTCACGTGTTCCAGAAACAGTTGGCCGTAGCCCCGGTCAAAATCCGGTTCGGGCACGGTCCAGCTGGCCCGTCGCCGTGCCAGCTCCGGTTCCGGCACCTTTAGTTCCAGCCTGCGGCCCGATACATCCAACTCAACAAGGTCCCCATCCTCAACCAGCGCCAAGGGGCCGCCCACCGCGCTTTCCGGCGATACATGGAGGACGATCGTGCCGAAAGCGGTTCCGCTCATGCGGGCATCGGAAATGCGCACCATGTCGCGCACACCTTGTTGCAGGAGCTTGCGGGGAATGGGTAGGTTGCCGATTTCCGGCATACCCGGTCCTCCCACCGGGCCGGAATTCTGCAACACCAGCACGTCGTGTGGGCCAACGTCCAGGTCGGGAGCGTGGATCCTCCGCTGCAAATCGTTGTAGTCGCGAAACACCAATGCCCGACCCGTGTGCTGCATCAATGCGGGCGAAGCCGCCGAGTGCTTGATGACGGCGCCATTCGGTGCCAGATTTCCCTTCAGAACCGCGAGCCCGCCTTCCGGTTGAAAAGGCTGATCAAGCCGCGCAGTCACGACGCCGTCCGGCTCCGGTGCGTCCCCCACGTTCTCGCCCAGTGTGCGGCCCGTGACCGTCAGGGCGTCGCCATGGAGCAGGGGCAGGAGTTGCCGCAGGATCACCGAGACTCCGCCGGCCTCAAACAGTTCCTCCATCTGGTAGTCGCCCGAAGGCCGCAGGCTGGCGAGCATCGGGGTTCGGCGGCTGATGCTGTCAAACAGGTCCAGGTCCAATGCCAGGCCCATACGACGGGCAATTGCGCACAGGTGCACGACGGCATTCGTGCTGCCGCCCAACGAGCACAACAACGTGATCGCGTTCTCGAAGGATTCGCGGGACAGGAGGTCCGAGGGCCGTGTTCCTGATTGGGCCAGTTCGACAATTCTCCGTCCGGCGGATACGCCAAGCCTTAGGCGTCGACTGTCCACGGCGGGAGTGGCACCGTTGCCGGGCAGGGAAATGCCCAGCGCCTCGCACACACAGTTCATGGTCGATGCCGTTCCCATGACCATGCAATGGCCCTGGCTGCGGACAATTCCGTCCTCCACGGCCGCATAGTCTTCGGCGGAAAGGGTTCCCGCCTGATACTCGGCCGTCAGCCTTCGGCAATCGGAACAGGCTCCGAGCGTCTGGCCCTTGAAATGACCGTTCAGCATCGGCCCACCGGACAGGACGATGCTGGGCAGGTCCGCGCTCAGGGCACCCATGATGGCCGCGGGAATGGTCTTGTCGCAATTGACCAGCAGTACGACGCCATCAAGGGGCTGGCTGCGGATCATCTCCTCCGTATCCATGGCGGCCAGGTTGCGCAGGAACATGGATGTCGGATTTAGGAAAATCTCCCCCAGCGAGATGGTCGGAAACTCGAGCGGTAGCCCTCCCCCTTGCAGAACACCGCGCCGGACCGCCTTGATCAGTTCCGGAAAGTTGCTGTGGCAGTTGTTGAGTTCGCTCCAAGTGTTGCAAATGCCGATGACAGGACGGTCCACGTCCAGATCGTCGTACCCCATCGACTTGATGAAGGCGCGATGCAGGAAGCCGGAAACCCCGGTTTCCTGAAAGAAGGTTCTGCTTCTGAGCATGGTATCCACCCGGTTGTGCCGGTCCTGCCGGGGTTCCTCCCCCCCACCGTCGGTTTCGTCCACCGAACCCCGCGGTGTCAACCGCCTCCCGAACCACCCCCCTGACGCAGGCGGGACAGGATCGACGGATGCAGGTCCGGGGCATCCTGTGTTCCGACAGGCAGCACCAGCCAAAGGGCCAGGTACAACAGCAATCCGCCGGTCGGCAGAACGAACAGTACCAACGCCAAAAGCCTGATGAACAAGCAGTTGGCACCGGTGAATTCGGCAACGCCGGCACAGACACCACCGAGCATACGGCGAGTCGGGTGCCGTTGCAACCTGTGTTTGGTGCGGGTATCCGGTGGCATCGATACGTACCCTGACCTGTCGTTGTAGGTTGATTTTACCGCCGAGACCGTGTGTTTGGCGTTCTGCCAGGGTGCGGCTTGATCCCGTCAAGCCGCCGTCAGCAGGCATAATGGCAGTTGGTCGCTGCGGCTGACCTCTCCCCGCTCCTCTGCCCGTACCCGTTGATCCCCAACATTGACAATCGGCGGCAGGATGCCGGACAGGCGACCGCACACAGACGACCAAAACAGGCAACAAGGCAAGGCGACACACCGATGGCCTGGATCGGCAAATTATTGTTGGTGCTTTTCAGCATCGGGCTCGTGGCAGGCGGTTTCCTGGCGTACGTGTACCGGTGGCTGCTGACCAAACCTGTGCCGGACCTTGCCGGCAAGGCAAGCAGTCCGGGGCTGGATGCCGAAGTGGTTGTCCGGCGCGACCATCACGGCATCCCGCACATCAAAGCGTCCACCACAGCCGATCTATTCCGGGCACAGGGATTTGTCCACGCCCAGGACCGATTGTGGCAGATGGAGCAGCTGCGGCGTACGGCGCGCGGATCCCTGTCCGCGATATTCGGCGAGGCGGCCTTCGATGCCGATCGCTACAGCCGCACGATTGGGTTCTGGCGGGCCGCGGAGGACGAGATCAAGGTACTTGATCCCGAAATTCGCAAGGTCCTGGACTGGTACGCCGAGGGAGTCAACCTCTACATGGCGGAGAGAGCCGGCCAGTTGGCTGCCGAGTTCCGGCTCTTGCGCTATGAACCGGAGCCTTGGACCCCATTGGACACGGTCGGCCTGGCCAAGGTCATCTACTGGTCCATGAGCGTGAATTGGGACAGCGAACTCCTGCGCTTCCTGATGCTGGAGCGATTTGGTCCGGAACAGGCCTTCGATGTGGAACAGGCAAGCTCAATTGGCACTCCGCCCGTGCATCCATCCCTGACGGCAGACGAGCAAAGCCAAGTGGCCCGGACCGCGGCCGCGCTCAGGGAAGCCTATCGGAGTGCCCAAGCATGGCTACCCCACGGAGAAGGCAGGCAGGGAAGCAATGCCTGGGTCCTGCACGGCCGCCACACCGAGTCGGGCCACGCCATCATGTGCAACGACCCGCACCTTCAGGTGGCGATTCCCTGTCCGTTGTACGAACAACATCTGTCGGGACCCGGCATCAACGCAGCCGGTGCCATGTTCCCCGGCGCACCTGGCATCGCGTTTGGTCACAACGACGGCTTGGCCTGGAGCATCACCAACGCTGTCACCGACGTCCAGGATCTGTACGTCGAACGAGTGGACCCGAAGCGTCCCGATTATTGCCTGGTCGGGAACGAGTGGCAGCGCATGGAAACGTTCAGGGAAGAGATCCATGTCAAGGGGGAGGGCGGTCCCCGCGTCATCGAAGTGCGCCAATCCCGGCATGGACCGCTGGTTTCCGACCTGGTGCCCGAACTGGACCGCGCCAACCTGGCACTCCAGTGGGCCGGTGCCGCCCCGGGACACACGTTGACGGCCATTTGGCGCCTGATGACGGCCCAAAATTGTCACGACGGAGCAGCGGCACTGCAGTTGTGGCATTCGCCAACGCTGAACCTGACGCTGGCGGATACGCAGGGCGAAATGGTCTGCCTGTTGGTCGGCAGCCACCCCCGGCGCAGGCAGGGCATGGGATTGATTCCCTCTCCCGGATGGGATCCGGCCTACGACTGGGATGGCTTTGTACCGGCCAAAGAACTGCCGGCCGATTGGAATCCGTCAACCGGAATTCTGGTCAACGCCAACAACAGGACCACCGATCGCACAGATCTGCCTTGGTTTGGTTGCGAATTCGATCCCGGGTTCCGGGCCCAGCGTATCCACGACATGCTGGCCGACTTGAACGATGCCACCGTGGCCGACATGCGCCGGATGCAGGTGGACACACACAGCCTGTACGCGGAGCAGCTGATTGCCGAGGTGGTGCGGCTGCAGCCGCACGAGGGCTTCGAGACGCACGCCGTAAACCAACTGGCTGCCTGGAACAGTCGCATGGATCCGGACAGCCAAGGCGCGATCATTTTCCACTTCCTGCTCGACGAGATCACGAGCGGGTTGTTTGGTCCCCAACTTGGAGACTTGCTCGGCCGCTACCGCGGCCAAGTGACCGGGGCCCTGTTCGATTTCTCCGGCTTCAAGTGGGTGGCCGCCACTCGAACCCTGGACTTCGTCACATCGCAGGCGACTTCACCACGGTATGCAACACCGGAAAACCCGAACAACACCAGCCGCCAGCAGTTTCTGGCAGCTGCCCTGACGCGGGCAGTGCGCCGGCTGCGCAGTGAAGTCGGGGAATCCACACGCCGCTGGGCGTGGGGCCGCGTGCACCAAATCCGTTTCAGCCACATCCTCGGCAGCGTGCGCATCCTCGGTCCCGTCGTCAATCGGGGGCCCTATCCCATTCCCGGCGACGGAACGTCGATTTTGCAGACCGCGAGTCGGGCTGGCGATCCCACCGCCCTCGTGCAGGTGTCCCCCTCCTATAGGACGATCATGGAGATTGGCAACTGGGATGCTTGCCTGTCGGTCATCAACACCGGGCAGTCGGGCCACCCGGCATCCCGCCACTACGATGACCAGATGAACCTCTGGCGAGCCGGCGAATACCATCCGATGCCCTTCAGTGACGAGGCCGTGGAGGAGGCAACCGCCTTTATCATGCGGTTGCGTCCGGATTGAACAAACCCATCCAATAGGCGAATGTATCTTGAGCACCATTGAACACGGATTTGAACTGCTGGCGGACAGCCCGTTGCCGGAACTCGGCTGCAATCTGAAATCGTACCGCCATGTCCGGACCGGAGCCCGCCTGGTGTCGGCGGTCGCGGACGATCCCAACAAAGTGTTCGGCGTCTCGTTTCGGACTCCCGTCGGCGACTCGTCCGGCATTGCACATATCCTGGAACACTCGGTTCTGTGCGGGTCCGAACGATATCCGGTCAAGAAGCCGTTCCTGGAAATGCTGCGCAATTCCATGCACACCTTCCTGAATGCATTCACGGCCCTGGACAGAACGATATATCCAGTGGCCAGCCTCAACCTGCGAAGCTTCCGCAATCTGGTGTCCGTCTATCTGGATGCGGTATTCCATCCGTTGTTGACGGAAGCCGCCTTCGAACAGGAAGGATGGCACTTGGACCTGGAAGAGGTGGATGGTCCCCTACAGTACAGGGGAGTCGTCTACAACGAGATGAAGGGGGCCCAGGCCAACCCCCATTCGGTTTTGATGCGGGCTTCCACCGGTTCCCTGTTTGACGATCATCCCTACGCTCACGACTCCGGCGGCGTCGCCCATGAGATCAGGGAACTGACCTACCCTCGCCTGAAGGAATTTCACGCGCGCCATTACCACCCCTCCAACGCCTGGCTGTTCTTCTACGGCGACGACGATCCTCGGTGGCGCCTGGAAACACTGGACACCTTCTTCGAAGAGTTCAGGTTCCGGGCTGACGACACCAGAGTGCCCTTTTATTCGCTGGCCGCCACCCCGCGGACGGTCGAACTGCCGTTCTCTCCAATCGAGTCGGGACAAGAGACGGAGAAGGGCTTCATCACGGCCAACTGGCTGCTGCCCGAAATTGACGATCCGCTGGAACGCTTCCTGATTGGCATCACGTCCAGTTGTTTGCTGGGTAGCCAGTCCGCCCCCCTGTACAAGGCGCTCATCGACTCGGGCCTGGGAGAATCGGTTGTGGCCGGCGGGTTTTCGTTCGACCTGCGCCAGCCCATGTTCACCGTGGGACTGGAGGGAGTCGAACCGGACCGGTTTGACCGCGTAACCGCCCTGATTGAGAAAACCCTGTCCAACTTGACGGACACAGGCTTCGACGACGACCTGATTGAGGCGGTGATCAACTCCAAGGACTTTGCCCACCGCGAGTTCGGCAATTCCTCCTTCCCCAAAGGCCTGGCCATTATGGCCGGGATGCTGTCCGGGCAGATGCACGGCGGCAAACGGCAGAGCGCGACCCTGGGGTTCCAGGACACGCTGAAGCAGGCCCGGGACCGCATAGAGTGGGATCCGGACGTTCTCACCCGTCCATTGCGGATCCACCTGCTTGACAACCCCCACCGGTCCACGGTGCGCTTGGTGCCTGACACGGGAGCCCAGGATGCCCAACGCCGGGCGGAACGTGAACGTTTGGACGAACTGGAGGCGTGCCTTGACGCCTCCGAACGGGAAGGCATCCGGGATCGCAGCCTCTGGTTAAGGCAATACCAGACGGAACCGGACTCGCCGGAAGCCCTCGCGAGCCTCCCGGTTCTGAATCTGTCGGACATCGACAAGGAGACGCGGGAGTACCCGTGCGAAGAGATTCCCCTTGACGGGGTTCGGTACCTTTCACATGACATCGCGACCAACGGCATCGTATACGTCTCACTGCTGTTCGACCTGCACCACTTGCCTGAGGAGTTGTTGGACCACGTTGAGCTGTTTGCCGATGCACTACGGCAGACCGGAGCGGGTGCACTGGACCATGTGGCCTTCAGCCGTCGGATTTCCGGCACGACCGGAGGCATCGGAGCCGCCACCGACCTCCACAGCAAGGAACACGGCGAAGAGGCGGCCGCCCATCTGGTCGTAGGTGGCAAGTGCCTGGTGCACCAGATGGAAGACATGGTGAATCTGTTGGAACAAATGCTGCGGTCGGCCCGGCTTGACAGTCGGGACCGTGTCCGGCAATTGGCAACACAGGCGCGCAGCCATGCCGAATCGTCGCTGCTCCCGTCCGGCCACTCGTTTGTCGGCTGCCGGTTGGCGGCCAACAACAGCGAGGCCGACTGGTTTGACGAAGTTACAGGCGGCATCGCAGCATTGCAGTCGATGCGGACGCAGGCTGACAACTTCATCGCCGACTGGGATCGAACGGCCGCCGTACTGGAGGAGATACGAACCCGATTGTTCACCACCGACAACCTTCTGGTCAGTGTGACGGCGCCGTCCAGCGATCAGAGTCGGCTCAGGGAATTGTTGCGGCCGGTTCTGGAAGGGCTCCCGGACACTTCGGGCCCCTGCCAGCGGTGGCAGCGCTCGCAGTTTCCCGAGGAGGAGGGACTGGTGGTGCCGGCTCCTATCCAATTCGTTGGACGGGCCTACGACTTGCGGCAAGCGGGGTACGAACACCATGGTTCGATGGCCGTGGCTGCCAGACTGATCAACACTTCCTGGCTTTGGGCCAATGTGCGGGAACAGGGGGGCGCCTACGGATGTTCGGCCGGGTACAACCGCCACACCGGCCAGTTTTCCTGCGTCTCCTACCGGGACCCCAATGTTGCCGAAACCCTGGGTGTCTATGACGCGATACCGGGCTTCCTGGCCTCCGCGGAACTGAGTGACCAAGATCTGATCCAACTGATTGTCGGCACGTTCGGATCGTTGGATCGGGACCTGCAGCCCAGGGCCCAGGGCCAAACGGCGTTGGCCAGGTTCCTTACAGGCAGCACGCGCGACATGCGGCAGCAACGCCGGGCGGAGATCTTGGAGACGCGTTCGGAGCATGTGCGCACCTTGGCCGGATTCCTGCAGGAGGCGGGGACAACTTCCAATACCGTGGTCATGGGGTCGGCGGAAGCGTTGGACAAGGCCGAGGCCAGCGGTGCTGTGTATTTCCGCGCGCGGACTGTTCTTTAGAGGAACCTGAGCGAAACATGGTGTCTGCCGCGCCCCCGCCCTGGTCGGGGTCTCCCCTGTTTGATCCCCAGCGCCCAGCCAGGGGGCAGGACTGGCCAAGCGCGGCGAAGGCCGAGGCTTGGATGGCGCGCCAAGCCGCGTGGGTTGCCGCCCGCGAACCAGTGGTACAGGCCCTGGTTTCCGATTGGAACCCACATGAATCCCAACTCAAGGACCTGCCTGCGGGACCATTGAGGGGGATGCTGGCCGGAATCAAGGACATTTTCCATGCAGACGGTCTCCCCACCCGGGGCGGCACATCCCTGCCCGTTGAGGCCCTGTCAGGGGCGACCGGCAACGCCGTGAGACGGCTGGTTCGGGCCGGAGCCATGATTGCGGCCAAGACCGTCACCACCGAATTCGCCTACTTCGAGCCGGGACCCACAACGAATCCCTGGTACGCGTCCAGGACCCCCGGAGGCTCCAGCAGCGGCTCGGCCGCGGGTGTCGCTGCCGGGTTCTTCGATGTTGCCCTCGGGACCCAAACGGTTGGTTCCGTAATCCGGCCAGCCGCCTTTTGCGGGGTTCCCGGCTACAAGCCCACGCTGGGCACCATCCGTCGCGACGGCCTGCTCGTGTTTTCCCGGACCGTCGACCACGTAGGCTTGTTCAGCCGCACCTGGGAAGACATGCTGGCCGCGGCCAATGCCCTGACGATGGTGGCGATGGCTCCACCATCGTCAAAGTCTCCGGTGCTGGGTCTGGTAACCGGCCCCTATGCGCAACAGGCATCGGGATACATGCGCGACCAGGTGTCCGCATGGTGCGAGCGAATGGAACAGGCGGGATTCCAAGTTCGCGAAGTCGCAACCCTGCTGGACATCGAGCAACACAACCACGTGCACAGGGACCTGACTGCCCGCGACTTGGCGGATCGGCATCAGCGGCTGTTCGCCAACTTCTCGCACCTGTACCGGCCGCGCACGGCGGCCTTGATCGAGGACGGAATGCACGTTGACAACCACCGTTACGCGGCCTGTCTGGCCAACAGGGCTGCAATCCAGGCGGAACTGCGCGGTGCCATGGTGGCAGCGGGGGTGGACCTGCTGGTCAGCCCGGCAGCTCCGGACGTGGCGCCTGCCGGCCTCGCGTACACCGGTGATCCGGTCATGAACCTTCCCTGGACGCATGCCGGTGTTCCGGTAGCGACGTTTCCCATCGCCCTGGACGATCGGGTTCCCGGAATGCAACTGCCGGTCGGGGTTCAGGTGGCTGCCGGTTTCGGCCGGGACTCCGACCTGCTGCACTGGTCAAGGACCCTGGCCGGGCTGTCCGAGCCCTGGCCCCCCCAACGCATCACGTCATGAAAGTTGACCTGCACCTGCACACCCACTTCAGTCCGGACTCCCTGGCCCCCATCCACAAGGTCATGGACCGGGCGCGGGCACTCGGTTTCGACCGGATCGCAATCACCGACCACAACTGCATCCTGGGTGCCCAAATCGCGTGGGAACGAGACCCGGACTTCATCATTCCCGGGGAAGAGGTTCGGACGGATGTGGGCGAAGTGATCGCGTATTATGTCAAGGAAGAAGTGCCCAAGGGGCTTCCGTTGTTGAAGACGCTGGACCTGTTGGAAGAGCAGGGAGCCGTGATTTCCATCCCACATCCTGTTGACAGGCTGCGCTCCTCGGCATTGGGGTTGCAGCACACGTTGGAAATCGTTGAACGAGTGGACGCCGTCGAAGTTCTGAACTCCCGTTGTATGTTTCCCGGGGACAACCGTCGGGCCTTGGCACTGGCGCAGCGGCACGGCAAGGCGGTTACGGCCGGGAGTGACGCCCACATGCCGATGGAAATCGGGCACTGCGGTGTCCATCTGCCCGCGTTCGACAACAATGCCGATGCATTCCGGGCGGTACTGAAGAAGGCAGCTCCGTTCGGGACCGTTGGACCTTGGTGGGCCCACTTCGGGTCCCGCTATGCCAAGATTCGAAAGCAGCTGCTTCCGTACGATGCCGGCAGTTCCGAACCCATCGGACGCCGTTGACGGTTCAGCAAAAGAGCGGACGCGGGACGAGCAGGCGTCAGGCGTGCGATGGTGCCGGGGGCCTTCCAATCAGATTGCGCAGGTAGACAAGGCCGATACCTGCCGCGGCCGTCAGCAGCCAGGCGAAGGCGGCGACCCAGGGAGGCATCACCAACTGCAGTAGGGAATTCGCCTCGGCAAGTTGCGTGGTGATCGGAGCCACCGCATTGGCCCCCACCCAGTACAACAGCGGCCATAGCGATGCATACGACAGCCATGATCCCAGAGCTTCAATTGCGCCCAACGCAGTGATATCGGGCAACCCAACCAGGCCCAACAGCAGGCGCGCATAGGCAAACAAGGGCGGAATGACCAGAACCGTCAACAAAATTGCCAGCTTGAAAAGCCGAAACCGTTCAGGCACCGGATCCAGAGCCGCAACGCTGGAGCGCAGCCTTGCCTCCAGCCGTTTCGAGGGTCCTGGCATCTCCAGCCGCCCCATGGCCGAAGATACCGCCCTCAATTCGGCCTGCCGGGCCCGGCACGTTTTGCAGTTCGCCAAGTGCTCTTGCAGCCGGGCTGCGTCCTCGCACGTCAAACGACCTGCCAACTGGGAGGCCAGCAGTTCCTCAAACCGCGGATGGACGATTCGTACTTCCATGTCTCAAGGCAATCGGTGCTGCCCAGCCGGCAGCTCCGAATTCACACTTGGCTGGATCCGGCCAACAGCATGTCCAATGCGTCCAACGACGGCTGGTGCTCGCGGCGCACGCCCATTTCCCGACGCAGAATGTCTGCCAGGCGGCTGCGTCCCCGGCTAAGCCTGGACTTGACGTTCGACTCGGAGGTGCCGGTGACCTGCGCGATTTCGTGTACGCTCAAGTCGTTCCAGTAGAACAGGACCAACGTCTCCCGATAAGCTGGCGGCAGCATGGCGAGCCTGACCATCATGGCCGACTGTCGATCCTGCTGCATGGCTCGATGTTCAGGATCCGGAGCATCGTCGGCAAGCCAATCAGCCTGTGCATCGGGATCCGGGGCTTGGGCGGTTGGACGGCGCTTCCGGGCCCTGAGGCGGTCGAGACAGCAATTGCGCGTGACGGCGAAAATCCATGTTCCGTAGGTTCCGCGCCGTTCGTCGAACCGGTCCAGCCGCTGCCAGGATTTCAAAAAGGCGTCATGCACGACATCCTCGGCATCCTCCTGGCTTCCCACCAGCGGCCATGCGTATCGCACCAGGGCTGCGTGGTAGGCCATGAACAGAGCGCCGTAGGCATCTCCGTTGCCAATCCGGGCAGCGGCCAGCCAACGTGCCTGGAGTCTTGAGGTTTGTTCATCGGCGAACATGGGGACCAGTCGGATTCGATGGAGGGTCTGTTCTATTTACGCCGCACGCCGGAAACAGGTTGCAAATCCAAAGTGCTTTGGGTTTCGATGGCGAATCTGATTATATACTGCGCTCTGCGTTGCGGACGCGGGGACGGAAACCGAACCGTGTCGGATTGCGCTAGCCAACTGTATTGAACCCGCAAACCGGAAGTGCCCGATGCACACCACCTATCCCTTAACGGCCATCGTCGGTCAGGACCGCATGAAACGGGCCCTGATTCTAAACGCCATCAATCCGCAGATTGGCGGTGTCCTAATCCGGGGCGAACGCGGCACGGCCAAATCCACGGCCGCGCGTGGCTTGGCCGCGTTGCTGCCTCCCATCACGGCCGTGGCCAACTGTCCTTTCAACTGCAATCCGGAGCAACCCGCTCAACTTTGCTCCCAGTGCCTTGAACCGACGAACTCGGCGTCAGCGCCCACGGTTGAAAAAACCACCACCTTTGTGGATCTGCCGGTGAGTGCAACCGAAGATCGCGTGGTGGGCACCCTGGACATCGAGAAGGCCATCCAGGAAGGCCAAAAGCATTTCGAACCGGGGGTACTGGCCGCCGCCAACCGGGGGATCCTGTACGTCGATGAAGTGAATCTGCTGGATGACCACGTGGTTGATCTGCTGCTGGATTCCGCGGCCATGGGGGTGAACACGGTGGAGCGCGAAGGAATTAGCGTGCAGCATCCCTCGCGTTTCGTCCTGATCGGTTCCATGAACCCTGAGGAGGGCGACCTGCGGCCCCAGCTGTTGGATCGGTTTGCCCATGCTGTGGATGTGACCGGCATCGAGGATGCCGAGGAACGGGTCGCCATACTCCAGCGCCGGCTGGAGTACGACCTGGACCCGGACGGTTTCGTGTCCGAGTGGAAGGAAAGGGAAACGTCGCTTGGCAAACAGGTCATCGCAGCTCGCCGGAGCTACCACGAAGTGGAGTACACCGCCCGGGACCTGTACACGATAGCTGCGCTGACCACCAATTTCGGCGTGGACGGACACCGGGCCGACATCGTAATCCTCAAGACGGCGTGCGCACAGGCGGCATTTGAAGGTCGTCGGCAGATCACCACGCGCGACATCCACGCCGCCGCCGAATTGGCGCTTCCGCACCGCATGAAGAAGCAACCCTTCATGGAGGCCGGACTGCATCCGGACCATCTGCAGAAGAATTTGGAGGCGGCGGAAGCCCAGGCCCAACAGATGGTTGACAGCGACGAACAGGCGACCGAGGATGTCGAAGGCACACAGGCCGCCGATGAAAAAAAAGTGAAACGGACGATGACTCGGGCGTAGTTGACGAACAGCAGGAAGGCGAAGGCAACTACCTTCAGCCCGATGACAGTCAACCCCAGAGTTCGTCGTCCGGAGACAAGGCCGGTACCCAGAAACGGGTGGAGGTCGGAGAGCAGTTCGACATGCAGAAGGTCACCTCGCCGCTGGACAAGGTGACCCGGGAGAAGGCAGGCAAGCGTTCATATTCCCGGACCAACCGGAAACGAGGCCGGTACATACGGGCGGTTCCGGCCGGGGACCGCCCTGAGGATCTTGCGTTCGATGCCACGCTGAGGGCAGCGGCGCCGCATCAGCAGCGCCGACGCGCGGCCGACATCGACAATGGCCTGGCGCTCCAACTGAAGATGACCGATCTGCACCGCAAGATCCGGGTCAGACGCACCGGCAATCTCATTTTGTTCGTGGTGGACGCCAGCTGGTCAATGGCGGCCAGCGAACGCATGGAAGCCACCAAGGGGGCCATCTTCAGTTTGCTGGTGGACGCCTATCAACGCCGCGACCAGGTGGGCCTGGTGGTTTTCCAGCGCGACCGGGCACGTGTCGTGCTGCCGCCAACGAGCAGCGTCGAATTGGCACAGAAGGCACTGGTTGACCTGCCGGTGGGAGGCAAGACCCCCCTCAGCAGCGGCTTGTACGTGGCCTGGCGCGTATTCGAAAACGTACGCCGCCGCGAACCGGAAACCCAACCCATGATGATTCTACTGACGGACGGTGCCGGCAATGTCAGCATGACCGGGCAGCCGGCGCAGGAGGAGGCGTTGAAGATTGCGGAACTTTATGTCCACTCCGAAATCAAGTCCGTAGTGGTGAACATGGAGCATTCGGCCTTTGATCGGGGCCTGGCTCAGACCTTGGCGGACAGTCTGCACGCCCAGTGCTACAACCTGCCGGCACTGAAGGCCGAGACCCTCCTGCAGACGGTGCAGGACATCATGGACTAACTGTCCGCCCACCGGCTTTTGTTGCCCAGTGTGGTCTTCGGCAGCCGGAGCGCGGGCCATCCGAACACGTAAACAACCGGGGAGTGCTACGATCGCGCATCCCGCAAGATTGAGACGAGGTCATGCGTCATGGCTCTGACACAAGAACAGATTACCAGATACAAGCGCGACGGCTTCCTGAATGCCATCGACGTGGTCGAAACGCAGGAGGCGTCGCAGTACGCCACCGAGTTCGACCGGATTGAACAGCACGTTGGCCGTGAACGGGCCCAGATTGAGCTCATCGACTATCACTTCGAGGAAGAATTCATTTGGCAACTGGCCACCAACGAGACCATTCTCGACTGCATCGAAGGCCTGATTGGCCCCAACATCCTGTTGCTTGCCACACATTTCTTCAACAAGTACGGTGAAGGCAGGTTGGGCGAATCCTATGTCGCATGGCACCAGGACGTGACGTTCTGGGGCCTTGAACCGCCGCTGGCGGTTACTGCGTGGTACGCGGTCGACGACAGCGATGTCGAAAACGGTTGTATGCAGGTAATCCCGGGTTCCCACGATCTGGGTCTGCTGGAACACGGGCAGGCCGAACGGGCAGGAAATCTCCTAAGCATCAACCAGGAGGTATCGGTGTCGCCGGACCAGGCCACCACCGCAACGAACTTGGAGCTGAGGGCCGGTCAGATGTCAATCCACGACGGGACCCTCATCCACGGCTCCCTGCCGAACCACTCGACGCGGCGGCGCTGTGGCCTTACGCTGCGATACGTTCCGACCTGGATCAAGCAGACGGAGGACAACTCGCACGGCAAGAGCTGGAAGGCAATCCTGGTACGTGGTGAAGACACGTACCGGCATTTCGAAGAAGTCCCGATGCCGTTCGCATAAGGTGCCATGCTGCCCCTCACACCGGGCAAGCCACTGCCGACAAACAGGTCTCAGACCCTAGTATGCGAAGCTGAGAGTGCGTCTTCAGGTTGGCGCGTGCCGGTCCTGCGTTCAGGCAACCGGGCCGACGACCGAACCGAGCATTTCGCATAGCAAAACCTCCGGGCAATGTGCTCCCGGCACGCGCGATGCCAGGAGGCTCCAGTAGCGCGGAGCAACTGGGTTTGACACTGACAGGAAACCGGGAGTCAGCCCCGCATGCTCATCGCGGCCTGTGGTCCCCGGTAGTACACCATGATGATTTCAGCCAGGATGGCCACCGCAATCTCGGCCGGGGTCCGGCCGCCGATGTCCAGTCCGATGGGCGCGTGTACCTTGCTGAACAGGGAACGGTCCAGGTTGTACTCCAACTCCAGAAGTTCCCACACCGCGCGTATCCGTCGCTTGCTTCCAATCATGCCAATGTAGGCCAGGTCGTCCCCGATCAATTCGGTCAGGCAATCAACGTCATGCTGGTGGCCTCTGGTGACCAGTACGACACTGGTGTGCCGATCAAGCTGCCCGGCATTCCGCATTGATTGGAGGGTCGCCACCAACGGCGCGGCCCGAACTTGATCGGCGGCAGGGAACCGGGCGTGGTTGGCGTATTGCGGCCGATCATCCAGCACAGTCACCTGGAATTCGCAAAGGCTGGCCATGCTGGCCAGCGGCACGGCTATGTGGCCGGCACCCACGATGAGCAGGTGGGAAGGTGCAGCATGCACCTCAACGAACAGGTCACACTCCCATTCCTTGGTCCGGATGTGCAGCGTCTTGCTTTCCCGACCGGAGATGATCTCCAACACCTGCCCTACAATCGCTGCGGGCAACCGGAGTGGGCCTGTCTGGGCGGTGCCGTTGGCAGGATCGACAAGACACTGTTCGCCAACCGTCGTCCCCGAGGCGGATGCGCCGCGGGTCAACGTGACCACGGCGACCGACTTGCGTTCGCGCAATGCTCGATTCAATTCCTGGAGCAGGTACAGATCCATGCCAATCAAGTCGCCGGCGCCCGACGGGAACGGAGAAGGTTTTCGAAATCGTATTTGGGCCGGCACGCGGCGTCATTCGTGATCCCGACTAATGCCAGCCTGTTTGGTCTCAACCACGGTGGGCGGGCGCGCCTGGTTTCGGAATCGCGCTGCTTGGCTTGGGTGTGCTTGCAGTGCCCGGCAACTGTCCGAGGGCCGGGCACCGACCAAGTCCACAACACGAAAGCGGTCCGTTATCCGGCATCCGCCGCACCACAGCGTTCAATGAAAACATCCATGATCCCGCCGCAGACACCGAGACTGTCCATCGAAATGTCTTCGGTCAAATCCACGCGCACGGTGCGCGGTTCCCCATCCCGGATCACGTCCAGGGCGGCGCGGATCACGTCCGCCTCACCGCACCCTCCTCCGACCGTGCCAACGTGGAGCCCGGCCGGATGAATCAGCATTTTCGCTCCCACTTCCCTGGGGACCGATCCCTTCACCATCGTGATGGTCGCCATGGCGACCGTGGTACCATCCTCAATCAACTGCTGGAGCTTCGGATACAGAGAACCTGTCATGCATCACCCTGTGTCTGACATCGCTTGAGCGCGGTAGGAATCATACTGTTCCGGCGTGTCCAGATCACGGAAGTCGTTAAACGAATCCACATTTACGTACGCGACCGGCAGTTGCGGATCGCCTGTCACGGTCCGCAGCGTGCTGGAGACCGGCAGTTCGCAGATGCGCGGCCACAGTGACACCGGCAGGTAGATGGGATGTTGCCGTCGCATGCCGTGGCTGCAGAACACCGTCCGATCCGGATTGTTAGCCACAGTGCCAACCAGGGCCTGCACCGTGGCTGTGGTCAAGCCCGGCTGGTCGCCGAGGGCCACCAGGCACCCGGGGTGGGTATCCGTTCGCGACAGGTAGCGGAGGCCGCATTGAACGGAACTGAGCATTTCCCCGGTATCCCAGTCCGGGTTGTATACGGTTTCGACCAACAGGCCGGCCAGCACAGCCGTCACCTGGCTGCCCGAAGCCCCCAACACACACACGACAGGGGTGCAGCCGGCGGCCAACAGCGTGTCGACAACCGTTGTCAAGACAGTGCCGGTCCCAAGGGGCAGCAACTGCTTCGGACGCCCCATGCGGCGGGAAGCACCCGCCGCCATGACCAGAACGGGCAAGGTCATGGCGGCGGGTGTCGACGAGATGGATGGTTGCATGTTGAAATAGGACGGCCCGTACCGGCCCGCAGTCCAGTCGCTCCGCGGACCTACTTCCCGTTGCCGTCGGGATCAAGCATCCGGAATCCAAAACCACGCACTGTTTCGATGAACTGGTTTCCGCCCGTGGCGTCCGCCAGCCGCGAACGGACTCGGCTGACCAGGCGATCCACGTTGCTGTCGGCCACGCCGTCGGTTTCCTCCGGCCACACGGCACTGGCAATCTCGTGCTTGCTCACCGCTTGGCCCAACCTGTCGTGCAGCAGACACAACAGGTCGAACTGTTTCAGGCTTAGCGGAGGATTCAGGGGCACACCGTTGATGAGCACATGACGACTGGCTTCGTGCAGTCGGAGTACCGGCGCGGTCTCGGACTTCTCCAGACTCAGATTGGTCATCGTCGCTGCCGGATCCTCAAATCGGAACCGGGTATTGGCGAAGGTGACGACCACGCCGTCCGTCAGGACCACCGATTCATCCCGGGACAGTCGGTACTGGTCGACCGAAATGCCATTCTTGCTGCCAATGTCACGCACCAGGTATTGGCCGTCCAGGTGATCGAGCATGGCATGCTGGCGCGACGCGAACTTGTCATCCAGCACAATGTCGCAGTTGGGCGCCCGGCCAACAATGCTCGTGCCTTCGCCCAGAACCACCTCCTGGCCGCTGCTGGGGCCGTTCAGACAGACCAGCTTTCCGTGAACCTTGAAAGACATCCCTCCCTCCCACTGGACAAGGGCCGGTTTGGCGCACTGTCACAACCGCGCTGTCCAAGCCGCCCGCCATATGCTAGACTGCCGGACGCTTGACCGGTCTTGCCTCCTGACCAACCCTATTGTGTACGGATTGTTGTTGGCGGTCAACAGGGGGCTTGGTAGCCGTGCCGGCGAGCCGCTCAAGGTTCGCCCGACAATGCCACACGGTTGCTCTTGCACGTCTGGAAGTCAAGGGTACCCGTGCAGTCTTTCGTAGGCCAGCGCATCGGACGCTTCCACATCTCCCGCCAGATCGGGAGTGGTGGCGCCTCGACAGTCTACCAAGCCTATGACGCGGTCAACGCGCGCAGCGTCGCGTTGAAAGTCATGCTGCCCAGTTCCGACGAGACTGCGCAGCAGCGTTTTCGGCAGGAAATCCAGATTGCCAGCCGGCTGTCCCATCCCAACATCGTCCAAACCTATCAGGTAGGCGAGTTTACGGAATTCAACGCCGGCTACCTGGCGATGGAATTGGTCTACGGGGAAACGCTGGAATCAATGGTTCGTCGGGTCGGCCAACTCAATTTTGCGGAGGTTTGCGTCCTCCTGGCACCGATTGCACGGGCCTTGGACTACGCCCATCGGGAACAACTGGTGCATCGGGATGTGAAACCCAGCAACATCCTGATGCGGCCGTCCACACTGTACGACGAGCACCACATCCTGATTGCTTCGCTCGACTACCCGTTCGTGCCGTTGCTGACGGATTTCGGGATCGCCTCGGCCGTCGATACGCCGGAACTGACAGCCACCGGCCGCACCGTGGGTTCCCCGTCCTACATGTCGCCCGAACAGTGCTCCGGTGCCGTGCCGGTGGACCGCAGGGCGGATGTTTATGCCTTGGCTTCCGTCCTGTACCGGTGCGTGGTTGGCAAAACGCTTTTCGGCGGCTCCACATCCGAAGTGCTGTACAGCCAAGTCAATGTCGAATTCGATCCCGAAAACGTGGATCTGCAGCAGGTCACGCTGCCCAGGGAACTCCTCGAGCTGTTGACCAAGTGCCTGGCCAAGGATCCGCGGCATCGCATTCAGACCGCAGCCGAGATGGCGGACCAGCTGACCGAGATCGGCGCGAGCACCGACATCGGCCCGTTTGATCTGGCAGGGGACCGGGACGATGCCGAAACCCAAACCATGCCGCACCTTGCCACATCGCCCCAGCTCAAGGTGGAACCAAGCACCCAATCCCTTCTGCGGAAAGTTTGGTCGCGAACCTCAGGGCCGTTGACATCGCCCTGGAGCCCGGCACTGGGGCTGGTGCTCGCGCTTGCCGTCATCGTCCTGGTGGTCACGGCCGTTCCGCTGGATCGCGGGCGCACAAACTCCACAGGCACCGTCCCGGCCGAAACGGCAACCCCCAACGTGCAGACGGGTACCGGTGGAACCAACGGGGACGATGCCACCGGGACGCCGGATCTTCCGAAACCTCCGGCCGCGCCGATCCTGCCGCGGACCACCCCAACCGGCACCGCCGAGGCGATGGCGGTGGTCCAGGCCCAGGAAGGGATCAATGTTCGCTCCGGCCCCGGCATCGAATATCCGGTGGTGTCCAAGCAGCGGGTCGACACAGTCCTGAGGCTGACAGGACACGATGCGACCAAGTCCTGGTGGGAAGTGGATCTGGGCCAGCTGACGGGACAGGCAGGGGCCAGAGGCTGGGTGTCCGGTTCGGTTGTCCAGACCCGGGATACGGATCTGCTGGAGCCGGTGAGCGTGGTATCCCCCGTGCCCGAACCGACTGCCACCGCCACACCGGTCCCCACGGCTACGCCAACCCCTACCGCCACACCGACTGCCACGGTGACCCCCACCCCGACCCCGCAGACGTGGCGGGACGCTTGTACCAACTTCCAATTGCATGAGGACTTCCAGGAACTGTTTGACGAGTTCGAGGCCCATCGGGAGTTCGGGTGTCCGTCCCAGGTCGCCAAGTCGTTGCCGAAAGTCAACATTCAGGAATTCACGTGGGGCGTACTCCTCTATACCGTCAACACCAACCGCGTGTACGTAGCCACCGTGGATGACGAAGGTGCGGACCGGAGACCGGAGGTGGAAGGGGCGTCCGTCCCCTTCTTCATCTACTCCGCATGGGACTTTGTCTTTGTGTCCCCCCTGGACATGGTGCCGCCCGACAGTGGCAGCGACCAGTCCGACGAGCAAGTCGAACCGGATGCGGATCAGTTCTTCAAACCGTTCCTGGACCTTATGGACGGACGGACGGAAAACCGGATCATCAGTTTGCGCGATCGCCTGGGCCCGGCGTTGGGACCGTCGCGTGTCATCGTCGGAACTCTGCAGGAGTTCGAACGAGGTTTCATGATTCTGCTCTTGGACGAGCAGGCAGGCGATGTCATCGTGCAACTCTTGAAACTGAAGCGCGAGGAGTTCCAATGACGGCGGCACAGTCGTCATCACCGGTTCGCCGCGGCCTCAAATCCGGTGGAACGGCTCATCATTTCCGAAGGGAAGAAGGCACATGATTGCAGTGGTACAACGCGTCAGTCAGGCGTGCGTGTCGGTGGATGCCGAAGTGGTTGGTCAAATAGGCCGGGGCCTGCTGGTGTTGCTGGGCGTGGGCCACGGCGACACAGACGCCGACGCAACCTACCTCGTTGACAAGATTGCGGGGCTGCGAGTCTTCGCCGACGAGGTGGGCCGGATGAACCTGAGTGTGGCCGAGGCCGGTGGATCCGTGTTGGCCATCAGCCAGTTCACACTGTTGGGGGACACGCGCAAGGGGCGGCGGCCCAATTTCATGGCGGCCGCGCCCCCGACCATGGCGGAAGCCCTGTACGATGCCGTAGTGGCGGGATTGGCGGCACGGGTGCCGACGGCCCAGGGACGCTTTGGAGCCATGATGGATGTGGCCCTCGTGAACGATGGTCCGGTCACCATGGTGCTTTCCAGCCGCAGGGAGTTCAACCCTGTGCCAGAATAGGCGCGGCGTTGCCAAACGCCGGCTTCTGTCAAGATTGTCTCCCGCCGGCATCCCATGATTGATGAACCCGCCGAGATCGGCGCGATTCTACGGTCTGAAATCGAAGTGCTGGAAGCCTATCTGCTCAAGGGCGATGTCTTCAGGCAGGTACCGATCTCCAGCCTGGGCAACCGTGCACACTTGATGTCGATCGCCGACTATCTTGAACATCGGGACATCTGGCACTGCCTCGAACGGCAGGGATTGATGCCGGGCGAAGGCCACCACGCTCCTTCCCCGCCGCTGGCCGAAGGCAACAGGCTGCTGGAGATTTTCTCCTCCGAGACCGACACCCTGGCACAGCGGGAACTGGCCTCGCGCGTCCGGTCGTTGACCTGGGCGATGGATGAGTGGAGCCGGGAAGGGGAGCCCGCCCAGGCGCACTTTGCCACCGCGATGGGACATCGGGCTCGCGTTCAGCGACTGGCCGACTTCCGCGGCTGGTACGGTCACCAGGCCGAAGTTGCGGCCCTGGACCGGCGAATTGAATCCCACAGCCTGCCAGGGCCGTTTTGCGGACCACCGCGGGTCCGGGTCGCCTTTCCCGAAGCCGACTACTGGTTCCTGTATCGGCGCGTGCGGGTCCAATGAATCCGGTTGCCGGCCCGCAGGTGCGGATCATATCGATGCCGCGCCGGTCTTTGAAGGGGACGGATCCCCGACACGGGTTGCCGTGCGGTCCATGACCGAGGTTCGCACAACCGGGTTGGAGCCCGCGGCCTCCGACTGGAGACACTGGCAGCCGGGTATCTTTCCGGTCTGGGCCGTGACCTTCCTGGCATTGGGACTGTCGACCATGGCCCTCGCGGTGTTGGACAGCCAACTCGGGGCCTACGGAAACTCGTTGGGACTGCCTTGGTTCAGTGGCTCGTTGATTCTTGGTCTGGGTTTGTGCGGAACCGTACTCGCGGTTGCCCGGACCCGGCACTCTGCCCGATTCCTGCTGGTATGTGCGACCGTCGTCTTGGGGGCGTTGGCCGCTATGGGTCTCATCTTCCTGAGCGGACAGGACTCGTTGCAATCATTTGATCCCTCCATGCCGCCGCTGCTCGGCGCATATGTCGCCGGTTGTGCTGTTCTGGTCCTCAGCCTGGCCTGTTTCGTGCCCGCGGTGCGCCGCTGCCTGGCCCGTGTCCTGCCGATGCAATCCGACAACTTCGTCCACGCGATCAGCATTGCCTGGACCGTTCAGGTGATCGGTTGGATCGTCCTCAGCTTCGTACCGTTCAATCGGCCCTTGCTGTACGCGATGTTAGAAGCGGACATGGAGTCGCTGGCATCGTCGGAAACGGCCACTCTTGTGTCATTGTGTTCAACGCTGGTTTGGAGCATCCCAACAGCTCTGTTGGCAATCGGGTTTCCGCTCACGCGCAACCTGGGCTGTGCACTCGCGCGGTTGGGTTTGGGGTCGGTGCGATGGCGCGGCATCGGCATCGGGGTTCTGATCGGCATCGGCTTGGCCGTGTTTATCACGGTGGCCGAACAGTGGATTGTCTCCCTGGTGGCGCAAACCGGCCTGCCCATGACGGAAGCGGAACTGTTCGAGGAACTGGCCAGCCTGCCCACCAGCCTGATGGGTGCTGTTCTGTTGGGCCTCAGTGCCGGGATCAGCGAGGAGCTGTTGGTGCGGGGCGTCCTGCAGCCAAGGTTGGGAATCGTGCTCGCCAATCTGGTGTTCGCGATGGCGCACGGCCTGCAATACGGGGCCGATGGCCTGATTGTGGTGTTTCTGCTGGGGTTGTTGTTCGGTGTGCTCCGAATGCGGCTGGGCCTGGCTCCCGCCATCATGGCCCACGCCGTCTACGACATTGTGCTGGTGGCGGCCCACCAGTGGTCGACCTGACCGGGGACGGCGCGGACCAATCGGTTCAACGGAACGGCTAGTCTTCCAGCGTGCTGGTGTCCCCCAGTGGTTGGCCCAGTGCCTGCGCCTTGAGCAGGCGGCGCATGATTTTGCCGCTGCGGGTCTTGGGCAAGGATGCCGTGAAGTGGATTTCCTGGGGCACGGCTATCGGTCCCACTTCCGCGCGGACATGTCGTTTGAGCCGGTCTGCCAAGTCGTCGGCAGGCTCAACCCCGTCGTTGAGAATGCAATGGGCACTGATTCGGTTGCCGCGCAATTCGTCCGGCAATCCAATGACCGCCGCCTCCGCGACGACTTCGTGACTGACCAGTGCGCTTTCAATTTCGGCGGTGCCCAAACGGTAACCGCTCACTTTGATCACGTCGTCCATGCGGCCGATCACCCAGATGTAGCCATCCGGGTCGCGGCGGGCACTGTCACCCGGAAAGTACCAGCCCTGCTTGCTGAACTCCGACCAGTATTGCTCTACATATCGATCCGGATCACCCCATACCGTGCGCAGCATGCCGGGCCACGGATGTTTGATGACCAGGGAACCTTCCTCGTTGTCGGCACAAGGATTTCCGTCCTCGTCGACGACATCCGCGAGCACACCGATGAACGGCAGCGTGGCGCTGCCGGGCTTGAGTGGCACGGCCGGCGTGGGCGTAATCATGAAGCCGCCGGTCTCCGTCTGCCACCAAGTGTCGATAACAGGACAGTTGCCCTTGCCAATGACGCGGTGATACCAGCGCCAAGCCTCCGGATTGATGGGTTCGCCCACCGTGCCCAGCAGCCTGAGCGTGTCCAGTCTGTGTCTAAGGGGCCACTCGTCGCCGAAGCGCATCAGGCCCCGGATGGCGGTCGGCGCAGTGTATAGGATCGACACGCTGTACCGGTCCACGATTTCCCACCAACGATCCGGTTCGGGGTATCCGGGCGCGCCTTCGTAGACAACGCTGGTGGCACCCAGAATAAGGGGACCGTACACGATGTAGCTGTGACCGGTGATCCAGCCGGGGTCTGCCGCACACCACCAGACGTCGTCGTCGCCCAGGTCGAAGGCATAGCTGAGGGTGGTCGCGATCTGGACCTGGTAGCCCCCGTGGGTGTGGAGCACGCCCTTGGGACGGCCGGTCGTGCCGGACGTGTAGAGAATGAACAGCGGGTCTTCGGCCGCCATCACTTCGGTGGGGCAGTCCGCGGAGGCCGCCGGCGATGCCATCAGGTCGTGCCACCAGTGGTCCCGGCCCGTCTCCATGCCAACATTCTGCCTGGTACGCCGGCACACCACCACCGACTGCACGATTGGGCATCGTTGCATTGCTGCGTCGGCGATGTCCTTCAGATCCACGGTCTTCCCCCGCAACCATGCCCCGTCGCAGGTGACCAGAACCTTGCTTTGGCAATCCTCGATGCGGCTGGCCAACGCCTGTTCACTGAACCCACCGTACACCACGGAGTGGACGGCGCCAAGCTTGGTGGTCGCAAGCATGGCAATGATCAGTTCCATCACCCGGCCCATGTAGATGGTGACCGTATCCCCCTTGGCCACTCCCAGACTCTTGAGTACGTTGGCGAACCGGTTGACGTCCGCCGCCAGTTCGGCGAACGTCCAGGTTTGGGTCTCGCCCTGTTCGGACTCCCAGATGAAGGCGACCTTGTCGCGGCGCGCGCCGGCTACGTGGCGATCCAGCGCATTCAGGCAAATGTTGGTCCGGCCGTCCGCAAACCACTTGTAGAACGGGGCTTCGGAAGCGTCCAGGGTCTGCGAAAACGGTTCGAACCAGTCCAGGAGTTCCACGGCCCGGTCGCGCCAGAAACCCACGGGGTCCCGCAACGCGGCACTCCGCTGTTCCAAGTAGTCCGGATGGGCCAGCCCGGCCACCAATGCAGGTGCCGGATGATGAACTTCGGATGTGCCGGCGGTGAAATCCTGTTCGGTCATTGTCTCCTCCGCGCTTGGGGCGCTTCTGGGCCGGCGGACTTGCGCCGGCCGTTGGCAATGTATTGGGCAGGCAGGACCGACCGGATCTTCAGTCCCGGTCCTCCAGCGAAGCCTTGACGATTTCGGCCAGTTGTTCGGCATGGTCTGCGACCGGAAGGCCCATGCTGCGGAACATGTTGATCTTTTCCGCCGCCGAAGTGCCGCCCCCTCCCGAGACAATGGCGCCGGCATGCCCCATCCGCTTCCCGGGAGGTGCCGACACCCCGGCGATGAACCCGAAGACCGGCAGATTGGGATGATGGGCCTTGAGATATTCGGCCGCAGTCTGCTCGGCGGTTCCGCCAATCTCGCCGATCATGACAACCCGCTCCGTGTCGGGATCCCCGGCAAACATCTTCAGCACATCGATGAAGTTTGTGCCCTGAATTGGATCGCCGCCAATTCCGACCACCGAACTTTGACCCACCCCCAGCTGTGACAGGGCATCGGCCACTTCGTATGTCAATGTGCCGGATCGGCTGACAATGCCTGTCGTTCCCGGACTGAACAGCTGGTTGGGCATGATTCCCATCTTGGATTTTCCCGGCGAGATCACCCCGGGGCAATTGGCACCCAGAAGACGGGACCCCTTCATGCTGACATAGGCTCGCACCTTAATCATGTCGTGTACGGGGATGTGTTCGGTTATGCAACAGATCAACCCGATGCCGGCATCGGCCGCTTCCATGATCGCATCCCCTGCAAACCGGGCCGGCACGAATATGATCGAGGCGTCAACGGCTTGTTCGGCCACAGCCTCCGCCACGGAGTTCCACACGGGCAGGCCCAATACTTCCTGGCCGCCCTTGCCCGGGGTCACACCACCGATGATCCTGGAGCCGTATTCCAGCATCCGTTCGGCATGGAAGCTGCCCTGTCTGCCGGTAAAGCCCTGCACCAGGATGCGGGTGTCGGCATCAATCAGAATACTCATGCTGCGCCCTCCCGGGCCAGTTCCACCACGCGCATGGCCGCTTCCGAAAAGCGGGAGGCAAACTCGACGTCGTAGGGCTCCAGAATGCGGTGGGCCTCCGCCTCGTTGGTGCCCACCAGGCGCACGACAAAGGGAATTCGGGTCTCGATTTCGTCCATCGCCGCAGCCATGCCCTCAGCCACTTCGTCGCACCGGGTAATCCCACCGGCGACGTTGACCAACAGGGCGCGCACGTCCGGGTCCCTGACCATGATGCGGACGGCCTGTGTGACCTGCTCCACCGATGAGCCGCCTCCCAGATCCAGAAAGTTGGCAGGATCACCACCGTAGTACTTGACCGCATCCATGGTCGCCATGGCAAGACCGGCACCGTTGGCCAGGCAGGCCACGTTGCCTCCCAGATACACGAAATTCAGGCCCGCGTTGAGGGCCTCGACTTCGGTCGGATGCTGGTCTTCGCTGCCCAGTTCGGACCCGAACTCCGGTTGGCGGTACAGGGCATTGTCATCCAGGGTCATTTTGCCGTCGAGTGCCACTAGTTGATCACTGTGGTTGATGATGAGAGGATTGATCTCCAGGAGGTCCGCATCGTGCTTGATCAACGCGGCGTGCAACTTGGAGACCAATCGGTGGAACGCGGGCCAGAGGGCCACCGGCAACTCGATCTCGCGTGCCAACCGAGTGCACTGGTAGCTGCGGATGCCCATGAACGGATCCGCGTAAATCCTTCGGATCTTATCGGGACTGCGGGCTGCCACCTCCTCGATCTCCATGCCGCCTTCCGAACTGGCCATCACCATAATCTGCTGACTGGTCCGGTCAATCAAGGCCGCCAGGTACAACTCCGCCTTGATGTGCGACGCCTGTTCCACCAGCACTCGTTGCACCTTATGGCCCTTGATGTCCATCCCCAGGATGTGCGCCGCCGCATCCTCGGCCTCATCCGGGTTCCCGGCAAGCCGAATGCCCCCGGCCTTGCCCCTGCCGCCGGTCAGAACCTGAGCCTTGACTGCCACCATTGAACCGAAGTCGATGGCGATTTGCCTTGCGCCGTCGGGTGTCATGGCCACGGCGCCCTGCGGCACCGGTATGCCTTCCCGTTCCAGCAACGACTTCGTCTGGTATTCGTGCAGGTTCATGCAACAGCCCTCCTCTTGAGGACAGGATTGGCAGCGGCCGGATCTCGTCAGTCCGAAGGAAGCCGGTTGCGGCTCGCCAGGCCGAGGATCGCGGTTGCTTCGGCTACCGTCGCTGGTTCCAGGTTGAGCAACTGCAGAATGCGCACCGCCCTGGCCACCAGTTGGGCATTCGACTCTGCCAGAACGCCGCGCGCGTAGTAGAGGTTGTCCTCGAACCCAACCCGAATGTGGCCCCCCATGAGGGGTGCCACCGTGGTCATCTCCAACTGGTGCCGCCCCACGCCCAGAACCGACCAAACCGCGTCCGGCGGCAGTTGGCGATGCATGAAGAGCAGGTTGTCAATGGTAGCCGGAATCCCCCACCGGATGCCCATGCACAGCTGATACCAGGGCGGTGCGGCCACCAATCCTTCGCGCACCAAGACATTGGCCTGGTCGATGTGGCCCACATCGAACACTTCCAACTCGGGCTTGATGTCGGCTTCCAGCGTGCGCCGTGCCGCCTCCCGCGCCCAATCCGGTGTGTTGAGGAACGGTCTCTCACCCAGATTGAACGTCCCTGCATCCAGGGAACAGATGTCCGGGCACAGCCCCAACACTTCCAGGCGGTGCGCAGTGTCCTGCCCCGCCAGGTTGTAGCCGCTTGTGGTGAGATTCACAAGCACCGGGCAGGCCGCCCGGATGCGCTCCACGGTTTCACGGAACAGGTCAAGAGCGGACGTTGCCTTCCCGGTGTCGGGTTCGCGGACGTGGACATGCACGATGGCGGCCCCGGCGGCGTGTGCCTCAATCGCGCTGTTCGCAATTTCCTTGGGAGAGTAGGGAACTGCGGGATTCATGTCCTTGGTTGGCTGCGAACCGACCAAGGCAGCAGAAATGATGACCGGCGTCATGGCACTGAATTGCCGTGCCGGTTCGGGATGGGCGTGGCCGCGGTCACTGGGCGAGCACTCGACTGTGCCGTGGGTCAGGCGGCCTTGTTTTGAATCTTCTTCCAGCTGTCGCGCAACGGAACGGTGCGCAACAGCACGGGCCTGTCCGGCGCGGCCGAGTCCGCCTTGAAGTATCCAACGCGCTCCAGTTGAATTGTGTCGGCACGGGCATCATCGAGTGCTCCCGGTTCCAACTTGGCACCCGTCACGATCCGGCGGGAATCCGGATTGAAATGGTCCATCACCTCGTCCGGGGAGGCCTGCCCGGCGTTGGGGTCCGCAAACAGGTGTTCCAACAGATGCACTTCCGCTGGAACGGCCGTACGCGAGTCCACCCAGTGGATGGTGCCCCGCACCTTGCGCCCATCCGGAGCGGAGCCGCCGCGCGAAGCGGGATCATGGGTACAGTGGATTTCGACGACCCGTCCATCGCTGTCGCGCACGACGCCGGTGCAGGTCACCAGCCAGGCATAGCGCAACCGGACTTCGCGGCCGACGGCAAGACGGTGGAAACGGCGCGGCGGATCATCCATGTAGTCTGCGCGCTCGATCCACACCTCCCGGCTGAAGGACACCGTTCTGGTGCCCTGTGAAGGATCTTCGGGGTTGTTCACCGCCTCCAGTAGGTCCGTTTCCCCTTCCGGATAGGTCGTTACCACCAGCTTTACAGGGTCCAGAACCCCCATGCGGCGGCGTGCCGTCCGGTTCAGCTCCTCCCTGATGCAGTACTCGAACTTCTGGATTTCGACCATCGTGTTGGCTCTGGCCACACCGACCTGTCGGCACAGGTTGCGAATGGCGGCCGGCGGCACACCCCGTCTCCGCAGTCCTGCCAGCGTACCCAGGCGGGGATCGTCCCATCCGTCCAAGAGACCCTGCGCCATGATGCGGCGCAGGACTCGTTTATGCAGTACCGTGTGGGTAAGTTCCAACCGGGCGAATTCCAGTTGAACCGGCTTGTACACTCCCAGGCGGTCCAGGAACCACTGATACAACGGGTTGTGGTCGGCAAACTCAAGGGTGCAAATGGAGTGCGTGACCCGTTCGATGGAATCGCTCTGGCCGTGGGCCCAGTCGTACATCGGGTAAATGCACCACTGGTCGCCGGTCTGGTGGTGGCTGGCATGGGCGATGCGATACAGAACCGGGTCCCGCAGATTGATGTTGGGGGAAGCCATGTCGATGTGGGCCCTCAACACCTTGCTGCCGTCGGGATGCAGGCCGTCCTTCATTTCCCGCAGCAACCTAAGGTTTTCCTCCGGCGATCGGTCGCGGAACGGACTGTTGCGACCCGGTTCGGTCAGTGTGCCGCGCATCTCCCGTATCTGGTCGGCACTCAAATCGTCGACGTAGGCGTCGCCGCGGCGGACCAGTTCCTCGGCCCACTCATACAGTTGCTCGAAATAACCGGATGCAAACTTGACGTCGCCATCCCACTGCACACCCAGCCAGCCAATGTCCGCCTGCATCGATTCGACGAATTCAGGCGTCTCGGTGAGTGGGTTGGTGTCGTCGAACCGCAGGTTGAAGCGTCCGTTGTTTTCCCGCGCCAAGTCGCTGTTCAGGAATATCGACTTGGCATGCCCGATGTGGAGGAACCCGTTGGGTTCGGGCGGAAACCGGGTCGTGACCGGACCGTCGAGGTTGCCGCCGTCCAGGTCGACCCTGATGCGCTGGCGAATGAAGTCTTCCGGGCGTTCAACGACCCCGGCTTCGTGCGGCATACCTTGATTCCTTGGCGGCGGCAGTCGGGAATGACCCCGGCTCAGGGCGCGGATTCTAGCAAATGGACCGGGATCGAGGTCCCGCCCAGAGGAAGAACCATTCAATGGCTGTGGCGGTAATGGGAGGCCAATGCGTCCCGCCCAAAGTCGTTGGCGGGATCCCGCCAAACGGAGTGGATATGGTTGGCGTCGTTCTGATAGTTGTCGAATTCAATGAGAAATCCAGGCGCCTGAATGCGGTAGTAGTGGGGTTCCCGGCGACGCGTGCTGCCGGACCAGGCAAAGTGCAGGGGTGCGCCCGAGAGATCGCCAATCCGAGCTTGTTCCGCTTCGGCCACATCATCCGCCAAACAGCTCAGGTAATGTCCAACCAAGGCTTGCAGGCTGGAGGCCTGGTCCGGTTCAAGGCTGGCGAGGCTGACGCCGGCTCCGTGGCGTCGGATCAACAGCCGGTCGACATCCTCAGGGCCTGCCCCGGTCGCCCGCATCCAGCCGTCGGCGTCGAAAGAGGGCGGCAGTTCATAGGCCACCCGGGACATGCTCCCCAGGAGGATGTCCTGCGGTGCGTAGGCCGAAAGCAGCGCAGTCCGGCGCTGCGACCCGTCAAGCGACTCGAACAGGGCGCGGGCACAGTCCTCGAGATCATGCAGCGGTCGCAGGCTTGCGCCGCTGCGCAGCGCGCTTTCGGCAGGGTTGGAACCCAGGAACAAGGGATACGGGGAGAGCAGGTGTCCGTTCGCCACGGCAAAGTGCAGGGACACATGATGGCCTTCGAACCGCCAACTCCACGGTTCGACCGCATGGGGCCGACCAAAAAGGGACAGGCAGTAGTTCTGGGGATCCCGCCCCGGAAGGGGCCGGGTAAATCCCTCCTTGCCGTCCAGGATTGCTTCCATGGCCATGATCAACTGGACCGTGTTGTACCCGGTTGGACTGAGCGCATCATGCAGCAATTGCATCACGAGCTGGTGCTGCGGCCGGGTCATGTCCCTGAGTGCCAGGCCTTGCCTGGCAATCGGTGTGTAGTTCCAGAAAGTTCGTTCCTGCTCGTTCGCAAAATCGAGACACAGGCAGCTTTGTTGCCCCTCGTCCAGTGCGTCCAGCAGCATGGAGAGCCGGTGCCCCATGCGTTCGGCCGCGTCGCGCGCAACCTGGAGGCGGGAAGCGTCATCCATGATCAAGTCCAAGTGCTTTGCAAACAAATGAAGCCGCGTGCGCGGCTTCAAACGGGCGGCCGGGCGGCCAGGACTGGGGGACAGGGATTTGAACCCCGACTACATGATCCAGAGTCATGTGTTCTGCCGATTAAACTATCCCCCACCGCAGGTCCGGTAGCCGACCTTGGGAATCCATTATAAGCGACGGTCCACGGGAAATGGTTGCGCCGGCCGCGGTTGCGCGGTCGGATAGTCCCCTCACCGGTCCCAGGAAACGGGGCGGGGCATGCTGGCGCACCCGCCATGCCGGCCGCAGTCAAGCTCCGGTGGAATGGTCGGCTGCGGCAAGCACCTGGGCCGCGTGCCGCAGGCGAGTCACAACGTTGTCCTGCCCCAGTGCCTCGGCAATCGGAAACAGGGGCAGAGATGCCTTGGCGCCCGACAGGGCTGCACGCATGCAGCCGAAGTACAGCCCCGGTTTGGTGTCGGTACGAGCCGCGGCGTCGCGGATTGCGGTTTCCAGGGAGGCGGCATCGAACACCGGCATGGTGGCAACCGTGTCCGCCGCGCTCTTCAGCAGTGCCACACTGGTGGCCCTGTCCTGTTTGCGGGCCAGCAGCATGTCCGGATCCGGATAGTCCAACCCGGCCGGATCGGCAAACAACCACTCAAGCCAGACAGGAGCTTCCGACAGCGTGCGAATCCGGTCAACCAATTCTCCGACCACCATGGGCAGGCCGGGCATGGCGGAGAGTTGGGACGGGGTGCATCCAAACGCCTTGGCGAGATGCGGTTGCAGCATCGCCAGCACAGCTTCCCGATCCATCTTGCGCAGATACAGGCCGTTCATCCAGGCAAGCTTGTCGTACGGCATCGTTGCCGGAGCCGCGGAAATGCTGCGCACATCGAACCGCCGGACCAGTTCGTCCCGGGCGAAGACCTCCTCGGACGCATCGGCGGTCCAACCCAACAGGGCCAGGAAGTTGAACATTGCCTCGGGGAGATAACCGGCCTCCCGGAACTCGTCAACGTGTACGGGCATGACCGATCCGTCGACGAGAGGCGGTTGGCGCTTGCTCATTTTGCCCGCACCGTTGGGATTGAGGATGACCGGCAGGTGCACAAAGGCCGGCACGTCCCATCCAAAGGCCTGGTACAGCAGCCAATGGTAGGGTGCGGTAGGCAGCCACTCCTGTCCACGCAGCACATCGGTGATGCCCATCAGATGGTCATCCACAACCACGGCCAAGTGGTAGACCGCCATGCCGTCGCTCTTCAGGAGCACGGGGTCGTGCAGGGTTGCCGCGTCGACCGAGATACGGCCCCGGATCAGATCGTCGACCTGGACGGATCCGGAATCGGGCACGGCAAGGCGGATCGTGTGTTCGTGGCCGCGGTCCGCCATGGCCTGGGCCTGCCGTTTGGACAAGCGGCGACAATGGCCGTCATAGCCAGAAGGCCGGCCCGCATTTTGTTGTCGGCGGCGCAAATCCGCCAGCCGTGCCGGTGAGCAGAAACACCGGTAGGCGTAGCCGGCCTCAATCAGATGCTCGGCATGGCTGCAGTAAATCGCACCGCGCTCGCTTTGGACATAGGGACCATGGTCGCCGCCGACTTCCGGTCCTTCATCCCAATCAAGTTCCAGCCACTTCAGCGCTGCAGTGATCGACTCAACACTTGCCGGATCGAAACGCTTGCTGTCCGTGTCCTCAATGCGCAGGATGAAGGTGCCCTGGTTGTGCCGTGCCCAAAGCCATGTAAACAGCGCGGTGCGCAACCCGCCCAGATGCAACTGGCCCGTGGGGCTGGGCGCAAACCGCGTGCGGACACTTCGGGTTTCCTGGGCAAGCCGTGCGGCCGGTGTGGTGATGTCATCCCTCCTTGCGGGACTCGGTGCCAGTGCTGATTTGGTTGATCACATCCGCCATGGCCTGGGCGGTGGCATCGATGAACGGGATGCCTTCGGGCGTGACGCTGTTGCGGTCCAGATAGCCGCCGCGCCCGGTATGTTTCATGGCGCCCATGTCGATCCTGGTTGTCCGTCCGGCTGTGGTTAGCCTCCGCCAAAGGGACAGCCGCGGAATCAGCCATCGACTGGGCGAGAACAACAGACAAAACCGATAGGCTTGATCCGTGGTACCGATGAATTCCCAGACGTGGTTGGCGCGATCGATGCCCGAGGCGGTGAAGAAGCAGGCCAGCATGAGGACGTAAACCGGCAATCGATACTCTTCCCACAGATGTTGGACCGCGCCAGCGGCGATTTGGCCGGCTCCGCTGTAGGAGACGATCACCAGGGGCTTGGGCTGGTTCAGGTCGTAGCCGTACTGTTGCAGATGATCGGTGATAACGTGGGCACAGCCGCGGTTGTATACCATGGCGTACCGGCTATCGGCGGAAATCAGGATGTGCAGGATGTTGCGCAGGTTGATAAGGTACCCGAGGGCTGAATTGTGCAGCCGTCTCTTCAGCTTGTGGCGCAGGGCCCACCGCCACAACGGACTGAGTCTGCGATGGGATACCAGCGGCAGGTTGTTGATCGAGTACGCGAAGACATCGTCCAGCAGGACGGCTCCACCGCACAGTTCAGCCAGCCGGTGCAGGATGCCCTGTTCCCGGCGGCTCATGGTCAGGGCCGAAACCCGGCCCACACCGGACAGGAACAGCACGAAGGCGTCGCCATCGGGATTGGGTTGCCTAACCTTATTGTCCGGCGGGATGCGATTGCGATGGATGTTGATCCTGCAGCCGGCGCGTATGTAGGGTCCCAGTGTCAGGATTGGGTAAATGGCGAATCCCAGGAACACCGCCAGCACGCACCCCCAAATCCAAAAGGCTGCGTCCAAGCGGACATCGGCAATGCCGGGCATGGCATCCCCCTATCCACTGCTGTGGGCGAAGCGAGGATCCACGGCGGGCATTACGGAATCTCCGGCGTCGGAAGCAGCCGCCTTGGGAATGAGGCGCTGAACCAGAAAAAACACCGCGAATGCCAAGGCACATGTCAAGATGTTCTGCCAGGCATCAAGCCCGTACCCGACACCGAGCACGCGCCAAAGCAAACCGGCAGTCCAGATGTTGAGCAGCACCCCGAACGTACGTCCCAGATAAGGCAGAAGTCGATAAATGATCAGGATCCTGGGCAGGCCTGCCATGCCGAACAGGGACAAAAACCGGGCAAACTCGACGCGGATCCCGTAGGCCTGCGTTAGCAATGCATACACGGCGACACTGGCCCCCAGATAGGCGGCGGCGGTCAATACCCCCGCCGTCAATTGGAACCGGAACAGGCGCCAACCGGTAAGGGTCCGCATGAACTGCTCCGCACCCCGCACCAACAACTCGACCAACACCACGACAGCCAACATCAGGAGGACATGTTCCAAGGGCGGCACCATGCCGTCAACTTCCGCCCACGAGTTGCGCCAAAGGAAGAAGGGACTGAACAACTCAAACATGATCCAGATGTCCGGAGTATGCGGCCGTACCGGAGACCGCCGAGCTGTGGCCGCCCTCGGTCACCGCCCCCTGCAACTCGATTGATGACTCGATACAAACCTGCATCGGACCCGGCATTTTACTTGATTGCCGGTTTCTTCGCCTGTCTCACCACGCTGTGGCCCGCACTGATGGGGGTTTCCTGGCTGATGGTGTCGCTGCAGGTCATTGGCTTGACCGCTGTGTCTGCGACCGCGATTCTTTCCGGCGGGGTTGGCCAGCAGGCAGCAGTGACTGTTTTGTGGCTGGCAGTACAGGCCGTCACCATCAGGGCTGCAGCCTGGATCGGTCCTGCGTCGGTCCTCAACGCGATCCCTAGCGGCTTTGACCTGCGCGGGCTTTGGCTCCAACGGTTCCATGCCGGCCTCGAGCCAAATTTCGGCTTCGGGCCCGATGGCGAGGCGGTGGGCCTGCTGCTCAACTCGCTGCTCCTCACACTTGGCAGCCTGTTGACCGGAGGCCTGACCGGTTCCTTCGTGATGGTTGAGCAAGCCAACCGGGCTGCCCTGGCGTGGGCAGTCTTCAGCGCGGACGTTGTCGGACCGCAAGCCGGCGCCGCGCTTTCCTTGGCAGTCGCCAACCTGCGCGCCGGTCCCGCCCTTCTCCTGTTGGGTTCAATGATGGCGCATCCAGTGTTGGCCCGAGTTGCATGGAAGCGCGGCCGTCAACCTGCAGAGGACTTGCCCGTGCGCAAGCCATTGCTGGGAGCAAGTGGCTTGGCCATGGTCGGCGGGTTGATTCTGTGGTTGTTGACGGGAACATGAGGCCGTCCCCCAATCACTGCCCCGACGGTGGTTTGTTGCCGCATTCGAAACGGATGTCGGACCAGAATCGCTATGATGGGCTGCAGGAGTTGTCGCGGGTGCAACCGGTCTGGTCCGTGTCCATGGTTGACAGCTTGCTGGATTCGAACACGCGCTTGGCCAGCGGATGAAATTGAAATCCATTCTGCTCCAAGGATTCAAGACCTTCGGACGCAAGACGGAAATCCGGCTGTCGACCGGGATCACGGTGCTGGTCGGCCCCAACGGCAGTGGCAAGAGCAATGTCGTGGACGGGTTGGCCTGGGTCCTGGGGGAACAGGCTCCCACAGCCCTGCGCATCAAGCGGGCAGCGGACCTGATCCACCGATCCCTCAACGGCGCGCCGGCCCGCAATCTGGCGGAAGTGGAAATCCGGGTCGACGAGGCAACCGACATTCTGCCGACCGACACCTCAGAACTCACGGTTCGCCGTACGGGATATCGGGACGGCGACAGCGAATACCAGCTGAACGGACAACGGGTCCTGTTGCGGCAGATCCGGGAACTCCTGGCACCCTATGGATTGTCGCAGCGCACCTTCAGCCTGATTCGGCAGGGCCATGCGGATGCACTGCTCGACGCGGATCCGTTGCGCAGGCGCCAGGCCATCGAGGAAGCGGCCGGCGTCTACGGCATCAAGCTGCGCAAGCAAGCGTCCGAACGCAGGCTGGCGAGTGTGCGGGCGCGCCTCGCCCCGGTGCGCAGGGAAGCGAGGGATCTCGAAGTATCGATCGAACACCTGGCCCGCCAGGCGCGCACCGTAACCCGGCGCAACGCGTTGGCCGAACAGATGTCGGTCAGCCTCGACGACTGGTACTGTGCGATGGTCATGCAGCGGGATCGGAAAGTCGAAACCCTGAGCCAGACAGTCGATGGGAACCAACAACGGTTGCAGTCCCTGGAGACGGAACTGGAAGACAACCACCAACGATCCAGACGGCTGCAGGACGACCATCGGAGCGCGGCCGCGGAACTCGCACTCCAGCAAAGGCAGGTGCAGGAAGCACAGGCCGCACAGGCCGAGGTCCTGAAGCTTGACGCAATTCTCAGGGAACGCCTGGCCCAGCTGAAAGGGTTGCGTCAGGATCGCGAACGTCGACAAAAGGAACTCGTCGACGAGGTGGCCATGGCCGGGTTGGAAACGCGACGCGCGGAAACGGAACTGGCCGAACTGAAGGCAGTCCAAACCCGGCAGGAAGAAGAAGCGAAGAAATTGCAGACGGCGTACGACCATCATCGGGCAACCCAACAGAACCTGCACCGGGAACTGGAAACCGTACACCGGACCCTTGGGGAACTGGACCGCACGGCGCGCCGCCATACCGAACGGCACCTGAAAGCGGACCTTGACCGGCAGCGACTGGAGGATCGACTGGAGGCCAATCGGAAAACCTTGGAGGAGGTGGGGGCAGCGGAGAAGGCAGCTACCGAGGGCCTGGCCGGCGAACGCACACAGGGTGATGCAGTCGAGATGGAACTGATAGAGTTGCGGGAGCGGCTTGAACGGGCGGAATTCAACGAGTTGGACCTCCGCAGCACGGCCGAGGCGGCATTGGTGCTCCAACAGGACTTGGAGCGCCGGCAGATTGAAGCCCGGGTCCGCCGACAACTGCGCACCGAGTACCTGGACGCACGCATTGGGGATTTCAACCTGTCACAGGCACAGGCCGATTCCCTCGATACCATAGGCCTGCTCGGTGCCCTTCTGGATGTGCAACCCGCATGGAGAGCAGCCATAGCCGCATGCCTGGGGTCCTGGGCACAGTGTCTCGTGGTACGGCACTGGCACGGCGCCTTGCAGCTTTTGCCACCCAACACTGATGGCCACCTCGGTGTCCTGGTCGCGGCAATCGACCGCGTGCCGGCGTCCTGGCCGGTACCGAACAGGCGCGAGGGAGCCGGCGTGGCAAGCGAACTGGTGCATTGCCGCAACGAGTTGCGGCCCGTGGTGCGGGCGCTGCTTGGACACTGTTGGGTGGTTGAAAACCTCGAGACCGCCAATCGCCTTTGGCATGAACTCGAACCCGGCCAGGCATGGCAGATTGCCACCAGGGACGGATGCCTGTTCAGGGCTCCGGGTGTGGTGGGCACCGCTGCCACGGAGGAGGAAGCGGCGGATCGTCTCCTGTCCATGGTGCATGAGGATGAGGCGGATCGGAAGGCGGAGGCCCGGATCGAACTCCGGCTGTCCGAAGCGCGCGCGCGGACGGATCAGGCTCGCCGAGAGGTGGACGAAGCGGCACAGCACGCAGCCGACATGCGGCATGTACTGGAGACGGCAGAAGCTGCCAAGGAACATACCAGGCGGCGCATCCGCGATCTGACAGCCCAACTGCGCGGCCTGCAGGCTGAACAGGAAGCCACGGCACAGGAGTCGGACCAGTTGCGACAAGCCGTTGACGATCTCAACCAAAGGATGCGGACACATCAGGACAGCGAACGCGAGTTGCAGGGCCGACGGTCAGAGCTGGAGACCAGGTTGACGCGGTTGCGAACGGACGCCGATCAAGCGGATGCACACGACACGTCTTCCCAGTTGGCCGCGGCCCGCCAGAACCTCCACGAGACCGAAATTGCCGTCCAGAAGGTGGCAGAGCAGGTACGGCGGGCGACGGCCGCGGAAGACGCTGCGCAGGGAGAGTCGGGACGCGTGGCGGCAAGCCTGGAATCACTTCAAGTCCAGACTGCACAACTGGAGCAGGAAGTCCGGATTCTGGCAGACCAGCAGGCGGACCGGTCCGACCTCCTTGCCCGCGAGACGGCGCGCCTTGAACAACTGGGGAACGCCACCCGGATTTATCTGGACCGGCAAAGGGAATTGGATGAGGAGCGGCAGCGCCTGAACACGGATTTGAACGCGGTGCAGACCCGCCTGGCGCGACTTGAGATGGAACTGGACATGGCCCGAACCGAACAGGCAGCGCTGCCGGCAATGTTGGCAGACGACTTGGCACTGGTGCGGGGCGAGGCGCTGCCCGAGGCGGACGAGCTCCAGGCCCGGGAGCGGTTGGCGCGATGTCGGACCTCGGTTGCCGCCGGAACCTGGCAGCCGCGGGAAGACCTTCCGCAACGACAGGGACTGCGACAGCGCATTCTCCGGTGCGGAACCGTCGACCAGGACATCTACCTCGCGTTCAAGCAGCAGCAGGCGCGCCTCGACCTGTTGGCCGAACAGCTGGCGGATTTGGAGGAATCGGAGAACAGGCTGCTGGCGATCGCCGAAGGCATCGACGAGGACCTCGAAACGAAGACCCTGGCCGCCTTCGATCGGATCAATCAGGGCTTCAAGGACTATTTCGGGCGGCTGTTCGGCGGTGGCAGGGCTTGGCTGGAGTTTGCCGAACCACTACCCGATGTTGTGCCCGGCGTTCACCTGTTTGTGCAGCTGCCGGGTAGGCCGGTACAACCGACGTTTGCCTTGTCGGGAGGGGAAAAGGCACTGACGGCCGTAGCGCTGACGTGTGCCATTCTCAGCTTCCACCAGCCTCCGTTTTGCGTGCTGGACGAAGTGGACGCCCCCTTGGACGAAGCCAACATCGACCGCGTGGGCGAGGTCCTGCGGGAGTTGGCGGTCGTCACCCAGTTCCTGGTGATTACCCACAACCAAAAAATGTTGCAATACGCAGACGCCGTCTACGGTGTGACCCTGGCCGTGGACGGTACCAGTCAGACCCTCAGCATGCGGATGGATCGCACGGAACCCTTGACTGGAGAACCCTGAACCGGGCCGGCTCACGTCGCAGGAGCGTTTTTCAGGCCTGATCCGCTGAGGATGCCCACCACGGTGGTGCCGGGTTCGAAGTCGGAGGCGTAACCGGCGTAGGCGGCACATATCGTCGCGCTCGTGTTTTCGACAAATATGCCGCGGCTCGCCATCTTGGCCCGTGCCTCAAGGACTTCGCGGTCGTTGACCACCTTGACGGTTCCATGGGACTGATATACCGCCTGCAGGACACTGTCGCCACGGGCCGGGTTGATGATGGAAATCCCGTCCGCGACAGAGCTGGAGGGTGCCCGTTGGGCCGGCTTGACACTCTGCGCATCGGCTTCGAAGGCCCGGGCAAGCGGGTCGAAGTTGGCAACTTGGACGACCATGAGGCGGGGCAGCCGATCCGCCAAGCCCGACTCGACCAGGAGTTCGAACCCCCGCCACGCTCCCAGCAGCAGGCCACCGTTGCCGACCGGGCCAATCAGCCAGTCCGGCACATTGCCGTCCAGTTGTTCCCAAATCTCAAAGGCTACGGTCATCTGCCCCAGGAGGAAGCAGGGATGCAAGGCGTGGGAGGCATAGCCTGTTTCCTGGTCCTGGTCGGCCGCCGCCGCCGCCCCCGCCAAGTGCCGGGGCCCCTCAACCTCGATCAACTCGGCGCCGTAGGTGGCGATTTGACTGCGTTTGGGCGCCGGCGCATCGGCCGGCACGAATATGCGGGACTGGAGGCGGGCGCGGGCGGCATAGCAGGCTAGGCTGGCACCGGCGTTGCCGCTCGAATCGTCCATGACCGTTCGGAAACCGTAATGCCTGAACCAGTTGACCATCACGCTGACGCCGCGATCCTTGTAGCTGCCCGTGGGCATGTGGGAGTCCATCTTCCACAGTACCCGATGGCCCTGCCACTCCTCTTCCAGCAATGGAGTCCAACCTTCGCCCAGCGTGATGAATTTCTCGATCGGCAGCAACACCGACAACCAAGGCCAGTAGCGCCACTGGCCAGGCAATGTCTCGTCGATCAGGTCCCGCGACAGGTGTGTGAGGTCCGTGAACTCCAAGGGCCCGCCGGTGGACGGGCAAGTCAACGGAAACGAATCGGCGGACGTGTGGAAGCCGCTCGATGGACAATGGACATACACGGCAACTTTCCCTCATGGGATGCGGACTGCCAGGACATCCGCTGAGACATGCACAACCCGGCACGGGCGGCCGCCCGTGCCTCCAGACAGACGGGTTTGCGGGGGCAGCACGGACCTTGCCGGCATGCCGCGGATTATACTTGAGCAGTTGAAGGCCCACCCGACGGCCTGTCGGAACGATGTCGGCCGGGCGCCACCACTTCCTAGAGGGAGGAACAAACCCTGTCTCCACTGTTTGGCAAAGCACGCAATGAGGACCGGGACGGACTCAATGCCAGTCTGGCCAAGACCCGCCAGGGTTGGCTAAGCAGGATCAGGACCGCTTTCCGTACCGGTACCATCGCGGACGACACCTGGGAGGAAATCGAGGAATACCTGGTGATGGGCGATGCCGGCCTCCATGTGGCGGAGGGGTTGATTGCCGACACGCGGGATGCCTTGGCGCAGGAACGGGATGTGTCTGCGGACAATGCATACCGTATCCTGCAGCGCCAGATTCAAACCAGGATGACGTCCACCGAACCGTTTGAACTGGAGCGCCCGCGCCTGCTCACGGTGGCTTTCGTGATTGGCATCAACGGGGCCGGCAAAACCACCACCATCGGCAAGCTGGCCAACTACTACCGCAACCAAGACAAGCGGGTGGTGGTGGCCGCCGCGGATACCTACCGAGCAGCCGCGATCGACCAGTTGAGGATCTGGTGCCAACGGGCAGGGGTGGATTTGATTGCGCAGCAGCAGGGATCGGATCCTGGAGCTGTGGTCTACGATGCCATCAGGGCGAGCCAGGAAAGTCGGAAGGCGGACATGGTCCTGGTGGACACCGCAGGCCGGCTGCACACGCGCCAAAACCTCATGCGAGAACTGCAGAAAATGCGCAAGGTGGCCAACCGACAGGTCCACGGCGCACCCCATGAAGTCCTCCTCGTGCTGGATGCCACCGCTGGTCAGAACGCGTTGGAGCAGGCTCGCCAGTTTACGGCCGCGGCGGGTGTCACAGGCATCGTGGTGACCAAGTTGGACGGATCCAGCAAGGGGGGAGCGATCATCGGCATCAGGGACACACTCGGCGTACCGGTAAGGTTTGCCGGAGTGGGCGAGGGCCTCGACGATTTGTTACGATTTGATCCCGCGGCATTTGCCGCCGGCCTGTTCGAACAGGTCTGATTGCTGCCTCCACTTTCGGACATCGCCTCCATGAGCCAGACCACAGCCAGCGCCCAGGCCCTGCAAGCGCGCATCGATGTGATCAGGGGGCGGCTTTGACCTGCCCGGCAAGCAGGCGCGCATCGACGAACTGGAACACGAAGCCGCGCTGCCGGGATTCTGGAACAACCAGGCCAAGGCAAGGGTCAAGGCGCGGGAACTGGACAGCCTGCGCAAGACGGTCGAAGGTTGGGACAGCCTGCGCCAACAGGTGACCGAAGTGATCGAACTGGCCGAGTTGGCCGAGGGCGATCCCGAGCTGCTGGCGGAACTTGACGAGGAACTGGCCGACGCCGGCGACGCCTTCGAACACCAGGAGTTCCTGCTGTCGCTGGGAGGCCAATACGATGCCGGTGATGCCCTGGTCTCCATCCACGCCGGCGCCGGCGGCACGGAAGCCCAGGATTGGGCCGACATGCTGATGCGCATGTATCTCCGCTGGTGCGACCGCCGCGCCTTCGACCACGCGATTGTGGACAGGACGGACGGGGAAGCGGCAGGGGTCAAGAGTGTGACCCTGGAAGTCAAGGGCGATTATGCCTACGGCTACCTGCAAGCCGAACGCGGCACCCACCGGCTGGTGCGCATCAGTCCGTTCGACGCCGGGAACCGCAGGCACACCAGCTTCGCCAAAGTGGAAGTCATCCCATCCCTCGACACCGACATCGAGATTGACATCAAACCGGCCGACCTCCTCATCGACACGTTCCGCAGCAGCGGTGCCGGCGGCCAGCACATGCAGAAGAACGATACGGCCTGCCGCATCACGCACAAACCGACCGGCATCGTCGTGTCCTGCCAGAACGAAAGGAGCCTGACCCAAAACAAGGAACAGGCTCTCAAGGTGCTGCGGGGCAAACTGCACGCCATGGAGCAGGAGAAGATTGATCGGGAAAGGGCCAGGCTCAAGGGCGAAAACGTCCAAGCCGATTTCGGCACCCAGATTCGCAACTATGTCCTTCATCCATACAACTTGGTCAAGGACCTCCGCACCCAGGTGGAGACCGGCAACACCGGAGCGGTGCTCGACGGGGATTTGGACAGGTTCATGGAAGAGTGGCTCAAGCACCAGATAGGGCTATAATCCGCGTTCCGGCGGAGGCCTTCGATGCTGTCCGGCGGAAGTCGCGGAGAGGTCGCATAGTCTGGTTGAGTGCGCGCGTCTCGAAAACGCGTAGGGTCCTGCCCTCGAGGGTTCAAATCCCTCCCTCTCCGCTCCTCCTGGCCACTTGGACGAGACGCGCGGCATCTGTTTTCCTGTGCCGATGCCGGCCGTGATCATGTGGAAATACCGGGCGGGCCTGTTGCGCGACCCTCATGTCAGAGAGGAACTCCTCCGCTTCCTGCGCTTCGCGCTCGTTGGCGGCTTGGGCACGATCACCGATGTGGGTATTCTGAATCTCCTGCACAAAGTGGCGGGCCTTCCTTTGTTCTGGGCGAATGCCGTAGGGTTTTACTGTGCGGTGGCCCAGAACTTCATGCTGCACCGGAGATTTACCTTCCCCAACCAGGGGCGGGATACCGCCGGCCGCCAGTTGGGCCTGTTCACCGCCATCAGCATGATTGGCCTGGGGCTGAGCCAGCTGGTCCTGCTTGGCCTTCACCGATTGACCTTGGACTACTGGGTCGCTCTGCTGGGGGATCCGGGTACGGGTTACGACATCAGCTACAACGCCGCCAAGCTGACCAGCATTGCCGTGGTGTTGATTTGGAACTTCACCGGCAATCGGCTGTGGACCTTTGCCACACCCGCCGCCGCAAGGGACGGCGCACCCCGTGCACATCCTGATTGACTACACCCCGGCCGTGCGTCAGCAGGCCGGGATTGGCCGCCTCACGCGCGGCTTGGTCGCACACTTGCCCTGGGCCGAACCGGAACATCGCATATGGCTGTGGTCCAACGGTCGTCCGCAGCCGGATTTGCGGCACGTCCACGGCAACCCAATCTGGTACTCGCCCTTGAGGGAACGGGACATGGTGCGGTTGTGGCACCGCGCCGGAAGTCCGTGGCCCCGGGTCGAGTGGTGCACGCCGGTCAAACCCCACATTTTTCACGCCACGGACTTTGTGCTGCCGCCTTCCGGAGCCCCGTGCCAAATCCTGACTGTTCACGATCTGTCGTTTCGAAGATTCCCGGACACGTTGCCGGCTTCCCTGACCAGATACCTGCATCAGGTGGTTCCGCGCAGCGTGCGGAGGGCCAATCATCTGATCGCCGACAGTCACAGCACGGCTCGCGACCTTCAGGAATTCTGGTCGGTGTCCGAGCACCGGATTTCGGTGGTGCCCGGCGCCGTGGACAACTCCTTGTTCCGGCCCGTCAAGGAGCGCAGCGCATTGGCATCCGTGCGCCGCAAGTACGGAATAGGCGGCAGGCCCTTCATTTTGGGAATATCCACCCTCCAACCACGGAAAAATTTTGCCCGTCTCATCAGGGCCTTCCGGGCACTCGCGGACAACCATCCGGAGCTGATCCTGGTCATCGGCGGAGGGCGCGGTTGGCGGTCGCAGGGCATTTTCGATGCGGTGGCCGAGACCGGCCTGGAGAACAAGGTACTGTTCCCGGGGTTCGTGGCGGATTGTGACCTGCCTGCCCTGTACAGTTCCTCGGAATGTGTTGCCTATCCCTCCCTGTATGAAGGTTTTGGCCTGCCTGTACTGGAAGCAATGGCCTGTGGCGCACCGGTATTGACCGGTCTCAACTCCAGTCTGGCGGAGGCCGGCGGGTCGGGCGCCTTGTACGTGGACGAACATGATGAACACGCCATTGCAGCCGGGCTGAAACGCCTGTTGGAAGACAGTGCGCTGCGTCAGGAACTCCGGCGCAACGGCTTCAGACACGCGGCCTACTTCACGTTCGAACGAAGCGCCCGCAAGCTGTGGCAGGCCTATCGCCGTGCCTGGGCCCAGGTCCGGACATAGGTCACCGCACAGCATTGGCCTGCCTCGCCTGAAGGTTCAATGGCCAAGGTTCGGCGGGAGGCACCCAGGTACTTGACATGGCCGTCCGCTTGTTGATTCCTGCCGCGGCGCTCCTGGTGGCCTGGGGTTACCTTTCCGTTTGGGTGCCTCACCCGGTGGCGGGCCTCAAGGTGCTTGGCGTGGACCTGCTGACCTTCTGCAAGCTGTTCACCGGCGCGCAGATACCGTGGCCCTGGCAAAATCCCGTATTCTTTGTCCTGCCGCTGGCAACAGCCAGCCTGACCCTCAGCCAATTGGGCTGGTTCGCGGACGCGCCCGGCCAATGGCACCGCGCCGTCGTCTGGAGTGTGCGCCTAGCCTTGTGGATCGCGTCGCTGTATGTCGCCCTGCAGATCCTGCCGCTGGACTGGAAACCTTCCAACCTTCTCTGGACATCCAATCTGCTGCAGACGGCCGGATTCGCCTTCTGCACCGGATGCGCGCTGTTGGCACCGCTCACGGCGCCGCCCTTGACGGCACTGGCCCGTTGGTGGCTTCCCCCTGCGGCACTGGCCGCCGCCACTGCCCATGCCGCGTTCCTGGTGGCCTACCTGCCCGAATTCGCCAGATTGTACCGACAACCCCTGGAGCCCGGCCCGGGCTTTTACGGGATGGCGCTTGGGTTGGCCGTGCTAATCACTGCGGTGATGGTCAGCCGTCCGCGGCCGGACGAATCTCTTGAATGGAGGAATCAACGATGAAGTTCGGAGCGATGAACAACCCGGTTGAACCCCTCGGCCCGCAAATTGAGCTGTTTGCCCACATGGGTTTCGACTTCCTTGATCTGACCGTGGAGGAACCGGCGGCGGGGCCCCACAGGGACGACTGGCCCCAACTGAAACAGATGTTGAACGACAGCGGACTTGGAGTTGTCGGTCACACCGGCCCCTATTTGCCCGTTGCCAGTCCGTCCCGGCAAGTGCGACAGGCGGCCTGGGAGGAGCTCAGGTCCAGTGTTGACATCGCCTCGTTCATGGGGGCGCAGGTGTGCACCATGCACTTTCTGCGCTGGGACAGTTTCGTGCCGTTTGAGGATGGTGTGGGGATGTATGTGGAGGGCCTGTCCACCTTGACCGCCCACGGCAGGGACAGGGGGGTGCGCATCGCGATTGAGAACAGTCCCCACAACGAACACCAACTGAAGCCGTTGCGCGAAATCCTGCACCGGGTGCCGGGACTCGGCTTGCTGTACGACATTGGCCACGGGAATGTCCAAACCCAAAGATCGTTGACGGAAGACTACCTGTTCGACCTGCGGGACCGCCTGGTCCATGTCCACCTCAGCGACAACAACGGGCTGGAGGACAGCCATCTTCCCCCCGGCGCGCCGAAATCGGGAGGCCTGAATGTTCCAAAGGAATTCCGCAAGCTGCGGAACTTCAACTATGACGGTACTGTGACGCTTGAGGTGTTTGGGCAGCGGATGTGGCTGGCGGCGTCACTGAATTATGTAAAGCAAATCGTCGCCAGCCTGCCTTGATCCGCAGTCAGCCGGCCCTCTCGTCGCGCGGCAGCATTCTCAGGTAGAGGTCGCTAATCCAACCGTATCGCTGATCAACGGTGGCGACGGCATGCCACCGGCGGCCTTTGTCGGAAACCGGCAAACCATCGGCTGCGCTTGCACTCGTGACCAGGGTTCCCGGGGGCAGCCATACCATGGCCCCGCTGCTTTGGTCGGGGTGTTCCCGGAGGGCAACCATCGCGCCTCCGGAACCCGCAATTTGCAGTGTGCGTCCTGCCGGAATGTGGGACTGGACAACATTGTCAAGCCGCGCAATACGCCGGTATTCGTCGTCGGACAGCTGTGGAACGGGGCACTCCGCCGCGTCCTGCCGACCCATCGGCTCCGCCCAGGGGATGGGTTGGGCGGCTACCTCGCGCAACACTGCGGGGTCGCGCAGCACCTGTACTTCCGCCCCCCCGGCCGCGACGTGGTCGACCACGAAGCGCCGGTCGATGGACAAGGCCAGGATCGAGTCCCTGGGGCGGGCCATGCCAACCCGGACCAGTTGGACAAGCTCGCCCAACGACAAGTCGGTCGCAAGATCGTTCCTGAGCAGCGACAGGGCCAAGGGCAAAAGCTGCACGGCCGTCACCGGATCCAACTGTTCCCTAAAGGCCCACAACAAGGCCCGTTGACGGGCGATCCGGCCGAAGTCGCTGCTGAAGCCGCGCAGGCGGGCGTACAGGTAGGCCGTGTTGGCATCCATGTCGACGATGCCCGACGGAATGAACAGCCATTCCATGCGATTGGTGTTGACATCCCAGACCCGCTCGTAGAACGGACAGTGCAATTCCATGCGCAGCGTGCCAATCAGTTCAAACAACGGCTCCATGCCGTGCATGTGAAACCGCACCCAGTGGTCCACCCGAATGCCCATGAGGTCGTCCAGGACATTGGCGATGTACACGGGTCCCATGCCCGGTTCCTGCAGCTCGCCCAGATAGTCCAACTGGTTGATGCGCAAGGATCCATGGCCGGGCAACTGCACATGCAGGTCCCGCGGGATGGAAATGAGGACAATATGGTCGGGCTGGACGGAAGTCAGAATTAGGGTATCGGTGCGCCAGGGTCCGGAGGTTGTGGTTCGATCCGTTCCCAAAAAAAGCACATAACCCTCCGGTTCGGCCATCGGTGCGGCCAGTGGTTCCTCGTGTCCGGCATCTGTAGCGAGACGAGGCGGAACGATCGGCAGGTCCGGAAAGGGAGGCAGTCCCTGCAGGCATCCCGCACTTAGCCATGCGCCCACCACCAGGATTGCAAGGCGCACCCTATGGCCGACTCCGCCCGCGCGCGGCCCACGGATCGCTGGCCGATCCCGGTGCGATGCGTACTTGCAGGTCATCCGGATTGGCAGGCGGTGGTCAGCGACAGACAGGTGCCGCCGCCGTACCCATGAGCGGCTCGTCCATCCGGGTCTCCGGCTCGCGGTCGAGCGCCGCACTGATGTCCGCGCGGATCACATCCCACACCGGCAGCCACACCTGCATGCCCTGTTGCCAACCGGTCTCCATGTGCCGGTGCGGGGACAGCGATACGATCTCGACCTGTGACGCATCCAGGTTGTACGCCAGCCGCGCCAGCTGGATCGCATTGAGAAGTCCGATGTTGGTGTCAACGGTGTCATTCAAAGTGGTGTACAGGGCCGGAATTTGGGACACAAGCTTGCGCACCTGAAAGCGGTTGCGCAGGGCCAGCAGGACCTGTTGCTGGCGGTCGACCCGGGACAAGTCGCCTCCCTGCGCGCGGCTGCGCACGTAGGCCAGCGTCTGGGCGCCATCAAAGTGGTAGCGGCCCGGCTGGAGGTTGAGGTAGATGTTCTCCGTCGGTTTGATGTCATACAAGGGGCAGGGCACGTCGATGTCAATCCCGCCTAGGCTGTCCACGAGGCGGACAAACCCTTCAAACCTGAGCTTCGCGTACAGATCGATCGGAATGCCGAACTGCTCATCGATGACGCGGCCCAGCAGTTCAACCCCCCCACCGGACTTCCATTGCTCGCCCCAGTAATCGAATGTGTTGATTTTGCTGGCCAGTTCCGGATCGGTCGATTCGACCCACATGTCCCGCGGAATGGAGACAATCACCACCTTCTGCAACTCCTTGTCGATCACCGCCACCATGATCACGTCGGTGCGCCAGGTGGGATCGCCGGGACGCTGATCGCTGCCGAGCACGAGGATGGTTTGAATGCCCTTGCCGGTTCGCACCAAGGGGGCCTGGGGTTCTTGGGGTTGCGGCACAGGACCGAGTCCGGCAGGCGTCGGTCTGGGGCCCACCGGTTCTTCCCGTGCGGGGATTTCGATTTCGGGCACTTCCAGAACCGCTGCCGGACCCCGCGCCGCATCCTGCCGGCTACTGGCCGGAATTGGCGATTCGGCCAGGTCGGTTTCCTGGCCGGACGGTTCCCTCTGTTCAAAATACGGAATGCTGACCGAACCGGACGACGTGCCGTTGTCCGTTACAGGTTCGGGTGGTTGGCTGGGGAGTTCAGCCTGGCCTTCGGAAGGCAGGATTACCGTGGGAATCCGGATTGCGGTCGGCGTGGCGGCCGCGGAGACCGCCTCTCCCAAACGGGGCATGGTTCCCCTGCCGGGCGACAACCACTGCGCTTGCCAGTCGGCGACACCGTCCAGCAAGCGCATGGGATTGAGGTCGGCAGCTTCCAACTGTCCGGGATCCGGTGCGAAGCGCACCAAACCAAAACAGAGTGCGACGGTGCAAAAGACTGTCAAGGTCCGGATCAACAAAACACGCACAGGGGATGGTGGCTCCCCCTGAACCCGTGGTCCGCAGGGAGCCGCGTGCAACGACGTGGCCGCATGGTACTCCGGCCTTGGACAGATACTACCTGAACTTCGGACTTTCCTTTGTTTTGAGTCCGTTCCGGTTTTCCGTCAATATCAAACGCACATCTGCCAAGGACCGGTGCCAAGGGTGCGGGCAATCCTTGTCACGCACGGGCCAACAACCATCGCCGGACCAAATCGAAGCACCGGTTGCCTATCCAGATCGCCGTGAGTTCATCCGTGCCGCCAAAGGAGAACCGGGCCCGGCGTTCGCCGTGCCGATCACCCAGCAGCACCCAAGTGTGGCCTTTCCGGTTCTGGTAGACGCCGTGGTCATCCCCGGTGGTTCCCAGGACCGTTAGGCGCAGGCTGTCGGGACAGGCAGCCGACAGCACCAGATCAATGGCTTCCAGTGCCTGTTCATATTCTGCTTCGGACGCGTCTGCCTCAGGCAGAAGCGCGGCGACACGGGACCGTACTTCTTCGCCTCGAGATCTTTCGTCAAGCACCGCGTCGCCTTCGTGCAACCGCAGACGCTCCGCAATGCGGCCTTGCGTGTTGAGTTCGAACGACGCCAGGGTTTGGTCGTGGGTCTCCAGCAACTCGACAATGTGTCTGGCAATGTCCAGATCCTTGATGTTGCTGTAGATGTGATCTCCCAGACGACTCCGAACCTGTTCTTCCATCTGGTCCAGGAGGCGGTCCGCTTCGTCCGCATCCCCACCACGGGCCGTCAATCGAACGTCGGCCTGCCCGGTGTGTGCGGCCAGCCCCACCGTCGGATTCTCACCGGCCATCAGATCCCTGATTTCATTGTCAATTGCACTTTCGCCAATACCGATGGTCCTCAGGGTCCGTACATGTATGACTCCGGTTCCGCCCGTCCGTTCCGAAAGCCAGGGCAATACACTGTCGGCCATCATGCGCTTCATTTCGCGCGGAACCCCCGGCAGGGCAAAAATCGTGCAGTTTCCACTGGAAACCCGAAAGCCCGGTGCCGTACCGACGGGGTTGGGCACGATGGTCGCGGTGGCAGGAATCAGGGCCTGCTGTTGATTGTTCGCCGTCATCCGCGTACCCCAGTTCGAGAATCGGGCCTGCAACGCCTCCACGGTTGCCTGGTCAAGAACCAGTTCGTCACCGACCGCCAAGGCAATGGCATCGCGGGTGATGTCGTCTGCGGTGGGACCCAAGCCACCGGTCACGATAACCACATCGCTCCGGCTGATACACCGTTGCAACACTTCGGTCACCCGTCCGATGTTGTCGCCGACCGTGCTTTTGTAATACAGGTTGATGCCAACCGCGTTCAGCTGCTGGGCAATCCAGGACGCGTTGGTGTCAACCGTCTCACCCAGCAGAATCTCGGTTCCGGTGGTGACGATTTCACCCTTGAGCCAGGCAGACGAGGTCATAACGAGCGATTCCTTGACCGAGCAATCGGGGTGGGTGGCAATCCAAACAGCACGGCACGACTCGGGAACTCACCGGCGGAGCCGCCTGGGGCAAATCAGCGCCTCAGCACAAGCTCATTGCGCAACGAGCGAATTTTGCGGGCCTGGACATCCATGTCGTTTTCGCCGAGCTCCTTGGCCATCGTATCGAGCTTCTCAAGCAACGAATCGCTGATCAAGTCGCCGTGACGCTCCATCGCCGCACGCGTTTCACCCACGGTGCGGGCCGAGATTAGGGTGAAGAGGAACCGGTCCTCCTCGGACATGGCCTCCGCCTGGATATTGAGGGCAATGTCCCGGATTTCAAGCAGGCGGTTCACCACCTGCGGCGCCTGATTCTTCTGGGCTTGGGCCATCATGTTCATCAGGACATTGAAGAAGGGTCCGCGCAGCATGCGGCTCTGCCGGCGAAGTACCTCGGCGGGATCCTGGCTTTGCAGGGCGGCCGAAACGATGGCCACACAGGCCTGGTAGGCGTTCTGTTGCAGGGTCGCCACCTGCTGCTGGATCATCTTGATCTGGCCGTCGATTTGTTCCCGCATCCGGCCCAGACTCTCCTTGACCTGAGCATCGGTCTCCAATTCGATGAGGGTTGACAGTTCCAGCAAAAACTCGTAGTCGAACTGCTGCGGTACGGCCTGCACCAGAGCCAGGACCACATCCTGGCCGTCTCCGGCCGTCCACAGTTGGACCAGCCGTGTCGCCAACTCCTCCTTGTCCATGCCGGCCTGAAGTTGCTGCAGGATGTCCTGGAGCGTGTCCTGCTGCTGCTTGATTTCCAATCCGGCTTGCGTGTTGGCGGACAGCCAGGAAATGACCTGCTGCAGCGGCGAGCCTGCGTGTTGCTCGGGAGCCTCCTGCGAACCCAATTGCATGGCCAGCAGAAGGAACTCGCGATCGATCAGGGTTGGTTCCGATCGGGCAAGTTCAGCCAGGGCGGAAGTGTCGTCCGCGACACCCAGCATGCGCTGCAGCAACGACATGGCGGCCGCCCGGTGTTCCCGCATCTCGCGGGTTACGCCCTGAAACTCCCACAGGGCGTCATGCAGGCGGTCCAGTGCCATGAACTGGCGCGGGGCCAGCATGTAGCCCTTGCGTTCCCCCGCGGGCACACGGGCAAGGAATGTCGATTGCAAACTGCCGATTACAGCCTGCGGCGAACTCGCGGCTCCGGCTTGTTCCGGCACGACCACCCCCAGGAACTCCTGCTGGGGCCAATGCACCATCACGGGAAACTGGGTCATCAGTTGATTGCCGCAGCTTCCGCACTGGGCGGTGTTGAGCTGACCCGACAGGAACATGGTGAGCAGGGCCGGATTCGCTCCATAGTCCTGGATGGGGAAGACCAACGATGTCACCCCGGCACTGCACTGCGGACAATCCAACTGGACCTGGCTCGGGGGATAGCGCAGACTCTTCAGGAACTGTTGAACCTGTTCCAGGCCGGCGGCCGCGCCTCTGGCGTCTGCCGTATCCTCCGTTGGCTGTGCGCCCGTTTCGGATGCCGGAACGGCGGCGGGGGACGTGTCCGACGACAACGGCACCGGTTCCGGCGGCCGTGAACCGCCACCGGGAACAATCAGTTGTTCCGGCCCTGCCGGCTCGCTGGGTTGTCCGGGAATGATGAGTCTGTCACTCATGGAGGGTTCCTGTACGGACTTGGAATTCCTGAACGACGGCAGGCAATTCTGAAACGTGGTCAATGCAGGCGGCCGCCCCTGCCTCTAGAAACAACCCGAACTCCGATTCGGGTACGACGCTGACCGCGCCAATCCACAAGGCCTCGGATGGTTCCCGCGCGTCCCATCGTGCGTAGTTGAGTACCAGATCAAGATCGTCCCGCGTGTCGCCGGAGTACAGAATGGTCAATTCGCGGCCGCGCTGCGCCGGGAGGCGGGATCGCATGCGCTCCGCGCACCATGACACAACAGCCGGATCGGGCTTTGTCAGTATGTCGCCACGGCACATGCAGTCAAAGTCGATGTAGTCGAGCAACGGCCCATTGTCCAGCACGGTCTGCAACTCGATCAAGGGCCGTCCGGTGGCGATGCCCATGACATCGATCCCCAAATGCCGCAGGCTGTCCAGCAGGGACGCGGTCACCAAGGGGCGTTCGGCATGCCAAGTACCCGGCAGGTCTGCGTCGTGGACCGGGGGGGTGTCCAGCACACCGCCGATGCGTTCGCTGCCCCAATACACAAGGTCGAACCAGTACCGCAGCAGTTCGAATTCCAGGTGTGCGCCGAACCCGCGTTGCTCCTCCGCCCAGGCACGGCCCCTTCCGCGTGTTGCCGCGGCCGCCGCGCTCAGATCCTTCCAACCGGCCAACAGCGCGACCACAACGACATAGGTGAGGTCCCAGTCGCTGTTCAACCCACCGGCCAACCTCATCGCACGCAGATCGGATGCCCCAACCTTGCCGGACAGGTCGTCGCGGCCCATATGTTCCGCCAACAGGTCAATGGTCTGGACAATCGCGGGATCGTAGCTCCCGGTGGTGTCCCACAGAACACCGTCGACATCGAAAATCAGACTGTCAACGCGTCGGGGAGGAGTGATGTCAGTGGCCAGCACGCGGGCCATGGGGGTTCCTTGGGCCTGGGGCGGTTTTGGACCTGGGCGAGCGCGCCGATGCAGGCGATTTCAAATGCCGTTCAACCGACGCACAAGTCGCGCGTCGGGGGCGTCCGGGCATACCGTGGGCATTTCGCAAGCCGACCCTTGCCGACAACCCCAGTTGGGAAAACGCCATCTCAAGGCTCCGCCTAACCCCGCCACCGGGTTCAATGTGGCCAATGGCAGGAGTGTGGTTTCCCCGGGTCGAGGTGAAGCACCGTTAAGCATGTGGGATCCAAGGATAAACAATGCGCCCCCAACCAGGCACCGACGGCCGGCATTTCGCCACCGCAAGAATGTATCATACGGGTCATGGTGCCCGGCAAACCTGTACGGGGCCGTCCTTTACCGGCGCGCCTCACCACGAATTGCCGCAGTATGACAGCAAGTTGATTCCGGACTCCACCACGTGCTGAATCTACAGGGCAAGGCCGCGGTGGTCACCGGTGCCAGCAGCGGTTTCGGGGCGGCCACCGCTCGGGCACTGGCCACCCGGGGTGCGCGGGTGGCCATGATGGCACGCACGGCGAGCGCGCTGGAGCAACTTGCCGGGGAGATTGAGTCCGCGAGTGGGGATGTACTGGCAATTTCGGTGGATGTAGCCGACACAGATGCCCTCGGCGCGGCGTATGAGGAAGCCGCCGAGCGTCTGGGTCCAATTGAAATCCTGGTGAACAACGCCGGCACCAACGTCGTTCCCCGCCGTTACGCCGACACTAGTCTTGACCAGTGGCGAACGGTCTTGGCCGTAAATCTGGACGCAGCGTTTCTGTTGACCAAACTGGTCATGCCGGGCATGCGTGAACTTGGACGCGGCAGCATCGTCAACGTCGCATCACGGGCCGCGAACTACCCCAGCCTTTTGGCCGGCGTGTCGTACAGCAGCAGCAAGTTGGGGATGGCGGCGCTCAACCGAATTGCCAATGAAGAAGGAAATCCCTTCGGCATCCGCGCGATCCTGGTCAACCCGGGGGTTGGCGCAACGCCGATTCTGGATCGACGCCCCGATCCCCCTCCCCAGGAGATGCGGAACCGAATGCTACAAGCCGAGGACGTGGCGGACACAATTGTGTTTGCGGTCTCGTTGCCTTACCGGGTATGCCTGGAAAACATAGACGTCTACCCCACCGACCCGGACGTACGCTAGAAATTCGGATGACGAAGAGCCTGCCCGGTCTACCGGGCCGAGGGAAATGACAGCAATGGACAGAAAATTCCACATCTGGACGGTTGGCTGCCAGATGAACACGGCCGATTCCCAGCATGTGGCGGACGCGCTCACCGATCTTGGCTACACCGCGACCCGCGACCCGGATGAAGCCGAGGTCGTCGTCCTGAACACCTGTGTGGTTCGCCAAAGTGCAGAGAACAAGGCGGTGGGCAAACTTGGCGCGCTCAAGGGCTGGAAGTCGGGGCAACCGGATCGAACCCTGGCCCTGATGGGCTGCATGGTGGGTGTCAACCCGCCCCCCGCCCTGATCGAACGGTTTCCCCATGTGGACGTGTTCATGCCGCCCAGCGAGCCGCTGCCTCTGGTCAACCATTTGCTGCAGGACACCATCAATCAAGACTCGGAATCGCTGATCAGGGACCTGACCTCCGCGCGCCACACACTGCAGGACACCGACAAAACCCACAGCGTCCCCGGCCGCACGGGCGGCGACAGCCTGCATCATGATGGCGTGACCGCCTACGTCCCGGTGGTGTACGGGTGCAGCCATGCCTGCACCTTCTGCATTATCCCGTTCCGGCGCGGCATCGAACGCAGCCGGTCCTTGGAGGACATTCGAAGGGAAGTGGAACTCCGGGTGCGCCAGGGTGCCCGCGAAGTTACGCTCTTGGGGCAGATCGTGGATCGGTACGGCTACGACCTGCGCGGACCACTGGGCCACAGCGGACAGGTTCCGGTGCACGGAGGCTTGTCGAATTCCAAGGTGCCGGACCTTGCCGACCTGCTGCGTGCGATCCACGACATTCCCGACCTGTGGCGCATCCGCTTCCTGACCAGCCATCCAACCTACCTGTCGGACCGCATCCTGGACACCGTACGCGATCTGCCCAAGGTGTGCGAGCAAATCGAGGTACCGGCCCAGGCCGGCAACAATAATGTCCTGCGAAACATGCGACGCGGCTATACGCAGGAGGAATATCGCGACCTGATTGGACACATCCGAGCCAAACTGCCGGACTGCAGCATCCACACCGACATCATTGTGGGCTTCTGCGGGGAGACGGACAGTCAGTTTCGGGACACGGAGGCCCTGCTGCGCGATCTGCAGCCGGAAAAGGCGCACCTTGCCCGGTACAGTCCCCGGCCGGGCACGGTCAGCGACCGTCGGATGGAGGACGATGTTCCCGATTCCGTGAAGCGCGAGCGGCATGCCCGCCTGGACTCACTGATGCGCGACATCTGCCTGCGCAAGAACCGCCGCCAGCTCGGCGATTCGGTGGAATTGCTGATTGAACGCCGCCACAAGGGCCGGTGGCTCGGGCGCACGCGCCAGAATCGGCTGGTATTCGTGGAACACGATCAGGACTTGACGGGCTGCATGGTGAACGCACGGATCAGTTGGGCGGGGCCATGGTCCATGCAGGGACGGCTGGAAACCATTCTGGACAGCCCGTCCGCCTGCTGAGCGATGGGCTGCGCCTTCCGGGACCGCAGCTTCTGTCCGGTGCCAAAACCGAGTTCCCCTGTGAGCGACTCCGCCCTTCCGATTCTGCTCCTGCAAATCGTCCTCGGCCTGGCCGGGTTGGTTGTGGCCGGGTACGGTCTGGTCTCCAGCGCCAGCGAGCTGGCCTCCCGCCTGGGCATGTCGCCCATCATGATTGGCCTGACGATTGTGGCGCTGGGCACCAGCCTGCCGGAATTGCTGGTGAGCATCCTCGACAACCTCAATCCCAACACCTCTGGAACACTCGCCATCGGCAACGTGGTTGGCAGCAACATCGCCAACATCGGCTTGATTCTCGGACTGGGTTCGTTGATTGCAGCCCTCCCCATCCAACGTCGCCTGTTGACCCGGGAGTATCCCGCCATGCTTCTGGTTTCGGTGGTGCTGGTCGCGTTCTCGATTGACGGCACCGTGATGCCATGGGAAGGTGCGATTCTGTTGGTGGGTTTGGCGATCTTCATGACGTACTCCATCGTCTTCGGCCGGGCGCATCCCGAAGCCGTCGAATCCGCGGACGACTCGGACTTCTGGCAGCGGTTTGGGCGCTGGGAACTGACGGCCGTTCTGGTGGTGCTTGGCTTTTCACTGGTAGGCATGCCGCTCAGCGCCGACGCACTGGTCGATGGAGCCGGTGGCCTGGCACGCCTGTTCGGGATCAGCGAGTTGTTCATTGGTCTGTCCATCGTCGCCATTGGTACCAGCCTGCCGGAACTGGCGACCACGCTCATCGCCATCCGCCAAGGGGAACGCGAAATCGCCGTTGGGAATCTCGTGGGCAGCAACATGCTCAATATCCTGGCCATCGTCGGCATCACGTCGGTGGTCAAACCCATGCCGGCACCGGTCTCCATGCTGGCGTTTGACTATCCGATCATGCTGCTGTCCAGCGCCCTGCCGTTCCTCGTAGTCTGGTGGACCGGATTCCAAGCCCGGCGTTCGGTGGGCATCCCCCTGGTCTGCCTGTACGCCGTCTTTTGCTGGAGCGTTGTCCTGAATGCCACGGGCCGTTGGCATTGGCCACCTGCAGGCCTGCCGTTGTTCGAGGCCGTGGCCAGGCTGGCCGACGGGATCTAGCGCACAAACGATCATCCGGGATCAGCCTCGGCCCGGAATCGAAGCCAGGCGGCACCAGTTGGCGGGGTGTCGGTCTGCGACAGCAGGCGGCAATCGGGTCTGATAGGATCGAGCATGCCGGCCCGAGGGTTTACGCCCCGGCGATTACCGTCCCACCCACTTCCGGAAATTGATCTCCCATGCAACAGATTTCCCGACAGGAAGCACTCGACTACCACGAGGGCAAGCGTCCCGGCAAGCTCAAGATTGTCCCGACCAAACCCATGTCCACCCAGCGCGATCTGGCTCTGGCCTACTCCCCCGGTGTCGGCGAACCGGTCGCTGAAATCGCACGCGATCCCAGCTTGGCATACCGTTACACGGCCAAGGGCAACCTGGTGGGGGTGATCAGCAACGGGTCCGCCATCCTGGGCCTTGGCAACCGCGGCGGGTTGGCCTCCAAGCCGGTCATGGAGGGCAAGGCGGTTCTGTTCAAGCGGTTCGCCGACATTGACGTGTTCGATTTGGAATTGGCCACCCAGGACGCCGATGAAGTGATCAACTTCATTGTCAATGCAGCCCCCACGTTCGGGGGCATCAACCTGGAGGACATCAAGGCACCGGAATGCTTTTACATCGAGGAGATCCTGCGCAAGGAACTCGACATTCCGGTGTTCCACGACGACCAGCACGGCACGGCCATCATTTCGGGGGCCGGGTTGCTCAACGCGCTGGAGGTGGTGGGCAAGCAACTGGACGAAGTTTCCATCGTAATCAATGGAGCCGGTGCTTCGGGACTGGCTTGTGCCGAGTTTTTCATTGCGCTCGGGGCGCAACAGGACAACATCGTGCTCTGCGACACGCGCGGCGTCATCTACGAAGGGCGCACGGAGGGCATGAACATCTATAAAAAGCGGTATGCCTCCCGGACGAGCAAGCGGACTCTGCGCGAGGCCGTGAACGGTGCCGACGTATTCATCGGTCTGTCCGCCAAGGGGGCGATGGACGTGACGATGGTGCGGAGCATGGCCCGTGATCCGGTCATTTTCGCCATGGCCAATCCCGATCCCGAAATCGACTACGACCTGGCCCGGTCGGCGCGGACGGACACGGTAATCATGGGTACCGGACGCAGCGACTACCCCAACATGGTCAACAACGTCCTGGGGTTCCCGTTCATATTCCGGGGAGCCCTGGACGTCCACGCCAGCGCCATCAACATGGAAATGAAGATCGCCGCGGCCCGTGCCCTGGCCGATCTGACCAAGGAGGACGTTCCGGATTCGGTGTTGGCGGCCTACGGCTTGACGTCGCTGGTCATGGGACCCGAATACGTGTTGCCCAAACCACTCGACCCGCGTGTCCTGATGTGGGTTGCGCCGGCCGTGGCCCGAGCCGCCATGGAATCCGGCGTCGCACGACGCATGCTGGACATGGACGACTACCTGAACGAGTTGACCGAGCGTCTGGGCAAAACCGAACAGGTCATGCGGTTCATGCAAATCAAGGCCACCCGCGACCCCAAGCGCCTGGTGTTTGCCGAAGGCAACCACACCTCCATCATCAGGGCCGCCCATTCCATTGAGCAGGCCGGCATTGCCAAGGCGCTCCTGCTGGGCAACCAGGACCACATCCGCGAGTTGTGCGATAGGCTGAAGCTGGACTTCGAACCCGAAGTGCTCAACCCGGCCGACAGTCCCGAGCTTGACGAGTACATTCAGGTGCTGTACGAGGCGCGGCAGCGCAAGGGCGTCACCCTCACCATGGCCCGCGAGATGATGTTGCAGGAAAACTACTTCGGCAGCATGATGGTGAGGACCGGCTACGCCGACGCCTTCATTTCCGGGTTGACCTACAACTACCCGGACGTGTTGCGTCCCGCCCTGCAGGTGGTCGGTGTCATGGAGGATCGGGAGGTGGTCAGCGGCGTCTATCTGATGATCGTGAACGATCAGCTCTATTTCTTCTCCGATGCCACTGTCAACATCAATCCGGGGGTGGAGGAGTTGGCATCCATCGCGATCAACGCGGCGGATGTGGCGGCGCGCTTTGACGTGGAGCCTCGCATTGCCATGATCAGCTATTCGAACTTCGGGAGTACCCGGGGGGTCGAATCCGATCACATGCGCGCCGCTGCCGAACTGGTCAAGGAGCGTCGGCCCGATCTCACGATCGATGGCGAGATGCAGGCCGACATTGCGGTGGAGCCGGATCTCATGGCCCAGCTGTACCCGTTCAGCGAAGTGTCCGATGCCAACGTGCTCATCTTCCCGTCGCTGAGCGCCGCCAACGCGTCCTACAAGCTGGTCAACCGACTCGGCGGCGCAGACAAGATCGGTCCCATTCTGGTCGGCTTGCGCCGGCCTGTGCACGTGCTGGAATCCGGGGCCGAGGTGCGCGACATCGTGAACATGGCCACGGTGGCCGTGGTCGAGTCGCAGGCCCTGGATGCCGGCGACGAAGGCCTGGCATCCAGAATGTTCAACCTCTGGCCGATTTTCTGAGGAGCGGTTGGACCAGTGAATTCAACCTTCAGGTCCAGCACCTCGCTGCAGTCCTCCCGGCTGCCGTCGGGAAGCTCCATGATCTCGATGGGCTCGTAGCGGTCCCAGGCCAGCCGGTCGCCAGCCAAGTGCGCGCCGATCTCGTCGCAACGTCAGTACTCGGGGATGTCCCGCAGATCATGGTCCGGACGCCGATCGCGGCCTGTTCGACAGGATGTCGGCCACTTCGGAGAGACACTGCTCCGTCTCGCCGGGGTTGCCAACCGAAATCCGCACCCATCCCGGCATTTGGAACCCGGACAGTTCCCTCACCAGGATGTTTCGCTCCGCCAGTTGGCTCTCCAGCCACTTGCCGGAACAGTCCGGACGAAATGCCACGAAACTGGCTTGGCTGGGCAGGACCCTGATTACACCGTCCATCCCGGACAAGGCGTTGTACAGGACCGTGCATCCTTCCTGCATCAAGCGGATCGATTCCCGGACTCCCTCCGTATCCTCCAGAGCCGCCAGCCCGGCGGCCTCGGTCATCAGGTTGACGCGGAACTCGGAAATCGGCGGACAGAACTCCTGCTTGATGCGAGGCGACGACACTGCATAGCCAAGGCGCAGGCCGGCCATGCCGAATGCCTTCGAAAAACTGTGCAGTGCCACCACGTTGCGGTCTGCATGCACATGCTTCCAGGCTCTCGCCTGGGCAGGATCACTGGCGAAGTGCCAATACACCTCATCGAACACCAGCAGGACATGGTCCGGCAGATGTGTCATGAGCCAGTCCAGCTCATCCTGCGTGGTGAGTGAACCGCAGGGGTTGTGGGGGCTTGTCAGGTACATCATCCTGGTGGCAGGCGTGACCGCATCGAGCAGGGCCTGCATGTCCAGCCGGTAGTCGTTCAGTTCAACCGGCACCAGGCTCGCACCGCGGTTGGCGACGTTGTTGACGTAGACAGGGAAGTTCGGCCGGGGAACGATGGCTTCGTCGCCCGGGTGCAGGAAGGCAACGGCCAATTGGTGCAGCACATCCACGCCCCCGTGGCCCACCGAGATGTTTTCCACCGTTAGTCCTTCGCCAAGGTACTCGGCCAGCCGGCCGTGCAGCCTGTTGGGCACCTTGGGATATCGATTGAGCCCGGACAGGACTCCCAGCACTGCATTGGCCACGGCTTGGCTGGGCGTGCGCGGGTTTTCGTTGAGATGCAGATAGGCAGGCGCGTGTTCGGACATGTGGGGACCGGTATTGGAGATTGGCACGGGCGAAGGCGGCGGGCACGGTTCCGGACCAGCCTAGTCCACTGCCAGAATCCGCAACCGCCTGTCGGCAGATCCTACCGCGAGGGTCTTTCCATCCGGTGACCAGGCCGCGCTCGTCAGCACGTTGGAATCGACCTCAATGGAGTCAAGCCAAGTCCAGTCGTCGAGGTCGAACAGGCGAATGCAACCGGCCGTGAGGACCGCCGCGCATCGACGCTCAAGGTCCAACCGGCATCCCATAATGCGCTCGTCCGAGAGCTTTGCGGAACGGGCCAGATGCCACCCGTCTGCATCCCACACTTTGAGTTTGCCTTCGTACCCAAGTGTCCACACCTGCCCGCTGGCACCATCCGCCTTCAAGGCGCTCAGGGCAATGTCGTGGGCTGGCACCGCTCCCAAGGGCTCTCCGCCTGGAAACGACCAAATGGTGAGTTCACCCCCTAGGCCCCCCGCCAAAATTTGGGTGGAATCTGCCCAGAACGCCACGACAGTCAGATTGCCTCGGCTGGCCTTGAAACCGGCTGCAGGCTGCCCGTCGAAATCCCAGGCCGCAATCCGCCCCCCGTAGGAACAGATCGCGAACAGGTCGGTGTCCGGAGACATGGCCAGGCCCGATACAACCTGCTTGCGATCCCGCACCCGATGCCGCTCCTCCAGACCGGGCCATGATCGGATCGCGGCCGTGCAATCGCTGCTCCCGGTAACCAGGATGCTCCCGTCCAGGCTCAGGGCCAATGCGTTAATGCTTTTGTCGTGTGCGTTGATGTGGGCTTCCCGGCTCCAGTTGGCGGTCCGCCAGACTGTCAAATCATTGTTCATGCCGGCAGTTGCCAGGCGGGTGCCGTCGCGGGAGAATGCGGCGGCAAGGGCGTATGGGTGCTCCAGGGTTTGCAAAAGATGCATGACAGGCGCTCCTGACGGTGGTTTCCGGTAGACTTACCCTTGGACAGGCAGAGGATACTCGTTACCCAACAGCAAGCCTCCGGAACGGATGGTGCCGGGCCCCAATTGAACCTCGGCCGACATCCGGACATCAACCGTTCAACCCGTCTTGGCCAGACCGTTGTCCTCCCCAAACCCCACCGCACGTCAGGCATGTTGCTAGGAAGTCTGGCCATATTGAGCCTGACAGGTTTGATCCTGTGGCAGACCAAGTCCGAAACCACCCGGCTTTCCGCGTGGTTCGGCGCAGCCGTGCCGTTGGCGGTTCTGGGCTGGATTTGGCTGCGCACCGACATGGCGGATGCTTCCTACCACGAACACTGGGCCTGGCTGCCTTCGCTCAACCTGGACCTCACCTTTGGGTTGGATGGGTTGTCGCTGCTGTTTACAGGGATCATCCTGGGGATTGGGGCGGCCGTCGCACTCTACACGCACTACTACCTGGAAGGCGATCCCCGACTGGGCACCTTTTACCTGTTCCTGTTTCTCTTCATGGCCAGCATGCTGGGGATCGTGTGGTCGGACAACGTGTTGGCGTTCTTTGTGTTCTGGGAAGGCACAACGGTCACAAGCTATCTTCTGATCGGCCACGGCTTCAGTGCGACAGCCAGTCAACGCGGAGCACGCAACGCCTTGATTGTCACCGGCGGCGGCGGATTGGCAATGCTGGCCGGCTTCCTGCTGTTGGGCCAAACGACGGGTGCCTGGACGTTTTCGGCATGGAATGCAGCGCCCCCGGGAGTCGACGACACGATCACGGCGGCACTGGTGTTGATCCTGTTCGGCGCCTTTACCAAGTCCGGTCAGTTCCCCTTTCATTTCTGGTTGCCAGGCGCCATGGCGGCGCCCACTCCGGCATCCGCCTACCTGCACTCCGCGACCATGGTCAAGGCCGGCATATTCCTAGCAGCCCGCATCCATCCCGCGTTTGCGGATCATCCGGCCTGGCTGCCCGTGCTGGTCGGGTTTGGTGCCGTGACCTGTGCCGTCAGCGGGGTGCTGGCGCTGACCAAGACGGACCTGAAGGCGATGCTCGCCTACGCCACCCTGGCCCAGCTGGGATTGTTGTTTGTGGCCTTGGGGCAGTCCGGCAAGGCCGCCCTGGTGGCCGCGGTGGTCGGCATCCTGGCCCACGCCCTGTACAAGGGCCCCCTGTTTCTGGCCGCGGGGATGATCGAGCATGCGACCGGCACGCGCGACATTCGGCGCCTGGGCGGGCAGGCGCGTCCATTGTGGACCGTGTTCATTATCGTTGCAGCCAGTGCCCTTTCCTTGGCTGCCCTTCCCGTTTGGGGAGGATTCCTGTCCAAGGAATATCTGCTTGACAGCCTGCTGCACCTTGCCGACTCCGCGTGGATCGCGTGGCTGGGCCTGGTTGGGGTCCTGATCGGCGGTACAGGCTTTGCCTGGTTGGCGATTGCCTTCGTGCACAGGATTTTTTTGCGCAGGGAACCGGACGCGGCGGTGGACCGGACCCACCACCTGCACCCGCCCGCAGCGACCATGGTGGCAGGGCCCATGGCTTTGGCGGCCCTGGGCTTCACGTTGCCCTTGACCCTGGACCGCTGGTTCCAACCATTGGTCCAAGGTGCGGTGTCGGCCATCGCCGGTGAGGCTCAGTCCGTCCACGTCCACCTGTGGGGTGGTTTCAACGCCGTGTTGCTGCTCTCGTTGGCCGCGTTGGCGGCCGGCGCCGGGTTGTACCTGCTGAACGATCGCACGTTGCGCGTCCTGCGTCGGGGAGCGGACCGGGTGCCTTCCGGGGACTTGCTGCTGGAAAGGACCTTGGGGCTGGCCGCGCGCGGGGCTTCGTGGATTTCCCATGGACTGCAGGACTTGTCCCTCACCAGTCACGTTTCCATCGTTTTGGGGGCAGCCGTGTTGGTGGTGATCCTGGTGGCCAACCGTCTGGGATCGCTGTTCAACCCCTCCGACCTGCGGATCGTGGCGGAGAGTCCCGTGGCACTGTGGCTGGAGGGCACCATTCTGCTCCTGTCACTGATCGCGGCCCTTACGGTGCTTGCCTCCAACGACCGGCTGGCCCCCATCATCGCCTTGAGCGTGGTCGGTTTGAACGTGACCCTGTTCTTTGTCCTGTTCGCGGCTCCCGACCTGGCCTTGACACAACTCCTGGTCGAGGTGCTGGTGTTCGTACTGATCATCCTTATCCTCTACAAGCTGCCGGCCGCACAACCGCCCCGGCTTCCACCAGGACACAAGCTCAGGAACATTGGCATCGCCTGCGTCACAGGCGCATTCGGGTTTGTGCTGGTCCTGCTGGCATCCGGCCGCCCGCGGTTCGAGCCGATCAGCCACGAAATGATCCGGGCCACGTGGTTGGACACGCACGGAGCCGCCAATGTCGTGAACGTGATCCTGACCGACTTCAGGGGTTTTGACACTTTCGGTGAAATGACCGTAATTGCCATCGCGGGCATCGGTGTATACAGCCTGGTGCGCGCCTATCGGTTTCGGCCTCGGCGCAGCCGGGCCTTGGAACAGGACTGACCCGGACGTGAGTGTGCCGTGACCGAACTCTATCTGAAGTACGTCCTGAACGGCCTCACCGCCGCCTTGGTTCTGCTGGCGTTCTTTTTTCTTCTGCGGGGCCATCAGCTGCCCGGCGGCGGCTTTGTCGGCGGTTTGATGGCCGCGGCCGTGGTGCAGTTGGCCATCATCAGCCAAGGAGCCGTGACGGTTCAGAGGCGGATCGGGCGCCTGCTGCTCCCGGTGTCCGGCCTGGGCCTGCTGACCGCGGTGTTGGCCATCTTCTTTGGCTGGCCGCGTTCCGGCACCGTGTTTGCACCGGTGTACTTCCACCTGCCCGGACTGGAAATTGAGTTCGGTACGGCCCTGGCCTTTGATTTTGGCGTATTCCTGGTAGTCATGTCGGTAACGTCGCTCTTCCTTCTGGATCTCACGCTGACCCGGTCGGCCCGTTCGGAACAACTGCTGGACATGGAGGACATGGAAGACCGGTCGGTCGGCCAAGAGCAGGGTCCCCCGCCGTCATGAGTGTTCTGCTGCTGGCCTTGCTCGTCATGCTGTTGTTGGGATCAGGCACGTACCTGATCCTGCGCCAACACGCCATGAAGCTGATTTTGGGGTTGGGGCTGATCAGCCACGCCTTCAACCTCATCATCTTCAGTGCCACCGGACTGACCGCGGGCACGGTACCGATCCTGCCCTTGCCGCCGCGGCAGGGCGATGCATTGCCGGAAGCCGGCCATTTTGCCGATCCCCTGCCCCACGCGCTGATTCTGACCGCCATCGTCATTGGCTTCGGGGTGACCGCCTACCTGATTGCCCTGATTCAACGGTTGCACGAGGTAAGGGACGGTGCGGACGAATCCGCCGGTACCGCCTACCGTGACGTCGAACACTTCAGTCCGGGCCGCACCGGCGAACCCGACGACTACATGTATCTCGAGGACACCCTGGGCGAGTCCCGACCGGGCGCGGTGGGAGAGTCCCGATGACTGCCGGCACAAACCTTGCCAACCTCCTTGCCCTGTTTGCAATCGTGCCTTTGTGTGCGGCCGGAGGCAGCCTGTTGACCCCCCGGTTTCAATTGCTGCCGCGGCTGCACACGCACAGCCTGGCGGCCCTGTTGGCCGGCATCGTCAATCTCATTCTGGCCCTGTGGCTGATGGCACACACCGTGCAGGGAACCAGCCTCGTCCTGCATGTGGGAGGCCATCACGGCCCGTTTGGCATCGTGCTGGTGGCGGATGTGTTCTCGGCCTTGCTGTTATTGCTGACGGCGGTGATTTATCTGGGGGCCGTACCGTTCGCGATCGACGTACTCGATCAGCGGGATCGCATGGGGTTCTACCCCTTGTCGCTGTTTCTCCTGATGGGTGTCAACGGAACCTTCCTGGCAGGCGACCTGTTCAACCTCTACGTGTTCTTCGAGATCCTGGTCATCACCAGCTTTGTACTGGTTACACTCGGCGGGCAACGGGACCAGATCAGGGGGGGATTGCGTTTCGTGGTCCTCAATCTGCTTGGCAGCATGGTGTTTCTGGGTGCCGTTGCCGTTGCCTATGGAACACTCGGCACGCTCAACATTGCCCACATTGCCGTTTTGCTGCGCCAGCCGGACCTTCCCGCCTGGTTGGCGCCGTTGATGGCCGGTCTGCTGTTTGTGGCATTTGCCGGCAAGTCGGCCCTGTTCCCCCTGCATTTTTGGCTGCCTTGCAGCTATCACACCACCCACCCGGTGGTCAATGCCCTCTTTGGCGGCCTGTTGACCAAGGTGGGGCTCTACTCGCTGTTCAGGCTGTTTCCGCTCCTGTTCCCCGAACAATTGGCGGCCTGGCAACCCGCCTTCCTGACCCTGGCCGGCGCTTCCATCGTCGTGGGCACCCTGGGAGGCCTGTCCGGCGACACCCTGCGGCGCGCCCTCAGCTTCCAGATCGTCAGCCACATCGGTTTCATCTTTGCCGGACTGGCCCTGGCGGGGGCGCGCAACGGAGTCCTGGTGGCCGGACTGGCACCGGCCATCCTGTATCTGGCCCACCACATGATTGTCAAAACCGCCGTGCTCATGGCGGGCGGCGCGGTGGAACTGGAACTGCGCACCGGACGGGTCGTCCCCGGACCGGACGGAGGTGTCGGAGGACTCCTCGCGCACCGCCGGTGGCTGGCGATCTGGTTCTTCCTGACGGCCCTTTCGCTGGCCGGGGTCCCTCCGTTCAGCGGCTTCACCGGAAAGCTGGGCCTGTTGCGCCTGATGGTGTCCATGGAGCAGTGGCTGCTCCTGGCTGTCGCGGTCCTGTCCAGCTTCGTTGCCCTGTACATGATCATGCGCCTCTGGCAAGGTGCCTTCTGGGGTTCTCCGCCACCGGTCCGTTACGAGGGCGGACCGACGACGGGCCCCGCACGACTTGGGCCCGGTTTCGGCATCCTGACCCTGGCCCCGATTGCCGTGCTGGTTGGCTGCAGTCTGTTGATGGGGGTGTTTGGGGAAAGTGCCTGGAGCGTCGCCCACCAGGCTGCGGCCACGCTGACGGATGTGGACACCTATATCGACAGCGTGGCGCTCGCCGAGCACTTGTCGGACTCGGGCCATTAGGATTGCCGGGGAAGGCATTGGGACATGACCCACGACACCGCCAGGTTGGCAACCGAGCGCTTCGCCGTTTGGCGACACCTCATCATGCTGGTTGGCAACACCCTGATGGCCATCCTGTGGATGGTGTTCAACAGCACCTTTACGCTCAGGACGGCGGCCGGCGGCTTCCTGTTCGTGGCCGTGGTACTGACCATCTACCGCAGGTCGTACCTGCGCTGGCTCGCCCGCATCTGCCTGTACGCCGGGTACCTCACTTTGCAGATCGCCGCATCCTGCATCGAGGTGGCCGTGAACATCCTGACCGGCAAAAGGCATCCGCAGGCCTTGGTGGCCTACGAGTTGCGGGCCGACACGGACATCGAAACCCTGTTGCTCGCCTCGTCCATCACCTTGACGCCCGGCACCATCGCGGTCGACAGCCGCTTCCGTCCCGACGGCCGGCGGCTGCTGTACGTGCACCTGTTGGACGGTCGCGACCCGGAACTGTTCCGGCTGCAGACACGCCGCGGGTTTGAACGGCGCATCATGCAGCTGGCCCGCGAGTAAGCCCCATGGAGTCCGTCTATGCGCCGTTTCAAACCGGCCTCCAACTCTGTCTGCTGATCATCGCCGTGTCCATGGTGCTGACCGTGATCCGCTTGGTGCGCGGCCCGGAGACCCCGGACCGAACGGTGTCCTTCGACCTCCTGGCGGTTCAGGCCGTGGCCGTGGTCCTGCTCGTGTCCATGTTGCTGGGACGTTCGGACATCTACGACGTGGCCATCGTCACCGCCGTGCTCGGGTTCCTGGGCACGGTCCTGCTGTCCCGCTTCCTTGAAGGGGACCGCTAAGGCGGACAGCCCCCATGGACTTCCTCACCCACTGGGAGTATTGGATACTGCTGGGCGTCATGGGCCTGGGCACACTCTTGATGCTGACGGCATCCCTGGGGGTCCTGCGCATGTCCAACGCCCTGGCGCGCATGCATGCAGCCGGCCTTGGCTCGTCGCTGGGGATTCTCCTGCTGCTGCTGGCCACGGGCTATTACTTCCAGTTTGTGGGCAATCATGAAAAAGGTTCCCTGCTGCTGGTGGTGGCCCTGGGCCTGCTGTTGTTGGTGACCAACCCCATCGCCACCACGGCCATGTCACGGGCCGTAATGAGGTCCTCGCCGGCAAACGACCAACAGTACTTGGCGGTGGACGAATACACCGTTGGCAACCGGCTCACCGTATCCGTTCCTCCGGAGTCAGACACCATGATTTACGTTGATCGACGCGGCTGGGATTCGAGCAAGTGGGACACATACGACCGCGATGTGATCCCGCTATGGGTCGCCGACATGGACTTCCGCTCCCCGGAACCCATCATCAAGGCGTTGCAGGTGCGGGCAGCACACGGCATCTTCGGCTACGGGGCCACGGAAGAGGCCGTGGGCGAATGGTTCTGCACCCATCTGCTGGAGCAGTACGACTGGCACGTGACCCCGGACCAGCTGGTCTTCCTGCCGGGTCTCGTGTCCGGCCTGAACCTGGTGGTCCGTGCCATCGGCCGGCCCGGTTCCGGCGTGATGACACACGAACCCGTCTACCCGCCGTTCCTGTCCGCCCCGGGGTTGCAGGACCGAAGGCTGCAGTCCGTACCGATGCCGTACGACAACAATGACGGTCTGCTGCACTTCAGATTGGACCTGGAGCGGTTTCGGGCGGCCGCGGACGATTCCACGGCGCTGTTTCTCCTGTGCAATCCCCACAACCCGACCGGCCGCAGTCTGGACCGGCGCGAACTGTTGGACTTGGCCGAGTTCTGCCTCAACCGCAGCGTCGTGATTTGCTCGGACGAGATCCACTGCGACCTGATGCACGAAGGCCGCCGGCATCTGCCCATCGCCTCGCTTGAGCCGGAAATTGCCGACTCGACCATCACGCTCATGGCACCCAGCAAGACATACAACATGCCCGGTTTGGGTTGCAGCGTGGCCATCGTGCCCAACCCGGCGTTGCGCGCCCTTGTGGCACAGACCGCCATGGGTATCGTGCCCCATGTCAACGTCATGGGGTACGCGGCCGCCTTGGCCGCCTACAGCCATCCGGACTGCCGTACCTGGCTGGACGAGTTGCTCCGGACCCTGACCGTCAACCGCGACTACATGGAACAGGCATTGCGCACCGCCTTCCCCGGTGTCCGAACCACGCGGCCGGAAGGCACATACCTCAGCTGGGTTGACTTCGGTGCCGTGGTGGAAAATCCCTACCGGTTCTTTCTCAACCACGCCCGCGTGGCGTTGAGCGAAGGCAGCCGTTACCACACGACCGGCGGCCACGCCTGGGCACGCATCAATCTGGGAACCAGCCAGTCGCTCCTGGAGGAGGCCCTCGCACGCATGCAGGAAGCCGTCGCCCGGCACCAGGGTTCCTGACCGCGGTCGGGAACGATTTCCGGTCAGTCCGCTTCGAAGTTGCCGATCAGGTCCAGGAACCTACCCTCGTCCAGCACCGACACCCCGATTTTCCGGGCCTTGGCCAGCTTGGAGCCGGCATCCTTGCCGGCCAGCACGTAGTCCGTCTTGCGGGATACCGACCCGGTTACCTTGGCGCCGAGTTCCTTGAGGCGGGCCGTCGCTTCGGACCGGGTGAAACCGGACAGCCTGCCCGTGATCACAAAGGTCTTGCCGGCGACCCCAGCGTCCTCGGCTTCGGGCACGGCGGTCTTTTCGGGTCCCAGCATGCGCAGACCGGAGAGAGCCAGCGCATGCAATTCCCGGCGCCGCGCCGGATCACTGAAGTATTCGGTCACGGCACCGGCAATCTCGGGTCCCACGCCGTCGATCAGTTCCAAGTCATCCGCGGAACAATGCGGCAACTCCAACAGGTTGCGCACTTCGTCACAGATCAGTTCCGCGACCTGCAGGCCGACGAAGGGGATGCCCAGGGCATGCAGCAGCCGCGCCGGGGGTCTGGATTTGGCCGAGGCCAACCCGGCCTTGAGACCCTCAATCCGGCGCTCCTTATACGATTTCAGTCCGGCGATCTGCGACCAGGGCAGGCGGTATACGTCCGATACGTCGCCAATGAAGCCCCGATCCACAAACTGCTCCGCCTGGCGCACACCGAACGAGCGAATGTCGAGTGCCCCCCGGCTCACGAAGTGCTCCACGGCGCGGGTCAACTGCCGCGGGCAATTCCGATTCAGGCACCTGTGGGCCACTTCGTTTTCCTGTTGGACCAGTGGCCCGCGACAGGACGGGCAAACTTCAGGCGGCTTCCAGGGACTTTCGTCGCCGGTCCGATGTTCCGGCAGTGCCCTGACAACCCGCGGAATCACATCACCAGCGCGCATGACCACCACCTGATCCCCCTCCCGGAGGTCCAGGGAAGCCACATAGTCGAAGTTGTGCAGCGTCGCGTGCTCCACGACCACACCCCCCACGCGCACAGGTTCGAGCCGGGCCCTAGGTGTCACGACCCCGGTGCGGCCCACGAACGTCTCAATCTCCTGCAGGCGGGTGACCACCTGTTCCCCTGCCCGTTTATAGGCTCTGGCCCACCGCGGATCGCGTCCGGTCTGCCCCAGGGCCCGTTGCGCGGCCACCCCGTCCACCTTGGCCACCACGCCGTCCACTTCGTACGGAAGTTCGTCCTTGGTGTCCAGGAATCGGTCGGCAGCCTCCACCAGGGCCGCGAACTCGCTGTCAGCAAACTTGTGGATTGCGGTGTGTGCCACCGGAAACCCAAGTTGTGCCAGGAAAGTCAAGCGCGCCTTGTGGGTCGGGAGATCCGGTCCACCTTCGATGTCCAGCAACTCGAAGATCCACAGCCTGAGTGGCCGCCTAGCCGTTTCGTTGGGGTCCAACTGGCGCAGGCTGCCAGCCGCGAAGTTGCGCGGATTCGCGTACACACGATCCTCCTGGGCGGCCAGGGTGGCGTTGAACGCGGCGAAGTCCTCCTTGCGCACGTACACCTCGCCCCGCACCGTCAGAACCTCCGGCACCGGCACGCCTTCCGCAGGCACAGCCGGGATGCGTAACGGGATTTGCCCAAGGGTTCGCAGGTTGGCCGTCACGTCCTCGCCGATGTCGCCGTTGCCTCGCGTGGCACCCCGCATGAACAAGCCGTTGCGGTACTCCAGGGCAACCGACAAACCGTCGATTTTGGGTTCCAGCACCCACCCCAGCGATTCCTGCAGATCCGGCTGCAGCTGTGGCACCAGCCGTTCGCGCCAGGTCATCAGATCCTCGGCGCTGAACACGTTGGTCAGGCTGAGCAGGGTGTGCGGGTGTTCAACTTTGGAGAACCGGTCGGCCGAGGAGCCGCCAATCCGCCGGCTGGGACTGTCCGGCGTCACCAGCTCGGGATGGGCCCGTTCGATTTCCAGCAACTGTTCCCAGGCCGCATCGAATTCCTCGTCCGACAAGTCGGAACGGTCTTCGACGTAGTACTGGTGCTGGCTGGTTTGAATGAGCCTGCGCAGGTGTTGCAGGCGCTCCTGAACGGTCATGCGGACGTGTGGCGCCGGGTTTCGCCTTTCGTCAAATCATTCGAGGTGGGCTTCCTGAACCCACCCGGTTAGGCCATCCTGGGCTTGAACCCGCCACCAGCCTTCGCCATCGATGACCACGGGGTAGACATACTCCAGGGATGCTTCCACGATGCTGAAGCTCGTCGCCGGTGCATACATGGCCGCGATCATCGAGGGATTGTCGGCGTCCGGGTCCATCCGCAAGGGGATTTGGGACATGCCCGAGGCTCCCTGAACCACCGTCCCTACCGTCCAGGCCGGGGAATCGACAAGCTGATTGCTTTGAACTTCCGCGGCGACCGCGTCGTTCCCAGACTCTGTCGACCGCTGTTCGCTATCCGAACCGGTGGGGGTAGCCTGGACGCGAACCGTGTTCTCGTCGCCCAACGTAGCAGGCGCTGCATCCGCGGCGGTGCCCGAGACGTCAGGATCGGTGCCGGCAGGCAATCCATCAGGTTCCTGACCCGAACCGAGCAGGCCTGCCAAGGGCAGCCCCGTCAACTCTCCAAACGCGTCCTGCACCAAGGGCATCTGAGCCACGGTTTCGACCAGCCTCGGGTATTGATTCCGTGCCAGGCCTGCTGCCGTAACCACCGCCAAGATGACAACCCAGCGTACCCATTTGCGTCGACTGGTGGCACCCGTCTGACCTGTGGTATCCGGACGCTTGCTGGGCGGTGCCGAAATCGGTTTGGACCGGCGAAACATGATGCTATTCCCGTCGCCTGCTCAGTACCAGCATGTCAGCCGTGGAACCACTCAAGAACCGCCTCGACGGGCCGCGTGTTGAGTACTTGTGACAGCTGCAACTCGGCGCGTCGGGCGATGCCCAGGCCATACCGGATGAATCCGAAATGGTTGACATCGTGAGCGTCGCAATTCAGGACCAGGAGGCAACCATGGCGAGCCGCCATGCGGGCCAGTTCGTCGCCCAAGTCCAACCGGGCGGGATTGCAGTTGATTTCCAGGGCGGTTCCATGTTCCCTGCAAGCCCGGCAAATGGCTTCCATGTCCAGTGCGGACGGATCGCGACGACCCAGAAGACGACTCGTGGGATGCCCCAGAATGTCCACATGGGGATGGGCCACCGCCCGCAGACAACGTTCGGTAATGGTGTCCCGATCCTGCCGCAGGGAACCGTGAATGCTGGCTACGACGACATCCAAACGGGCCAGCGTATCATCGTCCAGTCCAAGCGAACCGTCCGCGTGGATCTCGGCTTCGATGCCCTTCAATAGTCGGAAGTCCAGCCCTTCCTCCTCAAACAACGCGTTCAGGCCATCGATTTCGGACGCTTGTTTCTCCAGTCCGGCAGTGTCCAGGCTGTCGCCAAACCCGTGGCCCTGCCCGTGATCGGTCACCGCCCAATAGCTGTATCCGCGGCCTTGGGCGGCCCTTGCCATGCACTCGATGGACTGGTGGCCGTCGCTATAGGTTGAATGCCCGTGAAGTTCGCCTGTCAGGTCGGCCAGGCCCACCAGATCGGCACCCGGCGTCAACGACCGGTGAAGGTCCCTGGTAATGCGATGTCGTTGTTCCGGCACGAAGCCGGGAATGGCCAAGACCCGGGCCAGACCTTGTTCACTGACCGGTTCCGGCTCCATGCGGTCGGCCAATTCGGAAATGAACTCGGCGGAATCCCTATCGCTGGACAGTATGGTCATCAACCTATCCCAACGGCCGGCACCCGTCATGACAACCGACAGTTCAAAACCGGCATGTAGAACCGCCCGGCATGTTCCGTTCACGATATTGCCCACGGTTGCGACCTGAGACAATCCGGTCAGGACTTTGCCGACGGCGTCCGGGTGGCGTGTCTCCACCAGGATCATGGGCTCGCGCACGGTTGCACGCCATTCCCTCAGATCCCCGACCAACGAAACCCTCGCGACTGCGGGTCCACCCGCCACCATCAAACCCTCAACAACCGCTTCCACCACCGGAAGCACGAATCCAATCGGATCCTCCGGCGGAGGCCGCTCCCTGATTTGACGGATGGCCGTGGCCAGCGACGCCTCCGTTCTGGCCGTGAAACCCTTGAGTTCCCTCAGTTTCCGGCTCTGTATGGCTGCCTCCAAGCCCGCCAAGGATTTTATGTCAAGTTCTTTCCACAGGAGGCGAGCTTTGCGGGGTCCAACTCCGGTCACGCGCACCACTTCCAGGAGGCCCATGGGGATTTGTTCCGCCAGTGAATCTAAGGCCGGCATGCGCCCCGTGTCCACCATGGCTTCGATCTCGGCCTCGATGCTCTTGCCGATTCCCTTGATGTCCCGCAGGTTGCCGTTGTGCGCCGCGTCGGCTACGCCGATTTCCAGGTCCTGCACTTGATCGGCCGCCCGTTTCAAGGCATTGACCCGGAAGGTGTTGGCGCCCTGCAAGGCCATCAGGTCCGCCGTGTTGCGGAGGGCTTCGGCCACATCGCGGTTGGTAACTGGGGAGTCAGGCATGCCTGAATTCGGCGGACTTGTACAGGCCTGTTGGATCAATGGCTTCGATTGCCGTGTCCCTGCCGGTGTGTTGCTTGTAGAGGGCCAGATTCCGATCAATGTCCCGGCTGTTCAGTCCCTGTCGGCGCGCCCACGAGAAAAACTCAATGATCTCCGGCTGGGCGGACACGACTTCCCAGTAGAACAACTCCACAATGGCACCGCCCGTCCGAAACTCCCCGCGATCGAAGTATGCCCGCAGCGTCTGCTCTCGATTGTAGGGCACTTTGCGGAAAGTAACAGTCCAGCCCTCGCCCTCGTCGGCACCCGGCATGCTGTCCAAAATCGCGTAGTCGGCCCCGGGATCGCCGTTCAGGGGCAACCCGACCGAACCGGGGTTGATGATGTGCCAGTGGCCAGCCCGCAACTCCGGCTCCTTGAAGGGCGGGTTGGGCGACAGGGCGGACGGTGCATGGGCCTGCCGGCCCACCTGCCGTTCGCCGGGTATGTGCGTATGGGCCGTGACCACGGTATGTTCAACCACCCCGGCAAGAAGCTCCGAGGCCTGCTCGTCGGTTGTAAACGGAAACACGGCCGCACGCGGATCACCCGGCATGCCGTGGACCACGCGCAGGGGCTCGTGTGACGGCCACTTCAGCGACAGGTCGTCCGGCAACACAGCCAGGTAGTTTCCCAAGTGCTCCGGAACAATCCGATTGAGCTGGTGGAGTGCCCTCCAACGCGACGGGTTTTCGAGATCCGGATGCACGCGGGGCGAATTGAAGTCGAGATAGTAGAACTCGTGGTTGCCCCTGATGACGAGCCAGTCCCGCTGCATGATGAACTCAACCACCTCCACGCTGAACGGCGTCGAGTTGATGAGATCGCCCGCAACGATCACATGGTCGGGCCGATGGCGTTCGACATCGGCGACCACGGCCTCGAGCGCAGGCAGGTTGCCGTGGATGTCGGCCAGCACCGCCAACCGCATCATGCACCATCCGGACTGTCGGCAGCAATCCCGTTGCGGGCAACCTGCCTGATGGCGGTGCCCACCGCCCGCGCCCTGGCCGGTGCGTCTCCCAGATACGTATCCACCGACATGAGGGAGCGGACTGTCTCCGCAGGCAACCAGGCGCGGATATCCGGATCAGCCACCAGCAGGTCGGACAGTCGATTGTCTCTCCCCTGCGCCACATCGGACCATGCGGTCATACAGTGGCGGCGCAACACTTCATGTAGGACCTGGCGGTTGCCACCGGCGCGCACCGCGGCCAGCAGGACGCGTTCACTGGCCGCGAATTGCCCGTAGCCATCCAGCGTCGAACGACTCCGCTGACGGTCCAGACTCAGGCCCTTGAGCAGTTTCCCCGCGCGGCGCAGGATTTCGTCGGTGAGAAGGAACAGTTCCGGGAGAAACAGCCGTCGGTTCCCACTGTCGTCGAGAGTCCGCTCCAGGATGGCGTTGGCATGGTTCTGCCAAGCCACCGAGACCTGGGCCGACACTTGCCGCGCCAGGCTGCAGATGTTCTCGGCCGCGATTGGATTGCGTTTGAACGGCATTGCGCTCGAACCGACCTGGTATTCACCGAATTCTTCGGACCACTCGCCGATCATCCGGCTCTGGAGGATGCGGCTGTCCAGGGCAAACTTGTGCAGGGAACCTGCAATGCCGCTGAGAACCTGTGCTATCTGCAGTTCCTGCTTGCGGGGCATGGTCTGCGTTGCGACCGTAAACGCCTCCAAACCAAGACTTCGCATAACCATTTGCTCCAGTTGGGCGGCGGTCCAGCCGGTGCCTGCCAGCAGTTCCGTGAACGGTGCTGCCGTTCCCACAGCACCCTTGACCCCCTTGCCCTTGACGGCGCGGCGCTCCCGTTGCACGGCCGCGAAATCCATCAGCAGGTCCTGTCCGAAACAGGCAACCCGGTATCCGGCCGTGGTGGGTTCCGCCGGCTGGATGTGGGTAAACGCCATCACCGGCATGTCGGCCCACTGTTCAATGCGGTCTTCCACCGTTGCCAGCAGTTCCGCCAGTCGCAGTTCCACTAAACCAAGACTTTCCTGCATGCGCAGTGCGTCGACGTTGTCCAGGGCATCGTTCGACGTCGCCCCCAAATGGATGATGCCTCCCCCCACGGGGCACTGCTCCGCGAACGTCCGGATTTCGGCCACCAGGTCATGGCGTACCTCGGCCTCAATTTCGGCAGCGCGACGCAGGTCGACATCGTCCTGCCTAGCTTCCAAGTCCCTGACCTGTTCCCAGGTCACGACGCCACACTCCGCCTGCGCCTGCGCCAAGGCAACCCAAAACCGCCTCAGCAACTTGCGTTTGCGCATCTCGCTCCAAACAGCCCGCATGCGGCGGCTGCCGTAACGCCAGCTCAAGGGCGAGATGAAGGTGTCGTGGCTGAACGTCTCGGTCATTGAGCCCTGTACGGCGTGCGAACTTCAGGCACCGGGGTTGACCACCATCTGGTCACGCGCCGGGCCGACCCCGATGTAGGGAATAGGGATCCCGACCTGGTCGGCAATCCAGGTCACGTACTCCCGAGCGTTGCGCGGCAAATCGTCAAAGTTACGGCACCCGGTGGTGTCTTCTTCCCAGCCGGGAAACCTTTCCATGATGGGAGTAATTCCCGCCAGATCGGCGGTATCGGGAACGCTGTCCCGCTCGACCCGTCCATCGGGCATGCGATAGCCCGTGCAAACCCGGACCGTCTTGAACCCGTCCAGGACGTCGAGTTTGGTCATGCATAGCTCGGTGATGCCGTTGATCCAGGCCGCGTAGCGCAACCCGACCAGATCGAGCCAGCCGCACCGACGGGGACGTCCGGTGGTAGCGCCGTACTCGTGGCCGATTTCCCGCAATCTGGCACCATCGTCGTCATGTAGTTCCGCCGGCATCGGTCCCGTGCCAACAGCGGTGTTGTAGGCCTTGGCCACGCCGACCACGCGACTGATGGCCTGAATGGGCAGCCCGGCACCGGCCGCGGCAAATGCCGAAGTGGGATTGCTGGAGGTGACAAAGGGATAGATCCCCCAGTCAAGGTCCCGCATCACCCCTAGCTGGCCTTCCAACAGGATGTGGCCGTCCGCATCAAGGATCTCCTTCATCATGGGCACCGTGTCCACAATCCGATGCGCCAAGGCGGCACGGGCCCGCTCGCAGACAGCCATCATGCGGTCCGCATCCACCGGGGCGGCCCCCATCGACTGACGGTACCGATTGGCCCGTGCCACCGCGCTTTCCAGTCGGACTTCAAGCCAGGAACTGTTGAGAAGATCGCCCATCCGCAGTCCTTCCCGTGCCGTCTTGTCACTGTAGGCCGGACCGATTCCCTGCCTGGTCGTGCCGATTTTTTGATCTCCGCTGCGCATCTCCTCCTCAAGGCCGTCCGCTTCCCGATGATACGGCATCAGCATGTGGGCCCTGCTGCTGATCCGGAGATTGTCCGTGCTGACTCCCCTGGCTTCCAGATCCTCGATCTCTTCCTGCAGGGTCTCCGGATTGACCACACAACCGCTACCGATGACGTTCCAGGTGTCCGGGAAAAAGATTCCGCTGGGGATGCCGTGGAGCTTGAACGTGCCGAACTCGTTCACCACGGTATGGCCGGCATTGCTGCCCCCCTGAAACCGGGCTACCATCGCCGCACCGCGAGCCAGATAGTCCACGATGCGGCCCTTGCCCTCGTCTCCGAACTGGGCTCCGATGATTGCTGTTGCTGGCATGCTTCTACCTTCTGGTTGGAAAGTGGACCGGTTCGGAGTGGGAATCCTGATCAAACGGGGTCAGATGCGCGTTTCGCCGCCGTCCACCGTGAGAACGGCACCAGTCACAAACGCCGCCTCGCGTGAACACAGATACAGGGCCGCGTAGGCCACATCCTCGGGACTGCCCAGACGCCCAAGCGGAATCAGGGGCATCTGGGACTCAAAGAATGCGTCCGGATAGTCCGCAAAGGCCTCCGTATTGATCAGACCGGGCCGGATCACGTTGGAACGCACACCGTCCGCGGCCAGTTCCACCGCCAAATGCCGGCTGAAACCCTCCAGGCCACTCTTGCTGGATACGTAGGCCGCGTCGTCGTAGTCGCCTGCGACGGCACTCGCGCTGCTGATGTGCAGGATGCATCCGCGGTTCGCCTCCAGGCTTGGCAGGGCACTTTGACAGAGCCGAAACGCAGCCTCCAGATTCGTGGTGTAGACCGTCTGCCACTCGGCTCCGGTCATGTCGCGCATGGGTTTGCCCACCGAGGTGGAAGCGTTGTTGACCAGAATGCTGATGCTCCCCATCGCAGCCACGGCGGCCGCCACAATCCGCTCACTGTCCACGGCAACATCGCCTGGAACGGAATGCAGGGACAAGGCGTGTTGCGGAACGCTGTTGCGAAACGCCTCGAGTTTCGATTCCCGGCGGCTGGCAATGGTTACCCGAGCTCCCATTTGCAGAAACAGCCGGGCGATGGCGGCCCCGATGCCGGTGCTTCCCCCGGTCACCAGCGCGGCCTCGCCGTCGAGGCGGAACAGTCGGTTTGCGGCCACGGTTGCGCCTACCTTCCTGTTCCCGGAGACTGCACTTCTGAGGGTGACATGGGGTCTGGCACACGCCCGGCCAGTCCCTTGCCCAACGGCAGGAGCGGCCCGCAGCGCGAAGTCGGTTTGCAAACGCCGTTGAGGACGATCTGGATTACTGCATTCCCAACAACGTCCGGCCAACCGTCGAATACCGTGTGCGTTGCAGGGGCCTCACAACGGCATCCAAGGGCGATTCTATCACTCGACTGGCGCCAAAGACGTCAAGGGACACCGCGTTCCAACGGGTTGGGCCAGGAGGCCGGATGTGAACGGTACGGACAGACAAACATTCCCCATGCGGCCCCCTTTCCGCACTGCCACTGCCACCCCCGGTTTTTGCCCGCGGATTTCGATGCGTTACAATGCCTCGCCAGAACGGTCTGCGCCGAGATTGTCAAACAGGGCACGGACCGCCTCCCCCAATGGCTGCCGCCGCGTCCGACCAACCCGCGCCATCCGGTTCAGAGCTATACCTAAGGCCCTTGCGGCTGTTGCGCCACCACAAACTGACCGTGGCGGGCGCCTATGTGGGAACGATCGGCCAAACGATCGTTACCCTGATTATTCCTCAGTTCGTCAAATGGATCGTTGATTCGGGGATAGGCGAAGCGCCCCTGCACGCAGGCATTCCCCGTTGGGTTGCGGATGCGATGCCGCCGGCTCTGGCCGCCGACAAGATGGGGCTGGTCGTGGCATCGGTGGCGCTGCTGCTGCTGTTGAGCCTCGTGCGGGGTGGTTTCACCTACTTGGCAGGGGTCAACTCGGAGGTGGTCTCGCAGTCCGTGGCCTACAGGCTGCGCAACGCCCTCTATCGCAAGTTGTGCAGTCTGTCCTTTCGGTTTCACGATCGATCCACGGCCGGGGATCTGCTGTCCCGGGCGGCCCAGGACGTGGAACGGCTGCGCTTCCTGACCGGTCGTGCGCTGCTGGGCATTGTCAATGCCCTGTTCCTGATGATCGCCACCGCCGCGGTTCTGTTCGCGATGGATCCCCTGCTGGCGATTCTGGCCATGCTGGTCATTCCTCCACTCACGTGGCAGGCCTGGACATTCGCCAAGGCCTACCGCCCGTTGTCAATGGAAATCCAAAAGCAGCTGGGCGTGTTGACCACGGTTCTCGAACAGAACCTGCGAGGCATCCGGGTGGTCAAGGCATTCGCCCAGGAAAAAGCGCAGGTGGGGGCGTACAACACGGCCAATTCGGTGTGGTTTGAGCACTCCGCCGACGCGGCCCGGATGCGTTCCGTGCGAATTCCCCTGCTCGACCTCCTGGCGGGCCTTGGGTCGGTGGTGGTGGTCTATTTCGGTGGACGGGCCGTCATCAACCAGTCCCTGTCGTTGGGCGAACTGTTGGCCTTCATGACCTATCTGGCCCAGTTGATCATGCCGATTCGACGCATGGGCATGATTGTGCCCTTCGTCGCCATGGCCGGCGCATCCAGCGAACGGGTGTTCGAAGTCCTCGATACCCAGTCGGCCATTGCGGACGGCGACGGCACCCCGCCACTGCCGCCCATCCGGGGCGACATCGAATTCGAGCGCGTTTCCTTCAACTACACCCCCGCCAACCGTGCCATCACGGATGTCTCGTTTGAGTTGCAGGCGGGCGAGATACTGGCCCTGCTCGGCGCGACCGGGTCCGGAAAGTCGACGCTCATCAACCTGATTCCGCGTTTCTACGAAGCCTCCGGCGGCCGGGTGCTGATTGACGGAATCGATGTCCGGGACGTCCAGCTGCATTCCTTGCGGCGGCAGGTGGCAAGTGTCCTGCAGGATCCGGTCCTATTTGCCACGTCGATCCGCGAAAACATCGGTTTTGGCCTGGACGATCCGGACCAGGACCAGATCGTGGAGGCGGCCAAGGCGGCACAGGCACACGACTTCATCATGGAGATGCCGCAGCAATACGAATCCCGGGTGGGAGAGCGGGGCACCACCCTGTCCGGCGGGCAGCGGCAACGGCTGTCCATTGCGCGCGCCTTGATCGTGAACCCCAAAATCCTGATTTTGGACGATGCCACGTCCAGCGTGGACACCGAAACCGAACGGTTAATCCAGGCTGCCCTCGACAACCTGATGGCGAATCGAACTTCCATCGTGATCGCCCAGCGCCTTAGCACGGTACGCAGGGCGGACAAAATCCTGCTGTTGGACAAGGGCCGTGTTGCCGGGTTGGGCACGCACCGCGATCTTTGGGAGTCCTCCTCGATTTACCGGAGCATTTACGAAGGACAGCTGCAGCGATGACCCGTCCTATCCCACCCCCGGCAAGGAGTAGACGGCCATGTCGATGAGCAGCTCCGCCTACAGCTCGATTGTCCGGTCGGTGCGCCATAACACACCCGGTGCCGACGACACCGAAGCGGATGTCCGCTTTTCCCGCTACATCGTTGCCCGGCTTCTGGCGTACCTGAAACCGCACAAGGCCAAGATGGCCGCGGCGTTCGCGGCGATGCTGCTGGTGACCGGCCTGTCGCTGTGGATTCCAATTCTGATCAAGGATGCGATCGACATCCACATCAAGGCCGGGGACACCGGTGCGCTCCTGCGCATCTCGGTAATCATTGCCCTCGCCTACGGTGGCACTTTCGTGTTCCAGACGCTGCAGCGTTACTTCATGGCTTGGGTCGGCCAGCGGGTACTGGCCACACTGCGGCTGGAGCTGGTCACCAAACTGCAAATCCTGCCGATTGACTACCACACGCGTCGCATCGTCGGCGTCATAGTTTCACGGGTCATTGGGGATGTGTCGGTCATCAACGAACTCCTGTCGCAGGGCCTCATTCAGTTGTTCAGCGATTTCATCCTACTCGTCGGCATCGTATGGGTGATGCTGGCCCTGAACGCGAACCTGGCCCTGATCACCTTTACGGTCATCCCCTTCATGGTCTTGTCGACCTACATCTTTTCCAAGAAGGCCCGCGACCGTTTCCGGCAGACGCGGACCTTGGCCGCCAACATGATCGGCAACTTTGCCGAGACCCTGACCGGGATGCGGGTGGTCCAGGCCTTCGGCCAGGAACAGAAAATGAACCGCCTGTTCGACGCGGACAACAACAACACCCGACAGGCCAACATCCATTCGATGAAGCTGGCGTTCACCTTTCTGCCGGTGGTGGAAATCATGAGTGTGGTTGCCACCTGCCTGATTTTGCTGTTTGGAGCCCGCGCTGCGATCAACAACCTGGAAGGGATCACCGTTGGAATCGTGGCCGCGTTCCTTGCCTACGCTATCCGGTTTTTCCAGCCCATCCAAGAGTTGAGCCAGCTGTTCACGACCATGCAGTCGGCCATGGCCGGTGGCGAGAAGATTATCGAGATCCTGGACACGGACGAAGGCGTGAAGGACCCGGAGGACGGTCGTCAAATGCCTCCCATCCAGGGCCGCATCGAGTTCTCGAACGTCGGGTTCCACTACGACGAGTCGGTTGCGGTACTCCACAACATCAACCTCGTGGTCGAACAGGGCCAGACGATTGCCCTGGTTGGTCCCACGGGGGCCGGCAAGACCTCCATCGCCAATCTCATACCCCGTTTTTATGACGCGACCAACGGCCGGGTGCTGATCGACGGTGTGGACGTCAGGACCGTTACCCAGAGCTCGCTGCGATCCCAGATGGGCATGGTGACCCAGGAACCCCACTTGTTCACCGGCACCGTGGCCGACAACATTCGGTTTGCCCGTCCGGATGCCGGCATGGACGATGTGATCAGGGTTGCCAGGGAGGCCAACGCACACGATTTCATTGTCGAACTGGTGGACGGCTACGAGACCGAGGTGGAGGAGGGCGCCACCAACCTGTCCGTGGGACAGCGGCAGTTGATTTGTATTGCCCGGGCCATCCTGGCCAACCCGCGGATCCTGATCATGGACGAGGCCACCTCCAGTGTGGACACCGTCACCGAAGCCATGATCCAGGAGGCCCTGGACCGCCTGTTGGCTCAGCGGACATCGGTTGTCATCGCCCACCGCCTGAGCACGATTCGCAATGCCGACAAGATATTCGTGCTGGACCACGGCGATGTCGCGGAGGAAGGCACCCACGACGAACTGTACGAGGCGGACGGCCTTTACCGCACCCTGTACGACATGCAGTTCCTGGACTATCAGGCAGAGTTGGGAATTCCGGCCGGAACTCCTTCCGCGAACGGCCTGCACCCGGCGGCCGCGGCTGCCGATCTTGAAACCCGCCAACCGCGGCGGACGTGAGAACCCAGCCGAACACCCTCAGGGACGAACCGGGGTCCCGTCGGGCCAGCGAGTCTGTGTCCAGTCGATGACTCTGGTGGCACAAGGCCAGCGCGCAGCGGCTTGCTCGTCAATATCAATACCCAGGCCGGGTCCGTCGTTCGGATACAGGTAACCGTTTCTGACTTCGGGGGTGCCGGGAAACACTTCACGGGCCGCGTCACCAAACCGACACCACTCCTGAATGCCGAAGTTTGGCGCCCACAGGTCCAGCTGCAGGTTTGCGGCATGGCCCACCGGAGACGTGTCGCCGGGACCGTGCCAGGCAGTCTTGATGTTGTAGGGCAGGGCCTGCAGAACCACCTGCCGTGCCGGCGTGATCCCGCCGATTTGGCTAACGTGCATGCGCAGGTAGTCCACCTGCCGCCTCTCAATCAGCGGCGTCCACTCGAGCGGGTGGTTGAACAGTTCGCCCATGGCCACGGGCGTCGTGCTGTGCGCGCGCAGCTGCTCGAACCACTCGATGTCCTCGGGAGCCAGGGCGTCCTCCAGGAAAAACAAGCCGAACTCATCGACCCGGCGTGCGAACTCGACCGCATGCACCGGCTGCAGGCGTTCGTGGATGTCGTGCAGCAGTTCCACCCGGTCGCCCATCGCACCGCGCACATGGGCCAGCATGACCAATGTTTCGCGACAGTACTCCCTGGGGTCGTAGTAGGTACCGTCGGCCGCGCAGGCCGGCTGGTGCAATGCGTGACCCGTGCCACCGTAGCCGCCTTGCTGGACGCGTATGTACCGGTAGCCCTGTTCCTCAAGATCAAGGGCGGACTCGAGCACGGCCTCGGGGGTGTCCCCGGAGGCATGAACGTACACCCGCGCCGCTTCCCGACAAGGACCGCCCAACAAGTCCGCCACACTCATTCCCGCCATCTTGCCCTTGATGTCCCACAGGGCCTGGTCCAGACCGGAAATGGCATTGTTCTGAATGGGACCGTTGCGCCAATAGCCATTGTGCATGGCCACCTGCCAGAAATCCTCAATGCGGTTGACCGGCCGGCCGACTGCCAGGGGAGCCAAGTGACTTTCGAGGGCAGCCACGACAGCCTGCCAACGCTGGGTGAAGGTGGCGCAGCCAACCCCGTACAGACCCGGTTCCGACGTGAGGACCTTGACGGTTACAAGGGGAATGCCCTCGGGTTGGGTTGCGACAACCCGTACTTCCCTGACTGTGACTTCAGACGACATGGCGGTTCCTGCTAGATTCCTTGATTGCGCACATAGTGTGCACCCGGACCACAAATTCACCAGGACAACACGTAATCATGCCTGCTGTTGCCAGCACCACAACCACATCCATCAGGGAACGGCTGACGCCCGCGACCGTGGCCAACCTCGAGTTCACAGCGGGGGAGGCCGACATCAACCGCATGGCCGAGGTGTTCCTTGAGCAAGGCGCGATGATGGTCCGCGGACTGATGAACCGTCACGTTGACGCCGTCCGCCGGGACATCATGCAGACCACGGACGAGGCCATTGCCCAGTTGGATCGCGCCACAAGGTCCGATGTCGGCTGGCACACCCCGAACGGCTCCCTGTTCATCCCGTCGCCGGCCGGGTATGTGCGGCAACAGCAGATCATGGTCACCGGAACGAACTACAAGACGAGCGCGGCCCTGCTGCAGTCGGCCCTGGAACCCGCCCTGCTGGACATCGTGGAAGCCATCCTCGGTCCCAACATCGAGACCTTCAACTTGGGGCAGTGCCTGGTCAAGGAGCCGGCTGGAGGCCATCCCAAGCACCTGCACCAGGATTCGGCCTACTTCGAACACCGCTATCTGGGACCGGTCGGCGTGTTGGTGTACTGCGTCGACACCAATGTGGAACGGGGCGCTCTTCATGTGGTCCCGGGCACCCACAAACTTGGCCAGCTGGACCATGTGGACACGTTTTCACACCTGGGCCTTGACGACGGCGAATGGCCGTGGGAAGCCGCGCTGCCGCTCGAAGGCCACGCCGGCGACGCCATTTTCTTCCAAGTCAGGACGGTGCACGGTTCCAAGCCGAACTTCACTGACATTCCAAGGCCGGTGTTCATTCACCGCTACCGAAGGCCCGACGACTACATTGTGGCAGGCGGCACCACGGTCGAGAATCGCAGTGCAAGGGGCGAACACGACGCAAGCCAGGAACAGGGCCTGATGGTACGGGGTTTCCGTTCCCAGCGCGATTGACAGACCGCGACATGGGTCAGGGGAGTGCAGGATTGCCGGTGATGTGCGCAACCAGGGAGAAGAAGGCCCTTTTTCGTTCACTGCCGATGCTCCAATCGACCGGAACGCTCTGGAAGCCATCCCGCCAGTCTTCGTGGCTGCGTCGGTAGTCGAAGAATCCCCAACCCGCGTGTTCCGAGATAGCGGCAGTCATGTTGCAAAGCGGCGCGTCAAATCCGTAGTGGTCGTCCTCGTTGAAGAGGATGGGCTGCCCTCGGTAGGCCGGTGAACGCCGGGTCCGGCGAACCATCTCCGCGATGTGCAGGGGATCGGACACGCCGTTGCCATGCAGGAGCACAAAGTCCAGCACCTCCAACAGCGCGTCCGAAGGGACGGATCCCCCCTTGAGGCTCGTACTGACCGGTAGGCTCCATCCGTCTGTGAAGCAAGCGGCTATACGGCTCCGGACAAAACCCATCAACTCCGGTGTGCGATGCACGGACACGAGCGAGTCCCCGTAACCCCACGGATCCCGCACGATGTCGACTTCGTTGCCCAGTTCCAGGAGAACGTTGCGGTAACCGCTTTCAGCCAGCCATCCGATCGCTCCCGCCACCGCTGTGCGCACCGCGTCGTCCGACCGGCATCGATGCAATTGGCCAAAGTAGAACAACCCGACAATCACCGCCATGCCCAAGGCGTCCGCTTCGTCCAATACCCGCCCCAGGCGCTGCATGTAGTGCGGGTCGAGACTGCCGTCCGCCCCAAAGGCGGAGTTGTGCCACGGCTGGTCCTGGGAATATCCGAAGGGACTGCCGCCTTGCAGGTTGACCGTGATGCAGTTGAGGCCGGCGGCGCGCCAGTCGGCCATGGCCCGAACGCACGCGTCCGTATTGCGGTCCGGGTCCCAGACGCCGGCCGGCCCGTCCCAAAGATGCCGAGTGGCCGGATTGAGGTCGTCGAAGGTGGCCTGCACCATGCGGCTGTTCAGGAGCAGACCCTCCGCTCTGTGCCCTTCCCAGACAGCGCCGGGGCAGACAGGCAAGCCATTCACAACAAAGTCATCGCCTTGGATTCTGATTGCGGTGGCGGTCATGTGCGCTCCTAAGACAACAGTCGCCCGGCTGTTGGCAGAGCCGAAGCAAGGTACGTGGGTAGAACCATGGCCAAGTCGGTTGACAGGGAACGCGCACAGGTGAACGTCCGGGTTGGACCTGCCTGGACCAGCCTAAACACAATTTTCGGTCGTTGTCGGCGACCGAACCGAGTCAATTCTGTTCTCAAGAATTCTGCGGTCGGACCAATCGACGATGCGCATGGCCTTGGCATCCTCCTCGGCAAGTGCCGCACCGGGCATCAAACCGACCACTTCGGTACGGAATACGCCATTGCCAGCCTGCATGGCGAGATCGTCGATCCGGTCAAACAGCCGTCGCGGGCCCGTCTGTCTCCAGTCGAGGATGTTGCAACTGACGTGCACCTGCGACCCAATTGAAAAGCCGCGGGCCTGGATCGCGGGCAGTCCTGAACGCCCACGCACCGCACGAGCAATGCGGCGCGCCAATGCTGCATCGGGTTCCGCCAGCACAAAGTTGATCGCAATCAGAACGGGCCGCGTCCCCAACACCACAGGTCCGCCACGGCTCGGGCGGGACGGGCCAAAGTCGGGTTCCCAGCGGGGGTCCTTGCCGATTCCGGTATGCCAAGCCTCGAATTCCCCTCGCCGAACATTCGCCAGACGGTATCTGTCCGGTCGCAGCGCGGACTGGCCGTAGAGGTAGACGCAAATGCCCAGCTCCTCGCCCATCCGCTGCGCCAGCATGCGCACATCCTCAATGCATGCCTGGATGTCGTCGTGGTGCAACGGCACGAACGGAAACACGTCCGCGGCTCCCAAGCGGGGATGGGCACCCGAATGTTCCGTCATGTCAATGTTGCTGGTCGCCGCCTCCACAAGACCCAGTGCGGCTGCCGCCAACTTCTCAAACTTGTCGGCGAATGTGAGCACGCAACGGTTGTAGTGGGCATCCACGTGCGTGTCCAGGAGCGCGACTCCGGCCGCGGACACTGTGTGGCAAAGCATGTCCACCGTCGCGCGGTCCCGGCCTGCACTGAAATTCGGCACGCACTCCCGCAAGGGGGACAAAGGCATCCCGCTCATGGCGTTCCCATCGCGTTGCTTGGCCGACCGCGGGTTGTCGAGGCGGTGTTGATCAACCGGTCAAGTCGCGCAATCGCGCCGCCGCCTGCTCGGGGGTCAAGTCGCGCTGGGGTTGCGCAAGCATTTCGTACCCAACCAGGAACTTCCGCACCGTAGCCGACCGCAACAGCGGAGGGTAGTAGTGGGCGTGCAACTGCCAAGGCGACCCTTGATCATGCGTTCCGTCACAAGGTGCGCCATGCCAACCCATCGAGTACGGCATTCCGGTATTGAAGAGGCGGTTGTAAGCCGTCAGCAAGACTTGCAGGGCACCGGCCAGAGCAGCCTGTTGATCGTGCGTCAGGTCCTGCAGGCGCGCAACATGGCGTCGGGGTAGAACCAGGGTTTCAAACGGCCACACGGCCCACCAGGGAACCAGCACAGCCCACTCTTCGTTGGTCCATACCAGTCGTTCGCCCGCCGACAGTTCCTGGTCAAGGTAATCGATCAGGAGGTGCGACCCATGGCTGCGCAGATAGCGGACCTGACGGTCCTGTTCCTGGGCCGGCAGCCAAGGCATGTGGTCGGTTGCCCAGAGCTGGCAATGGGGATGAGGATTGGAGCTCCCCATGATCTCGCCGCGGTTTTCGAAGATCTGCACATAATGGATGTCTGATCTTTCTCCTGCCTCACGGTCCAAGTCGGACCACAACCGGGCCACCCTTGTCACCTCTGTGTGATCCAGGTCGGCCAGGGTCAGGTCGTGTCGCGGCGAGTAACAGGCCACTTGGCACAGACCCGTTGCGTGGTCCGAACGAAACAATTCGGGCTGCGCGTCGTCGATGGTTCCGGCTGGTTCGCCCTGCAAGGCCGGAAAATCGTTGGTAAACACGAAGACATCGCGATACTGAGGATTGACTTCACCGTTGGCCCTCTTGTTGCCGGGACACAGATAGCAGTCGGCGACGTACCGCTCGACCCGATCCGCCGCAATCGGCTCGGTCTGCCCCTGCCAAGGACGCTGCAAACGTTGTGGTGAATTCAGTACCCACTCGCCTGTCAACGCGTTGCGACGCCGATGCGAGCCGTGAGTCCCTGCGGAGAGCGCCATCTGTCAAGTCGGAAGGGTTCGCCGCGGCCGCCGCCGACCGCGGGCACAGGCCCTGTTATGCACAGGCCCTGGCGGCCAGTGCAATGGCACCGAGAACACCCGACTTGTTGCCCAAGGCCGGAGGAACGATGAACGACTCGAGATTGTCCAGGAGCCGGGGCACTCGGAGGTACCCATTCATCTGACGCAAGACCTCCTTCCTCACCATGCCGTAGAGGAACCGGTTGTCCATGACGCCTCCACCCAGGATCACCACTTGGGGCGATAGCACGTACAGCATGTTGATGATGCCGGAGGCAAGATACTGGGCTTCCAGCGGCCATGCGGGATGATCAGGTGGCAGCGTCTCGCCTTTGGCCCGCCACCGGCCTTCCAGCGCAGGGCCTGCGGCGAGCCCTTCCAGGCAATCGCCATGATAGGGGCACCACCCCTCATAGGGATCCTGTTCCCAGTCGTGCGGAACCGAAACATGGCCCATTTCCGGGTGCAGCATGCCGTGGAGCATTTGACCGCCAACCATTCCGCCACCGCCAATGCCGGTACCGACCGTAAGGTAAATGAAAGTGTCCAACCCCCGCGCCGCGCCCCACATGTGTTCGCCCAGGGCCGCGCCGTTGCAGTCGGTGTCGAAGTTTACCGGCACACCCAGGGCGTCCCGTACCTGTCCGACCAGGTTGATGTACTGCCAGTTGGGCTTGGGGGTTGTGGTTACATACCCGTAGGTGTCGGAATCCGGATCAAGGTCCACCGGTCCGAAGGATGCGATGCCGACCGCCGCCAGGTCCGGCTGCCACCGCTTGAACATGTCGATGCAGCCGCCGATGGTTGCATCCGGGCTGTCTGTCGGAAACCGCGCCTCTTCCCGTATGTCATCCGGTCCGGTTCCCACGGCGCAAACTGTCTTGGTTCCACCGGTTTCAATCCCACCGAATATCATGTTGGATTCCTGAGGTCGCCTTGCGTTCCGGGGCAGACAGCCGGAATCCCGGCTGGCCGCCGGCAGTGTATCACCTGGCGGCATCTCGGCATGCGGCTATTCTTGTCCATGTTGGTGCCAGTCCAACCGGTACCTGCAGACCTGTCCAGCCCCCGAAATCCATGCCCATTCGACACTACCGCTATTGCCCGCAATGCAGTCGGGAGTTGGCGCCGGGAATCGACGGCGAAACTCCATACAAGGTGTGCCGGCCGTGCGACGTCCGGTTCTACGACGAGCCGAAGGTGGCTGTGATTGCCATGATCCTTGATGCCGACTCCGTCCTGCTCGTCAAGCGGTTGAACGACCCTGAAGCCGGTTCCTGGTGCCTGCCCGGCGGGTTCATGAATGTGGCCGAGACCCCGCAGGCGGCGGTGGCCAGGGAGGTTGCGGAGGAGTGCGGCCTGACTGTAACCGCCCTGAAGCTCCTGGGTGTGTTTTCCATGTATGGGGACGGCAGGACCACCGGTGTCGTCATCGCCTATGCGGCAGTTCCCGACGACACGACGCAGCCTCCGCGGGCAGGCGACGACGCCGACGAGGTCCGGTGGTTCAAGCGCGGCCATCTGCCAAGCCCGATTGCATTCGAAACCAATCGCCACCTGCTTCGCGACTGGAGCGGGACGGACTGAAACGGCGCTTCCCGGCATGAACGTCAACCGCCACGCAGTCATCACCGGAGGTTCCGGATTCCTCGGGATCAACCTTGTCCGCTACTTGCTGGAACGCGGCTGGATGGTGTCCGTACTTGATCTGGAACCATGCAGGCCCGAATTCGCAACGCGGATTCACATGGTGATCGGCGACATCCGCGATCCGGACGCCGTTCGGCAGGCTGCATCCGGGGCCGACTGCATGGTCCATGCGGCCGCCGCGCTCCCCCTGCAGGATTCCGCCACCATTCACTCGGTGGACGTGGACGGGACACGCAACTGCCTGGAAGTTGCCCAAAGGGCGGGCCTTTCACGGTTTGTCCACATTTCCAGTACCGCCGTATACGGCATCCATGACCAGTTGAACACCTGCGAAGATGCCCCGCTGGACGGCATAGGCCCGTACGGCAGAGCAAAAGCCGAGGCGGAAAACCTTTGCCGCGAGTTCCGCTCCTCCGACTTTGCCGTCACGATTCTCCGCCCCAAGTCGTTTATCGGTCCAGAACGGCTAGGCATATTTGGCCTCCTCTACGACTGGGCTGCGGACGGCCGCGGCTTCCCGTTGCCGGGTGGAGGCCATCACCAGTTCCAGTTGCTGGATGTAGCGGATTTATGTAATGTTATTGTCCGGGCCTTAACGAGTGCCCCCGAGCATGCCAACCGGACCTTCAACATCGGCGCGTCCGAATTCGGAACCCTGAAATCGGACTTTCAAGCGGTGCTGGACTACGCCGGCTTCGGCAAAAGGGTCTTGCGGCTTCCCGGTGCGCCCGCGGGATGGATGCTGGGGCTTGCCCACCGGCTGGGTCTGTCACCGGTCTATCCCTGGGTGTTCCGCAACTTGGCGGTGAATTCCGCCGTGGACATCACGCGTGCCCGGAACCTGCTGGGGTTCAATCCCATCTATTCAAATCGCGATGCGCTTGTCCGCAACTTCGAGTGGTATCTGCGTCACCGGGACGGATGGTGCCGGCAAGCCGGGGTTACCCACACCGTGCCCTGGGCCCAAGGCCTGCTCGGTTTGGCAAAGCGGATGTTTTTGATGTGACCTTGAGGGAACAGTGTCCGCGGTTGAGCCACCGTACCGCTAGCCCGGATTGTTGGCGGTTCGTGTTCCGGTCCCTATAATTCCAAGCTGATTCGCGTGTTCAAATCAGGTTGGTTCGTCTGCCATGGCCAGAAGCAAGGTATTACTGAAAGAGCCGGTCGACGGTCTGGGTGTGGCAGGTGACGTGAGGACAGTGGCCCGCGGCTTCGCGCGCAACTACCTGTTGCCGAACAACCTGGCGATTTGGGCCACGCCGAGCGCCTTGAAGCAAGCAGATGAGATTAGGCGAGCAGGCGTGGCCAAGCTGGCCCGTCTGCAACAGGAGGCCAATGCCGTCGCTGAAGTCCTGGGAGGCAGTCAGTTCCTCTTCGAGGAAATGGCCGGCGACACCAATCGGTTGTATGGGTCCGTAACGGCCCAGGAAATCGAGGATCGCATCCGCGCGGACAAGGACCTTGAAGTGGATCGGCGCACCTTTCTCATGGACGGCCCCATCCGGCAGTTGGGAGTATCGACCATCCGCATCCGGTTGATGCAGGACATTGAAACAACCGTCGAAATCGGAGTCGTGCGGGAAGGGGAGGCATGGGCGGAGGCCGTGGCCTACCAGGCTGCCCTTGAGGCCGAAGCCGAAACCCAGGCCAACCGGGAGGCGCGGGTCGAGGCGGAAGCCGCCGAAGCCGCGGAACCACCCGCGGCGGCGGATGCCGATGTACTGGAGGTCCTCCGGGAGATTGAAGCCGACACGGCATCTTGACCTGGATCGTCCGGACCGTGACTCCGGGGCTGGGCGGCAGGACCGCGCTCCGCGCGGCATGTACCCGGGCCTTGAGCACAACGCCACCGGTACACGCCCCCTGTCCCCTGGATTTCCGAACTGCTGTGATACCGGCTCAAACTGCCTTCAAATTGGTATAATTGCGGCCCCGCTGCGGCTAGGAAGAGTGCTGCTGACAGGGGCGCTTTTATGGCCGATTACACACCTCAGGATCCGCCGGATCAATCCCTTGGCAATCATGCCGGCACCAATCAGGCGGTGGTGCCGAACTACTTGGGGAGGGTTGAGCCCCATGCCCTAACCACCGAGGTGGAGGGCAGTTTTGTCGATTACGCCATGAGCGTAATCGTGTCGCGCGCCTTGCCGGATGCCCGCGACGGATTGAAACCGGTCCAACGTCGAATTCTGTATGCCATGCATTCGGATTTGCGGTTGCGTCCGGGCTCCCCCTACAAGAAATCGGCGCGCATTGTCGGCGAAGTGCTGGGCAAGTACCACCCGCACGGCGACGGTTCGGTCTACGAATCCATGGCGCGCATGGTGCAGGATTTCAGCCTGCGGTATCCCTTGGTGGACGGGCAGGGAAACTTCGGCTCGGTGGACGGAGACAACCCGGCTGCGATGCGGTATACGGAAGCGCGCATGGCGCGTCTGGCCGCCTCCATGCTGAGCGATATTGACGAGGACACCGTCGCCTGGAAGGAAAACTTCGACGATTCGCTCCAGGAACCCGTAGTCCTGCCAGCCCAGGTTCCAAACCTCCTGATCAACGGCACTACCGGTATTGCAGTGGGCATGGCCACCAACATCCCGCCCCACAACTTGGGCGAGATTGTGGAGGCTCAGAAATTCATCATCGACCACTGGGAGCGGCGGCACAGCTTGACCATTGACGAACTGATGGTTTATGTCAAGGGACCCGACTTTCCCTTGGGTGGCCAAATTCTGGGCACGGACGGCATTCGCGAGGCCTTCGAGACCGGGCGCGGGCGCATTGTGGTAAGGGCCGAGGGCCGCATCGAGGAGATTCCCGGGCGCAGCCGGACGCGCCTGGTGTTCGAATCCATTCCTTACGGTGTGAACAAGGCCAGCATGATTGCCCGCATCGCCGACATCGTCAACAAGGGCGAGCGCCTGCAGGAAATCGTCGACATGCGCGATGAGAGCGGCCGTGACGGCATTCGGCTGGTAATGGAACTGAAGAGCAGCGCCACCCCACAGCGGGTCCTGAACCAGGTGTACAAGTTCAGCGATCTGCAGATGTCGTTCCCCGTCACGCTGCGCGCCTTGTTGGACAACCAGCCGGTGGTCCTGAACCTGCGACAGGCCCTGCTGTGCCATCTCGACCATCGGATCGACGTGGTGGAGCGCCGCACCGAGTTCCGGCGAACGAAGGTCAGGGCCCGCGCCCACGTGTTGGAGGGTCTGCTCAAGGCCTTGGCCAACATCGATCGCGTGGTGGAGGTTGTTCGGGCAAGCGACTCGGCGGCGGAGGCCAGCGCCCAGCTTCAAGGCGAGTTCAAACTCACCGAGCGACAGGCACAGGAAATCCTGGATATGCCGCTCCGGCGGCTGGCTGCCTTGGAACGGCAACGGCTGGAAGACGAATATGCGGACGCGCTGGAACAGATCAGGGGCTATACCGAACTGTTGGAGAATCCCGACAAGCTGAGACAGGTGGTCCGAGAGGAACTGGACCGACTCAGGGAAAACCACCAAGACCCCAGAAAGACGCAGATTCTGTACGGAGTGCAGCCAGAACTGTCCGACGAGGACCTGGTGGTCAAGCAGGACGACCTTGTCGTATTGTGGCAAAGCCAATATGCACGGCGGACCCAAGCCACCGAGTTCCGGGGCCAGGGATTGGGAGGTCAGGGGGTAAGCGGTCGCTCCGACAAGGAGGACAGCGCCGTCAAGCACCTGCTGTACGCCAATTCACTCGATTCCTATTTGGTCTTCACAGACCGGGGCCGCGTTTATCCGTGCCGCGCCTATGCATTGCCCGAGGGCTCCAGGACTGCCCGGGGCGAAACCATGCGGGGATGTGTTCCCCTGGAACCGGACGAGGAGGTACAGGCCGTTCTGCACCAGCCGGCCGGGGTTCGTTGGCGCAGCTTGATTCTCGTGACGCGCCGGGGACGCATCAAGCGCATGCGGATGTCCAATTTCACCAGGTTGCGGACCGCAGGCAAGTTCGCCATCGCGCTGCACAACGGGGATGCCATCGCCAAGGCCGTTGCCACCGACGGTGACAGCAACCTATTCCTGTTGACCACCCAAGGCAAAGGCCTGCGTTTGGACGAAACCGCAATCCGCTATCAGGGCACTACGGCATCCGGCGTACGCGGCATCCGGCTGCGAGCCGACGATTTGGTGGCGGACTGTCTACCGGTGTCAGACGATGACAACATTGTGCTTCTATACGGCCAAGGGAAGGGAAAGCGCATGGCCATGGAACAGTGGTCGGTCAAGGGTCGTAACTCCCAAGGCAACTGGGCAGTTTCACACAGACGCTTGAAAGAACTGGGTCCGATTGCCTGTGCCGTGACTGTGGCCGACGACAAGGAATTGGCGATTGCAACCGCCCAAGGAAAAGTGATGCGAACCCCGATCGCCCCGCTTCGTTCCTTGTCGCGCACTGCTGCCGGCAGCCGAGTCATCCGTACAGCTGAAGGCGATCAAGTGGCCGCGGTTGCGGTTGTGCCCATGACTGAGGATCCAGAGGCCGACGAGATCGCGGCTCCGCAATTGTTGACCGAGATCGAACACACCGGCGGGTCAGGGCCGGATGCCGATCAAGACCAACAGTAGATAGGCACGGGTGAGGCTGGGCTGCATGCAACCCGCTGCCAGCTGCACGTCGACATAGAGACTCCAAACCGGGATCGATGCCTGTGCATGGCACCGGTGTCTCTGCATGTCGGATTCGGTCGGTCACTGCGAGCAGCCAACACAGCCCGGTTCTCGACGGAACGCGTTGCCCGGAACCACATGCCACCGCAGGTCCGCCAACAAGGGGGGCGAGCAGTCTCCCTGCGGCAGGCAGGAGCAGCACATGACGATTCCTCCGTTCAGTCCGGAAGACCTCAAGGCGGGTCCGCGCCTGGCTCTGCTTGGTGAACCGGACCCGGACACGCTGGCGCAGTGCCTGGTGGCCATGGCCAACAGCGACGGTGGCCAGATCGTGCTGGGAGTCGACTCCGGCCAAGCCACCCACCGCGGAGTGGATCCCGCCTGGGCGGACGAGTGCCTGCGCGTAGCCCAAACCCGGACCTCGCCGCACATCCAGGTTTCCTGGCAGGAGGAAGAGGCATCGGGTGGAACACTGATCATCCTTCAAGTGTCTCCGACCGACCAGCTGCACTCGCTACTGGACGGCCGCATTCTTGTGCGCGCCGGTTCCGTCAATCGCATTGTGCTGGGACCGGAACTCCACTCCATGCTCCGAAGTCAAACGACCTCGGGGGAGGACGCGCTCGTGCCATCGGCTTCCGCCGCCGATTTGGATTTCGACCAACTGGATGCATTTCGACGCCAGTGGCGACGGACCAGCCTTGCACCGAGGGACGAGGCCTTGAACCGGTTTCTGGGGGTCCTGGGTGTGCAGGAGCCTCAACAGGTGCCAACCATGGCCGGGCTTCTGCTCTTCGGAAACAGTCCCCAGTTCCACATTCCCCAAGCACGGATCACATTTGTGAACTTCAAGGCCCTGCCCGGTCAGGAGGAAAACCGGGACGGACACCGCTACACCCGCCGCGAAGAGATTACCGGCACGGCGCCGCAACAGATTGCCCGCGCCTGGGAGCTTGTGCGGAACGAGATGGACATGCACTCCGTCGTAACCGGGCTTGAGCGCGAGGACCGCACCGAGTATCCGTTGTCGGTGGTACGCGAAGTACTGGTCAATGCCGTCGCCCACCGAGACTACTCGCTGACGGGACGCGCCATTGAGATTCGCATGTATGACGAATACCTTGAAGTATCGAGTCCCGGCAGTCTTCCGGCACACATCACGGTTGACAACATGCTTGACGAGCACTTCAGCCGCAATCCCAACCTTGTGACCGGTCTGTATCACCTGGGACTAATCGAAGAACTGGGCCTTGGGATCGACCTGATTTACAACGTCCTGGCCCAGCACGGCCACCTGCCTCCCGAATTCGACGCGAACGAACACAGGGTCCGGGTCAGACTGAGGAAGTCAAAGGACCCGCCGCGAGTGCCCGGCCATTGGGAGCACTCGATGAACCAACGCCAGATGGCAGCCCTGAAATACGTGACGGATGAAGGAGCCATAACCAACCGCGATCTGCGGGCTCTGTGTCCCGAAGTGAGCGCCGAGACCCTGCGTCTGGATCTCAACGACCTTGTCGAGCGGGGGATCCTGCTCAGGATCGGGGCCAAGCGCGGCACCAGGTACCTGCTCAAACAGTCATCCCTGGGCAAGTAAGCGGGGGCGGCGATTGCTATAATTCGCTTCCCCAATGTTTCGCCGTCGTACCAATCGCCACAGCAGGTGAATTCCTTGGTTGCCAAATTCGCCAGCGACACGCTCGTCGTTGATGTTCGCCGTCAGCCCCGAAGGACCGTACCTCAATCCCAAACTGCCGGGACGGGGGTGCATCAGGCGACGGCAGTCTCCGGGACGGCACCGGTGGCGACACCGCCCGTTGCGATTCCGATTCCGTCCGATGCAACTGCATCCGAAGAGCGGCCGCGCAAATTGTGGCGAGAGATCCTGGAGACTTCAATCCTCACCATCGCCGTTTTCGCGCTCGCCCGGATGTCGGTCCAAAGCTATCGCATCGCCGGCACGTCGATGGAGCCGAACTTCACCGAACGCGAGTTCGTGATCGTCAACAAGCTGGCCTACTTGACCCGGGAACCCCGGCGCGGAGACGTGATCGTGTTCCAACATCCCGATGCAGGAACCGGAGACCTGATCAAACGGGTCATCGGTGTTCCGGGCGACACGGTTGAGATTCGCAAGGGGCGGGTTTACATCAACGGTTTGCCCACCACCGAGCCTTGGCCGCTGATTGAATACGAATATGATGCAGGCCCGGTACTCGTGGGGGTGGACAAGTTGTTTGTGCTGGGAGACAACCGCGCCGATTCGCGAGACAGCCATGTGTGGGGACTGCTCGACCGGGAAACATTGATCGGCCAAGCCTGGTTGACGGTGTGGCCGTTCGGGGAGACCGGCATGATCCGGCACGAACAACCGGCCATCCAGTTGACGGTTCCCTCGTCGTAGGCGACGGATGACGACCAGCCTACCGGTCGGGATGCCCGAGGTTGGCACACAAGCGGCGGCCGATCGCCGTTGAAGGTGTTCCGTGCGCATCCCGGACTTTGATCTGGCCGTTGGCCACCTGTGGCACTGCGATCGGTGCAGGCAATCGTTTCTCGACAATCCAGCCTCCGTCATGACCGGCCTCAAGCTCAGCGAAGACCAACGCAACACGCTTAACAGTCTGGCGGCCGACCCCGACACGCTGCTGGACCGGCTGCGGCATGTCTGGCCGGCCGATGACGCTGCGTTCGAAAGAGCCATCAGCCATCCCCGGGCCCGGTTGCGGCATCTGGGCAGCACCGTGCGCGTGCCAGGCAGCCGGACATGAAGGAACTGCTGCCGGGCCTGTGGCACTTCGAGAGTCCTGCGCCTCGCGTCAACGCCTATCTTTGGAGTGGCCGCAGGGACCTGACCCTGGTCGACTGCGGCTATCCGGGACACGGCAAGACCATGCTGGAGGAAATCCAGGATTGCGGGTTCCGGCTTGCCGACATCGGTCGCATCGTTCTGACGCACGCCGACTTGGACCACGCTGGCGGCCTGTACGAGTTGAGCCACGCATTGCGGGTTCCGGTGCTGTGCCACCAGCTTGAGGCCCCGGTGCTCCAGAATCCCGGCATGCGCGAGTTCCGGACTGTGAACCAGCCGGACCCGACGCGCCTGTTGGTCAAGTTGACCCAACGCATCGGCAAGCCGTTTCCCGGCACTTCGCCAACCCACTTCGTCGCCGACGGCGAGGTGGCTGGCGATGAATTTACCGCCATCCACACGCCGGGCCACTCACCTGGACACGTCAGCTACCTGCATGTGGACACGGGCATCCTGTTGACCGGTGATTTGTGTACATGCTACGGCGGTGTGGTTCGGGTTCCACTCTGGCACATCACTCCGGAACGAGCCGAGTGCGTGCGCAGCGTGCGCCGGGTGTTGGCAACATACGGCAGCCGCTTGCGGTACCTGGCATGCAGTCATGGTCCGCCCGTTACGGACAATGCCGCGCGACGCCTGAAATTGTTTGTGCAGGAACAGTTCCTGCCCGAGGATTGATCACCGCTTCATTGGTCAATAGTGCCAGCACGAATTCCGGATTCAAGGCAGGTGCCGGTCCGACGACAAAGGCAAGTCATGCCGCCCCTGGCTGTCGCACCGACCACAATCCTTGGACAACCCCAGGTGGCAGGACGCGGCCCGGCACCAGGTCGCGAACCACTACCGCGACCGACTGTCAGCCGAATCCCACACGTCGATTTTGGAGATCCGGCGGCTGTTCTGCTGTATAGTTCTCCGACTTGCTCCGCAGTACGCCAGCACTGCCAACACACCGGGGAGGATTGAAAACGTGTTTTGGTTCATACGCACAAACCAACACCCCGGTGACTGGAATCTCCGATAGAACAACCTCGCTGACCGCCTAATGGGCTCGAGCCGCGGAGATCTGGTCCGCGGCTTTTTCTTTCCCAGGCGTTTTCGGAGCAGCGATCTTGAAACCAACCCTAGCCCTGTACCGCACCTTCCTGGCGCGTTACCTGGGCCCCTACCGCTGGCACGTTCTGTTGCTGGCACTGGCTGTCCTGACCAGCACAGTGGGAGCGGTATGGGGTCCGCGCATTCTGCGGGACTTCATCGACGGCGTGGTAGCGCAAGACAGTCAGCGCATCCTGCTTCAGGCAGTGGTGTTGTACGTGTTCGTCAACGTCGTGCGGCACTTGGCCGATGCCGTGATGCAATACCTCGGCGAGTCGGTGGCGTGGGCCGCAACCAATCAGCTCCGCGGGGATTTGCTCCAACACTGCATCGGGCTGGACATGACGTTCTTCAACCGGCATCCGCCCGGCGAGATGCTGGAACGAATTGACGGCGACAGCAACCAGTTGGCCCACTTCTTCTCGGTCTTCGGCATTCGGCTGGTGAGCGCTTCCCTGATTCTCCTTGGCATCCTCGGCGTAGTGGCAACCGAGGATTGGCGAGTCTTCGCGGGGATGTTGTGCTTTCTGGCCCTGTCCATCTGGGTCATGCTGGCCATGAGGCACTTTGGCGTCCCGTACAACGAACGGCTGCGCGAGGCGACCGCCCAACTGTTCGGGTTCGTCGAGGAGCGGCTGGCCAGTCTCGAGGACATCAAGTCGCTGGGCGGGGTGCCCTACACCATCCATCAAATGTTGGACCTCATCCGCGAACAGATTAGCCGGGGCCAACGGGCCTTCAGCCTGGGCAATCTCATGTGGCCCTTGAACTTGGCCATCATGGGCACAGGGGCCGGCCTCCTTGTTGGTGGTGGCGGATGGCTGGTCCTACGAGGCGAAATGTCCATCGGCACGGTCTATCTGCTCATGGCCTACCTAAACCTGTTGTTCTGGCCCCTGGAGAACCTGTCCCATCAGATGGAGGAACTCCAAAAGGCCGGGGGAAGCCTGGTCCGAATTCAGGAACTACTGAACACCCGATCGGCTTTGACCGACGGAAGTCTCGCCCACGCAGGCCCGACTCCGCCTCGGATCCGATTTGACAACGTGTCCTTCCGTTATGCGTCCAACGAAGAGCCGGTGTTGGAGGAGGTGTCCTTCAACATCGAACCAGGACGCACGCTGGGCATCCTGGGCCGCACCGGCAGCGGCAAGACAACGGTCACCAGGTTGTTGAACCGGTTGTACGACCCGGGCGCCGGGAGCATCTTCCTGAACGATACGGATCTCCGCTCGTTGCGTCTGCAGTCCTTGCGCTCCCTAGTCGGAGTGGTCACACAGGAAGTCCAGTTCTTCCGCGGGACCCTGCGCCAAAACCTGACGATGTTCGATCCTCAGGTTCCCGACGAGCGCATTCTGGCCGCGATTGACCGACTCAACCTGACCGGATGGCTGGCGGGCCTGCCGGCCGGATTGGATACCGGATTGTCCAGTTCAAGCCTGGCCCTGTCGGCCGGGGAAGCCCAGCGGTTGGCGTTGGTCCGCCTGTTCCTGCGAGGACCGTCCATCGTCATTCTGGACGAGGCCGCAGCGCGTCTGGACCCGGCTACGGAGCTGGAAGTGGAAGCCGCACTGCAGGAACTGCTGGACGGCTGTACGGGGATCGTGATTGCCCATCGCCTCAAGTCCGTGGAGAAGGCGGACGACATCCTGATCCTGGAGAACGGGTGCGTGCGCGAATACGGCGACCGGCTCGCGTTGATGGCCGATCCGGACTCCGAATTGAACGAACTGCTGCGCTTGGGGTTGGAATAGGGGGCAAGTCACATGACATCAGCACAGACATCGTCGGCAACCAAGTTCCACCAAGGGCCTACCGTCCGGGAATTGACATTCAAACTGATGGGACTCAGTCCCTGGTGGTATCTGGCCAACGGGCTCGCCTGGAGTTCAGCACATGCCATGCCTTTGCTGCCGGGCCTGGTGCTCAAGGTTTTCTACGATGGATTGGCACCCGATGCACCGGTGACGCTTTCGCCCGGTCTGGCCCTGGCATTGTTGACAGGCATTGGCTTGACACGGGCCGCGACCACCTTCGGGGCGGAATGGCTTTGGGGTGGCCTGTGGCACTTCATGACCGGCCAGGTCCGCCTGAATTTCATGCGGTTGATTGCCGGGCTGCCGGCCGCCGTGGCAACACCCAAGTCGTCCAGCGAAATCGTCAGCCGTGTGCGCGATGACGTGGATGAAGGCTGTATGGGCCTTGAAGAGTGTGTTGACGGTCCCGGCGTGATCGTCTTTGCCGTGGGCGCCATCGCCATTATGGCAGGCATCGACTGGGTCGCCACGGCCATGGTGGTCGCCCCGGTGGTGCTGGTGTCCCTGTCCATCCACCTGGCCCACACCCGGATCATTCGATTGCGGACCCGTTCCCGGGAAGCGGGAGCCGCGGTTGCCGAATTCGTGGGGGAGGTGTTCAATTCGCTGCTGGCTTTCAAGCTGGCTCCGGCCAGTCAGGGACTGCCCGAGGCGTTCGCCGAGCTGAACCAGGAACGGCGGCGCGCCGCCGTCGCGGAAAAACTCCTGTCCGAGCTGTTCAACTTCAGCAACTCGGCGGTGACCGTGGTGTTCACCGGCGCCTTGATGTACTACATCACGGTCACGCGGGGAGACAATGCCTTCACGGTCGGCGAATTTGTACTCTTTGTCACCTATCTGGACCGCATCACCGAATATGCCGGTTGGGTCATCTGGATGACCGGCAACTTCAAACGGGCCAAGGTCTCCATCGGCCGCATCGCCGAAGTGGTACCCACCGGACCGACAGCCAACGGCCTGGTGGGGCGTGATCCGATTGGTTTGGCGACGGCCGACATGACGGTTCAACGCAGCCAGGAGGCCCGCCTGGAGCGGATGGAGGCACAAAATGTCTGCTTCAGGTATCCGGACACGGAGGGAGGCGTGTCCGACATCAGCCTGGTTCTGCCGGCCGGGTCGTTCACCGTCGTGACCGGGCGAATCGGCTCGGGCAAGTCCACGCTGCTCAAGGCCTTGCTGGGGTTGTTGCCGATGGACCGCGGCATGCTGCTCTGGAATGGAGAAACCGTCACCGATCCAGGCAGATTCATGACCCCTCCCCGGGCGGCGTACACCCCACAGAGTCCCCGTCTGTTCAGCGACACCCTCCACAACAACATCACGCTGGGGGAGCAGGTGCGCGACGGCAACGTGGATGCTGCGGTGCACACGGCGGTGCTGGAACCCGATCTGGACCAAATGGCGGATCGCCTGGAGACTGCCGTCGGCCCGCGCGGCCTGCGGTTGTCGGGGGGACAGGTTCAGCGCACGGCCGCGGCGCGCATGCTGGCCGCCGATGCGCAACTGCTTGTGGTGGACGATGTGTCAAGCGCCTTGGACCTGCGTACGGAACGCCTGCTCTGGAACCGGGTCCTGCACCATGTGCAGGGCGGGCCCGACCATGAAGCTGGACCGCCTACATGCCTCGTGGTGTCCCACCGACGCCGGGTCCTGCGCCGTGCGGACAACATTCTGGTGCTCAAGGAGGGGCGTCTGGAGGCTCAGGGAACACTGGAGAAACTCCTGGCCACCTCCCCCGAAATGCAAGTAATCTGGAGCCAAGCCTCCCAGGAAGCCGCAGAACTCGACGGCGGCCCGTGACGGAGCCCTCCGCGTTGCGGAAGGCTCCGGCCACCGGAATTCGGCCCGGAGCCCCTGCTATTCGGCAGCGGCGGGAACGTCGATGAAGTTGGCCTCGGGATCGGGGTCGCAGTCCCCGTACAGACTACAGTCGGTGTCGGTCAGGCCGGCACCGGAAGAACTGGTACTACCCGCAAGGTCCAGAGTGAACAGCGTGCCCGGGTTGTCCGCTGCGTCAAACGGAAGGATCTGAAGGTTCTGGAGAGGAGCATCGGGCACCCGGGGCCACCGCAACGGTTGGGCCTGCCAGTGGCGGTAGGGAATCGACACCACGGTTACCTGATCCAGGCCCAGTGGCACGACATCGTGCCAGTGAACCCGGAACTCGACGTCTGTCTCCGCCTCAAAGAGATGGAAGTCAACGGAGAATGCCTGAAAACCGGGACGGGGCCGCAAATCGGATACATAGAGATTTCTGAACCCGGCGGTTGTTTCCCCCCCGTCGTGGACGACATCCAACCTGGCAACAAGCTCGGCTTCCCCGGTTTCCTTCAGGTAGGGGCGCTCCAGGTCCGGGACGCGCAACCTGAACACGGCCCGGTACGAGCGGCCATGCGGCAACGTGCCGGTGTAGGGACCGTACCAGACCCCCACTTCATGGGCGTCCGGTTGCGCGTACCACAGTAGGCCGTCGGTAGCCCCCGGTTCCTTGAAGATGGCGCCACTGTCGGTGGTGTAGGAGAACGCGCTCTGTTCCCAGGTCCAGTCGCGCCCCAGACTGACACCGTCCCCGGGGGTGGCCGAAACGGTGACCGGAAGGGTGACGCCATTGCCGGCACCAACGCGCAGTTCCACCCAATCGGGACCTTGGCGATCCACCGTCACGAGTTGGGTATCCAACAGGGTTTCACCACTGTAGAGCTTGAGTTCGAGTTCGGTCCCCGACACCACGTCGCCCGGGAACAGCCAAACCCGAATGTCGGTCGGCAAACCGACCGTAAGCGGCAACACCTCCGACTTTAACGCGGTAGCAGGAGCTGTCACCGATACGGACGCATCGAGGACTGTTGCCTCGGAAATCCCGACTGCGGATTCGCCTTCCGCCTTGAATTCAACTTCGGCCACCACCTCGGGCTCCGCGGCCGCCGCGACAACCACTTCATCAGCGGGGTCTTCGGCCTCGGTGTTGTCGGGCAGCGGCTCCAACGGTGTGGAGGCATCGGGTTCCGGATTGTTGTCCGGCACCACAGGGAGCGTTGACTCGTCCACCGGGACATCGTCGGTTTGGGCTACATTGCCCGGAGCAGGTTCCGAGACATCCGTGACATCACTCACCTCCACCCTTAGGGTCGAGGCCCCGGCCGATGTGAGGGCGCGCAGGTACAAACCGGAACCGCGTGCATATCCCGAAGCGCCATTGGCCATGAGACACCCCATGGGCGTATCCGGGTCCGAGAAGTTGTTGATGTGGACGTTTTGGTAGTAGTGGCCCAGGATTTGACAGTAGGTAAAGCCCTGCTTGGCCAGCCGCTGGGCACCCAACTGGCTGAGTCCCCATCCGTGTCCGCGCCGCACCTTGCCCACCGCGTTCGGATCCGGAATGCTCTTCAGGTAGTTGACGTAGGTGTTTTCGCGCGTCGGGTGTCCATTCTCCGCCGAGTACATCGCCGTCAGCGGCAGCACCCTGGCATCCCCCTGGACACTCAGGATCATGCCGGCGGTTTCCTCCGCCGCCTGATCGGTCCGGGCAGTCCGGTAGTCGCACATCACCTGGTTGTTGATCCAGTCGCTGATGTCGAAGGGATTGCGGTTGTTGCGGTTCTGCCAAATCTTGTTCCAGGCATACGTGCGCACGGCCACGGCCTGCGCCTTCAATGCCTCCATGTCCCACGATGGAGGTACTTCGGCTGGCAGCACGCGGGCCACATACTCTTCAAAGGGAACCTCGACAATCTGGTTGTCGGCCACGTTCTTGCGGCAGTAGTTCTGCGAGAGGTGGCGGACGCGAATGGTCGTGGGATGAAACGACCACGGAGCAGTTGTCTGTGCCGTGACCTCGTCCGAGGAAGCATCGAAGAACGTACTGTCGTCGACGTGCAGGTTTGGCTCCGCGCTGATCAAAGACGTGGCTTGGGTTTCCAGGTTGTAGGCGGCAGCCTGGTGGTCCGGTGTCACATAGGTCAGACCGTAGGTTTCGTTCCATTCCGGAGCATAGCCGGGAAACGACGCGACCTCCGCACCGGACTCCATGTTGTAGACATGGACTTGTCCCAAGGCGGCGGTCTCGGTGCCGGTGGGCGCAATGTCAAACGCGATGACAGCCCCTGAAGGGTCCACCTGCATCGCGCCCACATGCGCCTGTTCCTGGTCCACGACCACGGTCCCTCCGATCAGGACGCGGGCGTGCGTGATCGATCCTTCCACTGTGAAGCTGGGGGAACCGACGGCCTTGGAGACGATCTCGCCGGTGTCGGCCAGATCAGGTTCTGTGGTGCGAAGGTTGACGGCATTGGCCGCCAGAGGATTGCCGAACTCCGATAGGAAGAAGAACCACAATCCGCCAAGAATTGATGGCCACAGCAACCCCATTGTCAGGGGACCTATGACCGAACGCCAGACGGGCTTGCTGCGACGCGATGGATCCATGAGCCACCTGGGCGGTACGTCGGTAAGTCGATTGTTGGGTAATTGTAGCCTGATCCGTCTTCCACAGGACAGCCGGAGGACGGCTGGGGACAATCGAACGTCCCTCCGTGGAATGCCACGGAAACGGATGCGGGCAACAGTCAGCCGCCTGCAAACCACGCGTCGCAGTGGGCCCATCCCAAGTAGTGGCTTCCCTGTACCGGGCGCTGATTCACCATCCGATTGAGGAATTCCCGGTGGCAACCGACGGTACGCGGGCGCGCAACCGTTCCGATCGCTCCGACGCCGTGCCACACGCGATCCCGGTCAGGGTGGGTCCACAGCATCGACAAAGCCGCATGCCTTGCAATTCCGTCATCGGCGGCGCAACGGCACCGCGTGCGCTCGAGGGCTCCAATGGGACCCTGGCTGCACATCAGGCCGCGGCAAGGGGGAAAGAGGCTGTGCTTGATGCCTGATCGATTCGGGGAGGCAGGGCCTTCCCGACCGTGCAAGAAGACATGCCACCATGGCATTCGACCGCGCAAACGGTCGGACACCGATGTTGACCGCCCCGCCGGAGGCCGACGGATTACAACAACCAACCCAGGCAGAACAAACCGGAGTAGAGCATCAGCAAACCGGCGGTCTTGGCCAGGGTGTTGTTCAACGCCGGGCCGGACAGTGTCCAAACTTCCTTGATCAAACCGGCCGACGGCACGAGACAAGCCGAGGCCAGCAGAATCCGGGGAGACGCGTACCCCAGCAGCCACAGCAGAACGGGCACGAACCCAGCCACGACGCAGCACAGCGTGTATTCCCAGCGTCCAAACCCCAAACCGTACCGAATTACCAGGGTGCGACGCCCTGCGCGTTGGTCCTGGTCACGGTCGCGGATGTTGTTGACCGCCAGGATGGCGGTCGACAACAGGCCCGGCGCCGCGCCTGCCAGCAGAACGTGCACGGCGACTTGACCCACCTGTACGTACCAGGTTCCCGCGACCGCGAGCACCCCGAAATACAGCAGGACCATCAGGTCGCTGAGGCCGTTGTAGGCAAGGGGCGACGGGCCCACGGAGTAGAGAAACCCCAGCAGCACCCCCGTCATACCGACCGCCAGGACGAAGGGGCCGCTGTGCAGGAACAGGTATGTGCCGGCAGCCAAGACACCGCCGAACACGAGGCAGATGCCGGCAATCATGGCCCCGGGGGACAGCAGCCCTGCCTGCATAACCCGTTGCGGCCCAATCCGATCCGGCTGATCGGCACCGCGACGCCAGTCCGCAAAATCGTTGACGAAGTTGGTCCCAACTTGTATGCCAACGGATGTCAACAAAGTAAGGACTGCGGAAATCCACACCAACGGCACCATGGTTGATGCCATGACCAAGCCGATCGCCACCGGTGCCACGCCGGCAACCAAGGTCTTGGGCCGGGCGGCCTGGACCCAAATCGACAGCAGCGAACGCTTGGCAGGCATTGGGCACACCGAAGGGAATTGCCGGGCTGGACCTTGCCGGAGCGATGCTGCACGTCCAGCGAACAGTCCGAAAACAGCGACGAAGGTTTATAATCCAGGCAGAACGCGACCCGGTGCGTTAGTGTCGGAGCGAACACGTCCGACTGAGTGGCGAGGCATTATGGCAAAGAAGGGCAAAGGCGCGCGGATTCAGGTAACGATGAAGAGCACGGAAAGCTCGCATCGCTATCTCACGGAGAAAAACCGGCGCAACAATACCAGTCGCTTGGAACTGCGCAAGTTTGATCCCGTGTTGCGGCGGCACGTGATCTACAGGGAATCCCGTTAGGGTTCCAGTTTCAGTCCACAACCTGACGGGCCCGGTCTCCCGCGATCGGGCCGTGTTTGCGCGCCTTTGGTCCGTCAAAGGCAAGTTGAGCACTCAACCCAGGTCACCCATGGTCCCCACCAATTGGGGAAAGGTTGTGCGCACAGTCCTCAAGGGCTGTTGTATGGGCGCTGCCGATGTGGTTCCGGGCGTGTCCGGCGGAACCATGGCCCTCCTGCTTGGGATCTATCCCGAACTGCTCGCGAGCCTGGGGGCCCTGACCGACAAGGAGCTGTGGCAGGACGCGGCCAACCTGCGTTGGCGATCGGTGCTGGACAGGATCAACATTCGGTTTTTGCTTCCGTTGGGGATGGGCATTGGCACCGCCCTGCTCGTTTTGGCCCGGGCCGTCGAAGCCGTGTTGTCGCGGTGGCCACTGCAGCTCTGGAGTTTCTTCTGTGGACTGATTTTAGGATCGGCGCTCGTGATCGGCATGGACAGGGTGGCTTGGCGTCCGGACAGAATCCTTCTGGTCCTGGCAAGTCTGACCACTGTCTGGTTGGGCATGGGTCTGGCCCCTACAGTCACCCCCACCGTGCCCTGGTTCCTGTTGCTGTGCGGATGGCTGGCCGTCGGAGCCATGTTGCTTCCAGGCGTATCGGGTTCCTGGGTTCTGGTCATGATGGGCCAGTACGGACCCGTCCTGGCCGCGGTCAACAATCAGGAGTTGGACATTGTCATGGCGGTCCTTGCCGGGGGTGCCATGGGGCTGGTGACCGTATCGAAAGCCCTGTTGTGGCTGTATCGTCGTTGGACGCAACCAATGCTGGCTGTTCTGGTCGGAATCATGGCGGGGAGCGTACGTCGGATTTGGCCATGGAATTCCGCTGCCGCACTGGACGGTGCGGACGCGGGTCCGGACTTCCTGGGACTTACCATCCCGGACTTCACTCCCGCGTACGCGGCCAGCACCGAGTTCGTGACGGTGTGCGCGGCAGCATGCGCGGGACTGGTGCTGGTTTACATCCTGGCCCGAAGTTCCACCGCGGTGGAGGCTTTCCCACACGAACAGCCTCGTTGAGGAAGCAAGGGATGTTTCCAGGTTGGCGCCACCGATATGGCACATCCCGCCAATTCTGGAGGGGCGGATTGTTGAGCAGCCCGTACATGCCTGGCATCCAGTCAAGGCAACGACGGCAGCCGCAGTTCCAGGAGACGGCTGTTGGCAGCGTCCGCGACCACAATCGTTTCGGTCAGCCCATCCACGGCGATCCCAATCGGCATCGGGAGTTCCTGCGCAGTTTCATGGAAGGCTGTCAGATCCTGATAGCCGAGCAGTTCACCGTCAAGGCCGAAGAACACGAGCCGGCCGTGCAAGGGATCGGTCACCACCAAGCCGCCTGGCACCACACCGACAAACGGCTTGTCGTCGGGGTGGCGGGTTGACCACATGGACAGGGGCACCGAAATTTCGCCCAGAGCCACATTCGCAGCCGAGAGCCGTTGAATCCGACCGTTCCAGGTGTCGGTGACCCACAGGTCGCCGTCGGCCCCCGGCAATACCGCCACCGGTTCCTGGAATTGGCCGGGGTTCGCCCCGGGAGAACCGAGTTCCCCCATCAGTTCGCCTTCGGGCGAAAACCGCAACAGGCGGTGGTGGCCGGTATCCGCCACCACGATACTTCCGTCCGCTTCGACGGTAATTCCCCTGGGACCGAACAAGCCGATTGGGTTCCGGTTCGGCCACCCCGCGTCCAGGGCCGCACCCCAGGCCAGTTCAAAGGCGCCCTCCGGCGAAAACCTCTGTATCCGGTGATTCCAGGTGTCCGCAACGTATAGTCGTCCGTCGGCCGCCATGGCGGCGCCCCACGGTTGGTTGAACTGCCCATCGCCAAGCCTGAGGGGTCCGTCGCCATCGAGATCGCCGCAGGCGGCCGGTTCGCGCAGATTGCAGTATCCCCCGACTTCCCAGAGCAGCTCCCCGTTCCGGCCAAACACCGCGACCCTGTGTTGGTCGCCGTCGGTCACCACCCGCTGGCCATCCGGGCCAATCGACACCCCCAGCGGCCTTCCAAGCTCCGTCTGCTCCAACCCGCCGTCAACAACCTGCACCAATTCGAGTTCCAGGGCCAGCTCTGGGTCCAGCAACCGGGGATAAAGGTTCGGAAACTCGACTGGCGACCATATCAGTGGTGCCAGATCCCACTGGACATGCATGTCGAAGTCGCTGACGTGCGGCCAGGCTTCTTCGCTCAAGCCGGGATGTTCCCTCCACAGGAAGCGATCCAGCCACCTCCTCCGCACATTCCGGTCCCAAAAACCGGCCAGAGTGTCTGCGTTGAACTCCTTGTAGGACTCCTCGGGCCACCAAATCAACCGGAAGCGGCGCGTGACGTAACCGCGCTGGACCAGTGGTTCAACATTGGCTGCAATCGCGGCCCCGGCCAAGACGACGGGGGCCGTCCGCAAGTCGGCGGTTGGGGATCTGCCGTCGTACAGCTGCACCGCCTCATCGTCGCGGAAGTACCACGCCATCGGCCAGGACACCCCGTGGTCGTACATGACAACCGGGCCGTAGCCTTCCGGAAGCGCCCTGCGGACAACGTCGATGTCCGCCAACACCTGTTTGACATCGGGGGTGCCGTGGGCATAGACCAAGTACTCGCGGGCACTGTCGTACCGTTCATAGGTCAGATGCCAGGCAACATGCACCGTCAGGATTCCAAGTGCCAGACCTGCACTCATGCCCAGCAGTCGGCCATTGCCCGGCCTGCCCTGGACAAACCTCACGACCAACGGCACCAGCAGCCCACAGCCTCCCACAACCAGCAACAGCCATTGCATGGTCTCGCGGACGGCTTCCTGGTCGCTGCCGGCAAAAGGCGTGCGGCCGGCAGCGAACATCCAGCAGGCGAAGCCCGCGCCGCCCAAGGCACAGGCAACCAACCCCGGCTTGTCGTCAGGGGAAACAGTGCCCATCCACCTGGATGCGGCCCAACTCCCCAACAGGACCGTGGGCAACACGAGATGGACCATGAGCCAGGGCATCTTTTCCCCCGCCACGGTGTAGCCGGCATAACTGCCGATGGTCCAGATGAGCAGCAAGCCGGGCACAAGCCAGGGAACCTCATGGTCGGATTGACTCGATTGCCGCCTGCGGGACGGCCTCGCCAGCGCATACCGGGCCAACAAGGGAACCGAGGCCGCGAGCAGGGCCAGGGGCAGGAACTCATACAGCAGGGCCAGATACGGATAGTAGAACCACGGCTGGCCGCCGCGCATCACCTCCTGTTGTCCCAACCAGTACCCCAGGCTGCCCACCACTCCGGACTGTACTCCCGCAACCGCCGAAAACAGATTGGTGTAGAACGCCAGGGCCACGAACCAGAACCCGGCAAACAGGATGGGCAGGTTCCTGTGGGTCAGGGATGTGTCCCACCAAACCGGGCGCAGGAAACGAAGAAACCCGGTGGTCCCGGCCAACCCGATGCCGCCGAGCAGACCCGCGCCCACCAGTGCGGTCGTTTGGCTGTCGTAATCCACGGGCATCGGCTCGCGCCCGGCCAGAATCAGGGCAAACGGAACGAGGAACGGCGCCACCAGGACCCCCATGACAATCGCGGTGTCCGCGAGGCGGCAGGCAGCAAGCCGAGGCGCACCTTGAGTCCGCCACAAGCCCCATGCGGCGCCGCAGAGGCTGAAGAGCCCGAAAATGGCCCCGGTAATGAAGGCGTTCTCCTTGCTGACCAGGGCCACCAGCATGCTGGATGCCAGAAGGTACAGCCAGCGCTGAAAGCCGGTCTGCACGTAGCGAATCAGTCCCAAGGCCCACAACAGGCTGCATAACGCCACGTAGATGTCGTTGCGGATGTACCGGCTGTGAAACAGCAGCGAGGGGCTGATGGTCAAAAGGACCGCCGCCAGCAGGGCCCCACGCCGCCCCAGGATGCCGCGGAACCACCAGAGCGATGCCACCGTGGCGGTGCCAACCAGGGCCGGGAACAACCGGGCCGTGAAATCCGACGCCCCGAACAACAGGTACACCAGGGCGTTCACATGGAACAGAAACGGACCATGCATCATGGGATCGTGGCTGTAGTTGAAGGCGTCCGTGATGTACCACGAGTACAGTGCATGGAGGCTTTCGTCGTGCGACAGAGCGCGGTCTCCCAGCCCCACCAGGCGCATGCCCAAGGCCACCAAGGTCAACGACACCCAGAGCCAGTGCTCGAACGTCAACGACCGCAGCCTGGATGCCCACCCGCCAACGGTGCCGGTTGCCCCGTAGGGATGTCGGCCCGGCGGGTCCGACGTGTAAACGGTTGACATGACTGCCGGTGCTCACCCCCCGAGTGCAACGTCCGGCCGCGCCAGCAGGCGATAGGGTTCCATGGACCATACGGTGACAAGGACCGACTGCAATTCCTGCCGTCGTTGCGCCGACACGGCAAACCGTGCTTCTTCGGTTGGCCCCAGGAGCAGGAACTCCACACCCCAGAAGCGCATCAGCGCCACTACGTCGTCAATGTTTCGCCGGACGTACATCTCCTCCAATGCCTCGACCCTTGCGGTTGCCTGTGTGGGGAATGCCCTTCCTCGCCACTGTGCCTCGTGACCTTGCCAACCCATCAGCGTTGGTCGGCCGGTCAAGCCGCTAACCCAGCTCGTCTCCGGTCGGTAGCTGATGCCGGGAGCCTCCGCGATCACGGCCGCGGGATCCGTGTGGTGGCGAATCCAGTCCACCGCCGCCGCGCGAGCCGGATCGTACCGATGCAGGTCCCGCAGTGCATTCAGGGATGGCGGTCGACTCGCACCAGCGGCCTTCCCGGCCAGGGCGGACACGGGGTACAACAACCCAACGGCGAACACGGCGCCGACGATGCCGGCTGCCAACGCGCCCGCAAACCACTGATGCCCGCGCATGAGGATGACGATCGTGGTCGAACCCGTTACGGCCAATAGGATCCAAGCTTGGTAATGGAACTTGAACACCGTGTTCATTCTGGCCAAGGGACCGAAGACATCGCGCAGAAACAGGAACTCGGGCACCATCAACAGGAGGACGGCCCCCGTCAACAATACGGCGTGCAATACCGCCCCCGGGCACCTTGGATGGGGGGCATTCACCGCCTGCCTGAGACTGTTGCACGACCAGCCGAGCAGCGCGAGAAGGAGAACGGGCACGATCCATCCGAGGGCCCAACGTTGCGCCATCAGCGACTGCAGAACCCGCGAGTCGATCCCCAGTTCCGCGGACAGGCGGTGTGCGGGCGGCCCAAACGTCGCCGCCAACATCCAGGCAAGGCCCAGCAACAGCGCTCCGCCAATCCATACCAGAGCACCTGTCCATTCGCGCGAACGGGTTCGGTGCAACATCCAAAGGCTCAGAACGGCACCGGACAGCAGCGGGGCCCACATCAGCAGGAACTGGCCGGGCCGACTTGGATTCAGAAGGTTGAACGCCACTCCCTCCACCTGGTTCCGACTGGTCAACAGGTAGGGCACGACCAACACGGCAGCTGTGGCCAGCATGGTTGGGACAACCAACCCGAAGGCACCGATGCGTCGACGCCACGTGTCGATGCCCGACGCACCCAGGACTGCCGTCGCCGCCAGCAACCCGCAAACCGGCAGAACATCCCAAGTGTTCATGAAGAACGCGGCGGCGACCAGGGTCACTGCCAGGCCGAAACGGATCCGTTCGGTTGGTCCCCCGGGCAGCCAACCGAACCGGCGAAGGGCAACATGCGAATGGGCTTGACCGCGTTCACCGGCCAGCCACTGCAGGGCCAGACCCGTCGAAAGGAAAAGGAACGGGGCCGACAGGACATGCGGGTGATTGTCGCCGAGCAGAAAACTAAAGAACGGGAACTCCGTGATTACCTCCAAGTGGCCTCCATCAAGCCCGCGGTCGGCCAAGACCCGTGTGCTGTGCCACCACCACCAGGACCCCCATTCCGGTCCGTACCACGAAAGGTTTGCACCATCGCCCACATCCGTCGCCGAACGCCAGTCCAACAGATTGGCCAAACGGTCGAGGGCAAGGCCGCGCGCAGCCAGTTGGTCGCGCACCACCTGCAGGTTTCCCATCAACCCCACGGCCGCGGCAGTCACACCGCCGGCCACCCAGTCAAACCGTCTGCGGGACAGCCCGGCCAGGCTCCCGCCCATGCCCAGCGACCCGGCAATCAGAAGTGCAAACCACATGGCCTGTCCCATATGGTAGGCCAAGGCCGGTTGCACTGCGGCCGCCTTGGCCAACGTCGTCAACAACCAATAGCCCAGATAGTAGTAGCTGATGGGCTGACCGGCCAACCAGGCGTCCTGAGGCGGGTATTGCCGACTGTTCCACAGGCTGTTGATGAACATGAAGTCCATCGGCTGCTCCGTATGGAACACCCCGGGTTGAAGGCTTGCCACCCACAGCCAGAACAAAAAGGGACCCCAGAAGACGAGCTCGACCGCCGGCCAAGCAAGGCCTTCGGCTGCAGGCTGGTTGGATTGGCCCGCAATGTAGCCTCGCCGCCGTTCCCTGCGCCACAGTGTCCACGTTCCGGCACACAGCAGTATCCAGGTCAACCACGGCAGCCACGGGTCGAATGGCAAATGCAGCCAGGCATACAGAATCCAGCTGCCAAAACCAACCAGCAGCACGGCCAGGGATTTGGCGAAGAGGACACCCCTGTGCGGCAGGTTCGGAAACAGAACGGGGCACAGTATCTGGCAGGGAACGGCCCATGCCTGGACCACGACGCACCAGCGGAAGACTGCACCCCATTCGATTGTGTTCATGGTTGCCGATGGATTCAATGGTGCCGGTCAACCCCGGTACACGGCCGGAACCGCGTAGATGCGGGTGAGGTCGGAGTCATACAGGAGATCAAGCAACCCCTCTTCGTACATGGACGCGAACCGGGCCACGCCATCCGGATGTTCGGCTTGTTCCAATTGGCCGGCATAAATCAAGGCAATGGCATGGGTTTGCAGCAAGTCGAGCAACGCCTGGTGATCCCGGGTTGTCCATAGGGCGCGGTGCAGCGCGGACCGGCTGGCCACGAGTTCCGGATGCCGCTTTTCGTTCTGGTGGCTCCCCATCAGGCCGGGCAGGCCCGTGAATGTTGCCGCCCGGGTTCCGCCGGCACGGTAGTAGTCCGTCTCGCTCGACTCCAGAATGATCCAGGCCTTGTCAATGTTGGCATTCAGCCAGTTGATGGCATCCATGTCCGATGCAAGTTCAATGAAGCCCCCTCCCGCGGGCCACACGTACTCGCCAAAGCGCATGAATTCCAGGCCGTTCATTGTTGAAAAAGGTGCCGGTGGGACATCGAAACGGCGCATCAGGCGGGACGGGGTGCCCAACGGCAGAAACACGAGCGAGGCGGCCAGCAGAACCCCGAAGGCCAGCCGCGCGGCTTGCATCACGCGCACCCCCCATGCCTGCCGCAACCGTTGCCAGAGCCCGGGCAGGGCCATGGAACCGGCCAGGGCGACCAGGACCCAGGCCTGAAAGAAGAACTTGAATACGGTATTCATTCTGTAGTGGTCGCTACCATCCAGGAAGTCGGCCACGTAGACCACTTGGCTGCCGGCCCAGATGCCCGTGACGGCCAATAGGAGCAGATTGACTTGAAAGTCGGTGGAATCGGGTGCGGACCGTTGCCGCCAAACGAGCCACAAGGCAACGGCCAGCATGGTACCGGTCAGAAGCAACACGGGAAGTTCCCACCACAGGAGCGTGGCCGCGGCCAGTCCCACCAAGGCCGCGGCCGGCCACCGGTGGGTTGCAGACCGCCGCGGCGGATGTTGCCCCGGCCCAGCCTTGACCTGCAGCGTCTGCCAACTTAGGACCAGTGCCACAAACAATCCCCACATTTTCAGCCAGGGATCCAGGTCGTCACCGCCCCGGACAAGGTCCAGGCCGCCCACCGCGGATGTGAGTTCAAACGTTCGCCAGAACGGGAAACCGGCCAGATAGGCCACGGTTCCGAACACAAGCGGGACGGCGGCGATTTGTTGCCATCGGGGATTGTTCCCCACCCGCAGGCAGACCAAGGTCGCGGTCGCAAGAATCAGGCCGCCGTAAAGCGGCAATTCCCAGAGGTTGGTTGCAACCAACACGCTCCACAGAATCGCGGCATATCCAAGCGAGGCAACCGCCTGCCGGCGGGATAAATCGAAGTTGAGGCCAATTACCACCAGGACACACACACCCAGGGCGAGCGGAAGCGCCAATAGGTGGGCATGGAGGTCTCCGAACAGAAAACTCCAATAGGGAAACTCCGTGATGGTGGCAGGGATGGTGCGGCTGCTGGCCCACCAATCATGGGCGGCCAACGAACCGTTACGGATGTCGTCAAAGGCACCTGCCAGAACTTCCCCTATCACCCTTGCCGGCCATGGCTGTTCGGGGAACTGAACCACTCGTCCTCTCCACACGTCCAATTGCATCAACGCTCCATACAGATTGCCGATGCCCACGAGCAGGAAAGGCGCCCAAAGGGCGCGGCGCAGCGGAACCCGCCAACCCTGGTGGCTGCCTTGAGCATGGTGGAAATAGAATGCACTTGCCCACGCGAGTTGTACGGTCAGGGCAAACCAAACCACGAGCGCAATGTTATAGAACACTTCGCTCCAGATGCCTGTCAGCTTGGCCAGGAACGCAACGAGGTATTGGCCAAAGTAGTAGTAGTTGATGTACTTGCCGGCAAAGTGGGGATCGATGGGCGGAAAGGACGAACTGGCCAGGATCCCGTTCACCATCGCGATGTCCATGAACTTCTCGCCGCCTTCCCACGGGTGCCAAAGGTCGGGATTGGCCAAGCGCAGAATCGACATGACGAACACAGCCAACAGCACCCCGGCCTCGATCGTCAACAGCAACCGCCAGCGCGACACGAGTGTGGCCCGGAGTTCCGTGCGCTGCCGCCAGGCACTGCCCGCAGCCAATGCGGCAATCAGTGCCACGGTCGTCCAGAGGCCCCAGACCGTGAATGCCCGGACGCCGGCGTGGGCCACCCACCACACCGGCAGGGAGGCTCCCAGCAAACCCGTGAGGCGGGCCAGCATCCACCCCTTGTCGGGCAGCAACGGGAAAAGCCGGAACAGAAACGGCCAGGCAATCAGGCCCAGCATGAACATGACCAGCCAACCGCCGAAAACGGCCAGACCCGCCCTAAGGCTGAACAGCTTGTTAAATCGATAGTTGTCCAACGGCCTGTCGGGAATCAGTTGGTGGTCCAGGGCAAGACTGGTGCGAGGGCCAAACAGCAACCGTCCGGCCAGCGACCCGAGGGTACGGTCTTCCGGCTCGCTGACATCCATTGGCACATCCCCGGTGTCTTCTCCGGCCAGCAGTCCCAGACCCAAGTCCACAACACCGAGGATGCCTTTCTCAACGAGAGTCGGCTGTGGCAACCACCAGGGCTGTGCTTGTGCCAGATGGGGCTCGAGCAGGGAGTGCACCTCCGATTCGGTCAAGGTCCGTTGCTTTTGAAGAACGCTGACCGGGGGGTGGTCGTACAAACTCCAGCTTTCATCGGCGTTGTCATCCCCCATCCTGATTCCGAACAGCCGAGGGTCCGCGTCCGCTCGAAACACTTCCACAAATCCCAGTTCACCGGACCACATGGCCTCGTAGTAGCGGATGGTCATGGGATACCGTTGGGGAAGGCGGGGCACGCTGTCGTAGATGCGATTGGAGCTGTACACCACATAGTCTGCGGCCGCCAGTCCGGCCGCCAGCGACGCCAACTTGGCTTCGTCATCGTTGTCGAATGCGCTGAACTCCACGTACCGGTAGCCTTCCGTCCCAGCGTTGCGGACATTGCCGTCGGAGTCCGTGATTTCACGCGGCAAGGGGTCGTCCCACAGCTCCCACATGATGGTGGACCCGGGTTCGACATTGGTGTAGATCCAGCGCGAGGCCTCCAACCAAGTGTGGTTGCTGCGATAGATGCCCTGGATGTTGGCTGCGAGCCAAAAGACGCTCCCAACGGTAACCAGCGCAATACATGCCCGGCCAAACCAGTTGGACCTTTTCGCCCCGAGGTGCGGGTTGCCGTCCGGAACGGATACCGAGGACATCCGCTGTCCGGTCCGGCGGGAGCCCCACCAACCGAGGAACCAGGTTGCCCAGGCTGCACCAAGGACGATCATGAACGGCAACAACGGGAGCATGTACCGGTTGAACTTGGCCAGGAAGACTCCCGTCAGCAGGAAATAGGGCACAACCCAGGCCAGGATCACCCACTCCCCCGGTCTCGGCCGCAACAACCATGACCGGACCCGCCCCGTCACGGAGGCTGCGGCCCGCAGGATCAGCCACCCACTGCCGATGCAGGCGGCAAGTCCCAGGGGATACCAAAGGCCGTACTGCAGTTGCTGGCGCAGGAAGTAAAGGTACGGAAGGGTGCCCCGATACTGGCGCGTGAACGGCCAGTCGCTGGTTCCGCTCACCATGTCTCCCTGCATGTCAATCACGGCAAATCGGTACTGCACCCAATCCAGGAGGGAGAAGGGACTGGTCACAGCGAATGCGATGAAACCGACGGACACTGCCAGGGCCACCATGGCCGCGCCGCGGGCACTTCGCATCGGCCATGAAACAGACCGCCAGGCCATGGTCGGTACCGCCACCGCCAACCATCCGGCCACGACAGGCATCCCAATGGACACCAGTGCGGAAAATTTGGACGATACACTCAGACCAATACCCAGGCCGGCCAGAACCACCCCCAGCCCGCGCCGTCCGTCCTGCAACATCAACACGCTGCCCAGGCCGGCCAAAACCAAAAACGTGGTTGCAGCGGGATCGAACGCAAAGAAGTGGCTGTCCTTGACGGGCTGCATGGCCAAGGCGTACCAGCCGGCCGCCACCAGTCCGGTTCCGGCACCATACACTTGGCGGCCCAACAGAAACACCAGGGCGATCGTGGCCGTGTCGAGCAGGGCGATGGCGAGACGGGCTCCGAACAACAGGTCCCGCGGATCGCGGGTGCCGTTCCGGACTGCCTCCAGGAACCTTCCCCCGATGCCGACAGCCTCCAACAGCGGCTCGGTTCGATGCAGGGCATGGGCGACAGCCACACCCCAATACAGGGGGAAATGACCGTATGTGAAGTTGTGCTTTTCGGGACCGTCCGGATTGAGGAAAGGATTCAAGGGACTCCGGTCCGGGTCCAGCCACTGGTCCGGACTCGCGGGAACGCGAATCCGCATGGCGTAGTAGCTGTTGGACCGCTCGTCCGGGTGGCTTCCCATACCCTGGTCGTAGTCCAGATGCCACACGCGGACGGCCAATCCAACCGCCACGATGAGCACAAGACACCATGTGGTCCGACGTGTCCGGATCGCGTGCAACATCGGTGCCAAAACAGCCATGGGATCAGGGAGGGAGATCGGACGCCGACGGATTAGCGGGCGGCTTGGATCGGAGACAGAATCCAGACGATCTCACTTGCCGGCGGCGGCGGCCAAAGCAGGTACACGTCCGACCACCGGGCCCAGCTCCGATAGTCCTCGTCGGTATACCCCAAATCCAGATCCCGCGGGCCCAGGCCGCCGCCCGTGTCAAGCACCTCGCCCTCGCCGTACCCCTCAACAAAGACCCGGGTTCCAAGCGGCAGGACAGCCAGATTCGCCGCCACAATGCCATTGCGCATGGGTTCTCCGGAGAAGGTGTAGCCATACCAGGGGGCGTCGGTTGGCGTTCCGGCCCGCGCGGGGCTGTAGCTCGTGGTCCACATGCGCATTTTCCGCCAGTAGTCCACAGAATCGCCTGCAGGCGATTCGTATACCCGGCGGACAATCATGCGGCCGTAGGCAATCCGCCTTGGCTGTGGTGCGTCCGCCAACCAGGATTCCGTGCGCCGGAGATTGGGCATGGTTTGCCCGTCATGGTGTTCGTGCAGGTTTCGCTGTACCGTCGCACCGGCGCGACCCGGTGCGCGCAGTGCCTGATGGTCTATGGGAAGCGTGGGATCGCCCTCCCAAACCACCTCGTAGGGGACCGACACCAGAGCTTCGGAAACGCTCCGTTCGCGGATGACAATGCGAATGTACATGTCGGCATCAACCGGTGTTTCGAGACTGGGCTCGACCAGGTCCAGCGGACCTACCGCGATGCGACTCCATGCAAGAGCATCTGCCACAGTGCCCGGCGGGACTTGCAGGTTGTGTTGGCGGTTCCCAATCCGAACCACCAAGGGCACCGTGGCCGAGACGGCTGTTCGAGCGGACCTGCTCGTCAAGGCGGACAGGGCCTGCACCCCAACCGGCGTGTGGCACAGCGTACACAGGAGAAGGATCGGTACCGCAACGCACCCCCACCAGCGCACCCGGTCGAGACGGATCCGTCTCGACTTTCGCATAGTTGAAAGCCCCTCGGGAATTGTCGGCATGTCCACTGGCTTGCCCCCCAGATCCGCCCGGGTCGCCGGGTGGACCTGGGCTTGGTTGCTACAATTTTGTCTGCCCGTGCCTTGCATACTACGTCGCAGGACTCATTCGCGCATGAAGCAGATAACACTCACCGAGCCATTTTGCCTGCGTCAGGAAGACGTACCGGTTCCCGAACGCAAGGCTGGTGAAGTGCTGGTGCAGGTGCGTCGCATCGGCATCTGTGGGACCGACCTGCACGCCTACCGCGGACGTCAACCATTCTTCACCTACCCGCGCGTTCTGGGTCACGAGCTGGCAGTCGAGGTCGTGGACCCCGGCTCCCACGGAAGTTGCAGCTCAGGGGACCACAGGGTCGTTCTGCCGTATCTGGCGTGCGGCAGTTGCGGCGCCTGCCGACGCGGCAGGTCCAACTGTTGTGTCCGGATGCAGGTCCTTGGTGTGCATACCGACGGCGGGATGCGGGAATCGCTGAGTCTGCCTCCCGACCTCCTGCTTCCGGCAGACGGGCTTAGCCTGTCGCAGATGGCCCTCGTCGAAAACCAGTGCATCGGCGCCCACGCAGTCCAACGCGCGGCCATTCACGGCCGAGACACGGTTGTGGTCGTGGGCACCGGCCCCATCGGCCTGGGGGTCGTGCAGTTTGCCTGCATGGCCGGCCCGGCCCGGGTCATTGTGGCCGACATCGCCCAGGACAAGCTGGACTTCTGTGCCGAACACTTCCAGGGAGTTACGGATGTTTGCCTGGTGGACGAGGACTTCGAGACCCGTCTGGCCGACCTGACGGACGGGGAGATGGCCCACGTGCTGTTCGACGCAACCGGCCATCCCGGATCCATGGAACGCGGCTTCGATCTGGTGGCCCACGGTGGCACCTATGTGCTCGTGAGCCTGGTCCAGGCGGACATCACGTTCCATGATCCCGATTTCCACCGACGGGAAGTGACGCTCAAGAGCAGCCGCAACGCCACCAGACAGGACTTCGAGCGGGTGATTTCCGCCATGCAGGAGAATGTCCTGGTGACTGATCCGCTGCTAACCCACGAAGTTCCGTTTGACGATGTCACCGCCAGTTTCGGCGGCTGGCTTGATCCGGAGGCCGGTGTCATCAAGGCCATGGCCCATTTGTAGTCCCGAGGAGCAACCCCATGCAGGAATTCGCGCTTACCATCGATCTCGTGGACGATGAGCAGGCCGTCGCCGAATATGTCCGCCATCATGCCGAGGTTTGGCCGGAAGTGATCCGGGATCTCCGCTCGGTAGGCATCACCGACATGCGCATTTGGCTGCTGGGACGCCGGATGTTCATGTTGATGCAGGCCCGCGACGACTTCGAACCGGACCGCGACTTTGCCAGGCTGGAAGCCAGCAGTCCGCGGTACAACGAGTGGCAGCGTCTGATGGACACTTTCCAGTCGCGGGTGCCGGAAGCCCAGGCCGATGAACACTGGGCCGCCATGTCCAAGGTGTTCGACCTGTCCGACTACCATTAGGCGTTGCCGCCGACGCGCGCCAGAATCTCCGCCATTCTTTCAGTTGGGAAATCCGCCATGTTGCAGGAAGCCAGGAAGCTCCAGTCCAAGATCGTTGCCTACCGCAGGGACATCCACCGGAATCCGGAACTGGGATTCCAGGAGTTCAAGACCGCCGCCCTGGTGGCCGACGCCCTGGCCGAAATCGGCACGCAGGACATCCGGACCCAAGTCGGCCGGACCGGGGTAACGGCCACCATCGGACCCGCCGACGGGCCGGTCATCGGCATTCGGGCGGACATGGACGCGCTTCCGATCGAGGAACAGGTCGGACATTCCTTCAAGTCCGACAACCCCGGGGTCATGCATGCCTGCGGCCACGACGCCCACACGGCCATGCTGTTGGGGGCCGCCGAGATCCTCCAACAGAACTACGCGACCCAACCGGATGCGTGGAAGGGCCGGATCAAGCTGCTGTTTCAGCCGGCCGAGGAAGGTTTCGACGACACGGGCACCAGCGGCGCCACAGCCATGATCGAGGACCAGGCGGTGGCGGAACTGGACCATGTCATCGCACTCCACGTCAATTCGACGCGGCCCTCCGGCGAGGTCGCCGTGTGCAGGGGCGATGCCTTGGCGGCCGTGGACAGTTTCGAGGCCTGGGTCCGCGGCGACGGCGGCCATGGAGCCATGCCCCATCAGGGAGTGGATCCCCTGTACCTGCTCAGTGCCATCCTGCCCCAGCTGTACGGGATTCCTTCCCGTCGCATCAGCCCCAAGGAGAAGTGCGTGGTCAGCCTGGGACAGATTGCGGGTGGCGCGGCCTCCAACGTGATTCCGGCCGAGGTGTACCTGCAAGGAACCATTCGCAGCCTGTCCGACGAGGTGCGCCAACGGCTGTGGCATGAAGTCGAACAATGCTTCAAGGTCGTGGAAACCCTGGGCGGAACCTACGAATTTCGACTGCACAAGGGATACCCGGCCATGGTCAACGACGCCGATGTCACGGATTGGCTGGAAGCCGCCGCGGCCGATCTGGCCGGTCCGGAGGCCATCTCCAGCCCGGAGGCTCCGTTCAGCATGGGAGCCGAGGATTTTGCCTACATGACGCGTGCGGTGCCAGGATCCATGTTCATGCTCGGGGCGGCCGTGGAAAACGGCGGCGCCCACCACACGCCCTTGTTCGACATCGACGAAGATGTGTTCCCCTTGGGGGTTGCCGTGCTGGCGGAGACGGCCCGGCGCTATGTGACGGGCGAAGCCAACGGCCTGCCCGCGAGCTGCCATTGAGCCACAATCCGGTCCTTGGTCCAGCCGCTTCCGCCACCATGACTTCTGAATTCCGTCCGGTACTGAACCGGGACTTTCTCAGGGAGGCCCTGTTCCGGCTGATCGCCATCGATTCGCGCAACCCGACCCTGACTCCGGACGCACCCGGGGAAGACGACCTCGCGAACTTCATCATGGCGGAGCTGGCCCGCATAGGCCTGGAACCCTCCCGGCAGGAAACAGCCCAACCCAACCGCCCGAATGTGGTGGCCACCATGCCCGGACGACGGTCCGGGGTACCTTCCCTGATGTTGCTGGCCCACATGGATACGGTCGGAGTTGACGGCATGTCGGCGCCCTTCCTGCCGTGGGAACAGCATGGTCAGGTATACGGGCGCGGAGCCCAGGACATGAAGGGCAGCATCGCGGCGATGCTCGCCGTCGCCGATGCGTTGGTGCAGGCCGGCCACGGACCTGAGGGGGACCTGACCCTGGCGTTCGTTTCGGATGAAGAGGCGGACAGCATTGGCGCCCAACGGCTGGTCGAGGATCCGGTCGCGGAGCAAACATTGGTCCTGGAACCGACCGGCATGGAGATCGCGGCCGCTCACCGCGGCTTTGCCTGGTACACCGTCACCGCCGAAGGGCGCGCCGCCCACGGGAGTCGCTGGCAGGAGGGTATCGATGCCATTTCATGCATGGGTGTGTTCCTGGCCGCCCTGCACGAACACGCCGCCGAACTGGTCGCGCGTCCGTCGTCGACCGCCGCCGGCCCACCATCGATCCATGCCTCCACCATCGCGGGCGGCACTGCCATCAGCATCTATCCGGCCACATGCACCGTGAGGGTGGAGCGCCGCACCGCACCCGGCGAGGCATTGGCTGACGTGACCGGTGAACTCAGGGACTTGATCGAAGCGACAAACCGGCATCTGGGTGCCGAGCGGTTGTCACTGTCCCTTGATCTCGTGCGCGAGCCATTCGAAAGCCGCGCCGACGGCACGTTGCTGGGCCGGCTGCGCACGGCGGCATCCAGTGCGATGGGCATTGAACCCGAAGTCGTGGGCGCGCCCTATTGGACCGACGCGGCGATATTGGCGGCGGCCGGATCCGACTGCTTGATTTTCGGTCCCCTGGGATATGGACTGCACACCACCGAGGAATGGGTGGACCTGGCGTCGGTGCACCGGACGGCTGAAGTCCTCATCGACTTGGTCTGCGCCGGGTAGGCAACCTGATTCCGGCGGTCCCCGGACCTGATTCCGTCGGCTCAGGCGTATGACGGACCAGGGTCCTTGATCACGAATGACAGTGCGAGGCCCGCGGTTGCCGCAACCGCGAATCCGCCAAAGGTCTGCCGGTAGGCCATGACCGGCTCGACACCTGCGTCGGTGAACCCCTGGAAGATGACACCGGCCACCGCCACGCCGATGGCCACGCCGATGAAGCGCACGAAGCTGTACATGCCTGCGGCCACCGTTGCATTCGCCTCGTTGACATCCAGGAGCGCAATCCGGTGGAGGGATGCGAGCATCAGTCCCATACCCAGTCCGTGCATCGCCAACAGGAATCCCAGGCCCAAGAGGGTCTGGGGCAGGGGCGACTGGTAGATGGACAGCATGACGGCGATCTGCAGCGCGAATCCCACCATCAGCGGCTTGCCGCTGCCGAACCGGTCGGCGGCCGTGCCGCCGAAGCGGACCATCAACGACATCGCGGCCGGATTGATCATCAACATCAGGCCCAACGTTACGCCGTCCACTTGGAACATGTCCACCAGGAACAGGGGAACCAGCAGGCTGGTGCAACCCATCGTGACCATCCGCAGGGCCGCTCCCAGGGATGCCTGGCGGAACAACTTGCTGCGGTACAGGTTGAGGTCCAGGAAGGGGTTGTCGATGCGCCGTTCCCACCACAGAAGAGTCGCCAGGGGAACCACCGAGGCCAAACCCAGCCGCCAATCCTGTAAGGGCGCGACCCCGGTGATGGGCCTGCTGGACAGATAGGCGAAGAAGCAGATTATGAAAACGGCCAACAGACCCACGCCGGTCCAGTCGAACCGCCGCCACATGTGGGGCTGGATGTTGCTCATGCCCGGCGGTATGGCCCTGGCCACCACAATGATGGACAGAATGCCCGTCACCATCGGCAGGATATAGGTGACACGCCAGTCCCACTGGCTAATGAGAATGCCGGCCAGCAACGGGCCAATCCAGGCCACGGCCGGACCCACGGAACTCCAGGTGCCAAGTGCCTTGCCGCGCTCGTGCCGCTCAAAGATGGCAGCGATGTAGGCCATGGCCAGCGGCATCAGGCCGGCGGACCCGAAACCCTGCAGGGCCTGGCCTACCATGAGAACCCAAAGGCGGGGCGCCAACATGGCAACGCACGTTCCGACCAGGAAGACCGCAATCCCGGCCAGGATCAACCGGCGCCGACCGACCATTTCGCTGAGTCGGCTGTAGACCGGCATCAGTACCATGTAGGGGATGGTGAAGGACATCGACAGCCAGGCCAGGTTTTCGGTTGAGGCCTGGAAGGTGTCGCGAAAAAGCGGCGATGCCACCCGCACCACCGATGACGCCATCGGCATGATCGACGACGGAAACATCAAGGCGATGACAATCAGCCACGCCTGCTCGTTGGACAGTCTCCGGAAATAGGCGCGGGTCGACAGCCAGGTGATGAACGGCAGCAACCTGTGGAAATCCATCGGAGGAGACGCTTCCCGGGTTTGCGCCGGGCAAAACGATGGTACGCCGGTCCCCTGAGGGCCAGCCCCGCCACAGCAAACCCGAGGCTGGTATGCGCGGCGCTACTTGCGCCGGCCGCGTCTGGCGGCGTTGCGGGCGTACCGCCCCGTCAGTTGGGGAAGGGCCGGCTGCATGCGCCGTGCCGGCAGATCGTTCAGGACGGCTTCCAGATCGTCCACTACCATGCGGCCGATGTCCCACAGGGCTTCCGGCACACTTCCGGCCCGGTGGGCGGAGAGGATGGCATGGTCCACATTGCGGATGGGGTGATCGGATGCCAGCGGTTCTTCCGGAAAGACATCGATGCCGGCCCGGAAGCGACCTTGCTGCAACAGGTCGGTCAGGGCGTCGAAGTCCACAACGTGGGCTCGGCTCATCAAAAGGAACACGGTGTCCGGCCCCAACCGTTCCAACAGCGATCGGTCAATCATGGCCGAGTTGTCCGCGCTGGGTATTGCCAGCACGAAAACAAAGCGGTTTTGCGACATCAGTTCCGGCAGCGACACCGGGGTGCAACCCTGACTCCGGATGTAACCGTCCGACAGCCAAGGGTCATAGACCTGAATGCGCGGTCGAAACGGCTGTAGAAGCTGCCTCAGATTTTGGGCCAGCCCCCCGAAACCGATGAAGCCCACAGGTTTGTCGAAGAGCGTGAACGTATCCCGATTGCTGTCCCAGAGGTAGGTTTCCTTCCCGGCCCTGAAGTCCCGGTCGGCCGTTACCATGGTCCGGGCCGCCGCAATGGCCAGTCCCAGCGCCATTTCCGCGACCTGCGGACCGAATGCTGGCGCACACGACAGATATTGGATGTGGCGCTGGTGGCAATACTCGTAGTCGAAGTCAGTCTGGAAGCCCCCGGACACCGAGAAAATGGCCTTCAACCTGCGTGCCTGGTATATGGAGTCCCCATAGCGCCATTGTGAGCAGACCACGGCATCGGCATCCAGCACCGCCGCCTGGGCCTCCGACTCCGGCATCGGTTCGTCCTGTCCCCACACGATCGAGCACAGATCCTCCAGGCGTCTGCGGTCGAGCTCGCTGAAGATTTCCCCCATTTTGCGGAACGCCGGGTCCACCACAACCTTGTGTTGAGCCATGGATAATCCTCCGGGACGGGGTGTGCTGCGGGTCGCATCCAACATTCCCGGCGGACCCGTGTGCCGGACAGGGTTCATCGTATCAGACCATGCCGGCATCGCGTTTGCCAGAACCCGCGGCGAGCTCTTGCCATGGCGCGCATTGACACGACTTGACCCCAACAATTGCATGCGAAACTACATCCAGACGCACTATCTTGGGTAAGATTCAAGGTTGTGGACAAACACGTGTGACTGTGCCGGATGTCTCGCCGGAAGTGCGCCGGCAAGCGGCGTTCCGGGCCCAGGCCAGACACAGGAAATCGCAACGTAAACGGGAAGTTTGCTCCCTACCATGATCGAAGTTTCGCAGTTGACCAAGACCTACGGCGCAATCACCGCATTGGATGCCGTGGAGTTCAGGATTGAACAGGGCGACATTGTGGGGCTGCTAGGCCCCAACGGTGCCGGCAAGACCACCCTGATCAAGATCATGACCGGCTACCTGCACCCCGATGCCGGTACGGTCCGCATCAGCGACATTGACGTGATGGATGATCCCCTGGCGGTTCAAACCCGGATTGGATACCTGCCGGAGAACGCCCCGCTGTATCCGGAGTTAACGGTCCAGGGCTACTTACTCCTGATGGCCGACCTCCACCGCATGGAACGCGACCGTCATGTGGAAGCCGTGCTCGAAGCGGCGGAAGCGACCGGTCTGACAGACCGCCTGACCCAAAAGATAGGCACTTTGAGCAAGGGCTACCGACAACGGGTGGGGATAGCACAGGCCATCATGCACAAACCGGATTTGCTGATCTTCGACGAGCCGTCGGTGGGGCTCGATCCCACCCAGATCATTGAGATCAGGTCCCTGATTCGCTCGTTGGCGGAGCACTCGACCATTATCTTCTCCACCCACATCCTGGCCGAGGTGGAGGCCCTGTGCGACCGGGTGCTTATCCTGCTCAACGGCAAACTGCGCTCCAATGCACGGTTGGATGAGCTGCAAGGCGCCACGGACGTGGTGCTGGTCCTTGACCGGGACGAATCCGATCTCAAGCCGATACTGGCGCGTCATCCCGCCATCGGCGAGGTGCATCGAATGCCGGGAGCGAACGGGCAGGCCCGTTACCGGATTACCGCAGACGACGCCCAGGAGGTGAGCCCTCTGGTCTACCAGACGGCCGCCAAGGCCGGCTGGGCGGTGCGCGAGCTGTATTGCGAAACCGCGAGTCTAGAGTCCACCTTCAACGATCTGGCACTCCGGAACTGAGCCCCCGGCCGCCCACGTCGAGACCGGCGGGACCGGTTTCGAGCCCTTTGTCCACACCCTCCGCCCTCCCCTGCAATGAAGCATTTGCGTTCGCTTGTCGGCAAGGAACTGGAGAGCTACTTCGGCTCTCCCATGGCCCTGATTTTCCTCGGCGTGTTCCTGGTATTCACGCTGTACACCTTCTTCTGGGTGGAAGCCTTCTTTGCCGGAGGCCTGGCGGAACTGAGGGGTCTTTTTCGGTGGATGCCCATTCTGCTGATCTTCCTGATCTCCGCCTTGACCATGCGGCAGTGGAGCGAGGAGCAGCGGTCGGGAACACTCGAGACTCTGCTGACCCTGCCCGTGGGTTCGCTCACGCTGGTGGTCGCCAAGTTCGCGTCCGTGATGATCATGGTGGCGCTGGCGCTGGCACTCACACTCCCTCTGCCCATCACCGTGGCCAACCTGGGAAATATCGACTGGGGCCCGGTCGCCGCCGGCTATCTGGCCACGCTGTTGCTGAGCGCGGCCTATGTCGGCCTGGGCTTGTTCGCGTCGTCCCGTACCGACAACCAGATCGTTGCGCTCATCATCACCGTAGTCGTGGGCGGCCTCCTCTATTTCGCCGGCAGCACCACCGCCACCGAATTTGTACCGCCGGCCATGGCCGACTTCCTGCGCGCCATCGGCACCGACAGCCGCTTCCAAAGCATCCAGCGCGGTGTGCTGGACCTACGCGACCTGGTCTACTACCTGACGCTGACCGGCGTGTTCCTGACCCTGAACGTACTGTCGGTACAGTCCATTCGCTGGAGCCGCGGCCATGATCGGGTCCGACAACGCGAAATCCTGCTGTCGTCGCTTCTGATCGCCAACCTGGTCCTGTCGAACATCTGGCTGCATCCCCTGCGCTTCCTGCGCGTGGACGTGACGGAACAACAGGAATACTCCCTTTCGGAAACCACAAAGACCTTGCTGGACGGTCTGGTCGAACCGCTCAAGATCACCGGTTTCTTCAGTGCCAAGACGCATCCGCAGTTGGCCCCGGTGGTTTCCGGCATTGCCGACATGCTGGCCGAGTACGACATCGCCGGCGGTGCCAATGTGGAAGTTCAGGTGCTGGACCCGACCACCGATCCCGACCTGGAACTCGATGCCACCCAAACCTACGGCATCAATCCGATCCCGTTCCAAATTGAGGAACGGTACGAATCGGCCGTCCGCAACTCCTATTTCCATGTGCTAATCCGCTATGCCGACCAGCACATCGTCCTGCAGGTGGCCGATCTGGTGAAGGTGACCAACGACCGGGACGGCACGACCAACGTCCAGCTCGATACCTTGGAATACACCCTGACGCGGGCCATCAAACAGGTGGTATATGGCTTCCAGAGCGTGGAGGCCGTGCTGGACAGCTTGGGCGAACCCGTAACGCTGTCGTTCCTTGTGACCCCCGGCCAACTGAACGAGCAGGCCAACACCGACATGGATCTCATCATCGCGACCGGCGAGGAGCTTGCGGCCAGTTCAGGCTACTTTGAGTTCGAGGTTGTCAACCCGGACGCGGACGGTGCCCGGTTCCCGCGCGAGATGCTGATCAACTCCTGGGGCCTTGAGCCCTATCCCCCATCGATGGTGTCGCCCAGCGACTACTACTTCCACCTGGTTCTGGATCTGGCAGGGGAACTGCACCTGATATTCCCCAGGGGCGGAATCTCACGCTCCTCAATCAGAACCGTGATCGACGAGACCATTCAGCGAACCCAGCCGGGATTCCTGCGCACGGTCGGCCTTTGGCTGCCGCCCAATATTCCTACGCAGTCAATCCTGGGCCAACAGCTTGACCCGTTGGCTTCGTGGAACACGGTACAGAGTTCGCTGTCGTCCGAGTTCGAAGTGGAAGTGGTCAACCTCGAATCAGGGCCGGTTGGGGATCACATCGACGTCCTGTTCCTGATCGCGCCCCAGTACATGTCGGAGTTTTCCCTTTTCGCCATCGACCAGTTCCTCATGCGCGGCGGCTCCCTGATCGTGGCCGCCTCGAACTTCGGCATTGCACCCCATCCGCTGAGCGGAGACCTGTCGCTGACCGGCACCCCGCTGAACCTCAACGAAATGCTGGTCCACCACGGCATCGTCGTGGAACCGCTGCTGGTGCTCGACCTTCAAAACACGCCATTTCCGGTCAACATTCCGCGCCAAGTGGACAACCTTACGGTCAACGAGTACCAGGCTCTCGACTATCCCTTCTTCGTGGACATCCGCTCGGACGCCATGGAGGGCAACCACCCGGCCGTGTCCGGCCTGCCTGCCGTCACCCTCAATTATGCTTCGCCGATCACCATCGACCCCGAACTCAACGCGGAGCGCGACGCAGTCACGCTCCTGTATTCCAGCGAGGACTCGTGGGTCACCGACGTGCCCGACATCCAACCCAACTTCGAAGCCTATCCGGACTTCGGTTTCGACGTGGCGCCGGAAGATGTGCGCCAGCGCCATCCCCTGGCGGTGACGGTCCAGGGGCGTTTCGACAGCTTCTTCAAGGATCGTCCCAACCCGTGGCTGGAAGAGGGTGCGGCATCGCCGGAAGATGCGGAAAGCCTCCTGACGGAGTTCAACGTCATCGAATCGTCCCCGCTCGACACCCGGCTGGCAGTCATCGGCAGTGCGGAATTTTTGGATGACCTGATCCTCGACTTGATGCGCATCCTGGTGCAGGACCAGGTCACCAACAACCTGCTGTTCGTGCAAAACCTGGTTGACTGGAGCCAGGAGGATGTGGAACTGCTTTCGATTCGGGCACGGGGCAACACCATTCGCCTGCTCAAGCCCCTAACCCAGCAGGAACAGATCCGGTTCGAAGTCCTGAACTATGTCGTTGCCCTGCTGGCGCTCGTCGTCATCGCCGGCATTTGGCGGTGGCGATCCACCAATCAGATTCCGCTTGACGCCGAGCCCGGCGAGCGCATGCTGTAGCCTGCACCCGTTTCCCGGTTGGGCAGCACATTCCACCCTGATGCCACGATGCAGACCATCACCAGCCTGTTTGTCAACCGCTCGCAACGGGACATGTTCAATGTCCTGGCCGTACTGCTGCTGCTGCAGATCGCGGCCGCCGTGGCCCTGGTGGTTCCCTGGGATTTCCGTGCACCGGAACGGGAGCCCGTGCGCCTCCTGACCGCCATGCAGGATGCAACCGTCAGGGAACTGCAGATCGAGGACATGCAGGGCAATGTCATCCATTTGATTCGCGAAGACGACGGCGAATGGCAATTCAACGACTTCGATGGCTATCCCGCCTCGAACATCCTGGCCGATCAACTGATCGAGGACATGGTCGAACTGGACGATGCCCGGCCGGTGACGCAGACCGCCGGCAGCCACGACAGGTTGAGAGTCGGCGAGGAGAATTTCGAACGACGCCTCACAGTCACCTTGGCTACGGATGAGGAGGTCGTGGCCTATGTGGGCACGGCACCCCTGCCCCGGGCCACGCACGTACGAGCGGCGGACCAGCAGGCGGTGTACATCTCCACCGATCTGAAGCACCGGGAGGTTTCGACCCAAATCACCCGTTGGCTGGACACCGTCTACTACTCGGAAGGACAGAACGACATCCGTGAATTCAACCTGACCAATCCCAACGGAACCTTCAGCTTCAAGCGCGGTGAGGACGACCAGTGGATGATGGAGGGGCTGGCCGAAGGCGAGGTCTTCAACCCGAACAACCTCATCTCCCTGGTCACCACCGTGTCCACCATCAGCCTGACCCGGCCGTTGGGCAAGCAGGAACTACCCGAATACGGAATGCTCACCCCACAAGCAGTCGCCACGTTCCGCGTGCAGGACGATGATGAAGACGAGATGGTGTCCATTGTGATCGGCGCCAACACCGAACGGGCCAATCGGGTTGTGGTGAAGTCGACCGAATCGGAGTGGTTCGTGGAGGCCAACCGCTTCACGGTTGACCGCCTGATCGAACGGACACGCGACGAATTCCTCGTCAAACAGCCCGAGCCGGAACCCGCGGCCGAACCCGTCCAAGAGGAAGTTCCGGCTCCGGTCGAGGAACCGGAAGCGGCCCCGACGGAAAGCGAATAACCTCAGGGCCCAGACCGCCTCCGTCCACAGCCGCCATGTCCACAACGCCCGAACCCGGGCCGGATCCGCTGGACATCGAGCGCCCAAACCACCTGCTCCGCTGGTTGGAGGAGCAGGAGCTGGCCGCCCCGGGCGAGAAAATTGAAACCTCGGTACTGGCCGGTGGCGTCTCCAACCGGACTGTTCGGGTGCAAGCCGATGGCCGCGACCTAATCGTCAAGCAGGCCCTGTCCAGGTTGCGGGTGGAGGACGAGTGGTTCAGTCCAACCGACCGCATCCTCACCGAGTTTGCCGCATTGGGGGTGTACGGCTCGTTTTTGCCGGGTCAGGTGCCGGAGCCGGTTCGGCAGGACCGTGAACGCAACATCATTGCGATGGCGGCAGTGCCGGAACCCCATGCAAACTGGAAGACGCGTCTTCTGCAGGGATTCGTTGATCCCAGTTCGTGGCAGGAGTTCGGCCGCATGCTGGCCCATGTCCACAACAAGGCCAGACCGCAGGTCGATCGACTGCCGGCGCGCCTTCAGTCCAAGATGCACTTTCACTCCCTCCGGCTGGACCCGTACTATTTGGTGAGCGGCCTGCGGGTTCCACAGGCCGCCGACTTTATGCAGGACCTTGTGAACGCGGCAACGAACTCACGCAACACGCTTGTTCACGGCGACTACAGCCCCAAGAACGTCCTGTTGCAGAACCGGCGGCTGTGGCTGCTGGACTTTGAAGTCAGCCATGTGGGCACACCCTGGTTCGACGTTGGTTTCGCACTTACCCATGCGCTGGCCAAGGCCCTGTGGTCACCGCTGTGGCGCAGGCAGTTTCTACAGGGCGCCGAGGCCTTCTGGGGTGGCTATCGGCAACGTTCCGGTCCGGCCGTTGCCCAGGATGGGGGCGAAGCTGCAGGATGCAGGCACACTGCAGGTTGCCTGCTGGCCAGGGCGGTGGGCCGGTCCCGGCTGGAGTATTTGAACGATGCCCAGTTGGACCGCCAGTGTGCGCTGGCCCTGCGGCTGATGGCCAGCCCACCCTCCACCATCCCCGACTTGATCCGCGAGGTTGCCGGGCAGCTTGGGGAAACCTAAACATCGACTTGCTGCAGGGAAGGTACCCATGTTCACCATAGACGACCTGGACGCCCATGAAATCCTGGACAGCAGGGGCCGTCCAACCGTCAAGGCGTCGCTGCTGCTGTCATCCGGGCATTCCGGTACGGTATCCGTTCCCTCCGGTGCATCCACCGGCATCCACGAAGCCCATGAACTGAGGGACGGGGATCCACACCGTTACCGGGGCAACGGCTGCCTGAAGGCGGTAAATTCGGTTCGGCACATCGGGGCGGAGGCTGCCCATCAGCCCTGGCGTTCCCAGCAGGAGTTGGACAACTTCCTTATCGGTCTGGACAGTACCCCCAACAAGTCCCGGCTGGGCGCGAACGCTATACTGGCCGTCTCACTGGCATTTGCACGCGCGGTTGCCAAGGAAAGGGGCCAAAGTCTTTGGCAACACTTTGCTTCGCTCCGCACCAACTCTGCGTCCATGCCCGCGCGCCTGCCCTCCCCTACCATCAACCTGTTCAGCGGCGGGGTCCATGCCGGCGGTCAGGTCGCGCTGCAGGATGTCCTTGTCCTGCCGTTGCCAACGCGCCCGATTGACGAACAAATGGCGGCCATGGCCGAAGTGTATGCCTGTGCCGTCGACCTGATCGCCCGCGACTACGGCCAGCGCAATCTAACCGCCGACGAAGGGGGCTTGGCTCCGCCCTTCAACAACACCCACGAAATGTTGGCCCAGGCCGACGATTGCTGTCGCGCCGCGGGTTTGGAACCGGGGAGCGACTACAAATTGGCAATCGATGCCGCCGCCAGCCACTTCCATGAAGACGGCCGCTATCACGTGGACGGCAAAGCCCTGTCCGCCGGGGAGTTGGTCTCTGTGTATCGAACCTGGTGTCGGGCCTACCCCATGCACAGCATCGAGGATGGGTTGGCCGAAGATGACTGGACCGGCTGGCAAGAGCTGTACGCGGAACTCAGCGATGCCACCATCGTCCTGGGCGACGATCTACTGTGCACGAACCCGAACCGAATCAGGCGGGCAGCGGGATCTGCCTGCGCCAATGCCCTTTTGTTGAAGGTCAACCAGATCGGGACGCTCAGCGAAGCGCGGGACGCGCTCGAACTGGCGCGCGGCTACGGTTGGCACGTCGTCGTGTCGGCCCGCAGCGGCGAGACCGAGGATGATTGGCTGGCCGATCTGGCGGTGGGTTGGCAGGCGGACAACATCAAGGTCGGCTCCATCACCCAGTCGGAACGATTGGCCAAGTACAACCGGCTGCTCTACCTGGGCGGCCGCGAACCATTTGGTCCTGCAGCAGGGCATTTGGCTTGACAAAGGCAGTTGCGGGCCGGCGGCCGGATGCCCCGGGGGCAGGCGTATAATCTCACGCACCTTACCCGCGCGATACGATCGATTTTGGCGCAGCGGCTTGACGCGCCGGACGATACCGCCATCTTCCACCCCATGGACCCTTGCCCATGCCCGCCATTGCCCCTTCAGACCTCAACGACCTCGTAACCGGAATTCTGCATGGCTCGGGGCTGCCCGAGGATCAGGCCCGACGGACAGCCGACCATCTGGTTGAATCGAACTTGATGGGGCACGACTCGCACGGGGTGCTGCGGGTCCCCGGATATGCCGAACAGATTGAGAAGGGCAGCATCAAGGCTCTTGGCTCCCAGATCGTGGAACGGGATTCGTCCGCTACGGCAGTCGTGGATGCCGACCGCAGCATCGGCATTCTCATGGCCTACGAGGCGATGGAAATGGCAACCCGAAAGGCCGAAGCTGTCGGTGTCGGGGTTGTGACCGTACGCAAGGCCAGCCACATTGGACGGTTGGGGGCCTTTCCTCCGTTGGCCGCCGCCAAGAACTGCGTGGGCATCATCATGCTCAACGGTGGAGCCCGATTCGCAGCCCCCTTTGGCGGTACAGACCGCCGGTTGCCTCCAAACCCCCTGGCCATCAGCGTCCCCACCGATACGGACGATCCCATGATGCTGGACATCACCACCAGCATGGTGGCCGGCGGCAAGCTGGAAGTTCTAACAGCGCGCAACCAGGAGGCACCGGAGGGTTGGCTCGTGGACGGTGACGGCAACACCGTCACCGACCCTGCGCTGTTGCGCACGCCCCACGCTGCCATGCTTCCGCTGGGCGGTGCCCTGGGACACAAGGGCTACGGCCTGTCCATGATGATCGATGTCATGGCAGGGGCATTGTCCAGAGCGGGATGCAGTCAAGAAAACCCAACCCGGGGTGCCAGCGGGTTCTTGTGCATGGCCTTGCAAATCGAAGCCTTCGTTGACATGGACGAATACCGCACCGAAGTGCGTCATCTGATCGACTGGATCAAGTCCTCCCGCCTGATGCCAGGAACGGATCAAATCTACCTGCCCGGCGAGATTGAACAGCAGCGCATCAGGGAACGGACTGCCAGCGGGATCCCGATCGAGGACGCGACCTGGAATCGCATCGTCGAGTCGGCATCGAAGTACGGAATACCGGTTCCCGCCTAATTCAGTGCCCGGAGGCAACCATGGAAGGCAACGGTCGTTTTGAACGGATTTTCAGGTCCCCCTACGCTGTGCCCAACGGCATCGCAGCCTGTCCGGACGGCGTTTGGGTTGTGGATCAGATCACGGACAGGGTGGCCCTAGTCAGCCTGGACGAGCCCAACGAATACCAAGTAACCCATCTCCTGAAGGATTACCCCAGTGATTCGTCGAACACCAGTGGCATGTGCTGGCACGACGGCGACCTCTGGCTGGCAGCCAACGGGAGTTCGGACCTATGGCGGCCATCCCGTGAGCAGGATGCGCGGAAAGGGGCCGGCGAGGTCTTGAGGATGGACACCGACACCGGTGAACTGAAGGAACGGCGTCTCCTGCCCGGCGGCGGCGGCACGCACGGCATTGAGGTCGACTGCCGGGACCCGGACTACATCTGGCTGAGCACCTTGTCCAGGCAGACCCTGAGCCGGGTTCGCATAGCGGACTGGAGTGTCACCGCGACCATTCCGCTGCAGCACGATCGGTCACACGGTCTGGTCAGCACCGAGAAGGCGCTTTGGATCGTTTACACCAACGAACGGACCATCGTCGAGACGGATCCGGATACCGGCGAGCCCGGTCGGACCATCAACATTCCCGACGACATGCCGCAACCGCACGGCATGACCCGGCAAGGCGCCGACTTTCTGTACTGCGACGCGACCAGCGGTTGGATTGTGAGAGTCCACGACGTTATCGACGGCTGACGCCAACAGCATGTCGCGTACTGCCCTACGGTATCCAGCAGTTCGACATCGCAGCATTCAAGGATCGTCCCGGGAGGAAATTCCGGCCTGCCGACACGCGTTGGCATACCGGAAACGTTCCTGATTTCCGTGACCCAATGGCAACGCACTCAAAGAGAATTGGTTCCACCAACACCATGGCCCAACCATCGTCCGCATCCGGGAGGGATGCGAATTACGGGCACCAGTGTCGCGTCGGGTGCGGGGCGTGCTGCATCGCCATCAGCATCAGCACCACAATCCCCGGAATGTCCGGCCCCAAACCGGCAGGGGTGCGTTGTATCCAACTGACCAGCGACAACCGCTGTCTGTTGTACGGCAAACCCGAACGGCCCAACGTGTGCCGTGCGTTCCTGCCGTCTCCCGAGATTTGTGGCAACACCAACGACGAGGCAATGCGCAACCTGATTGAACTGGAAGCGCTTACCTCCTCATGACACGCCTTCGGCATTGCGAAGTCGTTGACCAGACTACCGAACAAGCCACCACTTCCAGCCCCGATCTGTCGGCACGGCGTCAGGCCAAGCACGGCAACGATTCGGCCAACCCCGACCAATGTCAAGTTGACTTGTTATGTCAAGAGGGTTTTGGCGATGCTGGACTGGGATAGCCACCGGCAACTCTCGCCCAAACCACACTATGTGCTGTCTGCAGGAACCAGCTTCGCCACCCGCGGACGCAACGCACCAACCACGGTCTCGAAAGTTGGCAAATCCGACACCAACGGGCCAAGCCACTGCTCCCAATTCTTCTCCACATCCGCAAGCATGTGCTCATCGAAGAAATCGTTCGGGCCTGCAAATGAAACGTCCCGGACCGCGCATTTCTCCCGGAGCAACATGTCGAAGTCTGCCAATGCCATCCGGTTCCCATAGGAACTAAACATACGCCAGAGGTCATAGTAGTCGCGGGCGCGTGAACGGCTCCAGCCGCGCGCCTTGAACAGAGCTGCCTGCTGGAGGAGTGCCCGTAGCTTCTCGGCGACGATCTCCTCAAGAGAATACACTGGGATCCTGACGTTCAAGGGTTCCCCGTACGCGTAGATGACCCGCCTGTTCTCCGGCGGCCGCAGGATGCTCTCGTCCACGGTGACCTCGATCAGGACGCTGGTATGGAGGCGGCTGTGCCAGGGAAACCGCGCTCGCACGTTGAAGGCCTCCTGACCTCCCGGATGTGGCTTCTTCTCCGTGTAACGCTCGCAGATGATCTCCACCGGCGCGTATTCGTCCAGTAGGCAAACCGCAATTGCGCACGATTCCCCAATGAGCTTCTCCATCTCATCGCCTGTAGGAACCTCCTCCAGTGCAGAGAAATCCAAGTCTTCGGAGAAGCGGTAGTCGCCGAAGTAGCACTTTCGCAGAGCCGTTCCGCCTTTGAACACCAGCGCGTCACGGAGCGCAGGCACCTGGGTGATGCCGGCCTGTACCCAAGACTGCAAGTAGTCCCATTCGAGTGCCTCCCAAGGAAGGTCCAGACATTGCCGTGTTTCCTGTAGTCGTGCGTAAAGGGGTCTCACGCTCCTACCATCCCCGGCAGGTTCTCCTGGATCATCCAACGGCTGTTGCACGATCCCTTCCGAGGGCCCGTGGGATCAAGCTTGCAGTAACCCTTGACGGGCAGCTCCGCCAACACCGCCAGTTCGGATCTGGGAACGCCCTGGGATTCCAACACCCATCCCAGACGCTTGGCAGTCGTCACTCCCAGCCTTACGGCATAGTCCGAAATGAGTTCGATGTTCAGCCGGTCCATGCCGACTTGCACGGTGTGGAGCACTTCGGCGAAGCCCCCACAGTACCGAGGCATGGAGAGCCCATCCAGCAACGTGCGCTCCAGATCCGTTATCGATACGCGGACCTCACCGATCCACCGCTGCCCGCCGCCGAAGAAACGATCAGGCTTGACCTGGATGAATCGGTACAACGTATTTCCTACCGGGAAGCCGCTCACGGACCTCGCCGCCCTATCCTTCCTCGGGCGGGGAATCCAAGTATCCGTTGTAGTAAGAACGAACACGTCCCTCGGTATCTGCTCTGTCAACCCGTGATAGTTCATAGCCGACCAGTGGGAGATCATGGCTGGAGAGACGAGGGCTGCGGCGACTTCGAATTCATGAGTGACTCCAACCCCGGACGCCGTAGAAGAAAGTGCGTAGAGTCCTCGGCGAAGCGACACGATCCAGTTGTTCCTACGGAGGTGGTACAGGGCTTCGACAAGGTAGGCGTCCTTCAGGCCAACGCGAGGCGCCAACTGTCTGGCCCGGTCCGTTGTGAAGATGCGGTCCCCCTCGTAGGCGAGGAGCCGGACCAACTCGATGCCAACAAGGGATTGCTTGGGCTTTGTGCTGACTGTCATTGGAGATTCCAAGGATTGCATCTGGGCGAACAAGCCACTTGCTTGTAAATTTACAGAGAAAGTTGGACAGTGTCAAAGGATCTGTATCCTATTGGTAAAAAAGTGGGACTGGAGTGGGGACCAGTGGGGTATTTTCTACACCCCACCAACATCTACACGCTACCGGCGCGACTGGGAATCCGACTCAAGACGCCGCGTTCCCACCACACCCAAGCCGTCCCCGGGGGAGCAGACCTGTGGCTGGACCGGTCCCGAGTGGTGCAGCCGCCGCCCTACACGCCCAAGTTGAAATCCAGTGGAGCGATTTCCAGGAGCGGCGCCAGGGCGTGTATGCGTCACTGGCGGCCAAGCAGGAGGCCTTGGAGACCGTACCGCAGAATCTGGCTGACCGATTGGCCTGGATACGCCACCTGTGCGGCTGGGATTGGATCCGGGAGGCCCTAACCCTGATAGCCTTGCCCGCGGATGCTCCAGTCGCATTGTCAAGCGTTGCCAACTTCAAACCGTGTCAAGGTTGCAAGCACCCAAGCCTTCTCGGACTATTCCCTGACAGTCTGAACAAAAGCGGAGCTGGAGTGAACGTCAGCCTTTTTGCACCCAACCGCCATCCACGTTCAGCACCTGGCCCGTCACATTGACAGCACTGCACAGATACAAGGCAGCCTGCGCAATGTCCTCCACAGTTTGGGGTCGTCGCAGCGGCACATTGGCGTCCAGTTTCTCCTGCATCCAGGTCACATATTCCGGACGCTGCGCCTCAGCGAACCGTGCCACGTTGGCTCGATAGACCCGTTCCTGCATGGGGGTATCGACAATTCCGGGAGCGATCAGGTTGCAGCGAACTCCGAATTCGGCCATGTCCAGGGCCATGACCTGTCCGAAATTAATCAGCGCAGCCTTGGCTGCGCTGTAGGGAGGATCGTTGCGGGCGCCAAACTGCCCGGACACCGAGGCCAGCAGGACGAAGCTCCCGTCGCCGCGTTGGACCATGGGTTCGACGAAGGCATGGGCCACGTGCACGGCACCCAGGGTATTGACCTCGAATATCCCCTTCCAGTCCGACGGGGCCAACCGCCAAAAAGGGAATCCCGACTTGCCAGAACCCAGTCCCACGGCATAGATGACATGGTGGACAGGCACCTGTACCTCGCATTTCGCAGCCACGGCTTGCACCGCGTCCCAGTCCGTGACATCGGCCCTTAGGCTGCGGCATTTCAATTCCGCAGCTACGGTTTCGACCTGTTGATCTCGATCCACCAGGGTCAACTCCGCTCCGGCGGCATGCAGGGCCCTGGCAATGGCCTCACCGATACCCCTCCCCGCCCCGAACACCACGGCATGGCGGTTGGCTACCTGCGACATGGTTGCGCTATCCCGTAGGTCTTGGTACTGACTTCAGCCGGATTCGATCAGGTAGCCGGCGGCGGAAACCCGTCGGTGGAGTTCGACCAACTCCGGATCGTCCTCAACATCGACCACGGTCGTGGTCACGCCCGGCATGAGGATGGGCAGAGTTCCCCTGCGGAAGAACGCCCAAACGGCCGACGAGTTGTGGGAATTGTTCGCGAAATGCACCTGGAGACCGCCTGGTTGCCGGTAGGTGACGATACGCGGCGGAAGTTCGATTTCGTCACCTAGCGCCTTGTAGTTGACCAATGTCTCGACATCAATTTCCACGCCAAGTCCTGGGCGGTCGGGTACCGTAACCAGACCATGCCGCACTTCCAGCGGTTCCGCCAGGAGATCATGTTCGTAAATCCCGGTACACGTGATGGCCGGCCACTGGGCATGCGTAAGCACGGAGCCAATGTGCGCCGCCATGGCGGCGGTCAGGCCGGTGCCCACCATTTGAAGGAAGAAGGGCTTTCCCTGTGCCGCGGCCGCATGTCCACCGCGCATGACGGCCGACACGCCACCAGCCATGACATAGCCGTCGCAAACCCCGTGGTCTACGCGAAGCGCCAGTTCCTCCGAGTAGTGATGGGCCACGGGACAGGTTATGGCATCGCGAATAGCCTTGTTGCCGTTGGAGTCCACCGCCGGAATCGGTCCCTCCACGAGCGCCATTTTTGGGAACCGGTCCTCCAACTGCGTCAGCACCGGGATGGCTCGGGGGGCGGACAACAGGAAGTCGTTCCAGTCCGTATCGATTTCAAATGTGTCCGGTGTGGCCTGGCTGATCAGGTCGAGGGTTTCGACCACGTCGAACCAGGGCCGCGTCTTGATCTTCATGCTGGTGTAACCATGCTCGAGCGCCCACAACGCCTCCTGCCGATACAGATCGGGCGGCATGTCGTGGCCCCAATGGGACACGGGACAATGGGTTCTGCAGGGTTCGCCCAGCAAACGGGCGACCGGTACTCCCGCTTCCTTGCCCGCGGCATCCAACAACGCCATCTGCAGTCCGGCACCCAGCCGGTCCTGCCACATGAGTTCGAACGGATTGCCGCCGACCACGGCCTGATGGTCAACGGAACGACCCCACGTGTAGTTCTGGATTGTCTCGCCCGTGCCGATGACCCCGGACTCCAGTTCCACGATCGTCACTTCGACTTCGGACCAGGCGTGGATCAATGCCCTCTCCATCTCCCGGCGGATGACTTGCCGGGTGGGTACCCACAACAGGTGAGTCTCAACGGAGGCGATGCGCGATCGGTTCATGTTCAAAGTGCCAGCGTGGACGTAAGGTGCAGCAGGTGGGTGCTACCGGATCTTCGGCAAGGCCGGAGCGCTACGGTACAGCGTTCCGCCTGACACCGCGATTCTACTCAAACCAAGTTGGCTTCCGGCTGCAGTCCTTCCGTCCGCGGTCGAACATCACCTAGCGGACCAGCCGCCATCCATGACCTGGGTGGATCCTGTGATGGATTGTGCGTTCGGTCCCACCAGGAACAGTGCCATCTGGGCCACTTCCTTCGGTTCCACCATGCGTTTGATCGCAGCCGGTTCCAGTATGACCTTTTCGACCACCTCCGCCTCCGGCATGCCGCGGATACGCGCCTGATCCGCGATCTGGTTCCGGACCAGGGCGGTGTTGACGTATCCGGGACAAATGGCATTGACCGTGACACCATAGGTAGCCACTTCCAACGCTGCCGTCTTGGTCAAACCCACCAGACCGTGCTTGGCTGCAATGTATGCACCCTTGAACGGACTGGCAATGAGACCGTGGACGGAGGCAATGTTGATGACGCGGCCCCATCCCCGTTGCTTCATACCCGGGAGAACTGTCTTCATCAACTGAAAGGGAGCCGTTAGCATGACTTGGATGAGCCTGGACCACATATCGTCGGGGAACTCGTCAATGGCACTCACGTGCTGCAGACCGGCGTTGTTGATCAGGATGTCGACGGGGCCGAAGTCCGCAAGCACCCGGGAGCCCAGGTTGCGCACCGCTTCCATGTCGGACAAGTCGGCCTCGACAAACGAAGCGCCGATGGCCTCCGCCACTGCCTTCCCTGCGGGGTCGATGTCGGTCACGATGACCCTTCCGGACTTGGCGGCAAAGGCCGTCGCCACCGCTTCGCCGATCCCTCGGCCCGCACCGGTCACCAGCACGGTGGTGTCGCTCGCAATGGTCATGGATTCCGGATCTCCTGCCTGGCGGTCATGGGGAACCGGGGTTCACAGTCGACACGGGGCAGTCGCCCGAATGCACTGGGCGACCGGACATCCTGATTGGGCCGTGCGGTTGCCAGGTCAGCGAGACTGGCCGGGCAGGCCGCATGGTGCCGCGCGAAAAGATGGCAACGGGTTCGCGGGCGGATACGCTCCATGTACCGGCTTGCAGGCAGGCCAGCAGCACCGTCAACACCTCCATGTAGGCAAGGTTCATGCCAGGGCAGCGACGGGGCCCCCCGCCAAACGGAATGAAGGAGTACCCCGCGTCCTTGGCTGCAGACGGATCCAGGAAGCGCTCCGGGTCGAACACATCCGGGTGGGACCAGTGTTGCGGATCCCTGTGAATCAAGAATGGCGAGATGTTGAGCAGATCCCCTTCGCAAACCGCCAAGCCGGACGGCAAGGTATCCGGCTCCAGGGCCACGCGCCGAATGGCCCAGCCGGCGGGAAACAGCCTCAGAGCCTCGTCGACGACGGCACGGCCATAGCGAAACTTGGCCAGATCCTGAAGGGTCCAACTTCCGTCCACCGGGAAGGCCAAACTGGCTTCCTGCAACCGCCGCGCCACATCCGGATGTTGTCCAACCAGCAACAGAATCCAGCAGATGGTGGCAGACGTGGTTTCGTAGCCGGCCAGGAGAAGCGTTACCAGATCGTCGCGCACCTCCTGTCGGGTGAACTTCGCCTCGCCGGTTTCCTCGTCGTGTGCCAGACAGTAGCCAAGCACCGTCCGGTCATCCATGGTCCCCGCATCGATCCGGTCGTACACAAACCGGTCGATGGCGGCCAGGTTCGAGTGATAGGCGCGGGTCCACGGCCACGCCCGGGAGGTCAGGAATGACGGTAGGGCGGACTGCCAAACCTGCTGGGACACAAGGTTGTCGAAGGAATCCAGGAACTTCCTCCACCCCTCCGGCCGTTCCGCGCCGAACAGTGCGGTGTAGATCACCCAACGGGTGAGGGCGACGGCCGCCTCCTCAACCGTGGACGACGATCCCTGCACCAGCCTGTGCACGGCTTCCTGTGTGCGGGCCTGAACCAAAGGGAAGTATCGGACCAGCTGCTGATGGTTGAACGCCTGCTTCAGTTCGCGCCGATGGTGACGCCAAGCCGGACCTTCGGAGTTGGAAATGCCCTCCCCCAGAAGCCTTTCCGTTGTGTCCAATCGCTTGCCATAGGCCTTCGCCCGGTCCTGCATGACATGCTTGACGTCCGCCAGATTACTGATGACCGTCATCCGAACGGAACCGACCCGAAAACGGGCAACTTCCCCCTGGCGGTGCCACTCCCGCAGGAACAGGTCGTGCAGGTTTCCCCGCACCAGGTACCTGAGCGCATGCAGGGGGTTAATCAGACGGTACGGCGGATCCCTCGTCATGGCCGGATCCCCACTGCCTACCGCTTGGTCACGGCCGCCACACCCCTCCAGGCCCCCGCGCCGTTATGCAGGTCGGCTGAAAGACTGAGGCGGCCCAGATCGCGGCTCGTAGCTGCGAACTCGATCCGCGATTTAGGACGGAGCAAAGACCAGGTCGCAGGCCTCGGCGGGCATCCAGTGCGCGTCCTGACCAACCCACTTCACGTTGCATCCAATGGGATTGGTCAACGGCTGCGAGATTGGTTGGCCCGAAGTATGTTCCGCCAGCGCCCTTTGCAGGTCGTTGACAGTGGCCTTGTCGCCTTCCCGAGGGTTGTCGATGCCGCGCCCGGTGTAAACCAGCTTGCGCTCGCCGTCGAAGACATAGAAATGGGGCGTGCGCAGAGCACCGTAGGCCAGCGCCGCCGATTGGTCCTCGTCCCTGAGGTAGACCCACGGAAAGCGATGTTCGGACATGCGTTGAACCATGCCGTCGAACCCATCGTCGGCCGCGACGTGCACGCTGTTGGAATTGATGCCGACGAAGCGGACGCCCCGATCCTGGAATTCATCGGCCGTGGCGCGGGTGTTTTCGTCGGACCCGATTACAAAAGGGCAGTGATTGCAGGTGAAGAAGAGCACGAGGGTTTCGGCGTCGCCGAAATCGGCAAGTGAGTAGTCCTTGCCGTCGGTCGCCGGCAGCCTGAAGTCGGGGGCCGTCTGGCCCAGTTCCAGTGTGAACGCCATATTGGGACTCCATGTCCGGTTTGATACAGGTGAATTATAGGTTGCGCAGCCGGTTTGGCCGTTGCATACCTCTACTCGTAGCGCAGGGCCTCGGCCGGATAGATCCGGGTGGCCTGCCAGGCCGGGAGGGCCGTGACCGCAACGGAAAATAGGTAGGTGCCTCCGGCCAGCAACAGGATGGACTGCCACGGGATCCCAAGTGGTTCATCGGTCGCAAATGAATAGAACGCGCCAATCAACTCGCTGCCGGTGACCATGCCGATGGCCGTGCCCACGAGGATTCCGGACAGGGCCACGAAACTGGACTCCAGGATGAACATCCCGGCGATAGTGCCTGTGGACATGCCGATGGCCCGCAGCATGCCCACCTGCTGCCGCCGTTCCACAACCGTGCGGGCGCTGATCACCGCCAAGCCGGCCAGGCCGGTGATCAGCCCCAGGGCCAGAAAACCCTGGAACAGCTGCAACATGCCGCGCAGAATGGCTTGGGTCACCGTGAAGCGATCCGACATGAGCGAGGCATTGAGGCCGCCGCTGAGCAGGGAACGCTCGACGGCCTGGGCCACGGCCCGGGCCTCGTCTTCGGTGAGTCCTTCCCGCACCTTGATGTAATGGGCATTGGGAGTCGGAGGACGGGCGGTCAAGGATGAGAACAAGCTGCGGTTGACCAGAATAGTGGAATCGGCCAGCATGGGTCCGTCATCCAAGGCCCCGATCACTTCCAGTTCAACCGGTCCCAATGCGTCCGCGTCAGTCAAGAACAACTTGACGGTCATGGGCAGGAGTGTGTTCCCATCCAAGGAGTCGTCCAACGGTGTCGTGGCCGAGTCGGATGCCGAGGCATCGCCTTGCCACAGTTCTTCCACCAGCCAGTGTTCCATGATCGCGACATCGGTCCGCGTACCGAGGGCTGCCCACGCGTCCGCATCGGTTGCATATTCGGGGGCACGCCAGCGCAACGAATACAGTTGAGCTGCCTGGGTTGTATAGGCCGCGTCCACACCGGCAACCGACGCGCCCCAATCTTCGCGACTGCGTGCCTTTGGCTGGAGGGGCTCAAGCCCAGCGAAGTCGGTGACGATGGACGACATCAACGCCACGTCGGGCAGGGGAAAGTCCTCCCGTTCATTCGCCTCCGCTTCCAGATCGTGGATGGGATCGAAAAAGCTCAGCGGCCCTGTTGTCAGTTCGATGTCGAAGTTGGCGTTGAGTTCGGCCTCGGGCGCCGCGGCCGTATTGGTTGCCTTGATGACGTAGGCCATGACGATCACGGACAGGATCACGGTCGCAAACAGGAACATGACAGTCCCCGTGCGAAATCGATTGCCCAAGGAATAGGCAATGGCCAAGCGAATTGATGCCGCCACCTTGCGCAGGGGGGCCACAAGCCGGGTTGCCAGCGTAGCCACGGGGGCCGCTCCGGCTTGGATGACGAAAATCGCGCCCAGTAGGGAAAACGGTGCGGACAGAATCTGATCCAATAGCACCCAGCCCGGATCGAGGTCGCCATCCACGACTTCGTCAAACCTCAGCCAGGGATAGGCCCAGATGGCCAGCCAACCCACACCCAGCAACGCGACTGGTGCGGTTTGTCTCAATCGCCCGGGCACACCGGTCCATACAAGAGCAAAATAGATCGTCAGGGCCAAGCCGCCAGTCAGCAATGTCGCTCCCCACCGGACTGGCGACATCCCAATACCCTCGATCCACCAACGGCTCAAGAGCAACGCTGCTCCCCCAACCAACAGCAGTACAGCCGCAGTTGTCAGGGCAACCCAACGGGTCGTCTGACCTCTTCGCCGCAGGGTTCCTTCCGGGAGATTGCGAATGGCCGTCACAATGGAAACCCGACTGACGCGTACGGATGACACCAGGATTACTGCCAAGGTCAACAGAAGGCCCAGGCAAAAGGCCACCACCAGCGACCAAACAGAGACCGACCACTCCAGCTTGAACAGGAACTCCGGTCCCCTGAACTGTCTGCTGACGGTGGACAGCAATCCGGTCAGGAAGTCGATCATGCCCCAGGAGACCAGCAGGCCCAGCCCCAAACCCAGGACGCAGGCAGCCAGGTCGTACACCAAGCCTTCGGTGACAAACATCTGGACCATGGAACTGCGGCGCATGCCCAGGGCCCTGACGATGCCCAGTTCCGAGCGACGTTCGGCCGCCAGCATCACGTAAATCAGGAAGATCAGGACCAGACCGGCCAAGATGGAGAAGGTGCCGGATGCCGTGAACATGGACCCGAAGGCCACACCTGCGACACCGGCTCCCTGGACTGCCAGTTGCTTGCTCAACGGAGTAAGAACCTGGAACCGCTCAAGTTCCGCAAACCTTTTGACCAGAGCCGATCTGGAGGCGGAATCCAAGTCCAGATCCAATATCCACTCCCGCACGGCAGCGCTGGCCAAGGCGGTCCTCAGTTCCGAATCCGTCACGGTGGGAGCCGGGTCCGCATCGTCGCCCGAGCCCGAATCCTCAGGGTCCGCGGCCCAGGCTGCCAGCGTGCCAATGTGCTGTCGGAAGTCGGTCGACCCCGAAAAACTTTCGGCGATGTCCACTAGGAAGGCAGGTGCCCCATCCATGTCTCCCACAAATGGGTTGCCTGCGGAGGTACTCGCCGATCGAATGGTGGTTTTCACCTCCGGACGGGCGAGTATCTGCATTACCCCCGCAAACTGCTCGTCGTCGAGGGACAGTTCCCGCAGCCGCTGATTGGCCGTGTCCGTCAGTGCCATACCCTCTTTTTCGTCACCGGCGAACGAAACAAGGACGGCATTGTTCCGTTCCGGCATGAACAACAACCGGCGCGCCTCTTCAAGATCCATCATGACGACGGGCCCCAGCAATCCCAGGGGTCCCGACTCCTGCACGATGCCCCTGACCCGATAGGGAACCGGAATCGGTCCGACGAACACTTCGAGCAGGTCCCCCGGCCGGGCATTCAACTGTTGCGCCCCCAGTTGGTTCAGGTACACGTCGCCCTGCCGGATCTGCAATCCCATCTGGTTCAGTTGCTCGTCCGTTTGCCCGAGCAGCGTGTTCAGGTTCAAGAATTGGAACAAGTTCAGATTCTCGGGGATCTCGATGCCCAGGGCTTCCAGGGTGGGAAGGTCCACGGCCGCGTCCGGATCGATTCCCAAGGAGGCTAGATCCTGGTCGGTAATCCCCAGACTCCCCAGGCTGAGTTCCGTGATCCCTTGTTCCGCCAGAAGTGACGTGTCCAGTCCAAGATCCGCAAGGGTCTGGAGATCAAGGCGGACATCCCGCAGGGATACCGACTCACCTTCCAACTCCGTTGCCAGGAACCAAAGGGCAGCTGCTCCGGCCAGTACGGGTGCCGCCGCACTGTCCCCAAGGTCGCCCTCGACCACTTGCAATACGGTGACGGCCGTATCGGCCACCGTGCCGACCACAGGCGACATGATGTTGCCGACACCGGGTTGGAGCACATCCATGCGGACCGGTGTACCCGATGTATCGTGCAGGCCGAACTCGGACGTATATTCGTCGTCAACGGCAAAGATGAACCCGATGGGCTCCCCCTGACCCGTCGTTGCATTGCGCACAACCGAGGGGAAGAAGATGGCTCCGGCCATCCCGTCGATCAACGGTTCATCCTCGACCGCTACACGCAGGTTTTGGTAGTCCGCCAGTGAGATGCCGGGCAGGCCATCCTCGACCAGTTGGACGATACTGACGGCATCTCCATCGGCCAGACCCTCCAACAGCTCAACAAGACTGGTGTCCTGCTCGGAGGAGTCTTCATCGACTTCAAAGTCGTCATCCTCCGCAAGCTCCAACAGCGTTCCCAGGAATGCCGGCGAAATCACCTGATCGACATGGCCGTAGGCCTTGACGATCTGGTTGCTCAGGGAATGGTTGAGGGTATCCCCAAGGCTCAAGGCGGCTGTGAAAATGGTGGTGCTGAGTGTTAGGCCGACCACGATTAGGAATGACTGCAAGGGGCGTCGGGGAATGTTGCGCAGGCCCAGCCGGGCCAGGATCGGGCTCCGCAACGACAGCGCGATCAGCAACAGCCCAACCAGAATCAGCGCGGCCGCCATCCCGAGGGCCGCGGGTTGCAGGAAGTTCATGCCGCGTCCGGTCCGTTGCCGCGGGTTGTGCCATCCGGAAACCCGCCCTCGGCCGATTCATCGCCCGACGCGCCTGCCGTGACCGGTTCCACCGTGGCGGGAACGTCCGGATCCGCGTCTTCATCATCGGGATGCAACGTGTCGTCGGCACCATCCCGGTCGGAAACCATGCGGCCGTTCGCCATGTACACCACCCGATCGCAGAAGTCCCCAACCTTGGGATCGTGCGTCACGATCACAAACGTCTGGGCCTGTTCGGCATTCAGGCGACGCATCAGGTTCAGCACATCCAGCGACGTGTCGTCGTCCAGATTGCCCGTGGGCTCGTCCGCCCAGACGATGGCGGGTTGGTTGGCAAGCGCCCGGGCAATGGCCACCCGTTGCCGCTGGCCTCCGGACAGTTGTGCCGGCCGGTGGTGCTTCCAATCCGACAAGCCAACCGCCTCCAGCATGTCCAGGGCCCTGCGTTGAGCCTCCCGGCCGTGCACCCCGTTCACCAACAATGCCAGTTCAACATTTTCGGCTGCGCTGATGACCGGCAGCAGGTTGTACGACTGGAAGATGAAACCCATGTGCTCCGCCCGGTATCGGGTCAGGCGCCGGTCGCCGAGCTTGTCGAGCGACTGGCCTTCAATCACCACCGACCCTTGGTCGAAAGTATCCAGTCCCGAAAGGCAGTTGAGCAACGTGGTCTTGCCGCAACCCGAAGGGCCCATCACAGCAACCATTTCGCCGGACCGAACCACAAAATCCACGCCCCGCAGGGCTTCCACCCTGGAGTCGCCAATGAAATAGACCTTGCAGACATCGGTTGCGCTGATGATGGTTGGGTTCACGACTCGGCACTCCGGAAGTGGTCAATCGGTATTCGATGCCGCGCCCACGGCACCAGTCCGGCCTTTGTGCACTTGCACAGGACGGTTCGAACGCGGCCCCAACCCGCCACCGCCCGTGCCGGACAATGCGTGTTGCGAAACCACGGACACCATTGTGAACCAAACATTTGCCCGCGAATGTAGGTGCAACCTGCATACGGCCCGGCTGTGCCGACACCATGAAATTCCACCCCCAGAGACAACGGGTAAGATCTTCGGAAACCACTACTGGCATCAAGGAAATACAGACCATGGCATCGGTCAGGCGCAACGAAACCATTGAACTTACGTTGGAGGCGGACATTCAGGTCGCGAACCCCATGCGGGAGATTGAACTCAACGTCAGCTTCCACGAAGCAGGCGGAACATCGGTTGCCCTACCGGCCTTCTGGGACGGAGGCAACACCTGGAAGGCCCGGTTCGCCTGGCATGCAGATAGCGAGTGGCAGTGGGCCACTGCGTGCAGTCCGGACCACGTCGGCCTTCATGGCCGCACCGGCTCGTTTTCGGTCGAGGGAACCGACCGCTCCACCGGATTGTCGATCCGGGGTCCCATCTGCATTGCCGACGATGGCAGGCACTTCGCCCATGCCTCGGGCACCCCGTTCAATTGGCTGGGCGACACATGGTGGATGGGACTGTCGCGGCGGCTGCCGCTGGACGGCCTTGAATTCCTAATCGAAGATCGGATCGCGAAGGGCTTCACGGTGATCCAAATCATTGCCGGCCTTTATCCCGACATGCACTGGTATGACGAGCGCGGGATGGGCGACGGCGGCTACCCATGGGATCGCGACTTCAACTCGATCAACCCCGAGTACTTCCGCGAGATGGATCGGCGCATTGGCATGCTGGTCAACGCCGGCCTCTCGCCCTGCATCGTGGGGTTCTGGGGATATTTCATGGACTTCGCGGGACCGGATGTGTTGCGCCACCACTGGCGCAACCTCGTTGCGCGCTATGCCAGTCTGCCCGTCACGTGGTGCGTTGCCGGCGAAGGCCTCATGCCGTTCTACGTGGACGCCCACAAGATTGAGGACATGGATGCCTGGCGCGAAACGCGCGGCGCCGCGTGGTCCGACATGGCGACCTGGATCCGCTCCCAGGACGGCCTCCGGCGCCCCATCACGATTCATCCGACCGACTTTGGCCGGCAACAGGTGGACGATCCGTCCACCCTCGACTTCGAGATGCTCCAAACAGGACACCAGGGGTTCCCGGCCCTCTCGAACACGATCAACATGCTGGAATCGTCGCTGGCCAAGCCGCCCGCAATGCCGGTGATCATCAGCGAAGTGAACTACGAGGGCATTTTGGAATCGAGTGGTCCGGACATCCAGCGGTTCCTGTACTGGTCGAGTGCCCTTTCCGGCAGCGCAGGCTTCACCTACGGAGCCAACGGGCTGTGGCAGGTCAACAGCGATGAAATGCCGTATGGTGCTTCGCCGCACGGCATGGCCTGGGGCGGCCCCCCGTGGCGTGACGCCAGCCAGTTGGGCGGTTCCGGACAAATCGGATTGGCCAAGCGGTTCCTGGACACGTTGGACTGGCCGTCCCTGACCCCGGCTCCCAATCTCGTGAGCCACCATGCATCCGAAGAAAATCGCATCCTGCCGTACGCCGCCGTGGCGGCCGACGGGACGCGGATTGTGTTCATTCCGCCCCCCGCCATCTTCCTGCTGCGCCGCGGCGGGCTGCAACTGCTCGACCTCGAACCCGGCTCCAAGCGCCAGGGCTTCTACCTCAACCCCAAGTCCGGTGAAGAACTCGAGGCCGTGGAGATTGTGGCCGAGGCGGATGGAACAACTTTCCTGCCAACCCCGCCGATTATCCAGGACTGGGTGTTTGTCCTGCACCCCTGAATCAGCCAAACCCTGGTTCTGCGCACCCCCACCAATGACACATGTAGTGCCGGCCGACGGCATCCTGACCAACGCCCGCATCCTCACGAACCGGCCATCGATGCCGTGGGCGGCCGAACTGGCCTGGCATGGGGGCCGCATCACGCACATTGGCGGCCCGGGCAGTGCCAACGGGGCCGCGGGTCCCGGCACCCTAACCCTCGATTTGGAGGGACGGCTCGTGTTGCCCGGATTGTGCGACTCCCATATCCACTTCACAAACTGGTCGTTGTCCCTGCAGGAAGTGGACCTGTTCGAGGTGCCTGCACTGGCGGCCATGCTTGACCGATTGCGGAAGGCCGCCACCGACCTGCATGAAGGCGGTTGGCTGTTGGGCCGGGGCTGGAACCAGGCAATTTGGCCCGAAGGACGGTTTCCCACCCGCCACGATCTCGATCGCGTGTGCGGTCCGCATCCGGCCCTGCTGTATGCCAAGAGCGGACACGCCGCCGTCGCCAGCAGTTCGGCCCTGCGCGAGGCCGGCCTGCACGCAGGTACCATCGCGCCCGAAGGGGGGTTCGTCGAATTGGACGCAGACAACCAGCCCACCGGCCTGCTGCTGGAAAACCCGGCGATCCGGTTGGTTGAGCAGGCGTGTCCGGTTCCGACCCCATCGGCCATGGAAGCGGCTTGCCTGCAAGGACAAAAGCTGCTTCATGCATGGGGCGTGACATCGGTCCACGATTTTGACGGCAGGCAGGGATTTGAGGCATTTCAGCGGTTGGACCGTTCGGGGTTGCTGCGGCTGCGCACCGTAAACCATGTGTCCCAGGACCAGTTCCCCCATGCCCTCGATTTTGGGTTGAATGGGCCCGTGCGCGGACCGTGGCTCACCATTGGAGGCCTGAAGCTGTTCGCCGACGGTGCGTTGGGACCTCGAACCGCGGCCATGGCCGAGCCGTATGCCGGCGAACCGGACAACTACGGCATGACGGTGGTGGACAAGGAGGAAATGCTGGAACTGGTGGCATTGGCCAGCCGCCGCGGGATCGCCAGCTGCATCCACGCCATCGGCGACCGGGCCAACCGGGATGTCCTGGACATGTTTCAGGAAGTACGCCGACAGGAGCGCGAGGCGGGAGTGGCACCCGACGAACGCCGACACCGGATTGAACATGCCCAGGTCCTATTGGAGCAGGACATGTCCCGCTTCGCCCACTTGGACATCAACGTTGCAGTGCAGCCCATCCATGCCACGCAGGACATGGCGATGGTGGACCAATACTGGGGCGAGCGGGGCCGGTACGCCTATGCCTTCAAGTCGCTGCTGTCGCACGGAACCCGCATGGCGTTCGGATCGGATGCGCCGGTGGAGACCCCCAATCCCTGGGTCGGCCTGCATGCCGCGGTCACCCGCCAACGAGCCGATGGAACCCCTGGCCCCGACGGCTGGTACCCCGAGCAGAAAGTGGATCGCATGTCCGCGGTGCGGGCCTACACGGCGGAAGCGGCCTACCTGGAGGGACTCGAAGGCGAGAGTGGAACGCTGGCTCCCGGAATGCGAGCCGACCTGACGGTTCCGGATCGGGACGTGTTGGCATGCACCCCGAACGATTTGCTGCACACGACAGCCCTCCTGACCGTGGCGGGGGGAGACATCGTACATCGGGCCACGCTCAACTGACCGAGCGGCATCGGGCCCCGGGCCAATCGCGTTGGCCGGTGGACGAATGGGGAAGCTATTCCGTGTTGTCCCGGCCATTCGAGGCAAGTCGCGCTCCGGCGATGCCCATTTCCCCGGCAACCGAGTAGAACAGATAGTTCCGACCGTCCACCGTGAAAATGCACGGATCCCGCAGCTGACGTGCTGGACCGTGGACGGCCCCTCGGGCAGAGGGCTCCAGGACCTGGTCAATGCCTTCGTAAGGCATTTCGGGTTGCAACACCTCGAATTCCGGACCAACCCGCCACTCGGTCCAAGGGTCTTCTGCAATCAGCCGCGCAGCCTGGATGCGTTCGGGACAGTCGCCGGCCTTGCTGAAGAACGCGATCGGGCTCTCCTCGTCGACCAATACGGCAAAGTGACGGTGCGCCTCACTGAACAGGTGCGGTCCCTGCTCAAAGCTGTCCCAGGCATCGCCGGCTTGCCGATACAGAATGCCAGGCATTGCCATGGCATATCCTTGGCCCTGCCAACGGAAGAAACGATAGTAGCTTGGTCCCAGAATGCGGTTTCCCGACACGAAATCAAGGCCGTTGGAGGACGTGGCCAGCAGTGAACGCTGCCCTCCCAGGTACGGGAACTGCTGGTACAGCGGGTCGTTGGCGAACTGATCCTGTTTCAGCATCGGCCCGTGGAAGTACATCAGGATTTGCCGGCGCTCATCGTCCACATGCACGTCGGGCGAGGCGATGTGGCGGTGGCAGGGGGTCTGTGCCAGCTGCAAGGTTCCCGATTCGTATACCTGCCAGGGCCCGTCCAGTCGCGCGGCATGCGCCAGGCGGATGCTCGTGCCCTGGTGGTGGGCAAAGTACATGTAGTACCGACCCAGACGATCGGGGAGCCAGGCAGGTGTCTCGATCACCGAGGCGCCGTTGACATTGCCGCCTAGTGCGGGAGTGCGGTCGGCGTGGACCAGGGGGTTGGCAGGGAACCGCTCGACCGTGAACATGCGAATGTTGTCAATTGGCAGGAGACTGCGGACACTGCTATGGCGGGCGGTTGGCGGTGCCGTGCCGAAGTCCAAGTACAGCAATGCTAACCGAAACATTCGCTACCCGTGTCCCCATGCGGACGGGAAGGCTCTTCCGGAAAGCCGCATAATGGCAGATGGAAATTGGTAGTCGGGCGGGCTCCGTGTGCGACCGGATCACAATTGGCTGCCGGCCTGTACCCGAATGCATCCTTGCCCGACAGCCATCAAGAGGAATCCAACCGCATGTATCTGTCCCTGTCCGTGCGCGTAGCCGAAAGCTTCACCAACAAACGGATTTCCACCGTGCCCTTGGCCGACATCGCGGACTCGGCCAACAACGCCGGCTACCAAGCCCTTTGCATGCGTGCATCGGTGGTGGGATCCGATGCCGATCCATCCCGTCAGGCCGAGGTTCTCGCCACGGTCCAACAGCGAGGCCTGGGCATCTCCATGGTGACTCCCGATTTCGCGGTGCCCGAGAACAGCCCCGAAGGTCCTGGCGTGTTGCAGAACATCGAGCCGGCCCTGGACCTGTGCGCAAGGTTGGAGTGCGACCTCATCCGGGTCTGCCTCAAGACCGAACCGGACATCGACGCTGCGCGGCTGGCCTCGGACAAGGCCCATGAGCGAGGCATCCGCTTGGCCCACCAGTGCCACACCCAAAGCCTGTTCGAAACCATTGAGGGCTGTCTGGATGTGTGCCGCAGGGTGAATCGGCCCAACTTCGGGCTAATTTACGAACCAGCCAATCTGGCGTTGTGCGGGGAGCCATACGGCCCCGAAGCGATTGAGCGGTTGGCCGACGTGGTTTTCAATGTGTACCTCCAAAACCACACCCCGGACCCCCAAGGCACGCTCATGATGGATACATGGAGCCAGGGGCGGATTCCAACCACGCTCCACCGCTTCACGGACCCGGGTGGAATCGACATGGCGGCGGTTATACTGGGCCTCCAAGGCATTGACTACACTGGCAGCGTGACGCTGCACCACACCCAGCTCGATGTGGTTTCCCCGTTGGAAGCGGCTGCCGACAGTGCGGGCTTCCTCTTGGATCTAATGGCATCGGGCTGACCTTAGTTGAGGGATCGATCAAGTTTCCGAACTGCTCCATGACCCATTTAACCCAACAACAACGAGAGCAATACCGCGCCCAGGGATATTTCATTCTTGAGGGTGTCATTCCACAGGACCAGCTCGACGGCCTGCGCAGCGAATGCGACCGGCTCGTGTTGGAAACCGACCGGGAGATGGAAGCCAAGGGGATTACCTCCTATGGCATCAGCCACTACAAGCAGCGCTACTTCATCGCCAACCGGGGCAAGGAGAGCGAGGTCATTGCCGCGTTCCTCTTCAGCGATCTGATGGCCGACGTAGCCAAAGCCACGCTGGGCGACAACGTGTGGCTGTTCCACGAGCAGTACGTGGTCAAGGCACCGGAAGTGGGCACCAAATTCGCCTGGCACCAGGATTCCGGATACATCGGGCACTACCACACGCCGTATCTGTCGTGCTGGTGCGCCTTGGACGACATGACGCTGGAGAACGGCACCATCTATGTTCTGCCGTACGACAGGGCGGGCATGACCCCGGACGACCTGTTCGACCACACTGTGGAGGCGGAAACCAACGACAAAATCGGCTACAAGGGAGACGATCCGGGAATCCCCGCCATTGTTCCGGCAGGCAGCATCGTGGTGTTTTCAAGCCGCACGTTTCACCGGTCGGGCACCAATGTCTCCAAGAACATCCGGCGCAGCTTCCTGGCCCAGTATTCCAAGGAAGTCATCATGAACAAGGAGGGCACCGCGCCTTGGGGCCAGGACGTTCCCTTCATCCAGGACGGGCGGCAGGTCAGGCGCGGTCTGGCAGTCCCAGCCTGAGGCCGGTGCATGGAGTGGGTGGCCGGATGCCAAATCGGTGAATCCGGCCTTGCTCGATCCGACGGTGCCAATCGACACGGCACGGTCCCACCGGTGTGAAGGTACACCGCGGATGGTTCGCCGCTCAATGCAGGGGCCTGGTTTGGTCGGCGGACAAACCCGCTGCCAGGCAGATTGGGGACCATCACGACTCCGAAGACATCCGTTCGTTCGCCACAGAGGGAACTCCCATGACCAACGTTGTCGACAGCTCCGCCGACTGGAACGACCTTGTTCGGCACACCTTCATCGACTTCACCCAGACCACCGAGTTCCTGAAGCAGCCGGTCATTGTCAGCAAGGCGGACCGGATCACCTACACCGATGTGCACGGCAAGGAATACCTGGACGGTCTGAGCGGGGTATACGCCGTATCGCTGGGGCACAACCACCCCAGGCTCAACCAGGCGGTTTCGAGACAGTTGGCAAGGGTGACACTGGCCCCGCCGATGCACGGCATTGCCGATGTTTCCCTGCAGCTCGTGGCCGCGCTCGGAGCCGTGTCGCCGCCGGGCATGACCTTCATCAAAAGCTTCAGCGGTGGGTCCGAGGCCAACGAGGCTGCCTTCAAGTTTGCGCGCCAGTACCACCGGCTGACCGGCAATCCGGGCAAGTACAAGATCCTTTCGTGCTACGACAGCTATCACGGCGCCACCGCCGGCGCCATGGCGGCCAGCGGCACCGGATCGCGCAAGACCGCATTCGAACCGCAGATGGGCGGCTTTCTGAAGTTCCTGCCGCCCGCCTACCTGACACAGGCGGCAGGATCCACGGAGGCGGCGACGAAACTCGCCCTGCATCTGCTGGAACGCCAAATCGAAGGGGAGGCCTCCTCCACGATTGCGGCCCTGATCATCGAACCCGTCATTCACCTGGCCGGGATTGCGGTGCCCCCTGCCGGTTGGCTGGAAGGCGTGCTGGACCTGTGCCGGACACACGGGATCCTGCTGATCTACGACGAGATCATCACCGGCATTGGCCGGACCGGGCGCATGTTCGGCGCCCAGACATTCGGTGTGGCTCCCGACATCCTGACCTGCGGCAAGGGCTTGTCCAGCGGCGTCCTGCCCGTCAGCGCCATGGTCACGCGGCCCGATTTGGCCGAAGCCTTTATCGGTGCCGAATCAGACCAGCGACACTTCAACCATGGTCATACCTTTGCCTCCAATGCCCTGACCAGCGCCGTCGGCGTCGAGGTGCTGGCCATCATGGAGGAAGAGGACGTGTGCGCCAACAGCCAGGCTCAGGGACGACTGGCCAAGGAGACACTGAAGGAATGGCAAACCGAACTTCCGATCGCCAATGTGCGGGGGGAAGGACTTCTTGTGGGGTTCGATCTGGTTTCGGAACCCGGTTCCCCTGAAGTCAACCAGGGGTTGGGGCCGATCCTGCGGCGCAAGGCGATAGACCACGGATTGATCATGCGTGTCCAGCCCACTTGGGGGGCCCTGGCACCTCCTTTGGTTTGTACCGAACAGGAGACCTGGCAAATCCTGGAACGATTCAGGGAAGCATTACTTGATGCGTGGGACACTGCCCCTTGACAAGGGCAAAGAAAGCGACACACCCGCGCCGTGACGGATGTGCATCGCCTGACACCACCGGCCTGAAATTTGGACGAGCCTGTGGCAACCCGATATCAGGTCTGACGAACAGAAGGTTCCCAAATGGGTTATGCGGTTGAACTCTACTTTGATCCCGACAGCGACCTCGCCGTCCGAAGGCTTTGGAGCGGAATCGCAGACGCGTTCGGCTTGTCCACGATGTTGACCAACGGCGGGAGACCTCACGTCTCGCTCGCTGTGTACTCCAACGACCTTGACCATCGCAGCTTTCTTCAGGAACTGACCGCGTTTTCCAAGTCATTGGCTCCCCTCGATGTCCAATTGGGTAGCGTGGGAACCTTTCCGACCGAAGAGGGTGTGGTCTTCCTGGCACCTGTAGTGACGCACGAGTTGCTCGCCGTTCACGAACGGTTTCACACAGCCTGTTCCAGGTTCGGAGGATACTCCTCAGCCCACTACCTTCCAGGGAACTGGGTACCTCACAGCACCGTTGCGACTGACCTGACAGGCGCGGAGATTGGACAGGTGGGCAAACACTGCTGGAAGCATTTCCGGCCGATACGGGGATGGTTTCAGGAAATCGGACTGGTCGAGTTCCGCCCGGTTAGGGAGTTGGCAACTTTCAAACTCGGATAGACACTTTCCGCAAGCAATTGCCGGGCAATTGCGTTGAGTTTCACCCCACAACTTAGGAGACAGCGTCCCTCGGCCGGACCGGACATTCAGGTCGCCAGTCCAAGCATTCCGATCCCAAGACTCCCCGACCACCAAGCTGCCGCCCAGAGCATCCCATCGCGCATCACCCAATCGCGCCGGCGCGATTTTCGCTTCGTAAGTCGGCGGCCGAGTGACCGTACCGGCCAACTACTCCTGGCGGGAACGGTTCGGATTCACGGATGCACCTGGCAATTTATGTCGAGTATTTGCAAGTTGTCCGTGGAGTAGCCATCCAGGCTGCCTCTCCCGCTGTGCCCAACCCACCTGCGAATTGTTTGGCAGTGGGTTCAAGCGAATGGCCGCGACAACCCCGTTGTGGCCGGGCCGCGGTGCATCCTTATCCACTCGGTTGAATGAACCTTGTGGCGTCCGACCATCGGGCATTTGTGCATGGGGTCAGTCGCGCCACCTGCTTGTCACATGTCCCGCACCAAAACCGATTGTGCGATTCCAATGGTGATTTCCGTCTCTAGGGTGAGTTGGTCGCCCGTGCGCTCACACGCAATCCGTTCCACGTCGTCCCTGAGCAGAATTACAGTCGGGTTGTCCAGATCGGCGAAACACGGCACTTGCAGGTGCCGCAGCGGAAGTTCGCCATGGAGCACGCTCAACCGGCACCCTTCGGAGTCAATCTCGACTTGGCCCCACCCTTGGTCCAAGGACCAAAAGCACCGAAACGGGCTCGGCGCTCCGTCCACCGGGTTAAAGCCGACCAGACCCGTGGACATGTCGAAGCGGAACCCCGAGAAGGCGTTGAGCAAGGCGTAGGACGCCATGCTGCGTGCGTAGTTGTTGCCGCACTCGAACTCGTTCCAAGGGTTGCGCTTGGCCCCGTCGTACCGGTCCCGGATGGCCTGGATGCACTGAAGTCCTTCGTCGACCAACCCCACCATGATCATGTGGGTTGCCGCGGCATACTCGAACCCGTTCATGGTTTCCTGCGAATAGGGAGCTGGGATCAGCGGCTTGTAGGCGTCTTCCGGCCAGGCGCAGATGACCAGGCCGCCTTCGTCGTTCAGACAATAGATGCGGCACGGGTTGTACACGCGGCCCATGTCCGGAATGAAGTTGTGCCGGTGGATTGCCGCGCACGCCGACTTCACCTGCCCTGGATCGAACAGGTCGCCGAGGCCGTACAGCGAGGCGTGCCACTGGCCCAGTACCTGGTCGATGCTGCTCCCCTCCCCAATCTGGTACTTGATTTCCTCGTGTTCGCTGTTCCAGTACGCTTCCAGCGCGGATCCGCCACGCAACGTGTCGTCGGCATCGCCGAAATCTGCCAGCAGGTCGCGATTCCCCAAGTCAACCTGTTGGATATAGAACTCGCCGTTGAACAGATGCTCGTCAACCCAGGCCTTGCCTTTCTCGAACATGGCCAGGCAATCGTCCGCAAACCCGTCTTCGCCAAGATGGCGCGCCATCTCCGATGCCGCCTTGAGGGCTCCCAGGTAGAACCCCGTCAGCCAGGCGTTGGGGCCAAACAACTCCATGTCCAACGTGTGGTGTTGACGACCGGTCAACACCCCGGAGCGTTCCGGGTCCCACCGATCCGGGTTTTGTTCGCTCCAGGCATACTCAAGCGACCGACGCACCGAGGGCCACAACTCGCGGAGCCAGTCGTCGTCACCGCAGATCTTCCAGTCGCGGTAGGTTTTCATGACACCGCCCAGCTGGCCGTCGCTACAGGGGCGGAAGCTCCAAGGGGCAGTGCCCAGCGGCAGTTGGATGCGGAAGGGCATGCCCCCGTCCGGCTGCAGGTTGTACCGGTAGTCTGCGGTCCGCATGGACCGTTCCAGTTCGGGAAACAGGAAGGCCAGGGCCTGCTGGTAGTTCCACACATGGGTGCAGCTGCCCTCGCAGCATCCTTCGTCCGGGTGCAGGCCTTCCCAGCCGTAGAACGTGCCGTCCTCCAGGCGCAGGGCGGTCGGAGACTTCAGAATGGCCAAGTTGGCCGAAACGGCGTCCAAGGCAACGGGTGGCAAGGTCGAGCCGAACAACGCACCCCTGAATGTGTCGGTGACCATGTGGAGCCGCGACCAGTCCTCAAGCGCGTAACGAGCCGTGTCGATGGCACTGGACCAGCGCGTGGCGTAGTGGTTCTTCCAGGTACCGCGATCCTCTTCCGGATGCCAATAGTCCTCGCAGTTGGGGAAGTTCCAGCTGATCACAAAGCGGACTTGGCGACTCGACCCCGGCGGGGCCGTGAAGCGGACAGCCAGCAAGCCGCTGTCCTGGTCGTCCAGACGTGCCCCGTGGCCCCTGGGAGCTGCATCCGCATATGTTCGATTGGCGAACGGGCCCGGAGTCTCCAGGTCTTTCCAGTAGATTTCCAGGTTGTCGAACCAGGTGCCGCGAAACCAGTACTCCTGCCAACTCACTTCCATGACGCCGAACTTCCCGGCATCCGTGGCCAAGGCCATTTCGCCGCATGCCGGGGCATCGGGTTGTGCGCCTTCGCCCGAAAGTTTGAGTACCGTTCCCCAAGGAGTGGTTTCGACTCGATTGCGCGTTGGTTTGGCCAACGGATTGGAGAGTACCCCGACCAATGAATAGGTGAGTTCCTCTTCGGTCGGGTTTTGCACTTCGAATTCGAAGAACGCCGCCGGCAACCCGGAGTCGTCGGCGTCGGTTGGAATGAACGGATTGAACGCGGTCAGCCGCACCTTGCCGGGGAAGGAATCGTCGATGAAGTCCAGTTCGGCAATCGGAAACTTGCCGGTGAAGTCCACGGCGGCAAAATGAGGCAGGCCGGTCAGGTACTCGCGGCGGGGCCCCCACCCGAACGTACCGAACTTGCCCCCGTGCAGTTCGCCCTGATAGGGAGCCGCCAGGTTGCCGTGCAGAATTCGGGCGTCCACCACCTCGTCGCGGTTCTCCGCCTTGATGGCGAAATGGGAGAAGCCGTTGACGCTGCCCTTGTTGGGCCGGTTGAAAATCTCCCAGTCAATCAGGCGCCCGTTGCCCGCCAACCCGATGCAGCCGGTACCAATGCCGCCCAGTGGAAAGCTGATCTGGTTGGTATGCTCGCCTTGGTACAGGAACGGATCCATGTTGATTGTGTCCTTGGTTGTGGGTCTGCGACCACGTTGGAGATGCAGCCCTTGGCAGGGCGTATGCACGCGGGACCTTCAAGCCCGTTCGAATTCGGCCTCCACGACTGCCAAGCCATTGCCGGCGATGAACAAGCCGTACACGGTGGGCAGGAGCAGGACCAGGCCTTGGCTCACATGGGCAATGCCCATGCCAAACAGGACGCCCATGGCCAAAAGCCCGACACTGTGGGCCGGATTGCGGCTTGACAAAATCAGCGCATCGCGGATGCAGTCGAGCGTGCGAAGATCACGCTGGACCAGGTTGGGAAACGCATAGAGAGCCAGGATTGCGGCCACAGCCAACGCCAAGAGATTGGCGGCAATCCCAAACCAGACACTTGCCGGCACGGTTGCCTCGGTTGCCTGTGCCTCCAGGACGGACAGCAGTGTCAACAGGAACCCGGCGGGAACCGCCAACAACAACCCGAGGAGGCAACTCCGAACCCAGTGTCGCCGGAAAGCCTGCCAAAACCGCACCCCGTCGGCCTCCCGGTGCTGCAGCAACCGCGTCTCGTACGCAAGCAAGGCGCTCCAGCCCGGTCCCAGCGTCACCACGGCTGCCGCCAAGGCCGGTGCCAGCCATCCCAGGGCGAAGCACGCGAACGCCGGCAGACCGACCAGATTGAACAACAGGGCCCCGCGCAGTAGTTGCGGCAGACTCTCCCACAACGTGCGGACTGTCCGGCTGAGATAGGTGTCGAGATTGATGCCGGGGTCCAGCGCGGTCATCCCTTCATCCCCGTAATGGAGGCCCCTTGGACAATCCAGCGTTGGGCAAACAGGAAGAACACCAGGATCGGAAAGATGGAAATCATGATCCCGGCCAGGACTTCCGACTGGTTTCCGGACCCCATGTACCCGCGCAGGGTGGCAATGGCGATTGGGAACGTGTACAGGTCCCAGTCCCGCAGGAACAGCAGCGGCCCCACAAAGTTGTTCCAGGACCCCAGGAAGGTGAATATGCCCAGGGCCGACAGGGCCGGGCCGGTCAGCGGCAGCAGGATTTGCCAGTAGGTCCTGAAGTATGTGGCACCGTCGATTTTCGCGGCGTTGATGAGTTCCTCCGGCAGCGACTTGAAGTGCTGCCGCAGCAGGAACACCCCGAAGGCGCTGGTGATGCTGGGCAGAATCAGCGCCCAGTGGGTATTGATGAGTTCCATCTCCTTGATCAGGATGAAGGATGGAATCAGGGTCACGGTGGCCGGCACCATCAGGGATGCCAGGAACAGGCCGAAGAGGAAATCGCGGCCCCGGAACTGAAGCCGACCGAAGGCGAATCCGGCCATGGAACAGGTGAGCAGCTGCGCCGCCGTGACGATCAGGGCAATCTTGAGGCTGTTCCAGAAGAACAGCAGGAACTGTATGTCGGGCGAGGTAATGACCGTCAGGTAGTTCCGCCAGTGAAACGCGGTGGGCCAGAAGTCGGGCGGCAGGTCGAACGAATTTTTGGGGTCGCGCAACGAGGTCGAAAACATCCAGGTAAGGGGCGCGATTTCGATCAGGGCAATGCCCACCAGCAACACCCACAGGACCGACTCGCCCAGATAGTGCCACGGCGAGTGCCCTTCCCTCCGCTTGGCCGGAGCGGTCTCGCCGTTGTTGTCCAAGGTCGCAGCCACGTCCGCAATCCCCAAGTCCGGGCGGCTATTCGTAGTGAACCCAGCGACGGGCCACCCAGAACTGAAGCAGCGTGAGGGTAATCAGGACCGTGAACAGGGTGAACGACACGGCGGACGCGTACCCCATTTCAAAGCCCCGGAACGCCTTCTCGTAGATGTACATCGTGATTGTGCGCGAGGCGTCGCCGGGACCGCCCGACGTCAACACCCACACGTTGTCAAAGATCTGGAACGCGCCGATCAGGGAAATGACAACGGCAAAGAACGCGGTGGGGGATATGAGCGGCAGGGTCACGTTGCGGAACTGCTGAAGCCGTCCGGCCCCGTCGATGCGCGCGGCCTCATAGTAGACGGTCGGAATGCCCTGCAGGCCCGCCAGGTAAATGACCATCAGGAAACCACAGCTCTTCCAGACATCGTAAATCGTGGCGGAAATCAGCGCCCACCGGGAACTGCTGAGCCACGGCACCGGATCCATGCCGATCTGGCCGAGCAGGAAATTCACCACGCCGCGGTCCTGCGTCAGGAGGAACCGCCACACGACTGCCAGGGAAGCGGTGGTGGTGAGTACGGGAAAGAAGATGGAGGTGCGGAGAAGGTAGCGGACAATCCAGGGCATTGACCGGTTCAGGCCGACCGCCAGGAGCAGCCCCAGCACGTTGTTCAGGAACGTGGCACCCGCAACCAGTTGCACCGTGTTCCGATAGACGATCAGCAGTCTGGGATCTCCGAACAGCCGGCCGATGTTGGACCCGCTTGCCCACGTGGGCGGGGTCAGCAGATCGTAGTTCAGGAAGATCAGAACCAGCGACGCGATGATCGGCAGCGCCGTAAAGCCAAGCAGGCCGACCAGGGCCGGTGCCGTAAACAGGTAGCCGGCCAACGCCTCGCGGGCGGCGATGCCCCAGTCGACGATGGAAAGGCGCCGCCGCAAACCTCTCGGTGCGGACAGGTCTGCCGTCGCCATGGAATCGGGAGCTGGGTTGCCCTGTGGGACACAACCAGCACCGGGCGGATTGAAGTCCGCCCGGTGCTGGTCCGGGATCAAGGTGGATGGCTAGCTCTGCAGCTTCGCCATTTCGGGGACAAGTTCGTCGTGGGCCGCCTGCATGGCTTCTTCGACGCTCTTCTCGCCGTTCCAAATCGTCGCGTAGTTGCGGTTCAGAATCGGTTCGACGATGTTGAAGTTGGGCGGGGAGGGCACCGTGGCCGCAAAGTCCAACGTCTCGTAGAACAGCCCGGTGTTGGGCGGGCCGAAGTCGGCGAACAACGGCATCTCCGCCACCGAGCGAAGGGCGGGAATGTTGCCACCCAGCTGCACCATGTCCATCGAGGCTTCGGTGCCGGACAGGAGCTTGACTACTTCCCAGGCCGCGTCCGGATTCTCACTGGACGTGGAGATGCCCCAGCCGTCCGTGCCGGCCACGGTGCGGATGGGCCCCGCCTGGTGCGGTTGGTACTGGATGTCGTAGGTGGAGAAATCGGCTTCCAGGGATCCCCCAATGCACCAGCGACCGCAGGTGCGCATCACCAGATTGCCGGCATGGAACTGGGCCCACTCGTCCCAGCCTTCCGGGTTGGGCGCCACCTTGTGCACGAGAATCAGATCCGCCAGGAATTGGAGTGTCTCAAGAACCTTGGGCTCCAGGAGGTTGGATTCGAGCCAATCCTCGCTCAAGGGCGATGTGTCGTTGTTGAAGTACCAAGCCGCCATGCCGAACATGCCGCCGCCCCAGAAGGAATAGGCAAACCGGTCGTCGGCACCGCCGCTAACCCTTGCCACCGCCAGGCTGGTTTCCAGGAAGTCGTCCCAGTTCCAGTCGTTGGCGGGGGGTTCCAGGCCCACTTCCTCGAACACGGCCGTGTTGTAGTACATGACCATGTTGTTCCACGAGAACGGGTATTCCATCTGCTGCCCATCGACCTGCAGCATCTCGCGCAGTGTGACGTGCACGTCGTTCATGAGGATTTCCTCGGCCTCGGGATCCGCCTGGACGAATCCGTCCAGCGGCACCAGGACGTTCTTGGCCGCCAAGAGGCCCAGGCCCTCGATCGCGATCATGATCACGTCGATCTGTTCACCGCCCGCGATTCGGGTCAGAAGCGTATCGGAATAGCCATCCCAGCCGCCTTCGCCCCAGCCGTTGGCGTTGACTTCCAAGGCGATGTCGGGCAGCTGCTCCAGCGATCGCTCGATCGAGTTGTCAAACGTGTTCACGGGCATCGACGTGGTGGCAATGATGTCAACCGGTTCCTGTGATGCCGCTCCGGCATCGCCGGACGATGCCCCGTCGGGCGACACACAAGCCGCCAGCACCGCGCCCGTGATGCCCAGGCCGGACAGTCGCAGCATGTCCCTTCTGGATACGCCGTGAGTTGAATGTTGCGAGGTCATGTTTATGTCAGAACTCCCTTTTGCCGGATTCGAAACCAACCGGAGCGGTTGACTTCGCTGATTATAGTCTGGTGTGCAACCGGTGGATGCCTCCATGGGATGGGCGACGGATCGCGGGAAGCAGCCTCGTCCCATGGGGGCAGGACAGACTTTGGCCACCCAATGTCCGGATGGGATTCCGTGCCGCTCCTGAACCAACCGGCCGGATCGGGCTAAGGGACAGCGGATTCCGCTACCGGTCAGGTCCCCGAAACATCACCCGATGTCGAGATGCCTGTGACCCGCTCAAGACCGGAATAGGCCACGGCACCGAACCGGATATCCAGAACTTCGCCCGGTTCCATGATGCGCGTCGCGGCGTGCTCCTGGGCCTCGGCCAAGTGATGGTACGGTGCCGTCCACGGTTCGAGGGCGATGTTGTAGGTGCGGCCGTACCAGGGATGAACCGCGCTGCCCCGGTACACCTGCCAGAACCAGATCGAGTTGAATATTTCGGTCGGCCAGTACATGCCGAAACCCACCTTCCGCGCCTGGTTCGTCAATCCGTACCATCCCGCTTCGAGATCAAACAGGAATGCCAGGTCGTGGGATTTGGTTTCCGGGCCAGGAATGCGACTCAGGTCGATGGTGCTACCGTCCCTGCCCTTAACAAACGGCCAGGTGTAGTTCTCGCCCGATTCCAGACGCGTGGTGGGTTCTGCCTCGACCACGCGCACCTTGGCACCCGGCACATCGACCACGCAGCTGCTGTCGAGAAACGGCGCGCCAAACGCCGGGTGGTGGCCCCACAATATCTCGAAGGGCACGTCGCCCTCGTTCGTCACAATTTCGTGAAACTGCAGGTTGGCCTGCCACCGGTGCAGGGTAACCACCTTCTCGATGCGCAGCGGCGAACGATAGGTGCGGACATCGAACTTCACCGATATGCATTCGGGCGTGTCCAGCAGGACCTGCATGTTCCATGGCATCAACGGGGTTTCGCCGTGCAGCCCGAACTCCCCCGCCGCGAACGTGGTGGGGTATCCGCCGACCGGAAAGCACTCCTGCCAGCCGCCGAAGTAGTAGTCCAGGAAAGGGCCGTCCGCCCGCGGATTCGAGGGAACAAAGTTGCGCGTGGCGCGTACTCCCAGAGGCGAGCGCCACATGAAGTCCGTGTCGGTGGGCTTGTGCAGGAATTCGAAGATGTCGGTGCCCTTGTCCACCAGGATGGTGACGCGCAGGAGTTCGTTCTCCATAACCAGGGATTTCAAGCCCCGGTAGGTCATCTCGGTCAGGCGGCAACCGAAGTTGCGCTCATGTGTGTAGACGGGTTCCAGCACGAATAACTCCTTGAGTCCGGGTGGCGACCGTTCGACGGTCAGTTGACAAAGCCGATGTCGGCCAGGTACCTGCGATTGCGCTGTGCACTTTCGAACGGCGAACCCAGCCCCGCCACGACATCCTGCTCGACGGTGACATAGCCGGTATAGCCGGTACGCAGCAGCCAGTCGCGCACGGCGGGGAAATCCACGTCCCCCCGGCCCAATTCGCAGAACACCCCCTTGGCCACGGCTTTGAAGTAGTCAAGCTCTTCCGCGGCCACCTCGGCGGCGATCCGCGAACTCCAGTCCTTGAAGTGGACGTAGCCAATACGGGAAGCCAGACGGTCCATGGTGGCCAGGACCGTGTCGGCACGGCCGGCGCCCAGTGCAAAGTGCCCGGTGTCGAACACGAGGTTCACGTGTTCGCCCACGTGTTCCAGCAGCCGATCAATTTCGCGCGGTGTTTCGAGCCAGCCGGCAGCGTGGAAGTGCACCACCGACGCGATGCCGGCCTCGTCCCGCGCCGCGACGGCAATCCGGTCGATCGTCTCGCCCAGCACCGGCCAGAGGTCGTCCTCCAGTTCCATGTCGGGCGTGATGCGCCCGGCATTGCGAATCCGCACCGGATCAGAACCGTTGTCGGCGGCAATCACCAGGAACGGCGCGTGTTGCTGGTGGTTCAGGTCCGCCACGGCGCGCAGTTGCCGGGCAATCATCAAGTTGTGTTCGACGATTTCGGCCCGTTGCGCCGCCTTTTCGAGCCGAGTGCCGACGTAGGCGCCGGTCATGTCGAGGGAACGCTCCGCCAGCGCCGCGGCCACGTGGTGTGCATCCGTCGGGAAGAACCCCCAGTCGCCAAGTTCCGTGCCCGTGTAACCGGCCGCCTCCAGCTCATCGAGCATCGTATCCCACGAAATTCGGTCGTCCTTGAGGGATCCGAACTCCAAGGTGCCCCAACTGCACGGCGCGTTGCCGATTTTGATCTGATCCAGGCGTGATTCCATGTCTGCCTCCCGGGTGCTTGGCCGGCAAGGGTCTCCCTAAACTTGAGGCACGTCGACCCAGCCGCCGTGGGCCCAGGACTGGGCTGCGGCTTGCTGGGCTTCCGCCACCCGCAAGGCATCGTGCACCGACGGCGCGTGCGGAGTGCCTTCGTGGATGTTTCGGACAAAGTGGAACGCCTCGAGGGCCTTGAGGTCGTCGTACCCCAGGGAAATGCCGGTGCCCGGTTGGAACCAGGCGAAGTCGGGGTGTTCGGGTCCTGCCAGGATGCGTGCGTATCCGTCGTGCGGATCCGGTTCCCGGCCAATGGCGTTCTTGTCGGTGGGCTGGTAGACCTCCAGTTCGTTCATCCGCTCGAAATCCCAGCGGACGGCACCCTGGTCTCCATGGAGATCGAAGGCGAACTCGCACTTGGGACCATAGATCACCCGACAGGCTTCAAGGACGCCGCGGGCCCCGGACGCGTACTCCGCCATGACCGCCACGAAATCCTCGTTGGTCACGGGACCGGCCGGATCCTCCGGCGAGCCCAGCGTGAAGTGTGTTCCCTTGCCCGGAACCGGCAGCGGACGTCCGGGAATGAACGTATGGCGCATGGAACACAGGCGCACCACCGGACCCGCCAGGAAGTTGGACATGTCCAGCACATGCGACATCAGGTCGCCCAACGAACCGTGGCCCGCCTTGTCGCGTTCGAACCGCCAGCTCAACTGGCTCAGGGGGTTGTGGCCGTACATCGAGAAGAACCGGCCCCTGAAATGCGTAAGCCTGCCCAGGGCTCCCGACTGTTGCAGTTGACGGGCGTATTGCACGAGCGGAGCCCAGCGGTAGTTGAACCCGACGCAGGACTGGACGGAGGCCCGGGCGACGGCCGCCGCAATGGCCCGCGTGTCCTCGACCCCAAGGCCCACCGGCTTTTCACAAAGCAGGTGCTTGCCGGCCGCGGCCGCGGTTTCGGCCACGGTCCGATGCAGTTGATTCGGCACGGCGATCGTGACGATGTCCACGTCCGGATGGGTCGCGACTGCGTGCCAATCCGTGGTGCAGGCGGCAAACCCGAACCGTTGGCGGGACTGTGCGGACCGGGCCGCGTTCTCGTCCGCGCAGATCACCAAACGGACATCGAGCCCGGACTTCCAAAACCGTTCGGGGATCTGCCTGAAGGCCCGGCCGTGGGTTTCCCCCATCCAGCCCATGCCGATGACCCCGATGCCGTAGGATGTCATATTTCAACGGACTGCCTGTTTGGGGTGCCAACCGGTTTCAGGAAGCGGAGGAGTCGGGTGTGGCTACCACCTTGACCGCATCTCCGGCGCGGCACAGGTCCAGACCCTCCGCGAGGTCGGCCAAGGGCATCGTGAGATTGAGGCCGGACGGCTGCAGCATGCCGTCCTCCAGCAGTTGAATGGCCTGCGGGAACGTGCCCACCCCCACGAAGGTTCCGAAAATCCGAAGTTCATGTTCGGTCAAGCGACTCTGGTTGACCACCGGGGTGATCGAGTTCAGTCCAAAGCAGCAGATCTGGCCCATCATGGCCGCCAGGTCCACCGCGGTGCCGAGCTGACCGCCCACGGCATCCACAATCAGGTCGACTCCGCGGCCGTCGGTCGTTTTATGGACCACCTCCGCCAGGCTTTCCGCCTTGACGTTGACGGTCCGGTCGACACCGGCGTTTCGGGCCTGTGCCAACCTGGTGTCCGCCAAGTCGGTAACAATCACGGGCAGGCCCCGGGACTTGAGCATCAGGGCGTGCAGGACTCCGATGGGGCCGGCGCCGATGACCAACGCCGTGTCCGCGTCGGCAATTTCGAACTGGTTGAAGCCCCCCAGGACGCAGGACAGCGGCTCAATCCACACAGCATCGCCCAGGGGCAAGTCCGGCGCAATCGGCAGCAGGGCCTTGTCCGGTGCCAGCACGTACCTTGCGAACCCACCGTCCCGGTGGATCCCGATGGTGTGGAAGTTCACGCAGTGGTTGGTCCGTCCCCTGAGACATTGCGGACACGGCTCCAGGTTCTGTTCCCGGCAGTACAGGTTGGGGGCCAACACAACCCTGTCCCCCTCCTGCACGGAAGTGGCCGCGGACCCAAGTTCCACCACATGGGCGGCCAACTCGTGTCCAAGCACCACGCCGGGGTCGGCTGGATGGCCGGGAGGATCCTTCACGATTTGAAGATCGGTGCCGCAAACCCCGCAGGCCTCGACCTCAAGCTTGACCCAATCCGGCGGAACCGTGTCCAGCGACGGTTCCGGGCGGTCCTCGACGATGAATTGTCCGGGAGCGGCAAACACTCCGGCCTGCATGATGGCACCCTCCAGAGCGGCTACCAGCGTTCGACCACGACCTTGGTCTGCGTGTAGAACTCCACACCATGCCGCGACTGCGCATGGAGATCGCCGAAGAAGCTCTCGTTCCAGCCGCTGAAGGGGAAGAATGCCATGGGCGCGGCCACGCCGATGTTGATGCCGATGTTCCCGGCATCGGCGCGGTGACGGAACTCGCGGGCTGCCTTGCCGTCCGGAGTGAACAGGCAAGCCATGTTGCCGAAGGCCCGATCGTTGACCCAATCGATGGCCTGGTCCAGATCATCGGCCCGCATCAGGCTGAGAACGGGGCCAAAAATCTCATCCCGGGCCACGGGCATGTCGGGTTCCGCGTTGAGAATGGTCGGATGGATCCAGTGTCCGCCCGGGTATCCGTCCACCCCGCGGCCGCGGCCGTCCACCACGAAGCGGCCGTTCCCGTCGTCGGCCTGTGCCAGGATCCCTTCGATGCGTTGGCGGCTCGCGTCGGTGATCACCGGCCCCATTTCGGTTTCGTCGTCCAATCCGTTGCCCACCCGCCTGGAAGTTGCCAAATCGGCCATGGCATCTGCAAACGGATCATGCATCTCGCCCACCGTGATCGCGGTCGACAGGGCCAGGCACCGCTGGCCGGCACAACCGAAGGCGCTTTCGGCCATGGCATTGGCCGCGGCGTCCACATCGACGCCCGGCATGATGACAACGGGATTCTTGGCTCCCCCTTGGCACTGTGCGCGTTTGCCGTTGGCGGTCGCCCGGGCGTAGACCAGTTTGGCCACCGGCGTGGACCCGACAAACGAAACGGCGCGCACCAAGGGATGATCGATGAGCGTATTTACTACATCCGCACCGCCGTTGACCAGTTGCACAACCCCGGAGGGGAAACCCGCCTGCTCGATCAGACCGAACAGCTTCTGGCTGGTCAGCGGAACCTTTTCGCTGGGTTTGAGGATGAACGAATTGCCCGTGGCCACCCCGTAGGGCAGAAACCACAACGGGATCATCGCCGGGAAGTTGAAGGGCGTGATGGCCGCCACCACGCCCAACGGCTGGCGCATCATGTGTTCGTCGATACCACGGGCAATGTCCTCGTTGTTCCACCCTTGGATCAGGGACGGCATGCCGCAGGCAACTTCGACGTTTTCGATTCCGCGCCGCACCTCTCCGCGGGATTCCACCAGGGTCTTGCCGCACTCGAGGGTCACGGTACGGGAGATGTCCTCGAAATTGTCTTCCAGCAGGGCCTTGAGCCTGAAGAGCGGCTGGACTCGATCCACGACCGGCGTGCTGCGCCATTCCGGATAGGCCGCCTGAGCCGTCCGTACCACCGTGTCGACCTCGGCGGCGGAAGTCAAAGGCAGGGTTGCAAGCGGTTCGTTGGTGGCCGGATTCAGGACCGGCAGCGTGTCTGCGGATTGACTGGCCGCAAAGGATCCGTTGACGAAATTTCTGACAATCATGCTTTTTTTTGCTCCCGGACACATCAATGCCTGTGCGCCAATCCGCTTCTACCGGTAGAAGCGTTCGGTGGACCGCATCTGTTCCCATTCCTCGCGCGCCGCGTTGACCGAATCAATTTCACTGACCTCGGCTACGGGTACGTCCCACCAGGACTCGTAATTGTCCACACCGAGGTAGCGGTCGTTGGTAATGTGGATGACGACGGTACGTTCAGTTTGCTTGGACCGTGCCAACGCCTCCACAACATCGTCCACAGTGTTGCAGCCGATGACCACGGCCCCCAGGCTGGCTGCGTTGGCCGCCAGGTCCACCGGGAGCGGCCGCTTGTGCCCCCCGGGTTCATCCGTCGGCAGCGCACCATCGTCGGGGAACAGATACCGCGTGCCAAAGCCGCTTTGGCCCAGGGAGCGGCTCAAGCCGCCAATGCTCTTGAAACCGCGGTTGTCCATCAGCACAATGGTCAGCTTGTACCCCTCCTGGACCGAGGTGACGATCTCCGAAGCCATCATCAGGTACGAACCGTCCCCGACCAGAACATAGACCTCCCGCTCCGGGTCCGCCATCTTCACGCCCAGCGCGCCGGCAATCTCGTACCCCATGCAGGAATACCCGTACTCCATGTGGTACTGCCGGGAGTGGCGACTGCGCCACAGCTTGTGGGTGTCGCCCGGCAGGCTGCCGGCGGCACCGACCACCACGGCCTCCGGATCCCCCTGGTCGTTCACCGCACCGATGAGCGCGCCTTGCGCCGCCACCCCGTCGTCGGACACGTGCAAGCCATAGATGCGGTCCACTTCCGCTTCCCACTCCGCCTTGAGGGCGGCCACGCGGGCATCGGTGTCGGAGTTGGTAATTTTGTCAGGCAGCAGCGCATCGAGTTCCTCCAGGCAGGCCCTGGCATCTCCCGTAACCGCCACTCCCTGGTGCTTGCCGGCATCAAACTCGGACACGTTCAGGTTGATGAACCGGACCCCCGGATCCTGGAACGCGGTCTTGCTGGCCGTCGTGAAGTCGCTCCAACGGGTGCCGACTCCCATGACCACGTCCGCCTCCCGGGCATAGACGTTGGCGGCGGCGGTTCCGGTCAAGCCCATGGCCCCCAGACAACGTGCATCGTCGAAATCCAGGCTGCCCTTGCCCGCCATGGTCTCGGCAACCGGGATGCCGGTGTGGCTGGCAAACGTCCGCAACGCCTCCTCGGCTTCGCTGTAGCGAACCCCGCCGCCCGCCACGATCAACGGCCTTTGGGCCTGTCGCAGCAGGTCCGCGGCCCGTTGCAGGCTGGCCAGATCGGCGCGCGGGCGCGGCACATGCCATACCCAATCCTCGAACAACGCCGCGGGGTAGTCGAAGGCTTCCGTCTGCACATCCTGGGGGATCGAAATCGTGACGGCACCCGTGTCCGCGGGGCTGGTCAGGACGCGCATGGCCTCCGGCAGACTGTGGACCAACTGGTCGGCCCGGTTGATCCGGTCCCAGTAGCGACTGACCGGCCGGAACGCGTCGTTGACCGAAATGTCTTGGCTGTGCTCGGACTCCAACTGCTGCAGGACAGGCGCCACGTTGCGCCGGGCAAAGATGTCGCCCGGCAGCAGCAGGACCGGCAGGCGGTTGATGGTGGCCGTGGCTGCACCCGTCACCATGTTGGTGGCACCGGGGCCGATGGACGCGGTACATGCCAGGGTGCGCAAACGTCGCGTGTGCTTGGCAAAGCCGATGGCCGTATGCACCATGGCCTGTTCGTTCCGGGTTTGGTAGTAGCGGAGCTCGGGATACTGCTGCAAGGCCTGGCCCATTCCGGAGACATTGCCGTGGCCAAAGATGCCGAAACAGCCGGCAAAGAAGGGCTGACGCCGGCCGTCGCGCTCCGTGTATTGGGCGCACAGGAAGCGGACAATGGCCTGTGCCATGGTGAGACGCACGGTCGGTTCGGTCATCGTTGTTCCCATCCCCTGTTTTGGTTGCTACCAGCCGCCATGGCTGTCGATGAATTCATTCACCTGGTCCCAGGTGGGCATGAAGTTGGCGCAGCCGTGCCGCGTCACCACCATGGCTCCGCAGGCATTGCCCAGCCGGGCGGACCGCGCCAGCGTCCAGCCGCTGACCAGTCCAAAGATGAAACCGGCGCCAAAGGCATCCCCGGCCCCCAGGATGTTGTAGATGTCCACCGGGAATCCGGGCACGTCGCAAGGAGTCTCGCCGCGGGTATGGACACGCGCTCCCAAGGCACCGACCTTCTCAATCACATGCTGCGGACCCAGGCCCTGGATCCGCGCGATGGCCGCCAGGACATCCCCCTCGACCTGGGTGTCGGACACCTGCGAGTCCGTCACGGTCATTTGGGCCGGATCGGCCAGCAGGGCGGCATTGACTTCATCGTGCGTTCCAACGACGATGTCCACCTGCTGCATGATCGACCGCGCCACCACCCCGAATGCCCGCGCGTCGTGCCACTGGTCGGGACGGAAGTCCAGGTCGAACACCACGGTCGCGCCGTGGCTGCGCGCCGATTCGGCCGCAAACATGGTTGCCGACCGGCTTGGTTCGCGGGAAAGGTTGGTGCCGGCAAACTGGAATACCCTGCAGTCGTCGTACGGCGAGGCCAGCACGTCGTCGATGGTGACGTTGATGTCGGCGCAATTCTCCCGGTAGAAGACCAGCGGAAACCGGTCCGGCGGTTCGATCCCCAGGACCACCGCACTCGTGCGCAGTCCGGGCTTGCGTACGACCCACTGTGTTTCCACGCCTTCGTTGACCAGGAACTCCAGCACGAAATCCCCGACCGGATCGTCTCCGATCCCGGTTAGGAGCGCAGCCCGGCGCCCCAGCCGGGTCATGCCCACGGAAATGTTTGTGGGCGAACCGCCCACATAGGCGGCGAAGGACGTGATGTCCGGGAAGCGGGTTCCCACGTCGTTGCTGTAGAGGTCGATGCTGGACCGCCCCATGTGCAGGGAGTCAAAGGACTTGGCGGAGTCAGTCATAGCCAGATGAGGGAAGCGGGACGTCCGTGCAGGCCTAGGCCGGTCGATACAGCGGAACGTCGGGATTGGTGGTTCGGTATGTGTCCTTGACCCAGGCGTAGCGCGGATCGTCCTGGTTCGCCAGGCTCTGCGCGCTGCCGGCGAGCACGTTCAGATAGTAGGTCACGTAGCCCGGAGGGCTGACCACCGGATGGTAGCCCTCGGGCACCAGCACCACGCAGTCGTTGCGCGGACGGACCAGGGCATCAATGGGCTTGCCGGCCTGGTGGAGCGGCGAGGCTTCGTCAGTATAGACGCGTTGATAGGCATACCCGTCGGGATCGTAGGCTCCAAATGGATCGCTGCGGGTGGAAGTGATTTTGTAGTAGTAGATTTCCTCAAGGTCCGCCTCCACCAGTTCTCCCCGCTCATCCTCGATGTGGACATCGTGCTTGTGGCCCGGATAGCTGCTCCAGCCACCGCTGGGCGTGTACACCTCAACCAGGACCAGCCTGTCCACCGGGGAGCCGGGTGGCAAGGGGTCGTTGATTTGCCTGGTCGCGTTGTCTCCTCCCCGCAGGTTCATGTCCACCTGGCCGGGAAGGGTGAGGAACGGCGGATGTTCCACTTGCGCCGGAGCCGTCGCGACCGCAAACTCGCCGTCTTCAACACAGGTGACCGTCAGGTCGGACCCGGGCGGCAGGTACAGGGTGTGACACGCGCCGGCGAAGACATTGGGCCGTCCACCGAATTCGTCGGACAGGTCGATACGGTCGGACTTCAGACGGTAGCGTCCGCTGAGGTTGACCAAGGCCAATTCCTGATTGCCGGTCGAGGTCTCCCAGCTCCGGCCGGATTGGATCCGGTGGACTTCGAAGCCGATCCAGGCCCAGCCGGCGCTCTCCGGGGTCACCCGCGTGACCAAACCCGGTTCGCCCGACTCGGCATCGGCATGCGGCAGGACCAGAATGTTCTCTGCGGTGTACTGCATCTGTGGTTCTCGTATCCAGGAGGGCGAAGGCCGGTTCGGCGGCCACGTTGGCACCAAGGCAGGCATCGGAAGTCCGCTGCCAACCGGGAACCGGTGCGGTCTGCAATTCGTGTCCCGTTATTGTCCAACAGATCCCCGCGTTTTCAAACGGTCGCCGGGGTTGCGGGTCCCAACGTGGCGGTGTGCAACCGGAATTCCGGGGTCGACGGTGGCATTCGCCGATCCGTGGGCTGCCCTACAATTCGTACCGTACCGCACTCCTGCGTCCACGTCCTTGAGGGTGCAGCGAGTGCACCAGTCACACGACAGTGGAACAATGCCATGACCTTCAAACTGGGATTCGCAACCCTGCGATGGCACGAACCGGACCTGGAACCCTGCCTGGAAGCACTCAAGGAAGCGGGATGGGATGGCTGGGAAGCCCGGTTCCCGCTTGACTGGATGGGAACGCCCAAGCGCCTCCGGGGTATTTGCGATCGCGTCGGCCTGCCCTTGGCGGTGCTGACGGCAATCGGCAGCCCCGACCACAGGGATCCGCGCGTGTTTGAAATCAACAAGCGGCGCATGGAATTCGCCGCCGAAATGGAATGCGACTGTTTCATGTTCATGTGCGCCGAACAACCGGCGGACCGGCTGGCCAACACCGACGAAGTGCACCGGGCCGCGGACGCGGCGGACGAATGGGCCGAGTTTGCCGGCACCCTCGGGCTTGAAATCACAATGCACATCCATACCAACCACACGGTCAATTCCCTGGAGACGTGGGATGCCTACATGAAGCGCCTGAGCAGGTCGGGCCTGTGCATCGATGTCTCCCATGCCCACTTATGGGGCATCGAGCCCGTGGAGGCCCTGACCCTCTATCGCAGCCAGCTGAACTACGTGCACCTTCAGGAATACACCTCGGTGGACATTCGAGACGACCGCTGGTACTACCCGGAATGGGTTGATGTGCACGTGCCCGGTCACATGGACTTTCCCGCGATCCGGGCAAACCTGGAGGAGTCGGGTTTCGACCGCTGGATCACCGCCTGTCCGGGAGCTCCGATTCCGAGTGCCGACTTGCCCATGGACGAGGCCCGTCGCAGCGCGACCACACTGCAATACCTGCGCTCCATCGGTTTTTGACGGCTGGCCAGGGATGGAACCGGGATTCGTCGCAGGGCGGACCGGAAGCCTTCGCGTTACGGGTGCGCGAGTTCTTCGCGCAATTTGTCGAGCCTGAGCTGCATGATTTGCCGTTGCTGCTCGGCGGCGATTGGCAGTTCATCATCCGGCGAATTGCCCAGACGTTCCTGCAGAAGTTCAAGCATCGCCGCCGCGCTCTTGCCCGTGGCGCACACGATGAAAATATATCCGAAACGCTGTTCGTAGTGCCGGTTGCCCGCCGCCAAACCCGTCAACACCTCCTCGCTGGCTCCATCCACTCCAGACTGTTCACCCTCGGACCAGCTTTTTGTTGTTGCAAATCTGGCCCGCAGCGAATCGATGTCGCCAATCTTGGGGTGCTGCGCAAACGCTTCCAGCCAGTCTTCCCGATCCAACCCCAGCCAAATTTTGTCGGCCTCCGACCGCAGGGCCTGCCAATCCGCAAACGGAATCCGCTGCACCATGGATTGGACCCAACGCCCGGAACCACAGCATCGTTCCAGCAGCTCCGCCTGCCGCGCCGCAGGCAGGTGGTTCAGGGCAACCGTTGCTTCGCTATGCATGGATCATTCCACCGCCGACACGGGTCAACCCAAATCGCACCCAGTCGAGTCCGTCACCGGTCATCACCCTCGTCGCCCGTGGATCCACCCGGGACCCTCGGTCGCAGGCGCGGTTCGTCGAGCTGACCTGTAGAACCAGCCAACCGGTTTCCGCGAACCACGGCAACAATCCGGACTTGGAGCCAACAGATAGATGGGTCTATTGGTAAATGATGATGTCGGGTGGATGGCCCAGCCCCTGCACTTGTTCCGGAGTCATGAGCGGCGTGTCGTATTTGAAGAACAGCTTGAGGGCGGGCCGTTCGGATGGCGTGGGGAGCGCGAAGCGCCTGTAGCCGTTTAGTTTGGCACCGGTTCCCCCAAAACCGTCCATGTCGAACGATAAATGAACGGCTTCATAGTCTTCAATGCCGCCGCGATTGCGGAACATCCGTTCCGCGAACTGGTGCACCATCAGGAGTTTGGGAGGCAGCCCTTCCTCGTGCACGATTGAGGCCAGGTAACGCTGTACCGCATTTACATCATCGGCGGATATGGAGCCAAGGGCCTGTCCCGGACGCACTCCCAGTCGCTCCGTCGCAAACTCGGGGTCCAGGGCGACATGCACGAACGGTTCCCTGAGGAAGGGAGTGAGGAGCTTGACTTCCGCCAGTGGATCGCTCCACCCAATCTGCGTGTCCAAGAACAACAGCAGACCCTCCTCGCGGGCCGCCTCAACGTATTCGGCTATGCGATCGTGGGAAAGTCGGCTGATCCATGCGCCGTCGGGCGTGGCGCCAGCCTGCGCGACTCCCACAATCAAGTGAAAGGCGGGTTGAGTGCCCCGGGGACCGTTGAGCTGATCGTAGCGTTCGGCCATGGCCGCGATCCGGGGAGCCACGTCGCGCGGTGGGCCGTCACCCAGCACTCCCATAAACGGTATCCCCGGAAAACCGTAGAACGAGACAATTTGGGCATCCGCCCAGGAAAAAGCGGTGTCCACCGGAGAATCCGACAAGGTCTCGCCTTGCTCAACGACATGGACAACACTGTCAGGATCCTGTGGGCCCGCCTGGTTCGGTACCGGATCGGGTGCGGGCACCGGCGGCTCCTGGACCGCGGGTGGCTGCGGTACCGGCGGTTCGACGGGAAGTACGGCCCCATCGGCATGCGTGGGAAATTCAAGGACTTGGCCTGCGAACAGCAGGTCCGGGTTCTGCAGGCGGTTGTGCGCGATCAGTTCCCGCATGTCCACACCGTAGGCGCGCGCAATGACATGGAGTGTGTCCCCCCGCCGCACCCGGTGCGATGTTGCGTCGGGATCCACCGTGATCGGCTCTGGTACCGTGAGCGGCTCTGGTGCGATCACCGGAGTCTGGGGTCTGCGAATTGAGGGAATGGGAACCTGTATCAGCTGACCAACCCAAATTGCAGACGACGAGTCGATGCGGTTGAGAAACAGGACCATCTCCAGCGGTACACCGTAGAGGGTGGCAATGTCAGGCAGGGAATCGCCCACACGGACCGCATGGATACCCGGGGCATGGACCGGGATGGACTTGACGGCAGGGATCACTACCCGTTGACCGACGAAGATAAGGTCTCGGTTTTCGATACCGTTCCGGGAGACCAGAACGGAAAGGGGGACATCGTAGCGGCGGGCGATAATCGCCAGCGTCTCCCCTCTCTGGACTATGTGAACCTGGTTCAAGGCCATCGCTGGCGCTGCCGTCACCGCCAACAGCAGGACGCCCGCGCACAGCACAATACCCAACCGATGCAATCTATACATGACTTCCCTCACGACCCGATCAACAGGTCCCGAATGTCAGTCGCAGGGAAGTGGAGCGCAGATTTACAACGACGGTGCCGGGGCACCGGCCTGCAACAGAGACTATTAAGATGACTTGTAATTCAAATGGTATACCAAATTGACCGTCCTTGCTGGCGACCCGGCAAACTCCAGGCTGATAGCATCTAAATTGGTGGGGCCAACCGAAATGAGTTGGCCTGTGGCTACAGTGGGCAGGTTCCAAATCCAGCCTGCAGTGAACCCTTGATGGACAGCCTGATGCCTTCGTCCCTGGTCGAGGCCTTGGTATCCCCGGGGATCCGCGGGTGGATCGAACCCAATGGCACCAACTGACGGCTATGTTGGTGCTGGAGGTGCCGGCCGTCATCTGCGGTGTGGACAATTTCGACGCCGTCGCCCTCTTCGGCCAGTTCAACGCAGCTGGGTTGCTCACCGTCCCGGAGCTGCCTTACGGGATCCCCTCGCACAACATGCCGGAACGGATCTGCGTGCGGCGGGATGCAGCCCGGATGGAGAAGGGCTTGCGGGACTGGGTTGCAGGACACCTTGGCACCGACCGCCGGTTAGGTCGTGGTCATTGCCTCCGGTACTCTATGATGTTTCCTGAATTTGCCGTAGGCCAAGAGATTCTCTTGGCCTACGGCACCCCATTTGTGCTTGCCTGAGGATTGACGGTGCACCCGTGAAACTTGCAGCCCACACCTACGGCAAAGCCCGCGTGCGCGTTTTGCGCCTGGTGCGCGAACAAACCTGGCACCAAATCTCGGAGCTCAGCGTTGACATGGCCCTGTTGGGTAGGTTCGATCGCGCCTACACCCACGGAGACAACGCGGATGTGGTGCCAACCGACACCATGAAGAACCTTGTGTACATTACGGCCTGCCAACACCCCGACCTGGAAACCGAATCGTTCGCCATTGAGTTGGCACAGGGAATGTTGCAACGATACGGTCACGTGTCGGAAGTGCACATCGACCTGGTCGAAACCCCGTGGCACAGACTGCATGTCAACGGTTCCGACCATCCACACGGATTCGTGCAGTCGCAGGCCTGCACTCCGTTGGCGGGGGTGATGGTGGCCCGGGACCGGCAAACCGTTAGGAGCGGATTCCGAGACCTTGCCCTCATGAAGACCACAGAATCTGGTTTCGCCGACTTTCTGCGGGACAAGGTCACAACCCTCCCGGAAGTCGACGACCGCATCTTGGCCACACGCATGCAGGCCAACTGGACCTACGGCGCGGCTCCTGCCAGCTACGCTCAAACCGCCGGTACCATCCGCAGCACCTTGGAGGAGGTGTTCGCGGCCACTTACAGCAAGTCGGTACAGGACAGCCTTTGGCGCATGGGCAGCGCCGTTTTGGAACGGATCCCTGAAGTCGAGGACATCACGCTGGCGATGCCCAACTTGCACTACCACGAAGTCGATCTGGCGCAGTTTGGTCTCGATTCGTCAAACCGCGTGTTTCTGCCGACGGACGAACCGCATGGCCATATTGAGGCAACCGTGACCCGGTAGCGGTGATCATGTCCGTGCCCGGTCCACAGCTTGGCCTGTTTCGGCACGGGTCCCCAACACATTGAACAACCCAGGAGACAGGCACGGACATGGGCACCCTGACCACGCATGTGCTGGACACGGCACAAGGCAAGCCCGGGGCCGGCTTGCGGGTGGATTTGTACCGCTGGACCGACGGCCGCCGCAAGCTGGTGAAGTCCGTGGCAACCAACCACGACGGCCGATGCGACGAACCGCTCCTGGAAGGCGGTGCGTTTGAAACTGGGGAGTGGGAACTGTTGTTCCACGTCGGCCGCTATTTCGCCATGCAGTCGCTCGACCTGCCCGATCCTCCGTTCCTCAACCAGGTCCCAGTCCGCTTTGCCATCGTCCAGGACGACCACTACCACGTGCCGCTTCTGGTATCCCCCTGGAGCTATACGACATACCGGGGTTCGTAGTGCGCACGTTTGGCCCCATCCTCACAACCGAAACAAGGACTGTTGCATGAACCACTCCCATATGCGACGGGCGATAGAGTTGTCCCGGCAAGCAATCAACACCAATCTGGGAGGCCCGTTTGGTGCGGTTGTGGTCCGCGGTGACCTGGTGGTCGCGGAAGGTTTCAACCGCGTCACGTCAAGCCTCGATCCCACCGCCCACGCCGAGGTTACGGCCATCCGCGCAGCCTGCACGGCACTGGGAACCTTCCAATTGACGGACTGCGAAATCTACACAAGCTGTGAGCCGTGCCCCATGTGCCTGGGTGCCATCTACTGGTCGGGAATCACGCGCATCTACTTCGCCAACTCGCGTGAGGATGCGGCCGCGGCCGGGTTTAGCGACCAGTTCCTGTACGAGGAGATCCCATTGCCCGTCGAACAGCGAACCGTCCCATCCGTCAGACTTCTGGGCAACGAGGCGCTTCGGGTATTTGACGAATGGCGGGACAAGCAAGACAAGATCCCTTACTGACCATTCTGGCACCGGACAAGATGATCCTTGGATCCGAACGCCGTTTGCCTGGCACCGATCCGATCGGCGGAATCCAAGTTCAGGATGCTGCAAGTGCCAGCCTCCGTGATGCTGGCACCTGAATGCCAGCCGTGATCTCGACAGGGCGTAGGCAATCTCGCGGACTTCGGTTTCCCACGCGCGTTCTATCCTGTTCTCACCCATCATCTGGTCGTACACGTGTCCCGTCTGTCAGCGAATGTCCAAGGAGAACTCGGCTCTCCTGGAAATCCTGTTGATGTCGGGATGGACCTCCAGCATGCCCATGGTTGAGCCCGCCTTGACGCACACAATCCTGTGCTGCTGCTTCCTTGGGCAGGACAATCTCCATGGCCCCCGGATGCATCCCGCCAATCCGGCATGGCTACCGTGCCGGCGTGTCCGCTCTCACCGGCATCACGCGGAGTTCCCCAAAGGATCCCGGCCCACATCCTTGTAGTACAGGTACCGTGCCGGTTCCTTGCCCACGGCCGTGAACCACTGGGGACAAAAGGGAGCCATCCAGATCACATCACCGCGCTGCACCGGATGCCAATCGTCACCGAGCCGGTAAATTCCCTTGCCCTGCACCATCAGCAGCCCATGTTCCATGACATGGACTTCCACCATGGGCAACGCGGCGCCGGGGACGAACTCGAACAGGTTGACGGCCAGATCGAATTCGGGCGCATCGGGCAACAGCGTCTTGAGCATGGCATCCGGATCACCCATGAACGGCTCCGCCGAAACCGTCTGCTCGCGTCCCGACACCGGTTGGGGCGCGGACACACCGGCCAACGGCACGTATGGCTTCTCAAACACGGTCAGACGACAGCCTGCGGTTGAGGCAAGCAAGTGTTCACAATCTGCCGGGATGAAGGCAAAACCTCCTTGTGCAAGATCCTCGCGGGAGCCCGCGACATCGAGCGTGCACCTGCCCTGCTCGACAAAAACGAACCGTTCGATGCCGGGGGCGGGCGCGGCGGCGGCCGATTCAGGCCCCATCAACGCCGCGAATTGACAGAATCCGGCCCCCATTCGCGGCGAAATCAAAATCACGCCGGAGGAATTGATCCAGTGGGGCAGGGGTGCCTCGACATGGGAGGGAGGCGCGATGAGGGCGTAGCTGTGGCAAATTCGACTGCGGGTAAATCCGAATGGGTCCATGGGAATACCTGTACTTTTTCCTGGTCGAACACCGAATCACCGGACCCGGTGGAGCAACCGGCCAAAGCCGGGTTCAACCCGGATGGCCTCCTGATGGTAGACCGTGGTTCCTCTCACGATGGTCCGTTCCACCGCACCGCGGAACGTATGCCCCACAAATGCACTGTGGCGATGGCGGTAGAACAGGTGGTCGGGAGTCAGTGTCCACCGGCAGTCCGGATTGACGACCACGAAGTCGGCGTCGCTGCCGGGTTGGATTATCCCCTTGCGGGGACACAACCCCAGCAGGCGGGCCGGATTTGCCGAAGCCATCCGCGTCAAGGCCGCCAGCGACAGGCCCCGCTTGTGCACACCTTCGGTCATCAGCGCAGGCAACATGGTCTGGATACCGGAAATCCCGCCCCAGGCCCGCCACACATCGCCTTCCCCGGCCCGCTTGAGTTCGGGAGGACAGGGGGAATGATCTGATCCGAACGTGTCCACGTCCCCTGCCAGAACACACTGCCAAAGGTCTTCCACGGTCTCGCGGCTGCGCAGCGGAGGCGCGCACTTGGCGTCCGGCCCGATCCTCTGGAAGTCGTCGAGATCGAGGAGCAAATGGTGGGGACAGGTTTCCACTGTTGCCGGGACTCCCATGCGCTTGGCCGCAGCCACAAGCCGCACCACATCAGGTACGGACGCATGCACAACATGCAGGGCCGCGCCGGTGGTTGCCGCCCAGTGAAGAACGCGGGCCACCGCTTCCACTTCCTGGTGTCCAGGACGCGATTCCGCCCAGGCCAACGGATCGCGCCGTCCCTGCGACCGAAATTCCTCGGCCAGGTACATGGTTACCCTTTCGTTCTCGGCATGTACGGCCAACAGACTGTCGAGGGCGCGCACCTGGCGCATACCGGCGAATACAAGGTCGTCATCCACCCGGGGAAAATCGGGACTGGATACCAGGAACGCCTTGAAACCGACCACCCGTTCGGCGCATAGGCTCTCCAAGTGAGCCAGATTGTTGTTGATCAACCCGCCCCACAGGGCGTAGTCCACTACGGCCTGGTCGCGCACTGCCGCCTGCTTGCGCTGCAGTTGAACGCAGTCCACGGTCGGCGGGGATGAATTCAGCGGCATGTCAACCACCGTGGTTACACCACCTGCGGCGGCCGCCATGGTGCCCGTCCGAAACCCTTCCCAGTCCTCCCGTCCGGGCTCGTTGAAGTGGACATGGCCGTCCACCAGGCCCGGCAACAGCACACGACCTTGCAGTTCAAGGCAGGTTGTGGCCTGGATATCGGGAGACCCGGCCACAACCTGGGACACGACACCGTCCTTCACGACCACGCCGCCGCGAAATTCCCCGGTCTCCGTGACGACCAACGCGTCCTTCAGATACAGGTCGGCTTGCATTTGCCTGGTTCCCGATGTCGTCTGGCGCGCTACGAAGCACCTGCCGGTGCCGCACAACCGAGTCGGCAACGGTGCCCCGGCCCGTAGTCTGGGAGAGCGCAGCCGAGACTCGGAAACAACACCGATTCCCAAGTTGCGCAGGACAGACGGATCGTCTCCTTGCGCGTTGATCCGATGCTGCTAATACCCCTTGGCCATGTCACATACGTTTGCCAGTGGCTCACCGGCCACGTACCGTTGCAGGTTCGAGGCAAAAAAACGGACCACATTGCGGTGGCGATCCGCCGAGAACCCGGCTTGATGGGCCGTCATCAAAAAGTTCGGCACATCCCACAATGGACTCGATTGCGGCAAAGGTTCAACTTCCTGAACATCAAGGCCTGCGCCGGCAATCAGCCCATTGTGCAATGCTCTTGCCAGCGCTTCTTCATCGATGATGCCGCCCCGCGAAACACTGACAAGATATGCATGGGACTGCATCCGATCAAACTCCTCGTCGGCAATCCAGTGGTAGGTTTCCCTGGTTAAGGGACAGGCAACCATCACCACGTCGGCCAGCTGGAGAAAGGCGTGAAGATTCTCCTTGGTCGGCATCCTGATTTCGGCCACGCCGGGTGCTTCGGTCCTCTCCGGGTCCAACGAAAGAATGTTCAGATCGTAGCCGGCGCCACGTTTGACAATCTCCTGCCCAAAGCCACCCATCCCCAGAACCAGCATCGTCCTCCCGGTGATTTCGGCAATGGGAACCTTCTGCCACTTGCGGGCACCATGGCTGCGAACGGCGTCGGGCAGGCCGCGCGCCAGTGCCAGGAGAAGCGCCCAAGCCTGCTCTCCACCGGCGGCGGCGTACAAACCCGCCATGTTGGTCAGGGTCACGTCGGACTCGACCAGCTCGGGGAACAGAACATTGTCCAGGCCGGCCGACGCAGACTGAAACCACCTCAACGAGCTGGCCCGTGCGAAAACATCCTGCGGCATCAACCCCATGATTGCCTCGGCCCCGCCGGCAGCCGCGGCGGCTTCGTCCACTGAATTGGCGTGCACGATGTCGGCATCGGGTGCCGCGGCCTGCACCTGGGCCAGATCCGACTCGGTCATGGACGGGTAGTAGACAAGAACGCGCATGGAGACCTTCGGCGACGCAGCCGAACATGGGAGTGAATTGAATCGGTGGGAAATCGTCAGCCGGAGCCTGTGGCCTCGGGCATGTCCGGTGCACCGGGAATGTCCACGTAGACGACCTGTTGTCGTACTTCCACTTCGAAGGATTCCGCCTTGTACGGTCCTTCCACAGGTCCGTCGTTCACGGACACCTCATAGGCCCTCACGCGCACGCGTGCCGGGTTGTGCCACGACTGCCCCGTCCGGATGTCGAATTCCCAGCCATGCCAGGGACAGCGCAGGATCTCCCCTTGCCGGGAGTACACGAGCGCTCCGGGCTGACCGTGCAGGAATCCCGTTACGCGTCCACTGCAAAGGGGGCCGCCCTGATGGGGGCAGGTGTTGCGCAGGGCGAAAAACTCGCCTTCCAGGTTGAAGATGCCGACGACGCGGCCGGCAACCTCGACAACCTTCCGCTGACCTGCCGGAATCTCGTCAACGGTTGCGACCGCGTACTTGGGCATTGCGGGATCAGATGGGCAGGTCGTACAGTTCCGAGGCGTTTTCGGCCATGATGCGCTGGCGCGCAGCGTCGGCGACGGTGGATGGGATGGCGCGCATCGGATTGTCGAAGTCCCAATGGGGGTAGTCCGACGCGAACATCAACCGATCGGTCATGTCCAACTGGTCCAGCATCTGGTTGAACTGGTGCGGATACAAGGGCTCTTCGATAGGCTGCGTACTGATCCACATGTGCTCGCGAATGTATTCGGACGGCGGTTTCTTGACCCGGGGCAGTTCCTTGTGCAGCTTTTCCCAAGTGCGGTCCAGTCGCCACATGAGCGGAATCATCCAGGCAAACCCGCCCTCGATCAGGACGAACTTGAGGTTGTCGAATATCTCGAACAACCCTTGGCTGACAATGCTGGTCACCTGGGACTGGAAGCTTTGCGCCATTCCCGCATGATCTTCGATGTAGTAGGTCGGAGACCCGGCCCCCGTGATGCCACTGCCGCCCACACCACCGAAATGCACGGCGATCGGGAGGTCGTATTCACAGGCCGCCTCGTAGATTGGCCAGTAGCGCCTGGAGCCAAGGGGATCGCGGGTCCGGGTAACCAGGAACACCTGCGCCATCGAGGGATGGTTGCCCAATCGATGAATCTCCTCGGCCGAAAGCGGTCCGTCCTCGTAGGGAATGATGATCGAGGCGCGCATCCGGCTGTCGTGCGCACACCAGTCCTCAATCTGGTAGTCGTTGACGGCCTGGGCATGGGCCAGCCCGAAATCGAAGTTCAGGACTTCGCCCGTGCCGGTGAGCGGGGTGAGGATGGCGTAGTCCATGTCGAACTCGTCCAGGAGCTGCATCTGTGTGAACTCCAGGTTCGCACCCGGTATGTCGCCATTGGGAGGCCACGCATCGTGCCGGGCGGCCATGGGCATGGACCGGGGAAACAGCATGCCGTCGTAGGTGCGCTTACCGAAATTGAGGTAGTGGTCCCTCCAGAAGGGGGAGAGGTGCCTTTCGAGATCGTCGGGTTGGATGTACACATGCACGTCCGTGTCGATGATCGGGGTGCGCACAATTTCGGCACCGGTGCGATCTTGCAGTGGGCTTGTCAAGCTTACGGCCATGGCGGGACCTCCAAATCGGCAACTGGTGTGGACAACAGCAAATCCAAACAATCCGTCCGCGGTCACTCTAGACTATAGAACGCGCGCGGATTCTCAAAACATACTTTTTGCCGCAGGTCTTCCGGCATCCAGTCCGGGACTCCCGGCACGACCTCCTTTTGCTGCCAATGCGGAAAGTCGGTGGAGAACATCAACAGCTCGTCCGCTTCCATCATTTCCAGAATCTCGAGCATCTGATCCGGATCATCCGGTGCATCCAACGGCTGCAGCGACCACCGAAAATGGGTTCGGATATAGTCCGCAGGCCAGTTCTTGACCCACGGCACATTGTGCCTCAACCCCTTCCACTCCTTGTTCATGCGCCACATCAGCGACGGTGCCCAGGTGAAGCCACCCTCCAGCAGCACGATGCGCAGTTGCGGATAGCGGTCGAACAGGCCTTCGTAGACCATGCTCATGACCTGCGACTGAAACACCTGGGCCATGCCGGCATGGATTTCGTAATAGGTTTGCGGCCAGCCCACACCGGTGGGGGGCACACCGGGAGCTCCTCCGAAATTGATGGCTGCAGGCAGTCCGGAGTCTGCAATGGCCTCGAACAGCAAATCCATGTTGCGGACTCCGTAGGGCACATGCGACCGTACGGGAAGAAGAATCTGCACGAAACCCGGAGTGTTCTGCCAGCGCCGAATCTCCTGGACCGCCGCCACGGGATTGTGGCTCGGAACCACAATCGATGCACGGAACCGTTTGTCGGCCGCCAACCACTGCTCCTGCTGCCAGGTGTTGACCGCCGTGGCCATCGATGCGGCCAGGTCCACGGAGTGGATGGACGGGACCCTGAAGGCGTTGTTCAGGACGGCCACTGAAATCCCCAGCGGATCCAGCACCCGGTCCTGTATCAACCGGACGCGCGCCGCCGTGTTGCACCGTCCGTCGCCGAAGTAGTCGTCACGGATGTCGGGATGCACGGTCGTCGCCACCATTTCCGGATAGTCGTTCGCATCCGGCCCTTCAAACGACGACTCCTCCGTATAGTCCACCCAATGTTGCGGGAGGTACGGATACAGTTCCTCCAAATGCGGAACCTCGTTGTGAATATCACAGTCGATCACGACCGAAAACGCCTTCTGTACAGCAAGGAATGCGTTTCGAATCCTACATCAACCGCACCGGGACCCGGCCCCTGCGCGATGTCTGTCGCCTACACGGCCAGACCGGCGCCGCCGTCCACCTTGAGGTGGGCACCAGTGATCATGGAAGCCTCGTCCGAAGCCAGGAACAGGAAGGCCTGGGCGATGTCTTCGGGCTGGACCAGGCGTCCCATGGGTGTTGCCTCCAGCCGACGCCGGTAATTTTCCGGGACATTGATGCTGGTGGACTCGTCGTTGGGGCTGTGAGGTGCGTTGGCCCTGAGGAAGGGCGTGTCCACATGTCCGGGGGACACCAGGTTGCACCGAATCTGATCGGCGGCATAGGCCGCGGCCGTACTGACGGTCAAACCCAGCATGCCGACCTTGCTTGCGGAGTAGGCGGGATTGCCCCCGGCATGGGTCACCGCCAAGGATCCGGTGTTGATGATCGAGCCGTGTCCGTACCTGCGCATGACCGGCACCACCGCCTTGATACCGAGATAGGCCCCGGTCAAGGCGGTTTGAACGATGAAGTGCCACTGCTCTTCGGTCTGTTCGTCAAAGCTGTTGCGCACATTGCTGCCGGCGATGTTGCACAGCGTGGTTACCTGGCCGAACGCGTCCAGTGCCGCGTCAACAGCCGCCTCCCAGTCCGCGGCCGAACGCACGTCGCAGCGACAGCAAATCGCCTGCCCACCGGCCCGGCGGATCCCGTCCGCGACCTCCTCGCCCGCCTTTTGGTTTATGTCAACTATGCAGACCGAAGCTCCTTCGCGGGCAAACAGTCGGGCCTGGGCCCGGCCCATACCGGACGCCCCACCGGAGATGATGGCAGTCTTGTCATTCAGCCGCGTGCCCATGCGCGTCGTTTCCAGTCTAGGGACTCAGGAAGTCGCGTTGGCCGGTATAGTGCGCCACTGCATCGGGATCGAGTTCAAGTCCCAAGCCCGGACTGTCCGGTATGGCCAGATGCCCGTTGGCGTCCAGGTGCCAGGCCCCCGCCCGGAGTTCGTCCACATAGGCCGAACCTGCTATGTACTCCACCAAGTCCGTTCCCGGAAATGCGGAGGCCAGATGGAGATCCGCCGCCAAGCCGCAGGCGGTGTTCCAACCGTGGGGGATGTAACGGACCCCGGCATCCTCGGCCATGCGGCCAATGCGCCGGGACTCGGAAATCCCGCCAACTTTCGTGACATCGGGCTGGACAATGTCGAAACACCCACGATCCAGCCAAGGCTTGAAGGTTTGGCGCCGGGTCAGGACCTCGCCGCCGGCAATGGGCAGGGGCGCATGCACGCGGAGCTGCTCAAAGTCCGCCATGGCGTCAGGCACCAGCGGTTCCTCAAACCAGCCCACATCGTAGTCCGCCAGCATGCGGGCGGTCCGCAGGGCCCACTTGTAGCCTCTGGTCCAGAAGGCGTCGCTGGCCCCGGCATCCACCATCAACAGGCAGTCGTCACCCACCAGCGACCGCGACTCGCATACGATCCGCTCGTCCAAAGCCTTGTCTTCCCGACCGAAGGGCCCCCAGCCCATCTTGATGGCACGGTATCCCTGGTCGCGCAGCGGCAACAGCACGTCGGCCATGCGGTCGGGGTAGTCCATCAGCACCGAGGCATAGGGCATGACCGTCTCGCGATACCGGCCGCCCAGCAGCCGCCCAACGGGTTGGCCGACAGCCTTGCCCAGAATGTCCCACATGGCAATGTCAACGGCGCTGATTGCGTGGGTTACCGATCCTCCCCGGCCGGTCCAAAACGTGTGCTGGTGAAGCTTTTCGGCGACCCGTTCCGGTTCCAGGGCGTTCTCGCCGCGCAACAAGGGCCACACCAAATCAAGCGCACCCTTGACCAGCGCTTCCGACGTGAAGGCACTGCCCAGGCCGGTCAGGCCTTCCTCCGTGACAACCAACACCAACGTGTGGACACAGTCGTCGGCTTGCAGTTCCTCATCCCAGCCGCCTTCCGGAGTTGCCCCCCGCAAGCCGGCACAGCGAATTTCACGAATCCTCATGTCAGCAATCCGGGCGGTTCACTGGTGTTCGGTGCAGCACGTTGGAAGTCGTTGGATGCACAGGTTTTTTGGTTTGGGCAACGGGTCCTCGGATTACCATATCTGTTCCGCCCCCCCAAGAGGAATGCCACCATGGAATTGCGTTGGACCACCGATGCCGAACTGACGGACCTGATGAAAGAACATCTGTTTCCAGCCGTAGTGGGAGATGTGATGGATGCGATTGGTCTCGACCATCAGTTCCTGCCCGCCGATGTGAGGCCCATTGATCCGGCCATGATCCTGGCCGGCCGGGCCGTGCCGGTGCTGTCCCGCGACGTGAACCGATCCCGGGCCAAGAGCAGCGCTGGGGAACAGCCGTTTGGACTCCTGATGGATGCATTGGACGATTTGCGGCCCCATGAAGTGTATCTGGGGACGGGAGGCAGCCTGGATTATGCACTCTGGGGAGAGTTGATGAGTCTGCGAGCGCGGAGGTTGGGAGCCACAGGAGCCGTCCTGAACGGTTACCACAGGGACACCAGTGGCATTCTGGAGCTTGATTTCCCAACATTTTCCAAAGGTGCCTACGCTCAGGATCAGGGTGCGCGGGGCCAGGTGGTTGCCTGGAGGATCCCGGTGATGATAGGCCAGGTCGAAGTCAAACCCGGCGACCTCCTGTTTGGCGACCGGGATGGCGTTTGCGTCATTCCGCAAGCCAGGGAACGGGAGGTGCTGGCGCTGGCCTGGGACAAGGTCCGGGGCGAAAACACGGTTCGCAATGCGATTCGGGACGGCATGGGTGCCGCCGAGGCATTCAGAAAGTACGGCATCCTCTGACTCTCGGTCCCGTGGATGGCCCGATGGTCGCCGAACTGGATGGAGACCGACACGATGCAGGCTGGCCGGGGGAACCGGGGAACGAACCGAACCCTGTCGCCACGTCGGATGCGGGAAACGACTCCGGGTGTCTCTCAGCCGCTGCGCTGGGAACTGCCGAACTGTTCGTCCATATCGGCCTGGCAGGCCTTTCCAATTTCCGCGTCACACGGGGCATCCAACCCTTGCGGATCAATCGAGTCGTCGATCACTTCCAAATAGCACCGACAAATGTAGGCCTTCTGGCCCAAACCGGGCACTGTCACCTTGACCCAGTTCTCGGTGTTGGTGATCGTCAAGCCGTGGGTCTCGGCCCCCGCCTTGATGGACATGAACTTGTCGAGGCTCGGCCAAGTGCGCACATACAGGTCAAGCTCGGGCACGTCGTCGCGCAGCCTGACCGGAACAGGCGGGTTCAGCTGTCGTTCAAACTCCTTTGGTTCCTCCAGCGGTGGACCGGCCGGAGCCTCGTCCTCTCGGGCGCGGCCCCCGCAGGATGCCAGCTGCAGGACCAGGGCGAGCAGCACGAGGCTACCCAGAATGCGCAATGGGATATCGAGCTTCATGTCCCTGAAGTTCCATCAACCATGCAATTGGCAGCCCCTGTCGGGTGCCTGGACAAAGTACCGCGGACGGATTCGCCCGGGATGTCGGCAGTGAGGCGCCGCAGGCATGCGGAACGCTTGGCAATGCTCCGCGCTACCCATACCTCGTCTCAGTGCCGGGACCGCCCGCGAGTGGCGGACAGTCCCGGCAAAATTGGATTGCAGTCGAAAGGTCAGTTGCCGGTCGGTTCCAGACTGAACATCACGTACTTGAATTCCGGCCACCAGGTGAACGGAACCGCGTAGACATTGTCCGAGGTCGGCCATCCATCCCAGTAGTGCCAATTGAACGGCATCACGTAGGTGGTCTGCACAATCGCCAAACCCGGCAGGTGTTCGAAGTACAGGCGCACGGCCTGCCGATACAGGTCCTCGATGGCCGGATCGTTCGGGCTCATCTGTTCAATCTGGTTCATCACCTCGGTCAATTCGGGGATGTTGACGCGCCACCGGTTGCCGGTATTGGTCTTTTCGCCAATCGGGGTGATGTTGGTGTGCTTCCAGTCCGAGAACGTCAACGGCCCCTCGGCCCAGTCGCCACAGAACCAGTGGGAACTTATGTCGAAATTGCCCGTGTCCAGGGAATCCCACATGGCCTGGCCCTCGATCCGCTTGACGGTCGCCTTGATGCCTATCTTGGCCAGTTCCTCGGACAGATCGAAGGCGATGTTGTACTCGGTATTGGCAAAGCCGGGGACATTGATCTGGAACTCCAGCGGATTGCCTTCGCCGTCGATGCGAATGCCGTCGCTCCCGGGCATGAAGCCCAGTTCGTCAAGGATCGCATTGCCCCGGTCGATGTCGTAGTCCAGCTCGAACTCGGCGCGAATGTCCTCAAAGGAGTACTTGTCGTGCACGCCCCAGTCGGCCCAGGGGAAGCGCGCCGGCACCGTCGGCACACCGAACAACAGGTCGGCCACCTTCTGCCGATTCACGGCGGCGTTGATGGCGTGGCGCACTTCGGGCAGCGAAAGCGGATACTTGGCGTTGTTGAACCAGATCGCCCGTGGACACGGATCGCGCCATCCGGCCAACTGGATTTCCGGGTTGGCTTCCACTGCCGCCTGCATCAACGTGGCGTCGCCCAAGGCATGGGGATGATCAATCTTGTTGACCTTGACATCGGCAATCTCGGTTTCCGGTACCCGTTCCAGGCGGGTGACGTAGTAGGTCGGCCCTACTTCAACACCCATGCCGTCCATGCCCCAGTAATTCTCGTCCTTGACCCAGATGTTCATCGCCTGATCCGGAAACTCCTGATAGAGCTTGTACGGACCGGTAAACACCGGAGGATAGTTCTTGAACTCAAGCGGGTCGTTGCCTTCCCACACGTGCTTCGCCTGCACCGGGAAACCCCAGGCCCGGGCAAAGTTCATGTGGAAGCGCGGGTTCGACTTCGTGAGATTGATGACCGCAGTATGGTCGTCCGGAGCTTCAACGGAGGCGACCCACTCCTGCATGGTCGAACCCATCCGCAACGCGATCTCGCTCTGCACCATTTCAATCGAGAACTTGACGTCGTGCGCCGTAAAGGACGTGCCGTCGTTCCAGTGAGCCTCGGGCCGGGTCTTGATGGTCAGTTGCGTGAATTCGTCGTTGTATTCGTAGCTTTCCGCCAGCCAGTAGACAAACTCGCCGGTGGCCCAGTTGATGTTGAAGAGATGTTCCTGGGCCGCCTGCCAGATGCCGGGGGCCGCGGCATTCGGGGCAAGCAAGTTGTAGCTCTCCCAGACATCCCAATTGCCGCCGATTTCATTGACAATGACGGTCTCGTTGCGCGGCGTGGGAACGTACTCGCCGGCTACGCCCTCGTCGGCCGCCTCTGCAGCGCCCGTATCGGTCGGCGGGGCAACCGCGCAACCGGCCAACGCCGCCAACGACAGCACCAACAACAGTGGGAACAGTCTCAACTTCATGGCTTTACTCCTGACAAAAGGGGAAACGACATCACAATGGGCGCGAACCAAGCTTGGTTGCACGCACCCCGAAGCCGGAAGGCCGACTTGGCCACTGAATTGAAGTTTCGAACGGTTCAAGTTAGCACGGATCCGCATACTGCCCAAACTCAACCACCGTTCAGGGAGGCGGCAGCGGCATCGCAACCGGAACCTCGCGCCCCCCTTGCCTGGAGGAATCAAGAAGGCCCTGGATGATCACGTTGGTCATCAGTGCCTGCCAGGGATCGATCGGCGAGGGCCCTCCCGACTCGAGCGCGGCATAGAAAGCTTCGCATTCCCTTTGGAACTGCACGTGCTGATGGCTCGGTTCCACCCCCAGTTTGATGTCCGACAGGACACCCCAACTGTCGCGGAAGACGGTCAGTTCGGGGGTCAGCCGCAAGCCGCCTTCCCGGCCCAACACGAACGTTTCGCCAACCGAGTCCATGTGCATGGCCCAGACCGACTTGATCACCATGGCCGCGCCGTTGTCGAAACGAACCCAGCCGGCTCCAAACTCCTCCACGTCAAGCTGCTCGGGATCCCACTGCCAGTGCACACCTCGGGTCGGCGGCCCGCTGTAACCGATGTGGGTGAGGGTCATGCCGCTGACCGACACCGGCTGCGGATGATCCATGAGCCAAAGCACGGCATCCAGGGCGTAGACCCCAATGTCGGCCGTCGCGCCGAACCCGGCGGTCTGCTCGGAGATGAACGTGCGGCCGGGAATGCCCCGGCGGCGCTGGGCCACGGTCTCCGCATAGTAGATGGCCCCGAGGTCGCCGCTCTCCACCACTTCGCGCGCGGTCATCAAATCGTCGGAAAACCGGGTCTTGATGGCGCACATGAGCAACCGGTCATTGTCGCGCGAGGCCTTGACCATGTCCGTGGCGTGATCGAGGCGGGCCGCCATGGGCTTTTCCACAATCACGTGTTTGCCGGCATTCAGGGCATCCACGGTCGGATCGCGGTGCGCCTGGTTGAACGTGCACACATGGACCGCATCCAAATCGTCCAGGGCCACCAAATCCCGGTGCGAGTCGAACGCTTGGGGAATGCCGTGGAGGTCGGCCATTTCCCGAGCCTTGCCCGGGACGACATCCGCAACCGCCACGACCTCCACATGATCGAGGGTCTGTAGGGCCCGCAGGTGGGCGCGCGCGATGCCGCCGGCCCCGACAATCCCGGCGCGAAAAGAGGCAGAACTCATGATGGGTTTCGGCTTTGCAGAGAGGAGAAAGGCGCGATGCCAGTGACCACAGCGGCTTGGCTCCGGGGCTCTCGACGCGTGGTGGTTGTAGTATACAGTCCGCTTGTCAAGCAGTGCCACCGAACTGTTCCGCCTTCGGGCCTTCCTCTGCGCCCGGCCCGCCCAGCCCCGAACCGAAAGGTGCGATGACGCCGATCCTCGCCTACGTGCTTACCAGGGCGCTGATGTTCCTCCTGAGCATCTGGGGCGCCTTCACACTGGCTTTCTTCTTTTTCCACCTGATCCCGGGCGACCCCGTGTCGGCCTATTTGCAGCAGTTGGAACAGCAGTTTTCGCAGACGGTTGATGCGGCCGATGCCGCGGCCATGGCCGCGGAGATGAAGGCCAGGCTGGGCATCGACGGTTCGCTGCCCGAACAGTATTGGCGGTTTCTGGGCAACGTGTTCATCCGGTTCGACCTGGGACCTTCGTTCATCAACTTCCCCAAGCCGGCCGTGGAACACATCCTGGAGAAGCTGCCCTGGACCCTTTGGCTGCTCGGTACGTCCACCATCATCTCGTGGATCCTGGGCTTCGTCGTGGGCGGTATCATCGGCACCTTCCGCGACAACTTCGCCTCGCAGTTCCTGATCAATTTTTCGCTGGTCATATCGCAGATTCCTTCCTACTTCACCGCACTCTTCGCCCTTTTCCTATTCGGGTACTGGTTCGTGTTGCTGCCCACCAAGGGCGCGTACGATCCCGGCATCGAAAAGGACCTGCTCAATCCCCGCTTCCTGCTCTCCGTGGCCCGTTATGCCATCATGCCGGCCATGGCGGTGGTCATGGTGGGTGTGGCCGGCACGCTGATTTCGACGCGCTCCCTGGTGACCACCATCCTCGGTGACGACTATCTTCAGTTTGCCCATGCCAAGGGGTTGCGCCGATCCCACATTCTGATGCGCTACGTGCTGCGCAACGCCATGCTGCCCCAAATCACCGGTCTGGCGCTGTCCCTGGGCTTCGTGCTGAACGGGTTCTACCTGGTCGAAATCATCTTCAACTATCCCGGGATGGGATCGCTCTTCCTCTCGGCCATCCGGCTCCTCGACTACAACCTGATTTTGGGCATTGTGCTCATGAGCATCACGGTGGTGCTGGCAGCCACGTTCATCATCGACTTGTTCCTGCCCCTGATCGATCCCAGAATCCAGTTGAGTGACTGACGGTGCCATGTTCGTCGTTGACGCCTGGAAACGCAGCGGCTATTTCCGCGTGGGCGGCATCATGCTCGCGGTGTTGCTGGCCATCGCCGTCCTGCAGCCGTGGTTGAGCCAGCTTGCGCTCCAAAATCCCGATGTGTCCCCCATGTCGATGGGCACCTTCGAACCGTACGCCGATCCTTCGCCGCGCCACCCTGCGGGCACCGACAAGCTGGGCCGGGACATGCTGGCCCTGCTGTTTCTCGGGATTCGGGTTTCGATGCTGATTGCCCTGATCGCGGGCTGCACCGCCACCGGCATCGGCATTTCGCTCGGATTCATCGCCGGCTACAAGGGAGGATGGGTCGATGCGGTGCTGCGCACCGGCACGGACATGGTGTTGGTGATTCCCAGCCTGCCTCTGCTGATCGCCTTGGCGGCCTTTCTGCCCACGATCAGCATTCCGGTCATGTCCCTGCTGCTGGCCGCGTTCGCCTGGCCGTTCACCACGCGCATCATCCGCTCGCAGGTGCTTACGCTCAAGCAACGGCCCTTTGTGGACTTGGCCCGCACCAGCGATCAGGGCGACATGAGCATCATCTTCCTGGAAATCCTGCCGAACCTGCTGCCGTTTCTGGGGGTGTCCGTGGCCGTGGGCATGAGCTCCGCCATGCTGGCCGAAATCGGCCTGCAGCTGATTGGCCTGGGGCCGGCCAGCATCAACACCCTGGGCCTCATGGTCCAGCAATCCGTACAGTCCGGGGTCCTGGCCATTGGCAAATGGTGGATCCTGTTTGCACCGGTAAGTTGCCTGATCGCGTTCTTCGTTGCGCTCAACCTGATCAACATCGGTCTTGAGAGCGCGTTCAACCCGCGTCTGCGGTCCGTAACCGGAGACTGACAATGACGGACGCAAGACCCCTCCTCACCATTGAGGACATGCGGATCCACTACGACAGTGTACGCGGGTCGTACAAGGTGGTGGATGGCGTGGACGTTGAGGTGCATCGCAACGAGATCTTCGGTCTTGCCGGGGAATCGGGATGCGGCAAGTCCACGTTGGTGGAGGGCATTCTGCGCCTGATCGAACCTCCCGGCCATATCCGTTCCGGGACCGCGTTGTTCCGTCCGTTTCCCGAGGATCCGGAGCGGAGTCTGGATCTCGTGCAGCTCGACTATCACGCCATGCGCGAGATCCGCTGGAAGCACCTGTCGTACATTCCGCAGGGTTCCATGAACTCCCTCAACCCGGTCATGCGGATCCGGGACCAGATGACGGATGTGGTGATGCACCACGAACCCGGTGGCCAGGACGAAGTCAGTCGCAACATTGCGGCCGCCCTGGAGATGGTCGGCCTGCCCGAGTCGCTGGGCGGTCTGTATCCGCACGAACTGTCCGGAGGCATGAAGCAGAGGGTCTGCATCGCCATGGCGATGCTGCTGCAACCGGCGCTGGTCATGGCCGACGAACCGACCACGGCCCTGGATGTCAACGTACAGAGGGCCGTCCTCGAAACCATTGCCCACCTGCGGGATCAGATGGGAGCCACGGTCATCTTCGTGTCCCACGATCTGGCCGTACACGCCGAACTGGTGGATCGCATGGCCATCATGTATGCCGGTGTCGTAATGGAACTCGGCACGGTCTACGAAATCTTCGACAATCCGCAACATCCCTATACCAAGAGGTTGATCCACTCGATCCCGGCCCTTGGCGGCCCCCGCGAAAGGCTGGATTCCATCCCCGGCATGGCTCCTTCCCCGCTGGCTTGGCCACCGGGGTGCCGCTTTCATCCGCGGTGTCCCGATGCCGTGCCGGCGTGCAGTACCGTCACACCCCGCACGATTGAGCTGGACACTGGACGCAAGGTGACGTGCCATCTCTTCGATCCGGACATCGACCTGGAGCAAAGTCCGGCATGAAAGACGTCCTGTTGACCGTGGACCGGCTGTCGGTCGTGTTCCGGGACACCGGCCTGTTCCAGGGCAACAAGACCACCGTGGCGGTCGACGATGTCTCGTTCGAGATCCCGTCCGAACCAACCTTGGTCACGATTGTGGGCGAGAGCGGATCCGGCAAATCCACGCTGGCCCGCACCATCCTCGGGTTGCAACAGGCCGCATCCGGGACGGTTTGTTACCGCAACCGCGATCTGGCCGGCTTCCGCCGCGCGGACTGGCACGCCTTTCGGCGCGAGGTTCAACCGGTGTTTCAGGATCCGTACGCCACCTACAATCCGTTCTACCGCATCGACCGCGTGCTGAAGGTCCTGGTCCGGAAGTTCGCGCTGGCGTCCAACGACAGCGACGCCGAAGCCCTGATCGAGGATGCGCTGCGGGCCGTCGATCTGAGGCCGCAGGATGTCCTGGGGCGCTATCCCCACCAGCTGTCGGGCGGCGAGCGGCAGCGGGTCATGCTGGCCCGCGTCTACATGATGAAGCCGAAGCTCATCGTAGCCGACGAACCCATCTCCATGATCGACGCGGCGCTCAGGGCCCTGTTCCTCAACATTCTCCTCGACTTCAGGGATCAGGGCATTTCCTCCATCTTCATCACGCACAATCTGGCCACCGCGTACTATCTGGGCGGCCGCATCATGGTCATGTGCCGGGGCCGGATGATCGAACACGGCGACATGGACCAGGTGGTACTCAATCCGTCGCACCCCTATACCCAGTTGCTGATCGACTCGGTCCCCAGCCACAACCCGCACCACCGGTGGCAGGAGGAGCGAAGCGAGTACGCGGTCGACGCGTCCGAGTTTGTCTTTTCCGAACAGGCCTGTGTCTTCGAGGCCCGTTGTCCACATGCCATGGACATCTGCCACCACCAGCGTCCCCCCTTCGTGACCGCGGACACCAAGGCCTCCCAACAGAGTGCCTGTTTCCTGTACCACGACGAATACCGTCCGGACCAAGCCTGATCGTTCACCGGATGCACCGGTCCATGCTTCGGCCAGCCGGAAGCCTGGGAAGCCACCAAAATCATGAACGACACAGCGTGTCCGTCGCGGGCACTTGGCTTTGTCGTCGATCGCACGCCGAGCGAAACCGAAATCGCCCAGGTTGTAGCCGTCCGGGACGAGCTCATGAAGCCCACTGAGTGGGGGTTGGGAGAGCTAGGCCGACCAGGCCGCGGAGGTCTCCCGGAAACTGAACGAGGCCGGTGCACAGGTCATCATCAACGAAGTACAACGGCAACTTGACGCCTGGGTCGCGGAGAACAGCCAATGACGGCATCCCGACTCCTCACAGCCTGGTCAGCCCCGACGGCCGCCCGTGCCGAGTCGCGACAACTGGCACCGCCTGCGCGTCGGCTTGAGTCGGCGTACGGGGTACAATGAATGTCCTTACTCCAAGACCCTCCTGGCTGGAGACCAACTGCATTTGGGAGACTGCAATGGCTTATTCGCACAAGAACAAGAAGGGTGTTACCTACTACCTTCACGCCAACGAGCGTGCCACGAAGACGGGCAAGGTAACGAAGCTCTACTTCTTCTCGCGGGACGTGCGTCCCGAAAAGGCGGTTGACGAACTGCCCGAGGGCCGCCGGGTGGAAGAGACGGCAACCGGAATGCTGGTCCTCAAGAAGGAGTAGGCCGGAGGAAGGCTGGAGCACTCTTTTCAAAGTGCGTATAGTGCCTCGCGCCAACCCCCACTAGACCCAAAAGCCCGGTGCATTCGCACCGGGCTTTTTGCAACCAATCCAAGGAAGCGGATGCTGCCGAGCAGCAAGCAGGACGTCCTCCGGATCAGTTAGTCATGGGCTCCCTTACAGGATGAGCTACATGGCCGCGGTCAGGGCCTGATCCAGGTCCGCAATGATGTCATCGATGTGTTCAATGCCGATTGACAGGCGCACGTAGTTCTCGTTGACTCCGGTGGCGGCCTGTTCCTCGGCCGACAGCTGACTGTGGGTTGTGGTCGCCGGATGGATCGCCAGCGTGCGGGCATCGCCGATGTTGGCAACGTGGTAGATCATCTTCAGGTTGTCGATGAACCGACGTCCTGCATCACGGCCCCCGGTCAGTTCAAACCCGACCAAGGCTCCGAGGCCCCCGGTCATGTAGGTGTCCGCGCGCCGGCGCTCCTCGCCTTCGAAGAAGGACGGATAGATGACCTTGGTAATGCCTTGGCGGCCCGTCAGGTAGTCGGCCACCTTGGCCGCGTTTTCGCAATGGCGCTCCATGCGCAGGGGCAGACTCTCGAGCCCTTGCAGGAAAAGGAAGGCATTGAACGGGCTCATGCATGAACCGAGGTCCCGCAACAGGGTGACGCGGGCCTTGAGGATGTAGGCAATCGGGCCCAGAGGCTTGACCGCCTCGATCCAAACTGCACCGTGGTAGCTGGGATCCGGCTCGGACAGGAGGGGAAATCGGTCCTGGTGCTTTTCCCAGTCGAACGTTCCGCTGTCAACCAGCACGCCGCCGATGGACGTGCCGTGGCCGCCAATGTACTTGGTGCTGGAGTAGACGATGATGTGGGCGCCATGGTCGAACGGACGGCAAATCACCGGGCAGGCGGTGTTGTCCACGATCAGCGGGATGCCCAGGTCCTCACCGATCGCAGCCACTTCAGCGATGGGAAAAGCCTGGAGCTTGGGGTTCGGCAGGGACTCGGCGTAATAGGCTTGGGTCTTGTCATCCGAGGCACGTCGGAAGGCCTCGGGATCCGCCGGATCGACGAACCGCACCTCAATGCCTGCCGTCTTCAGCGTGTTGGCAAAGAGATTCCAGGTTCCGCCGTACAGGTCCGTGGAACTGACCACGTTGTCCCCGGCCTGGGCGATGTTCTGAATCGCAAAGGTCGACGCGGCCTGACCGGACGAGAGAGCCAGTGCCCCAACGCCACCGTCCATGGCCGCCACGCGCTTTTCCAGGACATCACAGGTCGGATTCATGATGCGCGTGTAGATGTTGCCCAATTCCTTCAGGGCGAACAGATTCTCGGCATGCTGAGTGTCGTTGAATTGATAGGACGTGGTTTGATAGATCGGCACGGCCACCGCACCGGTCGAGGGGTCCGAACGATAGCCGGAGTGAAGAACCACGGTCTCAGGATTGGTGTAGCTCGGCAAGTTGTCGTTCGACACGGGCGTGTTCTCCTTGGCAAAGCCATGGAAATGGGCAAAAAAAATGCATGCGGTGACCGGGTCGAACCTGCGTCGAACCAGCGCACAGCACGCGGGACTCCCGGATTATAGCCAGAGTCGGACGCAGGCACCAAAGGGTTGAGCTCAGGGGAACCTGCAATCCGCCTCCGCCGGAAGCCCCAACAGGCTGTCTTGCAAGGACGCACTGCACCAGGCCTCGTCCGGCCCGACTTTGTGGTTGCGGCTCAGGCTACGTGGAAGCCTCTGGGGTCAAACCCACAAATGCCGGTGGCCGTGCCCGCCTTGGGACAGTCAGCGACGAGTCTGGAAGCCACCGCATCGGATTCCGATGTCGGCCAAATCGCTATGAGTGCAGATCAACCTCGTAATCCCAGGTTCCAGCCACCTGCACTCCGTATTCCTTCAGGCCCCCGGTAGCCGCGGCGCCAGTCACGGCGACTTCGATACCATCCCCGCCCATGCGAACCCCTTCTCCGTAGTCCGTGTTGAAGAAGTGGAAGGCCAATCCTGCACGCTCGCGGTCCGAATTGTTCTTCTTGGTGGCGTGGGCCGTCCCGTAGTTGAAGAACACCGCACTGCCTGCCAACACCTCGCAGGGCACCTCTTCGCCCTCCACCCCTTCGATGTGGATATGGTGGTCCGAATCGGGATCGCGCGTGTGGTCGAACGCCATCCGGTGGCTGTTCGGAATCACATGGAGCGTGCCGTTTTGAATGTTGGCATCATGGAGCGCGATCCACATGGCCGTGCCCTTGGTCGGATCCTGCAGCCTGAAGTAGGCGTTGTCCTGATGCCAGTCGGTACCGCTGCCGAGACCGGGAGGCTTCAGGAAAATCTGATCAAGGTGGCGCACGAACGGATCGCCAATCAGGGCGGAAATGCACGCAACCACCTTGGGCGCAAACGGCAAGGCCCGCATCAGGTCGCTCTTGTCGTTGAGCGGAATAATTTGGTAGTTGACCTTGGCATCGGGATCGGTTGAAACGTTGCGGCCAAGTCCCTCCCGCTTGAAGCGCTCGAGTTCGCTCAGCAGGGCCGCCACCTCGCGCTCGTCGAAAAGGCCGGGCACGACCGTATAACCGAAGTCCCTGAAATGCTGTACCTGAGAGTCCGAAATCACGGCAATCTCCTTTTGCATGAAGGTTGTACGGAATGGGCATCCCGCCAAGCAGGCATGTCAAGCAACCGGTTTGCCAAGCCGTAGGCAATTCCGGTTCAATCCATAGGGTAGAGGCTACAGCCGCCGTCGACCAGCAGTACCGAACCAGTCATGTAGGAAGCCATTGGGGAACACAGAAACAGAAAGGCGTGGGCTACCGACTCCGGGGTTTGCATCTCGCCCAGGGGAATGGCCTTCCGGGCCCTGGCCTGGTAGGAGGGATCCGTGTCCCATTGCCGTTTGGCCATGCCCACGCCAACGATGCCGGGTGCCACGGCATTGGCGCGAATGCCGCGGCCGGCCAGTTCCCGGGCAAATCCCCGCATCAGGGTGCGCAGAGCCGACTTGCTGGCGGTGTAGGCCGTAATCTCGGGCCATGGCACGTCCTGAACCCACGAGGTGGTGTAGATCAGGTGGCCGCGCATGTCCATCGCCAGCCACTGTTCGACAGCGGCCCGGGACACCAGGAACGCGGATCCGAGATTCAAGTCGAGTGTTTCCTCGAAATCCTTCGTGCCGAAGGTTTCGATGGGGCCCGGCCGCACCAATCCGGCATGACAGCAGACAACATGCGGCATCTGTTCCGTACGGGCCAGTTCAGCAAAGAACGCGTTCACCTCGGTTTCCGACGTACAGTCGACCTGCGAGCTGTCAACTCCCTCGTCAACAACACCGGCACCGGCCAGTGCCGCCCTGATTCTGTCCACCGGTTCAATGTCCACTGCGCGCACCTGCGCGCCGTGTTCCGCCAATACCCGGACCATCACGCGCCCGATGGCGCCAGCCCCTCCGGTGATCAGTATGGAAAGTCCCGTCAAATCAATCAGCGACGACGCGACGGGAGAGGAATTCGGCTGCTTCATACAAGTTCCGCGCCTGTGGCCCCAGGCCCATGGTCTACCAAGGTTGCAACACCACTTTCCCGCATTGGCCGGTGCATTGCAGTTCCCAGGCTTCCTTGAGGTTCGTCAGCGCAAATCTGTGGGTGATCATGCGATCGATTGAATCGCCGACAAGCCCAATCTGCTCGAGCAGGCGATGCGTTGAGGACCGGTTGTAGTGCCAGGATCCGATGATGGTAAGGCCCTTGAAAAGGACGGCTCCGCCGAGATGAACCGACGCGTACCCCTTGGAGGAGCCGACCACAGCCACCCGGCCCTTGACTGCGGCAGCCTCAATGCAAAACTCCTGTCCAGGCACCGTGCCGGAACACTCGATGGCGACATCGGCACCGCGCCCGCCGGTCAAATCCATGACTTCCGTCAAGGCCCCGTCGCGACTCGGATCAATGACATGGTCCGCGCCCAGGTCCAAGGCCAGTTGCCTCCGCCAGGGATTGGGATCGCTGGCCACAACCAGCGACTTGCGATGCCTGCCGTTGATGACGGCACCCAACCCCACCGGCCCCAGGCCGGAGACGAGGACGGCGGTATCGCCATCCACCTGCGTTCGCTCAAGCGCCCCGAAGGAAGGTCCCAAGCCGCAGCAGGCCATGGCCGCGTGGTCCAGTGGCATGGCATCAGGCACAGACACCAGCTGGTCGGCAGGTTTGAGCATGTACTGGGCAAACGTACCGGCAGCGGCATCGCCTTCCAATTCGGCCTCCGCCGCCCGTTGTTGCCGGCAATGGATGTACTCGCCTTCCAGACAGACACGGCAGTGTCCGCAGGGAAGCTGAGGCATAACCACCACTCGATCCCCGGCCTTGAAGCGACCCGAGGCAGCCGGGTCCTCCACAACGCCGGCCGCCTCATGCCCCAACACACCCGCGGCCTTGCCTTCGGCGTAGCCATGGTACTCGTTGCACATGGGGACACTCAGCAACTTCACCAGCACCCAGTCCCCCCTTGCCGCCGGCACCGGCCTTTCGATGCACTGGACCGCCTTGTCGGCAGCCAACCTCATTTCAATCATGTGTCAACACCCGGTTGCGTCCTGTTGCGCGGCTGGAACCACGATCCGGCGAGCCGATCCGGCAGTCGCACGGACCCGAAGACATGATCCGGTTTCGGATCTGCGTGCTCCCATCTATGGCCGCACCTCCTCCTCCGCGCGCCGGACCAAGGCTTTCATGTAACCAATGGTATAGGCCGTGCCGACCCGCGGATGGCCGGCCATGTTGGGAATGTGATCGGGAATGAGCACGCCGTCGAACCCGACCTGTTGAAGTGCCTTCATGGCCTTGTACATGTCGAAGTACCCGTCGTCGACAAACGTTTCCACGAAGTGGGGCAACGGGGCATCCACATTCCGGAAGTGCACCTTGAAAATCTTGCTGCGGCCACCGAAGTCCAGGATGGACTCCTCCACGCCCTTGCCCATCAGACTGCCGCCTTCCAACCAGCAGCCGATGCAGAAACAGATTCCCACGTTGGGGCTGTCCGCCACCTGCAAAGCCCGATCGTAGCCTTCATGGCTGGAAAAAATGCATCGGGGTACCCCGGCCAGTTCCGGCTGGGGGGGATCGTCCGGATGAATGCCAATGCGCACACCTTCGCTTTCCGCCACCGGCGCCACTTCCGCCACAAATGATTCGTAGTTGCTCCAGATTTCGTCGGCGGTGTACCGCCGACCATGCGAAAACGGCAGTTGGAATCTCTGGTCCTGCCAACGACCCGATGTCGCCGTCGCCAGATTGAACCCGCGGGCGTCCGCGCCACCGCGAGTCAACTCCCGTTCCGTGCTCCAAATGCCGTTGGCCATGTGTGCATAGGTGGTGTACGGGATTCCGGCCTTGCCCAAGGCGCGCAAGTGATTCTTGTACTCGGCAACCTTGGCATCCCGGTTCTCCAAATTGAGCACAATCGCATCCTGGTTGTGGACATCCGAGTTGCCGAACCCATAAATCTTCAGGCCGTGGTTCTCAAACAGACGACGGCGGGACGCATAATAGTCGTAATGGGCATTTTCTCCGGTCGTCCAGAGCACGACGTAGTCCACACCCATCTGCCGCACGAATGCAAGGTCTTCTTCCGACGGTTCGGGCGACATCTGGGCCGCAATCTTCATTCCCGGCGGAATTTCCAGCATCGATGCCATGGGGATACTCCTTGCTTGTGGACGGATTCCTGCCCGGCGCAGTATGCATCACGGAGAAAGTCGCCCGCTACACGCGCCGACAGGGCAAACGCGGCCTCGAAACCGGCAAACCCGTGGCCCAGCAACGTTGCCGGGGCGAGACAGGCTGTTTGCACCCCGCGGTATGCCAGGCGCGGGCAGGGTCCAGCATCCGGCTGGGGTAAGATCCGGTCCAGTTTCCTCTGACCAATGTGCCGAACAGGCATTCAGGAGCATGCAATGAAACTCCTTTCGTTTTCGGATGGCGGTGAAAGTCGGCTCGGAGTCCTGCAGGACGACGGATCGATCGCCGACGTATGCAAGGCCGATGCCGAAATCCCGACCACCATCAAGGGCCTCTTCACCGCGGGACCGGATGGCATGGCGCGAGTCAAGGCCGCGGCCGCCGGGATTTCGTCCGAAAACGTTCTGAACCCAAGCGGGGTGGACATCGGCCCGCCGATTCCCGATCCCGGCAAGATCCTGTGCATTGGGATCAACTACAAGGATCACATAGAGGAAACCAACTCCGAGACGCCCGAGTTTCCCGTCGTCTTTGCCAAGTATGCCAATACGATTGTCGGCCCCGAGGCCGACGTCCATCTCCCGACCTATTCGACCAAGGTCGACTACGAAGCGGAATTCGCCGTCGTCATCGGCAAGACGACACGCAACGTGGCCAAGGAGGACGCGCTCGACCATGTCGGCGGTTACACCTGCCTCAATGATGTGAGCGCCAGGGATCTGCAGCAACGCACCTCGCAGTGGGTCATGGGCAAGTCACCGGACACCTTTGCCCCGATCGGTCCGGTGGTCGTCACCAGCGACGACGTGCCCGACCCGCACAGTCTCGACATCACACTAAGGCTGAACGGCGAAACCATGCAGTCCTCCAACACCAAGCACCTGCTGTTCCGGGTGGAGGACCTGATTGCCGATATCGCCCGTGTCATCACGCTCGACCCCGGTGACATTATCTCGACGGGGACACCTGGCGGAGTCGGCGCCGCCAGGGAACCCGCGGTATTCCTCAAGCCGGGAGACAGCATGGAAGTTGAAATCAGCTCGATCGGCATTCTGCGGAACGGGGTGGTACAGGGACTCTAGACACCCGTACGATACGCCCGAACTGTGGAGCCGCCGCGGCATCCGGAGAACCAATCAGGCAGGAACTGAGGGACATTCCCATGGAAAGCGAACTGAAGACGCGTTTGGACTTCGAGTTCGAGGCCGGCGAGGAGGTGACCCAGGAGCAGATCGACTCTTTCAACCGGAACGGATTCATCGTGGTCCGAAACGCTCTCGACACCAACCAGGTCGACCACCTCCTGGACGTCATCATGGAGTTGAAGGCCGACCTCGAGCGGTCGGAACACCGGAGCGCCACCTATGGTCTCAACATTCGCCCGGTGGTGGACAAGCACGAAGCTTTTCTTGACCTGTTGGAATGCCCGACCACGTTCCCGAAGGCAGTCCGCTTCCTGCAGCACTTCAACCTCCAGCTCTTCACCTCGCATCTAATCATGGTGCCGCCGGATCCTGAACGAAGGGCGATTGGATGGCATCCCGACGGCGGCAAACCGGGTATCGGCTTCTATGGTCGCAGGGCCCTGGCCACGCTCAAGGTGGGGTACTTCCTGCGCGATCTGAAAGAGAGCAACATGGGGGCCTTGATGGTGGTACCGGGTTCCAACCGGATGGACGGCGGTCCGTCGTTCCTCAACGGGGGTGATCCGGTCGGAGGCATGGAATTGAAGGTCGCAGCGGGGGATGCCGTCATCTTCGGCCAACCAACCTGGCATGCATCGGCGCCAAACCATTCCAACCAGGACAGGATTGCGCTGTACTACGGCTACGGCTACCGCATCCTGCGGCCGATCGACTACGAAACCATGCCGCCGGCGATCCTTGACAAGTGTTCACCGATCGGTCGCCAGTTGCTCGGCCACAAGTCGAGCCACCTGGGCTTCTACCTGCCCACCGATGAGGACGTGCCGCTGCGGGAGTACTACCGGGAGCGCTGGGGCGAGACCTGGCAGGACCTGTAGCTCCAGGACACGCATGGACACGGAAGCATCTTGATCAAGGCGTTGGTGTTCGATGTCTTCGGCACCCTGGTGGATTGGCACACGGGTGTGCGTCAGGCCGGGGAGTTGGCCGGCCGCAGCGTTGGATCCGAACGGGATTGGAGCCAGTTCGCCTTGGACTGGCGTGCGGGTTACGGCCCGGCCATGGCAGCCGTCAACGGCGGACGAGCGTCATGGCAAACCATCGATGGCATCCACCGGGCCATCCTGGACGGATTGTTGGCCGGTTATGGCTTGGAAACGCTGACGGAAACCGACAAACAGGAGCTCAACAAGGTTTGGCACCGGCTTCCGGCCTGGCCCGATGTCGGCGAGGGCCTGGACCTGCTACGCCGGCACCATCTGCTTGCACCGCTGTCCAACGGCAATGTGTCGCTGCTGATCGGTTTGGCGCGCACCAACGGCTGGCAATGGGACTGCGTTCTGTCCAGTGAACTGGCCGGGAAGTACAAGCCTGATCCATCCGTCTACCGAACAGCGGCCAGGTTGTTGGATCTGAATTCGGCCGAAATCATGATGGTGGCGGCCCATGTCGGGGATCTGCAGGCTGCGGCCGCCACCGGCATGGCCACGGGGTGGATTTACCGGCCTCTGGAATTCGGACCGGTCGCTCCGCCTCCAAAGTTCGATGAGGTGTCACCAACCATCGCTGCGGACCTGGTTGCACCCGACTTGATCACCTTGTCCCGGCAACTGGTCGGCTTCAACAACGGCAATCGTGCCGGCACTTGACGGTCTGGCCGAAATACCGGATTCCAGGTGATCGAACCGCACCGCGGTCCCTGTGCGGCGATACGCAACGGTCTTGGCGGACCACACGTGCCCACTTCACGGCCGCGTACCCGTACACCATCGGGGTCTCCGAGGCGAAGCAGACCATTCACCGGTAGCCGAACCCGTGCCTGAACCCGCGCGACGCGCACCCCTGTGTCATATCAGCCTCAGCCAGACCAGACTCAGGCAATGTCCTCCGGTTCAATGTAGGCGGCCACAAGATGTGAATTGCCGCCGGTGTCGCCGTAGTTGGTGTAGTCGGTGAAGTAAATCCTGCCGTCGTCCAGCAGCAACCAGGACGAGTAGCCGTGGTCGGGACCCGGCTGCTGGTCCGGATGGTTGCCGTGAATCTGAATCATCCGCTCGCGCTGGTAGTGATCCGGCAACAAGCCGGATGATGCCTCCCACGACCAATCGAAGTCGTCCAACGTTCGATTGCGAATGGAGCAGGACACCCTGGACCACCAACTGCGCCCGCCCACATCGGCCTGGCCCCAGGCCGTGTACCCCGACAAGTCGCCCGACCGGACGGCATTGCCCACCGGTTTGGGTTCCCTGAAGATGCACATGTTGATGACCGTCTCGCCATCCACCTTGACCTGCAGCCAGCCGCGGCGGTGATGGAGTTCAAGATCCCGGGACCGGGTCATGTCGACCGGGTGCATGAAGTCGTGCCCCGGACGTGTCCGAATGCCGTTGGGACCAATCTGAAGGACAACTCCCAGCTGGGATATCGACATGAACGAATTCGGCGTGGACGGGCCGCCCTCAACCCGCACGCGGGCAGCGAACCTCACCTCGCTGAAGGCATTCTCGGGCGGCAGCAGGCAGTAACGGGCCTCATGGCCGGGCAGGTTCCGAATTTCCAGTTCACCGCCAACCAATTGCGCCTGGTACTTGCGTCTGGGCCCTCCAATTTGGTAACCGAGTTCGGACTTCAAGTCGCCGCACCAGCCGTAGGTGCCCAGCGGACCGTTCATGTGGCGGCCGGTCACGAACACCCGTCCGTCCGGTAGTTGCTTGCCATAGGGTCGGTCCAGGGCGAAGGGGCACATGGCCGGCTTGGACCAGCTGTGGCCGTTGTCCTCCGAAAAGGACACAAAACTGGGGGTGCCGGCATGATGGTTTTCCCGAAGGATGCAGGCCAGCAACCGGCCCCCGTCCATGATAACGATGCCACCCTCGCAATAGCGGTAGTGCCCATCGTGGGCCACCACGGCGCGTCGTTGCCAGGTGTTGCCACCATCCCCGGACACCGTCAGGATTTCGCCCAGTTCCTGTGTCTCGCCAAACATCAGATGCGTTCCGACCCCGAGGGTTCCGTCCGGAAGATCCAGGATTCGATCCGGCTCGAAGCCCAGGATGGAGGGCTCCCGAGGACTGCTCCATGTATGCCCCTCGTCCTCACTCCACCAAATCCAGTTGCCGGTGGGCTGGTCCTCGTGGAAGAAGGAATGATCGTCGTGATCGCAAATGGCCGCCAGGCGGCCGTCCGCCAACTGGCTGAGACGCGGCGTGACCAGTCGGTGGTCGCCGGCCGCCATCACCGCCCGGTCCACCTCGGCGCGCTTGTGCCAGGTCCGGCCGCGGTCCTCGCTGGCCAGGATCGTGATGACCTGGTCGGTCTGGGACCAGTGGGCGTCGGTGTCCGAATAAATCAGGAGGAATGCGCCGGACGGCGTCTCGACAATATCCGGGTTCTTGGTAAACCGCCCCGGGCTGCGCCAGATGTCGAACACCTTGTGGGCCACGGAGCGGGGATGAATGTGCATGGGCACCTTTCCTAAGTGGAGCTAATCAACATATCTGGTTCCCCGGCCGGGAGCCGGCTTGGGAGTCAGGCGAAGGCCGTCGCCACCGATTTGGTCAAACCGCTGCCCTTCGCCACAAGTTCCGCGCGCCATTCGTCCCAAGTTGGGCGCCTGGCCTCCCCGGCCAGAGGAATCCGGGCGCGATTGGGAGCCAGCTGGTTCTGCATGAACATCTCGCTGTCAACAACCTGTTCCGACAGTTCGTGTTCGTCCAGGGTGCGCGAATACCGAATGTCGATGCTCCACCGCACGGCGTCTGTGAGATTGAGGGTGCTCTTGTGGAAGGTCAGATTCGAAAAGAGGAAGATGTCGCCCTTGCGCATGGGCAGCGGCACGGCCGTGCCCATGGAGTCGATGTCGCGGTTGGTGCGCATGTTCATGTCCGCGCCGCGCTTGCCGTGCAGAAGCCCCCAGGTTTGACTGCCCGGCATGACCTGCAGGCAACCATTCCGCTCATCGACATCGACCAGCGGAATCCAGACTGTGACAATCAGGGCATGCTGGCTGTCCGCGCCGTAGTACTGGCTGTCCTGGTGCCAGGGAAACGCGGTGTACGAACTGTTGGGAAGCTTGGGCCGCACATGGTAGTCGCCGTTGAAGCCAAAGCCGGGACCCAGGATCGGCAACAGCGCACGGGTTATACCGGGGTGGCAGATGACGTTGTACAGTCCCTCCCCCATCGCGATGTTGTTCCAGCTGCGCAACCGCTCCTCGGTGCCTCGGTTCAGGGCCACCAGACGGTCCGGGAACGGCAGGTCCTCGTGAATATCACTGATTTGGCCCTGGGCCCGCAGGCTTTGGGCGTATTCGTCGATGGCTTCCTCGATATGCGCAATCAACGGATCCAGATCCGCAGATGGCACGGCATTCCGGACCAGCAGACAACCATCGCGCTCGAAATCGAATTGTGTATCCATGGCGGGCACCTCAGACCCCCAGATCGCGTTTTATGGGCAGGTGGTTCAGTTCGGATTCCCGGATTTGCATGTGCAGGACGCGTTGCCAGGACTGGGACATGAACAGATTCAATACCCCTTCGTCGGCAAACCCGTCGACGTAGGAACATTGGTAGTTGCGAAACGGTGAACCCAGGTCGGTTTGCCGGGCCATGGTGCACAGAAACCCGGGCTCGCTCCAGGACCGGCCCCAATCCGTTGACAGGGACGCCCACAGCTGTCCCCGATCGTACATCCCATCCATCATGCCGGCCAGACCCACATAGTGGCCCTGGGTGTGGACATTGTGATGGATGCTGACCCAGGTTCCACCGTCGGACAGGGGGAACAGCATGGGCGGTGCATCCGGGTGCACCATGGACGTCGGCTTGGGATCGGACCAGGTCCTGCCATCATCCTGACTGCGCAGGTCCCAGAGACGACCTGTGGGGGTGCGGGCCAGCAAATACACCTCGTCGCCCTCGGCAGCCAACGGGCGGCCCTCGTCCATGCGGCCCATGGGCGGTGCATGCCAACCTCCATGCCGCACACCCGGCAACAAATCCCAGGTGTCGCCGCGATCCTCGGACCGCAGAACATACTGCCTGGTGATGAGCGGCTTGTAGCTCCAGTCGCCCTCGTGGCTCCCCACCAGCCAGGTGCCGCGCGCAGTCTCCGTCATGCGCATGACGGACATGCCGCGGAACCCGGGATCGTTCGCCGGGCGTATGAGTCTGACCTCGGACCAGGCATGGCCGTGGTCGTCGGAGTAGCGGAATCCGATGGGCGCATTCTCCTGCTGGCCGCGTTCCCGTGTCCACATGCCCGGAATCGGCTGCGTTCCAAACGCGTACACCCGTTCGGAGCCGGCCGGATGCAAGGGAATGAACCCGTGCTGGCTGTAGTTTATGTCAAACGCCAGCTGCGGCCCTTCCCAAGTGCGTCCCCGATCCCGGGATCGGTAGGCCAGCATGTCGTTGTCCTTTTCGTGGGTCCGACCATAGTGGTTGCCGTCCGGAAACATCAGCAGATAGTCCCCGTTGGCCATGCGCACGCCCCTGGATTCGAACAGGCCCTTTTCGGGATCGCGGGCATTGTGGACCACTTGGCCCGAGAGTTCCGGAACACAGACCAGTCCCAAGTGCGGGTCCAACTGCAGGCCTGTCGGCAGTGCGGCGGATTCGATGGTCCCGGTCGCGATGCGAACCTGCTCCAACAACGGCATGCGCACACCTCCGTTAGACGAATTCAAGGTGTCCGGCTCAGCCGATCCCCAAGTGGGACTTAATCAGGTTGATGATCAGGCCGACATCGTGATGCACCTCGGACAGGGGCGTGCGGCACTCCCGGCCTTCCCTGATGCAACCGTGAAACGCCTGCATCTCGCGGATGAAGGCGCTGGCCCAATCAATGGCGGGGGTCCGCGCCACCGTCATGCCGTTGGCGTCAATCTCCTGCACCGTCACTTCGGACAGCTGGCCCCGCGAAAAGCCCGTGGGGTACTTAAGCGTGACGCGCTTGTCGTCGGCGCACACTTCCAGGGTCTCCTTGAAGTCCCACAGATCCGGCAGATCGATCCAGGTGCCGTTGCACCGGGCCCCGTTGGCATACTCCACCTGGAAGGTCACCGCCCGTCCCTCCTGCCAGATGTCCACATTGTGGATTCTGGTCGGCACGCCCATGATGTGGCGCAAACCGTAAAGGTCGTGGATCATGCTTCCGGACAGCAGGAAGAAAGCCCTTGCCACACCGTCTGGAGGAGCGGTACCAAGAGCGTGGACCAAGGCGGCCTGGCGCGCGGCAACGGTCTCTTGGATGATGGCTGCCGGCACATCGTCGAAACGCTGGACATCGAACTGGGCCAAATGCAGATCGTTGGTCGGGTGCAGGTGATGGATTTGCACGAAGCGCACGTCCATATCCGCGGCTTCCGCAGCCACCACTTCAAATGCCGGGTCGTAGACCTTCATGTAGCCGGCCTGGCCGACCACTCCGGCCCGTTCCTGGGCTGACACCATGGCCGAGATTTCGTCCAGGTTGAAGCAGACCGGCTTCTCCACAAAGACGTGCTTGCCGGCATCCAGCGCCTGCAGCACATAATCCGTCTTGGGATCGGTTTGGCAGAACACCACCGCCTCGATGTCCGACGCCAGGAACGCGGCATAGTCGGTGAAGTGGGCGGGCACGTCAAAGCGGTCCGCGACATGGGCCGCCGCCTGGGCGGAAACGTCGCATACCGAATTGAGGTCGTAGAGGTGCCAAAGCTCCTTGAGATTGGGTGCGTGGTGGACCTGGGCGATGGCGCCACAGCCCACGATTCCAATGCGTACGTTGTCCATGGGGGGCTGCCTCCAGGGCTGCTGCGGAATTGGACCTGCCGATCAGTCATCTGCGCGCGGGGCCAGTTCATTCCAAACTTCATCCAGCCGCGCCACCTGCCGGTGCAGGTCACGCATCGACGCCCAGATGTATTCCCGGTTGTAATGGTCGAAGATGGAGGTTTGACCGACAGCCCTGGAAAGCACAAAGGACGCATCGCGAAGGGCATTGTTGGCTTCCACCATGCGGTTGAGCAATTCATCCTCGTCCACAGACTCGTCAACCTCGACATCGTAGCTGGCGCTAGGGGCGAACCGGGATGGTTTCCGCGTGCCGTCCTCGTTCCAATAGGTATGGGTCGGCTGAACGTGCGGCGTAACGGACAGATACATGATCATCGGCTCGTCACCGACCACCCTGACCTTGTGCCACTGGTCCACCAGGGCTACACAGAGCTGGCCGGGGCCCAACACCTCGGTTTCGCCGTCGATGGTGAATTCGCACTGTCCTGAGAGAATCAGGAAGATTTCGTGTCCCAGGTCGTGCGTGTGTCCCTGTGCCTCGGTTCCCGGTTCCATCCTCAGAAACCGGGACCGGATCTGGGGCGTGACCAGCATGTTGGTGATGTGTTCCGGATTGCGGAAGTCGTAGACAGGGAAGCCCATGGCGCGGTGACACCTTATATTTTGGAGGGAACGGGGAACGGGCCCGGAACGCGTTCCGGGCCCAGAATCATAACCCGGAAGTGGGACTGTCCCATGCTGGCCGTTGTTGGCCAAGTTCCCGGCCCTGAATGGCTTGTCCCGCCCGGACCTCACCATGGCCGGGACAGGCACCACCGCCGGGCATACCTCCTCCAACGCCGTCCGGGCGACCCGGATCAGTTGAAATCCGCACGTTCCGGCGAGGCGGACAACCATCGCTTGCGGTTGGTGCGGGACCGAATGTAGTGCCGGGTGCGCGGGGGGGTGATGTTGCCGGAGGACGGATAGTGGGCGATGGCCTCCGGAACAATATCGATCCCAAGCCCAGGCCGGTCCGGAACCAAGATGTGGCCCGCCTGGATTTCCGGTTGGGGTTCCATCACCTCGTACCGCTGCGGCACATCGTCCTCCAAGTGTTCCAAAATAAGGAAGTTCGGCAATGTTGCGCACAAATGCACAGCCGCCATTTCCGCCACCGGACCGAGCGATCCGTCGTGCGGGGCGAACGTTACAAAATGGGTTTCGGCCAACGCCGCAATCTTGCGCATCGCGTTTAGCCCTCCGGCACGGCCTGTATCCGGTTGCACAACATCGATGATGTGGTCTTCGATTAGCTGCTGGACACCCCAGGTCCAGGCATGCCTCTCGCCTGCCGCGATGGGCAGGTTCACGTTCCTGGCCACTTCCGCAATGGCACCGGGAATGTCCGGCGCAACCGGATCCTCATAGAACAGGAGGTCGAACTCCTCCAGGGCCTTGCCCAGTCGAATGGCGTCCGGCACCGTCAACCAGGGCGGTCCATGCACGTCCGCCATCAGGTCGATTTCATCCGGGAGTTCATCGCGCAACGTTCGGATTTTCCCCAAGGGTTCGGTTACTCCGCCTGTCTTGAAAGCGTCAAATCCCCTTTCCATGTAGCGCAGACACTGGTCCGGGGTATGGGCATGGGTGTAGAGGCGCAACGTGTCATGCACCTTCCCGCCGAGAAGGTTCCAAACCGGTGTGTCCAGCGCCTTACCCTTGATGTCCCAAAGCGCCATCTCAATCCCCGTGATGGCACCGGCGCCCACCACTCCGGTCATGCCGTGTCCCATCATCGCTACCTGAAGCTGCTGGACAATGGACTCGATGTGGAACGGATCCTGGCCAACGACCAGCGGAGTCAGGTCCCGAATGGCCGTTTCCACTACCCGGGGCCAACCACTGCTTTCGCCGACACCGTAAAGGCCTTCATCGGTATGAACCCGGACAAACAGCCAGTTGCGGGCCCCCCATCCGCCGCTTTCCGGAACACCGGCATGCATCAGAAACGTGTCAATGGACGTGATTTTCATGGGCAATTGCACTCCCTTGGAGAAGCTGCGGGTTGGATGCCGCGTCGGTCAATCACCTCTGCATCGCCGGAAACCGATGATGCGAGGTTCCATGCTGGATGAATCCGGTTGACGGCGTTTTTGAAAGTCACCAGATGCCGTGCCGAGGAAAACCACCTACCAGGTTTGGATCCTGTACACGTTCACCCGCGTGTCAGCTGCCCTCCTCAAGGACTCCGGTCGTGCACGGCCATTTGAGTTCAGCAGGCCGGCCGAGCAACCGCGCCACCGCATCCAGGTTCCCGGATCGGTCCGTCGAGAGAATGATTTGAGGACCGTCAAGGGGGCTACGGCATGCCAATGCGGTCGCCGCTCGCATCGCGCGGCGGCACCGGCCAATGAATGCCCCGCTGCCCGGACAGGTCCCTGTTGGGAGCGACCGCGAAATCCGGTTCGGGCATGCCCACGAGTTCCCCGTCCACCATCCAATCGAGATCCGGTCCGTACAGCTCGGCGACAAGGAGCTTCGTCAACCGTTCCAGGTCGTCGGCATGGGCGGGGAGGGAAGCCAGATCCCGTTGCTCGGCAGGATCGGCGTCCACATCGAACAACTGGCGCCGGTGGCCCCAAGGGTAGTAGATCAGCTTCAGCGAACCCTGTCGGATCATGCGGCTCGACTTGGGTCCCTCGCCACATTCTCCGTACAGATGGCTGCGGCATTCGGAACCGAACATGGACCGGCCCTCCACATGATCGGGGATCTCCAATCCGGCCATGTCCAGCAGCGTCGGCATGATGTCCTGCCAACCCACCAGGCGGTCGGACACCGTACCGGCGGTGGCGGCGGCCTGTTCGCGCGTGCCCTGAACCAGCATGGGCACATTCGCCGAGGCTTCGTAATAGACGCGCTTGGCCCACAAGCCATGGTCGCCCAGCATGTCGCCGTGGTCGGAGGTGAACATGATGATCGTGTTGTCCAGCAAACGTTCTTCGCGCAGGGTGCCGATCACAAGGCGCATCTGGTGGTCGATGTGCGTACACAAGGCATAAAACGCCCTGCGGATACGTGCAATCTCACCCGGAGGCATGTGCTGCCACTTGGATCGGATCACCCTCAGGAGGTAGGGCAGGCTGTCCGGGTCGCCGCTCCAGTCCCCCGTGCACGCATCGTCCATGTCCAGGTCCCGGTACAGATCCAGATAGGCCTGGAGGGGCACCAACGGCGGATGGGGATGCACGTAGGACAGATACCAGAAGGCCGGCCTGGTTGGATCGCGCCGCTTGATCTGCCGGCACATCGTCCGGGTAATCCAGTTCGTGGTGTGGTGGGATTCAGGCAGGTGCCACGGTCTGAAGGTGTACTCGTTGTTGCTCATGCCGTGGGCGTAGCCCAGGCCAGCCTGTCCCTGATCCGCCAACCAGAGGTCGTAGTCGTCGACCGCGCCCAATATGGGACGGCCCTCCTCCACCAGCATCACATCGTCGAAGCCGATCCGATCCCGCTGCGGGTACACATGGAGCTTGCCCACGGCCTGGGCCTGGTAGCCGTTGTCGCGGAAGGTTTGGGCCAGGGTCGGGAAAGCCGGCATTGGTTCCAACACCTTGAACTCGCGGTCGCCGTGGGCGCGGGTGGACATGCCCGTCATCAGCGTGCGGCGTGCCGGGATGCAAACCGGACATTCACTGTAGGCGTTGGTGAACCGGACCCCGTTGCGGGCCAGGGTATCCAATGTCGGGGTTCTGGCCACCGGGTGTCCGGCCTCGCCCATCAACCGGGCGGGCCAGTGGTCGGTGCAAATCAACAGCACATTGGGTTGGCTGGACACGGCGGACACCTGTTGGCAAAGGGGCAGGGGATGCGGCAGGTCCCGTCCGAGTGCCGTTCATGGGCAACTGGGGCGACTAAACCGCGCGCACCCATATAATACGCGACCAATTTCGATCCCGTTTGCCGTTGCCGGTCCGTTCCGTTGGACCGGTCAAATGGCTGTTTGCGGCTGTAGCCGATGGAGCCCGATCAGGATGAGCATCGTTTCGGAAGTACGCGTGGGTCTCAATACACTGGTTGGGGAAGGCCCGATCTGGGACTCGGACAAGAGGGTGCTGTGGTGGATTGACGTCCTGTCCAGCGAGTTGTACGCGTTTGACCCCGCGAACGGCAGCAACCGAACCTGGGACACGGGCCGCCATGTGGGCACCGTGGTGCCATGGACCGAGACCCATGTGCTCCTGGCCCTCCGGGACGGCATCGGTTCACTCGAACTCGAGACCGGCCGGATAACCGTCCACAACGACCCGGAGTCCAACCTGCCGGGCAATCGATTCAACGACGGCAAGTGCGATCCCGCGGGCAGGCTGTGGGCAGGGACGATGGCCTACGACAATCCCACCGATCAGGGAAGCCTCTATCGCATCGACACGGACTTCAACGTCACCAAGATTCTGGGCGGCATCGGCATATCCAACGGCATTGTCTGGAGTGCCGATCAGTCCACGATGTACTACATAGACTCCATGTCCTACAAGGTTCGAACCTGGAACTTCGACCCGGAGTCCGGCGGCATTTCCGGCGAACAAACCCTCTTGGAGGTCGAGCCGGACTTCGGGTTGCCGGACGGCATGACCATCGACGAAGAGGGTCATCTTTGGGTGGCCTTCTACGGAGGCGGCAAGGTTTGTCGGGTGCATGCCCGATCAGGAGCGATCCTCGACACCATCGACCTGCCCGCGCGCAACATTACGGCCTGCGCCTTCGGGGACGACGACCTGGGCACGCTGTACATCACGAGTGCAGCCCAGCAGATGTCCAACGACGAACTGGCAGCCGCCCCCATGAGCGGAAATCTGTTTTCCTGCAGGCCGGGCATCAAGGGCATGCCCGCCGTTCGGTTTGGCGGCTGAACCTGATGTCGCGTGCCGCGCCGGGCGGATCGGCCTGACGTCCGGCCCACCTTGCTGCAACTCCGAGGCCGACCTTGTACCGGTGCAAGGCCACCTGCCGCGCGCACGCCAACATTGCCTTCGTCAAGTACTGGGGCGTGGTTGATGCAAGCCTGAACCTGCCGGCCAACGGTTCTCTCAGCATGACGCTGAGCCATGCCCATGCCACCACCACCGTGGCGTGGATGGATGGGACTCCCGCCTGGGAGGCCGACATCGTGGTCATTGACGGCAAGGAACAGTCGGGAGCCGTCTATCGGCGAACCGTGAGTCACCTGGATCGGATTCGCACCACCATAGGCGTCAATTGGCCTGCGCGGGTGGAAAGTCGCAACAGCTTCCCTGCCAGCGCGGGCATTGCCTCCTCGGCCAGTGGGTTTTGCGCCTTGACCGTAGCAGCCTGCCAGGCGCTGGCCGCCGGCGGCCAGCACGATGTCCCGGACCGACAGCACCAGGCGCGGTTGGCACGACGGGCCAGTGGCTCCGCCTGCCGCAGTTTCCAGGGAGGGTTTGTGGAGTGGTCAGCGGGCGGCAACGACTCCACGAGCGTTGCATGCCAAGTGGCCGGTCCGGACCATTGGCCACTGTACGATGTTGTGGCCGTGCTCGATGCCGGGCCCAAATCTGTGAGCAGCCATGACGGCCACCGACTGGCTGCAACCAGTCCCCTCCAGAAGGAACGCGTACGCCAGGTACAGTCGCATCTGAACGCGGCGCGGTCGGCCATCCACGCACGCGACCTCAAGACCCTGGGCGCAATCAGCGAACGCGATGCCATGCTGATGCACGCGGTCATGGTTTCGTCGGAACCTCCCCTGTTGTTCTTGAGCGCACGGTCCGTTGCATTGATGCGGCAAATTCGGGACTGGCGGCTACGGGAGGGGCTGGAGGTCTACTTCACCGTTGACGCGGGTCCGAACCTCCACGTGCTCTGCAACGAAGCTGACGTTGGGGAAGTGTCGCATCGCCTTGCCCGTGGTCCATCGGTCCAGGACGTCCTCATCAACGGACCGGGACCTGCCCCCGAACTCCGAAATTCACACTTGTTCTGACCCACGGGCCCCCCGGGCGCGCGATTCGCCGCGGCGCGTCACCCATCCGCTCCCGGACATCCTGCAATTGGACATCGGCCTCCCGGTTGGACGGCCCGGATATAATCGGCAGGCATGGACATTCTTTACATCCATCCGGCCAAACAGGAAGTGGAAGCCGAGTACGGGAAGTACCGGGCCAGCCCCTTCTATCCGATCATTCCGGTCGGCGTGATCGGAATGGTCAATCTGTTGCGCAGCCAAGGATGGTCCCTGCAGGGCCTAAACCTGCCGTTGGAACGCATGCTGGACACCGGTTTCCGGCTGGAACGCTGGCTGCAGGAGGTCGAGCCGCCGTCCCTGGTCATGATTGACCTGCACTGGTACGAACACTGCTTCGGGGCCGTTGATGTTGCCCGGCACGTGCGCCGGTTGCTTCCGGACGCCAAGATCGTGGCCGGCGGTTTGACTGCAACCTACTTTGCCGAGGAAATCCTCGCCACCCATCCGGAATTCGATTTCATCATTCGCGGCGATGCCGAAGTTCCCCTTGCCACTCTGGTCGACCAGGTTTGCGGCGATGCCGCATGGGATCCGGCGGGGGTGCCGAACCTAACCTGGAGGGAAGGCGGCCGCGTTCGCAACAGTACGGAGTTTTACACGGCCGATGCGCCGATGTTGGACTCGCTTGACTTTGTCGGCCTTGACTGGCTTGCGCACAACGAAAGCTACGGTGCCCTGCAATACACGGGCGGTGGTCGCATCGATGCCCACAGGACGGAGCGGAGGGGCCACTGGTTGACCATCGGGCGCGGCTGCGCCTTCAACTGCATCTACTGCGGCGGCTCCAAGGAGGCCCACACCGAACTGGCCGCGCGGTCCGGCTACGTTATGCGGGATCCGGTGCATGTCGTTGACGATGTGGAGCAACTTGCTGCTTCAGGCTACAAGCAGGTCTCCCTGTCACTGGATCCGGCCACCTTTCCGGCCCGATGGTGGCGAACGTTCTTCGGCGAGTTGCAGACACGGGGCATTCGCATTGGCATCTACAACGAGTTTTTCCAGCTCCCGTCGCAGGAATTCATTCGGTTGCTGGGGGAGACGGCGGACCTGGAGCACACCGAGGTGGCCATTTCACCGTTGTCGGGCAACGAGGAAGTACGCAACCTGAACGGCAAGCACTACTCCAACGAACGGTTCCTGCGGATGCTGGGCAACCTGGAGCAGTACCAAATACCGATCTTTGTGTATTTCAGCCTCAACCTGCCCGGCGAAACCGTGCTGACGTTCCGGGAGACCATCCGACTCGCCAGGGCGGTGGGCAAGGCCTACCCGGCCCAGCTGCTGCGCATGCTCAATCCCTGTCACACCATCGATCCGATGTCGCCCATGAGCCGACTCCCGGGCAACTTCAAGATCCATGTCGAATACAACTCCTTCAAGGACTACTACGAGTACTGCCGCACCACCGGGTGGGAGCCCAGAAAGGTCGTCCGCGGTGAACGGCGTGGTTTCTCCATGGAGGGACGGCCTGCGGAGACGGTGGAACAGATGGCCCGCATCTGGGACGGCTTTGCCCAAACCCAGCGGTTCCAGTGCTTTCCGGTGGCAAGGGTCTGGTGAGAGCGGCGCCGGAAACCAACCCGGTTGCCCAGTCCCAATCGCTGCCGCATGCCTGAAGCCGTGCGGAGACATACCCGGCCGCCCGTGGATTGCCAGCATAGAGCCGACCCGCGATTGCAGTGGCTATGGATGCCCGGTGTTGCTGGCCGGTTCGATGCCAAACCGAACGATGACGGCGGCACAGAAAGCTCGCGGCACCGCCATGCGGGTGGTTGGCTCCGCGCCCCCGCGGCCATCGTGTCCAACCCGGCTTTGTTTAGGGGCTTATATCGATAAGTTGACATCGCCAACCACCGATCCGGTTCGCGGGTCACAGGGGTCCCCCACGGGATCGCCCCTCGCCGCGCAGAAGCCCCTTGCCCGCGGGCCCTTGGCGGACACGTGCGGAAGCCCCGCGCGCGTCAGGATGTTGATCGCCGCATTGTGATCGGCGTTCAGGCGGAAGCCGCAGACCCCGCACCGGAAGACCGCCTGCGACGACCGGTTTGACTTGTCCGTGTACCCGCACCGGCTGCAGGCTTGCGACGTGTAGGCCGGATCGACCTTCACCAGCACGCCCGCCTTGTACGCCAGCTTGCGTTCCAGGCCACCCCAGCCACTCGCCAGGATCTCGCGGTTCAGGCCGGCCTTCTGTGCGACCCGGCTGCCGGGTGCCTCCTCCGTCCCCTTGGCCGAGGCCGTCATGGCCTTGGTGTGCAGGTCCTCAACCACGACCGTGTGGGCCGTGTCCGCCAGCTTGCGACTGGTTTGGTGGGTGGCGTCGTCGCGCTTGCGGGCGCGCTGCCTGTGCAGTTTCTGTAGCCGCCCGTTGATGCGTCGCCCCCGGTTCGACTTGCGCTTGCCGCGCGACTGTGGGGCCCAGCCCTGCTTGCGGCCGAGTTCGCGTTGCAGGCGTTTGATCTGGGCGTCCGTGCGGTCCGTGTCCGGCATGGCATGGACCTTGCCGTCGCTGTCCGTCGCCTGCCCCACGTTGCGATCCAACCCCAGGGCGCCGTCCGGCGCGGGTTGCACCACGTCCGCGTGGTCCGCAGGCACCTCGAAGCAGATGTACGCGTACCACTTGGGATGCGCGCCGTGTGCCTCCCGCCGCACCCGCACCGTCAGGGGCTTGCAGTCCGCGTACAGACGCAACGGTCCCAGGCGCAGCAACCCGACCTTGGGCACGCGCAAGCGACCGTCCCGGATGGATACGCCGTCGGGGATGCCGAACGACGGTTCGCCCCGGAACCGCGACTTGAAGCGCGGATGCGCAAGGGGCTTGCCGTCCGACTTGCGCACCGGCATCTGCTCGCCGCGGTCCGCGAACTCGGCCTGGACCCTGAAGTAGTGTGCAAACGCCAGCGACAGGTCCTTGCCGGCGTTGCGCAGCACCTTGTACGGGTACTCCTGCAGCCAGGCCAGTTCGGGATCGTCCCACAGGTCTTTGAAGCGTCGGTTGAACGTGAAGTGCGATGTTGACGGCGCGGACCCCATGGCCTGGCGCTGGGCCCGGCCCCAAGCGGTTGTGCGTCCGCGGACTTCCGGCCAGTTCAGTGCGGGCACATGGAGCGCCCGCCACATGGCATACAGGCGGTTCTGATCGCCCAGCAGCCGGTTGTAGACGAACCGGCATGCGCCCGCCGTGCCCGCCAGCCGGTTGCCGGTCCCGGCATCGCCGGGATACAGGCGCACGCGCACCGTGCGGTGTACCGTCGGGGCTGGTTCGGTTGTAGAATGGGGCTGGCTGGTCATGGTGGCTATCTGCACCGTGTCCGGTTTGAAGGTCGGGCGCCAATCCCGGCCTTCGTTCTTGGGATCAGTGTAGCACCTTGGCGCGCCCAGGTGGCTTCCGTCAGACCCACGCTGTCAACTTAGCGATATAAGCCCAAGGCAATCGCAAGATTAAGCCAGGCCCAGGACTTGCTCCATGTAGGCGAGGTTGCGGCCGGCCTTGCGACGCCGGATGGCCACCCCGGCCTTGGCAGTCGTATCCTGCCGCAGCAGGCCCAGATTGCGCGGGGCGCGTGGCCCGTGCGCACCCAGCTCTCGTCCTCCCGGAAGGCCACGTCCAGGACCCAGTGCAGACCGTTCCCGATCATCCAGTGCGTCCTTGTGGTCGCCAACAGGTGCCGGGCCTCGGGGGGATGGCCGGGATGAAGTAGCGGGTTTCGGTGCCGACCTGGTCGCCCACCCGTCATTCCGCCTCCACCAGCAGGAGGCTACACAGGTCGGGCCACTGGCCCTCCGGATCCACATACCGCAGGTACGCCGGGTCGCCCATGGCCCAGCCGCGGCGGATCTCGATGCGACCGTGGCCCCCGTTCACGGTGCGGTGGGTGGTGTGGGGACAGTCCTCGAACTGCACCCGGCGCTCCTCGGCGAAGGTCTCCTCCAGGGCGGCCCGCAGGGTCCGCTGGTGGTCCTTGACGGTCAGCACGTAGTCGGCCTGCTGCGACCGGATGTGCCGTGCCAGGTCCTTCCGGCAGCCCATGGCATCCACGGTCACGATGGTCCCGCCCGAACTCCTCCACTTCCACCCAGGTGTCGGTGCCGCCGATGACGGCGGTCAGGGCCAGGCACAGAATCGACGGCAGCGGGTGCCGACGGGCGTGGGCGCTGCGGGGATCGGACACCCCTTCCAGACAGGTCCACAGGGACGCGGCCAGGCATGGGGCCATAACGGAAACTCCTCGGTGGCAGGAAGGAGCCCCGATCCTAGACAATCCGCCTCGCAATCAAATCTTGCGATTGCCCTGGATATAAGCCCTTTTGTTTAACCCAATGTGCGCGCACTGTCTATAATCAGGAGTCCCTCCGGGAACAGTGACGCGCCTGCCCGGCCTGTTGCTGCGACCCTGACCGTTGTACAGAAGGCATGCCTCAAGCCGAAGCCATGGCTGCGCCGCGCAATACATCCTCCATTACACAGGTTGACGACTTCAGCCGCGTGGCCCGCGACGGATCGGACGGCCTCCTGCGGGATGAGCAGGGCCTCATCATCTCCGAACCGCAACGGGAACGGGCTGTTGTGGTCGGCGTCGAACTCCGGTCGGAACCCGGAGCCCTGTCACTGGAGGATTCACTGACCGAACTGGAGTTGCTGTCAGACACGGCCGGCATCGACGTGGTCGCGCGCCTGAGCCAGCGCATGCAAACCCCGAACCCCGCCTCCCTGGTTGGCGAAGGCAAGGTCGCCGAACTGGCCGAAGTGGTTGCGGACACCGATGTCGGCGTCGTCATTTTCGACGCGGAGCTTTCGCCCCGACAACAGCGCGTCCTGGAAGCGGCGGTGTCCGAAAACGTCAAGGTGATTGACAGGACCGCGCTCATTCTGGACATCTTCGCCAAGCACGCGCGCACGCGCGAGGGCATCGTGCAGGTTGAACTGGCCCAATACCAGTACAGACTCCCGCGCCTGACCAGGGCCTGGACCCACCTGGCCCGACAAGCCGGCGGCGGCGCCGGGGGACCGGGTGGAGGAGTTGGCCTGCGGGGCCCGGGCGAAACCCAGTTGGAACTGGACCGGCGCCAGATTACGTCCAGGATTGCCAGACTCAACGCCGAACTGGAGACCATCAAGGCCCATCGACTGCGCACCAGTGCCCGCCGAACCCAGGATGCAACCCCACGGCTGGGTCTGGTCGGCTACACCAATGCGGGCAAGAGCACGTTGCTGAACCGGTTGACTGACGCCTCGGTATACGCCGACGACCTGCTGTTTGCCACGCTGGATCCGATTACGCGCAAGTTGAAGCTGCCCAAGGGCCAGGAAGCCTTCATAACCGACACGGTGGGTTTCATCCAGAAACTGCCCACCTCCTTGGTCGCGGCCTTTCGGGCCACCCTGGAAAGCGTCAACGAGGCCGACCTCCTGTTGCACGTGGTGGATGCAACGCATCCCAACCTGGAGGAACACATCAACGTCGTTGAGGAACTGTTGGATTCGCTGGGTGCGGGGCGTACCCCGATGATTCTGGTACCCAACAAAACCGACCTTTTGGCAACAGGCCAAGACCCGCTGACCCGACTGCCCACCGGATGCCGGGAGACCTACCAGGCTGTTGCACCGGTCAGCGCGGTGCACGGAACCGGCGTGGCCTCCCTGCTTGATACGCTGGCTGAAGTGCTCGCCTCGCAAATGGAGCAGGTCACACTACACGTACCCTACGCCCGAGGCGATGTGGTTTCGCTGATTCATCGCTACGGACAGGTTGAATCGGAGTCCTACGACACCGATGGAACGCATTTGGTGGGGCGCGTGCCTCAACACCTCAGCGGGAAGCTGTCCTCCTTTGTAGTCAACTAAGCCGTACCACCGCCGATCCCGCACCGTAAATTACTCGGGAGCTGATTTAATGTCGCAATCCGTAATTCTGACCGACAGCCACAACCGCACACAGGTGGAGATGCCCGTCATCGACGGCGCCATCCCGGCCAAGTCCCTCCAGAAACTACGGGTGACGCAAGATGGGACGGGATTGGTGTCCTACGATCCCGGCTACCAGAACACGGCTCCGGCGATCAGCAGCATCACGATGATCGACGGCATGGCGGGGAAACTGTTGTATCGCGGCTATCCGATCGAAGTCCTGGCGGTTGAATCCAACTACCTGGAAGTGGCGTTCCTCCTCAACAACGGGGAATTGCCTTCCTCCGCTGCCGCGGCTCGGTGGCGGGAGGAAATTCAGGCCCACGCGACGGTGGATCCGTTCATCGTCGACCTGATTCGCTCCTTTCCGCGCGATGCGCATCCGATGGGCATCCTGATCAGCGCCCTAGGTGCCATGGGCACGCTGTATCCCGAGGCCAAGAAGGTTCTGGACAGCGACGTCCGGCGGCGGCAAGTGTATCGGCTGCTTGGGCAGCTGCCCGTGGTGGCCGCGCACATCTATTGCCATGGCCAGGGCATCGAGGCCGACGAACCCAAGGCGGACGACGGCTATATCGGCAACTTTCTGCGGATGGTCCGAAACTTCGGCCTTGAAACCGCCGAGGAAGTCCCGGCCATCCGGGCCGCCATGAACTGCTTGTTCATCCTGCACGCCGACCATGAGCAGAACTGTTCGACCACCGCCATGCGTTCCATCGGATCGTCCCATGCCGATCCCTACAGCAGCATGGCAGGCGCCGTGGCCGCCCTGTATGGCCCGCTGCACGGCGGCGCCAACGAGGCGGTGTTGCGCATGCTCGAGGAAATCGGATCCGCAGACCATGTGGAGGACTTTCTGCAGCGCGTGATCAACCGGGAGGCCCTGCTGATGGGGTTTGGTCACCGGGTGTACAAAAACATGGACCCGCGTGCAACGTTGATCAAGACACTGGCCTACAGCGTCTTCGAAGTCACGGGTGCCAATCCCAAGATTGACCTGGCCCTGGCCCTGGAGCAGACGGCGTTGGGCATGGAGTACTTCCAAGCCCGGCGACTCTATCCGAACGTTGACTTCTACAGCGGCATCATCTATCAGGCCCTGGGCATTCCGGCGGACTATTACACCGTCCTGTTTGGCATCGCGCGCGCCGCGGGATGGCTGGCCCACTGGCAGGAGCAGCTGGAGGATCCGGCACAGAAAATCGCGCGTCCGAAGCAAATCTACCGCGGGCCGGACGAACGGGCATTCGTGCCCTTGGAGCAACGTTGACGGGCGGGACCCCGCATCCGCCCTTCCACCTTCCGCAGGAGGCAACAGCATGAGCAAGGCCAAGGTATTCGTGACGCGCATCATCCCTGAACCGGGCATGCAGACGGTGCGGGACGCCGTGGACGCGACGGTTTGGCCGGAGGATTTGCCACCACCCAGGGAGACCGTCCTGGAAGGGGTAAGGGGATGTGACGGCATTCTGTCCCTGCTGACCACGCCGATTGACCAGGAGGTCATGGATGCCGCGGGTCCGCAGTTGAAAGTGGTCAGCAACTACGCGGTCGGCTTCGACAACGTGGACACGGACACCGCGACAGCCCGGAATATCCCCGTCGGACACACCCCGGATGTTCTCACGGATACCACCGCGGATTTCGCCTTCACTTTGCTGATGGCCGCGGCCAGGCGGGTCACGGAAGGATCCCGCTATGTGCTGGAAGGCAAGTGGCAGACCTGGGGACCCTCGCTGCTCCTGGGGCAGGACATCACGGGCGCAACCCTGGGCATTGTCGGATTTGGGCGGATTGGCAAGGGCATGGCCCGCCGCGCCTCGGGTTTCGGCATGGACATCCTCTTTGCCGACGACTGGGTGGCGGCGGATGATCCGGCCGCGGTCGCGATGGGAGCTCGCAAGGTGGACTTGGATACGCTCCTGGGCGAGGCGGACTTTGTGTCCGTTCACACCCCGCTCACACCGGAAACCACGCATCTGTTCGATGCTGCGGCCTTCGCCAGGATGAAGTCCACGGCCATCCTGATCAACACCGCCCGCGGTCCACTCGTGAACCCCGACGATCTGCATGCGGCCCTGAAATCGGGCGACATCCTCTACGCGGCCCTTGATGTCACGGAACCCGAACCGCTGCCACCCGACAGTCCGCTGTTGGAACTCGACAACATCATTGTTGTGCCGCACATCGCCAGCGCGAGCGTAGCAACTCGGGCGCGCATGTCCGAGATTGCGGCCGCCAACCTTCTTGCCGGCTTGGAAGGCAATCGCCTCCCGCATTGCGCCAACCCCGAAGTGTACGGTTAACCGGTCGGTGCGGCTCATCCTCTGCCGCTCGGATTGACCCAAGGCAATCCGGCAGGGCACCTTTGCCGCCGGGACAGGGCGCGGGACACGGACAGAGCCGCACGTCCTGGCGAACTCAAGGCGAACTCAAGTAGCTGGTCCCCGCAATTCGACCCGGCCCTTTGGGCAGGCCTGGTCGCCACTGGGATTCCAGACCTCCGTAACTCTGTCTGGACCGAGCGCCAACGGGAACGTTGATTTCCGGAAGTCAGTCGTCAGGCCCGGCGCACGGACGGGCTGTCCGCCGGGGTCGGAACCACCCTACGCTGTCAACTGCCGGTGGTGCACGTTCGCGACTAGAAAGGTATGGCGGGTTGCACGGATGAATCGGATTTGTCCGGTTCCGGAAATTCGCGCGCGATCCACTCCACCACCTGGTTGTCGATCCAGGCGGCCCTGTCCAAGTCCGGCAGACCGGTCTGCCGCGTACCCATGAGTTCGCCCGGCCCCCGCTGCTTCAAGTCGTGTTCGGCGATTTCGAAACCATTGTCCAACGACGTCAGAAGTTCCAGTCGTTCCCGGGACTCCTGATCGACCGTGCCACAGATCAAAACACAGGTCCCGGGGTGGCTTCCCCGCCCCACCCGGCTGCGCAACTGGTGCAGTTGGGCAAGCCCGTAGCGTTCGGCGTTTTCGATCAGCATCAACGTTGCATTGGGTACATCGATGCCGACTTCGATGACCGAGGTGGCCACCAGCACATCAATGCTCCCCTGGCGGAAACCTTCCATCGCCGCGTCCGCTTCGGCCTGGTCCATCCGCCCATGGAGTTTGGCCAACCGCAGGTCGGGGAACACATCGCGGGCCAGCCACTCGAACTCCGTTTCCACCGCCCCCACCGACGCCTCGTGCCGGTCCGCGTCAATGCGGGGATAGACAATGCAGGCCTGTCGGCCCTCCGCAACTTGTCGCCTCAGGTGACGGTGTACCTGCCGGCGATCCTCCGGCCTGCGGAGCAGGGTCCGGATGGGCAGCCGGCCGGCCGGCCGGCTGCGAATTTCGGAGACATCGGAAAAGCCGGTCAGTATCCTGTTGAGCGAGCGCGGAATCGGAGTGGCCGACATCGATATCAGGTGTGGGGTGAGGCTCCCCGCCGCGCCATGCAGCTCATCAAGAACACTTTCCCGCTGGTTCACGCCGAATCGGTGTTCCTCGTCGACCACCAGCAATCCAAGACGGTGGAACCGCACCTGCGACTGCACCAAAGCCGTAGTGCCAACCACGATACGGCTCTGGCCATTGGCCAGCCGCGTACGGACTGCGGACTGCTCCGCCTGAGTCTGGGATCCCGCCAGCAGGTCCACTTGGACCGGGTCCAATGCCCGATCGCCCTTCATGCCCCTGACCAGCACGTCCAGCGTGTCCCGATGTTGGCGCGCCAGCAACTGCGTGGGCGCAATCATCACGGCCTGAAACCCCAGGTCCGCAGTTAGAAGCATGGCAGCGGCAACAACCGCGGTCTTGCCGCTGCCGGCTTCACCGCGCAGAATGCGCCGGGTCGGAACATCGTTGTCCAAATCATCCAGGATTTCAATCACCGCTCGGTTCTGCTCTTCCGTGAGCTGAAACGGCAGCGATGCAGCGTACTCGGCGATGAACGTCGGTGGAGCCGCCATGCGCGGTGCCTGCCGCTCGAGCCACGCCCTGCGGCCGGCCCGGATGCGGTTGTGCATTTCATACAGTTCCTGGAACGCCATCCGTCGGCGCGCCCTGATCCACTCCTCCTCATCCGCAGGTTGATGGAGCATCTTGAGCGTCATCCACAGGGAAGGGAGGTCGTAGCGCTGTCGCAGGTCCCCCGACAAGGGATCGTTGAGTTGCTGATGCAACCGCGCATCCAGGAGGCCACCCACCAGCTTGCGCACAAAACTGTTGGTCAGGCCGGCCGACAACCGATAAATGGAAAAGCAGGTATGACGGGGCATGTGCCCGCGGGCGGCAAGGTCAAGATTCTGCCGAACGGTGCGGCCGTCAATGGGTTGCATCTGGGGATTGTTGATAAAGCACCGCGTTCCCCGCTGTTCGACTTGGCCGTAAATGTGGTAGAGAGCCCCTTCATCAACCGCATTGAAGACCCACTGATTCCACCAAATCAACTCGACTTCCCCGGAACCGTCCACAATCCGTGCCCGGATGCCCGTCTTTCCCACATGTTTGCCGTAACGGAAACGAGCCTTGCTGCCGGTCACGACGCGTCCCATCACGGACACGGCGCGTCCGGGTTCCAGTTCACTCAGTTGCAGGTTGTCAAACATCTGATACCGCCTTGGGAAAAAAAACAAAAGATCCCCCAAGGTGTGGACATCCAGTTGTGCCAGCCTTTCGGCCATCGCCGGTCCCACGCCCCGCGCAGCCGTGACCGGATCATCCAGACCGGCATCGGCTGCAACCAGGTCCCGCCCGGCATGTCGATCGTTCATGGCCGCGTGCAGTTCATCCTCCTCTTCCTCCGCGTCCAAGTCCGCCCCGCTTCGGGCCGAGCCCTCGCACCAGCCGCGCAGGTGCCGAAGCAGGGACGGCCGCAAATGTTCGCAGTCGTCATACAGTCCCAACAACTCCGCGACCGTCTCAATGGCATCCGTGGCCAAACCGGTCGTCTGGGCCGCGTGGGCCCAGCTGATCCCCAACTTCCGCATGCCCCAGGGGGTGCTGCGATTGGCAAATCCCTGTGCTTCTTCCAGATCGAGAACCAGCCGCAGGCGCGCCAGGAGCGCCCTGTCAACCTGACTTGGCGCGTCGCCAATCACAGGCATCCCTCCACCACCAGGACACCGACCACATTGGGCCCCAGTTGGGCCGCCAGTCCGGGCGGATACGGCAGGTCCACCACACTGAGCCCCGGGTTTTCCTGGGGCAGGCGTTCCCGCAGGTGGGTCACCACATCGGCATAGGCATGGTGCATGACGCCAATCTTCTCGATCTGCGTGTATTCCAGGACATGGGCGCACAATGTGTCGGTCAACTGCTCCCGGCTACAAACTTTCTCGATGGGGATCAGCCTGCCTTCCTCCATCGTCAACAGGGGCTTGATTCCCAACAGTGAGCCCAGGCGGCTCAAAGAGGCCGTGAGGCCGGTGCTGCGCTCGAGATAATGGAGGCTTTCGGCGAAGAAGGAGGCGAACAACCTGGGAGCCGTGCCGGCCACCTCGCGGGTAATCCGATTCATGCCCGAGCCTGCGGCGGCCGCGGCGGCCGCCGTCTCAACGAGAAACCCCAGTCCCAGGGAAACGCTGCGCGAGTCGATCACGCGCACGGAAACACCTGCCAAGTCCCTGCTCGCGTTCGCCACTGCCTGGTGGATGGGACTCACCATGCAACTGCTGTGAATCGCGACGATGCTTTGGCTCTCGCGGGCCGCCAACTCGAGGGTCGCCCGCACCGCGTCGGGCTTCGGCGGCACCACTTCCGGCATGGCGGCGGACGTGCACCGTCCTGCACGAACCAACCGGTCGAACATGGCATCCGCCGTGAGTTCCGTATCCTCCACTTCCTGCCCAAGCAGGCGGATGCGATGGGGAATCGTGAACACCGGCAGGCCCGTCCAAAGAAAGGCATTGCTGTCCGTGATGATCGCGGTGCCCTGCATGAAAATGTTCGACGCCGGCCAAGGACGCCTGCTACTCGATTGCGAACAGGTACATGTGGTTCCGTTGGCGGGTGTCCACCCACTCCAGGTCAAGTGAAGTGGCAGCGGCCACCAGTGCCTCCACGGCCGCATCCTGCTCAGGTCCGGCGTCGGCTCCGCGGTACACGGTCAGGAACTCCGCCTGTCCTGTCTGAACCGTGGCAAACCGGGGCTGAAGGTACTCCCTCAGCAGACAGTCCACTGCATCCTCGACCCGGGACCACCCCCCCAGCACGGTTTCGCCGCCGGCGAGCGCAACGAACTGTCCCTCCAACACCGGCCCACGCTCCGAGTTGGAATTGCGCACGGACTTGGCGACGGAACCGTACACGGATGCATCCGCTGCTTCCTGCATTCCGTCCCTCACCGAATCCCGCGGTCCCCCGCTTGGTTCGAACCTGTACATCGCGGCCACGCCGGACAAAACAAAGGGAGTGTCAATCACAGTCGCCGAGGCGGGTGGCAAACCAGCCACGGCAGCCTGTGCTGCCGGCAGGGCATTGCTGTGGTTGGGCAGTACGAGCACGTGACTGCCTCCAGCTGTCCGGATGGCATCCTGAAACTGGCCCACCGAGGGGTTGTAGGTATCGTTGCACCGAATCAAGCAATTGGCTCCCAGCGATTCGAACAATTCCGCGAACCCCGGACCGGCCGCCACCGCCACCAGGGCCAGTTCATCGGATCGGGCCGGCTGAACCAACTGCACTGTCCCTTGGTCTCGTGTCGATGCCCGGTCCTTGGCCGTAGCCGCCGCCTGGGCGTCCAAGTTCTCGACCACGATATCCGTGATGAAAGCACCGGCACAGCCCCATGACAACACGGCGCCCGGATCGCGCGCATGCACGTGCACCTTGACCAGTTCCTCGCTGCCTTCAACCAATCCATACTCGCCCATGGCCTGCAGTTCGGCGCGCATTTGGTCCACGGGATGAACCGGATGGTGTGCCAGGAACTGGATGTCGAAGCCGTGTTCAACAGCCGGAACTTCGCCCTTGGCATAGCCGACGGGCACCGGAGCAACCGCTTCGGCCGGCGGATCGAATTCGGGAACCTGCACGCCCCTGAAACCCTTGAGCAGACCTTCCAGGTAGAGTGCCAAGCCCCATCCACCGGCGTCCACGACGCCGGCCTCCTTCAGGACAGGCAGGAGTTCCGGGGTGCGTTGAACCGAATCCCTGGCTTCCTCACACGCCGCGGACAACATGGCGTCGAAGCCGACCGACATCGGCACGCGGGCCACATGCTCCGCAACGTCCCGGGCCACGGTCAACACCGTACCTTCCCGCGGTTCGGCCACGGCGGACTGCGACTTTCCGGCTCCCGCCGCCAACGCCTTCGGCAACACGGAGGCATCCAGACGCCCGGCCGATGTCACCTCCGCGGCGAAGCCATCCATGAACTGGCTGAGGATGACACCGGAATTGCCCCTCGAGCCGGCCAGGGCAGCTTGCGCGGCCCGGGCCCAGATGGTCCCCCGGGCGTCATCCGGACCCGAACTGCCGACAGCCTCCGCGACCGCTTGCAACGTCAGTGTCAGGTTGGTGCCGGTATCGCCGTCGGGGACCGGAAACACGTTTTCGCGGTTTAACCGCTCCTGGTGCCGCGCAACCCAAGCGGTGGCCGCACCAAGCATGCGGACGGCCACGTCGCGGGATACGGGTCCTGTCTGGGATTGCACGGGGGTTTCACTGAATTCGCACCGAACAGGCAAGGCCCGCCAAGCCGGACGGCGGGGACACCGTGCCCTGAGGGCGAATTATAGACATTCGGACCCGGTTATCCCCGATGTGCGGTTGTCCCGGCAGGGCACCGGGTTCGAAAACCGCGGATTTGGTCCACAGATCCCGGCCGGCACTCTCGGGGCCGGTCGGGCGCAAGCCAACCTCCGCAGCCCACGGAGCGAGATTATCCCGGCAGCCTCGACAACGTGCTACACACCCCGGCCACTGCCGTGGTGGGGTCAAACATCTGCCCGAACGGGCAAGTTGGAGTAGACTGTCTGCCTGCCTCCTAGGCGTCCACGCGACGCGCACACGGAAGGAAACACGATCGGGACTGTCGGAGAGGAAGCGACCATGCCAAAGTGCGACTACTGTGCCAAAGGCCCCCTGTACGGCAACAACAGACCCTGGTCGAACAAGGCAACCCGAAGGCAGTGGCACCCCAACATTCAAAAGATCAAGGTGATCGAGGCCGGCCGCAAGGTAACCAAGCGGCTGTGCACCTCCTGCATCAAGTCCCTGAGCCGCTAGGCGGCACTGTCCCCGGCTTGCAGCGCGACGGGTGCCGATTCCAACTTGAACCTGGTGCTGAGCTGACCACAGCCGGCATCCATCTCGACACCGCGGCGCACCCGGACGCTAACCGGCACGCCACTCGCCTCCACCTGCGCGGCGAACGCCCGAACCCGTCCGTCCGGCGTGGGCCGGTAGGGCTGTCCGGGTATCGGATTGAACGGAATCAGATTGACGTGGCAGCGCCGTCCCCGTAGCACCCGCCCGAGTTGTCGGCCAAGTTCAAGGGTGTCGTTGACGCCGTCGAGCATCACATATTCGTACGTGACCCGGCGTCCGGTTCGTTCGACATATTCGTCCGCCGCCGCCATGATGTCGCGGATGGGCCATCGCCTGCCCGGCGGCACCAGTTGGGTACGCAGGTGGTCATGGGGAGCGTGGAGGCTGACGGCCAGCCTTAGCTGGATCCCTTCGCCGGCCAACCTGTGCATGGCCGGCACCACGCCGATCGTGCTGACGGTTATGTTGCGCGCACCCAGTCCGTATGCCTCGGGGGATGTCAGCACACCAATTGCATCCCGCACCGGACCGTAGTTGTGCAGGGGTTCGCCCATACCCATGAAGACAACATTGGTGACCCGCGAACCGTTGGCCCGCGCGCGATCCGTTGCCAAATCCCGGCGCTGTGCCAGCAGACCCGACAGGGCCAGCACCTGCCCCACGATTTCGCCTGCCGTCAGGTTGCGGGTCAGGCCATCCAGGCCCGTGGCGCAAAACGTGCAGCCCATGGCACAGCCGGCCTGGCTGCTGATGCACAGGGTTCGCCGCCGATCGTAGAGCATCAGGACCGCCTCGATCGTGGCACCGTCGGCAAGCCGGAACAGTACCTTGAGGGTGTCGCCCGACTTCGACAGGCGACTGTCCGCGATCTCCAGTGGCCAAACGGACCCCCAATCCGTCAGTTGCCGTCGCAGCGGTTCCGGCAGGTTGACCATCTGCTCGCTGGCTTCAACATACTGTCCAAACACCCAACTGTGGATCTGCCTGGCCCGGTAGGCCGGGTATCCCCATTCGGCCAGCAACCCCACCAAGTCATCACGAGACAGGTCGAGCAGGGAACGCATGGCGGTCAAGGTTCGGAGGGGGACAAGAACTTGTACGGAACGAACTCGGGGCCTGGCAGGTGACTGCGTCCATCCTGTGTCGCAGCCGGGCGGCAAATGTCCGAGGCTACGAGTCTGCCACCCCGCCGTCCGAGTGGAATGCGCCGTACACCCGGCGCGTCAGACCACCGGCCGTTCCACTATCGAAATCGGGTGCGCAACGGGCTACGGCCTGTTCGTCGACTTCCACTCCGAGCCCCGGCCGGGTCGGGGGCTCGATCCAGCCGTTCGCCACCGGCAGCGGGTCCTCAACCAGTTCGTAGACATCCGGATTGTCAACCGGGTCGATCATTTCCTGGATCACGAAGTTCGGCATGGCAAAGTCCGCGTGGACACATGCCGCCGTTGACACCGGACCGTAGGGATTGTGGGGGGCGATGCCGGCATAGTGGACATCCGCCATCGATGCAATTTTCATCAGTTCCGTGATGCCGCCTGCGTGACAACAATCCGGTTGCAGAATGCTGGCGGCATTGACGTCGAGGATCTCCCGGAAGCCCCAGCGTGTGAACAACCGTTCGCCGGTGGCGATCGGCGTATCCAGCTTTTCGCGGACGGCTGCCATGGCCCTGGGGTTTTCGGCCTGGCAAGGCTCTTCAAGAAAAAACGGCGATGACTCTTCGAATGCGCGACCATAGCGGACAGCCATTTGCGGGGTCAGACGACCGTGCAAGTCCAACAGGATGTCAACTTCATCGCCCACCGCCTGCCTGACTTCGTTCAGGGACGCGGCGGCCTGTTTCACCTTCGGAATACCCTCCACAATGCCGGTGATCGGAACCGGTACGGTCTTGATCGCAGACCAGCCTGCCTCCTTCTTGGACACCGCCGACTCCGCCGCCGCTTCCGCAGTGTCGCCACCAAAGTGGGTGTAGGCCCGGACCCGATCCCGGACCCGGCCCCCCAGCAACTCGTACACCGGCCGGCCAAATTCCTTGCCCTTGATGTCCCAAAGCGCCTGGTCGATGCCGGACAAGGCGGAAAGACCAATCACCCCCTGCCTCCAAAAGCCGCTGCGATACATCAATTGCCAAAGGAATTCCGTGCGCAGAGGATCCTCGCCGTGAATCATGGACGCGAAGTCTTGGAGGCAACCCGCCACGGCACGCGGCTTGCCTTCAAGGGAGGCTTCGCCCCAGCCAACCAAACCGGGCTGGTCGGTCTCGACTTTGACAAACACATATACCCGGCTCGCGCCGGCTGCCAGCAAGGGCTTGACATCCGTAATTTTCATGGTTTGGCACGGAAGCGCAAGGATAGAGACAACACGGTACCACCACCTGTCAGTACTTGTAGTCGTCCCTGATCGGACTGAAAATGTCCACCACCCTGGCGGCTTCCGTCCCCTTGACAACCACGCTGTGCTCCACGTTGCCGGGGACGAAAAACACACCGCCGGGACCTACCGTGGTGGTTTCACCCTGCATGGTGAATTCCAGGGTTCCGGAAACGACGTAGCCCGCCTGTTCCTCCGGGTGGCTGTGGACGGGCACCACCGATCCGGCCTGCATGTCCACGAGTGAAATCATGATGTCGTCACCCCAGAACGTCCGGAGCGCAGGACCCTGGTCGCCGAACGGTGTCAGCGCCGGGCGGTTGTCGGAGTCGAAAAACGGCACGGATGTACTCCTGGCTTGTATGGATGGTTCGGCTACTCCCGGAACGGCAGGGACCGGCAGCCCCGTGCCCCGCCATTCCCGTGTCGGCCACCGGCCGGCGCGCCAGTGTGCCACAGAGCATCCGGTGCGCACCCATGCCGGTCTCGGCCATGGCGACGCGGACACGCCGGTCCTGCGCTAGAATGCTGCCCGTTCCTCCATTCAAATCAAATCCCCTGTTCATGACCCGGCCTCAACTCACGGCTGCCGTGGCAGTCAGTCCATCCCTTTTCAACGCTTTGTTCGGGGAACGGAGCCAGCAGGATCTGACTTCGCTGGCCGCGTTGCGCTACCAGGAGGAGGACGAGCGCCTTTCGGAGGACGAATTGATCGCCTTGGTCCGGGATTGCGAGGTCGCGATCACCGGCTGGGGGACACCTCCGTTCTCCCAAAATGTGGTGGATGCCTGTCCGAATCTGAAGTTGGTGGCCCATTCCGCCGGCACCATCAAGCGTCTACTTCCCGATCCGGTGTGGAACAGAGGAATCAAGGTTGTCCATGCCGCAGCCGCCATCGCGCCGGCCGTGGCCGAGTTGACAATCCTACTGATGCTGATGTGCCGCCGGGACGTGCACAACATCAGCCGTCGCATGCATGCGGGAGAGCAGTGGCCCCAGTCATCGGAGTTGGGCTTCGAGCTGGGGGGTACCCGGATCGGGGTCATCGGAGCCGGTCACACCGGCCGCAACGTCATCAAGCTCCTGCACGGGTTCTCCGCCGACATTGTGGTCTACGATCCGTACCTGTCCCCGGAACGGGCTGCCGAACTGAAGGTGACTCAGGTGTCGCTGGAGGACCTGATGTCCACCTGTCCCGTCATCACGGTCCAGGCTCCGACCACGCCGGAGACCTACCACATGATCTCCAAGGAGCATCTGGCCATGATTCAGGACGGTGCCCTGTTCATCAACACGGCCCGTTCCCATGCCGTGAATGCCGATGCCCTCTACGAAGCCCTGAAGACGAACCGTTTCCAGGCCGCACTCGACGTCTTCGACAGCGAACCCCTGGCTGTCGACAGCCGTTTGCGCGGGCTACCCAATCTGGTGCTGACCCCGCACATGGCGGGCAAGAGCGCACAGGCCCGCATGCGGCAGGGAGCCCTGATTGTCGAACAGCTGCAACTGTACGCGGCTGGCCAGCCGCTGACGCAGGAAGTCACGCGGGCCATGTTGGCCACCATGGCCTGAACACACCATCCCCACCAACATGCGCATCAACCTTCAATCCCAGTCACTCCGGACCAATTCCCAAGGACTGTCGGAGTGGGTCAGGGATGTCAGCGAAACCAAAATTGAACCAGCCCACAGCGCAATTCTGGTCTGCGACGTATGGGATCGGCACTGGTCGAAAGGCGCGAACCTGCGCTTGGCGGCCCTGCTGCCGCGGATGGAAGACCTTCTGAACCGTACGCGCAATCGCGGCTTCCACATTGTCCATGCGCCTTCGGACACGTTGGAGTTCTACGCAGACTCCCCGGCGCGGAAACGCATTGCCGAGTTGCCGCTGATTCCCCCGCCGGCAGATTCGGTCCGTGAAGATCCGCCCTTGCCGATCAACGACCAGGACGGCGGTTCCGATTCGGGCGAGGACACGCCGACTGCCGTTTGGACTCGCCAACACCCGGCCCTGACCATCGATCAGGACAGGGATGTGGTGTCCGACAACGGACCGGAAATCTGGAGCTGGATGCAACACACCGGCATCCGTCGGCTGTTCATCCTGGGTGTCCACACCAACATGTGCATTCTCAACCGAACCTTCGGCATCAAGCAGATGGCTCGCTGGAATGTGCCGGTGGCCTTGGTCCGGGACCTCACCGACAGCATGTACAATCCGGCCTGTCCTCCCTATGTCAGCCACGATGCAGGCACCGGTCTGGTCATCGACTACATAGAGAAGTTTTGGTGTCCCACCGTCCACAGCCAATACCTGTTCGGCTTATAGACAACCTGGCGGGACCCGTCGTCGCCCTTACGTTCACAGGAATCAAACCAGATGCCCCTGGGTACCGCAAACCAAGTCATCGCCGGTGGCGGCTGCCACCACATCGCCCTCCAGACCCGTGACTGGGAGGCCTCGCTGAAGCTGTACCGGGATGTGCTGGGCATGCCGGTGTCCGCTCAGTTCGGCACACCGGAACGGAGGGTTTGGCTTCTCGACATGGGTGACGGCAGTTTCATGGAACTGTTTGAACCCACTGCGGACACCCCTGCGCCCGGTACCGAGGCGGCCAACGATCCCATCTTCCATTTCGCGTTGGCCACGTCGGACACCAAGTCCAGCATTGAACACGTACGCTCCGCCGGTTACGAAGTGACCGTGGAACCCAAGACAGTTGAACTTGGCGACATGACCGTAACCATTGCCTTCTTCAACGGTCCCAGCGGGGAGAGCATCGAGTTCTTCCAGGTGCACTGACAGCGGCTTCGCCTGGTTGCCCGCGCCTCGGTGCCACGACAACTGGCGCGACGCCACTTGGGATCCTTGTTGACGGGGCCCTCGGCAGCGGCCCCGCAAGTTGCGCGCTTCCGGCGAGAGGCTGGCTGTGACCGGGTTGCCAACCTTGGCCGATCAGGCGGCGGCCAAGGCTAAATCACCCCTGAAGCTCTATGTGCAGGGTCCGTACGGCACCGGCAAGACTTCCTTGTCCCTGCATAGGTTGGCCTGGCTGCAACAATCCTTCCCTGCGGAAGGCTTCCGGACGGTGGTCCTTCTTCCGGCCAACCTGTCGCGGCCCGAGTTCCGCAGACGGTGGCGCCCATTCGCCAACCGGACCGCCAACCAGCCGCGGATATTGACACCCCACCGCCTGGCCAGCACCGCGGTAACCCTGGCCTGGCCCGAGTTGGCGGCGGAAGCCGGCTTTGCCAAGCCGCTGGCCGAACCTGTCCTCATCACCCGGGAACATGTGCAGTACATCCTCATCCCCCGTGTGAAGTCCCTGTTCCAAGAGGGCAGGCTGGCAGGGGCTGCGGCCAAGTACAGCCGCAGGGAACGGAGGGTAGTGCGGGAGGCGATTGAAATCCTGCGGGCTTCCGCAATGTACAGGCTGACATTCCAGGAGGCGCGGGACCGCCTGATCGACGGTCTTCAACCCGGACCCTACCGGGAAGGGGTTGCGGCATCCCTGACCAATGTCGCGGACCTCCTGGCAGACTTCCGGCGGTTCTGCCTGGCACACGGCCTGATCGACGAAAGCCTGCTGATCAGCCTGTTTTACCGGGTTGTTGAACGTGAAGACCTCCTGCAAAGTTGCGTGTTGCCCACCTGCCGCCACTTGCTGGTCGAGAATCTGGAGGAACAGACCTATAACACCCACGCGCTAATTCGAACGCTGGCGCCCCATTTGGAATCACTCCTCGTCACGGTGGACGAGGATGCCGGTGTCCGGTACTTCGACGGCGGATACCCCGAAGGCTGCGGCGACATCGCCGCATTGTGCGATCTGCGCGTGCGGACCGCCCATCCGGCCAATCCGATCCAATCCCGGCTGGCCGAAGGGCTCAACGCGGTGAACAGAGACCGGGATCCTGCCCCTTCCGACAGCATTGACTGGGACTTGGATGGGCGGATCGAATGGCGTGCGGCCAAGGGACCGCATGGCGGACGCTTGGACCACTCCAGCCACCAGCACAACATCGACATGCTCGCCGGGGCAGCGGATCTCGCGGCGAGTCTGATTGCCGGCGGCGTTGACCCCGGCGACATCGCCTTGGTGGCCCCGATCGTCACCAATCAAATGAGGGTGACCCTGAAACAGCACCTTGCCGATGCCGGCGCCAACCTGTACTCGCACCGTCCCAGCCGCGCCCTGCACGAAGAACCAGCCACGAGAGCATTGTTGTGTCTCGCCCGGATCGCCTATCCCGGGCTCGCCGCGGGCGGACCCGGAGAGCTTGATCTCCGCGTTGCCTTGATGAAATCCATCAAGGGTCTGGCCGGCCTGCAGGCGCACCACTTGGCCAGGGCCTGGCTCCCCCACTGGGAGTCCGGCGAAACGGGCTTCATTCACCTGCCCGCCGACGTGGGCGAACGGGTCGGCATGGCCCGTGGCCGGGATTGGGACGCATTGAGGAATTGGCTGGTTGCCTACCGGAGCGAGGAAAGTACATTTTCGCTGCACGGATTTCTCGCCCGTCTGATCCACGAAGTGCTGAGCAAGCCCCAGTATGGATTCGACCGTGATCCGGAGGATATGAGGGTGGCCGCGCATCTGGCGCGTTCGGCTGCCGCGTTCAGGGAACTCGTGCTGAAGCACGGAATCCATGCGGACTTGGCAACCGACCCGGAGAGCGGGGCCGCGGCGCTGTTCACGGAGCTCGTGGAAGAGGGGCTGTTGGGTGATCCCTATATCCCGGACGAGGATCCGCCCGCAGACGCCGTGTTCCTGGCCCCCGTGACGTCCCTGCTGATGCGGTACCGGTCGTGGCGCCATCAGATATGGCTGGACATCGGCAGCGAACTTTGGGGGAAACGCCTGCGCGGGCAGCTGGCCCATCCGTGGGTGCTGTCCCCCACGCGCACGCATGGCGGCCCGTGGCGGGACGGCGAGGAAACCCTGGTCAGCAGGATCCTCCTGCACCGCTTCGTGACGGGCCTGGCACGGCGCACCCGCGATGGTGTCTGGCTCCTGCACTGCGACTACAACGAAAGGGGAGGCGAACAACGAGGCCCGTTGTTGCCCGTCTTGCAGTACGTTGCCAATGCGGAAGCGGAAAACAGCCCATCCCCCATCCCGTACGCGGCGGGGCAACCCCGGAACCAGTCATGACCGAGGGAACAGCCTATTGGAACGAGCGGTACACCCACGGCAGTACGCCTTGGGACACCGGCATCACACCACCCGAAGTCGTTGCGTTCTGGGAAGCCCACGGCGACCGCTTTGCCCCTGATGCCCTGGTTGTGGATGTGGGTTGCGGCACACAGACCAACCTGGAGTTCCTGGCCCAACAGGGGGTCCGTGCCATGGGTTTCGACTTGAGCCTGGTCGCCCTGCTTAAGGGCCTGCAGCGGCACCGGGACACCCGGACTGCCGGTTTGCGGATGGGAGCCGCCGTCGCGGACGCGTCCGCCTGGCCGTGCCGAACATCGGATGCCTCCTATGTGCTTGACATCGGATGCCTGCACACCCTGGAGCCGGACCAGCGACGTGCGTATGTCCTTGAACTGGCACGCGTGCTGAAACCCGGAGCCTGGTACCACCTGTTCTGCTTTCAGCGGTTCGCCCCCGCACTACCCGACCCGGAGCAACGCAGGTTCTTCCTCAAGGGGGAACTGGACGCGTTGTTCGACGAACAATTTGTCACCGACGTGGAACAAGTGGACGAACAACCCCAGGACGGGAGACACGGCACGTGGCGGCTGATGCGCAGCAAAGGATGACCGCGGCCCTGCCCCGTCCGCACCGCTTTCCCGACCTGTGCCGACGGTGTTTCGGCCGCACGGGGAGGGAATGGTCCGGGCCGTCCCCGACAACAGGCGGTTCCCCGGGCCGTCTAACATTGAGCGACTGTTCAGGGGGCAGACCTCGATCCCGCAACCAAAGGCCGCGTGCACCATGCAAGATTCCCAAACCCGATTTCGGTTGGACAACTCCCTGAAGACCCTCTATGCCGGACGGGCTGCCGACCTGGCCTGCACCGCCGCCGACTCCCGGTCCCTGCTGGCTTGGCAGGCCGCGACGCGGCGTCAAGTGGAGACAATGTTGGGCATCGCGGACGTGCCAACTCCCCGCATCACGTCCCGGTCCCTGTTGCACAGGCGGGATCGAGGGTGCATCGAAGAAGAAAAATGGCTGGTCGAGACCGACTCGGCTCCGGATATGCCCCTGTACCTGTTGCGACCAACCGCGTCCGGTCCCCGGGGCACGCTATTGGTCTTCCACGGACACAATCCGTCCGTCCAAACCATTCTGGGAAACTACCCGTCCGAGGAAGAGCGCAGGGAGGCCGAGGGGCGCGATGGCAACTATGCCCAGTTGTTGGCCGAAGCCGGCTATCTGGTGTGTTCGGTGGAGCAGCGGGGTTTCGGCGAACGGCAAAGTGGAACCCCTGTGCGGGACATTCCCAACTCGTGTCGGCACCAGTCGTTCTTCTACCAGATGCTGGGACGCACCATGGTCGGGGAACGGTGCCTCGACGGCAAGGTCGCACTGGACTTCCTGGCCACCATGGAGAACCCGGTGTCCGGCGACATCGGCATCACCGGCAACTCCGGCGGCGGCACGACGACACTCTGGCTGGCAGCCATCGACGCGCGGCTCGCGGTGGCCGTGCCGGGATGCTACTTCTGCAGCTTCAAGGAGTCGCTCATGGATATCCGGCACTGCGAATGCAACTACGTGCCCGGATCCGCCGGCCGGTTTGACATGGGCGACTTGGCCGCCTTAATTGCCCCGAGACCGCTCCGGTTCATCCAGGGGATCATGGATCCGATATTCCCGATCGACGCATCCCGGGCGGAGTTTGCACGCACCAGGAAGGCCTACGAACTCCTGGAGGCTTCGGATCGGATCAGCATGTCCGAGTTCGAGACCGGACACGCCTACAACGCGGGAGCCGCCGCCGATTGGTTCGACCGTTGGCTTTGAGTGGACCGGCCTGACGGACACGCGAGGACCGCGGGCGGGGCAGCCCCGCCCGCGACGGATCCGGGCCGCAGGCCGTGCGCATCGGTACTTGGCAAACGGCCGGCCCGGAGGGCCTGACTGCGGATGGCGGAACCCGACCATCGTTTCCTGCACCTTCGTCCGGTAACCTACAATGCCCGTGCCGGGCTCGTTCCCCCAAGGCCCGGTCGTTCCCGTCCCCTGCAACCCGCCCCGTGAGGTTTCCATGGCCGCAGCGCAGTCACGCCCCAACCTGATCCTGATGGGCATCGATTCCATTCGTGCCGACCACATGAGCTGCTACGGCTACGAACGCCTGACAACCCCGCACCTGGACAAGTTCGCCGACAGCGGCACCTTGTTCGAGAACACCATCAGCGCCCACATTCCGACCACGTCGGCCTACGGCTCGATGCTGACCGGCCGCGACACGTTCGGCACGCAGGTTGTGGCCCTGCGCCACCGGGGAGGTCTGCGACCGGACATCCAGACCCTGCCGGAGATGCTGCGGGACATCGGCTACGACACCACGTGCGTCGGGTTCACGGGCAACCCCAGCGCGCGCGGCTTCGACACCTACCTGGACTATGCGGCCTGGGGCAGCTGGGCCACGGGACGCAGTCCCAAGGCCCAGAACCTGAACGAGGTTGCGGTACCCGAGCTGGAACGCCTGGCGGCGGGCGACAAGCCCTTCTTTCTCTTCCTCCGGCACATGGATCCGCACGCCCCCTACCTGCCGCCGGCACCGTACGAACGGGCGTTCTACCATGGCAACGAACTGGACCCCGGCAACCGGTCCATGGACCCGGTGATGGCATTCAAGCCGTTCCGGGACTTCTTCCGCATGTGGATGCCACCCGGCATCACCGACAAGGACTACGTGATCGCGCAGTACGACGGTGCGATTGCGTACATGGATGCCTGCATTGCCACGCTGTTCGAATCGATCACTGCCCTGGGGCTGGACGACAACACGCTGGTGGTGATCAATGGGGATCACGGCGAGACCCTCTACGACCACGAGTGCTGGTTCGACCATCACGGCATCTACGACAATGTGCTGCACGTGCCGCTGCTGATGCGGTTCCCCGACCGGGTTCCGGCAGGCCTGCGCGTGGCCGGCTACAACCAGCACAAGGACCTGGTCCCGACCATCCTCGACTATCTCGGGGCAGAGACCGCCCCGGATCTGGACGGACGCAGTCTGCGCAAGCTGGTCGACGGGGAACTGGACACCTTCGAAACCGGGATCTACATCACCGAATGCACCTGGATGCGCAAGCACGGCTGGCGGACTCCGCAATTCAAGTACATGCATGCCCTGGAGCCGGATTTCCACTTCAAGCCCGAAATCGAACTGTATGATCTGAGTGTGGATCCGGACGAGGACCACAACATCGCGCCCGACCACCCCGACCTCTGCGACTACTTCGAAGGACGGGTCCAGGCATGGATCGCCAAGCGGGAAGCCGAGACCGGCCTCCCGAACCCCGTACAGAACCAGCCGCACTGGCATGGGAACATGGACATTGAATACTTCAGTTCGTCGCAGGAGGCCTACGACACCCTGCACATCGGCGATCCCGCCCAGGGCCAGCGCTTGCAGGCGGGCGAGAGCGAGGATTGACAGGCTTGGTCGGACCGCGGCTGGGCACAACCCGAAACTTGCCGTGAACCAATGCCCTTGAACCGGACCAGAGGAGGACATGACTCCCATGTTGAACCAACAGCAAATTGATCAGTTCCACCGCGACGGTTTTCTGAACGCCGGCAAAGTCCTTTCGCAGAACACGGTCGACCAACTCAACGCGGAGGTCATGCGCACCATCCGGGAACACGAGGATGCCGATGTCCAGCAACCGATCCGCTGCAGCAACCTCAACGCCAACGACGACGAGCCCGTTTGGCAGATCGTCGACATCTGGGTTAGTTCGGAACCATTTCGCGAACTGATTTACCATCCGGCGGTGACCCGCGGACTGGCGCAATTGACCGATGCCACCGAACTGAGGATTTGGCACGATCAGATCCAATACAAACCGCCGCAAAAGGGCGGTGTCAACATGTGGCACCAGGACGCGCCGCTGTGGCCCATCATTGCACCCATGACGGAAGTCACGGCATGGATCGCACTGGACGATGCGGGCGTCGACAACGGATGCATGAGCATGGTTCCCGGTTCACACAAATGGGGCGACAACATCGACTTCCTGAATACATTGGAGAACTATGAGGCGATGCCATCCACCTTCAATGGTCATGACATTGAAGTCCGGAGGTGTCCGGTCCAGGCCGGCGAAGTCCACTACCACCACTCCCTGACCTGGCACGGCAGCCACGCCAACACCAGCGGCCGGCCGCGGCGGGCCATTGCCCTCCACTACATGACCCAGGAGACCACATACGTTGCCAGCGGCGAACATGTCATGAAGCCCTACGTCACCGTCGGCGACGGCGATCTGCTGCAGGGCGAATACTTCCCGCGCGTCTATCCCCACTGATCCCGGCCCCGCCGGATCAACAGTTCAAGGACTTTCCCCATGCTCAACGTTGCCGTGATCGGTATTGGGAACATCGGCCAAAACCACTCCCGCATCTACCAGGCCCACCCGGATACGGAACTCGTGGCGGTGGTGGACGTCATCGAAGCGGCCGCCGCAGCCGGTGGCGAACGGCTCGGAGTTCCCCACTTCAACTCCATCCCGGACCTGCTCGCGAGCGACATCCATGTGGACATGGCCAGCGTCTGCACGGCGGGCAAGGAAAACGGCGGCGACCACTACGAACCGACCATGGCCCTGCTGGAAGCCGGCATTCCGGTGCTGGGGGAGAAGCCGATTTCCAACGAGCTGCCCAAGGCGCGGGAGATGGTGGCCCTGGCCAAGGAAAAGCATCTGCGCTACGGCATCAACCTGAATCATCGGTTCACCCCCGCCGCCATTCGGGCCAAGGAGTGGGTGGACGCCGGCCGCCTCGGCGAACTCAACATCATCAACATGACGATGTGGATCAACAACCCCAACGAGACGTCGGAGCACTTCCACATGCGGGCCCTGCATCCGCACTCCCTGGACGTGATGCGCTACTTCGCCGGCGATGTCGAGAAGGTGCAGGCGTTCTTCAAAAAGGGCAAGGGTCGTGCCATCTGGTCCAACGTGCAGGTCAATCTGCTCTTCCGGGACGGCGTCATCGGGCACCTGACCGGCAGCTATGATGCGGGGGGCAGCTTTGGGCTGGAAACCCTCGAGGTCGTGGGCTCCAACGGCCGCTTCGTCCTGCGCGAAGCCTGCCAGCATCTGGAGTTCTACCCGCGCCACAGCATGGAAACCGAGTCCTACGCCTTCCTGGGCGGCATGATGGCGTTTCCGGAGACCTTCGACTCCAGGATTGCGCGCTGGATCGAGCAGAACAAGGCCGGCGCGGCACCCGAGGACATTGATGCCTCGGGCGAGGACGCCCTGCGGGTCCAAACCATTATCGAAGGAGCGATCGAGTCCTGGCACACCGGAAAAGTGGTGTCCGTCTAGTCCGCTCCGGATCCCCCATACAACGTCAAAGGAGACCCTATGCAGCTTGGCATCAACTCGGTTCTTTTCGGAGGCCACGACCTGGAGACCGCCTTCAAGTACGCCCGATGTGCCGGCTACGACGGCATTGAACTGGCCGCCATTCCTCCGATGGCCGACCACCTGGACCTGGATCGATGGCGGGACCAGGCCGAGGACATCCGCAACCTGTCCCGGACCTACGAACTGCCCCTGCTGGCCATGGAGCAGCCGAGTCAGGAGCCCGAGGTGATGGAGAAGGCCATGCAGGCCGCCGCCGAGATTGGCGTGCCCATCGTCAACTGCGGACCGGGCGGCGAAGCGGACAACGAGGAGAGCCTGCAGCAGTCCATCGAGGCGCTGGGACGCCTGGCGGACCGGGCGGAGCACTACGGCGTGATCCTCTGTGTTAAGGCCCATGTGGGCAACGCCGTGTACAACACGCCCACCACCCTGAGGGTTATGGAGGCCATCTCCAGTCCGGCTTTCGGCATCGACATGGACCCCAGCCACATCCACCGCGCGAACGAGAATCCCGTCGAAGCCATCGCGGCCGTAATCCAACGGGTCAAGCATGTTCACATCAGGGACTGTCGGGGACGCCAGGAAGGCCCTGGTGCTCCCGAAGACCAGGCCAACGGCCGCGGCGATATCGATCTTCTGGGCTACATTCGCGTTCTGCACGAACACGGCTACGACGGTCCCTTGAACCTGGAGGTGATTGGCGCCAAGGAGTACGGCATCGCCGAATGCTGCGTCATTGCCGCGGAGGCCAAAGGCCACATGCAGGCCTGCCTGCAGGCTTGCGGAGCCCGTTAAGGACACAGGGACGGAATCCATGTGGGGCCGCGGCTTGTGCCGACAGCCCGATGACGGACACCCCAAGCTGACGAACCATCTTGCTTGCGTCTCCATGAGACGTGCCCACCTACGAAAGCCGGACCGGACCCGTAGGGCCGACGGTCCGGCCCGCTCGCATTATCCGGACTTCGCGTGCGGAGGCCCTTCCCATGTCCGTGCAGGCTGAAGCCCTGCAAGCCATATCAAGACCGGTTGAGGCGTCCCTGCAGACCCTGCTGCGGCCTATCCGATTTTTCAGGGACTACAAACCAGAAGACTTTCCTGCCGATCTGATGGCAGGCATTACGACTGGCATCATCCTGATCCCACAGTCGATTGCCTACGCCTTGATTGCCGGTCTTCCGCCCGAAGTTGGACTTTACACGGCGATTGTCGCGCCAATCGCCGCCGCATTATGGGGTTCCAGCAACCACCTTCACACGGGGCCGACCAACGCAGAGTCGCTGCTGGTCATCATGATTGTGAGTTCCGTCGCGACCAGCAGCGATCCGAGCGAGTTCTTCCTGATCGCGGGACTCCTCACCGTGCTCACTGGTGTTATGCGGCTGGCCCTGGGCCTGCTGAGGGCCGGATTCATCATCAATTTCATCTCCGACGCGGTCATGATCGGCTTTACGGCTGGTGCCGGGCTGCTGATCGTCACGTTCCAACTAGGCGGGTTGCTGGGGCTGGACGTGGAACGGACGTACACATTCATCGATGCCGCGCGCACCCTCGGGCAGACTTGGGAGGACTTGCACTTCGTCAGCCTGGCACTGGGTTTGGGCACGGTAATCCTGATTTTCGCGCTACCGCAGCTCCATCCTCGGTTGCCGTCGCTCTTTCTGGCAGTGTTCCTCATGTCGGTGCTGGTGGCCTTGCTCGGCCTGCATCACCGCGGTGTCAGCGTGATTGCGCCGGTGCCGGCCGTTCTGCCCCCTGTCGCCAATCTGCCCCTGACGAATTTCCAGTTGGTCGCCAAGTTGCTCCCGGGGGCCTCGGCCATTGCCCTGATCGGCTTGATCGAGGCACTCACGATTGCCCGTTCGATCGCGAGCCAGTCCGGCCAGCACCTGGACAACAACCAAGAAATCGTTGGGCAGGGAGTTGCCAACATTCTCGCCGGATTCCTGTCCGGATATTGCGCATCCGGCTCCTTCACCCGCAGCAGGGTGAATCTCAACGCCGGCGGAAAAACACCCATGACGACCCTTTTGTCCGGTGTGTTTGTACTGGTGGCCGTACTTACCCTTGGTTGGGCCATCCGCTACCTGGCCAAGCCGGTGCTGGCAGGGTTCGTGATTGCCACGGCCATCACCCTCATCAACCTGCCCCACGCCCTTCAGATCCTGCGTACGAGCAAGTCGGAAACCTTCATCATGCTCGTTACCTTGGGTTCGGTGTTCCTCTTCTCGCTGGTCGAAGCAGTGGCCATAGGCATCACCGCCTCGTTGCTCGTGTACGTCTACAAGACCAGCCGACCCCGCGTGGTCCCACTAGTCCCAGACGCGAAGTTCAAGCACCTCCGCGAACGGGACCCCCACAACGATCCCGCCTGTCCCCAACTGGACATCGTTGCCATTGAAGGCGACCTGTACTTCGGGGCGGCAAATCATGTGGAGTACCTGCTGAGGAATCGACTGGCGGATGCCGGGCGGCAATACTACGTCCTGCTGAATCTCCAGAATATGGTGCGGGTCGACATCAGCGGGGTCCATATGCTGGAGAATTATGTAAATGAAATCAGGGGCCAGGGAGGGGATGTCTACTTCTTCAAGATGACGGACATTGCCCGCCGCCTGTTCAAGTCCTCGGGTTTCATGGACCTGGTCGGCCCGGATCACTTCCTGCACGACGAAAACGCCATCGACTACCTGTTCCATCGCGTGCTGAACCCCAAGGTGTGCATATACGACTGCCCCCTGCGCGTGTTCCGCGAATGCCAGAACCTGCCCAAAATCTCCATCCCCTTCCAGGACAAGGTCCAGGGCATGACGTCGCTGCCGTATGTGCCTCTGATCCACGTGGAGGAGCTGGAGGGCCGGTGCACGCGGCGGCCCCTGGACTTCGAACTCATCGACGTACGGGAGGAGATGGAATGGGACCGCGGCCACATTCAGGTGGCGCGGCACATGGCCTACTCGACCTTCAACGTGGAGGACCTGGATGTGATGCCCGACCGCGAGGTGGTGGTGATCTCCCGATCCACCCGCCGCTCGCGCATCATCGCCTACGTGTTGATGGAATCCGGCTTCAGCAATGTCAAGGTGGTCGAAGGGGGCATGTCCGCCTGGATTGACGCCTCCTTCATGACCGCCATCAGCGTGTACACATGACCATTCCCAACGGCCGGCCGACACGGCAGGATCATGCGGTGCCGGATCCCCCGGTGCCCTATCCCTACGTCTTCATGGGCTTCGAGTTGGCGCGGGCCACGGAAGCCGCAGCGCTGGCCGCAGGCCGGTATGTCGGTTTGGGCCTGCCCCAACAGGCGGACGAAGAGGCTTCGGCAAGCCTGCTCAGCGAACTCGACAGGCTGCCGTGCCAGGGGTATGTCATCGGCCACGGGCACCGCGAGCGGGAGATCCAGAATCCGGACGATCCGGCCCTGTGGGTGGGAACGGGTTCCGGGCCGGACATGGATGTGGTCTACGCCGCGGTCGACGGCACCAACCTCCTGGCGCAGGGCAGACCCGGAGCGGTCTCCATAATCTGCGCCACGCCCCGGGACCAGATGTGGCTGCCCCGCTCGGCCCTCAACATGCAGAAAATCGTGGTGGATCGCAGGGTGGCCAAGGCCTTGGTGCCGGAGTGCCTGGATGCGCCGCCCGGATGGGTCCTGGCCCTGGTGGCACGCGAACTGGACAAGGACATCAGCGATTTGGTGGTTTGGGTACTCGACAGACCCCGTCACACCAACCTGGTGTCCCAGATCCGTTTGGCGGGGGCCAGAGCCCAAATCCGCATTGACGGCGACATCGCCGGTGCCCTGCTGGCAGGCAATCCGGACAGCCGGGTGGATGTCCTCATGGGCGTGGGCGGAGCGGTGGAGGGCCTCTTGGCGGCCACCGGCGTCAAGGCCATGGGCGGGGCCATGGTAACCCGGCTGGCCCCGCGCGACGAGGAAGAGCGCAGGATGGTCCTGGACGAGGGACACGACCTGCAAACCATCCAGGCACTTGACGACCTGGTCAAGACCAACGACATCTACTTCGCGGCCACCGGGATCACCGACGGCGAACTGATACGCGGTGTGACCTTCACGGGCCGGCTCGCGAAAACCCACTCCCTGATCCTGGGCGAAGGCGGCGTCAAGCGATTTGTGCAGTCCGAACACCCCATGCGCGGCGGTCGTTCGATTGCCATGCAGGACAGGCATGCCGTGCGCGCAGCCGATCCGGAGGCCGTCAGCGTTCCGCGACTGTGACGTCCCCCGCGTGGGCGGCGATGAAATCCCAATCGTAGACAACACCCAGACCCGGTCCCTGGGGTACCGGGACGCAGCCGTTCTCGTCCAACGCCTGTGGGTGATCCAGATAGCCGCAGGCATATACCGGAGGTACGCAATTCGGCATATCCGGACCAATGAGTGCCATCTCGTACATGTGCGTGTTCGGCAGTGCCGACATCAGCGCCCGGTGTCCAGGCCCGCACGCGTGCAGTTGCAGGTCGAACCCCAGTGCCTGGCACACATGTGAGATTTTCAAGGCTCCGGTAATGCCCATGTCGTACTCGGGATCGACATGCACCATGTCGCAGGCACCGTCCAGCAGAAAGTTCGCCTTCAGCTCGATGCCGCGCACATGTTCGCCCACGAGCAGCGGTGTGCGCAGCCGTTCGCGCAGCCGACGATGGCTGCGCGCCGAGGTTCCGCTGTCGCGGTAGGGATCCTCGTACCAGAAATATCCGGCCTCATCGCAGGCCTGGCCGACGTACAGGGCATCCATCCAGGTACGCAGCTGGCAGGCTGGATCCAGCATCAGCCTCCAGTCGTCGCCCACGGCCGCGCGCACGGCCAGAGCATTCGCGGCTTCCTCTTGTGCGTCGCCTTCGTGCCAGCCATGGATTTTGAAGCCCCGAAAACCCGCTGCCCGGCATGCGCGGGCGTAGTCGACATAGGCTTCAATGCTGTCAAGGCCGCCCGGTTCCCGTTGACCGTGATAGGTACTGGCATAGGTTGGCAATCGAGAGCGAAACCCTCCCAGCATGGCCGAGACGGAAACTCCGTGTGCCTTGCCGGCCAGGTCCCAGAGAGCCAGATCGAGAGGCCCGTGCCCCATATGGTCGTAGGCACGTGCCTCGCGTTTCAACTCCTCGTAAATCAGTTCCCGCTGCAGGGGGTTCCGGCCCAGCAGCAAGGGCGCCAGCATCCGCATCTGTCCGAGTGTGGATTCGGTGCCCACCCAATGTGTCACGTACTCCCCGCTCAATCCGTCATCGCAGAGAATGCGCACCGCGAAGCGCCGAACCGGCAACGAACCGTCCCGATCGGCAACCATGTTGCCGACGCCCTGGGCATCGTGAACTCCAAGGGACAGACCGGCTACCTGAAATGTGAATGGGTGGATCTCCACGCGGCGGATTTGGCTCATGGCTATGGCACCGAAAGCATGGTGGGAGGGGAAGCGACCTTGATCCTACCCCCAGGCTGTAGTCGCCAAGGACTGTGGGCAGGGCCAAGCCGTTGATCGGCACCTGAAATCCACATCCACCGGTGGACCTCAACCAGCCTGCCCCGGCACCTCGGGCACATCCCAGCTCCACACAGGCGGTTCAAGCTTCCTGCCTGACACATTCGACTGGCAGCCAACAATAGGAGCGGTCCGGCTTGACCGCCGTCCGGCAGCCTGCCTATACTGGGAGCAGTTCAGCAGAGAACTGGATCGCACCGGACCAGTACCTGCCCGACGCAGCCGCAGAGAAGAGGGCCGCAAGGCTGAAAGCCCTCCGCTGGCAGTGGGCAGGGAAGTCACCGGGAAGCCAGGGCAGGTGAATCGGCGGACAGCCTGCTTCGGGTCAGCCCGTTACAGCTGCGCAAGAGAGCGGCGCCTGTTGCGGCCGGCGCCGAATCAAGGTGGTACCGCGGAGACTGCTTCGTCCTTGGACAAGCAGTCTTTTTTGTTGCCGAAAACAACGGACTCACGGCGATGCCCAAAAACTCAAGCCAAGCCTGGAACCCGTCCCAACACGAGGAAACCCTGTATCGGGAATGGGAGGCGGCTGGATATTTCCGACCCGAGATCCAGGTCGAACTGGGGCAGGTGGATCCTGAAAAGGATCCCTTCGTAGTCGCCATGCCGCCGCCCAATGTGACCGGGGCCCTGCACTTGGGCCACGCCATCATGGACGCGGTTGAGGACTTCCTGGTGCGGTACCGGCGCATGCAGGGCCATCCCACACTCTGGGTGCCAGGTACCGATCATGCCGGCATTGCCACGCAGAGCGTGGTGGAGAGGCACTTGGAGAGCCAAGGTGCCAGCCGGGCAGAGCTGGGCCGGGAAGCCTTTGAGGAGGAGGTCTGGGCGTGGAAGGACGAGTACCACCACCGCATATCGAGCCAACAGCGGCGCATGGGAATCTCCTGCGACTGGACGCGGGAGCGGTTCACGCTGGATCCCGGCCTGTCCCACGCAGTGCGATCCTCGTTTGTCCAGCTGTACCGGGAAGGCTTGATTTACCGCAGACACTACCTGGTGAACTGGTCGCCCCGGCTGCAGACCGCGGTATCGGATCTGGAAGTCGAATACAGCGAAGAGACGGGCACTCTCTACACATTCCGCTATCCGCTGGAAGACGGAGACGAATTTATTCCGGTTTCCACCACCCGGCCGGAAACCATCCTGGGCGACACGGGCCTTGCCGTCCATCCGGACGACGACCGCTACCGTCGGTTCGTTGGCCGCAACGCCGTGGTCCCTCTCATGAACCGGCTCGTTCCGGTGATTGCCGACGAAACCGTGGACAAGGATTTTGGGACCGGAGCCCTCAAAATCACCCCCGGCCATGACCACACCGATTACGAGATTGGCTCGCGCCACGACCTGCCGGCCATTACCGTCCTCGACCGGCACGGCAACCTCAACGATAACGCCGGCCGGTTTGCCGGTCTGGATCGAGATACCGGACGCAAGCGCGTTTGGGAGGCCCTGGAACAGCAGGGCTTGGCCATTGGCACTGAACAGCACCTGCAACGTGTGCCCCGGTCCCAGCGCTCGGGCGAGATTATCGAGCCGCGCCTCAGCCTGCAATGGTTCGTCTCGATGACGGACATGGCCGCCGCCGCGTCCGGTGCGGTGCGGAGCGGCGAGATTCGCATCGTTCCCGAGCGGTTCGAGGCCGTGTTCCACAACTGGCTCGACAACATTCGCGACTGGTGCATTTCCAGACAGCTGTGGTGGGGCCATCGCATACCGGTCTGGTACGGCCCGGACGATCACGAGTTCTGCGCCATGGACGAAGGCGAAGCCCGTATGCAGGCGCGTGCACACTACGGACGCGACACGGACCTGCATCAGGACCCGGATGTCCTGGACACGTGGTACAGCAGTGGCCTGTGGCCCTTCAGCATCCTGGGTTGGCCGGACGACACCCAAGACATGCGGGACTGGTATCCGACCACGGTGCTGGAGACCGGTTACGACATCATCTTCTTCTGGGTGGCCCGTATGATCATGATGGGGCTCAAGTTCACCGGCCGCATTCCCTTCAGCACGGTCTACCTGCACGGCCTGGTGCGCGCCGAGAGTGGCGAGAAGATGAGCAAGTCGCTCGGCAACGCCGTCGATCCCCTCGACCTCATTGCCGAGTACGGCGCCGACGCGCTGCGGTACTCGCTGTTGACCGGGATCACCCCGGGCAACGACGTGCAATTGAGTACCCAGCGCCTGCAAAGCAATCGAAACTTCGGAAACAAGCTCTGGAACGCGGCCAGGTTCGCATCGATGCACCTGGACGGCGCGGACCTCGCATTGACCGAACCCGCCAACCGATTCCAAACGGCGTACGCCGTGGATCGGGAGCGGCTGACCTGTCTGGCCAACCAGTGGATCCATGATCGGTGCCAGGCCGTCACGGCGGATGTCACACGCCTGATCGACAGCTGGCAGATTGGCGAGGCCGGAGCCATCCTCCATAATTTCGTTTGGCACGAATTCTGCGACTGGTACCTGGAGTCGGCCAAGGTGTACCTCCAGAGCGGTCAAGTGGACACGGTGGCCGAAACCCGTCGCACCATCGCCTGGAGTCTGGAACGAATCCTCCGGCTGCTGCATCCCTACCTGCCGTTCCTGACAGAAGCGGTTTGGAAGCAACTGCCCGGTATTCCCGAGCGTGCCGCGACCCTCATGATGGCCCGGTGGCCCGATGCGGAACGTGTGCAGCCCGGATCCGTGCTCGACTACGCCCTAATCCAGGACATCGTGCGCGCCGTCCGCAATCTCCGGTCGGAGTACCGCCTGGACCCCGGCCGGCGCCTGGAGGCCTGGCTCGTGTCACAGGCAGATTCCGAACTCCTCGTCCGGAATCGTGACATCCTGTGCGCGCTGGCCAGGCTGGATGCGGAGTCGCTGCAAGTCCAAACCGAAACACCTGCCCAGTCCCAAACCGCCACCGCCACCTCGGGACCGGTAACCATCCATCTGCCCCTGGCCGGAATTCTCGACATTCCGGCAGAGCGCACGCGGCTGGCCAAGGACCTCAAATCCCTCGAGGCCAGACGCGGACACGCCGTGCGCATGCTGGACAATCCCGGCTTTGTCGCCAAGGCTCCTTCGGAAGTGGTCCAACGGGAACGGGACAAGGTCGACGGTTTGACCTCCGAAATCGAACAGACGCGGACACGCCTGTACGCTTTGGGAACCTGATTCAAGGATCCATACCGCCAATGAATCCGCACTTTCCAACCCTGTGCGATCCGGCCCGGCAACCGACTGCTGTGCTACAATCCGCGCCGTTACCGGGGCCACAAGCACGTAGATTTTTTTGCCTTTCCGCCGTTGCTGACTGTTGGTGATCCGACCCCCACAGTTTGTTGATTGTTGCTCGTGTTTCCGCTGTCGCCCCCTGCCTTCTTCCCTGACTCCAGTCATCGTCCCGATCGTTCGCATCCTGCCTTAGATGGTCAGGATGGTTCCAGCGCGTAATCAATCCCGTGGCTGAACTCTCATCTGCCGGCCAGGCGCACATCCTGGAAGCCAAGCGAAGAGCCGCCGAAAGGTTGGGCATTCCGTTTGATCCGGAAGCCGCGGCCGCGGCGCCGGCCCCTTCTGCCGCCGAAGCCCCATCGGTTCCGGAACCGGAGCCACGCAACGACCCGCCTGCAACGGAAGAGTCCGTTACAGCGGAAACGGCACCCTCGATTGCCGCAGAAGCCCCCGAACCTCCTGTCGCTCAGGCTGATACAGCCCCGGCAGCGACTACCCCGTCGCCCGAACCCGCGGCTCCAGCAGCAACCCCGGCCAGACCGCGCCCTAGGCCGGCCGCGCCCGCCGCGCCGCCCGAGCCGGAAGTGGCGGAACCCACCTTCTTCCAGAGCCAGGTCCGGACCGTAAACCGAAGGGAGTTCCTCGCCTACTCCTGGTCCGCGGCCGTGGGTGTCGTCACTGCCCAGAGTTTGGTCGCCACCGGCCTGCTCATGTATCCGCGGTTCAAGGCAGGCGAATTCGGCGGCGACTTTCTGCTGGGTTCCTCAGCCGGCCTGCCGTCGCTGGAAGCGGCGCCGCAAAGCGATCCGATCGGGAAGTTCTGGCTGGTCAACACCGACGAGGGCCCCCGCGCCCTCTACATGGTGTGCACGCATCTGGGCTGCCTCTTCAAGTGGGTGGACGCCAACAAGCGCTTCGAATGCCCTTGCCATGGTTCCAAGTTCACGCGCGAAGGGGTCTATATCGAAGGACCCGCACCCCGTAGCCTGGACCAGTTCGTGATTGAAGTAACGCAGGACGGCAGCGTCGTGGCTTCCACGCAGAGCGCGGACAGCGATATCCAGCCCCCGGGCACGCCGGCCGAAGGCACCGAAATCGTGGTCAAGACGGGCAGTAGGATTCAGGGACGACCAGCCAATTCGTAGTTCGATGTCAGTTCAAAGTCCGGCACCCCAAAAGAAACCCTGGTTCCTGGCGTTGCTGTCCGCACTGGACGGCATCTTCGTCTACCTGACGGCCGGCATTTCGACCCGCGAGTTCCGGGCGATGTTGCGCGGGGATGCCCCGGGACGCCCCAACACGCGGCTCACGCCGCACGCCGATGCCTTCCTGTTGCACATCAAGCCTTCCTACTACCACGAGAGCGTCACGCGCTTCACGCACACGTACCGCCTGGGCCTGCTCTCGACCTACCTGTTCCTGTTTGAAACGATCACCGGCATCATCCTCATGATTTGGTACGCCCCGACACCCGAACGGGCGTACGTGGACATGATCCGATTGCTGAACAACGTGCCGTTCGGGCAGTTGATGCGCGACCTGCACCGCATCGGCGCGGAACTGATGGTGGGCATCGTGACGCTGCACATGGTGCGGACCTACCTGACAGGCAGCTACAAGCCGCCCCGGGAGTTCACGTGGCTGACGGGTGTGCTGCTGTTGGTCATCACCCTGTTCCTCAGTTTCTCCGGCTACCTGCTGCCTTGGGATCAGCTGGCGTTCTGGGCCGTTACCATCGGTACTTCGATGGCCGAAGCCGTGCCGCCGGCATTCGTGGGGGAGATCATCAACCTCCTGGCACGCGGTGCCCCGGATATCGGGGCCAACGGACTGTTGCGGTTCTACCTGTTGCACGTGCTGTTCCTTCCCCTGCTTTTGATTCTGTTCTTCTTTGTCCACTACTACAAGGTCGTCCTCTACGGCATCAGCCTCCCGGCGCAGGAGGAGGAAGTGGGGGAGGACACGGCCAACCGGGTCCCGGCCAACCGCCGGGTCTACTACCTGCCCGAGGTCCTGTTGGACGAAGGCACGTTCCTCCTGGCGGTGACAGCCATCATCACCGCGGTCACGGTCTTCCTCTTCCAGGCACCCCTGGAACACATTGCCAATCCGCAGCAGACACCGTTCCATACGGTTGCGCCCTGGTACTTCTATTGGCTGCAGGGCCTGCTGAAGATTGCCGACAAATTGTGGGCCGGCGTCATCATTCCCGGGGTCCTGCTGGTGATGCTCATGGCCATTCCGTACCTGGACCGGAACCCCAGCCGTCGGGGGTCCGATCGCCGGGTCGCCACCATTTCCGGCATTGTGGCCGGCGTCCTCATGATCATCCTGAGCTGGATGGGCACGCCGGCCTATGCGGTTCAGGGTGCTCCGGCCCTGGAGGTTGTCGAGAAATTGATGCCCGAAGAGAAGGTCGGCACATCCCGGAAAATCGGCTACAGCCACATTCCGCTCGGAACCTACGACACCAGGGAACCCTTCACCACGGACGACGCGGAGTTTGCCAAGTTGTTGGACGAATTTGTCCACTTGCTTGAGGTCTGGGAGGAAAAGGCGGACGACTTCAATGATCCCTGGGGCCTGTTGACGGTAACTCAGGACCAGGCAAACCTGAAGCTCCTGCGTTGGGAAATCATGTGGATCAGCAACGCGGGAACCGAGGAGTACTTCAAGCAGGACTACTGGCTGCACAAGGACTCCTACTACTGGGAACAGTACGGCCGCAAGAAATTCGGCGTGCCTGAATTCCTTGAAATGCAGAACGGCGGCTAAGCCATCCGGGCCATCCGGCGTCGCAAGCCCGTTTCAAACCCAAGAACTGTTTGATGCGCTCCCTTTACGTCCGCAGTTTCGGCTCCAAATTGATTTGGGGGCTGGTTTCATCGTTTGTGATCGTGGTCTGCGTGGGCCTGACGGCCCAGACCGAGAACACCCGCATGGAGGTCCAGACGAAGAATTGGGAAGGCCGCGGCATCGAAAACGGTGCTGTCATCTTCGCCAACAACTGCGCCACCTGCCACGGACAGCAAGGCCAGGGCCTGCGGGGGGTTGCGCCAGCCCTGAACAGCCGCTACTTCTTTACCCGCCGCTTGGGCGACGTGGGCCAGGACGGGGTGATGACCCTGTCCAACTACGTCTACCTAACGGTGGCCGCGGGCAGGCCCAGCAAGGACAACTCCCAGTGGGCCAACCGCATGGTCCCGTGGAGTTCCGAGTTTGGCGGCCCCCTGCGCGGCGATCAGGTGGTCGACGTGGTGGCCTATGTGATGAATTTCGAGGAGACCGCGCTGCAGCAGACCGCCTCCGAGGATCCGTTCCAGCCGTTCCTGGACGTGTCCAAGCCGCCCGAGTTCCAGAACATCGGCATCAGTGCGGATGCGGAGTGGACCCCGGTCCAGCTGGCAGTCACTTCGGTTCTGCCCATGGGCAACCGGGACCCGGACTACCTGTTCGGCGCCTTGGCCTGCAGCGGCTGCCACAAACTGGATGAACCGCAGGCTCCGGCATCCATGGGTGAAAGCGGCCCCAACTTCGGGACCCTTCACGAACTGGGCACCTATCGTCCGGAAGCGGCCGCTGATCCGGCTGCCTACATCAAGGAAAGCATCGTGTCGCCCGATGCGTTCCGCGTGGAAGGCTACGACGATGCCATGCCCGACGACTTTGCCAGCCGCATGACGGAAGAGGAAATCGATCGGCTGGTACAGTGGCTGCTGGACCCCGATCGCGTCGTCCACGTGCGGGATGCCGAAGGCAACATCATCGACGAGTAGTACCCCGGTACCCGAGTTTGCGTGTGTTTTGCCTTGGCGTATGATTCTCGCCAAGGACAATGGTTTCCCTGCCGGCGGGTGTAGTTCAGTGGTAGAACGTCAGCTTCCCAAGCTGAATGTCGACGGTTCGAGTCCGTTCACCCGCTCTCCGCTCCGGCGCAGCGCCTGACACCGATTGCGTCGGCCTTCGCAACCGGCCAACCAGCAGTTCCACCTGTCGGCGGATGTGACGGGCACCCGCCTTGGCCAGTCCAGCGGGTTTTGCCTGTGGTAATCCCGAACATTCCCTCCGAGATCTGGTTCTCCGCCATATTGGCGGCGGCGACCTATCTCTTCATCACGGCCCGGATTCCGTGGGAGCTCACATCGATCCTGATCATGGTGGGCTTGGCCTTGACCCGGATCCTGACTCCGGCGGAGGCCGTGGCCGGCTTCGCCAATCTGGCCACGGTCACCATTGCCGCCATGTTCGTCCTGAGCGAAGGCATGGTGCGCACCGGCGCCCTGGAGCTTGTCAGTGTATTTCTGGGGCGGGTGGTCAAAGGGAGTTCCGTGCGCCTGCTTCTGGTCCTGGCCGCCACCGTGCCGCTGCTCAGCGCGTTCATCAACAACACGCCGGTGGTGGTGATGATGGTGCCGGTGATCGTGTCCCTCTGTCTGCGGAACCGGCTGAGCGTGTCCAAGATCCTGATCCCGCTCAGCTACTTTTCCATTCTGGGCGGCACCATGACCCTGATCGGAACCAGCACGAACATCCTGGTCAACGAACTGCAGATCGCCAGTGGCGAGCCATCGTTCCGCATGTTCACGTTCGCCCCCATGGGTGCCGTCGCCATTGCCGGCGGTGTATTGCTCATCATTGCCCTGGGAGACAGGTTGCTTCCGGATCGCGAGGCCGCGGAGGGCGATCAGGACATGCCTGCCCATGCGTTTTTCAGCAAGATGCTGATTCCGCCCGGCTCGGCCCTGGTGGGACGTCGAGTCGTCGAGTCGTTCGCCAACCTCAAGGTGTCCCAGAGCATGCAGCGCCGGGTGTCCCGGGTACGGCGCCTGGACGGCGACCCCGAACCGGCCGACGAGAATGCGGAGGTCCGGCTGCTGGCCCTCGGCAAAGGCGGAACCGACGAGCCGCACAGCCTCGAACCCGGCCAGGAGTTCCAGGCTCACGACTTGGTTCACATGAAGGGATCGGCACACGGCTTGGCGGCCATCCGCGACCGGTATGAGCTTGAACCAAGCCTGGCCCAGATAACCCGCCAACATCGGCAATTCCAATCGGCGGAACTGGAAGAAACGCTCCAGGCCGTGCTCCTTTCCCGCTCGGCACTGATTGGACGCACCTTGCTGGAAGTCGAAAGCCTGCGCAACTTCACGGTCACGATCGCCGGGATCCTGACAAGCGGCTCCGGTCCCGCGGACCGTGTTACAGCCAACACCGAACTGGTCAGTGGCGACGCCTTGTTGCTGACGGGACCACGCTCCGAACTGAACCGCGTGCGCGACCGGTATGGACTTCTCTATACGGAGGACGATCCCAAGCTGCCAACGTCGCTGGATCGCAAGTACCTGGCCATCGCCATCATGGCACTCGTGGTCCTGGGCGGCGCGCTGACGGCGATTCCGATCGCGATTCTGGCCTTGATCGGAGCCTGCATCATGGTGATCACGGGATGCCTCACTACCGAACAGGCCTTCGACGCGCTGGACACCAAGACCCTGATGCTGATTGCCGGAACCATACCGCTGGGTCAGGGCATGCAGACATCCGGCCTTTCCCAGCGCATTGCGGATACCCTGATGGCCAGCAGTGCCATGCAGGACAACGTCTACCTGACCGTTTCGATTCTATTCATGGTTGCCTCCGTTCTGTCCGCCTTCATCTCGAACGCCGCAGTGGCAGTCCTGCTGGTTCCCATCGCCCTGCAGATGGCAGGCGTGATGGGAATTTCCTCTCGGCCCCTGTTGATGGCGGTCTGTTTCGGTGCCAGCTCCAGTTTCAGCACGCCCATCGGCTACCAAACCAACACGATTGTCCAACGACCAGGCAGATACCGCTATCTGGACTATGCCCGTCTGGGACTGCCGCTGCAGGTGCTGGTCTGGGGCCTGTGCACGTTCCTGTTGCCCACGTTCTTCCCCTTCAGGTGACGCTGCGTTCCGGCTTGGGTCGGGACAGCCGTTGACTTGCCGGACCGGCACCGATTGTCGTTACTTCGCATCCAGCAGATGGGGCCCTTCGTTGCCGGCGTCGTTCACCAATCGGCTGGCCGGATGGGCATCAAGCGCATCATCGGGACAGGCCTGACAGAGATCCTGCAATCCTGGCACCGCCCACTCGTCGGCCATGAGCCACATGTCGTACTGCCTTGGGGGCAGGATCACGGGCATGCGGTGGTGGTAGGTTTGCATGAACTCGTTGGCGTCGGTGGTCAGGATGGTACAGGACTCGATTTCATGGCCGTCGGGACTTTGCCAGTGTTCCCAAAGCCCCGCCATGGCAACGTAGCTGCCATTGGCCATTTCGAAGCGGTACGGTTGCCTGCCGCCCCGCTCCCGTGTCCACTCGTAGAAGAACGTCGCCGGAATCAGGCACCGCCTCCGCTTGAATGCAGACCGGAAAGACGGTTTCTCAGCCGCGGTCTCGCTGCGTGCATTGATGAGGCGCGCAGCCCAGGAGGCGTCCTTGGACCATCCCGGAATCAGGCCCCAGTGGGCAAACGTCAATTCCCTGTCCTCCGAGAAGGGGCTGCGACGGACGATGGCCACAGGCTGGGTCGGTGCAATGTTGAAGCGCGGCACGATGCCCTGGGGCAATTCCACCGCGAATTGCAGATGGAACGAGGCCTGCTCGGGGATGAGACCAAAGCGTCCACACATGTGCCTGTCCTCGAATTGTGCCGCGACCAAGTGCCCGCGGTTTCCTGATCGGTTGCCTGCACCATACAATAACGCCCCGAAGAAGGTACGGCCCCCATGTTCGGCTCTCAGGTCCGTTCGATCCCATGCCCGTTTACGAGTACACCTGCCCAGCCTGCTCCGTTCGGTTCGCGCACCTTTGGAAAACGATGGCAGCGGCTTCCGCAGGGAACAACCCGTCCTGCCCCGAGTGTCGCCATCCCGACACCCAGCGGGTCGTTTCACAGCTTGCCGTGCTGGACAACATCGGCGGCCTAACCCCGGGGGAAGTCAATCAGGTCAAGGCGGCCGAAGAACGAGCGGCATCGTTCACCCCCCGTGAACACATCGACCAGCTCAGGGCGGGGCGCGCCCCTTCGGAAGGGGCGTAACCGCACGAGGTTGATGAACACCGACAACATGCTTCCGGCCGGTGGTGGTCGGCAGCCGGAAGCCACAAATCGGCGACACTTGCCGCTGGGGGTGCGCGAATACCTGTGGCAGGATGCCCGGTTGCGGCAGCAGTTGGAAGCCACGGTCAACCGGACATTTCGGACTTGGGGCTACAACACCGTCATCCTGCCGATGTTCGAATTCGGCGACATGCTGACGACCCGCACACATGCTGCCACCCATGATCGCCTGTACCGATTCCTGGACATGGAGGGCCGCACGCTGATACTACGGCCCGACATGACCGCCGCCGTGGCCCGCCTGGTGGGCACGCGCCTGGCCGGGATGGAAGGCCCCTTTCGGTTTTGCTATGCCGGCAGCGTATTTCGGCATGAAGAAACCTCGGGGTTGGAGTATCAGCAGGAGTTTCGGCAGGCCGGAATTGAATTGGTGGGGTCTGCCGACGCCATGGCCGATGCCGAAATCCTGGCATGCATGGCGGCCGGCCTCCAAGCATGCAACCTGTCGGATTTCAGGATTGTGGTCGGCCACGCGGACTACTACGGCGGATTGCTGGACGCCCTTGACCCGCAGCCGTCCGATGCCCGGCAGTTGCGGTGGGCAATGCACCGCAAAAGCGAACACGCCCTGGCCCGGTTTGTCGAGTCCTGCCGCCCAAGTCCGAAGCAACGGGCCACGCTGGAGAACCTGCTCACACTGCAGGGTGCGGATGTGGCCGGGTTGTTGGAACGGGCCGCGGGGTTTTGCCTCAATCGGCGCATGGAGTCGGCGCAGCTCAACCTGAGGAAACTGACCGAACAACTGGATGCGTACGGCATTCTGGAACGGGTCACGCTGGATCTTGCCGAGTACCGGAACCTTGAGTACTACACCGGAATGACTTTCGAATTCCTGTTGCCCGATTCGGCGGCCGTGGCCGGCAGCGGCGGCCGGTATGACGGGTTGATTGGCAGATTCGGGCGCAGTCGTCCGGCGGTCGGCGGGATCCTGCATCTCGATCGCCTGGTCCGGGCCGTGCATTCAAACCAAGCACCGCAGGCGCTGAGTCCCAAGCCTCCGCTCTGTGTGGTAGGGCAAACCAAATCCGGGGTTGCCTTGGAGGCAATGGGCAGGCTGCGCCAACAGGGCCTCGACATCGTTGTGCACACCGATCCGCTGTCCGAATCAGGGCTTTTGGCCATGGGGCGCAACCTGGGGGCCCGAGTCGTGGCGGACTGGTGCGACCGCACGCAGTCCTTCCATGTGCTGGCGTGCACGATCCCGGAGAGTGTCGGGGCGATGGACGTGTCGAAGTTCGAGCAATTGCTTGAGAGCCTGCAACAGACCGAGCTGTCCGTCCCCGATCAATCCACCGCGAGCATGGCAGGAAGCGATGTCTGACGCGACCTGCCGGCGTCCCCTGCGCATATCCCTGCCCAAAGGGCGACTGGCTGACGACGTGGCACGGCACCTGCGGGACGGGGGACTGGACGTTCCGGACTTCTTCGTCTCCCGGCAACTGACCCTGCGCACCGCGGACGGCACCCAAGAGTACATTCTGTCCAAACCGACCGATGTTCCAACCTTTGTGGTGCACGGGGGCGCGGACATCGGGTTCTCGGGCCTGGACACGCTGCGTGAAGAAGGGGTGGACGTGCTTGAACCCTTCACGCTCCCCATCGGCATCTGCCGGATTTCCCTAGCGGGGCCGCGGGCGTGGCGCGACGTGGACCTGCATCTGAAGGACCACCTGCGGGTGGCCACCAAGTACACGCGCATCGCGTCCGACTGGTTTGTGTCCCAAGGCATCAATGCCGAGGTGATCAAGCTCAATGGATCCGTGGAACTGGCACCCCTGACGGGTCTTTCGGACCTGATTGTCGATTTGGTGGAGACCGGCCGCACCTTGCAGGCCAACGGACTGGTGGAACTGCAGCACGTGTTGGACAGCAGGGTGGTGGTCATCGTCAACCGCTCGGCGTCCAGGCTGCGGGAGAACGAGGTCAATCGCTTCCTGGCCTGCGTCCGTCCCAATCGGCCGGGAGCCTGATCGATGGATGCCCCATCCCGCGCGCCGGCAACCGGAATTGTCGGTGCCAAAATCAGGGTGCCGCGGTGGTTCGAGGATGCCAGGGGTCGTTTTGCCGAAACATGGCGTTCGGAATGGTGGCCGGGTTTCGACATGTCCCAACTGCAGGGGAATCGCTCGGACAGCCGTCCGGGAGTGCTGCGGGGCTTGCACTATCACTTTCTCCAGTTCGACTATTGGCAGGTGGTCCAGGGGGAAATCGAAGTCGGCCTGGTCGACTTGAGGGCCGATTCGGACACCTTCCTCCGGGCCGAAGTCCTGCGCTTGAACGCGCAGGCGGGCTGGGGATTGTTCATTCCGCCCGGCGTGGCCCACGGCTTCCACAGTCCCCGCGGGGCGATTCTGACGTACCTGGTCAACCGGTACTACACGGGAACCGACGAGTTCAGCGTACTCTGGAACGATCCGGAGCTTGCAGTCCCGTGGACCTGCACCGATCCCATCCTGTCCGAGCGTGACAGCCAGGCGCCGCGCTGGCAGGACATTCCCGATTCAGACAGACCAAGGGCAAAGGCAATTCGATGAACGAACCGATTCGCATCGGCGTCCTGGGCGGCAGCGGCGTCTACGACATGGAAGCCCTCACAGACGTGAGGGAACTAACCCTCGAAACCCCCTTTGGTGCTCCTTCCGGTCCCTACCTGGTCGGAAACATCCATGGGCAAAAGGTTGCGTTTCTGGCCCGGCACGGCCGCGGACACACCATCTCGCCCTCGCGCCTGAACTTCAGGGCCAACATCTACGGTTTCAAGCAGCTGGGGGTCGAGTACCTCATCAGCGTCAACGCCTGTGGCAGTTTGCAACGGCGATACAAGGCCGAGCAGATCATGGTGCCGGACCAGCTGTACGACCACACGCGGCTGCGGAACCTGTCGTTCTTCAACGACCCGGAGGCCGGGACCGAGAACATTGTGTGCCACATCAGCCTGGCCGACCCGTTTTGCCCGTCCCTCAGCAAAGTCTGCTACCAGGCCCTGGCGGACACGGGAGCCGATGCCATCGAAGGCGGCAACATGATCACGATCGAGGGTCCTCGCTTCAGCACGAAATTCGAAAGCCGGACCTTCGCCAGTTGGGGCACGGATGTCATCGGCATGACCACGTCACCCGAAGCGCAACTCGCCCGCGAGGCCGAGATGAGCTTCGCGGTCATGGCCCACATCACGGACCAGGACATCTTCGACGAGGAGGCATCGGTGACCGTGGAGGTGGTGCTCGGACACATGGAGGCCAACATCCGTGCCGTGCGGCTCGCCCTGGTCAGGGCCGTGGAGCTGTTGGAGGGCGCCCCTCCCTCCCCCTTTCACCGGGAACTGGACTCCGCCATTCAATCCGGACGCAACTACATCACGGACGAGCAGTACCGTCGGTTTGCCCATCTCATCGGGCGCCTGAAGGCCGTCTGAAGCGACGTGTCCTTACCGGTCTCGGACCGCGCAGCCTGTCGCCTGCTGCGCAATCTGGTCGAAATCCCATCGGTCAGCGGCGACGAACTGGCGGCCAGCCATTGGCTGGCCGCGCAGATGCGCGACCTCGGCTATGACCATGCCGAGGTGGACGCCGCCAACAACGCCGTAGGGCGTATGGGGCGGGCCGACGCCCCGCGCACCGTGATGCTGCTGGGTCACATCGACACCGTGCCTGGACACATTCCGGTGGAACTCAAGGTTGTCGACGGGAAACAGGTTCTGTACGGCAGGGGCACAGTGGATGCCAAGGGACCACTGGCCACCTTCACCGTCGCGGTCGCAAACCTGAAGCAGACATTGCCCGAAGACTGTCAGGTGGTGGTGGTGGGTGCAGTGGAAGAGGAAGCCGCCACATCCAAAGGCGCCCGTTGCGTCAGGGATCGCCACAACGGCCGCACCCTCCCGATTCCGGACTACTGCCTGATCGGGGAACCAACCGGCACCACGGGCATTGCCCGGGGCTACAAGGGCCGCATCCTGTTGCGGTTCCGCGCTTGGCAGCCCACGGCGCACACCGCCGGCCCAGGCACGGAAGTCGCGGAACTGGCCGTGGCGTTCTGGTTTTATGTAAAGCAGTTGGTGGAAGCCGGGGGGCAGCCGGGATCCCAGGTGTTCGAGGCAGCGTCTCCCAGCCTGCGCGAAATCAACACCAATCTTTGGCAAAACGATCAAAACCATGTCAGTGCCCTGATTGGGATTCGCCTGCCGCTGGGTTTTGACGCGCTGCAATTTGTGCAGAACCTGCGCGGCTGGTGCGAGGAACAGATCGGGCTGGTCCGGGAGCCCATGCCGGTGCGCATCGATGCGGACACTCCAATCGGGTTTGCCTGCGCCGGGCCAATCGTCAAAGCCCAGCTCGACCTGAGCGGGTTCGAACCCGCCTGGCTAACCCCGCGGCGCAACCACCTGTCCACCTGCCTGCGGGGCGCCATTCGACGGGTCACCGGCGAACCACCCCGCTTCCTGGTCAAGACCGGCACCTGCGACATGAACGTGGTCGGCCCGGCCTGGGGCTGTCCCGTATTCGCCTACGGGCCGGGAGACTCCGAGCTGGACCACACCCCGGAGGAACACATTGAAATCGAAGGGTACCTCGGTGCCGTCCGTGTTCTGACGGACGCGTTGGGCACCCTGGTCAGGATGTACTAACCGGCTGCCGGCGCGGGCCGGGGTTTCGTTTCCGGCTTCTTGCCAGATTGGTGAGGTAGTCGCCGAACGTGCCTCGGAATTCCCTCAGGGTACCGTTTTGCAGGACCACGACCCGGTCTGCCAGGCGGTCCAGGAAGTAGCGGTCATGCGACACCATCAGGATGGCGCCGGCGAAGCCCAACAGGACCTCCTCCAGGATTTCGGCCGACTGGATGTCCAGGTTGTTGGTCGGTTCGTCCAGGACCAGGAAGTTGGGTTGCTGAAGCATCATCAGGGCCATCTGCAACCGACTCCGTTCGCCGCCCGACAACGCCCCCACGGGATCCAGGCACTGGCGGTAGCCGAACTGGAATTTCCGCAGGAAGGAAACCGCGGTGGCCTCGGTCATGGAGTGGTCGCGGCGTACCGTGTCAACCAGGTTCAGCCGGTAGTCGAGGTTGCGGTGTTCCTGGTCGTAGAAACCCAGTTTCAAGCTGGGGCCCAGCTTGATCGTGCCGCCGGTGGGCTGCAGTTGGCCGCGGATCAAGTTGAGCAACAGGGACTTGCCTGCGCCGTTGGGGCCCACAATGGCCACCCGTTCGCCCTTCCAGACCAGAAGATCGGCGCGGTCGAACAGCTGGACACCCGTATCGGAAAAAGTGAAGGAGACGTTGGTCAACTCCAACACCTTCTCGCTTCCCCGCCGGTACTGCAGGGTCAGGTCCATGGTTTCGGAGTCGGTGACCGGCGCATCAATGCGGTCGATGCGGTCAATGCGCTTGAGAATGCTCTTGCCGCGGGTGATGAACTTGGGATTGTCGAAAACGGCTCCCCAGGTCAAAAGGCGCTTGGCCGACTCCTCCAGCCGTTTGATTTCCTTTTGTTGTGCCTGGTAGTGACGGGCCTGACTGGCAACCGCAACCTCCTTCTGGATCACGTACTCCGAATAGTTGCCGGGCCAGGCAAATACCTTGCGTCGTTCCAGTTCAATGATGGAATCGACGATCAGGTCCAGCAGGTAGCGATCGTGGGACACAATCGCCACGCCCCCGCCAAAGGCGCCGATAATCCGTTCCAGCAACTGTTTGCCGCGCAGGTCAAGATGATTGTCGGGCTCGTCCAGTACCAGGAAATCGGGCCGTCCGACCAGGATGCGCGCCAAGGCCAACAGCTTCTTTTGACCTCCGCTTAGGTCGGCGACCCGCAGACCGAAGCTGTCTTCAGCCAAGCCGACCTGCCTCAGGGTTGCCTCGACGGTCCGTTGGAAACTGGGACCGCCCAGTTCGGCATACCGGGCAACCAATGTGTCCTGGCGAGCGATGGCCGCCTCCAACCTGGCCGGATCGCCGTACACCTCCTCCAGGCCCATGCTGGCCTCGACCTCTTGGAGTTCCGCCTCAACCCGATCCAATTCCGGGAGGGCGCCCCGCATCGCCTCCAACACCGTCGCGGACCGAAGCAACTCGGCCTCCTGGGGCAAATAGCCGAACCGGACCGGGCGGTCGCGGACCACGTTGCCGGCATCGGCACCGTGAATCCCCGTAAGGCACTTGAGCAACGTGCTCTTGCCCGAACCATTGCGTCCCACGACGCCAACGGTCTCCTGGCTGTATACAGCCAGGGTCACGTCCTCCAGGACGGGTTCGTCGAAGTAGGCCGCCGTAACCTGATTGAACGAAAGGACCCTTTCCTTCATCGTGGCCGTACACCCGGGAACCGCATCGCAATCGAATCGACCATCCGCCTACACGGTGCCCCGCGGACAACACGGCCGAACCGCGGCCGATCGGGGCCGCAGAGCATCAAATTCGAATCAGGGAAGGGCTCCCATAAAGCCTCCGTCCGCGGCCAGGCCGATACCGGTGATGAAGCCTGCCTGCCTGCTGCACAGAAACGTGACCGCCGCGCCGAACTCCATGGGATCCCCGAGGCGTCCCAGTGGCACCGTGGCAGCTCGTTCAGCAAACGCTTCCTCCACGGTGATGCCCTTCTGGTCGGCAGCCTGTTGGGCCAGTTCATCAAGCCGATCCGTCTTGGTCACCCCCGGGCACACGGCATTCACGGTCGTGCCGGTCGCAGCAAGTTCCATGCTCAGGGTCTTGATCACGCCGTGTACCCCGGTGCGCGTGGCATTGCTCAACACCATGCTTTCCATCGGATGCTTGGCGCTGACGCTGGTGATGGCCACCAAGCGGCCCTGATCGCTGGCGGTGACATGCGGCAGGGCGGACCGGAAGAGCCTGACAGCGCTCATGAGGTTCAGTTGCAGCGCCAAGGCCCACTCGGTATCGGTCTTGTCCGCGAATTCACCGCTGGGCGGCCCCCCGGCGTTGGCCACCACAATATCGAGGCCGCCGAACCGATCGGCGGCCGCCTGGATGAAGGCGTCCGGAGCTTCCGCGTCGGACATGTCCGCCACCAAGGCCAGTACCTCGGAACCGGTCTCCTCCCGTATCCGGTCCGCAGCAGCCTGCAGGCGGTCTTCGTTGCGTGCGCAGATGGCGACGCGGCAGCCTTCCTGCGCCAGGGTCAGAGCCGACGCGAAGCCCAATCCGGCACTGGCGGCCGCCACAGCCGCGGCCCGGCCCTTGAGGTTCAGATCCATGATTGTTCCCCGATGTCCATTGGCGATGATTTCTGGGCAACCGAAATCGGCATGACCTGCCGGTTCGGCCTACGGCCAGAATAGCACGGTCGGCCCGTGCCGGGCCGCCCTACGGTTTGAGAGCGCGCACGAACAGGACCGGAGGGATGTCCGGCATCGATCCGTACGACAGGGGTTGGAACGGTTCTTCGGTCGGCGGAAAGGACGGCTCCACCAAGCCGTTAACAACCAGGCCCGCGCCCGTGAGGTGGCTTACGATGGTCTGTAGGGACCGATGGAAGTAGTAGTGGGTTTCCGGTTGCGTACGGATTCCCTTGGCCCTGTATGGTTCCACATTCAAGTAGCGGTGGACCATTACGCTGTTCCGTTGCCCGGCCATGCCTTGCGCAGCCACGAGTTCCGCGTCGGGCGTGACAAAACAGGGATGCTGTTGGGAAATCACCCAGACTCCGCCGGAGCGCAACAATGAGGCCACTTGCCGGCACATCAGGTCCACGACGGCAACATCCATGAACAACATGTTGCAGACCACCGCGTCGAACCGTTTGTGGCGCCGATGCAAACTATTCCAGTCCTCCTCGCTGGTGACGTCCAGACGCAGGATCTCGCAGTCCGGATTGCGCCGGGCGGCGATGTTTACAAACGATTCCGCGCCGTCCGTGGCCACAACGTTCGCTCCCGCACGTAGCAGGTCGCGGGTGTACAGACCCGCGCCGCATCCCAACTCCAGAATCTTGCGGCCGCGGACCGGCTGCAGCAGTTGCATCGCGACGGGCCGGACCAGAACATTGTGATAATCGTTGCCGCGGTCGCCCATGTAGGCATCCCAACATGCGGCGATCCGTTCCCAAACGGCCAAGCTATCCCGGTTGTACTCCGGCCACTGGCCGTCACGGATCGAATTTGCAGAAGTGCTCACAGGGCCTCCGCACAGTGCCGAAACGAATCCATGGCTCGCGTCAGTTTTCCCGTTCTGGCCGGACGGGTGATCGGTCCGAGCCAGGCGACAGGGCCATGCCAGGTTTCCCTAACCTTCGCCTGGCACCCCCCAACCGAATCTTCGACCTCAAAGACATGCACGGCGGTCGAAGACCATATCCGCACCTCAATTACCGCCATGCTCGGCTCTGCCACCAGCCGTATGCATGCCGCCAGCACTCCCCATCTGCTGTCAAGCCGCAGCATGGAGCCATCCGTCCACGGCTTCCCTTCCACCCACGAAACTTGCCGGATGCCGTCGTACCACATCGGCCAGGCAGATGTGTCCGTGAAAACCGACCATGCCCGATTGCGGCTGGCCTGGATGAATGTACTCGCACTTGCCTGCATAATGGGTTCGGACCATCGGAAATCGCGGGACTGCACCGACCAGTGAGTTTGCCAGTTTCGATCACAAACCGGAAGCCATCCTGCCCTGTGTCCGCCTCGACAATCCGTTTCCGGAGATCATGACCGGGTGTGGCAAATGCAATCGATGTCCGGGCAGAGCCTGCCATGACGACTCTCAATTCCCGTGAAATCCATCTGACGCTCCGCCCCGAGCAGTCCCGGGTTCTGGACCGGTTCATGGAGGAGTGGGGCCCTCCGGTTTGGATTGTGGGCGGTATGGTCCGCGACCACCTGCTGGGACGTCCACCCGGGCACGACCTTGACCTGGCCGTACCACACCGGCACCAGTTGGAGGACCAACGCTGGATCCCTGGCGACTGGCACGCCTTTTGCCTGGATCGCCGCAGGCAGATCTGGCGATTGGCAACCTATCCGCCATGCGAGCGGGAGCCGGTTGGCACAGTCGATTTGGTCCTCTTGGGCGGCGGCCGCATTGAAGCCGATCTTGGACAGCGCGACTTTCGCGTGAATGCCATGGCGGTCCAGGTCAAGTCGGTCGTCGGCACGCACGTGACCGGCACGCTGCTCGATCCCTTTGGCGGTCAGGTTGACCTTGCCCAACGCACGGTAGTTCCCGTCTCCGAACGCAACATGTTGTCCGATCCGTTGCGCATGCTCAGGGCTGTCCGATTGTCACATGGCCTTGGGCTGACACTGTCGGGGGATTTGAGGTCGTTCATAGGGCAACACGGCCACCTCGCAAGACAGACTGCGCGCGAACGGGTAGGGCCGGAGGTGTGGAAGCTGGTGACCAGTCCCGCATCGTCCATTCGTGATGTTGCGCACGACCTGAACGAAATGAACCTCTGGCCTCTGATTGCCGACAGGGACGGCGGCACGTTCACCCTGTCCGAGAACGATGTGCGCTGGTTGTCGCGGTTACAGGCGTGGACAAGGTCAACAACACCGGACCGCAGCCCGTGCGCACGTCATCCGAGTCCCATGGAACCGGACATCGATGCGGTGATCGACCTGCAGCAGATGGCTCGCGCGTACCTGGGTCCGGGGCGCTTGCGCGGTGACTGGTGGGTCATGGCCGCCATCCTTTGGCTGATCCTCCCGGACACGGCTGCGGCCAGACCGAGTGCCGGCATGAAGTCCTGGGCTAGACGATGCGCCTTTGCCAGTGCGGAACAGCAGTGGCTGGGTTCTGTCGGCGCGGCCCTCGACCAAGTGTGGGGGCGGTGGGTGCATTTGCCCGATCGTTGCAACGCCCGGGAGCCGACGGTGATTGAGTGTCACCGTTTGATGGAAAAGACCGGCTGGCACCTTGGCCGGCCTGTGTTGCAGGATGCATGCGCCATCGCAGCGCCGTTGGCAAGGGCCACCGGAACCGGGGCGCAAACCCGCCTGACGGCAATCCAGCATGCCGTCAATCGTCTGTGGCGGCTTGGTCAAGGTGAACCGGTCCGGCCGCTGGCATCCGGACAGGATCTTCTGAACTGGTATGCCCTGGCACCCGGCCCGGAAGTCGGACGATTGCTGACCCTCCTCGTCGAGGCCCAGGTGATGGGCCGCGTCACTTCGCCCGCCGAAGCGCGGGTGTTCCTTGATGATTTGCTGTACCATAGAAGTGCAACCGATCCTTTTCAAGGACCCAACACTTCCCGACCGCAACGTCGGACCTGCAATGGCACAAGCTAGTTCATGGGACTGATCGCGATCCTGGGTTCGGTTGTCGCGATTATCCTGTTGACTGCCTTCTACGTCGCTGCCGAAATCTCCCTGGCAGGTTCGCGACGTTCCCGAATCCAACAGCTGCAGGATGATGGCAACACCCTCGCCGACAAGGTGGGCGGCATCATTCACGACCCCAGCCAGCTCAGTGCCTACATTTCAAGCTGTCAAATCAGCATCACGATTTGCAGCATCGTCCTGGGCTTCGTAGGCCAGGCCGGGGTCGCGCCCCGCATTGAGCCCCTGCTCCTGAAACTGGGCCTGAACCCAACCACTGCCACCTCGCTGGCGGTGGGCTCGACGCTCTTGGTGCTGTCCTTGGGACAGGTGTTCATCGGCGAACTGGTGCCCAAGAACCTGGGTATCCGCATTCCCGAGGGGCTGGCCATGTCCACCGTGACCTACATGCGGGCCTACCACTTCCTGTTCCAGCCTTTCCTGTGGGTCTTCAATCTGTTCAACCGGGCAATCCTGTTCCTGGCCCGGGTCGAGGTCACACACCAGCACGGCCTGGTGCTGACCGACCAGGAGATCCGGCGGATTTCCAGGGAGAGTCAGGAGCAGGGCCAGTTCGACTGGGACGAAGGAGGTGCCATCGACCGCACCCTCAACATCGACAAGGAACCGGTTTCGGCGAAGATGGTGGCTCGGGAACACATTTTTGCGGCCCCCGAATGGACGACCCAGGACCTGCAGCGAGACCTTCTGGCCAACTCCCCCTATTCCCGCATGCCCGTCTTCGACGGTTCCTTGGACAATCTGACCCGCACCGTTCATCTGCGGGATCTAATGTGTGAAGCGGCACCGCGGTCCGGCGCTGATGCGGATCCTTTCCCGGCGTTTGCGGAAGATGTCAAGGTGGACGACGCGCTGGCGGACATGCTGCACAACAAGGTGCACTTGGCGATGGTGCGGGACGGTGCGGGTGCAACCTCCGGGATCATCACGCTGGAACAGCTGGTGGAAGCCGTCGTAGGGGACATACGGGACGAGTTCGATCAAGAAGCACCGCCACCCTTTCGGTTCGTCAACAACGACGTGCTGTTCATTGAAGGATCGGTGGCTCCGAAAGTGCTCTCGGCCGTCTTCGATCCCGAACACCAAGCCTTGGACCCCAACGCCCTCCCACTGGAACCGTCCCCGCAAGCCCCGGCCCGCGTGACGGGCATCCCGCACGGGGGCCTCCGCCGTGCCGGACCCAATGTGGCGGACGGCTTCTTTGTGAACGCCACCGAGAAAACAGTCCGACAGGCACTGCAACTGGGGACGGTCTCCGCCAGCCGGGATCCGTCCGACCACGGCGACTCATGATGGAAGCCCTGGTTCCCATTGCGCTGATTGCCTTGTTTGTGGCCGCCAACGGCTTCTTCGTCGCGTCCGAATTCTCCGTGATGCTGGCGCCCTATCCCCGGATCGAAAGCAGGGAGGAGGCCGGGCACCGTCAGGCACCCTATGTCCTGACCATTCTCCGGGACAAGGAACGCCGCAACGACTTTATCGCCACCTCTCAGATTGGCATCACGCTGGCCAGCTTGGCCCTGGGCATGTATGCCGAAGAGCGCGTGGCACACTGGCTGCACGAGGTACTCCACCTGCCATGGCTGTCGGAGCAAGCCGCATCCACGGCCGCGCTGCTCATCGCTGTTTGCAGTCTGTCGTTCCTGCATGTCGTCGTAGGCGAGATGGTTCCCCAGACCATTGCCGTCCAGATGCCGGAAAGGGTGGTACTGGCCGTGGCCGGCACCATGCGGCTCTGTGAAACGATATTGGGGCCCTTGGCCCACCAGTTGAACCGCGCGGCCGAATTTCTCATCGTCAGGTCTCCGATCCCCATCGACCAGGACTTGGGGTTGGCCTATTCCAAAGAGGAAATCCAGATCCTGATTGAGGAGAGTTATCACGCCGACCACATCGAGGATGACGAGTTTGGCTACCTGGAACGGATTGGGAACTTCGACGACCACACCGTCAACGAAGTGATGACGCCCCGCACGCGGGTTGTGGGCATCCGGGAGGATGCAACCTACGCGGAGGTGATCGAGGTGATGCGGGAAGCCGGCCTGTCCCGCTATCCCATCTACGGAAGCAACCTGGACGACATCAAGGGGATACTCCACTTCAAGCAACTGGCGCGGCTGGACCGCAGCACGGAGTTTCGGCTGGTCGACATCATTACCAGAGTGCCGGACGGGGATCAGAATCAGGAGACGGGAGCACTGGTGGTTCCGGGTTCCACGCCACTGCCCCAAATGCTGAAGCTGTTCCAGTCGCGGGGTGCCTACATGGCGGTGGTGCAGGACGAATTCCAGGGCACGGCGGGATTGGTGACCCTGGAAGACCTGATGGAGGAAATCTTCGGCGAAATCGAAGATGAATCGGACCTCGAGACCAACCGCGCCCGGGAGGCGCCCCGGCTCGAAATCCGATCCGGAACCACCGTGGTGGCCCGGCTCGACGTTCCCGTGGACGAACTGCCCGAGGACTTCGCGGAAGCGCTGGGAGAGACCAAAGGCGAGGCGGAAACCATCAGCGGGATGATAATGAACGCAATCGACAGGGTCCCGACAAGGGGAGACGAAACCCGTCTAGGGGAGGTCTCTGTTCGCGTGGAGGGCGAACCGCCGGACCTGCTGGCCTTGCTGAAGCTGTCACCGTCCAAGCCCTCGGGTAACTGACGGCCGACGAGAACCCAGGTTGTGGCGCACAGGGCAGCCTGTGCGCCGCCTGCGCCATTCACACCCATCCAGGATCCCCCCATGGCCCCGAACCGCCGCATGTCGACGCTCTTCAAACTGATCTACGGTTCGGGAGAGTGGATTCCGGCCATCACCTCAACCAGCCGCTCCCTGATCCTGAACTACTTTCTGGTGACCGTGGTCGGCCTCAGACCGGGCATTGTGGGCGTGATCCTGATGATTGGCCGCATTTGGGACGCGGTCAACGATCCGCTGGTGGGTCTCATCAGCGACCGGCTGCAGACCCGGTGGGGCCGGCGGCGCCCCCTGATGCTGGCGGCCGCCGTGCCCATGATGGTGTTGTTCGCCCTGTTGTGGACAAAGCCCTTCGACAATCAATGGAGCCTGTTTGCTTGGTTTGTCGTGATTTCCGTGGTGCTCGACACCGCCATCACCGTGTTCTCGGTGCCCCACACAGCCCTGGTGGCGGAATTGTCCAGCGACTACGAAGAACGGATTGACCTCAGCGTGTGGCGCAACGCCTTCTTTATCCTGGGCGCCCTCGTCATCGCGGCCCTGTTCAAAATGTTGGCGGAAGACTGGCTGGGCATGTTGGGCGGGGAGGCCAACGTGTTCCGCGGCTACATGCTGGCCGGGTGGCTGTTCGGCGCGTCCCTGCTGGTGGCGCCGGTCCTCAACTTCATCACGGTCAAGGAACCGCCCAATGTAGTGTCCGAGGTCCCCGTCAGCGTGATGGAGGGGCTCAGAACCGCCTATCGCAATCGGCCCTTCGTCCTGTTGTCGACCGCCTATTTCTTCGCACTGACCGGGCTTGAAGTTGTCATTGCCACGTTTGTCTGGTACTTGCAGATTGTTTTGAGGGCGACGCCGCTCCTGGAGTCGCTGTTGCCGGCGGTGCTGCTGGGTTCATCCCTGCTGGCCCTGCCCCTGATCAACCTGCTGGTCAGAAAACTGGGCAAGCTCAAGTCGTACATAATCTGCGGCTTCCTTTGGATTGCAACGTTGCCGGCATACGCCCTGTATCCACAGGGAGCCGCCGACACGTTTCTTTATTTTTGTGTCTGGCTGGGATTCACATACGCAGCAGGCGTCACCATTCCGTGGGCCATGCTGCCCGACGTGCTCGAGTACGACGAACTGCAAACCGGCAACCGCAGCGAAGGCCTGTTCACGGCCTACATGGTCTTTTTCCGCAAGTTGGGCGGTGCCGTGGCGGTGTTCGTTGCCAATCTCATCCTGGCCCAAGCCGGCTTCATTGAGGCCACCTACGGCACCGGCATCGAGCAGCCCCAGTCGGTGGTGACGGCCCTGCGGCTCCTGTCCGGCGTGCTGCCGACATTGTTGGTGGCGGTTGGCATCTTCGTCATTCGCAAATACCCGATCACGCGCGATCGCCATCAGGAATTCCTGGCCGAACTCGCCGAGCGCCGCCGGAACGACCCCGTTGCCGCCAACTGACGCCAGGCATTCGCCAACTTCGGTCCCCGCCTTTATCCGACCGGCTCACGCATGCCGCACGCCATCGCCATGCCTCCCGTACCCAACGAACCGCTAAACATCTACGGTCTGCACGACGCGGGCGGCGAGCATCTCTTCGAAGAGGCCGGCGTACACGGCTGGGTGGTGTTCAACGAATTCATCGGCATGGACGCCGCCGACCGCTCCGGCGTGGATTACAGTGCCTGGTCGGAACGCGGCTACGGTGTCATTGTCAAACTGCAATTGGGTTTCAACCCGGACGGCACGCTGCCGGCTGTCGACAACCACTTGAAATTCGCGCGGCGCTGCGGCCGTTTCGTCAAGGTCTCGCGCGGCTGCCGTCACTGGGTGATTGGAAACGAGTTCAACAATTGGGCCGCGCGCCCGGGCGCCGACGCACGCGCCCGGATATCCCTGCTCAAGGACGTGAAGGATCCGGCGCAGGTGCAGGCCGTGTTGCGGGCCCTGCCCGAGCGCTTTGACGCGCTGCATCCCGACGGGACCGCGACCAACCTGGCCACCGTCGGCGAAGCCGTGCACCCGGACCGCTATGTCGCCTGTTTCAGGCAGTGCAGGGAGGCCATCCGCCAGGCCGATCCGGATGCACTCGTCATTACGGGGGCGGTTACCCCATGGAACACCCACACCCGCTATGCGGGCAACGAGAGCGGGGACTGGATCACCTATTTCAGCGACATCCTGAACCGGCTGGGGCCCCAGGGCTGCGACGGCATTGCGCTGCATGCCTTCACGGTCACGGACGATCCCGCCGACGTCACCGCCGATGCCTGGATCCCCGAGTACTCGCCACGCCGCCGCAGTGGTTTCAGGGCCTACCGCGACTTCATGCGCGGCATTCCGTACCATATGCGCCAATTGCCCGTATACATCGTGGAGGCGGACCAATTCCAGTCCTGGAGCCCCCGGCAAAACGGATGGGTGCAGGCGGTCTACCGGGAAATCAACGGGTGGAACGAAGGTCCGGGACACCAGCAAGTCCGTTGTGCCGCCCTGTTCCGGTGGGCGGCCAGCCCCGGCGGCCGCTGGCAACTGTCCGCATCCGAGGCTGCCTTGGCGGACACGGCCGCAGCCCTCAACCAACACTATGCCTGGGATCCGCAAAAGGCTCCCCTGCTCAACCCCGAACAGCCCGATGCATCCGCCAGCCTGTCCCCCGGCAGCGTGGTCAGGACCATCGGCGACATCAACCTGCGGACCGTGCCTGGATTCGTGGGTTCGCCCCCGGACGCCATCGTGACGAAGCTGCCATCGGACCAGCAGTGCCTGATTGTCGACGGCCCCGAACAAGTGGACCGACTGATCTGGTGGCGCGTCACGGTCACGATGTCCGACCGCACCCGGGTTGACGGCTGGCTGGCGCAAGCCGGCGTGGATGCGCAGCCGTTCATCGCCAGGGTGTCCGGAGCCCCGGACCTGGCGGCCCCCTTTGATCCGGTGCCAATTCCGGATACGGACGCCATGGCGCCGGGCACCTACTTCCTGGTCCAGCGCCCCACCGAACTGCGGCGCACCCCAGGCACGCGGGCCAAGGAGGCAGACGATCTGTTGGGTACCGTCCCTATTGGGACTCCGGGTCTCGTGCAGGAAGGGCCCTTGTACGTTGAGGACAGTATCTGGTGGCGCGTGCGCGCGGCTTGGCCGGAAGGCAGCGATGCGACAGGGTGGCTGCGAGAGGAAACCGACCGCAACAAGCGCAACCTGCAGGTCATTGCCGTACCTGGGACCCCGGCCATTCCCGAACCCAGGTTTGCGGTTGGCGACACCGTCTGGGTATGGCGCAATGCCCTCCTGCGCCGTTTGCCCGGAATCTCCAACCTGGCGGTCGACGACATCGTCATGCAACTGGCTCCCGGCATGTCACTGACCGTGGAAGGCGGCCCGCGGATGGAAGACAGACTGGTGTGGTGGCAGGTGGTCACGCCCGCCGCGGTGGAGCCCGTACTGCGGGGATGGGTCGCGGACATGACATCGACCGGCTACGACCTCCTTCAGGACTCCGCACCGAACCTGCCCGGACGGGACCGGCAAGCGCTCCAGCCGGGCGACAGCATCTGGGTCATTGCCGCAAGCCCGATGCGGCGCACGCCGGGTCTGGACGGGGATGCAGGCTACGATGTCCTTGGTGAAATCCCACGCAACACGCTGTGCACGGTCCTGGGCCATCCCCAGGGGGTGGGGGGCGTCCCGTGGTGGCTGCTGGCCGTGGCCACGGACGAACAGGACCGGATGTGGGGATGGGTGGCCCAGAATGGACCGGACGGCACGCCACAGATGGGAACCAACCCGCTGCCCGCGGTCAGTCCACCCGTCCCGCGCCGTGCACCCAATTCCCGGGAACGTCGGACCTTCGCCAACGGTGACCGGGTCATGAACATCCAATCGGATGTACTGCGCATTCGCAGGACTCCCGGACAGGTAGGCAAGCCGGATTCGGACATCATCGGGCGTGCACCGTCCCGCAGCACCCTGCTTGTCCAGGGCGGGCCGGAGATCAGGGACAATCTCCGCTGGTGGCAGACGAACATGGTGATCCCGCCCTCGAACCAGCCATCGGGCTGGGTTGCCGAAGGCTCGCAGAGCGGACTGCGCCTGCTGGCCTACGACTTCCTGGCCGACCACATCCACATCGCCACTCCGTTCCCGGGCCGTTTCCCGATGTCCCAGGGCTGGGGCACCAATCCGCAGTTCTACGGCCGCTTCACCTACGGCGGAGTGCCCTTGCGGGGCCACAACGGCCTTGACTTCGCGTTGCCGGTGGGCACACCGTTGCTGGCGACCGATGCCGGCAGGATCACCCGAACCGATTTCGGTGTGGGCGGCTTCGGCAAGTTCGTGCTCATGGAGCACGACTGGGGGGAATCGGTGTACGCGCACATGAGCGAGTTCTCGGTCAGTGTGGGCCAGACCGTCGGACGCGGCGCCACCCTGGGTCTTTCAGGCAACACGGGTGCCAGTACGGGGCCCCACCTGCACTTCGGAGTGCGGATTCTGCCGTATCGCAGGCCCGACGGCTGGGGCGGATTTTGCAACCCGGCACAATTCATGTCGCAGGACATTTTCCGAAACCGCCCGGTAGCCATGGAGCCGTCCCCGCCCGGCGTGGAGAGCGACTCCAACGTCCTTCCCTGAACCGGTTCCCCACAATGGCCCCAGCGCCCGTCGTCCAGCTCGCAGTTTCCAAAATCCCGAAGTACGCCACGCGCGAAAGCGGGGACACGGTCGAGGTGGTCGAAAGGCCGCACGGCGGTTTGAGCGCAGTCCTGGCCGACGGCCAGCGCAGCGGCCGCAGTGCCAAGAACATCAGCAACCTCGTGGTGCGCAAGGCCATCTCGCTGTTGGCCGAAGGCGTGCGCGACGGAGCCACGGCGCGGGCGGCACACGACTACCTGCGCACGTATCGACGGGGCCAGGTAAGCGCCGAATTGCAAATCGTCAGCATCGACATGGACTCCTGGACGCTTGTCGTCTCGCGCAACTGCCACTGCCCGGCCTGGTTCCGAACCAGCCACAGCCAGGGACTGCTGCAGGCCCACAGTCAGGCCATCGGCATTCACCGCAACACGCGGCCGGACATCACCGAGCTGCCAATCGAGGCCGGCAGCATGGTGGTGGCAGCCTCGGACGGGGTGTGGGAAGCCGGCCGCCATCCGCAGGACCGCATGAATCTGCCGGCCCTGGTCTGTGAAGCGGACCCCGACGGCAGCCTGCCGGCAGACCGTCTCGCCCGCCTGCTGCTCGACACCGCCCTGGTCCTTGAGGAAGGCCGCGCGCGGGACGACCTGACAGTGCTGGTCGTGAAGGTCCGGGACCGTAGCCAACGGGACGACGCGCGGCACATGACGGTCAGTTTTCCCTTGGGATAGGGTCCCACCCGGCCGGACCCGGACAGACTGGAGTTGGCATGCAGCGTCCGCTCATCAAGGTTGTGGGGGTCAGCGCGGCCGGGAAGTCCACCTTGGTGGCGACCCTCGAGCAGTTGGGCATGCGCGTTCGATGCACCAGCCAGGAACACAGTTATGTCAAGGATATGTGGCAAAGGCTCCACCCGCCCGACATTCTGATATTCCTGCATGCGGATCTGGGAACCCAGTTGTCCAGACGCCCGTGGGGGCGGTATACCGAAGCCGGCCACCGGGAGGAGTTGGAAAGGCTGGGCCATGCCCTGGCGCACGCGGACCTTGTGATCGAAACCTCGCCGATGACGAAACAGGAGGTGGTCCGGACAGTTCGGCGGTTTCTGGATAATCGACATGTCTCCAACACCCCGGGCAGCCCCCCAAACTGACATGTGCGCCCACGAATCCGCGGTCGGGAGTCGGTTTCTGCACAGGGGGAGCAGCACCGCAATGGTTCCGTTCCGCCGACAGAAAGGCCGGCCATCCATTTGCGGCTGGCCTTGTCCGGCACCGCCTTGTGCAACGGGCATGGAACGTAATGGCAGTCCTTGCCCAAACAGGGTCCCTTGCCACTGATTCGAACACGGATTTTGCCCAAGGCGGCACCGATTGCTGTGTTATCATCAAACATGGCTGAGCAGCCTGAATTATTGGGTCGGGTTGGCTCCGTAACGTGCATCCGTGTGCCTACGCGCATTCGGTGCCGGAGTAGCAACAAGGGGTAAACGCAGCAATGGCTATGCGAAAGATTTCCAGCAACGGCCATCTGTCGGCCAACGGGCGATCCCATGACAGCGGAAACCTGAACGGTGCGGTGCCCACACCGCGTTTCCCCGGCATTCAGACCACCTCCGATGGTTCCGGGACGGTCACATGGGTTGAAACCCAAATCACGCAGGGAGCCTGCGCCTATCCGATTACCCCGACCACGACCATGGGCGGCGGCTACGGTGCCTCCGTGGCCAACGGTGCCCGCAACCTGTGGGACCAGCCGCTCAAGTTTTTGGAGCCCGAATCCGAACACAGTGCGGCCACCGCCTGCGAGGGCTTTGCCGTGGCGGGCGGGCGCGTCAGCAACTTCACGTCGGGCCAGGGCCTGGTCCTGATGAAGGAGGTGCTCTATACCATCAGCGGCAAGCGCCTGCCCGTGGTGTTCCACATCGGTTCGCGGGCCATCACACGCCAGGGCCTGAACGTGCACGCCGGGCATGACGACATAATGTGCGTGGCGGACTGCGGCTGGGGCATTCTCTTCGCCAAAAATGCCCAGGATGCCGGCGACTTGGCGGTGATGAGCCGTCGCATCGCCGAAGACGGCTTTACCCCCATCATGAACGTGCAGGACGGTTTCCTGACCACCCACACGGTGGAAGACGTTCTGCTGCCGGAGTCCGAACTGCTGAAGGAGTTCGTGGGGCCTCCGGGGGACAAGGTGCCCAACCTCTTCGATCCCCTGAACCCCATCATGACCGGCGTGGTCCAAAACCAGGACAGCTACATGAAGGGCATCGTGGCCCAGCGCAACTACTACGACCGCCTGCCCGGCATCATCGACGACGTGTTCGCGGAGTACTCCGAACTCACCGGTCGTCCCTACGACGTGATCGAACAGTACCGGATGGAAGATGCCGAATACGCCATCGTGGGCATCGGCTGCTACATCGAGACCGCCCGCGCCAGCATCGACTACCTGCGCGAGACATTCGGCATCAAGCTGGGCATCGTACACGTTACCTGCTACCGGCCGTTCCCCGGCCGTCAACTGGTCGAAGCCCTGGGCGGCCTCAAGGCCTTCAGCGTGATTGAACGCATGGACGACGCGCTGGCCCCCAACAATCCTCTGGCCAACGACATCAAGGCGGCGTTCAGCGACGCCATGATGGGACATCCCGACTTCCCGCAGATTACGCAGATCCCACAGATCTTCTGCGGGATCGCGGGCCTGGGCAGCCGTGATGTGCGGCCGGCCGACTTTGCGGCCACCGTCCGCAACATGCTCGAAGGGCACCAGCGCTTCTTTGTCCTGGGTGTGGACCACGACCTGACCCTGCCGCCGGAGCATGATCCGGACCTGCGGCCCCCGGGAGCCTTTTCGATGCGCGGCCATTCCGTCGGCGGCTTCGGCTCCGTGACCACCAACAAGGTGATTGCCACCATCGCCGGCGACGTTTTCAGCAAGAAGGTGCAGGCCTATCCGAAGTACGGGTCCGAAAAGAAAGGCCTGCCCACCACCTACTACCTGACGGTGGCGGACGAGCAGATCCTGACGCACTGCGAACTCAACCACGTTGATTTCGTGCCCATGAACGACATCAACGCCTTCGTGTCGGGCAATCCGCTGAGCGGCATCCTGGAGGGTGGGGCCATCTTTGTCCAGACCGCGAAAACGGATCCGGTCGAGATTTGGGCGGACATTCCCCCCGACTCCCAGGCCAAGATACGCGACAAGAACATTCGGGTGTTCGCGGCGGACGCCGCGCTGATCGCCCGCGAGGAAGCGCCCATTCCGGACCTGTCCGTGCGCATGCAGGGCATCGTGCTGCTGGGCATTTTCCTCAAGGTCACCCCGTTCTCCGAGGATGCCGGCCTAACCTACCCGCAGGTGATGGAAAGGGCGGAGGGTGCCCTGCGCAAGTACTTCGGCAAGCGCGGCGAAGCGGTCGTGCAGGCCAACCTCAAGGCCGTCAAGCGCGGCTACGACTCGGTCATCGAACTGTCCGCGGAGACCAAGGCCCTCGAGGTTACGGCACCCAAGTTCGATCCCGCCGCCCAAATTGAATTGTTCGTCTAGGCTGCTGTTGACAGACCGCCGCCACTGCCACCCGGCGCCCGGCGTCAGGGAGTTTCCATGGTAACCACCAACGAAATCGACGTTGCCTCCATTAGCAAGACCAAAAACGGTTCCGGCGAAGGCCTCGACCCCACGATTGTGGACGTCAACGATTTCTTCGACCGCATCGTCCAGGGCTACAACGACGGCTCCGGGGAACTGCATCTCCCGGCGGATGTGGGGGTCGCGCGCTCCGTGATCCCGGCCGGCACCGGCGCCGCCCGCGACTTCAGCTACATTGCCCCCGAGATTCCGGAGTACATCGAAGGCAACTGCACCGGCTGCATGAGCTGCGTCAACCAGTGCCCCGACACGGCCATCCTCGGCAAGGTTGTGAAGGTGGACGTACTGGACAATGCCCTGGCCGAATTGACCGACGAGGCCGAACGCGGCTTCATGGCCAACCAGTTCGCCGAAACCAACAAGTTCTTCAAGGTTCCCCAGAAGCGCAAGAAGGAACCGGGCAAGTTCGGCATCTTCATCGATCCCACCAAGTGCAAGGGCTGTGCCGAGTGCGTCGAAGCCTGCGCGGATCTGGGCTACAACGCCCTGAAGATGATCCAGAAGGAAGACAAGACGGTCCCGATCTACGAGAAGAGCATCAACTTCTTCCGCTCCCTGCCCGCGACGCCGGACGAATTCATCAACGACCGCATTGCCGTCGACATGATGCTGGCGGAGCAGAGCATGCTCTACGTGGGCGGTGCGGGATCCTGCGCCGGCTGCGGCGAGGCTACCGTCATCCGAATGTGGCTGGCGGCCCTGGGATACGTGTACGGCGCCGACAACATCGGCATCGCCGCCAGCACCGGTTGCAACACGGTCTATGGCAGCACCTACCCCTACAACCCCTACATCGTGCCGTGGAGCAATTCGCTCTTCGAAAACGGTCCCGCCTTTGCCATGGGCATTCGCATGAAGTGGGATCAGCAGGGGTGGGAGGACAAGCAGCTCTGGGTCATGGGCGGCGACGGGGCCATGCTGGACATCGGCTTCCAGTCGCTGAGCCGGATGCTGGCCAGCGGCATGAACATCAAGGTCCTGATCCTGGACACGCAGGTCTATTCCAACACCGGAGGCCAGACCAGCACCGGGTCCTACACGGGACAGGACTCCAAGATGTACTCCTACGGCAAGGAAAAGCCCGGCAAGACGGAAATGCGCAAGGAGATTGGCCGCATCGCCATGATGCATCCCAACACCTATGTGTCGCAGACGGTCGCCTCCATTCCCAACCATTTCTACAAGTGCATCCTGGACGCGGCATCCTTTGACGGGCCGGCCATCGTGAACACCTTCACGACGTGTCAGCCGGAGCACGGTGTGGCTGACGATATGGCTCGCCACCAGGCCAAGCTGGCGGTTGAAAGCCGGGCATTCCCCGTGTTCGTCTACGACCCGCGCAAGGGAGACACCATCAAGGAGCGGTTGAGCCTGCAGGGCAACCCCGCGGCCAAAGAGGACTGGTACACCGTTCCGAAGACCGGCGAAACGATTGACTTCATCACCTTCGCCCGTTCGGAGGGTCGATTTGCCAAGCAGTTCGACCGAGAGGGGAACCCGTCGGAAACGTTGATGGCTTCCCAGGCCGACCGCCTCGCCAACTGGCGCATGCTCCAGGAAATGGCCGGCGTGAGCTGAACCCCGGCTTCCGAACCAAGTCCAAAGGGCTGGCAATGCCAGCCCTTTTTGATGCTCGGCGTGCTTGCGCTTGCATCCAGTGAACCGGCCTGGCTATCGCTGAAATCCCGCGTGGGCCGTCCCACCGGATGGATCCGCGGTCCCGCCAAACCTGAGCAGGTACAGGGAGAACCAAGCGAACAACCCCCAAAACCGGACGAAGGTCGAGACACGCCCGGGCCACCCGGCGAACTCAACCACCCGGATGCTTGGCCTGTACCGGCACGCCCTCACCCCAAGTCGGGCACGGACAACAGCCTGCCGATGAATTCCTCCAGCAGGGCAACGGACCTGCCTTCCAAGTGAAGTGCGTGGTCAATCTCTTCCTGAGTCCGTCGGATCGCATCCTGTTGGCGGCCATACAAATGCAGGCACCGTTCCTTGATGTCGGCCGCGGCCAGCAGCGCCAGGGTTGCCTCCACGTTCTCGGACTTCATGTCCCGGCTGTACAACGCGAGCATGCGTTCGCCGATATCCCGATCGGCGAACGCAAGCGCGATGGGAAACGACTTCTTGCGGCGTCGGATATCCTGATGCGGCACTTTGCCAGTGTCGTCCGCATCGGCCCAGATACCTTTTATGTCATCAAGCATTTGATAGGCAATTCCGGTCTGCTCACCCAATCGCCTGAAACGTGCGCGCATGGGCCCGTCGTTGGTGCTTAGATGCGCGCCGCACGCCAGGCATGTTCCGAACAGAGCTGCGGTCTTGCCCTGAACCATGCGGGTGTAGTCATCCAGCGACAGGCGGGTACGCTGTTCGAAGTCAATATCCAGGAACTGGCCCTCCGTCAGGGCAATGCTGGTGTCAATCAGCATGGACATGGCAACCGCCACGGTATCCGATCCGAACCCGGTACCGTGCAACCCGGCCATGGCTCGGAATGTGCAACCAAACAGGCCGTCGCCCACATTGATGGCCTGGGGAATTCCCCAAATCTTCCAGACGGTCGGGGAGTGCCTTCTGTATTCGTCCCCGTCCTCGATGTCGTCGTGCAACAGGGAATAGGCATGCAGGAGTTCGACACTGACCGCTGCCGGCAGGGCCTTCTCCGCGTCAAGTCCCAGGGTCCTGCACGCCAACAACAGGAGCAAGGGCCGTGAACGCTTGCCAACGGAACGGGCCATCGGCCTGAACTCCGTGTCCACCCAACCCATGTGGTAGTGCATCATGCCCATATACGGATCCAGGATGGATTCCGGGCTCGCGAGGTGCTCCTGCAACGAGGTTTCCACCATGCTGCGCCAGTCCGCAAGCAATGCTTCGAGAGTCGTGTCTTCCATTGTCGTCCCTTTGCGTACTTCGGTGACCACGGCAGGGCCGTCGATGTTGGGGAGTTCTCCCCTCGGTGGCCGCGAGTCGATGGGGAACAGTTTCCTGTCGCCTCCAAGGCTCCGGCAGAACTTGGCAACGGGCGTTGAACAGGGACCGCCGCCTGTGGTGCTTCCTGAACCGCAGCCACCAAGTACCGCCAATATCGCACCTGGAACCTTGCCGGCACCGGGCCTTCTGCCGGCCGGGATCAACTGACCACCAAGGGCGAAACCCACTATCCATTGAATGACGGTTCCGCGGGAGCCACAATCCGCCGGTCCACGTCCGACACGGCGAAGCATCCACTGCAGAACATGGCTATGCGCAACACTGCGCCCCATATCTCCAGTTCCTCGACGACAGCCTCCGCGGACTCCACCGCCTTGCGCAGGAGCGGCCCGGCCACCCCCGCCAGATCCGCACCCAGGGCCAAGGACTTCAGAATATCCAGCGGCGAACGCACCCCGCCGGACGCAATCACGATTGGCCTGTCCAATCCTGCGGAACGGTCGCCGACGACTGCGGCGACTTCCTGCAGACATTCGGCGGTCGGCGTGCCCCAATGCCGGAACGCGGCCGCAATCCTTTGTTGCCGCCGCGTCCCGGCCCGGTGCATTTCAACCTCGCTCCAGGACGTGCCGCCGGCTCCGGCCACATCGATGCCGGCGACGCCTGCCTCAAGCAGGCGTCGGGCGGTGCGGCCGTCGATGCCCCACCCGACTTCCTTCACGATCACGGGTACCGGCAGCTCCCGACATACCTGCTCGAGTTTCGCCAGCAGGCCTGTCCAGTCGGTGTCGCCTTCGGGCTGCACGCATTCCTGCAGAACATTGAGGTGCAGGATCAGGGCCTCGGCCTCGATCACCTCCACCACCTGAATGCAATCCGCAAGTCCGAACCCCTTGTTCAGCTGCACCAAACCCAGATTGGCCAGCAGTGGCACATCCGGCGCCACGCGCCGCAATTCCCGCCAATTGCGAGCGGCTTGGCGTTCCTCCACCATGATGCGCTGGCTGCCAACCCCCATCGCAACGCGCCGGTGCTGCGCCGCCTCGGCCAAGTTCCGGTTTACCCGACTGGCGGTGTCCGTGCCGCCGGTCATGGAACTGATCAACAATGGCAGTGTCAAACACCGCCCCAGGAACCGGGTCCCGGTGTCGACACGCTCGAGATCGCCTTCCGGCAAGGGACAGTGTCGAATCCGATACCGTTCGAAACCGTTGTGCACCCGTTCCGATTCCACGTCCTCGGCAAGGTTGATGCGGATGTGATCGTCTTTCCGGTTCTGGGAACTCATCGGGTTTGTCCATCGGCAATCCAGGCCGGACGAACGGTTGCAGGGCCCGGCCAGCGGTGTTGCCGCGTGCATTGACCAACCCTGTCCGTAGGGGCACAAAGCCCTCGGGTATTGTTGACTCCGGCTCCGGCACTCCTATAGGATTCGGCTCTGTGCAGGGACCTGAAGTCAGGTGTCCCGCATGCTTTGCCCTTGCCCCTTGGACCCGGTCGGGCCCAAGGATGCCCTACAACGCCGCTGAAGCCGGGAGACTGACCGATGAGCTCTACACTTGACCGGGTCAAGGAAATCATCGTTGATCATCTGGATGTCGATTCCGATGAGATTCAGATGGATTCCAACTTCAGGGACGACCTGAATGCCGACAGCCTGGACCTGGTCGAACTAATCATGGCTTTCGAGGAAGAGTTCGAAAGCGAGATCAGCGACGAAGAGGCACAGGCGTTGCAGTCAGTGGGCGATGTCGTGAACTACCTCGACAACCAAAGCTGAACCCAATCCGGACATCGAAAAAAGGTGGGGTGTATCCCCACCTTTTTGATTCCCGGATTGCCTGCATGAAGACCGGCGTCCGGCACCAACGGGATCGGGGACACTCGGGACCGTCTCGGTGGACCGAGCCCTTTAAAGCCCTGCTTCCGTCCAGCAGGCTCCCAGGGCCGTGCTTGTCTCGGCAATGGCTTCGTCGGCCGTCGCGTCCCGCAGGCGTTGCAGGAACGGCTCCACCGAGCAGGGGCCGTCGTAGTCAATCGACTTCAGTTGCCTCAGCAATCCGGCACAGTCGGTAACTCCGTTCGCGCCCGGCAAATCCCTGACCAGATCCAGTTGTTCATCCGGCCCCAGGCCGGCCTGCCCGTCGTTCAGGTGCACAAGAACGATGTCCCGGCTTGTAAGACCGCCCACGTCCTCCAGTTGCGTGTGCGACGTGTACAGGTGAAACAGGTCCACCAGCAAACCCACATTCGAACAGTCGAGGGCTGCCGCCAGTCCCAGCACCGAGTCCATGGTGTGCAGGAACGGATGGCGGAACGTATCCCTCAGGGTGCGGGGACCAATGAATTCCAGGCCCAGTCTCAGTCCGTGGAATTCCAGGGCTGCGGCGACCGAACCGAGCCGGACCACGTGAAAGTCCCAGTTGGTCTTGAAGTCCCTGTCGTTGCTGCCCGGCATGACCACCGTCGTCGTGCGGGTGTAGCCGGCAGCGTAGGCCGCATCGGCCGTGTCCGCGAAATCCCCGGTCAAGTCCCCTGCCAGAACCGCCTCGGGGCCGGTGTACCGGATCGGCAACATGACGATGCCGGGCACCAGCTCGTGGCTCTCGAGGATATCCTGCACCTGGGATGCCCCCAGTTCCTTCAGTTCGGAGCCTGCGATGTCCACACCTTCAAAACCATGTTTCCGGGCCGCGGCACAGGATTCCGCGAAACCGAGGCGGTGCCCAAGCATGTTGGGATTGAGCGATCGATACATGCACTGACTCCAGTTCACTGACTTGCATGGGGAATCCTAACGGAAGACCCGCCGCCGCCGTAACTATCGGTCCGTGCGCAGTTGAACATTGGGACGCCCTTATGCCGAAGCCACCACCGACCGACTGTTGTGGAAGGGATCAAGGGCCCGCCCCTTTTCCTCACGGAACTGGCTCGTGTACAGATGGTGGTAGTAGCCCCCGGCTGCCAGCAACTCACTGTGCGTGCCCATCTCCTCGATGCCGCCACCGCGCACCACCAGAATCCGATCCGCCTGGCGAACCGTGGACAGTCGGTGTGCTATCACCAGGCTGGTGCGATCGCGCAGGACTTCGTTCATGCCCTGCTGGATGAGTGCTTCGGTAAGGGTGTCGACCGAACTCGTGGCTTCATCCATGATGAAGATGTCCGGCTGGGCCAGAATGGCCCGGGCGATGCTCACCAACTGCCGCTGGCCGACGCTGAGCTTGACGCCTTCTTCCCCCACAACACTCCGATATGCGTCCGGAAGAGTGGAAATGAAGGTGTGTGAGCCGGCCAAACGCGAAGCGGCCAGGACTTCCTCGTCGCTTGCATCCAGGCGGCCATAGCGAATGTTCTCCTGGATCGTTCCTGAGAACAGGTGCGGCACCTGAAGCACCATCCCGACACGGGACTGGACCGAGCGTTGTGACAGGGTGGCCACATCCCGGCCGCCAATCGAAATCCGGCCGCGCTGCGGCTCGTAGAATCGGCAAATCAGGTTGACCAGTGTCGACTTGCCGGCCCCGGTCGGTCCCACCAGGGCAACCGTTTCGCCATTCCCGATGGTCAGGCACAGGTCGGTGAACACCGGCACATCGCTGTCGTAGGCGAAATCCACGTGGCTGAACTCGATGTCTCCCCGCATCGATGTCGCGTTGGCGGCATCCGGCGCGTCGACGATTTCCGGCTTGGCCCCAAGCAGGCTGAAGACCCTCTCACCGCAAGCCATGGCCTGTTGCATTTCGGCAAACACCCTTGACATCTCCTCAATCGGCATCAGCATGTACGCGATGTAGGCAACGAAGGCCTGAATCCCTCCGATGGTGATGTCGCCGAGTTGAAACTGCCATCCGCCGTACCCGATGATGGTGCCAACGGCCAAGGCTGCCACAAGCTGGACGGAAGGCAGGAACAGCGCGGACAGGAACGCGGCGCGGAAACTGGAACCGAACATCCCCAGGTTGAGTTCGTTGAACCGATCCGAATTCAGTTGCTCGCGCGCCAGGGACTTGACCACCCTGACCCCGGTCAGCATCTCGTTGTATTCGCCGGTCAGGCGGCTGTTGGTGCTGCGGACATGCCGGTACGCGCGGATGATGCGCGTTTGAAACCGCAGCGCGACGAAGAACAGAAACGGAATGACCGCGGCCATGATCAGGCCCAGCTTCCAACTGATGGCCACCATGAAGCCCAGGGATACAAAAATGCTGGACAGGCCCCAAAACAGATCCATGACGCCCCAGGAAAACATTTCGCCGATGCGCTTGGCATCGGACGTCAGGCGTGCCATGAGCCACCCTACGGGGGTCCTGTCGAAGTAGGACAGCGACAGCTGTTGCAGTCTGGCGAACATGTCGCGACACAGGTCGTACCGGATCAACTCCCCGAGGTACCCGGCTCCCACAATGAATCCCACAACCGGGATGCTGAACCCCGCAAACACCGCTCCGTAGTGGACGATCAACCCCACGACATGCGGCCAATCTCCTGCCACCAGCCCTTCGTCCACAATCCGTTTGGTGAGGAAGGTGAGATAGGCCTCCTGCACTGAAATCGCCAGAGTGGACGCCAGATAGACTGCCACCCAACGCTTATGGCGGAGTTGAAGCCGCAGCAGCTGGACCAGCGTCCGGCCGTCGAACGCGGTTTCGAACTCCTCTTCCTCGAAGTACTGTTCGGTCATGTCGTTCGCCCATTGATACCAACGGGGCCGGGCATACCGGCTCCGTTTATCCCGGCGTGCGGAAGCGGTTCGGCAGCCACGGTCGCCTTCCGCAACTCGTCCTGCAACTCGCTTTCAATATCGGACTGGATGCGGAACACTTCCCGGTACAGGCCGTCCCGGTCCTTGAGATCATGATGGCGCCCGTGTTGGACGATGCGGCCCTTGTCCAGCACCAGGATCTGATCCGCATGCATGATCGACTGGATGCGATGGCCGATGATGAAGGTGGTCCGATCCTTCATCAACGCCTTCAGGGCAGCCCTGATGTGCCCTTCCGTCGAAACATCCACCGACGAAAGGGCATCGTCCAGGATCAGGATGCGCGGATTCTTGAGCAGCGTGCGGGCGATCGTCACTCGCTGCTTCTGGCCGCCCGACAGGGTGACGCCCTTCTCCCCCACGATGGTTTCGTACCCGTCCGGAAACTCCTGAACCACATCGTGGATGTGCGCAACCCGCGCCGCGGCGTAAAGGGTTTCATCATCGATTTCACCCCGAACACCCATGAGCATGTTGCGGCGAATGGTAGTGGAGAAGAGAAAGGGATCCTGTTGGACGATGCCGATGTGCCTCCGCAGCCAATCGCGCGGCAACGTTTTCAGATCGTGTCCGTCGATCGTGATGCGGCCCTGTGTGAACTCATAGAACCGCGGGATCAGGGATACGAGCGTCGACTTGCCGGAACCCGTGGGTCCCAGCAGTGCAACAACTTGGCCGGGCCGGGCCGTGAACGACACATCTTCGAGCACCGCGGGGGACTGGGCGACGGCGGCGGATCCCAAGTCGTCGACCTTGGCTGTTGCGTCGTAGGCAAACCCAACGCGCTCAAAGCGAATCTCACCCTCCATGTCCGACGGTGGAAGGCTGGTTTGTTCACCGGCCGCCTCGCGTTCCTGACGCACCACGGCCATGATGCGGGTATAGGACACCCAACCGGTGGACACTCTGGTAATCACCTGCCCCAGGTTGCGCACAGGCCACATGAACTGGCCCAGCAAGGCAACGATCGCAAGATAGGAGCCAAGCGTCAACTCTCCGGCCAGCACCGCGCGTGCACCCAGGTACACCGACAGCACCATCTGGGCGGCCACCAACAGGTCGGTCCCGGACCAGAACACCGCATGCAGGTTGGTGAGCTTCAGACCCTGGTCCTTGAGCCCAAGATTGTCCCGTTCGGTCATCCGGATTTCGTAGGCCTGACGCACAAAGGCGCGCACGACCCGAATGCCACTGAGGTTTTCCTGCAGGCGGGTGGAGAGACGGGCCTCCTGCTGCTGGGCCAGGTCGTACCTGCTGCTGATCAAGGGGAAAAACCGGAACGAAGCCGCCAGGATAAACGGGACGGTGACGGCGGACCACAGGGCCAGGCGCATATCCAGCAGGATCATTCCGGTCATGAACACGACAATCAGAAGGCTGGTACGCCCAATGCCCAACAGGGTGTTGGCAAACAGCTTGCGTACGGCCTCCACATCGGATGTGGCCCGTTGGAGCAGATCCCCGGTCGCGTTGTTGTCGTGGAACAGGAACGGAAGGGCCTGCATGTGGTCGTAGAGGTAGCCGCGAATGCGGAAACAGGCACCCTCGGCGGCCTGCGCCGCCAAGCGGCCCGCGCCGAAACTGCAGGCACCGGTCGCCACCCCCAACAACACGAACCCGGCGGCGTAGGCAGGAAGCGACCAGCCTCCATTGCCCATCAGGCCGTGGTCCACGAAGTCCCGCAGCAGAAACTGGCTGGCGGCCCGTGCCAAGGCCGCCAAGCCCAAACTCAGGATCGCGAGCCCGTACGCGAGCCGATATCCCGTAATCAAGCGCCACAAGGCTACGACGCGATGGGAGTGTGCCGTCTGCTTGAGGTCAAAGTCGTTGGCGCGCAGCAGCCTTTGGGCTCCGGCCCCACCAACTCCGACTGAAGTAACCGACATCGTCAATCCTGCATGCAAACCTGGCTGCCAAATCGGCAGGATACGGGAGATCCGCCGCGCAACGGGCCGGGAGGTATACCAAAGCCGCCCTCCAAACGCAACATTTCCGTACAAAAAACAGGCCCGCCGATTGAGGCGGGCCTGGTCCAAGCCTGTGGATTTGCCACGCGGGGGCGCGGCAGCGGACGCATTCCTGGAGGGAGCAGTTGCTTAGGATTTGCCTGGCATCACTGTCCCGCCTGCAACGCTGCTCAACGCACACCGAGCAGCAGATCAATCAACAACTGGTCCAGCCGTTCGTATGGCTTGCTGCGACCGCCCAATGCCTCCCGGTCAAAGTCGTGTTGCTGGAGCTTGCTGTTGCGGTCGGCAGCATATCCTCCTTCAAGCCACATGGACATGGATCCGTCGTCAGCCGTGCACTCCGCAATCAATGCCTGAATCTCGCTGTCCGCCGCAAACTGTCGGCTCTTGTCCTTCAGGATCAGGTAGGTACGCATGCAGCCCCGCGCAAACTCCTTGACATCGTCGAGATCGCTGGAACGATAGGCGTGGGCATCGAAGTGGCGCGGGTTGTCATACCCGACGGATTCAAGGAAGTGAACCACGTTGAACGCCTGCTTGATGCTGTGGGAGCCGAACCTGAAGTCCTGATCGTACCGGTCCATGTTCTGATCATTCAGATCAATGTGGAACAGCTTGTCGGCTTCCCAGGCCTGTGCGATGGCATGCATGAAATTGAGCCCCGCCATCTGTTCGTGGGCCATTTCCGGATTGACCCCGACCATCTCCGGATGATCCAGGGTTGCGATGAAGCCGAGCATCGATCCCACCGTAGGCAGGTAGATGTCGCCACGCGGCTCGTTCGGCTTGGGTTCCAGCGCAAAGCGCAGGTTGTATCCCTGGTCGATCACGTAGTCGCACAGATAGTTGATGGCATAGCGGAAGTGCCGCCCCGAATCAACCGCGCACTTGCCCACGTCGGTTTCCGTCCCTTCGCGACCGCCCCAGAACACGTAGGTTTCCGCACCCAGTTCGACACCGAGGTCAATGGCCGCCATGGTCTTCTGCAGGGCGTAGGCGCGCACCTCGGGATCACTGCTGGTAAAGGCGCCGTCCCGAAACACCGGATGCGTGAACAGGTTGGTGGTGGCCATGGGCACCACAATCCCGGTATCGTCCATGGCCTTGCGGAAGTCCCGCACGATGCGATCCCGTTCGGCAGCCGTGGCATCGATGGGCACCAGGTCGTTGTCGTGGAAGTTGACGCCCCAGGCACCAACCTCGGCCAGCATGTGGACGATTTCGACCGGTGTCACCACCCCGCGGACCGGATCGCCGAACGGATCGCGGCCAATGTTGCCTACGGTCCACAAACCAAAGGTGAACTTGTCCTCCGCCCGGGGAATGTACTGGTTGCTCATGTTCTGTTTTGTACGCCTCCTTCAATAAGCCGGCCAGGCCGAAGCCTGGCCGTTCTCGCAATGCAATTGATCCGCGACCGTTGCCGCCCGCGGCGGTCGGCCTAGTAGACGCAGTCCACCTGCCGCCTGGTCTCGGCCGACTTCAGAATGGCATCGCAGATGACGGCATTCCGATAGCCGTCCTCGAAGTCCGCCCCGATCGGGGCCACATCGCGGTCGTTCACGATGCAGTCCAGCAGATGGGTGATTTCATGCACGAACGTGTGCTCCCACCCGATGATGTGTCCCTGCGGCCACCAGTTCTCCCACCAGGGATGGGTGGGCTCGGACACAAGAACGTTGGTGAAGCCGCTGGTATTCGGATCCCCGTCGTTCCAGAAAATCTGCAGTTCGTTGAGGCGCTCCAGGTCGAAGACCACCGAACCCTTTTCGGCATTGATCTCAATGCGCTGGCCGTTTTTGCGGCCTCCGGCGAACCTCGTGGCTTCCACGGTACCCAAGGCACCGTTCTCGAACTCCAGCAGCGCGGCAAAGGCATCGTCCACATCCACCTTGCCCATGGTGCCGTCGTCCCACGGCCGCTCCTCAATGAAGGTTCGGGTCGAGCCGGACACACTCTTAACATCGCCGACCAGGTAGCGGCCCAGGTCGATGATGTGGGCGCCCAGGTCCCCCAAGGCTCCGCTGCCGGCCACGTCCTTTTGCAGACGCCAGATCATCGGCAGGTTGTAGTGGGGCATGATCCACTCCTGCAGGTAGACCGCGCGGAAGTGGTAGACCTGCCCCAGCAGGCCCTGATCAATGAGGAGCCGAATCTGCCGGATGGCAGGCACGAAACGGTAGTTGTACGCCACCAAACCCTTGACGCCGGCCTTGTTGACGGCATCCAGCATGGTCTTGGCTTCCTCTCCCGTGCGGGCCAGGGGCTTTTCGCAGATGATGTGCTTGCCAGCCTCCGCGGCCGCGATGGACGGGGCGGCATGCACGTTGTTCGGCCCGCCGTTGTCCAACACCTGAACGTTGTCGTTGCCGAGCATCTCCTCCCACGAACTGTAGGTGTTGCGGTAGCCGAACCGTCGGGCAGCCTCGGCAGTCGCCTCCTGGTCACGTCCGCAAATGGCCTCCAACACCGGGATGGCCGGCGGCGGATACATCATGTGCGGAATCTTGAGCATGGCATTGGAATGAGCCTTGCCCATGAAGGCGTAGCCCAGCATGCCGAATCCAATCTCGGGTGCTTCGCCGGTGGCTCGCGCACCGGCCATGGCGGTGAAGCCGCTTCCGTCACTCATGACTATGGGGTTCCTTGGAATGGTTGGTATGGATTGACACACCCCGGCTGGGGTTCTGACTCAGTCGGCAAAGGCTTCGTCGAACACGATGTCCGACGAGGGGAAGTCGAACCTGCGCACCTCGGCCAGGGATTCCCGGGCACCGAACTCCCGATCCATGCCGCTGTCTTCCCACTCAATGGAGAGCGGGCCGTTATAACCGAGGCGGTTGAGGGCCCGGATGATCGGGTCCCATTCGACGTCGCCGTGGCCCGGTGACACAAAGTCCCAACCCCGCCGGTGATCGCCGAAGTCCAGGTGGCTGGACAAGATACTGTTGCGGCCGGTCAATTGCAGCTTGCTGTCCTTGACATGGGCATGGAAAATGCGGTCCGGGAAGGCGTTGATGAGTTCCACCGGATCCAGGAACTGGTGTACCAGGTGGCTGGGATCGAAATTGATGCCGAACGCCGGATGCCCGTCCACGGCCTCGAGCGCGCGGCCGAACGTGATGATGTCGTAGGCGATTTCCGTTGGATGCACCTCCAGCCCGAACTTCACGCCCTGGGCCTGGAAGTGATCCAGGATCGGAGTCCACCGCTGCCCGAATTCCGCGTAGCCGGCATCAATCTCGTCCGACGAGGTGGGCGGGAAAAAGTAGAGCTTGTGCCAGATCGGACTACCGGTAAAGCCGTTGACAACATCCACACCGAACAGCTTGGCCGCGGACGCCGTGTCCTTCATCTCCTGGGCGGCCCGTTGGCGGACCCCTTCGGGGTCGCCGTCTCCCCAAATGCGGGGATCCAGAATTGCTTGATGCCGGGCATCAATCGGATCGGCCACGGCCTGGCCCACCAAATGGTTCGATATGGACCAACAACCCAGATTGTGGCTTTCCAGCAGATCACGCTTCTCGCGAACATAGGAATCGGACGATAGGGCCTTGTCCACTTCGAAGTGATCGCCCCAACAGGCCAGTTCCAGGCCGTCGAACCCCCATTCGCTGGTCTTGGCGGCGAGTTCGGACAGTGGCAGGTCGGCCCACTGGCCGGTAAACAACGTCACATTCCTGGGCATGGATTCCTCCCGTTGGAACATCAAGATGGGTTTGGATTTACGGGCGCGGCGTACGCGGCAGTCGCACCTCCGATTATACCGCCCGGCCCGGTCCATAGCACTTGCAGCCGAAGGGTTTGCAAGTGTCCTCCAAATGGCTCGGTGTGGTCAGATAGGCCGTTCCCGGGAAGGATGCCGGATCCCGCCGACCTGACTCCGGTCAAGCATATCCGAGCTGCCGGTCCGCCCAGCGACCGGCAAGGCCCTACGCAGCAGCGTCCTCCCGCCACCGGGATCGCAGGAAGTGGGCGGCCATCTTGGGCCGGCGTTCACGGGTGAACACCCCCTTGTGGTTGAGCGATGCCGGTCGCATCACCGCCTGTCCCGTCTTGAAGTCAGCGAAGTTCCAGACGTGCAAACCGGCAATCCATGGTCGCTCCGCCGCGACATCGAGCGTCATCCTCAGCACGTCAACCTGGTACTCCTCGGAGAACATCTCCGCCGGCTCGCTGTGATGGCCTGCGATCGTGTCGGCTCCGAACTCGGCAATGATGATGGGCTTTGCCAGCCGCTCGTGCAGCTCATCCAGTTCCTCTTCCATCACGGCCCGGGCCTGCTCGATTTGGCCGCCCAGTCGATACCAGCCCCAATACCGGTTGATCATCACGGCATCGCAGAGTTCCAGCCATTCGACCGGTCCTCCCATCACGCCGGCCAGTGAGAACGGCCGGCTGCGGTCCAGTTCCCTGCCCGCGTCCACCAAGGCGGCGAAGAATTCGGTCCCGGCTTCCACAAAGGCCGGATTGGCGCCGCCCCCCCGGAACCGGGCCATGAAGTCGGCGGTCATCGGTTCGTTGGCCACGCTCCACATGATGACGCTGGGGTGGTTCAGGTCGCGCCGAATCAGGTCGCGCAGCTGGTCCTTGCAAACCTCAAGCCAGCCGGCGATCCGGTCGCCGTTGTCCCCGAACATCAGCCCGACCGCCGGGATTTCGTCGATGACCAGCAGACCGGCCCGGTCCGCGTACCGAAGCGCTTCCTCCGCGTACGGGTAGTGGGATGTGCGGTAGGAGTTGGCACCCATCCACCTGAACAGTTCCCCATCCTTCACGATCAGGGGCAGGTTCAGGGCCCGGCCGTGCACGGGGAAGTCCTCGTGCTTGCCAAAACCCTTCAGATGAATCGGTTCGCCGTTGAGCAGAATCCGACTGTCCCGCACCTCAACGGTCCGCACGCCCGTTTCCAGTCTGTACGCATCGCGGGCCTTGCCCTCATCGTCCCGGAGTTCCATCGCAACCGTGTACAGGTGCGGATCGGCAGGGGACCACAGGCGAACCCCAGGCAACTCAAACCGGCACTCCACCGTACCGTTCTTCACGTCGCGTGTTCCCTCGGCCACCATCCCGCCGTCGGCGTCGAGCACTTGGCAAGCCAGCCGCGCGGCAGCCACGCCGGCTACTTCGGCCCGCAGATTGACGTATCCGGTAAGGTCGTCGTTGCGATCGAATCCCGTCTCGACGCCCGCGGAGACGATGTGCACCGCGTCCAGCATCGAAACCCACACCGGACGGTGGATGCCCCCGTAGGGAAAGAAATCGAAACTGGTCGGAGGGAACGACGACATCATCGACGCGAAGGGCGAATCCGACGCATTGCCCGGGGGCACGCGGTCCGGCCTGAGATCGTTGTTGACAAGCACGGCCAGCCGGTTGCGCCCATCCCTTGCCAAATCCGAAATGTCGAACTCGAACGGCAGATGGCCGCCTTCATGGGATCCGACTTCGGTCCCGTTGAGCCACACCTGTGCGCTGTAGTTGACCGAATCGAAACGCAGGCGCAACACCGAGTCGGGACCGGAAGCACCGACATCGAACTCCGTGACGTGCCAGGCGTCCCCAAGATAGTCGCGATGCTCGGGGAACAGTTCGTTCCAGCTGCCGGGAACCGCTATCTGCCGGCCGGCCGGCAGTCCGTTCCACCACTCCTCCCGTTCACCCACCCCCTCGGGATCGGCTTGGAACGACCAAAAGCCGTCCAAGGGCAAGGAACTCCGAAACCGATTGGACTGGGGATACAACATGCCTAATTTCCTGCTGTTTCCTCGGCCCAAAGTGTGGACCGACGCTTCCGGCGGGCCGATCCACCGGGCAAATCAGGATGCTTCCGCGGTGTCCGCGGGACTTTCCCGGTATTTTCGGCCTTCGTCGATCAGCATCACCGGCACGCCGGATCGGATCGGATACCGATAGCCGTTGCGGGGATTCAACAGAAACCGCCCTTCGTCCACCAGTTCAAGACTGCCCTTGTCCTCCGGGCACACCAGGATTTCCAGCAGATCGGGACTTACCTCGCCCCCCAACGGTGCTTCATCGTAGGGCTCGACATCCTGCTCCGGGATGTTGGCGGCCGACATGTCCGCCGGTTCCAGCAGCTTCCGGGCGTATTTCACCACCAAGTAGGCAATCGCCAGGAAGAGTAGGATTTTGATGAGTCTGCGCATGGAGTTGGTTTCCGAGAAAATCCTGCAGGTTATGCGGGTTGACCGGACACAGGGTTTGGTCAGCCTGCGCCCCCAACGGCAAAAGGCCGCTGGAAATGGATCATATCAGAGCGGAAGCGCGCCGGCCGGTGGGCCTGCCACCGGTGCTGCAGCCGGACCGGCTCAACGCGGTTCGGTCCGGCGACATGCCAGAAGATTCGATCCGCGGAACAGGCCCAGGAACTCAGCCATGTCCTGCACCACAAAGTTCGGCGGTTGATCCTTGCCCAGGAACTCCTCCACGGATGTCACGCCGGTCCCGATGCCCAGAGTCCAGATGCCGATTTTCTGGGCACCCTCAATGTCCGTTTCGTAGCGGTCACCCACCATCAGGCATTCGTGGGGCTGCAGCGACAGCCTGGCCATGGCCTCCTCGAACATGCCCGGACTCGGTTTGCCGATGACGGTTGGCTCCACGCCCGAGGCCGTCTTCAAGAGCGACACGATGGCACCGGCACCGGGGATGTTGCCCTCTTCGGACGGGAACGTGGAGTCAACATTCGTGGCAATGAAGTCGGCTCCCGCCGCGATGGCCAAGGTCGCCTCGGCGCACTTGCGGTAATCCAGGTTGAAGTCCATGCCGACCACCACGAAGTCGGCGGCCTGCGGCGAATTGGCCGGTTGGAATCCCCGCGTGATCATCGCGTTCCAGACACCGGGTCCCCCCACAATCTGGACCTTGCTGCCAGGCAGAACATTGCGCGCCATCCAGCCGGCAGTGGCTTCGGCGCTGGTGATGATTTGGTCCGGCAGCGCCTCAATGCCCATGGCCGCCAATTTGTCGACGAACATGGAGGGTGTCTTGGTGGCGTTGTTGGTCACATACAGAAGGCGGATCCCCATGTCCTCCGACCAGGCGAGAAAATCCAGGACTCCTTCAAGGATGGTCTCGCCGCGGTACACCACACCATCCATGTCGAGCAGAACCGCCTTGATGGCCCCGGTGGCTTCCCGCACCTCGGCCAGGCCATGACTTGAAGCACCGTTCGCACCGGGCACATTGCCTGTCCAGCAGTCCCTGACCGTGAATGCCATAGTTCCTGGATCCTTCTACTCGTCTTTCTTGTGCGGGACGGAACCTTGCCTCGCGTCCTCAAAGCGCAGAATACATCCTGTACCGCCGATTAACGAAGCAAATCGAAGACGCGCGGGGAGAAACGGAGCGCGTCGGATGGCGCTGGATCGTCTTGAGGATGGAGGCTTGGGTGAATTCCACCCCAACCACCACGGCGACGATGCCCGGGCCCGTCCCGGGGTAGTTGCCCCGCGACGCAGGCGATGTCGAAGGTGGCGTTGCCGGTGTTGAAGGACTGCAGGATTTCTTCCGCGTGTTGAAGGACGACGAGGGCCTGCTCTATGGCGTGTTCGTGACCGGCATCACGCGCTTTGCGCGCAACCACCTGTTCTCGGCCGCCAACAACTTCACCGACATCTCCGAGGAACCCGCCTACGGAGCTCTCTGCGGCTTCACCGAAGAGGAGGTGGACCGGCACTTCGCGCCCTACCGGAAGGCCTTGGCGGATCTGGATCCGCGCCTGCGGGCCCGCGATGTCCGGGCGGAATGGCGGGCGCACTACAACGGCTACCGCTTCGCGCCCGGCCCCGAGGCCCCAAGGGTCTACAATCCCTTCACCCTGACCAGCGGCGCGGGCAGCGTGTTGCGCGACGCCATCCGGCGCCGCGCGGCCGTGGACGGGGACTGGCCGTCGGCGTGGAGCCGGTCGGGGCATCCGGGCCTGATCATGCGCCTGGCCAACGACCCGCGCCAGCCCCGGCCCATGCCCGTCTGGTTCGGCACCAAACTGCCGCCGCCACTCAACGGACTGGGCGACTTCGCGCGCCCGGACCATGTCCGCCTCATGCTGGACACCGGCTACTACACCTGGCACGGGAGTCGCGACGGCTCCGATCTGCACATCGGTTTCCCCAACCGCGAAGTGGCGGAGGCATGGCTCCGCGACATATTCAATGCGTGGACCGTCCCGGACAACGAGGCCGGGGACGGGAACTTGGTGGACAACCTGCGCGCCTGTCTGGCCCGGGGCGACACTGTGGGCTTCGCCGGACGCCTGGAAACCTTTGTCTTTGGCCAGACCCACGAGAACCTGCGAACCGAAGCCGCCTGCAACGTCCTCATGCAATCCCTATTCCGGCAACTGGCGGATGCGGCACAGTCGGAGAAGTCGACGTGGGCGGGCGTTCCGACCACGAGGTACGCGTGGGTTCGCACCTGTACGTCTTCGAGATCAAGTACAACCGGCCCGCCGACGCGACCCTGCGCCAGATCCGGGACCGGGGCTACGGACGCGAACACTTGGACGCCGACCGCCCGTTAACGGCCGTCGGCCTTGCCTTCCGCCGGGACCTAAAGACGGGACCGTGCCTGCAAGTCGCCAAGGCCGACCTGGCCCGGTTGCTGACGGCGTCTGAAGAAGACAGCCCGCGGGAACCCCAAGTGCGGTCCCCGCTTTGACGCCCTGGTTGGGTAGCCCAGGCCGCAAAGGCAATCGGAATGGCAAGTTAGGGGCTGAGCCTGTGGGGTGGGTTGACAGGCCCTGAAGCGGCCGGTGCGAGACTGAAGACGGAGGCCCGCCCACGGTTTCCTGTCTATAATGGGCGGAGGTCAGCTTTCATCGAACAATCCAGACGTGCAGAACGAAACCGACTCGAACAAATTCCGGCCGGTTGACGAACAGCTGGCCATCCTGATGCGCGGGGTGGACTGCGGTGATCCCCGGACACGCGACAACATGGAGGAAGAGCTGCGGGATCGCTTGGCCGCCTCCAGGGCCTCGGGCAAACCCCTGCGCGTCTACTGTGGATTCGACCCGTCGCGGTCGGACCTGCACCTGGGCCACACAATCCCGATGCGCAAGCTGCGCCAGTTTCAGGAACTCGGCCACGAGGTCGTATTTCTGATCGGATCGTTCACCGGAACCATCGGCGACCCCAGCGACAAGGATTCGGCACGCGCCCAGCAGACCCTGGCCGAAGCCTTGGACAAGGCGGAAACGTTTGCGACCCAGGCCTTTCGCATTCTGGATCGCGACGCCACCATCATCGACTACAACCACCGCTGGCTCGAGAAGCTGACCTTCGGCGATGTGATTGACATCGCCAGCCTGTTCACGGTCCAGCAGTTTCTGGCCAGACACAATTTCCGGCAGCGCCAGGAACGCGGCGACGCCATCTGGCTGCACGAATTCTTCTATGCCTTGATGCAGGCCCAGGATGCCGTCGCCCTCGAAACCGATGTCCAAATCGGCGGTACCGACCAGTTGTTCAACCTCATGGCGGGCCGCAAGCTGATGGAAGCACGGGGCATGCAGCCCCAGACCGTGCTGACCTATCCCATCCTGCCGGGCACGGACGGGGTCCTCCGCATGAGCAAGTCCTCCGGCAACACCATCAACATCGACGATGATCCGGGCCTGATGTTTACCAAGGTCCTGAACCTTCCCGACGAAGTGGTCCCCCTCTACTGCGATCTGGCAACGCGGTGGGACCAAGCCACCCTGGACGCAACCCAACTCAGGGGGAAGGACGACATCGCGGGTGTCAAGCGGGACTTGGCGAAGGAAATTGTCAGTACCTTCCACGGGGACGACCTGGCCGAGCAGGCAGTCGCCGACGCAGCCCGTATGCACGGTGGCGACGCACCAAGTTCAGCACCCGTTGTTGACGTGTCAGAACCGATGTCGGTCCTGGACCTGCTGGCGGACGCCTCCCTGATCAAGAGCAGGGCCGAGGGCCGCCGCCTGGTGGCCCAGGGCGGTGTGCGCCTCAATGGTGAAACCGTGTCGAATCCGATGCTGAAGGTACAACCCCAACCCGGGCAGGAACAGGTGTTGCAGGCGGGCAAGACAAGATTCCTGCGTCTTGCCCATTCGATGCCGAAAGAACAAGAAACCGGCTGACGCGGATCTGTCCAAACTGCGGGTCCGGAACCTCGGACGCGGTCTTGGCAGAGCACAAATCCCCCCCCCCCACAAGCAAACCCAGTCGAAGAAGGTCACACATGTCGCTACAAGGTAAGCAAGGCCTGATATTCGGCGTTGCCAACAAAAACTCCATTGCCTGGGGCATCGCACAGGCCCTGCATGCCCAGGGGGCCGAACTGGGCTTTACCTATGCCAACGACAGACTCGAACGCCGCGTGCGTCCCCTCGCCGAGAGCCTCGACAGCCGGTTCATCGAGGAGTGCGACGTGACCGACGAGGCCGCCCTGGCCCGAACCTTTGAGCAGGCCAAGGTCACGTTCGGGACAATCGACTTCCTGGCCCACTGCATTGCCTACGCACCGCGCGAGGATCTGAGCGGACGCTTCCAGGACACGTCCAGGGAAGGGTTCCAGGTCGCACTCGATGTCAGTTGCTACAGCCTAATCGCGATGTCGAGGCACGCGGCAGCCCTGATGCCGAACGGCGGCAGCATCATCGCCATGACCTACTTCGGTTCCGAGAAGGTCACCCCCAACTACAACGTAATGGGAGTGGCCAAGGCCGCCCTAGAAGCTTCCGTGCGCTACCTGGCCTGGGACCTGGGTCAGGACAACATCAGGGTCAACGCCATTTCGGCAGGTCCCATCCGGACGCTCTCGGCCTCCGGCATTGCCGGGTTCCGCAAGAGCCTGGACTACATCGGCCACGTTGCCCCGGGCGGTACGGTAACCCAGACCGACATCGGCAATGCGGCCCAGTTCCTAGTCTCCGACCTGTCCACCGGCATCACGGGTGAGGTCATGCACGTGGACGGTGGGTACAACATCATGGGTGCCCCCGACGACTCCGTAATCGGTTCCCTGACGCTGAAGCCGGACGGCTGATCCGAACCTGCCGAACCGACAAGGGCAACCACACGAAGCGCGGCATGGCAGGCCCGAAAATCCGCATCGCGGTTTCGCTGTCCGGTGAGGATTGCGTAGACATCCTGGACTATGCGCCCAAAGCGGGCCGCCTGCTTCGGGTGACCCGCCTGTCCGCCTACTCCCGTCCCGGTCCCCTGGTCCAGTCCCGGGACGGCTCGACTCTGTACGGGGGCCTAAGAGGCTCCCGTCAACTGGCGACATGGAAGTTGGCGGGGGATGCCCGGGTCACGTCGGATCCGGTGCAAACCGTACAGTTGGACTCCGATCCCTGTTATCTGGACCTGGACAGCCAAGGCGAATGGCTCCTGGCCGCCTATTACGGAGCCGGATGTGTCTCGGTCCATTCCACACAGGCGGGCAAGGGCCTGTCCACGATGCCTGTCTGGACTGCCGCCACCGGTCCGAAAGCCCATTGCATCAGGGAAATCGGTACCACCGGTCGCCTCCTGGTCCCGCACACCGGCACCGAAAACGCAATCCACGAGTTCGAGCTCGACCGGGGCACCGGTGCATTGAGGACATACGGCAAGGTTGCGGCGGAGGCCGACCCATGGATCGGGCCGGAAGGACCGCGCCACTTTGAGGTTCATCCGGACAGCTCAAGCCTTTTTGTCTCCAACGAACACAGTTCCACGGTAGGCCACTGGCGCCTGACCCCCGCCGGACGACTGGGCCCTTGCCTTGGTTCCGTATCAACGCTGCCCCATCCTTGGGGGTTGGCCAACACCTGTGCCCAGATTCGACTCACAAACGACGGCCGGTTCCTGTACGTCAGCAACCGCGGACACAACAGCCTGGCCCTGTTTGAGGTAGAGCGGCGATCCGGCAACCTTCGTCGGCTGGGCTGGCAGGCAACCGAGTCGATCCCCCGAGTCTTTGGCATTTCGTCCGACGACCGGTTCCTGTTTTGCGCCGGCCTCGCCACAGGTTGCATGACCGTCTACGAAATTTGTCCCCGCACGGGTCAGCTGGAATTCCGGCATCGGTTTGCCGTCGGCGCGGAACCGATGTGGATCCTGCCGTTGCGGTCGGCAAGCTGACGATCGTCTACGGCGAACAGTTGCGCCGTTGCCTGCGTGCTCCCTGGCGGATTATCGGTTTGCCGCCGGATTACTCCCAAAGTTTGAAACTCTGTTAGGAATATGCGGTTGTTGTCGTATAATCAAAATTGTTGCAAACCGCACAGATTCCAATCAGGAGCATAGCAATGCCACGCACAGGTAAACGCGGAAAGTACAAACTGCGTGAACTGACAGATCGCCAACGCAAGATGTTCCAGTTCATTCACGAATACATTGCGCAAAGGCAATATCCCCCGTCCATCCGGGAGATTTGCGATGCAATCGGCGTGCCCAGCTCCTCCGTGGTCAACTACAACCTTGGCAAGTTGGTTGAGCACGGTCTCATTTCAAGGGAACGGCATGCCAGCCGCGCCATCAAACTCAACTACGCCAAGGCGGAGGAGAAGGGGTTTGAGATTGAGAAACCGGAGGGGCAGAACCTCCAGATGATACCGGTGCTGGGGAACATCGTCGCCAGCAGTCCCGTGGATGTGGGCGAAACCCGCACGTGGCTGACCGCGGATGAACACATTCACGTGGACCAGGACAGGATTGGGTACCGCGCCAATGTATACGCCCTACGCGTCTTGGGCGATTCCATGGTTGACTCGGGGATTCTCGACAACGACATTGTGGTCATGTCCAAGGAAGAGTCGGTACGCAACGGGGATCTGGTGGCTGCCTGGATCACGGACGACAATGCCATGACCCTGAAGCAGTTTTACCGGGAAGGGGACTCTGTGGTGTTGCAGCCGTCCAGTCCCAACCACATGCACCAGCCCATCCGACGCCACGCATCGCAGGTGGAGATCCAGGGCAAGGTGCTCGCGGTTCTGCGCTTCCGCGACTGACGCCGACACCCATCCAATTCGGTCGTTTGCGGCCGGTGTCACCTTCTCGGCTAAGCCTGCCGACACGAACACAGGCTTGGCCTTCCCAACCCTACTCCTGACTCCGAAGCCGTTCGGCTGACGTGTTTACCCGACCCAATCCGCGGGCCGGCATTGCAACGGCAATCGGGGCGGCATGTCTGTTGGCCGGCCTAATTTGGCTGGCATGGTCGGGCTCCCGTGTCGTCACGGTTGTCCTGCCCGTGAACAGATTGGATACGACTGCAGGTACGCTCGCCCCCGGAACCGCGGTGTCGGCCGCCAGTCCTGTGCTGGCCGGCACGATCTGTCGGTCGTCCGAAACGGGTACCGCCCCGGCAAGTCCGCCCTGTCGACCGGACGACGTACTAGAAGTTGACTTCACTTGGGAAGGAACGGAACTGTGGCTGGCACTGGACAGGGAGGATGTGCCGGCGCAGCTGCGCCTGACCGTTGACCAAGCGCCTGCCAGCGAACTGCGCCGGTTCCTGGATTCCGAACCTCTGCTAGGCACAATCCCATTGCTCTCTCCTTGGGAGCACCCGCGGATGCGGCCCGAAACAGAATGGATATTGGCTCACCAAAGTGCCGATCCCGGGGTTCATACTGCATCCCTGACCGTTTGGCAGGCTCCCTGGGTGGAAGAAGCATTTCAGTTACAGGATTTCCTGTCGGGCGCGGCTTCCGATCCGGAACCTGTCCAGGAGTGGCCGACATGGCCGGGGGTAGCACTGTCCTTGTTGGGTTTGGCCTGCTGGACACTTGCACCTTGGAGACCCTTGGCACCCGCGTGGCGAAAGTCCGCGGCGACACTGTCGGACCTGGGTATCAAGACAGTCTTGACGAAGATGCTTCCCGCGTCCCCGGTGGTTCAGGGGACGGTTGCCGCAGTGGCTGCGGCAGGTATCGCGGTTGGTACGGTAAGCGATTCCTGGTGGCTAACGTTGCCGGGACTCGGCCTGTTGGGTCTGCTGGGAACGAGGCAGCCGGTTCTGTGGCTGGGACTGACGCTGGCCGGTCTTCCCTTCCACCTCCATCCCTTGCCGTTGGCACCGGGCCTTTCTCTAAATCTGGTCGAAATCGGTGTCTGGGGCGGTTTTGCCGTCACCCTGGCCCATGTTCTGATCTTCGAGCCGACGGCCCGGGAGTATCCTTTTGAACCATGCATGAGATGGGTTGTCCGGTTCCTGTTCCTGGCAATCGGCCTAGCCCTGGTTTCGGCCTTGGCCGCGGCCTACTTCCCACAGGCAATCCGCGAGTGGCGCACCATTTTTCTCGCCGGAGGGGTGTTCCTGGCTTCGCTGCTCCTTCTCCTTCAACACACCCCGGAGCCTGAGCGCGCAGCCAAAGTCCTCATTACCCTTTGGATGACGGGTGCCGTCGCGATTTCGCTCTTCAGCATCGTTGCGTGGACACAGGGCATGCAGGTAACCGACGTGGAAGGCGTCAGGCGGGCGCGGGGGCTGTTCGGGTCTCCCAACAACCTGGCGTTGTACTTGGAAAGGTGCTTGCTGGTTGCCCTCGTCATGCTCGGATTTGCGGACTCGTGGAAATGGCGATTGGCCTGGGGTTCGTCCGCGGCCTTGACCGCGGGGACAGTTCTGCTTACCTTCAGCAAGGGAGCTCTGTTCCTGGGACTGCCGGCAGGAGGTTTGGCCACCTTGCTAGCCGCCATGGCCGCGAGGAAGCGCTGGCCGGAGGCCAAGTGGTTGATTTGGATCCTGGCGGGAACCGCGGTGGCAGGCCTAGCTGCGTTGGTACCGTTTCTCGACACGCCACGGATGTCAGGTGTTCTGAACTGGCGAGAAAGCTTCCCTGCCCTGGTTCGTGTCCACCTTTGGCGCAGTTCGCTGGCCATGTTTGCAGACCATTGGTGGTCGGGTGTGGGGCCCGACAACTTCCTATACTGGTACCGGAGCTTCTACGTTGCACCTGAAGTCTGGAATGAACCCGGCCTGAACCATCCCCACAACATCGTTCTGGACCTGCTGACCCGACTGGGACTGCCGGGGCTTCTGACCGGTTTGGCCTTGGCGTGGGTGGTCGCGGGCGGACTTCTGCGGCAGTTGTCGTCCGTGCGGCCCCAGCCGATGGCCGTGGCCGCGCTTGGCGCCTGCACAGCCGGAATCGCGCACGGCCTAGTGGATGCCAGCTACGCGCTGCCCGAACTGTGGCTGGTGTGGATCCTGTTGCTGACCATGGGTTTGGTGCACCGACAAGGCGCAGAAGCAGCCTGAGGGATAGGAAGATTGCACCCAAATGGGTTTGGGCATGAAGCTAACCAACACAGGTAGTCCTTGTTCCAAGCCGTTGCCAATCGCTTGTTAGTGATGCACTGGGGATGACCATGTTGTGAGCCACGTGGCCTGTGTGGATACGGCTGTCGTCCTCGCCAAAGGCGACATCCAAGACTCAGTGGTAGTCGTATTCGATGCCCGGTGCCGACGCACCCGCCTGCAACAGGGGCTTGGCCTTAGGGTACAGGCTGGAAGTGAAGCAGCGGACTCGCCCCAGACCAGACTGGCCAGATCGCACCACTCGCGGTCGGGGTCAAGAAGTCTGGGAGGAGTGAACCCAGAGACAGACCCCGGATACCGGGTATTGGCACCGGGCGTGCTCCATCGCTCAACAAAGTCTGGAGTGTGAACCCCAGAGACAGACAACATCGTTCTGGACCTGCTGGCCCGCCTGGGCCGCTCAACGAAGTCTGGGGGATGAACCTCAGAGATAGTAACCGGGCTCCTCTCATCAATACAAGTCATCCTCAAAATAGAACGGATTGGTTGACATCACAGTTCGTCTCCCTGGCTGGCACGGTAGGTATTGTTGACGTTGTGGACCATGGCCGCAATCTCGTGGTCCTCCGGCCATCCTTCCAGATAGGCGGCTATGCGCTTGAGGTTCTCCGAAATCTGGCGCAGCCGATCCGCAATGCGCCAGAAGATGAAGAGGAGCCACAGGGCGAAGAGCAGGCCCAGGGGGGTGACCAATGCGGTCAGTGCCGCCATTTCCAACATAATCGCCTCCTGGTGCGGTGACATTTGTTGTACGCTCAACGAAGTCTGGGGGATGAACCCCAGAGACAGAGCTAAAAGGCCGAATCGGACCTTTGGGGAGCTAAATTCAGAGATTTAGGGCGCATTTCAAGCCTTTCCGGCTCCAACGAAGTCCGATTATGTCGCTGGGGTACGACATCACTGGAGGTTCGCAAGCCCTTCAGAGGATCCACGGTTGGCCGAGTTTGCGTTCCTGTTTGTCGCAACCAAGACGTAATGTAGCACTCTCCATCTCACCGGGGAAGCGGTAGATGATGACAGAGTCGCAGGATCTGTCAAAGACATCCTCAATCTCGCCGATCATGCGTTCCAGTTGCGTGTTGGATACGCGGCACTCGAACACCGAGAACTGGATACGTTGCCCGTACTTCTGGCAGACCTTGGCGATGCGTCTCATACTAACCCAAGTATGCTTATGGCGTTACAGTGTCGGCAGTCAGAGCCGTCAGGGCATCCCGGAGCCAGTCCCAGCCGCACAGTTGCCGCACCCGCGCCGGAGTCTGCCTGCCAAGCCCTCAGGATCGGCTCCAGGGCTTCCTTTTTTGCCTCCGGGGTGGGATACACCCGGTCCCCCAGGGCCCGGGGCGCAGCTCCTGGAAGAAGCGCTCCACCGGATTCAGTTCGGGGGTGTAGGACGGCTGCACGACTTGGGGAGCCCCGATGACCTGCATGTCCGCGCCCTTGTGGCCGCCGGCCCAGTCCCAGACCCAGCCGCCGATACCCGGATCCTCGGCCCAGACCCCCAGATGCGAGCATCTCCGCACCCTTCAGTACCGGGCTGTCAATTCAGGATGCGCGAGATGCCTTCCGTCAGGACCGCGGCGCTCATTTCCCCCGTCACCTTGGCCCTGATGACACCGTTCCTATCAATGAAGTAGGTGGTCGGAATGCTGCGCACCTCATAGTCCGCGTGCCCCTGACCGCCCTGTGCGTCCACTGTGAGTTCGTAGTTGATACCGAACTCGTCCGCCATGGCCCTGGCCCCTTCCGCGTCGGACGGCATCACAATCCCAACCACGCGCACTTCTTGCTCAAAGCGCTTGGTGGCCTCCACCAGTTCCGGAATCTCCCGGCGGCATGGGTTGCACCAGGATGCCCAGAAATTGAGGACCACAGGCACCTCCACCCCGTTGACAACATTCGCGACGGTTGGATCCTCCAGTGATACCAGTTGGATGGGCGGAGCCGCATGGCCGATGAACGGACCGGCCGAGTCTTCCAGCACCGCGGATGTGCGGCCGGGTGCCGACACCCAGATCCATGCCGAACCGAGAACAAGCGTCAGAAGCGTGGCCGCGAGCCAGAAGCGTGCCGGGGAAGCTGTCGGCACGGAACCGGTAGTTGGGTGGGCCTCGGTGGACATGGGCTCATGACCATGTTGAATGAAAGGTTCCGGGCCGATCGGTACGCTCGTAGGTATGGGCTCCGAACAGGTCCCGCTGAGCCTGAATGAGATTGGCAGGCAGCCGGGCGCTCCGGTAGGAGTCGTAGTAGGCGAGACTGGCCGACAGCCCCGGCACGGGAATGCCGGCCTTGACCGCCTCCGCCACGATGGTGCGCCAAGCCGGCAGACGCTGTGCCAAGGCAGCCCGAAACTCCCCGTCGAGCATCAAGTTGGGCAGGTGTGGATCCCGCTCGTAGGCCTCCGTGATGCGATCCAGAAAACGGGCGCGGATGATGCAGCCGCCGCGCCAGATGCGGGCAACCTCCCCCAAGTTCAGTTCGTAACCGTATTCGTCGCTGGCCAAACCCAGCAGTGCCATGCCCTGTGCATAGGCGCTGATCTTGGCGGCGTAGAGCGCGGCGCGCACCCCTTCAACCAGGGTTGCCCGATCCATGTCTCCGGGAACCGTGGCCGGGCCGGGCAAGACCCTTGACGCCGCCACCCGCTGGTCCTTGAAACTTGACACAATGCGGCCCACCACCGCCGCGTTGATGGTCGGAATCGGAGCTCCCAAGTCCAAGGCGTCCTGGCTGGCCCACTTGCCCGTACCCTTCTGGGCAGCCTTGTCCAGAACCATATCCACCAGATCGTTGCCGGTTTCGTCATCGCGGGTTTCGAAAATGGTAGCAGTTATGTCAATCAGGAAGCTGTCCAGTTCCGCCGCGTTCCATTCGCTGAACGTGGCGGCCAGCTCCCGGTTGTTCAATCCCCCCAGGTCGCACAGGATTTGATAGGCCTCCGCGATCAACTGCATGTCTCCGTATTCGATGGCGTTGTGGACCATCTTTACGTAGTGCCCGGCACCCCTGGGTCCAATGTAGGCGACACAGGGTTTGCCGTCCCGCTCGGCCTTGGCGCTGATCGCGGTCAGTATGGGCTCGACTCCGGCCCACGACTCCCTCGAGCCGCCGGGCATGATGGACGGTCCCCACAAGGCACCTTCCTCGCCGCCACTGACGCCTATGCCCATGAACTCCAAGCCGGCCGCAGCCACATCCCGGCTGCGCCGCTCGGAGTCGGTGTAATGGCTGTTGCCACCGTCGATGATCAAGTCCCCTGGCTCCAGCAAGGGAACAAGCTCTCCAATCACCGCGTCCACGGCACCGCCGGCCTGCACCATCACCATGACTTTGCGGGGCGGCTTGAGATCGGCCACGAACTCGGGGAGGGTTTCCCATCCCGCAACGGAAACCCCCGCATGGGCGTTCACGAACTCCGTCATGCGCGCGGTGGTCCGGTTGTAAACCGCCACGCGGTATCCGTTGCGCGCCATGTTCAGGACCAGGTTCTGGCCCATCACGGCGAGGCCAATCAATCCAATGTCAGATGTAGGCATGGGCGTCCTTCAGGTCGCGGCGCGGGTGGAGCAACAGCCACATCCGCACCAAATTCGGAAGAATCGAGCTGCAGTTGCCGGGCAGGCGAATCCGACCGGTACTCCAAACTCTGCGAGGCGGGCATCGGGTCACAGGTTGTAAACGCACGTCCGAAGCCGGCAGCCTCCAGGACGCAAAATCGGGGAACCGACTCCAGGGCCTTTCGCTGGACCCGCCGGCGGTTGCTGGTGTCATCCTTTCCATGGACATTGGACCGCAGGCAAGCTGTCTCGCGGACGAGGCCGGCCACACGCGCAGGTCAAACGCCTGTCGGCTCGCCCTGGCGGCGGGGATCCCTTCCGACGATGTCACCGGACACCACTTCTCCCTCGCTTGGAAACCCATCCGCACCAGTTCGAGAATGCACTTGGACGTTGCGTCCAATTTTGTAGCCGGGCGGCACTTGGGAATCGAGACCAATCAATGTCAGACCCGTGTTGAGCACGTCGGGCAGTTGCCGGTTTGGAGCCTCGTCCTCTCCGTGCCCGACCAAGGCGCCTGCACCGATCACGGTGTCGTCGTCAATTACGCACCGGTCCACTACGGCGTCGGCGCCAATGTGCACATTCCGCAGGACCACGGAATTGGTCACGCGGGCCCCGGCCTCGACCACCACTCCGGGTGACAGCACACTGTGCCTTACCGTTCCCCCCACCCGGCATCCATTGGAAACCAGGCTGTCGGACACGTCGGAATCCGGTTCAATGCGTGCGGCCGCCTGCGTTTCGCTGCGGGTCCGCACGACCCATTGGCGGTTGTACAGGTTCAGCGCCGGTTCATCGGCAATCAGTCCCATGTTGGCTTCCCAGTAGGCCTGGACCGTACCCACGTCCGCCCAGTAGCCCTTGTACTCATAGGTGTGGATCCTGGCTTTCCGTTCCAGGAACCACGGGATCACATCACGGCCGAAGTCGTTCAGTTCCGGATGGGAAATCAGGGCGTCGGCCAGGGCGTTCACGTCGAAGACGTAGATGCCCATGCTTGACATGGACCGGCGGCTGCGGCCCGGCTTTTCCTCGAACGCCAGCAGTCGCTGCTCCTGGTCCGACACCAGCATCCCGTAGCGAAAGGCGTCGTGCGGTGACGTGATGTGGCGTGTCCCGACGGTGACTTCGCTGCCCCTTTCCATGTGCTGTTGCAGCATGGGACGGTAGTCCATCAGATACATGTGATCCCCCGCCAGGATCAGTATGTCCGTGGCACCCTGATTGCGGATGAAGTCGAGGTTGCGCCGCACCGCATCGGCGTTGCCGCTCTGCCAGCCACCCCACATTCCCCCCATGTAGGGCTGCAGCAGGCGCACGCCGCCGGTGGCGCGATCCAGATCCCAGGGTTTGCCCACGCCGATGTGGTCGTTCAGGGAACGGGGCATGTACTGGGTCAGAACCCCGATGTTGTACAGCTCGCTGTTGGTGAGATTGCTCAGCGGAAAGTCGATCAGCCGGAACTTGCCGCCGATGTGCAGGGCCGGCTCGGCCCTGGCCTCCGTGAGCGCGCCCAGGGTTTCGCTGGCGCCCCCCGCCATGATGAGGGACAGGATGCGGTCCGAGGAAGCCGATTGCATAAACCTGCCGTCCTTCAACCGATGGTGGAGCCGTCCGCCACGACTCCGTCCGGGGGAAAGTGCGACGCGTCGGCGTCCGCCGCAATGTGAACGTTGCCGCCGATGACGCAGTGATCGGGAATGAAGGCTCCCTTGCCCACCACGGTCAGTCCCGTGTGAAGCCGATCGGGGTGAATCTGGTTGGCATCGCCGTCGCCGGACACACCGATGCGGGCACCGGCGGCGACCACGACCGACTTGTCGAGGATTGCATTCTCAACCCGCACCCCGGGTCCAATCCACGTGTCGCTCATGAGCACGCTGCGGACGACCTCGGCACCCACGCTCACCTGCACCCCGGGGCTCAGCACCGAGTCGCGAACCTTGCCTTTGATCACCGACCCGTTGCAGACCAGCGACCGTGAAATCTGTGCCTGGGCCGACACCTTGGCCGGCGGGTGTTCGGTGGACCGGGTCAGGACGGGCCATTCCCGCGTGTACATGTCCAGGGGCGGGTCCGGTTTCAACAGGTCCAAATTCGTGGACCAGTAGGAATCCAACGTGCCCACGTCCACCCAGTAGCCGTCAAAGTTGAAGGCAAACACCCGATCATTGCGCTCAATCATGGCCGGAATGACGTGCTGGCCGAAATCATCGCGGGGATCCTCCTCCGTACCCTCCCGCAAACGTTGCACCAACCGGTTCGTCGAAAAGATATAAATCCCCATCGAAGCCAGATTGCCCTTGTCCATGCCGGGCGGCTTTTCGTGGAACTCCAGAACCCGGTTGGCGTCATCGGTCTCCATGATGCCGAACCGGGGCGTTTCCTCCAGCGGCACCGGCATGACGGCGACCGTCAGGTCGGCCTCGGTGCGCCGATGCTGCTCCAGCATGGGCGTGTAGTCCATCTTGTAGATGTGATCGCCCGACAGGATGAGGACAGCATCCGGATCGTGATCCTCAATAAAAAAGAGGTTGCGCAGAATGGCGTCGGCGGTACCCGTGTACCAAGCCTGTGCGTCCGGCGCGGTATAGGGCTGGAGTACGCGGATGCCGCCCTGGGCACGGTCCAGGTCCCACGGTTTGCCGATGCCCAAGTGGTCCTGGAGACTGTGCGGCTGATACTGGGTCAGGACCCCGACCGTGGAAATGCCGGAATGTACGCAGTTGCTGAGCGTGAAATCGATGATGCGAAACTTGCCCGCGAAAGGAACCGCGGGCTTGGCCCTTTGATCCGTCAGGGACATCAACCGGGTTCCGGCACCGCCGGCCAGAATCATCGCCAAGGTCTTGATGTCAATCGCTCCCTGCTAGTCGGCGTGTGCCACTACGTGACATTATGAACGACAGGCTGCCCAATCTTGCAGTGCCAGGTGGCTTGAGTCGCGGCCGTTGCAGACCGGTTGTTCCGGCAACAGGCACCACAACATTCCGGCAGTCGCTCGCGGTTCAGGGCCGACACTCGCACAACGGAAACAGCCGCCGGACCTTCGGCGGAGCAGGAACCAATTCCCGCTGATGGTATAATCTTCAGTTGCGTTGGCCGGCCGCCGGGGGCCGACGCTTTTGTTAAGTGAGCTTGTAATTTCCCGCGATTCCGCCCTGTTGACTCGGAGTTCCTGATTGATGCTGCGCAAGACGTTGGACCCCCACTTCTGGACAACAGAGTTTACGGCCACCGACGGGGACCTTGACTTTCTGTACGAGCAACTGGCTACCGGCCAACTGGGTACCCCTGCACCGTTCGAAAAGCTTGCCATCAGCCTGATTGAACACTATCAGGCCCGCGAAAACAGCCAAATCGAAAAAATGCTGAAGCTGGGCACCATGTACCAGCCCGGCAAGAAGTTCGCCCAGGACCAAACCCTGGTGTTCACGGCCATGGACTACCGCACCGGCACGGTCATGGACATTCGGGACGGCTACAACCCCGAACACGGCAGGTTTTCCGTACTTGAGGTCCTGATGTCCGACCCCGAGGAAATCTGCGAATTTGCTGCTCAGCTCAAGACCAAGCATCCGCTCAACGACCTGGGCGAAGAGGACTTCAGTGCCGCCGGCATGCTCACTTCGGAAGAAATCTTCGAACAGCACGAGGAAGAGATTGAGGATGCACTTCGGTATGCCCTGGAAGAGGGCCCGAGGTCCGGCGAATTCATCGAATGGAATGGCGGCTGGCTGTTGCGCGACCAGCTCGTCGAAGTGGATGAATTCAGCCTAAACATGGCGGAAGCCAAGATTTACGACGAGGAACGGCCTGTCTTGTCCTCGGAAATCCTTGGCGTCCTCGATTTAAAGGCCAACGAACTCAGCCCGGAACTCCTGCAACTGAGTCTGGATATCGGACTGTCACAGGATCCCCGCTTCGAGGAAGTCATGGCCGGTGGCGTTGCCTGTTGGCACCGCGCCAGCGGCCTCCCGGCGGCGGCCCGTTCCGTACCCGAGGCACTCCAGCCGGTCAGGGTCAACTACGTCTATTCGACATTCACCAACGATCTGCTCAGCTTGGAGGCAAACCTGGCGGACGAGTGGTCGGAGCGCCAACCGCAACTCGACACGCTGGGACAGGTGCACTTCGTGCTTCTGTATCCCCACAGGCTGCACGGCACATTGCCCGTCACCGGGCCGATGGAAGAGCTCCTGGATCTCGATCCGGACTTCAAGACCCGGATCGAGATGCGCGATCCGGTGCACGGAGGCACGATGGAATGCTGGTACGTTCCCGAGGGCCGCTACATTTGCGGGTTGGAGGAGTTCTACCTGAACCACAACATCCCGGCCGGTGCCAACCTGTATGTCGATCGTCGTTCGGACGGCACGATTACCCTCAACTTCAATACGCGTCGGCCCAAACAGGAGTGGTTCTGGACCCTGAATGCGGTTGAGGATCCCCTGCTGGACGGGGCCCCCGGCGAAACGGCACCACTCAGGCTTGAAATCGACCGGGCCAAGTCCATTGTGACCATCGGCTGTGAACTGGACACACATCAGGCCGTTGCCTGCACGGACGAGGAGAAACTGGCCGAGTACAGGACCCTGTTCCGGAACCGCGAGAGCGGCAACTCCATCTTCAACCTGGTGGAGGAGGTTGCGATGGAACTCCTCAAGAAACCGGACAGCACCGTCCATGCCAGTACCGTGTACAGCGTCGTCAATGCCATCCAGCGCTATGCCCCCGGCCTGGTGATCCACGCCCTGACATCCAATTCGCGCCTGCGCAGCCTGTCCGACCCCCGCGAGTTCGGACTGACCAACTGATCCCATCACAACGAAAGGCACCAACCGCGATCCCAGGGAGACATGACCACGAGATGTTAGAACAGTCAACGCGCGTCCACGCATCCCGCCGCTTCGGTCCGGGTGTGGACACGGAGTTCCACATCGACCACGACTGGTGGGCCAACAGCAACCTCGACTACCGCTTTCACCTGTACCAGCAGCTGTGCGACGAATGCCGACAGCGGTTCCGCACCCATGTGGACACGGAGGAGGTCGACTGGGTGGACGCGGAAACTGGTGAGGTCCGCAGGGTGGACGCCCTGACGGAATGCCTGCAGATCAACTGCACCCATCAATCGGATTTCATCGACGACACGCTGCCCCTGACGGCGGCGTGCTTCAGGGTCTTTCTGTCCAACGACAACAGCCCCTTGTCGCCGACCGAGCTAAGCGGCATTTTCGAGCAGTCCGGGGCATCCCGCCGCAGCCAGTGGACGCCGCAGGAAATCCTCCGGATCCTCAACGGCAAACAGGTGTTTCTGGGCATTCGTCCAGCCCCCGCTGCGTCCTGAGCGGCGCGGGGCACGGCGCGCGCTGTCCCGCCCGCCCCGCGCCTGACAGGATTCCCCCTCCGGGGCCGGTGGGCAATTCGGGCCCGATTGCAAGGGTCTTGCGCCATCGGCCACCGACAACTGGCAGAATGCCGGGCGATGTCCGCAAACGATTCCCGACACAGCTCCCTCCGTTGTTTCAACCGTTGCGGGAACACGGACGCGTACCCCGTCGACGAGGTCGTGTACCGCTGCCCAACGTGCAATGGACTGCTTGAGGTTCAACACGATCCGCAGCTGCTGACCAGCCGTTCCGGCCGGGAGTGGAGAAGCCTGTTGGACGGCCGCAACGGATCCAGCACCTATCCCGTAGGCAGCGGTGTATGGCGCTATCGCGAGTGGGTCATGCCGGACCTTGCCGACGATCACATCGTCAGCATGTACGAAGGCAACACCAACCTGTTTCGGGCCCATGCCCTGGGCCGACATCTGGGGCTGGCGGATCTGTGGGTCAAGATGTGCGGCAACAGCCACACGGGCAGCTTCAAGGACCTTGGCATGACGGTCCTGATAAGCGTGGTCAACCGCATCGTCCAACGCGGCGGCAGTGACATCCAAGCCGTGGCCTGCGCCAGTACCGGAGACACGAGTGCGGCCCTGGCCGCCTACGCCGCCGCCGCCGGCATTCCCGCCATCATCTTTCTGCCCAAGGGCAAAATCAGTCCCGCCCAGCTCATTCAGCCGATTGCCAACGGCGCCCACGTCCTGGCCTTGGACACGGACTTCGATGGTTGCATGCAGGTGGTGCAGGCCGTCACCGCCGACCGGTCCATCTACCTGGCCAACTCGATGAACAGCCTGCGGATCGAAGGACAACAGACCGTGGCCATGGAGATTGTCCAGCAGTTCGACTGGGAGGTGCCCGACTGGGTCATCGTGCCCGCGGGCAACCTGGGCAACATCAGTGCCATGTACAAGGGCTTCCAACTGATGCGGACCCTGGGTGTAATCGATGGGATGCCGCGCTTGGTGGCGGCACAGGCGGAGAAGGCAAATCCGCTGTACCGGAACTTCCTGAACGGATTTGTGGGATACGAACCCGTAACTGCCAAGACTACGCTGGCCTCGGCCATCCAGATCGGCAATCCGGTAAGCTACGACAAGGCCGTGCAGGCGATCCGGAAATCCAATGGCTTGGTGGTGTCGGTGACCGAACACGAACTGGCCAATGCCGCGGCCCTGGCGGATCGGTCCGGCATGTACACCTGTCCCCACACCGGGGTTGCCCTGGCCGCCTTGATGCAGCTCGTGGAGCAGAAACAAATCCAAGGGCACGATCGCGCCGTGGTCGTAAGCACGGCCCACGGCCTGAAGTTCACAAAGTTCAAGACGGACTATCACCTCGCAGGCCTGGAGGAAGTGGAAAGCACCCTGGCCAACCCCTTGCGGGAGTTGCCGGCAAGTGTGGATGTGGTGAAGGAGGAAATCCACCGTATTCTGAACACTGCCGGTGGATACTGACGGTTTGGTCCGGCAATCCCCGGTGAACACCGGGAACACGCCGTTCAGCCAAGGGCGCATGGACTTCCCGTGGGAACCCCTGACCGCGGAAGACCATCGACGCATCCTGCGGGATTGGCAACGCGGCAAGGGGCTGCTGGGCGGCGACCCGCGCCGGCGGCCATCCGCTTCGCTTGAACCCGCCTGGGCCGAGGGTCAGCGGTTCATCCGCTCCCTGATGCTTGACGCGCCGGCATCGAAAGCCGCCGCGCAATTTCTGGAAAGCCGCGCAGCCGCCCGGACCATCGAACTGGAAATCGGGCCGGCCCGAGCCGACTTCATCCTGAACCGGGCCTGCTACGAACCGGACACCCTCTTCCTGGGAGTGGAGGTCTTGACCGCAGCCGTCCGACGCGCCCTGATTCGGGTCGCCAGGCAGAAACTGGACAACGTTTGGTTCTGCGACGACGATGTGCGGTTCGCCTTGCCGCGGCTCTGCCCAAGTCGATCCCTGGCGGCGGTGCACGTGCTGTTCCCCGATCCGTGGTGGAAACACAGACACCAGCATCGCAGGCTGATGTCTCCGCCGTTCCTGTCCATGCTGGCCGAACACATGGCACCGGGCGGCCTTTTGCACATCAGGAGCGACGTACCGGAATTCATGGCCTGGACAGGTTGGCTCGTGGAGCAGTCCCCGGACTTCCAGCCGCCCGACATGTCCCTGACCTGCCGGTTGCAACCCTATCAGCCGACCCATCGCGAACTATGGTGCAGGTCGCACGGGCTCCCGATATCCGTCCTCTGCTGCCTCCGGGCCTAGCCGCCCAAACTGAACCCCTGCATCCGGTTTACCCGACATGACCGTTATTCCCCAGTGGTATCTCGACAACTACAGCCCGGACCGCGACACCGAAGACGGTTCCGCGGTCCTGCCTCCCTTCACCGTGGTGATTCCGACATTCAACGAAGCAGAGTCCTTGCTGCCAATTCTGCATGTCGTCCGACGGATGGCCGATGAGGTGCTGGTGGTCGACGGGCACAGCACGGACGGGACAGAGCAGGTGGCCGCCGCCGTCGGGGCAACCGTCCTGCGCGACAACGGCATGGGCAAGGGTGCCGCCGTGCGGCAGGGCCTGCTGGCGGCGCGCAACGAAATCGTCGTCCTGATGGATGCGGACGGCTCCCACGATCCCACCGAAATCCCCGGCCTGATTGGCCCCATCGTGCGCAACGAGGCCGACCATGTATCGGGTTCCCGCATGATTGGCGGCAGTGATGAACTGCACGCCACCATCAAACAGTCCATTCGGTTGTTTGGCAGCCAGGTCATTACCCTGTGCATCAACTACAGTCAGGGGGTCCGCATGACCGACTGCCAGAACGGCTTCAGGGCCATTCGGCGCTCGGTGGCCCTGGATCTGGGACTGACGGAGGACATCCACACCATCGAGCAGGAGATGATCATCAAGACCATCCGCTGCGGATACCGCCTGCGCGAGATTCCCAGCCATGAATTCCCCAGGGCCAACGGCGAATCCACATTCCGCATCCTGGACGTCTGGCTGCGCTTCGGATTGACGGTGCTCTACTTCCTGTTCTGGTGGTCCCCGGAAAAACGAAGCCCGACGACGGTCTGACTCTCGGAGCTCCTGAATCGTCTGTCCGGAAACCCGCTGCGCGCCGTTCGGTTCCCACGCCATGCACGCAACCGGCCCGAAGCCCTGGCCCGAGGGTCGTGAACGACTCTGGATTGCCGGCCTGCTGTTGCTCTTCGCGCTGCTGGCCGCGTACTTCAGCGTCGCGGTTCCCGCCTTTGAAACCCCTGACGAGTTTCAGCACCTCGCGTTCGTCCAGCATGTCGTGACCTGGTACGACCTGCCGCGTTCGGAACCGAACACGCCGGGTCTCTGGCAACAACAGGGGACCCAGGCACCCCTCTATTACATCGTTGGTGCGATCCTGACGGGGTGGATCGATCTGTCGGACTTCCCGGTTTTGGCCGACCGCATCAACCCGTATGCCTATCTGGGTCAGGAAACGGCCACGGAGAACCGGAACTACTTCCTTGCCCACGACGACGACGGTTGGCCGTGGTCGGGCTCATTCCTGGCCCTACACATCCTGCGCCTGTGGTCCATCCTTCTGTGTTGCATCACCCTGTGGGCAACCTACCGTTTCATCCGGTTGTTCCTGAATCCCGCCGTGGCCCTGCCCACCGCGGCCCTGTTCGCGTTCGTGCCGCAGTTTGTGTTTATTGGAGCCGCCGCCAGCAACGACAACCTGATCGCCGCCGCCGCCACCGTGCTGATTTGGCGCCTGGCGGAGTGGATGCGCTTTGGGGACGATCCGCACCGCCCGCAGGACCGGCCGCTCGCAGTTCGTCAGGGATGGTCGCTGGGGGTCTGGCTCGGTATTGCGCTTGGGGCCAAACTAAGTGGCTTGGGACTGACGGGCGTGGTTCTGTTGGCATTGGCTTGGATTGCCTGGAGGCGCGGCGACGGCAGGTTCGTCATCGATGCGGGTTGGCGGATGGCGGTTCCGGTTGCGCTGGTGTCCGGGTGGTGGTACATCCGCAACTTGGCCATGTACGGCGATCCACTGGCGTGGAACATTTGGGAAGCCAACATCGACCTGCGCCGGGAAGCCTTGACCGTTGCCGGACTGACCCGCGAGCTGCCTGCCATGTTTCGCAGCTTCTGGGGGGTCTTCGGTGGATTGACGCTTCCGTATCCGGAGGCTGTCTACACGGTTTTGGGCATCCTGACCCTCATCGCGGCCGCCGGCTTTCTGCTGTGGGTTTGGCAACGGGCCCGCCGCCTGGAACCCGAACAGTACCTCTTTCACAATGTCCGCTTCATGCAGGGAATGCTGGCCTTCACTTGGCTTGGCGTCCTGCTGGCGGCTTGGATGCGATTCATGCTGGTGGCACCGGCAGCACAGGGCCGGTACCTGTTTCCGGCCCTCCCGGCCCTGGCCCTGGCATGCGGATTGGCAACTTGCCTCTGGCCCACTGGGATCCGCAAATTTGTGGCCGCCGTACCGGCCGGCCTTTTCCTGCTGTGCACCGTTACGCCCACATGGATTATTGAACCGGCCTTTGTGCCTCCCGAACCCCTGCGCTATGTGGATGCGGACTGGGAAGTTCGCAGCGACCGAACCGGTCCGGCCGACGACCATCCCAGCCTGCGGCTGTCCGCCATTGACCTGCCATCCGAGGTGACTCCCGGACAGCCAGCCCGGGTCCACCTGCAGCTGGCGGCAGTCGCGCGGCCACAGTCCGACTGGGCTCTGTTCCTGCACCTGCGCGACCGGGACGGCAACATCGTGGCGCAGTTCGACTCGTTTCCCGGAGGCGGCCTGTGGCCGACTACGCAATGGCCCATTGGAGAGGAGCGGCAGGAACGGATTACCGTATCGGTACCCGCGCATGTGGAACCCAACGCGGAGCTGGCCTGGGTGTTCGGCCTGTACCATCCGGGCCATTGGACACGCACCCATTGGGTGGACCCGGATCACACCGGGCCGATCAACCGGGATGCAACCCCCAACGAACTGTTCCTGGGTAGGTCGCGCGTGGTGGAACCGGTGGCGGCGGAGGGCTGACGGCGGAGGCCGATCGCGAAGTTCCGCCCGTTGGTGGGAGGGATGCGCGGGGAACCGGCGCACGCGGCTAGTGAGCCGTCAGGCTTACGTCCCCAATGTAGCTGGTGTAGTCGTGTCCACTCGCATGGATGCGGACATAGGTGATCGTCTCGGGTGGATTCAGGGCCAGCAGGTTGAAGAGATCCGGGGACTCGTAGGCAAACCAGGTACTTTGCGGAATTTGTTCCCCGTTCTCGATCCAATATCCGGCGATCGGCTCGCGATAGTAGAAGCCGTGGCCCCAGGCCCGTTCCTGCCCGTAGATGTCCGTGTAGCCCATCTCGACACGCACCGGGAATTCGGAGCTCAGCACGCCGGCGCCCGGCAGGGACTGGTAGTCGATGCGCACCGTAAGGCGGAGGTACAGGCTCTCATGCAAACTGACATTCCGATCAACGGTTTGGCGCAACTCGAACTGGTTGTGGGCATTGTCGCCGACGGCACGGTGGAAGCGGATCACCCAACGGCCGTCCTCCTGCACACGCTCCATGGTCGGAGGCGGGATGTCGCTGGCCACCACGGCACGGGACCAGTTCTCGTCGACCGGAGTCTCAAAGCGTCCATCGGTTAGGATTTCGGAGCCGATGTCCGGAACCGGCTCCGAAATGCGGTTGTGCTCGAAATTCAGCCGCTGGCCTTCCCCCAACCGGAAGGCCGCTCCATTCCGGCTGTAGCCCGCCACTTCCCCGTTGATGGCGACCACTTCCGTCTGCCGGTTGCCCACCGACAGGCGAAACACGCCTTCGTGCAGTTGGACCGATCCGTGCGGCGTCTTGACCTGCATCCGGAGCGACTGGCCTTCCGGCATCAGGGTTACAACCCGGATCTGGCCCTTGGTCAGAACCAGTTCCACCAGATGGTCGGCGCCGTTGCCCGGAAACAGGGGCCGTTCAACCTTGAGGATGTCGAGGATGGTGTCCGATGAGATTTGGACCGAATTGAGCATGCCGCCCGTGGTCCGGGAACGAAACAGACCCAACACGCCCTGGGTTGCCTCCCGCTGAGTCACCAGGCGGCTGCCGCGGTTGATCTCGGAGACCGGGGAGGTCACCGCAACGGCATCGGCACGCCCACCGTTGTGCAGGTACACCGTGCCAATCGTGGACTGCAGCAACAGTTCACCCCGCACGGTGGCGTTGCGGTAGGTGAACACGGACCCGGCCGTGATCAAGACGGCCAGGAGGCAAAAGCAGGCAAAGGAGATCAGAATCACGGCCCACGCAAAGCGGACGGGATCCGCCCGCCGCCCGGGCCACTGCACATCGCTGTCCGCGGTATGTGCGGAGAGCGTGGGAGGATGCCGACCCAGCCGGCGTCGCGCGGCATCTCCCCGAGTCCGATCGGCGGAAACGGGCATCAGGCCGAACTCTCCTCCGGCGGGCCGGCTCCCAACAGGGCCATGGCTTCGGCCCTCAACTGAAGGTGCTCCCGGACGGATCAGTGTCCGTTTCCAAGCGTTCCAGGGCCATTTCCACCGCCAGCCGCTGCTCCTCGTCTGTCGTTTCGCCGGCGTAGGCCAGGGCGCGCCACGCGACGGCACCACCCAGATCACCCAAGGCCGCAATGGCACCAAGACGCAGCTTGGGCTCTTCCTCGAATTCCACCACGTTCAGGCAAATGTCCAGGAACCCCTGCAGTCCCAGTCGGCCGGCCGCACGCAGGGCCGCGGCCCGGACATCGAGATCCGGGTCCTTGCGCCAGATGCCGAGAACCACCGGTTCCCAACCGCGGTCGGTGCTGTTGGCAATGCCGGCCAACGCGGCCTCCCGCCGCACTTCCCATTCCGACAGCAGGTTGATGACCAAGGTCCCATGTACTTCCTCCAAGCCGCTATAACCCAGATTGGCGAGAGCCACCGCCACCAGATCGGGCGCATCCTCCGCCGACCAGTCAATCAACCTCGCGGCCGCGGCGGTCTGCATCCCTTCAGGCCACGATTTCAGTTCCCCTGTCAGCAGAAACCGGCCCAAGGTTTCGGCTGCGGCAAGGCGAACCCAGTCGTCGGTTTCGACCTCGGCCTGGGCCAGCAGCGCCTCCAGGCTGGCAAGGTCGGGATCCAGCCCCAAACCATCCATGGCCGCGGTTCGGACCTGGGGATCCGCGTCGGCGGCCAGGAACCTGAACAAGGCCCCGCCGCGAAAGGCCGGATTGTCCTGCGCCAATTCGCGACAGGCAACGGCCACCCTGAGGCGCCGCGCCTGGGGCACCAGGCTCCAAAACGCCGCGAGTTCGGCCTGCTCGTCCGCCCGCAAGTCGTCCAGGCAGTGCAGTTCCTCCCACGTCGGGTACTCCAGCTCGGTCACCAGGGCGTACATGAGTTCCTGGACTGTGTAGATGGAACCTGCCATGGTTTCATCGTCGGCGCGGCTGACCAGGAACTCAGGAATTCAACAGGATCAGCAGCACGGCCACTGCTCCCAGCAAGGGTATCAGCCACGGCAACTGCAACGGACGGGGACGAATCTCGGTTCCGCAGTTGGCACACACGACCAGTGCGGTCGACTGGGTGTGCCTGCATCCCGGACATCGAACTCGGCGCGTCACGAACCTCAGGGGAGTACCGCACACCCGGCACTTGACCGCGGACGCAAAGTTGCCGGCTCCACACCAGCCACAGGGGTGGCTTCGTTGCACTGGATAACGGCTCGCTGCGTTCCCGGCAGCGGGCCGAATCCGGCCGGTCCGCGTCGCAAGACTTTCCGTGTTGCGTCCGTAGACGCCTGATTCAGTTGCCGAGGAGTCCATACCAATCGATGGGCTGCTGCGGATCCGTCACATCCTGAACCGTCAGGGCCACCATCAGCACCAGGAGCAGCGCCATGCCCACAAAGTGGACCACCCGGGCCCGTTCGGGATGCACCGGCCTGCGTCGAACCACTTCGATCACGATGAACAGCAGGCGGCCGCCGTCCAGTGCCGGAAGCGGCAACAGGTTCACCACGGCCAAGGCGGCACTCAAGGCGCCCGTCAACCTCAGAACCGGCAGCCAAAGCCCGGTCCGTGTAGTGGCTTCAATTGCATCCCCCACCATGGAGGCGATACCGACCGGTCCGACCAAGTTGCCGGACACATCGGATTCCCGATCCCGGATCATTTCCGCAGGCAGCCGCAGCGTGGCCCATACATACCCGAGCGTGTCCGTCAATCCCAAGAGGGCCGCCCGCACCGACCTGACGTAGCCAATCCGCGATGTCGTCGACACCGTGATCCCCAATGGGCCCTGGCCATCGGGAGGGTCCGTCCGCGGCGTAATGCGTGCGGACACCCATTCGGTTCCGCCGCGCAGAACCTCAATCGACACTTCACGCCCCGCATGAGCCTGGGTCCGTTCAATCAGCGAGTTGCCGAACAGCGAAACCGGCTCCGCCGCCAGCGAATAGATGCGGTCGCCGACTTCCAAGCCGGAGCCCTCAGCGGGACTTGCAGGCTCCACCGACGTAATCATCGTGCTGAGCACCGGTCGGTATCGGGATCCGTCCAAGAGATCCTTGAGGCCGACGTCTCCGGTCAGGGGCAGCTGCTTCAGCGCTCCATTGTTCATCACAGTCACTTGGCCAGTCGCCGCCATCGAACCGGCCGGAGCACTGCGCAAGCCGTTGACGCCCACCCACTCCGTCAACATCGGCACACTGGCCGCCGCACCGTCCATGGTAAGCACAATGTCGCCTTCCTCCAGGGACAGGGTCTCCGCAACAGACCCCCGGCCGATTTCCGTCAACTCCGGCAGGCCGGCGGACACCGGGACGCCGGCTCGGTAGGTCACCGCAAAGCAGACGATCGCGACCACAAGATTCATGCCGACCCCCGCCAGCAGAATGAAGGCCCGGTTCAGGGGCGAGGCCGCGTCGAAGGCATCCGGGGAACGATCACCGTCATCAGTGCCCTTGAGACGGGCGAAACCACCGTAAGGAATCCAGTTGAGGGTAAAGTCCGTACCTTGGAAGCGGAACAGTTTGGCTAGGCGGGGAGGGTAGCCCATGCCGAACTCCTCCACCTTGACCCCCGCCAGCCGGGCAGCCAGGTAATGGCCCAGTTCGTGAACAAAAATCAAAAAGCCAAGAATGGCGAAGAAGCCAACGAGCCGCAAAATCATGGCCCTGATCCACTGTCAAGCCTAAGGCGGGAGTGCCCGATCAGTTTCCTTCGATCAGGAGTCCGATCATCCAAATTATAGCGACGGGAAGGCCCGGCGGCGGCAGGTTTGGCCCGCCGGTCAGGGCGATTGCATCTAAATGGGTTTGGGCTTGAGGCCAATCAGTTGGCACAGGTAGTTCTTGTCCCAGCCCGCCGCCAGCCGCTTGTTGGCGATGCCCACCTTCAGGGTGCGGTCCTGCCGCAGGAGGTTGTGGGCGATGCGCTTGAGGATGGCCATGTTGTGAGCGGCGTAGCCCGTGCGGATGCGGCTGTCGTCCTCGCCGAAGGCCACGTCCAGAACCCAGTGGTGGGCGTTTTCGATGGCCCAGTGCCCGCGCACGGCCTGCAGCTGGAGCCGGGCCTGGGGCGGCAGGCTGGAGATGAAGATGCGGACGTCGGTTGAAACCTTGTCCCCGCAGCGGCGTTCGGACTCGACCCAGACCAGACTGGCCAGGTCGCACCACGCGCGGTCGGGGTCGGCATGGGCGAGCAGGGCAGGGTCGCCGGTCGTCCAGCAGCGGCGGGTTTCGATGCGCCCGTGGTCCTTGCCGACCGTGTCCGCGTAGTCGTGGGCATAGTCGGCGAAGTGCCCGGCCCGTTCCAGGGCGAAGGTGTCTTCCAGACGCGCGTGGAGCCCCTTGTGGTTGTCCCGCACGCGCAGCACGTAGTCGGCCCCCTGCTGCCGGATTTGGCGCGCGATGGCCTTCTGGCAGCCCATGGCGTCGAGTGTGACAATGCAACCCTTCAGGCACAGCATGCGCAGCAGTTCCGGGATGGCCGTGATTTCGTTGGACTTGTCGTCCACCGCCGTCTGGGCCAGGACCAGGCGGTTGGCCTGGGCCCAGGCGCTGACCAGATGCAGGGGGCCCAGCCCCTGACCCCGATCGTGGGAACCGCGCACGCTCTTGCCGTCGATGGGCACGACCTGGCCGTCGGTCAGCTCGAAGGCCTCCTGCACCCAGTCCCGGAAGCCCTCCTCGAACCCGCTCGCATCCAGCCGTGCGAAGACCCGCCCCAGCGTGTCGTGCGAGGGAATGCCGTGCGGCAGCTCCAGGAAGGTGCGCAGCCACGCCTCGTTGAGCTGGCCAAAGAGGGCGATGGCCACGAAGCTGTCGGCGCCGCAGATCACGGCCAGCACCGACAGCACCAGGATGTCCGTCAGGGGATGCAGCTTGGTCCGGTCGATCCGCGGATCCTCCAGGGCGTCCAGGATCTCGACCAGGGACGAAGGCATCGGGCTGTCCATGAGGGGCTCTCCGCAGGCTGAATCCGGAATCGTCCATTGTAATCCTGTGCCTACCCCGTCAGCCCACCCAATTTAGATGCAATCGCCCTGGCCCGCCGGTCACGCAACTACCGGGATTGGTCCAGTCCCACCACGCGCGTTCCCACCTGCAGGTCCGGGTCCCTCAGGACTGCCTGTACCGCACCCGGAGGACGTCCGTCAAAGACATGCACGTGCACTTCCGGACATGCCTCGACCATCTCCAGGCACAACTGCAGTTTGGTACGCATGCCACCGGTTACATCCACGCCCCTGCTTGCACCCGGGACAAGGGGAAGGGCTCCGCTCCCCTCCGGCTGCAGTCGGGGAATGGGTTGGGCTCCCCGCCATTGCTCCATCGGGCCGGACATGATCCCGGGGACCTCACCGGCCAACAGAATTCGGTCGGGTCGGAGACTTGGCGCCAGAAAGCGAAAAATCTCCTCCGTGCTGGCTATGCACACGCGCTGTTCAAGGTCGAGCATCACGTCGCCGTGGACCACGGGTACCAGGTCGCTGGCCAACGCACGCGCCAACACGTCGGCGGGGCCACCGCGCACCCGGCGCCCTCGGGCCATCCAGGCACTGCCCGGCTGACAGCTCCAAGCCTTGACGCCCGCCTTGATGAGACAACCGGTCACGTGACGAACCAGACGCGCCGCGCTGTCGGCCGTGATGGCCGCCCCCATCCATGCGTCGGGATGATCCACCCCCTGGGCCAGTCCGTACTGGAACGCCGGGAAGTGGCCGAAGCTGCCCGATCCTATCCCCAGCACCAATTTCAGTTCCGGCCTTGTGTCCAGAACCGTCGCGATCTGTGCGCAGATCGACTCCACCCGATGGACCCGCAGGGCCTCCCGCGCGGTCTTGTCCGTCAACAGGGAGCCACCCAGCTTCAGGAAAACCGTTTCGCCGCATGCGGTCATGCATCACCGGCCATGCACTGTCAGAAGAGCCTGTACAAGAACCTGATCCTGGTCGGGAAAAACCGTGCGCAGGTCCAGCACCAGTTGTCCTTGCCGAATGACGGTCACTACCGGCGGCTCCCCGGCTCTCAGGGACGCGGACCACAGATCGGGGCGATCAACGCGTACGGCAATCCCGGCACCGGGAATGGGGGTGCCGGGCATGCTGCCGCCACCGGCGGCCCCGTCCAGGTCCACTGTGGCCGCCGACACACCATGGTCGGACAGCGTGCGGCACAGCGCCGCGGCCCTGATTTTGAGCTCGGCCGCGGACTTGGACGCCATGGACAATGCTGGAATCGCCGCGGTGGCCTCGCCCCGAACATACGACTCCAAGGTGGCACCCAACGCAGCCAGAATCAGCTTGTCAACCCGGAGCGCACGCAGAAGGGGATGGTGCAGCAAAGGGGCCACGGCGTCGGCGGAACCCACAACCACTCCGGCCTGGGGACCACCCAGCAGTTTGTCACCGCTGAAGGCGACCAGATCCGCCCCGGCCAATACGCTGCCGGCCACTGTGGGCTCCGCCTCCAGGCAACCACCAACCGGCATCAGGTGGCCACTGCCCAAGTCGTGGACCACCAAGGGGCTGTCACCACCCTCAACGGTGCCTCGAACGGCATTGACCACGTCGGCAAGTTCCGGTTGCACCGTGTATCCGACTTGATGGAAGTTGCTGGCGTGGACCACCAGCACCGCGGCGGTTTGATCGCTGAGGGCCTCCAGGTAGTCGGACACATAGGTGCGGTTGGTTGTACCCACTTCCCGCAGGTGTGCTCCGCTCTGTTCCAGGATGTCGGGGATACGGAATCCACCGCCGATTTCCACCATCTGACCGCGGCTGATCACCACTTCGCGGCCTTTGCAATGCGCGGCCAGAATCAACATCAAGGCCGCCGCATTGTTGTTGACCACCACGGCATCTTCGGCACCTGTAAGGTGGACCAGCATTCCGCGGCAGTGACGATAGCGATCGGAACGCGCGCCGGTCGCAAGGTCGAACTCCAGGTTGCTGTACCCCAGGCCCACCCGTTGCATGGCGGACAACGCGCCATGACTGAGCGGCGCCCTGCCCAGATTGGTGTGAAGAATCACCCCGGTGGCGTTTACCACCGGCATCAGCGTAGGCGTCAGGTTGGCCTGCACCCACGCCACCAGCCGGTCGGCCAACACAGCCGCGTCCGGCACTGGCGCATGCTGCTCAAGACAGTCTTTCCGGGCGGCTGCCAGGACCTGCCGGGCACCGACCGTCACCGCTGTCTCACCGAACGCGTGTGCCAAGCTTGCCACCGCCTCGGTGGCCAACAGCCGATGAAGTGCCGGCAGACGCCTCAATTCACTGGCTCGGTTCATTCAGTGTCGTGGCCTCCTTTGCAACTGGTGAGCCAGCGCGACGGGAGTTGCGGCAATGTCTCCCACACCCCGGAGGCTGCTGTCTGACGTGGAGCTTCTTGTCCAATTACCCGCAGTGTTGTCGGGCCGCCCCAACGGAGACCGCCCTCGAAACGCTTCGTCTCACCCCCCAGTCCCCGGCATTGCCGCCTCGTATTCATAGACCGGGGTTTTGATTGTGCGTGTGGGAAGGGCATCTTCCCGCACGATTTGGTGCAGACGTTCGACTGTCTCCGGAGAAAAGTACCGCTCACCAGTCTCGAGGTTGACCCGCGCAGGGACGTGTTCGATGACGAACAGACGGCCTCGGAATTCGATGTGGTACGTGACTTTCGTCTCCACCATGGTTTCTTTCCACGAATTATCCTCGGTCATGGCGGTCTCTCCTTGTCTCGAAGTTGACCCATCTGGCTGGATCGGGTTCGTACAGGGTGATGATCTTGACAATCGATCTTGAGGGATAGCTGCAATGAACATGCAGGGGCCTACCCGAACGTGTGTATCCCAGCAACAGGCAACTCGGTCCGTATTTGTCTACCGGATAGTCTTCGATGATTGCACTCCCGGTAACGGCGTCGTAGACCTCCTTCACGCTGATCTCGCAGAGGATACTCTGGTTAACAGCATGCTCCGAGAACTCGATCCTTCCAGTCCGGAACTTCTCCCGAATGGCGGCAAGGGTGTCCATGGCACCATCAACTGGTTCCCTCTACAAGCTCCGCACATTGGCGAGGCCGTGCCGCTCCAGAATGTTGGTCGGGTTGGCCTTGGCCACGTCGTCGGCGAATAGGCGTGTCGGCCCGGGTGCCTGCCGAAGATCAGCTGCTGCGTGTGCAGAGCGTGGAAAACGGTGCCCTGCAGGCCAGGACCATGCCCCACTCGGATCGTCGCACGGCAGCCCCTCCAGGCAGGTGTGGAAGGACTCCCTCAATTCGCGGTGTCCGAAGAACCGGGCCTGGCGCGCACGGTAAATCCGCCATCGTCGATGCACCAATGTCCGCTCGCTGGGTGACAGAGTCATATCGGACAGAGGAACAGCGGCAGGACGGGCGAAGAGGGCCATGACCAAGCATGCACTGGTGGGACCCGGGTGCCGGGATCCTATGCCATCAAGTCTCGTTGCACGACTAGCTCATACAAGCCATGTGGAATAGTCCCAATCGCCGCTGAACTGTTGTCGGATTACACCTCAAGCCTGAGCCGCAGGGCGAAGATTCTTGATGTTATCCAATCTGTGGGCGGAGAGGGACTCGAACCCCCGACCTCTTCGGTGTAAACGAAATGCTCTAACCAGCTGAGCTACCCGCCCCGATCCCCGTCCGACCCTTGCGTTGGATCGGAAAGGGAGTATAGCAATACTGTGACCGCGAAGACCTGAGACGCCGGCGGCCACGACGCGGCGGACCGTGTTCCGCAATCAGAGGAAGCGAACGAACCAAGCCCTTGGGGCAGATCCCGGCCATCCTCGGACGAACCGCAGACACTGGCTCCGGTACTTGGTCTCGGCCCCCCCAACGCGAGTCCGGCCTGTCAGTGCACCTCGCGTCCCAAAAGCCCGCGCCACGGTTCGACGCGGGTTGCGGGGGCAAGGGTTTGAGCCTGGTCGCGCCAGTGCGCCACCACTTTCTTCAAGTCATCCTCGTCAACCCAACTGCCCTGCACACGCTGCTGTCGGCTGCGTCCCTGGTTTTGGAAGATCATGTCGCCCTTGCCCATCAGGGTTTCCGCCCCGGGACTGTCCAGCACCACCCGGCTGTCCGTGCTGCTCGACACCGCAAAGGCCACGCGCGCCGGGAAATTGGCCTTGATGCTGCCGGTCACCACGTCAACGCTGGGCCGCTGGGTCGCGAGGACAATGTGGATGCCCGTGGCCCGGCTCTTTTGTGCAAGCCTGCAGATTCTCTGCTCGATGGTGTCGTCGCCAATCAGCATGAGGTCGGCCAGTTCGTCAATGACCAGCACGATATAGGGCAGGGCCTCGACGCTGCGCCGGCTCCTCGCCAGACGATTGTAGGCCGCGATGTCGCGGGCGGCCACGCGCCGGAATTCCGCATAGCGACTTTCCATTTCCATGATCAGCCAGAGCAGCATCGTGGGCACTTCGTCCGGAGAGGTTGCCACCTTGCCGATCAGGTGGGGAAGGCCATTGAACTGCGTCAGCTCGATCTGCTTCGGATCCACCAGCATCAGGTTCAGGGTGTCCGGCCCGTGGTGCATCAACAAGGACACCAGCAGCGCGTTCATGAACGTGGACTTGCCCGTCCCGGTGGCGCCGCACACCAGCATGTGGGGAGCAGCCACCAGGTCGGTCACGACTTCGGCTCCCGAGGTGTCCTGCCCCATGGCGATGTGCAAGCCCTGGGTACCGCCTTCAAAGGACGGGCTCTCCAGGACATCCCGCAACGCGACCACCAGCCTCTGCTGGTTGGGGACCTCGATGCCGATGAAGTTCCGGCCCGGCACCGGAGCCTGGAAACGGAGGCTCTCCGCCTCCAGTCCCATCTTCATGTCTTCCCTCAGGGCCAGCACGTCCTTGACCCTGACCGGCCGGTAACCATCTCCCCGCCGCACCTGCAGCGGCTTCACCCCGAAGCGCGTCACGGCCGGACCCGAATCGATACTGATAACCTCCACCGGCTGCCCGTATTCGCTGTACAGGTTTTCGATCCGGTTGGCGTACTGCTGGACGGCCACCTCCAGTTCGGGATTCAACGCCCTGCTTAGCAGGTCCCGCGACGGCAGGACGCGTTGCCGCCCGGCATCCGCCTCGGCCTCCGCTGCCGTGTGTTGCTCCTCCAGAATTTGCTCGGCCTGTTCGCGTCCGGAATCGCCGCGCTTCCGGTCCGCCGCCGGGGGATTCGCCTTGACCGGTGCCGTCACCGGTCCGGTGTCCGCCGCCTCCGGTCCTGGAGGAGCGGCAGCTGGAACAGGGGCCGGGTCCATCTCCGCGTGGCCACTCTCCTCCGCTTCCTGAACCGGAGGATCCGATGCGGCGGGCACAGCGATCGGATCGCTTGGTGCAGCCGGGACCTTGCCAATGCGCAGGACATGCATGAGGCGCGCCATGATCCAGATGGGAACCGACATCAGCGGCGAATGCCTGACAAACAAGTACAGCCCCAGCAACGATGTCACCCACACAATCATGCCGGCTGCGGGTCGGCCCACCCGTTCCATCAGCATGTTGCCGAACGCCCTGCCAATGGCTCCGCCATGGCTGCCGTCCAGCGCGAAGGTCCAGTCGACACCCGGTTGTTGCCAAATGAACGTACCGGCCATCTGCGCCACCAGTACCAGCATCACACCAATCATGGCCTGAAGTCGCCAATTTGGCAGTCGGTCGTCGTACAACAGGAGAATACCGGACCCGACGCAGGCCGCGCCGACGAGGGGCCCCAGCCAACCTGTGACTATGGTCAGCATGGGCACTCCGTTGGACAAGGCCAGATTGACAAACGCGGCGACACCGAAGGAAAGGATGCCCAGACCGAATATTTCCTCCGGTGTCAATCTTCTGACTTCAAGTCGGGACGTGCGGGGCGGGGCCTGCGATCTGGACGCCACGGTGTGTTTCCTGCCGAACAATGCAACCAAGGGGCATCAACGCGGTCCGAAGCCGGACGCAATGCAGATCCCCCCTAGACATTAAGACGACGGACACACCGATTCGTTATGCGTCGAGCCGGTTTTGCTCTTCCGGTTCAACCTCCTTGTCCAGCTCGGACTGCTCCATTTCCTGAATGATCCCGGCCACCTGCCGAATGGCAATCCGCTGCTTGCGATACAGATCGCTCTCGCTCATGGCCAGCTTGCCGGCAATGTCGCGCACCTTGCGCCCCTGAATGAACCGCATCTCCAGAATTCGGTACAGCAGCGAATCCAGATGTCCCAGTTCCGTACCTTCGTCCGGCCGCATCCGCTCGATGGCATCGCCCATTACCAGGCGCAGGGCCTGCTGGGCATTGCCGTTGGTTCGCTCCAGGTAGGTGCCGACAACCTTGAGTTTCATGAGGGGGCTGCCGCTCAGGCGCGGTCCGCCCCACAAATCCCTGAGCGCGTCGCGCACCCAGGCCGGGAATTCGGGGTTCAGAATCTCGGTCTCGGACCACAAGGGGGATGTCCGACCGGCCGCTTCGATTGGATAGGGGAGTTGGGATCTCAGATGCTGGATGCGCTCGATCTCCGACATGATGGGCTGGAGGCCGGAGATGACGTTGGCCTGGATGCGGTGGTCCGTCAAGGCCTCGGCCATCATGGACCGCATCGATGCAAACACGCGGGCGGGGGCTGCCGCCAACGGAAGCGGACCCTGTTCGGCGGCCACGCCAATCACACCCAGGAGGATGGTCTCCCGCCGCGGCCCTGCGGCCCCGCGCAGCGGCCACATGCGGAAATCCACTCCCGACACCCCGAAGGCCTCGTGCCGGTCCTGATCGTGGACCAGCGCCGTCTTGAGCACTTCCCGCCAAGCCGCCGCCGGCATCACCCGCTCCGGATCCATCTCGGTGCCGACAACTGCTTCCACAACCAGACTGTCTGCCGCCAGGGAGGCCACGAATCCCCGCCCGGCACCCAGGTACTCGCAGGCGGCTGTCAAATGGTTTTCGAGGAATTCCCTGACATCGCTGTGCGTCAGGAGGCGCCGCTCCAGTTCCCGGTACAGTGAAATCTCGCGGATGTCGTCCCGATAGATCACATGGTCCATCAACCGTTTCGTGGCCGATACGGCCAATTGGCCAACCACGATCACGGCGGTGACCACATAGAAGAGAATCAGGTCGCGCGGGACCCCGAGCAGCAATTCCACCCGCGGGACCACTTGAATCGCGATGATGACACAGATGGCAATCGCCGGTCCCCGAATGAGGTACCGCATCAGCCGGTATCGGACCACCCGCTCCGGCAGGTGCACGCCGTAGAACGCAACCGACATGACCATCAGGGTCAGCAGCAGCGATACAGTGCCATTGACCAGCAGCGAAACCGTGTAAACCAGATCGGTGAATCCCCCCAGTTGCGGGCCCAGGAGGAGCAGGAACGGGAAACACCCCAGGACGGGACCCGCGAAACCCAACAGCAGAATATGGACGCGCTGGCGGCTGCGCTGGGTCAGGCTGCGGCCCCGGGTTAGAAGGAGATCGCGCACCGAGAGGGCCAAGGCCAGGGCAAACATGACGGCGAACAGCCAGAACAGGGGGCCCGGTGCGAGGAAGTAGAACGCTTCGGAGGCGGCCACATCGCGTACGACCAAATCCCCAAACTGGGTCAGCGCCACCAGCCCAAGACAGGTTCCCATCAGTACCCAACCCGCCCACGAGCGCGCGGGGGAGTGCAGATTGGTGGCCTGCAGCACGCCGGTCGCAAACCGGTAGTAGACGGCCGGCAGCACCCCGATCCCAACCCATTGCAGACGAAGCCAGAACTCGGCACTGTCCAGGTCCGTAACCCGGTGCAGGGCCACATCGACGGCGTAGACCACAAGGACGCTCAGGGACAGATAGGCGTACCGACGGGCGACCGCGGAGCGGAAATTGAAATACAGGGCATAGACGCCCAGGGCAAAGGCCAGGATGGCAACCACCGAGGTCGATGCCAGAAACAATGCCCGCAGCACATCCAGGAGCGTGATGCCGAACCAAGGTTCCATGGCGGTTCAGCGAGCCCACTCCCGTTCTTCACGCGAGATGATCCAGTCGTCGCCAACCCGCGTGAAATGCAGCCGAAAGCCGGCTCCGGTCAAGAGAGAGCGGTAAATCCTGATTTTGAGCGTGGCCTGGTTGAGACTCGTGAAGGAAATCGGATCGAGCTCCACCATCGGCCCGTCCGCCAGGCGCGGCCGGTGTTCGGGCCTAAGCCAATGGATGCGCCCGGCGAATCCCAGTTCGCCAGGTGGTTCATCGCCGTCGGTAAACACCAGCAGTTGCGCCGGTGCCTGGTTGTCGCCGGGTGGCAGCCATCGGCGTTGTCCCAGCTTGTGGATCAGCGCCGTCCTGCGAATACGGAGGCTGGCAGCCTCCGATCGATCGGCACAACGGTAGTAGTTGACCAGGGCCTGGACCGGTGCAAAGGCATGCTGGGCACTCATCAGGCGCAGCAGCTCCTCCCGCACGGGAGTCCACTGGCCCAGCCAAAACGCGTCCTCGACCTGATCGCCGTACTCAAGCAGTTCCTCCACCCGTTCACTGCCCAGCCGTTGCAGAATGGCGACGGGTGGAAGAGTGGCCGGGCGTCGCTTGAGCCGTGCCAGCAAACCGGCCGGCTCCGCCTCCGCCTCGTGCCGGATCCCATCCACATTGGCAATCCGCAGTCTCATCCAGACAGCCAGCAGGAAGGCTCCGATCGCGAAGCCCAGCATGGTCCAGGCCACCGGGTCCATCGCGTTCACCAGAGCCGCCGGCGGCGGCAGCGAATCGCCGTCGAAGCCGCGGCGCAACTGATCTAGGAGTTGCTGCAGTCTGTCCATGTCAAACAACCGGCCGGTGAAATCGGCCTGGATTCGGCCGCACTGGCACAAGATGCCCGCGGGTTAGCAGGCAATTGCGTTGCCACCGGACCGCGCCGGTCGTCGCAGCGTTGTGCCAGCGTGCTTCAGGCCTTGTGGGCAGAAGGGCAGATATCCTCCATGAGACACTCGCCACACCGGGGCTTGCGGGCCTTGCAAACCGCGCGGCCGTGCAAAATCAGCCGGTGGGAAAAGTCGATCCAAGTCTCCTCCGGCAACCGCGACATCAGGTCGACCTCAACCTTGGCCGGGTCGGTTGCGCGCGTGAGGCCCAGGAGCTTGGAAATCCGCTTGACATGGGTATCCACGACCACGCCTTCCGCCTTGCCGTAGGCAACACCCAGCACCACGCTTGCAGTCTTGCGGGCCACACCGGGCAGTTTGAGCAACTCGTCCATCGAGTCGGGAACCCAACCGTCAAATTCCTCGATGATCATGCGGCTGGCCAAGTGAAGACTCTTGGCCTTGTTCCTGAAAAAGCCGGTCGTGCGCACCAAGGCTTCAATCTCGTCGCGGTTGGCCTGGGCCATGGCCTCCGGCGTTCCCATTCTTGCGAACAGCTCGGGCGTCACCATGTTGACCCTGACATCCGTGCACTGGGCTGACAGGATCGTGGCCACCAGCAGCTGGAACGGAGTTTCGAAGTTGAGTGCGCACTCCGCATCCGGATAGGCCTGCCACAGCCGAGCGGAGACCTCGGCTGCAAAGGCCCGTTGGCGGGCCGATGTCCGCTTCTTCCGTGGCTGGGGCATGTTACTTCTGTGCGTCTGACTGCGATGGTTCCGGCAGGACGGTCGGCGGCAGCCCTTCCACCACACCGTCAATCGTCGGGACCGGCCTCGGGCAAGCTCACATATTGCGACACGGCTTCCTGAAACGAACGCATCAATGACCGATGCACCTTGGAGTCCGCCGCCTGCTTCTGAACGAACTTGACGAGCTCGGGACCCTGAACCACCGGCAGGCTGGGATTCGAAATCTCCAACGTCATTTCGGGGTTGATAAAGGCCACGGCGCCGGCCACCGGAATCGAAGCGTACTCGGACTGGGCGAAGGCTTCCGGCATGCCTTCGATGAAGCTGTTGATGCGGCGGGTGTATTCCTCGGCTTCCCGGCCAGGATGGCCCAACCCTTCCCGGCTGAGCAGAGTGAAGAGCCGTCCCAGGCTGAAGGGCTCGCGCCACCGGTCGCCTTCCACCATGACCCGGCCCTTGTCGCTGCGAACCGAGAAGGCCAGCATGCCTCCCGGTCCAACCAGCAGGTGCGGGACGCCGGGAATGGCGAACAGGTACAGGGCGTATTGATTGCCCAATCCCTTGAGACACCGGGCAAAAAACTGATCCGGCCGCTCCAGCGAACTGGCCCTGTGCCACCGCCGCGGCGCAAACCGATTGATGAAGTAGCTGCCGACGGTAGCTCCGATGAAGCCAACCAGCAACGCAGCCATGCTGAACACCGCGTAGTAGTCGACCAGGAACTGCAGCAGCGGGTTGGCCGCCTCGGGACTGCGCGCCCACTCCATATTGGGCAGGAAGCTGACCATCAGGCCGCTGGTCAGCGCCAGCACCGCCACCAGGAACAAGCGCCGGCCAAGGGTTTCGCGCTTGGTGATGTACTCGAGGTTGCGATAAACCTTCATCCTTGGGTCCTCCCCGGAGGGTCGCCGAGATGCCGCACGCGGATGTCCGGGGTCTCGCCCAGACCCCGCGCCATTCGCTCCAACATGCTGCCGGCATGGGCATCGCGCGCTTGGCGCACGGCACTGCATACCGCCTCCGGATCGGCACCGCTGTGCGCCACGACAACCACGCCGTTGATGCCCAGGAGCGCCGCGCCGCCGTATTGGCCCGGATCCGCCTTGGCACGAACGGCGCCCACCTGGGCTCGAGCCAGCAAATATCCCAACCGGCTGCGCCAGGAGGCGGCAAAGGCGGTGCGCAATCCGGTCGCGAACATGCTGCTGGCAGTCTCCATGGACTTGACCAGTATGTTGCCACTGAAACCGTCCGCGACCAGGACATCCACATCTCCGGAGGCGAGCGCGTAGGGTTCCGCGAAACCCGCATAGCCGGGAAATCCATGTTCCAACAGCGACCGGTGGGCCGCCTGAACCAGTTCGTTGCCCTTGGACTCCTCGTGTCCAATATTCAACAGGCCGATGCGGGGCCGGTCCACCGACATGCAGGTGGACGCGAAGGCCCGCCCCATCATCGCGAACTCGACCAGATGAGCAGGCCGGCAACTGGTGTTGGCGCCGACATCAAGCACCAGCACATACCCGTCGGGGGTCGGCACCGCGGCGGCAATCGCGGGCCTGTGCGCGCCGGCAAGACGACCGAGCCACCGCAACGAAGCCGCCAGGACCACCGCCGTATCGGCAGCGGAAACCAGCGCGTCCGCCGCCCCCGTACGGACCAACTGTGCGCCCTTGGCGACGGCGGACCCGGGATTGCGCAGGGCCGATGCGTCGTCCGGCCGGTGGTCGGCGGCAACGATGTCCAATCCGGTGGGCCGGTGCCCGCGTGCCAATTCCGCCTCTATTTCGTCGGGATGGCCCAACAGCGTGAGGCCAATCCGGTACCGCTCGGAGGCCAGGAGGGCACCGGCAACCAGTGCGGCCGGTGCATGATCCCCGCCCTGCGTGTCAACCGCAACGCGCATCCGGCATCAGGCGGCCACGCCCACAGGATAGGCCGCGATGCCCAAGGTGCCGATACCGGCCAGGGCCGCGATGGCCGGGTCCAGCTCCACGACATAGGCGGTGTCGACATTGAGCAGGGCTCGGGCCTTCTCCAACAGTTCAGCCGCTTCGTCCGGCACCTTGGCGTGCGACACGGCCACCACCACGGGTTGATCCCCCTGGTCGGCCACAGTCCGTGTCAACAGTTCGCTTACGGACTTGTGCCGGCCCCGCGCCTTCGCCACGGGAATCACCTTGCCGTCGACGACAGTCAGGATGGGTTTCAGGTTGAGCATGTTGCCCATGTTCTTTTGCAATCCGCCGACACGCCCGCTGCGCGCAAGGGCATCCAGATTGTCCACCGTCAGGTAGGTGCTGAGTCCCGACTGGACCTCCGTCATCCGGGTGAGCGCGTCCTGTCGGGTGCCGCCCGCCGCCAGGAACTGGGCTGCCGCAATCGCCTGCAGGCCGCTGCTGATGCTGACAAAGCGTGAATCCCACAGTTCGATGTCGGCTTCGGGAACTTCGCCGATCGCCAGGCGAGCCGAGTTCCAAGTACCCGAAAGTTCCGCACTGACCACCACCACCAGGATTTCCTCGGCCCCGTCGTCCAACGCCTGCCGGTAGGCATCCGCAAACAGCGTGGGGGCCGGCTGGCTGGTGGTCGGGTGCTCCGGTCGGGTCTGCAGAAGCTCGAAGAACCTGGGCAGATCGATGTCTCGGTTGAGCTGGTAGTCGTCGGAACCGAAGTGGACCGTTGTCGGCACTTCCAGAATGTTGAATTGGGCCAGAAGGTCGGGCGGAATGCTGCTGCTGGTATCCACCACCATTCTGACGCGTGTTTCCGAATTCCGCAGGCTCACGAAACTACTCCTGTTGCTGGGCATGGGCTTTGCTTTGGATGGGACCTTCGGCTTAACGACGGCGCCCGTTTAGCCGCGGCATGCCATGCCGAACCGCGGGAAGCCGAGGGGGCATCATCCGCCGGTTTCACCGTGCGCTGAACGGCCGGGTTGCGCATGTCGTCCTGAGTTGGCCTCAACGGGGGTGCTGTGCGAACACCCTGGGAACATCCTGCAGGACATCGGAAGCCAAGGTACTGTCCGGCCCCAGGCGTGTGCCGCTCAAGCGGCCCGCCTCCGACAGAACCAGCATGGCCGCCGCGGACGCCTGCAGGGGATCCGCGACACGGGTTCGCAGGCCAGCCAGCAGTCCCGCGAGCACATCGCCGGTACCTCCCGTTGCCAAGGCGGAATTGGGTTCGACCAGCACCCGGACCTGACCGTCCGGCGCGGCGGCAAATGAAGCATGGCTCTTCAGGACCACGTGGCAGCCCCAGGCTTGTGCCTTCGCCACTGCCAGTTCCAAGCTGTTGGCCGCCACTTCGGACACCGGCAATCCGCACAGACGGGCCATCTCGGCCAAGTGGGGAGTCAACACCGTCCCTGCGGGCAGAAGCGAAGGCCAGTCCGCTTCGGAGGCGAGACAGTTCAGTCCATCCGCATCAATCACCAGGGGTATCGGGTGGGCGTCTCGCAAGCCGCTCAGCAGTTCCCGCAGGAAGGCGGCACTGGCATCCGTGTGCCCGATCCCGCAGCCGACCAGCAGGGACTCGTAGCGGGAAACTTCCTTCAGGACAAGCGCCGCGGCACCGGGTTCCACCGCACCGTCCTGATCCGGCAACGGCAGATGTGTGGCTTCGGGCAACCCTGCCGCCAGTCCCGTGAGGACGGGACGCGAGCCGGCCACCGTCACCAGTCCGGCCCCGGACCGGAGGACCCCGGCCGCGGCCAGGATCGCCGCTCCGGGGAACCGCCCGCTGCCAACCGCGCACAGGACGCGACCGAATGTTCCCTTGTGACTGTAGTTGCTCCGCCGGGGAAGCAGCCAATCCAAATCCGCGGCACGCAGCCCCTGGGCATACGTGTCCCGAGAATCCTCCGGGAACAGACCGATGTCCACCACCTCAATGCTGCCCAGATTCGGCAGGCGACCATCGCGGCAGACTTCGGACTTGAACGTGCCCAGCATGATTGTGAGATCGGCAGGAAACGCAGCCACATCCGCCCCCGTCCCGCTGAGGGCGCCGGCGGGCACATCGGCGGAGCAGAGGCGCAGGCGCGGCCGATGCCCGCGCACTTCGTCCAAAACGGCGACCAGATCCTCCGGCAAGGGCCGGTTGGCGCCGGTGCCGAGCAGAGCATCCACGCACCAGGAACTGTGGCGCAGCCAACGCGTCAGCACGAACAGTCCCTCGTCCTGCTCCGCGTGCGCGATTTGCACCTGACGGCGCTCGAGATCGGCAATTAGGGAATCCTCTTGGTCGGAACGGTTCCAGAGGTACACGTACACACGTTCCCAGGCGTCATGCAGCCGGCGCGCGCAAATCAGCCCGTCGCCTCCGTTGTTCCCGGGACCGGCCAGCACCAACACGGGACCGGTGGCAACCTGTCGCGCCCGCGCCCATGCATTCAGGGTCGAGGCAAGTTCGGTGCCGGCACGTTCCATCAGAGCCTCGACAGAAACGCCCGACTCGACAACCCGGTTTTCGAGCGTCCTGGTTTCGGCTATGTTGGCGATTGGATACATGGCCAAGAAGTCCTGTACTGGGTCACGAAGGAATGCTACTTGCGAGATGGCGCCTTTGGCAACGATTGTCCGAGTTCCGGTTTTGCGGTCCCGTGATGGATTGAGGTCCGGCATGCCCGCCCACGCGGACGGACAATCGAGCCGTGCTAGGCCGAAGCTCCCGCGGCGGAAGGGGCCTGGTCCGCGGGATCGGCATTGTCGGCTCCGGCCTCCGGATCATAGCCAACCAGGTATACAGCACGCCAAGGTTGGTAGACACTGCGGAACCTTTCCGTCCGGGAACGACCGTGCTGGACGATGGTTCTGTCCACCGTGACCGTCATGCCAAGCTTTTCCGTCTCCACCAGCTGTTGTTCGCCCGGAGCCAGCGCCGAATCTTCCAGATAGAGCGGCTCCTCCGGCTCAATCACGTCGGAAATCACCGGTTCGGAAACCGTGACGACGCGATCGAAAGCGGTCCCAAAGATGTCGAAGGTCAGGGTTCCCTGAGCCAAGTCCAACCTCGGCTGGATCAGGATCCAGGCACCAGTGTCGTTGTGGAACCGAAAGTCCACATACGGCGAGTAAATTGTGGCGTCCTTGCCCGGTTGGCCGTACCAGCTGACCACATAGCCGTGGTTGTACCGCTCCACAATCGGAAATCCGCCGTCGAAGGCCGCGCGGAACAGGGTTGTGCTCACTTGGCAGACCCCGCCCCCGACCCCCACCGCCGTGCGATCGCCCCAGATGATCGCAGAGTCGGCATACCCGTTGGCTGCGGTGATGGCGCCGACCGTATCGTTGAAACTGAATTCCGCCCCCGGGGGCACCATGACGTTGTACAACTGGCTTGTGGTCCGTTCAATGTTGTGGATCCGGGAGGCGCTGCTGCCCTTGAACCAGGTCGTGCCGGATGCGACGAGTTCCCGGATCCCGTAGGCCTCGGGATTGTCGGTGCCCACCACCGGCTCGACCACCTTGAACTGCGCCTGGACCCGGTTGCGACCGAGAGCCACGGCATCCGCGACGGCGCGTGCCGTCCCCTCCACATCCAAGGCCAGTCCCGTCTGGCTCGGGACAACCACCTGCAACCTGCCAGCGCTGCGATCAAAGGCGAACCGGCCCTCGCGGGGGGGCCTGACCAGCAGGGGTTCCCATCGCGCAACAAGGGCTTCCAGGACCTCAAGATCAAGCTCACGGAAGCCTGGTCCTTGCATTGCAAGCGACAGCTGGAACGGATCCAGGGCCAGCCTCAACCCCCGGGCGGCATCTTCAACCACCACCGTGCTGCGATTGAAATCCGTCGGCAGGAATTCCGGCACACCGGCGGTCGAGCTGTCGGCCACAACCCGGATTGAATCGGACTGCCCGCCGTCCGCCGCGGCCGCGATATCAGCCGCCAACTGCTCGGTATCCACCTCCAACCCGTCAATCGCCGGCACCTGAACCGAGCCCACGCTCACGGAAGGCCGGCCGGGCCGTTCAAGGGATCGTTCGACATGCGCCACCAGTTCGGCGGCTTTCACGGGGTCGTAGACCACCGGCGGATCCAGGTAGGCGCCCCGCAGCGCCAGGCGCCATCTGGCGATCTGATTGGCCACGGGAGACCCGTCGCGCCCCTGAAGCCAAGCCCGGTGTGTCAGCAGATCCAGCGCCTGATCGGATGCATCCCATGTGCCACCCAAGGCAAACTGGCGGGCATCCAACTCAACCAGGACGGGCTCCAGCCCGTCCCTCGGCTCCAAACCGGCCAAAACAGCCCGCGCCTCGGCCACGGTGAGGCCGCCCAGCGGGATCTCCGCAACGTACACACCTGGATAGATCCGATCGGTGAACCACAAGGCATGCACGGCACCGACCAAGGTCGCCAATACCAAAATCAGCAACGGCCACAGCAACAGCGAGGCCACCAGGCCACGGCCGCGCGGGATTCCCCACATCGATGCCTTTCCGGATTCGCCTGCGGGATGGAACCGGGGAGGTGCTACAGCCAATGGATCTCCATGGCCGCGCCGCAGCCAACACGCGACCTGATCGGCCCGTTGACGGCAGGACCGGCCCGTTTGGTTTGGACTGGGACGGCAAACATCCGGCTACGTCTCCCTGGCCAGGACCTCGTCGGCATCCAGTTTTGTGAACAGGACCCGCGGCTTGCGCATCGGTTGGCCGGCCGGCAAATCGGTTGCGGCCCATTCACCGCGCGCACCGGCATGGTCGTAGCGCAGGACGAGGTGCTCGCCACGGGCATCCTGCACTGTTTCAGTGTACTGCCGGCCAAACAGCCGGCCCTCGTGTCCCAGGTCCTCGTGCAACATCTGGGACGAAAACGGCAGTATTGGTGCCCACATGATCTTGAGCCAGTCCACCGCTTGCAATGCGGTGTAGATGATGGTGTGCGCCTGTTGTCGGTCGGACTTGATGACCTGCCACGGTTCGCGGGCGTTCAGGTACTGGTTGACCTTCTGGCTGAGCCGGCGGCAAGCCTCCAGGGCGGCCTTGAGGTGCACACCGTCGTACAGGGCGCCAACCTCCATGAATCCCTTGCGGACTTCCGCCAACAGGGTCGCATCGACCGGTTCCAGTTCACCCGGTTCCGGCACCATGCCGTCACAGGCCCGATAGGCAAACCCCGTTACGCGGTTGACCAGGTTGCCCCAATTGGCAACCAGTTCGTTGTTCACCCTTTCGATAAAGTCGTCCCATGTGAAATCGACATCGGAGGTTTCCGGCGCCATGGCCGTCAAGGCATAGCGCCAGGCGTCGGGCTGGTACCGTTCCATCAGGTCGTTGATGGAGATGCTGATCCCGCGGCTCTTGCTGAACTTCCGGCCTTTCATGTTGAGGTACTCGTTGGCCGGCACGTCGTACGGGAGACAGAAGCCGTCGCGTCCCAACAACATGGCCGGCCAGATGATGGCATGGAACACGATGTTGTCCTTGCCAATGAAGTTATATACCCGACTGCCCTGACCGGCACCGGTTTTCCACCAAGTCTGCCAGCCATCCGGCTCGCCACTCAGGAGCGCATGCTCCACGACTGCGCTCAGATACCCGATCACGGCGTCGTACCAAACGTATATCCGCTTGTCCTCCCAGCCTTCCACGGGGACATTGACGCCCCAGTCGATGTCCCGCGTAATGGGCCGGCCGCGCAGTTCACCGCGCTCCAGTTCCGACAGTGTGAAGCGATAGACCTGCGGCCGCCAGTACTCCCCCTTGCCGTCCTTCAACCACGCCAGCAGGTCCGCGTTCAGCTTGTCCAGAGCCAGAAAGAAGTGCTCGGTCGCCCGCACCTCCAGTTCGGTGGAACCCGAAATGGTCGACCTTGGTCTGCGCAACTCGGTGGCGTTGTACAACTTCCCACAGTTGTCGCACTGGTCGCCCCGGGCCTCGGGGCTACTGCAAAAGGGACATATGCCGACCACGTACCGGTCGGGCAGGAACTGCTCGGCAACGGGGTCGTAGAGCTGTTCCTGGGTGTCGGCGTAGATGTAGCCCTTCTCGCGGTGCACCAGGAACATCTCCTGGGTCACGTCCCAATGGACCTGGGTATCCGTGTGGGTGAAGAGATCGAACGTCAAGCCCAGTTTCATATAGGCATCAATGAACATCGGGTGGTAGCGTTCCACCACCGCGTCGGGTTCGATGCCCTCCTGCTGGGCCAGGACGGTAATCGGCGTCCCGTGCGTGTCCGACCCACTGACCATCAACACGTCGTTGCCCCGCATGCGATTGAAGCGCGAGAACACATCCGGAGGCAGATATGCTCCGGCAATGTGTCCGATGTGCTGCTGACCATTGGAGTATGGCCAGGCCACACCGACCAGAACCCTGTTCTTAGCCATGTCCTGTCCTGTCTTGCGACGACTTCCGGGGTACACCGCGACCCGGGCTCGCACCTGTGCCTGACTTGCCGTCCGGCGGCCTCGCCCGGCTCGTTTCCTGACTGGAACCTGCCTGCATTCTAGCCTGTCCATTCGGGGCAGGGCATATAATCGGCAGCGACCAGCCATTCCCGGCAACACAACGCGGCCCGATACCGGTCCCGGTCTTCCACTCTCCGTCAGGCTTGACCCCATGAGCTTCCTGCAAGGCATCAATGATTCGGTCGTCCGTTCCGGGACGGTGTTGTGGAAGACGATCAAATCGGTCTACGGGGACCTGTTCCCGTATGTGTGGATGAGCGTCCTGTGGTGGGTGGGGACGTTGACGGTCATCCTGGCTCCCCTCGCGCACACTGCGATGCACCGGGTGGCCCACCGTACGGCAACCTACCGGCGCATCGACAGCGACTTCTTCTACGAAGGCCTGCGCATGCACAAGGGTCTGGCCTACCTGATGTATTGGGGCAACTTTCTCGGCTCGGTGGTGATACTGGTCAGCATTTGGTTCTACAGCAATATCCAGTCCCCGTTTGTGCAGCTTCTGGTGATCCCGCTGATCTGGGTCGCGTTCCTTTTCCTCCTGGTCACCCAGTTCGTGTTTCCCCTCCTTTGGGAACAGGAAGAGGTCTCCCTGGCGTTGATCTACAAGAACGCCCTGATTTTGGTGCTGCAGCACCCCTTGTTCTGCGTCCTGGTCACCTTGTTCAAGATCACGATCCTCTTCCTTTTCTCGCTGCCGGCCTTCATTCCCCTGTTTCTGTTCGGGCCCGCATTCTCAACCGTGTTGTCGAACTACGCGCTGAACTACCTGTTGATCAAGGTGGAATTGGCACCTCCCCCGCCCAGCTGGGCGGACTGACCCGGACACGGCCGCACCGTCGGCAATTCCAAACCCGGTTCGGACATCCGACACCGACCCGCGATCCAGGCATCCCCTGCCTGTTCCGCGGCCGAGGCACTTATGTCAAGCTGAGGGCGGCACAGTCCAACCCCTTGTACCGGGTGCGCAAGAGATCCGCGGACGCGCCCTCCCGGTAGCGTGTGCATACAGCTAGCCGGCGCGTTTCGTAGTCCTGGCGGAGCGTCTCCCTGATTTGGTTCCGGACTTGGATCGGGACGTTCCCTTGGACCGCCGGCGCTTGGGTGCGTTGCGCCTCTTCTCTATCAGATCCAACGCCAGCCGCATGTCCACCGACTCGACCGGGATGTCCTTGGGCAGGGACGCGTTGACTTTCTGGTACTTGATGTAGGGTCCGTACCGACCGTCAAGGATTTGAACCGGTTCGTCGTCATCGCTGCCCGAAACCGGGCCCAAATCCGCCAGGACACGGGCTTGGGTTGTCCGGCCCGGTCGCGCCGCGGCCAGCAGTTCCTCGGCCCGGGCCAGTGAAATGTTGAAGATGGTGTCGCCCCCCTTGAGCGATGCCGACTTCCCGTTCCACGACACGTACGGTCCATAGCGTCCCATATGCTTCGTGACCTCCATGCCGTTCTCCGAATGGGAACCAAGCACGGCGGGCAACGCCAACAGTTCCCGCGCCTGGTCGAGCGTGACCTGTTCGGGGGACAACCCATCGGGCAGGGACACGCGCTTGGGGCGCCCGTCCGCCCCCTCCGGCAGGTCAAGTTGAAGATACGGGCCGAATCTCCCATGCCGCAGCTGGATGTCCGCCGAATCCATGGCATCGCGGCCCAGCACCGCGGGTCCGGCTTCCTTGCGGCGGAACAGTTCGTCCGCCAGTTCCGTGGTCAAATCGGCAGGGGCCAGATCCTCGGGCACCGAGACAATCACGCGCGGTTCCGGCCTGCCGACACCGGCATCCGTGGGGGCCTCGTCGTCTCCGGCCGGTTTTTCGATGAACGGGCCGTACCGCCCGATGACCACCGGATAGCGGCACCGGGGCAGCTCCACGGTCCGGTAGATTCCCGGATCGATGTTGGCCTCGTACTCGGCGATTTGCACTTCCAAACCCTGGTCGCCCAGATAGTAGTCCTGCATGTACGCGAGCCAAACGGCACCGCCGGCTGCGATGTCGTCCAGGTTGGTCTCCATCCGGGCCGTGAACTTGAAGTCGACCAAGTCGTTGAGCGACTCCTCCAGCAGCTTGACCACCGCAAACGCCGTGAAGGTGGGTACCATCTCCTGCTTCCGCTTGAAACAGTAACCTCGACTTTGCACGGTCTCGATGATGGTCGCGTAGGTGCTGGGCCGGCCGATGCCGTTGTCCGTCAACGTCTTGATCAGCGAGGCGTCCGTATACCGGGCCGGTGGCCGGGTTTCGCGGCCCTGGCCTTCGAGCTCGCGGACTGCCAAGGCATCCCCCTCGGCCAGAGCGGGCAGCGACTTGGGGACCACCCGGTCCGGGTTCGCGAGCAGGAAACCGGGAACAAGCACGGTGAGGCCCGTGGCGCGGAACTCGGCGGACTGGACCGTCAAGGAGTCGGCGGGAGGTGTCGGACCGGGCATGGACGGGTCGGTGGTGACTGCGACATCCACGGTCACGTTGCGAATCCGGGCATCGATCATCTGCGTGGCGACCGTGCGCCGCCAAATCAGGTCATACAGATCCCTTTCACGACCGGACAACCCCTTCTCCCCAACCGGCAGCATGCGTTCGCCCGCGGGTCTGATGGCTTCGTGGGCCTCCTGGGCATTCTGCTGCCTGGCCCTGAACACGCGCGGCTTGTCGGTCAGCTGTTCCGCTCCGAACTGGACAGCCACCCTCTTGCGGGCGGCCCGCACCGCCTCGGGAGCCAGGCTGACGGAATCGGTCCGCATGTAGGTGATGTGACCGTTCTCGTACAGGCTCTGTGCCGTTCGCATGGTCTGTTCGGCCGACAGGCCAAAGCGGCGATTCGCCTCGATCTGCAGGGCACTTGTGGTGAAGGGCGGACTGGGTTGCCGCCGGCCTTCCCGTTCCGCGACCCGCTGAACCCTCCAGTTCATCGCCTCCAACTGCCGGACCGCCTCGCCGGCCCCAACCTCCCCCAGCACCAGCCGATCCAGGCCCTCCCGGATTTGACCGGTGTTGTCGTCGAAGTCGCCCGACGTTGCCAGGCGCCGGCCATTCAGCTTTCTCAGATGGGTCCTGAATTCCCCATCGGCACCCGCCCCCGAGGCGCGCGCCAAGGTGGCCTCCAAGGTCCAGAAGCTGCCTTCAATGAATTTTGCGCGCTCGCGTTCGCGGTCCACCAGGATGCGAACGGCCACGCTCTGAACGCGTCCCGCCGACAACTTGCTGGCAATCTTCTTCCACAACAGGGGGGAAACCGAGTAGCCAATCAACCGATCCAGGATTTGCCGGGCCTTCTGGGCATTGACCAGATTGGCATCCAACCCGCGCGGATTGGCCAGGGCCTCTTCGACCGCTGCACGCGTGATTTCATGGAAGACAACCCGCCGCACTGGAATCTTGGGTTGCAGTTCGTCGCAAAGGTGCCAACCAATGCTCTCGCCCTCGCGGTCCTCATCGGTCGCGATCAGCAGTTCGTCCGCCGACCGCAATGCCTGCTTCAGCTCGCGCACTGTTTCGCGGCTTTCCGGAAACACGATGTAGATGGGCTCGAAGTCCTGGTCGACATTGATGCCCAGGTTGGACCAGGGCTCCTGTTTGTACTTGGCCGGAATTTCGCTGGCCGACCTCGGCATGCCCCGGATGTGGCCGCGGCTGTCGAGGACGGTGTACCCGCTCGGCAGAAACCGCTGAATCGTCCGGGCCTTGGTGGGGGATTCAACAATAATGAGTTTGGTCATTGGCTCTCGTGCTGACAGGCCGGGTGTGCGGCCCGTACTCGGACAGGCGGTTCGGGGCGCTGGGCCGCATTGAACCTACAATGCGGCCCGGGCGGAGTCCACTTGGTCGGACACAGGCCGCTGTCCTTTCATATTACAGACATCAGGGTGCCAACGACCATGTCTGCCGAAAATCGTAACCGTTTCAGAGCCGGATTGACCTTCCTGATCGCCCTTTCATTGGCAGGCTGCGTCCTGCCACCGGTCCCGCCAATCCCGGAGACGCCGCTGGTCGAAACGTCGGTTCCGGTCGAGGTGCGGGTCGCGACCGAGCGCGACGGGACGGCCTGCGACAACTCGTTCCACAGACATGCGCTGAGCCACGAGACAACGGCGCCGGCATGGACCGTGGCCGGGTTCGATGCCAACGGCTCCGGAATCGCGGCCGGGGACTTGGACCGCGACGGTTGGCTCGATCTCGTATTGGGGGGCTATGCGCAAGCCAACACCATTCTTTGGAATGACGGCAGCCTGTCCTTCGAACCGCAACAACTGGGCGAGGGCCTAACCCGCGAAGTCCAGCTGGTCGACGTGGATGGCGACGGCCTTCTCGACATTGCCACCACGCGCAGGGGATCCGGTCTGGCGGTTTGGCGCAACACGGGCGCGGACGAACGAGCCGCCATGTTCGAGCGCATAGTGTTGCCCGGCATCGATCGCCCCCTCTACTCCATGGATTGGCTGGACGTGGATGCCGACGGGGATCTGGACCTGGGTGCGGCAACGTACGACGCGGAGCTCAAGGACCTGTTCGGCAGCGAGTTCCTGATGAACAATGCGGGGGGCGTCTACCTCTTCAGCAGGGAGAACGGCCGCTTTCGCCTGCAGCAGCTGACATTGCAGGCGCAGGGCCTGGCAACCCTGTTTCTCGATGTCACCGGTGACGGAAAATCGGAACTGCTGGTCGGCAACGACTTCGCCACGCCGGACTTCTTTTTCCAGCAGGAGGCCGACGGTTGGAACACCATCGAGCCGTTTGACGTGACTACCCATTCCACGATGAGCCTGTCGTCCGGGGACGTCAACAATGACGGCCGGTTCGATCTCTTCGCCACCGACATGAAACCCGCGCCCGGCGACCAGGACGCGCTCGCGGCCTGGCAGCCGGTCATGGAGACCATGATGGCCGCGGAGATGGAGGAGCACGATGAACGCCAGCTCATGCAAAACGTGCTGCAGGTCGCCGCGGACGACGATGGTGGCTGGGCCGATGCCGCGACCTCGGATCCATTGGCGGCCACCGGCTGGAGTTGGGCCGGCAGCTTCGGCGATCTGGACAACGACGGCTGGCTGGACCTGTATGTGGTCAACGGCATGATCGAGGCAACGCTTTTTGCCCATCTGCCCGACCATGAATTGGTGGAGCGGAACCATGCCTTTCGCAGCGGCGCGGATGGTTCCTTGATTCCCGCTCCGGAATGGAACCTCGGCGATCGGGCCAGCGGCCGGGGCATGGTGATGGCCGATCTGGACCGGGACGGCGACCTCGACATCGCGGTCAACAATCTGCGCAGTCCGGCGGCCCTGTTCGAAAACCGGTTGTGCGGAGGCGCCGGACTGCAGCTGGATCTGCGACAGGACACAGGCGGCAACAGCCATGCGGTGGGCGCCAAGGCAATCGTGGCTGCGGATTCCAAGCGGTGGGTCCGGACCGTGCACGTGGCCGACAGCTACCTGTCCGGGCGCGCTCCCCGACTGCACTTTGGGTTGGGCCACCAGCATCAGGATGTGCAAGTGACCATCGAGTGGCCGGACGGCCAGCACACGACCATCGGCGGCGTGGCTCCGGGCAGTCTGGTCACGGTGATCCGCGAGTGATCCCGGCCCTGTCCGGCGCGGAGATCCGGCCTGTTTTATAATCCGGACATCCTTGGACACCGTTCCGTTAAATCGTTATTGCCCGTCCCTGCAAGGAGGCCCTAATGCGAACCCGATTCCTTACCGTGCTGGCGTTGCTGGGCATGCTGGCGATTGCCGTGACCGGGTGTGCCGCCGCCCCACCGGATGCGGCCGCGCCCGGAGAAACCGTTGTTACGTGGGCCATGTGGGGTAGTCCGGCCGAACTTGCGACCCACCAGTCGGTGGCCGACGCATACATGGACGAAAACCCCGACGTGACCATCGAGATTTTGTCCGAGCCGTGGGGCGACTACTTCACCAAGATGCAGGCCTTGTGGGCCGGCGGCGACGGTTCGGTCATTCCGGACATCCTGTTCCTATGGCCGACTCCCTCCTATGCGGCCGAAGGCGTGCTGGAGAATCTCCAGCCCTACATCGACCGGGACGGCTACAACCTGGACGACTACTGGCCCGACCTCCTTGAGTCCGCGAAGTACGACGGCGACGTGTACGGTTTCCCGCGCGACATCGGCCTTGAGGTCCTGTACTACAACAAGGACATCTTCGACGAGGTCGGTGTCCCCTATCCGGACGAAACCTGGACCTGGGCGGATCTCGAATCCGCGGCCAACCAGCTCAAGGTGGTGGACGATACGGGCCGGGTCTCCCGATACGGCCTCGGCATGGAGGGCGGCAAGTACATGCTGTGGGTGCTCCAGAACCACGGCGCCCTTCTGGACGACTACCGCAATCCGTCCACCTGCACCCTGGACCAGCCCGAGGCGGTGCAGGGACTTGAGTTCTTCGCCAACCTGATGGCCACCAACGCCGCCATGACCAGCGACAACCTGAACCAGGCCGGTGGCGACGCAGCCGTGTTCCAGGCCGGCCAGGTTGCCATGATCATCCAGAATGCCAGCCGCGTCAGCGCATTCAACGCGGCCGAGATGAACTACGACGTTTCCGTGGTCCCGATTCCGGACGGCGGCCGCCGTGCGGCCAGTGCCGGCGGTGCGGCTTGGACCATGAGCGCGGGCAGCGACAACAAGGAGGATGCGTGGCACTTCCTGCAGTGGCTGCAGAGTACCAACGGCGGCCAGCGGATTTACACCGCGTCCGGGGAAATTTTCCCGGCGCTGCAATCCACCGCCATGTCCGATGCCTTCCTCAATCCGGACAACCCGCCGGCCAACCGCCAGGCGTTCCTGACGGAAGGCCTCAACGCCACCGTGGGCCGTTTCGGCTACTTCCCGGAGTGGAGCTACCTGAGCGGCAACTTCGTGTCGCCCCACATCAACCAGATCTGGACCGGCGACCTGACTCCCGCCGATGCGGTGGCAGCGGTTTGCGAGGGTGTCAACCAGTATCTGCAGGATGAGGGCTTCCCGAAGTAGGCAAACCCGAACCTGACATTTCGGCGGGTGTCGCTGTCCTCGGCGACGCCCGCCTTTTTGTTTGCCGGCCGTGGCTTCCGACGCGTCCCCGGTGCGTCCGCCTCCCCGGTGGCGGCGCTGGCGCGCCGACCAGCAGTCCGAGGGCTATCTGTTTCTCCTGCCCAGTCTGGCGGGGTTCTTTCTGTTCGTCCTGATCCCGGTCGTCGCAGCGCTCGTGCTGAGCCTGTACGAGTGGAGCCTGCTGTCGCCCGGCGAGTACGTCGGTCTCACCAACTACCTGAACCTGTTCCGCCGCGATCCCACCTTCTTCAAGGCGCTCGGCAACACGCTCTACTTCACCGTGACCATTGTGCCGCTGCAGTTGGCGGCGGGCCTGGCCGTGGCCCTGGCCCTCAACCAGGCCATCAAGGGGCTGGCGGTCTACCGGTTGATCTATTTCATGCCGGTCGTGACCACGATCGTGGCCGGGGCCCTGGTGTTCCAGTGGATCTTCAACAAGGACTTCGGCATCCTGAGCGCCGCCATCTGGCGCATCAACGAACTGACCGGCATTCCCATCCAGCCGCCGGATTGGCTGACCGATCCCGCCTGGGCGCGGCCGGCCGTCGTGATTCTCACGCTCTGGAAAAACGTCGGCTTCACGATGGTGATCTACCTGGCGGGCTTGCAGGCCATCCCGGTGGAGCTGTACGACGCGGCGGAGGTGGACGGCGCCACCAACTGGCGTCGGCTGCTGTACATCACGCTGCCCATGATCTCGCCGACCACATTCTTCCTGATGGTCATTCAAATGATCGGGGCGTTCCAGCTGTTCGACGAGGCGTTCGTCATGACCCGCGGCGGTCCGGCCCAGGCCACCACCACGATCGTGTACTACGTTTATGTCAATGCGTTCGAGTACCGTCGCTTTGGCATGGCCAGCACGGTGGCCTGGGTTCTGTTCGCGTTCATCTTCGCCTTCACCTTCCTGCAGAACCGCCTGCAACACCGCTGGGTTCACTACGAGACCGAAGATGGCCGTTGAACCCCTGGCAACGGACCGGGCGGGATCGAACCGGCACGTACGCCGCCGCATCGGCCACATCGCCCTGCATGCCGCGCTGCTGGTCGGCGCTTTCTTCATGGTCATGCCGTTCCTGTGGATGGTGTCCACCTCGCTCAAGGTGCCCAAGGAGATTTTCAAGTATCCGCCCATCTGGATTCCCACGGAGATTGCCTGGGCCAACTACAGGGACACCCTGACGGCCCTGCCCTTCGACCGCTTCTATCTGAACAGCGCCATCGTCAGCGTGTCGTCAACCCTGATCCAGGTGCTGGCCGCGGCCCTGGCCGCCTTCGCCTTTGCCAGGCTGCGCTTCAAGGGCCGCAATCCCCTCTTCCTGCTGTACCTGGCCACCTTGATGATTCCGTTTCAGGTCACAATGATCCCGAACTTCATCCTGATCTCCCGGGTGCTCGACTGGTACAACACCTACCAGGCCCTGATTTTTCCGACCTCCTTTTCCGCCTTCAGCGTGTTCCTGCTGCGCCAGTTTTTCGCCGGCCTGCCCATGGAACTGGACGAGGCCGCGCGCATGGACGGCGCCTCCACCCTCCGCATCTGGTGGCAGATCATCCTGCCCTTGAGCGGCCCGGCCCTGGCGGCCCTGTCCATCTTTTCCTTTCTGGGTTCCTGGAACTCCTTCCTTTGGCCGCTGGTGGTGACCACCTCCAACGAAATGCGCACGATCCCGGTGGGCCTGAGCGCCTTCCAGGGCGAATACAACACCGCCTGGAATCTGCTGATGGCCGGATCGGTGATCGCGCTCGTGCCCGTGTTGGCGGTGTACATGGTGGGGCAGAACTGGTTCCAGCGCGGGATTACGCTCTCCGGCATGGGCGGGCGGTAACATGGACCCGGCTGTCAATCCTTCGGGGACCGTCCGTTGTCCGGCAACAGCGCCTCAGCCAGCGCCATTGGCTGCATCGTAAAGACCAACTCCCATGTGGAGTACCTGTGCCGCATCTACCGCCACAGGGAAGTCGACCACACCCCCCACGCCGAAGACTTCCGGTTCGGCCGTTTCGTGACGGTTGAGTCCGGAGACAACCTGGGGGGAGCCCTGGGCCGCATTGTGGGCCTGATCTGCAACACGCATGTGGTCAATCCGGACTTCGGGGCGCCCTTCAACCCGCAGATGGTGTCCGACGACTTCGACATCACGCTGCCGCCCTACCTGCAGGCCGACTTCACCGCGGTGGAGGTCGTGGGGATTGGCTGGGAGTCCCCGGACCGCGAGTACCTGCAATCGGTTCCGCCCCACGCCCCGATGATGAATGCTCCGGTCCATCCCATGCCCGAAGCCGATGTCGCGCGGTTTCACCAACAAGGGGACCGCGGGCTGCAGGTGGACTACCTGCCGTTCCTGATCAACTGGAACCATCCCCTGGCCCAGGATCTTCTGTTGCATCAGTTGCGGTTCCTGCGCACCAGCTTTGCCGAACACGCCGATGCCCTGACCGTGGTGGAGAACATGGTCAAGTGGAAGTCCATTGTGGGAGGCCTGCGATGAGCCAGACCGGCGGCCCCCTGGGACTGGTGCGGGGCCCGGGGGAGTCGGTGTCCGAGTTCGTGTTTGTCTCGCCGGATCCGGACCAGTCGGCGCGCATCGGCGAGTTCGTCTACTTCGAGGACCCCGCCATTGAAGGAGGCGTGCGCATCTACGGACGCGTCACCCAGCGGGAAGCGGTGCGCCTGTGGCCGGACGAGTTCATGGCGGACCCCGACATCACGCCCGCCAGGGTGGCCGGACTGCTCGGTTTCGACCAGGGGGCGGCCAGGTCGAACACGGACCTGTTTGCCCTGACCGTCTCCATTCTGGGTCACTTCGACAGTCAGGTGAGGGACTTCATCAATCCCCGCATCACACCCAGCAGCGGATTGCCGATTCACCTGACCTCCAGCGCCGAACTGACCAGGATTCTGAATGCGGTGGCACCGACGGCGGCCGGCAGCGCCCTGGTGGGGGACCTCATCACCCGCGCGCCGTCGGAGGTCCCGATCGCCCTCAACGTGGCCGCCTTCACCAGCACCCATCTGGCCATCATTGCCACCACCGGCAGCGGCAAGAGCTACCTGGCCGGGGTGTTGTTGGAAGAAATGATGCGGGAAAAGAACCGGGCCGCCGTCCTGGTCGTGGATCCGCACGGCGAGTACGACACCCTCGCCGAAATGGAGGATGTCCATCGGGAAACGTTCTCGTCGAACGAATACCGGCCGACGGTCCGGGTTCTTCTGCCCGATCAGGTGAAGGTCCGCATCGACAGTTTGTCCGAAGCCGACCTGAACGCCTATCTGCCGGACATGTCGGAACTCATGAAGCACCGGTTGCGCGAGGCCCTGAAACGGGTACGCGCCAGAAAGGACCGCTACACGCTCAACGATCTGCTGAAGGCGGTTGAAACAACCGGCAGGGATGCCCAGGACGGATCCAGCAGCAGTTCGAGGCAGGAGGGCACCATACAGGCCCTGCAATGGCGCCTGGAGAGCCGCCTGGCCAGCAGCAGCCTGTTCACCGACAGCGAAGAACTGGAACTGACGCAGCTCTACCAGCCAGGCCAGTTGACGGCCCTGCAACTCAACGAAATCGACACGTCCGAGCAGCGGATGATTGTCACCACCATCCTGCGACGGGTCATGAAGTCCCGCACCGACTCCATCAAGCACCGCGGAAGCGGCGATGCCAACGACCTGGGATTTCCGGTGTTCACGCTGCTGGAAGAGGCCCACAACTTCAGTCCGGCCCACGAACACGCGGTTTCATCCCCGATCCTCAAGCGCATCCTGAGCGAGGGACGGAAGTTCGGGGTCAGCATCGGCCTGGTCAGCCAACGGCCGGGACGCCTGGATGCGGATGTCCTAAGCCAATGCATGACGCAATGCCTGATGCGCATCGTGAACCCGGTGGACCAGGCGAAGATCGCGGAATCCATCGAGAGCGTAGGCCGCGATCTCATCAATGAACTGCCCAGCCTGTCCCGCGGCCAGGCCATTCTGGCCGGTGCCAGCGTGAACACGCCCGTGCTCGTGAAGGTCCGGCCCCGAATCACGGCACACGGCGGGCAGGACATCAATGCACCGCGGGAATGGCGCAGTTACGAACCCAGGCGCAGGCGGACTGCCATTCCGAGGGACATGGGAAACGGACGCAGACCCGACGGCACCGTCCGCTGATACCGCCATTGGCAAGCCCGTCCAAAACCCGAGCATTTCACAACATCCGGCGGCCGCCGGGAAATCGAAGTCTGGCGGGCCCATCCCCCCAAAGTTCCCTTGCGGCCCTTCATGGGGGGCGGGGCCATGAAGTCCGGACCGGACTTGCCAATGTGCCAAGCGTCATCAAGGCCGACACATTCGCCAGCCGGTTGTCCACCCAACCGCAACCACAGTTGGTTGCCGGAACCGTTCGCCGGTCCCTGCCGGTGATATGATCGACTCGAATCCGCCCACTGCGGATGTCCGATGAGTCAGGGAGGAATTGCGGTGGCCACTTCCCCATTTGCCGGTGTGCGCCGAACGTTCAGCACTTCCCAGGGCGATTGCGCCTACTACCAGATCCACGACTTGGAAAAGCAGGGCCTGGGTGCCGTCAACCGCCTTCCGTGGTCGCTGAAGATCCTGCTCGAATCGGCTGTGCGCCAGCATGACGGCTTCAGCGTCACCGAAGAACATGTGGAGCTGATCGCCAACTGGAATCCGGACACCGCCGGCAAGGTTGAAATCGCGTTCAAACCGGGACGCGTCGTGATGCAGGACTTCACGGGGGTTCCCAGCGCCGTGGATCTGGCGGCCCTGCGCAGTGCCATGCAGCGCCTGGGCGGCGATCCTGCCCGGGTCAATCCGGTGGTCCCGGTGGATTTGGTCATTGACCACAGTGTCCAGGTCGACCAGTTCGGCAGCCGCTTTGCCCATCTGTTCAACGCCGAACGCGAGTTCGAGCGCAACGGGGAGCGCTACGAGTTCCTCAAGTGGAGCCAAAACGCCTTCGACCACTTCCGCGTCGTACCGCCGGCCACCGGCATCGTCCACCAGGTCAATCTCGAATTCCTGGCCCAGTGCGTCATGTCCGGACAGGCAGGCAACGCACGGATGGCCTATCCGGACAGTGTCGTGGGCACGGACAGCCACACCACGATGATCAACGGCCTGGGCGTGCTGGGCTGGGGCGTGGGCGGCATCGAAGCGGAAGCGGTGATGCTGGGGCAGCCGATCTACATGCTCCTTCCGGAGGTCGTCGGCGTGCGGCTGGAAGGCGCGCTGCCGGAAGGCACCACCGCCACCGACCTGGTCCTTACGATTACGGAGTCGCTGCGCGCCCACGGAGTGGTGGGCAAGTTCGTCGAGTTCTTCGGCCCGGGCCTGCCGCTCCTTTCGCTGCCGGACAGGGCCACGATCGGCAATATGGCACCCGAATACGGGGCCACCATGGGCTTTTTCCCGGTGGACCAGGAAACCCTGCGCTATCTCGAGCTCTCGGGCCGGGCACCGGAACAGGTGGAGCTCGTGGAGGCCTACACCAAGGCAGCCGGCCTGTTCCACACCGCCGACAGCCCCGAGCCGGAGTTTTCCGATGTCGTGTCGGTGGACATGTCCTTGATCAAGCCCAGCATCGCCGGCCCCAAGAGACCCCAGGATCGGATAGAACTGACGGACCTGAAGTCCCAGTGGCCGGGTCTCCTGTCCGCGCCCATCGGCTCCGGCGGTTTCGCGGTGGAGCAGGATCAGATGGACGCGGTTGTCCAGGTGGAACACGAAGGCGACAGCTTCGAGTTGACCCACGGCAAGCTGGTATTGGCCGCCATTACGTCATGCACCAACACCAGCAATCCTTCCGTCATGGTCGCGGCCGGGTTGTTGGCCAAGGCCGCGGTCGAACGGGGCCTGCGGACCAAGCCCTGGGTCAAGACCAGCATGGCACCGGGCAGCAAGGTGGTGACCAGCTACCTGGAAGCCGCCGGCCTGGACCACTACCTGGAGGAGCTCAACTTCCACACGGTGGGCTACGGCTGCACCACCTGCATTGGCAACAGCGGACCCCTGCCGGACTACATCATCAAGGCGATCGCGGATGGGGACCTGACGGCGTCCAGCGTTCTGAGCGGCAACCGCAACTTCGAGGGACGCATCAATCCTGACATCAAGGCCAACTTCCTGGCGTCGCCGCCCCTGGTGGTGGCCTTTGCCCTGGCCGGGACCGTCGACATTGATCTGACACGCGATCCCATCGGAACCGATGCGGAAGGGAAGCCCGTCCTGCTTGAGGACATTTGGCCGTCCCAACAGGAAATCCGCGACACCATTGCCGGGGCACTCACGCCGGAGATGTTCCGTACGCAGTACGGCAATGTCTTTTCCGGCAACCAGGCCTGGAACGACATCCCCAGCACCGAGAGCGACATCTACCACTGGGATCCCGCCAGCACCTATGTGCACGAACCGCCCTTCTTCATGGGCCTGTCGCCCGATCCCGAACCCATGGAGGCCATTCACGACGCCAACGTCCTGGCCATCATGCCGGACTCGACCACGACCGACCACATCTCGCCGGCCGGGTCGATTGCCACGGTATCGCCGGCCGCGGACTATCTGCGGGACCTGGGCCTCGAACGGCGCGAATGGAACACCTACGGCACGCGCCGGGGCAACCACGAAGTGATGATGCGGGGAACGTTTGCCAACGTCCGCATCAAGAACCAGATGCTCGACGGCCGCGAAGGGGGCTACACCATCCATGTGCCCACGAAGGAGGAAGTGACGATCTACGACGCGGCCATGCGCTACCGCGACGACAACACGCCGCTCGTAATCCTGGCCGGCAAGGAATACGGAACCGGGTCCAGCCGCGACTGGGCGGCCAAGGGCACGCACCTGCTGGGCGTCAAGGCGGTCATTGCCGAAAGCTACGAACGCATCCACCGCAGCAACCTGGTCGGGATGGGAGTCCTGCCGCTCCAGTTCAAGGATGGTGCAAGTGCCGACTCCCTGGGGTTGACCGGGCTCGAAACCGTGAGCATCGACGGCATCGACGACAACATGGCGCCGGGACAGACGCTTGTCGCCCGGGCGCGTTCAGCCAACGGCACGGTAACCGAGTTTTCGGTCGACAGCCGCATCGACACCCCGGTCGAGCTCGAGTACTATCGGCATGGCGGCATTCTGAACACCGTACTGCGCTCCATGCTCAAGAACGGCGCGACCACCTGATTCTGCTCTGGCCCGCGGAACGCATCCGGCCCCCGGGTTGTCCCGGGGGCTGCTGTTTTTCGGCAGGGGCACACCCGACAACAGGAGTGGACTACACATTGGGCATGCCCGGCCGAGGTTGGCCGGAGCTCACAGGCAACGGCCCGGAATCGGACCCGTCGATCGGCTTTTTGCCGGCATCCTATCCCGACCGGGCATCTTGCTACCACTGACCCGACGTGGCCGGTTCCGACCGGCTTTATCCGGCCGTTTCCGCCTGTGGAATGGAGATCGGGATCATCAAAGCAGGTTCATCTGGTTTGGTATCCCATGGTCCCGCTTCCGTCACCGGAGCCTTATCCAGGGTTTCCGTGTCATAGAGCAGTACCTGAAGCCTGAAGCTACTGTCTTCGGCCAGTTCCGGAGGCGCCTCGACGTGACTGTACGCCAACTCCACCAAGCCGACGCGGGCGGGGTCAAGGCTGAAGGTTCCATACTGTTCCGAATGCGGCAGCTTCAGCCACCGACCGTCCGCCGTGTGCTCTTCCAGCCACACGATGAACCGCCAAGGCCTGTCCGGTACCTGCAGGTACTCCCAGTACAGCGTCAGGGGTACCTGTCCGTTGGCCCATAGCCGCGGTTCGACCTGAACATGGCGCAGCCTAAGTTCACCGTTGAAGTCCGCATCCACGACCACTCCATCATCGGGAAGTACGGCAACGGGACTTGGGTTCTCGGACAGGAACAGAAACAAGGCCAGGCTGGAATTGGGGTGGTAGAAACCCCACTCGCCCTGTGTATGCATCTCGGCGCGCATCCAGGTCAGAACTTGATGTTCCGGATCCTCGTACGGCAGTGTCCGGTCCTCGACCAGCCAGACCCGGTCATACCCCACGACAATATCGCGCAGCCGGTCGCCAACGGGCGTGGCCCAGCCCATGCCCGATACCCTTAGCGGAGGCACCGCGCGCCAATCGATGCCGGCGCCGGCCTCCCGCGCCCCGTCAATTTCGTCCATGGGGAAGAAACGACGAAACAGGCGCCAACTGTTGGGGCCCTTGAACAGCACGATGTCCCCATCCCGGATGCCGTCCTCCAGGATGGAACCCACCAGGGCATAGTCGGGCGCCTTGCCGTAAATCGGTTCCCGGAAGTAGCGCCAACTGCTGAATCCGGTTCCGACAACCACCAGGACTGCCACCGCAAGGGCCGCCAACGGCAGCCGTCGCTGCCAGGCGGCCAACCCGGCCGCAGCCATCAGCAGGTACGGGCCGAGCAGCTGGGCGTGGTGTCGCACAGCCATGTAGTTCGGTTGAATTAGCGAGGCAACGAACAGGAGGAGGATCGGAACCGCAAACACCGCGGGCAGCAGCCAACCGTGCCTGGATCGGTTGTGTTCCGTACTTGACAAGGTCCATGCGCCTGCAACCGCGGCGGCCAACAGGACACCGTCCAACGGAACGGTCCACGCAGCCGGAACGCTGATCCCCATGCCAAAGCCATGGACTGCCTCCCACAGGATGCGATGGAGGCCAATCGGGGCGTAGTTCGAGCCGGCTCCCGGCTGACCCGTAATCATCTGGAAGATGGCGACCGCGATGGCCGTCGTCAACACCCCCATGAACGCCAATGCCTCCACCGCCAACTTGCGGTCGATGCGGAGCAGGCCGACGAAAATCAGGATCGCCTGGACAGGCACCAGCAACAGGGCATAGAAGTGGGTGGCCAGGGTGGCCAAGGTGACCAGCAGCCATGCCACGGCCCACCGCTTGCCATGTGAGAACCTGCGGTGCCGCCACTGCCAGGTCGCGGTCCACTCCGACAACGTCCACAGAGACAGGAGCGACAACAACATCCACATCGTGTAGGGCCGTGCTTCCTGCCCGTACCACAGGACCAACGGGTTGAGCGCCACCAAGGCCGCCGCCCATGATCGGGAATGGACCGGAGCCAGGCCGGTCCGTTCCAGGAACCCGCCAAACCCCCAGACCGCGGGGACCAGCAGCGTGGCGGCACAAACCGAAATGATGCGCAGGACCAGAACGCTGTCACCGGCAAACCTGATCAAGAGCCCGAGCAGGGCATAGAACGCGAAAGGATGCTGGTCCCAGGTAACCCGTTCGGATACGCCGTCCTTCAAGACCAGTTTTCCCGGCAGGAGGTCGCCCCAACCCTGTTCCGACCGTTGCAGGCTCAGGCTTTCATCCCACCAGAGGGTCTTGGCATCCAAATCGAATGCGGTCCTGCCAAAGACAAACAACGTGCAGGCCAGCACCAGGACCCGTTGCCACTGCACGTGGCGCAACCGCAGCCGGAGAGGTTCGGGAATGGAATCGAGCATCGTTTCAATCCAGTCCAACAGACAAGATGAAAGCCCCCGACTCGACAATGTCGAACCGCAGGGCCCGGACGGGAAGACCCCGTTCTCTCAAATGCTACACAGGGGAAGTTGGCAGAAAGGCACTTGCGACACTCCACCCAAACACATGAGGAACGCGTGCGGGCACCCGATAGACCGGGCTGCCGGCAATCCGCAAATGGTCCTGCGACGGGATGACGGCAACAATGCCGTCACAACCCCATATCCAACGGATCGGTCCTATGGTTGCCTATGGCTTGGCACAGCCAGGAACCCGGCTGCGGTTCTTGCATGGGTCCGGATCCGGCGCGCTCGATCGCGGACGGCTAGCGGCCGGTCAGTCCGGTTACCATCACGCCCTGAATGATGTGGCGCTGGAAGATGCCATAGAGGATCAGGACGGGAACCGTGGTGAGAGCCGCGGCCGCCATCCCCAACCCCTGCATGGTGTAGCCCTCGTGCTGCAGGATGGACAGGCCCACCGGCAACGTGCGCATCTCGTTCGAGTTCAGGGCAATCAACGGCCAAAACAGATCGTTCCAGCTGCCCAGGAAGGTGAAAATGCCCAAGGCAATCAGGGCCGACCGCGAAAGGGGTAGAACAATGCGCCAGTAGGTCCCGAACTTCCCGCACCCGTCGATGATGGCCGCATCTTCCAGCTCCCGGGGAATGGATTGGAAAAACTGGCGCAACAGGAAAATGCCGAACACGCCTGCGCCGGCCGGCCAGATCAGTGCGTTGTAAGTGTCCAGCCACTCAAGCCGCCGCATGATCACGAACGTGGGGATCAGCGTCACCTCACCCGGAATCATCAACGTGGTCAACACAAAGATGAAGAGGAAGTCCCGGCCCGGGAACTCAAGGCGGCCGAAGGCATAGGCGGTCAGGCTGTTGATCGTCAGAACCAGCACAGTGACCGAGGTGCTCACAATGAAACTGTTGAGCATCCAGCGCATGATCGGAAGGTTGGGCCAGGTGACCAGCAGCTGGAACGAAGCGAGAGTCGGTTCCCGCGGAATGTATTCGACCGGCCAGTTCCTAACCTGATCCTCAGGGGTAAAGGCCTGGGAGAACATGTACACCAGCGGCAGGATGGTGGCGAGCGCGACGGGAATCAACAGTATCAGGATGACCGTCATATCGATCCGGTGCAGCACGGTCTTGCGCTTCCAGAATGGCAAGCTGTAGTCGACGGCCGGCTCCTGGGTCCGGGTTTCGATGGCCATGGCGGAAACCCCTAGTACTCGACGCGACCGCCCAGGAAACGGAAATTGATCAGGGTGACAACCAGGATGATGGCCGCCAGCCCGAACGCCAGTGACGAGGCATATCCCATCCGGAAAAACCGCCAGCCGACATCGTACAGGTACATGACAACGGAGTAGGAGGAGTTGCCCGGCCCTCCCAGCGTCATAATCCACATCTGGCCAAACACCTTGAAGTGGGCAATGAACTGGGTCACCACGATGAACAGCGTCACCGGCTTGAGAAGCGGCATCGTGATGTGGGTGAAGGACTGCAACCGGTTCACGCCGTCGATGCGCGCCGCCTCGTAAATCGGTACGGGAATGTTCAACAGGCCGGCCAGGAACACCAGGAAGGGAAAGCCAAACGTCCACCAGACGGTGGACAGGGACAGAATGGGAATGACAAACCGCTGCTCGCCCAGCCACTTCTGGGTGGGCAGACCCACCATGTCCACGTAGTAGTTGAGCAACCCGAACTCCGTATTGAAGACCCTCGCCAGAATGACCCCCATCACCGCCACGGACAGAACCACCGGGGTGTAGAAGAGAAAGCGCAGGATTTGATGTCCCGGAGGCTGCTGCTTGACCAGAACACTGGCGAACAAACCGAGCAGGACATTGCCGCCCACGGTCAGGGCGGCAAACAACACGGTGTTTCTAAGGGACAGCCACCAAAGTCTGTCCAGCCACAATTCCTGGTAGTTGCCAAAGCCCAAGAACGGCTTGTTCGGCAACAGAATGTCCCAGTTGAACAGGCTGATATAGAACCCGTAGACATTGGGGCCGGCCAGGAAGAGGAAAAAGAAGACGAAGTAGGGAACCAGGAACAGATAGTTGGGCAGCAACTTCCGCCACTTGGGCATCGGTTTGACAATCTGCCTCTGCTCGGGTGAAGTTGCGGCCATTGCAGTCACACTGGAAATCCAGTTGCCGCGGGCAGGCACCGGCTCCAAGACCGGTGCCTGCCCGTCTCAGGTTGGAAAACCCCGGTAGCTACGCTTCCCGGTCCAGAACCTCCTGCACGCGCAGTTGCGCCTCCGCAATGCCTTCGGACACTGTCTTCACGTTGGTGATGACGGCCTCGAATTCCTGCTGGTAGGCATTCTGGATTTCGGTGATGTTGGCGTGCTGTTGTTCCGTACGCCCGATGGCCTGGAACTGCGAACCAAAGTTGCCCGTGTGCCAGTGGTCCTGGAGCACCTGATCGTTCTGCAGAGAGATCCGGGCAGGCGGCTGACCGGAACGGGCCCAGTCGAGACCGTGGTTCGACAGCCAAACGATCAGATCGGAAGCCCCCATCGTTCCTTCCTCGTCCGTGCCGGTGGGGATGCCCATGACGTGGGCACTCATCCAGGCAACCGGCTCAACCAGGCCGTATTGGGGAACCCGCCAGAAGGTCGTGGTGTCCACCAGGTTCGAGTCCTGGATGAAGTTGCGCCACCAGGACCCGGCAATGGCCAGGCCCAAGGTGTTGTTCTGGTAGGAGTCGGTCATGCTGTAGCCAACCGGCACGGCATGGAGATGGTGCTCGTGCACCATCGTGTGCCAGAAGGCCAGGGCCTCCGTCACCTCCTCCGAGTCGATGGTCGCCTGCGTACCATCCTCGTTGATGGTGTTGCCGCCGTTCTGCCACATGCCTTCGAGCATGGCCCAGCGCCGCCAGAAGTGGGAGTGGAAGGCGTACTGGACGATGTCTTCGGGATCGAAGCCGGCATCCGTCGGGTTGCGCCCCTGCGAATCCAGTGTCAGCATGGACATTTGCTCGACGAACTCGGTGCGGTTGGTGGGCGGGGTCGCCGGATCGAGGCCGGCAGCCTCCACCAACGCCACGTTCAGGTAACCGCCAGAGCCGTGGGTGTCGAGCAGCACGCCCAGGGGAGAGCCTTCGTAGTGGATGTTCTCGAACACCGCGGGGATGAAGTCGTCCCGCGGCACGCCCATCGAGTCGTAGAAATCATCCGCGGCGCTCAGGACGCGGCGGGGACCCCACTGGCCGATCGCCCATTCGTGCGTGATGATCATGTCAGGCGGATTGCCTGCGATCACCGACGAGGGCACCTTCTGGTAGAAGATGTCCCACGTCAACAGCTCCTCGTTGACTGTCACATGGTCGTTTTCCTCCATGTATTGGCCAACAAGTTCGGTGAAAGTCTTGCCGTCCGCTCCTCCGAGCCCGTGCCACAGGTCAACCTCAAGGGCTTCCGGCATGGCCGGTGCCGCGGCTTCCTGGGACGTGTCGGCTGCAGGCATGGGTGCGGCACACGCCGCCAACGCGAGTGCGACCACGCCACCCGAACCCAATAGGAACTTGCGCCGACTGAGACCATGAACAGTGTTCATAGCATAAATCTCCGTATTCGATTTTGCTGGATGCAACCCGTATTCTACAACGATGGCGAACCGCCGCCGGTCCGAACGTACGACTGGCAGCTCTGAATCACCCGGCCTCCGCGGGCCCGAGACTCGGTCTGTGCGGCATGGTCAGGGCGGTCGACGTGTGGCAGCGACAGACTTGACCGGCCCCGCCGGGAGGCTGCTCAAGGCAGGCCGATCCGACCAGCCCCTGAGCCCGCAACACCGCGCCCGGCTCAGCCCACCTTGCGAAACACCTGCCGGACGTTGGGCAACCGCTCAATCTGGGAAACCACGCGCGACAACTGTGGAATGTCGCGGATCTCCATCTCCACGTGAATGGTTGCAATACTGTCCCGGGAGTCCACCGTGGCGTCGGCATGCAGCATGTTGATCTTGGCGTCCGCGACCACGCCGGTCACGTCGCGCAGGAGGCCGGCACGGTCATAGGCCTTCACTTCAATCCGTACGTTGTAGAAGCTGTCGCTCCGTTCCTCGTTCCATTGAATCGGCACGATGCGAGCCGCCTCGCCCGGCACTTCGCGCCGCGCCGCCAGATTGGAGCACTCCGACTTGTGCACCGTAATACCCTTGCCCTTGGTGATGTACCCAAGCACGTCGTCGCCGGGCAGCGGCTTGCAGCAGCCGGCCGGCTGCGCCAACAGGCCACCCTCGCCCTGGATCATCACACCCGTAATGTTCTGATTGCCGGACGCCCTGCGTCTTTCCGAGGCAATCAGGCTGTTCAGTTCCTCCTCTTCCTTCTCCTGTCGCTCCCGGTCAAGAATCTTCTTGACCAGACTGGGAACCGTGATGTCGGCGTAGCCGACGGCGGCCAGGAAGTCGTCCAAGCTGTCGTAGTTGAACATCCCTGCAATTTCATCGAAGCCGTACTTGACCGAGTAGCGCTTCAACTCGCGGTCCACCACAAGCCGACCGTGTGAAATCGACGACTCCCGTGCCTGCTTGCGGAAGTACGACATGATCTTCTGGCGGGCCCGTTGCGACCGGACGTAACCGGCCTCGGCGTTGAGCCAGTCGCGGCTGGGACCGCCCCGCTTGGCGGAGATGATGATGACCTGATCTCCGTTCTGCAGCTGGTAGTTGAGCTGCACGATCATCCCGTTGACCTTGGCGCCGCGGCACCGCTCCCCGAGTTCCGTATGGATGTGGTAGGCGAAGTCGATCGGGGTGGAGCCGGCGGGAAGGTCGATGACCTCGCCCACGGGGGTGAACACGTACACCCGGTCCTTGAAGATGTCGGACTGGATGCGGTTGACGTACTCCTCGGCGTCCGCCTCGTCCTGATTCCAGTCCTGATTCCACTCCATGAGTGCCCGCAGGAGGGCCACCTTGTGCGTGAGTTCCTTGTTGGGGGGACCGCCGGCCCGAACCTGTTCCTTGTACTGCCAATGGGATGCCACGCCCAATTCGGCCACCGTGTGCATTTCCCGGGTCCGAATCTGAACCTCCATCGAATTCCCGCCGGGGCCGATGACCGCCGTGTGCAACGACTGGTACATGTTCTCCTTGGGATTGGCGATGTAGTCGTCAAACTCGCCGGGAATGGGACGCCACAGGCCGTGAATGAGGCCCAGCGCGGCATAACAGTCGGACACCTTGGAGGTGACGACGCGGAACCCCTGGATGTCATAGACCTCACTGAACGGGATGCCCTTGCGCTCCATCTTCTTGTAGATGCTGTAAATGTGCTTGGGGCGCCCCGTCACCTCGGCCTTGATGCCGACGTTGTCCAGCTCCCCCTGAATCAGGTCCCGGGTCGATTTCGCCCAGCGTTCCCTGACCACCCGGGTTTGCGCCATGGCCTGCGAAATCTCGTCGTACGCTTCCCGATCCAGGTGGCGGAAACTCAGGTCCTCCAGCTCCCACTTGAACTGGCCGATGCCGAGCCGATTGGCCAGAGGGGCATAGATTTCAAGCGTTTCCAAGGCGATGGTCTTCCGCTTCAAAGGTGTCTGCCCATCCAGCGTCTGCATGTTGTGAATACGGTCCGCAAGCTTGATGATGACCACCCTGATGTCGTCAACCATGGCCACGAACATCTTGCGCAGCGTTTCGGCCTTGCGCCGCGACGGTTCGCGATCCTGGTCCTGCATCGAGCTCGACAGGACGTTGATGCGCTGGAGCTTCGTGACCCCGTTGACCATTTCGGCAACGGCGGGGGAGAAGCACCGCTTGATCTCCTCCAGGGAGAATCCGGCATCCTCCACCACATCGTGCAAAAGGGCGGCGCTCAGGCAGTCGACATCCATGTCCAAGGTGCGAAGGCGGTCGGCAACGGCCAGTGGATGAAGGATGTACGGTTCACCGGTCTTGCGCTTCACGCCGTCGTGGAGAATGTGCGCCAGCACGAACGCCTTGGCCACGCGGCCGCGCCGCGGCGGCGGCAGGGTGTCCATGAGGTTCAGCATGAACCGGTTGAATGCCTCCAGGACATCCCGGTCGAACTCCACCTCGAACTCGTCCAAGTCGGCGTAGGCGGACAAGGGAATCGGATGCGCGGCCCTGAACCACTGCCGCATCGCGGGGGTGAACAGCCGTTCGCTGCGGTAGACAATCGGGATCGACTTCAGGCCCGGCGAATCACCGGGTTCGGAAACCCTAAACTCGTAAACGGATTCCGTCGCACGCGGCTCGTTGTCCGAACCCGTTGCGACTGCTGTTGCCATGGCGCCGGTCATGTTCGGGCCACAGGCGTGCCATGGGACACGTCCGCCTCCGAAGAAATCAAGCGGTCAAACGGTAATTCAGTAATCAACTCCAACGTGAAGGACACAGCCACGGCCGGCGGCAAGCCACCGCCCGATGGCAGCAACCGAACCCGAGGGCCGACTGCGGCCAGTATAAAACAGGGGCCACAGCGCCAGATTACGAGTTCCCGGCCGGAAGGCACCGATCGGAAAATCCGGGTTGTCAGGCAGGGCCCTGTGTCCTATGCAGGCTCCGGTGGCCGATCGACCGCGAAGTCGGTGTATATGTCCCGGGCAATGCAGTCCAGCCCGACTTGGGAGGTGTCGTACCATCTGATGCCCTCCATGCGGCGAAACCAGGTGTACTGATGACGCACATACCTGTGGGTCGAAGTCTTGATGGCGTCCACCGCTTCGGCCAGCGATCCGCATCCCTGCCTGAACTGGATGAGTTGCCGGTAGCCCAACGCCGACAACGCCGGCAAGCCCGGGTCGTAACCCGCCGCCAGCAGGTGGTCGGTTTCGGTCAGCAGGCCGGCATCCATCATGGCGTCAACCCTGGCATCAATGCGGGTGTGGAGAGTCGCGCGGGGGCTGGTCAACCCGATTTTCAGCAACCGCCACAGCGGCGGCCTGCAACCTTCAAGCGCAACCTTCGACTGCCCGGTGGCAACGAAGATCTCCAAGGCCCTGATGATCCTTCGCCCGTTGGACGGATCGGTAGTGCGAGCGGTATCCGGATCCAGGGACTGCAGACGGTCGTACAACGGTGCCGGTCCCAACCGAACTAGCTGCGCTTCCAGCTCCTGGCGCAACGCCGGCATGGGCTCCACTTCCGGGATTTGCAGGTTTTCGGTGACGGAGCGCAGATACAAGGGCGTGCCTCCGGCCAGAACCGGCACCTGCCGCCGTTCCACGATGTCGTGGATGCAGGCAACTGCCAGAGCCTGAAATTCGGCCAAGGTCATTGGCTGATCAGGCTCGCGGACGGCAAACAGGTGATGGGGACACACGGCCTTGTCCTGCGGCGTAGGCATGGCCGTGCCAATGTCCATGCGCCGATACACCTGCCGACTGTCCGCGTTGACAACTTCAATCGGAAGCAGCGAGCCGAGATGCCGTGTCAGGGCCGTCTTGCCGATGCCGGTGGGTCCGGCGATCACGAGCACCTGTGGCGCCGATGGTTCCGCCCGCCGCCGAGTCATCCCTCAATCGACGACAGCAGCGGCTGTTCGTCCGCCAAGGGCTTGAACGACATGCGATGTTCGGTGCACGGGCCCTGCGCCGCCAACGCCGCCGCATGCGTCGCGGTGAGGTATCCCCGGTTGCGGCCGAACCCGAATGCCGGGAAACGGTCATGCAACAGGTCCATCAACGCATCGCGATGAACCTTGGCGAGGATGGACGCGGCGGCAATCGAGACATGCCGTGCATCGCCTTTCTTGACCCGGTGTTGTTCGGCCTCCGGTACAGCCTCCAGGTGCAGGGGCCATCGTCGAATCCAGTCGGACAACACCACGTCGAACATCCCTGTACCCAGGTCCTGCAGGGCGCGCTCCATTGCAAGTTGGTTGGCGCGGTCGATGCCAATCCTATCGATGGCACGAGGTGCGACGGTGGCGACGGACCATCCAACAACATGGTGTCCAATCGCCTCGGCGAGCTTGCCCCGAATATCCGGCTTCAATCGTTTGCTGTCGTCAACCTGTTTCCACAGATCCAATTGGGCGGAAGCAGGATTCAGGACCACCGCGGCGGCGACAATCGGACCGGCCACGGCACCGCGCCCGGCCTCGTCCACGCCGGCAACCCGCAGGCCTTGGGACCAGAACAGGCGTTCCCGCTCCAGCGTCGGCACGAACGAACCGAACGATGTTGGTGTCGGGGCTACTTGCGCGGAACGATTCGTTCCTTGAGGCGGGCCGACTTGCCCTGGCGCGACCGCAGATAGTAGAGCTGGGCCCGCCGCACCTTGGACTTGCGCCGGACTTCGACCTTCAAGACATTGGTGCTGTGCAGGGGATAGGTCCTCTCCACGGCCACGCCGTGTGCCGCAATCCTGCGCACCGTGTAGGTCGCGCCGGCATCAATGCCGCCCCTGCGGGAGATTACGGTCCCCTCAAACACCTGTACCCGTTCCGATCGGCCTTCCGTGATGCGCTGGTGGACGCGAACTGTGTCCCCGACTTCCACGATGGGGGTGGATTCGGTCACTGCCGGTTGCAGCGAGTCCATAAGATGCTGGTTCATGGCATTGGCCAATCGAGTGGAATCCGGGTGCGCGCCTCAACGGCACGGAAGGAAGATGCTAGCACAGTCGGAGGAGGTGGGCACAAACCCGCACCTCTCAGCGTCGTCTCATTTTCGTTGAGAATGGCTTCGGCGGACATGGACGGTTTCATTCGGGACAGCGATATCGGCCAAGGCGATTTGGCAAACCTTGTACTGAAGGCGGAACCATGGCCGAGGGGATTCGTCGGTCAACGTCCGCTGTCTCCACTCAACGGAGCGGACGAAGGCCGTGGTTCACGATGCGTCGATTCCACCAGACTATCACCGGCACCACCACAAGCGTGGGCAGAATCCATGGCAGCCACACAGGCTCCATGTCCACGTTCACCACCATGACTGCAGTCACGGTGGCAATCGTGGCGGCCAACATGTTGGTCAGATGCCGCTGCAGTCGCTGACGGCCCCCGCCCTTGCGACTCTGGGTCTGTCGCCGAAGGTAGACAGCATCCGCCGCCGCCAAGGCGATGGCGATTACTGCGAACACCAACATGGTTACCCATTGGCCATCGCCTGCTCCCAGCAGGAGGGCACCGTAGACCAGCATGCCGATACCGGTCAGTCCCAGGATCGCGATCGCGGCCCAGTCGCCGGTCTGCGGTCGACCGCTGCGGTTGACCGCGAACCGCCATCCAGCAAAGACAAGGTAAAAACTAAAAACGGCTATCAACAGCAGGAAGACATCGATTCCGAATATGGCCAGCGGCACTGCCGTCAGGAACACAACCGTCATGCCGATGGCGTATACCCGACCCACATTGGCGTGGGTCTTGCCGCCCTTGCGGGTTGCCAACGCGGCGGCAGCGCTGAAGAGGGCGATGGTCCCTGCCGCAATATGCAAGTACAGTAAGTAGGTTTGCAGCATGGAGGGAGCCTTCCCAGAGGCAGTGGCTAGCGTGGTTGCACAGGACCGTGGCATTCACTATACGAGGTTTTCGGCACTGTTTTTCTTTTGTTGAACTTGGCTTGGGCGCGGAGGGCGGCGAGGATGCCCATGACGGCCTGGGACCAACATCAACGAGATTGAAACAGTGACGCGTCTCCCTGGCCGCATCCAGACGCTTGATCAATCGTCCGCACAATCCTTGGTCTTGATATCCAGGCCTTGCAGGTCGTAGCCATGGCCGGTCAGAAAAACCGCATCCTTCTCGTCGGGTGGATATTTGCGCAGGAGGTCCGGGCGCCGTGCCGCCGTCCGCAACAGGCTTTGCTCATGCCGCCAGCGATCAACCTCCGCATGGTTGCCGCTGGTCAGGACAGGCGGAATCGATTGCCCCCTGAATACCGCCGGGCGGGTGTAGTGAGGTCCCTCCAGCCACCCCGACATGCCGGCCGAATGGCTGTCGTTCCGGTTGCTGTCGTCAAACCCAAGCACGCCGGGGATCAGGCGACTCACCGCCTCGATGACGACCATCGCCGCAACCTCGCCGCCGTTCAGGACGTAGTCGCCAATGCTGATTTCGTCCGTGGCGAGGCCGGTGCGGATGCGTTCATCGAACCCCTCGTAGCGCCCGCAAATCAGCGCCAAGCGGCGATGGGAACTCAAGTCCTCGACCACTGCCTGCGTGAGCAGCCTTCCCTGAGGGGACAGCAGGACCACGGGAACATCCTCGCCGGCCGCACCGGCGTCACCGCCAAGCACATGCTCCACCGCCGCGTACACGGGTTCGGGTTTGAGCACCATCCCGCCGCCGCCGCCGTACGGGGTTGCGTCGCAGGTTCGATGCCGGTCCGCGGCGTAGTCCCGGATGTTGTGGAGGTTGATCGCGACCAGACCGCGGTCAATCGCCTTCTTGAGTATACTTTCGCCGAGAAAACCATTCAGCAAGGGCGGGAACAGGGTGAATACTTCGAAACGGCACCCGCCACTGAACTCAGCCATTTCGACTCTACTCCGGTTTCCACTGTCCTGCTAAACCGTCTCGCCCTGGCAGAGGCAACAGACGCGGAATCGGTTCAGGTCAAGGACGCCTCGCCAGTCCTGCATGTCCAGACTGCATTTGCTGCTGGCACCCGTCCGCGCGTTGCTGGTACAGGGATCGGTTCCCGGGTTTTATATCACGCTGGCCGCCAGCGGGGCTTGTGCGCTGGCCCTGGTCGTGTATCTGTTTCTGACTTCGGTCGGGAGCCCTCAGGTGGACGCCTCCGCAGCGGAGAACATCCAGGTGGTCGAGGTCGAACCCGCCACTGCCAGAAACACACCGGCGGCAGCACCCTTGCCGCTCTTTGTCCAAACCGAACCACAGCCCGATCCACTGTTTGCACCGACCGAGACGCCGACCCCAACGGCGACCTCAACCCATACCCCCACGCCCACACCCACGCCGACTCTTACACCCACAAGCACACTCACCCCGACACCTACACAGACACCCACGCCCACGCAAACCCCGACACCCACGCAGACACCCACCCCAACCCCGATTGTCTATCCCCATGAGAGTGAGCCGTGGCCCGACCTGAACCCTCAAGCAGGCGACCACTTCCCCATTGACAGCAGGCTGATTCCGTCCCACCAAGGGTTCGCGTACGGCCGCACCTTCCCCTATGGCATGGATTTGGGCGGCGACTACATCCACCACCATGGCATTGATATGGGAGGCTCGACCGGAGACCAAATCCGTGCCGGCACTGCTGGTGAAGTGGTTTTCGCCGGGTGGGACGAACACGCGGGCCTGGCCTACCCGTTCTACGGTCCGTTCTATGGAAACGCGGTGATTGTGCGGCTCGCGGAACCGCTGATCACCGAAACCGGTCCCCAGGACGTATATGTCTTGTACGGTCATCTGCACAAGGTGCTGGTGAGGACCGGCTACCACGTGGCTCCCGACACAATCGTGGGCACGTTGGGTCAAACCGGAGTTGCGGACGGACCGCATCTCCATCTCGAGGTGCGGATTGGCGGCAGCGAGTACGCCAACACGGTCAACCCGTTGTTGTGGATCGCGCCTCCCGCCGGAACCGGGACCGTAGCGGTGCGCCTGGTGTCGGCTGCCAATCGGATCTGGGAGGCAGCCCGCATCTTTCTGGTTGCAAACGACGGTTCGGCGCGCTACCAGACCATGAACTACCGACTGGAGCCGGGGATCCAACACGATCCCTGGTGGGGTGAAACCGCCGCCTTCGGAGCCGTCCGGGTGGGCGCGTACACGGCCTTCGCCACCATCCGAGGCGAACGGGTGTCGGCTCCCGTGTTGGTAACGGAAGGCCAAACCACCTTTGTGGAACTTAAGACCGCCCGAACCCGGTTCGAACCGAATCAGTGAAGGAAGTGCCTCCGGCCGGTCATCATCATGACCAGGCCCAGATCATCGGCGGCCTTCACCACCTGATTGTCCCTGAGCGAACCACCCGGCTGCACAACCGCTGTGACACCGGCCGCAGCCGCAGCCTCGAGGCCGTCGGGAAACGGAAAATAGGCATCCGAAGCCAACACGCTGCCGCGTGATCGATCACCCGCCTTGCGGCAGGCCAGCCAAACCGAATCGAGGCGACTCATCTGGCCCGCACCGATGCCCACGGTGGCGGTGCCGGCCGCCAACACAATCGCGTTGCTCTTGACAAACCGCGCGACGTGCCAGGCAAACCCGAGCGCCACCAGTTGGGCCTCGGTAGGTTGTTGGACAGTTGCACACTCCCAGTTGGCAGGGATCAGATCGTCCGCACTTCTGTCGCTCTCCTGAACCAGGTATCCGCCGACGGCCGAGGAAACCTGCCAGTCGGATTGCAAACCCTTCCGGGCCTGCAGAAGCCGAACGTTGCGCTTGCGCTGCAGGCGCTTCAAGGCGTCCGGTTCCCAGTCGGGTGCCACGACAACGTCGACAAACATCGAGCCAATTCGATCGGCTGTGGCCAAGTCCATCGCCCGGTTGGCTGCCACAACGCTTCCGAAGGCACTAACGGGGTCCGAAGCCAGCGCCTGCTCCCATGCGGTTTCAAGCGACGGCGCGGTGGCCAGACCGCACGGATTCCCATGCTTGATAACGGCCATCGCCGGTTGGCTGAAGGCACTTGCACATTGCCACGCCGCGACCAGATCCTGCCAGTTGTTGAAGCTCATCGCCTTGCCGTGTAGTTGGACAAACGGCAGGTCTGTTCCCGGACTGCCATAGTACCCACCAGCCTGATGCGGGTTTTCTCCGTACCGACACTCCTGAAGCAGTTCCAGGTGCAGGTCCATGGTTTGCGGCAGCCCCGTGTCGGCCCCGGGTCCATCCCCGGCCAACCAGCCTGCGATGGCCCGGTCGTAGGCCGTGGTGCGACGAAACGCGCCCACGGCCAGGGACCGGCGCAGGGAAGCGTCGACTCCGCCTTCCAGGATGCCGGCGGCAACCCGCGGATAGTCGGCCGGATCGGAGACTACCGTGACATGTTCATGATTCTTGGCGGCTGCTCTGAGCAGGGCCACGCCCCCGATATCGATCTGCTCGATCGCCTCCTCAGGGGGGACATTGCCCCGCGCCACGGTTTCCTCAAAGGGATACAGGTTGACCACCACCACATCGATGGCGCGAATGTTGTTGGCTTCCAGTTCCTCCAGGTGTGCCGCATCCCGCCGAGCGAGAATCCCGCCGTGGATCTGCGGCTGCAGCGTCTTCACGCGCCCGTCCAACATCTCGGCGTGGGCGCCCAAGTCCTCAATGGATGTAACCGGCAACCCGGCACCGCGCAGCACGGCTCCGGTGCCGCCACTGGCAATGTATTCCCCGACCTTGGGTTCCACTGCCCGGCAAAACTCGACAATGCCTTCCTTGTCCGCCACCGAAACGAGAACCCTCAGCTTGTTCATTGTTGCCGCGCCTGATGTCCGCTGATCCGAGAGCCGAATTGTGCACTCGGGCAGGGAGGATTACGCAATCCGGCCTATTGTTGACAGGCCGGCAGAACGGCCGCATACTTGGGCCATTGACCACGACGAAGACAGGTTCGCGTGGCCGGCGCCTCAGAGAATCCGGTGGGTGGTGTGAACCGGTGTCGCTCGGCTGATGCGAACATCCCTTCCGAGTCGCGGACCGAACCAGCCTGGCTGCAGTAGGCTCCGCCGAAGTTGTGCCCGTTAGCAGCACAGTCTGATCCGGCCATGCGGCCGGGGACAGGCACTTGAGGTGTCCGGGGCGAACCCGGGAACTGGAGTGGTACCGCGGCCTGGCCGTCTCCTGACAGGGAGACGGTTTTTTTTGGGCCTTGACAGGGGAGGCAGCATGAACAAATCGGACGTGAAGGCAGTGTTTGCGCCGGTATCCGCCGGGATTGACTATGCCGCCATGGAGGAGGACATCCTGAAACACTGGCGCGACCTGTCCCTGCTTGAGCGCATCCAGGAGGAACGCGCGGACGGGAAGGACTTCACATTCTTCGAGGGTCCGCCGACGGCCAACGGCCCGCCGGGCATCCACCATGTACTGGCCAGGGCCTTCAAGGACATGTTTCCCCGCTACCAAACCATGCAGGGCTACCGCGTACTGCGCAAGGGCGGCTGGGACACCCACGGACTGCCGGTCGAAATCGAAGTGGAGAAGGCCCTCGGCCTGGGTGGGAAAAAGGCCATCGAAGACTTTGGCATCGCCGAATTCAACCGCCTCTGCCGGGAGTCGGTGTCGGAATACATTGGCGACTGGGAAGCCATGACGGAACGCATGGCATTCATGGTCGACATGAACGATCCGTACGTTACGTTCGAGAACGAATACGTCGAGTCCCTGTGGTGGATTTGCAAGCAGCTGTGGGACAGGGACCTGCTCTTCCAGGGTTTCAAGTCCGTGCCGTACTGCCCACGCTGCGGCACGCCTCTGTCAAGTCACGAACTGTCCCTTGGCTACAAGGACGACACGGAGGATCCCTCCGTTTATGTGAAGTTCCAACTGGTGGATGAAGAGGAAACGTACTTCCTGGCCTGGACCACCACGCCCTGGACCCTGCCGGGCAACGCGGCACTGGCGGTGGGGCCCGATCTTGACTACGTACAGGTGCGCACGGCATCGGGCGAGCGCTACTGGCTGGCAGCCGAACGGCTGGCGGCAGTGCTGCCATCGGGGTTTGAGGAGATGGCACGCTGCAAGGGATCGGAATTGGTGGGACGGAGATATGAACCGCTGTACTCCTTCCTGCCGGTGTCGGAGAACCACGCCTACGTGGCCGAAGCCGACTTCGTGACGACCAGCGACGGCACGGGCATCGTGCATGTGGCCCCGGCGTTTGGCGCGGACGATCTCGCCTTGGGCCAGCAGCTGAACCTGCCTGTGATCCAGACCGTGCTGCCGGATGGAACCTTCCGGTCCGAAGTAAAGCCGTGGGCCGGACAGTTCGTGAAAAACGCGGACCCGGGCATCATCAAGGACCTGGATGCGCGCGGTTTGTTGCTGAAGGCCGAAACCTATCTGCATACCTATCCGTTCTGCTGGCGCTGCGATGCACCGCTGCTGTACTACGCGAAAGAAACCTGGTACATCCGCACCAGTGCCCTGCGGGAGCGCCTGGTGGAGCTCAATCAGGACGTCAACTGGTATCCCGATCACATCAAAAACGGACGCTTCGGACGCTGGCTTGAGAACAACGTGGACTGGGCCCTGGGACGGGATCGCTATTGGGGCACACCGCTGCCCATCTGGCGCAGCGACGCACCGGGCAGCACCCATGCCGTGTGCATCGGCAGCGTGGCCGAATTGTCGAAGTTGAGCGGCCGGGACCTGACCGATCTTGACCTGCACCGGCCCTTTGTGGACGAGATCACCTGGCCCGCTCCGGATGGCGGCACCATGCGCCGGGTGACTGAAGTGGCCGACTGCTGGTTCGACAGCGGCGCCATGCCGGTGGCCCAGTGGCACCATCCATTTGCCAATCGGGAACAGTGGGACACCCACCGGCAGGCGGACTTCATCTGCGAGGCCATCGACCAGACACGCGGCTGGTTCTATACGCTGCATGCAATCAGTTCCCTGCTGTTCGACCAACCGGCCTATCGCAATGTCATCTGCCTGGGCCACATTCTGGATGCCGAAGGCCGCAAGATGAGCAAGTCCCTCGGCAACGTGGTCAATCCCTGGGACGTAATGAACCGGTACGGTGCGGATGCCACGCGCTGGACCCTGTACAGTTCGGCGCCGCCCGGCAACAGCCGGCGCTTCAGCCTGGATCTGGTGGCCGAAACCGTCAACAAGTTCCTCAACAGACTGTGGAACAGCTACAGTTTCCAGGTCACGTACGCCAACTTGGCCGGATGGATGCCCGAAGCCGCACCCGAAGCCAGCCAACATCCCCTGGATCGGTGGCTGCTGGCCGAGTTGCAGAGCCTGGTTCGGCGCGTGACCGACAGCTACGAAACCTACGATGTGCTCGGATGCACGCGGCCCGTGGTGCGTTTTGTCGAGCGCATGTCCAACTGGTACGTGCGACTGAACAGGCGCCGGTTCTGGGACGGCGACGCGGCAGCCCTGCAAACACTTCACACCACGCTCGTGACCCTGTCGCGGCTGATCGCCCCCGCAGCACCATTTGTGGCGGAGGCCATCCACCAAAACCTGGCGACAAACACGGGGAAGAACGCACCAATCTCGGTCCATCTCTGCCACTGGCCGGAAGTCGACGAGAGCCTTGGGAACCAAGACCTGACCGCCGCCATGTCCGTAGTCCAGGAAGTGGCCAGACTCGGATTGGCGGCCCGCCAGAGTGCAGGCATCAAGGTGAGGACGCCGTTGGCACAGGCAGTGGTCCAGTTGGCATCACCCGAGGAGCGCGAGGCCGTAGCCGATTTCAGCCAACTCCTGTGCGACGAACTGAATGTGAAGAGGATCAATCTCGAATCCACGGACAACCTGCAGGAAACGGTTGTGTTTCCGCTCCCCCGTCAACTGGGTCAGAAGTATGGTGCAGGCTATCCGCGCATTCGCGACGCCATGGCCGCCATGGATCAGGAGGAACTGGCCCGCGCGTTTACCGGAGGTCGGTCCCTTGCCCTGGACATCGACTCCGACACATTTGAGATTGCAGCCGAGGAGGTTGAAGTACGCAAGACCCCAAAGACCGGGTTCGCCGTGGCCGACAGACCTGGCAGACTTGTGGCAGTTGCCACGGACCTGACACCGGAACTCCAACGTGAAGGGTTGGCCAGGGAGCTGGTCCGCCATGTCCAGCAGAGGCGCAAGGAGTTGGATCTGGCCATTTCCGACCGGATCCACCTGGAGCTGCGTTCGGACGATCCGGAACTGGCCCGGATCATCGACGAACACGGATCGTGGCTGCGGGCGGAAACCCTTTGCACCAACTTGCAGTTGGCCGATACTAAGCCAGCCGGTGAGGGCAAAGTCCCACAGGTAACCTTGACCAATGGAACGGTCGCGATCCACGTCCGCAAGGCGGGGCAGATCCAAGGAGCATGAACATGGCAAAGGAAACTATCACACTGGGCGGCGGGTGCTTCTGGTGCCTGGAGGCGGTGTACCTGATTATGGAAGGGGTGGAACATGTCGAATCGGGCTATACGGGCGGCACGGTCGCAAACCCCTCCTACGAGCAGGTATGCACCGGTCGCACGGGGCACGCCGAGGTTGTCCAGGTCACGTTCGACACCGATGTGACGTCACTGGACGAGATCCTGGCCGTCTTCTTCACAATCCACGACCCGACCTCCCTGAACCGACAGGGCGCGGATGTGGGCACACAGTACCGCTCTGCGATTTTCCATCACTCGGAGGCGCAACGGAACGCGGCCCAGGCGACCATGGATCAGATCACTGCTGAAGGAATTTGGGCAAAGCCGTTGGTAACCGAACTCGTGCCGCTGGGCGACTACTACAAAGCGGAGGACTACCATCAGGACTACTACGCGAACCATCCCTACCAGGGATATTGCAGGGCGGTGGTCGAACCCAAGGTTGCCAAGTTCCGCAAGCAGTTTGCGCACAAACTCGCGACCGCCAAGGTGGCGTAAACCATCGCCAGGCGGTCGGGGCCGGACGGCGGTCCAGCAACCCACATGACACCCCGAGGACAAGGCTGGTGCGAGGCCGGCCACGTGTTGTTGTTGGGGACACCGGGTTCCTATCGACTCCGACCATTCCTGGATGCCGCCGCAGGTTTGGGGGTGCACGCTTCGACCGCCCTCGACATGCCGTGGGAGCTGGCACGCGATGGAACCCACGGATGGGGATTTCCGTTTACCAACTTCGAGGCCTGCGCGCCGCTGATCGGAGACCTGCACCGAACCCACCCATTGAACGCCATCCTGGCGGTGGACGACAGCGGTTCCCTGTTGGCTGCGGCAGCATCATTGGAACTGGGACTGCCACACAACTCCCCCGAGGCGGCGCTGGCGGCCAGCAACAAGCACCACATGCGACGGGTGCTCGCCGAGGGTGGACTGAACTGTCCACGGTTCCAGCTTGTGACAGCGGATAGGGATCCGCTGGACGCGGCCGCCGATGTGGGATTTCCCCTGATTATCAAGCCGCTCGGAGCCAATGGTTCCCAGGGGGTGATGCGCATCGACACCCCGGAGGAGTTGCCGCAGGCTGTGGCCCGACTGACCGCAATCATCGGCAGCGGCCCCAACCGGCCCCGGCCCGATTTCCTGATGGAAAGCTACATTCCGGGCGTGGAAGTGGCCGTCGAGGCACTGGCCCACGGATCCGAACTCAAGGTGCTGGCCATCTTCGACAAGCCGGATCCGCTGGAGGGTCCATTCTTTGAGGAAACCATTTATGTAACTCCCTCGCGCCTTCCCGCCGGCACGCAGGAAGCCGTGCACCAAGCCACACAACAGGCAGCCGAGGCACTTGGCTTGGGGTTCGGGCCGATCCACGCCGAAATGCGGATCAATGATGCAGGCGTTTGGATTCTGGAACTGGCCGGCAGGTCCATCGGCGGACTCTGCTCGCGCACACTGCGCTTTGATGCGGGGGCGTCGCTTGAGGCGTTGATATTGCAACAGGCCTGCGGCCTGCCGCTGTCACTGCATCGGAATCGCGACACCGCCCAGGGGGTCATGATGATCCCCATCCCCGCATCCGGGAGTCTGTGCGCGGTGGACGGGGTCTGCAAGGCCGAAGCCGTCGACTTGGTGAACGACGTGGAAATCACCGCCCGGCCGGGCAGCAGCCTGCGGGCACTGCCGGAAGGGAACAGCTACCTAGGGTTCATCTTCGCTTCCGGGCCGGGTCCCGAAGACGTGGAACAGGCCCTGCGCGATGCCCACGGATGTCTGGACATACGCATCGAACCGGAAATCCCGCTGGCGGCAAGTTGAGCCGCGGGTTTCGACAGTCCGGGCGAATTGAATACTGACGACTCCGCGAACAGAGGGTTGGGAACAGTGTCCGCTGTCCGCCCCGGGTAAATCGGGGCGCGGGGTGGATGCCTCCTGCCGGTCTCGTTCCCAGCCGGAGGAAGCCGGCGGACCGAACACCGACTAGAAGGGCGATCCCTTGGACTGCTGCGGGATACCCGAGCCGGGCACACCTTCGGGGGTCCAGCCTTCCGGCATGGGAGCGTCCGGACCGAAGAAGAAGTCCTCCATCTGCAACATCAGGAAGTCGTGTGCCTTGGGGTCGCCGAGGCTCAGCCCGTAGTGGTTGATCAGGATCACCGACTGGGTCATCCACATCTGCCAAGCGTCCTTCGAAATCTCGTTGTAGATGCGCGTGCCGATCTCCGACTTGTAAGGCGGTTTGTCCAACCCCTCCAACTCGCGGTTGAGCTTGACGCAATGCACCATGCGGGCCATGGACCACTTCCCTGGATTAACGAACAACCTGTTGTGGCTGCCAGGACAAAAAAGCCGCTGATCGGGCTCGAACCGATGACCTACGCTTTACGAGAGCGTCGCTCTACCAACTGAGCTACAGCGGCGAAATGATCGCCTGTCCGGCGATTATACCCGGGTCACGTACCGTCCGTCGCGGGTGTCCACCCGAATGGTGTCGCCATCCTTGACGAACATGGGAACTTGGAGCTTCAGTCCCGATTCCAGTTCCACGGCCTTGGTCGGGTTGTTGGCGGTGTCGCCCGCGACCGCCATTTCGGCCCATGTGACCTGCAAGTCCACGGTTGTCGGGAGCGTCACCCCCAAAGCCTCCTCGCCGTAGAACTCGACTTCCAGGGTCTGGTTGTCGGACAGGTAGTTCAAGGCCTCACCCAGGATCTCCTGCGTCAAGGACACCTGGTCATAGGTGTTGGTGTCCATGAACACGTACTGGTCGCCTTCGGGATAGAGGTACTCCATGGTGCGGCCTTCCAACCTCACATCCTCGACCCTGGCACCATTGTTGAAGGTCTTTTCGACCAGGGAGCCGGTCCGCACGTTGCGAACCTTCAACCGGATGGTGGCACCACCCCGGGCCATCTTGATGTGATGGAACTCCATCACGCGCCAGAGGACATCGCCCTCCACGAAGATATTGCCTTTGCGCAGGCTGGTCACGTCCGCCATATTGTTCCGCCGCTACTGTCTTGCCATTGCCGAAAATCGTAAGTCCGGGTGCCGCGCGCTGTCAAAAATGGCCAAGTCACAGATGGCCAGAAGACCTGAAACCGCCCTGAGGCGGTTTCAGGGGGTAATGCTCGCAGTAACTGACCACGGAGCCGCCACGGTACCGAGCACCAAGTTGCAAGAACGCGGACCTCCTGTCCCCGCTCAAACGCTGTCGAAGAACACAACCATGCGATCAGGGTTGACTCGTTAAGCCGCAGCAGTCTCGGGTTGGGCTACTGTACAAATTCGGTGAACAACGAACACGAGTGTAGACCCGACTCCCACTACTACAACAACCGGCACAATCACAGGGGTTGCTGTCGCCACAATACCTGCAGTAATTGGAAACGAGGCTGCATACGACGCTGCAAGCGTGGTTGTAGCAGGTCCTGCAGCGGACATCGCCAACACAATACCTGCACCGGCGGCCGCGGACACACCAGTGTTGACTGCTGCCTGCACAATGGCCTCTTCTGCTGTCATGCGGCCGTGGTGCCATTCGAAGAAGCTTTCAACTCCAGAAACCGGAAGCTCGAGTACGGTTCCCCCTAAACCACCCATCAGGGCACCACGGGCCGCCGTCTTGAGTGCAGCCTTCCGGGCAATGTTTTTCACCTCTTTGAGCGACTTGGAAGCTGTGGAAACTTCATCGGCAAGAGCCCTGCGACCATTGTTGAACTGCCTGTCCGACATGGGGTCAGTCCCCCGTTTCAGTTTGTTGCGCCTCTTTTCCCAGGTGATGTCGATGTCGTCATTGACCCTCACGGAACGGCCCAGCCTGTGGGAAAGATCGAATTCCTTGATGAACTCATCAACCTGATCCACTCCCAGTTCCCGGACTCCGCGAGGGATTTTCTCGTACATGGCCTTGGCATCAAACCGGGTATGGAGTTGACCTTCCGGCAATCCCAGTTGTCGGATCTTCGCCAGACGTTCCGGATCCTGAGCGATGGTGTACCAAGTACGATTGGAGCGCGAGCCAGCCTGCAATCCTTCGCGTGCCAAGTTCCCACGAGCTTTGAACAAATCCGATCGGCTCATGTTGTTCGCGCGACGCGTCCTGTTCGGAGAAGGATCCTCCCAAACCACATTTTTCAAGTCTTTGGCCCGTGCAGGATTTCCTGAAACCGACTCGATATGGGACAGGTCGTACTCGGCTAGGAATGTCTTGACGGCATCCGGTCCCTGATTCCGGACCCCCAGTGGAATCTTGTTGTACAAATTTTTAGCTTCTGCTTGTGTCCAAGTCCGGTTAAGGCCACTCAATCCTCGACGTTTGAAGTTGTTCACAAACGCCTGATCCTCGTTAAGGGCCACCCAGGTCATGCCGCTGCGGGTCGTGGCTAATCTGGCTGCTCTGGCAGTGGACCGTCTGGCCTGATACGCCTCCCAGGCGGTCAGCGGCTGATTGCCGCGAGCATTTGCCACATCCAAGGGCTCCCAGACAGTGTTGCCCGGTACCCTTGCCAAATCCGGAAACTCGGTTACCGGTTTGCGATAGGACAAGGCATGGGTGTCTAGGAAATCCCGAACCGCGGCGTTGCCTTGCACGCGAATTGACGATGGCACAGTTTCGTACAGAGCTTGCGCCTCCAAGGCCGTGCGGCGCGGCAAACCCACCGGTATGCCACGCCCCTCGAATCGCTGGCGCAGCAGTGGCTCCAGTGTGCCCCAGGTTCCGCTGGCGGTTACAGGAGGCGGTGGTGACTGGAGTCTGGGTAGCACGTACCGACTGCCCACATATATTCCGGCTACTAGACCTGCGGCGACTCCGTCCGCCTTCAAGACCTCCAGATCTTGAATGTAGGTCTCGACTAGATCCTGTCTGGCCTCGGCAATTTCTTCCTCGGTGGCAGGCCTATCACCCCGCGCACGGGCGGCGGCGGATGATTCCCACACACTGTTGCGGGAACTGGTAGCCACTTCCCGCAACTCCGCCAGCGAAATTTTCTTGGACACGGTGTGAATTTCCAGGAAATCCCAGACGGCTTCATTGCCCTGATCCCGCACGGCTGCGGGAATGGACCTGTACAGGGCAACGGTTTCGTCAACCGTGCGGTACCGGGAGTTGGATGTCAGCCCCACGAAGGCTAGCCGTTGCTGCAGCGAGACATCCAATGTGTCCCAACTGTCCCCTTCCACAGAGAAGAACGGCACTCCTGCAGGCCCGTTGTCTGATTCCGACTCCTGGGTCATCAAATTGCGGTCGTCGCGCGCGGCGGTGAACTCCTTGGACTCCCAAGCCAGTTGGGTCGGGACATTTGCCAAGACCAGAAACTCGGATACGGGCCGCTTTAGGGAGAGGCCAAACTCAGATAGGAATCGAAGGACTGTGTCAGGACCCAGCAGCAAAACAGACCGGGGGATGGTTAGGTAGAGGTCAAGCACATTGATCTCCTCCGGTACCGACAAATCATCCTCCAGTTGATCAAAATGGAGCCTGAACTCCGGGTTGTTCTTGAGCACCGACCATGTCGCCATGGGCATGCTCCCCGCAGCAACCCTCAAAATCAGTGACTTGGCGGCCAGGATCTCTTCGGGCGACATGGGGCGATGCCCCCGTGCACGAACCGTTCCATGTTTGTCCCACACGAATGCCGCCGGTGCAACCCGGTGCCCGGGCTCAAATGCCGCCGGCACCGGATGGGAAATGGTGAAACGATCCAGGAAGTCTTCCACTTGGTCCTTGCCCCGAACTCTGACCGGAGCTGGGATTGAGGCGTAGATGGCAAGAATCTCCGAAGGCATCCTATCCGGCTGATCGGATGTCAGACCCAATCGGGCCAACCGTCCGCGAACGTCGCCTGGTATGTCCCCAAGCACCGGCTGTGGAAGTTGGATCTCGGGAACAAATCCAAGTGCCATTGAGCTCTCTGCGGCTTCGAATCTAGTCCTCAGCACCTGTTCGGCCGCATCAATTTCGATAAACGTCATCGCGCGCGGTCCGCGGCCTTCTGCCAACTCGTGTGCCTCCCACACCAAGTTGTCCACGGCGATCGCGCGCGGCAAGTACCAAGCTGCCGAATCCCTGCGAATCAATCCGGACGTGTGGGACCGGACTGTGGATGGTCAGGTACATGCGGACTGCATCAGGTCCCGCTACCCGAACCAGTTCAGGCATCGACTCGTACACCTCCCGCACCTCCGCCAGCGTACCGGTGAATCCGGTCAGGGTCTGCTCCCCTGCCACGCTCAACCAATCCAAGGCTTCACGATCTTGGAGGAGCCTGTACCAGGTTCTACTGGATGGATGCCCGGCCGTCACGCTTTTCGCCCACAGTGCTTGTTCAGCCGCCGCGATGTCCGAAGCCGTCATGGGACGACCCCTTCGGTTTGCATGTGCCCGGTGGTCCTCCCACACCACATTGCCGAAGGAACTCGCCAGCTGCGGATCGGCCCCAACTGGCAGGCGATAGGTCAGGGCATGGACTTGCAGAAAATGCCAGACCGCCCAGATGCCCTCATTGCGGAAGGCTTCGGGGATCGTCTTGTATAGCTCTAACGCCTCTGCCTGGGTTCGGGTACGGTCGTCCAAGCCCAGCTGTTTGAACCAATCCATAAACCCCGGATCCCGATTCAGCACATACCAGGTTTGGCCGGAGAGAGAGACAGCTTCCTGTTCCTTGCGTCCCAGTGCAATAACTGCTGCAGCCAACTCTTCGGCCGTCATCGGCCGTTCACCTCGCGCCTCATTCAAGGACTGCAGTTCCCACACCAGATTGTCCGGGGCATCGGCTAGACGTACGACATCGTCAATCGGCGTCACGTAGGTCAAGGCATGGGTGTCGAGAAACTCCAGTAGACGCTCTTCGCCCAAGGCCCGGGTGGTACCGGGAACTTCTTCGTACAAGGCTTCGGCTTCCGCCTCGGTCCGGCGAGGCATGTCAGCGGTCAGTCCCACGTCCCGAAAACGCACCTTGATGGTGTCATCAAGGAACTCCCACTGGTTTACATCAACAATCTCAAGTTCAATCTGGCCGTCATCCAGTGGCGGCTCCCTGTTGAACAGATCATCGAACCAATTGGAAGCCAATTCCAGCGGTTCGAGCACAATAGTGGAACAGGCACCGGCAACCGCATCAACACCCTGATCCACCCAGGACTCATCCTGTCTTGTTTGGGCGCATGGATTCGCTGCCAATACCGGGCCAAACAGGAGGAGCCACAAGAGAACCGCCAACAACGTTCCAGTCCCAATCCGCGCCCTAGGAGCGAGATACCGTCGGTCCCGGTTGACCCGCATCCGCAACCAAGTCCGTGATCTGATTGACGAGCGCTGACAGATTACAGCCGGGCGGCCGACCTCCCTGTCCACAGGTGAACCGGCAGTCTTGACCAATGGAGAATGCAAACGTTCAGACATGGCAGGGCTTTGGTTTGGGTGAGGTGGTGACTGTGGCTCGTTCACCAACCTGGTGGTTGTCGAGTCAACCAACAAACAAGGACCGGTGATTGGAGTGTTGCACATGCGCGCCAAACTGATTGCCCCATGCCATAGGCAAAAGCCCCGGTGACGCGGAGCTGTAACCGCCACCCTGGAAATCAGAAACACTGGCACTCCGCCATCATTGGATATACCATGCCTGAAACCGAGTTCTTCCTGGTTCAGGGACACTCTCCCTCTCACAGCAGATTGCCATGGGGCTTCATCCCAGTACCTGCAGCGCCGCCTTCAGGCGGTCTTCTATCGCCTCGACATCTTCCGGAACTTGGGAGACCGCTTGGCTAGCCTGTGCGATCGGGAATCCCATGTCCACGAGGAGTTGAATCAGTTCCCGATCAGGTGCCGCGGCGGGAGCCGGCATCTCCGCAGCGACCACCAGGTCCTCCACGCGGTCCTTCAGTTCCAGAATGATCTTCTGGGCCGTGCGCCTGCCGATTCCGGGAGCCTGGGCAATCATTTGGGGTTGATCCGACAGGATCGCCTGGACCAGTTCCGCAGGGCCAAGCGAACCCAACAGACTGCAGGCCGCCCGCGGACCGACCCCGCTGACCCTGATCAATCTCTGGAACACCCTCAGTTCCCCTTCGTTCGGGAAACCGTACAGGCTTAGCTCCTCGGCCCGCACATGGAGGTAGGTATGCAGTTCCACTTCGCTGCCGGTCGTCAGACTGGACAGGTGGATCTGGGGCACGTTGATTTCCAGCACCAGATCGGGAAGCGAAGCCAAGGCAATGTGCACACTGCTGTCATCGGCTCCGACCACCGTTCCCGCACACCGCCTGATCATCGTGTCGGCCCCCCTGTCTGCTGAAACACCACCGTCCGGAACTTCTGCCGGTACAGATGGCAGAGGGCCACCGCCAGCCCGTCCGCCGCGTCATCCGGGCGGGGAATCGCGTCGAGCCCCAGGGTTAGCCGGACCATCTGCTGCATCTGTTGCTTGTCGGCCCGGCCCGTTCCGGTCAACTGCTGCTTGACCTGAGCCGGTGCATACAGCGACACCTTCATCCCGCGCGCAGCGGCGTTGGACATGACCACACCACAAACGCAGCCCACCGCGAAGGCCGTCGGACTGTTGCTGCCGAAGGTGAGCTGCTCCATGGCCACGGCCTCGGGACGGTGTTCGTCCAGCAGGGCCCCGATGTCCGAGTAGATTTCCTGCAGCCGATCTTCCAGTTCCCAGTCCGCAGGTGTCGTGATCACTCCGCAGTCCACGAAGCCGAGCGAACGGTCCGGCCGCTCCCGCACCAGACCGTAACCCAACCGGGCAATGCCGGGGTCAATGCCAAGCACCAGGGACATGCATCGGTCCTAGCCGGCCATCTCCGTGAGGACTTCGGGGGTGAGGGCCAGGTTGTGGAACACCTGCTTGACATCGTCCAGGTCCTCCAGTGCCTCCACCATCCGCAGAACCGGCATGGCGTCGCCCGGAGCCAGGTCGATGGTCTGGTTGGGGTGCATGATCAGCTCGACGGACCGAACCGGAAGACCGGCTTGGCGCAGGTTGTCCGCGGTCTGTGCCAACTCGGTGCCCTCCGTGTAGATCTCGAACGTGCCGTCATCCTCCTCGATGTCTTCGGCACCGGCCTCCAATGCTTCCATGAACACGTCCTCGCCATCGAGTTCGGCCTCCCCCGCGTCCGCTTCAACCAATATGAGGCCGCGACGCGTGAACTGCCAAGCCACGGCGTTGGGTTCGGCCAGGGCCGAATTGGCCCGGTTGAAGACCCGCCGCACCTCGGCAATGGTCCGATTGCGGTTGTCGCTTAAACACTCGATCAGCAACGCCACGCCGTGGGGGGCATAGCCCTCGTAGGTTACTTCCTCATACTGGGCGGCGTCCTTGTCCTTGCCGGCGCCGCGGCGGATGGCGCGGTCGATCGTGTCCCGCGGCATGTTCTCCGCCCGCGCCCGTTCCACCGCCAGGCGCAGTGTGAAGTTGGCGTCGGGATCGTCGCCCGCGCGTGCCGCCACCTGGATTTCGCGCGTCAGGCGCGTGAAGATTTTGCCGCGCGCGGCATCCACGGCACCCTTGCGGCGCTTGATGTTCGCCCACTTGGAATGTCCGGCCATAGTCAACCACCCTGGTCTGGGCGCAGGCGCCTGCTGCGCGGACAACGGCCCCCTGCGCGAAACAATGGAACGCTAGTCGTCGGCGTCACCGCCAACGTCGAGCAATTGGGCCACCTCATCCCGCAGGGAGGCGTCCGGAAATTCCACCGCCGCCTCAACAAACCGGCGGAACAACGGATGCGGTTCCGTCGGTCGGCTCTGAAATTCCGGATGGAACTGGCAGCCAACCATGAAGGAATGGCCTTCCAGTTCCGCAATCTCAACCAGTCGGCCGTCCGGCGACTGGCCCGACAGTCTCAGACCCGCCTCCTCAAGTGGCTCCCGATACTTGTTGTTGAACTCGTAGCGGTGGCGGTGGCGTTCGGTGATGTTGGGCCCCAACCCCAGGCGCGCATAGGCGTCGGCGGCAATGGACCCCTCCTCCAAGCGACACGGGTAGCTGCCCCGCCGCATGGTTCCGCCCTTGTCGACCACGGAGACCTGATCCGGCATGAGGTCGATGACGGGGTGCGCAGTGAGCGGATCGAATTCGGTGCTGTTGGCCTGGGGGGCACCGAGCGCATCGCGCGCCAGTTCCAGGCACATCACCTGCATGCCGAGACACAGCCCCAGATACGGAACCTGGTTGCGCCGGGCATAGGCGGCCGCGGCCACCTTGCCCTCAATGCCCCGCGGTCCGAAACCACCCGGCACCACAATGCCGGCCAGGCCCTCCAGGTATGTCGCGGGATCCGCCGCCTCCAGCAGTTCGGAGTTGATCCACCTGAGATCAAGCCGGCGGCCCAGGTCCGCGCATGAATGATCCAGGGCCTCCTTGACGCTGATGTAGGCATCCTCCAGGGACACGTACTTGCCGACGATGCCGATCGTCACCGGCGGATGGTCCCCCGTGCTGGCATCCACATAGGCCCGCAGATGTTCCAATTCGCCGCTGGGAGCCCGGTACTGACGCAACCGGAAGTGATCGGCAATCCACCGGCCCAGCCCTGCTTCCTCCAGCGCCAGCGGGACGCTGTAGTGGGTTGATGCCGTCTCCAAGGGAATCACCGCGCCGCGGGCCACATCGCAGTGCAAGGCCACCTTGTCCATGAGTTCGGCCGGTATCGGCAGATCGCTGCGCAACACGATGACATCGGGCGGTTGGCCGTTGCTGCGCAGCGTCCTCACGCTGTGCTGCGTGGGTTTGGTTTTGAGTTCCTTGGAGGATTGCAGGTACGGAAGCAGCGTCACGTGCACGAACAACGAGTTCGACGGACCGATCTCGCTGTACATCTGGCGAATGGCCTCCAGGAACGGCAGCCCCTCGATGTCGCCGACGGTGCCGCCGATCTCGATCAATGCCACGTCCGGATCGTCGTCGCGGAACGAATCGCGAATGGCTGCCTTGATCTGGTCCGTTACATGCGGTACCACCTGGATGGTGCCGCCCAGGTACTTGGCACCGCTCCGCTCGTCGCTGATCAGATCAGCGTAAATCTGTCCACTGGTCACATTGCTCAGGGACGACAAACTACTGCCGATGAAGCGTTCATAGTGACCCAGATCGAGATCCGTCTCCGCACCTTCATTGGTGACGAACACCTCGCCGTGCTGGTACGGCGACATGGTTCCGGGATCGACGTTCAGGTAGGGATCCAGTTTCAGGGCGCCCACGCTCAGGCCGCGGCTGCGCATCAGCACTCCGATTGAGGCCGCAACCACACCCTTGCCGATGCCGGACACGACGCCGCCTGTAACAAAGATGTACTTGGTCATGTCAAGAGGTTTCCTCGCGGGTTTGCGGTTCGGCAGGAGGCGACACCTTCATTGCCGGACGGCCACGACAAAGGCGAGCACCCAGGGACCGTCATGGGACAAACTAATCGACCATGTGTCCACCCCGCGCGCCTCGGCCACGGCCCGGGCGTGGTCGCTGAGGCGGAGGCCCGGTTCACCGGTAACCTGATCGCGCAGGATTTCGATGTCCTGCCACGCCACTCCGGACCGCCACAGCCCCGTGCCAAGCACTTTCGATACCGCTTCCTTAAGGGCAAAACAGCCAGCCAGCGATTGTACACTGTGACCGCACTGCTCCCGTTCCAGGGGAGTGAAGACTCTGTTCAGGAAACGCTCGCCAAACCTGTCGCGGACCTTGGCAAACCGTTCCAGGCTGAGCAGGTCGACCCCGGTCCTAAGCACGCGGCCCCATCCCCTGTTCCCATGCCTGGCCGCGGCCAATGCCGCGAAAGACGAAGCCCAGTTTCCGCATGGCCGCCGGATCGCAGACACCGCGCCCGTCCAGCAGAATCCGGCGTCGCATGATCGACGCGATGCGCTGCATGTCCAAGTGCCGAAACTCGTTCCACTCGGTGCAAATCACGAGGACATCGGCTCCCTCGGCCAGTTCCCACGCGTTGCGGGCCGGCACCAGTTCCGGCAGGAGCGCCGAGGCCTTGTCCAGGGCAGCCGGGTCGTATGCCCTGACTGTGCAGCCCGCGCGTTGCAACTCCCTGGCAATGTCCATCGCAGGCGCTTCGCGCAGGTCGTCGGTACCCGGTTTGAAGGCCAGGCCGAGCAGGCCAATCTCGGCCCCGCGCACGCGCTCTCCCAACAGTGCCCGCACCTGCTCCGATACCCATGCGCGGGCCGCACGATTGATGGACAGGACCGCGTCCGGCAGTGCGGTGTCGATCCCATAGCTGCGGCCCAGATACCTGAGTGCCCGCAAGTCCTTGGGAAAGCAACTGCCGCCAAATCCAAGGCCCGGGGACAGAACTGCGTCGCCAATGCGACTGTCCAAGGCCATGCCCCGCGCCACATCCTGAACATCCACCCCGGTGGCTTCGCACAGCCGGGCGATGTGGTTGACAAAACTGATGCGCGTGGCCAGATAGCCATTGCTGGCGAACTTGATCAGCTCGGCGGTTCGCAAGTCCGTGAACACCAACGGCGCCGCCAGCGGCTTGTGGAGATCGGCCACCCGGCGGGCCACATCCGGCAAGGGGCAGCCAATCACGATGCGATCCGGATGCATGAAGTCCTGGACCGCCGACCCCTCGCGCAGAAACTCAGGGCAACTGGCCACCGACACCGGACTGCCGGCCAACTTGCCCGAGGCCAGCCGCTCCTCGACCCATTCGCCGGTCCCAACGGGAACCGTGCTCTTGTTGACCAGGACTACCGGGTGTGTTACGGATGCCGCGATGGAGGTGACCGCCGCCTCCACCCGCCGCATGTCGGGACGGCCGTCATCCAGCGACGGCGTGTCCACACACAGGAAGATGAACTGTGATCCCGCCAGCCCGTCCCGATAGTCGGTGGTGAAGAACAGACGCTCGGCTGCGGTGTTGCGCGCGACCAACTCCTGCAAACCGGGCTCCCATATGGGTACCTTTCCGCACCGCAGAGCGGCGATCTTGTCTGCGTCGATGTCGACGCAGACCACCCGGTTGCCAAGGTCTGCGAAACAGGCTGCCGCCACCAACCCGACGTAACCGGTTCCGACAATGGAGATGTGGGCCATCAGCTCAATGACAAGCCGGTGGCGGACCGTCCCGTTGCCGGCTCTGAATCAGGGACGCGGACGTTGCCGCAGCTCAATCCCCTGGGAGACAACCCGCGTTGGCCCACCGACTCGGAAGGCCGCCGGCACGCGCGGCGGATCAGGAAGCGGTTTCCGGCATCACGGCCGGAGAAACACCGGCTCCCAAGGTCTTCTCGATAGCCATGATATGGGCACAGACAAACGTTCTCAGGAACTCTTCGCAGTCGCACTTCCACACGTGATTTTCGTATTCGATCACGTGACTGGAGTGTTCCCCCTCGAACGTGCACCTTAGCGATTCCACGCGAATTCGCTCATCACGCTCCTCAAAATACTGTCGGGCCTTGATGATGCGACTTTCGGCGGAGTACATGGACTGAAAATCTCCTTACTGGGGAGCGCAGACTGTGGGCAATGCAGGCATTCAGCCGCCGCGCTTGCGGGGAGTGTATGCAACCCCAAGCCGGGGAGTCAAGTTGCTTGGCGGTGACCGGTCGAACTCAGGGTTTGAACGCCGCGGGATTTGGGTACACTGCGTAGGCCGACATGCCGAGGCAACCCCAACCCGCCGTGCACCATGCACTGAGGGCAGGGACCGGACTCGGCCCGGATCACGGCTATATAATGTCCTGCATTGCCAACGACCCGCCGCTCTCCCCACGCCACAGACTGACCATCGGTTGCCACAGGCCACAGTTCCGCTCTCGTGACGGAGTTGCCCGTTCAGACAAGGGGGCCCGTCAAGGCCCCCGGGACCGGCCGGCAGTTTCGACATGGCACCGTCCAGGCCGGCCTCCTCCACCCGCGATTCCTCCAACCCCACGGACCCACCCGCATGTTCAAGGAATTCTTTGACGGTTCGCTTCGCGCGGTCTCCACCGTCGTGCTGGTCCTGCTGGCAGCGACCGTACTGATCCTCCCGCCGTTCAACCTTCCGGCTCGCCTGGGCCTGGAACTGGGACTTCCCGACCTCGGAGACAACCGGGCGCACATCGACTCGCAGGGAGGCCTGATCACCGATGAGACCAGGGGCATCGCCGTAATCTTCCTGCCGGAGGACATGACCGCCGATGCCAGCGTGGTCCTCACCGGTATCCCCATGGACAATCTGGGAAACATGCGAGGCGATGCCGCCCGGTTCCAGGCAGGAGTGGACGCGCTGGGCATGGCCGGCCTCAAGGCCAAGAGCAGTCTGTTCCTGATTGACTTCCGGGGCGGCGACAGCCAACGCGCCACCATCCAGATGCCAATTCCGGAAGCGATCACGGCCTTTGAACGCCTCAAGCTGGTCACGTGGAGGGATGGTCGTTGGCAGACGGTGCCATCAACAATCGTGCGGTCGGCGCTGCAAATCGAATCCCGGTTGGGCCATGTGCCCGACAACCTCTTGCTGGTGCAGGACGACATTTCGCTGCTTTCGGACCTGACGCTGTTGATGGACGCCGACCAGCGCCCGGCACCCAGCGCCGCCCGTGAAGTGGTCGATCGGGTCGGGGTTGCATTCAGCATGCTGAGGGGGGACGGCGGCCTGGAAGGCGAAATTGTGCAGATTGATACATCCTCCAAACCGGTCCTGCTCGGGATCGGCAACACGGAAGCCAACGGCACGGTGCGGGCCGACCTTCTCATCAACATGCTGTCCAGTGGCGGCCAGCTGCAGAACCAGTCCAGCTCCATCCTCGACGCGGTCAGGGAGTTTGGTTTCCACGGGCTGTACCTGAACTACGGAGGCCTTTCCCTGCAGCCCGAAGCCGGCCCCAACTTCACGGCGTTCGTGGCCGGGTTGGCGGCCGAGTTGAAGGCGGACGATCCCACCCACAGGCTGATCGTCCAAGTGGAACGTCCGCGGCAGGTCTCGGAGGCCGAATGGGACACCCTGGGCTACGACTGGACCGGACTGGCCGCATTCGCCGACCAGATCGTGGTCCCGGCCCCACTGGAGCCGGAGGACTTCAGGCCCGGCTCCTATCCCTTTGAGTCGCTACTGATGTACGCGACCGGCCGCATTCCAAGATCCAAGCTGACCATTGCGCTGTACGCCGACTCCGTGGGGGTTTCCGATACGCGACTGACGATATTGCCGTTTTCGTCCGCCTTGGGCCTGATGAAGGGCTCACTGGCGGTCGATGCGGTCGGCGACAACCTGATGATGCAGTTGGACCGAAGCACCCTCGTGGAGGAGCCGCGCTACGATCCCATCCTGCATCAGTACACCCTTACCACCAGGGGCGGTTCCCAGAAAGTGTATGTGGGCGATGCCACAGCCTTGCGCGCCAAGTTCGGCATCCTGGCCAGGCACAACATCTCGAACGTGGTCCTGGACGTATCGAACAGCCTGGATGTCGACCCGGCGGTTTGGGACGCCGTGGCCGAGTTCAAGTCGACCCCGTCCGAATTGGTGGCGGCCCCTGCAGAGTATCGGGTTGAGTTCAACATCATGCTCGCCGGCGAGGACCATGCCCACCTTGAGGCTCCAATCGAGGAAACCAGCAAGGCGTTCCCGTTGGAGGAAACCGGTACCTATCAGGTGGAAGCCTTCATTGCCATCGACGGCCGGCGGTTTCCCGGCACCGACACCAGGACCGTGACCGTCGCAAGTCTGACGGAACCGACCGCGCAAACGCTGGACAGGCCCATCCTGGTTCCGGGACCGGGTTCGACAATTCAGGCACACCGGCTGCCAAGCCCTACCTCGAATGTCGTGGAGGACAACCTCACAAAGGGCGCGACCTACGAAATCGTCGGCCGCAACAGGGAAGCCACTTGGCTGCAGATCGAGGACGAGTCCGGCCCGGTTGGGTGGGTGAACGCACCGTCGAACAGCGATTGGATTCAAGGCAGTCAGCTACTCAACCGGCTTCCCGTGATTTCAATTGCACCGGATCCGGTCCCCCCACCTGCCGCAAGCCCGTCCACGGCTGCGTCGGCCCTTTGGGGCTACGGGGTCCAAGCTCACATGCTGGATGGGGGCATCTCCCAAGCCATACTCTCCACCAAGCAATTGGGCTTCAACTGGATCAAGCAACAGGTTCAGTGGAAAATCTTCGAACCCCAGGCGGGAAACGTCAGCTTTGAAAAACTGGACTGGATCCGAGCGGAGGCCGACGAACAAAAAGGCGTCTCGATCCTCTTGAGTGTACTCGCCGCTCCGGACTGGGCCCGCGAGCCCGGCTTTGACGCGAACGTAGTCGGTCCGCCGAGAGACAACGCAACCTTTGCCCGGTTTGTGGGCAGTCTGGCGACCCGTTACTGCAATTCGTCCGTCCGGGCCATTGAAGTTTGGAACGAACAGAATCTGCACTACGAATGGGGCAACAAGCCGATCAGTGCGGCGGAATACGTGCAATTGCTCAAGGAGGCTTCGGCCGCCATCCGTGCCGCCTGCCCATCCATGTTGGTGGTCAGCGGAGCCCCGACTCCGGCCGGCACGAACCGGAGATCCGACGGCTTTGTCCTGGCAATTGACGACCTTGAGTACCTGAAGCAGATGATCCAGCTGGGCATGCTCAACTACGTCGATGCCGTGGGCGCCCATCCCAGCGGATACAACGTACCGCCCCACGCCACCGTGCGAGACTACTGTTCAATCATTCCAGGCACGGGCATGGCGAACTTCGACGCGGGGTGCAACAGAAACAGCCCCCACCGGTCGTTCAGTTTCCGGAGCACCATGGAAGAGTACCGGGCGGCGGTGGAAGCCGTAAATCCAAACATCCCGATATGGCCCACGGAGTTCGGCTGGGCGGTTGCTTCGCCACCCGGTCATGAGAATTATGGATACGCCCTGGACAATACCTATCAGGAGCAGGCCGCCTGGACGGTCCAAGCCTATCAATGGATGAAGCAACAAGGTTGGGTGGCCGCCCCCATCCTGTGGAACCTGAATTTCCGTGTCATTGCCCAGGGCACCGAACGGGAACAATGGGGCATCGTAAACTCCGATTGGAGCCCGTTGCCGGTCTACAACAGCCTCAAGGCAATGACCAAGTAATGCTTGGAAGTTGCCGGTCCCGACCCTGCTCACGAAACCAATTCATCGTCGCTCCCGGGAGATTCCTTTGAAGACATCGTCCTCGCCCAGTCGTCCCGTTGTCCTGTGCGTGTCCCTGCTACTGGCAGTATTGCTGGCCGCTTGCGGACGCGACGGCGACGGCCGTGCCTCCGCGCCGCCTACGGCGACACCGGTACAGGAGCCGGCACAACCCGAACAACCTGCCCCCGAACAGCCGGAGGAACCGGTTGAACAGGCCGACCCGCCGACGCCGACGCCGGTCCCCTTCAGCGTGCTCACAACGACGCGGTTTGCCATTCAGGCAGTTGAAGGTCCGGATTACCTTTACCGCATGGTGCACCGGCTGCCGGCCCAGGCACAGGTCAGGGTAACCGCGCAAAACAGCAGCGGCAATTGGCTCAGGGTGGATCTCGACGGCGCGTCGGCCTGGATCGCACGCTGGGCCCTGGAGCCACAGGCCGGTTTCAGGGAACTGCCCCAGGCTTCCGCCGACATCCCGCAACCGTCAACCTTGGAGCGCGGCCCCATGCCGGACGCCCCGCCGCCCATCGAATTCGGATACGGCACCCAGGCCCACATGATCGGCGTGGATGTCGATCGCATCATGTGGGCGACGCGGGATCTCGGTTTCAACTGGTTGAAGCAGCAGATTCGCTGGAACATCACTGAACCGGAACAGGGCAGCTACAACTGGCGGGATCTGGATTTGCTCGTGAGCCGCGCCACCTACAGCGACGTTGACCTCCTCTTCAGCGTGGTGACCACGCCGGACTGGGCCCGGGAACCCAACTTCGACGCGACCGCGGAAGGTCCCCCGGAGGACCCGCAGGCCCTGGCGAGCTTCATGTCCGCCATGGCCACTCGGTATTGCGGCACGGCAGTGAAGGCCATCGAGGTCTGGAATGAACAGAACCTCCATTACGAGTGGGGCAATCTCTCTCTGAATGGAGCCGATTATGTCAAAATGCTGATTCCGTCATCGCAGGCAATCCGTGCGGCCTGCCCCTCCATGTACATCGTCAGCGGGGCATTGACGCCGGCCGGTACGGTCGAACGGCCGGACGGATTTGTCCTGGCGATTGACGACTTCACCTACCTGGAACAGATGCTGGCCAACGGGTTGGCCAGGCATGTGGACGCCATCGGTGCCCATCCCAGCGGATACAACGTGCCGGCCAATGTGCGTTGGCAGGATGGGTGCGCCGCGATCGTCCAGTCGGGCAATACCTTCAACGGGGCCTGCGACCACCCCCACCACTCATGGAGCTTCCGCTCCACGATGGAGGGCTACCGCGACATCGCGCTGCAGTACGGTGTGGACCTGCCCATCTGGCCGACCGAGTTCGGCTGGGCCGCCGGCGGCGCCTACCACGAGGCGTACGGTTATGCCAACGACAATGATTTCGACGAGCAGGCCCGTTGGACGGTCGAAGCCTTCCAGATGATGAAGGCATGGGGTTGGTCCGGGCCCGCCATCCTGTGGAACCTGAACTTCCGCGTCATCGCGGACAAGACCGAACGGGCCCAGTGGGGCATTGTCAACAACGACTGGACACCCCTGCCCGTCTACAACGCACTCAAAGCCATGGAAAAATAGTCGTTCTCCGGTGGCGATCCCCCGGCCCTGCCCGTTTCAGGAGGCGGGCGTCGCCAGGTTGAAGAACACCCAGATCGCAGTCTCCAGCACCTCGGCAAGCCAGACAAACACATAGTTGCGGAAGAAACTGTCGGCGGTGACCGTCAGGTCCTCGGGAACGACCGGTGGCACCGCCAGTCCGGCCAGGGCACCGCAAACCGCCAGCAGCAAGGGGAACGCAAGCAGAAACCGCAGCAGATGGCGGCCGGCGGACAAGTCGCGGGCGCGGGGCGGCTTGACAGGAAGGCGGGCCAAAATCGGGCGGTGCGCAGGGGAATGGATTCGCATGCCCGTATTATGCCGCGGCAACCCTGAACGGCTGTTGCAAGTTTGCTAAAATATGCATTCCGGGTGAGTAGCTCAGCTGGTTAGAGCGCACGGTTCACATCCGTGAGGTCGGGGGTTCGAGTCCCTCCTTACCCACATTCCCGCTCCCCGTTCCGTTTCGGGGCTGTATTGCCGGTCAAGCCCGGTCCGTCCGCGAACGCATGTTTGTTTCGAATGCCATGACCGCGACTCCCGAACGCTTCGCCCCGCTGGTCCGTCTGCTTGACGGCGTGACGGCGACATCGCTCAGTCTGGCGTGGCTGGAGGAGCAGTGTACGGATCTGGGCCTGGATCTGTACCTTGAGGACCACCTGTTCATCTGGCTGATGGACGAGTTGCACCACCGCGGCATCACGCTCTCCGACGCCGACGCGGCCGCCGAGGATGTCCAGTCGGAAGAAGGCCTGGAAGTCCAGGCCATCACAGAGGACATCGAAGACATCGTCAGTCTTCAGGAAAATGCCGAGGACCGGCTGCTCAGCCGGGAGGAAACAACCCAACTCCTGCACGCCGTTCAGGAAGGCATGCAGGCCCAGTCATGGCTGGAGGCCCATCCGGACGCGCCCGACAAGACCGCCAAGGAACTGCTTGTCGCCAAGAAGTCGGAAGCCGAATCAACCCTTCTGACGCGCAATCGCGGCCTCGTGCTCAGGGTGTGCCAGCAATACCGGTCCTCGCTGAACTCCATGACACTCAGCGACTTGGAACAGGAAGGCAATCTGGGCTTCCTCAAGGCCATTGCCAAGTTCGACCTGAACCGCACGACGGTCCTGTCCACCTATGCGGTCTACTGGATCCGGCAGGCTGTCCAGCAGGCCATCGCCAACCAGGACCGAACCATTCGCCTGCCCGTGCACAAGCGCGCCGAAATCCGCCACTTCCGCGTCGCGGCCGAGGAACTGCAGAATCAGCTGGGGCGGGAACCCACCGTGCGCGAGGTTGCCCTCCGGTTGCTGGCGGCGCAATCCGACATGGAGGATGTTGTGGCCAGGCTCCAGGGCAACGGGGAACAGGCCTCGGCCACGGACCGGGAACACCTGAGAAGGATCGAGGAAAACGTCAAGGAACTTCAAACGTACGGACGGCAATCCCCGTCCAGCCTAGACGCATTCGTCGACGACGAGGAAAGGGATCAGCACGAACTCCTGTCGGACGACCGGACGGAGTCCCCCGAAGGCGAGGCCCTGAAACAGGAAGTCATCGGCAACATTGACGAACAGGTGGACAAGCTGCCGGAACCCGACCGGACGGTAATGCGGCTACTGTACGGCCTCGAAGGCGAGGAACTGCGCAAGACCAGCGAAATCGCCACGATGTTCAACCGCGATCCGGCCATGCTGGCGCTGCTGCCGTCCCGGCAGTTCACCAGTTCCTACGTGGAGTCGATTCGAAAGGACGCGGCTTCGCGCAAGGCATCGGGGGACTCTGCGGTGTCGGAACAACCTACCGAGCTGGCAACCAAGATCATGAGCCTGCTGGAGGGAACCGAAGGCTTGGCGCCCCGCTCCCCAAGCGAAGTGGCCGACATGCTCAACCGAGACCCCGGCTTCCGGCATCCGCTGTCGCCCACGAGCTACAACACGACCCGCATCAGGAACATCGCCGAAAGGGCCATTTCATTGCTGAAAAACGTCAAGTCCGTGGAAACCCTGTCCTTGGACACCTAGCTGTCGACGCAACGGCACAGGGCCGCGGTTCACTCGGATGCCATAGTGCCGGCGACGGACGGACCGGATGCCGGTCCCGGTTGTCCGCATCGGCGACGCCCTTCACCAGAAACAGGACCGACCCGCCATGGACTACGTACAACTGGGCAGCACGGACTTGTCGGTGTCCTCCATCGCCCTCGGCTGCTGGCCGTTTGCCGGAGGCGAGGTATGGGGCTTCCAGGACAGGGGCGACTCGATCAACACGGTCCATGCCGCACTGGACGCGGGCATCAACTTCTTCGACACGGCCCCGGCCTACGAGGCCGGCGAATCGGAACGCGTGTTGGGCGAAGCCCTCCTGGGCCGCCGACACGAGGCGGTGGTGGCAACCAAGCTGGGTGGCTCGCAAACCCGGCCGGATCGCATCCGGGCCGTCTGCCGGGAGTCCCTGCGCAACCTGCGGACCGACTATATCGATCTGTACCAGATTCACTGGCCCGGCCATGATGTTCCGGCCGCCGACACGGTGGCTGCCCTTCAGGAACTCAAGTCGCTGGGCTGGATCCGCCATTTTTCAGTCTGCAACTACGGAGTGCAGGATTTTGGCGAGATATCAGGCTGCGCCTCGATTCCGTCGAATCAATTGCCCTACAGCCTGCTATGGCGCGTGGTGGAAGCCGAAATCCTTCCGTTGTGTCGGCAGAGAGGTGCCGGTCTGATTTGCTACAGCCCGTTGATGCAGGGGTTGCTGACCGGCCGCTATGCCAGTGCGGACGAGGTTCCGGACGGATTGTCCCGCACCCGCCTGTATTCCTGCTCCCGTCCCCTTGCCCAACACCGCGAACCCGGGTGTGAAGACCTGGTTTTCACCGTGCTCGACCAAATCAGGGATGTGGCATCCGATGAAGGTCTTTCCATGGCCTTGTTGTCACTGGCCTGGGTGCGGCAGCAGGCAGGTGTCGCATCGGTCCTGGTGGGTGCGCGCAATCCGTCCGAGCTGACTCGGAACCTGCCGGTGCTCGACGCAACCCTCTCCCGGCAAACCCAAGACCGTCTCGCGCGGATAACCGATCCGGTCCGGTTCCACCTTGGTTCCAACCCGGACATGTGGTTCAGCGACAGCCGCTTCCGCTGACCCGCCCCCGGCCAGGCCGCCTATGCGAACCGGGTGCCGTCACGGCACCTGGAATGAGGTCTACTGCACGGCCATGCGCCGCAGCAACCGTGCGTACAGGCGCTGGCTGCGGCGGAAGCTGGACAGGCGGAAAAATTCATTGGGCGAATGGGCCAGTTCATCCTTCAGGCCAAATCCGAAGTTGACGGTGTGCACGCCCAGATGATCCCGGAAGCATCCGGTAATGGGAATGCTGCCGCCGGCGCGCAGATACACCGGGGCCTTCCCGTATTCCTCGGTGAGCACTTCGGCGGCGATCCGGTTGAAACGGTTGCCGGAAGGGATTTCGTACGGCTTGCCGTCCATGGACAGGCGTTTAACCTCCACCACCACCCCTTCCGGGGCTGCGTTGGTCAAATGGTCGATTAGCAGCGTCCGGATCTCCTCGGGATCCTGATCCGCGACAAGGCGACAGGTGATTTTCGCTCCGGCCCGACTGGGCAGGACGGTCTTGATGCCGGCCTCCTGGTAGCCGCCCCAGACACCGTTGATTTCCAGCGTGGGCCGGTGCCAGATGCGCTCGCGCGTGGTGTAGCCCGGTGCACCGAAGACGGCGGGAGCTCCGGTTTCGGTCAGAAACTCCTCTTCGCTGAACGGCACCGCGGCCGTTTGCGCCCGTTCCTCCGCCGTGGCTTCGCGAACCCGGTCGTAGAACCCCGGCACCGCCACGGAGCCATCCCTGTTGTGGAGCCCCGCCAGCATGGCGGCCAACGCGTGGTTGGGGTTGCGGACGGCACCGCCATAGCTGCCGGAGTGCAGATCGCGGGAGGGACCGGTGACGTCCACCTGCACCGCACATATGCCGCGCAGGGCCACCGTCAACGACGGCTGCTCCGCGTCGAACTGACCGCCGTCGGAACTGACTGCGATGTCGCAGGCAAACTTCTCCTTGTGGCGTGCCAGGAAATCGCTGATTTGAGGGCTCCCGATCTCCTCCTGGCCCTCGTAGCACAGCTTCACGTTGACCGGAAGCCGGCCTTCGGATTGCAGGAGGCCTTCCAGCGCCACAATGGTGGGAAACATGTTGCCCTTGCTGTCCGAAGCCCCGCGGGCCGACACCCGGTCATCGGCCAACCGGGGTTCGAAGGGCGGATGATCCCACAGGTCCAAGGGGTCGACGGGCTGGACATCGAGGTGTCCGTAAATCAGCACCGTGGGCTGGCCGGGGGCGTGCAGCCAGTCGCCGTACACGACCGGATGGCCTCCTGTCTCCATGACTGCTGCGTTCTCCAGCCCGGCCTGCGTAACGCGGTTGGCCACCCACTCGGCGGCGCCTCGCACGTCCGGGGCGTGTGCAGGCAGGGCCGAGATGCTTGGGAACCGGAGGAATTCGAGGTATTCCTCCACGAACCTATCCTGATGCGCAGCCAGGTACTGTTGGTATTCCATGCCGGATCCATCCGTTGTCAAGTGGGCGGTCAAGAGTCACGGCAGCCGGGCCGGGGCCCGGCTGCCGTGAGGATCGGGGCGTCCCAATTCGCACGCAGTCTACTTGGGTTCCGCCTTGAGCGCTTCATAGGCGGGCAACGGCGACCAATCGGACCTCACGATGCCCCACTGGGCCCTCTCCGTCCTGTCCGCCACCACGCGGAAGTTGAGGTTCCAGAGGATGGCGGGGCCAACCCAACCCCAGTTCTTCATCATGCGGTACGCCTGCACGGTCCAGTCCGCCTGTTCACGGTAGCTGTTGTCGTCGGCATAGGCGTAGGACGGGTGGAACTTCCCACCGGCGGCCCAGCCGAACTCCGTGGGCACGATTTTCTTGTTGGTGGCCCCGTACTTGACAGCCAGGGCCCGGTAGCCCTCCATGGTAGACCGGAAGCTCCAAGAGTGGTGCGGGTTGTCGCAGGCGCCGTTGAACGTGTTTCCGGTCACCCGAATCGTTTCGCAGCCGTTCTGCCATACGATGTCGGGCGGAAGGTTGTAGCCGCTTGGATGGGCACCGATGCCGTCCACGTAGTTGGCCATGCCGGCCGCCAGCATGCTCTCCATGTAGGTCAGGTCATCCACCGCGATGGCACCATTGTTGCCCGTGGGCGTGGGCGCACCCGAGATGATGAACATGGTCGGACAGGCCGCCCTGATGGCCGTGTTGGCGGCCCGCAACATGGCCATGTAGTCATTGGCGTCGATGGCCAGGTTGCCCCATTCGTAGTGGAGATTCTGTTCGTTCCAGACCTCCAGGGCCTTCACCGACGTATTGCAGTAGCGGGAGGCCAAGGCACCAAGGTAATTGGCAAAGTCCTGGTCATCCAGCGGCGGTCCCGCCACTGTCAGGTCCGCACCGGATTCACGGGCCCACGCCGGAGCCGCCACCACACTGAACAGCACGTTGACGTTGGCGCGTCCGGCACGGTCGACCAGATCGTCCAACTCGACCCACTCGCGCCGGCCCCGCGACGGTTCCATGTCCTCCCAGCGCACCTGCTGCTTGAGCCAGGTGAACCCCAAGTCATTGACCGCGCGCAGGACAGGGCGGGAATTGTGCACCTCAAGGGCATGGGCCTGGATGCCGTAGGCAAAGTCGAGCGTGACAGCGGACTGCGGCACCGGAGTCGGAGCCGGTGTGGGCGTCGGAGGCGGAGCCTGTATGGGTGCCGATGCCGGAGCCTGAACCTGACTGCGTTGTTCCCAGCGCAGGCTTATCTGGGCGTTTTGGCTCCGGTCGTAGTACTCGAGGCGCACCCGGTGCGTCCCCTGGGCCAGGATGATGTCGGCAAAGTAGGTGGAAGCAGCCTGGTCAAACCACGCGTCCTTGACAAGGACATTGTCAATGTACAGCCGCATCCCGTCGTCCACCACGGAAGTGAAGCGATAGGTGTCGGCGGCAAACGTGAAGTCCCCTTCAAACCTTGCGCTGAAGCCATCGACGGCCACGCCGGGCCCGGGCGAACCCGATCCCCAATTCAGGGCAATCGGAGCGGTGACCGTCTGGGACAGCACCGGAGTTCCGCTCAGGTCCGAGTTGTTCCAGTACGAGGCCTGGTACGCATTGGTTCCCACACCAGTGGCTACAGCAGGTTGTGCAACCGGGGCAGGCGCGGGTTGGACGGGCGCGGTTGGGGTGACCGTGGTGCCGGCACCGGGTATCACCAGCACCTGTCCGATGCTGAGGGTTGTCGGATCCGTGATGCCGTTGACGGACATCAGGCGGCTTGTTGTGACACCGTACCTGAGCGCGATGCGAAACAGGGTTTCGCCTGCGGCCACGGTGTGCGTGGTTGCCTGTGAAGGCGCGGTCGGGGCCGGCGTGGTCACCGGCGCCTGCACCACACCGGACGTTCCGGACGGAATGCAAAGCTGCTGGCCAATGCTGATTTGATTGGCGTCGGCGATGCTGTTGGCCGCAACGATGGCATCCATGGCCACCTCGTACCACAGCGCGATGGCCAGCAGGTTTTCACCAGCCTGCACCACATGTGTGGCAGAGCACCCTGCCCCGCCGGAAGCGGACCCGCCGGCGGTACCGGAACCACCGGGAATGCGAAGGACCTGACCAACATAGATGTAGGTTTCGCCGGACAGTCCGTTCAGGGCGACGATCGCGTCGACGGTGGTGCCATAACGGTCCGCGATCGCATACAACGTATCGCCTGTGCGGACCACGTGCTGGTTCTGGCCCTGAGCCAGCAAGGCCTGGGACGGTACAAGCGTTACCGCCAGCCCGAGAACCAGCAGCAAGAGGCACACGCGCCCCCAACGGTTTGCGACAAAGGTAGCCATGCAACGTTTTCCTTCGATGTCTGTCCGGTGGCATCGCATCCGACCGTTGGCGAAGCCCCGAGGGACGGTCCATTCGGCCTGTCGGGCGAGTTCAGGATGCGCATTGGGCGCAACGCCTCTGATCATTAAGACGATCAACTCCGTCAAATGTCGCGACTTCGCCCCGCGCCGGCCACTCCGGGTGCTGTCGCCCCCAGGGGCACCCCTGTTCGACATCGTCCGGACCCAATTTGAACAGCAACCCTGTCATCCCGAACGCGGATATCCGGACCGCCTCTCGACCACAACGGCCTTCGTCGGTGCCGGTGCCGAGACGGGTTTCGCATTGACGACAGGGATCCTCATCCCACATGGACATGGACGCGACCATTCGCGGCCGGGATGGAGCACCCTCCTTCATGGGAGGGGAACCGCCCTTCCGGCACCGATCGCCGTAGCCACGACAAGCCCCCCAGCCGGGGAGTTGGCTGGAGTTCCCGCTGAAAACCCCGGATCCGGCGGACATGCCCCCGAGGCCCACCTGCGTTGCGAAGCGTTGGGAATCCGGTTGTCGGCCTGCATGATACGATCGCAGCGTCCCTCTCCTTCTCAAGCAAGGGCATCCCCCATGGACCTTGTCACAATCGATGGCGAGCGCAGTTGCCGGATTGTCAGCGAACCCACACCCAAGGCTGTCGACGACTGGGTGGTAATCCAGGTCGAGACCACTCCCATGTGCACGGAGTACAAGGCCTACCAAGCCGGCTACAGCACAAATTGGCTGGGACACGAGGCCGCGGGCACCGTGTTTGAAACAGCCGCCGGAGCCGGCCGCCTGCAGGTGGGGGACCGGGTCCTGGCACTGCCCTTGATGGCCTGCGGCAGTTGTCGGCACTGCAATGCCGGCGAATACATCTTCTGCAAGAACGGGCGCCAAAGTCCGGGACCGCTCAGCACCTATGCCCAGTACCATGCCAAGCCGGAATGGATGTGCTACCGGTTCCCGGACGACATCGAAACGGAGAAAGGGGCTCTCGCCGTCTGCGGCCTGGGACCGTCGTTCGGGGCGCTGCAGCGCATGGCAGTGGACGCATACGACACAGTGCTGATCACCGGCCTGGGGCCCGTAGGCCTGGGCGGCGTCATCAACGCCAAACACCGGGGCGCGACGGTCATCGCCGTGGAGGCTCAGCCATTCCGCAAGCAGTTGGCGGCGGATCTTGGCGCGGACCACGTTCTGGATCCCACGGACGACGGCACGCTGGAGCACATCCGCGACCTGACCGAAGGTGAAGGCGTGCCCAAGGCCGTGGACTGCTCCGGCAATCCGGCGGCGCACCGGCTGTGCATCGATGCCGCCGCAATCCGCGGCCAAGTGGCTTTTGTGGGCGAATGTTCCGACGATACTGTCATTCGGATCTCCCCGGACATGATCCGCAAGGGCCTGACCCTGATCGGCTCCTGGAACTACAACCGCGGCGACATGGAAAAGATCATGCAGGTAATCAGGGACTGCGACTCGGATTTGAACAGGTTCATAACCCACCGCTTCCCGTTGCGCAAGGCACAGGATGCCTGGGAAATGCAAATGACCGGCAACTGCGGGAAAGTCCTGCTCAAGCCCTGGGAGGATGTGTGAACGACCGATACCGATGCGCGATTGTGGGGGTCAGCGGCGGGCGCGCCCGCGGGCATGCGGAAGCCTTCACCCACATGCCGCGCGGGGAATTGACGGCGGTCTCAACCCGCACGGCCGAAAACCTGCGGCGGTTCGCCGACCAGTGGAACGTGCCGCACGCCTACACCGACTACACCAAGATGTTCCGTGAGCAGGATCTCGACCTGGTCCTCGTCAACACCCCTCCCGACGTGCGTCTGGAGGTCCTTGAAGCCGCCGACCTCAATGGCGTCGGATCCGTGATTGTCGAGAAGCCGCTCGCCCTGCAGGGCGAGGACTGGCAGGCCCTGAAGGAGTTTGCCGAGCAGAGCAGCCTGAAAGTCGCCATCAACCATCAACTCCACTACCAGCCGCGCCGCCTGGCCCTGCAGGCACTGGTGCGACAGGGCGGAATCGGGGCCATCCGCCGCCTCGACGCCAGTGCGCGCATGAACATGGCCTACCAGGGCACCCACGTGCTGCAGGCAATCCAGGCCTTCCAGCCCTCGCCCCCCGTTGCGGTGTCCACGTCCCTGTTGCGGGGCGCCACAGGACTGGAACCCAACCCTCGGATGCACTTGGCACCGGACGAGTGCGAAGCGGAAATCCGATTCGCGGACGGCTCCACGGCACAGTTCAAGTGCGGAACCAATGCGCCTGCGGACAACCCGGAGGACACGCGCATCAGCCACCACAAACAGGTCGCGGTGACCGGGGAAACCGGATCCGTGATGTGGACCATGACCCGGTGGGAAATCCGGCAGGGCGACCAGCACCGGCACGGCACGCACGACTACCACGAAGAGGACATCGTAGGCCAAGCCAACATGTGCGAAGCCATGTTCGACTGGCTGGAGGACGACACCGCCGTGCATGCCCTGAACCTTGATTCCGCATTGCAGGACTTTCGGCTCATGCTCGCGATGTACATGAGCGGGTTGTCGGGTCGGCCGGAGAGTTTGGAAAGTCCGCCGCGGCCCGACTTGTTGGCGGCGATGCGATCCCGCCTGGCTTGACCGGGACCGGCCCGTCGGGTGTCGCCACCCGGCGTCAGCCGTGTCGGCGGTTCATGTATCATGAATATGACGACTTGACTGTCCAAACCCGCTCCCGACCATGAATGGCGGCCTTCACGCATAGTGGAGGATCATTGGCGGCAAACGGTATCCCGCAGCAACCCGGGGGACCCGGTGGCGCCTGCCTGCCGTGTACGAAATTTTGTCGAGCTTCCCGTGAAATCCACCCAGGCCGCCACTGATCCCATACTCAGCGTTGCCTCGTTGTGGAAAGTGTTCGGGGACAATCCCGAACAGGCCTTGGCTCCAGCCCACCAGGGACGGTCCAAGCGCTATTTTCAGGAAGAGCTGCAGTTGGTGGTCGGCTTGCAGGATGTTTCGTTCGAGGCCGCCCGCGGCGAGACCTTCGTCATCATGGGCCTGTCGGGGAGCGGCAAGTCAACCCTGGTGCGCACGCTCATCCGCCTCATCGAACCGACCTCCGGACGCATCGTCATCGACGGCGACGACGTCACCGCGATGGACCCCGCGGAGTTGCTTCAGTTCCGCCGCACCAAGGCAGCCATGGTGTTTCAGCACTACGGCTTGCTGCCCCACCGCAACGTCCTGGACAATGCGGCCTGGGGGTTGGAGATGCGCGGCGTGCCCCGTGCCGAGCGCCGTGCCAAAACCATGCCCATTCTGGAACTTGTGGGCCTGGCCGGCTGGGAGTCGGCCCATCCGCGACAGCTGTCGGGCGGCATGCAGCAGAGAGTAGGGTTGGCGCGCGCACTCGTCGCGGACACCAACATTCTGCTGATGGACGAACCCTTCAGCGGACTTGATCCGTTGATTCGCCGGCAAATGCAGGACGAGCTCATCCGATTGCAGGACGAACTCCGCAAAACCATCATTTTCATCACCCACGACTTGGACGAAGCCCTGCGCCTGGGGGACCGAATCGCCATTCTGCACCACGGACGCGTGGCCCAGATTGGCAGCGGCACGGACATAGTGCTGAACCCGAGCAACAGCCACGTGACGGAGTTCACGCGCGGCGTGAACATGACAGGCGTCCTAACTGCAAGTCACGTGATGAAAAGGCCGTCCCAGGCCTTCGACTGCAACGAAGCCACCGCATCCGTTCTGGATTACCTGGGATACGACCCGTTTGGGTTTGTCTGGGTCACCGGGCCCGACAACAACCTTCAGGGGCTGTTGGGAAGCGGCCACCTGGAACGCATGTACGCAGAGGGCCGCGGGTCGCTGCGGGACGGCAACGACATTATCGTGCGCTGTCCCCCGATTACACCCGACATGCTGCTCGACGCCCTGATTCCGGTGGCCATGGCCAGCGAACACCCGGTTCCGGTCACCGATACCGAAGGCGCGCTGGTGGGTGAAATCCATCGTGACAACCTCGCCAAGGTCCTGGCGCAGCACGCGCCCGACAAACGGGAGGCCCACAACCATGTGGCGGCATAAAGGCTGCACCAGGTTTCCGCCGTCGTTGGTTTACCCGGGGATTGGCTGCCATCCGCACCGGAAGCGGACCGGTCCCTTTTTCGCCCTGCGTCCGACTCGCGCTGTGCAGGACGTCCGCACTTCCAGGCGCCTTGCCTGAATTCCATGTCCCCAACCGTCGACCTCGCCGCCAAGGCCGCCGCAGTCATTGCGGCGCTGGTGATTTCACTGGCCCTGTGGGGACCGGCCATGGAGTATCCGACCACCGTTTCGCGGGTCGAGTCATCCGGCGGGGGGGACGTGGTCCTCACTCTGGACAAGTCGGTGCGGCAGGTAACGGCCGGGGCCATCGACGACTTCGTGGACTGGCTTACCGTCAAGGGCAGCTGGCTGTTCGACGGCCTCAGCGATTTCGTGACGCACGTCCTGGTCTTCATTTCCAAGTCCCTGCTGTGGATTCCGTGGCCGGCCCTGGTCCTGTTGTTGGCCCTGTTCGCCTACAGCGTCGGTCATTGGCCGCTTCTGGCCTTCACCCTCGGGGCGCTTCTGTTCATCGGCTTCATGGGCCTGTGGAATCAGATGATTGACACAATCGCCCTCATGGTCGTGGCCGTGGTCATATCGGTCCTGATTGGATTCCCGACCGGAGTGGTGAGTGCCCGGAATTCCTGGGTGGACAACATCCTGCGGCCCGTGCTCGACGCCATGCAGACGATGCCCAGCTTCGTGTACCTGCTTCCGGGCATCCTGTTCTTCGGCCTGGGCAAGCCGGCGGGCATCTTCGCAACCATCATCTACTCCGTGCCGCCGGTGATCCGTCTGACCAGCCTCGGCATACAGCAGGTGTCGCCCGCAGCCATCGAGGCCACACAAGCCTTCGGCTCATCGCCCTTGCAAACCTTGACCAAGGTCCAGATTCCCATGGCCCTCCCGACCATCATGGCCGGGGTGAACCAAACCACGATGATGGCCCTGGCCATGGTCACCATCGCCAGCATGGTGGCCGCAGGCGGACTGGGCGACACGGTGCTGCGAGCCCTCCAGAAAAACGAACCGGGCAACGGCATGATTGCCGGACTGGCCATTGTCTTCCTGGCCATCCTGCTGGACCGCATGACGCAGGCCGTGGTCAAATGAACGCCGTCCACGTCACCGCAGTGCGGCCCGGGCGCAGTACGCACGACCCCAATCCCCGCGCCAAGCCGGATACGGACGTGCGGGCAACGCGGGTCACACCCGGCACCTGCCGCCGGCACGCAGCAGCCCGAACCTGCAACGGCGGCAATGTCCGGACAGACAGGGGCTCGTCGCGCCCTGTCCGCTTCTCTATCCGTTTTCTCAACGTCGCATGCCTGGCGTCCAAGGGTTTGCCCCCTGGACGTACAGCACCAACGCACAAGGAGGTATACCTGTGCATCAAACCATGAGCAATCCCGGCCGTTCCCTGGCCCTGGTCATCCTGTTGACATTGGCCGCCCTGTTGGCGGCCGCCTGTACCATGCCGACCGACTCCGCGGAGTCGGACATGGCGGAAGCCGCAGAACCGGTTTCCCACGACCCCATCATCTTCTCCGACCTGAACTGGCAGAGCGCCCTAATCCAAAACCGCATTGCGCAATACCTGGTGGAAAAGGGATACGGCTACCCCACGGGTGCCACCTTCGGCGCCACGCTGCCCCTGTTCCAGGGGCTGCGCAATGGGGACACCCACGTGACCCTTGAGATTTGGCTTCCCAATCAGCAGGAACCGTGGGACGACGCCGTCGCGGGCGAGGAAGTCGTCGACATCGGCAAGACGCTGGTTGGCGACTGGCAGTCGTCCTTCGTCATCCCGGCCTACCTGCAGGAACAGTATCCCGACCTGGACAGTGTCGAGGATCTCAAGGACGAGAAGTTCAAGGCATTGTTCGCCACGGCCGAAAGCGGCGACAAGGCTCGCTTGGTTTCCTGTGTGATCGGCTGGGCCTGCGAGGTGGTTAACGCCCAGCAGGTCGCGTCCTACGGCCTCGACGAGCACGTATACATCGTGAATCCGGGCGACGGGGCGGCGGCCAACGCCGACCTGTACGGGGCCTACGAGCGGGGCGAACCGTGGCTGGGGTACCAGTGGGGCACCAACGAACCCGCCCTCTTGCTGGATCTTGTCCGGCTTGAGGAACCGTCCTACACCGATGAATGCTGGGCCACCACCAAGGCCTGCGCCTACGCGTTGTCCGACATTCGCATTGCAGTGCATCCCTCGATGCTCGAACGGGCACCCGAGGTCGTGGACATGCTGCGCAACTTCAACATCGACATCGCCCTGTTCAAGGACATTGCGCGCTGGTCCCAGGCCAACGAAGGGGCCACCGAGCGGGATGCCGCGCTGTGGTTCCTGCAGGCCAAGCAGGATGCCTGGAGCCAGTGGGTAACCCCCGAGGCGGCAGAGAAAATCCAGGCGGCCCTGGATGCCGGCGAGGCCGCGGACGGCTGGCCGGACCAATAGACAAAGACTGAAGTCGGGTGTGTTGTCGGAGGACACACCCGACACCGTCTCCAAACAAACGGGCGGGGCCCCTCACCAAGAGGGGCCCCGCCCGTTTGACTTGGGTATTTTCTGGATGAGTTAAGTGTCGGATTCGTCCCTGTAGGACCGGAACAGGGCCTTTGGAGAGGCCGGGCCCGTGCGGACAGGGACGGTCGGAGGGTGGTCGGCGCAACTGCCCCGGATGCCGGCCGCGGATGCGAGCCTCCTCATGGCGGGTGCCGGGCCACGCGCACGGGCCCCCGGAGGCGCGTGCGGTGCCATTGCCAGCCGCCCAGCTCCAGGGTCCCGGAAGCCCTGTTCGAGCAGTGGCGGCAGGCGTAAAGATTCAACGTCGGTCCGGGCCGCCGGGGTGTCAGCCGGAAGGTGATGTGGGGTGAATGGCGCACAACGGGATGGAGTAGGATGGAGACCCCAGTGTACCGACCCAGCCATGCTTTCGTACACCTCCTGTAAATCATAGAATATATATACAGTTATATCTGTCAGCCATTTGCCCTTCCAGCCGCATTTCCAAACACCCTCCGAGAACAATTTCCATGTGCACCGCGGCAACACTGCGAAGTCTTTGGACCTTGCTCTTGTTGGGTCTGGTCATGACGGCAGCCGTCCTGTTGCTCGCGACAACCCCGGCTTCGGCCCATCCCTGCGATGAAATCTACAAAGAGCAGAAGGACCGTGAAAACTGCTGGTGGCGCTACTGGAACAATCAACAGACGGACGAGGACCGGCACCCGACGCCCGAACCCACTCCGGAGCCGGCCGCTCCCACACCTACGCCAGCACCGGCCGCGGTCGCGCCGGCCGACTGCACGCGCCTGCACACCGTCAATCCGAACGAGACGCGCCTGCAGCAAATTACCGACTGGTTCGGGCTGGACCTGCAAACCGTCGCAACCCTGAACGGCATTGACACCACTGCCCCGTTGATTGCCGGCACGCAGATATGCCTGGAGGCCGGCGGTGGCGCATTGAACAATCAACAGACGGACGAGGATCGGCACCCGGCCGCCCTGACACCCACACCCGTGGCCAGCGGTGCGTTTTGCGATGTCCACTACACAACCCAAAAGGACCGTGAGAACTGCTGGTGGCGTTACCACCACAATCTGCCTCTGGTGCCGGGTGACGAGCCAGATGCGCTGGTTGACAAGCCGGACAATACCCCTCGGTTGCGCCGGAGTGGTGCGCGCTCCATATCCCCAGGCAACAAGCCGGACAAACAAGCCGCACGACAAGCCTCCCCAGACAACAAGCCGGATAAACAAGCCGCACAACAAACCTCCCAGGACAACAAGTCGGACGACAAGTCGGAGAATTCTGAACCCACGGGCGACCTCGTTTTCGTGCCTCTCACGACCGAAGAGTGGGACGACGCAAGGCGTAGATTCTTTGGAGACGATTAGCCAGTTCTACACGGGCAGTAACCTCGGCAATTGCCAGGACAGCGATCTGCAGTGGATATTCGCTGGCACTGGCTTGGAATTCCCCGCCATAACCGACACTGAGACCTACAAGGTTGAGCGCCAACAACAGGAGCCGGGAGGCGGGGCAAGTTGACAAGGGAATTCGCACATATGTCCTGGACTGCCATGGGGTAATATTGGCCTTCTTTGGAAATCCAACTGCCTGCCAATGGCCTCGGGGAGCGTTGGGTGAGTGCAGACAGGTTCGGGATCCGGATCAGGCCAGCCAGGCAGCCATCTCGGGTTCAGCGAACCTCAAGACAGAGGATGGGTACGGCATGATGGCCTTGTTGGATCAAAACCAACCATTTGATTATGTGTAATTTTGTGCAAAATACAATCAACAAGCCCAAGCCGCCGTCGAAACCAGTCAAACGCGGTTTCCGGAACCGTTTGCAATCGGTAGTTGTCCGCAACCCGGCGATTTGGCTTACCGACCCTTCCAATCCACCGACACTGTATGAAACATTCCGGCTGTAGTGTGCCCCCCCACAGGGAGGCAGATGCACCGGTGCACCAATCCATGGGATTCACCGGCCGTTTCCCGGTCCTGGCGATACTGCTGATATGGGTCGTCCCGGCCATCGCCGCCTGCAGCAATCCGTCCGCATCCGCGGACTTGGCGGCCCCCGCCGAGCCAGTCTCCGGCAATCCCGTCGTCTTTGCCGACCTGAACTGGCAGAGCGCCTTGATTCAAAACCGGGTTGCCCAATACCTGGTGGAGAAGGGATACGGCCAACCCACGGATGTCGTCTTCGGCGCCACGCTGCCCCTGTTCCAGGGATTGCGCAACGGGGACGTCGATGTAATGCTTGAAATCTGGCTGTCCAACCTGCCGGAGGCGTGGGACGCGGCGATCGAGGCGGAGGAAGTCGTCCTCGTCGGCAAAACCCTGGTCGGCGACTGGCAGTCGGCCTTCGTCATCCCGGCCTACCTGCAGGAACAGTATCCCGACCTGGACAGTATCGAGGATCTCAAGGACGAGAAGTTCAAGGCGTTGTTCACCACGGCTGAAAGCGGCAACAAGGCCCGCTTGGTGTCCTGCATGATCGGCTGGGCCTGTGAATCGGCGAACGCCCAGCAGATCGCATCCTACGGTCTTGAAGGGCACGTGTATATCGTGAACCCGGGCGACGGGGCGGCGGCCAACGCCGACCTGTACGGGGCCTACGAACGGGGCGAACCGTGGCTGGGGTACCAGTGGGGCACCAACGAACCCGCCCTCGTGCTGGACCTTGTCCGGCTTGAGGAACCGCCCTACACCGAGGAATGCTGGGCCACGACCAAGGCCTGCGCCTACGTGGACTCCGACATTCGCATCGCAGTGCATCCTCCAATGCTCGAACGGGCACCCGAGGTCGTGGACATGCTGCGCAACTTCAACATCGACATTGCCCTGTTCAAGGACATCGCGCGTTGGGCCCGGGCCAACGAGGGCTCCACCGAGCGCGATGCCGCGCTGTGGTTCCTCCAGGCCAGACCGGAAATCTGGAACCAGTGGGTAACTCCCGAGGCGGCGGCGAAGATCCAGGCGGCCCTGGATGCCGGCGAGGCCGCGGACGGCTGGCCGAACCAATAGACAGAGACCCAAGGCGGGTTTCACCGGAGATGGTGGAGGGCACCGATCACCCGGAGGAGCGACTGGGACACTCGCTATTCGGAACCGGCCCTGATTGGTTGTACAACACTGCAATCGGAACCTTACAATTGTGACAATGCAATCCGACCCAACCCCATAAGTGACCCATGTTGGACACATTCCGCAGCGACCACGGCGGCAGCCTCTCGGACGAGCAGATACACTTTTACGATACAGAGGGCTACCTCATCGTGCCCGATGTTCTTGACGACGCGGATCTCGAACCGGCGCGCGCCGCGATGAAGCGCAAGGTGGACACCATCGCCCGGAAACTGGTGGCCAACGGCCTGGTGTCGGATCCGATGGAAGACCGTCCGTTCGAGCGGCGGCTGGCGGATCTGTTCGCCGACTTGACCGACGCGGACTTTCTGGTCTTTGGACGCGGTTGGCGGGACCGCGATGCGGGCTACTACGAGCTCATGGCCAATCCGGTCATTCTGGACGCGGTTGAATCGCTGATTGGTCCCGAGATCTTTTCCAACCCCGTGTACAACACGCGCCCCAAAGTACCGCGGGTGGCCGCGGGCGTGGTGCCCTGGCACCAGGACAAGTCCTACTGGCCCGATGCCAACGCCAATCCGGTCATTTCGGTCTGGATCCCCTTCGTGAACTCGACCTTGGAGAACGGGTGCCTGCACGTGATGCCGCGCACGCACCGACAACGGGTGAAGTCGTGGCACAAGGAGAGCTATTCCGGAACCGGTTTCCTGGAAATCGACGCCGAGCACCTGCCGGCCAACCGCCAACCGGTACCCTTGATTGTCGACAAGGGTGACTTGGTCCTGTTCAACGACCGGTGCGTGCACATGTCCACGCCCAACAACTCCGACGAGGTACGCTGGAGTCTCGATGTCCGCTACCAGCCGACGGATCAGGATCCCATGCCGGAGCACGGCGCCGGCTTCCTGGCGCGCAGCCGGCTGTTTCCGGAACGGGTCGCGACCCGGGAGGACTGGCTGGCCGGCAGGCTCGAGCGCGTTCCCGCCTAACCGGCCAACGAAGCGAACCGCCGGCCTGGGAACGCACTACCAGGAAGCCACGGCCAGAGCCTGCTCCACGAGCCGGTTCCAGGCCTCCAGCGACGGCGAGCCAACCTGCGACGCCAGGAAACGGCCGGTCCTGTCCTCAATGCGGAAGACGGGTGTGGACCATCGCTCCGGCAGCAACCGATCCTCGGCTATGGCCTGAAGTTCGGCCACCGCGGCGGGAGCCTGCGATTCGATGCAGGCCCGCAACACCGATGCGTCGGCTCCCGCCTCCTCGGCCAGCTGCAGCGAGAATGCCTCGCCTTCGGCGATCCAGGAGGCTTGCCCTTCGAACAGATCCGTCCAAAACTGCCATTGGCTTTGGGCGCCGACCTGCCGGCCCAGACACCAGGCCGTGAAATGCGCCTGCTCGCCCCACTCCGGACTGATGGCCAAGTCCACCATGACCATCTGGATCACGCCACTTTGGACATGTTCCCGAACCAGGGACGGCAACCGGGACCGGTGATGGTTGCCGCAGCCCGGACAGTTGGCATTGAAGATCTCGTACAGAACCAGGGGTGCTTCCGGGGATCCAAGGTAGAGGAACCCCTCCCGGGTATGGCCCACGGGCAGTTCACCCGGCGCAATTTCGGCCGGCTGGGCCAGTTCCTCGTCGGCCACGAGGGGGACCGGTTCGTCCGGAGCATTGGCCCGGCAGGCCGCGAGCATCAACATCAAGACGGCAGCTGCAGCCAGGGCCTGCCAGAGGTGGCGGGGCAAGAGCGAAGGGACCATGCCCATGAGTCTGCCACAGGCAAGGCCTGGCCGCAGGCGGCGATCGAACATCGGCAACGGAGTGGTCCGGCCGGCCATCCCTTCAGGTAGTAGAATGGAAACCCGCTCCGTACTCCTCATCATTGCCAAAGGATTCTGGCCATGGCGGACAAGGCCCTGAACCGTTCCGGTCAGTCCCTGGACCAATCCCTGCACGACCATCTGTGGGGATACCGCGACACGCGCTTCCGGCTCAACGAGCGCGGCGTGGTTGAATTGACCGGCCACCGCTATGACATGTCCGGGACCGAAATGCCCCTGTTCTGGCCTTTCGTGCAGGACATCCTGGGCCACACAATCGACCCCACCAACTTAAAGTCGCCCAACCCCGCACCCGTTGTGCCGGAACCGCGGCCGTGTCCCGAGTTTCGCCGGGCCGTCGAGACAGTCCTGGCCAAGGACTGCGTCTCGGACAACGCCAAGGTGCGCCTCAATCACAGTCACGGGCAAACATCCAATTGGGAGTTGTACCAGGTCATCTACGAGAACCTGGAACGGGTGGCCGATCTCGTGGTCTGGCCCGCATCCACAGAGGAAGCCAAACAGCTGATCCGTTTGGCGGTGGAACACGGCGTGTGCCTGGTGCCTTATGGCGGGGGCACCAACGTCAGCAACGCCCTCCTGCTGTCGCCGGCGGAAACCCGTCCCATCGTATCGGTGGACATGAGCCGCATGAACCGGGTGCTGTCGATCGACGAGACGAATCAGACGGCCCGCGTGCAGGCCGGCATCACGGGCAGCGATCTGGAGAGTGCGTTGCGCGCCGAGGGCTGGGTCGTGGGCCACGAGCCCGACAGCATGGAGCTGTCCACGCTGGGAGGCTGGATTTCGACCAACGCCAGCGGCATGAAGAAAAACCGGTACGGCAACATCGAGCAGATTGTCGAAAAGGTTACCCTCATCAGTCCCCGGGGCGAGGTCACCCACCATGATTCCGCCCCCCGCCGTTCGGCGGGCATTCAACCGCGGGACCTCGTGTTCGGCAGCGAAGGCAACTTGGGCCTGATCACCGAAGCGGTGGTCAACATCCATCGGATCCCAGAGGAAACCCGGTACGCCTCGTATGTGTTCCCGGACTTCCCCCGGGGTGTGGATTTCATGCTCCGCCTGCAGCGTTCCGGGGTGGTGCCGGCCAGCGTGCGTCTCGTCGACAACCTCCAGTTTCGGTTCAGCCAGGCACTCAAGCCCGAGGCCACCGGCCTCAAGGCGGTGGAGCAAACCATCCAGCGCGCGGCCCTGGAGAAACTGTACCGGTTCGACCTGCGCAACATCTCGGCCGCGACCGTGGTGATGGAAGGTTCCAGGTCGGAGGTCTCCCATCAGGCCCGCCACATCAAGTCCCTGGCCAAGTCGTTTCGGGGCGTGGCCGGAGGTTCCGAAAACGGCAAGCGGGGCTACATGCTGACCTATGCCATCGCCTACATCCGGGACTTCCTGGCACCCTATTACATTTCCGGCGAGACCTACGAAACCTCCACCACCTGGGACAACATCCACAACGTGGTGGACTCGGTCAAACAGGCGGCCCTGGACCTGCATGCCAAGCACAACCTGTACGGCAACCCGTTCATTTCCGCCCGCATCACGCAGGTGTACCACTCGGGGGTCTGCATTTACTTCACCCACGGCTTCTCCAACCGCGATCTCGAAAACCCCCTCGATGTTTTCATCGACATCGAACACGGCATCAGGGAAGCGATTCTGGCCGCCGGCGGTTCCATCTCCCACCACCACGGCGTCGGCAAGCTGCGACAGCACTACCTGGATCGGGTCATGACCTCGACCAGCCGCTCCATGCTCAGGGAACTCAAGCACAGCGCCGACCCGGACAATGTCTTTGGCATCGGCAACGGCGTCTTCGGCTGATTGGCCCCCGCCCGTCGCATCAGGCCTGCAACGGGCGCCGCCGCGGCAATCCCTGGCCGCGCGGGTACTTGGCCGCCGTGGCCCGGGTTTTCCTGAACACCGCCACCCGCCGGGTTGCATCCAGCCCGGGCACGTGGACCGGGATCACCCTCTCCACATCCGTCCGCAGGGCCTGCAGGGCCGGCCGGGCCGCCTGCAGTTCAACGGGCAGGTTCGGTCCCTTGTAGGCCAGACACAGACCGCCGACGCTGGTCAGCGGAACCAGATATTCCAGCAGCGTTGGCAAGGGTGCCAGGCCTCTGGCCACGACCACGGGGAACCGTTCCCGGAAGGCCGGCTGTTGTCCCAGTTCCTCCGCCCGGCCATGCACCACGGCGACTTCCATCATGCCCAGCGTCTTGCAAGCCGCGGTCAGGAAGTCCGCCTTCTTGAGAGTGCCGTCCATCAAGGTCAGCTGGATGTCCGGATCAAGGATGGCCAGCGCGAGGCCGGGCAACCCGGCGCCTGTGCCGACATCCAGCACGGCCAACGGGGCGCCATCCTTCAAGTCCTGAAGTTCGCGGGACAGCGCCGGCCACACCGCCATCGAGTCCAGGAAATGTTTCAACACCACACCTTCCACGTCCGTGATGGCGGTCAGGTTGGCCCGGGTATTGCCGTCCCGCAGGCAGTCGGCGAAAAGGGCAAACCGATCCAGTTGGCGATCATCCAGCGACAAGCCCACGGCACGAGCCCTGTCCGCCAGGAGACTGCGCACGGCCTGTGGGAATGAGGAATCCGGTTTTGTGTTGGTCATTGGAGGAACGAGTATAATCGTGTGTTGCGTAGAACTGTATTTGTTCCGAAAATCACCGGCAGAGGTGCACCCATTACCGTAGATCTCCGGCCTGGCGAATCCCAGGAGTCGCTGTTGCGACGATTCCGCAAAGCTGTTTCCGAGGCCCGCATCCTTCCCCAGGTGAGGCAGAAGCGTTGGTTCACCTCCAGAAGCGAAGTCAACCGCATCAAGAAACAGAAAGCCATCCGCAAGGCCCAGCGAACGATGGCGCGGGCGCGCAGCAGGCGCAGATATTAACCCTTGGGATCGAAGCCGGACCAGCCACGGAGAAAGAAAAGGGATGAGCAAGGAAAAGATTGAGATGGAGGGATCGGTGGTGGAGACGCTGCCGAACGCCAACTTCCGTGTTGAGATGGAAAACGGCCACCGCATCCTTGCCTATCTCTCCGGACACATGCGCAAGAACTACATCAAGGTCCTGCTCGGAGACCGCGTGACCATCGAGGTCAGTCCGTACGACCTGACCAAAGGACGCATCACCTACCGCCACCGCTCCCAGGCCGGCGGCACCTACCGCCGGTAGACCCGCCCCGGGCGTCCGGACGGGCCGATGGGACATCAGGCCCGCGCCCGCAGCTTGCACCAAACCAATTCCGCTTCGGCCAACACCCGTCGCTCGGCCTCAAACGTCAGCAGGTCGCGCGCGAGGTCCCAGGGACGCCACATCGTCCTGAACTGCCGTTCATCCTCCGGGGGGCGGCCCTGCCTGAAGGCCGAACCAAGCTGGTAAAGAAACCAGTGCTCGGTTCGGTGGATCCGTTTGTTCCGGTACTTGAACTTCACCGTCTGCACGCCCAAACCGGCCAACAAGCGCAGATCCGCGAAGCCGGTTTCCTCCGCCGTCTCCCGCCGAGCGGCCGCCTCCGGGTCCTCCCCGGGTTCAACATGGCCCTTGGGCAACCGAATCTCCTGGCGCGCGGGCCTGTCCAGCAGAACCACCTGATCCATGCACAGGACTACGCCGCCGCCGGTTACGTACCGGAGTCGAGCCACGGATTCGAAGCAATGACCACTCGCAGGCTGCGGTGTGCTGCCGGAATCAAACCGACCGCCTTGGCGGTCGGTTCCTGATCAGGACGGGCAACGCCCGGCCCAGCCGATTCCAATCCGCCCCGGCCTAGTAGTCGTCGTAATCATCGTAGTCGTCGTCGAATTCCCCTGAGGCGGACCAACCCGACGACGCGTTGAGAACACGGGCGCGGCTGAGACCGATGCGCTGGTTGGCGGCGTCGATGCGGATGATTTCCACTTCCAGCCGGTCGCCCTCGTTGATGGTCACCATCGGATTGCGCTCCGCCTTGGGCGCCACTTCGGACACATGAATCAACCCCTCGACACCGGGTTCGAGCTTGGCAAAGGCTCCGAAGTCCTTCTTCTTGGTGATGTCCACCCACACTACCTGGCCCACGTTGTACCGCTCGGGCACAGTCTTCCACGGGGTCGGTGCGAGGGCCTTGCGGCTCAGCTTGACGCGGCCCTTCTCCCGGTCGATGTGCAGGACCTTGACCTCCAGGACCTGGCCTTCCTGGAGATAGTCGCTGGGATGCCGCACCAGGTCCCAGTCGATCTCGCTGATGTGCAGCAGGCCTTCAACGCCGCCAATGTCGACAAAGGCGCCAAAGTCCCTGATGTTGCGCACGGTGCCTTCCACCACGTCACCGACCTGCAGGGTCTCGAACAGGGCGGCCTTGTCTTCGCGGTTGCGATCGAGGATGGCCTCCTTGTTGGACAGGACCAGCTTGCGCTTGTCACGCGTGACCTCGATGACCTTGACCATCATTTCCTCACCTTCGTTGACCCAGCGGTTGAGCGCTTCCTCGCGCTGCTCGGGCTCGCGGAAGGAGGGGAAGTTCCAGATGTGCGAAATCGGCACAAAGCCCTCCAGCATCCTGCCGAACCGAACCAGCAGACCGCCTTTGTTGTACTTGGTCGGAACAGCGGGGAACACGTCGCCGGAGCGCAGGGCGTCTTCGGCCAGGCGCCAGTCTTCCTCGCGCCACAGGCCGGTGATGGTCAGGTCGTAGTACATCGGCTCGTCGGGGTGGGAATTCCGTGCCGGTGTGCGCCGCACGAAGAACTCGCACGTGTGGCCTTCCTCCCGCAGGTCCGTCTGCATCTCGGGCGGCAGATGGCGAAGCTCGGTCTCCGAAACCTTGCCCTCAAACCGCGCGCCGTTGATTTGGACGATGATCCCACCGTCGTCATCCTCGTGCAGAACCGTGCCATTGACGACGGAATGACGCTGGACGCTTTCCAGCGCATCATCATAGTTGCTCTGTGGCCGCCCGCCCGGTCGTTCACTGTACCGGGAAGGATTGTCCTGGCGGCCTGAATAACCGCGTCCGCCCTGTGCGCGATCGCCGCGGTCGCGGCCATACCCGTAAGAATCGTTCATCGCTGCTCACTATCCTGACTGAAACAGACAAACCCGCCCAAACAACAGGGCGTACCGCACCTGCCCAAGGCAGGCGTTACTTTTATTTAACTGGATGGCCCGATCTGTATCGGGCACCAACGTCACAAGCTGGATGACAGTACCGGCAATCTGCCAAGGGGGTTCAGATGCTGTGCGGCAGGTTCCGCCACCTGAAACCTGAATTCCAACTTTATCGATTTCTGCATCCCTGGATTCCGGCCAAGAGTCTAGCACCATGCGATTCAAGGGTCAATTCAGCCAGCAGCCGGTTGGGGCACCCCGGACCTTGAATTGAAGGCCAATGAACTGCGTGCCCTGCCGCCATGGATCCAAGACGGGAACCCGATCCCCCAGCCAGAAGTTTGGACAAGGCCAGCGAAATCCCACGCCATACCCCTCAAACGCGTTGCTGCAACCCAGGCCAGCAGAGGGTAACCCAGGTCGCGCGCACCGCGACATGGTGCAAGGCCGATACCAGCCCAACCCGCCGCCGACCGCCACGGCTGCCGGCAAAAGGCGTCTGGTCGTGGCCGGTTCGTGCACCAAGCAACTGTTGGCTCCGCCGCGTCCGGTCTTTCGCCACATTCCAGAGAACGTGCACAATGCCACACCAGACACATGCCGGCGATCCTCGGGGACTGGGCATCTGCGCGAAGCGGTGTGCCCGACGCGCGGAGCATGTGCACCCTGGCTTAGGCTTTACCCGGGAGCCTGCCGTCAAATGCCCCCCAGATCCACTTGACATCGGGAGCTGCGCGTGCCCAAACCGCCCAACATCCTGTTGATTACGTCCGATCAACAACACTGGAACACCCTCGGAACGACCAACCCCAGAATTCGCACGCCGGCCTTGGACCGGCTTTCCCGCGAGGGCACGACCTTCACGCGGGCCTATTGCCCGAATCCAACCTGTTCGCCGACCAGAGCCTCGTTGATCACCGGGCAGTACCCTTCACAGCACGGATGCTGGGCCATCGGCGTCGGACTCCCGGAGAATGTCCCAACCGTGGGCGATGCCCTGACCCGGGCCGGCTACGGGACCGGTTTGATCGGCAAGGCGCACTTTCAGCCCTTGGCGTCCACGCCCGATTCGCCATCCATCGAGTGCCAACCCCTGCTGCGCGATCTGGACTACTGGCGTCGGTTCAAGGGCGATTGGTACGGGTTCCAACATGTCGAAACGGCACGGATGCACGGCTTCGAGTCGCATGCGGGCCAGCACTACGCCATCTGGATGGAGGAAAACGGCCTTGCCGACTGGCAGGACTACTTTCAACAATGGCCATCCGATCCCAACGACAAGTATGCGCGCGGCCGCTACCTGCGCGGCGGCATGACCTGGGACTTGCCCGAACGGTTCCACCACTCGCACTGGGTGGGCGAACGCACGTGTGCCTACATTGAGGATGCCGCGGCCGCCGACCGGCCCTTCTTTCTGTGGTCCAGTTTCTTCGATCCGCATCCCCCCTACGTCATCCCGGAACCCTGGTCCTCCATGTACGACCCCGCCGACATGGAAATCGGCCGCTTTGTCGAAGGCGAAATGGCGTCCATGCCCCGGCATCACCGGCTGACCAGGGAAACATCGCCGGACTTCTCCGACTGGAACGAACCCGGAGGCCAGGGAGTCCACGGTTTCCACTCGCACCTGCACGCGGAAGCCGACATGCGCCGCAGCATGGCGATCTACTACGGCATGATCGGGTTGATGGACGCCAACATCGGACGCATCCTGGATACGCTGGACGCGCAGGGGGTGGCCGACAACACCCTGGTGGTCTTCACCTCGGACCACGGCCACTTTCTCGGCCAGCACGGCCTCATTGCCAAGGGTCCGTTCCATTACGAAGACGTCATTCGGGTGCCGATGATCGTACGCCACCCGGACAAGGTGCCGACAGGGGTCAGGTCGACAGCCCTGCAGAGCCTGGTGGACTTCCCCCAAACCTTCCTGAGCGCAGCGGGATGTGAAATCCCCCGCGTGATGCAGGGCGTGGACCAGCTTGATGCCTGGCGCGGCTCCGACCACGTCGTGCGGGACTGGGCCATGGTGGAGAACCGCCACAATCCCACAACGGTACACCTGCGCACGTTGATCACCGACCGGTACAAGCTCACCCTCTACCGCGGCACCGCGGAAGGGGAACTGTTCGACCTGGAAGCCGATCCGGGCGAAACCCGGAACCTGTTCCATGCCCGCGACCACGCCGAGGTGCGGTCGAGCCTCATGCACAGGTTCCTGCAGGCGGAAATGGAAAGGGAGTCCTCGCCCATGGCACGGGTCGCCGGAGCCTGAAAGCCCATGCCCAACCGCTCGGTGCCCTCCAAGCACAGACCTGTCGGCTTTGAACAGCGCAGCGGGTTCACAGAGGGCGTCGATCACCCGGAGGGAGTGCCCGCCTCTCCGCGGTCGCAACTTGACAATCACCAACCAGGACCATGCCCGCATGTTGATATTGGGACTTATGTCAGGTACGTCGCTGGACGGTGTCGACTGTGCGCTGACATCCGTCACCGGGTCGCCACCGAATCTCGCAGTCGAGCTCAAGGCGTTCCGGTGCCGGCCGTATTCGGACGAACAGCGCCGCCGTTTGGCTTTGGTTTGCAGTTCGGAACAGACGGGCGTCGCGGACGTGTGCGAACTCAATGTCCTGATTGCCAACTGGTTCGCCGACGCGGTTCAGGCCACCTTGTCGGCAGTCGGTGCGGATGCCTCCGAAATCGATCTGATCGCATCACACGGCCAAACGATTCACCACGCCGTGACTGTCGCAGGCAGGGAACCGGCCACGCTCCAAATCGGGGATCCGTCCGTATTGGCACAGCGAACCGGAATCACCACCGTGGGCAACTTCCGTCCGGCGGACGTGGCGGCCGGAGGGCAAGGCGCCCCATTGGTGTCGTACGTTGACTGGTTGCTGCACCGATCGCCGGTCGAAGCCCGGGTTCTGGTCAACATAGGCGGCATCGCCAACCTGACCTACATGCCTCGCAACGCAGGTTTGGACGACGTGCTCGCCTGCGACACCGGGCCCGGCAACATGATGATCGATCGGTTTGTGGAACTAATGACCGGGGGTGAATCCAAATGGGACCAGGACGGTGACATCGCCCGCCAAGGCGTGGTGGACGAGGACTGGCTGTGCGAACTGCTGGCCGATCCCTTCTTCAGGCTCCCACCGCCGAAGTCCACAGGCCGGGAACAATTTGGACAGGCACGGGCGGACTCCCTTTGGTCGCAGGCCGGCGAAAGGGGGTTGGCAAAGGCGGACAGAGTCGCAACCGTCACCGCCCTGACCAGCCGGTCCATTGCCGGGGCGGTGCGCGACCTGTTGCCGGGGACCGTCGACCGGGTCTGGCTCAGCGGAGGTGGCGTGCACAACAACACCCTCGCAACTTGGCTGCAGGCGGACCTTGCAGAAATTCCCGTGGCGCCGCTAGCGGAAGATCGGACCGAGTTGAACGCGAAGGAAGCCCTTGCCTTCGCCGTGCTGGCACACGAAACCCTTCACGGCCGGCCGGGCAACCTGCCCCGTTGCACGGGAGCGGACAGAGCAACGGTCCTGGGCCAGTTGGCTCCGGGACGCAACTTCCGGAAACTGTTGGAGACGGTTGGACCAGCCGACACCTGAAACACCCACACACAAACTACACACGGCTCGCCACCAACCCTCGCGGACTTGCCTTGCCGTTCGAAAACCGGATTGCCGGGGAGCCTGGAGAGTGGCATGCGGCCCCTTCAGGGCTACTCGGAGGCACCGGGGCGACGCCACAGAGCCCTGATGCGTCGCAGAACCTGCTCGGCCAAGGTCACATCCCTTTGGTCCACGGATTCGGAACTGTACCTAGCCCTGTAGAACGCGTCCGTCAAACCTCCCACGTCCGGTGTTGGTTCAGTCGCGGGTTGGACTGCTTGTTCACTGCCGCTTTCCGGTTTGGATTCCCCGTCTTCCCCCTCAAACTCCTGTTGCACCTGTTGCGCCGCGGTATCCTCTGCCAGCGTCCGGGCCAGCCGTGGTGCATAGCGTCTGGGGGTTTCGCTCGGTTTGCGGCCCGCTCCTCGCTCCGCGGCCTCGTCCAGCACCGACAGGTAAGTGAATTGCACCTGTTCATCCATGGACATGCCATGGGAGGCCTGACGGACTGATGCACGACGCGGCTGAATGTCCACGCCGGCCACACGATTGATCACGTTGACCAGAAAACCCGCCCCGGCACTCACGGTCCTGCGAAACAACCCAAGGAGCATGGCCAGGCGAGCGCGGAGCCATGTCCAATCAAACCCGCGCGCGGCCAGCAGGTGGTATCCGCCGATCAGGGCTGCAATTCCGACAGCCGACCAGAACAGGATGTGTGGAACCAAATCGGACTGGCCCCCGACAGGCACGGGAGCCTCTTCCGGCTGAAAGGTTTCCGGCATCTCGAATGCAGCAGGTGCCGGGGCCTCGCCAGCCCCGGAATCATCGGACATGAACAGGCCAACCAGCCAGCCGAAGCCGCGCAGCAACAGAAACATGAAGGCCATTACCACCTGCCACACGGCCTGCAGGGCCCGGAGCAACAGGATGGTGTCGCCGATCGGCACCAGGCTGGTAATCACGCCAACCACCGCCACAAACGCCACCACATAGGCCATCCAGTTCCTGAACCGTCCCTCGTCCACCGCCAACCCGTCCAAGGCCCAGCGCGCCCGCAACGCCACCAGCCGGGCCTGGCCAATCACCAGGAAACCCGCAAAAAAATAGACGATGGTGGACACGATGGCCCGTGGATGGATCAGTTGGGCACGAATGGTGAGTAGGCCTTCGCCCTCGGTAGGGCGCACCTGGCTGCCTGCAGCCAGCACGATCACCAGGATGCCCAAGCCAATCCACATGGCGATGAATCGATCCAACTGGGCCCGCCGATCGCTGCGCAACGTGTTCTCGACCGGATCCGACATCCGGCCGTAGGCGCGGGCGATGTGGTCCACTTCGTCCGGTTGCAGGGACAGGACCATCAACATCCGGTTCATCCCCTCCGCGGCACCCCAAACCAGGAGAACCAGAATCGCGCCCACAATGAAGGGGGCATCGAACACAGTGGTGATGGGCTCCCGTACCAGCAGCCCCAAGGGAGGCATTGACCTCGTGGCCAGCCACAAGCCAATACGCAGGACCACAATCCAAATCAACGGCTCGCCAATCCGGAACTTCAGACGTTCGGTTACTTCCTTGCCTGCCTGCCAGGTCAAGGCCCCCATGGCACAGGCCGTCAGGGCGGCGGCACTGCATGCCGCCACGATCACATTCGCCATCGACTCCGTGAACCCGTCGATCAGCACCACGAAGACGTAGGTGCCGGCGGTCACCACGCACCCCAGCATCAGTGTGAGCAGGGCCGGCCGCAGCAGCGATTGCTGCCATTGGCGGTCGAACTCAACCGTGGTGAGCTCCAGATCGGGTTGTCGCACATCCTCAACCGGGATGGCGGCCATGCGCTCAGCTTGGTTCATAGGCCAACTCCAACAGGTCCACGTTCCGCTCGATAAGCAGAACCGTGAGGCCCAAGGCCTCGCCCTGGGCCCTCAACCTGGACAGGTCGTGGTGGGGCACCAGCACCATGACCAGCACATTCATGCCCTTGCGGTAGCGGTCATGCAGGATCCAGAGCAGATCGCCGGTGAGCACGGGAACAATCACGATCAGGGTCGTGCCCCACACCAAATCGTAGGTGTGGGTGCCCAGCCAGTCCGTGAAGCCTTCGTCGGGTTCGGTCACCTGCACCCGGGCCAGGGCTTCCAGCAATGCGGTCAGGTGCGCCCGGCCGGGCGCGGACGGCATCACCTGCATCTGCTCTTCGGTCAGCGCATCCCTCCCGTTGGTGCGCAGGCCCACGCCCTGCTGCCGCTCGCTGAGGTGCGAGGCCAGCGACGCGGCAATCACAATGGCCCACTCGCTGTGACTGACCACCCCATGGGTGCCGTAGGATCGTGTGTCCAAATCGATGGCAATCACCACCTCGTAGGCGATGGCCGGATCGTACTTCTTGGTTTGCGTCCGTCCTTCGCGCGCCGTGGCCTTCCAGTGCACATGCTTCAGTTCATCGCCGGACATGTACGGCCGCACCCCGGACAGGCGGGTGGGATCCTCGAAGATGCGGCGCCGGGTGGCAAGGGAGCCGAACAGCATCCGGCTCTGCAGGCCGATCTTCTCCAGGGGCAGGACCCTGGGGAACACGATCATGGTCTCCGGCGCCTCTTCAACGAAGCCGCTGTCCGCGAATCCGAACAGATCACCGGTTGACAACGAGAGCGGCCCAACCCGGAAGTACCCCCGCTGGCGGCACCTTAGCTCGTACACGAAGTTCACCGCCGAGCGTCCGTTCAAGGACACCACGGTCTGGTAGCGGTTGCGACTGCGCAGTTCCGGCGGAACGGCTTCGCGCGCCCTGACCCAGGGAACCGGCACCAGTCCCAGGTTGTCGATCCGCACGGCGCCCGTGGCCAGTTCGCCGCTGAAGGCGTGCGAAGGGGTGGTGCGGGTAACGCGCATCCAACGGAGGTGGTACTTGGCCCACAGCAGGCTCAATCCCCAAACCCCTCCGGCCACATACACCAGGTAGTACACCCAATCGAGCCGCAGAAGGACGGCCACCACCAGAAAGATGATGAGCCAAAAGGTGTACTCGCGCATGGCGGGGTGCCTGCCGACGGCGAATCCGCGGGGTCGGAACGGGAGGTCCGCCTAATCGGCTTCGCCCACCGTGTCCGGCAGTTCCAGATCCAGGGGGGTGGCATCGAGAATGTCCCCCACCACCTGTTCGGCCGTGCGGCCGCGCAGGGCACTGTCGGCCTTCATGATGCAGCGATGGGGCAGGGCAAAGGGTACCAATTCCTGAATGTCGTCCGGCTGGACGTGATCCCGTCCCTGAACGGCCGCCTTGGCCTGGGCACCCCGGTACAGGGCCAGGGTGCTGCGCGGGCTGGCGCCCAGTTCCAACTCGCCGTGGTCGCGCGTCGCGTGCACCAGGCTCACGATGTAGCGCCTGAGGCTGTCCTCAACATGCACCTCCCAAACGGCCCGGCTCAGTTCCGGCAGCACGGACCCGTCCACCGCACTGGTCAGGGACTCGATGGGATGGGCCTTGCCCAGATTGCCCATCATCGTCAATTCATGGTCGAAGTCCAGGTAGCCCAGCCTGAACTTGAACAGGAACCGATCCAGCTGTGCCTCCGGCAACGGGAACGTGCCTTCGTACTCGATGGGATTCTGGGTGGCCAGGACCATGAAGGGACGGCTGAGGCGCCGCGTCACCCCTTCCACGGTGATTTGGCTCTCGCCCATGCATTCCAGCAGGGCCGCCTGGGCGCGCGGCGTGGCCCGGTTGATTTCGTCCGCCAGGAGGATCTGTGTGAAGGCCGGGCCTTCAATGAACTGGAACTCCCGGGTGGCCTGGTTGAAGATCGACACCCCCGTAATGTCGCTGGGCAGGAGGTCGGGAGTGCACTGCAAGCGGCGGAAATCGATGTTGAGTGCGATCGCCAAGGAACGCGCCAACATGGTCTTGCCCACACCGGGCACATCCTCCAGCAGGACGTGCCCTTCACACAAAAGGGCGATCACCAGCAGTTCGACGGCGTCGTCGTTGCCGACAATGACGTTGCCGACCGTGCTGCGGACGCTGTCTGCAAATGCCTTGACCTGTTCCATGAAGCAATTCCTTGGCTGTTGGCCGCCGCCGTTTCGGCGATTGTGAAACCGGCACCGTCTTGACCGACGGAATGGCCGGATGTACGATCCCTGTCCGTTCCTGCCCTCTTAGCTCAGCGGATAGAGCAGTGGTTTCCTAAACCACGTGTCCCAGGTTCGATCCCTGGAGAGGGCGCCTTGCCATACGCACCGGCCGCAGTCCCCGAGCCTACGCATAGGCGGGCAGATAGTCGGCATGGGCTTCCAGGAGTTCGTCGACCATGGACCAGATTTGGTTCAGGTCAAGTTCCGCGGCCGTATGGGGATCCAACATGGCGGCATGGTAGACGTGGTCCCGCTTCCGGGTTAGGGCGGCTTCCACGGTCAGGGCCTGCACGTTGATGTTCGTCTGCATCAGGGCGGCCAGGTGGGGCGGGAGTTCCCCCACCGGCTGCGGGTGCAGGCCATCGCGGTCCACCCGGCAGGGAATCTCGACGCAGCAGTCCGCCGGCAGGTTGCCGATCAGATCGCCGTTGCGCACGTTGCCGTAGACGAGATCCTCCTCGCCGGTTTCCATGGCATGGATGATCTGGGAGCCGTACTCGTGGCTCCGCTCAATCTCATACATGTTCTCGAAGCCATGGCGCACCCGCGGCAAATGGTCTTCCGGGACCCCGGCCTCGGCCATGGCCTGCAGGAATTCCTCCGTCAGGTCCGCATCGGGATCCTCGATCTTGCGCTTCATGTAGCGCCAACCGGTGATCTGAACCTCGCAACGGCGCAGGTATTCGTCAATCGGCACGTTCATGGCCTCGATCAGATCGGCGCGGTCGCGCTTGATGTACCACGGAACATACTCGGCAAAGTGTTCGCTCGACTCCGTGACGAAATACCCGGTGCGCGTGAGCATGTCGTAGCGGACCCGGTTGTCCTCCGGCACGCGCCCGTCGGCCACCACCCGATGCAGTAGCGGGTACAGGTCCTCACCCGCGCCGCCGTTCCGGCGTCGGAAGTCGAGGTAGAAGGCCATGTGGTTGATGCCGGCGCAGAGGTAGTCGATCTCCCCAAGCGGCACGTCGATGTGCCGGGCCAGCATGGCGGCCGTGCCCTGCACGCTGTGGCACAGCCCCACCGTCCGGATGGCGGACGCGCGGCTGATGGCCCAGCAGTTCATGGCCATGGGGTTGGAGTAGTTGAGGAACATGACCTCCGGACAGACGGCCTCCATGTCCGCGCACAGGTCAAGCAGGAAGTGGATGGTCCTCAGGCCGCGCATGATGCCGCCGATGCCCAGCGTGTCGCCAATGGTCTGCTGCAACCCGTACCGGGCCGGGATTTCGAAGTCGTTCACGGTTCCGGGCCGATACCCGCCGATCTGCACCATGTTGATGGCGTAGTCTGCGTCCTGCAGGGCCGCCCGGCGGTCGGTGGTGGCCACGATGCGCGGGGAGGCGTCCAGGGCGGACGCCACCTTGTGGGCCACCACCTCGGAGGTTGCCAGCCGTTCGCCGTCGATGTCGAACAGTGCGATTTCGGCATCCTGGAGGGCCGGGTATCCAAGAATGTCGCCCAGCAGGGTCTTGGCGAAGACCGTGCTGCCGGCACCGACGAAGGCGATTTTGGCCATGTTCGAACCCTTTGGAGGACTGGAATTGCGGGAGGAGGCAGGATGGCGGCGACAAGCGACAAGGCCGGGCGGGCCTGTCGCATCGCCACCTCGAATCAATGTTGCATCAACCCCGGGCCGGGCTGAAACCGATGGACAGGACCCCGGACGACACTGCGTTGTACAGACCCCATGCCAAGTAGCCAAGAACCGCCACGAGCAATACCGTGACAATCCACTCGCGCCGGGCCCAGGACCGCTTCAACTCCTGCCACGTGCTGCCGGGTTTCAACACGGCAAAGACAACCGCTATCAGGAGCAGGAACAACAGCCAGCGCAGCTTCATGGATCAGGCCCGGTGTGGGAGCGCCTTCCCGCCACACGGTGCCCGCCTGCGCCGGTCGGCGAGAACCCGCGGCTGCGACCGCTGTCCCGCCTCGGCCGCACAGGAACCTAGCGGAGATAGAAGCTTGCAACCACGATTGCGGCGAAGAGGACCACCGAGGTCACCAACATCAACTTGAGATCCCGGCCCACATAACCGTACTGTTCCTTCCAGGCAACCGCAGACGACGGCACCGGGGAGTTGACCGGCGATGCGGCAACCGGTGCCGCGACCTCCGGGACTGTCGGCACCTCCGAGCGCGGCAATGGCCTGGCGACGCGATTGGGCCTTGAACCGACAGCTTGGCCTCGTTGCCGACCTCGATTGCGTTGGCGCTTGCGTTTGGACATGGGACAAGCGATCCTCAAAGAGACGGGAGCACGGGCTTCCGTACGTGGTTTTGGCGGTGAACGCCCATTCTACATTGAATCCGGGCGTCACGGGGATGTCTGCCGAATACGGAACGGCCACAAGATGCACGGTCTTGGCCTGTCGGCGGCCAACAATCGCGGGTCCCGTGGCGGCGGGCCCGTACCGACTTCCGACAGCGAAAGAGCATCCGCAATGTCACCGGACACAACGTTGACCCAGCGGTCCCACATGGAAATCCCCCGGCTGGGGTTCCGACAACCACATCGTTGGCTGCCAACAACATGCAGGCCAGCGACAGGCCTCGTCTGCCGTTGGAGGTTCAGGTCCCCCGCGTTTGCCCACTGGTGCACGGTTTGAGTTCGCGTCGCAGGAGGTTGGTTGCTGCATCCCCAACCCGCCGTGGTGGCTCCAAGGATGAATTTGGCGACCCCGGACATCCCAAGTCGACCAATCAACATCCAACAGGCTGTTGGATGTTGCACAGTACAAAACAACATGGGCCGCGGCGTTTCGCTGAACCATGCCACAACGGTTTAACAGACACAATTCTTGAATTAATGACAGTTATATTTCAAAATTTTCATGCAATAGTCAATTTGGGAGATGATCTTCATGATCTGTGAGTGTCAACAGGGGGCTTCGTGACCGAACCCGACCCCTTGGAACCGCCTGCGGCCAAGGCAACCGCCAGGAACCGTCCGGAGCGGCCACGGCGGCAGCATGACGCACGCGCCAAGCTGCTCTTCTCGCACGAACGCACCGCGCGCGAACTGCTGGGCCACATCGGTGCCCTGCCGGAGGACCGGGAAGTCCAGCTGATCAAGTGGAGCACGGAGTGGATCCGACTGCAGGAGGGCAACGGTGAGATACCGACCCGGCTGGCCAGGGAACTGGGGGATCAGGTCTGGCTGGTATGTGGAATGGACGGACGCCCCCTGGGCACCGCTCTCCTGGAGTTCAAGGCCGACCACGACCCGGATGCCGCACGCCAGATCACGCACTACCTCTTCGACCTGTGGCAGGATGCCCGTAGGCTGGCCGCCCTGCGGACGGGTGCCGACGCGGTGCCAACGCGAGCTGCCCTGGTCCACACCGGCCCCATGCGATGGACCGCGGACCTGTCCCTGCCCGCCGTGGCCCCCGACGGGACCATCACCCCCCAGCCCGGCATCTTCCTCCTGGACGTGGGGCGGACCGAACCGGGAATCTTCCCCGAGGGCAGTCTGCTGGCCCATATAATGCCTTTGGAACGCTGCCGCGGTCGGCTCCAGTGGGAACGCGGTATGGACGAGACCGCCGTTGTCGTGGAAGCCAGCCGGCTGTGGGAGGGACTACGGCCCCTGGCGGAGGAGGATGACAGCCTGTGGCAGGTTTTGTTGGACTGGTTGCGATCGGGTTTCGCAGACTATATTCAGAATACGAACTGGGAAGAACGAGGTGAGGGCATGTACGCAACAATGTCAGAGGCCTACGCCGCACGCAGGGCTGAAGAGGCACAACGCATCACCGAGAGTGTCACCCTCAGCACCACCATCGGCTTGCTGACCGACTATGTGCGGGAACGCCACGGGCACGCGGTGGGCGAAGCCGTGGCCGACTTCCTGGCTGACTGGCAGGACGCGCGGCTGCCCACCTTTAACGAACTCGACGCGCTGGCGGTAGTCCACCGGGACGGGCAGGACCTGCAAGCCTGGTGGGCGCAACGACTACGGTCGGAGCTGTCGAACGGGAAAGCCAACGGCAATTCGCCGACGCCGTCACCGAACTGAATCCGGTCGAAGCCACTCGGCGCTGGTGTCGAACGACAGACCCTGGCCATGGAGCCAGGGTCCGGCAGCCGATGCCCCTGGTCCCGGTTTACCGAGGATCACCGCTGTGAACTTCTCCACAACCGGGGTATTCGCTCCCCGGCGTAGTGCGCGATCGCGGTCACTTCCGGCGTACGCATGACAAGCAGACAGCCGAAGTAGACGGCAACGCCCAAGCCGCCCGACAGGACCACGTCAACCAGGTCGCGTCCGGCAGAAGGAGACATCAGGGCGCCAACGGCCCACCGAGCCACCACAACAGCGGCCAGACACAGCGAACCGCCGATCACCAGCCGCCACGCCAAGGGAACCAGTTCCACGGCCAAGCCATGCCAGGCCCCGAACCCGCGGCGCCCGACCAGTACCAGCATCACAACCATGTGGACCGCATGTTTGGCGGTGTCCGCCCACACCAGACCCAGGTAGCCGAACCCGTCAAGCAACAGAAACGCAGCTGCGAAGTAGGCCAGGACGCTGCCCATGCCAACCAGGGCAGGCACCAGGGTGTTTTGGCGCGCGTAGAACGCATTGTTGAGCAGCTGATCCGAGGCGGCACAGAACGCGCCGATCAGATATATCCGGACCGCCGGCAGCACACTGGCCGTATCCGTCGCCGTGAACGCGCCGCGTTCGAACAGCAGTCTGACGATGGGTTCGGCCAGCAAACCCATGCAGACCAGCACAGGCGTCATCCACAGCAGGACCTGCCCCAGTGACGCAACCGTTCGGCTGCGGAATTCACCACCGCGGGCCCCGGCGTGGCTGCGGGCGAGACCCGGCAACGTAGCCAACCCAATCGAAAAGCCAATCAGCCCCAGCGGCAGCTGTTGCAACGTGGTCGCCGTTCTCATCCAGGCAATGCTCGACAACCCGGTGCCGCTGGCGAAACGCCGGTCCATCAGCACCTGAACCTGGCTGACCACAAGGCTGGCAATGATCGGCACATAGCGCCGGAACAGTTGCCGCAAGCCGGGATCGAACACGTTGCGGAACAGCTGCAGACCTGTCCGTTTCAAGTCCGCGGCCAAGATCAGGGCCTGCAGCGCATGGCCGGTCCACAAGCCCCAAACCAAGGCCATCACGCCGTGCTCGCGAGCCCAGAGCGGCGCGATGGCGATGATGCCGATGTTCACCGTGGCGTTGGCCACTGCCGGCCAGCTGAAGCGGTCCATCGCAAACAGAACCGAATTCAGGACACCGGACAACCCGATCAACCACAGGACGGGGGTCATCCACCGCACCATGACAGCCGTTTCGTCGAGCAGTTCGGGACTGAACCGGGCGAAGCCTCCCGCCATGACCCGGGCAATGGGATCGGCAAACCACAGCATCAGGGTCGCCACTCCCAGCAAAAGCAGGGCAAACGCAAACAGCAGGGCGGAGACCAGACGGCCATAGCCCGATCCGCCCTCGTCCTCCAACCTGGCCGCCAGAACCGGGACGAACGCAGCACTCACGTAACCGCCGACGATCAGGTCATGGAGCATGACCGGGATCTGGCTGGCCACCACGAACGCACTGACCCGGCCACTTTGGCCGAACAGGCGCGTGATCGTAATTTCGCGGACGAGGCCCAAGGCGCGGCCCGCCAGCGATCCGGCAGCGAGCAGGCCGGCGTTGCGCGCCGTGGCGCCTTCGGGTTCGGGGAGGGCACCAGGCGCGGCCGTGTCCCGCGGGTTAGAGGACATGCAGCCCGTTGCGGTCAAGCCGCTTCAGGGCGTCCGCATCGAACAACCGGGTCCCGAACCCGGCAGGGAGCTAGGCCTGGACGAAGGACAGCACGTCCGGCTCCAGTTCGCGCGGGTCCGCGTGTTTGCCTGTGAACGGATGGGTCTCCAGATCCTCAACGAACTTTCCGGCCTGCATGGCGGCCGCGCAGCCCTGGCCCACGCTGGTGGCCACCTGCTTGAAGACCTTGTCCTGGATCTCGCCGGCAGCAAAGACCCCCGGGACATTCGTGCGCATGTGCTTGTCGGTCACCAGATAGCCTTCGTCGTCGAGGTGGAAGTCCTGCCGGTACAGGTCGTTGTTGGGAATGTGGCCAATGAAGATGAAGACGCCGTCGGTCTCGATATTGCTGTCCGACCCGTCGACCGTGTCCCTGAGATCAATGTTGGTGACCGTGCCCTCTTCACCGGGGTGAATGGAAGTCACAACCTTGTTGAGGACAAACTCCACCTTGTCGTGCTTCGTGGCCCGGTCCTGCAGAATCTTGGAGGCCCGGAATTCGTCGCGCCGATGGATGACCCGAACGCGACTGGCAAACTTGGTCAGGAACAACCCCTCCTCCAAGGCACTGTCGCCGCCTCCGACCACCACCACGTCCTTGTCCCGGAAGAAGAACCCGTCGCACGTGGCGCAGTAGCTCACCCCGCGTCCGGTCAGTTCCTCTTCGCCCGGAATATGCAGGTACCGGGGACGCGCCCCCGTGGAGGCGATGACCGAACGGGTCCGGTACACCTTGCCGGCCTCCGTACGGAGGGTGAAGGGATGTTCGTCCACGTCGAGTTCGGTCACATAGTCAAATTCGACCTTGAGGCCGAACCGCTCCGCCTGCAACTTCATCCGTTCAACCAGTTCGGGGCCGCCGAGAGCCTCCGGAAACCCCGGATAGTTCTCGATTTCGTAGGTCAGGGAAACCTGGCCACCGTATTCCTGGCCCGTGAAGAGAATCGGGTTCAGATTAGCGCGGGCTGCATAGAGACCGGCAGTGAATCCGGCCGGACCGCTGCCGATGATCAGAACGTCGTGGACATGTTCGTCGGCGCTGGCGCCATTGGAGGAGAAGGTCATTGAGATAGAGCTCCTGAAGCGGCTGGGGAACGTGGCTCGATGCGAACGGGATTATAAACAGCCGACCGGCCTCTGGCGGTCGGTACCACCTTGGTTGCCCCATCTCGGCATGGGCTATGTGCGGACGGCAAGGAGTGCGACCCAGTCATCCTCATGCCGCGTGTCCAGGATACGGAAACCGTGGCGCCCGAGGGCATCCACAACTTCGGCTCGACGCTCATCGATGATGCCCGCCAGCATTAAGTGACCGGTCGGTGCCACGTAGGCAGCGAGTGAATCCCGGTCCAGCAGGGACACGATCACGTGGGGCAGGATGTTCACCACGACCACATCGAATTCATCCCGATGCGGCAAAGAGCCGCCGAACGGTACCAGAGGACCGGCCGGGCCGCAGGCAACGTCGTTATAGGAGGCGTTTTCCGCGACGACGGGCAGGGCTGTCGGATCCGTGTCGGTGGCCACCACCCGAGCCGCGCCCAGCTTGAGCGCGCCCAGGGCTAGGATGCCACTTCCCGTGCCCACGTCCAGCACCCGCGCCCCTTGCAAACCCAATCCTTCCAACAACACCAGGCACAGCCTTGTGGAGGGATGCAGGCCCGTACCGAAGGCCATGCCCGGGTTCAGCCGCAGCACATGGCGGCCGGCCGGCGTAGCGCCAACCTCGTCCCATGCCGGCTGAATCAGGAACGACCGCCCGACCGCGAACGCGGCGTAGTGCTCCTTCCAGGCTTCCTGCCAGTCCTTGTCCTCGACAACTTCGACTGTCGGTTCGGAGACGGGGTGGAGACGGGACAGCCAGTACAGGCCTTCCCGAATGCGCTGCACCAAAGCTTCCGCCTCGGGTCCCGGCGCAACGAAGGTCTTGACACGCAGGACCTGCGCCATGTCCATCGTCACTTCATGCGGTTCCAAGTCGGCATCGTCCGGAAACCCGGTTGCTTCAATGACCGCGCGCGCCGCCCCGGCATGCGGGGTTCCGTCCGGGACCGCCACCGGCCGGTTCAGTTCGTTGAACAGGGAGCAGACCGCCTCCGCCCCTTCGGTGTCCACCGCAACGCTGATTTGCAGCAAGCCGGCCACGACTGGACGCGCGTTGCTCACTTCTCGGATACCTGGGCCCGATCCGAGGCGACTCAGCTCAGGAGTTCCTGGATGCGCGAGAAGAATCCCCTCTTTTCGCCGTGGGCCTCCTCGCCGATGGCGTCGGCGAGTTCCCTGAACAGTTCCTTTTGACGCTCGTCAAGGCGGGTAGGGATAACGACCTGCACCGTGATGAGCATGTCGCCGCGTCCATGGGACTGGAGCCGGGGAATGCCCTTGGCCCGTTTCCGGAAGACGGTGCCCGGCTGTGTTCCGGGAGGAATCTCCAACGGCTCTTCATCGCCCTCGAGCATGGGAATGCTGATCACGGTGCCCAGGGTTGCCTGCGGCACCGTAACGGGAACGTCCAGCAGCAGATCCGTGCCCTCGCGGGTGAACGTGGGGTGGGGCCGGATGTCGAATTCGACGTAGAGGTCTCCGGGCGGACCTCCGTTGAAACCCGGTTCGCCGCGTCCCGACAGCCGCAGTCGCTGACCGTCGCTGACTCCAGCCGGCACCGAGAAGTTGACGGTACGGGAAACCGGCACCCGCTTGTCCCCGTAGCACTGCCGGCACCGATGCGTGATCTGCTGACCCGATCCGCCGCATACCGGGCAGGTTTGTTCGCTGACCACCGAGCCGAACAGGGGAACCTCCTGCCGCGTCCGCACGGACCCGTGGCCATGGCAATGGCTGCAGGGTTCGGGGGGATGCCCGGGTTCGGCACCGGAACCGTCGCACCGGTCGCAGAGATCCAAGATGTCGATGTCCAGGTCCTTGGTTGCGCCGAACGCCGCCTCGCCGAAACTCAGGCTCACCGTGGCCTTGAGGTCGTTGCCGGCCCGGGCCCGCCGGGTCCGGCCGCCGGATCCCCCCATGCCCATGCCAAAAAACTGCTCGAACAGACTGCCGACATCGCCCATGTCCACGAACGGGGAGCTCGTCATCCGCTCGGCATCGTGGCCGTAGCGGTCGTACATCTGGCGCTTCTGATCGTCACCCAGGATCTGATAGGCCTCGGCCACTTCCTTGAAGCGGCTTTCGGCGTCGGCCTCCTTGTTGCGGTCGGGGTGGAACTGCTGGGCCATTTTGCGGAAGGCCCGTTTGATTTCGTTGCCGCTGGCGGTGCGCGATACGCCGAGCACCTCGTAGTAGTCTCGCTTTGCCATGGGGTCAGGTCAGAGCCGCAGGAGAGAAGTTGGGGACCGTCAATCCGCACCGGAACCGATGGAGATGATCCAGGTGCAGAGCGCCGCCAGCACCAACACCACCCCCGTCAACACCGCGAACTCCCGTCCCGAGGCAAAGGAGTCCCGCAGTGTGATCGCCATGATAAGGACCATGGCGACGGACAACACCAGGAAGGTCCGCAGCCAAGGAGCGCCAGTCGGCCGATGCACCTAAAGCACCTCATCCAGGTGCGCGGGTTTCAAGTAAAACGCCGATTCTACCTTAGGGCCTGCCGACACGGAGCATCGTCGGCCACAGAGATTCCAGTTTCATTGATTTCGGTCCGATCCCGCCGTTGGTACCCTTTTGCATGCCTGTTTCCAGGGCGGCCACAGGGCCATGGAGGCTGCAATCAGGTGTCAGGAGTTGAGGTCCACAGCCGTGCCGGTTGGTACCTGTCAAAGGTCGCACCGCGTCCAACACTTGGCATGCCGCCTTCATCGGGGTGTCCGGACAGGCTCCAACTCCAGAAGGATGGTGCATTCAGTCGGGTTGGTATCGGACGCAGGTAGCGTATTCGATGGCAGGTGGTTCCGTCCCAGTGCGGGGCACGAAGTTGAGGCCCAGAGCCATCACCCGGCGAGATCCCCCAAAGTGCCGGCGGCCGTAGTCGTGGGTTCGGATCTGGTCCAGAGCCGCCTGCGGAGACTCACCGTACTTAAACTCCATAACACAGACATGCCCGGGGAAGCGGACCTCCATGTCGGAGCGGCCGCCGCCCTGGTGCACCTCCGACTGGAACTCCACCTGCATCAGCTGGCACAACACGTGCAGGACGAGGTGGCAGTCGGTCTCCCGGCGCAGCTTCTCGCTCGGGACGCCGGCCAGAAAGGTGTGGAGGAGATCACAGAATCCCTGATGGTCCTCGCCGGCCAATGCCCGGTGCATGGCCCGCAGTGTCCGCGGATCGGGTGGCCGCCGGTAGGTCTTCAGCAGGGCATGGCTGTAGGTTTGGCGCACCTCGTCGTTGGGGTAGTCCAAGTACAGGTCGTCGTTGGTGTCCTGGCGCAGGGTGTAGTAACCGGTCTGGAACATGAGAGGGACGAAGTTGACTTTGTCCAGACTGTAGGTCGTGCTCATCAGGCTTTCCCAGGGAGGCGGATCCGCGGGCAGGAGGTACTGCCCCTCCTTCATGAGACCGATCAGGAACTTGGGATTGCCGGAGGCGGCCCAGTGTTTGGGCCATCCAGTGACATTCCACCACTCTGCATGTTTGGGATCCTGGAGATCTCGAAGGCAGCAGGCCAGGGTGAAGGGGTTGTAGACGCTCTCGCTGTCCTCGGGGAAACCGAAGCAATAGCCGTGGTAGTGGAGGCGTACCTTGCGCATCAACTCCTCAAGGGACAGGTCAAGGTGGGAAGCACCCGTGGCGAGGTGGGGTTGCAGTGAGGTGCGGACCTCCTGTTCGGTGAAGCCGCAGAGGGTGGCGTAGGCGGGTTCCCAGGAGATGTCCTTCAGGTTGTTCAAACCTGAGAAAACGCTGCTGTGAGCCACTCGGATGATGCCGGTAACGAAGACGAAGTGCAGGTCGGCTTCGAGACTCTTGAGCCTGGTATAGAAGTTGTGCAGGGCACCCAAAATCGATTCGGGGTCCGTTTCCTTGCCCAGCAGGTGCACCAGCGGTGCGTCGTACTCGTTGACCAGGACGACGGGATTGGCCCCGTAGCGCGCCTTGAGCCGGCCCACCAAATCCTCCAGGCGCTGGGCCGGGCTGACCCCCGGAACGGAGGGAAAGGTGACAGCGCCGGATTCATCCACGGGTTCCAGTCCGACGTTGATGCCGCGGCGGTGCCACAGGGTGTACTGGTTGCCCAGCATCTCCAGCAAGTTGGCTGCCAGCCGTTCCGGTGTATCGGCGGGGGTGTTGGCCATGTTCAGGCGTATGACCGGATGAAATCCCCCACTCTCGACGGTGTCGGCCACAGCCGTGCCCTGGAACAGCTCCGTCTTGCTTAGGGTTGGTGGCGGGTTGTGGCCGTTCAGATAGCGGGGATCAATCGGCACCTCTCCCTGGAAGAAAGCCTCCAGGGTTGTCACCAGCAGGGATTTGCCGAAGCGCCGGGGGCGGGCCAGAAACACATAGGGACTCTGAAGCGTGAAGTCATCCTGTGGATTGGGTGCCAGGAGGGTGTGGAAATGGTGGGTCTTGTCGATGTACAGGCTGCCTCCGCGCCGAATCCGCAAGAATTCGGACCGCTCCGGGTTTAGAGAAGGCTGAGGACTGTCGGAAGACATGACCATTTCGCTTCGGCCATGGACTGGATGCGCCGATCCTACACTCAAAAGTAGACGATGACAGATACATGCTCGGGCCATCGCGTTGTCAACAATCCGGGGAAGGACAACAATGGCATTGGCAAAGATCAGCGGTTCGGGCAGGTGGATTCATGGGCCGGTCTTGATCCGGTGAATCCAGCCAACACATGCGTGGCAAGATAGGGGGTGCGGCTAACAGGCGGTAAACCACAGCCTCCAGCAATTGACACTCAAGACGATGCTGACCGAACAAGAACTACATGTCCTGTGGAGAGAGGGCGAGTCTTCGCGGGTCGAGTTCAAGGAGAGGCTGGTTAGCGAGCCTATTCGGGAAGCCATCTGCGCGTTTGCCAACGATTTGCCCGGTTCCGGTCGAACGGGCGTCGTGATGATTGGGGTACGTGACAACGGTGACGTTGCCGGCTTGGAAGTCACCGACGAATTGCTTCGCACACTCACCGACATGAAGACCGACGGCAACATCTTGCCTCTTCCTTCGATGACCGTAGGCAAGCGCGTCCTCCAAGGAAGGGAAATCGCGGTGATCGCAGTCGAACCGTCCGATTCACCTCCTGTCAAGTACAAGGGCCAAACTTTCGTTCTACAAGGGCCAAACTTTCGTTCGAATCGGACCAAGGCGCGGCATCGCCACACCTCAAGACGAGAGAATTCTCATTGAGAAACGACGTTACGGCAACCGTCCGTTCGACCTCCAGCCCATCCATGGCACTACGCTGTCGGATCTGGACCTGAACCGATTCCGAACCGACTACCTGCCACGAGCCGTCGCGCCTGAGATCTTGGAAGAGAATGATCGCGAGCTGCCTCAGCAGCTTGCCAGTTCCAAAATGATCTTCTCTGCGGACGTTGTCGAAGCCACGGTGCTTGGCATGCTCGTACTCGGCAACAATCCGAGCGAATCCTTGCCTGGAGCGTATGTGCAGTTCCTCCGCATCGTCGGAACCGAAATGGCGGACGACGTTGTTGATGAGGAGGAAATACGGGGCACGGTTACAGAAGTGATTGGCCGGTTGGAGAGCAAGTTGCAATCGCACAACCGCACTGCGGTGGATTTCGCTACACGATCCGTTGAACAGCGAACCTACGAGTATCCCTTGTCGGCATTGCAACAGATTGTCCGCAATGCCATCATGCACCGTACCTACGAGGAATCCAACGCTCCCGTGAAAGTCGTGTGGTTCAGTGATCGGATCGAGGTGTCGAGCCCCGGGGGAGTCTATGGAGCAGTCACTCCCGAAAATCTGGGCGAAGGCAGCGTGACAGACTACCGCAACCCCAACTTGGCGGAAGCCATGAAGGTACTGGGATTCGTACAGCGGTTCGGTGCAGGGATTCCGCTGGCACGCCGTGCACTGGAAATTGCCGGCCAGCCTCCACCAGAGTTTCAGGCGATGCCAACTTATGTCATTGCCACGGTATACAAGGGGAATTCGAGCGAATGAACCCTGTACCTGTTTTGACGTTCGTCAACACCAAAGCGGGAGTCGGCAAAACATCGCTGGTCTTTCATCTGGCCTGGATGTTGTCACGCGTCGGGCACCGGGTCTTGACTTGCGACCTGAATCCACAAGCCAATCTGACCGCCTCATTCCTGGATGAGGCGTCTCTGGAGGAACTGTGGCATCCGGAGACCCCAGCCGCCGATTCCTGCAGGACAGTGTTCCAGAGCATCAGGCCATTGCTGGATACACTTGACTTGCGGCCACCGGCTCCAAAACGGATTGCGGCCAGCCTGTTCCTAATCCCAGGCGACCTGTCATTGGCCGGTCTCGAAGACGCCCTGTCGGAACAATGGCCCAAGGAACAAAAGTGTCACCCCCACAGGATGCAAACCGGATTCCATCGCCTGGTACAGCAAGGGGCTACACATGTGAAAGCATCGGTAATCCTGATGGATGTTGGCCCCAACCTTGGCGCCATCAACCGGTCGGCTCTGATCGCGTCCGATCACGTCATTGTCCCACTGGGAGCAGACCTGGAGTCCTTTCGAAGTCTCTGCACTCTGGGTTCGACCCTTAACCGGTGGCGTGAAGACTGGAAACAACGCAAAGTTACTTGGCACGACAACCAACTGCACCAAACTCCGGCGAACGAGTCAACCCCCGGCGGCAACATGCATCCTCTTGGGTACGTTGTGCAGAAACCCGGGTACAACCTGGGCCGTCCCATCCAACCGCGCGACCGGTGGTTCAATCGCATACCGGCCGAGTTCGATCGGCAACTGGCCGGACAGAGAACCGGCACCCAGCCAGCAACCCCAGCCGATGATGAACACTGTCTGGCCGTAATGAAGCATTACCGCAGCCTCGTGCCCATGGCCCAGGAGTTGCACAAGCCAATGTTCGATCTGACACCGGCAGATGGTGCCGTCGGCAGTCACGCGGTTGCCGCGCGTGATGCCGAGCGCAGCTTCAGGAAACTGGCCTTGCGCATAAGCAAAGCAGCGAATCTTGTCCCCGCCACCTCCCAATCCTGACAAGATCCTGATTCGGGTCACTGTCAAAAGCCTCGACCAAGCCAATCAATATCACGGGCAACCCACACCATCAAGGGCCGCAATCAGTGCCTGAACGACAGGACATCTGCATTCTCAAGGCTCGCAACTACGGTGTCGCTGGAACGTAGAGAGCGTGGTTGAGAATACCCCGGGCATACGCAGCCAGCAATTCGCGTCTACGATGGCCATTGCGGCCAGCAGGAATGAACCAAGCCGGTGATCTCGCTTGGCGGCGGCCGTCTGTACAGCCTGAGGACCGTTGGATGCCGCATGGTCCCAGGAGCCAAACAAGACGTATTTGCCATGCAATGGAATCAGAGGACGAGCAATGGGTGAGCACATCTTTGTCCAAGGCCGGGAAGGCCAACTGGACTCGCTGGAGGAGGAAAGATTCTCAAGCGAGGAGGAACTGCAGAAGCTACTGGCAGCACGTCCTGAACTGCTGGATGGCGAGCAGATGAACCCTGATGCGCCACGGCGCTGGATTGTGGTTGCACGGGAGCAGGGCATAGCCCGGGCCGCGGGGGAAGGAGACTGGTGGTCCGTTGACCATTTGCTGATGGACCAGGATGCGATCCCCACTCTGGTCGAAGTGAAACGCGGAGCCAATCCGGAAATCCGTCGCACCGTGGTGGGACAGATGTTGGAATATGCCGCGCACGCGAAGTTTTCCTGGAGTGCCGACGGGATGCGTGGAACCTTCGAAGACACCGCGGAAGCAGGAGGCCGGTCTCCACAGGAAGTCCTGGGGGAACTGCTGCAGTCCGACAGCGAACCGGATGCAGATGCCTTTTGGCAAAAGGTGGCAACCAATCTGGACGCGGTTCGCCTGCGCATGCTCATCGTGGCGGACGACATTCCCGCCCCTCTCAAGCAGGTTGCGGAATTCCTTGACTCCCAAATGCCCAATGTGGAAGTGCGAACAGTTGAGATCAAACGCTATCGGAACCATTCGATGCAGATTTTGGTTCCGCGCGTCTTCGGAGGCGGTTCCAAAGGTCCCCGGACCATCTCGGGGCCAACACGGCGGCTGACAAGGGAAGTGTTCCTCGACGAATTTCCCGATGAAGCCACCCGCGAAGCCGCCATCCGACTCCTGGACATCGCCGAGGACAAGGGAGTGGTTAGCTGGGGGCAAACCAGTGTTGCCATCAAGGCCCAGTGCTCATGGAGGCCCTTCTCGATTGCCTGGCTCCACTCTCCGGCCCAGGAGGGACGGGGCTGGTACGGCACCAAGGCATTCACGTTTGGCGAGGCCATAACCGAGTACTACCCGGACTTGGATGCGAACTTGCGCACTGCGTTGGGAAAGTGGACGGAACAGTTCCGCACAGATCCCTTTACGGAGGAAGTCGCGACCAAAGGCATCACCGCCTGGTCGATTGGCCATGATGATGTGGTCACGCACATCGACTTGCTGGCGGAACGGCTCTCGAATGTCCTAACGAAGCTGTCCTCCCTGTGAATTGGTCCATTGCCCTCCCCGTCGCAAACGGCTCCGCCCGACCTGGACTGTGAGTTCAGAGATCGGACCGCCCCGCCCCATAAGCAAGTGTGGATCGCCAGGGAGCGGCCATCGGGCACTCCGCAAGGGCAGACACGGCAACGCTTACGCCCCAATCCACCGAAGGGATGAGGGTGGCGTCGTGATTCAGGGACGGGAAAGTGCTCCCGGCTTCGGGGATAATGGTTTTCATGCAAGAAAACAACCCTGAAACAAGGAGCACCCAACGGATGCTACCACTGGAGCCCCCCGACCGCATCCAGGTCGCCTTCGACGACCACCGCCTGGTGTCCAACGCCGGCCTGTTGTTGCCGCTGACCCTGGCCCATCATCTGGGTCTGGGTCAACTGGTGGACCGCCATGTGGACCTGGGGGATGCGCCGGGTCGGGCGCATGCCGGAGACAAGCTGCTGACGCTGGTGGCATCGGCGCTGGCGGGTGGCGACTGCATTGACGATGCCGACGCCCTGCGCGCGGGCGGGACCGCGCGGGTGATGGGCTGCACGGTCAAGGCGCCGTCCACCCTGGGGACCTTCCTGCGCAGTTTCCGTTGGGGCCACGTGCGCCAGTTGGACCGGGTCAGCCGCGAGCTGCTGGCCCGAGCCTGGGGGGCGGGGGCCGGTCCCGGCGACGGGCCGTTGACCATCGACCTGGACTCCACCGTCTGCGAGACCTATGGGCTGCTCAAGGAGGGAGCCCGCCACCACAACTATGCTGGCCAGCGGGGCTATCACCCCTTGTTGGCGGTGGCCGCCGGCAGCGGCGACGTGCTGATGGCCCGCCTGCGCCAGGGCCGGGCCCACACGGCGCGCGGCGCGGCCCACTTCCTGCGGGAAACCATCAGCCGGGTGCGCCAGGCCGGTGCCACGGGCCCACTCACCGTGCGGGCCGACAGTGGCTTTTACACCCACGGCATCGTTGCCCTCTGCCACGACCAAAAGGTCCGCTTCTCCATCACCGTTCGCCAGCACCCAGCCTTGCGCCAGCGCATCGAGGCCCTTCCCGAGGAGGACTGGACCCCCATCCCCTACTGGATGGAAGGGGCCGCGGACGTGGCCGAGACCACCTACACGCCCTTTGCCGACAAGGCCGACGCGGTACCCGTGCGCCTGATCGTGCGGCGGGTGAAGCCCACGCCCGGCTCCCAGCTGGCCCTGTTCACCGACTACCGCCATCACGCCTTCATCACCGACCGCGAGGGCGACACCCTGGCACTCGAGGCCGACCATCGCCGCCACGCCGAGGTGGAGAATGCCATCCGCGACCTGAAGTATGGCGTGGGCCTCAACCACCTGCCCTCGGGACGCTTCGCCGCCAACGGCGCCTGGCTGGCGGTCCAGGTCCTGGCCCACAACCTGGCCCGCTGGACCGGGCGCCTCGGGCTGGGCCAGCCGCGGACGACCACCAAGACCCTCCGGCGCCGCTTCTTCGCCCTGGCCGGACGCATCACCCGCAAGGCCCGCCGTCTCACCTTGCATCTCCCCCAGGCCTGGCCTTGGCAAAACCCGTTCCGCGCCGCCCTGGCACGCTTGCGCGCCCTGCCCCTACCTCCCTGATCGCTCCCCCGTTGAGCCCCCTCCATCGCCGGGCGCAGCTGCGCCCGGCCGGTCCCGGCGCGTCTCCGGCGGCCATCCGCACGCGGTTCTCGGCTGTGGCCGGTGCCGCAACACGGCAAAAACCCCCTCCCGGAGCCGACACACCCGACACCCGGCCCCATCCGTCGGCCTCAACACCTGCCGGCACAGCCTCCCCACCTGCAAACCTCCGATCTCCAGCCCCACCGCATCCCCTTCGGTGGATCCGGGTTACGGGGGCGCCCGGAACAATCGACAACTGCAGTACCAAGGATACGGACGAATGATTTCACGCTTGGCAAGTTTTTTGGGTCCGCGGCCGCGGACGGACCAGTCCGGCACGAACCAGAGTGGACTCAGGAACCTCTACGTGATTCGGCTTGACGATGCCGTATTGCAAGAGCGGAAGTTCAGGGAGCGGAACCCGAACTATCAGCGCGGAAAACCATGCGTATACGTTGGGCAGACCTCGCTTGACCCTGAGACTCGCTTCCAGCAACACCAGAATCGCTACAAGGCCTCGCGGATTGCCAGAAGATACGGCAAATATCTCATGAGGAAGAAGTACGAGCATTTGAATCCCGTCCCGGCAGCAGAAGCGGAGGACCGGGAGGAGGCCCTGGCTGCCGCCTTGCAAAGAAAAGGCTACGGAGTGTGGTGGAACTGATGGTTCGGATACCATCGCCACCATGGCCTGGCATTCGCCCCGGGACATCCGAGATTGCGCGAATAAACCGGCCACGCAGAGCAGGGCAACCGCATGCCGAACAGAGTTGTGCCGCAGTGGATGGGATCGGCGTGCTGGAAGGCTGAACAGTACTGCAACGAGAAGATTCATCGCTCGGAAGACCTTCAGACTCATCCAGGAGACCCGCGTGCCTGATGCACAGGTGCGCGTCAGCACTGGGCCCGCGGCTTCCGGATCGGATCGGCCGATCCCGGAGGAGGCGAAGGGAACCTTGACGTGGCGCATGGTCACGCTTGCGACGTTGCCCATGCCCTGCCGGGTCATCGCCGTCATTCAGGATGTCCTGCCGCGCCAATCCGCTCATGGAACCGGCAGCCAACCGGAGAATGGGACATCTGTTGCCGGGCACGCACGTGCGGTGGAGAACGGTTGGCTGCCATGGACGGGAGGGCCACAGGCTTCGTCCCGGGTCCAGGACGGAACTCCCTGCTGCCGACTCCAAGCCTTCCGCGGTTCGTTGTGGTTCCAAGGGTAGCCGACACGGGGTTGGCCGGCACCGTGCAATCCGTTCACGGTGCCCATCGTTGGACTTGCGGCCTGTGGTCCTGCCGATGAGCGCGATGTTGGACGAGCTAACCAGGGAGCGATGCACGGGCGGTGCATGGAACTCGATGGGACGGAGCGGGATGTCCCATGCACGCCGATGATTTTGGCATTCCCCACCATGCGAACGTATGCTTGCACTTTCAGGTCGCCGATCCAGGCATCGAGTCCCTGGGGTTGACCGGCCACCACACCATGGAACAGGCCCGGCCGCCGGAAGTCGGGGATTCCACCTTCAGTGAGGTCACAGTGTCGCAGCCGTCGGAATCCGCACCGCCCCCCTTCTCCCACGACCTGACGGCCAAGTCCATCTTCGCCGAACCGGAGGCGGCCCGCGACCTGGTGGCCCTGCTGGCGGCACGCGAGTGCCCCGAGCTGCAAGGCTGGACACCCGTGCGCCTGGTGGCCGGCTCGACCGTCACGGCCGACCCGGAACGCCGTCCGCCCCAGACCGAGGGACACCGCGACCTGGTCTGGGAACTGGCGCGCGGCGACCACCACGCGGCGCGGATGCTGCTGCATCTGGAGTTCCAGTCGCAGCGCGATGCCGACATGTCGGAGCGCATGTTCCTGTACGCCCTGCGAATGAGCCCCGGCCTGCGCGGGCTGGAGGTCTGCGGGGTGGTGGTCAACACCGGCGTCGACCGCTTCGGGGAGTGGTGGAGTCCGGTGCAGGCGGTGGCCGGTGTGCGCCGGTACGGCTTCCGGGCCGGTGCGCTGCTGGAGATCCACGACCATGCGGTGCCGGGCCTGGAGGGCGGCGCCCATGCGCTGCCGCCGGACAACCTGGCCGCGGGCTTCGTGGCGTTGGCGCGGGTGCAGGCGGAGATGACGCGGGGTCGGCGGGCGGCGGCGGCCCTGGTGCTGCCGGTGCTGCGGGAGCTGATCCTGCCGCGGGCGTTGGGAACCGCGCCGTCGCTGCGCCGGGCCCTGGGGGCCTGGTTCAAGACGCGTTTCGACGGGCTGTTGGTGGATCGCCCCGACCTGCGCGCGTTGTTGCGTAGAATCACCTATATTGAGGAGGCGGAGGCAGTCATGTACACATTCGGGCAATACGTGGAAGACGAGAAGAAGGATGCCGAGGCGTTGGGTGAAACGCGCGGCAGGAAGGAGATCCTCCTTGCGTTCATCCGGCAGGTGTGGGGCGAGGCGGAGGCGGACCGGTGTGCCCGGGCACTGGATGCAGCTGAACTCGACGATCTGCCCGACATCGCGGGTCTGCTGGCGGACCAGGCAGCCGGGCGCCGCCCGCGCCTGGGGCCCAACGGTCGCACCGAATCCTCGGCGTGAGCCGCGACGCGGCCACATGCAAGCGTGCAGACAGCTTCGGCCTTGCCGGTTGGAACGTGGAGTGCAGGAAGTCCAGCACCGGGAGGCAGATGGTGCCCGGAGGCTACTGGGCCAGGTATCCGACGGTCAGGTCCCGGCTGTAGGTCCGCTGTCCGTCGGAGTAGTCGTCCAAGCCCCCGATGGTCCGCAGCAGTATGAACTTGCCGCTGCCGTTGGGCCCGACCAGAACGATGCGGTCGCCCTGGAGGTAGCGGCACCGTAACGGCAATCTCCCTGTTTACGGCCTGTGGCATGTCTGGAATCTTTCCCTCAGGCGGTATGGGTTCGGCATCCTTGTCAGGCAAGTCGCTTGGAACATCAAGCAGAGTGCCGAGCAACAACACCGCCATGACGACCAGCCCTTGGGTGGCGGTGTGACGCCCACCTCCGGTACATCGGCATCGTTCTCGCGATAGCGGGGTTTGACAGCAAGTCCAGCCAAGTCGCGGGGTTGGTCATTACAGCCGCGAGCCGCTCCAATACATCTACATCGTCGGGCGCATTGTGGGTGTACCAATTCGATTCAACGCGCGCAAGTTGGGATTCTGTCAACCGGCTGCCAAACAAGGTGTGCAAATCGCGTACGCAGCCGGCGTTCTCGATATGTTGGAGTTCCCGCGCGCCGACCTTGGCGTGGGCATAGTAGTCGAGCGCGATGGTGCCGAAGCCGCCCAGCGCATCGCTGCCAATGTGATGTTCGTAGCCGATGTCATGGGGCGTTTTGCCCAACGTCGCCAACGCGTGGCCGGCCAGGCCCAACGATGCTCGTTGCGCGGCAGCGAGCAAGGTTTCGTTGTCGGTCGTCGGCCATGCCATCTGCTGGTCGTGCTTGTACGGAGCAGTGTTCTGGTACGCATCCATCTCGTGCAGGCGCTCAACCGGTATAACGTCCGTCGGACCGACGGGCGTCTCCGCCGCCGACAACTCGGCCAGGGCGCACAGATTGTGTTGCCTATTCCGAGGGAGGTGATCTCTGAAATCCACTCCCTCGGCACCCAGTGCGGCCTTTAGGCAACGTTCCAATGTCGCATGGACGGACAACACGATCTTGCCCGTCAGCGGCTGCGTGCCGAAAAGGATTAACGCAGCTTCCAGTTTGCGGCGCGCTGCGTGCAGGAGTTCTTGAACTCCCGGCCAAGGATTGTCTTGATCCGTAGGTGGCAGGTGTTCTCCTGCGGCCGTCAGCCCATGCACCTGCACCTAGCCGGCCACATGGGGCAGCGAGGTGCGGAGTTCGTCGAATTCGGTAGCCGTGAAATGGAACAGTTGGGCGCAGGGGTGTGGCTCCTGGGACCGAAGCTGCGCGAGCGCATCCGCGGCCGCATCATTCGAGCCACCGATTACCGCCAGGTCGATGTCCGACCCCGGCCGCCAGTCGCCGATCGCCCGCGAGCCGAACAGCAAAACGCGGGCGCCGGGCAGCTGCCGTTGCAGTTCGCCCACCAGCTCGAGGGCACGCGGACCGGGTGCACCGTTGCCGTGCGCCAAGTCGACGGGGCCTTGAACTGGCGACAATCCTTCCAGCGTGACGGCCATGAGGGGGTGTCCGAGTTGCGTTCGCACGGAGAGGCACGGAATCCGCGTGGGATTGTACGCCCCACCAACCCGGCCTTCGGGCATGCCGGCAAGCGAGGGCACTGTTTCCGCTTGCCCCGACGGCCAGCGGCCCTTAGGGTAGAGGATATGGCCGGACGGATGGCGGAGGACAAGGACCATGGCATCGGGCACGGCTCTGCGGGCCTAGTTTCTGGATTTGCTGGAGCGGGACGCGGAATTCCGGGAAGCAGTGCGCCGGCAGCTCCTGAGCGACGCCCTGATTGAGTTGCCGGAGCGGTTTGCCGCCTTTGTCGGGCGCGTCGACGAGTTCATCGTCGAGCAGCAGGCTGTCAATGCCCGCGTGGACGCCCGTTTTGACGGCATCGATGCCCGGCTCGACCGCATGGATGCCCGTTTCGACCGCATGGAGCGGAAACAAGACAAGATGTGGGGGGAGATCGGCAATCAGCGGGGAGAGGTGTTCGAGCGTCTGACCATCAATGCCCTGGGGCGCTGGCTGGACCACTACTGCTGGGAGCGGGAGTGGCCGGAGCCCGAATTTGAAGTCCTGTGGTCCGATCGCAACGACACGACACCGAACGCGGACCGGAGGTGGCGTTCGGTCGCACAGGATCTGGGCATCCCGGTCCGGAACCCGGCCCTGCGCCAGTGCGACATCCTGCTGCGGGCCACATGGCCGCAGCCTCCTCACAGTTCCATGCACACCGTCCTTCTGATCACGGGCGAGGTCAGCACGCAGCTGAACCAACGTCGCCAGGAGAAGGTCGTGCGCCAGTACGCGGCGCTGGCGGAGGCGGGGCACGCAGTGCTGCCGGTGCTCGTCGGCCTGCGCCACCGCACATTCGTGTCGATACCGCATCTGATGGATGTCCACCTCACCGAAGAAGAGCTGACAGACCTGCGCGATCTGCCACCACCTGATGATCTGTACACACTCTTGGACCGCCTGTTGGATCGGCCCGCCGCAAAGACCGATCCGCCCTAGGCTTTCGCATGGTCGAAAGCAACGAGATTGAAACAGTGCCGCAAGCGAGGCAGGGAGCTTGCATCCAATGCCAATCAAGCATGCCTGAGGTGTGATTGGTTGGGCCTCGAAACAACCATTCCAGAGGCGGCTGGTCCTGTGTCGGTCGCCAAGACAACCGCTGCCTTGCGGGCGACGGGAGCCCCATCTCCGGACAGGTGCCCGTGTGATGTATCGGTATCACACGGGACTGGGCATTAGGGGCACCGACGCTTGTCCTCCGGAGCCCACGCCGCCGTAGACCCTGCCAGGATTGCCGGCACCGGATCATCGGGCCGGGGCTTGCGGTCCTCCGGGAAGCGCAACGGGGCCAGATTCTCTGCCGGCGGCATCACACGCGGATCGGGCTTCACCCTGTTCGATGGGCGACCCTGACGGGTGCGCAACCCCTCGCGTCCTGCGAGTTTGGACACAACACCGCAACGGGTCCGGCACACCACGCGGTGGCCGACCCGGTCCCGGGCGGTGTCGCGCAGGTACAGTGCGCGGGCTTGGCGTCGGTCGTTGTCGGGAAACAGCATGCCGTCCCTGTCGCATGCAACGCGGTGGATGCCTGAGGGACCGTAGGCGGGAGCAGTCATCCCATCGACAGGGACGCTCCGGCCGGTCCGGGCCGTACCGCGTGCCATCCTGCCGACGGTGCCCCAACGCCACCCGCGGGCCTGTTGGTTCCCGCGGCATGGCAAACCCAAGCCAACGGCCACGCGCCGGCCCGAGATCGCGCCCGACGGTACAATCCCCTTCGGACCGCCCGGTCCCTCGACCCATCCGGTTTGACCCGCATCGCCATGAGCACCACCGCCTTCGACCCGGTCGGGACGGACACCGACCTGCTGGTGCCCTACCCGGACCCGCCGCCCCGACATCCCGACGAGACGAGCAGCTTCCGACACCTCTCCAACACCGGCGGCGCACACTACCTGGGGATGCACTTCCGCAACCCCACCACCCTGATTGTCGGCGAGCTGTATCTCGTGCCGGAACCCGGACGCGGCGTCAGGGGACTGCGCGTGCCGGACATGATGGTGGCCTTCAACGTGAACCCCGAGGCCTGCTACCGGCGCAACGCCTATGTGATCTCCGAGCAGGGCAAGCCGCCCGACTTCGTGCTCGAGGTCGCCTCGGAATCCACGGGACGCGTCGATGTCGAGGACAAGCCGGCCGCCTATGCGGCCCTCGGCATCCCCGAGTACTGGCGCTTCGACGAAACCGGGGCCAGTCACGGCACGCGGCTGGCCGGGGACCGGCTGGTGGCGGGGCGTTACCAGCCGATCGAGATCACGGAGTTGGCCGACGGCAGCCTGGAGGGCTACAGCGAGGCGCTGGAACTGTGCCTGCGCTGGGAGGAGGGCCGGCTCCAGTGGCACGACCCCGAGACGGGGGCGGCCATCATGACGCTGGCCGAGATGGAGAAGATCGCGGCCGCAGCCGAACGCCGGGCGGAGGCGGAGCGGCAGGCGCGACTGGAGGAGCGGCAGGCGCGACTAGAGGAGCAACAGGCACGACTGGAGGCGGAACAGGCACGACTGGAGGCGGAACAGCGCGCCGTGGGGGCGGAACAGCGTGTCGTGGGGGCAGAACAGCGTGCCGCAGCGGAACGACAGGCAAGGTTGGAATCGGAACAGGCCGCGGACGCGCGGATCCGGACACTGGAGGAGAAGCTGCGCCGTCGCGCCTCCTGAACCCATCCGCCGGTAGGGAAGCTTCCATGGGGAGCACGGCGACTCGCTGCGGTCGGCCGGCCATCCCCTTCAACTCGATTCCGCCTTGACGACGGACAGCCAAAGCTCCTCGACCTGCCGCTCCAGGTCCTGCATGGATCCTGTGTTGAAGATCACCCGGTCCGCCTGTTGAATCTTCCACTCCTGGCTGCTTTGGCTTGCCAGCCGTTGCCGTCCGTCCTGCTCCGACATGCCCCGGGACGCACGAAGCCGTTCCAGCTGCATGGCTTCATCCGACGCGACAACCCAAATCTGGTCGCACAACTCCCTGGACCGACCACCCTCCAGCATCTTGATGGCTTCGATCACGACCACGTCCGTGTCCGCTGCCTCCACCAGGGTCCTGCCGATCCTGCCCACGATGGGATGCAGGATTTGCTCAAGGTCACGCAGGTTCTCGGGGTTGCCAAACACCATCCGCCCAAGGCGCGCCCGATCGATCTCGCCGGCATCATCGAGAATCCCCCGCCCGAACCGTTCGACCACCGGGCCGAACCCGGCCCCGTGCGAACGCAACGCATCGCGCGTCACCAGATCCATGTCGATCGTGGTCGCGCCGCGGTCGGCCAGCAGCCGCATGACTGTTGACTTTCCGGCCGCGATGTTGCCGGTGATGCCAATCACCAAGGGACGCCGTCGGGAGTTCATGCCTCGTACAGTTCGGCCAGGGCCGCCCACTTGCCGTCCGACTCGTCCTGGAGGAAACGGTGAGCCTTCTGGAGCTTCCGTATGGCTTCGCCGTCCCCCGCGGCCGACGCTGCGTTGAGCCGTTCCAGGACCGCCTCCATCTTCTGGTCCAATAGGTCTATCTCCCTTTCCAGGCTGCGTTCCGTCTCCGCTTGTTGCCGCTTGGCCGACTGGTTGGGAGCCGCAGTGTCCACAGCCTGCACGCTGGACACCGGTGTTGTTGCGGACCGGGTTCTCCGACGGCCGTTGGCACGCTTGTTGCGCCACGCCGACCAGGAACCTTGAAACACCTCCAGTTTGGACAGTTGTCCCTCCTGTCCGGGTGCAATGTGCCAAACCTGGGTGGCCAGGTTCGCCACGAGGCGCTGATCATGGGACACCACCAGAACCGTGCCCCCGTATCCCTGCAACGAGGTCAACAGGGCGTCATGGCTGTCGAAGTGGCTGAGCGGTTCATCCAGCACCAGAAGGTTGGTGTCCTGAAGGGCCAGGTGGGCAAACATCAATCGGCTCTTCTGACCGCCCGACAGGGTTCCCAAGGGACGAAAAACATCCTCGCCGCCCAGTTGGAAGGCACCCAGGTGATCCCGTACATCCTGGTCCTTGAGGCGCATCTGATCCTTGATGAGGTCAAACGGCGCCTGTGAAGGGTCCAACACGGAGAAGTCGTCCCGCACGTGATGCTGGGCGAAGTAGCCGGGCCGTATGCTCGCGCCCATTTCGAACTCGCCCTCGACCGGTTCCAAGTGCCCCACCAGCGTCCGCAGCAGCGTGGACTTGCCGGCGCCGTTGGGGCCCACGACGGCCACCCGCGCCTGACGCCTGAGTTCAAGGTCGGGCACCCGCAGGATGGGCTTGCCGGGTCCGTAGCCCACCACGAGGCCGTAGGTGCGCAGCACAATATCGCCGCTTCTGACCCTGGACGGAAAGGAAAACCGCAGGGCCGGATCGGCATGGACCCGTTCCACGCCATGCTGTTCGAGGTGCCGGGCCAACCGGGTCTCCCGGCCGCGCGCCTGCCGGGACAGGACGCCGGCCTTGTTCCGGCGGATGAAATCCTCCGTCTTGGCCACAAATGCCTGTTGGGCCGCATACTCCTTGGCCTGCCGCTCGCGCCGGGCCGCCCGTTGCTCCCGGTACGCGGCGTGGTTGCCCTTGTATTGGGTTAGACCATGCCGGTCCAGCTCCCAGATCCTGGTCGGCACCTGTTCCAGGAACGCGTGGCTGTGGGACACCACTACCACGCTGCCCGGCCAGTCCTTCAGGGTTCGAATCAGCCACGGGAGCGAGGCTTCGTCCAGGTAGTTGGTGGGTTCATCCAGCAACAGGAGCCGCGGCTGTTCCAGGAGGACATGGCCAAGGTGCAGCCTTGTTCGCTGACCGCCGCTCAGGTCCGAGACGGGGGATTGCCAACTGGACTCCGGGATCCTCAAGTTGTCCAGCGTCTCCTCCAGCCGGCTGTCCATGGTGTAGCCGCCCCGGGCTTCGAACGCAGCCTGGACCCGGGCATAGCGTTCCAGCAGTTCCTCGTGCCGGGGTCCTGCGGCACCCGTCTCAAGTTCGCTCGTGAGGTTGTCCAGTTGCCTGCCCAGCTCCTCCAGTGCGCGGAACGCGGAGCGGAGGAAGTCCAGCACCGGGGAGCGGATGGTGCCCGGAGGCTCCTGGGCCAGGTATCCGATGGTCAGCTCGCGGCTGTAGGTCAGCCGCCCGTCAAAGTAGTCGTCAAGACCCCCGATGGCCCTCAACAGCGACGACTTGCCGCTGCCGTTCGGTCCGACCAGGCCGATGCGGTCGCCCTGGCCGATCGCGAAGTCCAAACCCGTAAAGACCAGGTCGTCGCCATACCGCTTTTCGAGGGAGCGGCCAACCACCACGCTCATGTTGATCCCAAGTGTTGTTGTGCGGCCGGGTGCAAGTGGCTGTATCCGTCACCGTTTCCGGGCACACCGTACCCGTCAGCCGGAAGTCCGGATTCGGGGTTGCCCACGGCCTTCGTGCGCATCGAGTTCCGTAACAATATCAATATTCGGTCGTCTTATATGAACAGGGATACCTGTACCCCGAGTCGCTGTGCACGCACGCAGGCGCGGGATCGACGCCCAAACGGGCGAGTCCGGGCCGGATCTGGCTTGGCGACGAGCGGAGACAGGTCTGTCCCGAAGTCGGAGACATGCCGAACATGCGGACATTGCCCAGGCAAGCATCCCGATCGTTGGAAAAACCGAGGAGTCACACGATGTTGAAATCGATTGTTGCGAGACCCCTTGCCAGGGTGTTGGCCCTCGGCGCGGTGCAGCTTGTGCTGTCCCTAGTTGTTATGTCAACCATCGTCCTGGCTCAGTCGGGCACGATAACGTACATCATCAAATCCGGCGAAAGTCTTCGCCAGATCGCCGAAGCCCACGACACCACGATTGACGAGATCCTGGCGTTGAACCCCAGCATCTCGGACGCCAACCAGATCTACGTGGGGGCCACGATCCTGCTGCCCGGCGAAGAGGAAGCAGAGGAGGAGGCGGATCCCGGCACAGCCGCAGCCGTGTGTCCGAACCTCTACACGACCAAGGCCGGGGACACCTTTGCCTCCATTGCAAGGGCACACAATGTGGAGGCTGCCACATTGGCCCTGGTCAACAACAAGTCGGTAGTCTCGTGGCTGGCGGCAGGCACGGAGCTGTGTATTCCAGGCGGCACCGGCGGACCGCCGAGCACCGGTACGGGAACAACGACTCCGTCCGCAGCGCCCCGGCAGCCCACCGCATCGCGGCAGCCCACCGCAACGCAGCAGGATGTTCCGCAGGCCGGACAAGGCGCCGGCCGCTGGTACACGATCCAACGGGGTGACTTCCTGGCCCGCATCGCCCTGAGCACCGGCTGCACAACCAGTTTCCTGGCCCAGGTCAACAACATTTCCAATCCGAGCCTGGTCTACACCGGGCAGCGCCTTTGGTTGCCCGCTACCTGCTCAGGACCGGTGCCAGCCCGGCCACGGACACCAGCACCCGCTCCAGCTCCTGCTCCGGCGCCAGCACCTGCACCCGCGCCCGCTCCAGCTCCAGCACCCGCTCCGACACCTGTACCGGTACCCGCACCAGCCCCTGCTCCGGCACCCGCGCCCGCACCGGCTCCTGCGCCCGCTCCTGCACCAGCCCCACCCCCGGCAGCGGCTCCTCTGGCCGGCTACTACGGTGTGGGTCCGTGGACCGCGCAGTACTTCGCCAATTCCAACTTGGACGGCGCTCCGGTGGTGACTAGGCAGGACAGCCAGATTGCCTACTACTGGCAGCAGGCCTCGCCGGGCCCCGGCATCCCCACCGACTTCAGCGTGCGTTGGACTGGCCAATTCCAGTTCACCGGCCAGGAGTATCGGTTCATGGCGATTGCCGACGACGGCATTCGGGTCTGGGTTGACGGTGTATTGATCATCAACCAATGGAAAGGGCAGGCCGCCACGCTGGTCTACCGGGACCATGCACCGCGCCACGGCATACGCACGGTCCGGGTCGAGTACTTCGACTCCGCGGCCGATGCCACTGCGATTGTCAACTGGGCCGTCAAGAAGTAGCCCGATTGGCAACCTGAATCACGCCACCAAACAACCCATTCCTCACGCCTCCGGAGGAGAGACATCATGAACAGATACTCGAAACTCCCAGCCAGGTTCCTATTGGTGTTGCTGGGCACCATACTGATCGCAGCCGGCATGACCTCGGTCTCGCTAGCGACACGGGTAGATACCGTCTTTCTCGGTGGGTACTTCGACATAGTCGAATCCACGACCAGCACCGCGTATTTTGACATCACACGTGACTGTGACGATACCGACGAAAACTGCACGGTGAAAGTAACAGCAAGCCCGGCTCTTAGCGGTACAGAAGAGTGGAAAGCTAAGATCGACACATGTACTCAAAGGGCCGGCGATGAAGAAGAACGCGGCACAGCTTTCGAGGCTTGTTGGGATGGCCACGGAAATACCGACCCCCAAACGTATACCATTGAGTGGCCGATCATCCACCTCCGCGACAACGACAACTACGACTTTGAAATCACCCCCTATTGCGAGAGTGGCGATGACGTGTGCGCCGAAGAGCTGATCGTCTGCTACAACGCCAATGACTGCGATGGTAATGAGCGCGAGAGGGGTTCTTGGGATGACGTAGGCGAACTGTGGGACGAGGCTGGTTCATGCCTGTACGATAGCGACGAAGACGACGTTTGGGAGTGCCTCGACGAGGCACTCGACGACTGGCTCGATGAACACATGAACCCCGACAGGGACGACTACGACGACCTGGAAGACGAACGGGACAACGTCCGCGGCTTCGTTCTGAATGACTACGAAGACGATCTGAGTGATGTCCATGACGAGCAGACCACCAGAGGGCGCGCGTCCGAAACCGTGCGCGAGCGGTACCAGCGACAGTGGAATGCCCGGACCCCGGTTTCCATCTACCAGTCGGTGGACGACGTGGACACCCGCGGACCCAGCTTCCGCCTGACCGCGGACGAGTACCTGACGGTCAACTTCACGGCCTTCCTGGAATCGACCTCGCCGTACCAGGTCTGCAACACGACCATCGGCTGCGTCACCGTGTCCACCTACAGCAACACCTTCCGCAGCTACATGCAGAACATGCACATCATCATCCAGGACCGGTCGGTGATGCGCTGCATGGACCGGGCCGGCTGGGATGTGGATGACGACCACGTCATCCCCTTCGACAATGCCGACCTGATCACCTGCGACGAACGCATGAAGGTGGCCAATGATGTTTGCCCGGCCAAGAACACCGGCGCCAGCGACGACCTGTACGCCATGTGGGACACCGGTCTCCTGAAGGCCATTCTCCCCGATTCGTTCGCCCAGGGCCTGCGCCTGCAGGTGGAACGGGCCCGGGATCGGGCTCCGGAGTGCCTGTGCGCCGCCGGGTTTGAAGATCGACACTTCGTCGTAACGTCCGAGAACACCGCAGGTCCATGGGAACGTTCCGGTGCGCTGCGGGTGGAGGACGTGTGCGACTGACCAACGGCTCCGACAATTCGGGTTTGACCGGCTGAAGTCAGACTTGAACAAGCCCCGGATGCCAGTTCTGCGGAACGGCATCCGGGGCTTTCTGTTTCTTCACCGGTCACCGGTCGGAAATATCGATTCATGGCGAATGCCGACGACGGCATTCGGGTTTGGGTTGACAACGACCAGTTGTTCATCAACCAATGGCAAGGACAGACCGCCACGCCGATCGATCCGGACCGTGAACCCGCCGTAGCGCGGTGCATGGTCCGGGTCGAGTACTTCGATGCTGCAGCCGATATCACGATTGTCCACTGGACCGTCATGTAGTTCGGTCGGCAACCGGGATACCTTCGCCACAACCCGACCCCTCACGCCTGCGGAGGGAGACACCATGAACCGACACCCGAAACTTCCGGCCAGGTGCCTGTGGGTGTTGCTGGGCACCATCCTGATCACCGCCGGCATGACCTCGGTCTCGCTGGCGAACCGGACCTATTACTACGGCGACTATTTCGGATTGGTCGAAGCTGCTTCTGACTATGCCTGGTTTTCAATCACTCAAAACTGTGACGATGTAGACGAAAACTGCGCAGTGAAGGTCGAAGGGACGCCAGGCGGAAGCGGAAACGACTACACACAAAGATGGGTCGACGAACTCTCCAGGGCCGCCACCGACACTTGCGGGTTTAGCGGGTTCGGGTACGGAGACAACCGCATGTACGCAGATTTCGAGAACTGCTGGGAACAACAAAAATCCGGCTTCACCGTGTTGTGGCCAGTCATCCACCACGACGACGACTTCGAAATCACCCCGTACTGCAAGAGAGGCGACAACGTGTGCGCCGTGGAGCTGCGCATCTGCTTCAACGCCGCCGACTGCGAAAACAACAACTTCCGGCGGAGGGACTGGTCGCAAGTGGGCGAACTCTGGGATGAGTTCGGGGGCTTCTTTGATACTCCGTGCATTTTCGAAGACGATGAAGACGACCTCTGGGAGTGCATCGACGAAGAATTCGAGGACTGGCGTTCCGACTACCTGGACCGCAATGACGACTACGACGATCTGGAAGACGTGGAGGAGGAGGAACGGGGTTTCACCCTGGAAGACTACGAAAACAACCTGAACGATGTCGGCGGCGACCGGCCATCCACGCGCCGCTCCGAGACTGTGTCCGAACGGTCCCCGCGACAGGAGACATCCCGGACCCCGACGCCCGTCTACCAGCCAAGGGCCTCCGGGGACGCGTACCTGACCGTCAACTTTACGGACTACCTGGAAACGAACGCGCCGTACCAGGTCTGCAACACGGCCATCGGCTGCATCACCGTGGCCACCCTCAGCAACACCTTCCGGCCCAACATGCAGAACCTGCACATCGTGATCCAGGACACCGGGGTCCTGAACTGCATGGGCGGGGCCGGCTGGGATGTGGTCAGCAATCACGCCATTCCCTTCGACAATGCCAACCTGATCGCCTGCGACGCCCGCATCAGAACAGCCAATCAAGTCTGTCCGGCCAAGGACACCGGTGCCAGCGGTGACCTGTTCGCCATGTGGGACACCGGTCTCCTGAAGGGCCTTCTCCCCGACTCGTATGCCCACGGCCTGCGCCTGCAGCTGGAACGGGCCCGGGCTCGGACCCCGGATTGCCTGTGCACCGCGGGGTTCGCTGAAAACAACCTCGTCGTCACGTCCGGGAACACGGCAGGTCCACGGGACCTTCCCGGTGCGCTGCGGACGGAGGACGTGTGCCACTGACCAAACAGGGAACTTGACACCGCTCTGGCTTCGGGAAGTCAACCCTCGGGTAAACCGGGTTGGACCACCTGACGGCAGACTGGCTCAAACCCCGGAACCCGGTTCTGTAACTCTGCGTCCGGAACTTTCGATATCAGCCGACCACAACACACCTCATCCCGCACACTCCCCACGAGATACACCATGCACCGACAATCGAAACTCCCCGTCAAACTTTGGCTGGTGTTGCTGGGCGCCATCCTGATCACCGCCGGCATGACTTCGGTTTCGCTTGCGAGGACGGAAACCGAATTCCACGGCACACATAACTTCATCATCCTCAAGGCCACAAACTCCACTGCCTACTTCACGATTGACAACGATTGTGATGACATTGACAAAAATTGCACGGTGCTCGTAAGACGCAACACCCCTTTCCTCCCAGACGGTGATGGCTTTGAAGACGAGTGGCAAGCTGAACTCGACGGTGGCACTCCCGGCACCCTCCTTTGTTCGACGGACAGAACCGGGGAAAGCGGACGCAACCGCGATTTTGAACTTTGTTGGGAGGAAGGAGCGCGGGGAGACCCTGGGCTCGAGTTTACAATCGAGTGGCCCTCCATCAACCCCGATGACGACTTTGAAGTCACCCCGTACTGCAAGCGCGGCGACGATGTGTGTGCTGCGGAGTTGCGCGTCTGCTACAACGCTAACGACTGTGACGGCAACAGTTATGGCAGGCAGTCATGGACCCAAGTGGGTGAACTCTGGGACGAAGCTGGCTCGTGCCTGTACGACGACGATGAAGACGAGGTCTGGGAGTGCCTTGACGAGGCTTTGGACGATTGGCTCGACGACAACATGGACCATGACGACGACTACGGCGACCTGGAAGACGAGGAAGAGGAGGATCGGGGCTTCACCCTGGAGGACTACGAAGACGACCTGAGCAGTGTCGGCAGGGACTGGGCCACCCCGCGCCGCGCCGAGAACGCGTCTGCACGGTCCCCGCGACAGGAGACATCCCGGACCCCGACTACCGTCTACCAGCCGCGGACCTCCGTGGACACCCGCCAATCTGGCTCCCGCCTGACCGGGAACGAGTACCTGACCGTCAACTTCACGGCCTACCTGGAAGCGGAGGCACCGTACCAGGTCTGCAACACGATCATCGGCTGCGTCACCGTGGCCACCCTCAGCAACACCTTCTGGCCCAACACGCAGAACCTGCACATCGTGATCCAGGACGCCGGGGTCCTGAGCTGCATGGGCGGGTCCGGCTGGGATGTGGGCAACAATCACGCCATTTCCTTCGACAATACCCACCTGATCGCCTGCGACGCCCGCATCAGAACAGCCAATCAAGTCTGTCCGGCCAAGGACACCGGTGCCAGCGGCGACCTGTTCTCCATGTGGGACACCGGTCTCCTGAAGGGCCTTCTCCCCGACTCGTATGCCCACGGCCTGCGCCTGCAGGTGGAACGGGCCCGCGGTCGGACCCCGGATTGCCTGTGCACCTCGGGGTTCGCTAACAACAACCTCGTCGTCACGTCCGGGAACACGGCAGGTCCACGGGACCTTTCCGGTGCGCTGCAAACGACGGCTGTGTGCAACTGACCAACCGGCAAGCTTGACATGACCCGAACCTTGAAGTATCGACCTTTCCGGCGATTCGGGCTTGACCTGTTGCAGTTGGACTTGAACAAGCCCCGGATCCCGGTTCTGCGGAACGGTGTCCGGGGCTTCTGCATGGGGCTCCAGGCACAAACCTGCCGAACCGCCATAAAGGTGGCGTTTGCCCCTTGGGCCCCGCACATCGGAGTCACGGGCCGCAGTCGGTGGCCGTCGCGTCGGTCCAACTGGCAGGCTGACATGGTTCCGGAAACCCGCACCGGTTTGAATCCCGTGGTATGCCGGGAATGATTGCGTCATCATTGGTCACATGCGCGAGGTCGATCAACCGCAGGTTCGTGTAGAGTTGATTTTGGGCTCGCATCCAAAACGGACGAACCCGTCCCGGGACGTTTCCCTGCATCCCAACACTTCCACCTTGGCTCGTCACACATTCGACACAGCACCATGTATGCCATGACCGAATCCTTGACTACCTGTTTTCCGGCCGCACGCACTTGGTCACAACGACCCCCTTCCCGGAAGCGCAAGCCTTGGCTGCGCGGCGCAGCCGTTGGATTGCTGGCTGCCTTCCTGCTGGCGTTCGTGTTCGGAAGCCCGGTCAAGGCCGCTTCCGCGACCGACTTCGCCGGCAGCTACTTCGAAATCCTGTCCGCGACCGATAAAACCGCCCACTTTTCAATTCTGCCGGCGGGCCAGTGCACCAGACTGGACCTCCACTGCTCGGTGCAGGTCACGATCCGCAACCGCACCATTCCCAATCTGGACAAGAAGAGCCTGACCGCAGCCTGGACCGACCAACTCGACGCGTGCAGTGTCTCGGCCACGGCTGATGAAAACAGCCGCAATGCGGCCTTCCACGCCTGTTGGGACGACAAGTTCCCCATCTACGATCTCGTCTGGCCCAACTTCACGCTGGCGCCGGCATTCGAAATCTCCCCTCATTGCGAACCATTCGACGACGTGTGTGCCGAAAAACTCCACTTCTGCTACAACGCGGCCGACTGCGCCAGCGTGCTCTTCAAGAGCAGCGGCTGGACCCGGGTTTCCGAACTGTGGTCCGACGTCGACGGTTGCTTCTACAGCGACGACTGGGACCGCATGTGGGAGTGTGCCGACGATGCCCTCTGGCTCTGGTTGAACACGCATGTGCCCCGCTCCAACGCCTACCGCACCATGGACTTCGTCCGTCCGGAGCTGCGCGGCTTCATCCTCCTCGATTACGCAGACAACATCAGCGATGTGCTGGATGCCGATTCGGCTGCGCGCACCAACGCCAAGTTGCTGGACCAATACATCGCCGACTGGGAACGCAGAACCCCCCGATCCATCTTCCGGCCCATGTCCGAGGTCGAAAACGCCGGGCCGGTTTTCCGGCCCTTGGGGTCCCACCTGACAGTGGGCTTCACCTCTTACCTGGAGTCGTCGGCCGCGGAATCGATCGAGGTCTGCAACACCGTGCTCGGCTGCCTGAACGCCGAAGTGGACAGCGACATGTTCAGGCCCTACATGCGCAACTTCCACATCGTGATCGAGGACAGCCACGTATTGAACTGCATGGACCGCCTGGGCTGGAATGTGGACTCCGCCCCCGCGGTTAAGTTCGACAACCCAATCCTCGCCTTGTGCGACGAACGGATCAGAACGGCGGCCAAGTACTGCCCCGACAAGAACACCGGGATCCTGCGCGAACTGGTTCTGCTCTGGGACATGGGCCTGTTCAGAAACCTGGTCGACGATCAGTTGGCCGTAACCGTCAGGTTGTTCGTGGAAGAGTCCAGGGACCGGACTCCGGAGTGCCTTTGCGCTGCCGGTTTCAAGGAACACAATTTCGTCATCGCGGACCATGCGAGCTCCAGTCCCTGGGCTGAAACGGGCGCATTGCGGACCAAGGACGTGTGTGATTGACCGCCGATGGATGCCACAGGGCCCGGAATTTGCCTTGGCTGCGTCGGCTGGGCCTTGTACAACTTGACATCGGAATGGGGCAGGGAAGGCAAAGCTCTGCCTTCTCCTGGCCGAACATCGGACAATCACTCAGGAGTTGGCCGGAGCCAGTGTCGGCCGGCCGGATGCCGGTGCGATGTGTCGGCCGCACACCGGCCTGGTGTCGGGAGCCAATCCGCCCACGCATGCCAACGAGTGGGCGGTCCACCGCGAACCGCGTCTGCCGGGGCCGCCGTCAAGTCCCCGGGAGACCGGGGAGACCGGCGCTCACCCCCTGCGACACCGGGCGCGGAACGGGGCCCGTGCCTGCTCCGGTACGGGTCACATCGCAACCCGCCCCCGACAGGCACAACGGGCACCGCGCGACGGACTTGGCAGGACCCGGACAACCCAAATCAGTGAACAATTGATCATTTATTTTGGAGGTTTCGTGCCCTTGGGATAGGCTAACCGCATTGGCTTGACCACGGCAGCAAGCAGGTGCGCTCGGAATGGCGGATGAACCATCCCCTGTCATGAACCACGATGCCCTCGTGCGCCGGGCCCTGGGCGATCCGGCCACCGCCCGCGCCTGGCTGCAGGCACGGCTGCCGGAGGCCGTAGCCCAACACCTCAACTTCGCCACACTGCAACGCATGCCGGGCTCCTTCGTCGATGAAGCCTTGCAACGGTCGGAGACGGACGTGTTGTTCGAGGCCCGCGGCGCGTCGGGCCTGCCGGTGCATGTGTACGTGCTGGTCGAGCACCAGTCCACGGTGGACTTCTGGCTGCGCCTGCGGCTGCTCCGCTACCAGAGCCGCATTTGGGAGGAAGAACGGACCCGACGCCCGCGGGCGGAGACGATCAGCCCGATTGTGACCGTGGTCCTGCACCACGGCTCGCGGGCCTGGGCACCGCCCACCCGTTTCGCAGACTTGTACAATGAAAAGGTGCGGGACCTACCGGGGGTCTGCCGCTTCCGCCACGTGCTGGTGGAACTGCACCGCATGCCGCTGGAGGAGGCGCGCGGCGATGCCTACAGTCGGGCGATGGAGATGCTGCTGAGCGACCATGGGCGCACCCAGGCCGCGCGCCTGGTGCAGTTGCTGACACCGCTGTTGCCGACGATTCGGGCCACGCCCGGCGGCCCCTCCAAGGTGATCACGCTGGTGAGATACTACACAATCGAGTATGGAGGACCCATGAAGGAAGTTCTGACCGCCGAGGTGGCGAAGTACCAGGAACGGCACGGGGAGGTCGGCCTGACCCGGGAAGACGTGACCATGCTGGAGATCCTGGAGGCGAAACTTGAACGTGAAGGCCGGGCCAAGGGCCTGCAGGAGGGCCTGAAAGCGGGACGCGAAGAAGGGCGCCAGGAAGGCCTCGAGGTAGGACGGCTCCAGGAGCGGATTGCAAACCTCGAAGGCATGCTGGAACGGAGCCACTCATGGGAAACCGTCGAGGCGCTCACCGGCATTGACGAGGCCGGCCTGCACAAACTGCGCGAGGAGTTGGACCGGTTGCAGGGCCACAACGACAGCAACGTTGACTGAGCGTGCCGTTCCTCGCCACAATCGAGTACGGAGGCCCCATGAAGGACGTTCTGACCGCCGAGGTGGCGAGGTACCAGGCACGGCACGGGGAGGTCGGCCTGACCCGGGAAGACGTGACCATGCTGGAAATCCTGGAGGCGAAACGTGAACGCGAAGGCCGGGCCAAGGGCCTGCAGGAGGGTCTGAAAGCGGGACGCCAAGAAGGACTCGAGGTAGGACGGCTCCAGGAACGGATTGCAAACCTCGAAGGCATGCTGGAACGGAGCCACTCCTGGGAAACCGTCGAGGCGCTCACCGGCATTGACGAGGCCGGCCTGCGCAAACTGCGCGAGGAGTTGGACCGGTTGCAGGGCCACAACGACAGCAACGTTGACTGATCGTGGCCGGGAAGGTCACCGCCCTTCCGGCCACGACAAGCAAGAGTGTGCCGTTCCTCGCCACAATCGAGTATGGAGGCCCCATGAAGGAAGTTCTGACCGCCGAGGCGGCGAGGTACCAGGAATGGCTCGAGGAGGTCTGCCTGACCCGGGAAGACGTGACCATGCTGGAAATCCTGGAGGCGAAACTTGAACGCGAAGGCTGGGAAAAGGGCCTGCAGGAGGGCCTGAAAGCGGGACGCGAAGAAGGACGCCAGGAAAGACGCGAAGAAGGACGCCAGGAAGGGCTTGAAGAAGGACGCCAGGAAGGGCTCGAAGAAGGACGCCAGGAAGGGCTCGAGGTAGGACGGCTCCAGGAACGGATTGCAAACCTCGAAGGCATGCTGGAACGGAGCCACTCCTGGGAAACCGTCGAGGCGCTCACCGGCATTGACGCGGCCGGCCTGCACAAACTGCGCGAGGAGTTGGACCGGTTGCAGGGCCACAACGACAGCGATGCGGGTTGATCCTGGCCGGGAAGGTCACCGCCCTCCCGGCCACAACAAGTAGGAGTGTGCAGGGCCTCGCCGCCGGTGCGGGCGACGGCCATCGGCCACGGTTTGTCACCATCGCTGGAGGGGGTGCCGTGGCGCAGCGGTGATGGCCTCCGGAACACAGGCGACCGGCACTGAGCCCGGCCGACTCCGGAGTAATTGGTATTACTCGACTTTGTACAAAGTCGAGTTCAAGGTCCCCTGCGGGATCGCCTCTCGCCGTGCAGCTTCCCCTGTGCCGCGGGACGGTCGGACACGGGGCGTTGCTCTCCCGTGCGATTCCAACAGATCGCTTCTGCCAAAGCCCGGTCCTACCGAGTGCCGCGAAGTACACCGCGCGCCCGGTCAAGGGAGCCGTCCACGCAGGTCAGGACCGCCAGCGTTTGCACAAAGTCCGGCTTGGCAGTGTAACAATATGGAGATATCCGGGCCATCTTGGTCAACCTGCTAACAGCCTTGGACGAACCGGTGTGCAGGTGGCCAGCAGGACCCGGCCAGCCGCCCTCTTCTCGATTCAACATCATGGTCGGAAGACCGGCGCGCCCCTATTGCGAGACCCGAACTGTTATCCCACAAGGTAGTACTCATGAGGAAGGTTGCAGCCTGTTTGCTTTTGGTTTTGCTGACGACCCTAAGCCTGTTCACGGCGAACCCGGCATGGGCACTCGAATGCCAGCAGGAAACGTTGTACTACGACAACTGGGAAGCCGAGGAGCTTTTTGCGGAAGCCGACCTTTTTGCCGCCAAAACACATTTGGCCTGGGGGACGGAAGCATGCCCTGTCGACACCAACAAGCGCTGGTTGACCACATGGGTACAGGTGTTGTTGGAGGACGGCACAACCGGGTGGCTTGACGATGACGATCTGGTTCCTCTCTCGGATTTCCAAGACAGCGTGCGGACCCGCCATGCTGACGGAATGTCGCGACTTAATGCCCTGCTCGCCGAAATCGACAGAATGGAACACGTCATGCAGGCCCTCATGATCGACACGTCGGGACAGTACTTGGACACCGTCCTGCTCTCGAGGGTGGGAGCCACGCTGCAGCCCGAAGAAACAACCCCTGCCCAGACCCCGGTGCCTTCGCCCACGCTGCAACCCGAAGATACACCTACCCAAACCCCGGTGCCCACACCCACGCTGCAGCCCGAAGATACACCTACCCAGACCCCGGTGCCCACACCCACGCTACAGCCCGAAGATACACCTACCCAGACCCCGGTGCCCACACCCACGCTGCAGCCGGCTGTGGACACCCCATCCCAACCCAATACGATCACCTACATCATCCGCTCCGGCGATTCCCTTCGCCAGATAGCCGAGGCCCACAACACCTCGATCGACGAGATTCTGAAGTTGAACCCTGAAATCACCAACCCCAATCAGGTTTACGTTGGGAGTACGATTCTGCTACCCGGCGAAGGGTCGAGGAAGATGGTTTCCCCCACCAGCACACCCGTTCCCCAGGCTCCGCCCACCAGCACACCTACGCCCCAGGCACCGGCGGCGCCACTCGCCACCGGCAACCCCTACCGGGACATGCTGGCGCAGCTTCCGGTTGGGAACCGTTCCCACCACAGCACCTACGACCGGGACGAATGGGACCATTGGGTCGATGACGACCGCGACTGCGAGAACGCCCGGGCCGAGGTCCTGATTGCCGAAAGCCGACGGTCCGTCACCTACCGTGCGAACGGCTGCACCGTCGATACGGGCCTCTGGGTGGGCCCTTGGGGCGGACGGACCTTTACCCAGGCCAGCCAGGTGGACATCGATCACCACGTACCGCTCTACAACGCCCACATCTCCGGCGGCCATGCCTGGAGCAGGAACCAAAAACGGGCCTACGCCAACGACCTGGCCCTGGCATCGGCACTGCAGGCCACGGAGAATGGGGTCAACCGAGCCAAGGGTGCCGGTGCGCCCGACGAGTGGAAGCCTCCGGTGCAGGCTTCGTGGTGTCGATATGCCCAGGACTGGGTCGAAGTCAAGCACAAGTACAGCCTGCTGGTGACCCAGGCGGAGAAATCCGCCCTGTCGTCCATGCTGGATACCTGTACCGGCCAACCCTACGTGCCCGCGGCCCAACCGGCGGCACCGGCCCAACCCACACCGATCCCTCAGGCCCAGCCCACACCGGTCCCGCCAGCCCAACCCACACCGGTCCCTCAGGTCCAACCTACACCGGTCCCTCCGCCTGACACGCCGCAGACCAACTTCCCGGCCCCGCGCAGGCAGGGCCGGTACTGCAACGACTTCGACACCCGGGCCCAATACGAGGCGTTTTACGCCGGCAGGGAGAAGCCTGCCAGCCACGACAGGGACCGCGACGGCCTTTACTGCGAGGCGCTCAATTAGCCCGGCCGGACCTGCATCCTCCAGACCGGGGGATACGGTGTGACTGGCACCCTGCTTTGAAAAGATTCGTACAACAACGAGGCTTGGCTGCGTACCTTCCTGGATCTGCCCCACGGGGCCCCTTCGCACGACTCAATGGGGCAGGTCTGCGCGCGGCTGGATGCCGCCGGGTTCGAACAGGGCTTTCGGGACTGCAGGACATGCAGGCCATCGAAGCGCCGCAGGTGGTGCAGCCGCCCTGTGCCTCCGAACCGGACTCGGTCAAGCGCTTCTTCCAGGATCTGCGCCGGGCCCCGGAGGACCAGATGGATCCGACCTTGGCGGCTAATAAGGCGGCTCTGGGACAAACCGTGCAGGCCTGGCAGGCAGATTAGGCGCGGGGGCGACAACTGTGCGGTTGGAACTGGACCCGGGAGACCCTGACCAATCTGCCCATCGACACGTTTATGCCATAGTCATACTGGATCGGTATTACCAGGCACCAATAAGGTTTTTGGAACTGCTACGCGTCCTCGGGCGGCATGAGTGTCGACCAGTCGCGGGAGCCGACCAGAACATTCAGGACATCCGCGGCGTCGGGCACCCATTGGGCTCTCCGCCAAGCCGAGGCCAGGGTATCCGGCACATGGGATGCCAGTTCCCCCTGCGCAACCCGCAGTTTCAGTTGGGAGTGGAAGTTTGTCTGGGAAGTGGTCAAGGTAGTGTCCTGAACCGCCTCCTGAACTGCCTCCTGAACCGCTTCCTGCTTGTCTTCGTCGGCTTCCAGGTCCCTGGCCCGTACCGGGTCCAACCAGACGCCGCGTTCCTCATCCCAGGTCTGGAGGGTGTGGATGTTCCCGCCCTCGTCCAGCATGCGGAACTCCCCCAGCGTGTCGCTGCGGTAGACGGGTTGCCCGTCCACCGTGCGGAGCAGTTCAATGTCTTCATACTCGCCGTCGACCGACAGCCGCTGGCCCCACAGCAAGGGTTCGTTCCCGGTGCGGTACACCCGCTGCGGGTCATAACGCCAGTACTCTCGCACGCCCATGGCCCGGTAGATCTCGACCTTGGGCTCGAGATCGCGGTGGAAGGTGGAGCGGGACAATACCTCCAGTACGAACAGAATGGGGTTGTCGGGGTCGTAGGCGACTTCGTGCTCGTCCTCACCGGGGCGGGGGTGCTCCTGGATGAACACGTCCGGGATGATCTGACCGTTGCGGGCGTAGCGGTTGGTTCGGGGCACGCCCAGGTCGGGCAGCTTCAGGCACCGTTTCCGGAACACCCGGTCCAGGCCCAATTGGCGCTGGGCTTCGTCATGACAGCCGTTGATGCTGGTCTGGTGGGCCGGGCCGACCATAAAGTGGACCCCGTCCTTGCCGTAGGCATCGTCGTCGGTCCAGTCGGGTCCGTAGATGTGGCTGGGGTCGTAGGAGTAGGCAGGATCGTAGTGGTCGAGCGCCTTGATGTAGGCCCACCAGGCGTCGGAGGCCTTGCCGCCATTGGGTGCCGCCGCAGGGATAAGGGGCCTTGCGGAGCCGGACTCGATTTTGTTGGCGAGGCCGTTGCCGCGCGCGGGCACGGATACAGGGGTTTCCACGTTGGCCTTCATGTTGTGCAAATCGCAAGCAGCGGCATTGGCAATTTACTCAAATGTGCACGGGGGCATTGTACTGCCGCTCACTGTGTGTTGCACGCATGTCCAGGGCTCCCGGGCATGATGCCAATCCATTATGTCCAATTCGCTATGGGTTGAGCATCGGACAATCATCAAACGCGGGCAGACACCAAGTTAATGGCTGCCTGTTCGATGCGGAAACGGGCCATGAACAACCGGACGACCACGAGTCATCCGACTTCCGTCACCGCCGGACCGCTTGGCAACGGAGGCCGGGCGTGCGACAGCCGCACCTCCAACATGCCGTCCCAAATTGGCACAGGTTTTGTCACTGGCTTGCCTGGGAACCGCCTTTCCAGTCGCTCGCCGACTGCACGGTCGCCGGCATATCCTGGATGTTCATTCGACCCACTTGATTGGACCGGAAGCAACATGGGTGCCCCACTGCCCGGGCCGGCCCGGGCAGTGGCATATGTCCACCCTGGCGGCATGCCAAACCGTGTTCCTCGTACCAACCACAGACACGGGAACAACCCGGAAATGCGGCTTGGACGTGCCGGAAAGTTATATATGCCGACCGTTGAGAAAACGGGTCCCACACGGATGAATCGACCGATGTCGGTCCGGATTCTCCGATTCGATGATGCGTCGCTCTCACTCCGTGTGCCGGCATGTTGGATAGCTTGGCATTCTGGAGTGCAGTGCCGCATGCACGGCCAAGGTAGCTGTGCCTTTCGTTGGGGTCCAGGCGCAACTCAAGCACCTTGGTCCTCGTTCGGTGGCAAGGAGAGCATGACCCACAGGTCCCTTCGCTTTTCGACGGTGCCGGATTCATGCAAAGGCACGGAAAGTTCCGGAAACCAACAGCCCTTGTACGGATTGCCCCTCCCAACTTTGACGGATTGGGATCTGTCGGTACTCCAATGTTGTTCGTCAGACGGTCTTGGCCGCGTGGCGTGCTCAATCTGACGACAGCGGCCCTGCACGGTGCAACCAACCACCGGTATAATCCGGTCCGAACTACCCGGACCACACCCGACCCATCCGGCTTGACGAGAACCGACATGAGCACCACTACCCTCGGCCCGGTCGGGACGGAAACCGGCATCCTGGTGCCCTTTCCCGACCCGCCCCGACACCCCGACGAGATGAACAGCTTCCGACAAATCTCCAGACCCGGCGGCGCCTACCTCTTGGATTGGCACTTCGGCAGCCCCGAAACCACCCTGATTGCGGCGGAACTGTACATCTCACTGGCCCCCCTGTCGAATGTCAAGGGCCTGCGCGCTCCCGACCTGCTGATAGCCTTCGACGTCGACCCGGAGGCCTGCGACCGCAGCAATGCCTATGTGATCTCCGAACAAGGCAAGCCACCCGACTTCGTGCTGGAGGTCGCCTCGCGCTCCACCGGGCGGGTTGATGTCAGGGACAAGCCGGCCGACTACGCGGCTCTGGGCATCCCCGAATACTGGCGCTTCGACGAAACTGGCGAGTACCACGGTCAACGGCTGGCCGGAGACCGGCTGGCCGGGAACCGCTATGAGCCAGTCGAAATTGCGGAACTGGGCGACGGCAGCCTGGAGGGCTACAGCGAGGTGCTGGAACTGTACCTGCGCTGGGAGGCGGGGCGGTTGAAGTGGTACGACCCCGAGACGGGCAGGGCCATCATGGATCTGGCCGCGATGCAGCGCATTGCCGAAGCGGAGCGGCAAGCCAGGTTGGAGGCGGAGCAACGCGCCGAAGCGGAGCGGCAAGCCAGGCTGGAAGCGGAGCAACGTACCGAAGCGGAACGGCAAGCCAGGCTGGAAGCGGAGCAACATACCGAAGCGGAGCGGCAAGCCAAGCTGGAAGCAGAGCAACGTACCGAAGCGGAACGGCAAGCCAAGCTGGAAGCGGAGCAACGGATCCGAGAGTTGGAGGAGAAGCTGCGTCAACACGCGTCCTGAAGCGAATGTCGGTCCCCCCATCGTCGATGGGGTGCTCGACCCCGTTTTGCGATTGCACATACTACGCGCGCCTGCAAGCATTCCAATCCATTTGAGCAAGGGCCGTGGGTGTCCCACTGCTTCCGGGGTGGCGGCGGGAGGTCGTCTGGCCGCGGATCCATGATGCCCTGCGCACCCAAGGCGGCGGTCCGCGACAGCCGGTCGGTGAAGACAACGGACAAAGGGGGACCCGAGGCTACAACGCGGGCAAGAAGGTAAAGGGGCGCAAACGCATTGGGTGGTGGAAACCCGGGACCTGTTGCTGGCGGTGGCAGTGCATCCCGCGACCTACAGGACCGGGACGGCATCCGGTTGATCCTGGCCCGGCTGAAGAACCGCAAACCGTGTTGCAGAGCCTCTGGGCGGATGTCGGCTACACCGGCTCCAAACTCGGGAACTGGATGCGGGAGACCACGGACTGGACCCTGAAAATCGTGCGCCGTTCCGAACCGGGCTCGGGCTTCCGGGCTCTGCCCCGGTGCTGGGTCGTGGAGCGCACTTTTGCCTGACCGGGACGGTACCGGTGCCTGGGCAAGGACTACAAACCTGTTGGTGCTGCTGGATCGGTCGGCGGCAAAGGAAGAAAGATGGCTGCAATGCCGGGAAAGCTGTGCCGCTGCAGGCCAGCCGCGTAGTTCAAGTCCGAGGTTTGACGAGACCGGTGGGCCCCAGGCGCGGTGGACGCCCGGCTGTCTGGTCGTCCACCAGATCGGAGATGTCGGGCAGGTCGTTGAGTTCGGCTGCATTCAGGAACGGGACCACCCGTTCCGCCTCCGCATCGCCCCACACCTTCCTGATGAACGCCAGGATGACCTCTTTTTTGCCGCGTGTCTCACCGCGTACCTCACCCCGCGCTTCGCCCCGCGCTTCGCCCCGCGCTTCACCCCATGCTTCACTCCGTGCTTCACCCCGTGCTTCACCCCGTGCTTCACCCCGCGCTTCGGCTTCCTTCTCCGCGTCCGCCACGTATTGACCAAATGTGTACATGACCGCCTCCGCCTCTTCAATTGAAGTGATCTTTTCCCATTCCGCACGCATGACGGGCAAATCGACCGGCAGATCGCCAAAACCCACCTTGAACCAGGCCCCGAACGCCCCGCGCCCCGTCGTCGTGGAAACCAACGTCCGCGGCAGAGCCAGCTCTTGCAGGATTGGCAGGATCTGCCCCACAGCCTCCCGTCCTCGCCGCTTCATCTCAGCTGGCACCGGTGCCGGTGCCACGTAGCCGGACCCCAAGTTGTCAGCGAACGCGTCCCGTTCGACTGGCCGGACATCCGATGACGTTGGATTTCCCCAACGCATGGACCTGGATACGGCGCCTCCGAAAACTGGCTACGGTCCGCGCTCTGCGTCAACGAACCACAAACCTGTCGGCACCCCTGGAGCAGTGGGCAGCAAGGGAGAAGGAGGCTGCCATGCCGGGCAGGCTGCTCTTGCCGCGAACCGACGCGCAGTTCAACCCCTCGGGGCTGAACGACCGTTGGGCCCCAGGCGCGGTGGACGTCCGGCTGTCTGGTCGTTCACCAGGTCGGAGATGTCGGGCAGGTCTTCGAGTTCGGCCGCATTCAGGAACGGGACCAGCCGTTCCGCCTCCGCATTACCCCATACTTTCCTGATGAAAGCTAGGAGCAACTCCTTTTTGGCGCGCGCTTCGCCTCGTGCCTCGCCCCGCGCTTCGCCTTCCTTTTCCTTGTCCGCCACGTATTGTCCGAATGTGTACATGACCGCCTCCACCTCCTCGATGTAGGTGATTCTACTCAATGCCGCACGCAGGTCCGGTTGGTCATCCAACAAATCCCCGAAACCCGTCTTGAACCAGGCACCAAGGCCCTCGCGCAACGTCTCCGTCGATGCCAGGGCCAGCGGGATCAACGCCTGCAGCACCGGCAGAACCAGTTCTGCCGCCCCCCGCTGCTCCAGCTTCATCCCGGCCTGCACCCGCGCCAGGGCCACCACGCTGGACACCAGGTTGTCCGTAGGCAGCGGATGCTCTCCGCCCGGCAGCCCCGGCAGCCGATAGTCGTGGATGTCCAGCAACAACCCCTCCCGAAATCCGTACCGGTACGAGCCGCCCACATGCTGCACCGGTACCCTCCACATGTCGAAGGGCCGCAGGCCCGTGTTGACAACCAGCCCGCAGATCTCCAGCCCCCGCAGGCTGGGGCTCATCTTGAGCGCGTAATCGAACATGCGCCTGGACATCCCGCGGTCGCGCTGCGACTGGAACTCCAGATGTAGCAACTGTTCCTCGGAACCGTCGCCGTACGCCAACAGCCAGACCAAGTCCCGGTGCCCCTCGGACTGGTGGGGCGGTTCGTCCGGGTTGGTTGTGACGGCCGACCCGGCCATCATCCGTACCGGCACCCATCCCCGCAGCTCGGGGCAGGCACCTTCCGCCAGGAAGGCGATCAGGTCCGCGGCCACATCCGGTTCGGCAAAGATGGACTTCAGCGTCAGGTCGTGGGAAAAGGTCGGCGGCGTTGGTTCCGGTGGCTGCGACACGGTGCCCCCCGCGGGGAATGGAATCCGGCCTGGCAATCGTTGGGAACACCTCGCCGTTCGACTGCCTTTCAATTCGGCGAACCCATCGCAGAGATCGCGTCCTTGAAGTTCCAATCATATCCTGTGGGTGTTCATAAATACAATATTTCACCTTGATTTGGATATCTCAATCCAATCCGGTCACCCGATGTGACCGCCGGCACGCGCATCAAGGCAGGGCCGATCCAACCTCCAGCGATGGGCGCGGGGCCCCACGGCGGTGATGGCAAGATGCAACTCCGGTGGCGTGCCTCGGTTCCGGGACGTTCCGTTCCGCCCCTGCATCGCCCTGCACCCGTCCGACAGGGAACGGAAGGAACACGGCCTTCGTTCCGTCCTCGCTCCGGAGCCGCGCCCACAATCCCCGACAAGCGGAAACCAACCCATGGCCGCGTTCGGGCCCAGTGTTGACACCACCCGATCCGACCTGTATCCTTGAAACAACCATAAACGGACTGTGATCCGGGCTAGTAGCCTGCCAGTCTGCCTTCAGAGAGCTTCCGGCCGGTGGAAAGGAAGCAGGCAAGGGGCAGGTGAATGGACCGGTGAGTCGCAAGCCGAACGGAAACCCTCCCAGTAGGCAAGCCGGAGACGCCACCGTTATCAGGGCGCGGGGAATCGGACGCAAGTCCCGTTCCTGCAGAGAGGAGCGCAGGGCAGTGCCCGCATGCTCAAGTGGGGTGGCACCGCGGAATCCCCGGATTTCGTCCCCGGATGTCCCGTCGAACACGGCATCCGGGTTTTTTGTTTTCTGGAGGTGCAGCGGTGAATTTCGTTCCGGCCTTGGCGAAGGTCAAGGCCCATCGGGGAGAGGCAACCCGGTATCCCGTCTATCGGGAAATCCCGGCCGACATGGACACGCCCGTGTCCGTGTTCCTGAAGCTGTGCCGACGCCCCGACCAGCAACTAATCCAGGGATCCCAGGCGACGCAGCCCTGCTTCCTGCTCGAGTCCGCCGAGGCCGGGGAACGGTTCGGCCGCTACAGCTTCATCGGGCTGAATCCCACCCGCAGCCTGGTCGCCTACGGGGACCGCATGACCCTGGCCGGACCGAACGGCTCGGTCAAGGAACTGTGCGGAGACCCCTTCGACATCCTGCGGGAACAGGTCACGGCGGAAACTGTGGTGGATGTGCCGGACCTGCCGCGCTTCAAGGGCGGCGCCGTGGGCATGTTCGGCTACGACATGGTCCGGTTCATCGAAAAGCTGCCGGCCACCGCCGAGGATCTCATCGGCACCCCGGACATGGTCATGCTGTTCAGCGACGAACTGGTGATCTTCGACCACGTCAAGCACCGCCTTCTGGCGATGGTGAACCTGGACCTGACCCATCCGGACCTGGATCGGGCCTATGCCGACACCTGCCGGCGCATCAATGCCATCTGCGATCGCATCCATGCGCCGTTCGCCGAACCGGACCTGCCGGAAATTTGCGACGACTCCCCATGGGCCTGCTCGCAGACACCGGAGGAATACGCCGAGATCGTGCACCGCACCAGGGAATACATCATCGCCGGCGACATCTTCCAGGGCGTGCTCAGCATGCGCCAGACGCGCGCGACACAGGCGGATCCCTTCACTGTCTACCGCGCCCTGCGCATGGTCAACCCGTCCTCCTACATGTTCTATCTGGACTTCTCGCACATCCCCGGCCTCAAGGGGCCGCCGATGCGCCTGGTGGGTTCCAGCCCCGAGATGCACGTGCGGTTGGAGGACCGCCAGGCCAGCCTGCACCCGATCGCGGGCTCGCGATGGCGCGGCGAAACCCCGGAGGAGGACCGGCAACTGGCAGAGGACCTGCTGGCGGATCCCAAGGAACGGGCCGAGCACGTCATGCTGGTGGACCTGGGACGCAACGATCTGGGGCGCGTCTGCGACTACGGGTCGGTGCAGGTGGCCAACGTGATGCAGATCGAGCGCTACAGCCACATCATGCACATCGTCAGCGATGTCCAGGGACGGCTCAGGGAAGGCATGGACGGCATCGACCTCATCCGTGCAACCCTGCCGGCCGGCACCGTCAGCGGCGCGCCGAAGATCCGGGCCATGGAGATCATAGAAGAGCTGGAGGCATCCCGCAGGGGACCGTATGCCGGGGTGGTCGGATACATCGACCACGACGGGACCATGGACACCTGCATCACCATCCGGACCATCACCATGTTGGGTGCGACCTGTGTCCTGCAGGCCGGCGGCGGCCTGGTCATGGACAGCCAGCCCGAATACGAATACAACGAGGCCATGAACAAGATGCGCGCCCTGACCACGGCCGTTGCCCTGGCCGAAAACGCCCTGCAGCTTTGAAGGAGAGCAACAACCATGAGCGATACCAAACCCCGCATCCTGACCGGAGACCGGCCCACCGGGCAACTGCACCTGGGCCACTTCATCGGCAGCCACCGGCACCGTCTGGCCCTGCAGGACAAGTACGAGTGCTTCTTCCTGGTGGCGGACCTGCACATGCTGACCACCAAGCCGGACAAGGCCAGCATCGAGGCCATTGCCGACAACGCCCGGGCCATCGTGCTGGACCACCTGGCCATCGGCATCGATCCCGACAAGGTCACCTTCTATCTGCAAAGCGCGGTGCACGAGGTCTACGAAATGAACCTGCTGCTGGGCAGCCTCGTGACCGTCGAGCGAATTCAGCAGCTCCCCACCATCAAGGACATGGCCAACGCCGCCGGCATGGACCAGGTCCCCTACAGCCTGCTGGGCTATCCGGTCCTGCAGTCCGCCGACATCCTGATGCCCCGCGGCAACCTGGTGCCGGTCGGACAGGACAACGAAGCCCATGTCGAGATGACCCGGCAAATCGCGCGGCGCTTCAACCTGGCCTACGGCGACGTGTTCCCCATTCCCGAGGCGATGGTGGTGGGCGGCACGCTGGTGGGCACGGACGGCAACGCCAAGATGAGCAAAAGCCTCAACAACGCCGTCTTTCTGGCGGACGACGAGGCGACCGTCAACCGGCGCGTGATGGGCATGTACACGGATCCGAAGCGGATTCGGGCCGACATTCCCGGCACGGTCGAGGGCAACCCGGTGTTCGAGTACCTGGACTTCTTCCACCCGGACGGAGCCACTCCGGCCCTTCCGGAAGCCCAATGCAATCCGGGCGGGACCGTGGTGGAGGACCTCAAGGATCGGTACCGCCAGGGCACCGTGGGCGATGTCGAGGTCAAGCAGACGCTGGCCCGGGCCATCAACGACTTCCTGGAACCCACCCGTGAGCGCAGGGCCCATTTTGAGTCGCGGACGGGCTTCGTCGACCACTTGTTGGAGACGGGCACCCAACGGGCCCGCGCGGAAGCCCGGGAGACCCTCATGGCCATGAAGAAGGCGATGGGCCTGACGGGCATTTGGAACCGCATCCGGCGCAGTGGCGAGAAGTTCGCCAAGCGCCAAGCCGCCAGCCGGGAGGCCTGACATGGTGATTGTGATCGACAACTACGACAGCTTCACCTACAACCTGGTCCAGTTCCTGGGGGAACTGGGGGCATCCCTGAAGGTCTACCGCAACGACGAGGTGCCGGTGGCAACCGTGGCCGCCGACGAACCCTCCCACATCGTGATCAGCCCCGGACCGGGAACCCCCCAGGCAGACTCCGGCATCAGCAACGAGCTGATCGAAACCTTGGGCGGCCGGACTCCAATCCTCGGCGTGTGCCTGGGCCAGCAGTGCATCGGCCACGTGCACGGCTGCGAGGTGTCCGGTGCGCCGCAGATCATGCACGGCAAGACCAGCCAAATCCACCATGACGGGGAAGGGTTGTTCAAGGGGATCGCCAACCCCTTCACGGCCACCCGCTACCACTCGCTCATCATCCACCGACCCGTGTCCCCGGAGCTGGCTGTCACGGCCTGGACCGCAGGCGGCGACATCATGGGCGTGCGCCACTGCAGCAAGCCGATCCACGGCCTCCAGTTCCATCCGGAGAGTTTTTTGACGCAACAGGGTCACGACATGCTGCAGAACTTCCTGGACTTGTCCGGTCCCGGTGCCCGTCCAGCCTGACCGGCACATCGCCTGTCCATCCGCATCTCCGCCAACCATGGCGTCCGCAACCGGCCCGATCCGGGATCCCCTGCATTGGCTGGCGCATGCTCCGGCAAGCCCGGTGCATGGCCAGGCTGTCCGCCTCACGGACACACTGACCGGCGACAGCAATGCCCTGTGGAAGGTGGAGACCGGCTCGGACAGCCTGGTGCTGAAGATGTTCCTGGATGCAGGCCAGGCCCGCGGGCGGCGCCAATACAATGCCCAAACGCTTGCCTGGCGGGCGGACCTGGCGCCGGAGCCGTTGGTGTTCGACCGCTACCCCGAGGGGCTGGCGCGCCAGGTGCTGGTCTACCGGTGGTGCCCGGGGTGTCCGGTGGACGTTCGCGAGCCGGTCCACAGGGAGGCTCTGGCCCAAAGCCTGGGCCGGTTGCATCGCCTGGCGCCGACACCCGACACGCGGCTCAGTCCCCATCCGGTCAACGCGGAGTACCAGTGGAATCTCATTGAGGGCAGCCTGCGCAGGCTGGAACGTTGGCGGCTGGAACAACCGCGCGATGAACTCAACGCGGCCCTGGCAGACGTAGTGCAGGAGGCGACCCGGCAGTTGCCTGCGCGCGTAACCGGTCTGGAGGGCTCGGCCCCGGCCGCGGTCGTCCACGGGGAACTGTACGCGGAACACTGCCTGATGTACGACGGGTGCGTGCGGATGGTGGATTGGGAACTGGCCGGCATCGGCGATCCGGCCCGCGAGTGTGCCCACGTCAAGCTCCACATGTTGAGGGATTTGACAGCGGACGACCGGCAGGCATGGCAGGATCGTTACTTGTCGGAGGCGGGCCTGAACGGCTTGGCCCCGCGCGTGGAACTGTACGGCCGGTTGCTGCCCCTCGAGGGACTGCTCAACCTGGCCCTGCTACTGACCCGGCGGCAGATCACGGCCGAAACCGGCGCGGACAGGGTCGGACCATTGCTGCAGGTGGCATTCCGCGAAAGCATGTCCGATGTGAACCGTGCCCTGCAACTGAATTTCTCGGACGAGAACCTGAATCAACTGGCCTGCATGTACGCACGCGGGCTGACACAAGCGACGCCGATGGTGTCGGAAGGAGGTTGAAACAATGAATCAGGCAATGGGTTTGGCCACCGCCATTCGACATGTGATGGAGCAAGGCGATCTTTCACAGGACCAGGCCCAGGCCGTCCTCAGCGAGATGGTCTCGGGCGAGGCCACCGACGCCCAAATCGGCGCGTTCCTGGTGGCCATGAACATGAAGGGCCCGACCGTGGACGAAATCACGGGGTTCTGGAACTCCCTCATGGAACACGCCTCCCCGTTCCCGGCCCACGGCCGGCACGAACCCCTGCTCGATGTCGTGGGCACCGGCGGTGACGGCTCGCACAGCATCAACGTGAGCACCACGGCCTCCCTGGTGGTGGCCGGCACGGGAGTGTCGGTGGCCAAGCACGGCAACCGGGCCGCCAGCAGCCGCAGCGGGAGTGCCGATGTCCTGCGGGAACTCGGCGCCAACCTCGACATGTCGCTGGACCAGGCGGGAGCCTGCCTCGACGAAGTCGGGTTTGTGTTCCTGTTTGCGCCCCACTGCCATCCGGCCATGCGGCACGTGGGCAAGGCCCGGATGGAACTGGGCATTCGTTCGTTGTTCAATCTGATTGGCCCGTTGTCCAACCCCGCGCCGGTAACCAATGTCCTGATGGGGGTCTACAGTCCCGACCTCAGCGTTGAGCTGGCGCGGATGCTGCAGCGTGTGGGCAAACAGGCGGCATTCGTCGTCCACGGAGCGGGCGGCATGGACGAACTGTCGTTGGCCGGCCCCAACCACATCGTCCACCTGCACAATGATCGCATCCGCGAAATGACCGTGGACGCGGTGGAACTGGGTTTGCCCCGATCCGGCCTGGACGAGGTCAAGGGCGGCGACCCGGCGGACAACGCGGGTTACACCCGCGGCATCCTGGCCGGTGAAGTCAAGGGCCCCATGCGGGACATGGTTGTCCTCAACGCCGCCGCGGCCCTGGCCACGGAGGACGGAGACATCGGTGCCCACTTGGCGGAGGCCAGGGAAAGCATAGACTCCGGCAAGGCCCTGGATACGCTGGAGCGGTTTGTCGCGTTCACACAGGATCAACAGGCATGAAGCGGTCGCAATTGGACATCGCCAAGTTCCAGGGCAGGGTCCTGGACAAAATCATGGCCGTGCGCCGCAAGGAGGTGGCGGCGGCCAAACGCCGGGTGCGGGAGGAGGAGCTGATCGCCATGGCGCGGCTCGCGCGGCCGGCCCAGGATCTGGCCGGTGCCCTGGTGCGCGAGCCGGGTGCCAGCATCATCGCGGAAATCAAGCGCGCCAGCCCTTCGCGCGGCCTGATTGCCCGCGACTGGGATCCGGCCGCCATGGCCTTGGCCTACGTGCGCGGCGGCGCGGCCGCCCTCTCCTGCCTGACCGACAAGACCCACTTCCAGGGGGATCTGGCCTATCTGGAACAGATCGGGGGCCGTCTCGAGGCGGAAGGGCAACCCGTCCCGGTTCTGCGCAAGGACTTCATCTTCGATCCGTACCAGGTCTGGGAGGCGCGGGCCGCCGGCGCGGACGCCCTGTTGCTGATCATGGCCGTTCTGGGAGACCAGGAGTGCCGGTCCCTTCTGGATCTGGTGCACACCGCCGGGATGCAGGCCCTGGTCGAAGTGCACGACGAGGCGGAGCTGGATCGGGCTTTGGCCCTGGATGCCCGTATCATTGGCGTCAACAACCGCAATTTGCGGACGTTTACGGTGGATCTCGAAACCACGCGCAAACTCCGCGATCGGATTCCCGAGGATCGGGTGCTGGTCGGCGAAAGCGGCATCACGACGGCCGCCGATGCCGCCACCATGGCCGCCATGGGATGCGACGCCATTCTGGTCGGCGAAGCCTTCAGCAAGCTGCCCCAGTCCCGACGCGAGCGCAAGGTGCGGGAATTCGCTACCGCCGGCTCGTTGGTGCCGGTGGAGGAATAGGACCAAGGAGGACCTTGAACCATCGATGAAGGTCAAGATCTGCGGCCTGACCAGGCCCGAAGATGCGGAAGTCGCCTTGGACGCGGGTGCCGACTACCTTGGTTTCGTGTTCCATCCGCCTTCGCCGCGCTTCATCGAACCCGCCCGGGCCGGTGAACTCATACACCACCTCGGCACGCATGAACGCCTGGCCGACGGCCGAGCCCGTTGCGTCGGCCTCTGCGTGAACCTCACACCGGAACAGATGAACCAAGCTGCAGCCCTCTCCGGAATTGACCTGCTGCAGGTACACGGGAGCCCGGAACCGGAGGATTTGGCTGCACTCATACCGGAGTGCTTCATGTCCGTGCGTCCGCGTTCGCTGGCCGAAGCATCCGAACTGGCCGGCCGCTACGGTGCAGTTTCCCGAGGCGCAGGTCCGGGCCTGCTGGTCGACAGCTACTCGCGCAAGGCATGGGGAGGCACGGGCGAGCAGGCGGACTGGCCTCTGGTACGCACAGTGACCGCTTCCGTGCCCAGGACCATGTTGGCAGGCGGCTTGGCGCCGGACAACGTGGCCCAAGCCATTGCGCAGGCAGACCCCTGGGGCGTGGATGTATCCAGCGGCGTTGAGGCTGCCCCCGGCCTGAAGGACGTTGACGCGGTCCGCGCATTCGTGAGCCGGGCGCGCCAGGCAGTCGCCAACCGGGAACCCGGCTCGGCCGCGCAGGCGTAGGCATAGGCACGGTACACCGTGGAGATCCTGGGCGGACCGCTGTTCGCCGTCGCCGGTGCCGGCGAAAGCCATGGTCCGGCCGTGACCACCATCGTCTTCGGCTGCCCTGCCGGCCTCGAGATTGAACGGGACCAAATCCAGTCCTTCCTGGACCGCCGCAGGCCCGGCAGCAGCAAGCACGGCACACCTCGGCGCGAGGACGATACCGTGTTCCTGACCGGGGGCCTGTACCGCACGGAACGATTGCTGGACGGCCCGTCCATCCGTCTCTCCGTTGCGGACCCGGACAGCCCGGCCCTGGAAACGTACAGCGGTGGCTTCACCACCGGCGAACCGTTGTCCGCCCTGGTGTTTTCGCGCAGCCGCAAATCCGCCCACTACGACCAGTTGCAGGGATTGCAGGGGGCAGTGCGGCCCGGCCACGCGGACTTGGTCAAGTACCACAAGTCGCGGGGCTTCACGGACGTGCGCGGCGGCGGCCGCTCCAGCTACCGTTCCACCATTTCCGACGTCATCGGCGGCAGCGTGGCGCGGCTCTACCTCCGGCACAAGTTCGGCACGGTGATTGTCTCGTCCATCTGCCAGGTCGGGGAACTGAAGTCGGACCGGTCCCTGCTCGACCGGTTCACAATCGGTCGCGGCCATATTCCGGCCGAGGGCATCGCCGAACTGGAACGGGAGCTTGCGGACAACGAGCTCCATGCCTGCAGCGCCGAATTCGCGTCGGCCGCCGGCAGGCTGATTAGGGATACGCGGGTGCGCGGCGATTCACTCGGCGCGGGCATCGAGGTGGTGGCCCTGAATCCTCCGCCCCTGATCGGGGAACCCCTGTACCAGAGCCTCAAGCTGCGCCTGATGGGCAGCCTGGGCGGATTGCACGCGGTGCAGTCCTGTGAGATGGGTTCGGGCTGGGCATCGGTCGGCCGCCGGGGCAGCGAACACAACGACCCCATTCGCGCCCGCGGCTACCAGGGCAATCATCACGGCGGATTGCTGGGCGGGGTCACCACGGGCAGTCCATTATCATTCCGCGTGGGATTCAAGCCCACATCGTCCATTGCCCTCCCGCAACAGTCCGTGACGAAGGGATTGGATGAAATCGACTTTCAGCTGCAGCAGGGGCGTCACGACCCCTGCGTAGGGGTCCGCGCCGGCATCACCCTCGAGTCGCGCATGGCGATTGAATTGATGAACGCCGTCCTGATGCACCAGGCCGGGGACGCGGACACGGACCGTTTCAGGTTGTTTCCCGAGGGTTGATACGGCAATGCCAGGCAACGGCAACATCATCCTGACCGGCTTCATGGGTACGGGCAAGACCACCGCCGGCAAGGCGCTGGCCGCACGCCTGGACCGCAGGTTCCAGGACATGGACGACCTCATCGAGGAGGGTGCCGGCTTGACGGTGCCCGAAATCTTCACGATTCACGGCGAAACCCGGTTCCGCGACATTGAAAGCCAGGTGTGCCGGGATGTGGCCACCCAGTCCGATCTCGTGGTGGCCACGGGCGGCGGTGCCCTGGTCAATCCGGAAAACCACCGGGTGCTGGCCGCAACGGGTACCGTAATCTGTTTGTCGGCAACACCCGAACAGATTCTGGAACGCATCCGCAACGAGACCCACCGGCCGCTACTGGACCTGGCCCCGGACAACCGCTTGGAACGCATCCGGGCCCTGTTGGCGGAGAGGGAGGAGCGCTACAGCTCGATTCCACTACAAATCGACACCACCGACTTGACCGTCGACCAGATCGTGGATCGCATCCTGACTCTGGTATCCGGTGGAACCGAGGCGGAAGCACCGTCCCCGCAACCCGCCGTACCGGACGCAAACGGTTCATTGCAAGGCCTGACCGTGCGCAGCCCGGACGGGGCCTATCCAATCTGGACGGGTTCCGGAGCCCTGATGGCCACCGGACACCTGCTGCGCGAGTGCGGCTTCGAAGGCGTCAACGTCGCCATCCTCTCAAACCCGGATATTGAGGAGCTCCATGCAGCCGGCCTGGTTGACGCCTTGCGTGCGGACGGTTTTGATCCCCGGGTCTTCACCATGCCCGAGGGCGAACAGCACAAGACCCTGGAAACGGTCCGGGGGCTCTATTCCGACCTCCTGGCGGCCGGCATGGACAGGCGCAGCCCGGTTTTGGCCCTGGGCGGCGGTGTGGTCACCGACACGGCAGGCTTCGTGGCCGCCACCTATCTGCGCGGCGTGCCCTATGTGGTTGCGCCAACCACCCTGCTGGCCATGGTGGACTCCTCGGTCGGCGCCAAGTGCGGGGTGGACCTGCCGGAGGGCAAGAACCTGATCGGCGCCTTCAAGCAGCCGGTGGGCGTGCTGCTCGATCCGGATCTCCTGGACACGCTTCCGCCGGCCGAACTCCGGGCCGGGATGGCGGAAGTCGCCAAGCACGCCATTCTCGGAAATGAAAATCTGTTTGAGATACTGATGCGTGCCCCGGCCTCTCCCGTTGCCGACTGGCTGGCGGCAGCCGTGCAGGTCAAGATCGATGTGGTTGAGGAGGACCCGCTGGAACAGGGACGCCGGGCCATCCTGAACTTCGGCCACACCTTTGCCCATGCCCTCGAACAGGTCAGCCAATACATGATTCGCCATGGTGAGGCCGTGGCGGTGGGGATGATGGCCGCCACGCACCTGTCCGTGCAGGCCGGCCTGTGTTCTTCGTCCACGGCGCAGCGCGTCCGCAGTCTGCTGACAGGGCTGGAACTCCCGGTCCGCGTGCGCGACATCGACTCCGCGCCGGACCTGTCCGGCCGCGCCGGCGACCTGTTGGCCGCGATGGGCACCGACAAGAAACGCCGGGGAGCCGTCCTGCGTTTTGTCGTGATCGAGGGCCTTCAGCAACTCACCGTGATCCCCAATCCCGGCGACGAACTGGTGCTGGCGGCCTGGGAACACATCCTGAACTGACTCCCCCCTGGAAACTCCACATGGCCCGCATCCAGATCGTCAACGGCCCCAATCTGAACCTGTTGGGCACCCGCGAGACCGCGATTTACGGCACCTTTACGCTGGCCGATGTCGAACGGTCCCTGACCACCGAATTCGGTGGGCGGCACAGCCTTGGCTTCTTCCAGTCCAATCACGAGGGCGAGATTGTCGACGAGTTGCACCGGTGCCGCAGCCAGGCGGATGGCGTGGTCCTGAACCCCGGTGCCTTCACACACTATTCGCTGGCCATTCACGATGCCATCAAGGCCATTGAAATCCCGGTGGTTGAAGTGCACATCAGCAACATCCACGCCCGGGATGTGTTTCGCCACACGTCGGTTTTGGTGGCGGCCTGCCTGGGTCAGGTAAGCGGTTTCGGCCGGGACAGTTACCATCTTGCCGTGGCCGCCCTGGAACGCCACTTGCAGGCGGCGGCATAGGCGGCTCCCGCCTTGTTGGTGATGCTCCCTCCAGGAAGGGCCGCCCGGGCATTGCAAGCGGCGGCTCGACTCATCCTGCCCATGGTGCTTGGCTTGGTCCTGGCAGCCTGTGTCAGCGACCCCGTGCCCGTTCCCCCCACCCCGGAACCGGAGCCTGTCCCCGCGGATTCGTTTCCGGCAACGCCTACCCCGTTGCCGGCTTCCGCTGCGACGTCCGAACTCGGCTTGTCGGGCGACATCGTCCTGTGGCACGCCTGGACCGGCGAAGACCTCAAGCTCCTCAATTCAATGCTGGACCGTTTGCAGTCCGACCATCCGGATCTGTACCTGGATGCGGTCCACGTAGGTCCGTCCGAAGTCGGGGAGCGCCTCCTGGCCGCCATCCTGGCCGGGAACGGCCCCAACCTGTTGCTGGCGCCGATTGCCCAATATCCCAATCTGGCGTCCGAGAATTTGGTCCAACCGCTCAACGGCTACATGGACCAGGTTCAGGAGGCCAACCTGCTGCCTGCCGCCTGGTACGGCAACACCATTGCCTCCAGTCTGGTTGCCCTGCCGGCATGGGTGGAGACCGTCGCGATGTATGTCAACACGGACCTGATCGCGCCGAATGACGTTCCCCGGACACTGGACGATCTGTTGGTCCGGGCCAACTTGTCCAACTCGCCGCTGCTGGGCGTGTACATCAGCCCGTTTCACCTCAGTTGGGGTTTCCCCGCCCATGGCGCGGTCATGCTGGATGCCGGCTATCGCGTGGTGCTGGATCAGCAGCCGGGCGCGGAGGCATGGCTGACGTGGCTGCACGAGGCCAATCAATCCGGGGGAATTTGGCTCTCCCAGGACTATGCCGAACTCCAGCGAGCCTTTCGTCACGGAGAACTGCCCATGCTCATCGACGGGTCATGGGCCCTCGACTCCCTTGTTTCGGCCTTGGGGGACAGCCTGCGCGTGATGTCCATCCCGGATGGCCCGGCCGGCCCGGCACGCCCCTTTGTGACGTCCGAGTCGCTCTTCGTGCTCGCCGGACAGTCGCCTCGGAACACGGAGGCCAGCGTTATGGCGGCCCTGGCCCTGATTGAACTGGCGGCAAATTCGCCACACACCACGCGCGGGTTGCCGGCGGCCCAACAAGCGTCCGAAGCCGATCCACGCGCAGCCCGCGAATTCAAGGCGTTGCTCGCGCAAACGGTGCCGATGCACGTGGGGGCCGGGGCCCAGGTGATTTGGGACCTGGCCCAGATCATGTTCGAGCGCGCCCTGGCCGGTCAGGAACCGCCTGCCGATCTTGTCGCCAGGTTTGCCCTGATGGCCAACGAACAGACGGGCCGCTGACCGGTCCCCTTCAAACGCGATGCCCCAATCCGAACGGCCCGAGCTGGCGCGGCTGCAAGCCAGTCCCCCTCACGTCTTCGCCGCTGCATACGTCGACCTGCCCCATCCCCACTTCGCCGGTCCGCGGCAGGAACTGGTCTTCACACTGGGCATCACCGCCGTCCGGGGCAACCTGGTCCTCCTCGGGCTGGCGGTGAACCTGTTGGCGGACCACCAGATATTGTCCGAACAGGCCTGGACGGCCGCGATGCTGCAGGCCCACACCGGCCTGCCGTCCCTGGCGATCGAGGAAGGAACGGGTCTGGCCATCCAGCACCTGTACTTCAACGCACCGGCCTATGTCCGCGCGGACAGCGTGCTGGTCACGGTCGTGCTCGCGTCCGCCAACGGCGAAACCTGGAACGAAACCCTCCGGATACCGGTGACGTTTCCGCAACAGTCCACCGATCTCCGATTTCCGCTGCGGGGCAACTGGTGGGTGATCCAGGGCAACGACTGGCGGGACCTGCACAAGGCGGAACCGGTCAGCCAAGCCTTTGCGCTCGACTTCGTCAAGTTGGGTTCCGACAACCGCTTTTTTCGCAACACCGGTGCCAAGCTCGAGGATCACTACAGTTTTGGGGAACCCGTTTACGCTCCCGCCTCCGCGCGGGTGGCCTTGACCATTTGGGACATGCCGGATATGGCGCCGGGCCAGGTTCCCGACCCGGCCATGATGCAGGGAGACGCGCGCCGGGTGCTGGGCAACGCCGTGGCCCTCAGTCACCGCAAGGGCGAATTCTCCTACCTGGCCCATCTCCAGCAGGGCAGCGTGCAGGTCAAGGTGGGCGATCACATCCGGCGGGGCACGCTCCTGGGGTACATCGGCAACAGCGGCCACTCTCCCGGCCCGCACCTGCACTACCACCTCATGAACGGTCCCAATCTGTACACGGACCAGGCTCTGCCCGTGCAATTCAGCCATGTTCGGGCCTTGGGCGTCGAGCACGAACAACCCGTCACGTTGACATCGGGAATGATTGTTTCCAGCATCGGGTCTGAATACTCGTCCATGACGGACGAATAGGCTCCGAGGCCTGTCCGTCCTCTGAGTTGCGCAGCAACGGATGGTGTTGTTTGGTCATGCGATGTGTCCGCCCCAAAATGGATTGATCACTGAACGCGCGACCGGTGTGGACGGCCGCCACCGCATCGTGGGAGGTTTACTTTGTCCCCACCCCAATCGACAGGGAAACGGTTTGCCCACGACCAAACGCTGAAGTCCCTCTTCGCCGAAAGGGATGTGGTGCGTGACCTGCTCGACTTCCATGCCGCCGGGCTGTTCCCCGAACTGCAGGGGTTCGAACCCCTGGAATTGGTCGGCGCTTCCACCGTGACCGCCGACGCGACCAGCCCGCCGCACCACAGGGAGACGCACCGGGACACCGTCTGGACCCTGGCGCGCAAAGGCGAAGTTGGGGACCGCGTCCTCCTGCACCTGGAGTTCCAATCGAAGCGCGACTCCCGCATGTCCATGCGCATGGTCCGCTACGCCCACGACCTCAACCGGCACCGGCCGGAACTCGAGGTGTTTGGCCTGGTAATCAGCACCGGCCCGCGGCACTTCGGTACCTGGCGGCAGCCCATGCAGTCCGTGGCCGGTGCGCACGGCTACCGTTTCGCGGAGGGTGCCCTCCTGGACATCCACGACTATGAGGTGCCCGTGTTCCCGGTCACCGACTATCTGCTCCCCCCGCAGAGCCTGGTGACCGGCATCGTCGCCCTGGCGCGCATCCAGGCCGCCATCCGGCGGGGCGCGAACGAGGCCGCGGAGCAGATTCTGCCGTTGCTGCGGGAGTGGATTGTCCCGCGGGTCCTGGGGTTGTCCGAAACCCTGCGCGAGGCCTACGGGACCTGGTTCAAGGTGGCCTTCGACGACCTGCTCCGGGACCAACCCGAACTGCGCCGGGAGTTGCGTAGAATCATCTACATTGAAGAGGCGGAGGCGGTCATGAACACGTTCGGCAACATCATTGCGGCCAAGGAAAAGGAAGGCGAGGCACGAGGCTTGGAACTCGGCGAGGCACGGGGCCTGGAACTCGGTGAGGCACGGGGCGAAAAGAGGATCCTCGTGCAGTTCGTTGCTGAATTCTGGGACGATGACGAGGCGGCACGGTTCGCACGGCAACTGGACAGCGCGCACCCCAGCCAATTCCCCACGATCGCCGACCTGATGCGGGACCAGACCGGAGGACAGCCCCCCCGCCTGCGGGAAAACGGTCGTACCGATCCCGGCAAGTAGGGGGATCCGATCCGGATCAGAACCCCTGCACATCTCCCGGCCAGGTTCTGTCCAGTCGACCATGTGGCGGATTCGGCATTCTCTTTGGTGACTGTCCGCAACCGCTTGGTGTGTTGCGCAGTACCTCCTGCGTTGGATGGGCGGAGGCGGTCATGAACACATTTGGCAACATCATTGCCGCCAAGGAAAAGGAAGGCGAGGCACGAGGTTTGGAACTCGGCAAGGCGCAAGGCTTGGAACTTGGTCAGAAGGAGATCCTCGTACAGTTCGTTGCCGAATTCTGGGACGACGACGAGGCGGCACGGTTCGCACGGCAACTGGATGGCGCGGACCGCAGCCAATTCCCCACAATCGCCGACTTGATGCGGGACCAGGTCCAAGGACGGCTCCCGCGCCTGCAACACAATGACCACACGGATCCCGGCCAGTAGACGGTCCGGCCTGTGATGGAACCTCTGGTGAACGCCCCCAATGACTGTAGGCCACCCGCTCGATGGAAGCCCGACAGTCACGGGTTATCCTGTTCAACCTCCGGTAGCGAGTACCGGCCTCGCATCAGCCACAGGGCCCACCCGCCGGCCCCCACGGCAAAACACGCCCCCAGCGCGTAAAAGGCAATGGGAATCCCGCGATCCGGGTTCCCGGACGTAAGCGCCGGCAACACGACGCCCAGGACACCGGCCAGGTTCAACAAGAGGAACTCGGCGGACAGCACGTGGTCGCGCATGGCGGCGGGCACCCGGCTGAGCAGAATCTGGGAAGAAAAGGTCCAGATCAGAACAGCTCCCACATTGCGCAGCGCCACCCCGAACAACAGAATCGAAAAAGGCGGGATGGGGGCCTGGAGCCACATGCCGAGACCGGTCAGCAGGAAACTCGTGGTCACCGCGTGCCGAAGTTTCATGTGGTCGTTGCCGGTAAACATCCTTGTCACCAACGGTGCAAAGAAACTCGTCAAGCCACCGACACCAAAGATGATTCCCACCACGATGGCGCTCGGCCCAATGTGTTCGTAGCGATTCCCACCACGATGGCGCTCGGCCCAATGTGTTCGTAGCGGTAGCTGAGCATGACCTGCAACACCTGGGTGGGCACGAAGCTGAAGACCGTCACGTTTAGCTGAGCATGACCTGCAACACCTGGGTGGGCACGAAGCTGAAGACCGTCACGAAGGTCTTCATGCAGCCTACGAACAGAAAGTCGAGGTTGGCCCGCAGGAACCGAAACAGATCAGGATACGTAACGCGCGCGTCCGTCGCCGGCATGCCGGTGTCCCCCGGTTGTTCCGGGCCTGTGTTGCGCTCGTAGTGCATGAGCGTAATCAGGCCGGCGGAACCCAGGAACGTCAGGGCGTCAACCACAAAGGAGACGTTGATCCCCGCCTTGGCCGTCACCACGCCGCCCAGCGACATGCCCAGCGCAATCATGGCCGTCCAACTCAGCGACGACAGGGTGTTGGCAGTCCCCAACTCATGTTCGTTGGCCACAATCTGGGGCAGAATCGCCATGCGCACCGGCATGAACATCCCTGCCAGGAACCCTTGCAGGCCAATCATGGCGTAGAGAAGCCACAGGTCTTCCGGCCTGCGGATCAGCAGCAGGGCCAGTACCGAGAAGAACCGAATCACGTCGGCGCCAATCAGCAGCGTACGGCGGCGCATGCGCCGCACGATGTACGGCACCAGGGGCGCACCGAACACCGGGCTCGCCGTGCGAATGCCGACGAGAATCGAGAGCGCCAGGGGCGAGGGAGCCAACTGGGCCACCAACTGCGTCGACGCAATGAAGTTGAACCAGTCGCCAAACAGGCTCAATACGTGGGAGAACCACAGCCAGCGGACGTTGTTGTTGTACCGCAACAGGTCGCTGTACTGGGTCAAATGCTGGAATATGCTGGTATCCGCCTGGAGCTCCGGCCCGACCGTACGCCGCGTCCGTCCGATGGCCGGGCGATTCGCCAATGATAAGGGGGAGGGACGGAACCCGGCGCATATTCCCTGTTCCGTCTACCATCCGTCCGGTTGGGGACGGCACCATGCCGCGATCCTGATACAATCCTGCCCGGCATGCCCGCGGCTTGGTAGCGAGCGCACACCCAGCTAGGAGATATTCACGTGTTTTCCATGATGACGGTTGCAACTGGCGATGCCGGAACGTCCGGCGGCAGCCAGCCTCTTGTAAACAAAGTCTGCCTGTACACGTTTGTCGCCAGCCTGATTGGCGTGGTGGTGGCCATGTTCCTGATCAGTTCCGCCACCGTCCATGCCGTGGTCATCGCCCTGCTGGTGATGGGCGCCCTGCCGGCGCTGGGCCGCGCATTGGGCAACGGCAACATTGGCGAGGGGATTGTGCCGGCGATATTGGGCGCCGTCGGCAGCGCCCTGGGGTTGTTGGTTCTCTCTTCACTGTTCTGGAGCCTGTTGGTCGGTGCAACGGCCAAGGGCGTCGCGTTCGGCCGCCTGGTCCTGTTCAGCATCGCAGGTTGTATCGTCGGAGGCCTGCTGGTGCTGGTGCTGGCAAGCCCTATGGGACAGGACCCCAACTGGTTGCAGACCGCCTTTGTCCTGTGGGGGGCTGTTTGGAGTGCCGCGATAGCCTTTTCCATGAGCCGGTGACTGCTTCGCAGCCTTCGGTCCCGCGCGGTCGGCTTGCGGCTGGACACATCGGCCCCGACCAGTAAGTACAACCGGATCCGGAACGCACCGCCCATGGGCGGTGCGTTTTCTATGCAGATTGCATGACGGCAATCTGCGGCCCTGCTTTCGGCAACGATGCACATGGACTTTCACAGTGCATTTTTGTACTCTATGACCAATGAAGATGCTGATCCCACACAAATCAAGGGTTGAAAGGTCATTTCGGCACCCCTTTTCGTGAGGAAGGAGTTGTGTCATTATGCAGATTGCATATAATCAGGCTGAAGGGCGTCCGCCTACCATGACCCGGGCCCCATCGCAGGCCTGTTGCAGGTTGAGGAACCCGTACCATCGGCGCAGACCATGAACTTGACTGCCACAACTCTCGAAGAAATCTTCCATCTGGTTTTGCCGGTGGGCACGGAGCTGCTCACCCCCGACGCCAACCTGCGCGTGTCGGTCAGCTGGGCCTGCAGCAGCCGTCCCAGTCCACCGGCATTCCCCACCCTGGAAGGCGGTGAACTCGCGCTCATCAATATGGAGGACCTGCGGGTGTTCGAGGCCAGCGGCGATTTGGGCAACGTCATCTCGCGGTTGCGCGAAGCCGCCATCTCGGGGGTCGCGGTCCAGGGCCGCCTGTCCCGCAACGCGCGCGAAACCGCCGTTCGGGAGTCCGTTCCGCTGTTTGCGATTCCGGACGGTTTGTCCCTCTTGCAGGTTGAGCGCGACATCATCCGCCTGATCGTCGACCGTTCCGCCTATGTTCTGCAGCGCGCGTCGGACCTGCAGCGGGATCTGAACCAGATCACATTGGACGGAGGCGGCCAGAAGGCCATCGCGGCCCAGATCCATCACGTTACCAACCAGCCGTTCCTGATCCTGGACGATGCGGGGCACATCGTCACGGCAGCCGGCGCGGAGCGCGCCCATGGCGGCATCGCCAGCCTGCAAGCCGCCCTGCCCAACGTGATGCGGTTGCGCAGTTGGGTGGTGGGCAAGCCCCCGGATGAGTTGGCCAGCAGCGTCGAGACATGGGAACTGGGGGACCGTTTTCCGCTGCGGGACTGCAACCGGGCCGCGATTGGCGCCGTGGTGGCGGCGGAGAGAATCCAGGGCTACTGCATGCTTCTGCGCCGCATCGAGGATCCGCCAAACCTTTCACCCATTGAGGAAATGGCCATCGTGCAAGGGGCTGCCGCCGTGGCCCTGGACTGGGTCACGCGCAACGCGGTGGGGGCCGCCGAGGAACGCATGCGCGCATCGTTTCTGGACGAGCTCCTGGGTTCCAACATAGCGGACGAACAAGCTTGGATTCGCAGGGGCCGCTCGCTGGGCTACGCCCTGGACAAGCCCCATGTCGCATGGATGGTGGAGGCTCAAGGCCTCGAGCCCTGGCCCGAAGTCCTGTTCACCGCGCTCGCCAGAAGAAACTTCAAGGTCCTGTCCAGCAGCCGGGACCAAAGCCTGCTTCTCTACCTGCCCGTGGACCCTGAAGGAGACGAGGCCAACGCTGCCGGCAAGCAGCTTGCCCAGGACCTGGTGGAGGATCTGACGCGCGCGGCCCCCGGCAGCGAAATCCACATCGGCATTGGCAATGCAGTCCATTCGCTCTCGGCGTGGCTGCAAAGTCAGCAGCAGGCCTGGGAGTGCCTGCGGGCCAACAAACGCTGGGGATCATCGTCGGTGACCCAGTTCGAGGACCTGGGCCTGTACCGGTACCTGACGGCACTCCGCTCCTTTCCCGAAACGGAACACTTCTACCAGTCAACCCTCGTGGATCTCATCGCCTATGACAACTCCCACAGGGCGGGCCTGATGCAGACGCTGGATGCCTTCTTTGCCTGCCACGGCAACATCAGCCAGACGGCCGCCTATCTGCAGGTCCACCGCAACACCCTCACCTATCGGCTGAACCGCATCCACACCATCACCCAAATCGACCTGGAAGAGGCTGATGCCCGATTCGGCCTGCAACTGGCGCTTAAGCTGCGCAACCTGTATGTTTGAACGGCGCAGCCGGTGCCGGCCTGCCGGGAACCGCAACCACGCCGCTCAGCCGCGCATGGGCAACACCAACTCGGCGGGATAGTTGGTCAGCCAAACGAGTTCGCCGTCCTCGTCGAGGGCCACGGCATCTTCGTGCCGCACCCCCCATCCCCGGTCCGGATAGTACAGGCCGGGTTCCACCGTGATCACATGGCCCGGCCGCAGCACGTCCGTATTGCCTTGGGCCAGGCTCAGGTTGGGCCCCTCGTGGACATCCAGTCCGATCCCGTGCCCCAGACTGTGCACGTAGCCTTCATGGGTCCCCGGATGGGTGCGCGGCGTGGGGTGCCCCAGCCCCTCGTAGAAGTCGCAGGCCTGTGCCTGAAAACTGGCGCAGGCCTCTCCGACCCTGAACCTGGCCATGACCTCGTCGAACAGTTGCTTGGTGGCGGTCCAGGCCTCGGCCACATGATCCGGAGCATGTCCCAGGCACCACGTTCTGGTCATGTCATGAAAGTAGCCTGAACGACCCTTGGGGAAGATGTCGAAGATGATGGGCGAGCCGGTGCGCAGCCGAACACTGTTGGTGCCGGCGTTGTGCGGAACGCCGGCTTCGGCGCCCTGGGCGAATATGGTCTGATGGTCTTCCGCCAGTTCCTGCCGTTGCAGACGGCCCCGCAGGAACATCCTCACATCGCCGATGGTGAGCGGAGTGCCGTCCTCCTTCACCACGTGGTCGCCGGCGACGGCGTGGCCGGTCAGGAAATCCTCAACCTCGTGCACAACCGTGCAGGTCCGGCGCCCAAGCTCGGCCAATTCGGCCAGTTCACGATTGTCCTTGGTCGCACGCGCCTCCGTAAACAGGGTCTGGCCAAACTCGCCCTGGATGTCGATCCCGTCCAGCCGGTCCGCCAGGTTGTTGAGCAGCGTCCAGCCGGCACCCACATCCTGCATGCCGTAAAACCCGATGGTGCCCCGCATGCCGCTGTCGCGCAGGATGTCCACCATCATGTGGACCGCGGCGTCCAGCTGGTTTCCCTCATGGCGTTGGAGATATGCGTACGAGTTGTAGACCTGGTCGCGATCGACCAGCCGGTATCCGGTGTGGGCGGCATTGTCCCGCTCCATCGAGCCGTGGATCAGCGTAATGTCTCCACCTGTCGGCTTGTAGATTACGGCGCGCTCGAAGTGGACGTTCCCCAACAGATACTGCATGACCGGATTGCCGGAACTGTCTCCCATGACCAGCAGACCGTCCAGGCCGCGCGCGGCCATCAATGTGTCGAGATCGGAAAGCATGTGGGTTCCAAGGCTGGTTGACTGAAGTTACGGGAATCGTAACAAGTCCCCACTCCCGGGGACTTGGCCGGGGACGGACCGCGGTGCCGCAACCGGCCGCGGGTCCGGTCCGGAAGGAAGGGTGCCGGCGCCTGCACAAACCCGTTGTGCGGACGCAACCCGGGAAGGCCGGGAACGGGAAGTCCCCGGTACTACCAGTCCTTGTTGTCGGAGCGGCCCCGGGGACCAGGTTCCCCGGACTCCTTGGGGGCGGCCTCCCGCGGCGGCAGCAGGGTTTCCCAAGCCTGCGGGTCCTGTAGGACCCGCATCACGCGGTTCTGCATGTCCGGCGGCGGGCCGCCGGACGTCCAGGCCTCCTCGACGCGCGCCCGCTGTGCCGGGTCCATTTGCGGCAGGAAGACGCGCAGGGTCAGGAGTGCCTGCCGCAACTGCTCCTCGGCGACACCCTCGGCATGACCCTCGGCATGACCCTCGGCAGTGTACTGCCGCCGCGCATCGTTGGCCGCATCGCGCCAGCGGTGCGCGACGGGATCGTAGTACTGCAGGATCGGCGCGGGCGGTTCGTCGTCCGCATCCTCTGCCAAGGCTTCCCGCGGATCCGGCTGCATGCGCACCGCGACCTGCAGGATTTCGCTCCGGTACATGGCGGCCGGTGCGTCCTGCCGGTAGGTTCCGTCCGCCTGCAGACGGAACATGAGCAGTTCCCGCGGGGAGTGGGCCGCGCGCTTGCCACCCAAGTCGTAGACCAGATACTCCGACACGCCCGCCGCCGCGTACAGGACGCGCTTGAACTCCAGGTCGCGGACGGCATGGCCCTCGGACACCACCTCCATGATCAGGGGCGGCACGGGCGCACCCCAATCCATGCGCCAGACGTTGCCGTGCAGGTACCGCGCCCGCTCGTCCGCGGTCAGCACCGCCCGCACCAACAGGTCCGGGCGAACCCGTTGGTTGTACGGACAAATCCTACCCTCGGGGTTCCGGTAGACCGCGTTGACCCTGTCGATGACGATGCGGGGAAAGCGCAGGCTGCGGTCGCTGTCACCCCGCAGGCCCTTGCCCTGCAGGAACGCGGTCAGCGTATCCTCGCTGTTCAGCTGTATGCGGCCGGCGCGTTTTTCCACGGGATAGGTATATCCTTGGGCGGAGATTTCCAGGTGGGTGATCCCGCCGTAGTCGTAGTCGGGATCGGTGGTGGAATCCGCATCGTATTCGTATGCCGGACTGTAGGAGTAGTCGGAGTCGAAGTGGTGTAGGCGCGCCAACTCCGCCCACCAGGCCTCGGGGTCGGCCCGCCGCGCCCGCAGCCGTTCCCGACGGGCCTCCGGGGACATGTCCCGTTCATAAATGTCCGGGACCCGGCGTACAGGCTCCGGCACCGTCTTCACCGGTGCCGCCGCTGTTGCAACCATGTCGGCCATGTCAACCTCGTCCCGTCAAAACCTCAATGCCCCATTGTACAACCACGGGACGCCGCCGGCTTCGACGACCTGACCGGTCCCTTGGCGGCCATGGACCGCACGGTTCCCGTATGCCGTTTCCGCCGCGCCCGGCCCCACACCGGAACTCGCCCCCCATGCCGCCCTCAAAGCCCTGACGCTCATCCGGGAACCGGCCATGCCCTCCCTGAGCAAGTGGACCGGCAGCAAGCGCGCCCTGTCCGCCACCATCGCATGCTGACGGCACACCCCGCACCCCGCCCCGCCACCACACCGGGCGCTTCCTGCAACTTCCTGCAACGGAGCCAACACACCCATGACGCACCCGCCAAACACGGAGTTCACAGGGTTCGAGTAGACAAAGGGCCGAACCCGCTGCCGGACCCGCAAGGCCACCCGAGGAGAAAGCGGAGGGCGATTCACACCCCGCCCGGGTTTCCGACACGCCCAAGGGGGCAGTGCGGCCATGCAGGGCACCGGGGGCCGATGCAGGGCTGAAGACGGAGGCCCGCGCACGGAACAGGCCGGGGACGGCCCGGAACCAAAAGCAACGAGATTGAAACAGGGCCGCCAGCGATACCCGCAGATTTCAGCGAGCAGCCACTACCCCGGTTATTGGGGAAGATCCAACAAGCTGCGTGAACCTGAACCAAAGGATGGTTGTCCGCTAGTGGGTGAAAGCCGCATCGGAGCGGCCGTCGGATCGGACGCGCAGGACACCGCGGGCAATGCGCATTGGGTGCCTGGACGTTCAAACAAGGTACCCACCATCCAACGGAATGTCGGTTCCGCTGGCATAGGCGGCCAGGCCCGAAGCAAGGAACAAGGCCAGGTTTGCCACTTCCTGCGCCTCGCCGGCGCGTCCCAAGGGCGTTGACTTCACATAGGACGCGTGCGACAGGTCGTTGACTTCCGGGTCGGGCCCCTTGTCCATATCGAACAGGGCCCGACTGAAATCCGTTCGCACGAGACCGGGCGAAATGGCATTGACCAGGATGTTGTGCGGTCCCAGCTCCCTGGCCAGGCAGGCCGTGAGCATGCCCACCCCGGCCTTGGAGATTGCATACAGGCCCAATCCCGCGGCCGGCCTGTGGCCCGCGATTGACGACACATTGAGAATCCGACCGCCACCGGCTTCAATCATGCCCGGTGCAAAGGCCTGCGCGGTCCGGAAATATCCCAGGAGGTTCGTGTTCAGCGTGGCCTGGAAAACCTTCGTATCCGCGTCGAGCACCGGACCGAAGTGGGGACTGGTGGCAGCATTGTTAACCAGAATGTCCACGTGACCCCAAGCATCCCCCACAGTGTCGCGGACTCTGGCAACATCCTCGTCCCGGCTGGTGCTGGCGGCCACGGCCAGTGCCTGCCCACCGGACTGTTCGACCTCCCGGGCCGCCTGTGCCAACACATCCTCCTTGCGCGCCACCATGGCCACCCGTGCCCCAGCCAGTGCGAAGGTTCTGGCAATGCACAAACCAATGCCCCGAGAGGCGCCGGTTACCAGCGCGGTACGGCCGGAAAGGTCAATTTGCATGGACATGTTCGCCTCCCCCCTCTGTCCGAAGGGACATGGCCGGGGATCGGGCCGGCCGTTCAGTCAAAGACGCCCAGACTCACATACTTGCTGCCGTCATCCGGAAGGATTGTGACAACCACTCCGCGCTCAAGCTCACTGGCGACATCCAGGGCCGCGGCCACGGCGCCGCCCGCACTCAGCCCGATGAAAATGCCCTGTTCGCGGGCCAGGCGGCGTGCCAGATCCCAACTGGCTTCGGGGTCCACGGTCATCTCCGATGTTGCCACACCGGAATCGTAGATGGGCGGCACGATGGAGGTTGGCAGATGCTTGAGACCCTCAATCACCGATAGTTCATCCGAGGGCTGGACGGAGACGAGCCGGATGTCCGGATCTTGCTCGTGCAGGTAGCGGCCAACGCCCACGAACGTTCCGGTGGTGCCCAAACCGCACACGAAATGGGTGACGCGGCCCTCGGTCTGTTGCCAGATTTCGGGACCGGTGGTTTCGTAGTGGGCCTTCCAGTTGGCCGGGTTGGCGTACTGGTCGGCGTGAAACAGGCTCGGATCCTCGGCCACCAGTTGGCGCACCACGCGGATCGCGCCGTCGGACCCTTCCAGAGGATCCGACTCAATCAATTCGGCGCCGTAGGCCTGCACCATCGTCTTGCGTTCAATCGACACGTTGGCCGGCATCACCAACTTGACGCGGTAGCCCAGCGCCGCCCCGATTTGGGCGTAGGAGATGGCCGTGTTGCCCGAACTGCTGTCGATCAGGCACCGCTCTTTCGTCAGCGCACCCGTTTGCAGGGCATCCCGGAAAATCCAGGCTGCCGCCCGCGCCTTGACCGAACCACCGGGGTTGAACCACTCCGCCTTGGCCTGTACACGGACCGCGCGGGGCACACCTTCCCCCCAGGCCCACGGTGAAAGGTCCAGGAGCGGCGTGCCTCCCACGAGATCCAGGATCGACCGTGATCCCGAACCTCCCGCGGCCGATGTGTTGTGAGCCGCCACGGCCGCTGCCAACCCGTCTCAGGCCGGTTCGGGCACCGCTTCCGGATCGTCCGCCAGGCTCGGAAGGCCGCAGAACTCCTCGTAGTCGATCAGTTTGGTGACCAACGGCCGACCACCGCACAACGGGCAGTCCAGGGCCGCGTCCACACGCAGCGTCCGTACGGTCATGTCGCCCGTGTCGATCATCAACAGGCGGCCGGACAGCGACTCGCCAAACCCGACCAGCAGCTTGATGGCCTCCAAGGCCTGCATCGAGCCCACAATGCCCGGCAGCACGCCCATGACGCCGGCCTCGGCGCAACTCGGAACCTCGCCGGGAGGCGGCGGATCCGGATACAGGCATCGGTAGCAAGGCCCGGTGCCGTCGTAGACCGTGACCTGACCCTCGAACATGAAGATGCTGCCGTCGACCAGCGGTTTGTCCAGCAGATAGCAGGCATCATTGACCAGGTAGCGGGTCGGGAAGTTATCCGACCCGTTGATGACCAGGTCGTACTCCGAGATGATCTCCATGGCGTTGAAACTCTTCAACGGCACGTTGTAGCCCACCACCTCGACATCCGGGTTGATGTCCTGAATGCGGTCGCGGGCCGAATCGATCTTGGGGCGTCCCACATCCTTCTGCCCGTGCAGCAACTGCCGCTGGAGGTTCGAAACGTCGACCGTGTCGAAGTCGATGATGCCCAGCTTGCCCACCCCGGCGGCCGCCAGGTACATGGCGGCCGGACTGCCCAGACCGCCGGCGCCAATCAAGAGGACGCTGCTCTCCAGCAGACGGATTTGGCCGGCCTCGCCGATCTCCGACAGCATCGTGTGCCGACTGTACCGGATCTGCTGCTCGTCGTTCAGCACCACCGGGACCTTGAACTCCAGGCCTGCATTCTTCCAGCCGTTGAAGCCGCCGATAAGGGAAATGGGGTCGCGGTAGCCCATTTCCTTGAGATTGCGCGCCGCCAGGGCCGAACGAACCCCGCCCGCACAATAGAGCACAACCGGCTCGTCCCGATCCGGCTGGTGCTGTTCCACCTGAAGCTCCAGATGGCCGCGCGGAATAAAGGTTGCGTCGGGCACGTGGCCCTGCACGAACTCATCCCGTTCCCGGATGTCAATCACCGTCAGATCCTCGCCCTGATCCAGGCGCGCCTTCAATTGATCCGCCGTGATCTCGGTAATCTCGCTCTTGGCCAACTCCACCAGCTGGTCCCTGTTCAAGTGCGCCATGTTCTGATTCTCCTGATTCCCAATCTGCTTCAGGCTATTGCCGCACCGCCCGCCATCGCGGGGACGATGGATACGCGATCCCGTTCCCCGACCGGGGTATCCAAGCCTTCAAGCGAGCGGATTTCATCATCGTTGCAAAACACGTTGATGAAGCGCTTGACCTCGCCATCGGCATCCAGAATCTTGGCCGCCACCCCCGGATGCTGCGCATCCACGGCCTGAATGAGTTCGCCAACCGAACTGCCTTCCACCTCCAACTTGGAGGCACCGGCCGTCAGGCGTCGCAGGGGAGTGGGAATGTAGACAGTGGTCATGCTGGTTATGTCAGCTTTCTGGTGAATGAAGTCCAGTCTCGGGCAAGTGTATACCCGTTTCGTTCCGTATCTTAGCACCGGGCACCGAGTTCATTTATTGGAGATGCGTTAGGGAGGCTGCCAGGGGCACCGGCAGCGAATCAATGCGACTTGAGCCTGACTTCCCCAATGCAAACAACCCGCACCTCGGGCTCGTCGGCCGGGTCCGGCTGGAACCACACCACGTAGAACGGGTCCCGGGCCGGAAAGCGCGTCCGGTCGAGGGCATCGGGCAAGGGCGTGCCGGTGGCCCGATACCAGGCAAAGAGGCCAGGTCGCGTTTCGTGGAACGATGTCTGCTGCTTGAGGGCCGTCAAGTCGAAGTCGGCCTCGATGTCCAGCAGTTCAAAGCCCCGGATCACGGGTTGCAGTGCTTCCAGGGAGCAGATCAGGTAAACGGACTCGGGATAGGTGGCCGTCCAGGCATCGGTGGCTGAGGGGTAGGCCGGAGACTCGGGATGCGAGTGGTAGATGGCCACCATGGAGTCGCCCTCGTCCTCGAAGACGAACTGTTGCATCAGCACCGACGGTTCCACCAGATAGTTGATGGTCCGTTCTTCCGCCGCGTTTCGTGACGGCACCAGCGCCGTTGCCTGCCGAGCCCGCCCCCTGACGATGCCGCAGATCTCCTCGGGTTTGCCCGCGAGCGACTGATCGATGATCTGCAGTTGCAGCGCGAAGGGAAGCACCAGTTCACGGGTCATGGTCACCTTCCGGGTGGCAGCACTTCGGGTTGGCCAATCACGGTTCAGACTTGGGGCAGCCGGGCATTGCGAATACTGGCGGTCAGCTGATCGTCCATCGTCGCCAGTGCGGTTTCCGGCAGGACTGCCCCTGCGAACACGGCTTTCCAATTGGGTTCCACCACCGTCTCCAGCAGCTCCCGGTGATTGGAGCCCAGGGAGTTGTCACCGACCCTGTCCGCCGTGCGCGGCGAATCCACGAACACGGAACCGCCTCGGGCACGACGCTCGTCAGTCAACCACAGGTCCGGCCGTCCGGCTACCGGATGCGCGCTGTCCCGCGCCATGCGGGCCGCCCCTTCCCCGGCGGTCATGTGTGCCAACAGCTGGGCCGCCTCGTCGGGGAACCGTGTGCCGCGGGCAACGGCCAGGCCCGTGCTCCAGACCATGGTGGCGCTGGGACCGTCCGCATGTGCCTTTGGCACCGGGACCGCTTCCCAATCCACTCGCTCGCGCTGGTCCTCCAGAAGCCGCACATCCAGTGACGAGGCCATCCACATCGCAAGGTTGCCGGACAACTTCAGGGATGCCGGACTGCGACTGCGCAGCTGTTCGGGACCGGGAGCCACCTTGTGCACCAGCCACATTTGGGAAAGCCATGCCAAAGCCGAACCATGGACCTGGTGCGAGGCGGTCGGGTTGGCAAAGTCCGCCGCCGACCGGTCGAACAGGCCGGGGCCGCCGTTCGCCCACAACCAGTGTTCCGCTCCCGCCACGTCAAGTTCCGTACCCCATCCCCAGGTCGCGTCGCTGCCTCCCCGGCGTGTCAGGGCATAGGACAACTCCAGGCAATCCTGCCAGGTCCAGGTCGCTCCCGGCAGTGGCTGGCCTGCGTCTGCAAACACCGTTCGGTTCAGGAGCACGGCATGGGACACGAACTCAAGGGGCAGGCCGTACTGTGCCTCCCCCCATGCGTAGGCCTGCAACAGCGCGGAAGGGAATTCCGTGGCCGCGGGCTGCAACGCATCCGCAAGCCAGGGGCGCAAATCCAGCAACTGGCCCGAACTAGCCCAGAGCCTGGGCAAACCGTGCGTGGCGATCGGCAGGAGATCGATGCGATTGCCCGAAGCGAGAACTGCTCCGACTTGAACCTGCATGTCGTCCCAGGCGGAATCAATTTCGATCGCCTCAATGTCCAAGTCGGGAGCAATCCGCTTGAACAGCCCGAACGCCTCAATGCGCGCCTCGTCCAAGGGGTAGCCGACATACAGAAGCGCATCTACCTCGGTACCACCGGCGGCCGTGGCTGCCGGAGCAATGGCGGAGGGTTCGCATGCGGACAGCAACAGTCCGGTCGCAACCAACGAAGCCTTCAGGAACGTGCGGCGGGAAGTGGTGGCAGACATGAACAAACGGACAACCAAATCCGATCAGGGTGGGGATTGAGTGAAATAGGCGCGGTAGGCATGCCTACCGCCCAAAATAATAGTAGCGTGACAACACGGGTTTGGGGACAAGCCAGACCGAATCGATTCTGCAGTAAAGGGTGTGATGCGCACGACTCTCCGGGATGCGTCGGCCAACGCGATCGTCACTGCCAGCTGAAACCCGGACCGTTAAGGCATGTCGCGGGTATCGGCGCGTGCGATACTGCCGGGGTACCCAACAGGTTGACTCTTCACAGACACCGAACGTGGACCTCGGGCTCCGCCATCTGCACGACTGGACGCAGCATCCAATCGCGGCTGTGCTGCTGCTGGTCGTATTGGCCACCTATTTCGCGGGTCGAGCCCGTCTGGTGCCGCAGGACCGGCCTGCCCGGTACCAGGTAGCCGTATTTGTGCTCGGATTCGTGTGCCTTTGGCTCGCGTTCGCGTCGCCCTTGGCAGAACTCAAGTTCAACTACCTGTATGCCCGAACCCTCCAACAGGCATTGGCCGGCATCGTGGCGCCGCCCTTGCTGTTGCACGGTCGTTGGCTGGACATGCTGTGGCATCTTGTGTCAGCCGATCGTCAAAGCAGGCTGCGGACTCGGTGGCGCGGCTCATCCCTGTGGTGGACATCACTCCGTTGGGCTACCGGTCCCGGACCGATCTGGCTCCTGACTGTAGGTCTGTTCGCACTCTGGCACGACAGTGCGACCGTCAACTGGTTGATGGAACGACCCCATTGGGCCAACGCCTCCCTGACGCCCTTCTGGGCGGCCTTCATGATGTTCTGGTGGCACGCCATGGCTGCACCTCCCCACCTGCATCGGCCGCTTCCGGTTTGGCTTCGGTTCCTGTATCTAATCGTGGGAGGCGAAGTGGCCAATATGGTCACCGGCGTGACGCTGGCCTTCCGCCAGGAAGCCACCTACAGCTACTACCTGTCCGCGAACTCCCTGGAACGTTTGACCGCTGTTCAGGATCAAATGATCAGTGGCGGCATCATCTGGGTCACCGGCAGCTTCATCTATATCGGCGTGGCGGTGGCCCTGCTGGGCCAGGTGCTGGTACGCCGTCGGTTTGAGCCGCATGTGCCGCCGCGGGACTGGCAAACCGCAACCTTGCTGACAATTGCCCCGGGCCTGGAGGACAGGGTTGGGGAACAACCGGTACCAAAGTCTGCTCACCGGGTCAGTTGAACTGTGCGCGTGTCGGAATTTCCGTTGCTCAGGGTTTGGGCCCCAGGCCGCCGTCGGCACACCCGAACTTCAAGATGTCCCGCTCGAACGTTTGAGGTCAAGGCGGTAGCGCATGCATGCCCCCCAGCAGGGCACTTACTTCTGCTTTCAGCCTTGGGTGGATCGGATCAACAGCTTGGACCACTGCCTGCCAACGGTCCGTCGGAAACTTCCGGTGACAGCACCATGGGCTGGAGATTCAGACAACCTGACGTCCCTCAGAGATAGTTGTAGGATCGGAGCATCCAGTCCGTAACCGATGGAATATGGTCGTGCCGTCCGCAAACCCTCTGCCATTCCTGCGTCCGGATCAGTCCGAATTCATCCTGCTGCGGCATGGCGGCGGCCTGTACGTGGACAAGACACAACATCTCCTCTCGTTACTGGCTCCCACGGATCACAACCCGTCACTGCTGAACAACAAGTACATCTTCCTGGCCCGTCCCCGGCGCTTCGGCAAGTCCCTCCTGGTGACAACCCTGGAGGCCTTCTTCCAAGGCGAGGTGCCGATTGATCCCCGCTACCTGAACGACCACAACCCGCCGCCAACCCTAAGCAAGACGGAGCTGTTCCAGGGCACGGCTGTGGCCGACACCATCGAGAGTAGGGGCTTTCATCCGGTTGTCCGGCTGAACATGGCCAACACCCCGGCCGACGCACCGGAGGGATTGGAAGCCAACCTGCTGGAGATGCTGGGCAACCAGTACACGCTGTGGCATCGCCGTGGCATCAATGTCGGACTGGAACCCGTCAATGAATCCGGTGTCATCAGGTTTCCTCCCGTCCCGGCCGTCAGCCCGGCCCAACGCCTGGAGGAACTGGTGGTCCAGCTCAAGGCGCGTTACGGGACCAACCCCGTCGTCCTGGTCGACGAGTACGATGCCCCCCTGGTGCATCTGTTGGGCAAGGACACGGATCCCGAACCCATCCTGGACATCCTGCGCAACTTCTACGTCCGGCTCAAGAGTCTCGAAGCCGACCTGCATTTCGTCTTCGTCACCGGCATCACCCGCTTCGCCCGCGTAAGCCTGTTCTCGGTCCTCAACAACCTGCGCGACATCTCCTGGGAACCTGCCTACGCCACCCTCTGCGGCTTCACCGAACGGGAAGTCCGAACCGCACTGCATCCCCATCTCGCCACGGGCGCCGCCCACCTCGACCTGGCCCTTGAGGAACTGATGGACCAGGTACGCCGCCACTACAACGGCTACTGCTTCGGCTTCCCCGAGGACAGCGAGAGCGTCTACAACCCCTTCACCCTGGCCTGCTGCCTCCGGGACATGCAGGATCGAAGCCATGTCCGGAGATGGGCCGTCACCGGATGGCCCAACCACTGGGCCGTCTCCGGCAACCCCATGTTCCTGATCCGCCTCATGAAGGAAGGGCAGTACCCCCTGCCCGCGGACCCGCCCCCCTGGGACAGCCTGATGAGCACGACCTACAGCCTGGACCGGGTCAACTTCGTCCCTCTTATGGTCCAGACCGGCTACTACACCCTGCGCCAGGACGAGGACGGGGATCTGTACCTGGACTACCCCAACGACGAGGTCCGCCGGACCTACAGCCATGAACTGCTGGAAACCTATCGGCAACCACCCGACCCGCGGACACTGCGGGCCATGCACCGGGCATTGGCCGGCGAAGACCATCAGGAATTCTGTGATCTTCTCCACACCTTTCTGGCCGGCATCCCAAGCGAGAAGCTACGCCGGGAGACGGACTGCCACCTCATCCTGCACGTCCTGTGCCAGCTGATGCAAGTGGAGTTCCACTCGGAGGTGCACCAGGGCGGCGGCCGCTCCGACATGGAGGTCCGCTTCCCCGGACATGTCTGCGTCATGGAGTTCAAGTACGGCGAGTCCCCGCAGGCGGCCCTGGACCAGATCCGGTCACACGACTACGGCCGCCGGCACTTCGGCGGGGCCCGTAAGGTAATCGCCTTGGGACTGAACTTCGTGCCTCGCAGCGAGCAAGCCCCTCCTGCTGTGGAGCATGCCGTCTGCGTCCGGTATCAACCCATTTGAAGACACTACGCCTGACACTGGCCGTTTGCGGCCCCATGCGATGTTCGGTGCACCGCGGTGGGAAAGTCGGACACTCGAATCTGGTCCAGCCGTCTGGGGTACGGAACCACCGGATGAAGTCCTGAACTGTTGCGATGACTTGAGCCGTTGAGGACCAAACCCATGGATCTCCGAGAGGGCCCGGCCAAGGATTGAAGTGGCACTGCCCAAACAGAACCATGCCAAGCTGCAGCACTGCAGCGGTTTGCGCGCTTCCCAACAGAACCCTCTTGCTGCTGTCCGGCCGCCCGGTTCCGATACCCGTGTTACGATTCGCTCCACCGATTTGGCCCAGTTTTCTGTTCGAGACTGCTTGTGGACTGTCCATCCTGCGGTCAGCACAACCCTGACGACAAGCGCATTTGCTGGAAGTGCCAGGCGCCAATCCCGCCGCCGCCGCCGCCGCCCAAACCGCCCCGCACCTACCTCGGACTTCCGGTGTGGGGGTGGGTCGTCTTCGCCGCCATGTTCATTGGTTCGTTCCTCGTTTCCCAATGCAACCAGGCGAACCTGCTGGGCGGTTGAGCCACGGCGTTGCACTTGAATCTCCGCGGCAAGGATCCGCTCCCGGACCTTGATTGACAAGGTGGCGGACTGGCAATTGGCCAACGCCGAACCATTTCCCTGGCGTTCCGCGCCCCACGGCTTCCGGAATCCCTACCAGGTCTGGATCGCCGAGGTCATGGCGCAGCAAACCCGGCTCGCGACCGTTGTTCCCTACTTCAATCGCTGGATGGCGGCCCTGCCATCCCCGCAGGCTGTGGCGCAGGCGGACGAGGATCGGGTGCTCAAACTCTGGGAGGGCCTTGGCTACTACCGAAGGGCCCTGAACATTCACCGGGCGGCCAAGCAGATGGTGCAGCACCACGGGGGACGGGTACCGGGCACCAAAAAGGAACTGCTGGCACTTCCCGGCATTGGCCGCTACACCGCGGGCGGCATCCTGAGCCTGGCGTTCAACCAACCCGAACCGGCCATCGACGGGAACGTCGTACGCCTGTATTCGCGCCTTCACAAAACCCCGTACCAAGCGCAACGCAAGGCGAACCTGGACACAATCGACACCCACATTCGGGATCTGTTGGCCGCCAATCCCGCTGTTGCTCCGGGCCTGATTGCGGAAGGCTTGATGGCGTTGGGCAGCAAGATATGCAAGCCGGTCAACCCTGACTGCCCGAATTGCCCCGTGCGGGAGCATTGCGCTACCTATTCATCGGCCCGGCCTGCGCCGTTGCCGGGCCGCAGCCCGGCAAAATCACTCTCTGCCAGACACCATGTCGGATATGTGCTCCTCACCGCACAAGGGAGCCAACCGCGGGTATTCTTGGTCCGTAATCGACGTAGCGACATGCTTGGGGGGTTGTGGGGGTTTCCGGCCCTGCCGGTTGAGGAGCTGCCCGCATCCGACGTATCCGCGGCGGCGCGGATCGCCCAAGACCAACTGTGTGTGATCGTTGACCAAGTCCGACACCTTGGCCGACAGATCCAGGACTACAGCCACTTTCGGCGCCTGCAGGACACCTACCTGGCGGTCTGCCGCGATACGGAACCCGAAATCCCGCGCTGGGAAGAGGGACGGTGGGTTCCGGTGGGGGAGATAGGCGAGTTTGCCCTGTCGCGCATTGACCATAAGATTGCAGCCTTGTTGACAACCAACACCGAAACAGCGGCATGCGCGGACTGACCCACAAGGCTCGTGCCCGATCCACCTTCGCCTCCACACCCCATCGGCCGGAACCGTCATGACCGACTCGCCCGTCCAAGCCGCGCTCCTGCGCATCCTGGCATTGCAGTCCGCGCCCCATACCCAGGAACCATGGGCCGATCTGTCCGGCGGTGAATGGGCCGACCTGGAGCAGACAGCCAACATACAACGGGTGGGGGCACTGCTCCACTACTGCCTGCAACGGATGCCGGAGACATGCGCCCGACCTCCGGACCTGGTTTGCCAGAGTCTGGCGGACACGTATCGGCAGAGCGTTCTGCGCAATCTTTTCCTTGCAACGGAACTGGCGGAACTGGCCCAGGCCCTGCAGGCCAGGAACATCCCCTGCCTGGCCCTCAAGGGCATGCACCTGGCCCACGACATCTATCCGGAAATCGGCACGCGCCAGATGGACGACATCGACCTGCTGGTACCCAGGGCATTGCTCGCGGAAGCAGTGCAGGTGACCGGGGAACTGGGATATATCACGCGGGAACCGATGGACGTGGAGACCTGGTCGGCGGATGTGCACCACCTGCCGCGCATGTTCAACAACAACAACACCGTCCTGGAACTGCACTGGAACATCACGTGGCCCAAGGACAGGTACGCCCTGTCGGACCTGGACGGCCTCTGGGACCGGGCTGCGCCCATCGAAGGTGCGCGCGGTCAGGTGCTGGGCCTGTGTCCGGAAGACCTGATCCTGCACCTGTGCATCCATGCCTCCTACCAGCACCTGTTCTATACGGGATTGCGCCCGGTGTGCGACATCAGCGCCACGATTGCCCGTTACGGCGATGCCCTCGACTGGGATGCGTTGTCGGACCGGGCCCTCGGTTGGGGATGGCAGTCCGGCGTGTACCTGATGCTGAACCTGGCGCACACTACCCTGGGCGCCCGGATTCCGAACCGCGTGCTGGAGGCATTGCGCCCGGACATTCCCGAGGAAGCCGTGGGCGCCGCACGCTATCTGCTGTGGAACATCACGTCCGATGCGATCATGCTGCCCCGCAACATGGCCCGCATGTGGTCCCGCGGCAGCCGCCGCGAGAAGCTGCGGGACCTGGCCGCCGCCATGTTGCCGAATCGCTCCCGGCTGGCGAAGGAATACGCCCTCAATGCCGGCTCGCCGTTCGTCTGGCTCCACTATCCCCGCTTCGTCGTCGATCTGGCGGCGCGCAACTACGATGCCTGGAGGAGCCTGCAACAGGCGGACCCGAGTACCCGGCGCATGGCAGTGTCCAAGAACCTGCTCATGGAGAGCCTGTATGGCGAATAGCATGTTCGGGGGACGCCCGATACGATCGTCCAGAACCGGTGCGGACTTGCATGTTGGGTTCGGATCGCATGCCACCGCGAGCGGCAGAACATGGGCATGGCCCCGCAAACGCTTCCGGCAGCGGAGTTGCGGGTGGGAAGACAGTGGGCAGCCGCGCCCCCTGCGTCACCGGCCCCGCCCGGCCTGACGCGCGGACTTCCCGGGATTCCATACGATGGGCAACTTCCTGCGCGAACTGGCGGGAACCCTGCGGCTGACGCGCCGGCGCACTCCGAATGCAGCCGCGTTTTGGGAACTGGACGCGTTGCGCGGCGTCGCCATCGTCATGATGGTGACCTATCACCTGCTGTTCGACCTGGATCGGCTGATCCCGTTCACCGCCGCCATCGAACACCCCTTCCTGGACATATACCACCCCTTTTGGGACCTGTTTCAAAAAGCCACGGCCTATACGTTTGTCACGTTGGCCGGTGTCTCGTCCGCGGTGGCCTACCACTCCGCTGCCGGCAGGACCCGCCCCCCGGCGCAACGACGGGCGCGGCAATACAAGCGGGGATTGATTGTCTTTTGCTGGGGCATGGTCCTGACCCTCATCACCTGGCTTGTGTTCCGCGGAGGAGCCTACATCCAGTTCGGGATCCTGCACATGATCGGGCTGGGCCTCGTCGTCTGCGCACCGTTGCTCGGCAACCGGTGGCTTGTGTTGGCAACCGGTGCGCTCAGTGGAACCGCCGGCCTGTGGCTGTCCCGTCAAACCTGGGACGGGTGGCTGGCGGAATTCGGCTTCTGGCTGGGTTTTCAGCCGGCCGGCTACGCCGCCCTGGACTACGTGCCGTTCCTGTTCTACTTCGGTCTGTTCCTGCTGGGATCGTTTCTGGGCATCCTGCGATACCGGGGCCGCACACCGCCTCCGGTTCGCTCCCCGGTGGCACAGACGGCACCGGTACGGTGGCTTGAAACACTGGGCCAGCACTCCCTGGCCATCTATCTGATTCACCAACCCGTTCTGCTGGCCGTGCTTCTGTTGCTGTCTCTGATCGTGTTGCTGCTGTGAACGTCGTGCCCATTGCCATGAACCGCGCATCGTATCGGCAGTGGCTTGCACCGTCTACTCGGCGGCAGCCTGCATTTTCACCCCGTGTTCCCTGACCCAAGCCCTCTCGTCCTCAATGGACTGGAGCCTCCCGGCCAAACGCAGAATCCAGAGCTCCTCCAGAACCCGGCCCAGGGCCCTGCCCGGTGTGTACCCGAGTTGCATCAGATCCCTGCCGTCAAGTCGAGGCCTGGAATTGGCGGCCCGGGCCATCAACTGATCGATGCGGATGTGCAAGTGGGGGAAGTACGCCTGCAGACTTCGCAGAACGATCTCGTTCCGGGATACGGGTCCAAGCCGGCGGGCCAGGAGCAGATCGGACAGGGCGCCCTCGGCCAGCACCGGATCCTGAAGCAACGACCGGAACACCTCCGCCCGGGCCTGCATCCTCGGTGGCAGGCCCAATACCTGCCCGGCGGTGCTCGGCGGGGTGTCCGCCGTGCCCAACAGCAGCAGCCAACCCATTCCGATGCGATCGGCATCGGCTTCGGACATGCGTCCGCAGGCCTCTCGACCTTCCTCGGCGCGGGCACCGGTCAGACCCATGCCCGCCAACAAACCCAGGTGGGCAAGTCGGTTCAGGATCGCCGCGACACGGGATTCCAGAAAGACAAGCTCCACTTCGTGGCGCATTCTGGTGCCGGATATCGTGGCCGGGCAGTTTCCGGCCACCGCGTTCCGGAACAGATCCAACGTCTGCCCGGACATGCGAAAACCCAGACGTTGTTCATAGCGAACGGCGCGGAACAAGCGGGTGGGATCGTCCACGAAACTCCCCGCATGCAAGACCCGTATGATTCCCTGCCCCAGGTCTTCCAGGGCCAACGGATGGTGGTGAACGAGACATTGGCCGGCACCCGCGCACAAATCCACCGCTGCCTCCAAGTCCAGGGCCAGGGTGTTGACCGTGAAGTCGCGCCGGTGGCAATCGTCTGCGAAGGTTCCGGGCCTCACTTCGGGCAGCAGCCCGGGCTGCGGGTAACGCTCGGACCGCGCCGAGATGAGGTCAACGGGAGGGACCGACAAGTGTTGGGGCGGGTGCCAGGTCGCATTTGCGAACTGCCTATGTGCCGTCAATTCACCGCCATGGATTTCCTGCAGGCGAATGCCTGCGATGACAGCGTCGGATTCCATGACTAGGTCTACATCCAGGCCCTCATGGCGCGGTACTCGATATCCGGTATCCCGGGTCGTGAGCAGAGCCCGCGGCAACCCGCCCACCAGCCGCACGGCAGTAGGCGACAGTCCGATCTCCTTCAGCAACGGCAGTACCCGACCCAGCTGGACCCGAATGTTCCGGGTGGCGGGGGTATTGGGAATCCCAACACGGGTGGATACTGTAGCGGGTTGTGCCATGGACATTCCACTGATGCAACACAGTGCATGGATTGTGTCAAACCGGTTGGGCAGTTCCACAATGTTGCCCAAATGTATTCCAACGAAATTCGGACCGCGGGTTCGGCACCCAGTCCTTGAACCGATGAGCCGATCCATGCCATGCGCGTGTTGATTTTGGGAGCCGACGGCCTGTTGGGCCAAGCCCTGCAGGAAGCATTCCGCGGGCACGAGCTCGTATCCTGGGGACGGGCGGAGTGCGACATCACCGACTACCGGTGCATTCGCACCATCCGCAGCGCCAACGCAGACATTGTGCTGAACGCGGCTGCCTGGACGGATGTGGACGGAGCCGAGCATCCGGCCAACGAACCTGCGGTTTGGACCACCAACCGACAGGGTCCGGTCAACGTTCGCACCGCGTGCGACCAGTCCGGCGCCAAGTTGATTCACTTCAGCACCAACGAGGTGTTCCCCGGCGAGCCGGGCAGGTTCTATGCGGAGATCGATCAGACCGGGCCCGGCAACACCTACGGACGCAGCAAACGGGCCGGCGAGGTGGCCGTGCTCGCCAACCAAAGCCGCCATGCCGTCGTCAGGGTGAGCTGGCTGTACGGATCGGGCGAAGCCGATTTTCCGGGCAAAATCCTGGGTGCGGCCCGCCGGCTGGGACGGCTGCGCGTTGTGGACGATGAATTCGGCTCTCCCACCTGGACCGCCGACGTGGCCAAGCGCGTCGAACTGCTGAGCCGCATCGACTGCCGCGGTGTGTGGCACATGACGGGCGGCGGCGTGGCCAGTCGATACGAATGGGCCGTGTTCCTGCTGCAGCACGCCGGTCTGGGCGATGTACCGGTCGATGCCATCGGCAGTGAGGAGTGGCCCAGGGCCGCAACCCCTCCGCGCCACGCCGTGCTCAAGGACACGCGACTGACGGCTGTCGGCCTTCCATCCATGCCGGCTTGGCAAGACTCGGTGAAGACCTGGCTGGTTGACCGTGTCCGGGATGGTTGAGGTGTCGGCTCAGAGTGGCGCCAACCCGGCCCGATTCCGGCTTGGCCGTTGGGTGGCAGTGGCAGTCGCGGCCGTGCTGTCCGCATGCCAGATTCCACCTGCGGATCTGGAGGAACAACCCCACATCGAACCCGTGACGGCCACCGCAACCCCTGTGACAGTGCGCACCGGGTATCCGGAACAGGCGGTTCAGACGATCCCCTTGGCGGGACCGGTTGCCGAACCCGAGGTGGAAATCTCGGGCCTCGACTGGTTCGGGGATGTGCTGGTGCTGCTGCCCCAATACCCGGATCGGTACGACCACAACCTGTTTGGATTGCCGCGTCAGGCCTTGGCCGCGGCGCTGTCGGACCCTGGGAAAACCCCAATCGAGCCGTTCCCCATTCCACTGCTCAACGGGGGCGACCTGCGCCGTCTCGAAGGTTATGAGGGCCTCGAGGCCATCGTGTTCGCCGGATCCCGGTTCTACCTGGCGGTGGAGGGACGTTCCCAGGGCAGGATGCTGGGCTACCTGATCCCTGGAAAGGTCCTGGGCAACCTGGACGGATTGGAACTGGACCTTGCCAACACCGTTCTTCTGCAGCCGCAGACATCATTGATGAACAAGGCCTACGAGACCCTGGTGATGCAGGACTCGCAGGTTGTCGCCATCCACGAACTGGCAGGCAGGGAAACCAATCCGGAGCGGCACGCCCTGCTGTTTTCGGAGGAATTGGAGGCTGTGGGCACTCTCGATGTGCCGGAGGTGGAATTCCGCATCACGGATGCAACAAGGTTGGACCCGCACGGCAGGTTCTGGGCCATCAATTTCCACTGGCCGGGCGAAAAGCAGTTGCCCACGCAGGCCGATGCCATTCGGGAACGGTGGGGGGAAGGCGATTCCCACAAGGACGTCGCGATAGTTGAGCGGCTGTTGGAAATGGAGATTCGGGACGGCCGCATCGAGCTGGTGGATCGTCCGCCGGTCGAACTGGTTCTGCTGGATGAAGTCGTGGCCCGCAACTGGGAAGGGATCGTACGCTGGGCCGGCGAGGGGGTGCTTGTGGTTACCGACCGCTTCCCCACCACGCTGCTGGCATTCGTGCCTTTTCCGGAGGAGGATTAGGCACCGGGTCCAATCCGGTTAGCGAGCCTGGTTCTCGGAAACGGACTGGCTGTTTCTCAACTTGAGGACGGTGCGCCAATGGATTTCCGGACGCTTCCAGTTGCGGATGCGCCAGATCCACCCCACCGGATACCCCGCCATCTTGGCCATGTCGCCCAACACGCGAATCAAAGGCACCATGGACATGGCGGCCAGCAGTTGCAGCGGCGTCATGCGGTATTGGCCAAGCTGCATGATCCGCGCCAGTGGCCGACGGCAGTAGGCCGCGATCCCGGCTGCCAAACCCGTCCAGCCCAGACGGCGGCGCCAGACACCGCCGCCGATGAGGGCCAGCAGCAAGGGAATCAGCACGAGATAGGTCCCGTAGCGAATCGCATGGCGGCCGCGCCAAAGGTCGGCTTTGCCGTCGCCACGGGCATAGAGGTAGTACTGTTTGAAGAACGCCCTCAGGGATTCCCGGGGCGGAACCCGCACCACCGACAACTCGGCCAACGGCAGGCCTTTCACGCCGTCTGCCGCCAAGTCCTCCATCCGGAGGTCGAACACCAAATCCTCGCAGTAGTCCAGCCACTCGGGAAAGCGGCCGGCCTCTTGCCATGCCTGCCGCGTAAACAGCATGGAGCGGCCGGCGGGAAGGAATGTCTCGGAATCAACGTCCCGCCTCAACGGCTGCGTGGTCCCGGCCAGCGCCGTATCCAGCACCCCTTTCACTTCCGGCAGGAAAAATCCGGCGACTCCTTGGACCGACGGCTCGCCGGCATGGGCTGTAAATGTTGCCACCAGCTGTTCCAGCCAGTCCGGTTCCGGCCGAATCCCGGCATCCGTGACCGCGATCAGGTCGTGGGTCGCGGCCTCGATGGCACGATTCCGTCCTTCGCTGATGTTGGCGCCCTCGGCCACCAGCAGGGTCAACCGCGTGGCCGTGCCCTCCATGGATTGCTGCAACGCCCTGAGACTGGACATCGTATTGTCGGTGCTGCCACCGTCGCAGATCACGACTTCCGCCGGTACGTGGGTTTGGTCCAGCAGCGCCGAGATCACAGTCGGCAACGAACGACCCTCATTGAGAACGGTCATAATGACCGACACGGGCGGTGCTGTAGCGTTCATCGAATTCCTGGGGATTGTTCTCCACCCGACTCAAACAGCGGGACCAAGGCGGATCCTAGGCTACAGTTTGGCACACAGACGTTCCCGGTTGCCGCTGCGCAAGCCGTTTGGTTGCGGATTTCCATCCCGTCCGCCCAGGGTGGTCAGCGGCCTACGGTGCCGAACAACCGCCGCGCGTCCGGGCGGGCCGCGTTTCTCCTCCCCCACCTGCCAGCCGTTCGATTCCAACCCGACAGCACATGAACCTGGACCAACTGGATTTGTTCGCCGAAGAGGCCGACAGCGAACCGTTGGCCGCGGTACAGGCCAGTCGCACCGTGTTCGCGGTGCTTGACCTGGAAACCACCGGACTAAATCCGCGCGACGACCAAATCATCGAAGTAGGCGCTGTCCGTTTTGACTGGGGAACCTCCCTGGAAACACTTGATGCGGCCGACCGCCTGGACACATTGGTCAACCCCGGAATCCCGGTTCCGCCCGACGTAACCTCGCTCACCGGCATCACCGATGCGGATGTGGCCAACGCACCGCCGATCGAACAGGTGGCCCCCAGCATCAGCGAGTTTCTGGCCCCCGCCACCTGTTTCGTGGCCCACAAGGCGAGTTTCGAAACCTCGTTCCTGGCCGCGGCCGGCATCGAGACGGACCACATGCAGGTGCTGGATACCCGCGATCTGGTCGTGATGTGCCAGCCGTCCCTAATCACAACATCGCTGCCGCGCGTGGCACCGTCCCTCAATCTACCTGGCGGCGGCCACCGGGCCTTTGCCGATGCCCTGCAAACCGCCCAAATGCTGACCCTGTTCCTGAGCCGGGACTACCTGGGAGGCCTAGGCGACAACGTACTCCTGACGATTCTGGGGCACACCCCCGAGACTTGGGTCCCCCGGCTGCTTTTTGTGGAGGAAGCCCTTGACCGCGGCATTGCCGGCGCCCGGACGCCCGGACGCCTGGGCGCGGCGGACTTCGAACCAAAGTCGGAAAGCACACACGTGGCGGCCAGACTCGCCATACCCGCCCCCGACACAAAGTGCGAGGAGGCGGTCACGGCGGCCTTGGACGCCGGCCAGGCCCAGGTGCTCCCGGTAGTCCCGGACCCGGCCGCCACCCATGGCCTGGCCAAGGGGATATTGACCTGGGCCGGCCAGGACGATCGCCGCGTGCTGGTCGCCGTGCCCGACCTCGCCGGCACCGGTGTCGTCGGGTCCCTGTGGGATGCAATCGCAACCGCGGACACCGGTCCTGCCGTGGCTTGTCTGATTGAACCCGAACGCTGTGTGGACTTGCAACGCCTGGAAACCTGGTTGGCCGGACGGGTGCTGGACAACCGCCCTGCATCCAAGGATTTTGGCGAGTCCAGGATGTTGGTGAAGCTCCTGAGTTGGATGACCCACATGGCAAGTCCCGGACGCCGCCAGCTGCGGTTCCTGAACCAGCACGACATGCCCATGCTGGCCCTGGACCGGAGTGTGCATTGGCCGGCCGTCAAGGGCGATGCCGAGTCGCAGGCCGGATCCCTGGCGCCGTCCGGTCTTTCCAGCCTGCCCGACCATGGCCATGCCCCCGAGGAAGCCAATGTGGTCGTGGCGGACCATGCGACGGTCATCCACACCGCACTGGCAGATCCGGAATTCGCAGGCGACTTCGACGCCATCGTCGTGGAGGATCTTTGGCACCTGGCGCGCATGGATGCCGAACGGGATCAGGAAACCCACACCTTGGCGGAACTCGCCCATCTGATGGATCGGGTACAGGAGGCGTTCGGTCCGGATGCCGACACCTCGGCGGCCGCATGGCTGCCGGACCGGTCCGACCTGACCGCGTGTCTGCGGACCTTGGATGATTTGCACCGAACATCCGTCAACACGCTCGCCCGCCTTGCCCATGTTGTGGCAACGACCGCCTTGGAACTGCGGGAACTGGACGGGAAGCGCAACAAACGATGGCCTTCGAATCAGTCGCTCGACAGTTGCCGAATGGCCACGGCCTGGGGCGAGCTTGTCAATGAAGGCCAGACATTGATGGCCGCCCTCTCCAGGCTAACCGACGCACTCGACAATCTGCACGGGTTGTTCGGCCAGGACGCCGACCGCGATGCCCGCATATCGGAATTGTGCTCCCAGACCAGCTTGCTGAGCGAACAGATCAAGCGGCTTGGGGACTTCCTCGAAGTGTTCCTGGCCAGGACACCGACCGCCGCCGAACCCAATGCCGTCCACTGGGTTACGGCCCGCGACGCCAATGCCGACGACTACGAAACCGACCGGCTCGAACGGCTGGGTTTCAGCCGCACTGCGCTGTTGCCGCCTCAATTCCTGACGGAGGAACTGGAAACGCAAACCGACTCGCTCGTGTTGACAGCGCGTACCACTGCTTCGTGGGAGTTCGGGGATTTCGTCGCGGATCGCCTTGACATCGGGAACCTTCCGGTTGCGGTTCCGCCGTCGCCACCCCGGCGCGCAACGCTGCTGGTCGGTCCCACCGGACTGGACGCGGCCCGGATCAACCGAATCCTCGCGGAACTGCTGGCCCGTCTCTATCCGCCCACCGGCCGGTTCCTCACAGAAGGCTGCACGATCGTCGTACCGCCACCGCCCCGAACCGACGAACCGGAGTCGGATCCGTTTCAGGGGATCAGCCAGGACCTGGTCCGTGCCGTCGCCGGCAACATGGCACCGTTGGCGGTCCGCCAAAAGCTTCTGCAACCGGGACCGCACCTGTTGACCGGCTCCGTACGCGACCTGGCTTCCCTCGACCTGGCGGGGGTTGACGTCCGCCTGGTCGTGATCACACGGCTTCCGTTCCTCCCTTTCTCCCATCCCGTCCAGGAACAACTGGCTCGCAAAATGGGCTCCGGCTACTCGGGCTTCATGGACTACACACTACCGGAGGCGATTGCCGCCGTTCAGCGCCTGGTCGACCTAACACAACACGCCGCGGGAGGAAACGCGGCCGCCGTCCTCCTGGATCCCCGCGTGGAGGAGAAGCGGTACGGACCGGACTTTATGGACCATGTCGCGGCCCATCGGACCTCCTCGCCGCCGGCATCCCACGTCGTGTCCACCGTACTGGACTGGCTTCAGGGATAGGTCCCTTGGAAGTTATGTCCGCGATGCGTCCCAAAGTCATCCTGGATGCCGGTCCGGCCGTGCATCAGGCAGCCGGCCTCGGCCGATACGCGACGGAACTGGCCGCCGCACTTTGGCGCGGCGAATCGAACCGGGCCGATCTGGCCCTCTTCTACAACGACCACAGCGGACACCGGCTTCCCGCTGCGCTGGCGGACGTGCCGTCCGCGCGGCTGCCCATGGGCCAGTACCGCTGGCGGCTTTCGGCATTGGCGTCCCAGGTCGTGCACCGGCCGAACCTGCAGCGTCACCTGCCGTCCGGCGACGTCTACCATGCAACCGAACATCTGCTCCCCCGCATGGCGCGGCGCACGGTGTTGACGGTCCACGATCTGATCTTCCGGCATCTGCCGGAAACCCACACCCTGAGGAACCGGGCCTTTCTGGCCACGGCCATGCCGATATTCGCCCGCCGCGCCGACGCGATCATTGCCGTCAGCGAACAAACCAAGCGGGATGTCGTCACGGCCTACGGCGTGCCCGAGGCCAAGGTCGAAGTGATTCCCGAAGGCATTGATCAGGACCTGTTCCAACCCGCCTGCACAGGCTGCGACCTCAGCCGAACGCTGCGGCAGCGCCATGGCGACTACCTGCTGATGGTCGGCACCCTGGAACCGCGCAAGAACCATGCCGCCGCCGCGCGCGCCCTGGCCATCCTGAACCAACGCGGACGCAGTCTCAATCTGGTGGTGGTCGGCGGCTCGGGATGGAAGTTCAGCCCCTTTCACCAGCTGATCGAGGAGTTGAACCTGGGCACCCGGGTCCACTTCGCGGGCCGGGTGCCGGACGCGGAACTGCCGGCCTACTACACCAACGCCCGCGTGCTGCTCCAGCCCAGCCTGTACGAAGGCTTCGGATTTCCGATCCTGGAGGCCATGGCGTGCGCCACGCCGGTGGTGTCGTCCGACCGCAGCAGCCTGCCGGAACTGGCCGGCGATTGCGCTCTTCTGGTCGACCCGACGGAACCGGACGCCATCGCCAACGCCGTGGAACAGGTCCTTGACCAACCGCGGCTTCGTTCCGAAATGATCCGCGGCGGGCGCAAACGGGCGGCAACCTTCACCTGGGCCGAGGCGGCCCGCCGGACCACCGACATCTACCTGTCTCTGCTGTAACCGACTACCAGTCGTCCCGACCAAGGACTCGGGCACCGGCCGAAGCTTCACTCACGTATACATCGGGTACCGGATGGTTGGCGTCGGGAAACTCCCGCACCAGCCGGTCCGCCATGTCCTGCTCCGCGCCCTTGGCCACCAGGGCTACGGCACATCCGGCAAAACCGGCCCCGGTCAACCGGGCACCGAAGCAGCCTGGTGCCGACATCATCAGCGTCACCATGCGATCCAGGGCCGGACTACTGACTTCATAGTCGTCCCGCAGGCTCTCGTGACTGGCAAACATGTGGGTGCCGGCCTCGTCCAGGCGATCATCTTCCAGGCAGGCCGCGGTGTCCCTGGTCCTCTGGATTTCGGTCACGACATGCCGGGCCCGCCGGTACAGGACGTCCCGGCCGCCGGTCCGCAGCGGTTCCAGGTCGGCCAACCCCAAGTCGCGCCATCCGGACACGTGCGGAAGTCCGGTGCGAAGGCTGGCCAGACCGTCGTCGCACTGTGCCCGGCGCTCGTTGTAGGCGCTGTCGACCAGGGAGCGGCTGGCCTTGGTGTTGCCGATAACGAGCACCGCGTCCGCCGGCACGGCAACCAGGTCGTACGCCAGGCTCAGGCAGTCAAGCAGCATGAGGTGACCGGGTTCGGCCAAGGTGGAAATGAACTGATCCATGATCCCGCAGTTCATGCCGACAAAGTCGTTTTCCGCCCGTTGTGCCAGTTGTGCCAGCCGCTTCCCCGGCAGTTCCAAACCGGCCAGTCGGCGCAGGGCCGTGCCGACGGCCACCTCCACGGCCGCGGAACTGCTCAGCGCACTCCCGATGGGCACATCGCTGGCGAGCACCATGTCCGCGCCGGTCAGATCAAATCCATCCTCCCGGAGGGACCAGGCCATCCCGGCCGGGTAGTTCAGCCAGGCCGGTTTCAGTCTGGCGCTCGGCCGCAAGTCGGCCAAGCTGAACTGACCGGTTTCATTGAAGGACACAGCGCGCACGCGGACACAGCCATCTTCTCGGGGTGCCGCGGCCACGCAGGCATTGAACCCGATGGCTGCCGGCAGGACAAAACCATCGTTGTAGTCCACGTGATCGCCAATCACGTTGACCCTGCCAGGGGCCATGGCCAGGAGTTTCGGCAGGCGCCCGCCGAAGACCTCGGGAAACACGGACAGGGCTTGTTGGGCGGGGGGCGGCAGCGTAGCGGCAGGCATGGTCGGCAGGAATTGTCAGGAACGCGTATAGACAGAGTACAGGTTCAGGTGGCCATCCACACCGTCCGCCCGACGATGGAACAGGTTTCGGCATCCCGCGTGTGCGCCCAGCCAATCCATTTCCGCAATGGTCGTTTCGTGCACGTAGCGCATGGCGCGTCGCCCCCGACGCCAGGCAACCAGCCGATCGCCTTCCTCCACATCGGTTTCCGCCAATCCGGCAACGGTCCAGTCCAAAAACTTGCCGCGTTCCCGCGGGGACCGCGACGGCTGCCAATTGCTGAACACCAGCAATCCGCCGGATCGCAGGCATGCACCAAGACCGGCCACCGCGCGGCGCCGGAGTTCCAGTCCGGGCAGATGGTGGAGGGTTGCCAGGCACAGGACAAGATCGTATTGAACGGTGGCAGGCAACCGGTCACGCCATGCGTCCGACGCCAGATCGGCCTCCACGAAATCCAGGGCCGGAACGGGAACCGCCAGCCGGCCGGCCCGGCCTGCGGCAAAATGCAGCATCGCCCGATTGGAGTCCAGTCCGGTATACCGTGCCAAGGACAGCAAGCCATGCAGCCAAACCAGGATGCGCCCGTTGCCGCATCCCGCATCGAGGACAGCTGCCGGATGGCGGGCATGCCGCGCCAGGAGATCGCTGCACGACAGCAACCCGGGCCACACCTGCCGACGGGTCTGGTCAAAGTCCTGCGCTGTACTTATGTAAAATTGATGGTTCAGGTCCAGCAGTCGGTCCCGAACGTCAGGCAACACCGATTCCCTCCCCGGATGCGGTGCTATAATCCCGCGCCTTGGTGCATTAGGCAGCAACCTTGATCGCGTCGTTTGACCGGCAACCCCTGTCCGTTTTCCCATGCCAGTCCGGCGCATTCTGCCCACCGAAGAAATCCCGGTCCAGGTACGCGACCGAACCGAGGAATGGCGTCGGCAGCGGTTGGATTTCGATCCGGCCGAACACGCGTCCGCCCTCGCCTACATCTTCAGTGCGATTGGACAGGTCAAGGAAGACGACTGGGACGGCCAGTCCTCACTGCGGTTCATCTTGAGCCAGGTGCCCAAGGACGGTTCCGGATTCTATTCCAAGTCAAATTTGGTGGCCGGCTACCGCTGGCTGGTCGCGCAGGGGGATCTGGACGAGGATCCCGACATCCTGCGGCGGATTCGCATGAAGCCGATGCGCACGGCCAGCGGAGTTGCGCCCGTAACCGTGCTGACGGCACCCGCCGGTTGTCCCTCCGCCTGCATCTTTTGCCCCGACGATGTGCGGATGCCCAAAAGCTACATCCACGACGAGCCGGGGTGCCAACGGGCCGAACAGGACGGCTTTGATCCCTTTCGCCAAACGCTGGGCCGCATCCAGGGATTTGAAAGCATCGGCCACACGGCCGACAAGGTCGAACTGCTGATCCTGGGCGGCACCTGGAGCGCCTATTCGCGCGAATACCGCAACTGGTACGTTCAGCGATGCCTGGACGCCATGAACTGCGGCGACGGGGCGCACCATGCCCAAAGCCCGTCGCTGGAAGTGGCGCTTGAACGCAACGTCTCCGCGCGGCACCGCAACGTCGGGCTGGTTGTCGAGACCCGACCGGACTGGATCACCCCGGACGAAATCCGCCATCTGCGCTCCCTGGGAGTCACCAAGGTCCAGATTGGGGTCCAGAGCCTTGACGACCGTATTCTCGAACTCAACAACCGGGGCCACACCGTGGCGGAAGTGCGCCGGGCCCTGGACCTGTTGCGGACGGCCGGATTCAAGCTGCACCTGCACTGGATGCCCAATCTGCACGGTGCCACGCCGGAATCCGATCGGCGCGACTTCCGCCGCTTCTTCAGCGACCGGTCCATATGCCCGGACGAGATGAAAATCTATCCCTGCTCGCTGATCGCGGGCACGGAACTCCACCGACTTTGGCAGCAGGGGCTGTACCGACCCTACACCGAAACCGAACTGGTGGAGCTGCTGGCGGATGTCAAGCCGACCATCCCGCCCTATACGCGCATCAACCGGCTGTTCAGGGACATCCCGGCGCACCACATCCAGGCGGGCGTCCGCACCAGCAACCTGCGCGAGGTGGTGCAGCGCGAACTGGCTCGGCGCGGCACTCCGTGCGGCTGCATACGCTGCCGCGAGATCAGCCAGGCGGAAGTGGATCCGAATCGGCTGTCCATCGAGACCGTGCGGTACCGGACAACGCTCACGGAAGAGTTTTTCATTGCCTGCACCATGCCGGACCCGGAACCGGACCGAAGCGCCAGGCTGGTCGGTTTCCTGCGGCTCAGCCACATCCGGGAACCCGGCACGGGCAGCCAGGCGTTTCTGGACGAACTTTGCGGCGCCGCCATGATCAGGGAGGTGCACGTCTACGGAAGGGCCCAGGGGCTCGGCCGGGGGCGGGCGGGAGCCGCCCAGCACGCCGGGGTCGGCCGCCGGCTCCTGAACGAGGCCGCGCGCCTCAGCGTGGATTGCGGCTTCGAACGGCAGAGCGTAATCGCGGCCACCGGAACCCGCGGGTACTACGCGGCGCGGGGATTCCGCCAGGGCGAACTGTACATGCACCGCGATCTGCACTGACGGCGGCCGGTCCGAACCTTTTGCCCAACCGTTCGACGCCTGCCTCGTGACCCGCCCGGCACAGTTGCCGCCCCCCGACCTGGTGGCCGTCGTCCTGACATTGGACGAGGCGCCCGAGATTGCGGCCTGCATCCGTTCGCTCGCGGCGTGGTGTCCCCGGATTCTGGTACTCGACTCCGGCAGCCGGGACGGCACGGTGGCGATCGCCCGGGCCATGGGGGCCGGCGTCTGTGCACGTCCCTTCGACGACTACGCGAGCCAGCGCCAGGCCGCCCTGGACATGGTAGCCGCGGAATGGGTGCTGTTCGTGGACGCCGATGAACGGGTCCCGCGTGCGCTGGGCGAGGAGATTCTGGCCGTCGTTCGGGACGGCTGCGACGAGCATGACCTGGCCGCGGCGCGGATCCCGCGCTCCAACATCATCATGGAGCACACCATGCAGGCCGGCGGCTTCCATCCCGACTTCCAGCTCCGGCTGCTGCGCAGGGATCGGGTCTCCTACCAGGAGGCAGCCAGGGTCCACGAGGAGGCACGGGTGGACGGACGGGTAGTGTCGCTGGCCGAACCCCTGCTCCACTACAACTACGCCAGCTGGCAGGAATTCCATGGTCGGCAACGGGCCTACTCCCGACTGGCCGCCTTGGACGCGGAACCGGCCTCCGGCCTGCCGCTGCTGCGCATCCTCAGCCAGGGCTGGCACACGTTTCGATGGCGGTTTGTTCACTTGGAGGGTTGGAGGGACGGCCCCTTGGGGTTGTGGTTGGCCCTGTGGCTCGCCTGGTACTACGGCTGCCTGCCGGTACTGCTCGCCCTACTCCGGCCCGCCCGCGAAGCCCCGTCGGGCTGAGCCGGACGGAGCGGTTGCGCCGTGTCCCGCTTCAACAACACACGAGGCCCGTTCGCCGCATGGCTCACATTCTGATTATCGAAGACGAACCCGACCTGCTGCACACCTGGGCCTACTACCTGGAACAGGGCGGCCACAGGGTCACGGGAGTCATGGACGGAGCCACCGCCAACGACATGGCGCGCAACATCAACCCCGACCTCGTTATTCTGGACCTGCACCTCGTGCACAACCAGGAGAACGAACCGGTGCGCGGCATGGACATCCTGCGGGAACTGAGAAACGTCTCCAACGTTCCCGTTCTGATTGCCACGGGCAACTTCACGGATCAGCTGGACCGGGTCCTGGGCTTTCGCCTGGGTGCCGACGACTACCTGATCAAGGGCAACTTCGGCGTGCAGGAACTCATCGCGCGCGTGGAATACCAGTTGGCCCGCCACAGCGCCAACCGGCGCGACACCGAACCGCAAGCCGCGGAACCCGACCACAGCATACTGGCCGCGGGCGACCTGAAGCTGGACCGGGATCGGCAAATCGTGACCCGCGGCGAGCGGCAAATCGACCTTTCGCCCCAGGAATTCAAGGTGTTGCTGTGCCTGATGCTGAACCGGCGCCGTAACATGACCTTTGTCGCCATTTGGCGCCACTGCTGGGGGGATTCCTCCGCGGACATGGCCTCCATCCGCAACAACATCCGGATCCAGGTCTCCGGCATTCGACGCAAGCTGCAAGACACTCGCGCCGCCAACCCGTTGATCGTCAGCATCCGCGGTGTGGGCTACTGTTTCCGCGGCTGACCGCAAACGACCGGATACGTGGGCTATTCCTTCTCTGCGCGCCTGCTGCGATACGGCATCGCGGCTGCGGCCGTTCTTTGGACGGTTTGGTTCCTGCTTGCCAACCCGGCCATTCCGTCGCCGGGTTTCTTCGCCTCCTTGGCCCTGGCGCTGGTGCCCACCGTGGCCGCGTGGCTGACCGTCCGGGCCTACCAGCGGGAACTCTGGTTCCAGGCCGGCAAGCGACTCGCGGAACGGTCCGGGGAGATGGGCACGAAGGAGCGGCCGCTGACCGATCCGCTGCGGCCGTCCTGGCTGCAGCGGCAGATTGAGGAAGTTCTGGCCGACGCGGCAGTCGGCGAAACGATGCGCCGGGACCAGAACCGAGCCTTGGCGCACGTGCTGGACACCCTGGCGAACGGTCTGGTCACGGCATCGCCCAGTGGATTGGTCCACGCCATCAGCCCGGAGGCCGCCCGGTTCTGGAATGTGGCGGAGACCTGGAGGCAACAGCTTCTGCACGTCGATGCCGTGTTTCACCGGCGGCCGGCGGTGTACGACTCCTGGCGCGAAGCCGTGGAGGCCCGGATGCCCCTGGCGGCCAACTGCGAGTTCGACGACAGCAAGGAGTCGCTTCTGGTAGTCCACCAACCGGTCGTCGGACGGGATGGCGAACAGCTCTGGTACACGGCCTGTCTCGACACGAGCGAACTGACGCGCAGCCGCCTCATCCACAGGGACTTTATCGGCAACCTGTCCCACGAGATGCGCAACGCGCTGGCCAAGATGCGGGCCAACGTTGAGATGATGGAGGCGACGCGGCACGGGGCCGAACCACCCGGGCTCGCAGGCGGACGCACGTCGCCCGAACAAAGGTTGTTGGCCACCATCGGCGAGATGCACGCGCTGCAGGAGGGCCTGATGGACCTGTACCTGATCGAGACCGGCCTCAACCCGGTGTCGCCCGGCCCCACGCACCTGCCCACGTTCCTCGCCGACTTCTGCGACAGTGCCGAAGCGGAAATCCTGGCCAGCGGCCTAGTCCTGCAGCTGGAACGGGTGGCGGACCTGAGCCTGCCGCTCGATCAGCCCAAGATTTCACGGGTCCTCACCAACCTGGTGCGCAACGCGATTAAGTTCACGCCGTCGGGCAGCACCATCAGCATTGCGGCCGATACCGGACCGCTGCCCCATGCGGATCCCGTTTTCCAGATGGGTCTGCCGTCCAGCCTGTCGGGAGCCGAACGGGCCCGGCTGGCTCCGGTGCCCATGGTCAAGATCCGGGTTCGGGACTCGGGACCCGGCATTCCCCTGATGTCCATCGCCCGGGTGTTCGAACGGCTCAATCAGCTTGAGGGCGGCCAGGAGCCCACCGGCACGGGTTTGGGCCTGTCGCTCGCCTGGCACACGATGCGCGCCCACGGCGGTCTGATATGGGGGCGGAACAACCAGCCCGGACCCGGCATCACCTTCACCATCGCGCTCCCCCTACCGGACACGGACGGTACGGCTACACGGTCAAATTGAGCGGGTTGGCGGACATCAGCCACATGAACAGGAACACCATCGACACCCCGATCAGGATCCCCACCAGGGTCTGACCCAGATCGTGGAAGCGCAGGTGCAGGCGCGCCCACACAACCAACGGCAGCAAGAGCAGCAGCGGCAGGTAGGCAGGGCCGACGTCCAGCAGGAAGAACAGGGCCGCAAGAACCAGCGACACGGCCAGCGAATGGAGGCTGACCTTCCACCGGGTGGTGATGGCCCAGAACACGGCAAAGCAGGCGGCGGCGGCGACATCGGTATAGACGTGGGACCCGATGCCCTGCCACCGCCACATGACGACGCCAACCACGGCCACCCCCGCGATGGTCATGCCCAGCGGCAACACCCGGTCCGCCCTGCGGTTCAGTTCCAGGTCGAGGTCCTTGCCCCGAACCCGCAGAATGGCCCAATAGGCGGAGAACAGGGCCACCAGCGCCCCCAGGTGAGTCCCGGCGAACACGAGACTGGAGCCGTCCCGCGCCAGGGACCACGGCAGGAAGAACACCAGGGACATCAAAATCAACGGGTTCAGCGCATAGGACACCGCCCAGGCCAGCGTGTCCTGCCAAGTGTGGCTATCCGAAGCGACCGTCGGCGGCGTCACAGCGGCCGCGGACGGTCTTGAATTAGGAGCCATGACCCACCGCGGCGGCCCTGCGTTCGCGCATGCCGGCCTCCATGGACTTGGGGTAGCGGGGCCGAAGCCGGGAAATCTCGTCCAATCGCGCTCGGCTCGCGGCATCCAGTTCAAGGTCCACGGCTCCCGCCGAGTCCTCAAACTGTCCCAATGTGCGGCATCCCACCACGCAACTGGCAACGGCCGGCTGCGACATGACCCACCTCAAGGCAACCCTGGCCGGTGTTGCACCGGTCGACGCGGCCACGTCGCACAGGGCTTCCAGGATCTGATCGGCCTGCGCCGCGAAGTAGACGGACGGAAAGGCCCATCCGTCCGCGGACCGGGTCCCTTCCAGCGAGCGCTGGCCCGCCCGGTACTTGCCCGTGAGAAATCCCCCCGCCAACGGCGCCCAGGTCACGACTCCCACGTTCTGGGCCAGGCAGGCAGGAACCAGTTCCTCCTCGATGTCGCGGACCACCAGGCTGTATTGCAGCTGGTTGGCCTGGAACCGCTGCCATCCGCAGCGCGCACTCAGGCCCAAGGCGGCGGTCATGCGCCAGGCCTCGTAGTTGCTGCAGGCGATGTAGCGCACCTTGCCCTGCCAAACCAGAGCGTCCAGGGCCGACAGCATTTCCTCGAGCGGTGTCTCTTCGTCCACATGGTGGATGTAGAGCAGATCGATCCAATCGGTCCGCAGGCGGCCGAGACTGGCCTCCACACTTTGCAGGATGTGCCGGCGCGACATGCCGGAATCGTTGACACCGGGCCCCATGGGGTTGAAGAACTTGGTGGCGACCACCAGGTCCTGCCGGCGCGCTCCCAGGAGCTCCCCCAGCATCGACTCGGAGCGGGAATCGGCATAGCTGTTGGCCGTGTCCAGGAAGTTGACGCCGCACGCGAGCGCGGCATCCAGGATGGCTTTCGCCTCCGCGTGATCCGTGGACTGGCCGAAGGTCATGGTGCCCAGGCAAAGTTCCGACACCTTGAGCCCGGAAGCCCCAAGCCTGTTGTAGTTCATGGCAAATTCCCCTGGAGGCCGGAGCGCCGGTCCTGTTCGGCACGCAGGCGGTGCAACAGCGTGGGCGGCGGCATGTCGACATCCTGTCTGGCAATGGCCGCGCCCCGGGCCACCGGCCGCCGCAACCGCGCCCCGGCGCACAGGCCCAGGGGCAAGAGCCCTTGGGCCGCGGCCACATCGGCTCTTTCGCTGAGGCCCACCACGGTGTAGCCGCCGCCGCCGTCCAGTTCGGTCCCCGCCTTGAGATCGGTTTTGGCCACGGTGATCACGTCGGCCACAGGCAGCGGGGCCGGCTTGCCCGTCGCTTCGCCCATCAACACGGCGCGCATGATGGTCAGGGGTGCGGTTACGGCCACGAGGTGATACGGCCGCCAGAGCAGGAAGGTGTCGCCGTTTCCGCCGCAGAAACCCATGTAGTCCAGCAGGTCCTCCTGCACATAGGCATGCTCCGCGCGAAAGACGGCGAACACGCCCATGCCGAGGCCGTTGGCCAAGGGTGCGCCGGTCTCCGGGTCCACGGAGTTGGCCAGTTCCACCACGCCCTCGCGGCCCAGGATCCCGCCCGCTGCGCGTCCGCAGTACACGGCGGGAATCTGTTCCCGACCGACGGACCGTTCATGCATGCCGCGCACATCGGGCACCAGTCCCGTCATGTTGGCCAGCGCGGTCATCTCGACTTGGGCCTTGGTCCCGTCCCGGAACGAGTTGTACATGCGCGTGTTGATGGTCCGCCGCGCCATTTGCTCGTCGGTAAACCCAAACCGCTCCTGAACCGTGTCCGGGGTGCCCGCCCGGTCGTCGGCGTGCATGATGGTCCCGCGCCCGGCGGCCACGACCTCGAATCCCAGCAACCGCGCCCAATTGACCAGATTCATGATGGCGCCCGGCTGGTCGCCGTCGACCAGCGTGTACACCAGACCCTTGGAATCGGCGCGCCGGCGCAATATGGATCCGATGGTGGTGTCCGCCTCCACGTTGACCATCACCACGTGCTTGCCGTGCTCGATGGCCGTGGAGGCGATGAGGGCACCGGCCAAGGGGGAGCCCGTGGCGTCCACCACCAGCTCGATGAGTTCGCTCCTGGCCAGTTCCGCGCCGTCGGCCAGGACACAAGGCTGTCCGTTGCGGATGCAGTCGTCGACGGCGGCGGCGCGCTCCACTTCCCGAACGGCGTCATCCGGTACCCCGGCAGCGGTCCAGGCATGCCGGGCGTGGCGGGGTTCCAAGTCGGCTACGCCGCCCACGTTGATGCCGTCGATGGCGGCCAGCTGGACCGCCAGGCCGGTGCCGAACTTGCCGGCGCCCACGATCCCAATCTGCACGGGACCGTCGTTGAACAAACGGCCTCGCAGCAGATTTTGGAGCAGCGTGTACATCAGGTCGGCTCAGGTCCCGCGCGAGGGCTGTCGCCCGACTTCCAGAGCGGAACGCCTCGGCACCGGCCCCGCGTCAGCAGAGCCAGGCACGCCTTGGGCCAAGCGGCACGGTGGCCGCCCGGCGCGTTTCGGGTTCCTGCGGCGGGCCGTGCGCCATTCTACCTGAGCAGGGACCGGCCACCGTCGTTCCGCCGACGCGGGCGCGACGGAATCAGGAGCGGGCCTGCTCCCACAACTCGTCCAGCCGATCCACCAGTTCGCGCCGGATCCGGTCCCGGGTCCGGCGGAAGGCATTGCGCTTGGCATCGCCGGGTCCGATGGCATGGGAGGGATCGGGCAGGGGATGGTGCACCACCGCGCCTTCTCCCAGCCACGCCGGACACTCCTGCGCGGCACTGTCGCAGACGGTCACCACCAAATCGGGTCCGGCAGCCCTGAATTCGTCCAGGTGCTTGGAACGGAGCGCACTGGTCGGCACACCGCTTTCCTGCAGGACCGCCCGGGCCTGCGGGTGCACCCCGGCCGGGGATGGCGCCACCCCCGCGGACACGGCCTGCCACTCCCCGGGCCGGACATGGTTGGTCAAGGCTTCCGCCAACTGGCTGCGCGCCGAATTGCCGGTGCAGATAAACAGAACGGTCTTCATGGGCAGGCTCCGGGTATGCGGGATCGGGAAACGCCGGCTACTGGGAGAAGCTGATCATCCGGGTGTATTCCTGGACATCCCGGGCCACCATGCAGACCAGATCGGCGAAGCGCTCGACTTCGCGCGTGGCCCTGATGTATTCGTACAGCGTGGCGATCAGGGATTCGTCACTGGTCTCGGCCATGCGCCGGAACAACTCCTCTTTGACAGTCCGGTCCAGTTCGTCCACTTCATCATCGTCGGAAATGACCCGGTCGATCGCATTCAGGTCACCCTGCTCCCAGGCCGCGAAGGTGGCATCGTGCATCTGCCTGGCCTTGTCGTGCATCAGGGCCAGGCCATGCGGCAGGGGACACGCCGGCTTGTCCATCACCCGGCGCGACGACCGAGCCAGACCCTTGGCCTGCTGTCCCATGCGTTCCAGGTCCAGTGCCACGTTGTAGTAGACGATGATGCGGCGGAGATCGTGGGCCACCGGCTGCTGCCGCGACAACAGGGTGAAGCAGCCCCGCTCAATCTCCGCACGCTTGCTGCGCATCTCCTCGTCGATGGCGTACACCGCCTCGACGGAGTCCGGGTCGCGCTCGGCCAGGGACCGGAACCCCAAGTCGAACTCCTCCTTCACCACCGCCGACATGATGTACAGCTGACTGCGCAGGTCGGAGAGTTGACTGTCAAACGTACGCCGGATGATGTCGGCCATGGCAACCCCTGCTAGCCGAAGCGGCCAGTGATGTAGTCGTTGGTGCGCGGCTCCTCCGGGCTGTCGAAGATGCGGTCCGTGGGACCGACTTCGACCAGTTCCCCGGTGCGTGTTTCGGGGATCACCGAGAAGAAAGCCGTATAGTCCGACACGCGGGCCGCCTGCTGCATGTTGTGCGTCACCACCACGATGGTGTACTGCGCCGCCAGGTCCCGCATCAATTCCTCGATGTGCAGGGTGGCAATCGGATCGAGGGCCGAACAGGGCTCGTCCATCAGCACGATGTCCGGCTGGACGGCGATGGCCCGCGCGATGCAGAGGCGCTGCTGCTGTCCACCGGACAGCGACAACCCGCTCTGACTCAGCTTGTCCTTCACCTCGTCCCACAACACCACCCGGCGCAGGGACTCCTCGACCAGTTGCTCCATGTCCCCCTTGTACCCGTGGATACGCGCGCCCCAGGCCACGTTTTCGAAGATGCTCTTGGGGAACGGATTGGGCTTTTGGAACACCATGCCAATGCGGCGGCGCACCTCAACCGGATCCACATCCGGACCGTAGATGTCGACTCCCTGGTAGTGCACCGAACCTTCGACCCGCGCCGAATCGACCAAGTCGTTCATGCGGTTGAAGGTGCGGAGAATCGTGCTCTTGCCGCAACCGGACGGACCAATCATGGCGGTGATGCGGTGGGTCGGAACCTCCAGGCTGACATCCGACACGGCGTGGAAATCGCCATACCAGACCTGCAGGTGGGAGGCCGTCAGGGCATAGCCTCCGCCGGGGGCGGTCCCGTTGATGTGTGTGGAAGCCATGCTTGCCTATATCCGTTGGCTTTCAGCGCGGTTGCGCAACAGCACCGCGGTTGCGTTGGTGATCAGAAGCAGTGTCAGCAATACCAGAATGGCTGCGGCCGCGATGTTGCGGAATTCCGCCTGGGGCCGTGCCGTCCACTGGTAGATTTGGATGGGCAGCACAGTGAACTTCGCAAACAGGTTGGTCGGGTCGACCGAGATGAAGGTGGCCGCGCCAATCACCACCAGGGGCGCGGTCTCGCCGAGTGCCCGCGACACGGCCAGGATGGCCCCGGTCAGGATGCCGGGCACGGCCATCGGCAGGACGTGCCACCGAACACACTGCCAGCGCGTGCAGCCCACGCCGTAGGCGGCCTCGCGCAACGAGTTCGGCACAGCCCGGATTGCCTCCTGCCCATTGATGATGATGACCGGCAGAATCAACAGGCCGAGGGTCAGGCCGGCCGACAGAATGGTGCGCCCGCTGGCCTCGTCCGCCGACACGATGCCGAAGAGTGAGCCGCTGGTGATCTGCGTGAGGGCGCGCACGAAAATCACCAGGCCGAGCATGCCGTAGATGATGGACGGCACTCCCGCCAGGTTGTTGATGTTGGTCTCGACAATCCTGCCGAACCAGTTGCGGGAGGAAAACTCCTCCAGGTAGATCGCCGCCCCGATCCCCAACGGCACGGAGAAACAGATGGTGATGGCGATGACCCACAGCGACCCCAGGAGAGCGGTGCGGATCCCGGACAGGGCCGCGTTGGCGGACTGCGGCCGAACCAGGAACCCGGGCGTCAGCCAACTGTGAAAACTGGCTTCGGCACCCTCGGCATCCGCAAACGCCCGTATCTCGTCCGCCTGCACCAGGGACTCGCGCAGTGTGAAGGTCGCCAGGATTTCGGGCTCCTTGACCCGTTCCTCCACCAACACAAGCAGATTGGCGCGGTTGCGTCCGGCCATCGGCTGCTCGCGGTCGTAGCGCCGGATCAGGCCTGCCGACAGATGGGTCTCCAGGACTCCCAGAAGCCCGGCCGCCCCGAGGCTGTCCAGGTTCGGCAGATTCTGCCGCGCAGCCCAGCGGCTCAGAACGCCTTCGTTGTCGACAACGAACACGACCGACACGGTGTCGGCCGGCCAGTTGTCGTCCAGGTCGGACCAGCGGACACCCGGGGCCAGCAGGTCCAGCAAACCGCTTTCGTCGAGCTCCAACAGGAACGGATTGTCCTCGGATACCAGGGCGGTTAAGGCCAGCGCAGCCTGTTGCGTCCCCACCGGCAGCACCCGATAGCCGGCCGGCACGGCCGGCACCAGTTCGGATGCCAGCACCACCACGGCGTCCGGGTCGCCGTCCACGTCCTTGAGGGCATCCACCCGTCGCTCAGCGTACGTGACGTGGGGATGCTCAAGCAGAACAATCAGAGGCTCGCTCAGCCTATCGCGTACCGCCACGTAGCCCCAGGTGCTGTTGACCACGTTGTACAGCAGCGTGGTCAGCACGAGCAGTCCAAAGACCGTGGAAAACCTGATGACAACGCGCCAGGCCCTGCCCCTGACCCGACGGCGACGGGTTTGGGATGCTTCCCCGGCCCCTTCCGGCCAGCCGGCCGCGGCCTTGTCGGCAAAAACCCCCATCAGTCATACCTCTCACGGAAGCGGCGCGCCACGGCACGGCTGAAGATGTTGAGCCCCAGCGTCATCAGAAACAGCAGGAGGCCGATGGCGAACAGGCTGTCGTAGTCCAACGAGTCGTAGCTAATGTCGCCACCGGAGATGCGGACGATGTGGCCCGTCATCGTCTCGGCGGACTGGAAGGGATTCAGGGCCTTCAGGCCGCCCAGCGCCTCGCCCCAACCGGGAAAGTTGCGGGGGCCCGCACCCGCCGCCACGGCGACAATCATTGTCTCGCCCACGGCACGGGACATGGCCACGATGAAGGCTGCGGAGATACCGGACAGGGCTGCCGGCACGACCACGCGCACGGAAGTTTCCAGCTTGGTGGCACCCAGGCCCACCGCCGCCTCCCGCAACGCCAAGGGCACCGCTCGCAAGGCGTCCTCGCTCATGGAGGTCACGGTGGGCAGTACAAGAACCCCGATGACCAATCCGGCCGAAGCGATGTTGAAGATCTCGACCACCTCAATCCCGAACAGGTTGCGCAGAATGGGAGTGACGAAGGTCAAGGCGAAGTAGCCATAGACAACAGTTGGAATCCCGGCCAGTACCTCCAGAATGGGCTTGAGAATGCGGCGCGCTCTGGAGCCGGCGTATTCGCTCAGGTAGATGGCAATGAGAAGGCCCAAGGGCAGAGCCAAGGCCATGGCGATCAGGCTGGCTCCCATGGTGGCGTTGACGAGTGGCCAAATGCCGAACTGAAGGGTCTGGGGCTGCCAGGTCCAACCGGTCAGGAAGTCCAGCAGGCGGACTTCATCCCGCCGGAAGAAGAGGAGTGCCTCCTGGCCCAGCATGTACACGATCCCGATGGTCGTCAGAATCGAGATGGCACCGCACAGCCAGAGCGCGCCGTGCATGAACTGCTCGAACGGCCGTCGGCGCTTGGTTAGTGACTGCCGGGCACCCACTTCCATGCCGAGGCCGCCGGCCAGAACTTCGGCTCCAGGTTTGACACTCATGGAGGCTTGCACCCAGTCCCCGGATCAGTAGTCAGGGGAAATCGTAACAAAGGGAGGGGCGAACCTCCCGCGGGAGGTTCGCCCCCAAGCACCCGCGTTCAGCGCGGGCCGGACTGCTGCGGACAGCCCGACTACTACTCCATCGCCATCTTCCAGCCGTCAATCGCGGCCTGCATGTCGGCGGCGGAGGCCGGGAAATAGCCCACGTCCACGATTTCCTCGTTCACATAGGTGAGCACGAAGTTGAGGAAGTCGGCAACCTGAGGCTTCTCATGGAGAATGCCGGCGGTCGAATACATGAACATGGGCCTGGCCAACGGGTAGGAGGCGTTGTCCACGTTGTCGGCGGTGGCTTCCACGCCGTTGATGGACAGAACCTTCAGGGTGTCGGCATTTTCCTGGTAATACGCGTAGCCGAAGTAGCCGATGGCATAGGAGCTGCCCAGCACGCCCTGGACCAGGACGTTGTCATCCTCGCTCAGCTGCAGTTCGGCGGCAGCCAGAATTGGTTCCGCATCCTTGTCGAACACCTCTTCCACGAAGTAGTCGAAGGTGCCGCTGTCGGTGCCCGGACTGAAGCGCTGAATCGGTTCGCTCGGCCAGTCCGCGTTCACGTCCGACCAGTTGGTCGCTGTGGAGAAGATCTGGGCCAGTTCTTCCATCGAGATATCTGTCAGGAAGTCGTTTTCCTGGCTCACGACCACCGCCAGGGCATCGGTGCCCACGCGCAGTTCGATCGGAGCGCGTTCGATGGCGTTGCAACTCTCCACTTCGCTGTCCTTGATGGGGCGCGAAGCATTGGAAACGTCAGTCTCGCCGGCCACACAGAAGCGCTCAAAGCCAGCGCCGCTGCCGATGCTGGAGATCGAGATGCTGCCGTCATAGCCCTCGTCCACGAACCGTTCCGCCATGCGTTCGGCAAGCGGGTATACCGTGGAGCTGCCGGCAATGATGATGTCGCCCGTGACCGCCATGGGATCCACCATCGGCAGGCCGGCGGGACCCATTTCCATCGCTTCTTCCTCAACAGCCGACTCCGCAGCCGGTTCCGGTTCGGGAGCAGTGGCCGGCGCGGGTCGGCAGGCGGTCAGCATTGCCACCAGTAACAACAAGGAAACAGCCAACAGTTTGCGCATTGGATTCTCTCCAAAGAGACACGGATGAATGCGCCGTGAGTATGCCGGCCCGGATGGATCCGACGCGCGCAAGGTTTCAACAGATTATTAGGGGACGCTCATAATCGGGACTGCACACCACACCGTGGTGAATACCGGTCCGCCCGGTTCCAGGCGGTGTCAAGGACACGCAAGGGCCATGGTCGCGACAGATTGGCAGGACCGCATCGAGGCTGCCGTCACACACAGTCTCAGCCGGGAACGAACGCCGGACGTATGCTCCCCGACTGCCATCCGCCTTCCCGGCCCCAGGCCGCTCCACCAATGGCTCCCATGATTGATCCGGAGCCGCGGGAAGTGCCCTGTCCGCAGACTTTCCGGTCAATCCAGAGCCGTTTTATTTGTGGTTGCCAGGTCCAGCCGTTGGCGTAAGGCATTGGCGAATCGGTTGATGTTCAGGCCTGTCCCGCCCGAGAACGCTGAACGCGGTCAGATTGACAGCCAATCGCTTGGCGACGCTGTGTCGATGTCTCGGGATGGCAAGCTCCCAACATGGATGCTTCCATTCCGGTGGACGGGAACGCAGTTCAATCCGGTCTCCGAGACTGCGCGGGAACGGCCCATCCGTCCGGTGCTGGTCCCGACCCGGTCATGCCGGTGCAACCCAGTGTGAATTGTGGAGCCTTCCGCGTGCTCCGATTGAGACGGGACCACCCCGGTCTACGCCAAATTTGCGGCAATCAGAGGTGCGAAACCCCAACCGGACCGGTGACCCGGCCAGAACCCGGCTTGCACCTTCGAGCGCGGTCCCGATGTTGCTTTTGTGACACTGAAACTGCGCCGATCGACGGGCACGCCGGACACCTCTTCGCGAAAGGTCCCACTGTGGTACCTACCGCGCGCTATCCGGAACTTTACGGCCAACCACTCGTCGTCTGCGCCTATATCGAATCTTGGTTACAATCCCCAATATTTGTTGGAGGTTCTGGACGTGGTGCGGGGGCGAGCGGTTTGACGGAGCGGAAGGTTTTGTCGTGTCTCTACTAACAGTCGAAGAACTTTCGATCCGGTTCGGGGGCATCTTGGCGTTGGACGGGGTCGGATTCTCCGTGGACGAAGCGGAGATTGTGTCGATCATCGGTCCCAACGGCGCGGGGAAGACGACGGTATTCAACTGCCTCACCCGCGTTTACGATCCCATGAAGGGTTCCATTCGGTTCATGGGCCGGGATCTGCTCAAAATGAGGCCCCACCAGATTGTCGCCAACGGCGTGGCGCGCACCTTTCAAAATCTGGAACTGTTTTCCTCGATGTCCGTGTTGGACAACCTGCTGGTGGGGCAACACTCGAAAATTCGGTACAGTGTTCTGGATGCGGTTTTCCGCCTTCCCAGACAAATGCGCCAGGAGACGGAGGCTCGTTCGCGGGCAGAGGACACTTTGGAGCTGATGGAGCTGACGCAGGTCCGGGACATACCCGTCCACGCACTGTCTTACGACGTAAAAAAGCGTGTGGAGATAGCCAGGGCCCTGGTTTCCCGGCCCAAGCTGGCTCTGCTCGACGAGCCTGCGGGCGGCCTGACCCACCAACAAGTGGACTCCATAGCCCGCATTGTCCGGAGAATCCGAGACGAGTTGGGAGTTGCGGTATTGCTGGTGGAGCACCGCATGGGATTGGTGATGGACATCTCCGACAGGGTATGCGTACTCGATTTCGGCAGAAAGATTGCCGACGGGACGCCGACAGAAGTGCGCCGTGATCCTCTGGTAATCCAGACGTACCTTGGTGCGCCGCATGTTGACGGTTAAGGACATTCACGTCTCTTACGGCCAAGCCCCCGCCTTGCACGGAGTCTCGTTGGAAGTGCCGGAAGGCCACATCGTGACTCTTCTCGGAGCCAACGGGTCCGGCAAGAGCACCACCATTCGCGCGGTGGCGGGTCTCTTGCCGATCCAGGCCGGATCCATCGATTTTGAAGGCCGGGAGATTGCCGGGTTGTCCACCGAGGCCATCGTGAGGTTGGGCATAGGCGCGACACTCGAGGGACGCCAGTTGTTCGGCGAGATGACGGTGTTGGAGAACCTGCGCCTGGGTGCGTACACCCAAGGGGAGGGCAAGGGCTTTGATAATCAACTGGAGCGGGTGCTCACCTACTTTCCCGCCCTGCGTGAGAGGCTTGAATTGTCGTCTTATCTGCTGAGTGGCGGCGAGCAACAGATGCTGGTCATCGGGCGGGCGTTGATGGCGCGGCCCCGGCTGTTGCTCATGGACGAACCTTCGTTGGGCTTGGCGCCGCTTCTGGTCCAAGAATTGTTTGCCGGCATCATGAGCTTGAGCAAGGCGGAGGGCATATCGGTGCTGCTGGCCGAACAGGCCGCCGACTTGGCGGTGGGAATTTCCGGGTATGGCTACGTGTTGGAAGTGGGCAAGGTGGTGCTGGGCGACACCGCCCGGAATTTACTGGACAACGAAGAGGTGCGCAGCGCTTACCTGGGCCACTGAGCGTCGCTTGAGCCGCAATGGGAACTGCCATGGACCTCTTTCTGCAACAGCTAATCGGCGGCGTCGCCAGCGGAAGCATGTTCGCCATCCTGGCTCTCGGCATCGTGTTGATCTACCGCTCCACCGGCACCCTCAACTTTGCCCAAGGGCAGATGGCCATGTTCTCGACGTTCGTCGCTTGGTCGGCGATGAGCACGGGCATGGGCTTCTGGCCGGCGGTCTTGCTGACCCTGTTGTCCGCGCTGGCGATGGGGGCCTTGGTCGAGTGGCTGATCGTGAGGCGGGTGGAAGGAACATCCGACCTCAACTCTCTTATTGTGGCGATGGGGCTGTTCCTCATTTTCGACGGGTTGGCCTTGTATATTTGGGGACCGTTGCCCAAGAGTTTCGGCCCCTTCAGCTTCTTCAGCGGGGGCGCGTCTTGCGTTGGCGGGGTGTGCATCGGGCGTCTGAACCTGGGCATCCTGGTGGTTTCCATCGTAACTACGGCCTTGTTGTATCTGCTGTTCCAATGCACCAGGTTTGGTCTGGCGTTACGGGCAACGGCCCTAAACCGGCTGGCCAGCCGGTTGGTGGGCATCCCGGTGGGCCGCATGTTGAGCACGGGTTGGGGTTTGGGCACCGCAGTGGGCGCCATAGCCGGAATACTGGCGGCCCAAAGCCTGGGGCTTGACATCCGGACGATGTTTTTTGTTGTGCTGTTCGCCTTGGCGGCGGCGGTGCTGGGCGGCTTGGACAGCCCTGTCGGAGCCGTGGTCGGCGGGTTGAGCATCGGAGTTGTGAAGAATTTGGCCGGCACCTATACGCCTTCCAGCGTAGGCAGCATCGACTTGGCCGTGGCCTTCGCCGTGATTGTGCTGGTGCTGATGGTGCGGCCCAATGGCATTTTCGGGCGACCCGTCCGGATGCGCGTGTAGCCGGTGCAAGCCCTCCCGCCCGGACTCAAGCCGATAGGGTTGCTGCTGCTGGGCATGTTCCTGGTGGTGTTTCCCTTCCTGCACGAGTGGCCTTTCTTCAGAGTGTTTCTGAGTGAATTCCGAACCTTCAACGCCACCATGTTTGCCGTTTGGCTGCTCGTTCTGCTTGGCATGAACCTACTGACCGGATATAGCGGACAGGTCTCGTTCGGACACGCGGCGCTGGTCCTGGCCAGCGCATACCTGACGGCGGTGCTCTCCCAACAATACGCCTTCCCCTTGTGGGGTGCCATCGGCTTGTCGGGGGCGGCGACCGCCGTCGTGGGGTGGGTGACGATAGGCATCCCCGCAGTGCGCTTGAGAGGGCCTTACCTGGCCATTGCCACGTTCGGTTTGATGTTGGCCTTTCCCCAAATCCTCAAATTGAATGCGCTGACCCGGTGGACCCAGGGGGCGTTGGGCATTAGGGGAGACGCGGTGGAGCCTCCCGGCTTTCTAGAGGGCGTACTGGACGGCCGGGAGTGGATGTATTACGTCGCGATGGCCGCGGCGGTGGCCATGACAGTCTTGTTCCTGAACCTGACGCGGAGCCGCATGGGCCGGGCGTTCGTAGCCTTGCGGGACAGCGAGGTGGGCGCGGAACAGATGGGAATCGACGTGCCGAGGCATAAGGCGTTGGCCTTCGGCATCAGTTCGCTGTATGCGGGCATTGGGGGAGGGCTTTTCTTTGCCGTACAGGGATTCGTCTCTCCCGACAGCCTCGGTCTCATAGACTCGATATTCTTCCTGGTGGCGATAGTGATTGGAGGACTGGGCAGTGTGCTTGGTTCCATAGTCGCAGCGTTGTTCTTAACCTTCCAGTCTGAAGCCATCAGCACTTTGGCCGAGTTCGTGCCGGGGGCCAACAACCTGCGGAACGTTTTCTACGGGGCGTCCCTGATCGCGGTGATCGTTCTTTTTCCCAAGGGTATCGCGGGATTTTTCCAAAGGCTTATGTGGCCCAAACTCCGGAGATGGAACCTCGGAAGGTTCTGGTCGTCCGGGTCATGACGCCTGGTGTTGGCCCGTGTACGGGTTTGCGCCGTCGCCGTTCGACATCCAAGCAAGCCTCCGGCTCTCCAAAGCGACAGCCGGAGTGTGGTATAAGGTCACATCCGAACCCGTTCAACGTAATGTGCAGCACAATAGGAGCGACGACATGACTCTCTCGGGTAAAGCTTGGACATGGATTGTTGCCGGATTGCTCGCGGCGATGTTCCTGGGAGCCGCATGCGTGGAGGGTGTCGGAGAATTTCCGGTGCCTACCGAAGAGGCACCGGTACCCGGGGTTACGGACGATGAGGTGGTGCTGGGAACTCACACCGCGCTTACCGGACCCGTCGCCGTGTATTCTCAAATCGCTTTAGCCATCAACGCCTACTTCGATTACGTGAACGAGACCAAGGGGGGCGTCAACGGCAGGACAATCAAGTTTCTGATCGAAGACGACAGCTACTCGCCTCCCAAGACGGTCGACCTGGTCCGCAAGCTGGTGGAGGAAGATCAAATCTTCGCCTTGATCAATGGATTTGGAACCCCCACCCACTTGCAGGTTGTGGACTATCTTCAGGAAAACGGAGTGCCCGACCTGTTCGTGGCGACCGGAGCTACCGAGTGGGTGAAGGACCCGGAGGCCAGACCCACGGTCTTTGGCTCCATCCCCAACTACGTGGGCGAGGGGATAATCCTGGGGCAACATATCGCGGAGACCTACCCCGGGCTAAAGTTGGGCTTGATGGGCCAGAACGACGATTTCGGCGCCGACGGAATGACCGGCATCAGGCGGGGAGTGGGCGATGCCCTGGACATTGTGGGGGAAGAAACCCACGAAGTCCTGGATGTGGACCTGGCCTCCCAGGTGGATCGCCTCCACGCGGCGGGAGTCGACGTGATTGCCATCTGGGCCACGCCCCAACATTTCGCCACCGCGATCAAACACGCGCGTCTGAACCTGAATTGGGACGTACCCTTTGTTTTGAGTTTGGTCAGTGCCAACGAATTGACCGTGCTCCTGGCCGGCCCGGAGGTCATCGAAGGCACCGTGTCCCTTGGATACCTCAAATCGGCCTTTGAAATCGACGACCCCGCCGTCGCCCAACACCATAAATTGGTCCAGGACTACATGGGAGCGGAGAACGGCAACACCTTGACCCTGTACGGCCAGTACATCGGAGAGTTGGTGGAGGAAACCCTGAGAAAGGCGGGTCGGGACCTTACCCGCGAGGGCCTGATCGAAGCCGCCGAGTCAATCACCGATTTTTGGTGCTCCATTTGCCTTGGGCCTCTCAACACCAGCCCCACCGACCGCGATCCCGTACAAGGGGGTTTCCTGGTACGAGCCGAAGGGGGCCGATGGGTGCGTCTCGGCAACCTCATCACCTACGAGGGTGTTCTGCCGGGCGACATGACGGTCGAGGACTTGGCGAGATAAACGGGTCTTGCCTTGTAGGGGCCCGCATTCGATTGCCGCTGGTTTGCGGCCTGGGATTTCTTCCCGCACGCCGGGGCCAAACCTCCTCGACCTCCTGTGGCTGGACCCCGATGCACCCTAACCCGATACCGTCGCATCCCCGCCCCTCAGGCCGCTCGAACAGGGGTACCGGAACAGTTGCCGCCCAAGCCCGGACTTTGTACAAAGTCCGGGCGGGCGCTGAGGAGTCGGGAGCGTTTTGGGCCGAGCAACAGAGGGCGGCCAGGCACGGAGCAGGCGGCGGCTGGGGATGTTTGCGGATGTCAGCGGCCGGGGATATGGAAAAAGGCGGGGCCTGCGTCCGCCACGCCCTCTGGACGCAGGCCAGGACATCGGAGAAGTTGGGGACGGTCTTGACCTACCATGCATTCGGCCACTCCACCAGCCCCGATACCCATCGGCAGCCTGCCGGCAGTCGTGTGACTGTGTTGGGTCAGTACACCCCTGCCCGGTCGGACCAGTCATCGAGCGGCATCACGGTTGGGTGGCCAAGTCTGTTGTAACTGGCGACACGTGCACAGACCCTTGCTTCAAAACTGCAGGCAGAACCGGGAAACGAGGTCAGTACCGCAGCCAAATGACGGTGCTGACCTCGGAAAACCGGCAGACGCTCAACTGGTATCAGAGCCAAGTCCCGGGTGGTGCGGGAAAGAGCGCTGTTCCGTTGAAGTTGGATCCATTCCGCCGCACTCTCGATAGCCTGCGCTATAATCGGCCGTCCGAGCATTCAGTGCTGAATCGTCTTGTTCGTCCGCCCTTGAGGCGTCGTTCATCCTTTCCCGTCCCGCCATGGCCGCCAAGCTGTCCGGTTTGCAACGCAAGGAAGAACTGGCAGGCTACCTGTTCATCCTGCCCAACCTGATCGGTTTCCTGGTCTTCCTGGTTTTCCCGATCCTGGCTGCGATCTACCTCACCTTCACCGAGTGGGAGTTGAGCGCGCCCCCCACCTTTGCCGGCCTGGCGAATTTCCGGGCCATGATCGGCGACGACATTTTCGTCAAGGCATTCGGCAACACCTTCTACTACGCTTTTGTGGCCGTGCCCACCGGGGTCTTCCTGGCATTTGTCCTGGCCCTGGGTGTCAACCGGCCCATGCGGGGGGTGTTTGCCTTTCGGCTCATTTACTTCCTGCCGCACGTCACCCTGACCGTGGCCGCTGCCATCGTCTGGGCCTGGATCTACCACCCCGAGTTCGGCATCATCAACTACCTGCTCAGCCTGATTGGCATCCAGGGTCCCAACTGGCTCTTCAACAGCAAGTCCGCCATGCCGGCCCTGATCATCATGAGCAACTGGAAGGGCATCGGCTATGCCATGCTGATTTTCCTGGCGGGGTTGCAGGGCGTACCGGCCGAGCTGTACGAGGCGGCCGTCATGGACGGTGCCAACAGCTGGTACAGGCTGGTCAAGATCACGATTCCCATGCTGTCGCCGACAACGTTTTTCGTGCTGACCACCTCGTTCATCGGCGCTTTCCAAGGCTTCGACCAGTTCTACATCATGACCAACGGGGGACCGTCGTTTGCCACCACAACGCTGGTCCTGCACATCTTCAACAACGGCTTCCGCTACTTCAAGATGGGCTATGCCTCGTCGATGGCCTTCGTGCTGTTCCTCTGTATTCTGTTCATCACGCTGATTCAGTGGACCTCAGCCAAGACCTGGGTGCACGGGTTTACGCAGGACTGATCGCCTAGCCCGAGCCAACTGCCACAACTTCCATGAAAGCCGAAGCCGTCCAACCCGAACAGATTGCCGTCCCGGCCGGCACGCGGTCGATGGCCGGACTGGGCCGCCGGTCCCAAACGTTGCTTGTCGACGCGGTGGTATGGGCCGGCCTGCTCGTCGGCAGCATCATCTTCATCCTGCCGTTCTTCTGGATGGTCTCCAGTTCCTTCAAGGAATTCGGCGGCCTGTTCAACTTTCCGCCCACGTTCATCCCGAGCACGTGGCAGTGGACGAACTACCTTGAGATTTGGCGGCGGCTGCCGTTCCACCTGTTCTTCCGCAACAGCTTCTTCGTCTCCTCGCTGGAGACGGCCGGGGTCCTGTTCACCTCCTCCCTGGCCGGCTACGCGTTCGCCCGCCTGCGGTTCCGCCACCGGGACACGATCTTCCTGATCTACCTCTCCACGATGATGGTGCCGTTTGCGGTGCGGATGATTCCGCTGTTCGTCCTGATGCGCACCTTCCAGTGGGTGGACCAGTTGCAGGCCCTGATCGTCCCGGGCATGTTCAGTGCCTGGGGCACGTTCCTGATGCGGCAGTTCATGCTCACCATCCCCAGGGAACTCGAGGATGCCGGCCTGATCGACGGCGCCAGCTTCTTCCAGATCTACTACCGCATCATCCTGCCGCTCACCGGGCCGGCCCTGGCGACCCTGGGCATCTTCACCTTCATGGACAGCTGGAACGCCTTTCTCTGGCCGTTGATCATCATCAGCAGCCTGGAAAAGAAGACGATCTCGCTGGGCATGGCGGCCTTCCGGGGCATGACCGCCATGAAGACGCCGTGGCACCTCGTCATGGCCGCATCGGTCGTCAGTGTCCTGCCAATCATGGTGCTGTTCCTGGTCGGCCAGAAATACTATGTGCGCGGCATCGTCACCACCGGACTGAAAGGGTAGCGAATCCCATGGGCACCGTTCCACGGCTCATCCCTGCATTGTTCCTGTGCCTTGTCTTCGCGCTGGCGGCCGCGGCGTGCGGCGGCGGGGGCGGAGGCGAAGCGGCGGATGCCGAGGCAATCGACTTGAGTGCCACCATCGAAGGCGACGGCTGGAAGGTCAACCTGGCCGACGCTCCGGAAAAGCACCTGATCCTGGGCAAGGGCAACATCACCTATCAAGCCGAGGACGAGAACATCTATCTCCTCGTGTTCCTTGATCTCTCCAATACGGGAACGGTACTCAAGGTTGTGGATCGCAGCCTGCTCCAAGTCAGGGACGCGGCCGGCAACGAGTACAGCGCCAGCATCTCGGCCCATCAGGTTGCATACCTGGAACAGGACGGGAGCAAGGAGGGCTACTCCATTGTGTTGGACAGTCCCCTGCAACCGGGCAAAAGCCGGCGCGGCGTGGTCACTTTCCTGGTCCCGGACAGTGCCACGGGTCTGCAGCTCATGTTCAAGGACTTCGACGGGACCATCGAACTCGGATTCTGACGTGCTCCCCCTTGGGAGCCCTACCCTGTTTTAACAATGTCCGTTTTGAACCGGGAGGTAATGACGATGGACGAAAAGAGAAGGTACCTGCTGAGCCGGAGGCGTTTCCTGCAGGTGGGTGCCGCAGCTTCGACTGTGGCACTGGCCGCCTGCGTGGCTCCCACGCCGCCGGCGGCGGAGGACACGGCCGCGGGTGAAGCGGTCGATTCCGAGGCCGCGGCCCGCTGGCTTACCGGCATGGGTGATCGGGACGCAACCGGAGACTTCAAGATCATGAGCTGGGAGGATGAAGGAGAAATCCGGAAGTTCCTGCTCCACATCAACGAGTTCTTCGACGCCTTCTATCCGGGCCTGGAGCCCGAGGTGGAGTGGGGTATCCCGTGGGGCGAGTACTGGACCAAGCTCCCGACCCTGATGGCGGCGGGCACTCCGCCCGACATGGCTTGGCAGCATCAGTCCCGCGGTCAGGTATTCCCCTCCAAGGGCTGGTCGGTCGATCTGACCGACTACCTGAACGCCTATCCGCCGGACGGCTGGCCGGACGACTGGTGGGAAGCTTCGGTCAAGACCATGAGCTGGAACGGCACGGTCTATGCCATTCCCTACGACTGGGCCACGATTGGCATCTATGCCAACCGGGGTCTGCTGGACGAGGTCGTTGGCGGCTATCCGGCCGATCCGGACTGGACGTGGAACGACTTCGTGGAAACCGCGATCGCCGTCACCGGCGAGGATGACAATGGCATGCCCGTCTGGGGTGCCAACATCGGACCCGGGGCCAGCACGGTTTGGAACATAGCCCAGGCCTTCGGCGGCTGGTACTTCAACGACGACATGTCGCAGGCCAGCTTCACCAATGACGGCGTGGTTACGGCAGCCAATCTGCTGTGGGACCTGCGCTGGAAGCACCGTGCCATGCCAACACCGGAAGACACGCAGTCGATGGGCCTGACCAGCGAGTTCGCGTTCGCCTCCGGGCGCGTGGCGATGCACCGGGCGCTGAACGACACCGCCTTCCGCATGGAAGAGGCCATCTCGGGCACCGACAATCCGTTCCCCTGGGGCGTCTACGCCTGGCCGCGGGGCCCCGAAGGCCGGGTGGCCTTCGCCGGGAACTCCGGCTGGTTCGTGCCGACCGGCTCCCGCTATCCGGATACCGCCTACGAGCTGATCCGCTACGGCCTGTCCAACCCGGATCTGCTGCCGACCACCGGCGTCATGGGCAGCATGATTGTGTCCCGCAAGTCCTTCTGGGAATGGGGTCTGCCACAGGGCGAGACCGCGGAGCTGATTCCGAACTTCCAGAATGTCTTCGTGGACATTCCGGCCGAAAACCAGAGCACGTTCCCCTACTGGCCCGGATACCAGGAATGGGACGCCATCTGGCTCAAGCACATGGATCCGATCTTCACCGAGGGTCAGGAAGGGCTGGAAGAGGCCCTGCAGGCCCTTGAGGACGAGACCAACGAGTTCCTGGCCGCCGAAATGGAAGCCGGTTCGTAGACCAACCCACATCCGTGATCCAATGAGGGGTGCCCCGATCGGGGCACCCCTCATGATTCTCCGGCTTCCGCAGACACGGTCAAACAGGATCCAACACCATGCCGCAGCCACCATCCGAATCCCCGGCCCCACGGCGGGGGCAGCCCGGTCCCCGGGCACGGCGCATCCAGGTCATCGATGCGTTGCGGGGCTTCGCCCTGCTGGGCATCCTGCCCATGAACATGATTGCCTTCGCCAACCCCGACAGGATCCTGTTCAACCCCACGGTGCACGGTTCGTTCGAAGGCATCGAGAAGTGGATTTGGGTGGTTTCGCACGTCCTTGCCGACCAGAAGTTCATGACCATCTTCTCGCCGCTGTACGGCGCCGGCATCCTGCTCTTCACGACCAACCTGGAGAACAGGGGCATGAGGCCCACCGGCGTGTTTCTGCGCCGGTCCCTGTGGCTGCTCGCCTTTGGCCTGCTGCACTATGGTCTGCTGTGGGACGGGGACATCCTGATCCTCTACGCGCTGTCCGGCATGGCCGTGTACTGGCTGCGAAACCGATCCGCGATGTTCCTGACCATAACCGGCCTGGCGATGATTGCCGTCCATGCAGTTCTAATTCTTGGTGTGGGACTCGCGATGCCCTTCTTGCCCGAGAGTGACGTGGCAGCCATGTATGCCGACTACGCGCCGTCCGCGGACGAAATCAATGCCGACATTGCCCTGCGCCACGAACCTTATCCGGTTCAGGTCCGGCACAGGCTTGCAGCCGCACCCGAGAAGGCGGTGATTTTAATTTTGGTGTGGGGCTTTTGGAGGGCAGCGGGCCTCATGCTCATGGGCATGGCCGCCTGGAAGCTGCGGCTGTTCACGGCCGAACGATCCGACCGGACCTACATGGGAATGGCCACGGTCGGCCTGCTCGTGGGCCTCCCGCTTGTGGCGTTTGGCGTCTGGGACCGCATCCAAATGGACTGGGACGCGGCCCACGCCTTCTACGGTGGCGGCTACCAGTACAACTACTGGGCCAGCATTCTGGTGAGTGCCGGCTACATAGGTGCCGTCATGCTGGCGGAACGGCGGGACTGGCTGCCCGGTTTGCGCCGGCGCCTCGCCGCGGTGGGCCGCATGGCCTTCACCAACTACATCATGCATACCGTGATCTGCGTAGCCGTCTTCCAGGGATTTGGCGGCGGCCTATACGGAACGACCAGCCGTCTGGAACAGACCGTCTTCATCCTGGGCGTATGGGTGTTGCAGATCATCCTTTCCCCGTGGTGGCTGAACCGGTTCCGCTACGGTCCGCTGGAGTGGCTGTGGCGCTCACTCACCTACGGCCGCATGGAACCGTTCCGTAGAAGCGCAGTCGGAGCACAAGGGTAGCCTCGACCGACCTCGGCCACGGCCCCGACACCTGGACGGCGGGAACCGGGTTCGGATCACCGGCGCTGCCAGGTAAACTTGTCTATATAATATACCTTGCGCAAATGCGCAAGGGCTGGTATAAAAGCAATCATGAAGGTCCCACGCGAAGCTCCAGCCATCCGGCAAGCCGGAGAGCGCCTCGCGGACATCTTTGGCATCTCCGAGCCAGCTGAGGAGGCCAAGCTCGGTGTTCGCACAAATGACGGTCATAGATGGGATGCCGTCTTCTCAATTCAAGGCCATTCCTTCGTTCTGGAATGGAGGAGGTCGGGCTCCCTGGGCCCAGTCGCCGATGCAATTCGTCAACTGAGGATGGCCCAAAGCAGCTTCCCCCATGAGGTGACTCCGCTCCTGGCAGTCCCTTACATGGGGGAGGCGGCACAGAAGCGTTGTGCACAGGCCGAACTTCCCTGGCTGGACCTGTCGGGAAACGCCAGGATCGTTGTTCCCGGCATCTTCTATCAGAACCTGGGGCATCCCAACCGGTTCCGCCGGCCCGGACGGCCGGAAAGCGCATTCGGACCGAAGGGCTCTCGCATAGCGCGACGGTTGCTCATGGAGCCTGCCAAGGCTGTGAGGCAGCGCGCAATAGCCTCCAGCACCGGCTTGAACGAGGGACACGTGAGCCGCGTCGTAGGCAAACTCCTGGAAGCCGGTCTCGTGGCACGGGAAGCGGACGGCATCCGTGCCGCAGACCCGGGGACGCTGCTGGACGCTTGGCGGGAAGAGTACAGGTTTGACAGGCATGAAGTGATCCGGGGCCACATTTCAGCCGGGGGAGGCGAGTCGCTGACCCATTTCATCGCCAAAATCCTGTCCAAGGCCGACGCGCCCCATGCGGCGACAGCGCTCGCCGCAGCGTGGTTGTGGACACGGCACGCCGGATTCCGTCTTGCAACCGTGTATCTCGCAAACCACCCGTCGGCGGGGATAAAGGAAGCTCTCGGATTCCGGGAAGAACCCAGAGGAGCAAACACTTGGCTGGTGGTGCCCAACGACGAAGGCGTCTTTGACGGAGTGGAGTTCGTCGACGGCATACGCTGTGTCCATCCAGTGCAGGCATATCTCGACTTGAAGGACCATCCCGAAAGGGCGTCGGAGGCCGCCGCAGAGATCCGGCGGCGACTCTTACGAGGCTACGATACTCTCTAAGCCATCGAGCAGAGATGGGTACAGCGGCAGGCAGTTGGGTCGTGTCCGCCAGACATGCCTCCACATGGCAACCAAGCTGGATGACCTCCTTGACGAAATCGTTGTGGTCGGTGGACTGGTTCCCTATTTCCTCGTCGACCAAGAGAACCTGCCGTCAGACCTGGAACCCCATGCAGGCACCATGGACCTGGACATGGGCTTGGCCTTGGCCATTTTGAATCAGGAGCGCTATCGAGAGCTGGACGTCAGGTTGAGAGACGCGGAAATGCAGCCGGATGTCAATGACCAAGGCAATAGGAAATTCCAGTCCTGGACCACAAGCGGGGCCCATCCTGTAGGGGTGGACTTCCTGATTCCTCCCACCGATCAAACGGGAGAGGGAGGCACACTCCTCCACATCGAATCCGACCTGGCCGCCATTGTCACGCCAGGTCTCGCATTGGCCTTCGAAGACCGGTACCGGAAAGAACTGTCCGGCACCATTCCGTCAGGTGCAAGGGCCGCCCGAAACATTCCGGTATGCGGTCCAGGCGCTTTCACCGTCCTCAAGGCTCTTGCCTTTGGCAACAGGACCGAGCATAAAGATGCTTACGACCTCTTCTACGTATGGAGAGGGATTGGCATCCCCGGGGTTGCAGAGCGCCTGGCTGCCCTCCTGCCCAACCCCTACATCGACGATGCCCTATCCGTTATCGAAACGGACTTCTGCAACCACGACGGCCTTGGCCCAATAGGGACGGCACAGTTCATCACCCGGGGGCGTGACGATGACGTTCAAGCGGATGTCGTCGGCCTCGCTCGGGAGCTTCTCCGTGCCATGGAGGACTTTGACGCCCCCAGTCCTCCGGCGCGTTGAGGAGATGGTGGTGGCGAAGGTTCGGGAGAACCGGCTCACGGACTCCAACATCCGAGAGCCGGCCAGGCTGGTGGACGAGAAGATGGACGGCATCGTCTGCGGGTAGCGCCGAAGGCTGGAGCCCATAGAGCCGGAGCCTATGGGCGTGAAACACGGGCTGGAACGGTTCCATCGCCCTGCCCTAGATCCTGCCTGCAACGATCGGCCCACCGTCAAATCCCAGCAACCCGGCCGCAATCGGCTTGGCATCCTCCACGGAGGCGACGATTTGTGCGGACGGAATCCGTTCCAACACATTCAAGGCCTCCAACGTAGCGGCCGCATCACCGTCCAACCCCGTCACGATGCAGTCCGTGTCTTGATCCAGCGCGGTGTCGATCAGCTGCTCAATGACCAGGGCCGCACTGTCGTCCACGTAGTGGGTATCGGTGAAGTCAAGGATTACGACTTCATGCTCCTGAACATCCAGGCTGATGACTTTGATGAGCCTGGTTGCGGATGCCACCGTGAAAGTACCGTTGAGCTGGACCAATCCGACATGGGCGGAGAAGGGATCATCATCCACATCGGTCCCCGTGCTGCCAAAGAAGGTTTGGTCGAGCAACGGAACCGACACCACGCTGTCGAGTTCCATCCGTTCAAACTGAAGGGCACTCGCGAAACCGGCCGCAATCAGGCCGAACGCCACCGCGGTCACCAGATCCACAAAAACGGTCAATCCGAGTGTCAACACCATGACGATCAGATGTTCCCGTCGCACCTTGTGCAGGCGCTTCATGAAGCGCCAGTCGACGATGTCCCAGCCAACCTTGAGCAGGATTCCGGCCAGGGCCGCATGGGGAATCACCGATACATACTTGCCGAGCCCCATGACCAATGCCAGCAGCAGACCGGACCGCAACATGCCGGACAGGCCGGAGCTTCCCCCCGCACGCAGGTTCACCACCGTGCCGGGGGTCGAACCGGCCCCGGGCACACCGCCAATGAGGCCTGCTGCAAAATTGCCGATGCCCTGTCCGATCAGTTCCCGATTCGGGTTGTGGTGGGTGCGGGTCATCGCGTCGGCCACCAGCGAGGTGAGCAGGCTGTCGATGGATCCCAGCAGCGCCATCGTGATCGCCGGCGCAATGGCTCCGGTGAGCAGGTCCGGTGACCACGCGGGCCATTGGATTTGGGGCAGGCCGGTCGGTACCTCCCCAATCACCGGGGTGCCCTTCAGCCAAGCGGTCGCCAACAGCGTGCCCACCGCCAACGCGGCCAAGGGCGGCGGCACGTACTTCCGCGCCCGTTCCGGCAACGCCACCGCCACCACCAGGGACACGGCACCGATGGCCAGGGCCTTGGCGTCGAAGTTGCGGATGGTCTCGGGCCACGCGCGGATGGCGCCGATCGGCCCGCCCTCGGCCACGTTCCAGCCCAGGAAGGGCAAGGTCTGAACCACCATGATGATGACCCCGACGCCGGACATGAAGCCCGAGACCACCGAATAAGGGGTATAGGACACAAAGCGTCCAATCCTGAACACCCCGAGCAGGATCTGAATGGCTCCCGCCATGAGGATGATGACGATGGCCTGGGTGAGGTTTTCGGCGTACATGACCATGATGGCAGCCATCAACACGGTCATGGAACCGGTTGGTCCCGAAATTTGGGAGCGGGTTCCACCGAACATGGACGCGAAGAACCCAACGGCAATGGCGCCGTACAGTCCGGCCAAGGCACCCATGCCCGACGCAACACCGAAAGCCAGGGCGATGGGCAAGCCAACGACGGTTGAGGTCAAACCGCCAAAGAAGTCTCCCTTCAGGTTCTTCAGATCGAAGTTCAGGAAGCTCATGTCAGTCTGGATACCCTGGGAATATGATGGCCTGCCATCGGATACATCGTTGCAGACCCGAAAGAAACCGGCACGTCTTGCGGCAAGCGCAAACCGGCCCCATTCCAACGCGAAACCGGGTCGTTGCCCAGTGGTCGGCCACAACCGTGATACAGCTCAGGCCACCGCCGCTTTACCCTAACCCGCATGCACATCGGTCTCCTGAACCTCAAAGCCAAGCAGCCCGGCCGCGATCGGCCTGGCGTCCTCCACGGCGGCAACAATCTGTGCGGACGGAACTCGTTGCAGCACATTCAAGGCCGCCAACGTGGCAGCCGCATCGCCGTCCAACCCCGTCACGATGCAGTCCGTGTCGTCATCCATCGCCGTGTCAATCAGTTGTTCAATGACCAGGGCCGCACTGTCGTCCACATGGTCGGTATCGGTAAAGTCAAGGATTACGACTTCGTGCTCCTGAACATCCTGGCTGATGACGTTGATCAGCTTGGCCGAGGACGCAACGGTAAAGCTGCCGTTGAGTTGCACCATTCCGACATGCGCTGCGAAGGGGTCCGCGTCCACCTGGGTCCCGGTGGTTCCGAAGAACGTTTGATCGAGCAGCGGCACCGACACCACACTGTCGAGCTCCAACCTTTCGAACTGGCGGGAACTAGCCATGCCGGCCGCAATCAGACCGATGGCCACCGCCGTCACCAGGTCCACGAAGACGGTCAGGCCGAGTGTCAGCACCATGACGACAAGATGTTCGGGCCGCACCTTGTGCAGGCGCTTCATGAAACGCCAGTCGACGATGTCCCAGCCGACCTTGAGCAGGATTCCCGCCAGGGCCGCATGGGGAATGACGGACACGTACTTTCCGAGCCCCATGACCAATGCCAGCAGGAGGCCGGACCGAATCATTCCCGACAACCCGGTGCGCCCTCCGGCGCGCAGGTTGACCACCGTTCCGACCGTTGAACCGGCCCCGGGGACGCCGCCGATGAGGCCGGACATGAGGTTGCCGATGCCCTGTCCGATTAGTTCCCGATCCGGGTTATGTTTGGTACGGGTCATGGCATCAGCCACCAAGGAGGTGAGCAGGCTGTCGATGGACCCCAGCAGGGCCATGGTAATCGCCGGCGAAATGGACTTGGCAAGCATGTCGGGCGACCACACGGGCCACTGGATTTGGGGCAGGCCGGTCGGAACTTCCCCAATGACCGGTGTGCCGCGCAGCCAGACCACGGCCAGCAATGTACCCGCGGCCAGCGCGGCCAGGGGCGGCGGCACGTACTTGCGGGCCCTGTCCGGCAGGGCCACCGCCACTACCAGGGATGCCGCCCCGATGGCCAAGGCCTTGGGATCGAAATTTCGGAGCACCTCGGGCCAGGTGCGAATGGCACCGATCGGACCGCCCTCGGCCACGGCCCAACCCAGGAAGGGCAAGGTCTGCACCGTCATGATGATGATGCCAACCCCCGACATGAAGCCGGAGATCACCGAATACGGAGTGAAGGATACAAAGCGTCCGATCCTGAACACCCCGAGCAGAATCTGAATGATCCCCGCCATCACGACAATGACAAAGGCCTGTGCCAGGTTTTCGGCATGCGTGGCCACGACGGCCGACATGACGATGGCCATGGGGCCGGTCGGACCCGAGATTTGGGACCGCGTCCCCCCGAAGAACGCCGCAAAGAATCCAACCGCGATGGCACCGTACAGGCCGGCCAAGGCCCCCAACCCCGATGCAACTCCAAAGGCCAGGGCTACCGGCAGGCCAACAACCGTTGAGGTCAAGCCGCCAAAGATATCGCCTTTCAGATTCTTCAGATCGAAGTTTACGAAGTTCACGTCAGTCCGGGTTCCCTGGCAAGACAACAGCCTTCCACCGGATGCATCGTTGAAGGTCTGAAAGGAACGGGTGCTTCTTGCGACAGGTGCAGACCGGCTCCATGCGCCGACCAAACCGCGGGGCGGTGATGGACACGACCGGAGAACCATCCGGGCTCCAGCCCCGACAACACACCTATGTTATAGATCGTAATACACAGACAGGCGCGCCGGATTTCGCATGTCGATACGGCCCTTTGCCCGATCACTTGCAAAATCTCCGATCAGCCGAGTTGCGAGCCGGATACTACGGACCGTGTCCGTTCCAGACCGGCCACAGCCCGATCGGAAGGTCCGGGATCGAATGCTGCCAACCTACTTTCCGCCGCATTCAGAGCAGCCTTCGCACTGAGTCCATCCCGATTGCAGCAGTCCCGGGATCGTCGTGCCGCAGCGGCCATGATCCAGGCGAAACCCTCATTGCAGATCGTCGAGCGCGCCGATGGGCCGTTCCGTGGTCATACGAAGTCAAGGGGGTACCCAAGACACCAAAGAGGGGCCCAATGCCCCGCGTAGACCACCACCCGGCAACTGGTCGTAATTCGTGTGGTAGTAGTACTCCGCGCAGAACCGACGACTTCCATGGTTAAGGTGGCAATCCGTCTCCGGGCCGGCCTGAACGTTGCGAAGAACACTCGGCATCCATCCAGACCGGATTGCACTTGCAGAACACTGCACAACAGAGTCGGACGCATCCCGTTGCTTCCGGGACCAACCCAATCATTGATGAGAATCGGGCTCCGGTCCCGCAGGGTCAAGTCTTGGACAACAACGGAGGCAGAAACCGATGCTGACCGACCATGCATGGTTGTTTGGGACACTGCGGTCCGAGCCTGAACAGCATGCTACGATCGGGACAGAGCAACGGCATGGGACTGTCCTAATTTCCAGGAGGCACTGTGACTACCAAGGAGGAAGCGTTCGCCGTTGAAATCAAACAGATGCTCGACGAACGCTTCGGAGACGAGTTCAAGTTCGGTCCGATTGTGGTTTGGGCCGATCAGGATGACGACATTCCCTTCCTCCGCGTCTACATCGTGTTCGAAGGTGACGTGCACAAGCTTGATCCTGCAAAAACATTGCCTATGGAAAGGTATCTGTGGACCCGGGCCACCGAACTGGGATACCGGGGGGTGCCCCTCCATTCGTACGTGTTGAAGTCAGAGTGGCCGAGTCTGTCGCGCGCGTTCAAGAAGGCATGGGGAGCCAGTACAGCATGCTGCGAGCCGGACAGAGTGCCTGCGCGACCCGGGATCACCGATTTTCCAGGAGGCGTAATGACCACCGAAGAGGAAGTATTCGCTGATGAAGTCAGACAGATGCTGGATGAACGCTTCGGAAACGAGTTCAAGTTCGACCCAATTGAGGTTTGGGCCGATCAGGATGACGACATCTCCTTCCTCCGCACCTACATCGTATTCGAAGGTGACATGAACAAGCTTGATCCCGCCAAGACAATGTCCATGAAAAGGCATCTTTGGACCCGGGCAACTGAACTGGGATACCCGGGAGTACCCCTTTATTCATACGTACTGAAGTCGGAGTGGCCGGGTCTCTTGCGCGCGCTCCAAAAAGCTTGGGCGTAATGTCACCGAACAGGCTGTTGCGGCTTGCTCGACGTTTGGCAGAAGGTGCTCATGGCGCAAGGCCGGGGCGACCCGATCCGGTTGAGTTGCAACGGGCTGTCAGCACAATCTACTACGCGTTATTCCATGCTCTGGCACGATGTGTGGCCGATGCCCTGACAGCAAAGTCGAGAACCGCACGAAGCCAGCCAGCCTGGGTGCAAGCCTATCGTGCGATAAATCACGGCAATATCAAGAATCAGTGCATGAAGCAAGATTATATCAAACTTTTTCCATCCTAAATTCAGGATTTTGCCCTGTGTTTTGTTGAAATGCAATACCTCCGTGAAAAAGCAGACTATGATCCTACGGCATCGTTTTCCCGGGCCGAAGTGATCCAGTGGATACATTGGGCGGAGCTTGCGATCATGGCCTTCGATCAGGTTGTCAACAAGGATCGGCAGGCGTTTGCGGTTTATGTCGCGTTGCCGTTTCGCAGCAGCAAACCCCCCAGAGTGCGAAGTTAGACTCCGGGAGTCTCGGTGGGTTCTCCTCCAACCACGCCGAGATCCCCAACCGCGACTTTGCACTGCCCCGGGTCCATTTGCCACGTGAACCCATAAACTGGGACTCAAGTCGGTTGGTCCCGACTGATCTTGTCTCGCGCGAGGTAACGGACCCTGGAGAGGCAGACAGTGTATCCATTGGGACGAACACGAGCACCTGCGGTTCGACCACACTCCTTCCCTGCCCCATTCAGTTCTGCCAGGTTCGGGAATCCGGAACCTCAAGCCAAATGCCGTCCCGGGCAATCGACTCCTGACTGATCAGGCCGGGCAACGTCATGTCCATGGCGGTGTGGATGTCAATGCGGCATTGCCTTTCCCCGCGGACGACCGCAATGAAGTCCTCCAGTACGAAGTGGTCTCCCCCACCGTGTCCGGACTTCACGGCTTCCGAAGATGCCTGACGCCACATATCGGGCAGAAATCTCCCTTCGAGTTCGCTCAAGTCCATCCACTCCCTGTTTCCGTCGTCCAATGCCGAAAGCCAAACTCGGTTGACCTCCGAATCCACACGCGCCGATTCGTATGCGCCATCCGTCCCCTGAAGCTGGAAGTTATGCATGGCATGCGGCCGGGTTGACACCATGTCCACGCGAATCTTGATCAGGGCTCCCTGTCTGGTCTTGGCCAGCATGACGCATGTATCCTGGTTTTCGTAGGGATCGCCCCTCGGATCCCGGTAATGGTGTCCGCTCCCCCGGCAACACACGTTCACCACCCGGTCGCCGGGCATCCACCGCAGAATGGGTCCCAAACTGTGCGTGCCGTAGGTAATGCCGTCAACCCCTGTCTGCCAACGACGTCGCCACCTCGTGATTTCGTTGAGGTCCTTCAGGTCATGCAGGTACTCGCCCTCCGCGTAGTAGACCGTCCCGAACAAGCCCTGTACGACCAGCGCCTCGATCAGCATGTTGGACTTGGTATAACAGTAGTTCTCGGAAAGCATGTAGGTGGCCGAGGACCTTGCCTGGGCCGCCACCAATTCCCGGCACTCTTCGACGGAGACGGCAGCCACCACCTCGCTGAGCACATGGATGTTGCGATCCAAGGCCTTCACTGCCTGGGACGCGTGCAGTTGCATCGGGGTACCCAGGATCACGGCATCCAGATCCGCTTCGCCCAACATCCGGTCGTAGTCCATGTAGGGCTCGGCACCAATGAAGGCCGCCGCCGGAGCCAACCTCTCTCCGTCGATGTCGCACACCGCTTGAACCCGGGCATGGGGATGCCCCTCTACCGCGGCCGCCAAGCTGCCGCCCCTACCCAGGAAGCCGGCTATGCCGACCTTGATTGCGTCTCCCATGACCTGGTTTGCTCCTTCCAACGAGTATCAGAACGGCAACAGCGATCTGCAACGTGACCAATATCAATCATGCAGCCTGAGGCAAACAACCCGTCATCGACCCAGGGACAATCCACCAGCCGAGGCGGTCAACCTGACCGTTGGGCATTGCTCCATTCGAGCATGTGACCAAGCAGGTTCACCAGCAAGTCAATCGTCAGCGAATTCGGGTGCGTGTTCGTCGGAAAACCCCGTCTCCATCCACTCCGCGGTCAGTCCTTGAGGACAGTGTTATCGGACTGATCTTGGGACCTCAGCCACGGCACGGTGGCATCGGCCGGATAGACGCTGGATTCCCGATGAGAACGCCGGGGGTCAGCATCTTCATTGTCCCATGTGGGATCGGTACATCCTTCCGCTACAGCCGTTGCAAACTCCAAGCTCTCCAACAAGCACGATGCCAGGAAATCCCGCAGCGGACGCACTGCGGCTTCATCCGCAGGGATGTTCCCGGGTTCCATGCCGACCAGTGTTTCAAAGTAGTCATCCCTCTGATCCACGGTGATGACCAGAGGTGGATAGCCCATGTTCACGCACATCCAGTTGACCAACCAGCGCACCATGCGTCCGTTGCCGTCGTCATACGGATGGATGGCAATGAAGTCCCAATGCAGGGAAGCCAGTGCCCACGCGGGATCCAGCGCGTGCGGATCGTGGGCCAGTATGTCGATGCGCTGGTTCATGCGCACCAAGAGATTCGGCACCAACTGCGGGACCGCCGCCGGAGGTTGGAACTCCACCAAACCATCCAAAGTCCGGATCGCGTTGAAGCGTGTTTTGAACCGGCCCAGATGTACATATCCCATCGGTTGCCCCATTGTGTTGTAGGCCAGATAAGGGCGCACCAACATAGCTTTGTGTACCGCATGCAGGTCCGGGATGTCCACGCGGTGACGACGGTTGTACATTGCGACCAACATGCGCGCGGACTCGTTATGACCTCGGATTTGGTCCACATCCAGCAGTTTCGTCCCGCCGCCGGCGGGAGTGCGCCCGTGTGACAGGACGGCCAGCGTGTCCGCATACGACAGGCTGCCGCCCTCGATGGCGTTGGAGTGGCAGTTCCAGCGCATGCGCACATTGCCCCACCACTGGCGCAACACCCGTTCCGTCATCGGAGGGGCTTCATGCCACTGCAGTCGAACCGCCCGCAACTGATCGGCGCCGACTGCCCCTTCACGCGGCTGGCCAAACTTCCCATCCAGCTTCTGATGTTCGCCTCCATCCCAGGACGTAGGCTCCCTCATGGTTCTGTGTCCTCTGCTTTGCTTGCCGAAATTAGATCCTGCCCCTTCTGGTTTCAGGTTCCGACACTACGTTGTCCACGGATCTGTTCGGATACCGTTGGGGATGACGCCTGACGGTATCCCGGGTCATCGAAGGATGGTTCCGCGTTTCCAACCCTTTGCGCCTCGGTATGCCACCGCACCAATTTCCACATTCATTGCAACACCCCCGGAACAACAGGAACCCTTGGGGTCGCGTGTCCGGGGTTACCGGGGCAGTGAGGTGCGGTCGGTGTCCGTTGGCAGGCCAAGGTGGTCCCGCCAACGGTCGGGCTCTGCCGCGGCCGCCAGCACGCGCACCTCGACATCTGCCGGCAGACCGTCCGCCGACCAGTGCTGCGCCGCCCGCGCCACCGCCCCGGGATACGTGGCCTCCGGCAAGACTTGCTCCAGCATCTGCAACAGTGTTTCAACGCGGCCTTCGGTATGGCCCTCAACACGGCTTGCGAGCAAGGCGGCCGCCTGATCGGTCGCGCGGTCGCGCCAGCGTCCCGTGGCCGGTTCGTGCCACTGAAAGCACACCCGCGCCTCCGGCTCCGGCCGCAACAAGCGCAGGGATGTTCCACAAACCTCGCTGTACACGGGCTCCAGGACCTCGGCCGCCCCGTCGGCACCGGACGGAGACGAGGCCGGGTCCTGTCTACCTTCTGCCTGTACGTAGTCCCCATCCCGCAAGCGGTACAGTGTCAACCGCGCCGGCCGGGCTGGCAAGTCTCCGCCATCCGGCCGACCAGCGTCCAGGATCAGATATTCGCGCACACCGAGAGCCTTGTACAGTTCCCGCTTTCCGCCCCAATCCCGGGCCGCGGTGCTCGGAGAAGCAATTTCCACGATCAGGTCCGGCACCGGATGGTTGCCGTCGGTGTGCAGCGTGCGAGACTTGGGCAGCTGCCCGTCGTCCCAGCCTTCCGGCAACACCGCCAAATCCGGCTGCACCTTGATCTGCACGGCACCGCCCTCCGTGCGCAGGCCCGCTGCCCGCCCCAGGGCCTCGGGGTAGTGATAGTCCGGTTCGTCGAGAATGCGGCCGGGCTCCAAGACATCGCCCAAGATATCCTGCCCGGCCTCGATCAGGGCCCGGTGCTTGGAAGGGGGCGGCATCAGGAACCCCTCCTCGTCGAACACGCACCAGTGGAGGTAGGCATCGTCCGCACAGTAGTCGGGATCCGTGGTCCACTCGACTTCATACTCATGGCCCTCGTCGTAGACGTAGTCGGGATCGTAGTGGGGCAGAGTCGCCAGGTATTCCCGCCATGCCTCGGGATGCCGGATGCGGTGGCTCGCGCGCCGGCGGCGCGCGGCCTGCGCGGCATCCGGAGATGTGTCGCCGCGGCTCGGCGGCACGCGCCAGTCGCGGTAGGTCCAGCGCGGCACCGGGGCAGAGGCGGGTTCGGGGACCCGGTCCCTGTCGGCCGGGGGTGCTTGTTCCCTTACAACCGTGTCGGTGGTCATGACGTGGGTGCTCCCAATATGAGGTGCCCGGTGAGATCATTATCTACGAAACTGCAACCGTATCCCGGGAATTGGCGGCGAATACCGGTGCGAGACTCCGCTCGCCGTATCAAAAACCGATGCCGCTTACGAGAAGGCGACAGGAGCTATGGAACGCGGTTCGCCCCGGATGTACCGATTACCCAGTACAATCCATGCGGATTGGTGAAACTGCGTTGGGTCAAGGGCATCCCGTTGCAACACTCGGTAGACATCAAGACACTGGGCAGGTCCGCGGTGCTCGGTGCGGCCTCCAACGTCCTGGCCTTGGCTTCCGTGATTGGAATCCTCTATCTTGGTTTTGCCGTCGTGGGAGTGTTCTACGGCTTGGCCAACACATTGGCACGAGCCGGATCCGAACTCGAAGCCCTGACGGACAAGACCGCCGGCGAACTGGTCCTGGAAAGCCTGGGCGGAACATTCAGCAACGCGGTCAACGGCCTGATTGCGGCTTGGCCGGCGTTCATCGTCTTCGCCGTCCTGGGCATTGTCGCCGCCACCGGCTGGTTCCTGAGCGGCTCACTCACGGAAACCCGGCGCTGGTTCGTCAGTTTCGGGGGCATGGCAGCCGTCATCGGGGCGACCGCCACCGTCTGGATGATGCTTCAGCGCAACCAGATACAGATTTGGATTGCCGAGTCCCCGGAACTGTTCCGCTGGCGCGATGTGCTCATGCGGTCCATCGGCACCGACATCTCCGTGATGCTGGTGTTCAGCCTGCTCGTGGCAGCACCGATTTGGATGGCCTGGCGCTGGTGGTTTGAACGACTGGTGCAACGGCGCCCGCGCTTGCCAACGCCAAACATGCCCATGCCTTCGGCACTGCCGAACTTGAACCAACCATGGCAAGAAACGGGAACACCTTTCGGCAGGCAGGCACAGTCGGCCGGTGCCACAGCCACAGATCCCTATCGGTCGCTTCTCCTGTCCCGGCCATTTCTGCTTGGAGCCTCGGTTCTGTTTGTGTTGCTGTCTGTCGCCGTACTGTTGTTGAACTCGCAATACAAGGAGTCGACCCTGCGGCTGGAACACGGTGCCTTTGTCCTGACGCGGGTCGATCCGATCAGAAGCGATATGCTGGTTCTCGACCCCGATGCCCGGAAGATCCGGATTGTCAACGTCAACGGTGAGGGTAACGTCACGGTTCGACTGACCGCGGCCTCGTCGGACGCTGCCGCCTTGGAGCCCGTGACAGACTGGTCGTTCACCCGACGCAACGACCAGGAGTACTTCTACAAGGAATTCCCCTTGACCGGTTTGGCTCCAGGCGACTACCGGCTTGAGTTCGAGCAGACCAAGGGCTGGGGCTGGTACGAGTGGACACTGAGTCAAGGCACCACACAGGACAGCACCATCCTATCCTTGGCGATGGGCATCGTACTGGCCAGTGCGCTGGTGATGGCCGGGTTGTTGGTCATCAGCGGCATGCTGGCGTTGCGCCGTCGCCTCTGATGCCCCCCGGAGGATGCGCTACTGGGCCTCCTCGGCGATGAGCACGGCGGCCACGACCAGGCCCACACCGGGCACACTGCGCAGCAGTTTCGGTCTGTCAGCCCAGCAGGTTGCTTGATGTCAGCAGGGCACCCAAAACCGCAGTGAACGTCAAAAACAGGCCCACCATCCAGCGAATCAGCGTTGCCTGCAGATCCTTCATCTCGCTCCGCAGATCGCTCTGCAGAGTCGCAAGATCCTGCTTGGTCGCAAATTGTGACCAGTCCGGCAAGTGGGCGGCCACCGCCTCCGCCTGGGACGCGTCCATGCCTGCATCCTGTAGGTCGCGGTAGGCGGTCCGGTTGATCATTTCCGGCTGTACAATTGAACGGGCCACGGGATCCACCTCCTGTCGGCCGGGGCCGCGCCTCCCCACATGACCAAGCAAGCCTCGGCTGTCATCGCGCCGGGGTTTTCGTCATTCCAAGGCATCCGCCATCGGCCTAATGCGTATTTGTCTATCCGTTGCGAAACCCCGCATCCCCCTTGGCAGGGGTACTTGGATAAGTATGCCACGGTCGACTGTCGGGGTACGAAGGCATGGGCCATCATCAATTCTCAAGCGAACATGGGGCGAGAATCGGAACCATCAGACCGAATCCAACCCTGTACAATCGGATCATTCAGCAACCGCAAGGTCATCCTGCTGTCATGTTGTACCGGATGATGCCAAGTCCTGCTTCGGATGTGAAGCGCGGACTTGACGAGAAGTCACCCCGCATACTCGACACCGCCCACGATCCCCGGGCGCGGACCGTGGCGCAGGCCGTGGCCGAAATCCAAGGCGTGGAACGGGTGCTGCTATTCGGTTCACGAGCGCGCGGCGACCACCTCCCGCACTCCGACATTGACCTGCTGGTGGTCGTGCCGGCCGACCGAAAACGCCCCGACGCCATCGGGGAGATCGCCGACAGGGCCGTGCGCCGTGGCTACGGGGATTGGGGACCAGGTGTGGATGTGACCATCCTGGCTTCAGACTTTTTTGAATTCATGCAGCATGGCCTCAACCACGTGGCCGCTCAAGCCGCCCGAGACGGTGTCACCGCCAGGGGTTTCAGATACCGGCCTCCGACCGGTGGCGAACAGACCCCGAATCCCTCCGACGAACATCGCAGCAGGGAAGTCATGGAACGGGCCTGGACCGCCCGGCGCAACCTAACGAGCATGCAACTGGGATTCCGGCTGGGTCCCGAAGACTATCCCGAACCCGCCGAATGGGAAAGCGAACTGGGGGGAAAGGCCCAAAGTGCCCTTGAACACGCCTACAAGGCCGTGATCGCGGCCCACGGGCGCGCCTTTCCACATACCCACACCCTGGAGTCCCTGCACCAGTATGTCCACACCCTGGTGCCCCGCCTAACCCAAACCGCCAACCTTGAGGGTCTCTCGGACTTTGCCGGGCCCGAGGCCTACGGCAACCCGGACCTGGAACAGGACCCGGAAACCATGGTGCGGGCTGTGACGGCGGACGTGGAGGCCATGTTGAACCACTGCGGACGTATGGGTGGCTTCGACCCTTGGACTTTCACCAAGGACGACTACCGACGGACCTAGACTCGCCACGACCGAAAGGTCATGCCCGCAGTAAAGCGGGATGCATTGCGTGAAGGTTCTGTATCAGGTTGCTCGCGTGGGCCCGGCCGTCCACCTTGCGCTGATCCAGCATCAAGCCGCGCACCGCTCACCCAAACGCTGCCCTGGCCTCGGGTCAACACTGTCCGCGAGCACGACCTGTTGTCCGCAGACCGAGACCAGTGACTGCACCCTGGAACTCAGCCGGAAACCCCTGTATGAGGGCAGAGGGCCAGCGGCAGCGTGGGTGACCTGAGCCAAGCCAATAGGCGGGACAGCAGGGGATGACGGAGCCTTGCTCGCCGACGACCTCTGCCCTGTAGGGCCGCCAGACGCCGCGTATGTTCAGCGGTCCAGATCCCCCAGTACGACGTGGGCTGCGTTGTGTCCTGGCGCACCCGTAACCTCGCCGCCGGGATGCGTCCCGGCTCCGCACAGGTATAAGCCTTCGATCGGCGTCCGGTAGTCGGACCACCCCGGCAGCGGACGGCGTGACATCATCTGCTGCGGGATCATGTCAAGATGCCTTATGTTGCCGTCCGTCAGGCCGACGCGCTCCTCAATGTCCTCCGGAGTCAGCAGGACCCAGTCGATGATCGCGTCCCTGAAATTCGGGGCATACTTGGACACCTCGTCGATGAGGTGCTCCCCGAACTGCTGGCGCATCTCACCCCACGAGCCGTCCCGAACATGGGGCGGCAGGAAGTAGACCCACAGCGACAGCACGTGGCAGCCCTCCGGGGAAACCGTCTTGTCGTACACGGTAGGGATTTGGAGATGGATGATCGGCGTGTCGGGCACCCGACCGTTCTTGGCATCGTTCCAGCTGCTCTCACACTGGTCAACCGTGGGGCAAAGAGTCATCATCGCCAAGTGCTCCGGGTTGTACCCGGGGCCAAGGTGGCCGGACAAGTCGGGCAGTTCTTTCAGGGCGCACAGAAACTTGCCGGAGGCCGCCCGCGTCTTAAGTGATCTCACCTCATTGGTGAACTCCTCACCAATGTCTGTCTCACTCAGGAGCTTGAGGAAGGTCCGCTTCGGGTCGGCGTTCGACAGGACAACGTCGGCCTCAATTACCTCACCGTCTTCGAGCACGACGCCTGTGGCCCTGCCGCCGTTCGTCAGGACGCGCCTTACTGCCGCGCCCGTCCTGATGGACACGCCCGACGCCTCTGCGGAACGGGCCAGCGCTTGGGTGATGGAACCCATGCCGCCGCGTACGATTCCGTAATTCTCAGTGTCTTGCCGGAAGGCGCTGAAACGATAGAGTGCGGTGATGTAAGCGCTGCCGGGAGCGCTTATGTCTCCCATGTCAACCGACCCGGTGCTTACCGCGGTCCTGACTTCGTCCGATATGAAGTAGCGGTCAATCAGGTCCCTTAGTGGGACGGTCAGCAGCGTCTCCAGGAGCTCTTCCTCGCCCTCCTGACGGAACCTCTCGGTAAGCTGGGCGAGCGAAGGAGGAGGGCCGAGGTAGTAGTCGCTGAGTATCCGAACGGCACGGTGCCAAAAGTCGGCCCATTCAGGCCAGGCATCGGCATCCTCCGGCGACAGCTTCCGGAGTTCCTCGGCGGTTCTTGCGTCGTCGTGCCAGAGAGTAAATACTTTCCCGTTGGGGAAGGGGTGGACGCGCGACGGGTCAATGGGATAGATGTGAAAGCCGTGCTTGCGCAGCTCCAAGTCGTCGATCACCTTCTTTTGGAGGATGTGGCAGATGTAGGAACAGGTGGAGATCTTGTAGCCCGGAAACCACTCCTCAGTCACCACGGCGCCACCAACGATGTCCCTACGCTCCAATACCTGGACGTTGAGCCCAGCCCTTCCCAGATAACCTGCAGCGACCAGGCCGTTGTGCCCCCCGCCAACGATTACAACTCTCGTCTTCTGGCCCATGACAGTCTCCTGTTGCCTGTGTTTCGGAAATGCTAACAAACTTGGGAGCACGCCTGGAAGTGCAATCATGAACCCAGTTTTGTAGGGTTCGAAAGTCGGAGATCGTGGAGGCACTGTTTCAATCTCGTTGATATTGGTTCCATACCTGGAAAGGGACGAGGGGCCCTTGGCCCCCTCCCACAGGACGACGGGCCGCCAGGCTGCGGCCGGGAGCGCGTCGGCCACGACACCCACCTCCCGCGAGGGGGCTGAAAAGACAGGGCACGAGGGGACCCGCCAGCTCCGGACGCGCCGTCCAGACATGAGTGTTGCAGGTCACCCCAGCTAGGTAGTCCAGCGCCAAGGTAGCCACACCATCGAGAAAGGCGTGGCTGACACTGATGCCCTCGTCGCAGGTCACCCAGCGCACCGGCAGCCAGCCCTCCGACACCAGGTCGCTCAGCATGTCCAGGGCTAGCCGCGGCTTGGCGCGGGGAGACGTGCTGGCCGACACACCGGTCCGTCGGTGCCAGTCCGCATGGCTCTTCCCCCAGCCCCAGGACTGGGGCAGATAGAGAGGCCGGGCCACCAGGACCGCCGACCCGAGCCCTAGATAGGCCGCAAAGACCGATGCCTTGTAGTTTGCCTTCTTGCCCGACTGGCCGCACGCCATTCCCACCGACTCGATCCCGTCCTTGGGAAGGTCCGCGACGGGATTGTTCCGACGTGAGTACCAAGCCAATTGACAGTCCTCAAACAATACACCGACCTTTCACTCAATACGGAGTATTTGACATTCCAACGCGTCCCAAGGATCATCTTCAAATTGACTCAAAATTCCCGAAACCTGTACCATATCGCCTGGCACAAGCCGAGCCACCTGCCGTACGTGGTCCTTATCAATGTGACAATTCAAGTTATAGTCAGGCCAGAGCCTTCTGTGTTGCTTTATTTCCAATAACCAATAATTTTCCATGTTCTCAATTTTCGCCACCTCCCCCACAAATCCAATTGTCTTATCTACAAACCTCATCTGAAATGACGCAGGATTCGCATCCATTACATCATTCAGTTCACCGAGAGTGTAAAACGTTGTTATGGGTGTCGGTGTAGGGGTGGGCGTGGGGGTTCGGGTGGGTGTCGGTGTAGGGGTTCGGGTCATCGTCGACGTAGGTGTCAGGATAGGTGTAGGGGTGTCGCTGGGTGCGGATCTGGGCGTGGTAGTGAAACTTGGAGACAAACTGAAACTGGCTTGACGTTGCAGCATTGAACACCTACTGATGACAACCGCCAACAAAATGGTGATGCCTATCGCAACAGCGGTAACCCAACGGAGCGTAATGAATTTCCACCATTTTCCAACACGATTCCGGAGAGAGTTCAAACTTGAACCAACTGGTTTTGGCAATTTGCCCATGTGTCCATCCGACTGCAGCAAACCTCTGAATGCGTCAATGCTTTGAGGCCGGTCATCTATGGGAATGCTCAGGGCTCTCTGGATAGCCTTGTCCAGCGGTCCTTGGCGATCGCCAGAGATCACTAAACTAGCCTCATTGCCTTGCATGCGCTCCATGACACTTTTGGGAGGAAAACCAGTCAGTGCACAAAACAATGTTGCTCCCAACAAAAATATGTCAGTATAGGGTCCAAATTTTGCTTCTTCAAGAAACTGTTCCGGAGCTGCAAACATTGGTGCCAAAATCCGCGTGTGCTGCAATGTTTGGTACAGCACAAACTCTCGCGCTGCACCAAAGTCAATCAGAACTGTCCGGCCGTCGTTAGTCAGCATGACATTGGCTGGTTTGATGTCGCGATGCAACATGTCTTTCCCATGCACCTCCTCCAGCGCATCACACAGATCCAGTGCAATCTTCTGTACATCATTGGCCGAAAGTTGTCCAAGTTGATCGATCTCAGCTTCCAAGGAACGCCCACTCAGAAATTCCATAACTATATAAGCAGTATTATTCTCCTCAAATGTGTCATAAATATCTACGATATAGTGAGAGTTGAACTTCGCAACGCGACGGGCCTCATCTACAACTTGTGTGCGTTCGCTCTCAAATTCACCTTGTCGTCTTACATGTACAGTAACCAAGAGGCCTTGACGAAACGCGTTTTCTGGGAACAGTTCCTTGATGGCGACGGTACGGTGCAGTATTTCATCATAACCCTCGTAGGTGATACCAAATCCACCTTGTCCCAACACTCGGACAATGGTGTATTTACCTCCATGCAATTCGGTCCCGTCGGGCAAAACGGGATCCGGAGCCGAAGGCGTCCCGCCGCAAACCGGACAGGTCTTCAGGCTAGTATCGTAGTCACTGCCGCAAATTATGCAGGTGGTGCTACTCATGGCAGAGACATGTGAAGTAACTAGGGGAACAAAGTTCCAAGGAATGACAGAGCAAGCGCAACAGTGCCAATCGGGCAGGATTGAGACCCAAATCAGTGAGTTTCACTCTGTCTTGTTCCTCTTTTGCCTGATTGGCAAGTTGGCTCTCTATCAATGACGCTGATCCGTGGCGTTCAATCCGCTGTAGCTCTGCCTCAGGCGACCAGAACCTCTATCCACCGTACTACTCCCACAGACGTACGACCATATCGGCACTGCCGCTGGCCAAGGTCTGCCCGTCGGGGCTAAACGACACACTGTAGATTCGATCTGTTTGGCTCGCCAAGGTCTGCCGTAGTGTACCCGCAGTCGCATCCCACAGGCACAGGTGAAAACTGCTGATAGCCAGAGTACGCCCGTCGGGACTGAAGGCCAAACTGTTGACGCCTCCGGTACGCAACTTCAAAGTCTGGAGGCAAGTACCCGTAGTTGCGTTCCAAATACGAACGAAGCCGTCCTCACCACCGCTGGCCAGCGTCTGCCCGTCAGGACTGAATGCCACGCTGAAGACACTGCCCTTTGGATTCTTCAACGTGTGGCGAAGAGTCTCGGCATCCACATCCCACAGACGTATGGTACGGTCCGCACCACCGCTCGCCAAGATGCGTCCGTTTGGGCTGAACGCCACGCTGAAGACTCGATCCACATGGCCCCACAGAGTTTGCAAGAATGTGCCTGAGTCCGGATCCCATAGGCGTACGGTGCGGTCTGCACCACCACTGGCCAGAATTCGCCCGTTCGGACTAAACGTCACACTGTGGATCCGATCCTCATGACCTCCTGGAGTCTTCCACGGAGTGCCTTTGGCGATATCCCATAAACGCACGAAGCCGTCCGCGCTACCGCTGGCCAGAATCCGCCCATCCGGACTGAACGCCAAACTGTGGACCGCATCCTTATGGCCCCACAGGGTCTGCAGGAGAGTGCAGGTAGCCGTATCCCACAGGCGCACGGTCTGGTCGTTTCCACCACTGGCAAGCGTCAACTCCTTGGGATGGAAAACCACACTCGAGACTGCGGCCGTGTGCCCATGAATGGTGTCACGCAGGATGACTGCAGTTGGATTCGACTGAGGTTTAGGAGGAGGGGTTGAGGCCGGTTTGTCTTCTGCAATCGGAACAACAGAACCCAAAAATGCCGACTTAAAAGCTTGGGCGGACTGTGGCCGATCCTTGACTGCAACCTGCAGGGCCTGACGAATGGCGGTACCTAGGGAACCGTGCAACGCATTGGGGAACTCAAGATCGACGCGTCCATCCTGCAGGAGGTCCATGACGGATGGTGGAGGGGAGCCAGTCAGGGCGTGGAACAGAGTCCCACCCAAGCAGAACAGATCCGTGTAGGGACCAAAACGCGCCTGGGTGCTGTACATCTCTGGAGCCGCGTAGCCGATGTCCAGAATTCGCGTGTGGCGGACCGTCTGCCCTTGGTCAAACACCCGCGCCGCTCCGAAGTCCACCAGCACAACGCGTCCGTCGCGGGTCAGCATGATGTTGGCAGGCTTGATGTCCCGGTGCAGCAGATCGTGCCGGTGCACCTCGGTTAGAGCATCGCAAACGGCCATGGCAATCCGGTGTACATCATCCCGAGGCAAGGCACCCACAGCGTCGATCCGCTCCTGCAGCGATTCCCCCTCCAGGTACTCCATGACGATGTAGGCGGTGTTGTTTTCCAGGAAAGCGTCCTGCACCTCCACAATGTACGGGGAATCGAGACGGGTGATGGCGCGCGCTTCCTCCAGCACGCGCTCTTTCTCGATGTGGAATTCCCGCTGCTGGCTGTCAGGCACCGAAACAGTGGTGCCGTGGCGCATCGCCCTCTCCGGAAATAACTCCTTGATGGCGACCGTGCGCTTCAGGTAGCGGTGTGCTCCCAGGTACGTGATGCCGAAGCCACCTTCCCCCAGGACCCGACCCAAGGTGAACCTTCCGTTCTGTAGGTGGGTGCCTGCAGGCAAATTGCGGGTTGGAGCTGAGGGAGGTGCCCCGCAGACGGAGCACGGTCCCGCACTGTCGGAGCGCGGGCTGTTGCAGATGGCACAGATGTCCGGTGGCATGGGCTTAATTCCTTACGCTAAGTCCGTGGCACGGACCGATCCGGCAGGCCGATACCGGTCAGACATCGAACAACTTGACCAAGCCGAGTTCCACGCTGCCCAACATGATGAAGTCGCCCTGTTTCAAGAACTGACCATCCCGGGGCAAAGCAACATCGTTCACCGACACGAAACCACCACCTGGGGCTGTCAGTTTCAGGTCGTGCTGGCTGAACTCAAGCACAGCATGTCGCCCTTCGACCGATGAGTCCCGAATAACAATGTCGCACGCTTCATCGCTGCCCAACAGGATGCGGTCCTGCACCGGCAACTCGAATTCCTCGTCATCCCCGACCAGTGCCCACCGATCAGCCTGGCTGACAGTACCGGGGCTCTCCCGACTCTGAAACACGAACTCAGTGTTGCCAAAACGGATGGATGAGCCGTCTGCCAGATGGACCCGGTCGGTCACCGCCTGTCCATCAACCCTTACGGCACCGGCCGCATCACGAGAGGTGGGAACAAAGTGCCAAGTGTCCTGGGCAAGCTCAAAGTGCCCGACACGGTCCCCAATGTCCGTCTCCTGGTTCAGGTTGATGTCGTTGTTGCCGGAACGCCCCACCGAGACCTGGGTCTTGGTCAAGATGTACTGCTTGCCTTCATAGAAGCCTTTGGAGAGCCCCAGCAGCCAGGAACTCTTCAGCAGTTCTTGCCCGACCTTGATGGCTAGGCCAATCGCGAGTCCCAGGATGGCAAAACCCACTAGACGCGAGAACAGGGCCTGTAGTTCTCCACCAGTGGAGTCCAGGCTGACATTGCGGAAGAACAGGGCAAAGACGATTCCACCCACCAGACCGCCAATCGATCCGAAAACGGCTCCCCGCCGCGACTTGGGCGGAATACGCAACAGCGAACGCGGTCCGGTAAATTGGTCTCCTGCCAAATCTGTCAGTCCCAGCGCAGCACCGCACGACAGCCCCACCAAGCCCCAGGTAACAATCCCAAGGCGGAGCACATATTCGCCCACAAAACCACCCACATAGCCTGCAACTCCGCCGGCCACGGGCAGCCACCACATGTCCCGCCACCAGTTACCGCGCAGGCCCCACATGTTTTCGGTTGCCAACATTGCGGCAGCCAGGAATAGCGAGACCACAAACACGACCGTGAGGCCCTGGGAAGTCGTCGCGGTACCGAACGAACTTGTGGCTATGACCTGTGCAGCCCGGTTGAAGGCACTGGCAAAGTCTCCCAGCCGGGTGGTGAAGACATTGTCGGAATGTCCGGTCAGCTGCTCCAGGTAGCCATAGTTGGCACCGGTGGACCCAATGGCCACGATCACTGTGCCGTGCCCTCTCATCTCTGCAGCCAATTGTTGCGTCAGCCCCGGCCTGCTGGGCATACCATCGGTAAACAACATCACCGCATTGCGCGACGACCCCATGCGCTCAAACGCGGCTTGTGCCTGCTGGAGGCCCAATTGCATGGCAGTCCCACCAGCCGCCTCCAACCGCTGCAGCTCCGGGATCAGGGAACTGGCAGGCTGATTCATCATCAGGATGGGTTCGAAAATGGAAGCATAGGTGTTGAACGGTATGACGGCGATATGGGTTCGGGACCGATCCCAAGTCTCCAGAAACCGGATGGATGCGTCCCGCACCTCCGCAATGGGTTCGCCTTCCATGCTGGAGGACGTGTCGATCAGGATCGCGATGGCCAGCGGATCGTTGGAATTCACCTCCACAGGCGGAGGCTGCATTGCCTGCACGAAGATCTCCGCGACCAGAATGGCCACGATACAGGTCACGGTCCCCACGGAGGCGTAGGGAACATAGGCCCGCAAGTCCGAGTTCCACAGCCGGGTTGACAACGCATCGATGCGGGTGCGGAACGAAACCACTTGCATCACCCCACTCGTTTCAGCACCACAACAGTGGCGTTGTCGTCCGCTCCCGCATCCAGTGCGATCTGCACCAGGGAATCGGCGACCGCCTGAGGTTCACGGTCCGCCTCGGTAATCACTTCGGAGAGTGCCTCCGAAATCACTCTTTCCCGATACTCCCAGGAACCCCAGATGCCGTCGGACATCAGGAGCACCAAGTCGCCCACCTGCAACCCAAGCGTCTCTTCGTGCACGGATTCGCCGGCCGGATCCTTCAAGCCGCCCAAGGTATCCACATATTCCTCCGGCAGCACATCCTGCCGACCATCCCCCAGAGCCCTCAGAATTTGGTTGGTGTCTTCGCTCTCTGCTGCTTCGTCCTCAGTGAGCAGACCGCTGTCCAGAAGCGCCTTGATCTGTGAATGATCGCGGCTCAGCAATTGCAAGCCCCGCTCCCGCGAATGCAGGTAGGCGCGGGAATCGCCGACATGGGCCAGTGTCAGACAGTCATCCACCACAACCACGCCCGTAAGGGTGCAACCCCCGCTGGAGCCCGCAAGGGCTTCAAGGACGGCGCGGTTCGCGGTCCAGCCCAAACTCCGGGTCCACCGAATCTGTTCTTCGGCCTCCGAGAGGCTTGCAGGGGTAGTCTCATGACAGAAGGCGTCCACAGCGGCCTTGCTGGCGACTTCGCCGGCTTCCTCGCCTCCCATGCCATCGGCTACGCAGGCCCGGACCAGTTGCGGACGGGAATCGTGGTACTCGCACTGGCTATGTACAACCCCATAGCTGTCCTCGTTGCACAGTCGATCCGGATTGAGTCCAACCGTGGTAGCCGCTCCGACCATGTAGCGGGGAGCCGGAGAGACCATGAAGTCGCGACAGATGTCTTGCAGGGCCCGTAGATCAGGACAGGGATGCTGCTGTTCCAGCGTGGCAGCGAGCAATTGAGGCAGGCCCGGCACGCGCAGCCGCGCCAATGCATTGGCGTCCAATCCCTCGGCAGAGAGCGGCTCTCCAGTCACCAAGGCGTGGAGCATTGCACCCCACAGGAAAACACTGGTTTGTTCCGAGGCTTTCTCCGTCTCGGAACCCTCAATCGGAGTCATACCGTCACTGCAACTGACATATGCCGGCTCATCCATGGGAACTAGGGCGGGAAGATAACGCAACCGTAGCCCCGCGTCCGTCGTCAACACAAGACCCTCAATGCAAATGTCGGTGACCGCGGCACGGCACCGGACACTCAGGAACCGCATTAGCTGTCTTACGCTATTCAGTGTCTGGAGTGCCTGCTGCAGTGACAAACCGGTTCCGACCGGCTGGCCTTCGATATCTTCCAAGACATGGCCATCCTCGCCTTCATACCGGATCTCGGGCAGCATGCGATGGCCGGGTCCGGCATCCCGCCAACGATCCCGGTGGCTTAAGGGACTGAGATGGAACAGAACGGATTTGGTCTCGTCCTCGAGTTCGTTGTGCCCCCTGTAATAGCCCCGGGGCAGGCACTCCGTTACCAAGTAGTGCACATCCCCCATCATGTGGAGCACGCCAGGCTCCAAGGAACCGTCCTCCGACAACGGTGGCAGAATCACTTCCTCCAGATCGTCTTCATCAACAAATGGAGAGATATCGGAGACGTTGGCGGTTTCATCAACCTCGTCGAGAGCGGCATCACCGGAAACGAGAACTTCCGCCTCGCCACCGCCTTCCAAGGAGTCCCCGGATTCTGGCTCCGGATTGGCCTCCTGTTCCCTCATGGACTGCTCGTCGTCGGCCGGACCGGCCATGGCCGCGTCTGGAGCATCCTCACTATCCAACATTGAATCTGCCAGCTTGGTGGTAGGGCGGTCTTCTCCAGACATCTCGTCAGATAGTCCTGGATTTACAACGTGCGGCTCCGCCATCTCCGATGGCTGCGTGGCCTCGCCCTCATCTCCACTTTCATCCTGTGCGCTACGGGCACAGGATTCCTCGGGGGCCACGGCCACGAATTCATCCTCTGAGGTCACTTCGGTCTCGTTATCCGGAGAGAGTTCTTGATCGTCCAATGTCCCATCCTCGCTGTGGTCCTGGGACGGTTCGCGGCGTGGTTCGACAGGAGTTGCATAATCCGGATTGCTCGGATTCCCTTCGGATAGGCCCGAACCCTGTCGAGATGTAAACCCCTCACCCAACAACCTCTTTACGAGTTTGCCCAGAGCGGAGGATTCCTGGTCCTGCCTTGGAGTGATGTTGGATGGTTCGCGACTCATGGCATCACCTGGTCTGGAAACAACCTGTTCCTTCCCCACCACCGTAGGCGAACCGGGGCAGCACCAAGCTACTCACTTTGGTCCGACGACAGCCGGAACACGAACCTGAGATTGCCAAAGGCAACTTCGTCTCCGTCCTCAAGCTTCATGGGTTCCTGCAACCGGGGTAGAAAATTGGAATCCTGACTGCGGCGTACGAACACACCGTTGGTGGAACCCAAGTCCCGCACCGTCCACCCGTCGTCAAAAAACAATTCACTGTGCCTGCGAGACAGGTATTCATTGCCGGGCAGGTTGCTCAAGTCGATGTCAATGGGGCCGAGAGCAGGATCAAATTTGCCCAGCATCAAGGGACTGGTCTGGAGGGGAATCACCGTGTCGGTTGACTGGCCAAAGGAGATCAAGGTCAGCGAGGCGGGAGGGATGGCAGTCGTGGCCGATACCGCCGGGACACCGGTTTCCGGCTCCTGGAGGCCTTCATCCAGATTGGAGGTACCTCCGTCATCCTGGTCATCGGCCACCGCAACCGGTTCGAGTACAGCCTCTTCCAGGGCATCCGGTTCTCCGGGCGGTTCGTCAAGGGGTTCTGCTTCCAATGGCGGCGATGTATCCAGCCCGGCATACAACTCACCGAGCTCGATCCCACATTCCTCACAGAACTTCGCGGAATCCGGATTTACGGCATTGCAGGTGGTACAGGTAATGGGCATGTCCGATCTCCTGATTGAAACACTTGTGATTCCGAACCTGTGCGGTAAATCGAGGTCTCCGCTCAGGCTCCCACCAGCTTGCGAATCTCCTCCGAGGACGGGAGCGCACCCGATTCCGTAGCGCGCAGCGTCTGGGTTTTGGATCCCATCCGCATCGTCTTGGCCGTGCCCAGACTGATGGTCTTGTTGGTCTGCAACTCGTCCAGGGCCTTGTCGAGCACCTTGGTCATATTGCTGTTGCCCAGCTTCCGAGTGAGATTCTGTGCCAGGCGCAGGGTCTTGGCTGCGGCCGCGGGATCCGAACTTGCCTCCGCCGCGGCTCGCTTGATGATACCCTCGACATTGCGCTGCTGGACCCACTGCAATACCCCGTGATCCAGTTCCGCAAGGCGGGCCTCGTCGGTCGTGTATTCCACGATCACATCCACCGGGGCCGTTTCTCCACGGTAGTCCGCTCCCGGCACCTGATAGGTCAGTCCCAACTGAGCCAACCGCATGCGGTTGGAGGACCGTTCCGGCAGCGTGCACTCAATGATGAAGTTGGTCTCTTCCCCGTGGGCCGCGTTCCCAATCAGGTAGGGCCGACTGGCCACATCCACTTCATTCTGCTGGGGGGCGACCCGGGTGATGCGGTTTACTGAGACGCCCTTCACGGTACGGAAGGTCAGTGCCATGTCCGTGACCACCTCGCGTTGCGCCTGTCTGACCTCACCCAGGATGGCCTCCGGCAGTTGACCGACCGAAATCGACGGGGACAGGGAGTCCACTTCTCCCGCAACCACGTCCAGCACGCGGCCCTGGGTTTGGTCGGCCACACCGGTCAGGATCGATTCGTTGAACTCGCCCACGCCGATCGCCGTCACGGGAACGTGCAGGTCATGCAGCTTCTTGCCCATTTCTTCCACCAGATCCGAGTCCATGGTCTCTCCATCCGTCAGCAGGATGACCCGCTGGCTACCGGTCTCTTGCTTAAGGAGCTCGTACGCCTCCAGCATGCCGGCCCCCATGAGAGTGCCACCAGAAAACTGGTTGAGACTGTGCACGGCGGCGCGCAGGCGGGCGCGGCGGTTAGCCGGAACAAACGGAACGTTGACGCGCGTTTCGTCATCGAAACTGACTAGGGCCAGACGATCCCCATCCTGCAGGCCTGCCGAATCCAGCACCCCCTCGACCGACTGCATGACCAGTTCCAGCTTGTTCAACGTCGGCCCGCCTCGGGAAGAGACTCGATCGCGCATCGAACCGGAAGTGTCAATCACGAAGACAATGCTCAAATCCGGACGATGTTGTGCCGTACCCCATTCAGGCGCGGCGGACAGCTGCAGGAAGAGACGCTGGTTGGGAGTATGGGGTGTAAAGAACTCCTTGTGGGGCTTCACGGCTACGGTCAACATTGATTCAGATCCCTTGCTGCATGCTCAATTCAGAACACGAAAACATATTTGAGTTGCAAATATTGTTCCCGAATAGATCAAAAACTACTACCAATAATTCCACATATAAACAACATTGTCATCAAGCCAACAACCCAAACCCAAACCTTCCACACAAATCGGGAACGTTCCCGTTGTGCCTTCGGAGCCAGGACACGGAGTGCAACAGCACTGCCCGCACTATTGGCTGCCAGCCCGACCAGTTCCGAAAACCATCGAACCTTCATGGCCTGTTCATCTTGCCAAGCCTGAACGATCAATTCCTTGGTGGTCCGGGCACCGACCAGAATGGAGAACACATGGAACATGACCAACTCCGTGGTATGGCCATACGTGGCAAGTTCATCAGTGTCCAGATGACTGCGCGCATGCATGCCGAACACCTCACATTCCTTGAACGTCCGATCGTGCAGGGCGCGGGCGAACTTCTTGGGATGGGCCAGCAGAATGCCATGGGTCAGGCAGCGGTGGACCAGGGACCACCGCACCTGTTGTTTGGTCCGGCACCAGGCGCCTATGGCCTCCTTGTGCTCCAGGGGCATCCCTCGGTAGGAAGGCTTCCAGCGAGGATCCATGATGGAGAACACGTGCATTAGCCGGCGTTCCTGCACCGCCGTCTCGGCGATGCTGAAGGGTGAATCACGGGCCATGCGCAGTTGGCCTTGACGCACCGGTTCAAACTTGAACAGTGACTCTGTCTCCATCCGGTCAACAGTCCGCTCGAATGTACCGCCTACAACCCCTCTTGTCATCCAGGCGCGGATATAGCCGTTGCGCCATTCTTCAATCGCGGCATCCCAGTCCTTTGCCAGGGCAGCCACAAGGTCCGCAGGGGTGTGGTACTGCCTGCCCCTAAATTCATACGGGATGGCGTTGTGTGTTTCCCCGCCCACGGCAGTCCGAGTAGCCGGTACGGCGGTGCGTCGGAGCGATGGTTCCTTCTTGCCACTGAGAAGAGCTCTGAACTCTTCCACGGACTGGGGCCGATCCTCAATGCGGCAGTTCAGTGCTCCCTGCACCGCTCTCCGCAGGCCGTCCGGCACACCCGACGGCAACCTCACCGTCTGGTCCGCGGCCTGCAAACGGTCCATGGCTGGCGGTGGTGGCGCACCCGTCAGGGCGTGGTACAAGGTGGTACCCAGGCAGAACAGATCGGTGTAGGGGCCAAACCGCGCGGTCGGGCTCAACTGCTCCGGCGACGCGTAATCCCATGTCACCAACCGCGTGTGGCTTTGGGTCTTGCCCATTTCGTACTCGCGCGCGGAACCGAAATCGACCAGCACGGCACGGCCGTCGCGGGCCAGCAGGATGTTGGCTGGCTTCACGTCCCTGTGCAGAAGGTTTGTGCGGTGCATCGTGTCCAGTGCATCGCATATATCGTCGGCCACGCGGACCACATCCCCCGCAGGCAGTTTGCCCTGACGTTCGATTTCCTGCTCCAGCGTGGGTCCCTCCAAGTACTCCATCACGATGTAGACGGTGCCGTTCTCGTGGAAGAAGTCGTGTACGTCCACAATGCTCTGGGAATTGAGGTTGGCGATAACGCGGGCCTCTTGCACCACGCCGTCCTGCTCCCTGCGAAAACCCTCCGTGCGGCCGGTCGCTACCGTTACACGCGAGCCGGAACGTGTCGCGAATTCGGGGAACAATTCCTTGATCGCGACGGGACGCTGAAGCCGCCTGTGGGCTCCCTTGTACGTGATGCCGAATCCGCCTCGGCCCAGGACCTTGCCCACCGTGAACTTTCCGCCCTGCAATTCGGTACCCATCGGCAGGGGGAAATCGACCGCGACACCCACGCCGCACACCGGACAGGTTGTCAGGTTGGCAGCGTATTCGGTTCCGCACAACTCGCAATGGAGGGAGTTCATCGTGGATCGGGAGGAAGCAACGGGACCCGGCTAAACGGCTTGAACCGGATTCAGGAGGAATCCGACTGTTCGTTCACCAGCCAGTCCATGAACTCGGCCCCCGTGCCGGTCCAAGTCAACACCTCCGACGTTTCGGGCCACATATCCTGATCGTGGGAGGCCAGGAATTTCCGAAACGCCTCGGTCTGATCGGGGAACATGTGGGCAACGACATTGGTCAACTGCTTGGCTTCACCCTCGGCCTTGGCGTGTTCCAAAGTAGCCTTGATGCCCTCGGCAATGGTGTCATACATCATCGCTGCCTCCTCCAACGCAACATCCTGCGGCAGTTCATGCCCCAACTCCCTAAAATCATACGCGAAGAGATCCCGCAACGCGGCCGTGGCCTGCCGCCGCAGATTCCGGTCCGCCGGCAGCAATCGATCCAGACCGTCCACCTGATGGCGAATCCGTGAAAGTGCCTGCACGGTCCGATCCACAACTTGGCTGTTGCGCAGCGCGTGGGAGATCCGGAACAGCTGGATGATGCACTCCCACGGACTGGCGGCTGCCGTATCCAGATCCGGATGGTCATGAATGTCCACGACCCGTACCGCCTCGCGTACTATGACCCTGTCGCCACCCGCCAAGGCCGTCGTCCCCAGCAAACCATGCCCGACGGGCCACGGGTGATCCCCGACATGGAACACCGTGGCGTGAACCCAGAACCCGGGACCGGCGGCCGCGTCTACCCCGTTGGCCTCGGCGATGTCCAAGGCGGCATAGGCGTACAGCTGAAGGCGCATGCCCATGTTCGCCAAGTATCGATCCTGACACTCGAGCAGAACCAGCCCCTGGAAGGAACCGTCCCGGCCTCCCGCCAGGAACAGCTTGTCGGACCGGCTCTGTCCGAGGTTTTCGGACACCCATTCGGTGGGCCAGGCAGTCAGCCGTTCCGCCAGCCCGTCCGGCAGCGACGCGAACGCATCAAGCCACCAATGAGCCCATTCCACCCGCTGCAGCAGAAGCTTGAAGATGCTGTCGAACCTCCGACGGTGGCGCGGGCTGCGCCGGTCGGTGGCCGATGTTTCGTCCATGCGGGACAGTCCGGTACCCGAAATACAGAGTCAATTGCACCAAACGAACATCAAATATAGCTATGAAGTATTGTTCTATCAAATTGTTTCTTTCCCAAGTTGAACCTGTACCGAACTGTCACCACACAACGAACCCACCGTTCCATCGGACAATCCAGGCAATTCCGGATTCGTCTGGTTCGGAAAGCCCCGTGACAGTACGGGAAAGGGCTGCGGGCACCCACCGGCAAAGGGACCCGGTTGGGATGGCAAGGCCTCCAGCCAGCGCGCGAGTTGGCTCAGAGGCAACCTGGTGATATCCGGAATAGACCGGACCATCTTGTGCAATGGCCGTCAAGGCCTTTGATCCGCCAAAGTGCAAGACCGAGTGAAGGAGGCCGTGAAGGAAAACCGTTCACTGCAACTCGATCATGCGCACGGCCTGATCCGCCATGGTCACAGGCATGTTTTGTGGCGGTCCCACACTGCCAAGTCAGTTGTGGCACAGGAAAAGACACCGCAGTGTCGGTTGAGGGCCGCACTGCACGAATGGGTATTGAACCCGCGGGGAAGCTGTCGGGGGCTGCAAAAGCAACTCGCCACGCGACCCGGTCTGCACGGGCGCGCCGATGGGGGCGGGACGCAAGTTCAATCAGTAGAGCATCACCGGCTATACAGTACGGGGCCGGAGACAGCTTTGGGTGCTTTGTCTTGGGACACCCCGATCCATTTGGACGAGATCCGGTTCAGGCATCCGCTTCCCGGTGGCCGAACGGTTGGCTGATCGGGTTTACAGGTCGTCCGGGTTCATGGCATCGGGCCCGAACAGCACCGGATAGTCCCGGCTCTCGGTGGATACGGTGGCGGACTCCATATAGCAGACGCTGAAAGCCCGGCGGGCAATGTCGGTGCTGTTGACCCCTGAACGGTGCGGCAGGTGGTTGTGGAGGAGCAGGACCTCCCCCGCCTCCAAGGTTAGGGGTTCGGCCTCAAATTCCTCCGCGAGGTCTTCCGCCTGTTCGGCGGTAAGAAACCCGGATCCGTCGGACGGGTTGATCAGTGTGTGGTGCCGTCCGGGTGTAACCCACATGCAGCCGTTTTCCACCGTAGCCGGATCCAACGCCGTCCAGATCGTGATCAGTGGATCGCGGTCCAGCGATGTCCACCGATCCTGGTGCCAGGCCAGGTCGGTGCCTTCATGGGCGGGTTTGTTCATGAACATTGCGCGGTAGGAGGATACCGGCGTGCCCAAGCCGTAGGCCCGTTCACAGATATGTTTGAACAGGGGCCGCTGCATGTACCGCAGAAACAGCGGATCGAACTCGAGATCCTGGATTTTGCGGTAGGCGAGCGTGGCCAGCTTGTGTCCGTCGGTCTGGGGGCCCGGCTGATCGGAGACACCGGGCACCGAGTCCAGTTGCATCAGCATGCGGTCGTACGGCACATCGGCGGTGCCCATCATAATCGCGTCGATTCGCTGCTGCAGCGCACTGAGTTCGTCCGGTTCCAACACCGGTCCCAGCCGCACGTAGCCCTGCTCCTTGAACCTGGACCAGGCCGCATCCGTAATGCCGTTCCGCATCATGAGTGTCTCTCCCGCCGGCCAACATGGCACCGGCTGTCTGAAATGCGTCTCGGACAATGTCCGGGTAGGTCCGGGTTCAGCTAGGGCCGACTAACCCTTGACCCCCGTCATGACAATGCCCTGGATGAAGTAGCGCTGGGCGATGAAGAAAATGATGATGGTCGGCATCACGGCAATGAGCGCGGATGCCATCATGTCCTGGATGTTGGACCGCATGAAGCCTTCAAACAGCCGTAGGCCAAGGGCCACCGTGTACTTGTCCACCTGCTGGAGATACACCAGGGGATGCAGGAAGTCGTTCCAAGTGAACGTGAACTGGTAGATGGCGGAAACCCCCATCACCGGCAATGACAACGGAATGTGGATGCGCCCGTAGATTCCCAGCCAGCCGCATCCGTCAATCTTGGCGGCATCGTCCATTTCCTGGGGAATGGTCATGAAGAACTGACGCATCAGGAACACATGGAACGGCGGCGCGAACCAGTTGGGGATGATCAGTGGCAGAACGGTGTTGATCCAACCCAGACTCACGAACAGCAGATAGGTCGGGATCAGCTTGATGTGCTCCGGCAACATCATCGTGGACAGGACCACGATGAACAACACATTGCGGAAGGGAAACCGCAGGCGGGCGAAGCCGAAGCCCACGAAGGAAGCCGAGAGCACCACTCCGAGCGAACTGAGCACCGACACGATGGCGCTGTTCCCGAACCACCGCGCGAACGGGAACGGTCCCACGAAAGGCGCGCGGAAATTGACGAAGTTAATCGAGTCCGGGATCCACTCGGGCGGGAACAGATTGACCTGGTAGGGCGGCATCACCGCCGTCCGGATCATCCAGTAGAACGGGATGGCAAAGATCACCGCACCCCACAGCACCACCACATAGAGCAGTACGCGCCAGAGAATGACCCCAATGTTGTAGTGGCGCTGCCTCTGCAACGGCAGGGACACCGATTCCGTGATCGCGGCAGTGTTTTCGGCCATGGCTCAGCGCTCGTACTGGACCCAGCTGCTGCTCGTCCGGATGGCGAACAGCACGAATACCAGAATCGCCAGGAACAGCGCCCACGCCTGGGCCGAGGCGTAGCCGAAGCGGAACTGGCTGAACCCCGTGTTGTACAGATGCAGGACCATGGTCAGCGTGGCGTTGTTGGGACCGCCCTGGGTCATGATCAGCACCTGCGTGAACACCTGCCACGAAGCAATGATGTTCAACACCACGTTGAAGAGAATGGTCGGGGTCAGCAGCGGGATCGTGATCGAGAAGAACTGGCGGACAGGGCCCGCCCCGTCAATCTTGGCGGCCTCGTAGAGGGCGGTGGGAATCCCGCGCAGGCCCGCCAGGAAAATCAGCATCGCGCCGCCCGCGCCCCACAGGGCCATGATGATCACGGAGGGCATCGCCCAATCCTGGCTGAAGACCCAGCGCGGCGCGACCAACGGGGTCTCCAAGGACAGCATGTCGCTGATTCTGAACAGAATTGGATTGAGAATGGAGTTCAGCAGGCCGATATCCGGCTGATACAGCCACTTGAAGAGGATGGCCACGGCTGCACCAGCCACCACGGACGGCAGGTAGTAGACCGTGCGCCAGAAGCTCTGGCCCTTGATGTTCTGGTTGAGCAGTACCGCAATCAGGAGGGCCAGGGTAGTGCTCAGGGGCACCATGATGAAGGCGTAGTAGGCCGTGTTGAACATGGCCTTGCGGACCAGCACGTCCGTGAACACGGCCTGGAACCACTTGAATCCCACCGCCTCCCACACCTGGAGCAGGTCCGTCCGGTAGAAGCCGAACACCAGGGATGTGATCATCGGTCCCAGCGTGAAGACCAGGAAGCCAATGATCCAGGGGGATATGAAGAAAAAGCCGAAGAGCGCTTCGCGCCGTTCCGGCGTCCACCGGCGGCCCGGGGGGCGTGTGCCTGCGTCGGCCGCGGGGGTGAGGGTTGACATGGACAGGGCTCGCCGGGACTCAACGGAGAAGAGCTTCAACCCGCCTCGTCAGTCGCCAAGTCCCATGGCAGGCATCCGGGTACGCCCGAATGCCTGCCTCGTCTACCTGTAACGACAGCGGCGCCTAGCCGAGTTCCGCCATGGCGGCGCCCAGGTCCTCCACGGCAATTTCGCCGGCATTGAACCTGTTGACAATATCCGCATGCTGAACAATCAGGTCAACCGGAGCCTCGTTCAACAACATCACCTGATCGAAAGCAGGTTTGAGGATCGTGCTCTTGCAGGTGAAGTCGTTGGCAAACATCTCCTCCGGACCGCCCAGCGACGCGGCAATGGAAGAGGTGAAGACATCGATGTCGATGTCGCCGAACCGTTCGTCCCGGTCAATCAAGGCCGCTTGGAACTCCGGCAGGACGCTGATGCGCGACGGCTGCTTGGTGCCCCACTTGGCGTACAGCTTGCCGTAGAACGGGCTGGTCAGCCACTTCAGCGTCTCCCAGCTTTCGTCCGGATGCTCCGTCTTGTTCCAGATCATCGTGCCGTCCACCGACTGGTGGGTGGTGATTTCCGCCGGCCCCATCGGCAGCGGCGCCACATCCCAGCGGAAGGTCGCGTTGCGCATCGTGGAACCGAGACTCCAGGGCCCCATCTCCATCATGGATATGCGTCCACTTTCGAACAGCTGGTTGACACCCATGCCGATGTCGGAACCATAGGCGAAAATTTGGCTGTCCCAGATGATGCTGTGAATGTAGTTCAGGGCATCGATGGCCCCCGGCTCGCCCAGGCCGCAAAGCTTGTTGTCGTCCGGATCAACCATGTTGGCGCCGAAACCGCGGATCCAATACTGGGAAAGCCAGTTGGCGTTCATGCCGTAGTTCGAGGTCGCCCAGCTGATGGGCTGTCCGGGTTCACGGGAGACAAAGTTCTCGCCAATGGCCACGTAGTCTTCGTGGTTCCAGGCACCCCACTCGTGCGGAGGCGTGTCAACCCCCATTTCCTCGAACATGTCGATGTTGTAGTACAGGGCCATGGTGCCGGTAAAGCGCGGCATCAGGTGGATGTCGCCCTGCTCGTCCACCCACGGATCGAACTGTCCTTCGTAGTAGTCGTCGAGAGCGACCTCATCGGCATCCCGGTCGATGTAGGCCTGCAGGTTCAGCGTCTCGCCCTTCTGCACAAAGAAGGTGGAGCTCCAACAACAGAACTCGATCAGGTCGGGGGCATCGCCAGCTACCATCTGGGCAAGCACGCCCTCGCGCAGGTTCACACCGCCCGGCTGGGGCAGGAACTCGACCTCGATGTCGGGATTGCTGGCCCTGAACTCGGGATAGAACTCAGACCACAACTCCTGCACGCCCTCGGCTTCCTGAAGCTCGCGGGACTGGTAACGAAGGTTTACCACCTCGGCGGTGGCACCGGTACCAACGGCGGCCTCCTCAGCGGCGGGGGCACAGGCGGCCAAGGCTAGGCCGGCTGCTCCCAGGCCGGTAAACCGGATGAACTGTCTTCGGCTAACTCTCTGCACGGGTATCCTCCCTGACAATCAAGTCGCGCGCCGACACCGCGCGGTGCCCGGTCGCACAGGAAATATTCGGCTGGTCACAGCACGACCGGATTTTACACCAGCGGGGACCCGAAAGCCGCCGCCGTCCCTGTCACGCCAGCGGAATGCCCTCGCTCTCGCAGATGGCCGACAGGTACGCCACCGACAGTTCAACCTCGCGGGCGAAGGCCTCGGTGGCCACGCCGTCGTTGGCGCCGGCGGTGCCCGGCACATCCTCCAGCTCGATGGAAATCACCCCGTCGAAGCCGACGTCGTGCATCGCCACCATCACCGCCCGCCAATCAATCTTGCCCTTGCCCGGGCGCCAGTGGGCGTTGGTGGTGCCGTCGTTGTCCGAGAAGTGGGCGTGGAACAGGCGATCGCCCAGTTCGTACACCGCCTGTTCGGAGATTTCACCGGACGGAAAGAGGTGGCTGGGATCGAAGTTCATGCCCAAGGCAGGGGAACCGACGCTGTCAATCAGGCGCAGCATGGAACCCGTGTTGCGGACCCAGCGATAGGGGTGGGGTTCCAAGGCCCAGCGCACGCCGTTGGCCTCCGCAATCTCGCAGCAACGGGCCGTGGTCTCGACATAGGCGTTCCAGTTGGCGTTCCAGTCCAGGCCGCGGGGCAGGTCCACGCCCCACTCCTGGGCCGTGGGCTTGTCCATGATGCGCGGCATGTCCAGGTTGAACGCGTTGGGCGACACCGAATTCACCATGTCCGTGCCCAGGGCCCGGGCCGTGTCCACCATTACCCGGAAGTGCTCGACCGCGCCGTCCCGGTCCTTCTGGTCCTCCGACGCCAATCCGCGGGGGGTGGAGACGAATTCGGACAATTCGAGGCCCAAGTCGTCCAGGAGTGTCCGCAGATGCCGAATGGTGTCAAGGGTGTAATAGCTGTCCAGCACTTCCCGGCGCCAGGCGATGAGTTCCGCGGCCTTGAGACCGCAGGCGGCAATCGTGCGCAATCCGTCGTCGTACGGCGGTTGCCAGTTGAAAGTCCATACACTGCCACCAAACTTCATGGCTACTTGCTCCCTTGTACGGTTGTCGGGGTGTCGGTCCACTGAAGTATAAAGGGAGGCTGACCTCCCGACGGCCGCCGACAGCGGCACCGCCGTCGTCACTGCTCTACCCTATACGAGGTGTCGACATGGAGCACTCCGAAGCCCTGCACAGGTACTTCAGCCAAGCCCAACCCGCCATGCTGGAGTCCATCCGGACTCTGGTGGAGATGGAAACACCCAGCACCGACAGCGACCGGCTGAACCGATGCGCGGACCACCTCCATTCCGTGTTCGCACCGGTTGTCGACCGGGCCGAAATCATCCCCGTTGGCAAAGGCGGCAATCACCTGCGCTGTGAACTGAAAGCCAAGCGGGAGGTTCTGCCGCCGGTCCTGGTGTTGACGCACTTCGACACGGTCTGGCCCGTAGGAACCCTGGAACGCATGCCGTTTCGGGAGACTCCGGACGACAGAGCCTACGGGCCGGGCATCTTCGACATGAAGAGCAGCCTGGCCATGATGGAGCACATTTTCAGGGCTTTCAGGGAGTTGGACATCGACCCGGGGAGAAACGTTGTGCTCCTGGTAACGGCCGACGAGGAAATCGGCAGTGGCACGTCCCGGCAATTCATCGAGGATGAGGCCCGCCAGGTGGACTGTGTACTGGTTCTGGAGGCACCGTTGCCCGGCGGTGTACTCAAAACCGCCCGCAAGGGCAGCCAGCACATGGACGTCCATATCAAGGGCATTCCCGCCCACGCCGGGATCGAAATCGAGAAGGGGGTTTCCGCCTTGGAGGAGGCCGCGCATCAAATCCTGGCCATCCAGGCCATGACGGACCTGGAAACAGGGCTGACGGTCAACGCCGGGGTCATGCAAGGTGGCACGCGTTCCAACGTGGTGGCGCCCCATGCCGACATCCAGATTGATGTGCGCGCCTGGCGGGACGCGCATCTGCGAGATGCCGAGAACCGGCTGCGGAATCTGCGCCCGCGGCTGCAGGGAACCTCCATCGATGTGGTCAGCGCGCGATCACGCCCACCGCTGGAGGAAACCGCAACCAAGGACGTCTTTGCCAAGGCCCGGACCATTGCAGGGCGTCTGGACATGGAACTGGTCGCGGGCCGCACCGGCGGCGGCAGCGACGGCAACCTGACCGGAGCTCTGGGAATACCGACGCTGGATGGCCTCGGCGTACCCGGCGCCGGAGCCCATGCCGACCACGAACACATCGAGACGGATCAGCTCGTGTCCCGCACCTGGCTTCTGTCGGAATTGCTTCTGGGGCTTGTCGTCGGAGGCTGACCGTCCCCGAAGGTCTCGCGGTGGGCTTCCTGCACCGCGCTGTCCGCCAACTTCGCGTAAATCCTGGTGGTTACCGGACTGGCATGCCCCAAGGCCGTCTGGGTCACGGCCAGATCGGAGGTGGCCCGGTACATCCGCGTGCCGAAGTAGTGCCGCAGCGCGTGCGGCGTGACGTCTTTCAGGTCCAGGCCGGCGCGCTGGGCAAGTTTGCGGAACATCCGCTGCACCGCCCCCGTACTCAACGGAAGCACCTCGGTGCCCGCCCGACGGTCGTGCCGTGCAAACACCGGCTGGTCGCCCAACGAGCCGCGATAGATCAAACCGGCGCTGTGGCGCTGCCGCAGATACTCTGTGGTGGACTGCCAGGCAAAGGCGGCAAAGAACACCTTGCGCGTGCGGCCCCTCTTGCCGGTGACCCACGCAGAACTGTCCCCCTCATCAAGTTCGCGTGTTCGGAGTGCCACCAGCTCGCCAACCCGCATGCCTGTCGACAAGAGGGTTTCCAGAATGGCGATATTGCGAGCCGCGGCCAGACGCTCGCGCGGGTCCGCACCGGTCGCCGGCAGCCGTCGGGCCACCAGCAGCAATTCGTTCAGTTCCGGATCTTCCGGCGGATGCGGGACCAGTTCGGGGGGTTTCTGGTTGCGCCGAAGCCGGCGCATGCCCTCCTGCAAACGGGCATAGTCGCTGCTGGCAATGGGCTGAAGGTCCCGAACCTGCAGCCATGAGATGAAACTCATGATCGCGGACAGATAGGTCAACAGCGTGCGCCGGTTGACGCCTTGCACGTCGGTAAGCCAACTGGCCCAACCCAGCACCAGACTCGCCTGCAGGACCTCCAGTTCCTGGACCTCCGGATCCAGGTCGTTCGCCAACAGGTACTCCTGGAACCGATTGAGTCCCGTCCGGTAGGTGCGGCGGGTCAACGGCGCCCCGGCGGCGGCATCGGCCAGGAACCACTCGATTTCGGTACGGATGGTCATACCGCGAAGTGTACGTCACGACGCGGGAGCGTGCAGGTCCGTTATCGGGAAGGGCCGCTGCCGAGCGGACCGTCCTTTCAGCTCTGTTTCAGGTAGTGTGCTCCATGCAAGACGCGCAGGCGGTACGACAGCCATGCACGGGCAACCACGCCTGCTCTCTGGCGCGTTGACTGACTGTTCTTGGTCGACTATGGCCCGCGCGCAGGGCCGTGGGCGTCGTCAAGCGGAAGCCCCAACAGGAAGCGCCATTCATGGGGAGTTTGCAGCACGGCTCGGACGCGGCGGGCGGCATCCGTCGGGGGACCGTCCCCGCGCCAGGCTTCCTCAACCCGATCCAGGTTCTCCGGTTCCAACTCGGATCCCAAGAACTCGCGCATCATGTCGATGGCCATATCGGTCCGTTCCTGCGCGGCCTGATCCCGTTCCTGTGCGGCCTGATCCCGTTCCTGCGCGGCCTGATCCCGTTCCTGTGCGGCTTGATCCCGTTCCTGCACGACTCGGTTCCGTTCATGCACGATCCGGTTCCGTTCATGTTCGGCATCGGTCTCGCTGTCCCTCCAGCGACCCTCTTCCGAGTCGTGCCACTGGAAGCGCGGCGATGGCCGGTGCCCTTCCGGCAGGTGGCCAAACTCCTCCGCGTCCTCCCGCGCGTCCGGTAGAAAACGGATGTGCGTGTTGAACACGTCGCTCCAAACCGTGTCCGGCTCCGATGCGAATGTCTTCTCCAGGGGTGCAACCGCTTCATAGACCCCATCCACCAGCCGGTACATCAGCAGTTCCCTGGGCGAATCCGGCCAGCGCTTGTCGCCCAGGTCGTAGACCAGGTATTCGCCCACCCCAAGGGTTTCGTACAGGCGCCGTTTGTCATCCAGGTCCCGCGCCGCCGTGGTCTTCGACAGGACCTCCAGCACCAGTTCCGGAACGGCATCGTCGAGCTGTGCGGTGCGGTCCGAACTGGGTTCGTTCGCCTCCAGCAGATCCGCTTCCGACGGCATCACCACCAAATCCGGCTTGACCCGGTCCACCGGGCTGCCCTGCCGGGTGGCCAACTTCAGATGCGCGACCTGATGCGGCAGGAAGACGTAGGTCGCCTCGGTCATCGTGCGGTGGCCAATCCGGTCGCGGGCGGTAACAAGCATGTGCTCCCGGAGCCAACCGGGTCGGGAGTCGTCGTCGATCAGCGCGCCGTCCTCTTCGAATTCAATGAAATGCAAGCCTTCGACGCCGTAGTCGGGATCGGTCGTCCAGTCATAGTCGTACTCGTGGGCAACGTCGTATGGATAGTCGGGGTTGAAGTGCACCAGGGATTCCAGGTCGTGCCGCCACACCGCCAAATGCGCCAGCCGCCAAGCAATCCGATGCTCCCGCGCCGCGCGCGTCATGGTCGCATCGACGTACCGTTCCCGCCCGCGCCTGTTGGACACCGCCTGTAGGTGTTCCCGTTCCCGAACGACTGTTGCCATGATTTGTCCCCTGCATATGCCACAGTTGGTTTCTACTCTGCCACTTGGACAGGCCACCTCAAACCCGACCGTTCGTTCGGCCACGGCCAGCACTCCAGATAGATCGGCCAAGCCGCTTGGGCATGCGCAGGGCGTCGGGCATTGTGCATCCCACTTCGTGATTCACAACGACTTCGGCTGTCTCGGCCAGCCAACACGCCACCAATAGGGATTTCATGGCCGGCCGCGGATGCCGGCAGGTCATTGTCAACCCTCGAACCAATGCCGCAAGCGGGTGGAAAACCAAAGCCGGAGCCATGGGAGGGAGAATCCGGATTCAAATCGTTATGATACGATTCGGCTTCCTCACCGGTTGCGCCGCGAGCATGAACCCGTCGAACTTCGCAGCATTCAAAGGATCTGGTGAATGAGCCTCAGAACTCTCTTCTCAGACCGCCGGCAGCGGGGGCAGCCCTCGGCTCCGGAACTTGCGTCGGATCCGGTGCTTCAGGCGAACCCTGAACCAGCGACCGCACAAAACACAGGTATGCAAGTGGAACCTTCATCCGTCAATCTGGCCTCGCACTACGGTGTGGCCATCGATTCGATGCTTCCCCAAGGGGCTGGCCGATACTGGAAAGTACGGCAGGTCCGACACTTGGCCCCCGAGGAAAACCAAGGGCGGCACCATATCTTCGTCCAGGCCCATTTCCATCCGGACAGCACGTCCGACGAGGTCTTGTTCCTGGTCGAATGGGAAGACGGCAGTCAGGAATACAAGTTGCGCCGGAGCCGCCGCGAATCCATCGGCCACGTGGCCATGTTCACCTGGCAGGTCTGCAACGTGCAGATGCTGGGCGCGCCCAGCGAAGTCGTATCAGGCCTTACGGCCAACCACCCGGACGAATTGCTGGAGGACGGCACGCGCAGCGGCAACACGCTCTTCCACCACTCCTTCCAAGTCGAATTCGAGGAAGTCATCGAGGAAACCGAGGAAAGCGTCATCCACGGCCTCGTGTCCAACGGAGTGGGGCTGACCTTGAGGCTGCTGGCCGACAACGAAATCCTCGGGGAGGGAACCATTCCCCGCAGCGGTTCCTATCGGTTCAAATCCATTCCGGCGGGCAACTGCGTGCTGCAGGTGATCGATCCCGACAGTGGCGACCTGGTCGTTGAGTCGCAGGGCATTGAACTGGACGGCAGCAATGAAGTCGAGTTGGACCTGGATGTCCCGGAGGCCCCCCCGGCCAGTGAACCGGCTCCGGCGGCACCGGCCGCCGCCCCCCCGGAGAACCCGGCACCATCCTCGGACAACAACCTGCAACCGACCCAGGTTCCCAGTGCCGAACCGTTGACTCCCGCCGTGCCTCCCGCCCCGGTGGCGTCTTCACCACCTGAAGCGCCGCCTGTTCAGGCCACGCCGCCGGTCCAGCCCGTTGCGCCCGTCCAACCAGCAGTGCCGTTGCAGGCCACAGGCGTCCTGTCGGTCAAGACCATGGAGCACTACATTCTGTTCGGGCCCAGGGAACACTTCGCAACCAAGGTGTACCTGCCGCTGCTGGTCGGCGAACTGACAGCCATCGGCGCAACGTTCGGCTTCAGCGCGGACGAAGCCGCCTATGCACGACGCGTCACCATTCTGGCCAGTCCGGATGTTGTGGGTCCGGAAGTCGACCAGAACCTGCAACAGCAGGGCACGGTGGTGCAGCGAGCCTACGGGGATCTGGCCACGATCCGGGCAGCTATCGGGTTGGCGGCGTAGGGTCCCGGGACGGGACGATCACCCTCGGTTGGCATCCCGATTCGGTTTGACCCACAGCTTCACGCCCAGTTTCTCCAGTTGATCGGACAGGTTCCCGTTCTCCGGGTCCAGGGGCATGGGTTCGGGGTACCTGAACCCGGTTGACAACCCGTTCACGCTGACAATCAGCTCCACCGTCCAGCGGTCCGAACCTTGGGCCGCGTTCAGCGTGTCGTTGAGTTTTTGCACCGCGGCTACCTGTGCGCCCACAGGCTTGCCCTCGTCGAGCCGCAGAAACAGGGCCACGCGGCCGGCCTCCGCCTGCATGTCCGCGGGCGGCTCGGCCTGCTCGTGGCGGTCCAACTCGGTTGGAGGCACGGCGGCAGTGATTTCGCGTGCAGTCGGCTCCGGCTCAGACGGAACTTCGTCCGATGCGCCACTCTCTGGCCGGGGTTCCGGTTCCGGCACGTGTCCGGCCGATTTGGACGGTGCTTCGTCCACAACGAACGTCTCGGCCGGCCGCCCCGCCGGTTCGGACGTGTCCGGCGGTTCGTCGCTCCGCCCGTCGGGGGCAGGCAACGCCGGTGATCGCTGGATGGCGGGCCGTTCCTTGGCCTGATAGTCCGCCAGGTCCGAGTAGGTCCTCACCTGCTCCAGATGGAGCGACTGTTCGTCCCGCGCCTGGTTGTAGCTGAGTTTGCCGTCGCACAGCAACTGGACACCCTCCATGACGGTGCGTGCGAGGCGGCGCCAAGCATCCGGAAAGGCGACACAGGGCAACTCGCCGTGGGCATCCTCAAGCGTGATGAATGCCATCGCATCGCCCTTCTTGGTCCTGATGGTGCGCACCTCTCGGACCAAACCGACAATCTTGATGGGCCGCGCCTTTTGCCGGACCGTCGTATCGCCTGCGGCCCTGGCGGTCGTGAACAGGGTGAAGTGATCCTTAAGCCGGTTGTACAAATCCGTCACGGGATGCCTGCTGCTCAAGGACACACCCAGCAATTCCTTCTCGACACCCAGGTACTCAACCATCTCCGCCGGTGACGGTTCCGCCTCGGCCAGAACCACGGACGGCGGCCGGACCGCCTCTTCATCGTCTCCAAACAGGCTGTTCTGCCCCTCCAAGACGGCACTGTGGGCCACTTTCGACCGTGCCATCATGGCATCCAGGGCGTCTATCAGCTGTTTGCGGTTCCCCCAGCGATCCAGGACCCCAGCCTGGATCAGGGTTTCGACCGAACGGCGGGAAAATGCGTGGAGGTCGCACACCTCGCAGAATTCGTCCAGGCTGGCAAATCCGTCCGGCGGCCTGGGAGCCACGACTTCGCCTGCCACCCCCTCGCTGGAGATGCTCTTGACGGCAGCCAGGCCGAAGCGAATGGTGGCACCCTCGGGCACCGGAAAAGCGAAGTTCGACTGGACCGCGGCGGGGGCATCCGTGCCATCCTGAAGGTGCGGGCGCACCTCGATGGTGAATTCGTGGCTGCTGTGGTTGATGTCCGGGGCCGCCACCTGAATCCCCATCCGCTGGCACTCGCTGATGATGCGGGTCACCTTGTCCGGTTTGTTCCGCTCCACGAGCAGCATGGCCAGCATGTATTCCTGAGGATAGTTGGCCTTGAGCCACGCGGTCTGGACTGTGATCTTGGCGTAGTCGGCGGCGTGGCTCTTGTTGAAGCCGTAGCCGGCGAACAACTCGATGTCCTGCCAGATTTCGTCCGCGATCTTCTCGCCGATGCCGTTGGCGGCGCAGCCCGTGATGAAACCTGCCCGGGACTCGTCGATCTTCTTGCGTTCCTTCTTGCTAATGGCAATCCGCACCAAATCGGCCTCGGCGGCCGTGTAGTTCGCCAACTCCTGAATAATCCGGATGATTTGTTCCTGATAGACGATGATGCCGTAGGTTTCGGCCAGAATCGGTTCCAGCTGCGGATGCTTGTACTCCACCGCAACCTCTCCGTGCATCCGACCGTTGTACAGGTCGATGTAGTCCATCGGGCCGGGCCGATAGAGTGACAGGGCCGCGATGATGTGCACGTACTGGGTCGGCCGCATGGAGCGCAGCGTGTCCTGGAACCCCTCCGATTCAACCTGGAACACCCCCGCGGTTTCGCCGCTGGACAGCAGTTCAAAGGCCTGTTCCGTGCCTTCCCCTTCATAGGGAATGGTGTCGATGTCCCACTCTGCCTCGTGATACTCCTTGATCAGCCGGCAGGCCTCCCGCATCACGGTCAAGGTGCTGAGGCCGAGAAAGTCGACCTTCAGGAGACCTATCGATTCCAGGACCGGAAACTCGTACTGCGTCACGTACTCCGAGATGGTGTTGCGTCCGCGCTTCAGCGGGGTGTAGCGCCACAGCTCCTGCTCGGACATGATCACCGCCGCCGCGTGGATGCTCTCGGTGCGCGCGACCCCCTCCAGTTCCGGTGCAACCTGCATCAACTCGGCCACCGGCTCGCTCCGGGCGGCCGCCGCCACATCCGGGTCGTGGGCCTTGTGCTGCGGGTCCAGCAGTTCCTTGAGATTGGCCGCGCCCAAGCCGGACGGAATCATCCGGGCCATGCGGTCGACATCCCCCAGGTCAACACCCAGAACGCGGCCGACATCCCGAACGGCGGCCCGCGATTTCATGCGCCCGAAGGTCACAATCTGGGCCACGCGATCCTTGCCGTACCGATCAATGGTGTACTGGATCATCTGTTCCCGCTGGTCGTCGGGAAAGTCCAGGTCGAAGTCCGGCATGGTCAGGCGTCCGGGATTGAGGAAACGCTCGAAAATCAGGTCGTACTTGAGGGGATCGACGCTCGTGATCCCCAGCGCACGGGCCACGATCGAACCGGCTCCCGAACCTCGCACGTTGAACCAGATGTTTTCCTCCTGGGCATACCGGCAAATATCGGCCACGATCAGGAAGTAGGCCTCCAGCTGCATGTCGAAGATCATGTCCAGCTCGGACCGCAGGCGGTCCTGTGCGGTGCTTGCACCCGGACCGCTCCCGTACAGCTTCCGCAAACCCGTGCCGGTCAACTCCTCCAAATAGGCCTTGTCCGTCTCGAATCCCTCCGGCAGCGGGAACCTGGGCATGTGATAGGCGTCGTCCTCCGGATTGACGTTGCACATCTCGGCAATCTCGATGGTCCGGTCGAACACGTCGCGGGGAAGGTCCACCTTGTTGCGGAAGGCATCCTCCATTTGGCGCCGGGATCGGAGGAAGTAGCTGTCTCCGGTCATGCGCATCCGCTTGGCATCGCTCCGCCGGCTGCCCGTCTGCACGCACAGCAGAACATCCTGGTACTTGCCGTCGGACTCGCACGCGTAGTGCACGTCGTTGCTGGCAATCATCTTCAGGTCGAATTGTTTGGCCAGGCGCAACAGGCCCTTGTTGACGACATCCAGTTCCGGGATGTCGTGCCCTTCCAGTTCCAGGAAAAACCGCTCCCTGGTGAAGGTCTCCACATACCACGCCGTACGCTCCGCGGCCTCGTCATCGCGCCCGTGGGACAGCAGCCACGGGATTTCCGCCGCCAAGCAGCCGGACGTGCAGATCAGGCCTTCGCTCAACTCCCGCAGACGGTCGTGATCCACCCTGGGCTTGTGATAGAAACCATTCAAATGGGCCTCGGTGCACAGTTTGAGCAGGTTGCGATAGCCGGTGTCGTTCTGGGCCAGCAAGAGCAGGTGGTGGCGCTGGGCATCCAGGGACTTGTCCCGACCGTCCATGGGCCGACCCCACTTGGTCAGGTAGGCCTCAACGCCCAACACCGGGTGGATGCCGTGCTTGTTGCAGGTTCGGTGGAAGTCGATCGCGCCATGCATGACGCCGTGGTCGGTCAGCGCCAGGGACGGCTGTCCCAATTCGGCGGCGCGTGCCACCAACCGATCCAGGCTGTTCAGGCCGTCCAGGAGGGAATATTCGGAGTGGGTGTGAAGGTGAACGAAGGGATCTGACACGGAACACGGCTCCGATTGGAAGTTGAACAACAGCTAAGGAGGAGACGACGGAGCGTCGTCGGACGCCTCGTCGAAGACCACGATGGTTTTGGTGCCCCGCCCGGTACGGACCCGGTCCACTGCCGCCACGATGTCGTCAAGCCGACAATGGTGCGAGACAATCGAATTAACGGGCTCCGGATCCTCCTGCAGGCGGGTCCAGGCATCCCGGAAGTCCTGCACGGACGAAGCGAAGGTCCCGGTCAAGGTTATTTCCCCGTAGTGCAGCCAGCGCGGATCCACCGTCATCATATCGCCGCGCGGGGTGCCCCCGAAAACGTTGAGGATACCGCCCGGACGCACATAATCGAAGGACTGGCAAACCGCGTCCACGAAACCCACGGCGGCAATCACGATGTCGGCTCCAAGGCCTTCGGTCGCCGCCAGCACACCTTCCCGGACCGAATCCCGATCAGGATTGAGGGCTGCCTGTGCCCCCAGCCGCCGAGCATGTTCCAAGCGTTCGGCATTCATGTCCACGGCCACAACCTTGGCTCCCAGCCGCCGGTTGGCGTACACATGCAGCAGGCCCATCGGCCCGCAGCCCACCACCACCACGGAACTGACCTCTCCCGTCCTGCATTGGCGTGCGGCGGCCAAGACGCAGGACAAGGGCTCGATCAGGGTGGCCGTGGCATACGGAGTGTCTCCGATGTCCACCAAACCGCCCAGGGACAGCACCTCGGAAGGCACGGCCAGGTATTCGGCGAAGGCTCCGTCGGCGCCTCGGCCCAGGCCGTACTCGCGGAGGCAAAGGCTGTGGCGTCCGGCCATGCAGTAGAAGCATCCGCCACAGGCCGCGATGGGGTACACCGCCACTCGTTGGCCCACCTGCCAGTCTTCCACGTCGGTTCCGGTCTCGACAATCAGGCCGGCCACTTCATGGCCCAGGATCGCCGGAACGGTTCGGGGCGGACTCAGGCCTGCCAGGGTCTTGACATCCGTGCTGCAAACCCCGGCGGCACCCACCCGCACCAGAACCTGTGCGGGCCCAATCTCCGGCATCGGCACCTCATCGATGCGGATGTCGTTCAGGCCGTGCACCACTGCCGCCTTCATCCCGTCGCCTCCCGGTTGGGTTCCAGGGCATGCCAGGCCGCCAAGAGCTCGGCCAGACGCTTCGGATCGCGGCGGCCCACCTGTCGTTCCACCCCGCTGCATAGATCGACGCCGTCCGGTCCGGTCTGCCGGACAGCTTCATGCAGGTTTCCGGCATGGATGCCGCCGGCAAGCATTACCGGGACTTCCCGAATCCCGGCCATCCACTCGGCTATGCGCCCCCAGTCCCCGACGCGGCCGGTCCCGCCAAATCGCACCCCGGCCTCCCCTGCCACCTGGGAATCAAGCACCAGCCTGTCCGCTCCGGCCCGTACATAGGCCACGGGCGACGCCTGGGACGCCACGGCGGGCAGGTGCACCGCCTTCCAGACTTCGCAATCGACGGCTGCCTTCACCCGGGCAACCTCCGCCGGTGATTCGGCACACTGCAACTGAATGGCAAACGGCTGCACATGTTCAACGACCGTCGCCACAAGACCGGGCGACGGTTCGCAGAGGAGGACCACGACATCCCGGTCCGTTGCCGTGCGCACGGCGGCGGCCTGTTCGACACTCAGCGAGCGCGGCGAAAATTCGGCCGCCACTACGATGCCGCACCACCGGACGGCGGTGCCGTTCAGCAGGGCGGCGTCCGCGGGGCTGGTTGTGCCGCAGACCTTGAGTTCAAGGGGATGCCCGGTCACAGCAGCACCCGGCAACCGTGATTGTCCGCCCTGGTAATGAAGGCCGGCTTCCCTCCCCGGGCCGCCAGCCAAGGATCCAAGTCGTTCTTGAGGGGTGCCAGGTCCCGGCCAAAACTGAATACAACAGGCCCCCAACTGCTCATGCCGACCCCCTGGGCATCCAATTCGCGCAGCCGGTCCATGCATTCCTGGACGACAGGCAACTGCGTCCGAACTTCCGCCACCTTGAACCCCAGCCGTTGATAGGCCTCGAGTGCGTCACAGAACTCGTCCAGGTCCTCCTCCAACACCGCGGGGGCGATCCGAGTCAGGAGCAGGCGGCACATCGCATCCACTTCATGGTCGGGCACGGGGCACACCTGATGGAACAATGCCAGTTCCTGCTTGCCGCTTATGTCAAGTCCGGGCGGCTGGGCAATGAGAATCTCCCAGGTTTCGGGAAACGGCTCCTGCATCAGCACCGGAGGCGGCGGGGCCGCGGCGGCCCCGGAGGGTTCAAACTCCTGCTTGGACCGCGGGCCGCGCCTGAATCGATGCCCGCCGTCCAACACGAAACCGCCACCGTCCATGACGGCGGTGCCAATGCCGGACGTGCCGCCCCGCCTCATGCGGAGAGCCAGATCCGAGGCGGACACGGAGCGTCCCGCCAATAGGCAGAGAGCCCGGGCGGCACCGACCAGCAGTTGCGTTGAACTGCCGAAACCCGAGTGGGCGCCCGGTCGCGCGAGCACTTCAACCTTGGCTCCCGGAAGCCCGAAATCCTTCCGCACCGCAGCCAAACCGGCCGCCATCCGCTCCCTGAGTCGGTCGTCCAAATTGCCGGTACACACGTCCAGATCGTCCGACCACGCGACTTTGATGACGGAAGCCGGTTCCTGGATGGCCAATCCGATGCCACCGTCCACGCGGCCATGCGATCCGTTCATGTCCAGCAAACCGAAGTGAAGGCGAGCCGGCAGGCGGCAGGTCAATGCGCGGGTGTCCGACATGCTCGCGGAAAGCCAGGAATCAGGGGAAGGAAGCGCCCATTATACTTTCGCAGCCCCGCCTCGCCCTGTGCCACAACGACAGCCGACAACGGGTCGCGGGCGGAAACCGGGCCACCGACAGCCACCCCATGTGCAAACCCACGATGAACGTTTCCGATCCGGAATCCGGCTCCCAGTCAATGGATCCGACAGAGGTTGGACAACATGTGTCGGCAGCCTTGGTTCATGTCACCGACGCACTGGACATCGAACTCGCCAGTGTGACCATCGTCAACGTGAAACACAAGCTGTGGCCGGATGCCAGCCTTGGCCTCCCCGAGCCGGGCGTCGCATATGTCCAGGCATTGACCCCCGGCTACGTCATGCAGATACAGGCTGGCGACCGGACCTTTACGGTGCACACCGGCCCCGGGCCGACCGCCAAGTTGCAAGGGATCCCCGCCGCGACGGAGTTCAACGAGGATGTGCCCGTTGTGGCATCCGCCATGCTGAACCTGGCAACCATGCAGGGCCTGCGGTTCTCGGACATCAAGCTGGTTGGCGTGCACACCGAACACAACCCGGCTACAGACCGCTCCCGCCTGACCGTCACACTCGAGGCGGCAAGTCGTCGGTATGTATGGTCAGGTCCCGAAACCGGCCCCCTGGAACTGCTGGACCAACCCGCGGGCCAAGAAGATGCTTGACCGGTTGGGATTCAGGGCCGCCTGATGATCTTTCCGGGAACACTGTGACAGTTGGAACACCGGGCCTCGTAGGACTCCTTGCCTCCAATCAGGATCAGTGGCGAGTCGATGCGGGCCGGCTGCCCGTTGATAAGGCGCTGGGTACGCGAAGCCCGACGTTTGCATACGATGCAGATCGCATGCATCTTGGTGACGTCGGCCGCCACCGCCATCAGGCGCGGCATGGGGTGGAACGGGTTGCCTCGATAGTCCTGGTCAAGGCCGGCGGCCACCACGCGCTTGCCCCAGTGCGCCAGATAGATGCACACGTCGACCAAACGATCGTCAAAGAAATGGGCTTCGTCAACACCCACTACGTTGGAGCTGGGTTCCACCTTGGCCAGCAAGTCCGAGGCATCGTCGGCGTTGGTCGCACCTTGACTGGGGGTACCGTCATGCGTGACCACGCTGTCCGAACTGTAGCGATCGTCAATCACGGGCTTGAACAACTGGGTGCGCTGCCCGGCTACACGGGCCAGTCGCAGGCGCCGCAGCAGTTCCTCCGTCTTGCCGCTGAACATGGAGCCGCAAATGACTTCGATGTCACCCTTGCGCCTGGGCATGGCAGATTCCTTGAACCATCACGCCCCCAATTTGAACATACGTGACAATCGAGCCCGACATCAATCAGGGGTCAGGGCGACTGCTCCAGATGGGATGGGGCGGCATGGCTACAGGCGCAGGTTTGGAAATTGCCTTGGGAAACGCCCCCCATGGACGCCGTGATGCCTTCGCCACTGGTTGAGATCCTGGAAAACCGGGAGGCGACGTGGCAATCGGACCAAACTGCACAACCTGACGGAACATCCCGTTGCCGGCGATCCCTACAGCGCGGACCGTTGCTTGGCCCCACCCTCTGCGGCCGAGGCAACCGGCGCATGCCTGACCTACGGCCTCGGAGGATTCGGCCAAAAGACCTGAGCATCGCCGGGCCAGACCCGGCTGCACCAGTTCCGAATGGACACGGCAACGTCCCATAACACTCGGGACGACCGCAGATTTATGGCACAGCCTGCCCGGTAGGAGCATTTCCCACCAGACCCGGGGCTCCCCATTGGCTGTTCCAGGCCGCGGTGACTCAGCGTCGGCGGCACCGCTGCGTGACCACAACCCGCCTGCAGGCAGGTACCTGGCGCCTATGCCGCCTGAATTTCCTGGCGCGCCGCCTCTCGAGCCGCTTCCACATCGTCTCCGCGGGCCCGCGCCCGGCGGACAGCCTGCTCCTCGGCTTCGCGGGCGGACTCTACCGCCTGCCTGGACTGGTCCATGTCCTGCTTGATCTGCAGGCGCTTCATGAACCGTTCAACCTGGCCGGCCGTGTCGATGATCCGTTGCTCACCGGTGTAGAACGGATGGCACCTGCTGCACACGTCCGTTCGTATTTCGGGTCTGGTGCTGCCTGTCACCCAAGTGGCGCCACAGGAGCACGTGACGGTGGCTTCCGGAAAATACTCAGGGTGAATGCCTTTCTTCATAGCTGCTGGGAATCCTCCGCCGCCAGGACACTGACGTTCTTGCGGTTCTTGCGGGCCCAGCCATAGGACACAACACCGTCCCTGAGGGCGAAGAGCGTGTCGTCCTTGCCGCGGCCGACATTGAGGCCCGGATGAATGCGGGTTCCGCGCTGGCGCACCAGAATCGAACCGGCCTGAACCGCTTCGCCGCCGTAGTGCTTGATACCCAGTCGCTGCGCATTCGAGTCTCGATTGTTGCGGCTCGAACCGCCGCCTTTCTTATGGGCCATGGCTGAATCGCCTCCTGTTCCGGACTTCTGTGTGCAACCCCGGTGTAAACCAGCCCGGGCTGCGAATTCACCCGCCTACACGGCAGGACCTGAAATTCCCTCCACCTGCAGGCGGGTGTACCGCTGTCGGTGGCCGCGCCGAACCCGGACGCGTTTCTTGGGTTTGTACCTGAACACTTCGATCTTGCGACCCTTGTGCTGCCCGGTGATGCGCGCGGTAACGGAAGATCCCTGCACGACCGGTGTCCCAATGGTCACATTGGTGCCGTCCGAGTGGAGGAGAACATCCGTCAACTCAATGCTGTCGCCGATTTCGCCGGCCAACTGCTCCACCTCGAAGGTCTGGCCTTCCCTGACCCGGTACTGCTTGCCGCCTGTACGCACAATGGCATACATGAAGATTCCTCATCGCTGACTGACGTCGTGGCGCGCTGGGCGCGAACCTGCATTATAGACTTGCCGGCGGCCATAGCGTCAAAATCACGTCGTCGGGCTTTGGCGGCCGGACCGCGGGGCCCCGCCGGGGTCGGAGGCGCTCCGACCCCGGCCGCCAGGCATTTCACCTATCAGGGAGCGTTTTCGTGACACATCCGCTTGTAACGCAGCTCGAGTTCACCCGCCGGGAATTTGCGCGTGTGATGGAAGGGGTTTCGGCCGAGGAAGGGGAACGCGTGATTCCGCCGTTCAACAGCCTGAGCTTCGTGGTGGCGCACATGGCCTTTCATGAACACACAATGTTCGTGTTGCTGGGCCAGGGGGTGGACATGGACCTGGATGTCCAGGTGGCCCAATCCGGTGCCGATGCATCGGTTCCGTCCTGGAACGACATGTGGACCCAGTGGCGACAAATCACCGAACAGGCGGACTCCTACCTGCAGCGACTCGCTCGGGAGGACTTGCACGTTCGGCTACGCCACGGGGACAGGGAAGTATCCGAGGTCCTCGGCCACACGCTGCTGCGCGTGATGTACCACTATTGGTTCCACCTCGGGGAGGCCCATGCCATCCGACAGATCCTTGGACACAAGGACATTCCCGAGTTCGTGGGCGCGGTCGGCACAACGAGCTTTGAGTAGGCCCAACCACTGTCAATACGGCCCTTCGGAGCGAACCGTCGTCCTGAATCAACCGGCGGGTTTGGGTGCCGGACCGGATCTCGTTGGTGTTGGTCGACGGCCGCTCCACGATGCCGTTGAGATCCCGAGAGAGGTCCGGGGTTCACCGGCACCGCCGTTAACGGCACTCCGGTCGGCTCCCCGCCGCCAGCCGCTTGGATCGGGCCGCTCACGCCACGGGATCAAGATAGGGACCTATATCCATGACTAGTGCTCACACACGGAAGTTGTTAGGGTAAAATGGGGGCCATTCTGGAGCCCCACGGACACCGGTTGGAGAACATGGCACGGATACGCGGTTTAACCCTGCAGACAACGGACCGACCGACCCTGGAGGATTGGGCGCGGTCCCAGACCCGGCCCCACCGCCAGGTGCAGCGCGCCCGCATCCTGCTGGCCTTGGCCCAAGGACAAACCCTGGCGGCGGTGGCGGCCGCGGTGGGCGTGACCGAGGACACGGTCGCCGCCTGGCGCGACCGGTACCTGGAGGCCGGGCTGGACGGGTTGCAGGATCGGCCCCGGAGCGGCTGCCCCCCGACCTACACGGAGGCGGACCGCCAGGCCATGTGGCAGAAACTGCAGGAGGACCCGCCGGACGGGCATACGCGCTGGAGCCTGAGCCTGATGGCCCGGGAGACCGGCATCTCGACCGGGCACCTGCAGCGCTGGTGGTCGGCGGCCGGCATCCAGCCCCACCGGGTGCGCACCTTCAAGCTCTCCGACGACCCGCAGTTCGAGGCCAAGCTGCGCGACGTGCTCGCGGTCTACGAAAAAAAAAGACCCGGACGTGGTGAGATTGTCCTTTGACGAGAAGCCCCAGATGCAGGCCCTGGCCCGCACCCGGACGGGCCTGCCCGCGACGGCCGGCCGCCCCGCCACCCGCACCCACGACTACGTCCGCCACGGCACCCTCTCCCTACGGGCGGCCCTGGACCTGGACACCGGTCGCATCTACTATGCCTGTGCCGCCCGCAACCGGCATCAGGAGTTCCTGGCCTTCCTGCGCCAGTTGGCTCGGCGTTTCCCCACCCAGCAGGTGCATCTGGTCCTGGACAACTACTCGCCCCACAAGCACCGCAAGGTGCGGGACTGGCGGGAGGCCCATCCCCGTTTCCACTTCCACTTCATCCCCACCTACTCCTCCTGGCTGAATCTGATTGAGCACTGGTTCAGTGCCCTGCAACGCCATGTGTTGGCCCACGGCTCCTGGGACAGCGTCCCGGCCTTGCAGGCGGCCGTGGGTCGCTACGTGCGGGGACGCAATCGCCACGCCCTGCCGCCCCGCTGGCAAGGGGACGCAGACGCCATCCTGGCCCAGCTGGCACACATCCGAAGAACTTATGAGACTGTGCACTAGACAAGCCTGAATATCCTGTTCACGGGTCCTTGAGGTCTCCCAACGGGGATCGCCTCTCGCCGTGCAGCAGCCCCGGTCCCGCGGGCCGGCCGACTGTTCCGTGCCGACCCGCATAATGTACTACATCCTCCGTCTAGTCATGGATATAGGTCCCTCAAGATACAGTGCATAGAGACTGGCGTCCTCCGGCCTGATGCCACCGAAGTCGACGCGCAGTCTGATCCGCCCCTCCGTGGGCGGGATTGCATCAAGGCCGTCCGCCCAGGTCACCGGTTCGGCCAAACCGGCTGCGACGGGCCGGCAGTCAGCGGCGGCGAAGCCGGGCAACGGACACATCCGCTCGTCCAGCACCGAACAGCGCACCTGCCAGTGTTCGCCCTGGCCGTCCACATTGAGGGACAGACGGGCGGGACGGCCTTCGAGATCGATGGGTGCCGATATCACGTGCGAGTCGCCCCGCGACGCCATGCGCTGATCCAGGTAGGGCTTGAAGGAGCCCAGCCGGTCGCGCAGCCAACTCGCGACGCGGATGCCGTCGCTGGCCTGTTCCGGCCACGGCGCGTACCAGAACAGGGTTTCCTCGCCGATGTTCTCGAAACCCTGTCCCTGAATCAGCGACGGATAGTTGTCGCTGGTGCGGGTATCCGGCAGGACTTCCCATCCGTCCTCGGCCGCGGACACAATCGGATAATCGGGAATCGGCTCCCGGTAGTGGAGGCCGTCGTTCGTCACGGCCAAGCCCAGGTGCATGACCACCAGCCGCCGGTCATTGGACGGATGACCGTTCCACATGCCGTAGAAGCCAAGCATCACGTTGTTCCGGTTCCACAGCGCCGCACCCAGGTGAATCTGCTTGCCGGCGGTACCCTGCCACTCGTGGAACAGCCGGTCCCCGCCGGACCGCTGCATGCCCAGCACGGAGGCGGAACTCCAGTCCTCGAAGTCGTAGGAGGTGTAGGTCACCAGATTGCGCAGCCGACGCGCATGGTTGCCGCCCTGTCCGGTCAGGAAATAGCAGTCGTTGAACCGCATGCCGCCGGCCATTTCCAGCCAGTAGCCCACGGGATTGTCCGGGTGGGGCGTCCAGGACATGCCGTCCGCACTGAAGGCCACCGCAAACCGCCAGTCGTAGATGCGGGTCTGGTAGACCATCTTGAAACGGCGGGCCGGATCGGGATCGTCGGGATCGTGGAATACGACACAGGACTGGACATGCACATGGCCCTGGTGCAGGTCCACCAGGTTGTTGCGGCGGCTGCCCTTGTACTCCACCAGTCCCAGATCCGGTTTGTGCCAGGTGTACCCATCCCGGCTGGTGGCCAGGCACACGCGGCTGAACCAGCCTTGATCATGGTCCTGTCCCAGGTACCACATGTACAACTGGTTCCCGACCCGGTGCACCGAGCCATAGTAGATGGCGCGCAGCGAGTCCGGATCGCCCGGGGAGCCGGGTTCCAGCACTCTGGGGGTGGTTCCGCAGGGCGCGGTATGCCCGTGCAGCTTGAGTTCCACTCCGTTCTGGTAGGGCAGGCTGTGGGTGTCGAACGGGAACAGCACCAGGCATTCGTGACCAATGTACGGTCCACCGTTTTCGATGCGCATCTGGAAGGCCTCCTTGATCAGCTGAACACCCCTCCCGAGTACCGCGACACCCCGTTTCCGGCCGCGGGCCGGAAACGCCATGGCTGTCCCGTACGGGCATCGGGAACCGGGCAAGAAGAAAGCCCGGGATACCTGGAGGGAAGGCGAGCCCGGGCTTTCGGCCACAGTCCGTGATCACGAGCCGTGGCGGTGGTAGCGCATACGGGATTCGAACCCGTATCACCGCCTTGAGAGGGCGGTATCCTGAACCGTTAGACGAATGCGCCCCAAAGCCGAGTAGGAATTGTTGGCTCAGGCATGTGGCCGGATTTTAGGCCGCGCTCGGGCGGATTGTCAAGTGCCAAGGACCGCTAACCCGCCCCCCGTTCCAGACCGCCCTCGGCACGGTTGGCACGCGTTGAATCCTTGTGCGAAACCAATCGGGGCGGGCACCGCCTGTGTGTTTTTTAGCCCGGACTCCATCCCGACTTCCGAGATTGGGATCCAGACTGCGATCCGACGGCCTGCCTGCGTGCTACAATCGATGGTCGCGCTAGGGAGCCGTTCCGCTCATCCCCTTCTTTGCATTCGGCGCAGGCCGGAATTCGATTGTTACTGCCAACGTGGTTGGATTCTCATATGCTGGCCACTCCTGAGGCGATCACACAAACCCTCGACCGGGTTTTGCCGCGCGTCAACGTGCCGGCCCGTTATACGGGCGGCGAGTTGAACAGCGTGGTCAAGGATTGGTCCGATCGCGGCCTGCGCGACCGGGTTGCATTGGCCTTCCCCGACATTTACGAGTTGGGGGGCAGCAACCTCGGCCTGATGGTCCTGTACGACCTCATCAACAAGCGCCCCGACATGCTGGCGGAACGGGTCTATTGCCCGTGGCCCGACTTTGAGCAGGTGATGCGGGACGAGGGCCTTCCGTTGTTCAGCCTTGAAACCCGCCATCCCCTGCGCGACTTCGACATCCTGGGGTTCAGCCTCCCGTACGAACAGCTGTACACCAATGTCCTGACCATGCTCGACCTGGCCGGCCTGCCCCTGCGGGCGGCGGACAGGGAACCCGACCATCCTGTCGTCCTGGCCGGAGGCTCGGGCTGCTACAACCCCGAACCCATGAGTCCCTTCTTCGACGCCATGGTGATCGGGGAAGGCGAAGAGGTGATGATCGAGGTCATCGAGGCGCATCGCGCATGGCGGACGCGGCGGGAGGCCGACCCGGATCTGGATCGGCTGTCCCTGTGGCGAACACTGGCCGCCGTGCCCGGCGTCTACGTGCCCGCCCTGTACGAAGCCTCCTACCACGACAACGGTGCCCTGGCCGCCACCAAGCCCTGCGATCCGGCGGCGCCGGCCCTTGTCATGAAACGGGTTGTCAAGGTGTTGCCGCCGCCCGTCACGCGGTTTATCGTGCCGTTCGTGGACACCGTCCACAACCGGGCCGCCATCGAGATCATGAGGGGCTGCACGCGCGGCTGCCGCTTCTGCCAGGCGGGGATGATTTTCAGGCCGGTCAGGGAACGCCCGGTCGAGGAAGTACTGGCCGCCGTCGACGAAATCTGCGAACACACCGGCTTCGAGGAGATCAGCTTCCTCAGCCTCAGCAGCAGCGACTACACCTACGTCGAGGAGCTGGTCCGGCGCGTCGTGGAGAAACACGGACACCGAAAACTCTCCATCGGCCTGCCCAGCCTGCGCATCGAATCCTTCAGCGTGGGACTGATGGAACTGCTCGAAAAGGGCCGACGCCGACCCGGCTTCACCTTTGCGCCCGAAGCCGCCACGGATCGGCTCCGCGACGTCATCAACAAGCCGATCGCGTCCGAGGATCTGCTGGCCACGGCCACCGAGGTCTACAGCCGCGGCTGGACCACGATCAAGATGTACTTCATGATCGGGCATCCAACCCAGACCGACGAGGATGTGCAGGCCATCGCCGACCTCGCCAAGGAGGTGCTGGCCCGGGGCCGCGCGGCCATTGGCGGCAAGGCCCGGGTGCGGCTCGGAGTCAGCACGCTGGTGCCCAAGCCGCATACGCCGTTCCAGTGGGTGCCGCTGGAACAGGAGGACCGCATCCGCCGGCATGTGGACATCCTGAAGGCCAACCTGCGCGATCGCCACATTCACTTCACGTGGAACGACTTCCGCGAAACCATGCACGAAACCTTCCTGACCCGCGGCGACCGGCGCACGGCCGATGTCGTGGAACGGGCCTGGCGGCTGGGCTGCAAACTGGATGCCTGGAACGAGTGGTTCCAATTCGATCTCTGGCAGCAGGCCTTCGAGGACTGCGGCCTCGACATGGCGTGGTACACGCACCGGGAACGTCCGATCGCCGAAACATTGCCCTGGGACCACATCTCGGCCGGCGTGGATCGCGAGTTCATGGAGATGGAGTACGTGCATGCCTTCCAGGGAGGCGTGGTCGACGACTGCCGCGAACACTGTTTCAGCTGCGGGATCCTGGGATACTTCAAGGAAGAGCGCCGGTCCACACCGGACGCAGCCTGGGCCTGTCCGCCCCTGGGCAAGGACAAGGCGCGCCAGCCGGTGGACATTGTCCCGGTGCCAATGTACTTCAATGACGAAATGTCGCCGGAGCTGACGGGCCAGTTCGGCGAACGGGTGCCCCAACGCCGGCACGGAACGGTCAGCCAGCACATCGAACCGGGAGATCCGGTGGATGCCTGACCAGGAGACGGGCAGCCAGCACGAACCGCAGCGCCTGCGGGTGGTGTACAGCCGCGGCGAAGCCCTGCGGTTCATCTCCCACAAGGACGAATTCCGCATGTGGGAACGCGCCCTGCGGCGTACCATGCTGCCCGTGGCCTACAAGCAGGGATTCAATCCGCAGCCGCACATTCAGTTTGCGGCTCCGCTGGCGGTCGGCTGTTGCGGCCGGGCCGAGCACATGGATTTCCGACTGTCCGAACGAATGCCGGTGGCCCAGGTCGCAGACCGCCTGAGGTCGAAACTCCCTCCCGGGGTGTCAATTCGTTCGATGCAGGAAATCCCGGTCAAGAGCCGACCCTTGCAGGGACTGCTCACCGGAGCCGACTACCGCATCCGCGTCATCGCCCCGGAAACAGCCACCGGCCCGCAGGCCGTGCACGAGTTCCTGGCCCGCGGCACCGTGTGGCGGGAACGGGAGCGCAAGGGCCATCCGTACCGGTACAACCTGAGGCCCCTGGTTCACCGCCTGGCGTGGACGGGATTCGATGCCGCGGGACCGTGCCACAACCTGCAGCTCCGCGTTCAGATGGTGGAAGGGGCCACGGGACGCCCCGATGAAGTGGTGGACGAACTGGGCCTGTCCGAACACACGCTGGTGCTCGAAAGGACCCGGCTGTACTTCGCGAACGAACCGGACACCGACGTCGCCTTTCCACCGGACGCCCTGGCTTCGCAGGCGGATGTCCGGGATCCGCACGAACCCCCGCGTCCGCCCCGCCGCCAACGACGGCGCGGCCGTCGCCGCAAGCAGAAAGAGGATGTTCAGGCACAACAGCAGGTTCAGTCGTTCAGCGACAAGGCTGCCGACGAATTTCGCTGATCGCCACCACCGGTCGATCCCATCCTCCAGTTGATCTGTCTGCGCTTGACACCCGTTTCCGCCGTTCATCCACCATCCTTGTTTCAACATGCCCGATTCACCCGCCATCACCCCCGAGGATCTGGACAAGTACTGTCCGGTACGCAAGCTGTCCTCCAAGGTGTACATCAACATCAACTACAGCACCTGCACCACCGGCTGCATCGTCACGCGTGAAGGGGCAGTCCTGATTGACACGCCGCTGATTCCGCAGCAGGCCAAACACTGGCGCAGCCAGATCGAGGAGTTCTCCAAGAACATCCCCATTTCCTACATCCTGCTGACGGACCACCACCGCGGCCACGCGCTCGGTTGCCAGTATTTCATGCCCGCTTTGGTGATTGGCCACGAACGGGCCCACAAGGAGATGCAGGGATTCTCGGAGAACTTCAAGGATCGGGTGAGGAACAGTTTCCGGAAAATGCCCGAGATCCAGGCCGAGATGGAGGAGATTACGGTGCATCCGCCCCAGATTACCTTTACCCAGCGGGCCGGTTTCTTCATCGGCGGCACCAGCATCGAGTGCATTTTCGTTGGCGGCCACACTCCGGCCACCTCCATCATCTGGCTGGAGAAGGAGCGGATTTGCTTCGTCGGCGACACGATTTGGACCGACCAGCATCCCTACATGGCACAGGCCAATTCCGAGGAGTGGCTGGAGGCGCTGAAGCTGATTCGGTCGCTGGACCCCGAGGTCATCGTGCCCGGCCATGGCGAACCCCTGCAGGGTCTGGAACGCATTCGGCTGATGGAGGACTACATCCAAAGCCTGCGGGACCAGGTGGCGGAGTGTCTGGCGGCCGGCAAGGACAAGAACGAAACCAAGAAGGAACTGGTCAAGGACCTGATGGACCGCTTCACCGTGCCCAACACACGCCGATCGAAAATCGAAAGCCAAATCGGTTCCGGCATCAACCGCGTCTACCGCGAGCTTCAGCGCGCGGCCCAGGTGCAAGCCTGATCGCGAACCCGAACCGGACGGGATACCGCCATGGCACAGCCCAACCCCAACACCGAGTCCCTCAGCGATGCAGCCAAGCTCAGGGATCAGCTCACCGAATTGGAGAAGCTGCTGGTCAAGGTCAATGCACACACGGTGAAGCGGACCCTGCAGCTGCTGGACTCCTCCTGGCTGCTCAAGGAGGACCTCCGCGCGCGCGGCGTCGATCTGAAGGCCGAAGACGGGCAGTGGGGCGGATTCGAGTTCCGGCTGAGCGAAATTGCCGGCCAAATCGTGAAGGCGGCCAACACCCACGGCGGCATGGCCCAGCTCCGCCGGGAGCTGGCACAAACCGACGGGTTCTGGTGGACCCTGGACGAATTGCATGCCGCGCAAACCCGACGCACGCTGTTTCGGTGGCTTCGACTCGTCGGCGGCATCGCGGTACTGAGCATCACAGTTTGGATTCTGGTCACCTATGTCTTTCCACCCGACCCCAACGCCGTGCTCATCACCGATATCGCCTACGACATCGAAAAGGCGGTCGACATCCGGGATTGGGACACGGCCCGGACCGTGGTCCAGGCCGGCCTTGAGGCATCGAACAATGCCACGGAAGTCCTGCTCTGGGCCGCGGTGATTGAGGAGCGTCTGGACAACCCCGAGCAAGCCGTCGAATACTTGGACGAGGCCCTGTCGGATCCCAACATCCCTCCGTACAATATCTGGGTGACCTTGGGCACCAATCGTCTGCGGGCCGGGGATATGGACGGTGCGGAATGCGCAGCGCTCTCCGCCCTGGAAACGGATCCCGACAACGCACAGGCGCATTTCCTGATTGCCAGCGTGGCCGAGGCCATGGGCGACGCGCAACGGGCAGTGGACTACTTCAACAAGACGTACGACCTAGCCGCCAACGGCCAACCTCAACTGCAGGTGATTGCCAGGGTCCGGCTTGGCTACCTGATGCAGTCGCCCGGCAGCTTTGACGCACAGGAGACGGAGGAACGCGAACTCGACTGTGGCTGAGCCGACGCGCCTGCACGCCTCGATGGCAGGATGCCGAATGGCTGCGAGTGGTGCAGCCAAACGCTCCGGGATCGCGAAACGACCGTCATCGAGTTGGGTTCAGGCAGTCGGATCGGGCATGACCACTGCCGTTGGCCCCGGGCCCTCCCGAACGACACAACCCATGCACAATGGTTGATATGACTTGTGTTGTCGGCCGACCCGGTGCTTCGGAATCCGGACCGGCACGGTGCCGGTCCTCGCCGGACTGTCCGTTCGCGACACCCGGTTCAAGCTCAACCGGTGTCGGGTTGCCAGCGATTGGGTTCCTGCGAACCAACCCGGTCCACCGGAATATCAGCCCGCCACGTTGAGTCGGCAATGATCTTGGCCGGGTCGCAGCGGTCGGCGTAGCGCCGGGCAACCTCAATCACCTCCTCCAGGAGGCCTTCGCTGAGCGTGACCGGGTCCAGTCCCAGATCCAGGAACTGGCGGTTCTCCACCCTGAGGTCGTTCTCAAGCGCCTCGTTGCGCGGATTCGTGTAGTACCTGACCTCCGCACCGGTCAGCTTCCCTACCAGCCGGGCGAGATCCCTAACCCTGTGGGTTTCGGTCACCTGATTGAAAATCTTGACCCGTTCGCCGCGTGCGGGCGGATTGTCGATCGCCAGGTTCACACACCGTGCGGTATCGCGGATGTGGATGAAGGCGCGGGTCTGGCCGCCGGTGCCGTAGACCGTGATGGGATGTCCGACCACGCTCTGCATCAGGAAGCGGTTGAGGACCGTTCCATAGTCCCCCTCGTAGTCGAACCGGTTGATGAGGCGTCCGTCGGCCAGGGTGTCGGAGGTGTTCGTGCCCCAGACAACGCCCTGGTGGAGATCGGTAATGCGCACCTGATCGTTCTTGTTGTAATAGAAGAACATCAGCGCATCCAGCGTCTTGGTCATGTGATAGACGCTGCCGGGATTGGGCGGATAGATGATTTCCATCTCGTGGCGAACCCCTTCCGCCTCCACCTGCACGGGCAGGTAGCCCTCGGGGATTTTGAGTCCGGCCGTGCCGTAGCCGTAGACACCCATGGTTCCCAGATGGACCACGTGTATGTCCAACCCGGTCTCGACAATGCCGCACAGGAGATTGTGCGTGGCATTGATGTTGTTGTCGATCGTGTAGCGCTTGTGGCGCGGCGACTTCATCGAATAGGGTGCCGCCCGCTGTTCGCCGAAATGCACGACGGCCTGCGGCTGCAGATCGCGCAGGAGCGCCACCAGGCTGGCGTAGTCCTCAGCGATGTCGATGTCGACGTGGCAGAGATCCTTCCCCGTGACCTCGCGCCAGGCAGCCAGACGTGTACCGATTGGGGAGATCGGTGTCAGCGACTGCGTACCCAGTTCCACATCGGTCTTTCGCCGGACCAGGTTGTCTACAATCGTGACATTGAATCCTTGGCGGGACAGCCGCAGGCTGGTGGGCCATCCGCAGAAGCCGTCTCCGCCGAGTACCACAACATTGCTTGCTCGCTTCGCACTCATGAATCCCTTCTTGCTACGTACTCGGTTCCGGGAAGGAGGCTGCGAGGCGGAAAGGGCAGTCTCATCATCCGGGCAGGTTGGCTCATGCCTTGCGCCGCGCGGGTCCGGCCAGACGGTCTGGACACTCCCCGCAGGACAGGCTAAACCTCGTTGAGGCAGTCGGCATGGTAGCACACGGAAGTCCATCCGAATCCAAGCCGGACCAACCGCATCGCTTGCGGATCGGGCTCTTTACCGAAACGTTTCTGCCCAAGATCGACGGGGTGGTCAACATCCTGCAGCTGCTCCTCCGATACCTGGCTGCCGAGGGCCACGAGGCCATCCTGTTTGCGCCTTCCGGCGGTCCCAGCGAGTTCGCCGGCTTTCGGGTGGTGCCGGTCAACGGCATCACCGCCCCGTACTACACGGAGCTGAAGTTCAACTTTCCCCGCTCGGATTCGTTCCGGACGTTGCGCCAGTTCCAGCCCGACCTGGTACATGTCCTGCACCCGTTCGTGCTGGGACCGTTCGGCATGCGCATGGCGCGTCGACTGGGAGTCCCGGTGTTGGCCTCCTATCACACGGACATCGCGCGGTATGCGGCTTTTTACGGCCAGGGCTTCCTGACCGGGTTCCTGAGGCGATATGCGACCTACCTGCACAACCAGGCCACCCTGACGGTCTGCCCCTCCAGCGTCCTGCGCGACGACCTGAGGCGACAGGGCATCAGCCGGGTCCGCTGGTGGCGACGCGGCATCGATACCGACCTGTTCAGCGCCGGCCCTGTCGATCCGAAGGTGCGCGAGGAACTGACACAGGGACATCCCGACGACTTTCTGGTTCTCAACGTGGGTCGCCACGCGCCCGAAAAGGGTCTGCTCGAGCTGCGCGACCGGCTGTTTCCGATGAAGGGCTTGCGCCTGGCGCTTGTCGGCGACGGGCCCAGCCATGCCGAACTCAGGGCCTGGTACGCGGGAACCCCCACCGTCTTCACCGGCTACCGCTACGGCCAGGATCTGGTCGCGGCCTATCGTGCCGCAGACCTGTTTGTCTTTCCCTCCACAACCGAAACGTTCGGCCTTGTGGCCTTGGAAGCGATGGCCTGCCGCCTGCCCGTGGTTGCCGCCCGCAGGGGTGGCATCACCGACACGGTCGCGCACAACCGCAATGGACTGCTGTTCGATCCGGAGAACCCGGGCGAAATACGCGAACAGGTGAAACAGATGAAGGACAACCGCCCCCTCCTGCAATCCTTTGCCGAAGCCGGCTGGCAGCACGCCTTGCGCCAGGATTGGCGCAGGACCATGGATCAGCTGGTGGGTTTCTACCGAATGGCGTTGAGACAGCACCGCATCTTCGGATAACCGCTGCGTGCTGCCCGATTCGGGGTTTGCAGCGACATCCTGAATTAGAATTCAGCCCGGATCGGATGCCTGTTGGAGGTGCCGGACGACACCATTTGCGGAGACATGCTATGAAACTGGGCATCCTGACAGGCGGCGGCGACGTTCCCGGTCTGAATCCGTGCATCAAGTCCATCGTGACACGGATGACGGAAGCGGGACACGAAGTGGTCGGGTTCCGTCGCGGATGGGCCGGCCCCCTGGAGATCAATCCCGGCGATCCGGAGTCGGTCGCCCACCACACCTACAACCTCGACGCCGAGGCCGTCCGCACGATCGATCGTACCGGTGGCACGTTCCTGCATTCCAGCCGGACCAATCCGAGCAAGGTCAAGGCCGGCGCGATCCCGGAACACCTGTCGGTAGGCGATGCCGCGGACAACGGCGGCGGCACCTACGACTTCACCTCCACGGTGATCAAGAACCTGGACGCACTAGGCGTGGAAACCCTGGTTCCGATCGGGGGCGACGACACACTGGGCTACGGCGGACGCTTGCACGCGGAAGGAGTCCAGATTGTGGCGTGTCCCAAGACCATGGACAACGATGTCTATGGCACCGACTACTGCATGGGCTTCAGCACCGCGGTCACGCGCAGCGCCGAGTTCATCACCAACCTGCGCACCAGCGCCGGTTCCCACGAACGCGTCGCCGTAATCGAACTCTTCGGCCGCAACTCGGGCGAGACGGCCCTGCTCAGCAGCTATGTGGCCGATGCCGACCGCGCCCTGATCTGCGAGGTGCCCTTCAACCCGGACCGGCTCATGGCGCTGGTCACCGAGGACTGGAACCGCAATCCCAGCAACTACGCCATGGTGGTGATCAGCGAAGGCGCCACGATGGAGGGCGGCGAGATCATCGAGTCGGGCCGGGCCGATGCCTTCGGCCACCGCAAACTGGGCGGCATTGGCGAGATGGTGGGAGCCATGATCGAGGAACAAACGGGTTTCGGCATCATCAACCAGAAACTGGCCTACCTGATGCGCACGGGGGCGCCGGACGCCTTGGACCTGCTGGTTTCGCGCACCTACGGCCACATGACGGCGGATCTGTTGCTCCAGGGGCAAAGCGGAAGAATGGTGGCCCTCCGCGACGGCCGGTTCACCCACATCGACATGGGCGAAGTGACCAAGGGAACCCGGTGCGTCGATGTGGACCGGCTCTACAACGTGGAGACCTACAGGCCGGAGATGAAGAATCCGTTCGGCCTGCCCATGTTCCTGTATTGAGATCGCTGCCGGCGGCATCGGCCCCCGGAATCAAGGACCGCTCCCGATCGAGAGCGGTCCTCTTCGCCCTGTGCGCCGGAGTGGCTCACAGGGCCGCTTCGCGCATGCCTGCCCAATGGGTGCGGGTGTTCGGCTGAACACGCCGGCCCAGAGCGATCAGGACGGAACCCAGCCAGGCCCGGAAGGGCGAGACCGTTGGCCGCTCCTCCTCCTGGGCGGGTTCCCCATACACGAACACGCCCTGGCCCAAGACCTTGCTCATCATTCCCAACGCCAAGGCTGTCGTCAATTCGGACATGTGACTTCCCCTGTGTGACAAACCGTCAAGGGAAGTGTCTGTCCTGGGCGTGCAGGAACTGTGTCAGGCCTGTACCAGATCCGTGTCAGAACCGTCGGCACGGCCCGGAATGTCCGGGTGCGGCGCGCGGCCGGCCGTCCCCTTCATGCAGGCACCGGATTCCCGGTCTCGACGCTGGTGTACAATCCCGCCGCCAGCCTCCTTAGCTCAGCTGGATAGAGCAGCTGCCTTCTAAGCAGCGGGTCGTGGGTTCGAGTCCTACAGGAGGTGCCAAACCGGTGGAAGCATCAGGTCCAAGACGGCAAACCCGTCGGCGTTGCCGACGGGTTTGCCGTTTGTTCCGGGGTCAGCCGACGCGCACCCGCTCGTCCGAGGCCGCGCCGATGGGTTCGAGCGCTTCCCGCTCGTTGATGGCCACCGGACGCGTGGAACCCTTCTGCGAATAGGGGTAGGCCGGTCCCGCCACGGGAGCCGCCCACTGCACGGCGTTGGCCAACACCCGATGGATTTCCGGCTGGGTGTAAATCGGAAAGGTCTCGTGTCCGGGGCGGAAGTAGAAGATCTTGCCGTTCCCGCGGTGGAAGCAGCAACCGCTGCGGAATACGTTGCCGCCCTCGAACCAGCTGACAAACACCAGTTCGTCCGGCTGCGGGATGTCGAACAGTTCCCCGTACATCTCGCACTGGGGAATTTCAAAGTAGGGCGGCAAACCCCGGGCAATGGGATGGCCGGGCCTCACAACCCAGATCCGCTCCCGCTCGCTGGCCTCGCGCCAGCGCAAACTGCACGAAGTGCCCATCAGCTTGCGGAAGATCTTCGAGAAATGCCCGGAGTGGAGCACGATCAGCCCCATCCCTTCGAGCACCCGTTTCTGCACCTTGTCGACAATGCCGTCGTCGACCTCCTGGTGGGCCATGTGGCCCCACCAAAGCATGACGTCCGTGGCCTCCAGGACCTCGTCCGTCAGCCCGTGTTCCGGCTCGTCCAACGTCGCCGTGCCCACATCGGTGATGCCGTGATCGGCCAAGCCATTCTTGATGGCGGCGTGCATCCCGTCGGGATAGAGGGCCGCAATCTCCGCGTGTATCTTTTCGTGACGGTATTCGTTCCAGATGGTTACTCTCATTGTGACCGGCCTCCATGGAGCCGTGATCGAAGGAAAAACGGGGGTGGGAACGTCAACAGGGGACCACCTGGCCATTCCGGGCGGCTGATTCCTTGATGGCATCCCATAGTCTCAGCATCCGCAAGCCGACTTCGGGAGGCGACGGATTCTCGATGCGGCCGGCCCGCACGTCCAGGAACCGATGCCAGGCTGTCCGCATGGTCGGCAGTTCCACGCGCCGGAAGTCCTCGTCGCCGTCCTCCTGAACTTCCACCCAGCGTCCCCACATGCACGCCTTGAGGTGTGCCTTCTCGGCAAAGATGTGGATTGTGGAACTGCAGCTCTTGACCGCGTTCCCGCAGCCGTGGATGGTCACGAAGGTCCCGGACTGCAAACGGCCCATGGCCGCCGCCATGATGTCAACGGGCATGTCGTCGTTGTTGAGCCAGGCCGCCACCTCCACGAAGTCCTCGCCGGCCAGATCGGAAATCGTGTTCATCAGGTGGGCGCCGGTATCGAACATGAACCCGCCGCCTGAAACGTGCGGATCCAGCCGCCAGCGGCCATCCGCCAGCCCTTTCCAGCTCTGCCACACGGTGCCGCTGATGGCCAGCACGCGGCCGTAGGGCCCGTCGTGCAACTGTTCGGAAGCCCATCGGATGTGCGGCGACAGACTTCCCTGAAAGGCCACGGTCACCAATTTGCCGGTTTCGTCCCGCTTGGCAATGACACGTTCGGCTTCCTCCTTGCTCACCACCATGGGCTTTTCCACCAGGACGTCCAACCCCGCGTCGAGACTGGCGACGATGTGGTCATGGTGCATGGCATGGGGGGTGACGATGAAGACGGCATCCAGATCCGCGGCATGCCCTGCCAGCATGGCATCCAGATCCGGCACGTTCTCGGGGACCGCGACCCCGGCCTCCTCAAACAGCCCACAGGTCAACTCGTAATTCTCGGCCATGGGTTCGCACACGACGCTGACCTGCGTGCCCCGGGGATCGTCGAGGATGGAACGGAGATGGCTGCGGGCCATGCCGCCGCATCCAATGATGGCCGTGCGCGTGACCGCATCCTGGACGGCAGAAGTAGATGCCATATGCTGAGGTGCCTGGTGTTGGGGGAAAATCCGGACTGCCGCGAATGGGGCCGGACATGCGGTCCCAGTCGCCTTCGGGGCCGCCCAATTGTACTTCGCACCTTCGGACGGTGCACGATCCAAGCACTCGCATCCCGGTTTGTTTCCGGCGGCTGCCGTGTCCGCCACACGCTGCCAAACCCTTGAGGACTCCCCCCATGACTGCGCACACCTTGTCCCGGGACGGAACCTTGGTCCTGGCCTCGGCGAGTCCTAGGCGACAGGCGTTTCTCAGGGCATTGGGACTTCCGGTCCGCCTCCACCCGGCGGATGTGGACGAATCGCCCCTGCCCAACGAAACCCCGGAAGGCATGACCCGGCGGCTGGCGTCCCTAAAGGCGGACACAGTCCGGACAGAACTGCCAAGCGCCCCGTTGGCCAAGCCGGCCCTGCTGCTGGGCCTGGACACGACCGTGGTGCATGCGGGCGACATGCTGGGGAAGCCACAAGAGGCCCTTGAGGCGGCATCGTTCCTGCGCCGCCTGCGCACCGGACCGCACGAAGTTTGCACAGGCTACTGCCTGATCAACCTCCAAACCGGGAGACGGCGGACGGGGGTGCACGTATCCCGACTGACCATGCGCAACTACACGGACGCGGAAATCGACCGGTACGTCCGGACCGGCGATCCGTTCGACAAAGCCGGGGGATATGCCCTGCAGGACCAGGACTTCAATCCCGTGGCGCAGGTGGACGGCTGTGCGGCCAGCGTCATGGGCATGCCGATGCACCATCTGCTGCACCTGCTGCGCGACGAACTGGGCTGGCCAATCCCTGCGGACTTCACCTCGGTCTGTGTCAGACTCACCGGGCGCGCCTGTTGTCAAACACCTTAGATTCGCCGTGACCCCTCATCCACTGCTCGCCAAGCTGAACACCGCCCAGCGCGAAGCGGTTTCGCTACCCATCGGACCTGCCCAGATCATGGCCGGTCCGGGATCGGGCAAGACCCGGGTCCTGACCCATCGGATTGCCTGGCTGGTGCAGGAGCTGGATGTCGCGCGCAACCGCATCCTGGCCGTAACCTTCACCAACAAGGCTGCCGGCGAGATGCGGCAGCGCGCACTTGAGTTGCTCGAGTCCCAGGACCAGGACGATCCCGGCTTCGGGTGGCGACGCCCCATGGCCATCGGCACATTCCACTCCATCTGTGCCCGCATCCTGCGCGTGGAATACGAACACACGCCGTACGAGCGCAACTGGATCATCGTCGATGCCGACGACCAGAAATCGGTCATCAAGGAGATCCTCGCCTCCAGGGCCGCCTCGAACGAGAATGAATTCTCCGTGTTGGCCGACATCAGCAGAGCCAAGGACCGGAGCCTGACCGCAGCGGAGTTCGCGGCCCAGGCCTCCTCGGTCCTCGATGTCCGCCTTGCCCCGATCTATGCAGACTACGAAAAGGTCCTGAGGGCCAACAACGCCCTGGACTTCGATGATCTCCTGCTGCACGCGCTGCGGCTGTTCCGCGACAACCGGGATGTGCTGGACCGGTACCGCGCCCGTTGGCCACATGTTCTCGTCGACGAGTTCCAGGACACCAACGGGGTCCAGTACGAACTGGTGAAGCTGCTGGCCGCCTATCCGAATTCGTTGCAGAGCCTGTTTGTGGTGGGCGACGAGGACCAGTCGATTTACGCGTTCCGCGGTGCCAACCGCCGCAACCTGGGCCGGCTGCGACGGGACTTTCCATCGCTCCGCACTGTCGTGCTGGAGGAAAACTACCGCAGCACACAGCAAATCCTGGATGTGGCCAACAGCCTCATCCAGCACAATCGCGGACGCACCCACAAGGAACTGTTCACCGGCAATCCCGACGGTCAGCAGGTGGTGCTGGTGGATGCCGCCGGCGGCGACTCGGAAGCCGACTGGATTGCCCGCAGTGCCGCCAGCCTGCTGCACGACGGAACGTTCGGGCACGAGGACATTGCGGTGATGTACCGCACGCATGCGCTCAGCCGGGCCCTGGAGGAAGCATTCCTGAACCATCGCATCGCCTATCGCCTGATTGGTGCCGTGCGGTTCTACGACCGGGCCGAGATCAAGGACGCCCTGGCGTTCCTGCGTTTTTTGGTCAACCCGCTGGATGCCCTGTCGCTGGCGCGCATCATCAACAAGCCGGCGCGCGGCATTGGGGCGAAAACCCTGGCACGCCTGATCGAGTGCCGGGACCGGTGGGGGCTCTCCATCTCCGACGCCCTGACGGCAGCCTGCCGCGGGCCCGAAGCGGTGGCGCACATGGCTCCGGACGCCTGGGAACGGCATCCGTCGCCGTTCACGGGGCGCGCCCTGCGCAGCCTGCAAGCATTCGAGAGTCTGGCTGCCGAATGGCGGGAACGGCTGTACACCGAGGACCTCACCATCGATGCCGGCCTGTTTCTGGCCGATGTCCTCGAAGCGTCCGGGTACCGTGCGCGGCTGGTTGCATCCGGCGAGCAGGACGAACACCGTCTCGAAAACCTGGACGAACTGGTGGGCCTGGCCTCGGAATTCGAACCGGAGAGCGATGCGGAGGAGCTGGCCCTCAATCCGGTGGAGCTGTTTCTGGAGCACGTCAGCCTGATTTCCGCGGCGGACGAACGGGACGACGACGAGCCGAAAATCACGCTCATGACCCTGCACAACGCCAAGGGGCTTGAATATCCGGTGGTCTACATCCCGGGTGTGGACGAGGATCTGTTGCCGCACTTCCGCGCCCGCGATACCGGAGACCGGGAAGACATCGAAGAGGAACGACGGCTCTTCTACGTCGGGATTACCCGGGCCGAACGCTTGCTGTTCCTGACCCGGGCCGACCAGCGCTTTGTCAGTGGACGCACCATGCGCTACCGGGAGAGCCGGTTCCTGAACGAGATCGATCCCGGCCTCCTGATCCGCGAAACGTGGCCCCAGTGGCGCGCGGTGGGACAGGGCTCGTCCCTGGGCGGGCGACAAGCCAACGCCTACAGGATTCGCCCGTCACGCCATGACTGGTCGTCGGTCGAGGCCGATGCAGACCCGACCCCGGCCGCGCCGGCCGTGTCGCAATTCAAGGCGGGCATGAACGTGCGGCACCGGATCTTCGGCACGGGCAAGGTGATTGGCTCCAAACTACTCGCCGACGGGGACGAGGAAGTGACGATCGCGTTCCGCCGGCACGGCCTCAAGACGGTGCTGAATTCGATCGCCGGTCTTGAGCCGGACTGAGTCGCCCAATTCCCAACCGTGGACGAACAACACGCCCCGGCGCCAACCCAACCCGCCGCCCGCGAAGTGCGCTGGTCGGCCAACACCAAGCTGCTGGCCTCCATCCTGTTCCTGGCGGCCGTGGCCTGGATGTTCTGGCGCTTCTCCAACCTAATCCAGCCACTGGTTCTGGCCGTAATCCTGGCCTACCTCCTGCATCCGGTGATCACCGCAATCTCCCGCCACACCTTCCTGAACCGGGCCGCGGCCGCCGTACTGGTCCTGGCCAGCTTGCTGGTGGTGGGCTTCACGACCGCGTTCTGGCTCATTGCGGAGTCGATCCAGCAGTTCAATCTGCTGTACAACGCCCTGCCTTCCATCCTGGAACGGCTGCAAACAGCCCTTCAGTCATGGGCCGCGCAGACCGCCGGAACGGTCGAATCCCTGATGCAGCGTCCGGGCTTCGGCTTCGTGGAACAGTTCTCCCTCCAATGGTTGGAACCGATTTCACCGGACGGCTCGCAACTGGAGTGGAATTTGGGCGCCATTGGCGACCAGGCCCTGCAGTGGCTGAACCCACTGCTGCAGCAAAGCCTGGTAACCGCCTCGGGGTTTGCCAAGGGCACGTTCAACGTCCTGGCCGTCACACTGCTCGTCCTGATCCTGTCGCTGTACATCATCATCGACATACCGAAGATCGGCAGCTACATCGACAGTCTGGCACCGGTACGGAGCATCCAGCAGGACTTGCAAGCACTTTGGCGGCGGTTCAGCGAGATTTGGAAGGCCTACCTGCGGGGCCAGATCCTGATTTCGCTCCTGTTGTTTGCCGTCTACACGGTCCTGCTTCCCCTGCTGCGCGTCAACAATGCCTTCGGCTTGGCGCTCGCCGCCGGAGCCCTGGAATTCCTGCCGGTCATCGGGCCGGTCGCCAGTTCGGTGCTGATCATTCTTGTGGCCCTGTTCCAAGACTCGACGGCCTTCGGCCTCACCACGGTGCAATACGGGCTGCTGGTCACCTTGTGCGTGGTTGCGGTTCAGCAAATTGAAAGCAACATCATCGTGCCGCGCATCATCGGCAATTCGCTGCGTCTGCATCCCGTCGTGGTGCTGCTCAGCGTGTTGATGGGCACGTCGCTGGCCGGGGTTCTGGGCGCAGTGCTAGCCGCGCCGGTCATGGCCTCGGCCAAGCTGGTCGTGACCTACGCCTGGTACCGGGTCCTGGATCAGCCCCTGACATTCCAGGAAGAAGCGGAGCAGGAAGACCCGAAGCCGCGAAGGCGGTGGTTTGGCGGACCAGCCCCCCGGCGCGAAGAGCAGGACGACGCCAAGGACGCGGACAGCCAACAAGACGAGGATGCAACCGTATCCGAGCCCCGGGTTTCCGGCGGAGAGTCGACATGAGGCCCGCCCAGCGGCTTGATCATCCCTTGTGCTTTGTCCCTCATATGCGGGATGCAGTGTGGGGCGGACACCGACTCGCTGAACGATTGCCGTGGGTTCCGGCCGGCTCGCGCCTGGCCGAGGCATGGCTGGTGTCAGGCCACCCGACAGCCGAAACACCGGTGGCGCACGGCCCCTTGGCCGGTTGGCGGCTGTCCCGGTTGCTCAGGGAATTCGGAACCGATTTGGTGGGTACGCGGCATGCAAACACCGTTGCACATGGCCGCTTCCCGCTCCTGCTGAAGTTGTTGGATGTCGACGAGTGGCTGTCCGTGCAGGTGCATCCGGCCCAAGGCGACGGTCGGCGCGAAACCTTCGGCAAGACCGAAATGTGGATCATCCTGGCCGCCGAGCCGGACGCCGAACTGATACTCGGTTTCAAGCCGGGCACAACGCGGGAGGACATTCAACAGGCCGGCCCTTCCCGGGCCCTGACACATTGGCTGCAACACCATCAAGTCCGTGCCGGGGACACGTTTTTCGTGCCGGCCGGACAGGTGCATGCCCTAGGACCCGGGATTACGGTCCTGGAAGTGCAGGAAACCAGCGACACTACCTGGCGCATGTACGACTGGGATCGGCCGACCCGGCCGGAACAGCCGCGGCCATTGCACTGGCGCGAATCCCTGGCGTGTTTGGACACGGCCGCGGCCGTGTCCAATCCAGTGGTTCCCCGACCGACAACCTGGCAGGAACTGGCCGCCAGTCGATTGATCACATGCCCGCAGTTTGTGGTGGACATCGCGACGGTCGCAACCGGCGAGACCGTGGTCGGAGAAGGGGATCCTGCTACCTGCCGATGCGTGGTGGTTCTGGAGGGCTCCCTTGAAATCGCCACTGACGGCGGCTCCGTCGAGTTGGATCCGCTGGACTGCTGCCTCCTGCCCGCCGCCCTTGAATCCTTTACAATAACCGGCCTTGAACACAGCCGGGCGGCCTGGGTCCACCTGCCCTGAGCCGCCGTCCCCACTTCGACACAAGTTTCCCCAGGAGCTGATTTTGTCCAGTCTCGACAGCCAGAAGCGCGCGGACACCGCCTACCCCATCCACAAACACCTCGCGGCCCGGTGGAGTCCACGGGCCTTCCGACAAGCATCCTTGGACCGCGAGCAAATCGGAAGCCTGTTCGAGGCTGCACGTTGGTCCGCCTCCTCGTTCAACGCGCAGCCGTGGCGGTTTGTTTACGCAGAGCGCTCGGCCGACCCCGAGGGCTTCGAGCGGATCCTGGGCACGCTGATGGACATGAATCAGGCCTGGGCACGCAACGCCAGTCTCCTGATGATTGCCTCCGCCAACACTTCCGACAACGGGCCCAGGGACGGACCAACCGCAAGGCGGTGTACGACACGGGCCAGGCGGTGGCCAACCTCGTGACCCAGGCCACGGCCATGGGTCTCCATGCACACCAAATGGGCGGCTTTTCGGGCGATGCCGCGCGCCAGGTCCTCGATCTGCCCGACGAATGGGAACCGGTGGTCGCCGTCGCCATCGGGTACCGTGACGAACCGGACACCTTGGCGGAACCGATGGCGGAACGCGAAGTGTCGGCCCGTGAGCGCGAGCCACTGTCCGCAATCGTCTTCGCCGGCACGGCCAACTCGTCGGCCGAACTGGGGTGAAATCCGCCACACCGTGCGCCGACGCGGGCGGGAAGTTCGGCGACCGATACCACCATCCCGACCAAGGCCGCTCCCGTCCGTCCGGAGCGGCCTTCCGGCGAGTTCGGACCTAACTAAACTGCCGACTCCGCGTCAAGGCGTTGCCATGGAAACCCTGCGCGGCTTGGTCACTTCTCCACTCTTGCCGCCGCTGCTGCTGCTGGCGGGCCCGGTGGCTCTGTCCTTTGCCCATCCCACGCGCAGTCGGTCGGATCGACTGTTGGCACTGGCCCTGATCCTGCTTGGCGTCTCGTTCGGAGCCTTGGTCAGCCAGGTGTTCCAGCGCGGGCTGCCGCTGTTTGCCCTCACCTGGCAGCCGTCCCTGCAGGACAGCTTTCAGTTTGTATGGCTGCATGTGGGCTGGAACTGGAACATATCGCTCATGGCAGGCATTTTGGGCGCGGCCGGCCTGCTCTGCTCCGCACAGCGGCTGTCCGATCCGGAAGAGATGGCCCCGGAGGACAGGTTCTTCTTCACGCGGTTCCTGGCCCTGAATCTGGCGACGTTGGCCTGTGTGTGGCTGCTGGTCAACAGCGGCAACATGCTGACCACGGTCTTTACCTGGGTCCTGCTGGACGTGATGCTGGTCATCCGCCACACGCAGGTGATGAACCAGCACGCAGTGGTACAGGAGGAATGGTCCGTGGTGTACCACCGCGCCTTGGGCATGGGCATGCTGGGCACGCTGGTATTGTTGATTGGACTGTTTCCGGCAGGGGTCAACGGCCCCAATCAAATGCTGATTGGCGCGTCCTTGCCGATCGAGACCCTCTACGCCCTGTTTATCGCCGGCGCCGTACGCGGGGGAGCCTACCCCCTGCACCTTTGGCTGTTGCCCAGCAGCCACCTGAACCTCAGCGTATCCGAACGCATTTTCAGCCAGGTGCTGCCGGCCCTGTCGGGGCTCTGGCTGTTGGGTCTCACGCTTGAGCTCGCCCAGCGACAGCCCGAGATCCAGGCCCTGGTGCTGCCGGCCATCACACTCATGTGCCTGATCAGCGCCGTTGTCTGCCTGCACCGGGGAAGCCGCTCCCTGCACCGCAAGTCCGTCATCGTGACATCGGTGTCACTGACCGGATTGGCCGCCATGCTGGGATTCGGCCAGGGGCCCATGGCAACCCTTTCCTCGGTCGCCGCCTGTTGCCTGTCGGGGGCGCTGTGGCTTGTGGCGCAACGACTTCCCTCAACCCGGGTCGGCCTGGCATTGCACCTGCTGGGAATCCTGGGCCTCCTGGGGATGCCCCTGACACCGGGATTCATCGCACTGGGCCGTTGGCTTGAACCCGGTGCCCTGCCCCCGGTCAGTGCCTTGAACGCCATCTTCCTGCTGGCCGTCCTCCTGTTCAGTGCCTCCCTCTGGCGTCCATGGCTGGACGCCCTCCGCAGGATGCAGGTCGGAATCCCTCTGTACCGCGATCCCCAACTGGGTGCGGCATGTCTGCTGGCCGTGTCGAACCTGCTCCTTGGCATCGTTCCGGGCTGGATTTGGCTGCATGCCGGCGGCGCGGAATTGCCGTCCCTGTGGGAAAGCCTCGGGCAATTGCGTTCCCCCATGGTTCTGATCTACACGGCAGTCGCCACGGGCGGGGGGCTGTCGGTCGGCTGGATGCTGACCCGGGTGCGCGAGCCGACCTCCCGGTTGCTGCACAAGCTCACCCTGAACCTGTCTCTGGAGTGGGTATCGGGAGGCATCCAGTTCGGCGCCGCCCGGATCAGCGTAGTGTGGTCCAACACACTGAATGTGATCGAAGGGTCCGGCCTTGTGGGCTGGTCCGTGGCTTTGCTGGTTCTGCTCCGAGCCATTCTGCGCTGAAGGCAATCGTGAACCAATTCGACTGGATACTGCTGGCCGGAACCCTGCTCCTGCTGTTCGCCAGCTGGGATCTCCGCGCCACGGGTCCGCTGTTGACCGTGGCCGTCCTGCAGGTCGTGCGCATGCTGTTCCAGGTCGGGGGGGATCCAATGGAAGTGGTCGTCGGCATCGGCCTGGTACCGCTGACGGCTGCGGTTGCCGTAACCCTGGGCAGCCTGCTGAGCCAGCCCGGCGGATGGAGCCGGGAACGGCCCGCGCTTCTGATGCGCTTGCTGGGTGCGATGGCCGTGGTTCTCGCCGCGCGCTGGGTGCCTGTCGACGATTTCGTGGACTTCCTGCCCCAGGCCCTGCAGCAACCTTGGTTGTTGCGGTCGACCATCATGCTTACCCTGAGCGGATTCCTCTTCACGGGTCTGTCCGACAGCCCGGCGGACTTCGGCCTCGGAGGGGTGCTCGTTCTGCTGACCTTGAACCTGGTGGTCTATGTAACCTACAGCCAAACCGTCCCATTGATTTTTCTCGTCAACGGAGCCGAGCTCCTGGCGATCCTTGTGTTTGCGCTCCAAGCCACCCGCGCCCGCCCCGCACCCGTTCCGGCATCGCCTCCATGATCGGTCCGGCCGAGTTCCTGCAGGGACAGGATCCGACTCCCCTTTTTGTGTTGCTGGCGCTGCTGGCCGGCAGCGGTCTTTGTCAGGTGCTGCGCCGGAATGCGGTTGTGGCCCAGGCCAGCGGCCTTGTTCTGGCCTGCATCATTGGGTTGCTGCTGACCGAACTGCAACAGCGCAGAAGCCATCTGGGCATAGGGCAGATACCTGTCTGGGACTTTCCCCTCCTGGGTGTCGAATTGTCCCTCTCCAATGAGTCCCTGCCCGGCCTACAGCTGGCGATCCTGGTGTTGGCCGGCGCCTGCCTGGTAATGCTGTTGACTGGCAGTGCGGCCGACTCCCTCCCGGGCCTGTTTCTGGCGTTCGCCGGGTTCGCGTTCGTGTTGACAACCTCGGCAACCCCCTTGGCCATGCCGTTGCTGCACCCGGTCCTGTTGCTTCCGATTGCGGCTTGGACACCGTTGGTGTCTTCCAGTGCCCTGCCTCGGCTGCGCCGGCTGTCGCTTGTCCCGATGATCGCGCTGATATGCTTCATCCTCGCCAACTGGGTTCTGGTGGCTCTGATCCCCATTGACCCGCAAAACGCGGACCTGGTCCAACGCGCCCAGTTTCTTTTGTCGGCGGGCCTTTTCGTCCTGTGCATGCCTTTTCCGCTGCACCAGCTGCTGCGCGATCCCAACGAAGGCACCAACCCAATCCCAGGCGCGGCCGTTGATCTGATGTTGCAGTTTTGCATCCTGACCGTGCTGCACGACACGCTGCTCAGACATCCCATCCTGCAGAGCTACGAACCCCTATTCGCGTGGTTGGGCTGGGCGGGCATCCTGACTGTGGTCTGGGGCGGCCTGTCCGCCTTGGGCACGCAGGATCCTCGGCGCATTTGGTTCTACGCCTCAATGTTGAACTGGGGCATGATCCTGCTGGTTGTGACGCTGCCCGTAGGACGCGTCTGGGGCACAATCCTGGGATTGTTCCTTGTCCGCATCGTCTGCACCATGTGCTGCCTGGCCGGTCTGACCCAACTGGACATCAGCCGCATCCGCGGAAACTTTCAGTGGACCGGTTTGGGCCACAGCCTGCCTTGGAACATGGCCCTGTATCTGTTCGGCACGCTGGGCCTGGTCGGATTCCCCCTGACCAGTGGCTTCGGCCACTTCTGGGTCACATGGCAGTTCATCGCCACCATCGACTGGCGGGTTGCGCTCGTGCTGGCACTGGGCACGGCCTTGGCCGCCGTGGGCCTGATCCGGGTTTTGCGCATACTCCTGCGTCCCGAGGCGGAAACCACCCATGCCCAGGAACCAATGGCGTTGCGCCTGCCCGCCGCCGGCATGCTGGGCCTGTTGGTTTGGATTTCGTTTGTGCCCCAGACCCTGCATCCATTCGTGCAGGCCCTGCAACAACAATTTCCGTGAACATCCCTGCTCCTGAAACCCCGGCTCCCCTGGCCGGTCTGCACCGGTTGGAACCGGCCGCGCGACTGGACCTGCTCCAGCAACAACGCCTGTTGGACGACCGGGATCGCGCCGTCCTGGACACCGGCCTGTCGCTGCCCCAGGCCGATGCCATGTCGGAAAACGTGGTGGGCCGCTACGCGTTGCCCTACGGCATCGCCACCAACTTTCTGGTCGACGGCGAGGAGCTGGCCGTGCCGATGGCGGTGGAAGAACCGTCCGTGGTGGCGGCCGCCAGCAAGGCGGCCAAGCTGGCCCGCACCTGCGGCGGCTTCCACACGGAAGCGACGCCCAACCTGATGGGCGGCCACATTCAGTTGGTGGACGTGCCGGACATCGCCGAGGCGCAACGGTCCCTGGCGGCCGCGGAACACGAACTCCTGGCACACATTCCGGCCCGTGGATCGTTGTTGGCGCGCGGCGGAGGGCCCCGGAGTTTGACCACGCGCCACATTCCGCACTCGGAAGCGGGTCCCATGCTGTTGGTGGAACTGACCATGGATGTGGCCGACGCCATGGGCGCGAACATCATCAACACGGCCCTGGAGGCGCTGGCCCCCCTTGTGGCGGAACTCACCGGCGGCGAAGTCGTCATGAGCATCCTGAGCAACCTGTGTGTTCAGCGCCTGGCCACCGCCGAGGTTCTGTACACCTGGAACGCGCTGGCGGACAGCCCGACGGAGGGTCGGCATCTCCAAAGGCGCATTGTTCAGGCAAACGCGCTGGCACAGGCGGATCCCCACCGCGCCGCAACCCACAACAAGGGCATCCTCAACGGTGTGGAAGCGGTGGCCATGGCGACCGGCAACGATTGCCGCGCGGTGGCGGCCGCGGCCCACGCCTGGGCCGCAGGCGAAGGCCGCTATCGGGGTCTCACCCGCTGGACGGTTGTGCAGGGTGCCGACACGCTGCCCCAAGACAGTCTCGTCCGCGCCCGGGGTGTGGATCCGGAAGGTCCCCTGTTGCACGGCCGTCTCACCCTGCCGCTGGCCCTGGGCGTGGCCGGACACAGCACCAGGGCCCATCCCCTGGTGCCCGTGTCCCTGAAACTGTTGGGCAACCCCGACGCGCGCCGGTTGGCCCGCATCGCCGCCGCGGTCGGGCTGGCGCAGAACCTTGCGGCCCTGCTGGCGCTGGTCGGCACCGGAATCCAGGCCGGGCACATGCGGCTGCACGCGCGGCAGGTGGCGTTGGCGGCCGGGGTGCCGGCCGGACAGGTAGCCCGGATTGCGGCCGAGATGGTGGCATCGCGCCGCATATCCACGGAAGCGGCACTAAGCTATCAATCCTCGCTTGCAGCATGATCCCGTGAAATCATGGAAGTTCTTCCCCATCCACAGCACAACACGAACCGGAAGGCAATCGGGCGGCCCGTGGGCATCATGGGCCACGGCGCCTACATTCCGCGGTATCGTTTGCCCGCCCGCGAAATCGCCCGGGTCTGGTCCGATCCGGACACGGTGCCGATCGGACAGGAAAAATCGGTGCCCGGGCAGGACGAAGACACCGCCACCATGTGCATGGAAGCCTCCGCCAACGCCCTGAGGCGGGCCGGCGTGCCGCCCTCCGCGATCGAGGCCGTGTGGATCGGCAGCGAGAGCCATCCCTATGCCGTCAAGCCCACCGGGACCATCGTGGCCGAGGCCATCGGCGCCACGCCCTTGACGCTGGCGGCCGACCTGGAATTCGCCTGCAAGGCCGGCACCGAAGCCCTGCAGGCCGGCATGGGCTTTGTCGGCAGCGGACGCGGCACGTATGCGTTGGTGGCGGGCATGGACACGGCCCAGAGCCGCCCTGGCGACGCCCTTGAGTACACGGCCGCCGCCGGTGGCGCGGTCCTAATTCTGGGCCCGGCGGCGGAGGCGCCGGTCACCATCAATCACGCGCTGTCCTGGGTCACCGACACCCCGGATTTCTGGCGGCGCCCGAACCAGCCCTACCCCACGCATGCCGGCCGGTTCACCGGCGAACCGGGTTATTTCCAGCATGTCCTGGCCGCCGGCCGCAAACTCATGGAGGATGCGGGCTCCCGGCCCTCCGACTACCACCACGTGGTGGTCCACCAGCCCAACCTGAAGTTTGCAACGCGGGTGCTGACCGACATGGGCTTTCGCCCCGACCAGTGGCGACAGGGCCTGCTGGTGGGCAAAATCGGCAATACCTATGCCGGTTCCACCCTGCTCGGTCTCAGCGCCATCCTGGACCACGCCCAGGCGGGCGACCGCATCCTGGCCGTGAGCTACGGAAGCGGCGGCGGATCCGACGCCATCGACATGACCGTCACCGGCGATCCGGCTCCCTGGCGGAGCAAGGCCCCGGAGACGGCGGACTACCTGGCGCGCAGGGTGGTGATCGACTACGCCACGTATGCCCGCATGCGCGACAAGATCCAGACCTGACGGCGCAGGTCGCTCCGGTTCCCCATCCCAGTCTCCATCCCATGGTCCCGTTCCTGGAAGCCCTGCAGGCCGGCCCCATGCTGGCCGACGGCGGCATGGGCACGCTGTTGCTGGCCCAAGGGGCGCGCGTGGACCAGAACCTGGAAGAACTTTGCCTGACCGAGCCGGATCGCGTCCGGGAACTCCAGCTGGCGTACGCCCGGGCCGGCGCCGACATCCTGTTGACCCATACCTTCGGCGCGCAGTCGCTGCGGCTGGCGGAACACGGGCTGGACAGCCAGGTGGTTGCCATCAACCGGGCTGCGGCCCGCATCGCGCGCGATGTGCGCGAAAGCAGCGGCCGGGACATCTTCATTGCCGGCGACATCGGCCCCCTGGGCCACTTTCTGGCACCCCGCGGGCCCGTATCCGCAGAGCAGGCCCGGGCCGCATTCCGCGAACAGGCGGCAGCGCTCCTGGAGGGCGGAGTCGACCTCTTCTGCATCGAGACCATGACCGATGTGGCGGAACTGCGAGAGGCCGTCCTGGCCATTCGGGAACTGTCGGATCTGCCCGTGCTGGCCAGCCTGACGTTCAGTGCGGACGGCGAGACGCTCTTCGGCCTTGACGCGGCGGCCGCCACCGAGGCGCTGGCCGACCTGCCGATTGACGTGCTGGGCGCGAACTGTGCCGTGGGTCCGACCGCCCTGCTCGATGTCCTGGCGACCCTGCGGGCCGCCCGGCCGGGCATTTGGCTGTCCGCGATGCCCAACGCCGGCCTGCCCACGCGCGTGGACGGACGCTTCCAGTACGAGGCGGGCCCGGAATACTTCGCCGCCATGGTGCCGGAGTTTCTCGCCCGCGGGGCCAGGATTGTGGGCGGTTGCTGCGGCACCACGCCCGCGCACATCAGGGCCATGCGGCAGGCGTTGGACAGTATCGCCTCCGACCACGAAGAGGATACGGAGCACATCGAGGCGGAGCCGTCCGTCGAGTGGGGGGTCCGGGTCTCCGAAACCGGCAGCCCCCACGCAGCGGACCCGGTTTCGCGATCCGGACTGCTGACCAAGATTCGGGCCGGGGAGTTTGTGGTCAGCGTGGAAGTGGATCCACCACGAGGCATGAACCCGGAACGCCAGTTGGCCGGCGCCCGGCTGGCCAAGGAACGGGGGGCCGATGCCATCAATGTGGCGGACAGCCCCATGGCCCGGGTACGGATGGGAGCCCTGGCCCTGTCAACGCTCATCGAAAATCGCGTCGGGATTGAGACCATCCTGCACTTCACGACCCGGGATCGGTCGCTGATGGGCCTGCAGGCCGACCTGCTGGGCGCCCACGCGCTGGGCCTGCGCAACATTCTCGCCCTGACCGGCGATCCCCCCAGTCTGGGGGAGAGCCAAAATAGTTCCCCGGTCTACGATACGGACAGCGTGGGTCTGGTGCGGATCCTGCAGCAGTTCAACAGGGGCCAGGACCTCCAGGGCAAGGAGATGGGCCAGCACAGCAGTTTCGCCATCGCCGTGGCCTGCGACCCAACCCGGCCCGACCTGGAACTGGAGGTGGAACGACTGACCCGCAAACTCCAGCACGGCGCCGACTTCATCATGACCCAGCCCATCTATGATCCCATGGTCTGGATCCGCTTCGCGGACCTGTACGCCGCCCGGTACGGGCCCATTCCGGCACCGGTGCTGATCGGCATCCTGCCATTGCAAAGCTTTCGCCATGCCAGTTTCCTGCATCATGAAGTGCCGGGCATCACCTTGACTCCGACCGCGCTGAACACCATGAAGGAAGCCGGCAAGCAGGGCCGCCAAGCCGGCGTGGTCATGGCCCAGGACCTGTTGTTGGACCTGATCGACGCACCCCATGTCCAAGGGGTGTACCTGATGCCGAGTTTCGGACGCTACGAAACGGCCTGTCGCGTCCTGGACGTGCTCGATCGCACCCCGGTGAGGGAGGTGGCATGAACCCACCGCATGCGGCCGCGGAAGCCTGGGAGGGCCGGGCCACGCCCCTGTCCCAGGCACAGATGGTCGCGGGCCTCCAGGCCATCGTGTCCCCGGAGCGCGTCCTGCACACGGCGGCCCAGCGCACACCGTTCGAATCCGACGGCCTGACCGCATTCCGGGAACGTCCGGGAGCCGTGGTGCTGGTTGATTCCACGGACGAGGTGGTGGCGGCCGTGCGCTGGTGCCACGAGACCGGCACGCCGTGCATGGCCCGCGGTTCGGGCACCAGCCTGTCCGGCGGAGCAGTCCCCATCCCCGGTGGGGTGGTACTCGCCCTGAACCGGCTGAACCGCATCCTGGACATTCGCCCGGCCGACCGCATTTGCCGCGTGGAGCCGGGCGTCATCAACCTCGATGTTTCCAAGGCCGTGGCAGCCCACGGCCTCTATTACGCGCCGGATCCGTCCAGCCAGCCGATCTGCACCATCGGGGGCAACGTGGCCTTCAACTCCGGCGGCGCGCACTGCCTCAAGTACGGCATGACGAGCAACCATGTCCTGGGCATGAAGGTTGTGCTGCCGGACGGCACCGTGGAGGAGTTGGGCCGGGACAGCCTCGAAGGCGTCGGACCGGATCTGCCGGGCCTGTTCGTGGGTTCCGAAGGCCGGTTCGGCATCGCGCTTGAGGTCACCCTGCGCCTGTTGCCGCTGGTTCCCTCCTACCGCACGGTGTTGGCGGCCTACCATTCGCTGGGTGCCGCCGGCGAGGCGGTCGCCGCCATTGTCGCCAGCGGCCTGCTGCCCGGCGCCATCGAAATCATGGACAGCCTGTCCATCGAGGCCGCCGAAGTCAGTGTCCAGCCGGGCTATCCCAAGGCCGCCGCCATCCTGATTGTCGAATTGGAGGGCGAACCCGTCCAGGTCCAGGCGGAGATGGTGCAACTGGAGGCCATACTCCGGGAGTCGGGCTCCCATGAAATCAGGCCGGCGCGCACGGAAGCCGAGCGACAGCTGATTTGGAAGGGCCGCAAGAGCGCTTTTTCGGCCGTGGGCCGGCTCAGTCCCGACTTCATCGTGCAGGACGGTGTCGTGCCCCGTACGCGGTTGGGCGAAGCCCTCGAGTTCATCGACCGCCTGAGCACACGGTACGGGATCCGGGTGGCCAATGTGTTCCATGCCGGCGACGGCAACCTGCACCCGTTGATTCTGTACGATGGCCGCGAGCCGGGCGCCCTGCACCGCGCCGAGGAACTGGCGGGGGAAATCCTGACCATGTGCATCGACATGGGCGGATCCATCACCGGCGAACACGGCGTCGGCCGCGAGAAACTGGCCTACCTGCCGCACATGTACACGGGTGCCGATCTGGCCCTGCTTCACGATCTGCGCAAGGCCGTGGATCCGGGCATCCTGGCCAACCGGGGCAAGATGCTGACCGACGACCTGCCTCCGGACCCCGGTGCCCCCGATGCCGTTGAACTGCCTGAACAGTGGCCCGACGACATCCGAGCCAAGGTGCAGGCGCTGCAGGAGAGAATCCGCAGCCGCGACCGTGTGACGATACGCGGGGCCGGCAGCAAGGCCGTCCAGGCATCGGACGACCACGCCGCAATCCTGGATGCCGGTTCGCTGACCGGAGTCCTCGAGTACAACCCCGCGGAGTTCACGATTACGGCCTTCGCCGGCTCAAGGGTCGCGGACATTCAGGACCTGTTGGCCGCGGAAGGCCAATACCTGCCCTTCGACCCGCCCCGGGAGGACAATGCCACGCTGGGCGGCACCATTGCCTGCGGCTTGGGTGGAGAGGGCCGCTGGCGATATGGAGGCGTGCGGGATTTCATTCTCGGCCTGCGTTTCCTGGATGGACGGGGTGAACTGCTGTACTCCGGCAGCCGGGTGGTCAAGAACGCGGCCGGATTCGATTTGCCGAAACTGATGGCGGGCAGTCTGGGCTCCCTGGCCTTGATGGTGGAAGCGACGTTCAAGGTCTTTCCCCATCCGGAGGCTTCCGGCACCGTCTCGGTGTCCGGCCCGCTGTCCGACCTGCTGGATACGATGGCCGCGCTGTCGTGCGGCCGCCACGAAATCGCCAGCCTGGTCTTGGAGACAGCCGGCACCGAACCGGTTCTGCACATCCGCCAAACCGGTCGCGCCGACCAGTTGCCGGCGCGCCTGGCGGATCTCCAACACACCCTGGGCGGATCGGGCACCCTCCTGATGGAAGACCAGGCCCTGTGGTCCGGCATGTCGGAATGGTCCCGGGACAGGTCCGAAACCGTGCTTCGGGTGCCGGTTTGTCCTTCCCGCATCCAGGAACTGGCCCAGGGGTTGGCTCCCTTGGATATGGGTATGCGCTGGGGCAGTGGCGGCAATCTGCTGTGGCTGTCCGGTGCCTGGCAGGACCGCATCGAGCCACTGCTTGCACAGTTTGGGCTGACGGGTGTCGTGCTGCGCGGACCGCGTGCCCCCCGCCTGGTTGGTTCCTGGCGGGAACCCCGCCTCCTGAACCGCGTCCGCTCCGTGTTGGATCCGAAAGGCAAACTGGTGGGCGGCCTGCCCAACCGCAAGGATTGATGCCATGCACCATTCCATCGACCTGACCGAACTGCCGGCAGCCGGACCCGAGATGGCGGAGGCCGTCTCCAACTGCGTGCATTGCGGCTTCTGCCTGCCGGTGTGCCCGACCTACTCGGTGCTGGGGGAGGAAATGGACTCGCCCCGGGGTCGCATCTTCCTGATGAAGGAGGTGCTGGAAGGACATCTGGACCAAGGGTCGGTTCAACCCTACGTGGACCGGTGTCTCGGTTGCATGGCCTGCGTCACGGCCTGTCCGTCGGGTGTGGAGTACGGTGAACTTTTGTTTCCCTACAGGGCCGAGGATCACAGCCAGGAGGGTTCCAGCCACTGGCAACGGCTACGGCGACGATTGGCCCTGAGCGTGCTTCCGTTTCCACAGCGGCTACGCCTGGCCCTGCGCCTGGGACGTTGGACCCGGTTCGCCCACCGACTGGCCCCGGCCGGACTGCAGCCCCTGACGCGCATGATCCCGGAGCAGTTGCCTCCCAGAGTCCCCCAACCCGTCGTCGCGTCGCCTGCAGGCAAGCCGGTGGCACGGGTGGCCCTGCTGCCCGGATGTGCCCAAAGCGTTCTTGCCCCCCAAATCCATGCCGACACCGTACGCCTCCTGACAGCCAACGGCGTGGAGGTTGTCCGCCCGCAATCCGACGTTTGCTGCGGTTCCCTTGACCTGCATGCCGGAGAAGCCGAAGCTGCCCGGACCCACGCGCGGCATCTGCTGGCGGCCTTGCCAACCGATGTGGACGCCGTCATCACCAACGCTGCCGGTTGCGGTTCCGGCATCCACGAGTATCCCCTGCTTTTCAAGGGAACCGACGACGAGGAGGCCATGTCCGACCTTGCCCGCCGGTCGGTGGACATCTGCAGCTTCCTGGCCCGGTTGCCATCGCTGACGCCCATGCGGCTGCCCCGACCGCTCCGGGTGGCCTACCACGACGCCTGCCATCTGCAGCACGCGCTCAAGGTGGTATCGGAACCGCGGATGCTGTTGGGGCAGGTGGAAAACCTCGAACTGGTCGAAATTGGCGGCGACGGTTTCTGTTGCGGTTCCGCCGGTATCTACAATATCGATCATCCGGAGACGGCCGACCGGCTTGGAGCTGCCAAGGCTGCGGCAGTGGAGGACACCGGTGCCGCGTGCCTGGCCACGGGCAATATCGGATGCCTCAACCAGCTGCAGCTCCATTTGGCCGGCCGCGGCCTGGACATTCCCGTCCGCCATACCGTCTCCGTGCTGGCGGATGCCCTTCTCCCTTCCAACGGACCCGCATGATCCATGGACTCACTTACCATCACCTTCACCGGCAAGTCCCAGCTGGAACTCCAGAGCCTGCCGGTCGACGAACCCGGTCCGGGCGAAGTTCTGGTCGCGACACAGTCCAGCCTGATCAGCACCGGTACGGAACTCATCTGCTACCTGCGCAACTTTGAAGAGGGCACCCACTGGGACATGTGGGTCCGGTACCCGTTCTTCCCGGGCTACAGCAACGCCGGCATCGTGGTGGCACGCGGCCCGGGTGCCGACCGGTTCGAAGAAGGGCAGTTGGTAGCCTACCGCGCCGGCCATCGCCAATATACGGTCGTCCCCGAGAGTACCCTGCTGGCGGTGCCCCCCGGGGTGACCGCGCGGGAAGCCAGCTGGATTGCCCTGGCCAAGATCGTGCAGAACGGCGTGCGCCGGGCCGAACATGTCATGGGCGACGACGTGGCCGTAGTGGGCCAGGGCATTTTGGGCCAACTGGTCGTGCAGTACGCGCGGTTGATGGGAGCCCGCAACATCATCGCCATCGACTTGGCGGCACCGCGGTTGGAATACTCCGCCGAAATCTCCGGCGCGACCCACACGCTCCAAATGCCCGTGGACGAGGCGCTGCCCAAGGTTGCCAGTCTGACAAGCAACGCCATGCCAGACGTGGTCTATGACGTTACCGGTTTCCCGGCCGTCTTTGCCTCGGCCCTCAAGCTGCCGCGCAAGTTCGGGACGCTGGTGCTGTTGGGCGACACGGGCACCCCTTCCGGACAGCAGCTGTCGTCGGATGTCATCATCAAGGGCCTCAAGATCGTGGGAGCCCACGACTCCCATCCACCGAACGAGCCTACGGACTGGAACCACTGGACCAGCCAAAGGATTTCCGAGCTCTTCTTCACCTACCTGGCTCGCGGGCAGATGAACGTCAAGGACCTGATCACCCACACCTACAAGCCCCAGCAGGCCCAGGAGGCCTACGAGATGCTGGCCCGGGACCGCACCAGCGCCCTAGGCGTTGTCTTCGACTGGACATAGTCAGTCAAGCCCATCGGATAGGCATGAACAAGGAATGGTTCGCCTCCTTCGGTCTGGCTCTGTTGATTGCCTCGGCCGGGGCATCCGGCAACGCGTTCTTCGCTTGGTGCCAGCGCAAGGCGATGGCCGACACGTCGCCACTGATCTTCGTGGCAATGGTGGGGGCCACCTTTCTGCTTGGCGCCATGGTGACGGTCGTCATCCAGGCGCGCGTCAACCCGGGCCAAGTCACGGTAGCCGGTTGGCAATGGGCCGTGGGCGGTGGCCTTGGCCTCTACATCACGGTGTTGTGCTTCTACCTGCTGTACACGCGTTTCGGCACTGCCTATTACGCACTGTATGCCGTTCTGGCCATTCTGACCACTACGCTCTACGTCGGCCAAGTAGTGTTGAGGGAACCCCTCAACAGGTTCCATCTCATCTCGATTGCCCTTGCGCTCGGCGCCGTCGTCACCTTTTCGCTGGCGTCCAATCGCTCAATATAGTGACTTCAGCCACATGGACCATGCGGCAGGGGGCGCGTCGACGCTGACCCTGCACATTGACAGACTGATCCGGAACGCCCGTGCCGTGGCCTCCCGCCTGACTCCGGGGACCCGGCTTATGGCAGTGGTCAAGGCCAATGCCTACGGGCACGGCCTTGAAGCAACCGCCGGAACTCTTGAACCCCTGGACGCAGTGGCCGCGCTGGCGGTGTCGGCATTTCGGGAAGCCGCCGTTCTTCGCAAACACGGAGTACGGAAGGCGATCTTGATTCTGAGTCCGACCGCCTGCAACCACTATCCGCGCGCGGCGGCCGCGGAACTGTCGCTGACGATTCACCAGCCCCGGCAGATCGAGGAACTGGCAGGGTACGCGCACAAGGCGTCTGCAGAGGCCCTGTCGGTTCACCTGAAAGTTGATACCGGTCTGCATCGACTGGGTTTTGCCCCCGACGAAATACCCGGATTGTTGGCCGACCTGGCCCATCTACGGCCAGTGGTCAAGGTGTCGGGGCTGTACAGCCACTTCCATTCCGCCGATGTCGAGGACCTTGCTTCGGCCAAGGCCCAGTTGAAGTGCTTCAGGGGTCTTGTGTCGGATCTGGCACGGCTGGGCCTGAGGCCGCCTCTATGCCACATTGCCAATTCCGCCGCAACCTTGCGCATGCCCGAAGCACACATGGACATGGTGCGTGTAGGCGGCGCTCTCTTCGGGTTGAGTCCCAACCATGAACATTGCCGTTTGCCCGAACCGATTTCACCGGCCTTGTCCTGGGATACGGAGGTAGTGCAGGTACACGATGTGCCCACCGGAACGGCTCTGGGTTACGGCCACTGCTGGCAAGCGCCGCGACACAGTCGGATTGCCGTGCTGCCGGTCGGGTACGCCGACGGGTTGCCCCGATCGTCACCCAGGGAAGTGTTGGTTCGGGGGCAGACAGTTCCGCTGGTGGGCACCAGAAGCATGAACATGTCGTTTGCCGACATCACGGGCATCGGCAACCCTTCCGTTCAACCGGGAGAACGAGTAACCCTAATTGGGGGCGGCGGCGGGAACACCCTCCACTGCAACCGCATCGCGGACCTGGAGGAGACAATCGAGTACGAGGTAACTACGCGGATACCGACCAGCGACCGCATCCTGCGCGCGATCGCAGGCGATGCGGTCGCTTGAATTGCCGGCCCCTTCGCAACTGGAGCCGAACCGGTCAATCAACCGGGATGCCGACAGGGCAGACCGTCAACCTGCCGACTGGATGGCTTGAAGCTGCCTGGCCAGCCGGGACTTCGTCCGATCGGCGAGATTCGAGTGAACTGCGTGCGCCCGTGCAGCCCGATCCAAGGCGCTGGACGCAGCCTGCACGCCTTCCGCCGCGGCGTCGGCGTCTCCGGCCTCGAGCAGGGTCCGGGCCCTGCTGACGGCATTGCGGGCCCTGGCCCGATAGAAGCGGTTGGCTGAGCGGCGCTTCGGATTCTGGCGGGCTCGCTTGACTGCAGACTGGATGTTGGGCATGTAGGAGATCGAGGGATGGGACTGAACGCAAACTGAACGACCTGTCCGAGGTCGGACCGCCATTGTAGGACCTGCCGCCTACCGGGTCAACAACACGCCCCCTGCCGGTACCGCGGATCCGTCGGAACGCGTGGCGGCCGGGTCATCGGGACGAGCCGCCACCCCGACGCAGGCAAACGCACCCTACGCGTGCTCCATCCGCAGGCGCCGGCGCTGGCTGGTATACAGATCGTGGTAGTGCCCGCGCAGGTCCATCAACTCCTCGTGGGAGCCGCGTTCCACGATGCACCCGTCCAGAACGAACAGCACGATGTCCGCGTTGCGGATGGTATTGAGACGGTGGGCGATTACGAAAGCGGTTCGATGCTGGATCAATTCGAGCAGCGCGCTCTGCAGCTGAACCTCGGTACGGGTGTCAACGCTGCTCGTAGCCTCGTCCAGGATCAGCACCCGCGGCTGGGCCAGAACCGCCCGCGCGATGGCAATCAGCTGACGTTGGCCCTCCGAGAAATTGTGGCCCCGTTCCGACACGCGGGAGTCGTAACCCGACGGCAACCTGCGGATGAACCAATCCGCGTTGGCCACACGGGCAGCCTCCACGATCTCGGCGTCCGAAGCCTCGGGGTTGCCGAAGCGAATGTTGTCCTTGACCGTCCCCGAGAAGAGATAGGTGTCCTGCAGGACAACCCCAAGCTGCCTTCGCCAGTCGGCTTGTTTGATGTCGCGCAAATCCATGCCGTCCACGCGAATGGCACCCTCGGAAACATCGAGGAACCGACTTAGCAGACTGACGATGGTGGTCTTGCCGGCGCCTGTGGGTCCCACGAGCGCGACCGTCTGGCCGGGCTCCACCTGTAGATTTATGTCGTGTAAAACAGGTGTGCCAGGATCGTAGGCGAAGTGCACATGTTCAAACTCCACGGCCCCTTCAACCCTGGGCAGCGGCATGGCATCGGGTTGATCCGTGACGGATGGCACCGTGTCCAACACCTCGAATATCCGCTCCGCACCGGCAATCGAGGATTGCAGTTGGTTGTACAGCATGGCCAGGCTGCGCAGAGGCCGGAAGAAGTTCCGGATGTAGATGATGAACGTGGCCAGGATGCCCACCTGCACATGACCGTTGATGGCCAGCCAACCACCAAACAGGGCCAACGCCCCCAGTGTAATCACACTCATCGTGGAGAACATGGGCCCCAGGATGGCCAGGATGACTTCGGCGTGGGTCGCAACATCGCGATACGCCTGACTGGCCTCCGCGAATTCCTCCTGCGCAGCCTCCTCGCGGTTGAAGGCCTTGATTTCGCGGAAGTTGGTCACCGACTCCTCAATCGTGGCGTTCATGACGCCCAGTCTGCGCTGCACCCGGCGAAAAGCGCGCCGGCTCCGAACCGTGACCTGGCCCGTGATGTACAGCATGGTCGGCAAGAGAAGCAGGGCTCCCAGGCCCAGCTGCCAGTTCAGGACGACCATGAACACCAGGCTGCCCAACAGCAGCAGGACATTGGAGACAAACTCGATCAACCCGTTGGACAGGGTCTGGTTGATGGTCTCCGTGTCGTTGCCAACGCGGCTCATCAAATCGCCGGTGCGCCGCTGGTTGTGATCCGCGAGCGACAGGCGCTGAATGTGTTCGAAGATCAGGCTGCGCAGCACACTGATGAACCGCTGCGCAATCTCCACCATGAGCAGACTCTGGGCCATGGTGGTCAGGAAAGCCGTCCCATACACCACCAACAGGACCGACACGGTGCGCGCCAGGCCGTCGAGATCGCCCTGTGCGATGAATCGATCGATGGCCCGGCCGAGCAGAATGGGGCCAAGCAGCCCCAGGGCCGTGCTAACCAAGACGCAACATGCCACCAGGCCAATCCGGCCCTTGAACCTGCGCATGTAGCCGAACAGCCGTTTCAGGGTATTGCCCGGATCGCGCGCCGATTCCCCCGTTGGCCGGCCGCCGCCCCCCATCCCGCCAATGCGCGGACCGCCGGCGGGGGAGGATTGAGCTGTACGGGCAACGCCTACGGACATGGCTTCAACCCAACTGCGAGTCGTACAGTTCCTGGTAGATGGGACTGGCGCTCAGGAGCTCCGCGTGGGTGCCGTCGGCCACCACGCGACCTTCGTCAAGGATGAGGATGCGATCGGCATCGATGATGCTGGTCACGCGATGGGCCACGATGATGGTGGTCCGGCCCCGGGCGGCATCGCGAAAAGCCTCCTGGATTTCGGCTTCGGTCTCCAGGTCCACGGACGACGTTGCATCGTCCAGCAACAGGATGCGCGGGTCCACGGCCAAGGCCCGGGCAATGGCCAGCCGCTGCTTCTGGCCACCGGACAGGTTGGCGCCGGCCTCCTCCACCACGTGGGCCAAGCCCTCGTCCCTGGCCTCGATGAACGCATCGGCCTGAGCCATGCGGGCCACTTGCAACACATCCTCCGCGGGCAGATCAGGGTTGCCGAAGGCAATGTTGTCGCGGATGGAGCGGTTGAACAAGGCCGGATGCTGGGCCACCAGGCCCACGGCCCCGCGCAGGGACTTGAGATCCCAGTCCCTGACATCCACTCCGTCGATCAGGATGGAGCCGCCCTGGACATCGTAGAACCGCGGTATCAGGTACATCAGGGTCGACTTTCCGGAACCGGTGGCCCCGATCAGGCCAATGGTCTGGCCGGCCTCGATGGTGAAATCAAGCCCGGACAGAACCTGCTCGCCGGCGCGCCGTCCGTGGCCCGACGCGTAGACCCCGTTGGCCGTCCCGTTGGGCGCAGCCTGACCGGACCGCGTGTAGGCGAAATCGACATTGCGGAACTCCAGGCGACCGGCGAGGTCGCGGGTGGGCGGCAAAGCCGGCGGCTTGACGACCGGCTCCGTGTCGAGTATCTCCCAAATGCGCACCGAGGACGCCGTTGCCCTGGAAAACATGGCCAGCATGCCGCTCAGGAGCAGCAGGGGCGTTAAGCCGACCATGAGATAGCTGTTGAACGCCACCAGTTGTCCAAGCGAAATGTCATCCCCAATCACGGCGCTCCCGCCGAACCAGGCCAGGCCGACCAGTCCCAGGTTGGTGAACAGGGCGATCAGGGGCATGGAGACGGCAATCAGGCGACCCACTTTGATGTTCTGGTCCACCAGTGCCTCGTTGGCGTCGGAGAACCGGTCAATTTGCGCCTGTTCCTGGACGAACGCCCGCACTTCGGACATGCCGGACAGGTTTTCCTGCACCACCACGTTAAGGGCCGCCAAACGGGCCTGCACGATGGCATAGAGCGGCGTGGCCTTGACGAACACCCACCGCAGGACCACCCCTGTGAGCAGCAGCATGATCCATGCAATCAGGGACAGTCGCACATCGGACAACACCAGCATGATCATGCTGCCGACCACCATCAGCGCGGCGCGCAGGGCCAGGGAAATGCCCACGCTGGAGAACATGCGCACGACATCCACATCCGACGTCAGGCGCGTGATCAATTGACCGGTCTTAAGCTGGTCCACATCGGGGTGGGACAGCTGCATGACCTTGGCGAACAGTTCGTTGCGAATGTCGAAGGCCAAGGCTTGTGAAAGCCGTGCCCGGAAGATCCCTTGTCCGAAGGTGGCGACCGCACCCACGACCGCGGCCAGAAACATGACCAGGGCTCCCTCCCACACCGCCTGGAAGTCCGACTGGAGGATGCCGTCGTCGATGACAACCCGCATGAAGCGCGGAACGGTCAGTTCCATCATGACCGGCAGGATGGTGGTCACGATGGTGCCCGTGATCAACCACTTATAGGGTGACAGGAACCGGCCAGTCCTGACCAGTGAACGCATGCTTCAGATCCCGACCAAGCGATTAATCACAACCCGCGCCTGCCCGACATGGCCAATCACGGAACAACAACGCCAGCGCAAGCCCAACCGTCCGGGTGGCGCGTTCAGTGCCAAGCCAGGCAATGCCATTCTGTAATTTCGCGTCCAGGATGCCGTGCAAAGGCGAAGCGCGCCGCAGGCACCGTGATTGTACATGCAGTTGGCAAGTGTGGGAGTCATGGTGCCGAAACAGGCCACTGTATCACTTTGATGTTGGTCCGCATCCGGAACGGACGAAGGAGCCCTACGGTCGGGTTGCGTCTCCCCTCCAAAAAGTCCCAAAGTGTGGCGTTCAGTCCGAACGACCAGGCCCTGGCCCTGGATACGGGACCGCCACCGTACGCCGCCGGGACACGGACACGGGCATCCCCCAACTCCTACACCTGTCCATGCCAACGGGCCAACCTGAGGCAGGTGACACTCGTGACTCCCATGCACAAGTGCTCCTGTCCCTGAACACAGTGATCCGAGACCAAGTCCCCCGACAGAAAGACCCTGTGTCAACAGCCATCGAGGCCTGATTGTCCACACCGTTGCTGAACGGTTACGGTCAGAACCGATCTTGAATGGATCCCGGAACGATCCGGGTGGGGTCTGAATGGCCCAAGTGCATGAACCTACACTCCCGGCCACAACGTGAACCATGCGGGCCCCAAGTGCAACATGAAAACCAAAGTTCTGTTCCTGACGGTTGTTTTGACGTTCATGGGGGCCGCGCTCTCCACGACCCAAGCCAACAGTACAACCGTAGTCGTATGCCCGCCCACGACCGCGGCGGGGCTTCGTCATTTCAAGGACTACGGATCCTCCCCTTTCTTCACTACTGCAGAGCATGACAAGTCCACTTTCGCGCTTGATGTGGATCGTGCGTCCTTCGACGTGGCCAGATTGTGGCTGCGCAACGCCGAACGTCCTCCCACTGGCGCCATAAGGCCCGAGGAGTTCGTCAACGCCTTGCCCTACCAGTATCCGGTACCCGACCAGGGTCTCAGCCTGTCATTGGATGGCGTGAGGCCACATCCTTTCAGCGATGATGACGCACTCGGGTTGCTGCGCGTGGTGATGCAGGCGGCCGATGCTCCGGCTCGTTCCCCCATGAGCATCATCATCTGCCTGGATCGCTCGGGCAGCATGGCGGAAAACACGGGACTGCCCGGTCAGCGACGCGTCAAGTTCGAGTTGGCACGCGCCCTGATTCAGCAGCTGGCGGATGACCTGCAAGCCCAGGATCGTCTGGGCCTCGTATCCTATGCCACCGATTCCACCGTTGATTGGGAGGCTGCGAGCATCGCCACGCTCGCGGACTCGCTGCCAGCCGCCTTGCAATCCCTGGTGGCGGATAACTCTACGGATCTCTTCTCCGGACTGCACCTTGCCTACACGCAGGCGACTCGGGAAAAAGAGTTGTGGCCGGACCGTGAAGTCGCCATCATCCTAATTTCGGATGGCGCGGCCAACACCGGCCTGACAGATCACCAGCAGATGCTGGAACAGACGGAGGGCTTTCGGGAGCAGGGAATTCGCCTGTCCACTGTGGGCATCGGATTCGAAACGCTCAACGACGAGATTCTGGAGCAGTTGGGAGACAAGGGGGATGGTCAATATGTCTTCTTTGGTGATCCGGAAGACAAGGAACGGGTGCTGACGACCGTAATGTCGCACCTGTTGCCGGTGGCCCTGGAAGCACGCAGCCAGCTTGTGTTCGAGCCTGCCGCGGTGACGGCCTGGCGTCAAGTCGGTTTCGAAAACCGCAGCATGCGGGACGAGGCTTTCAGCGACGACAGCGTCGATGCAGGCGAGGTGGGATCCGGGCAATCCGTGACGGTCCTGTACGAAATTGAACTGGCGGATCAGGACCCGGTCGGCGAGGCACCGGATCCCGATCAGATGGTGGCCACGGCCCATCTGCGCTGGATGGATTTGGAAGGCCAGTGGTCCGAAACCTCCGTCATCCTGAAGCGAAGGGATTTGAAGGAGGACTTGATGGATGAACAGTTCCGCGCTGCCGCGTTGATGGCGCGCTGGGGGCAGTTGATACGGCGGGAGCAGGAATGGGACAAAGCCCAATTCGATCAGGCCTATGAACAACTGATGATGTTTGCCTTTAGCCCGGAAACCTCTGGGGAGGATGATCCGGCAAGGGCAGCACTGCGCCGGCAGATATCCACGGTACGCACCATGATGGCCCTTGACTTTGGCCTGGGTATGGGGCAGTGACGAGAGGATGCGGGCAACGATCGAGGCATAGGTTCTGACAGCCGATGCCCGCGAGGTCCGTTACGTGGACGAGGGCCTGCGCGATATCGGCCACCTGAAGTCCAGCGCCGGCGGCAGCTGGACCTTGGCCGCGGACGACGACACCATACCCGAGACCTGACAGGGACTGGCAGTGCCGTTTGCGGCCCTGCAGCCGGACAGCGGCACGGGATTTGCAGTGGGAAAGCTGCCGGTCCGCCTGACGCACATGAACAGGACTGACTTGCCGAGGCCGGGTTCGGGCCAACACAACGGCAGCAACACTGAAGCAGCATCCCCGGAACACACGGCCCCGGGTCGGCCATCACCGCACTGTCGGAATGTCCAAACCGGATCAAACCGGCTTCACCGACGCTGAGCGACGGCCCACCATCGACATGGAACGGAAAACACCGCGTGGGTCCAATCCAGTCAACGGGCAGCGCGAAAGATGGACAGGATCCCGGCCGCGTCGCATCGGCTCCCCGATGGGCCGGACATCCATCCCACCTATGGCCGATTGACGGTGTACTGCTCCAGCACCTCCCGACTGGCAGCCTGCACCCTGGGCAACAGCACCCAGACAACCCCCAAACTGAACAGGCTGCCGCTAAGAGAGCGCCACAGCCAGTTGCTCTCGCGCCAGCCAAACACTTGGGTCAAGCCGTCTGTCGCCATGGGCACGCACAGCAATGCTCCGATCCACAACGCAAGGGGGGGCCAGCGACGCCTGGTCAGGCCAAACACCAAGCCGTACAGGAAAAACGATCCGTAGATCGCGAGATTCCGTTGACACAACGCGGTCTTCCAGCCGATGGCAGGCGAACCTTTCCAAAAACGGTCGTCAACCAATTCCGCCGGCAGGGGCTCCCCGCGGCCGAAGAACAGGTAGCTGGCACCGGGTTTCTGATGGCAAACCAAGGAGTACAAGCCATGCAGTGCAGTGCCAAGTCGGATCCAACCCAGGGACATGGCCACCGGTGCCAATAGGGCAAGACCGGCATACAGGCCACTCAGCACCAGATAAAGGGCAAGCCAGTGGCGCAGGCTGAACCGCAACAGGGACCACAGGCGGGCCGTCCCGGTTTCCGATATCAAGAAGTGGTCGCCGGATTTGTGTGTAGGCAAAGAAGGCATGCATACTCCCCAAGACCGCCAACCCGCCCGCGTCAGCGGCCAAGCGAAGCGTCCGTCAACTGGACCAGCTTGGCCCGATCCAGAACCCCCTGCCAAGTCGCAGTGAGATTGCCTTGCGGGTCCACAAACACCGTGGTCGGCAACCCGCGGGCACCGAACAGATCCGAGACTTCACCGTCCGGGTCGAGCACGATCGGCAACTCCATCCCCACCTCTGCCGCAAACTCCACAATCTTCGATTCCGACTCCCTGATATTCACGGCCAAAATCAGCAGGTCCTCCGGCAATTCCGCCTGCCGCTCCACCAACAGCGGGATTTCGTGGCGGCAGGGACCACACCAGGATGCCCAGAAATTGATGGCCAGGGCCCTTCCGGACAGGGCCTCGCTGGACATGAAGGCACCGTCCGGCGCGGACAGGGAGAATGCCGGAACCGGTTGCCCCTCGACCGGATCCCACAATCCCGGCCGGCCCGGCACGCTTCCGGTCAGGAGCGAATCACCGGGGGCAAACGGCGGTGTCAGCAGAACCCCAATCTCCGGCGGCACCCGTCCCGGGTCCTGGAATGCCGCGTCGGGTTCCGGTGCCCCCCGACAACCTGCAGCGAGCAATAGGACCAACAGGCCCACGGCCAAGCGAACGGCCATCAGCGCAGCGAGGTTCCGCTGAGGTAGCCAATGTAGGCGGGAATCAATGGCAGGACACAGGGACTGAAGAATCCAATGAGACCTGCGAGAAACGCCAGCGGCGCGCTGGCCACGAGGCTGGCGTCCAGATTGATGGTTAGACCCAGTGCCTCTGTGAACCATTCCTCCCATCGCAACGTGACCACATTGAGAACCCCGAAGGAGGCTGTCAGCCGCACCAACTGGTCCTGCCACAACAGATACGCGACGGCCACCAGAAATACCCCGCTCACATAGCTGATGATGCCGGTGTGCCGATTGAGACGACGCAGCCAACCCGACACCGTACCGAAGGCGGCACCGGTGATCAGGAACGGAATGCCAAGGCCAAGACTGAAGATTGCCAGGAGAGAGGCTCCCGTCACCACCGTGGCAGTGTCACCGGCAAGGAACAGGATGCTGGCAAGAATGGGTCCCACGCACGGCACCCAACCCGCACTGAAACTCACACCCATCAGAATGCTGCTCAGATAGCCCCATCCCTTGCGCACTTCGTGCATCTGGGCCACCCGGCGTTCCGTATAGAACAGACCGTTGGCCCAGTCAAGGCCTTGCACCAGCAGGGCGGCCGCGGGATTGGCGGCAAGGTCCATGCGCGCGCGCAGGGCGATGGCCAGGCGGTTGACCAGGCCCGTGATGACCAAGGCAAAGAACACCAGCAGCACGGCGCCAATCTTCTGCACAACGGGCAGCAGGTAGTTCAGGTTGCGCCCCATGAGGCCGGCCGCGGATCCCAGCAGCGTGAAGACCAAACCGAATCCGACAACAAACGCCAGGGAATGCAGAAACGTGTGGGACCAGCGTATTTGGACAGCCGGTGGGGCCATGGTCACTGTTTGTTGGGTCACAGGAAACGCCTCCGCGGAAATTCTTTGGTACGGGAATCCAAGTCGGGTTCAGCCGGTCATTGTCGTTGCCGGGCGCGTCCGGCCCGCGTTGAATCGACCATTTCTCAGTCGCCGGGTTCCCAATCCAGCCGTTGTTGCAGTTCGTGCACCAAGATCTCAAGCTGTTTCTGCTTGTTGATGAGAAACACCACATACAGCAGGGTGATGGTCCAAACGACGGCCAAAGCCAGGAAAAGATACTGCATGTGTTGGGAGTCCCGAAACGGATGCCGCGACAAGCAGGCCCTGCCGGACCTCGGGCCGCAGCCGGTTGGTCAGGTCAAGCGGGCCTGCAGAATCTGTATGGTCCGGTCCAGGCGCAGCATGCGCCAGCGCAGGAACACGAGGCACAGAGCCAGCAGCACGAACGCCAACATGGACCACTGAAGAGCCAAAGTCATGGTGGGTCCCAGGAAGGGACCGAAATCGCCCTCGCCGGTCGGATTGTCGTCCAGGAAGATCATCGGATGGATGCTGCGAAACCATACGGCGGAATAGTAGGTCAGCGGCACCATGGCATAGGCCAGGAGGGCGTACACGGCGGCGAATGTGGCCCGCGTGCGCGGATTCTCGAGGCCGTTCCGCAGAATCAGGTAGGCGACGTATACCAGAACGAGCACCAGCATGGAGGTCAGGCGCGGGTCCCAGGTCCACCAGGTGTTCCAGGTGGGCTTGGCCCAAATGCTGCCGGTGGCCAGCAGGCAGAGCGAGCCAACCAAGCCCACCTCGACACCGGCCGCGGCCATCAGGTCCCAGCCGGAACGTTTGCGCAGGAGCCATCCAAGACTACAAACGAAGGACAGCGCCAGACCGGTCACGGCGGCCATGACCGTCCCCATGTGGGTATAGAAAATCCGCTGCGCAACCTGCTCGACACCGACGAGATTGGCGGCCGGACGCGCATTGATGAGCCCGAACCACTGAGCCGCAATCAAACAGAGGAACGCCGCCAGCGTCACCAACTCGTGGGCCCGGTGCCAACGCAGCGTCACTTGGGTTGATCCGTTCACCGCCAATCCTGCCACATAAGGTTGGCAAGCAGTATACCGACAGCGACCGCCACCAGATCAAAGAGGATCACCATCAAAATCCACGCCCCGTAGGTTTGCCCGGACGCCCCCGGCGCCAGCGCGTTGCAGGCGCCGGTTCCGGCCAACAGCAACGGGATGGCCAACGGCAGCACGATCACGGCCACCAGGCCCTGCCCCTGGCGCATGCCGGACATCATGGCGGCCACCGTCGTACCCACGGCGGCGAAGCCGATGCATCCCAGGAACAACGCGCCCAGGATGCCGGGCTTCCACAACTCCGCGTCGAACAGGACGATCACGCCTATCAACGCCAGCCCCCCCGCGACCGCCAGCAGCAGGCTCCAGACCCAAAGCCGCCCCAGGAAGATCGCCGTCCGCGATACCGGTGCCGACAGGAGAAATCCAGTCATGGACCGCGCGTCGGCCGAACCGAACTGCCGTTCCAGGCCGGCCGAGCCGGCCAGCAGCAACGCCGCCCACAATACGCCGGACGCCCTGGCACCATCCGCGGCCCCGGCAGCTTCGAACACAAATCCCAGTACCAGGACGGTCAACACGCCCAAGCTGGCCATGGCCGACAGAATTGGCAGGCCCCGCAACTCCGTCCGAATCTCCAGGCGCACTATGGCTGCCACCTGGAAGCACAGGGCCGCCAACGGCCCGCGTTGCCGGATTCGGACACCCGGCGTCGATTCCCGGTTGGGGACGGAAGCCTCGCGGATGACACCGCCGGTATCGACCGGACGAACGGCAGCCATGCGCTACCCGGCCCACTCCGCGAGCCGGGCCTCCTTAAGAACCAGAATCCGGTCGGCCCAGCCTGACGGTGGCCGATGGCCGGCAAAGAGAATTCCCTGTGCCCCGGCCCGGCGCTCGCCCAGCAGGGACACGAGAAAATCCAGGCCTTCGGCATCCAGGTGGCTGTCGGGTTCATCCAGCAGGACAATCCGGGGATCCGGCAGCCAGGCGCGACACAGTGCCAGCCTCTGGCACCAACCCCTGCTCAGGTCCCGCGTGCGCGTGCGCTGCATGGGGGCGAGGTCGGCTCGTTCCAGCAGTTCGTCGATACGCAAGACAGGAGACACCATGTCGAAACAGACAGCCGCAAACTCAAGGTGTTCGCGCACGGTCAACCGCCCGTCCAGGTAGGGATCATGGCCCAGATAGCCGACGGCCCCGGTCCGGGCCAGCTCGGCGGGAGGCACTGCCCTCCCGGACACCAGCAAGGTGCCGGCATCACTTGGGGTCAATCCGGCCAGGATCCGCAGCAGGGTGGTCTTGCCCGAACCGTTGGCCCCCTGTACATGAACGCATTCGCCGGCGCGCAACTCAAAGCGGATGTCGCTGAGTACGGTCCGGTAACCGTACGCCTTGGACAGTCCCTGCGCGGAAAGGAGCAGGGGAGAGGCACTCGGTTGGTGGTCCGGCACAGGAGTTCCGCCAGGCCGCCCTCAGGCGGCCTCCATGTAGATCTCCTCGGGGCCCTCCTCATAGCGGGATGGGCACTTGAGCAGCAGGCTGTCGGCCACAAAATGTCCGTCCGCGTCCAGGGAACCCTCGACGATGGCCGAAGTGCCCGGCCTGAAATTGTCCGGACGCGGGCCGTGGTAGACGACAGGCAACACGGTGCCGCCCTCCACCTCGTAGAGTTGGAAGTCCAGCCGGGTCGCGGTGGCATTCCACTGTTCGCTGTCCGGCACGACCAAACCGTTGAGGCGAACCCTTTGACCGGCCAGGGTGTCCTGCCGCGCCGCGAACTCCTCCACCGTCAGGTAGTACATGGAGGTCTGAACCGTGGCCCACACGATCAGGAAGATGACCAGTGCAATGGCCGCCAGGCCAACCAGCGTCAGTTGCATCCGCGGACTCAGGCGCACACCGGACGGGGTTTCGAGCAGCCGGTCCCGGCTGGAAATCACGCGTGCCATGTTCAGGTTCGATTCGAAGATTGGATCTGTTCGTCCGGCATCGGTCCCGTGTCCCCTGCATCCTGCGGGGTTGCCGACAGAACGGCAAGGGCGCTGTCGGCCAGGTTCGCCGGCACCAGGATTCTGCAGGTTGCCATGTCGCCGACGGTAACAGGATAGGCGTCCCGCACCGAATCCCGCTGAATCATCACCGGAAACCCGTGGGTTTCGAGAACGCCTTTCAGGACCTCGGCTTCCAAGGGGTGGCTGGTTTCCAGAACGCAGACCGGTTCATTGCCGCGTGGCGCAGCAAAGGACTTCAGCCTCTGCCGCAGACGGTCAAGCCAGCCCAGTGCAACGCGTGTCATAACGGAGTTGCCCAAGTAATTCAGACCACAAACGTGGCATGTTCGCCGACGTACGGGTTCTGGACCCGTTCCTCGCCGATCGTGGTCTCCGGCCCATGTCCCGGCAGTACGACGAAGTCATCCTCCAGGGTCAACAGTTGATCGGTGATCGATGCCAACAGGGTGGACCCGTCGGCACCGGGAAGATCGAAGCGGCCGATGCCTCTGTGAAAAAGAGTATCCCCCACGACGGCCAGCCGACGCGCCTCTTCCACGAACGCAACATGGCCGGGCGCGTGGCCGGGGACAAACCGAACCTGGAGGCGCATGGTTCCAAACTCCAGGGTCTGGCCTTCCTTCAGGTAATGGTCCGGATGCCGTACCGGCGGCACGCGGGCGCCAAGCCAGGCCTCGATCTGGACCGGCACCGCTTGCAGCGTGGGCAGGTCCAGTTCGTGCAGCCAAAACGGCACTCCCGTGGCGTCCACGATGTCGTTTACGGCCAACACGTGGTCGAAGTGGGCATGCGTGTTGAGGATGGCCTGCAGTTCAAGGCCATCCTCCTCCACCTGCCGGAGGATCGACCGGGCCGAATCGCCCGGATCAATCAGGATCGCGGCCCGTGTCTCCTCGCATCCAAGCAGGTAGCAGTTTTCCTCGAGCAGGCCGACCGTAATTTTCTTGATAATCAACGTCGTGAGTTCCGTTTATGTCTTCAACAACCCCAACCTACGGCGAGGCGGACCGGTCCTGCGCGTCACGCCTGGAGCCGAACCAGTGGTACAGGTCGTACCAAGCCTGCGACGGCTTGCCATTATGGTCCATCAACCGGAACCAGGCTTGCGGATCACCTCTTTCCTCCCAATCCGGCCGGGCTCGTTTGAAGTACCAGACGTTGGCCAGCGTAAGCCACGGCCATTCGTCCTCAATGCGCCGGAACGCCTGAATCAGGAACCGCCCCTGGTCGTCCGGAGTGACCCGACCGAAGGGTGCCGGCCGGTTCAGGGGCACGGTGTTCCAGTTCATTTCGCTGATCCACATCGGCGTGGCACCGTCACCGTTGCGCACCATGAGATCCCGCACATACCGGGCGCGGCCGAAGTTCAGCACCAGCGGATGCATACGCCGGTCCAGGGGACCGGACCAGAGGCCGTACCCCTGCACCGCCAGGATGTCGAACCACTCCGCGACTCCTGCATCGTACAACCTCTGCAGGTAGATAAGATCGTTCAAGTTGCCGCCCGGCTCCGTATCGCCGGCATAGGCGGTCGTGGCCGCCATCGCCGCCAGCACGATGACCGCATCGGGATCCACAGACCGGATGGAGCCGACCGCGGCGGCCAGCAGTTCGACGTAGGCCTCCGGGGACACGGGCTGCTCGCCCCACTCCGGATAGATGTTCGGTTCATTCCAAATCTGATAGTACCGAACGCGCCCCTTGTACCGGTCGGCCACAGCCTTGGCAAAGGCCGCGAAGTCCGCAGGATCGTCGGGCGGGGCCTGCACACCGACACCATCCCCCCCGGCACGGGTCCAAGCCGGCGGATTGTCCAGACGAAAGACCACTTCAAGGCCGTGGGCTTCGGCTTGGCGCACGATGGTGTCGTACTTGTACCAGGCGGAGCGCGGCGGATGATTGCGTCGGTCCTCATAGTCGCCGCGACCGTGGATCTCCACATCCTGCCAGGGCATGGGTTGGCGAATCCAGGTGAATCCGGTTTCGGCCACCATCCGGGTTACGCGTGCGCGACGGGCTTCGCCAACCTCGTGTTGCAGAAATGTGTTGACCCCCCAGGGAAACCCCTCGGGAGCGGACACGGACGCGACCGGTGCCTGGTCGTCGGTGCGCACCCGGGGCCGCAACACCTGCCGCACCAGATCGGTCATGCCCTTAATCTGCGGCAACAGTTCGGTTTCCCCGGTCCGGGATTCCATCCAGAAACCGGCCGGAGGCGTCGCGGCGACCGCCATGACGGCGGCACCGGTGGCCAATACCAGTGTCCACAATACGGCCAACTGGCCCCGGACAGCGCGCCGATCGAAGTCCATGGACAATCAACGCCGGAACCGGAACCCAATCGGACCCGACAGGTCAGGGCTACGACGAACAGTCAACCTTTCTCGTCAACTCCGTACCTTGGTAGGTTCCCGCCACCCATGCCTGACCGGACGTCACGTCGGGATGCTGGATGCGGAACCAGTCGCCGTTGGGGTTCTCTTCGAGAAATGGGAATTCCTCGTTGGGCCCCAGCCGGGCAACCTCGGCATTGGCAACGCCCGGTCCCGATCGCACCCTGACTCCGTACTGGACCACAACGAGCACGCATGTTTCCGGGGCCGGCACGGGCGTGGATGCCGGTTCGGCGGGCTGTGAATCCGAGCCCGGCGACACCGAGGAGGGTTGTTCGCCCTGGGAACCGACCTCGGAGTCGACCCAGACGACTTCCTTGGTGGGAGCCGCCTCGACATAGAGTGGATCCGGAGTTCTGGTAGGCGGTGGGGGTTCCACCGTTGCCTGGGTGCAGGACGCCAACCCAAGCATGGCGGCCGCAAGCAGCAGGGATAGAAGTAGGGAATGGGATCGCACGGGGGAAACCGCCTGATTGCGAGGTCCTGCGATTATACAACCGGAATTGGCGGGCAGACCGGAGCATCCCACCGTCGGAGTCGCCCGTGCAGCCACCACCGCCTGCCTGCCGACGCTGTCGGCACCGGTGCTAGAATCGCCGGACCGAGCGGTCGGCCGCACGGCTCCGCAGGCGGCATTCAGACTTCATTGGACTTGGATTTATGTTAAGCGACACCCAGAAAAGGGAGTTTGTGCGCGATGGTTACATCCGCGTGCCGGACGCGATTCCCATGGCGTTGGTGAACAGGGCGCTGCGGGCCGTGAACCACTCCATCGGCAACGTCGGCAAGGGGGGTGAGAACCCCGAGCGGAACCGGTCGGCCTTCTTCTGTGCGGAGTTGTTGCAGGCCGATGTGATCCTCGATCTGTACCGCAGGTCCGACGTGATGCGAATCGCGGAGGCGCTTTTGGGCCAGGGCAATGTCCTTCCGGTTGAATCGGCCAAGCCCTACCCGCGCTTTCCGGACGCCCCCGGCAGTCCGGCACCGCGCCTGGGCGGACACATCGACGGCGTGGGCAGTGGCGGCAACGGCATGGCCAAGGGAACCTATTTCCGGTCCTTCACCATGTTCGCGGTGGTGTATCTGATGGACCTGCCGGAACCTGAATCGGGCAACTTCACGGTCTGGCCCGGTTCCCACCTGGTCTTCCGGGATTATTTCCGCGAGCACGGTCACGAGGTGCTGGCCAACGGCACACCGCGGCCCGACCTGCCGCACGACCCGGTCATGGTCACGGGCAAGGCCGGCGATCTGATCCTCGCCCACCACCAGATATTCCATGCCGGCGGCTACAACCTGTCCCCCCATGTGCGCCAGGCGGTCATCACCCGGCTGCGGCACAAGGATGTGGCGGTTGTCGACAAGGACGCCTACACCGACATTTGGCGGGAATGGGAAGGCCTGCAGCCGTTCCTGAACTGACCGGCCTGCCGTCCGTGGCACCGTCTCCCGCATGGCAGGGGCGGTGTGTTCAACGCATCACTTCGGGAGGCTTCGGCAATTCGAGATAGAGCGACTTATCCATATTGAAGGCCCTGTGGTGGAACCACTGCTCCCAATGTTTGGGGTCGACATGGGTAGTGATCACGGTGGGCAAACCGGCATCGAACCGGTACTCCAGCAGATTGCGCAACTGCTTTTCCGTCCAACCCGATCCTCGTCGCACCGACTCCCAAGTATCGCTGAAGCCGTCCAGGACAAGAAACGAAACCTCCCGGATTTGTGCGGTTCGCCGGGCCGCTGCGGCCCCATCCGCCTGGATGGTCCGCCGAAAGTAGCCCTTCAGATCCTCGACCGAGGAAAACAGAACTTTGCGGCCTGCATTGTGCCACCGGTTGGCCAATGCCGCCGCCAAATGGGTCTTGCCACTGCCGGGAGCACCGGCAAGCACCAGCCAACCCTGCGGTTGCTCCAGCCACTGCTCTAGTCGTTGGCGAACATTCGATAACGCAACCACCTGTTCGGTGCTATGTCCAGGCCTGCGCCTCTTGAAGGTGTCGAAGGTTTCGTTCCGATGGAGGTCCAGACTGTTGAGATCGTCCCATGTCTCGACTCCCAAGCCTGACGACCAAACCCGATAGTCGGGTGCATTTATGTGCACCTGATTCACCAGGTGCACGTCCCCCAGCCGACTTTGCAGTCGAGGTTCGAATTCCCAGAGCGGCAGATTGGTGGTGATCACGGTCGGCAGCTCGCGTACGTGGCGCTCGTTCAACAGTTGGAACAGCTTTTCCGTGGCCCAGGGCGTGGAACTTTGGGCACCCAAGTCATCCAGCACCAGTACGTCTACGCTCTCCACTAGGTTGTACAACTCACTGAAGGTTTGCGGCGCGTCGGGGGCAAACGTGGCCCGCAACCGATCCAGCAGGCTGGGAACCGTCAGCATCAGGACAGGCGTCTCGGCTGCCGCCAGTTCGTTGGCGATGGCACTGGCCAAGTGCGTCTTGCCGCATCCGGTGATGCCGGCAAGGAGAATCCACCCGGTCGGGTGGTCGGCGAAGTCACGGCAGCTCCGGTGGGCTTCCCTCAGCGACGCGCGCGCAGTCTCACCGTAACCAGGCGGTTCTTGCAGGAAAAAGGAGAAAGTCTTGCCTTGGACGGCCTCAAGGTAGGACAGGGCGTGGATCCGCTCAAGGGTGCGCCTCCGGTGGCTGCGTTGGCGGCATTCGCAGGGAAAGGCGACACCGAAGTCCGGATGATCCGGCGCCACGTCAACCGTATAGAATCCGAACCCTTGGCACACCGGGCACACTGGAGCAGTTTCTCCGGCCTGGCCGACCGCGGCCTCATTCCCAGCGGCCACGCGGTCTTGAAGTCCATTCAGGGTGGTCATCATGCGGCTCCATTGGCTCCTGGGACCGTGGGAATCCGTTGGCTTGGCCCGACTCCCGCGCCTCCTGTTCCCATCGGTTCAAAATAGCCTTGACATAGGCCAGCGCCTTTTTGTTTCTGGAAACGGCGATCTCCATCGCCTCGCACACCCATGGCAGCGGAAAGTCCTCGATCAAGTTCCTCAGCTGATCCGCCAGCACCGGCGTCAGCAGGCCGAAGTTCTGGTGGTAGATCCTAAACGGCTCCGACTCTGACAGTTGCGCGAACGCCGGGATTCCGCCATCAACGCGCACCGCGGATCCTGCGGCCTGCATCGCCGTGCGCAGCCGCCGGCCCTGCTCCGTATTCGGAAACAGGGCCTTGTCGTCCGGTTCGCCGTCCGCACCGGGCAAGGCCAGTTCCAGCAGTGCGTTTCGGACCAGGGCCTTTTCCAAGGCGTCTTCCAGGACCTCCTGGGGGGAGTGCAGTTCCGACAACCCGGACATCAAATCCAGGAGAACGGGATCAGACCGCAGATCACGGGCGCGCAGCCAGGCCGCCTGTCCGGACAGGCGGCCGATTTGCTGGTAGCAGTAGAGAGTCAGCCGCGTCTCGGCCAGGCTGTCGATCCGGCTCAGCAGGTCGGTCAACAGCCGGGCGGGAATCGAAACTTCCTCCAAGCCGCCGGCCGGAAATCCGACGAAGGCATCGGCCAATCCGGCGGATCGCTTCCCGGAGTTCATGTTCATCCCATCGATCCCGGATCGTAGACGGGGGCGGACTTGAACTGGGTCAATGTCTCCTCAAAGGCCATCCGCACGGTGCCCGTGGCGCCGTTCCGATGCTTGGCCACGTTCAGTTCTGCGACCTTGTCATGAATGGTTTCCGGGTCGTAGTACTTGTCCCGGTACAGGAACATCACGACATCGGCATCCTGCTCGATGCTGCCGCTTTCGCGCAGATCCTGGAGCATGGGGCGCTTGTCCTGCCGCGCCTCGACCCCCCGGCTCAGTTGGGACAAGGACAGCACCGGCACATTGAGTTCCCGCGCCAGGTTCTTCATGGCTCCGCTGATGAACGTGATTTCCTGCTGGCGGTTCTGCTGGCGTGGGTTCTGCCCCGATTCCCCGGCCGTCATCAGTTGCAGGTAGTCAATCATGATGAGATCGATGTTCTCCCGCGCATGCAGGCGCAGGGCCTTCGAGCGCACGGACGTCACGGAGGCACCCGGCGTGTCGTCGATAAAGATCCGCGCCTTGCCCAAGTTGTCGCCGGCCTGTCTGACAGTGGCCCAGTGATCCTCGCCAAAACGCCCCACGCGCAGATTCTGCAGATCCGTGCCCGACTCGATGGCCAGCAGGCGCTGAACCAGCTGGGACGCACTCATTTCCAAACTGAAGATGGCCACCTTGAACCCTTGCAAAGGGGGCCTGTTGTGTTGTGCGACGTTGAGGGCGATGGTCAGGCCTAGGCTGGACTTGCCCATGCCGGGGCGGCCGGCCAGCACAATCAGGTCGCTCTTGTTAAAACCGCCCAGCAAATCGTCCAGCTGTTGGAAGCCGGTGGGCAGACCCGGTGTGTTGCCTTCGTCCAGATAGGCCTTTTCCAGGTCGCGGACCACATCCCGCATGATGTCCCGGATGTCGGTCAGATCCTGGTCCGCGCGGGACTGGCCGATGTTGTAGATTGCCTTTTCCGCGTCCGAGATGATGTCCTCCACATCCTTCTCGGTCGTGATCAGGTCCTGGATGTCCAGGGACGCCTGATTCAACTGCCGCAGCAACGCCTTCCGTTCGACAATCCGGGCATAGGTGAGCAGGTTTACGGAGGTGGGGCAGCTCTCAATGAGGTACTGGAGGTAGGCGGTGCCCCCCACGGGCTCCTCCAGGTTGCCCTCCTCCCTGAGCCGGTTTGCCAGCGCGACCGGATCCGGCTCAAGGCCCTGATCGCTGAGGGTCTGCATGGCATTGAAAATCGCCCGATGGGCCTCGATCGTGAAGTAGCGGTCCCGCAACAGGTTGCTTACATCAAGCAGGGCTGCCGGACGCAGCAACAGAGCTCCCAGAACGGCCTGCTCCGCTTCCGGACTGTACAGGTTTTGGACTGAAACCCCAGCGTCGATCTGGGGTGGTACTTCAAGCAAATCCAACCGCCTTTCGATGCAACACGTCTTCAACTGCACCGGCCAACGCCGGTCCGAAGACCGCGGCCGGAATTCAATGCGGGAACGTGTCGGAACTGCCGGTTGTGATCCTCATGTGGCAACGGCTGCCGGAACAGGCACCATCAAGGGAGGCCGTCGCAACCGCTGTCCGCGGGGGTGATCCCACACCACGCCTTACAGGCATTGGCAGAACGATACAGGCAGGCCCCACACCGGTCCGAACCACCGCGCGCTAGTCGCTGAGACTACCGAAGTCCAGTCCCTCCACCACATCGCGGAACAGTTCAAGATCCTCGCTGCTCTCATCGGCGGCATCACCCTCGACATCCTCATCCAGGGGAATTTCCTCGTCCGGTACCTTGCCGGCCGCGTTCATGACCTCTTCGTCCACATAGATCGGACAGCCAAACCGAACCGCCAGCGCCAGGGCATCGCTCGCCCGGCAATCCAATTCGTCCATGATGGGGTTGTCTTCCGCATTGAAGACCAATCGGGCCAGGTACACGTCGTCCATCAGGCTGGCGATTTCCACGTACACCGGGTCGTGTCCTACCTCCAACAGGACCTGATGCAGCAGGTCGTGGGTCAGAGGGCGGGGAGACTTCTCCTTCCGCAACTGCATGGCAATCGCTTCCGCCTCGAAGGGACCAATCCAAATCGGCAGGTATCGATCCCCGTCCTTTTCCTGCAGGACGGCGATCCGGTGCTGAGACAAGAGACTCACGCGGACGCTTTCGATCTTGACCTCGATCAACCGGTCGCTCATGACTGTAACTCCTTGTACGGCAGCCCAAACTGCAGCGGTTGGGAATCCAAGGTTGTCCGGCTGCTGCACGGACTGTTCGGGAGGTGTGGATCAGTGGATGCGGGCGATTGTAGCATAGGGAATACCAACTCGATTCCCGCCATTCCGCCCTGTCCGAAGGGGTTCGGAGAAGGCGGCCGACCCAGCCGTTCGCCAGCCCGAAACACCGATGCCCCACCCTCGATCACGCCTTGCCGCACTATGACCAGCCACCGCCCGCGCATCCGCAACATCCTGTTCGCATCGGCCTTTCATGCGGGCAGCCACCGTGCCTGGCTGGACGGATTCATGCGACACACCCGGCACCGGTGCCGAGCGGCAACGCTGCCGGGACGGTTTTGGAAGTGGCGCATGCAGGGCGGAGCCGCCGAACTGGCGCGGCAGGTGCGAGCCATTACGGCCACGGGTTTCCGCCCGGATGTCCTCGTGGCCACGGACATGGTGAACCTGGCGGCCCTGCTGGGTTTGGCCCGGGATGCCCTGCCCAGGTCGATGCACACCGTTCTGTACATGCACGAGAACCAGCTCACCTATCCCGGCCACCGCCGGCCCGACCGGTCCCTGCCGCTCGTCAACTGGCTGAGCCAACTGGCCGCCGACCACATCGTATTCAACTCCGCCTTTCACCGCGACAACTGGTTCACACAGCTTCCCAACCTGCTGGCCAACGTTCCCGACCTGCCCGAGACAGCCTCCATTCCTTCCCTGCAAGCCCGGTCCGTCGTGCTGCCCATCGGACTGGACTTTCCGGCGGCAACGCCCTCCGCGGATCGGCAGGAGGGTCCCCTGCACATCCTGTGGAACCACCGATGGGAGCAGGACAAGCGTCCGGACCGGTTCTGCGCCTTGCTGCATCGCCTGCATGATGCCGGCATCCCCTTCAAGGTTTCGTTTGCCGGCGAGCCGGGCGCCCACACGCCGCCCGCCATGGCGGCGGCCAGGGAGCGGCTGGACGCGCACATCGACCACTGGGGATACCTGGACAGCCGCGCCGACTACTGGGAGCTGCTGTACCGGGCCGATCTGGTCGTTAGCACCACCGACCACGAGTTCTTCGGCCTGAGTGTCCTGGAAGCACTCGGGGCCGGCGCCATGCCGTTGCTGCCGCACGGGTTCAGCTACCCGGAACTGATTCCGGAACGCTGGCATGCAACCTATCTCTACCGGAACGCGGACGACCTGTATGACCGGGTCGGGCAGCTGGCGGGAACCAACACCCGCGCACCGGAAGCCCTGGTCCGGCACATCCGGCGCCGGTTCTCCTGGCCATCGGTTGCAGCCGCCTATGACGAGTGGCTGGACCACCTCGGGCCCCCCGGCACATCGTGAATTCCGCACGCGGGTCCGGCATGGAACCAGTCCTACAACGAACCCGCCTTGTTCCGGGAACCACGCCTGCCGTCGGATTCGTCGGCGGCTCCCCGCTCGGGGTCGACAGAAGCGACCAGCCGGGCCGTCCACGCCTTCAAGTCGGCAGCCGACGCCTCCACACTTACATCCTGCGCTTCGGGACCCCTGCGGCCTGCAACTCTCCGAAATGCCACGATATCCCCCTTGCGCAGGCGGCGGCCCTGCTCAACCTCCACACCTCTGCAGAACACGCGCCGGCCGTCCGCCGCGCGCAGAAACCCGAAGTGCCGACGCCGATTGAACCCCAAAACCAAGCCGCGCTCCCTGCCGGCCGCCGGTGCGTGCCGCCGGCACACATGGCACGCGGCGGCCTGTGCGCGCGCCATGGAGCGGTGGTCGCGGGCCTCAGTGAACGGTGCACCGCAAACAGAACATGAACTGAGGGTCGGTTGGCTCACGGAACGGCGGTAACTGGCACGGAAGCAGGGGAGTCTTTTTTGGACAACCGCCGTCAAGGCGGACACAATTTTGATAGCATAGACTGGCCGCAGCAGCGATGTCACGGAACTGTCGGTTCCGTTGGACATTGTTCATGCTTGGATGGCGACGTAGCCAAGTGGTTTAAGGCAGAGGTCTGCAAAACCTCCATTCGCCGGTTCGAATCCGGCCGTCGCCTTTTGCTCATCACTAGTCGATGCGACGAGAGTGCTGTTGGGGTGGTGCCCCCGAATTCGGACCGTTCCTGGATCCAATCTGGACCAATCGGCTACGCAAACCGGACGCGGGTGGTAGAATTGACGTATCGTTTCTGTCGCAGCCGTGACCGGGCCACCGAAATTTCGTTGTGGTGCCCGCGTTTCGCGTCCGGCAGTCAGGCTCTCCCCACCCTCCCTTCATGAACGCCATCTTCAAGCGTCGTCATGTAGCCATTCGCATAGTGGCGTCGCTGGTGCTGCTGGCGATTTCGTTCATGCTGGTGACGTTTTCGGCGATCAACGCGCAGGACGAGTCGCGCATTCTGCCCGAGGCAGGAACCCCCTATGTGATTCAGCCAGGCGACACGATGGCGCGTGTGGCCGCCCACGCCTACGACAACGGCGAGTTGTATCAGGCATTGTGCGACTTCAATGAGATAGAGGACTGTAACAACATCAGCGTCGGCATCACGATCGACATCCCGACACTGGAAGCATTGGCCGATGCCCTGGACATCCCGGTGCCGACCGTCACGCCCACGCCCATACCCACCCCGACGCCAACACCTGCGCCGGACCCGGCTTCCCAACTGCCGGCCGACCTGCAGGATCAGCTGATTACCATCGCCGCCGGCGACACCCTCGCCGATTTGGCCGCCGCCAACTACAACAACGCCACGGTGGCCGGGCGCCTCTGCGCCTATAACATGCTGCCCGACTGTTCCGAGCTCGAACCGGGCATCCGCATTTTCATCCCGCCCATGGAGCAACTGCTGTTCGGCACGCCCCAGCAGTACCTGCCCCCCGCCCAGGACTCGATGACCGCGGCGGACCAGACGGACCAGACCGGCACGGCGGCGGAACCCGAAGCGGTGGCCCCCACGGACAGTCCAACAACGGATGCCGATCCCGAACCGGCGGCCCCGGCGGCAGACAGCGAAGATGCAACTGCCGAGGGCAGTACCGGGACACCGCCGGCCGAACCGGCGCCCGAGGCAACCCCGACCCCGGTGCCACCAACCCCCACGCCTCTGCCGCCCGTCATTGTCGATCCCGAATCGCTCACGATCGCGGAGTACATCGATCAGGATTTCCGACTGGAAATCTACGCCTACGCGCTAACCCTGAGCCCGGTACTGGCAACGTTGAGGCAGGATGGACCCTATACGCTGCTGGCGCCAAGCGACGCGGCCTGGGTTGCTGCCGACACCGCCGCGATCAAGTCCATTTTCAGTTCGCTGGACTCGTTGGCCGCCTTCAACCGGTCCCACGTACTCAGCGGCGACCTGAGTCTGGCCGAATTGACAAATGCAGGGACCGCAACGTCCATCGGCGGCCGGGTGTGGACGGTCACCCAAACCGACCAGGGACAGACACTGATTGGCAACGCCAGAGTGGTTGCCACGGTGTCCACACCGAGGAACGGGACCATCCACATTCTGGACACTCTCATTCGCTAACCCGTTCCAACGACACTCCGGGCCGGGGCCTGTCCAACCTCGGACCCAACGGGCGGACCCCGTTCCGGCACCGGTCGTTGCCCCCGCCCCCACGCCGTCTCCGCACACAACAATCCACGCCATGGACCCTGTAGCCGAAACGATTTCGGTTTTCGGCGCCACCGGTCCGCTGGCCGCCAAGCTACAGGACTTCACAGCCCGCATGCCGCAGGTCCGCATGGCGGCGGAGGTTGCACGGACCATCTGCGAAGGCGGTATTTCGGTAATCGAAGCGCCCACCGGTGTGGGCAAGTCCTTTGCCTATCTCGTACCGGCAATCCTGAGTGGCCGCAAGGTGGTGGTGTCCACCGCGTACCGCACCCTTCAGGATCAGCTGATGGACAAGGACATACCGTTCCTGCTGGACGCCTTGGACCTGGACACGTCGGTCGAAGTGGCCAAGGGCCGCAGCAACTATGTGTGCCACTACAAATGGCACATGTTCCGCGACCAGGATTCCCTGTTGGAACCGGCAGGCAACGAGGACGCACAGGCCTTTGACGAAATCGAGCTGAGGCTGTCCGATCATACGTTCACGGGAGATGTCGCCTACCTGGAACACCGGCCATCCGGCCCGGCCCTGCGCGACATCGTCTCGCTGCCGGTGGACTGTCTTGGGTATGCCTGCACTTACGCCCAGGAACCATGCTACGTCGATTCCATGCGACGGCGGGCCCAGGCGGCCGATCTGGTGATTACGAACCATGATCTCCTCCTCTACAGCCTCAAGGAATCCGTGGCCACCGGCCTGCACGAACTGGTGCCCGAAGCCGATGTCTACATCCTGGACGAGGCCCATCACCTGGAGGACATTGCCACGCGGGTACTGGCCGCCGAATTGACCGTGGGCGAGATTTCCTCACTGTTGAACTCGCGCATGTTCCGCCGAACCTACCAGCGGCTCGGCGACCAGCGAAGACGGCTGGAGGACACCTGTGGATTGCTGCTCCGCGAGGCGGGGGCCGCCGCCGACGGCGACGGCGTCGTACACGGCCCCCTGGCACAGGCGCTGAACCTGGCCGAAGAACTCGAAGCCGCCGCCCAGGAACTGACAGACCAGGTCCCCGCGTCGGAGGCCGCGCACGACTCCCAGCGGGAGGCATCGGCCCGCAAGGACATGGCTGTTGCGGCCCTGGAACTGCTGGCCAAGACCGCCAGGGACATGGCGGAACCCGATCCGCTGTATGTGCGCTACGTCACCGGCGACCGGCTGCAGGAAAAGCGTCAGGCCACCCTTGTCCGGGCACCGCTGGATCCTGCATCGGCACTGGACGAACTGCTGTTCGCATTGGGCAAGACCATCGTCTGCACCAGTGCCACACTGACCGTCAACCAGTCGTTCGACAACTTCCGTTTGCGCACCGGACTGCTCGAACAACCGGTGGCGGAGACCCAACTGCCCCACGTCTTCGACTACCGCAGCCAGGCCCTGCTGTTTCTGCCCAAGGTGGATGCATTCGATTTCCGACAGCGGGATCCCTGGTACGACAGCATCAAACGCATCATCTCCGCGTTGGTCGACATTACCGACGGCGACACGCTCTGCCTGTTTACCAGCTATGCCGCGCTGCGCGAAGTGCATGACGAACTCCGGGACAAGGCGCGGCACGGAACCTGGCAGGTGCGCTCCCAGGAGGACGGGAACCCCGGAGAGTTGATCCAGTGGCTGCGGGAAACGCCGCACAGCGTGCTGTGCGCAACCCGCAGCTTCTGGGAGGGCATCGACATACCGGGCGATGCCGTGGTGTCGGTCATCATCGACAAGCTTCCCTTCGTGCCTCCCAACGACCCCGTGTACAAGTACCGAACCGAACTGTTGAACGACCGGTACGGCGAAGGCAATGAATGGTGGGCCTGGAACAACTACGCCCTGCCGGCGGTGAGCCTGTCCCTGAAGCAGGGCTTCGGACGCTTGATCAGGCGCACTTCGGATCGGGGGGTCGTCACCATCCTGGACTCGCGCCTGACCACCAAGGGCTACCGCTTTCGCATATTGAAAGACCTGCCGCCAGCCAGGACCGTGCGCTATGTCAACCAGGTCCGGGCGTTTTTCAAATAGGTTAATCTCAAGTCATTGCACCCGGCGATGCAACGGCAGCCAAAGGCAAGAAAACTTTCGGCAAACCCTATCGCCACCGCTCACGTTGGTTCAGGTTTGGGCCGCCGCGGGCCATGCCACCAAGTAGATCAGTGCAGTGCCATCGTCCGAGTTCCCATCATCATCGTCTCCCCATGACGCACCAGCCACCATCACCAGAAGACCCGCCGCTGCCGGACCCCGAAAGTGAAGGGAACCTGTCCCATGTAGCGGAATCCGACGGTCCGGAACAGGAACAGGAGCATCGGCACCTGCAAGCCGAGTTGCAACGCGACCTGCTGCCCACGCCGGCCGATCTGCGCGAACTAAATGACATTCTGCCGGGAGCCGCGGATCGGATCCTGGCCTTGGCCGAAGAACGGGTGCGCCAGGCAGGCCGCGCGCAGGACCAAAACCACACGGAGGCCATGGCACTCCTGCAATCCCGGCAACAGCTCGTGCGGCGCGTGCAGTGGATGGCATTCGTGGTCACGTTGTTGCTTGTCATCGTCTTGTTGATCCTTGCTACGGTGGGTCTCTTGGAATCGACCACGAGTTGGGGCATTGCCGTAGCCCTTGGAGTCTTGGCTGCGGTGGTGGGGCGGTTTCTTTGGAACTTCGGCAAGCGCTACGCTCGATCGCATCGCATGGAGGATCGCCAAACCGACGCGACGCAACCCCCATAGGCATCAACATGGATTGCACAACTGTGCAGCAACCGTGTTGAGGGTCAAACCTCAATGGCCGTTGGCACCGGGTCCTTCCCCCAAGCAACCCGGTCGCTGATTCCGCGCCGACAGGTCGTCCTGTGGTGGCGGGACTGGTCCGGTCGTGGTTGAGCTGGAGACCGGAAACGCGTGACTGTGTGAAAACACGTCCGAAGGTATCGTGTCAGGGAGTGACAGACTGCAGTGCCAAGAACTTCGCCTGCCAGGACCGTTTTTGGGCAATCAAACCGGTCAGTCTTGGTCACAGCCATCCGCGCCACCAAGTGCAACCAGGAGTTAACCGGCAGGCAATACGAAGCGGCACCTGCATCTATGCCTGTGCCGTTTCCGCTCCCGCCATCAGTCCGATTGAGTACGGCGAAGGCGAGGGAGCCTGCAACACCGCAACCACACACTTGCCCCCAAGGCCCTGAAGCCCACCTGCGATTGGATCAGCGAGACTACCGCCAACATCATCATGAACATGGCTCCATGTCCTGCTTGGTAGAGGCCGACCATGTCATGGACTGATCCATTGCACCCACCCATCCGGTACTGACCGTCAAGCCGGACCACGATGCGTGGTCAAATGGCAGAGGCAACAGAGCAGGAGGCCGACCAGGCTGTACCGGATCCGGGTAGAATGGGCCACAAACGGAGAGCCCAAGGAGGAGGACATGGCTGTGGTTGCGGTGCAGGAACGGCCGCCTGCCGTGGCGGGTGCCCACGGTGGGGATACGGTCCCCACGATTGACATTGCCGATCCGGACATGACGCGGGCAGCTCGCCGGGCGCGGGCCGCCTGGCGACGGGCACACCTTGCGGAATGGCAGCGCGAACTGGAGACCCTGGGCCACTTCGATCCCGAGTTCATCTACGACCCCGCCCATGAATACGACCAGGAATCCACCACCGACCCCGACTACGACGCCGAAGGGATTCACTTCGTTGAATTTGACGCGGACGGGGTTGTGAGTCCTCTGGAAAAACGGGCGCGGGAAGTCCAGAAACGCGGGGCCGACACGTCCTCCGACATGCTCGTTGGCACGGGCCTGGAGGGAGACTACGAGAGGCTGGTCCGTTTTCGCCCCGAGACCATTGAGCACGCCAACCAAGCCACCCGCTACAGCCACCCCGTCCGGAAAGGCGTGCGTCCGGACATGTTGGTGCGGGCCGTCATGTCACCATCGGAGCGGGAACGGTTCATGCCCGAGGGCATCCTGCGTCTCGACCTGGGTGCCCCCGTCCCGCCGCTGGTCCTCGAAGTGGTGTCCGAAGGCTCGGCGGAACGGGATCTCAACTACAAGAAGCACCTGTATGCCGCGGCGGGGGTCTCGGAGTACCTGGTGTACGACCTGGGCGGCAAGCGCGGGTCGGGTTCGCCCCGGGCACTCCTGATGTACCGGCTGGAGGATGGCAGCTACCGGCAGGCTCCCGTGGCCGACGAGTACCGGAGTGCGGTGTTCCACACGCGTGTGCGCATCATGCCGGATGCCCGGGAACGCGAGGAGGCACGGCAAGGGGTGCCGGAAGAGGACCGCTCGCCGCCTCGCTTCCAGTGGTGGGATCCCGCCGTTGAACGTTGGCGGGACCGCGAGACCGACCAGGAGCATGAGCGGACCGGGATGGCCGTGGATCTGTTGCGCGCTTACTTGGGAACAAAACTGGACTCGGAGATCCTGGACCGGATCACAATGCACTGGCACCGGCACGGTGCGCCGGACAATGTGAGGGACCGCATCCTGGAGGTGCGGGACACCCCTGGCGCGTGGCGCTCCCAACTGGGGATGCCTGAGAGTGAACCGGATTCCAACCCTCCCGATAGTGAGCAGGGAACATACCGAGGGACCTTGCAGCACGGTTCGGAATCCGACAGCACCCCCAGTGGTGGGCACCGAGGAACTGGCGCGTAGTGCATGCCGATACCCATCTTCGCCCAGCCTGCTGCGAAACCATGGTCGCAGGAAAAACGACGCGGAATCCATAGCCAGGATCGACATCACTTGGACTGGACTTGGCGGGCCCGGCAAGTACAACCAGCACGGTGTGCTTGAAGACGTACCCCACGTCAGCCTGCACCTGGTGCGGTTGGCCCTGTAGATTGTTTTGGACATATCCGTGACAAATCCGGAACCGATCATGGACGACGATACTGCCCTTTCGGCACTCCCTCCCGGGCAGCCGCCGGACTGGGTCCAGGATGCCGTCTTCTACCAGATTTTTCCCGATCGGTTCCATCGCAGTGAACACAGCCGAACCAGGAACGAGCACAGCTTCCAACCTTGGGGTTCGCCGCCTTCACGCACGGGGTTCCAAGGCGGTGACCTGGACGGCATTCGCGAGAAGTTGGACTATCTCCAGGAGCTGGGTGTCAATGCCCTGTACCTGAACCCCGTCTTTGCCTCCGCTGCCAACCACCGGTACCACACATACGACTACTACGCGGTCGACCCCTTGCTGGGCGGCAACGCGGCCCTGCGACGATTCCTGGACGATGTCCATGCCCGGGGCATGCGTCTGGTCCTGGACGGTGTCTTCAACCATGTGGGAAGGGGCTTCTGGCCATTTCACCACGTCTGTGAATCCAGGGAACAGTCCCCGTACCGCGACTGGTTCCTGATCCGCGGGTATCCCCTGCGACCCTACACCACGCCCGAAGCCGGGAACTGCAACTACGAGGCATGGTGGGGCTTGCCGGAACTGCCCAAGCTGAACGTGGACAATCCGGTTGTCCAGGACTACCTGCTGGATGTGGCCCGCCACTGGATTGACTTCGGCATTGACGGCTGGCGGCTGGACGTGCCGGAGGAGATCGGCGCCCCGGGATTTTGGGAACGGTTCCGCACGGTGGTGAAGGGCGCCTCGAACGACGCCTACATCGTGGGTGAACTGTGGGGTACCGGACGCGGATGGCTGGACGGCGACCGCTGCGACGGGATCACCAACTACGAACTGGGCCGCCTGGCCCTGGGATTTTTCGCCCGAGATGCCCTGCCGGCCGAGGGCATCTCGATTTCCGGATATGCAGTGCCGGGTTTGGAGGCGGCGGCCTTTGCCGGACGCGTGGAAAAAATGCTGAAGACCCACGCCTGGGAATACGCACTGGCCAGCCTCAACTACCTCGACAGCCACGACATGCCCCGCATCCACCATCTGGCCGGCGGCGATACCGGCGCGGTGCGGCTGATGCTGGCCTTCCAGATGACCATGCCCGGCGCCCCGATCATCTACTACGGCACCGAAGTGGGCCTGACCGGCGCCGGAGATCCGGAGTGCCGCAAGGCGTTTCCCTGGCACCGGCCCGAAACCTGGGACCACAACCTCCTGTCGCATGTCCGGTGGCTGGCACAACTGCGCCGCGAACATGAGGTTTTGCGACGCGGATACTGTATCCAGCTGCACGCTCGGGACGCTGTGTTCGCCTTCAAGCGGACGTGGCACGGGCGGATCGCGCTCGTTGTATTCAATGCCGGCCGCAGCGATACACGCGTGCTACTGACCAACGTCGGCGGCACCGTCGACCATTTTGCCCTGACGGATGCCCGGAACGGTTCGGCCCTGCGCTGTATCGATGGACGGTTCGAGACGGTGCATGTGCCGGCCCGGGATGTGCGTATCTTTACAGGCCGCGAGGACCGACCGCCAAGTGCCTGACCCAATTCACCATTCTACCCGCAGGACTGGTCGGAAACCGGCGGCCGGCCGGCGAATCCAGTGATATATTTATTGTTTCGTCATTGCAGGATCGGCCCGCACCGTTTTCAGGTTCGCATCACAGGCGTATCGGCAGGATCCCGCAATGGCTGCCACGCATTTCCCTCAGGCACCATGAAGCACTTTACGGACATTTCCTGTCTGTCCCAACAGAAGTTCAGAGGACTTCTGCGGCTGGCCCGCAACCTCCAGGACGAGTGGGTCCGCGAAGGACGCAACGAACCGGTGCTGGACGGACGCAGTCTGGCCATGGTGTTCATGAAGGCCAGCCTGCGAACACGCGTGTCCTTTGAAGTCGGCATGCGCCATCTGGGCGGCGGGGCGCTCTACCTGAGTCCCGCGGAAGTCGGCCTGGGCGAGCGCGAGACCGCGGCGGATGTTGCGCGGGTCCTCTCGGGCATGGCCGACGGGATCATGGCGCGGGTGTTCGAACACGCGGCGATCGACGATCTGGCACGCCATGCATCGGTACCGGTCATCAACGGGCTCAGCGACCGCTCCCATCCGTGTCAGGCCCTGGCCGACATCTACACGATCGAGCAGATTGCCGGCGACTGCCAGGGCCTGACCATTGCCTTCGTGGGGGACGGCGACAACAATACGGCCCGCAGCTTGATCGAGGCCGCCGGGCTGGCCAACATGGCAATTCGGGTGATTGCGCCCCGGGGCTACCAGCCTCGTCCCGACGAATGGGACAGCGCATGCGAACCTGATCTCGTCACGGATTCGCTGGATGCGGTTGAAGGCGTCGACGTCCTGTACACCGATGTGTGGACCAGCATGGGCCAGGAAGCCGAATCCGCGCAGCGCACGGCGGACCTGCACGACTACCAGGTAAACACCGACCTGTTGGACCGGACCGGCAACCCGGACGTGGTTGTGATGCACTGCCTCCCCGCACACCGGAACGAAGAGATCACCGACTCGGTGATGGACGGCCGCCACAGCCGGGTCTTTCAGCAGGCTCACAATCGCCTGCATGCGCAAAAGGCGCTGTTGGCCCACCTTCTGGGCCGGGTGCCCTTGCCGGACTAGCCTTCATGGAGCGACTGGAGTTCCTGTTCCAACTCATCCGTGAGGACTCCGCAGCGGGCAACGTGGTTGCCCACCTCCCGCGGCTGCTGGAACCGCTCAACCTGCTTGACGTGGCGGCCCTGTGCGCGTTCCTTTACATCCTGCTGAGCCAGCTGGCGCGCTCGCCGTTGCGCCGGCTCCTCAACGGCCTGTTGTTTCTCCTGGTGCTGTTTTCCGCCGTCACCGCGTTCGAGGGACTGACCGCCCTCAACCTCATCATCCGCAACAGCTACCTTGTCGTCCTGGTCTCGATACCCATCATCTTCCAGTCCGAAATCCGCAACATGCTGTCCCAGGCCGGACGCGGGGTCGGCTTCTGGGATCGCATCCGACAGGCCGGCAGCCAGGGACACCTCAACGAACAGTGGATACAGGAGATTGCGGAGAGTGTCCGCTATCTGCACCGCAACCGTCTGGGAGCCCTGATCGTGCTGACCGGCCGGGACCTGTTGGCCAACACCGCCAGCGATGGCATCCGCCTCGACGCGGTTCTCTCCCGGCAGCTGCTCAACTCCGTCTTCGAGAAGCAGTCCAGTCTGCACGACGGTGCGGTGATCATTGCGCAGGGCCGGATTCAACGGGCCAACGTCCTCTTCTCCATCGGTAATCAGGCGGGCCGTACGCTGAGCGCCCGCGCGGAGACGGGCACCCGCCACCTGGCGGCACAGAACATCACCGCCCACAACGACGCGCTGTGCTTGGTCGTGTCCGAAGAGACGGGCGGGATAGCCTATTCGATTGACGGCCAGCTCACGGAGACATCGCCGGAGAATGTCCTGTCCGTACTGCACGAGTTTGGCGCACTGCGGTTCCTGAGTGAGCGGGGCATCCGGCCCGGACCTGCCCCGGCAGTGGAGGTCCGGCCTTGAGACCGATTGCGTCCCGGTGGGTCCTGCGGCTGCTCCGGATGCTGGCGGCCCTGCTGGCTTCCGTGTTCGTCTGGCTGATCATCATCAGTCAGCAGGATCCGATGATCGTGCGCACCATCGCCAACGTGCCGGTGCCCTGCCCGGACCTGCAGGACACCGACCTGCAGTGCGCCAGTGTGAATGCCACGCTCACGGTCCGCGCGCGTTCACCGCAAAGCCACTGGACCAATCTGCAACCTCCCTATGTCCAGTACCTGGAGGTTCAATTGCGGCCCGCGGACGAGGAACACGAACTGACCAGCGGTGTTCTCCGCTTCCTTTGCGATGCCGCGTCCCTCGAATCGAGTCTCCAGGTGCTCTCGGTGCGGGCGTCGGCGGCGCCGGTCGGCGCGGCCTGCGCCGTGGACATCGCGCTGCAATCCTCGCCCGAAGTGTTGGCCGAGGCTCTGGCCCTGCAGGAACAAAGTTCGCTCCTCCCGGTGACCTTGGTCCGGGTGGGGGACCTGCCGGACGGCTATGTGCTGGAAGGGACGATGCTTGACACCACCCACACGGTGATCACAGGGCCACAGGAAGACCTGACGCGACTGGACAGTGCGGTAGCCTATCTGCCGTTCTACTCCACGGCCTTCACCACCAACGCGGGTTCGTTCGAATTGCCCTTGTCGGTGCAGGCTGTGGACAGCAACGGCAACGCGCTGACGACGCTGACCGCCGATCCGGGCATCGTGTTGGCGACGGTGAGTTATTCGTCCCTGCCCAATACCCGACGCGTACGGGTGGTCCTGGAACCGCCGGCGACCGTGCCCAGCGGCTACAGTCTGGCGGAGGTGCGTACCGATCCGGAGTTTTTGCTGCTGCGCGGACCGCGGGACGTGTTGGATTCCATGCCGGACCCGCTGCCGCTGCACCCGGAAGAACCCATCAAACCCGTCACGCGCACGACCACGGTGGTCGCGTCCGTGGACGTGCCGGAGGGTGCGACCACCACCACGACGGAAGTCGCCTTCGTAATTGAAGTGGATCATGTCATCCTCGACAATACGCAAAAGGCCCGGGCGGCCTGTCAAATGGAACACCCGGACCTGGTCTACGAATTCACGCCCCTGTTCATGCACCTGCGCGGTCCGTTTGAAGCCTTCGAACAGTTGTACGCCATGGAAGCCGCGGGCGAATTTGCCTGGCTGGCCCTCTTTGACTGCCCGGCCGAACAGGGCACATGGGAACTTGCCCCGGTCCGGTTTGTCTTTGCGGATCCGGCCGTTGAGTCATCCAGCCTCATCACGCTGGTGAGCCACGATCCCGCCCAGGCGGAGGTCGTCGCGAGCCTGAAGTCCGCCTTGGTTCCATCCTCCTGAATCCCCGCATGTCGCCCGCACTCATAGCCCTGGTGGGCCGCCCCAACGTAGGCAAGTCCACGCTGTTCAATCGGCTGACCGGTGTCCGCACGGCGATTGTGGAGGATCTGCCGGGAACCACCCGCGACCGCCTGTACGGCACAGCGGAATGGCAGGGACAGCGGTTCGCGCTGGTCGATACAGGAGGCCTGCGCTTCCGCGAGCCCGGTGCATCCACGGCCCGTTCGCGTTCCGCCAACTCGTCCGAGGAGTTCTCCCTGTCAATCCTGGAGCAGGCCACCGTGGCCCTGGACGAGGCGGATGCCGTCATCCTGCTGACCGATGTCAAGGACGGCGTGGTGGCCGAGGACATGGATGTGGCCGCGTTTCTGCGCCGGCACGACAAGCCGGTGGTGCTGGCGGTCAACAAGGCCGAGACCGACGCCCGCGTTCTGGATGCCGCCGAGTTCTGGCAGCTGGGCTTGGGCGAACCGATGGCCATCTCCGCCCTGCACGGCGACGGCGTGGCGGAACTTCTCGACAGCCTGTTGTTCAACCTGGCCGGCACACCGGCCGAGGACGAGGAGGACGATTCGGTCCGGATTGCCCTGGTGGGGCGACCGAACGTTGGCAAGAGCAGCCTGCTCAACGCCCTGATTGGCGAAGAACGAGCCATCACCAGCGAGGTGCCGGGCACCACCCGCGACCCTGTCGACTCCCGCCTCACCTGGCATGGCCGGGACGTGACTCTGGTCGACACCGCCGGAATTCGTCGACGGGGCCGCATCGAACGCGGCATTGAGCAATACAGTGTACTGCGCAGTGCCAGGGCCATCGACCGGGCCGACGTCGCCCTGCTGTTGCTGGACACCACCGAGGGTGTTACGGCACAGGATGCGCACGTGGCCGGCATGATCGAGGAATGCAAAACCGGGGTGGTCCTGCTCGCCAACAAGTGGGATGCGGTGACCAAGGACGAGCGCACCATCCTGGAATACGAGAAGAAGATCCGATCGGAACTGCAGTTTCTGCCCTACGCACCGCTGCTCTTCATTTCGGCCCTGGACCGGCAGCGGCTGCACCGCATCCTGCCCACGGCCCTGGAGGTGCATGCGGCAAGGACGCAAAGGATTGGCACCGGCCCCTTCAACCAGTTGATCCAGCAGGCGTACTTCCAGGGAGCCACACCGTCGCGCAACGGTCAGCCGCTCAGGATCTACTATGGCACCCAGGTGGCCGTAGCACCGCCGACGTTCGTTCTTTTCGTGAACAACAGCAAGCTGGTGCACTTCACCTACGCGCGCTACATCGAGAACGCGATCCGCGAGCAGCACCCCTTCATCGGCACACCGATCCGCGTCGAATTCCGCACGCGTTCCTGAACCGCAGCCTCCCCGCCGCCATGAAGAAACTCCTTGAACGATGGCAGGTGCGCCGCTCCGAACTGCTGCTCGGGATTCTGGTCCTGGGTTGCTTCGGCTACGGGGGGCACCTGGGATGGGGGTACTTCTCCCATGCCGTGTACGGGCCACCGCCCTTCGACGGCGAACGGGCCTTGGCACACGTGCAGGCCCAGGTCGACCTGGGGCCGCGCCCGACGGGCTCCCTGGCCAACCGCCGCACCAGGGTCTTGATCAGGCAGCACCTGGAAGCTCTGGACTGGCAGGTGTACGCCCACCCGTTTGCCTTGCCGAACGGTGATCGCGGCGAAAACCTGCTTGCCTGGAAGGGGTCCGGCCCCGATTTGCTGCTGGGCGCCCACTTCGATACGCGCTTGTTTGCGGATGAAGATCCGGATCCGGACCTCCGGACGCGCCCTGTGGTCGGGGCCAATGACGGGGCATCGGGCGTGGCGGTGCTGATGGAACTGGCGCGGGCCCTGGAGATCGACAAGACGGGCCACCGGATCTGCCTGGCCTTCTTTGATGCCGAGGACAACGGCAACATCCCCGGTTGGCACTGGATCCTGGGCTCCTCGGCGTTTGCGGCGGACCTCGATCTGTTGCCGGCCTGCAACAACCCCACGGCGGTGGTCATCGTGGACATGGTGGGAGACAGCCGACAGGAACTGCCCCTTGAGCGCACCAGTACCCCGGAACTGCAGGCCGCCATTTGGCAACAGGCCGCCGAACTGGACCTGGACGCCTGGTTCCAGCCGGTACAGGGCTACTTCATCCTCGACGACCACCACCCGTTCCTGAATGCCGGCATTCCGGCGGTGGACATCATCGACTTCGACTATCCGTGGTGGCATACCGTTGGGGACACGATGGACAAGGTCAGTGCGGACAGCCTCTGGCGCGTCGGCACCGTCCTGGAGACCTGGCTGGAGTCAGGCGCCGCATGGCGGTGACACTGCACTTTCCGGTGTGGCTGTCCTGTGGTCGTCAAGGCTGCGGCAGCCTTGAGGTCTTGCCGAATCTTCCGATCGACAGCGTCCAACTAACTTATACTGACTCGCCAACCGTCGAGTGTTGGCCTGCGATGCGAGCCTATCCGGTCCCCCGCACTCCTTATCCTCCCTTTAGGATCCCCGTCCCATGAATCCCATCCTGCTGGAAGTCGGCAATTTTTCCCTGCACTGGTACGGGCTGCTGATTGTCGGAGGAGCCACGCTGAGCGCGTTTTCAAGCACCCTGTGGGCCAAGCGTTCGGGCGGGGATCCGGACCACATCTGGAACCTGCTGGCCTGGTGCCTGATTGCCGGCATCCTGGGCGCACGGGTCTACCACGTGCTCAGTTCGCCGGCGGACGGCGGCGGCTGGTCCCACTACCGCGAAAACCCCATGGACATCATCAATTTCTGGTCCGGGGGCTTCAGGGGACTGGGCATCTACGGCGGACTGATTGGCGGGGTCCTGGCGGTCATCGTCTATGCCTGGATCTCGAAAATCAACGTGCTGCAGTACCTGGACTACATCGCGGTCAACGTCCCGCTGGCCCAAGCCGTCGGCCGGTTCGGGAACTTCGTCAACCAGGAGCTGTACGGGCCGGCCACAGACCTGCCCTGGGGGTTCCACATCAACCCGGACTACCCCTGTCAGGTGCCGGAGGGCGCCTTGGGGGTGTGCTCCGACCCGAACATCACACAGCAGGCCATCGACTGGTATGCCACGAACGGGTTCCATCCCACCTTCTTCTACGAGATGCTTTGGAACCTGATGGCGGTGCTTGTCATCAACCTGCTGTTCCTGCGCTTCGGCCAGCGACTGCGCTTTGGGGACGGGGTGCTGATGCTGTTCTTCTTCTACCCGGTGGGCCGCTTCCTGGTCGAGTTCCTGCGCCCCGATGCCTGGATGATTGGCACATCCCTGGCAGCCGCCCAATGGTTCGCGCTGATTTCGGTGGTGGTCACGGTGGCCATCTTCCTGTACCGGCATGTGGACTGGCCCGGATATCCGGAGGCCAAGGACTCATGGGTCGGCATGAGCGATCCGAAGGCGGTGGCTGCATCCTCATAGGGCGGACGATCCCGGCCCGGCCAATCCCGGGCACGCGAATTCCGTTCGGCATCGTGCGCGCGGCGGTGGCCTTGAAGCCTTGGTCGTTCAGGCAATCAGTTCGACGTGGCTGTCCAGCACCTCGACATCCAGCCGGGCATCCAGAACCCAGTTGAGAACAGCCTGCAATTGGCTGTGGACATGGCTGTCGTTGGTGCTCACGACCACCACGCTGATCTCGGCGCGGGTCAGTACATCCTGGGCATCCGATTCGCAGACCGAGGCATTGAACTTGGTCCGAACGCGGCGGACGACGGGAGCGATTCGGCTTCGTTTCTCCTTGAGGGAGACGGTACCGCCCAGATAAAGCTCAAGCGTCAGCAGTCCAACCGACACGGTGACCTCTTCCTTCCCTGCCGTTTTGGTGTCCCAAGAGATGAACGCGCCAGCAGCAGTACTTGGGCTCCCTTGAGGTTCCGACTGCAAAACGGCCACGCGATGGGTTGAAACTTCCTGTGAGGGATTCTCAAGATAGTCCTCCACAACATCCGCGTTGCCCCCACTGCGTCTCAGGTGGAAACCCAGTCCCCTGAAGGCTCTTGCCCGCGCATTGTAATGGGTAATGGCCCGAGAAACTTGTGCCGCAACGCTGCGGAGGATCCCCGTTCCTGAAGGAGGCGGCCTGCAGGTGTCCTGGACATTCCCAGCACCATGAGCATCCGTCGCGGGGGTGGCTGGCAGAGCGGACACCGGTTCAGCGGTAGAATGGAAACCTCACAATGGGGGAACCTAAGGTGGTCATGGAAACGGTTGTTCACACAGACGCGCAGGTGGCAGCCAACGGACGCGCGCGGGAACTGCCGCCCGATGGCGATCCCTACATGACGCGCGAGGCGCGGGCGGCCCGGGCTGAATGGCGCCGGGCACACCTTGCGGAATGGCACCGCGAACTCAAGGACCTGATCTACTACGACCCCGACTACGCCTACAACCCCGCCCACGAGTACACCCGCGAGCTTTGGACCACCGATCCGGACCGCCACGGCGACGGTGTACAGTTCTTCGAGTTCGATGAGGTCGGCGTTTTGGAAGCCACCGACGACCGACGCACCTTGCTCGAGGCCGGCATGCTGGCTCTATTGCGCCTCATCTTCGGCCACCGCGTCGAATCCCAAGCCCGGCTCCGGTTCGGCGAGCCGGTGGCCGCCGAACTGGGACTGTTCACGCCGGCCGGCCGGCCCAGTTCCCTGGTCAAGCCGGATCTGCTGCTGTTTCCGGAGCACCGGACGCTCCCGCCGGGACAGCGGTATCGGGAAACCGAGGACCGCTTCGTGGACTTGCGGGATGACGAACCGCCCCCGCAACTGGCGGTCGAGATCCTGTCCAAGTCGTCCGGGCACCGGGACCTGGTTGAGAAGTACGAGCTGTACGCGAAGCTCGGGGTCGAGGAGTACTGGATCTGCGACGTGGGTGGTATGCGGCGGCAGGGCTCGCCCGCGGGTCTGCTGGTATACCGCCTGTCGAATTCGGGGTCCTACGTCCCCGTCACTATCAAGCCCGACAGCGAGCCGCCGGCACCGGCCTTCGTGGACACGCCGATATGGAGCGAAGTGTGCGGGACGCGGGTCCGCCTGCAAGCCGATGCCTACGAGCCGCGCTTCCGGTGGTGGGACGCGGTTCAGGATCGCTGGCGCGACACCGACACCGAGGTGCGGGACGAACGAGACCGGCGGGACAAGGAAGTTCGGGACGAGGCCTTGGCGAAAGGCGAGGCCATTGGCGAGGCTCGCGGCGAGGTACGGATGGCCGTGGGCGTGATGAGGGACCTACTAGACGCGACATTGGCACCAGTGAACTTGGATCGGATTGAGGAACACTGGTGGACCGCGGGTCCACCGGCCGACCTGATGGGATTCGTCCGGTCCGTGCAGCAGGCGCCCGGCGAATGGCGCGACCTGCTTGGCATCCCGACCGACGACCGCGGGTAGTGCGCGAAAGCCCTCAACAAACACTGAAAGGACGGGATTATCCGCGTCGACTGCGGTTGCCGACGCCGCGGGGGCACTCGGGCTTGATTTGCATCGGCCGCATGGGCCGCGTCGGATGCCCCTGGTACGTGGTCATGGTCCACAGGCAACCGAAGGTGTCCGGGATTCCGGTCGGCCGGCACCAGTCCGACAAAACAAACTGAACACCCGCCAGGCAACTGCCAGAGACGCAGCGAGGAAACGGAGAAGGCAGGGACTTATATGCTTGGTTTGAGGCCTCGGCAGCCGCCGGCCGGACAGCTTGCACCGCCGTCAGCGGTTTGAATGCGACAAGAGGCGACCGCCCCCGCGGCCAGGATGGTCCCGGCAGTCCTGCGACAGTCTGTCATGTCCCGACACTGTCGCATCCTTGCCGGTGCGATGAAGGAGCGACGCACAACTCACCGCAGATTGAGCCAAGCGCCAGCCGCATAGCGAACCCTCGCCAGCCGGGCCGCCGCCTCCAATTCCGCCGGCCGGCTGCCATCTTCGGTCCAGTCCACCTGGGCATGGTTGCCGAACCCACGGGCAAACGCGCGCGCCAGGGGTTGCCAATCCGGCAACTCGCCTTCGACGCCCGGCATGTCCAGTTCACGCGCCAAGGTGGTTGCCGTTGCCCTCAGGCTGTTGCGCAGCCGCTCCCGGCCACCGGTATCCAGGCACAACACTTCGGCCAAGGCCGCCGGATCCCCGTCCAATGGCAGGCTGCCATGCTGCAGGACGTAACCGTGTCGCCGGCACTGGGCACTCCCCACAAGCTTGCGGCCCGCGACGGCAAGTTCCCATGAACTGACCTGCTCAAGACAGGCGGCCGAAGCAGCCGCCACCCTGCGCGCACGGGCCTGCAACGGATCCGCGTGGACACCCAGAGCCGCCAAGGCGGCCCGCAAGGATCCGGCCAGGGCACGGTAGGAATCCAGAATGCCCAGCTGTGCGACGGGGTGTGCCAGAGGCAGCAGAAGCGCGTAGGTAAGTTCGTTCCCGTGCAGGAGCGCCCGGCCGCCACTGAGTCGACGTACCCAGTCCAAGCCCCCAACGTCAAGGCGCTCCAAGTCCAGGTCGGCAACGGACTGAAACCGGCCGATGCTGACCGCGGCCGGAGACCACCGATACAGGCGCAGGGTCGGTGGTGCGCAACCGGATGCCACGGATTCGGCCAAGGCTTCGTCCATTGCCATGTTGACGCTGGCCCGCCGCGGCCGCGGCTCGATGATCAACCGCCAGGTTTCAGCCACGGGCAACCTGCACACGGCAAATCCGAACCCTCCGCCGAACGGGGCGATCCGGAGCCATCCCCCAACATGCCAACGTACGCGACCACAGTCGCGCCCTAGACCAAACTCGCTTGGCGCATGGCCGCCACGACGGCAGGCCGGTCTCCGGCCATCACCGTCTGTCCTGGCGTGAGTTGCCGGGAACGGACAACCGCCAGCGACGGCCATATGTGGTCTGCCGACATCGAACTGCCGGAGGTGACTTCCCCCAACGGCCGCCCCTCCAATTTGACAGGATCGCCCGTGGACAGCGGCTGCTCGGACTCCAGCAGCACCAGCCCCCGGGCCACGCGATCGTAGTTGACCTGCCGAGCAATCACCTCCTGCCCCGGATAGCACCCCTTGTTGTCCGAGCAGATTGCGTCCAGGCCCACCTCAAGGGGATTGAAGGCCTCCGTGTACTCGTACCCGTAGCCGCCCCGCACGGACCGGATGCGCACATGGTCATATTCGTCCCAATCGGCCCACAGCGTACCGTGTCCCTGTTGCACGGCCCGGCGGACACCATCCGTCTCGGCCGCAGGGATCAACAGCCCAAATCCGGGGAGTTCGAGCAGGTTCTCGTACAGGCACAACCGATTGCCGGCACGGGCGACCGTAGCCGGCTCCGCCGCGGCGAACTCCAACAGCTCCACGACGGCGGACGCCCCGCGGCCCACCAGATACAGGAAATCCCATTGGTTGCTCACATCCTCCACAGTGACCTGATCCATGAAGAAAATGTTGCCCTGCAGCATTCTGCCCAGAGCCTCCGCCCCGTGCGGCGGTGCGATCAGCCAATATCCTTCATCTTCCCGAATCACGCTGAACACGGCCTGGATGCGGCCCGTGCCGGTCAGGAGAGCCGTTGGCCGATGCCCCCCAACCGGCAGGCGCATGTCGTTCGTCGTCATGCGCTGCAGGAAGTCCTCACTGTCGTCGCCGCTCATCCACAGGACCCTTGGTCCGCGATCCGGAAGCAGGCAGGCTCCCTGCGGCACGTGGTCCCGGTCGATTTCGAATCCTCCGGTATAGGTCATGGTTACTGCTCCGAATGCATGCAAGTCAACGGTAGTCCTGCAGGGAATGGAATTGAGTCTACTCATCTTCCTGTGGATTGCGGGGCATTAGCCCGGATCCACCGAAGGGGATGCGGTGGGCTGTTGATCCAAGGCCTGTGGGCTGAGAGACAGTCCTGGCAGGGGTCTGAGTCCGACGGATGATGCCGGGTGCCGGGTGTACCAGCGCTGGGAGGGGGTTTTTGACGTGTTGCGGCACCGGCCACAGCCAAGATTGGCGAGCGGATAGCAGCAGGCGACGCGCCGGGACCGGCCTGGCGGACCTGAGCCAGGCGATGGGGGGCAAATCGGTGGCGCGATCAGGAAGGGAGCGGCAGGGCGCGCAATCGTGCCAGGGCGGCGCGGAACGGATTTTGCCAAGGCCAGGCCTGGGGAAGATGCAAGGTGAGACGGCGGGCCTTGCGGGTGATGCGTCCGGCCAGGGCGAAGAAGCGTCGCCGGAGGGTCTTGGTGGTCGTCCGCGGCTGGCCCAGCCCGAGGCGCCCGGTCCAACGGGCCAGGTTGTGGGCCAGGACCTGGACCGCCAGCCAGGCGGCGTTGGCGGCAAAGCGTCCCGAGGGCAGGTGGTTGAGGCCCACGCCATGCTTCAGGTCGCGGATGGCATTCTCCACCTCGGCGTGACGACGATGGTCGGCCTCGAGCGCCAGGGTGTCGCCCTCGCGGTCGGTGATGAAGGCGTGATGACTGTAGTCGGTGAACAGGGCCAGCTGGGAACCGGGCGTGGGCTTCACCCGCCGCACGATCAGGCGCACGGATACCGCGTCGGCCTTGTCGGCAAAGGGCGTGTAGGCGGTTTCGGCCACGTCCGCGGCCCCTTCCATCCAGTAGGGGTGGGGGGCCAGTCCTCCTCGGGGATGGCCTCGATGCGCTGGCGCAAGGCTGGGTGCTGGCGAACGGTGATGGAGAAGCGGACCTTCCCGTCACGGCAGAGGGCAACGATGCCGTGGGTGTAAAAGCCGCTGTCGGCCCGCACGGTGAGTGGGCCGGTGGCTCCGGCCTGGCGCACCCGGCCGAGGGTTTCCCGCAGGAAGTGGGCCGCGCCGCGCGCCGTGTGGGCCCGGCCCTGGCGCAGGCGGGCCATCAGCACGTCGCCCGTGCCGGCGGCCACCGCCAGCAACGGGTGATAGCCCCGCTGGCCGGCGTAGTTGTGGTGTCGGGCCCCTCCTTGCCCAGCCCATGGGTCTCGCAGACGGTGGCATCCAGGTCGATGGTCAACGGCCCGTCGCCGGGACCGGCCCCGACGGCCCAGGCGCGGGCCAGCACCGCGCGGCTCACCCGGTCCAACTGGCGCACGTGGCCCCAACGGAAACTGCGCAGGAAGGTCCCCAGGGTGGAGGGCGCCTTGACCGTACAGCCCATCACCCGCGCGGTCCCACCCGCGCGCAGTGCGTCGGCATCGTCAATGCAGTCGCCACCCGCCACCCGCCAGCGCCGACGCCACCAGCGTCAGCAGCTTGTCGCCGGCATGCGCCCGACCCGGCACATCCCCGAGGTCGACATGGCGGTCCACCAGGGGTCCCAGCCCCAGATGATGGGCCAGGGTCAGCGGCAACAACAGGCCGGCGTTGGACACCAGGCGGTGGTCGTCGAAGGCGACTTGGATACGGTCGGGTGGCTCCAGTGGTAGCATCCGATGGGTGCTCCTTGTTTCAGGGTTGTTTTCTTGCGTGAAAACCATTATCCCCGAGGCCGGGAGCACTTTCTCATCTCTTCATCACAACGATACCCTCAGCCTTTCGGTGGATTGGGGATTAGACGGCGAAGCAGGCCCCTGCCCTGACACGGTCCTTGATTTCGTTGGGTGCCACACCAGTACCGTGCCGTCATCACCGCCACTGGCCAGGATCTGCCCGTCCGGGCTGAACGCCACGCTGTTAACCACACGCTGGCCCTTCAGGATGTGCCGGAGGGTGCCCGCGGACACATCCCACAGACGAACAGTGTCGTCCCAACCGCCACTGGCCAGAATCAGCCCGTCCGGACTGAAGACCACACTCGCAACCACATCCGTATGGCCCTGCAGGATGCGGAGGAGGGTGCCTGTGGCCGCGTCCCACAGGCGGATCGCGCAGTCCTTACCGCCACTGGCCATGATCCGCCCATCCGGACCGAACGCTAGGCCGAGGACCTCATCCGTATGACCCTCCAGGACGCGGAGGAGAGTCCCTGTGGCCGTGTCCCACAAGCGGATGGTGTTGTCCCACCCGCCGCTGGCGAGGATTCGCCCATCCGGACTGAACCCCACACTGAAGACTCCATCCGCGTGGCCCAGCAAGGCGCAGCGGAAGGTCCCCGTGGCTGTATTCCATAGGCGAATAGTGTCATCCCACCCGCTGCTGGCCAGCGTCCGCCCGTCTGGATCGAACGCCACACTGAGAACGTAATCCGTGTGGCCTTTCAGGATGTGCCTGAGGGTACCCGCGGCCGCATCCCACAGGCGAATGGTGTGGTCCCCGCCGCCGCTGGCAAGGAGCCGCCCGTCCGGACTGAACGACACGCCGTGGACCCCATCCTTGTGACCTTTCAAGACATACCGAAGATTACCCGTGACCACATCCCACAAATGGACAGTGTCGTCATCACTACCGCCAGCCAGAGTTCGCCCGTCCGGACTGAATGCCACACCATCAAAACCCGTCCTGAATTGGGTCGTGGTGTCGGTGGGCAGGATGAGTGCGGTCTGCATCATGGTCGGAGGAATGCGCTGGGAACAGCCTGTCTTCGACACCGTTGCGGATGTTGACTGACACTTGCAGCCTGTACACGCGCCATGGGACATCGTCGCCAAGTGTAAGCAGGCCGGCCGGCAATACTTGCTCACAGTCGCCCTCCATCGGCGACCGGTGTCGCGGCCCCAAACGTTCCTCTACAGGACTGCCCCCTCGTTAGTCATGGGTTCGTGCCCTGTTGCCGAAGACCAGACACAGTCAAGCAAGCGAACGGTTGCAGCTCGGGCAACCGGAACCGATGTGGCACCTATTGTGCGTCAGGCTCCTGCTCCAGCCATCCATGAAGGAAGTCGAGCACGCTGGCGAACAGATAGCGCGTAGTGTCAGAGGTGCGGGTCCCTAGCTTAAGGTAGTGGCTCTCGTCCTCGAAGTAGATGGTCTCCACCGGTACCCCGGCGTCGCGCAGTGCCGCTTCGTACTCAAGCGACTGGGACAACGGCACCATTTCGTCCTTCAATGTGTGAACCAACAAAATGGGCGGCATCTCGGACGCCGAATACACCGGTGCATATTGCATGTAGCTGTCCGGCCGCTCATTGGCCGTACCCAGCATGGCCAAGGCGTAGCGCAGGACCGGCGGCCACTCCAGTTCACCCGAATAAAACGCCGCCGCGCCCGTAAACGCGTTGCTGATGCCGCCCAGGGCCACCACCGCGACAAACTCCCGGTCCGAGATCCGGATCAGTTTGTTGAGGATGGCGGCGCCATAGCTGCCGCTGATGGCCAGAAGCCTTGAATCGTCCAGCCGGGGATCCAGGAGCCCCTGCGAGGCAAACTGGAGCATCAGGCGCGCATCCAGGGCATGTTCGGTGACATTGCGGCCCCGAGCACCGATGGGTGACATGGCCACGACACCGAAACCCTGACTGGCAAATCCAACACTGATGTCCTCCCAGTTTCTGGTGGCATTGGGATAGAGTGCCAGAAGCATCGGGATGGGGTCTTGCGGACCGGCGTCGAGCGGCAGGTATAGGTACAGCGAATCGTTGACCGCCTCCGCCCGTTCGAAGGTCCATCGGTGTACTTGGGCTCGGGCCCCCTTGGGGAATGGGGTCTCCACAACGTAGCTGCCGGCCGGTTCAAGGCTATAGGTCTCCGCGGCAACCGGGCCCAACACATCCTGAAGTTCCAACTCCAGTTCGATCACGGGCGCCACCGCAGCCACATTGTCCTGGACGGTGACTGAGACCGGCAATCCCAGAATCGACCTCGGCATCCCGTACTCGAAACCCGGAGCTCCGGCGATGGGCACGTAGGAGCCTGGCGGCAGATCCGTCAGCAGATAGTGCCCCTCCGCGTCCGTGTGCGTGACATGCGGTGTTCCCGCAGGCTGGGCCACCAATACCACGGCATCGGCAACGGGCTTGCCCTCGTACACCACCTGACCAGCCAACATGCCTTGGCCAGGCGGCAGGGGAGGACCAAGATGCGGCTCTCCCCCGGCCATGGCCATCTCAATTGGATTGGTGATCACCGACATGCAGCCGGACGCCGCCAACGACGTTCCAACCAGGATCCAAAACAGGATGACGCGCCACTCCCAACATGAGCGGGATCGCGTATTCCCGCGGGCCGAAACCGGGCTCACGCGCGAACCGGCGCGGCACCCCTCAAACCCGGCTTTGGAATGCAACTTGTGATGACAGAGTGAAGATTGCATGACGGAGGTTTGGCAGACTGCGCCATCAACTTGCAGAAAGCCTGAAGTATCGGGAACGCGGGTGGCGGGTGCGGCCGCCACCCGGAAATCCCAATGCCTTCCTATCCAAAGAGTACAAGCCAAAACGAAAATTGGCAGCAACGCGGCGACAATCAGCCTGACCGTGTTGAAGTGCACCGTCGCCGGAAACTTGGTCCATTGCCAATACACCTTGCGCGACTGCCTGAGGCGATCCGAAGGTCCGGGTTTGGCACTGTCTTTGCGACAATGGTTCAGTTCCGGTTGACGGCAAACCCATGTGCCCGCTTCGGGCACACGCGAACCGAACCATGATGGCGGCAGCTCTCGTAAGGCTCCGCTGCTATCAGCTTGCCGCTGTCGGCGAGAACGAACACTCCGCTTCCAGGAAACACACATGCAGGGCTACTACCGACATCCGACCGTCCAAGGAGACCGCGTTGTCTTCGTCAGCGAAGACGACTTGTGGTCCATTGGCCTTCAGGGCGGAGTGCCCCTGCGTCTCACCAGCAATCTTGGCGAAATCGAGTTTCCCCTGCTGTCTCCCGACGGATCCCGGATTGCGTTCGTGGCCCGCGATGAAGGCGCTCCCGACATTTATGTAATGGATGCCGCCGGTGGCCCTGCCCAGCGCCTGACGTGGCAGGGAGATGCCATGCAAACGGCGGCGTGGAGCCCCGACGGCGAGTGGATTTACTTCGTGACATCGGCCCGCCAGCCCGTGCGCGGATCGACGGTTCTCAATCGGGTTCGAAATTCACCCTCCCGGTTTGTTGTCGAGGAGGTGCCACTGGGGCGGGCCTCAGCCATCGGGTTCGGACCCGACGGCGCGATGGTGCTGGGCCGCAACACCGGCGATCCGGCCCGTTGGAAACGATATCGGGGCGGCACGGCCGGCCGGCTATGGGTATCCCCCGGGGCAGGCGAGCAGTTCAACCGCATTCTTCCCGATCTGGACGGCAACCTGGCCTCGCCCATGTGGATTGGGGCTGACCAAGGCCTGGCCGACGAACGCATATTCCTGGTCAGCGACCATGAAGGCTGCGGGAACATCTACAGTTGCCTGCCCTCCGGTGAAGATCTCACCAGGCACACCGACCATGCTGACTTCTACGCGCGTTATCCAGCCTGGGGCTTGGACGGCGACGGCCGGCCCATCATTGCCTACCATGCGGGAGCCGACCTCCACCTGCTGGACATCCTGAACGACACCGCCGTGCAGATAGACGTGACCTGGTCCTCGCCGAGGGTGCAGCGCAACCGCAAGTTCGCAGAGGCGTCCGGGCATCTCGAGTCGGCCGATTTGCATCCGGAGGGGCATTCTGTCGCGCTGTCGGCGCGCGGCAAGGCTTTTGCACTCGGAAACCATGCCGGCGGGGTCCTGCAGCTAGGGACATCCCAAGGCGTGCGCTATCGCCTGCCTGTCTGGCTGCGGGACGGCAAGCGCATCGTGGCCGTAACCGATGCCATAGGCGAAGAGCGTCTTCAGGTGTTCACACCGGGCCGCGAGCCGGCCGAGTCGGACTTGCACGAGGAGTTCGCCTTCGGCCGGGCCATGAATCTGTACGTCAACCCGGCGGTGGACATGGTGGCAGTCACAAACCACCGCTACGAACTCTGGCTGTACAACCTGGAGGACCGGACACACCTGCTGGTCGACCGGTCGCCGCACGGCCACATCGAACACGCCGACTGGAGCCCGGACGGCCGTTGGCTGGCTTGGGACAGGGCTCCCACCCTCCACAGCCATGCCATCCGTCTATACCGCAGGGAATCGTCGGTGCCCGACGGCGAAGAACCCGATGGTTCGGAACAGCCCCTGACCGTGGACCTTGGAACACCCGTACTGCAGGACCACTGTCCGGTATTCGACCCCAAGGGCCGCTATCTCTACTTTCTGAGCAGCCGAATCCTCAACCCGGTCTACGACACGGTTCAGTTCAACCTGTCGTTTCCCGCCCCCATGCGCCCCTATCTGGTTACGCTGCAGCAGGATGTGCCCAATCCGTTCGTACCGCGCACCGGTGAGGATGCGGATGAGGAAGACGAAGAGGAAAAACAGGAACAAACCAAACCCGATGCAGACGGCACGTCCGCGGCGAACGGCGATGCGACTGCGAAAACCACCGACGGAGCGGACAATGCGAAGCCAACCAAGGCGGAGGATCCCGTTCCTGAACCCGTACGGATTGATGTTGACGGCATCGCGGACCGGGTTCTCCCCTTTCCGGTGCCTGCAGGTTTGTTCATTGGCCTGGCGGCGGCCGAGGATCGGGTGTTCTGGCTGGCTTCGGAAACCAGGCAGACCATGAAGGATCCGTGGTTGGACGATGAAACGCCGCACGGAGCCGTACTCCAGGCTTGGGTGTTCAAGGACCACAAACCGAGTGAGGTGGCCGCGGACGTGTCGGACTTCAGTCTGTCCGCCAACCGCAAACACCTGCTGTACCGGGCCGATCAGCGCCTTCGGGTCATCAAGGCCAGCGACAACGCCGACAGCCTGACCAATGAAGGCGCGCCCCGCGTCACCGGGTGGTTGGATCTCGGTCGCATTCACCTGTCGATCGAGCCTCCGGCCGAATGGCAACAGATGCTCGCGGAGGCCTGGCGACTGCAAAGGGACCAATTCTGGACCCCCGACATGTCGGGGGTGGACTGGCAAGGAATCCACGACCGGTACGCACCCCTGGTGCAACGCCTCGCAAGCCGGCGCGAATTCAGCGACCTGTGCTGGGAAATGCAGGGCGAACTGGGCACGAGCCACTGCTACGAGTTCGGAGGCGACTACCGACCGGGCCCCCATTGGCCGATCGGCACCCTGGCCGCGGAGTTCGAGTGGCAGGCGAATCCGCCGGGATGGCGGCTCGACGACTGGATCGAAGGCGACGTGTGGGAACCCGAAGTCCATTCCCCGTTTGCCGAGGCCGGGGTCGACGTGGCCAGGGGAGACCTGCTGGTATCCGTCAACGGACAGCCGGTTTCGGAAAGCGTTCCTCCCGCCAGCCTGTTGGTCAACCTGGCCGGTCAGGAAATTCAGCTTGGTTTCCGGCTCGGTACCCAAGTCGAGTCGGCCGACAACGGGTCGTCGGCCGAAACCGACATGCTGAAGGAAGTCACGGTCCGCACCATGACCGGTGACAAACGCGCGCTGTACCGTGCCTGGGTGAACGCCAACCGGGTAAAAGTGCATGCAGCGTCGGACGGCCGTCTTGGCTACCTGCACATTCCCGACATGGGACCGTGGGGCTATGCGGAGTTTCACCGCGGCTTTCTGGGCGAACTCCATCGGCAAGGCCTGGTTGTGGATTTGCGCTTCAACGGCGGCGGCCATGTCAGTGCCCTGCTGCTCGAAAAGCTGGCGCGCCGCCAGATTGGGTTCGACCAAACCAGGTGGGGTGGAGTCGCACCCTATCCGGAGGAGTCGGTGTCCGGCCCCATCGTGGCCTTGACCAACGATGCCGCCGGCAGCGACGGCGACATATTCAGTCACGCCTTCAAGCTGATGGGCCTGGGAACGCTGATCGGCACGCGGACCTGGGGCGGCGTGATCGGGATCTGGCCGCGCCACGCCCTGGTGGACGGCACGGTCACTACGCAGCCGGAGTACAGCTTCTGGTTCAAGGATGTGGGCTGGACAGTCGAGAACTACGGTACCGACCCGGACATTGAAGTCGAGATTTCCCCCGACGACTTCCGCGAAAGGCGCGATCCCCAACTCGACACCGCGGTGGCCGAAGCACTTCGCCTGCTGCAGGAACAACCGCCTCTCCAATTCGAACCCGGAGACCTGCCGAACCTGGCCGGTGCACCCCAATTGATAGCGGAGGACAACGAGCAATGACCGGATCCGACGGCAGCCGCTTCGACCTGAGTGTCCTGGACGCGGACCCGGAACGCAGGCACACCGTGCTCCAAGTGCTGGAGGCGGCGCTCGAGGCCGTGGACCCGGCCCGTGCGGTTCTGCACCACGTGTCGCTGGACGGCGACCAACTGCGACTGGCGGATCAAACCATCGACCTGTCCGCCGTGGACCGCATCCTGGTGACCGGGGCGGGTAAGGCCGGAGCATTAATGAGCCAAGCGTTGGAGGCCATCCTGGGGGACCGGATAACCGCGGGCCTGGTGGTGGTCAAGGACGACCATCGGGCACCAACGGAAATCATCGAAATTTGCGAAGCCCGCCATCCCGTACCCAACGAGGCCGGCGTGACGGCGGGCCGCCGCATTCTTGAACTGCTGGCGGACACCACGGAACGGGACCTGGTGATTAACCTCCTGTCCGGCGGTGGTTCCGCGTTGCTGGTGGCCCCGGCCGAAGGCCTGACCCTGGCCGATCTGCAGGCCATGACAGCCAGCCTGCTGGGAGCCGGGGCGACGATCAACGAGATCAACTGCCTGCGCAAGCACTGCAGCCTGGTCAAGGGCGGGCAGTTGGCCCGTTCCATCCACCCGGCTCGCTTCGCCACCCTCGCCGTGAGCGATGTCATCGGCAGTCCATTGGACGTGATTGCCAGCGGACCCACGGTCCCCGACAGCGGCGACTGGCAGGAAACCCGGAGCATCGTGGAGAAATTCCAGTTGATGCCATCATTGCCGCCGCCAATCCGCGCCCGCCTGGAAGCAGGCTGGCGCGGCGACCTCCCCGATACTCCGAACGCCGACGATCCTCTCTTCGAGGGCAATCCCACGCTTGTGGTGGCGGACAACCGCACGGCCATGGCCGCAGCCGAAACCCGGGCGCGCGAATTGGGATTCAACACGGTGTGGATGTCCTCGTATGTGGAAGGGGAAGCATCCGAAGTCGCGAAGGTGCTGTGCGGCTTTGGACGCGAGGTTGCCGGATACGGTCTGCCCGTGTCCGCTCCGGCCTGTCTTCTGTTCGGGGGGGAAACAACGGTAACCCTCGGCGAGGGTAGTGGAAAGGGGGGCCGCAATCAGGAACTTGCGCTCGCGGCCGCCTTCGAATTGGCAGACCAGCCCTGCACGGTCCTGGCCTCGCTGGCCACTGACGGAACCGACGGCCCCACGGACAGTGCCGGCGCGCTGGCGGACGCGGGCTCCCTGCAGCGGGGCATGGCGACCGGTTTGAATCCCCGTCGGCACCTCACCGGGCACAATGCCTACCCGTGGCTAACCGCGGCCGGAGACATGCTGGTTACCGGGCCCACGATGACCAATGTCAACGATTTGATGGCCCTGTTCGTTTTCGAATAGACGGAAGTGCCGACGGGATTGGGATGCAGGGCCGAAAGGTCACGCCTGACTGTCAGCGACTTGTCCTGAAACCGTCTCAGTGGGTGGACGGCCAGCCTCCTTCCCGATCTTCCGATTGCTGTTCACGCCCGGCCGGCCGGTCGGCCAACTTGCATGCTTCGCACTGCAGCATCGGACCGAACTTCAAGTCTCGACGATACGCAAGTGCCAATGCCGTTACATCCCAGTCCGTATCCAGATGCTCACGCCCGTATGGACGTTCCCGGATCTGCCTGAGTGCTTCGCTGACTGGACGGTTGTACTTGGCTTCGATCACATACATGCGCTTGCCAATCCGGAGTTCATGCTCCACGCGGCCGCCCTGTGAGGACTTTCCGGACTGGGTTGGCTCCCCCATTTGCAGGAAGAGGGCCTGCAGCAATGTGCGGAAACTGGATTCGCTTCGCAGGTTCTCGCCCGCAAACTTGGATGTGAATGCCTCAAGGCGATGACAGAAGCCCTTGACATCCCCCTGTCTCAGGCAGCCGTGCAAATCCTGAATCAGTGCGTTGTCCTTGTACAGGGGATGTTTCCAGATTCCCAGAATGTCACCCGTCCAAGCCGCAGCCACTTCACGGTTGGGAAAGTTCAAGTGCAGCGATTTGCCCTCCTTCCCGCCGTGCCACGTGTAATAACCGGTGTCCAGCATCAAGCGCGAGTAGTCCGGTCTGGACAGATCACCCAGTTCCGGGGCGGGTAGTGGCGGCATACCTCCTTCCCAAACAACTCCCGGCATGGATTGATGCGTGTCTTCGGCCAATCGCACGGTGAGTCCGGCATGTCCGGACTTGGCCCATGCGGAAGGCCAGTTTCCCTCAACTGCCGCGTGGCGCTCCTGGACGGTTGACAGCACCCCATGCATGCCCTGGATCAAGGTGAAAGGGTTGTACATGCGGGGGGTGTCGGGATAGGGGGAGAAGCGATAGCCGTTGTACAGGTTCCGCCATGTTTCGAGAATATCCTGCTCGCGAAACCTTGGCTCCATGGCTGTCAGAGCATCCCTGTGAGGAGCGAGGCACCGTCTTGACTCATCTTCCGTAAAACCGCAGAGGTCTCCGTATTCCGGGTACTCGGAGATGTCGGTCAAGTTATTGAGGGATGAGAACAGATGCTCGCGGGCAACCGTGGTAATGCCGGTGATGAAGACCCCGTACAACAATCCCGGGTCGTCCTTGAGGGTACGGTAGAAGTCCCGCAGGGCATCGACAGCCGGTCGTATGTCTTGCCCAGAGCCCATGTGGTTGGTGATGGGGGCGTCGTACTCATCGACCAGGACCACCGGACGTTTGCGGTAACAACGCCCCAAGCCTGTAATGAGGTTGTTCAGCTTCTTGTTGGGCGGGTCGTTGTACCCCTGCCCCGGGATGCCTTTTTCGCCCCAGGGGACACCAAGCCATGCCCAAAGGTCTATCAATTCATTCAGGTAGGCTTGAAGCCCGTTCCACGTTCCGTGAGGCGTGGGAGTGGCAGCCCGCGCCATGTCCAGTCGGATAACCGGATGCCAACCATGATGGCCGTGCCAATCCTCGGCGTCAAGCCCGTCCCACAACCATGAAGGACAGGTCCAGCCCTCGGGCAGACCAGCCCAATCCTTGGTCTCCTGCTCTGGATTGGCCACATGGCCGGGAGACAGGCCTTGGAACCAAACTTCCAAGGTGTCAATGAGCAGGCTTTTCCCAAACCGGCGGGGTCGGGCGAAAAACAGATGGCTGTTGAGAAGTCTGGGAGGGTACTCCGCGGTGCCCACGGCACCGCCCGTATCCAGCAATCGCCGGAAGTGGTGGGTTTTGTCCACATAGAACTCTTGCTCCCTGCGAATGTCGGCAAACGCTGCTTGGCCGGGGTGCAGGGCAGGGTAGGGAAGCATGGCAGGGCAAGGCAGAGGCTAGTGGGCTAGTATGCCACCGGGCATCGAAGTACTCGGTGGCATGTCCAGGATATCCCTCTTTCGCCTACACGGATGCCGGTGCTGCCACCACCGATTCGATCCTGCTGGGAGGCCGGGTTGAATCCGTGTCGACGCCTCGCGGAGCACGATGGCCGCCCATGGTTGGCCGCGTCCGGGCGGCATGCTGTCCACCACGCCAACGATGACCAACCTCGACTGATGGCCTGGTTCGTTTTTGTGCAGACGGAAGTATCCGTAAGATTCGGGTCCGCATAGTCTCGGCGGGTGGTTGCCGACTTGGTTGGCAACGCCGCCTTTTACAAGGAGCACCGTCCATGAGCACCGTAAACATCACTGTCAAGGGAGAAGGCACCTTCTCCGTTCCGGAAGGCAAGCGCCTGGTGCTCGCGCTGGTGGACGAGTGCGGCATCGACCAAATGCACGCCTGTGGAGGCAACTGCATGTGCACCACCTGTGCCGTTAGTTTCGTGGAGGGCGAGCCAATCGTCACCACGGCCGCCGAACAGGCCAAGCTCGCGGAGCGGGGGTTGAGCGGCGTCCGCCTTTCGTGCCAGATTCAGGCAGCGGACGGCATGCAGGTCGAGATCTTGAATCGCCTGGAGGGTACCGGCCGATCTGATCCGGGCAGTCGTCCCAGTGACGACATTGCACCTGATCCGGAGTGGGTAAACCTCTAACGGCTGTAGGCACCGGAACACACGGCGCTCGAACGGGCGCGTGCTCTGCCCTTCCGGCGGGTCCCGCACGGGATGACGCGGGCCGACGGCAGGACCTGCGGCCAAGCTGGTACCCGTTCAACACCGTCCCGGCACGGTCATCAGCACAGCGTTGATTGTCCACCCTCGGGCTTGCCCATGCAGGGCAAGGGCGTGTTCCATCAGGGCAATCGCAGGATTAAGCCAGGCCCAGGACTTGCTCCCTGTAGGCGAGGTTGCGGCCGGCCTTGCGGCGCCGGATGGCCACCCCGGCCTTGACGGTCGTGTCCTGCCGGAGCAGATTGAGCGCCAGGCGCCGCAGCAGGCCCAGATTGCGGGGCGCCTGGCCCGTGCGCACCCGGCTTTCGTCCTCGCGGAAGGCCACGTCCAGGACCCAGTGCAAACCGTTCTCAATCATCCAGTGCGTCCTGGTGGTCGCCAACAGGTGTCGGGCCTCGGGGGGATGGCCGGGATGAAGTAGCGGGTTTCGGTGCCGACCTGGTCGCCCACCCGTCGTTCCGCCTCCACCCGCAGGAGGCTGCACAGGTCGGGCCACTGGCCCTCCGGATCCACATACCGCAGGTACTCCGGGTCGCCCAAGGCCCAGCCACGGCGGATCTCGATGCGTCCGTGGCCCTCGTTCACGGTGCGGCGGGCGGTGTGGGGGCAGTCCTCAAACTGCACCCGGCGTTCCTCGGCGAAGGTCTCCTCCAAGGCGGTCCGCAGGGTCCGCTGGTTGTCCTTGACGGTCAGCACGTAGTCGGCCTGCTGCGAGCGGATGTGCCGCGCCAGGTCCTTCTGGCAGCCCATGGCATCCACGGTGACGGTGGTCCCCGTCAGGGCCAGCAGGGCCAGCACCTCGGGCAGCGCCGGGATTTCGTTCGACTGGGCGTCCACGGCCGTCTGGGCCAGCACCAGGCGGCTCTCGCAGGCGTAGGCACTGACCGTGTGCAGGGCCTACCGCTCGTGGCTCCGGTCATGCGAACGCCGGGCGGTCTTGCCGTCCAGGGCCACCACCGGGCCGGTCAGCAGACCGTGCAGGGTCTGCACCCACTGTGCAAAGCCCGCCTCCAACTGTTCCGGGTCGAGGAGGGCAAAGACCCGGCCGAAGGTGTCGTGGGAGGGGATGCCGTGGGGCAGGCGCAGCCACGGCTCGAACCACGCGCGATGGTCCCGCCCGAACTCCTCCACCTCCACCCAGGTGTCGGCGGCGCCGATGACGGCGGTCAGGGCCAGGAACAGAAGGGGCGGGAGCGGATGTCTGCGCGCATGGGAACTGCGGGGATCGGACACGCCTTCCAGACAGGCCCGCAGGGACGGCGCCATACAGGGGGCCATGACGGACACTCCTCGGGGACAGGCAGGAGCTCCGATCCTAGGCAATCCGCCCCACAATCAAATCTTGCGATTGCCCTGCGTGTTCCATGCATGATAAAAATTCACGTCAACAAAACTCCCCGTCCATCCAGTGGATCTTGTAACTACCGTCCTCTTGGATTACAGCCACCAGATAATGGTCGTAAAACTTTCGGGTATCCTGATTGAACCTTGTTGCTTCCCGTTTCACTACTACATCAAGTTCGGTATAGGCTACGTCGCTGTACCCCGACTCCCCATTTTCCTTAAACCCTACGACCAACACTCTGGGGTACTCCTGTTTTCTGCCCCCTTGGTTGTCCAACCAGGATACATTCCGTACATCGCACTGCCGATACTGCGGTGTCGGTGTGGACGTAGGAATAGGCATCAGCGTCATCGTGGGCGTGGGCGTCAAGGTAGGTACTGGCGTACTCGTCGGCAGCGGTGTGGGCGTGGCCGGCGGCGTAATCCCGTTGTTGACACGCCACCAACAATCCTCACGCCTTTGTTGGCTGTGGAGCCTGTCGCACCTATGTTGTTGCGGTGTTGCCACCGGCACCGGCGTGTTCACAGGCGCCGCTTCCACGAGTACAGGTATACGGGTCGGCCGCCCCTTGTATGCCACTGACTGCACCACTACATGCGTCGCGGTCGGTGTGGGTGTATCCGCAGGTGTGGGCGTGGATGTGGGGGCAGGCGTCACCGTAGACGTCGGAGTGAATGTCGGCACCGGCTTGGGTGCAACCACTGGGAGTCGATTCTCACTCACCGCAACACTGTCTGTTGATTGTTTCATGACCTGTTGCTGCACCAACCATGCCACATTGCCCAATGTCGATACTGTCATGAAAATCGCCAGCAGGTACTTGACGTACGATCTCATGGTTTGCCTTCTGATGGTTCATTCTCACATCATGTAGGGCTGTTTCAACATGCGCAGGCGGAACACCTCGTACTTGATTCGGATAGGTTCGCCAGGCTCTTGGTCGTGCTCGCTCTCCCGCAGGACCGCGTCCAGCACACAGGTTTTGAACCACTCGCCACGGATACAGTACTCGTCATATTGGTTGTGCAGGTACTTCTCCAGTGCGCATGCACTCTCCCGTCGCCGGCGCTCCACAGTCGCGGCCAGTTCCAGTTCAAAAGGGTTGTGAACTTGGGATCAATGGTGTGAACAGTTTTCGAGATAAGGAATCTGTTGGTCCGGGCAGGAATTAATCACCCTGTTGGGGCTTGCGGGGGGCTACCCAAACGGCGGCCGCCGGCAGAGGCAGGGGAGCACGGCCCCTGTTATGGTGTGGGTACGACGCCATGCCATCCCAAGAGGTGTTCCGTGCTCCTGCGTCCCACTATACTGGCCTCCCTGCCCGGCGGCAAACCGCAACGGGCCTACCTCGACGCCCTGCTCTCCCTGCTGGTCGGCCTGCCGGTCCGGCCCACCCACCGCAACCTGGCGCGCTTCGGCGGAGGCTGTCCCCATACGCACGGTCGGCAGGCGGCCCGCGCCTACGACTTCGCGGCCCTCAACCTGGCCGGGCTGTGCGCGGTCGTGCCCTACGCCCACGACCTGGCCTGGGCCGGGGACAGCACCTGCCTGCCCAAGAGCGGCCGCAAGCTGCCGGGCACCGGCTGGCGCTGGCACGGCGGCGAGGGGCGGGTGGCCTGGGGCCAGCAGCTGGAGCTCCTCTCGGTCCTGGACCTGGAGGAGCACTGCTCGTATCCCGTCCACGCGCGCCTGCAGCCTGCGAAGGGTGCCCGCACCCGCCGGGCGGCGCGCCGCACGCCCGGGCCGCCGCGGGCCGAGGTGGCGGTCATGCTGGAGTTGATCGACGAGGCCCTGGCCGTGGACCACCGCCCCGACATCGGGGTCTTCGTGGGGGACGGCCACTACGGCTGTGCGCCCATGGTCGAGGGGCTGCGGGCGCGGGATCTGCACCTGGTCAGCAAGCTGCGCTGCAACGCCGTCCTGTGGGTGCCCTACACCGGCTTGCCGCGCAAGGGGCCCGGCCGTCCGCGCAAGTACGCCGGCCGCTTCGACCGCGCCGGCATCCCCGACCTGCCGGCCGTCGACCTGGCGGACGAGGGCCAGCGGCTGCACCATGCGCAGTTGTACTACAAGCCCTTTAAGCGCCTGCTGCGCGTGGTCTTCGTCCTGGACCGCGATGCCGACCCGGAGGAGGCCCGCCCGACGATCCTCTTCGCCACCGACCCGGAGATGGCGCCGGAACGGATCTACCGCATCTACCGCGACCGCTTCCAGATCGAGTTCAACTTCCGCGACGCCAAGCAGCACCTGGGGCTGGCCGCCTGCCAGGCCCGCACCGCCGACCGCCACCACTTCCACGTCAACGCCGTGCTCGCGGCCCTGGCCTGGACCCGGCTCGAACTGCGCCACGCCGCCGACCGGGCCCTGGACCGCTTTTCGATGGCCAACGTCAAGCTCAAAGCCTTCCTGCAACTGGTCTTGGACCGGCTTTTCGACACGGATGGGTTGGGCCGCACCCTGCAAAAATACCCCCAGGCCCTGCAGACCCTCCTGGCTCTGGGCCAAATCGAGCCGCCACCGCCCTGAATCCACCGCGCATCCCGCGCGGATGCGCCGTGACCATCCCCATCCCGGCCTCCGCGCGTCCCGTCCGACCGGGCAGGATGGCGGCCCCTGCATATCTCAAAAACTGTTCACACCATTGTGGGATTGTTTCAACCGACTTTGGGGTTTTTCCGCTACGCCAATCTTGACTGCGTCAAATCCTATGCAGCGCGCGAAGTACACATAGGTATTGCTGTCGTCCAGTTGCTTGCGCTTCCCCATGCGGGCACCGGCCGACTTGGATACACGATCCAATGGCAGCAGTCCGGCACGAATACCTATGATTAGGTTGTTCAACCCATCGTCTTTCAGTTCCCTGTTTGCATACAGCACCTTGAGTACCAATTCCTCGGACACACCATAATCCACTGACGTTTGAGTCAGTTGCTCATGGGTCCAATGGATGTTGCGGTGGCTCGAACCGCCGCGAATCAGCCTGCAGGCTGATGGTACCGCAGGCTCAATGCCACAACACACGAAGAGCGTGGAATTGCTCCACGCTCTCCGCGTTCAAACCGGCTTCCGACCCTGGGGTTCCGCGATGGGAATCAACCTCGCATCTTCAAGTCCGGAGTTTCGGGATCTAGCCGAGGGTCAGCAGCCTGGCCAGCGCCAAGGCCAGCGACGCAGGCTGAATTTGACCGACGAGTTCGCCTGTCAACGCGTTCATGTCGCCCATGCCGGTGGCAACCGCGATCACCAGTTCCTGCAGCGTGTCAGGGTTGATGTCCTGGAGCAAAATGCCGCCCCAGACCTGTTCGATGGCCGCGTCGGAGAAGAGACGGTCGGCCAGCCCCCCGGGCAGCATGTCGCCCATGCCGGCCGCAACCGTTTCCTGGACAAACGGCGCGCGCAGGGCCTCCTGCACAATTTCGCGCCACGTCTCATCGGCCAAGTCGTCCGCCACCATCGTGATGTAGTCGGCAGTGGACATCATCTGGCCCATCAGGACGCCATTCACGATGCCGGCGACCGTCCCGGGGCTGAGATCGCCCAGGATCAGTGCTGCCACACCCGTGCCTGCCACGAGGTCGCGCATGGAGTCGTCAAGCACGACACACGCCGACATGGACTGGAGATTGCCACTGGCATTGACACCGACCGAAACCCGACCGCTGCCACTAAACGACACAGGGCTGATGGACGCATCGGCCGTAGCCAGACAGCCGGTCTGGAAACTCGTTGCCACCTGACGCAACCATGCGGTCACCGGCGTAACGTTGGCATCTGCGATCTGGTTGAGCCGGGCCGCGGACATGGTGGAGTCCTCGCCCAGGCCGGAAATGGAGTTGACGACCAGGGACACACCCAGTTCGTCGATGCCACCCTCGGTTACCGTAACCGTGTAGTCCACGTTGTGCACGCTGCTGGTGTAGAGCGACATGTTGGGCTCGCACGTACGCTGGGACAGCTGCATGCGGGAGCGGAGGTTCATGACATTGTCGGCACCGCTCGTAATGACGGTGGAGGCCGGGACCCAGCGCATGCGAACTTCGCAGGACTCCTCGACGGAGCCGCCGTACGCCAACTGATCGTCGATCAACTTGACCACATCGTTGAGATCGACGGTCCCGTTGATCTGCATGCTGAGAACGCCGTCGTCCATGCTCACCGGATCGATGCCGTCGAAGGACACCGTCACCGTGCGGTAGCCGGCCGGAATTTCGATTTCGCCGGCCATGTGGCCGTCGGCCAAGGCTGCCGAAGGGGCCAGGAGCAGAATCAAGGCTGTCAACGCCAAGGCGGATAGCAAAGTGAGTTTGCGCATTGCGCTCTCCCAAGTTTGGAAATGGAACTGAGGCACTCGATGTCTGCCGACACGAATGACGTGCCGCGTCGATTGTACACCGGAACCGGGCGATGGATTTTAACGATTTACGGTCGAACGGTCCTGCCAGTTGACACATGGCAGCGCCTCCCGGAGCCGTGTGCCAGGAGGCGCGGAGGCATTGTTGCCCCCGCGTAGGCAAATCGTCAGATTCGGACTGTATGGATCAATCCACTTCAAGATTGGCTGCCGGCATAAACGCCGCCTGCCCCTGAACCACGCCCGCGGCAAGGGGTGCCTCGCCGAAGCACTGCCATCTCAGGGTCAAAGCGTCAACCAAAGGTAGGGTCGTTCCGCGAACTGTTTGATGCGTTGCAGGAAGCCAGCGGCCGGCGCGCCGTCCACCGCCTTGTGGTCGAACACCAGACTCAAGGCCATGGCATGTCCCACGCCGATGTCCTGCCGTGCCTCGTCCATCACCATAGGCTTGACGGTGATGCGGCCCAGGCCCAGAATGGCCGTGTGTCCCATCGGGAGAATCGGGGTGAAGTGGTCCACTTCCATGGCTCCCAGGTTCGTCAGGGTGAAGGTGCTCCCCTGCATGTCCTGGGCTTTCAGGTTGCCGGTCCGGGCCCGGTCGATCAGGTCGGTGGTGTCCGCATGGATCTGGCCAAGGTTTCTTTGGTGGACATTCCGGACCACCGGAACCAACAGTCCCCGGTCGGTATGGACCGCCAGCCCGATGTCCACCTGCTCGTTCATGCGCACCCCGCCTTCCAGTACGGTGGCGTTCATGACAGGGTGATCCTGGAGAGCATGCGCCAGGATTTTGAGAAACAGATCGTTGTAGGTGGGGACATCGGAGCGGTCGTCCGCCCGCAACTGATCCCGCAACCGCACCAACTCGGTGGCGTTCAGTTCCGTGGTCAGGGTTACCGGTGCCGCCCGCGCCAGACTTTCGGTCAGGTTGGCGGCGATGGCCTGACGGGTGGGAGTGTATGGAATTGTGTCCGCTTGGGACTCGGCGGCGGCACCGATCTGCCGCACCATGTCCGCGGTGATCCGAACGTTCGGGAAAGCCTGCGCCAGTACATCCATGCCCACACCCAGTTCCCGGGCCAACCTCCGGGCCACGGGTGACATGGACAGAATTCCGGACGGGCGTGAATCCGCGGCAGCCCTCACGTCGCGCTCCACAATGCGGCCGGTACGGCCGCTACCCTGCAGGACGGTCCAGTCCACGCCCAGTTCCAATGCCACTTTGCGGGCTCGGGGACTGATGGCCGGACGCGCCTGGTCGGTGGAGCCGCGATCGGCTACGGCGGCAACGGTCCCAAGGTCGGGCATGTCGGCCGCGGTGGCGACCTGTCGGGCGGCAGCGCGGTCCGTCGAGACTGCAGGCGGATCTTCCCCATCTTCCAGAATGTAGGCCAGCAGTTGGCCCACCGGCACGGTGTCACCCGGTTGCGGAGCGTTCGGTGGAATGTGAAGGATGCCCCCGTCCAGCGACTCGATTTCCTCGACCGCCTTGTCCCCCTCCACCGCGAACAACACATCTCCCGGCTTTACCGCCGTGCCGCTGGACAGCAGCCATTCCTTCAGCACCCCTTCGGTGGCAGTCCAGCCCAGACGGGGCATCACCACTTCTACTGCCATCGATACCCACCGCCCGCCATGAATCGCCCTGCATCACCTGTGGCAGGTCATTCGGCCAGCAGGTCGCGGAGAGCCTGGACGACCGCATCCTGGGAAGGGACCACCGCCTGCTCCAAGGGAGGACTGTAGGGAATGGGTACGTAGGCACCGTTCAGCCGGGCGATGGGTGCATCCAAGAGGTCAAAGCCCTCCGCACAGACCCTGGCGCTGATCTCTGCGCCCACACCGCATGGCTGGTAGTCCTCGTCGGCAATCAGCAGCCGACCGGTCTTGGCCACCGATTCCAGAATGGTGGCCGTGTCCAACGGCGCGATGCTCACCAGGTCAATAACTTCGATGTCATGGCCGGTCTCGGCCAGGCTGTCGGCTGCCGCAATGGCCTTGGGCGTCATCACGCCGACAGCCACGACGGTGGCATCCCGACCCGAACGCGAGACCCGAGCCCGTCCCAAGGGTTCCAGGTACGGTTCGGACGGTACTTCGCCCCGGGTTGCCAGCAGCAGCTTGTGTTCCAGGAACAGCACGGGGTCGTCGCTGCGAATGGCCGTCTTGAGCAGGCCCTTGGCGTCGCGCGGGGTCGAGGGCACGACAACCTTGAACCCGGGCTGGTGCAGGAAGAAAGGGTAGTAGTTGCCCGAATGGTGGGTGGCTGCGGAGCCACCGACCCCGATGCACCCTCTCAGTACCATTGGCATGCGCAAGCGCCCACTGCTCATGTATTGGATTTTGGCCACCTGGTTGACCAATTCCCCGAAGGCATCCAGGATGAAATCCAGAAACATGAAATCCACCACCGGGCGCGCACCTGCCATGGCGGCACCGGTGCACATGCCCACAAAGCCTCTTTCGGTGATGGGGGTGTCGCGAATCCGCCTGGGACCGAATCGGTCGAACAGGCCCAAGGTGGTGTTGAAGTTGCCACCCCTTTCGCCGATGCCTTCTCCCACCACGAAAATGGAGGCGTCGCGCGCCATTTCCTCCGCCAGACCCTCGCGGGCGGCTTCGGTAAACGTCAGGGTCCGCGGGGAGTCATTCATAAACGCCGCGCCGCCTCGGCGGAGTCGGAGGAGTCCACGAAGTCGAAGACGGTGCGGGGATCGGGCCAGGGGCTCGCCTTGGCGAACTCAATGGCTGCCAACGCCTCCGAGCGGGCCTCGTCCTCCCAAGCCGAAATTTCGTCCGCCGCAACACCCTCCATGTCCATGAGATGGCCTCGCAGCAAGGCGATTGGATCCCGTTCCTTCCAGGCGTCCACTTCCTCCTGCGTGCGGTAGCCAACCTCCGGCATGCCTTCGGCATGGGCCCGCGTGCGATAGGTCTTGCATTCCAGCAGGGTGGGCCCGTCCCCCCGGCGGGCCCGTGCCACCGCCTCCCCGGCCACGGTGTCCACTTCCATCACATCGTTGCCGTCCACTGCTCGGCCCGGACAACCGTATCCCTCGGCCCGCATGGCAACCTCCGGATTGCCGGCGGCGTAGGCGAACGGCACTTCCGTGGCATACAGGTTGTTCTCGCAGACGAAGACAACCGGCAGATCCCAGATGGAAGCCAGGTTGAGGCCTTCGTGAAAGGCGCCGTTGTTGACGGCGCCGTCCCCAAAGAAAGCCACGGCAACCCGGTCCTCGCCATTCAACTGAAAGGCATAGCCCGCCCCCACGGCCTGGAGGATGTTGGGACCCACGATGCCGGTGGTACCCATCATGCCCACTTCCGGGGAGAAGAGATGCATGCTGCCGCCCCGGCCTCCCGAACAACCGGTGGCCCGTCCGAACAGTTCCGCCGCGACCTCCGTGGCCGCCACACCCTTGGCCAGGGCGTGGCCATGCCCCCGGTGTGTCGAAAAGACAGCGTCCTCGACCTGGAGATGGGCGCAGACTCCCACCGCGACGGCTTCCTGGCCGACATAGGTGTGACAGGCTCCCATGACGTGGCCGTCCCGGTACGCGCGGGCAAGCTGCAGTTCCGTTTCCCGAATTTTGAGCATCTCCTTGTAGAGATGCGCCTCCCTCAACACTTGCTCCGGATGGGCGGCGGTGTGGACTGCCTGTGCGGCGGACATGGTCCCGTGCCTCAAAACACACCGGTACCCGGCGTGCCTCCGGCATTCATGGCCAGATTGCCACCGTCCATGGGAATCAGGGTCCCGGTAATCCATGAACTGGCCGGGGAGGCCAACAACACGGCCAAACCCTTGATGTCCCGCGGATGGCCCAGCCGGCCCCTGGGTATCCCGGACAGATATTGCGTCTCCAAACCCGGGTCGGCGTCGATGCGTTCCTTCAGGCCGGGATTGAGCACCTGGGCGGGTAGGATGGCGTTCACCCGCACGCCCCGACCACTCCAGGCCGTACTGAGTTCACGGGTCATTTGCACCACCGCGCCCATGGCCATGCTGTAGGCGACGTGTCCCCTGCCCAAGGCCGTGGTGCTGGCCAGGGATCCGATATTGACGATGCTGCCCGACTGCCGAGCCAGCATGCGCCGTCCGGCCTGCTGGCACATGGCGAACCGCCCCACCACCAGGTTCTGCAAAACCTGTTTCACGTCATTGATTGCAATGTCTTCCGGCTGGGCCAATAAACCGTCTCCCGCCACGTTGCCCAGAAAATCCACATGACCCAGTTCACGATCATGCAGTTGAAACAGGGTTTCGATCTGTTCCGGTTCCGATACGTCGCAAACCTGAGGCACCACGGTACGACCCAATGCCGAAATGACATGGGCGGTTTCGTCCATGCCAGCCCCGTTGCGATCCGCCAAGGTCACGTCGGCACCGGCCTCGGCCACGGCAATGGAGATGGCCTTGCCCAAACCGCTGGCGGCACCCGACACCACGGCTGCCATGCCGCTTAGGTCGAATTGTTCAAGGATCATGGAACTGCACGGTTCTCAAAAACTGGTGGCCATTGCCAACCGGGAAAGGGCAGGGGGCGCATTGTAGCCGATGGGATCGCCCACTGTTGACCGACGTCAATCAAGACAGGCTCCGGTGCTGCGGCCGGGTCCAGGCGTGACTACACGGAATCATTGTCACCGGGTCTGGGCACGTTGTAGGAACTCGGCCCATTCCCAACAACAGCGTTCCGAAAGGCCCTTGGTCCCGCCACCGGTTTGGTCCACCGACAGAGCGAAGTCCGAGTGGGATGTGATGGTGGCACCGGCCATCCCGGTCCCTTTTGGGTCGGTTGGCATCCACTCGCCAGACACAAACCTGTTGATGATAACCTGGGAACTTATATCCAACAGTTGACAGGCGGACACCTGTGCTACAATTCCCACGAAAGAGGGCCCGGCGGGCACCGGACCCTCGACCGGACACGGTGATTGGAGCACCATGGCCAGCAATCCCCATCTTACAAGCCAGCAACCCCAGACCGTAGTGCGGACCCTGCGCGTGCGCCTGTATCCGGGCACCGCGGCCAACGGCCAGTACCTTGAACAACTAGCCGGAGCCTGCCGGTTCGCCTGGAACCACGTGCTGGCCGGGCACGAGACGGACTACCGCAAATGGAAGGCGTCCGGCAAGCCGGGGGAGGGTCCGGGCGATCCGACCTTCTTTACGCTGGGCAAGCGGTTCACGCAGTTGCGGAACGCGCCCGGCAACGCGTGGCTGAAGGACTACAGCTGCGCCATCGTCCGGTACGTCTGCAAGTACATGGGGGACGCCTATGCCGCGTTCTTCGACCCGAACCGTCCGGACCACGGGCGTCCGCAGTACAAGGCCAAGCACTACACACAACCCGCCTTCACCATCCCGTCCAACGTGCGCATCCAGGATGGGAGTCTGTACCTGCCCAAACGGGGATGGCTGCGTCTCGGTCTCATCCACCGGTACGCCGACGGCCAGCCGCTGACCGTGCGCGTACGGCAGGAGTCGGAGGGCAAGCAGCCGAAGTGGTACGCCTACATCGTGTTCGAGGTGCCGGCCAACCACCCCGATGTATGCCAGCCCGCGGAGTCCGGAGCGGTCGGTGTCGACCGCAACGTGGGGCAGGCCACGGACAGCACCGGAGCCGTGCACGCCCTCCCCGACACGACCGTCGAGGACGCGAAGATCAAGCGGTACCAGCGCCGGATGGCCCGGCAACAGAAGGGCTCGAACCGACGCCGCGGGACCGGCGGAAAACTACGCAAACTGCAGCGCAAGCGCGCCCGACGCCGGGACAACGCCACACACCAAATCAGCCGCAAGGTTGCGGACACGGCCCACACCGTCGTGCTTGAGGACCTGAACACCAAAGCCATGACGAAGAGTGCGAAGGGCACGGTCGAGGATCCCGGCCGGAACGTGAAGCAGAAAGCAGGGCTCAACCGATCCATCCTGGCGTCCGGCTGGGGACAGCTGGAGCGCAAGCTCGCGTACAAGGCCGGCCAGGTGGTGTTCGTGGACCCGGCCTACACTTCGCAGGCCTGCAGCCAGTGCGGGCACACCGCCAAGTCAAACCGACCGTCGCAGGCGGTGTTCCACTGTGGCGCCTGTGGCTTCCGGGCGAACGCCGACCACAATGCGGCGCTCAACATCCTGGTGCGGGCGGGACTTCCGTCCGCACCCGTTTCGGCCCGCGGGACTGGGGCTGCTGCACGGCGAGGAGCGCTCCCTCCCTGGTCGGTCGCAAGGCCGACCAAAGGGACTCCCGCGACCCGTGAACCAGATATGCGCGGTGTCAACCATCGTATATATATCCCATAATATGCCTTGCAACAGGACGGGCTTGACCCTGGTGCTTTAGTGCACTCGTGCATGCCTCGCCTGACCATTGCCGTTCAACCAGGATTTATGACATGAAGCCCGAGCCTTCACCCATGTTCACCGATGTGGACAGACAGGATGATCCGCACCCGACCTGGACATTCCGCACGGGTCTGGTGGCCTATCAGGAATCGTTGATTGGCGGCCAACTGGTCGGCCGGGGCTGGAACGGAGCAGGTTTCATGGCCCCGGAAAGCCAACGCATCGACACGGGTCAGCATGCCGAACCCCAGGCATTCACGCTGGAGGTCGACGGACAGTCCCTGCGTGCCCACTGGTCCCTGGTGTCCGAAGAGGTTGTGCCCGTCGAAACCGGGATCGAATTCGTTATGTCGCTGACTCACGCCCACCGTCCCGTTTCGGTCAAAGTGCACACGCAGTTGGACGGAACCTGCTTCATGAAGAGATGGTTGGAGGTTACCAACGATTCGGAAGCGGCTGTGCCGCTGTCGGCCGCCAGTTCCTGGTCCGGAGTGTTCCAATCCATTACCGAGAGGACCTTTGGCGAGCCCGGCCCGTATCGGCTCGGATACTTCCAGGATTCCCACTGGGGCAACTGCGGCGACTTCGGTTGGCAGGAGATGCCGTACGCGGGCTACAGGATCGACGGATACTTCCGCCGTGACCGCCACCGCCATCCCATGTTCATCCTGAACAACCGGGAAACGGGGGAGAACCTGATCGGCTCCCTAGCCTTTTCGGGAGGATACAGCTTCGAGTTTGATCTGGATGACGGACCCGCCCGCGGCACATCACGGATGTCGTTCAAGGCGGGGCCCGCCGGCCCCGCCCCTTTGCGGGTGCTGGACCCCGGAGAGACAATCGTCACGCCGACGCTGCATCTCGGCCTGGTGATTGGGGATCTCGACGATTGTGTCAACGCCTTGCACGACCACACCCGCCGCAGTGTGTTCCGGCCCTTGATGTCCGGCAAGAGCGGCCTGATCACCAGCGGCATCGGTCCCGAGATGGAGGTTACGGAAGAGGCCGTAATGCATGAAATCGAGATGGCCGCCCAAATGGGGGTTGAACTGTTCATTCTCGATGCGTCATGGTATGCGGAACCCTATGGCGACTGGTTCGCCACGGCCGGCGACTGGGAGGTCAATCGCCGGCGGTTTCCCAAGGGCATTGAATATTTTGTGGAAAGCGCCCATGAGCGCGGCCTGCTCTTCGGTCTGTGGATGGAACCCGAAAGATTGGGAACTGCGAGCCAAATCCGCAAGGAACACCCTGAATGGGTTGCCCACCGTTACGACGACACACCCTACGAAACCGGCCTGCTCGATCTCACCAATCCAGAGGCAGTGGCCTGGGTCGAGGCCAACATCTCCCGTCTTATCGAGACCTATGGCCTGGACTGCTTTCGGCTCGACTACAACGTCGGTTTCCTGGAGGCGGCGGGTTACTCCGAGCGGCACGGGTGGCAGGAAAACCGGTATTGGCGGCAGTGCGAGAACCTGTACGGCCTCTTCGATCGTCTCACCCAACGGTTTCCCGATGTCATATTCCAGAACTGCGCAAGTGGCGGCGCCCGCACGGACCTGGGCTTCCTGCGCTACTTCGACCACACCTGGGTCACGGATCACCAGATCGCGCCCCGGTCGTTTTCGATCACCAGCGGCATGTCCATGGCCCTGCCGCCCGAACGCATGGACAGGCTGATCGGGTACGGCCAGTACTGCGGGCGCACCGCGGACATCGACTTTCAGGGCCGACTGGCCCTGTTCACCCATGCCACCATGGGGTGGTACCACCTGATCGGGGCGAAACCCAACCTGACGCAACAGCGGCATGTCGAACGGTTCGTGAAGCTCTACAAGGAAGTAGCCCGTCCCATGCACGGCCAGAGTCGGATCTATCACCACACCCCAACGCACGACGGCTTGGAACCGAGCGGCTGGGGAGCCTTGGAGTTGGCGCATCGGGACCGCTCATGTTCGATGGCCGGCGTGTTTCGTCTCCAAGATCCGGCGGAACCGGTGTACCACATGCGGTTCAAGGGTGTGGATCCGGGTGCGCGCTACGCCGTGAGGTTCGACAACGAGGATACCGAGGGGGTCATGGACGGATACCACCTGAAGTATGTCGGGATACCCGTCCGGCTTGACAGCCCCTTGACTTCGCAGTTGTTCGTGGCCGAAGCCGTGACGTAAGTCCGATGGGACATTGGCAGTCCAGCAACACGGAAAGTCCATCACCGGCCCGCCCTTGCAGACCAAGGCCTCCGCTTGGCTCTGGAGCTGCTTGGCGGAACAAGTCATGCGCATGGCCAGGCTGTACATGAAAGTTCCCAACAGTTGCCGCATCCAGACCCGGATGGCACCCGCACCCAAGCAGGGGCGAAACAAGCTGGACATTCGAGGTGGACGGACGCACTTGCAGGGCAGGCAAGTTCCCGTCCTGGCCCGACCCTGCGACCGGTGGCCTGAAGCATCCTTCTCCAGACACTTGAAACAGGTTCGCGTGCGGTACACTATTCGGTATAGTTATTGGGGTGGGAGAATGGCGTGCGGCGTTTCAACGATGAGTTCGGGAATGAAGTCCGACTCCCCGACGAGCGGCTCCGGCACATCCTGAGCTCGACTTTGTACAAAGTCCGTGCGGTCACGGAGAGCGCGGGCGCGTGTCAGGCCGAGTAGCAGAGGGCGGCCAGCAGGGGTGCGGGCGGCGGCTGGGGAAGTTTTTGGATGTCGGGGGTGGCCGGCGACAGGCAAAAAAGGGGCAGCCGGGTCCAGAGGGTGTGTCGGACGCAGGCCAGGACATCGGAGAAGGTGGGCACGGTCTTGACGTACCAGGCGGCTCGGCGGGGACGCAAGGCACGCTCCCGGCGCAGGCGGTGGGCGACCAGGATGAGCCAGCTGAAGAGACCGAGCAGGGCCGGGGTAGTGCGGGCGATGGCGGCCGCCGACCACTGGCGCTGGGTTTCGACGCCCAGGTGGGTGCGCACCTCCTGGAAGGTGACTTCCACCTGCCAGCGCTGCAGGTACGTGGTGAGGATGGCGGTCGGGGTCCAGTCGGGGTCGGTGCAGAGCAGGGCCTGGGGTTCGCGGCACCCGCTTGGATCGCGCAGGAGCAGCCAGCGCAGGGAGACGGTGGGCTCGCCCGGGTGGTACCAGAGGGCTGTGCCGGTGGCGGCCTGGAGGCGTCTCTTGGTGCCGTCGGGCCAGCGCTGGCGCAGATCGGTCCACTTCGTGTCCGGGTCGGCCAGCACTGCCTGCAGGGAGGGCTGCCGGTCGCCCACGATCCGCGGTCGCCCCTTCTGGCCCGGCTGGCGGGGCGGGGGCGGATCATGCAGGACGGCATCCAGGCGCAGCCGGGTCAGGAAGGTGATGGGCGGGGTCATGGCCTGGCAGGCGGCCAGCAGCTTCAGGGTGGCGTAGGTCCGGTCCGCGACGACCACCAGGTCCCGGTCGGGCAGCCAGCGGCGCAGGAGGCACAGCATCTGGCGGGCCCAGTCCGTGATCGTCTTGTGGCGGCGGCCGCGGGCCTCGTGGTAACGCCGGGAGGGGGCCAGCACGGTCAGGAAGGGCAGGGCCCACACCCGCCGGGCCCAGGACACCTCGGCCAACAGCATCAGGCTGACCCAGCGCAGCCCCTTGGCCTTGACGAAGTGGCCGTGGGAGGAGCGGACCGGGTCCCGATAGACCCCCAGGGCCTCGATCCTGGCCCCCCAGCGCCGTTCCAGGGTCTCGTCGATGGCCAGGTGCAGCGGGCCCGTCGGCGCCAGGTGTTGGACCAGCTGCCCCAGCAGCACCCGGCTGACCTCCAGGGACGACCAGGAGGCCCGGCTGAGGACATGGTGGTAGCGGGCCCAGTCGCCCTCCTCCTGCAGGCCCAGCGCATACAGGGCCGAGGTCACCGTGCGCCGCCCGGGGGCCAGAATGACCCCCGTCAGCAGGATCTGCACCTTGCGCCAGGTGCGCGCGTCAAAGAGCGATGCGAAAGGCGACAGCAACGATACAATGGGGTCCGGCAGGCTGGGCATGATGAACCTCTTGTCACGATTTGGTTCATTCTGCCAGCCTGCTTTCCCTGTCCTGTTGCGACCTCAAGTTGTACAAAGTCGAGCTGAGAAGACACCCTGAAATGGCCTTCCAACTGCACCGGTTTGTCGAAACCCTCGCCAGCCCGGATGCAGTGAACTCCTCCGGGTCCAGCCCAACGGTCCGGCTCTACTACCGCCTCTATCCGGACCTGCAGGGCAGGAACCGCTACGTCTGTATTGTGGTGAAAAAGTAGAGTGGCTACGCCTTCATCCTCACCGCCTATCTCACCCGAAGAATCAAAGGAGAGCGAGCGTGAACGACAGGAAGGTGTTTGTCTCGTACGACCACGAAGGAGACATGCTTGAAGTGTTATGGGCAGCCAAGGAAGGTTATTTCACGCCCACCGACGATGAACGCATCCTCAAGCGATTGGACGACGACGGCGAGGTCATCGGATTTCTGATCCACGAGATGAGCACGCTGAAGGAGCCTGGCCCCATTGAGTTCGAGTTGGATTCCGAGGCACCTGCCGATGATGTTGACAACATCACGGTACGAGAGGCGGCCATGCGCCTGGGCATCTCGGAGCGCAGGGTGCGTCAACTGGCCCGCGATGGCCGGGTGCGGGGCGCGACCAAAGCCGGAGCCGAGTGGCTGATTCCCATACCCATCGATGTGGTTCCGGGAAGGCGCGGTCCCGTGGGTGTCGCAGGGAATTTGCATGCAACCGAAGTCCAGCAGTCTTGACCGAAGGCGTGTTGAACTGTGCCATCGGTAACCAACCAGCTGCCCGTGTCCTCGATGGGTTTCGCCACCCTATCCCTGATGACGGCCTCCATGACCTGATGCGCACAACAATGGATGTTCTTCATGCGCGGGGGCTGGGCAGGCCCGCACCCACGGCCACGACGCTGAAACAATACTCAACATTGCACCTAAACACCCAGTGCCTCGTGCCGCGGGGGTTTGTTAGAATCCGCACGTTCATGGTTGCCGCCAGCCGTGCACATCCGTATCGAAGCTCGGCCATAACCGGCTTCGGGTTTGGGATGGATATGCCGTGGTGGCTGTCGTGATGCGTACGCCCCCCGGGGTGTTGAAGTTGCGGCAGTAATTCAACAGGAGTAAAACGGATGCAGACCGGAACGATCAATCGCCGCGTGTTTCTCAAGGGATCGGCCATGGCCCTGGGGGTTTCAGCCCTGGCAGCCTGTACCGTCGTCGCTCCCGCCACCGACGGTGGAGCCCCCATGCCCACGGCGGGCGTGTTGTGGGGTTTGCAGTACGACCACCACATTGGCGCCTACGAGCGCCTGTCGGACCTCTACATGGAACAGTCCGGTGTGGAACTGACCGTGGCCCCGCAGCCATGGCCCATCGAAACCAAGCTCATCGCCGCGTTGTCCGCGGGCACCCAGCCCGAAGCGGCCTGCATCATGGGCAAGGTGCTGGTGCCTCTCCACATCCAGAACGCGCTGATGCCGTTGCGGGAGTCGGTCTACAACCACAACGGCCTTGATATCGACGAGGACTTCAATGGCGATTCGGTGGAGGCCTACTCGTGGGGCGACGACATCTGGGGCGTGCCCACCGAAATGAACGGCGTCGGCAGCATGGTCAACGTGCCCGTGGACGAAGTTGAGGCCATGGGCATGGCCGATGCATTCCCGCCCACCAACGGCGAACCCTATTTCGACTCCTACACCTCCATGTGGGAACTGGCCAAGTCCCTGCAGAAGGAAGAGGACGGCACGGTCGTCCGTTGGGGGCTCAGCAGCAAAGGCTGGGACGCCCAAAGCTATCTCGGCATCGTCCGCAGTTTGTTGGCTGCGGAAGGCACCGACTGGTGGGACAACGACAACAAGAACTTCAACGTCGACACCGATGCCGGCGTGCAGGCCATGGAGTTGTTCGTGGCCACGCCGGTGGAGATGGGCATTGAAACCGAACTGGACCAGAACCATGTGGATGCGGCGTTGGCGGGCAAGGTGGCACTGGCCCGAGGCAACGGCACGCCGATGATCGAGGGCCACAAGCATGGCTACTCCTACGAACTCACGGGCGCGCCGCGGGTAACCCCTCCCGACGCCCCACATTTCGTGGGCGAAGGCGGCTGGGGCTTTGTGGCTCCGCGCCAGTCCAAGCAGCCAGATGTGTCCATCGACTTCCTGCGCATGGTGGGCACGCTCGAAGGTCAGACCGAGTATGCCCGGATCTATGGCGGTGCCGCCCACACCGCCTGGAGGGGCCTCGTGGGGGTCTACGACCACTTCGAGGACTCGTCGGACTCCAGCTCGGCCGTCAAGGCGCACAAGCTGCTCCAGGCTCTGGCATCCACCACCGGATACTACGGGCAGGGCTTCGGCAGTCCGTCATCCGTGGACGGAGCCGTGGCTCAGGTCTGCTCGGAAGTCCGACAGCAGAACCTGACGGCGGCGGAAGGCGCTGCGGCATTGCAGGAACGCCTGGATGCGATTTACGCTCAGTTCCAGAGCGACATGTCCACCTACACCCCCGCCTGAACCGGCAGGCAGGGAACTAAACGGGATGTGCCGGGGCCTGTCTGTCGGACAGGCCCCGGCACATCCCCCATAGGTTTATCGGTTTGGGCCGATTACGGCCAATCTCCATCCTCGTCCTCGAATGCCCTCCTTCGAGGACGCAGTCTTGACACCATGACCACCACGGCACGTTTCGGAGGCGGCTCCCGCCGGGGTCCCGCATGGGACTGGGCCCGCATCCGCCGGGTGTTGAGAAAGTCCCAGTTTCACTTCGGCGTGGCGGTCATCGTCCCCACGCTGATTTGGTACTTCGTGTTCATGTTCCATCCGATCTTCCAGGCGTTTCGCATCGCCATGGTGGATTACAAGATCCTGGATCCCCAGAACAGTCCCTTCGTCGGTCTGGGCAACTATCAGAAGCTGCTTCTGAATCCGCTGTTTCTGGTATCCATCAAGAACACGTTCACCTGGACTCTGTACATCTTCCTCTTCATGCTGCCGATCTCGATGCTGGTGGCCACCACCCTGTCGAATGTGCGGCGGCTGCGGAATTTGTATCAGGCGGTGATCTTCATTCCCGTGGTGGTATCCCTGGTGGCCGTGTCCCTGCTGTTTCGCATGGTGATGGATCCCGAAGTGGGCCAGCTGAACCGCATGCTGGACTTCCTGGGCATTCCCCCCTTCAAGTGGATGTCCTCCACCCGTTCCGCCCTCGCGGCCATCTCGGGCATCGCGGTATGGAAAAGCATGGGTTTCTACATCGTGCTCCTTACGGCCGGCATGCTGAACATCTCGGAGGAGGTCATCGACGCCTCCCGGGTGGACGGCGCCAACGAGTGGCAGCGCTTCTGGCGCGTGACCATCCCGTTGCTGTCCCACACCATCATTTTGGTCATGGTCCTGCTCACGGTCGGCTCGCTGCAGGAATTCACGTTGCCCTACGTCATGACCGAAGGGGGACCCGGAACCGCCACCTACCTGTACAACCTGCTCATCTACGAGGAAGCCTTCACGCACATCCGGTTCGGCACGGCCACGGTGGCCGCCCTGTTCCAGTTCGTGTTCATCCTGGTCGCCAGCCTGATCCAAATCCGCGTGCTGCGACCCAACTGGTCGTATTGAGAATCCGGGCCATGACCGGATCCGTTCCCGCCCTCAAACCCGCGCCCCACCTAACGTCCCCCTGGCGCAATCTGCGACAGGGCATTCTCCATGTTTTCCTGGGATTCATGGCGGTCGTGGCCCTGTTTCCCTTCGTGTGGATGGTGTTCGCTTCCTTCAAGCCCTTCAAGGAACTGGTGCAATCCAAGGCACTGTTGCCCATCAACTGGACCACGGAGAACTACACCGAAATTCTCACGCGGGTCAACTTCGAGGTGGCGGTCGCCAACAGCATCTATTCGGCGGTGACCGTCACCGTGATAACCCTCCTGACTTCGTCGGCCCTGGGCTTTATCTTCGCCAAGTATCGGTTCTGGGGGAAGGAGTATCTTTTCATCCTTTTGCTGTCCACCATGATGGTGCCGTTCGCGGTGGTGCTGGTGCCGCTTTACATCACGATCGGCGACCTGAACCTGGTCAACAAGCTGTGGGGCTTCATCATCACCGGGTTGTGGTCCACCTTCGGCGTGTTCCTGATGCGCCAATTCATGGAGGTCATCCCGTACGAATACCTGGATGCGGCACGGATCGACGGAGCGTCGGAATGGCGGATTTTCTTCACCATCATCATTCCCCTGTCAACATCGCCCATGGCGGCCCTGGGCATCTTCGCGTTCCTGGCCAACTGGGACAGTTTCCTGTGGCCCCTGGTGGTCCTCAACACTCCCGACAAGCAGACCCTGCCCCTGTTGCTGGCAGGGTTGCGCAGCATCTACTGGGCCCGGTATGACATGTGGTCGGCCGGGTCCGTCATGACCACCGTGCCGATCATCCTGGTCTACGCCTTTGCCTCCAAGTATTTCATCCGCGGCATGGCCCTGACCGGCATCAAGGGTTGACGCCGGCCACACCCCATTGGAAACATCGTAGTGCCCCAACCTCGGGTGGTGCAGGCTCCGGACGCGTCCCGCGTGTTGCGGGAAGGCATTGACGTCATCGCAGACCTGCTGGGCGGCATGTTGGGTCCCATGCCGGCAGTGACCATGGATCAGGCCCATGCCGGCTACGGACTGGATGCGCTGGACGATGCCCCCACCGTGGCGCGGCGCATCATCAGCCTGGGGGATCCGCAGGTGGACGTATCCGCCATGCTGCTCCGCAATCTGGTCTGGCAGATGGAAGAAAACATGGGAGACGGCGGGGCCATGGTTGCCGTGCTCACCCAGGCCTTGGTGCGCGACTCCCTGCGGCTTGTGGAAGGCGGGGTGTCGCCAATGCGCGTGGCTGCCGGACTGCGTCGCGCCGTGGACGTGGTGGAGGAAACACTCGCATCCCTCGCCCGGCCCGTATGCGACGAAAACCAATTGGCACTGACTGCCAGGACCGTGACGGGACACGATCCAGCCGCGGCGTTGATTGGCGAAATGCTCTATGTGATGGGTCCCGATGCCATCATCGACGTTGAAGAGCACTTTGGCCGAGTGCTGGAGAGTCGCTACACGGTTGGCGCCGCCTTCAAGGCGTCACCAGCGCATTGGAGCCACCCGGAAGGCAACGCAGACCGTCTGCAAATGAACGACTGTCTTGTGGCAGCGGTCGACGGCGAATTGGCCAACGACGACGATATGCTCGCCCTGATGACCGCCGCGTTGTATGCCCGAAAAGGCAACCTGCTGATTTTGGCGCGGGGTTTCAGCGAGACCATGGTGGCTTGGCTGGCCCTGAACGACCGGAACTCCGACAGTCCCGTGGCAGTGTCCGGGGTCGTATTCGAACCCACATCTTCGGCCGCGGATTGTCCCTATGAGGACCTGACCTGCCTCACAGGAGCCACCATCCTGGGTTTGCCCGTCACGAAATCCGTGGACAAGGTGCAACCCGACGACCTGGGGCACGCGGTCACCGTGGATGTATACCGGGAAGGGATTCGGATCGTGCCCGAACCCCGCCGGACAGCCAGGATCCATGAATACGCGCGCCAACTGCGGGTCAAGCGCGATCTTCTGGATGCGGAGGATCCGTCAGCCGATTGGCTGCGGAGACGCATTGCCGCCATGGATCTGGGATCAGGCCAGATCCGCGTGGGAGCCGATACGGACGTGGAGCGGGAGTGGCTGAAACGAATCCTGGAACGAGGGATCCGCTCGGTGGGGCATGCCATGAGGGACGGTGTGGTGCCCGGAGGCGGATTCGGTTATGTGCACGCAGCCAGGAACTTCCGCGAAGTGACCGGCCTCCATCCGGAAGAACAGATGGGACTGGACTGCGCTTGCAGGGCATTGGAAGCACCGGCTCTGCAGATCATGGCAAATGCAGGTGTTCCAGCCCCTCGAGTGAGGTTGGAGGCAATCCGCGCCTCAGGCCATCCCTTTGCCTACGATGTTCTGACCGGTACCTGTGTTGATTCCTTTGCCAAAGGTTTGGTGGATCCCCTTCCCGTGGTACGGGAGGCGTTCAGGCTGGCAGCAACCGGTGCCGCCACGGCCCTCACGGTTGACACCTTGGTGTTGCGGCGCAACCCACCCAAGATGACCAGGCCATAACCTGCAAACTGATGAAGCCAGCGCGACAGAGGGCCGGTTTCGTTGACCTGCATGTGCCTCGCATGCCACCTGAATTAGAATCACGTCCCGACGGCAGCCGGCAACCTACACTTCCGGTGAGAAATCCGATGTCTGGCTGACCGGCTACGGCCATGGCAGCGGGGTACAGAGGCACGTTGGGCGAGCATCCGGATTGGTCAACAACGGTCTTGTCCACGACCGTTGTCGTCCGCGACGACGGGTTGCGGACGATACAGCCTCAACGAACTACCTACTTCCCGGAACAGCACGGTCTTGGCAACGTGCGGAATCTCTGAAGGAAGGCGCGGCGTGAGTAATACAGCAACCGCCAAGGCGGTGATGATGGACGAAAGTCAAAACCTTGAGTGGAAGTCTTCCTGGCGAGACGAGTACTTGAAATGGATTTGCGGATTTGCCAATGCGCAGGGCGGTCTGTTGGTCATCGGCAAGAACGACCGTGGCGCGATTGTTGGGGTGCAGGATCCACTGCGATTGTTGGAGGAGATTCCCAACAAGACACAGTCCCTGTTGGGCATTGTCGTTGACGTGGACCTCAAATCGGAGGAGGGCAGGGAGTACTTGGAAATCAGAGTCGATCCCCATCCCAATCCAATCAGCTACAAGGGCGAATACCACTACCGGAGCGGCAGTACCAAGCAGGTCCTGAGAGGTGCGTCGCTAAACCGGTTTCTGCTCCGCAAACATGGCCGCAACTGGGACGACGCGCCGATGCCGGGGATTGGGCTTCGCGATCTGGACGGCCGAACATTGGACGAGTTTCGGCAGCGAGGTGTCGCCAGCGACCGCATGCCAGCCAAGGTGGCGGGCGAGTCCGACGGTAATCTGATCGAACTTCTGAATCTGCGCGAAGGCAAACACCTTCGGCGTGCAGCGGTACTGTTGTTCCATCCCGACCCAACGCGTTTCTTCGCGGGTGCGTTTGTAAAGATCGGCTACTTCCGATCAGCAACGGAGCTCGCGTACCAGGACGTGATTGAAGGCAACCTGTTCATCCAGGTTGACCGCACCGTCGACCTGCTGCGAACGAAGTACTCAAAGGCGAAAGTCTCCTACGAGGGCATTTTCCGCCGGGAGACCCCGCCAGCCCCTGCTGAAGCGCTGCGCGAAGCCGTCCTGAACGCGGTCGCACACCGAGACTACGCCAACCCGGCACCAATTCAGATCCGTGTGTACGACGATCGCATTTCGTTGTGGAACCCGGGGACCCTGCCAACCGACTGGACTCTGGACAGGCTCTTGGGACCGCACGCTTCGACCCCGCACAATCCGGGGATCGCGAATGCGTTCTTCCGCGCCGGCATGATCGAGGCATGGGGACGCGGTATCGAAAGCATTGTCGAGACCTGCCAATCGGCAGGAACGGTCCAACCAAAGTGGCTCGTGGAATCCGACGGGTTGCGACTGGAGTTTGTATTCTCGGAATCGACAGAACCTTCCTCCAACGATGAGGGCCCGGAAACCGATACCACGGCAATCGCGGCTGCACAAGGTACATCGCCGCAGCCAGAGTCGCGGCTAGAGTCACAGCCAGAGTCGCTGACGGCCAGAGTGCTCTGGCAACTGGCACATGGGCCGATATCCAAGGCGGACCTGTCCCGTAACCTGGGACAGAAGCGCGTGTCCGGTCAGCTCAACAAGGTAATCCGCGCGCTCCTGGCTGATGGAACGATTGTCTACACCATCCCCGACAAGCCCCAAAGCCGACAACAGAAGTACCACCTGACGGGGACGCGATCGGCAGGTGAACCTTCCTCCGACGATGAGGGCCGGGATATCGGTACCTCGACTCTTTCGACTGCACAAGGCATATCGACACAGCCAGAGTTGCAGCCAGACTCACGGCCAGAGTCGCAGCCCAAGTTGCAGCCAGAGTCGCTGCCGGCCAGAGTGCTCCGGCAACTGGCACATGGGCCGATGTCCAAGGCGGACCTGTCCCGCAACCTGGGACAGAAGCGCGTGTCCGGTCAACTCAACAAGGTAATCCGCGTGCTCCTGGCCGATGGAAGGATTGCCTATACCATCCCCGACAAGCCCCAAAGCCGACAACAGAAGTACCACCTGACGGGGAGCGCGGGTCCTGACGACCGACGGCGCCCCCGTCCAGGGCCGGCCCTGGACGCGTAGAGACTGGACCGCCAGCCGTATGCCGTGCATAGGCAGCGCACCGTGGGCCGGCACATCCGGGGCCTTGACGAGGATACTCGGACCCACCGGGACCGGGTCCTGTTGCCGATCCGGCCACGGCTGGCGCGGGAATGACCGTCGATGGCCCGGGGACGGGTGCGCCTGGACCCGGAGGTGCGCCAGCTGCGGCATCTCGTGTCCCGCGGGAACGATCGGATGCGCAGCCACCACCAACCGGCTGGAAGGCTGGTGGGCCCGCCTCACGCCCCGGGCCCGCCTCACGCAGGGGCTGAAGCGGCAGCGGGAACCACGCTTGTACGGGGGTGCCCATGACGGCCGGCAACCAATATCAACGAGAATGAAGCACCCACCCTTGCGTCCGCGGGCGGCCTGGTTGTCGGTACCCCTACCATGTGGACAGCATGACTGTTGTGAACCCAACCGCAAGCCAAGCGCACGTTGCGGTGCCTGAACGGGAAGTGGCCGCACCCGCATTGAATGCGGGCCACGGTACGCCTGATCCCCGCGCCCTGGCCGTGGCGTCAGCCCTGCAGCGGCACCTGCCCGATGCCCAGGTCCTGCTGTTCGGCTCGCGGGCGACCGGCAGCTGGCAACCGGGGTCGGACATCGATCTGGCGGTGATTGGTGTGGAGGAGAACACCGCGCCTGCAATCAGAAAACAGGTTAAGCCCCACTCAAAGGCCGTGTACGGCAACGCTGCGCCCTACGTGCAGGTGTTTACCTTCACGACGGCGGAGTTCGTTCGCTGCCGCACCGCACTGCCCCACATCGCCGGGCAGGTGCAACGCTACGGCCTCACACCCGCAGGAGAGCATCTGCCCCCCATGCCCCAGGACAATCCGTGGCCCGAAGTTCAAAAGCTGCTGCAGTCGTGTGTCCGAAATCTGTCCAAGGCGCTGTACGCACTGGTGCAGCCCGGCTTACTCGACGCGGATGTGTTCTTTGCCCAAGGCGCACTCGAAAACGCGATCACGGCTCGCCTTCACGCGCTGCGCATCCCTTTCGACCGGCACCATGAAATGGAGGAACTGGTCGAACGGTTGCCCCGCGACCAGCGCTGGCTGGTGGACATCTTCACGCGCGATCAGTTGGGACAGATGACGGCTGCCAGGAAAACCGGCGTGATGCAGGCGACACTTCCGCATGGCAGGGTCTGTCCGACAACGCACACGATGTGGTGCTCACCATGCAGCAAGCCTGCGGCCGCATGGAGGGCGAGATTCTGGAACTGATGGGCAAAACCGTCCGCGATGTGCGGTATGACGCCGAATTGTGGATTGATGATGGATTACTCGCCGGTTGGGGCTCCGTGCCTGTGGATCACGTGCGGATGGCCAACCGGCTGAGAACGATTTGCGACGGGTTAGTGCCGGAAGCGACGTTGGATCGGATCGAAAGGAACTGGATGCGCCACGGCCCGCCGGCCGACGCGATGGTACGCGTGGGCGCAGTCATGACCAACCCCAACACCTGGCGCAATCTATTCGGCGATGCGGAAGCAGGCGCACGGGATGCCGATCAGCTGCGACCGCCGCGGGAAGCACCGCCGCCCAAGGGCTGGTAGTACAGCCGGGCGCAGGACCTCACACCTCCTGGGACCTTACAACTGCAGGCCCGCGTCCACGTGGCCGACCGTCAGCTGCAGGGCCCGGCCCGGCTTGCGCGTCTTGGGGTCAATCATCGGTGTCACCGTCGGTGGGATGGGCTGCGTCGTACTCGTCGAGGATGGCCTGCAGGTTGGCGGCCTGAACCTACAGCTCCAGTTGATCAATGTCGCCGAGGGCCTCGCGCACGCTGCGGATCAGCTGGTGGACCTGGTTATGGAGTTCCTCGATGACGGTGCCGGGGAACGCGAGGGGGACCTCCACCATCGTCTGGTCCAAGCCGCCTCTGACGTGGAGGGGGTGTTTGCAGGCTGCGTCCGGGTCCAAGACGACGCGCTTGGGAGCCAAACAGCACGACGCGAGACGGACCGAACTGCTCAACAATGTGGTCCACCATGGTCGCAATTGTCGCCTCTGAAGTCATCCTGACACCCAATCCTCACTCATCAACGCCTCCTGATCAGTGGGCTGCCAGCTTTTGGTGGCCTCGGATCGAACCGGCCTTTCCAAGCAGCCCTGTTCCGGCCCAGTAGTTATTCCTGCCATTGGCAATGGCAAACACCAACAGCACGAACTACAACTGTAATATTGCTGAAAGACTTCCGCCTTGACCATCATTGGACATCATGCTGTACTGGAGCCAACATCAGCCCGGATCACAGATTTCCCTCGTTGCGGCTTGGGCAACAAAGGCCGAGCGTGTCATGCCACGTGCCCGCGCAGCCTCATCCATTGTGTCGAGAAGTCCCTTGTCAAGGCTCAGATTGACCCGTACTACCCGCCGGCGATCGGCAATATGCGGGATCATCATCAAAACGGCACCGGAGGCAAGGTCCTTGGCTACTTCCGCGCGGACCGCCTCGATACTGCGCGCCGGGATGATTTCCCTGTCCTCGAAAAACAGGGACAGGGCCTCGATCGCGTTTGGGACGATCTCATCAAAGGTATCGGCTGCCGAAAAGCAACCGGGCACATCGGGAAAACGGACTCCGTAGGCGCTCCCTGCATCCTTGTCGATCACGGCTACATAGTGCATGGTCCAATACTCCTTATATCCAGCCGGCCGCCTTGGCAATGGCACGGGCCGTTCCCACGGGAAGATCCTTCTGCGGATGCGGAACGATCATCGTGAGCGGACCCTTGCGGAACTAATAGTGCGACCCTGACACTTTCACGGGTTCGAAACCCTCGGCCCGAAGCCGTTGAACGATCGCTCTGCTGTTTCGCTCCATACGCCAATTTTATGCACACGGAATCCTTGTGTCCACGGATGGGGCGTTCCGGTGTCATGTCCCACCCGGTCGGTCGAACCTGCGGCACTGCAGCCGGCAGGCATGCAGTCCTGCTGACTGACAATTTTGGAGCCTGGCTGGAGAATGCCGTTCAATACTGCCGGAGGGCGGAAAGCCCTGCTCCAAACCTTCAACCGGAATTGCAACCCGCCATGTCTGAACCCGTCCGGACCCCATCCCGACCAATCAACCTGCAATCGCGGCTGTCAAGGATGATTGCCGGGGCCATGGTCCTGTGCATGGCCTCCACAATCGTCGGTTGCACCATGATCATCCCGCCGCGCGAGGCCGTGACGGCATCCGAAGCCGGTCCCGCAACCGCCACGACGAAACCTGAATCCGAGGTTTCGGACAACGAACCTCTTCCCGTGCGCGTCCTCCGTGTCCTCAGCGGAGACACCATTGAGGTCGAAGTGGACGGGCAACCGGTATTGGTCCGCTACCTGTTCACGGACAGCCCCGATCCCGGCGAGGAACTGTACAACGAAGCGACCAAGCTCAATCAGCTGCTGGTGGGCAATGCCGACGTGTTGCTGGTTGCCGGAGAAACCGACAGGGATGGAGACGGACGGTTGCTCCGCTATGTCCTCACCGGCGAGGGTCTGCTGGTCAACGAGCAAATGATCGCAGAGGGCATGGCTCGGTACGAACCCGTTACGGACACGTCCGCGCACCACGCAGCGATGGCGACGGCCGAGGCGACAGCCAGGGACCTCGGGATTGGAGTGTGGCGCTGAACCCTGCGGGTCAGACAGTCCGCTCGCCCTCTACGGGCCGATGTGTGCGCTTCCGGACCATGAGCACATAGCCAGCGCCAAGGATGAGGGAGAACAGAAACCACTGGATGGCATAGCTCAGGTGGTTGCCTTCGCTTAGGTGCAGGTCCTTCGGCTGACGCCGCGGCCAATCCTGTGGAGCCCCCTCGGCCGGCTGCTGCAGCAGGAACATCGGAGCCACGTCCAGTTCCAGAACACGGCTCAGCAGTTCCAAATCTTCCCGGTGCAGCAATCCCCCCGGCATCGTGTCGACCTCCGTACCGGTCGGGTGGGGGTTGGCATCCTGCAGGAGACCCCGCACCTCCACCAGCCCTTCGCCCTCATCGTACTGCGACCAGTCGCCGGACACCCAGGCTTGCGGAATCCAGCCCCGGTCAACCATCAGAATCTGGTCCGAACCTTCCAGCCGCATCGGCGTCAGGAGGTGAATCCCGGCCTCCTCCTTGTAGAAACGGTTCTTGATGCCAATCTGGTTGCGGTAGTCAAAGACGCCCCGGGCCACTGCCTGCCGGTCATGCCAGTCGTCCTCCCAAACTGTGTTGTCGGTGACGGCTACCGGGGACGCATTCAGCCGGGCCAGGGTTTGCGTGTTCATGCCGCGCCGCCATTCCAGACGGTCCAGTTGCCAAAACCCGAGCTGGGCCAGGCCTGCCATGCCCAGCAGGATGAGTATCGTTGCCGGCCACCAGCGTCGCGACACCAGCACGCGCAGCAGATGCGGAGGTGTTTGCAGTTCCGAGGGGGTCTCGGAGGACGAAGTCGCGCGGGCGGTCATGTCAGTTTCGACCAAATAGGGCCCTGAACCAGTCCAGGAATGCCTGCCAGGCGCTTGGTGTGGCCGCGACATCCACGTCAATGGAATGGACGACCTGATCCGGACCATCTCCAATCAGGAGGTTGATGGTCCAGGTTCCGACCTGCTGCAAGTCCAATCGTCCCTCGTAAAACAGCTTGTTGAGCGCGTTCTCGTGGGTGGCCGACGCTTCGACTTCCCATCCGTCGGGATGACGGGCGCGCATCAGCACGGGCAAACCAGTCACCGGCTCGGATGTGCCATCAACCGGAGCGTTGACCGACACCGTAACGTGCAGCTCTCCGGTTTGGGCCGGCAGCGGGTCCAGCCATACGTACAGGCTGTAGGGTCCGGCCGCCACATCCGACAGGAACGGCTCTCCACCTCCGTGTCCCCACACCACCGACACCGGCAACAGCAGCGACAAGGCCAATGCGGCCGCGAGCGACCATCGCAGAGAACGGTGTCCGACACGGACAGGACGCATCCTCATGTTGCTTCCACTCCGTTGCGGTCCAGGCCGGAACCAATACGACGTGCAGCTTGGTTCAGGTGGCGCGCCAGCAGAATGACCACACCCGCGATGTACATCATCCCGGTCGGGATCCACATGATGATGCCGGCCAGCCGCTGGTCCTGCATCACATCCATGCCCCAGAGCCGCGGCACCGTCAGATAGTGTTCGTACACCGGGTTCTCAACAAAACTGAGCAGGGCTCCAATCACCACGTGCGGGGGCACGCACAGCAACAGCACCGCCATCCGGCCGGCCAGCGAGGTGGGATGGTGGATCCGCGGTGCGGCCCCCATGACCGGCCACCAGAACAGCATGCCGGCCACGAAGAACGTGATGTGCTCCAGATCGTGGATCAGCCCGTTGCCCTGGGCCAGGTTGTACAGGCCGGTATCGTGCCACAGGACGATGGCGCCAATGTACAGCGCATACAAAGCCCCCGGATGGGTCAGGCGTCGCGTCTCCCGCCGGAAGCGCGCCTCGGGATGCAGACAGCGAACCACGGCGCGCCTGACCGCAACCGGGAGCCCATACAACAGCACGGGGAACGGGTTGGCCCACAACAGGAGGACCGGCACCAGCATCAACAACAGAACGTGCTGCACCATGTGCACAAACAGCAACAGGGCACCGTAGACATCAATGAAGGACAGCAGGGCGGCCAGCAGCAGAGCCAAACCCAGCAGATAGGCGGTCAATCGCCACCAAGCAGCCAGACGAATCCGGCCCTGCCGACGGAGTCCGACCCATCCCGCGGCATAGAGGCCGGCGGCAAGAAAGGTAACGGCCAACACCGAGGGCCGCCATTCCCAGGTTGCGAGGGCCGCCTGCAGTACCGGGTTCACTGTCAGGGGCGGGTACCCGAAAGGGGTCGGATTAGTGAACGGCGTACCCGATCAGGTAGATGGCCGGATAGAAGAAGATCCAGACCAGGTCCACGTAGTGCCAGTAGATGGCACAGGCCTCGACGCCCCAGTGTCGTTCCTCGGTGTACACGTCGCGTTTGCCGTTGCGCCAGACCACCACGATGAAGGCGACTCCGGTAATCACGTGGATGGCATGCATGCCCGTCATGCCGAAGATGACAGCCCCGAAGACGCCGTCCGTGGGCCCGATGTGATGTTCAATGAAGGGCAGGTGAATCAGGCCCCACTCGAAGATCACCACGCCCACCAGGAACACGACGCCGAGGAACCCGGTAATCCACAGGCTGACCAGGAAGTCGCGCTTGCGGCCGTTGGCAATGGCCACCTCGGACCGGTTCATGAAGTAGCTGGAGGCCAGCAGGACCACCGTCACAATGAGCCCGACGTTCTGGTCGAGTTCGGGCCGGATGATGCGGCCATCCTCGTCCACCCACAGGGCGAACCGGGTAATCAGCAGGCCCCCGAAGAGGAACAGTTCGGAAAAGAAGAACAACCACATGCCCATCCGGTTGTTCCGGGTGGCAGTGCGGTAGACCTCGATGGCATCGGCCGCCAGTGCACTCATCGCCTAATGTCCCTCGTCTTCCCGCCAGAGGCTGGAAATGTGCATGAAGTAGTAGACCACCAACACACCCTTGGCCGCGCCGAGCAGCAGCAGAATCGTCGCGCTGCCGGTCAGCAGTGCAACCACGTACTCGATCACCGTCAGGATGAACAGGGCAATCCCGACCACAATGCCTTGCCGGAATGGAGATGAATTCTTCATGAACGCTTCAGGGTGTGGGGTCGGTTCAGGGGTGATTCGGAACGCGCGCAGCCTCAGTGTGCCTGCGCGTGGCCAGCTTGGGATTCGTCCATGACGACGTATTCCTCCTCCAGGCCGTAGTCGTACGGTTCACCCACCACCTGCAGCGGGGCGGCGAAGCTGTGCTCCGGCACCGGCGAGGGGATTTGCCATTCCGGCGAACGGGAACGCCACGGATTGGCGGGCGCCCGGACACCGATTTCCGCGCTGGTCACCAGGTTGTAGATCATGATCAGGATGGAGAGGCCGATTAGGAAGGCGGCAATCGTGGTCTCCAGGTGCCGCGCCTCAATCAATCCTCCGCCCAATGTCGGGTCGTAGTCCACGATGCGGCGCCGCATGCCCATTGTACCGACCGTCATCTGGCCGATGCTCATCAACCAGAAGGCCGGCGTCATGATGTAGAAGTGAAGCTTGCCCAGGGCTTCGTTGTACATCCTGCCGGTGATCTTGGGGAACCAGAAGTAGATCGCAGCGCAGAACGGGAACACGAAACCGCCGAACAGCGTGGCGTGGAAGTGGCCGACCACGAAGTAGGTGTCGTGGAGGTACAGGTCGGAGGCGACCGTTGCCAGAATGGGCCCGGTCAGGCCACCCAGCAAAAAGACCGAAATGGCACCCAGGGTGAAGAGCATCGGCGTCGGGAAGCGGAGGCGGCCTCCCCACATGGTTGCAACCCAGCTGAAGAACTTGACCCCGGTGGGGACCGCCACCAGGAGGGTCGCGATCATGAAGGGGATCCGCAGGTACTGCGAATAGCCCGAGGTGAACATGTGGTGGCCCCAGACCAGGAACCCGACCAGGGCGATCGCCAGACTGGACAGGGCAATCCACCGGTAACCGAACAGGGGTTTGCGCGAGAACACCGGCAGCAGTTCACTGATGATGCCCAGACCCGGCAGCACAAACACGTAGACCGCCGGATGGGAATAGAACCAGAAGATGTGCTGGAAGAGGATGGGGTTGCCGCCGCCTTCCGGATCAAAGAAACCCATGCCCAGGGCCCGTTCCGACAATCCCATGAGGAAGGCGGTGCCGATGGCCTGCGTGGCCGTCAGCTGAATCAGGCTTGTGGCCAGCACGGCCCAGCAGAAGATCGGGATGCGGAAAAGGTCCATGCCCTTGGGCCGCATCGTCAGAATGGTCACGAGCAGGTTGAGCGAGCCCAGGATGGAGGACAGACCCACGAAGTAGATGGCCAGGAACAGGAACTGGTAGCCAACCGGCCCCTGGGTGCTGAGCGGCGGGTAGGCGGTCCAGCCGGCATCGAACCCGCCGAGGAAGGCACTGGCCAGCAACAGCAGGGCACCGGGCACGTTGATCCAGAAGGCAAAGGCATTGAGCCGGGGAAAGGCCATGTCCTCGGCCCCGATCATCAGCGGCACCAGATAGTTGGCCATGCCCCCCACGCCCAGCAGGATGGCGGCGATCACGGCCCAGCCGTGGAGGCCAATCAGCTTGTTGTACATGCCTATGCCGAGGAACTGCAGATCGGCCTGTGCCAGTTCCGCCCGGAAGATCAGGGCGAAGGAACCGCCAATCATCAGCATCAGCAACGAGGTCACGGAATACTGGATGCCAATGACCTTGTGGTTGTAGTCGGTGGAGAAATACCGGGTCCACGCCGGCTTGTCCCGGGGCGGGCCATGCACCAGGGGCGTTGCCTTGCCGCGGCACCACTCCAGCCAGTCGTCAATGGCCCCCACGCCCCACATGAACGCAAAGCCACCCACCAGGCCGCCGACCACAAAGACCACTTCCTGGTCCCATAGTTCCATCCCGGCCAAGAGGCGCCAAACCATTGCCACCACCATCCCCAGGACGGTACCGGCCGCCTGGTAGATGAGGCCACGGGTCAGACCCAACTGCATTAACATGGCAATCTCCGCAATGACCGGACCGCATTCACGGTCCCGTTGCCGACCTACTCCAGTTGCTCGTCAATCCAGGCATCGAAGTCTTCCTGTGAAACCACCCGCACATCCGCCAGCATGTAGGCGTGGCGCAGGCCGCACAGTTCGGCGCAGCGCAGCTGGAACTCGCCCACCTCCGTGGGGGTAACCCTCAACTCCGTGGTGATGCCGGGCACAAGGTCCTGCTTGACGCGCCACTCCACCACCCAGAAGGAATGGAGGACATCCACGGCCGACATCGAAAGCAGAATCGGCTGGTTGACCGGAACCACCATCTCCACGGTCTGGAATTCCCCGTGTTCCGGGTAGGCGAACCGCCAGCTCCACTGCAGACCCTCCACCTCGACCGTCAATTCATTGTCCTGCGGCGCGGTAACCTGTGCCAGAACCTGAACTCCGATAACCCCGTAAATCGTCACGACGATGAGGGGAATCACGGTCCAGGCGATTTCCAAGCCGGAGTGGCCGTGGAAATAGTCGCCCTCCTCGTCCTCCTCGCCCGGTCGTGCCCGGAAGGCGACGATCGAGTAGCCCATGATCACCAGAACCAGCGCGCCGGCACCGGCGATGAGCCAGACATGCTGGCCAATCAGGTTGTCGATGGCGGCCGACTGGGCACTGCCCTGGATGGCGGGCAGCGGCAGCGACAAGTCCAAAATCCACTGGATGACCAGTGTGAAGACGACTACAAGGATCCCCGCGTACAGGAAATGTCTTCGATAGTTGCTGCGCATCCTTGCAGGGGCCTCAGTACGGGAACTTCGCGAGGCATCGTCACCCTCGCGCCGACCGGCCGGATTGTAGCACCAGAAAGGCCCTGAAACGGCATGGACAACCGCCAGTCCGCGACCGGCCGACCTGCTGGTTGCATGCAACGGAAGACTCTTCACGCGGTTGCGCGGACGCCAACTCGCCGTTGCCGAGCACAGTCCACGCGGTCCCGATCGCCGAACCACAGGCCGGCGGATTGCACACTGCTCGGATGCGACCAGGATTCGCGCTTGATCTACAGTGGAGGGAGGCAGAGCCTTTCGGGGCCCGGTCCACGCCTGTTCCTTTCATGAACTTCCTTTATGAACACTGAAGCAAACCAAGAGCAATGGATCCTTGACTGCCCGGAACTGAGGCGGTTCATCAAGTCCGTGCAGAAGGCAAGATCCTCGGCCGGTTCCCTGCCCGAACTGCTGGATCGCCTGGAGCCGTCCTTCGAAGAGCTGTTGGCGGATGATGCCTGGCTGCCCGCACGGTTCATGCACCCTTCGGAGAGCAGCGGAATGGGCGGAGGCATCGGCATGTGGCTCCTGTACCGTGCGGCGGATGGCGATCTGGCCTTTTCGTCGCTGGTGGTGCCGGCCGGTAGCGAAACGCCGGTCCACGATCACCTGACCTGGGGTCTGGTAGGGATCTACAGGGGCACGCAGGAGGAAACGGTGTACCGGGTCGCGGGGTCCCGCGCAGACGACAGCACGCCCCTGGCCCTTTCCGAGGTGCTGCATCTGACACCCGGTGACCACTATCGGCTGACACCCGATAACGATATTCACAAGGTGCGGACCACATCGGCCGAAACATCCGTGTCGCTGCACCTCCTGGGCAACGACAACGGCTGCACGTGGCGTCATCAGTACAACCCCGAAGCCAATTCGGTTGCGGATTTCAGGTCGGGATGGCTGAATGCCGAGTGCCGCGAATACTGATCCGTCCCGCGGCGGGGCACGGCCGCCCACGCCGCATCCCCGCATGCTTTGCCTACGCGCAATCAACTTGGGCACGATCGGTTATAACGGTATACTCATGGGTGTGTGACCGCATGTCCCCCCACTGCCACGGAGGACTGCCGGCCCCCGACGAGAGAACGCTGCACCCACGGCCCTGCGGTCCGAGTTCCTGCCCCTGCGGGGGCATTCCAGCGCATCAGTACACGAACCGCAATGACAGGCAAAGACGCTGACCTGATCGAAATCGACGTTAATGACGAACGAACGCGGCGTGTGCGGAACGACAGCCGCCCCGCTGCCGTTCCGCCCGCGCCTCCCGCAGGCCAACAGGACTCGCTGGGCGAACAGCTGGTCCGGTACGGCACCCACCTGGCCGCCTCCGACCTTGCGGAGAACACCAAACGGGCCTTTGCCAGCGACATCCAAATCCTGACCGAGTACTTCCCGGAGCACCTGAGTGTCAGCAGTTTGACGCTCGGGAATCTGGAGACCTACTTCGACTGGATGCAGAAGGAGCGCAAGGCACCCTGCAACAACAAGACCCTGTCCCGCCGCATCACGTCGACACGGTCCTTCTTCGGCTGGCTGATCCAGGAGGGACACCTGCAGGAGGATCCGACCCAGGGCCTCAAACGGGTCGCAGCGGATCCGCACGTGCCGACCATCCTCAATACAGGCGACATCAAGCGGCTGAACCAGAAGGCCAGCGACATCTTCTGGAAAGGCCAGGATCCGGATGCCAGGCCGCTGTTGCTGCTGCAGCTTCTGCTGCAAACCGGCATGAAGAAGAAGGAGGTCACCAGCCTTCGCTTTTCGGATTTCACATTCGGCGGGCGCGCCCTGGTCCATGTCCGGAGCGGGGACGGCCAACCGGCGTACCGGGACCGGCACCTGCCCCTGAGTCGCAACTTCGGCTCAATCCTGGATGCCTACCGCAACCAGTACGCCGCCGACAAGGACGACGACGCGCCGGTGTTCGACTGCACGGCGCGCAACCTGGAATACCAGCTGGAGGACTTGGGCAGACAGGCCGGCCCCGTCAGTTGCAAGGTCGGCTTCGAGGTGCTGCGTTGGACCGCGGCAGTGGGCGATCTGCGCGTAGGGATTGCTCCGGAAGCCCTGCGCCACAAGCTGGGCCTGTCCCCGGTGGCCTGGCGCAACACCCGCGTCAGGCTGAACACACTCATTTAGGGCGGCGCACCGCGGCTGCGGCGGAGGCAGCCGCCCTCCACTCGTCAACCGACAGGGTTTCGGGCCTGCGCGTCGGATCGATCCCGGCACCACGCAGGTTCTCCGCCAGCCGCTGCCTGGGCACGGCCAAGGCGGCGGCCAGGGTCTTGGCCAATTGCTTGCGCCGCTGCCCGAACGCAGCGCGGGCCACCCGCATCACGTCCTCGACATCGGACGGACATGGCAAATCCGGACGGGTCGTCAACTCCAACAGGGTGCTCCTTACCCTGGGCCGCGGGAGAAACGCCCCCGCCGGCAAGCGCAGCAGGGGCTTGACGGCCGCATGCAGCTGGCAACCAACGGACAGCAGGGACATGTCGCCCGGCCGGGCACAGATGCGATCGGCCACATCGGACTGGACCAGGACCACAACACGCTTCGGACGGAGAGCCGATCCGGTATACAGGTGACGGAGAATGCGGTTGCCGGCGTGGTAGGGCAGATTGCCCACGGCCACAAAGCCCAAGGTCCGCACATCCCCGTCCCAGGCCAGGGCGGACGGGTCCACAACCGTGGCGTCCGCGTGCAGGATCCGCACATTGGGGCGATCGGCGAACTCGCCTTCCAGAATTCCGGCCAGAACATCGTCCAGTTCGACGGCGATGACCTGGCGGGCCGCTTCGGCCAAGTAATGCGTCAGGCCACCCAGGCCGGCCCCAATCTCCAGGACCAGCGCATCCCGATCCAGCCGGGCGGCGTCGGCAATGCGCCCGAGCCAGGACTCGTCAACGAGAAAGTTCTGCGAAAGCGACCGCTTCGGTCGAATCCCGTGCCTGCGCAGCAGAGCCAGTTGACGGCTCTCAGTCATCCGCCAGGCTGAAGATCGACATGAATGCCTCCTGGGGGATTTCCACCTGCCCCACCATCTTCATGCGCTTCTTCCCTTCCTTCTGGCGTTCCAGCAGCTTGCGCTTGCGTGTGACATCGCCCCCATAGCACTTGGCCAGCACGTCCTTGCGCAGGGCCCGCACATTGGCCCGGGCGATCACCTTGTTGCCCAACGCCGCCTGAATGGGAACCTGGAACATCTGACGCGGAATAAGTTCCTTCATCTTGCTGACCAGTTTCTGGCCCCAGGGATGAGCCTTGTCCCGGTGGACAATCACACTCATGGCATCCACCGGCTGCTGGTTGACGAGAATGTCCATCCGCACCATGTCCGAGGGGCGATAGCTGTCGAACTGGTAGTCCAGGCTGGCAAACCCGCGGGTGGCCGACTTCAGCTCGTTGTAGAAATCGACAATGATTTCGGACAGCGGCATGCGATAGGTGAGCTCCACGCGTTCCGTGTCCAGCCACTCCTGCGACTTCACTTCCGCGCGACGGCCGGTGGTGATGTTCATCACGGCCCCGATGAACTCCGACGGCGTGTAGATGCTGACATCGCACCACGGTTCCGCGATGTAGTCGATGCGGGTCGGCTCCGGCATGTCCACCGGGCTGTCGATGAACAGACGCGTGCCGTCCGTCAGTCCCACCTCGTACTGCACCGAGGGCGAGGTGAAGATCACGTCCATTTCGTATTCGCGTTCCAGACGCTCCTGGATGATCTCCATGTGGAAGAGGCCAAGGTAGCCCACCCGGAACCCGAACCCCAGGGCATGGCTGACTTCCTGTTGGATGGACAGGGCCGCGTCGTTGAGCTGAAGCTTCTCCAGGGAGTCCCGCAGGTCGTCGTAGTCCTCGGCCCGCACCGGGTACAGGCCGGAAAAGACCATCGGCTTCATCGCCTGGTAGCCCGGCAGGGATTCCACCGCGGCGGCCTGGCCCAGCGTCAGGGTTTCCCCGACCTCCAGGTCCCTGACGCTCTTGAGGCCGGTGGCCACATACCCCACTTCACCCGTTTCCAGCGTGGATCGCGGAGCCGGGGTGGGAGTCAGATACCCGATCTCCACCGGCTCCACCTTGACCTCGGTATTGACCGCGCGCAGGGGTTGCCGGGCCTGCAACACGCCGTCCACCACGCGGACATGGGCAATCACGCCCTTGTAGGAGTCGTAGTGACAGTCGAAAACCAGGCTGCGCAGGGGGCCGGCGGGATCGCCCGTCGGGGGCGGCACATCCCTGATGACGGCGTGCAGGACGCTGTCAATGTTGACATGGTTCTTGGCGCTGATACGGGGAATGGCATCCGCATCGACACCCAGGAGGCTTTCAAGCTCCTCGGCAACTCGGTCGGGCCAGGCGGAAGGCAGGTCGATTTTGTTGATGACCGGCACGATCTCGAGATCGAGATCGATCGCGGTGTACAGGTGGGCCAGGGTCTGTGCCTGAATGCCCTGGGTCGCATCGACCACCAGCACCGCTCCTTCGCAGGCAGTCAAGGCACGGGTCACCTCATAGGAGAAGTCCACGTGGCCCGGCGTATCGATTAGGTTCAGCTGCCAGGTTCGCTCCCCGTCCGACCAGGGCATGCGCACGGCACTGGCCTTGATGGTGACGCCCTTTTCGCGTTCCAGCTCCATGGAATCGAGATGCTGGGCCTGCATCTCCCGGTTGGCAACCGCACCGGTGTATTCGAGCAGGCAGTCGGCCAGGGTGCTCTTGCCATGGTCAATGTGGGCAATGATGCAGAAGTTGCGGATGTCAGACTGGTTCATCGGATTCCTTGTCCAATACCTGCCGGAACCAGCCAACCGTCCGGTCCAGCCCGTCCAGCAAGGAGACCCGAGGTTCCCAGCCCAAGTGACGACGGGCTCTGGTTATGTCGGGTTGCCGGCGTTTCGGGTCGTCTGCATGCGGCAGTTCGCGGAACACGCAATCCGTTTCGTTGCCGGCCAAGTCGTTGATGATCTCCGCCAACTCCAGAATCGTGCGCTCGTCCGGGTTGCCCAGATTGACAGGTTCCCGCAGATCGCTGTTCAGAAGCCGACACAGGCCCTCGACGGTGTCCTCCACATAGCAGAAGCTGCGGGTTTGCGAACCGTCGCCGAAGATGCAGGCCGGTTCGCCGCGCAGCGCGGACGACACAAAACTGGGGATGACGCGGCCGTCGTCCGGACGCATGTGGGGCCCGTAGGTGTTGAAGATGCGGGCGATCGACGTCCGCAGGCCGTGCCGCCGATGGTACGCCATGACCAGGGCCTCGCCGAACCGCTTGCCCTCGTCGTAGCAGGAACGGATGCCAATCGGATCGACATGGCCCACATAGTCTTCGCGCTGCGGATGGACTTCCGGATCACCATACACCTCGGAGGAACTGGTGTACAGGAACCGCGCGTCCTTGGCCCGGGCCAGTTCCAACAGGTTCCACATGCCGTGGCTGTGAACCCGAAGGATTTCCAACTGCAGGGACGAGAAATCGACTGGACTGGCCGGACTGGCCAGGTGCAAGACCGCATCCAGGGGACCGTCGACCGCCATGGACCGGACGATGTCCGCTTCCAGGAATTCAAACCCGGGCCTGTCCAGCACCGGTCCCAGATTGCGTTTCAGATTGCCTGTCAGGAAGGAGTCCACTCCGAGGACATGCCAGCCGTCGTCCAACAGGCGTGCAACCAGGTGGCTGCCCACGAATCCGGCCGCTCCGCAAACGAGGGCTCTCATGTCACCGCACCCGGACTTTCCATCGCGGTCACTGTGCCGGTTTCCATGCGGCTTTCGGCTTGCAACTGAAGGGGAGACGTCATCGGATGGTTCCTGACCCGCGGCAGGGCCGTCGCAGCACAAGGCATGCCAAGTGTCGGCAACATCTTACTCTCACAAGGGCCTGTAGCACTCCGCGTCACTGCCCGGCCGGCAGGGCCATTGCATGCCGATTCGATTAACCCTGGAGCCGGCCTTGCCAATGTCGGACAACCTGTTCACGCAGGCCCCCAACGCCCCGCCAGGCGCATTTTTGGGGTGTGGTGGCGTTTTGGGAGACCGTGGACCGAGCGGCGCAGGGCTTGCGCCACCCGTGACAGGCAACGGTGAACAGGCCGCGTTTCAGGTGGCTGGACGCGGCCTGTGCGTCCCAGGCGGCCAGGCGGCGGCAGGACTTCAATTGCCCCGCACCAGGGCAAGGTTGACAGGGCGGGGACCGGTGCCCCGCCCCCCAATCAACGAAAGGGGCGTGGCATTTCGATATGGGTCCGTTGTCTTCAATGTCCAAATGACATATGATGGGCGGCACACAGCCCACAGCACTCTCCAAGGCTCACGTCGGCGCACATGCGGAATATGGAGTCTGTGGCCGGTACCGTCCAACGAGACTGCAACCGTGCGCCGCGTGGCCCGTCTTGGCTTTCCCATCCTGTTTCTTTGCATAACCGTACCGCTATTCGGGGGGGGGCGTGCTGGCGGAACATCCTGCCTTTCAGGCGCACTATCGCTCCTGCCCGCGGCACCAACGGGTGGCGTGTCCCCAGGATTTGCAGGCGGCGCGCGGCCTGAAAGGCGGTGAGCTGCGCGTGTCCTGGCAACGGGTGGCCAATCCGCAGGACTCCCCGACCCTGCTCGAACCTGTGGTGACAGTCATCGTTGACGGCGGTGCGGACGCCATCGTCGGCACGGCCCCGGCAGGCGCGACCAGCGTCCTGTTCGACAGCGTGCCGCGCGGCCGCGATCTGGCCATCGCCGCGGCCTTGACCCGGCAGGGGCATGTCATCAGCGAGGTGTGCGGCATCCGCATCCGGTCCACGCAAACGCGTACGGGGGACCGCACGCCGTCCCGGGTATCGTCACCGGCTCCCGTGTCGGCCACCGTGACGACGACCACCACCACCGATGCCCCTCCCGTCATCGTCGCTAGCACCGATACCCCTCCCACCACCACGCCTCTGCCGCTCGTGGCCGGCTTGGCCGCCGCGCCAGTCTCTCACTCCAGCATGAGACTGAGCTGGACGGCACCCTCTCCGGCCAATCACAACAGCTTCCTGCTGCAGCGGTGTGGCGATGCCGGCTGCACCGGAACCCCCACGGACATCGGCACACCGGCGGCTTCGGCCACATCGCATACGGTTACTTCCGGACTGACCCGCAACACCCCGTACCATTTCCGCATCCGGGCTGTCGCCGCGCCGAATTCCGGCTTTGAGGATTCGGCCTGGTCCTCCACCGTACAAGGCAGGACCGCCAAGGAAAAACTGCCACAGGTGGCCGGCTTGACCGCCGCGGCGGGATCGCCTGCCCACTCCAGCATCAACCTGTCCTGGACGGCACCCAATCCGGCCAATCACGCCAACTTCCGTCTGGAGCGGTGTGGCAATGCCAGCTGCACCGGAACCCCCGCGGCAACCGTCACGCCGGCGGCTTCAGCCACAACGAGCACGGTTACCGGACTGGACCGCAACACCGCGTACCATTTCCGCATCCAAGCCGCGGCCACGTCGAGTTCCGACTATGCGGATTCGGATTGGTCATCCCCGCCGGTGTCACACACGACGGCCAAGGAACCCCTGCCGGCCGTGACCGGCTTGGTGGCATCAGGTGCGAACCCGGTATCTCTTACATGGAACTCATACTCCCATGCGCAACTCGACAGCTTCGAGATCAGCGTGTGTTCAACCAGCCCTTGCACGAGCACGACCGTAACCACCACCCTCACGGCAGCGGCGACGGCAACTAGCCATAGTTACTCATGTGTGTCTACCCCCTGCCACTTTCAGATTCGAGCCAAAGCCAAAGACGGGTCCGATTACACCTACGGACCATGGTCGTAACTATTCAGCAACTGATGTATTGACCTGCGGATTCCCCAATCCGTGGGGTTGGTGGGAGGGGCGCGCCGTTCGCCACTGGGCGCGGCAGAGACTACTTCTGCACGGCACCGCAACACCGTAGGGCACCCCTCTCACGATCGCTGTCGCTCCGAACCGATACAAGGGCGTCTGGCCCGCATCCACAAGTGTGGAGGACCAGGATACCGGCATGGTACGCAGGGAAGTCGGAACATGGCGGTCACGGGTATCGCTGTGTCCAAGGCCCTGTGGGATGTAGTCATTGGGGCAAGTCCCGTGCACCGCTTCGCAAACCACGGTCCGGGCATCCGCCGCTTGCTGCAGCACAGGGGCCGTGCGGGGACCACACAGGCGGTGTGTGAAGCCACCGGCGTGTATGAACGGCGTCTGGTGCGCCGCCTCAGGGCCTCCGACAGCGACCGTACCCAGCACACAAGGCAGACCTCCAGTGGGGCGGGGTCCAACGGCAAAAAGCCGCGTCCGAAGGTGTCGTGCAAGGGGATCCCGTGCGGCAGGGCCAGGAACATGGTCGGTCAGGCCTGCTTCTGGCGCCCGAACAGCTCGACCTCGGTCCCGCGGCCGGCACCGCAGATGACGGCCAGGGTCGCAATCGGGAGAATGTCCCCGGGGCATGCCGTCGGGTTTGGGGGCGACATGGATCCTCGACCTCGGCGAACAGGGAAACCAGAGGCACGGGAACGGTGTCGGCCATGGGGGAGACTCCGGGACGGAATGAAGCATCCCATCCTACCCATGGCCGGCACTACCTAAATTGGAATGCGATTGCCCTGACCCGGCCAGTTGAGTTGGACCGCGCCGCGACAGGTATCCCTAGCATTGATTGCGCGCTGCCGGAGCCACCGGGTCCGCGGTCCGATTGGGCGTTCAATGCGCGCCGGAATCTGACATCGCGCGGGAAGTTGCGTACAATCTTCCGCCCTTTTGCCTGGAACGAACTTCGCTCATCGCCCGCACCCCGTCCCCCATGACTTCGTCCGCCACAGCTGTTCCGCGTCGCGAGTTCAGCATCAGCAATGAATACAGCTACAACCGGGCTTCGCCGATCCGGTGGATCGCGTCCCACGTCATGCGACACGCCGGCGTATTGGTCTTGGCCCTGGGGGCGGCCGTGGTGGCGAGCTTCCTCTATGCCTGGGGATCGCGTTTGGGCGGAACGGCGGTCGACACGATTTCGCTGGGCGACGAGGCGCCGGCGGCCCTGCTGCGCGTGGTGGTCACCATCAGCATTGCGGTCGCGGTCAGGACCGTCTTCGATCTTGTGAGCGGCTTCATGAAGGAGGTGCTGGGGTCCCGGTTGCAGCGCGATGTGCGGGAGGAACTCGAAATCTCGTTGCTGGGCAAGAGCCAAACCTTCCACAACCGGCAGCGCACGGGCGACATCATGGCCCGATCCACGGACGACGTCAGGCAGCTGGGCATGATGATCACCCCCGGCATCGCCCTGATCTACGACTCGGTGCTGTTCATCATTTTCCCGATTGCCATGATCGGCACCATCCACCTCCAGCTCCTGGTGGTGCCGCTGGTCTACATCGCGGTGTTCCTGATCGCCCTGCGTCGGTTCAACCGCAAGCTGTCGCCGGTGTCGGGCGCGATGCAGATGAACTTCGGACGCATGAACACCACGCTCAACGAGTCCATCACGGGCATCGAACTGGTCAAGTCGGCGGCACGCGAAGGCTTCGAGCTGCGCAAGTTCCTGCAGGCTGCGGCGGCCCACCGGCGGTACTTCATGGAGCAGGGTCGCATTCAGGCCACCTACTGGCCCATGCTGTACATGGGCATCGCGCTGTCGCTGATGTTCGGCCACGGCCTGTGGCTGGTCACGCAGAGCCAGATCACCATCGGCGACCTGGTGGCCTTCATGAGCCTGGGCTACCTGCTGCGCTTTCCCACCTTCATCTCCATCTTCTCGTTTACCCTGGTCCAAATGGGCATGGCAGGCGCCAGGCGCATCCTGGATATCATCAAGCAGGACACGGAACTGGACGAGAACCAGACCGGCCACCGCGCCCTGCTGCGCGGCCATGTCGTCTTCGACCGGGTGACCTACAGCTACGATGTCTCCCCGACCCTCGAGGAGGTTTCGTTCCAGGTGTCGCCCGGCGAATGCATCGCCATTGTCGGCCAGACCGGCTCCGGCAAGTCCACCCTGACCAAGATGGTCAATCGCATCTTCGACTGCGACAGCGGGGCTGTGGTCGTGGACGGCGTGGACGTGCGCGACTGGAACCTCGAGTCCCTGCGCAGCCAAATCTCGATGATCGAGCAGGACATATTCCTGTACTCCCGAACCCTACGGGAGAACATCGGCTTCGGCCTGGGGGGCGGCCAACTCGACGACGAACGCATTCAGCAGGCGGCGCGGGCGGCCCAGGCCCACGAGTTCATCATGGGTTCCCAGGACGGCTACGACACGGTGATCGGGGAACGGGGCGTGACGCTGTCCGGCGGCCAGCGCCAGCGGATTGCCATCGCGCGGGCCCTGCTGACGAACCCGCGCATCCTGATCATCGACGACTCGACCAGTGCCGTGGACAGTGCCACCGAGGACGAAATCCAACGGGCCATCAACAACGTGATGCAGGATCGCACCACCTTCCTGATCACGCATCGCATCGCGCAGATCCGCAAGGCGGACAAAATTCTGGTGCTGACGCGCGGCCGGGTCGTTGACCTGGGCAGCCACGACGAACTGTTGGCCCGGTGCGACCTGTATCGCCGGATCTTCATCCGGACCGAAGTCCCCGCCAACGAGATGACAGCGAGCTGAACCATGGGCTTCTTCATGGACGGCCTCGACGCCGAGGCCTACGACCGCACCTATACCGACCGGCAGCTGTTGGGCCGCATCGTTGCCCAGTTCAAACCGCAGTCCCTGCTGATGGGATGGGTGTCGGCCACGATCCTGATGCAGTCCCTGATGGACACCGCCCTGCCCCTGCTGACCTCGCGCGGCGTGGACGCCATGGTCGGCGAGCCGAATCTGCAACAGGGCCTGGTACTGATGGTCCTAATCCTGATCGCCGGTGCGATGGGATGGATCTACAACTTCGTGCGCCAGCGCCAAACCAGCCGCGTGGTGGCCAATGTGGTCTTCCGCATGCGCCAGCAGGCGTTTGCCGCCGTCATGCAGCGCGACATGTCCTTCTACGACGAGTTCCCCAGCGGCAGCATCGTGAGCCGGGTGACATCCGACACGCAGGAGTTCTCCAACACGGTCACCCTAACCCTGAACCTCGTCAGCCAGCTGCTGCTGGTGCTGATCCTGCTGGGGATCATGTTCTTCATCCATGTGCGGCTGGCGCTGATCGGAGTGGTTCTGCTGCCCCTGGTGACGGTGGCGGCACTGTCGTTCCGCCACATTGCCCGCAACGTGACGACGCAGGTGCGGCGTATCCTGGCCCAAGTCAACACCACGGTGCAGGAAACAGTCACCGGTATCGCCGTGGCCAAGAACTTCCGCCAGGAACGGGCCATTTTCGACACGTTCCAGGATGTGAACGAACGCTCCTACGGCCTGAACCTGCGCCAGGGATTCGTCTTCGCCGCCATTTTCCCGGTCCTGTTCCTGTTGTCGGGCATGGCTACGGCCATGCTGCTGTACTTCGGGGGCCACCTGGCCTTTGCCGGCGAACTGACCGCCGGGGAGTGGTTCCTCTTCATCACCACCGTCGAGATGCTCATGTTCCCGATGACGAGCATCGCGTCCTTCTGGAGCCAGTTCCAACTCGGCATGGCCGCGGCGGAAAGGGTCTTCGCGCTGATCGACACCGAGCCGCTGGTGGTGCAGCACGACAACCGACCGGTTCCCCTGCTGGAAGGACACATCCAGTTCCGGGACGTTCACTTCCGCTATTCCGAACAGGAGCAGGTGCTGGAGGACTTCAACCTGGACATCGCCCCCGGCGAGACCGTGGCCCTGGTCGGACACACGGGTGCCGGCAAGTCGTCCCTGGGCAAGCTGGTGGCCCGTTTCTACGAGTTCCAAAAGGGGTTGCTGCTGGTGGACGGCATCGACATCCGCAGCTTCAACCTCGATTCCTACCACCGCCAGCTGGGCATGGTCGCACAGTCGCCCTTCCTGTTTTCGGGCACCGTCCGCGACAATATCCGCTACGGGCGGGAGGATGCCACGGACGACATGGCGGACAAGGCGGCCCATACCGTGGGCGGCGGCTTTTGGCTGCGCAGCCTGCCGCAGGGTCTGGACACCGAGACCGGTGAAATGGGCAGTTCGCTTTCCCTCGGCCAGCGGCAGTTGGTGGCGCTGGCCCGCCTGCTGGTCCAGGACCCGAGAATGATCATCCTGGACGAGGCCACGGCCAGTGTGGACCCGTTGACCGAAGCGCAAATCCAGGAGGGGTTGGATCTGGTACTGCGGGATCGGACCGCGATTGTGATCGCCCATCGCCTGTCGACAATCCAGGCCGCCGACCGGATCATCGTGATGCGGCACGGTCGGATCATCGAGGAAGGCAGCCACGACAGCCTTATGCTGCAGGGTGGCCACTATGCGGAACTCTATGCCACCTACTTCCGCCACCATGCCATGGACTATGAGCTTGCCTGACCCGAGCCGCCACCGGCATCCCACGGTCCGGAACGGTACCGCAGTGTCCTGGGCAGGCCTGCACGACTGACCGGCACTTATCCAGATACCTGTTCGACACAGATGCACTCGACCATTCAGCTGGGTTCGGTCGCATTGCCGGCCGGCCCCCTGACTTCGCTGTTGGCGGTTTGGCTGGCAACCGAAGTCGCCGCGCGCATGGGCCGGCGGTACGACCTCACGTACGACCGCATGTTTGGACTGTGCACGTCGGCGTTGCTGGCAGGCCTGGTGGTGGCGCGACTGGCCCACGTGATCGCCTTTTGGGAGGTGTACAGCCAGTCGCTCTTGGATGTCCTGGCTTTGCGGCCGGGCGGACTAACCCCCTGGCCGGGCATCATCGGCGCGTTTGTGGCCGCCTGGATCTACCTGATCCGTTTTCGCCTGGATCCGGAGCCGGCCGGAGCCGCAGTCCTGACCGGCCTCGTGGCGGGAGGGGTGGTCTGGACAATTGGCGGCTACCTGACCGGCCGCGTGGTGGGCACCGAGACCGACATGATCTGGGCCGCCATGTATGGCGAACAGGCACGCCATCCCACGGGCCTGTACCAGTCGCTGGGTTGCGCCGCGATTTGGGCGCTCCTGTGGTACCGGACGCTGGAGCCGCGCAGGGTTCTGCTGACCGGCCTGTTCCTGGTGGCCCTGCTGTTTCTGTTGACGGAGGGTTTTCGAATCGGACGGTCGGACGAGCTTTGGCTCGACGCATCCCAGATCGGCTGGTTGGCACTCGCCCTATTGACCGGCTACGGCATGTGGCGGACCAACCTGTCGCCACACACCGACCCGCCTGACACCGAGTCGGTCGGGCCATAGCCGAACTGCGGCCGGCCCCGGCCTCCCTGCACAATTCAGGCCCGGGAGGGCACCGTTCGCCCCGACCGGAACCGCGCCCCACAAACGGAGGTGGCCGGACTGCCTTAGCCCGAATCCCGGTTGCCGTAAAATCCCATGGCGTTGTTGGATCCCGTCAGAGTCGCAAAACACGTTATGGCCGACGTCAGCACCAACGAAAACATTCGGTATGAACCGGAAGAAAAACCACCAATAGCCGTTGCGTTGGGAGTTGGCCTGCAGGCCGCCCTGGTCATCCTGGCGCCCATTGCCCTGACGGTGGTGATTGTCGGGCGCATCGCCCAGCAACCGGAAGAGTACATTTCGTGGGCGGTGTTTGCCGCCCTGCTAATCAGCGGCCTCACCACGGTTCTGCAGGCAGTCCGGTTCGGACGCCTGGGCTCGGGCTACGTTCTGATGATGGGCACCTCGGGCACGTTCATTGCGGTGTGCGTCGGTGCCCTGGTCCAAGGTGGTCCCGAGACCATGGCGACGCTAATCGTAGTGTCGGCCCTGTTTCAGTTTTTGCTGGCCGCCAGGCTGTCTTGGCTGCGCCGCATCTTCACGCCCGTGGTCTCCGGAACGGTCATCATGCTGATCGCCGCCACCGTGATGCCCCTCACCTTCGCTTCCTTAACGGACATTCCCGAAGGAACCTCCACCACAGGCGCACTCTGGGCGGCGGCGGTTACGCTGTTGGTCGTGGTGCTCCTGATCCTGCGCGCACCTCCCCAGTTGCGCCTATGGGCTCCCATCATCGCGATCGTTGCAGGTACAGCGGTATCCGTGCCATTCGGCCTGTACGAAACAGGCAATGTGGTGTCGGATCCCCTGATTGGCCTGCCCAAGGGCTCCTGGCCCGGTTTGAACTTCAATGTGGATGCAAGGTTTTGGGCACTCCTGCCTGCATTTGTGGTGGCGACCATCGTGGGCGCCATTGAAACCATCGGCGACGGTGTGGCCATTCAGTCGCTGTCCAGGCGCAAGCCCAGGGCCACCGACTACCAGGCCGTGCAAGGCGCCCTCAACGCGGACGGTCTGGGCAACCTTCTTTCCGGCCTGGCCGGCACCCTGCCCAACACGACCTATTCCTCCAGCATTTCGCTGGCCGAGGTCACGGGCGTAGCGGCGCGCCGGGTGGGCGTTGTCATCGGCGTCGCAATTGCCGCAGTGGCGTTCTTCCCCAAGGTGGCAGCCCTCCTGATCGCAATACCGGCACCTGTGGCAGCCGCCTACATCATCGCCCTCCTGGCACTTCTGTTCGTACAGGGCTTGCGCATCATCGTGCGCGACGGTGTCGATCACCGCAAGGCGATCGTGGTGGGAACAGCCTTCTGGCTTGGTGTGGGATTCCAAAACCATGCCATCTTTCCCGGTCTCCTTGGCGACGGCGTCCTGGCCATCCTGCTGAGCAACGGCATGACCGCCGGTGCCATTGTGGCCATCCTGTTGATGGTGTTCATGGAACTGACAAGGGGGCGGCGCCGGCGGATGACGACGAACCTGGAAACCGAATCCCTGCCCGAATTGAACGAGTTCCTGCAAGGACTGGTTTCCAGGGCGGGTTGGGATGCCGACGCCACCGAACGGTTGACCGCAGCCGGCGAGGAAACGCTTGCGGTCCTGATGCAGCAATATGAAGACGAAATCGACAACGTACCCAAACTGCTCGTGACCGGGCGCGTGGAGGGCCAATCCGCGGAAGTCGAATTCATGACGGCCCTTGAAGGCGAAAACATGGAAGACCGCCTGGCGTACCTGGGCGAATTGTCTCCGGTGCCGGACGACCGCGAAGTGTCCTACCGACTGCTGCAACACTACGCCTCCTCGGTCAGCCACCAGAAATACCACGGCATGGACATTGTCACGGTCATGGTCAAGAACCAGAGCGGGTAGCAGGCACAACAAGCCCTTCCCACTCCTGCTGCCGGCGGCTCTCGCGATGCAATCCAATCCTTGTGCCGAAAATCCGGAATGCAGGCTGTCGAACGTCAGGACATCCGGCCATTTCGCATAGTCAAATCGGCTCCATGGATGACATCCGGAGTGGATTGGACACAGTGTCGGGCGCATGGCGTTCCGTTTGGCGGAGCTGCAGGAAGCACAGAATATGATCGATGGCGTCGAAATCGACCACCTCCTGCTCGGCGTATCCGAACTTGGTGCAGGAGTCCGGTGGATTCAGGACGAGTTCAACGTTGCAGCCGGTGAGGGGGGCCGCCATCTGGGCGTGGGCACCCACAACGCGCTGATAGCCCTGGGGGGCCGGACCTACCTGGAAATCATTGCTCCCGATCCGGAACAGCTTGTTCCCAAAGCCGCGCTGCCCTACGGCCTTGGAGCATTGTCGGCGCCTCGGTTGATCAACTGGGCTGTACGGGTGCCCGACATGGACGCGTGGGCTGCCAAGCTGTACCAACTGGGGATCCCGATCCAAGTGAAAGCAAGGGATCGCGTCAACCCGGACGGGCGGCGACTCGTCTGGCGCACCGCAGCCATGCCGTCAACCACGTTCGTGAACGGAGCGGACCTGACCGGCCTCATACCCTTTGCCATCGACTGGCAGGACACGGTCCACCCGTCCGAAACCGCACCCACAGGCATTGTGCTTGAGTCGCTGACCCTGTGCCATCCCCAGGTCGCACTGGTGCAGACCACGGCTGCCGCCCTCGAGCTTCCGGTGCTGGTCGAACAGGCGGAGGAGCCATGCCTGAAGGCGCAGGTACGTTTCAGGCTGGGGCTCCGGGAAATTCGGTAGGTTCCCCAAGCCGCGCCACGCCGATTGCTCGATTTCAGCGGCTTTTTTATGCGAAGTCCCCCTGCACGGTCCCTCATGGCGGGAGGGAGCGGACGGAAGCATGCCTGTGCAGGCAAATCGTCTCACTTTGGCAGCCGACTGTCGTCAAGGTTGCTCGCCGGGACCCGTAAACGCCTTTGGGCCCGTGCCGATTTCCCTCTGCAAGGAGCTTGCAGATCCCGCACCTTGGCTGATTGGCGGTTGGTCTTCCCGGTGCACCCGGGTATGCGTGGAGGCTCTTAATTCCCGTTTGATTCCTCTGGGCCCGTTTGACTCCTCTGGGCCCTGTACTTAGGATCTGCCTACCGTCTGGGGTTTGCGCCCAATGCCACCGCATGGGAACACAGTTCCTGACGGTGCCTCAGTTCCCAGCACACAGCAAGGACCACCACTATGTCTGGCCAGTTTGCGTTGTCTCGTCGCCAGTTCTTGAGAACAGCATCCCTTGCCACCGTCGGTGCCGCCCTGGCGGCCTGCGCGGTGCCGACCGCGGCTCCCGGCGGAGAGGGAGAAATGGCGGCTCCCACCGAGCTCACCCTGTGGATGTTCTCCCTGACTCCGGAGGTCATCGACTACATCAACACCGAGGTCACCCCCGACTTCAAGGAAGTGATGCCCGGCTTTGACATGCTCGCCGAACACGTCCCCTACGACGGTTATCGGCAGAAGCTGTCCACATCCATCGTCGGCGACGCCTTGCCGGACGTGCATGAAGCCGGCACCCAAGCCGCCGGCCGGGTCGCCACCAGCGGCGAGGGGACGCCCATCGACGACTACATCAACGAGTGGGACGACCTCGACGACTATTTCCCGGCCAACATCAAGGGCACGCAGATTGCCGGTCGGACCTGGGGCATCCCCACGTACAGCCACCCGTCCCTGACCCTCTACTGGAAGAGCCAGCTTGAAGCGGCGGGCCTGGATCCGGAGAATCCGCCGTCCACCGATGTTGCGTACCTCGAGGCCGCCACGGCCCTGCAGACAGTGGAGGAGGGCCGCACCATCGTTCTGGGCGGCTGGGCTCCCAACAACTGGCGCAGCTTCTTCCAGGAGTTCGAAGTCCAGCTGCAGCGACTGGGCGGGGAGATGGCGGACCAGGACTACACTGAAGTCCGCTTCAACAACGAGCTGGGCGTGGCCGCCCTTGCCTATCTGGTGGAACTGTCGCAGACGGTGTACCCCGAAGGCGTCGCGCGCCTGCCCGACGAGGCCCCGGTTCCGCACTTCCCGGCCGGCAACGTGGCCATGCACATGCGCGGCCACGGGTCGCAGCCCCGCGACGTACTCCGCTACAACCCCGATGCCTGGGACGATCTGGGATTTGGCTTCCCGTTGACGGCCCAGGAAGGCACGGGGCGCAAGAATTCCATCTCCTGGCGCAACTTCCTGTCGGTGGCCCCGACCTCGTCCGACGTGGGCGCCTCGGTTGAATGGGCACACGTGTTCAGTTCCACCGAGCACAATGTCAAGTACAGCGAGTTCGGTGGCTACACACCGGTCCGGCGGTCCGCCCTGGACACGGACTTCGTCAAGAACTCGCCGTATCTCGGTACCTATCTGGAGATGGGTTCCCCCAACGGCTACGATGTCATCAACCCTCCGGGTTACTTCGAGCTGAGGCAGTCCGGCGGCAACCTGTTCGAGCAGGCGGGCCTGGGCAACATTTCCGTCGAGGAAGCCGTTGCCGGTTGTGCCGAGATCTGGCAGGAGGGACTGGACAACGCGCCCCCGTACAAGATTTAGCGTTGATCGTTTAGCAGATACTGCTTCCGACCAGCCGGGCGCGCCGCGCTGCGTGCCCGGCTGGTCCTTGTCAAAGCCGGACCGCCGTCCACCGCATTTTCCCGCCGCAGGATGGGCCTGCGGCATCCTTCAACCATGCTTCAGGAACATTTCCTAACCCGCAGCCGCCGGCACGAGTCGCTGATGGGCTGGCTGTTCGCCATCCCGTGGGTCCTGGGCCTGCTGCTGTTCAACCTGTTCCCGTTCGTGTACTCGTTCGGGCTGAGCCTGACCAGCTTCCGGATCGGCTACCCCACCGAATTCATCTGGTTGGGCAACTACGTGGAGATGTTCACGGACGATCCGGTGTTCGGGAAATCCTTTGGCAACACGGCGTACTTCGTGGCTCTCGGTGTGCCGTTGGGCCTCGTGACCTCGCTGTTGCTGGCCCTGCTCCTCAACCAGAAAGTGGTGGGCGTACCCCTGTTCCGCACGATGGTCTTTGTGCCGTCGATCGTGGCCGGCGTGGCCGTGGCCCTGCTGTGGATGTGGATCCTCGACCCGAACATCGGCCTGGTGAACCATCTGCTACGCGAAATCGGGATGCGCAGTCCTCCGTTGTGGCTGCAGGACGAGGATTGGGCCAAGCCGGCCTTGATTGTGATGACACTGACCGGTGCCGGCGGTGCCACGATGGTGATCTTCCTGGCCGGTCTCCAAAACATTCCCACCGAACTCTACGACGCCGCGCGCATTGACGGTGCGAACAGCCTGCGGCAGTTCTTCTTCGTCACCATTCCCATGTTGTCGCCGGTGATCCTGTTCAACACCATCACCGGCATCATCGGTGCGTTCCAGGTCTTCACACTGGCCTACGTGGCCACGGGCGGGTTGGGCGGTCCCAACAACTCGACCATGTTCTACGCCCTGTACCTGTACAACATCTCGTTCTGGTGGGGTCGCTTCGGGCTGGGGGCCGCGATGGCATGGTTCATGTTCGTGGTGATCATGGTGTTCACCATGGCGCAGCTCGCGTTGTCGAAGCGCTGGGTTTTCTACGCCGGCGAGTAGGAAATCGGACCGACATGGCTACCACTGCCACCCAACCCCACACCATCGGAACCAGTCGGCGATCCAGGATTCACTGGCCCAGGATCATCCACAAGATCTTTGTCTACGCACTGCTGGTGTCGATTTCCCTCTTCTTCTTCTTTCCGCTGCTGTGGATGATGACCACGGCCATCAAGCCCACCAGCCAAATGTTCCAGATCCCTCCGGTCTGGATCCCCAAGCCGCCGCAGTGGGATGTGTTCCACACCACCTGGAACCGCACAAACTTCAGCGTCTACCTTGGCAACACGGTGCTGATCACGATCCTGTCGATGATCGGGCGCGTTGGCAGCTGTGCGCTGGTCGGATTTTCGTTCGCCCGACTGCGCTGGCCCGGCAAAAACGTGTTGTTTCTCATCACGTTGAGCACGATGATGCTGCCGTTCCAGGTCCTGATGATTCCGCAGTTCCTCATCTTCAAGGAGATTGGCTGGATCAACACCCACTACCCTCTCTGGGTGCCGTCCTTCGGCGGGGCCGCGTTCTACATCTTCCTGATGCGTCAGTACTTCATGACCATGCCGCGGGAACTGGACGACGCCGCCAAAATCGACGGGTGCGGCTGGTTGGGCATCTTCTGGCGAATCCTGTTGCCGCTGTCCCATCCGGCCCTGGCCACCATCGCCATCTTCACTTTCATGTCCCAGTGGAACTCCTTCCTGGAACCGCTGATCTTCCTCAACTCGTCCAAGAAATACACACTGGCCCTGGGTCTGGCCATGTTCCGGGACCAGTTCGATGTGGACTGGAATGCCATCATGGCCATGTCGTTCCTGATGGTCCTGCCCTGTCTGACCATTTTCTTCCTGGCTCAGAAATACTTCATCCAGGGGATCTCAACCACCGGTCTCAAGGGTTGATCCGATCCGCCGTCCGTGGAGCACAAACCATGTGTGTCGCGATGATGCAGCGCATCTTCCGCGCCGTCGCCCACCTTTGGCACCACTGCGCTTGGCACCTGTGTACCGGTCTGTCCCCGAGGTACTTGCCGCACCAAGTGTCTGGACCAAGACCGCACACTCCCGGAAACGACCTCACCGCGATGCCCGGGCAAGTCCGACACACTCGGTTGGACCCGCAGGCCGCAGGCCTGAAGGCTGTCAGTTCAAGTTGCTGCCGACAGACGTGAGCCAGCTACACTTGAACCGCGTGGCGGGGACTCGCCGGGCACCGAGGCCAACAGACTCTTGGGACCGATGCCGGCAAGTTGCATCCAAGCAGGAGCCAACTCCGCGCACGTGAAGACATCCGGAAGTTGCCGGGTTGGTCCCCTCCGGCCGCACGCGACCTCCAACATGGCAAGGCCCCTAAAAACCCCAGGTATCCATACCGCTGACGAGTAACAGCAGTCTTACTGGTGCGCTCGGGTTCAGAGGGCGGGATCCAGACACAGCCCAAGCCAAATTAATACACGAAGTGGAATTCACCATGCTCATACGCGGTTTTGCAGTCCGGTTGGGGTTGATTCCGTTGCTCTGCCTGTTGGCATGGGCCACTTCGCTGGCCGGCCCCCCGGTGTTGGCACAGGATTCGGATGAACCGAACGAACTGCCAACGTACGAGGTGCAGGATGGAGACACACTGCTGGGACTTGCGCAGCGGTTTGGGGTGCCGGTCGAGGTGCTTGTGGCCCTCAACAGCCTGGAAGAGTCTGCGGGACTGATCTTCATCGGCCAACAGTTGTTGCTTCCCTCGTTTGCCAGTCAACCCAACCAGGAACCCAACCAGGAAGCCAGCCAGGAAGCCGGCTGCGCAACACCCCATGTAGTTGTGGAAGGCGATACCCTTTGGGGTCTGGCGGACGGCTGGGATGTGACCGTTGAACGCCTGCGGGAACTGAACGGCCTGCAGGCAGGGGCGCTTCTGTTGATAGGCGAGACCATCTGCGGTCCCCCGGTAAATCCGGATCCCCAGGCAATCGGAGCGGACGAGCAGCGCCACGCCGAAGGACCGCGGAGGCAGCCGGAATTCGATCCCGGGTGGGTTGTCCACCCCACCGAGGCCTTTTGGTACACGGTCAATCTGGGCGACACCCTGGCGTGGGTGTCCGCGCGTTACGGATTGACCACGGAAGCCTTGGCGGACGCCAACGAACTGCTTCCCGATGATGACATTCAGCCAGGCCAGTTGTTGCTGGTACCCGCGAGCACTGCCGCCAGGAAACCGTGGACCGCCCGTTATTGGGCCGTTCCGGACCTTTCGGGGGAGCCGCTGCTGACCCGCGGCGAAGATACCGTCGCACACAATTGGGGGAACGGCGCGCCCGCGGACTCGCTTCCGTCCGATTCGTTCAGCGCCGAATGGACTGGTGATTTCGACTTCGTCGGCGCGACCTATCGCTTCATCGGCCTGGCCGACCAGGGAGTACGCGTGTTCCTGGACAATGACCTGTTGCTGGACAATTGGGATGGCGAAACAGCTGGACCTCTCACCGTCGACACCGTGCTCGAAGCCGGCACGCATGCGGTGCGAGTTGAGTATTGGGAGGAAACCGGATCGGCCATGGTCTACGTACTCTGGTTCCAGTCGGCGCCCTCCACCCCCGAATGAACCCACCCCTCGGGCATTTGTCCGGACGATTGGCTGGCGGACCGTCGCAGCATCCCTCCCCAGTTTGTCGAGTTGTGTTGGGTCAAGGCCGCAGGCATGCAATAATGTGTATTGGATGGCAGCACCCGATTCGGTTGCCTCGCGATATTCGTTGAGCCCGGGTCCTGGTTGTTGTGCGGAGCCTGCCGCGGGTACTTCCGGGCAGGTGCCCCATCCCGGGTTTGAAGTGAGGTTGACAGGGTCCGGTCATTCTGCTGAAGGCTGTTTACGGGATTTGCCGGGCATGCGGAATTGGACCTTGTTCCGCCGTCGCACCAAGATTGGATGTCGTCCTGCTCCCCAAGTCAGTTTCGGACCTTGACAGGACTAGCCGCAATTAGATCCCCATGATCATTCGCCGTGCCCTGCGGCTCATGCAATCGTTGACTTTCGTGGGGACTGTCGCCGTCTTGGTGTTGTGCGCATCGTCCCTGGCCGCGTGTACCGCCTCCTTCGCCGGAGCGAATGTCAACAAGGTCGAAACCGCGGTGGAAGCCGCCGCGGCCGCGTCCTTGGACCAGGTGCCTCAAACCCTGCAACAATTCGCGGGCCAAATCACCACCCTGGACGCGCAGCTCGAACAAGCGCGGAGGGTCGAGGCCGGTCTCCAGCAAGCCCTGCCGGCACAGGCCGTCGCCGGAGTGACCGGGCAACTGCAGCAGTTGGCGGACCAGGCGCAACCGGAGGATGACCGGACCCTTCAGTTAGACGTGCAGTTGGAGCCAGCTCTGAATCTGCTGGACTCCGCGGCGCACAGCGCCAACCAACTCGACCAGGCATTGGATGACCTCGACAGGGTCGCAAGGCTCGCACCAGACCTTTCGCGTTCGTTGAACGACCGTCCAATCCTGGTCGAATCATTGAATTCGCTCCCCACTCCGGATGGGTCCAACGATGTCGAATATCTGCTCGATCCCACCCCGTATCTACAGTCTTTCGCGTTAAGTGTGGAGGCGTTCCAGGACTGGGCAGCGGCTCTGGGCAGCCCGTTCACCGGTTCCGCGACCTCGGACAACACGCCGACCCTGGATCTGGCTCCGTACATGCTGGCGGCATTGGAGTTCATGGCAGGCACCGAAACAACCTTGGCGCAGTTCAATGCGGCATTGACCGCGTTCCTGCAAGCCGGACAGTTGGGAACGGACATCGCCGACGCAACCAGAATGGGAACCGAGTTCGCGGAATCCCTGGCGCAGTCCTTGGGAGCCTTGGATGGCCAACAGACCAACCTTGAGCAGGTAGGTCCGTTCCTGGAAGCCGTGCCGGCCCACGGAGCCGCACTTCTGTTGCAAGCGCAACAGGCGACAACCGGCCTGGAGACTGCCGCCGGTACCGGTCACGTACAGCAAGTGGACATCCCGGTTGCGGCCGCCCTTGACATCATGGGTCGGATTGCCCGCAGCAGCGAACAGGTCGGACAAACCCGCCGCCTAGTGGAAGAGACTTCCCACCTAGCTCCCGAATTGGCCGAAGCCATTGGCCAACGGGAACGTGCATCCGTTGCCTTGATGCAACTGTCGGGCACGTTGGACGAATTGAACAGGGCCCTGGTGCTACAACCCGACCAGCAACAGGCCATCGCCCACGCAGCCGCCTTGGTGCAGTCATGGGCCATCCAGGCATCGGGCCTGTATCCCGAAGCCGTCATGGACTACAGGACGGCTGCCCACCTTGATCCCCGCATCGACACGCTTGCGGGATTGCTCAACCAGGTGGAACTGGAGCTGCAGGAACTGAGTTCCGCCTTGATTGGCTTCGACCAGGCTTTCCGGGATGCTCCCGAGTTGACGGATGTCATCGTTTCCCAAGCCGGTGCAGGCGTCAATCCGGCCCTGTCCTTGGCGGCGCTGAACCTCCTGAACCAGCTGCTCTTGCTGGACCCCGAACAGCAGCAATCCCTGGCCCATGCCGTCATGCTGATGCAGGCCTGGGTTGCCGAGGCCTCAACCCTGTTCCCCGGAGCCGTCCCCGCCACGGCTCCGGCATTGGATCTCGAACCGCAGGTCGCCGCCCTCGCCGCGTTGCTGAGCCAGGCGGAACCGCAAGTGCAACAGTTGGATTCGACCTTGAGCGGCGTTGACCAGGCTCTCCGGAACGCTCCCGCGCTGGCTGCGCTCCTCGCCTCCCAAATCAATGCAGGGATCGATCCGGCACTGTCCTTGGAAGCCCTGAACATCCTGCACCAGACGCTCGTGCTGGATCCCGAACAGCAACAGGCCCTGGCCCGCGCCGTCCCCTTGATTCAAGCATGGGTTGCCGAAGCCTCGACGCCGTTCCCCGAAGCCGGCTCCACCGCGGCTCCGGCACTGGAGCTCGAACCGCAGGTCGCCGCCCTCGCCGCGTTGTTGAGCCAGGCGGAACCACAATTGCGACAGCTGGATTCAGCCTTGGCCGGTGTTGACCAGGCTCTCCGGAACGCTCCCGCGCTGGCTGCATTCCTCGCCTCCCAAATCGATGCAGGGATTGATCCGGCACAGTCCTTGGAAGCCCTGAACATCCTGCACCAGATGCTCGTGCTGGCTCCCGAACAGCAACAGGCCCTGGCCCGCGCCGTCCCCTTGATTCAGGCATGGGTTGCCGAAGCCTCGATGCCGTTCCCCGAAGCCGGCTCCACCGCGGCCCCGGCACTGGATCTCGAACCGCAGGTCGCCGCCCTCGCCGCGTTGCTGAGCCAGGCGGAACCGCAAGTGCAACAGTTGGATTCGACCTTGCTCGGCGTTGACCAGGCTCTCCGGAACGCTCCCGCACTGGCTGCATTCCTCGCCTCCCAAATCAATACGGAGATCGATCCGGCACAGTCCTTGGAAGCCCTGAACGTCCTGCACCAGCTGCTCGTGCTGGAGCCCGAACAGCAACAGGCCCTGGCCCACGCAGTTCCCTTGATTCAGGCATGGGTTGCCGAAGCCTCGATGCCGTTCCCCGAAGCCGGCTCCACCGCGGCTCCGGCGCTGGATCTCGAACCGCAGGTCGCCGCCCTCGCCGCGTTGCTGAGCCACGCGGAACCACAATTGCGACAGCTGGATTCAGCCTTGCCCGGTGTTGACCAGGCTTTGCAACGCGTCCCCGGGCTGACCACCCTTATCGCTACCCAAATCAATGCAGGCGTCGATCCCGTACCGGCCTTGGAGGCCCTGAACGTCCTGCACCAGGTGCTCGTGCTGGAGCCCGAACAGCAACAGACCCTGGCCCGCACGGCATCCCTGATGGGAACCTGGGTTGCCGAGGTCTCCACCTTGTTCCCCGAAGCCGTCATCACGGCCCCGGCCCTGGATCTTGAACCGCAGGCCGCCGCCCTCGCCGCATTGCTGAGCCAGGCGGAACCGCAAGTGCAACAGTTGGATTCGACCTTAAGAAGAGTTGGCCTGGCACTTCAAGGCACTTCCGATCTGACGGCGTACATCGCCTCCCAAATCGATGCAGGGGTCGATCCGGCGCTGTCCTTGGAGGCTCTGGGCATCCTGCACCAGGTGCTCGTGCTGGAGCCCGAACAGCAACAGGCCCTGGCACGCACGGTCCCCTTGCTTCAGGCATGGGCCGTGGACGTCACAACCCTGGTTCCCGGTGCCGTCTCCACCATGGGTCCGGAATTGGATCTTGAACCGCAAGTCACTGTACTTGCCGGCATGTTGATTGGCACCGCACTGGGAGCGCAAGGACTGAACGATGCCTTGTCCGGTTTGGACTTGGCCTTGCAATACATTCCCGCACTGGTCGATGCCGTCGGGCAATTCGACGCGGCCTCTGACCTCCTGCTGTTCCTGGAAGCCCCCGAACGCCTAAACCGGACCTCGGCATCGGCTGTCGACCAATTCCGGGGGCTGGTCGACTCGGCCGCCCAGCTGGAAGGATGGGCCAACCAACTGACCGGCCTGGTGCCGGGGGTGCCTGGTGCCGGGGCGGCCCCCATCGATCTGGACCCGCAACTGGTGGCAGCCTTCGACTTCCTCGGACGCGCGCAGACGCACATGTTGCGGCTCAACACGGCCTTGGTCCGTCTGGAACTCGCTGCGCAACAAGCGCCGCTTCTGGCCCATGCAGAATCGGGTGAAGGGGTTGCCCGCCTGGTGGCAGGCCCATTGGAAACCGCCGGGCGCACCGTTCAGGCCATTGCCTCCGGTACCGAAGCGGTGGCGGCACTCGATTTTGGAGACGGACCGCAATCGCAGGTGGAACGTTGGAGCGCGGAACTGGCCCAGGTTCTGGGCGCGCCTCCGCGCCTGGTCGAGGACATCGGCCGGCAGGCCGGTGAAGCCGGTTCCCTGATTGGTCCGCTGGCCGCGTCGGATCAACCGCTGCAACTTCAGCCCACGCCACGACTGGTCGGCATGTTCCGGTCCATATCCGCCACCAGCGCGCTCGCACAGGGATGGGCGTATGAACTGGCAGGCAGGTATCCGGAGGCGGTGTCCGGATACAGTCAGGCACTCCTCTTCAATCCGGAGTTGACGTGGGCCCTGAGTGCCAGGGGACGCGTCAGATGGCATCTGGGCCAGCTGGCCGAAGGGCTGGCGGACCTGAATCAGGCCATCCTTCTGGATCCCCAACTGGCCGAAGCCTACCGGCTCCGCGGCCATGTGTACCGCGAGCTGGGCCAGCCGTTGCAGGCGATCAGCAACTACGACGAAGCCCTGCGCCTCAGTCCCGACGATGCCGCCACGCTCATCGGGCGCGGCGAGCTCAATGAACAGCTGGGGCATCCGCTGCTTGCCCTCCGCGACTTTACGCAGGCCATTCGGCTGGCTCCCAGATCTGCGATTGCCCACTACAACCGCGGCCAGGTCTTCCGGGATCTGGGCCAGGCCCAACAAGCCGTTGATGACTTTGGCCAGGCCATTCGCTACAGGCCCTTGTTTGCGCCGGCCTACAACGCCCGGGGGGCAGTCCTGGAGAGCCTGCAGCGTTACCAGGAAGCCATGGACGACCTGAACGAGGCCGTACGTCTCGCCCCCGATATGGCCGACGCTTTCCACAACCGCGGCACCGTGTACCTGAAACTGGAACAGCTACAGCGGGCCTTGGACGACTTCAGCCGGGCACTGGCACTGAATCCCGACTTCGCCGTCGCCTACAACAGCCGGGGCACGATCCTGCTGCAACTGGGCAAGGCCATGGAAGCCCTGGCCGACTTTGACGCCGCCATCCTGTTGCAGCCGGACTTTGGGGCGGCGCTCCGCAACCGGGGCACGGTATACCAGACAACAGGCCTCCTGCAGGAAGCCGTCAGCGACTACTCACGCGCCATCGAACTGGAACCCGACGAACCGCTCACCTACATCTACCGGGCCGGTGTCTACGACCAGTTGGGCCGCCCGCGGGATGCCGTGGCCGACTTCAGCGAAGCGATTGAACTCGATCCCAACCAGGCGCCGGTCTTTTACGATCGGGGAGTTCTGCAGCAGCAACTGGGACGCCTGCAGGACGCGTTGCGCGACTTTGACCAGGCGATTCGTCTGGAGCCCGATTTCACCGCCGCCTATCACGACCGCGCCAATGTGAAGACGGGCCTGGGCCGTCTGGAGGACGCCCTGGCCGACTTCTCGGCGGCGATCCGCCTCGACCCCGACTTCCTGGCGGCCTATCTCAACCGGGCCAGACTGCACCTGGACCTTCAACAGTACATAGAGGCCGTTCAGGACTTCAGCGAAGCCATCCGTCTGGACCCGGACCTCTTCGAGGCCCACTACCAGCGCGGCCTCATCCGCCACCTTCAGTTCCGGCAGTTGGAAGAGGCGGCGGCCGACTTCACGGAGGCCATCCGGATCAAGCCCGACCATGCCGATGCCCACAACCACCGGGGCGAAGTCCAAGCCGCCCTGGGCAATCCGGATGACGCACGGCACGACTTCGACGAGGCATTGCGGTTGGAACCCGAACACACGGAAGCCCTGTACAACCGCGGCCTGGTGTTCCTGGAACTCGAACGCCCTCGCGATGCGCTGGACGATTTTGATGCCGTGGACCGGTTGGCTCCCGGCCAGGCCACCGTCCATCACCACCGCGGCCAGGCCCGCGAAGCGTTGGGCTTCCTTGGAGCGGCCTTGGACGACTACCACGCCGCCATCCGGCTGAATCCGGACTATACCGAAGCCTATTTCCGGAGGGGACAAGTCCTCCAGCAGTTCGACCGGCTCGCGGAGGCCCTCCAGGACTACACCGCGGCCATCCGTTTGGATCCCGAACTGACCGCCGCCTGGTTCCGCCGTTCCGAAGTCCTGACAGCCCTGGAACTGCCCGTGCCGGCCCTGAGCGACCTGGCCATGGTCATCCGGCTCGACCCGGCTCATGTCCAGGCCTGGCTCAACCGGGGCATTCTGCGCCAGGAGCAGGGAGACACCGCGAGGGCACTGGTCGACTACACCGAGGCATTGCGCCTGGATCCGGACTTGGCGGCGGCCTATCGAAACCGCAGCGCCATCCATCTTGAGAATGCCCGGCTTCCGGAGGCGCTGAGCGACCTCGATGCGTTGATCGAACTGTTACCCGAGGAAGCCACTGCCCATTACACCAGGGGCGATGTTCACAAGACGCTGGACAACCCCGAAAAAGCCCTGCGGGACTACGACCAGGCGGTTCGATTGGGGATTGAAGAGACACTCCTGTACTACAACCGGGGTGCGGTCAAGATTGTCCTTGGTCTGACCCGGGAGGCCGTGGAGGACTTCACCGCAGCCCTGCAACTGAATGCGGATCATGTCCCGTCCCTGCACAGCCGGGCCCGCGCCCATCAGGCCCTGGGCAACCTGGAGTCGGCCCTAAGCGATCTGACCGAAGTCATCCGTTTGGATCCCGCCAATGCCGCCGCGTTCCACGACCGGGGCATGGTGCAACAGGGGTTGCAAATGCCCAATGCGGCCCTGGCCGACCTCGACGAGGCGGTGCGGTTGGATCCGCATAATGCCGTCGCCTTCCACAACCGGGCGTTCGTCAAGCTGTCAGTACGCCGCTACCGGAATGCCATCGCCGACTTCACCACCGCGCTCGAACTGGAACCCGACTACGCCAGCGCTTTCCATGGCCGCGGCAGTGCCTGGTGGGTCTTGGTGGATCACACGAAGGCCCTGGCCGACTTCAACGAGGCAATCCGGCTGAATCCCACCGAGGCTGATACCTTCGGCCAGCGCGGGCAGGTCTTCCTGTACATGGGACTGTTCGATGAGGCCCTGGCCGATTTTGATCAGGCCATCGAACTCAATCCCGAGGCCGCCCGCACCTACTGCGATCGGGGATTGGTCTACCGCTTCCTTGGGGAATCGGAAGCGGCCTTGGCCGACTTCAACACAACGCTGGACCTGATGCCCAACGCGTACTTTGCCCTCTATTACCGGGCCAACACCTTGCGCGACCTGAAGGAACCGCTGGCCGCCCTGGACGACTACAGCAGGGCCGTGCGGCTGAACCCGAATTTCACCCACGCCTTCTCCCGGCGCAGTGCTACCTACAAGGAACTTGGGCAGTTGCCGCAGGCCCTGAGCGACATCGACATGGCCATCCATCTCAATCCCGGTGATGCCAGCTATTACGGGGAACGGGGCCTCATCCGCTCTGCATTGGGACAGACCGACCTTGCCCGCGTCGATTTTCAGGACGCCTACTGTAGGTTCCAGCGGGCCGGGACCAGCTCGGGAGTGGATTGGATTCGATCCCTGTCACCCGATATCGCCGCCGAAGCCGTCTGCGACTGAGACAGCCAGTCAGGGTGCAGGTTTCTTACTGGACCCGTCCATTGGCACCAGCCGTATTGGTGCCGATTGGCGCAACACGATGAATCTGAACCTGCCTACGCGCCTCGGCGTGTAGTTGCCGCTCCGCCAGTTTCGCCAACGAAAGGATCCATTCCGCTACCCCGGAACGGGCATTCACATAGTACGGACGGCATCAGGACTGGAGGCGGCCTGTGGCCGTAAACCTTGCACGGGCAGAGCCACGTTCAGAGTTCGTCCTCCAGCGTAGCCAGCCGCTCTTCGATAGTGGCTAGGTGAATTTCCAGATCTTGAATGCCTTCGAGGATCTGATCCCGCGTCTCCTTGAACGTCTGCTCGGTATCTGCGATGGCCTGTTGAAAGTCGCCCACCCGCGACGCCACCTCGCCCATCTGTTCCGCGACCTCGCTCATCCGCGACGCGACCTCGCCCACCTGTTCCACGACTTCACCCACCTGCGACGCAATTTCGGATTGCCCAGCCGCCAGGTTGTCCACAGCCGCGGCCATGTCGCCCAGCACCTTCAGTGCCGACCGGGTCGACTTCAACACGTCCGGCACCAGTTCCACCACCAATTCCAGGCGGGCCAGCCGCTCGTTCACGTTGTCTGGCTGTTCGGACATGGCTCCCTCGCTTTCAACAAGCCACGGACTTGCAATTTCGGCACATTGTACTCAACGACCATGCCCTGGGTGGAGTGTTCGCAGTCGGAGGCACTGTTTCAATCTCGTTGATACGGATATCCATCCATGATGGTTGGGCGGCTCCCTGTGTCCCATCGTGTTCGGTACCAACTGTATTGACGGCATTCAGCACCGTGTGCCTACCGCCACAGATGCCTCGGACCAAAATCAACGAACCTGAAACAGTGCCCATCTTGGGGATGGAGCACCAAGTGCTGATGCCCGCCATGCTCCCTGGTCAACTCAGTCAACGCTTTCCGGGGTTGCAGTCATTCACCTGTTTTGTCTGAATCCCCCGTTGGCACCATGTCAGGTTCCGGAGGTTTGGGGAGGCGGTTGGAAGCCTCCCGCCCTCTGTCGGAACGTCGTCGTCGATTACTCAATGAAACACTGACGAAGGCACCGACCAACCCGGACAGCGCGGAAATCATTCCGGCAACTCCCACAATCGTGGCAACTGGGGCCCCGGTGGTGATGAGACCGAAACTCAATCCCAAAATCACACAAGCAAGGATGAACGCCATCCACTATCCTTGTTGCTCGGATTTATGATTGGCCGTCAAGTGCGTCATCGTTTCACGATGAATCTGATCTTGCCTACGCTCCTCGGCAATCAGCTGCCGTTCCGTCAAGCCCAAGTTCCGTTCCGCCAAAGAAAAGACTCGTTCTGCCGCCCCAGGAAGGACATCCTCGTATGTACGGTAGAGCCTCTGGTGAGGGCAAGGGACCTTGATGAAATTCAGTTCGCACATGTGCCAAGGCCCTATCCGGCATTGCGGCGTCAGCGTCAGAAGATCGGGTTGTGTCCCCGTGGTCAGTCAGTTCTTCGGAAGGCGGATCGTCAGGCAATACGAACATCATCGCTTCCTTCCGAAGGTGGGAACTCGGTCACAAACTGAGCCATGGCTTCCCTAAGGTAATCTCCCACTTCAGTCCACGTGTTCCCTGCCAAGACTGATCCTTTGCGGGATGCCTGCAGGGTGCTGAGCACATGATCGTTGTCGTTCAGCGTCCCGTACAAGTCGACAACCCGACCAAGGCCCTTCAAAAATGCAAACCGACGAGGTTGTTGTGCGTACGCCCGTATCAGGCTGCGCCTGGGATCCTCATCTCTCCCTTGAGTACTTGCCATTAGCATGCGGTGGGTGACCGCATGTGGAAAACGCGACTGGATGTCGGAAAGTCGCTGTCCAAAATTATGGGAGCGGGCCCAAGCGTGCAGTTCGCTCAAGTACAGTCCGATGCTGGCGTCGAGACGCTTCAGTACCACTGATCCCAAATCCCAACCCTGTGGGGTGAGCGCCAGGAGGATCCCCTTGGCACCTGTCTCGGTAAACAGGTGACCCTCGCGGCATAATTCCAGGAGCGACGCCTTGACCGACTGATCAAAAGGTCCTATCGGACCTGACACGAACTCGAAATGAGGTCCACCCACCCATTCCGGGACTGTTGTGTCGATCAGAAAGAGCAAATGCTGAATCTGAACGGGATCAAGCTTGGTGCCGTCGCCTCCAGCAGCCAAAGCCGCCAGGATGACATGGGGTGGTTTCACGGATGCAAGCACTGTGAACCCCTCAACACTGATGATTGACTGGAATTGCCTTCACGATTCTTCCTGTAGGAGTTGGCAAAGGCCTATTGATGCGCCAATGAACTACTGCGGAACCATCATACATCGCCAATCCAATCGAGTAAGGAGCGTAGGAACCCTGCCTCGGGGCCTATCACGTGTCAGTTTGGCTGGAGGAGCCTGCAGGACCACTGTTGTCACTGCCAACAACATTCGCCAGGCAGGCAGCTGGGGGATCTTCCGTAGTCATTCAGTCGCCAAATCCAGTCTCCCCACTGTGCGGATGACTGTTCCGATGTTGAAAAACGATCGACCAGGGACCCTGCACAACCCGCAGCAACTGCGCCTGACGGTCTCCGCAACCCCCGCGGATACAGAGACCGTCAGGCGCAGGTTCAATCAGTGCCCGCGCCAACCTGATCAGAACGGAACGTCCTGTCCGTCATCGATGTCGGAACCGGATGCACCGCCGTCACCGGGCGAACCGCCGGCATCCCGACTGCGCCAATCGCCGCCGCCTTGGTTCCCACCTTGCCAACTGCCTCCGCCAGAGTCGCGGTTCCAATCGCCGCTGGAGCTGCCGCCCCCGCCATAACCGCCACTGGGACTTCCGCCCCAGTCACCTCCGGCCTGATCGTCCCGACCGGCCATGAACCGCACGGTCTGGGCGCGAACATCCAAGGATGCACGCGGCTGACCATCCTGGCCCATGAAGGCGTTCGACTTCACGCGCCCCGTCACCAGGACTTGGCTGCCCCTGTTCAAATACCTGCTGCAGTTCTCGGCATCGCGGCCGTAGGCCGCGACCCTGAACCACGTGGTATCGGTCCTTCGTTCCCCGGACCGGTCGTTGTATTTGTAATTTACGGCGACATTGAAATTGCAAACCTTGTCTCCGGAAGGCAAGTCGTAGGGTGGGCCTGCTCCGGCTGTCGTAGCGACAGGTCAGTAATGGTTGGCCTCCCTCCGAACCGTGCGTGCGACTTTCACCGCACACGGCTCTCCAGCCCGTACCTGCTCTCGCTCCCTGATGCACACGTCCTCAATGCGGTTCACCCTGTAATCGGTGCCGGGGATTTTCGCCAGCCACGATCCCTCCCAGACAGCCAGATGGCTTCCTTGCGGATCCAGGACGGCGTTGACACGGCACCGATGCTTGTGGGCCAGCGTACGGGCCCATGAAGCCTTGAGGGTTTGCTGGAATCCCCGCAGCGATCCGCGATCCTCGGCCAGCGCGTAGTACTGGCGAACCGCCTCGAATTCCTCCGCATAGAGATCTCCGATCCGGTGGTCGTCCAGGAAGGTCCGGTCACCACGCTCCGCAGGCTTGCCGCGCCGATGAAACGGCCGGGCAGCCTTCCGCATCAGTTCGGGCGATGAACGCAAGGACGCGAAGCCATCTTCACGGCACTGCATGCGATAACCGAGGAACTTCACGTCCGACCCTGTACCCCATGGAATCCACTGGGGTTCCCAGCCACCGGGAGCATCACTCCCCGTCAGACTTCGGAGTACGGCCGACACCTCGGCCAGCAGGGCCTCTGCCGTGTCCCGGCTCCCCGAAGCCGCCAGCAGCAACGCGTTGCTGTAACGGAGACTCTTCAGAACCGTTCCATCACGTTGGCGCTTTAGTGCTGTCCGCGTGGATTCGAGATGGTCGTCCAAGTCCGTCAAAGCGAGCTGTGCACAGACACCGTGCAGTGATGCAGGTTGCAGGACCCCGCTGAACACCGTGGACGATTCGGGATCGGCCACCGGATAGGCATCGAAGTAACGGCTCAGCAACTCGGTGAACCGCCCGTCCCGCACCATGTGCGACAGCTTGGATCCGGATTGACATCCGGCAACGAAATCAGACGTTGGCACGAAGATCGCCGTGACCCACTGCTCCCCGGCCACCATGGCGCGGGCAGCCCTGAGGGCCGAATGCAGACCGGTGTCCGGTGCCAGTCCGTGGACAAACCCGGGACCGCGACCGGTCAGCCAGACGCCAATGATGCCAGCCAGGACTTCGGCCAAGGCCCGGTCCTGAACCGCATCGCCGCCCCAGCGAAACGTTTGGCTCCGCAGAGCCTCGATGAGGGGTGGCAGTGCCAGGCGTGCATCCACCGTGGCGAACTGCCGATAGAGATTGGGATTGAACAGCAACCGGTAGGCCCTTTGCAGGGATTGCCGTTTGCGTCCAAGTGTGAGCAGAGCATCCTGTACCGCTGCGGCGGACTGCATTACGCATACCTCGCGGACCGATGCCGTACAAGCCTGTTCCCCTTCGCCCTGCCGCGGATGTTGGTCCGCCACCGACTACTACGGGAACTCCGTGGCCATGGCATGGCTGCCAACAGGCCATCCCGCGGTCCGTTCCATGTGTCCGTGTCTAGTCTGCTGTAGGTGCTCCGTTCGATTCCCATCCGGACATGCAGTCCGGCGAATCCGCCCTTGGGAGCACAGTCGGCAAGGCGCTCATGCCGACTGCTTGGGCGGAATGCGGGAAGGCGCCGGGCCTTGCCGCAGTGTCCTGAGAGGCACTCTGGAATCTGGAATTCAGGCAATTCAGCTTTCACCATGGCAGACAGGCGCGCTGCGACATGCTTTGGTCCCCTGCAGCCTTTCGGCATCGGGTCAGTCGCGGCGCCTGGCACGAACTCCCTTGTGCCGCCGGCTCCACCGGCAAGACACATGGACGGCCTAGCGGCGCACGCGCAATTCAGGGTCGGCACCGAGATTGCCGACGATGGTCAGAAGTTGATACATGAACTTTCCTCGCTGGTGTGCAAAACGCAGGAAGCCGATACCGGCGGCAGCCATTGGTCTGCCTGCTCAGGCGGCTTGTCGGATATATTAACAGGGAAGTGTCTCTCCTGAGGTCAGCCACCCCACTTCGACCATGCCCTTCCCCCTTCCCGCAATCCAGCACCAGATTAGGCTCGCCGACCTTGACGGGTGGCTCCTGGCGGACTTCCGCGGTACCAACCCGGTTGCCCTGCACCTGTGCGGCCTGCACTCGTCGGGAACGCGCCGCTGGTTCCTGTACATTCCCGCCACCGGCGCTCCGCGCCTCCTGGTGCATGCCATCGAGCAGGGAACGTTTGCCGAACTGGCCGCCTCATTGGACATTCCGCTGGACATCTATGTCGGGTGGCAGGAACTTCACACCCGCGTCGGCGAACTCCTGGCCGAGGCGAAGGTCGTTGCCATGGAATTCAGCGCCAACAACGACATGCCCACCCTGGATCTGGTAGGAGCAGGCACGATTCAGTTGGTTCGGGAGGTCGGACAGGTCAGGGTGAAAGGCAGCCAGGACCTTGTGCAGGCATTCCAGGCGGTGCTCACGCCGGACCAGGTCGCCAGCCATCGCGCAGCCGCGGCGATTGTCCTCGAAACCAAGGATGCCGCCTTTGCAGAAGCCGCCCGGGCCATTGAAGACGGCCGGACGTTGACCGAATATGAACTTCAGCAGTTCATTGTGCAGAGGCTCGCAGGCCAGGGCCTGGACCCCGACCATGCACCAATCGTAGCCGTCAACGCCCACGCCGCCGATCCCCACTTTGAACCGGTCGAGCAGGCAAGTTCGCCGATTCGACGAGGCGATATTCTTCTGATCGATCTGTGGGGCAAACAGATCGACAGGCCGGACAGCTGCTTCGCCGACGTAACCTGGACTGCCTGGTGCGGAACACGGGTGCCGTCGCAGGTGGCAGCCATCTTCGAGACGGTCGGGAATGCCCGCGACGCGGCACTCGAGTTCATGGACCGCGAACTGTCCGACGGGCGTCCGGTGCAGGGTGCGCAGGTGGATGACGCCTGCCGACAGATCATTGCGGACGCCGGCTACGGAAACGCGTTCATCCATCGCACCGGTCACAGCCTGGGCACCCAGGTGCACTTCACCGGAGTGAACATCGACAATCTGGAAACCAGGGACAGTCGCACCCTGGTTCCGGGCGTGATGTTCACGATCGAGCCGGGGATCTACCTGCCGGACCTGCCGTTTGGAGAGGACGGGCGCGTTGGCGTCGGGATCCGATCCGAGGTCAATTGCCTGGCACGGGAACGCGGTATCGAAGTCACCACCTTGCCCCTGCAAACCCGCATGACGGCTCTCCTTGCCTAAAATCCGCCCATGCAACACAAGAAGCAGTTCGAACAACCTCCGCGCCGCGTGGCCCTGTTTGTCACCTGCATGGTGGACATGATCTATCCGCAGGTGGGCCGGGCCACGGTCCAGTTGCTGGAGGAACAGGGCGTGGAGGTGGTCTTTCCCGAGGACCAGACCTGCTGTGGCCAGCCGGCCTTCAATTCCGGCTACCACGACGAGGCCGTTCCCCTGGCCCGCCATTTCGTCGACGTGTTCCACCCCCTGATTGCATCGGGGCAGGCGGAGGCCATCGTCCTGCCCAGCGGCAGCTGTGCCACAATGACCAGCCATTTCCATTTGGAGCTGTTGGAGAACGATCCCGCCTACCTGAAGCGCTCCGAGGAACTGGCGGCGGTCACCTTCGAACTGACCGAGTTTCTGGTGGATGTTCTGGAGGCCCGATTGCCCGAGGCACAACTGCCGGGCAAGGTTGCGTACCATGCCTGCTGCCACCTTCTCAGGGAGTTGCGAATCGACGACCAGCCCCGTTCCCTCCTGGCCGAGTCCGGCCTGGACATGGTGGACATGACGGGCAGCGACGAGTGCTGCGGGTTCGGCGGCCTCTTTGCCGTCAAGAACGAGCCCATTTCGGTTGCGATGGGGAATGCCAAGCTGACAAGCATCGAAGCCTGTGGCGCCGACCACGTGGTCATGTGCGACGTCTCGTGCATGACCCACCTGCAGGGCCTCCTGCAGCGTCAGGATCGCCGTTGCCGCGCCATGCACATTGCCGAAGCCCTCGCCTCCCGCCATCCGCAGGCGAATGGCGAACTCAACACAGCAACTCCAGCCAAGGCACCGGACACCGGCGACAGGCCCCGGCGTTGGCAGGATGTTGGGACGGATTGACACCGGCAGCCGCGACCATGCGATCCCGCATCGACATTGAAGCCCCCTTCAAGACCCGCGTCAAGCAGGCGGTGGCCGATCCCCAATTGGCGGACACCCTGACCCGGGCCACGCTGCATCTCAAGGAGCAGAAGCGCCTCAGCCTGGAGGAACTGGAAGCCCAGCGCCTCCGGGATCAGATGCGCCAAATGAAGGCGTACACGCTGCGCAATCTCCCCGAGCTGCTGGAACGGTTTGAACACAACGTGGTCATGAACGGCGGCCAGGTCCACTGGGCCGAGGATGCCGATGAAGCCAACCGCATCATTGGCGAGCTGGCGGAGCGGCACGATGTGCGCAAGGTCGTGAAGTCGAAGTCGATGGCCACGGAGGAGATTCACCTGAACCACCATCTGGAGGCGAAGGGCATCACCTGCGTGGAAACGGATCTGGGGGAATACATCATCCAGTTGGCGGCGGAAATCCCCAGCCACATCGTGGCCCCGGTCATTCACAAGCGGATCGACGAGATCTCGGAGCTCTTCGCCGACAAGCTGTCCATGCCCCGGACCCTTGATCCCCAAGCCCTCTGCGCGCGGGCGCGCGTGGAGCTGCGCCAGGAATTCCTGAGCGCCGACATGGGCATTTCCGGCTGCAACTTCGCCATCGCCGACACGGGCACGGTCTGCATCGTTACCAACGAGGGCAATGGCCGCATGGTCTCCACGCTGCCGCGCGTTTATGTTGCTGTGATGGGGATTGAGAAACTGGTGCCCACTCCTCAGGATGCCTTCCTGCAGTACCAGTCGCTGACCCGCAGCGCCACTGGTCAGCGTGTAACCGTGTACCTGTCCATGACCTCCGGTCCCAGGCGCCTGGAGGACGTGGACGGCCCCGAGGAATTCCACGTGGTCCTGATGGACAACGGACGGTCCCGGATGCTGGCGGACGGCTACGGAGAATCGCTGATGTGCATTCGGTGCGGAGCATGCCTCAACGTATGCCCCGTCTACCGCCAAATCTCGGGCCACGGCTACGGCAATACCTACAGCGGTCCCATCGGCGCCGTCATCTCGCCGCTGCTGTCGGAGGAGATGGCTCTCAACAAAGACCTGCCCTATGCCAGCACTCTGTGCGGAGCGTGCCGCGACGCCTGTCCGGTCCAGATCGACCTGCCCAAGATGCTGCTGAACCTCCGGCACGATCTGGTATCCGGCAGAAACATGCCGGGCGCGGAACGCCGGGCGATGCAGGGGTTTGCCGGGGTGGCGAGCCGTCCGGCAGCCTATCAGAGTGCTGCCCGCGTGGCGCGGACCGGAACCAGACTCCTGTCGGGGTTTGGCGACCGGAACCTGCGCAGGCTGCCTCCGCCCCTGCACCATTGGACCCGCCATCGCGACTTCCCACCAATGGCGAAGCAAAGCTTTAGGGAATGGTGGACCAAGCGATCCGGGACGCAGGGATCCGCAAAGTGAGCCAAGCCCGGCAACGAATCCTGGATCGGCTGCGCCAGGGACTGGCCAACCCGAAGATCCCGTGGCCGCCCGCGGACGCGCCTCCGTTGACTTCCGGTGAACACATGCACGTGGCCACCCTCAGGGCCGAGGATGCCGGGCTTGAACAGCGCTTCGCTGCGGAACTGGAGAAACTGCACGGCTCCAGCGACATCGCCGATGCGATCGTGGCGGCGCGCATGTTCACCGTGCGGAAGATCCTGGAGTGGCTGGACGATACCGGACCCCGGCGCGTCCTTGCCTGGTCCGAACTAAACTCCTGGATTCCAGGTCTTGAGGAAAGCCTTTTCGACAGGGACGTGGAGGTGGTTGTCCCGGAGTCGCTGGACAATCCTGACACGCGAGGCGACCTGCAGGAAATTCGGGTGGGCGTCACCGGTGTGGAAGTCGCGTTCGCCGCCACGGGTTCCGTCCTGTTGAAGAGCACTCCGGGCCAAAGCCGCAGCGCCTCCCTTTTGCCGCTCAACCACATCGCGCTGATTCCCGGCACGCGGCTGCTGCCCAATGTGGAGACCTGGTTGGAGCAACACCAACAGGACGGCTCCCTGGGGCACGCCATCCGCAACAGCGCCAACCTGACACTGGTGTCCGGTCCCAGCAAGTCCGCCGACATCGAGTCGAAACTGACTCTGGGAGTGCACGGCCCCAAGGAAGTGCACGCGGTGCTATATCCGGCACCTGACTAGACCGACAGCCGATTGATGCGCCTAGGCAACGATTCCTGGGCAACGAATCCCATTACGGACCACCTCAGAGAAAGTTTTTCAAACCAACCCCAATCCCTGCACCAGACAGGCAACCCAACTTCAGGAGCATTGACAGTGAGCAACAAGACTTGGAACGTAGGCATCATCGGCTGCGGAGCCGTGGTCCAGATGGGTCATCAACCCACCTTCTCCATGGCCGTGGACAACTGTCAGGTGGTGGCCATCTGTGATGTGCAGGAAGAACGGGTAACCCAATTTGCCGCAGAGCGCGGCATTCCCTCTGCCTATACCGACTATCGGGAGATGTTGGACAAGGAGGAACTGGACCTGGTGATCGTGGCGGTTCCCAACATCTTCCACAAGCCCATGTCGATTGCCGCCCTGGAAGCCGGGGCCAACGTGCTGTGCGAGAAGCCGGTGGCCCTGACCCTGGCGGATGCCCAGGAGATGTTTGAGACTGCGGACAAGGCGGGCAGGACCTTGACCGTCGGCACACACTACCGCTGGTCCACAACCATGAGGATGGGGCGCAAGGCGGTGGACTCCGGTCAGTTCGGCGACATCTACCACATGCGCACGGTCTACACGCGCCGGGCGGGGATTCCGGGTTTCGGCAGCTGGTTCACCAACAAGGACATGGCCGGAGGCGGTTGCGGATTGGATATCGGCGTGCACGCCCTGGACAAGGCTCTGTTCCTGATGGACTATCCCAAACCCGCAACGGTGTCGGCGGTGGCCTATGGCCGCTTGGGTGCGCAGGGCGTGGGAACCGGGGGCTGGGGCATCGACCGTGCGGCCAAGCCCCAGGAGGGCGGTCGATTCGATGTCGAGGATCTGGCCTACGGCCTAGTACGTTTCGAGAACGGAACCTCCTTGATTTTGCAGTGTTCCTGGGCCATGCATCTGCCGGCGGCCGAACTGGTGGAGGTGTATGGGACCGAAGGCGGGGCGATCATCCGTCCCGACCAGCTGGAGATGTTCCAGGAGATGAACGGGGAGCCAGTGACCATTGATGTGGAAGTGCCCACGGGCGGGGAGTACTCCTCGGTATTGCAGAGCAAGGACCTGATTCGGCATCTGGCCGGGGACGAGACGGCGGATGTTGTAACCGCGGAGCAGGCCATGGTGGGCATCGCCATCCTGGAGGCGATGTACAAGTCGGCCGCCAGCGGATCCGAAGTGGCCCTGTAGCCTCTCGCAAGAGATGCGATCCCGAGGTAACCGAGCCTGCCCGGCACCAGTCCGAACTTCGATGGTGCCTCTCACGGAAACATGCCTGCGGGATGCCGTGCTCAGTTGAGCAGAGATCAAGCACGGCATTCCCGACCTGACGATCCGGCCCCTTCCATATGAAGCGCCTGGCAGTCCTAATCCTCAACTACAACAACCGGGAGTACCTGGAGGCCTGTCTCGACGCCCTGGCCCAAGGGCTGCAGGGAATCTCCCACGACACCTGGTTCCTGGACAATGCGTCCACCGACGGGTCCGCCGCCTGGGTCAGGGAGCACTATCCCGATATTCGGGTTCTGGAGAACCCGGAGAACAAAGGCTTCGCCTACGGCAACAACCGCGGCCTGGAACAGATAGGCATCGGCGGGGATCTCAATGCAGCCCCCCTTGGGCACGAATACGTACTGTTGCTCAATCCGGACACCGAAGTGGAGAAGGCAGCCCTGCCGCGCATGCTGTCCTACATGGACACCCATCCGCAGACAGGAGTGGTTGGCCCAAGGATGATCCGCCCCGACGGATCCCTGGACACCGGCTGCAAACGGAGCGAACCGACTCCGTGGAAGTCGCTGGCCCACATGACAGGCCTCCGCAGGTTCTTCCCGCACAGCCCAATCTGGGCCGGTTACAGCTGTGGTTATGTCAAGGATGATGAGGCGGCCTTCGTCGACTCGGTGATGGGGGCCTGCCAACTGATGAGGGCGGAGGCCTTGCGGGAGGTCGGGCTCCTGGACGAGGACACCTTTTTCATGTACGGCGAAGACCTGGACCACTGCGTGCGCTTTCGCCGCAAGGGTTGGCAGGTCGTCTATTTGCCGGAAGCCCGCGTCCTGCATCACAAGGGCGCATCCACGCGCAAGGACAGCGGACGGATGATCCTGGAGTTCCACCGCGCCATGTGGACATTCCACCGGAAGCACTATGCGGCCGACACCCCGTGGCTGGGGAACACATTGGTACGCACAGCCGCTTGGGGATTGGGATGGGTGAAGTGGGCGTTGAACAGCCTACAGCCGCTCGATCGGAGACACGTGGGTTCGGCCAACATCGTTGATAGTGACCGTAACGGGCATCGTTAACCAAAATTGTAGGTTCGCCAGCGTTGGCAACTTGAATCACGGCAACAAACCTGCCTTGGCAGTGACAGGCCCCACCAAACCAAGATCGTAATTGGACGATTGTTCACACCACTGACAACAATGAAGCATTACTTCAAACCACCACTCCGCCAGTTGGCCAAAATCGTCATGCTGGCATCCATGCTCATGTTGTCCGCTGGAGCACCCGCATGGGGTGAACCAACCTTACGCATCCCGGGACGACAAGAAGCTCAAGGCATGCCCGACTTTACGATCCGTTTCCGGGCAGACGGCTCGGTTGTATTGGCAAAAATCCCCTTGCCCCTGCTGGGTTTGGACAAGGTCGGTCTGGAGCCCGAGATGGTGGCCAGATTCACCAACGGAAATATTCAGCACATCCACCTTGACTACCACGATGCCGGCATTGTGGTACTGGTCAATGGCATCCCCATGCTGGATTTTCATTACAAGAGTGATGACGAATTGAGAGCCATGTTAACTGCCCTGACCATCTTCATGGGCAATCAAGGACTAAAGTTTTCGAACTTGGCCAAGACACTTCTGCCTGTTCTGAAGTGGTTCGGATCGGAAGTGACCTTCGAGTTCCCTCAACCTCCTGGCAAACCCAGAATACCCCGAGCCGACAAGGATGATTACCTCATCCTAGACCTGTCAGACATCGCGCATGGTGATGCCCGGGCCGAAGTTACAGGTATCGAGACGTTCAATGTGCAGGTCGTCACTACCGGCCAGTTGACCTCAAGCGACTTCATCTTCAATGTGTTACGTGCCGCAATACCGCCCAATGTTGAGATGAAACTGCCACTGACCACAATCGCCGACATCCGGGAGAAGGGCATCACCGAAATCACCATCAAGAATCGCCGGTATGGATTGGCAATCGAACTCAATGGACAGCCATCTCCGTCATTGATCTTTGATCTGGACAATCTGTTGGCGTTTGCCGAACATCAGGATCGTTGGCACCATGTCGCACCATCCGTATCAACGGAACGATTCGAACTGGTGCACCGTATGGTGCGGGACGTCTTGCAGCACCACAACGTCGATTTCACTCTCCATTTTCCCCCATCGGCCGCCAGCCGAGCCTCTAAAATTACCCCTGACGCTACCCCAACATCTCCTACATCTGTAGTCCCCCGTATACCCGCGGCCGCCAAAGACACAGTCATTCCGAAGGTACAACCAAGCAATCAGGAGCTATCTTGCCTCTATAGGCCACTTCCGGGTATCACGGGTGACATTGACATTTTTGACGAGATACCGAGGAGTTGGCGGGATAAGATTTTGCACGACCGCGAAATCGATGAACCCAAGTCGGAAACCGATCGTTTTGTATTGCTTGACACGACCCCCAACTTCAGCGATGACGAGTACTGGCTGTATGTCCAACATTTCAAGATCTCGAGTCCCACCACCATGCTGGCATATGGCTGGGTAAGGGCTTCCAACCTTCAGGCTCTGACGACCGAATGCACACTTGGAAACCTACTGAAACTAAAGCACTCATATACCGGGATGGGACAGCAGTAGGCCACCGGCCAAAATACGAATGTATTGGGAGACCTTCCTTTACAGCCGAGCCATGAAGATGGATGAGGATGAGCCGTTCTGCCCGAATTTGGCGAATGTACGGTCAGCTCCGCAATTCATCTTCAGGTAGGAGTGGTCAGACCGAGGATGACCCGTCCCGACGGTTTACTGGACACCAGTTGCAAACGGAGCGAGCCAACCTCGTGGAAGTCGCTGGCCCACATGACGGGCCTCCGGCGCTCCCCGCCGAAGTCCACGGACGGGTTGCCGGGATCGTCTTCCGTAGACGGAAGTGGCCGCCCCTTCTTGGGCCGGGAACTCCTGGGCTGGCGGCCGCCTTGATCTGCCGTAACGGATGGTCCTTGGGCACCCATTCCCCGGGTCCACAATGACCAACATGGAGCGTTGGGGGGGGGGAGGCGACCTCGCATCGTGGATTCCCCATTCCTGAATACCGGCATTATGCCTGGCCGCGTTTCTCGGCAGCCTGATAGGGCTAGGTCCTATGGCCCAAGATTCAGGTACTGAGACCCTTGCTCGGTCAACCAGCATCTGGGATGGGAATGGGCGTAGTGCAGGGTCAATTTGTGGACGCCGAGGACTTCCTTCCCAAGCACCTATCCGGCTGGAAACCCCCGAGCCATGGTCCACAGCTCGTGGCATACAATCCCTCATTGGTCGGCATCCCCTCCCTGCGAACGTAAGAAACCGCAATATGACCGCTGCCTTGGAACGATTCGCCACAGACCTGACACAAGGTCAAGGCAGCGCGGACCCGCGCGCCCTGGCGCTGGCCGGCGCGTTGCAAAAGCGTCTCCCTGAAGCCGACGTGCTGCTGTTTGGGTCGCGCGCCCGCGGCGACTGGCAGCCCGGCTCGGACATCGATTTGGCCGTGATTGGCGGCGATCCCGATGAAGCCGAAGAACTGTTGGCGCAAGTCTGCCCCCAGGAGCAACGGTATGCGGATCAGCCCTCCACGCAGCTGTTCCACTTTGCGCGCGCCGAGTTTGATGAACTGCGCACATCGCTGCCCCACATCGCCGGGCAGGTACAGCGACATGGCCTCAAGCCCAACGGAGAACCACTACCATGCATGGCACAGACAAACCCCTGGCCGGGTATCCAGAATTGGTTGCAAAACTGCGGGGCGGATCTCGCCGAAGCGATCAAGGCCTTGGGTTCGGGCACACAGACGCGATCGCCCCTGCACTACGCGCACAGTGCGTTGGAGAAGGTGGTAAAGGCCCTGCTGTCCGCGGATTGGATTGATTTCGTCTATGAACACGAACTGGAGGACAACATCAAAAGGCTGCCCGGCCCAATCAAGGCTTCGCTGGAGCAGGAGATCACCGAGAACCAGCGGGACGAACTGACCAAATTCCGCGTTGCGGGTCCGTACGCGGGCAGCAATCCGCCTTGGCCGGAAACCAGTGCCGAGCAGCTGATCGCTTCCGTACAGCGAGTATGCGCCAACCACGGCGACCACATTCTCGCGGTGATGGGCAAACAACCGCACGAGGTTGGCTACGAACAGTGGTTGAACAACAACGATGCCCTCGGCGGATGGGCCACGTTGCCGCTCGACCGCTATCCGCAAATTACGGCCATGCGCCTGCTATTGGCCGGCAGACTGACGGCCGCACGCTTGGACGACATAGAAATCAATTGGCTGCGGCGCGGTACACCTTCCAATGCGATGGAGATCGTCGCGACCGTGCGGACGCAGCCCGATGCATGGCAAAGTCTCTTCGTCAAGGCACGCAACCGCGAGACGCGCACCGATTAGTGGCCGCCTCCGCGCGCGAAGCACCGCTGCCGAAGGACACTTGGTAGCCGCAGCCGAGCGGCGTTCAGCGGTATGTGCGCCTGATGATAAACAAGCCCGATCCAGACCGCCGCACTGATGACGAAGCCCTACTGTTTGAGATACTTGTCGCGCCGCATTCCGAACTAATCCCCAAGTAGATCCCGGACCTCGCCCTTGCCATGGGTCAGATCCGTGAACCACCGCACGAATTCCTCGCGCCGATGCGCCGGAAGCACGGCCCAAACCTGCACCCGATCACTGTAAACCGTATCTTCAACCTGGGCTTCGAAACGCGTGGAGAACCGCTGAAATCGGTCCAGCATCGGGTATTCCAGCGTTAGGGCAAGCCGAACCATCTCAACCTTGTGGACGGTGTCCAGGGTCTCAAGGACGGCTTGGACACCACCTGAATAGGCGCGGACCAGTCCACCGCGTCCCAACTTGGTGCCGCCGAAGTACCGTGTGACGACGGCCACAATCTCGCCGACTCCGGAATGCAGGAGAACCTTCAGCATCGGCTGTCCCGCGGTACCGGCGGGTTCGCCGTCGTCGGAACACCCCACACTGGCCGTGGAGCCGGGCGCTCCCGCAACAAAGGCCCAGCAGTTGTGACTGGCGTCGTCGTACAGTTCCTTGATCTCGGCAATGAAGGCGCGGGCCGATGCCGGATCGGGTGCAGGTGCCAGGGAACTGATGAACCGGCTCCGCAGGATGACCTGTTCGGACTGGGCGATGGCGGCCGGAATGGGAAAACCCTCAGTCATGAACCATGAACTCCAGGGGGCGGTTGTACGGACACCCAAGGATAACGAAGACCTTTCACCATGAAGATGCCTGTATGTTCCAGTCGGAAGCGCGTCGGAGAAACCCATGCCAGATTCCTCAGCGTGGACAAGCAGACCCTCTCCCTCTGTCCACAGGACAGACTCCGGTTCCGGGTGCGGAACTCCTGACATCGTAGCAACATCGCGCTTCAGGGTTGCGCGAGCCCGATTCCCCCAACTGCGAGTACCAGCCATCTGGGTCTCCGATCCACGAGCGTCTGCAGTTCCGCTCTGCCATCGGTTTGACACCCGGCCACAACCCTGGATCGGAGGATTTCGTTCAATCCCACTTGCCGGATTTGTTGGCACACCTGCCAGAATCCCGGGTGGACCGATCCTCCTGCCGGTCGCCCCGTTCACTGGAACCCAACGCACATGCCAGCTTCTCCCAACATCCTGTTTGTGATGGACGACCAGCATCGTCATGACTTCCTGGGCCTGGACACCCCCACGGTTTCCACGCCGCACATTGACCGCCTTGCCCGGCAGGGCACACGGTTCACCCACTGCTGCGTGAATGCCCCGGTCTGTGCCCCGTCGCGCATCTCGCTCGCGTCCGGCCTCCATCCCTGGCGCATGGGGGCCGTGAACAACAACAGCTATCTGCCGCTCCGCATCCCCACCTACTACCAGCGCCTCCGAGACCACGGCTACAAGGTGGCTTCGGCCGGCAAGCTGGACCTGGCCAAACCGGCCGAATACAACGGGCGGCATGGTACCCGGGCCTGCAACTACCAATGGGGCTTCACGGACCCCTGCGAAATCGAAGGCAAGATGCACGCGGGCCGTTCCGACACACCGCAAGGACCGTACGGCTTCATGCTCCGGGAGAAAGGGCAGTTCGACGCATTCGTCAACGACTACCAGAGCCGCAATGACCGCGGCTGGATTAAGGACGCCTCCCACGACTCCGTACTACCCGAGGAGCTTCACTCGGACACCTACGTGGGGGAACGAGCCAACCAATGGCTCCAGGACGCACCCCAAGACGCTCCCTGGCACATGTTCGTCTCCTTCGTCGGACCGCACGATCCCTTTGACCCTCCCACCTCATGGGCGGAGCGGTACCGCACTGCGGACATGCCGGAACCCATCGAGAGCGACGGGGCCGGCAAACCTGGATGGGTCCAACGCCGTAGACTGGACATGGACCCTGGGGAAATCCTCCAGACGCGCCGCCAGTACGCCGCCAACATCTCCCTGATCGATCACTGGGTTGGCGAGATGCTGAACACCCTCGAACAGCAGGGCATGCTGGACAACACGATAGTCATCTTTGCTTCGGATCATGGCGAAATGCTGGGCGACCACGGTCTGTACACCAAGAGCGTCGCCTACGAAGCGTCGTTGCGCGTGCCTCTGATCCTGTCCGGTCCCGGCATCCCGGCCGGAGAAACCCGCGATACCCTCGCGGAACTGTCGGACATCAACCCAACCATCTGCGAACTTGCAGGGGTTCCCTACCTGGGATCGGAAGCCAATTCATTGGATGCCAAGTCACTAATGCCAACGGTCAAGGATTCCGGCACACCGCACCGAGACAATGCCATGTCGCAGTTGCGCAACTTTGCCTCGCTCCGCACGGACACGCACAAGCTGATCCTCAACTGGAACAGCCAAACGGAACTGTACGACCTGGACGCAGATCCGGGTGAGTGTCACAACATTGCGGATCAGGCACCGGACCTGGTCGCGCAACTGCGTCGACAGTTTCAACATCGATCGCTTGAAGGGAACTGGCACCGTTGAGGCATTGCCGTACGGTCCATCCTTGGTTCAATGCTGCCCACAGCCTGTCCGTCTGCATCGGGGCCAAGCTGAACCTCCAAACTCCTCATACCCCACCAGTGTCTCCGTGGACCACCAGGTTTTATCGTTGTTTCGGACGGTCAACGAACCGTCGCAGGATTTCCCGCTTCCGATACTTGGTTCCCTGTATACAATCGGCGCGCCGGGCGAAGAATCGTCTGCTTCAGCTTCTATGGAAGACCTCATCCAGCTGCACCGCTGTCTGTGCCAGCCGACACTCTCTCCCTTTGCCGAACACCGGACACTCTCTTCACCCACTTCAAAACAGTGTTCGCCACAGCCCCCCGCACACAGTACCCGCGGCCGATGAGAAGGACCACTGATGCATCAGATTGAGCTTGCACGTATCAAGTTTTCGTGGCATGAATCTACCTCGCCCGGCCTCGATGCATGCGCCATGGAGGAGTTGGTGCACCTCCAGAGGGTGATCACTCTCTTGGCTTCCGAGATCTGGAAGGCAGCCAACCCGAACCGGCAGCGTCTGCCCAAGGATTTCCAAAAGGCAACTCTCTTCTCAGTTCGGACAGTCCCAACGGGAAGTACGGCGATTCCACTTGTGCGCCGAGACCTCGGGCTTTCTGCGCTGTTCGACAACAGGAATCCGCTGTCCGAGTCGTTTGAACTTCTGCATGCAACCCTGGCTGCCGCCAACAAGAGCCTGCCGCTGCCACCTGCAGCGTCCCACGCTGCCGTGTCGGAGATCGCCAAACTGGGGACGTGTCTTCCAACGGGTGTAGAGTCCCAACTCCAAGTCCCGGGACAACAGTACGTTCCAGTATCGGCAAACACCCGAGACTGGTTGCACACGCGGCTTCCCACACCGCGATATGAAGCCGTAACCGTCAGCGGGAACGTTCTTGAGGTCGATGTACGCCAAAAACGATGCCAGGTCTGGAATAGTGACGGAAAGACCGTGGTGGAGTTCACGGATGAGCACGAAGCGCAGATCTTGGCAGCCCTGAGAGACCATGATGCAACGACCATCTCGGTGAAAGGCGAAGGAGTACTTGACACTAATGGTTACCGCATCACGAAAGTGAGTCAAATCACCCTCAATAACACTGGTGCCCAAACAACCAACTTCGAAAATCAAGATATTCACAGGATGTTGAAAGAGATTGTTAAGTCCGTACCCGATGAAGCTTGGGAAAGTCTTCCAACCGACTTGTCGGCGAGGCATGACCACTATATCTACGGAGCCGACTAGCGGCATTCGGTCTTCGTTGACGCCTTGTACTCGATTCTGTGCATGTTGATAATCAGGTAGTGACTGTGGCCTATTACCAGTGGGGCGGACTCGCCCTGGTTTTGGAACCAACCGGAACTCCTGGCTCCATGGCAACAGTCGCGTTTCCGAATTCACCAGGAGTCTGAATTTATGTCACACAGCCTGCAGCGTCCCACCCTCTCGCACGAGGTGCTGGAGCGTTTTCGCTCACTGGTCTGCATTCCGGCGCCTTCCAGCCGGGAACACCAAATCGCCGCCACAATCTGCGAGCAGCTCCAGGCAATGGGGTTGCAACCCGAAAGGGATGCCGGTGGCAACGTAATAGTGGAAGTACCGGGTCGCGATCCGGAACTTCCCCTCTGGTGCTATGCCGCCCACATGGATGAAATCTCAATGGTGGTGACCCGGATCCGTCCATCCGGAGACTTGGAGGTCGCCCGGTCCGGCAGTCTCTATCCCTGGAAGTTGGGGGAAGGTCCCGTGGAGATCCTGGGGGACAAGGAGTCCGTGGTCGGCATATTCAGCATGGGTTCCATGCACATCCCCCTGTCCGAACGCAAACCCGTAGGCTGGGAAGGGGTATGGATCACCACAGGCATGACCGAGACGGAATTGGCGGAAGCCGGGGTACGGCCCGGTTCATTGGCGGTCCTCCATGCTTCCCGGCGGGGACCTTACCTCTTCGGCAGTCCCGACAATCCCATGGTGGCTGCCTGGTCCTTCGATGACCGGATGGCATGTGCCTTGCTTCTGGAGCTATTGGCTCACATGCAGGCTACGGGGGAGAAACCCCTCCATCCCAGTCTCTTTGCCTTCACGCACAACGAGGAAGTAGGGGGCTGGGGCATGAAGAATCTCGCTCGCATGAAGGTGCCGGAAGCCATCATTGCCTTGGATTTGGCTCCAACCCCTCCCGGCACTCCGTTGCAAATGGATGATCGGCCCGCGATTTGGAGCAAGGATTCCCATGGCCACTATGACCACGGACTAATCCTGGAACTGTTAGCGGCAGGTCGCGAAGTGGATGTCGATCTTCAGACGGTCGTGTATGAACGTGCCGCCAGTGATGCTTCCATCGCCTACACAGCCGGTTTGGCTGAACGGGCCTTGTGCTTCGGTTGGGTTTGCGGCAACAGCCACGGCTTCGAAACCATGCGTCTGGGGGCACTGCGGAACATCATGCTTACGCTGCACCGATTTGTCACCACACGCTGAAGCTTCTTCCGCAAACGTCGCAACATCCGGAAGACCAGCTGCACCCAAACCCTGCTCCTGCAAGCGTTACCGGATCCATCCACCACAGTGGAGTCGGCATTAGGCACACCAATGGCAACGGAGCGCCGGTTTTGCCAGCGCCCCGTTGCCTTATGTCAAAAACAAGAACCTGGTTTTCCAGATCCTGCATCGTCCAACGTCAGGCAGCAGGCTGGATGCGCACTTGTTGGGTAGCCGTCCGCCCCTCCTCAATCAACAGCGCGACACCACCGGACCGCAGGCCCTGGTCCGGTACGGCTCCGGACAGCACTTCCGCACCGTCCACGGAACATGCAACCTGTCCGCCCTTGGAACTGACGGCCACATCATAGGTCTGGCCGAATACAACCGGATAGTCCGTCTCGGCCAACACCTGTTCGTCGCCGTCAAAGGCGTGGACCAGCCGCGCCTTGCCGTCGGCGGTGAGCAGAAAGCCCACGTACCGTTTCATGCCGTGGACGTTGACGCCCACACCGCAGCTCTTCACCATGTGCGGGGTCACATCCGCCTGCACCTGGTAGCCGTCCCACTCCCGGCAGCCGGTCATCAACAGACCCATGCCTTCGTTGTGGATGATGCGGAATGTCTCCGGATAGAACCGTTCGTAGTGGTCCACGCCGTTTACCCAGGCATGCTTCCACATGATCCCGCTCTGCTGGAACCGGTTCTTGCGCGTGAAGACGTCCGGGATCCGGAAGGTTGTGTCCGGGACCCCGTCCCAGGTCAGGTAGTCCAGGAAGGCGTAGCCGTTCAGGGCCTTGTCGGAGCAGAGTTCCAGTCCCACCTTGGCCACCGGGCTGCCACCCGTGTCCGGAACCGTCCACTCGAAGACGTGCACACTGCCCGGCTGCAACTCAACGCAGTCGGAGCGCACAATCTCCAATTCGTCGTCCTTGCCGAACACCTTCACATACAGGCAGGCCATCAGGTTGCCGCCGTTGTGGGGACAGGCTTCCAGGCGCGCCTTGACGGTTTGCCCTGCGTATAGGGCCGGGGAGGCATACAAGGCATAGCCGCGGTTGGCGAAGTACTCGTGTGTTTCGCGATCCGGCACAAAGACATCCGTTTCAACCCGGCTGTTCTTGCCCAGGCCCATGCCGCGGAAGCGGATGGCCAGCGAACGATCTCCACTCTCGCTGTGGCCCTGGATGTTGCGCACCGTTGACACCCCAACGGAGTCGCGGGCGGGATCCTCCTGGAACCCCTGTACCGAACCGGGGAACGAGAAGTGGTAACGGGCGCCGTTCTTGTAGACCGGCGGCTCCTCTCCCGCCAGCCGGGCACCCATGTTTACCAAGCGCGTGGTCTGCGTCACCGCGTCCGTTACGGCATTGCCGCCGTCGGCCGTGGGCAGCAGTATGCGGTCCGCGACCGGTCCGCGCCAGTCGGGACCGCTTTCCTCGATGCCGGCCAGGCCGTTCTTGATGCCCAGTAGGCAGCCGACGTTGCCGGAGTTGCAGTCGGTGTCCCAGCCGCAGGTGTTGACAATCATCAGGCTCTTCTGGAAGTCGTCGTCCCCATGCAGCAGCGCATGGATGATGAGGGCGTGGTTGGGCACCATGTGGCAATTGCCACCATATTGGTCGTACCCGTACTTGCCGGCAATCAGCTCCCGACCCTTGCGCCAGTCCGGTTCCTTCTGGTGCCATTCGCGCAGTTCGTCGATCATCCGGTAAATCACACTGTCACCGGGAATGAACGAAACAGCCGTGTCAATCAGCTTGTTCAGATCATTCTCGACAAAGGCCTGGGCCTCCATGGCAGCCACCACCTGGGCGCCATAGACGGCCTCGCCGCCGTGGGAAACCATGGATGCCTCGGCGGCCAGCCGGGCCGCGCGTTCCGGGTCTCCGGGAGAGATGAGGGCCCAGCCGTCGATGAAGATCTGGGATCCGATCTGCTCGGCCACCACTTGGCCGTTGGTCTCAATCGAGCCGCTGTCCGGTCCGTCGATGCCGCTCTTGAGGCGCAGGTAGGCCGTATGCTCCGTCGAGTTGCCCAGACCGCCCCACCAGAGAACGGTGCGCTCCTCAATCAGGTAGTTGAGCCAGGTGCGGCCGATGTCGCGTGCGGACAGGTCCTGCTTGAAGTGGTAGTCCTCCATCGCCCGCACAAAGGTGAACGTTCCCGAAATGTCGTCGTCGGTGACCACCAGCGGCACGTCCAGCATGTCGTGCACATAGTAGTTGATCTCACCCAGGTGCTCATCGATCATCTCGATGGGCCAGCCTTCGAACGGGCGTCCCAGATAGACACCGATAATCTTGCCCAGCACGCCCGCGTAGACGCGCTCGGCGTAGTCAGCCTGTAATGCCATGAATCGTTGCTCCTTCAATTGGAACGGGAATGGATTTGTGACTGGAATATTCGCGTGCGGACCGAGCCGCGACCGAAAACACAAGGCGGACGAACCGCGGATGCTTCCCTACGCCATCACCGTCAGACGGTTGTTCACCTCGACCGCATGTTGTGCCTCGGCCTGCGCCAGTTTCAGCGTCAGGTCCGCGAGACCGCGGGCCAAGGGGTCCAGATCCATGCGATTGGCTTCGGCCACAGTCCGCCGCCAGGGTTCCGGCACGGTGTCGGGGGCCATGGCCCCGGCAATGCTGCCGGCCATGCCGGCCGTGGAGTCGCAGTCCCGTCCGTAGTTGGCGGAAGCCTGCACTGCACTGACAAAGTCGCCATCGGTCACCAGCAGGAGACCAAGGGCTGCCGGTACTTCCTCAATGCTGTGCTCACGGCTGGGCGTCCAGTCATTGGTGTGGTTGCCCCGGTCCCGAAACACCTCCGGTGCCGTGTCGTAGGGGGCGATGGCCTCCCTTACGACCGAAATGCCTTGACGCCAATCGGAGACTCCCATCACAGCCGCTCTCACCGCCGTCAGACAGTTGCGGGAGCCTTCGTGGGACCGATCCACCACCACATCAAACAGTTCGTGGATGGAGATGCCGGGGATGCAGGCCGCCGACACGGCCACGGCCATCAGGCCCGCGGCCTCAAGCCCGAAACTGGTCTGGTGGGCCGAAAAGATGTCAATCGCATCCCGGTAGGCCAGATCCGGATTGCCCGCGTTGACAATCCCAACCGGCGCGGCGTACATGGCGGCACCGCAGTTCACCATGTTGCCGGCACCCGCGCTGCGCGGCTCGGCATTGGCCAGGGCATTGCGAATGTACACCCACTTCTCTGGAAAGAACAGCCGTTCCAGAAGTGTGGCCTCTCGGCCATACTCCGCGATGAAGCGGGGCTCGTCTGCGATGCGGCCCGGCATGATGCGGGCGAAATCGTAGACGTCCAGCCGTTTGCCCTGCTCGATGTAGATTTCCGACAACAGCCGGATCATATGGGTGTCATCCGTGTGCCGGCCATCCCCCTTGCCGATGTCCGACGGACCGTCCCAGGGCTCCACAAAATCCAGGATTTCGCCGTAGCGTTCCTTGATCTCCTCCGGATCCTTGCCTTCCGGTGGAGCGCCCAGGGCATCCCCAATCGCGCCTCCGTACAGGGAACCGGCAATGCGTTCAACAAGGTTGGGCGAGGATGTGTCTGGCATGGAAAACTTCCGGATTGAGAGACATCAGTGGTCGGGGAAGGAACAAGGAATGCTGCCGTGTCACTGCCTGGACACGACGTTCGCCTGTGTTATGACGTAGTTGGGCAACAGACTGTCGGTGTGTCGGGCTGCAAACGGAGCGGAAACACAGCTGTGCTGGCCAGGCTCGGCCAAGACAACATCGATGACTCCAGAGCACTGAACGCTTGTGAAGCGCTGTAGTAGACCACTACTCATCGGTCTCTGGCAACACCGGCTCAGCCACAGTCATAAAACATGACTTGGATCCATATCACCGGAGGCGTTGCGTTGACGGAGTGCAGCAAGTCGCAGGACTGCCGGAATTGCCCGGGGCAACGACAATCCGAACACTGCGGCCGCGCTCCGCATCGTGATAACTACCGACGTTCCGGAATCGGTGGGGCTGCGCCTGCCGCGAATTCCTCCTGGAACAGATCGTCCAGCCCCTGGAGGTATTCCTTGGCCGTGATGTCGCCGGACCAAACCCGTTCAATTTCCTCGTAGATGTAGGCGTTGCTCCTGGGTGGCCAGAAGGTCCACGTGGTGTAACCGTAGCCGCCGTTGTCGGAAGCTGCCGCCAAGTCGATGAAGATGGCCGCAATGCGCGGATCCACACCTTCCATGACTTCGTCGGTCAACCGCACAGGGGCGGGAGCCTTGCCGCAGTTACGGAGCAGCGCAGCCTGCCTCTCGGGCGCGAAGCTGTAGGACAGGAACTCGGCCACCGCTTCCGGGTGCTCGGAGTTGCGGTTGATGGACGAGGTGTTGCCCATGCCGATTGTGTAGATCGGATCACCGGTCCGGGACGGAGTTGGGACCCAGTCCCACTCCATGCCGCCGTTTTCCTCGGTGAAATACAGCAGGTCGAGATCGGCCGCAACCCAAGCGGCCTCGATATTCATGGCTGCCTCGCCCCGGCCAAACATGCCGCGCACCTCATCGAAGGTCAAGGTGTAGTAGAGCTCAAGGCCCCCGCTGAACCAACCGTTCTGCTGCGCTTCGTCCAGGAGCCCGACGGAGGTCACGAAGTCCTCGTGCGTCCACGGAATCCGGCCGGTCAGGGCTTCGTAAACGCGGTCCGGTCCCGCCACGTGGTTGAAGTACTCGCCCACATGCCACTCGTTGGCGGGGTGCCACTCGGCATTCGTGTGTGCGAACGGAACGATACCGTCTGCCGCAATGACCGCCGCCAGCTCGTACAGCTCGGCGACCGTGGAGGGCGGGATCCAGCCTTTCTGCTCGAACAGGGTCTTGTTGTAGTACAGGACCAGGGTTTCAAGTTCGTCGGCCAGCGAGTAGATGGTGCCTTCAACTTCTCCCAGGCTCAGCGCCCAACCGACAAACAGGTCGTCCCACCCTTCAGAGGCGACGTAGTCATCCAAGGGCAGCAGCTGACCGGCCTGCACCAGATCGACGACGAAGGACGGACCGGGGGTGCGGACGATGTCCGGGCCTTCGCCAGCTGCGAGGGCCGCGCGGGTGGCATTCCAGGTTTCGGGCTGGGCTACGGCGTCCACGAAAATCGTGTCGCTCATCTCATTGAAGGGATCAATGACGGTGGTCTGGTAACAGGTGGCTCCTTCACCATCCGCCGCCGGGTCGTACCAGAACGAAATTGCGGATTTTTCAGCTTCGGCAACCTCATCGCTGGCCGTTGGCACTGCAGCCCTACAAGCTGACAGTACCAGCAACAACAGGAGCAATGGGGAAACGACCAGTTGTTTGCGCATGCAGGGATCCTGCACTCACATGAGGTGTTTTGCAACTGTAGGCCACGCATGCGGTTGTCCACCCCGAAAGAACGACCGGAACGAAACAACAATCGTCCGATACCATAATGCGGTATCGGTGGATTGTTCCCGGATAGCAATGTACGCAGGCCGCAAAGGCAAAGGGTTAATGCGGTGAGAAGGTTTCAGGAGCCTTTCGGCTTGTACGGGACTGTTGTACATCCCAGGACGACTTTGCTGGCGGGTCCCTGAGTCTGCAACAGAGTGTGACGTATGGCTGAGTCTCCCACCATCCCACTTGGTGATTTGTGCCAAGATTAATCCAGTAGCTGTCCGCCCAAACCGCAAGCCATGGCCCTGCCCGACCGCAAATACAAGATACTGTTCGACAACGACGGCATCGCACGGGCCTGGATCTCGCTCGCCTGCCGACGGTTGGATCTGGGCGATCCCGACTTGGACTCCATCCGCGACCTACCCACGGTCCGGAACCTGTCGGCGTGGGGCGACCTGCTGGAGCAAATCCAGGACCGGTGCTGGCGCTTCCACACCCGGCAAGGCGAAAGCGTGCTTCTGGCCTGCGAAGTGCAGTCCGCGCCGGACTTTCTCATTATGATGCGGTTGTTGGCCTATGCCAGCAGCACAGTGGTCGCGCTCGACCGCGCGGAGCACTTCAGCCGGCGGCGGCCCCCGCCCCTGCCGTGCCTGCTCCTGATCTACACCGGGGCACGAGCCTGGAATCCACCGGGCATGGACGTGCTGACGGGCGGACGCGTGTCCAATCCGGCACCCTTGTTCCCGTACCTATACATGGACGTTTTGCACGGCAATTTCCACACTTGGGACCTGCCCCGGGAACTGGAGCTGATGGTGCAGGCGGAGCGTACGCGGACTCCCTCCGCACTACTGACGGGAAACTTTCCGGAGAACGTCGCGGCCTTACCGGACCCGCACACGGTACGCGCCTTGGTGGACTTCATGAAATTGACGATGCTCGCCTGGGCGGAACAGAGTGCTCACGACCAAGCGATCCAGGATGCTCTACACTATGACCTACAGAAGATTACCACCCCTGAGGAGTTGGCAATGGCGGCACAGGAATACCAGCGCGGCTACTTCGCGGTGAAGGAGGAAGGCCGGCAGGAGGGACTCCAGGAAGGCCGGCAGGAAGGCCGGCAGGAAGGCCGGCAGGAAGGACTCTTCCAAGCCAAGGTCGACCTGATGGTAGAGATGCTGTTGCCTGCAGCTGGAACAGAGTTCGAAGAGGAACTTCGATTGCTGCTTGGCGACGAACGGCTGGTCTCCCGCCTGGACGTGAACACAATTGTCGATCTCAGGATTCAGCATGGTGCGGATCCGGCCGGCCTGCGCCAGGCCGTTCGCACCCGGCTGGGCAGTACCGACCCCGCGAACTGACCCTTGGGAACGGCAGGGGCGACAGCCGGCAAGTCGCCCGGTGGAAGCTGGCAATCCTGCGAAAATGGAGTTGACGATGGCGGCACAGGAATACCAGCGCGGCTACTTCGCGGTGAAGGAGGAAGGCCGACAGGAAGGGCTCTTCCAAGCCAAGGTCGACCTGATGGTAGAGATGCTGTTGCCTGTAGCCGGAACAGAGTTCGAAGAGGAACTTCGATTGTTGCTTGACAACGAACGACTTGTCTCCCGCCTGGACGTGAACACGATTGTCGATCTCAGGATTCAGCATGATGCGGACCCGGCCGGCCTGCGCCAAGCCGTTCGCACCCGGCTGGACAGTACCGACCCCGCGAACTGACCCTTGGGAACAGCACGGGCGACAGCCAGCAAGTCGCCCGGTGGAAGCTGGCAATCCTGCGAAAATGGAGTTGACGATGGCGGCACAGGAATACCAGCGCGGCTACTTCGCGGTGAAGGAGGAAGGCCGGCAGGAGGGACTCCAGGAAGGCCGGCAGGAAGGGCTCCAGGAAGGCCGGCAGGAAGGGCTCCAGGAAGGGCTCCAGGAAGGACGACAGGAGGGGCTCTTCCAAGCCAAGGTCGACCTGATGGTAGAGATGCTGTTGCCTGTAGCCGGAACAGAGTTCGAAGCGGAACTTCGATTGCTGCTTGGTGACGAACGGCTTGTCTCCCGCCTGGACGGGAACACGATTGTTGACCTCAGGATTCAGTACGGTGCGGATCCGGCCGGCCTGCGCCAAGCCGTTCGCACCCGGTTGGGTAGTGCCGACCCTGCACGCTGATCCTTCGGAACGGCACGGGCAACAGCCGGCAAGCCGCTCGGTGAAAGCTGGCGGTCCTTCGGAAATCGATCGCGGTTGGTCGAATGTCACTATGTCAGGTTTGGGATCGGGTGCCGAGGCACCATCCAGTGGCATTCAATGTTTGAAAGCGCAGTGCGGACAACGAATGGGGTCCGCGTCGGCAGTCGGTTGATTCGGGGCCTCTCATGCCGCTGAGTAACAACGCCGCCTCCACTGGCCAGTTCTAGCCATTGGAGCAGCACAGTCAGCACAATCTGGGCCACGCGTTTGCAGCAGCTGGTGTCTGGGATCACCGGACATGCGGACTCTTCGGGGGTATGGCTCGGGCTATCCGGCAGTTGCATACCCCACCCTGCCTTGAAACCCAATGCTTCCACAAGCTGCAACCTGCACCTGTTGATCTACAGCCTCCGGCCGTCCCCTTCCGGCCTTCCCCGGACCCTGTGCTAATCTGCCTGCCAGCCATCCCGGCCGGAATCCTCCGTCCCAGACCAACCCCAGCCCGTCTTGAATTTCCATTCACCGTACCGCCACGGTTTCGTGCGCGCAGGTCTCTGCACGCCGCGCGTACGGCTCGCGGACCCCGCCGCGAACGCCGGGGAAACCCTGAAGGCCCTTAGGGAATGCCACGCACGCGGCGCGGTTCTGGCCCTGTTCCCGGAACTCGGGCTCAGCGGTTACAGCATCGACGATCTCCTGCACCAGGACGCGCTCCTGCAGGGAGTTCTCGACAGCCTGAACAGACTCCTGGCCGACTCCCGCGATCTGCCCACCGTTGGCATCGTCGGCGCCCCCCTGCGCTTCGGCGGCCACCTCTTCAACTGTGCGGTCGTGTTCCAGTCGGGCACCATCCTGGGTGTGGTGCCCAAGACCTACCTGCCCAACTACCGGGAGTTCTACGAAAAGCGACACTTCACCTCGGCCAGCCACACCCACCGGACCCAAGCCGACCTTCTGGGTCAGACCGTTCCCTTCGGCAACCACCTGCTCTTTGCCGCCGACGGGGTGCCGGATTTCACGTTCCACGTCGAGATTTGCGAGGACGTCTGGACACCCATCCCGCCCAGTTCCCACGCGGCGCTGGCCGGGGCCACAATTCTGACCAACCTGTCGGCCAGCAACATCACGACGGGCAAGGGCGCCTGGCGCCACCAGCTGTGCGCGGCCCATTCCGGCCGCTGCATTGCCGCCTACCTGTATGCCGCCGCCGGCTGGGGCGAGTCAACCACGGACATGGCCTGGGATGGGCATGCCATCGCCTACGAAAACGGGCGACTGCTGGCAGAATCGGAACGGTTTCGGCACGACAGTCACACAACCCTGGTGGATCTGGACTGTCGGCAACTCGTCCAGGACCGCATGCGGCTGACCAGCTTTGGCGACAGTGCCCGCGTCCACCGCGACGCCGTGGCGCGCATGGAAACGGTGACCTTCCGTTGGGACCCGCCCGACCACGCCCGTGGCCTGTTGCGGACGATCGAACGGTTCCCCTACGTGCCCAGCAGCCGCACCGAACGTCACGAACGCGCGGCGGAGGTGTACAACATCCAGGTGTCGGGGCTGGCACAACGGCTTGAGGCAACCGGGATCCGCAAACTCGTCATCGGCGTGTCCGGCGGTCTGGACTCGACCCAGGCCCTGATTGTCTCGGCCAAGACCATGGACACCCTGGACCTGCCGCGCACGGACATTCTGGCCTACACCATGCCGGGGTTCGCCACGACCGCCGGCACCCGGTCCAACGCCCATGCCCTGATGAACGCCCTGGGGGTTTCGGCCAGGGAGATCGACATCGTGCCCAGCTCCATGCAGATGTTCCGGGACCTGGGACACCCGTTTGCCGAAGAGGAAGCGGAGTACGATGTCACCTTCGAGAACGTGCAGGCGGGGGAACGGACCTCCCACCTGTTTCGGCTGGCCAACCACAACGATGCCCTGGTGGTCGGTACCGGCGACCTGAGCGAACTGGCGCTGGGTTGGGCCACCTACGGCGTGGGCGACCAGATGAGCCACTACAACGTCAACGGCTCCGTGCCCAAGACCCTGATCCAGCACCTCATCCGCTGGAACATCCACTCGGGGCAGTTCGATAAAGCAACCGGTGCCGTACTGCAGCGCATCCTGGACACCGAGATCTCCCCGGAACTTGTGCCGGGCGGCGATGGCGACAGCCAACCGGCCCAGAAAACCGAGGAGACGATCGGCCCCTACGAACTGCAGGACTTCCACCTCTATTACATCTCCCGCTTCGGCCATGCCCCGTCCAAGGTGGCCTGGCTCGCCCTGCAGGCCTGGGGGGACCGCGGCCAGGGCGCCTGGCCGGAGTTTCTGGCCGAGGATGCGCGCAACGAGTACTCGCTGGCGGAGATCAAGCGCTGGTTGAAGGTGTTCCTGTTCCGGTTCTTTCAGATTTCGCAGTTCAAGCGCACGGCCGTACCCAACAGTCCCAAGGTGGGTTCGGGCGGCTCGCTGTCGCCCCGCGGCGATTGGCGTGCGCCCAGCGACGCCCCGGCCACCGTCTGGCTCGATGAACTGGAGCGGAACATTCCCGACTGATCAGGCTCCCGCAAGCACCAGGTGTTCGCAAAAGCAGAGAGGGGACCGACATCGGCCCCCTCTCTCCACTTGGCGGAGACGACGGGATTTGAACCCGCGACCTTCGGCTTGACAGGCCGATATGCTAACCGCTACACCACGCCTCCGCGCTGGGACGGGCATTGTAAAACAGAATGGATCGATTTGCCTTGATTTTGTCCGAGTTGGCCCGGTATCGCCGGCCGGGTTCAAGGTTCCGACGTTGGTCCCGCGGACAAGCCGATACGAGTTGCTCCTGCTGCCGGGGAACGGTCCCGGGAACGGAATCCGCCCGTTGCGCAACCGACAGTCGCGGCACAGCCTTCAGCGCCCCAGACGCCGATCCTCGGCCGCCAACCACTCCCAGGGGTTGAAGTGTGCCGATTCCGGTTCGGGCGACAGGCCCGCGGCCTTCCTGAACTCCACCAGGGGATGACTGCGCGGCAAGTCCGCAATTGAAACCAGCCGTCGCTCCACCGCAGACAGGAAAATGGCGTTGATCACCTCCAGGACATGGCGGCCTTCCCGGCCGCTGCTGGGATGGTCCCGATCTTCATCCAAGGCCCGCGCATAATGATCCACGAAGGTGTACTCGTCCACCTGACAGTCCATGCCCGGATCCCAAGTGTCGGGAACAATAGGTTCCAGCGGTTCCCAGTGGGCATTTTCTCCGGGTGGGTTGCTGAGGTTCGGGCCGGGAGGGATTGCCGGGGAGGGCAGCCAAAAGGCACCGTGCGGCCGCCACAGAAGCCGTCCTTTGGAACCGTACACCTCGACCACGTGGGCATTTAGATCCATCGTCTCGAAGCGGTGCTGCAACAAGGTCGCGCAGACCCCGTTCTCGAACTCCAGCAGGGCCGTCACGTTTTCGCCGGCCACGATGCCCATGCCGGCCGGGGAATGCAGCACGTCCTCCGGGCCAATGTCGCGCCCGTCGGTCAGGACGCTGGCCGCAACCGTACGGACATGGCCGGCCAGTTCAAAGAGCATATTCAGGAGGTGGGTGCCGATGTTGGGCAGACCGTAGCCTCCGTAGTATCCCTTGCCGCTGGCATACATGTAACGCAACTTGCCGATGCGGCCCTCCTGCAATGCCTTGGCAATCGCGGCCGCAGCCGGCGCGGTCCGCCATTGGTGATGCACCGCAATCCGCAGTTGGCGACTGCGCGCCAGACCCAGCAACTCGTCGGCCTGATCGAGATGTTCGCTGACCGGCTTTTCCACATCGACGTGGCATCCGTGTTCCAGGACCCGCTTGGCCAAGGGAAAATGAAACTGGGTGGCCGTCGGAATCAGGATGATGTCCGGGCATTCCTTCCGAATCATTTCATCCAAGTCGGCATAGAGCGAGGCCACTCCCAACTCCGCGCCCAATTGATTCAGCCGATCCCGGTCGATGTCGCACAAGGCGCGCAGATTCATGCGCGGATGGGCTTTGTAGGCCCGCGCCTGAGCCCTGCCCCGGTGACCGCAGCCAAGCAGACAAACTTGATACACGTCCTTCATGGAACCACTCGATTGATTGGATGTTGACGGAAAAAGCTGCAGCCGCCAGACTCGGCAATTCGACAACGCGCTGCGGTGCAGCAGGAATTATTCCCGCTTCCGAACAATACATGTACATCACGCCGGACCCTCTGCCGCGAATGGGATGCTGCAGGCGCTGCCGATCACGGCTGGGCCGGACCCAAGATGGATAATCATCGGAACCCGGATGCCCGGCCCCCAACGGTCCCGCAAAACCACGGATTCGTGCACGCCGGTCCAACCGAGTTCCCGACAAGGTCCCAACCCGCTTCCATGAACAGCCAGTCCCCACCGGACGATGTCCGAACCGCCATTGTGCGGATGACCGCGGTCGCGTCGGATCCGGAATTCAAGCGGCGCCTCGACGATCTGCTCGGCCGTTTGCATCCGGAAACCATTCTGGAGGGGGTTGTGAATTTCCTGGACGACGCGGACTTCAAGACGCGCAACACACTCGGGCAGATCGTGAGGCGCCTTGATCGCCAACGGGCCATCGAGGTCCTCAACGCCGTAATCCTCAACAGTCGCCGATCGTCCCAGGCGCGGCTCTCGGCCGCCACACTTCTGGAAACCTACCTCGAAATCGAGGTGGAAACGTCATACCTGGAGGATGTCGGTGATCAAAACGAGGTGATTCTGGCAAGTCTCAGGGAAGCGCTGTCAGCCCGCGCCCAATTCCCGGCGGTCCTGGTGGAGTACGCCCGGCAGTTTGCCGAGATTGAGCCGGACCAGCGCGCCCGTGTCCACGAGGTACTGCGACACCTGTCGGAGACCGACGCCTGCGCGGTCCTGGCCGCCATGGCCCAAAATCCGGTGGATATCGTCGCGGAGGAAGCACTCGACCACTTGGGAGCCCTGCCTTCCGCCGCGGCGGAAGGCACGCTCTACTGCCTGATGCACGGCCTCTATTTGCATCCCCAACGCCAGGACCGGGCCCGGATGCTGTGGCGTCGTCTGCGATTCAGCGGTGGTGGACATGCGCCCCTGTCACTGGATCAGGGCCTGACGGCGGAGATCCTCGGCTTCGGACCGGATGCATCCGTCATCGCCGTGTTGGCCGCAAACGGGGACGAACCCCTGCTGTTCGCCTTCAACATCGTGTCCGGCATCACGGCCTGGTCCGGGCTGCCACAGGTGCCGGCGCGCAACGGGCCGGCTCCGCAGGGCAGGTTCCTTGAAGAGCCGGTGCAGGTTCCAATCCACACCTTCTTCGGGTTTCTCCACAACACGATGAACAATCTGGTAGTCCGCCATGAGATTCGTCTGCGCGGCGCCTCCGGCGGGAACTTTCCGGCCTACCCCGAGCTGTACCAGACGGAAATCCAGCGGCTGTGGAACTTCCAGCCGCCGGAACCGGCGGCGAAGTCCTTCGATGTTGGTCCATGGGAGGGACCGGATGTCCAGAACTGGCTGGCGGCCCACGTACCCAATGCCACTCTGGCGCGCGAACTCAATGCGGGGAGAATGTTCCGGCCGCTGCTTAAGGCCTCGCGGGACTGGCAAGTCGGTCAGGAGGTTCCCAATCCGGTACTTGGCGAATACGAGAAGCTGTACTGGTGGCTGGAGGCCCACATCTTGATTGCGCAAGCCGGTGGCGACACGGCCCAAGTCGGCATTTTGATGCAGGTGCAGGAAACCGTCAGACACCGCCGCGACGATCTATGGAGAGGGATTGGGCAGCCGTAACCAACTTCAGATGCCTATCTCCTCACGCAGCCAAAACTGAGGCGCTTTGCCCTCGAAGTCCCGGCCGCCGGACACGACCATGGTCCGTGCCCCTGCGGAAGACCGGGGGACGGAGCCCGTCGGGCGACGAACCTACCGGTCCTCAGGCGCGCCGCGCTGACGCAGGAAGCAACAGGCGGAGAGATGCGTTAAGCCGCAGGACACCCCGGGCCGCCGGTGTCCGCAGCCCGGGGACTGGCGTGCGAACATCAACACCTCCGCCGCTCCAGGGGCAGCAACCGGCAACCGCGGCCGCGCGGGAAGTCCGGAAGGGAGGACCGCGTTTAGGACTGGGGACGGATGACCAGCACCGGGGCTCCGGAACGCCTCACCAGGGTCGATGCCACACTGCCCATCATCCATCTCGAGAGCCCGGTACGTCCGTGGGTGGTCATCGCGATGAGGTTTTGGGGCGTCTCGTGTGCCAAGTTCAGGAGAGCCCGGGCCGCCGACCCTGTCAGCACCTGAATCCGGACTGCCAATCGCTTGTCTCTGAGATGTTGCGCAACCTGTTCCAGATATTCGGTGGCTTCCCGGTTCACTTCCTCCATGAATTCGGGAACCCTGAAGCCCAAATCGGTTTCGGTGTAGGTGGGGTGCTCGGTTCTGACCACCCTGGCAAGCAGAACCTCCATTGAGAGAATATGGGCCAACCGCTCAACATAGGGCAGTGCGCGTTGTGCGAGTTCGGATCCGTCAAGGGGCACAACGATGGTGGTTAGGGGTGCACCCTCCTCCTGGTACTTCTTCGCCCTCTCCGGAGTCACGGTCAGCACCGGGATGTTGGAGGCGTGAATCACCCTGTCGGTGACACTGCCCAGAATGCTGCGGCCGATCGGGTTGCGGCCATGGGTTGACATCGCAATCAGGCCGCACCCTTCTTCCTCGGAGACGCGCAAAATCTCCTCGGCCGGACCGCCGATGGTGGCAATGGACTTTGCCTTGATCCCATCATTCCTCAGACGGGCAGCCACCCTATGCAAGGCGTCCTGGGCATGAACCCGTGAACTTTCCTCGAACTGGAGCCGGTATATGACCATGGATTCCCCAGCCGACGCTGGTACGGCGGACATGGCCGAGGCGGGATAGTCGATGGCATCGGGATCGACCGCGGTAAGCAACACGAGGGGCACGTTCGCCCTCTTGGCTATTTGCGATACGTAGGGAAGGATGCCACTTGCGACGTCAGTCCCATCCAACGGAACCAGAATGGGCTGGGACAAGACGTTGACTGCACTGTCTTCCACGACATCATTCACGTCCATGGCTACCCCCTTGTGCAACGTTCCATTGCCGCATCGTAGTACACAAAGTTGCCTTGAATACAGATGATATTGTTTCGGTTTCGTTAACGTTGGTCTGTGCCCGGCATGGGCACCTCCAGGCGAAAAAATGCTCCGTATCATTGCCTCAGGCCCCTGGTGCGCTCCCTGCGCACCGGGTACCATCGGCACTGTTCCTCAAACCTTGTGGGTTCCTGGTCCTTCGCTCTCGGTTGATGGGGATGGGGTTGCAAGTCCCCTCAACTCGAGTCCGGGGCGGGCAGCCCCCACCGCTTTCCCGGTTCGTTCCTTGAGCCGGGCACGCACCTTGTCACTCTGCCACTGTTTCCGCATCGGCCGGTGCAGGAACGGGTCCTCGGTCCAGCGATTGCGCTGGGCAGACTGTACAGATGTTGGCATTCGGCGCTGTTCCCTCGCGGGCAGTGCCGCATGGCGCGCTTGACCGCCACTTGGCCGCCTCCCGCGCCGCCGCGATGTCCCCCAGGGCATCGACCAGCGCGGCCTTGCCCATACGTGCCGGGAGGCCATGCCAGGCGTAGCCCTCGGTCATCCAGGCATCGCGGATGTCGTAGGGGGCTTGAGGGGTCGTGGATACACTGCGGCACCGTCGCCAGGTGGTCGTGCTTGTCCCAGTTCAGCCCTGGCTGTGCAGACTGCGCGTGACCTTGTGCGACATCGTCAAGGGCTTCCCAACCGCTTCCGGGCTGCCGTGGATGGGAGGCACGATGCACACATGCTCCGAATCGGACAAGGAGGTGGCTCCTGTTCCTGACCCGCATGCTGCCTCAGGCAGCGGCAGGCAACAGGCGGATTATGCATTGCCCCAAGCCACAGGCATCCACGGCCCGCGGGTCAACACCGTCGTCGGGCGCGGCAGTGGCTGCACCGCGTCTCTTCGGGTCGGTCCACCCAGTTTGGTCCGACAATCCGACATGTGCCCGGCTCCGAGCCGGGCGGGCCGTCAATAGATGCCCAGTTCGTCCTTGGCCTCGTCGGACATCATGTCGGGCGACCAGAAAGGCGTCCACACCAGATGCACGTTCACCGTTTCCAGTTCCGGGAAGGCCTTCTGCGCCTCGTCCTGCACCGACTTGATGATCTGCGGACCGGCCGGGCACCCGGGACTGGTCAGTGTCATCGTGACGTCGGCCACGGTTTCGCTGGTCATTTCCACGTCGTAGATCAGGCCCAGATCGACGATGTTCATCATCAGTTCCGGGTCCATGACCTTGTCCTGCAGCACGTTCAGAACTGAATCCTTGTCGGGCATGGCGTCGCTCCTCGCAGCGTCTTGATTTGGCCGAACCGTACCCGTTCAGTCGGGTGCGGCCACCCAGATGTCGGTTCCGTCCACCCGCGTTTCGTACCGGATGGCCGGCTGGAAGGCCGGCATGCACAGCGCCGCGCCCGTCCTTATGTCAAAACGAGCCCCGTGCCGCGGGCACTGCACTTCCTGACCGTCGATGAGGTCGCCCTCCACCAAGGGGCCACCGTCGTGCGTGCACATGTCCTCCAGGGCGTGAATCTCCCCGCCCAGATTGAACAGGGCAATGCGGCTCAGCCCTACCTCGACCAAGTGAGGATAGCCCTCCGGGACCTCGGCCAGCGTGGCCACTTTCACAAAACCGTTCATGTCGGCGGCGGCACCCATCAATCGAAATCCTCTTCTTCCAGTTGGTCCAGGCCATAGATACCCTTCTTGAGCACCTTCAGCGACAGCAGCGCGCACTTCATGCGCACGGGGCCGATTTCAATGCCCAGCATGTCCAGGATGTCCTCGCGCGTCCAGGTCTTCACCTCGTCAAGGCTTTCATGGAGGATCTCCTCCATCAGCATGGAGGCCGAGGCCAGGCTGATGGCACAGCCCTTGCCGTTGAAGGCCACACTTCTGATGATCTCATCCTCGTCGACCTTGACCTCGATCGTCAGTTCATCGCCACAGAAGGGATTCAGATCGTACGCCTTGTAGTCTGGAGCCTCAATGCAGCCGTAATGGCGCGGATGCTTGTAGTGATCGATGATCGCTTCACGGTACAGTTGATCCATGGTGCAGAACGCTCCGGTCAGAAAATCCGACGAGCCCGTTCGATGCCGGCGGCCAGGCGATCGATCTCGGACTCGGTGTTGTAAAGGTAGAAGCTGGCCCGCGCACTCGCAATCAGGTCCAGGGACCGATGCAGGGGCTGGGCGCAGTGGTGACCGGCGCGGATCGCCACGCCATCCAAATCGAGGATGGCCGCGAGGTCGTGCGGATGGACTTCATCCACATGGAAGGACACCAGACCCATCCGCTCCTCCGGTCCCGGTCCCAAAATGTGCACGCCTTCAATTTCGACCAGCTGGTTGTAGGCGTAGTTGGTCAGATAGGCACCATGCCGGGCCACGTTGTCCATGCCCAGTTCCATCAGGTACTCGGCTGCGGCGCCCAAGCCCACAGCCTCGGCGATGGCCGGAGTGCCCGCCTCGAACTTGTAGGGAAGCTCGTTCCAGCGGCTGCCCTCCAAGGTGACCTCCCGGATCATCTCGCCGCCGCCCATCCAGGGAGGCATTGCCTGCAGCAGCTCGCGCCGTGCCCACAAGAGGCCGATGCCGGTCGGACCGCACATTTTGTGTCCGCTGTAGACGTAGAAGTCGACCCCGAGCGCTTGCACGTCCACCGGCAGGTGCGGGACCCCTTGCGCACCGTCCACCAACACCAAGGCACCCGCGGCATGGGCCTCTGCCGTTAATTCGGCCACCGGATTGACGGTGCCCAGCACATTGCTCACATGGGTAAAGCAAACCAGCTTCGGCTCCTCGGCCATGAGGGAACCAAACACGTCCCGGTCCAGGTTCCCTTCGGGGGTAACGGGTACATACCGAAGGTCGAAACCCCGTTCCGCCTGCAGGATCTGCCAAGGAACAATGTTGCTGTGGTGCTCCATGACGGTGGTGACCACCGTGTCGCCCGGTCCCAGGTTGGCACGGCCCCAGGATCCGGCCACCAGATTGATGCCTTCCGTGGTATTGCGGACGTAGACACACTCCCGGCTGCTGGGTGCGTTGATCAGGCGACCCGCATTCTGGCGCGCCTCCTCGTAGAGCGTCGTGGCCTCCTCGCTCAGCGTATGCACGCCGCGGTGGACGTTGGCGTGGCTCGTGCGGTAGTAGCGGGCCATCGCCTCCAGGACCGCGGCGGGTTTTTGGCTGGAGGCCGCGTTGTCCAGGTAGGCGAGTTGAATCCCGCCTTGGACCTTGCGCTCCATGATCGGGAACTGGGAGCGCAAGGCCGCCCAGTCCAAGGTTTCACCGGCGGCTGCCACCGCACGGCCGTTCAGGTTTCGGGTCATGGCCATTGCTCAACCGCCAATCTTGCGTTCAATCACCTGTTCCAGCTTGTGCACCACGGATTCCACCGGCACGCGTTCGAGCACGGCCTGGAAGAACCCCTGCACAATCAGCCGCTCCGCCTGCGGACGCGAGAGGCCGCGCGCCATCAGGTAGAAGACGTACTCGTCCTCGACCTGGGCGGCCGTGGCCGCGTGCGTGCAGCGCACGTCGTTCGCCTCGATTTCCAGTCCCGGAATGCTGTCGGCCCGGGTGCGGGAATCGAGCAGCAGATTGCCGTTGCGCTGGAAGGCATCCGTCTGCTGCGCCTCGGGGGCAACGCGGATGTTCCCCATGTAGACACTGCGTGCCCGATCCTTGAGCGCCCCGTTGAACAGCAGATCACTGAAGCAGTGCGGCGCCTCGTGCAACTGCAGTGTCTGATGGTCGATGTGCTGGCGGCCGGTCGGGAAATAAATGCCCAGCAGGTCGGCGTGGCCGCCGGGACCCCGCAGGACCAGATCCAGGAAGGCCTTGGTCAGCATGCTGCCCCAACTAACCTGAATCCAGCGCAGGTCCGCGTCCCGTTCCAGGTGGGCCCGGCCGTGCATCAGGTTCCAGGCCGACGTGTCCAGATCCTGGAGGTTCAAGTAGCGCACCCGCGAACCGGGCGCCTGCACGATCTCCACGACGGAGTTCTGCAGGCCGCGGCTGGCCCCCAGCAAATCATCCATCACCGTCACTTCGGCGCCTTCCTCCGCCACCACCAGGGTGTGGTGGTGGCCGGCCTGGCCCTCTCCCTGCCAGTTGACGATCTGCAACGGCAGTTCGACCCGGGTGTTGCGCGGCACATGAATAAGCGTGCCGGAGTCCCAAAGGGCTCCGTGCAGGGCTGTGAACACATCGGTTTCCACCGGTACCACGCGGGTCATGAAGTATTCCCGCAGGAAATCCTCGTGCTCCCGCACGGCCAGCTCCAGCGGCTTGAAGATGACCCCCTGCTCTTCCAACGCGGCCACTCCGATGCGGTAGTGCATCAGACCGTCCTCGAAGATGAGCGTTGCGGCGCTCTCCACCTCGTGCAGCTCGTTCTGCAGCAGGGGCGACAGTTCCTCTTCGCCCACGCGACCCTCGTGGGTCGGGCTGTAGCTGAAGTTGTCCGGATCGAGGCCGGTCAGGCGCGTGCGCCGCCAGGCCTCGTCCGTCAGCGAAGGCCAGGGCATGGCCTGGGCGGCGGCCCAGGCCTGTTCCCGAAACCCGCGCATCCAGGCGCTTTCGCCGCGGGCCTCGGAACGGGCCAGCAGCGCATCCCGGGCCGGGTCGGTGCCGTTCACCGCCGGGGCTTCCGCCCCGGCTTGTACTTGCGTGTGGTTCAACACGGTATCCACCTGCGTCCGGTCAGCCAATGCTGCCTTCCATCTGCAGCTGGATCAGCCGGTTCATTTCCACGGCGTACTCCATGGGCAGCTCCTTGACCAGCGGCTCGATGAAGCCGCCGACAATCATGGCCGCCGCCTCGTCCTCATCGATGCCCCGGCTCATCAGGTAGAACAACTGCTCTTCCCCGATGCGGCTGACCGACGCCTCGTGGCCCACCTTGACATCGTCCTCTTCAATCTCGATGTAGGGGTAGGTGTCCGAGCGGCTTGCCTCGTCCAGGAGCAGGGCGTCGCACACCACGCTGCTGCTGCTGTGCACCGCACCCGGCGCAACCTTCAGCAGGCCGCGGTAGCTGGAGCGTCCCCCGTTCTTGGAGATGGACTTGGAAACGATCTTCGAACTGGTGTCGGGCGCCGCGTGCACCACCTTGGCTCCGGCATCCTGGTGCTGACCCTCGCCGGCGAAGGCGATGGACAGGATTTCGCCGTGGGCCTTGGGCCCCATCATGTAGACGGCCGGGTACTTCATCGTCACCTTGCTGCCCAGGTTGCCGTCAATCCACTCCATCGTGCCGCCGGCCTCCGCCACGGCCCGCTTGGTGACCAGGTTGTACACGTCCGTGCTCCAGTTCTGGATCGTCGTGTAGCGGCAGCGGGCGTTCTCCTTGACGAAGATCTCCACCACGGCGCTGTGCAGCGAATTGGAAGAGTAGACGGGAGCCGTGCAGCCCTCCACATAGTGGACGTTGGCCCCCTCCTCGACGATGATCAGGGTACGCTCGAACTGGCCCATGTTCTCGGCGTTGATCCGGAAGTAGGCCTGCAGCGGGATGTCCAGGTGCACGCCCTTGGGCACGTAGACGAAGCTGCCTCCGCTCCAGACCGCGCTGTTGAGGGCCGCGAACTTGTTGTCGGCGGCCGGAATCACGGTCGCGAAGTACTCGCGCACAATGTCCTCGTGCTCGCGCAGACCGCTGTCCATATCCTTGAAAATGACCCCGTGCTTCTCCCACTCCTCCTGGAGGCTGTGGTAGATGACCTCGGAGTCGTACTGGGCACCGACCCCGGCCAGGAACTTGCGCTCGGCCTCGGGGATGCCCAGTCGATCGAAGGTGGTCTTGATGTCCTCGGGCACATCGTCCCAGCTGCGGCCCTGGTTCTCGGTCGGGCGCAGGTAGTAGTAGATGTCGTCGAAGTCGATGCCGGACAGATCGGCACCCCACTCCGGCATGCTCTTGGCCAGGAAGATGTCCAGGGCCTCGTGCCGGAAGGTGCGCATCCACGCCGGCTCTTCCTTGATGTCGGAAATCTGGTCGACGGTGTCGTGGGAGAGCCCCTTTTCGGTCTTGAAAACGCCTTCCACGTCGTCGTGGAAACCGAATTCGTAGTCCTCCTTGACTCCCGAGAGGTGCTGTTGGTCGGCGATTGTGGCCATGTCGTGTTCCTCCTTTGCCGGTGGCCCGATCAGGCCACCAGTTCCGCCGGGCCGAACTGTTCCTCGACCCAGTTGTAACCCTTCTCTTCCAGCTCCAATGCGACTTCCGGACCGCCGGTCATGACGATGCGTCCGTCGTGGAAGATGCTGACGAAGTCGGGTTTGACGTAGTTGAGAATGCGCTGGTAGTGGGTAATGAGCAGAAAACCCCGTTCATTGGTGGCCAGCTTGTTGATGCCGTCGGCCACCACCTTGAGGGCGTCGATGTCGAGGCCCGAATCGGACTCGTCGAGGATGCTGAAGCGGGGTTCCAGCATTGCCATCTGCAGAACCTCCGTCCGCTTTTTCTCGCCGCCCGAAAACCCTTCGTTGAGATAGCGGCGGGCAAACGACGGATCGACCTGGAACTCCTTCATCTTATTGGTCAGTTCGCGCCGGAACTTGCGCATCGGCATGAGGTGGCTGCCGACCACGCCGTCCTCCTGGCTGGCCAGGTGGGCCTCCTTGGTAAAGCCCCGCACGTTGGACACCGCGGTGCGCAGGAAGTTGGCCACGCTGACGCCCGGCACGGACACCGGGTACTGGAACGCCAGGAAGATACCGGCCTGGCACCGCTCGTTGGGCTCCATCTCCAGGATGCTTTCGCCGTCCAGCAGGATGTCGCCTCCGGTCACTTCGTAGTGCGGATGACCCGCGATGACATAGGCCAGCGTGGACTTGCCGGAGCCGTTGCGCCCCATCATGGCATGGATTTCGCCCGGTCTCAGTGTGATTGAGACACCGCGCAAAATGTCCTGGCCATCGACCCGGGCATGCAGATCCCGGATTTCCAATTGACTCATTCCTGAACGATCCTTTCTGGGCTGGGATTCAGCTGAAAGCCGAAGTTGCAACTGCCGGCATCCTCCATGATGCAGTCCAGCAGCTCGACGGGCGCGCCGACCGCCTGGCTGATCATGTCGCGGTCCATGTCGCAGATTTGGGGATGCTCGGCCGCCAGTTCGTGGTACGGACAGTTGAACAGTTCAAGCCGCATGTAGTCCCGGCCCGCCTCCGTGTGCACGGAGCAGATGATCCCCTGCCTTTGCATCAGGACCGCCAGTTCATGGACACGGCTGCGCACATCCGTGGTCTGCATGTGCGACGAATAGTCCAGGGCCACCTTCTCGGACACCCGCGACATGAGGCCGACCAGGGTGTCGGCCGTCACCAGGCTCGAAATCTCTCCCAGCAGCGTCACGGCCAGCGAACCGCAGTGGCAGGCGAACAGGGAACGGGCCTGCTCGGAGTTCGCATACTCCAGGTGCGGGCGTCCCACCCCGGAATGCACCGTGCGCTTCTCCAGGTAGCCGCCGGCCTCGAGGGTCGCCAAGTGCTCCCGCACCGCGGTGCGGGTCAGGCCCAGCAGATCCTCCAGGTCCTTGACCGACGCCCAGCCCTCCCGCTGGAGGTACTCGACGATGGTCCAGGCGGAAGCCTGTATCTGTTTTGGAGGTTCGACGGCAAGCGGCGCGTCCATCCCATACACCCGTGGTTGAACAATCCAACGCCCGGATTGTACGGGTTGGGAAGGGGTTTTGTCAATATTTCCTGCCAAAACTGTCTAAATCAGTTTTGGCACACTCGGGGAATGATCAGTTCGCCGGACCGGGAGAGGGGGCCAGTGCCGGTGTCGGGGCCGGCGCGCGGGACGGAATCAACAGAAGCGCGCCCGCGAGAATGGGCAGGAAGGCGAGGGTGTACATGACGGCCCGCAACGTGAAGATGTCCGCGAAGAACCCGGCCACGCCGGTCATGACGGCGCCGCTGGCGAACATGACGCCGAGCGCGAGGCCAGAGGCCAGTCCCTCCCGCTTCGGGAGCATGGCCTGGGCCTGCACGACGATGACGCTGTGCGAGGTGTTGGATATGAATCCGGCCAGGGCGGCACTCAGGTAGTAGTAAATCCCGTCCTGGTTGAGGGTCAGGTAGAGAAAGGGGATGCTGAGCCACAGCGACCACATCATGAGGTGCTTGCGTCGCAGGCGCCCGTCCAGCAGACCGCCCACCAGGGTGCCAAGGGAGCCGCCCAGTACCAGAGCCCCGGCTCGGGCCCCGTAGCCGGCCGAGTCGAGTCCCTGGTCCGCGAAGTACTTGGGCAGAAGGCTCATAAAGTTCTGCAGGGTTGCCGACCGCGCAACGACGTAAAGAATGAAGATGGCAGGCGCAATGACGAGCGCGCTCCGCGCCACGCGTGCGGCGCGATTCCGGGTGGTTCTGCTGTTGGGGACGACCACCGGCTTGACCGGCGGCATGGGTCTGTGCAGCAGATACTGCATGATGGCCACCATGGGCAGCACGGCCAGAGCCATGTAGGCGATCCCCATCAGGCCGAACTCGCGGATCAGGACACCGGCAATGATGGGGCCCGTGGACAACCCGATCTGCCCCAGGAAGAAGAAGATCGACGTGGAGAAGCTGGCGTGGTGGACGCCGCCCGACAGCGATGCAGTGCGCGTACCCGTCGCGTGAAAGGCGGCGCTGCCAAGAGCGCCCACGGCCAGCACCAGCAGCAGCATGGGATAGGTCGGGATGAACGGAACGAACAGGAACGCCACGGCGGTCCACAGGACACCAAGCTGAGCCAGCCATCGTCCGTTCCACCGGTCCGCCAGAATGCCGAACAACGGCATGGGCAGGGAGGCCATCACAAAGTAGAAGGTGATGCCCCAGGCAAGATCGGCATTGCTGAGGTCGAAACGGGCCACGAGGGCCGTCAGGAAGATGGCAACGGCCGCATTGAGAATATCGATGCTGCAGTGGCCAAAGGCCACCGCGCCCAAGTAGCCAACCCGGACGCCGTCCAGCCGCTGGCTGAACCCAGTCGATGCGGCGACGCTCATGGCCCGGGCGGTGGAACGGCAACGTTCCGTGCGGTTGAAGTCAACATGCGATATCCGAAGCAGCGATTCCTGTTCAAGTACCCACGTAGTGTAGTCCCTGCAAGCCGGCCACCGTCCAAACAACCGGTGCGGCAAGTCCGTCGTCGCATGGAATCCATCCCGGATGCAGACTGCCCATGCTGGCGATGGACATCTCCGTGCAAACACCCGGGACTGCTCCGGCCCGGGATCGAACAAGTTCAGGCAGCAGTGACACAGTAGCCGCGGGACTGCCCTGTTGCTTCACCTGAGCAGCATGAAGGTCGACAGGGGCAAACTCACAATCCGGGGATCGTCCACCTCTCCGGAGTCGTCCTGGGTGATCAGCACTCCGAAGGGGGCATTGTTCACGGATTTTTCAAGGAAGGACCGAAGGCCCAACGTGTCCCTCAGCTGGTCGATCCGACGCTGATACTTGATTTCCACGGGAATGCGCCGTGCGCCCACGGTCAGGACGAAATCGACTTCCCGCTCCATGCCCCTTTCAGGGAAATGGGCGATATCCAGGCCCCGTATGGTTGAAGCCACGGAACCAAAGACGCTTTCCGCCAGGTGACCAGCCAGGGAAGAAAGTTCAGGATGTTCGGCCAACGCAGCGGGTGCAAGCGGAACCTCTTCCTGAAGCCAACTTGTACGTAAGCCGTGGTCGGCCAGACACAACTTGGAATTCCCGCGCCTCCGTTTGAGCCGGATTTCCAAAGGCGGGATGAGGCGCACCAGCAAGGTGTCGTTCAGGAACTTCAGGTAGTTCCCGACACGTTGTCCACCGACATCCGCTCCCAGTGCCAAGCGCGCTTCCTCGGCCAGCAAACCCAAGGATGGAGTCTGTCCCGCATACCGACAACAGAGGCGAAAGACCTCCTCAAGCAAAGTGGCATCCCGCTTGCGACCGCGGGCTCCCTGGCGCAGGTCGTGCTGGATCACCCGTTTGATGACAGTCTCATTCAGGTAATCCGACAGATTGTGAAAGTCCTGGTCTCTCTCCCGGTGAACAATCGGGTAGCCGCCCCGGGCCGAAAATTGACTGAATGCTTCGTCCCTGAATTCCCGATGCTTCAGCCCATGGCTCCGCAACGCCTTCCAGAAAGCCTTGGCCGCCAACGGAGCCAAACCGTTTTCCTCAAGGAAGGGGCTGGGTGCATCCATACCTCGCAACAAGCCGATCTCCGTCAGGGACAAAACCCCGGACTCAATTGTGCTGATGCGGCCTGCCAGACTGTCTCGGCCCAACTCTATGCGCAGGGCGGAACTGCCTGTCACAGCAACCTTAACTGCCGAATTGTCAACCAGCGACTTGAGCTGCGAGTCCCACCTTGGCAGGTTCTGCAGCTCGTCGAAGAACAGATAGGCCCACTCGCCTCTGTGGGCCAGTATGTTGAACCGGGCCATTGCTACATGGCGCTCGAACCACTCGGATATCCGCAGCAGGGGATCACGCAGGTCCCCCATGGTTTCCAAGTCGTCGAACTGAATGCGCAATATCCGCCTCGGGTCCGTTCCTTGATCCAGGAGGTCGCCGATGAGCTGGTTCAGTGCCGTGGACTTTCCAATCTGCCGGGGTCCGCGCACGACCGCAACCGGAGCAACATTGGAATCCAGTCGCCGCCGAATCTGCGCCACCAGATGTCGCCTGGTTGAAGGTTCCGGCGGCATGGGATCGCCTTCCCACCAAGGGTTGAAACTGTAGAGGGAATTGACCAGATCCTCGGGCAACGCGGTTCTGGTCAACATCTCCGACCGATCGAACATTCCGGGCCTCAAGGCACTTCACGAGTCGCTGATGGTAACAGGCGGGCAGTCCGGTGACGGGTAGCCCCAAACAGATCCCAGACCAGTTTCGCCTCCCGCGTTTGGCTGCGGCATTTGGAGACCTTTCCCAACCGTGGACAGTGGCAGTGAACGCCAGCCCAGTCAAGCCACACGCTGGGCAACCGCTACATCCGGTCCGGAAACTTGCAACCCAACGCGACAGCCAAGAGAACACTACACTGCGCTGTTGGCGGTTAGCCGGCAACAGACGAATCTCAAGGGTACAACGATGCCTACCGACGTAGAGCAGGAAGCATTTGGCCTCCTACACCTCCGAACTGAACCTGGCGGAGCGGTTCTTCCATGAACTGTACCGGGCACTGAAAATCAGACAGGGCACCTTGGACATCCTGCGGAGCTGGCAGGACGATCCGGCACGCGTGGCACGAGTCCGCCACCTGGGATCCGAAAGGCCCCGACCACACAGCACAGCCCAACCTGTTTGGAAGCCTCTTGATCATTCGCGCGCTCAACACCGAACATGCCGAATGCACCAAGTTTCGGCTCGGGCCCGACCGGTCGCCCGTGAACCTTTCACTGGAATCGGCAACGATCCCGGTGGGCTTGTCCACTCGGAGCTACAGCCAATCGATGGGCCAATCCGGTGAAGTGCGTCCATTCACCGATTCCCATTCTTGGATATCCAATACTGATGGCACAACCAAGGCACCGTTCCAGTCGGGACTGCCTACCCAATCGGGATGTTGTTGCCGCAGTTGGTAGACACCGCTTCAAGAAACGGCCCTGCCAGTGCCCCTTGCAGCGTAGACTTGGCAAAATACAGGTGTGATTGCACACCCGAAATAGCTGTGGGTGCCCTTCATGGCCGTAATTCAGTTGGTGATTCCCGACGCGGACCGCGACCGCTTCGTCCTCCAGGCGAAGCGGGAAGGCATGACTCTCAGCGCCTGGCTGTGTGCTGCCGCCCACACGCGCCTCGAAGAACACCGGCATATCAAGTCCTTCGAGTGCCTGGAGGACATCACTGCGTTTTTCGGGATGTGCGATGCGCTGGAAGGTCCCGAGACCGAGCCCGACTGGGATGAACACTTGCGTGTCATCAACGAAGCGCGTGCTGCAGGGACAACCGGAACATGAGCTTCGTCGACACGACAGCTCTCATGCAAGCAACAAGACGACCATCCCGCATTAGAGTTTGAGGGGGTGCAAGCCGCGAATGCTCTCAAGCAACGGCTGTGTCATCCCCTTGGCATGCACCAGTTCTGGACGTGCCGGTCCAGCGCTGCTCCCGGGTACAGAACCTACACGGACACTCCATAGAGGTCGTTGAGCTTGGACTTCAAGTAGCCCACGTACGGTCCGGCATCGATTCCGGTGCCGATGCTTTGCTCCAGGAGTTCCCCGGGAGTGTAGCGCCGGCCATGCCGATGGATGTGGATCCGCATCCATTCGAGCAGCGTATCGAACTTGCCGCTCCGGAATTGATCCTCCAAGTCCGGATGGTCCCGTTTGGCCGCCTCGTACAGTTGCACGGAAATGATGTTGCCCAGGCTGTAGGTCGGGAAATAGCCCAGGTAGCCAAAGCTCCAGTGCACATCCTGCAATACCCCTTCCGCGTCGTCCGCGGGCCGCACCCCCAGGTACTCCTCCATGCGGTCGTTCCACTCGCGCGGCAAATCCTCCAGATCGACCTTGCCCTCCATCATCGCCTTCTCCAGTTCGAACCGCAGCATGATGTGGAGGTTGTAGGTCACTTCGTCGGCTTCAACCCGAATCAGGCTCGGCGCCACCCCGTTGATGGCCCGGTAGTAGGTCTCTTGCGACACCGCGTTGAACTGCGGAAAATGGGCCTGCAGAATTGGATAGGCCCAGTCCCAGAACGGACGTCCGCGCCCGACCAGGTTCTCCCACATGCGGGACTGGCTCTCGTGAATGCCGAGGGAACACCCGCTGGTAATCGGCGTCCGATCCCAGACCGGATCGATATTCTGGTCGTACAGCGCATGGCCGCACTCGTGCAACATGCTGAAGAGACACACGTTGAATTCGCCGGAGTACACCCGCGTGCAAAGCCGCACATCGTCCCGGCTGAAACTGGTGCAGTACGGATGGGTGACCTCGTCCACGCGGCCGCGGCTGAAATCGAAGCCGAAGGCGCTTACCAGCGTGCGGCCCAGGTTCACCTGGGTTGCGTGATCGAAGTTGCCCGTCAGACAGGACTTGTCCAGTTGCACGCCCGAATCGGCAACGGCCTTGACCAAGCCAACGGTCTCGGCCCGCAGGGGCGTAAAGATGGCCTCCACCTCCCGGGCCTTCATATCGGGTTCGAATTGATCCAGCAGGGCATCGTAGACGTGCTCATCGTAACCCTGATAGTCGGCGTACTCGTGGGCAAGGTCCACGCACTTCCGAAGCCACGGTAGGAACTGCTCGTAGTCGGCGGCCTCCCGGGCCTTGCGCCAAGCCTCGTTGGACAGGATGTGTGTCTCCGTCGAACGATCCACGTACTCGGAGGGAAGGTTGCGCTTGAGCCTGTAGTCCCTAGCCGCGACCTTGATCAGATCCCGATCCTCCACGGCCAGGCCAGAGTCTTCGGAGACGGATTGAAGCTCCTCCAGCCAGACCCCAACCTCATCCGCAACGAACAGTTCGTGGGCGACCCTCGACACCGTGCCCAGTTGTGCCGCGCGCGCAGCCGCAGCGCCTTCCGGCATGACGGTTTCCTGGTCATGGTGCATCAGGCTGGCTGCCTGATTTAGATCGGTGACGGTGGCCAACCGTTCCTTGAGTTTGTCCAGCGCGTTGCTCATTGCCGTTGGTTCCAAGGGATCATTGAGGCGATTGTGGCCCATTCTGCCACCGGGAATCCGGTCCCGCCAACAGTGGAGGTCATCAACCGCACCACCAAGTCTGCCGACAGACCACAACCACAAGGACACGCATGGTGCTTGAGTACTGGTCTCCGGATGGCAGCCATGAGGCCTGCAGGGGCCATGCGATGGTCCCCTGCTCGAATTTGGTTGAAGATCCTTGGGAAGTTCCGGGCGATGCCCGGCTTCGGCTCCCGTATTGTGAACCGGGGAATTGACTCGGAACGACATGCCGGTCTTCGCTTGGTTCGTCGCCCCGCTGGCCTATTTCGCCATCTGCTTCAGGGCCGTATAAACCGGCCGGAGCGACCAGTCCGAAGCGACAATGCCCCACAATTCTCTTTCCGTTCCGGGGGCCAACACCGCGAAGTTCAAATTCCACAGAAACGCGGGACCGAGCCAGCCCCAGTCCCGCATCATCACGTAAGCCTGTACTGTCCAGTCCGCCTGCTCTTGATAGCTGTTGTCGTTCGCAAATGCGTAGGCGTGATGGTAATAGCCTTCACCCACGGCCCAACCGAATTCGGTCGGCACAACGGGTTTGTCGGACGCGCCGTACTGCACCGCCAGAGCGCGGTAGCCCTCCAAGGTGGACCGGAAGCTCCAGGAATGATGCGGCGAGTCACAGGCGCCATTGAAAAAAGCATTGCCGGCTTCCTGAATGGCTGTGCACGCTTCCTGCCAAGTAGCGTGGGGCGGTACGTTGTAACCGCTGGGATGGGCACCGATGCCATCCACATGATTCGCCATGCCGGCTTCCAGCATCTGTTGCATATAGACGAAATCGTCCACGACGAGGTTGGCGGCACTGCCCGCCGGCGTGGGTGCACCGGAAATGATCCACATGGAGGGACAGGCCTCGCGGATCGCAGTTGAAGCGGCCGCCAGCATTTGCACATAGGACTCGGCGCTGAGGGTGAGGTTGCCCCAGTTGTAGTGCAGGTTCTGTTCATCCCAGACCTCTATGGCCTCAAGTTGACCGCAGTAACGGCTGGCCAGCGCACCCAAATAGTCGGCGAAGTCCTCATTGTCGGCGGGGGGACCAGACACGGTCAGATCGGCTTCGCTTTCCCGAGCCCATGACGGTGCCGCGACCACGCTGAACAAAACATGCACCCCCTGTGTGTCGGCAGCATCCAGTAGCTCATCCAATTCGAGCCACTGCCGTTGCCCGCGGTGGGGTTCCATGGCCTCCCAGCGCACTTGCTGCTTGAACCAGGTGAAGCCCAGGTCGCGCACCGCGGCCAGTACCCTCCGCTCATCATCCTGGTTCAGGACATGCCCCTGGATGCCGTAACCGAAGTACATGGGGATCATCGCCGGAGTAGGCTGAGGCGCGTCGGGCAGCGGCACTGCGGTGGCCTCATTGACATGTGGAATGACAAGCATCTCGCCGGGACGCATCAAGCTGCATTCCGTAAGCCGATTGGCAAACAGCAAGTCCGTCAGGGACACTTCGCGATCCAGAGCAACCCCCAACAGAGTGTCGCCTTCCTGAACTACATATGAAGCACCTGTCGTCACGGCATCGGTTGTCGAAGGCCAAGTCCATCCCAGTCTGGGTATGCACAGCACTTGGCCGACTGGCAGCAGATCGATGTCGGTCAGGTAGTTGGAACGGGCAAGCACCTCCAAGGGCACGCCGTAATTCAGCGCGATCCCGGAGAGGGTATCGCCACCTTCGACGACATGCCTCTCGCCTCTGGTCAGCGGAGCAGATACGGCCCGAGGCCGCGATGACGGATCCGCTGCCTCGCCGGGTATGCAAAGTGTTCTGCCAATTGACAGTGGATCGGCATCCGTCAGGTCGCTGGCTTGACGGATTGCGGTCACAGTAACGTCGTACCGGATGGCTATTGCCAGGAGCGTATCCCCCGCCACCAATGTATGTTGGCGTGCACAGTCGAAGTTGGAGGCTTCCGCCTCCGCAGCCTGAGTGTCTTCACCTTGATCCCCATTGGCGGAGTCATCTTCGCCAACCTTGTTGAGAACCTGTCCTCCTTCGGGCATCGTGCCATCCCGGTCCGCCGGTGAGGGTGGAGCTTCCAATGTCCGCTCAACCAGTGGTCCTTGGGCCACCACGCTGGTCTGCAGCAAACCCAACAGCAGGCAACAGGCAACCAGGCACAGGGGCAATACCCGCCTCACGCCTTTATGCAGCATTCCAGCCGTCATGCTTCCCCTCCTACGAGTTCCAGTCAGGAACTCACGCATCAACAGTGTTGGCCTTTCGGCACCGGCTTGTTGGAATCGAACCATGGGATGCAGGCCATGGGTACTCAAGAGGACCGGTCCCGAAAAGCTGACACCGCGATCAGACCGGGCCATCAGTTGCTGGAAGGGCCGCGTGCGTTGCCATGCGGTCAAACTCCGTGGCGGTTGGAAGACCGTACGGAAACAAGCCTTGCCGACTGTCGCAAATTCCAAGTTCCTTGCCTTCAAGAACTCTTCAGGAGCCGTGAATTCGATCCTCCATCAACGGTACAGGCCCGACTCGGCGCGTTGTCCGCAATCCCTTGTGGAGCATGTTGTCCCGGATCAGTCACTCAACCCAAAAATGGGGATTCCATGCGACTTCCCAAAGATAGCCGTCGAGATCGGCAGAGTACCCGGAGTACCCTCCCCAGAAGGCATCTTGGGCCGGTTTAACCAGTGTGGCACCGGCAGCTACAGCCACGTCCAGTAGGGCATCCACCTCTTCCCGTGTACGGACGTTGTGAGCCAGGGTGACACCGGAAAAACCCTTGCCCTCCGTTGCCACACCGACATCGGCAGCCAAGGCATCCCGAGGGTACAGGGTCAACCAAGTGCCCCGGGTCTGGAAGAAGGCGATCGATTCGGTGTTTCATCCAAGAGGGGCAGTCCCAACCCATCCCGGTAGAACTCCACCGAGCGAGACAGGTTGGCAACACCCAAAGTAATGAGGCTAATGCGCGGCTCCATAGGATTTTCGTCCATCAAGAGATGCGGACATATAAATGAGATGGGGCAGGTCCCACCACGGGGTGCAGGGTGCGGATCGATCGGACCTGCATCCAAGCGTGTCGGCTGCAACAGACCGCGGCTATCCGGAACCGGCCGCAGCCCGATACACCTTGGTGGCACCGGTCAGCACGTCGTCCAGGTCCTCTTCCGACCACAAAGGCCCCACGTTCAGGACGATCGACCGATTCATCAGATCCTCCGACCGGGGACACATGCCCATGCTGTACTCCACGGGCTCGGGGAAATAGGCGGGGCAGTCGAAGGGACAGCCCCGTGCGGCCAGACGCTGGTTCAGCACCTGGTCAGCAGCGTAGACGGGAACCCCGCCGTAGATCTTGCCGGCGGGCAGACCCTCGGCGCGAAGCCACTCGATGCGCTCGGCTGCTCCCTCGGGACTGTCGGCATAGTCGATGACCCAGACGGAATGCCGATCGCGGCCGTCCGCCCGCGGCTCCAAGCTGGCTCCGGCCAATTCCTCCATGCCAGTCCTGAGGGCGCTGTTGGTGGACTCGATACGGTCCAGAACGGCCGGCAGCTTGGCAAGCTGACAGCCCATGATGGCACCCGCGATCTCATTCATGCGCAGGTTTTCGCCAATGATGGGGTCCGCCTGCAAACCCTTGAAGTGATCCCTGACCCCCGAATGGGATGTCCAGAACTGGCCGCCCTGATCGGAATAGATGGTGGCTCGCCGGTACAACTCCGGATCGCTCGTGATCAAAGCCCCGCCTTCGCCGCTGGTGATGTTCTTCTCCAACTGGAACGAGAAGCAGCCCACGTCGCCGATGGTTGCCACGGGACGGTCGCGATGAACGCTGCCCACGGCCTGGGCCGCATCTTCAATCACCTTGAGGTCATGGTCCTGAGCAAATGCGCACACGGCATCCATGTCCGCGCACTTGCCGCCCAGATGGACCGGCATGATCGCCTTGGTCAAGGGGGTCAGGCACCGCTCCAGATCCTCCGGATCCAGGAGCATGTTGGCGTCCACCTCGCAGAACACGGGCCGGGCACGGCTGGCGACAATGGCGCCCACCGACGCAATGAAGGTGGCGGCTGGTACGATCACTTCGTCACCGGGACCGACCCCAAGGGCCGCCAGGCCGAGGCGCAGCGCCGCTGTGCCGTTGGCGGTTCCCAAGGTGAACGGCACGCCCAGGTAGTCCGCCAGACCTTGTTCAAAGGCCTCCACCTTGCCCAGGTGGTTGGGGCCGTAGTACCGGAACAGGGACTGGGAGTCCAGCACGTCCATCACGGCCTGTTTCTCCTCGTCACCGATCAAGCCGGCCCCCTTGTACAGTTTGAGTTCACGGTCCACCGCCTTGGGTCCACCGTGAACGGCAAGTGCCTGGCCGTGAACGTCGGATGAAGTTAGGGAACTGGAATTCATGGGGCGGGCACCGCAAGATAGGGTTTTAGGCAGTGGAAACGTCCGATCAGTGTACTCGGTAGTCTCGGGCGCACCGAACACATCCGGCCAACACCCGGGGATATGAAACAAGCCAAACTGTCCGCCTCGACGATTCGGGACCTGGCCTCGAGGCTGGGTTTCGACCTGTGCCGCATTGCCACGCCCCGGTCCGGGGCCGTCCATGCCGACTACCTGGAGACCTGGCTGGAGGAAGGGTGCCACGGCGACATGGCTTGGCTGGCGCGCAATCCGGACATTCGCATGCAGCCGGACCGCCTGCTGGTCGCCGACAGCCAACCCGTCCGCTCCCTGGTCGTGCTGGGCGTTGGCTATCTGCACGCGGACCTGCCCGAACGCGTGCGTCGGGATCCGTCGCGCGGCATCTTCGCCCGGTATGCCTGGCACGAGGACTACCACGACCAGATCAAACCCAGGCTCTTCGAACTGGACGCCCTGGTCCGGAAACTCAGCGGCCGCACCACCCATGCCCGATGCTGGGTGGACACCGGACCGGTGGTGGAACGCGACTGGGCCAGGGCCTCTGGCCTGGCGTTCACCGGCAAGAACTGCTGCTCCATCAACCCGGACCTGGGCAGTTGGATCTTCCTGGCCGTCCTGGCCATTCCAGAGGCCGTCGCACCCGATCCGGCCCCCGCGGCCCGGCCTCCGACGCCAACCCTGTCACCCATCGCCATCCTGGACGGCCTGCCATACGATCGGGACTTGGGAACCTGGACCATTGAGGGGAAGGACAAAACCGAACAGACCATGACCTGCGGCCGATGCACCCGCTGCCTGGACCAGTGCCCTACCGACGCCTTTCGCGGACCGCTGATGCTGGATGCCCGCCGGTGCATCAGCTATTGGACCATTGAAGCCAAAGGGGCCGTACCCCGGGAACTTCGCAGCCGGTTCGGCAATTTGGTGTTTGGATGCGACGTCTGCCAGGAGGTTTGTCCCTGGAACCACGAGCGGACACCCGGCAACGGGTTCCTGGCCGACCGACCGGTCCACACCGAGTGGATGGCACCCAAGCTGCTGGAAGGCTTTCGGGAGGACAATCCCTATTGGCTCAACGACGAAGCATTCAGAACCCGCTTCCGGCGGTCGGCGGTCAAGCGGGCGAAACGCACGGGCATGCTCCGCAACGTGTGCACCGCTCTGGGCAACTGGGGCGCGCTCACGGCCCTGCCGGCTCTGGCACAGGCCTTGCAGGAAGATTCAGCTGTGGTTCGGGAACACGCCGTCTGGGCACTGGGTCAGCTCATGCGCAAGGCCGTCGGGCCGGACGCTGCATCCATTTTGCAGGCGCACCGTGACAGCGAAACCAACCCGGGCGTGCGCGCGGAACTGGCAGCGCAACTGGATGGGTAACGGGATCAGGGCCCCAAGAAGCGGGGACCGCAACCTGGTCTTGGACAGCCCGGTCCGCGCGGATCGGCTTTCCCGTTGGCCTACGTCGAGGTGTCCGCCTCAACCATTTGCAGGAACAGGCGGTGCCAGCGCAGATCCCCGGACAGCTCGGGGTGAAAGGCCGTGCCCAGAATGTGTCCCTGACGCACGGCCACCTGTACCGAACGACCGTCGGGATCGGTCCACTCCGCCAGGATCTCCACGCCGGGACCGGTTTCGACGACAGCCGGTGCACGAATGAACACCGCGGGCGAAGGCGAATCCCAACCCGCAACCTCCAGGTCGGCCTCGAAACTGTCCCGCTGGCTGCCGAAGAAGTTGCGGTTCACCGACACGTCCAGGCCGCCCAGCAGCGTCTGTCCGTCCCGCTTCTGGCCCGTGGCCCGATCCGCCAGCAGGATCAGTCCGGCGCACGTTCCCCAGACCGGCCGGCCTTGGGACACCCACCGCCGCAGGGGGTTGACCAACCCCCAACGTTCCGCGACAAGGCCCATGGTTGTGGACTCGCCGCCGGGAATGATCAGCCCGTCCAACTCACTGAGCTGGTCCGCCCGTCGCACCTCAACGGCCGCAGCCCCCAAGGCCTCCAGCCTTTGTATGTGTTCCCGAAAGGCTCCCTGCAACGCCAGCACGCCGATGCGCAGGGGCACGGCCTTGCTACCAGCCGCGATGAGCCATCTTCTCCGGTTCGGACAGCGTGTCCAGGTTGATTCCGACCATCGGTTCGCCCAGGTTCTCGCTCACTTCGGCCAGCACTTCGGCATCGTTGAAGTGGGTCACCGCCTGCACGATGGCATGGGCCCGTTTGGCCGGCTCTCCGCTCTTGAAGATGCCCGAGCCCACAAACACGCCGTCAAGGCCCAGCTGCATCATGAGCGCGGCATCCGCCGGTGTGGCCACACCACCGGCGGCAAAGTTGACCACGGGCAGGCGGCCAAGGTTTGCCGTCTCGTTGACCAGCTCCACCGGTGCCTGGATGTCCCGGGCATACGCATAACGTTCGTCAGGGCTCATGGTCGAGATGCGTCGGATTTCCCCAAGCACGCTGCGCGCATGGCGGACGGCCTCGACCACATTGCCCGTGCCGGCCTCGCCCTTGGTCCGAATCATGGCGGCACCTTCCGCGATACGTCTCAGCGCCTCACCCAAGTTGCGGCAACCACAGACAAAGGGAACCGTGAAGTTGTGCTTGTCAATGTGGTTGTTCTCGTCGGCCGGGGTCAGGACCTCGCTTTCGTCGATGTAGTCGATGCCGAGAGCCTCCAGAATTTGGGCCTCGACAAAGTGGCCGATGCGCGCCTTGGCCATGACGGGAATAGTGACGGCTTCCTTGATGGCGCGAATCGTCTGGGGATCGCTCATGCGGGAGACACCGCCCTCCTTGCGGATGTCCGCCGGGACGCGCTCCAGTGCCATAACGGCGCAGGCACCCGCCTCCTCGGCGATCCGGGCCTGCTCGGGCGTCACGACATCCATGATGACGCCGCCCTTCAGCATCTGGGCCAGGCCGGCCTTGACCGTATATGTTCCGGTCCGGGCACCGTTGCTGGAATTGATGTATCCGTTCTTCTCCATTATTTCCATCCCTGCCTGCCACAAGCATCTTTGCAGACCCGTCGATTTGTCCATTTTAGTCCAGTTGCCGAAGTCCGTACCAAATCCCCTGCCATTGCGCCGCAACCTCGCCTCCCGGCGGTTGGCTGCCGGGTCAGGGTCTCACGATGTCAGTCAGATGAGGCAGAAAAACAGCGCCGCCGACCACCAGGCTGACCACCGCGGCCACCAGGACTGCGCCAGCGGCAACATCCTTGACAACGCGGATCTGTTCACTTCGAACAGATCCGGCGGTGTCCGCCAAATGCTCGATCGCGGTGTTGAGCAGTTCCGCGGACAGCACCAGGCCACAGCAAATCACAACGGCCAACCATTCGACGGGGGAAATTCGCAACCACCAGGCCATCGCGAGGGCCGAGAGACCCAGGGCCACTTCGATCTGGAAGTTGCGCTCGCGTCGGGCCGCATGGACCAGTCCGGACAGGGCATGCCGAATCCCGCGCAAGAACCGCATCATGGCTGTCCGGATGCGGTGGAACACCCGCGATAGGTTGCCCGCGGGCAGTGTTCCAGCTCACGCACGACCCGGTCCTGCAGGCGGAACATCACGTCTTCCTCCTCCGGGGTTCCGTGATCCAGGCCCAACAGGTGCAGAAACCCGTGCACAAAGCAAAGGAGCAGTTCCGCCACAGGCTCGGTGCCCACCCGCCGAGCGTACCGGGTGACATAGTCGGGACAGAGCACGAGTTCGCCAAAGACGACCGGTTCATTGGGGGGCAAGACATCCGGTCGGCTGCCGTCCGCCTCCTCCCCGAAGCTGAGAACGTCCGTGGCACCGTCAACCCCAAGAAACTCACGGTTCAGGGTTCGGATTTCATCCTCCGCGACGAACAGCACGTTCAGAACGGAACCCCGCGGCGGAGACAGCCGGACCTGCGGGCCGGCCTCGGCCAGGGTCGCGGCAACTGCCTGCTTCAGGATCCGGGAGCCCAGGCAGTCGGGCGGGGATCCAATGAGCTGAACCTGAGGGCTTTCGGTCACAACTTCATCCTCAACGGATCGGCCTGCCCGGCTGCGACCACAGGACAGCCGAGCCCACAACGATGTCTGGGTTTAGGGGTGTGGAGCTCCCGCCGAAATAGTTTGCGCTGGCAAGGCCGGCCCCCGGGACCAATTCGGATCAAGCACCGGATAGGGAACCCGGCGGTGGTTGATGGACTGGATCATGGCAGCCACGATGCGGCGTACAGTTTGGAACTCCGCCAGGCGCAGGGGACTGTCAACCAGCGACCCATCCAACAGGCGCTCCTCGAACTGCCGATTTACCAGTTCATGAACGCCTTCCTCGGTTTCGGGCCGCACGGCACGGAACGCGGCCTCGCAGGAGTCGGCCAAGAGCAACACGGTTGTTTCCCGGGTTTGCGGCTTGGGACCCGCATAGCGGAAGGGTTTCTCGCCAACCTGCGCATCGGTTCCCGCCTCCTCCAAGGCCCTGTGGAAAAACGGCACCATGATCTGGTCGGCGTGGTGTTCCCTGATGAAGTCGACGATGCGCGGCGGCAAATTGTGCTCCATGCCCATCCTGACCCCGTCCGCCACATGCCGAATGATGATCTCCGCCGACTCGCGAGGCGACAGGCCGTGGTGAGGGTTGTCGTCCGGGCCCATGTTCTCAACGAACATGTCCGGGTTCCGCAGCTTGCCAATGTCGTGGTACAGCGCACCCACCCTGGTCAACAGGGGATCGGCTCCGATGGCATGGGCCGCCTTCTCGGCTATGTCGCTAACCAACAGGGAGTGCTGGTACGTACCGGGAGCCTCTTCCCGCAACGCTGCCAGCAACGGATGATCCGGGCGCGCAAGTTCCGCCAGGCGGAAGCTCGTCACGCGGCCGGTCGCATCCCCCAATCCGTAAATCGCCACCAAGGCCAGGCTGGACGCGGTCAAGCCGTGCACCGCGGCCGCCAGTCCCATCAGAAAGGGTCCGCGGGCCAGGAAACCCGGACCGGTCTCCAGCCAGTTGCCGGTCGCGCCCGACAGTTCAGGCAAACCGGACGACTTCTGCAGCCAGCCGGGAACAATCAGGAGCGCAGCCAGGATCGCCACCCAAACACCGGCTTTCACGAAGTCGCCAATTCGATGTGTCTGGCGCAGCGCGACCAATCCGGTCGCAACGGTCATCGCCAGGAACACCATGTGCGGGAGCGTCATCCGAGGCACGAAACCGCAGACAATCAGGTAAGCCAGCATCACCATTGAGGCCGTCCGGAAACCGGCCAGGGCCCTGACCGTCATGCCCAGGGCAGCCAGCGGAATCATGTACCGGAGCCAGGGAGCCAGATGCGCTTGCAGACGAACCACCAGCAGGCCGACGGCAATCAGCAATACCAACGCCTTCAACTCCCGACGCTGCTGTACCAGGTGTTGGTTGGTCTCCGGGATGACCCGGTGCAGAAGAAACAACAGGCCAGCCACGACCGGAAACAGAAACAGAAAGCGCGGTGTAATCCACCCTGTCCACACCAAATCCAATCGCTTCAGGGCCGCGATTTGCATACTGTCCAGCGGCATGCCCGGCACGGCCACGGTCGCACCCGAGCCAAAGGCACCGGCGGCAGCCTGTTCGGAGAGAACCGGCAGCAACAGGGACAAGGCGATGTCCGCCTGCCCCGGCGGCAGCCCGTTCAGTTGCCTGTACAGATGGTCCCGGTATCCGGCCAGATCCTGTGGGACCTGCGTTTCGGAGTCCACCAGCTGCAAAACCTCGTCCAAGGCGTGCCTCCAAGTCGACCAGGCATCATCCGACATCGCCAACAACTCGGGCAGCAGTACCTTCTGCAACTGGCTGTAGCCTGTCGGCGAGGTTGCCGGTTGGCTGCCGGACTGCCTGTGGACCGAAACGGCATCCAAAAAGATTCGGAGGTCCGATTCGCCGGCCCCCGCGCCCTCGGAGGGAGATCCGTCGCCTACAACCAGATCGAAGGGTGCAACAACCCGGACCGGGAGCGTGCCGCCCGTTTCCACCTTGAAACGCGTGACCCCCGGGATCTCGAGCGCAACCACGGACGTCAAGCCCAACGCGAGCACAACCAACGAGACCAGATGTGCCGGTCTCCGGACCAAACCGCCCGCCGGTATGTTCATTGCCGATTGCAAGGCTAGTTGACGAAATGGACCCAGGCCGGGCCCCCAATGGGTACCAACATTGTCGCAACGGTCAGGAAGGCGGGATTATACACTGTAGATTCGACACGGACCCGCAGCACCAGAATCGGATGCGCCGTCCCCAACCAGCCTCCCGACAGCCACCACGGAACACATTCCCGCAATCATGTTCTTCGACCGAGCACGAATTTGGGTCCAGGGCGGCCAGGGCGGTGACGGCATCGTGGCCTTCCTGCGGCAGAAGCACGCCCCGCGCGGCGGACCATCCGGCGGCAACGGCGGCCGGGGCGGACATGTGGTCGCCGTGGCGGACGAATCCATGAACACCCTCCACGGGCTGCGTCGCAAGGTGCATTACCGGGCCGGCAAGGGCGGACGCGGAGGCAATACGGCCAAGCAGGGAGCGTACGGCGCAGACCTGGAGGTGCGGGTGCCCACCGGCACTCTCGTGCGCGATGCCGAGGACGGCAACCTGATGGCGGACCTGACCGACGAGGGTCAACAGGCCCTGCTGGTCAGGGGCGGGCGCGGCGGCAGGGGCAACGCTTCCTTCCGTTCAGCCCGCCACCAGGCGCCGCGCCTGGCGGAAAAGGGCGAACCGGGACAGGAGCGCTGGCTCGACCTGGAATTGAAGCTGGTGGCGGAGGTCGGCATCATCGGGGTGCCCAACGCCGGCAAGTCGACGCTGATCAGTCGCATCAGCGCAGCCCGTCCGGAGATCGCCGACTATCCCTTCACAACCCTGGTGCCGAACCTGGGCGTGGTGGAACTGGACCACCGGCAACGAATCTTCGTGGACATCCCCGGCCTGGTCGAAGGAGCCCACCAGGGCACGGGGCTGGGCATCGAGTTTCTCCGTCATGTGGAACGCACGCGCCTGCTGGTGCACCTGCTGGACGGATCGGCGGACGATCCAGGCGGGGAGATGGCGATGATCGAATCGGAGTTGGCCAGCTACAGTGAGGCACTCGCCGCCAAACCGAGGGTGGTGGTCCTGAACAAGCGGGACCTGCCACAGGCCCGCACCGCCGAAGCCGAACTGAAACCGGCCATGGACAAGCGCGGGTTGCCTTTCTGGTCCATCTCGGCCGTCACAGGCGAGAATGTGCAAGACCTGCTTTGGTCCCTGGACCGCCAACTCGAGGCGATGCCCGCAGTGGCAGCAAGCACCCAACCCGACCTGCCGGAGATAGCCGCGTCCGAGGACGACCGAGCCTTCACGGTGATGCGTCTGGGTCCCAACCACTGGCAGGTCGTCGGTGCCGGCCTGGAGCGCATAACGCGCATGACCAATTGGGACCTGCCGGAGTCCGCCCTGCGATTCCAGAACATCTTGGATACATGGGGAATTTCCGAAACCTTGCGTGCCCAAGGCGTCGAGGAGGGCGACACCGTGAGGATTGCCGAATCCGAGCTCGTTTGGGGGTTCGACAATGCCTTCTGAAGCCCTGGCCACTGCGAAGGACACACTTTGGCACGGCATCCACAGCACCATGAAGACGGTCGGCGTCCGCCACATGCCGGACCGGTGTGCGCCGGCCGGGAATGCAACACCCCGCCTTGGCGTGTTCGGCGGCACGTTTGATCCGGTCCATGCGGGCCACCTGCTGTTGGCACAGGAAGCGGCCGTGCGGCTCGCCTTGGACCAGACCTGGTTTGTGCCTGCCAACAACCCGCCTCACAAGCCCGGGCAGGTACAGACGCCGTTTGCCGATCGCCTGGCCATGGTCGAGTTGGCCGTGGCCGGCAACCCCGCCTTCAGCGTCTCGCTGCTCAACGCCGATGATGCCGCGCCCAACTACTCCGCGGACCTGATGGCGATGCTCCAGGAACAACTGGCCGGACGCGCCGACCTCTTCTTCCTCATGGGCATGGACAGCCTGCGCGACCTGCACACGTGGCACAAACCGGACTGGCTTGTCCACAACTGCGAACTGGTGGTTCTGAACCGACCGGGCGTGGAAAGGATTTGGATCGCGCTGGAAGCCAGGTTCCCGGGAATCCGGGATCGTGTCCATCTGGTGGAGATGCCCGGAGTCGACTTGTCCGGCACCAACATCCGGGCTCGCATCGATGCCGGCGCGCCCATTCGGTACTTGGTTCCGCCAGCGGTGCACGATTACATCGAGGAACACTCCCTGTATGTTCCTGTGATGGGAAACCCGAGCCCCTGAGACCCGAGAGGCCGACACGCCAGCCGCTCCGGTCACCAGGAAGTAGCCCGGTCGGCAGCTTGGCCCTCATGTCTTCGGTGGACAAACACCATGAGCAGACACTCGAAACTCCCAGCCAGGTTTCTGCTGGTGTTGCTGGGCACCATCCTGATCTTGGCCGGCATGACATCCGTCTCGCTGGCCAACGCGACGGAATACCAAGGCGGCTATTTCGAAGTGGTCGAAGCGGGGTCCAACTACGCCTGGTTTTCGATCACCTGGGGTGGATGTCACGACATTGACGAAAACTGTGCAGTGAAGGTTACGGGAACCCCCAGCGCCACCACCGGTGACCCCGTAGCAAGATGGGTCGCCGAACTCTCCAATGAAAACACTCTCGATATTGGGTGCGGGTTCAACTCGGCGAGTCCAGACGCTGACCGATACGCAGATTTCGAGAATTGTATGGAGGTCCAAAAAGACGGCTTTACCGTGCATTGGCCGATCGTCAACCCCGACGAAGCCTTTGAAATTACCCCGTTCTGCAAGAGAGGCGACGAGGTGTGCTCCGTGGAACTGCGAATCTGCTTCAACGCCGCTGACTGCGAAAACAATAACTATCGGAAGCGGCCCTGGTCGCAAATGGGCGACTTCTGGGACGACCTCTTGAGCTTTCTTGAGGGTTCATGCCTATACGACGACGACGAGGACGATGTTTGGGAGTGCATCAACGACGAATTCCAAGACTGGCTTGTCAACTACATGCCCCGCAACGGTGACTACGATGATCTGGTGGACCAGGACGAAGACGAGCGCGGATTTGTCGTGATGAACTACAAGAACAACCTGAATGATGTCAACGCCCGGTCTACTCCTTTCCGGCGCTATGAGACCTTGCCTGAACGGAACCAGGAACAGTCCACACCCACTGCGATTCCGGCCTTCACACCCACACCGACATCGGCACAGCCGACCGTTTCGACTGCAACGTCGCAGAACACGCCGTTGCCTGCAGTCCCGGTCACAAATTCCACCTCCAACTTGAGGCAGGGGCCGGGCACGGCCTACCAGATTGTTGGGCAACTGGATGCGGGCACATCCTTGACCCCGGTGGCACGCAATGGGGATGGCACTTGGCTGCAGCTGGATGTCGGGGTTTGGATTTGGGCATCGTTGGTGAACAACATTCCTGTGGGTCTGCCGCTTGCCGCCAACATTCCACAGATACCGGACCCCACAGCCACACCAGAGCCGACGGCAACACCGCCACCGGCCTTTACCCCCACACCTGCACCGACCGCCGTTCCGACAGCCGCACCAGTAGTCAACCCGCAGCCAACAGCCACGCCGCTAAAGATCCGCCTGTTTGATACTCCGCAGCAGCCGACACCGGCCCCTATCACTCCTACCAACCACGGCGGAGGGGATGGTTGCGACGGTTCCGGTGAACGCCTCACCCCCAATTCGCTTGCAATACAAGGCACATGGATTGATGTCTCTGCCGCACAGGGCCTGATGGGACAGACCTGCGAAGCGGACTTCGAGTATCTGGTGGCAGCCCCTTACATGGAACTACACGGTTGGACCACAAGCCCCGCCAGACCCTCCCTAAACATACGGGGGAGAGGCGAGACCGTCAATGTCAGCCTTCCCGTGTCCAACCTATACCAAGGCCTCAAGATCACCTGCAGGCAGGGAGCCGAACCCGTCGAAACCCGGCTGCCCCTTACAACCGTTGCGGTCAAGGTCGAATACACAACCGAGGCACCCGTCACCGCCTGGCAGTGGATGCGGAGCAAGGTCACAGGATCCGTGCAGAAAGGGGCAACCCACTTCTGTGCGGCCGCGGCGCAAGGCAGCGATCTGACCCAGGGGGCCGACCTGTCCTTTGACTTTACGGAATTGGACGATCCGGGTCGCTACGACGTGACAATCCGCGTCTGCACGAACGAACCCATCGGCACCCAATACGCCTGCTACAGCAGTTCGAGCAAAGACGCTGACAATGGGTTTATCCAGATGCACGGCTTGGTGGAATCGCTGGTCACTCGATGATCACACGGATGATGTGCACCGGCGACAACCTGTACATCTTGATGGGAATTGATGGAACGTATGGCTGGTGCTTGTCACCTCCACCTGTTGCCGGATAACACAAGCCTCTTGTTGACCTACGGAACTCCGCCCCATGCCTACCGATGCCATCCCCCAAGAATATCCGCTTGAGTTGCGGTCTGCCATTGACGACTTCAACAGGGCATATCAGAAACGCACGCTGACCTATGTGAGGCATTGCGGACCCCATGCCGAAAAGGTGCGTGCGGCCGCACGCGCGGCGCAGATACCCTTGCATTGTCTCGAAGGTACAACAGTAGGCATGGGGACTATTCGACAACTGGAGATCGCCAACCAGCGCTCGGATGACGAATTGGCTCAATGCTCCAGTTTGGGCCAAGCCTGTGCGCAAGAATACGAACTCGACATCAAGCAAGACGATCTGCCATCCATGTCCCCAGAGCCTAAATCCTGGGTGTACGCCAACCGCTTGAATTTTGGAAAGTGGTTTCGGGTAGGCGAAACGGACAGGCATCCTGTGAAACGGGCCAGTGAGGAATCTTCACGCCAGAACACCCCAAATGGTGAAGAGACGGCTTGGTGGAAGCATCCGCTCCCTGATGAACTCAAGCAAGCCGAGCGCAAGGCTCTTGAGAAGTATCTTCACCGCCATCTTCCTGGAAAAGGCTATGCAAGTGTGGGCACGAGTACTACTCGGCAAGACGTGTTCCAGTTCAGTGGGCTTTCACCTAAACAAGCAGAGCAGGATTTGGCTCAGCTTGTCAACAACTGGTTCAGGGAGCAGGAAAGTGGCGGACCTCTCTTGACAGACTGGGACTCGGCACCGCAAGAGGAAGCGGGCGGAGGGCAGGACTATCGCTGAGGGATGTGGTGGCCATAGGGTTGTAGGCACACAAGTGGGGCCGCGCTTTCGTTCCGTCAACCTGTTCTGCCAGTGGGAGGACAGCACCGTGTCGCGACGATAGTGTCCGCGGGTCACATAGTACGAGAGCCTTCCAGATCCGACAGAGGCCCGATGCGAAATCTGCCGCTGCCGTGACAGGCGCCAACGTTTGGCTCAACCAAGCCATGTAGCATCGGTTCCTTCTCTGTTTCCTGGTCCGAATACCCGATCCGAGTCTTACATGATCATGACCTTGGGACATGTACAGAGGTGTGCAGAGGACCGTATGCTGATTAGGGTGCCCGCCCCACCGGTGACACGGAATAGCCCCGTCCGCAGCCTGGATCGATGCCTTTCCGGGAGAGCCAGGTCAGTGCCTCATGGTGAAGTCCACGAGCTCTTTCAGGTGTTGTTCCCATAACCTACCGATGGGCAGTCCATGGTGCTCCTAGTTATCCCAGAGTTCGAACTGTCGGTCATAGAGGTAGGCCAGCGTGCGCTGTGTGCTGCACACCGTTTCGTAGGCTTGTCGTTGAAGGTTGGTGAACTCGCTGTCTCCGTCCATCAGCCGGTGTTGTTTCATTGCGTGTTCGAGAGCTTGCAATATCTCCCAGGCTTGGCTCAGTTCACCGCTGAAGTCCAGGGGATGGCAAACGGCATCGTCCGTCTGGACGGCAAACAGTTGCGGCTGGCCGTCGTAATGTTCGCGGTCAAGCCCCACGCCCAGTTCCATTGGCGATCCTACCGCCATGAGAGCGATGCCGCTGGTTTCGGAGTTTACCGTTACGGTTCTTCTGTTCGTCATGGGATGTTCTTCCGGATTCAGGGGGTGCTGTAGGTCAAGGTGCATCTGAAATCGATCACCCGGGTCATTTTTTGACCTCTGATGGGTGCTGAAACGGGACCACCTACGTGTGGGAAGCTGTTTTCAGCCGTCAGTCCTGCATCTGCATCCAGGATACCCGTCGTCGCCCTGCTCCGTGGCGTGATGCAGCAAGGATTGCAGATCGCCGTCAGCGCGGTTCGGCATGTTGATGACGGTGCCGCAGCTGCAGGCCAGGGTGCTGGCGATGTCCCGCTGAATAAAGCCTTGGATATGCAGGGAGCGGACCGTCCGTATGTGCTTCAGTATGGTTCCGGCGCGCCTGAATGCGGTGACCCGCCGAGGGACACCATGGTTGCCACAGGAGGCGTGGTCATCTGAACCTTCAATATTGTGACAGACAACAAAAAACTGTGTTGACAGTCAAGTCCCCGGCATGGTCTGAGAGGGTGTCCGCAAGGGAATCTGATCCCTCACCGCCCCCTGGAGGCGTAACATGGAGCAACGATTCCGGCAAACGCCATGTGCATGAAGCCGCCGGCGAATCTTCGGGGCATTCCTTGGCCGAGGTTGGACCGCCGCCAATCCAAGGCTACCCGGACACAAAATCACCGGATTTCCCCGCGTAGCGCATAGACTGACCACAGTACCCAACAGCCAACCGCATGCACCTGTGGACCCGGACATCAAGTTGACAACGCTGGCCTCCTGCGCCGGCTGAGCATCGAAACTCCCGCCCCGGGAGCTGTCGCAGGTCCTGCGACAACTGAACGAAATGCAGGGTTCCGGCAACGGAGCCTTGCGGGCCGGCATCCAAAAGCCCGACGATGCCGCCGTATGGACCCTGCATGAGGATCAGGCCCTGATCCAAACCGCGGACTTCTTCACCCCCATCGTCGATGATCCCGAAACCTTCGGGGCCATCGCGGCCGCCAACGCCATGAGCGATGTCTTTGCCATGGGGGGCGAAGTCCTGTTTGCCCTGAACATCGCCGGCATGCCCGAGGCGGTCGGCCTCGACATCCTGTCTGCCATCCTGGCCGGCGGCGCCAAAAAGGTCCGGGAAGCCGGAGGCGTGGTGGCCGGCGGGCACACGGTGACGAACCCCGAACTGTTCTACGGATTGTCCGTGACCGGCCTGGGGGACCCGGACCGTCTGCTCACCAAGGGCGAAAGCCTGGACCCGGGCCAGACGTTGTGGCTGACCAAGCCCCTCGGAACCGGCATCGTGACCACGGCCCACATCGTAGAGACGCACTCGCTGATTAATCCCCGAGACCTGGAAGCGGCCATCCGATCCATGCTGTCGCTGAATGCGGCAGCCGCCGCAGCGGCCCGGACGTCCGGTACCAGGCGCGGCACCGATGTGACCGGCTTCGGCTTGCTGGGCCATGCCTGCGAAATGCTGGGTCCCGATGCACAGAACAGCTACGGTCTCCGCATCAAGGCCGATTCAGTGCCCCTGCTGCCAAACGTCCTCGCCTACGCACAAAATGGAGTGCAGACCCGGGCGGCACAGCGCAATCCGGAGCACTTCGGACAGTCCGTACGCTTCGCGGACACCGTGGCACCCGAGCTCCGGCAAGTACTTTGGGAAGCGGAGACCAGCGGCGGCCTGCTGCTCGCGGTACCGCAGGGATGTGAGGGAACCTTCGAAAAAGCTTGCCAGGACCTCGGTCAGGACTGCTGGTGTATCGGCGAGGTTGTGGCCGGAGCGGGGATTAAGGTGGCATGACCACAAGGACAACTGACGGCTCGCGCACGGCCGCGATGCGGACGCGGGTCCGGGAAGAAGGGCTCGTGGCGATTGTGCGCGGAGGCTATTCGCTGCCGGAGATCATCACCGTTGCGGATGCAATGCTGGCCGCGCCCCTGCCGTTGTTGGAAATCACGATGAACACGCCGGACGCACTGACCGCGATTCAAACCCTCCGTCAACGCTACGACGACAGCATGGCGATCGGCGCGGGCACCGTCCGCACTGCGGACCAGGCTGCGGCCGCCATTGAGGCCGGTGCCGAATTCCTGGTGTCCCCCTGCCTTGATCCGGCCAGCGTTCAGGTTGCTGTCGAGGCCGATGTGCTGTTCCTGCCGGGGATTTTCACACCCACCGAAGCGCAACAGGCCTTTCAGCTTGGTTGCGCGATGGTGAAGCTGTTTCCCTGCCCCGACCCCTCCTATCTCAAGGCGGTCAAGGCACCACTGTCCGACATGGAGTTTGTGCCCACAGGCGGCATCGACGCCGACAACATCGGCTCCTACCGCCGGGCCGGTGCCGCGGGCGTGGGAATCGGCAGCTCGCTGGTGGGCAGCGACATCCGCCAGGATGTCCTGATCACCAAGGCCCGCCTGCTGCTGCACAACTGGCAAGCCGCGGCGTAACTCCCCGGCGCACCTGTCCCGGCTGGGTGGTGCCGACATCGGCAGGTCGCCCGGACCGGCGGTTCACTCCTCGTCCGGGTCGATGCCGAACCCCTGGTCCGGCATCACCACCTCCAGCACGTCGCCGTGGTAGTCAATCACGACGCGGAAACCCACCAGTGCCAGCAAGTCCCGCTGTTGCGGCGGCATCTCGATCCGCTCAATCTCGTCGACCCGGTCCAGGGCGGACTCGATGGCCGCCTGCTGGAAAATGTCGCCGTTGGTCAGGGCCTGCAGGGTCTCCGGCGGAATCTGGTCGCGGTGTTCGACAAACATCTGCTTCATGTGGGACCAGATCGCAGCGTCCACCCTCCCGGCTTCCAAGTGCCAATCGAACCCGTCCTCGCGGACCACGTATACCTCGTCCGCACCAATCCGGCGTACGTTAACGAGGTCGCCCTGGCTGTCCTGCACCAGCCCGCCAAACATGGCGCGGGCGGCCATCAAACGGTCCTCCGGCAAGCTGTCTCAGCTGCCCAGATGGCCGGCGATGAACTGGTAGCTGTTGGTGATGCTTTGGACATGGTCGCCGGGCATGTCGTGTTCCACGATGTACCACCGGGCGCCTGAGGCGCTGATCTGAGGGAAGATGGCGTCCCAGTCCAGGGTTCCGCTGCCAACGTCGGCCAGACCCATCTGGTCCTCGTTCTCCCCCTCCGGGGCGAGATCCTTCATGTGGACACAGGGCACGCGCCCCGCATATCTGCGCAGCAACTCGACCGGATCCTGACCGCCCTTGGATATCCAGGCGCAATCCGGTTCGTATCCCAGCACATCCGGTTCGGTGTCGGCCAGGAGGATGTCGATGGCCAGCCGGCCGTCGAACTGAACCATCTCCTGCCAATGGTTGTGGTACAGCAGGTTCATGCCGGCATCGCGGCACCCCTGGCCAATGGCACGCAGGCTGTCGGCCAGCCGCGTCCAGTCCGCCGCCCCGTACTCGGTGCCAGGACCAAAGAAGTTGCCGCCCGGGGCCGGCACGATCACATGCTCCACACCCAGATCGGAATAGGTGCGCAGGGTGCCGTCAAGGTCGCTCTCGAAGGCCTCCTGGGGCACATGGGCCGACACCGCGGTCAGACCGTGGCCGCCCAGGAGACTCTTCCAATCGGCACCGGACAGGTCGGTCCGGTGCACGGTCTCCACATAGGCATAGCCGGCGCCTTGGACGGCAGACAACACCTCGTCCTCGGTCGCATCCATGTTGCGCAGGGTGTAAAGCTGAAGGCCGATGGGCAGTGCGGATTGGGTCATGGCGAAAGTCCTGGGAATGGTTCAGCCGGCCAACGGAGCAACGCCGGCGGGAAAATCGAAGTCAAAAGGGAACGCCCTCCGGGACCTCGTCCCGGCTCAATTTCCGGGACAGTCGCTCCAGGAGCGCGGTGTGGCGGTCCCTGACCAAATGGTTGTTGACCGCCATGCGCAGCGCCGCCTTCTGGCCCACGATGACCACCAGCTGCCCCGCGCGCGTGAGCGCAGTATACAGGAGGTTCCGGCGCAGCATGATGCTGTGCGCCTTCATCATCGGCAGGACCACGGCCTTGTACTCGCTGCCCTGACTCTTGTGGATGGTCATGGCGTAGGCCAACGCCAAATCGTTGAGCTCGTCGCGCTCGTACTGCACGCCCCGGCCTTCGAAGCTGACCACCGCCTCCCGCGTGTCCGGGTCCAGGCGCACGACGTATCCGAGGTCCCCGTTGAACACCTTCTTGTCGTAATCGTTGCGGGTTTGCATGACAGGGTCGCGCGGGCGGAACACCTGACCATTGGCAAGTTCGATCGCCGGCAGCGAGGAGCCGTTGATGGAGGCCTGCAGGGCCCGGTTGAGCTCCAGGGTTCCGATGGGCCCCCTGCGCATGGGCGACAGCACCATGATGTCGGATGGCTGAAGCCCCGTGAATTCGGGCAGCCGCCTGCGGACCAGGTCGGTGCAAAGATGGCAGGCCCGCACCGGATCCTCCTCCGGCATGAAGAAGAAATCGCGGAAGCGCCGATTGTCGAGGACGGGCATCTGGCCGCGCCGGACCTCGTGCGCGTTGGTGACGATGGCACTGTCCGCGGCCTGGCGGAAAATCTCCGACAGGCGCGTGACCCGTGCCCCGGAGTGGCCGGGCTCGACGCGCTCGGCATGTTCCTCGACCGCCCGAATGACATCGTGCAGGACCGTGCCGGAACCGACGCTGGGCAACTGGTCCACGTCGCCCACCCACAGCATGTGCATCGCATCGGGCACCGCGCGGACCAGATGGCTGGCCAGGTGCACGTCCAGCATCGACGCCTCGTCCACAATCAGCAGGTTGCCGTCCAGCGGATTTTCCTCGTTGCGGTCGAACTCCAGGCTGCCGTCGACATTGGACACCTCCAGCAACCGGTGCAGGGTCCTGGCGGGGTGGCCCGAGGCTTCCTGCATGCGCTTGGCCGCCCGGCCGGTGGGAGCCGCCAGCTCCACCTCCAGGCCGTGGGTTTCGCACAGTTCCAGGATGGTGCGGATGGTGGTGGTCTTGCCGGTGCCCGGCCCTCCGGTCAGAATCGTGAAGGGATGGGCCAGAACCGACTCCACGATGTCCCGCTGGCCCCGATTCAACGGGGTGCCCCGCTCCGCGGCGGCATCCAGCAGTGCGGCCACGTCGAAGTCGCGGCCGCACAAGGGGGAAAGCTCCGGTCGCCCGATACGCTTCAGCAGCCGGTTGGCCAGGTCCTTTTCGCTGCGATAGTTCCAGGGCGGATACACCTGCCGGCCGCCGCTCCCGGCGTGGGCCGACGAAACGCGTCCTTGTGTCTCGTCCTCATTGCGGACCGCATCCTCGGGCAGGGCAGTCCAATCGGTTTGGGGTTGCCAGCGCGCGTGGCCGGGAACTTCGGTCACCATGACGTCTTCGTCCCGGATCAAGAGTTCCAGTTGGGCCTGCACCTCGTCCCGCGTGGCCGGTGGTCCCACCTGTTTCAGGGCTTCCTCGACGAGCTCGTGTTCCGGCAGGAACACGTGGCCTTCGCGGGTGGTCTGCTCGCCCAACACATACTGCAGGGCTGTCCGGAGGCGGCTGGGATCGTTGCGCCTGATCCCGACGGACAGGGCCATCTGATCGGCCCGCTGGAACCCGATCCCCTGCATCCGGGTCAGGAGATAGGGATTGTGCTTCAGGACCTGGACTGCGTTGTCCCCGAACTCCTGGCGAATGCGGCGCGCCAGGGTCAGGGACACCCCCAAATGCTGCAGGTAGGCCGCCAATTCCCGTTCGCCGGCCACCTCCCGCCAATGGTCGCCGATCGCACGGGCCTTGCGGGGGGAAATGCCCTTCAGTTCCGCCAGGCGTTCGGGCTCGCTGTCCAGGACTTCCAGCGTTCGCTTGCCGAACTTGCCGACCACCTGGCGGGCCGTGGCCTCCCCGACGCCCTTGAGCAGGCCACTGCCGAGGAACCCGATCAAACCCTCCTTGCTCGTGGGTTGGATGAACCGGTGGCGACCGACAGCGAACTGCCGGCCGTGGGCCTGGTGTATCCGGTACTCGCCCTCAACCTCCAGCCGCGCCCCCTGGCGTATGCCGGGCAGAATACCGGTGATGCGCTCCAGCGCGTCCGGCGGAGCGGACGCCGCCGGGGAAACGGCTTGGCCGTCGGCACGCCGGTCGACATGCAAATCCGCCACCACAAAGCCGTTGCCTTCGTTACAATAAACGACGGAGGCTACTGTCCCGACCAGCCTAGGCATAGCGCGGGATCTTAGCACTCGGCCGTGGCCACCCTTGGCTGCGGCGTTCCTTCCCTCGCACACAGACGCGGCACAGGCGCCGTTGAAGGATTTGTCCATTGAGCCAGCAATACTACGGCGGCCAGGCCATCATCGAGGGCGTCCTGATGCGCGGCGCCTCCACATTCGCCGTGGCCGTGCGCACCGCCTCCGGCGAAATCCGTCTCCACCACGAACCGCTGAAAGCCTGGATTTACACGAGCAGGCTGGGCAAGCTGCCCTTTGTGCGCGGGCTGGGCCTGTTGTGGGAGGCACTCGGCCTCGGCGTACGGGCCATCATGTGGAGTGCGGACATCGCCGCCCAGGATATGCCCCTGGACGATGACGACGGAGACCCGGACGGGGAATCGGAGGACAGGGAGACCCTGCGCTTCCAGGGCCCTCTGGCCTGGGGCACGGTGGCCCTCAGCTTTGCCTTCGGCATCGGCCTGTTCTTCCTGCTGCCGACGCTGGTATCCGGGTGGGTCGCCGAATTCTTCGGGGCCTCCGCCTATACGGACGCGGCGATCGAGGGTGCGGTCAGGCTGGTGCTCTTCGCGCTGTATTTCTTCGCCATCAGCTTCATGAAGGACATTCGGCGCATGTTCGGCTTCCACGGGGCCGAACACAAGGCCATCAATGCCTTCGAGGCCGGCTCCAACCTGTCCGTCTCCGACGTGCAGCGGCACAGCGTCCAGCACGTGCGCTGCGGCACGTCCTTCATCCTGTTTGTGGTTGTCATCAGCATCATCCTGTTCTTCCCGCTGTCCTTCCACGGCGTGGAACCGGCCTGGCTGGCGCTGCTCCTGCGGTTTGCCAGCCGTTTGCTGCTGCTGCCGATTGTGGCCGGGATTGCCTACGAGCTAATCCGGTTCAGTGCCAGGCATCAGGCCAACCCCCTGCTGCGCGCCTTCATCCAGCCGGGCCTGTGGCTGCAGAAGGCCACTACGCGCACCCCGGACGACGAAATGGTCCGAACGGCGGTGGCGGCCCTGATTCCGGTGCTCGAATCCGACGGCATCGAGGTGGATCCGGCCACGCGCGCACTCGTGTCGGACCGGGTCGTCCTCTCCTCCATGACCTCCTGAAGGCGCAATCCCCCGTCGGCCCTGTGCGCGGCACAGGCTCCTAAACGAAGTCGACCGGAACCGTGTACCCGTCGTACGACACGACATCGCCCTGCCGCAGCTTGCGACCGCGTCGCAGTTCGACCTGGCCGTTGACCTCGACCAGGCCGCGCTGGACCACGGCCTTGGCCAGCCCTCCGGTCGCACACAACCGTTGGACTTTCAGGAACTGGTCCAGGCGAATGGTCTCGCCATCCGGCGGGCGGTCATTGGGGCCGGGCCTGTGCGGGTTGTTGGTCATTCGCTGTTCCATGCCATGTACGATCCCAACGTAACGACATTTTCGGTCAAAACAGCCCCTTCCAGGACGGTATGCCACCATGTTTAAGATCAACGAATCCGACGGTACGGCTGCCAGCTACGAAGCCATGGCCAAAATCCTCCACGCGGTCGCGCCCAACAACCCCGTCTCCGCCGATGACTTGGTCAACGAGGACCTGAGTCTTGGAGAGTCGCGTCCCCACTTCCGTTGGCTGACCTGGCGTGCTGGCGCGCCGGCGGGATTCTTCGCGGTTGCGGAAGAGACTTGGGATCGCGCACCAGGGTGCTTTCGGGTGTATGCCGCGGTGGACCCGCGCTGGCAAGGCCAAGGTGCGGGACGCGAGCTGTGGAACCACTGCCTGCCCACCCTGTTCGGCAGACACGATGTCACGGAACTCACCTGCGAAACCCGATCCGATCAGGAACGGGGCATCCGGTTCCTGCAGGACAGGGGATTTGTCCTCAAGAAGTCCGCCCACGAAAGTGAGTTGGAGGTCATCGGATACGACCTGACCGAGCACCTGCGCCGCCGGCGCGGCCTGCTGGCACAGGGCATCGAATTCCTTTCCCTGGCCGAGTTATCGGCGGACGATCCCGCCTGGTTCAGGAAATATCACGAGTTGCGCATGGAGTTCCAGGCCGACATGATGTACCCGCCAACCCCCCTGACGCTGGAGGAGCACTGGACGGAGCATCAGGCCAACCGCGAGTTGGATCCCTCCATGACCCTTGTGGCCGTGCGGGACGGGGAATGGATGGCCTATACGGCGCTGAGGCAGTCGGGGGCGGACCCGACCCTGTGGTGGACATCCCTGACCGGTGTGGGCCGCGCCCACCGCCGGCTGGGTCTGGCCTCGGCCCTCAAGACCACGGCGATCGAAGCGGTACAGCAGCGCGGCGGTTCCCGCATCCGCACGGACAACGATGCCAGGAACCCGATGTTCAAGATCAATCAGGCCTTCGGCTTTAGGCTGTTGCCGGACGTACAGACTTGGCGCCGGCCGATGCGCGGCGAGGCCGACATCCGCGAGGTCCTGCGATGAGCATCCTGATACTGACCTGCAAGCGTGCGCCGAACGCCATGGGTCGTATGGACAGCAGCTGCCCGAGCAGGAGCAAGTCGGCCCTGCCGTTGCCCTCGACGAAGCCCCAAACCCCAACCTTGGCGAGGCTCTTGGGCTGACACAGCCGCCAGAACAAGCCCTGTTGTATGACTTGCCGCTGGAGGTCCTTCCGGCCGTGCTTGTGGGGATGGTCCGCCCACTTGCCGCTCAATACCCTGTACGATTCAGTTGCAATAACGATATTGAGATGCCGCGCCCGTCCACCTATAACCAGCCGCCATGTTCGAGATCAGAGAGGCCGACAATACTCCCGCCAGCTATGCGGCCATGGCCGACATCCTTCTGGTGGTGGCACCGAACCACCCCGTCTCAGGGCAAGACTTGGCCAACGAGGATCTGGGCGGGGTGAAATCCCATCCGGGCTACCGGTGGTTGAGTTGGAGCGGAGGCACCCCGGCCGGTTTCTTCACGGGTACGGAGGAGACATGGGACCGGTCCCCGGGCCGCTTTCGGGTGTATGCCGCGGTGGCGCCCCGCTGGCAGGACCGAGGCGCGGGTCGCGCACTTTGGAACCACTGCCTGTCGGCCCTCCTGGCCCGACACGAGGTTACGGAGCTTACCTGCGATACCAAGGCCGATCAGGAACGCGGAATCCGTTTTCTGCAGGACAGGGGATTCATCCTCGGGAAGACCATCCAACAAAGCGAACTGGACATCACCGGCCACGACCTGACCAAGAGACGGGATCGCCGGCACACCCTGTGCGCACAAGGCATCCGGTTCGTGTCCCTGGCCGAAGTGTCCGCCGGGGATTCCGATTGGTTCAGGAAATACCACGAGCTGAGGACGGAATGCCTCGCCGACTTGGTGTATCCACCGGCCCCCATGACACTCACAGAGCATTGGGCGGAGCATCAGCGCAACAGTGCGTTCGACCCTTCGATGACGTTCGTTGCCATTCACAAAGGGGAATGGCTGGCCCTGACGGCACTGTGGCAGTCTTCCGCGGACCCAGCCCTGTGGTGGACCTCCTTGACCGGTGTGGGGCGCGCCCACCGGCGACAGGGGCTGGCCTCGGCCCTCAAGACCACCGCGATCGAAGCCGTGCAGCGCCGAGGGGGCACCCGCATCCGGACGGACACCGTCGCCGGGACCCCGATGTTCAACATCAATCAGGCGTTCGGCTTTCGGCGCTTGCCGGATGCACAGACCTGGCACCGGCCGTTGTGCGAGGAGGCCGACGTGCGGGAGGTCCTGCGATGAGCATCCTGATGCTGTCCTGGGAGTACGCACCGAACATCATCGGCGGCCTGGGCAAGCATGTAACCGAGCTGACCGAGGCCATGGGCGGTGGTTGTCCGGGGCAGGAGCAGTTCGACGTCCACGTGCTCACCCCGGCCGCGGACGGCGCACCGGCCCGGGAGGACCGCAGCGACAGGCTGCACATCCACAGGGTCGACCTGCATCCTCCCGCAGAAGGCGACTTCTTCGACCGCAACGTCGCCAGCAACGTCCAGTTGGCCCATGCCGCGCGCGAACTGGCTTCGGAGATCGACTTTGAACTGATCCACGTGCATGACTGGCTGCCGGCCACCGCCGGCCTGGAACTCATGCACGACTGGAGGATTCCGCTGGTGGCAACCGTCCATGCCACCGAGCACGGGCGGTACATGGGGCACCTGTACACGGACCTCAGCCGCAAGATCCACGATCTGGAGGCCCGCCTCTGCCGGGAAGCGTGGAGGGTCATCGTCTGCAGCTATTTCATGCGCGACAGCCTGATGGGGATTTTCGACCTGGACAGCGAGGCGTTGGATGTCATCCCCAACGGGATCCATATCCATCCACCCCAGGCTCGGGACCAGGCGCGCGAACAGCAGTTGCGACAGCTGTACGCCCAACACGGCGAATTCCTGCTGCTGTTTGTGGGCCGCCCCACCCACGAGAAGGGACTTCACGTCCTGTTGGACGCGATGGTCCTGATTGCCGAAACCCAGCCGGACGCGCGCCTGCTGGTCGCAGGACGCGACAGCAGAAAGCAGATCATGGCGGTCCAGCAGCGGGGCCTGGCCGGCAAAGTGGACCTGCTGGGCTACGTGGACGACGTCACCCGCAACTGCCTCCTGAAGGTGGCCAACGCCGCGGTTTTTCCCAGTCTGTACGAACCTTTCGGTATTGTTGCACTGGAAGCCATGGCCGCGGGATGCCCGGTCGTGGTGTCCGACGTGGGCGGACTGAGCGAGGTGGTGGAGCACGAAGTGACCGGACTAACCGTCTATCCCAATGATCCGCACAGCATTCGCTGGGCGGTTGAACACATCCGCAGCAAACCCGACCAGGCCCGTATCCGGGCCCATCGCGCCACCCGTGTCGTGAGGGACCAGTTCAACTGGGACCGGATCACCCGGCGGGCCCGCTACACCTACCGCACCTTGATTGACTACAGCAGCCGTGTCCCAGCCTGAACCGCGGCTGACGGCCGTCATCTTCGACTTCGACGGTACGCTCATCGACTCCGAACGCATGGAGTTCGAGAGCTGGGCCCGCATCTTCGAGGACCACGGGGCGAGGCTCACAACCGACATCTGGTCCGAGTTTGTCGGTGTTTGGGTGCATCCGCGGATTTTCGACGTTCTGCGCGGACTGACCGACCGGGAGGTGGACGAGGAAGCCATCCTGGCACGACACGACCAGATGTATCCGGAACTGAGCCAACATCTGACCCTGATGCCCGGGGTGGAAGCCCTCGCCAACGCAGTCACGGAAGCCGGCCTGCGCACCGCGATTTGCACCAACTCGGACCGGGAGTGGGTGAACCGGCACTGGCAGCGCCTGGGTCTGCACCGCTGGTTCGACGACGACCACGTCTACACAGGCGACATGAACCGACGGCACAAACCCGCGCCGGACCTGTACCACCTGACCCTGCACGGCCTGGGTGTGCCGGACCGCGAGGTGGTCGTCCTCGAGGACTCGGTGCACGGTGCCACGGCCGCCCTGGCCGCAGGCCTCACCGTCTTTGCCATCCCGACCGCAGTGTCGCGGCAGGCCGCCTATCCGGCAGGAACCAGGGTCGTCGATTCGATGCACGACCTGACCGTGGACGACCTGCGGCGGGCCCTGTGCGAAAAGGTCGTCTGAGAACCATCCGCCATGTCCCCATCCCCACCCGCGGTCACCATCATCGGGGGCGGCCTGGCCGGCTGCGAAGCGGCCTGGCAACTGGCGGAACGGGGCCGGTCCGTAGTCCTGTACGAAATGCGCCCGGTCCGACGCACCCCGGCACACCAAGGCGACCGTCTGGCCGAACTGGTCTGCAGCAACAGCATGGGCTCCCTGCTGCAAGACCGGGCCCTGGGCATCCTCAAGCGGGAACTGCTGCTGCTGGGCAGCCTGCTCGTGCGCACCGCCTGTGCGCACTCGCTGCCGGGCGGCGCCGCCCTGACCATCGACCGGGAGGCCTTTGCCGCGGAGATCACCTCCCGCATCGGCCGCCATCCGTTGATTGACCTGAGACGGGACGAGGTCTGTGCAATTCCCGAAGGCCCGACCATCATCGCCACGGGGCCGTTGACCAGCCAGGCCCTGACCAAGTCCATTCAGACCCTGACCGGCGAGCGCAAACTGCACTTTTTCGACGCGGTGGCTCCGATCGTGTACCGCGACTCCATCGACATGTCCGTCGCCTTTCGCCAGAACCGCTGGCAGAAGGCGGAGGACGGGACACCGGAAGGGGACTACATCAACTGTCCGATGAATGCGGACCGGTACGCCGCCTTCGTGGCCGCGGTCCGATCGGCCGAGAGCAATGCCCTGTCCAAGACCGACGCCGATCTGGAACGCTACTTCGAAGGCTGCCTGCCCATCGAGGTCCTGGCCCGCCGCGGCGAGGACGCCTTGGCCTTCGGCCCCATGCGGCCGGTCGGCCTCAGGGATCCGCGCACCGGGCACCGTCCGCACGCGGTGGTGCAGCTCCGCCAGGACAACGCGGCCGCTTCGCTGTACAACCTCGTGGGTTTCCAGACCAACATCAAGTGGGGACGACAGGAGGAAATCCTGCGCCTGATCCCGGGCCTGGAGCGAGGTCGTTTCGCCCGCATGGGCCAAATGCACCGCAACACCTTCATCAGCAGCCCGGATTTGCTGTTGCCCACCATGCAGTCCCGAATCCGGGACAACCTCTTCTTCGCGGGTCAAATCACGGGTACGGAAGGCTATGTCGGCAGCACCATGGGCGGTCTGGTCTGCGGCCTCAACATGGACCGGATGCTCGACAACCGCAGTCCGTGGACCTTTCCCGCGGAAACCATGGTGGGAGCCCTGCTCCGCTACATCACCCATACCGATGCCCGCCACTTCCAGCCCATGAAGGCCAACATGGGCCTGCTGCCGGAACTGCCCGTGCGGGTGCGGCGCAAGCGGGAACGCTACCAGGCCTTCTCCGAACGGGCGCGGCAGGCGCTGTCCGACTTCATGCAGGCCGGCCGGTTCACACCCCTGGACCTGGACGCGGCGGACCTCGACCTGGTGACCCGCCTGACCCGGATGCCGGAACCGATGCCTGAAACGGCCGCTGCGGGCTGAAGGACAAGCGTGGCCGTCCCGTGCCGTCCCCGGGTGTTCAGCCACAACGGATGAACATCACCGCGGGCCCCAGCCCCATCTCCCTCTGCGGAGCCCTACGGCCGAGCGTGCACATGCGGCTTCATGAAATTCCTGCGGCAACACAAGGCTGACCTGCGCGCCGTTCTGGCGCTGGCACTGCTTCCGATCCTCTGGTACAGCCCGGTCCTGCTGGCACCCTGGACCGGGCTGACCATTCTGCCGTACGACACGCTGGCCGTCACCGATCCGTGGCGCGGCCTGCATCCGGGCGTGGTGCCGCACAACCATGCCGTCGCGGATGCAATCCTGCACCACAACGCCTGGCACCACCTGCTTCACGGCTACCTCCATGCGGGGATCATTCCTCTTTGGAACCCCCACCTGCTGACCGGCGTTCCGTTCCTGGCCGGTGGCGAAGCCGGCCTGCTCTACCCGCTGTCCCTGCTGTTGCTGATGGGAGAGCCGGATGTGGCCTTTGCCGCCTATGCGGCAATGCACGGCGCCCTGGCCGGCATTGGCATGTATGTCCTGGGCCGCAGCCTTGGCCTCCACCCCTGGGCCGCCCTGACGGGAGGCCTGGCCTGGGCTTTCGGCGGATACATCGCTACCCGCGGCGCCTATCCGACGGTACTCGCCATCGCGGCCTGGCTGCCTTGGCTGCTGGCCATGGCCGAAGTGATTCTGCACAAGCAGGAGGCCAAGGGAATTGTCAGTTTCAGGCCCATTCCCTATCTGCTGGTGGGAGCCGTATCCATCGCCATGGGCGCCATGGCCGGCAATCCGGAGCTGTTGCTCTATGCGGTGGTGTTCTGTGCCGCGTATATTCTGCTGCGGCTGGTCGACCTGTATCTGAATCTGGTGCGGGACATACGGGGTGCCGCGTTGGCCGCAGCGGAACCCGAATCCATGGAGGTGCCGGAGGCACCCGGGTGGTGGCAACCGGCGGCCCTGCACCGCGTGGCCAAGCAGTCGATGTGGATGACTCTGATGCTGGTGCTCGGCCTGGGCATGGCCGCGGTCCAGATCATTCCGTTCGCGGAGAACTGGCTGTTCAGCTACCGGGACACCACCGCCACCTTCCAGCAGGTGTCCAACCTGGCCTGGCCCAAGCGCCAACTCCTGACCCTGTGGGTGCCCAATGCATTCGGCAACCCCACCCATCATCAATGGTTTGACATCTGGAACCTGCGGTGGACGGATGCCCCCCTGCACCGTTTTGGGCGCGACACGCAGTCCTTCGACTACGGCCTGCGCAACTACTCGGTCGGAGCCACCTATGTCGGTCTGCTTCTGTGGCCCCTGACAACCTTGGGAGTGTGGGCAGGCTTCCGGCGCGGCGGCCTCGCGGGTGCCCACCGGCGCACCCTGTGGTTTTGCCTGGCAACCGGCCTCCTGACCCTTTCCTTCACCCTTGGCCTGCCCACCTACCGCCTGCTGCACGCGCTGCCCGTCTGGAACACCGTCCTGTCGGCCTACAACTGGGCCCTCATCTTCAGTTTTTGCCTGACGCTCGCCGGTGCGGTCGGGTGCCAGGCATTGTTCAACGCCTGCACGGCCAACCGTTCGCGCTCGGGCATGCGGACCGTCGCGGCCGTCTGCCTTGTCATTGCCGTCGTCTGCCTGGCCCTGTTCGCAGTGGCGTGGATCAATCCAGCCTTCCTCGAACGTCCGGTTCGGCAGCTGTTTTGGCTCAGCGAATACATGCGCCACATGTTTGCGCAGCCACGCCTGTTCGTGGGTTACCAGCTGCGCAACCTGCTGCACTTGGCCCTGGTCGCCTGTGGAGCCGGCCTGCTGCTGTGGCGTTTCGGCCGCTCGATCCGCACCGGATCGGGAACGGCTTCGACCATGCTGCCCCTGTTGGCGTGCCTGCTTCTGGTCGCGGACCTTTATGTGGCCCACGGCCGCTACCTGACCGGCGCGGACCGCAGCGTGTCGCCCACGGATCCTCTGCCCGGGGTGGCGGAGTTCCTGGCCGAACGGGAGGAACACGACTATGAGTGGCGGCTGACCACACTCAGTCCCAGGGCGCGCAGACCCTGGAAAGCCAACCTCGGCCTTTACTTCGGCTGGCACGACCTCAGGGGCAAAACCGGCTTGATTCCGGCCCAGTTCCAATCCGTGTTCAGCGAACTCGGCGTACCGGGATGGCGCGGTCACGAGGTCGATCTGCGGATGGACCGCGCGGGGTATTTGTATTCCGAGTTTGGCAGCCCGTCCTTCCTGGACTCCCCGCTCCTTGATCTGTGGAACGTGAAGTACCTGCTGACCGCACACCGGGTCCGCCGGCCCGGCTGGCAGGAGGTTTACCGGGATGACCATACCGGGATCTACGAGAACACGGACGTGCTGCCGCGTGCGTTCCTGGTGCCTGCGGCCGTGCGGACAGGGGACGGCGGAACCACCCTGGCCGACCTTGATGTCCGCACCGCCGTCCTGCTCGAAGACCTGCCGTCGCCGCGGGCGGGGGATCCCGCGGCCGATCTGGCGGCCTCATTGGCAAGGATGGATGCCTACTCGCCGAACGAACTCCGAATCCGAGTGGAAACCGATCCGGCAACGTGGCTGGTGGTGGGGGACGCCTGGTTTCCCGGTTGGAAGGCCTGGCTGATCCCCGACGGTGCCGCGGCAGAGCGCGAAACCAGGGTTCTGCGCGCCAACGGTTCGCTGCGCGCCGTCGAACTGCCTGCCGGGTTCCGCGGCGACGTGCGCATGGTTTATGAACCAGGCAGCCTGCGCATGGGACTGTTCTTCTCCTTCCTGGCCGCGGCCTGTGCGCTGATGATGCTCCTGTGGTGGGGCTGGGGCCGCTGGCGTCAGCCGGACGCCCAGCTCACCGAGGCGACCGTGGTGGCCAAGAACTTCCTGGTACCGCTGAACCTGACGCTGATGACGCGCATCATCGACTTCGCCTTCGCCATGTTCTATGTGCGACAGCTGGGGCCGGTGGGCACCGGCCAGTTCGCGTTCGTGGTCGCCCTGTACGGAGTGTTTGAACTCATATCGCGCTTCGGACTGGACACCCTGCTGACCCGCGACGTGGCCCGCGACAAGGATCTGTCGAGTCGGTACCTGACCAATGTGTGCGCCTTGCGGACCCTCATCTGGGCCGGCGCCACCATTGCCATGGTTGGCGTGACCCTGGGTTTCCGGCAGGTGGACCGCATCACGGACGTGGAAGTCGTCACCATCGTGATCTTTTCCCTGGCCATGCTCTTCGCCGGCTGGTCGGATGCCCTGAGCGCCGCCTTTCATGCCTGGGAAAAGATGGAATATCCGGCCAGTCTGACCACGGTCTCCACGCTCCTGCGCTCCGGCCTGGGCGCCCTGGTCCTGCTGCTGGGTTGGGGACTGCCCGGCATTGCCTGGGTGGCCGTGGCAACCGTCGTGATGCAGGTTATCTGGTTTTATGTCATGTTGCGGCGCACGCTGTTCCATTGGCGCTGGGAATGGGACTGGCCCCTGCAGCGCTGGATGCTGGCCAACGGCTTCCCGTTCATGCTCAACTCGCTGTTGGCCACGGTGCTGTTGAACATCGACATTTGGATTCTGCGGCTGATGTCCGGGGAAGTCGCCAGCGGCCTGTACAGCGTGGCCCTCAAGTACCGCTTTGGGATCACGTTGATCCCCAGCATGTTCAACTTCGCCATCTTCCCGTTGTTTTCCCGCTACGCCCGGCAAACCGGCGACGGCCTGATGGGTGCCTATCGGCTGAGCATCCGCCTGCTGACCCTGGTCAGCGTGCCCATCGCCTTCGGCACCACGCTGCTGGCCAAACCCCTGGTGCTGGTGGTGGGCGGCGCGGAATTCCTGGGGGTCGAAGAGACGTTCGAGGTCCTTGGACGCAGCTATACCTTCACCGGCGGATCCCATCTGGCGTTGCAGGTGGTAATTTGGACCATTGTCTTCAACTTCATCAATGCGGTCACGCAATACGTCCTGATCGCGCTCGACCAACAACGCTATCTGACCAAGGCATTCATTGCCGTGGTTGTATTCAATGCCGTCGGCAACCTGCTGTTGATTCCGGGGTTCGGCTACACGGGCGCCGCGGTGGTGACGATCCTCAGTGAAATGTTCCTGTTCATTCCCTTCCAGGCCGGGATCCGCAGGCATCTGGGCACAGTGGACTGGATGCCCCTGGTTTGGAAACCGGCGGTGGGACTGGCAGTCATGGCGGTTCTGGCCGCCGGTCTGAGCCGTCTCGGCTGGTCCGTCTGGATCATCTTCCTGGCCACCGGCGCAGCATACATGGCAACCCTGTACGCGACCGGCGAAGTTCGCTACCTGATGGAGCGGTTGCCCCTGTCCAACCTGAAGGCGTTGATCAAACCCGCTGGTTGACGTGGGGGACCTACTTTCCGGAACCCCAGGCCACCCGGTCCCCTGCGCCGAAACAGTGCCTACTCCGAAAATACCCACCGGTCTGGGAATGGGTCGGGCATCTTCCGGGTGCGGCTCGAACCGCAAGTGCATCCAGCCCGGAGGCTGAAGCAACAATACGGGGAGCATTCAACTTCCCGGCTCTTCTGCCAACCGCCACGGCCCGAGACTCCCGAACAGGGCTGGCCCCACCCCAAGAAATACCGGCGCGTGCTGTCTGCCGAGTTGCTCGCCATGCCCGAGAACCTGGCGGAAACATCCGCTCAATTGGCGAAGTTGTCAAAGGAGTTCAGCACCTTCGCAGGCGAGCAGAGGACAATCAACACCGAACTCCGCACCGACGTGAACGAACTCAAGGAGGGCCAGACCGAGATCAAAAATACACTCAAGCGGATCGAAACCGACATGGGCGAACTGAAGGGCAACGCGGCCTATTGGATCGCATTGTCCCGCTATGACGAAATCCTGGAGGACCTGAACCTGGAGTGTGTACGCCTTCTGGGCCGAGAGGACTTGACCAAGATGGTGTGCGGGTTTGGTGCGAACAAGTTCGAATGGGGCGATCGGCGCAGTTTCTACAGGGCCAATTTGGTTATGGAAGCCACGGAAGTTCAAGACCCCGACACAACGCGCCATGTGGCGGTGGAAGCCTCGTCCACCGGGGAACACCGGGATACAAGCCGCGCGATCCGCAATGCGGAAATGCTCAAACGGTGCACCGGACACGAGGCCTCAGCCGTTGTCGCCAGCGTCCGCAACGACCGGGACATCCAGCCTGTCATCGATGCCGGTACGGTGACCTGGTTTCAACTGAACCCGGCTGACTTTCAGGCTCAATAGCATCAACACCGAATAATGGGGCGAAGATCCATCTTGGCCGCTCCTCCAGTGAAAGCCAGCGAGACTGGGAACTGGCTTTAAGACCACGAGCGGGCAGGGCAAAGGGCAGTCAAGGCGGGGCTCACCACTTTTCGATTTCTCCCAGCAACAACCTTTGATCCTTGGTACCGTTGGCCCGCAACTCCACTACTTTGGGGCCGTCGAACGGCTCGCGCGACTTGATCCAGGCGTTTTGGTAGCACATCAGGCAGGTCCGCCGCCGCCCTTCCGATTTGTTGGCCATGCCGCGGTGGTAGATCCAGCCGTCGAACATGACCGCCTGGCCAGGCTTGGCAAAGACGACGAGTTCATCAGGGAACTTGGGATGTCCTTCCGGAGGCTTGAACAACGCCTTCTGGCTGCCAGGCACCACCGCGATGGGACCGTTTTCCAATGTCAGCGGGTCCAGGTAGTAGCCGCAGTTGATCTGGGCAGGAACGCTGCCGTACGGGGTCCCTTCGGGATCCACGGGCCAAGGCATGTCTCGATGCCAGTCCTGATCCGGCGTACCAGGCTCGGTCACGCGGGCGGTGGCGCTGTGCAGCTGCACGCAATTTCCCAGAATGGCCCGCATGCGGTCCAGTACGGGCGGATTGTCGAGCAGGAATGCGAAACGGTCATCCTCTTCCAGTAGTTGGTGAGTGAACATTTCCCCCCTGCGAGCGAAGGTCTCGTCCAAGGCCTCCCGCAGCGTCTCCACCTGATCAGAGGTGATCGCGTCCTCGACTATGAGGTACCCCCACTTCCGGAAGAACGCAACATCTCGTTCCAATTCCGCAGTCAGCAGAGGATTCATCTGGTTGGGGATGATTGAGTAATCCGGGCGCTCCATGGCTTTCTCCAAATGCCGAAATGGTTCGGGATACGAAACAGGTTGCCTGCGGCAAAGGCCGCTAGCCTTTGCTTCCGGACAGCACGATGCCTTGAATGAACAGACGCTGCGTGAAGAAATAGATAATCAACACGGGCACCAGCGCGAAGGTGGCTGCGGCCATCATGTGGCTCATTTCCATGCGGTAGGAGTTGCGAAAGCGCGACAAGCCCAGAGCCACCGTAAAGAGCTTCTCGTCCGTCAGATAGATGAGCGGTGTGATCAGGTCGTTCCAGTGGTAGACGAAGGCGAAAATGGCCACCGTCGCCAGCGCGGGTCGCGCCAAGGGCATCACGATGCGGAAGTAGATGGTCAGGGAATTGGCCCCATCCATGCGCGCGGCATCCTCCAATTCATGGGAGATGCCAAGGAAATACTGGCGTAGCAGGAAAGTGTAGAACGGCACGGCAAAGAAGCCCGGTACGATCAGCGGCAGCAACGTACCGTTCCAGCCGAAGAACTTGAAGAGCAGAAAGGTGGGCACGATTGTGACCCAGATCGGAACCATCATGGTACTGAGCATGATCAGAAAAAGGACGCGCCGGCCGACAAAGCGCAGCCGCGCGAATGCGAAGGCGGGCAACGAACTACCGAAAATGTTGCCGGCGATGTTCAACGCCGCGACCAGCGTGGAGTTCTGGGTATACGTCCAGAATTCGCCTTGGCTCCAGGCCTCGGCATAGTTGTCCCACTCGACGGGCTTGGGAATGAATTCCGGGGGAAACAGAAAAATCTGTTCGGTAGGCTTGAGACTGGTCAAGACCATCCAGCCAAGGGGGGTCAGAAAAACGGCGCTGCCCACCAGGAGCACAGCCAGCTGCAAAACGGCCCGCCGTGTCTTGTAGGTGAAGGTCCAGCCTTGCGACTTGCCCGCGGGCTCTTGCAGGCTCACTCTTTTTCTCCAGAATAGAAGACCCAGTACTGAGAGGTGCGCAGGACCGCCAACGTCATGACCAACACGATGACGAAAAGAATCCAGGCCAGAGCGCTGGCGTAGCCCATACGGGCATAACCGAACGCGTTGTTGTAGAGATGCAGGACGTAGAAGTACGTGGCAAAGTTGGGTCCACCTGCGGTCATGATGTAGGCATTGGTGAACGTCTGAAACACGGCAATGATGCCTACCACCAGGTTGAACAGGATGGTGGGAGTCAGCATGGGTAAAGTCACGTGCAAAAACTGCCTTGCCACGTTGGCCCCGTCGATCTGAGCTGCCTCGTACAGGGTCTGGGGAATGGCCTGCAACGAGGCCAAGTAAATGATCATGAGGCCGCCAGCACCCCAGAGGCTCATCACCGCGAAGGCAGGCAGCGCCCAGCGCGGCTCAAGCAGCCAGGCCGGGCCTTCCACGTTGATCAGGTCGAGAGCCCAGTTCAGGAGTCCGAACTCGCTGTTGAAGATCCATGCCCAAAGCATGGCCACGGCCACGCCGGAGGTGACCGCGGGCAGATAGTAGATCGTACGGAAGACCCCGATGCCGAAGACCTTCTGATTCAGGAGCAATGCCATGGCCAAGGCGACCACGATACCGGCGGGCAGCGCCATCAGGGAATAGTTGAATGTCACCCCCAGACTCTTCTTGAACAGGTCGTCTTCGACAACCATCAGCCTGAAGTTCTCCAGGCCGATGAAGTTCATACCCAGACCCACCTGCCAGTCAGTGAAGGAAAGGCCCAGAGACGCGAGAATAGGGCCGATGGTCAAGACCAGAAAGCCGATGATCCAGGGCAGCAGGAAGAGATAGGCTTCCAGGTTTTCCCGCCGGGCGATGCCTAAGCCGCCCTTGCCTGTCCGAGTATTCAAGGTTGTGACATCCAGCGCGTCATGGCCATGGACTGCCCTGCCGGGCCGGGGATCGCGTAAGACTAACGGCCCCCGCCACTGCCGGAGGCGGCAATGACAGAGCCGGACAAGCCGCGGGCCCAGTCCCGGCCGCCCTCGCGTGAATTCATTGGCACCATGGGTTGGGCCGGCCGAGGGGTATGGGGCGGCAGGCGGTGGACCGTCGGCATAGCAAGGGAGAGGCGTAAGTCCACCTCTCCCTCTGCCTTTCTAGACGTACTTGTCGAGTACTTTTTGTATTTCCGCCTGGATGTGAGGCAACGCTTCTTCCGCCCTGGACTCTCCGGTCACGAGGATCGGCGCAATCAGATTGGGGTAAACGTCCTCAATCTCCTTTTCCGCCGCTGTGACCGGCACGCTGCGACCCGTCTCCAAGGCCGTAATCCAGTGTTCCGCATGGGCTGGCATGCCGGAACCCGTCGAAAGCACACCGTCCAGCCAGTCCTTGGCCACTGATCGGCGTCCCGGCAACGCCCAGTTGTCTTCAACGATGAACACCTGCTGCATGGACGGCAGAGACAGGTACCGAATCAAGTCCCAAGCGGCATCGGGATGCTTGGTTTCAGCTCCCATGGCGTACCCCGCGCCGTAGTTGATGGACAGATTCTCTTCAGGGTTCAGAGGGTTCTGAGGGATCAAGGCGATATCCCAAGCCATGTCTCCGACCTGATCCCGCGTACTGGTGATTTCCCAGACTCCGGCCATGTTCATGGCCAGCCGGCCGCTGGCGAACATGTTGACGCCCTCCGGAATGTCACCGCTCTGCGGAATCAGCCGATCGCGAAACCGCATGTCCTGCAGCTGATTGAGAGACTTCACGTTCTCCGGCTGGTCGATGATGCACGTGTTGGTATCCGTGTCCACGATTCCGGCGGGCAACCAGATCCAAGCGAAACCGCTGTATTGGAACATCCATCCGGCGTCAAACCCCCACTGCGTGGTTTCGTCACCGTCCCTGATGGTCAGTTCCTTGACTATGTTCGGCCACTCCTCGTAGTAGGACCAAGGCTCATCCGGCGCGCTGAATCCCGCTGCTTCAAGGGCTTCCACCTGATACCGCATGGTGATGGAGGAAATGTTCTCCGGGATCAGGTACCAGTCGTTCTCGTATTGCAGCTGAGGCACCTGAATCGGCCAGAAGTCGTCCAACAGCAGATCTTTGTCAGGATCGGCGTCGATGTACCCGGTGATCGGCAGTATCCAGCCCAAGCGAGCGCGTGCCGATGTCTTCTGCGTGCGGCTGTAGAAGACGTTGGGCATGGTGCCGCCCGCCGCCCAGGTAGTCAGCGACGCTTCCCAATTCGTGGTGTAGTGCGTGTAGTCAACCGTGATATGTGGAAATTCCGCCTCAAAGTCCGGAATGATCCGCTTGTAACGCTCCTCCCGCCAACCCACGTCGTTGGTGTAGAACGTCACGGACACTTGCTCAGCCTCCGCGTCCCCAGCAGGCCCAGCTGTGGGCATGGCGCAGGCGGCAAGGGTTCCCAGGACAGTGAGACCGCCCCCTACCCGCAAAAATGCTCTACGCGACAATCGGTCAGTCATGACTGCTCTCCCCTTGGCGATGGGACATGGCTTGCCTGGAACAAGAAAGCATCGGAACCCTTCCCTGTCGGCAGACGGTAGTCGCCGGTCGCTGACCGCCCTGAGGGACCCCGCAGGCGTCAGGTCAGGATGCCGAAGACTCGCGGGATTATAGCACCCATCCCCTACGCTTCCCCGAGCTGTTATGTAAAGTTGAACTTCCAGCGAAAGTCAACAGTGCGCGCCGAGATCACAGACACGGCCGATACGGGATCCCAGCTGTGGAAGACCTGCCGCGTCTCGAACGGGCCAGGCTGCAAAGTCAAGATTGGAAATACCAGCCAGTTCTGCGAGGATCCTTTTGTCTACTGACAGCGTTTTCCATCGATCCACTGTCTTTTCCCGTAGTTCCTCCCTTTGTTTTGAGGCTCATATGCAATGGTTGACACCACGCATATTTGGTTCACGGGTCGCGGGAATCCCTTTGGTTGGCCGCAAGGCCTACATTGGATGCATGACCCGGACTTGCAGCGGCATCCTGGACACAGGGCGATTGCATCTAAATTGGGGGAGGCACCGAGTAAGTTGACGCGTGGCTACAGTGGGCGGTTCCGGATTCACCGGAATCAAGGGGATAACACGAACTGATGTCCGCAGTCGCGGGCACATAACCACACCACAACCCCGCGCCGGCAAGGCCATGGCCGCGGCACAGTGAAGTCGCCGGTGCGCCGCGGGCAGGACACGGTCTGCGAGACGGGCTGAGCAAAGCCCCGAACAATCCTCCCGTATGGGCGAGGATTATTCCAGCCACGGGCCACTAGCCGGGCTGCACACCATGGGCGGCGCCGACGGCGAGCCGCGTCGAATCGGCATGTTCGTTGACGCTGGCCCGGAAGGATGCCAGCACATCGTCGATACCGTCAGCTTTGAAGCGAAAATCGGCCGGTATCGACCGATAGCGTGAGTTCGCACGCGCCAATAGCTCCTCCCTCCGGTTGTCGTCCATGTCCCCATTCGTTCCAGGACACAAAGCGACCTCGCGGAACGCCGTCAACTCGGCTGCCAGGAATTCCTCGAATCCCTGGTGTGCAATCTGCACACGGGTAAGCTTCTCGAAGTGATAGCCCAGCGCTGCCAGACGGATGGCCTCCGGCAACATGGAGGGATGGTCCTTTGACACCTTCGCAATGTACCTGCCATAGGCCGGGAGTTGGTCGGGGGAAAGGTGCCGGCGCACTGTCATCAGCGCCAGATAGAGCGCGTTCTCCTTCAGGGATGGAGTCACGTGGGGCGGGGGTTTCAGGTGCTTGAACAACGTCAGACAGCGCTCGAAGTAGTTCTCGAGGGAGGGGTCGTAGATCGTGGAAACCACGCGCAGGTATCCCTCGATCAATGTCCTGGGATCCATCTGCGGCACGAAGTTCAGGGCCGTCGCGCTGGTCCCGACGGGTACATCCAAAAGCCGATTTTCCGATTGCAGCCGAGTGTAGAGATCCGTTCCTTTCAGGGCGGCCAGCAACCCGACCAATGCCATGGGTAATGCCGGCGTCCTGAATGAATTGGATCTGTGCATCGAACACCCGCTCGTCGTCTCCATCCAGCCCCAGGATGAACCCGCCCATCACCTGCATGCCCTTGTGCTGGATCTTGCGGACGGCGTTCAGCAGGTAGTCCTGTTCCCGCCCGTTGATGTTCTGCGGTTTCTTGGTGATGGCCAGTGCTTTCGGGTTTGGCGTCTCGATGCCTAGGAAGACGCCATTGAAGCCAGCCTCGATCATCGCGTCCATCACAGAGTCCATGCGGGCCAGATTCACGCTCGCTTCGGTGAACAGCCGGAATGGATACCCGTGCGCCCGCTGCCACTCGGCGATTGCAGGCAGCAGGTGCAGGGCGTCGCGCCTGTTGCCGATAAAGTTGTCGTCGACCAGAAACAGATAGCCTCGCCAGCCCAGCCGATACAGCGCTTCGAATTCCTCGACTATCTGTTGCGGCGACTTGGTGCGCGGCACGCGGCCATAGAGCTTGGTAATGTCGCAGAACTCACAGTCGAAGGGGCAGCCGCGCGAGAACTGGACGCACATGGCGCTATAGTCCGACAACTCGATGAGGTCGAAGCGCGGGATGGGCGTCCGCGTGACATCGGGTTTCCGCGGCTCGCGATAGATGAATTCGGCCCTGCCCTTGTCGAGATCCCGCAAGAACCGGGGGAACGTCTCCTCCGCCTCGTCCAAGACGAAGTGGTCGACTCCCGCGATGTCCTGATGGTTTGATGTCGGGTAGGGACCTCCCGCGACCACGGGAACGCCGGCATGATGGCAACGCTCGATCACCTTCTGCAGGGATTCCCTATGCACAATCATGGTCGACGTAAACACCATATCGGCCCAGTCCAGGTCGGAGTCCTTGAGGGGCGACACGTTCATGTCCACGACCCGAAGATCGTATTTCGGAGGAAACATCGCCGCGACCGTGAGCAGCCCGAGCGGCGGGAAAGCCGCTTTTGCACCGAGCATCTCCAGCGCAAAGTTGATACCCCAATTGGAGGGCGGGCACTCGGGATAGACCAGCAAAGCATTACGCATGGTTGAATTCCTGCAGTGTGATTCCCCTTCCGAGACTCTTGCGGAGTGTCGGTTGCGCCATGAACAACTCCCAGTCGGAGCGCGTTCGCTGGTGCGGCATCCCCGGTATCAAATGATAACTGTTCAGCAAATTGGTATGTTGTATTGGACCCACAGATCAGGGAATCTATGAGGTCAGGTGAGAGGCGCGCGCCGTCAGCAACTGGGTGCGGCAGAGACTGCAGTTCTGTCGGCACCGGAACACAGTAGGGCTCCCCTCTCACGATCGATGTCGCTCCGAACAGCTACAAGGGCGTCAGGCCCGCATCTACCAGTGTGGAGGACAACGATACCGGCATGGTACGCAGGGAGGTCGGAAATGGTGGTCATGGGTATTGATGTGTCAAAGGCCCTGTTGGATGTGTCCATGGCGGAAGGTCCCGTGCATCGGTTCGAAAACAGCGACCCGGGCATGCGCCGCTGGCTGCGGCACATGGACCGTGCGGGGGCCACGCAGGCGGTGTGTGAAGCCGTGTGTGAAGCCACCGGCGGATATGAACGGCTCCTGGTGAGCCGCCTCAGGGCGGCCGGGATCACCGTGCAGGTGACCCATCCGCTAAGGGTGCGCGCCTTCGCGCGTGCCTGCGGCCACGAGGCGAAGACGGACACCCTGGATGCCCGGGTGCTCGCGCGCTATGGCCAAGTGTTCCCAGCCTCGGATCCCGGTCCGTCCGAGAGCGAGGAGGAACCGGAGGAACCGCAGTCCCTGCCGCACCCGGTTGCTGACGGCGCGCCCCTCTCACCCAACCCCACAGATGCCCTGATCTGTGGGTCCAATACAACATACAAGTTGCTGCGGCGGCAGGACCGACCGGTCGCTCAAGATGGGCATTTGCCAACAAGCGGCTGGCGGCCGCCTGGAACAAGGACTATGTGTGCCGGCTCATCGGCCTCAAGCCCAAACCCGTCTGGATGCAATCGCCCTGATCCTGGACATGGCTCAGCTCGTTCCAAGAGGCACTACACTTAATCGCATTAATCGCACAGCTTATACAGATCCATCCAATTGGGGCTTCCCAACCCCCGCTCCCACCAGGAAGGTATGCCCAATGGAACCGTTCATAGTTTCCAACGACCTGTTGCACGAACCGTCTGCGCTGCGCGACCGGGCTGAGCGCGACGGATATTTGTTCATAAAGGGATTTGTCAATCAGGACGACATCCTGGAAACCCGCAGGGACATGGCCCGGATTCTTCTTGAGTTCGGTTGGATCGCCCCAGGCACCGACCTGCTCGAAGCCATCACCCATCGTCCAGCAGCCCTCCATGGCGATGAGGAACACCAGCCGGTCTACGAGCGCATTCAGCTGCTCGAGTCGTTTCATTCGCTGGCTCACGACCAGGCGGTCGGGGACCTGATGACCAGTCTGCTTGGCAACGATGCCATGCTTCACCCAGCCAACATAGCCAGAATCATTTTCCCGTCCGCAACGGAACACACCACACCTGCACATCAGGATTTTTTCCACATCCAGGGCAATCCGGATGTCTGGACCGCCTGGATCCCGCTGGGAGCCTGCCCTCAAAGCCATGGCGGATTGAGCGTTCTGGCAGGTTCTCACAAAGTCGGCATCCTGCCAGTGGCGCCTTCGCTTGGCGCCGGGGGCATAAAGACCCTTACGGAGGGTGTTGAAGGCGAATGGGTGTCCAGCCCCTTTGAGATGGGCGATGCCCTGTTCTTCCACAGCCACACCGTGCATCGGGGTCTCCCCAACCGCTCAGGCGACAGGCTTCGCTTGTCTGTCGACTACCGATATCAGCGGGCCACCGATCCGATCGTGGACTATGTGCTGGTACCGCATGGATCACAGCTGACTTGGGAAGAAATCTACAAGGACTGGAAGTCCGACAAGTATCAGTATTTCTGGCACGCGCACGACCTTACGCCGGTGCCAAGAAAACCCCTCACCGTGGTGGATGAAGAGACCAGGGAGCCTCTGAGGGAGCAGTGACCGTGTTCAGCCTCTGTGACATGCAGAGGCTGTTGCCAGCGGTTCCCGGACACCGTGACCGGCGGACCACACGGATACCGGGTCCGGCCACGGGCAGCAAGGACTATTCCGGGAAGTAGACCGGTTTCCCGGTTTGTGCGCTCTCCAGGAGCCCCTCCATCATTCGCTGGACCTCCAGGCCGTGCCTCAAGGGGGCTTGGCATTCCACACCGTCCAGAATGCAGTCGATGAAGTGTTGGGCCACGTTCAGCCAGGCTTGGAGTTTGTCTTCCGGCTGCTCCACCGCGATGTTCTGCTGCTCGCCATCGCACGTTCGAAACAGCGTCAATGGGTGGAGCGTCGCGCCGCCCTCCGTACCGAACAGCTCAATCTGCCGTTCCGGTTCCTGGTGGCTGGCCCAAAAGCTCTCGATGATCAAGCCGGCACCGTTCCGGAAACGCACGATCCCGCCTCCGTAGTCGTCCGCCTTGAACTGCCGCCAGTACTCCTCCGGCGGCCGGACCCGGCCCTCCGGCGAGAAGTAACCTTGGCCGCGGGGGCCGAACTTGGCTCCGGCCACCCCCATCACGGACTCCGGTTCCGGCAGGCCCATCGCCCACCAGGCCGAGTCCAGATAGTGGACTCCCATGTCCCGGAAGGCACCGCCGCCCTCCCGCACAAAACCAGGGCTCCAGGCCGGGATCCCGTCCCGGCGCACGCTGCGCGCCCGCGCGTAGTAAATCTCGCCCATGGCCCCTTGCCGCACTTGGTGTCCCAGAAACTGGACAGCCGGGCTGTAACGGGTGGACAGGGACATCATGTTGACCAGTCCCGTGGATTCGGCAAGCGCAACCAGGTCCTCGGCCGGTTGCAGGGCATCGGCCAGGGGTTTGGTCACCATTACGTGCTTGCCTGCATTGAGCACGTCCATAGCCACCGGCACATGGAACTGATTGGGCGTGCCCACGAAGATCGCGTCCACCTCGTCACTGGCACAAAGCTCGTGGTGATCCGTGAAAAAGAGGTCCGGTTGGCTGGGAATCTGAGCCGCGATTTCGGGCATGCGCTCAGGTAGAATGTCGCAGAGAGCCGTGACCCGACAGCGCGGGGACGAATCGAGGGCGATGGCATTCGCACGCCCGATGCCCATTCCAATGATTCCCACTCTCAGTTCCTGCATGTTCACTCTCTCCCGTAGGTAATCCCGCGGCGATTGGTCCACCCATTCTGCACCACGCCGTCGGTCCCCAGCCAAGTTGCCCCGATCGCACGCAACCCACTGCCATCCCACCATGTATTCCGATCCGTTGCGTATCCACATGTGGTCCGGGCCGCGCAACATCTCCACGGCCACCATGTACGCATTCCGGCAGCGGTCCGACACGCTGGTGGTGGATGAACCCTTGTACGCCTCCTACCTGGCGGCCACGGGCGCGGCGCATCCGGTGGCAGAGGAGGTGATCACCAGTCAGGAAAGGGATCCCTACAAGGTCATCTCACAACAGTTTCGTGGTCCCGCCGCCAAGCCTGTCGTGTTTTTCAAGCAGATGACCCACCACCTGCTGGATCTCGACCGGTCCTTCCTGCGGGAGGGCAAACACTTCCTGCTCATCCGCGATCCCCGCTTCATGCTTCCGTCACTGGGGAAGGTCCTGGATGCCCCGAACCTGGACGACACGGGCCTTGCCCTGCACTTGGAGTTGTACCAAATCCTCGGCAACCTGGGACAGGAACCCGCCGTCGTGGACTCGCGACTACTTCAGAACCAGCCGGAGGCCGTGTTGCGCCTGCTGTGCCGGCATCTGGACATCCCCTTCGAACCCGCCATGCTGTCGTGGCCGGCCGGTCCGAAACCCGAAGAAGGGGTTTGGGCTCCCCATTGGTATGCGGCGGCCCACAAAACCACGGGGTTCAATCCCTGGGTGGCCCCTGCGGAACCGTTTCCGGACCACCTGAATGATCTGCTGCAGGAATGCCTGCCGTACTACACGGCCTTGCGCCAGGTCGCGTTGGAACCGAAGGAGGACAATGCATGACACCGGACCCCGTCCTTCCGGACAGCCGCAACGCGGATATCCTGATTCACGTCGGCGGGAAACTCCTGCCCCGCGCGGAGGCCAAGGTCTCCGTGTTCGACAGTACCGTGCAGGGCGGTGACGCCGTGTGGGAAGGCCTGCGCGTCTACGACGGACGCGTCTTTCAGTTGGATGCCCATTTGGACCGGCTGCTGCGGTCCGCACGGGCCATGCACTTCACCGACATTCCGAGCCGGGACAGCATCAAGCAGGCACTGTTCCAAACCCTGCAGGCCAACAACATGCGGGACGGGGTCCATGTCCGTCTGACGCTGTCGCGGGGCATGAAGGTCACCTCCGGCATGGACATCAGACTCAACCAGTACGGCAGCTGCCTCATCGTCCTGGCCGAATGGAAGCAGCCGATCTACAAGCGGTCCGGCATCCGCCTCGTCACTTCGACCTGGCGCCGCAATTCGCCCCAGAGTCTGGATTCCAAAATCCACCACAACAATCTGATCAACAACATCCTGGCCAAAATCGACGCCAACCTGGCCGGAGCGGACGATGCCATCATGCTCGATCTGGCCGGCTACGTGGCGGAGACCAACGCCACCAACCTGTTCCTGGTGCAGGACGGCGAGCTGCGCACCCCATGGGCCGACAGCTGCCTGCCCGGCATTACCCGGGGCGTTGTGCTGGAGATGGCCCGGAACCTCGAACAGCCCTGCCGCGAGATGAGGGTTACGATGGCCGATGTCTATGGTGCGGACGAATGCTTCACCACCGGCACCATGGGCGAACTGACCCCGGTACTGGAAGTGGACGGTCGCATCATTGGCACCGGGACCATAGGCCCTGTTACATCGAAGCTACAGGCCGCCTACGCCGACCTGACGACTGCATCCGGAACCTCCCTTCCCTTCTGAGGGGACTTATATGCAGCGGCAGCGACACCGTCGACTACTCCGGCTCCACTGTGAACGTGATCGTCAACCTGACCAGCAGCACGGTCAGTGGCAGCCACGCCCAAGACGATATCCTGCTTGACTTCGAGAACCTGACCGGCTCGGCCCACAACGACACTCTCACGGGCAACACCGGGAACAACACCCTTATATCAGGGATCCTTGAGGATCACGCCTCCCCGCGTGCTTTTCTGCTTATCCGTACTCAGCGCCAAGGCGAGTAGCTCCTCATCGGAGGCCCGAGGCGCATGCTCCACCGCCGACAGCACGGCGTGCCCGAGCGCGGTCAATGTCATCTGGATGTCGAGCAAGAACCTCACGACCCGCTGACTGGCACGCGATCGTGCACATCCTCACCGGCGATCGAGCGGTGAGCGTAGAGCAGGCAGGCTTGAATGTCCTCAGGCTCCAGGAAGGGGTATTCGTGCAAGATCGTCTCAGCCGTGTCACCGGCCGCGAGCATGCCGAGGACATGTTCCACGGCAATTCTTAGATCGCGAATGATCGGCTTGCCGCCAAAGACATCCTGGCGCACGGTGATGCGTTCCATCAGTTCGAGACGCGCGGTTATGCTGCACCGCCGAAGGCTGCTGCTTCCAAGTTAGGGAACCGCGAGCAGCATTGCGTCCAGCAGCGGCTTTTTGTTGCTGCCCGTGGATCGAGAGCCGTGAGACGCACAAGGGCCAGATTGTAGGCAAGGGTGGGTAAGGTCTCGGGATACTAGGCGACCCGGTGATGGGATTGGCGACCGACCGATATCGGGTGCTGCGTCCAGTCAGTGGGCCAGAAACCAGCGCCGCTTGTCCGTGACGTTGTTCAGGGGACGACCCGCGGCGAAGCGTGCCAGGTTGTCCGCCACCACCCGAATGTGACGCTCCCGGATGTGCGGGCCGCGGGCCGCGACATGGGGTGTGATGATGACGTTTTCCATGGCCCAGAGCGGATGGCTCTCCGGCAGCGGCTCAATGGCAAAGACATCAAGTCCCGCGCCCGCGATCCGCTCCGCCTGCAACGCCTGCGTCAGGTCGTCGAGGTTTACAACCACACCGCGGCAGATGTTGATTAGATAGGCACTCGGCTTCATCAGGTTCAGTTCCCGGGCGGTGATCAGGTTCACGGTCTCCGGGGTGTGCGGGACGCACAAAATCACAAAGTCGGCCCGTTGCAGGACGTTGTCAAGGTCCTCGATGCCCGCGAGCTCGTCGACTCCTTCCGGCATGTCGATGGGACGCACTTCCACGCCCAACACGTGGGTTTCAAGGGCCTTGGCCCGCTTGGCTGTCGCCGCGCCAATCCCGCCGAGCCCCACCACAGCCACCGTGCAGTCCGCCAAATGGCGCACCGGGGCGTTCTTGTCCCAAACCCGTTGCGCCTGGGCCGTCCGGTAGACGTGAAAACCCCGGGAGAACATCAACAAATAGGTCAGGGCATGGTCGGCGATGACATCACTGTATATGCCGGCCATGTTGGTAAAGACCACATCGCTCTCGGCCAGGGCGGGAAACACAAAGTGCTCAACCCCCGCCACGGGAGCCTGTACCCAACGAAGTTTGCCCGCTTGTGCAAACAGCTCGGGCGTCAAGGCACCGTAGAACCCATCCGCATCCGCGATGTGGGCTTCCGCTTCGGACAGGAATGCGGCGTTCACCACTTCGCATTGACCGGCCCCGGCGATGATCAGGTCCAACTCGTCGGATGGGACGGCCGGATATATCAGGAACTTCATGGCACCACCACGGAAATAGAGAAGGGAGTTGTGTAGCAAAATCTGCAAGGTCCGGATTCAGCCCTTCCGATCCAGGCGGCACCGGATCTCCAACTCCGCCTTCGAGGGTTCTCGGTTCTCGCTGCGCACCCGGCCGCGCGGAGCCAACAGCATCCCGCGCAGCGCGGCCAGGAGGTCCTGCCGGGACACCTTCCGGCATTCGGTCTTGTCGAACTGATGACGGTTCATGGCGGCGGGGGAACCATGGACACATTATGAACTCTGTACCATCGATTGGCCGGACGGTGTATGTGAAGACCGGTGTCCACAAAGGGGCTACGCACCGCCCTTGGTCCCCCGTTTGGCATTGAGCAGGGCAACGGCCCACCTGTTGTCGTCATGCATTGAAGGTTCCCGTCCCAGAGCAGGCGCAGATCGGCTGTGAACGGCAAGGCCGCTTCCGGCAAACCGAGAACCTCCACCACCGCTTCGTCAACACCGGGCCGGGTCGGCGTGAGCTTGGCATGCCGGCAACAGTGCCGTTCCTGAGCTTCGCGAAGGCCGCGGCTGCAATATCCAGCCAGCGCGCGGTTGTCCAGCACATCGAAACGCGGGCATGGAATCTTCCGCAGCGCTCCAATCTGAGTGCGAGACCGCCCCGTTTGCCAACGCTGGTCCTGTGTCCAATGGGTGACCAAGCCGAAGATGGGGTTGACCCACAAGGCACAGGCCGTCCGCGCCCGCACATCGCGGTGCTTCAACGTTGTCCATGCACTTCCCCCGTCACGCTGCTGTTGGTCGTCGCGACGAGGAGGGATTGTGATGTCCAGTGCAAGTTGCGCGCATTGTGCAACTCAGGTCGTTGCTTTCGTTGTCCTCGTAGCAGACAGACTGGTTGCCAACAGCCCCACCCATGCAGATACACACCGTGAGGTTGTAGGTGCCGGGATCGGACAGGACGGCTTGTTGCTTCGGGCGCAAGGCCTCCACATTGGTGCCCTGTGGGCATGCAACCCAGGACGGAGTGTGGAGTGTCCGTGTATCATGCACATGCAAATTTGCGTACAGGCGAATGATGTACCCGAAGCCAACCCTGAAAGACCGGGTGGAAGCCAACCTGAAGATGTTGGGCCTGCGCCCGGTTTGCCCTGAGGAAGGTGCCGCCCACCTGAACAGGTACGGTCTCGCAGATCCCCAGGGCCATGCCTGGACCCCTGAATCCCTGGCGGCCTACCTGGAAGAACACAACATCCATCCGGAGGTACTACCCGACCTGTCGCACTTTGAGTTTGTGGTCCCGGACAGGGAGTGGAGCGGGCGCGCCATCCTGCGCGCCATTGAGCGCGGTCCCGACGAGACCGAAGACGAGCTGCGCCAAGCGATTGTGGAGGATCCCGAAGTGCGCCGGGCAGTCATTCATCTGTGCTCCACAGTGAACGACAACCCTTATCAGCCCGGCATCTACAAGGAGTGGTTGAGTTTTGCCCGCCAACAGGAAGGTACGATCTGACCGGCACGACTTGCTGGCATCGGCTGCACGCCTACAGCGCGAAGTGCCGGGTGCGGTCCTGGTCGGAGGTGTTGCCGTTGCGCTTCTGGCAGGCCATCGATAGGGACTTATATCGAATACGCCTAATGTGGAATAGAGAAGGTTGACTCAAAAAGGGGAACCTGCGCAGAATGAAAGCACATAACAACCACATTCCGGGGGTTCCCCATGGCGCGCAGTATAGCATTCGAGGATTTGGCCACGGTGGTGTACGTCTGGGTGGACGACTGGTACCAAGCCCACGCGGCCGGTGGGCGGGCGGGCCAGGCCGGGGCCAAGCCCCTCTTCAGCGACAGTGAAGTGATCACGCTCCTGCTGCTCATGGATTTCCTGCCCTTTCCGGGAGAGACCCAGTTCCTGGGCTTTGTGCGGGCCAACCATCGGTCCCTCTTTCCGCACCTGCTCAGCCAGAGCCAGTTCAATCGTCGGGCCCGGCAGCTGTGGCCCTGGGTCGAGGCCCTGCGTCGGCACTGGGCCGAGACTCTGGGGGCCACCCGCGCCTCCCTCTACCTGCTGGATACCAAGCCCCTGCCCGTCGTCGGCTACACGCGTCGCAAGGACCGCAGCGATTTTGCGGCCACGGCCGACTACGGGGTCTGTGCCAGTCGCAATCTGAAGTACTTCGGGTACAAGCTGGTCCTGCTCTGCACGCCGGCGGGTGTGCCCGCGGCCTACGAGCTGGTGCCGGCCTCCACGGATGAGCGGGTGGCGGGGGAGCAAGTGCTGGACTGGGTGTGGCAGGCCCGCATCCTCGGGGACAAGGGCTTTATCGGGGCCGACTGGCAACAGGGCTACCGGGAGATCCGGGGCCTGGACATCCTGACCCCCGCACGCGCCAACCAGCGCACGGCCCGGCCCGCCGCGGTCCAGCGGTGGCTCAACCGCCTGCGGGAACGGATCGAAGGCGCCTTCCACGAGGTGCAGAACACCGGCCGCCACCTGGAGCATCTGACCTGCAGGACGCTCCGCGGCCTGAGCACGCATGTCGCAGCCAAGATGGCCAGCCATGCCCTCAAGCTCCTGCTCCGTCGTGAGGTCGGGATTGATGTCCGGACCTTCACCGTAACCGTGTAATTTCACATTAGACGTATCGAATAGTTGACATACACCAATCGATACAAGGTCCGGACCGTCAGGTTCCGGACCTTGCAGGCGGGGACGGACCCTGTCTGCCTGGTTCACGGGTCGTCGGGGTTGGCTCAATGCCAAACGCCCCTCGCCGTGCAGAAGCCCCTGTCCCGCGGGCCTGTCGGATCAGGGGTAGGCCCCTGTCCAGAATGTTGACGGCGGCGTTGCGGTCTGCATTCGCAGTGTGTCCGCAGGCCGTGCACTTGAAGATTGCCTGTGTCTTGCGATTCTCCTTGTTGACATGTCCACACTGAGCGCAGGTTTGCGACGTGTAGGCCGGGTCCACCTTCACCACCAGCCCGGCCTTGTACTCCAGGTTGCGTTCCAGGCGCCCCCAGCCGGAGGCCAGGATCTCCCGGTTGAGTCCGGACTTGGCCTTCACGTTCGTGCCGGGCTGCTCGACCGTGCCCTGCGCACTCTGCGTCATGGCCTGGACGTTCAGGTCCTCGACCACCACGGCCTCCGCCGTGTCCGCCATCTGGCGGCTGTGCCGGTGGGCGGCGTTCTCGCGCCGGCGCTTCTTCCTGCGGTGCAGTTTCTGCAGCTGGCCGCATATGCGCCGCCCTCGGTTGGACAGCGGCTTCCCGGACTGCCGGGAGCGTTCCCGGGCCTTGGCCGCCTGGCGTTGCTTGCGCTTGATGTTGGCGTCCAGCTTGTCCGTGTCCGGCTGCGCGTAGACCTCGCCGTCACTGTCCGTGGCCTGGCGCACGTTGCGGTCCACTCCCAACTCACCGTCCCGGGCGGGCGGTTTCAAACGTGCTGTTGGCACTTCGTACGCAACGGTGGCGTACCACTTCGGGTGCCGGCCCGTGCCCTCCTTCAACAGCCGCACGGTCTTGGGTGCGCACCCCCGGTACGGATGGTTGGACCCCCGCTCCAGCCGCACCCACCCCATCCGGGGGATGTGCAGCCGGTGGCCGTCCATCCTCACCTTGTCCGGAATGGTGAAGCCGTCGGCCTTGTGCCCATGCCGACCCTTGCGCCGCGGAAAATGCTGTGGCTTGCCGTCGGACTTGCGCCGCGGCAGGAACCGGCCCTCCGCCTTGGCCGCGGCGTGCGCCTTGTGGAAACGCCCGTAGGCGGCATCCAGGTACTTCAGCACGTGCCGGACGGGGGCACTGGGCAAATCCCGCAGCCAAGACAGATCCTGGTCCGCGTACACGGCGCCTTCGGGCGAGGCCAGGAACGCCTGGAACTCGCGGTCGTACTGCCCGCTGCGGATCATCGCGAACCGCTTGTACATGGACTGCCAAGTCATGCTGGGGTCCACTGCCAGCGGTCTTTGCTCTTCCGGGAAGTCGGTCCACTGCCCGTAGCCCCGGGCCTGGCGGCGCACGCGGTAGCGCCAGTCGTTGTTCGCCAGGAACAGATTCCAGACGAAGCGGTTGGCCCCCGCCGTTTGGGCACACAGCTCCGCCTGCCGACGGCTGTCAAAACGCACCCGGTACCGCTCGCTGCGGATGGCGGTCGGGACGGAGGTGGTGGGGGAGATGGCCATCCGCATTGCCTGGTTGCCGGTTGCCGCCCGGGGAAGGCGGGCCAGGCCGAATGTGTGTACGAGATATCTTATTTTATCACACAGGCACTCCACTCTGCGGCTTGTGCCCCGTTGTCAACTCATGGTTATAAGCCCCTTTGGGAACACCTTGGCGATGGTCAACTGAAGGGAGACACTTCTCCGAAAAGCGAAACGCCAAAGGACATTCCAAACCCCTCTGCGGGGTTGCTCTAGCCCGGACTTGGTACCAAGTCCGGCCAAGGCGGGGATTCCGGATGCGGACGCGCGTGCAGCGGGCCGCGCCGAGTGGAACGGGCCAGGATACGGAGCTTGCGGATTTTGCTACACAACTCCTATAGGGCTATCCGGACGATCGGAGCGGCCTGGACCCGATCCGGTCAGGCCCAAGCTCCCTTGGCCATCATGCCGCCATCCACGTTGACCCACGAACCGGTCATGAACGAGGCATCGTCGGAGGCCAGGAACAACACCACGCGCGCGATGTCCTCGGGTTGCCCAATCCGGCCGATGGGATGGCTCTCCGCCCAGCTGTCCCGCAGGTCCTGAATCGATGTTACGCCCGGTTGCACATAGGCCTCTGCAGCTTCGGCCACCAAGGGCGTGTCGATGGTGCCCGGGTTTACGGACAACACCCGGATGTTGTCCACGGCATAATCGAGCGACAACTGCTGCGTGAGGGAAAGGATGCCCCCCTTGCTGGCGGCGTAGGCCGGCACCAGCGGTGCCGACTGCAGTCCCTGCACACTGGCCGTGTTGATGATGACACCCCCGCCCTGGGCCTGCATGTGCGGAATCGCATACTTCGCCATCAGGAAGGCGCTCTTCAGGTTCACGGTGAGAATGCGGTCCCAAACCTCTTCAGGCAGCTCATGAGCCCGGAGGTACGTGTCGATGGGCTGAATGCCGACATTGTTGCAGAGGACGTCGACCCGGCCCCCGATGTCCATGGTGGTCTCAACCAGGGATCGACAGCTGTCGGCCGTTGACACGTCGATCGCCACGAAGTGCACGGAACCGTCAAGGTCCGCCGCGGCGGCAGTCAGGTCCCCGCCCGCCGCCTCATCCACATCGGCGCTGACGACGGTGGCCCCGGCCGCGCCAAAGGCCAGGCTGATCCCCCGGCCAATGCCCTTGGCCCCGCCGGTGACAATCACGACTTGGTTGGAATAGTCGAAGCTCATTGAATCTCAAATCCTCACAGTATGGGGCTAAGGGGCGGCACCCGGATGTACAACGCCTTCGGCAGCAGATCAACATCGGAGCACACCAACGTTTGAAATCGGTCTCTAGCCGGACCGCGTCGTTCCAGACGCAAGCGATTCTACAGCCTGAAGACTTTGACCGCATTCCGGTCGGCACTGAACACCCAAGGCACTCGGCACTTGACTTCGTGGCAAATTCGACCTTAAGCTAGATAATTCCATTCCTTTCCAGCGCGTGCCAGGTTCCTGATACGGTGGACACTGATTCGTCGTAGGCCAAGAACGCGACACCACTGGGACAATCAGCCACAAACCAAGAGCGACTCGCATACCCAGCATGAATGCAAAGGAGATCAAGTTCCTCGATCTTTTCGACGGGAAGGTCCAGTACCTCGTGCCAAGGTGGCAGCGGCGCTATCGGTGGGGAGAGCCAGAGATTCGCCGACTTCTGGACGATATGCTGGCGATCGCGGATGCCGAGGACCCAGCACGGCCTCATTACGGTGGCATCGTGATCACAGTGCGAGAGGGCACCGGCGCTATGAAAGTGCATCGCGTCGTCGACGGCCAACAGCGACTCACCACCGTGAGCATGCTGCTCGCACGTATCGAGGAGATCTTGGACAGCGACGAAAAGTGTGGGGAGTTGACCACTGAAGTCATCAGGCTTGACCTGCTCACCAATCCGAATAGGCCGGAAAAGGAACTGCGTAAGCTCCGGCTTCAGGACGGTGACGAGGAGGAGTATCGCCAGATCATCGAGCGCGACGATCCCGGATCCGGCAACGGAGCCGTGGCTAAGGCGTGGCGGTACTTGAGGCGAAATGTGAGTTCCGCTAACGTCGAGTCCCTGATTAACGGGCTACATCGCTTGCACGTGATCACCGTCGGCCTGGAAGAACGCGACGACGCGCAGCAGATCTTCGAGAGCCTGAACGCCACCGGCAAGCCACTGACCGAAGGCGAGAAGGTCAAGAACTGGCTTCTAATGGGCCTGAAGGAGGAAGAACAGAACGCACTGAACGACGAGCAATGGCTGAACATCGAGAAGGTGCTTGATGCCCGTCGGCATGCGAACCGAATCGACATGTTCCTGCGCGACATGATTCGGTGGCGCACCGGCAAACTGGTGGCTACCGTGGATACCTACGACGAGTTCCGCAGGTGGGCAATTCGGGAGGGACGCGACAACGCCAAAGGGCGTCCCGAGCTATGCAGCGAGCTCGGGCACCTCGCCCGTCTCTACGGGAAGCTTACCGGAACCACTGGCCAACACTCGGACAAGAGGATCGAGGGCTCGCTCCAGCACCTGAGGGCGATGGGCATCGACGCTCACCGACCCTTCACTCTTCGCCTGCTATGGGATCTGAGTCCCGATGGTGGCGCGAATTCAACCGTTGACCAAACCGCTAAGGCATTAGCAGCAGTCAGCAGTTGGATCACCCGAATATGGCTCGCTGACCGATCGGTCAACAATCTGCCCAGGACGTTTGCCGAACTCGCTCACGCACGTGTCCCTGACGGAGAACAAAATCGCGCCTGGTTCTGGACAAGGCGAATAACCGACATCCGCAACGAACAAACATCCGTGCCAAGCGACGAGGAAGTTTGCAAGGGAGTCCAGCTAACGTCCAAGTACGGGGGCATGGACACGAGAGCCACCAAGGCCGTGCTGTGTGCGATCAATGAAGACGATTCTCGGGGGGAGGCACCGCCGTTTGACGAATTGACCGTTGAACACATTATGCCGCAGACCCTGAGCGAAGGCTGGTATGAGCATCTGGGTGAAGAGGCAGACAAACTTCATGAGCAGTATCTCCACAGGCTCGGCAATCTCACCCTCTGCGGCCCCAGGTGGGGTTCTGCGATGAGCAACCATCCGTTCGAGAAGAAGAAGGGGATCTACCGGCAAAGCTCGATTATGATGACACGACAACTCGCCAAACTCCCCACATGGGACGAGGACGCCATCAAGGAGCGAGCAGACAAGTTGGCAGAAAAGGCGCTAAGGCTGTGGCCGCGGCCCAGCGGTTTGTGACGGTGGACCATGCACGATGGGTCTGGATTTGACATCTGGATTTGACCATCAAGGCGATACTACCCGGCCGCTCGGGGCACTATTGAAACAGTGCCTCCCTCCAAGCGCGGCGGCCAGGCACGAAAAGGAGCAACAACTCAGGTGCAAGCTGAAGAAATAGGATTCCTTGACCTGTTCAACGGGAAGGTTCAATACAGCATTCCGAAGTGGCAGCGCCGCTACTCCTGGGACGAGGCCGATGTGACGCGGCTGATCGAGGACTTGGTTTCGATCTCACATGCTGCCGATCAGGACCGAGCTCACTACGGTGGATCCCTGATTACCTTCTCACCTCTAGGACAACCTGCTGGTGTGGTCGAAACGAAGCGCGTAGTGGACGGCCAGCAGCGTTTGACTACGGTGAGCCTCTTGCTTAGATGCATCGCCGGCTCGCTGAGCGATGGCGACCAGAGCGGCGATTGGACCCAGCAGGACGTCCTTGATCTGCTGAGAAACCGGGGAGAGGGATCGTCTGGAAAGCACCGGAAACTCCGTCTTCAAGACGGTGACGAGGAGGAGTACGTTGGGATTTTGAACGGCAAGCCGAAGGACGATGGGGCAGTCACGGATGCCTGGCGAGTGGTTCGGCAGTTAGTCGACCGCTACGGTTCCGACAGGCTGATGGCCGGACTCGAGCGCTTTCGAGTGATCAGCCTTGGAGTGGGGAAGGACGACGATCCCCAGCAGATCTTCGAGAGCCTAAACGCCACTGGACGGCCTCTGGAAGTGAGTGAGAAGGTCAAGAACTGGCTGCTCATGGGCCACCCTGACCGTGTGCAACAGGAACTGTACGAGCGGTACTGGCTGAATATCGAAAATGCGCTGGCCGCCAAGCAGTCCACGCGCCCGATCGATCTCTTCCTGCGCGACTTCATGCGCTGGCGCACCGGCAAGGTTTGCGCGATCCAGCAGACCTATGAGGAATTCCGCCGGTGGGCAACTAGGGAAGGATGGGAAAAACCAGCGCGTCGAGAGCAACTATTCGCTGACCTCGCACATCTCGCCGGCCTTTACGGCAAGCTGACCGGCAGCAACGGGTCACACCCGGAGGAGGCTATCGAATCCTCACTCCGGCACTTGCGGGCAATGGGTATCGACACCCATCGTCCGTTCACTCTACGCCTCCTGCACGAGTTGAGCCCCAGTAGCGGCGAAGTGGTCTCGACCGTTGAGGAGACTGCGAAGGTGTTCAGGGCAGTCAGCATCTGGATCACGCGCCTGTGGCTCGTCGACAAGATCCGTGGACTCAACGTGACCTTCGCCCCCATGGCCGCGTTGGATCCCGTCAATCCCCAATCCTACGCCGATGATTGGATCAACCGCATCCGTGCGCTATACCGACAAGATGTGGGTGTACCCAGTGATTCGAGTGTCGCTCACGGGATCCGTACTCGTCGCGTTTACTTTGGCAAGAAGCAGCGCTTGGCAGTGTTCTGTGCGCTAATGGAGGCTGACGAAGGTGATGACGCACCGAGCCGAAAGGATCTTTGGACTGAGCGCGTGATGCCGATGACACTTACTGACGCTTGGCGCGAAACGCTCGGGCCAGAGGCAGAGGAAGTGCATGTGGCATGGTGCTATCGGCTCGCCAACCTAGCCTTGGTCGGCGGTGCCAACGGTGCGCCGGGGGAGTACCGGTCGTTTGAAAAGAAGAAGGAATGGTACCGGAAGAGTTCGATCGGATTGACCAAGCGTCTGGGTGAACAGACCTGCTGGGACGAGGCTACGCTGATGCATATATCCAAAGACTTAGCGGAGCGGGCGATCGCGGTTTGGCCATGGGAACACGGCCCCATAGAGCCCAAAGAGTAGGATGACACCGCCGATCCGGTTGTAGAAACGGGAGTTGTTACGCCTCGCTAGCCGATCCTGCGGCGCATAGTCCTCAACCTACTGTACCGGGAGACCATTGCCAAGGGCAGCTTTGCCTCCAAGTGCAAGCAGATCGGCTGTAACGACAGACACCTCAGGATCCTGTCAAATTGAATGCGGCTGCCCTGCGCTGCACACAGCCACCGTCATGACAATTCGCGGGCCAGTTGCTCCAGCAATGCCGCGTCCATCAGGACCAGCATGTCTATCACCGCGGCAATGGGCCTGCCCGGACCTGTGACATTCCTCAGGGCCTTGGCTTCGGGACTCCCAGATCTGGGAAGACCCGTTGTCAATACCAGCAACGGGCACCGTTCATCCTCCGGCACGGCGGAAAGCACCGCGGCCTTGCCCAACACCTTCCACAATACATCGGTCCGCTTGAGACCAGGCCTGTTGCCGGAATTGGGACCACCCAGCAATACGTTCACGCGTTGGCCGCCTGGTGTCCTGACCACGAAGTCCACGTCAATGCCCTGTGCGGCCAGTTTGCGGTTCTTCCACTCCACTTCAAATCCGCACAACCGGAGCAGGGCCTCTCCGATTTCCGCGCTGCGCAGACCGCGGTCGGCGGCAGCATCCATCAACTCTTCCACCGTTGCGAACGACTTCGGGTGTCTGCCTCCGGGAACCAAGGCCACTCCGGTACCTTCCCAATCCGTTAAATCGGAACCCTGCAACCGTTCGTGGGCCAGGGCGACATAGGCGGGGTCCAGATCGAACCCGGCAAACTGCCGGCCCGCCTGGACGGCGGCCAGGGCCGTCGTGCCCGAGCCGAGGAACGGGTCCAGGACCACATCGTCCTTGTAGGTGTACAGCTCTATCAGCCTTCTCGGCAGCTCCACCGGAAACGGTGCGGGATGGCCCACACGCGACGCGCTCTCGGCCGGGATTTCCCAGACGTCGGTCGTGTATTCCATGAAGTCTTCCTTGGTCATCGTGCCGATGTGCGGGAGGTTGCACTTGGCACGCCGCGCCCTGGGGACCGCCCGGTCGAACCGGCCCTTGCTGGCAATCACGATGCGCTCCGTGGTATCCCGAATCACGGGATTGGCCGGACTTTGGAAGCTGCCCCAGGTACAGGAACCGCCCAGGGCGCGGGCCTTGACCCAGACGATTTCGCCGCGCAGGAGAAAACCAAGGCCCTCCAGAATCCGAATCACTTCGGCCGCCAACGATCGGTAGGGCCTGCGTCCCAGGTTGGCAACGTTGACCGCAATCCGACCGCCGGGCTCCAGTTTGCGCAGACACTCGGCAAATACATCCCTGAGCAGGATCAGGTAGGACCGGTAGTCCGAAGGCACCTCACCCTTGCCCAGCTCGATTTCATAGTCCTTGCCGGCGAAGTAGGGCGGTGACGTGACCACCAGGGCAACGGAGTTGTCGGCCAACACCGGCGACCCGGGCTCGGCTGTAATGCAGGCGTCCATGTCGCGGGCATCGCCCACCCAAAGGTGATTGATCGGCGTCTCGCCCCCCTGCACCTCCTCGCTGTCCTCTATGACCGGAGATTCGAACCGTTCATAGAAACGGCTTGCATCGTGGCCCTCCCGCCGCGAGAAGCCAAACGACGAGGTCCGCGTGCCCTTGCGGGAACCGTTAGGCGGCTGATCTGCCGTGGTTGTGTGTTGTTCGTCAGGCATCGAAGCGAGCCGATCTCGCCGGAAACCTCATGCGGATCTCCTGGCGTGCGACGCGATACATGAAGGCTGATGGACCGCTTGGGAGAGGACAGCCAGCATCCGGGTCAACCCAGAACCGTCACACGATCGGCCTTGTCCCGGTCCAACTCCATGCCCAGGCCCGGCGTGTCGGGCACGCTCACCATGCCGCCCTCCGGATGAACCGGATGCTTCAGGAAGAACTGATGGACCGCATTCCACTTGATCAGGTACTCGAGCATCGGGCAGGTCACCACCGGCCAAGCAGCAATCAGGTGGATGGAGGCCGGCGTGGAATGGCCGTGCGGAATGACCGGCAGGTCGTAGGCCGAAGCCAGAGCACAGATTTTCATCATCTCGGAAATGCCGCCGGCCCAGTAGATGTCGGGCTGCAAGACATCGCAGGCCCGCTTTTGCATCAGTTGGTGCAGGCCCCAACGCGTGTACTCGTGCTCGCCGCCGGAGATCGGGATCCTGGACTCGGCCCGGATTTGGGCATATTGGTCCACCTTGTCGGGCAGCACCGGCTCCTCCAGCCAACGCGGCTGGAACTCCTCAAGCCGCCTGGACATGTCGATGGCGTAGGGCACGTCCCAGCTCATCCAACAGTCCAGCATGATGTCGATGTCGGGACCGGCCGCCTCCCGCAGTGTTCGGACCAATTCCAGGTTCAGACGGCGGCCCTCCCGCCCGTCGTGTGGTCCGTGCCGGAAGAACCACTTGGTCGCCCGGTAGCCCAACTCCGCAATCATGCGCACGCGCTCCGCGACCAGGTCGGATTCCAGGGAGTAGCCCAGTGCACTTGCATAGGCAGGCACTTCGGTTCGCACCGGACCACCCAGCAGCGAGCAGACCGGCGCACCGAAGTGAATTCCCTTCAGGTCCCACAAGGCACAGTCCACCACGCTCAGGGCCATCATCTCAATGCCCTTGCGGCCGTGGACCGCCGACCGGTAAAGCCTGTCCCAGATCCGTTCGATGGCCAAGGGATCCTGGCCCATCAGCAAGGGACGGAAGGACGACAGAATGATGCGTCCTTCGGTTTCCCCGAACGGACCGCCAATGCCGACCTCACCCGTATCCGCCTCAATCTCAAGGAAACACGGCCGCAGATGCAGGCGACCCGGAGTCTGCTCCAGCATGTTCTCGCGGGTTTCATGCTTGTGCTCGGGGTAGATGTCCAAGGGGCGGATGAGCCGCTCTTCCCAGAACGGCCCGTCGTGTTCCAGCACGCCTTCCAGTTGAAGGACGCGCACATCGGCGATTTGCATGGCAGTGCGACCTAGAGTGAGGAGGGAGGCAGGGACCGGCCCGATGCTTCAGGGTTGAGTCCGTCCCGATTATACGAGGATTGGGGATGTCCGGGATCTCACCATCGCGGGTACCCAAGGCATCGCATTCACCTTGGGTCAGGAAGGGCAGTTGTGGTTCTTGACGACTTTGCACCGGCACGGGCCTGGGCGGCCCCAACCTCTGCGAACGGGTTACCAACCCCGCCGAGTGGCCCGACCTGCGCAGCCTGATCCGGGTGCAGACGCAACGCAACGGACCCCGCGGCCGGCAGCGTGCCGTGCGCTACTACATCTCCAGCCTGCTCGTGGATGCCGCGGCCCTGCTGGCCATCGTCCGCGGCCACTGGCGGGTGCCTTGTGGGCGCGAGAACGGCCTGCACCGCAACCTGGACATGCAGTTCCGTGAGGACGACTGCCGCCTGCGTCGGGGCCACGGTCCCGCCGTAATGGGCATCCCCGGAAGGGTCGCCCTGAACATGGTGCGCACGGTTCAGCAGAATTTAAGCGCGGATGTGTCCATCAGGCTGCTGCGCGACCGAATCAGACATCACCCCTGGATCCTGGCCGTCGCCCTGCCCTGATCGCGACTTTACGTTTGCCCTGGGAACGGAGCAGCCTGTGTCATAGGCTATTCGGATTGGACGCAAATCTGTAGATCCTCTGTAGCCCTGTCATGACCTCCCTTTTCAGCGATCTCCCGATCCCTGGGTGCATTCGGTTCCGAATACCGCTTCGGGAGTGTCCCAGACCAATCCAACAGGAGAGCGGGAGTGTTTGCAAATGACAGTGTGCTTCCTTCAATGGCGTTTGTGTCCAGATTCCAGCGAACGCGCACATTGTCCCGGTATTCGCGCAAGGCACCCTCCATGAGTGCGGACCGGCTCGCGAATTGTCGTTGCAGAACTCCCAGCGCAGCAGGGGTGATGCGTTCCGTTGCGATCTCATGGGCAGCGATTTCCATTGACGCCTCTCCGCATGCCACGGCAGCAGGTCGCGACGCTACCCATGCAGCTCATTCTCGCCAAGAACCGCATCGGACTCCCCATGTAGTTACAGATTCCGGACTGCCGCGTTGCCCTCAAGCTCCCCACAGTGAGCGAGCTCGCTGCGCGCCTGGTACAGGGCAACCAGCAACAAAGCCTTCAGCACCCGATCGGGTGGTATCGAGGTCCAAACCACCCCGGCACACATGCAGTCGCCGATCAGCGACAACACCTGCTAAGGAAAAACTCAGTAGCACCCATTTGAAACTCTGCCGCACCTCGAACCCTGCGTCTTTTTGGGCTGTACGAATTTTTGACATACAATCTTCAACCACCTCAAGTAAACATGCCTAATACAATGAACACGAATCGTACATCGTATACAGTACTCTTGTTCCAATCATATTCGCATAAAGATGCCGAATTTAGACATACACTAGAAGACACATTGTCCGCAATTCCACCGGAAGGGATTTTGAGACAATGGAGTGATAATAAACTTTTTGCTGGAAAAGCGATCACAAGCCGGATCCAGGAGAAGTTGAACCAAGTAGACATCGCCGTCTTTCTGTTGAGTCGAGATTTCATTGCCTCGGATGCTTGCAAGGCCGAGTGGAGACACTTCAAAAACATGGAGGCTCAAGGGCGATCAATATATCGCATACCTATCATTATTCGAGAATGTTCATGGAAAGACTTCCTGGGCAACGACGATGTGAAGGCGTTGCCTAACGATGGCCAGCCTGTTACATCATTTGAAAACCAAGATGAAGCGTGGCAACAGATTTATGAAGGCGTCAAAAACGTTGTAAACCATGTTAGGAACACATTCACGCCGATCAGCAAGAACATGTCGAGGATTAACACGACCGAGTTCATCTCTGACACCCACCTCAGCTTGGCTGACACTTTCATCTTCCCCCGCCTGACGTGTGTTGATCCTTTGGCTCACGGCATAGAGGCCCCAAGTCCGATCATTTCAAAACAGTCTGAGTTGTTGGCCTTAGACAACATTCTGGTATTCGGGCCAGAGAATTCGGGCAAGACCGCTCTCGCACGGCACTTGTATCTATCGCTCATTGATAATGCCCGAGCAGTTCTCTTGGTGGAGCAAGAGCATTTGGTTGGAAAGCACAAAGAGACATTCGAGCGTGCTTATGGTTCTCAGTACCACGGAGATTACGCTTTGTGGAGGCAAAAGGATGACAAGACTCTGATTGTGGACACGACGACTGCACCCGCCCATCTACATGAAATAGTCGCGTTCGCGAAAGAGACGTTCAGCCAGATAATTGTAGTAATGTCCTACGATGATTATCACACTTACTACAAAGATCACTTCTCGATGCTGGATTTTGCTCATATGAAAATCGAACCACTTTCCCCGGACCAGCAGGAGAAACTGATAAGGAAAAGACTCCATCTGATGCATGAGGGCGGCGAAGTGTTGGACGGCAAAGTGGATCAAGTTGAGAAACGTGTAGACTCGATCGTCATATCGCATAAAATTTTGCCAAGATATCCGTTCTATGTGTTGTCGATCCTGCAAACTTATGAAAGTTACATGCCATCGGGAGTTTCGATCACGTCGTACGGCCACTGTTATTTGGTGTTGATCATCGCTCGTTTGGTGCGTTCAGGTATTGCTAACGAGGACGATCAGCTCAATACGTGCTTTAACTTTGCAGAGCACCTGGCTTACGCGATCTACGTCCAAAACGAGTCGGGAGATGGGCAGCCGTTTCAATTCTCGAGGTTCGTCAATGACTATAAGAGACGGTTTATCATCAGTGACGCGACAGTTAATCGGTTGAAGAGATTGCCTTATGGCCTTATAGACGAAGAAGGCAATTTTCGTGCCAAATACATGTATTATTATTTCTTGGGAAAATATCTATCTGGCGGTGGAGAAAATGGGTCAAAAGTGGTGGAGGCAATGTGCCAAGACAGCCATAGAGAAGTCAACTATTTGACGATACTCTTCGCTATCCATCATACACGGGACACGTCGATCATCGACGATATCCTAGAGAAGTCCAAGCGGACTTTGGATGATGTTCCTGTAGCGACCTTCGATCGAGAGGAAACGAGTCGATTCAATAGGCTCATTGAGCAACTACCAGCGGATATCCAGTCGGACAAGCCAGTAGCGGAGGAGCGAGAGTTAGAAAGAAAATCCAGGCAGGAGTTCGGCGATGGCGAAGGTGATTTAGGACAGGAAGGGCAGGGCGTTGAACGAGACAAGTTTGCGCTCGGGGTTGGCACCATCCTGAAAAATAACAGAATATTGGGCCAAGTGTTGAGGACAAAATATGGCAACTTGGAGCGGGTCAAAATCCGGGAAATTATCGAGACTATATCAGATGGTGGGCTGAGACTGGTTAATCTTTTGTTCAGGAACGAGGAAGAGTTATCGGATTACGCGAAGGTTCTCAACAGTGATGTAGCTGAATTGGAATTTACCGATATACAAAAAGCATTGTCGTTCATTTCATTCCTGTGGTCTATGTCCCATGTTGAGATGGTAGTGCGAGAGATCAATTTCCCAGAGATTCAAGAGTCAGTTGAAACGGTTGTAGATAGGAAAAAGTCAGTAGCCTACGATCTTATTCGATATTTCGCGCAACTTGATAGCGAAGAACAGTTGACCGACGGCGTGAGAGATTTGTTGGTAAAATTGTTGGGCGAGCACAAGAACGAGTTCGTCCAGAGCGTACTTTCCTTTCGTACCCAACATTATATGAACACGCATGAGAGCAGAGCGCCGATTGAACAATCGGTGTGCAAACATTTGGATGTAGATTACCAAAGGAGACTCCGGTCGAGGCGGGTTAGGGCGCAGCGCTAAACCAAAGTCACGTGAAAAAGGCAAGTCATGGTGGCGTGAAAGCAGTATTGGATGCTTGTTGCGCAGGCAATGTGGAGGACAAATCTACAGCTGGTTAGAAGATTGAACGAGACGGATAGTCCGCAATGAGGGCCGAGTCGGTGCCATCCCTTGCGCGGCAGCGGGGTTCGCCGCACGTTGTATGGAGTAACAGACACCTCACAGGACACGCTGCAGCCGTCATGGAATACATGGTTGCATGCTCCGAGGCCAAACTTCTGGAGGCCCTGTGCGCCTTCGTCGACCAACTGATCTAGCTTCGCGTTCCACGTGTCCCGCGCGGTGTGCGCCACTCCCTGCCCGGTCTGCTGGCCACGCTGCTGGTGGCCTTGGTAGGTGGTGCCAATAGTGTGGCTGCTGGGATCCGGTCCCTGCTTCTGGTAAGTGCCTCCCTGGTGCGGGAGGGCTTGACCCTGGCCCAAGAATCCTGTGCAGCCAAAGGCAACGAAATCAAGGCCTTTCCCCGGCTGCTGGAGCGCATGGCACTGGAGGGGGCCGTGGTCACGATCGACGCCGCCGGCTGCCAGACCGCCATCGTACGGTACCTGCGAGCGGCCGGTGCCAACTATCTGCTGGCGGTCAAGCGCAACCAACCCGCACTCCACTGGGACGTGATGGCCACCTTCACCGAGGTCGAGCGGGGTGTCGGCCTCCCCGAGGCAGTGGACCGGTGGCCCGGCCTGCGCAGCCTGATCCGGGTGCACACGGAACACCGAGGCTCCCGCGGCCGCCGACAGCACTCCGTACGCCATTACAACTCCAGTCTGCCGGTGGATGCCGAGACCCTACTGGCCCTTGTGCGCGGCCACTGGGCTGTGGAGAACGACCTGCACCGCCCCCTGAACATGCAGTTCCAGGAGGACGCCTGCCGCATGTGCAACGGGCATGGTCCCGCCGTGATGGGCATGGGCATCCTGCGCCGGACTACCCTGAACATGCTGCGCACGCTTCAGCACAATATCAGCGCGGATGTGTCGATTGGCCTGTTGAGGGACCGGATCGGACGACGGCCCTGGAGCCTGGCTTCCGCACTACCCTGATCACGACTTTGCGTTTGGCAGGGATTTCGCTGACACACGCTGGAACTTCGAACCAGCCTGAAATTTGGCAGTGAATGAATGCAATAGAGAGATTAGTCCGGGTCGGCTGTCGTTTGAGGCTTCTTAGTAAAACGGTACTTACGCCATACCCGCAGCGCACTGGAATGAGCACGATCGGGGGAGGTGCCAAAGTGTTCACGGACATCATTCTGCTCACATGTATCCTCCGGTGCATGATGGGCAATATGAGGTTCAAGAAATTGGAAGAATTGCTTGCCAGTTGCGTAGACTTGCTCCGCGACCTCGCTGTCGGCATGAGAGACGGTTTTATCTACCACTTTTGGCTGGAAGGCTGCGCCACGTGCGATCCGATCCACGTCTGTGTAAATTGAATCGTAGCGTTTGCCCTTCCCACCCAGAACCATCAGGACAGAGCCGGGTGCCGCATCTTGGAGAATATCGTCAAGATTGGGTCTTACAGTTTGCTGAACCGTAGCGGGGGAGGCAGGCTGGATCATTTTGGGCGAAGTGAGAAAATTGCTGAACGTGATCAGGCGATAACGATAAGAGGATTGTGCTATCCAATTAGCATCCTCCAATGTGTAGCGTGATTCCGAGGCCCATTCTTCTTCTACTTCATCGAAGTAGTACTCCTGCTCGTTACGCAATGATTGCTCTAACTGTTTACGCTCGTAGGAAGGCAAGACTTCCTTAAAATCCAGTCTGGCGTTGCACATAGCCAGCAATCCTGGCCATTTTTGATGGCCTTGCTCAAACATCAATTCAGCCAAATAATGGCGCAGATGATTGGTAGGCCTGCTCAACTCGACACAGTGGACTCGTGGGGGCTGATGCCATTGTGGGTTACCCTGCAGTTCAGAAAATTCCATCATGGCAGCGTAGAAGTCGTGCACGGCAAAGGCGACCGGGCCAGTACCTGTTCCCACATCCAAGGTCTGGACTCCGTCCTTCCCCATAGGGAGACAGCACTTTTTCACGAGATGTTCCAGAGACAACCATGCTCGGACATAGCGTGCAGGCAAATGCAGCCAGGCGTAGGCCTCAGCCGCGCCCGGTGCATCATAGGCATTTTCTTCATCACAGTGAGTCAGCACAGCCGTTACCGCCTTCCAGACATGGAGAGCATCCTTGGGTGTCCTGACGTTCCGCTGCAGAAGAGTCCCTAGCGCTTCCGTCAGAATCTCGAATTTCTTTGATAAGACATGGTTGTCCCTAAGCCATGTGAGGAAGTCACTACCCTCACGTCGGAGCAGATGGGTCCAGCCAGGTTCTCTGTCAGGCATACTTCAATCTCCTAACGGGCTGCTGAAGAATTGGTTTTGTATGACTTCGGCAACCACGATGATACACCGAGGCAGATGTTTAGGTGGTCCAATAGACATCCCCCTTTCGCGGACCCTAGCCTCACGGACGTAGCGGCGGAGATTGTCGGGAGAGCAGGTGCGGACCCTGGAGTCTTGACGCGAGTAATGCACTTAATGCGGGCCTGCCTCATCTTGTTGCAAAGGGATCAGCGTCGCAATGCTTCCGCAACCGGCTTTCCCATGTTTCCCATGGCAGCGATGTGGCTTTCCAAGTTCGTTGCCACATCGTCGGCTGTGGACTCCGCGACAAGGTTCTCCACCTCACCCAAGATGGGCTGCAGTTCCCCGACCGAACCTTCGAAGACCTTGATGCGATCCTTCAAAGCGTCATACACCTGTTCCTCCACGGTATCCGACATCACATAGTTGCGGATGGAAAGAGTTTGCGCTGCTTGATTGATGCGATCGATGCGTCCGATGCGCTGCTCAACGCGCATCGGATTCCAAGGAAGGTCGTAATTGACCAAGGTGCTTGCAGTCTGAAGGTTGAGACCTTCACTGGCAGCATCCGTGCACAGCAGGATGGATATCTCACCGCGGGCGAGTGCCTGAGTCAGCCGATCCTTGGTCACCGGAGTCCAAGTGCCTTCACTGAACAGCCTGGCCCCGTGACCGGAGTAGGTGCCAACCTGGGACCCGTAGGCTGATTGCAAGGCATCCCGAATGTATTCCAGCGTATCCATGAACTGCGTGAACACCAACATTGCCCTGCCGTCAAGCCGACAGGTGTGAAGGTCCTGCACGAGGCTGGCAATCTTGGGATCGCCGGCCCCACGCACTGTGGCCTTGATCCTAGCGGCGAATCTGCGAAGCTCTTCCACCTCTTCCGCATTGAACCCCTGATTTCCGCCAGGTGTGGACACACTCGGATCCAGCCCCAATTCCAGCAACTCAATTTCGTCATCCGGAAAACCAGTGTTGGTCAGAGCGCGCTCGATTGTTCGTTCGATGGCTTGCCAACTGGAAGTCAGCCGCCGCCGGTACATTGACAGAAGGAAGCCGAACCCCCGTTCTATGCCGCGCCTCATGGCCAAAAGGCCAGCCAGGAAGTCATCAAGCTCCTGATACAGGCTTCGCTCCTCCAAAGTTGCGAACTCGATCGACTCTTTGGATGGCTGCCGTACCGCAAATGCTCCCTGCAAATCCGCATCCCTGCGCGTACGCCGCAGCATCAAGCGCCCACCAGGCGAGCGTTGGCGGGTATTTTCCAGGAGTTCACTGCACAAGTCATGCCGGATCAGAGTGTCTGCGTCCTGCATGGCATCGCGCCCGGGTTTCCCAAATTCTGTCAGCAGACGTCTCAGGAACGGTTGCAATGCACTGCGTTTGCCGGGGTCCAGTTGTGTTGGCGATGTCTCCCCCACTCCCCTGCCCAGGGTTTCCCAGCGTCGATCAGCCTTGGGAACAGCCAGTGCTGTGTAGAACCTTTCGAATTCGAACCAGGAGTGCAGAGGAGACGATCGTGGTTCAGAATCGGGTTGGATGACATTCAGGAGGTCAAACAACTCAACCAAGTGAAGTTGGACCGGCGTCGCGGTCAACAGCCACAGCGTTCCAGCGATCTTGGCAAGTACCTCTTCCAACAGCTCCAAAACCTGATTTGGCCGCCGGATCCCTGATTTGAGGTCAGAGCCAGGACTACGTCGGCGTGCATGGTGTGCTTCGTCCATCACTACCAAGTCCCAAACCGGTCCTTGAAGCAGACGCTCACGCCAAACCTGCTGTCGCATTAGGTGCCAGGATGCAATGAGCATGGGTTCTTCAAGTGGGTTGGCTACAGACTGCTCACTGCCGTCAACCTGTAGAAGCCGGCCCCTCTCCAAGCGCGGGACCTGCAGACTGAACTTCTCCGCAAGTTCCTCCTGCCACTGGATGCAGACGTTGGCGGGGGCCAGAATCAACACTCTCCGGCACTTGCCCTGTGCCCGCAAGTCTTGCATGGCAGCAGAAGCCGTGATCGTCTTGCCCAAGCCAACCTCATCAGCCAGTAGGCGGGACTCCGGCCATGCTGCAAGTAGCCGGTCACGGCCTTCCCGCTGATGCGGATAGAGTTGGAGGGGTTTGACATCTGGCTCTGGTTTCGGAATTGGATGTGGCCTGTATTTGGCGTAGGCTACCAACTCCTGCCTTACAGCTTCCGGCAGCGAATATGACCTGCTGTGGGGACCGCCTTGCCACAACCGGTCAAGTTCCGCGATGGTCGCGGGGAACCAGCCTTCCTGATCCAGCCACGATCGGCGGACCGAGAGTGATTCGATGTTCGAGTCCCAACCGGCTAGTGTTTCGTTGTTGGACCCTTCAATGCCAACGGCATCATCCCTGGAATCCCAAAACATGCCCACTTTCTGATGGAAGAGTTGGCCTTTCGCACCGATGATGATGCGGGTGTCAAGTCGGCCTTCCCTCATCAGCCAGGCCAACACCGACAGATGGTCCCGTTCGATATCGCTCTTGGTAATCAAGGACCTGGCCAGCCGGTCGGCAAGTTCCCGAGGGATCTCCCGATGGCCGATCAATGCCTCCACGTCCTGCGGACTCCATCCCTCCGGGCTTGCCATCAGGCGCATGGAACCGTTGTTGCGAATGAAGGATTCCAATCCCGCACCAACCGACGCGAGGCCGCCTGAACTGAAGTATCCGACGGCCCGGGTGTATCGGACCGCTCTCCCCAGAAGCGGAATGTACACATCGTTCAGGAAGTCGTCACCGAGCCCGTACTTGGGTTTCAGCGACAGATCACGGAATCCAGACATGTCCAAATCAGCCTGTCATCAACCAAAGAGATCCTTCTGGGCGATGGCCGGGGCCGGCGGCTCCAGGTCATGGAACAGGTCCAGGGTCTGGCGCATGGACTCCAAGGTTCGCGCCTCGGGCAGAGCCAAATCACCCTTGCTGTTCCTGTGCCTGGGGACAACCCTCAGAGCTGCGTCCACCAACTCCTTGAGATGCTGGCTCTGATCAAGCTCCTGGTCACCGAGCCACTGGCGTGACGCAACTGCTCCGTCTTGTTCGTGTATCACCATCAGGGCATGAAGCCGATCAATCCACGTATCCAACAGGTAGAGGGATTCCACTTGGAAGGCGCGCGCTTCAAAGCGTCTGGCTGGGGTCAGGATCTCGGCAGTTCCACTCTTGGTCTCCACTAGGTGCCAACCCTTGCGTAGTTGGGTCTCCAGGTCCAGGTGCGTTGCATGGGAAAGCTTGATTGCCTCACTGGCGGGGAACTTGGGAGCACCAAAGTCATGCCAGGCAAGCAGCCACCACTGAGTAGGTGGATCAAACTGGTACTCCTGTCGGCCCTGGAGCAACCGGGCAATCTTGGTGTAGCCGACTTCCTCCCGAGCAAGATCCAAAACCACCTCGGGCGAAATGACCTGACGATTGCCGTCAGGGTCAAGGTTGCCGGTGTAGACAGGCCAGTGCCGGGACAGGACCGAAAGCACCGAGCCGAAGGCAGCAAGGGTTACATCCACACCTACCAAGCCATCCTCAGCGTGTCGAATTGCCGCTTCGTGTGCCGCCTCTCGAACTTCTGTCTGGATATCATCCCACCACGCAGGTTCTGAACTCCCTCGCTTGGTGCAGGTAAGGAGGATCGTGGCATTCGCCGCATTCTTGCCTTTCTGGTGGAGTGAATGCTCCGACTCGGTGGACACCGGCCACGAAGACTCAATGCGGAAACCGGCGTTGAGGAGTCCCGTAGCCAATGCGTTCCAGGCATCGGCTCTCTTGTGAGTGAACATCACCGTCATGGCACCGTTGTCCCGCAACACCCTGTATGCTTCGGTGAACCCACGAGCAATCATGGACTGATAGTGGTCCTCGGCAAGTTCCTGGGCCGTTACGGTACCGGGTGGCTTCTTGCCACGCCCGGAGTGCGTGGCCATGTCGGCGAAACGAGTTCGGTTTGATACCACCTCGTTGTCCTTGTCGGAGAGGGGTTGTCGGCAGAGTTCTGGCCAGTAGGGCTTGAGGGCGCGCTTGAGCCACACATAGAAATAGTCCGACAGTTCCGCATACATGACGTTGTCGTAATACGGCGGATCTGTCACGATGGCATCGACAGATTGGTCCTCGTAGGGAAGGGCGGTGGCAGATGCCAGAGAGGGTTCCGCCGGAAGAATCGGTGCAGATTGCTGATCCTGAAGCAGTGTTCTACCGCTGGGGGCATGTACCGTACCCACAAGGTTGGCTATGTCTCGGTAACAGTCAACAACCTGTTCAAGTCCCCAGCGACAGGCATCAACACCCTCCATTTCCGCACATGTCCACTTAATACTGAAGTTGTGTTGAACAAATGTACCTCTCATCTTGATTCTTGTATCATCCCAACTTGCTAGGCGACTGTTGTAGTTCGCCACCTTGTCAATCGCGAAGGCGAGGTACAGGTTGAGTGCTTTGAGCATATCCAGATCCAGTTCGCTGGCAGCTGCTTCCAGCACTTCATACAGACACTCAACCGCGGTGACCATAGTCACCAATTGGCGGGGAGTAAACATGTCACACCAACGGGGCATGCCATATCGTTGTGGTTCAGAGGTTTTGTTCCCATCTGGGATGAGCTCTGTAGGTATCAGCCCCTTGACATCCCACTCGTCCCACTTGGCCTTGAGGTACCGTTCGGCCTTCTCCAAGGCTTCAAAGTCTTTGTCAATCGGCACTCTGAACTGGGTCCCCCGACCATTGGCAGGACGATAGGCGATGGCTCTCAGAAACATACCCATTCGGCCGGCACGAGCTTCGGCTGCGATGTACTTGCCGTCGAAGGTGTCTCCGGTGAAGACACTGGTGCCTGCACCGCGCCTGTATGTGAACCGATTGCCCTCGTCTACAGTGGCGCTGTCGACCAACTCAAGCGAGATTCGCCCTGTTTCGCTGTCCGGATGCAGCTTGATCGCCACCTTCTGTTGGGCAGTACGTGCCAACCAGTGGGTGGGAAGCAGAGGGGTGGAATGTCCGGTGGTGGGACAAGGTACGGTTAGTGCCCAAACATAGGCCAAGCGCTGTTCATTTGTACGATGGAAAAATCGTGCCAGTCGGTCATTGATCAACTGGCACCAATTCTCCCCCCATTGCGAAAGGATTTCAGGAAAACTCTCACCCAGACGGAATGGCAAATCGACCGTTCCGTGGAGAATGGCTGTTGCAACTGGATTCAGTTCGGTCGTCAGCCCGTGGCATCCGTATCTTGCAGCTTCGAAGGGAATCGAGCCACCACCGCCAAATGGATCCAGGACTACGAGTGGATTGCTTTCCGCGGTATCTTTCTGAAAATTTGTTACTGTTTTTAGTAATTGTCGATGTTCAGGCAGGGGATTGGATGTGAAAGCACGGTCGTAACCATATGGGTTCTTGATGCGGTTTCCGGACTGTACGGCTTCAACAATCTGCTGTCTGGCAACAACCGGATTCCCCTTGATACCTATTGCCTCAAGGAACCACCGCCTGTACTCGTCTTCCGAGCCGAACGTGGAGTTCAGCAATGCCTGAATATCCGATGGGGGGGGGCAAAGATTCGTTTCCGTCCATGCCGGCAGCAGGGCGGCCAGCACCGCCGCCCTGGCCAGGATCAGCGGCTTCCGGGACCACCACACGTGGAGGAAGTACAGAGGAGGCAGAGCGCTTGAGGCTGCTCTCTCCCTGAGGGATTCCGCTCCCAACTGAGGGGTTGGCATCCACTGCGAAGCCAGTTGGCGTGTGTTCATGGGGTTGTTTCTCTTCGGAATCGTTCCAGGCTGGCAACACGGTTGCAATGACTGCCGCGCGTGCGGTGGTGAGTGGTTTGCGAGACCACCACACGTGGAGTCGATTGGGTGGCGGCTGCTGTCCGGCGGATACGTCGCGGAGCGACTCCGCACCGATGGTCGCCGCAGGAAACCATCGCGTGATCAGAGGACGGTGTTCGGTCATGGGGTAAGCAACTTCCTCAATGCTGGGAGGCCACCCTTGTGGGCGGCATGGGCATACCAGTAGGTAGCCTCTTCCTCGGACATTCGAGCTATGCCCATCGCTACCTTCTTGACGCGCTGGTAGCCAGAGAGCGGCTTGACTGCCCGCAGGATCAACAGAACCTGAACCCCTAGGTGTTCGTCCAACTGCAATGGCCGATCCAGCGCCAATGACAGGCGTCTGGATGCGCGCGTCAGGGTTGCCTGGACTGAATCCACAACAGCTTCTGCACGCCAACCATGCAGAACGACCGACCGACCATCCGCGTCCGAGACCTCAAACCGGTTGATGCAGCCCTCGGAATCACGGCTCGCAACCAGCCGGTACGACAGGGTCATGCTGTTTTCAGGACGGTGAGGGACCTTGAAACCATGGTCCCTCTCACGGCATCCTGGATGGTTCGTTTCTCATTCCCCTCGACCGATGTCGAGGCCGGGAAGGCGAACACGAGCGTGGTGGTGCATGCAGTCCCTTCACCTTGCCTGAGGATGGCCTTGAGGCTGTCCCCCATCATTTGGGCTTGTGGTGCGGAGCATGTCATCTTGAGGGTGAATGGTTTGCCGTCGGTTTCCGTTTCCAGATCAACACTCAGTGATGGATCAATGTTGGGGTGGATTCGAACCTGCGCGAGCGTGTGCAGGGCTTTGGCCACGCACCCAAGCGCGGCTTCCTGTTCGGCTTCCCATTCCAGACTCAGCTCCTGCATGTGTAGGGCCGATACCTCCTGGGCTTGGGAAACCACATCCTCAATTGCTTCGGCAGGCACACGCGTGGATCGGAATTCACTGATTGGCGGATGTTTGCTGCCACCAGAGGGATGCTCGCCACATTCAGTACAGGCTTCGGGGGATGGTTTGTCGCGTTGGGTACTCGGTTCCGGTTTGGTTCCAGGCACATGGAGGCTGTCGTCTTCGTCAAGGCTGAAGGAATCCAGGTCCAGCTTGTCCACCCAGCTACCGTTCGCTTGCTGACAGTCCCAAACATCCATGCGGATGCCGTTCTGGACAACCGTCCGCAGCTGCCCGGGATCCAAAAGCATGGGACTGCTTCCGGAGCTGGCCATGAACTCCTGCACACCGCGAATGGTGATGCTGCGATCAAGGCGTTGTCCCAGCATCTGCCTCAGCCGTGCCGGGTCCATGGGGGAACTGTCCGCGGTCAGAAGCTTTCCCCGCTCGCGCAATTCCTCGAAGATGACCTCTGTCTGGTTCCGCTTGGCACGTGCCTTGCTATCCACCGTAAGTTCCACCAATTCCAGCCTGTCGTTGCCGACTGGATACCAGCAGAGATTCATGACATTCGCGACGGCGACCCGAGCGTCCAACTGCTGCTTGTTGCAACGGTCCCTGAGATCGCTCAGGACATCTGGGCTCAGGCGTTCCGTAATCGAACTATCCTCGACCAGGGTGTCCAGGGCGATGCGGCGTTGTAGGGTACTGAGCATGCGGTCGTAGTACCGGGCGTTTGGCGCAATGAACACCATGTGGTTCAGGTACCGCCGTTGTCCGCCACTATCCAGCTGGTTCCAGTGGTCCAGAATGACCCGGGGCGGAGCGCCGTAGTCGGCCACGCCGTGTTCGCCCTCGAACTGTGCCCAGCCAAAGACACAAATGTTGATGTGGGCAAGGTTGTCGGACGCCTTTTCGTTGAGGTACATGCGACGGACGTTGCCGGTGCTGCTGCTGGAAGAGAAGAGGTTCTCCAGCAGCTCCTGTGCCGCAGCGCGCGCCTGTGATGTCCGTACTTGGTTCGTCCGGTCGACCACCATCTTGGTCAAGGACGGCTCAGTCTTGAATCGGAAGCCCTCGCTGTCCTGATGCAGGTACCAGGCCTCTCGAACCAGTCGGGTCCATCCAGCCAGCAGAATGTCCGGGTCCGTGCCGGGTTCCAGCGTGGTGGCCAGCGTGTGCCCCTGGGTCATGGCCGCGCCCATGTGCAGGGAATGAACAAAACAGGTGGTCGCAGCGTGGCGGATACAGAACGCGCCGTATCGCTGGTCGATCAGGTCTGCCCTCGAAGGTTCATGCTCATTCTCATTGGCGACATCGGCCCGTGCCACGGCTTCCATCTGTGGCTGCTGCAGGGCTTGGGTCAACTGCGGTCGAATGATGACCCCGTCAGCCAAGTCCAGATGATGTGGGTGGATTGCACTGGCGGACGCTGCCCCGTTTTGCCAGAGCAGCTGAATCGACCGGGCCAACAGCCGCAGGGCTCCGCGGGTACGCTGAAAGTAGGGGTTGGTCGAAAGCCGCTTGTCCAGCAACACGATGAGTTCCGGATGGAACGGCCAGGTCTCGTGCATGCGGGATGCCAGACGCACGGGAGCCAGTTCGGCAGGCAAGCCGCTCTCCCAGCGTTGCTCGGCCGCAGTCAGCGCATCCGCATAAGAGGCGGCAATGTCTGAAATGCGGGAGCGATCCACATGCGCGAACAGCCGGCGGCTCAGGATGGAAGGCAGGTCTTCCTCCGCCGAGGGCTGGATAAGGTGGGCTTGCCGCCCGGTAATTTCCCGCACTCGGGTCATCAAGGCAACGACCTTCTCGGTGCCACTGCTGAACACACTCGATTCTTGTGTGGTCGTCAGAACCAGGACCGTACGCGGAACCCGGGCTGCGGCCTCGCACAGGGCCATCAGGAAAGTCAGGGTCTGGTCCGCAAGCGTGCCCTTTCCCACTTCCACTCCATCAGCCTTTTGGAGGTACTGGGCAATCTCGTCGACCACGATCAGATTGGGTTTATTGCCCAACAGTTCTGCCAGCGTGTCGGTGCCCGGAGCGGTTCGGGCCACATCGTCCGAACGCACCAGGGCATAACCCGACGATCCGCCCAGTTTGTTGGCCAGCAGACCCCACATGGTGCTTTCGCTTGTGGACACACCATGGTCGGTGCCCACGAAGGAAGCCAAGCTAACACCGGGCATTTGGCCCAGCGTCTGTCTGACCGGAGGCGACAGGAGTCTTTCCGCGGAGTCTGCTTCCAGACCGCCCTGAACCGCGTGGCAGAGTGCTATCAGGTTGTGGGTCTTGCCGCCACCCAGATTGGTGTCGATGCGGATAATCGGCGGCGCGTCCGGCTGTGCGCCCGCAAGGCGCCCGAGACAAAGGTTGAGCAAGGCCTTCAGCCCGGACGATGGATGGGTGCGGGAAAAGAACTCGGCCGAATCTCCGTAGACGGGGGGTGCGGTGCCTTGCAGCACCGTACCCAGATTCGCAGCGAAAATTGATTCGTCAAGCGTGGATTCCAACACTTCCTTGCGAGGGCGGACCAAGCTTTTCAGACTTGACATGCACATTCCAGGAACTGTGTTGACCGGACGATTACCGAGGATTGGTGGCACTGGACAGCTCACTGGTGAGCCCTGAACAACTTGCCTTCGGAACAGGTAAGGAGCATCTGACTGGCACAACGAACCAACTCACGACACAACAGGTGCGTCTTGCCCATGTGATCTCCTCCTGCTTCGACAGGCGGCCACCCGGGCCGAATCAAATCAAGCCCATCATACCGTAACGTTATCAAATCACAATCCAACCTATCAATCTAATAACATTCGGGACGAAGGATAGGAACGCCTGCGTGTGCTGTAGAGACGGGAACAACCGGTACATCCATGAGCCTGTGGCATCCGAAGGTATCCGAAACTCCCACCGATCACACCGGCCGCCTTGGAACCTGTCATCATCATAATTTTGTGATGATTTGACCGACCAAACGACAGAAAGCCATCGCAATTCGCTACCGACCTACACCCACGCAGGGCCACAGGCCCCATGGCTGGGTGCAGTCGGAGGTTGAGGCCTGTATCAACGATGCTCCACTGCGCCTCCATCCGGTCCCGTGTCGCTGCCACGAGCGGTACCTCCTGTGCCGGCGTTGGGTAGAAGGGCTTGTCCGTCCTGCCCGAGCAACGGACCCGCATTGTGTCCAAGCCCCTACCAACACCACCGCTGCTGGTGTGCTGGGTGACCTGCGGCGAGGACTGCGGCGGCAGCCCCGCCTTCTTCGATGGCATGGCGGGCCACTTGGCCGAGGTGGTCCACAACACCCATGTCTGGACCGTGCATCCAGAGACGGGAGGTCTCTCCTCGCGTCAGTCTTCTCGGATCCATCGCAGGAAGTGGGCACCGTGGCCGACTGGATTCCGTCTGAAACTGGTCGGTCTTTCCTCCTGCGGGAGGGTCCTAAGGCCTCCAGGCCATCCCCTGCACCAACCTGACGCGGGTACGGCTGATGTGGCTAGCCAGCTAGCGCAGGCCGATCGAGCAGTGCTTTCGAGACGACAAGCAACCCTTTGGCCTGGATGACTACGAGGGCCATAGGTGGTGGGGCTGGCCCCACCACCCCATGCTCATCTCGCTGGTCCACTTCTTCGAAGTCCGGGAAACGATGCAGTTCCAAAAAACAACTAGGCTTGACCGTGCCCCAAACCTGCCTACTGGTGGACGCGGCTCTGCCCCGATGTGGTTGCCCGACCGACTGCGCCTGCACCACTGTGGGCTACCGAAGGGCACGCAACGCGGCCGCTCGATGTGTCCATGTCCGACGCCGACGACGATACTGCGAGCACCTGTTCCAATACCATCAAGTTTCGTTGTACTACTGACAGGTTGCTGAAAAACGCAGCCAATTAGGATAGGTCTCTTTGGCACTGGCAGTATCCCTAACGCGCGGTCATCCCAACCCCCAAAGCAGCATGCTAGCCATTGTAGACCCGGGGAACGGGTTCCCCGGTCGATCCGTTGGGTGGATCAAGGAGGTGGCCGATGTGACCCTGACGCGGCTATTGAGGCATTTGACTGTATATATGCCAGTGTGGGCTGGGCCTCGGTGCTGCCTGAGCGACTGTTGAAAACCTCCCTACTGATCGCCGTGTACTCGGTGCGCATGACCCACCTGTCCACGAGCCGGAGACCGCTGCCGGGCCGTCCACATGACCCGCCAAAGGCTCTGTGCCCCTCAAGGGATTCCAAGGTCCATCGGACCACCCAACACACCGCTTACGCGCACCACGTGGTAGTCAATGTCCTCCAAACCTATTCTTCCGCAGCCTGCTAACTCACACCCTAGCAACTCGAGCTTCAGACCACCCGGAAAGCGATGCCAAGCCATGATAGCAAACCGGTCTAACTGCCTGTCAGATGTGGTTATGCTAGCTGTCCAATGACTGGGAGTGAGACTCCAGAAAAGCGCGTGGATCGAATTGAGGATCATCACCTATCTGAAAGATGCCTTTTGGAGTGTTAGGATTCCGATTCAGAAACTGACCAACCAGCCAGGGTGTCAACTGGTGTACGGCATCTATCGCAATCTGTTTCCACTCATTCTCAGTCATTGGATCTCCTTCCTTCTTGCCAGAATTTCGCGCTGCTACCTTCACGGCTCGTTCAATCTCATAAGACATTGTGCGGCGGTCCCAAGCTCCCAGAGCCGCATCAACAATAGGTGTCCAGACTTCCTCTATGTACTGTCGCAAAACCTTTCTGGTCGCTTGGGGCAGTGGCTTCTCCAGCCCTTCATACCAGTTGAATTCAAGTTGAACCTTATTACCAGTAACTGGATTGATGGCGAATGTCTTAGTCAATTCCAGCCCCGTGTACTTGCGAGACAAACACGCCACCATACGGTAAAGACCAAAGAGCTCTATGTAGGCCATTAGGGTTTGGCGGTTTGGATTTGCCCTAACATGAATACAATGAATAGGAGTTCCCGTTCTTCGGTTTTTTACAATGTCAGGCAGGTAGTAATAGTCGAAGCAGGGCGATCCATCCTCATGTCGAAGATATGCACAGGCCTCTTCACAGTCACTGGGGGCGATACCAGAATGAAATGCCAAGGCGAGTGCGGATTTGACGATTGACCGACCAGCTTGTGTTCCACCTATCGACAGTGGAATTTTCCACATATCATTGAAGGGAGCAGTTAGGTTGGCATTAGCCAACCAGTGTTCCACATCCCATGGCTGTTCCGGGTGCTTGGCTTTGAGGCCCTCAAGGAGTTGACGGGCTACTTTGAGGTTGGGGGCTTGAATGTGGTAGCCCCGCTCAGTTTTTTCAACGCTGGGAGCCGCCTGGACCTGAAAACCTTCTGCGTGGACCTTTACTGGGCTCCCATACAGGGTTTCAAACTTCTGCGGTGGAACAGATCCTCTAGATCGTTTGACACCGAACATGAGACTCCATGGAGCCAACTGTTTCGCTAAAACCGCGTCCCATTCGTTTCCGCTCCTATTGTTGCATACAGAGCAAAGGAATCCACTTACCACAAAATTCCCTCCACCTATGGCTTGGGGTATTATGTGTTCACGGCTATCAGTGTCAGGTGTGATGATCCCATCACACAATACGCAATGGTTTGTAAACATGTCGTTATTCACTAATGGATCGACGGCTAAGAGCGTAGTGAGCGTGGCTTTCTGGAGGCTGCGGAAGGCGTAGTACTCCTTGGACTGGGGACTGCGTCCAGCCACGGCTGAACACCGCGTGGTTGGTTGATGGAAACTCTACCACTGGCCTGTTTGAGCTGCAGGGGTTACAGGGGGCAGTCCGCATGCTGACCAGCCGGCTGGAAGTGAACCAACAGATCGGATCCCCAGTTCGGGGGTCGCTGGAGACAAGCACGGCCAAGATTCCATCCACATCTACACCTGAGTTCATCGCTCCTCGACCAAGACCAACCTTCAACCGACTGTCAATGGTTGCAGCGATCATCTTACGCTATCGGTCATGTTCGTGCCAAAATTAGAGTTCCTTTCCACAGATTGGGGTTGCTGGTCATCCGTCATTAGGAGTTGAGCCTCCCCCGAAATCGGTGGACCTACGAAGCTCCAAGACTTACTTTCCTCTGGCTGTTGAGGTGCTTCTCGCTCCAGAACATCAGGAAAACGGTCGTTCGAGTTCTTGGAGCCATCGCCGCGCCCTCGCGCTGAGCTGCATCTCGTCCAACGTTCGGAGCAGAAACAGTGCCACCATGGCAGCCCCCTGTAGTCCTGCGCGGATGCCTATATATTGCAAGCCTGACTGGCCCTGGGCACCCTGGGCCCAGAACCGGCCCCAACACTGACATAGGTTTCCCATGCGCAAGCTGCTCTTCCTGGTGCTGGACCTGCCGATGGCACTGACCGCATGTGTCGTGCCTCCCATGCCGGCCACAACCGACACCATCCCTCCAGACAACCAAAATCGATCCGCCGACATGTCCGACCTTCCAGACCTTGGCCCGGCTCCCGAAATCGCCAACACGGTCTGAATCAACAGCGATCGGCCGCTGCGCCTAGCCGAACTGGAGGGCAAGGTGGTCTTGATCGATTATGTGGACTTCATCTGAATCAACTGCAAGCGCACGATTCCCTCGTTGAGAGAATGGAACTCCAAATACGCGGACAGGGCCTGGTCATCATCAGTAAATCTAGATAGGACACTCACGCAGTTGCATCCAGGTGCCACAGGTACACACGGATCGTGGTTCAACCTGCATTTACGGCTGTTCGACTTCCGGGTCGTAGACCCAGTCTGTGTCGGCGATCACCACACCCGGGTTCGTCCACTCGCAGGTCGCAACCGTGTAGACCTCATCGTCCGGGTCAAACTGGCCCCAGGGCTTCGACCAGTTCTCGGACTTTCATGCTTCTTCCAACGGAGACGACCCTAGCTCATCCTCCAGCGTGCGCACGTTCGCGTGGAACTGAACAATGGCCTGGTTGCCAGACTGTATGTCTCGAAAGACGATTGCGCGCCGTTGGCTGATTTGATGCGGACCCTGCACGTCTGTCATCGGTGATCCGCGGCAACCGGCACAAAGCCCTCTCGTCCGGTGCCTTGGCACCTTATGGGCTGAAGTCAGGTAGTGGCATATCACCCAAGTGGGCGCGCGGTTCCTGTGGTGGCCGATCCGGATCACCGTATTCGTTCTGCCAGGACGGATCGGCGCGGCCGTTCGCCACCGCCAGAACGAACTCCAACGTTTGGCCCAGCACGCGGGCCAAGAAATCGCGCAGCGGTTGTGCATCGCGCTCCACCGCTCTCTGGAGCGCGTGAATGTACGCGCGACGGTCCCCAATGATCAACGGCGGGCAGCCGAGCAACATCGCCACATGGTTGACGATCAGACGCGTTAAACGGCCGTTGCCGTCGGCAAACCCATGGATCATGATCAGTTCCTGGTGCACCTGTGCCAATGAGGTCGGCACATCGCGCGCGTCGGAGTTGGCAAGCATGAAGTCCAGATGGGTGTTGAGAGCCTGACAGAACCGTGCCATCAGCAAGGGCACCAGATTCGGCGAGGCGAAATACTGCTGGTTGCCGTCCGGGAGCAGCACGTGGTTTGGTTTCTGCTTGTACTCGCCGGGTGTAACGAGGTAGCTGTGCTGGTCGCCCGGATCGGTGTGGGGGCCAATGATTGTGAATTCTTCACTGGCCAGCTGAACTTCCCAGCTAGATGATCCCATTGTCCTGGCCCCATCGGAGCCAAGCCCTCTGCATCACTGCGACGTTGCCGCGTTCAGTGGGGTCGACCGGGTTGACCTTGGTGATGTCGCGCAGAACGTAGTACCAATGCCCACCCTGTGTCTGCATTCGTTTCAGGATTAGGGGAACAGCCGGCATCCCCAGACTGACGATAGCCTTGTAGTCCGGGTGTGCAGTCATTTGTGCAGAGTTGGACAGAAACACTGTTTCGTCTTCCCACCGATCCGCCAGTTCGTGGAACCGTGCCGCCAGGTCCTGAACTCGTATGCGGCCGTCCGGCTCCTGGTGGCGTGTTGTTGTGGTGGATTCCTGCATGGCCGTTGCTTCCCGATGGGGAACGTGATTCACCGAGCCCCATCCGGCGGCCTCTCGCCGCGGCGTTGGCCGTCGGGCGTGAAGTAGCAGTAGAGGGTGGTTTTGCCCACGCCCACGATCCGGCAGATCTCATTGATGCCGATGATGCGATCCTGCATCAGTTCCGCGGCGCGGGCCAGCATGCGGTCGTTCACCTTGCGCTTGCGTCCGCCCTTGCGACCGCGGGCCCGGGCCCGCGGCCAAGCCGGCCAGCGTGCATTCCCGGATCAGGTCGCGCTCGAAATCGGCCAAGGCACTGCAGAAATGAAACGTCAGCCGCCCGGCCGGGGTGGCGGTATTCAGATCCTCCTGCAACGAGACAAACTGTACCTCCCGCTCCGCCAGCCCGTTGATCTGCCGGATCAGGTCCTGCAGGCTGCGTCCCAGGCGATCCAGCCGCCAGACCACAAGCGTGTCACCGGTCCTGGCAGAGGCCAGGGCGCTTTGCAGTGCGGAACGCTCGGCCCCAGGCACCGATCCGCTACAGGTGTCGGTGTAGATGCGTTCGCAACCGGCCGCCTTCAGGGAGTCGATCTGCAGGTCGTGGAGCTGTTCGTGGGTGCTGACGCGCGCATAGCCGATCTTCATGGCCCCGTTGTACCGCAAACAGTGCCGGAGACGTTAAATGAATTTAGATTATGGAACCGGTTTTCGGCACGCCTGCGACTGACTGGCCCATGGTCACAGGGCCGCGCGGGGCCGAAGTTCCCCAGACAGCCGTTTTGGGAGCGGCGATACTTTCCGGGATGCGCCACCTTGTACGATATGTGTACATTGCAATTCAGCACCACACACGGAAAGCGTCCGGTGATCAACGATCTCAACACAGACGCAACCAGGACGATCGCCGCATCGGAGTTCAGGGCCAATTGCCTGAAACTGATGGATGCGGTGCAGGCCAGCGGCCAGCCGATCATCGTCACAAAGCACGGCGCGCCCGTCGTGCGCATCGAACCCTGCCGCCCGCGGATGCGCGCCCCCTTCGGCTGCTTCAAGCATCTGTTCCGTCACGTGGGCGACGTCGAATCACCGATTGACGTCGAGTGGGACGCGGAGGCCAACCCTGACCGGGTGCTGGACCCGCAGTAACCCGCACTGGCGAACGAACGCATGTTGATCCTTGACACGAACACGCTGGTGTGGCTGACGGCCGACGACCGCCGGTTGGGTGACAACGCCCGGCGCGCGATCGACGAGGCCTGGGCGAACGGCGAGGCGGCGGTGTCGACGATTACGTTCTGGGAAATCGCCATGCTGCAGGCAAAGGGCGAGTTGGACTCCGTGGCCGACTCTGGAGCCCTGCGGGCCAAGCTGTTCCAATACGGTCTCCACGAGATCCCGGTCGATGGCGAGATTGGGATTGAAGCCACCCAACTTGCCGACTTCCACCGCGATCCAGCCGATCGCATCATCGTCGCGACTGCCGCTTTGGGCGACCACCAACTCGTAACGTCCGATAGCAAGATTCTGGACTGGAAAGGCAACCTCCGTCGCCTGGACGCGCGGCAGTAACGACCTCTGCCGGGGTCAATCAGACGCAGGTACACAGCACACGCACAGGCGCGGCAGCCCCTCCTACGATGCCGCGCCATGTCCCACAAACGGCCGTTTGTGGGACATGGCAACCCTTCAGCCCCTCGCGGACTTCATGTGCAGGTGGCCGTTCCGGCCTACCACGCGCCCCCGGCATTCCTTTTGCGGGGAGTAGGGACTGCATCATCCCACTCGCGCAGGTGATCGGCAACCCAACGTCCTCGGTCCGCATCCCATTGCCTACGAAACGCAGGATCGGTTTCCGCGGCCTTCACTACGGGCATGAGAAATGCCCGGATGCTGCTCACCAGGCTGGGAAATTCCTCCGGGCCGCGCTCGCCACCTTGCAGTTTCTCCCTAAAGGCTGTCCACGCAGGTTGCTTGTCCTGCGCGAAGGTGTCGGTCAGTCCCACGGGCGGTACGGAAGGGAGGGGGCTGTTCCGGTTGTCGAACACGGCTCTCAGCGCAGCCGCCAGGCCGTTCCCGGACACCGGCAACTGGTTGGCCACATACCAAATGTCGTAAAAATCCTTCATGCGGCTGTTGAAGTCGCCACGGAACTCCAGGATGTAGAATTTCTCGGCCAGCGAGGTTTCCGGCCTGTAGCACAGCAGCTTGGGGCCGGGGTGACCCAACAACGAGGGGAGGGTCCGCTCCACGGGCGGAGGGGTCGGCCGGTCGCCGTAGGCAATGTCCACCCACATGGGGTATCGGGCGGGGCCCAGCCGCACTTCCAGTCTTAACCGGTATCCGACCCCCGACCGGAGGGGTGTCACTCGAATCGCATCCTGAACAAACCGCAAGCCGTCGGGATGAGCCGATGTGTCCTGTCCCAACACGTCCCGGAAGTGTCCTTGGACATCCTGTGGTTCTGCGCGGAGTTGCCCATGCAGGTCAACGTCCCTGGTTTGGCGGTAGGCGGACTCCGCCAGCGTCTGCAGGACAACGGCTCCCTTCAGCACATAGGCATCCCTGTAGGGCGACAGGCTCAACCGGTACAGGAACCGTTCCAGCACATAGCGGGTCCGCACATCGTCTATTGCACGGTGGTCCTTGCGGGCCAGATTGCGCAGTCTCTGGTCCACAGAGGCGGCCACATTAGCCATCACCCGACCCCGGTCCACAACGCGGTTTCCAGATAGGGCCGCATCACGGCTTCGATGCGACAGATGCGCGCCTGCCGCAGCAGTTCGTCCACCCGCCAGGGCCCGCTACTGTAGAAGTGGAGGGCTTCGAGCACGATGTCCATGCCGATGCGATTGCGGAACTTGAAGCAGTCGGCCAGGGTTTTCTCGCGGGAGTAGATCTTCACGTCCACCCCGTCAATCGTATGCGTTTCGATGCCCGACGCATAACTGGCGGGGGAAAAACTGTAGGCCGTGACCGGCGGCCAAGAGCCGTGCGGACGGTGGTCGCCGCGTTTGACCGCCACATCTATCATGCCGGGGATTTGGGTGGTCAGATCGTGGAAGGCCAGAGCGGAAACCAGACACACCACGGCTCTGGGGGCACGCAGACACACCACGGCAAAGTCGGGATTTTCGAGTGGCGGCCGACCGGAGGCCACAAACACGCCGCGTGCCAGGCGTTCGACTTCGCCCCTTGCCTCCATGGCGTACAGTTCGGCGGGCGCGATCCCCTGGCGGGCCGCTTCGGACACGCGCAGGGGATAGTTGAGCTTGCGGAGCGTGGCTTGTGCCTTGGACATGGAGTTTACAAAAACCTCTACACTTATTGTTTTCGTGTCAGGGTAACACACTATCGTCCTGCAACTGTCCGGATCGGCAACCGGTTGAGAATCCACACCGGACTGCTCGCAGTCCGGTGTCATTGCCGCGTTTTCTCCAGTGGCACGCACTACCGATGGCGACATCAGCAGTAGGCTCCCAAGACAACGGGAACAGAGGGAGACATAAGGTGTGGACTGCATGAGGCAAATTACCGGTTGTCAGTTCAAGGCGCAGTCCCCGTCTCACAAACAGCCGTTTTCGACACAGGTGCGGAATTCAGCCAATCTGTGCCGCGGCTCCTCGGCCGTTCCTGTCGCAAAATTCCCATCTCAAAATCAACACCCCCGATGACCGCGTCTCGGGCGGGTTTGGGCTCGTTATTGCGTAGTACGCAGGGCATCCAACGGGCGTGGGACTGTGCATTGTCATCGAGGCCCCCTTACAGAGATCTTCCCCCGAAATCCGCGAACCTACGAAGCCCCAAGGCTTACTCTCATCCGGCTGTTGAGGTGCTCCGCGCTCCGGAACGTCAGGGCAACATCGTGCGAGTTCTTGGAGTCGTCGGCGCGTCCTCGCGCTGCGCCGCATCTCGTCCAACGTTCGGAGCAAAGCAGTGCCTCCATGGCAGCCCCCTGTAGTCCTGTGCGGATGCCTGTATACTGCAAGCCTGACCGGCCCTGATAGTGTCCTGGGTCCGCGGTCCCGACACTGACACAGGATTTCCATGCGTACGTCGATTTTCCTAGTGTTGATCCTGCCGGCGGTGCTGACCGCCTGCTTGGTACCCCCCATGCAACCCTCAGGCGATTCCGGACCTTCCGGCAGCCAAGACCGTTCGGAAACCGTCATCGTGCAACCTTCCGGGGACTCCGCCCCTCCGCCAGAGTCGGACCGGCCGGCTTACAGATCCGACCTTCCGGACCTTGGCCCGGCTCCCGAAATCGCCAACACGGTCTGGATCAACAGCGATCGACCGCTGCGCCTGGCGGAACTGGAAGGCAAGGTCGTCCTGATCGACATGTGGACCTTCGGGTGAATCAACTGCAAGCGCACGATTCCCTCGTTGAGGGAATGGAACTCCAAGTACGCAGACCAGGGCCTGGTCATCATCGGCAACCACTATCCGGAATTCAACTACGAGCGGGATCTGGCCAATGTGGAGCAGGCGGTGAAGGACCTGGAAATCGAGTACCCGGTTTGTATCGATAACGACGGCGCCACCTGGCGCGCCTTTGGCAACCGGTACTGGCCCACCAAGATCCTGATCGACAAGCAGGGCCACATTCGCTACCGGCACATCGGCGAAGGCAGGTATGCGGAGACCGAGGCCGCCATCCAAAGTCTGCTTGCCGAGGAATACCCCTCGTCCTGAAGACCGGCCTCCCCCGATGGGAAGCCGTTTCCTGCATTAACCCATCCGATTTGGTAACGCCATGACCTGGAAAGTTGTGTATGTCGATCCTTGGCGCAAGTCCGACGATCTGTTGGCGATCGAACGCACCTACTGGGACGGTTTGGACATCGACCTGGTGATTGTGGATCCGCCGGCCCGCACCGAGCAGGAAATCCTGGCGGTGGCACATGATGCCGACGTGGTCCTGTTTGCCGGCCAGTACACCCCCTTCAACGAAACGGTGTTTGCCGGCCTTGAAAAGTGCCTGTTGGTGCAGCGCTACGGAATTGGCATGGACAGCGTGGACCCCGAGGCCGCCACGCGCCACAACATCATCGTCTCCAATCTAGCTGTCTTCTGCGTGCACGAGGTGGCGGACCAGACGGCCGCCCTCATCTACGGGACAGCCCGGCAGATCGCCTTGTGCGATCGCGCACTGCATCAGGGCCAGTGGGACGAGATTAGGCCCCGCATGCGCCCCGTGCACCGCATGAACCAACAGACCTTGGGTCTGCTCGGATTCGGCCGCATCGGCAAGGAAGTGGCAAAGCGCATGCGGCCGGCCATGGGCCGGGTTGTGGCTCACGATCCTTGGGCCAGTCCCGAGGACGCGGCGGCGCTGGGGGTAGAACTATGGGACCTTTCGTCGGTCCTGCAGGTCTGTGACTACGTATCCGTGCACGTACCGCTGTCGCCGGCCACGAGGGACCTCGTCGGCTGGGACGAACTCAAGCAGTTGAAGCGGACCTCCTATCTCATCAACACCAGCCGCGGCGGCGTCATCAACGAGCCGGATCTGATCAGGGCGCTGCAGGAGGACCGTATCGCGGGTGCCGCCCTCGATGTCTTCGAGACGGAACCAATGCCGGTGGACCATCCCTTCCGCTCCATGGAGCAGGTCACCCTGACACCGCATACTGCGGGCGGGTCCGTTCACTCCCACATCGAGGGCCGGCACACCGTGGGCCAGGCCGTTTCGAACGTACTGCGGGGCTTCCTCCCGCCGCATGTCTTCAACCCGGGCGTCACGCCGAGGGCCGACCTGAAACCCGCTCCGGACTGGACGCCACCGTTCAGCGTCGACTGAACAACACTTGGCAAGGACGCACGTTTGCGACACGCACCGCCCCGGACGGGAGTGGTGCGTGGGCTCACACCCCATAGTTGGCCGGTCCGAAACCTGCTGCCAGCTTATAGGCCGTCAAGCGACTGGGGTCTTTCTTCCAAGCACCGTGACCTGTGCCGGGACAAAGCCGGAAACTACGGCTACCCCTTCAGGGCCCCGAACGTCAGGCCACTGGTGATGTACTTCTCTAGGGCCATGCCCGCCGTGACCACGGGAATCACGCTCACCAACGAAATCGCACTCATGTTCCACCACTCGGTGTAGCCGGTCTGACTCACCTGCATCCCCATGAACAGCGGGATGGTGATCGAGTCCCGGAAGGTCAGGGTCAGGGCCACGATGTACTCGTTCCAGGCCCCAATCAGCGACAGCACAAACACGGCCACGAGGCCGGGTGCCGCCAGCGGCATGGCAATGCGAAAGATCACCACTAGGCGATTGGCACCATCGATCAGGGCGCTCTCCTCGATTTCAACCGGTAGGCCTTCGAAGAAGTCCCGCATCACCCACACGATGAACGGGATGGCACCGGCGGCATAGACGATCACCAATGCCGTCTTGGTGTCCAGCAGCCTCAGTTCCCGGAACATCACCAGGAAGGCCAGCATGAACAGGGCGCCGGGAAACATCCGTTGCGCCATGAATCCGAGCACGATGGAGTTGTTCTTGCCGTTGAAGTCGAAACGGGCCAGGGCATAGCCCGCCATCGAGCCGACCACCAGGGCGATGGACGACGAGACGAATGCCACAATCATGCTGTTGGAAAAGGGCTGCATGAACCAGGCCAAGCGTTCAACAAACAGATAGCGCCAGGCGTGCAAACCCGGCTCGAAGTCCAAGAAGGGCAGATAGGTCGCCTTGATGGACATGTCCACCGGATTCTTGAACGACGTGATCGCGACCCAGTACATCGGGAAGACCAGCGTCAACGACCACAGAATCAGGATTCCGTAGGACACACCGCGGATGAACCGCCGCTGTGTGGATACCTTCATGGTCCGGCCTCGCTGCGCTCCGACATCCAACTCAATCCTTGGTTTGGGACATGGTGCGGCGTGTCAGGGCCAGGAACGCGCCACCGAACACCACCATCACCAGCAGCAGGAAATAGGCCTGGCTGCTGCCGAACGCCAAGTCGCCGCCCTTGACCCCGGCCCGGTAAATGGCCAGCGTCACGGACTCGGTTGCCTGGCCGGGACCGCCACCGGTCAGCACCATGATGATGTCCACCACCTTGAAGGCATCGATGATCCGAATCAACAGCGCCGTGGCCGCAATGGGCATCACCAGGGGCAGCGTGATGCGGAAGAAGGTCTGCCAAAAGGAGGCGCCGTCGATGGAGGCCGCCTCGCGCAGATCGTAGGGTACCCCCTGAAGCCCCGCCATCAGCATCAGGATCATGAAGGAGCTCCACTGCCAGACGTCGATCACCATGATGGTGAACATCGCCCAATTGGGATGGGTCAGCCACGGAATCCCCTCGAACCCCAGCCAGCGGATCAGGGAATTGATTGGCCCAATATCCTCCTGGAACAACATGCGCCCGATTACGAAGGCGACCACCACCGGACTGACCATCAGCGGCATCAGAAACCAGGTGCGGAACAGTTTCAGGCCCCGCGTGACGTTGTCCAGACAGACCGCCAGCACCATGCCGATCAGGAACTGCATCGGGACCACGCCCAACATGAACACAACCGTGTTCTTGGCGGTGCGCCAAAACGAAGAGTTGCCCAGCAGTTTCTGGAAGTTGTACAGGCCGACCCATTCGGTCTCCACCCCGACCCGGAACAGGTGCAGGTCGGTGAACGCCGCGTACAGCGTCCAGACCACAGGCGCGATGAACAGCACCGTGGTCATCAGGAGGGACGGCAACAGCAGCAGCCACTTCCACAACCGGTCGTGGATGGAGAACTGCAGCACGCCGCGTGCGGCAGGCACAGAGCGTTGGGCTGTGGCCATCAGTCAAGCGTTTTAACGTTTGCCGAGAGGATGCGGGCGCGTCCTTCCCTGCATTTCATGCCTGCGGCGGGGGAGGGAAGTGCTTCCCTCCCCCGCCTTCAGTTGTGATACCAAACAGCGATTACAGACCAAGCGTCAGCCGATACAGTTCCGCCTGGCGTTCCTTGCCGCCCATGCGGTCGCTGATCTCGTCAAAGGCGGCCGCCACTTCATCCATCGCGCCCTGCGGGTCAATCTCGTTGGCCATGGCCTTGGAGACACCCAGTTCAAGGGCATCGCGGTACTGAACCCAGCCGCCAAAGGCCTGATCGGTGACCGCGTTGGGATGATCCAACGTCGCCTTGGCCGCGTTCAGGTAGTCCACCGCGACCTCCTCGCCCAGCTGCAGGGGACCGTTGGCGAACTCGTCCACGGCCTCCAACTGGCTGAAGCGATAGGGGCTGCATCCGGTCAAGTTGGTGACGAACCATATGCCCGACTCGGGCTTGGTCAGCTCGATGGCCATGTTCCAAACCTGTTCGATCACGCTGTCGTCGGTCAAGGCCGAGACCGCGATCACCCAGCCACCAAAGGCCAGGAAGGGTGCTGCGCTCGGTTCCTCGAAGGCCTCCCAGCCGCCTTCCTTGTGGTTGTAAACCTCGTAGGAACCCGGCAGGTGGTTGTAGCCCTGCTTGCCTTGAATGACGGAAAACTCGCCGGCGGCGGCGGTGGTGACCGCGTCCCAGTTGTAGGTCTGGACCACGCGTCCACCGTTCATCGCGTTGAGCGAGTCGCCGTAGGTGAAGCCGGTGCCGCCGGGCGGCGACCAGTTCTGGTTCTCCTCCACCCACTCGGTCAGGGCACGCACGAAGCCGGGGTTGTTGACCCGAGCCTCGCCCGTGTCGACATCAATGAAGTAGGAGGGATCGTCCGGATGCTTGGCATAGGCCGTGGCGCGGGAATGGAAGCCCCACCACAGGGTGTCGCCGCGCTTGTTCATCGTGGCGATGCCGTAGTCGTCTTCCTCGCCGTTGCCGTTCCAGTCCCAACCGGTGAAGTGTTCCGCAATGGCGCGCCACTCGTCCCAGGTCTTGGCTCCCGATTCGGGATCAAGCTGGTAGCCGGTCTGCGACTCGAAATCGGAAGCGATCGCCGAGTCCGCAAAGAGATCCTTGCGGAAGGACGAGTAATGGATGTCCCCGTCGTAGGGCAGGGCGTAGACCTGGCCACCCCAAGAGAGCGTACCCACAATGCTCGGCAGCACGTCGTCGAAGTCGATGGCGTCCAGCACGAAGTCCGGAATGGGATAGAGTGCGCCGGCGTTAATCACGTCCGAGCGGGCGTTGGACGGGAACTGGAAGACGTCGGCCAGGTACGTGTCCGTGGCCACCGACTGCATGATTTTGTCCGTCAGCTCCTGCTGTCCGAAGGAGCCGCGCTCCCAGCCGTAACCAACCTCTTCCAGCCAAGGCAGAATGAAGCGTTCCACCGTCGCGCCCATGCCTTCCAAGCCGGCGTAGCGGATAACCGCCTGTTCGGCCTGGGCAACGCCGGTGCCGTCACCGGGAGCACCCGGGGCACAAGCCGCCAGGGCTGTAATGCCGGCTGCGGCGCCGGACAGGCGCAGAAAATCGCGTCTTGTCAGATCACGACCCATGTTCAATATCCTCCTGTGAAGAAAGCGCGCCCAGCCGACCTCACCACTGATGGCAGGCATGGAGGCTGGAGCGCCGAGGCGGCTTAAGTATATGGCACAGGGTGGCTGACGGCTGTTCCCGCCGGCTCGCGGCCGAACCAAGGCACTGCGGCACACAGGCTTGACTCTATCCTCCGAACCAGCTTCGAGGCGGATTGGCCTGCATACACAAAAAGCGGCCTTGCCCGCGCCAACTGGAATTCCATATCCACGGGCACCCGTCTCGCGCTCAAACCACGGCCGCCAGCGGGACGCGGTAGACACGGTAGCCATTGCCTGCATCAACAGGTATACGCCACAGATGCGGAGGTGCCCGGCCGGGCACCCCTGCCGACACTGGCCCGACCGCTACCAGGACCCGCAACCGGCGGCCGATCACACGACGGCCCGCGCAAACCCCATGATTTCCGGGAACACGATGGACGGATGGCGATGCAGGTAGCGGGGCGCGATCTGGTGCGGCTGCATGTTGTCCACCATCGAGAAACCGCAGCCTTGCAGGAAAGCCGACACGTCCGCAGGATCGTAGGCCGACACCCAAGGCTCGCCGTACTTGGCCACGAAGGCGGCGCACGTAGCCCGCAACTCCTTCCAGTCGTCCGCGGTGTGCTCCGCGTCGGCCATGTAGTCCAGGCACACCACCGTGCCCGCGGCCATGTGGCTTGAAATCGAGGTGAGCGTCTTCTTAATCGCCTCTTCGGTCAGGTAGTAGGTAACTCCAAGCCAAACGAACACGGCCGCCCGCCCCCTGTCCACACCGGCCGCCTCCAGCACCGCCTCGAGCGGCTCTGTTTCCAGATTGGCCTCCACGTAACGGGCGTTGGCGTGCCGTTCCAGGCCGTGTCTGTCCATGCGGCGGAACTTCTCGCGCTGGGTGGCGGCCTGATCGATTTCCCACAGCCGGATGTGCGCCATAAGATCGTGTCGGCGCAGGGACAGCGAGTCATAGCCGGCTCCCAGGATCACTACTTGATCGACACCCTGTTCCACCGCTGCTTCCACATTTTCCTCGGCCCACCGGGCTCGCACATATGCCTCGGGCATGAGTCGGCTCTGCTGGCGCAGGAGCCCGTACATCATGATCCAGGTCAGCAACCGGTTGCTGAGGACGACCTTCCAGAACGATGGCAACAGCGTGAACGCCAAGCTGTCGTCGAACACCGGCGGCGAATACTCGCGGACGTGTAGGGCGCGGGCGACCAGGACCATGTCGGCAGTGGTACTCGGCTTGCCGGAGGTCTTGTTGTCAGCCATGGGGTTTCCTGTGCAGGCCATTCCGCAGGACCGTGCCGTACCGGTGCCAAGTATTGGCGAAACAATGTCACGGCCCCCGAGGACGACGGTGAATCCATAAGCGGATTGCCGCGCGACTGTATCACGGCAATCATAGGGTCCGACTTGGACACTGTGGTGGGGTGGTCTGGCCGCATCCTGTCGTTCGGCTCCCTTCACGCACCGCCGCATTCATGCCCGCGCGGCATTGCAACAGTCCCTACCGCGTTCCGTCCCTAAATCCATTCGGTACCTGTGCCATAATTTTCTTCATCTCATTTCCAACATATCCGACGGGCGCACGCCCATCGGACACCGAGCACACCCAAGGGGTTTACGGACATGGCCGGTCTGACCGCCGAACAGTTGAGGCATTTTGACGAGTTCGGTTATGTAAAGGTTGAAAAACTGATGCCCCAACGGGTACTGGACAACCTGATTGCCGAGTACGGGACGGTTCTGGACACCTTGGCGGAAGACCTCCATGCCGAGGGCGAGATCGAGTCCACCTACGAGGAGTTGCCCTTCGGGGAGCGCCTAACCCGGATCTACATGGACACCGGCAAGGGGTTTGCCCAGTACTTCGACTTCCACCTGCCGGGTTCGGCCACCGAAGAGGACACGCCGTTCTGGACCGGGCCGGCGGTGTTCCGGGCCCTAACCGAACCCAGGCTCATCGACGTTGTGGAAAACCTGATCGGACCCGAGATCTACTCCAATCCCGTCCAACACGTGCGCATCAAGCCGCCCGAGGACCAAATCCCGATCGACGGAGACTACAACCCGATCATCAAGGCCACGCCCTGGCACCAGGACCACGGTGTGGTCATGCCGGATGCGGACGAAACCAACATGCTGACCGTCTGGTTTCCGCTGCTGGACGCGCCCGTGGAGAGCGGATGCCTGCAGCTTATCCCCAAGAGTCACCGACGCGAGCTGCTGACGCACTGCATGGGCAACATGGGCATCCATGTTCCGGACCAGTCCCTGGAGCTGGACAGCGCCATCCCGGTGCCGATGGAAGCCGGCGATGTCCTGTTCATGCACCGGCACACCTGCCACGGATCCCTGTCCAACGTCTCGGACCGCATCCGCTGGAGCTTCGACGTACGCTACAACCCGACCGACCAGCCCACGGGCAGGGGCTTCCTGCCCGGGTTTGTGGTCCGTAGCCGCCGGGCTCCCGAGACCGAATTGCGGGATCCGGCCGAGTGGGATCGGCTGTGGCACGAAACCCATGCGCGCCTGTCCGCCCTGCCCTCCGACGCGACCACCACATATCGGTGGGACGGCGAAGCCGCGGTCTGCGCCTGATCAGGACGCTCGGCCCAGGCCGAAAGCCTGGCGGGCGTGCAGTTCCGCACCCAACTCGAAGAACAGCGGCACGCCTGACGGCGTGCCGCTCGTGTTTTCAGTCCAACCGTCTGCAGGAACCATTCGATGAATATCATTGTCGTCATCGCCGACACTTTCCGCTACGACAACATCTATCCCCTCGGCAGTGGAGCCGTGGGCGGACCGCACCTGGAAGCCTTTGCCCGGCAAGGTATCAGCCTGAGCAACTTCTACACGGGCAGCTTCCCCACCATCCCCCAGCGCACGGACTTCACTACTGGCCGCGTGGGTTGGCCCTGGTATCCGTGGCAGAGCCTGCTGCGCAGCGGACGCAACCATCTGCCGAAGCTGCTGGCGCCGCACGGGTATGCCTCCCAGCTGATTGGCGACTGCCCCCACCTGATCAAGGCACAGTTCGACCTCGGCTTCACCGGGTTCCACCAGGTGCGCGGGCAGGAAGGGGACACGCACTTCCTGCGTCTCAACCATGAAATCCGGGAAGTCATTCCGCCGGACAAGACCCGGCCCGGATCCCACTTCCGGGACCACAACTTGGCCGACCTGCACCGCTGGATCAACCAGTACTACCAGCGCGAATCACAGACGTTCGCCTACCGGACCGCAAGTTTGGCCGAGGAATGGCTGGAGGAAAACTACCTCCAGGATCCGTTTTTCCTGTGGGTGGATTTCTTTGATCCGCACGAACCGTGGGACCCGCCGGAGTATCTTGTCCGCAAATACGACGACAGCGGCTACGACGGCCCGCCGTTGATCCATCCGAACTACGGCCGGGCGGACATCTACACGGACGCGGAACTGTCCAACCTGCGTGCCCACTACCTGGCCGAGGCCTTCCTGGTCGACCGCAGCGTGGGCCGCATCTTGCAGAAAATCGAGGACCTCGACCTCTTTGACAAGTCCATCGTGATCTTCATGTCGGACCACGGCATGAGCACCGGCGAGCACAACCGCACCGGCAAGAGCAACATTGGAACCGGAGACAGCCGGTACTGGCCGATCTTCCCCGAAGTGGCCCACTGCCCGTTCATGGTCCGCGCACCACAGCTGCCGCAGGACACCGCGGTGTCCTCCTACATCCAGCCCTACGACATTCTGCCGACCTTGGCGGAACTGGCCGGTCTGGACCTGGACTACGAAGATCCAATCCACGGCCGGTCGTTCGCCGGCTCGTTGCAGGGCGCGGCGGACCCGCATCCCCGGACCTTTGCCGTGACCGCCAGCTTCTCGGTACCGGCGGACGGCTCGGTCGCGGACAGGTCCACCACACCGGTGGTGTACAGCGACGAATGGATCTATGCCCCCATCGGCATGGAAGGGGAAACGGCACTCTTCGACCGCAAGACCGATCCCATGGCGGAAACCAATGTCGCGGCGGATCATCCCGGTACAGCCAGGGCCATGCAGGACCTGCTGAACCAATACCTGGCGGACCTGGAAGCCCCGGAGCGCGCGGTCAAGGCCGTGCAGCCTCTGTCCCAAACCTGACCCGCGCACCGGTTCCCGGTGCACCCATCCACTTACCAGTCGATGGCAGCACCGTCGTCCGGATGGAAGGACTGCGGGTTGGTCCAGTCGTGGCCGATCTTGCCGGCCAGGGCGTCCTCATCCAGTTCAATGCCCAGGCCCGGTCCTTCGGGCAAAGCCACGAATCCATCACTGTCCAGTTCGAAGGGGTTCTTCAGGTAGCCTTCGCCCAGGGACACATGTTCCTGAATCAGGAAGTTGGGGATGCAGGCATCCAACTGGACGGAAGCCGCGAAGGCAACCGGTCCCAAGGGACAATGCGGCGCAATCGCCGCGTAGTTCGCCTCGGCCATGCCGGCAATCAGGCGCACTTCGAAGATTCCGCCGGCGTGGCTGATGTCCGGCTGCAGGATGGAGGCGGCGCGCTGCTCCAAGATTTCGCGGAAGCCCCACTTGGTGAAGATCCGCTCGCCCGTGGCAATGGGCAAATGGGTGCCGCGCGCCAAGTCGGCCAGGACCGGCACGTTCTGGCACTGTACCGGCTCCTCGACAAAGAACGGCTGCATGGGTTCGAGTTCGCGGATCAGCAGGGCAGCCGTCTGCGGGCTGACCGCGCCATGGAAGTCGATCGCCACATCCACGTGCGGCCCGACGGCATCCCGCAGGGTTCCGAATCGGCGGACCGCCTCCTCCACGAACGCGGGCGTTTCCACGATCCGTGCCGGACGCCCCCCGGCGGGGCCGGTCTTCATGGCCGTGAAGCCCTGGTCGACCAGACCCTTGGCATTGGCCACCACTTCATCCAGATCCCCGGCACTGCCCACCCCTCGGTAGACCCGGATACGGTCGCGCAACGGTCCGCCCAACAGTCGGTAGACGGGCAGGCCGACCGCCTTGCCCGCCAGATCCCATAAGGCGTGTTCCACGCCCGACAGCGCGCTGGTCAGGATGGGACCGCCGCGGTAGAACGCGTGCTTGTACATGGCCTGCCAGTGGTGGACCACGCGCGTGGGGTCCTGTCCAATCAGATAGGGCTCCAGCTCCGCCACCGCCTGGGCCACGGTTAGCGCCCGACCTTCCAGAATGGGCTCGCCCAGCCCAACCAGACCGGAGTCGGTGTGAATCTTCAGAAACAGCCAGCGCGGCCGGACCGGAAAGGTTTCGAGGCGCGTAATTTTCATGGCAGGAGTACCTCCTCCGCCAGCGGACGAGTGAACGCCCTGGGTAACTTGGTCAAGTAGGTCGCGCATGGTCATCCGCATTTGTTGGGTAATCGCTATTCCAACTTGAGTGATATCAAGGACAAGCAGGATAATGCGAATGGGCACCGGACACTCGCCGGTGCGCCGTGAAAACACGCCGATTGGAGCATGGCGACTACCTGCGAAACGGCCGGATGGAACCCAAACGCCTGCTCAACAACCTGTCGAAACAGAATGCGCCCGCCCTATGGTGCCGTACCATTCTTCTCCTCTTCTCATCGTACCGGAATGCTTCGCAAATCCTACCCCCGGCAAACGAGGATGCCGTCCGTCCGCACACTGCAGGTATAGACTGCCGCTCCAACACTGACGTCGAAGATTGCTCGGCTCGGTGGCGTGGCCTGTCCAAACCAGTCATGTCCCCAACAGACGAGGGTACCGTCCGTCCGCACACCGCAACTGTGTTTCTGCCCTGCACCGACGACAGAGAAGATGCCACTCGGTGGCGTGGCCTGCCCATACCGATCATCGCCCCAGCAAACGAGGACACCGTCCGTCCGTACACCGCAGGTATGCCAATCTCCGGCACTGATGGCGGAGAAGGTGCCACTCGGCGGCGTGGCCTGTCCATGCCAGTTTTCTCCCCAGCAGGCGAGGGTACCGTCAGTCCGCACGCCGCAGCTGTGCCAGGCTCCGGCACTAACGTCAGAGAAGGTGCCACTCGACGGCGTGGCCTGCCCATACCGGTCATCGCCCCAGCAGGCGAGGGTACCGTCCATCCGCACGCCGCAGCTGTGCCAGGCTCCGGTACTGACGGCAAAGAAGGTGCCACTCGGCGGTGTAGCTCGTCCGGAATTGTTCCAGCCCCAGCAGGCAGGGGTGCCGTCCGTCCGCACTCCACAGCCGTGGTCCTCACCGCCACTGACAGCGGCAAAGGTTCCGCCCGGTGTTTCGGAGGCCGTCCCAGCCCAAGAGCCCCAACATGTGAAGGCACCAGAAAAGGTCATGCCACCACACCCGTGTCTCTCATCACCCCAGCAGGCGAGAATGCCGTCCATCCGCACACCGCAGCTGTGATAGCCACCGGTACCGACGACGGTGAAGGTGCCGCCCGGTGGCGCAGCCTGCCCAAATTCGTTCCAACCCCAACAGGCGAGGGTGCCGTCCGTCCGCACTCCACAGTTGTGATAGTCACTGGTACCGACAGCGGTAAAGGTGCCACCCGGCGGAGTGGCCCGACCTGCCCAGTCATTGCCCCAACAAGCAAGGGCTCCGTCCGTCTGTACACCGCAGGTGTGGTAGAGGCCGGCACTGACAGCCACGAAGTCGACGGCCGGCGGTGTGGCCTGCCCAAATCGGTCATTGCCCCAGCAAACGAGGACACCGCTCGTCCACACCCCGCAGGTGTGATAGCCACCGGCACTGACAGCCGTGAAGTCGACAGTGGTCAGGGCCTGTCCCTCCGTATGGCCCTCCTGGGCACCCGAACCCACAGCCCCGAGGCGAACAACGGTATCGTCGCTGTCTCGGGTCAGGGGCTTGCCGTCTGGGCTGAACCCCACACGCGTCACGGTTCCATGGCCTGGGAAAAGGGACCGGACTTCGCGGGGGTGGCCATCGTGCAACTGGATGCCCACGCCGCCTCCAGCCGCCAAGCGAGAACCATCTGGTGAAGACTGCACAATCGCGACCGTATCCCGCCCCAAATGGACTGTGGCCCCGACTGCCAGACGTTCATCCAATACGTCCTGGGCCACACTAGGCGACACCAAAACAAACAACAGACACAGACCCATGGTCAGTGCCCCGGTCAGGCTTGTTACAGACGCCTTTCTTCGCGACAAACCGATTTGGAACCGAAACCTGCGGCAACTGTCCCTGCAACGAGAAGTCATGTGGCAGGTTGCAGGATCTGTTTCAACCAAAGATGCCTCGCCCTAGCCGCCGCATCCTCGGCTCCACAGATGACCCGCGACGACCTGATTCGTCTCGGTCCTCCCCCACAGGCCTCAACCCTCTTGTTGCCTTGTCTCCACACTGCAACCAGACAGCATCCTTCCTCAGCTACACCGAGGACCTGTGTTCCAACGCGCGACGCCGGTCGATCAAGTGGATGCTCCTCCGACAGTTGGACGGCGACATGAAACAGGCACGCCGCAGGTAGCATTTCAAGACCGCCCGTCCCTGGCGCAACCGGCCGTTCCCAAGGCAATGGCACTATGTAACACCTGTGGATGGAATTGGCACGCAAGAAGGTTGAAACGCGTTTCTGCCCGGGCACCCACGCCAATCAGTGCATCGCGGCTACGCTCGAACGGGCCGGATGGAATCGGAAATGCCAGTCCAAGAACCTGTCGAATTGGAACGCGATTGCCCAATCGGGATGCTCTGTAGCGTAATATTATGCTGATAGCAGGTCGGGCCATAAACCCTGTTGTGGCTGTCGGTTGCCCGCCTGATGCCTGCCGGTCGGTTTATGTACGGCAGATTGCTGCATATCTCCGTCCAGTCGCCAACTATTCATCCGCTTCACCATTCCCGACCAACGACAGGCCCGTACGCCGCGCAATTCAACGGTCCCAGCCGAAGCCGAAGCCGGCCTTACGGGCTGTGCCAACCTTCTATAGACCCTACCTCCCGAACTCCGGCAGTTCCGGTCAGCCCGGGCACTGCCGTTGCCAACGTACCTGCCACCAGCCGCGCGCGGAGCACTTATGCGTATCCTCTACATTGACATTGATTCGCTGCGTCCGGACCACCTGTCCTGCTACGGCTACCACCGCGATACCTCACCCAACATCGACGCGATCGCGTCCGAGGGTGTGCGCTTCACCAACTACTACGCCTCCGACACGCCCTGCCTACCCAGTCGCACCGCCCTGTTCACAGGCCAGTTCGGCATCCGCACCGGCGTGGTTAACCACGGAGGCCTGTACGCCGACATGGCGCCCCAGGGAGCGGGGCGCGCGTTTCGGTCCCGGCTGGCACAAGGAACTCTTGCCAGCGCCCTGCGGCAGGCCGGCTACCACACCGCCAGCATCAGCCCGTTCCCGAACCGGCACACGGCGTATCAGGTCTGGTACGGGTTCAGCGAAACCTACGACACGGGCGGCAACGGCCTGGAGAACGCGGACGAGATGTATCCCCCGGCCAAACGCTGGCTGGAAGCCAACGGCCGCAACGACAACTGGTTCCTCCACGTCAACTTCTGGGATCCCCACACTCCCTACGACCACCCCGAGGACTTCGGCAACCCGTTCGCCGACGAGCCGATGGATCCTTGGATTACCCAGGATCTGATCGACCGCCAGAACGCCTCCTACGGGCCGCACAGCGCCACCGAGGTGCCCGGGCTGAACGACCGCCTGCCCCCGGTTTCAACCATGGGTGCGGGCCGCATCGGGACACTGGCGGATGCCAAGGCCCACATGGACGGCTACGACACGGGCATCCGGTACGCGGACCACTACGTCGGCAAGCTGATCCAGGATCTGAAGGACCTTGGCATCTACGAGGAGACGGCCATCGTCATTTCGGCCGACCACGGGGAGAACCACGGCGAGCTCAACGTGTGGGGCGACCACCAGCTCGCCGACCACATCACCAACCGGGTGCCTCTCATCGTGCGCTGGCCCGGGGTAACCAACGGGCAGGAGGGGACGGTCCGCGGCCAGTTCAACTACAACGTGGATCTGCCGGCCACGCTCATGGACCTGGTGGACGGCGCGTGTCCCGACTTCTGGCAAAGCCAAAGCTTTGCCGGCGCCCTGAGTTCGGACGGCGGCGGAGGCCGCCCTTATCTCGTGCTCAGCAACGGAGCCTGGAGCTGCCAGCGCAGCGTGCGTTGGGACGACTGGCTTCTGCTCCGGACCTATCACACCGGCCTCAAGGACCTGCCGGCCTACATGCTGTTCAACCTGGCCGACGATCCCCATGAACAGCACAATCTGGCCGCAGCCCGCCCCGACATTCTGGGGGCCGGGCTTCTGCGCCTGGACCAGTGGATGGGGGACCAGATGGGAACCTCCGAGCGCGGCGATCCCTTCTGGGGGGTGATGGCCGAAGGCGGACCCCACCATGCCAACACCAACCATCCCTCCTGGTCCGGGTACCTGGAGCGCCTGCGCGCCACCGGGCGGGAAGGCCATGCCGACAATCTCGAACAATACGGCGGACGCCCCATCCACTCCGGATTGGAAACGTAGGCGCCACCACTCTGTTCGTCCATCAGCCAATCACCCTTGAGGGGGGACGCCAACCCCAATGCCCAAATCCCGGTTGACCGCCGTCTGGTGCGAAATCCAGCAGTTGTCCGACGCGCTGCAGGCCTTTGGCCCGGACGTGGAGATTCTGGTTCCCGACAAAGGACACCCGGATCCTGTGGCCACCGCCTTCGAAGCCCAGGCCATCCTGGCCAGTTCGGGCCTCCGCTACAACACGGAAGTGTTCCGACGCCTCCCCAACCTCGAGATTCTTGTTCGCACCGGCATTGGCACGGACAACGTGGTGACCGAGGACGCCACCGCGGCCGGCGTCCTGTTCTGCAATACCCCGGCTGGTCCGACCGAATCAACCGCGGAACACACTATCGCCCTGATGCTGGCCTGCGCCAAGCGGGTTCCGGAGGGTGCCGCCCAACTGGCCGAGGGCCGATTCGCGCCCAGGGCCGTGCCGATGGGCCGCGAACTGATGGGCAAGACCCTGGGATTGATGGGCTTCGGGCGCATCGGCCAGCGCGTAGCCCACATCTGCCAACGCGGATTCGGCATGCGGGTCGTGGCCCACGATCCCATCATGACCGAGGAGACCGTGGCCGCGACCGGTCTGGAAGTGGAACTGGCCTCCACGGATGAGGTCCTGGCCCAGGCCGACTTCCTGTCCCTGCACGCGCCGTCCATCCCGTCCACGCGCCACATGATCAACCGGGAGACCATCGCGCAGATGAAGGACGGTGCATTCCTGTTCAACCTGGCCCGCGGTCCCCTGGTCGATGGCGACGCCCTGTTGGACGCCTTGGACTCCGGCAAGCTCGCGGGCGCGGGCCTCGACGTGTTCGATCCCGAACCGCCCCCTGCGGATTCGCGACTGAGGAACCATCCGAAGCTGGTGGCCACACCCCATTCCGCCACCACCACAGTGGAGGCACGCGCACGCATCGAAGCCATGGCAGTGGAGGAAATCCTGCGGTTCTTTGCCGGCAAGGAGCCCCACAACCCGCTCAACCCGGAAGTTCTGGCTCAGGCAGCACCATAGGCCCCAACAGTCCAGGAGATTCAATCCCTGCAAATGCAAGCAATACGGCCCTGGAAAAGCGCTGAATTCACCTATTCGGCGGGGCCGCCACCTATCATCCAAGTAAACAACCAGTAACAAGGTGTCGAAGTGAACCTGTTCCGCTCCGGAAAGGAGACGCATGAAATTCTGCAGAATCTGACCTTGGCCTTGGAGGCACTCACGGCCGAGGTGCGGAGTCTGCGCGGTGACATCCGCAGGCTGCAGCAAGAGCGTACGACCGCCGCTCAACCGGCCCAGGCTCGGCCAGAGCAGCCGCGGGCGAGCCAGGCGCGTCCAAGAACCCAGGCCCGACAGCCAGCGAAGAGAGCGGCCAAGGGCGCCGCCAAGCCCCAAGCCGGGACCACACGAACACGCGACCGCACCGGCCAACGGCGGTCGCGCAAGGCACCGGTACCCGTTGCCGTCACAGGTGTGTCCAAGCCTGCCGCCGACTATCTGACTGACCGTGGTTATGTCATCGAGGACTACCAGGACACGATCGACGAGCAGGTCACCGAAACCTGCCGTTTCCTGGGGCGACGGCACTCGACATCGCTGGCCCCCCTGTTCAATCAGTTGAGCCGGAGCAAGGCGGAGGAGCCGCTGGTGGTGGATCTCGGCGACAGGACCGCCAAGGAGTACAGCCATTCCGTCAATCTCTGCCAGATGCTGAAACGCACCAAGTATTTGGACAAGTTCGAGCAACACGATGAGACGCAGCGTCTGCGGGTCACGCTCACCATGGACGGGGTCCGGTTCCTGAAAGGCTACTGGCTCGAACAGTTCGTCGGCAGCCGGCTGGACGAGTTCCTGCACGACAGCAATGCCCGTTACTCAATTCTGATGAACGCCAAGATTGTGAACGAGGGCAAGAAGCACGAACTGGACCTGTTCGTGCTGGAAGAGGACGAACCGCTGTGGATCGAATGCACAACCGCCAAGAACACCCTGGCCCGGCGCAAGAAAATGCACCAGATCCGGCGGCGGTTGAACGTGGTTCCCGAACGGACGATTCTGGTGGCCTCGGCAGCCTCGGACAGTCAGGTCCGGAACATCGCCAAGACGAGCCCCTTTCAGTTCACGAACCTGTCCAGCTTCATCCCGACTCTGGAGAAGGCAACACGCTACGACCCCAAGTAGCCGGCCGTCCCGTCCCAGGCCCGGTGGGGACTTCCGCTTCCGCGATGCGGTCTCAACTCTGAACAACTCGCCTTGAATTGACCCGTTTAGTGGCCGGCGGGATGCCGGAGGCAGCAATCCATCCCGATCCCGCTTGTTCGGTGCCGGCGGTCGCCATGTCTGCCACACCGAACAATTGCCCCGTTGCGGGACGATGTACGATCACAGCCTACGGCGTGTCCACGCCCGACAGAGCCCGGGGCGAACCGGCCCCGGCGTTCATCGTGCCGACACTGCATGCAGCCATCACCTGCCCACCCTTACGGAGCCTATCGATATGAGCCTTGACACCGTTCAGCAATACCTGTTCGATCTTCAGGGGTACCTGGTCATCGAGAACGCTCTCAGTACCGACGAAGTGGCGACCATCAACGCCATCCTGGACGAGCACCAGCTACCGGAAGAGGGATCCAGGGAACGATTCGGAAGTGCGCCGGACGGGCCGGGCTTCCTGGACTGGGGCGAACCGTTCTGCAACCTCCTCGACCACGAAAAGGTGATGCCCATTCTCCGGCAGCAACTCGGCGACTGCTTCCGGCTGGACCGGATATACGGCATCTGCATGGAGGAAGGGATGCACCGCGGCATGCTGCATGCCGACTACGGCGCCACTTCGCCGTTCTCGGGCGTGGAGGAAGGCGAGTACTACGCCTTCAAGTCCAACCAGATCTACAACGGCTTCATGGTGGTGACCTGGAACCTGACCGATTCCGGGCCCGACATGGGGGGCTTTTGCTGCATTCCCGGCAGCCACAAGAGCAACTACAAGATTCCCCGCGCCATCTTCGATGCACCCGAAACATCGCCGGCGGTGGTCATGCCCCATGCCCCGGCCGGTTCCGTCACCCTGTTCACGGAGTCGCTGACCCATGGCACCGCGGCTTGGCGCAGCAAGGCGGGACGACGCTCGCTCCTGTACAAGTACTGTGTGTCCCACATGGCCTGGAAGTCGTCCCGTGTCCAGATACCGGACAGCGTCAATCTGACGGATCGCCAGGAAATCCTGTTCGGCGAGCCGGGAGATCCCTATCGGTACTTCCCATCGCTGTTTGCCTGAAGTTGGCTGGCTGGAATCTTCAAGGCTGTCGCTGCTCAAGGAACATGGCCAATGTGATGGCCGGGATCAGTTCCTGCAGGCACCGTTGCTGAAGCCGGTAGGTGAATGGTTGGCTGGAGAGGGCCTGCCAAGTCGTCCGGCTCCGTTCCATGTCCAGGTATTGGGCCACCTGGGAGTTGGGGGAGCATCTGCCCAACAGATCCTCAACGGCGGGGGTGTCGGACAGCAGCCGCTGCACGATATCGGCCGCCTGCCTTCCCCTTGACAGGGACCCGGTCACGGAGTTCGGCAACAGGCCCTGCATGGCCTGACGAACAAGCCAACGCTGCGATCCCGCCGGCCCGGACCATTCCCGATCGGGAATGGACAGCGACAATTCCACCAGGGCCTTGGTGGCAGTCGGGTCCCGGACGCGCAGGCCGAGGGCATCCGCGCCTTCAGCCCAACGTCCGCCCACGCGGGACTGTCCGGCTTCAATGACCCGCCACCGATCGATCCGCGGGTCCATCGCGAACGAGTGAAACCAAAACCCGTAGGCCTCCTCGGCGATGTATTCCCGGAGGTGAACCTTCCGGGCGAACTCCGGACGGATTAAGGTGCCCGCGAGCCAAGGCTCGGAGCCGATCCGCCATCGGTTGACTCCGTCGCGCCCCATCCGCGACAGCAATGGCCTCAGCAACTTGTGCTGCACGGCTCCGGCCGGTGAACGATGCCGCCACAACTCTCCGAAGGAACGCGACCAAGGTCTGCCATACCAGGAAATGGTCCCGTTCCCTTGCTGACCGGTCAGGATCAGGTCGTGCCCCCGTGCCTTGGCCTCCCGAAGCAGCGCGGAAATCCAGTACATATTCCCGGCACCGATGCTGGGTTCCAGGCGCACATCGAGCATCCAACGAATACCGTCCAACACCGACACCCCGGTGGCGGGAACCGCCCGCACAGGATCCACACCGGTAATCCGGCCGATTTCCTTGGCCAGCGCGAGTTCATTGGTGACCGCCTCAGCGGGCCACGCTGCCTGCGTGTCGTGTACAGGCACGGAACAGTAACCGGCCACACCCTTTGACGGAAGTTGCACCTGGCTGGCACCCCAGGCCACCGCACCCGAGTCGAGACCGCCGCTCAGTTGTATGGCCGGATCTCCGGCCCGGACGACCATGCGTCCCACTGCATCGGCAATGCCGGTGCGCAAGGCTTCCTGGTAGGCCGAACTGCCCTGTCCCTCCCACAGCGGGGTATCTTCGGGGAACCAGTACCTTTGCAGCCGACTGTCGCGACCGTCCAGCGTGGCCATCCATCCCGGCGGAAGCCGACACAGGTCTGCATAGACGGTCCTCCGGCCGACCGGCTCCATGTTGGCGACGATGCAGGCCAGGGACAGTTCATCCAGCCGATTCGAAATCCAGGGCAACGCCAACAGGGCGCGGCCCGAAGTGCCAAACGCCATCATGCCGCCCTTGCAGGCGAAGTAGAGGATGCTGTTGCCGTTGTGATCCCGCAGCAGCGTCAGGCGGCGGCGTTCACCATCCCACTCGATGCAGACCCAGTCCCCGATAAGGCGATCGCGGCAAGCATCCCCCCAACGGCGCCAGGCCAGCGACGCGAGTTCCGGGTCGGACAACCGGAGTGCCTCGGCCGCCGGCAACTCCAGGTCGCCAACCAGATCCTTGCGGTTGTCCAGACAGGCTGAGACGGCCAGCAACGACGACGACCCAAACCTCTGTACCCGGGTCCCCGCCAGCGACAGTTCCCGCTGGTGATTCAGGCCGGCACAGGCGAAACCTGGGACTTCCAGCTCCTGACTCGACAGCTTCCCGGCCGGATTCGCAGCCTTGCACAGGGTGGTCAGCTGCCGTCGTAGTTGCTCGCCGGAAACTGCACCGGCCACACCAAAAAGGTAGCCCATGGGACCGCGCCCGGTCCATGCGTCAACGCGGGTGGTCCACCGAGCCCGGAACAGGCATCCGATTGGAACTCCAACCTCTGTGCCGCCGGCCAATCGGGAACGCAACAGTCAACCGCCCTACTCCAGGATGCGCTGGTCGGACAGATCCTTTGAACCCACCGTATGTGTGGTGGTGGCTCCCAGAAACTCCAGTGGTTCCAAGTCCGCCAGACCGTTGACCACCTGGTACTGGGTGGGCATGTCTTCCCACCGGGGACGCCGGAACTCCAGGCGCCCGTTGCCCTTCCACATGGCCTTTACCTTGCTGTTGGGCGTTGCGGCGGGAGTGAGGACCGCGTACTCGCAGTCCGCCGTGCCCCATTCGCCGGTGCGCGGCATGTACTTGTAGTGCAGTTGCCCATCGTTGCGGTGCGGCGGCGGCGGCACGGAAGCGGGATCAACCTCCTCCATGTCGGTCAGGCTCATCTCCAGGAAGCGATAACCCAGCCAAGCGGCCTCGCAGGTCGTGTCCTTGCCGATTGTGCGCGGGGGCGGGAGTTCGCAATAGATCTTGGCGAAACCAAGTTCTTCCCGACCGGTGATGATGGGATCGGTCAGGTTCTCCCAGAGTACGGTCAGAAAGGATCCGTGCACCGAGTCCCTGTTCCCATGGAATTCGGCCGGGAAGGTGGCGCCCAGGACCGCATACCCGCGGCCGGCCAGCCATTCGATGTTCGACATGTAGGTTGCGGTGACCGTGACCACGGGGGAGTGCCCCAGGCTGAATCCGGGCGGACACAACTTCTGCAGCAGTTCCGGGTGCGTGCGGAAGGCAACGGAATGGGAAACCGAAGACGGGGAGTCCTCGTTCATAAAGCGCCGTCCGTCCGGTCCCCGCCGCGGTCCGGTGGCAGGGCCAAAACAATAGGGCATGCGCCACATGTCCGGTGCAAACAACGAATCGCTCATCCATTCCTCCTGTCCGAAACATCGCCACGCCCCGGCGCGGCCGTCCTGCAAACCCAACGCGGACCAACCGCGACTGCCGGAAACAGGCCACTTGAGTTTAGTCTACAGACTGCCCCTTCCATCCCCGGGACCGTCGGCAACCGGCCGGTGCATTGTCCTGCAACGCGGATGTCACGTTCCATGCAGACCCACTCTTCCAGCCGCGCGTCCAGAGGGCAGATTGCAGTGTTCACCGGTGCCGTCTTCTGCTACTGGGTCGGTCTTTATCTCTATGCACCGACCCTTCCCATTTACGTGAAGCAGTACAGCAGCCATTTGGGCGTAATTGGCCTTGTCCTGTCGATGTACGGCTTCTGGCAGGCCCTCCTGCGCTTTCCCGTGGGTGTGACGAGCGATCTCCTGGGACAGGCCAAACCTTTCATCCTCTTTGGCTACATGCTTACGGCCCTGGGGGCTTGGCTAATCGGATTCGCCGACGACATCTTTTGGATTGGGGTTGGCCGAAGCGTCACCGGCTTGGCCGCGGCCACATGGGTGCCCATCGTGGTGGTGTTCAGCCGTTTCTTTCCACCGGCACAAGCCATCCGGGCCACTGCGTTAATGGCCATGGTCGGCGGCGCAGCCCGGATCCTTGCCACCGGTTCCACCGGCTTCCTCAACAGTGCCGGCGGCTATTCCCTGGCCTTCAACCTGGCGGCGGTTGCGGCCGTTCTGGCCTTGGTGTTGATGCTCTTGGTCAGGGAAACGCCCCGCGCTCCTACCAAGCCTTCGCTCCGCCCCATCGCGGCCCTTGCCTCGCGACCCCACGTGCTGTTTCCAGCACTGCTGAATGCCGGCTCCCAGTTCGTGAACTGGGCCGTGACCTTCAGCTTTATCCCCATCCTGGCGGGAAACATGGGGGCTTCGGACATAGAGGTTGGCCTCCTCATGACCGTCTTCATGGCAGTCAACTTGGTGGGCTTGTCGGCCACGGCCGCATTCGTCAACCGGCTCGGGGCGCGCAACCTGGTGCGCACGGGGTTTCTGCTGTTGGGCATGGCCACCTTGCTGGCCGCGTGGTCCCCCACGGTCTGGTGGCTGTTCCTGGCACAGGGACTTGTCGGGTTGGCCACTGGCATTGGCTATCCAACGCTCATGGGCCTGAGCATCAGGCACGTATCGGACCACGAGAGGACCGCCGCCATGGGCCTGCACCAAGCCGTCTACGGCGTCGGCATGTTCACGGGGCCGTTCGTCGCCGGGTTCCTGTCGGAGCAGTTTGGCATCCAAACCACGTTCCTGTTCCTGGCAGTGCCGTGTCTGCTGGTGCTGGTGCCGCAGATCGGAGGACGGGTATTGCATTCCGCCACTGCAGACCCGACGGATGCCGGACACTGACTCCGCTTGTGGACCCGGATCCCATGCGGAATTCATGTTGGGCATTGACTTTGTGCCTGTGGTTCGGTACACCAACGCCCACTGCGTCGAGAGTGAAATAGTCCCGGTCTTGCCCATCCAGTGACAGGATGACTCCCGTGGAGGCAGACCGCCAAGATTGAACGCGCCACCCCACATCCCCTATGGTTGTAGGCAGCCTCCTTGATAAGAAGTGGACGCGCTACCGAAACCTGCCGCCAATCCGTTGGCGGAAACAAATTCAGGGCCAGCGCGCTTCGGGGCCGCGGTTGACCACACATGAACCACAAGCAGAACCAGACATGCAGATCCAAGTTGCCTACGGACGCACCGGATTGGCGATCGAGGTGCCTTCCGGCACCGACATCATCCAATCCACCCAACTGCCCGGAGTTACATCGGAGAAGGCGGCATTGGAACAGGCACTGCGCTCGCCGATCGAGAGTGTCCCTCTTGCCGACCGCGTCGATCCCTCCAGCCATATCGTGATTGTCCATACCGACATCACCAGGGCGACACCCAACGACCGCATCCTGCCTGTGGTGCTGGACGAACTGCTCGATGCTGGGGTTCCTCGAACCCACATCACCCTGGTCAACGCTCTCGGTACCCACAGGCCGCAGACCGAAAGCGAGCACCGCGCACTTATCGGGGATGCCGTCTACGAGAACTTCCGGTGTCTCCAGCACGATGCCTTTGACGACGACCTGCTGGTCGACATGGGCCGAACCTCAAACGGCCACCCCGTTCGGCTGCACCACCTGCTGGTGGACTCCGACCTCTGCATTCTGACCGGATTCATCGAACCCCACTTCTTTGCGGGTTTCTCAGGCGGTCCCAAGGGCGTGCTGCCGTCCCTGGCGGGTTTCGAGAGTGTCCTATCCAATCATGGGCTCAGGATGGTGGGCAGTCCCAAGGCCACATGGGGCTCGCTTGACGGCAATCCCATCTGGGAGGAGATGAAGGAAGTTGCCTTGATGCTGGACGAAGTGTTCCTCCTGAACGTCACCTTGAATCAGCAACACGAGATCACCGGGGTGTTTGCCGGAGACCTGTTGGCGGCCCACCGGAAGGGGACGGACTTCGTGCGCCGACACTCCATGGTGCCGGTGGGCGAACCCTATGACATCGTGGTCTCCTGCAACAGCGGCTACCCGCTTGACCAGAACTTGTACCAGTGCGTCAAGGGCATGAGTGCCGCCAGCCAGATCACCAAGTCCGGTGGCCATATCGTGATGGCCGTCGAGTGTGCCGATGGCATTCCCGACCACGGCAAGTATGCGGACCTGCTTCGCCGCGGCGGATCACCCGACGGCATCCTGGCCATGCTGAATGAGGACGGCTTTGAAGAGCACGACCAGTGGCAGGTTCAGATTCAGGCGCGTATTCAACAACAGGCGGACGTACACGTCTTCAGCGCGGGTTTGACGGAGCAGCAGATCCAGGAGGCGTTGTTGATTCCCTGTGCCGACGTGTCCCAGACTGTTGCGGGCCTGGCTGTCCCGGCCAATGGCGCCGCACCGCGCATCTGCGTAATGCCGGATGGTCCCATGACCATTGCCTACGTTGACCGCGATCCCTGTTGAATTCCGACCCGGGCAATCCCGGATGGCCCAAAAGGATGGACTTGTCAATCCCGAGCGGTTTCCTGACCAACCTCTGGCCGGTCCCAAACAAGCCGCAACCACCCGGCGGCAGGGAACATCCGCACCTGCAGGACCTTGTGGTGAATTGAACCATGCAGCATCCGACGCGGGCGCGACGCGTCGGGTGCGCCCTTCCAAGGGACCGGCAGTGACCGAAAGAGGCCAGTGGTGTCATTCCTGACCCGCAAATGCAGGACTTGGCCATGAGACCTTGGCAACAGACCCCGGTCACTCGACTCGGATCACCGCGTGCGGCATGGGAAGCGACATGCGCATGGCCGTGACGATCGTCACGATCCTGCAAGCCACCTTGGAGAAGGGGTCCCTGTGTGGCCGGAACCTTGTTCCGGTGCAGTACCGACGACGTTCAAACAAAGAACACTTTGACGTTTTTTTGCTCATGCAAACAATCGGAATGTAGCATTCCCAAATTGCTCCCATGGAGTCCGACAGTCGATTCGTCAATGGCCCTTCATGATCGGCGCTACAAGCGCATCCTGACCAGCACCATCTTCGCCTACGAGATGGCACAAGTGCTGGCCAACATGTTCAACCTCGGCACCGTGGACCGCCAGTCCCTGCAGCCGGAACCCACCAGTTCGGTCAAGGAGACTGGGCACGAGCGCATTACCGACAGCGCCTGGGCCTTCGACACCGACCGGCAGCGCACCGTCATGATGATCGTGGAGGCCCAAAGCTCGCGCGAGCGCGCGCTTGAACTCCGCCTCGCACGCTACGTCATGGACCGTCTTCTGGAACTGTACGAGGGCATGACGCGACACGCCCGACGTCAGGGGTTGCCGCCGGTGGTGGTGGCCGTCCTCTACACCGGACCGGACCGGTGGCGACCGCCCTCCCTGCACGACCTCTTCAGCCCTATGGCCCAGACGCTCATGCGCTTCGAATTCCCCGTGCGTTACTATGACGTGCTGCACATGGAGCGGGAGGATGAACCTGAATCTCACCTACTGCGGATGGTCTTCGAGGTCGAACGCTGCGGTGACCCGGGCGAGACCGTCCCGGTCCTGGAGGCCATTCGCAACCTGGAAGACCGGGACGCCTATGAACTTCTGTTGCGGTTTCTGTCCGACAAGATGCGGCAGTGGGACAGGCTCCGGGACGAGCAGGGAAGGATTCTGCTGGATGCCAGTCAACTGGACGACAGCCGTCCACTCAACGAGGTGGTGAAGGAAATGGAAACGGTACAGGAACGTTTTTTCAGACAGATGGCCGAACGACGGGCCGAAGCGCGGGCCGAGGGACGAGCCGAGGGACGAGCCGAGGGACGAGCCGAGGGACGAGCCGAGGGACGAGCCGAGGGACGGGTCGAGGGGCGAGCCGAAGGACGAGCCGAGGGGCAGGCCGAAGGTCAAGTTGTGGGGATGCTGCTGAGCTTCCGGCGCACCTTGGCCGCCAGCGGCTTGGACGCACGGCTGGCACGGGATATCGAAGCCCATGTCGACCGGGTCGTTGAGGCTGCCCGGCGCGGCGTACGCTTCGACCTTGACGAAGTTCCCGACGGCGCACGACTCCTGCTCGCGATCCGGGACGGCGGCGGACCGACGCAGGTCCCCTCCGAACGGATCTGGGGCCTGTTGCCACACATCCCCGAGGAAGACACCTCCCAATAGCAACACGGATGACATGCGGGTAGCTACGGTACCGTCCGAAGGAACCGTCTCACACCCTACAAACTTCTGTTGCGGTTTCTGTCCGACCAGATGAGACAGTGGGACAAGCTCCGGAATGAGTAGGGACTGCTGGTTGCCAGCCAACTGGACGACAGCCGTCCACTCAACGGGGTGGTGAGGGAAATGGAAACGGTACAGAAACGTTTTTTCAGACAGATGGCTGCACGACGGACCAAAGCGCGGGCCGAGGGGCGGGTTGAGAGACGAGTCGATGGGCAAGTTGTGAGGATGCTGTTGAGCTTCCGGCGCACCTTGGCCGTCAGCGGCTTGCACGCACGGCTGGCGCGGGATATTGGAGCCCATGTCGCCCGGGTCACCGAGGCCGCCCGGCGCGCCGTGCGTTTCGATCTTGACGAAGTTCCCGATGGCGCACGACTCATGCTCGCGATCTGGGATGGCGGTGGCCCGGAGCAGGTTCCCACCAAGATAATCTGGGACCTGCTGCCACACATTCCCGCGGAAAACACTTCCCTGTAGCAATACGGGCGGCATGTCGGCGACACGTCACTGACCAAAACCACCGAACACGACACCTTCCCCGTTCGTCAGGCACAGGGTTCTCGGGCTTCGTGCCCGACCTGTGTTGAATGATTCGCCGATTGTGACCAACATGCCATCCGCCGTTCCGGGAGTTGGGACGGCCAAGCCAAGGGTTTGGGCTTTGCCCCCCGCCTCCCCGTACCGTACGCCGTCACTGCGGATAAGGTTTCGTTGTCTACGCAACCTGTCGGCCTGAATCAGGCGGTTGCCGAAGTGCCTGCCATTGGAGATCCAGCTGTGCAACGAGGGCGTATTCCCGATCCCAGAACGACCGGTCCTGCATCGAGTCGATGAAGTCCGCGCCGTAGCCATATGGGGCCCATGTTTGCCGCTTCATGCCATGCAAGCGCTCCCGGTGATCGCCCTCACGGATGTCCAGGACCTGCCGGGCAGGCTCAAGTTCCCGTACCTCGGACCACCACCCGGACAAATCGCGTCGATGCGGTGGCCTGTTGAGGGTGTTCGACAACCGGTCGAGGACGGATCGGTACCGATCGTTCGAATCCGTCGCAACCGTGACGACAGTACGACTCTGGTCCAGACCCAGATAGGAGGCAGCCTGCATTGCACCGACGACATTGCAGATACCGCTCGGCCCAAAACGGCCCCGTAAACGGGCCGCGCAATCCGCATCGACTCCGAACATGGCCATGATGTCATCGGTTGAGCCGCTGAACACGGCCGTGCCCCTGATTGTGTGAACATCTGGAATCCGCACCACGAGATCGGTGGCATGCACGTTGTGGATGAGCGTCACCATCTGATCACCGATCCCTTCGATGACGTGCGAGCCTCGACCGCCATCCGTGAGCGTGGCGCACTCCTCGGGTTCCACGGCGGCAATGCACAGATCGGGAAAGGACTCCCGCAGTCCGTCTCCGGCGGCCAGCGTGCCCGCGCTGCCGGGCGCGGACACGAACAGATCGACGCCGTCCAATCCAAGTCCTTGGACCGCACGTCGCACGCCTTCCGCCGTGACGTGGCGGTGAAAACGGTAGTTCGCCAAGTCCGAGAATTGCCCCAGAACCGCACAGTCCGCCTGCCCGGCATACCGGTCCTGCGTCCGCTGCAGTGTCAGGTTGACATCGGCCTCGGAGCCGGGTGTCAGGTCCGTGGCCGCGCCGTAACGCTCGATCAACGCGTACCGTTCCCGGCTCATTCCCGAGGGCATCACGACGCGCGCCTCATAGCCCTTGACTCTGGCCACCCAGGCCGCGCCGATGCCGAAGTTGCCGGTAGAGGGAGCAATGACCGTGGCACTGCCGGGCCGTATACCCTCGTTGAGCTCCCGCTCCATCAACATGGCGTAGGCAGGCCCGACCTTCATACTTCCAGACGGGAAGGTTCCGCCGTCCATGACAACCAGATTAGCTGCCAATCCGGATACCGCCTGCGGTACCAGAAACGCCGACACTCCGGTGCGCGCATCCTGCCAGTGGATGTTGAACAGATTGTCCCGGTGCAGTGGCGAATGATTTTGCAAATCCGCCGCACGAGCCCGGAACGCCGGGGCCAAAAGATCGGGGTCCCGCATCTCCGCGTAGGTGGGGCCGTACACCGGACGATTCGAATCGGACATCTGCGGCAAGCCTCCGGCAAAGCGCATCTTGGGTTTGCGACCCTATAATCCCAGGTCGCGTACGGTCCTTACCGTACTACGATTCCGTGTGAACCAAGCGCACGGGTCGTTGCCGAGCTCAGTCCCCGGCGATACCGCCATTGACCAGGCACGCCGCGGATTGCCAACCCTCGAACTCCGGATTCAACACTGCCGACATCCATGCCACAGTCAACACTCACCCACCTTGAATGCAGCCTGACCGGCGAAACCTACGAAGCGGACCAGGTCATGAACTTGGCGCCCAACAGCCAGCGTCCCCTCCTGGCACGCTACGACCTGGCCGAAGCGGCCAAGTCCCTTACACCGGAGAACCTGGTCCGCCGCAAACCCGGCATGTGGCGCTATCGGGAAGTTCTCCCGGTCAGGTCGGACGCCAACGTAATTGATCTCGGGGAAGGTTCCACGCCCCTGCTGAAGGCCGCGCGTCTGGGCGAGACCATCGGCTGTCCGAACACCTACATCAAGGACGAATCACTGAATCCAACCGGCAGCTTCAAGGCACGCGGCCTGGGGATGGCGGTGTCCCGTGCCAAGGAACTGGGCGAGACCGTCCTCGCCATCCCCAGCGCCGGCAACGCCGCCGGTGCCATGTGCGCCTACGCGGCGGCCGGGGGACTGGAAGCCCACGTCTACATGCCACGGGACGTTCCGCACACCTTCAAGGCCGAATGTCAGGCCTACGGCGGCAGCGTGACGCTGGTGGACGGCCTGATTACCGACTGTGGCGCCAAGGTGGCGGAAGGCGTGCAGGCACATGGTTGGTTCGACCTGAGTACACTCAAGGAACCGTACCGCCTCGAAGGCAAGAAGACCATGGGCTATGAAATCGCCGAGCAGTTCGGCTGGACGCTGCCGGATGTCATCATCTACCCCACCGGCGGCGGAACCGGTCTGGTGGGCATGTGGAAAGCCTTCGCGGAAATGGAGGAGATGGGGCTGATTGGCTCAAAACGCCCCAGGATGGTGTCCGTGCAGACCACGGGTTGTGCCCCCATTGTCAGGGCCTACGACCGCGGTGAGCGGTTCGCCGACGAATGGGAGAATGCGGCCACAATTGCCGACGGCCTGCGCGTGCCCAAGGCCGTAGGCGACTTTCTGATCCTCGACGCGGTCCGGGCCAGCGAAGGTACCGCCATCACCGTGACCGACGAAGCCATCATGGAATCGGTCGGCCTCATGGCATCCCTGACCGGGGTGTTTCCGGCCCCCGAGTCCGCCGCCTGCCTGGAGGCACAAAGGGTCCTGCTCAGCCAGCACATGATTGGCCGGGACGAGACCGTGGTCCTGTTCAATACCGGCACGTCACTCAAGTACACGCATCTGTTCGACTGAGGGATTGCCACTCCAATCCCTTCGGCCACGCCATTCCACGCGCATCAGGGACCCCCAAATGGCCAACGACCGCTCCCGCGTTCTCATTTCCGGTATCACAGGCCGCGTTGGTTCGCATCTGACATCGGAGCTTCTGGCGCGGGACATTGCCGTCAAGGGTCTCGTGATGCCGAACGACCCGCTCCGATCAGAGGTTGATCCCGCGGTTGAGGTGGTGGAAGGCTCGCTTGATGATGCTGCCGCTCTGGACGCAGCCGTGGCCCATGTGTCGCACATCGTCCATTTGGCGGCGGTTATCCTCTATCAACCCCACCAGGACGATCTGATTTGGCAAGTGAACGTGGAGGGCACGCGCAACCTGATGCGTGCAATCCAGCAGCGGTCCCCATCACCGCTCAGGTTGTTGTTCGCCTCCAGCGACCAGGTGTACCCGGGGCCGTTTCCCAGATACACCCCTACCGATGAGGAACATCCGCTGGAGCCCACGACCACCTACGGGGTCAGCAAGCTCATCGGAGAGGAGTTGACCCGCCACACGGCCCGAGTTGTGCCGAACTGCCAGTTCACGATTGTTCGGTTCTGCCACAACCAGACCTGGCAGGAAATCCTGGACCCACACGGCTTCTTTGCCGAACGACAGTTTTATGTCAAAGGCAGACTGGCCTGGCTTTTGGATAGTGGGCGGACGGATCCCGCAACCACGGAGGCCATCCGCCGTCTGCAGGCTGTGGACGCAGACGACAATCCTCTCCTATTGAGCCTGACGGATGCGGGGGAACCGTTGGCCTTGGACATGATGGACACCCGCGACATCGCGGCCGGTCTGGTACCCGCGTTGTTCAGGCCGCAGGCCGAAAACAATGTGTACAACTTCGCCCCGGGCAGCACGGTGTCCTTCACTGAGGTCGTCCCGTACATGGGCAGGGCACTGGGCAAGCGATGGGTGGAGGTCAGATTGCCAGGCGCTCCTGCGAGATCCAATCTGAGCGGCGCAAAAGCGTTACGCGACCTCGAAGTGGGTGCCCGCTACTCGGTGTTCAACATGATCGACGAGGCGAGCCAAGCCGGCATTGGCCGATAGCGGTGCAGGGCCACAGGAAACTATCGAATAAGGTCCTCCACAAAGCACGAGTCAACACTTCGTTGGCGAAATCAGGACCACTAAAGGCGGCGTACACGCAAACTCTCGGATTGAGACACACCGCAAGCCTACTCCGAGAATCGAGTGGGAACGCCTGCTCTTGGCGGGAATGGTGTGCCGCGTCCCAATATTGTCCCTGCCCATAGCCACTTACAGCGGAGCCCAGACATGAGCCCTGGAAATTTCTGGCTGCTGCTTTGTGGCGTGTTGGTACTGGCAAGTGCCACCGCTTGCACAAGCGAATTGTGTGCTACCCGATTGGCAGATGTTGATCTGCAATACACGGACGAGGACGGAAACTCTCGACTCCACATCGCGGTGAGGCATGATGATCTCTTAACGATTCAGTGCATTCTGACCGCCGGCGCGAGTATCAAAGCACAGAACAACCAAGGTTGGACACCATTGCACGCGGCGGCAGTGGATGGAAACACCGGAGCAGTACGGGCATTGCTTTTCGCCAGCGCAGATGTCGATGCACAGGACTTTTATGGTGAGACCCCCTTGCACGTGGCAGCGTGGTCTGGACATGCTGACATCGCCGAGGTTCTGCTCGCGGCCGACGCGGATACCGGCATACGGACTGGCAGCCTCGGCCGAACCTCGTTGCATATGGCAGCAGCAGCAGGCCACACCGAAGTCGTCGAAACTCTGCTCGCGGGTGGTGCCCGAGTCGACGCACAGGACATCAACAGCTGGACTCCATTGCATGTGGCCGCAGGACAGGAGGTCACCAAAGTCCTGCTCGCGGCCGGTGCCCAAATCGATGCGCAGGGCTTTTATGGTCAGACCCCCTTGCACATGGCAGCAGCAGCAGGCCACACCGAAGTCGTCGAAACTCTGCTCGCGGCAGGCGCGGATACCGGCGTGCGGGCTGGCCCCGGCCCTGGCGGCGGCGTAACCCCGTTGTACATGGCAGCAGCGGCAGGCCATACCGAAGTCGTCAAAACCCTGCTCGCTGGTGGTGCCCGAGTCGATGCATACAACGAAGACTGGAATCCGTTGCATGCGGCGGCAGGTGGAGGACATGCGGAGATGGTCAAAGCCCTGCTGGCCGCCAGTGCCCAGGTCGACGCACAGGGCTTTTATGGTGAGATCCCCTTGCACGTGGCAGCTAGTCAAGGCTACGTGGAAGTAGCCGAAGTCCTGCTCTCCGCAGGGGCACACGTTGACGCGCCGGACCCCGATGGTTGGACGCCCTTGCACATGGCAGCTGAACAAGGACATATCGAATTCGCCGAATTCCTGCTTGCTGGCGGTGCCCAGGTCGACGCGCAGTCGTTCAATTTTGAGACTCCCTTGCACATGGCAGCAGCGTCTGGACAAACTGAAATCGTTGAGGTACTGATCACTGCCGGTGCCCAAATCAACGCGCAGAGCTTTTATGGTAAGACCCCCTTACATATGGCAGCCAGGTACGGCTCCGTTGAAGTCACCGAGGTTCTGCTCGCGGCCGGCGCGGACACCGGCGTGCGGGCTGGTACCGGCCCTGGCGGCGGCATAACCCCGTTGCACATGGCAGTAGCGGCAGGCCGTACCGAAGTCGTCAAATCCCTGCTCGCGGGTGGTGCCCGAGTCGATGCACACAGCGAAGGCGCGACTACTCCGTTGCATTTGGCAGCAAGCGGAGGCTATGCCGCAATCGCCGAAGTACTACTCGTGGGTGGTGCTCCAGTCGATGCCCAGGACATCCGAGGTTGGACACCCTTGCATAGAGCAGCGTGGGAAGGCCATGCTGAAGTCGCTGAAGTGCTACTCAAGGCAGGAGGCAATCCGAAGGCGAGAACCCCCGGTGGCTCGACTCCGCTTCGCTTGGCTGAGCAGCAAGGCAATTCGCAATTGGTGACGATCCTTGCATCACTAGTTGAGTAGGGAAATCACCTGACACCGCGCTGTTACTGTAAACGGCCGAGGGGACATCCGCCCCGTAACACTCCAATCGGAGGTCGGAAAGTGACCCGGTGTACTCCGAGACATCCAGGCAAGCGGAGAAGCGACTTCGTATGTACTTTGCGAGACAGCCTCGTCGTACCCTCCGGTTCCGATGGCCTTTGGAGGCACTACCCACGCCATGCCGTCAGCACTGCGTACCTCCCAGCTCCTCGGCAACCGGACCTTGTTGCGAACACTTCGGGCCACCGCATCCCATCACCAAACCTGCGTGGCTTGGCCGGTGGAACAGGGCGACTGTAACTTGACCAAGTTGTTTGGCAATGGTTGTCCATGCCGTAGCGGTTCCCACACCTCCCGGATCCACCGACCCAACAATCTGTTGATCGGCCTGGACCGCTGCAAAGGAGAACTCCTCATTTGGAAGAAACCCCCACTCACATCTCGGCAGCCCCGTGGACTTACAGTCGGCGCATCGTCCTGGACCGCAAGCCTTGAGGCAAGAACCAACCGCCGTACGTTTTGCCGCACGGGGGCAAATCACGTGGATTGGGCACTGGCCGGTTCCAGGTTCAGTATCGCGTCCCATTCCGCAACCGGCAGCCCGGCGACCCAACCGCTGTGGAACGCCTCCAGTTGAACCTGATCCCATTCGGGCACCACGGTGCGAATCTCCTCGGGACACCGCTGCAGAAGTTCCGCATAGGCATGCTCCAACACCCGATACCCGGACGTGGGAGACCGCGCAAACCTCGGATGGGAGGCAATCAGTCCCTGGTCCACCAGTTCCGCATCCAGGATGTCCGACATCTCCTCCAGAAGCATCAGTTGCCCGGCAGGCATCGTCCCCGGCTGCACCGCCTCTTCCACTAGGTGTCCCATTTTCGGCCACATGGTTGGCAGGTCGCAGAACCGATGCATAATCCACTTGTCGTACGGGTAGAACCTGCGCTCCAGCATGAAGGCCATCTGCACGGCCCAGCGTACGCTGCGGCTGGCGGTGATGTTGGCGTAGTAGTGATCGTCCCGCAACAAGGCACGCTGCAAGGCATACACTCCCATTCCGGAGAAGTAGCGGCACCAATGGGCCAGCCGACGCATGCGCACAGGTTCCGGCCAGTAGTCCGCGAAGGCGCGCCGGATCTCGGTGAAGCGCCCGGAGTCGTCCCGCCAGACCCACCCGTTGGTCACGTGGGTCACCTCCTCTTCCGCAATCGACAGCCATTCGGCCAACGTCTCCGGCACGCCCGGCAGGCCAATGGTCCGTTGCATGAATCCTTCCAGGCTGTCCGGGGCCAAGCCTGCCCCCGCCACATGTCCTTCCCGCAAGGCCATGCCCAGAAACATCTCGGGCAACGCACCCGAGACCACCTCCCGCAGCTCCTCGGCATGGGCTTGAAACAGTCGCTCCGGCATCAGGGCGTCAATGCGCAAGCCGAACTGGTGGTCGCGGGAGTGTTCGTCGTCAAGGCCCAGGGCCTCCGAGCCATAGCCGAACAGGCCGAACGCCGTCTCGGCCGCCACCTCCGGAAACCGCATGTCGAGAATTGGTTGCACCACCTCGACAAACAACTGTCTGCTCTGCTCCACAATTTGACTGGCCATCAGCTTTCACCTATATTATAAGTATAATGTTCTATCTTTAGAAAACCATCGGTGGTTGATGACTACTGCCCCAATGTTGGCACCGGGACACAGCCCGGGACCCTTGACCGAAACCGTGCTGGTGGACGGCGAGCCCGTCCTCACCCTCAAGGAACTGGTGTCTCCCTCCATCCATACGCTGATCGTTGGCATCAACCCGCCGCCGCCGGCGGTGGCGGTGGGCCACTACTACCAGGGCCGATTGGGCCGCCAACTGTGGCGCTGCATGCGTGTCGCCGGCATCGGCAACCTGCTCGAAAGCGACCGCGGCCAGGAGGACTCGGTTCTGTTCCACCAAGGCTTTGGCTTTATGGATCTCGTGCGGCGGCCGACCGCGCGCGCCAGCCAGCTGCGCTCCGACGAATGGCGGCAGGGAGGCGATTCCCTGATTCAACGCGTGGTCGCCCTTGCATGCAGACCTTGTGTGGTCATGGTGTACAAGAGCGTCGCCGACATTGCGGGCGGCCGTTTCCGCGAACTGGGCTATCGTACCTTTACCATTGGCTGCAACCAACGCCGATTCCGCGAGGAACGCTTTCACGAACTGGCCTTTTGGCTCCACTGCAATGCCCTGCTCATGCCCACGGCCATCGACCTGCCGGTGGATGGCTAAACCCGAACGATGCCCTTGACCCGCCGCCTGGTTCTCGTCAACGGCTGGTTCCTGCAGCGCCCGACCACCGGATCGGGTCAATACCTGACAGCACTGCTGAGGGAATTCCCGGCCCTGCAAACCGAGGTTCGGTTGCGCACGCTTGTACCCTTGCCGACCGCTCTGGCCGGCAGTTGGACCCCGCCGCCGGACTTGCCCAACGGCATGGAATTCCTGCCCGTTCCGTTGCCTCCGGGGCCCGAACCCTTGGCCAAGGTCTGGTGGGAACAGGCTGCCTTGCCGCTGCAGTGCCTGCGGCACCGGGCCGCGGTCCTGTGGAATCCCTACTGGTCCGCACCCCTCTGGAACCCGGTACCGGTGGCGGTAACCGTCCACGACGTGGTGCCGCTGCTCCGTCCGGAATACCGGCGACACCCCCGGCAACGCGCCTATCTGATCCTCAACCTGCTGGGTCTGCGCAAGGCGCGGGCGGTCATCACCGTCAGCCAAGCCGGTGCCGAAACCCTGCATCGGCATGTGCCGGAGTTCCGGGGCGAGGTTGCCGTTGCCCTCAACGGCGCGTCGTCCGAACCGGCAGGCCCGCCCAACCCGGCACGCATCCGCGAACTGCGCTCGACGTATGGACTGCCCGAGCGGTTCTTCCTTTATCTGGGTGGTTTCGAACGCCGCAAGAACGTGGCTGCCATTCTGAAGGCGTACCGCCGCTATCTGAACCTGGGCGGCGACCCTGCAATCAAGCTGGTACTGGCCGGCCGGCTTCCGGACCGGGATACGGCCGTGCTGCAACATCCTGCCCCGTTGATCCGGGACCTGGCCCTGGACGGCCAGGTCCTCCTTACGGACCGGGTGGACGAAGTGGTCAAGTGGGATCTGTACCGCATGTCGCTGGCATTCCTGTTTCCCGGCCTGGCCGAAGGGTTTGGCCTGCCGGTCGCCGAAGCCATGCAGGCCGGGACGCCGGTTGTCACCAGCCGCTGCTGATCCCTAATCCTCACCCGGGACGAAGCAAAGCGATGTTTCGGTCTCGGCCGGGTGATCCAGGCCAAACAGGTCCGTCACCTGCCACGAAGCGGGTTCCTGTTGGATGATGGGCAGCGCGGCCTGACAGGCCTGCGCCGGGTCGGCATGTTCCGCATAGGCTAAGCGCCAGGCATCCGCGATGCGGACATGGATCGCGTCGGTGCCCACATCGGCCTTCATGTCCTCCAGGGCCAATATGCTGGACCGCATGTCCCCTGCCAGCCCGTGCGCCTGGACCAGGCGGAACCAGGCGAGGCCGCGCAGCAGGGTCTTCTCCCGATCCGGATTGGTGCCCACAATGCTGCACGTGGTGAGGGTTGGGTTGTCGAGAATGTCACCGTACATTTGAATCGCGGGACCGTAGCCGTAGTAGGGAGCCCCGGCCAACAGGTAGTCCGCTTCAACCAGGTTCAGGCCGAGGCAGCGGCTGTCCGGATCCAACGGGTCATACTCAAACCAAACCCGGTGGAACGGCAAGCCGTCGATGCTCTCCCACAACTCCACGTGGCTCACCTGCACATCGGTATCCAGCAACCCGGACACACCGCCCTCCAGGACAATCTGATAGCCGTCGCCGGGATTGGTGTCCGGCACCGGCGCCAGCCTCGCCGTACCGTTGGTGATGACGGCCCCCTTGCCGATGAAGTTGTTGACCGTGTCCCCGTTCCAGGTAAGAACCTCCACGGTCGACAGGCACACCGCGTTGCACACCTCGTCCACCCAGGCCAGTTCCGGCTTCGTGTCGTTGTTCAGGTCCTGCAGCGCCAACAGGGACGGCAAACCAACCACGGCCGGTTCAAAAATCAGGTTGGAGGCATTGCCGAACGATCCGTAGTAGACAGCCAGGCGGCCGCCGTAGCCGTCGGGGCCCAGGCCGTCAGTCGCCTGGCGTCCCACGATCGCCACCGTGTCGGCGTGGCCATCGCCGTTCAAGTCCAGTTGGGACAGAGTCCCAATGCTGTCGGAGACCACCTCGCACAGCCGCAGCCATGTCTCCACCAGCAGCAGATCCCCCTGGAGTCCGTTGAGCAGGCTCTCAATCATGCGCGGATAGCCGTCCAGCGTACCCGGGCACTCGGGCAGGTCGTCGGAGGCCGCAAAGGCTTCGGGAGACAGGTTGCGCAGTTCCTCGGCATTGGGGAACAGGGACAACTCGGCCGGAGGCGTGGATGCCGAGGGATCCACCGCCGGTTCGATGTCAAGGCGCTGTCCAAACTCGCCTTCGATCACCGGACACACGGCATCCGGGGTCATGCCGGGGTTTGACCAGCCAAACAGGCCGAAGGATTGCCAGGTTGCCGGATGCGCCTTGGCCCAGGCCTGCGCGGCGGCACAGCCCACGATGGGATCGCCCGCACCGGTATAGGCCGCGAGCCAGTTTCGTCCCAGGCCGGCGAACGGCGATGCCGGATAGGCCTGCTCCAGCACGTTGACAATCTCCGCCGCCACTTCGGGCTGTTGCTGATACGAAGCGATGAAAGCCAACCGCAGAAGACTGAAGGCCCGCATGAAATCCAGCTCCGTGGCGTCGTGCCAAACCTGCAGGCTGTCGTCCGCCAAGACCTGCCGATACAACTGTTGGGCACTGTGCAAGTCCTGGTACGGGGACTGCACCGTTTTCAGGTGCGCCTCGAGCACCACATGGTACAGGTGGGTGGTGGGACCGAATTCCAGGGCCTGCAACGCAAAGGGCTGCCCTTGGCGGCTGGCCCAAATCTCCGTGCGCGCCCGTTGGGGGCCGGCCCCCGCGGCCTGATGCACGCCACCCTGCAGGCGAATCGCCAGGCCGTCGCCCAAGATGTCGGCATCCATCAGACGCACATCCGCGTTGACCATGGAAATGGGCTTCTCGGTCCAGTCGCGCCAGGTTGCCGTCTTCTGATCCCAACTCATGGCATAAACGCGGGTGTAGCAGGCAACCGCCCCGCAGGACTGATCCGTCCAGACCAGATCCCGGCGCAAATCGGAGTTGACATCCCCGGCCGCAAGCAATGACACGCGTCCCGAGGCCCTGGTCTGCAACGCCGGTTGCAGGTTTTCCCCAAGCCAATGCAGCAGCAGCAAATCGGTACGGTCCGGAGTATTGGGTTCCGAACCGCCGCTCTCCAGCGTGACCAGCAGATCGTTGAAGCCGTCGCCATTGACATCCTGGCCGTCCAACAGTTCACCCACAACCAAATTGCACAAGCCGGCACTGCGGGCAATGCCTTGTGCCTTGCCCTGCCAGTAGTCGAGGGCACTGCGAATGAAGTCCGCGTATCCGGCAGGTTCCGTGCAGACCGGCGGCGGCAGGACGGGATTGGGAATCAGGCTGCCGCCGACGGCATCCTCCGACTGCAGACCCGGCGCGTCCGGCTGAACCCGGTAGCTCTGCGGAACCACCACGCCTTCCGGCAGGCTGGCCATGGCCACGGACGGGTCGAACTCGAAGGAGTTCCGGCTGTCCGCCTCCGCATGGAGCAACGGAATGAGAAGCCGCACTCCAACCGCCAAGGATCCTGCACTGCCACCCAACTGGGGATTGGTGGCCACCAGCAGTCCAACCGATACGTCATACGTGCTGGCAACCGATGCCAGACTTTCTCCCGGCTGCACATCGTGATACCGCGGCTGCCCGGCGGACGGTACCAAAATTTGCTCGCCGGTATACAGAAGATCGAAGTTGCGGACTGCCTGTGGATTGACCTGCTGCAGCAGGGAAATGGTTTGGCCGGTCGCCTGGGCAATGGCGAACCAGGTGTCGCCGGGCTGCACATAGTAGGTGTAGCCACTGACCCCAGTCTGGGCCAACGACGCAGCAGACTGGCCTGTGGCTGGCCACAGGCAGACCACAACCAGGATTTGGGCGACGAACCGGACCCATCCAGGCCGAGGACGCACAAAAAGATTGGGCAGGTCCCTGCCCCTCTTCGCACGCTGGCTCGGATGAAACAGCTGGGAAGTGATTCGCACGGAGGATTGTTGGGGTTCGCGTGGATGCATGCCTGCCCCGCGCTGCGGAGGCGGGTTTGTCCGAAGGGACGCAAACCGGGCGATGAAGGCGGCGAAACGCAGAAAATCGTAACACAGCAGCCGACACCCGGCATTCGCTCCGGGCGCTGCCGCTGTCGCTGTCATGCAGTCTTGACGGCCGGCAGCGGAAAGTCGGTTATATTCAGGCAGCGAAGACCGAACCCTCGACATGTCAACCAACAACCGGAATACCGGCGTGCAACAATCGATGGCGGACAATACCGCCTCCGCTACCGTCCGGTCGGACATCCCGGCGTGGCGGGAACTGGTCGCACTCATGCTCGCGGGCCATGCCCCGCTGGCATTCGCCGCCGGACACCTGCTCCTGGCGTTGCAGCCGTTGATGACAGTGCTGGGGGTACCGGCACCCAGGTCCAGGATCCTCCAACTCATGGGATTGCCCCCCAAGGTCCACAATCCGGAACCAACCCATCCCGATGATGCGTAGATCATCGTTGGTGGCGTTTTGGCGCCGTGCCGGCTATGAGGCGGTGGAGGCTGCCCGGCAGCCAATCCTTTGGCTTGAAGGAGACCTGATCGGAGCCGGACAACTTCAAGTGCATGCGGCCTTGGAAGAATGGCACCGCCAGACAGCCCGGAACACCGGAGCCGCGTTCTGCTGCCAAGGCGACGGACTGGGCTGGCTGCTGGCCTCGTGTGCTCTGGAATCCACATCGCCGGGCGCCCCGCCGCGGCCGCGCCACCCTTCACCGCCCGGCGTCGCCTGGTGCGGCCCCACACTCGGCATGACGACCTCGGCCCTGAACATACAGTCACGGCGGGGGATGGTCAACGGGATCCTGCAAGGCAGGAAACCCAATCCGCCCCATCTGCAACATTCCCTGGTCGCCGCAACGGCGAATGATCGCCAGGTGATGCTGGACTCGACTCGGGCACCGACATGGAGTCCGGAAATCTTCCCGGAGAGGCACGGTCCCGCACCCAGGACCAACGGTTGGGTACGGTGGGTGTGGCTTGTGGTCGCACTGATCTGGCTGGCAAGCAATCTGGTCCGCTTCATGGCCGGCCAATAGGGGCGCTCCATTATTCGGCACTCTTTTCGCTCCGGATGGCTGCACACGTCCCGGTGGATCGTGTTCGCCGTCGTGGCCGCATGGGTTCTGCTGGACCGGCTGGTTGGTCCGTTGCAACTGGGATCAACCCAGCTTGTTCTTGTGCCCGTGTACTCCGGTTATGTAACGCTGGCTGCCTTGGCCATGCTGGCCGGGCTTGTTCAGGTATGCCTTTTCCATGTGCGTCGCGTGTGGTTGGCCGAGGAAGAGTGGCTTTACAGCCTGATCCTGCTGGCTGCGATCATCGGCGTCGTAACCATGGGCCTGTTCGGCGAGCAGGGCGTGGCGAGCCTGCAACTGGGGTGGGTGTTCCGCTGGGTGATCGCCCCGGCCGAAGAAGCCCTGATGGCAGCCACGTTTTTTAGTTTGGCCGGGGCATACATCTTGGCCCTGCGCCGGCGCCGCACGGGCCATCGCTGGTTTACCATCGGCTTCCTGGCGGTCCTGGCGTTGCAATTGCCGTGGCTACAACCGCTCATGCCGCAGCCGGCCCAGCGCTGGCTGGATAGTTCCTTCGCCCTGTTCGGCACACCGGTCATTAGGGGCGTGCTCCTGGGTACCGTCATCGCCGCCTGCGCATTCCTGGCACAGCACCTGATTCCCGCAGCCGGACACCGTGACCCGGATGATGCTCCGGCACCCCCATACGACACTTCGGAGACCTGATCCGCCATGCCCATGCGGCAAGTCGGCTGCCGGCACTGCGGCCACGAAAACCCCGTCCACGAGCCCTACTGCCTCGCGTGTGGCGCCCGCCTGGAGTATGTCGGCAGGGAAGATGCGACCGAGGCGGACGACAGGCAGCCTCCGGCGGATCCACCGGCACCGCCTGCAGGGCCGACCAAACCCGTGGAGGAGCCACCCCGACAGGAGGAACCCGCGGGCCGGCCGGTCATCTCGGATCTGGAAGGCCTTCTGCCGCGACCGGACCTTCCGCACCCGTTCGCATGGGAGGAACCCGTGGCCGGCGGCAAAACCTTGGGCCCGGATACAGTCCAGCACCTGCAGGGCCTACCCAGAGTGGGGGTTCCGACCGGTGCCGTCCAAAACACAGTCCGCGGGGTCTTCCCACGTTTTGCACAGATCCGATGGCCCATGCTGTTCCTGCTGGCGACTGCCTTGTTGGCGACGATCTTCGCCCCCGGCATCGGCGAGGACGTGCCCTACCAATACGGTGGCAGCCAGCCTGCGGCCCGCCACCTCGTCGAACTCAACGACGTGTCACGCGTGCTGGTGTTTTGGCAAAACCACCCGGGAGTCGCCGGGGAATTGGACACGGCGGCGGCACCCGTTCTGACAGTATTGTTGCGGTCCGCCACGTCCCTGGCCTTTTTCAGTCAACATCCCTTGGCTCTGCCGCGGGTCCAGGCCGTGCTCAACGATGTCCGCACTGCATTGCTCAGGAGTTTGCCTGAAGGAGCCATGCCCATCGGCATGACAACGGACTTGGCGATGGCGTATTGGCCGGGCGGACCCGCCGCCCTCCCCGCAATGACAGCGAGCCGCGGGGCGGATGTGGCCAACGAAAACAGTGGCAATCCAGCGTCCGGCTCCGCGGTACGGGAACGGCTGCGGGCTTCGGACTACCACCTGCACCTCATCGTCACCGATCAGGCCATTGACGTCGTTCACTGGCTGGAACTCGTCTCACCCGCAACACAGGTGCCGGTCCTGGCGGTAACCAGCGCGGCGGCGGCTCCCCTGCTTGGCCCCTATCTCGAGACGGGCCAACTGGCGGGAGTTGTGAGCGGCATCGGCGATGCACACCATCTGGCGGAACCTCTGGCGGGCAGCGCCGCGGAGGACCTGACGCGGCATACGCTTGCCCTGTCGCGTTTCCAAGGCTGGCTGTCCATGGCCTTGGTGCTTGTCGTCGTCGGCACCCTCCTGGCGCGCGGCATGGCGCCGCAACCGTGAAACCGGACCCAATCCATGGAACCGGTCGGCATGGAGAAAATCGGGCTTTGGGTCGGCCTGTGTGTGTCCCTGGGCCTGTTCAGCATGATCTGGCGCGAACACCGCATTGCCAGGCTGCTGCAGTATGTGCTGGTGGGCGCAACCATCGGCTGGCTGTTCATTCTGGTTTGGACAACCCTGATCCAGCCCCGGATCGCGGCCCCTGTCCGCACAGGCGCATGGCCGGCGGCGGTGACCGTGCCGGTGTCGCTGTTCCTGCTGCTGGCCTTGGCAACCTGCCTGCCCCATCCTCCGGCGCCAACCAGCCCCCTGAACCCCTACGCAGCGCCGATCCGGATCCTGAAGGCGGCCGCCTCCCTGGCGGCCACCGCGATTCTGGCCTTCACCGCGGCAACCCTGGTCGGCGGGATGCTGGTGGGAACCCTGATTCCACAGATGACCGTTGCCAACCGGACCGGGTGGCAGTTGCTGGCCACCTCGCTCCTTACCGGCCTGACACTGCTGGCCGGCGCCGCGGCAGGGAGCAGAATCAAGAACCTGCCGGACCGGGTGGCAGGGGTGGTCCAAAGTGTGGCGGCCCTGGGTCAGCCGCTGTTGATGCTGACCGCCGGCATGGTGTTCGCCCGCCTGATGACCTCCCGCATGACCTTGCTGGGTGCTTTTCTGGAAGGCCTGCTTGAGTCGCTGGACCTGCTGTCGCTGACCGATTGGCTGGTTCGGCTGGGTGGTTGAGCCAATGCCGCACTCCCTACGCATCCTTGGCCGGCCGCCTCCATGACCACAACCCTTTGTCTTGGCCTCGAAGCCCATCGCGTGCACGCTGCAATCTGCGAGAAGCATGGGGACCGGCAGCAACTGATCACCTGGCACGCACTGGACCTTGACCAGCCCTTGCTGCCGGAGCGCAACATGCCGTCGGCGACAGACCCTGCCCTGGCATCCGTCGCCACGGTGCTGGATCACGTCGGCAGTCTTGTGGGAGCCGAGATCCGCCGGCCGGAGCCGAATGCGGAGCCAGAAACCGTCCCGGCCGCATGGCGCATGGATCGCCTGTACCTGACACTGGACCCACTGCCCCCGCTCCGCGTCTGGCTCTGTGCCCTGACGCCGGTCTGGCAGGAGCCGGTCGAGACCATCGTCCAGGCCGCGGCAGGCCATTTGCTGGGAACCACCCTGATGTCCGACACCGTGCGGCCCCTTGAGTTTGTCCACGACCTTGAGCAGGCGGCTCCCGACCTGATCCTGTGCTGCGGCGGCTACGACATGGCGACGGAGATGCAACCCAACCTGATTAGGATGGCCCAACTCCTGGGTGTCGCCCTGACGGAACTCGGACCGTCCTTCACCCTGATCCTGTTCGCCGGCAACCGGAGAGCCGGGGCGGCGTTCACGCGGATTGTTCAGGACGCATCGCCGCGGACTCCCGTGACCGAGGCCGACAGTCCCATTCGCTTTGAGGCCACCGCCTCGGCCGGAAGCGTCCACAAGGCCCTTGTACAGGTTCGCTCCCGGGATGCCCGGGCCCTGCGCCTGAAGGACATCCTAGTGCGCCATCTGACGCCGGCTGCGTCACCCCGCACCTTTGCTTCCAACTTCGCCCGCCTGTGCCAACTGACCCTGACAGTCACCGGGCAGCCTTGTCCGGTCCGCAATGTCTGGCACGGGGTTGACCAGCGGTTCGACCTTTTCCACCCTTCCGCCAATCCGGGGGATTGGCGGCCCGTGTGGAGTCCCGGTCCCGGGCCGGCGCCGGCCACCCTGGGGTGGCCCGAACCATGGATCGAAAGCGGAACCGCCCCCCTCCGCCGTGTTCCGGAACCGGCACCCATCCGGGATGAACGGGGGCTCCTGCCGGTGTTGGTCCCGCTGATCGAGTCGGATCCGGGCGGAAGCTGGCCCATGCTCGAGCGGGAGTTCGGCATGCCACCGCCAAACTGAAGCCCGGACGCGCAGCGACCCCGGATTACCGGGGCCGCTGCAGGATGCGCGGGACGGCGCTCGATAAGCGGGAATGGTTTGTCGCCGATATCAGACAGGTGCCGGCGAGATGGGGCGCGGTCCCTGGATGCGGGTACCGATACCGATCAAAAGCCGGGCGGTCCACTGCCGCAGGGGCGACGCAACCGGTGGCTTCCGCAAACGCTGGACCTTGCGGGCCCGACGCTGTGCGGCGGCCTCCTGCAGCCGTTCCTCGTACATTTCCCGAGCGACGTACTGGTCCAGGTAATTCATGTGTTGCTCCTCTCTGCTGACCAGACCCCAACGGCATGGAGTGTGGGACGCTCCTGTGGAAGCCGAGTGCAAAGACCGTACCAACTGTGTGCAATCCTGCAGGCAAGTGTGACGCGCAGGGGTTGTACCGCCCGTCGCGGGCGTCCCCGGCATGCCCTCGAACACCGGGTGTCGGCTATAATCCGGCCCAGTTGAGAGAGACGAAACCCATGACCATGTCCGCCCCAACCTCCGAATCAGCCTCGATGGAACCGATTCGCTTCACCGGCTTCAAGCGCAATGTCGCGTCATCGGTGGGCTTGATCCTGGGCGGCGGCCTTGCGTTCACCATGAACCTGACCGACACCTTCTTCGCGGAGGCGATTGCCTGGAGCTTTTTCGCCTGGGGCGTGCTGCTGCTCTATTCGAACCTGCTGGAAATGAACGAAACCTTCATCGTGTCCAGCGAGGGCCTGCAGGTGCGCAATCCGTTCCGGTTGTGGGCCATGAACAAGTTCTGGACGTGGGACAAGATCGAACGCGTCGACATCTGGGTTCGCCGCTTCGATCCCACCTACGAGAACATCTATCTGCAGGTCTATCACAATGCCGGGGACGAACTGGACCCCGGCATCCTGCAGCGGGAAGACACCCGCTACCGTGCGGAGCTGGCCAACCTCATCATTGAGCAAGCCGGCCTCAAGGCGGACGGGCACGATGTCGCGGACCTGACCGATCTGCCTGCGGTGCAGCCGGCACGCTACAAATGGACCTGATCCGGTTCCGTGTCGGTTCGTCCGGCGACCGGCCGGATCCACTTCCAACCACGCTGGCCGGCTGAGCCCGACGGCTACACGCCGGCATCGCGGGTCGCTCAGAAAGTCCTCCGGCGCACCCGCGCGCGGACCCGCCGCCGGGTGCCTGTGCCCGGTTGAACTTCCGGCACGGCCAGCCATGCGGCCGGCGACAATTCAGCTGCGATCGCGGCGCGAGGCAAACCTGCGTTCCACGCGGCGCCACATGCTGCGCGCGGCACCGGCGCGGTAGGCCGCCTGCTGCCGGGCCCCCTGCCACCAGTGGCGCGACACATCCTGTTGTGAAACCGACCAGTTCACGGCCAGGGCTCCCCAGCTGAGGCCCCCGCCAAACCCGACCAGAACCAAATTCTTGCCTGGGCTGATTCTGTCCTCGGCCAGTGCTTCGCACAGGGCAATCGGTATCGAAGCCGTGCTGGTGTTGCCGTACTCGGCAATGTTGATGAAGACCTTCTCGGGCGGGATCTTGAGCTGCTTGATTACGCTGTTTTGAATGATGCGGCTGTTGGCCTGGTGCGGAATCACCAGATCCAGGTCGTCCAGCGTCCAGCCCTGCTTCTGCAGAACCGACCGCGTGGCATCCGCCATCACCCGCGTGGCAAACCGAAACACGGCCGGACCGTCCATGCGAATGAAGTGCTCGCCGCTGCTAACCGTCTCCAAGGTCGCCGGGCGGGCACTGCCGCCGGCCGGCAGGGTCAGCAGATCCCCCCCGGAGCCGTCACTGCCCAGCTCGCAGGCCCCGATGCCACCCTTGACATCGCTGGCCGCAATCAACAGCGCCCCCGCCCCGTCGCCGAACAGGATGCAGGTCGACCGGTCGGTCCAGTCGACAAACCGGCTCATCACCTCCGCCCCGACAACCAGGACATATTCCGCATCCCCCGCCACAATGGCCGACCGGGCCATGGCCAGAGCATAGACAAATCCCGAACAGGCGGCACTCAGGTCATAGGCACCGGCGTTGATGCAACCCAGGTCGTCCTGGATTTGGCTGGCGGTGGACGGAAACACATGGGTCGGCGTGCTGGTGGCACAGATGACGAGGCCCACCTTCTGTGGTGGAACCCCGGCCACGTCCAGGGCCTGCCGTCCCGCCTGGGCTCCCAGTGTGGCCGAGGTTTCGGACTCGTCGGTCACGATGTGGCGCGACACAATGCCGGTGTGCTGCCGAATCCATTCGTCGGACGTGTCGACAATGTTGGCCAGGTCGTTGTTGGTAACCACCTTCCTGGGAGTCACATAGCCCCAGCCCACCATCTGGGCGTACGGGCCGTGGGCCGGGAACGTGGCCAGGGGATCCGTCCGGACCTGCGCGACCGGAGCGGACGCGCCGTCGGCACCGTTGACCATCGGCACCGACACCGTGTCGTCCGCGGGTCCCGTTCCGTTTTGGATGACGGCCATAGTGAAAGCCCTTGCCAAACCGGGCGCCCAGGCACCTCAGTCCGGCTTGCTGAAAATCATGCTGGTGTTGTTGCCGCCCAGGCCGATGCTGTTGTTCATGGCGGCTTGCACCGGCCGTTGCTGCGCAACGTTGGGAGTGTAGTTCAGATCGCAGTCCGGATCCGGGGTGTGCAGATTGATGGTCGGAGGCACCGTGTCCTCGTCCACCGACTTGACCGCCATGATGGCCTCCACGGACCCGGCGGCCCCCATCAGGTGGCCCATCATGCTCTTGGTGCTGCTGATGTTGACATCGTACGCATGCTCGCCGAAGACACCCTTGATGGCGTGGGTCTCGACCTTGTCGTTGAGCTTGGTGCCGGAGCCGTGCGGGTTGATGTAGTCCACATCGCTGGCATCAATCCCCAGCAGCTGCTTGGCATGGTGGAGCGCCACGCGCATGGCGTTCTGGATGCCGATGCCGTTCTTCTCCATGGCCACCATGTCGTTGCCGTCGTTGCTCATGCCCCCGCCGGCCACCTCGGCGTAAATCCGGGCACCGCGGGCGCGGGCGTGTTCCAGGGTCTCCATGATCATGATCCCGCAACCCTCGCCGATGACGAACCCGTCCCGTTCGTTGTCGAACGGCTTGGCGGCCTCCTCCGGCATGTCGTTGTTGGAACTGAGCACGCCCATGGCGTCGAAACCGGCCACCATCGGCGGCACGATGGCTGCTTCGGAACTGCCGCAGATGGCGATGTCCACGGAACCGAAGCGCACCTGGTCGAAGGCCTGGCACAGGGCCGTCAGGCCCGTGGAACAGGCGGTCGTGACCCCCATCGTGGGACCCTGCAGTCCGTAGCGGACCGCAATGCGGGAGGCCAGGCTGTCCACCAGCATGCGCGGCACCAGAAACGGCGACACCCGTTGCATGCCGCGCTTGAGCAGGGTCTTGACCGAATTGGTGTAGTCCTCGATGCCGCCCACGCAACTGCTGATGGTAACCCCCACCCGCTGGATGTCCTCCCGCGAGAACTCCAGGCCCGCATCCTTGATGGCTTCCTGGACGGCGGCCACGCCAAAGCGGGAATAGGTGTCGAGACTGCGCGATTCCTTGCGCGACATGAAGTTGAGGGGATCGAAACCCTTCACTTCGGCGGCGATCTTGGATTTGATTTCGCTGGGATCGAACCGGGTCATGGGACCGATGCCGGAGCGGCCGGCCAGCACATTGTCCCAGGTTTCGGCGGCTGACAACCCCATGGGGGTCAGGGCGCCCAAACCGGTAATCACAACACGACGCGGAATGGGGCCCGTGGCGGAGAATGTCATTTGACTCGTCAGCCTCGCTGGCTGGTGACGCGGATTAACACTTAATCTTACACTTACAGCCCCTGACAACTGCCGTTCCCGACCAGTTTGGGCCCGCGGCGTGCCGCCACGGCCCGGCGGATGCGTTCACTGGTAAACGGCAAATCACCGAGATTCACCCCCACCGCGTCCCGGATGGCGGAGGCCAGGGCCGGCGCCGTGGGCAGCAGCGGCATCTCGGCCATGCCCTTGACACCGAGCGGATGTTCCGGTGCACCGTCCTCGACGATCACGGGCACGATGCGGGGGGGCATGTCCAGGGCGGTCGGCAGCAGATAGGTCTCCAGTCCCCGGTTCAGGACCCGCCCGTCCTCCACGCGCAGGTCCTCCCAGAGCGCCCAGCCCAGTCCCTGGGCCACGGCACCGGCCACCTGGCCCTCGATCTGTTGGGGGTTCACGGCCCGGCCCACGTCGTTGGCGGAGACGACCTGAAGGACCTGCACCTTGCCGGTCTCGGGATCAACGTCCACATCCACCACCTGGGCACAGTACCCGAACGTATAGAAGGGGTTCCCGCGGCCCGTCTCCGGATCCATGGCCGTGGTCCTGTTCGTCCTGAACACGTGCTCGCCGCGTGCCGGACGCTCCTCGTTCTCCCACTGCGCCAGTGCCTGTTGCACCGCGCCGTGCAGGGCCGCACCCGTGTACACCGTCAGGCGCGAGGCGGAGGCACTGCCGCTGGATTCGGCATCGTCCGTGCTGTCCGCATGCAGGTGGACCCGCTCCAGGTCGATGTCCAGCAGGTCGGCGGTCATCTGCCGGAAGGCGGAGTGCGCGCCCTGACCGATATCCGCGCCGACCGTGCCCACATGCACGTCCTCCACTTCGCCTCCCCCGTGCAGCTCCACCCAGGCGTGGCACTCGTCCACCGTACCGTGACCGAAACCGATGTTCTTCACGGCCAGCGCGAGACCCCGCCCGCGCCGGGGACCGGGTGCCCAGCCCCTGGTCAGGGGATCCGGGGGCGGCAGGCGATTGGCCGCGGCCAGTGCCGCTTCCAACACCTCGGCGGCCTGGCAGCCGGGAGGCACCGGCGACCCGGTGCACATCAACGAGCCGTCCGACCACACATTGCGCCGCCGCAACTCCGCGGCATCCATCCCCAGTTCACAGGCCAGCCGGTTCATCAGGGACTCGATCATGAAAGCGCCCTGCGGACCGCCGAAACCACGGAACGCACCGGTGACCGGATTGTTGGTCACGGCCAGGCGCGCCGTGATGCGAACCGCGGGAATGTTGTAGGGACCGGCGGCACAGACCGCCGTGTTGCCGAGCACCGCGGGACTGGTACTGGCATAGGGGCCGGCATCGCCCAGGATGTCCAGCTCCAAGGCCGTCAGGCGACCGTCGCGGTCGGCCCCGAGAATGCCGTCAAAGACAAAAGGATGGCGCTTGTGCGTGTGCTGCAGGCTGTCGTACCGCTTCCAGGCCGCCTGCACCGGTTCGCCCGTCTTCCAGGCCGCCAGTGCCAGAACCACCTGCAGGTGCACATCCTCCTTGCCGCCGAAGCCGCCGCCAATCGCCGCGTAGGAGACCTGGACGCGATCCTCGGGCAGCTGCAGGGCCGCCGCAATCTGGTGGCGGTCGTCGTGCAGCCACTGGCCGCCGGTTCGCACGCAGACCCGGCCCCGCCCGTCCAGCCAGGCCGAGCCGGCCTCGGTTTCAATGTAGGCATGTTCCTGCCACTGCGTGCTGCCCCGCATGGAGACCGTCACGGGCGAACGGGCCAAGGCTTCTTCCCAGTCCCCATGGCGGATGTTCTGCCGGCACAGCAGGTTCGACCCGCGTGCCAGGGTGGGGACCGGCCGTGCGTCGTAGTCGTGCAGTTCGGGCGCGCCCGGGGCCAGGGCGGCGGCCGGATCCGAGACCACGGGCAGAAAGTCCCACTCCGCCTCCACCGCCGCCGCCGCCGCCAGGGCCTGACGCCGGGTCCGGGCGATGACCAAGCAGAGGCGGTCGCCCGGCCAACGCACCGTACGGGCCGCCTCGGTGGAGTTCAGGCCGCACAGCACGGGCTGGTCGGGAAACACGATGCCGTACCGGTTGTCCGGTACGTCCGCGTCGGTCAGGATCGCCACGACACCGGGCATGCGCCGGGCCCGCGCCAGATCCAGGCGGCGCAGGCGGGCGTGCGGTACTCCGGCGAACACCACCTCCATCCAATTGGCGGCGGGCAGACGGACATCGTCCGCAAAACGGGCGCGGCCCGTAACCTTGGCCTCCGCGTCGTGCCTGACCACGGAGTCGCCGATGTGCCCGCGCCGGCGGGAAGGCAGGGGGCTGGAACCGGACGCGGTCACGGCGGTTTCCGAAACGGGATCCGGACCGTGCGGCGGATTGCGTCAGGACGGCCGGGCGAAATTGCGCGGCCGATTCAGGCCATTGTCGTTGAGCCGGGCGCGCGGCACAGTTCCGGTGGCGTGGCCACCGCCTTGATGCCCCCATTGTCCATCGACTGAATCATGGCCAGCGAGACGATGGGCAGGCCGTACGGGGCCAGCACGCGGCGGCCTTCCTGGAAGGACTTCTCGATGACGCAGCCAAAGCCGGTGACCTTCGCCCCGGACTGCGAAACCAAATCGTGGAGTGCGGCCAACGTTTCCCCGGAAGCAAGGAAATCGTCCACGAGCAGCACCCGGTCCTGTGGCCCGATGTACTCCGGATTGAGCACAATCTCCACCTCGTGGCCCTTGGTCGGGCTGGTCACCCGGCGGGTGTAGCTGTCCCGCGGCATCGTGACCGGACGCACCTTGCGGGCATAGATGGATTCGACCCCCAGCTCCATGGCGGTCTGCAGCGCGAATGCGATGCCGCTCACCTCGGCCGTCACCACCTTGGTGACATCGGCCACCTCCGCCTCCCGGAATTGCCGTGCCAAGGCCTTCCCTATCTCCCGGGTCAGGTGCGGGTCCAGCTGATGATTGATGAACCCGTCCACCTTGAGGATGTTGTTCCCCAGATTAACCCCGTCCCGAAGAAGGCGATCGACCAAGGCCTGCATGGAAGGTGCTCCCTTGCCTATACCGCAAAAATGAACCGTTCCCAACTATAAACTCACATCCCCGATAAACGGGCCAAGACGCACCCGCCGTTCGCGGAACAGGACACCGACATCCAAAGCGTAGCTGGCCACCGGGACAAAGTCGTCCATCTCCTCCTCTCCGGTCAGGATGGCATCGCCGCAACGCAGCCAGGCATGGGCCTCAATCTCGGTGTCCCCGCTCCGGGCCATGCCCAGGTAGAGGGTGCTGCCCAAGCCGCGCCGGCGGCACATGCGCTGCGCGGCCAGGGCCTGGGGCAGGCAGGCACTCTGCCAAGGGGTGTGATCGGCCATGCGCCGGACGGCGAATCCGATTTCCGACGCCAGATGCCGTTGCGCGGGGGCCGCCCCGCGCAAGGTCTCCGCCATGAACCAGCCGTGCAGCCAGACGAACCGGCGGAAACCGACCGTCAGAATGAGGAGACGATACCAGCCCAGCCACCAAAAGGCCTGCCAGGCCAGCGTGCGCCGCAGGGGGTCCCACCGCCGCAGGGTGTGCAGGCGGAGGCGCCAGGTCTCAATCGATGATCCGGATGAGCCCTTCATCCTGGAGTTCGGTCAGGAAGGCGATTACGTCCCGCTGGCACTCGTCGATGTCCACATCGTCGAACTCGGCGGTCAGCTCCTCGCACAGCTGCTCGACCACAATCGGCTGCGCGATGCGCTCCCAGATGGCGCGCGCCGGTCCCTGCAGCGCGAAGTAGCTGTTCCGCTCCTGGCTGAACATCATCAAATCCTCGTCGACCGGACTGGTCGCAATGGGATTCGGGGACTGTTGGACCCGCGTGGCCAGGTGAATCTCCGTTTTCGTCGCCATGGCACTCAGGAGGCAAGAAGCTCGTGTTCGATGAAATCGGCCAGGGCCGGCAACTGCCAGCCCGTGTCCGGGCGCTGGACGGCAAAGACGTCGGTGGCATTGCCCACGGCGGCCACCTGTCCAAAGTGCTGGCCGCGCCGGCCAAGACCGTCCAGGAACGACTGGTTGAAAGTGTACTTTACAAGCGCCTTCAGTTTCGCCACGGAATCCAGCTTGCGCATGCGCACGCGGTCCACGGCGGACGGCTCCAGCAGCACGGCGGCCTTCAGGGGCAGTCGCCGACGGTGGAACCGATCATGGCTGAGAACGCTCAGTTTGGCCTCGCCGGGACGGACCCGGGCCACGCCGGCCTGCGGTTGGTCCAGATGTTCCGCGGCATCCAGGGCCAGCTTCAACTGCGGGAAGCCCGGCACCACTTCGGGTCTGCCGCTGTCCAGCACGATGGGCGCAATGTCGTCGGCCTGGAGGGGATGGCCCCTGCGCACCAGTTCCGCGGCCAGGGTCGACTTGCCGGCACCGGAGGGCCCCATGAACAGGACGGCTCCGTCATGCGCCGCAACCGCACTGGCATGCATGGGCAGGATGCCCCTCTGCAGCAGCAGGGCCGTCATGACGATGGACAGGAACGTGTAGCGGACCTCGTCGTCGTGTACCCAGGGAACGCGCTGCAGGATGATGCGGCAACCGTCGCTGACCAGTGCCCGCGTGACACCGGTCTTGTTGTACAGGAATGCCCCGTCAACAAACTGGATCTGGTTCCACGAGCCGTTGAACACCGGTTGGGTGATGGACGGCACCGGTCCGTAGACCACCTCCACATCCGGTTCCGACGGGGGGATCGCAAACAGCTCGGGACAGGGGAAGGGGGTGGCGAACACCAGCCCGAACGCCTCGTGGAAATGCCTCCCCCGGTCGAGCAGCGTGGGCAGGTGCCTGCCCCTGTCGGGATCGAACAGCGCCAGTCCGTCGGGCCTGGCGGCGTTGGTGTTCAGGACTCGGCCGGCGCGGACGGTGGGTCCGGCGCCTCTTCGGTGTCGGGTGCGGCCGCCTGCGCGTCGGCGACGGGCAGGACCCTGACATCGGCAGGATTGGGAATCGCGCGATCCCGTTCCCGGACGGCCGGCTGTTGTTCGGCGATCGCGCCGTCGCTGAGATACAGAATTTCGTCGACGTACTCGTCGGACAGGCCGTCGTGCGTGACCATGAGCACCGTCACCTGCTGCTCGCGCACAATCTTCTGGAACAGGCCCAGGATTTCGCGGGCCGTCTGCGTATCGAGTTCCCCGGTGGGCTCGTCCGCCAGAATCAACCGGGGGGAGTTGGCCAGGGAGCGGGCGATCGCCACGCGCTGCTGCTGTCCGCCGGAAAGTTCGAAGGGCCGATGGTGCATCCAGCGCGTCAACCCCACGAGTTCGAGGCACTCCACGGCCTTGGCCCGGCGCTGCCGGCCCTTGGCCCCGGACATCCGCAGCATCAGCTCCACGTTTTCGTAGGCGGAGAGCGACGGCATGAGACCGAAGGACTGGAAGACGAAACCGACCGTCATGCGTCGCCACATGGTGAGCCTGCGTTCGGTCCACTGGTCGATGGGTTCGCCGAAAATCCGGACCACGCCGGAGGTGGGCGTGTCCAGGCCGCCGATGCAGTTGAGCAGGGTGGTCTTGCCGCTGCCGGAGCGGCCCTTGAGGGACATGTAGCGTCCCTCCGGCACCACCAGGTTGACGCCGCGCAGGGCCGGAATGTCCTGTCCCCCCATGCGGTAGGTACGGGTCAGTTCCTCCGTCAGGATGGCGGGGGCGGAGCCCTCCACACCGTTGTCGCCGTTCATGCTCGTCATTCCTGTCCTGTGTCGGCTGTGCCCGTCCCGGTCTCGGCCTGTCGCCGGCGGCGCCCGAACATGCGGCCGAAGAAACCGCGGCGCCGGGTACCCATCGTGGCTTCCTCCAGGAACCGTCGCTCGTCCTCCAGGTGTGCCTCCAGTTCTGGGGCGTCGATGTGCTCTTCGGCCGGCCGGATGAGGATGCCCTCGTCGGAGATGTCGATGGTGGCCCGGCCCTTGATCGAGAAGTGCTCCAGCACTTCCTTGGGAATCGTCAGGCGGCCGGCAGAGTCCAGAATGACCAGTTCGTCGAAGGCCATGCCCGGTTCGCTTTCCTCGTCGGTCTCCCCGTCGAACACCATCTGGCGCCGCGTCTCGCTGGCCAGCATGCCGTCGCGGATGGCCACCACCCGGTTGACCTGGCGCGCGATTTCCGGATCATGGCTCACGATCATGGTCGTGAGGTTGAACTCCTGGTTGAGGTGGGCGATCGTGTCGTAGATCATCTGCGCCGTTGCCGAATCCACCTCGCCCGTTGGCTCGTCGGCCAGGAGCAGCACCGGATCGTTGGCCAGGGCCACCGCAATCGCCACGCGCTGCTGCTCGCCGCCCGACAGTTCCCGCAGCGAATGCCGCATGCGATCCCCGAGGCCGACGGACTCCAGCAGGTACTCGGATCGCTCCCGCTTCACGCGGCCGCCGATGCCGGCCAGCGTCATGGGCAGCTTCACGTTCTCGATGGCGTTGAGGTAGGGCACCAGATTGCGGGCACTCTGCTGCCAGACGAATCCGACCTGCTCCCGGCGGTACCGGTTGAGGCCGCGGTCGGAGAGCTTCAGCAGGTCGGTGTCGGCCACCTTGACCTGGCCGGCCGTGGGACGGTCCAGGCCGCCCAGAATGCTCATGAGGGTGGACTTGCCGGAGCCCGACACGCCCACGATGCCCATCAGTTCGCCCTCGCCCACCGTCAGGTTGAGGCCCTGCAGGGCCACCACCTCCAGATCGGCCATCTTGTAGATCTTGACCAGGCCGTCGCAGACGATGTAGTTGTGGATATTGCCAGACATGGTCGGTTCCGTCAGACGGTTTCACCCAGCTTGATGGCCTGGAAAATCCGCATGCGCAGCAGCGAAACCACCAGGGCCATGAGCGCCGAGACGAAGAGGAGTCCGAACAGGGCGTAGACGCGCGTGATGGCGTCCCAGGCGATGTCCACCTGATAGGGCGGCGTCACGTCCTCCGGACTGGTGCCCACCTGCAGGTAGGGGATGAAGGAATCGCTCATGAAGTAGCCCAGCAGGGTTCCGATGCCGATGCCGACACCAATCAGGAACGCCAGTTCCCAGGCCAGAAACAGACTCATCTGCCGGCGCGACAATCCGACCGCGCGCAGGGTGCCCAGTTCGATGAAGCGGCGGCGGAAGGAAAACAGCGTGTAAAGCAGGAACCCCAGGATGGTCAGGATGGCGGATGCCACGAAGCCGACCGACAGGACGCCGAACAGGCCCTGGCGCTGCGGCTGTGCCTGTTCGGATGCGATGCTCTGCCGCGCCGAGTAGTAGTTGAGGACATTGATGTCGAACTTGTACAGGTCGCGCTGCATGGTTTCGAAGTCGGTGTTGGGCAGCGTCTCGACCAGCACGTCATACGGGAACTGGCCGCCCATGGTTTCGAACAGGTAGTCCAGGTTGCCGACCACCAGGGCGCCGTCCTCCGGATACCAGCCGGGGAAGTAGTCGAACTCGCCCAGAACCGTCATGTCCGCCTCGCCCCGCATCCCGTAGCGGATGAAGCGCATGCGCACGGTGTCCCCGACCCGAATTGTGTTGCGTCGCATGAACGGCCCGTGCATGAGCACGCCGGCCGAATCAAGCGCCAGCGAATTCATCAGCGAGCCGAGGTTGGCGGACGCGAAGTCGTTGCGCCAGAAGGCCACGGTCGGGAAATCCAGCCGGTCCAGGCCGCGGTACTGCACGGGCCGCCAGTCCCCCTGCAGCTGGATGGCCGCCTCGAACTCGGCCAGGCGCGTCGCCTTGGTGATGTTCTCGTGCCGGAGATGCTCCGACACCGGCACAAAGGTCCAGCTCTGCTGGGCGTTCGGATCCGCCAGGACCGCGTCCGTGCCGCCCCCGCCCGGCACTCCACTGCCGGCGTCGGGGAAGTAGCCCAGCTCCACCAGGCGGGAGTTGGCGCCCACCTCGTAGTGGATCTGGTCCCACAGGTGGTTGTCCAGGGTTTGGGCCAGCGAGGTTGTGAACGTGGACAGGGACAGGGTCAGGACCAGCAGCACCATGGGCGCCGTGTAGAGGCCGCGGTTGCGCGACAGATGCCGCGTCGCCAGCAGGATGCCGACCCCGCGCGTGCGGGACACGACCCAGGCGACCAGGGCCATGAAATAGGGCAGGAAGCGCAGGGCCACCAGGGTCAGGGCAAAGAGCCCCAGGGCCGGCACCAGGAACAGCAGCGGATTGTCGAAGAGCGTGGCGCCGGTCAAGGGGCCGGGCCCGGCGATGTTGCCCTGCTGCTGCAGCAGGTAGATGCCGTAGCCCGCGGGCACCAACAGGAAAACGTCCATGTAGGCGCGCTGCCACCAGGGCGGCCGCAGCGTGCGCGCCTGTTCCTGCTTGTAGGTCACGATGGTGAAGCGGGAAGCCCCGATGGTCGGCAGCAGTTGGGCCACAACCGTCACGGCCACGGCGAACCCGCCGATGCGCCAGGTGTTGGCGTTGAACACGAGCCGCAGGTCGGCATCGGTTGAAAAGTTGAGGAACGTCTGCGTCGAACCGATGATCTGGGCCACGAAGGGGGCACCGTAGTAGGCTGCCGCCAGTGCGAGGCCGGCCAGCAGCACCGATTCGATGAAGGAAATGCCGACCACCTGCATGGAGGTGGCGCCGCGGCTGCGCAGGACCGCCACCTCGTTGCGCTGGCGCGCCACGGACAGACCGACCACGAGGCCGATGAAGGCCAACAGCAACCCCATGATGGGAACGCTGAAGGCATAGAGCAGGACCGTCAGCTGGCCCGACTGCAGCTGGTAGCGATCGAGGGCATCGCTGGGAGAGACCCCAAGGCGGGTATTGGACAGCAGGGCGGCCGTCTCCTGCTCCACTTCCGTGGTGTTGGCGATGAGTTGGGACACGGTGGACGCCGTGACGTCCGTGCCGTCCATGATCAGGTACCAGAGGCCCAGGTACACATCGTTGGCGTAGGTCGGGGCAATCCGGCTGACGTAGGTCTGCTCCGGGATAATCAGAACCGTCTCGAAGGTGTTCGGGTTGTAGAACCAGAACTCGCTGGTCGGGTCCCGCGGTTCCCAGACTCCCGTCACCACCACCGGCACCTGGATGGTGCGCGTGCCCTCGTCGGTGCGGGCGCGGCGGAAGGTCATGAAGTTCTCGTTGCTCTGAATCCCGATTTCGTCGGCCATGGCTGCGGAAATCAGGACCTCGATCGGAACGGTCGGATCACCGGAGGTGGTCGGGTCCGGGAACCGGCCCTCCACGATATCGATGTTGTTCTCGAAGTCGGTGACGAATCCGAAACTGACCCATTCCAGCGGATCGGTGATGTCCGAGTAGACAATGTTGTCGGCCGGGAAGAGGCGCACGTTGTCCGTCTTGAAGTGCCGGACGGTGCGCACGTGGGGCAATCCCAGCTTGTCGGCGGCCGGCCCCGACAGGTAGGTGTCGACCGGCTCCAGGGCTTCCCACTCCTGGGCCCCGTAGGTGGAGCCCACGTAGCGGAACATATAGGAGAAGGGCGGCCGCCGGATGCTGCCGGTGCCCGCCGGCCCTTCCAGTTCGTCCTTGAGCAGCTTGTAGTAGACGGCATCCGCGTAGAGCGGAATGCTCATGATCAGGGAAATCGACACCACCAAGCCCACCAAAATCGCGACCGTCAGCCCGCGCTGGGCAAACAGCCGCTTCAGTGCGACCGCGAAAATGGATGTGTATCGATTGAAGAGCTTCACGGCGAGCGCGCCCCGACCGTCCCGCAGCCGGCGACTAGGGACCGATGACCACGTCGTTGAGCTCAAGGCCCTCTACGATTTCAACCCTGTCGATGGTCTGGATACCCACCTTGACATCCACGCGTTGATCGCGGCCGTCCACACTCTTGACCACGAACCGGCGGCCGTCGAAGACGCGGATGGCCTGCGGCGGCAGCCACAGGACGTTTTCCTTGCGCTCCAGTTCGGCCGAAACCCGCACCAGATCCCCCAGCCGCATGCCGACGTCGGCCGCGGGCACGTTCAGCGAAATCCGGGTGGATTTGTCCAGTTCCTCGACCGTGGCACCGGAGCCGCCGCTGCCGTAGGGATAGGGGAGCTTGCGAATGTTGCCCGTGACCGGGTCGCCGGGACGGCCCAGCAGCAGGACGTTGACCGGCATCTCCTCGGCCAGGTCGGCCAGCTGGTTGCTAATCAGGTCGGCGGACACCTCAAGGTCGTCCGGATCGGCCAGCACCACTACCGGCCGGAACTCCTCCACCCCGCGGCCCACCGACAACGACAGGGACAGGATCATGCCGTCAAAGGGGGCGATGATCTGTGAATCGGCCACGCGCTTGTCGATCCGCTCAAGGGCCAACTCGGCCTGGGCCACGTTGTTGACCAGGATGGGGTCCACGGTCGTGCTGATGTTGGCCAGTTCGAGCTGGGCCCGCTCGACGTTCTTGCGCTGGATGGCAATCTCGACCGAGCCTTCGGGTTGGGTGCGGATGGTCTCGATCAGGGCGAGTTCCGCGATGTCCAGGTTGATCTGGGCCATCGAGACCGCGAACTCCACCTCCTTCTTCACCGCGTCGAGGCCGGCCTGGGCGCGCGCGAGGTCAAGCCGGCGCGCCTCCCGTTCGGCTTCCAGGCCCTCGATCTCGAGTTCGGCAATCACATTGCCGGCCTGGACCAGGTCGTTGCGCGCGAAGTAGACGGCCTTGAGCCGGCCGGAGGTCCGGAAGAACAAGCCTTCCTCGCGCACCGGCGCGATGCGGCCGTTGAATACCAGGTCCTTGACAATCTCCCCCTCCATCACCGTATAGGTCGGCTTGAGGGGCACAATCCGCGTCGGAATCGGCGTCGGGGTGGCCTCGCTGGACGCCACCTCCGACGAACGGCCCTCCGGCAGCAGCGAGAACTCGCAACCGACGAGCAGCAGGCCGGCCAACAGGACCGGGATCAGGACGCGCACAGACGACCGCAGTCGTCCCAGGAGTATGGAAGGCATGGATATGAAGGTCCCCTACTGGACCACGGACTTGGGCGTGGCAAGGATCTTCTTCACGTCGATCCCCTTCTTGCGATCCAGCATTTCATCGGCCAAGGGCTTGAGTTCGTTCTTCCAGATGCTGTCCTCGTAGACGGCCCGGTAGAGCTGATCGCGTTGTTCATCACTTTCGAACCGACGGATCCACACGTATAGATCCTCTTCGTCCTCGCCGATGAAACTGCCGACAACCACCATGCCCTTGGAGATCTGGAACGGAATAATCTTCTCGTCCATCACCTTGGCCCACTGGTCCAGCATGCCAGGCTTGGTGCGATAGGTGCGTAGTTCAAAAAACATGCAGGCAATCCTCTCCGTAAGTGCACAGGCACCGGGCACAACATGTCACACTGCCGCGGCGGGGCAGGACACGGCAACCGGTGCCGGACCGGGGACGGGGCAATGTCAGTCGGCGCGATCGAACCAGCGGACAACGTCGCGCGTTGCGGACTCTCGCCCAAGTCTACACCGAAAACGTCGAATCCGCTCAACCAACGCCCCAAATCGGTGTCGGCCGAAGCGGTCTACAGCAGCGGCCGCTGGCGCTGAACAAGCTGGAACGGCGTGCCGTAGGGGTCGCGCAGGAAGAGCAGCCTGTCGCCGGTCGGCGCAGTTCTGCCCGCAACCACTTCCGCGCCCCCGGCTTCAAGCCGGGCCTGCTCCGCGTCCATGTCCGTGGTGGTGAAGGCAAAGTGGATGCTTTGGGGATCGATGTTTGCCCAGTCGGGAACCTCCGCCTCCGCCATGGCGTAAATCTCCATCATGGCACCGTCGTCGTCGGCCAGAAAGTGCATGAAAGGCGGTTCGTCGCTCTCCATGACGATGCGCATGCCCAGGTGCTCGCTCCACCATTGGGCAACCGCCTTGGCATCCTTGACGTTGATGGCCGAATGTTCGAGTTTCATGTGGGAATCTCCTGCCGCCACAACCTGCGGCATTGAAAACAGAACGGACTCTGCTTGTCGGGGTAACAGTTCATTGTAGGTTTGGCAGGGACCGCATATCAAACCGATTGGCTAAGGATTCGCGGTCGGATGACCACCAGGAACTCCCGGCAGCGCCGACAAACCACTCTTGGCGAGGCACCGTGCCCGCGGTCGTGCGCAGTCCCAAGCCAGCCGGATATGTCGTTGTCGGCGGTATGCGGTTCCACACCGCCGGGACAGCTCAATGCGGATTGCGGCCCCCGGCCAGGATCGCCCGTTCGCAGACGGGCAGACCAACGCGGGACCGAACCACCTACGGTTGCAGGCCGGGAACGCCCCTACAATGTTCCGCCGTCATGTCGGCGGTCCCACGATGCGCCGCGTCCAACAGCACCATTCCTTTGTCCCATGTTGTTCCGAAGGTCCGTACCCACCATGCAAAAAGCCGTCGTGATCGGAGTGCTGGCATCACTGCTCCTGGCCGCCTGTCAAGTGGCCTCGCAGAACATGCCTGTCCCCGCCGCGAACCAGCCCCAGGCTCCGGTGCCCGTGCCCACCTTTACCGCGACTCCCCAGCCGACGGCCACCGCGGTGGCCGAGCCGGTACCAACCCGAACTCCTGTCCATACCGCAACCCCAACCCCTGCGGCCGCCGTGGAAGAAGAAGAAGATACGGACGGTCCGTCAACCAATCGGGTCTCCAACCTGCGGGAAGGCCCCGGCACCGGTTTCCCAAGGACCGGATGGCTGGAAGCGGACACACCCGTGACGCCGGTGGCACGCAATCGGGACGGTTCCTGGCTGGCACTCGCCGACGGCTCTTGGATTTGGGCGCCGCTGGTGCGCAATGCCCCCGGGAACCTTCCGGTGGCCGACATCATTCCCGAACCGCCCGTTCAGCCTGTTGCGTCCAATCCCGTTGCGGATACGGGCAGTTCCGCCAAACCCGTGGCCACTCCCAGCGCATCCCCGCAGACACCCACCGTCGCATCCCCGTTGCCGTCGGGTCTGTCCTTCGCCTACGGCATCCAGGCCCACGTAATCGATGTGGGCACCCGGAAGCGCAGGCAAATCCTCGACGCGGTCCAGAACCTGGGCTTCACGTGGCTGAAGACCCAGATCCGCTGGGAGGACTTCGAACGCACCCCCGGCCACTACCAGTTCACGAGCAATCGCACGGAGCTGGACGCGCTGGTGGCCGATGCCGGCCGCCGCAACATCAAGCTGCTGCTCAGTGTCACGGCCACCCCGCGCTGGGCCCGCGAGCTCAACGACGACAAATTCGTGGCGGGCTATCCCAAGGACCCGGCCGCCCTTACCGGCTTCATCGGCGAACTGGCCCGGCGCTATTGCGGCAAGGTGGCAGCCATCGAAGTCTGGAACGAGCAGAACTACTACGTGGAAACCGGCGATCGGGACATGCACGGCAGCGACTACCTGGCCGTGCTGATTCCGGCCTCGCAGGCGATCCGCCAACACTGTCCCGGCATGTACATCGTTTCGGGCGCCCTGACCCCTGCAGCCAGCATCACCGGCACGTCGGTGGACGATTTCGTCTACCTGGAGCAGATGCTGGAGGGCGGACTGGCCAAATACGTGGATGCCGTCGGAGCCCATCCGCACGGGTTCAATGTTCCGCCCCACGCCACGTGGCAGGAGGCCTGTGCGGCCATCCAGACGACGGGCAACGAGTTCTTCAACGGCCCCTGCGACAATCCGCACCACTCCTGGAGCTTCCGCTCCACCATGGAAGGGTACCGGGAACTGCTGGTGCGCCACGGAGCGGGCCACCTGCCCATCGTTCCGACCGAATTCGGCTGGCCTTCGTTCCAGAACAGCGCGGACAACATCCACGCGGCCTACCTGTACGCCAACGACAACAGCGAGGACGAGCAGGCGGAATGGACGGTGCAGGCCTTCCGGATGATGGAGGCATGGGGTTGGACCGGCCCCGCCTTCCTCTGGAACCTGAACTTCCGGGTGGTCGCCCCGACCACCGAAAGAGCCCTGTGGGGCATTGTGAACAGCCAATGGGAACCGCTCCCGGTCTATAACGCCCTGCAACAACTGACCCGCTGAGGATCCGTCTTCCCGTTGCCGCCGGCAAGCCGCCGCCCTTCCGGCAGGCTACAATTTCTGCGGAACACATGTTGCACCGCCTTTCCCGCAAGCACACAGGAACCCAGCCATGGCCGAGATAGTACGAATGGGCGTCGTCGGCGCCGGCAGCATCGCCGTGCGCGGCATCATGCCCCATCTGGCGATGGAGGATGTCCATGACCGGGTGCGCATGACGGCGGTCTGCGATCCGGCGCCGGGCCGGGCCGCGGCGGCATCGGAGCGGTTCGACATTCCCAACCACTTCGAAACCTACGAGGAACTGCTGGCATCCGGAACCGTGGACGCGGTCTCCATCGCATCGCCCATCGGCCTGCACTTCGAACAGGGCATGCAGGCGGTCGAGGCGGGAGTGCACATGCACTTCAACAAGACCATGACCACGACCAAGGTCGAAGCCGACACGCTGATGGCGGCGGCCGAGGCCAAGGGGGTCAAAATCGTGGCCAGCCCCGGCGAGATGATCCGTCCGGTGCACCAGGAAATCAAGCGCATGATTGAGCGCGGGGACCTGGGTACGCTCACCTGGGCCATTTGCGGTTCGGCCTTCAGCACCTACCACGAACAGGAAAGGGTCCGCCACGGCGATGATCCCCTCTCGAACATCAATCCGGCCTGGTACTTCCGCAAGCCGGGTGGCGGGCCGCTCTACGACATGACGGTCTACGGGCTGCACGCCACGACCGGCATCCTGGGGCCCGTGAAGCGGGTCACCGCGATGTCCGGCGTACGCATCCACGAGCGGGAGTTCAGGGGCGAGATGCTGCCGACCGACATGGACGACAGCACATTGATCGTGGTCGACTTCGGCGACAACCTCTTCGGCTTCGTCTACGGTGTGGCCGCAGGCGCGCCGCGCGCGGACGGCCGCATCACGCTGTTCGGCACCAAGGGCACCGTTTCGGGCCCGATGTTCAACGGCGAGATGATCGACTATCCCGGCCGGGACGAGGACACCAAGCACGGCGGCTACAACCTGAATGGATCCCTGCCCCATGTCGTGGGTCCGCATCAGGAGCAGGAAGAGGCCCATGTCTATGAGGACATCATGCAGCTTGTGGACCTGCTTCTGTACGACAAGCCCACCCTGTCCACGCCGGAGCATGCCCGGCACGTGATCGAGGTCTTCGACAAGGCCTACCTGTCCGCCGAGACCGGCACTGTGCAGGAAGTCGTTACGACCTTCTAATGCCCCTTCCCGGCCGGATCGCGGTCCGGCCGGTCAACCCATACGGAGCGGGTTTCCGGCCCGGCTGCGCGCCCCCATGCTGACACGCCTTGGCCTGACGCCCTACTCCTTCCGCGCCGCGGCCGCCTACTATCTTTCCTTCATCGGCCTGGGCGTGGTCACCGCGTCGATCGGTCCCGCGCTGCCCTTCCTGAGTGCCCAGGTGCAGGTTACGGTGGCCGAGGCCAGCAGCCTGGTCGTGGCCAAGTCGGCCGGATTCATGTTGGGCTCGTTCCTGATGGGCCGCCTGGCCGACCGGGTCCGGGCCCACGGCCTGTTGCAGATTTGCCTGCTGGCCTGCGCCGCCTGCACGTTGGCCATCCCCAACCTCCCGGACCTCGCGGCCCTGCTGGCATGCCTGTTCCTGCTGGGCACCTTTGTGGGCGGGGTGGACGTGGGAGCCAACATCGTGATTGTCTGGGTGTTCCGGGAGAAATTCGCTCCCTATCTGACCGGTCTCCACTTCATCTGGGGCGTCGGCGCCCTGGCCTCGCCCCTGATCATCGTCACATTCGTGGAACTCACCGGCAACCTGCGCCTGTCCTACACAATCATCACGGGTGTGCTGCTGGTCATGTCGCTGCTGTTCGTGCGGTTGCCCAGCCCCGCGCCCATTCGGGACCGCGAGGAGGCGCGCTATCCCATCCCGCCCAAGCCCATGTTCATGATGGTGACGATGTTGTTTTTGGCGGGCACCATTGAACTGGTGGTGGCCACCTGGATTCTTACCTATGTCCTGGAGCTGGGCCTGGCCGACAAAATCACTGGCGGCTACCTCAACTCCAGCTTTTTCCTGGGGATCATCGGCGCGCGCCTCGTCAGCATCTTCCTCGTCCGGCGGTTTTCCATCTCGCAGGTTCTGTACGGCAGCCTGATCACCATCGCGGCCGGCTGCCTGTTGCCGCTGTTCATACCTGCCTCGCTGGCAGTCCTCTGGGTTGCGGTCGTCCTGGTCGGCGTCGGGGTTGCGTCCCTTTTTCCCTTCTGCCTGAACCTGGCCCCAACCTATCTGCCGCCGGAAGGGCGCGTGACCAGCTGGATGTATGCCGGAGCCTCCTTCGGCTTTCTGATCATGCCGTGGATCACGGGCCAGTTGTTCGAGTCGGTGGGGCCCCACATCATTTGGCACTTCGCCCTGGGCGGCGCCCTGCTCAAACTCGGACTGCTGTACACCCTGGAACAGATGCCGCGCTATGTCCTGCCCGGCCTGAAGGCCGGCGCCGCTGCGTGATCGTCCCGGCGCCCGCCTGCCAACGGCAACTCCCATGCTGGCGCGCCTGGGTCTGACGCCCTACTCCTTCCGGGCCACGGCCGCCTACTACCTGTCCTTCATCGGCCTGGGCGTGGTCACCGCCTCCGTGGGACCGGCGCTGCCCTTCCTGAGCAACCAGGTTCAGATCACGCTGGCCGAGGCCAGCGGCCTGGTGGTCGCCCAGTCGGCCGGGTTCATGCTGGGTTCCTTCCTGGCCGGGCCCTTGACCGACCGCGTCCAGGCCCACGGCCTGTTCCAGTTCTGCCTGCTGGCCAGCGCCGCCTGCGCCCTGGCGGTCCCCAACGTGCCAGTCTTTCCCCTTCTGCTGGTGTGCCTGTTCCTGATGGGAACATTCGTGGGCGGGATCGACGTAGGGGGCAACATCGTGATTGTCTGGCTGTTCCGGGAGAAGTTCGCGCCCTTCCTGACCGGTCTCCACTTCATCTGGGGGCTCGGCGCCCTGGCAGCGCCCCTGATCATTGTCACGTTCGTGGAGCTCACGGGCGACCTGCGCCTGTCCTTCACCGTCATCGCGGGCATCCTGCTGGTCATGCTGCTCCTGTTCCTCCGCCTGCCCAGTCCCGCCCCCATCCGCGATCGGAAGGAGACGCGCTATCGCATCCCGACCCGACCGATGATCATGCTGGTCGCCATGATGTTTCTGGCAGCCACCAGCGAGATTGTTGTGGCCACCTGGATTCTCGCGTACGTGCTCCAGCGGGATCTGACCGACGCGATCACCGGGGGCTATCTCAACTCCAGCCTCTTCCTGGGGATGCTTGGCGCGCGCCTCGCAAGCATGTTCCTCCTGCGGCGGTTCACCATTGCGCAGATTCTCTACGGAGGCTTGTTCGCCCTTGCCGCAGGCTGCCTGTTGGCGTTGGCCATGCCGGCGTCGCTGGCGGTTCTCTGGATTGCGGTCATCCTGATCGGCATAGGGTTTGCACCCCTCATTCCCGGCTGCCTTAGCCTGGCCCCAAACCATCTGCCGCCCGAGGGGCGCGTCACCAGCTGGATGTACGCAGGGGCCTCGTTGGGCTTTCTGGCCATGCCGTGGATCACCGGGCAGTTGTTCGAGACGGTGGGTCCCCAGATCATTTGGCACTTCTCCCTGGGGAGCACCATACTCAATCTGCTCCTGCTGTATGCCTTGGGACAGATGCCGCGCCATGACCTGAAGGCCGCCGCGTGACCACCTCGACGACGGCTTTCCCACCGCACCCCCCATGCTGGCGCGCCTGGGCCTGACCCCCTACGCCTTCCGGGCCACGACGGCCTACTACTTGTCGTTCACCGCGCTCGGCCTGAGCCAGATCGCGCTGGGACCGGCCCTGCCCTTTCTGGCGGATCAACTACAGGTTTCCCTAGCCCAGGTCAGCCTGCTGGTCACGGCGCGGGCGGCCGGCTTCCTGGTCGGCTCGTTCCTGGCCGGGCGCCTGGCCGACCGCGGTCGGCCCCACGGCATGCTGCAGGTCTGTGCCGCGGTGGCCGCCGCCCTGACCTTGGCGATTCCCCACGTTCCCCTCTTCTGGTGGCTGGTCGGCCTCCTGATCGGGGTGGGGTTGTTGGAGGGCACGCTGGACATCGGGTTCAACGTCCTGATCGTCTGGCTGTTCCGCAACCGCGTCGCGCCGTACATGACCGGCCTTCACTTCGTATGGGGCATCGGCGCGCTGCTCGCTCCGCTGGTGATTGTCTTCTTCCACGACCTGACCGGCGATCTCGCCGCGTCCTACGCGGTCATCGCCCTGGCCCTGCTGTCGATTTCCCTTGCCTACGTCCGCCTGCCCAGTCCCGAGCCGGTTCGTCCGCGGCATGAAGCACGGTACCCGCTGTCGCCGTGGCCCATGTTCCTGCTGTCCGCCATGCTGTTCATGGCCGCCGCCCTCCAGTTGTCGGTGTCCACCTGGCTGCTGGCCTACATCCTCGAACTCGACCTGACCGACGAAGTCACGGGCGGCCTGATCAATTCCGAGTTCTTTCTCGGGATCATCGTGACCCGGCTCGCGAGCGTGCCCCTGCTGCGGCGTGTGTCCATTGCCCGCCTGATTGCCGTTAGTCTCCTGTTTGTGACCCTGGGCTGCCTGGCCGTCCTGGCCTTTCCACAGTCGCTGCCGGTCCTGCACACGGCCATGATCGTGATTGGAGCCGGGTTTGCCAACCTGTTCCCCGGTGCCCTCAACCTGGCGCCCAGGTACCTGCCGGCCGAGGGCCGGGTCACCAGCTACATGTACATAGGTTCCGGGACTGCGTTCTTCGTAACACCGTGGATCACCGGCCAGATGTTCGACTACATCGGCCCGTACGTCATCTGGTTCTTCGCCCTCGGCGGCACGGCGGTGTTGATGCTGCTGCTGGTCCTGCTGGTGCGCGTTCCGCGGTACCGCGGGCCCGGTGCCGCCAGTGCTTAACAGTGAGGGGACCTCCTCAAACCCGACAGGAACGTACTTTGCGACCAGCAAGCAGGTGCCAGACAGAAGGGCACACTCAAGTGAAACAAGAACCAGCGTTCCTTGGTTGCACCCGGCTCGCCCAAGAACGGAACACTCGGCCTCAAACCTCTACCAGACGCACTCTCCTTTGCTTGTGTGTGATGGCATTTCTGGTGGGGGAATTCGTGTTTGTGACGCCTGTGCAGGCGGTGGCGCAGATCAATTCCGATACCGACGAGGAGTTCGTCTCTGTCCAAGACTCAGGGGGAACGTGCGAACTCCGACGAACTGGACCGACAGTCGTCGCTATCGTGACCACGCCCGTTCAACATCCAGATAGCGATGGACCAAACATCTACTGCCAAGTGCCTGAAAGGTTCCGCCCCTTGACCAAGGTTTGGCGGGAGGTCGCCGCGTACATAGGCGATCCCGCGTCCGATGATTCCGTCAGAGCCGATGTCCACCTCTATGTCTCCGCTCATCCAGACGGCTCCGTCACAGACAACGGCGGGCGCCTTGTACCGTACGGGAAGAGGGCCGACGGTCTCGGCCCCGGTCTCGGTGTCAGCTTCGCCTTGGACTGGTTTACCGCCACTCACGTGGTGGAGGGAGCCTTCACCAATCAGGACGAACATCGGAGGGGACAATTCAAAGTTGAGCGCGGCGGCTACTTCGTCCGTGTCCGCCTGACCACCGACCGGTCTCCCGTCCAGCACTGGGCCCGTCAGGCACCCATGGCTCTCTTCCGGGTTCCGGACGGATTCCGTCCGTACATTCCAGTTGTCCTAACGGGGGAAGGAAAGGTGGTTGACTCCGAGGGGGTTCCCGTCAACCCGCCACGCACAGTCAACCTTGAAATCACTGTGACCCCGGACGGTGCGGTGCGGTACAGGGACAGCTCCCACCTCGACGGGGTGGGCTATTTGGCCTATGAACTCGACACCGCCTGGGAAACCGCACCATCGCCCGACCGAGCAGTGCTCAAGGACCTCGCGGCCTTGTTTCCCCCGGACTTTCTGTCCAACTGGAGAGGTTCGTACCTGCCACTAGCCAAGTGGAGCAGAGTGTCCACGGACGCGTTTGGTCGGGTAACGCACCTGGATCTTTCGGGTCTTGGCGGCCGCGGCCACCTCCCGCCGTCGATCGGTCGGCTGCAAGCACTGCGGACGCTGCGCTTGGGGGCCGACGACGCTTGGGCGCCCAACCAATTCACGGGTATTCCAGACACGTTGGCCAATCTGACACAGTTGGAGAGTCTCATGCTGGACTGGCTGCCGCTAACCGGAACACTTCCGTCTGAATGGGCCCGGTTGACCAATCTCAGAACCTTGTCCCTCTGGGGGACCAAATTCACTGGACCGTTGCCGTCCGAATGGTCGAAGCTGCGGCGGCTTGAGGTTCTTGTTTTGGCCCAGACCCCGATCGAGCGCCGTCTTCCGCCCGAGTGGAGCGTGATGAGGAACCTGGAGTACGCTGACGAAAAGGGTTTCGATGTTGCCGGGTTGCGGCGTTGGCGCGCGTGGCATCTGCTCCGCACCTATGACTTGAACCGAAACCGGCAAGATTTTCCATGTCGGGACGGCTACATTTCCTACCTTCACCATTGCAACAATACGGAAACGGAGTAAGTCCCGGCGGTTGGTCGACGGTCCGGGAATTTTCCGGTGTCGCCTCCGAGCCACTCCGGTCCACCTCGCCCAACACCGCTTTTTTGCCGAATGACGCGGCACGGTACGTAGACAGGACAAACAGTTGAACCACATGAACCGCCTGGCGTTCGAATTCGACAGGTCATAGTGGTGTCGGATCTCCCCCTTTTTGCGTGCCGCTGCGCCATTCCCATGCTCATTGCAACAGACCCGTCAAGCCAGACGTGCACGTCCCAAAGTAGAATGAGCTTGGCGCCGGGCTTCCAATCCGCACGCGCCTTCCTGCCCAAGTCCAAACACTCTGACCCTGGAGGAAAGACCCATGCAGAACGTTGCCATGCTGGGGACCGGCCTGATCGGCATGTTCTACACACAGTCGTTGAACGGCCAGCGCAACCGAGACCGGGTCACCATCGTGCAGTCCCGCTCGGAGGAAAGGGCCCGGCAGTCCGCCGAAGAGTGGGGTGTGCCGGCCTGGACCACCGACATCGACGAGGCCCTCAACCACCCGGGGGTGACGGCGGTTGTCATCGGTCTGCCGAACTTCATGCACCTGGAGGCAATCCAAAAGGCGATTGCGGCTCCCAACATCAAGGCGATTCTCTGCACCAAGCCGCTGGCCCGCAACGGAGCCGAAGCGGCTGAGATTCTGAAGGTGGTCGAGGACGCCGGCGTCTTTCACGGGTACCTTGAGGACCTGGTCTACGCCCCCAAGGCCCTGAAGGCGATCAAGTCCGTACAGGACGGTGCCATCGGGGATGTCCTGGTGGCGCGCTCGCGGGAGACGCACCCCGGTCCCCACAGCGCCTGGTTCTTCGATGCCGAGAAGGCCGGCGGTGGCGCGGTCATCGATCTGGGATGCCACTGCATCGAGATCATCCGCAGCTATGTGGGCAAGCACAACCGGCCGGTCGAGGTGATGTGCTGGCACGACACGATGGTGCACCCCATCCAGGCCGAGGACACGGCGATGGTCTGGATCCGCTTCGAGAGCGGTGCCGTCGGTCAGTTCGAGGTCAGCTGGACCTTCCGGGGCGGCATGGACCTGCGGGACGAAATCTCCGGCACGGAAGGCACCATCTGGCTCAACCACTTCCTGCGCACCGGCTTCGAGATGTTCACCTCCGGCGAGGGCTCCGGCTACGTGGCGGAGAAGTCGGAGGTGGAGAGCGGCTGGCTCTTCCCGGTCGGCGACGAGATTGTCGAGCTGGGCTACACCGACATGTTCACGGACATGTTCAACAGCCTGGAGCAGGGCACCAGTCCGACCGAGGACTTCTACGACGGCTATGTGGTGAACTGCATCATGGACGCCTGCTATCGGTCGGCCAAGGAACGCGCTTGGGTGCCGGTGGACGTCGACTGGCGGCATGGCAAGGCGGATCCGATCCACCGCGAGATTACGGAGTATGAGGGCAAGAACATCGTCAAGCAGGAGACCATGCCGGACGGCCGGGTCAAGATGATTCTGATGGAAAAGGACACGGGCCGGATCGTGGACATCACGGTCTGACCGCGCCGATGCCGGACAACGGGGCAGGACGGGATTGGCAGGTTTGATCCGAGCCTGCCAACAGGGCGGTATTGTCCGCACCGGTTACGACCCCGGACCACCGAAGCCCGACGCCAAGAGGGCTTCCACGCGACCGGAGCCATCGTATCCCGTTGCAACAGGCCCCTGGGATTCCAACCGGCTGGCGCACGCGTGGCTGCAATGTCCCTTGGCGTGTTCCGGGGCAGGGACGCGTTGGGGGGCCGCGAGGCATACACCCGATTGAAGCTCTGCGACAGCATCTCGGGCCACCGTCGATAGACCGCGTTGCGGGTGTGTGGAGGCGTGCAGAGGAGAACCACGTCTCCAGCAGTTCAAAGGGTGATGTGTCCGGCTCGTTGTCGGACTCGGACCGGCTAGGACTGCCCGGGTGCAACGGTCCTGCCGTCCCCGCAGTCGGTCGCAGTTGCGATAGGACTACAGCGATAGCCGATTCGGTTCATTCCTGTTGGGAATCCCGACGCCGAAGTTGTGCTTTCAGCGCGCGGATCTGTTCCGCTGCGGCGCGGGCCGCGGCTTCGGCCTTGTCGGCCCGTGCATCCGCCTCGTTGGCCCGTGCATCCGCCTCGTCGGCCCGTGCACGGTCTCTTGCGGCCCGTGCATCCGCCTTATCGGCGCGCGCCGCCTGATCATCGTAGGTGGTGATGTGCAAACCCGTTGCCGGGTCGTGCCACCGCAGCCGACCGTGTTCCCAGCGCAGGTCCAGGCGCAGGACCTCGCTGCGACCCTGCAGAACATCCTCCTCCAGCTCCACGACAACAATCGGTTGGTAGACCCCATCCACCAGACGGTCCCCGGCCAGGCGGGTGCCGTGGCTCCGCCCCGTCTCGTCGAAACGCCAGTATTCCGGAACGCCCAGAGCCGCGTAGTCGTCCCGTTTCTCCTCCACGTCCACCCGTCCGGTGGATGGTGAGCCAATCTCCAGGATGAAGTCGGGCGGCTTGCCCTGTTCCGAGATGATGTAGGCGTTGTGCCGGTCGTAGGCTTCCGGATCCACATCGAAGGCAATCATCAGGTCGGGATACCGGATCCCCGTCATGTCAGTGGGCGGGAAGGGGGCCAGGTACAGGTCGCCTCCCAGCAGGGTGGTCTCGGGATGACCGAAGTGCCGGGCCAGGTGCAGCGCACAGCCGTTGATGGTCAAGTGCTTGAAGTTGGCCATCAGTTCGTCGGGCTTGCGCCGGGGCGGATCCGGGAGCGGCCGCAGGACCGGGGGCGGAAGTTTCGCGACAGCGGGGGGCGAAACAGTCATATTGCACCTGTTGGTGTCGATAAGGTGCACGAGGTTCCAATGACGCGGATTCAACCACGGCAGGGCCCCTACACCTCGGCTTGGATCATATGTGATCCGGACGCTGCAAGACAAGCCCAATAGACCGGGGCAATCACTTTCGGTTGCAGCAGACCTCGACTCCCGCACCGGCGGTTATTGTGGTGCCAGGCTGGATGTCGACACCGTCATCCGAAGAATTCCTGGACTTGGCCCGCCACTACTACAGAGCCCCCAACCCGGAACAGTGAAGGATGCGCGAAGACAGCCTCACGCTCGGTGCCCCCGATACCGCCCATGGCGGGTGTCCTCCAATGCGAAGTCCTGACCGGTAGCTCCTCTCGCCCGACGCGACTCCGCACCGCAACCATCAAGTCCAGATTGGTTCCGGCGTGGCCGATTTCTGCGATCCAAGCCTTTCCGCGCCTATAATGCCGGGTCCTGGACCGGGACACGCCCCCATCGTCTAGTCTGGCCTAGGACACCAGCCTTTCAAGCTGGCGACAGGGGTTCGAATCCCCTTGGGGGTACCAATGGCGGCCGCCAAGCCTCACGGTTTGGCGGCTGTTTGCGTTAACCGATCCAAGCCTGTGGTCTCGACCGGACCGTTGCCCCGGTCCGCACCGATTCCTCAATGAGCAGGGTCAGGTACTGGTCCTGCGCGCCCTGCGCGAGGTCGTAGAAGCGGCCGCCTGCGCGCACGTTCGCCCCCATGCGCAGCAGACAGTCCGCCGCGGCGATTTCGTCGTCGGACAGCCGCGCCGGCACCGTTGGATTGCGATAGACCCACTCTTCGCCGACCTGAATCCCGTGGTGGTGATACCCCTCCAGGAATCCCAAATGGCCGCCATCCACGCGCTCCAGGGGCAGGGACATCGGTGTCTGCGAGTCCCTGAGCCATGCAATGCGATCCTGCACAATCTCACCGCGCGTACCGCGGATCAGGACACGCGGTGCCCGCACCCAGGACCAGTACTGGTCCCAAGTGAAGTCGAAGAGCCCGGACTGTCCCGAGTCGAACTCGAACAGTGCCAGGATCTGGTGGGAGTCCTGAAATTGGTCGGCAGCGGGACGAGCCGATCGGCGGCGACTGGCCAACAGGCGGGACTCGACGCCGAAGGCATGTATCGTCGCATCCGTGAAGCCCACGCCAAGCATGCGCCGCATCAAACTGACACCGTGGTAGCCATGCGCCGCCGACACCTGTGCCTGCGTGATGTCCCCCAAGCGGCCGTCGCGGGCCAACGCAATGCGGGCCGCATGCAGGGGCTGAAACTGGTACTGCTCCGCCACCTGGATATGTGCACCGTTGCGCGTCAATGCCGTGAGCCGTTCCAGTTCAGCCACGGTCTGGCCGGGCGGGGTTTCAGTCAGGACCGGCATGCCGGTTGACGCCACCGACGCGATCACCTCCGCAGCGGCGGGTTGGCTGACCGAAACGAGCACGAACTCCAGCTCCTCCCGTTCCAGCAGTTCCGACAGGGAGTTGACCACGGGCAACTGCCACCGGTCGGCATAGGCCTGCCCCTTGACAGGATCCCGAACCTGTACACACACCACCTCGAAGTGTTGCGGCATCCGACGGGCAATGCGCAGGAAGAAGTCGGAACGCCCACCGGCTCCAACCAGCCCGAAGCGAATCCTGTCGGGCACGTTCAGGGCCTGCCGGGCAACTCCCGCCCGTTTCGACCACCGCCCGTTCCGGCATAGGGCTGTCCGGGATGCCAGTCCCGGACCGGCGGTGGTACGAAGTCGTCCAGCGGGAGGTTTACGCGGCATTGGTGGAAACTCGACTGGTAGGCGGCATCGCAGATCTCGAGTGCCTTGAGCGAATCCTCTGCGATCGTGTAGTCCGCCGTACCGTCATCGATCTGAAGGGCCAAATTGTCGAGGTGTACCTGATGCGGAGTACGGGCCTCAAGGTTCGCGGGCGTGAGGTCCGCCCCACCGGGATGGTCGGCGTTCACAATGCGATACCCCTCGGACCAAGGCCAGAACTCGATCGTGCCTTTGTCGCCACAGAAGCGCATCAGCGTGTCCCGTCCCGGCTGTCCGATGTCCACAAAGTCCCCGGTTTGCATCACGATGCGGGTTCCTTCGCGGGTCACCGCGTAGGTCGCGGCCACCGTTTCCACCTGCAGGCCGTCCCGATAGGTGCGGCTGGAGGTGTCGCACAGGGCCATCACGTGGTCCATGTCCGGCGAGTTCAGGGCCGTGATGCAGAAGTCGAGCCAATGGATGCCGGCATTGATGATGTCCCAGCCAGTGCAACGGATTTCGATCAGCTGGACCCTGCCGATGTCCCCGTTGGCAACATGGTCCAGAACCTTCATTGGCGATGTCCTCACCAACAGACCGTGCGGCACGCAAATCGGCAAACCACGTGCCCGGATGGCGTTCAGGATGGCGCGGCCGTCGGCCAGGCAGTGACCCAACGGCTTCTCGACCAGAATGCCCCGCAGCGGCAGTTCAAGGGCATCCATGACCGCAGACCGGTGCAGAGCCGGCGGCACGGAGACCACGACCACGTCCGTAGGGCATTCCCGGAACATCGCCTGCCAGTCGCCAAACGTGTCGACACCGGCAAACTGCTTGCGGACCTGGGCACGGGTGGCTTCAGAAATGTCCGCCACAGCGCGCAGGTTGTAGTGGGGCGAATTCTCCAGAGCCTTCAGGCTGGCATTGCCCCCCATGCCGGCTCCAATCACGGATGTTGTCAACATGGGGGGTATAGGGCAAAGCTGGGATTTTGATGCATGACCAATCGTACCAATCGAACTGCGACAGTCGGACACCGAACTTCACAGACCATTCTCTGAGCATCCTGCGATGGACTTCATGTCCCTGATGCAGGCTCGACCGGGAGCCGATTGCCGTTTGCGATTCCCCATGAAAGTTGCCACAGGCCTCCGGCAACAGTTGGGCGGGATCATGCGGCCCGGCGCGAAACTTAAGCTGGCGATCCACTTGGGAACGCGACTGGGTAGGGCAATGAACGCGGAGGGATGAGTACATTTCCTGTCTTGAGGGAAAGCCAACCTTCATGCCAACATTCGACATGGGGATCGGTCCAATACGTCCGACACCGGTACCGCACCTCAGGAAGTTCCGCATAATTCAGAGCCCATGCCACCGCCTGTTTGCCGAGTGCTTCTCCGATGCTGCCAAGCCGCCTGCACACCTGCGAAGCCTTGATCCTGCGTTCCCGCGACCATCGCGAGGCGGATCGCATATTGACTCTGCTGACCCCGGACCTGGGCCGACTGGATGTTCTCGCCCGCGGCGCACGCAAGCCGGCCAGCCGCAAGTCGGGCAAGGTGGAGCCCTTCATGCTGGTCCGCATCCAGCTGCAGCAGTCCAAGTTCCTGCCGTTTGTGGGCGAAGTTCAGCTGCTGAATCCGTTTCAGGCCTGCAGGGAATCCCTGACATCCATTGTGGCTTCGAGCTATGCCTGCGAACTGGTCTACAGCCTGACCGTCGAGGGCGAGGAGTCGGAGCCCCCTTTTTTCCAGGTCGCCTTGGCCGAAGAGGTGTTCGGCTCCCTGCTGACGGTCCTGACGGAAATCGACGCCGAACCGGATCGCCCGGACCTGCCCCTGTGCTGGCTGGAACTGCACATGCTGTCGGCGGCCGGCTTTGAACCGGCCTTGGAGTTCTGTGTCGGTTGCGGAGCGGAAGCCCGTCCCGAACCTTGGGGCTTTTCCACCGGGGAAGGCGGCATCCTTTGCCCGACCTGCCTTGCCGCCATGCCCGGTGGCCGGTCAATGCCACTGGACGTGTTCAAGATCCTGCGGTTCCTGCAACGCAGCACCTGGGAGGAGGTAAGCACCCGGCGCGTGGCGCCGTCGGCCCTTGCGGAGGCCCGCAACATCATGCGGGAGTACCTGAACCACACATTGGAGCGTCCCTTGCGCAGTGCACAATTCGAACGGCGGCCCGGCCGCGGACCGAACTGATCCCGGTCTGCCGCAGACATGCCCACCCAGGATCGCACTGTTACCATGCAGTCTCGTTGGTGTTTGGTCAGGCGATTGCGGCCACCATCAGATGCAGGAAGTAGAGCACTCCGCTCCATCTTCAGTCTCCGTGTAGGAAGTGTCCTTCCCGGTCGGCAACCAACCTCCCCAATCGAAGTTAGATCCCAGCAGCAGATCCCGTTCCTTCTCCATACCCAGGGCTATGGCCGCCGGATGCGGTACCCCTTTGAGAAAGAGCCAAGCCTCGTTCATCAGAACAACAACGAGCAGGGATGCCTGCGAGTCGGAGGCCTATCTGGCTGCAATGCACTGCTCGTCCCACCCCAGAACAGTGGGCAACCCAGCAAGTCCGTAGCCGCCAGTTGCTGAAAGGGTGTCGTGCGTAGGCAGTGAGGCACGCCCCATGGCATTGGGCATTGGCCTGCCGATACTGGACCATCTTACGAGTACAGCTGGAGTTGCACCTCCAAGTCTGGGCCTCAGCAGTAGAGGCAAAAGTGAAGCAGATCGGCATCGGCGGGTTGGTCATGGAAACAAGCCGGGATGAAGTCCGCGGCGACAGGCCCTGTTGGAATCGACACGGCGTCAAGCACAGACATTCCCTTGCCCTTTCCGGACTCGGCCCCAAATGCAGCGTGCCGAGGATATACCGAAAGCCATGAGACCATACCTGCCAGCGAACACTTGTAGTAACATTCGAGCATCGAAGCCACTGATGGGCTGCCGGACAACATCATGAACAAGACTGCGATCGAATGGACGGAAGTGACCTGGAACCCTGTGACAGGCTGTGACAAGGTGTCGCCAGGCTGCAAAAACTGTTACGCCCTGCGATTTGCGGAACGTTTCCGTGGCGTTGCAGGGCATCCATATGAACAAGGGTTCGATTTGCGGTTGTGGCCAGAACGGCTGGAACAACCCCTTCGCTGGACCACCCCCCGGACAGTTTTCGTCAACAGCATGAGTGATCTCTTTCACGAAAGGGTGCCGGCAGAGTTCATCCACCGTGTCTTCACCGTCATGGACAAAGCTTCGCACCATCGATTCCAAATCCTGACAAAACGGCATCACAGACTCGCATCACTTGCACCGGATCTACCATGGCCACCAAACATCTGGATGGGAGTGTCAATCGAGAATCAACGTTGGCTTGAACGGGCCGATGCCTTGAAGAACACGCCCGCGGCCATCAAGTTTCTTTCGTGTGAGCCATTGCTGGAACCGCTGAACATCGACTTGCAAGGTATTGATTGGGTCATCGTGGGTGGAGAAAGCGGGCCAGGCGCTCGTGCAATGAAATCCGAATGGGTAACCAGCATTCGGGACCAGTGTGCCAAGGCCCGAGTTCCCTTCTTCTTCAAACAGTGGGGGGAGCACGACTCCCACGGTGTCCGGCGTGGCAAAAAGCGCGCCGGCCGCATTCTTGACGACCAGACTTGGGACGAAATGCCAAAGGTAAGCCAGATGGCAAACAGAAGTGAAAGCAAGCAGAAGTTCGGTGGAAACTGGACAAGAGAAAAGTTACAAATTTTGAAACAATACTTGGACAGCTATACGACTGTCATGAAGGACCAAAATTTCAGAATATCATACATTGACGCGTTCGCGGGAACAGGATGGGTTGAGACTGGTCAGAACTCAGACGACGACCAGCAGAAATTCCTTGAAGGATCGCCGAGAATAGCATACGATGTCCAAGACAGACATTTCGATAACCTAGTGTTCATCGAGAAGGATACTAGAAAGGCGGAAGCTCTCAAGGCACAATTTGAAGATCAGGGCAGAATCGATGTTAGAGAGAGCGATGCCAATAAAGAACTTCAAAAAATATGCTCATATGATTCAGAAGAATTTTGGGAACAAAATCGGGCAATTGTATTTCTTGACCCGTTTGCACTTGAGGTCGAATGGGACACTATTGAAGCAATCAGCAAAAAACCCGTGTTTGACGTGTGGATTCTTTTTCCAGTCGGTGCTATCCGCAGAATGCTCCCCAGACGCAAACTTCCTGGCGACGTAGATCCCAAGTGGGAGTTGAAGTTGAATTCGGTGTTTGGCGACGATAGTTGGAAGGCAATGTATCACACAAGACCATCTCTATTTGACGATCAACTGGAGAGCATTCCCGGAACCGACCCAATTGCAGAACTGTACAAGGAAAAGTTGCACAAGGTGTTTCCGGGAGTTGCATCAAAATCCGCAACGTTGCGGAATTCATCCGGCAGTCCGTTGTTTGAATTTATCTTTGCAATGTCCAACCCGAGCAACAAGGCTCGAGGTGCTGCACTACGCATCGCCAACCACATTCTCAACAACCTTTGATTTCGTTGCAAGCGGCAAATTATCAAGGCACCGTTTCAACTCCTGGGAACTCGGTCCGCGCCGCGCTCGCCCCCTCATGGTGCAATGGTTTTTGTTCGTTCGCCCGAGAACTGGTGGCCACAGTAGGCGATGGTCCCCCAAAAAGGGTGATGGCAGGGACCACATTGGTACCTTGGTGTGGAGTCCGATCGTAGAATGGCTTTCCTGCCGGTGTCCGCGCCGGCCACGAATTCCTGTTACCCAGCCCGGGACAGGGCTTGGAGCCGCCGATGTTCTCAAATCTCAAGCATGTGACCGCAGTCGCCCGCGGGGAGGCCACACCGGACCTGGTGTTGACCAACGGGCGCATCCTCAACGTCTTCACCGGCGGGTTCGAGGAAGCGAACATCGTGGTGGCCAATGGTCTCATCGCAGGCATCGCGCCCGACTATCAAGGCCCGCACACCATCGACTGCAAGGGGTTGACCATTTCCCCCGGCCTGATCGACGCGCATGTCCACATCGAGAGCAGCCTGTGCACGCCGGGAGAGTTCAGCCGGGCGGTCACGGCCCGGGGCGTCACCACGGTCATGGCCGATCCCCACGAGATTGCCAATGTTTGCGGTGTACAAGGCGTTGTCTTCATGCACGAGCGCAGCCAGGCCACCGATCTGGACATCAAGCTGATGGCCCCCTCCTGCGTGCCGGCCTGTCACTTGGAAACCAGCGGAGCCGACCTGGATGCGGCCGTCCTGCAGGAACTGCACGAGGAAGGTCTGGTACACGGACTGGCCGAGATGATGAACTATCCCGGGGTGTTCCTAGGCGATGATCGCTGCCTGGCCATTTTGGAGGCATTCCAGGACGAGGTGGTGGACGGGCATGCACCGCGCCTGTCGGGAAAGGAACTCAATGCCTACCTGGCCACCGGTATTGGCAGCGACCACGAGTGCACCACGGCCGACGAGGCCCTTGAGAAGCTGGCGCGCGGGATGTACATCCTGATTAGGGAAGGCACGATCACCCGGGATTTGGATGCCCTGCTGCCCATTGTGGACGAATACAACAGACGCAGAATCTGCTTCTGTACCGATGATCGCATTCCGGACGACCTGCTCACCGAAGGGAGCGTGGACTTTCCCGTGCGCAGGGCCATTGTGGGAGGTCTGGACCCGGTTGCCGCCCTGACCATGGCCACCTTGAACCCGGCCGAATGGTTCGGCATGCGGGACCGGGGCGCCATTGCGCCGGGCCGCCGTGCGGACCTGGTCGTCTGGCGTGATCTCGAGTCCCTGGAACCGGCTTGGGTCGTGGCCGGCGGCAAGGTGGTGCTGAACGACGGCCACGCGCCGGACGCATCCACTCCGGCATCCGCGGCCCTGCCGGATGGAGTCGGCGGAACCGTCAGGATTGATTGGGACGGCGTGGACTTTGCCGTACCCGGACCATCAGGTGCGGGCGAGGCAACCGTGCGCGTGATCGGGTCCATCGAGAACCAGATCGTTACGGAGGCACGGCACTTCACATTGCGCGCAACCGACGGTTGTCTGGAAGCGGACCCGAGCCAGGACGTGCTCAAGATAGCCGTAATCGAACGTCACGGTCGCAAGGGAACAATGGCCACGGGCTTCATTCAGGGATTCGGTCTCAAGTCGGGCGCCATGGCCGGCACGATTGCCCACGACCACCACAACCTGGTCGTAATCGGGGCCTCCGATGCGGCCATGCACACCGCCGCCCGTGCGGCCGCTGAACTTCAGGGCGGCATTGTGGTGACTTCGGAAAGTCAGGTCCTGGCCAACATGCCCCTGCCGGTGGCGGGCCTTATGACCGACGCACCCATGGGGCAGGTCAGGGAGCAGTACCGCGAACTTCAGGCGGCCGCCTCAAACCTGGGTTGCCGCATGCATGATCCGCTGATGGCGATGAGCTTCATGGGCTTGGAGGTCATCCCATCGCTCAAGATCACGGACCTCGGCCTGGTCGACGTGGACCGGTTCGACTTTGTTTCCGTGGTGGTCTGAAACCGGCAGTGGAATCGATGTGCGCACCGAGATTCGGCGACCTGCACACTAGTGGTACTCTGGGTCGAGCCGACTTGTGCATGTTGCCTGATTGCAGTTCGTTTCGAGATCGGCGTCCTTGGTTTCCGCTTCACGGTTGGGGTTGCCGCAACCGACTTCGATGAATCCTGCGCAAAACCTCTGGTCGGAACTCAGGAAGTCCTGGCACCTGTACCTCTTCCTGGCACCGACCTTCGCCTTCATCCTGATCTTTCGCTACTACCCGGCCGGTTCCGCGGTGTTTCATGCCTTCACGCGCTGGAACGGTGCCGGCATTGCCACCTGGGTAGGCCTGGAGAACTTCCAAACCCTTCTCACGGACTTCATCTTTGTCGCATCCCTCAAGAACATCGGGATCATCCTGGCCGCGGCCCTGATCAAGGTTCTCATCTTTCCGATGCTGGCGGCGGAGTTCATTTTCAATCTACGCAGCGAGCGGGGTCAGTACTGGTACCGTTTTCTGCTGATCCTCCCCATCGTGGTGCCGGGCATCGTGGTCACCCTGGTCTGGCGCTTCATCATGGGCCCCAGACCCTTGGGAGTCCTGAATGCCCTGCTGGAACTGCTGGGCCTGACCGAGTGGCAGCATGCGTGGCTGGCAGACCCCAAGATCGCCCTGATCTCGGTCCTGCTGGTGGGCTTCCCCTGGATCGATGCCATTGCCATGCTGATTTACTATGCCGGCCTGCAGAACATCTCGGGCGATGTTCTGGACGCGTCCAAGATCGACGGCGCCAGCATATGGGAACGGGTGATGCGGGTGGACCTGCCGCTGCTGTTCGGCCAGTTCAAGCTCCTGATCATCATCACCACCATCTTCACGCTCCAGAACTTCGGAGGCATGCTGGTCCTGACCAATGGCGGCCCGGGGTACGCCACCATGGTGCCGGGCCTGTGGATGTACCAGCGCGCGTTCCTGGCGGATCGGTTCGGCTACGCCTCTGCCATTGGCGTGGTGCTGCTGGTCGTCATGCTGGCCCTGACCTGGATCAACAACAAGCTCCTCAAGGAAACCGACGTCACCTACTGACCGGCCGGGCCATTCTCACTCCATGTCCACCATCTCCACTTCGGAAACCGCCTCGGCCTTGTCGTTGCGGCCCAGTCGAACCCGGCCACCGCGCCACGTCAGCGACTTCGTCGTATCCGTGGTGCTGGTGCTGCTGGTCATCCTCACCCTCTATCCGTTTGTCTTCATGGTGATCACGTCCACCAAGTCCTATTCCCAGTTCCTGCACAGCTACTGGATCCCCGCATGGCCCCCTCATATCGTCGAGAACTACGTGGCGGCCTGGAACCAAATTCGCGGCTACCTGATCAACACCATCTACGTGGGCGTGCTCACGGTGGTGGGTTTTCTCTTCACCACGACACTGGCGGCTTTCGTCTTTGCCCGTTTTCGCTTCCCGGGCAAGGAAATCCTGTTCGGCAGCCTGATGATTCTGATGATGATCCCGCAGATCCTGCAGTTGATTCCGGCCTTCATGTGGGTGCGGAAACTGCAGCTGCTCGACACCTACTGGGTTTTGATCCTGCCCTACATCGCCGGCGGGCAGGCCTATGCGGTGTTCATCCTGCGCACCTTCTTCAGCTCCCTGCCGCAGGGCCTTTTCGATGCGGCGCGCATTGACGGGGCGCGGGACTTCCAAACCTACTACATGGTGGCCCTGCCGCTCTCCAAGGGCATTCTCGCCACACTTGCCATCCTGCGCGTGCAGCAGGTCTGGAACGACCTGATCTGGCCCTTGATCACCCTGGCCGACGACTCGAAGCGGACGATCACCGTCGGCCTATACTATTTCCAGGGCGCAACCCAGACCCAATACGGCGCCATGTTTGCGGGCTACCTGATCGCATCGGTACCTCTGTTCCTGCTGTTTCTCGTGGGGATGAAGCAGTTCATGGCCGGCGTCACCTCGGGTGCCATCAAAGCCTAGACAATCAAAGGGGTCCTGAACCCTACCTTAGAATTCCTGTTCACAACATCGTAAATTTGGGAGGAAATCGCAATGGCAACACAGTTAAGCAGGCGTACATTCCTACAGGGTTTGTCCGGAGCCGCCGCCCTTGCCGGCCTGGCTGCCTGTGTGCAACCTGCCGGGCCGCAGGGCGACGGTATGGATGCCGACAGGCAGACCATCGAGATTTATGTCGGAGGCACCTTCCAGCCCGAAGTGGCCCGCGGTGAAGGTCTGGACCACCTGCATGAAGCCCGCAATCTGGCGGACGAATGGGAAGCGGAGCATTCGGAGTACGCCATGGAGTTCGTGGCGGGTCCCGGAGGTGAAGGCATTGAGCAGTGGGTGAAGTCCCTGCAGGCCGCGGGCACCATGCCCGACATCCTGAACGCCGTGGACAACTGGCTGAACCGGGACATTGGCACCGACTACTGGGTCATCATCGACGACTACGTGGAGGAGCCCAACCACTACATTCCCCAAGGCGAACTGGGCCATGATCGCTGGCGGGACGCCTTCATCGCGGGCTTCGATGCCCGCAACCGCATGATTGACAGCCATTACTACGGTGTGCCCCAGGCCATCAACGGGGTGCAGATCTTCTGCAATCTGGACATCCTGGAAGCGTCCGGAGTCGACTTCGAGTCGGAGATCATCGACCCGCGCTGGACGTTCGACGACATGCTGGGGATCTCCCAGCGCATTGCCGACGCAGGCCACACACCCTGGTCCTTGGCCTGGAACGTTCCCTACTGGAACTGGATCCAGACCACATCCCTTTCCGGCTTCCTCAAGTCCACGGGCAAGTGGTCGGTGCTGGACACCAACAACGACGACTTCGTGACATCCATCGAGCGTTTCAAGGCCATTGACCGTGGCGACTGGACCGCCGACTCCGTGGAGTTCCGGGCCATGCACCAGATGGCGCAGGATTGGACACAGTACTGGAGCGAAGGCTTCCTGGGCCTGACTTCAGGAGAAATGACGGCGTTGTTCGCGCGCGGCGAAGCCGCCTTCTGGTGGAGTACCAGCAACTCGTACCCGGTGGTGCAGAACGATCCGTTGCGGGAGTTCGATTTCGCCATCGCCCGTTTCCCGCTCTGCTTCGACCGCATGGCCACGATTGGCCAGGGCGGTCCCACCCAGTACCCGGGCGGGGCTTTCAACACGATCGCCATGACTGCCACCGCCACGAAGAACGGCACACTGGATCCCTGTGTCGACTTCATGAAGCTGTTCACATCCTGCGAAGGTCAGGGCCGTCTGACCCGCGAGCACGGTGGTGTGGTGCCGTCCGTCTTCTGCGCTGAAGGCCGCCCCGAGTTGGAGCAGTTCAAGCCCGATGTGGGTGAAACGTTCCTGCTCACGATCCACATGAGATCCATGCACTTCGACTACGGTGAGACCTACTGGCGGATCACCAGCGAATGGCTGGGCGGAACCCTGAGCTACGACGAGGCCATGGCCAAGTTCCAGCCGGTTATGGAGCAGTTTGCCAAGGACGCTATCGAAAGGGCCGACGCCTGAACATGCCGATTGGGGTGGGCCGCAATCACTCTGTGCGGCCTGCCCCAGTCCACATCAAATTAAAATGCCGGTTCGCTCCAAGGCGAACCGGCTCTCATTTCTCCTGTCCTTGGCTCGACTGCAACCCCTGGTTCCATTTCTCAAAACCTGCCAGTTTTGGGCAGCTTTGCTCCTGGTAGATCAGAACCGGGTTGCATCTTCTGCAACTCCAGGTCGGGTGAAGCAGTAGCGGCCTAGTGCCGCTACCGCAATGGTCGCCCCAAACCCGTCAAGTGGCAATGGACCAGCGACGACGCCCGCATCCAGCTGCGCCAACTGTATCCATCAGCCTAACCCATCTTTGCACTAGGCGAGTTCCGTCGAATGGGCCTGCGATTGCCCCGAGTGCACGCCGTTGTTGGAGGCGACCCGCCACCCCCGCCTGATACAATGCCCGGGAAGCGGTGTCGGCAACCGGTATTGGGCAAGAGAGCCATGACCGATCACAATGCGTCCCGCCCGTCAAAATCGCAGACACGGGAAACGGCGCGTATTCATTATCCGGCATTGGATATTGGAGCTCCCACCCACATCACCTACACACATGGTGGGTTGATGATGGTCAACTGGCATGAATGTACCTATGTGGAAGCGGCACGGAGGCTGAACCAACTGGGGTCAAGGACTGTGCGGGGACGGCTGTGGACGGCCTCGAACCTGCGATCCTTTACCCGTCGTCACGGCATTACCCGCGAATTGCACATGCCCCCCATGCAGAAGGTGGTGGATGTGCCGGGCATACCCAAGGAATACGCCATACCGTCCCTGGTGCCGGTACTGGAGGTGACCGACGGCATGCGGTCGCCTCACGTCATCACCCGCATCATTGAGAGAGGCGACGAGGAGGCTCTGGCACGCTTGCGCGATGCCGTCCGCACCGATCCCGTGGTGCGCTCCGAAGTGTTGGCCCTGGCACCCGACCTGCTGGATCACCCATGGGCAGGCCCGGAATATCACGAGTTCCTGGATCTTGCCCGCACTTCTGGCCATTCCGACTGATCCGCAGCACTGGCTGTGCGTCCTGCAGGCCACGGAACGGCTACAGCGCACCTTGGACGACATCTATGTGGTCGGTGGGACAGCGGCGGCCCTATGGGCAGGACACCACACATCCCATGATGCCGATCACTACATACCGGACCTGGAACACAGGTTCGATGAGGTGCCGGACAGACTGGAGGCACTGACCGGACGGATCACGGCGCGATACGCAGGCCCCATCTGATCCTGGGACATCTGGATGGTGTCATGGCGGGAGTGGCGCAATACCCCACTCCACTTCCAAATCCATGCAAATGGGACCACCCAAGTCACTAACCTACAGGGTTTGACGATGCGTCTCCTTACCCTTCGCGACGTCCCATCCACGCTGAAGTGCTCGTCCGACAGCAGATCCTCCCCGTCGGCCGCCCACACCACCTCGTCGCACAGGGCCCGGCCCACGTCGTGCGCCATCAGCCGCTGCCGGTTCTTGGTAAAGACGGTGGCGGAAGCTGCGCTCCATCAGATCCATGTCCAGGAACCAGCGACAGGTCAGGTTGTACCCGGCTCCTCGCAGAAGGCGCACTCGCTGCGCACCAAGTACAGGGCGATCAGCAGGCAGGCCTTCAACAGCCGCGCGGGAGGGACGGAGGCCCGGCCCACACGCGCGTACATGCGGTCGAATTCCGGTGAGAGCCGTTCCAGGGCCGCATCGGCCACTTCCTTAATCCGCCGCAGCGGATGGTCCTGGGGGACCCGTTCCCCGGGACCACAATGATCAGCATGCTGCGTTGGGGGTTGGGGCGACCGCGCATCGGGGAGTACCTCCGTTCCTAGATGCCAGATCCCATCCGGCCGCATTTTTCAGCAGCCTGCTAACGCAACAACTCGACACAAGAATCGTCTTATATAGATAAGGCAGAGCTACGCCTCCTGCAGGTCGCTCTTGGCCTACGGTTTCCTCTCTTCTGGACTTCACAATGTTTTTGCTTGAAGGCAATCCACCCACTACCTTGAGAATGCGCTTGGAGAGCGTGTCCGCTAGTCGCAGCAGCATTCAATTACGGGTCTTGGGGCTGATTGTTACGGCCCTATTGCTCTTTGCCCATCAAAACGTAGTGGCTGAAGCTCAGAATTCCCATCAGACCCACATCGTTCGGACAGGCGACACCTTGGTCTCCATTGCAGAGCAATACAGCATGACAGTAGCCCAGTTAAGGCAACTTAACAATCTGTCGGAAACTGAGAATCTGTACGTTGGCCACACCTTGATCGTGTCCCAGGTAGGCGTCTCCACATCCACCCCGCCGGCCACTCGCTCGGTGGTGCACTCAGCATGCCCTGTTTCGCACACGGTTCAGAGAGGCGAAACGCTATGGGCCATTGCCAGCCGCTATAACGTAAGCCTGACCGGCATTGCCCAAGCCAACAACCTATCGAACCATCGCCTGATCCGAGTCGGACAATCGCTATGCATTCCGGGTACTACCAGTCTGCCGTCCCCCACTCCCGAGCCATCAGCGACACTTCGCACCGGACCTCAACCCCAACGCAGCGCAACCACCTATACGGTGCTGGGGGGCGACACGCTCTTTTTGATTGCCCGCGCACACGGTGTTTCTGTGCAGGATCTGATCGAGGCCAATGGCATCACCGACCCAAGAAGGTTGTATCGGATTCGCGCGGGGCCCGGCCCGGTTCAAGCATGGTGGAAACAGGAAGTCCCGGAACCACACCTGCTGCCACCGATCCAGCATCCGGTGTCTTTACGGTCCAGTTCTTCAACAACCTGAGCTTCACCGGCCCCCCAGTCCTGACCCAGCAAGTCGCGCCAGGTACTCGCTATGACTGGGGCTTGGCTGCTCCGGGCCCGCAGGTCAATCCCGATCACTTTACCGCCAGGCTGGAAGGCCAATTCAGTTTCGAAGAAGGCATGCACCGTTTCAGCGTGACTGTTGACGACGGCATGCGGCTGTATGTGGATAACACTCTGGTCCACGAAGCTTGGCACGATCAGGCGGCCACCACCCACGAGGTCGATGTGCATTTGACGGCTGGCCTCCATCAGGTACGCCTGGATTACTACGAACGGGCATCCTCTGCAAGCCTGTGGCTCCGTTGGCAACGGCTGACTCCTGGGTTGATTGCGGCCCCACCATTAGCTCCCGTAGCACCCATGCCAGTGCCAACCCCTCCAACCGATGCTTTCAATCTGCAGTTTTTCAACAACGTAGACCTGAGCGGGGCGCCTGTGCTAACCCAAGTCGCCCCGGTGGGAAAACGGTTTGACTGGGGTAAAGGTTCCCCAGGTCCTCAGGTGCCCAAGGACAATTTCAGTGCCCGCATGGAAGGTAACTTCCACTTCACCGAAGGCACCCATCGCTTTTCTGTAACCGCTGATGACGGTTTACGTCTATACATTGATGGTGAACTGGTGTTGGATGAATGGGGGGATTCGCCGGAACTCACCTCCTATAAGGATATCGAACTAACGCAAGGTGCGCATCACGTACTGCTGGAATATTACGAAAGGGGCGGTGTCGCGGTCATGTGGCTGCGCTGGCAACCTCTATTCCCCTCAAACACGCAGGTTCCACAGACCGCGATCGCTCCTCCCACACCAGGTTCAGGCACTTATACTGAAGAAGCCAAAGAGGCATTGTTCCACGCCATTCTGAATAACGACATAGTAACGGTACGTCGCATGATCGCCAGTACAGGATTCCCAAGATTTCGCACCGATTTGAGCGGTACGGCCCTACACTGGGCAGCCAGAGTGGATGCCTTGGAAATCATGGCCTTGCTACTAACTTACCCTGAGGCGGACCCCAACGTTCGTTTTGACAATGTCAATGTAGCCGCCTGGAACAAAAACCGGACCCCACTTCATGAAGCTGCCACGCACGGCAATGCGGCAATGTCGGAACTGTTGCTTACACATGGAGCCGATCCTTCGCTTACCACAAGAAAAGGGTATACCGCATTGCACTTTGCCGCGAGTAGCAAACATGCGGATGTGGTTGAAATACTCCTGAAACACAATGCCGATCCCAATGTTCAGGAACAGGATCAAGGGAATTCTCCCTTGCACAGCGCCACAAGATGGGAACCCGATCCAGAGGTTCTGGAAATCCTATTGAGACATCGAAGAATCAGGCCCAATCTGAGGAATCACGATGGGCGAACACCTTTGCATGAGGCGATTTTTTTCGGACACAGAGCACAGCTGGCGATTTTGCTAGACCACCCTGAGACAGATCCCAATTTAAGGGATGACTCCGGTTGGACCCCACTCTATCATGCGGTGGTAAACGAGAATAAGGACCTTGTGAAGTTGCTGCTGGACAACCGGGAAACAAATCCCAATAAACGGAATGAACTAGGATTCACCGCACTCTACCGGGCCGTGTATGATGAAAACGAGGATCTTGTGGAGTTGTTACTTGACCACCGGAAAACAGATCCCAACGTCGACACCAAGAAGGAATGGACTCCATTGTTTAGGGCCGTTTCGAATGGTGACCGTGACATTGTTGAACAATTGCTGGATCATGATGATATTGATGCCGAAGCCGAAACTCAAGGTTGGACGCCACTGATGTTGGCTTACCACGAAGGCTTTGACAGAATTGCAAGATTGTTGGAAAGGCATCTTGGCTACCAGGGTTAGGAAAAGTGATTGGCTCAAGGAATCCACTAGCAGGCTGCGGAAGAATAGGTGTTGGATGACACCGGGCTCATACCTTGTCCGATGTTCGGAAGCCTACAGCCCCAAACTTGAGGAAAACGCCATGATTACCATACAAAGCCGATGCATCCGCATTTCACAACTATCGGTGAACTGACGTGCAGTGGTTTGGCCGTTGTCGAACCAGTCTCGCGCCCTGTCTCCGACATACGCGGCACTTTGGTGTGCCGGAAGGGCAGGTTCGGAGGCAGACCAACACCAACCAGGGCATGATGACAGCCCGTAGGACAAAGCCTGTTATTCTCTGTATCCACAGGCCCGTAGGTATTGTGTCGCACCGAAAACCCACACGCCATCCGCTTGACTGCCACCCCATCTGATTTCGCCGTGATCGCATGATGTTGTCCTCTCTTCGCAATCCACTGGCCCCAATCTTCCTGGATGCCTACCGGGCGGTCTACCCGCGCGCAGGGCGGCCCAAGCCTGGAGAGGAAGAAACCTTCCGGACCAAACTTCTGTGGGACTACCTGGCCCCGGTGGACCAGCGCGCCGACCTGCTCCGCTTGTGTCGCGGCCTTGGCTCTTTGCTGCTGCCTCAGGCTCCCGTTCAGGTGGGAGGAGTCCAACTACCCCAACCTTTCATGCTGGCGGGGGGCTGGATCAAGGGTGGAGGCTATGCCAATGAGAACGATGCTCTGGCCCATGTGGACCGCCCCGACTCGTTCCTGCCGGGCTGGCGCACGCTGCCCTTGTTGGCCGGGCCGGTGGAGTTCGGCTCGTTCAACCGCTGGCCCCGACTCGCTCCCGGTGCCTCCGGCAACCCCGGTGTCCGCGCTGCGACAGCCTATTTGTCCTTGCATCGCTCGGACCTTCCTTCCACCTACGGACTCAACATCTCGCCCCCTCCGGTACCGGGGGATGGTGAAGAAATGCGACAGGAGATCACCGAGTCCCTGGAGATCATCTTCGCCGCGGACCTCAACCCATCCTGGATCACCCTGAACCTCGCGCACATCATGATGGACCCGGAGTTGGATACCACAGTCGATGACCTCGTGGCAGCGGCCAGTCGAGCCATGCCTGCCGACACCCCGCTTTGGTTCAAGGTGAGTCCCGGACTGCCGGCAACCCGTTATCGGGAACTCCTGAAACTGTGCGACGAATGCAACGTCAGGGCCATCATCGCAACCGACGTCCTTTTCCAATACCACCCGGACGGCTCACCGGATTTCTTGAGCGGCAAGGGCCTTGCCCCCTTGGCACGCAAGGCCCAGGTCGCCCTCGCCACCTTGAAACACATCCACGGCCATAAGGTGGATATCGTGGCCTGCGGGGGAATCATGGCCGGTCGGGATCTGCCTGCATTGGCACGGTTGGGAATCCAGGCTTGGCAATACCATTCAGCCCTGCTTCACCGAGGTCCATTGGCAGCCCCCCAGATTTGGTGGGAGGCCAAAAGACGACGCTAAAACCACAGACGCTGAGGGTTCGTGGCGGGGACCATGTACAGCCCCCCACATCCGCCACAGCAGGCGACGCACTCGGACATGCCGCCATGGATGGACGAAAACCGGCTCAAAGCTGTCCGGGGATCAGAATTCCCCGTGGCCCAAGACTTCCAAAAAGATGTATCTTCAACGAATGATCCCTTTCTTGCACGCCCCTGACTGAATTTGCGGGCATCCGCTATTTCCCATAACCCATGCGTAGGCCTTCCACAAAGTAGGGCTGGAAAATCAGGTACAGGATCAGAAGTGGCAGCACGGTCAGCACGGACCCGGCCATAACCAGACCGTAGTTGATGTTGAATTCGCTCTGCACCGTGGCCAGCCCCACGACCAGCGTGCGCATTTCGTTCGCACGCAGGACAATCAGGGGCCAGAGGAAGGCATTCCAGGCATTCATCACGGTGAAGATGCCCAAGGCCGCCATGCCGGGCGTGGACAGGGGGATGATGATGGACCAAAAAATCCTGAGTTCGCTGGCCCCGTCAATGTTGGCCACTTCAATCAGGGCTGTGGGCAGACTGGTGATGTACTGCCGCATCAGGAATATGCCGAAGGGTGTTGCCAGAGCGGGGATGATGAGGGCCCAGTAGGTGTTGAACAGGCGGAACACACGGATGATCTGGAAGGAAGGCAGTAGGACCACCGCCACCGGTACCATCATGGTGGCGAGAAGCAGGGTGAACACCAGGTCGCGGCCGTAAAACTCCTTCTTGGCGAAGATGTACCCGGACAGGGTGTTCAGGAGCAGGCTGCCCGCCGTGATCAGGGCGGTGGTGAACATTGTGTTGAAGAACCAGCGTGGAAACAGACCCTTTTGAAACCGGAAGATAATCTCGACGTAGTTGTCCAGGGACGGATTGTCCGGAATCAGGGTGGGCGGATACGTCATCATGGTGAATGACTTCGTGAAGGACGTGGATGCCATGAACAGGAATGGCACCACCGTCACCACCGACATGGTGATCATCACGGCATAAAATCCGACCTGCCACAAGCGGGTGGCGCGCCGGGTGCGCATGCTGCCGAAACTTGTGGTCATGGACTGCTCCGGTCCTCCTCTGGAGGGTCATGCAGCGGAAGCCTGTTCCATGGAGCGGAACCAGACCGCGGTGCGGGTGGATCGGATGCCGTCATGGTGCTGGCGGGCCGGGCTGCGCCTGCCTGGCGAACGGGGATAGGGACGGCCATACGTCAATATTCGATGTCGGTGCGGAAAAAACGAAGCTGCATCAGGGACAGGGTCAGGATTACGATCAGGAGCACCACTCCCATGGTGCTGGCGAAGCCGATGTTGTCCGCCTCGAAAGCCTGCTGGTACACATACCAGCTAACCGTGGAGGTGGACCAGGCGGGCCCGCCCTTGGTCAGGACATAGACGGCGTCGAACAGCTGGAAGTTGAAAATGGTGGCCATGATGAAGCAGAACCCCAAGGCCGGCCGCAACAGGGGCAAGGTTATGCTGCGGATAATGCGCCAGAATTGGGCACCGTCAATGCGCGCCGCCTCGTACATCTCGCGCGGTATGGCCTGCAGCGCGGCAAACAGGATGATGACGTAGAACCCAAACCCACGCCAGATTTCCATCATCACAATGGCGGGGATGGCATAGGTGGGGTTTCCGAGCCAGTCGATGCCCGGCACACCGAACCAACCCAGAATGTGGTTCAGGGGGCCGAAATCCCGATTGACGATGTAGGCCCAGATGTTGGCCGCGATCACCACCGGGGTAATGAGGGGGAAATAAAATGTGCCTCGGAAGAAACCTTGGCCCTTGGGCACCTGAAAGATGATGATGGCGACCACGATGGCCAGCACAATGACGGTGGGCACCGTCATCACGGCATAGAGGGCTGTGTTCTGCAGTGTGCGCAGAAAGATGGGGTGGCTGGCAGCCCGCACGTAGTTGGCAAAGCCCACAAAGGTCTTTGGGCCCAGCATGCTGCCCTTCGTCAATGAGTAGTAGATGCTCCAGAACAGGGGAACGGTGGAGAAGCCAAAAATGATCAACAGGCTGGGCGACAGCAACAGATACCAGAACAGGGACCGGCGCACCTTGCGCCAAGTCCGGTGCCGGGCAGTGCCCGGGGACGAGAGTCTCATACAACTACATCCTGGGCCGAGAGGACCTGCGGGGCAGGCCGGAGGGGTAAACGCTCCTTACCCTGTCCCGGGCACGGTGACCGGTGAGGGGATGAACATGGTGCCGCCCGCCTTTGGCGTGCCTTGGACACCGTTTCCACCGCATGGGAAACCAGGATTGGACTGCAATCCCCACGGCCTGCCCGGCTGGCGGCATGGATGGGGTGCCGCCAGCCTGGAATCATGCAGGCACTTGGAGTTATTCGCCGTCCAGAATCGGATTCACGGTCGCTTCGACATCAGCGAGGGCTTCCTCCGACGTCTTGATGCCGCTCATCACTGCATGGGACTCCTGGACCAGCGAGTTGGTCGCGTCGCGCCACCGGATGCTGATCTGCGTGCCCACACCATACCCCTTGCCCAGCCAGGAGACCATTTCGGCCACGATGGGATCAATGTCGTCGAGCGGTGCGATGTCTTTCTTCAGAGGCAGTAGATCAACGCTCTTCTGCACATAGTCCACCTGAATTTCGTCGGTGGAGAGATACTCGAGAAACGTGAACGCGCCGTCATTGCCGGCGGAACTGGAGGCCATGAACATGAAGCCCACATTGGCCCAGGCCGCGTTCTGCCCGTCATCGGTCAACTGCAGCATCGGAATGATGTCCAGATCCAGATCCGAGGCCTCGGTGCGCCACTGGGCCTTGATGGCCGAATTTTCCTGCCATACCATCCCAACCTGCCCTCCCAGGCTCAGGTCCCGGCGCTGGTCGCCCGTGAAGCCCACCGGAATGCTGGACTGATCCGCAAAGGTAATGTCTTCCAGCAGTGCCTTGAAGGCCGCGCGGCCCCCTTCCGTGTTGGCGGTGACCTCGGTCAGGTCGTCGCTCAGGAGCCTGGCGCCGCCCGCCGCCAGCAGGGGAATCATGGTCACCCAGTTGGTCGAACTGGCAGGCACGTTGATCCCATAGGTGCCGGCATCAATGTCGGTCATCACCTGGGCGGCCTGGCGGAACTCCTCCCAGTTGGTGGGAACGGAATCCAGGCCCTTTTCCCGGAAGAGATTCATGTTGCACAGCCAGCCCTGCACCACCCCGAGGAAGGGGGCTCCCCATGTGCTGCCCTTGTAAGTGGCGATCTCCCAAGCGGACTCAAGATAGTTCTCTTCCCAATCGATGATCCGATCAGTCAGATCCAGGATTTGGCCCTGCTGCACGTATTTGGGATACCACTCGTCAGGGAGGTAGAAGACATCGGGCGGTGATCCTCCGGCGAAGGCGGCAGTGAACTGTTCGTCCACATTGCCCCAGGGGATGACCTGATGGTCCACAGTGATGCCGGGATTGGCATCCATGAACCGCTGCAGCAACGGCTCCCACACCTCGGCCGCCTTGGCACTGTGGGGGGGCTTCCAGTACAGCACATCCCAGGTATCCGCCCCAGCTTCACCCTCGGCCGGGGCACCCGGCGCGGCGCAACCGGCCAACGCCGTCAAACCGGCAAACGTGCCCAGTGTAGCGGACAGGCGCAGAAACGAACGGCGGGAAATGTGGTGAAATTGACGTTTTTCATTCAACATAGCGTCAAACCCCTGATTATATTAGACAATAAATATGGCGGCATGAATACAAAATGAACATGCCTGAGACTGGAATGGGAATGAAAATCCCGGACCGCAGTGTAGTTGAGGGAAGTCTTTCTGTCAATTCGGATCATGACAGCAGGCGATTGCATCTCCCCGGGTTTGGGGCCGAGGCCGATCAGCCGGTACAGGCAGTCCTTGTCCCGGGCCGCCGGCAGGCGATGGGCCGGAGATGGTCATGTTGCGGGCGGCATGATCCGTGCAAATGCGGCTGTGCTCCTTCCCAACCATTTCCGCATGGTTGTGGGAGTGCCCGGCAAAAATCCCCGGCCTGTTCCAGGGCGAACGCGACTTCCATGCAGTCGCGGAGACCCTTGTGATTTTCCCGGCCGCAGCGCGGATCTCGTTGCCGTCCGCGGTCCCGATTCAGGATGGGTGCCAGCGGGACTTCGCGACTGCCAACCAACTCCACAATAGTTCTTCAGTTGTGCCGAGACCTGCACATCCAGGTGCGGAAACACCTCGTCAGGCAGGAACAGAAGAAGGGTTCCGCGAATACCCGGGAGATTCAGAGCCAGGGCCTGCCGGCGGTATCTTCCGTGCAGTATGCCGACAAGACTTTGTTGATTCCTGCCGCAATGGCATTGCAGTCCTCGGGAGCCCACCATTGATCCAGGGGAATGGTCACACAACGGGCAAACAGATCGTCCGCCACGGGACAGGCGCCTCGGGCATACGTGGCCGCACCATCGACAGCATGTGCGAAGGGACGATCGGAGGCCATGGTTCCGGCCTGCGTGGTTATGGGGTACATGTCCGAGTAGATGTGCCAGTCCGGAGGAGCGTTCATCCCCCGTATGCCACAGGGGATGCCTTCCGCGTTGAGCGCTTCGACCACCTTCTGACCCAGAGCAGTGGATTCAGGGAAGAACCGCAGCAGGTAACCAATCTCGCCATCGGGATCGTTGAGCTTCTGCGGCGTGATCTCCCGGTACGTCTTCAGTCCGTGCAGAATGGACATCTTGACTGTATGGTGGCGATCAACGATGTGGGGCAGCTTCTCCAGCTGGACGACATCCACGGCGGCTTCCAGCTCGGACATGCGGTAATTGGTGCCCGAAAACAGTTCACCGTCATATCTCGGGAGCGCGAAGCGGTCCGGCCGCCAGAGCCCGCCGCATTCCGCCAGCTGGTTGGCCCTTTCCCATAGGCGTCTGTCACCGGTCAAAACCAAGCCTCCTTCGCCGCCGCCGACAATCTTGTAGCAGGAAATGCTGAAGCATCCCAGATCGCCGAAGGTGCCCACCCATTGGGAGTGGAATCGGCCGCCTGGGGACTGGGCACAGTCCTCCACGACTTTGAGACCGTGGTTCCGGGCAATCTCCATGACTGCACCCATGTCACAGACACTGCCCATGACATGGGTGGGTGCAATGGCCACGGTGCGGGGCGTGATCAGGGCTTCGATTTGGGTGGGATCGATCCCCAGCGATTCGTCGACATCGCAGAAGACGGGCACGCCCTTCGACTGCACCACCGCCGCCGCCGTGGCGTAGAAACCGATGGCCGGGCAGATCACCTCTGTGTCCGGTCCCACCCCTACCGCCACGAAAGCGCTGTGCAGGGCGGCGGTGCCGGAACTGACCCCCAAGGCAAACGGCACACCGAATATCCGGCGCGCCAAGGCCTCAAAGGCTTCCCCCTTGGTCTGGGAGGGATGGGCTGTGGCGTACCGAGCCAGGTTGGGGCCCGGACCCAAATCCTCATTGGAAATGACGGCGCGGATTTCCTCCTGAACCGCACCCGAGAACCCAAACCGCTGGGCAATGGACATGAACTCATCCACGCCAATCTTGGGCTGGGGCTGGCCCAAGATTTGTGAGACCGCTTTCGGTCCGCCATTCAGGGCCAAGGCTTGCTTCGCCATGGGACTGTACCTCTGCAAGGAGTGGGGGCGTTAGAACGCCACTACGGGGTAGCGCTTGCCTGCACCGTCCGTTCCCACTCGGCTTGATATGTGGTGAGGGGAATGTTGTGTGCCTGGAGATGGGCAAAAAGCAGTTCAAGCATCTTCATCTCGGGATCGAACCGGGCCAGGGACCACGGATGCAGAATCAACGAAACATAGGGAAGGTTCATGGCCACGGCCCGGTCAATGAACATTCGATGGATGGCGAACTCTTCCTCGGGTGTGGCAACGGGGCGGGCCGGAATGGTTTCGGGATAGGCGGGCGGCCAGGCGAGTATGCGCTGCATTTTATCCGTCAGATTATGGGCTTTGAGCAGATTCTCGTGCCATCCATGTCCCGGCAATTCCCACAACCCGGGAAACCCGTCCTCGGCATAGGTGGAAGGGGCTTCCAGCAGCGCGGGCAACGATGTCTCGGGCCCCCACAGGACAGAGCTGACATACCGGAAACCCGTTTCCTCGACGGATTCGATCAGCCAAGGATCCCCGCGCAGGCCATTGGCGAACCCACAGCCGGGACGCAGGCCGACACAGGGGCGACCGAAAGTCTGCTCCACCCATTCCTTGCCCAGCCGCAGTTCTTCCAGACGCGTCTCCCTGGCCGGCGCGGGGCCGCAAAAAGGATGATCGCGCAGCATCTGATGGGAATAGGTGTGGGACGCGATCTCAAAGGAGGGCACGTCCCCCAAAAGCGTGCGGTAGGCCCTGCCTTCCTCTTCGAGGCGGGCCCCCACAATAAAGAACGTGGCCGGCACGTCGAATTGGACATGAACCTCCCGAATTCGGACACAGGCCTCAAGGCAGTCTCCAGCCATCTCGGTATCGTAGGCAGCGATGAAACGGGTCATGAGAGCCAATCCTCGATTGCAGTGGAAGAGGTATGTTCAACGGCAGGAAGCAGGTGGGTTGCTGCACCATCCAAGCGCAGGGAAAAGCCGTACCGCAAGCTGTTGGCCCATGTCCTATCGGACGCGGGCATGGCTGACTTCATCCGCATATTGGAGTACAAATGCGCCAGGTACGGCACCGAGTTCGTGAAGGTGGACCGCTGGTATCCGAGTGCCAAGACCTGCAGCGCCTGCGGAACCGCGAAGTTCGCCCTGCTGCTGTCGGAACGGACCGGCCGCGGCCACACTTGCGGCTTCGACTGCGACGGGGATCTGAACCCCGTCCGCAACATCGAGGTGTTCACGGCGTAGAGGTCACCCGTCGCAAACAGTGCACGGAAGTATGTGGGAATTATATACTTGACTAGACAGGGTAGCCGGCTGTGATACCGGTCCTCATCAGGCAGCCATGAGAATCCGCGTGGACAAGGAGCAGGAATACAGGGCAACGGTGGAAGACGGATTGATGCGTCTGCGGGAACAGAGTGTGTTCAACCGCGGATCCGTTGCAAGGACGGCCGGTTCATCCGGGCCAGCCAAACAGACCGACGAACAAAGCCATGGCGACGAGTGCAATGACGGTCAGCAAAAGCACAACCAGGACCTTGAATAGGGACTTATATACCTGACTACACAGTCGGTGCGACAGGCATAACCGAGGGCACCCATGATAGAATGAATGTCCTGCAAAACAAGAGAGTCCGGTAGTCCCCGGCCTCTCCACCGGACAGGAAGCCGCAGTTCCGTGCCCGACACCCGCCATCCTGCAACAGAGACCCCGGAGACCGTGCATCGCACGGTGCGCCTGCGCCTGTATCCGGGCGACGCCGCCACCGGCATCCTGCTGACGGCCATCGCCGGGGCCTGCCGCTACGTCTGGAACCACCTGCTGGCCGACCAGGAACACCGGTACCGCATGTGGAAGGCCTACAGGATCGGCCCCCAGCCCGTTCCGACCTTCTTCACCTTGGGCAAGCGCTTCACGGTCCTGCGCAACGACCCGGACCACGCCTGGCTGAAGGACTATCCGTTCCACTGCGTGCGCTACAGCCTGAAGTATCTGGCCGACGCCTACAAACGGTACCTCAAGGATCCCCAAACCGAGGGCCAGCCCCGCTTCAAGGCCCGGCACCGCACCGTGCCGGCCTTCACCATTCCCGAGGCCGTCAAGCTGGACGGGGACCGGCTGCATGTGCCCAAGGTCGGCTGGCTGCGGCTGGCGGGCCCGAACCCGTACGCGGGCTGCCAACCGCTGACGGTCCGCGTGCGCATGGAAGGCACGGAACCGCACCCAAAGTGGTACGCCTATGTCTGCTACAAGGTGCCTGCGGAGCAAGTCAAGCAGCCCGCAGCGGACGGTGCCCTCGGCCTGGACCGCAACGTGGGGCAGGCCACGGACAGCGAGGGCGCCGTGTACGCGCTGCCCGACACGGACCGGCTGGATGCCAACATCAAGCGCAAGCAGCGGGAACTGAGCCGCAAGCGGGGCTGGGGACCGCAGGACAAGCGGCCCAAGTCGAACCGGGGGCGGCGCGTGAACGGGCAGTTGCAGAAGCGGCAGCGACAGCGCAAGCGCAAGCGGGACGACGCGACCCATCAGGCCAGCCGCACGCTGGCGGACACGGCCCATACCGTGGTCGTGGAGGATCTGAACACGAAGGGCATGACGGCCAGCGCCAAGGGCACCAAGGCAGAGCCGGGTACCAACGTGAAGCAGAAGGCGGGGCTCAACCGAGCCATCCTGGCCTCCGGTTGGGGGCAGCTGGAGCGGAAGCTGGCGTACAAGGCGGGGCACGTGGTCAAGGTCGATCCGGCCTACACGTCACAGACCTGCAGCCGTTGTGGGCATGCCGACAAGGCCAACCGGCCGTCGCAGGCGGTGTTTGCGTGTGGGGCCTGCGGGTTCCAAGCCAACGCCGATCACAACGCGGCCATCAACATTTTGGTGCGGGCGGGCCTTCCGTCCGTGCCCGTTCCGGCCCGCGGGACAGGGGCTGCTGCACGGGGAGGGGCGATCCCGTTGGGGACCCCTATGATCCGTGAACCAGATATGCCGACTGTGTAGTCAGGTATATAAGTCCCAAGTGTGTTTGACGGACTGCCGATGCAGTCCGCGGCTCCGGTGAAGCACGTATTCAACAGCTTGGCCAGCCTCCCCCTCAGACTATACAAGGAACCTGACTCTCAACACCGTTGCACCAAGGCTCAGTGTACTTGGCCAACTTGGGGCAAACGGCATGCGCAGGAGGTCCTTGTCAAGATCAGTGTGTCCCGGATTGCGGTTGTGCGCGACTCCCGCCATCGCCAAGGTTCCCATTTGCACCTTGGCGCGGCAATCCTCATCGTAGTCAATTCCATCCTGCACATTCCGGGACGGTTTCACATTTTGGTTGTGTCGGCGTCCTTGCCCTGTTCAGAGACCGACAAGCTGCTCTCGTTCCGTTACCGGATGCCGTATTCGTTGGTCGGATCGCGGTAGATCGAGTGGATGTGACCTGTATCGGCCCCCAGTGGATCCTGAATGGAGAATTCGATCAGCACCGTGTCCCCATGAATGACGTAGTAGATGGCACCGGTACCGTCTGTCGGTCCGTGCCAACCAAAGTAGGTGTTCTGAAGCCCGTCCTCAATCTCTGCCAAACGCGCTTGGGCACTGTGTTCCGGCAGGAGTTCCACCCATAGGGCCACCGCATCCATTACGGCTTGCTGCTGTGCCGGCAGGAACGAATCCACAGGTGCTCCCTCGAAAGGAACAAAGCCGATCGGAGCGGTACCGCTCCTCAGGCCATCAGGCCGCCTATTGAGCACCGCATATTCCTTGGTATCGCTGTCCAGACTGTTGATCACCGCCAATCCGGCATCAATCCTGTCCGTGAACGGCTCATGGGTGCCCTCGGCATCCGAGAATCTCGCGGGTTCGATGCCGAGAAAGGTCGGCGACATCGAGATGCGCCCATCGCGCACGCTCATGTTGAGCGCCAGGTGATGGCCGCCGAACTGCCACCGCCAAGCGTCCGTAGGGGAAGGTTCGCCGAAGAAGGCCAGCCAGTAGTTGTCAGCACTCCAACCCACTCGCCGGGCACGCGCAGACTCTTCCAGCACACCTTCCGCCGCCAACACCGCAGTAACCATGTCATAACCGTACGGACTCATGGCCGTGGCCAGGAAGTCGTGCAGGGCCTCCTGTTGCATCTCGTCGAGATCTCCGATACGGACGCCGTTCCGTTCAAACCGGAGGACTCCCGGCGGCAGGTTGGACCAGTTCCTGATCAGGTCGCTGTCATACGGCAACACGGCTGCTTCGCGCTGCCGTTCGTCCAGCAGAGCAAGGAAGTCGAGTGCTGCGGTTGCGACGGCAGCGGCCTCACCGCGGGCGTTGTCCGACTCCGAGGCGTGCACGGAGCCCGGGTCGGTGGCGTCACCGACTGGTGCCTCGGGTGTGGGAGTGCTGGCAACATCCGTCTGCTGAACCGGTTCGGCAGACGACACCTCCTCGGACATGCCGGCACAACCGACAACAAACACCACGCAGAACAACACCAGAACAGCCGGTTTGAGCATAAGTGGGCCTTCATGATGGACAGCGCGCCTCGACAGTCGGCGCACAACTTCAGACAGAACGATAGTGCCACGGACAAAGCCCATCAACCAGCTGAACGCTACTTTCCCGAATCTCGGTGGACGACCGGCCAACGTCAGACAGCGGCTGCCGTCAGCCATTCGGACGCGATCCGACGATGCCGCGCCAAGTATTCTTCGACATCGGGTACCGTGAGGCAACCGTCTCGCACGATCGCCTTGCCGGCCACCACAGTGTCGCGAGCCGCCACGGGCCCACAGCGCAGCCAGGCCTCAACCGGGTCCGACAACGCCCCCGCGAACGGAACGCCCTGCAGGGACCACACCGCCAGGTCGGCAGCCTGACCCGGAGCCAGCGAACCAATGTCGTCGCGGCCCAAGCAGGCCGCACCCCCAAGGGTGGCAAGTTCCAAGGCATCCCGGGCGCCGAAGGTGCCCGGCCCGCCGCGCAGCCGGGCCAGCAACAGGGCCGTGCGCGTCTCAAGCCAGAGCGAAGCACAGTCCGCCGAGGCAGAACCGTCACATCCCAGCCCCACGGATACGCCCGCGTCGATGAATTCGTGTACCGGAGCGAGACCCGAACCCAGGATTTGGTTGGAACTTGGACAATGGGCAACACCAACACCCCAGGCACCGAGCATGCGGATCTCCCGTGCGTTGGGATGTACACAGTGTGCGACCCAGGTTCGGTCCCCGGCCCACCCGACACGTTCCAGGTATTCAACCGGGCGGCAACCAAAGGTACGGAGACAAAACGCGGCCTCGTCGGGAACTTCCGCCAGATGGGTGTGCAGCCGGACATCCAACCGCTCCGCCATGGCAGCTGTCTGCGCCATCAGCTCAGGGGAAACCGAAAACGGCGAACCGGGTGCCAACGCCACGCGGGTCATGGCACCCGGGGACGGATCGTGGAACGTGGCCACCAACCGTTCCGATTCGGCCAGGATGTCATCCTCGTCCTCAACAAGGTCGTCCGGCGGCAGGCCTCCGTCCTTGACAGACAAACTCATCGAGCCACGGGTGGGGTGGAACCGCATGCCGAGTTGCGCGGCGGCCGCGATTTCGGCACCAATCAGGTCGCCTGCACCCGGCGGAAAGACGTAAAGATGATCGGTGGTGGTCGTGCAACCACCCAACGCCAGCTCACATAGGCCAATCCACGCCGAGACATGGGCAGCCTCCTCGTCCAACCGCGACCAGACGGGATACAGGACCTTGAGCCAATCGAAGAGACTGCCACCAAGAGCTGGGGCGAAGGCGCGTGTCAGGTTCTGGAACATGTGATGGTGGGTGTTGACTAGCCCGGGCGTGACCAGGCATCCAGATGCGTCAATCACGTCCCGTGCCGCCGGTTCCTGCCCGGGTTCGCCCACCGCGGTGACAAACCCGTCGGTTACCGAGACCCATCCGCCCGGAATCTCTCGCCGGTTGGCATCCATTGTGGCCACCAGATCCGCTCCCCGTACAAGCAAATCGCTTGGGTTTTGTTCCTGCATGAGTTGATGTCCTCCACGGGAACTTGTTGGATGTGCATCAAAGCACCGGCCCATAACTATAGGCATCCGGAAACAGCTTCCCGGGAATCAGCCTGACGACTCGACAATGGCGGTACCGAGCGGCAGGATCTGCCCTCCATGCTCGCCGGTGCTAGACTCACGGAGCCGACAGACTAGCCGGTGGCCGGTGCATTCCGCGGTCCGTTCGGGCACCCCCGGCCGCCCATGCGGTCCTTCCTGCGGCATTGGAAAACCCAAACGGGACAAGGACGAAAATCATGTTGCGGTTCGTTGAGGAAATCCTCCTGCTCCTGATACACGATGATGGACGCACAGCTCACGTTCCCAGTTGGGTGCTGGACTACGCCATCGCCGGCGGCGTGTTGATGGATCTGGCACTTGAAAACCGCATCGACACGGATCCCCAACGTCTCATCCTGGTCGACTCCACGCCGGTGGGCGACTCCATCCTGGATCCCGCGTTGGCCGAAATCGCGGCCGGGGACCCGCACGACACCCGCTTCTGGCTGGACCATATTGCGCAGAATGCGCAGTCCATTCGGGAAAGTGCGCTCGCCCGGCTGGTGGAGCACGGCATCCTGGAACAGTCGGAGGGCCGCTTCCTGTGGGTCTTCCGAGCCCGCCGCTACCCCATCATCGACGGCAAGGTTGAACGCGAAGTGAAGATGCGCATTCTGCGCGTGCTCTTCTCCGATGAAATCCCCGACCCGCGCGACGCGATGCTGATCGGTCTGGCGGATGCCTGCGACATCTTCAAGGAACTGCTCTCCGCCCGGGAACTGCACCATGTGGCCGAGCGCATCGCGATCGTTGGCAATTTGGACCTGATTGGTCATGAAGTCGGGGAGGCCATCTTCGACATCCGGCGCCTGGTCAGTGCCTCGGTTCAGTCCCACATGTACTGAACTTGACCAAACTCGCCAGGGAGCCATGGGCAAGCGGGAATGGAACCACACTGCGGTTGCGACTGCCCCGAAACCGCGCTGGAGTCTGCTGGAGGACCTGCCCCGGCGACAGGCAGGCAGCCGGGTAGAATGGAGTTGCGACACAAACGGGAGCCGGAGCATGGCCACGGCGGTTCGTGAACTGGAACGGACGCAGACCGCGTCCAACGGATACGTGCGGGAACTGCCCCGCGATGCCGAGCCGTACATGACGCGGGAGGCCCGCGCGGAACGGGCCACCTGGCGGCGGGCCCACCCGCAGGCCTGGCGCGCCGACCTCGAGCGCCTGGTCTATTTCGACCCGGACTACGGATACGACCCCGGTCACGAGTACGAGGACGACTGGACCACCGACCCGGACCATGCCGGCGACGGCATCGAGTTCGCGGAATACGACGAGGACGGCGTTTTGGAACCCATCGACGACCGCCGGACGATGCTCGAGGGGACCATGCTGACCCTCCTCCGCAAGCTGCTCGGCAACCGCGCGGAGTCCCAGGGACGCGCCTATTTTCCCGGCTCCGTCGCGGAACGCCTGAAGCTCCGGACCCAACGAGGCAACCGCAGCAGCTACGTGAAGCCGGACCTGATGGTGTTTCCGCCAACCTACGAGTTGCCGGAAGGCGAGCACCGGGACCGTCCGGACTGCGCCCTGCGCGTGCACGAGGGCGCGCCGCCGCCGGAGCTGGTGGTCGAGATCCTGTCGGCCTCCTCCGTGGTACGGGACTACGGGGTCAAGATGCGGCTGTACGCGCTGCTGGGCGTGGCCGAGTACTGGATCTGCGACGTGGGCGGCATCCGCAATCCAGGTTCGCCCGTAGAGCTGCAGGTGTTCCGGCTGACGGAGACCGGAGGTTATGCACCGGTACCGGCCGATGGGGAGATGGAGGACGGACACGGGGCGGACGTACCGGCCTTTCGGAGTGCGGAGTGCGGCACGCACGTCCGACTGACCGCGGGGGCCTACGCGCCGCGGTTCCAGTGGTGGGATGCCGTCCAGGGCCGCTGGCGCGACACCGAGACCGACGCACAGGACGAACGGGACCGCATTAGTCAGGAAAGCCGGCAGGAAGGCCGACAGGAAGGCCGGCAGGAAGGTGAAGCCATCGGTGAGGCCCGAGGCGAAGCACGGGGCCGGACTCTGGAAAGAACGGACATGGCGGTTGCAACGCTGCACGAGTTTCTGGGGGATGAACTGGAGTCGGCACAACTTGACCGAATTGAAGCCGTCTGGCGTAGGGACGGCCCTCCGGCAGACCATTTGCGGCGCATTAGGAACGCGTTGCGGGCACCGGATGAATGGCGTTCCCTGCTGTAGGTATCCCTGCGCGGCCCTGACCGACCACCCACGATCCGTCGCCACCCCCGACCCATGACCGGACACCTGATGGCAAACGCTGGTCGCGGCATGGCGCGGCGGCCTGGATGTCCGTTGAACAGGATCTCCTCCTGAGCCTGAACCGCGCCCGCTTCTACAATCTCCTAACCGAATGGTTGCCGCCCCCCTCGCATGGCCTGATCCGGCCGTGAATTCCGACAGTGGCGTGCGAACGCGACAACGGGCCGTCCACCAGCGGGTATGCGCAACCCTGCCAACCGGCCTTCAACGCGGTCTGGAACCGGCTCAAACCTACGGGCGGGGCCTTGTCCCCGCAGGCTTGCCCGGCAACCGATGGGGCACTGCTCACACTCTGAGACAGCCTGTACCCGATTTGAAATGCGCCGGTATGCATGGATCGACAGCCGATGCATCCTGCCGGAACCGACCGTGCCGACATTGGCGACTTCGATTTCCATGTATGACGGAGTAGGATGGAGCAGGATCCGGAATGATGGGAGCGTTTGGCACACCGCCCGCAAACCCGCTCTTCCTGTCTTGGCCGCGCACTGGGACAACCACAATCCGAAACCGTGCCATCCCCCCGATGGATGTACCCTGAGGAGCGTTGTGTCAGACTTCAGGACTTTGTACTCCCCCCTTTGCCCGGCTTCCACGCACCCGATCGCCATATTGAACCCCTGACCCATTGGCACATCGCACAGCCTCATGCACATCTTCACCGGCATCCAGGCAGCCCCGCCCGATCCGATCTACAACCTCACCACCGCGTGCAACGCGGACCCGAATCCGCAGAAGCTGAACCTGGGCGTGGGGGTCTACAAGGATGCCGCCGGCCACATTCCGGTGCTGGACACGGTCAAGACCGCCGAGCAGCGCATCCTGACGGACGAGGACACCAAGAACTATCTGCCAATCGACGGCACCCCCGACTTCGGCGAAGCGGTGCGCGGCCTCCTGCTGGGTGTGGATCATTCCTTGGTGGCCGCCCCGGACAGCCTCACACTGCACACCCCGGGAGGAACGGGCGCCCTGCGCCTGGCCTGCGAACTGGTGGCCAAGAACAGGCCGGACGCCACAGTGTGGCTGAGCAATCCAACCTGGACCAACCACGCGCAGATTGCACAGCAGGCCGGCTTGGCGGTGCGCACGTATCCGTACCTCGATGCCGCAACCCACTCGATCCTGCGGGAGCAAATGTTCGCAGCATGGGCCACGATTCCGGCCGGTGACGTGGTATTGGTGCACGGGTGCTGCCACAACCCGACGGGCTTGGACCTGGAACCGGACGACTGGCAACGCCTGGCCGGATTGTCCCGGGAACACGGCTTCCAGGTATTGGTGGATTTGGCCTACCAGGGGTTCGGCAAGGGCTTGGACCTCGATGCGGCCGGGGTGCGCGTACTGGCCGATGCCGGCCTGCCGACCCTGATTGCCAGTTCCTACTCCAAGAACTTCGGCCTGTACAACGAACGAACGGGCGCCTTGACCGCCTTCGGCTTCGGTCCGGCCGCCGACGCCATGCTGAGCCAACTGAAGGTGCATGCCCGTTCGCTGTGGTCCAGCCCTCCCGCCCACGGCGCCCGGATTGTGTCGAGCATCCTGGCGGACCGGGATCTGCGCGCGGCCTGGACGGTCGAACTGGCCGCCATGCGCGACCGCATCAACGAAATGCGCAGCCTGCTGGCCGAGTCCATGCACCAGCACGGGGCCGATCGGGACTTTTCGTTCATCACGCGCCAGTACGGCCTCTTTTCCCTGACTGGCATCGACGCGGAGGCCAACGCCCGCATGCGGGCGGACCAAAGCATCTACTTCATGTCCACGGGCCGCATCAACGTGGCCGGCCTGACCGCGGCCACCATCGAGTATTTTTGCCAGGCCTACGTTGCCACCCTGAACTAATCCAACCCGGTTGACCAACATGCGCGAACTGTCACGTCTACTGTCTTCGATGCCGCCGTCACCCACGGCGTCCATGATGCAGAAGGGGCGGGAACTGTCCCTGGCCGGCCACGACGTCATCAACCTGGCCGGCGGCGACCCGGACTTCGACACGCCGGTCCATATCCAGGAAGCGGCCTTCGATGCCATCCGCGGCGGGGACACGCACTACCCCACGTCGCACGGAACCCCGGAACTGCTGGAGGCCATCTGCGCCAAGCTGGCGCGGGAGAACGGAGTCGAGGCGACCCCGGACTGCGTCATCGCCACGCCGGGCGGCAAGTGGGCCCTGTACGTGGTGCTGATGTCCATCCTGAACCCGGGCGACGAGGTGTTGATCCTCGATCCCGTCTGGGTCAGCTACGACCCCATGGTGCGCCTCACGGGAGGGGTGCCGGTGCACGTGGCCCTCGATCACGGCGACGATTTCGCGGTACACAAGTCCGCCTTGGAGGCGGTGGTGACCGAGAAGACCAAGCTGGTCATGCTCAATTCGCCGAACAATCCCACCGGCTATGTCATGTCCATGGCGTCGATACAGGCCGTCGCGGAGATGTGCCGCGACCACGACCTGTACCTGCTCAGCGACGAAATCTACGAGCACATCCTGTACGACAACCACACCCACGTGTCGCCGGCCACACTGCCGGACATGGCCGAGCGCACGTTCATCGTCAACGGGTTCAGCAAGGCCTATGCCATGACCGGCTGGCGGTTGGCTTGGATTTGGGGACCTCCGGACGCCATCCGCATCGGCCGCAGCTACATGACGAACTCCGTCACGTCCGCCGCCAGCTTCACCATGGCGGCCGGTGCCGCGGCCCTGAACGGTCCCCAGGAATGCGTGTCCGAGATGGCCGCCGCCTACACCCGGCGCCGCGCCTTCCTGTTGGACGCCCTCGACGAGCTGGAAGGCGTGGAAGCGTTTGCGCCCCAAGGGGCCTTCTATCTGTTCATGCGCTTCCCGCACACGTCGCGCAGCAGCCTTGAACTATCGGACTTTCTCCTGGACGAACTCCACCTGGCCACCACTCCCGGAAGCGCCTTCGGTGAGGCCGGGGAACAGCACATCCGCATCAGCTTCGCGGCCGCCGACGACCAGTTGCACGGATTCGTGGACCGGCTGGCCCGGCTCGCTCCTGATTTCTAGCCTGCCCGCGGATTCGTTGCCGACCTGACCGACACCAAGGACGCGGCAACCCACGATGGAGGATCTGTCCCTGGGCATGGCAGGCCTGGCCATCGTTGCCGGCATTCTGGCCGGCATCATTAATACGCTGGCCGGTTCGGGGTCCACCATCACGCTGCCGATGCTGGTCTTCCTAGGCGTACCGGCCCACGAAGCCAACGCCACCAACCGCATTGGCGTGGCGTTTCAGAACACCGCGGCGGTGATCACGCTGCGCAGCCGCAAGGCGCTGGACATGGATGGCCGCGACTGGTGGCTGACCGGCGCCATGGTCGTGGGTTCCGTCGGCGGAGCCGCCATTGCCGCCGAACTGTCGGAGCAGGTCACCAACTGGGTGATTGTGGTCGTCCTTGCCGTGGTGCTGATCACCATCCTGTGGAAACCGGAGAAGTGGCTAAGGGAACAATCCGAACCCGTGACCGGTGTCCGACCGTCGTTGCCCCAACTGCTCCTGTTCGCGTTGATTGGCGTCTATGGCGGGTTCATTCAGGCGGGAGTGGGGTTGTTCATTCTGTCCGGCATGGTGCTGGTCGCCGGCTCGACGATGGTCAAGGGCAACATCCTCAAACTGGTGGCCGTTCTGGTGTTCACCCTGGCCGCCATGGCCGTGTTCATGGCTCAGGGCGTGCGCATGTGGTGGTATCTCGGTCTGATCCTGGCAGTGGGCCAGAGCATCGGTGCCTGGTTGGCGGCCCGTTTCATGACCGGAAGCGACATGGCAAAGGTCTGGATGCGCTGGCTTCTGATCGTGGTGATCTGCTACTCCATCGTGCGGTTCAGCGGCCTGCAGGATTGGCTGTTGCAAACCTTGGTTTGAGGATTTGGGCGACTTTCCGTCGCCATCCCAACGAGACGGGAACCTGGCAGTACGGAATCGATGACCTTCCGGCTCCATGTTCCGAGCGCAGGTCCGGTGTCCGAACAGCCCGGCAGCCGCAGCCTTTGATACAGCGACATCCCCGTCCAGGAGCCAGGAGGGTCACTGCCTCCCAATTCGTTCGAATCCCCGGGATCATTCCGCCCGAAAGTCTCGCGCGGACAGGGGCCGCGCGATAGGGCTTTCCCTACCGTGGCGAAGGGACAGGTTGGCTTACGCCTTTATAGCAAGCGGGTTTGTCCGGAGGCATCGGAGGCCGGATGGAACCCGCGCGGGTTGGCAAGTCCGACGCTGTCCGGTTGGGAGCGGCCGGGCAGCTCAAGCCGAGGATCCGGTGCGGCCATTGGTACCCAGGCGCGGGCGGCGGCCGGCCGCCTGATCCGCCAGCAGGCCCGAGATGTCAGGCAGGTCGTCGAGTGCGGCCGTGTCCCACTCCTGGGCACACCGGTCCGCCTCCGCCTCGCCCCACACCTGCCGGATGAACGCAAGGAGGATCTCCTTCTTGCCGCGCGTTTCACCCAACGCTTCACCTTCTGCCTTGCCCCGGGCCTCGGCATCCTTCTTCTCGTCTTCCACGTATTGCCCGAATGTGTACATGACTTCCTCCGCCTCCTCAATGTAGGTGATTCTACGCAACGCCGCGCGCAGGTCGGGGCGATCCACCAAAAGCCCGTCGAAACGCGTCTTGAACCAGGCCCCCAGGGCCCGACGCAGCGACGGCGCGGTCCCCAACGCCCGCGGCAGGATCAACTCCCGCAGCACCGGCAACACCAGAGCCACCGCCGCCCGTCGACCCCGCGCCATCTCCGCCTGCACCCGCGCCAACGCCACGAAACCCGAGGCTAGATTGTCCGACGGCAGCGCGTGGGTGCCGCCCGGTAGCCCCGGCACCGCATGGTCGTGGATCTCCAGCAGCGCCCCCGCCCGGAAGCCGTACCGATGAGTGCCGGCTACCGTCTGCACCGGCCGCCACCACGTCCCGAAACGATCAACGCCGGTGTTGACCACCACCCCGCAGACCCCCAGCCCGCGCAGGCTGGGGCTCATCCGCAGCGCGTACAGGAACATGCGTTCCGACATGTCGGCGGCGCGCCGCGACTGGAACTCCAGATGCAGCAGCATCCGTTCCACGTCGTGGTCGCCGCGCGCCAGTTCCCAGACCAGGTCCCGGTGTCCCTCGGTCTGGGGCGGACGGCGTTCCGGGTCGGCCGTGACGGCCGACCCGGCCACTAGGCGCACGGGCGTCCAGCCTTGCAGTTCGGGACACTCGCGTGCCGCCAGGAAGGCAGTCAAGTCCCTGGCTGCCTCCGGTTCCGCGAAGATGGACTTGGCCGTCAGGTCGTGGGAGAAGGGAGGCGGTGCGGATTCCGATGACTGCGACACGGTGACCTCACTGAAGTTGGCTTCCCCGGCTCCCGATGGCCGGGACTGTTCTGTTGGGCGGTGGCCGGTCAATCCCAAGGACTCAACATCCGGATCGCCGACTTGGAATTTCAATCATATGTTCGTATGGCAATAAATACCAAAATTACCAGGGCGAATTGGACATCCCGATCCACCCAGCCCCAAGTGTCTCCATTGGGGCAGCCATCCATGGCCTGTATCCAAGGTCGGGATTCAATTGTGGACAAGGTCCCTCCCAGTACGCAGGAGACCGCGGCTTGTGCTGTGGTGCGGGAACCTCCAGGGTTGCCGAAAAGAGTGCAGCATGTTGTGAGGACACCGGCGAAGTCACGTGTGCAGTAGGGAGTGATAGGGTTTTTGTACCGGGACAAACCGCTTCGGTTGTCAGCAACACACTTCACTTGGTTTTGGACAGGTTGGACATGAGCAACCGGATGGCTGGAAACAAAGTTGGCCATACTGCGGACTCGGAGGCCGCAGCTAGTGAAAATCTCAATGCAGTGGACTTGACAACAGACCAAGCTGCGCCCCCGACCCGTGATGGCCACATGGAACACACAACCAATGCCGCAGTACCGGCGGTCCCCAGCGACCAACTTCAGGCCGGCCTCGCCAAGCCGTCGAGATTGCCGAACTGGTCGAAGCCGATCCTTCGGATCGGGTTGGGCCGAGGCAAGCCGGCCACCAAAAACACCTCGGGCAAGTACGGCCTGCCGCCGACAAACCGCATCCTGGACTGGTTGGCCGGAATCCTGGAACGAACGGAAGACGCGGTTGGCTACCTGAGGGACAACCTGGGGCGAATGCCCGTCAAGGCCGACCCGGTATCCATGGCCGGGGCGGAGGAAGGGGAACAGCTCCGGCGCGCGCTGGACGAACAGCTCGAGGCCGATATTGCGCAGACCCATTTGGTCAAGGCAACCATCGCCAAACGGGCACGGCTGTGTGCAGCCATTGGGGGACTGTTTGCGTTGCCCGGCACGGTACCGGGCATTGGCACCGCGGCCCAATTTGCCTTGGGCATGGCTGCAACATGGCCCGAAATGGACCTGATCCGGTATCAAATTTGGTGTTTGCAGGTGGAACTTCTGCACCTACACGGCATGGCCTACTCCGAGGCGGATGCCGATTTACTGTCCGAAGGCTTCCTGAACTACGAATGGATCAACAAGGGTGGAGAGGCCTTCACCCAAAGATTGCTGGCCGGACTGCGCCAGTCGATGACAGCCGCCACCGGATCCCTGGACCGCTTCCTGGTAAGGATTGGAGCCTCTGCCGCATTGCGGGAATCCGCCGGCCGAATTCTGGCGAAGACTCTGCCCTTGGGCATCGGTGTGGCCATCGGCGCCACTGTGAACTACCTGAAGCTGCACCTGTTCGCCCGCAGGCAACTTCACCGGATGCAGCTCACAGGCAACTGAGTTATGTCAACTGTGACTGCGGCATCGGCTTGGCTGCCTGCCCTCATGCACGTTGCATAGGCCCGTTGAGCCACTCGGAAACTTCTTGTGCACCGTTGGACCACGACCGCAATGGCCGGCTCTGCAGCGGAGTTCGAAGCCCTGGTCCGCCTGGAGAACCGCAACTTCCCCGACGAACCCACAACCGTCGAGGTCCTGCGGTACCGGGCTCGGAAACGACAGTCGTTCTACTTTGCACGGGAAGAGGCGGTGTGGTCGGGGGACTGCATGATCGGGTACGGCTCCCTGCACAGGGCATGGTGGCTCGAACAGCCCGGACGCTACCGGATATACCTATCGGTGGACGGGGACTGGCGGAGGCGAGGCATCGGAACCCGCATCTGGCAACGCCTGTTGTCGCTGGCAACGGTCACAGAACGCATCCGATGGCTTGAATCGGGAGCAAGGGAGGATCGGCCCGATGCGCTTGACTTCCTAATGGCAAGGGGGTTTGAACCGGAGGAGCGGGTTGAGAAGTCCGAACTCGCCCTTGGGGAATTCAACCCTGGAAACTGGCAACACCAACGCACCGCTCCGTCGAAGGTCGGAGCTGACATCTGCAGCCTGCGGGAAGCCATGGAACGGTATCCGGACTGGCAGCAGCGCCTCTGGCGTCTTGAACACCGCTTGTACCGGGATGTTCCTTCCGCGGTGTCGTTCCGTCCCCTGGAGTTCCGTCACTGGTTGGCACAGAGAATGGACAGCCCCGGATTCAGCCCCGACGCTTGCTGGTTGGCCCTGAACCAAGCCACCGGCAACTGGATCGGGTTTACCAACCTGCTTGAAGAGACCGGCTACCTCAGGGGGCTTGACACCGGCTTTACCGGGGTTGCAAGGGACTGGCGCCGGAAAGGATTGGCGACAGCCCTCAAACTGCATGCGATCGAGTGGGCACTGAACGAAGGATTTGAGTACATTCGGACGGACAACGGCTCGGACAACCCGATGTACCGCCTAAACCTGAAGCTGGGCTTCAAACCACGGCCAGCGTGGATCGGCCTGATCTGCGAGCGGCTGGGCTGAGGCGCCGCGGATCGCTCGTTGAGAACTCGGGAACACGGGATGACGTGACCTTCCGGTTTGGTCATTGGCTCTCAGTTGATAGGCCGCTTATGGTTGCATCCACCTGCAACTCGAGCCCTGGATGAGCTGTCCCATCCGAAGGGGCTCCTCATCATTCCTTGGAGCCCTCTGCAACCAATACCAAAGCCGGCAGAATGAAGAGCAAGAACAGGCCCGACAAGACAATGCCACCCAGCATGCTCACAACGAACGGCACGACAAATACCAAACCATCGCCGCGTTCATACAGCAACGGCGATAAACCCACCACCGTGGTCGCGCTTGTGAGGAATACTGCCCGGAAGCGGAAGCGCGTGGCGGCCGAAGCCGCGGCGATGGCGGGCAGCAAAGGGTCATCGCGCCGAATCGTGTTGTAGCGGTCCATCAAAACCAGCGCGTCATTGACGATGACGCCGAAGACGGCGATCACGCCGAACACCGACATGGCGCCGAAGTCCCAGCCCAGAATCCAGTGTCCGAGGATCGAGCCGGCGAACGAGAGCGGAAATCCGACCACGGCCACCAGCGGTTTCCAATAGCTCCGCAGGAAAGCGGCCATGAGCGCGTACATCGCGATGAGCACGAGCGGCAGCAACAATGCCAGCGTTCGTATCATTTGCTGCTCCTCGCGCACACCTGCCGCCACTTCGACCCGGAGGCCCGGATACCGTTCCAGCAACCCCGGCACGAAGTCCCGTACGATTTGCTGCCGCACACTATCCGGTCGCACCACCACCACGTCGGCCCGGGCGCTCACCAGTGCGGTCTGTTCACCGTTGATGTTGGTGCGCGTCGCCCATTCTCGGCTCTCCTTCAAATGCGCCGCGGTGGACAAGGGTATTTCGGTTCCATCCCCAAGACGGATGCGTTCATTGCCCAAATCCCCCAGATTCACCCGTCGTTCCGGAGGGTATCTCACCATGACCTTGATTTCCTCATGGCCCCGTTGAATGCGCTGAACTTCCACGCCGTGGTAGTTGGCGCGCAACTGGCTGCCGATCATCGCGGGGGTGAGGCCCGCGGCCTCTCCGACTGGCGTGAGTTCAATCTGAAGGTGCCGTTTGCCCGGTTCGAGCGTGTCGGAGGTCTGGACCACGCCGGGGATCTCCGCCATGAAGGACCGCATCTCTGCCACGGCCTGTTCCAACATGTTCTCGTCTTCGTGGATCAGGGCATATCCAACATTCGGCGTTGAACGAAGCTCCGAACTCCAGAAGTTCAGGTTTTCCAAATGTGCGACCGAACCCAGGTTCTGTTGCCAGGCCCTGGCAACTTCCAGGGGTGCGGCGCGACGAAGCGGCCGCGCCTCCAGTTGCGCGCGCACCGCGGCCAAGTGGCTACCGGACGGGAGCGGCCCCAACGGAGCATCGATCATTTGGCCGACGAGGACGCTGACGGATCCAATGGACTTCCCCGGAAGTTGTTCATTGACCGCGAGGACTGCGGCCACGGCCTTCTCCGCGGCAGTGTGCGTCACGTCGAACGGTGTTCCCTCCTGCATATACAGGTCCGCTTGGACATAGTCCGACGCCTGTTCGGTAAAGAGGATGACGCGCACCACGTCGAACCTCAGCAACAGCAGGGGCAACACCGCCACGGCGACTCCGATGGCGAGCGTTGGCCAAACATGCCGTACCGACCAGGAAACCGCCGGTACCACCGTGCGGTCCCGAACCACATCAATCCACGCACATGTCCGCGCTTGAATCGCGCTCAAGGGCCACAGGCTCCACCTTCTGGAGTGTCCCAGATGCGCCGGCAGAATAAAGATGGCTTCCACAAGGGAAATTACCAACACAAAAAATGCCACCAAGGGAAAGACCGTGAGTGCCTCGTAACTTGTGGCGGTCATGAAAAAGAACGGGATCAAAGCCATGATCGTCGTGATCGCCGCGATCGTGATCGGACTGATCACGGCCTTGGTGCCGTCTATCGCCGCTTCCAGCGCGCCTTTGCCGCGTTCGCGCTCTGCGATGATGCTTTCCCCCACCACCAACGCATCATCCACCACCAAGCCGATCATCAGGAACAACGCCACCATTGTTCCCAGGTTCATGGTTAGGTTTGCCGGCCCAAAGAAAATCAATGATCCGGCAAATGCGAAGGGGATGCCGAACGTTATCCACATGGCCGCGCGCAGGTCAAAGACCAGAAGCAGAAGGAGGAACACGAGTATCACACCCGTGGCTCCCACCCGGATCAGATCGGAATACCTTTCCAGTTGTGGCTTTGCCGCATCGTTCCAAATGAAGACACTCGCATCGCGGGGAGCCCGGTAACCGGCAAGCCACCTCCTGATTTCATTGGCGATTTTGACGACGGACTGGCCTTCGGGAAGTGCAACCCGCAGGAACACCGCAGGCACTCCGTCCACCCTGGCGATAATTGCCTCGTCAACGAACCCGTCGCGGATTTCCGCCACCTCCCCAAGGGACACTATGGTTCCGTCCTGATCCGTGATGAGCGGGATCCTGGAAAATTCGTGGCCGTAGGCGCGTTTGGAGACTGTATGCAGCACCACGCCTCCGGCCTCCGATTGCAGTTCGCCGAAGGTAAGGTTGAGGGAAGTACTGCGGACGGTGTCTGCAATGTCCCTAAGCGAAAGGTCATGCCGGCGCAATGCCTCTTCGCTCATTTCAATGGCTATCTCGCGGTCCCGAGTACCGAACAATTCCACATTGGACGTCGACGGCAACTGAAGCAGCTCGCGGCGTACTTCCTCCGCTGCACTTCTCAGGGTATCCTCGTCCAGGACGCTCGACGTCACGGCCAACGTCATCACCTCGCGGTTCCGAGTCAACAGTTCCACCTCGGGAATTTCGGCGTTCGCAGGCGGAAAGTTCTCGATGCTGTTTACTGCCTGCTTTACATCGGCCAGGACCTTGTCCGCATTCGCGAACGTGGTCAGTTCAATTTCAACCCGACCGAATCCTTCCACCGACTCAGATACAACCCGGTCCACTCCTTGGAAACCAATTACGCTTTCCTCAATGCGGCGGACAATGTCTTCCTCCACCTCGCTCGGTGAAGCACCGGGCGAGCTTACCGATACAATGACAGTGCGGAAGTCGATATCGGGCAAGTCCTGAATTGCGATTTGGGAACCCGATACGACGCCAATGACGAAGATCGCCAGCATGAGGAGGTTGGCGGCGACCGGATTCCCTGCGAAGTAGCCGATGATCCCCGTTAACGCGGTGGATGCCGATGGTTCGCGTTGCGTGCGTCCGGTAGCGTTCATGGTGCGATTCTTGTCAATTGGCCTCTTGGACGGCACTCACCGAAACTTCAAGCCCTTCGCGCGCCCCCGGCAGCACCCCAACCACAACTCCATCACCCGGGTCAAAGGCCTTCACCATCCAACCATCGGCTGCAATCTGATAGGTCTCCGGCTTGAACCATTGCAACTTGCCATCCCTGACCACCCAGACGCTGTCGCCTTTCTGGAGGACGGTATTGGGCAGTACGAATACATCAGAGAAGACCGGCCCCTCAATTTCAACTTCAACGAAAGTTCCTGGAGGCGGGAGGGAGGCTCTGCTTTCGTCGCCCGTGAAAGCGAGATACACCGACGCCAGACGCGACGAGAGATCGACTGTGGGGGCGACACCGACAATCACCCCATCCCAGCTACCCATCTGCCCCGTCATCCGCACGGCACGTCCCACTGCCGGCTCCAGATAGGCGAGGTTGTGGGATTCGATGGGCGCTTCCACTTGCAATGCGTTGGATTGGTAAACGATGCCCAATTGAGAGCTGCGGGTAAAGTCCGGACTCGCGAATTCGCCGACGGAAACTCCCGCCTCCAACACCTGAATGTCATACGGAAAGGCAATATGTGTCCGCCGGAGGCGCAGTTCCGCCAGCTTGAGGGCGGCTTGTGCTTCCTTGAGTTCCGCATGGGCCAGTGCAATGTAAGCATCCCTGTGGCTCCAACCGGATGCCAGTACCTTCTCCACCTCAATCCGAGCCTCGGCCTTCTCGACTGCTGCCTGTGCTGCCTCCACCTCAATTTCGAACTCGGCCGGATCAACGCGGAACAACGTTTCGCCCGCGGCAATGGCATTGCCATCGCTGAAACTCGGCGACACCCAAACAACCCGTCCTTCGACCTCGGGCTTGACCACCGTCGTATCGTCCAGTTCAACCGAGCCGGTCAGTTGGATCGTCAGCCCTTCTTCCGTCGGCATGGGCAACACGACTTCAGCCACAGGCGGAGCACTGTTGTCCATCAGTGCGGTATCGCCCAAGGATTCGTCGCTGAATCCCGGTGCCCTTGCGAAATAAAGGGCCACGGCGAGCGCGACGACGATCAGCGCGATCTGGGCGTAACCGCGCCAATTTCCCTGATCCGGTGTGATTCCGTTGCCCTGATCGGATCTGACTTCGGAATCGCTCCTATCATCCTGCATTGCTGTTTCCTCCGCTTCCAGACACAGGTCACCAGCATGTGGCAACGAGGCTCCCCAAGGCGGAACTGTTTCAATCTCGTTGATTTTGGTTCCGGATAGTCCCGGGTCACCTCCCTGCCAACAGGTTTGACAGGAGCCGCTTCAGGTCATGCCGCGGGTCTGGGTGGTCGAACGGGGATGCGGGTTTCAACTGGGCATACCCCACCTGAAACCCCGCCATTTTATACATAAATGGCGGATAACACTCTGCAGTGGTCAGCGGAACGGTGCGGGGAAACACAGTACCATCCTGGAACCTCTCGGGGGGCAGACCGCGCTCGACGTCGGGGCCTGCACCTTAAAGTATACTTGTATTTTATGATGCCTATGTCAACATCGGATTTAATAACGTTCCATTATGTCATTGGTGCGGCCGCGCCCGGCCTGCTTCCGGCATCCGAACCGCGGGACCGGGATTGGTGCTGGACCCGGAGACACCAACCCACCTGCATAGTGATGCCGGAGGCCCTGAGGTGGCTCACCTAGAGCCGTTCCTACCTGCCGGTGGCCTCACACACCACCTATGTGGTTCCTGCCCGGTCCCTGTGCTGCAGCCAGCGGCGGAGGCCGGACCGCGGTTTGCGAAGCGGTGCACGGGACCTTCCCCAATGACTACGTCCAACATGGCCTTGGACACAGCGATACCCGCTGCCACCATGTTCCGACCTCCCTGCGTACCATGCCGGTATCCTTGCCCTCCACACTTGTGGATGCGGGCCCGGTGCCCTTGTATCGGTTCGGAGCGACAGCGATCGTGAGAGGGTGCCCTACGGTGTTGCGGTGCCGTGCAGAAGTCGTTACTGCCGCACCCAGTTGCGAACGGCGCGCCCCTCTCACCAACCCCACAGAGTAGGGAATCTGTGGGTCAATACAACATGCAAGTCACTGAACAGCAACAAACAATCCGGGCATTTCCGGGCAACCGGAGTCGGAATGCAAGACCGACAGACTACCGCCCGTGAAGTCGCTTTCCGACCACAATCCGAACTATGCCTACCGTCCGGGCCACATTCATACGGAAGGGGTATCGACGCCCCCGATTGACACTTCGACGGAGGGCAGTTTTGAACGCTCTGCCTCACAGGCCCGCCGTTGCACAAGGTTCCGTGGACCGGTCCCCGCCCCTGTCTCCGGAGGACGAACGGATTTTCGAGCGCCCGCGAGGATATCCATACGCCCTTGCGGCAGCATTTCGATTCTGGACCACCGCCCCAAACAAGCGAACCAGGACCGGTTGCGACTACTGCCGCTCGGCCGCGGAGCGCGCCGATCCCGTCTTGACAAGGGCAAAATCGGGCTTTTGGATGGCCGTCTACTATAGGATCCGCCGGCTGCCGTCCCATGACACTCGAAAATGCTCAAACCAGCCATGTTGATCCGCGACTTCAGGTTCGATGCCTGCGACTATCGGGCCACGCGTATCCTGCTGGAAAAAGTTTATCCCCGCGAACCAACCTCAGTCGAAGTGCTGCGCTTCGAAGATGCCGCCCGTCCCAAGGTCTGGTGGCGGAAACGCGTGGCGGAGATCGATGGTCATTTCGCGGCGTTGGGCATGGTGAGCGAGGCCTTTGGGTCGCCTCGGGAGGGTGACTTTCGCCTCGGGGTCCATGTGGATCCCGACTGCCTCAACCGGGGCATCGCCACGCAGTTGTACGCAGACCTCCTCGCCTTGGCGCACGAACAGGGGCCGGTTGGCCGACTGGCCACCCACACGCGGGAGGACCAGACGCGGGCCAGCAAGTTCCTCAGGGGAAAAGGGTTTGAAGTGGTCATTCGCGAGCCCGTCTCGGAGTTGGATCTGTCCACGTTCGACGAAACCCCGTTCGTTCACAAAATCCTTCAGGCCGAGTCCCACGGCATCCGGCTACTCAGCCTGGCGGACCTGATCCGGGAATGTCCCGACTGGCAGAAACGGTTCTGGCAGCTTGACACGACCATTCATGGGGATGTGCCATTGCCCGAGCCCTTCAGGCCACTGCCGCTGGAGGACTTCCTCCGACAAAAGGTCGAGACTCCCGCATTCACTCCCGATGCCTCCTACGTGGCGGTCCACGGCGAGGAATGGGCCGGCTTGTCGGCACTGTACATCGACCCCAATCATCCGCAGGTGGGCGGCACCGGCTTGACGGGAGTCACAAGGCCGTGGCGTCGCAAGGGCCTGGCCACCGCCCTCAAGTTGAAGGTGCTAAGGAGGGCCAAGGCCAAAGGTGTCACCCGTGTAATAACGGACAACGAAGAAAACAACCCAATGTTCCAAATCAATCTGATGCTCGGTTTCCAGGCCCAGCCGGCCTGGCTGGGTTGGCAACTGAATCTGGCCGAGGGTGACTGAACCGCGGCTCCCCATCCCGGTCCCGGATCGTGGTGCCAATGGGTCCGCGCCGGCAACCGCGGGCATGGCTGCAACTTCGGTACCGGCAGACGTCCGCCGCGGCGGTTCCCATGTCCGCTGCGCGGGTTTGGAAGATTGCCTGCCTACCGTTCCGCTCTTTGCCATCCATTGCGTTTAGATACAACGGATACTGTCATGTTAATACGCGACTTCAGGTTCGACGACAGCGACTATCAGGCACTTGTCAACCTGATGGAGAAAATCTATCCGGACGAACCAACGTCGGTTGAAACCCTGCGTTGGAGCGATGACAGCAGACCCAAGGTTTGGTGGCGGCAGCGCGTTGCCGAAGTCGACGGCAAATTTGCGGGATTAGGCACCGTGGGCGAACCGTTCTGGTCGCTTCAGGAGGGCAAGGTTCACCTGAGTGTCGATGTGGATCCGGACTGCCTCAATCAGGGCATCGGCACGCGGCTGTATGCAGACCTGGAGGCAATGGCGCGTGCACGCGGACCAGTCCACCGCCTGATTACCGGCACGCAGGAGGACAAAACGGAAGCCAATAACTTCCTCAAGGAAAGGGGGTTTGAAGTGGTCATCCGAGAACCCATCTCGGAGTTGGACCTGTCCGCCTTCGACGAAACTCCATTCGTTCACAAAATCCAACAGGCCGAGACCAGCGGCATCCGACTGGTCAGCCTGGCGGACCTGGCCCGGGAATATACCGACTGGCAGGAACGGTTTTGGCAGCTTGACACAACCGTCATGCAGGATGTCCCAACTCCCGATCCGTTCAGTCCACGCACGCTGGAGACGTTCATCCGCCAGCATGTCGACAACCCGGGGTTCTCGCCGGACGTAACGCACGTAGCAGTCCACGGAGACGAATGGGCCGGCATATCGGAACTGTACATCGACCCCAACCATCCGGAAGTTGGTGGCACCGGGTTGACAGGCGTCACGCGGTCGTGGCGTCGCAAGGGCCTGGCCACAGCGCTGAAGTTAAAGGTCTTGCGCCAGGCCAGAGACAAGGGCGTCCGGCGGGTCATCACGGACAACGAGGAAAACAACCCGATGTTCCAAATCAACCTGATGCTGGGCTTCAAGGCCAAGCCAGCCTGGCTGGGATGGCAGCTGACCTTGGCGGGCCATGGCTGAATGCCCGGCAGCCCTGTCCAGTCTCCGCGGATGCAGGCTGCGACCCTTTGTTCCTGACTTGCCGGACTGGGAGGCGCTGGCGCGGCTGCACAACCGCGCCCAGCCGGAGGAACCCACCACGGCCGAGCAGCAGGCACACGTACACAGGTCAACACCTGAGGACAGCTGGTGGGTGGAGCGCGTCCTCGAATGCCGGGACAAACACCTGATCGGCTATGCCACGCTGGGACAGGCATTCTGGAGTGGCCGACCGGATGTCTTCCACCTACACATGATGGTCGACCCGGACTGGAGAAACCTTGGTCTGGGAACCCTCCTCTACGACAGGGTCTGGACTTTGGCCGCAGCCACGCATCGGTTCACCAAGGTCACAGCCCGAACGCTGGAGAGCCGCTCGGCCGCACTGCATTTCCTAAGCAAGCGGGGATTCGAGGTTGCGATGCGGGAACCGGTGTCAAGCCTGGATCTTGGCACTTGGGATCCGGCGCGTGGCCAAGTCGGCCTGGCCAAGGCTGCGGCACAAGGGATCACAATCCGCAACCTGCAGGATCTGATCCCGAACATGCCGGACTGGCAAACCCGGTACTGGCATATGGATGCCGCGATCAGGCAGGACATTCCGTCCCTGCATCCTGATCCCGGTACCTCGCTGGAGGAGTTTGTACAACACCCCCTCGGCTCCCCGCGGTTCTCGCCCAGCCTGCGCTGGATTGCCATTGAGGAGGCGACCGGATCCTGGATCGGGGTGACCGGCTTTTGGAAGCCGGCTCCCGAGACGTACCGCCTTGAGACACACGTCACGGGTGTGCACCCAACTTGGCGCCGGCATGGCGTGGCCACGGCACTCAAGACCACTGCCATCAACGCGGCAGTCGCCATGGGGTTCCGGCAAATTGATACCTTCAACGAAGAAGACAACCCCATGCTGCAGCTGAATTTGGCCCTGGGATTTCGATCGACCACGGCCCGCGTCTCGATGAGCCTGGACGTTGTCGGGGACCATTGACGCAGCGGAGCCGACCGCATCTTCCTCAACCCGGGCATGGCAGACCCTCGAGCGCGGCACCCTACCGGCCAAACTTCCAGGAAATCAGCTTGGCCAAGCCGACAAGAAGAGCAGACGAAACGGTTCATTTGGCCTTGGCAGTCCGACCGTTGGCACACTTGCACCGGTGCATCCGGCCGTCCGGCGTCTCCATGCTGGCGGAACAATATGGGTTTGTGCAACCAGGAGGTCGCTCCGTGGTTCAGTAACGAAACAGCAGCAACCACAAGGTGCTATGCTGATCCGCAACCTTGAATCGAGTCTGGTCCCGCGCGGGGCCCACCGTCCGCCGAACCTGGTTCGGTCCTTGGTTGTACGGCATTGTTTCAATCAATGGAGATTCGACAAATGCAAGCCAAATCCAAACTGTTCCTGCTCCTGGGGTTGCTGATAGCGGTTGCCCTGGCGGCCACCGGCTGTGCCCCGCCGATGGCGGCTGACGACCACACCCACGAAGAAGGTGACCACACCCACGACGATGGAGACCACGCCCACGACGAGGAGATGCCCAGCGGCGGCTTCGTCATCGGCGTCAGCAACACCCTGGTCGGCAACGGTTGGCGCGAGCAGATGATCTGCGCCATCAAGGCGGAAGCAACCGCCAGCGGCATGGTGGACGAAGTGATCGTGGTCAACCGCAACGGCGGCCCGACCGAACAGATCGCCGATCTGGAAGGACTGATTTCCCAGGGCGTTGACGCCATCATCCTCAACCCCACCGATCGCGAGGGCCTGAACGCCGTGATTGAGGCGGCGATCGCCCAGGGCATTGTCGTGGTTGCGGTTGATCAGGCCGTCACCGCCGAGGGGGCCTATGTGGCCACCAACGACCAGACCGCCTACGCCCGGCTGGGAGCCGAATGGCTCTTCGAGACCCTCGGCGGATCGGGCAAGGTCGTGGAAATGCGCGGCATCGACGGCGTGCCGGCCGACACGGACCGCCACAACGGGTTCATGGAGGCGCTGGCCAACTATCCGGACATCGAGGTTGTGGCATCCACCTTCACCGGTTGGGACCCGTCCACGGGCGCCCAGCAGGCGCTCGACCTGATCACCACGCAGGAAATCGACGGCATCTGGACTTCGGGCATCGACTACCCGGTGGTCGAGCAGTTCCAGGTGGCGGACAAGCCCTTCGTCCCGATTGTGGGCGCCGACAACAACGGCTTTGTGGCGCAGTTGCTGGACCTGGCCGATGACGGCCTGGTCGGGGCCGCGGTCACCAACCCGCCCGCCATCGGCGCCGTAGGCACTTCGATTGCGATCGACGCGCTCCTCGGCAACAACCCGCCGCACGAAACCATCCTGACCCCCAAGGTCTTCGCGACCGACAACACCGACGGCCTGAACGCCATCTACGCCCCGGACGAACAGGTCGGATGGAGCACGTACGTCGACATCGAACCGTTTACCCACTACAACGGCAGTGCGGACGTCTCCGCCTGCAAGGCGCCCGGCGAATAGCAGACGCCCGCGTCCCGAATTGACATGAACAGGCCATCCCCGCTGCTGACCATATCGGGCGTGGCCAAAGCGTATGGATCCGTGGTGGCGCTGAAAGCGGTCGACATGACCGTGCGCCGCCACGAGATCCACGCCCTGCTGGGTGCCAACGGCGCCGGCAAAAGCACCCTGGTCCGCATCCTGGCCGGAGTCCATCCGGCGGACAGGGGCACGCTGGCGGTGGAAGGCAAGACCGCCAACTTCCGGACCCCGGTCGAGGCCATGCGGGGCGGCATCGCCACGGTCTTTCAGGACCCGGCCCTGATTAGGGATCTGACCATTGCCCAGAACCTGCGGTTGAGCCAAACCGATCCGGCCACCTTTGCACAGTGGCTGGAGGAGTTCGATCTGGGTTCACTGGACCGGGATCGCATGGTCCGGGACCTGCCCCTGGACATCCTGCGCCTGGTGGATCTCGCCCGCGCCCTGGCGCTGAAGCCCAAAATCCTGCTGCTGGACGAGATCACCGCCGCCTTGACCGCGGATCAGGCCGAGAAGCTGTTCGAACTGCTTGACCGGCTGAAGTCCGACGGATGCTCCATCGTGCTCATCACCCATCGCCTGGCCGAGGTGATGCGCATTTGCGATACGGCGACCATTCTGCGCGACGGGCACAATGTGGCCGAACTGGAAGTCGGTGGCATCACGCAGCAGGAACTGGTTCACGCCATGCTGGGATCCCCGGTGGACCTTGCACCCGACACGCCGGCCGAGACCACCGCGTCAACGACGGCAGACGCCGAGACCGTCTTTGCCGTGGAGGAACTGGCCTCCGGAGAGGCGGTCCGCCAGGTCTCGTTTGCCGTTCGCCGAGGCGAGGTCCTCGGACTGGTGGCCTTGGAGGGCCAAGGACAGGAACGGGTGTTCGACATCCTGTGCGGAGAGAGGCGCCCCAGTTCCGGCCGGATCCTGGTGGACGGGAGTCCCTGCCGGTTCCTGTCACCGGCCGATGCGGTGCGACAGGGGGTGGTCCTCATTCCGGGAGACCGTCTACAGGCCCTGCTGCCCAGTCTGCCGGTGTACCAAAACCTGGTCGTAACCCTCATCACGCGCATCCGGCAGTGGCTGGGCCTGCCGGCCGATGAACGCGCCCGGGCTGCCAATGCCATCGACAGCCTTTCGATCGACACCCGGGCGGCGGCCCAGGTGCGGCGCCTGTCGGGTGGCAACCAACAGAAGGTGGCCATCGGCCGGTGGCTGGTATCGGGCTTCCGCACGCTGTTGTGCTTTGATCCCACCCGCGGCATCGACATTCAGACCAAGGGGGAGATTTACGCCCTCCTGCGCAAGCTGGCGGCCGACGGTGCGGCCGTGCTCCTGTATACCAGCGAACTGGCCGAAATCCCGCTCGTCTGCGATCGCGTGCTGGTCATGCACAACGGCCTGATCGTTGATGAACAGGTGGCGGCCCAGGCCACGGAAGCCTCTCTCCTGACCGCGGCCCACGGACTCGTCTGACCCTGGCCCATTACCCCTTGCATGAACCGGGATAGCCGCGCCACAGTCGCATTCCACAGGGCCGGTCTGATCCTGTCCCGCAGTGGCTGGACCCTGGGCGTCTGGCTGCTGCTGCTGGTCCTTCTGATCTGGTATGCCAACCTGATTCCCCGATTCGGGGAGTTCCAAATCACATCCATCAGCAAGAACAGCCTGCCCTTGGTCTACCTGGCTCTGGGACAGGCCATCATCGTGATCGCGGGCGGCATCGACCTGTCGCTGGGGGCTCTGCTGTTGCTGAGCAACGCGATTGCGGCCCGTTTCATGGCGGACCAGCCCTTCGGGGCCGTTGTGGTGATCGCTCTCCTTTTGATCAGCCTCGTCGCCTTCCTCAACGGCATGACCGGCTATGTCATCCGTCTCTCGGGGGTGCCGGATATTGTGGTCACCCTTGCCACCAGCTACATCTGGTCGGGCCTGGCCCTGTGGATCCTGCCTTCGCCGGGCGGCGGCACGGCTCCCGAATTCCGGTGGCTGTTCACGGGTTCCGAATCGGGCATCGGCGGCACCTATGTGCTGCCGGTCCTGATGATGATCATTCCGGCGGCCGTCGTGTTCCTGTTGTCGCGGCGCACCCGGCTGGGCCTGTCCATGTACGCCATCGGCAGCGACTCCAACATCGCCTCGTTGGCCGGATTGGGCGTAACCCGGGCCAAGGTGGCCTCCTATGCCCTGGGCGGCGCGCTGGCGGCCCTGGCGGGCCTGGCCACCGTTGCCATCACGGGTACCGGAGACCCGCGGTTCAGCGTGGGGGCCAACGCCACCCTCAACAGCGTGGCCGCCGTCGTACTGGGCGGGATTGCCCTGACCGGCGGCACCGGACTGGTCCTCGGGGTGGTGGCGGCCGGCATGATTCTGATCATGCTCAATCCCATCCTGAGCGCCATGGGCATCAACCCCAACAACGCCCAGATTCTGCAGGGGGTGCTCATCGCCATTGTCATGATGATTGGCGGCCTGGTGACCTTGATCAGGGAGCGCCGAACATGAGCCTTTGTTGCAATCCCGATCCGAACCGCCATCCGCGCAGGTTTTGCCATGGTTGACTCCGCGGCCGCCGCCACAACCGTCCGGGCGCGCCTGGCCGCCAAGGCACGGGCCAACCCCTCGGTGGTCCTGGGCGGCGTGTGTCTCCTGCTGGTGCTGGTCACCGGGTTCATCGAGCCCGAATACCTTTCCCTGAACGGGGCCCGCAGTTCACTGTTGCAGGCAGCCCCGCTGGGCATCCTGGCCGGGGCCCAGACCATTCTGATGCTGACGGGCGGCATCGATCTGTCGGTCACCATGATTGCCACGGGTTCCGCCTATGTGGCGGCCAGTCAATCCTCCCACGGGGCCGCCGTCGCCATCCTGATGGGCGTGGCCGTTGGCCTTGTTGTCGGGGCCGCCAACGGCATCGGCGTCGCCGTGTTCCGCGTCAACCCGCTCATCATGACCCTGGCGATGTCGGGCATCATGCTGGGCACCTTCACGGCATGGACCCAGTCCATCCTGCGGGGTTCCACCGTGGTCGCCCCGTTCATCAAGGAATTGGCGGCGGGTTCCTTTCTGGGCAACCGCCTGCCCTACAGTGTCGTTGTCTGGGCCGCGATTTCGCTGATCCTGATTTGGCTACTGAGACGCACCGGCTGGGGACGGCTCCTGTACGCCGTGGGCGACAACGAGACCGCGGTGCGGCTGGCCGGCGTCCGGACGTGGCAGGTGCGCATTGCCGCCTACATCGCGGCCGGGATCCTGGGATCCATTGCGGGCATTCTGTTGGCCGGACGCACCGGGGCGGTCGACCTCCAGCTGGCGAACGCCTTCCTGCTGCCCTCGGTCGCGGCGGCCGTGATCGGCGGCACATCCATCTTTGGCGGAGTGGGCGGCTACACCGGGACCATCCTGGGCGCGCTGATTTTGAGTGTGCTCAACTCCATGCTCACATTCCTCAATGTCGGGCAGGACATCCAGCAACTCGTCTATGGAACCATTGTCCTGGCCTTGGCCTGGGGCTATGCTGGTTTGGCCAACCGCGAGTGACAAGGCCGCGATCCGCCCTTGGTCCAACAGTACCCAATGCCGCTGACCCCATGCACCTGAGAGACTTCAACGACTCCGATGCCGACTACCGGGCCTTGGTGGAACTGGAAAACCAAACCTGGCCGGACACGCCAACCACTGTGGAAGCCCAGCGAGAGATGGCGGCTGCACGGCCGGACATCAGGTGGGAGCAGCGAGTCTGTGAAATCAATGGCTCCGTCGCGGGGTTCGGGTCCTGTGGCGAAGCCTTCTGGCGGGGCGAGCCCGGTACCTTTCATGTTTATGTGGTGGTCAGTCCCGCACATCGCCGACAGGGGATTGGCTCACGCATCTTTCGGGATCTGCTACAGCGGGCACCGACTGCGGACATGCAAACCCTGAGCAGCGGCTGTCGGGAAGACCAAATCGGAGGCATGCAGTTCCTTCAGGCACTTGGTTTCGTCGAAGTCGGACGCGATGCCGATGCCGAACTGGACTTGGCGAAGTTTGACATGATCCGACTGGCGGCAACCTGCAAGGATCCAAGCCCGGCGCGGTTCCGGCCCCTCGCCCTGTTAACCGAGGACTGTCCCGACTGGATGGAGCGCTTCCGAGATTTGGCTTACCGCCTTCAGGCCGAGGCCTTGGCTCCGGAAGTTCTGGAAAAACCCTCCGCCCAGCAGTTCGCAGAGGAACACCTCAACGCCAGGGAATTCAATCCCTACCTGTGTTGGGTTGCACGAGACGGAACGGAGTGGATCGGCATGACCGAGCTTCGGGCAACGGCGGATGACGACACCGCGGTGGAAGCCTTTCGCACGGGAGTGGATCGGGCCTGGCGCGGACGCGGTGTGGCCACCGCGCTTAAACTGCATGCCTTTGGCAGCGCCAAGGCCCAGGGATACGCGAAGGTTGTTGCCCACGGCGATCCCGACAGTTCCCTTGGGCACATTCACCGTCGGCTTGGGTTCAAGTTCCAGCCGGCCTGGGTCGGCCTGCAAAAACCATTGTAAATCCCGGATTCCCGAACAACATCCGGTCCAGCCAACAACCTCCAGCCATGACCTTGAACATCCAAACCGCAACCGTGCTGGGCGCCGGCACCATGGGAGCCGCCATCGCCGGCCTGCTGGCGGACGCCGGCATCCGGGTGCATCTCCTTGACTTGGCATCCGACCCGGACCCGAACATCAACATCGAAGGCGTTGCCCCTGCCCAGGTTGGCCGCAGCCAACTGGCGTGGCAGGGCCTGACCCGGATGGCCGCCGCGCGGCCGCCCAACCTTGTCCACAAGGAGTCGCGAGCCCTGATCCGGCCCGGGAACATGGACGAGGACCTGGAGACGGCCCTGGGCGCAAGCGAATGGGTGCTGGAAGCCGTCATCGAGGACATGGAGACCAAGCGGTCCCTGCTGGCCAGGCTGGCCGACCTCAATCCGGCCTGCCGGCTGATTACGACCAACACGTCGGGGCTGCCCATTCACATGCTGGCCGAAGGGCTGCCCGCGGACTTCGCGTCCCGTTTCATGGGCACCCACTTCTTCAACCCGCCCCGCTACCTGCCGCTGCTGGAACTGATTCCCCACGCCGGAACCGACCCTGCGCTGTTGGCGGACTTCGGAACCTTCAGCAGTGTACGACTGGGGCGTGAGACCGTGGTTTGCCGGGACACCCCGTACTTCATCGCCAACCGTCTGTTCGCCTTCATTCATCAAGTGACGATCAACACGGCCTTGGACATGGGGCTGACGGTGGCCGAAGTGGACGGCTTGACCGGATCGCTGCTGGGGCGTCCCAATGCGGCGACCTTCAGGCTCGCCGACATTGTGGGTCTGGATGTCATGGACCTGGTGTGCCGCAACCTGGATGGCCTCACCCCGGACGATCCCTGCCGGTCGGTCCGCTTCCACGAGGGGTATCGAACCATGATGACGGCCTTGCTGGAAGCCGGCCATCTGGGCAGCAAAACCGGACAGGGCTTCTACCGCACGGAACACGACGCGAACGGCAGGCGACAGTTCCTGTCGCTCAACCTGGCCGAGGCGGTCGAAGGCCGCCTGTCGTGGGTGCCGACGCCTCGGTTCAGCAACGAAGCCATCGACACGCTGCATGGAATGCCGCTGGTGGAACGGTTCCCGGCCCTGCTGAAACTGGACAACCGCTTTGGCGAGTTCCTGTGGCGGGTTCACGGTCAGGTCTTCTCCTATCTGTCGCAGATTTCCGGAGAGATCGCCGAGGACTGCCACGCCATCGACCGGGTGATCCGCACCGGTTTCGCCTGGCAGTTGGGACCCTTCGAACTGTGGGATGCCCTGGGACCCGCATCGCTGGACCGCATGCGACAGTCGGGCATGCATCTGGGAGAGTGGACCGCGGGGATGCTCGCATCCTCCGGCACGTCGTTTCACCGGTCGCCCAACGGCAAGCGCACCAGTTGGAACTTCCGCGGGGGCATGAACCCCGTCCCGGCCGAGGTCAACTACCACGCCTATGCCGATGCCATGCGCACGGGGCAGGTGATCGCGGAAAACGAGTCGGCCTGCCTGAGAACCGGCCAGGACGGCATCCTGTTCCTTGAAACCCGATCGGTGCTCAACACCATCGACGAGCAGGTTCTGTCCGTGTGCCGGGAGGCATGCGACCGGCTGCACGGGTCTGCGGCCGGCCTCATCATCGCCAACGACGACGACATCTTCTCCGCCGGTGCGAACTTGAAGTTGATTCTGGCCTTGCTGGAGGCCGCCAACTGGCAGGAACTGGAACGGCTGGCCATTCTGGGTCAGGACACGTTCCTGGCCCTGCGCCAGGCACCCAAGCCGGTGTGGGCGGCCGTGCGGGGCATGGCCGCCGGCGGCGGGGTGGAACTGCTATTGTCCCTGGACGGCGTGGTGGCCCATCCCGAAGCGTGCCTGGGCTTAACCGAGTCGGCGGTCGGCCTGGTGCCCGGATGGGGTGGATGCAAGGAACTGGTGCGCCGAAGCCTGGCACGGGAATTCCTGGACCGCGGCGGAGATGCCCACCAGGTACTCAAGAACCTGCATGCCCAGGTGGCCATGGCCAAGGTTTCGGACAACGCCCGGGACGCCCAGGCAATGGGCTACCTGCCGCAACAGGCCTCGTTGGCAACCAGGCGCAGCCAACTGCTTCCGTGGGCCGTGCGCGAGCTGCAACGAAGTCTGGATCTGGGCTATATGCCTCCAGCAGTGCACCACAATACCTATGCGGCGGGACGCGACGGCCTGGCCAATCTGGAAATGGAGGTGTTCATGTACCGGGAAGCCGGGTACATCAGCGAACACGACGCCCTGATTGCCACCAAGCTCGCGAATGTCCTGTGCGGCGGACGCCTGGCCAGTCCCGCGTGGATGGACGAGCAATGGTTCCTGGACCTTGAGCGGGAAGCCAACCTGTCCCTGGCCGGCGAGCCGTTGAGCCGCGATCGCATCGTCCACATGTTGACCCAGAAAAAGCCACTTCGGAACTGAATGCCATGAACCAAGCCGTAATCGTGGGAGCTGCGCGCTCCGCCGCAGGCCGCGCCGTTAAGGGAAGCCTGAGCGCGGTGCGTCCCGAGGACATGCTCGCCCAAGTCCTGCGCACCACCGTGGAACGCTCGGGCGTTGAGCCCGAACGCATCGAGGATGTCATTGTGGGCTGTGCCTTTCCCGAAGCGGAACAGGGCCTGAACGTCGCGCGCCTGGTAGCCCTCAAAGCCGGCCTGCCGGTCTCCGTCAGCGCCCAGACCGTCAACCGCCAGTGTGCCAGCGGCCTGCAAACCATCGCCATGGGCGCCTGGCAAATCATGACCGGCAGCGCCGACGTGGTGGTGGCGGGCGGGGTCGAGAGCATGTCCCGGGTCCCGATACCGGGGCAGGTGTTCAGGGCCGATCCGGACCTCATGGAACAGCGTCCCGGCGCCTATCTGAACATGGGCCTGACCGCCGAGAACCTGGCCAGGGAACACGATGTTTCCCGCGAGGACCAGGACGCCTTTGCCCTGCGCAGCCACCAACGGGCCGGCGCGGCCCAGACAGGCGGTCGCTTTGACGACCAGATCGTGCCCTTGGACGTCGAGGGATTGGTCGGCAACGGCTCCCGCGCAGAAGCCCGTTCCCTGTCGTTCGCCCGTGACGAGGGGATTCGCTTCGACACCTCGGCCGAACAGCTGGCCGCTCTGCGGCCCGTGTTCCACAGCCAGGGCACCGTCACCGCCGGCAACAGCAGCCAAATGAGCGACGGTGCGGCCGCAGTGGTGTTGATGAACGAGGATCAGGCCCATGCCGAAGGCCTGGTTCCGTTGGCGCGCTTCAAAAGCTTCGCCACGGCCGGTGTGGATCCGGAAACCATGGGCATCGGGCCGGTCCTGGCCGTGCCCAAGGCACTGAAACAGGCCGGGCTTGAGTTGGACGATGTGGACCTGGTGGAACTCAATGAAGCCTTTGCGGCCCAGGCGTTGGCCGTGATCCGCAGCCTCGAACTGGACGAGGAGCGCACCAACGTCAACGGCGGGGCCATCGCCCTAGGGCATCCGCTGGGAGCAACCGGCTCCAAGCTGACTGTGCAGATTCTCGCCGAGCTAAAGGAACGCGACCTGGAAACCGGCATGGTCACCATGTGTGTCGGCGGCGGCATGGGTGCCGCCGGCATCTTTGAGCGACTCAACTGACAACCATCGACTACCACAATCGGAACTTCTGACATGCGGAATTTCTTTGTCAACGTCCATTACCAAAACCAGGTACGCCTGGACTCGGAGGAAATCGACCTCGACGATTTGGCACCCGACGAACTGCTCATCGAGACGGAGTGGACCTTCATCAGTTCCGGTACCGAACTGGCCAACTATACCGGTGTGGAGCCCCAGGTCTGGCAGGAAGACGGCTGGTGCAAGTATCCGTGGCGTTCGGGGTACGCCAACGTGGGCACTGTCCGGGCCAAGGGTTCCGAGGCTGTCAGGGCGGACGTGGGACAAAGGGTCTTCACCTATGCCAAACACGAGGCCTGGGCCAAGTTCAAGGAGGAGCGGCTGGTGTATCCGGTACCGGAAGGCCTGCCGGGCGACATTGCCGTCGCCTCTCGCATGGCGGGGGTGGCTGCAACCTCCATTCTGGTGCCCAAAATCAAGGGTTCGCCGACGGTCGTGGTATTCGGGCTGGGCATTGTCGGCAATCTGGCATCCCAGCTCTACGGAGCGATCGGCTGCCGGGTGATCGCCGTGGATCCGGTTGCCGAACGCCGCGCCCTGGCCGCCAAAGTCGGCGTCGCGGAGCAGGTGGGCGGTTCGCCCGAGGAAGTGCAGGACCGGATCATGGAACTGACCGGCGGCACCGGTGCCGATATCGTAGTTGAGGCAGTCGGCCACAGCGCCGTGTGCATGCAGGCCCTCGATGCCACCCGCAGGCATGGTCAACTGGTGATCCTCGGCACGCCGCGGGCTCCGGTCACCGGAAACCTGACGGACTTCTTTGGCAAGATGCACTACAGTTGCATCAAGGTACTTGGAGCCCTTGAGTGGCAGTATCCGTTTTATCCGGCCATCAATGCCGACACGTCCCAGTACCAGAAGCAGAAAATGATCTTCGAGTGGCTGGAGGATGGGCGCATTCAGCTGGAACCCTTGATTTCGCACCGCATGCATCCTGAGGAAATCGAGAAAGCCTATCAAGGTCTCCTAAACCAAAAGGACACCTATACCGGTGTCGCGCTGGAGTGGAAATAGCACCCATCTTGTGCCCGCGCGGAATGACGTACGCAGTTAAGCAGTTAACAAGCAGAATTTGCCCGGACGTGAATCACCATAAGGGCCTCCCACTACCCGGTACATGAGCCAACAGCAGCGGTTGTTTTTTGGAATTCGCCGGCAACACCCATACACAAAGATCTGTAAAGGTACGGAGATGCAGCCAGGTGGAAGCGCCTTGCAGCGCACTTGGGACCGTTTGTGATCCTCAGTCTCGTACCCGCGGTGCCAGGGACGGACGTTGTCATCGCCAAGCCAGCGAATTGATCATTCCCGACCGCCGATCGGGATTGTTACACGGCAGCCGCCTTGGGTTCGTGAAGCGTGAAATCGGACTGCCCATGGATCGGGTCGACGAGAATCGCTTCCTCCCAGGCCCGCACGGGATCGGAGACATCCTGCCACGGAACCGGTTCCAGGTCGTCCCCGTGTCGTTCCAGCCAGTCGGCCCACAATGCCGGGTCCTTGCCGAAGTCCTCACCGGTGATGCGCACGAGCTCCGTCAGCGCGTGCTCCGTGTGGATGGCGCGGGCATCCTGCAGATAGTCGATTAGCCGAACATAGCCTTGCGGACTGCCGCAGCGGGCCAGGCACCGGGCCACCAGTACTTCCAGATAGGCCAACCGCTCCTCCACATAGTCCGCTCCCAGGGCGCTCGGATCCACGATGAGTTGATCCCTGAGTGCGGGATGGGCGGCCAACCTCTCAAGCAGGGGAATGCAAGCCGGATCGCCGAGCCGTTCGACCCCGTAACAGACGGCCGGCACGTAGTAGTACATCGACCGATCCTTGTCCATAAAGTCCTCGGGGCTCTCCTGTCCGAGGAGATCGACCACCCGCCGCCACACGGGGATGGCGCGTGGATCCCGCGCGTGTCCCAGACTGTAAACGAGGAACGCCGCGTTGGAAGCTGCATTCTGGTCCGGCGGAATGCCCTTGTAGACAATGGCATCCTCCTGGATTGGGAGACGGTCCTGCGCCAATTCGGCCATGCAAGTCGCAACCAGCGTCTCCATGCCCCGATCCGATCCAAGGATCGCCAGCACTTGCGCCAAAAGCACTTTGGCCGCACCTTCCGCACCCGCGTACCGTTCGGCAAGGAACGGCACAACTCCCGGTCCCATGCACATCAGGTCCGCGATGTCGATGCGTCCCGGGTACCGCCGGTTGTTTCTCTGGTCGGAATAGGTGTGCAGCGGCACATCCGGGTTGAAGCGTGCCCATTTGGCTGCGCATTCCTCTTCCGAGAAGCGGAGTGGTTCCAGATCGCGGGTCAGAATTCGTTCGGGCAGGACATCGGCATCCACCAACCGCTCCTGCAGGAGACGCACCGGCATTTGCCGCGGGGTTTCGCCCCTCTGTATGCAAAGGGCGGCTGCCAGGGCGGCAACACCACCCAAGTTCTCCATATCCGGTTGCATGCGCGGGGCGGCCAAGGCATCGTGTGTCGCCGAAAAGGCCTTCCCCGAGACGATGATGTTCTCCAAGCCGACGGGCAGCAGTGCCCGCCAAGGAATCTCAATCTCCAGATGGGGAGACTGCAGGCCCATCAGAATCCAATCGGATGTGCTCTGTCCCTTGATGTCGTTGTTGCTGAACATCACCGCCACCACGTCCTTGAAGGCCCGCCGCACAAGCTGATCGGTGAGCGTCAGCGTGATGTCGGCCTGGATGTGACGGCTTTCGCGGGGGGCCAAATAGATGCCGTGGTCCACATCCCCGGCGTTGGCACTGCGCCGCTCGGCCATGATCCCGCGCGTGTAGTCCTCGACGTTGGTGATGTCGACCGAACGGGTCTTGACGTTGCGCGGACGCCCCGGCCTGATCACCTGGGCCATGTAGGAGTACATCATTGAGTGGTCGCGTCCGGCACCCAGCACGTAGGGTGCCCCGGCGAACGCGGCCACATCGCCGTCGCCCGTACAGTCAATCGTGATGGAGCCCAAGGTGCACAGGGGGCCGTAGCGGGTCGCGACCGCCGCACCGCGGACATTGTTGCCTTCGACCACGGTGCCGATGAACATGGTGTTCAGCAACGGCACGACTCCGGCATCCATCACCCCTTCATGCAGGGCATGGATTTTGCACTCGATATTCCACTGGGGGATGTCGCCGCGTTGCGTGGGATGTCCCGTGCGGACATGCATGTCGTCGACCATCCCCGTCACCTGATCGGAGAAGCCGCCGCGGTGGCCGAACCAGTAGGCATGAATGCCGCCGTAGGTGCCCGTCCCGCCCAAGCCTGGATTCATGTCCACCAGGACGGTTTGCAGTCCGGACGTCCCCGATGCGACGGAGGCGATGCCTCCCGAAGTGCCACCACCCACAATCACCGCATCCACCGCGTCCAGTTCCGGGAGGGGGACTGCCGGGACACGGACGGTTGCGTACTCCACCCCGCGCTGGGGAACCGGTTGTTCCTTCACGGCCATTCCGGTACCGACGATGGAGATTCGCGTCGAACCCGCGGGTGCCGGAATGGAGTTCCGCTCGGCAACCAAACCTGCAACTGCAACACCAATTTGGCTCGCCGGGACCGGGTGCCGCAGAGCACGGGCGACATCATCGGGCAGGCGGGCCGCATCGTTGAGGCACACCAAGCACGGGACCCCGGTGAGGAAGCAGGCAGCATCCAGTGTTGCAGCTTTCGAAACCGAAGTTTCGGGAAGCCGGACTGTGGCCCCCGCCTCCGAAACCTGCCGAATAGCCAGGCGGGTGGTAAACGCCCCTTCGACTTCATGGCTGGATCCAGCCCACACCGCGTCCGTGAATGCTGGATGACCGGATTTGAGCGATTCGACCAGGGACACCCCCACGCGTCGCGCCTCCAGGTCCCGCGCCGTCGCGCTCACCGCATCACTCGCTCCAACTACATGGACCGAGGCGTATTCAATATTGACGTGACCGGCTCCGCCATTGCCCGGGAACGCCTGCAGTTCCAGGGTGCCCATCCCGGGAACGTTCCACTCGAACACGGGTTCCTCAAGCCCCGCGACCCCGGTGAATTCGATGCGGCGCACTACACGTGACGGTCCCGACGCGGGTTCGAACTCCGCGCCAAGCAAACGCGCCGCCAACGCCGTTTCGCTGGTGTCGATCACCCATCCGCAACGAATTGCCTGCCGACCCGACTTGTTGCCGACCACAATTCCGGCAACGGCACCGTCCGCGCCTTGGAGCACGCCGACGGGCAGCGAGGCGTACCACAATCGGACTCCGGCCGTACGGAGATAGTCTTCCAAGGCCAGCTTGAATCGATCCTGATGCAGCGGCCAGACCCCGTCCCTTTCGTCTTCCCTGCTTGCTGCAAAGGCCGTTGCCAGCGGTTCCGGCAGCGTACAACCCGCCACTTCGGCGCAGTCAATCCAAGTGCGACCCTTGGCCGTCATTTCACGGGCCGGATACGTCCGCGGTTCCACGATTGCGACCGAAAAGCCGCGGCTCGCCAACCGCACTGCAGCTGCCATGCCGGCCAGACTGCAGTCGACCACCAAGACATCACAGAAGTCCAGGACGGGAAGATCGCGCTCGGGAAAGCAAATGGTCATGGGAGATTGAAAAATGGGTTTTGCGGGGGACGGAAAATTATGGATTTGAGAATCTCGCGTACCGAGAAGCCCTGTGCAACCCGTGAGACTGCTGCAAACCTCCCACTGATGCTTTCCATCAGTGGCTGGCCCGCCTCATTTCCCAACGCCGGTTTGGGTACCCGCCGGCCACAAGGACTTCGCATTCCGATCCGTTTCAGCCTGCGAACAGCGGCACCGAGAACCCTGGCCTGCACGGGGTCGGGCCACCGCGCCTACTTCATGCCGGAGAGCGCAATGCCCTCGGTGATGTACCGCTGCAGGAACAGAAAGATGATCATGATCGGGATCGACGCCATCGCCGCCCCGGCCATGATCAGCCCGTGGAACGACCCCTTCTCCTGAAACAGGCTTGTCAACCCAAGCGACAGCACAAACTTCTTGGGGGACACGAGGACAATCAACGGCCATAGGAAATCGTTGAAGTTCCACATGAAGTAGAACACCGCCAGGGTCGCCAGCACGGGTATGGAGAGCGGGATTATGATCCGGTGCCAGATGTACCACTCCCCGGCTCCGTCAATCCGTGCCGCGTCGATGAGGGCGTTGGGGATGGTGAACATGAATTGGCGGTACATGAAGATCGCGTAGGCACTCGACAATTCGGGAATGATCAGCGCCAGGCGCGTGTCCGCCATTCCCTGTTGGTTCACCATCAGGTACAGCGGGATCATGTAAACCTCGAAGGGAATAATCCACGTCGCCAAAATCGCGTAGAAAAGTACATCCTTGCCCCGGAAGTCGAACTTGCCGAAGACGTAGCCGGCCAGACAGCTGACATAGAGGTTGATCAAGGACTTGACGAACGCAATGTAGAGGGTGTTGCGGTACAGGGTGAAGATATCGAGGCTTTCGGCCGCCTGTTGGAAGTTATCGAGAGTGGGCTCCACGGGCAGGAACTTGGGCGGGAACGTGATCCACTCGGGCTGCGGCTTGAAGGCGGTCGTGATCATCCAGACGAACGGCACCACCATCGTGAAGGCGCCAATGCCCAGGATCAGATAGTTCAGCAGCAGGGACCGTCGGATGAAGACCCCTGCCGACGGCCCGGGCGCAGGGCGCGGTTGCACTAGGGGCGCGGTCGCCATCAGAACTCCCAGTTTTCGCGGGTAATCCGCAGCTGGATCATGGTCAACACAATAATGATGATGAACATCACAAATGCCATGGCCGATGCCAGCCCAATGAACCGATCGGCAAATCCAGTCCGGTAGATGTAGTAGGAAATGGTCATGGTCGAGTTCAACGGACCACCCTTCGTCAGGACGTAGATCACGCCGAAGACGTTGAAGCCGCCGATGATCCCCGTGATCGTGACAAAGGTCAGCACCGGTTTCATGAGCGGGACGGTGATGAACCGCGCCACCTTCCACCAGTTGCCGCCGTCGATGCGCGCCGCCTCGTAGAACTCAAGGGGAATGCCCCGCAGTCCGGCCAGGAGAATCATCATTGTGAAACCCAAGCCTCCCCACACCGACATCATGATCAGCGTCGGCATCGAGAGAATCGGATCTCCCAGGAAGTAAATCCGCTCCTGATACCCTGCCTGCTGGAGCAGTTGGTTGATGAGCCCGAAGCGCGGTCGCAGCAACCAGCTCCACATTAGGAGAACGGCGATGCCGTTCGTCATCTGCGGCAGGAAGTAGAAGAGCCGAATCATCAGGCTGCCGCGCCGAATCGGATTCAGCAGCAGTGTCAGCCACAGCGACACAATGACGCCAAAGACGGTTGCTCCCACTGCGTAATAGAAGGCGTTGCCGATCGAAAGGCGGAAAATCGGGTCGGCCGCGATGCGCGCATAGTTTTCGATGCCGACGTAAATGTTTTCGGCCCGCAGCAGTCTCTTGTCGTGCAGGCTGATGAAAAAGGCATAGCCCACCGGAAAGAACCGGTAGACGCAAAAGAACGCCATCGTCGGTACAAGGACCGTCACGATGAAGCGGAGCTGGGTGCGCCGCAGACCCGACATACCGGGCGCGGCAGCCCCTTGCTGGACGGACATGAACTGGACGAGGCCCCTGATCGGGCCGGGTTCCCGCCGCGGGGACCGGGGCCGGCGACGACGGGGGGCCGCCGCCGGCCGGTAACACCGCGGATGGAGGAGCGCAGGCTATTGCATTTCGGTGCCGAGGCCGCGGTCGAAGATCGCCTGAACATCGGTGTTCAGGATCTCCATGGCGGCTTCCACGGTGGAGCCTTCCCGGAAGATGCGATAGAAGGCATCGCCGATGGCGCCATTCATGTCTCCAGGCGGTTCCACGGGGTCGTGCTCGGTGGCCTGCATCTGGGCCGCCATGGCCAGACCCGGGTCCGACAGCAGGCGCGGGTCGTCCAGCAGGTCCGCACGCGCCGGGGCGATGCTGATCAGTTCCGCCAGGTTCCAGTAGGCGTCCTTGCCGGCATCGACGTATAGGTACTTGAGGAAGTCGTAGACGGCATCGTACGTTTCCGTATCGCCCTTGAAGGCCGACACGGAGAGCACCGTCGACTTGTAGCCGTGCACGGGTTCCGGGTTCCCGGTCGGCGTCGGGGGCGGTGCGAAACCGAGGTCGGGGTAGACGTCCGGGAAGGAAGCCCGGAATTCACCCACGATCCATGCCTGTTCCTCGGTCATGCAGGCCAGCCGGGTTCCCACCGCCTCACCGTTCCACGGGAAGTCCGGGTCCCAGATGCCGTGCTTCAGGTTCCAGTCCGCAACGGTCTGGTAGCCGGCGATCGCCTCTTCGCTGGTGAAGTTGGCCTTGATCGAGTCCCCGGAGGTGTCCACGATGTTTCCGCCCAGCTGCAGGACCTGGTTGTAGCCCAGCCATTCATCGGCCGGCACGACGCCGCAGCGGGTAATCCCCGAAGCGTCGGATTGGGTCGTGGCCTGGGCCGCCACCAGGAAGTCTTCCCATGTGGCGGGGGGCGTGTCCGGATCCAGCCCGGCTTCCTCGAACATCGCGCGGTTGTAGACCAGCAGCGTGCTGCTGATGCCGGTCGGGATCACATACCGACCGTAGACATCCCAGTTCACGGACGGGTAGGTCTCCGCGTACCAATCGTTGGTGAAGATTTCCTCGGGGAATTCCAGGAGGAGCCCTTCACGGCGCATCGGGAAGAACTCCTCGCCCATCTTGAACAGATTGGGATGGGTCCCGGCTTCGATGGCCGAGTAGATTTTCTCCAGGCGGCCGGAGACGGAGAGAACCTCGATGGTGTAGTTGTCCCGCTGCTCGGCCCACTCCTGAGCCACGTTGTCATAGATCGCCATCCGGGGTTCCCACCAGCCCCACAGAACCAGATGGATCGGTTGGGCACCGGGCTCGACCGCCGCAGGCATGCCGGGGGCGACGCAGGCCGCCAACGCGAGGCTGGCACCGGCCAGGCCGGCACCCTTCAGAAATTGACGTCTGCTGACTGACGTTGACATCAAGCTGCTCCTTGGTTGCTGAGGTGTGTCCCGTCCAGTACGGCTATTGAGGCACGATGCCTCGACCCCGGGTTGGGGATTGGACGAAATCGGTTCCGACGGATTCTACAACCCATGGCTTCGCCACCCGACCGCCATCCCATTCACCCAGGCCCGCGGGCACAGTACCTTGGGATGCCATTGCCGGTCTCAATACCGAGGAGGCATCCGGACCGGTCGGTGCGCAGCCCAACAACATGCCGGGCTATGAGATCCCACGCGCAATCCCAAAGTCGGTGGATACCCGTGGACAGCAGGGGTACGCAACCTTCCAAAGTGCCGTCGCCAAACTGCTGTCACTCGCCAAACCACACCACCACCAGGATGCCCTGCCCAATGCCGACCGAGGCTTTGGAACTCGTGATGCGGTTGCTCACCGCCAGTGTGTCGCCCTGGTGGATCAAGGCGTTGCGCAACGGATACTGCATTCCTTCAACTGTCACCCGGTCCACAAGGCCGCTGACCGGAACCAGGCTGCAGACACTGCCCTGCGCACCCTGGATTTCCAGTTCGTCCTCGCCGACCAGCACGGCCCCATGCTCCTTCCCGTCCGTGAACCTGACCCGAAGACGGCCTGCATACCGCCCCAGCAGGAGCATGTTGGCCAGGGACTGATCCAACCTTCCCCCCCAAACCCCAACCACCAGGACCTCGCATACGCCTTCTGCAACCGCCAGGTCCATGGCCAGTTCAAGATCGGTCTTGTCCTTGGCCACAGGATGGACATCCATCCGGACACCCTCCCGTGACAGCCTTGCGCGTTGTGCATCGGCAAGGCTGTCCATGTCGCCCACCACCACGTGCGGCGCAAGTCCCATGGCCAGGCAGTGTTCCGTGCCGCCGTCAACGCCGACCAGCAAATCGGTGTCGGCAATCGCCAGTCCCAAGGACTTTGCATCGGGCACCAAGCCATTGGCGAACAGGATGGCACGCGCCCAGGACACACCTTCCGACGGCTCGCGGTTCGGACGTGTTGACATGCGGCAATACGTCAATCCCTCAAAACCCGGCACTTTGGAGGGCTTCGCTCTTGGTTAACAGGGGCCGCGTGGTGCGCCTCTGCAATTGACCTGTTCGGGAGCCCGTTTGCGATATGCAGGCCGGACTGACCAAGGCCGGTACAGAAGTTCTGCACAGAGACATCAAGGTGAGCATATCGGCCATCTCGTCCTTTTCCCACCCGCCCAGGCCGCGGTGGGTTTCCCGATGGTGGTATGAAGCCAACTGCATGGAGGCGGACAGGTCCTCGCACGCGACGATGCTGGCCTGTTCCACCACGGAATAGGCCGCCTGGCAGAGCAGTTTGCGCACCGGTCGGCGGTACATGGTCTCGTCCGGGACGCACAGCACATGGGCGTTGGTGCAGGGGCGCGGCCTCATGGCCGTGCACCGCGCCGGAAACTGCCGGGCGCAGCCCAAACTCCGTAATTGATCCGCCGAACAACGCGTCTCGTGAACTGAGGGATGCGATACAACCGGCCCATGCTCAAAGGATGGCATGGAACACCCAACAAAAACAGGAATACGAAGGTTTGTCGTTGCTCCCCGTGACAGCGCCTCTCATGAAGTCGACCCGCGAACTTCCCAGCCGTTGGTGATAATGGCGGCCCCGTCGGAACCCTCCACCGGCCGGGTCGGGTCAGCATGTTCGTTGTCCATCGAGAAGTCGCATTCCCCACGGGCTACGGCCAAGCCGAAATCCACTCCCTTCACCAACGTGGCCGCGATCAGGTCGCGCAAGGGTTGGAGGTTTCCGGCGTGTGCATGGTCCATTGCCGCCAAGTACGTGTCCCTCTGTGAAACTGGAATGATGGAGACCGGAAAGCCAGATTTCAGACACAGCCAACTTGTGATGAGACGCCCCGTGCGGCCGTTGCCATCGTCAAAGGGGTGGATTTGGATGTAGTCGGCGTGCTGGCGAGCCAGCAACTTCAGGACATCGCCTGCGGACGGAGATATTAGGTAGCGTTGCAAGTCGGTGTTCAAGCGGTCCACATATTCCGTCATTAAGGCGGGGGTCTCTTCGGGCGTGGCGAAACGCTTGATGCTCCCGTCGGACAGGCGCACAAAATTGGACACCTGCTTGTAAGTACCCACCTGTATGAGACGGGAGGTAGGGCGTCCATCCGGTGTCTGAGCCGGCATGCGGTAGGGCCTGACCAACAACAATCTGTGCCACTCGCGCAGATCCGTCTGGAGCAGTTCCCGATCCTGGCCGGCCATCTCGCGTACATACGAAACTGCCAAGTCGTGGCCCACCATTTCCTCGCACTCCCGCATCAAGCGTCCGCCCACGGCTTCGCCCAGTAACAGCAGGACAATGGTTTCACCGTGGGTTAACGTATTGCCTTCAATGGCATTGGAGTGCAGATTCCAACGAATTCGGACATTGTCCTCGTAGGACATGCGCACATGTTCGGGCATGGCTGGACATTCCCCCCAAACCCGCCGGAGATCCTCCATCGCAGAGGGTGTCAGACGCTCCGGGTTGACGCCCAAGTGAAAAGGCGAGGCCATCTCGGACCACTCATGCTCCTCTGAAGGATTACCTGTCGGTTTGAGGTACATCGCACCTGTCCCCTTGCTGTGCAGACGGCATTCTACGGGACGACCTGTCACCAACCAGCGGCCAAAGCCCCCTTCCCACTCCAGCCAGCATCGGCCCAGTTACGCACCGGATCGGAGACACTGGTGCCCTGTTCGAGGGAGTCCCATTTCTGGTGCCGCCGGAGTTTGGGGGAACACCGCACCTTGAGGCCCCCAGCCAAGCTCATGCGCCCCCTGCGCACAGACCGTGCCTGCCGGACCAAACCTCGGGACAGTCTCCCCACTGCACCTCGATTCCAGGATTCAGACGGCAGGATGTTTCATGATCCTGCAAGGATCGGCGGCGAGTCCGCCATGCCGCAACCAGATTGCTTGGCCAAGGAAGTCCTCCATTTCAAGCTCGGAACCAACCTTCTACGAATGGGACTTATAGGCCGGACTTGACAGCCGGCCCATCTCGTTCACGGGTCGTCGGGGTCCCCCACGGAATCGCCCCTCGCCGTGCAGCCGCCCCTGTCCCACGGGCCGAAACGGGCACGCACGGAAGCCCCGCACGCACCAAAATGTTGACCGCCGCATTGTGGTCGGCGTTGGCACGGAACCCGCAGGCCCCGCACGCGAACACCGCCTGCGACGGCCGGTTGTCTCTGTGTACATGGCCGCATCGGCTGCACGTCTGCGATGTGTAGGCCGGGTCCACCTTCAGCAGTGCACCCGCCTTGTACGCCAGCTTGCGCTCCAACGAGCCCCAGCCGCTCGCCAGGATGGCCCGGTTGAGCCCCGACTTCTGCTTGACCTGCTTGCCGGGTGCCTCCACCGTGCCCTTGGCCGACTTGGTCATGCCCTTCGTGTTCAGATCCTCCACCACTACGGTGTGCGCCGTGTCCGCCAGCTTGCGACTGGCCTGGTGCGTGGCGTTGTCGCGCTTGCGCGCCCCCTTGCGCTGCAGCTTGTTCAACTGCCCGTTCACGCGCCGGCCCCGGTTCGACTTGGGCCTTCGGTCCTTGGGCCCCCAGCCCTGCTTGCGGCTCAGTTCCCGCTGCTTGCGGGCGATCCGCGCATCCAACCTGTCCGTGTTGGGCATCGCGTACACGGTGCCCTCGCTGTCCGTGGCCTGTCCCACGTTGCGGTCCAGACCAAGCGCACCGTCCGCGGCGGGCTGCCGCACCTGCTCCCCAGGCACCTCGTAGCAGACGTAGACGTACCACTGCGGATGCTGTTCCGTGCCCTCCATGCGCACGCGCACGGTCAAGGGCCGGCAGCCCGCGTACGGGTTGCTGCCCGCCAGCCGCAGCCAGCCGACCTTGGGTACGTACAGATGGTCCCCGTCCATCCGGACAGCTTCGGGAATGGTGAACGCCGGCACCGTGAAGTGCCTGGCCTTGAACCGGGGCTTGCCCACGTTCTCCGGGTCCGCCTTGTACCGCGCGTAGGCGTCGGCCAGGTACTTCAGGCTGTAGCGGACCACCTTGTACGGGCAGTCCTTCAGCCAGGCGTGGTCCGGGTCGTTGCGCAGCTCCGTGAACCGCTGGCCCAGAGTGAAGAAACTCGTTGACGGACCGGGTCCCATCTTCTTGCGGACGCCTTTGGCCCACGCCGTCTTGCCTTCCCGGACCTCCGGCCAGTTGAGAGCAGGCACGTGCATCTCCTTCCAGCGCGCGTACCGCCACTCGCAGTCTGCCAGCATGTGGTTCCAGACGTAACGGCAGGCGCCGGCGATGGCCGTCAGCAGGATGCCGGTCTTCGCGTCGCCCGGAAACAGGCGCAGGCGCACCGTGCGGTGGACGGTATCCGGGGCATGCGTTGTAGAATCGGGGATGTTGGGCATGAAAGTGCAAGTTTCGTGTCCGATGGAGAGTCCGGTGGCTGCCGGACTCTCGCATTTGTGGCTGCCAGTATGCCACAGAACCCGTCGTCAAGTCAGGAATATAATGGCACTGTTTCACTTTCGTTGATTTTGATCAAGAGCCATGGGTGGGCGTGGTCACACCGTGCTGAATGGCATCAACACAGTATCTGTGTTGAAAGTCAAGAGCATGACTGTCACCTGCCACTGTCCGCTTCCGGACAACATCGACCACGGCAATCGCATGGCTCCGGATCAACTGGACACGTACGTGGACCTGGTGTTCCGGACGGCCGCCAAGTGGCGCGGCCGCCTGGAAATCCGCATGGGCATGGAAAGCGACTTCGCGCCGTGCCTAATCCCCTACCTGACCGAGCTTCACGCGTCGCGTCCCTTTTCGTACATTCTCGGTTCCGTGCATCCCCAGGCAGGCTACTTCAGGGAACAATACGATACCGGCGACACGTCCGCGTACCGTCGCACCTATTATGGAATGCTGGCGGAGGCAGCGGAGACCGGGCTGTTCGACTGCCTATCCCATCCTGATCTGGTCAAGTACATCGATCGCGGGGAATGGAACTTCGACTTCTATGCTCCCGTCATTGAAGAGAGCCTCGACCGCATCGCAGCCACGGGAACCTGCATGGAACTGAACACCGCTGGCCATCTCATGAGTTTGCAGGAATACAGCCCCGGCAGTGCCCAACTCAAGATGATGCACCAGCGCCGCATTCCGGTCGTGGTGGGTGCCGATGCGCATGTGGCCGAGCGCGTGGGCGATCACTTCAAGGAAGCATTGGACTTGCTGTCGAACATCGGCTATCGAACCGTGTCCATCTTTCTGGACCGGGAGCGTCGGGACTTGGACATTGGACAGGTCCGCCGAACGTTGCCCTGACCCCCGCCCTGGCGTTGGCCGGACCAGGTTTGGGCCGGTGCGGACGCGGGAACCACACCCGGTTTCTGGGATCCGAGTGGCGTCACGTTCATAATTCTGCACAGGTTGGCGTCAGGTCCGCCATGCCAAAACCAAGTCGTCCGGCGAGGGAAGTTCACCATTTCAAGCACGGCATCCATCTACTACGAGTCCCACATGCACACAACCCTGTGCCGCCACGCCACAGGGTCCGTGGACGACTATGCCCGGCAGGCCGTGGAACGGGGCCTGAAGGGCATGACCGTCACTTGCCATTGCCCGTTGCCGGACAGGATCAACCATGAAGCGCGCATGGCGCCGGACGAACTGGACACGTACGTGGATCTGGTGTCCCGGTCGGCCGCCAAGTGGCGCGGCCGCCTGGACATCCGCATGGGCATGGAAAGCGACTTCGCCCCCTTCCTGATCCCCTACCTGACCGAGCTTCACGCGTCGCGTCCCTTTTCGTACATTCTCGGTTCCGTGCATCCCCATGCCGGCTACTTCAAGGAACGATACGACACCGGCGAAACGCCCGCGTACCGCCGAACGTACTATCGGATGCTGGCGGAGGCGGCGGAATCCGGACTGTTCGACTGCCTGTCCCATCCCGATCTCATCAAGAACATTGATCACGCGGAGTGGGACTTCGACCGCTACGCACCCGACATTGAAGCGAGCCTGGACCGCATCGCCGCCGCAGGGACCTGCATGGAACTGAACACCTCAGGCCTGCTCAAGAAAATCAAGGAATACAACCCCGGCCGGGCCCAACTCGAAATGATGCACCAGCGCAATATCCCGGTGGTGGTGGGAGCCGATGCTCATTCGGCCCACCGCGTGGCCGACCATTTCCGGGAGGCGTTGGACCTGCTGGCGGACATCGGCTACCAAACCGTGTCCCTCTTCCTGGACCGGGAACGCCGGGACCTGGCCATTGAACAGGTCCGCCCGACCCTGCGCTGACCCCGTCCGCGGCAGGTTCGCATCAAAGGGCGGCCGGTGAACCTTCACCGACACATCGTAGACACCCACCTGGGAGCAGTGCCGGTCACGGACACGCAGCCCGAGGGCGGGTCCGGTCCCGTCCTGATGCTGCTGCACGGATTCCTTTGCGACAGCACGTTTTGGCGCCACCTGATCGAAGTCCTGCCGTCCGGTCCGCGCATCGTGGCACCGGATCTGGCAGCCTTCGGCCGACCGGGCACCGACGCGCGGGAGGTGGACTTCAACCATCTGGCCGAGGTTCTGGAAGCCCTCCGACTGGCCATGCACATCACCCGCATCCAAGCCGTTGCCCAGGATCTGGGATGCCTGGCCCTGCTGCGCTACACATCGCTCTACCAGCACCATGTCGACCACATCGTGTGGTTCAGTCCGTCCTTCTACCCGGATCAGTTCATGCCCAGGGGCCTGCGGTTGTGGCGCGGACGGTTGACCGGTTCCGCCATGAACGGGATCCTGTTCGGACAGGCCGTCAGGTCCTACTTCCGCAAGGCCAGTGTCGGAGCATCCCGCGACGCCGATGCCTGTGCCGTTGCGGCCCTGGACACGTACGGTCCCCCTGAAGGTCGTCGGCTCCTGCGCCGCTGGATCCATTGGGGAGAGCCCAATGCCCTGTTCTGGGACCACCCGCGCATGCTGCGCAACGTCGCCAGTCCGACCCTGGTGGTTTGGGGCGGTGCCAATCCCTGGGTCCACTTCAGCCAAATCGAAAGACTGGGGCGCCATGTGGCAGACATCAAAATCGTGGCCCTGACCGGTTGCGGCCACTTCCCCTCGATGGACAACCCGGAGCGCGTCGGCCGCGAGGTGGCCGGTTTTCTGGGTCTTGCCTAACAGCGGTATAGGCTTACCGGCCGTTGGCCCCTTCCCATCCCTTCACCCATGAATTCTGTTGACGACCTCAAACTGCAGGTGGCCCGCCGCGCATTGGATTTTGTCGAGTCGGGCACCGTCGTGGGTCTCGGCGGCGGCAGCACGGCCGCCCTGTTCGTCCGGGAATTGGGCCGGGAATTGCGCTCGGGCCGTCTCAAGGACATCCTCGGCGTCCCCACCGCCCTGGAGGTTGGAGCCCTGGCAACGGAAGTCGGCATCCCGCTCACGAGCCTGGAGGATCACCGGACCATCGACGTGTGCATCGACGGTGCCGACGAGGTGGATCCTTCCCTCAACCTGATCAAGGGGGGAGGCGGGTTTCTGACCCGGGAGAAAATCGTGGCCCAGGCCAGCCGGCGCCTCGTCATCATTGCCGACTACACCAAGCTGTCATCGCAACTGGGGGTGCGCTGGCACGTGCCGCTGGAGGTGATGGAGTTCGGGTTCGAGGCCCACCGCAGCTTTCTGCTGGACCACGGAGCCAAAACCACGGAGCGCCGCCGCAATGCCGATGGCACCCCGTACCGAACGGATCAGGGCAACTACATCCTGGACGCGGACTTCGGGCCCATCGACGAACCGTTTGGCATCGCCGAAGCCCTGTCAGCCAGGGCCGGGATTGTCGAACACGGCCTGTTCCTGAATCTGGCAACCGATCTGCTGGTCGCGTCTCCGGGCCAGACCATCGACCATAGGACCCGGGGCCTGGCGCCTGCCTGACAAGCCCGGACAGCTACAACAGTTTCAGGACCACCCGGGAGTCCTTCCAGCGTTCCTCAAGGGCGTAGTGTTCCCGCGAGTCCTTTGTGAACATGTGCAGGACCACATCCCCGTAGTCCATCAGGTGCCAGCCGCTGCCGTCCGCCGGCCGGCCTTCGATGCCCTGGGGCCGAACCCGGGTCTGCTTCTGGAAATCGGCCAGGATGTCCTCCTCGATGGCGCGGGCATGCCGATCGTTCACCACCGTGCCAATGAGGAAGTAGTCCGCAATCGACGAATCCGCGCCGATGTCCAGGACCACGATGTCGGCAACCTGCTTTTCCTCCAGCCAGTCCACCAGGGCGCGCACCAGTTCGTAGCTGGTCAAGGGGGCGCGGTCCGCGCGACCGGATTCCGCCTGGCTCGATTGATCGGACATGTCAATCCCAAGTGCCCCGGACCCTATTCCCAGATCCAGCCGTCGGTGGCCCGTTCCCAGTCCACGGTTTCGTCGCCGAACCACAGGGCCGTCTCCGCCGCCGCCGTCTCCGGGCCGTCGCTGGCATGCACCAAATTGCGGCCGATGTCCGAACCGAAGTCGGCCCGGATGGAACCGGGCGTCGCTTCGACCGGGTTGGTCGCACCCACCATGTTGCGCACCATTTGGATCGCGTCCTTGCCTTCCACCAGCATGATCACCACCGGTGAACTGGTGATGAAATCGATCAGGTCCGCAAAGAAGGGCCGATCCTTGTGCACGGCGTAGTGCTCACCGGCCAGTTCGCGGCCAACCTGCAGCATCCGCAGGCCCTTCAGCTTGAGCCCCCGCCGCTCGAACCGGGTGATGATTTCCCCGACCAGGCCGCGCTGAACCGCATCCGGCTTGACAATCACAAAGGTACGTTCACTCATCGTTGGGGAAAGTCTCCAATCCAAGGCAGCGCAACAGCCGCGGGTTGTTCCCGGGAATGGGCAATTGTGGCACCGTGCTGGCAGCGGGCACAAATCCCAGCCCCAGCATCAGGCGCGTGTGGTTCCCGTCGGGGTCCAGCATCCCGATATAGGTCGCGGCCACCCTGCGGTCGGCGACTTCGCCCACACGGGACAGGATGCGCCAACCCGCCAACAAGTGCCGGTTGTCGTCCACCTGCAGGCGGGCCAGGGTCAAGGCCTCCCGATTCCGGTAGTCGCGCCAGGTGCAAATCAGATGGGCCAGTTGCCAGTCCTCGCGTTCCGGCCACCCGAGGGCCAGTTCCGCAAACACCCGTCGCGCCGCAGGCCAGTGACGGGCACGCATGTGAATGAAGCCCCTGGCCGGAAGGTCCAGCGCCAGGTCGGCGCCGAACCGACTCCACTGACGCCGCATTTCCGGGTGCAACGGATGCATCTGCCAGACCTGTTGCCAAAGGGCCCGCGTGCGGTCCGCCTTGATTCCGTCCTCTAGTTCGGCCTGCCGCGCAAGCACGCTCCTGGCCACGACATTGAGGGGATCGGCCCCCAGCAGCCTGCCGGCGATGTCGGCGGCCTCCCTGCCCTGGCCGTTGCGCCACGTGACGGCCAGGGCGCGCTCATAGGCCTGGAGGTGCAGCGGCCGCTCCGCCAAGAGCCCCCGGACCAGCATCGTGGCATCGTCCAGGGCACCGGCTTCCAGAACCTTGTCCAATCGGCCCATCCACCAGTCCAACGGAACCCCCGTGGGCTGGCTCCCGGTCTGCACCGCGTCGGAGGGAAATGCCATCAGCGGCCACCGAACCACTGGCTGCGATACCTCGCGCTCAGTTGCGCAATGTCGCGTTCATCCTGCCGCGGCGAACCGAAGGGATCGCCCGGACCGTCTGCGCCTGCCAACGCGGCGACGGAATTGACCACGGCGTGCGCGAGTACGTCGAGGCGGTAGCCTCCTTCCAGGACCAGAACCAATCGGTTCCGGCACAGCACAGCCGCCAACTCCACCAGTCTTCGAACCATGGCGGTATAGCCGGCCACCGTCAGTTGCATGTGGGCCAGGGGATCCAGCCAGTGACCATCATAGCCGGCCGAGACCAGAATCAAATCGGGTGCGAAGTCCTCCGCCAGCGGCACGACAACTTCGTCCAGCATCCTCAGACACCCCTTGTCGCCGACGCCGGGCGGCAGCGGCAAGTTGCAGTTGAGGCCCTCCGCCGGCGGACCGCCGGTTTCGGACGCGTCGCCGGTGAACGGATACAACGGGCTCTGGTGCAGCGACACGAACAGAACGGACGGATCGCGCCAGAAGATGTCCTGGGTCCCGTTGCCGTGGTGCACGTCGAAGTCGAGGATCAGGACCCGCTTGATACCGGTCTCCGCCAATGCCCACGCGGCGGCCACGGCGATGTTGTTGAACAGACAGAACCCCATGGCCCGGTCGGGGGTGGCATGGTGACCCGGCGGGCGCACCAGCGCCATGCCGTTCACGGCTTGGCCGGCCAACACCTGGCGCGTCACCTCGAGGACAGTCCCGGCTGCATGGCGCGCCGCCTGCCAACTGTGTTCATTGCCGTAGGTATCGGCATCGAGCCATTGAAGGCCTGCCGCCCGTTCGGTGTCCCGCACCCGCTCCACATGCAGCGGCGAATGCACCCTGAGCAGGTCCAGTTCACCGACCATCCGGCCGTTCACGGACATCGCCAGCCCGCGCATCCCGTCGTCGTCAAGCAGGTTCAGGATGGCTTGCAGGCGCCCGGCGTGTTCCGGGTGCCGCGGATGGGTGTGCAAGCGGCTCTCCTCATTGTGGGAGACCGCAGTGGGCAAGGTGGACATGTGCTTTGAGTGGGCGGGTTGGCAATGATTCCGGTCGTCGGCCCCCCAACGCGACTGTGGCCAACGCTCAGCTCTCCTTATACTGTACCGGTCACCTGAACACCCACCCGATTCCTCATGTCGCGGTTCCTGCCGCCTCCTCTAGCCGACTCTCGGTGCCCCACCCCTCCGTTTCCATTCCCAGGCGCCAATGAACCTGCCTGACCTGTTGCGCATACCCCTGCATCTAACCCCGGACAAGTGCGCGCTGGAGTTTGCGGCGGCGGACGGCGTTCGCCGCTGGACCTACGCCGAACTGCACCGGCAAGCCGCCGGCTTTGCGTCGTGGCTCCTTGGACAGGGGCTGGCCCGAGGGGACCGGGTCATGATCATGGCGGCCAACTCCGATCATTTTGTGGTCGCCTGCCTGGCGGTTTGGCGGACCGGCGCGATTCTGGTTCCCGTCAACACCCGGTACCGCAAGTCCGAGTTGGCGCATATCGTCGAGGATTGCCAACCGGCGTTGATCCTTGCCGACAGCGCCTGCGCCGGCCATCTGGCAGACATCGCGGGGATCAAACGCAATCGGATCCCGGTGCACGGTCTCGAACCCGATGCGGTACCGGACGAGTCGGCCGATCCGCCGCCCAGGTCCGGTGACGACACCTGCACGCTGCTGTACACCTCCGGCACCACCGGCCGCTGCAAGGGGGCCATGATCTCCCACAACAACATGGTGGCGACGGTCACCGGCCTGCTGGCGGCCTGGGCTTGGCGTCCGGACGATGTACTGTTGCTGACTCTTCCGTTGTTCCATGTACACGGCTTGCAGGTTGGACTGACCTGCGCCCTGGCCGCCGGCGCCACTGTCCGGTTGCGCAGTTCGTTCGACGCGGAAGCCACGATTGGGGAGTTGGCCCAAGCCCGCGCCAGCCTGTTCTTCGGCGTGCCCACCATGTACTACCGCCTGATCCGGGCACTTGAGGCAAGACCCCCGACAGAGTTTCCGCGGATGCGCCTGTTCTGTTCCGGCAGCGGCCCCTTGGCCGCCGAGGATCACAGAACCTTTGAGCGCCTGACCGGCCATGTCATCCTCGAACGGTACGGGATGACCGAAACCGGCATGAACTTCAGCAACCCGCTGGCCGGTCCGCGCATCCCCGGATCGGTGGGCCTGCCGCTGCCCGGAGTGTCGGCACGGGTCGTGGACGCCGATGATCGACCGGTCCCGCCGGGCACGGAGGGTTGGCTGTTGGTGCGCGGCAGCAATGTGTTCAGGGGCTACTGGAACAATCCCGAGGCCACGGCCGCAGCCTTCGTGCCGGACGCATACGGCCATCTGTGGTTCCGGACCGGCGACATGGCCGTCCTGGACCCGGACAGCCACTACCTCACGCTGCTGGGCCGGGGACATGAGCTCATCATCTGTGGCGGCATCAATGTCTATCCCCGCGAGATTGAGGAAATCCTGATGACCCACGACGGTGTCCGCGAAGCCGCGGTCGTGGGGCGGGGTGATCCGGAATGGGGACAGGTGCCCGTGGCATTCCTGGTGGCGGACCGGCCGGTGGACACCGGATCCCTGATCGACCACTGCCGCAGCCACCTGGCCAGCTTCAAGGCCCCCAGGGCCTGCCACTTCGTGGACGAACTGCCGCGCAATGCCCTGGGCAAGCTCCAGAAATTCGCACTGCCCAAACCATGATCCCGCTGAAGCCAAAGTCCCGCAAGGTGAAAATGTGGCGCTGGTACCTGCACATGACCAGCCGCCGCGACTGGAACCCGGTTGCCCGCCGGCCGGCCGGCATCGTCCTGCGCCAGGCAAGGCACCCCTCGCCGGAATTCGCACGGTTTCTGCTCACCGCGGTGGGCGGGGACTGGTACTGGACCGATCGCTACCACTGGAGTTGGGACCGGTGGAAGGCATACCTCTCAGGTCCGGGGATTCAGGTCTGGGTCTTTTATGTCAAAGACACGCCGATTGGATACTTCGAACTCCGGCGCAAATGGGAGGAAGTGGAAATCGCCTTGTTCGGCCTGATGCGGGAATTCCAAGGCCAGGGCTATGGAACCTGGACCCTCTCCGAGGCCGTCCGCCACGCCTGGGACATGGCGCCCGGGGTGGAGCGCGTCCGACTGCACACCTGCGAACTGGATCACCCGGCCGCTCTGCCCAACTACCAAAAGCTGGGGTTCCGGGTCTACAACCAGGATGAATGCTGGACCACGCTCAAGGATGGACCGCCGGGCCCCTGGGAAGGTTCGGGCCTGCCGATCCACCCGGCCCAGCGTTTTCCGCGCTGAGCGGGTTGGGAGCCTTATTCCAAGTCTGATTCGGTAAAGGAATTGGGCAGGAGTTCTGCGATGGATGTGCAGACCAGCCGGCCCTCCGCGTTGCCCAGGTACACCTGCATCGTCGGGCCCAGTTCCACCATGACCTGGCGACAGCTACCGCAGGGCGAAACTCCCGGCTCGGTGTAGACGGCCAACGCAACGGGTTGTCTCCGACCTTGCACCACCGCGGAGACCAGAGCCGTGCGCTCCGCGCAGATGGTGGAACCGTAGGCGGCGTTCTCGACATTGCAGCCCGGGGTAATACTGCCGTCCGCGTCCAGCACAGCGGCACCGACGTGGAACTTGGAATAGGGAGCATAGGCATTGGCTGCCGCTTCCTTGGCCACGGCCATCAGTTCTTCAGGTGTGGTCATGGGCATACTCCAGTTTGAAATGCCCGCCGACAGCCATCAAGCCGTCAACGGTGTAAAAAGGTTCGGGGCAAGCCAACGCCGACTTGGGTCAGGACCGTCCGGAGACGGTCAATCCCAACACACGCCCGGGATGCCGTCCAGAAAGGAATGCACGATCCTCGGCTTTGGACGTGTCCAGCGACCCCATCCCAGGCAAGGCTCCTCCGATTCCTGCCATCCACTATACGGGGAACCCCACCTGGCGGCAAGCGAGAGTGGCAGGGCAATCGCATTCTAATTGGACAGGACCTTGAGCAGGTAGCTGTCGTTCCAGCCGGCCTGCTTGCGCTTGGCGGCGATGCCGCCCTTGGCCGTGGTCTCGCGGCGCAGCAGATTGAGGGCCAGTCGGCGCAGGATTGACATGTTGTGGGCGGCGTGGCCGGTGCGGATGCGGCATTCGTCCTCCCGGAAGGCCATGTCCAGGACCCAGTGCAGGGCATTCTCGACGCCCCAGTGGCTGCGCACGCCCTGCAGCAGGAGCTGCGCCTCCGCCGGCAGGCTGGAAATGTAGTAGCGGGTCTCCGAGGTGACCCGGTCCCCCTGTCGCCGCTGGGCCTCGATCAGGACCAGGCTGCGCAGGTCGGGCCAGAGCCCGTCGGGGTCCACGTACCGGATGTACTCCGGCGCGCCGATGACCCAGCAGCGGCGCGTCTCGATGCGGCCGTGGTTCTTGTTCACGGTCTTGTGGAAGTCGTGGTCGCAACCCTCGAAACCCTCGGCCCGCTCGACCGCGAAGGTCTCGACCACCGCCTCGTGCAACTGCGGTTGGTTGTCCTTGAGCGCCAGCACGTAGTCGGCCCCCCGGTCGCGGATGGTCTGCGCAATCCGCGTGTAGCAGCCCATGGCGTCGATGGTCACGATGCCGCCCTCGAGCACCAGCATCTCGAGCAACTCCGGAATGGCCGTAATCTCGTTGGACTTGTCGGCCACCCGACATTGCCCCAGGACCAGGCGCGCCTCGTCGGCCCAGGCACTCACCGGATGCAGGGCCGGCACCCCCCGGACGGCGTCGCGGGAGCGACGGGCCACCTTGCCGTCCACCGCCACGACCTGGTCCTGGAGACTCTCCGCCAGCGACCGTACCCAGCGCGTAAAGCAGACCTCCAGCTGGGCGGGGTCCAGCCGCGCAAAGACGCGTCCGAAGGTGTCGTGCGAGGGGATCCCGTGCGGCAGGGTCAGGAACGTGGCCAGCCAGGCCTGCTTCTGGCGACCGAACAGCTCGACCTCGGTCCAGCTGTCGGCGCCGCAGATGACGGCCAGGGTTGCGATCAGGAGAATGTCCTCCAGGGCATGCCGTCGGGCCTGGGGCCGACGCGGGTCCTCGACTTCGGTGAACAGGGAAACCAGGGGCACGGGAGTGGTGGCGGCCATGGGGGAGACTCCGGGACGGGATGAGGCACCCCATCCTACCCATGGCCGACACTGCCCAAATTAGAATGCGATTGCCCTGGCGAGAGTGGTCGCCCAGCAACCGTTCCCTTGCCTCTGCCGGCCGCCCCACTACTCCCTACCCACCGCCACGCGGCGCGCCGGGACCCGTGCGGGCCTCGCCATGACCATGGCCGCCCTCGGTGAAACGGTGCCGCCCCGCATGCAACGAACACCTCTGCCTACAGGCAGATGGCATCCTCCCCGCAATCCGAAGTCCGCCGGAAGCCTGGCACGCTCTCCGAGCCGACGACATACAGCCATGTTGCGCGTCCGCGACCGATGCCACCAGGCCTGGTACCCACAAACCTCGAAATTGCTGTCCCGTTAACGACCGATGGCGAAGGGATCACTGGGCGGAACAGTCCGGGCAAGGTGGTTCCGAATGGACAATGCGCAAGGACCGCAGGGCACCCGGCCGAGACAGGATCCCCGCCTCCAACGACACGGTCCCGGCTGTGAAGTGCAGGTAGAGCGAACTGGTGCACCCTTGCTCCCGGACCCACGCCAAGTGCTCCTCTGCGAACCAAACCGGGTCCCGGCTCCAAAGAACGCGATGGTGATAGGTCCAATCGGCAGCATTCCAAGTGAGTGGCACGAGGAGCGATTCCGACGACGACCACCAAACGGCGGCATTCCCGCCGGGCACGTCATGCAGGTCCACATGGGGGCTTGCCAAGTCGCTGCGTGCCAGATCCGACAACGCGTCGTCTTCCTGCATGCGCAGATCCAGTTCGATACATTCAAAATCCATGTCGTCCAGCAGTTTGGCTGGCAGAACCCACGCCCCCTCGGATCGGGTTCCCCCCACCTCCAAGATCAGGCCGAGATGCTGTGCCTTGGGGGCCTGCATCAGCTCCCGCAAGACTTGCCGATCCGCGGACCGCCAGCCGTAGTAGGGCCAACCAACGCCGGCAAGTGGTGTCGCAGGACGCAGCAGCAGCACGTTGGCATCGACTTGACCCAGGACTTCAGCATCGCTGGAGCTTGCCAGGTAGTCGCTTAGATACATCCAGTCATAGGAACGTCCGCGGCCCCAATGAGAAGGCAAAGCCGTTTCTCCATTCAACAACACCGTCAACCGTTTCAACCCATCCCGGGGCAGCGAACCCAACCAAAGTTGAAGCGCAGAAAGCTGCCGACTGGACAACGTGGGATCCGAATAGTAGAGGTAAGGGGTTACCACGGTGAGGCCATGCACGGTTTGGTGTGGCAGCCAGTTTCCCAGCGCCCCCTCGATGCCGTCGGTGACTATGTTCAGGGGCACACCGGAATAATCGCTCGCCATGTTCAACACCTCGTTCCGGCCCATCAGATGCAACCAGTGGCGAGCCGGTTCCAAGGACAAGGCCGCGGCGGTGGGCAAGAGGATTCCATCCCGATGAACCCAGTGGATTTGCGTCGTCTCGGGCAGTGCATGCACAAAATCGAATTGCGGACCCGCGTCCACCCGTTTTAGCCAAAGCTGCTCAAGCAGCGGTGCATGGGCCAAAAAAGAACGCGGTGCCTCCAACTTCAGTATGGGAGGCGGTTCGGTCGAGGAAATGGGAGTTCCCCAAATCCTGGCCTGTAGCAGCCGAGGGGCATGGGACAGGAATTCGGAAGGCAGCCACAGGAGTCCATTGCCGTCAATGTCCAACGCCAGAACTTCCAGCTTGGGTACATGGACCAACAAACCCGGTGGCCAAGGAGACAACATTCCACCATGCAAGTGGATTCTCAGAACCTGCAATTGGGAAGCGTGTCTCAGGAAATCCGAGGACAATGGGGTCGCGACATCACCATCCAGACGAAGATCCAGGAACTGCAATTGGGGTGTCATGGACAGGAAGCCGTCGGGCAAGTAGGGGTTGTCCCCTGCAAGCTCGAGAAAAAGAGAGCGGAGGCTTGGCGCGCGGGTCAGAAAATCCGCAGGCTGCCGGGTCAAATACACATTGCTGAAAACCAAATCCCGCAACAGGGGCACATGGTCCAAAAACCGAGACGGCAACTGGACGGGAATGCGGCTGTGCCTGCTGTTGTACACATGCAGTCCCTCCAAACCGCTCAAGCCGGCCAGATCATCGGGAAGGAACGGCACATGGTAAAAACGACCGTCGGGCTGGGGTCTTTCCTTGCCCATGGCAAACGCATCAATCTTCAGCGTCTGGATGTCGGCAAGATCGCCCCATGTAATCGCTGTACATGCCTCTTCGGGAGCACCGGGCAATGCCAGGGACGTCAGGATTGCCGCCTGGACGGCCTGGCTGCGCTCGCACACCTGAGGCTGGACACCGGCCAAGGGCCACGCCAGGACGGTTCGATACCGGAGATAGCCCGTTCCGTCCACGCCCAAATCATCCACGTAACGCACGTGACCTTCGGTGTCAACGCTCATGCGAAAGACGGGAATGTCGCGGCGCGCAGGATCCGGTGCGCCATCGGCCCGTACGGGCCGGCCGCCGACTTCCCAGACAAGGGCAGTGGCCGGCCGGAAACCTGCCGGCACGGTAAACAACACTTCCGGCTGCTGCCGGGCAAAGTACTGGACCGGGGAACGGACGGTCTGCAACGTTGCGTAAACGGTGTTGTCCTGTACTTCCAGGTGCACCCGGCCTTCCCAGTTCTCGGCCAGATTGGCATAGTCCCCCACAAACTGCCGGGCCGACCGGCTTTCGTCCAGGCAAAAAGGAAGTGGCTCCGACTCTTCGGGAATCAGGTTGTCGTGGGAAACGACTTCGATATTCCGTGCCTGCCAAGTCAAGGGCAGACATCCTGCCAACCGATTGTTCTGCAAATGCACCCATTCGAGGCGGGACAGTTGTCCGAGTTCGGGCGGGAGGCGGCCCGACAGCCGGTTGGCGGCCAGATTTAACCTGCCCAAGTGTCCGAGTTGACCCAACGTCCCCGGAATGGAGTCGGTCAACAGGTTGTAGTGCAGATCCAAGCTCTCCAGGGAAACCAGCCGCCCGAGTTCGGGGGGGATGGACCCGGTCAGCAGGTGTCCTGACAGGTCCAGGTGGCGCAGACGGCTGAGTTGGCCCAGTTGTGGCGGGATCTCGCCGTCCAGCAGCCCGGTTTCCGGCGGGAGCGTCCCACTCCGTTCCAAAGACTCTTGGATGCCGTACCTGCGAGACGGTCCCCAGAGGTGGGAACTGGTGGAATTCAGTTCCAGACGTTCCAGGTGATGGAGTTGTCCCAGTTCCGGCCGCAGGGATCCATGGAACCAGGCACCGGGCGCGCCCAGCGCCGTCACACGCCCGTCCAAGTTGATGGTCGCAAAGGGCCCCACCCGGTGGGCGGGAATGGTCCAGCCCCTGAAGACTTTCTCGGGAACCTCGGTCTGCTCGGGGGGCGGCACGGCGGACAGGACCGTCTCGCCGAACCAGGCTTTGTCCAGAATCTCAAGGACGGTGCGGTCGTTGGCCGCCGGCGTGGTACCCCAGACGGTGTGCAGCGTGTAGGCAAGGTACACCACTTCCTCAACCCACGCAGTGTCCGCGTAACGGACCGCGCCGTCCGCATCAACCTGCAGCAGAAAGGAGCGGGGTACCGGCGGGTTCGGGTAGGGGGTGCCGTCTGCCTGCACAGGCTGGCCCTCCACCAAACGGAGGATGGGGAACGGAGGCCGGAAAGCCTCAGGCACCGTAAACAACGGTTGCGTCGGTTCCGGCCCCCAGTCCCGTACGGGCGAACGGGTGGTGGTCAAGGTGACTGCCACGCGCGCGCCGGAGAGGTGCAGCTCATAGCGACCGTCGTGATGCTCTGCCAGATTGAGGTAGTCGCCCGCAGTGTCCGGAACGGACCCGGCATCCGATGCGGCCGCCTGGAGAGGGTTGGAAGTCGCCAGCAGCAGGAACAGGAGCAGACCCAGGACACGCCATCCGGTCTTCAGCTTCCGGATGGATCCCCTGCGCGGCCGCCGGTCACTTCCTGCGATGGCCGCGGGACCGTACGGCAGCAGGCATTGGGCCCCCAGGGATCGACGAGTGGGCATTCGCAGTGGGCAGTGGCGGGAATGCAAATTCACCACGGAGGTCTTTTGGGGCTCTGGTCAGGTGCAATCAAGTATAGGTGCCCCCGTTGTTTCGGACGCGGCACGACATCAACACAGAGCGACACAGGGCCCAAACTGAAACTGTCGACAATTCCATGCCGCCTCGTATGCTAGACTATGCTGGAACGCGGTTCGTACCGCGTCGGTTGCGGGTTCCAGTCCCTCTTTCCCCCACCTGATTCAGCCTGGCGCACACGCTAGGTTCCGCGCCAGGTCGGCCATGTCCGCGACTCCGTTGAGCGCTTGCGACGGCCCGCCGCTACACGTCCTTCGACCTCAAGTGCAATTTAGTAAATCAGTGCTATCATTGGCACTGTTGATGTCCTGAGAATCGGCCGCCCGCCAGCGGCCGCTTTGTCGGTCAGACTGCCCAGCAGCAGGAGACGCTGAATGGCGCGAACCAAAGACGCGGATCGCCGATCCCGATCCCGTCCCCGCTACACCTACAAGGGTCTGTATGCCATGTCGCCGGCCGAGGTGGTCGCGCTTGCCCGCGAACACAATGTCCGCAGGGCCACCCGACAGACGAAACGGGATCTGGTGCTCAACATCCTGCGCAACATTTCCGAGGCGCAAGGCAACCTGTTCGGCGGCGGCGTCCTCGAGATCATGCCGGACGGCATCGGCTTCCTGCGCACCGAGGACCTGCTGCCGGGCAGCGACGATGTCTATGTAAGCCAGAGTCAAATCCGCCGGTTTGGCCTGCGGACGGGCGACATGGTGATCGGCCAGTTCCGCAAGCCCAAGGAGTCCGAGCGCTACAACGGCCTGCTCAAGGTCGAGACCGTCAACGACATGGAACCCGAGGACGCCAAGCTGCGCCCCCACTTCGAGCGGCTGACCCCCATCTTTCCGGACGAACAGCTGTACCTGGAAACCCAGCCCAGTGTCCTGGCCACGCGGCTCATCGATCTGCTGTGCCCGATCGGGCGCGGACAGCGCGGCCTCATCGTTTCGCCGCCAATGGCCGGCAAGACGACCATCCTCAAGCGCATTGCCAACGGCATCACCGCCAACCACGAGGACGTGACCCTGATTGTGCTCCTCATCGGGGAACGCCCCGAAGAGGTGACGGACATGGAACGCTCGGTGCAGGGCGAGGTGTTCTCCAGCACCTTCGACGAGCCGGTGGCCAACCATGTGCGCGTCTCGGAGATGGCACTGGAACGGGCGCGCCGGCTGGTCGAGTTCCGGCGCGACGTGGTCATCCTGCTGGACAGCATCACACGCATGTCCAGGGCCTACAACCTGGTGGTTCCGCCGTCGGGCCGGACGTTGTCCGGCGGCATTGATCCGGCCGCACTCTATCCGCCCAAGAAGATCTTTGGCACGGCGCGCAATATCGAGGAGGGCGGGTCGCTGACCATTCTGGCCACCACCCTGGTTGATACCGGCAGCCGCATGGACGACATGATTTACGAGGAGTTCAAGGGCACCGGCAACATGGAGCTGCACCTTGATCGCAAGCTGGCCGAACGGCGCATCTTCCCCGCCATCGACGTGGAACGCAGCGGGACCCGTGCCGAGGAGAAACTCCTGGATCCCGAAGTCCTGACCCAGGTCTTCACCCTGCGCCGGATGATTGACGCGGTGGGCGGCAGCCAGGAAGCCATCCTGCCCATTCTGGAGCGGTTGAGCAAGTCGAACAACAACGCGGACTTCCTGTCCAAGCTGACTCTCTAGTCAGGAACCGCCGGCACGCAACACGCCACTCCCATGGGCGCGCCGGCGGCGTGCTACACTCGCAACCGACGTCCATCCTCAGGCGATTGAGCGATGTCGGCCATGTTGCGGTCGCGGCCATCAAGTCCCAACAATCCCGGGGCAACCTCCACCCAGCTGCTGCTGGAGCAGATGCCGGTGCTGCGCGCGGCTCCGCACAGCTGGATCAATGTCCTCCGGCAGTTCAGATCCCTGATCTCCATTGCCACTGTGTTTGCAATTCTCGTGACGGTGGCAGTCTTGCAGGCCAACGTGGACCTGCTGAATCCGCTGGAGGATCTGTCGATCACGGCTTTTCGTTCCACGGCTCCCGGCGCAGAGCTGGACACGTCGGCCATCATCGAAAGCACACGCACCGCCGGGCTGTTGGCCCAACTCAACAGGCCCGTTCCCCGGTCCGCCCTGAATTCGGGCCAGGACGCCGCCGGACCGTTGGACGCCGCGAGGCGGGTGGACCCCGCCACCGGACTGGAGCGCTATGTGGTCGAGCAGGGCGACACCGTCTGGGGCCTGGCCGCCAGCCGCGGCCTCAAGCGCACCACCATTCAATGGGCCAATCCGTCGCTGGACGACATTTCCCATCTGTCCGTGGGCGACGTGCTCATGATCCCGGCCGTGGACGGAGCCCTGCACAGCATTGTCCCGGGGGACACGTTGTCCCAACTGGCCAACGTCTACGGTGCCGACATCAACGACATCGTGGCCTACGAACCCAACCGCCTCGCAAGCACGGCCACCCAACTGCGGGTGGGCATGGATCTGATGATCCCGGGCGGCGTCAAGCCGCTCCGGCCCACCGCATCCAGAGGCGCCTCCATCAATTTCAACATTAGGGCGCCGACCGGTGCCTTGCCCGCCACCGGCAACTTTCTCATGCCCCTGGATCGCTCCCACATCACCCAGGGGTATTGGGACGCACACAAGGCCATCGACTATTCCTCGCGCACCGGGGCGCCTATCAAAACCCTGGACCACGGCACGGTCGCCTACGCCACCTACGGATGGAACCACGGCTACGGCAATATGGTGGTGGTGGACCACGGCAACGGCTTCACGTCCCTGTACGCACACCTCAGCACGGTCTATGTCAGGCAGGGCCAGGCGGTGCGCCGGGGAGAAGTTCTGGGCACCCTGGGCAGTACGGGCAACAGCACCGGTCCCCATCTCCACCTGGAACTGCGCCTGCACGGCGTCCACGTCAACCCCATGGGCTACCTGCAGCAGTAACGCCAGGCCAGCCCGGCGCTACCAGTGGCGGCGGACCTTCCGAACCTCCGGGCGACAAGGGTTCACGGCCTCTCCGGGCGATGACGCCCGGGCAACCAAAACCGGATGGCACCTTTGCCTGATGTTCCGCTGTTGGCAAGGTCCCCGCCCGCGCCCCAACTCCTGGACCCGGGTATTTTTCTTCCCGAGAGGCACCGACTCGGATGCCGCGACCGCGCGCATGGCCGGAACAACACGGCCCTATCCGGCAATGCCGCCCCTGGCCAGCTTGGCCGGATCCAACAGCCGGTCAAGTTCCCCGGCGGACAAATCCGTCATTTCCAGGGCCACATCCTTGAGCGGCCGGTCTTCGGCATAGGCCCGCTTGGCGATGGCGGCTCCCAGTTCGTAGCCGATGACCGGGTTCAGGGCTGTTACGAGGATTGGATTGCGGCTCGTGGCGGCTTCGATACGCTCCCGGTTGACGGTCAGGTTGGCAATGGCACCGCCCAGGACCCGTACCGCGCCGGTCAGCAAGCCGGCGCTTTCAAGCAGGTTGTGGGCGATGACGGGCAGCATTACATTGAGCTGGAACACCCCGGACTGGGCTGCGATGCCCACTGTGACATCGTTGCCCAAGACCTGGGCGCACACCATGGCGGCCGCCTCCGGCGCCACGGGATTGATCTTCCCGGGCATGATGCTGCTGCCGGGCTGGAGCGCCTGGAGCGTCACTTCGCCCAAGCCGGCGATGGGCCCGCTGTTCATCCACCGCAGATCGTTTGCAATCTTCATCAGACAGATCGCCAGGGACCGCATCCGGCTGCCGGCATCCGCAGCCGTCTCCTGCCCGGCAATCCGGGCAAAGTGATTGGAACTGCTGGCAAACGCGGCTCCGGTCAGATCGGACAGGTGGCGACAGGCAACCTCCCCAAACCGGGGATGCGCATTGAGGCCGGTCCCAACCGCCGTCCCGCCCAGCGGCAATTGGGACAGGCCGGCCAGTCCTTCCTGAAGCCCTGCGCGGCATCCCTCCAATTGATGCCGCCAAGCTTCCATCTCCTGCCCCAATGTAACCGGCACGGCATCCATCAAATGGGTGCGTCCCGTCTTGACCACATCGCCGGTGGCCTCAATCTGGCTGTCGATATCCGCAAGCATGCCCTCGAGCGCCCTGGACAGTTCACGGATGGCCGCCGCCGTGCTGACATGAATGGCGCTGGGAATGACGTCGTTGCTGCTTTGCGACATGTTGACGTCGTCGTTGGGGTGGACCGCAATCCCCAATGCCCGTTCGGCCAACGCGGCAATGACTTCGTTGGCATTCATGTTGGTGCTGGTCCCGGAACCCGTCTGAAAGATGTCCAGCGGGAATTCCCCGTCGTGATGCCCGTCCGCCACGGCCGCAGCCGCCTCGGCAATGGCTGCGACACGCTCTTCGGGGAGCAGGCCGAGCTCATGGTTGGCCAAGGCCGAAGCCTGCTTGATTTGGGCCAGCGCCTGCAGGAAAAGTCGGTGAAACCGATAAGGGCTGATGCGGAAATTGTCGACCGCACGCTGGGTCTGGGCGCCGTACAGGGCCGCGGCGGGCACGGCAACTTCGCCCATGCTGTCTTTTTCAATGCGGAACTCGTTGTTCATGAACGGGGCATTATCCGGATGGTTCAGAATGTCAAATTATAGGTTTGGCCCGGCCCGCGGGCAGCATCGCTCCGGGTTGTGCCACTTGGCGGCCCGCGGCCCCGTCGCGCTTCGATGGCCCGGCCCGGTCCCGCAATCGGGCCGCCCGGGACGAATGTGATACGGGGCCGGCACATTCCGGAACCGATGGCTACAATAATTCCCTGTTCCCGCTGGACAAACCACACCGCAAATCAGCCATGATTACGAAGCTTGTTTTGATTGACGACGACCGCTACTTTCGGCGTTCGGCCCAGCGCTTCCTGGAAAGCCACCTGCCCGATGTCCGCATCATCAGTTGCGACAGCGCCGAGGAGGGGGAACGGCTCATTACGCTGCACCAGCCCAGCGTGGTGGTCCTGGACATCAAGCTCCCCGGCATCGACGGCCTCGAACTGCTGGATCGCATGGAGCACAAGGCCAGGGACCCCTTTGTGGTCGTCATTTCCGGGCAGCAGGCAACCGAGGAGCAGGTCAACTCCACCTACATCGACGCCCTGAACCGGGGCGCACTGCACTTCCATCGCAAGGGGGACGACGAACAGAAACTGCTGGCCATTGTCCGCCGGCAACTGGAAGCGGACGCCACCCGGCGCAGCCGGGAGCCGCTGGCGGAGATCCTGGAACTTCCGGAACTGGACCTTACGCTCTACCCCAATGAGAACCAGGCCCGGTACGCGGACATGGATGTCCGGCTGACACCCATCGAGAGCCGGTACCTGGGCCTCCTGATGAGCCACAACGGCAACACGGTTTCCCTGCAGACCTTCTATGAAGTGTTGTGCGATGCGGAAGGGGAATCGGCCCGCCACTTCGACCAGACCAACAAGCAGAACATCCGCACCCACATCTGCTATCTGCGCAAGAAGCTGGGCCAGGACTCCAATTCGGAACAACTGATTGAAACCGTGCGCACCAAGGGCTATCGGCTGGTGTCCTCCTAACCGGAGTCCGGCCGGCCCGCTCCCCTTCCGACACCATGCGGCTGCGGCGCTACCTGTCGCTGGTCAACATTCTGGCCCTGGGCCTGATCGTGGCCGGCACCCTGGCCCTGGTCACCGAACTGTCCTGGCGCCAGGTGGAATACCGATTCCTGGTGCGGCTGGTCAGGGAGGCCGTCTCGGTCTCGGAACAGGCCACCGAAATGCTGGGCAATCCCCTGCTCACCGTACTCGCCTCGGGCAACATCCTGATCCTGGCGGAACCCGAAAGCCATGTCCGCATTCTGGTCCCGGACGACAAGGGCAATCTTCAGACATCGTCCACCAGCGTGCGGGCCACCGCGATGGTGCCCTGCGACCTGCACAACGAGGAATACCACGCCTCCCTGCGCGAGCGCGCGCGCCTGGTCGCAAACGCCAGCCTCCACACCGCCGACACAACCCCCCAGGACTTCACGTTTGCCGGCGAGTTCTGCTACAGCCAGCCTGTCGACGATCCGGAGACCGGGACCCGCACAACCTGGACCTGCCAGGCCTGCCGCCGCCAGTCCGTGTGGGTCGCCATGGTCCCCGTGTTGGCGCCGGCCCCGGCCCAGCGTTCCCAGGACTTCCAGGTCATGGACCAGCGCACCATCGGTTATGTGGAAGTGATCCAGTCCCGCGAGTTCCTGCAGGAGGTGCACCGCCAGTTGTGGATTACCTTCTTCGCCGCGATCCTCGCCTCCCTGTGCCTGCTGGGAGCCGCCACCTACGCCATTGCCCGATTCTTTACGGCGCCGCTGATGCACATCACGGAGTCGATCCGGGGCATCCAAAGCGATACCGAGATCATTCGGCCGGTTCAGGTCAGACACACCCGCGGCATCACGGAAATCAGCGCCCTGCGCGATGCCTTCCGGGGATTGCAGCGCCGTCTGGGCCACAGCTGGGAGGTCCGCCAGCAGCTGGCATCCAACCTCAGCCACGAGTTGCGCAACGCGCTCGGCGCCCTGGAACTGGACATTGCCACCCTGTCAAAGCATGTGCACAAGGACCGGTTTGCGGCCGAAGTGGCCGCAGACATGAAGCAGAACGTCTCCGAACTGCTCGAAATGAGCGACCGGTCCCTGAACGCGCTCTTCACCGAAACCGGCCACGTGGCCCTGAACCTGGAAACGGTGGCGTTGGAGCCGCTGGTCCAACAGGTCCTGGCCAGTGTCGAGGAAGTGGCCGCCGATCGGAACGTCAGGGTGACCTTGGATTCCCTGGACGGCGTGGAAAGCGTTGAGGTGGACCGGGTCTATTTCAAGAACGACGTGTTGTTGGAACTGGTGCTGAACGCCATCAACTACACCGGAGACGGAGGTGCGGTCACGATTGGAGCCGGCGGCTCGGAGGCATGGTGCGCCATCCGCATCAGGGACACCGGACCGGGAGTGGCGCCGCAGCACCAGGAGGCGATTTTCGAACCCTACTTCAGGGTGGACCCGACCAACAATCCAGGCCTCAACAACCGCGGGCTGGGCTTGAGCCTGGCACGCAATATCGTACGTCGGCACCGCGGGGACATCCGCTATCACAGGCTTCCCAACGGCGGCAGCGAGTTTTCCATCCTACTGCCCATAGCGAACGTTGCGGGCGCCAACAACGCCCGGGTTCCGGATGCCGCCTGAAGCAGCGGCATCCGGAAGCCTCTCCTTGCCAAGGCCGGCCGGATCCGCCCGGCCCGGAGCCTACTCCCTGGTGACCGTCAACAGGCTGCCGGCTTCCAGGCCTCCCGCCTCGGACACTTCGCCGTCCGGCCACCTGATTTCCAGCCGGTCCAGCGATGCCCCGGCCGGCAGGCCGAAGTGGACGCGGGAAGGTTCTCCCGACAGGTACCCGCTGTTGGAACGAATCGTGCGCGAGTAGGAATCGGATCCGGACCACACGGTCAGTTCGGCGCCAATGGCCCGCGTGTTCCCGCTGCCGGGCCAGCGCAGGTCAACCTGCAGCGACTGGCCCTCGGTACACAGCTGGTTCTCGAACATGATCGACGGCTTGAGCAGGTTGTTGACCACAATGTCCAGATCACCGTCATTGTCCAGGTCGGCCATCATCATGCCGCGCCCGCCTTCCGTGGCATTCAGACCCCAGTCCGGCTCCCAGACGTATCCGTCCCCGGTGTAGCGGAACACCAGGTTCTCCTCCACCAACTCGGAGTCCGGGAGATGGGAGAACATCTCCTCGGAGTGCATGCCGTTCACCACGTAGAGGTCCATGTAGCCGTTCAGGTCCAGATCACCGTACTGCGAGGACCAGGACCAGCCCGTCGCCTGCAGTTGGGCGGCCTCTGCCATTTCGGTGTAGCCACCGTCCTCCGTCTTGACCTGGAGCACGTTGCGCATCACCTGGTTGCCGGGCACCTCGAAGTGCATGTCCTCCATCAGCGGCGCCCACTGCGCCAGCGTCTCCTCGTCGGTGAAGAAGGGCATCATGTCCGCCGCGAACACGTGCGTGACGCCGTCGGCGCCGGGTGCGGCGGCGGCGAAGCCCATCGTATTGCGGGCCACAGCACTGAAGGGTGTCGTCTCCTCCCAGCCGTCATCCGTCCTGATCCAGGTCTGGTCGGGCAGTTCGAAGTCGTGGCCCACCAGAATGTCCTGGCGGCCGTCGTCGTTGAGATCCAGCAGCAGCAGGGCCAGGCCCTGCGCCTTGATCGCCAGCTGCTCCCGCTCGAAGCTCAGCGAACCGTCGTTGTTCTGGTACATGACAAACACCCCGCCGCCGCCGGTCGGTGCCGGCTGGTTCTCCTCCTTCATCGGCTCCGCGTCGTAGGTCACGGTGACGGCATCCAAATCGCCGTCCTGATCGAGGTCGGCCCAAGCCTGGGTGTAGGACCGGTTCTTGAACAGGGAGAGGGGCAGCGACTCGAACATCCGGCCGCCGTCGGGACCTTCCCGGTTGAGCCAGGCCACGGGAATGTAGCGCCGCAACGCAAACACGATATCGTGCCAGCCGTCGCCGTCCACATCGACAATGCTGACCGCCCGCGTGTTGCGGGTTTCCATGTCGGCCCGTTCAAACTCCATGTGGCCCCGGTTCCAGAAGATGGCGTTGTGGCCGTCCAGGTTGGCCATGACCACGTCCAGCAGACCGTCGTTGTCCAAATCGTTGACGGCCAGGCCGGATCCGTTGCTGGAAAACATGCGCACGGGCCACTCATCCACATTGGTGGCGAAGTCCATCACATGCCGGACGAAGGTGTCCGAGCACGGCCCGGGTTCAAGCTGCATGGCGGCAATCGACACCGCGGGGCCCGCCGGTTCGGACGGGACCGGCATGGCCGTATCCGGGATGACACAGCCGGACAGTACCAGCGAAACCAGGACGACCGCCCACACAGCCGCCTTTAGGCCGAAACGTCCGGACCCTTGCCGGCCCGGTTGGGTTGGAAAATTGCGAGACCGGTTCAGTTCCACTTGATCACAGCTCCTGTCAATTCGGGAATGGACTTGCGGTCGATGGCACGGTACAACTCCGGGGCGTCCTGTGCATCCACCGTATGCGAAATGGTCCTGCCCCACGGCAGCGCACCGGACGCAATGTTGCGCAATACGGAATCCCGGCATGGCTTGAGGCCATCGTTGCACGGGAAGAAACAGGTCAGCATCTTGGTGTGCGGCACCATGAAGTTGAAGGATACAGGAGCGCTGCCCAGGTTGCCCAGATAGACAAAGCGTCCGTGCCGCCGGGCCAGGCGGAATGCCGAATCCAGGTTTCGCGGCAGCCCCGTGGCCTCAAAGGCCACATCGGCCCCACCGGGCTGAATCGCCTCAAGGGCCGCCTCCACGTCCTCCGTGCGTGCATCGATGATGTGGTCGATGCCCAGGTCCCGGGCCAGTTGCATGCGGCGTTCGTCCAACTCGATTCCGACCACCCGTGCCCCGCGCAGGCGCGCGGCCAGCATGGCGCCAGTCCCGATCAGACCCAGGCCCTGCATGGCCACCAGCTCGTCCATTTGGATGCCCGCCATGTCAACGGCGTTCCAGCCGACCGAAGGCATGACAAACATGGACCCAACCGCCGGATCCACCCCCTCCGGGAGCAGTTCAATCTCGCGGTCCTGAGGAATCACCGCGAAATCGGAATGGGAGGCCGAGCAGCGGTTGACCTCGGTGCCGTTCAGGGTCAGGGGCGCGAAGTTGGACCTGTAGTAGACAACGTCGCCTTCACTGAAGCGATCGACCGCCGAACCAACCCCAATCACTTCCCCGGTCGCCTGGTATCCGGTGCATACAGGGAACGGGCCCCAGTCCAACCTGTGCTGGAACACCATGAACTCGGTGCCCACGGACACGCCGGAGTACAGCGTCCGCACCAGGACCTCGGTCGGCTTCAGTGCCGGTATCGGAAACCGTTCCAGCGAGAACACGCGGTCGGCGGTTGCAATCAATGCCTGGAGTGTCATGTTGAGAGTCTCCGTAGAACGGCTCAGGGAAGACAGGCTGCGGGACTGCAGGGGCAACTACCCCTTGAGGCCGGTTAGCGTGATGCCTTCGATGAAATAGCGCTGGGCAAAAAAGAAGATCACAAGGACCGGCACCAAGGCAATGGTGGCACCCACCATCAACAGGTTCCAGTAAATCGTGTACTGGCCCAAGAAGTAGGCCAGGCCCAGCGGCAGGGTCTTCATCTCGAGGGACGACACGATCAGGAGCGGCCACAGGAAGTTGTTCCAGCTCCACATGAAGACAAAGATGCCCAGAGTGGCCATGGCCGGCTTGGACAGGGGCAGCATGATGTTCCAGTAGATGCGGAACCAGCTGCAGCCGTCGATTTTGGCGGCATCCTCCAGTTCAAGCGGGATGGTCTTGAAGAACTGGCGCAGCAGGAACGTGCCGTAGGGACTGAAAATCAGCGGGATGGTCAGGCCCCAGTAGCTGTCGATCCAGCCGAACTCCTTGACCAGCACGAACAGCGGGATCATGATCACCTGGAAGGGAATCATGAGGGTGGCGAGGTAGAGGACAAACAGCCGCTCGCGTCCGGGGAAGCGCAGCCGGGCAAAGGCAAAGGCGCCCAGCGAGCAGGTCGCCAGTTGCGCGACGGTCAGGACCAACGAGACAAAGGCACTGTTGAGGAAAAAGAGATTGAACGGCAGGGCCTGCCAGGTGTCCAGGTAGTTGTTCCACGCCACGGGGGAGGGAATCCAAATCGGCGGGAACACATAGGCCTGCCGGTCGTCCTTGAGCGAGGTCGAAAGCATCCACAGGAACGGAATGATCATCAACACGGAACCCAGCGACAGGGCCGCATAGGCGGTGACGTTCCGCCACAGCAGGTGTCGGCGCCCGGAGCGCGCCTCGATCCGGGTGCGCGGCAGGCCGGTGGCCGGCGGCGCGATGGTGCCGCTACTCATAGAAGACCCAGCGCTCCTGCGTGCGCCACTGGATCAGGGTCACGCCCAGGATCAGGGCAAACAGCACCCAGGCCACGGCCGAGGCGTAGCCCATCTTGTGCCACTCGAAGCCGTTCTCGTAGATGTAGTAGACGGTCGTGACCGTGGAGCGGACCGGTCCGCCCTGGGTCATGATGTAGGCCTGTTCGAACACTTGGAACGACCCGATGATGGACATGATCAGGACGAAGAAGGTGGTGGGGGTCAGCAAGGGCAGGGTAATGGTCCAGAACTGCCGCTGGTTGGAGGCCCCGTCGATTTCGGCCGCTTCGTAGAGATGCCTCGGGATGCCCTGCAGGCCGGCCAGGAACAACACCATGTTGTAGCCCATGCCCTTCCACACGCTCATGAGGATGATGGCCGGCATGGCCCAGACGGGACTCTGCAGCCAGTCGGGAGCGCGCAGCGGCAAGTGCAGGAAGGCGAAGGTCTCGTTGAGCATGTAGTTGAGGATGCCGGACGTGGGGTTGTACATCCAGCGCCACATCAGGGCCACCGCCACCATGGAGGAGACCACGGGAATGAAATAGACGGTGCGAAAGAAGCGAATGCCCCTGATGCGCTGGTTCAGGGCCAAGGCCAGGGCCAGCGACAGCACCAGTCCCAGCGGCACGCTGCCGACCAGGTAGTAGAACGTGGCCCGCAGGCTGCGCCAGAACTCGGCATCGCGGAACAGCTCCAGGTAGTTGCCCAGCCACACCACGTCGGGCGCACTGAGCAGGTTCCAGTCCAGCAGGGAGAAGCCCAGCGAGGCCAGCAAAGGACCGACCATGAAGACCAGGAAACCCACCACGTTGGGCAGCAGGAACAGGAAGGCAGCCCGGATTTCGCGCCGCCGCGCCGGATTTCTGTATTCGGGGCCAAACCAGTTGGCCGGTGAGCGCCAGGCAGGCGCCGACGTTGCCATGGACGTCCCCAACGACGGATTGGCAATCAAAGGGTTCCCGGCCCGGCCCCCGCATGCAGGCCGAACCGGGAACCCGGAGGATCAGGCGGTCTCAATCAGGATGGGATCAATCTCCTGGACGGCCTGCGGCAGGATGGCGGCCGCCGGCTCGTTGTTGATCATGATCTCGTCCATGTACTTGGCCAGCACGGCCGTGACCTGTGCGAAAGCCGGAATGAAGGTCGAGATGGAGTACTCCAGAACATCCAGGAAGTATTGCTGGTGCTCCGGATTCTCATCGGTGATCAGGGCCTGCGCAATCGAGGCGCGGCCCGGGATGCCCCGGCTGGGCTTGGCCACCATCTCTTCCAGGATGGGCGCGCTGGTGTAGAACTTCACGAACTCCCAGGCCTGATCGGCGTATTCGGTGGTGGAGCCGATGGCAAAGCTGCCGCCCTGCACCGAGTTGCCGGGCTGCGTCTTCATGGGAAACAGGGCGACATCCCAGAGAAAGTTCTCGTTGTCGCGGGCGGGACCGACACGGGAGGCGATCGTCTGCACCCGTTCCGGATTTCCCCAGTGCATGGCCGCCCGGCCCGACTCGAACAGGGGCACGTCGCCCTGTTGCGCAATCGTGGGCGAAACCTGGTGCACGTGCCGCAGATCGGACAGCCACTGGATGGTCTCGATGGCTTCGGGGGTGTCAAGCAGGCACTTGAGGCCGTCCTCGGACACAAACCGCGCGCCGTTGGTCGACAGGGGAATGTCGATGGTCCAGCTGGCCAGGTTGGGCATGAGCCAACCCCACTGGTCGGTGTTGCCGTCGCCACTCGTGTCCTGGGTCAGCGCGATGCAGGTCTCCTGGAATTCATCCCAGGTCCAGTCGCCGATGGGCAGCTCGACCTCGTTGTCCAGGAACATCGACTTGTTGTAGATCGGCAGCACCGTCGACAGGTCGTAGGGGAAGGCGTAAATCTCGTCCTTCCAAGTGTAGGCCAGCATGTTGGCGGGCCAGAAGTCGGCCACGTCGACCTCCGGTTCGGCGTCGATGTAGCCCTGGAAGGAGAGCAGCGACCCCTGACGGATGTACTGCTGCGAGAACATGGAGACCATGCCCACGACATCGGGCAGGTTGTCCGCCACAGCCTCGGTCTGGAGCTTCGTCCAGTATTCGCCCCAGGGAGTGTTCTCCCATTTGATCTGGATGTCGGGCCGTTCGTCCTTCCACTGCTCGATGCCCCAGTTCCAGGTAGGCATGTCGGCCAGGTCGCCCCAGAAGGTCAGGCGCAGCTCGACGGCTTCGGGCATGGCCGCGTCGCCTTCACCCGCGGAAGGGGCAGGCGCGGCACAGGCGGCCAACGCGGCCGCGGCCGACAAGCCGGCACTCAACTTCAGGAAGTTGCGGCGGGAAGTTGGGTGAGACATTTGATCTTGTCCTTGACTGGCTGATTGGATAAAGAGACAAACCTTACTTGCAGGGAACCGCGCCCGGCAGCCCACGGTCAGATGGTGGTGCGCCGGGGCACGAACCCCAGTTCGTCGGCCACCCTTTGGATGCTGTACACCGCATCCCGCTCGTGGCCCGGCCGCCGGTAATGCGACATGTCGATGCGGTCGGCGTCCGGCCCGTACCAGGCCTTGAGCAGGTCGGGCACGGGATCGGCGGTGCAGGCCGTGGCGGCCACGGCGTTCATCACCTGCACGCCGGGCCGATGCGGCCGTTCCACGGCCAGCGAGAAACACTCGACGGCATCGCTGAGGTACATGCGCGAAAGGGCGCCGAAGGCCCACTCGCGCAGGGGGTCGGCGACCGAGAACAGTTCGGGTCTGGCATCGTCCGGCATGATCGATGCCAGGCGGATATTGACGATGTCGAGATCGGGATTCTGCCGGCCGAAGTACCGGGTCACCTCTTCCATCAGGTACTTGGACAGACCGTAGCCGTCCCGGTCAAGACAGGGATGCTCGTCCGACACCGGCAACTGCAGCGGTCGAAAGTGGATGCTTTGCATCCCGACCAGGGCGATCGAACTGGCCAGCACGAACTTGCGGCAGCCGCGATCAACCCAGTAGCGAAGGAGGCCGTGCGTACCCTGGACATTGACCCGGATCCCGTCCTCTTCGGAACAGCCGCCCGTCACGGCGGCCAAGTGGACCAGCACGTCCACGTCGCAGCCGTCCAACCGGGCCAGGTCGTCCGGGTTCGCGAAATCACCGGTGAAGGCGGTCACGCCGTCGACCGGAGTCGCCTGGCGCGAGAGGCACAACACTTCGTGCCGCGGATGCAAACGGGCAGCCAGGGCGCGCCCGATAAACCCACTCGTGCCCGTAATCAGGACTGTTGCCATCCGGAACGGATCCAGCATGTGACTTTGAGACAGGGGCCCAATCGTAGCACACGGACAAGGTTGCCGATCCGGACCCTTCGATGCCGGTACTGTTTCACTTTCGTTGAGATTGGTTCCGGTCACACAGACGACGAGGGACCCCTACCAATGGTTGTGTTGCTTGACCACCCCAGGAGGTCCCTCGTTGAGGACTACCTCCCTGCCCACCCGTCAACGAGCCCTGTCCGAGACCCCGGCCGCCTGGCGCCGCAACGGCACCCAAACCGTTACCGGGACCGGAAGTCCGTATGGACGAGGTTGGAACCCTGGAGGCTTCAGCCTCCTTGGCTACAGGCGATCCCCGCCATGGCCAACACCCATGTGGAGATGGACGTTGCCAAGCCCCCACTTGACTTGGCGATCCGGGGTACCGCAGACATCGCCTGCCTACCCCACGCCCAGGAGAACCTCGAAGCTCTCCGTGACCGCTGGACCGCCTGGCTCCGAACCGCATCGCGAGGAATGCGGCCGGGAGGCTGGAAGTGCCTCTGGCCGCCTTCCTGCAGGCGGTCGACCTGCCTCCACGCCGGGTCCGCGCCTGCGGGCGCGCTTCGCACGGCTCGCGACAGTTGGAGCCTGTAGACGGTATGCCGGCCCGGGGCACACACGACCACGCCACACGCGGACGGTACCCCCTGCAGGCCAAAGGGGACGCGCTGGAGTCCGGACCGAAGGCACGGCAAGCAGACCCGGCTCGGATGCAGCAACTGTGCGGCCGGGACTGGGCCCCGGGGGGACTACGCCTGTACTACCCCCCTGTAGGGATTAGGGCACAGTAAAAGTGGCTTCAACGCGCTCGCCCTTGCCGCCCTTGTTCTTGGCTCGCACCCACACCTTGTATTCCCCGCTGTCCAATTCATAGAAGGTCATTATGGTAGGGGAAGCCTTCGCCCTGGGCGTCTTGGTCTTGCCGGTCCCACTAACCCCCTTCCGTTTCAGATGCACAATGTATGTCCAGGGATGACCGCCCGTCACCGGAGCATCCCATGAGACTATCGCCATTCCGGACATGTCTGCGATTACGTTCAAGTTCCTCACTGGATCGGGCAGCACACTCGAATTCAGTCTAATTGTTGCGCGCGACCAAGTCCCCTTGCCGATGATGTTCTGTGCCCGTACCTGGACCTTGTAGATCTTGCCGGGCGTCATGTTTTTGAAGGTGACCGACGTTTTGTCCAGATTGCGCGGTTTCTTGGTCTTGCCGCCTCCACGGCCAGGAGTATTGGGCCCCGCGTACACGATATATCCAGCAGGCCTACCGCCCGTATCCGGAGGATCCCAGGTAACGGTGATGCTGTCCGCCGTGTCCGTGGTTGACACTACCAGGTTTTGCACGGGGCCCGGCTCGGCATCCGGGCATTGAGCCCAATCACATACCGACGGTTGGGCCAGGACCGGTGTTCCCATTCCCAGCCACAGACCCGCCAGCATCACGGCCAGTGCGAAACGACAGACACCCGGTCCGGCAAACCATGGCCGCGCGGGGGTGAGTGGAGGCAGGAAAGTCCTGCACGACTTTGTTGCCGACATTTCAGCTTCTCCTGGGGAGGCGTTTAGGTTTCCCTATCCGGACTACCCGAGGGTCAGGGTACGGTGGTTTGCCGGCGGCGGATTGGATCGGTACAGGCTGCGGCAGCAGGCAGAACGTAGTGCTATCTCGAAACGCTCAGGACGGTACTCGCGATGGAAGACAGGGACAATAATCCATCGATTCTATATCATTTTGGTGACTATACAAACTCCAAAATACGGTATTAGATGAAGATACGTTATATATCCGTGCGCGCCCGCGCACGGCCCGGGCCATCGACCTCTGGGGAAGGTGCCAGCCCGCAGTCCTTCGACTTGGAGGCCCCCGGAGTCACCGCGGGCACGACCCGGTCCGTTGCAGGTGAGACAGGCCATCGCCATCGGAACCCGCCAACGGGAGGACGGCCGCAGGCACGCCTGGCCCGGGAGCAGGACGGCGGCGGGGATGCTCCTCTGCCGGCGGCCGACCGCCGCCATGGCCTGTGGTCGGCGCAGGGGACTTTTTCACGTCAAGGAGACTGAAGCCAACCTCGGGCCAAAATCAACGCAGGTGAAACAGTGCTTCGATGCTCCTCCCCACTGCGATCGGAACGGATGCGGCATCGGTTTGAGACCGGGAATCGTTCTGGTAGGCTAACGCGGGACGCGGATCACGACCGTCCCAACCCGCTCCGGGCCCCCTGCTGCGGCATGAAACCGTCGGCGGACCGCCCCACATCCATGCCTCCTCCAGGTTGAACTCCAAGCACTGCCATGGACACCGTTGAACTCGTTGAGGCATTCCCCCTGCGCATTCCCCGGCCCACGCCCTATCTGGGAGGGTTGGAACACGGCGTTGAACCGAACGCAAAGGGCCTGTTCATCCGTCCCGGCAACCGCACGGTCTACAGCGTGCACGACCACACCGTGCTGGTCAGGGTTACGACCCGGTCGGGACAGGTGGGCTGGGGCGAGAGCTTCGGTGTCGTGGCCCCGGAGATTGTGGCCACGATTGTGAAGGAGCTGGCCGAACCCATGGTGGTGGGCCGCCATCCCCACCAGGTTGTCGAGGTGTTTGACGACCTGTACGACAGCCTCCGCGTGCGCGGCTACTTCGGCGGTTTCTGGCTTGATGCCCTGGCGGGAATTGATCAGGCCCTGTGGGACCTTCGGGGCAGGCTGCTCGATCTGCCCGTCTGCCACTTATTGGGCGGCCGGCGTCTGAAACGGCTGCCCGCCTACGTTTCGGGATTGCCGGGAACGGACCTGCAGGCCAGGGCTGCCGTCGCCAAGGACTGGATGGAACGAGGCTTCAGCGCGGTCAAGTTCGCCGGCGCCGTGGCACACGAGGGGGAACTGGCCGAGATCAGGGCCGTGCGGGAGGCGATTGGACCGGATCCTCAAATCCTGGCGGACTTCCACTGGCGCTACACTGGCAGCGAGGCCGTGGCGATCATCCGCAGCATGGAGCCGTACGGGCTGGCCGTGGCGGAGGCGCCCGTCAAGCCGGAGGATGTGGCCGGCCTAGCCCATGTCGCGCGCAGCGTGCAAACCCCCGTCGCGGCCGGGGAGGAGTTGCGCACGGTACACGAATACCTGCCGCGCCTCGAGGCACGCGCCATGTCCATCATCCAGCCCGAAATGCTCCACACCGGCGTCACCGGCTTTCATCGCATCTGTCTGCTGGCGGACGCCTTCCACTGCAAGGTGATGCCGCATGCGACCATAGGCATTGGCATAGGCCAAGCCGCCAGCCTGCATGTCGCGGCCGCCATCCCCAACTTCGACATGCACGAGTTCCAGCACACGATCTTCCACCGCAATCTGCGGCTGGTGGACACCGATATGGACTGCCGCGAAGGCTACTTCCACCTGCCGGAAGGACCGGGTTTGGGGGTAACTCCCAAGCCCGAGGCATTCAGATACATGGTTGAACCCTGGCCGTCGCCCCAATGATTGTTCGGTCTTGCGCCTGTCATGACACGGCACTGTTTTGGCTTTGTTGATTTTGGGCCCAGAATAAACTGCCGGCCCGACGCCGGCAACAGCCTTCACCACCCTTCATCGCCCGCGCGGCTCCATGACTTGCACTTGAGTCATCCGGAAATACCCTTGCCGGATGACGCGGGATCAGCGGCAACCCGACCCTGGAATACGATCCCGTCCAGAGCCACCAAGTGTGTGTCCGTGATTTGGTTCGACAGCGATTGACCAACTGGTGCCACGGTCTCCACCCTGAGGTAGTTGTCCGTGTACCCCTGCCAAAGGGTGCCGGCACCATCATCCAGGATCGTGCCGTCTCCTTCCCACAGCACCTTGCGCCGGGTATCGAGGAAGCACCTGCGCTCCTTGTCGCCGGTGGCGGACACCACGGACTGGACTTCCCGCACGCGCCGGCTCTTTTCGGCGTTGGGCATTTGCCCGTCAAAGGAAGCGGCAGCCGTGCCCGGCCGGGCACTGAACGGGAACACATGGGCATCCGCGAACGAGATTTCCTCGATGAACTCCAGGCTGTCGTCGAAATCCCGCTCCGTCTCGCCCGGAAAGCCGGCAATGACATCAGTGGTCAGCACCACATCGGGAACGGCAGCCCGGGCATCCGCCGCCAGTTGCCTGAAGCCGGCCCGCGTACTGCGCCGGGCCATGCGCCGCAGGGTTTTGTCCGAACCGGACTGCAACGGCAGGTGCAAATGGGGGCAGAGGCGTCCGGGCCAGGTTTGCCAAAGATCGAAGAAACCATCGGGAATGCCCCACGGTTCCAGGGAGCTCAGACGCAGACGGGGAATGTCCGTTTCGGAGAGGACGCGGTGCACGAGCTCCGCTAGATGCAAACCTTCCGGCTCCAGGTCCCGCCCCCAACTGCCCAGGTGTACGCCGGTCAGCACCGCCTCCTGGAACCCTTCGGCCGCCAGTGACCGGATCTCCAACACAACGTCCCTGGCAGGTCGGCTGCGACCGGCTCCGCGGGCGAGCGTGACCACGCAGAAAGTGCATCGGTTCTCACAGCCGTCCTGCACCTTGACGAAGGCTCTGGACCTGCCGCCCGCATCCTGGGGCAGGGGCGATCCATCCGGTTCCAGCCGCAACAGCGTGTCCATGTCGGGCAGTTCGGCGCTCCAGGTCTGCAGCAGGCTCGGCAACAGGTCCTTGTCCTGATTCGAGACCACCCGCCACACCCCCGGCAATTGGCCGGTGGCCGCCGGCTCAAGGGTCGCATGGCAGCCCGTGGCTACGATTCGCAGATCGGGATTGGAACGGTGCAGGTGACGGATCAGGCGCCGGGACTTGCCGGATGCCGCCACGGTCACGGCACAGGTGTTGACCACGGCCACATGGGCCTGTTCCGGACGATTCACGACAACGTGGCCCGCGCCTTGCAGCGCACGGGCCAGTTGATGGTTCTCGGAGAAGTTGAGCCGGCAGCCCAGCTGAGTCAGATGGATGTTCATGGACGTCCGTCGGATGTGCTGTCCCGAACTGCCGACGGGCCGGCCGCATCCCGGAGTCGGGAGCGGTCCCGGCCGGGTTCCCGGGCCGCCGGCCCCTTCAGGGGTAGGGTCACCACAAATGTGGAACCTTCGCCCAGGGTGCTGTTCGCAACCAGGGTGCCGCCGTGGGCCTCGACAATCGCCTTGGCGGAGGCCAGACCCATGCCGGTGCCCTTGGCCTGCCGGCCCGGACTCTGATCAACCCGGTGGAACTGGTCGAAGATCCTAGGGAGTTCGCCCTCGGGAATGCCGATACCCTCGTCCGCCACCCAGATCACAATCCAGTCCTCGTCGTTCCAGTGGAGGTTGCAGCCAATCGTGATTTGGCCACCGTCCGGAGAATACTTGATCGCGTTGCCCACCAGATTGTCGAGCACCCTGTTCAGCATACCCTCGTCCGCCTGCAGAACCGTGCCCGGCGGGAGATCCAGGAACGACGAAATCCCGTGGTCCCGGGTCTGGTTGCGCACCCTCAGTTCCACGGCATGGAGGAGATCCAGCACAGGCACCGGCCGCAGGTTCAGCTTGAGTACGCCGGCCTCCGCCTTGGCGGCTTCCAGCATGTCGTTGATCATCTGCTCCAGACGATCCGCCTCCGACAGGCAGGTCTCCAGCATCTCCAGCCGCTGCCCGGCTTCCAGGGAACTGTCGAGCGTGCCCAGCAGGTCCAAATTGGCCTTGATGACGGTCAGCGGGGTCTTGAGATCATGGCTGATGTTGGTCACGAAGGTGGACTTGAGTTTCTCCTCCTCCTTGAACCGCGTGATGTCCGTGGCGTTCACGATCACGTGGATCAGTTCCCCGCGTTCATCGCGCAGCGGGGTGTAGGCCAACATCAAGTTGCGGGTTTCGCCTCCGACCAGGACATCCCCTTCGCACGTCACCGAACCGAGCGCCGGCAGGCCGGCAGGCCCCCGGGCATGGAAATCGAAGCCGGTCACGTTGTGGAGGTCGAGGACATCGATCCAGTACCGGTTCTCGGCATCGGCAGGCTCCGTCTCCACGATGTCGGCCAGGACCCGGTTGATGCTGACCACGCCGCCGCGCGCGTTCAGAATCATGATCCCCTCCGCGTTGTTGTCAATCACGGTCTGGAGCAAAATCTGCTCATCCTGCAGACGGCGGTAGAGGATGGCGTTGCGCACGGCAATGGACGCCTGCATGACAAAGCCTTCCAACACCTCGCGGTCCAGGCGGCTGAAGTCGTCGCGCTCCCGGAAGAGAAAGAGCGAGCCCAACATCTCGTCCCCGACATGCAGGGCCTGAAACATGGTCTTGGGATTGAGGTGGAAGGCCGTACCGGCACCTTCCAGGTTGCGCCGCACCTGGGAGATGCGCTTCAGCATGTCGGCGCGGTCCCACTCCACGATGTATTCGATGTCCGGCCCCTGCCCCGGCGTGTGGGCGACGGTGGCCCGCAGGTCCACCGGCAAGGATGTGGTCAGTGGCGCGAACTCCGGCTGCAGGTGAGCGGGCACCCCGTGGAACGCGGTCACCGGATGCGGCTGGTGGCCACTGTCGGGGTTGGCCGGCGGCCGGATGGCGATCAACCCCTGTTTGCAGTTCATGAGACCCAGCGCCGCCGCCAGCGAGAGTTCCGCCGTGCGCTCGATGTCCAGGCGCGATGTCATGGCCCGGCTGAGCAACAGCAGGTATTGCCTCTGGCGCAGCCGGAACTCGGCGGCCAGCAGGGAGGGGATGGGGCGGGCAGCCATCAGATCCGCAACCGCGCACGGCCGCCCGGGGCTGTCAGGAACCGGAACATTCGTCTGGGACCGAACTCTGCAAGTTCTGCCTAAATCTAGTTCATAATGGGACTTATATACAATGGTTGACACCACGCATATCCGGTTCACGGGTCGCGGGAGTCCCTTTGGTCGGCCTTGCGACCGACCAGGGAGGGAGCGCTCCTCGCCGTGCAGCAGCCCCAGTCCCGCGGGCCGAAACGGGTGCGGACGGAAGTCCCGCCCGTACCAGGATGTTGAGCGCCGCATTGTGGTCGGCGTTCGCCTGGAACCCGCAGGCTCCGCAGCGGAACACCGCCTGCGACGGTCGGTTTGACTTGGCTGTGTACCCGCAACGACTGCAGGCCTGCGAAGTGTAGGCCGGGTCCACATACACCACCTGGCCGGCCTTGTACTCGAGCTTGCGCTCCAGCTGTCCCCAGCCGGACGCCAGGATGGCACGGTTGAGGCCGGCTTTCTGTTTCACGTTCCGGCCGGGGTTCTCGACCGTGCCCTTCGCGCTCTTCGTCATGGCCTTGGTGTTCAGGTCCTCAAGCACGACGGTGTGGGCCGTGTCCGCCATCTTGCGGCTGCTTTGGTGTGTGGCCGTGTCCCGCCGACGGGCGCGCTTGCGCTCGAGTTTGCGCAGTTTGCCGCCGGTCCCGCGGCGGCGCTTGGAGCCCTTCTGTTGCCGGGCCATCCGGCGCTGGTACCGCTTGATTTTCGCGTCCTCGACGGTCGTGTCGGGGAGGGCGTGTACGGTGCCGGTGCTGTCCGTGGCCTGTCCCACGTTGCGGTCGACACCGACTGCTCCGGACTCCGCGGGTTGGCATACATCGGGGTGGTCGACCGGCACCTCGAACACGATGTAGGCGTACCACTTCGGCTGCTTGCCTTCGGACTCCTGCCGTACGCGCACGGTCAGCGGCTGGCAATCGGCATACCGGGGGATGGGACCGAGACGCGTCCAGCCCATCTTCGGGATGTACAGACGGCCGTCCTCGATGCGCACGCGGGACGGGATGGTGAAGGCGGGTCGTGTGTAGTGCTTGGCCTTGTACTGCGGACGTCCGTGATCCGGACGGTCCGGGTCGAAGAACGCGGCGTAGGCATCGCCCATGTACTTGCAGGTGTACCGGACGATTTCGTAGCTGTAGTCCTGCAGCCACTCGTGGCCGGGTGCGTTCCGCAACTGCGTGAACCGCTTGCCCAGCGTGAAGAAGGTCGGATCGCCCGGACCATCCCCCAACTCGCCGGCCGCCTTCCACAGGCGGTAGTCGCGCTCATGCCCGGCCAGCACGTGGTTCCAGGCGAACCGGCAGGCACCCGCCAGTTGCTCCTGGTACCGGCCGTTGGCCGCGGTGCCCGGATACTGCCGCACGCGCAGGGTCCGTGTGACGGTCCGGGGCTCCTGCGCTGTGGAATGGGGTTTGCTGGTCACGGTGTCCCAATCACTGTGTCCGGTCAAGGGCTCGGTTCTCAGTCGGGTCCTCTCTTTCGCGGAAATTGTAGCACAAGAATTCGATTGTCAACTATTGGATATAAAGCTTCTTCATAATCAGCGTTGACCGGTACGGATGCAAGATCCGGTTGCCGAAAGCCCTTGCCAAGCCCGTGTGACCGAGCTCCCCAATGCAGTCAAGCCAACCTCGCCGGATCGCAATCCTCAGCCTTGCCTACACTGCCACTCTGGTCCTGCAGGTGGGCTCGCGCCTCTTAAGCCCGGATCCACCGAAGGGGATGCGGTGGGGCTGGAGATCGGAGGTTTGCAGGTGGGGAGGCTGTGCCGGCAGGTGTTGAGGCCGACGGATGGGGCCGGGTGTCGGGTGTGTCGGCTCCGGGAGGGGGTTTTTGCCGTGTTGCGGCACCGGCCACAGCCGAGAACCGCGTGCGGATGGCCGCCGGAGACGCGCCGGGACCGGCCGGGCGCAGCTGCGCCCGGCGATGGAGGGGGCTCAACGGGGGAGCGATCAGGGAGGTAGGGGCAGGGCGCGCAAGCGTGCCAGGGCGGCGCGGAACGGGTTTTGCCAAGGCCAGGCCTGGGGGAGATGCAAGGTGAGACGGCGGGCCTTGCGGGTGATGCGTCCGGCCAGGGCGAAGAAGCGGCGCCGGAGGGTCTTGGTGGTCGTCCGCGGCTGGCCCAGCCCGAGGCGCCCGGTCCAGCGGGCCAGGTTGTGGGCCAGGACCTGGACCGCCAGCCAGGCGCCGTTGGCGGCGAAGCGTCCCGAGGGCAGGTGGTTGAGGCCCACGCCATACTTCAGGTCGCGGATGGCATTCTCCACCTCGGCGTGGCGGCGATGGTCGGCCTCGAGTGCCAGGGTGTCGCCCTCGCGGTCGGTGATGAAGGCGTGATGGCGGTAGTCGGTGAACAGGGCCAGCTGGGAGCCGGGCGTGGGCTTCACCCGCCGCACGATCAGGCGCACGGGTACCGCGTCGGCCTTGTCGGCAAAGGGCGTGTAGGTGGTCTCGGCCACGTCCGCGGCCCCTTCCATCCAGTAGGGGATGGGGGTCCAGTCCTCCTCGGGAAGGGCCTCGATGCGCTGGCGCAAGGCTGGGTGCTGGCGAACGGTGATGGAGAAGCGGACCTTTTGGTCGTGGCAGAGGGCAACGATGCCGTGGGTGTAAAAGCCACTGTCGGCCCGCACGGTGAGTGGGCCCGTGGCACCGGCCTGGCGCACCCGGCTGATGGTTTCCCGCAGGAAGTGGGCCGCGCCGCGCGCCGTGTGGGCCCGGCCCTGGCGCAGGCGGGCCATCAGCACGTCGCCGCTGCCGGCGGCCACCGCCAACAAGGGGTGATAGCCCCGCTGGCCAGCATAGTTGTGGTGGCGGGCTCCCTCCTTGAGCAGCCCATAGGTCTCGCAGACGGTGGAGTCCAGGTCGATGGTCAACGGCCCGTCGCCGGGACCGGCCCCCGCCCCCCAGGCTCGGGCCAGCAGCTCGCGGCTGACCCGGTCCAACTGGCGCACGTGGCCCCAACGGAAACTGCGCAGGAAGGTCCCCAGGGTGGACGGCGCCTTGACCGTGCAGCCCATCACCCGCGCGGTCCCGCCCGCGCGCAGGGCGTCGGCATCGTCAATGCAGTCGCCACCCGCCAGCGCCGATGCCACCAGCGTCAGCAGCTTGTCTCCGGCATGCGCCCGACCCGGCGCATCCCCCAGGTCCACATGGCGGTCCACCAGTTGACCCAGACCCAGATGATGGGCCAGGGTCAGCGGCAACAACAGGCCGGCGTTGGACACCAGGCGGTGGTCGTCGAAGGCGACCTGGATGCGGTCGGGGGGCTCCAGTGGTAGCATCCGTTGGGTGCTCCTTGTTTCAGGGTTGTTTTCTTGCATGAAAACCATTATCCCCGAAGCCGGGAGCACTTTCCCGTCCCTGAATCACGACGCCACCCTCATCCCTTCGGTGGATTGGGGTTAAGCGAGCGAGACCAGGACACAGTGGAAGCGCTATATGCAGCCATTTCCAGCCACTTCGTCTGGCATGCAGTCTATTCGTTGTCCGTGATGGCCGCGGCAATGCTCTTGGTGGCCGTGGTCGCAAACTGGAACCGATGGCGGGAAACCCGGCCCACCCTATTGGGCCGGATTGCGTTTTGGATCGTCTTGGCAGCCGGCACCTGCTGGCTGGTCAGTAGCCTGACCACCATGCTCCAGACGTTGGCGGCCCCGGCGATCATGGCAGGAAACCTGGCGCCGCTATCGCCCGCGGGCCTGGAAGAGGTCCGGGCGCTCTTCGGCAAACTCGGCATGTCGCTGGCCGGTGCGGCCATTCTGCTCATCGGTACCGGAACCCGGCTGGCCGGCCCGGCAGGCATCGTCATGATGTTGGCCGCGGCGGTATCGGGTGTAGCCGCTCTCGGAATCTGGTTGGAGGACCTGCCTTTCCACCGCCTTCTGGGAACACTCTATTTGGGCTGGTTTGTCGCCGGCGGCCTGATTCTGCCCCGGTATGGCCGTTCCGCCCCCAAGCCCGACTGACGACAGGCTACAGGCCCCACTCCTTCCGTAGTTCATCCATGGTGCGCAGCGGACCATCCTCGCCCTGATAGCCGGAATGGCCGATGCCGTTGCGCCGCCAGCGCTCATCCATCGGGTCTCCGGCCGGCTGATAGCGCACGTCGCAGCTCAACCGGTAGCGGTTCGTCAAGTTGGTGGTCGAGGCGTGCATCGTGTGCATGCCGAAGAGAATGACATCACCGGCCAGGAAGTCCGCCGTCAGCCACCGGCCGCCAAACTGCTCCGTGATGTCCATCGGTTCCTTGGTAAACCAGCCATCCGTGCGATCGCGGTCCACGTCCGACCGGCCATAGGTCTGCCGCAGGTGCGCGAACGATTCGAGGTGGTTGGAGCCTTCGCACACGCACAGCGTTCCCTGTTCGACCTCGATGTCGCCAAAGGGGATCCAGACAGTGTGCAGGCGATCGGAGCCGCGCCCCATGTAGACAAAGTCCATGTGGGCCCCCGTGTACTGCTCATTGCCCACGGCCCGCAGCCACTTGTAGGCAAACGTGGCGGCATCACTCCGGAACAGCCGTTCGAAAAACCGAAACAGGTGGGGATGCTCAAGCACACCACTGACGGCAGGCAGCGTCACCACGTCCTGGTTGTTCATCAACTGTACCCGCTTGCCCACTCGGGGCATCACCCCTTCCAGCAGGGGCGTGCCGGGAGTCAGCGCCTCCTTCTCCGACATGTAGGACAGAACCGCCTCCCTGCCGGCCAGCACGTGCTCCCGGGGCAGAAGACCCCGCAGCAGCAGGTAGCCATCATCCTTCAGGACTTGGGCCAGGCTGTCGATGTCCGTGTCCGGATTGCTGATACGCAGCTCGCCCAGGTCGACACCGGGGTATTCCAAAGGGTGGCTGCCAAAGACCGCATGCATGTCAATTTCCATTCCTCTGTGGTTGCCAAGGCCGTACCGGTGGTAGGCGCCTCCAGGATCGGCGATCAATGTACAACAACTGCGGTGACATGTCCGATTGCGCGGCTCAGGGTTGCCTTGCCGGATTTGGCCGAACGGGGTTTGGCCTCCGTCGTGCGCGTCCGCATCCATCCATGGCGCCTTCGGAATTCATGTCGGCAGGGGACAAACCCAGGGTTGTTCGATACATGCGGACCATTCAAGGTCAAGGCACTGTGGCGGGGGCCCCGTACCCGGTTCCGGGCACAGCACACCTGAACTGTTCGCGGCAAAAGCCTCTCCCGATCCCCGCGGCGGCATGCATGCCACATCCGGATTCCCGGAGCCCCGGGTGTACCTGACCTCCGGACTTTCAGTGCCTAAACAGGGACACCGTATCCGGTACAGCGGGTGATTCACTCCGTCTGGAACCAGGCAGCCCAGTGCCCTGCACCCCACCGCGAGGAGAGCAAAGATCAAGGGAAAGGGCGCGTGTCCGTAGTCGTTCAGTGTCCGGCGGCAGCGGTCATGCAGTCCTCATCCGCCCGCGCATATGTGCATCCTTCCGGTTGATCCGGAAGGATACAGCTTCCCGGAAATTTGACTATCTATCCATCTCCGCAGGCCTGCCAGCAGTCAATCGAGCCTTGGTCATCGATGACACAGTGGCAGTGGTCATAAACCCCCGAGAGGCGAAAGACCTTCAAATCGGATGAATCGGTGAGGAACACCTTTGGCAGCAACTTCATCGTCGACACTGTGAGGTCAACCTCTCTGAGGCGTGTCAGGCCTGCCAGAAAGTCGCCGGGAAGACCGTCGAAGTCGGATGAAAGGTAGAACTCGGAGCGCTCAATGTCCACATGAAGTGCCTCCAAACCAGCAAGCGGCTTGAGGAGCGCGGGTGACAGGGATGTCAGCGTCCCTCCCGTCAGTTTCAGTTCCCGCAGCAGGGGGACGGACTCAAACAGATTGGCCGGCAACGTCTGTTGGTGTGGGACCCACAGTGCCAAGGACTGCAACCCGGGGGTAAAGGCGAATAGATCCGCGGGCACGGGAGCAAAGTCCCACCAACTACCGGGCGGATCGGTGGGAAACGTGTAACTCAGCTTCAACTCCCTGAGTTCCGGCACGGGAGCCAAAAACCTTTCCGGCAATTCGGCCAGCGTGTATGTTGCGAGCGTCAGGGAGGCCAGGCGGGGAGTATGGTCCAGGAGGTCCGCCGGCAAGACCGGTAGGTGTAGGGCGTGAAAAAAATAGTCACCGTGAAGGTACCCACCGCTTACTCGCAGTATGCGGAGATCCGGTACCGGCATCAGCAGATCGGTTGGCAACGAGTAGTAAAGGAACAGGTTGGCCGAGCGCAGACCATGCATGCCTGCCAAGTCGTCCGGCTGGTTTACGCTGACCCGTCGCGTCACGCCGCTGTCGGGGCCCGGGAACCTGAATTCCTCGATGGCAGCCAGATGGATCCAAGTGACCTGTCCACAGACCATAATCTGCGGGTACTGCTGCCTCACCGCGGCCAGAATTGCGGTTTGGGCATCGGCACTGCGATTACAGACGTCCGGCTCGCTTCCTTGGCGTGGCCACGCCAGGCGGGTCTTGAACCGGAGAAAGCCCACTCCATCCAACTGTTCATTGTCGACAACCGTGACCGCCCCGTTGGTCCCGACGTGAATTGTGAAATTTCGGACCTGTTGCTGCGACGGGTCAGGCCGGCCATCCGGTGAAACGGGTTGGCCGGCCACCTGCCATTCGATGTCGATAGCCGGCCGCCAGGCTTCCGGCAACACCAGCAGGGGCGACGGTGCCTGCCTCCCGACGTACTGGACCGGTGATCGTGACGCGGAGATGGTGGCTGCGACCGTTTTGCCGCGTCGTTGCACGGCGGCCTTGCCGTCCCAGTGGTTGGCCAAGTTGGTGAACGGGAATGTGGCCCGGGCAGGGACAACCGCTCCCATCGGTGGTGGCTCGGACTGTCTGAAGGAGTTCGCACCCCAGCAGGCAAGCGAGCCGTCCTCCCGGACACCGCAGCTGTGCAGATCCCCTGCGGCGATGTCCGTGTACCGGCCTGTGGGAACTGCCGTCTGCCCATATAGATGATCGCCCCAGCAGTCGACCGAGCCATCGAGGCGGATCGCGCAGGCATGCTTGTTGCCCACCGCGATGTCCAGGAGGAGATCCCTGTCTCCGATGGAGGGGGACAGATCAAGGAACCTGTCTGAGGTTGTGCCCCAGCACGCGACCCCGCGCGTATCCGTCAACCCACAAACGGCTCCCGCGGCGGACAGCATCACGAACCTCTGTGCTTCGGGGATGGCATCTATGAAAATCCGTCCCCAGCAAGCGACCTGGTTGCCGGAATTCAACGCGCAACTGACGGCATCGCCGGCCGCGACAACAACAAACTGCCCCTGCGGGGGATCCGCCTGTCCCTGGTCGTTTAGCCCCCAGCAATGCACTTGACCGTCGGTGTCAACCGCACAGGAGTGGCCATCGCCTGCGGCAACGGATCTGAACGTTCCGGGCGGCGGCGACGCTTGGCCGTAACGGTTGCCGCCCCAACAGGAAAGTTGTTCATCTGCAAGGAGCCCGCATGTGTGATCACCGCCGGCCGCCACGAAGCGGAAGACACCGACGGGCACCTCGACCTGACCTTGATGGTTCCGCCCCCAACACTGCACGCGGCCGCTGCCACGCAGTGCACAGGCGTGCTGCCCACCAGCAGTGACGGACCGGTATCGGTCCTGTTCCATCGCAGGTGTTGCGGCGGCATCAAACCGAGGCTTGCTGTCCCTGGCCAGCGCCGGGATGGCCGTGCCGAACCAAACAGCGCAGACAGCCGCAAGCAGGCCCAGGGCCCTGTGCCAACGGATCTCTTTTTGGTTTCCGGAAGCCCGCATTCAGTGATCGGCTCCCGACCGGTGTCACCCGGCAAAGCTCCGATTCGCGGCCATCCGCAGTCCGGGAATCAGTTCATGGCTTCCGCAATGGCGCGCTCGAACGCATCGAACGGCAACCCGCCCTGGTAGATGCTGTCATTGATCAGGAAGGCGGGCCGGCGCCGTATGTTCAGTTCGTTGGTCCGGTAGTCATGCTGAGCCCTGATCTTGTCCAGGACGGCGGGGTCCGCCATGCAACTGCCGAAGGCGTCCGTGTCCAGCCCCAAGCTGTCGGCGTATCCGACGTACGTATCAACATTGGCACTGAACAAACTGCTGATGTTCTCGAACAAGTGGTTGTGCATGGTCCAGAAACTGTACGGGTCCTGCTGACCGGCACACTCGGCCGCCGCCGAGGCCCGTTCGCTGGTCCCCCCGTGATCCAACACGTGGTTGAAGCGCAGGTTCACGGTTCCGGCAGCCACATAGTTCTCAATCAGAAGGGGTTCCACTCGCAACACGTGCGAGGCGCACGCTCCTCACAGGAAATCCCCGGCATCCAATATGGACACCTCTGCATCCGGATTGCCCAGGACGTAGTAGCCCCCGTCCACAAAGGCATGCGTGGTCCAGTCCGGGGGTTCCTCCACCACGGCTTCGTCGGGTACCGGTTCCGGCTCCGACGCAGGCTCGGGTTCGGGCTCCGCAACTTCCGCAGACTCCGCCGGTTCCGCATCCTCCGCGGACGCTTCCTCGGCTGCCGGTTCGTCGCCGGTGGTGTCTGCTTCCTGCTGTTCAGCGGCGGCCGCCTCCGGAACCGCGGCATCATCCTCGGGCTCGGCCATGGGTGCGGGACCGGGGCCACAGCCGACTGCAATCAAAGCCGCACACAGCAGGACCGCCAACAGGAAGGCAAACTTCCCATGCCTGGCCGAAACTTGTGTACCGGGCTTTCCGCTTGCCTGCCGTTCAGGAAGGAAATCGTCCACTTGAATTGCTCCCGATTGAAATAAAGCCTGGTGAGATTCTAAGGGCAGTGCTTTGCCGCTGGAATTCGTCAACCTGCCGCTTCGAGGGCGGCCAGCTGGGCGAATATCTGCTCGAACACCGACTGGAACTGTTCAACCGGCAGCGCGCCCACGATGGGCTGGGCCAGCAATCCGTAGTCCCGGTGCCAGATCACAAACGTGGGCGTGCCGCGCACAACCCCCTGTACCTGGGCCATGAACATGTCGATGAGATCCATGCTGGTGGTGGTGCGGCACTCCTGGTAGGCCTCCTCGTCAAAGGCTGCCGGTGAAGACAGCGGCAGCACGGCCAAGTCGTTGAGCAGGGCGTGTCCCGCCTCGACCTCGGACGGCAGCGATGCCATGTGCCAGTCGTCGGCATCGGCCTGCGACAGGATTGCACCGAAGTTGTCCAGCGCCTCGTCCACGCCCCGATGGCTCCAGGCGGCGGGATCCTCAAACAGCAGGTGGTGCAGGTCCCAGAAGCGGCCTTGAACGCCGGCGCACATGGTGGCGATGGCCGCGGTGCCGGACCATTGGGAACTGTCCAGCAGGAAGTGCTTGTAAACCCACATGACCTGGCCCGTGTCAACCCAGGCCGCATCCAGTTCCGCCTGCACCGTGGCCGTGTGTCTCTGGCAATAGGGACACTGGAAGTCGCTGAATTCAAAGACGACAACCTCGGCCAGCGGGGAACCCTTGAAAAAGTCCCCCGCCTGCGTCAAGCCGTGCCAGGCGCCGGACGATACACCTTCGGCATCCACATGGCCCCACAGAAACAGGGGCGTCAAGCCTTGCGCCGACAGCCAAAACGGTAGCGAGTCGGAGCCGTCGGCCTCCTCTGGTTCGGCACCGACGCCCTCGGCCACGTACTGTTCGGCATTGAACACGGCATCCGCGAACCGCTCGTAGGGCTGGGCGCCCCGCAGGACTATGTACCGTTCCGGATCCCCCCGCAGATGGATGGTAAAGGTGGGGGTGCCCTGGATGCCCAAGTCAAGGGCATTGCCAATCGACTCGTCGATGCGCCGGTCCACATCGTTGGTGACATCAAGGAGACAGGACGAAAATGCCCCCAGGTCCACCGTTGCGTCCATATCGGGCTGTTCGTTGTACCCGGCGGCCAGAGCCTCGAAGAAGGGAATGGGATCCCCGTTGCGGGCATGCTGCGACTGGGTGGAGTACAGAGCTTCGTGCATCCACCAAAACGCCTCCACGTGTTGCAGGCCCATGCACCAGGCGGCCCGATGGGCCAGCCGTGCCTGGGGATGAATGCTCTCGAGGGGCAGGTCCTTCACCACGTACTGGATCAGGCCGGTTTCAATCAGTTCCGTCCGCATCCTGGGCAACGTCTCGTTGGCGTGACGCCCGCAGTACGGGCAATGGAAGTCCGAATACTCGGTCACCACCACCGATGCATCGGGCGAGCCCATGAACGGCCAGCCATCATCCGTAAAACCCACCTGCACCGCCACATGGCCGGACTCCGCCGATGCCTCCTCAGCCATCGGCTCCGGGACGGCATCCGCCGGGCTCCCGGGCGTAGGCGTCGCTTCCACCTGCTGGAAGGCCGCCGCCAGTTCCTCTTCGATGACGGCCCTCATCTCCGGATCGGCCGTGCAACCGGCCAGGAGGACCAGACACGCGAGGCCGAACCAACGGACCCGATGGAACAGTGCGGCGGTGGGATGGATGCGGAACATTCTCGAAAGTGCTGGCGGCATGGGACCACCTCAAAGCAGGCGTGGGTGCCGGGCGGGTGGTCGGGATACGGGTTGCCGCTGGAAGATGGTAGTCGAAATCGGCCGCCTGGGCCGGTTTCCGATTACATCTGAAAGGAACCTTCGTCCAGGACAACCGCCTTGTAGGTGTAGTTGTCCACAAAGGCGGACAACTGCTTCTCCAGTTTGCGCCACGTTTCGCTGTCCAGGATGGAACAAAGCTCATCCCGGTCGCCAATCGTACAGCCCATCAGGATTTGACGGCCATCCCCGCACAGCGTGTACCAGAAATCGCTCGGCTCCAATCCCAGCTTCTTGATCGCAGGCAGAAAGTTCCGCAGCATGAACTCCTCGTACGGGCGCTCGCGCCCGGGCTGGATATCCCAGGACATTAGGAACTTGAACACAAAAGAGCCTCGGAGCGGATTACAATCGGCAGTACGTTCCCGTGGCGCGCGGGCGAGCACCCGGTGCATCTTGCCTGTCCGACGATGGTGCGTGATTTTAAGGCACATCCCTGCATTTCCCCACCGCGTCCCACCCGCGGATCGTTCCAACCCCACGTCATGCTGCTCTCCCGACTCGGCCTCCCGCCCCTTCACGGACGGCTACTGGTCGCAATCCTGCTGGCCTGCAGCCTGACAGCAGTCCTGCCGTCTTCCGCCCGGGCCCAAGGCCAGGCCGGCGCGCGCCACCTGTATTTGGTGCCGCGCGACCCCACGGGCATTCAGGTGCTGGCCCACATCGCCGAAATCCGCATCGACCAATCCTCCGGCTACGAAACCACCCGCACCGTGGTCGCCGCGTACCAGCTCCACAACAAACAAACCGAACCCACCGAGTTGACGCTCCACATCCAACCCGCCTCGAAATCGCCTGCCGAGGCTCTGTCCCTGACGGGACCGCCGGTCCTGAAACGCGGCGGGTCCGTCTGGCCTCTCGTGCAGGTTGCGGACAACCCGACGTCCGCCGTCATGGTGCTGGCGCCGGATGAACGCGTTGAACTGGAACTGTCCTACGAACTCACCGGCAGCGCCAGCATCTTTCCCTCGGTCGCCTATCCGATCGAACCACTGAGGCGCTGGAGCACTCCTCCGGACAGCACGCGGGTCAGCATCTTCACGGACTTCGCGCCTTCGCCGCGCAACCTCCAGGTACTGTGGCCGCAGGGCCATGAGGAACACCCGAACGAAATCCGCTGGCACTGGGAAAACGCCCTGCCCTGGCAGGGCCCGGCCATACGGTTCATTCACCGGGTTGCCTGGGACGGCATTCGGGCAGCCGAGGCTGCCGGCGACTGGATTGCCCTGGGCCAGGGCTTCCACGCCCTGTACTCCGCATCGGACGAACCCGGCGACCAGCGGCGCCTTTACTACGACCAGGCACTGGCCGCGTTTCTGGAGGCGATGGCGGAGCGGCCCATGGAGGCCCATTATGAACTGGCCCGCCTATACCGTACCCGGATCACGGGCAGCGGCGGACAGGCGGACAGCCATTACCTTGACCTGGCCCTGGACCATGCCCGCGCCGCCATGGCGCTCCTGCCCGGGGAGCGGACCGTGGAAAGGCAGGAACTGATCCGATGGATTGAGGAGGGGCTGACCAACCAGGTGCGACAGGCAACCCTCAATGGGGACTGGCCAGCGGTTGACAAGGCCCTGGCCGCGCTCGAGGAACTCCCGGAGGAGTTTGCCAATCCCGACCGCGTGGCCCACCTCGAGGCGGAAACCGCCACGGAACAGGCCCTGCAACTGTTGGACGCCGGTGCGGTTGCGGAAGCCGTCGCCGTGGAAGGGGAGGGCATCCTGGATCCCAGCCTGTTGCCGGACCCCAATCTGATCCCCCTCTTCTCCGGCTGGCGCGTTGATGTCTTCGCCGGCACGCAACGCCTCGCAATCGACCTGATTGCCTGGTCGGAGGCCTCCCAGCGATCCCGGCTCGACACCGAATTGGCCAGCCTCCGGCGGCTGGTGGCAAGCATCGGCGCCGACGCATCGCTGGACTGGTCCACGACCCGCGATCCGGAGTCCGTTGCTCCGAAAACCGACAGGCTGCAACTCAACCTTACGATCAGGGACAGCGACGCGGCGGCGCGCATGGCCGACCGGATGGCCCCCGACTCGGAATGGCTGCTGCTGCGCCAAATCCTCAGGACCTCCTGGCCGTCCAAGCTCGAGAAGAGCACGGGCCTTGTGGCCAGCCAGGTGGACTGGGACTACACACTGGACTTGACCGAGGTGTACAGCCTTTGGGAAGCGAAGGCCGTGGCCCTGGACAATCGGCTTGTCAAGTTGGCGAGCACCGGTACCTCGGACACCGCCGACAAGATTAGACAGGGGCATTTGACCAACACCGCGGCCGCATGGCGAGCCCTGGCCGAGAACACCCTCGTTCTGGTAAGCCTGAACACCGGCTTTTCCACCGACGACACCATATGGCTCGGCAGTCGGCTGAAACCGTTGGTCCAGGCCACGCAGACCAGAAGAAGCCCGGACCTGCTGCGCCTTGGACTGATCCTGATATGGACGGCCGCGGCCGTGTCCTTTGCAGCTGTGGGCATGGGCCGGCTGCTGACTCCGACACCGGCCTCCGGGAAGCGGGAACAGGCTGCCGTCTGATGTCGGTTCGCAGCCTGACCACCCACGCGCCGGCCTCACAGTCGCGCCGGCACTTTGTGCCCGCCAACGGCGCCGGTCTGCACACGGCCCTGCTGTGCATGGTGTACCTGACCATGGCCCTGCTCTTCACGGCGGCCCAATGGACACTGACCGGGTCGGGGGTGTTTCTGACCACAACCGCCAGCGCCCTGCTCTGCGGAGTGGCCGCGACCTGGTCCCGGACCGGCCCGTGGACGATGGCCGGTTTCGGATTGCTGGCCAGTTTCGCATTCGCCGTACTGCTGGTGGGCAGCACCATCCCCGAGGCCCGTGTCGAGGGCATGGTGATCCAGGGCCGCACGCTGATGCAGGCCCGGGCCTATTTCCTGCTGGATCAGTGGGGCGACTGGTTCCAGGCCATCCTGGCGGGACGGCCGGTCAGCCTCAATACGGTCTTTCTGCTGAACATGGCCTGGCTGCTCTGGTGGATTGCCTACTTCGGCGTGTGGACATCCCTGCGCTACGGGCAATCCTGGAGTGCGACGCTGACGGCCTGCGTGGTGGCCTCCGTCAACACGTACTATTCGCCGGAACCCCTGACCGCCATCTACATCTTTTTCCTGTTCACGGCGCTGCTGCTCCTCACCAATGCGCACTTGACCCGGCTGCAGGAGCAGTGGGCGCGCGAACGGGTTCGCTTCAGTCAGGACATGGTCTTCGACCTGATGCGCAACGGTCTGTTGTTCAGCGTTCTGGTGGTGGGGGTTGCCTGGGCGGTTCCCGGCCTGGGCGCGCTGCCCCGGCTCAGCCTCCTGCTGGAACCCGCCAGCCAAGTCTGGGAGTCCGTCACGAACCAGGTGAGCGACTGGAACCAGGGTGTGCGCCGGCAGATGCGCCCGGGCGATTCGGCATTCGATGCCTCCCTTTCGCTGGGCGGTCCCCGCAACTCCAGCCAGCAACCGGTCATGCGCGTGGAAACGGTTGAGGGCCGGTACTGGCGCGCCAACATCTATGACAGCTACGTGGACGGCACCTGGCTGAGCACCGGCACGGAACGGGTCCGACTGCCCGCCCTCCGGACATTTCCGGCGCCGGATTGGCAGCTGCGCAACCAACGCATCCAGACCGTGACCCCCCTGAGCGACCTGGGCCATGTCGTCCTGGGCGCCGCCGACATCCGGCAGTTGTCCCTGCCGGTCGTAGCCAACTACGAGGCGTGGCCGGGCGGAACAATCCCCGTGCCGGAAGGCACCGTTACCGAAGCCGAACCGGAGGAGGCTCCCGACCGTTGGGAACTGCAACATCTTCGATCCGCCACGCGGCTGGAACCCGGCATGGAGTATCAACTGGTGTCCTCGCTGCCGGATGTGACCCAGTGGGACCTGACCCAGGCGGATGCCCGCGCGCCCCCGCTGCTGGACGACCGGTATCTGCAATTGCCGGAGAACCTTGATGTCCGCATCGCCGACATGGCGCGCCTGGTCACGGCCGGGGCCGACACCCGGTATGCCCAGGCCAAGGCGATCGAGGCTGCGCTGCGCCGCTACGCCTACGACGAATCCATCCCGTCGCCGCCCCCGGACACGGATCCGGTCAGCTGGTTCCTGTTCGACCTCCAGCGCGGCTACTGCGACTACTACGCCACCGCCATGGTGTTGATGCTCCGCTCCCTGGGCATCCACGCGCGGCTGGCCGCGGGCTACGCCGAAGGCATCTGGGAACCCGAAACCGAATCGTTCCTGGTCACCGGCGAGGATGCCCACTCGTGGGTGGAGGTGTTCTTCCCCAGCCTGGGGTGGATCGAGTTCGAGCCCACTGCCGGCGAAAGCGAGCTGGTGCGCGCGCCGGGCGGTGCTCCGGAACCGACCGCCCTGCAGTCAAGACCGGAATCGGAACCGGCCCGGGACGGACCGCCCGAGGAGCCGCCCGGGCCGTTGCCGGAAGAGGGTCTCCTGGACGACGAGGCCTTCAACCCGGACCCGGCCGGCCCGATGCTGACCACGCCCTACGACCGGGCCCGGCCGTATGTGCCCTTGGCCGCAGGTGCCGCCGCGCTCGTCCTGCTGGCCGTACTGGCCCTGCGCGGTCGGCACACCGGCAATGAATCGGATCCCCTGATCGATCACCGTCTGAACGGCATGTACCGCAACCTGCTCAGGTGGGCGCACTCGCTGGAACTGCCGGTTCTGCCGACGGCCACACCGATGGAGCGCACGGGGGTTCTGGCGCGGCACATCCCCGCGGCCGCAGCCGGCATCCGGCAGATTGGCAAGGCCTACACGCGGCTGCGGTTCGCGCGCCTGAGACCCGGAGGGTTCAGCACGCCGGACGAGTCGGCCGCCGAACGCAGTTGGCGGGAGATTCAGGCACCCCTGCGCGCAGCCTGGCTGCGGCATCAGGCGAACCGGGCAGCCGCCTACCTGACCGGGCGCGCGCGGCGGGAGGGCGACAGAAACTGAATCCGCCGCGCCTTGAGGACGGCCTGTCCCGTCATCGGCGCGAGACGGGGGTCTCGGCCAGGATTACCGTGGTCATGCCGCCCAGGTTGTCGGCGGCCTTGGAGCCGCGGGCGGTGCGAAAGCGCCGTTGGGGTTCACTGTTGATGGTGCCCAATGTGCGCAGGGCCTGGGATACTTCCTCCAGATCAGACTCCTGCCAGTCCACGGGAATACAGTAGCTGGGTTCGAGACGTCGGCAGGTGTCCATCACCCAGGCCATGTCCTTGTCGGCACCCGCGCCAATCGGCAAAATCAGAATGTCGGTCCGGTTGTCCACCAGGGCGCCGACCAGTTGTCGATCCCGAGGCCGGAACACCGCTCCGGGCATGGCCAGGTGTGTAATCCGGACCGTGCCGAAATCCATGTGGTGCGCCATGCGCAGTTGGCTGAAATCCGGATCGGCCTGGTCCTTCGGTTTCGGCGCCACGCGGAAGCTCTGCACGTAGGTGCCCCGGACCTCGAACTCCCCGGGCGATGCCACCACCCGCGGCTGGCCGGGCAGGCCGTCCAGCCCATCTTCTTCCGTCACGGGCCGGCTGGAGACCACCAACTGGGACGCGAAATCCGGGTGCAGAGCCACCATCTGTGTCTCAAGGGCCAATTGGGTTTCAGCGCCGTCAAAAAACGAGGGTTGTGCAACCGTATCGGGTACGACCGCAGTTGGCTCGGATTCCCAGGGATCGTAGAGAACTGTGGTGGTACGTTCCTTGAAGCTGACGCAATTGGCACCGTGCCACGTAATGTCCATGAGTGAAATCCGGTTGCGGAAACCTGCCAGTCGGAAGGCATGTTAGCACTGCGAGCCTCCTGTGGAAGCGCGCGGGTACAGTCGGCAAACCCTTAACATCCGCACACGACCGGCGCGCGGGGGCAGGCGGCGGGAAGACCGAGCAGGGTCCAGCGCCTGGCGTACTTGGGAGAGAGCCCCTCGTCAAGCCCCCTGTCCCAGTGGAAGCACCGGAAGAACACACCATGACCCGGGAGCATCCGCCTGTGAGGCAGCGCCCTGCCGGCATTGCCGATCCTCGCCCTGCTTGGTGGTGTCGGGAAGGAACAGGAGCTCGGATGAAGTCCACCACGAGGGTGCATCTTTGGCAGGGCAGACAACACCATTGCCGGAGACCCTCGTCGTTTGCACATCCGGAACCATATTGACGAAAGTGAAACAGTGCCCACGGGGCGCGCGGCCCGCACCGCAGGCCGCGCGCGGTGCTAGAATCCCCGCGTTGGACGGCAACCTCACTGGAGCATGACCATGGCCGTCACCCCCACCCTCGCACCCGAACAGGCGCCAACCACCCCCGCACCGGAAACGCCGGCCCCGGTCCTGCCGGATCCGAACTGGGACTGGCGGTGCCTGCCCCAGCGCGGCGATACGGATCCCGACACCGCCCGCCAGGCCCGCGCCCTGCGCATCCGCTGGCGCTTGGAGCATCCTGCGGCCTGGCGGGCCGCAATCGAAAGCCTCTCCCACTACCAGCCGGAGTATCCCTACGACGAGGGCTACGAGTACGACGAGGACTTCACCACCGACCCCCACTACGGCAGCGACGCCGCCCTCATGGACTACGACGCGGAGGGGTTCCTGACCGCCGAGCCCCCCCTGCACGGCTTTGGCCTGACCATGGGCCAGATCGACCTCGAACAGCACCTGCAGACCCTGGGCTGGGCCCTGCACAAGGAACCGCATGTCTATTTCCCCACGGCCGTGGGGCGGCACCTCGGCCTGCGCACCCCCAGCGACAAGGACCAGCAGGTTGTCAAACCCGACCTGGTGGTTGTGCCCGCCGACTCGCCCTCCTTCGACTCGGGCAACCTCTGGCTGGGCCGGGGTGATCCCGCCCCCCTCTTGATCCTCGAGTTCCTGTCACCGACCTCCACGCGTCGGGACCGGGAGGAGAAGCGGCGGCTCTACGCCCACTTCGGCGTGCGGGAGTACGCCGTCTGCGACCTGGGCGCCGCTCCCCACAGGCTGGAGTCCGTGCGTCCGCCCGGCCTGGAACTGTATCGCTTGCGGGACGACGGCGCCTACGTGCGCGTGCCGGCCCACGTTGACGCGGAGACGCCCGTCCCCGGCACGGCGGCGGCCAGCGAGGTCCTGGGTGTGCGGCTGCGCCTGTACCCGACGGCGCCCGGCTCGCGGCCCCGCCTCCAGTGGCACGACCCCGCGCAGGACCGCTGGCGCGATCACGATGCGGACCACGAGCATCGGTTGCGCGAAACCCGCGTCCAAAGCCATGCGGAGGGCCATGCCGAAGGCCACGCGGAAGGCCATGCGGAGAGCCGTGCCGAAGGCCATGCGGAGGGCCGCGCCGAGGAGCGCCTGGCCCTGGCCCTGCGGCTAATGGACCGCGTGCTGCCGGCGGACGCGGACCGGGCCGGGCTAGCCCGGCACTGGACCGCACACGGCGTGCCGGACAATGTCGACGACCTGATGTTCGCGGTCATGGCCGAGCCCAACCGCTGGCGGGAACTTCTCGATATGCCCCCCGCCCCCCGGTAGCCCGGCCACCACGCCAGCGCCCACCCGGGCCTATCGCCACCCCTCCCAAACGGGCGCACAGAACCCGCCCGTTGCAACCCGCACCGGAACTGTCCAGGGTGCAGCCCCTGCAGGTCGGCGGTGGGCGGAACCGCATTGGTCACGTGCACTCCGCAAACGAGACGCATGACGAGCGAAGTGACATGAACTTCGATGCCTGCATCCGGTTGAACACCCGGGTGGTTCCGCCACCCGTTCGGTCCGGACCGAAGCCGGAAGCAGGCAGCCAACCGCGGCGCGGTCACCCGCGCGGAGATCCTGACAACCTTGTCTGCCGAAGTTCCGGCCCCCCGTCATGTTGAATTCAAGGGACATGGTCCAAGGGGCAGGCACAGTTTCAATCGCGTTGATACGGGTATGCGTTCGTTGTAGACAGGCCGGTTCCTGGCATCCCATCGCGTCCGGTATCGAGTTTTGACCACATTTGGCACCGAGTGACCATGGCCGCCCGTGTATCCCCGGGCCGAAATCAACGAAAGTAAAACAGTGCCCGCGCGCGCTCCGCGGTCCCGGATCCGAACCCGAATTCCTGTGATACGATCGGCCTGTCCCGCGCCCGTTGATGACAAGGGGCGCCCCGTTGGTTGCAGGGCAGTCCATGGATGCGATCCGCTTTGGTACAGATGGCTGGCGGGGCCAGATAGCCCGCGACTACACCTTTGCCAACGTCCGGCGGTGCGCGCAGGGATTTGCAACTTGGCTGAAGCGCCGGCCCGACCAGGGGCGCGGCCAGGTGGTGATTGGCTACGACCGCCGTTTCCAAAGCGATGCCTTTGCGGCCGGCGCCGCGGAAGTGCTGGCCGGGAACGGCTACCGGGTGCTGTTGACGGACCGTCCCACTCCGACCCCGATCATTTCATTCGGCATTGCGGACACCGGCTCGCTCGGCGGCATCAACATCACGGCCAGCCACAATCCGCCGGCCGACAACGGCTTCAAGGTGCGGGACCAGACCGGCGGCGCGGTCCCGCCCGAGCAGCTCGGCAGGATCGAAGCCTGCATTCCGGCCATGGACAGCCGGGCCCACATCCAAAGCCGGGACCTGGACAAGGCACTGGCGGACGGGTCCGTCCGCTACTTTGATCCGGGGACGGCGTACAGCGCGCGGATTGCCGAACTGGTGGACCTGGATCCCCTGCGCGCGGCCGATCTGACGGTGCAGGTGGATGCCATGTGGGGCAACGGCGCAGGCTGGCTGCCGCGCTTCCTCGACGGGGGCCGCATCAAGGTGTCCGAAATCCACGGCGAACACAATCCCCTGTTCCCCGACATGCAGCGGCCGGAACCAATTCCGCCCAACGTGGACGCCGGCCTGGCGGCGGCCCGGGTCGCCCGGGCCGACTGCACGCTGATCCTGGACGGCGACGCGGACCGGTGCGGTTTCGGTGATGAACAGGGCCGGTTCGTCGACCAGTTGCGCGTGTTCGGCTTGCTGGCCTACTACCTGTTGGAAGTGCGCGGCGAACGCGGTCCGATTGTCAAGACCCTGAGCACCACCTCGATGCTGGATCGTCTGGGAGAACACTACGGCGTGCCCGTGCACGAAACCGGCGTGGGGTTCAAGTACGTGGCACCGGCCATGCTGTCGGCCGAGGCCCTGATCGGTGGCGAGGAAAGCGGTGGCTATGCCTTCCGCAACCACGTGCCGGAACGGGACGGCATTCTGGCCAATCTGTGCCTGCTGGACCTGATGGTCCGCACAGGTCGCCGCCCCAGCGAACTCATCAAGGACCTGTTCGCGATTACCGGAACCCACCACTATGCCCGCCGTGATCTGAAGCTGGCCGACGATGCCATGAAACAGGCCGCCGTGGCCGCCCTGGACCGTGTCAACATGGACAACCTGACCCTGGGCGGACACCAAGTCACCGGCCTCGACCGTACGGACGGCTACAAGTTCAAGCTCGAGGATGGCGGCTGGGTACTGATTCGATTTTCGGGCACAGAACCGCTGATCCGGGTCTACACGGAGATTTCCGACGCCGCGTCCACAGGCAGTATCCTTGACGACGGCGTCGCGCTGACAGGTGTCTGAACAGCGTATCCGAAGGCCCTATCCGGAACCGGCGCCCGCTGCCGTCGTTGACACGCACTGTCACCTGGCAATCCCCGAATTCGACGAGGACCGGCCGGAAGTCCTGCGCCGGGCCCGGCGTGCCGGCGTGCGCTGGTTCGTCCATGCCGGCACCAACCACGAGGATTCAGCCGACGCAATTGCTCTCGCCCGCACCCACGGCGACATCAAGGTCGCGGTGGGTTTCCATCCCCAATGGATCGACCACCGCCCACCGGACTGGACACGCATGCTGGAGCGGATGATGTCGGATCCCGCCGTGGTCGCCGTGGGCGAGATCGGCCTGGACTACTACCGCCGGCGGGACAACAAACCGGGCCAAAAGGAGGCCTTCCGCAGCCAGCTGGACCTTGCGGCAACCCATAACCTGCCAGTCGTCATTCACTGCCGCGACGCCTGGGAGGATGTTGTGAACATCCTGTGCCAATGGCAGGAGTCCGCCGGCTTCAGGGGCAGTCCGCTGGCCCGACGCCCGGTGCGCGGGGTCCTGCACGCCTTCAGCGGACAGTTGTCCCACGTCCAGGCGGCCCGGGATCTGGGCTTCATGATTGGATTGGGAGGTCCGGTCACATTCCGCAATGCACGGGACACACATGCCCTGGTGCACCAACTGCCGCTGGATCAGCTCCTGTTGGAGACGGACTGCCCGTATCTGGCACCCCACCCCCACCGGGGCAGGCGCAACGAACCGGCCCTGCTGCCCTTGGTGTGCGACCGGATTGCGGAGCTGTGCGGCCGCACCGCAACCGAAATTGCCAACACCACGACCGCCAATGCCATGCGGTGCTTCGGCCTGCCTGGACCGGTGCCGACAACATGACGACATCTCCCGGGGCCGCCGCGCCACCGCGTTCGGATCTGGTTTCCCTGCTGGAACCGGTTGCCGGGGATCTGGCGCGGGTGGAGGCGATGATGGCACACCGGGATGTCACGAACCTGACATCCCTGAGGAAGGCCTACCGGGATATCCTGGCCCGCGGCGGCAAGCGTCTCAGGCCCGCCATGGCACTGCTGTGCGCCGGGCTGGTCCCGACCCGCGACACCGCGGACCTGCCCGACTCCGTGATCTCCCTGGCCGCGGCCGTGGAGATGCTGCACACGGCCACACTAGTACACGACGACGTTATCGACGGTTCGGCGCTGCGCCGGGGGGCGCCGACCCTCAACTCGGTCTGGCCGCAGGGCTCCACGGTCCTGGCAGGCAACTACATGTTCGGCCAGGCTTCCCACTTCATTGCATTGACCGGACACGCCCGGGTGATTCAGGTGTTCAGCGAAACGCTGCGGGAACTGGTCGAGGGCGAGATCCTGCAGATGCACGCGATGCACGAGTTCCAGCTGGCGCGCAACAGCTACTTCCACCGCATTGCCTGCAAGACATCCAGCATCTTCCGCGTTGCGACCGAAGGAGCGGCCCTGCTGCAGAGCTTCAGCGCCGACCGAGTCCGTCGCCTGAAGCAATTCGGTGTGCGGTTCGGCCTGGCCTTTCAGGTGGTGGACGACATCCTTGACTACACCGGCGACCAGGCGGACCTGGGCAAGCCGGCCGGCAGCGACCTGTTGAGCGGACACTGCACGCTGCCCTTCTTCCTCTATGTGCAGGGCCATCCCGACCGGGAGATGCTCATCGCCGACATCCGCGAGGCCAGTTCCTACCGGAACCGGGACCCCGCGGTCTGGGCCGATCGCATCCGGAGCTTCGTGGCGGACGTTTGTGCCTCGGATGCCATCCGGGAGTCGTACCGCGTGGCGCGCGGTCACGTCGATGCGGGCCTGGCCTGCCTCGACCTCTTCCCCGACTCGGAAGGTCGGCAGGCCCTGACGGACCTGGGCCACGAGATCCTGCGGCGCAGGGCCTGAAATATCCGGTGCCGGCCGGTCCGCGCGGTCGGCTGCGGCCCTCCGTCCTGTATCCTGAATATCGACACTGGGGACAACTGCCGATCCTTCGGCACCATTCAAAGGCCGCCATGGAGAACTTCCAACATCCGCGCGTGACCGCCGACACCGATCCGGAACTTGTGGACTACATGTTCGATCTGCACGGCTACATGATCCTGGACCAGGCCATTGCCAAGCAGGACCTGGACGAGATGAACCAGTGGGTCGACGACCACTGGTCCTACGTCAAGGATCCGAAGCCCAAGACCAAGCGGGCCGACGAAGATCCGTGGATTGGCCATGTCGAGACCCACAGCTACAGCGAGGACGACGGCGTCAACTTCCAGAACATTGTGGAAGGCGGGCCGGTCTTCGAGCGGCTCATCGACTATCCCGCCTGGCTGCCCCTGGTGAAGCGGTATGTCAACGAGGTCAACGGCCTGTCGATCCACGAAAACCTGCTCAACGTGAGAGGACCGGGCGGCTTTCTCTGGATTCACAGCGGCGGCCACGCGCCCTTGTTCTATTTCACCTTCCGACAGGCCAACACGGGCGAGTGGATGGTGGGACAGATCAACATCCTGATGGCGCTGGGCGACATCGGACCGGGCGACGGGGCCACCTCCATCGTGCCCGGCAGCCACCGGGCCACGCTGGCCCATCCCCGTCTGGTGCGGGAAGGCCAGGGCATCATCGCCGCGGTCGACGAACGCGAAGCGGCAGGCACCGCCTACGGAGCCCGGGAGGTCCATCTCAAGGCGGGCGACGCCTTGTTCTTCGCCGACTGTGTCACCCACGGGTCGGCGGAACGGACCAACCCCGGCTACCGGCGCGCCGTCATCTACCGCTATTCGCCGCGGACGCTGCGGACACGGTTCAACTACCAGTTGTCGCCGGAACTGGAACAGCGGCTCACCCCGCAGCGCCTGGAAATTCTGCAGCCCATCGAACCCCGCTCCCCGGATCGCATCAAGCCGTTCACAAGATGAACCGGCTGGGCGAGAACACGGAGCGCACTGCCCCGGACCTGTCATTGGTCCTGGTCAGCTGGAATGTCTGGGACCATGTGCGTGCCTGCCTGGACGAACTGGAAGCGCACAGCCGCCCCGCGGACGGTTCCGATGTCCGTGAACTGCCCTCCGCGCAAGCCGGACAGCCTGCCCTGACGTTCGAGGTGGTGCTGGTCGATGCCGCCAGCAGCGATGCCACTCCGGACCTGATCCCGCGCCGCTTTCCCTGGGTTCGGTTCCTGCCCCAGCAGGACAACACCGGATTCTCGCGGGGCAACAACATCGGATGGCGCGCCGCCCGCGGCAGCACGGTGTTTCTGGTAAATCCGGATACGTTGGTCAACCCCGCCGCCCTCCGTGAATTGCACCGAGCCCTGTGGAGCCGTCCCGATGTAGGCCTTGTGGGACCGCGATTGGTGCGGAGCAACGGCGAACTGCAACCGTCGCGGCGCCGGTTCCCCCAGCGCCTGACCGGCTTCTGGGAGAGCACTTGGCTGGGGCGTGCCTGGCCCGAGAACCCGTGGGCCCGGCGCTACCACTGCCGGCAATGGCCGGACGACTTTCGGCAGGAGGTGGACTGGCTGGAGGGCGCCGCCCTGATGGTGCGGCGGGACGTGCTGGCAGGAGTCGGCGGATTCGATGAACGCCTGTTCATGTACAGCGAGGAAACCGACCTCTGCCTGCGCATCCGGGAGGCGGGTTGGCGCATCCAATACTGCCCCGAGGCAGACATCATTCACCACGGCGGGGTCAGTTCGGATCAGGTGCCGGCCCAGACCCACATCATCTTCAACACCAGCAAGGTCCTTTACTACCGCAAGCACTTCGGCGTATTGTGGGCCGAGCTCCTGCGCCGGTTCCTGCTGTGCGAGTTCGCCCTGCAACTGGGGCTGGAATTCGCCAAGCTCCTGGTTGGCCACCGCGTTGCGCTGCGACGCGACCGGATCCACAGCTACCGGCGCGTCCTCGGCACAGGACTGCATTCCACAGGTTGACACGCCAGGCTTTGAGGAATTAGACACCCATGGCAACACAGAACAATGCCCCGGCGGGAGGCATGCGCGATTTTCTGCCCGTGGAGGCCGGCCGCCGGCAGGCGGCGATTCACACGATCCAGGAGGTGTATCGCACCTGGGGTTTCCTGCCCTTGGAGACTCCCGCCCTGGAGCGCCTCGCAACGCTGCAGGGCAAATACGGCGAAGAGGGCGAGAACCTCATGTACAAGGTTCTCAAGCGCGGGGCCAAGCTGGACAGGGCCCTGGCTGCCAACCCGCGGCCGGACGACTTGGCCGACATGGGCCTACGCTACGACTTGACAGTCCCCCTGGCCCGGGTCATGGCAGCCCACCAGGCCGACCTGCCCGCCATCTTCAAGCGCTATCAGATCCAGTCGGTGTTTCGCGCCGACCGGCCCGCGCGCGGCCGCTACCGGGAATTCAGCCAGTGCGATGTGGATGTCGTCGGCGTCGCGGGGGTGGACGCCGAAGCCGACGTGCTGGGTGCCGCCGCCGAGAGTCTGCACCGCCTGGGCTTCAAACAGCCGGACGACTTCACGCTGCGGCTCAACCACCGCCAGGTACTCGCGGGGCTGTTGGACAGGGCCGGTATTCCCGAACACCTCGCCGGCGAGGCCATGGTGGCCATCGACAAGGCGGACAAAATCGGACTGGACGGCGTACGGCGCGAACTGACGGAGCGCGGCATTGCCCCGGCCGCCGGCGATACTTTCCTGTCGATGGCCTCCGACATGTCGGAGGTGGTGTCCACGGAGGCATTGCTAACCGTGCTGGCCGACTGGCTGGGCGACTCCGGTCCGGCAGGGGAAGGGGTTGCGGACCTGAAGAGGCTGACCGACCTGCTGGAAGCGGGACCCGCGGCCGGCCGCCATCGCATTGACCCGCTGCTGGCCCGGGGCCTCGGCTACTACACCGGTGCCATCTACGAAGTGCAGTTTCCCGACTTTCCGGGTTCCGGCGGCGGCGGCGGACGCTACGACAATCTCCTGGGCATGTTCTCAGGCCGTTCGGTGCCGGCCTGTGGATTCAGCTTTGGCCTGGAGCGAATTCTCCTGATCATGGCCGACCGAGCCATGTTTGGTGAAGGGGTGGAGCGGGGTCCGCAGGTGCTGGCCGCCCAGATGGACGCGGCCGTGGCCGGCCATGTGCACCAAGCGGCCAACCTGTTGCGCGAAGCCGGCCTGCGGACGGACCTGTACCCGGCCGCCGGCCGCCTCGGCCGGCAGTTCCGGTACGCCGAGAGCCAGGGAATCCGCTATGTGGCCCTGGCCGGAACCAGCGAGGCCGAAGCCGGACAGCTGTCGGTCAAGGACCTGGAGACCGGTGAACAGACGACCCTGCCCTTGGCCGATGCCGTGGCACACCTCAAGGCCCTTCTGAACTGAAACCCGACAACGAACCCATGAACATGCTGCACAACAATCTGAAGGCCCGCCTGGCGGAAGGCAGGGTTCCGGTCGGCCATATGATTTGGGAATTCGGAACCCGAGGCATGGCCTCAATGGCGGAGGCCGCCGGCTTGGACTTCGTCCTCATCGACATGGAGCATGGCCCCTTTTCGGCCGCGCAGGTGGCCGATTTGATCGCCTGGTTCCGGGCCACCTCCGTAACGCCGATAGTACGGGTGCCGATGCCGGAATACCACTTCATCGCGCGCATGTTGGATGCCGGGGCCCTGGGCATCATGACTCCCAACGTGCGGGACGGAGCGACCGCAAGGCACATTGCCCAGTCCGTGCGCTATGCGCCCGCGGGCCGGCGGGGCCTGGGGCTGGGGGGCTCGGTCTCCGGCTACGAGGCGGTGGATTTCCGGTCCTTCATGGATGCCAGCAACGAGGCGGTCACCATCATCAACCAGATCGAAAGCCAGGAGGGACTGGACAACCTGGAGGAGATTGCGGAGGCGGGCACGGACGTGCTTTGGGTGGGACAGGCCGACCTGTCCCAGTCGTTGGGCATCCCGGGGGAGTTCGGCCATCCCAGGTTCAAGGCCGCGCTGGCACAGGTGGTGGACTGCGCCCGGAACCACGGCCTGGGGGCAGGCATCCAGCCGACCGATGAAGGGCAGATGCTGGAATGGCGCGAGGCGGGGTTCAACGTGATTTCCTACAGTGTCGATACCGCCGTGTACGCCTCGGCCCTGGCTGCCGGCTGCAAGGCGGTACAGGATACCGAAGACCCCACGGCCTAATCCTCGGTCTGCCGGGCCGCAGGGCGACCGGACCCGGCCTGCACCCCCTGACGGACATCCTGGTGCTGTCGGCGCCGCAAATGACGGCCAGCACCGACAGCTTCGTGGCCATCGACCTCTTCGGCCAACTCCACGAGGAGCGGCTGCGCACCTTCCCGGACTGCCGCACGGCATCCCCTCGCACGACACGCCGGGGTGGGTCTTTGCGCGGCTGGATGCGAGCGGGTTCGAGAAGGGCTTCCGGGCCTGGATGCAGGAGGCCTTTGCCCTGACCGACGGTCGGAGCGTGCGCGGCTCCCACGACCGGGTCCGGGGACCGCCTCCATGGTGCCAAGCGCTGCGGTGGAGTTCAGCTCTGTCCCAGGTGTCGGCGCCGTCCGACTCCGCGTCGCGGCCCGCGAGCAGTTGGGCCAGGTCGGCCTGTGCGACTTGCAGGCATGGTCCCGTCTGCAGGTCCCGGCGGAAGGCGAGGCCGACGGCTGTCACCGTGCGGCCGGTCCCCAGGTGTTGGCATCCGTACTGCCAGTCCCGGATCTGGCGCAGGGCCGCGTCCCGGGACCGGTTGTACTTGACCTCAAAGACGTACACCCGGTGGCCGATGTGGACCTCGTGGTCCGCCCCAGTTCGACAGCTCCGACTGCGCGGGGACGGCCATCAGCAGGAACAGGGCCTGCAGCAGGGCGCGGTAGCCGGCCTCCTGCTGCAGGTTCTCGTGTGCGATCCCAAAGACGAAGTGTTCCAGCCGGCGGCCGAAGCCGTCCCCGTCCCCGGTCGCCAGGCAGGCCCGCAGGTCCGGGATCAGGGTTTCGCCCAAGGCCGGTGCGTGCCTACCTGCTCCAGGCGGTCAAGGTGGGCATGAAGACACTGTTGGCGTGCGCAGGACTGGGCCCTGCGGAATTGTGGAGGCCGCGCCACCGGCTCTCGAAGGTGTGGGCGCTGGTGGACGAGTCCCACCGGGTAGCGGTCAAACCGCATTTTTTTGCGGAATTCAGGAAGTGTCCTCCCGGGTGGCCGTCCTTCGACGACCTGGTGACGGCGTACAGCCGGGGAAAGTTGGGCATTGCCAAGGACCTGCGCTACCTGGGCGACGAGCCTTGGGCACCGCTTGCGGACGAGGACTTGGCGCACCACCTGTGGAAGATGGGGTTGGCACTGTTGCTGTACTACGTCCGCGAACGCGACCTTTGGGGGTGGGCCCAGACGACCTACGGGATTCTGACCGACTTCCGCAAATCGCTCTGCGAAGACGGGCCGTCGGCCTAGCCTCATTCCGCCGCCGCTTCGTAGCTCCCGCAGACTGGGTTGTCCGGCCATCTGGAACGGGATGGCCCGGTGCCGCACACGGTTCCGCCTATTTTGTGGGGTTCGGCCCGTTCCGCTGCTCTCCCGGATCATACTTGGGGTAGGTAAAGCCAATTCGGGGACGGGGAGAGGACCACAGAGCAATCCACCCCGGTCCCCCCAATTTAGATGCAATCGCCAGCCGTGCCAGAGCCTGCTCGGGGGTGATTCCTGGGATGGCTGCTTCACCCGCACCCCAATTTTCGGATGCCATCACCCTCGGCACCCCCTCCGTGCGTTGGGTAACGCACGGAGCATGGAGTAACATTAAGGCCACAAGCCGCCTATCGCAGCTAAAGGAGTGATATCAGCACATCCAAATTGTGAACCATCCGAGGATGAAGTAACAATAAACCGACAGAAAGCCGCCATCACAGCCTTCGGAGAAGCCCGGCTATGTCCTTTTACCCCCCCCCCCCCCCCCCCCGTCTTATGTAAAACCCCGCGCGCCAGGCACCGGTAAGCGCGGCCTCACCGCGCGGTATTTGTACCGTTGCCTCGGGGGCATCCTGCCAGCCCTGCTTGCGCTGGTCCTGAGCAGAGACAGCAGCCTCGCAGCCGGCGACCTGTTCGACGACGACTACCGGGACTGTCCCGCCGCGACCCGTCTGCGTGACGGCGAGATTGCGGACTTGGCCCTCGCCCGCGACGCCGAGGACGCGGACGAGGTCAACGTGGCGTGGACGGCCACTGATCCGATCACCTGGGGCTTGGGCCCCAACACCTACAGCACTTCGCTCGTCCTGCTCCTGGACGATGGCGACCTCAACGTCCAAACCCTCCCCCTGGGGGCGCGCGTAACCACCTTCGACGGCATCAACACCGGCCGGGAAGTCACGGTCCAGATGGCGATCGTGGTCGCCACCGCGGACGGCGACTACCTGATCAGCGACATCCTGGAGAAGAGCATCCACCAGAGCCTGACCGCGCCGGCCTTCCATACGGAGATCCGGCGGGTGATGACGGCCATAATGACAACCGCCACGGTCGATGAGCGGCCCACCCCCACCGTCACCACCCAGGAGGTGACGGAGAAGACCCGGGGCACCTTCTACTACGTGGGCTACAACGAGAACTTCGGAAACTACAAGAAGCACCCGGACGGGACCGCCTTTACGACGCGTCCGGCCACGCCGCGGTTCCGGCTCGGTTTGGCACACGCCGCCCAGGAGGATGACGACGCGCGGGAGGCCGTGGATTTCGACTCCTACATCGTGCGCATCACCGACCAGGACGGCGACGCGGTGCCCGAGGGCCATGACGTGGCCACCGTGGTGTCGCGGGGTCCCGCGGGGAGTGACAGGTTTTATTTCGGGGTCAACAGTACGGCATCCTTTGTCGGCGCCAACGCGCCGATGTTCAGCAACGTCAGGATCAACGACGGCGGCACGATCCAGGCTGCAATGCAGACGGCTGGCCCGGCCGCGCTGGATCTGACTGGTATCGAAGTCACTCCCGGCGACATAGGCCTAACCTTCCACCACCCTCACTCCGACGCCTTCGCCTCTACTGCGGTCTTCGCCAGGTGGCCGGATGAGCATCGGGACTTCCCGGTGGACGTGCTCGCCAGCGATGAGACCTACACCATCACGGCCTGGGCCGTCAACGACGACGGCGATGTCATCAGTCCGGTGGCCTCGCTCCAGGTGCGGCCACAGGACCGGAAGGCGGCGGTTACAGGGGGTCTCAGTCTTTCCGACTACATCGGCATCCCCACACCCGTAGAGTTTCTGTACGTCACCGATTTCACGGTGCTCAAGTAGCCCGGAGGACACGCAGGCACCTCTACCGGAAGCGGGCCCCGGGCCTTCACTGAAATCACATCATGCCTGCTGTGATACGCGCCGGCTTGCTGTGCTTGGTGATCCTCTGTTATTTGGGGGGATCGGCGATGGCGGAACGCGATCAGTTTGCCGAGGATTACCGGACATGCCCATCCGGCTCGCGGCTCGCGGCCCTGTCGGGGGTGCAGGTGAGAGTCGGCGCGATGGAGCAGCTGATCGTGGAGTGGGAGCAGCCGAACCCTGATGCTTGGGGCCTGCAGGGCGACACGGCGGTAATCACCGTCGTCACGGATGCGCCCCGGCAACTGAAGCGGAACACGGCCCTGGATACCACGCGTGCCGTCTTCAACGACATGGATTACTTCAACCATGTCTGGACATTCAAGGTGGCGGTCACCGAAGGCGAGACCGTGATCAGTGAAGTCGTGACGCGGACGTATCCCTATCGCGACGACCGCTCCGGAATCCGCGCGTCCGCTCGCGAAAGCCAGGAAGAAGGGGACGAGGCCAACCGCGAACGCGCCTCAAGGGACACGACCACAGTCCCGCGCACCCCGGTCTCCGACCGCAGTGTTCGTTTCGGGGCACCGACCTACTCCGTGATGGAAGGGGACTCCGTCCCGGTTACGGTGCGGATCGGCACGGACCCGGGAGGGCCCGTCACTGTGCCCTTGGACATTGATGCCCGGGGAGGCGCGACCCCCGACGACTACACCGTCAGGCCTACGAGCGTGACCTTCAACCGCGGCGAGCGCAGCCGGACCATCATGGTCGAGGCCATGGGCGACAACGAGGCCGACAGCGGGGAGAGCGTGCTCCTGAGCTTCGACACGCTGCCGGCCACCCTCCACGCGGCCACCCCCAGAACCGCGACCGTGAAGATCATGGACCAGGAAGTGGCCAGTTTCGGGGCATCGGCCTACTCCGTGACGGAAGGGTCCTCCGTCCCGATCGAGGTGCGGCTCAGTGCGGACCCGGGACGGACCGTCATTATTCCCCTGACCACAACCAACCAGGGCGGAGCCAGCGCCAGCGACTACAGCGGCGTGCCGGCCAGCGTGACCTTCAACAGCGGCGAGACCAGCAAGACCTTTACGCTCCAAGCCACGGGCTCCGACGGCTCCGACAGCGGGGAAAGCGTGCTGCTGGGCTTCGGCACGCTCCCCACCGGCGTCGGCGCGGGCACCCCCAACACGACCACCGTCAGTATTGCGGAACAGCAAGGTCCCACCAGCCAAACTGTCAGTTTCGGGACTGCGACCTACTCCGTGACGGAAGGGGACTCCGTTCAGGTTGAGGTGCAACTCAGCTCGGACCCGGGACGGACCGTCACCATTCCCCTGACCACAACCCACCAGGGCGGGGCCAGCGCCGGCGACTACAGCGGCGTGCCGGCCAGCGTCACCTTCAACAGCGGGGAAACCGGCAAGACGTTTGCGTTCCAGGCCACGGGCAACGATGCGGCCGACAGCGGGGAAAGCGTGCTGCTGGGCTTCGGCACGCTCCCGGCCAACATCACTGCGGGGACCCCCAACACGGCCACGGTCAGCATCACGGACCAGCAGACGGCCCGTTTCGGGGCTGCGACCTACTCCGTGACGGAAGGGGACTCCATCCAGGTTGAGGTGCGGCTCAGTGGGGACCCGGGACGGACCGTCGCCATTCCCCTGACCACAACCCACCAGGGCGGGGCCAGCACCGGCGACTACAGCGGCGTGCCGGCCAGCGTCACCTTCAACAGCGGCGAGACCAGCAAGACCTTTACGCTCCAAGCCACGGGCTCCGACGGATTCGACAGGGGGGAAAGCGTGCTGCTGGGCTTCGGCACGCTCCCGGCCGGCATCGCCGCCGGCACCCCCAACACAACCACGGTCAACATTGCAGACCAGGAGGTTGTCGGTTTCGGGGCTGCAACCTACTCCGTGACGGAGGGGGCCTCCGTCCAGGTGACGGTGCAACTCGGTTCGAACCCGGGACGGACCGTCGTCATTCCCCTGACCACAACCCACCTGGGTGGGGCCAGCGCCGGCGACTACAGCGGCGTGCCGGCCAGCGTCACCTTCAACAGCGGCGAGACCAGCAAGACCTTTACGGTCCAGGCCGCGGCCTCCGACGGGGCCGACAGTGGGGAAAGTGTGCGCCTGGGCTTTGGCACGCTCCCCGCCGGCATCGCTGTCGGCACCACCAACACGACCACGATCAGCATCACGGACAGCAGCGTCCAGGCGGCCCGTTTCCTGGCTGCGTCCTACACGGTGGCGGAAGAGGCCTCGGTCCGCGTCGCGGTACAGCTCAGTCAGGATCCGGGGCGGACCGTCACCATTCCCCTGACCACAACCAACCTGGGCGGAGCCACCGCAGCCGACTACAGCGGGATTCCGACCGGCGTGACCTTCAACAGCGGCCAGACCATCCAGACGTTTACGGTTGAGGCCGTGGGCAGTGACGGGTCCGACACCGGGGAGAGCGTGCGCGTGGGCTTTGGCACACTCCCCTCCGGCATTGCGGCCGGCACCCCCAACACGACCACGATCAACATCACGGACCGCACATTCACCGAGACTACCGGAAACATATATCCACGGATCACTTACATTCCCGAATCCGCGCCTCCGCAATTTGCCTTGAGATTCAAGGTTGCCCCACCCTTGGTCATACTCTTCAACAACAACACCACGCAGTACATATTGTCTGAAGCAAACCACGAAGTTATTTTCGAGGCCCGTTGGACTCCCACGGATCCCAGCGAAGGCAATAAGCCCGTGCACACCTTTGAACTGCACCGATATCGACACACAGTGACAACGATGCCTGCGTGCGTGACTGCCAAACCGACGGATCTGATATTGGATGAAGCCAGCTTTACCATCAACATTCCGACCCAGATGCTAACGACACCTGCAGACAGTGCCGGCGGCACATGGGACGTTTACGCAACCGTCACATGGGGGACAGTTGATGCCGGCCACTGCAGCAGCAGTCCCGATGTCCCCAACATAGCCCTTACCTTCGACAGCATCGAGAAATATGTGGACCGGCACACGCCCGGCAATTGAGGTGACGTGTCAAACTTGGGTTGGGTGGTTGGTTGGCGGACCTTCCCAAACGCGACTTATTCAACGCCCTGGCGGGCCAGGACAAGGGGATTGACGACATGAACGGCAAGCTTTTCAGCGTTTTTTCATTTGTATTGGCATTTTTTGTGCTTGGTGCAAGCAATGTGGAAAAAACCTGCCATGCACCTTTTCATTTCCACAATGAGGGAACGGGCGGCCTAACAGGAAGCAATATATGTCACAGGCATTGCCAAAACGGGATGTCGCTCCACAATTCGGATCATGGGCAAAACTGCAGTACTGAAACCCCAACCGCGATTGAACCGGACCGTGAGGAGTCGGCACCGGAGCCTGAACCCATACCCGCCGCCACACCGCCGAAACCGAACACTCAGCAAACCACTACCGTACAGACCACTACAGTACAGATCCCTACAGTACAGATCCCTACAGTACAGAGTTTGTCGAGTAGCTGGCAAGGCCCCGAGCGTTGCCGTCAGGACGGCGGCCAGCTCATTTGCGAACCAGTGCGTACCGCCGCGCCGCCCCCCGCCGCCACACCCGAAATCATCCTGATAGGGTATATCGACATCGCCGCCCTCCTGCCCAAATTTGGGAAATGTCATGAGCGCACTCAAAAGCAATGTCCTTACTTGACAGGATGACCGTTGCCAAGGGAGGGACAGTCATGACGCGCAAGGGGGCCATCGCCAGGGCGGCCGAGGACACGGCGGCCGCCCTGCATGCCCGGTACCGGTCGGAAAAGGTGGCCGAAGTGCGCACGCGGCTGCACGCGCTGTGGCTGTTGCGCCAGGGCCAGGGGCCGACGGCGATGGAGGGCGCGGTGGGCGTGAGCCGCAATTCCATCCAGCAATGGCTGCGCTGGTACCGGACGGGCGGGTCAAGGTGCGCGCCCATCGGCAGGGCGGGCACGGCCCCCTCCTGTCTGACGGAGGCGCAGGCCCGGCAGGTGGTGCAAGCAACTCAATTGTGATGGATTGGTACAAGTCCGGGTTCGGCGTTGCGGAAAGTACTCCGTGCCCTTCTTTTGGAGTGTTGTGATAAGCGCATCATCCTTGCAACAGGGGGCTCAATCATGAGCAGTCAATTCAACTCAATGCCAATGCCGGTTCCATGATCCTGTGGGTTATTCCGCATGTCTGCACCGTGGGCTTCGCTTCACTTATTGACGTGCCAATGGCGCATCACAGAATTATGAGCAATACCTTTGTTGTTCAGCAAGGCGCACAACAACAATTTTACAATGAATTCAAACAATCCACCATCATCGGATTCCCCCAGCCAGACGAATGGCAAGCCGCCCAAAAACACTTTCTGGCTTATCATTGCGCTTAGTATTATTATCGTATTGTTGCTGCTCGCCCTGATCGTGCCAGGATTGCAAACAGCACAACGCTCCGGAGTCGACCAACCACAAACAAATCAACCAAAGCCGCCAGTATCAGTGGCAACCCCTACTCCAACCCGTCGGCAACAAACAACGCCAACCCTTGAACCTACGGCCACGCGTACACCGCGTCCAATTCACACACCGGGTCCTACCAACACGCCTACACCGGATCCCTGTCTGCAAACACTGAACACTGTAACCTATGACGATTTGTACCGTTACATTGAAAGACATGAGGGTGAAATCTATCAATTTACAGTTGGTGTTTTTCAAGCGCTTTACGATTTGCAGAGTCCATCGTATTTGGTATCAATGGCCTATGATGAATTCATTGGGTTGTACAACCATGTCTACATGACAACCAATCAACAGTCGCGCAACATGCCATCAAGGCTTCTTGAAGGAGACATTATCACATTCTGTGGAATGCCGGCCGGGTTGTACCAATACGAAACTGTTGAAGGCACTATCGCAGAAGTACCCCATGTATTGATGCTGATGTTTTTCAAAATTGAATAACACAACACGCTGCCAGTCTGTCACCACAGCACCCTGCGGAAACGGAGGGTACTGTGCCGGGCGGGCTGCATCAGGACCCTCGATCGGGCACCCTGCGAGTGGGGTTGCCCAAAGGCGATGGTGCGCCGGGGCCGGGAGCAGGGGACGGATTATGGGTTGCACGTCCAAGTCCACCACAAAGGTCGCCACAGTCACCTGGAGGACCCGTTCCGACGGGAACGGGTCAAGAACCACAGCTGCATCCGCACGGGCCACGCCACCCACAACACAACATGGCTGTCCCCAGCGCATCACCCACATCCTGCTGCGGCAGGCTCGGTCTCCAGGGCGGGCATTGCCCACCCGCGGCTGGCGGCGGCTTGGAACAAGGACTACCTGTGTCGGCTGATTGGATTCAACCCCTAACCCGTTTGGATGCCATCGCCCTGTATCCATTTCCGCACTCCTCGCCACAGCCACCACGCCACCATCCACCACCGGGCAGGAACCGACAGCCACTGTCCGCCCGGACGATCTGCATGTACGGGAGGGGCCCCGAAGCCGCCTCGGGCCCGGCGGGACCCTATCCCTGTCCTGTGCCGCCTGCCGAGGCACAGCAAGGTTGCGAAACAGGCGACGTGACCCTCCTGGACCGCCTGTTACCGGTGTTGTCAACGTTTGGCAGTCAAGATTGGTCGTCCGGGGACCGGCTCGATGCCGCCGTTGTCCGGGAGGTTGGAAAAAGCCCTCCCATGTGTCCGGTGCTGCCTGGATGACTCGTCCAAGGTGCTGCGCGACCGGCAGGGGGACTGAACGAATCCGGCAAATCCTGCCCTGGAGGACCGCGCAAGGCGTTGTGGGACCGTTGGGCCGCCTACATATCGTGGCCGTCCACCGAGTTTGGGGCCGCGGCCATCCAACTCCCAAGCTTCCGCAGACCGTAGGGGCTTGGAGCGGCCACGTCGAGATTCGATGGTCATCCGGAAGACCCCGGAACGACACCATCCTGCGGCTGACCCAGGGCTCCCAAACCTCGGGCTCCCACAACTTGCACTTGGGCAGCCGGCCCCGCAATCCCGGGGCAAGGGAATGCACAGGCGTGACGATACAGGAGTCTGGCGATGCTTGGCACGCCGCCTCCTTCAATCCCGCGCGTATTGGCAACAGTCCCAATTTGACACAGGCTGTCCGCACAGCCATAATCCCGACCACAACTAAACAGTTGCCTCATCCAGAGAAGTGGAGGGAATCGGCCCTGTGAAGCTTCGGCAACCCGTCCGCCACCGCCGGGCAGGGTGCTAATTCCGACAGAATTCGTTCTGGGAGATGAGAGCGCGGTCCGTCCGGGACCCTCTTCATCCCCCTTCCCACAGGGGGTTTTTTGATGTCAGCAACCGTAGCCCAGCCGCCACCTGCCGTTGCGCTCAATGGCCGATACCAGGGCGAGATCCAAGCCGTGGACCGGTTCCTGAGGTTCGGTCCCTTCCGCTTCGCCTGTGGCGAGGAGCTGCCCGAGGTCGCCTTGGCCTACCAAACCTACGGCGAACTGAATGCGGACCGCAGCAATGCGATCCTGATTTGCCACGCGCTGAGCGGCAACCAGCACGCGGCCGGGCGCATGCCCGACCGCCCCGCATCGCGGCCCTGGTGGGACGACTGCATCGGCCCCGGCAAGGCCTTCGACACCAACCGCTTCTTCGTGATTTGCAGCAACGTCCTGGGCAGTTGCTCCGGCTCCTCCGGACCGGCCGAGATCAATCCCGCCACGGGCCGGCACTGGGCCCTCGACTTCCCCATCGTGACCATTGCCGACATGGTGGAGGCGCAGGTCCGCCTGATTGACCACCTGGGCATCGCGAAGCTGCTCAGCGTGGCCGGCGGTTCCATGGGCGGCATGCAGGTCCTGCAGTGGGCCTCCCACCATCCCGACCGCCTGGTGAGCGCCATGCCGATTGCCACCACCGCACGCCATAGCCCGATGCAGATCGCCTTCGATGCCGTCGGCCGCGAGGCGATTACGCGCGATCCGTACTGGCATGGTGGCGACTACTACGACCAAGCCGACAAGCCGGATGCCGGCCTGGCCGTGGCGCGCATGGTGGGCCACATCACCTACCTGTCCGAACAGTCCATGCACGAAAAGCAGTTCGGTGACCGGCTGAATCGGGACTCCGCCTCCGGTCGCACCGGCCGCGACTTCCTGAAACCGGAGTTCCAGGTGGAAAGCTACCTCCTGTACAACGGCCAGAAGTTTCCGGAACGCTTTGACGCCAACGCCTACCTTTATGTCACCAAGGCCATGGACGACTTCGACCTGACCCAGGCCACGGGCCGACTGGCGGACGCCTTCCGCCAAGCCGTCGACGTCAAATTCCTGGTGCTGAGCTTTACCAGCGATTGGCTCTACCCCAGCCACCAAAGCCGCGACCTGGTGCGGGCCCTGAACGCCTTGGGCATCACTGTCACCTATGTCGACATCGACAGCGTCTGGGGCCACGATGCCTTTCTCCTGGAGCCGGACAGGATGACCCGGATCCTGACCAACTACCTCAACGGGCTGGCCGCGGGCCAGGCCTGAACCACCCTCCGCATGCACAACGTCCGAATCCGGCCCGACCTGACGGCCATCGCCGAACTGGTGACCGAGGGCAGCCGTGTGCTCGACCTGGGCTGTGGCACGGGCGAACTGCTGGCCTACCTGATCGAGGCCAAGGCCGTCCGCGGAACCGGCATCGAACTGCACGAGGAGGCCGTGATGGACTGCGTCGGCAAGGGCCTGACCGTGGTTCAGGGCAACCTCAACGACGGCCTGGAGGACTATCCGGACCAGTCCGTGGACTACGTCATCCTGAGTCAGACCCTGCACTACCTCAATCGGCCGGTTCGGGTCCTGCAGGAGATGATGCGGGTGGGCCGACAGGTCGTCGTCAGTCTGCCCAACTGGGGCCATTGGCGAGCCCGGCTTGACCTGGTGCTGAAGGGCCGCATGCCGGAATCCCCCATTCTGCCTGAGCCTTGGCACGGAGCCCGACGCTGGCAGGCGGTTACCATCGCCGACTTCCTGGAGTTCTGCCTGATGGAACGGATCCAGGTGGTTGACTCGATCTACCTGGCCGGAACGCGGCAAGTGAAAAATCCCTCGGCGGCCAAGTGGCAAGCCACTGCCGGCGTCTTCGTGTTGCAAGCACCGCACACCCGTTGAGCGAGTATCCGACTCGCGCTTTCCCCTCTGCGGAGACTTCAAAAATGATTGTGATGAAGTTCGGCGGCACATCCGTCGGCAGTGTGGAGACCCTGCGACAGGTGGCGGCCATCGTCCGCAGGGAACTGGACGCCCAGCGGACTCGCCCGGGCGTGGTGGTGGTCACCAGCGCCATGAGTGGCGTGACGGACTTGCTGTCCGCCGCGGCCCAGGCCGCGGCCAACGCCGACCGCGACCGGACCGAAGCCACCTGCAACCGGCTGCGCACCCAACATGCGGAGGTGGTGGAGGCGCTCGTCGACGATGCCGACGTGCGCTGGCGACTCACCGAGGATCTGGAGGAAACCATCCGTCAACTGCGGCGGGTCCTGGACAGCATCGCCGTGCTGGGCGAACTGACGCCCCGCGGCAACGACTGGATCTGCGGCACGGGCGAACAGGTAATGGCGCCACTGCTGACCGAGGTGTTGAAGTCCGCCGGCATTGCGGCGGTGCACGCCAACGCCCGTTCCCTCATTGTGACCGACGACAACTTCGGTGCGGCGGAACCCCTGGTCAGCGAAACCGAAGCACGCTGCCAAACCCAGTTGACGCCCCTGCTGGCGCAGGGCAGGGCGGTGGTCACCGGCGGCTTTATCGGATCCACGTTTGACGGGCTCCACACCACGCTGGGCCGGGGCGGGTCGGACTATTCGGCGGCCATCCTGGGAGCGGCCCTGGATGCCGACGAAATCCAAATCTGGACCGATGTCAGCGGAGTCAAGACCGCCGATCCCAAGGTGGTGCCGGACGCGCGCTCGCTGCGCGAAATCACGTTCCCCGAGATTGCCGAACTGGCCTACTACGGCGCCCGCGTAATCCATCCCAAGACCGTGCGGCCCGCCATCCGCAAGGGCATTGGCCTGCGGGTCCTCAACACGTTCGAACCGGATCATGTCGGCACCCGGGTCATCGCGGACGAACACCGTGCGCGGCAGGCCGGGATCAAGGCGATCTCGGCCATCCGGGACATGAACATGATCATGATCGAGGGGCGCGGCATGATCGGCGTGCCGGGCATCGCGGCCCGGGCCTTCCGCGCCGTGTCGGACGTGAACGCCAACGTGCTCATGATCAGCCAAAGTTCCAGCGAGCAGAGCATCTGCTTCGTGGTGCCGGATGATTCGGCCGACATGGTAATCAACGCCCTGCGCCGGGAGTTCTCCATGGAGCTGGACCGCGGCTACATCGAGCGCATCGACGGTGATCCCGACATCGTCATCGTGGCCGCCGTGGGCCAGGCCATTCGCCATACGCCGGGCATCGCGGCCCGGGTCTTCTCGGCCCTGGGCGATGCCCGGATCAACGTTGTATCCATCGCACAGGGTGCCAGCGACACCATGATCAGCCTGGTGGTGGTGCGGGACGCCGCCGACGCCGCGGTCAATGCCCTGCACCGAGCCTTCAATCTGGCGCAGCCCACCGGCTGATGGCCCCGGCCATCCGGGCCGGACACGCGTGTCCGGCGGCATTTTCCTGACCGAATCCGGTCCGAATCCCTTCGCGCAGGACTGGATTCCGACGGTGTTTGCTGTGCTAGAATTTGCGTTTATCCCGAGGAGACGGATTCACCCGGTTCATGGTTGATGTTCCCGTCGTTGTGCTGGGGTTGGGTAGCGTTGGTCGTTCTTTCGTCTCCCAGGTTCTGAGCCAACGCGCCTTTCACGATCGCCACTACGGCCTGCGCCTGTCCATCCGCGCCGTCAGCGACAGCCAGGGCCTGGTCTGCACCGGGACCGACGGCCTGCCGGACACCGAACTGGCGGGCATCCTGAAGCACAAGGCCGCCGGCCGGCCGTTGGCCGAATGGGCCGGCGGCAGTGCCTGCGATGCACCCTTGGCGGCGGCGCAACAGGGGACCGCTCCGGGATCCGTGGTGGTGGACTGTTCGGCGGCCGACGCGACGGCCGACGCCCTGCAGTGGGCGTTGGCGGCGGGCCACCGCATTGTCCTGGCCAACAAGAAACCGCTGACCCAGGACCTGGCCGTCTGGAACCGGTTGACCCACACGCCCGCCGGCACGTGGAATCTGGGACGCAGCCGCTGGGAGACCACCGTGGGCTCGGGCCTGCCGGTCGTGGCCACCCTGCACCGCCTGGTCGGCAGCGGAGACCCCGTGGCTTCGATGGACGGCGCCCTGTCCGGGACGCTGGGCTATGTCATGACCGGTCTGCAGCAGGGAAAGGCCTTCAGCGAAGTGGTGTCCGAGGCCAAGGCCTCCGGCTACACCGAGCCGGATCCGAGGGACGACCTGGGCGGGGTTGACGTGGCGCGCAAGGCCCTGATCCTGGCGCGCGGCATTGGTTTGGGCCTGTCGCTGGCGGATGTCGGGATTGAAAGTCTGTATCCGGAGGAGGCCGCGGACCTGTCCGTGGACGAGTTCATGGAGGCGCTGCCTTCCATGAATCATGGCTTCCAAACCCGCTGCGCCGACGCTGCCCGGCGGAATGCCTGCCTGCGCTACGTGGCCTCGGTGTCGGCGGATGCCGTGCGGGTCGGCCTGCAGGAAGTGCCGCTGGACAGTCCCCTGGGACAGCTTCAGGGCACGGACAACCTGGTCCAGTTTCGCAGCGGCTGGTACAACCCCCAGCCCCTGGTCCTCCAGGGACGGGGCGCCGGAGTGGATGCCACGGCAGCCGGCGTCCTGAGCGATGTTGTCGACCTGGCCTTCGCCCATCCATAATCGTTCCCAATTGACCGGAGTCGGCATCTGTCGCAAGCAATGAACAAGCGGATTGACGTAGGTGTTCTGGGCGCCACCGGCGCTGTCGGGCAGCGCTTCGTGTCGCTGCTGGACAAGCATCCCTGGTTCCGTCTGACCGCGGTCTGTGCCTCGGAGCGCAGCGCGGGCAAACCGTATGCCGAAGCCTGTACCTGGATCCTGCGCGATCCGATGCCGGAGGCCGTCCGCGGCATGGTGGTGCAGCCGGTGGAACCCGGCATCGAATGCACCATCGTGTTCAGCGGCCTGCCGACCGACCAGGCCCGCACGGCCGAGAGGGCCTTCGCCCAGGCGGGTTACGGCGTCTACAGCAATGCCGGCGCCTACCGCTATGCGGACGATGTGCCCCTGCTCATCCCCGAAGTCAACCCGGACCACATCGGCCTGATTCCCATCCAGCAGCGGCGGCGCGGCTGGGACGGCTACATCGTCACCAACGCCAACTGCACCACCACCCACCTGGTCTCCGCCCTGCACCCCCTGCACGAACGCTTCGGCATTTCCCGCCTGTTCGTCTGCACCATGCAGGCCATATCCGGCGCCGGCTACCCCGGGATCCCCAGCATGGACATCCTGGACAACATCGTGCCGTACATTGCCGACGAGGAGGCCAAGGTCGAGGAAAAGGAGCCGCACAAGCTGCTGGGGCGCTTCGACGGCGAGCGGATCATCCCGCCGGACTTTCGGATTTCGGCCCACTGCAACCGCGTGGCCACGCGCAACGGCCATCTGGAGGCCATCAGCGTGGAATTCGATGTCAAGCCCACCGCCGACGAGATCCTGGAAACCTGGCGCGCATACCATCCGCTGCCGCAGCAGCTGCGGCTGCCGTCGGCGCCGGAGCAGGCCATCATCTACCGGGAGGCCGAGGACCGGCCCCAGCCGCGGCTGGATCGGCTGGCGGGATCCGTACCGGGCATGGCCACGGTGACCGGGCGCCTGCGCCCCGATCCGCTGTTCGACTTCAAGTTCCTGACCCTGGGCCACAACACCATTCGCGGCGCGGCGGGCGGCAGCCTGCTCAACGCCGAGTTGATGCACTCGTGGCACCCGGACACCGACGCCCTGGTAGCCGCCAACGGCGCGGTTCCGTGCGCCGTCCCCACATCCACCTAGCAGAGGCGAGGATTTCAGCTTGACCACCTCAATCACCACACCGGACTACGCGGTCCACGGCCTGGTCAGTCTTGCCGAGTTCCTGGAGGACCGAGTCGTCTTCCGCGATTTGCAGCCGGTTGACCGCCGCTATCAGGGTTTCATCCAGTGCGCCCGCGACTTCGCCTTGGACCCGAGCGACATCCCGCGCAAGACCGACCCTGACTACAACAAGGTTGCGGTCTGGATCGTGGACCACATGCAGGAGCAGCGCTCCGACACCGAAATCCAGGAACTTCTGTTCGTCGGCGACACGCGCGGTTCCGATCTGGTCGCGTTTGAAAAGATGATCACCTATGCCGACTGGAAAGGCTCCTGCTTCATCGGCGACGAGGCGGTGCACGAAGAGCCCGAGCTCAGGTGGGAAATCCATCCCCTGCTGGTGTCCGCCAACCGCTGGTCGCTGATCGCGGAATGGATCGAGGGCTTGGCCGAGGCGCGGATGGCCATGGACAGTCGCACCGCCGTCATCGTGGACATCGACAAGACGGCCATCGGAGCCCAGGGCCGCAACCATCAGGTCATCAACGATGCTCGCGTGACGAGCCTGCGCAAATCCCTGGAAGTCCACATGTCGGCCAATTTCGACTTCCAGAACTTCCGCCGGGTCTACGACCAGATCAGCCGCCCCGAGTTCCAGGGCCTGACGGTGGACAACGAGGACTACATCATCTACATCTGCTTGATGATCATGGGCGGCGTCACCAACATCAAGGAGATTGGCGACCTGGTGGCCCAACGAATGTCGTTCCTGCATCTGGTGCGCTGGATTTCGACCAAGACGGACAAGCCCCTGGTCATGCAGTTGCGCCAGCTTCACGACCAGTACCAGATGTGCACGCGGACCGGCGACCGCACGCCGTTCAAGCAGTTTCGGCGACAGGAGTTCCTGGAAACCACCGGGCGCATGGGCATTCACAGCAGCCCCATGGCGGCCGCCAAGCGGCTCGAATCGGAAATCTGCATCACGCAGGAAGTCCGCGAGCTGTGCGACTGGCTCAACGAGCGCGGCTGCCTGCTGTTGGCCATAAGCGACAAGCCCAAGGAAGCCTCCATGCCGCACCAGCGCTGGCACAAGGGCATGCTGCCGGTCCACCGTACGCCCACCCATGCGGTGGGCACCAGCATCAGGGAACGGCTGGACGCCCTGAACTGACGGACCGACGCGCATCTCGTCTCCGAGGGCCATGGCATCGACAGGACGCGACCCGGTTGTGCGGGGACGCTCGCATCCCCATGCGGATGGCAATACGATCACGCGCCGTTCCGACACCATGCCTTATGCTGAACCATCCAGTGCCTTGATCATCCCCACTTTATGACCAACAACCCGGAAGGCGGCTCCGGCCCCCGCAACCGTCCCCCTCAAAAATGGTCCGATCTCCTGTCCCAGGGATGGGTCTGGATCCTGCTGGTCATCGTGGGCGTGGTGGCCGTGCGGCTCCTGGTCTTCAACACGTCCCGCAACGACACGATTGGCCTCAACCGCGTGGCGGAACTGGCGAGTACGGGCCGGCTGGCCGGCATTGATGTCGAGGGCGACGCCATCGCGGTGCGCCTCAACAACGACAACGTGTTGCGCTCCCGCAAGGAGATGGAGACCAGCATCTACGACAGTCTGGCCAACCTCGGGGTGAATCCCGAGGCCCTCAACTCCCTGAACATCACCTTCCGCAATCCGCCCCGGTTCGCGGCCATTCTGAGCGGGTTCCTCATCATCCTGCCCATGCTGATCATCCTGGGCTTTTTCCTGTTCATCATGCGCCAAAGCGGGGCCGGCCCCAACCGTGCGCTGCAATTCGGCCGGAGCCGCGCCAAGAAGGTCGAACCGGAGCACCATACCAACATCACCTTCGACGACGCGGCCGGCCTGGTCGAGGCCAAGCAGGAGCTGCAGGAAGTGGTGGAGTTCCTGAACGAACCGGCCAAGTTCGAGGAACTGGGGGCCCGCATCCCCAAGGGCGTCCTGATGGTGGGATCGCCCGGCACCGGCAAGACCCTGCTGGCCAAGGCGGTGGCCGGCGAGGCCGGCGTGCCGTTCTTCTCCAGTTCCGGCTCCGAGTTTGTGGAAATGTTCGTGGGCGTCGGCGCCAGCCGGGTCCGGGACCTTTTCAAGCAGGCCAAGGAACAGGCTCCCTGCATCGTCTTCATCGACGAGATTGACGCCGTCGGCCGACACCGGGGCGCCGGCATGGGAGGCGGCAACGACGAACGCGAGCAGACCCTCAACCAAATCCTGGTGGAGATGGACGGGTTCGAAAGCGGCACCAACGTGATCGTCATTGCCGCCACCAATCGACCCGACATCCTGGACCCGGCCCTGCTCCGACCCGGCCGTTTCGACCGCAAGGTGGTGGTCGACCTGCCCGAGCGGCACGAACGGCACGCCATTCTCGATGTCCACGCGCGCGGCAAGCCGCTCTCGGAGGACACGGACCTGGAGGCCATTGCCGCCCAAACCCCGGGCCTGGCGGGGGCGGATCTGGAAAACCTGATGAACGAGGCCGCCATCCTGGCCGCCCGCAAGGATCAGAACTCCATCACCATGCAGAACCTGGTGGAAGCCATCGAACGGGTCATGGCCGGCCCCGCCCGCAAGAGCCGGGTCATCACGGAGAAGGAGCGCCGCTACGTGGCCTACCACGAAGCCGGTCACGCCATCGTGATGGCCCTGCTGGATCTTGCCGACAATGTCGGCAAGGTTTCCGTCATCAGCCGCGGACAGGCGCTGGGCTACGTCATGCCGCTTCCCAACGAGGAGAAGAACCTGCTCAGCGTCTCGGACTTCGAGGCACAGCTGTCGGCCCTGTTGGGCGGGCGCGCCGCCGAGGAGCTTGTGTTCGAGGACATCACGACCGGGGCGGAGAACGACCTGGAACGGGTAACCCAGATTGCCCAAAGCATGATCACACGCTACGGCATGAACGAATCCCTGGGGCCCATGCAGCTGAATCAGGGCGAACACAATCCCTTCATGGGCATGGAGATCGGGGAGCAGCGGCAGTACAGCGAAGCGGTGGCCCGCAAAATCGACAAGGAGGTGCGCGCCCTGGTCGATCGCGCCTACGCACGCACCCTCGAACTGCTGAAGGACAACATGGCGAACTTGAAGCTTGTGGCCGAAACCCTGCTGGAACGCGAGGTTCTCGAGCGGGAAGACTTCGAGGAGTTGCTGGGGATGACTCCCGCCTCCGCCTGATCCCCGACGGGGGCAGGGCCAGCCAGTTTGGAGTTCTGTTCTTCCCGTTTCCGACGCACCGCAGCGAGGTCCGCACGCATAGGCTCGGGGCCAGCGTCAACCCACTGCCGGCGCCAAGGGTGCCGGCCTGCACTCCGTCATCACCGTGGTTGCCCTTGCCACAACCACGGTTGGTCCAACCCAATATCATCAATTCCGCCTGAAACCCCTTTACATCCGGATTTGCCATGACCCGTACCGCAACCTACACAACCGGCTCCGCATTTGGGCCGGCCCTGCTGCGAACGCTTGCCGCGGTTCTGCTGCTGCTGTTGTTGGCGAGCTGCGCCGACATGCCCGCACCCGCCATGCCCGAAACGGCCGTCGAGGACGACTCACAGGAGCCGGAAGAAGCCCAAGCCGAGGACAGCCCGGCCGAATCCCAGCCGGCCCAGGAAGAACCGGACGAACCCGTCACGATGGTTGAACCTGCCGATTTCGTGCTGGACGCCACTGCCACCGAAGTCCGATTCCTGGTCGAGGAGACCCTGGCAGGCAATCACAAACTGGTGGTGGGCGCGACCTCGACCGTATCGGGGGCGTTCCAAGCCACGCCGTCCGACCTGATGGCCGCAACCTTCGAGCCGGTGGTGATCGATGCCGCGACCTTTGTCACGGACAGCGACCGACGGAACGGCGCCATCAACAGGTTCATCCTGAAGACAAACACCTACCCGGACATCGTCTTCACCCCCACAGGCTTTGCAGAGGTGCCTGCCATGGTGGAAGTGGGTCAGGAATTCGAGGGCCGGTTGGAAGGAACCCTCAGCGTGCTGGGGAAGGAGATCCCCCTGTCCTTTGCGCTTTCCGCACGGTTTGCGTCCGAGCACGAGTTCACCGGCAGCGGCACGACCACCATTTCGCGGGAGGAGTGGGACATTTCCGTCCCGATGCCGCCGGTCGTGACATGGGTGGCGGATCCCCTGGTCTTTGAAATGGACTTCACGGCCAAGGCGGAACAAACCGACCGGTAATTTCGTGGCGGCCGACCAGCAAGGTGTTTCGCCACTCTGGTCGGCCGCCGGGTTCGACCGGGGAACAGGCCAACCGTCGGTTCGCCCCCGCACCGGAACGGGCGCCGCGGCGGGCGCCCTCCGTGTTAGCGGTTGGGCTGCTGTACGTAGCCCTGGGGTGTCGGAAGCTCCATGGCGGCCTGCAAGGTTTGGTCCCCCGCCGCGGCCGCCTGTTCCTCTAAGCGCCAGGTGATGCGGCTTACGTTGTACATTGTGCTGTTGCTCAGGTCCCAGTCGAGCCATCCGGGCTTGTATAGAAAAAGACTGAGCACATAGGGTCCGGTCGGCCCCCATACCAACGCCACGTTGGCGTGCTGTTCGTCGGAGAATCCGTGCTTGTGCCACACGGTCTGCGTCTCCTTCGCCGGCAGGCCACCCCACAGCATTTCGAGGAACCGGTTGCCGGACAGATAGAACAGTGCGTCCCGGCATTCCTCCGGGGTGATGGTGTCCGGATACGTGTCAATGAAGATGCCGCGTCCCTGGGTGCACTCGTACATCCCAGCCAGAATCCGGCCCATGTCGGCCGCCGTGGACTGCAGATGGGTGTCGGGACGGGTGTCCCAACCGGACTGGTTGGCCGGAGTCACCAGCGGCACGACCCGCGTTTTGTCGTCGTAACCGGTCAGGTAAAAGGAGTTCTCCAGGCCCAGGCTGCGGGCAAAGCCGGTCACAGCCGCGGCGCCGGCGACCACGCTGCCGTCGCCCAGGTACTGCATCAGCAGGTTGGCCGCCGCGTTGTTGCTGTCCACCAGGGCCAGATCGATCCACTGGCCCAGGTCGGTCGCCGAGGCAACCCCGTCGATGGACTCCATGACGGCCATCACCACCAGCAGCTTCAGCGTGGACATGCCCGAAAACGCCACCTGGCTGTCGAATTCCACCACCTCCCCGGTGGTCAGGTCCTGCATCCAGAACGAGGCGAAGCCATGAAAACTGGCGGTGAAATCGTCCAAGGCTTCGGCCAGTGTGCCAAGTTCGGGAGCCAAGGGCGGATCCTCCACCGTGGCGAGTGTCCACACCCGGTCGCCGGGACCCAGAAATGCCTCGGCCAGCGTCGTCAACGATGTGTCCACATCCACCTGCACGCCGCGCGGCCCCTCCTTCCAAGTCCAGTCGGGATAGGCATAGGGCATGAACGCCAGATCGACGGACGGTGACGAGCCGTCCGCGTCCCCTTGTCCGGCCAGCCAGTCGCGGTCCACGGGCAGAAGCCGGTAGGGCCGCGATTCGGTCCGGTACCGCTCATTGACGGCATGCAGCCAGGCCCGGGCCCGTTCGAAATCGATCGCGTAATACACTGGCACATGGTGGATTTCCGGCGGCAGCCCCAGCACCTGTCTCAGAACCAACCGTACGAAGACATCGCCCTCCAGATACTGGGCGGCTTCCTGCAGGATTCGCTGCGTATCAATTCGCAGGCCGATCTCCTCCGTCTCCAGAATCAAACGCTCGCCGTTGAACAGAACCAGAACCCGGTCCTCGACGCGGGCCCTGATCAAGTCGCCCACTTCCGCTTCGGACTTCGCGGCGCTGTAGTCCTCGTAGCCGATCAGGACACCCGGTGGAATCGGCGCGGCCTCCGCCTTGTACCAACTGTACAGACGAACCAGGGCCAAACAAACAAACAGCGGGGCCAGCACCCTGAGCCAACGTCCCATGGCAATCCGGTGCCGTGTCCACTCCTACTCGTAAACTCCAAGGTCGGCGCCGGGCAACCGCCTGACGCCAAGGTTCACCTTATGATAGGGCCATTGTCGGTGCGCCTGCCCCTTTCCACACAATCGCCGCGGTCCACCCTGCCACCCGCGCCGGCCTGAGAACGCGTGCCGTACAGCGGCACTTGCCGCTCCCCACCATGTGGAAGGGCCGGGCTGCAGGGAATTTCCCGGCCTGGCCCCCGGGTACCCTTCGGCGCGGCTGCCCGGGGGATTCGGTGCGGTCTTGCCACCGAACCCGTCTGCGCGCACCGCAGGCGACACCGACAGTTCGTTGACCGGTGTACCTTGGCCTCGATGGTTGGCGGACTTCACTCCCACTCAATCGTGGCCGGCGGCTTGGTGCTCACGTCAAGCACCACCCGGTTGACCCCCGGCACCTCGTTGACGATGCGAGTACTCACTTGGGCCACCAAATCCCACGGGAGCCGCGTCCACTCCGCCGTCATGAAGTCGCTCGTACTGACAGCCCTGAGCGCGACCACATTCTGCAGGGTCCGGCCATCCCCCATCACACCGACGCTTTGCACGGGCAGCAGCACCGCGAACGCCTGATCGGTCGCGGTGTACAGGCCTGCCCGACGCAGTTCCTCCAGGAAGATGGCGTCGGCCCGGCGCAGTGTTTCCAAGCGTTCCCACGTGACTTCGCCCGGAATGCGCACGGCCAGGCCGGGACCCGGGAAGGGGTGTCGTTCAAGCAGTAAGACGGGAAGGCCAAGCCCGGCGCCCAACCGCCGCACCTCGTCCTTGAACAGCATGCGCAACGGCTCGATCAACTCGAAGTCCAGGTCGGGCGGCAGGCCGCCGACGTTGTGGTGGGTCTTGATGGTTTGGGCGTGCGCCTCGCCGCTGCCCGAAGCGGACTCGATCACGTCCGGGTAGATGGTGCCCTGCACCAGGAATCGGGGTGCGTCGGCACCCCACGTCCCTGCCAGCCGCGCAGCCTCCCGCTCGAATATGCGGATGAAGCGGTGACCGATGCGGGTTCGCTTGAGTTCCGGGTCCGCGACCCCCGCCAAGTCCTCCAGGAAGTCCTCCACGGCGTCGACGGGCTCGATGCGGAGCCGTGGATTCCACTCCTGCAGATCCCTCAGCACCTGGTCCGCCTCTCCCATCCGCAAGAGGCCGTTGTTGACGAAGATGCAGGTCAGGCGCTCGCCCACGGCCCGGTGGACCAGGGCTGCCGCGACGCTGCTGTCAACCCCTCCGCTGAGTGCCAGCAGGACATGCCCGTCCGCGGGCACGCGTGCCCGGATGTCCCTGATGCATGCGTCTGCCAGTTCCTCGGTGGTCCAGGTTGTGTCGCAACCGCAAATCCCGTGCACAAAGTTGCCCAGGATGTCCATCCCGCGGACGGTGTGGCTGACCTCCGGGTGGAACTGCAGACCGAAGATGCGACCGTTCTCCGCGGCCACGGCCGCATGCGGGCTGCCCTGGCTGGCGGCGATGGACCGGCAGCCGTCGGGCAGGGACTCCACCCGGTCGCCGTGGCTCATCCAGACACTTGATTCGGTCTCGATGTCCTGGAACAGCGCCGACTCCCCGGTGTGGCGGACCGAGGCCTGCCCAAATTCCCTGGTGGTGGCCGGCTCCACCCGTCCGCCCAGGGCCTGCATCAGCAGCTGCATGCCGTAGCAAATGCCAAGCACCGGCACGCCCCGGGCCAGCACGGAGGCCGGCAGTGACGGCGCCCCGTCCACGTAGACACTGGCGGGACCGCCCGAAAGGACCACGCCCCGAACATCCCGGGTGTCGAGGAAGGTGTCCGCCTTGAGCCAGGAGACCAGCTCCGCCGGGACCTGCAGTTCGCGGATGCGACGGCAAATCAGCTGGGAGTACTGGCTTCCGAAGTCGACAACTGCGATCACGGGCCGGAAGCGTTGGCTAGTAGGTGGCCAGGTATTGATTCAGCTCCCAGGTGCTGACGTGTGTGCGGAACTCAATCCACTCCTGGGTCTTGGCTTCCACGTAGGTATCGTGCAGGTGGGGTCCCAGCGCGTCCGCCAGAACATGATTGTCCCGGAGATATTCGATCGCGGCACCCAGGCTGTCCGGCAGGGATTCGTATCCGTGGCGGCGGTCCGTTACCCGGAACAGGTCCTCTTCCAGGGGATTGGGCGGCTGCATTTCCTTCTCGATGCCGTCCAGGCCCGCCGCCAGCATGACGGCAAAGGCCAGGTAGGGGTTGGCGCTGGGATCGGGACTGCGCAGTTCGCAGCGGGTGCTGATGCTGCGGTCGCGCGTGGTGCGCGGCACCCGGATTAGGGCGCCCCGGTTGGTGCGGCCCCAACAAATCTTGACCGGAGCCTCAAATCCGGACACCAGGCGCTTGTAGCTGTTGACCAGCGGAGCCACCACGCAGGCCATGGCCTTGGCATGCTCCAGCTGGCCGGCGATGAAATGCAGGGCCGTCTGGCTCAGCCGATACGGGTGACCGTCGTCGTACATCAGGTTCCGGCCGGTCACCGGATCCAACAGACTCTGGTGCACGTGCATGCCCGAGCCGGACTTCCCCGTCATCGGCTTGGGCAGGAAGGAGCAAAAGAGACCGTGCTGGTGGGCCACGGCCTTGGCCGCGATGCGGGCCGTCACCGTGCTGTCGGCCAGCTGCAGGCCCGGACCGTAGCGCATGTCCAGTTCGTTCTGGCCCTCCGCCACTTCATGGTGAAAGGCGTTGATGACCACACCCATCTCGGCCAGCGCCTCGACAATCTTGCGCCGAATGCTGCGGGAGATGTCGATGGAGATGTCGAAGTAGCCGGCCTGGTCCAGTGGCTGCAAGGGCAGGACCTCTCCGTCCTCGTGCCGTCGAAACAGGAAAAACTCCAGCTCGGGTGCAATGTTGTACTCGAAACCCATGCCGCGGGCCCGTTCCAGCTGCCGCTTCAGGACATAGCGGGGATCGCCGGGGAAGGGATCGCCGTTGGGCAGGAGCACATCGCAGATGACCCGGGCCGTACACGTTCCCGACTCCCATGGAATCAGCGCGAAGGTGGAGGGATCGGGCATCAGGTACATGTCGTTCTCGACCGTACGCGCAAACCCCTGGATGGAACTGCCGTCGAACCACTGGCCGTGGTCCACCACCTCGGTCCACTGCCGGGCGGGAATGGTGATCTGCTTGATCTGGCCTTCGATGTCGCTGAACTGGAGCCAGACGAAGTCAACCCCTTCGGACCGAAGGAGTTGTCCCAGCTTCTTGTTGGTGGGTGCGGTGATGGCCTTGGCCATGGTTCGGATGCCGAAACGAAAGGGGTGGCGCGACCCTATTATGCAGGAGCCCGGTCCGATCGGACCGGGCTCCCGGCATCTCTGACTGTCGGAACGGGTTAAATCCCGTAGTACATCACAAACTCTTCGGGATGCGGGCGCAGGCGAATGGCGTCCACTTCCTCGTAGCGCTTGTATTCGACGTACGACTCGATGAGCTCCGGCGTGAAGACCCCGCCCTGCAGGAGGAACTCGTGGTCGTTCTCCAGCTCGTCCAGGACCTCGCCCAGCGAACCCTTGACCAAATCCACCTGGGACATGGCGTCCTCTTCGTACAGGTCCATGTCGCCCGGCTCGCCCGGCTCAATCTTGTTCTGAATGCCGTCCAGGCCCGCCATCAGCAGGGCCGCAAAGGACAGATAGGGGTTGGCGCCGGGATCCGGACAGCGGAACTCCACGCGCTTGGCCTTGGGCGATCCGGAGTACATCGGAATGCGGCAGGCGGCGGAACGGTTGCGGGCGGAGTAGGCCACCACCACCGGGGCCTCGTAGCCGGGCACCAGGCGCCGGTACGAGTTGGTCAGGGGTGCCGAAAAGGCCAGCAGGGCGTTGATGTGCTTGAGCACGCCGCCGATATAGTGCAGGCCCGTTTCGCTCAGCCCGGCGTAGCCGTCGCCGGCGAAGGTGTTGTCGCCGTCCTTCCAGATGCTGAGGTGGGTGTGCATGCCGGAACCGTTGTCCTCGAAGAGGGGCTTGGGCATGAAGGTCGCGGTCTTGCCGTTGGCCTTGGCGATGTTCTTGACGATGTACTTGTACAGCTGCATGTTGTCGGCCGAGCGCAGCAGCGTGTCGAACCGCAGATCGATCTCGGCCTGGCCGGCCGTGCCCACCTCGTGATGGTGTACCTCGACATCCAGCCCGGAGTCGATCATGGTGCGCACCATGTGGGACCGGACATCCTGCATCGAGTCCGTCGGGGGCACGGGGAAGTAGCCGCCCTTCCAGCCCACCTTGTGGCCGCCACTGACCTCGCCGCCGGTCCACGGGCCTTCCGAACTGTTGATCTCGTAGCCCTGGAAGTTGCGGCCCGTGGCGTAGGAGATGCTGTCGAAGATGAAGAACTCCGCCTCGGCGCCGATATAGGCGGTGTCGCCGATGCCGGTGGACTTCAGATAGGCCTCGGCCTTCTCCGCCACGTTGCGGGGGCCCTTGCCGTAGGGCTCGTGGGTGATCGGGTCGTAGACATTGGCGATGAAGGCCAGCGTCGGGAACCGGTCGTCGGCAATCGGATCCAGGTGGGCGGTCGTCGGATCGCCCTTCAGGATCATGTCGCTCTCGTCAATGCTCTGGAAACCGCGGATGGAAGAGCCGTCGAATCCGAGACCCTCTTCAAATGCCTCTTCCGCATCAAAGCTCTCGGATGGAATTGAAAAGTGGTGCCACTGGCCGAACAGGTCGGTGAACCGGACATCCACAATATTGACGCCGCTGGCCTTGATGGCCTCGGTGACGTCAGCGCCGGTCTTGCAATCTAGGGCCATGTCAGTAGTACTCCTGGTTTGGTACGCGAGCAAGGCTCCGCCCGTCGCGGCTACAATTGCACAATCCTACAGCCGCCGGAACGAATTGGGTTTGGGCACATGTTACAAAATCAAGGGGCCGTGGACGTGCATTTTGTCCAACCAAGGTGCATCCGGCGGCCTTGCCATGGTGCATCAACGCCATGAATATGGCAGATCGGCACAAGGCAGTTCAACCTGCGCCGCGCTGTTGCGAACGGTCGCCGCGGTCGGGGATCCCGCCCGGAGACCGGGGAATTTAGCGTCCGGGGACCTGTTCGGCGGACGCGGTCCGGGCGTCGGGGACGGCGGCGGCCTGGTTCCAAGGTTCCGCACCGGCCTCCGCCTGCGCATACTGCCGCGCGGGCTGGGCACCGCGCGCGGTTCCGCATTGGGCACAGACCGTCCACTCGGGACGGACCGCATGGCCGCAGGCCGGGCACGCCTGCAACAACTGAACCTGGCAATGGGGGCAGAACACCCATGTGTCGCGTACCGGGCGACTGCAGCCGGTGCAGAAGAATGACACGTTCGCCTCGCGCAGCAGTGCCTCCTCCTCGAGGGCCCGGTTGTAGGTGTCCGCCAAGGTTTCGCGCGGCCTGACCAGAATGTAGACCACCAGGCCGGCAAAGGGAACCAGAATCACCAGGACAGCGGCCAGGAGCATGGCCAGCACGTCCCAGGACCTGGCCCGGATGTCGTTAATGGTCCAGACAACGGTCCCCGCCCACAGCGCGAACAGCATTGCACCCATGACGGTGACGGCCACTTCGAGCCAGACACCCAGCGTGTTGATGAATTCGGGGGACATGCAGGGACAGGGACTTCGGCGGGAACACCGGCTGCGACGCGGCCGCCGGGCCGGTTCGAACACGGCGCCACAGTATATCCCGGAACCTTGGCAAAACGCGGGCCCAGCGGTCGCTTTCCCGATCCGGAAGACTTCCCCACCCCCGGTCCGAGGCCGATGGGTTCGGCATGGGGACCGGCTTGTCCAACCCAATGTACCGGACCGGGCCTGCGTACGGGTGTTGACGGCCACGGCCCAAACATCTTCCAGGCCCGGTTGTCCAGTCCGAATTCGTCCCTGCCAGCCGCATGTCCGGTTCGAAGGCAGAGGGCCGGCCACACGCGGGGAGGCATCACCCAAGGAATGGCGGCAGCGGGTGCAGCACTTCCGGGAACGGTGGAACCAGATGCGGGTCCACTGACGCACCCCGGACATGCCGGCCGGCACCCATTGCCTGGGAGGACGCCTTGGGCAATGGAAGCCCCGACTCCCCGGTGTGCGCTACTTCCTCAAGGCCGTCAGCCATCCCCCGCGGGGCGATTGCAACCATACCGCCCTAGCTGTATAGTTAATTTAATAACATTAGTTCAGCGAGGTACGTTTACCATGTTCCGAAAGTGGCTAATTCTGGCAGGGCTCTTGATGGCCATCTCCTTGGTTGCCGTCGGTTGTGAGGCTGTCGACACATCAGCCTTGGAAGACGAGATAAGTGCACGCGACGCGAAAATCGCCGAGCTGGAAGCCATGGTGATGGACCTTGAGGCGACGGGTGATATGCCGGCCGAGATGGCCGGGTCCCGTCTCCAGACAGTCCAGGACCGAGGCAAGCTCATCTGTGCCAGCCGCAACGACGTGCCGGGCTACGGCTATCTGGACGATGCCGGCAATAATGTCGGTTTCGATATCGACCTTTGCCGCGCGGTGGCCGCCGCCGTCCTGGGCGATGCGAATGCCTTCGAGATTCGACTGATCACCGCTGCCGAACGCGGGCCCACCATCCAGTCCGGCGAGGTGGATCTGTTGGTTCGCACCGTCACTTGGACCACGTCCCGGGACGCCCAGTGGGGCAACTACACCCAGACCATGTTCTACGACGGCCAGGGATTCATGGTGCAGAAGGACCTGGGCATCTCCAGTTCCCTGGAGCTTAGGGACGCCACCGTCTGTGTGACCCAGGGTACGACCACCGAGTTGAACCTGCAGGACTTCTCCAACCAGAACGACCTGAACATCAATGCGCTCACCTTCGAGGACACCGACGCGGTGGTGGCGGCATATCAGAGCCAGCAGTGCGACGCCTTCACCAACGACCGCTCCCAGTTGGCCGCCATTGGCAGTGCCTTCGAGGACCGGGATGCCCACGTAATCCTTCCCGAGACCATCTCGGAGGAGCCGCTCGGTCCGGTGGTCCCTCACGGTGACGAGCAGTGGTTCGACATCGTGAAGACCGTCATGGCCATCCTGATCTACGCCGAGGCGTACAGCGTTACTTCCGATGCCGTACCGACCGAAAGTACCGGAGACACCAAGGTTGACCGTCTCTTCGGACTGGCAGGCTCCTTCGGCCAGGAAACCCTGGGCCTCAGCCAGACCGTGGCCCAGGACGTAATCGGGAGCGTAGGCAACTATGGTGAAATCTACGACCGCAACCTCGGCTCTGGCGGCATCAATCTCCCCCGTGAGGGCGGCCGCAATGCCCTGTGGGCCGACGCTGCTTGTTCGGACTGTCCCAAGGGCGGCCAGATTTACTCCGCTCCTCTGCGGTAACCCGCTCGCTCCTCTGCGACAATCCTCTGCGCCATGGTCATGATCGAGGCGTTGCGAGGACTTACCTACTACAAGGGCGTGCCACTCTGGCGGCACGCCCTTGTTCTACAGTGGGCGCTGCAGATCATATCGGGCGTCCTGGTGGTGGTCTTGGTCACCACCTTCTTCACCAACATCACCAACACCATCCAGGAACGGGAGATTCCCCACGGGTTCAGCTTCCTGTCCCGCGAGTACCAGACCCCCATCGGGCAGCACTTTCTCCCCTACGAGTCCTCGGATACCTTCCGCTACGCCTTTGGCGTTGCCGCCACCAACACCATTGTCGTCTCCATTGTGGGCGTCATCCTGGCCACGGCCTTGGGAGTCGTGGTGGGCGTGGCCCGCATCTCAGGCAACTGGCTGGTGTCCAGGACCTCTCTAATCTATATCGAGGTCTTCCGCAACATTCCCCTGTTGGTGCAACTGTTCTTCTGGTTCTACGTGGTGCTGGCGTTGCCTCCGGTCCGTCAGGGATACGTCATCGCGGATAGGATTTACATCAACAACGCGGGCTTGTCGCTGCCGTGGCCATGGCCGACCAATCGGGACGCTGCTTGGGTATGGCTGGCTGTTGTCCTAGCCTCGATCATTGCCGCAGTGGTATTGCACCGCGCATTGACCCGACGCGAGACCCTCACCGGAAGGCCTTCCTACCCCCTCATTACAAGCGGTGTCACAGCCGTTGCCACCGCGGTTGTCGGGTGGCTGTTCGTCGGCGCGGCGTTTGGCGACTCTCCCTTTGTCATTTCGGTCCCGGCCCCACAGGGCACTTTCGGACGCATCGCCGGGGGCTTCACAATCTCCGGCGGTCTCATGGCGCTCTTGACCGGATTGGTGATTTACACATCTTCGTTCATCGCCGAGATTGTCCGGGCCGGCATCCAATCGGTAGGCCGGGGCCAGACGGAAGCAGCCCGGTCTCTGGGCCTTGCCCCCATGGCGGCCCTGCGCCATGTCACCTTTCCCCAGGCCCTGAGGGTGATCATCCCCCCGCTGATCAGCCAATTCCTTAACCTGACCAAGAACAGCAGCCTGGCCGGAGCCATAGGCTACTCGGATTTGGCCAACGTCGCCAAGACCATGACACAAACGGCTCCGGCAGTGTCCATCTACGTCCTGCTTGCGGCGGCCTACCTGGCCATGAGCCTGACCTATTCATTGATCGGCAACCTGTACAACCGGAGCATCCGGTTGGTGGGGAATTAAGCGAATGGCATCTGCAACGGGCACGCCGCCGGGCGTGTCACTCCCACCTCCCATCACGGAACGCGGCGGCGTGGGCTGGGCCTATGCCAACCTGTTCAGCTCCTGGTACAACACCGTCCTGACCTTCATATTCGCCGCTTTTCTGGTCCTTGCCTTTTGGTTTGGGTTGCGCTGGATATTCCTGGAAGCCGACTGGAGGGTCATCGCAACCCTGGGCGGTCGGCTCATCATTGGTCAGTACAACACGGAATTCGCCTGCCCCGGTCAGAACTGCTTCTGGCGGCCGCAGGTCTCCCTGCTGTTGGTGTCGGTGCTGTTGGGCATGGTGTGGGCCGTGTCCCTGGACACAGCTGCCAAACGCATCGCCATTGGCGTGGCGGCCGTAACGGTCGCCTTCGCTTTTCTCCCCTACAGCATGGAGCAGATGGGCCTGGACGTGCGGCTGCTGCTGGCGGCGAACCTGCCCGCAGTGGCGGCAGGATGGGTGCTGGCCCGGTACACGCCCCTGGGCACAGTCCGCTGGATAGCCATCCTGGGCATCCTGGTTTACCTGGTCACCCTGGTCCTGGTGCGGGGTCTGCCGGGGGTTCCGGGCCTGCAACCCGTGTCGACCACATACTGGGGTGGCCTGATGCTGAACTTGCTGCTGGCGGTGACCGGCATCATCCTCAGCCTGCCCCTCGGTATCGCCCTGGCCCTGGGGCGGCGCAGCCGTTTGCCGTTGGTTAAGCTGCTGTGCGTGGTATTCATCGAGGTAATGCGGGGCATGCCGCTGATTACGCTCCTGTTCATGTCCCAGGTATTGGTGCCTTTGGCCTTCCCGCAGGACTTCTCCACCAATTCCCTGTTTCGGGCCGGGGTGATTCTTACCCTTTTCAGCTCGGCGTACATGGCGGAGAATATCCGGGGAGGCTTGCAGGCGCTTCACCCCGGCCAAGTGGAGGCGGCGCGGGCATTGGGGCTGGCCGGCTGGCAGACCACCGTGCTAATCTCCCTGCCCCAGGCCATCCGCAACGTCATACCCGCCATCGTGGGGCAGTTCATCTCCCTGTTCAAGGACACCCTCCTGGTGTACATCATTGGCATGTTGGACGTGGTTGAGTTCAGCCGGGCGTTTATACAGGGCAACGCGGAGTACCTGGCCAGCGCCAGGGAGCTGTTCCTGTTCCTGGCCTTGGTCTTCTGGATTTTTACCTACACCATGTCCTACGTCAGCAGAAGAGTCGAGCAACATCTCCGAGTCGGGCAAAGATAGGGCATCGGACCAACATACTCGATTTTGATGTTGCCACTCAGCCTGCACTTGGCCTCCCGCTTTTGCGCGGGCAAGACAGGCCGAAACGGGCATGGTGCGGGTGGCAGCAGGCAAAGCGGGTGAACGCCACACCAATTTGTAGACGCCGTCAAGGAAACTGGAATTAGTCGGAGCCGGAGCAACATGGCCGCGAGCGAATCAACAATCGATACATCCGACATGATCGTGTGCAGGGATGTGCACAAGTGGTACGGCAACTTCCACGCCTTGCGGGGCGTGACCACCTCGGTACGCGAACGCGAGGTCGTAGTGGTCGTGGGGCCGTCCGGGTCGGGCAAGTCCACCTTCATCCGCACCATCAACCGGCTGGAGGAACACCAGCGCGGGGACATCATCGTCGACGGCATTGAGCTTTCCAACGACGTGCGCAACATCGACGCCATCCGGCGCGACGTAGGCATGGTCTTCCAGTCGTTCAATCTCTTTCCCCACCTGACGGCTCTGGACAACATCACCCTCGCGCCCATGAAAGTGCGCAAGCTGCCGGCTCGTGAGGCAGAGGAAATTGCCGAACAACTCCTGGAGCGGGTGGGGATCGCCGAGCAGGCCAGCAAGTATCCGGGCGAGCTGTCCGGTGGCCAGCAGCAACGGGTCGCCATTGCCCGCGCCCTGGCCATGCAGCCCAAAATCATGCTGTTCGACGAGCCGACCTCGGCCCTGGACCCGGAGATGATCAAGGAAGTCCTGGATGTGATGCGTGAGTTGGCCGGTTCGGGCATGACGATGATCGTCGTCTCCCATGAAATCGGATTCACCAGAGAGGTAGCCGACCGGGTGCTCATGTTCGATCACGGACAAATCATCGAAGAGAACACCACGGAAGGGTTTTTCGACAATCCACAGGAAGACAGGACCAAGCTGTTCCTCTCCCAAATCCTGGCGTAGGCGGGTGGGCGGTTCCCAGCCACTGTAGTCGCTTCCAGGCACACCCCGGCACCAGGTTGTGCATGATTGCCATGCGCCTCCAGAGCGTTGACAAAGTCGCGTTAGGTCGGGAACACCCCCTCGAAGCGGTCGTTTGACCACAGCCTGAACGCCGCGTCACGGCCCGGCCCCGGAGGCTGCCGCCGATTTTGCGCGGGACGCTGCGGTCTGGCTGAGCTGGAGGTCGGCTGGGCATTCTGGGGACCCGCGTCCACAGCACCCAGGCCCTGCAGCATCCGCTGCGGGTCAGGGGCTCGAACCTGCGGTCGGAGCTGCATCCGGCTGCACTACGGCCTGATGGTCGGCCAAGGTGGGACGACATGGAGTTGAAGGACCGTGTCGTGACCTTTGAGGCCCTGGACAGCCGGACACAGCCTATAGCCGGCACGGCGGGCTGTGCCATCGGCAAGGCCGGTTCCTATACTGCGTTCCCGCCGCCGGCTTCCGCTTGGAGATGCACTAGCCCTTCGCATCAGACATGGCGAAGACTCTCGCCTTGAACGCAAACGGGTGCAGTTCTCCGGCACCAGGATTGCCGCACCCAAGCGGTCCGACCTCGCCGACGAAATGGCCGCCATGGCCAACACTTCCGGAGGCACTGTCGTTTTGGGAGTGGATGACAAGACCCGTTCCCTGCTTGGCATCCCACCGGAAAAGTTCGACTTCGTCGAGGAGTGGATCGTCGGGATATGCAAGGACTCGATCGAACCTCCACTGGACATGGAGACCCACAAGGTGGAACTTCGCGAAGACGGTGGCGGGGCCGCCCTGTTGGTGGTCGTCAAGATAGAACGGAGCCTCTTTGTCCACAGGAGCCCCGGAGGATATTTCCGGCGGCAGGGCAGCTCAAAACGACAGTTGCGGACGGAGGCTCTGGCCCGGTTGTTTCAGGAACGGAGTCAAACACGTTCCATTCGCTTCGACGAGACGCCAGTACCGAAAACCTCGATGGATCACATTGATCCAACGCTTACCGGCCGGTACTTCCGGAGCGGTACCGAGTTGTCGGAGGTCACCTTGAGCAAGCTGGGGGTTGCCGCCAAGGACAAATCCGGACACCTACGGCTCACCGTGGCCGGTGTCCTGATGTGCACCCGGGATCCCTCGGAGTGGCTCCCGCATGCCCAAATCCAGGTGGTCAGCTATGCCGGGGACCGAACCGACACCCAATACCAGACAGACGCCCGGGACATCACCGGCTCTCTGGACGCACAGGTGTTTGAAACACTGCACTTCCTCAAGCGGAATATGCTGGTGTCCGCCACCAAGACCATGGTTCGAGCCGAAGTGACCCAGTTCAGTGTCCGCGCCGTGTTCGAGGCCTTGGTCAACGCCATGGCACATCGGGACTACTCGATCCGAGGCAGTCGCATTCGGTTCCACATGTTCGGCGACCGCCTGGAGTTGTATGTGCCGGGAGGTCTGGCCAACACCCTAACGACCGACAATATGGATCTGAGGCAGTACTCGCGTAACGAAATGATCGTCTCGCTGCTGGCCCGCTGTCCGGCTCAATCCGCCGGTGACGTCGGACGCACGCATCTGATGGACCGGCGAGGGGATGGCGTGCCTGTCATCATCGAGGCCAGCGAACAATTGTCGGGACGTACCCCGGTCTATACCCTCATCGATGACAGCGAACTTCGTCTTGTGATCTGGGCGGCCTCCGCGTTTGCCTGATTGGACCGCTCACCATAACGGGCAACCCCCTGTCCCGACTGTGTTTGCTCCCGAACCTGCACAATCCGTCATGGGATCAATACAGGCTTGAACCGCCAAGATGGCGTGCTACCATGGTCTTGCCGCAGACACGAACAGAAGGGTTTGCCCCATGCCAACCGGGTCTTCCTTGTTGGTTTACCGGGATTCGTGTCCGTGCCAAGCATCGTCCTTACCAAGGGAATACCTATGTGTAACACATTAATAATGAGACGGCTGTATGCCGTGATCGGGTTTGGCTTGATCATCACGGCAGCCTTGCTGCTGTTCACGACGAGCACCGTCTGGGCGCATCCGTGCGACGACAACTACTCCGAGCAACAGGCGCGTGAGAGTTGCTGGTGGCGCTACTGGAATGACCAGTCAACGCCGGAGGACATGATGATGTCCGACGACATGATGGGTGACAAGATGATGTCCGGCGACATGATGGGTGACAAGATGATGGCCGACGACATGATGGACGGCAAGATGATGGCCGACGACATGATGGGCGACAAGGCGATGTCCGGCGACATGATGGACGGCAAGATGATGGCCGGCGACATGATGGGCCCCATGTTCGACGGCATGGTATGCAATACGCAGTACACCGCCCAAAAGGACCGCGAAAACTGCTGGTGGCGCTACCACAACGGTATGGCCCCGATTGAGGTGCAACCGATGATGTCGGATGACATGATGGGCGACAAGATGATGTCGGACGATATGATGAAATCACAGGCCGACGGCATGGTGTGCAACACGCACAACTCCATGCAAAAGAACCGCGAGAACTGCTGGTGGCGCTTCCACAACGGTTTGCCCCTGATTACGGAACTGCCGATCATGTCGTCCGACATGATGAAATCCGACGACAAGATGATGTCGGAAGGCATGATGAAATCCGACGACAAGATGATGTCGGAAGGCATGTAACAACCACAACCATCCAGGTACCGGCGCAGTTGCTCGGTACTCCCGGCAGCCAGGGCGGGATGGCGAACGCCGCCCCGCCCTGGCCCCGTCGCACGGGTTCGTCCGAAGCCTGTCAAAGGCTGCCGGAATTACCCCGACCCTGATTGAACAGCAGCCGGTGAATGCCTTGGGCTGCGCAACCGCGACCCGTTAGCCGACAAAACCGTTCCCCGGGGTAACGGCAGTTCCCGAAGAGAGCGGCTCAGGTTCGGTAGTCGCCGTTGATGGTGACGTACTCGTGGCTGAAGTCGCAGGTCCAGACGGTGGCCTCGCCCGTTCCCAGACCCAGGTCGATGCGGACCCCGACCTCAATCTCGGCAAAGATCGCCGCCGCATCTTCCTCTGCGTAGTCCAGCGGCGTGCCCTTGGCCACCAACTGCAACTCGGGACCGCCATCGGCGGCGATGAACAGACTGGTTTCCTCGGCGTCGATTTCGGCCTCCGAATTCCCCGCCGCACACAGGATGCGGCCCCAGTTGGCATCGCCGCCGTAGAAAGCGGTCTTGACCAACGGGCTGATCGAAACCCTGCGGGCCGCATTGTGGGCGTCCTCGTCGGACCTGGCGCCCACCACCTCAATCGCGACCACCTTGGTGGCACCCTCGCCGTCGCGCACGATGGCCCGTGAAAGCTCAATCGAAGCTTCCGTCAACCCGGCCAGGAACGCGTCCCACAGGGGACCTTCGGTCCGGTCGATGACCGGCGCCGAACCCTGGCCGCTGGCCAGCAGCAGGACGGTGTCGTTGGTGCTCGTGTCCCCGTCCACGCTGATGCAGTTGAAGCTCTTGCGCACCGCGGCCGACAGGGCCGCCTGGAGTACCGGCGCGGTGACCGCGGCGTTGGTGGTCATCACGCTCAGCATGGTCGCCATGTCGGGATGAATCATGCCGGCGCCCTTGGAGATGCCGGAGATCCGAACCTCCTCGCCGTCCAGTGCCATGCCCCCCGTGTAGAGCTTGGGAAAGGTGTCCGTGGTCATGATGCCGCGGGCGGCATCGTGCCAGCCTTCGGGCTTCAGCTTGTCCACGGCGGCGGGCACCCCGGCCCGAATGCGATCCATGGGCAGCTGCACGCCAATCACGCCGGTGCTCATGACCAGCGTGGTCGAGTCGCCGCTGCCGATGGCCTTCTCCAGGGATTCGGCCATCATGCGGGCGTTGGCCATGCCTTCCGGGCCGGTGCAGGCGTTGGCACAGCCGCTGTTGACCACCACCCCGTGAATGCCCGAGGGATTGAAGTCCACCACCTGTTTGTCATACAGAACCGGGGCGGCCGGGAACTTGCATTGCGTGAACGTGGCTGCGGCCGTGCAGGGAGTCGGGCTGGCAATCACCGACATGTCCAGATCCCCGGTCGGCTTGATGCCGGCCGCCACCCCGGCCGCATCGAATCCGGGAACGGCGGCCTGGGCCCCTGTGTATCCGATTTCTCCACCTACGGCCATCGGTTTGCTCCTTGTCTTGGCAGGGGAGCCGAATGGGCCGACTCCCTGAATTCAGTGGTTCAGTCGGAGGCGGCCCCGTCGGACCGCACCAGGGCCTGCACCTTGAGCGGCAGGCCGAACAGGCGAATGAAGCCCTCCGCATCCTCCTGATCGTAGACATCGTCCTCCTCGAAGGTAACGTAGTCCTCGCGATACAGGCTGTGCGGGCTGCGCCGGCCGACCAGGATGACATTCCCCTTGTACAGCTTCAGGCGCACCTCGCCCGTGACCGTGGCCTGTGTGCTCTCCACATAGGCGGTGATGGCCTCCCGCAGGGGGGTGTACCACTGGCCGTTGTAGACCAGCTCCGCAAACTTCAGGCCCATCTGCTCCTTGTGGTGCAGGGTCTCACGGTCCAGGCACAATTGCTCCAGGGCCTGGTGACCGCGATAGAGAATGGTACCGCCTGGGGTCTCGTACACACCCCGGCTCTTCATGCCGACCAGGCGGTTCTCGACCAGGTCGACCCGTCCTACCCCGTGAATCGCGCCCAGGGCATTGAGTTCCTTGAGCAGGGACACGGGATCCATGTCCTGTCCGTTCAGGAACCGGGGCACACCCTTAAGGTAGCCCAGCGTCAGTTCGGCCGGCTCGTCCGGGGCATCCTCGGGGGCCGCCGTCCACTCGAACATGTCCTTGGGCGGCTCGTTCCAGGGATCCTCCAGCGGACCACCCTCGTTGCTGAGGTGCCACAGGTTTGTGTCCTGGCTGTAGATGCGGTCGGCCGTGGCCTTGACCGGCACGTTCCACTCCTCCGCGTATTCCAGGGCATCCACGCGACCCTTGATGTCCCACTCGCGCCACGGCGCAATGATGCGCAGGGACGGCTCCAAGGCCATGACCGTCAGTTCGAAGCGAACCTGGTCGTTGCCCTTGCCGGTGGCACCGTGGGCAATGGCGTCGCAGCCTTCCGCGCGCGCCACGTCCACCAGGTGCTTGGCAATCAGGGGACGGGCCATCGAGGTTCCGAGCAGGTAGTCCCGTTCGTAGATGGCGCCGGCCCGCAGGGTCGGAAAGGCGAAGTCGGTCAGGAACTCCTCCCTGACATCGCGCACGATGCACTTGCCGGCCCCGGAGGCCCTAGCCTTTTCCTCCAAGCCGTGCAGTTCGTCCTCCTGGCCGAGATTGGCACAGAAGCACACCACCTCGCAGCCGTAGTTGTTGCGCAGCCAAGGCACGGCCACGCTCGTATCCAACCCGCCCGAATAGGCGAGGGCGGTCTTCCGAACCTTCTTGTCGCTGCCAGTCATTCCCGTGTGGTTCCCTTCGGTCCGGACTCCGGCCACAGCCGCTTCCGGTTGAAAATCAGTCGATGAACGCGCTCAGCATGGGACCGAGCGGCTTGCCGGCCAGCAGATGGAAGTGGGTGTGCATCACGATCTGGTTGGCATCCGGACCCGTGTTGACCAGCGTGCGGTAGCCACTTTCGGCCACGCCTTCCTGTTCCGCCACCTTGTTCAGCACCTCCACCACGCGCCCGAGGCTTTCGGCATCCGCATCGCCCATCTCCGCCAAGCTCTCGGAATGCCGGTTGGGCACCACCAGGATGTGGACGGGGGCTTGGGGATCGATGTCGTGGAAGGCGGTCACCAAGTCGTCCTGGTAGGCGATCTTTGCCGGCAGTTCGCCCTTGATGATGCGGCAGAACAGACAGTCCATGCTAGGTTTCCGTTGCGGCAGCGGCTAAGGGGGGATGCAGGGCGGCTCAAACCACCAGGTTGACGAGCTTGTCCGGAACCACGATGGCCTTGCGCAGTTCCCTGCCATCCAGGTAGGGCTGCACATTCGGCTGTTCCAGCGCCAGCGCCTCCAGGCCTTCCCGGGCCATGCCCTGCTCGACCTCCACGGTCGCGCGGACCTTGCCGTTGACCTGCACCACAATGGTGATCTCGTTGGCCTGGGCCAGTTCCTCGTCGTGGACGGGCCAGCTCTGCAGGTGGACACTGTCCTCGTGGCCCGCGAGGTGCCAGAGCTCCTCGGCAATGTGGGGGAAGAACGGTGCCATCATCAGGCACATCGATTCCACGGCCTGAGTCCAGAGCGCAGTTCCGGCGACCGCGGTCGTTCTGGCCTTCATCATCTGGTTGTTGAGCTCCATCAGGGCCGAGATGGCCGTGTTGAAGCGGAAGTGATCCAGATCGGAGGTCACCTTGGCGATGGTGGCATGCAGCTTCTGTTCCAGCTGGCGCGCGGCGGACGCATCCTGCGTGCCCACCGCAACCGGTTCCGTCACCACGGTCCAAACCCGGTTGAGGAAACGACGCACGCCCTCGATGCGCTGCGGATCCCAGGGTCCGCCCTGATCCCAGGGCCCGATGAACATCAGGTAGCCGCGCACCGTGTCCGCCCCGTAGCGCTGCACGACATCGTCGGGATCCACCACGTTGCCGCGGCTCTTGGACATCTTCTCGGAGTCGGCACCCAGGATCATGCCCTGATTGAAGAGCCGGTCCATCGGTTCATCGAAGTCCACCACGCCCAGATCGCGCAGGGCCTTGGTGAAGAACCGGGTGTAGAGCAGGTGCATGGTGGCATGTTCGATGCCGCCGGTGTACTGATCCACGGGCAGCCAGTAATCCCCGACCTCGCGGCCCCAGGGACGCGCGTCGCGGGTCAGGGGCTGGCCGTCGCCCCAGTAGGGGGCCACGTAGGCGTACTGGTACCACGACGAGCACATGAAGGTGTCCATCGTGTCGGTTTCGCGCTTGGCCCCCCGACCGCACTGCGGGCATTCCGTGTTCAGGAACGACGGCGTATGCAGCAGGGCGTTTTCGCCGGAGGACTGGAACTCGGTCTCCACGGGCAGGCACACAGGCAGTTGTTCGTAGGGCACCGGCACCGTCCCGCAATTGCCGCAATAGACAATCGGGATGGGCGTGCCCCACATGCGCTGGCGGGAGATGAGCCAGTCGTGCAGCCGGTAGTTGACCTGGGCGCGACCCTTGCCGGTTTCCTCCAGCCAGGCAATGACCTTGTCCGCGGCCCCCACAACCGGGGTGCCGTCGAACTCGCCACTGTTCATCATGGCGCCGTCTTCCTTGGAGGGCCAGGCCTCGGTCAGGGTCCCCGTGGCTCCGTCCGGGCCCGAAATCACCCGCACGATATCCAGGCCAAACTGCTCGGCAAAGGCAAAGTCGCGTTCGTCGTGGCCGGGCACGGCCATGATGGCACCCGTACCGTAGCCCAGCATCACGTAGTCCGCGATCCAAATCGGAATGCGGGCGCCATTGACGGGGTTGACGGCATACGCCCCCGTGAACTCGCCGGTCTTCTCCCGGCCGATGTCCGTGCGGACGGCTTCGTTGAGGCGCGAGGAACTCGCCACATAGGCCTCGATCACGGCCCGCCGGTCATCGGTCGTGATTTGGGAGACCAGCGGATGCTCGGGTGCCAGCACCATGAACGTGGCACCCCACAGCGTGTCCGGCCGCGTCGTGAAGATCTCGATGGGTTTGCCGTCCTCCGTATGGAAGGCCACCTGGGCACCCGTGCTGCGGCCGATCCAGTTGGTCTGCATGATCTTGACCGGATCGGGCCACTCGATGTTTTCGAGATCGGCCAGCAGTTCGTCCGCGTAGTTGGTGATGCGGAACTTCCACTGCTCCAGTTCCTTCTGGATGACCGGAGTGCCGCACCGTTCGCAGTGATTGTCCTCGCCCCACACCTGTTCGCGGGCCAGGGTGGTGTTGCATTTCGGACACCAGTCCACGGGTGCCTGCTCGCGGTAGGCGAGATCGGCCTCCAGCAGGCGCAGGAAGAACCACTGCGACCACTTGTAGTACCCGGGCTCGCAGGTGACCGCCTCGCGGTCCCAGGCCCACATCGCGCCCATCTGCCGCAGCTGGCGGCGCATGTTGTCGATGTTGTCGTAGGTCCAAATCCGCGGGTCGATGCCGTGGGCAATGGCCGCGTTCTCCGCCGGCAGGCCGAACGCGTCGAACCCAATCGGGAAGAAGACGTTGGCCCCCTGCATGCGCCGGTAACGGGCTGCCGTGTCGCTGGGGGTCATGGCATACCAATGCCCCACGTGCAGGTCCCCGGAAGGGTAGGGGAGCATAGTCAGGGCGTACCACTTGGGCCGGTCCGGATCCTCCACGGTTCGATACAAGCCCAACCGTTCCCATTCCTGCTGCCACTTGGCCTCAATGGCCGCCGGGTTGTAGCGGGGAATTTCGGTAGACATGGTATTCGTCCGTGAAAGGTCCTTGGGACAAGGTGGATATAGTCCGCCAAGTATAAAGAAATTCTGCACGCTCCCCGCACAAACCCCGGTGTTCCGCGCGGGACTGCAGGCCATGAGGACGGTGCCGTGGACCAGCCCTGTGCTCAAAACCAGTCGGTACTTCCGAGGCATGGTGCTACGGCAATCAAGCCCGAGCCCTGAAGGGTTTTCAAAATTCAGGCGCGCTCACACAGTTGGGTACAACGTAGAACCAGAAGCAAAGACAATCCCATTCTGGCCTTGTCTTCACCATTGGCAGTCCGTTCGTCTCCCCAAGGCCACGGCGGATGTTCCCGCACCACGTCCCGACTTTCCCTTGGTCGCGTAGTCGAGGTGGAGATCGGGCAGCACAACAGTTGGCGGTCGAGTTGCGCCGAACACTGCCGGTATCCAGCTTGGGCCTGTGCCGGTCTGGGCCGCACACTACAATCCACTGGGTTTGACACCAACCTGGCCCCTCCAACTGGACGCTGTGAACGATGACGGCCGAATCGGACATCCATGCCAATCCCAATGAGACGCAAGGGCAATCCCTGGCCGTTCCGAGATTGCGCCCCGGGATCTCCGACTATGTGCGCTTGCGGCGCGAGCGTCACGCCTACGTCGACATGACCCGCGAACTGGATCAACTGCTGGAAACCGGCGAGTTTCTGTTCCTGTCCCGGCCGCGCCGCTTCGGCAAGACCCTGATGCTCTCGACCATCGAGAGCATGTTCCAAGGCGACTTGCCGAGAGTGCGACATCCCGACCGATCATCGGTGCGGGCAATGCCCAAGGTTCAGGACCAACAGCTGTTCGCCGGGACGGCATGGGAGCAGCCGTTCAAGGTCTCCGCATGCCATCCCGTCATTCGGCTTGATCTGAGCAGGATTGCCGGTTCCGACGTCAATCAAATGGAGTTGTCCCTCAAAAGGCATGTTGCCCAACAGGCCCTGCTCTGGTACTGCAGAGGGTACGACCCCGGCATTGCCATGAAGCACCTGCGTGATCCAACAGGCTATCCGTTTGCCGCCCAGGACATGCTTGACGAACTAATTCAGTCGTTGCGGGTGGAATACAACGACCCGGTGGTGTTGGTGGACGAATACGATACGCCGCTACTGTCGCTCCTTGGCCGGAGCCCGTCGAAGATTGACCCGTACTTCCGATTGTTTCGCGACTTTTTTCGGGTCCTCAAGCAATGTGACGGGATCCTCCACAAAGTCCTGATTACCGGCATTACACGCCGTGCGTATGGAGAACTGTTCTCGGCGCTCAACAACCTGCAGGACTGCACTTGGCGTGCGGATCTTGGCAGTGTGTGCGGGTTCACCGAAGACCAGTTGGACCACCCCCCTTTGTCGGACATCATCCAGGCAGCGGCACAGGGGTTGGGTCAGGCCACAAACGATCTGCGTGCATCACTTCGAACCCATTACTACGGATATCGATTCGATCGCGACGGCCAGGGACCCGCGGTCTACAACCCCTGGTCGCTGTGCAACACCCTTTCAGACCTGTTGACCCCGGCCGTGCGGGAAGGCATCAGGAGGCATGGATTCCCGTCTCACTGGTCGGACTCGGGGGTGTCCAAGACACTGGTGGATGCACTGAGGCGGCAACCCAACTCGGTGAACTCGATTCCGTTCGCACATCCTGATGAGTTGGATGCCGACTTCTGCAGCAACAAGGCAACGGGCCTCAAGTCGCTCATGCTGCAAAGCGGCTACCTGACACACCATCCCGGCAGGGATGGACGCCCGGCACGTCTGGGTTGGCCCAACCGCGAGGTCGCGCGGACCATGCTCAGGGATCTGGCCCTTGTCCATGTGGGCGAGCAATTGCCGAGCATTGAGCGCGTACGCAAGTGCCTGGTGTCAGGAAAGTATGGGGAGCTGCCGACAGCCCTGCTGGACTGCCTGTATGCCTTTCCCTACCACATCATGGACGACGAATTCTCCTACCATGCGGCACTGCACGGACTGTTCATGGGCATGGGTGTCATGCCGCGTTCAGAACAGGCTGAGCTGGCAGGACGCTACGACCTGGCAACTGTATGCGGAGGCCGGGTCGCCGTCATCGAACTGAAATACAACGGCAGCCTGCAGGAGGCACAGGACCAGGCTGCTCTCAAGCAGTACGGGCGGAGCCTGCTTGTGAAACTGGATTCCAGGGAAGATGCGGCCTGCATAGCCCTCCATGTTGCAAAGACACGGGAGGGGGGAATTTCGATCGAAGGTGCAGTACGCCCCGTGCACGGTAGTGACAACGATTGGGCTCCCTTAAGGCCGCGCCAGCGTTGACGCTGCATCGTCCGACCCCGCTGGTCCGGCACCGGATCTTGGTGGCGAAGTGCAGGAATTCCGGCATCGCCATCCACTGTGCGGGCGCGATTTCTCCGGGCTGTCCGATTCTCTCCTGATGGAACAAGGGGTGCCGTAAACGCAGGGAGCTCATGGCAAATCCCGCTCCCATCCTTCCCGCAAGAGCCCCCAATTGGAATGCGATTGCCCTGTGCATACTCCAGACAGTGTCTGGAGAATCTCCCAAGTGATGCACAAGGCGACCCAGACAACCAAGAACCGAAGCAGCCAGGCTTGGATGGGCGGTGTCAAGGACCAGTTCCCGCATCCATTCAAGGCCATGGGCTTCCTTCGTAGCCAGGAACGCCTACTGAACGACCTCTTCGGGCGGACACTGCATGCCGTCTTCAGGCGGCTCGGTCCCCAAAAGGTGCACGCAAGCCGTTCACCGCTCGCACCTTCTTATCAGACACGGGTGATCCGGCTGGCGTGCGCACTGGACGGAAATCCGACACGTCCACACAATTGGGAAGAAACGTTGGTTCAGCGCAGGGCGCGGTCAAGCTGGCTGCCGGGTTGGATGCAGTTTCTTCGTTCACTTGGCCGATCATCTTGCAAAGGTGGAATGGGAACCAGAAAGACCCGGAATTCTGCCGGACATCACTTGAGGGACAGTCTCTTATGCAAGCATCAGTCACTCACCCTTGGGTTCGGGTATCGCGTCGCCGTGCTCACGGGCTGTATCGATCCAAAGCGCGATGGCTTCCTGGGCGTGCCTGAGGGCAGCTTCCTGAGTGGAGCCATGCGCCATGCACCCGGGCAGTTCGGGCACCTCAGCCACGTAGGCTCCGTCTTCGTTGCTCCAGTAAAGAATGATCTCGTATTTGTACATGAGTCCTACACATCCAGTTTGTATTTCAAGTCCTACACATCCAGTTTGTATTTCAAGATGACGCGGCGTACCTGTCGCACCTGATAAGGCTTCGCATGACTGCCATCGCGCTGCAGATTGACTCGTTCCAAGACATCAGGCTTCCTGAAGATGAGATACCATCCGCGAATCCACTCGATGAAGCCAAGCCACAAGGGCAGGTTCCTCAAGTCATGGAAGCGTACATTCGCATCTGAACGACCACTGAGAATTGTGTGAAGTAGTTGCTCACTGCGCACAGCCATGCCACCAATAGGGTCTTCTCACAAACTCTGAACGTCTGCGAGACCGTGCTGCTCCAAGATAGCTGCGAAGTTGGTCCTGGCCATGTCATCGGCGAAAGCACTGTCACGGAAGACAACGGTGCTGTCACCGACAGGGGCGAGCTCGTGACCCCAGTCGGCGAAGCCAAGGGCTGGCAACGCGATGACCTCCCAGGCCATAGTCGTCTCTTCTCAGCCGTTCGGCGGTACGGAGTCAGTAGTCAAGAGGACAAAGCGATCGGCGAGGGGCAGAGCGGACGGCACTGTGTGCTGGACGTGAAGAGTTATGTTATGAAGAGACATCCCAAATATTGTGCAAGGCAGTCCGGCCGGAAAGGATCCATCGGGTGCTCGGGAACGGGATCGGACGCCACCTGTCAACACCAAGCCGGCCCCGAGCATGGCGTTTGGATATCTCCTCCCCTCTGGTGCAAGGTAGGAAACCGGTTTGCCGTTTAGGGAGCTGTGCGATGTGGCCCGTGAAGATCTCGACCCGAATCCTGGCCACAAGCCTGTGCCTCCTGCTGGCCTTGGCATCGCCCGGTGTGGCCCGGGAATCCCTGTCGGAGTCCCTGCCGGTCGGGGCCAGGGCCCGTCTGGGGCAAGGGAGTGTTTATGACACGCAGTATTCCCCGGATGGCACGCGCCTGGCGGTTGGGGGCAGCGCAGGCATCTGGTTGTATGACACCCGAACCTATGAAATTGAGTCCCTGCTCACCGACTATACACAGCCCATCTACAACGTGGCCTTCAGTCCCAATGGCCGGACCCTGGCCGGTTTGAGTCCGGACGGCACCATTCTCTTTTGGGACATCTCGACGGGGACTCTCCGGTACACCCTGTACGGCTATTGGCCAGGGCGCGTTGACAGCATTGCGTTCAGTCCTGATGGTCAGACCTTGGCCGGTGGCGGGCGCGATGGCAATGTCCACCTTTGGGATGTGACCACAGGCACCCTTCAACAAGTCCTGGAGGACCCGTGGAACCCTACATATTGGGTTCGCGGCGTGGCGTTCAGTCCCGACGGCCGGACCCTGGCCAGCGGCAGTGGCGATGGCACCATCCGCTTGTGGGATGTGGCCACGGGCACCCTTCAACAAGCCCTGGAGAGCCCGGAGGACAGAGTTAACAGCGTGGCGTTCAGTCCCGACGGCCAAACCCTGGCCAGCGTCAATGGACACTACGGAAACGAGGTCGTTCGCCTGTGGGACGTGGCCATGGGCACCTTGCAACACGTCCGGCCAAGCTCTGGCTCTGGCTCTCTGGCGTTCAGTCCCGACGGCCAAACCCTGGCTGTTTCCGGCGACCTGTGGGACGTGGCCACAGGCACTTTCCGGCACTCGCTGGAGACGGTGAAGGCGGCGAGCTGGCTGAGGGGCTACGGGACCGGGGTCGAAAGCGTGGCCTTCAGTCCCGACGGTCAAACCTTGGCCAGTACGAATTATGACCACACCGTTCGCCTGTGGGACGCGGCCACGGGTACCTTGCGGCACTCGCTGGAGGACCAACCATGGCTAGAGGTAGTAGACAGTGTGGCCTTCAGTCCCGATGGGCAAACCCTGGCCAGCGGCAATTGGATTGGCACCGTTTTCCTGTGGGACGCGGCCACGGGCACCATGCAACGCTTCCTGCCAAGCTCCGGCAGCCCTCTGGTGTTCAGTCCCGACGGCCAAATCCTGGCCACCGCGCTGACTAAGCTAGCCAGCGGACGCTGGATCGAAGCCATTCACCTATGGGACGTGGCCACGAGAACCCTCCTGCACACGCTGGAGCATGGAATTGATATTGACAGCGTGGCGTTCAGCCCAGACGGCCGGACCCTCGCCAGTGCCGAGGACACCGTTCGCCTGTGGGACGTGGTCACGGGATCTCTCCTGCACGAACTGAAGGGCCATGGAGATTACGGGGTCTGGAGCGTGGCGTTCCACCCGGACGGGCAAACTCTCGCCAGTGGTGGCGCGGATGACAAGGTGCGCCTCTGGAATGTGACCACAGGGGCCCTCCAACACACACTGAAGGGCCATGGGGATACTGTCCGCAGCGTGACCTTCAGTCCCGACGGCCGGACTCTCGCCAGTGGCAGCAAGGACGGGACCGTTCGCCTGTGGGACGCGGCCACGGGTACCCTTCGGCATTTGATGCGAGGCTACGGGTTGTATGTCAACAGTGTTGCCTTCAGCCCCGACGGCCGAACCCTCGCCAGTGGCGGCCACGACAACATCGTTCGCTTGTGGGACGTGCCCACAGGCACCCTTCGGTACGTAATGGCAGGTCATACGGCATGGATCAGCAGCGTGGCCTTCAGTCCCGACGGCCGGACCCTCGCCAGTGGCAGTACGGACAGCACCATCCTGTTGTGGGATGTGGTCGCAGGAACAGGTGTGCCTTGGGTCGCCGGGGACTTCCGGAACCTGGAAACCAACCCGGACGGACACTGGGAGGTGTGGAGGAGCGGAACCACGGTCACGGCCAACTTCAGGAGTCCGCGCGCACCCGTGCAGTACTATGCGCGACAGGACCCGGAGCCTCAGTTTGTGCTGCCGGAGGGCTTCCAGCCGACGAGGCAGGTGACCCGTACCGCGAGGGGAACGCGGGTCCACGCGGACCGGACGCCGAGGTCGGACAGGGGACAGGTGACCTTCGACCTGACCATCGACCCAAACGGCGAGGTGCGCTACGTGGACAACGCGAAGGTGGACGACTTGGGGTATGTTGACTATCGCGCAACGCGCCTGACGTGGCAGACCAACGAGCCCCTGGAAACGTCTGCCATGCCCGGGACGGAAGAAACCACAGCCTCCGACATCGAGCCCAACCGGTAGGTTGAACCGGAGCCGGGACCGGAGGCTGTGGAACATGGATGTGCGTACGTTCCGCGGAATGTGCTTCTGCGGTCTACCGTTCGAGGCACAGCGAGCTCCCCGTGCAACTGACGGTGCAGTTCAACAGGGAGGCGTGACGACCCAGCTGGTGCACGGTCTTGGTTGGCCGGACCCAAGTTGTAAGACGGTCTGTCACGCCCTGTCAGTAGCCACCAGGTAGCCGGCCAGCCCGGTACGCGCCACGCCCCGGTAGCGGGTGCGCCGCAGGCCGCCCACCGTCTTCATCCAGCCGAAGACCTCCTCCACCCGCTTGCGGAGGCGCAGGCTCACCCCATAGCCGGCATGGCGCGTCGTGCGCCCGTCGATGGCCGAGTACTTCTTCTTCCGGGCCACATGCGGCGTCACCCGCCGGCTGCGGATGTCCTTGACACAATCCTTGGTGTCGTAGCCGCGGTCGGCTCCCAGCGTGCGCGGTCGGTACCCTCGTTCCCGCACCCCGTCCAGGAGCTCCGGCACCGCATCCCGCTCCGCCGTGCCGGTGGCCAGGCTGACCGTGAAGTCCATCAGCAAGCCGTGGCGGTTCTCCATCAAGGCATGGCCCAGAAACGCCATGCGGGCTTCCTGGCCCGGCCCCTTGCGCAGCAGGCGCGCCTCGGGATCCGTGGTGCTGGCATGCGTCGCGTTGCTGCGGCGCTCCCCCCGGAAGTCCACCGACGGGTTGCCCGGATCGTCATCCTTGGGCCGGAAGCTCTTGAGACTGGCCGCGGCCTCGATCAGAGTCCCGTCCACGCCGAGTGCTCGTCCGACAGCAGCCCCTCCCCGTCGGCTGCCCACACCACCTCGTCGAACAGGGCCCGGCCCACATCGTGCGCCATCAGCCGCTGCCGGTTCTTGGTGAAGACGGTGGCGTCGAAGCTGCGCTCCATCAGGTCCATGTCCAGGAACCAGCGGTAGAGCAGGTTGTACTCCAACTCCTAGCAGAAGGCGCGCTCGCTGCGCACCGGGTAGAGGGCGATCAGCAGCGAGGCCTTCAGCAACCGCTCGGGGGGCACCGAGGCCCGGCCCACCTTGGCGTACATGCGGTCGAAGGTCGGCGACAGCTCCGCCAGGGCCGCATCGGCCACGGCCTTAATCCGCCGCAGCGGATGGTCCCGGGGTACTCGTGCCTCCAGGTCCACAATGGCCAGCATCGTACGTTGGGCGTTGGGTCGACCGCGCATCGAGGGGTGCCTCCTGACAGGATGCCGGTATCCTAGCCGAAGGCGTTTTTCCGCAGCCTGCTAGGGCGTGCTGGCCCACGGGGATGAAGATCGAAGCGGGAATATGCAATTTCCTACATCTGATGGCGGCCATGGCCTGAAATCAACGTCCAGGATTGACACACCCCAATATCAACGAAAGTACAGGGCCACGTGCGCTACCACCTTGTATCAAGCCTATAACGCCAATTGGTATGAATGAGCTGCTTGAGGAGTGGCGGCAGGGTCATCAGGACTTCCCGCAACCACTGCCAATCGCACAGGCGGTGCACACGCGCCAGGTTGCACTCTGGACGCGGATCATCTCGCCGCGAGACTGGCTCTGCTGCCACAGCCACTAGGGCCGCCCCAACATCGGATTGATGGCCACCGCACTGGTGATCACAGTCTTGCGGGCCTTGACCACCTCCCCTGTACCCAAACCCAATGATGACGTATCGACACCAAATTGATATAACTGTGCGGTCAACGACCATACAAACTCGCTATCTGTCACAGTCAACCTTGTGCCGAATCTCTTCGAATCACTCTCTCCTTTTACCTACGACGCAACATCACTGGCTGCGTCTGTCCTGAGTGCCCGACTGGCAAGCATCCGCCCTCCACGCTCCATTGCCGAATTGCGCTTGAGTGACAGCGACCACGATTGGCTGCAACGTTGGGCTTCGTCACTTTCGCTAGCAGCAGCCTGTCAACCCCGTCTACCTTATGTTCTGGATGGCTGTGCCTTCACTCGCCAGCAGGGGTTTGGCCTCATCTTCATAGCCTTCGCTGCGGAAACCGCGCGCCGTGATGCCTCCGAAGGTGCGGTCTGGCCGCACATCCGCAAACCGATCTCAGTAGCAGCAGAAACGGAGCTTTTTGTCAATGGCCAACCTGCTACTCCGCTCAAGCACGCGATGGAAACAGCGAGCCGCTTCTGGCGCCTCCGTCACGCGTTTGACGAAGAGCAGCAAGCAGCTTGGTACAGAAGCATCTACCTGCAATTCGGTTTCACACGACGTTCCATCGAAACCAATCTGACGGTCTGGCTCGCCCACACCGCGTCCATGCCGGCGACGGTGTCATCACTTCTACATGACCATCGGCTCCAGTGCACTTCCTTTGAAACCCTGTGGCGTGCTTTGCGCGATCTGCGTCGTCGGAACCTATCCGATGACAAAGCCCGTCAGATCCTCTCCGACAACCCTTGGGTACTACGTGACTGGAATGAGGATCTCCGCGCCGCTGCCACAGCCCGCCAGGAACTCGGTACTGCTCCAGACGAAGACATCGAGACTGAGCCTTCACTCTTTACCGCACCGTGCTTGGAGTGGAACGGCGGCACTCCCGGATTCCGCGTCGAGTTGGTAAACCTGACAGATGCAGTCGGGGATCTCGAACCTGGCGCCTACCGAATCCGGATCGGGGAAACAGTGGCAGAATTCCGGGTCGACGAATACGGGACTCTCCATGGAACCCAACACGCCTTGTTGGCAGCTTGGCCAGCCAAACCGGTTGCCGCGCTCGAGCGTTGGGCCGACGAAGGCTGGTCCCCAGTAGCCACTGAAGAGATCGTGCTCTGGGAACCCGAAGACGAGGTGGCGGTCTTCACCGAAGGGTTACGCCAAGATGCATGGAACACACCAATGTACCAAGATCAATCCTACGATCTCGTATTGGCACCAGGACTTGCTGTCCATCCTCCCGAGTTGATGTGGCGTGACCCCTCGGGTTGCAGTGTCTTACACCTGGAAGCAGGTTGGCCAGAGACACTCGCCATCCATCTTGAAGGTGACGATGATCCTCTGTGGGACCCGATTCTCAATGCAGGGCCAAGTCCCCGTCGTTTGACGTTGGATGGCTTGACATCAACAGCAGTTGTTCCCATTGGCATCGAACCCACCCTCTCGATCTCAGGTATACCGGAACAGGTCATTACAGTGTGGGCCGGGGGCCGGAAGGTACCGTTCAAACAGGATGGAACTATTCTCGAACTGAAGGCTCCGACCCCTATTGCAACTTCGGTGCAAGTTCGCACGCGCGGTGTGGACGACACGTTGCGGATTGGCCGGGTCGACATTTCGCGCTCCGGAGCCCAGCACCTCAGCTCGGACGGCTGGGAAGCGTTCCCAGTCGGTACCTTGGATGTCAGAGATTGTGGTCGCCGGATACGAGTCTTCGCGGACGGCATCGAAGAGCCCGTGCTTCGACTTGGCGACCGAATCATTGGCCCCTGTGGAAAGCATGGTCGTAGCGTATTCCTAGCCAATGGTTGGGGTACAGAACTAGCATGCGGAGATGGCCGGTTCAACAGAGACCCAGAGCGGGAGATGTCTCTTGCCAACGAAGTTACTGACCATGGAGTAATCCACAGGCTTGAGTTGCATGAGGATCTGGACGGGGCAGTATCCGTTATCCTGCGACATCCGATTCAACCCGACTCCGCGACAGTCTATGCGGTGAACCTCCTTGGCCAAGCAGAACGCGTATATCCTCAAGCCGCAGGTGAACTTGGATGGGTCCTCGATGAGATGCCCGATTGCGCACTGCTGGTAGTCAATGACTGCGAACTGATCGGTTCTTGGTGGCTGCAACCCCCTGAACAACCAAAGACTCTTCAGGATGCCTTATCCACTTTGATGCTGTTGAGGGACGGTCACGCTCCTTTGCTCAATTGGGAGTTCAGGCGATGGACCCGAACCCTACTGCGTACCTACCCCTACGCTGCACTAGCGTGGTCGTTCGGACTAACCGAGGGACGTTCAGTTCCAATCGATCCACCCGATGCGGACAGGTTTGCTCCGGTAGTACGCCACCTGTTGCAGGACTGGTATCCAGACAAACTATGTATCGACAGCTTGCTGGCATCGTTCCAGACCGCGGACTCTTCGACATACGACAAACTCGCGGAAGGCGTGATCCGAGCACCGCTTCCCGTGTGCCGCCTCATACGCGCGACGTGCGACACGGTGGCCCAAGCCGAAACGATGACTCGGATTGGTTGGCAGCCCGGGTCAAACCGGGAAGCCCTCGCGTTCATGGGATCACAGTTGGGGGTGCATCCCGGCTTCTTGGAAGGTTTGGGAGACCAGGTGTACAACAGTGAACAGGGTGGAGATCTGCTTCCGATACAGGAAGAAAATCTGTTGACGGCGATGAACCTCAGCATTGAATACCGACGTTGGCTCGCAGGCCGCCTTCTGACAGGAGCGTGACGTGAGGACGCAAGTGGACTCCCTTCGACTGGTAGAGGATCTTCGTCGGCGCTTAGTCGATTTGGCAGCGACTGATGTGTTTCTGAACGAACCTGTACTCCAGCAAGCCGCGCGGGAGGTGTGGAGCGACCCACAAACGGGCCTCGTCGGCGAACTGTGGGTTGAAGGCGTGCAACCGCCAGATAACGACAGCGGCACGCTCGAAGACGCGGTTGTACGGGGCCTTTTTGCTCGGGACCTGCTGGAACACCTGAACCGTAGACAGGCGTGGCCTTTGAACAGGCAGATGTATTCCCACCAAAAGCAGGTACTCGAGGCGGCCGCAGATCCCGGGGCCTCGGTCCTAGTCACATCGGGAACGGGCACAGGCAAGACGGAGGCGTTCCTGCTTCCCCTGTTGAACAACTTGTGGACACAGCCCCGCCGCGGCCCCGGAGTACGCGCGCTGATTCTATATCCGATGAACGCGCTTGTGCGGGACCAGATGGACCGCCTCGACGAGTGGCTGGACGAGCAGGACCGTCTTACCTACATGCATTACACGAGTGACACACCCGAATCGGAACAGGACGCGACAAAGAGAGAGGTGGGGTCAAAGTGGCCACGCCAACGAATTCGGTCCAGGGAACAGGCGCGGATGGAACCGCCCGACATCTGTGTGACCAACTACTCCATGCTCGAGTACATGCTTGTCCGTCCACAGGATGCCCCCCTTTTTGGCCAGGGACTGGAAGTGATTGTCTTGGACGAAGCACACCTCTATACCGGCACGCTCGCAAGCGACATCATGTTTTTGTTGCGCCGGACTCTGATTCGCTGTGACGTTAGTTCAGAAAAGGTACTCCACCTAGCAACTTCGGCGACGATCGGTGGTGAGGGCGAGCAACTGTGGCGATTTCTGGCTCAGTTGACATCAACTCCAAGGAACTTGACGGAGGTGGTGCACCAGACTCCATCACCGTCTGAACCCTTTTCGGGCACAGGAACAGATCCTGATCCCGCGGTACTGGTCGAGACAGACGCGAAACTTGCCGAAGGTTTGGATGCGACATCGTTCGCTGATCTGTACGACGGCGATCATGCCAACCTGCAAAATTGGCCAGCGGTCGAGCGTCTGCGTAAGGCACTGCTTACTCATCCGGGAGGCCCGCGCAAGTTTGAGGTTCTAGCAGAGGAGGTTTGGCCGGGCGCAGGAGATGTAGCCGAAATGGCTACATCTGCCCTATTGCGCAGGACCGCGTTGGCCGAACAGTCACCGGGCGTGCCGCTGATTGCTTATCGGCTCCACCTGCCCTTACGCGCTGTTGCCGGCCTTGCTGTCTGCCTGAACCCCGATTGCAATGGCCCTTCGCCCCACCGCATACCGAGTTTGGGCTCCTTGCAGGAGGATCGCGGCGACAATTGCCGCTGGTGCAACGGCAGCCTGTTGCCTATGTGGCGTTGCAAACAGTGCGGTCTTCCGATACTTGTGGGGACCCAAACAGACGGCCGCCTGGTACCTGTGGGCCAACATGGTGTCAGTGTCGAACGTGAAGTATTGGCCGCGTCAGGGCATCACCTACTGTACGCCATGCCGGATCCACAAGGTTCCTTGCGCATCGACAGCGACGGCAGAATCCTGCGCAAGGGCGGTATCCGCATGCGACCATTCGATGCCCAAGGCGCGAACTTGGAGGATGATGCGTGTCCCCACAAAGAGTTCACTCGGGTAAACCAGTCACCCAGCCTGCTTTTGAGTGTGATCGCGGAAACGGCCTTGGCGGCAATGCCGGAGGACGATACCGAGGCCCGCGCGGACATTAGGCCCGCACGGGGAAGGCGACTTCTCGTATTCAGCGACAGCCGGCGCGAAGCTGCGCGACTGGGACCGGCACTGACCTACAGCCACGAAATCCAAATGATCAGGTCCGAGTTCTCCCGTCTGCTGGAATCAGCCACTGCGGAAGACTCTGCAGAGACAAAAGCAGTGCTAGAAGAGGACCTTGAACAAATCCACCAAGACCTTTTGACGGAACGCCGTCCTGCAGGCCGACGGCGACTTGAGGCACGCTTGAGGGAAACAGAGAACGAACTGCGCGCACTGGCCACTGGAGAACGCATCCGCGACTGGGAGGAACAACTGAAGGGCTCCTCGATTCTTTCCGAAATTCTCTCATGGGAGGAATCACGGGCTCACGAACAAGCGGAGTGGAACGAAGAAACCTGGCAGGAGAATCGCAAGGCAAACCGGGAACGGGTTCGCTGGTTGACAGCTTACGAATTCGTGGCCCCCGCCGGTCGCCCTGTAGGAAATTCCCTTGAGGCACTGGGCTTGGCAACCATAGACTTCCCTGGCCTCGCGACAGGCCCGAAACCCCGATTGGGGCAACTACCACCCCACCGTCATGCAAATCTGTCCGCTTGTTGGACCGACATGGTAGCGGTCCTCCTTGATTCACTGCGGTTCGATGGCGGAATCACAACCGACAACGAAGACCTTGACTGGGAGTATTCACAGGATCGAGCACCGATTGGCAAGTGGGTCCATTTCGACTGTACAAATGGCAGATTCCGAGAGTCCTTCTACGGCAAGCGACGGGATCATCGGCGCAACAGGTTCCTGAACGCCATCCTCCGTAGTTGCGGCGCGGAGGATCGCGAGGCCGACCAATACGAACCCTTGCTGGCCAACGCCCTTTTCGACTGGCTACTTGGTATTGCAGAAACGGTTCCCTGGCTACAGCGCGAAGATCAGCAAATACGCCTTCTGTTTCCGGAACTTTCACTACGCAAACCCAGTTCTGTCTACATGGACGATAGTAGCCTAGTCGTAGGACACGTGTGCTTAGGGAAACATCCCTTGGGACGAAGTGGAAGATTCAAAACCTGCACACAGGAGGATTTGGATTGCGATCCGCGGCTTCAACGCATGCGGTCGGAGCTTCAAAGCGAAGACTCTCTGCGCATGGCCCTCTGGGCCGAAGAGCATTCTGCACAACTCGCACATGAAGATGCCCGACGGATACAAGAGTTATTCACGGACGGGATTCGCAATGTCCTCAGTTCCAGCACGACCATGGAACTGGGAGTCGACATTGGTGGGCTGAATGGTGTCCTAACAACAAACATCCCTCCAAACCGATCGCGATACCTCCAACGCGCGGGCCGCGCGGGCCGGCGTGGCCAAGGTTCTTCAGTGACACTGTCCTTTGCCCGTAACCGCCCCTTCGACCAAGCTGTCTTCCATGACTTTGGGTGGTACCTCGGACAGGATTTGCGGCCTCCCACCGTTATGCTTGATCGGGATACTTTGGCGTTGCGCCACGCCTACGCCCATGTGTTGGGCGAGTTCTTCAGACAAGCCAGACCCGGCGAGACAACGGGAGCCATGGGGGCTTTTGGCAGGATGGGCGCATTTACGGGATGTCCCGGTCCCCGTTACTGGGACACCAATGAGTCCAAACCCCACTGGGCTCAGATTGGGCACAATCCAGGCGCGGCTTCCGCAGACCGGTTCATCCGATTTGTCACCGAGCTGGCCACAGGGGACCGACACTCCTTGCGGGATGACCTGCGTCGGATTCTGGATGGCGCAGAAGCGCACCGCCAACTGGACAATTGGCCTAATTTTTGCAAGGTCATGCGCGAGCAATTTGAAGGAGCCCTAGAAGAGTGGCACCGCGACTACGAGGCCTTTCGGCACATGTGGCTTGAAACATCAGCGGACTCATCCGACCTGGAAACAACGCGACGTGTCGCCAATTTCGCCTACTATCAGATCAAGGAACTGTGTGACCGGAATGTGATCGAGGAACTGGCTAACCACAGGTTCCTTCCCCGCTTTGGGTTTCCAATTGGAGTGCTGCAACTCCGCGTGGACGATGACAGGACTTCCCGGAGCAGGCGGCGGAGAGTCCAACCGTGGAGACTGCAACGTGCTGGTCTGATTGGGTTGCGCGAGTATGCGCCCGGTTGCACGGTTCTGGCAGGCGGGTGGCGCATCATGTCTCGGGGCCTCGTCAAGCACTGGAACGGAAATGATGAACAGTCGTTGGGAGCGCAACGACGTTTGGTTACGTGCGTCAACGGCCACGACTATTTGACTGCCGCGAGCCAAGAGGCACTGTGCCCATACTGCGCCGCCGCCCCAAACCCGGGGACTGGTTTCCAAGTCCTGACGGTCCACAATGGATTTCGGACAGCGGCTTGGGATCCACCGCGGCGGGCACGCGGTGCTGAGGCGTTCGAGTTTCACGAAACAGATCCTCCATTCATCGACCAAACCATGTCGGGTGAGGGGAAGGAAGTCAGATTACGAACAACTCAGGACATCACCGCCACCTATTACGAGTCTGCCCGCATTCTCGCCTTGAACAAGGGCAAAGCCGGTCACGGATTCCATATCTGTTACCGGTGCGGCTACGCTGAATCCGAGTCCAAGCCGAAGGCGACCGCGTTACCGGAGCTGCCCCAGCAGTCACGCAAGCATGCCCCCCTTTGGATGCGCCGGAGGACAAAAGCATGCGACCCCAGTGGCAACCCTCCCTTCGCCCGAAAACAGGTACTGCTCCATGAGGAGATCACAGAGGCGCTGACGCTTGATTTTGGTGGCTGGAGTTCCCTGCTCCTGCACGAACCCGAGACCCTGAACACTTGGGTAGCCGGATTGCCACACGCGGTAGCTGAGACACTCGACATCGACACCAGTGCTGTTGCGGCCGTCCCCTACCCGTTCTTCAAAGGATCCGGCATCCTCCTCTACGACACGGCCCCGGGTGGTGCTGGTCACGTCAGGGAGATGCTATCTGATTATTTGATGACGACAGTATTGAAAACATTACGAAATCGACTGTTCATCGACGAGGACCACCATCGGACATGTAGGCGCGGATGTCTATCCTGCATACTTGACTACGGTGCGGCACACGCGTCCGTACCCATTGACCGGCGTCTCGGACTTCAACGCCTAGACGCGATGCTGGACGGACTCCCAGTGCCGACGGAGGAACCAAACCCCACGCCCATCACTCCTGTGGACTTGAATCCAGATGAACGCAGGGCTCGAGCCAGACGGCGGCACCTACAACGAAGAGACCGTTGAGGAAATGCAGGAGGTCCACTCGATTCAGAAGCACCGTATACGAAGTCCTTGCGGGTTTGGCGTCTGGATTGAGCTAATGTTCACAGCGAAGCATGATCGTAAGTTCGTTTCAGTCTCGTACCAGTGAAGCTCCTCTTCGACGAGACCCTGTCTCCACTGCTCATCACCAGCCTATCGGACATCCCAATTTGCCAAACACGTCTGGCAAATCCCCCAAAGAGGACCTTGTCACGATTCTCCAGACACTGTCTGGAGAATTCCTTCTGGGCGACGTGCGAGACAGACAGACATGTGAACCGAATGTGTTGACGCGCGAAGTGATTCCTTGGCTGGGGACCATCATTCCAATCCCCGAAGCTACGGCTCACTTGGCGGAGTCCGCCCCCAAGTCCATCTGGATTGGGCGCAGTGAGAGCACCCCATCGGACATCGCGGTGTTGCGGAGATCGAACCAGCCCGGAGTTCTCACCTTCGGGACCGACGCGTCCGCCTCAGTCCTGGTACCTTCGTAGGAAATCACGGTCTTGGTGCGGTCGCCGAGATTCCGGCTGCAATGATGCCGCGCAACCGGCACGACCCTGTTCGCCGTGTTATCTTGCAAAGTCACCGGACCACACCATGAGACGGTAGTGCGTCCGACTCTCAGGAAGGCATGATGACCGGATCAAACAAGAAACTGATCACTGCGGTAGAAGCGTATTTCGCCGAACTCCGTCGGGTGCGCGCATCAGGCGGCGCGACCAGGGAACGCTCCTACTACCCGGCACTGGAACACCTGCTTGGCGCGGTCGGGAATGGGCTTAAGCCCAAGGTGTTCTGCATTCAGGAAGGTGCGGATCAGGGTGCTGGCCATCCAGACTTTGCCCTCTACACGGCAAATCAGGTCCAAAAGGGCCAGCCAAGAGCAGGACAGCTCCCGGAGCGAGGCGTCGTGGAAGTAAAGGAGGAAGGGGACGATGCCTGGCTGACCGCGCAGTCAGATCAAGTGAGCCGCTATTGGGGCCGCTACCGGCTGGTCCTGGTAACGAACCTGCGCGATTTCATTCTGGTGGGTGAGGACGGGGCGGGTGCACCGGCCAAGCTCGAAACCTTTCGGTTGGCAGAGAATACGGACGACTTCCGGAACAGGCTGGAAAAACCTCGTGCCTTCGCCCGCGAAGTCGGCGCAGGTCTTGGCGAATACCTGGCCCGAGCTCTCTCGCACCGGGCCGCCTTGGCTGAACCAAAGGATCTGGCTTGGCTGCTTGCTTCATATGCCCGCGACGGCTTGGCCCGTGTTGAGGCGGCAGACAACGAAACATTGCTTGTCAACGTCCGGTCGGCTCTGGAGGAAGCACTGGGAATCCGCTTTGAGGGCGAGCGCGGGAAGCACTTTTTCCATTCGACCCTGATCCAGACGTTGTTCTATGGGGTTTTCTCGGCTTGGGTACTGTGGTCACACTCGGAAAAGGGTGACAACGGCCCTCTATTCGAGGCCGACTACAGCCCGCGGCAGTTCAGATGGCGCGAGGCGGTCTGGCACTTACGGGCCCCCGTGCTCCGAGCACTGTTTGCACAACTGTCCGACCCAGGCCGGTTGCAACCGCTCGGTCTTGTCGAAGTGCTGGACTGGACGGCGGCCGCACTCGACCGCGTGGACCGGCCCGCATTCTTCGCGCGGTTCAACGAGGGCGAGGCGGTGCCGTACTTCTACGAGCCGTTCCTCGAGGCCTTCGATCCGGCCCTGCGCAAGCAGCTGGGCGTCTGGTACACACCGACGGAAGTGGTCCACTACATGGTGGCCCGTGTGGACAAGGCGCTGAAGGATGATCTCGGCATCCCGGACGGACTCGCGGCGGAGAACGTTTACGTGCTGGACCCGTGCTGCGGTACCGGGGCCTTCCTAGCAGAGGTACTTCGCCGGATAGGTCTCAATCTTGGGGAACAGGGACTCGGTGCGCTCACCGGCATGGCGGTGAAGAAGGCGGCTACCGAGAGGATGTTCGGGTTCGAGATCATGCCGGCACCCTTTGTCGTCGCACATCTGCAGGTTGGCTTGACCCTACAGAGCCTCGACGCACCGCTGGCCGAGGACGGAACTGAGCGCGCGGGGGTGTTCCTCACCAACGCGCTGACCGGATGGGAACCCCGCACCAACAAGCCGCTGCTCTTCCCGGAACTGGAGGAGGAACGCGACCGGGCGGATCGGGTGAAGCAGGAAACCCCGATTCTGGTGATCATCGGGAACCCGCCCTACAACGGCTTCGCCGGCATGGCGGTGGACGAGGAACGCGAACTCTCAGATGCCTACCGCACCGTCAAGCACGTGCGCCGACCCGAAGGCCAAGGGCTCAACGATCTCTATGTGCGGTTCTTCCGCATGGCGGAGCGGCGCATCGCGGAGCAGACTGGACGCGGGGTAGTCTGCTTCATCTCCAACTATTCTTGGCTTGACGGGTTGTCCTTCACGGGCATGCGGGAGCGGTATCTCGAGGTATTCGACGAGATTCACATCGACAACCTGCACGGCGACCGCATGATCTCGGAATATGCACCGGACGGGAGGACCAGCGAGACCGTCTTCGCACTTCGAGGGCAATCGCCGGGTATCAAGGTCGGCACGAGCATTGCCCTACTCTCCCGAAACCGCACCGCTGCTGGCGGCTCTGCAAGTGCGCGTGTCCGCTATCGAGATTTTCATCAGGCCAAGGCTGATGAACGACGACAAACCTTGCTGGACAGCCTTGATGCCGGTGCCATGGACGACGGCTATTCCATGCTTGTGCCCGAAGTTCGGCTGGGCCTGCCTTTCAAACCCATAGCCGTCGACGAGCGATGGTTCGACTGGCCCGCGCTGCCCGACCTGTTCCCCGTGTCGTTCCCCGGCGTTCAGACTAAACGCGACTCATTCCTGATCGATGTTGACCTTGATCGTCTGAAAGAGAGAGTCTCCCAGTACTTTGATCCAGGTGTCAGCCACGAGGAGATCGCACAGCGATACCCGGCTGCGATGAAGAATTCATCCGGCTTCTCCGAACCAAACGCGCGGCGGGTTCGGGATGCGCTGCTCGCTCGAGGCGGACCCAACGAAGACGGATTCGTCCGCCTTGCCTACCGATCATTCGACACACGCTGGCTCTATTGGGATGCCGGGCGCGGCCTTCTGGGTCGCTCAAGCCCTGAGTATTGGCCGCAAGTGTTTGGGAGCAACCTATTCATCGAGGCACGCGAACGAGAAACCAAGGAGGTTTATTCGCGGGGGACTGTGGTTAAGGGCTTAGCTGACAATTTTGGCAACGGCTTCTCGAACTTCTATCCTCTGCGTCTCCGTGATGACGGCCTAATGAACGACTGCAATGAGGTACATCGTGCCAATCTGTCGGACACGGCGCGCCGGTATCTTGCCCATCTGAATCTTAGTGTCGAAGACCTATTCCACCATGTTCTGGCCACACTGCACGATCCAGTGTATCGGGAGGCCAATGCGGGAGCGTTACGCATGGAGTGGCCCCGCATCCCACTTCCCGGCTGGCCGAATGGCGACACCAAGCACGCTGAGGAACTCGCGCGCTCGGCGACGCATGGGCGCAAGCTCACCGCTCTGCTCGATCCGGAAACGTCCGTGCCCGGTGTCACGCAGACTCCCCTGCGTCCGGAGATCGCGATCCTCGGCATTCCCGCCACCACCGACGGAGGCAACATGACCGACGCCCACTTCACGGTAACGGCCGGATGGGGGCGTCGCGGGTCGGGAGATGCCGTCATGCCTGGTAAGGGACGCGCCGTGGAACGCACCTACACACCCGCGGAACACGCCGCCTTGTCGGATGTGTTGCCCGTTCTCGGCGAAACCACCTTCGATGTCCATATCAACGGAGAGGCTTTCTGGCGCAACATTCCCGCTGCCGTCTGGGACTACCGGCTCGGTGGCTACCAGGTGCTCAAGAAGTGGCTGTCATACCGGGAGAAAACGATCCTCGGGCGGAATCTTCATCCGGCGGAAGTTCAGTACTTCGCGGACACCGCGCGACGAATTGGTGCTCTGTTGATGATGTCGCCCTCCGTTAGGTCGATCTCTACCAACGAGGTCTGAGGACCTATCCAAGATGGCTGTAGGAGTGGTCGGTCCTGAACGCTATCGCCAGATTCTGCAGACGGCGTCTGCAGAATCCAAACACATGGGTGATCCAGACGCAGTTGTCAAATGACTGGCAGGAAGCCTGTCTACCGATCCGCCTCGCCAAATCTGCAGCCAACCACTCGAGGCCCTCAAATCCCGTGATTGGCTCGGTCCTTGCCTGCATCCTGACACTAGGGCGTGTGGACATTAGCGGGCGAAGGGGTTTTGCAGCCAATGGCGCACAGCCACGAACATCACGAGGCCCAGGTAGCTGGCGGCCGTCTTCTCGAAGCGCGTGGCCAAGCGGCGGCCCTGTTTGAGCCAGCCAATGCCGCGTTCCACAACGTTGCGCGCCCGGTACAGTTCCCGGTCGTGCTCGATGGGCACCTTGCGGTTGCGACGGCCCGGAATCACCGGTGCGCCCCCCTGTGCGACGATGAAGTCCCGCAGGTGGTCGGCATCGTAGGCCCGGTCGGCCATCACATGGCCGGGGCGCAGCCCCTCCAGCAACGGTCGGGCCTGGGGCGTGTCGCCGGCCTGGCCCGGGGTCAGGCGTACGCGCAACAGCCGCCCGGCGGTGTCGACCAGGACGTGCAGCTTGGTGCCGAAGCCGCCCCAGCTGCGGCCCAGGGCTTGGGCCGCCGGACCGTCCGCCGCCCCGATCGCACTGACATGGCAACGCACATGGGTGGAGTCCAGGTGCACCTGCGCCAGGTCCGCCTGTGCGTCGGCCACGGCCGCCAGCATGCGCTCCCAGACCCCGTTTTGGCACCAGCGGCGGAAACGGCGAAAGACGCTGTTCCAGTGGCCGAAGCGGGCCGGCAGGTCCCGCCAGGGGATGCCCGTGCGCACCAGGTACACAACCCCGTTCAGGAAGAGGCGGAGGTGGTCGGGGTGGCCGGTGCGGACCTGGGGATCCCGGCGCAAGTGACGGTACATGGCCTGGAATTCGACGTTGCGCAGCGTGTGGCGAGACATGGCGGAGGCTCCGTGAAGCGGGCAATCAACAGGCCCGTGATGATAATTTGCCGGTCCCGCGGCCACTGGATGCCTTGTGTCCACACGCCCTAGACCATACTGGTGACGAGTCCTGGCAGAAACCCCTTTGCTGAAGAGATGTCACTTCCGCCACGTGACAGGCCGCCAGTATCCACAGGGCCAATTCCCAACCGGTGTAGGTGCAGTTTTCCTGATCCACCGATGCCCAGTTACCGAACTGGACTTTCAGAATCCCTGTAACCTCGTCACTCGCAAGGCTCTGTTGGACAGTAAGGCGGTTGCTTGCTGTCTGGATTGAGCAACTCCCCATGTATCTACCGAAACGATCGTTTCGTTGTGATGTATATTAAGCAACGATCGTTTCTCAAACCACTGTGTAGGAATGGAGAGATACCCACCTGTGACTCGTCAAACAGGACGATACCGCATCACCCGCACTGCGGAAGAAGAGGTGCGCGCGTTTGTACCATTCCCGCTACCTCCCGCCGATCCTCCGTTGGCTATGGACGGTCCGACATCCGACCTCCATACGGCCGCCATGACGGAACTGACCCGTCTCGCGGTCGCGGGTTCGGTAGTGCCGAGCCCGGATTGGTTCCTCTACGGATTCGTCCGTAAGGAGGCAGTGGTCACGTCGCAGATCGAAGGGACGCAGGCAACGCTGCAGGACATTGTCGTGTTCGAAGCCACCAGTCACAGTGACCGCCCGGACGATGTACGTGAAGTCTGCAATTACGTGGATGCCTTGGAATATGCCCGCGCCCAAGTTGCGGACCCGAATGGACTGTCGCTCAGCATCCGCTTGTTGTGCGAGGCACACCGCATTCTGATGGCCGGGGTTCGCGGCGAAAGCAAACTGCCCGGGGAAGTCCGCCGTTCACAGAACTGGATCGGCGGCAGTCGTCCCGGCAACGCCTGTTTCGTACCACCGCCACCGGATGAGGTAGCCGATGCACTTGGCACTCTGGAGAGATGGCTCCACGGGGAGAATGACCTCCCACCGCTCGTGAGTGTCGGTTTGGCACATGTGCAGTTTGAAACGATCCACCCATTCCTGGACGGCAACGGGCGCATTGGACGACTGTTAATTGCCCTCCTACTAGAGCATTGGGGCCTGCTCAACCAGCCCCTGCTCTACCTCAGTTTGGCCTTGAAACGAGACCAGGCAGAGTATTACGCACGTTTGGATGCCGTGCGACGTCTTGGCGACTGGGAAGGTTGGATCCGGTTTTTTCTCGGCTGCGTGCAGACAGCCGCTGCCGACGGCGTGCGTGTCGCTCAGGCTCTCCACGCGTTGGTTGGACGTGACCGTAACCGCCTGCTCGCCCATGGCCGTCCGACTGTCGCGGCCATTCAATTGCTTGATCTCCTGCCATCCAATCCGGTCGTCACTGTCCCCGGCGCTTCAAAGCTGCTCGATCTGACAGCGCCACCAGCCAGCAAGGCGATAGGCCTGTTGGAGGACCTTGGCATCTTGCGCGAGATCACGGGCAAGCGGCGCGGCCGGGCCTACGAGTACCAAGGGTACTTGCAGGTTCTGACAGAAGACGAGTTGTGAGCCAACAGGCAATCCGACTGTAACCGTGGCTACTGCAACCCCGGTGCATCCGGGCGCTTACCGCGCTCTGACCAGGGTAAATATGGCGACAGCGGCGCGTTCGCTCTGGCTTGCTTGAAGGAAATTGGTAATGGCGTCGTCGGCCTTGTTCAACCAGGTGGCTGCCGCCTGAGCGGTGAAAGTCGCCCGGGGATCGTAGTCTGCGTTGTGGCGTTCGTTCTGGAGGTCGTGCAAGAGGGCGGCAAAGACTTGCACATTGGCGGAAAAGCGGGACCGATTCTGTTGAAGTTGAGTGCGGGCCTGGTTGTGATTCAGGCCACGGTATGTCCGCACCCAGGCATCGGCAGTCAGTGGGTCGTGGGCGGGACCGATCAGCACGTCGGCGTTGCTGGCGGCAAGGGCATGGAACGCTGCGTAGTATGCGGTGCTGATGGCCCGTCGTATCGCCGCTGGAGCCGGTTGAGCGGCTGGAGGCTGGGGAGCCAGGTTTGCCTGCCCAGCAGCGATGAGTTCACTCCAACTGATGGGCGCAGGAAGTTGAAAGGGCGGCTGGACGGTGCCGGTCGTCATGCCGGGATCTCGCTTCTGTTTGCGTAGGCAATAGTCGGTCGGTCAAAACCCCTCGCCTTGCACAGGGGATCAATGTGGGTGGAAAACTTGTTCAGCGCACGCGCGTCAAGTTCGGGATGGTCGTCCTCGAAGATGACGAGGGTTCTGATGTAGTCGTCGCCGTCGGGACCCGGCCAAATTTCCGAGGTCACCTCTGCGATGACGAAAGCATCGGAAAGGTAGCCGGGGAGTTCCGTACGTACCAAGTCGGAAACGTGGCCTAACGTTGCGTGCTCGATGGTCATGGCGTTGACCTCCATGCCGGATTAGGTACTTGAAAGTGTAATTGTTCAGCAGTTGTGTTAAAGGTCAAGCATCCTGGGCGTAGGTATTGGTACAGGATCCGGTCACGGTGTCGGTGCATCCGGATCCACGAACCCTCCCGGACTACATTCGAAAGTTCAGGCTTGGAGGTTTCTCGCTCGCGTCCAGCCCTTCCCTGGCATGATCATGGATGCCGGCAAGCGCAGCAAGTTCACGGACAGGTCCGGTTGGCAACGCTCACTCTTCGAGGCCAGCTGATTGACTTTGATCAATCGGGATCAACGGACACGGTGATTGCCCCGGCCATCGTTGCGTCTCTTGAACGGGTACGCTCCAGTTGTCCCGCTGGCAGTCAGGTACTCTTCCAGCCCAACAGATCGCCGTCGGGTCAGCAGTCCATCCTGCTCATCGACGGCGGCAAGACAAACAACGGTCGGTTCTACAAGAATTACCGCTGACCTCTACGATGAACATTCGGCAGCACTGCGCAAGGAGGGACTGCACAAATGAGTGGACGCCACCCGTTCAACGAACTGACCAAGGACTTCCCTCCGGAGCGCCGACGGCGCATCGACGACATGAAGAGGGAGTTGCTCGCCGAGATGCCCTTGCACCAGCTGCGCCGGGCAAGGGCCCTGACCCAACGGGACGTGGCCAAGATGCTAAAGGTAAACCAGTCCGCCGTGTCCAAGCTGGAACAGCGAACTGACATGTACGTATCAAGCCTGCGGTACTACATCGAGGCGGCGGGCGGACAATTGAAGATCGTGGCCGAGTTTCCCCAGGGCGAGATCGCAATCACCAACTTCTCCGACGCGGGAGAAACTGAAAGCCGCTGAGGGACTTGGCCAGTCTCCGAGAAGTACTTCTCGGAGACTGGCTTCGCTCAACAAACACCACGGTCCGCCGACCAGGGTGCTTCGCCGGCAACTGCACGGAACCCAAGCCAACCGGCCTGGCCGGCGGATGAGCCAAATACCGGAACCAAGGGGAACGGCTGGCATGCACCAGGCCGCGTTCACACGTTGTGCACGGCCCGCCTCTTCGCCCGCATCTGCTCGTGCGCTTCGGTGGAGCCGTCATGGCTCGTGCCGAACCAGAGGTCGAACGGAATGTCCGGTTCTCCGTAGTTGCACTCGAAGTAGCGATGGTGCAGCTGGTGGAAGTAGGAGCCGGCCGGGATTTTCCCCTTCTCCCCGACCATCACGTGCTCAAACCCCACATGGCCCTGGGCCGGGGTGAAGGACGCGTGCTGTGCGTTCAGGATCATGTGGATGGGATGGGACGGCACCACCCAGTGAATCAGGATGCAGCTGTAGTACAGGATGTGCTCAATCGGATGCATGGCCAAGCCGGACCACGGACCGATGTTGATGTTCTTGTGGTGCAGGTAGTGGCCGGCCTTGTAGAGGGGCGGCCAGTGCAGGAGCCGATGCACCCAGTAGAAGTGGAACAGCCGGAACAGCGGAACAGCCACCAGGATCAGGACGAACCAGACAATCTGCAGGGGTCCGGCTGCGGGGTCCAGATAGGGAATGATCCCCTTGCCGTAGGCCCACAGCATCAGGACTTCGTAGGCGGTCCATGTGATGCCACCGCTGACACAGCTCCAGAAGACGTTGTCGCGCACCTGGTTGTTCCACAGGAACTGGCGCTTGCCGGCTCCCATCCAGTCCGAGGTGTACTTGTACTGCAGCCCCTGCGACTTCTTGACCCACAGCCAGATGTGCCAGGCGCTCACGATGACGATCAACATCACCTGATTGCGGAGAAAGACCTGCAGGATCCAGTCCCAGCGGAACTCGGACGTGCGCGTCAGGTCCGGTGTCAGGAAGTACCAGGTGAGTGTGGCGAGGGCCGCGTAGATGAGGTTCCAGGGGTAGATGTAGTCCTTGAGCCAGATCAGGGCCTCCTTCGGCTTCAGGGGCCAAGTCAAAAACGGATTGGGATCCGCCGTCCCGTCCTCGGGTTGCCAGAACCCCCGCGCGTCGCGGGGCATCCCGTCAACCACTTCCTCTCGTTCCGTCAATATGTTCTGCATGGGAGACCTCCAGGCCGAGTCGGCCGGACCTCATCGGATTGCAATTGAACTAAACCAAAATCAAACCCTCCAGTGGGCGAACACATCCTAATTCAGTGCAGGATCAACCTTTGACCCCGGTGATGACCACACCCTGGATGAACAGGCGCTGGGTGAAGAAAAAGACCACCAGCATCGGGGCCACGGCCATTGTGGCGGCGGCCATCATCAGGGCGAAGTTCGCATACTGCTCGGTCTGGAACGAGGCGATGCCCATGGCCACCGGGAACTTCAACTGTGACCGCAGATAGATTAGCGGACCCAACAGATCGTTCCAGTAGAAGAAGAACGAAAAAATGGCCACGGTGGCCAGGGCCGGAATGGACAACGGCATCAGAATCCGGAAGAACACCCCGAAGGAGGAACAGCCGTCGATCCGGGCCGAGTCCTCGATCTCCACGGGCACGCCGAGGAAGAACTGCCGCATCAGGAACGTGAAGAACGGAACGGCGAAGTAGGCCGGCAGCAGGATCGGCAGATAGGTGTCCAGCCAACCGAGTCGGGAAAACATGATGAAGGTCGGCACCATGGTCACCCAGACGGGCACCATCATCGTGCTGAGCATCATGATGAAGAACAGGGTGCGTCCCGGATAGCGCAGCCGGGCAAAGCTGAAGGCCGCCAGTGAACTGCCGGCCATGTTGCCGATGATCCCCAGCACAGACAGCACAAACGAATTCCAGAGGTACCGGGCAAAGGGCACCTTCTTGAACACATCGAGGTAATTCTCAAAGACGATCTCGGACGGAATCCAAATGATGGGATAGCTGTACACCTCGTCCAATGGCTTGAGGCTGGTCGACAGCATCCACGCAAATGGAAACATGAGCCCAACAGCCCCGACCAGGATGACGATGTAGGTGACAACGGTCTCCGCTGGCCTCAGCTTGCGACCTTCGTCGTCGCCGGAAGCCTGGGGGACCTGTTCCATGCCGGCTGTCACGCTGCTTCCTCCTTTTCGCCCGCATAGAAAACCCAGAATTTCGCCGACCGGAACAGCAAAAGGGTCAGCAGGAAGATCAACACGAACAACAGCCAGGCCAAGGCGGAGGCATAACCGAAACGCAGCGACACGAATGTCGTGTTGTAGATGTTGACGCTGAAGAAATAGGTCGCGTAGTTGGGTCCGCCCCGCGTCATGATGTACGCGGTGGTGAAGATCTGGAACGTCTTGATCAGCGCCGTCACCAGCACGAAGAACAGGGTCGGGGACATCATCGGGATGGTGATGTTCCAGAACCGCCGCATGCGACGGGCGCCGTCGATGGAGGCCGACTCGTAAAGCTCCGTCGGAATCCCCTGCAGGCCGGCCAGGTAGATGATCATCCCATCGCCCACCCCCCAAAGGCCCATGATGATGAAAGCCACCATGACCCAACGAGAGTCGAACAGCCAGGAAATGGGTGTGACGCCAACCCACCCCAGAACTGAATTGAGGATGCCGAATTCCTTGTGGAAGACGAATCCCCACAGGACGGCCACAGCCACACCGGTTATGACCGAGGGCAGGTAATAGATGGTGCGGAAAAGGCTGACACCTTTGACCCGCTGATTCATCAACAGGGCAATGCCGAAACCAAGCGCCATGCCGGGGGGCAGGAAACCGACGGCATAGACAACTGTGACCTTCAGGGACTGCCAGAAAAGCTCGTCCTGAAACAGCTTCGTAAAGTTGGCGAACCCGATCCAGTCCGGCCAACTGCGGTCTCCTCGGTAGGAGGTAAACCCCAGATAGAAGGAGGCCAGCAGGGGGCCGGCCGTGAACAGCAGAAACCCCAGGAGCCAGGGCAGCAGGAAGATGTAGCCTTCCAGTGCCTCACGCCGGGCCCTGGGAGTTTTGGGCAGGGCAATCAACGGTCAGACAGCGTTGTTGGATCAGGGGTGGCGGGGCCGTCCGTGACGACCCCGCTCTCGGCGACCAACCCATAAAGGGTCGACCGCACTAGGAAATGGCTATGAGCTCGTTGACCTCGTCCTGGAACTTGGCCAGGGACTCGGCCACATCCAGCGAAGGATCTCCGCCCGCAATCAGCGGTACCACCCGGTTGAACCAGATCGTCTCCAGATCCTTGAAGTAGGCTGGGAACGGCGCTGAGTAGGCGTCCTCCATCATTTCAGCGAAGACTTCGACGTTCCGCGGCGGTAAATCTTCTCGGGCTGCCGCCGCTGTCCAAGCCGGAACCGAGGACTTGCGTCCCGGGATTGAGCGGACCGGTTCGGAGATTAGGATGTTGGTCGACTCCGTACTGGTCAGATGCACATTGAACTGCCAAGTCTCTTCAATGTGATTGGAATTGGTAGCGATTCCCCATGCTCCGCCACCGGCAGAGACAGCCCGGCGTCCTTCGGACCCAAATGGATACGCAGTCACATCCCATTCGAATTTGTCGCCGATCACCCCGCGGCGCCACTGCGTGGCCCAGGAACCCATCGTGGTCATGCCCAGCAGACCGGCGGAGAACCCTTCCACCCCCTGTGGCATGGCGCCAGCCTCCGGGATGATGCCGTCGGTCCAGAGGCTTTTGAAAAAGCTGAGCGTCTCGATGTTTTCGGGCGAGTTCATGACGCACTCGGTCTGTTCCTCGTTGAGGATGGCACCGCCGTTGGCCGCAATGATGCCAATCCAGACCCAGGTCCAGGGGTGGGCGGACCACCCCCAGCGGGTGGTGCGGCCGTCTTCCCGAGTCGTGAGCGATTCGGCCACGGTGCGCAGGTCGTCCCAATTCCAACTGCCGTCCGGAACCTCAATGCCCGCCTCGTTGAGGATGTCGATGTTGTAGGCAACGCCCAGGTTTGAGAAGTCGTAGGGAAGGGCATACAGATCGCCCTTGTAGACGATTTGCTCCAATTCAGCTTCCCAAAAATCGTCGAAATCAATGTTGTCGCGCTCGGCAAGGGGTTGCAGGTTGACGGTCCACTCCTTGGAGGCGTAGGGAACCACGTCCCAAGTCCGGGTATAGAAAATGTCCGGAAGATCGCCTCCCACGCCTTGCGTGTTGATCTTGGTGTAGTACTCCGCGGAGACATTCAGCAAGTCAACCTGGATGTGCGGGTTGGCTTCCGTGAAGTTGTCCACCACCTGCTGGAAAAAGGGTTGTTCAGCATCGCCGTGATTGGTCACGAACTGAATCTGAATGTCCTCCATGGCAACTTCCCCGGCATCGCCGGCGGGAGCGGCGGGCACACAGGCCGCCAGGCCCGTGGCGATGGCACCGGCACCGGCCAGGGTGAGGAACTGCCTGCGGTTCAGGCACGCTGACGACTTGCTCACGCGGTTCTCCTGTCTAGATTGAACAATGGCCGGGAACAAACTTACCGGACACCGAAAAAATTATATTCAAAACCCGGAATGGGCTCAACAAACGCCAAGACAAGCACATCTTCCGGATACGGCACTCGCGAACCGCAATCGCCCAATGTCGGTTCGTCAGGCCGCGGAACCCAGCACGGCCCTCGGCAGACTGACGTACAACGGTACCAGCGTTAAGCGGCCCTGCCAGGCATACACCAACCCGAGGACATGGGTCACCAGGGTGGTGGCCCGCACCATGGGTGTCCTCGCAAACAGCATGGCACCCATCGTCGCACCCACAATCAGGAAGATGTAGCCTTCCAGCGCGTCGCGCCGGGCCCTGGAAGTCTTGGGCAGGGCAATCAACGGTCAGGCGGCGTTGTTGAATCAGGGAAGGCGGGGCCGCGCGTGGCGGTCCCGCCTCTCGGCGACCAACCCATACAGGGTCGACCGCACTAGGAAATGGCTATGAGCTCGTTGATCTCGTCCTGGAACTTGCCCAGGGACTCGGCCACGTCCAGTGTCGGGTCACCACCCGAAATCAGCGGTGCCACCCGATTGAACCAGATCGTCTCCAGGTCCTTCCAATAGCTCGGGAACGGCGCCGAGTAGGCATCCTCCATCATTTCGGCGAAGACTTCGACGTTCCGCGGTGGCAGATCCTCGCGGGCGGCCGCCGCTGTCCAAGCCGGCACCGAGGACTTGCGTCCCGGGATGGAGCGGACCGGTTCGGAGATCAGGATGTTGGTCGACTCCGTGCTGGTCAGGTGCACGTTGAACTGCCAAGTCTCCTCCACGTGGTCGGAGTTGGTCGCAATGCCCCAAGCGCCACCTGCGGCCGACACGGCCCGACGTCCCTCGGAACCGAACGGGTAGGCGGTCACATCCCAGTCGAACTTGTCGCCGATTGCCGCGCGGCGCCACTGCGTAGCCCAGGAACCCATCGTGGTCATAGCCAGAATGCCGGCGGAGAACCCCTCCACGCCCTGTGGCATGGCACCGGCCTCCGGGATGACACCGTCGGACCAGAGGCCTTTGAAGAAGTTGAGAGTCTCGATGTTTTCGGGCGAGGCCATGATGCACTCGGTCTGATCCTCGTTGAGGATGCCGCCGCCGTTGGCCGCAATGATGCCAACCCAGACCCAGGGCCAGGGGTGGGCAGCCCATCCCCAGCGGGTGGTGCGGCCGTCTTCCCGAGTCGTGAGCGCTTCGGCCACGGTGCGCAGGCCGTCCCAGTCCCAACTGCCGTCCGGAACATCCACGCCCGCCTCGTTGAAGATGTTAATGTTGTAGGCAACGCCCAAGTTTGAGAAGTCATAGGGAAGGGCATACAGATCGCCTTGGTAGTTGATCTGCTCAACTTCGGCTTCCCAGAAATCGTCGGTATCGATGTTGTCCCGTTCCACCAGCGGCTGCAGGTTGACCGTCCACTCCTTGGAGGCGTAGGGAACCACATCGAACGTCCGGGTGTAGAAGATGTCCGGCAGATCGCCTCCGACCCCCTGCGTGTTGATCTTGGTGTAGTACTCCGTGGAAACATTCAGCAGGTCGATCTGGACATGGGGATTGGCCTCGGTGAAGTTGTCCACCACCTGCTGGAAGAACGGAATCTCGACATCGCCGTGATTGGTCACGAACTGCAGCTGGACATCCTCCATGGCACCGTCCCCGGCATCGCCGACGGGTGCGGCGGGCACACAGGCCGCAAGGCCCGTGGCAATGGCTCCGGCACCGGCCAGGGTAAGGAACTGCCTGCGGTTCAGGCGCGCTGACGACTTGCTCATGCGGTTACTCCTATCCAGGTTGAACAATGGCTCGGTGCGGCAGCCGACAGGAAATCGACCGGCACCTGCCAGAACCCATTCTAACGAGAAGCCGATACGAGGCCGAAACACCGTTGCTTGCGATTGCCACGTTGAAAGGAGAGGAGCATGACAGGTCTCCATTCGGGGCGTACTGCAATGGCGAACCGGCACCCGGAGCCAGCAGAAGTTCGGCCATGGCCACGCCGAAGGTAGAGGAACAGAAACGGAGCGGGACCCACGACAGGGCCGTCAAAGGGATGGCAGATCGACCATTCAACGGGCCTGTGGCCGTCGCATTGCCACCACAGACATCCGCGCCGGTGCCCGGTGAAGGATGGGAGTAGAATGGAGCCGATACGGAACCGGAGGCCAAGCATGGGCACAGCCGTGCGGGAACGGACATGGACGCCGGTGGCGGCCAACGGACGCGGGCCGGAGCCACACCCGGATGCCGACCCAGCCATGACGCGGGCGGCGCGCGAGGCGCGGCGCGCCTGGCGGCGGGAGCACCTGGCCGAATGGCGTGCCGGCCTTGAGGAGCTGGGCCATTTTGACCCGGCGTTCATCTACGATGTCGCCCACGAGTACGACCACGACTGGACCACCGACCCCGACTACGGTGCCGAGGGCGTCCATCTCGATGAATACGACGAGGACGGGGTTGAACGTCCCGCCGAACGACGGGCCCGGCTCATCCAGGAGCGCATGGAGGAGTCGGCGGCCGACCCCCTTGAGCGGACAGGCCTGGAGGCGGACTACGAGGGGGCCGTCCGTTTCCGACCGGACACCGTCGCGCGCGTCAACCGGGCCACCGCCGAGCGCCACCCGGTCAAGAAAGGCGTGTGCCCGGATCTCCTGGTGCGAACCGCGATGTCGATGCCGGAGCGGGAACGGTTCATGCCCAAGGGCGTCCTGCGCCTGGACTTGGGTGCACCGGTTCCCCGGCTGGTGCTGGAGGTGTTGTCCAAGGGCTCCGCAAACCGGGATCTCCACTACAAGAAGCATCTGTATGAGGCGGCAGGGATCGCCGAATACCTGATCTACGACCTCGGCGGCAAGCGCCGGACGGGTTCGCCCCGGGAACTGCTGATGTACCGGCTGGAGGGCGGGGTGTACCGCCGGGTGGCACCCGAGCCGGCACTGTCGGTCGAGGGTGTGGACGCGTACTGGAGCGGGGTGTTCGACACGCACATCCGCATGCGGCCGAATGTGCAGGAGGAGGCGGAGGCCATGCAGGACCTGCCCGAGGAATACAGGCCGCCTCCCCGCTTCCAGTGGTACGACCCGGACACAGACCGCTGGCGCGACCGCGAAACCGACCGGGAACGCGAATGGACGGAAATGGAGCGTGAGCGGACAAAGCTGGAACGCGAACGGACGCAGTTGGCGATCGGTCTGCTGCGCGCATACCTGGGGACGGAGCTGGAACCGGTTGAACTGGACCAAATCGAGGCCGCCTGGCATCGAGACGGCCTCCCGCCGGATGTGATGGACCGCATCCGGAAGGTACAGCAGGCACCGAACAAGTGGCGATCCCTACTGTGGGACCCGGAACACGACCACGGCTCCGACCATGTCCCGCCATCCCGCGACACCGACTCCCGGTAGTACCGTGGCGCCTTCCAATAGCAATGGATGGACGCCGAACCAAACAGGCGCGGCAGGCGAAGCACAGCGGTGCCCTTGACGAACCTGGCTGTTCATCCGTGGGCGGATCGGTGCCCGGCGTTCCGTCTTGCCTGCTGGCGGTTGGCTCGGCAACACCCCGGCGCGGCGGTTTGATCGGCAATTGGGCCCCGAGCCCAAATCAACCAAGTTGAAACAGTGCCCCGGGGGATGACCGTGACAGGCCGCCGATTTGGGACGTACTACAATGGCAGGCAGACATCCGGAGGCAGCAGGAGCGCGGCCATGGCCACGCCGAAGGTACAGGTACAGGAACGGAGCGGAACCGATGGCAGCACCGTGAACGGCATGGCGGACCAGCCGTTCAACGGGGCTGCGACCGTCGCCCTGCCACCGCTGCCTGCCGCGCCTGTGCCCGGCAGTCCGGCCTGGTGGACGGCGATCAAGGCCCTGTTCCACTTCGATCCGGCCTATCCCTACAACCCTGCCTATGAGTACGAAGACGACTACACGACGGATCCGGACTACGGCGTGGATGGGGTTGTCTACTTGACCAGCGAATCGCATAAACACGCCCTGGCATCCTTTCAAGACACCGTGGAGGCCCGGCGGGGCCGGTGTGTACCGCGCGAATTCACGGTGAACCTGTCGGACGCGGTCCGCCGGGCCCTGGGGCCGGACCACGAGTTCAGGGACAAGGAACATCTCGTTCCGGACGTGGCCGTGTTGCCGAAGGTGTTTGCGCTGGGCGAACCGCTGCCCCGCGCTTGCAAACTGGAAGTGGACCCGCCCCCACTGCTGGTACTGGAGGTCCTTTCCGAATCCACGTGGCGGGTGGACCTGGGACCAAAGCTGGATGCCTATGCCGCCATGGGCATTGCGGAGTACTGGCTGTACGACCCGGAGGGCCATGCACCGCCGACGTACGCGGACGACGTTTCGTTCTGGGGCTGGCGGCTGGACGACACGGGGAGCTATGTCCGCATCCCGCGACAGCCACACGATGGGGATTGGCCCGTGTACCACAGCGAAGTGCTGGAGGTCGACATCCGCATGCTGCCGGCTGCGGCCCGCGATGTGGATGTCGACATGCCGGACGAACCGGAAGATCGGCATCGGCTGCAGTGGTGGGACCCGGACCGGGGTCTCTGGCGCGAACCCAAGTTGGATGCCGAGCGCAAGACGCAGGAAGTCCAAGCGGAGGCCGAGCGCAAAGTCCAGGAGGCCAAGCGCAAGATGCTGGAAGTCCAAGCGGAGGCGGAACGCAAAGTCCAGAAGGCCGAGCGCAAAGTCCAAGAGGCCCTGAACGAGCGCATCGCCGACCTGTACGCACTACTGAAGACGAAACTGTCCACCGCATCGCTTGCCCAAATCGAGGCCAACTGGCGTCAAGCAGAACAAGGCCGCACCATGGCGGAAGTGATGGAGGTTTGGTTGGGCCAAGCCGACTGGCGTTCGCTGCCATTCCCTGACCAGCCGGACAGCCAAGGAAACGGATAAACCCAGCCGTCGGATCGAACCCGACACGCCCGTCAGGGGGACGAGGGAAGACCGCCGGTGGTGCCAGTGCTGCACGGTCCGGCAAGCCGGTTTCGGCGTACCAAGGCACCCGGCCCTGTCCGTCAGTCCGCGGAACCCAGCACGGCCCTCAACAGACCGCCATACAACGGCACCAGTGTGAAGCGGCCCTGCCAGGCATACACCAGCCCAGAGATGTGGGCCGCCAGGGTGGCGGCCAGAACCAACGGCACTGCCGCAAACAGCATGGCCCCCAATGTTGCACCCACGATTGGGATCCACGTCAACATCCACCCGACGGCGGCCCAGGCGAGAAACACACCCACGGCGGCGGCACTGACCACCAGGGACTGCAGGGCATGGTGGCGGGACAGGGAATGACCGCCCGCGAGCAGTGCCAGCACGGGACCGATCACCGGCACCAGCCAGGCCGCGGCACTCCAGCCCCGCACGACTCCGGACACCCCGTTCACCTCAGTCCACTCCCTGGAGTTCGAGGTCGGCCGCGAAATGACAACGGCTTAGGTGGCCATCGCCCAAATCAACCATGGGCGGAAACTCCGTGCGGCAGACATCCTCCGCATAGCGGCAGCGGGGATGGAAGACACAGCCGCTCGGGGGATTGGAGGGACTGGGCACATCGCCCTCCAGAATGATGCGCTCCATGCGCACATCCGGATCGGCCGGCGGCACGGCGGACACCAGGGCCTCCGTATAGGGGTGAGCCGGGTTGCGCAGAAGATCCTCGGCATCATCGATCTCCATGATGTGACCCAGGTACATGACCGCGATGCGGTCGCAGATGTGCTCGACGACACTCAGGTCGTGGGCGATGAACAGCAGCGTCAGCCCCAGCTGTTCCTTGAGTTCCTGGAGAAGGTTCAGGACCTGGGCCTGAACGGACACGTCCAGGGCCGAGACCGGTTCGTCCGCAATGATGATCCGCGGGTTCAGCGACAGGGTACGGGCCAGTCCGATGCGCTGACGCTGGCCTCCCGAGAACTCGTGGGGATAGCGTCCCATGTAGTTCGGGTTGAGGCCGACCGCCTCCATCAGTTCACCCACGCGCCGTTCGATTTCGGCACGCTTGCGGGTCACGCCATGGATGATCAGCGGTTCCCCGATGATGTCCATGACCGTCAGCCGCGGATTGAGCGACGAGAAGGGATCCTGAAAGATCATGCGCAGTTCGCGCCGGTGAACCTTCATTTCCTGCGGGGTGAGGGATGTCAACTCGACCTGCGAACCGTCCTCCCGCGTGTACCAGACCTCGCCCCCGGTCGGCTCGTACAGCCGCAGGATCGTGCGGCCCGCCGTGGTCTTGCCACAGCCGCTCTCGCCGACCAGTCCGAGCGATTCCCGTTCCAGCAGACGGAAACTCACGCCGTCCACCGCCTTGACATGGCCCACTACACGTTGCAGCAGGCCGCGCCGGATGGGAAACCATTGCTTCAGGTCCCTGACATCCAAAATGGTGTTGCCGATCGTCGTCTCGGGTTCGGAAACGACGGTTCGGACATCAGCGGCCATGGCCAAACCTCAGGCGGTTGCGTAGGGATCGGCCGCATCGCGCAGGCCGTCCCCCAGGAAATTGAAGCCCAGCACGGCGATCACGATGAACGCGGCGGGGGACAGGATCCAGGGATTGACCCCCAGGGTCTCCAGGCTGTTCGAATCGCGCATTAGATAGCCCCAGCTGATCAGCGGCTCCTGGATGCCCAGGCCCAGGAAGCTGAGGAAGGCCTCGGCCAGGATGATCTGGGGGATCTGGAGGGTCAGCACCACAATCACGTGGCTCAGGGCATGGGGATACAGGTGGCGGAAGATCACCCGCAGATCGGAGGCACCCATCTCCTTGGCCGCCAGAATGAAGTCCGTTTCGCGGAAGGCCAGCACCTTGCCGCGCACCTCGCGGGCCAGCACGGTCCATCCGATCAGGGCGAAAATCGAAGCCATGATCACGAAGACCAGCAGCGGATCCCACGTGATGGGCACGACACTGGCCAGGGCCATCCACAGCGGGAGGGCGGGGATGGACTGCACCACCTCCACAAACCGCTGCAGCAGACCGTCGATCCAACCCATGTAGTAGCCGGAGATGACCCCCAGCACGGATCCGACGGCAATCGAAATCAGGCCCGCGAACAGACTCAGGGCCAAGGATATGCGCCCAGCCTGGCACATGCGGCCGAACAGGTCCCGGCCCAGCTTGTCGGTACCGAGGATGTAGACCGTGCCGCCGTCCTCGACGCCGTACAGATGCCGGTCCATGGGAATGAACCCCAGGAGCTTGTATTCCCACCCCTTGACGAAAAACTTGACCAGATACTCCCGGCTTTCATCGTCGACCCAGACGGGTTCCAGCGTCTCCGGGTGGAAGTCGTACACCTGCAGGTAGGTGAAGGGCTGGAAACCGAACTGGCCCTGAACGTTGGTAAAGCGAACCTTCTGCGGCGGGGTGAAGGTTGCCTGCATGTCGATTTCCGTCGGATCGGTCGGCGAGAAGAAGTCCGAAAAGATCGACAGGATGGCCAGCATCAGAATCATGAGGCCGCCAAGCAGCGAAATCCGGCTGCGCATGAACCGCCGGCTGACCAGCTGGAAGTAGGTTTCGCTGCTCTCCTGCCGGCCGCCGCGCACATCCAGGGCCTCGGCCAGGGCACTGTCGGCTTGGGCGGCCGAGGTCGGGTGCAAAACAGTCATGACGGTGGGAACAGCCGGCAACCAAGGCGGGGTTGACGCCTCAGGAGTAGCGGATGCGCGGATCGAGAATGGCCAGGAAAATGTCCGACAGGAGATTGCCCGCGACCAGGAGCGCGCCGTAGAGCAGCAGGATGCTGCCCGTAATGTAGATGTCCTGATTGCGCAGCGAGCCGTAGAACATGGGGGCGACGGTCGGCAGGCTCAGCACGATGGCGGCTTCCAACTCCCCCTGGACCATGTAGGGAATGGCCGTTCCCTGATAGGCCACGATCGGATGCAGGGCGTTGGGCACGGCGTGCCGGTTGACAACCCGCCGCTCCGTGATGCCCTTGGATCTGGCCGTAACCACGTACTGGGCGTTGAGCACGTCCAGCAGATTGCCGCGCATGACCCGCAGGTTGCGGGCCACGCCGCCCAGGCCGGCGATGGCGATGACCGGCCAGACATGCTTGAGCAGGTCCAGGAACTTGCCCATGGACCAGGGCGCGACCACGTATTCGGGCGAATAGAACGAGGTGACACTCTGCTGGTCGAAGGTGAAGACCAGGATGTAGATGATGACCAGCGCCAGGAAAAAGCGCGGCAGGGAAGTCAGGATGAAGGCCACCACGGCCGCGACATTGTCGCTGAGCGAGTACTGTCGCTGGCCCACAAAAATACCCACGAGCAGACCCACAATTGTGGATGTGGCATGGGCGGCGGCGGCCAGGCCGATGGTACGGGGCAGCCTCTCGGCAATCAGGCTGCCGACATCCTCCTTGTAGCGGAAGGAATATCCGAATTCGCCGCGGGTCACGATACCGATGATCCAGTTCACATACTGGACCGGGACGGGTACGTCAAGACCGTACCGGGCGCGCATTTCCTCGGCCGCGGCTTCCGCCTCGGCCTCGGTCAGGCCCCCCTGCGTAATGAGCTGAGCCTTGTAGATGTCCGTGAAGTCGCCGGGCGGCAGCTGGATCACCACGAAGGAAATCGCGCTGACCACCAGCAACACGGTGATGGCGGACAGCAGTCGTCGGATCAGGTAGGAAACCATGCCTTGGCCTGCAACCGATAACTGCTATCCACTCTCAAAACGACAAATCACTTGAACGACAAGCCCGGGGGAGGAGCCGGGCGGCTCCTCCCCTCGCACGGGTCAACCTTGCCAATCGCTAGTTGTAGACGGGAATTTCGCCGGGGCGAATCTCGGGCACGAGATCCTGATCCTCTTCGGCAATCCACATCTGCTCGGGCCGCACGTTGCCCCACGTCCAGTGAACGAAGAAGGGCGGTGCGCCGGTCGGAATGTTCTTGAAGCGCTTGGCCATCGCCAGGCCGTAGCGGCCGATGATGGTGCCGGCGTGGTACACGTTCCCGGTGAAGAGTTCGTTGTACCGTGCCATCAACTCGCTGCGCTTGGCCTGATCCGGCTCGAGGCAGAAGGCGTTGATGATGTCGATCAGTTCCTGCTCGAAGTCCAGCAGCACGCGCGGCTCGGCGCCTTCGCGATGGATGCCGAACTCCTTGGTCACGGGACCCAGATCGGTGCAGCGCGTGAACGGAGTCAGGTAGTGCTGGCCGGTGCGCGTGACGCGCATTTCCCAGGTGCCGTTGGTGTTGGCGTCACCCAGGGCCGGGCCCTGCATGACCCGCATGTTGATCTCGACGCCCACGTCGCGCAGGAGCGCGCTGGCCGCTTCGCCGACACCCTGGGTGGCAGCTGCGTCCTCACTGGTATTGAGGCCGATGATCAGTTCCTCGCCTTCCAGTGAACCGGTCGTCCAGTTCAGGATACCGTCGCCGTTGGTGTCCTCGAAGCCGAGCTCCGCCAGGAGGGTGGAGGCCGATTCCGGCGAGTAGGGATAGTTCACCACCGAGTCGATGTCGAACTCGACAGCACCGGGAACAATGCCGCCGGGGAAGCCGCGCAGGAACGGACCGCGCACCACCGACTGGGCAATGCCGTCCCGATCCAGGGCATAGGCGACCGCCTTGCGGAAGCGCACGTCGCGGAACAGCTCCCGCAGGGCCTGGTCGCGTTCGTTCTCCACACCGTGGCTGAGGGAAAGGTTGAACTCAATCGGGAAGCCCAGCGCCTCGGGGCCCCAGGCCACGTAGAAGTGGGCGTCCTCCTCCTGCTGCCGCTTGGTGGTCTCGATGTAGGTGCTGGGGTTCTCCAGGTTCGTGTGGTCGATGGAACCGCCGAGCGTGCCCAGCGTACGGCCAATGCCGCTCTCGCCCTTCTGGAAGGTAACTTCATTCATGTAGGGCAGCTGGTTGCCGGCCTCGTCCACCTTCCAGTAGTAGGGGTTGCGCCGCATGACCATGAACTCGTCGGTCTTGTACTCCACCGCGACCCAGGGGCCGAGGGAAACCGGAGGCAGGTCCTGGGGCGGCAGCGATGTTTCGTAGGCCTCGTAGTCCACGCCGCCATGGGCGGGATGGTGCGGCTTCAACACATGGGCCGGACAGATCGTGAAGTCCAGGAAGTCCATGTCGAAGATCTTCTGGACCGGGAAGGGCACCGGGAAGTTCCAGGTGAACGTGTAGTCGTCATGGAAGTCGATCGTGACCGGAGTCCCGTCGATTTCCCATGAGGTCGGAGTCTTCCAGGAGGGCACGTTCGGATCCAGGATGTTGTCTTCCCAGGTGAAGCGAATGTCCTCCATGGTGAACGGTGCGCCGTCGGACCACTTGACGCCTTCCATGAGCGTCATGGTCAACTGCATGCCGTCCTCGCTCCACTCCCAGCTTTTGGCCAGATTGGGGAAGGGCGCAAAGTCATCGGAGCGCATGAACACCGGCGCGGAGTCCACCAGGGCTTCCGAATAGATGTAGTTGATGCCGAACCAGCCCTGGGTTTCCCGGGCACAGAGGTTCCAGCCTTCGGTCTGGACCGCCGAGAAGTCGCGCCAGACACCGCCGTAGACTCCCCGGCCGTCGGACATGCCGGCGGTCGGGATCACCATCGGTTCCGGTGGGAGGCGTTCCTCCACGGGCGGCAGGGTGCCGTCGGCCACGAAGGCATCCATGTAAGCCGGCTGGTGGTATTCGTCAAGGGCCCGGTACTGGACCAGGTCCGACAGCGGATAACGGGCCACCTCGCCCGCGCCGCCACCCGGCAGCGTACCGAATTCATACGGTATCGGCGCGGCCAATTCCATCGCCATGTCTTCCTCGGCGGCCGGTTCTTCCGCCGCGGGTTCGGCCGCGGCCGGTTCCGGTTCGGCCGGAGCCTCCTCCGTGTCGGCCGTCCGGCCACAGGCGGCCAGCACGAGCAGACAGGCAAGCAGCAAAGCCGCCAGCGTCAACAACCTACGCATAGGTCACAATCTCCTGATTGAACAAAGTCTCATTCATGCAGCCAGCAGGCTGCCAAATGGCCAGAATCGGTCTCCCGCAAGGGAGGTTCGGCTTCGCGGCACCGGTTCATCACAGCCGGACAGCGGTCCGCAAACGCGCAGCCCACCACCGTGTCGGCTGCGTTGGGCACCATGCCCTCGATCGGCACCAGCTGCCGCTGGCGTCGGCCCAGGACCGGCACCGAGTTCAGCAGGCCTTCGGTGTAGGGGTGCTTGGAGCGCTTGAAAATGTCCCGCGCCGTACCGTACTCGACCACTTTCCCCAGGTACATGACGGCAATTTGGTCGCACATCTGGGACACGACGCCCAAGTTGTGGGTGATCAGGACAATCGAGGATTCGAACTCCTCGCGCAGACGATTCATGAGATCCAGGATCTGAGCCTGCACCGTCACGTCCAGCGCGGTCGTGGGTTCATCGGCAATCAGGATTTGTGGATTGCAGGACAGGGCCAGGGCAATCATCACGCGTTGGCGCATGCCTCCCGACAGCTGGTGGGGGAACTCCCGCACGCGCTGTTCCGGAGAGGCAATGCGCACCAGGGTCAACATTTCGCGGGCACGATCCAAGGCATCCTTCCGGGAAAGGTTTTGGTGCAGGGCCACCGACTCCGCGATTTGGCGCCCCACGGTGTGCAAGGGATTGAGCGAGGTCATCGGTTCCTGAAAGATCATCGAAATCTCGCTGCCGCGGATTTGCCGGATCTGTGCGCCGGTGGGATCCAGGTCAGTCAATTCGACCGGCGTATCCGCGTCCTGCGGCCAATAGCGAATGGCGCCGTGGACCACCTTGCCCGGTGGCGACTTCACCAGCCGCATGATCGAATGGGCGGTCACGCTCTTGCCGCACCCACTTTCGCCGACGATGCCCAGCGTGGAGTTGCGGTCCAGGTTCAAGGTCACACCGTTGACCGCCCGAACCGTCGCCCGCTCCAACAGAAAGTGGACCGCCAGATCATCAATCTCCAGGATCCGGCGCTTCGCCTTGTTGGCGTGTGCGTGCGCAGACCCGTTGGTGTGTGGATTCGACATCGGTCGGAACGCGGGGGCGGTGGGAATTTCGGATTCGGGAACTTCACCCCATGGGCCGTCACCCGGCCATACTCCGATTCACGCGGAGCTTGGAACCGGACTGTTCACCGTCGGGGCGTACCCGACCAGTGCAGCCACGGACTGGTTCCTTGGGATCGATTGTTCAGAGCGGTTGAGCGCCGGAGTCTAGCACTTTGACCCCGTACCGGCCCTGATCGCGGCCGTGTTGCTCAATCCTGATGTGCTTCCGCAGTGCGTGCTCCAAGGAGGAGGGCAGGAATGCCGTGACCAAGTTGGAGAATGGTTTCCCTGTCCGATCCGGCTGAAACCGGCTCTCCGGCAGGGAAACCGTCAAGGCACCAGATGGCGACGGCAAAAGGCCCGGATGGCCTCGCCCTGTTCGGCCTCGTGGAACTCCGGACCGCCGTGGCCCGCCTGCCCGAGCAGTCTGAACTCGACATGGGATCCGTTGTCCGCCAGTGCGTCGGCCAGCAGCCGGCTCTGCTGCCAGGGGATGATCATGTCCGCCTGGCCGTGGAGGATGAGGAACGGACAGGTGGCATCCGAAATCCAAGTGATGGGATTGGCCATGGCCACGCGGTCCGGATGATCGGCCACGGCACCGCCGAGCAGCAGGCCCTCCGGCGAGTCGGGCGCGGCATGGTCAAGGTCGCTGGGGTGGTCCGGCAGGCGCATGAAGTCCGTGGGGCCAAACAGGTCGACCACCGCCTGCACCGAACTCGATTGGTCCCGGTGCTCGCCCAGATCGCCCTCCAGGCCCGCCTGTCCGTTGGAAGTCCCCAGCAGGGCCGCCAGGTGTCCGCCGGCGGAAGCCCCCAGGACACCAATCCGCTCGGCATTGAAGCCAAAGCGCGCCGCCTGGACCCGCAGCCAGCGGATGGCCGCCTTGCACTGGTGAATCTGGGCCGGGAACAGGGCCTCGTGGCTGAAGTGGTACTGGATGCTGGCCAGGGCCCAGCCTTCGTCGACCATGGGCAGCACGGGAGGATCCGACTTGTCCCCGTGCATCCAGGCGCCGCCGTGGATCCAGACCAGCAGCGGTGCCGGATGATCGGTCCGGGGCAGGTACAGGTCCAGCCTCAGGTCCCGGGCCTGATCGAACCTTAGGTAGGGAAGACCTATGTGCCTGAACTCCTTGTCGGACATGGTGCCTCCATCTTTACTTTATTCAAACGGAACAGCCTCAAGCCAGCCCCATTCGTCGTGTACGCCATCCTCCACGATGCCAAAGAAGGTCGTCTGGATCTCTCTGGTGATCGGCCCCCGCCGTCCACTGCCCACCGGCATGCGGTCCACCGACCGGACCGGCGTGATCTCGGCGGCCGTGCCCGAGAAGAAAATCTCGTCGGCGAGGTACAGCATTTCGCGTGAAATGAACTCTTCCCGCACCTCGAACCCCTTGCTTTGCGCAATGGTGATGGCGCTGGCGCGCGTGATGCCATGCAGAATCGAACCGGCCATCGGCGGTGTATAGATCCGGTCGTCGATGACCAGGAAAATGTTCTCGCCGCTGCCTTCCGACACATTGTCGTTGGCGTCCAGGCCAATGGCTTCGACAAACCCGTTGTCATGGGCTTCCATTACCAGATTCTGGCTGTTAACGTACTGGCCGCCAATCTTGGCCATGGGACTGAAGCTGTTGGATGCAACACGCCGCCAGCTGGATACCTGGATGTCCACCCCCTGTGCAATGGCCTCCTCGCCCAAGTACCGGCCCAGCGGAATCGTCCCCAAAATTGCGTCCACAGGACAACCCCGGCCGTCCACGCCCAGCGAATCGTAGCCCCGGAAGACCAGTGGCCGGATGTAGGCGGCGGCCAGCCGGTTGGCCCGCAGAACCTGCTTGGTCGCGTCAATCCACCCGTCCACGTCGAGCGGCGACGCCATGCGGGCCACCTTGCAGCTGAACAGAAGCCGTTCGTAGTGCTCCCGGGCCCGGAACAGGTGCGGGGTTCCGTCGATGTCGTAGGCGCGGATACCCTCGAAGACGCTGGAGCCGTAGTGCAGGGCATGGGCAAAGACATGAACGGTGGCCTGGTCCCACGGCATCACTTCACCGTTCATCCAGATGTAGTCGGCACGCATGGTCATGAGACCTGAATTGCCCTCTCTATGTGCACTTGTCAACTACGACCTGTCAACTGCTGGGCAGACGGCCGGGGAACGGCGTCTGGTCACGGGCTCCATATCGCGCCGACAACCGCGGTCCGCGGCTGCCGATTGCTGTTGCAGACCGGAAGGACAGGTCCGGCTTCGCATTTCGGTTCCGGTCGAACCCGCGAGAGGAAACACCGATGTGCCGGAACTCCCTGACCAAACGGAATGGTTCCAAACCCGAAGGCCGCAACCTTCCGGTTCAGTCGAGCGGAACGGCCTCGAGCCAGCCCCATTCGTCGTGGGTGCCGTCCTCCACGATGCCAAAGAAGGTCGCCTGGATCTCCTTGGTGACCGGCCCCCGCTGTCCGCTGCCCACCGGCATGCGGTCCACCGACCGGACCGGTGTGATCTCGGCGGCCGTCCCGGAGAAGAAAATTTCGTCGGCGAGGTACAACATCTCGCGGGAAATGAATTCCTCGCGCACATCGAACCCCTTGCTGCGCGCAATCGTGATGGCGCTGTCGCGGGTGATGCCCCGCAGGATCGAACTGGCCACCGGCGGCGTATAGATCCGGTCGTCGATGACCAGGAAAATGTTCTCGCCGCTGCCTTCGGACACGTTGTCGTTGGCATCCAGCACGATGCCTTCGACGAAACCGTTGTCCTTGGCCTCCATCACCACGTTCTGGCTGTTGACGTACTGGCCGCCAATCTTGGCCATGGGACTGAAGCTGTTGGAGGACATGCGGCGCCAGCTGGACACCTGGACGTCCACTCCCTGTTCGATGGCCTCCTCGCCCAGATACTTGCCCCAGGGCACCGCACCCAGGATGGCATCGATGGGGCAGCCCCGGCCGTCCACGCCCAGCGAATCGTAGCCCCGGAAGACCAGCGGCCGGATGTAGGCACCGGCCAGCCGGTTGGCCCGCAGGACCTGCTTGGACACGTCGATCCACCCGTCCACGTCAAGCGGCGACTCCATGTGGGCCACCTTGCAGCTGAACAGGAGCCGTTCGTAGTGTTCCCGGGCCCGGAACAGGTGCGGGGTTCCGTTGATTTCATAGGCCCGGATGCCCTCGAAGGCGCTGGAGCCGTAGTGCAGGGCATGGGCAAAGACATGAACGGTGGCCTGGTCCCACGGTATCACTTCACCGTTCATCCAGATGTAGTCGGCACGCATGGTCATGGGCCTATACCTGCACTCCTCTATGCACTGTGGCAGCCGGCTTGTCGGCAGCCGGGAAATCCGCCTAAAAAACACAGGCGCCGCGCGCCCGGAGCGGGATTATACAACCCGCGGACGGACTCGGTCCGCGGACAGCGCAGCCCGATCAGCGGGTCAGCAGCTCGTCGACCGCCGCGGTCAGTTCCGCCATGGTCTGCACCTGCAGCACGTGGTCGCAGAAGGGCAGGTACTCGTTCATGTCGCTGTCCCCGGTGCCCCACAGCATGGGCGGTTCCGGATTGAGCCAGATGGTGCGGGTGCAGCGCCGGGCCATTTCCTGGAAGATGCCCGTTTCCGGATCCCGGAAGTTGTTGCGTCCGTCACCGACCATCAGGAGGGTGGTCCGGTGGTTGACCAGATCGAGCCACTCGCGGTCGAACTCGGCCAGGCTGCCGCCCAGGTCCGTGCTGTAGTGGCCGGGCGGCATGCGCACCAGCACGCGGTCCACCGCCTCCTGGGCCGAACCGTGGGCCAGATCGGGGGTTATGTATTCCAGATGGTCGTTGAAGGCGAAGGCATAGGTGCGCGAGATTTGGTCCTGCATGGCATGGATCAGGCTCAGCATGAGCTCGGTGCAGTAGCGCATCGAGGTCGAAACGTCGCAGATGACCACCAGCCGCGGCTTCTTTTGGCGCCGCTTGTAGCTGAGGGTGAACGGCACCCCTCCGTGCCCCAGGTTCCGGCGGATGGTGGACTTCAAGTCCAGGGTTCCGGTCTTCTGCCGCTTCTGCCGCAGCGAAATCCGGCTCCTGAGCGCCGCCGACAGGCGACGCACCTCCTGACGCAGAACGTTCATCTCGTCCTCGCCCAGACGGCCGAACGGAGCGTGCAGCAAATCCTCGACATCCTCGGACGGAGGCCGGGCCTGCATGTTGTCCGTGATGCGCTGGCCGGCGAAGTTCTGCAGCTGTCCGGTCTCGGCCTCAATGTTGGCCTGTAGCATGGCGCGCAGTTCATCAAGGCGTTCCTTGGAAAAACCGACCTGTTCCAGCAACTTGGCAATCTCGGCCATGGCCCGGCGCACGCTGTCGTGCTTCAGGGCGGCCTGCATACGCCGCACCATCCATTCGCTCCAGCGCATGTTGCGGGCCCGGTCCAGGCCCGTCATGGCCGCCAGTTGATTGAGGTCCTGCCGCGTCAGGGGCTCGCCCCGCAGCAGGCGGCGCAGGCTGTCGGCGATGTCGTCCTTCAGTTGCCTGAGTGCCAGCGCCAACTGCTCCGCCTCCTCGTCCGACAGGTTTTCCATGGCGTTGTCCATGTCGGGCGGGAGTTCGGCCTTGCCGTCGAAAAAGATGGGGAACAGTTCATCGAAGACCGGCAGGTGGATGGTGCGCTTGATCAGCGTGGAACGCAGACTGATGCGGAATGGTTCCCGGTCCTTGATGCCCAGAGCCGTGAGGGCTCCCGCCGCATCCACCGTTTCGGCCATGCTCACCGGCACCCCGGCGGCCCGCAACGCGCGGGCAAACTGCATTAGACGGGTTTCCATGTCACACTCCGCTGCCTACTTCGACCGGAACCCCGCGTGCCCTACAGGTACCGGGTTTGGTCATCTTCGTCTTCGGGTCCCTGATACTCGGGGCCGTCCCCGGACATGGGTTCCAGGCGCTGCTGCACCCGTTTCAGATCCCGTTCGTGCTTGAGCAGGACGTTGAGCGTGTCGGACACCAAGCCCCGGTCCAGCCGGTCGGCGTTGAGAACCACGAGCGTACGGGCCCAATCCAGGGTTTCGCTGATGCTCGGATGCTTGCGCAGATCCAGGTTGCGCAGTCCCTGCACCATCTCCACGGCCTGCCGGGTCAAGGCGCCGTCCAGTTCCGGCACCTTCAGGTTGACCACGGCAATCTCCTGCTCCAGTCCCGGGTAGTTGAGGAAAAGATAGAGACACCGGCGCTTGAGGGCCTCGGACAGTTCGCGCGTATTGTTGCTGGTCAGGAACACCAGTGGCTGCACCCGGGCCGCCAGGGTGCCGAGCTCGGGCACGCTGACCTGGAAGTCGCTCAGGATCTCCAGCAGGAACGCCTCGAACTCGGCATCCGCCCGGTCGATCTCGTCGATCAGGAGTACCACCGGTTCCGGGTTGAGCAGGGCCTTGAGCAGGGGCCGTTGCAGCAGGAAGCGCATTGAGAAGAACACGTTTTCCTCGGCGGCAATCCGGTCCGCCGACTCGGCCAGGCTGCCGGCGGACGCCAGAACCTCCTGCAGCTTGTCCCGCAGCAGCTGGGTGTACAGGAGCTGCTTGGCGTACTCCCACTCGTAGAGTGCCTTGGTCTCGTCCAGGCCCTCATAGCACTGCAGGCGGATCAGCTCGCGCCCGGTGGCGGCCGCCACGACCTTGGCCAGCTCGGTCTTGCCCACGCCGGCCGGCCCCTCAATCAACAGGGGCTTGTCCAGCTGATCGCTGAGGTAGGTGATCGTGGCGATTTCGGTCGAACAAACGTACCCCTGATCGCGCAGCGACTCCCGAACTTGGTTTGGAGAAGAAAAGGCGTCGGGCATTGGGCAGGCTCGATATTGGCTTGACGAAGTTGCCGCCAGCCGGGACGGGCGACAGGTTGCGGCCGCACGGGCCTCACGGCCCGCGTTGTGGCCGCAGCGCGGGAACCAGCCTGGATGCAGGTGGACAGCACCTTGCAGTTTAATGCCTTTGCTGAAGCACTACCACAGGATCTCACTGCTGGACGGTTTCAGGCTTCAGCAGGGGTGTCGTACAGGAGAGTTCCAAGATATGAAATCGCGCGACCGCGTCGCGCGATAACACGGTGGAACCGGAGTGCACGTCGAGACTCACCTTCAACTGGACCGCTGGCACACAAACATGACCACGAAGACAGATTGACGGGAGTCCACGGCCAAGATCGAGATCACCAAGCCAATCGCACTCTGAACAGGGCAATGGCACGCATGGGAAGGAACATGGTGCCGAATACCGCAAATTCGATGCCGTGCCGATGCAACGCACCGATTGGGACATGGTGGCTGCGTTCGAACAGACCAAATGGCAATGCAAATTCCTGCTCAAGAACCCAGCCAAACGGGGTGTGATGGTCCCAACTGCATAGGTCACAACGAAAGCTGCCGAGAGTAGGGAAGACCACACTGCCTATCCTGCAGGGACCGCGCCCAAACCAGTATTCCACTGCTCTGTCCTGACCGGCAGGTAACCCAATTCGGGCGCCGCGCACGGGTATATAATCGATGGGCATCGTCCCGGTTGCCGAAGGGCTTGGGACACCTGTTCATGCATTGGACGCGGCCGTGAACCTTCCGTATATGTTGGATGGCCACTGGATCTGGGTATCCGTCGCCATAGTGTTCCTTATCGCCGAGATCTTCACCGGCGGCACCTACATGCTGCCCATGGCCGTTGCCGCGGCGGCGGCCGCCATCGTCAGCTACTTCACCGGCTTCAACGTGGTGGTCGAGGTGCTGGTTTTCTGTGGCATCACGGTGATCGGATACTTCGCGATGCGGCCCTTCGCTGCGCGCGTCACCAATGCGCCCGATGTGAGTTTCGGCGCGGAGCGCCTGGTCGGCACCACGGGAACCGTTACCAAGGCCGTCAGCGGGATCGATTTCTCCGGCATGGTGAAAATTGGCGGTGAGGAGTGGCGGGCCCGGTCCGCGGACGATACCCCCATTCCCGAAGGCTCCGAAGTCGTAGTCCAATCCGTGGACGGCGCCCACCTCCGGGTGTCATTGCCGCCTGCCTGACCGGTGGGCTTAACTGCTGCAATCGAATCCAACCTGCCGTGGGCCAAGGAGCCCATCCATCCATGGAATATATTCCGATAGTCCTTATCCTGGTCTTGGTTCTGGTCTTCATTGTCCAGGGTCTCAAGATTATTACCCCCTACCAGCGGGGCGTTGTGGAGCGCCTGGGACGCTATCAGCGCACCGCACAGCCGGGCGTGAACCTGCTCATCCCGTTCATCGACACCCTGCGCCGGGTGGACATGCGCGAACAGGTGATCGACGTGCCGCCGCAGGACGTCATCACCAAGGACAACGTGGCCGTGCAGGTGGATGCCGTGATCTATCACGAGGCCACCGACCCCGTGAAGCTCATCTACAACGTGGAGAACTTCCTGGTGGCCATCATCAAGCTGGCTCAGACCAACCTGCGCAACCTGGTGGGCGAGATGCAGCTGGACCAGGCCCTGACTTCGCGGGATGCCATCAACACCAATCTGCGCAATGTGCTCGACGACGCCACCGACAAGTGGGGCGTGCGGGTGGTACGGGTCGAAATCCAGCGCATTGAACCGCCGGCCGACGTGACCGACTCCATGCACCAGCAGATGAAGGCCGAGCGCGAGAAACGAGCCGCCATCCTGGAATCCGAAGGTCAGCGGCAGGCCGCCATTCTGCAGGCGGAGGGCGAGGCCGAAGCCGTGCGCCTGGCCGCGGATGCCAAGCGGTACCAGGTCGAAACCGAAGCAACCGGCGAATCCAACGCCATTACCGTGGTCTTCAACGCCATTCGGGAAGCCCAGCCGGATGATCGCTTGATCGCAGTCCGCTACCTCGATACCCTTGAGGCCATTGCGCAGGGCGAATCCAACAAGGTGTTTATCCCCTACGAAGCCTCCGGCGTGCTCGGAGCCCTGGGCGGCATCAAGGAACTGTTCAACAAGGACGACGAACAGTCGAACTCCCCTTGACGCAAGGTGTAGTGGACCCGGCCGCACGGACGGTGGCTGCGTAGGCGCCAGGCACGGGTTCACCAGAGAATTCAGTCACGGAAGTCCCTGTTGGAAGGGGCTTCCGCGTGCTGCGCGCCGTATGGGACGCCCGGCGCGGATAAAGTCGGCCCCTCCCGCGGCCCTCTCCGGCACCACAGCCCTGCCTCGGGCTACGCCGTCCATCCCTCCTTGCGAGTCCCGCCGGAAGCGCCGGTGCGCGGGCCTGTCCCCGTGATGCCGCCGCGTCGCCGGACCGCACAAATCGGCATCGGGATCAAAGCCAACTTCAGGATTCTGCAACCATTATCCCTGTCAGTTGCGTATATCGTAGTGTTAGTATGATATTATCAATGTCAACTTCAATAATACTGAAGAGCAAGGAGGCAGACATGAAGATTTCGGAAGTGCTGTGTCAATTCCGTTGCCCTGGCACCGGAACCATGCGGGCGGCCCTCGGGCCGGAAGCCTGACCATGCCCGAACTGCCAGCCCAATGCCCCATCACCGGGGGGCCCGTGATCGTGACCCGTTTCTACAGCCCGGACGGGGATGTCACGTTCGACGGCCGCTTCGAGGTCAAGTCGCCGTTCCTGGCGCTGAACCAGAACCAAATCGAGTTTGTGCTGACCTTCATCCAGTGTGAAGGCAAGTTCAACCGCATGCAGGAGGAACTCAACCTTTCCTATCCGACGCTCCGGTCCCGGCTCAAGGAGATCATCCAGGCCCTGGGCCTCGAGGCGCCATCCGGCACCGACGGGTTTGACGCCGAACCGGACCGCATGGACGTGCTGGCCCAGGTGGAATCCGGCCGGCTGAGCGTTGACGAGGCGTTGATCAGCCTGGGATCGCGCGACCCCCAACAGAACCGGGCTTGACGAGCCCCGACACAAGAGGACAACCATGAACACAACCTCGCTAACGGTCAACAACGACAGTCCCAAACTGGCCATTCGTTCCGGCAAGAATTGCTCCCTGGTGGTCCGGGGACGGGACATTGAGGACGTGCAGGTCAGCGGCAAGGGAGCCAAGACCCTGGAGTGGGAAGACCGAAACGGCACGTACCACCTGCGCATCCGATGCGATGCAACCGTGGAGGTGCCGCGCCAAAGCCGTGTGGACCTTGAGGAATGCCGAGGCCACGTGGATGTCTCGGACCTGCCCACAGGCGTCACGGGAGGCGTGATCGGCGGCCACGCCCGTCTCGGGAGCTTGGGATCGGTATTCCTGAAGGACATTGGCGGACACTGCTCGGTGGCACGGGTGGAACAGGACGTGTCCACCGGATCCGTCGGCGGGCACCTGAACGCTAACGCAGTGGGCGGGGACCTTTCCATCCCCAATGTGGGCGGCCATGCCAAGGGCCGCGATATCAAGGGACGCATGCTTCTGGGCAACGTGGGCGGCCACATCGAGTTCCAGGATGTCAACAACATGGACGGCCTAAACGCGGGTGGCCATGCCAAACTGAAGCTGTCGGCGCTCCGCGACTCCGACTACTCGGTCAACGCAGGCGGCAACATCGCATTGCAACTCCCTGTCGATGCCGGAGCCACCGTGCACATGTCGAGCGGCATCGGCAATTCGGTACAGGTGTTCGGTGACGGCTCGGTCAACATCCAGCTCAACGCCGGCGGCATGATTTCGCTGTCCACGGGCCACCGCCCAGGAGCGAACGGCGCAGACAAGGCGGCACCCGGCGGTCCCGGACCGATCGAAAACATCGCCCAGCAGGTGCGCCAACACATCGAACGGGTGATTGAAACCGCAACCGGCCGCTTGACCGTAGTCATGGACGAGCAGGGGCTGACATCGGACAAACGGGCCGACCTGCAGGAACAGTTCTCCGAGATCCAGGAGGAGGCGGTCAAGGCGGCACAGGAGGCCATGGAGACCGTTCAGACCAGGTCGCGCGCTGTGTGGGAACAGGAAGTGAAGCCCAATCTGGACTTCCTGACCCGCGAATCCGAACCCGTGCCGACCCCACCCGTGTCGCCGGAGGCACAGGCCAAGGAAAGGATGATGATCCTGCGCATGCTGGAAGAGGGAAAGATATCCGTTGAGGAAGCCAACCAGCTGCTCCAGGCACTCGGTTCCTGAGCCGAGACCGGCTCACGGCCCGGCCCCGGGTGGTTGCCCTGCATTCCACTCCCACAGGTTCACTTATGCACGCCATTGCCATCGAAAATCTGTCCAAGTCCTATCGGGCGTCGCGCAACAAGACCGTGCAGGCGGTCTCCAACCTGGATCTGACCGTGTCAACCGGGGAGGTAATCGGCTTCCTGGGCCCGAACGGCGCCGGCAAGACGACCACCATCAAGTTGATGTGCGGACTGGTCCTGCCGGACCAGGGTACTGTCACGATCCTCAACCGCAACGTCCATCGCCAGACCCGGCGGGTCATGCAGCTGATGGGCGCCGTCCTGGAAGGGACGCGCAATATCTACTGGCGGCTGACTCCCCTGCAGAACCTGGCCTATTCAGCCCGGATCAAGGGCATCCCCGCCTCAGCAGTCCACAATTGGGGCCGTGTGTTGCTGGAGGACCTGGATCTTTGGGATCGCCGCCATGATCCGGTGCGCATGTTCTCGCGCGGCATGCAGCAAAAGACCGCCATTGCCTGCGCCTTGATTCACAGACCCCAACTCGTGCTGCTGGACGAACCGACACTGGGATTGGACGTCGAGGCCGCAGTAACGGTGAAGGAATGGATCCGCACCCTGTCCATCCGTTATGGCATGACCTTGGTTCTTACCACCCATCAACTGGACTTGGCCGAGGAGCTATGCCAACGCGTGGTCATCATCCAGAACGGTGTGAAGGTGACCGACCAGGCAGTGGCGGACCTGAAGCGCTTGCACAAGCAGGAGTTCTTCCTGGTGCAGGCGGAGGGCGACCCGATCGAAATTGGCTGGCGGGCCTCGGCGCAGTGGCCGGGGGCAATCGTCAAGCAGGAGGAAGACGGCGCGCAAATCAGCATCCCGGCCAACGGCAACACATCGTTGACCGCGATCGCAGCCGCGATGAACGACTGGCCGGCGCGCATCAACTCCATTGCCCAGGCCATGCCGTCGCTCGAGGACATCTTCATTCAGGAGACCCGCAGGACTGCCAACCATGAGTGAAATGGCCATTCACCATCCCACCGGACACAAAACGCAGCCGCTGCCGGCTGCACTGCGTCCCGTTCCACCGGGGCTAAACCATGTCATGAGCATTGCCGCGGAAACGTGGAAGGGCCTGCAACTGATATGGACCTTCAAGTTCAACGTGGTGTCCGAAGTCCTGGGCCTGTTCATGGTGTTCCTGGGCATCAACTTTTTCATCGGCAACGGTGCGTTCAACAGCGAGGACCTGGCCTTCACCCTGGTCGGGTTCTGCATCTGGACCTACTCGATCTTCGCCATCTCGAACATGAGCTTTGCCCTGCGGGAAGAACAGCAGCAGGGCACGATCGAGCAGATGTTCATGGGCTCAACCCCCTTTGCCGCGCTGCTGTTTGGCCGCACCCTTTCGAACTTTGTGTGGACGACGGCCGTCATCCTGCTGGGAGGTGGAACGGTCACGCTCGCGTTCGGCCTGGACTTGGGACTCAACTGGCGCCTGATCCCCGTCCTGGGCCTGACGATGTTCGGCCTGTACGGCCTTGGGTTCGTCATTGCCGGTCTAACCATCCTGTTCAAGAACATCCTGTCGTTCGCCAACCTCATCCAGAACGTGTTGCTGTTCCTGAACGGCGCCATCGTTCCGGTCACCGTCTTCCCCGCCTGGATGACGACAACCACCCGGGTCCTCCCCTCCACGCTGAGCATCGAGGTGGCCAGACTGGTCACGCTGGACGATATGACCCTGGCCGCCGCATGGGCCGACGGCCTGCTCCCGTTGCTGGTGCTCCACTCGCTGATTTGGTTCGTCCTGGGCCTGTCACTCTACCTGGTGGCGGAACGGATCGCCCGCCGGAAGGGACTGCTGGGCCAGTTCTGACCAAACCGATTGCCTGTTGCAAGATGAAGTCCAATTGACCTTCCAAGTACGCGTGTTGTGCCATCCATGCCCGTCCAGGAACAGGAACGCCTGCAAGTCCTCAAAATGATTGATGCAGGGACCATCACGGTGGACGAAGCCTTTCGTCTACTGGATGCCCTGGACCGGTCCGCGGGCCCTGAAGACACGGTGGCCGCCCGTCTCTCGACCAAGGCGCTGGCCGGCAAGGTGGTCAGGTTGAAGGTCAGCAACCTGCACAACGGACAGGTCAAGGCGCAGGCACAGCTGCCCGTTCAGCTGTTGGAACTGGGTCTGCGCATCGGTTCCCAATACGCGCCAGGGGTCAAGGCCATTGACGTGGACGAACTGATCGCCGGGTTGGCGGACGGCGTTGGCGGCAAGATCGTCGAGGTCACCGACCACGAAAACAGCATTCGCGTGGAAGTCCTGATTGAGTGACTACGCCGGTGTGGCCGGCACTCCGGGGGAGAGCACTACATTGCAGACTGGCAGCGAGACGAAGCGCAGTCGTAACTTGCGCGATGGAACAAGGCCAATCGTTTACCAAACTCTCAACCTGCCCCGACTGCTGCAAAGATCTCGCGCGCCAGTTCCTTGGATGCAATCTGCTGGAACTCTGGGATGTCCTCAACTGCCTTCACGATGCGGTAGTAGGCGTCGTAGTCGATGTAATGCTGCAACACGTCAAGGATGAAGCCTTCCTCGATCGCCTGCCGCATGCTGTAGACATGGAATGGTTCCGGCCTGCCACTCAGCCCCACTTGGCCAAACAGTTCAATGATCTTGCCCTTCGGGGTCGCGGTGAACGCGAAGAACGAAAGGTTCGGCTGAGGCCCGCGTGATTCGACAACGGCATTGAGACCGTCCTCCCAATCCCTGACGTTGCCGGCCGCTTCCTGAGCGCGCGAACCAAGCACCTCGCGCCAGAAGTATTCCGTGCGGCAGCCATCAGGATTCGGCGGGTTGCCAGCGCCACAGTGAACTCCACCGGGATCGCTACCGCGGTTGAATGGCAAAAAGAGCGTCCAGTCACCGGCGAGGCGCGTGGTCATGTGGACCTCGTCGGGGTCGGCGGCGAAGTGAACGAGGGTGCGCCGCTTGATGCGGAAGATCGGTGCGTTCGGATCGCGATCCTTCCGGTATTGGCGAACGGCATCGCGCCATGTCTGACCGGTCATCGGGTTCTTGAGTTCGCATGTCGCCACTGGCATACCGTTGAGCGCGAAGACTAGGTCGAGTGTGTCTCCGCTGCCCGGATGGCACGGCACCTGCCGGGTGACGGTGAGTTCATTACGTTCGAAACGCGCCAGCGTGTCCGGGGTAAGGCCGTGTACCGGTGCGAAGAAGGCGAGACGAAACCTCCGCCCATAGAACCTGAAACCGTGGCGCAGCACGTGGAGCGAACCCTTGTGGTCGAGTTCCCGTGCGAGCTGTTCGACGAGCAACAACTCCAGGTTGTCACTGTGCAGTGCTGCCATGTGCACCCACTCGTCGGGCTGGGCGACTACGAGGGCCGCAGCTGGCAGGGCTGGCACCGCCATGCCACGCTCATCATGCTGGCCCACTTCTTCGTGGTGCAGAAGACGCTGTGCCTCAAAAAAAAAAGTCCCCGGCCTGACCGTGCCCCGGACCTGCCTGCTGGTGGACGCGGTCCTGCCCCGCACCGGTTCCCCGACCGACCGCGCCCTCGCCATTGTGGACTACCGCCGGGCACGCAACGCGGCCGCGCCCAACGCCGCCGCAGGTACTGCGCCTACCTGTTCCGGCTATATGAAGTTTCGTTGCACTAATAGAGCTACCAAACCTTGCTATCAGAGGAACGAGTGTGGTCTAGGCGTCTCGAGCGGCAATGCGGGAACCTCGATCTCTACTATGCGGAACGTGGTCGAGATCGTCGCTGGGGCATCTCCGTATTCCGCTAGTGACTCCCTATCGGTCTTGGCGAGTGCCTCACTGTGATATGCGATGGCGTCATCGATGGACATCATCGGCTCCGGTACGGGGTCGCCGTCCTCAATCAGGAACTCAATGTGGACGGTGAGTGCTTCTCGAATCATCATCAGCATCTCATCCCAGGTCTTGGCAGTGCTGATGCAGCCCGGCACTTCCGGTGCGTAGGCAGCATAGTTGTTGGGAGTTTGCTCAATGACAACTGCGTAGGTCAACTTCATCGTGTGTTCCTTCTGAGACCAGCCTGTCTCTGAATGTTGAGCCACGTACTCTTGGGTACCTCATCTCCCGGTTTGCCCGGAATCGTTACCTTACCCGGCTTCTCGGGGTGGCGAAACTGGCGGTGGCTACCCCGCGTTCGCACATGGTACCGGCCATCGCGTTCCACGATGCGGATCACCTCTCTCACCTTCGGCATGGCTCACTCATTTGTACTCCTCCTCCAACACGGCGCAATCTGCTTGTTTTGGGCGACTTATGTTAAATTGATCACTTCCAGCCGTCTCCGCCAAACAAGCAGTTGAACAGGTCCCATGCGCGATTGGATTGACAAGTACGTAGAGACCAAGAGCAACGAACACACCCGGTCCGCCTATCGCGCGGACTTGGCGCAACTGGTGAAATTCCTGGGCGCATGGAACCACCCGGGCGTACCGGCGGCGGCGAACTGGGCCGGCATCCGGCCCGAGCATCTTCAGGAGTATCGGTTCTTTCTGCAGGACCGGGGCTATCAGGACACGACCCTGGCCCGCAAGATGGCCGTCCTGCGAACCTTTTTGAACTTCCTGATGGTCAACGGCGTGGTGAACATCAATCAAATCGGCGACCTGCCCCCCCAAACGGTGGTGGCCAGCACGCCCATGCACCTGTCCAAGGCCGAAGTGGCCCGCCTCCTGGACGCAGCCAATCAACCCAAAGCGGCCAACCGCCGCCGCGACTGTGCCGTCCTGACCATCGTCTACTACGCCGGCCTGCGCGCGTCCGATGTCACAAAGCTCAACGTCGACGATGTGGGCCCGCGGGGCGCCAGTTTGCACTTGCCCGACGGGACCGTAAAAGCCCTGGCGGAAGAGCCGGCCCGGGCCGTCCTGCATCACATGCAGACAAACCATGCATCCTTGCACTGTCCAGACACTGATTCTTGGACATCGCCTGCGGAGGCGGACAGGCCGGTGCCCCTGTTCCCGAACCGGCAAGGCACCCGCATGACCCGACAGGGGGTTTGGTCCATCCTCAAATCCTGTCTGGCACGCTCGGACCTGGACCCGTCCATCAACCTTCAGGTATTGCGCAACACCCACTTCCGGCACAATCCGTGAAACCAACAGCCATGGATGGCGCACCTCCGGCACTGCAGCCCGCAACGGACCCCACCGCCTACGACAAGGCCGCGGCCTGGATCCGGACGCAAACCGACCTGAAACCCACCATTGGTCTGGTGTTGGGCAGTGGCCTGGACATCCTGGCCGACCTGGTGGACCAACCGGTCGCGATTCCCTACGGCGACATTCCGGACTTCCCGGTAAGCACCGCCCTGGGCCACAAGGGCGAGTTGCTGCTGGGCAAGGCCGCACAACGGCCCGTTCTTGTCATGCGGGGCCGGCACCACACCTACGAAGGGTGGTCGCCTGCACAGGCAACGTTCCCGGTGCGCGTGATGCACCGTCTGGGCATCCGCACCCTGATCCTGACCAATGCCGCGGGCGGATTGAATCCCGCCTTTCGGGTGGGACAAATCATGCTCGTGCGCGACCACGTCGCGCTACCCGCCATGGCGGGCCTGAACCCGTTGCGGGGTCCCAATGCCGACGAGTTCGGCGACCGCTTCCCGGCCATGAACGATGCCTACAGCCGCCGACTGGTGAATCTGGCGCGCACCGCGGCCCGTGAAACGGGCATTGAGCTGCAGGAAGGCGTCTATGTCTGGGTGGCCGGACCCAATTTCGAAACTCCGGCCGAGATCCGGCTGCTGCGTGCCTGGGGCGGCGACGCCGTGGGCATGAGCACGGTGCCAGAGGCCATGGTGGCCTGCCACGCCGGCCTGGAAGTACTCGCCTTTAGCACCATCACCAACCTGTGCGTGGACACACTCGAGGCCACGGACCGGCCGGACGCCGAGGAAGTGGTGGCCGCCGGCCGCGCCGTGGGCGAGGCGTACGCCAAACTCCTGCGAACGTTGTTGCCCCGCCTCTGACCGGACCGCGGCCCGGTCAATCCGTAACCTCGACGGCCGTAGACGGCCTTCCGTTGGCGCTACAGCCCAAACTCCCATAGGATGACCGTTCCCTCGTCCTCCCAGCAGACGATCGAACCATCCATACGGATACCGCAGGTGTAGCCTCCTCCCGCACTGACTGACACGAAGGAGCCGGCAGGGGTATGGGACGCGCCATGTTCACCGTATCCCCACCCCCAGCAGAGAATCGAACCATCTGTCCGCACACCGCAGGTGTATCCAAAGCCTGTACTGACCATTGTGAAGGTGTCAGCGGGCGGATTGGACTGACCCTTTCCATCGTCCCCCCAGCAGGCCACGGTGCCTTCCATACGCACACCACAGGTGTGCCCATTCCCCGCACTCACCGAGACGAAGGATCCAGCGGGGGGACTGGATTGACCATATTCATCGGCACCCCAGCAGACCACCGAACCGTCCGTACGCACACCGCAGGTGTGTCCATCCCCTGCACTGACCGAGGCGAAAGAACCGGCCGGCGGCGTAGCCAGTCCCCTGAACTCATCGTCCCAATCCCTGTTTGACCCCCAGCAGTCGACCGAACCGTCCGGCCGGATGCCACAGGTATGCGGTCCCCCCGCACTGACCAAGGCAAAGTACCGGTCGGCGGACGGGACTGGCCATGTCCACCGTATCCCCAGCAGGAGATCCAGCCATCCCTCCGCACACCGCAGGTGTGGTGTGTCCCCGCACTAACCGATGCGAAAGTGCCGGCCGCCGGACTGGCCTCGCCATGCCCATCGTATCCCCAGCAGACGACCGAACCATCCGGCCGCACACCGCAAGCGTGAATCCATCCCACACTGACCGATTCGAATGAGCCATCCGGCGGGCTGGACCAGACATGTTCAGATTCATCGTCCTGGATTAGTTCCTGTATCGGCACCACACAGGACACCAATAGGCCGAGGGCCAGAGCGATACTCAAAACGCGCACCCAAACCCCAATCGATTTCAACTCGAAAGTACTTGACATCCGGGGTTTTCCTTGGCGGTGGTGGTCCAAGTCCATCAGTATGCGCGATGCAGGGCCGTAAGCGACATCAAGTCAAGGTGTGGCTGTTGCAAATGAAGCCAACTGATCATCCCCTCTTCCGGCAGTGTCCAACCGGCCCGCGATGCTTGGAAAGCTACACCAGCATCCGCACCGCGATCCAGCGGCGCGCGTCGAAGCACTGGCCACCAAAGGCATACAGGCTTCCTCACCGTCGCCTGTCATCCGCCGGGACTATCGGTCCCCAAGAGCAGGAGCGGATGGCGCGGCTCGGGATAATCCGCCAGAGCACGTCCGGACACCGGCAGTGACGGATGCCATACCGGTGCGCGTTGTTGCCCCGCCTCTGAGCGGATCCTCGACTGGTCAGTCCGGCACGGGCAGGACCAGGAGATCGTCCAACCAGGCTTGCTCCGCCTGAATATAGGGTTCCAACTCCCCCCGGACGTTGTCCGCGTCCAACATGTGGCGCTCGCCGCTCCGCCGCAGTTTGAGTTCCACCTGGCCCTGGGCCAAACCGCGCTTGCCCACGGCAATCTGCAAGGGGATGCCGACCAGGTCCGCATCGTTGAACTTGACGCCGACCCGTTCCTGCCGATCGTCGTACAGAACCTCCAGACCCGCTTCGGACAACTCCCCGTAGAGTGCCTCGGCCTTGTCCCATACATCGGTCTGGCCCGCCGAGGCCAGGCACACCAGGTGCACCTGGTAGGGCGCGATGGACAGAGGCCATTGAATGCCGTACTCGTCGTTGAAGTTCTCGATGATGCAGGCAATCAGCCGGCCCACCCCGATCCCGTACGAGGCCATCACAATCGGATGGGAATCGCCCCGTTCATTCTGGTAGTAGTCCCCGAGCGATTCGCTGTACTTGGTGCCGAGCTTGAACGTGTTGCCGACCTCCCCCCCCCCGTTGCAGGTACGGCTCACCGCCGCAGGCCGGGCAGGGATGTCCGTGACCAGTCCGCCCCGTAGTCGCGTCCACAGTTCACCGGTGGTGCCAATCCGGCCGGTTAGCCCCGGCCACCAGGTTCGGTCTACTACACCGGCCCAGCGCGCGTCCGATGTCTCCAAGCTCAACGTCGATGATGTGGGCCTACGGGGTACCAGTCTGCTCTTGCCTGACGGGACCGTAAAGGCCCTGGCCGAAAAGCCGGCCCTGGCCGTCCTGCATCACATGCAGCCAAACCATGCACCCTTGTACGGTCCGGACACCGATTCATGGCCTTCCCCGGCCAACGCGGACGGGCCGGTGACCCTGTTTCCGAATCGGCAAGACGCCCTGCATGACCCGTCAGGGAGTTTGGTCCATCCTCAAGTCCTGCCTCGAACGCTCGGACCTGGACTTGTCCATCAACCTTCAGATACTGCGCAACACCCACTTCCGACACAACCCGTAACCTCGACGGCCGTGGATGGCTATCCGCCGGACGCTACAGCTCAAACGCCCCCCACTGCCTACGGCGAGGAGCTAATCCAATAATCTGCAAGCCCCCAGCAGACGACGGAATCGTCCGTCCGCACACCGCAGGTGTGGTACGCCCCCGCACTGACCGATGCGAAAGAACCATCGGGAGGACTGGACTGGCCATCTTCATTGTCTCCCCAGCAGACGACGGAACTGTCCGTCCGCACGCCACAGGTGTGGTACGCCCCCGCACTGACTGATGCGAAGGAGCCGTCCGGCGTACTGGACTCGCCAAGTTCATCAATCCCCCAGCAGACGACGGAACTGTCCGTCCGCACACCGCAGGTGTGTCCATCCCCTGCACTGACCGATTTGAAGGAACCGACCGGCGTACTGGACTCGGCATATCCACCCCATCCCCAACAAGCGACGGAACTGTCCGTCCGCACACCACAAGTATGGTGCGTCCCCGCGTTGACCGATGCGAAGCCACCGGCCGGTGCACTGGACTCGCCATATTCATCGTATCCCCAGCAAACAACGGAACTGTCCATCCGCACACCGCAGGTGTGGAGCGCCCCTGCGCTGATCGATGCGAAGGAGCCAACCGGCGCACTGGACTGGCCAGCTTCATTGGCCCCCCAACAGATAACGGAACGATCTGTCCGCACGCCGCAGGTGTGCTCATCTCCCGCACTGATCGATGCAAACGAGTCGGCCGGCGGACTGGCCTTGCCAGCTTCATCGATCCCCCAGCAAACGACAGAACTGTCCTTTCTTAAACCGCAGGTGTGGCCTCCTCCCGCACTGGCCGATATGAAGGAACCGGTGGGCACACTGAACTCACCATCATGTGCATCTTCGAGGTTCTGATACCACTCTTTCAAGCAGTCTTCCTGTTCCTGCTGCGTTTCCAAGGCGTCGCAGTCGTCCTCAACCTCGATGATCTCGGTGATTCCTTCATCCCCCCAGCAGAAAATCGAACCATCCGTCCGCACACCGCAGGTATGCCAACCCCCCGCACTGACTGACGCGAAGGAGCCGGCCGGCGCACTGAACCAGCCATGTTCACTGTATCCCCACCCCCAGCAGACAATCGAATCATCCGTCCGCACACCGCAGGTGTATTCAAATCCTGTGCTGACCGATGCGAAGGAGCCGGCCGGTGCACTGGACTGGCCAAATTCATCATCTCCCCAGCAGACCACCGAGCTGTCCGTTCGCACACCGCAGGTGTGCCCATCCCCCGCACTGACCGAGACGAAAGACCCGGCCGGTGCACTGGACTGGCCAAATTCATCGTCCCCCCAGCAGGCCACCGAACCGTCCGTCCGCACACCGCAGGTATGCCAATCCCCCGCACTGACCGAGACGAAAGACCCGGCCGGCGCACTGGACCAGCCATGTTCACCGTATCCCCACCCCCAGCAGACGATTGAACCATCCGTACGGACACCGCAGGTGTATTCAAATCCTGTGCTGACCGATGTGAAGGTGTCAGTGGGCGGACTGGACTGGCCATGCCCATCGTCCCCCCAGCAGGCCACGGAGCCATCCGTACGGACACCGCAGGTGTGCCCATCCCCCGCACTAACCGAGGCGAAGGAGCCGGCGGGTGGACTGGCCTCGCCATGCCCATCGTCCCCCCAGCAAACGACCAAGCCATCCGGTTGGACACCGCAGGCGTGCATCCATCCCACACTTACCGATACGAAGGAGCCGGCCGGCGCACTGGACCAGCCATGTTCAGTTTCATTGTCCTGCTCGGTGGGCTGGCCTTCGCCCTGGCTCTGATGCCACCGCCTCCAACAATCCTCCTGTTCTTGTTGCGTTGCCAAGGTGTCACAGTCGACCGAATTGCCGATCTGGGTTGGTTCTTGCGTCACCCCTACACAGGACACCAATAGGCCGAGGGCCAAAGCGGTACTCAAAAGAAGCGCCAAGATCCCAACTGATTTCGACTTGACAGTTCTTGACATCCGGGGTTTCCTTGGTAGCGGTGCCCAATCCTTCAGTTTGCGCGACACAGTGCAGCGGGTAATGCCAAATCAAGGCATGATCCGGCTGCAAATGGAGCCAAACAGTTGCCCTCCTTCTCTTTACAACACCTCATCGGACCGTGATGCTTGCAGGTTTCCCTGCCGTCGCCTACTGTCCACCGGGACCGTCGATCCCTATGTGCAGACACGGGTGTCGTACCGGAGTGCTCGTTGTAGCCTCGACTCTGACCAACCCTCGTATCGGTCAGTCCGGCATGGGCAGGGCCAGAAGGTCGTCCAGCCAGGTTTGCTCCGCCTGAAGATGGGGCTCCAGTTCCCCGCGCACGTTCTCCGCGTCCAGCATGTGGCGCTCGCCGGTCCGCCGCAGTTTCAGTTCCACCTGGCCCTGGGCCAGACCGCGCTTGCCCACGGCAATCTGCAAGGGAATGCCGACCAGGTCCGCATCGTTGAACTTGACGCCGGCCCGGTCCTGCCGATCGTCGTACAGAACCTCCAGACCCGCTTCGGACAACTCCCCGTAGAGTGACTCGGCCTTGTCCCACACGTCGGTCTGGCCCGCCGAGGCCAAGCACACCAGATGCACCTGGTAGGGCGCGACGGACAGAGGCCACTGGATGCCGTACTCGTCGTTGAAGTTCTCGATGATGCAGGCAATCAGCCGGCCCACCCCGATCCCGTACGAGGCCATCACAATCGGATGGGAATCGCCCCGCTCATCCTGGTAGTAGGCCCCGAGCGATTCGCTGTACTTGGTGCCGAGCTTGAACGTGTTGCCGACTTCCACGCCCCGCTGCAGGTACAGTTCGCCGCCGCAAACCGGACAGGCATGCCCGTTGTCGGCGTTGACGATGTCCGTGACCAGATCCGCCCCGTAGTCGCGGCCACAGTTCACGTTGCGGTAGTGCCAGTCCGGCCGGTTGGCTCCGGCCACCAGGTTCGGGGATTCGCAGACCAGATCGTCCACCACCACCATGGCCTGGTCCCGGTCCACGCCCACCGGCGAGCCGAACCCGGGCTCGGCCCCCACGGCCCTGATCTCGGCCTCCGTCGCTGGTCTCAGATGCACGGCGTTGACCGCATTCGTCAGCTTGGTCTCGTTCAATTCCATGTCGCCGCGCACCACGCAGAATACAAACTGCTCGCGGTTTTGATCCTGCTCCGACAACAACGCCACCAGGAAGAGGGCCTTGGCCGTTTGCGAGGTATCGATGTCCAGCATGTCCGCCAGGGCGGCAATGGTGCCGGTGTCCGGCGTGTGGACCTCCTCCATGGGCAGGGGCTCGGCGGCCGGGGGCGGATCCTTGCGGAAGGAGGCGACCTGCCGGTTCGCCCGATAGCTGCATCCGCGGCACTGGACAATGGTGTCCTCGCCGATGTCGGACAGGGCCATGAACTCGTGGGCCATGGTGCCGCCCATCATGCCCATGTCGGATTCGATGGCCACCACGTCCAGCCCCGCCCGGCGGAACACCCGGAAGTAGGCCTCGTACATCCGGGGATAGTAGTCGTCCAGGTCCGCCTGGTCCACATGGAAGGAATAGGCATCCTTCATGGTGAACTCGCGCACGCGCAGCATGCCCCCGCGCGGTCTGGGTTCGTCCCGGAACTTGGTCTGGATTTGGTACATCACGATGGGCAGGTGACGGTAGCTGTTGACGGAACGGGCCACCAGATCGGCCATGACCTCCTCGTGCGTCATGGCCAGGCACATGTCGCGGCCGGCCCGGTCCTTCATCCGCATCAAATCGTCGCCGATTGCGTACCAGCGGCCGGACTTGCGCCACAGTTCCGCCGGCAGTGCCACCGGCATCACCATCTCCTGACCATCCACGCGGTCCATCTCCTCGCGCAGAAGCCCTTCGATCTTGTGCTTGACCCGCATGCCCAGCGGCAGGTACTCGAAAATCCCGGAGGTTACCTGGCGCACCAAGCCGGCCCTGAGCATCAGCTGGTGGCTGATCAGTTCCGCCTCGGCCGGCGCCTCGCGCAGCGAGTGGAAAAACAGTTTGGACATCCGCATGGCAAACGATTTCCTGTAAGCCGATTCCTCTGGCCCTACGGGCCCGGTTTTACCTTGGAAAGTGTAACGCAGGAGTCGGCCGCCGGTCGCCCGACTGCGCCTCGGGCCGGCTTGTTCGGTGAACCTCGGCCGCGTAGGGACTCCGGCAGCGGAGGGTCGCACAGGCCCAAAAACACTGATTTGGGCCCTGTGCTACGATCGACCCGTTACAAGCGTGTAGCGTGCCCGCAACCTCCGCAACTCCATCTCCGAATCAGAGGGCCCGACCATGACTCTTGAACCCATTTGGCGCACACACTACGAAGACGGGGTCGCGGAAGCGGTCGACACCGTCAATCACCTGTTGACCCAGGACCTGGCCGAGACCGTCAGCCGCCACCCCGGCAACACGGCTCTGCACCTGGTGCTCAAGTACCTGCCGCTCGGCCTGACCTTGCAGTCCAAGATCACATACCGGGAATTGGACCTGGCCAGCAACCGCGTGGCCCACGCCCTCAAAAGCCTGGGCCTGCAACCGGGCGAGCGCGTGGCCATTATGCTGCCGAACATCCCACAGTATGTGATCTCCCTCTACGGCATCCTGAAGGCAGGCCTGGTGGTCGTCAATGCCAATCCCATTTACACGGCGCCGGAACTCGAGCACATCTTCAGCGACAGCAACGCGAAAGCCGTCATTTGCATGTCGGGAGGCCTGGAGACCGTCAAGAGCATCCAGGCCAATACCGAGATCGAGCACATTCTGATCACCGACATCAACGAGACGCTGCCCGCCATTCCCCGCAAACTCTCCGCCAAGCAGCTGATGGCCCTGGGCCACATGGCAGAGGTGGTCTACGGCGGCGGGGTCTACAACCTGCACCTGCTCATGTCGCAGCAGACCGCCCGTTCCATGGCGCCGGTCGGGGAACCCGACTCCATGGCCGTGCTGCAGTACACGGGCGGTACCACCGGCGTGCCCCGCGCCGCAGTCCTGACCCACAGATCCCTGGGTACCAACACCTCGCAGACCAGGGCCTGGTTCGCCAAGGCGCGCGACGGCGAGGAAGTCATGATGGGCGCCCTGCCGTTCTTCCACATCTTCGGCCTGGCCATCACGGTTCTGCTCAGCGTCCGCATTGGCGCCCGCATCGTCATCACGCCCAATCCGCGGGACACCGAGCAGAACCTGCGCTTGGTATCCAAGGAGGGCATCACCGTGTTCCCAGGGGTGCCCGCGCTCTACAACGCTGCCATCAACCACGAAAAGGCGGGGGACTACGACCTGTCTTCGGTCGAATACTGCATCTCCGGCGGCGCACCTCTGCCCATGGAGGTTCAGGAAACCTTCAACCGAATGACCGGTGGCAACCTGGTGGAAGGCTACGGCCTGACCGAATGCTCGCCGGTCGTCGCCGCCAACCCGCTCAAGGGCGAAGCGCGCGACGGCAAAATCGGACTGCCCTTCCCGTCCACGGAAATCCGCATTGTGAACGTGGAACAGGACGAGGACGGCAACTACGTGGATGCGGAACCGGGCGCCGAGGGCGAACTCTGTGTGCGGGGTCCGCAGTTGATGACGGAGTACTGGCAACAGCCCGAGGCCACGGCCGAAACCATCGACCAGGACGGCTGGCTGCACACCGGTGACATCGTCACCATGGACGACGACGGATACCTGGCCGTGGTCGACCGGAAGAAGGAATTGATTTTGGTCGGTGGCTTCAACGTCGTGCCGCGCGAAGTTGAGGAGGTCCTCTATGCCCACCCGGCCGTCCTGGAAGCCGCCGTGGCCGGGCTCCCGGACGAGAGCAGCGGCGAACGGGTCAAGGCCTGGGTGGTCCTGCATGAAGGCCAGCAGGCCACGGAGGATGAGATCCGGGACTACTGCCGCAAGTCCCTGACCGGCTACAAGGTGCCGCGCGAAGTGGAGTTCAAGGACGAACTTCCCAAGTCGCTGGTGGGCAAAATCCTGCGACGCCTCCTGGTCGAGGCCGAGACCGGCCAGACCGCAGCGTAGGCACCGGGCCCCCGTAACCGGCTGTGCCTGGGACCGGATCGGTGCCCGGCGTTACGGCGGACCAGTGAACCCCTGAACTCGGCAGGCCGGCCGCGGCCGGCCTGCCGGGCAGTGCCAATCAATCCTCCGCAACCGGAGCCTTGTCGATCTGGATCCGGAGGTTGCCCTCCTCTGCCATCAGGCGCTCCAGTTTGGCCTCCAGGCCGCGGATTTGCTTCTTCTGCCGCTTGGCGGAATTCCCCGCCGGGTTCATGTTGGCGGAACTAATCTGCCGTTGCAGCAGCATAATCTCGCGCTGCACCCTTTCCTTACGGGCTATCAGTTGGTCTCGTTCCATGCGGATTACTCCTCTTGACTCCCGTCCTCGGTCTCGGAAAAGTCCCGGGGTTCGCGCGGTCGATACAGCAGATAGGCCAGACCGACCCCAATGAAGTACAGCAGGATTAGCGGAAACAGGGCAATGGCCATGTTGACCGGATCGATGGTCGGCGTGATGATGGCCGCGACTACTGAACTGAGCACAATGGCGTAGCGCCACCATCCCAGCAGCTTCGGTCCGCTGACAATGCCGATGCGGGCCAGGAAGGCCATCACCAGCGGCAACTCAAAGAAAACCCCGATCCAAAACGTGATCCGGACCGTGAAGAACACAAACTCCCGCACGCTCCAGTTGGCCTCAATCAACTCGTTCCAGAACTGCTGCAGGAACGCCACCGCCACCGGCAGCATGACGTAGTAGGCGAAGGCCCCGCCGCAGAGGAACAGCGCGAAGATGGCAGGGGTCAGGTACAGCAGGCTCCGTTTCTCGTGCGGATACAGGCCCGGCACGATGAACGCCAGAATCTGATACGTAATCATGGGCGTGGCGAAGGCCACCCCCAGCGTTACGCTTACCCGGAAGAACGCGGCGATGGGCTCAAAGGGCGAAATCGCCTGGAGCATCACGTTCCACTTGTTGACGATGGCGGAGACCACCCATTCGGAGGCCACCATGCCCAACAACGTCCCGACCGCCAGACTGGCGAAGATCCAGATCAGCCGCGTCCTCAGCTCGCGCAGATGATCCATGATGCTCATCTGCCCGCCCTCGCCCTGAGGAATCTCCTGGTTCGGGATTTGTGCGGTGGTCATGATGTCATGCGGGAATCAGGCGGCGCGTTGCCGGCAAGGAACAGGAAGCGGGGTTCGGACGGCACTATACCTGCCAGGCGTCCCTGACAGGCCCATCCCCGGGCGGATTGGAAACTCAGCTGCGTTCCGGGGCCGCGGGAACCGGCTCCGGATCGGGCGCCGTGTCCGCGTCCGCTGCGCGGGCTTCGGCATCGGCCGCCGGCACCGTGTCCGGCTCACCGGTCGATTTCTCCTCGTCCTGCCCGACGTAGGCGGGATCCACGCGGCCCGCACCAATCAAATTGTCCATCCCCACGTTCTGGATGGTGTTGGTCGGTTCCGCCTCCGTATCACCATCGGCCGCGTCGCTGGCCCCGGCGGCGGAAGCGCCCGCCTTGGCACCCGGGGTGTCGCCGTCGTCATCCTGCGCGGCCTTGTTCTTCTCGAGCAGGGCATCGATTTTGGCCTGCTGCTCGCGCTTGGCCTTGTCGCGCCGCTGCTTCAGCTCCCGTTCGCGCCGGACCTTCTCCCGCTTCTTTTTCTTCTCTTCCTCGATCTGATCGGTCACGGAGTTCTCGCCGTCAAGATCGAGGTCCAGTTCGTCGTTGGCCCAAGCCTCGACCAGCCCACCGGTCTTCATGCCCTTGAGTTCCCGCAACTCCTTGAGCTCGTCGAACCCCAGCTCAGCCTCCAACTGGCCGGTGAGGTCCTTGGACAGGTTGCGGATCCGGAAAAAGGCCCGAATCAGGTCCTTGGCCACGGTGGGCAGGCGATCCGGACCCAGCACGACCAGGCCCAATACGATGATGAACATCAGTTCGGGCAATCCAATGCCCAGGAAGTTCGGTCCGTTCAGTCCCATGGCTACCGCCCCGTTTCCTCGGGGAACGCATAATCGGCGCGGCGTGCCAGCCGCTGGCTGACGGCACCCAGCACCCCGTGCACAAAGGCCGGCGACTGGTCGGTTCCGTAGCGCTCGGCCAGGGCCACGGCCTCAACGACAATCACCTTGATGGACTTGGCCATCGTTGGTTCCAACATTTCCTGCACAGCCAGCCGCATGATGTTGCGGTCCAACACCGACAGGGTGTCAACGGGAAAGCGCCGGGCCGCCCCGCCGATGATCCGGTCGATTTCGTCCCGCTCCTCCCAGGCTCCACTAACCAGACCGCGCACCAAATCCTGGCCGCGGGAAGTCAGCGCCATGCCATTTTGCCGCAGACTGGCAAACCGCCGCTGCAGCACCTGGCTCAGCGGATGGTGCGTGGTGTCGCATTCGTACAGGACTTGCAGGGCGATTGCGCGATAACGGCTGTGGCGCCCCCTGTAGGCAGGATCCGCGCCCAGCCAGCCTTCCTCAACCAGCACCTTGCGCACGGCTTCGTCCGCGGCCGGTTCGGCGGGGTGGATGCCGGGGGATCTCCAGGAAGGCTTGGACACAACGCCGGACTCCCCGACTGATGCAAATCCGGTCATTGCATTGTCAGTCCGCCGTCCACCGCCAGGGTCTGGCCGGTGATGAAGGCGGCATCCTCGGAGGCCAGAAAGGCTGCGGCCCGGGCCACTTCCTCACACGTGCCCATGCGCCCAAGGGGCGTCTGGGCGATCACCTGCTGCACATGATCTTCCGGCAGGACCTCCGTGAGGGCGGTGGGAATAAAGCCGGGGGCAATGGCATTGACCGTGATGCCGCGGCTCCCCACCTCTCGGGCGAGTGCCTTGGTAAATCCAATCAAGCCCGCCTTGCTCGCCGCATAGTTGGTCTGGCCTGCCGCACCCGAAAGACCCACCACGCTGGCAATGTTGATGATGGCGCCGCGACGCTTGCGCAACATGCTGCGCACCGCCGGCCGCGTGACCTGATAGACACTGGTCAGATTGGTCCTGATCACCGCATCCCAGTCCTGTTCCTTCATCGACATCAACAGCCCGTCCCGGGTCAGTCCAGCATTGTTGACCAGAATATCCAGGCGCCCCTTGAACGCAAGTGTCTCCTTGACCAGTCCGGCCGCCGCCTGACCGTCCGAGACATCGGCCTGGACGACGGCGCAGTCGCCCCCGGCCTGGCGGATGCCGTCCGCCACGCACGCGGCACCATCCTCGTCCGCCCGGTAGTTGACGACCACGAACGCGCCCCGCGCGGCCAATGCGGACGCAATCGCGGCGCCAATGCCGCGACTGCTGCCGGTGACGAGCGCGATTCTGTCCTTCAGGTTCATCAATGGAGGGCGCAGCCACCGGCTGCCGGAGGGCCTTCGGCGGCCGATTCTAGCACAGCAAACCGAAGTCATTTCGAGCCCGATGCGCCGGCTGCGGCAGGCTTCAGCCCGCTCGGGCAGCGCACCAGGCCTCGATGTCGGTCATGGTCTGCAGGGATGGAGTGGGCATGCGGCGCACAATGCGCCGGTTCAGGCCGGACAGGACATTGCCGCTGCCCAGTTCGGCCATGGCGGTGACTCCCAGGTCCGCGATGCGTTGCACGCTGGCGCGCCACAATACCCCGCCCGTCATCTGATCCACCAGTTCCCGGCGGATGGCGGCCGGATCGCGCGAGGGCTCGGCGGTGGTGTTGAGGACCACCGCCGCCACCGGTTCCCGAATTTCAACGGACGCCACGGCTCGGGCCATGCCCTCCGCGGCCGAGGCCATCAGGGAACAGTGGGCCGCAATGCTCACATCCAGCGGCACCACCCGACGCGCGCCGCGGTCCGGAGCCCGTTTCTCCACCTGGGCAACCGCGGCCACGGTTCCGGACACCACCTGCTGCGCCGGGCTGTTGTCGTTGGCAATCTGCACGATCTCGCCGCAGTCGTTGGCGACTTCCCGGCAGAGCGCGGCCAGACTGTCCGCGTCCATGCCCAGCACCGCCGCCATGCGGCCGGGGTTCCGAAGACCAGCCTCGCGCATCAGGCAACCCCGCTCGCGCACGAGCCGCAACCCATCCGCAAACGTCAAGGCTCCGGCTGCCACCAGGGCCGAATACTCGCCCATGCTGTGGCCGGCGAACGCCACCGGCAGGGGCAGGCATCCCCCCATGCACGCCGCGACTTCCCGCAGGACTGCAATACTGACCGTCAGCAGTGCAGGCTGCGTGTTGTAGGTGTCCGCCAGTTCCTCGGCCGGACCTTCCAGGCACATCCTGGTCAGTTCAAAGCCGAGGATGTCCTCGGCTTCGCCAAACACGGCACGCGCAACCGCCGACCCGTCCAGGAGCGATTGCCCCATCCCCACCGCCTGACTGCCCTGGCCCGGAAACAACAAGGCCAGCGGAGCGGTTTCAGCTGTGTACACCGGAGCTCGGTATCAGGGATTCAACGAGGCTAGGCTTCGGCGTCCGGATCTTCCAGGAAGCGGCGCCCGCGATAGAACCCGCACACCATGCAGCCCTGATGGGGCAGAACCGTGCCCTCGCAACCCGGCGTGGAACACCGCAAGGGCGTGATCCGGCCGAGCGCGTGGTGCGATCGTTTCTTGCGCGCCCTGGTGCGGCTCACTTTGCGTTTTGGCTGGGGGGGCATGATTTTCTCCTGGGCTTTGGCAATGCGGAACCGCCTACCTGTCCGCGTCCCGGTTCTGTTCCGGGTTCAGCAACGGCAACAGCGCGCTCCAGCGCGGATCCACGGGCTCGATGGCCTCGGACTCCGTGCCGTCGCGGTTGGCCCGCGCCAGGTCCAGTCGGCTTTCCCGGAAGAATTCGCAGTCCTCCGGATCCTCCATCGTACAGACTGGATACTGCAACGCGCCAATCCAGAGGTGCTGCCGCACCACTTCGCCGAGGTCCAGTTCATGGCGCTCGTTGATCAGGAGCGCCTCGTCGAACACCGATTCCTCCGGCCCGGTGTAGTCCTCCGGATGCAGGTAACGCCCGGTTTCCACGTCCTTGAGGGGGCGGAACACTTCCTCCAGTTCCACGGCCACCGGGTGCTCAACCGGCTCCAGGCAACGGCTGCAATCAACTTTGAGTACGGTGTCCAGGCGGCCGGTCGCCAGAATGCCGCAGTGAATCCGGGTCAGGCGCACGTGCCCGGTCAGGCGGGCGACCGGGGTCAGGTCGGACCAGCACCCGGCGATATCCTCATTCAGATGCCAATCCCGTGTCGCACCGGTGGACTGGGCCAGCAGCCAGGCCGCATTGAACAGCATGCTTGTGCGGACAAGGGAAACGCGGCCGCTTGTCGGACCAACCCCGCGGGCGCCGGTGCGGCGAACGAAGCCGGAGGCCTAAACGAATTCCCTGTACTCCGGTTCCTCCGCAAGTTCGTCCTCGTGTTCGCCCATGCGGAACTGCAACTCGCTCATGCCCCGATGGACTTCGTTGAGCAATCCGCTGACCGTATTGCTCAGATCCTCCAGCTGGTCGAACTGGTACTTCTCGGCGTCGGCCCGCATGCGGACCACTTCCTCGCGCGTGGCCGCCAGCAGGCTGTCCACCTCGATGCGGGCGCGATTCATGATTTCCTCTTCCGCCACCATGCCGGCGGCCTCCTCCTCGGCATCCTGCAGAATGCCCTCGGCCTGACTGCGCGCCTCGGCCAGAATTTGGTCGCGGTCCTGCATCATGCGCTCCCCTTCCTTGACGGAACTGGGCACGCTGATGCGCATGCGATCGATCAGTGCCATGGCCTGCTTCTGATCGACGCGGACGCTGGAGGACATCGGAACGCGGCGACTGTTCTGAATCAAATTCTCGAACTCGTCGATGATCGTCAGGATTTCGGTCATGGATAGGGCTTCCTTGGAGCGCCAACCGGCGCCGCGGGCTTCAACGACTAGCTTGCGATTATAACAAAGGGTCACAAAGTTGCCTTGAACGGCGGCTAGTCCTGGTGGGAACGACGGCTCTTTGGCAGTGCCATCGACTCCGAAGTGGCCGGCTCCGGGATGTCGAAGCGTGTGCACAGGGCCGCAACTGTCGCGGGGGGCGCCCATTTCGCGAAATCCCCGCGCAGGCTCGCCACCTCCTTCAGAATCGAAGCACTCAGGAATGAGAACTGCGAAGACGTGAAGAAGCAGCAGAGATCGACCTCGGGCACCATGTCGCGGTTGGCGGTGCCAATCTGAAATTCGAACTCGTAGTCGGCCAGATTGCGCAGGCCCCTGACCACAACCCCGGCACCCACGCGCCGCGCACAGTCCACCGTCAGGCCCCGGTAGTCGAGGACCGACACCCCAGGCAGGTGTTTGGTGGCCTCGTACGCAAGCTCGCATCGCTGTGGGGCATCAAACAGGACGTTGGCATCGGGGTTCGCATAGACAGCAACGACCACTTCGTCAAACAACGCCTGCGCGCGGGTGACGATGTCGAGATGCCCGTTGTGGAAGGGGTCGAACTTGCCGGGATACAGGGCAATCATGGTGCGGGTCCGGGTAGGTGGGGCGCCGAGCGCGGGAACTCAGGAGGGAAGCAGTGCCTCGGCCACTCTATTGTGAAACAGCAGGCCCCTGTGCGTCAGCAGAATCCGTTCCGCTTCGAAGCGCAGCAAGCCCTTGGCCATCAGGGGTTCCAGGACCGATCCGAACCGTTCCCACAGCCCCATACCGTGCTCGCGGCGAAAGGTGGCGTCCGCCACCCCTTCCTCCAACAGCCGCAGGCCGAGCATCAGCGATTCCGCCTGGGACAGTTTCGGATCCACCCGCTCGCGGCCCGCGACCGGGGATGCCCCGTCCCGCAAGCAGCGAACATAGGCCGGGACGGCCTTCAGATTCCACCAGCGCAGGCTGGTCCCCGTCCGGCCGCGTGCGGCACGGCGATGGCTGTGGGCCCCGGGACCGATGCCCAGCCACGACTGGTTGCGCCAATAGAGACGATTGTGGCGACTGGCATGCCGTTCCGGGGTGCGACTCCAGTTTGCCACTTCGTAGTGGGTGAAGCCGGCGGTGCGGCAAGTCTCGATGGCTGCGAGATACATGTCCGCCGCCGCGTCGTCGTCCGGCTCCGGGACTTCGGCTTCCCGGACCATGCGGGCCAGAGGCGTGCCCCGCTCCACCGTCAGGGCATACAGGGAGAGATGGTCCGGCCGCAGTTCCAGTGCCCGCGCCAGGGAGCGTTGGAAACGCTCCGGGCTTTGGCCAGGCAATCCGTAGATGAGATCCAGGCTGACATTGTCAATCCCGGCCTGTCGCGCCTCCGTCACCGCCTTGCCGATGGCGGAGGCGTCGTGCCAGCGTCCCAGCAACTGCAATTCGTCTTGGTCGAAGCTCTGGGCGCCAATCGAAACCCGGTTGACTCCGCCCGCCGCCAGGGCCTGGAAGCGCTGCCGGTCGGCGGAATTGGGATTGGCTTCGCAGGTGATCTCGCAGTCCGGCGCCAGATTGAAACTTGACTTGACGGCATTGAGCAACTGCCCGAGCCAGTCGGGCGCCAGCAGTGTGGGCGTGCCGCCGCCCAGAAAGACCGACACCAGTCCGGGACGGTTGGTCTGCCGGCCCCGCATCCGAATCTCGTCGCACAGCGCTTCCACCGTACGGTCGTGGAGGGCCTCCAGGCCCGCATAGGTGTTGAAGTCGCAGTAGACGCACTTGTGCGCACAAAAAGGAATGTGGACATAGAGCCCCAGATCGCCGGCGCCGGGACCGTCCCAAACCCAGGGCTGCGGCGGCGCCGCCACGGGATCGGATGCCAACTCAGTCCCCGACAAGGCGATAACCGTGGTGGCGGACCGTCACAATGCGGTCCGTGGAGGCGTCCAGCTCCAGCAGGGTCAACCGCATGCGCCGGACCAGGGCGTCGATGGACTGCCGGCTGATGCCGTCCGGTTCCGCCTCGGGCCAGACGGCCTGTTTGATTTGGCTGCGGGTCACCACGCTGCCCCCGGCCTGCCACAAAACGTGCAGCAGGCGAAACTGCCGCAGGCTGAGCTCCACGGGCACACCATTGATGGATGCGGTACGCAGTTCCGGATTGATCGAAATGCCGTGCAGCTCCCCTTCCCAGGCCAGATCGGCGGTGGCGTCCTCCCCGGCAAAGGCCAGTTTGTAGCGCAACGCCACCTGTACTTCGTCGCCATCCTGAAGCCGTTTTTCGTACACCAGGGGCTGGCCGTTGACGCTGGTGCCGTTCTTGCTGTCCAGATCCCGGATGAAATACTCGCCGTCCCGCCAGAAGATTTCGGCGTGTGCCCGGCTGACCAGGCGATTGTCCAGCACGATGTCGCAGTCCTCATCGCGCCCGATGACAATGGACTCCTTGGGTTCAAGAGGCCACTTGCGGCTGCCCGCCGCCGTGCCGAGCCACTGAAGGAGCATGGCGCGCGACGGGGGCCTGGCCCGATCTTCCGGATTGTTCACGACGGCTTGAAAGTAGAATGGTCGGCAAGGAAATTATATATAGCGGTTGAGGTCCCGGCTATCGAGGCGGTCGAGCCCATCCGTTCGCGCCCCATGCAATCCGTTCTTTCCCCCGGCACCGAACTGCGCGGGCGCTACCGCATCGAGCAACTGGTGGGCCAAGGCGGCATGGGCGCGGTCTATCGGGCCTCCGACCTCAGGCTGCCGGGCCGCACCTGCGCCGTCAAGGAAATCCATCGCCCCCCCGGTCCAGCCCCGACCGAGGACCAGCTCCGCCGGGAACGGGAGCAGTTCAAGCGCGAGGCCAGGCTTCTGGCCAGTCTCGATCATCCCAACCTGCCCAAGGTCAGCGACATGTTCGAGACCGAGGGGCGGGACTATCTCGTCATGGACTTCGTGGCGGGCCTGAATCTGCGCGACCGCCTGCTGCGCCGACCGCAGGAACAGCGTATTCGCGGCCTTCCCGAGCACCAGGTGCTCGAATGGTGCGGGCAGTTGCTGGAAGCGCTGGACTACCTGCACAGCCGCACCCCGCCCGTCCTGCATCGCGACATCAAGCCGGCCAACATCATCGTCACGCCGGAAGGCCTGGCCAAGCTGGTCGACTTCGGGTTGGTGCAACAGGCGGACCACGAAGACCAGCAAACCCTGACGGTGACCCAGGGGCGGGGCACCCTGGCCTACACGCCCCTGGAGCAGTTGGGCGGGGATGTGGGCCTGGCCGATGCCAAGGCCGACATCTACAGCCTCGGGGCCACCCTGTACCACCTGCTGTCCGGCCGCGTCCCCCCCACGGCACAGGTTCGGTTCCTCAACCCCGGTTCCCTGCCCGAACTGCGCGGCCCCGGCCGCAGGGTCAGCCGCCGGACGGAGAATGCCGTCTTCAAGGCGATGGCCCTGCACCCCGACGAACGCATCGTGTCCGCGGCGGAATTCCGAAGCCACCTGGCCCTGGAGTCCTCGGCGGGTTCTCAGCACTCCTTCACCCACGCGCCGCCCGAAACCTGGGGCGCCGCCCTGCGGGCCCATCGCGGGGCCCTTGTCCTGACACTCCTGCTCCTGCTGGCCGGCCTGATCCTTTCGCTCCTGTCTGGATTGCAGGCCTGAGCCCGCCCCCTGATTCCCGGCAGGTGCTGAAGTTTGGCGACCGTGATCGGCCGGTGATACACTCCCGGCGATTTAGGCGCGGTAGGCCGCGCTCTGTCCTGCGCTTGGCGGATCTGCACAACACACAAGGTCGAACGACAGGTCGCATGCCCAAGACCCGCGTCCATGTGGGGCGCATGAGCCTGGTGCTGCTTGTGACATTGATCATGCCCCTGATCATCGGGGGACTGGTTGATGTCCTGACCGAAACCTTCCCCTGGGTCACCATCGGCTTCGCCGTTGTCTCCCTGCCGGTTGCCGCCTTTTTCGTCGTCCGCCAGGGTTTGGCCGAGATGGATCAGGTTATTGACGCCAACGCCCCGGCCGCGCCGGCCGACCCTCTGCCCGGCGCCTCGCTTCCAACACAGTCCCGCCAGGGCTAGATAGCCCGGCCATTCGTTCGCACACGGACCTTCCGGAGAACGCGCTGATGAAGAACCCCAAGGTGCTCATCCCCCTGCTGGCAGCCCTTGGCCTGCTGGTGGTAAGCATTTTCCTGCCCAAGCCGGAACTGCACGTCTCCCTGGCACCCGAGATCGTTCTGTACCACGGCCCGTCCTGGTTCACCAACACCTACCTGACGACGATCATCGTGGACGTCATCCTGATCGTCGGGGCCCTGGTGGTCCGCGCCGGCCTGCGACGCGAAGTGCCCAAGGGCTTCACCAACGTCATGGAAGCCATCATCGACTTCCTGCGCAGCAACCTTGTGGAGGGCATCGCCGGCAAGAACACCGGCCGCTTCTTCCCCTTCGTGGCCACCATCTTCTTCCTGGTCATCGTCAGCAACTATGTCGGCCTGATCCCGGGCGTCAACACCATCCAAAGCCCGTGGTCGGTCCCGGCCCACGACCATGCGCTGGCGAGAGCCGAAATGGTGGCCAGCGCAGCCGGCCTGGCCAACGTGACCGCGGCCGCGGAAGAAGGCCACGTGTCCACCAAGCCGCTGTTGCGGGCGCCGAGCACCGATCTGAACATGACCTTCGCCCTGGCGCTGCTCACCATGGTGATGGTGCAGTACTACGGCTTCAAGGATCTGGGCCTGCGCTATCTGCGCAAGTTCTTTGCCTTCAAGAAGGGCGGTCTGGGTGCCGTCATGGGCGTAGTCGGCCTGCTGGAACTGTTGAGCGAGTTCGCCAAGATTGTCAGCTTCGCCTTCCGTCTGTTCGGCAACATCTTCGCCGGCGAGGTCCTGTTGGCAGTCATGGCCTTCCTGATTCCGTTCATGGTGCCATCGGTCTTCTACGGTTTCGAGATCTTTGTGGGCTTCATCCAGGCCGCCGTCTTCATGATGCTCGCCCTAATCTTCTTCCAGGCGGCCACGGTCAGCCACGACGATCACCACTAGCCCACCGCGGGGATCGCCACGGCGCGGTCCCGTACCCAACCTGTTTCCAGTTTCAAGGAGTTCGACGATGGAAATTGATGCTGCCAAGGAAATCGGCTCGGCGCTCGCCATTGGCCTGGGCGCAATCGGCCCCGGCATCGGCGTGGGCCTGATCGGCGCCAAGGCCGTGGAAGCCATGGGGCGCAACCCCGAGGCCGTCGGCATCGTGCAGACGAACATGTTCATTACCATCGCGTTCGCCGAGGCCATCGCGATTTACGCGCTGGTCATTTCGCTGCTGATCAAGTTTGGCTAGACCCCCCGCACATTCCACTCAGATGGAAGGAAACTAGCGCATGGAAGCCTTAAACAGCCTCGGACTCACAGGGATGGGCTTCATCTCGCAGATTGTGAACTTCGTGGCCATCATGCTCCTGCTGAACGCGCTGCTGTACAAGCCGGTCAGCAAGGCCCTGATCGCCCGCCGCGAGCGGATCGCCCAGGGCATCAAGGACGCCGACCAGGCCGGCAAGGCCCGGGCCGAGGCGGAACAGGACGGCAACAAGATCCTCGAGGAGGCCCGCCAGGAGGCGTCCCGGGTCACGGCCCAGGCCACCCAGGACGCGGACAAGGTGCGCCAGGACATCATCAGCCGCGCCAACGAGGAGGCGATGCGAATCCGCACGGAGGCCCAGGAGGAAGGCGAGGCCCAGAAAGCGGAGGCGCTGGCCTCGGCCAGCCGCCAGATCGCCGAACTCTCGATGCTGGGCGCCCAGCGCATCCTGGGACGCGAACTTCAGCATGACGTCGACCAGGACCAGCTGATCGCCGACTTGATGGCCGGCCAGAACCGGAGTTAGGCGATGACCGGATCCGCCTCCGACGCCGGCCGCTACGCAGAGGCCTTCCTGGCCGCTGCCTGGGACCGCTGGCAAACCCTGTTGAATTCCCTGTCGCAGTCGCTGGCGCCGGGCACGGACCTGCGGCGCCGGCTGCAGGCGGCCGGACGCGACGAGGCGGCGCTGCAGGCCATCCTCCAGGAACAGTTGCCGGACGGCACCCCCACCCCGTTCCTGCGCCTGGTCACGGTCATGGCCGCCGACGACAAACTGGACCAGCTGCCGGCCGTGGCCGGCGAGCTGGACGAACTCCTGCACGGAGGCGGCGCCCGACAGGTGACGGCCGAGATCACGAGTGCCGTCCCGTTGTCCGCCGAACGCAGGGAGCAGTTGACCGCCCAGTTGCGGGCTGAACACGGCAACGAACTGGAAGTCCGCTTCAGCGTGGAACCCGCCTTGATGGGCGGCCTGCGCATCCGGGTGGGAGACCAGTTGACCGACCTTTCCGTCGCCAGCAGCCTGCAGGCCCTGCGCGACGATGTGATGGCATCGGTGTAGCCGGGGCGACCGCAACCCATCCGCCAGTCGGTCCCGCCCCCGTTTCTCCGACGGAGGACCGGACGAAGGACCGCCAGCAAGGAACCAAACCGCAATGGCTGTGATGAACGGAAATCTAACGGAGCGCCTGAAGGAGCGCATTCTGGCCTTTGAGCCGGCACCGACCCGCGTTGACGTGGGCGAGGTGGAGACCGTGGGCGACGGCATTGCCATCGTCAAGGGGCTCGAGCAGGCGATGGCCATGGAACTGGTGGAATTCACCCGCAACGGCACGCTGGGCATGGTGCTCAACCTGGATGCCGACCGGGTCGGCATCATCATCATGGGCGAGTACACCGACATCGAGGAGGGCGACCTGGTCCAGAGCACCGGCCGCATTGCCTCCGTGCCGGTGGGAGACGCCATGCTGGGCCGCGTCGTCAACGCCGTCGGCCAGCCCATCGACGGCAAGGGGCCGATCGATTCCGCCGGCACCCGCCCGGTGGAACGCATTGCCCCCGGCGTGGTCACGCGGCAGTCGGTGGACACGCCGGTCGAGACCGGCCTGACCTGCATCGACTCCCTGATTCCGATTGGCCGCGGCCAGCGGGAACTCATCATCGGCGATCGCCAGACGGGCAAAACCGCCATCGCGATCGACACGATCATCAACCAGAAGGGCAAGGACCTCATCTGCATCTACGTGGCCGTCGGCCAGAAGCAGTCCACGGTCGCCCAGGTCGTGGGCATCCTTGAGGCCAACGGAGCGATGGAGCACACGATTGTGGTCTCCGCGGCGGCGGCGGATCCCGCGGCCCTGCAGTTCATCGCCCCCTACGCCGGCTGCGCCATCGGCGAGGAGTTCATGGAATCCGGACGGCACGCGCTGATCATCTATGACGACCTCTCCAAGCATGCCCAGGCCTACCGGCAGGTCTCCCTGCTGTTGCGCCGCCCGCCCGGGCGCGAGGCCTATCCGGGCGACGTCTTCTACCTGCACAGCCGCCTGCTGGAGCGTGCGGCCTGCATGGCCGAGAGCGAAGGCGGAGGCACGCTGACCGCCCTGCCCGTGATCGAAACCCAGGCCAACGACGTCTCGGCCTACATTCCAACCAACGTGATCTCCATCACGGACGGCCAGATCTTCCTGGAAACCGACCTCTTCAACGGAGGTGTGCGTCCCGCCATGAACGTGGGTCTGTCGGTCAGCCGCGTCGGTTCGTCGGCCCAGACCCGGGCCATGAAGGCGGTGGCCGGCCGCCTCAAGCTGGAGTTCTCCCAGTACCGCGAGCTGGCGGCCTTCGCCCAGTTCGGCAGCGAGCTCGACGCTTCCACCCAGGCACAGCTCAACCGGGGCCAGCGCATTCAGGAAGTGCTGAAGCAGACGCAGTACAACCCGCTGACCCTGGCCCAGCAGGTGATCTCGCTGTGGGCCGTCAACAACGGCTACCTGGACGAGGTGCCGGTCGCCGAAGTCAAGAACTTCGAACAGGGCCTGCATGCCTACATCGAGGCCAGTCATTCCGGCATCGCCAACACGATCGCTGCGGAACAGGATCTCTCCGACACCACCGAAAGTTCCCTGGAAACAGCCGTGGCCGACTTCACCCGCACCTGGAGCCCGTCCGCCTAGGCGGTCCCGGCTGCCCCTCCTGCGACGGGAGCCTGAAACGCGATGGCCAGCACCCGAGAAATCCGTCGGCGGATCAAGTCCGTTGCCAACATCGAACAGGTGACGCGCGCCATGGAGGCGGTGGCCGCCTCCCGCATGCGCCGCGCCCAGCAGATGGTGACGGCGGCGCGTCCCTTTGCCGAAAAGGCGTCCGATGTCCTGCACTACATCGCGCGCCTGCCGGTGGTCGAGGCCGACCTCGGGGAACTGATGACTCCCCGCCCCGTGCGCAAGGGCTGTGTGGTCCTGGTGTCCGGCGACCGCGGCCTGGCCGGCGGCTTCAACGCGAACGTGATCCGCAAGGGTCAGCAGGAAGTGGCCGCCCTGCGCGCGGAGGAGGCGGACGTCTGTGCGATTGCGGTCGGTCGCAAGGGCCGCGACTGGTTTCAGCGTTACGACCCCATCATCCATGCCGAGTTCATGGGCATTCCGGACTCGCCCACGCGCAGCGACATCGCCGCCATCACGCGCGTGGTCATCGACGACTTCCGGGCCGGTGAGTTCGACGAGGTGCGGCTGGTCTACACCGACTTCGTGAACACCCTGGTGCAGACTCCGACCGTGGTCAAGCTGTTGCCGGTGGAGCCGGCCGAGCCCAGCATGCCCATGGCACCGGACTATATCTTCGAGCCGGATCCGCAGACGGTGCTGGAACGGGCCATCTTCGAGTTCACCGAGGTCCAAATCCTGCAGGCCATCTACGAATCGCTGGCCAGCGAGCACTCGGCCCGCATGGTGGCCATGCGCAACGCCTCGGAGGCGGCCCAGGAACTGCTGGAGGAGTTGAACCTGCGCTTCAACAAGGCCCGTCAGGAAGGCATCACCAGCGAATTGATGGACATCGTGGGCGGCGTGTCCGCCCTGGAGCAGGCGACCTGACCGGCTCCCGGTCTTTCCCCATCGAACACCAGGAGTACCAAGGCAATGACTGCAGAGATTAGGGGCACCGTCACCAGCGTCATCGGTCCGGTTGTGGACTGCGCGTTTCCGGACAGTTCACTGCCGGAAATCTACGACGCACTCTACATTGATCAGGAAGGCGACGACCCGCTGGTGTGCGAGGTGCAGCAGCATCTGGGAGGCAACGCAGTGCGTGCCATCTCCATGGGATCCACCGACGGCCTGCGGCGCGGCGTGGACGTGACCTCGGAGGGAGAGCCGATTTCCGTGCCCGTGGGCCAGGCCACACTGGGCCGCATCTTCAACGTGACCGGCCAGGCCATCGACTCCGACGACCCGGTCGAAACGGACACCTACTACCCCATCCACCAGGAACCGCCGCCCTTCTCCGAGCGCTCCACCAAGGCCGAGCTGTTCGAGACCGGCGTGAAGGTGATCGACCTGGTGGCCCCCTTCACCAAGGGCGGCAAGACGGGCATCTTCGGCGGTGCCGGCGTGGGCAAGACCGTCGTGATCCAGGAACTCATCCACAACGTGGCCGAGTTCCACAGCGGCTACTCGGTGTTCGCCGGCGTGGGCGAGCGCAGCCGCGAAGGCAACGACCTCTGGCACGAGATGCGCGATTCAGGGGTGATTGGCTCCACTGCCCTGGTGTTCGGCCAGATGAACGAGCCGCCCGGCGCCCGCCTGCGCGTCGGCCTGACCGGCGTGACCATGGCCGAATACTTCCGCGACGAAGGGCGGGACGTGCTGCTCTTCATCGACAACATCTTCCGCTTCGTGCAGGCCGGCGCGGAAGTGTCCGCCCTGCTGGGCCGCCTGCCCAGTGCCGTCGGCTACGCGCCGACCCTAGGCACCGACATGGGCGAACTGCAGGAGCGGATCACCTCCACACACACCGGCTCCATCACATCCATGCAGGCCGTCTACGTACCGGCGGACGACTACACCGATCCGGCACCGGCCACAACGTTTGCGCATCTGGATGCAACCATCACCCTGGAGCGGTCCCTGGCCGACCAGGCCCTGTTCCCGGCCGTGGATCCGCTGGGTTCGACCAGCCGCATTCTCGACCCGGTCATCCTGGGCGAGCGCCACTACACCGTGGCCCGGGGCATCCAGCAAATCCTGCAGCGCTACCGCGACCTGCAGGACATCATCGCCATTCTGGGCGTGGAGGAACTGAGCGAGGACGACAAGCTGGCCGTCTCGCGGGCCCGGAAGATCCAACGCTTCCTGACCCAGCCCATGTTTGTGGCGGAGGTGTTCACCGGGGTCAGCGGCAAGTTCGTCAAGATCGAGGACACCATCAACGGCTTCGACGAGATCCTCCAAGGCAAGCACGACGACCTGCCGGAACAGGCCTTCTACATGGTGGGCGGCATCGACGAGGCCGTTGAAAAGGCCGCCCAGATGCGAAGCTAGGACTAGCCGGATCCCACACCCATTGCGGAAGCGAGCAGCCACGTGCCGATCAAGGTAGACATCGTAACGCCGGAACGGCTCCTGATTTCCCGGGACGCCGACATGGTGGTCCTGCCCGGCGAGTCGGGTCAAATGGGCGTCATGGGTGGCCACGCGCCGTTGATGACCACCCTGGTCATCGGGGAGATCATCCTCCACAAAAACGACGAGGAAGTGGAAGCTCTTTTCGTCAACGGCGGCCTTGCCGAAGTCAGGCCGGACGTGGTGACCGTGCTGGCAGACACGGCCGAACGGGAAGACGACATCGATGTCCAGCGGGCCGAGGAGGCGAGGGCACGGGCAGAAGCCAGCGTGGCGGAAGCCGGAGGTGCCGCATCCGCATCCCCGGTGCATTTGGCGGCACTCCGGCGCAGCCAGGTTCGCCTAAAAATTGCCAGGCGTCGTCGGGCGCGGCCCGGCATGAATACCCCGAACAACTGAGCCCATCGGTTGGCGGGACGGGGTTCCCGCCAACGGAGACCGACCGCGCATCCCCAATGCCGGCTTCCCACACCCCGGGAGCGGGCCTGCCTGCCTGCCTGAATTGACGGTGCAGGTGGACAAACACCGAGGGACGAGCTTTGTTCTGCCCGTCCCCTCCGCACGTTCTATTGGTCGTCTCGCTTAGCCAACAACCGGAAAATCGAACTTCCCTGAGGTCTGGTCAAGCGGCTACGTGGTTGTTTGGCGCGCCGCCTCGACGAAATCCGCGATGACATCGAGGCCCAAGCCGGTCTTGAGGTTTGAAAAGACCACGGGCCGCTCTCCCCGCATGCGTCGGGCATCGGCAGCCATCACCTCCAGATCGGCACCCACAAGCGGGGCCAGGTCGACTTTGTTGACGACCAGCAGATCGGACTGCGTGATGCCGGGTCCTCCCTTGCGCGGGATCTTGTCCCCGGCGGCCACGTCGATCACGTAGATGGCCTTGTCGACCAGCTCGGGACTGAAGCTCGCCGACAGGTTGTCCCCTCCGGATTCCACAAAGACCACCTCAACGCCGGGGACACGCTCCACCATATCGGCGATCGCCTCCAGGTTCATCGACGAGTCCTCCCGAATGGCCGTGTGCGGACACCCGCCCGTCTCGACACCCGCGATCCGCTCCTCCGGCAACGCACCGCTGCGGATTAGGAACTCGGCATCCTCACGGGTATAGATGTCGTTCGTAATCACCGCGATCTCGCGGTCGTCCCGCAGGCGCCGGCAAAGCGCATCGATGAGGGCGGTCTTGCCGGATCCAACCGGGCCGCCGATGCCGACCCGCAGCGGTCCGTTACGCAGCGCGGTCATGATCGGAACAACCGGGTGTGCTGCGTCTCGTGCCGCATGGATGCCCAGTCCACCATGGGAGCCGCGGCCCCGAGCTCGGCAAAGGGAGTGCACCGGGCCCGCGCGGCCGACCCGACCACGATCTCCTCCAAGGCGGCAAGCACCCGCTGTCCATCGGTGTGTCCCAGCGGCACCAGTCGCAAACCCGCCGAGACGAACCCCGCGACCATGGCCTGAAGGTAGGCGGGCAGCGCCTCCACCAGTGGGATTCCGTGATGGCGGCACGCCCGCGCCACGGCGATCGGATGTGCCAGCGGCGATGCATCCGGTTCGCGGTCCGCACCGACCGGCTCCCAGGCAGCCGCAACGGCGACGCTGAAGGCCTTGCCCTGCAGCAGGCTCTCGGCCCGCAACTCCCGGGTGCCCTTCATGGCCGCCGCGAGGTCGGCCAGGCCGTCCACCTCTGCCGACCGGGCACGGTGGGCGGCGCAGAAAAACAAGGCATCCGTCCATCCTGCCCCGAATTCCAGAATGCCCGTGATCCATTCGCGGAGAGTTGCGCAGTCATGCACCAAACCGGCCTCGACCGCGTGTTCCAGACCGTGGGAATAGGCGTAGCCGCCTGTCGGGAAGGCGGGCGACAACCAAGCCGTCAGCCGATATCGGCCCCGAAAATCCATCAGCTCAAAAGAGAAAGTAGCGCTGGGCCATGGGCAGTTCCAAGGCCGGTTCGCAGGTGAGGAGCTCGCCGTCCGCGCGCACCTCGTAGGTCTCCGGATCCACTTCGATGCGGGGCAGGGCGTCGTTGTGCACCATGGATCGCTTGTCGATGGTGCGGGTCTGCGCCACGGACACGGGCACGGACTGCAGATTAAGCGCAGTAGGAAGATCCGCCTCCAGTGCAGCCTGTGAAAGGAAGGTGAGGGACCCGGCCGGCCGGGCACCACCGAAGGCCCCGAACATGGGCCGGTAGTGGACGGGCTGCGGTGTGGGGATCGAGGCATTCGGATCGCCCATCTGGGCAGCCGCGATCGCTCCGCCCTTGAGCACCATCTCGGGCTTGACCCCGAAGAAGGCGGGGTGCCACAGACAGAGGTCGGCAAGCTTGCCGACCTCCACCGAACCGACGTGCTCGGCGATGCCACAGGCCACGGCAGGATTGATCGTGTACTTGGCGACATAGCGGCAGGCCCGTACATTGTCGTTGTCGCCGCGCTCTTCGGGCAGTGGACCGCGCTGGCGCTTCATCTTGTCCGCCGTCTGCCAGGTGCGCAATACCACTTCGCCGACGCGGCCCATCGCCTGGCTGTCGGAGGAGATCATGCTCAGGGCGCCCAAGTCGTGCAGGATGTCCTCGGCGGCAATCGTCTCGGCGCGGATCCTGCTCTCGGCAAACGCAATGTCCTCCGGCACCCGGGGATCCAGGTGGTGGCACACCATCAACATGTCGAGGTGCTCCTCGATCGTGTTGACCGTGAACGGGCGGGTGGGGTTCGTTGACGACGGCAGCACATTGGCCTCGCCGCATACCTTGATGATGTCCGGGGCGTGACCGCCACCCGCGCCCTCCGTATGGTAGGCGTGGATCGTCCGGCCTCCGATCGCCTCCAGTGTCCGCTCGACGAAACCCGACTCGTTGAGCGTGTCGGTGTGGATCATGACCTGCACGTCCTGCGCGTCGCCGACCTGCAGACAAGTATCGATCGCGGCTGGGGTCGTGCCCCAGTCCTCATGCAGCTTGAGACCGCAGGCACCGCCGTGAACCTGTTCGACCAGAGGTTCGGGCCGGCTGGCATTGCCCTTGCCCCAGAAGCCCAGGTTCATGGGGAAGGCATCGGCGGCCTGCAGCATGCGACCCAGGTGCCAGGCACCGGGCGTGCAGGTGGTGGCATTGGACCCCGCGGCCGGACCCGTGCCGCCGCCCAGCATGCTGGTAATCCCGCTGTACAGGGCCTCTTCGATCTGCTGGGGCGCAATGAAGTGGATGTGGGCATCGATGCCGCCCGCCGTCACGATCCGCCCCTCTCCCGCGATGACTTCGGTGGACGGGCCAATCGGTGTGTCGACACCTGGCTGGACATCGGGGTTGCCGGACTTGCCAATCGACGCGATGCGTCCGTCGCGAATGCCGATGTCGGCCTTGACGATGCCCCAGTGGTCGAGAATCAAGGCATTCGTAATCACTGTATCGACGGCACCCTCGGCACGCGTCAGCTGGGACTGCCCCATGCCGTCGCGGATGACCTTGCCGCCGCCGAACCGGGCCTCCTCGCCGTGGACGCAGCGGTCCTCCTCGACTTCGATGAAAAGTTCCGTGTCCGCCAATCGCACCTTGTCGCCTACCGTTGGCCCAAACATGCCGACGTAGGCGCGGCGATCCATTTCACGAGCCATGGGTCACGCGTCCAACGGGCCGTCCACCAGCCCTTGAAATCCCGTCACGACGCGGTTCCCGCCAAACGCCACGAGCCGCACCGTGCGGGTCTGGCCCGGTTCGAAGCGGACCGCCGTACCGGCCGGGATGTCGAGCCTGAAGCCGCGGGCGGCTTCCCGGTCGAAGACCAGTGCCGCGTTGGTCTCGCCGAAGTGGTAATGGGACCCCACCTGGACGGGACGGTCGCCGGTGTTGGCCACTGCGAGCTCCACGACAGGCCGTCCGGCGTTGATGACAATTGGATCCTTTCCGACGATGGTCTCTCCCGGCACCATGGCTGGCCCTCCGATCAGCGAATGGGATCGTGAATGGTGACAAGCTTGGTGCCATCCGGGAAGGTCGCCTCAACCTGAATCTCGGGGATCATCTCCGGTATCCCCTCCATCACGTCCGCCCGCGTCAGAACGCTAGCGCCCGCCTGCATCAGGTCCGCCACGGTTCGGCCGTCGCGCGCACCCTCCACCACGAAGTCGGTAATCAGGGCCACGGCCTCCGGATGATTGAGCAGAACGCCCCGCTCCCGGCGCCGACGCGCCACCACGGCCGCCATGGAGACCAGCAGTTTGTCCTTTTCGCGCGGGGTCAGGTTCATCCTTGCTTCCGTCTGGGGTATTGGTCCGGGTGTACCGCCCGACATTCAGACATGCCAGACCACCGGCAGGCCGGACCGCGCCGGATCGGCCTGCTGCATCAACACGGCCGCACCTCCGCCGGGTCGGGCCCCAGCCAACGAGCCACAAGGACCCCGCCAACCACGGTCGCGCCGGACCGGCAAGGGGCCCGGTCGATTATACGTCGGACCGGCTCCAGCAGCCCGCGGCATCCAGTCCCGCAAGCACGAGTACGGCCGCCGCACGAGCACCCGCGAAGCCGGCTGTCACATCGAGGGGACGTCGGATATTCCCGTCCTGTCGGCCCAGGCCAGACGGCCGTTCCGCCGGATGAACCACGACGTTCACGATTCACAGAAGTTTCCGGTCACCGGTGGCGAGAGATCCACCGCCCAGCTTCTGAGTTCCGCAACATCGACACCGGCTTGATCCAGCAACGTGACAAACTCCTCCTGACGCGGCTGCCCGAAGACGACCCGATAGGCAGCAAGTTGCCGCTTCAGCCGGTCAAACGCCTCGACCTCCGCCGTGTACGGCAATTGCGGCACATGCCGTTCTACCCGATGTTGACCAGGAGCGATCCAATACGGAACCAGATCGCTCTTTTCGGCCGCGCGCGCGGCCTTGTCGGCCCGCTCGAACATCAACCTCCAGATGTCGTCGCCCACAGACCACAACTTGAAGGCATTGTCCGCATGGGAATCAGCAACATTCCGACGAACGGCATGGCCCTTGTATCGGTGAATCCGGCCCTCGCGTTGCTCGAGATCCACCGGATTGCCCGGCAGATTCCAATGGACCAGGCGATGGCACCAAGGATGGAAATCGAGGCCCTCCTGCCCTATCGACGTGCTGGTGAGCACGAAGGGCCGAAACGGACTGTTGAACGCGGCCCGGACCGCGTCTTGGCTGATGTACTCGCCGTCATCCGTGCGGATGTGGCCAAAGCGTAGGGCGAATACGGTGCGGAGCCGGATCGCGTCCCGTTCGACAGTGGCGCCGGATTCTCCTGGCTCGACACGGAAGAACTCGGCGTGCACCCGGGCGCGCGCCGGGTGCACGACCTGGACGAGGGTCTGCGCGCACTTGGCGGCCGTTGCGTCTGGGCTGTCACCCCCGGACCACGATTCCTGATCCCAGAGCAGGTGCCACTGCTCGTCAAGCACCGCTTGCAGATTGCCCTGCCGACAGTACCGCAAAACGCGCCGCCAGTAGGCCGACTCGTCGCGCCCGGGCGCGGTTCCGGCCGACAACTGGCGAAGCAGCGTGATCACAGCCGGCCGGTTGAAGAGGCGCCAAAACGCTTCTGCGATGAGTACCGCAAACCGGCGGCGCGTGTCGTCACTGACATGGTCCCATCTTTTCAGACTGCGCGCCGCGAGAATCGCCGGCGCGCCGAGGGCAACATCCGTAAGCAGATCGGCGAGATCCGGAGGACGCCGACCAAGCTCTTGCAAGTTGAAATTGAGCAGATCGTCGATATACGCGCCAAAGACTTCCGGATTTGGCTGCGGAAGAGGCTCGTTTTCCGACCCCGCGGAAAGCTCACCGTTACGCCACGCCCGCAGAAAGGTCGGCAATTCCGGATCCAGCAAGATCGGCGCGATCCACTCCCATCGATCATCAATACTCCCATCCTGCGGGTTCGGCAGGCTCGGGTCCGATAGAAGCTCGGTAATCTGGGTCCGCACCCACGCCCGGCGGTCCTGTCCCAACGGTGCGTCGAGCGGATGCGTCCGATCCGCCAGCGGCAAACATGGCAAGAGCAACAGGAGAAGTCGATGACGGGATCGAATATCCGTCACCGACTGCGTCAGTCTCAGCAGAGGGCCCTGCTCCTTGTCGAGGTTGTCGTAGGACTTGAGCCGATCGCCCACCATCAGCCGCTCGGCTTCGTAACTGAGGACGGCGCTTACGACCTCAGGCACCACATTCCAGGCCGAGAACAACAGCCGCTTCGTCGCACGTTCCTTGCCCTCGTACGGCCCTTCCAAAGGCCAGTAAGGCAGCGTCGGCGGCATCCACAGCAGGCGCCATAGCCCCTCTTCGATCAGCTCGCCTACCAGCTCGCGCAGCTTGGCATGCCCGGGATCGATGCTTCCCCACGACCGCAGCGTTGCCGCTTTCAGAAACGCCGCATCATACCGCTTGAACACGTCGACGATCTTGTCCGGCGTATCAATCGCATCAACAAGGCGATCGTGGAACCTGTAACCGTGCATGAAGTGGGCAAGATACGGTGCTGACTTCCAGAACGGCATCGGATCCTGAGCGCCAACAGCACGGAACAGTGCATCGGCAGCGATGTACTGCCGTACATCGCTCGCGGTAACAGGCGTGGTACGTCGGTCCTCGACCACCATCGCATCGCGATCTTTACTGGCTGCGACACGTTCGGTGCGCGCCATGATATCGCGCAGGGAGTCTTCGACCGCCCGTTTCGTCATCTCAACGCGTTCCACCTGATCCGGCTCGCCGGCGGCCGCGCGCCGCAGCGCGGCCCCGAAGCGCGAAAGCTCATGCTTGAGCTCATCCACACGGGCATCGTTGTCGCCGAGCAGGAATCGTGTGGTAGCCAGGAAATCCTCGTAGTGCTCCTCGTGTTCGATCTCCGCGTCGGCAGTGTAGAGCTTGTACGGTGTCGCGGAGAGCAGGAGCGTACGCACCCGCTTGCCGTCGTGTGCCTCAGCCTCGAACAGTTCCTGCGCCAGAGCCGCCGCCCCATCTCGCTCTGCCCCATGCGTACCAAGTAACGACTTGAAGCGCTGGAACTCGTCGAGAATGACCAGATCGGGCTCGAGTGCGTCGACGCACGCGCCGGCCAGTACACGACGCAACTCGCCGACAACCTGATCTCGCCGGTACCGGGCCTCGGGCGGCCATGAGCAGCGATACCGACAGAACGTCGTAGCGAGAAGTTCGCGGAGCCTCTCCTGCAGGTCGGACTGCTCTCTGAAAGCGGCGTTGAAGCGTTGCCTAATGGTCCCGTCAATGGGCCGGGGGTTGTGCTCCAGCCGCCAGCGCCACTGGTCCCGCTTGCTGATCCATCCTTGCAGAAGGTTCATCAGCGCGGTGCGCGGTCCCACCAGCGGATGGAGCAGTTGAAACAACACTTCCCGTTCTTGTCCCTGACCGGTTGACCATCCCAGGTTAAACGATGTCCCGGGGGTGAAGCTGACGAAGTTCAACTTGCTGTCGGCAAGACCGGATGCGCCTTCCCGATGCGCCAGTTCTGTGGCCAGCATGGTAAGTCGCGTTGCCAGCGCGAACGACCGTTCCTCCGCACCACCTACCTTCAGCTTGGGCAGATTGGCGCGCGCGATGCTGCCGTTGCTGCAAATGTAGACGATGTCGATTCGCTCAACGTCGTTCCAGAGGTAATCGATGGTTTTGGCAATGATGCCGCGGGCGACCAGCGTCTTGCCGAGGCCCACCTCGTCGGCCACCAGGAAGCGTCGGGTACCGTCCTTCGCCTTGAACAGACGATGGAAGGCATGCTCCACCGTGCGGCGCTGAAATGACTTGAGAGGTTTGAGACTAGCCTCGACGGATGGTCTGTTCATGGCCGCGGTTCGCGGGCCAGCGCCTCCTCGACAGCTACCCAGACGGCGAAGAAATCGTCCGGTACGATGTGCCGCCCTTCCTCCGTCTTCCGCAGGTCCTCGAGCAGTCGGCGGACAGGCACAAGGCGTTCAGGGTTTCTGGAAGCGGTGCGGACGAGGTCGTCAAGCAAGGTTTCGCTCCCAAACCCATCTCCCCAGGAAGCGGAGCTGTTTCCGTTTCCGTCATCCCTGGTCCACCCAACCAACTGGTCGATCCCACCCAGCAGTGCCCGCAGGAACCGAAGAAACTTCCCGGGGCTGTCCAGTAGGCCCCTGAGCACATGGTGCATGCGGTCTTCGGGCAATCCTTCGGCGGGAAGTCGCAGGGCCATACGGATGTCGTCCACGCCCTGCACACCGACGCTCAACCGAAACCCGATGAATGCCGTCAGGTCTGCGAGGGGCAACTTCCATTGCAATGGCCCAGGCAGCCCCAAAGCCTGATCCTCGCCAACGGAGACAGGCCAGGCCACGACACAGATATCGGCCCCAAACTGAACGTCGCCTTCGACCGTCAACGTCCAGAGGTCGTCCCCGGGAACGCAGACTACCCGCAGTTCCGCGTCTGCCAGGGCGTCACGCGCTGCATCGAGACGCACTTCCGCTTTGGATACGCACAGGTCCACTTCCTCCGGTTCCGTCCTTTGGTACGGCACGCACAATTCTCGGAATCCGCCGTCAAGAAAATGTCCGATGCCGCGTCCGTTCTTGCCTCCCTTCTTGCCCGTGATCGATGCCATCATCTCGACGTTGCTGCCGGTGAACGCCGGCGCGGTCAGGTTTGCAGAGCCCACTGACCACGTCACATACCAACCGTGCTCTACGGCGATCATCTTGGCGTGCAGCCCCAACGGGCGAGGTCCCGAGCCGGTTCCAAGATCGCCCTGCGCCGTGCCAACCGTGTCAGCCTGACCCATCTCGTCCGAGCCGACCGGACCATCCTCAGCTTCTCCCTGGGCAGCATCCGAGAGGACGAATACCTGCTGCCACGCTGTGAGAGCGTCCTCGGGCAGCTTGTCGAGCTCCTCTTGCCGGCTCACCAGAACCCGATCCCCCCAAGACAGCCTACCGACTGTGTCAAGCGCCGTCCGAGTGACAAACGGGGCTACCGCGAGCGCACAATATCCTTTCGACGGTGGATTCCAGGCTTGAGGACTCTTCGTCAATCCGAGGGCATGGAACTCGATTGGCGAGTTGAATCCCTCGGGCGAAGGAAATGCAGTTCGACAAACCTGATCGGCCAGCGTCTCCACACGTTCCACGACGTCTTGTGGCATCCGGTTCGCATTTGTGGCCAAATGCGGCAGGGCGAGAAGGAAATCACGGAGCGGCCGGCTGGCTTCCACGTACCGGTTGCTTCGAAACTGTGCTTCGCTCGCCAAGGCAACGTCCCAAGAGCGGTCGAACGTCAGGTTCCGCGACAGAATTGCCACCCGCAGCAGATCCTCCGCCGTTTCGTCCATGGCTGTGAAGCGGGCGATCCACACTTTGGGGTGGAAGATACCGCCGTTCGGCGCCCGGACAGGATGCACGCTCGGTTCCAGCATCGAGTACAGCGGCCGCGCGCTGCGCGGAATCGCAATGCCCGTCTGGTCGACAAAGACATGTACGCGATCGCCAGCCTCCCGGAGTGCCTGATGCAGCTGCAACGGATCAACGAGCAAATCATCCAGACCGCCCTCGGGTTGTGCCAACACTGACAGGGGCAGCACGAGTAACGCCTCCAAATCGAGGGTGTAGGCGGTCAGTACGGCGAAGTCGAGCTGATATCCGGCGGGCGGGTGAATCAGCTCGAACGCGGTGGTACGCGAGTCCGGTGGGAGCATCAGGCGGCCAATCCCCGATGTAGATCGATCAGGAATCGCCGGACGCGAGACCAGCGGAAGTCCATCCGGCCGACACCGACGCCCGGTGTCCAGTCCAGCAGGCGGTTCTGATTTTGCAGCCGTGCCCGTACGCCCTTCAGGCGCCACTCGCGCTCGGCAATCAGCGTCCGCAACCGGCGGTCGTCGGCGACCCCGTCCGGCACCAATTCAGCGAGCCGCCGCGACCAGCCTTCGATGAAGACGCGTTGCGGACGCGGAAGGTGTCCATCACGTCGGACAACCAGTTCCCAGAGCTCATCGGGATCGAACGGGCCTTCCTCGTCAGACTCGCGGTTTGCCCATTCGGCGAGATCCGCGCGGAACCTATCAACATTCTCCGCCTCGTCCGCTTCCAGGACTTCGCACCGCCGTTCCGCGACCAGTAGGTTGTAGAGCAGCGGCATGCCTTCTACATGCAACGAGAAGCGCCGCGCCAGCTCCAGGTCGTCTCGGACCTGGCCCGTGGCGCGCAGTGCGTCGGGATCGTCCCAGACTGCCGCCGCCGGCGCATCCGACCCGTTCCGAACCAGCCATGCCAACAGCGTGCCCACGCACCGCTCCTCCACCCGGCCGCGCAGGAAGTCGGCTTCGTCATGGGTCAACGCGAATGAGGCTTCCCAAGGGAACCCCTTCGGAGGTTTGGGCAGTCGGGGATGCCAGTGCGGTTGTTGGCTCCAGATCACGCCCGGATCGTCGGCGCGTCCCACGATGCCGCGGCCGTTCACCAGCGCGTCGAAATGGGAGTGGTACCAGCCTTGGCTTTGTTGTGGCAGAAAGATGCCCCACTGGGTGAGCATGCCCCAGTAGACGGAACTCGGCAACCGTTTGAGCGCCGCACGGGCCATCTGGCCGATGACCCCTGTGTTGTCGGCGTTCCGGCGAAGCGGACCAATGAGTTCCACCTCGGCCTGCCGAGCTGCTTGCTGCACCTTGCCGGCCCTTACCCGCCGATCTTCCAAACGGCGATAGAGCCACGGGATGAACAGAAGGTATCGCAATCGGGTTTGGGTATACGAGGTGCCGGGAAACAGTGTGTCCGACAGCATGATCTGCAGGCTCCCAAGACCCATCTCGTCAATCGTGCCCGACTCGTTGAAAAGATCCAGCACGCGCCGCATTTTGTCGCGGTCGCTTGCCGTCAGGTCGAGCCAAGTCAGTGTCGCCTGCATCCAGTTGCCTTTCGCACTTCGGTGCGCGATCTTATGAATGACATGGCAGCCTGAGGCCGAAGGGGATGTTCCACTTTCGCGGGCCTTGGACTTCGTTCCTGCTTCGCTTCCGTTTGAGGTACCAGCCCAAGCACGCCGCCCGGCATTCAGATATGCCAGACCACCGGCAGGCCGGACTGAGCCGGATCGACTTGTTGCATCAACGCGGCCGCACATTCACCGTAACCCGTCCGTACCTCCGCCGGATCGGGTCCCAGCCAACGAGCCACAAGGACCCCGCCAACCACGGTCGCGCCGGCCCGGCAAGGGGCCCGGTCGATTATATGCCGGACCGGCTCCAGCAGCCCCGCGACATCCGGTCCCGCGAGCACAAGTGCCGCCGCCGCCCGCGCGCCCGCGAAGCCTGCTGGCGCATCGAGCAGACGTCGGATGTCCCCGTCCAGACGCAGGCTGTCGGCCCAGACCAGACGGCCGTTCCGCCGGATGCGCCAGACATCGTGGAGCAGGCCGTGTCCAAAGACCTCACCGCGGGCAATCCGTCCAAAAACCCACATCTCCCCTGCCAGCAGGCATGCAGTCCCGTCAAGGTCAAATTCGAGCCGGCGGCACAGACGGGCACTGTCGAAGAGGATGGTTTCCTGGGGAACCCATGCCAGCCGGGCCCGCGGGCCGACGGTCACCCGGGTTTCCAGGTCGGCCGCGGGGCCGCGCGACCGGTACGCTTTTTCCGCGGCCTGGGAGGTGACCACGGCGGCGGTGTCCGCTCCCATTGCCACCCGAACCGTCAGGTGGTCGCCGCCCGCGATCCCGCCGGCGCTGTTGGCCAACACCACCTCTGCGGCGGCGCCGGAGTCGATGCGGGGCAGGAAAATTTTCAATGGCGCCTGCTGCCGGTAGTCGATCCGGAAGCGGTCCTCCGAGATCCGCTCCAGGGCGATCTCGGCCCGGCCCTCCATCGCCTGGTGACCGCCGACGGCTTCCGCCCCGCCGGATTTCCTATAATAGTGTGTTGCAGGTCCGAGGGATTCGCCCTTCGCCCCGTACATCGACTTCGCGCGACCTCCCGACCATCCCCCATGCTGCAGAAGCACATTGGCATCGACCTGGGCACGGTTAACGTGCTGGTCCATGTCCAAGGCAAGGGCATTGTGATGCAGGAGCCGTCGGTGGTCGCAATCGCCGGCCAGCACATGGTGGCGGTGGGCCACGAAGCCTTCGACATGCTCGGCCGCAATCCGGACAGCATCCAAGTCGAACGGCCCCTGCTGAACGGCGTGATCGCCAAGTTCGACGTGACGGAGGCAATGCTCCGCTACTTCATTCAGCAGGTGACCGGCAAACGCCCCCTGTTCAAGCCGCGCGTGATGATCTCCACCCCCAAGGGGGTGACCAGCGTCGAGGAGCATGCCGTCCACGACGCCGCCATGCAGGCCGGGGCTGGGGCCGCCTACCTGATTCCCGAACCCCTGGCCGCGGCCTACGGTGCCGGCCTGCCGATCGGAACCCCGACCGGGAATATGGTCGTGGACTTTGGCGGAGGCACTACCGAGTCCGCAGTGGTGTCGATGTACGACATTGTGGTTTGGAGCAGCGTCCGTACAGGGGGCAACCGCATCGATGAGGCGATCGCCAACTACGTGCGCAAGAAGTACAACCTCCTCATCGGGGAACTGACCGCCGAGGAGATCAAGATCAGCATCGGCAGCGCGTTGCCCCAGGAATACGACACCAGCATCGAGATCAGGGGCCGGGACCAGGTCAACGGCCTGCCCCGCAGCGCCACCCTGGCCAGCAGCGAGGTGACGGAAGCCATCGAGGACCCCATGCAGGCCATCATCGGCACCATTCGGTCCACCCTCGAAAAAACGCCGCCGGAACTGGCCTCGGACATCATCGACCGGGGCGTGGTCCTGACCGGAGGTGGTTCCCAACTGCGCTACCTGCCGGAACGGCTGACTCGCCATCTGGGAGTGCCCTGCTACGTTGCCGAAAACCCCATGGCCTGCGTTGCCCTGGGAGCCGGCCAAGCCTTGGAGAACTATCAGATCATGCGGCGCAGCCTCCCTGAAATCGAGGTTTGACAATGGACCCGCATCTGGCTCGTCTGGGACCGCACAGCCGCTGCGTGCATGGCGGCGAACACCATCTGACCAGGGACCGCGGCACTGCATCCGGCACCGCCACGCCCACGGTCAACGCCATCGACACGAGCGTTACCCACCTCTATCCCAGAATTGACGAGCTGGATGCGGCCCTGGGCGGATCACCGGACCACTTCGTCTATCAGCGGTACGGCAACCCGACCACCCGGGCCTTGACGGATGCCGTGTCGGCACTCTGCACACACGATCCATCGCTGCCCTTGGATGCCGTGGCCACCGCCACCGGCATGGCCGCGGTGCATGTGGCCCTGTTGGCGGCCCTGGCGGACAGCGACAACCGGCGGGTGGCCGCCTCGCGGGACTGCTACGGTGCCTCCGTTGCCATTGTCGACCAGTTGCTGCCGTCCCTGGGAGTGGACGGTCACTTGGTGGACGCCTCGGACAACGCCGCCGTGGCCGACTTGCTGGCCGCGGTCAAACCCGCCGTACTGCTGGTCGAGACCACTTCGAACCCGCTGCTGCGCGTCGTCGACATCGCCGCCGTGGCCCATTTGTGCCGGACGCACGGCACGCTTCTGGTCGTGGACAACACGTTCCCGACCCCGCTGACCTGCCGCCCGCTGGATCTGGGCGCGGACATGGAACTGCACAGTGCGACCAAGTACATCGGCGGCCACGGGGACGCGATGGGTGGCATCGTGGTCGCGCGCGCCCGCCACGGACCGGCCCTGCGGGAACACCTCAAGACCACCGGCGGTTCCCTGGGCAGCTTCGAGGCCTGGCTTCTGCATCGGGGGCTCAAGACCCTGCCGCTGCGCTATCGGCAGCAGTGCCGCAACGCCGAACAGCTGGCCGCCTGGCTGCGGGAACATCCCCGGATCGCGCAGGTGGTGTACCCGGGCCTGCCCGATCATCCGGAGCATGAACGGGCCCGGAAGCAGTTCGACGGCCGGTTCGGCGCCATGCTGGCCTTCGAGATCAAAGGGGCCGACCAAGCGGCGGTGTTCCGCTTCATGGAGCGACTGCGACTTGTCCAGCCCGGCACCAGCCTTGGCGACTGCTACACACTCGTTTTGTACCCAGCCCATGCCAGTCATCGGGCATTGACCCCGGCGCAACGACGCGCGGTCGGCATCTCCGACGGCCTGGTGCGGTTGTCCGCGGGCACGGAGGACGTGGAGGATCTGATTGCGGACCTGTCGCAGGCCCTGGCCGTGCCGCCCGCGCCCAACACCCCCTGAATGTCAACAGAGGAATCAATCACATGACCATCCACAAGGCCCGACGTCGACTGGGCACCACCGATCTGGAAGTCACCACGCTGGGTGTGGGGGGAACCGCCTGGGGCAATCTCTACGAACCGATGCAGGACGAGGACTGCGACACAGTCATTCGCCAAGCGGTCGCCTCCGGTCTGAACTACTTCGACACCGCGCCGCTCTACGGCCACGGCCTAAGCGAGGAGCGGCTGGGACGCACGCTGCAGCAGCTTGACCGGGCCTCGTACATCGTCTCGACCAAGGTGGGCTGGCGGCTCGACCCGTTGCCGGAGGACGCCTCGGAGGCGCCGCTCTTTCCCGGAGCCCCCCGATATCAGCTGGTCATGGACTATTCGCGCCAAGGCATTCTCGACTCGATCGAGGCCAGCATGGAGCGGCTGGACATCGGCCAAATCGACATCCTGCTCATGCACGATCCGGACGAGGGCAGCAGCCAGTGGGAGGGATGGCCGGACACGGAGGTGTCCCACTTCGAAGCGGCCATGGAGAACGCCTATCCCATCCTCGACGATCTGCGCACCAAGGGCCATGTCAAGGCCATTGGCCTGGGCATGAACCAGTGGCAGATGCTGACCCGCTTCGCCGAGGCCGGGCAGTTTGACTGCTTCCTCCTGGCGGGTCGCTACACGCTGCTCGAGCAAACCCCCCTGGACGAATTCCTGCCGATGTGCGCCGAGCGCCAAATCAGCGTGATCATCGGCGGTCCGTTCAACTCCGGCATCCTGGCCACGGGTGCGGTGGACGATGCCCGTTTCGAGTACAAGGCGGCCCCGCCGCACCTGATGCAGCGGGTCAAGGGTATCGAGGCCATGTGCATCCGCCACGGAATCACCCTGCAGGCCGCCGCCCTGCAGTTTCCGCTGGGGCACACCGCGGTGGCATCCGTCATTCCCGGCATGCGCGCCACCTCGGAGCTGGAAACCAACCTGGAAGCCATGACCATGGATGTCCCTTCCGACTTCTGGACCGAACTCAAGGACCGGGAGCTGATCCATCCCAACGCCCCCACGCCGTCCTGACGGAAATGTCCGGCATTCGGCAAAGCCGTCAACAAGGCAATTTTCTGGACTATAATCGCCGATCAGGCCCTTATGCACCTGTTGTCCCGTTCCCTTGCAGTCCATTGGTAAAACTTCATGCACGACAAAGGCTATGCCCATCCCGAAGTCCTAGTCGATACGGCTTGGGTTGCCGAGCACCTGCGCGACCCCAAGGTCGTCTTGATGGAGAGCAACGAGGATCCGCTGCTCTATGAAGTCGGCCACATCCCCGGCGCCGTGAACCTGGATTGGATGGAGGATCTGAATCACGAATTGAGGCGGGACTACCTTCCGCGCGAGGACCTCGAACGCCTGCTCCAGGAACTGGGTGTGGAGCAGGATTCGAAGATTGTCCTCTACGGCGACAAGAACAACTGGTGGGCAACCTTCGCCTTCTGGGTGCTGTCCCTGTACGGCGTGCAAAACCTGAGCGTGATGGACGGCGGCCGGCAAAAGTGGATCGAAGAGGGCCGGGAACTCACCAAGGAGATCCCCTACCGCGAGCGCACCGCCTACACGTTGCCGGACGGGGAAGGCAACCCGGGCATCCGGGCCTTCCGCGACGACGTGCTGGCCCACTCCCAGGCCGGCAAGCCCCTCCTGGACGTGCGCAGCCCGGCGGAATACTGGGGCGAACTGCTGCACATGGCCGACTACCCGCAGGAGGGTGCCCTGCGCGGCGGACACATCGAGGGGGCCAAGAACGTGCCGTGGGCCAGGGGCGCCAACGCCGACGGCACCTTCAAGCCGGCCGACGAACTGCGGGCCATCTACGAAACCGAACAGGGTCTCAAGAGCGACGACGAAGTGGTGGCCTACTGCCGCATCGGCGAGCGCAGCAGCTTCTCCTGGTTCGTGCTCACCTATCTGTTGGGCTACGAGAAGGTTCGCAACTACGACGGGTCCTGGACCGAGTGGGGCAACGCCATCGGTCTGCCAATCGAACGCTGAACCGCGTTCCCACGGTCTCCCACACACCGGGAGGAGTGCTCCACCCGGAACTCAACCCCATGTCAACCAGCCCAAACTGCCGGATGGTTGTCCGGTACTGTTTCGGGCGCTCCGTCCGCGCCACCCCGTGCGTCAGCCGGATACCTCGTTCGCGCCTTGACACCACCGTCCTGGCCCTCCCATGACACAGGCGGAACCGCAGGTCGAGGTCTCCCTCAGTCGCAATCTGGGGTTGCTCGCCGTCACCATGATTGGTGTCGGCGCCATGATTGGCGCGGGCATCTTCGTTCTGACCGGGATTGCGGCCGGCAAGGCCGGACCCGGTCTGCTGCTGGCCTTTCTGCTGAACGGCTGCATTGCCCTGATCATCGGCGGCAGCTACGCCGAACTGGGCAGCTGTTTCCCGGCGGCGGGCGGAGGCTACCTGTGGATCAAGCAGGGCATGAACGATCTGTTCGGCTACCTGTCCGGATGGATGAGCTGGTTTGCCCAGTCCCTGGCCTGCGCGCTCTACGCCTTGGCGTTCGGTGCCTTCTTCACGGAACTGCTGGGGCTGTGGGGCCTTGACTTGGCCGCCGACTGCGCGGACATCCACCATGGCTGTCCCCTGTTGCACTGGAGCCGCGTCGGGCTGGGCGTGGCCCTGGCCGCGACCTTCACCTGGATCAACTACAAGGGCTCTTCCGAGACCGGCCTGATCGGCAACATCGTTACCAGCATCAAGATCGTGATTCTGGTGGTGATGGCGGCCTTCGGCCTGTCCCTCATGTTCCGGGAAGCCGGCGGCTCCGTGTCCACGATTGTGGAAAGTTCCTTCCGGCCGTTTCTGCCGTTCGGCATCGGCGGTGTCCTGCTCGCGATGGGGTTGACCTTCATCGCGTTCGAGGGGTTCGAAATCATCGCCGCCAGCGGCGAGGAAGTGAAGAACCCGACACGCAACATTCCGCTGGCCATCGCCCTCAGCATCCTGATTGCGGTCTCCATCTACCTGATGACGGCCGCCGTGGTGATTGGCGCCATTGATTCGGGCGATCCGAGCGTGCCGGTGTACCAGTTCCTCTCGACGCTGGGCGAGCTGGGCATGGTTGAGGTCGCCGCCCAGATCTTCCCTGACGGCGGCAAGCTGATGTTGATTCTAGCGGGCCTGGCCAGTGCCACGAGCGCCCTCAACGCCACGCTGTACGGCTCCAGCCGCGTGGCGTTTGCCATGGGTCGGGACGGCAATCTGTTCCCGGCCTTCGGGCAGATCAATCCGAGCACCATGACGCCTGTGATGGCCATTGCCATGAGCGGCCTGCTGGTGGTGGTCATGGCCGTGTCCCTCCCGATCGAGGACGTGGCGGCCAGCGCCAACATCATGTTCCTGCTGTTGTTCATGATGGTGTGCTATTCGGTGGTGTCCCTGCGCAAGTCGCGGCCCGATCTGAAGCGGCGCTTCACCCTGCCCCTGACCCCATTCCTGCCGTCGCTGGGCATTGCCATCTGCCTCGTGCTGGCGGTGTGGCTGGCCAGCCTGAGCATGATCGCCTGGGGTATCGCCATTGCCTGGATGGTGGGCGGCCTCATCATTTACTTTGTGTGGATCCTGCCGAACCAGACCAAGTGGGAAGTCGACCCCAGTCGCACCGTCTCCGAGTCCGCCTCGGTCCTGACGGCGACCGGTCTGCCCACCGTGCTGGTGCCGGTCAAGGACAAGTTCATGGCCAGCAGCGTGGGCGCCCTGGGTTCCATCTTCGCCCATCAGCGCGGCCACGAACTGCTGTGCATGCACGTGGTCCGCACGCCGGACATGAACACGGTCCGTGCCGACATGATCGACACCTCGGTGACACGCGTGGCCACGCGCGTCGCGCGCCAGTTGGATGTCAACCACCGCGAGTTGACCGTTATCGGGCGCAGCGTCAGCCAAACCATCAGCGCCAAGGCCCACGAGTACGATACCGAACTGATTGTGTTCGGCTGGCCCGGCGCCACGGTGGGCAGCCAGCACGCCTTCGGCTCCGTCATCGATCTCATCGGAACCAACCCGCCCTGCGACATCCTGGTCACGCACTTCAATACGCTGTGGCGCAAGCCCCGCCGGATTGTGATCCCGAGCCGGGGGCGGGGCGCCAATCTGCGCATGAGTTATGAAATCACCCGGAATCTGGTGGCGTTTTACCGGTCCGAGGACAGTTCCAAGACCACCGGGTCGCACAGTGCCTCCGACGAGGAAATCCAGATCAGGACCATCTATGTCGTCACGTCCGACGAGGAGCGGGAGCACACGCCGCTGGTGAAGCAGACATCCATCGACCTGGCCAAGTCGGTGGACGTGGACACCGAGTTCGAGGTGGTGGAAGCGGTCAACGTCGAGGCCGGCATTTTGCAGGCCAGCCGCAACGCCGATCTGTTGCTCCTGGGTGCGTCCGACGAGGGTTATTTCACCCAGCAATTCCGCGGTTCGATCCCGGAACGGGTCATGCGCAAGACCTCGGCAAACGTGATCATGAGCCGCAAGTTCCAAGGTCCGGTATCCAGCATGCTCCGCCGCTTCGGTTTGGGCGGTCCGCGCGAGGATCAGGACATACCGAACCTCGACCAGGAGTAGGAGACCGAATCAGTCCCTCTGGTGCAGTGTCTGCCCTCATTCCTGCACGCCCGCGGGCTCCTGCAAGCGCAGCAGGACCTCCCCCACCGCGATGACCTATTGGTTTCCGGTGGCGGATTTCACTTGCACTGTCGGCAGTCAGCCGCCTCCGTCCGCACCCAACGGGACCTCTGGCGCGCCATCGCTGCGGGAGCGGACTCCGTCAGGTGATGGCCATGCACCAACAAGGGACGACACTTGGCTCACTGGCAACCGTAGCCAGAACGGGAACATGAGCCTGAAATACGTGGCTTTGATGCCAAGCGTGTAGAAAGCGGAGAAACTGGAAGCCTTCCTGCTCGTAAGCTGTTGCCGGAGCACGTCTTTTCCGGACTGCCGGGGACCGGTCACGGAGACCACCGGGTGCTGCTGAAACGCCGACTTCAGATAGTCGGTCAGTTCCCTTCTGATCACGACAGTGGGTAAAAGTGCATTTCGAAAAGACGGTTGTACCCCAACGTGACTGGATGCAATTGGGTTCAACGCATGCCCGTGGGTTCCTTGACGGTGCGTCGGCGGTCCGTGTGACATCGACCACGCGTTGGCCGGGCTTTCTCATTGGGGAGTGCCGGTTCGGCACCCCCCTCTCAGTTGCGTCTCCACCACACAATCTGCCGTTAGCGCGGTAGTTAACCAGCCAAATGGGTGCTGACGGATTCCCGGGATGAGCAATAGCTAGGATGAAGTCCCCGACGAGGGCCCCTCGTTGGTGGTCTTGACAACACCATCGGAGGATCCCTTCGCCGTCTGTGCACCTGCAGCCAATGATCAATGAGAGCCCACTCATGTACCCGACCCGTGCCCGCAACCGGGCCGGAACATGTCGGGGTTACAATCCGCGATTGTTCTCGACTCCTCCGTAAATCGCCCCCCGACATGCCTTTCGCCGAATCGACCAGCGCATCCAGACATCGCCCGGGTTGGCTGTTATTCGCGATCCAGCTGCTGCTCGTGTGCCTTGCCGGATGCACCTACTACCCATCCGGGACCCCGGCCACGGGCCTCGTCGGTTCGGCACCCCAATCCTCGGTGCCGCCGATGCTTACGTTCACACTAGCCAGCACCCCATCGCCGCCAAACACCCCGACGCCTACACCAACTTTGTATCCCACGCCAACACCAACATCCTTTCCCACACCGACATTGACGCCCACCTTGATCCGGCCACCCACACCTAAACCCTCCCTGACCAGATCCGGGGCCTACGACAACCTGGCGGAGCACCCCGCAGGGCGGTACGAACTGCAGTTGTCCGGGACGCGTGTCTCGGCCACTTTCACCGTTGTCCGTTCCCCCGTGTCGCGCTGGGCACGGGAGGTTACAGAACCCCTGTTCGTCGTCCCGAAACCATACCGGCCTCCGTATGCCATCCTGCGCACGGTGACGGGTATCCCGATACGCGTCGACGGCACGCCGGCATTGGACCGCCCCGAACACCTCCTTCGCTTCCTGCTGCGGGTGGAACCCAACGGAGCCGTACACTATGTGGTCGACGAACATGTGGAGTGGGTGGAGTACTTGGCCTACAGCCTGGACACGGTCTGGGGTACGACTCCGGCCGCCAATGACCTTGCTGTCCTCGAGATCCTGGATGCCCACTGGTTCGGCGAGACCCTCCTGTCCAGTGTGCCGTCAGCCGCGCAGTTCGAGGACGAGGCGACACACAAGGGGGAAACCACGTCTGTAGGCAGGCAAGAATACTTCGTGTCCCTGGATGCGGAAGGACGCGTGACGGAGGTGGGTGGGTTTCCAGATGGATTCCGCAAATTCCACGGCTCCCTCCTACCGGAATTGGGCCAACTCCACCAACTGGAACACCTTGACCTGGGGTTCCGACACGACCGTCCGGACTTTCCCTCCCCTCGGGGATATGTTGAACAAGGATCCAAGAGCCCAGCTGAAGCGGGTTTTCTGTCCGGTGCGCTCCCGCCGCAACTGGGGCATCTCCCCCGCCTGCGCCACCTGGATCTGCAGGGACATTTTCTGACGGGTTCCATCCCTTCGGAGTTGGGGCGCTTGGCCTCCTTGGAGTACCTGGACCTGAGTCATAACTGGCTGTCGGGGCCCGTGCCACCCGAACTGGGCCAACTTGCCAACCTACAAAGTTTGAATCTGCGCGGCAACGATTTTTCGGTGCTACCGCCCGAACTGGGCCAGTTGACCAACCTGAAGACGCTCAACCTGTATGGCAACCAGTTGACTGCGCTGCCGCCCGAACTGGGTCAGTTGACCAACCTGAAGACGCTCAACCTGTATGGCAACCGGTTGACCGCGCTGACACCCGAACTGGGTCAACTGGATAGCCTGCAGCTGCTCCACCTGGGAGGCAACCGGTTGACCGCGCTGATGCCCGAACTGGGCCAGTTGACCAACCTAAAGACGCTCTACCTGTATGGCAACCGGTTGACCGCGCTGACGCCCGAACTGGGCCAGCTGACCAACCTGAAGACGCTCTACCTGAATGGCAACCAGTTGACTGCGCTGCCGCCCGAACTGAGTCAACTGGACAGCCTGGTATTCCTGGTTTTATCCGACAATCGGTTGACCACTCCCCCTCCGGTACTGGGTCAACTTACCAGTCTGGAATACCTGTACCTGTCCGACAACCGGTTGACAGGGCCTCTGCCCCCCGAATGGGGCCAACTTGCCAGCCTGGTACATCTTAGTCTGTCTCGCTACGACGCAGGCAACCAACTGACAGGGTCCCTGCCCCCCGAATGGGGCCAACTCGCCAAGCTTGAATCGCTCTTCATTCAGAACAACCAACTGACGGGGCGCCTGCCTCCCGAATGGCAACGACTCGCCAACCTGAAATCGCTCCACCTGAGTGGCAACCAGCTGACGGGGCCCCTGCCTCCCGAATGGAAGCAACTCGCCAACCTGGAAGCGCTCTACCTGAATGGCAACCAACTGACGGGGTCCCTGCCGCCCGAATGGGGCCAACTCGCCAACCTGAAATGGCTCCACCTGTACGACAACCGGCTGACGGGGCCTCTGCCCCCCGAATGGAAGCAACTCGCCAACCTGGAAGTTCTCCACGCGCGTGGCAACCAGCTGACCGGACCACTGCCTCCCACATGGGGGAAACTCGCCAACCTAGTAGAACTCCTTTTTGGGGATAACCAATTAACGGGGCCACTGCCTCGCGAGTGGTCCCGAATGACCAACCTGTGGAACCTCAACCTCCAGAATAACCAACTAACAGGACCATTGCCTCTCGAGTGGTCCCGATTGACCAACCTGAAGTACCTCGACCTGCAGAACAACCAATTGACCGATTGTTTTCCTAGGATTTATTTCCCAACCCTGACCGTCTTCGAACGTCAAGTCGCCACCGATCTTCCGCACTGTCCTCCCCTTGAATACATTTACCATGTCAGCGGGTAGAAAGTGGGCACAGGCCGGCACCTTCATCCTGCACAATGGCCGGAAACCCTTGAGGCGGGAATCGGTTCCGGTCAGCGTTTGAGCCCCGACGGACGATTACTTCGACTCCTCCTCTTGGTCGGCTTGGGAGACATCAGTCGTCCGCGCGCCGATTGTGACACAGATTCGGATCATCCCACCTGCGCAGCTGCGGTAGTCGGTGGCAACTGCCCCCACGACTGCCTCCCGACACCAACGTCACGTGCATTTTGGGTATCGAACTGGCTGCCGCATCCATGCAATGTTCCCAGCAGGGTCGGATCTACAGACCCTGAAACACAGCCAAGTCGAGGATGGGTTCGGCTCCCCGCACGAACACGGGTATGTGTGCCAAGGGTGCCGCAACGTCCAACGTTTGTCCGCCAGCGTACCGCTGTCCTGTCCATGCACAAATCCATGATTCGCCCTCCGGCAAATACACCGCCCGGCGGCGCTGTCGGTGGGCGGTGACAGGAGCGACGAGCAGATCCGGGCCGAAGAGAAACTGGTCCTCGACAACATGGGTTTGCGGATCGTGCTCGTAGTCGAAGAACAGCGGCCGCATGGGAGGGATACCGCAGTTGGAGGCCAGCTGCATCTGGGCCATCACATAGGGACGCAGCCGCTCGCGCAACAGCATGGCCGCCCGTATGAACCGGTAGCTGTCACCGCCGATGGTCCAGGCTTCGTTGTTGGGCCGGTGGCCGTGCGTGCGGAATATCGGCGTGAACACCCCGTACTGGTACCAGCGCACCATGAGTTCCCGGAAGTATTCGCTTTGGCTGTCGGGCGTAACGAACCCGCCGATTTCGGCGGCACCCCACGGAATGCCGCTCATGGCCAGGTTCAGGCCGGCCTTCATGTATTCGTCCAAGTGTTCAAAGGACGACTTTATGTCGTGTGCTGCCGGGGAGGCGCCGTAGCGCTGCGACCCGGCCCACGAACTGCGGCAAATCGTGACCACTTCGTGTTCACCGGCGGCATGCAGGGCATCGTGGATGTTCTTCTGGTGGGCCACCGGATAATGGCAGTGGGCCTCCAGGGCCGGCCCCGCGTGGTACCGCACCTGGTCGTAGTCCTGAATTGAATGCAGGTCGTCGCAGGGGTCCAGCCAGAACGTCCGGATCCCCAGATCGAAGTAGTTGCGCTTCCACTTGTCCCACAGGTAGGCGGCCGCTTGGGGATTCGTGGGATCGACCTGTCGCGTTCGCACCGCCCGGCCATCATTCGCCTGCCAGGGAATCCAGGTCTCGCCGCCATCGAGAGCGTCGATGAACAGGCCCTGTTCCAGCATCGGCCCGAAGTTTTCGCTCTCCTCCTCCACCAGCACCCAGGGCGAAATCATGATCCTCACGCCCATGGCATCCAGTTCCCGCACCATGGCTTCCGGATCGGGCCAGAAGTCGGGATCGAGTTTCCAGTCACCCGTTTTCCGCCAGTGCCGGAAGTCAATGACGATGACCGAGATCGGAAGGCCGCGCCGCCGGAATTCCCTGGCGGTCGCCAACAACTCCTCTTGGGTCCTGTACCGCAGCTTGCACTGCCAGAAGCCCGACGCCCAGTACGGCATCTCGGGTGCATGTCCCGTGGCGTCGGCGTAGTTCTCCATGATGGCACCGTAGGTGTCGCCCACGGTCACGTAGTAGTCGATTTGCCGGCAGCCGTCGGATACCCAGCGCGTCCGATTCCGACCCAGCTCCACCCTACCCAAGGACGGGTTGTTCCACAACAGGCCATAGCCGGCACTGGACACCAGGAACGGTACCGTGTGCTTCACATGCCGTTGATACAGATCAATCACACATCCCTTGAGGTTGACGCCGCCGGTGGCATTGAGGCCCATCCCGTACAGGCGCTCATCCGGGCGCGGGGCAAAGTGGACCTCGGTACGGTACAACCCCTCGTCCGCAAACCCGGGGACGGGTTTGTAGGTGCGAGTACCCGGGTTGTGGGCGCCCACCACATAGTCGTACTCGCCAAGAATAGGTTCTCCGGCCCGAAAGAACTGCAGATGGCCCGCCTGCAGGACATGGCCGGATCCGGGGATGGGGGAAGGATCCGTCAGGCGGGCGGAGATCAGTCCGTTGGCGATGGAGGCCTGGTTGTCGGCAATCTCAATGATTGTGGTGGACGCGGCCTCCCTAAGTGCGCCAGCCACCGTCTCAGTCAGTGCCCAGTTGCGTTCATCGACCTCACGGTTGAGGGTGGCGCGGACGCGCAGCCCATCGCGCCCCCACGGTTCCACCACAAGGGTTTCGTCACCGTGTCTGTGCACCAGTTGGCAGCCGTTTTGAGTCAATTCACCTTTCATGACTTCTCCGCACGCTTCGAATTCCCCCTTGAGCGCCCCCTACCTCCAGGGAGTTGCTTGCCGCATGTCTTCAGTGTCCGGGCATTGATCCGCTCGGGATGTTGCCCCCTCCACCGCGAGCCGCACCGTCACTTGAGCTGACCACAGGCATTCATCGCCGCTCTTGCTTCCAGTCCTGAGCACGCAACGGATTCGCTTTCGCATCTCTGCACCCCCACTTGCAGGCCACATGCTTCGATCGCATGTCCGGTGTTGGCCTGATGGGAACAGGAAACCATCAGTGGAACTCTGAGGCAGCTCGCATTCAATCTCAAGCCATCGGTTCAAACCCGGTCATGGAACCGGATTCCACCCACAAACCGGCAAGTCCAAGCCGTATCGCGTCTTGATGGAAGCCATCACAAAGGCCGTGCAAGCCTCCAGGACCCGGTGGCCTGTTGCCCCGCCACTCTATGGGGCAAGCATGTCCCGGATGGCCTGCCTACGCTCTCGCCTGTCGTCCATCTGTGTGACTACCCGAACCACATCCTCGATGTCCGGCCACTGGACAACCGGGATGCGCAACAGTCGGTCACGGAACTCGACACCACATTGGGCGTCGGTATACCGGCTCACGAGGTCAGCCAGTAGGTCGGCCTGGCCCTTCCGATGGTTCTGCAATTCAATCGAGAACCAGTCCCCCAACGTGTTGTCCCACCAATCCAGACCCCCCTGGCGTGTTCGCAGGACGCTGTGCAGAACGCGGCTGGGCCATCCGTCCAGAGCCTCATCCACAGGCTGGAAATTCCGCTCTGCGACATCCAGATGCCAACCGCGCAAGGGGTTGGCCGGATCCTGTGAATCCAGGATCCAATACTCTTGGACTTGCAGGCGTTCGCATACGATTTTCTTATGAATCAGGTCGGCCTGCCTTGACTGAGCGGACACAATCTCCAAGACAAACAGCAGTCGGCCCCAAGCTCCCCATCGCAACGAAGCTGCGGTGGGGTCCGTGTCTCGTGGTACGTCCCACAGAGCGACGTCAAACGCCAGCTTGCCTCCCTCCGAAGTCTGGCGATAGGGTGTTCCGTCCAGAAACTCATTGGGAATGTGATGGACCTGTAGATCGGAGGTCACCCGGAACCCCAAGTCATGCGCTGCCTCGTAGGCTTCAAAGCGTTGTCGCAGGGTGCTCAATGTGCGGGCATGGGGGTCGGTCTGAACCAAGTTCACACCTTCCTCGAAACAGTAGGGATCCTCAATGAAATCATCTGGAAACCCGACCGTTGCCAATGCGGACGCAGGCAAGGACACCGGAGAGGCGGCCGGTGCATGCACTTGACTCACGGAACCCACCTCCATTCAGACGACGATTTTGAAACTCTAACACAGTGCCGCACATGGGAATTGTCGCTCGGTTTGGGTCTCGGTTCGAGGCGGCAGTATTCACCCCCACTCCCGTGTCGCTGTATGCCACGGGCCTGCATGTTTGCTACGCCTGTCTGCGTACCAACTCCACAAACGTCCGGCTGTCAAGATCGTCTTCGTCGATCGCGCCTTCGTCCAGCATCCGCTGCAAAATTTCAAACACCCCGTTGCGCCCCAACTGCAGCCGACGCTGCAGGACATTGGCGGAAAGAACCTTCAGCCCCTTGGCCTCGTCCAAGGCCCTCAGGTACAAGCCCTCCTTCGACTCGGGTGCAGGCGATACCGGCGCAGAACCCGGCTCGTTCCGCTCACTGTCTGTCGCACCGGTATCCGTATGCTCTCCGGCACGTCCCGAGCCTTTCCGATTGGACACAACCGATGGCATGGATTTGGACCGGCGCACCGGAGGTTCCTGTGGGGCCGTGTTGCCAGACGACGCCTTCCGGTCCGGACTGTCCGATCCGACTTCCCCGGATGCACCGCCTTCCATACCGGAGGCGTCTTCGGACAGGTTTGGCCCCGGAGGTTTGGTGGCCGCGGCCTGGCCTGCCAATCCACGTTCCGGGGCATCCCCCCCGGTCGCTGCGATTTGCCGCAGTCGTTCAACCGCGGCCGACTCAGGTTCCTTCCCTGGTTGCCGTCGGATCCCAATCTCCCGGCTCAGGTCGGGTTCGGGCTCAGGTTTGCCGGCCGGTGACGGCAGCGGAGCCGGGTCCGGCGGACGAAGGTCGGCGGGGGTGGAGACCAAAGCCTCGTGGGGCTCCACGGTCCGGCCGGATTCCGTCCCGGAGGCCGCCGGGAGCGCCCCAAGATCCCACAGGTTCGCTTCCGCCTCCCAATGGTCGATAACACCGGCAATCTCAGGGTCGCTCACCCAAGTGCCCTGCACTCGTCCAACCCGTTGTGCATCCGGAGCGACAAACAGCATGTCGCCGTTGCCCAGGAGCCGTTCGGCTCCGGCTTCGTCGATGATTACCCGGCTGTCGATTTGACTTGACACGGCAAAGGCAATGCGCGCCGGGAAGTTGGCCTTGATCAGCCCGGTGATGACATCCACCGACGGCCGCTGCGTTGCAATGATCAGATGGATGCCCACGGCCCTCGCCATCTGGGCCAGACGGCAGACCGCCTGCTCCACCTGCTGCGGCGCCGACATCATCAAGTCCGCCATTTCATCGATGATGGCAACGATGAAGGGCATCGGCGGTTCGCCCTCCTCAATTCGCCGCTGGTTGTAGCGGTGAATGTCGCGGACCCGCTCGACGTTGAGCAGCTGGTAGCGCGCGGTCATCTCGGCCACGCACCACTCCAGCACGGCCTCGGCCTGTTCCACGTCCGTCACCACCGGCTTCAGCATGTGGGGGATGCGGTTGTAGGCGCTCAACTCGACCATCTTGGGGTCGACCATGAGAAACCGGAGGGTCTCCGGGGTGTGGGACAGCAACAGGGTCGTGATGATGGCGTTGATGCAGACCGACTTGCCGGTACCGGTGGCACCGGCAATCAGCAGATGGGGCATCCGGGCCAGGTCCGCCACAATCGGCTGACCCTTGACATCCTCGCCCAGGGCCAGCGGCAGGCTGGCGTTCATCGAAAGAAAGGCGTCGCTGACAACCAGATCCCTCAGGTTCACCGAGTTGATGACGGCGTTCGGAATTTCGATTCCAACATAGCTCGTGCCCGGAATGGGTGCCTCGATGCGCACCGAAGCCGCCGCGGCCGCCAAGGCCAAGTCGTCGCGCAGACTGGTGATTTTGCTGACCTTGACCTTTGTGCGCCTGACATAGCCGCGCGTGTCGCTCCGTTCGACAAATCCGGGCTTGATCAGGTACTGCGTGACGGCCGACCCCGTATAGGCGCCCTCGAAACTCGCGGGCACCCCGAACAGTTCCAGCGTGTCCTGGATCAGGGTTCCCATCTTGCGCACGCGGTCGTCGTCCTCCTCAATCCGCTCCCGCGAGTAGAGAAGCTGGTTGATGTCGGGCAGGGCCCAGGCCTGGTCGACGCCTTCCTCCGGTGGCCCGGGCCTTCCGGCGGGCGGCATCGCCGCACCTTCACGCACCGCGGGAGACCGGACCGGAACCGCCACGGCCTCCACTTCCGGCGAACCGTGTTCCAGCGGGGCAATACGGGGAGTCCGCATGCGTTCCAGCCATTGCACGTAGGCAAACCAAACCCGCCCGTACACTCTCCGCAGCGGTTCCAGGTCGACACGACGCCACCTCACCCGTTGCCACACGCGATACAGGCGGGTTTCAGGCCAAGGAGCGTGTTCCCGTTCGCGACTGTCGACGCGGCCCAGCCGTTCCCAACATGTGTGCAGCCGCCGGACAGCCCGCCGCCACAGGCTCTCCAGCCACTCCGGAACCACCATCCAGCCGCCCACCAGGGCCAGGCCAACGAGTACGGTCCATGCTCCGGTCAGTCCCAGGGCCTCTGCCAGATGCGTTCCCGACCGGTAGCCGATCCACCCTCCGGCGGATGGCAGGGACGGCGACAGGGCCTGCACCAAGTCCTCCGCCAACCGGTCCGGCGCCAAGGTCAAACCCACCACCAGGCAGAGATACAACAGTACGACACCGGCCGGCTTGTGCCAGGGCGGCATCGGCTGGTACTCCATGGCCCGCACGATGATCCAGAATCCGAGAAACCCGATCACGGCCGGCAAGCCCCAGGCCGCCACACCCACCAGCGATTGCAGGCTGCCAATCCACATGTCGGTCAGCCGGCCGCGGGTCAGGGACATGAAGCTGAGCTGCGTCAACACGGCAACCATGACCAGCACGGTTCCGGCCAGGCGCGGCGAATACAGCGAGGCCAACAAGGCCTCCCACGGTCTCGCCGCGGATTTCCTCTTGGTCGGGGTTCGTTGAGCCACCGGCAATCGGTTCCACTCCTGACGACAATGACAAACGGACAGGGTGGGACAGGCCTGTCCTCATGCACAGGCCCGCCCCGGCCGGCCCCCGGACGGGCCGTCGGACGTTCCAACTCAACTCTATCAGATTAAATGGGGTCCGAAACGTCGTTGTCGGCCGCCAGCTTGACCACCACAAAGGGGTTGCGGCCCAGCTCGTCCCGGCAGATCCGCCGCAATACGCGCACCAGATCCCGTTCGATGTCCGAGGCCTTGGTCCCGGGGTTTCCGGCCATGGCTGCGAAGCGCTTGGCCACGGCTTGCCGGGCCAGGTCGTGGAAGTCCCGCTGCTCCTCGCGGTACAGCGCCCCGCGGCTTACCAGCACCGGCGCGCCCCGCATCTCCCAGGCACGGACACTGTAGTTGACGACACACACCAGCATCCCGCCGTCCCGCAGCAGCCGCCTTTCGTTAAGAATGCCGTGGTCGTCGCTGACCACGGAGCCGTCCACCACGATGCGTTCCGCCGAAACGGGCTCGCCCTCCCGCACCAGACACCGGCTCAACCGGGCATCTCCATCCCCGGGTTCGAAATCGCGGTTCCAGTGGCCGAACTCCAGACAGCCGCCATCCTCCAGGATCAGCACGTCCTGCTCGGGCATGCCGTGGTCCACGGCGGCCCGACGATTCAACTCCAGATGACGATACTCGCCATGGACGGGCAGGAAGAAACGCGGCGACAGGAGATCCAGCATGCGGGCGTTCTCCCGCAGGCTGCCGTGGCCCGACACGTGGATGTCGGCCAAATCCGCGTAAATGACATTCGCCCCCCGGCGGAACAGCCGGTTGACCATGTTGTAGTAGTTCTTCTCGTTGCCCGGGATCGGGGTGGCGCTGATGATGACGGTGTCGTCGCTGCGCACCTGGTGGAACCGATGATTGTCGAGGCTGAGGCGGTTGAGCGCGCTCAGTTCCTCGCCCTGGGAACCCGTGATGAGCACACAAATCCCGTCCGGCTTCCCCTTGTCGATGTCCTGGTCGCTAAGGAGACTGTTCCAGTCCAAATCCACATAGCGCAGTTTGACGGCGTTCTCCGTGTACCGGTACATCGAACTACCCACGAGCCCCACCTGCCGCCCATTGCGTGCGGCCAGGTTCAGAACCTGCTGCACGCGGGCGGTGTTGCTGGCGAACGTGGAGAAGAAAATGCGGCCGGCAGCCTCTTCAAACAGTTCCTGCAGCTTGTCCTCAATGGCAATTTCGCTGCTCGTGGCCAGATCCTCCTCGGCATTGGTGCTGTCCGCCATCAGAAGCAGGACGCCTTCCTGGCCCCACGCCTCCAGCCGGTCCACGTCGATCGGCCGACCCAGAACCGGATTCTCGTCGAACTTGAAATCGCCCGTGTGGATCACGCGCCCCAGCGGCGTGTTCAACGAGATGCCCAGGCTGCTGGGAAAACTGTGGTTGACCTGGAAGAACTCGGCCTCGAAGGCACCCAACTGCAGAACGGTTTCGGTGTCCACGGTCCGGAGCTGGCGGACCGCCTCAAACAACTGGTAGTCGCGGTCCGTCAACTTGCTCTCGACAATGCCGATGGTCAGGTCCGATCCGTAAATCGGCACCTCGATGCCGAATTCCAGCAGAAAGGGCAGGGCCCCGATGTGATCCTCGTGCCCGTGGGTGAGCAGAACGGCGCGCAGCCGCTCGCGGTTGTCCAGGACGTAGGCCAGATCCGGAATCATCAACCGGATCCCCGGCGTCTCCTCGACGGGAAACATGCTGCCGGCATCGATCAGGACCATATCCTCGTCGTACTCGACAACCATCATGTTCTTGCCGATGTCGCCCAGACCGCCCAGCGGCGTCACGCGCAGAATGTTGCGCGCGCTGTCCTGGACGGCGTCCCCCGCGTCCGCGGGGGCCTTTTCGTTAACTTCCATGGTATGCCTTGTTTTTTCTGTGTTGACTGCGTTGGTTCGTGCGGGCGGCATCGGGTGATGCCGGCGCGCGTGCCGCGTCGGGCCTCAGAGATCGAACAATGTTCCCTGCGACAAGTCGTCCTCGGCAGGCGCCGAGTCCGTGCGCGGCTCGTTCGCCAACCGGGCCAACCGGGCGAACATGCCGGCGTATTCGGAACGCCGGTTCCAGTTGCGCAGGACAGCCGCCGGGTGAAACAGGGGCATGGCCCGCCGGCCCCCGCCGATGTTCCTGACCTGACCTTGGATGCGCGTGATGCGGCCCCCCGGAAACCAGCGATTCATGCTGATGCGACCGAGGGTCACGATCAGACTTGGGTTGATGGCCTCAATCTGGCGATCCAGCCAATGGCGACAGGCCTGGACCTCTTCGGGCAGCGGATCCCTGTTGCCGGGCGGGCGGCACTTGACCACATTGGTGATGAACACGTCGGACCTGGATATCCCGGCTTCGGTCAGCATTTCGGTCAGGAGCTGTCCGCTGCGGCCGACAAACGGCCGGCCCTGTTCGTCCTCGACGGCGCCGGGGCCTTCGCCGATGAACATGATTGATGCCTGGGGATTGCCCTCTCCCGGCACCGCCTGCAGCCGTCCGGCACACAATCGACAGGCTTCGCAGGTCCGGATGCCGGCCGCGAGTTCCTGCAGGGTTTCGGTTGGATTGCCATCAGCCATGCTTCTTCCCACCTGTACTCATCGAATTGACAAACCGCGCCCGAGTCTGGTCAAGGCACGCAGCCAGCCGTGCCTGTACGACAGGGGTCTGCAAATCAAGAAGGTTGTACAGCAGGGCTGGCTCGCCGTTCTCATAGTAGCGCGGTCGGCACCCTATCCGTTCAAACCCCAGGTTCTCATACATGTGCACGGCCTGCCGATTGCCCGGCTTCACCTCCAGTTGGACCACCCTCATCAAGTTGATGGTTGCCACCTGCAGAAAGTTGAGCATCAGGAGACTGCCCAGCCCCTGTCTGCGTACGGCCGGCAGGCAGCCGAACCGTACAATCTGCGCCACGTCGGCCAGCATGACGGAGCAAACATACGCCGCCACCTTGCCGGGCGGCAGGGATCCCCATCCTTCCGGCCCCGTACACAGCCCGTACCAGACGTACATGGAGGCGGGTTTGAGCATGGACTTGATTTGGTCCCGGCTCAGGGGTGGTTGAAAGCAGGTGTCTTCCAATTCCTCCACATCCTGCCAGTCCTCGACTCCCAGTGCGCAAAAATCCGGTGCGCGCGCTGTCAACACGGCCATGCAGAACTCAGGCTCCCACCGCCTCCGCCGACGGAAAGTAGACGGGAACGATGGATTCAGGATCGGACCGTTCGTTGGCTGCCAACCGGTTCCGGGCCAGGCGGGCCAAGGTTAGGGATGTGCGCAGGCGCTCCCTGCGACCGGGCCAGCACAGACCGGGCAAACCGGCCAACCCGTGTTCAAGGTCCGCGTTCCGGTCGGCACACAGCCAAGATTGCCAATCCATGGCCGGCCCGCGGTTGGCAGCCTGTACCAATTGCTCCAGGGAGCCGTTCACCAAATCGGACATCTCGAGTTCCCGCCACGGTTGGGCGGGATCCAGCCAACCCCAAATCCAGCGTTGCCGGCCGGCCGGCAACGCGGCCAGCAGGCGCGTCGTGCCTGGTTCTTGGGGGGCGGCGGCATACGCCTTGTGCAGCAGAATTGAGGTTGTGGCCACCCCGCACAGGGGAACTGCACCGCCCAGGGCGAGCGCGAGGCCCTTTGCTACACTGACTCCCGTGCGAACCCCCGTGTAGCTGCCCGGACCGCGGGCCACGGCAATCAGGGACAGAACCTCCAGGTCCGTGTCCGCTTCGGACAACACCTCCCTGACGGTCGGGGCCAACTCCCTTGTGTGGCGTCGGCCGCCTTCCCAAATTCGTTCGCTGCGGGTTTTTTCGGCAGCCAAGTCCACCACCCCCACAACGGCGGGTTCGATGGCCGTGTCTATCGCCAGCGCGAGCATCCCCAGCCTCCATGCCACCCATCGGAACCAACATGCCCAACTCCGCAACCACGCCGGCCCTCATGGGCGCCCACGTATCCGCCGCCGGCGGCATGCACAAGGCCATCGACCGGGCCGTCGACCTCCACATGACTGCACTGCAGGTGTTCACCAAGAGCAATCGCCAGTGGAAATCCAAGCCGTTGGATCCCGGCGCCATCCGAAAGTGGCAGGACCGCCAACAGGGCTCGGCTCCGTTGCCGACCGTCTCCCACGCCAGCTACCTGATCAACCTGGCCGGGCCCAAGCCGGACATCCAGGCCAAGAGCAGGGCCGGTCTGGCGGACGAACTGGAACGGGCCGCGGCCCTCGGCATCCCGGATGTCGTCCTGCACCCGGGCGCCCACATGGGCGACGGCCCGGAGGCCGGCATCGCCAGGGCGGCCGCCATTGTCAACGAAATCTACGCCAACCGTCCTCATCTGCGGGCCACGCGTCTGCTGTTCGAGGTCATGGCGGGCCAGGGCACGGTCATCGGGCGCAACCTCGCCGAACTGGCCGACCTGCTGTCCCTGACGTGCGACGCGGCCAACACCGGCATCTGCCTCGACACCTGCCACCTGTTTGCCGCGGGATACGAAATTCGCACCCGGGACGGATACGACCGCCTAATGGCCGAGATTGACGCCACCGTGGGCCTTGACGCGGTGCACTGCTGGCACTTCAACGACAGCAAGGGCGATCTGGGCAGCCACGTGGACCGGCATGAACACATCGGCGAAGGTCGGATCGGGGAATCGGCCTTCGCGTTCATTCTCAACGATGCGGCCTGGTCGCACATCCCCAAGCTGCTGGAGACGCCCAAAACCGTGGAACGCACCTCGGACCTGAAGAACATGCAGGCACTCGGCTCCCTGCTGGACAATCCGGATCGGATCCCTCCGGGCCTGATGGAGGAACAGGCACCCGACTGACAGGGGAACAACCCGTCCGGCGGCCGCCATTCCGCGGTGTCCCCGTTAGTTGTCGGACCCGCTGCCGGTAAGCCGGCAATGTTGTCGGTCACTCAACCCACGCGGCTGCCGCGGCGGTGCAACACCCAAATCGCATTCAAGACCGCAGGCGAAGCACCCAGTCCGATACTCGGCGCACGCGGCCGGGTCTGATCAATAGCGGTCCACTTCCTCGTCGACCAGGACAGACCAGGCATCAATGCCGCCGTCCATCGAACGCACGTTGGTATAGCCGCGCTCCATCAGCCAGGCGGTAACCCTGGCACTGCGCACGCCCTTGTGGCAAAACAGGACGCAGTCCACGTCCTTGTCCTGCATGGCTTGCGGAATGGCGGCTTCACCGTGATCCCTCAGGTCGCTGAGCGCCACGTGGGTGGCCCCCGCGATGGCCGCCACTTCCAGTTCGTCGGCTTCGCGCACATCCACCAGCAGGAAACTGTCGCCTCGCTGCCGCCGCATATCAACTTCGGTCACGCCGATCTCGGGTGCGTTGAACTGGTTGGGCATGGGTTGTCGTTTGCCTTTGCCGGTGGCCGGCTGTCAATTTATTCAAAGTCGTCGAATTCCGACTCGATTACTGGCTGCCGGCCCGCGAATCCGGCATCAATTTCATGCCAGTAGGCGATGGTCTCCTCGCCGTGCTGCCAGCAGAGGTACACGCGCCGGCCGTTTCGCATGGCCAGGAAGTCGAGAATTCCCTTGTCGACGTCCTTGACCAGGATGCCCATGGCCATGATTTGGCGCACGGCACCATCCAGGCGCGCAAACTGTTCGGTCAAATCGGTAATGTGGGCGTTGCCGCCGTTGCCGATCCGGCGGCGGAGAAACGGCCAAACCTTGGGCCGCAACTCCATGATTTCCCCGCGCGCGGCCTGGACCAACTCCATCAGGGCCGCCACGCGCGGCAGGGCGGCGCGGGCTTCCCTCAACGTGTAGATTCGGGCGCGCACCGGATCAGACATGATTCTCGGTGCACGCCGCGCGGGCCATGGGACCGGGCTCAGCCGTGGCCGCAACCCCCGCCCTGGGCCGCACCCGCATGACTGTCCGACGTGCGGAAACTACTGCCACAGCCACAGGAACTGACGGCATTGGGATTTTCGATGTGGAACCCGCCGCCCATCAGGGAATCCTGATAGTCGATCGAGGCCCCGTCGATGTAGAAGAGGCTGGTCTGATCCACCAGCACGTTCATGCCGTGCTGTTCGGTGATGTCGTCCCCGTCCCGGGTGGTCTTGTCGAAGGTCATGCCGTACTGCATGCCTCCGCAGCCACCGCCCTTGACAAACACGCGCAGGCCGTGACTTTCATCCATGCCCTTCTCGGACATGACCGATTGCAGCCGTTCCGCGGCCGTTGCCGTCAATGTAACCACCTGAACTCTCCTATTCCCTGTATTGCGAATTCGGTCAATCGACTGAGTTCCTGACACCGATTATACATGAGAACAACAACCGTGAATCGGGAGGAGTGTTGGCACTTTGTCACATCCCTTCGGCTCGGCCGGTCGAGGACGACCGGGGCGGCGGTAACCAAACGGATACTTGAAGCCCGGTTGGTTCGACGTTGGCCGCGAAGGTCCTGCCGCCATGGGCCTCGACCAGTGAGCGCACGATGGCAAGGCCTATGCCCGAACCGTTGCCGTCCATCTGCGTGCGCGCCTTGTCCGCCCGGTAGAACCGTTCGAAGATCCGGGTCAGGTCCTCTTCCTGCACTCCCGGTCCGCCGTCCGTGACGGACAACTCGACGCCTCCGTCCGGAACGGCCCGGGCCTGAATTTCGATTTCACTGTCGGCCGGTGCATGGGCCAGGGCATTGACCACAATGTTGCCCATCACCTGGATCAAGCGCTCTCCGTCGACATGGAGCACGGGCAGGTTGGGCTCGACACGCGCGGTCAGGGAAATGCCCGCCCCCTGCGCCTGGCCGGCGTACATGCGCATCAGGCGCTCCACCAAGTCCGCGGGAGCCAGGGGTTCCCTGGACAGCTGCAGGCGTCCCGAATCCAACTGTTCCAGGACGTGCAGGCCCCGCACCAGCCCTTCCAGGCGACCAGCCTCCTGGAAGATCGTGTCCAGGTTCTCGTTCGTGGCCGGGATGGCTCCGTCGCGCATGGCTTCGGCCAACCCGCGGATGACCACGATTGGCTGTGCCAAGTCGTGCACCACATCCTGGGTCATCTGCCGCTTCAGTTGCACCGACTCGGCCAGTTTCCGGCTCATGGAATTGAACGACTCCGCCAGCATGCCCAATTCGTCCTGCGACCGCACGGGAACCCGATGGTCCAGTTCACCGGAGGCCACCGCCCGCGTGGCGTCCGTCAGTTCGTGCAACGGCCTGACGATCCGCCGGCTGACAAATACACTGGACACGCCGACTGCCAACAGGATGGCGCCAAAACCCCAGAAAGGTATCGGCCAACGATCCTGCCGATGGCGTTCCAAGTCTTCCAACTCGTCTTCAAGAAAGGCGGCATCCTCCTGCAAAAACGTGACCTCGGGCCACCCACCCAACTCCTTGGGCCGGCGAGTCACCTTTAGAAATCCGATCACTTCCCCGTCCAAGACAATGGCCTGGGCGGGAACTCCGTACCCGCGCAAGGGATCCAGCAGCTTCTGCGCCGGTCCCCGACGGCCGTTCCCCAGCCACTTTTGGTCCTTGTCGAACAGCAGCACATACCCCGGCAAGGGAAGTTCGCCAACCTCCCCCCAGGATTTGTCATGGGCCTGGTAGTGGGTCGATACCTCGTCCAGAAGGAATGGCAGGGCCTGCGCCTCGAAGTCCTGGCGATCGTGGAACTCGACCGTGTTCCAAATGCCAAGGGCGCCGGCCACGAGAATGCCAAGGACGGCAATGGCGACAAAGGCGATGCTCAGTTTGCTGCCGAGCGACATGCCTACGGTCCTCCACCCTCCCGGAGGCGGTAGCCGACACCGTACACCGTCTCAACAAAAACCTGACCGTCGGCCTCGCGGGCCAGCTTGGCCCTCAGATTCTTAACGTGGGCATCCACCGTGCGCTCGAAGCCGTCGGCCATCCCGGGCGCATCGCCAAACATGTGCTCCAGCAACTGGGGACGGGAAAGCACCCGCCCCTTGGCATCCACCAGGGCCTCCAACAGGGAGAACTCCGTACGGGTCAGGTTCACCGGCCGGGATTTGACCCGTACTTCATAACGGGCGCGATCCACTTCAATGTCGCCGCTGCGTACCACCTCGTCCCGGGACCGGGCATCCTGTGTGCGGTGAAGTACTGCACGCACCCGTGCGGCCAACTCGCTCATGCTGAACGGCTTGGTCAGGTAGTCGTCGGCCCCGTAGCCAAACCCGGTCAGCAGGTCGACTTCGTCCAGCCGCGCAGTCAGGAAAATAACCGGCACGGCATGCTGTCGGCGCAACTCCTGCATGAACTCGAAGCCATCCATGCGGGGCATCATCACATCCAGCAGGATCAAGTCCGGCAGCCGATCCGCGATCCGCTCCAAGGCCTCAACGCCGTCCCCGGCCACGGCGACAGCGTATCCCTGCGCCTGCAAATACTGGCGGAGCAAGTTTGTGATTTGCTCGTTGTCGTCGACGACGAGCAGGTGTTGAGCCATGGTGAATCCGTCTGTCAATCAAGGCACAACCCGGCCGCCGGTTCCCGGCGGCCGGGCCTGGAATGCTTCCGATGAAGCACCCGACTGTCTACTGCTCCATGGCGTCCGCCACGGTCAGCAACATCAGCATGTCGAAGGCATCTGCCTGTGTAATCAGGCCTTCGTCCATAGCTGCATCCAACCCCGCAAGCAGAGCCCGTACAACCATGGCCTCCATCTCGGCCTCCGGCACACCGGTCGACTCGGCCAGCGACTCAACGATGGTGGATCCGACCACGTCCAGTACAACCGGAACCATGGCCGCCACGTTGTGTTCCAAGCCCATCATATCGGGCTCGAAACCGCCAACCAAGGGCTCGACGGACACATCCATGCCGTCCTCGTCCATGAAGTCCGGCTGGCCACCGCGCATCCGGCCACCTGGATGATCACCGAAGTGCATTCGTTCCGTCCGCATGCGATCCGGAGTCTCGATATCGTACCGGACTGCCCCGAGAGCGAATTCGCGCATGCCGGACCGATATCCAGCATCCTGCATGTGGAATTCCTCGTGCATTTGCTGGAACCAGTTTCGCATGTCATCGGCGTGGGCCATGCCGGGCCGTTCGATGCCGGGATCGTAGGCAAGTCCATGTTCAGGACGCATCCCCCGATAGCCGCGAGATCCGTATTGCCATTCCTCTCCTGCCACCTGCCACCGGCTGCGCGGACCGATCGGACCGCTCCCGGCAAGATCGGCGGGGCCAGGTCCGAATGCGGCGCGCGCGCCGCGGGCAGGAACCAGACCATAATCTTGGCCAATGGTCATGAGTTTGGTGCCGTACAGCTGCAGAAAGCCGAAGAGCTCCCGCGGTTCAAGGCCGTAGGTCGCGGACAAGTCCGCCATCAGCCAGCGCATGTTGGCTCCCGGTTCGATGTTCGGAGCAGTAAAGAGGAGCGTGTCAACGAGCGAAGCCGCATCATCGGCGCTCAGCCCGAACGCAGCGCCGAGTTCAACGGCGGCGGCATGGGCTTCGGCCAGGAATTCATCCTTGACGGCCTTGCCCTGTTCCGCATCGTGCCGCTCCTGGGCCAGGACCGCGCCCGACATCAGAAGGGTGAACACAAGGAACGAAGCAAAGGCCAGACCCAGGACGCGCCCGGCTTTGGATTGCAACTTGGTAACCATGATTTGCATCCTATCGTGAATGGAGTGGATGGACGTGTCCGCGGCAGCCCGGCATTTACTCCGGAGATCGCCAGTGGTGTCCAATTCATGACAGCCAGTCTAGGAACCAAATGTGGACGCAATGTGAACATTCTCTGTAGGGATCTTGTCACATGGAATCCCCTGGATACAGGACTTCAATCCGGTCGCAGACTCCAATCGCTACAATTCCCGTCTTGCCTGCGGCGGTGCCGCCAAACACATTCGAGGATGGCCATATTGCAATGAAACTGGGCCTTGGTCTTTACCGACACATGCTGCATACGGACAATTTCCGTTTTGCCAGACAAGCAGGCGCCACCCACATTGTGGCCCATTTGACCGACTATTTCAGCGACGGCCCGCGCATCCCCACCCAGGAGGACGACGGCTGGGGCTGGGCCGATCCGGATCTTGAACCCTGGTCCGCCGAATCCCTCTCCGGCCTGCGACGAAGCATTCAAGCCGAGGGCCTGGAACTGGCGGCATTGGAGAACTTCAGTCCCGCCCATTGGTACGACATCCTGTTGGACGGTCCCAAACGGGACGAACAGATCGAAACGATTCAGGCCATCATCCGCAATCTCGGGGAAGCCGGCATCCCGGTCATGGGCTACAACTTCAGCATCGCCGGTGTTTGGGGCCATGTGGAAGGCCCCTGGGCCCGCGGCGGTGCCGAGTCGGTCGGCTTCCTGGGTCCGGGCGGCCCGCGGGAGACGCCCATCGCCAACGGCACCATCTGGAACATGACCTACGATCCGGAGGCTCCAACCGGCACGGTTTCGGCGGTTGGCCGCAAGGAATTGTGGTCGCGCCTGGACCGGTTTCTGGGGGAAGTCCTGCCGGTGGCGGAAGAAGCCGGCGTGGCCCTGGCCCTGCATCCCGACGACCCGCCGATGCCCACGCTGCGCGGAACCGCACGCCTCGTATACCAGCCCCGGATGTACCAGGACGTACTGGACCTGCACACCAGCCCCAGCAACAAGCTGGAATACTGCGTGGGTTCGTTGGCGGAGATGACCGAGGGCGACATTTATGCGTTCACCGAACAGTACAGCCAACTGGATGCCATCGGCTACGTGCACTTCCGCAATGTCCGGGGCAAGGTGCCCCGGTACCACGAGGTGTTCGTGGACGAGGGCGACGTGGACATGGAGCGCATCGTGGCCATCCTGGCCGCCAACGACTTCGATGGTGTCCTGATCCCGGACCACACCCCGCAGATGACCTGCGAAGCCCCCTGGCACGCGGGCATGGCCTATGCCCTGGGCTACATGCGCGGAATCATGCGGGCCCGGGGAATCAAGCTCTGATGGCTGCCCCCGAGTCGGGTTACAGGGACGTATCCCTGCCGATCGGTGATGGCCGGGGCTGGGAGAACCTCTGCCGCGCCCTGGCGGACAAGCGGTCCCGCCAGGAAGAGGAGCTGGACTGGAACCTGCCGGCCGATGCACCATTGCCGTACCGGTATCGCTGGGAACACGTCAAAGACGTGGTCGAGAATGCGAGGCTGCTGGCCCGGCGGCTGGGTGCGGACGAAGATGCCTGCGTGGCCGCGGCGTGGCTGCACGACATCCGCAAGCTGGAGGACCAGCACGGCCGGCGCGGGGCGGCCGAAGCCGTACAGGTTCTAATGGCAACGGACTTCCCGCAGCACAAGATCGGAACCGTGGACATCGCCATTCGCCTGCATGAGGGATTTTCGTCGGGACGGAGGGACAAGCCACTGGAACCCCTTGAGGCGGCGATTCTGTGGGATGCGGACAAGCTCACCAAGCTCGGTGTTCCGCAACTGGCCCACATTCTGGGTACGGCGCGGGCCATGCACATCACCCAGGAGGAACGCCTGGAGTTGGCCGAGTCCTATACGCTCGCATTCGTCGCCAATACGGCCGAGAGCATGAACACCGAACCGGCCCTCCGCATTGCCCGCATCCGGTACCGCGAGATGGTGGCGTTCGTGCAGGTCTGGCGACGCCAGATCGACAACCCGTTTGGCGGGCCCGCGGATGGCCAGCCCCGGATCCTGGCCCCATCCGCCGACCAGGCGTGTTGAGCCGTCAGCCCTCCAGATCCACCGGCGCGCGCAGACGGTACCTGAAGTCGCAATGGGAGGCGCCTTCCATGATGGTCCGGGTCCGCGCCAGATCCACGGATTCGTTGAATCCCTCGATCAGGGCGTAGTCGCGGGCACACGACAGAATTGATCCAAGTTCCTCCATGCCAATCTCGCGGTACATCTCCGCATAGCGACACCGGGTTACGTTGAAGTCGAATACATCCCCGGTGCTGGTCAGGGTATCGGTCTCCAGGGCACCGCCACGCTTCCAGGCCTCCATGGTCCCGGCAAAGGCCTCCAGGTCGTTGCCGTCGTCGGCCATCTGCATGGCGCGGCCTTGGTTGCGCGCAATCTCCACAATGGTGGAGCGCACGAGTTCCAGGACCCGTTCCCGTCCGAACGCGTCCGCGAATGCATCTATCATGGGCCCCAGAATACGGGCTTCAATCTCCCGCCGAACCAGAACACCCACCTGCTCATTCAGGGTGTCGGGCTTGGGTGCCGATTTACCGTTGCCCTGCATACGTGCCTGTTCCATTGTTCCTGCTAGTCATTGCTAAACAGTTATTCTCACTCGGTTGATGGACACGGCCTCGGAGGGTACCCTCAACTCGAGTCCGGACCGCCAAGTCGAACCGAATGCCAACTACCCTACGTGTTGGATCGCCCCGAGGGCGACGTGTGGCCGTGCCTGCTTCCGGACATAGTCCCCCAACACCTCGATGCAAGGTTGGCTCAGGCAGCGTCGTTCTGTCTGATCCAGTCGCGTAGGGCGTGGTCTATCCGGGTCTGCCAACCGCGCCCGCCTGCTCGGAAATGATCGATGACATCCTGTGACAACCGGATGGTAGTGGATACTTTGGGACGCGCCTTCGGGGGCCGGCCCCGACGCACGGATGCCTTGGCAAACTTCTCCGGCCAGCCATTCGTTGAGAGGTCGGGGATCGTGTCGGGGTTAACACCTCGAGCCGTAGAGCCTTCTTTATCGTCCATTGGCTTTTTTCATGCTGATGATCCTGCACACATCTTCGCGGGTGTTCAGACAAGCACCACCATCGCATCGTCCAGAAAACCTGTGGTAATGAACCGAATCTCGCCATAGTCTTTCCGGGCGTCTTCAACGGTCAACGTCGTGCCGCCCAGCACGTCTGCTGCCTATACCATGTCCAAGCCTCGGATCTTGAGCGTCTCCGTGCGTTTCGCTTCATCGAACTCAATCCACATAATTAACGTTACTACAGAAATAGGAAACAAGAACGTTGAATCCAGCCAGGATGCAAACCTCTCCGGTGAACCGCTTCGTGCCTCATTCGCCATGGGGATAATCGCAGGCAGTACATCGATGAAGTATCGATGGGGACCGGCGGCCGCCTTCATGGCCGTCGGTGCGGCGGCCTTGCTCGCGACCGGTTTGGCTACGGCCGACCACGCCACGACCGTCGTGGTACTGGTTGCGGTCGGTACCGTACTGGCGGCATCCCTGCGCTGGCCCGACTGCGGACTTTCGGCCGTGGTACTCACCGCGGTCCTCCTGCCCTTTGCCGTGCTGCCGGTGGACTTCGGCCTCAAACCATCGCTCCTCAATATCGCCGTGGGCCTGGTGCTGGTGCGCTGGGCGGTGGCCGGCATCCGGGGAGAACTGGAACCCATCCATCTGTTCAGCGTGGCCCCAATCCTGGTGTTCGCGCTCCTGTACACGGCTGCCGTATTCTGGGGCTTCAACTTTGAGACGCCGTCCGCCTTTGAGGTCCGCAAGACCGCCGAATACCTGATGGGTCTGATGCTGTTTCCGATGGCGCTGACAACCCTGACCACCGCCCGCCGCATCCGCATCGTGGTGACCTCACTGACTGTCGGCGGCACCGTCGCCGCCTTGGCTGCGCTCTGCCTTTACTTTGTGCCCCGAACGGCTGCCGCGGACATCCTGGGCAGCCTGGCCGTGTTCGACTATCCGGAGGGGCATACCGCCCTGCGCTACATCAACGACAACCCCTTGGAGGCCATGCGGGCCATCGGCCTGTCCACGGATCCCAACCTCTTGGGCGCCGTGTGCGTGCTGACCGCTGCAGTCCTGCTGCCGTTTCTCTTCCGGTGGCAGTCGCCCACGGTGCAAATCGCGGCCTGCCTGGCCCTGGCCGTGGTGGCGGCTGCAACCTACCTCACCTACAGCCGCAACGCCCTCCTGGCCATCGGGACCATTGGGCTGTTCCTGGCGGTGTTCCGCCATCGCATCCTGCTGCCGGCGGGCGGAGCACTGGCCCTGCTGTTGGTTCTGCTGCCCCAGACACAAGGTTATGTCCGGCGTCTGGCGGAGGGGCTGATGGGTCGGGACCTGGCCACGCGCATGCGCCTGACCGAGTACGCCAACGCCTTGGAAATCGTGCGGGAGTGGCCCTGGACCGGCATTGGCTTCTTCGGCCCCCCCGGCGTGGACCTGGAGATGGGCGTGTCCATGGTCTATCTGGCCGTAGCCTCAATGATGGGTATTCCGGCCCTGCTGCTGTTCTGCGGAATCCTGCTGGCGCCGTTGCTTCAATTCCTGGGAACCCCGTGGCGCGGACATCCGCTGGAACCCTGGGTGCTGGGATTGGCAGGCGCAGTCGTTGGCCTGGCCATGACCGGCATCTTCGACCATTTCTACATCAACCTGCTGTATCCTCACATGTCCGCCCTGTACTGGCTGTTGCTGGGTACCTGCACGGCGGCCCTGCGCCTGGTGCGCTCCGACCGCGGCATTGTCAAAACCGCATGATCCTGTCCACCAAGTCTCCCACCAGCCAAGCCATCGCCCTTGAGGCAAAACCTGACGCTTTAGGCAACCTGACGCGCGGGCGCAGGCCTTCCTGGCTGAGGGTGCGTCCCGCCGACAGCCCGAAGGTGCGGGAACTGCGCAACCTGTTTCGCGGCCAGTCGCTGCACACCGTGTGCGAAGAGGCTCTTTGCCCCAACCTCGCCGAATGTTGGGCGCGGGGCACGGCCACCTTCCTGCTGATGGGCGACACCTGCACGCGCAGCTGCGGGTTCTGCAAGATCAAAACCGGTCGGGGCAGCGAGCTGGATCCGGACGAACCGCGGCGCGTGGCCGAAAGCGTGCAGGCCATGGGCCTGAACCATGCCGTCCTGACCAGTGTCAACCGGGACGAACAGCCGGACGGCGGTGCCTGGGTCTTCGCCGAAAGCATTCACTGGATCCGCGAACTGGTCCCGGACTGCACAGTCGAGGTGCTGATCCCGGACTTCCAGGGCAACGACCAGGCTCTGGCCAAGGTGCTGGATGCCCGGCCGGAAATTCTCAACCACAACATCGAAACGGTTCCGCGCCTGTATCGGACGGTGCGTCCCCAGGCCCGGTACCAACAAAGCCTGGAACTGCTGCGTCGGGCCAAAGAACTGGACGGGCACGCGGTGACCAAGTCCGGCCTGATGCTGGGCCTGGGAGAAACTCGGCATGAAGTGCTGGCCGTCATGGACGATTTGCGCGCCCACGACGTTGAAATCCTGACCATGGGCCAGTATCTGCAGCCCAGCCGCTTCCATCTGCCGGTGGAACGATATGTGCACCCGGACGAGTTCGCGAACCTGAGGACGGAAGGCGAATGCCGCGGCTTTCGCTGGGTCGAAAGCGGCCCGTTGGTCCGCAGCAGCTACCACGCCGACGGCCAGGCACACCTGACCAACGGCCGCAACCCGGAGACTGATCGGCCCTGATGGTCCAGTGCACCTCTTGCCAGTTGCGCGGAGCTGCTCCCACCAAACTGGAACGGTGTCCACGGTCGTGTGCCACTGCCGGACAACAGCCCGGCACGTAGCGGTCCAGGATCACCTCACGGCCCTGCCGACAAAGGACGCGGGGCTGCAAGACGATCTCCATTCCTACCCAATGACTTCCGTAAGGATGCACTGGAACCGGCAACCCGGGAAAAGACCCGCAAAATGGCTTTTGTCCTGCTACAATCAATAATGTAAGGCATTTTGCAAAATGTAACACACAAGGCCATTTCACATGGTTGAGTCCGGCATCACCTCAAAAGGACAAACCACCTTGCCCAAGGCCGTGCGGAAGGCCCTGGCGGTGCAGCCCGGAGACCGGGTGCGCTATCTCATCCAAGATGGGGAAGTCCGGATTGTGCCCGTGCGGCCAGTGAACAGGCTCTTTGGCATCCTGCGGCATGACGGTCCGGCGGCGACCCTGAAGGACATGGAGCGCGCCATCGTTGCAGGAGCCTGTGAAGAGTGATCGCTCTCGATACCAACGTGATCGTCCGGTATCTCGTCAACGATGATGCAGAACAGGCAGAAGCGGCACGGGCACTGTTGGAAGGAATGACTGCCGACAGGCAAGGCTTCATCTGTCGAGAAGTTGCCATCGAGGTTGTCTGGGTATTGGAACGGTTCTACCAGTTCACGCGCGCCCAGATTGCGAACGTTCTTGTCGAGTTGATCGCCACGGACAGTCTGGTGGTCGAGGCTGCCGACGACATTGCCCGTGCCGCCATTGTCTATCGGGATCAGGGGGGTGTCGGGTTTGCGGACCTGATGATCCTGTTGGCAGCCGCAAGGTCGGAAGCGTTACCGCTCTACACGTTTGACCAAAAGCTGGCCCGCATGGAGGGAGTTGTCTTGGTGGAGAGTGCGGTGGGCAGTGCATAGCCATGCAGGATGCCCAATAATCCCACCATGTCGGCCTCGCGAACATGATCGAGTGGTTGCGTCAAGGCCGGTATGCAGTCCTACTTACGCCATCCAAATGGAGCCCGTTTCCCGATGCCTTTCACCCCCGCCTCCAATCGATACGACTCCATGGTGTACCGCCGCTGCGGCAGGAGCGGCCTGTTGCTGCCGGCCGTTTCACTCGGCCTGTGGAACAACTTCGGGACGTTCCACTCCTATGAGAATGCCCGCAGCCTTGTGCAAACGGCCTTCAACCTGGGCATCACCCACTTCGACTTGGCCAACAACTACGGGCCGCCTCCCGGCTCGGCGGAGGCAACGTTCGGGCGCATCCTGGCCCAGGACCTGGGCACTTGGCGCGATGAACTCGTCATCTCCACCAAGGCCGGTTATGACATGTGGCCGGGACCTTACGGCAACTTTGGCTCGCGCAAGTACATGCTGGCCAGCCTTGACCAAAGCCTGCGCAGGATGGGACTTGACTACGTTGACATCTTCTACAGCCACCGTATGGATCCCGACACCCCCCTGGCCGAAACCATGGGTGCCCTGGACACCGCCGTCCGCAGCGGCCGGGCCCTGTATGCCGGCATTTCCAATTACGATGCGCAGCGCACAAGGGAAGCCGCCCGCATCCTGCGGGAGCTGGGCACCCCCTGCCTGATTCACCAGCCTCCGTACAACATGCTGCGCCGGGACTACGAAACGGGCGGGGCGTTCGATGCCATGGCCGCGGAAGGCATCGGCTGCATTGCCTTCTCGCCACTTAGCCAGGGGATGCTGACCAGCAAGTACCTGGACGGCATCCCGAACGATTCAAGGGCTGCCGATCCGCATTCCACCCTGGCCCCGGAGCGGATCACCAACAAGACCGTGGCCGTCCTGCGCGACCTGAACGCCCTCGCTGCCGGCCGCGGCCAGTCCCTGGCCCAGATGGCGCTGGCCTGGGTTCTGCGGCAACCGGTTGTCTGTTCGGTCCTGACCGGAGCCAGCCGTCCGGATCAGCTGCACCAAAACGTTGCGGCCCTCCAAAACCTGGATTTCACCTCGGACGAACTGGAGGCAATCGACCGCGTGCTGGCAACCCCCGCGTAACGAAGTACGGCCGGTTGTGCCGACCGCGGCCAGACAACTCCTACTCCGTCCTGAACTGGCGGTCGCCGGCATCTCCCAGACCCGGCCAGATATAGCCATTGGGCAGATCGTCGGCATCCCCCGTCAGTCGTTCATCCAAGGCACCGATGTAGAGAGCCGTGTCGGGGTGACTCCGCTCCACGGCCGCGATGCCTTCGGGCGCGGCCACCAGACCCAAATAGCGCAGGTTCCGCACCCCCGCCTCCTTCAGCGTCGCCAAGGCCGCACACAGGGAGCCGCCGGTTGCCAGCATCGGATCCAGGACCAGGCACAGATCGGTCGTTTCGGGGAACGTGATCTTCTTGTAGTACGCACGGGGCTCCAGGGACTCCTCGTCCCGTTCCAGGCCAATCAGCCAGGTGTTGGCATCGGGCAGGAGTGCCAATGCACCGGGCAGCATGCCCAAACCCGCGCGCAGAATGGGCACCAGCGAGATTTGCGTTCGACACACCGGCGCATCGGACATCGTGGTCAGCGGCGTGGTCACTACCGTCGATGCAAGGGGCAGATCGCGGGTTGCCTCGACCGCCAGCATCATCGCGATTTCCTGCACCAGTTGGCGGAACACCGGCGGCGGTGCGCCAACGTCCCGCAGGCGGGTCAACTTGTGTTGGACCAACGGGTGACCGGAGAGATGGACCGCCATGCGCCTTCGGTGAATTGTCGGTCCGGCGACCAGAGAGAGGTTCAGAACAGACGGGCGGGGGATCGTTCCACCAGTTCCTGGCAGCGGATACAGTACTTGGCATCCGGAATGGCCTGGAGGCGTTCCGGGTTGATGGGCTCCCGGCACCGCTTGCACTTGCCGTATTCGCCGGCCTCCACCGATTGCAGCGCATCCAGGAACTGGCGTTCGCGGGTTTCGAGCATCTGAATCAACGAGATGTTCTTGGTGCGCTCGGCCACCTCGACATCGCCTTCCTCGGGATCGATATCCACTTCGCCGTCGAAGGTGGAGCGCAGGTCGGCGAGTTCGGACTGAACCCGTTCCAACTCCGCCCGCAGAGTCTTGCGGCTCTGTGCCTTGGTGAGCTTGCGCACAACCGGTTGCCCGGTAGCTGCGGATGTGGATTTCTTGGCCGGAGCCTTGGCCTTGGCCGACTTTGCCCTGGTTTTGGCGACGGACGCTCTCTTTTTGGCCCCGGCCTTGGCCTTCCCACCGGATGCGGATGACTTCCTGGCCGACACCTTGGTCTTGGCCTTATTCCCGGTACCCTTGGCGGCGCGGCGCGGGCGGGACCCCGCGGTCCGTTCCCGGGCTGCCTTCGGTTTGGCCTCCGGGGTGGCTGTGTCGGCAGCAGCCTCGGTATCCGGGCGCGCTGCGGTGTTGTCGGTGTCGGCCATTTTTGCTGTCTGTTGGGAAGCGCACGGGACGGCCCTTCATTGATTCAAGGGTGTTCCGCAAAAAATTGAGCGCGGAATATACCAGCATCGTGGCCGATGGTCAATTCAACGTTCCGGCCAATTCCAACTCCGCCGTGCGCAGACAGCGCGCCAAATGGCCGTCCCCGTGTCCACCAGGTCCGGTTCTGCCTACGTACACCTCTCGACGGCATAGCGGCGCTGGGGATGGAAGTGGCAGCCGGATGACGGAAAGGCGGGGTTGGCAAGGACGGAACAGGGATACCCCATCCGTCCCTGAACATTCAACTCTTGAAGAAGAACTGTTCCGGGTTGACCGGGACCGCCCGGATGACGCTGAAGCCCCAGACACCGTCGTCGGGGAAGTTGGTGAAGTTCTGCTTCATCACGATCGGCTTGGGAATGCCGACCGTGCCGAAGCCGGGCAGGTAGTCGTAGAACCAGTCCCACAGTTCGCGGGCAATGGCAACATGCTCTTCATCGGTCAGGGCGTTGATCATGTCCTGCCATCGGGTGTCCACGTACTTGATCTCTTCCGGCGGTTCCTCGGCGAACTCGTTGTCGGTGTCGCCGTTGAACCAAAGTTGCCAGGCCCGGCCCCAGCGCACGTTACCGTGGCTGGGATGGTTCAGGCGCGAGGTCCAGACCCAGGTAATGTCCGAGATGTCGCCTTCCCAACCGGACATCTCGACATCATTGGCGGCCACGAGTTCGTTGAGCTGCGCTCGGTTGACGGGCTTGAGGATGGCCTCCAGGCCGACATTGCGCCACTGTTCGGCGGCGAGCTCGAAGACATTGACCACATCGATCTGCTCCGTGTCCAGCTGGCAAAGCCAGGTGACGCGCGTGCCGTCCGGATGGAGCCGGTAGCCGTCACCATCCCGCTGGTCGTAGCCGGCCGCGTCCAGCAACTGATTGGCCATGTCCGGATCGTATTGTGCCCAATGGCCCTCGTCTCCGTCCCGATAGTACTTGGAACTGGACCAGACCGCCCATTGGCGCGGCTCGCCCAGGCCGAAGTAGACAGTGTCGTTGATGTCGTGCCGGTCCAGGGCCACGGACAAGGCGTGGCGTACGTCCTTGTTCTGGAAGAAGGCCCGGAGGTTGGCGTCCTTGGCCGTGTGGTTGGGCACGATCACGGTCTTGCCGGGGAACGTGGAGCTCCACATCTTGATCTTGATGCCGGCCGAGTCGATGTTCTGCCCGTACAGCTCCATGTCCTGGAGCTGGGCCTGACGGCCGGTGAAGGTCAGTTCTCCGGCAATCAGCCTGGCCAGCGCGACCTCGCGGTCGCTGATGATGTGGATCAGCGTGGAATCGATGTACGGAAGCTGGTTGCCTTCCGTGTCCACCTTCCAGTAATAGGGATTCCGTTCGTAGGTGTGGTGGTCGAGCGCATCATCGACCCGGATGAACGCGGTCATGCCCGGCAGATCGACCTGGGCCGGGATGGTGGAGCCGACGCGGCACCGATCGCGCAACAGTTGATCCCAGGTCTCGAAGCCGGCATCCTCAATCATTTGGGCCAGATCGCCCGCATCGGCGTGCTCTGGGTGGAACTGCTTGGCGTAGTTGGAGGGCTGCCACAGCCCTCCCTGGGAGCCGGCATAGAACGTCTGGTGCAGGATGATGAGCGGATAGGGCCGATCAAAGGTCAGGCGGATCGTGTACTCGTCCACCTTCTCCATGGTCAGGTGCTTGCGCTCGGCGCCGGAACCGGTGCTCCAGACACTGGGAGGGCCGCCGGGAGCGTATTCGTCGTTGTCCCAAAGGTCGTTCCAGGCAAAGATGAAGTCCTCCGCCGTGAAGGGATCGCCGTTCGACCACTTGAGGCCCTGGCGCAGGTGCAGCACCTGGGTCCTGCCGCCGTCGCTGAACTCCCAGCTTTCGGCCAGACCGCCGCGGATGCTGCTGAAGTCCTCGTCGATGCGCAGGATGAGCTCGGTCCCCATCACGGCCTGGGGATCGCCGAAGAGATGGTTGGCGTTGCCAATGGCCACCACGGACTGACCGCCATACTCGCCCACCGCGTCCCTGGGCACAATCACCTCCGGATTGGGTGGCAGGCGTTCCTCGACCGGGGGCAGTTCACCAGCCGCGACCCTCTCCGCCAGCATCGGCGCTTCGCCGAACCGGCTGCCCATGTCGACGGCGGGGGCATCTGCCATGGACATGGCATCCGGCGCATCCGATTCGCCTCTCGATCTGGTTCTTGAACAGGCGGTGACGGCCAACGACGCCGAAGCCATGGCGGTGCCCTTGAGAAAGGCACGCCGATCCATTCTTGTCCACTCGGCCATTACCAACCCCTACATTGCAGCGACAACCAAAATCCGGCTTGAGTGCTCCCTCCCCAGCCGGTTACACAATCGTTTCCCCGTCCACTGCGGTCTGGTCGACAAACCAGTCGGGCACCGAAAAATTGACGGCGGCCACGGTCAGCATCACGAACTCGAACATGCCCTTCCAGTACTCGAACTGCGTATGGGAAGAGCCCTGGAAGGTAATGGTGTAGAAGTCCTGGCCACAGATGAACATGCGGGCCTGCCGCTCGCACAGGGAATCGTCCAGACGCAGCCGGCACAGGTACTCGACGCCCCAGTCCCCGATTTCATCATCCTCCAGCTGACGCCATGTCAGCACCTGGCAGTCGTCGAGCGACACCAGGCCTTCGCGGATGCCGTCCAGCAGGACCTGCTCCTCACCGTCGGCCAGCGGTTGCTGCAAATCCCGCACCTCCACCCTGATCATGGTCAGGGGATCGTCCGGGCGGGGCCACAGGGTGACCGCGGGCGCCGGCCCCGAGTCCTCCTCGAGATGCCACTCGGTCGGTCGCCAGAAGGAGAGTTTGCCCAACTCGTCGTTGTAGAGGGAAACGCTCCGGAATCTGGGACGCGGGCAGTCGTCCGGCAACATCAGCCGAAGCTCCCTGTCGCTTGCTCGGCGCGCAGCATTGCCATGGTCACATTCGTTGGTCCGCCTGGAAGATTCTCCCGCGGGCGCGTGGACGCCCGGGGGAGGAAAGGGAAGATGACCCACCAGGGACTCGAACCCCGAACCCAGTGATTAAGAGTCACTTGCTCTGCCAAATTGAGCTAGTGGGCCATACTAAGTGATTCAGACTAACACCGCCCCGGATTCCAAGTCAATTCCAGCCCATTTTAGGACATGGCCCGTTGGCCCTTGGCGAGCCGCCGCAAGTGCGTCGGCCTACAGCGACAGTTATCAACCCCACCACGCCTGGGAGCTTGTGTTCGATGAATTCCGGCCAACGGCCGCCAGCCGGCAACCCCTGGTCGGAGATCCTGAAAGGATGCAGATTCCTGGTCATAGACGGCGGCCTGGCGAGCGAAATCGAGCGGCAGGGCGTCGCGATTGACGGCGACCCGCTGTGGTCGGCGCGCCTGCTGCTGGACAATCCATCACTGCTGGAAGACATCCATCTGGCCTATGCGCGGGCGGGTGCCGAGATCCTGACCACAGCCACATACCAGGCCTCGCTCCCCGGATTGGCCGCGGCGGGGCTGTCCGTCGTCGAGAGTCGCGAAGTCCTGGCCAAGTCCGTGCACTTGGCACGAAGAGCCGGTACGCGATGGGCTCAATCCCGCGGACTTGCGGAGGTCAAACGTCCCTTGGTAGCAGCCTCCATGGGGCCATACGGAGCCTATCTGGCCGACGGTTCCGAGTACACGGGGGACTACGTCCAGGACAAGGCCGCGCTAAGGGCATTCCACGAGGAGCGGATGGCCGTGTTGGCCAACGCCGGCGCCGACATCCTGGCTTGCGAGTCCATTCCCAGCCTGGCGGAAGGCGAAGTGCTGCTGGACCTGCTTGACGCGTATCCGCATCTGCCGTGCTGGATTTCGTTCACATGCCGCGATGCCCGGCACGTGTCCCATGGCGAACCGGTGGCCGCCTGCCTGTCCATGGCCGCGCACTTCCCTCACGTGCTGGCCGGGGTCAACTGCCTTCATCCGCACTTGGTCGGATCCTTGATGTCGTCGATCCCGGCCTCCGACGGCCCAGCAGTCCAAGTTGTGTACGCCAACCGTGGCGATACCTGGATTGCAGACAGCCGGACCTGGGACACGAGCCCAGGCCTGGACGACGCGGCCTATGCTGCGTGCGCTGCGAGCTGGTCGCAACGGGGAGCACTCCTGATTGGGGGCTGCTGCGGGACTACCCCGTCCACCACGGCCAAGCTGGCTGAGCTGTCGGCCGCCGGCGCATAGGAGAACCTTTTGGGCGGCAACCAAGGGCACTGTTTCAATCTCGTTGATATTGGTGGCGGGCGCACAGAAGACGAGGGGGCCCGACAAAGGTGTTGTCGAGATAACCAAAGAGGCCCCCTCGTCATAGACTGCATCCTAGCCCGCCGAGACCTCACCAGTTCCGCTTGCACGAGATGCCTCATGACCTGATACACGCGGCTGTCCAGTTTCAGATAACGGCCTTTCGGCATCATCTCCTGTCGGTCGATCGGTGTGAGCCGCGAGGATTCGGAAATGTGCTCCTTGATTTCGGCATCGCGCAGTTCCTTGCCATCAGCCAATGCCTGGAGATACGGCAACAGGAAGGAATGGACTTCAGGTACGGGCATCGTCTTATCTCCGAACACCGTGTCCGGTCCGACAGACCCGCGTGTCACGCTCACCACTTACTATGGTTTGGACACATTTTGAGGTCTGAGCCGGTATGCCGGTCCGGGAACCGCGTTCAGGGGCCGACCGGCCCCGCTTCGAGAGATGCGCGCAGCAACAGGCATTCCGGTGGGATGCGGCGGAGCCCCGGCCGCCGTTCGTGGGGACTGGTGTAGGAGTTGCGCAGGGACGCGGTCCTGCACAGCCGGCCCACGAGGTACAGATTCAGCTCCCGCACCCCCTACGAAGGTCTGGCTGCCGTACCCGTTGTCGACGGCCATCCAGCATGCCTTGAGGATGTCTCCGGCTCCGGGCGAGATACCAACCGACTACACCCTGTTTATCGCTGCTTCAGCCTGCGACAGTTGCTGCATGATCCACTCGAATGTCGGACGGGAGCCGAACACCATGCGTTGCATGTCGCGATAGTCCTGTTCAAGCACGTGTCGAAGTTCCTGCTGGGGAACCAACCGAACCGATCCTGGAACCGCTTCCTCAATCCGCTTCCACGCAGTTCGGAAGGCGATGAGACTGTGGTTTCTCACGTCTTGAAGCAGGTCTGTATCAGTGAGGGCGGTTTGGCCGAGATCAGTCTGCAAAATCATCGCAACGTCATAGTAGTGGCGTGAAATCCTATCGGCACTGGCCGGGAGACGCTTCCGATCTCGAAACCCACAGTGCAGACCATGCAGGATTAGGATTTTGTCCCAGACCGTTCGCTGTGGTGAGACGGTTCTGATGTTGTCCACATACAGTGACCAGTCGGAAAGCTCCTCTGCGATCAACGGAGCCACGGTGCACATCGCGGTCGGTTCAACGGCGGACCGCGCGCCTGCCTCAATCTTCACCCCAGGCTCCACGTACGAGACCGGGGCCACCGCATACATCGTTGGATATCGAACAAGAAGCGATTGGGCATCTTGGTCGTACGGATCCGGAACGACATCACAGCCATCCAGTACATCGGCAACCAACGCTGTCAGTGCAGACCGCAGATCACCGCGCACGTACGTACTACACGCCAACCTCAATTCACTGAACAAGGCTTTCCGCCGCCGGTTGGACAGGGCTCCCTGTCCCGTTGGGTCATTCTCACCTGTAAAGCCGAGATCCTCCCTCGAAACGACGATGCCCACATCCTCGGAAAACCGGTTGACAAGGCCAAAGGCTTTGGACAGCGACGTGCCCCCCTTGAACAGCATCCTCGGATGACTCGGCGGCAACCGGTTGAAAAGGAAGTCCAGAACCATACAGACCCAATAGTCCTTCTCAATATAACCCGGAAGTGTGTTGAGGCGGTCTGCTGTTTCCTCAAACACAACCGCCCTGTCCCTCGGCGGCAACGAGACCAAACGATCCAAATTCCGATTCATTGCGATTGCCCCGAACCCAACGCAATCCGTTGGGCAAGCGGATGTGCCCAACCCGGGAGGCGATGAAGGTTTGCCATCAGGTCCTGTTTCACTTCCGCTGGCAAGCGGTGTGTCAGCATTGAACACACCTTGGGATCCTGGGACGCGTGTGGCCCCAGCCACAGCAGTGCCTGAACCACCAGTTGTGCAGGCCTTCCGGCCCACCCCATGACCCTTGGCGATGCATGTTGGAAACAAACCTTGCGCCGCCCGAACTCCAGGGTCCGCGAATGGCCGTCGGTTAGGTAGCTGACATCCACAGGCACCGCGTTTGTCAGGCCCAACCCGTTGGCGGCCACCAGACCGTTCGGCATGATCCGAATCCCGTCCCGCCGGGCCAGTGCGTCAACCGCAGCTTCCAGATCCATCGGTGCCGGCCGTCCCAGCAATGCGTTGAACACTGGCCTGTCGTAGAAGCCATGCCCTACCCGACGAAGGCGACCGGACCGGACCAGGCGCGACAGGGCTTTGTCAACGGCCTGCCGACTTCCAAGGTCCAGGAAGTCGGCAGGGGTGCACACCCACCGCGGGTTGGGTTGTGCCGACACCCTCTGCATAATTCTGTCGGCCACCGCCATGGGATTGACTCCTTGGCAACATCCATACCTCCTCGACGGTTCAATGCTAACACTGTGTCAGTAATCCAATCGATTTTTCTGACAAACACCGCGGATGACAGACCGGACCGCACCATGCTGGGGACCCTCATCCCGGGAGTGCCTCGCGCGACAGGAAACCCAAATCCCCACGGGCAGTATCCGAATGTTCACCGGCAAACCCGGATGACTGCCTTGTCCCGCACCGAATTGGATCATCGGCCGGACCAATACGGGTGCAGAGCCGGAATTTGCACTACCAGGTCTCAGCCTGCATCCTGGCCGTGCCTGGATGCATCGCTTGCTGGCGGCACAAGACAAGCACCCTTTCGCTTCACGCCACGCAAAAACCATGGAGTGGTCGGAACATCCGTTGCCGCGCGCCCCTGTCAATGTCAAAACGCGAGGCCGACTACCTGGACACCGCTTAACCGACCACCGCCGAGAGGTCCAGCAGGTACATCTGGCGCCCGGCTCCTGCATGGGAGGAGTCGATCACTACCTTGCGCCCGTCCCGGCTACACCGGGGATGCAGATCGCACCGGAGTGCGTTGTCAAAGCCGGGCGCGGCCGCAAACCGCCCAAGGGCATGCCGCTCACCGGTCGCGACATGGTAGAGGTACAGATCCTGCAGTCGCGCCGCACCCTGCGGATAGGTGTCGTTCAAGATCCACTCGCCACCCGGCAGATAGGTGCAGTGCCCGTTGAGAGGCATCCGGTCCTGGCCAATGGGTTCAGGTTTACCGCCACCGTCCGGGAACAACCAAAACCCCGCCGGCTGTCCATGCGGCCTTGACCAGGCCAGGATGGTCTCGTCGTCCTTCCAGATCAGATGCGAGGTATGGCCACTGTCGTCCACGACCCGAATGTCGGTTCCCTCCATGGCACAGGTCACAAGCCGCGTCTGAAAGCCTTGTCCCGGAAAGCGCCAGCGATGCAAAAACAGGAAGCGCGTACCGTTTGGATTACAGAGCAGGACATTAAAATAGTGCTTGGCTTGGGAAAGATCGCCCCCGGGCCAGGGGATCGCGGCAATCTCGGCCAACGACACCAGTAGTTCCGGCTCTCCCCCCTCCAGGTCCATCATCCAAATGCCGGCGTTGGCCGGCGCGAGAACGTCGAAGTTCGGATCCGACGAGCCATAGTACCCGTAGCCCGGCCGCATGTCCTCCAGCCTGTGAAAATAGATTGTCAGAGCCCTGGTTCCGTCCGGATGAAGGGTAAACACCGGCGCCGGCAGTTCCTGGGTGTCGCCCGTGTCCGGACTCAGCACGCGGCTGATGAACCTCCCATCCCGAATGTCGTTCCAGATACAAGTCTCCGGTTCGCCGGAACCAGGCATCCACTGGAGCATGCAGCCGGCCTGCCAGTGCCAGGCCTGCGTGCTGCCCAGACATCGCCAGGAGGGTTCCGCACGCGTCAGGTCGATGAGGCCAATTTCGATTTCATCGCCGGCCTTCGGCATGCGCAGATCAAAGTCACTGCGTTGCCCAAGGATGCGGGTCCCTGAACGGTCGAACTGCCACTTGTCGTAGTAGCCGAACCAATGGCTGCCCGGCGGTTTGGTCAACGGCACGGCCTCAATCATGTCCACTACCTGTCCGGCCTGCATCGCGCGCGTCCCCGCTTTTCCCAGCTGTCTGTTCACCGGTGAGGATCGAGGATACAGACGCCCGGGGGACCGGCGCACCCTGAAGGCCTCCGCCGCTTCCCAATGAGCAGTCGCAACCTGTACGTGCGGTTCAGCCTGTTTTTGGCACCGCTGATCATAACGATCTTCGTGCAGGAGGTTTCGATCCAGTGGATCACGGCCGGCCTGGCCCGGCTCCCATTCTCGGTACAGTCCCTGGCCGCCTTTGGACTGGCCTGGGCCATCAGTTCATTCCTGACCGGCCCCCTGGCCCAAACCAAGCAGTTGAGCCTGGTGCTGGTGGAGCGCAGGCAATCGTTTGGGGTGGTGGTGTCGGCCACCTTGATGCTGTCGGGTTTGATCATGGCTGTTCAGGCCGCAGCTGCGCTGACCCCGTCCGGACACGCACTGCTGCTGCGCCTGCACCGCGTCAGTCCCACGGTGATAGACGACACCCAGCGCATCCTGGCGCTGCTGCTCCTTCACCCCATGCTCAAAGGAATCGCCTACTGTCTGGTTGGCCCCCTAATCAGAAACCACCATACCCGCTATTCGAGCTACTCGGCCGTGCTGGGCTTTGCGGCGGCGGCTTTGGCCGTGCTCCTCGCGCTGCGGATGCCCGCGGTTCAGGCACAACCCGTTCTCCTGCCCGTCATGGCCCTCTACGCGTCCGCGGTGATGGAAGCGATCGTGACCGGTGTCGGTGTTTGGCGGCACCGAACCGACATCTGGCGCACGCGCCTGCATGTCCGATCCGAGACCCGGCCACTGACCTACGGTCGGCTGCTTCGCTTCTTCTGGCCGCTGGGCACCATGGTCCTGCTGCAGGAGTTCACACGCCCCCTGATCAACCTGGTCATCGCGCGGCAGGACGATGGGGAATTGTGGCTGGCGGTCCTGGCCGTGGTCTACGCCTTGGGCCAGTGGCCGTATCGATGGCTCAACGAAACCCGCACCATGGCCTCCGCCTTTCAGCACATGGATCCGCAGGGCACGACCATCCGCAACTTCAACGCCCTGGCAGGATTGGTCTCGCTGCTCATCTCATTGACCCTGTTCTGGACGCCACTGCGCAACACAATCCTGCTGGATCTGGTCGGTCTGGAGCCGGAACTGGCGATGCCCTGCATAGTCCCCTTGATGATTTTCGCCGCCTTCTCCCCCATCGTCGCCGTTCGCTCCTGGATGCAGGGCCTGACCCTGGTCGAACGGCGAACCCTGGCCGTCACACCCAGTGTCATAGCGCGCATGTCCGCGATCGTTGGTGCCGTCCTGCTCCTGCCCCTGGTCGGCTTAACAGGCGCAGTCCTGGGAATTTCCACATTGCTGGCGGGTTTCATCGCGGAAGCCGCCACCTTGGTGGCCATCCTGCGGGGACCGCAACTGCTGAACGCAGTCCGCGCCGGCAGACTGCAAGGTGACTGATGGAAACGCAACGGGAACGGGGTCAACCCCAGCGCACCATGGCAGCCCAGGCCGCCGCCAGTGCCAGGCCACCCAGGACCAAGTGCAGGGCCATCAGGCCCAAAGCCGACAGCCAGCCGTACTCCTGCTGTAGTTGGCCCGCCTCAAGCACCAGGGCCGAAAAGGTCGTATAGGCACCGCAGAAGCCCACCAGTAGCACCAGGCGCACATCGTCGTTGGCCACCTTCTGGTTCTGCAGCCAACCGAAAACCATCCCCGCCAACAGACAGCCGAGGACGTTGGCAACCGCCGTGCCGACGGGCCAGTGGAGGGGCCACAGACGCTGCGCCAGGGTCACCGTGCCGAACCGGGCCAATGTGCCGGCTCCGCCGGCCAGCAACAGCCAAATCAGCTTCAGGAACATTCCGGATTGCCGTCCGGGAGGGAGGTCTTGGCCTGGGGCATCTCGAGACCGAACAGGGAAGCGGCATTGCCGCCGCGGATCGCGGCCATTTGCTCCTCCGGCAGTTCAAGGCCTTCGCGCATGTAGTCCTGGATGACCTCGATCGACACCCAGGGATGGTCGCTGCCGAACATGAGCCGCGCGGGTCCGGCGAACTCGAGGGCATAGCGCATGGCCTGGGCGGACGGCGTGACCAGGTCAAGCCAAACCCGTTCGTAGTAGCTGGCGGGCGGTTGCGAGATGTGGTCCCGCCCGCGGCGCTTGACCTCCGTCTGTTCCTGAACCCGGCCCATCAGATAGGGCAGTACCCCGCCCACGTGCGGGTGCACCACCTGCAGCGCGGGGTGCCTTTCCATGACGCCGCCCAGGATCAGGCGCAGCATGGCAAAGGACGTGTCCACCATGAACGCGGCCATCGGGATCATCGAATGGTCCTTGACGTGACCGCCCCAGGTGGGGACGGTCGGATGGAGGACCAGCGGCACCTGCAGATCGGCCACCGCGGCATAGAACGGTTCCAGGCTGGGATCGTCCAGGTTCACCCCGTCCAAGTGCGAACACAGGAACACTCCTCGCAAACCCAGGTGGTGCACGGCCCGGCGGAGTTCCGCCACGGACGCGTCCACGTCGGGCAGCGGCAGCGAGGCAATGGCCGCAAACCGGCCTCCGCTCGATCCGACCAGGTCCGCCAGGTACTCGTTGCAGATCCGGGCTCCGGCGAGACGTTGTTCGGGAGGCAATCGTGAAGGGGATGGAATGTTCACGCTCAGCACCGAGATGTCAATGCCGGCCGCGTCCATCGCCTCCAATTTGCGTTCCGGTGCGTAATCCTCAAGGTCCAGCATGAACACCTGGGTGTCACCATATTGCAACCGATACCGGGAAGGACCGGCACGCTCGGCCGTGACGGACCCGGGCGCATCGACCAACAATTCGGCGTACGCTTGCGGAAACACATGGCTTTGCACGTCAACGTTCATCTTGGCATTCCTTGCAGTTGCCGGCGGTCGGCCCCGATAGCGCCGTCCATGCAGGGACCGAGGCGGCCACAGGCTGGTCGCGCCGGTTTGGAAACGGTAGCGAAAATTGTTGGAAACAAGGCCTGTTGGCAGATTGCACCGCCACCACTAAAACAACGCGACCAGCGGAAAGAAAATCATTGACGACAGGACCGCACCGGCATACCCGCCGGCCAGCATCCACGGCATCGATACCCGTTCGGCGAAGCCCTGCACAAGTCGGGACACACCCCAGGCCACCACAAGCCCGAACAGTCCCGCAGCCAGATGCAGGCGCCACAGGCGCATGTCGGCCGCCAGAGCCAACGCCGGCACCGCGCCGGCAAGCCGCAACACCAGCCAAACCACCGGTGTCAACAGGGCCGCGGCGAGGCCGGCGATGGCCGCCAAACCCAGATTCATCGTGGAGTCTTCCGGTTCCGGGCCATACGACACCCGGGTGCGGCAAAGGTCTGTCCCGAATTCGTCCGGGGCCGCGCCGGCAAGGTGGCACGGCCAAGCCGACGGGAGACCAACTGCATGTGAGCGACCATGCAACCGTCAAGGCCGGGCGATCATGATACTCATCATCGCCTCTGCGTCGTGAGGATCCACGCCATGCTTGGTCCGTAGTTCGTCGCGCACCCGTCGTTCGGCCTCAATGTCCAGGTCCGCCAGGGGCAGTGAAATCTCCTCGCCGTTGCGCAGCATCGACTCCCGGCACCCCACCTCCATCTCCATCGACATGACGGCATCCGCCGGGGTGAACTCGCAATGGTCCGAACCGCGCACCTCGTTGGCGAAGTCCGTCACATGGGACGCGACCGAAGACAGGTAATAGGCCCTGGGATGGGAGACGGCCAGGAGATTCGGGTTGCGGAACTCCACCGGTCCGCCGGGCAACTCGACCCGGTCGCAAATCCACTGGTCGTCCTCCACCACGTGCTCAATCGGGAACACATGATCGTGGCGCGCTCCGTTTCTCAGCGCATCGTCGGAACACCAGCGAACCTCGCCCGCACCGTGCCAGTGCTCCGTGGCCGCCCGCACAATCGCACCGCGGGTGCCCGCCAACTCCGTATAGCCGGGACGCGGATAGCGGCCCAGCATGCCCTTGATGTTCCCGGCCAGGTCCGTCACCAGCCGGTTGCCGGGAAAGCGGAAGAAGTGGCAACGGAAGCCTTCGTCCTCGTGGTAGCGATGCGGGGCCTCCCAATGCGGTTCCACCGACATGCGGTGGTTGACCGCCTGGGCGGTCTCGGGGTGGGCCCCGTAGAACGCCAGCCACCGGGAGTTGTTGTGGTACCCGGGATGGTCGTGCAGGCAAAGGATGCGGCCGACAGGCCCGATGAACCCGGTTTTGTCTATCTCCTTGGCAATGCGATCGAAGTGGAAGCGAATGAAGTTCTCGCCCACCCGGAACTTCACCCCGTGCTCGTCCGCCACCTGCACCATGTTGCGGGCCTGCCACAACGTACTGGCAATGCTGGTCTCGACCAGATGGTGGACACCGGCCCGGGACAGGGTCACGGAAATGGCGTGGTGCACGTCAATGGGAGCCACCACCAGGGCCGCTTCCACCAAGTCGGCCCCAATCAGTTCGTCCAGGGCGTAGAACGCGTGTGCGTCGACCGCGTCCGCGTAGCGGTCCGCATGCTCCTTGACCGGATCACAGACGGCCACCACGTTCACCCAGGGGCGCAGACTTTGGAACAGGCCCTGATAGATGGTCGAGGAGCGGTTGCCCGCTCCAATCACGGCGATGTCAACAGGTCTGTCAGGCACCATTGCGGCAAGCCTCCCTGGCCGGCGTGGATTGGGCTGGGTCCGCTTCTCAGGCAACCGCCGGACCGGGCTGCCGGATGGGACGGGTGGTCAGGCCGGCAGGGTCGCCTCGTACACCTGTGCATGGCCCGACACATCGCTGGTAAAAATCACGTGCCGCCCATCCGGGGAAAAGGATGGATGCGGATGGGTGTGCTGCGGTGCATACACGGCAATGGGACCGTCCTCGTAGGGAAACGGACCGTTCCAGTGGTCGCCCAGGCTGCTGGCCTGCGGCCGGCAAAGCAGGGAGGGTTCGCCCAACCCGTCAAGCGGATCAAACACCTGGATGCCGATGTCCGGGTAATTGGTGTCGGCAACCATGCGCCGTCCGTCGGACGACGCAATCGCGTGCCAGGCATTGAAGGATGTGACGGACCGCACCCGGCCCGTGTCCACGTGCACGGCCTGCATACCCTTGGGCCAGTCCACAAACCCCACCTCCCGCGTGCCCGGGATCCAGGCCTCGTGGGTGATCCACTGACCCGGCGAACGTTCGTACAGGCGGCGATTGCCGGTTCCGTCGCGCCGAATCAGCCACACGCGATCCTTAAGCGGTCCCGCATAGAAGAGCAGGTCCGGATCGTCGGGGCAGAACTGCATGTGGGACACATCGTCCCGGCGCAGGACTACCTCGTGGGTTCCGGCGGTCACATCGACAACCGCGATGCAGGCCTCGTCCCCGTCCTTGAAGCGTACGGCCCAATAGCGGTCGCAGCGGCTGAGGGCGGTCGTGCCCATGGCGGCCGCCACCATGCCCTCATCCCGCATGGCCAGGCCTGCAAAGTCGATCAACTGCTCTTCGGCAAACGTCTCCGTGTGGACGCGCCAGCCACCGCTGCCGGTGGTGAAATAAATCCAGTTCCCGTCGTGGGACGGATGGATGGAAAAGTCGGCCACATCATCGCGGTCCGTGAGCTGCACCAGATCGCCAGAGGCGCGATCCTCCACGAAAATCTGCGGCGCACCCCCGCGTTCCGAGGTGAACAGGGTCCAGCGCATGGCGTCGTCATAGGCGGGCACCAGGAAGAACGGCTGGTGGTGGATCGACGGATGCGCTGTGATCTGCCTGATTTCAACCTGCGTGGCCTCGTCCCGGAATGTTCGGGACTCGGCAGGCAGCCGGTCGCCCTTGGTCATGGTGGATTTCCTCCCGGACGCGATTAGCCGACGGCCAGCACCGAAGCGTCAACTTCCTGGAGCAGCCCGCGGGCGCCGTACCACTCGTCGAAGCCGGACTCCGCCAGATCGGTCTGGATGCGCTGGATGTCTTCATCGTCCAACGGGCGCAGCGGAGGCCTGACCGTGGTCGAGGGGAAGCGCCCCTGCAGATGCATCGCCATCTTCATGCGCTGATGGGCGTCCGAAGAGGGTTCGCCGAACCGGTAGACCGCCTTGTTCAGCCGGTACACCACCTCCTGGGTGGCATAGGCGCGCTCGTAGTCGCCGGACAGCGCCGCGTGGACCAGATCGACGATCAGTTCCGGGACAAAACCGGCAAACCCGACCAAGGCTCCGTCCGCTCCTGCCAAAAGCGAGGCCAACAGGTATTCATCGTGGCAGGACAGCAGCGGGACGTCGGGGGCATGCTCCTTGAGCACCCGATGCTCGTGTCCCAGGCGCGACATGTCTCGGGTCCCCATCTTGATGGCCACCACCTCGTCGATGTCGGTGAGTGCCAGCATTTCCTCAAGCGTGTAGGTGGCCTTGGTCCACTGGGGATATTGATGGACGATGATGGGCACGCCGGTCGCCACCGCCACATCCTCGAAGTAGCCCACGGCGGTGGTTGACGTGCGTCCGAAGCGCAGCCAGTGGTGCGCCGGCATCAGGAGAATGGCGTCGGCCCCGGCTTCCCGGGCCGCCTCCGTATGGTCGATGGCCTCGAAACTGCCTTCGCAGCAGATGCCCGAGATTACCTTGCAGTCGCCTGCGACCTCCTTCATGAGGCGTACGACCTCCGCCCGTTCCTCCGGCCTCAGCCCCATGACCTCACCGGTGTGGCCGTTGCAGACCAGACCCTTCAGGTTGGGCACTGAAGCCAAGTAGCGCGTATAGGCCTGCAGGCCCTCGGCGTCGATGTCGTAGAAGTGCGGTTCGAAGGGACAGAGTGTGGCGGCGAAGACGCCACTCCAGGGATGTTCAAACACGAATTTGCTCCTTGAGCTTGGGTCGGATGGCGGCCGACCCGGCACTGATCACTTCTTGATTACCTGTCGCGGGTTGAGGGCGTCGTTGAGCCCATCACCGAGAAAGGTGAACGCGAATACGATAACTCCAATTGTGGCTGCCGGAATGATCATCAGGTGGGGGAAGGAAATCCAAAGGCTGAAACTGTCGCTCAGCATGGAACCCCAGCTGGCGTTGGGAGGCTGTACGCCGATGCCCAGAAAGCTCAAGCCGGATTCCAGCGTGATGGCCCCGCCCACGCCTGCGGTCACGGTCACGATGATGGGACCGATGGCGTTGGGAATGATGTAGTGGGTCAGGATGCGGCGTTCGTCGACGCCAATGGCCCGTGCCGCCTCGACATAGAGGGTCTCGCGCACCGACAGTACCTGGCCGCGCAACAGCCTGGCGAACCCGGGCCAGCTGATGAAGGCCAGTGCCCCGAACACCAGCACGAAGTCCAGCCACAGGGTGTCGAGGTAGAAGGGGTTCTTGGTCTGCATGTACATGTCGTCGAACCAGGCCGCAATCGGCCGCTTCAGCGCCGTGTTCATGAGCATGGCCAGCAGCAGGCCCGGCACGGACATGGTCACGTCCGTCAGCCACATCAGGAATTCGTCCGCCAAACCCCGCACATAACCGGCGATTCCGCCCAGCACGATGCCGATGAAAAGGGAGATGGCGGTGGTGAAGAAGCCCACGAAGGCCGCCGTGCGCGCCCCGTGCAGCAGGCGCGACAGAATATCCCGGCCCAGGGCATCCGTCCCCAGCCAATGCTGGATGGTCGGCTTGGCCAGGGCGTTGTCGATTTCCTGCTCCAGAAAGTCGTAGGGAGTTATGTAAGGTCCCACCAACCCCGCCAGGATGAACAGAACCACCACGATCAGCCCCAGGGTCGCCAGGCGGTTCAGGAACAGCCGGTGCAGGGCCTCCTTCCAAAGGTTCCGCTGCGCCACCTCCTCAGGCTGGGACAGGGATGTCAGTCGTTCGCTGGGAGCCGTGGCAGCCATGGGTGCGGTCGCCTAGCGGGTGATGCGCGGGTCCAGCAGGGGGTAGGCCAGGTCCACCAGCATGTTGCCCACCATCACGATCAGGGCGCCGATGAACACGGTGGCCATGATCACCGGATAGTCGACGGTGCGCAGGGCCGTGATGGCGATGTGGCCAAAGCCGGGGATGTTGAAGATGAGTTCAATGAACAGGGCACCGTTGACCAGGCCGATCATGATCAGGCCCACGGAGGTCAGGACCGGGATGAGGACGGGCCGCAGCATGTGCCGAAAGATCACCAGGCGGCTGGTCAGGCCCTTGGCCCGCGCCGTGCGGATGTAGTCCTGGGAGAGAGTGTCCAGCATCGCGGCGCGGGTCTGCCGGATGACGGTCGGCATGGCACCGAAACTCAGCACGATTACGGGCAGGATCACCTGGCCATGGAACAGACCCTTCCAGCCGTAGGGCACATCCATGATGCCAACGACCACGACCAGGAACCAGAGCAGGAGCGGGGTGATCACAAAGATGGGCACCGCGTTGATGAACACGATGAATCCGACGATGAACTGATCCACCACGCTGTTGTGGCGCAGGGCTGCCCACACCCCCAAGGGAATGCCCACAATCACCATGAACAGAACGGCGGCAAAACCAATCTGCATCGAAATGGGCAGGCGGACCTGCACCATGCGGTTGACCGGCCGCTTCTCCCGGATGGAAAAGCCCAGGTCGCCGACGGCCAGTTTGGCGAGGTAGCGCCGGAACTGTTCCGGGAAGGGCTGGTCGATGCCGTACTTCTTGCGCAGTGCCTCCAGCACATCCTCCTCAAGCACGAGGCTGCCCTGTTCCTGGTCCAGAAACATGCGCTTGATGGGGTCCCCCGCGCCGTAGAACATCATGGCGTAGGAGGTGAAGAGAATGAGCAGCAGGCCGCTGCCCCAGCGCACCAGGCGCGTGAATAGATAGACGGTCATGGGATCCGGCCCAAAACCAAGTCAATACCGGTCAATACACACAATTCGTTGGTCAATCCCGGACGCGGTTCAACCGTGTCCGGGATTGACAGGCAAGGTACGGGGAGGATTACTGCTCCCGCATGTAGATGCGCCAGGGGGCGATCAGGCCCACATCGGGCCCGCGCTCGAAGTTGGCCACTTCCTCGCCCACACTGCCGTAGCCTTCGGGAATGCCGAAGAACATGCCGACACGGTCCGCCATGAAGAGTTCCTGGGCGGCGCGGGTGTTCTCGCACCGGCCCGGATCGTCGGGCGGCAGGGCCTGGGCGGCCTCAATCAGGGCGTCCACCTCAGGGTTGTTGTAGCCCTTGAGCATCGAACCGCGGGCGATGGGGCCGCCGCTGTGCATGCCCACCCAGGCGTAGGTTGCGCCGTCGGGGAAGCGGATGACCACGTCGTCGCGGGACAGGTTGACCAGTGCGGCATCCTCGCCGAACTCATCCGGACGCGTCTTGAACTCAATGTTCGTGATGCCCAGGTTCTGACGCCACATTTCCATGACGGCTTCCAGGGCACGGTTCAGGGTCGGTGCGGAGGCCCGGGGGGTGACCCGCAGCTTGGGCAGGTTCTCGGCACTGCCGTAGCTGGATGCCGCCAAAGCCGCCCGCGCCGCCTCGGGATCGTAGTCGTCGCCCCAGTTGGCGTCGGGATCCCAGCAGCTCACATTGGGATCAAGGAGCTGGGTCGGCAGGGCCGCGTTGCCTTCGGGGAAGGCGGCCTTGTGCACTGCCTCCATGTCGACCGCCAGGTACAGGGCTTCCCTAACCTTGGGATCGCTGGTCGGCTCAACCTGATCCGTGATCCAGAAGGAGTTGAAGCCGATGGACTTGATCGTCCGGAAGTAGTCGGGATGGGCAGCCCGAAGCGCCGGCGGCAGGCCGGTCATGACAAAGCTGACCTGGTCGTTCTGCACCATCGTGGCCGCGGTGTTCTGGTCCGTCACGAACATGAACTCGATACGGTTCAGGTACGGCCCTTCGTCCATCCACCAGTTGGGGTTGGGTTCCATAGTGGCCACGCCCAGATCCGGGTCATACTCGGTGAGCATGTAGGGGCCGCTGACAGCAGGCTCGTTCTCGGGCAGCCAGAAGGTGCTCAGGTTCTCGTCCGTCACGTCGTCGATCTTGATCGGATTCGTGTGCGTGGTGGCAATGCGCCAGTGGAAAATGGAATCGGGTACCTCAAGGGTCGCCTGCACCGTGCTGTCGTCGAGTGCCACCAAACCGGAGATGGTGTCAGCCTCGTCGGCACGGGCTGCGGCAAAGCCCTGCACATTGCCGATGTACTGCGGAATGCGGCCGTGCTCCGTGAGGGGATCGGCCATGCGGTTCCAGGTTCCCACCACCTGTTGGGCCGTGATGGGCGTGCCGTCGGACCATTGGGCCCGGGAGTCCACGGTGAAGGTCCAGACCGTGTCGCCTTCACTGGCCACCGCGCTGTCGAACACGCCGTAGCTCAGGTTGCCGTCCACGTCGAAGAAGAGCGGGGGCACGTACAGCAGGGGCATCCAGCTCTGGTGGTCGCCACCGCCCGACATCGGATAGAAGGTGAAGCTGTTGGCCCCGGTCGACCCGGTGGCGATGCGCAGCACCTGTTCATCAGCGGCATCGTCCGGAAGCATCGATGCTTCCTCCGCCATCATGTCGTCGCCCGTGTCGGCTGGCGCGGCAGGTGCGCACGCCGCCAGCACGACCATCAGGACGGCCAACAGGCCAAGGATCTTCAGCAACCTCATAGGTGTCTCCTGTGAATATTCAGTTGGGTACCGATTGGTGGATTCAGCGTAGCACATAGGCGCTTCCCCAGCCCCGATGCTGCGGGACTGATCAGCGACCATCGCATGCTCTTTTGACTGACCCCCAACAGGTATTCGTCGTTCCGACCGGCCCCAGTGGCCGGCGGACGCATCACGTCTGCGTCACCCCTCCAAGGATCAATAACGGGGGAACCACCCTGAACCCGCCCAGCGCTGCCGGGGCTGGACGATGCCTTTTGGTTGGCCGCGGCCTTGTGTACCGACAGCCATACGCAAAGGGCTCGAATGGGACTGTTTGGTCCGTTGGATGCCGGTTGCTTCGTTACCGGTCAGCGGATTTCCACCAATGCCTGCCCGGGCCGGATCGCGGGAATCGGTGAACGGGCATAGTCCTTGATGTTGCGGGTCACAATGTACCAGGCACCGCAGTTGCGAGCCGCCGCAACTTGCAGCGCATCTTCAAAGTCGGTCAGCGCGAGCCCGGCGGCGAAGTGCACCGCATCGGAATCGGTATTGACCACGGACACGATGGTCGTCAGTTGTCTGATGAAGGCGACTGTCTTGTCCCGCCCGTAGTGGGGCCGGGCAATGTAGTACAGATTGGCCACCGTGTGCCATGCCATGAACGCGGGGTAACCGGCCCGTTCGATGTAGTCCAGGAGCGCGTTGGCCTCGCCGGCATGGTCTGCGCGATCCAGCACCGCATCCAACAACACATAGCAATCCAGCAGAATCACCTGAGGTACTTCCGTTTGAGCGCCTGAAAGCGAGGCTCGTCGCGCTCCACGATCTTGAGTGATCCTCGCCACCGAGCCGCAAATGTCTCTCTCTGGTCGCCGGTCATCTCCCGCAACGCCTCTTCGACAAGGGCAGACAGGGACTTGCCGACAGAACGTGCGTGCCGTTTGGCTACAGGAATCAGATCCCGATCAATTGTGAGGGTGAGCTTGCCTTTCAAATTACAGAGCCTCCATTTGGCACGTACACGTGTAATTGAAGTAGTGGACGTGTCATGCTAACACGCCGCACAGAAGCCTCCCGGACGGACCTGTTTTGCAGGGGCCATCGTCAATGGGGCAGGTTTCGCTGCGGGGACGGGGTTGTGTTGGACGCGGATGCCAATGCCACCTGTAACATCCATGCGCGGTGCCACGACGCGGAGACAACATCGTAGATGCCCCATTGCGAGATGCCGCCCTGCTCACGGAACGAACCCAGACAGGCGGAGAAGACAGATCCACCCGGACTCGAGTTGCAGAAGCCAGTCACAACACCCCTATTCACCAAGAACAAAGCACCAGTAATCACCAAGAGCAAAGGGACAGAGAGTCATGGTCTCAAAGCTTCCCAACGGAATCGGACTTCCAAACCCCTGGCCGCCCCGAACCATAGGCCCGGGCTCCGATCCCCTGCCGGTCCCGTATCTTGCCAATCCACCGGAAGTGTTGCCCATCGACACCGGCAGGCAGCTGTTCGTTGACGACTTCCTCATCGAGCACACCACTCTGCGCCGCACGTACCATGCGGCCCGCATGCATCCGTCTGCGCCGGTGCTTTGGCCTCAAACCGTCCTGGAACTGAACAACGGCCACTGTCCGGTGGCGGCACCGTTCAACGACGGCGCGTGGTACGACCCTGAGGATCAGCTGTTCAAGCTGTGGTACCAGGCCGGCTGGTTCGACGGCACGGCCCTGGCCGTCAGCGAGGACGGCCTGAACTGGCACCGACCGGACTTGGACGTGGTTCCCGGAACCAATGCCGTCATCCACAATCCGAAGGCCCATCGGCGGGACGGAGCACTGATCTGGCGGGACGGGAGTGCCGAACCCGCCTCCCGCTACAAGATGTTCGTCTACTGGCGCTGGCCGGGAGGGCAGGCCGGCCATGTCTATCGGTCGCCGGACGGAGTTCACTGGCAGGATCTGGGAGCCACTTCCCGTTGCGGGGACAATTCCAGCTTTTTCCACAACCCCTTCCGCGATCAGTGGGTGTTCAGCATCAGGGAAAGTTGGAACCGGCGGGCACGTTCCTACCACGAACACGAGGACTTTGTGATGGCATCCCGCTGGCAGGACGGGGAACAGGTCCGCTGGGTGCGGACAGACCGGCTGGATCGACCCGACCGATTCCTGGGTTTGAGGACCCAGCTCTACGATGTCAACGCGGTGGCCTACGAAAGCATTCTGCTGGGGGCCCTGGCCATCTTCCACGGCCCGGAGAACCCGGATGCGGCGCGTCTGGGCAGACCCAAAATCAACGACATCCAGCTGGCCTACAGCAGGGACGGCTTCCACTGGCATCGTCCGCACCGGCAGGCCTTCATCGCGTCCAGCCGCCACTGGGGCGATTGGAATTACGGATACATCCACGCGGCCGGCGGCCTCTGCCTGGTAATGGACGATGAGCTTTGGTTCTACTTCGGTGCCTTCTCGGGTCAGGGGTCGGTCCTGAAGACCGGCGAAACCGGCAGGTTTGAACAGGACAACGCGATGTATGCCGGTGGCTCCACCGGACTGGCCACGCTGCGCAGGGACGGGTTTGCGTCCCTGGATGCAGGACCGGAGCAAGGGGTACTGTCCACTCGACCCGTGCGGTTTTCAGGCAGCCACCTCTTCGTCAATGTCGATTGTCCAGCCGGTGAACTGAGGGTTGAAGTCGTCGATGAACACGGGGATGCGATTCCGCCGTTCACGGCCAGTCTGTGCCGTCCCATCACGGGGAACAGCACCAGGGCCAAGGTAGTTTGGAGAGATGACCCGGACCTTTCGGCCGTTGCCGACCGACCGGTGCAGTTCAGGTTCCTGCTGCGTCAGGGCAGCCTGTATTCGTTTTGGGTCAGCAACAGCTCCGACGGCTGCAGCCACGGATATTTGGCTGCCGGAGGACCCAGTCATGCCGGCCAACAGGACTGTTAATAGCCTTGGGGCCCGACCAAGGATTGCAACCATCCAACAGTCTGGTTGGTTGAGATCCACCGATGCCGACCGGCCATGATCATGGTCAACAACATGGTCACTTTATGTACACTGTGCCTGAATTGGGATTGACATCCACCGGTTTCGCGATCCCCTGAATCATTGGTGTCCAACATGGCAACACATGAATCCCGAATGATCAAAGCCTCCGAGTTCAAGGCAAAGTGTCTGAGGCTCATGGATGAGGTCGCCGCCACCGGTGAAGGCATCACCGTCACCAAACGCGGCAAGCCCATCGGAAAGTTTGTACCCATGGAAACCCCACAGCATCCACCATGGGGCAAGTACTCGTCCCAGCTCAAGTTTGCCGGTGACATTATGAGTCCAATCGATGTGGAGTGGGAAGCAGATTCAAACCCGGATCGAGTTCTCCATCCGTGTTGATTTTGGACACCCACATCCTTCTGGGCATCATCTTTGAACAGATTCCCGTTGGCATCGGGTCTACCACACGTGTAGACTTGGAAACTGCCTGGTTGCAGGCTATGGTTCGGACACATTTTGAGGCCTGACCGGGTGTTCCGGTTTGGTTCGGAAACCGTGTTCAGGGGCCGGCCGGCCCCGATGCACGAGGGGGTGCCCGCAGCCAGAGGCGTTCCGGGGGGATGCGGCAGCGGCCGGCCCCGGAATTGGAGGGGTTTCGGCCCGGGGCCGACCCGGTGCCAATTCTTTTGTGGATTTCCTGCTCGAGATTGTGATGCCTGGGATTGCGCAGGGAAAAGGGGCCCGGGGCACCCTCCACCGGGAGCGGGTGCGCCGCCCCCAAGGCGGCCACGGCCAGGCGGGCGAAGGGAAAGTCCCGCGCAAACCAGCGCGCATGGGTGCGCGCCGACCGGCCGCCGCAGTGCTCGAGGTTGGTGAAGTTGACGCGCTCCGGCTGCCACTGCAGCAGTTCCACCAGGTGGCCGAAGTGATCCGCCTGCGGTTTGCCGCAGGGTGCCAAGGGGAGTATATTGTGCAGCAATCGCACGGCACACCTCTTTCGATGTGGTTGGAAGCTGCATCAACGATAGCAGGTCCCGTGCGATTGCCTTTGGGGGCCGCAGCCCCCCCTTGACAAGGGTATTTCCTAAGTGAATTAAGAGTGTGTTCCGGTCCGACAGGGTCGGATCGGGGTATGGGGAGACTCCGAGGCCGACACCGGCCTTGGTCGGGACCACCGGCCGAGCCCTGGAACGGATGCGGATGCGGACATCCGGGTTCCTGCGGGCAGGGGCGGTCGGGCCGCACGCGGGCGCGGCCTCGGGGGCCCTGGATTGGAGAACGGGGGGGAGCGCCTTCAGGCGACGGGGGGCGAGAGACAGCGCAGGCCGCCGGCCAAGTCGGGGCCCGGCACCGGGGTTAGCCAGACCCGGGCCCAGAGGCGGTTGCGGGCCAGCAGGCGCCGCAGGCAGGCCGCGCCCTGCCGCAGCAGGCTGAGGCGGCGCCGACGGGGTGCCGGGCGCGCCTCGGCGGGCGGCTGGCGCAGCTGCCCCGGCCGCAGGCCGCGGACGCGGGCCTCCTCATGGCGGGTGCCGTAGGCCACGGCCAGCAGCGTGGCCACGGCCAGGGCCAGCAGGTGCCGGGCCACGCGCACGGGGTCGCGCCGGCGCGTACGATGCCACTGCCAGCCGCCCCGCTTGAGGCCGCGGAAGCCCTGTTCAATCCAGTGGCGGCAGGCGTAGAGGTCAACGTCGGTCCGGTCCGGCGGGGTGTCGGTCAGCAGGAGCCAGGGCTCCTCGTGGCCTTGGGCATGCAGCACGATCAGGGTACCGGACAGGGGCTGCTCCCCGAAGGCCGCGCCCGCCCCCAGCCAGAGCGTGCCCGGACCGCCACCCAGGGAGCGGGCCGGCACCCGCGCGCCGCCGGTCGGGCGGAAGGTGATGTGGGGCGGATAGCGCAGGACCGGATGCCAGCCCAGGGCCACAATCTGCCGCCACAGGTCCCGGCTGCCCAGCCCCTGGTCGCACAGGACATGCACCCGCGTCCCCTCCGGCACCGCCGGCGCCAGCAGCCGCAGCAGGCGACAGAAATGCGCGCGCCAGGACTCCCGGGCCTGGGCGGCCACCACATGCCAGGCCACCGGCAGCGCCTGCTGGCGGTAGGCCACGCTCACCACCAGGGCCACCCACTCATCCCGGTGGTGCGTGGGGTCCAGGGCCAGGACCAGGGACGCCGGGTCGGCATCCTCCCCGCAGGGCGTCCACCACGCTTGCACCCAGCGCAGCAGCTCCGGGAAGCAGGCCTCCGCGTCCACCTCCGTCGCCGGTCCCCAGGACAGAATGCGGTCGCCATCGTCGCAGGTCCACTCCCGCAGTTCCCGGCGCACCGTCTCGAAGCCGCCGTGCGTCTCCAGGGCCGCGGCCACCGCATCCTGGCAGCCGTTGTGGGCCAGCAGCGTGCCCTTCACCCACAGGGCCAGGCCCCGGCGCAGACGGCCCTGGACCGACGGCAGGTGCCGCTCCAGCTCGCGGGACAGCGGATACAATGAGGAAGTGCGAAGCATGACCACACGCCGGGGACTGGATTGGTGTAGAGACCCCCAGTGTACCGGTCGGTCATGCCTTCGCACAGGCCCCACCAATCATGGCACCTTTGTGCAAATACCCTTGTCAAGCAGCCCCCCCCCCGATTTACCTTCCCGTCATGCCGACAGTGCCGCCAGTCCCGGAAATGAAGCAGGAAACCGGCTCAAAACTGTCCGAACCATAGCTTGTTGGCATGGTGATATGATCGCGCCTCATGACCTATCGTTCCCGCTGTCTTGAGAACAGGGAACCCTCGAATGACCACCCCTCAGACCCGCACCATCAGGGCCACCGAGTTCACGGCAAAATGCCAGTCCTTGATTGACGAAGTCGCGGCCACAGGCGAAGAGATCCTCGTTACCAAACAGGGAAAACCGGTTGGAAAGTTCGTACCTGTGGAACCGCCGCGTCGTCCACTTTGGGGCCTGCTCGCTTCGGATATAGAGATTATTGGCGACATCGTCAGCCCCACCGACATGGAAACAGAGGCGGACACTGATCCGAAGAGGTCGGAGAACACGTGATTTTGCTGGACACCCATGTCCTGCTTGAGGTAACCGGAAACCAAGAACCCACGCATTTCGGCCCCACATCCGTGTCCATGGTGGACGAAACATGGCCCCGACACCAGGTGGCAGTGTCAGCCATCAGCTTCTGGGAAATCAGGCTGCTCGTGGAGAAGGGAAGGATCCGCCTCTCGAACTCCGTTGGCAATATACGGGAGGCGTTACTGGGACACGGTATGCAGGAAATTCCGATGGACGGTGCCATTGCCATGCACGCCGCCGCTTTGGAGGATTTCCATCGCGATCCGGCAGACCGCATTATTGTTGCCACTGCATTGTTGGCTGGACACAGATTGCTGACCAGAAACAGAAAGATCCTCGACTGGTCCGGCCCTTTTGCCAAAACGCGCGCCAGTAGATATCCGTCGGGCTGCTCGGCTATTCCTACCGGGTAGGCATTCAGCCCCGGAATGAGCATCACTGCAACGAGAAGTGCTGTAGTAGGTTACAGGGCCTCCTTCCGCGCCCACGCCGAGGGTACCGTCCGCGGAGCGGGTCTGTCGGCCGTGGAGGGCCGGCCGGTGCAGTTCAGCTTCCTACTGCGCCGGGGCAACCTCTACTCGTTCTGGGGCAGCAACTCTGCCGAAGGCCGCAGCGGTGGTTTCCCAGCTGCCGGGGAACCCGATTGTGCCGGCCGAGAGGACAGTAGTAGTGTTGAAGGTCCAACCCAGAAGTTCGCCAACTATGGTAGCCCCTGCCCCGCCTACGGCTCAGTCCGATGGACTCCCCGACAGTCCAAGGATCTCGGACTCTACGTAGTGCTTGAAGGCCTCAATCTCCGTAAAGAAGCGGTAGCCGGCACGACCGGCCAGAGCAGTCACTTCAGCAGGTTCGTTCAGCAGTACGGCCACAGGCTGGCTCAGTTCAAACTGCAACCCATCAGGCCAGGCTAGGTCAAACACGGCCTCCTGAACCCCGGTTTCCTCATTGGTAACAACGAATTCCATTTGACCCCGGGCGAGTCCCTGTGCCTCGACCCAATCGTTGAGATCAATGAGGGCCTGCTCCTCCTCCTCGCTACTGATGGTGCCGATTACGTCGCTGGGAGGTTTTGAGACAGTCGGCGGCACAGGCCGGGACTGGGAATCGCTCCAACGCTCGTCTCCGGGCAGGAGCTCAGCTAACCAACGATTGGTTTCAGCCGCCAGCAGTTCCCTACGGGCTTCCAGAAACTCCGGATACCTTTCCATTTCCCAAAGCCGTTCATCCATGGGAATCCACTGTGAAGCCAAGGCACCAGGATGTGCCTCTTCAATCTCCGGAAAATACTCAACCGGCAGTCGATTACTGATGGACTGGTTGGTACCCTGCGTCTGGAAGCAGAAATTACCAAGGGCATTAACCTCTGGTCTTGGGAATCCGAGCCTGTACAGTCGTGACTTGGGAAAGATGTGGTGCAGTTCAAGGGAATTCCCAACCATCCCCATCTTGATGGGAAGGCCAGAACCCCAGTCTCGCGCAGCACCCATGCGTGTCAGCATGTAGATTACGGGATAAAACGTGGCTCCTATGCTCCATGATTGAAAGTGTCGAGGGCGGACTTCCAACGCGCCACCCCACAAGCTGAGTTGCTTAATGAGATTGTCCAATCCGTCTCCGGTGTCTTCAAGGGCCGCCAAGCTTTGGTCAATCCGTGATTCCGATGCACCGGAGAACCAGCCCAGCATGCCGGACAGGACATACCAGTACAGGAGCTTGTCCCGCGTCCTGTGGTCAGGCCGGCCGCTATGCCGATCCAAATAACGGACCATTACCGGAAAGGCATTCTTGCTGAAGAGCACCCGATTATGGTCGAGACCCAAGCGTCCCTCGATCATGTGCAGGGCATCGTTGATGCTCCGGGAAGCCTGTTTCAGACCCCTCATGAAGGTTTCCGCCGTGACATCATGCAGGTAATGGAACCTGGCCTCGCCCGTCAGAACGGCGTTGATGCACCTCAGGAACCAGTCCATGTTGAACCTAAAGCCAGCCCGGCGCCATTCGCGAAGTCTGGCTTTCAGCTCATCACGTGCTTCAGGCAGGGAGGCACTGATCTTGGCAAGTGCCAAGTCACCCTGGGACAGCTTGGTACCGCCGCTGTTGACCCGGTTGAAGATGTCGACCACAACGTCGATGGTCTTGTCGTTGCCTGTTACTTCGTCCACATGGAAGTCGATATCCATGATGTATTCCAGCTGTTTGAGACGGTCGTAGTAGACGAAAATGCGGCTGGAAAATTCCGACTTGTCCTGCAGGCGTCCTTGTAGTGCTTCCTGATATCCTTTTTTGTCAACCATCAGTGCTGACACATCCACCCACAGAGGATCGTCGGCCATGTGGGAATGACGATAAAACTCGAACTTCTGCTGCTCCAAGTGGAAGTGAAGGCCTGTGAATGCTTTGGCGTCGCCATCAAAGAATGCAGGAGCCTTCCCGCGGGTAACACCATAGACGGACGTCACCCGTTGTTGGCCATCAAGTAACAGTTTCACGGTTCCATCGGTTATCGGACCGTCTCCCCGTCGTGCCGCGGAGTCCGAGGTGGTTGCCCAAACCAGCAACCCGCCAACGGGATAACGGTGATACAACGACTCATAGAGACCGCGTACTTGGTTCCGAGTCCAGACATAACCTCTCTGGAACTCGGGCAGGACCATGTGGCCGCTGTCAATGTGATCGAGGATTGTCGAAAGCTTCATGGTCAAGTGTTCCCTGTTGCAGTGACCAGTGAAGTGGTTACGGTAACACGGCAGACAGTCCAAATCCGTCAACGAAACGGCCCAGAGTCAGGCTGCCGCCATCGTTGACCAGACCTGAAACCAGCAACTTCCAGTTGACCTACGGCTGGACTGAAGAATCAGGTCGTGGCAGGGTAACTACGGAGGCGAAGGTGGCCGTGGCGCTTCCTTGAGAATGGATGCCATGAACCCGCCAACTACCTGCGCACGTAGAACTCAACTCCAACGGTGTCAATGTGGTCCTCCAGCACCCGGTTGCCGATGGAATTCCACAACACCAAATCGACCATCTGAGGCACGGTCGTAGCCTCCAAGGCAGCACCGATCGCACCGAGATCGCTATGAGTCAAGCCATCGCCCGCGAGCGCCAGGTCCACGTCGGAACCCGGCCTGTAGGTTCCCGTGGCTCGCGAGCCAAACAGCACCGCCCGTTCAACTCCCGGATAGGAAGCCAGTACCTGCCTAATCTTGGCCCTGTTCCGCTCTTTTAGGCCGTCGTTCATGGGTCGAGCCTGACCTTCAGCGATTCATCAAGTCCTTCCAAGGCCGGAAAGTACTTCATCTTGATCAGATCCTCGACCAGCAAAGCCGCTTCCTCGTTGTAAGTGTGCGCCAGCAGATTGCGCTTGTCCAGCGCATCCAGCAGGTCTTCACAGTCGTCATCCGTCAGATATTCTTGTTGAAGGCTCTGCCTGAGCGTGCCTCTGGGACTGTACTCCGTCAGTCCATCCGCAAACAGCAGGTCCTTCAGCGTCTTCCAAGCCAATTCAAAGGTGAAGGCAAACGTCTGCACCAATCCTGCCCGTTCCAGTTTCGAATACGAATCGAGGTCACAAGCCTGGCGAAGCTGTTCCAAGGCATTGGCAAAATTCCTGTAACGTAGAATCCAGCGCTCTGTTTCAGCGTCCATCGTACAGCGGTCCACTCCAACCCGGTTCATCAGTGACCGGCACCAAGTGTAGGACAAGCCGTATCGGCCCGGGGACCAGTTTCAAGACCAAACTCCGGGACGGATGAACTCTCCGAACAGGCCCCGCCGTACCTTGGTTGCCGCCATCTCGGTAGTGCGCGCGGTGTTCATCGCCAGCCTTGTCGGGCTGATCGCCAAACACACATCTGCAACGAACGTGAACCTCTATCGCCTGTGTTGGCAGGCCGCAATCACCTGAGAGAAAACCTCCAATGGCCCATCGCATTGCAGTCGGCGGACTGCTGCACGAAACCCACACGTTTGCCCCCACCCCCACGACCCTGGACGATTTCCGAGCCACGTGGCATGCCGGTCCGGACCTGCTCTCAAACCTGCGGGGAACCCAAACCGGGCTCGGCGGCATGATCGATGGATTGGAAGACAGGGGCTGGGAGCCCGTCCCCACCTTCTATGCGGCAGCCTTGCCGGCCGGAACGGTTACGGAGTCCGCATACAAGGTTCTGAAGGACGAGATGTGTTCCCGCACCCGGGCCGCCATGCCCTTGGACGGTGTCCTGCTCCACCTGCACGGAGCCATGGTGTCCGAAACGACCCTGGACGCGGAGACGGACATCACGGAGGCGATCCGAACGATTGTGGGACCGGACGTGCCCATCGTTGTGGAACTGGACATGCACGGCAACATCAGTCCCGACCTGGCGGAACAGGCCGACATCCTTTTGGGCTACGACACAACTCCGCACATGGATCTCCGCGCCAAGGGCATGGAGGCCGTGACCGTCCTGGAGGGCCTGCTGGCCGGTCGGCTGCAACCGACGACGGCCGTCCGCAACATCCCTTGCCTGTTGGCGCCGCAGGTAACTGACACCTCGGACCTGCCCTTGCGCGCGGTGCAAGACAAGGTTCGCGCCATAAAGGCCGACAGCCGGGTTGTTGCCGTCAGCGTGTTCGGTGGATTTGCCTATGCGGACACCCCTTGGACCGGTGCATCAGTGTTTGTGCACACCAACGACGCACCGGACCTCGCTCGGGAACTGGCGGCCGAACTCGAGGAAACCCTCATGAACCACAGATCGGCCGCCGTGTTCCAGGCGCTCCCGCCAGACGAAGCAGTGCGGGAAGCACTGGGAACACCTGATGGACCCGTGATCCTGGTCGACTCGGCCGACAACATCGGAGGCGGAACACCAGGAGACGGCACCGACGCCCTGAAGGCCATGCTGGCCGCCGATGTACAGGAAGGCACGGTGGTAATCGCCGATCCGGAGGCGGTACGAGCCTGCCGGCAAGCAGGCGTGGGTTCCAGTGTCACCACATCCGTGGGAGGCAAGACCGACGAATTTCACGGTTCCCCGATCACGGTGACCGGCACCGTTAGGGCACTCTCCGACGGGCTGATCCCATGTGAGCAAAAGCAGAACCACTTCGCCGCGTTCTACGGCGACACGTTGGACATGGGCGACTCCGCCTGGCTCAGGTCCGGCGGGGTGAACATCATCCTCAACAGCCGCAAGACTCCTCCATTCGATTTGGCCCAAATACGTGGCATGGGTATCGTGCCCGAGGAACAGAAGATGATTGCCGTCAAGGCAGCGGTGGCCTATCGGGCCGCATACCTGCCCATCGCTGCCCGGATTGTCGAGATGGATACGGCAGGCCTGTGCACGGCCAACCTCCAGAGGTTTGAGTATCGGAACCTCCCGCGTCCCATCTTCCCGCTGGATACACAGTGACGTTGCCGGTTGAAACCCATCCATCCTTGGCTGGACCGGTCCAGAAACCACACTGCGATCGAACAACCACAGTCCCCGTCTGACGCATAGGCTGCGGCCCGTACGCGGATTTGGCTACCGGGTTTCGATTGGTAAGGTTAGAAACCATTCTTGGGTTGGTTGCGAACCCCCAGCACACAAAGGATTGACCTATGGATGCGCCCATCAGGGTTGGCGTGATAGGAGTTGGCACCATGGGCGGCCACCACGCCGGCAACCTCGGCGGCAGCCAGGTGTCGGGTACGGTCCTGAAAGCCGTGATGGACCTCGACGGCGATCTGCGCGCCGCGGTGGCCCACCGGCACGGAGTCGAACTGCAGTTCGACCAAACCCGGGCCATCATCGGCCATCCCGACGTGGATGCCCTGCTCGTCGCGGCTCCGGACGGACTCCATGCCAGGCTGGCCATCGAATGCCTGGAGGCCGGCAAACCCGTGTTCCTTGAGAAGCCGCTGGCCACCACCGTTCCGGATGCAGAACGGGTGGTCGAACTGGAAACCGGGATCGGACGCCGCATGATCCAGGTGGGTTTCATGCGGGAGTACGACCGCGCCCACGTGGAAGTCAAGACGGAGGTGGACACCGGGCGTCATGGCCGACGACTGCTCTTCCGCAACGTCCATCGCAATGCCCACTTTCCCGATGCCCGCACCATCGAGGACGTCGTCACCAACTCCATGGTGCACGACATCCATTCGGCACGCTGGATGATGGAGGACGAGATTGTCGAGGTGTACGGCCAGGCTGTTCCGGATGCGGGCCAGACACCGGGCACGGCGCACCTGTGCGTGATTCAGGTACGGTTCCGCAACGGGGCGCTCGGCCTGCTCGAGTTCAATACCAAGGCCGGCTACGGCTATGAAGTCGATGTCGAAATCAGTTGCGAGGACGGCGTGGTCACCAGTCACACCGTGGGCACACCTGTTGTCCGCAGCAGGGAAACCCTCGGACAGGCGATTGCCCCGGAGTACACCGGCCGGTTCGGCGCGGCCTACCAGGACGAATTGGTGGCCTGGGCGGCGAGTCTGGAAGCGGAAACACCAACCGGTCCTTCCGCCTGGGACGGATATATGGCCATGGTGGTGGTCGAAGCCTGCATCGAATCGGTCAGGACCGGCCAACCGGTTTCGATACCCGAGTTCGAGAAACCGTCTCTCTACGGTTAGCCGGCAGGCAACAGAGTACGCCGTGCCAACGGCGGGAGGACCAGGATGAAGGCCACAGCCGTCGTCTTTCCCGCGGCCAACACCGTGGAGGTTCGGGAGGTGGACTGCCCCGAGCCCGGACCCCGCGACGTGGTGGTCGACGTGACCCACTCCTGGATCAGCAACGGCACCGAAGGCTCCTACTTGAGAGGCGAACGCATCGCCGGGGACACGGCCTGGCGGCCCGACTCACCGAGCCCCTTCCCCGTGGTGGCCGGTTACCAGAAAGTGGGAGTGGTGCGGGAAACCGGAAGCCATGTGACGGATTTGGCACCGGGCGAAACCGTCTTTGCCGCCAGTGGCAAGGTCCATGGAATGTTCCATCCCTCCGGAGGACAGGTGTCCCCGTCGGTCACCCCCCGGGAAGGTGTCTGGAAGCTTCCACCGCAACCGGAACCGCTGGCCTATGCAGGCATGGTCCTGACCCAGGTCGGCTACAACTGTGGGAGCCGCGCTCCGGTCGCACCCGGAGAGGCAGCCGTGGTGCTGGGTGACGGTATGGTCGGACTGTGGGCTGCACAGACGCTGGCCCTGCGCGGGGCACGCATCCTGTTGCTGGGCCGTCATGAGGAGCGCTTGCGGCACTTCCCGGAAAACGGCATGCACCTCCGTTGCAATGAAAAGAACGGCGATTGGCAGGAGACACTCGCCGGTTTTCTGCCCGGAGGCGTGGATGTGCTGGTTGACACCGTGGGGTCGATCGAACACATCCAGGCCATCCTGCCCCGCATGAACCGGGATGGCCGGATCGTCTCCGCCGGATTCCACGGCACGGACGACCTCCTTTCCCTCCAGGACCTCCGCAACGGGGAACTGTCCCTACACTCCGTCTCCGGATGGACCCGGGCACGCATGGACAGAACGCTACATCTGATTGCCACAGGCCAGTTGCAAACCCTGCCTCTCATCACCCACCACTTCCCCATGGACCAGGCCGCGGAGGCCTGGCACCTTATTCAAACCAAGGCCGAACCGGTACTCGGCGTCATCCTGGACTGGACCTCAACCGGTTGAGGACAGGCCGGGGCCATCGCAAAGACGCACGACACGGGAGACATACCGACCATCACGGCCGTCCGGCTGGCCAGGCACCATATCCCGTGTCCCAACGTGGGCTGGGACCACGGGTTCGCCATGGGGCACGGGCAGCACCGACCATCGGATGGCGCTGGGTGCGCGGTCAGCTGCGAAGACCGTCGGCAAGGATTGTTCGAGCAGGTTTGTGTCCGTGTCCGGACTGGTGAGGGCGTCGTCGTACCATTCATAGTCATGCCCAACACCTACCTGTCAATCAGCAACCATGAATACTGGCTCATGACTCCCTGGAATAGGGTTGACCTCGATGCCGGGCCTGATTATGTACTTGAACCCGCTGTGTCAGTTCAACACGCCGATTAACTACTGAGGAGAAAAGACAATCGTGAAACTGGGCATCTGGAGCATAGAGACGCAGCAGGGCGAGAGTGGCCCCGATCCATGGATACCGCAGCGAGTCGGCCGCTCCCAAATTGGGCTTGAGCAACATCTCGAAGACTGGATTGTGAATGATGTGACGCTGATCGGCGAAGGTTTAACCTTGGTGGGCCGCCAGATATGGATAGATGACGGACGACTTGATCTGCTGGCAGTTGACACGCGGGATCGCTGGGTGGTAATTGAGATCAAATCCGGACGGCTCCATGCTGGCGCGCTGACACAGGCACTCTACTATGCGTCGTCGCTTGTCAAACTCGAAGCCGATGAACTCTATAAGAAGATCGCACCTGGCCTCAGCCAGTTCGGCGATGAGGAAACGCTGTCGGCGCGGGTGAACCAGCAACTGGCTGGTGAAGGGGATGAGCGGGAGGTTGCCTTGCTGCTTGTGGGCACCGGAGTCCACGACGGTTTGAAGCGCATGAACGAGTTTCTCGGAAGTTTCGGCATCCCAGTCGGTGTCGTCAGCTTCGAGGTGTTTGAGCTGGAGAGTGGCCCTAAATTGCTGCTTCGGGAGGTGACAGATGAACTGCCCAAGCCACCCTCACCAAGACGAAAATACACGGTTGAGGCCATCTCTCAGATGGCAAGGGACGCAGGCGTGAGCGAGCCGTTCGAACGCTTTGTGGCGATGGCGGAGAAGGCGAATCTTGCAGTACAGCCTCTTTCTCACGCGGTGCGAATCGCGCCTCAGGCAGATCGCACACGGTTCCTGATGTACGCGGGGCCGCGCGTCGGTCCGCGGGGTGGTGAGTTGGGCATTTGGGTAGGGCCGGAGCGGTTCGCCGAGTGGCATGCTTGGATTGACGAAGCTGAGGCCACCGACATGCTCGGCAGATACGAGGAAGGCAGCTACCTGTCCGGCGAGGCACTCAACGAGCGACTTGAGCAGATTGAGCGGTTCCTGACCAAGAATTTCCCAAAGCCGGAAGCCCACCAAACTTTGCCCTCCTAAAGAGACTTTCAAGACCGTTGTCAGCGGGAACCGCTCGCCTCAATGTTCCAAGTGGAATCCGTTACCACTCGATTGCTATCTGATGGTTTGATTCTCCTGAGGATGCAGTCACGGTCACAGCACGATGCCGCTGCCCACCCAGGCAACCGCAAAGTCGCGTGATGGACCACCTCAGATGGGCCGCCCTGAACAGGGTACGCACGGTGCAACATAACCGTAGACCGGATGGGTCCATGGGCTGATTGCGGAACCGGCTCGAGTGCCACCCGTGGATCCTGGCCTCTGCACTGCCCTGATCGCGACTTTGCGATTACCTTGGGGAATCGATGTTCTGGTCACCACCATGGATACTCCGTCAAAACCGCAGACTGCAAGGTTTGGGGCATCCTTGCTGAACGGGTCTCAACACTTCCCAATCACCTCTCCGCCTGACTTGATAGTCCGATGGATGGAGACCATGGCTGTATCTATCGATGAGCGCCAGACAGGGCAAGAGCCAATGCGTTCCTGCGCGAACTACATGTCGGATCGCCGCGATTTCCACTACGGATGGTGGTTGAAAGTCATACACGGCTGAACATCACTGGTGAAGTTGCGGTCCCATGCCCACAACCGGACTCCGCTGTATTTTGCCTTCCGCTCCTCGATAGGGGCTGGGAGTCTCCCGGCCAAACCGTGCGTACTACAATGACGGGCAGGCACCCGCAGGCAGCAGGAGCGCGGCCATGGCCTCGCTGAAGGTACAGGCACAGGAACGGATCGGAACCGATAAAAGCACTGTGAACGGGATGGCGGACCGACCGTTCAACGGGGCTGCGATCGTCGCACTGCCACCGTTGCCTTCCGCACCCGCGCCCAGCAGTCCGGCCTGGTGGGCGGCGATCAAGGCTCTGGAACATTACGACCCGGCCTATCCCTACGACCCGGCCTATGAGTACGGCGACGATTACACGACGGATCCGGACTACGGTGTGGACGGGGTTACCTACTTGACCACCGAACCGCACAAACACTCCCTGGCATCCTTCACGCACACCGTGGATGTCCGGCGGGGCCAATGTGCGCGGCGCGAATTCACGGTGTACCTGTCGGACGCGGTCAGGCAGGCCCTGGGACCGGACCACGAGTTCCATGACAAGGGACACCTCATTCCGGACGTGGTCGTGCTGCCGGAGGTGTTTATCCCCGGCGAACCGCTGCCACACGACTGCAGACTGGAAGTGGACCCGTCCCCGCTGCTGGTGCTGGAGGTCCTCTCCGAGTCCACGTGGCGGGCGGACCTGGGGCCGAAGCTGGATACCTATGCCGCCATGGGCATCGCGGAGTACTGGCTGTACGATCCGGAGGGCCACGCCCCACCGGCGTATGCGGACGGCGTTTTGTTCTGGGGCTGGCGGCTGGACGACACGGGGCACTATGTCCGCATCCCGCGGCAGGCAGGGGACGGGGATTGGCCCGTGTACCACAGCGAAGTGCTGGCGGCCGACATCCGCATGCTGCCGGCCGCAGCCCGCGACATTGATGTTCAGGCACCGGACGAAGCGGGAGAACAGCATCGGCTGCAGTGGTGGGATCCGGACCGGAACCTCTGGCGCGATCCCGAGGTCGATGCCGAGATGAAACACCAAGCCGAAACCGAGCGCCAAGTGCAGGAAAGCGAAGCAAGAAGCAAATTGGAGGAGCGCATCACCGGCATGCACACGTTGCTGGGAGCAAAATTGTCCGGCGCGGTGCTTGCCCAAATCGAGGCCAACTGGCACCGGGTAGGGCAGGGCCGCACTTTGGCGAAGGTCGTGGAAGTATGGTCGGACAGGGCTGATTGGCGTTCACTGCTGTTCCCTCAAGAGCCAAACGAAAACGGGGCAGACAAACTGCCGCGCCGGGTCCGACGCGACCTATAGGGTTGGACGAACCTGCGGCAATGCCATGTTGGCCGGCACTACGCAGCCAGGACCTGGAAGTATCAGGTAATACAGGCAGGGTCTGCTACCTGCACGATCCAGGTGACGTCCCGACCGAAATCGAGGAGTTCTTGGACTTCTACGAGACGCGCCGAGGACCGTATCCTGGAGAAGTTGTGCCTCCTACTCGCTTCCGACAGCACGGAGAACCTGGACCAGCACGGCGAATCGCCAGAAGGATAGTCCCAGCACGGCAAGGCTGGCGGAGCTCGTTTTCCTCAGCGGAAGGACAGTGAAAATGCCTGAAAACCTGAAGATCACCGAGTTGATTGGACGCGCGCCGTGGCGGGAAGCCGTCACCTACCGGAATACGTGGCCCCACGAGTATGTCCTTAGCCGCAAGGATGGTCAGAATGAGCTAATCAAGCTGGTCTGTGCGCGCTTCCACGCCGGGGAGGGCGTCGCTGGCACCTTCTTTGACAGGCCGAACACCTATCTGTTCATCGGCGACTACAAGTACTGGCTCATGACTCACTGGACGGCGGTCGATCTCGACGACGGACAGGACTATGTGCTCAACCGGGCGCGCCTCTATCGCGACCGGCGCGACTTCGTTATTCAGGGTGGGGACACAGGGAAGCGCGAGGACTACCCCACCAAGCCGGCGAGGTCAATGCAACGCGCCGACCAATGCTGAGAGCTGCATGGCAATGGTGGCTTACAGTAGTTGGAACTGCAGAGAGTCAGGTATGCCTACATCGGTCCGGAGGCATCTCAAAGTCCTAATCGCAAACAATGTGACAATCGCTCGGGGATTGGACTCCGACCGTCGGCTGTCATTCCCGGTGACCGGGCCGCGGTGGCTTGGAACCTTATTCAAACCAAGGCCGAACCGGTACTTGGCATCATCCTGGACTGGACCACTTCCGAATGAGGAAAAACTGGAAACCGGGAACACCACCAAAGGACGCAGGACATGAAAGACGCACCGACCATTACCGCAATTCAACTGTCGCGGTACCGCATTCCGTTCCCCAACGTGGGACGGGACCACGGCTTCGCCATGGGACACTTCTACGAACCGGGCAGCACCGGCCACCGGATGGTGCTGGGGGTGCGCATCCACACCGACATCGGGGTCACAGGCGAGTACATGAGCATTGCGCCGGCCACGTTCGAGCAGGCCCTGATGTTCGTGGAGTACCTGATCGGCAAGCCGGCCCTACAGCGCGAGCGGTTCTACGGCCAAGCCAAGTCGCTGTTGCGCAAGAACGACCGCATGGGCATGGGACCGATCGACATTGCCCTGTGGGACCTGGCCGGCAAGTTCCACGACGCCCCCATCTATCAGTTGCTGGGCGGCTACCGGGAAAAGCTGCCCTGCTACGCCAGCACCTACCACGCCGATCGCCAATCCGACGGCCTGAGCAGCCCGGAAGCCTTTGCCGACTTCGCCGAGCAGTGCCTTGAACTAGGCTACAAGGGCTTCAAGATCCATCCGTGGGGCGATCCCGACATCGACCGCGAAATCGCAACGGTTAGGGCCGTAGGGCGCCGCGTGGGCGGCCGCATGGCCCTGATGCTGGATCCCTGCTGCGTCTACGACACGTTCGCCGACACACTCGCCGTGGGTCGGGCCTGTGACGAGGAAGGGTTCTACTGGTACGAGGATCCGATGCGGGACGGCGGGGTGTCCCTGCACGCCCACCGGAAGCTGCGGTCCATGATCAAGACACCCCTGTTGCAGGGCGAACACATCCATCTGGTGGAGGCCCACGCCGACATGGCAGCCGCCGATGCCACGGACTTCTGGCGGGCCGACCCGGAGTACGACGGCGGCATCACCGGAGTCATGAAAATCGCCCATGCCGCGGAAGGCTACGGCATGGACGTGGAACTGCACATTGCGGGACCGGCACAGCGGCACTGCATGGCGGCCATGCGCAACTCCAACTTCTACGAAATGGGACTGGTGCACCCCAAGCTGACCAACATTGCCTGTCCGCCGGTCTATGCGTGCGACTACGAGGACGAACTCGAGACCATCGATGCCGACGGCTGCGTCCCGGTGCCACAGGGACCGGGACTCGGTGTGACCTACGACTGGGCCGAGGTCCAGCAGTGGCTGGTGCACGAGGAACTGATCGATACCGCGGCTTGAGTCCAATCGTTCCGCGATGGAATAGCCAGACCAAACCGCCCAGGCAGGCGGTATCAGCCGCCTGAAGGAATACTCCCATGACCAACACAATGCAGGCCATCCAAATCACGGGACCCGGCGAAGCGGCTCTTATCGAGACGCCGATACCCATCCCGGACGCGGGGGAAGTCCTGGTCAGGGTGGAAGCGATCAACACCTGTCCGCAGTGGGACCTGCACATTCTGGGCAACGAACCGATGTTTCCCGGTAGCACCATCGAGTACCCGTATCCGATAGGTCAGCCGGGTCATGAGATGGCCGGCGTGGTCGCGGCCACCGGTCCCGGAGTCGAGGGATTCGACATTGGCATGAAGGTCGCCGCATGGCGCGACCCGGGCAAGGTCCGCCAAGGATGCTATGCCCAGTACGTGCCGTTCGAAGCGACCAACCTGATTGCGCTGCCAGACAAACTTGAAACGCACGCGTGTGCCTCCCTGGAACTAGCCATGTGTGTCCAGGCCTCGTTCGACCAATTGAACGGGTTTGGCGCGGTACGGGATTGCTGCGTGATTGTCTGCGGCCTGGGACCAGCCGGTCTGATCGCCGTCCAGTTGGCCCGAGTGCACGGTGCCTCCGACGTCATGGCACTCGACCCGTTGCCGGCTCGCCGCGACATGGCCGCGCATTTGGGTGTGGCCAAGGTGTTTGCCCCTGATGATCCAAAGGTACTTGCCATGCTCGACCGGGGCGATCTTTGGACCACCGGCATCGACTGCACGGGCTTGGCCCCAGCCCTGCAACATTTGATGGCACTGTGCTCGCGATTCGTTCATGTGTTCGGAGTCCTGCGGGATCCGGTCCAGTTCGGCCTGCCTGAATACCGCAAGGGACTGGCCCTGATCGGCTACGACCGGCACACCAGGGAGGCGGCGGAAACAGCCTTGTCATTCGTGGCGGAAGGCCGACTGGACCTGAAACCGCTGGCAACCCATCGATTGCCTTTGGGTGACTATTTGGAAGGTATTGATCTGTTGCGATCACGACAGGCGGTGAAGATTCAGTTTCTGCCCTGAGCAACGACCTGCGCCGGCATCGGTCCTGTCCGGCAGCCTTGGCCGCGAGGCCGATTGCGAAGCCATGCCGAGCATGCATGGCTTGACTGGATTTTCCAAAACGATGTCCGTCAACGGGCTGTGGGTCCAGCCCTGCTGACTATCGGCCTCACGCGTCCTTGCACCTGGCGTTCGACGCACCAGTACACCGAGTCGCCGCGATGCCGCGGCACTCGGTGTACTGGCGCTTGCTACACTGTGCTTGGTAGGCCGTCGTTCCGCGGATTGTGGTTGTTGCACAACATGAACACGAACCTGAAAGCCAAAGTGCCCGCGCGGGATAACGGGCTCGCAACCAAAGTCGAACCCGGCTCCGCAACGTCGCTGCCCCCTGTGGCAACACCCAACGGCGGCAGGGCCTCCAGTGCCTGGTGGGCCCATATCAAGTCGCTCGACCACTACGACCCCACCTACCCCTACGACCCCCGCCACGTCTACGAACCCGACTTCACCGACGACGACGCCTACGGTAAGGACGGGGTCCACTTCATGGCCGGCCCGTCCCACCAGACCAGTGTCAATGGATGCCATGACGAAGCCCAGCGCTTGCTGGGCTTGGACCGGGTATTCAAGGAACGGTGCCTGAAACTGCCCGACCTGGGCGTGCCCAAGACCAACCGCTATGCCCAAAGCGGTCAGGTCATTCCCAACATTTTCATCCAGGAGCATCCCCGCCCCAACGAACGCCGGCACGAAATCCCCTACGATCCGGACAACCCCATCCTGTTCGTACTGGAGGTACTGTCCGAGTCCACCTTCCACCACGACCTCGAACCCAAGGTCGAGATCTACCGGGCCATGGACGTCCGGGAGTTTTGGCGCTACGACCCGGAGCACTTGCATCGTCGAGAGGACGAACCTCGGCTATGGGGCCTGCGCCTGTCGGCCGCTGGCGCGTACGAGGATATCGAACCGCTCCGCATGGAGGACGGGTTGCCGGTCTACCCCAGCGACACGCTGGGGGAATTCAGGATGCTGGATGAGGGCGGCGACATCCACACCCTCCAGACCTGGGACGCGACGCGCGGCGTCTGGCTGGATCCGATACGGGCCACTGCTCTGGAGGCCCAAGCCCAAACCCGGATGGAGGACCTCCTGGTCTTGCTCAGCCAACATGTGGCACAAGGGACATTGGCACCCAACGTGCCGGACACCCTGGTCGCGGCCTGGCAGAAAGCCCAGTGGGTGCCCGACTTCGCCGAGGCCTTGCGGGTAACGAGCGGTGAGCGGGACTGGTCAACGCTTTTGCCGCCCGGAGCCCGCGGGATCTGAACCGGCCAACACCACTGGTGAGCGCCGCGCCGCGGCAACAATCTCATCTGTTGCACTTAATAGCTACGGGACGGCAGTGCTCCCTTGGGCGCGCAATGTATTCCGGTTTCCCGCCCGCGTTGCAGCGACCACATTGGATGCACCTTCCTTTTGGCAGGTTCCGAATTCACAACGCGCCCGGAACCGACTACCGCTCCCGTCCCGCCAAATAAAGGTCGTAGGCCGATCCCTTCCAACTGTCATCCATCACAATGTCGTCGCCCGTTCGCTCCATCCAAGTGCACAGTCGCGCCTTCATCCTGCGCAATACATGCCGGTAGCCCAAGTCTGGAGCCAGATTGCGCAGTTCGCCCGGGTCGCTCTCGACATCGTACAACTCGTCCTCTGCCCCGGGGTTGTAGACGTATTTCCAACCGCGTGTCCGCACCATGCGCTGGCTGAAGAGGGCCGACTCGTAGCCGTGAAACTCCGCGAAGATATCGTCCGGCCAGTCCGCCACCGTCGTCCCGCTCAGCCAGGACAGTAGTGACCGCCCGTCCAGGCCGTCAGGGATTCCGACTCCGGCCATGTCCAGCATGGTGGGCATCAGGTCCAACAGGCTGACGAAGGCATCGCATTCCGTTCCAGCCGGCGTGTAACCGGGCCACCGCACGATGAAGGGTATACGGTACGTCTCGTCGTACATGTACATGCCCTTGTTGAACAAGCGGTGGCTGCCCAGCATATCGCCGTGGTCGGCGGTATAAATGACTACGGTGTTGTCCGCCAGTTCCAGTGTCTCCAAGCACTCCAGAATGCGCCGAATCTGGTCGTCAATGTAGGTGCAGTAACCCCAGTAATGGGCGATGACCCGCTGCCAGTCCCGCCAGGTCAGATGACTGGCGTTCCAGCGCAGCATTTCCTTTTGCTGGATCAGCGGCTTGCCCGCAAAGGTTTCGTCGAAGTTGACCCATCGTTCCACCGCGTCCGGAGCGTATAGGGTGTCGTACGGGGCGGGCACGCTGTAGGGAAAGTGTGGTCCGAAGAACGACGCGGCAATCATGAAGGGACCTTCGTCCGCTTGGTGTTCCTCCAACCGCTGGATGGTCATGTCGGCCATCCAAGCTTCCTGCATGTCCTCCGCTGCCAGTGGCGAACGTCCGCAGAAGGGCGCGTCGCCTCCCCATTCCAACCGCTGCACCTCCAGGGATCTATCAACCTCCAGCCCTTGGGCCCGTTTGACACGTGCGTGCTTGTCATCGTCCGCGAAGGTCCGGAACCCCCAGTAGCCGGGGTTGTTGCGAGCCGGCAGATGCCACTTGCCGATATGGTGGACCGCGTACCCGGCCCGAGCCAGTAGCTGGGTGTAACCGATCTTGTCCAGCAACTGTCGGTCAAAGACCCCATTGAAGTTGCCCATATTGGCCAAGAGACCGTGATTGTGGGCATAGAGGCCCGTCAGCAAAGAGGCGCGCGCCGGAGAACACAGGGAAGTCGGCGTGAAAGCCGAAGTGAACCGCATGCCTTCCGCGGCCAGACTGTCCATGCCCGGCGTGCGCACCACAGCATTGCCGCTGCAACCCAGAGCATCGTAGCGGTGTTGATCGGCCAGCAACAGCAGGATGTTTGGACGGTTTTCGTTCATGGTGGTTCAACTTTGCGAAAGCATTGGGATGGGGCGGTGGCAGAGACCCAGTCACTGATCAGGACGGAGATTGAGAGTGGCACTGCCATCCAATCCCCGTAACAACAACGCCATGGGGAATTATGGGGCCGGGCACACTGCATGGCAGACGAACTTCGCATCCCTGTCAGGTGCCGCAACCTGGTGATTACGGTAACCGTCACATCTCAAATGACGCAAGGGGGTATGTGCCAATGTGTTATGTGACAATGTACGGTTTGTTCATCCCAATTCTCAAACGGGCATGCAGACAAGGATAGGGTAGAACTGCGACGGACACGGAGGGAACAGGGCTGAATCCAGCCCGCGTCAGGGCACGACTTGCGAAGCCTTCCGCTCAATACCGACTGTCCCTTGGTCCGTATCAAGAGAGAATAGCTGCACGATCCACTTCGGAGGAGGGTAACCACGTGAACGGCGAATTGCGGAAACTGATCGATGACCCCAGGTTCCGGGAATACCATCGGGATTCCCTGCAAAGGGAGTTCAACACGTTCGATGTTCTCCGATATGCGGATTACGAGATACGCCACAGCAACGTGCTGGCGTGGCTGTTCCAGCCTGCCGAAACCCACGGTATCAACAGTCGATTCCTGCAATGGTTCGTGGACCACCTCAATGAACGGCTCAAAGAGGCAAAAGGAGTGCCTCTCAAAGTCAACCTCGAGGCTGCGAACGTCCGTGTCGAGAGAGAGTTGGACTATGTCGACATCACTATCTTCTTCAAGAAAGAGCAGTGTTTGGTCGCCATCGAGAACAAGACGGGACCGGCATCTTCCGACCACTTCAAACAAGTCAGGGGTTACGAAGAGACGCTACGCGGCAAGTATAAGAAACATACGCTGAAAAGCGTTCTGTTGACGACCTTGCCAACCGAAAGTGAGGACTCTCCGAACATTGTCCAAGTTGGTTGGAAGTCCGTCCACGAAGCCATCGGTTCACTCCAAAAGGATGGGAAGTTCCCCCCTGGTGGCGTAGAGACGTTCGTCCAACAGTACCTCGAATTGCTCGAAAGACAATTCGGTTTCACGGAAGGGGGTGACTTTAGGGCACTGCTCGACGACCATCACCCCATACTGGAGAAGCTCCTCCGGCTCCTGGAGAGGGATGGCGCAGACAGCGTCGGGGGAAAGGTGCCGAAGGATCGGACCGAGTACCGAGACGCGCTTGTCAGGCTGGTACAGGAATCCAGCCAGGATCCGAAGCAACTGCGAAAGGCGATGGCGGACTACCTGAAGAGCCGGGGCTGTGAGACTTGGTCAACCCAAAATGCCACTCGGGGGCAATATTGGCTGAACTGGACCGACAGGGAACTGGATGAGACCTCGCGGCTCTTGGGTGGCGAGAGCAAGTTTCTCAATTGGGGCATGACCTTCACACATCGCAATGTCGCCGTGGGTTTCTACCTCTACCGGCCTGGAAAGGAGCGAGAGCATCCTTCCCCCCTGGATCGGCTGAAGCATTTTATGGAGGAAACGCCGATAGACAGACTGGAACCGGAAAAGTACCAAATTAGCAACAATGGCTATGGCTGGCATGGGGTCTACTATCAGCCGCTTCTGTCCGCGGACGAGTTTGCCGACATATCAGAAGCCGAGGCTCCGGACGAAGTGATTCGGAGGCTGGAGCACTTCATGGGTTCGAAAGAGTCGGACTACCAGCGCATCGACGACTACTTTCGGTGCCTCGCCTTCAGACCCGATGTTTCAACATCCACGCGGGAGGAGTCGTCATAGCAAGGGGTTGACCGCCACTCAATTCGCGGGGACGACCACCCGCGGAAAGGTTCCAATTGGTAGCGGCCTTGGGCTGCGAGTATCACGACCGCGACGGAATGGAGGGTGTCGGCATGACTGTGGCCGTATGCCCAGAGACGATTGCGCTCCATCCTGATGCCGATGCCTGTCACAGCCAGGATTCCAAGTTCCCATTGGGAGGATTTGCGGCTCCTGAGTCCCTGGGAAGCGAATCTGCCGGTCAGACACGTCAAAGCGACCCGTTGATCTCCCACTGGTCCCCCGACACCTTGCCGGACAGTACCTCGTCCATCGTGACCAGCCAACTCTCCGCCGCGGACTCCAGCAGGCCGTAAATCACGGCCAAGGTCCGCGGGCCCTGCATGCAGCATCCCAATATTCCTTCAGCCGCTGGATGACCATGTCGGCGGTCCAGGTATTCTGCATGTCCGCCGCCAGCGGCGAACGTCCGCAGAAGGGCGCGTCGCCTCCCCATTCCAGCCGCTGCACTTCCAATGCCCGGTCGACATCCAGCCCCTGCACCCGGCTGGCGCGTGCATGTTCGTCATCGTCCGCGAAGGTCCGGAAGCACCAGTGACCGGGGTTGTCGCGAGCCGGCAGATGCCACTCGCCGATCGGGTGGACAGCGTGCCCGGCTTGGTCAAGCAGTTGTGTGTAGGCAACCTGCTCCAGCAGTTGCCTGTCAAAGACCCTGTTGAAGTTGCCCATGTTGGCCAAGAGGCCGTGATTGTGGGCATACAGGCCCATCAGCAGAGAGGCGCGCCGGGGAGCACAGGGAAGTCGGGGTGAAAGCCGGTGTGAACCGCATACCTTCCGCGGCCAGACTGTCCATGCCCGGGGTGCGCACCACAGCATTGCCGCTGCAGCCCAAGGCATCGCGGCAGTGTTGATCGGACAGCAACAGCAGGGGGTTGGGACGATTGCCGGTCATGGTTGTTGGAACTCTGCAAAAAGGAAACTTAACCGATCTGCGACAGCTCCCCGGAGCAGCGAACTCCTGCCGGGCACCGGGGTCGTGCAAAGGTCACTGCACAGAATCCCTGCTGCGACCGTGCGTTCACATGGCATTATCCCCGCACCGCAGGCTGCAGCGGCAGGCACTTCGGCCATGGCTCCCTGCCAAACGGCAATGGACATGGGGAGAACTGGAGACGGCGGAGCGGCAACACAATGACACGGATCGAAAACAACCGGGGATGCGAACATGAACCAGGACAACGGTGGACACGACGGAACCGACCTGCAGCCGGGTGCCACATGCGAACTGGGCGGGGCGCACTATGTTGTGGACCAATGCCTGCCAAGGGGATACTGCCGCGGCCATCGGGCAGACGATCCCTCGCTGACGGTACTGCTCCGCACCACGCCCCTGGAGCACCAGGACATCTGGCAGGCAGTCGATCAGGACCGGTCCGCCTACGGTCCACGACACCCCATGTTCCCGGAGCTCGTCCACGGCGGAGAGGACGGAGCGGTCCTGGAGGATGTGTCCGGTGATCCTGTGCCGACCGGATTGCCGCTGCCCCGTGCCATCCAGGTGTTGGAGGAAGTCAGGCGGGAAATGCGGTTTCTGGCCGCCGCCATGCATGCCGCCGTCACCGACATTCGGCCGGAAGACCTGTTGTTGGCGGAAGGCGGACGCACGCGCCTGCGGTTGTTCCCTGCCCTGTCGCCATTCGACCCGCCGACGGGAATCCGGCGCGGGCAATTCCCCGCCACGATACAGGCCTCGGAACGCAACTGCGCCGCCGTGTGGGGTGCACTGCTCTATACCTTGGTGACGGGCAACCCATTCCCTCCGGAAGGCCTGGACTACAAGGCAATTTCCTCGTTGCGGGTGTCCGGCCTGCCGCAGCTGCTCAAGGCTACCGTGGGAGACGGCGACTCCCTCGTCCGGTGGTCGTGGTCTGGTCGCACCTCGGAACTGCTGGCTCTCGGCAAAGCCTGCAAAGCCATGGTGCAGCCCGCCTTGCCCCGGTACCGCATTGGCGCCGCCACCAACATCGGTCGAAACCCCGATCGACTGTACAACGAGGATGCCTACGGCATGGTCCAGGGCCTGATTGAATGCCATGAATCGCACCAGAAGCTCATTCGCGCCTGTGTCGCCGACGGGTGCGGTGGCGAATCGTATGGTGAGATGGCAAGCCACGCCGCGGTCCACGCCTTCTGCCAGGAACCCGTACCCCGATCCCTGACAGACCCCGCGGAACAGATGCGATGGACCCGCTCCCTGGGCTGGGCCGCCCATGACGCGGTCATGAGTCACACGGTGGTGAAGTCCGGTGCCATTTGCCGGTACACCCACGGTAAAGTCACAATCCCCCATGACTGCTGCAGGTTGGTCGCGCACGACGGGATCTGCACGATTGCCGAGCCCCACGACTGCTGCATGCGGACCGTGAAGCACGGCAGCACCACCCTGACCGGGGTGGTGGCGGTGGGAGATTGCCTTACATTGGCCCACGTGGGGGACTCCCGGGCCTACCTGCATTCGCAGGCCCGCGGGCTGGAACTGCTGAGTGTGGACCACACCAAGGATGGCGGACTGGAACGGGCCCTGGGCGACACCAGGACGGAACTGTTGGCTTCCGACTATGTCGACACCCTGGCCAGCCGCCCCTGGCCGGAGGACGAACTTCGTCCTCCACCTTGGCTGACGCTGGGGATCGGTGATGTGGTGGTGTTGGTCTCGGATGGTGTGTGGGGTGCTTGGGACCCCCGGCCAGGCTTCTGGGGATTGTTGTACAACGACCCACCCCCGAAAGTCCCATTCCCGGATCTGCTGGCGTATGTCATCGCCGATGCGGACGGCGAGCCGCAGGCCATCGCCGACAATCTGGTGGCACGCGTGCTGGAGAGCAGGGCGGACGACAACGCAACGGTGGTTGCGGTGCAACGGACTGCCTGAGCCGGGGTTTTCCGTCGGGCAAGGGGCGTTCCCCCGTCACCTTCCTCGGGATTTGCAGCATCCCGGAGCAACGAACCCGACCGTCAAGACGATCAAAGCGACTCGTTGATCTCCCGTTGGTACTCCGACACCTTGCCGGACAGCACCTCATCCATTGTGACCAGCCGACCCTCCACCGCGGACTCGAGCAGGCCGTAGATCACCGCCAGGGCACGCGTGCCCTGCATGGCATCGACTTCCACCGGCTGGCCGGTTTCCACGGCATGGGCCAGTTCCGCATACTCCAGGGCCAGCAGCTTGCGGTCGACGAACGTGAAGTCCATCTCGTAGGTCCAAATCCGGTCGCCACCGAACAGCCGGGCGGTCAGGGGGTCGAGCCGGAAATCGGGAACCAAATCCAGGACCGCTGCACCGGACGCCCCATGTCCATCCGTGCGATGCACCGTCAAGGGTTGGCCGTGCCGGTCCTCCGTCAGGTCCATCGAACCTTCGGAGCCGAAGATGGTCCGTTCCCACAGGGGTTGGCCCCAACCGGCATGGTCTTCGGTGTACTGGGCCACCGCGCCGCTTTCGAAGTTCAGCAGGCCGTACAGGGCATCCTCGGCATCCGGCTCGAAGCGCTCCGGCATGGTGGCTTGCCACTTGGCGTAGACACCGCCGGGATTGCCCAGGACACCTTCGGACCTCCCCAGGTTCACCCGCTCCTTTTCATGCAGGCGGGTCTGGCCGTACATGGAGACCACGGGACCCAGCAGGTACTCCAGCATGTCTCCGTAGTGCACTCCCATGTCAACGAGAATGCCGCCGAGCTGGCGCATATGCCGCCACAGGGTGATCATCATCGTGTTTTGGCCGCTGACCGAGTTCATCTGTAGAAGCCGCGGGGCACCTATGGTGCCGGCATCCAGCAGGGCGCGCGCCAGCCGGTTGATTGGGTCCCGGCGATAGTTCTCGGCCACGCTGATCACGATGTCGGGGTGGCTGCGGGCGGTCTCGCAAATCTCAAGCGACGAAGCCACGGTCAGGCCCACGGGCTTCTCGGTCATCACGTGGATGCCCATGTCCGCCGCTTCCGCGATCAGGTGGTGATGCAGACCCGGCGGCGAGGTGATGTCAATGGCTTGGACCCCGTGGGCAGCCAGCGAGGCCAGATCGGGCACGGGCACCGGTTCGACCCCCAACTCGGCTTTGGCCAATCGGGCCAGCGACTCCGCGTTCTCCGCCACCGGATCGCAGGCCGCAACCAAGTCCAGCGTCAGCAGGCCCTGCTGCTGCAGTTCCACCAGCCCCATGAGATGCCGGTGGCCCATGCCTCCGCAACCGACGATGGCAAGACGCAGGTTGGTGGACATCACATTCCCTCCCTTTGACCGGCTTTCCCTGCGACCTACAGGCTGCCGCAGATCCGAATCAGTGTCTCCTGTACGAGAAGTTCGTGGTCCAGGGACCGATCGGGCGGGTGTTCGCCGCGGATGGCCCCCAGCAGGGAAGCCAGTTCCAGTTCATACAGGGACTGGCGGCTCTGCGGATTGACCGGCACGTTCTGCTCGCCTTCCGCGTAGCCCCCGGCCGCGGCGGCCAGGCACAGGCGAATGTTGGTGGCCGGCTCGAAGGGTTCCGTGATGGTGGCACTACCCTGTGTGCCGTACACCTCGAAGCGGCGGGCGGGCGGGCGCACTTCCATGGCCGCAATGTCGATGACCGCCAAGGCCTTCTCAAACTCGAAGACACCCACGGTGTTGTCCATGAACTCCGGCACGATGCCGGTGTGGTTGCGGAAAAAGCTGGTCGTTTCAATCGGTCGTCCCAGCATCCAGACCACCTGGTCGAGCATGTGGCTGGCCAGGTCGTAGAACATGCCGCCCGGATGCACTCCGACCCGGCGACGCTGTTCCTCGCCCACGTTGGTGGACATGTGTGCCCGCAGGCCGTACACATCCCCCAGGAAACCGCTGCGGACCCAGTCCGCGACCTGACAGAAGCCTTCGTGGTAGCGGAACATGTATCCCATCTGAAGCTGCGTGTCCTGGCCGCGTGCCTGTTCGACCACGCGCTGCCACTGCTCCCAGTTCTGGCCCGCCGGCTTGTCGTACCAGACATGCTTGCCGGCGTTGACCAGGGCCTCGGTCTGGTCCAGGCTCTCAATATTGGCTCCCTCGGAGGACACCATCACGATGCTGTCGTCGGCGAGGATTCCCTCCATTGAATCAAACCACTCGATCCCGTTCCAGGGAGCTTCGGAGCCCACTTCGGCGCGACGCGCCTCGTCCGGCTCGTAGACGCCGGCCACCTCCACTTCGGAACTGTCCAGCATGGCACGCAGCTTGCCTGCCGCATGTCCATGCCGGGTACCAACCTGTGCCACTCGCATCCTGTCCATCTCAGCCTTCCTCTCCCTCGTTGTCCGCGATCATCTTTTCGCCGCGCAGGCGGCCCACCCGAATGTCGTAGCGACCGGGCCGTTCCGGCGCGAGATGGCCTGACTCGACCATCAGATCCAACGGATTGACCCGTGTCTGCAACGGCAGCGACACCCGTTCGTGCTTGCGCGCCGACTCGTAGACTGCGTGCACCATCTGCAGGGCCTTGTAGCCGTCCTCGCCGGTACTGCGGTAGGGTTCATGGCCCTCCACCCAGTCCGCGACTCCGTCGGCCTGGGCCGCACCCCCCTCCAGCCACTCGAAGCGCGGGCCCAGTTTCCTTACGGAATGGAACCGGCCTTCCGGCACGTGCTCCTCCCAGGCACCCTTGGTTTCGTGGTTGAGCAGCTTCAGGTCGCTGGTCGTGAGGTGAATCATGCCGTCCGTGCCATAGATGCGCGCGCCTTGGAAGAAGAACGGCAGCACGTCGCTCAGGATTAGGGCCTGGGCACCGCCCTTGAAACCGAACGTGCCGATCGCACGGTCCTCGATGCGCGTGTTGCGTTCGTACTGGTCTGTCTTGCGCTCCACGTTGCCCATGACCCACTCGCACTCGTCGTCGTTGAGCAGGTAGCGGTACATATCCGTCTGGTGGGAGGCGAAGTTCGGGAGGCCGTCGCCGCCAAAGCTCTGCACCAGCTGAACCTGCCCAATGCGACCCTCGGCCATGAATTCCCGGGCCAGAGTGTAGGAGGGCAGAAAGCGCCGCTGGTGGCCGATGGCCAGCTTGACACCGTTGCGTTCGCAGGCAATCAACATCTGTTCCGCGTGGCCCACGGTATCGGCCATGGGCTTTTCGCACAGAATCGCCTTGGGTTTGTGGACCGCGGCCGCAATGGTCCACTCGGAGTGGCCGGCATGCCAGGTGCAGATCGACACCACGTCCGGCTGCACCTCCGCCATCATCTGGCGGCCGTCCCGATAGTGGGCCGGGTTGATGCCGAACGCTTCATTCTTTTCCTGCATGGCCGCCGGCTCCAGATCCGCCAGTGCCACCACCTCGTAGCGTCCGCAGTCCAGGTAGCCGCCGATGTGCTGGGATGCGATGCCGCCGGTGCCGATGACCGCCGCGCGCAGCTTGTCCGCCATAAATGGATGTCCTGTTGATGGGACCCCGAGCAGTCGGGGTCGGGAGCCGTCAGATCGCGGTGTAGCCGCCGTCCACGCACAGCACCTGGCCGGTCACCATGCGCGCCGCTGATGAAGCCAGGAATATCACAGCACCAGCAATTTCCTCCGGCTCCGCAATCCGTCCCATGGGCACCCGTTCCAGATTCTTGGCAAATTCCGGGCTCGTGGCCATGGAGGCCTCCAGCAACGGTGTCCGGGTAAAGGTGGGAGCAACAGCATTGACGGTGATGTCGTTCGTGGCCCACTCCAAGGCCAGGGACCGCGTGAACTGCCCAACCGCACCCTTGGCCGCGGCGTAGATGGAGCGCAGGGGTCCGCCCACAACACCGACCTGGGAACTGATTGTGATGACGCTTCCGGGCCGGCCGGCCTCGATTAGATGGGCCGCCACGGCGGCGGACATGAAGTAGGCGCCCTTGAAGTTGATATCGGAAATCTGGTCGAACTCTTCCTCGGAATACTCCAGAGCCGGCTTGGGAACGTTGTAGCCCGCATTGTTGACGAGCGAGTCAATCCGTCCGAAATGCTCGACCGTGCCCGCCGTAAACTCATTGATGCTGTCCAGGGAGGCCACGTCAAGGTGGGCGGCGTAGGCCTTGCGGCCCAGGCCGCGACAGACCTCCGCGGTGGCTTCGCACTCGGCCACGGTGCGGCTTCCGAGGGCCACATCGGCCCCAAAGCGCGCTGCCGTCTCGGCAATGGCCTTGCCAATGCCCTTGCCGGCTCCGGTCACGATCATGACCTGGCCGGTGAGATCAAAACTGATGTCCTGTGGCATGGAAAGTTCCTTGTGGGAGGGGAAACCGGTGCGGGTCCGGTGGTCGAAGCTCGCATGGCCGCAGTTGCCGAATCAAACTCGACGCGGTCGCAACCTGCCCGCGTGCACCCCCGCCAACCGGCAGCCCAACCTTCGGACAGATGCCGTTCGAAGGCTGGGTTCAGGCACTCGGAAGCCAATGTCCAATCCCTGAACCACCAAGGATACAGCGGGAATTTGGTCAGTATGGCACAGACCAAGGTCCGTCCCCAAGGCTAAGGGGGCCCGGATCGATCGGCGCGGAACTGCCCGTGTTCAACGCACCGTCGTCCGTTGAACACGGGGCTCCACATGGATCGCTCAGCCCTTGACCCCGCTCACGACAATGCCCTGGATATAGTACTTCTGGGCGAGGAAGAACAGCACGATGTTGGGAGTCAGGATAATCAGGGAGACGGCCATCATCAAAGCCCACTCCACCCGGTACTGGCTCTGGAAATAGCGCAATCCCAGCGCCAACGTGTACTTGGTCGTGTGGGACAGGAAGATCAGTGGTCCCAGGAAGTCGTTCCAGTTGTGCATGAAGGAGAACACGAAGATGATGCCGAGTGCCGGACGGATCAGGGGTAGGCAAATGCGCAGGAACACATGGAACGTGTTGCACCCGTCAACCCGGGCCGCATCGTCCAAGTCGAGCGGCAAGGTCCGGAAGAACTGCCTGAGCAGAAATATGAAGAACGCGTTGGCGCCAAAGAACGTGGGTACCGTGAGGGGCAGGATCGTGTCGATCCAGCCAATGCGCTTGAACAGCAGGAACAGCGGGACGATGACCGACGGGAACGGCAACATCATGGTGGCCAGTACCAGCATGAACAGGGCGTCGCGGCCAGGAAAGCGGATTCGGCCGAACCCAAATCCGACAATGGCGCTGGAGATGACCGAGCCGGCGATGGCCAAGGCCGAAATGCGCACCGAGTTCACGGCCCACCGGTTGAACGGCAGGACGGTCCAGCCGTCCACGTAGTTCTTCCAGCGCGGCGGGTTCGGCAGCCACTCGATGGGGAAGGTGAACTCGGTACCGGATTTCTTCAGGGATGTGGTGATCATCCAGAAGAACGGGATCATGATCACCACCGTGCCCACCACCAGACAGGTGTACACGAACACCTTGTGCAGAATGGAGCCCCAGTTGCGTTCCGGTACTACGGGGTGGGCGGCTGCCCCTTGGACAGTCATATCTCCGGTCCTCCGGTGCGCGTCCGGTTGCGAGTCGGTTCAGTCCTCATAGTAGACCCAGTCCCGCGACATTTTTAGGATCAGGAAAGTACAGACAAGGATCACGACAAAGAGGATCCAGGCCAGCGCCGAGGCATAGCCCATGTTGAACCACTGGAAGGCGTGCTGGTACAGGTAAAGCACGTAGAAGAGCGTGGCGTAGTTGGGCCCCCCGCTGGTCATGATGAAGGCCTGTGTGAAGACCTGGAAGGAGCCGATCACGCCCATGATCAGGTTCAGCAGCAGGACAGGGCTGATCATCGGGATCGTAATGTATACGAACTTGCGCACATGGCTGGCCCCATCGATGGTGGCCGCCTCGTAGAGGGCGGTGGGAATGCCCTGCAAGGCCGCCAGGTAAATGAGCATGCTGCCGCCCACACCCCAAACACTCATGATGATCAGGGCGGGCATGGCCCAGGTTTCGCTGCCCAGCCACATCGGTCCCTGGATGCCGATCTTCGACAGCAGAACGTTGATGACTCCAAAGCGGGGATTGAATATCCACAGCCAAAGCAGGGACACGGCCACCCCGGCCGTAACGGAGGGAAGAAAGAAGACCGTGCGGAACACGCCCAGCCCCTGAATCTTCTGGTTCAGCAACAGTGCCAGCAGAAGCCCCAGGACAAGGTTCATCGGCACGTTCAACAGGTAGAGGAACGTAACCTTCAGGGAAGTCCAGAAGAACCGGTCCTGCACCAACCTCACGTAGTTGCCGGCACCGACCCAATGGCGGTCGCCGATAATGCTCCATTCCGTCAGGCTGATGCCAAAGGATCCCAGCAACGCGCCGGCCGTGAAGACCGCGAAGCCGATGATCCAGGGGGAGATGAAAAGGTAGCCCTCCAGCGTTCTGCGCCAGTAGAGCTTCCCGCGGACTGTGCCGTTCAAGATGCAGTTGGTGGCCGCCTTCCGGTCCCGGCGCGGGGCCGGGACCAGACTGCGGAGGTTGCCTGACCTGGGCGGGCAGACGAACCAATAGTTCTAGGCCAGAATTTCCGAGTCGATCAGGGCGCAGACGTCGTCGGCCGCCTCCTGCGGAGTCTTGCTGCCGCGCAACATGTTGTTGACCTCGGTGGCGTAAATCGAGAACAGCACCCGGTAGGGATCCTTGGACCGCGGCACAAATGGATCCGGGTTCGTGTGCCGGTAGCCTTCCTTGATCATGGGAATGTCGAGTTCGCCCAGGGGTTCCGTGAACGCGCGCGAATCAAACGTGGACCAGCGGGTGGGACCATCCGTGAAGGCCAGCTTCATACCGCCGTCGTACGCCTGTTCCCAGGCCTCGAGGCTGGCGCGGTAGGCGATCCAGTCGAACGCCTGATCAGGGTTCGGGCTGGCAGTGGAGACCACGGACTGGTCCGTGTCTCCCCAGCAACGGAAGCCCCCGGGGCCCGCCGGCAGAACGACGAAATCCCAGGCGAACGAAAGTCTCTTGTCCGGATGCAGGGCCTGGACGCTGTCGCAGGTGGTGCCGCCGGCCATGGCCATGCGCCCGGTGTCGAAGTTGATGCCCAGTTCGTTGACCATCAACTCGGGGGAGGGGATGATTTCCTTCTCGACCAGACTCAGCATGTACTCCAAGCCGGAGACGGATTCGGGGGAATTGACCATGCACGTGGTGACGGCCTCGTCAAAGATGTCGCCACCTGCGGCGCGCAGCAGGGCAACATTGCCGGTGCCGCCGATGCCGGCGTAGGCGTACTGGTCCGGAGCGCCGTCCCCGTCGAGATCCTTGGTCAGCTGTTGGCCTATTTCAACGAACGAGTTGAAATTCCAGGCATCGGCGCCCCCCGACCAATACAGTTCTCCGGGGGTTGGGACGCCCGCTTCGGCGAAGAGATCCTTGTTGTAGCGGACCTGATGGGTGCAGGACTTCTGCGGCAGGCCGAATATGTCGCCGTCGAACTCGGCGTCGCCGGGATAGAGGATGTCGGCGTAGTTGATGCCCGGCTCGGCGGCGTTGACGCGCTCGGTCAAGTTGGCGGCGCCGCCGGCGGCGTGGGAGTTGATCATCAGGGCCGGATGTGCGGTGAACGTGTCCGGCGCCGTGCCACCCGCGATGTCGATGGGAATCTTGGTGTTGTAGTCGCTCCAGGGCAAGGCGAGGGCGTCAATCTCCACCCCCGGATTGGCATCCTGGAACAGTCCGGCCAGCGTATCCTCGGTGGCCTGCGAAACTTCATTGCCATGACGGGCCCATCCAATCACGATGGGTTCCGCCATCGCCTCTTCGGAGGTGCCAGGTGCCGCGGTGGGGAGGGCACAGGCAGCCAACAGGCTGGCTGCCCCCATCGTTCCGGCTAAATTCAGAAACGATCGTCTGGTCAACCTGGTGGTGTTCATCACTCGTATCCTCCTGGACCTGGATGGCATGCGAGCCGTTACCGGCCACCAAAAGTGTTGGCCCGTAACAGCAATGACGAATCATAATGCAGCAGCGCAATGCGCTGAATCATGTCTTGGATTGGTTGAGCTGGGGGCGTGGATTACCTGCTGGCCGCAGGGATATGGGGGCATAGGGGGCAATCAGCGGGGTTGTACGTCAGGCGCACATGGCGCAGTTGGCCCATCAGCGCCAGCATGTGGGGGTCAAATACAACAACGTCCCCGTGCATGCGAAGGTAGAGGGAGCGCCGGCAACCTTGCGCCCGGGCCCAGGGCACGTGGCTGGTTTCAAACCAGGTGGGCTGGGTCAGCTGCAGGCGCGGTTCCGTCCACTGCCACCAGGACCGACGTGCAGTTGGGTCAACCTCGGCGGTGCGTGCCTGCCATGCCAAGCTTATGTTCTCGGCTTCCAGGAACGTCTGCAAGTCTTCGAATGTCACGTTGTGCAACAGTGGTGTCAGATCCAGTTCCACACAGACGAAGTCCAGATTGTCCAATGCTCCGGCAGGCAACCAAAGCTGTGGCGGCAGGATCAGGCCGAGGTGCTGGACCTGGGGAGCCTGCAACAGATGGCGCAGGGACAACACCAGATCCGGAAGGTGCCAGGCATCGTGGAGCCCGGGTTCCAACAGCAGGGCGTTTGCCGTGAAGTCGGCGAAGAACGTTGGGGGCAGCGTGCGTACATCCAGATGTTTCAGGTGCAGCCAGTCGTAGGAGTATCCCGACAGGAGATCCCGGGGCATGACCTGCGGATCGTCCCTTGGCAGCAGAAGTGACACCCGCCTTGGGATTTGGCGCCCTTGCGCGGTCTCGATGGCCTCCAGCAAGCGCTGGTAGTCCTTGGGTTGAATGTCCGGGTGGCCTTCAAGATCCAAAATCAAAGCTCGCAGTTTCTGTTCGGAAAGCCAGGTGAAGGTGGCTGGCGGTATCTCGGAAGAGGCGTGCGACAGCACGAGGTTCAGGCTCTCGGCAACCGGCACCGACGACTCGGGAATGGGATCCGTGGCGCGGATATACAACCTGGATTGGGGCATGGTTGAGGCCAGGGACAAAGCCGGAGGCATGGGAGCGTTGTCCCAGGGCACCCAGTGGACGCGGGCCGTGTCGGGAAGATGGTCAAGGAAATCGGATCCGACCGCCACGCGGTGCAACCACAGTTCCTGCAGCCGGGGAGCCTGCGTCAGAAACGAGGCCGGCTCCTCCAATACCAGGAGTGGGCGCCGGACGGCATTCTCCGCGCGTTCCGTCCCGATCACAGCCCGTTGCAGGCGGGGTGCATGGGACAAAAAGCCCGGAAGCAGGGGGACTCGGCCATCGCCCCACACGTGGAGCGTTAGAGTTTCCAGCCTGGATGCGTCACGCAGGAAATCCGGTGGCAACTGAACCAGGGCTTCGCCGTGCAACGCCAGGTTGAGATGCTGCAAGTGTGGCACATGGGCCAAAAACCCGGGTGGCAGCTCCTTCAGCTCCTGGCCCAGATTGAGGGACAGGGACTGCAACCGGGGCGTAAAGGCGAGGAATCCGGACGGCAGGGGCTCTTTGACCGACAGAGTGAGATTAAGAGCCTGCAAGGCCGGGGTGTGAACCAGAAAGTCATCGGGTACCCGGTGCAGGATGATGTTCCTGAAGGTCAAGCTCTCCAGTTGGGGCACGTGGGAGAGGAACAGGGGAGGAGGTTCCAAACTAAGCCCCCCGTCAAAGTCAACAAAGTTATGGGTTACCTCCAGGGCCCGCAACCCGGTGAGGCCCATCAGGTCGAAGGGCAGAAAGGATTCCACACCAATTTCCATGTCACTGTCCACATTGGTCCAGGCATTCACCTCCAGCTGGCTGATGCTGGCCAATTCGGTCCAGGTCACATGCTCACAGGAATTCGTCCCAATACCGTCCGTCACCGCGTCCTTGATCGCTTGACTGCGTTGGCAAAGATCGGTACCTACCGGCCAGGCGACAGTGGACCGGAATTGTCGATACCCCGCCTCATGCATTGGTACCGGGTCATAGAAACCGTGGCCCTGTGGTGTTATCTCCACGGCCAAGTCCAATCGGGGAAGATTGTCCTGGATTTGGCCGTCAGCGTGCACGGGTTGCGATTTTAGGGCCCACTTCACGGTACTTCCAGGCCGAAAGCCCTCCGGGATGTGAAACAGCGGATTGGTAACGGGTACCTGGAGGCTGTCGCCGTGGATTTGGATTCCGTGTCCACTAATCCATAACACCGTGTCGTCTGCGAACCGAATTTGCCATGCAAGGGGATCCAGGCTTTGCCCCAGGATGTCGTAGCGGATGTCCGGATCTTGCAGGTAGGTGGGGTGTTGTGGTCCATGGTGGGGCCCGTCAACATAACGCCTTTCGGGTTGATAATGGCGCTTCCACTGATCAAGGAACTGATTGCCAAAGTGGTCCGGATCCATGCTCAATTGTGGCGGGGAGTGGTGAGGCGGAAACCACGGGGGAACGGGGGTGGCCAAGGCGGACAACTGAGCCAGGACCGTATGGCCTTGGCGCCATAGCCGGAACCGTCCCGCTCCGGAATCCGGCTGGTGGAGGAAAGTACCTTGGTGTTCCAGGCGAGCCGGATCCCGGGTGGTCCAAGAGAAGTCCGCGCGGTAGGTGATGAAGTCTTCAGAAACCGATTCGGTGAGAGGGACATAGGTACTGTGGCCGTCGGGGGCAATGCGCAACGCGTGGGAAACAGAACCGGTCCCCGTGAGTTCCCCCGTCACCGGAGCCGCGGGAAGCAGTCCCTTCGGTACTGTGAAAAGACCTTCGCCATCGACCTGGGAGGAGTTGGCCCGTACCGTAGCCTGCACTGTAGATCCCAGACGTTCCAGGCGAAATTGGTTGCCCCTCCATTTTTCCCAGCCGGGCCAAGGCCTGTCACTCTCGAAATACCCCGCCACGAGCAGCATCGGATCGGCGGTGGTCCAGCGGACCTGTGTGGCATAACGCCAGAAACCTTCCCCGGGGGTCGTGTTGTCACCAAGCCGCCGGACCGTCCCCTGCGGTGCTGCCTGCAGTGTGAAATGGGCAGGGCTCGGGGACGTCAGCCGATATCCCTGGGCATTCACCGCCTGAACATGGTCCACATGCCAGGATACCTGCGTAGCCGGTCGAAATCCTTCGGGTATCGTGAAGAGAGGAAGGGAGGAGTGGCCATCCCATCGGTCACGGGATGCTAGGACTGTGGCCCAAACAGTGTTTCCCTGTCGCCACAGGTGATAACTGCCCTCCTGTCCCGCTGGGGTTTCCAGCGGTCCCTGGGCAACGGCAACCGGCCCTGCCTCCTCGGTGGCCAGGACAGGTGACGGCACCAGGACCGCATACAGGACCAACGCCAGCCACAAGCACCAAGCAAGGGGTCGGAGACCATGCACACTCATCTCATTATTAATTGTTATCTTCGTCGTTATCATATGTTTCATAGTGTAGCGGCCTAACAGGCTGCGGAAGTAATGAGTTTCGGATGAGGCACTGTTTCAGTTTCGTTGATATTGATTCCAAGCCTGGACAGAGATAAACAGGAATAAGGAGCCCTTGATCATTGGTTGGCTTCAACAACCAATGAAGGCACCTCGACGTGGAATTCAATCCCAGATCCTGCCCAGTCCCCCCGCCATCTGCCCCCGTTGCGGCACCGCAACGGTACCTGTCGCTGCCACCTGGTGGCCCTCGTCCGGCTTCGGATCCAGCACTGGCAGTGCAAGGCATGGCTCCTCGGCACCTCGTCCCTGTCGCCCAACGGACCTCCCGCCAGTGCCCGGAAGCCTTCCGACAGCTGGTGGTCCGGCTGTACGTGTGGCATGTCAGCTACCGGAGGTATCGACGATGCTCGCGGCCCTGGGTTGCAGGGCGGGAGCCGCCACCCTGTGACGGAACGTGCAGCAGTGATGCCGACCTTGGCCCCCAACCCGCAGACCTGCCTGCCCCCGTGGGTGGAAGTGGCCATGGTCCTGGGACCGGATGGCGTCCGGCTGGACCTGCGGCTGACCGGCACAAGTCTGGCACGGCAGCAGTGCGCCGTGCCCATACAGCGCACAGTGGCCCGGTACCTCCGGCACATGGACCTGGACACGCCAACCCACCAGGCGGTGCGGTGTTGCCGGTCCTCATGACGCTCCGGATGACGGTGCGGGTGCTGCTGGCCGCAGGTACGCATGGGCCCCGGAGGCTGAAGAAAGAGCGAAGGTGTGCAACTTCCTGCATCCGACACCAAAAGCCATGGACTGCAGCAAACGAACTGGGTTTTGCCGCAGTTCGAGGAGCTCGACAGCGGATTTGGCCCCAACCAACACAATCCAAACCGGACAGCCATACTGATTACAGTGCAATCATGCGATACTCACGTGACAATGGAACCGGAGGTTGTATTGTGGCCAGTATCACGGTTCGCAATCTGGATGAAGGATTGAAGAGGCGGTTGCGCATTCGGGCTGCCGAAAACGGCCACTCCATGGAACAGGAAGCTCGCGACATCCTGCGCGCAGTTCTTGACCAAGAACCCGTGCCAACCAAGAAACTTGGGACAGCGATACACGACCTGTTCAAGCCGTTCGGTGGCGTGGAGCTTGAGATTCCGCCCAGGGACCCCATGCGCGAACCGCCACAGTTTGATTAAGGGCGACCTCCATGTTCGTTCTCATGCCAATGTCGTGTCCGAACTGATGAAGGATCGTCCCACCCCCGGGGTTCTGGCATGGTTGGACAATCAACTCACGACCACGTTATTCCTGACAGCCGTCACCAAAGCGGAAATTGGAATAGGCATCGCCATCTTGCCTGACAGAGAAAGGCAGCTTGGCGTGCATTCTGATCAACCATCCGCGCCGTCACGGTTGAAGGCACCGAATGTTCTCGAAGCTGGTGCCTACAGTCCATGGTCAGCGATCCGCAGGAACTCCTGCGGCCGGACCGGATTACCTACAATCCACACTGGTTGCCCGTGCCGCGCCCATTGTGGATCCGTTCGTCCACCTATGGCTCGGGCGCGCACGCACACAATGCCGCCATGCCCCCCTTGCTTCCATCCGGTGCCACATGACCCTATTGCAGCCTGTCGTGGCGGAACAGCCACCGCGCATTCCGCTGCCCATGCCGGATCCCCCACCACGCGAACCCGATGAGGCGACGGCCAACTTCATACACCTGGCCGAAACCGGCAGCGCCCACTTCCTGATCCAACACTTCGGCCGTCCCGACACCACGCTGGTGATCGGAGACCGTTACCTCGCGCCCTTCCCCACCCGCGATTTGACGGGCATCCGATACCCCGATCTGTTGATAGCCTTCGACGTGGACCCTGAGGCCTTTCGACGGAGCAACGCCTATATCATCTCGGAACAAGGCAAGCCCCCCGACTTCGTGCTGGAGATCGCCTCCCGTTCGACCGGCCGCGTAGATGTGACGGACAAGCGCGACACCTATGCCGCCCTGGGCATCCCCGAATACTGGCGGTTCGATGAGACCGGCGCCTTCCACGGCGACAAACTGGCCGGGGACCGGTTGGAGCAGGGAACCTATCGATCCATCCCCATTGCAACATTGGAGGAAGGTGTCCTGCAAGGCTACAGTCGGGTCCTCGACATGGACCTGCGCTGGGAAGCCGGACAACTCAAGTGGCACGACCCGGAGACGGGACGGCACATCGATACCTTCGACGACCTGAAGGCCCGTCTGCATCAGGAACGCGTCTACTCCGACAGAGAACGGGACCGCGCTGACACGGAACGAGCCCGTGCCGAGACGGAACGGGACCGCGCCGACAGGGAACGAGCCCGTGCCGAGGCGGCCGAGGAGCGCATCCGCGCCCTGGAAGCAGAACTCAGGCATCGCAAGTCCTGACCGGGCCGAACCGGCGCGCCGCCTGTGTCCATTGCCGCGCCGGTAGTCACAGATTGGTTGCCGGGGCTATCGTCCGCGAGCTACGGCCGGATGCACCGGTATCTTGAAGAAATGGGATGCGACTCGTGGCCCACAGGATGCTGCGGGCCAGGTGGAGTACCTGAAATCCAAGCGCCCTAACGACCACCCAGGAATGCCCGTCGCACCTCCTGGTTGTCCAACAGATCCCGTGCCCTGCCCTGATAGGTGTTGCGCCCCAGTTCCAGCACGTATCCCCGGTGGCTGGCCTCCAGACCCTGGCGCGCGTTCTGCTCGATCATCAGCACCGTCAGGTTGATTTCCCGGTTGAGGAACCCGATGTTCTCAAAGATGGTGCGGGATATGCCGGGGGCCAGGCCGGCGCTGGGTTCGTCCATCATCACCATCTTGGGTTCCAACATCAGAGACCGGCCGATCTCCAGCATGCGCTGTTCGCCACCGGACATGGTTCCCGCCATCTGGGTGCGCCGCTCCGCCAGGCGCGGAAACAGGTCCATAACGTAGGCAATGCGTTCCCGGATGCGCGCCGCGTCGCGTTCCAGGTACATGCCCATCTCCAGGTTTTCGAGGACCGTCATCTGGGGAAACACGCTTCGGAGCTGGGGCACGATCGCAATGCCCGCGCCCAGGACATCCTGCGGCCGCCGGCCGGTGATCTCGCTGCCGTCGAACACCACCGTGCCGCTGCGCACGCCGATCAGGCCGTACACGGCCTTGAACACCGTCGACTTGCCGGCACCGTTGGGACCAATCACGCACACAATTTCGCCGGCATGAACGTCCAAATCGATCCCCTTCAGGATGTCGATGTCCTGGTAGCCCGCACGCAGGCCCCGGATGGAGAGAAGCGGTGCATCCATGTTCAGCCGCCAAAGTAGGCATCGATCACGGCTTCGTTCTCCATGATCTCCCGGGGCGTGCCCTCCGCCAGGGTCTCGCCGTGGTTCAGCGCATAGACCCGCGTGCAGAGATCCGCGATGAAATTGATGTTGTGCTCGATGAGCAGAAAGGCCTTGCCCTGGCCGTTGAGCGTGCGGATGTGATCCTTGATGGTTTCAACCAGCGTGGGATTGACACCGGAGGTGGCTTCGTCCAGCAGCAGAATGTCGGGATCAGGCATCAGGGCCATGCCAATTTCCAGCAGGCGGCGCTGTCCCCCGGACAGATGGCCAGCTGGTTCGTCGGCCAGGGGCGCGATCCGGAGAAATTCCAACAGCTCACGGGCCCGACGCACCATTTCGGCACTGCTGGGCCGCATCACCCGCAAGTACGAGTCTCCACTCCACCGGCGACTGACCAGCATGTTGTCCAGCACCTTCATCTTGCGGTAGACCCGGATCACCTGAAATGTCCGGGACAGCCCCATGCGCGCGACCCGATGCGGACTGGCGCGGGTGATGTCGGTGCCCTTGAACAATACCCGCCCGCCATCGATGCGCTCCAGTCGGCTCAGGCAATCGAAGAGCGTGGTTTTGCCGCTGCCGTTGGGACCAATCAGACCGACGATTTCACCGGGCTGAACGGCAAAATCCACCCGGTTGACGGCGGTCAGGCCGCCAAAGCGCTTGGTCAGGCCGCGGCCTTCCAGCAGCGGCCGGCTGCCGTCGGTCACGGATCGGACCGTTGCCGCATGCGGCCCCACAGGCGAACGATGGAGGTGCCGCCGCGGCCGGATGTGCCGAGAATGCCTTCGGGAAGGAAGAGGACCAGCAATACCATCAAGATGCCCAGGGCCAGTAGATGAATACCGAACAACCGGCCCCAGACCACGGTCTGCAGCACATAGATGACCACCGCGCCCAGGGGAGGACCCCAGACCGTACCCAGCCCGCCCAGCATCGACATCATCACCATCTCCACGGTACGGGTCTCGATGAAAACCACATCGGGATCGATGAAGGTGTTCTGCCAAGCCCAGAAACCGCCCACAACTCCCGTGAAGAAAGCCGCGATCATGAATGCCAGGATCTTGTGCAGGGTGGTGTTGATGCCCCTCATCTCCGCGCCAATCTCGTCCTCGCGGATGGCAATCAGGCTCTGGCCGAACTCGCTGCGCCGGATCCACCACATGATGGAGACCACTAATCCCATCAGGATCAGCATCAGGTAGTAGTCGCCCAACCGGTTCAGCACCGGCGGCAGGTTCAGCCCAACACCGCCGCCGGTCAGGGGCCTCAGGACCCTGACAATCTCCCGCATGGCCACGAAGGTACCCAACATGGCGATGGAGAAGTAGGGACCCTTGAGGCGGAGGGTGGGCAGGCCAATCAGCAGGGCGAAAACGGCTGCCGCCGCGCCACTGACGGGAAGGGCCTGCAGGAATCCCCACTCAGGGGAAATCAGCAGCGGAGACTTGGTTACCAGGATGCCCATCACGTAGGCGCCAATCCCGAAGAACACCGCATGGCCGAAATCCACATAGCCGGTTATGCCGCCAATCAGGTTCCAGTTTGAAGCCAGGGTCACCAGCACAAACACCTGGCTGCCCAGGAACAGGGTCAGGTGGGTGACTCCAGTGTAGGGATACAGGGCCAGCGCGGCCAGCAGGAGCCACCACAACCCAAGACCGCCCCAACCCTGGCCCAGCCGTACCAGCCGGTCCCGTACCCGGGCCATCAATCGGCCTCCGGATCGACCGGCCGCAACCCGCCCAGGAGTCCCTGGGGGCGCAGGATCAGAATCAACACCAGAATCACAAAGCTGATGGCCACACCCAGATTGGTGCCGATCCCCGGCACGAACCTGGACACCATCGTCTCTGTAACCCCCAGCACGACTCCGCCCATCAAGGCACCGGGGATGCGTCCCAGACCGCCCAGAGCCGTAATGGTGTACGCCTTCAGGGTGAGAGGCGGCCCCATGAAGGGGAAGATGGCCTGGGTCGGGCTGAGCATGGCTCCGGCAGCCGCGGTGATGGCGATGCAAATACCGGCCGTAACCGCGTAGGTGCGGTTGATGTCCACCCCCACGATGCGGGCCGCAGTCCGGTTCTGGGACGCGGCGCGGATCGACTTGCCCATGCGGCTCCGCTGCAGAAACAAATGCAGACCCAACATGAACAACAAAGCCGCACCGAAAATAATCGACTTGACAATGGGGAAGGTGATTCCCAGCAGTTCCACCGATCCGTTGTAGGTCACCGATACGTTCCGCGGATCCGAGGTGAACAGGATCTTGAACAAATTGGCCAGCGCGATGGATATGCCGAACGTGATCAACAGCGACATGAGGTGCGGCCGTTCAACGATGCGGTTGATTAGCACGTACTGGAGCACGTACCCGAACAGGAACATCAACGGCAGGATCAGGAGGAGCGCAGCGAAGGGGTCCATCCCAAAGTACCGGAACAGACCCCACCCCAGATAGGCGCCGATCATCAGATATTCCCCGTGCGCGAGGTTGATGATGCCCATCACCCCCCAGATGACGGAGAATCCCAAGACCATTACGGCATAGAAACCGCCGAGCAGCAGGCCGTTGACAAGTGCCTGCAGAACCTGGTCCATGGTTCACACGCGCGATGAAGCCCGAGGCAGGATCAGCGATCCTTCCAGGCCGGTGCCGGGTAGCGCAGGTCCGAGACGGCCGCGTGGCCGGGAGCCACAACCAGAATCTGCCCATCCTGCACCTGAATGGCTCCCATTGGCTTGGACGCGTTCTTGCCGGTCTCGTCGAAGTTGATGGGACCGTAGAAGGTCACGACATCCAGTTCCCGCAGGGCGTTGCGCACGGAGTCGGTGTCCAGGGCACCGGCTGCCTCGATGGCCAGGTGCAGGGCCAAGGCGGTGGCGGTCGATTCGGCTGCCTGGTACGTGGGCGGTTCACCCCACCGGTCTTCGTACCTGGCCGCGTATTCCGCCGCGGTGCCAAAGTACGCGTCTGCATAGCCCATCGAAGCTTCCCACTGCGTGGGCCCAATCACGTACTCCGCATCGGCGCCCACTTCCTGGACCAGCTTGGGGTTGCTGGGGCCCACGGTGATCACCATCGCCTTGGGGTTGAAGTCCAATTCCTTGGCGGCCCTGATGAACAGGATGGCGTCGTTGAAGTGGCCGCCCCCGACGAATACGTCCGGCTCCGCCTCCTTGAACTTGGCCATGATCCCGCTGACATCCGCCACGTCGCGCGGATAGGTCTCAACCCCCAGCACTTCCAGACCGTAGGCCTCGGCCCACCGTTGCGCGCCTTCCGCCACGCTGGTTGGGAATGCGGTGTCCTCATAGGCAATCACGACGGATTTTGCGCCCTGCTCCGCCAGCATCTCCAAGGCGGACTGGGTGTAGTTGCCTGCGGGCGTGAGAACCGCGAACAGGTTGCGGAAGCCTCGCTCGAACAGTGATTCGGAAGCCCCGTTGCCCTCCACCATGATCTTGTCGTACTTCTCCGAGATGGCACTGGCACTCTGCGTCAGACTGGAACTGTAGGGCCCCAGCAGAAAGTCCACCCGATCCTCGCTGATGAGCTGTTCGACCAGCCTGGCAACCGTGTCGGGGTCCCCCTCGTCGTCGTACATCACGAGCTCGACCTGATGCCGCTTGCCGGCCACGTCAATGCCGCCGTATTCGTTGTTCACCCACTCCAGCCAGATTCCGTATCCCTGTCGCGTGTCCCGGCCCTCGCGGGAGTACTTGCCGGTTTCGCTGACCGCGGCACCGATGCGGATTACATTCACCGACGTTGGATCGTCTGCGGGAGCCGCTGCCGGAGCATCCTCCTGAACAACCGGTGCCCGGATTCCTGAACAGCCGACCAAAGCGATCAGAGCCACCAGTCCCAGCGCCAACACCCGTATGTGTGTCATGGTCCATGTTCCCATTTTGGTTTGGCAGTATGTCACGTTCGCAGATTTTGATCTGGCATCACAGTCTCCGGCGAATCCTCCATGCCGGATTGTCGCGAACGCGTTCGATACCCGAAGGCCATGGGACGGCGGCTGTGGCGACAATCCGGCACCGACAACCCTTCGTCAACCGCGGACCCGGATCCTCTCCAGGACATTGAGGCTGGGAATCTGGTTTGTGCTTCGCCCGGCGGCAGCCAAGTCTGCGCAGTCCCGATCCGCAGGCACCAAGTCAGCAGTCCGGTTGAACCGCTCCTGCACCGGGCCGGGGAGTGCCTCCCACGGCCTGCCAGACCGCGTCGGCATGCCTGAAACCGGCAGCCAATCCGTCAAGACCGTTCCCGCTGGCTTCCTCCACGCTGATCCAGCCGTCGAAGCCACCGTCCCTCAGCATCTTGAGGATTGATGCGTGGGGACTGGTTCCGGTACCCGGCACCACGGGCCTGAAGAAACCAGACTGCTCGATGTCCGCGAGATGGACGGCAGCCACCCGATGCCGCACCCGGGCCAACACGGCCTCCGGTCGATCCCACAGGGCCAGATTGTTGGCCGTGTCGAACAGCACTGCCAAATCGCCGCCCTCGGTTGTCTCCACCAACTCCAGAAACCGGTCGGCCGTCTGACTGAAGTCGTTCCAGCGCCAGACAGAGCCCCGCGTGTGGTTCTCGTAGAGCGCGGTGACCCCCAGTCCGCTGGCGTACGCGGCTGCCTGCGACAGGCCTTCGGCAGCCCAGGCCAGACCATCCGCCCGGGCCACTCCCGGCCAGCTTTGTCCGGCCGTCAAGCGAACGTACGGTGCCTCAAGACGGGCGGCCGCCTCAATCTGGGCATGGACCGCTGCCTGTTCCCGCCGCCTGGCCTCCGGATCCGGCAGGGTGAAGTCGGAATAGGTCACCACCATCGCAATCCGGACTCCGGCCTGCTGCGCGCAGTCGCGCAGGTGGTCCAACTCGGCGCGGTCGCTCCAGTCGAAGTGGGCTACGCTGACATCGGCCCCGTCCAAACCCATATCCGCAGCAATGCGAAACCAATCCGGCAGGGAACGGTGGCCGGAGACGAAATCCGCATACAGTGAAACCGGCAGGCAGCTCAGCTTCATGCCCGGACCGCCTGCGTGCTCAATCCAGCAGGAGCATGGGCGTCTCCATGCGGTCGTGCAGCGTGGCCATGAACCGCGCGGCCAGCGCACCGTCCACCGCCCGATGGTCGCAGGACAACGTCAGATTGAACACGGGCCGCACCGCCGGCTCACCCTGGACGGCCACCACCGCGTCGCGGATGGCTCCAATCGCCAGGATCGCGGCTTCCGGTGGATTCACAATGGCCTTGAACTCCTCCACACCGAACATACCCAGGTTGGTGATGCTGAAGGTTCCGCCCGTCATCTCCGGGAGCGTCAGTTGGCCCGCACGGGCAGCCTCCACCAGATGGCGCCGCCGGTCTGCCAGTTCCGACAGGGACAGCTTGTCCGCATCGTGGAATACCGGCACCAGCAATCCATCCGCGACGGCCACAGCCATGCCGATGTTCACCTGCGGGTGCTGCTGGATATGGCCATCCCGCCAACTGGCGTTGAGGCGCGGGTGTTCCCGCAGGGATGCGGCAGTGATGCGCAACAGAAGATCCGAGACCGTGATGTCCTCCCGGCCCTGTCGACGCAGGGCATCGCGCCACGCCAGCAACTGGGAGGCATCCACAGTCCGGGAGAGGTAGAAGTGTGGGACGGTCTGCCAGCTTTCGGTCAGACGACTGGCCATGACCTGCCACATGCGACTCGGTTCCAGTTCGACCGTGCCCGCGGACGGCGGACCGGGAACGTCTCTGGGGACCGAGACATATTCCTCCACGTCGGCTGCCAACACCGCACCGTCGGGGCCACTCCCGGAGATGGCGGCCAGCTCGAAGCCGCGTTCTCGTGCCAATCTGCGCGCCTTGGGCGAGGCCAGAACCGGCCCTGCGACGGGGGCCTGCGCTGCAGCATGATGCCGTTCGACATCCGCCTTGGTGATGCGGCCGTCCGCACCTTCGACCTCGGCAAGGTCGATGCCGAGTTCCGCGGCCAGCCGGCGCGCGACCGGCGAGGCCGCCGGCAGCCTAGCCGGTGTACCGGGCCGCCCGGCTTCTCCGGAAGGAACAGGCTCGGGCCCGGCCGCAGGTGCGGCCGGTGTGTCGGCAGGCAGGGATTCGCCGGGTTCCAGTACCCAGGCCACGGCCCGGCCAACCGGCACTTCCTCCCCTTCCGCGGCCGACAGGCCGGCCAGAACGCCGTCGGCCGGGGACTCAATCTCGACGGTGATCTTGTCCGTGGCAATCTCCATCACGGGATCGCCGACTGCCACCGCGTCGCCCTCGTGGCGCAGCCAGCGCAACAGTGTGCCGGTGTCCTGGTTCATCCCCAGGACCGGCATGATCACTTCGTGTGGCATGGCCGTTCAGCCTTCAGGCCGCGCCGCACAGGGTGCGCGCCGTTTCAAAGATGCCGTCCGCATTGGGAATGGTCTGCTCCTCCAGGGACGGGGCGAACGGCACCGGCACGTTCATGGCACCCAGGCGCCGCACCGGCGCATCCAAATGGTAGAAGGCACCGTCCGCAATGACGGAAGCCAATTCACCGGTGACTCCGTAGCGCTCGCAGCCCTCGTCCACGACCATGGCGCGACTGGTCCGCTTGGCGCTCTCGACCAGCGTGTCGGTGTCCAGCGGAACCATGGTGCGCGGATCCACGACCTCGGCCTCCAGCCCAACCTGGGCCAGGCGCTCGGCAGCCGTCAGGGCTTCCTGCACCATGCTGCTGGTGGCCACGATCGTGATGTCCCGACCCGACCGCTTGATCTCCGCCTGTCCCAAGGGGATCAGGAACTCCTCCTCCTCGACAGGACCGGTCACGCTGTACATCATCTTGTCCTCGAAGATCGCAACCGGGTTGTCATCCCGGATGGCGCTCTTGAGCAGGCCCTTGGCATCCCGGGGCGTGGCCGGCAGGGCCACCTTCATGCCCGGCACATGGCTGAGCCAGGCGTGCAGGGACTGGGAGTGCTGGGCGGCCGACGCCCGGCCGGCCCCCATGGTGGTGCGCAGCACCATCGGCACGCGCAGCTTGCCCCCGGACATGTAGTGGGTCTTGGCGGCCTGGTTCGTCATCTGGTCCATGACGAACGTGGTGAAGTCGCCAAACATGATTTCCACGATCGGCCGCATGCCGGTCATGGCAGCCCCCACGCCGATGCCGGCGATGCCGGATTCCGAGATGGGCGAATCAATGACCCGGGCGGCACCAAACTCCGCCTGCAGGCCGGTCAGGATCTTGAAGACGCTGCCCGCGGCTCCGATGTCCTCACCGATCATGAACACGGTCGGGTCACGGCGCATCTCCTCGGCAATCGCCTCGCGCACGGCCTCGCCGTAGGTAATTTCGCGCACGGTACCGTTAGGCGTAGACATGGGTTGTCACCTCCGAAGCCTCCGGGATTGGCTCATCCAGAGCCTTCGCCGCTGAATCGTCCACGGCCGTCCGCACTTCGTCCTCCAGTTGTGTGACCACTTCGGGCGCCACTTCAAACTCGGTCTCCAGCCAGTCGGCCAGGGTTTTCAGGGGATCACGCGTAGTCTGCCACTCCTCCTCTTCTTCCCTGGTGCGGTAGGGACGATCCACGTCCCCGACATGATGGCCCCGGTAGCGGTAGGTGGTGCACTGCAGGAAGGAGGGGCCGTCGCCCCGGCGGGCCGCGGCGACGGCTTCCCCGGCCACCCGCGACACTTCCCGAATGTCCTGACCGTCAACCTCATACGCCGGGATGCCAAAGGCCCGGGCCCGATCCAGGATCTCGCCGGCAATGGTCTGATCATTGGGGGTGTATTCGCCGTACTGGTTGTTCTCGCAGACATACAGCACAGGCAGATTCCAGAGCGCGGCCATGTTCATCGACTCGTACAGCTGGCCCTGACCCAATGCCCCGTCGCCGAAGAAGGCCACGGCGACTTCATCCGTGCCGCGCATCCGGGCCGACAAGCCCGCCCCGGCCACGATGGCCGTGCTGCCCCCGACAATGCCGTTGGCGCCGAGGTTGCCGGTGTCCTGGTCCGCAATGTGCATGGACCCGCCCTTGCCGCCGCAGTAACCCGTGGCGCGTCCCAGCAGTTCCGCAAACATGCGGTCCAGGTCGGCGCCCTTGGCCAGGCAGTGCCCGTGTCCCCGGTGCGTGCTGGTGATCCAGTCGTCGTCCCGCAACACGCTGCAAACCCCGACGGCCACCGCCTCCTCCCCGATATAGAGGTGTGCGATGCCGGGCATCAGGCCGCGCGTGTACAGGTTGTCCGCCGCTTCCTCGAAACAGCGGATGCGATACATCTGCTCGTACAGGGACAGCCAGTGCTCGATGTCCTGGCTGGAAATCTCCGCCGCCATGCGTACCACCTCCTGGCAACTGCCTTGGACTACACCAATACTTCGATGAAGCGGGGCCCGCGATTGGCAAGGGCCGAGCGCATCTGATCGACCAGTTCCTCGCAGCTGTTGGCTCGGCTGGCCTCGACCCCCATGCCCTGCGACAAGGACACCCAGTCGATGTCGGGACGCGTGAGATCGAGCATGGCCTTGCTGGTTTGGCCCGTGGCGTCCGGTGCCAATCGTTCCAACTCGCCCTGAAGGATACGGTACGCGCCGTTGTTGAACATGATGGTCAGCACCTGGCACTGTTCCCGGGCCATTGACCACAGGCCCTGCAACGTGTACATGGCGGATCCGTCCGACTCCATGGCAAACACCTGCCGGTCCGGACACGCGATCGCGGCGCCCAGGGCCGCGGGCAGGCCCTGGCCAATGGAACCGCCTGTGATGTTCAGCCAGTCGTGGGGCCGCGCCCCGGCCGTTTGGCCCTGGGAGGACCGTCCCGACGTAACCGCCTCGTCCGAGACGATGGTGTCTTCCGGCATCAGGTGGGCCACGGCCGCCCATACCTTTTCAATGGAAATGTCGCCGGTGGGCAAGGGCGGTGGCTCGTACCGGCCGGCCCGGTCCGGATCCGGTGTGGCGCTAATCTCTTCGGCCAGCATCGACAGGGCTCCGATCACGTCCTCGTCGGTCTCTGCCAGAACATGGTACTCGCAGTCCGGAGGCGCGGTGCGGCTGGGCTGGTCCGGATAGCCGAAGAAACCAACCGGAATCGTCGCACCGGCCAGCACCATGTGCCTGGTGCCCTCAAGCAGGGCAATCGCCTGGGGCACCGGGTAGGGGATGCGTACCAGGTCGTAGCGTCCGGCACCCCGCTCCATGCGGCTGTTGACCCGGTCGCCCAACACGCGCACGCCGGTGCGCGTGCCGACGGCCGCGGCATGGCGCAGGCCCTCGGCCCTGAAACCGCGGCCGCCCACCAACAGCACGACCTCCTCGCCCTTGGCCAGGATTTTCGCGATCTCGGTCACGCGTTCGGGCGGTACCGACCGCTGCGGTGCCGGCTCCAGCCGCCCCGCCGGCGGGCCACCCGGATCCCAGGCGGCGTCCGACGGCAGCACCAGGGTGGCCACCTGGCCGGGAGGCTGCAACGAGGCCTGGACCGCGCGGGCCGTATCGCCGGGAAGGTCCCGGGCCGAACCCGAGTAGTGGTACCAGCCGGACACCGCGCCGGCGATGGCCTCGATGTCCGAGGTCAGCGGCGCGTCGTGCTTGAGATGCCAGGTGGCATGGTCGCCCACAATGTTGACGACAGGGGTCTGGGCCCGCCGGGCGTTGTGCAGATTGGCGACACCGTTGCCGAGGCCCGGTCCCAGGTGCAGCAGCGTGGCCGCCGGCCAATCCTTCATGCGGCCGTAGCCGTCCGCGGCACCGGTCGCCACACCTTCAAAGAGGCAGAGCACACCCCGCATCTTGTCCGTTGCGTCGAGGCCTCCGACGAACGAAATCTCGGATGTGCCGGGGTTGCAGAAACACACAGTCACGTCGTTGTTGACGAGCGTGTGCATCATGCTGCTGGCGCCATTCATATGTGTCTGCCTGGTTTGATGAGTGAGAAAGCGGACACGTCAGCCGCGGTCGATGCCGGCCTCCCTGAAAGCCGCATCCAGCACATCGTACGTCTGTTGCGCCGCGGCGATGGCATCGTACCCTTCGCGGCGCTGCACCATGACGGAAATTTCGGCGGAGATGAACCCGGTGTAGCCGTGGCGGCGCATCGCCTTGAGGTAGGTCACGTAGTCAAACTCGCCCTCGCCGGGAATGAGGAAATCGTGGTCCGGTGCCATGCCCCGTTCGTCCTTGACGTGGGTGTGGGCCGACAGCGGCGCCAAGGCGGACACCGAGGTCTCGATGTCGATTCCCATCACGTTGAAGTGCGAAATGTCGAAGTTGACCCGCAGATTGTCGAAACCCATGGAATCGATGAGCTCCACCACGCGCGGCGGGGTGTCCAGCATGGTGCCGACATGCGGTTCGATGGCGATTACCACCCCGCGCTCGGCGGCATAGCCGGTCAGCTCGCCCAATCTGTCCTCCAGCAGGGGTCGCAGGGGCTCCCAGTCGTCCGGGCTGCCGCCGGCGGTGGTGTCCAGACAGGGTGGCGTACCGCCGCGGGCCCAGTCGACGGCCAAGTCGACGGCCCCCTTAAGGAGGCGCATGCATTCCGCCGCCTGGTCCGGATCCTGTTCCACCAGACTCTGGTGGCAGGCCAAGGCCGGCAGTTCGAGGTTGTGCATGTCCAGAAGGCGCACCACATACTTGCGGTAGGCCTCGTCCAGGGTGTCCAGTGCGATCGAGTAGCCGGGTTTGACGGTCAGTTCAACGCCGTCGTACCCCATTTCCGCCAGGCTGGCAATGATGTGATCCACCGGGACATTGGGCATGCCCCATGAGCTGAAGCCAAGTTTCATGTCTGCAGTTTCCGTTTTGGAGTCCGGCATCCGGGGCCGAACAGGACTCAGTTGACCAGCGCGAGCGGTTCCTCCCCGCGTGCAACCCGATCAATGTTGTTGAAGATGAACTCGCCCCGCCGGGAGAAGGAGTCGAAGGTGACCCCGGCCGTGTGGGGGGTGAAGATTACATTGTCCAGCGACAGCAACGGGTGATCCGGCGGAGGCGGTTCCTGGACCAGGACGTCCAGGGCCGCACCGGCAATCTGCCGCCGCTCCAGGGCGGCGTGCAGAGCCGTTTCGTCCACCACCTCGCCGCGGCAGGTGTTGACCAGCCAGGCAGTGGGCTTCATGAGGGCCAGGCTGTCGGCGTTCACCATGTTGCGCGTGGCATCGTTCAGGGGGACGTGGATGGTGATCAGGTCGGATTGGGCGAACAGTTCCTCCAGGCCAACCTGCCGCGCGCCCAGACCGACGGACACCTCCTCCGGAGGCGGGTAGGCATCACTGAAGATTACGTGACAACCAAACGGCCGCAACAGTCCCGCGACGCGTCGGCCGATGTTGCCGAAACCGATGATGCCAACCGTCTTGCCGTCCAGGGTGAACGTGTTGGTGCCCGAATCGATGCCCCGCCATTGGCCGGCCTTGACGAAGCGGTCGAAGTCGGCAAACCGGCGCAGGGCCGACAGCATCAGCATCAGGGCGTGTTCGGCCACGTCCAGGGAATTGGTGCCGCCGTTGTTGGCCACGGGCACCCCGAGTTCCCGACACAGCTTCACGTTGATCCGGTCGTAGCCGGCCGACACCAGCTGGATCAGACTCAGGTTGGCGGCAGCCCGCACGGCCTCGTCGTCCAGCACGCCGGGGAACAGCACCAGACAGTCGTGTTCGGCCAGCAGGCGGTTGCGCTCGTCCGCCGGCAGGTCGAACGGCCGGACGCACACCTGGTGGTCAGGTCCGGCATGCTGCGTGATCTGCGCGTTGACGGAGGGCGCGAGCGAAGAAATTAAGAGTACCTGGGACACGCTGTCGAATTTCCTGGAAAAGGGACCGGGGCTGCTGCCACGGGCGAATTCATTGGAGCTTGTGTACTTGGTTGGAACAGACCTTCATCCAAGGGCACAGGCAGAGGTTTCCATGTAGTCATCAGGAACACCAAGTCCACCTCCCGGACCAAAACCCAGAACTGCAGCACGGCGAACGATGTTTTTTTGGAGGGGCCCCTGGTCAACCGTGTGCACTGCGGCTCTGCTGTCCGGTCGGACATACGGGCCACGCGTCAATATACAACCGACACCCGTCCAACGCCAACGGCTTGACACCGAACCGTTTCAATCTCGTTGCTGTTGTGCGAATACATCAACAGCACTCCCAAGTGTGAATTGACTCCGGTTCGTTTGCGTTGGCTCACCTCAGTCGCCATTAGGAGCGGAAGTCGAAGGTAACTATTCAGGTACCCCGGTTCTGCTCGCTTGAGGGGGAGGGCGGCGTCGGATTAGGGCGGGGCGGTCTGCGGCACGGTCTCCGGACCCCGCCGCAGGAGGTCGAGGAGGGGCCATGCCCGTTGGCGGGCGGTCTCGACCAGACCCCGCATGAGGGCAAAGCGCTCGGCCCCGGCCCGCGTGCGGAAGCCGCCCGAGATCTTCATCTGCAGCTTGGCCATGCGCAGGGCCCGCTCCGCCCGGTTGTTGGTGAAGGGCACGGCCGGGTCGGCCAGGAAGCGCAGGCAGGCCTCCCGTTCCTGCCACAGGGCCCGGGCCAGGTTGTGGCCGCGGTGCCGGCCGCGGGCCGGCGGCGGCCGGCTCTCGTAGTGGTCCAGGACCGGTGCCAGGAGGGCGTCCCAGGACGCGGCCGTCTCCTGGCGGAGGGCTGCCGGCACCGGGCCGCCGGTGGTCTCGTACCAGTGGTCGGCCAGGTCCCGGGCCTCAAGCAACCACCGCTGCATGCGGGCGGCCCAGCCGTCGGGCGCCTGTTCCAGTTCGACAATCTCCTCCAGGTTGCGCAGCAGGTGGGCATGGCAGAGGGCGTGGTCGGTCTCGTCCGCCAGGGCGGCGTTCCAGTAGGAAGCAAAGCGGTCGTGCACGGCCGTGCCCGCATACCCCTCCCGGACGTCGCCGCGGGCCCCCAGGTGGTAGGCGGTGACGGTTTCGTCGCCCATCACGTGCAGCCAGAGCGTGGCCCCCGCCACCCGCAGGCCGGTCTCGTCCATGCAGGCCACCGGCACGGCCAGGGCCTGCGCCTGCTGGCGCGCGGCCTCCGGCGCCAGCCGCGCGGCCGCGCGTTGGCAGAGGGCCTCGACCGTGGCCGTCGACAGCGACACCCCGTACAGCTCCCGCAGCAGGGCCCGCAGCCGCGCCGCCGGCAGGTGCTGGGCGTAGCGCAGGTAGGCCGTCAGCGCCTCCAGGCGGGGACCGAACTGCACCGGCCCGGCCACGTCCGCGGGGAAGGCCGCCCGCGTGCGGGTCCCGCAGCCGGGGCAGCGAACGGCCTGCGCCCGGTGCTCCGTCACCGCCAGGGGCGGCGCCGCCGGCAGGTCGTGCACCTGGCGCCGGGCCGGGGCCCCGGCCGCCGTGCGGGGCAGGGACGCACCGCAGCCGCGGCACCGCGCCGGCCAGTGGTCGACAGGGCGGTCGACTTGGGCCGCCGCCACCTGTCGGCGGGTCGTCCCCGCATGGCCCGGCTGGCCGCCCGGCGCGCGACCCTGCGACCGGCGTGGACGGCGTGTGCGCGGCGGGGCCGACGGCCCGTCCTGCGAGGGCGGCTGGCCACTGTTGCCACTGTGCCGCCCCAGCTGACGACGCAGCTCCGCGTTCTCCTCCCGCAGCTCCGCCAACTCGCGCGCCAGGGCCTCCACCGACACCACCAGCCCCGCCACGACCGGATGGCCGACCAGGGCGGGGTCGGCGGCCACGAGGGCCAGATTCTCGGAAAGGGACGGCGCGGACATGGCGAAGGTCCGCTCAGTGTGGCACAGACCGGCCCCGCACACCAACCCCGACCGGCTCCGTCAATCCCTCAGGCCGAACTAACCGTGGGTACCTGAATAGTTACCGCCACACCCCCGATCACCGCTCCCCCAATTAGCCAAGCCCACCAACGGAAACCGGTCTTGTGAGCAGCAAAGGGAAGCAAGATGAGATTGAAGCCTACAAACACTAATACCTGAATCGATTGCATGTCTTGAACATCCTCACTGGATCACTACATCACTCCCTGATCATGAATTCAAGCGGGAGTGTGACGATCCAGCTCGGGTCTCCTCAACCGGCGGCCCAGACAAGATACTCCACCTGATTGCAGCCGTATCATAAACGGCCGTTTGCGGACCACTGCGCGCACCCCCCCCCGGACGGATCCACGTCCGCCGAGGGTGCGAAGCGTTCCACAACCCGTATCAATAATCTATGCGCGATGAAAGCGCGGTGGGACGTTTGTGGTACAGTGCCGGCATGAAGTTTGGCTGTAACTGTTCAGGTACCCCGGTTCTGCTCGCTTGAAGGCCAGGGCTGAGCGTTGGATTAGGGCGGGGCGGGCTGCGGCACGGCGTCCGGGCCCAGCCGCAGGAGGTCAAGCAGGGGCCATGCCCGCTGGCGGGCGGTCTCGACCAGACCCCGCATGAGGGCGAAGCGCTCGGCCCCGGCCCGCGTGCGGAAACACCCGGAGATCTTCATCTGCAGCTTGGCCATGCGCAGGGCCCGTTCCGCCCGGTTGTTGGTGAAGGGCACGGCCGGGTCGGCCATAAACCGCAGGCAGGCCTCCCGTTCCTGCCACAGGGCCCGGGCCAGGTTGTGGCCGCGGTGCCGTCCGCGGGCCGGCGGCGGCAGGCTCTCGTAGTGCTCCAGGACCGGTGCCAGGAGGGCGTCCCAGGCCGCGCCCGTCTCCCGGCGGATGGCTTCCGGCACCGGGCCGCCGGTGGTCTCGCACCAGTGGTCGGCCAGGTCCCGGGCCGCGAGCAGCAACCGCTGCATGCGGGCGGCCCAGCCGTCGGGTGCCTTTTCCAGCTCGACGATCTCCTCCAGGTTGCGCAGCAGGTGGGCGTTGCAGAGGGCGTGGTCGGTCTCGTCCGCCAGGGCGGCGTGCCAGTAGGAAGCAAAGCGGTCGTGCACGGCCGTGCCCGCATACCCCTCCCGGATGTCGCCGCGGGCCCCCAGGTGGTAGGCGGTGACGGTCTCGTCGCCGAGCACGTGCAGCCAGAGCAGGGACCCCGCCACCCGCAGGCCGGTCTCGTCCATGCAGGCCACCGGCACGGCCAGGGCCTGCGCCTGCTGGCGCGCGGCCTCCGGCGCCAGCCGCGCGCCCGCGCGTTGGCAGAGGGCCTCGACCGAGGCCGTTGACAGGGACACCCCGTGCAGCTCCCGCAGCAGGGCTCGCAGCCGCGCCGCCGGCAGGTGCTGGGCGTAGCGCAGGTAGGCCGCCAGCGCCTCCAGGCGGGGACCGAACTGCACCGGCCCGGCCACGTCCGCGGGGAAGGCCGCCCGCGTGCGGGTCCCGCAGCCGGGACAGCACACCGCCTGCGCCCGGTGCTCCGTCACTGCCAGGGGCGGCGGTGCCGGCAGGTCGTGCACCTGGCGCCGGGCCGGGGCCCCGGCCGCCGTGCGGGGCAGGGACGCACCGCAGCCGCGGCACCGCGCCGGCCAGTGGTCGACCTGGTGGTCGACCTGTGACGCTGCCACCTGGCGGCGGGTGGTCCCCGCATGGCCCGGCTGGCCACCCGGCTGGCGTCCCCGCGACCGGCGGGGGCGGCGGGAGCGCGGCGGGGCCGCCGGCCCGTCCTGCGAGGGCGGCGGGCCGCTGTTGCCGCTGTGCCGACCCAGCTGACGACGCAGTTCCGCATTCTCCTCCCGCAACTCCGCCAACTCGCGCGCCAGGGTCTCCACCGACACCACCAGCCCCGCCACGACCGGATGGCCGACCAGGGAGGGGTCGGCGGCCACGAGGGCCAGATGCTCGGAGAGGGAAGGGGTGGACATGGCGGTGACCCTCTCAGTGTGGCACAACCGGCCACCGACCCGCCAAACGCGGCCGGTTCCGTCAGCCCCTCAGGTTGACCGAACCGAGAGTACCTGAACAGTTACAGTCGAAGTACCTCCGCCTGTGGTTTGCACCGCGCCCGCAAGGCATCTGCCCAACCAGCCAGGCTGTTGGTTTGGGCCGGAATGCGTCTGTGCGGCTGCAGCGCACCCAGATCGGCCAACCAGCCATGTGCCTGGAACTCCGGCACCATTCACCGTACCGGTGCTACTCACCGGTCGGAGGCCTCAGGCAACGAGACGCGCTATCATGGCGAAACCCTGAGGGAGTTGCATTTCGAAGATGCCTTGCATTCAATGCGCGTCCCGGACTTGACGACGGGGGCGGGTGGATCAGCCATCTGCCGGGGTTGGATCCAAGGAATGAATGATCCCTTTTGCACAATGGAAAGTGCGATGCAACCGACAGGCCTTTCGTCAACGGAACCGGTTGCATGACGTCCCTTGCCCCGAATCTTTGGGTGCGCACGGGCCTCCTGGTGCTGGCCTTTTGTCTGGCGGTGGCGCTTGTACCATCTCAGACCGTGCGGGCTCAGACCCAAGAGCAACACGTAGTCCGTACAGGCGATACGCTGTCGTCGATCGCCGTGCGTTACGGCACCACGGTCGGCGCGATCGTCTCATTGAACGGGCTGGCCGCTGGACACTTCATCTACGTTGGCCAGATTCTTCACATCCCTGACGGCAACCGCGGCTCCGGATGTTCCATCACTCATTTGGTTCAGGCCGGCGACAAACTGTCTTCCATTGCACTGCGATACGGGACATCAATGGACGCCATTGCGTCCGTCAACAGCATCGCCAATATCAATCAAATCAACGTTGGCCAACAGTTGTGCATTCCAACCGGGACATCAAGCGCGGCACAGGCTCCAGTACCGGCTCCGGTACCTTCGGAGTCAATCACGCACACCGTTTCGGCTGGTGAAAATCTCTACCGCATTGCGCTTAGGTACGGAGTGCCGCAGAAACTGCTGCAGGCAGTCAACGAGATTACGGATCCAACAACCCTCAGGGTCGGACAGGTGCTCGTCATCCCGGCTCTCGGCACCGTGCCGCCCACCACCGCCCGTCAGACGGACACGAGCGGCACGAACGCTGGCAACCCGATTGACGGCCGGGAGTACACCATCGCCACTTTCGCGGCCATTAGCGTCGGCACAGCCCACGCCTGTGGGATTAGAGCAAGCGGCACTGTCGCCTGCTGGGGAGCGGACTGGTTTGATCAGACCAGGCCCCCAGGAGACATATTCATCGCCGTCAGTGCCGGGGAATGGCATACCTGCGGACTCAGATCGGATGGTGCCGCCTCCTGCTGGGGCCTGGACTCAGCGGGGCAAGCCACGGCCCCGGGCGGGTTCTTCTCCGCAATCAGCGCCGGGAACTACCATAACTGTGGTCTCAGACCAGATGCCGCAGTCGTCTGCTGGGGCTTGGACTCAGCGGGGCAAGCCACGCCCCCAAACGGACCCTTCACTGCCGTCAGTGCCGGGGAATGGCACACCTGTGGGCTCAGGCCCAACGGTACAGCCGTCTGCTGGGGCGAAAACGAATATGGGCAAGCCACGCCCCGGAGCGGAACCTTCACTGCGATCAGTGCCGGGGCGCACCACACCTGCGGCCTCAGGTCCAACGGCACGGCCGTCTGCTGGGGAGCCGATTGGAATGGTCAGTCCTCTCCACCGGCACAATCCTTCATCGACATTACCGCCGGGAGCGAGCACACCTGCGGCCTCAGGCAAAATGCAACCGCCACGTGCTGGGGCATCGGGCAACCCATTCCTCCTGCCGCGCGCTACTGGACCATCGATTCCGGGGTAGCTCGCAGTTGTGGCATCAGACGCGACGGCACGGCTGTCTGTTGGGGACCCAACTGGATTGACCCGACGAACAGGTCCCCGCATGACATCCAGGCTCCCATAGACACCGGGACAGCCATCTTCTATCCCATCAGCACGGGAAAACCCCAAGCTTGCAGAATCAGGGACGATTACACGGTGGCCTGCCAGGTTGAGGCCAGAGGGAATGTCCCAACCACGCAGCCGATGCCGCCGACATTGCCGGCCGTGCCGTTAAGCACCCTCAGCGCCGGGGGGGATCACACCTGCCGCATCGAACCGGACGGCACCGTCACGTGCTGGGGCGAAAACGTGTATGGCCAGTCCACACCGCCGGGCGGAACGTTCACCGCCGTCAGTACCGGCGACTACCACACCTGTGGCCTCAGGACTGATGGCGCGGTCACGTGCTGGGGCCATGATGCAACGGGTATGGCCACACCGCCGGGCGGAACGTTCATCACCGTCAGTGCGGCCCATTGGCACAGTTGCGGGATCAGGTCTGACGGCACGGTCGCCTGCTGGGGCTTTGACGGACAGGGCCAGGCCACGGCTCCTGGCGGGGCGTTTGCCGCCGTCAGTGGCGGGCTCTGGCACACCTGCGGAATCAGGTTCGACGGCACGGTCACCTGCTGGGGCGATACATTGTTGGGAAAGCTTGCTCAGCCAGGCGGTACGTTCACCGCCATCAGTGCCGGCGCATTGCACACGTGCGGGATCAGACTGTCCGGCGCGGTCGCCTGCTGGGGCTTTGACGGACAGGGCCAGGCCACACCTCCGAGCGGCACGTTCACCGCCGTCAGCGCCGGAGGGGCACACACCTGCGGGATCAGGTCTGACGACACAATCATCTGCTGGGGCAATAACGACAGGGGACAGGCCACGCCCCCCGGCGGCACGTTCGCCGCAGTGGCCGCCGGGGACTGGCACACCTGCGGGACCCAACTCAGCGGTGCCGTGGTCTGTTGGGGCTTTGACGAGGAGGGTCAGGCTACGCCTCCCGCGCCTGGAACGGCCGGCGGCTCGGGGTATTGAACGTACCCGCGAACCCAATCTTGACCGGGCCATCACTGCCTGCGTCCGACGGAACCCAACTACCGGTGGCTGGAAGTGGACCTGCCCCTGTCCGAGCCGTCCGCTGTGTACCAAAGCAACAAAGCAGCAGCGGCAGGCGAGATGCCACGACCAACCTCCCCCCATAGACCTGTATCCAGCCGGAGAGTAGCAAGTGGGACCGCACCGCAGGCCGACGTCCATGTCGAGCAAACCCGATGCACACGGGTGCAAAGTCGGCAACAGGCTTCGCCGGCCTCCCGGCTCATTCGAAGCCGAAACAATGGCAACCGCGGCGGAATCTGGACTCATCGATCTGCATGGTCTTGCAACCGAAGACGGATGTAATTCCGGCAGTTAGGACAGGAACACCGACTTTTGTACCATTGAGACACCGCACAATCGCGCAGGGCGCGCTTCGCCGGGATTCAGGCCCGGGACCGGGGAGCCGTGCAGTCGACTCCGAAGTCCAGCCAAACAGGGTCTGGAGAAGCCAGCGCGCAACCTGCCAGGAGGAAACACATTCATGACCAAACGAATTCGTTGGACCCTAGTCGGGTGCTTGCTCGCGGCCTTGATGCTGGCAGCCTGCGGCGCCCCGCCGGCCGCAGAACCGGCCGCCCCCGCAGAGGAGCCGGCCGCAGAAGAGGAAGTTGTCCAGATTGAGGAGACCGTCGAGGAAGAAGCAGCAGCCCTTGAGGGCGAAATCGTCATCTCACTTTCCTCCAACGACATCCAGACCTATCAGGCGCTGGCGGATGCCTACATGGCCATCAACCCGGGCGTCAACGTGGTTGTGGAACTCAAGGCTCCGGGCACAGGTCCCGACGCCTACCTGACATGGCTCCGCACACAATTCACATCCCAAGAACCGCGGATGTCGCTGATTGAATCGGCACATTTACGGGAGTTTGCCCAGGAAGGCCGTTTGATCAACTGGGCTCCGTATCTTTCGCTAGAGAATCCGTACACGGGAGCCACCTGGGAAGACAGCTTCCAGGAATGGGGCCTGAACCTAGTGCGCGATCCTTCAACAGGAGAGATGTACACGCTGCCTTACATGTCGGTGCAAACGTTCTGGGTTTACAACAAAGACATTTTCGACGAGGCAGGCATCACGGACGTACCCGTGCAACCTACGTGGGACCAATTTGTCGAATACAACGAGAAAGTGAAGGCAGCCGGATACATTCCGATCGCCATTGAGGGCACCACGGAACAAATCTGGGGTGGAGGTCGCATGCCATGGCTGATGCGGTCTGCCATGGACCAGTATCACCGCGACGACCTGCAAATCATCCAGTGCCAGGCCGGGGACTGGTGTTTCCGGGAAGGTATCGATGATGTTTGGGAATACGACCCCACCGACGTCCGCAATGACGATCCAGATCGGGTTTCTGTCAACATCGTCCGCCACATGAATGCCCTGAAGGACGGCGAAATCAGTTTCGACAACGCATGCACGGTCGAGTTGATGACGCAGGTTGGGCGCGTTTTCAAGACCGAGAACGGCTTCGTCCCTGAAGGTTGGGCCGGGATAACGGACGCCTATCCGCTTTTCCTCACGCAGCAAGCTGCCATGCGCATGGTGCACGGCGGTTTCTTCACCAGTTTCCCCAAGGACATTCGATCCCTGGCCCAGGGCGAGTATGCCGGTACTGGAGAAGTAGATGATGAGTCGGCTGCGGCTGCGGTCGAGTTTGAATACGGTCGCTTTGCCTTCCCCAACATCGAGGGACCCTGTGTCCAGGGAACGGCCCGGGCCAACGAATTGACGTCGGGAACACTGGCCCTGCCCAAGAAAAACCGGGCCCAAAACGATCTGGAAGCAGATTTTGTGATGTTCTGGACAAGTCCGCAAGGCATGCGGATCTTCCTCGAGAACAAGTTGGACACGGAGAATCTGCAGGGTGGTATCGCCGGTCCGCCACTGATCAAAGGTGTGACGATGCCGCCTCCCTGGGAGGACATCTTTGCCAACAGCGTCTTCGTAGGCAACTACGAAAAACCGGGTGCGCCCGGCGACAAAGTAGCCCGCGGTTTCTTCAAACACGAGGACTCCAAGCGAATCTGGTCCATCATGGTGCAGGAGTTCTTTGCTGGAACCCGGACCGCGGAGGAGTTTGCGACGGACTATCAGGCACTATTGGAAGAGAGCTTCGACGACCTGCTCGTCTTTCTGAACCTCACTGACGAGGATTTGGAGAGTCCCGAGAAGCGCCCGCCCGGCTACATTGCCGCCGGTCCCTATTGATCTGACCGTTGAACCGGCCCGGTTCGGCCTTGGCTGGACCGGGCCACCTTGAGCGCGGGGCCGGAGCGGTTAGTGCCCGTTCCTACCGCAACCATGCTTTCGCACCCACCGGGACCGTGACTGTCCGATTCCGACGCTGGCTGGCAACCGGCGCCTTGTTGCTGGTCTGCTGGTGGGCCGCCGCTCCCAGTCCGGTATTGGCGCAGAGCGGGGAGATTTGGTCGGACGACCTCGCCAGCCCGATCACCGGCTTGGCCATGTCCGCCGATGGCCAACGCGTCGCCGTAGGCACGCGAGCCAACGAAGTAACTGTGCGCGACGCTGACGGCACGGAACTCTGGTCCTTCACCGCCGGCAACAGCATCACCGGCCTTGCATGGAGCGACGACGGAAGTCGGCTGGCGATCTCGTCCGAAGACCGCTTTCTCTACCTGCTGGATGGGGAAACCGGCGAGGAGCTGGGCCGGACCAAGGCATCCCGAACCTTCAATTCCGTCGCGATATCCCGCGACGGGTCGCTGGTCGCAGGTGCATCCGACGACATGCACGTTTATGTCATGGACAGCAGGGGTGATCTGCTGTGGACGGATGAACGCGGCATGGGTGTGAGTGCAGTGTCCATCTACGGTACTGGCGACGACGCGCGCGTTGTCATGGGAGCCCACGACGGCCGTCTGGCCATATTTTCCAAGGCTGGGCGGCAGTTGCTATCCACCCGCCTGGAATACGACATCGAAGCCCTGGCGGTCTCCCGGTCCGGCGGCCGCATTCTGGCAGGCACCACCGACGGCGGCATCACGTTGATCAACGGGGCCAACGGAGACCCTATTTGGACCACCAATGCGGTGTCAGAGGTAACGGACGTTGCGATGTCTGCCGATGGTCAGGTGCTGTTGGCGCAAGACGACCGGGGCCATGTCCTATACCTGGAGACCGACGGATCCGTTATCCGCCAACTGAAGCCGGAAGGCGAGGTCCGGCAAATCGCCGTGACGGGGGACGGTACGCGCCTTGCGTTCGGCTTGGCGGATGGTCACGTTCAGGTTCTGGATCGAATGCAGCAGACTGCCGGTCTGGCCACTGCCACCCGTACGCGCAACATGGCTATTACAGCGACCGCAGGTCTGTTGATGCTCCTGGTGGCTGGGGCGGTCCTGTTGGTCATCTTCACCACGGGTGGCCGCCAAATGTGGGCTCAACATTCCGTGGGTCCCATGAAAGGTTTGACCGCAGTGTGGCGAGCGCGGTTCTCCTACATTCTGATTCTGCCGACGCTTCTGTTTCTGCTGACCTTCAACTACTATCCGGCCTTCTCGGGCCTGTACCACGCGTTCACGGACTGGACACCCTCGGGCCATTCACCCTGGGTCGGACTGGAGAACTTCCGCTTCCTCATGTCGGACCGGTTCTTCATCGCCAGCTTTCGCAATGCCCTGATTCTGGTGGTGGTCTCCATCGTCAAGACGATGACGATGCCGCTCCTGGTGGCGGAACTGGTCTTCAATCTCAAGAACCGCTACACCCAGTATTGGATGCGGACGCTCTTCGTGGTCCCGATCGTGCTGCCGGCCGTGGTTGAAATCCTGGTCTGGAACAACATCTACGATCCGTCCATCGGCCTGTTGAACGAGTTCCTGGACCTGGTGGGAAAGTCCGACTGGTCGCGGGTCTGGTACGGGGATCCGAAGGTGGCCCTGAGTTCGGTGCTGTTCATCGGTGTGCCCTGGGTCAACGCCTTTGCCCTGCTGATCTTCTACGGCGGGCTCATCTCCATTTCGGATGAGGTCATCGATTCGTCCCGGGTCGACGGGGCCAACGTCTTCCGGCGGTTCTGGAACATCGACCTGCCGCTTCTGATGGGCCAGGTGAAGCTCCTCCTGATCCTCAACTTCATCAACGCAGTGCAGACCTTCGAACTGGTGTTTCTCACCACGGGCGGGGGGCCCGGCGACTCGACGTATGTTCCGGCCCTGGAGCTGTACTACATGGCCATGCGCATGGACCGCATGGGGGTCGCCTCCGCCATCGGCATGATCCTGTTCCTGATCATCCTGGTTGGCACCATCATCAACATGCGCTACGTGCGCACCGCGACGGAGTTCGAGGCCTGACCCATGTCCGCCGTAACGATGTCACCCACGATGCGTCGCCTGCGCCTGTCTCTGGGCCAGACGATCATCACCATCATCCTGTTGTTCCTGCTGATCCTGACCTTCGTGCCGATCGTCTACCTGGCGGTGCTGGCCCTGAAGGACAACGGCCAGATTTACGGACGTTTCTGGTCGATGCCCAATCCCTACCGCTGGGAGAACTTCGCCCTGGGCTGGGCGGTCATCGGTCGATCGATTGTCAACTCGATCATCACGTCGGGTTCGGCCTGTGCAACCACGCTGCTGCTGTCCAGCCTGTCCGGCTATGTCTTTGCGCGCCACCGGTTCCCGGCCAAGGAGATCATCTACACGGGGATCCTGGCCCTGTTGATGATCCCACCCATCCTGACGCTGATTCCGGCCTACGTACTCATCCTGAACATGGGGCTCGAGAACACCTACTGGGCTCTCATCCTCCCGTGGACATCCGGCGGTCAGGTGTTTGCGCTCCTGCTCTGCCGCAGCTTCTTCGCGACCCTGCCGGAGGAGTTCTTCGATGCGGCACGCATCGACGGCGCGACCGAACTACAGGCTTTTTGGCGGATTGCCGTACCCTTGTCCATTCCCATCCTGGTCACTGTGGCGGTGGTCCGGCTGGTCACGACCTACAACCAGTTCATGTGGCCGCTCGTAGCGATCTCCTCGCCCAAACGGCAGGTGGTAGCCGTGGCCCTGACCCAGTTCACCTCGGAGATTGGCGTAACGGACATCGGCCCCCGGATGGCTGCCTACATCACGGCATCCATTCCGTTGGTAATCCTGTTTTCGTTCGGCATGCGGCAGTACGTGCGGGGCCTGACGGCGGGCGGCCTCAAGGCTTGATTCCCTAACACTGTCTGCCTAGTTCAGAGACACTTGCGAGATCACGTGGTTTCAACAACCAGTGTGCTAGCTACTCAGGGCGATCACATGCTAACTTGGGTGGTGTTGCCTATGGATAGGTTCGAGGTGCTGGAAGACTGAAACTTGGGTGGTGCACTGGAGAACACGCCACTTGGAGCATCGTGAGTCATACTCGTACTGGTCCTTCGATATTGGGAATGCCCACTCAAGGACCTATCGAATTTAGATTGCCCAAATCACAGATCTGCATGGAGAACAAAACAAACAATTTCACAAATTTTCTTGTTGGACAATGTCTTCTAAGCGACTCTGGAAAACCTGCTTGAATTTCAACAAATATTCCTCCATCCAATTGCACAGGTCTTCCAGCGCATCGTCATCGTCATCAATACTGCCCTCACGAGTAATCGAGATCCGGCAAGCTTTCTTGGAATTCATACGTTCCCAATTCAACTCACTTTCGAACTCAGAGTGTATCTCTTTCCGAGACAGAGATAATTTGTCAAATATTGATTTGTTCCGATTAGTTTCACCGTAGAAGTACAGCTCAACTCGAGCAACACCACGACGGCCAAAGGCAGCAGCGAAAACTACACCGCTGGTGCCCGATGGAAAAGTAACCCAACTCTTGCCACCTGCTTTCTTGAGTTTAGTGAACTCATGCTCTTCACGCATGGTATCAACAAGTTTTTGAAAGAACGCCCTCTGGCGCTCCTGTCTCTCTGAAGTGGAATTTGTGGACATGCCCAACTTGTCTCGATTTGACCAAGCATTAGGGTTGGCAACAACCGTGAAGTGTGGTGCCACTTGAGAAGATCCAATCTTCCAAGCCTCAACAATGACTCCAAAGAAATCCACACCTTCCCTAGTTTCCTGATTCAACCAATCCACTGCTGCACGATGTTCATCTGTGAACTCACCAGCGATCCAGACAATCACGCCAGCATTGTAACCAGCCGCGTATGTCAAAAGCTTTCCTAGATGATCGTGGTTTGTTTTCTCCAACTGATTCTCGATGATGACAGGCCGCTCTCCTTCCACCCCCTTTACCAATATGTCAACTGAGTAAGAACCTACTGATGCCTCTTCCTCATACTGAACATCGTCGAGGTCCAGGCCCAAAGCCTCCCCGAGTTCACTGAGATTCTCAGCCAACCACGGCGTAAAGTCATGAGCCTCATGTTCCCAAACGTCGCGAACGGGAACCTTCTCCAGTTTTCCTAGTTCCTGCACTCTAACCTCCAATCGATGAGAATGTACCTTAGCCAAATCGCTGATACGTAGACGAGTAGCTACTCGATCACGGCCAGACTTCCAGCTAGTCTTCACTCGCCTCTGGCAACTGGATCAGCCCCACCAGCCCATCCAGCTTCAGGAGCAGTGCCACCATGGCCGAAAGCTGCTCTGCGGTGACAGCATCAATATGCTGCTCTTAGCCTCGTTCGACTGCATCCACATCCCTGTCCCCGTAAAGGAACTCCCTCCCCAGTTCACGAACCCCGTACCAACTGCCAAACTGATGGTTCTCAAGATCACGCGTGAACTGAGCCTTCGTAGTACACGCAAAAACCACCGGCAGATCCTACGTCCAGTGCACCACGACACGCAATCCCTCCCCAAGTGATCGATCCAGCTGGGCCAGCGGTCAACGTGATCCCTCACCTTCAGAGCGATACCGCCCATACAGGTCCTTGATGTTCGGCCAAGCCTGCGGATCTGCAGCCGCCAGCTCCGCCCTAAGGTCCGCCAGCTGTTGTGCCGTACACAGAACTTCGGCAAGGTCGAGGAGGGACTGTCGCCGTTCCCGATAGTACCCCTCACCGTATCCTTCGTCATAGAAGCTGGCATCGGCCTCAATCCATCGCTTGGTCACCGGATCCTAGCACTGGAAACCGTCCTCCTCATGAATGCGCACCCGAGTGCCTAGGACAGGGGAATACAAGCCCTGTTCACCAGGCACAGGACACTCGTGCCACCGTCCCCGGTCATCCCGCTGATACACGGTGTGCCCCTGCATGGGATGAGCTCGGCAGACCCAGTATTCCTCCACACCCAGGTCACGGTACAGATTGGGTTTGGTCACCAGATCGTTGCGCGTCGTGGACTGCGACAGACACTCCACCACCAGTCGGGGCAAGCCCACTTTCTCCCACTGCAACATGGATTCCTGACGCACCTGGGTCCCCGTCGGCCAAACCCCCAAGTCGGGCTCCAGCCGTCGCCGGGACTGCCGGGCGAGCGGGAGGTCCGGCAGATTCCGCACAGGCACCTCGCGGGTAACAGGCAAGTCCTGCCCGGTCAGTTTCAGGAAGCGCAGCAGATTGGCCTTGGCAGTGGTGAGAAACTCGTCATGGTACGCATTGGGGCTCAGGCGCACCCCGTCCTCAATGTAGCAGGGGTCGGTCGTGCTATAGGGCCCGTACTCGTAGGTCTCTAACGCATAAGCGTAGTCCGGATCGTAGTGCCAGAAGGCCCGCAACCAAGCCGGATGGTGACCGGCGGCCGGGCCCGCTGCAGAGACGGTCACATCCCGTGAACTGGAGTCTTGCAAGGTCACGACGATACAGGGAAAAGTGTGTGCCGGAGGCAGGCAACAACCTGCGCGGATACCAATTCTAGCCCCGGAGAATGGTCGGCGGATGTGCCCGAACGGGGACGGCTGCGAGCAAGGCCGAAATGGAAAGAACCCGGCTCGCTGCCGCCTAACCACTCGCTATTCACCACCATGCCGGGCAGCCACCCACACCTTGACATCGGTCACTCGTCGCTGGCCTCCGGCAACTGGATCAGTTCCACCAAACCATCCGGCAGCAGGAGCAGTTCCGCCACGGCTGAAATCTGCTCTCCGGTGACGGCATCAATGTATTCCTGCCGCCGGTCGACCAACTCCAAGTCCCTGTCCCCGTAGAGAAACTCGCGTTCCAACTCCCCGATCCAGTACCAGTTGCGGGTCTGGCGGTTTTCGAGGTCGCGGGTGAGCTGGGCCTTCGCTGCGTCCACCTCCTCCTGGGTTACCCCGGCATCCAGGATGTCGTTCATGATCGCCCTGGAAGCATCGCGCATCGCTTCAAAGTCTTCTTCATTGGTGCCGAAGAATACCGAGAAACTTGCGCTGGGGCTTGGCCGGTTTCGGGCTGAGACGGAGGCGTTGACCCCATAAGTACCCCCCATCTGCTCCCGAAGCTCGTCGGTGTACCGGGAGTCCAGAATCTTGGACAGCGCACCCACGGCCGCCATGTCCGCATCGCTGAACTCTTCCAGGTCACGGTCCACGTGTACCTGGTACACATACACTTGGGACGCGATCCCATGCCGAACGCTCTCCATGTACGGACCTTGCCGGGTATCCACGGTCCTGTCCGTCCAGGCTTCCGTCTCACCTGCCGGAAGCGAGCCAATGTAGGTGTTCAGCAACATCTTGGCCGCTTCCAGTTCGAAGTCACCGGCCATCACGACCACCAGGTTGTCCAGCGTTCCGAACCGGGCAGCATGGATTCCGGCGGCATCCGCAAACTCGATGGCATCGAGATCCGCCACCTGCATGAAACGTTCCCGCGTCGAGTTGTCGTACAACACCCTGTCAATCAACTCGATCAGATGGTACAGCGGATCCAGATGCAGGTTTTCCAGGTAGACACGTTGGTCATCGACCGCGTTCCGAAACGCATCCTCGTCAAATCGGGGTTGCACGACTGACAAGTGCATCAGCTGGAACAGGGTTTCGATGTCGTCCGTATCGGCGCTGCCTCCGTACCCTTCGGACAGTCCCCCGAGCGAAGGCCGAACACTGACCGTCTGCCCTGCCAACAGCTGCTCCAAGTCGTCGTAGTCGAACGGGCCGGCCCCGCTTTCATTGGCGGTTGTGGTCACCAGCTGGGCCGCGAAGTAGTCCGCGTCTTCAATCAAGGACAGACCACCCGGACTGGACAGATCCAGCAGCACTTCGTTTTCGGTCAAGTCGGTCGGCTTCAGGAGTGCGGTGGCTCCGTTGGCCCAGGTCAGTACGGTGACATCCGTCCTTTCGTCGTAACTCTCTGTCACCCAGGCCACGGGCTCGGGCAGGACATCCATCAGTGCCGTACCGGCAGCCAAGCTGTCGTCCTCATAGGCCGTGATTGCCATATCGCCAACCGCCTCCACCGCAGCCAGTACCGCGGCCTCATCCGGAAGTTGAAAATCATCCTTGTCGGGCCCTACCCACAAGATGAGGCTGCGGTTGACATCCAGCGCGCTGGCAATGTAGACATCCACATCGGCGAGTGTGATCGTCGGGATGTAGTGTTTCGCCAGGTCGTACGCGAACGCAATGCCGCTGAACGGATCCCCGTATTGGACCAGGCCGAGGAGCCTTCCCTGGATTTCCCGGTTGCGCCGCGTCTCCAAGGCCTCGAAGTCGCTGGCATAGGCCTCCAGGAGATTGAGTTTGGCCCGATGCAGTTCACCATCCGTAAATCCGTGTTCCATGGCCTGTCTCAAATTGGTGAGGGCCGCTTCAAACCCGGGTAGAGCCTTGTCTTCGGCCAACTGGATGTAAAGGCTTGCCAGGGAAACACCGCCAATCCCGAGTTCGCCGGAACTCAAACCGGCATACTGAAATGCCGAATCGGGCTCGCGGCTGATGCGATCCAGCCGCTCGTTCAACATGTTCTGGGCCAGGTCTTCGACAAACCGACGCCTGGCATCCCCCAACGTTTCGAACGGCTCCGTTTCCACCAGTTGAAACACTTGCGCGGACACGAAGGGAAACTCCGGATCGCTGAAGGGCGCGACGGTCATGCCTTCCATGGGCATGATGGCCGATTCAGGCGAGGGCCGCGCGTCCTGTGGCATGTGCATGGCACTGAACTGTTCCCGAATCCGGGCCTCGACCCATTCCGGATCCACACTGCCCGTCACCACGACCGTCATCAGATCGGGTCGGTACCAGTCCTCGTAGAAACGCCGGACGGTGTCGGAAGTCAATCCGTTGATGATGTCCATGTCGCCGATCACATCACGGTCGGCATAGCGCGAACCGGCAAGCACCACGTCGAAGATTCGCTTTTGAATGCGCCCGCTCGCATTCTCCCTGGCCAATCGCCACTCCTCTTCGACGACGCCCTTCTCCTTGTCAATCTCCTCCTGTTCCAGCAAGCCGCGCATGGCCCAGTCACCCAGGATCACGAACGCGTTGTCCATCAGTTCCTGGTTGGACGTGTCGATGTCCAAGTAGTAGGTCGTGCGCTCAAAGCTCGTGCCGGCGTTGACATGAGGGCCCATCGTCATGCCGTTGGCTTCGAAGAAGCGGCGCATCTCCTCCTGGGTGAAGTTCTCGGTGCCGTTGAACAGCATGTGCTCCAGGAAGTGCGCAACACCCAGTTGGTCGTCATCCTCGTGGAGCGAGCCGACGCCCACCGCCAGGGCCAGGAGGGCGCGATCCGGGGGATCGTCGTTCGGTGCGATGTACCAGGTCAGGCCGTTGTCCAGACGGCCGGTAATCACAACGGGATCAAGGGGGAACGGAGCGGCGGGATCGAAGGCCTCCTGGAACTCGGCAGACGGTGCCGGCCACTCGAACCGGTCGGCCGTCCCTGATTCGGATTCCGACTCATCGCCTTCCATTGATGCGAACAAGCAATCCAGGGTACTCCCCGGTGGACATCCCGCCGCATTCATGGACTCCGGCAGGGAGCAGGACGCAAGCAGCAAGACTGCCAGGAAAAGGCTCAGGACCGTTGTGTATCGCACGATGGGGTGCCTCCATAACGATGAGTTGGGCGGATGGATGTTGTACAGCACAACACCTCAGGGAATATTACGCTGATTTGGTCCAGACGAAGCCGGTCAGTGACCGGTTCGTCCGACAGCAGCTTTCAGGCCACTTGCCATGAATTCGACTCGACAGCACAACCTTTCAAGGACGCCCATCGAGACATCCGACACGCGGTATCACCGCCTATGCATGCCGTTGACATCAAGAGTGGGGCCCACGGTCGGGACTCGCCAGTGGCGGACGAAACCCACACTTGGAAAGCTCCCTTTTGGTCGGACACGTCCCAAGCGAAGGGATATCGACAATCCTGGACTGTGTTCAAGCGGGCGCACACGTCGCGCTGCCGTGCATGGAGAATCCCGCGGTGGAATCCCAACAGGAACTGCTTGAGGTTGGGGAAGGGACTTGAGGGCGGAATGCCAAAGCCCGGATTCCACACGACGCGCAGTGGTACCGCACCCTCCGGCAGCGGAACCTCTGGTCCGACATCGCCTCCAAGTCATGGTGCCCGTCCTCTTCGAACCCGGAGCATCTGGTCATCCGTCAGCCTGTTTTTTCCTTCGTCCGCCACGACAGGCCCTGTTTCACTCTCGTTGATGTTGGTCCGAGACCCGGGAAGCGCTTGCCAATCGGTGTGCTGGCTGGGCGTTGGTAGTGGTTGGCCCGGCTCCGGGTCGCGTGGCGGTTTCGGGTTGACGAACAGGGGTGCGGGTATCAGGCGAGATGTGACTGGTCAGGTTGCCTCCGCATCATTTACATAAGTGGAGATCGCGTCATAACAAAAGGCAACAGACACCGGCAAAGTCGTACTATTTTGAGACTTTCGGATTGCACCCACTAATGCCCAAGTGGGATTTCCGCCTCGAATTATAAAGTCGTATTATTTTACTGTAAACACCAACTGCCGAATATTGATATCGGTGGATTTACGTTATGTATTCGTGTACTAACCGGATCCGGCACCGGACCAAAATCAAAGAAAGTAAAACGGTATTCCATGACACGCGCGGGAGTATCCAAGTCCATGTCGAGGGTATACTGACCGACTTGAAGATCTCGGTAATGGAACAAGCCCTTGGAATGTTGTGCGGTCTTGTCCTCCGGGAACGACAATTCCTTGCTTCCGCCACCGTATGGATAATCGCATCAAGGTTCTGTCCGGGACTTCTCCCTTTCCACCGCTTTCACCCAAAAGGTTGGAGGCGGCCAAGGCCAAGTACGGATCTGCTGTCGACCAGTACATGGAACACCTGAGTCTCGGTGATCCCCTGGCCGACCAATTGACAGCCTACTTTGACCGGCAGGCCCACGGCAAGGGCTTTCACCTGCTGGTCCAAGCTCTCGATCATGGAATCGAATCCGTCCCGGATCCCCCGGCGGAACTGGTGGCGCTCTTCAGACAAATTGACTATGTCCCTTCCTGGGTTGACTGGGAACGGATGAACATCGCCAGCCGCAACGTCCTGCAGAATGGCTGGCTCCTGGCAATGGCGTTGGCAGCCTATGCGGTACCGCATACCTATTTGGCCACGGGCAACAAACCGTTGAAACACACCGGCGCATTGCTGTACAGCACCGCCAAGCGCTATGCCCTGACAACCCGGTTCGTAACCGAAGTCTTCCTGCCCGGCGGGTTGCACAGGCATGCAGACGGTTTCAAGAACGCCATCTTCACACGAATCATGCATGCCCGGGCGCGCCAGCAGATTCTCAACTCCGGAACATGGGATCCGGCTTCGGTGGAACTGCCGCTCAATCAGGCACACATGGCGATGGGCCTGGTCTTCTTCGGGTATTTCGTGGTCGTGGGCATGCGTCGGCTCGGAGGCAACGTCACCCAGGCAGACTTGGACAGCATCATGTTGACCTGGCGTTACGTTGGCCATCTGTTCGGCATCAACTCCGACATGGTCCCTGTAACGGAAGAGGACATACACAACTTGATCGATGTGGCCTTCAGCCTTGAATTTGATCCGGATGATACGTCCCGGCAACTGTGTCGTTCCCTGATCGAAAGTGCGCCTGCATTCACGCACATTGAGGACGAACGGACAGCACGGCTGTTCGTCAAGCTGCTGTACGGAATGTCAAGAAGAATGCTGGGCGATCAACTGGCGGATCAGTTGGGATATCCCAAGCAAAAGCACAGAGTGCTGTGCAACACCTGGATTGCGCTCGCCTGGCTCTTCGGGAAAGTACCGGCGCTGATGCCGCGCGCCCTCAGAAGCACCATAGGCATTGAATTCTGGCTAACGCGCGGTGCCTATGACCTGGGCCCGTACGTTTCGGCCGAAACGGGAAGGTGAAACCCGGGGATTGGAGCTCCATGAGCGCATGGATTCAACACACTTCACCGACCCGACCTCCCGGACCCCGGTGTGAACCGTTTTGCCTACCGGCACAGACATTGCACCAGCCAACGCAACCCCTGCCATGACCACAGTCACCATTGACTATCCCCCCAATCCCAAAGTGGACCGCAGTCAATTGCCACCTGGTCCGCGGGAGTGGCCCATCGTGGGCCAGACCTGGCGTTATCTGACCAACACGATTGGTCTGATGCAGGAAGCCGCCACCTACGGGGACCTTGCAACCCTTTCCGCGCGGCCCGCCTTGGCCTATTTGGTCAATCACCCGGATCTCATCCAGGAAGTCCTGGTCACCCAGCACAGACGGGTGGGACGGGGTCATTTCAGCGACACGCTCAAGTTCCTGCTGGGGGAGGGACTGATTACATCGGAAGGCGCCTTTCACTTGCGGCAGCGTCGCCTGATGCAACCGCACTTCCACAATCGCCGCATTGCCGCCTACGGCGAGACCATGCTCCAGTACACGCAGCGTCACCAGCAAGGCTGGTCCCATGGCATCGAAGTGGACATGGCCGAGGAGATGCGGGCGCTCACGTTGCACATTGTGGTCAAGACCCTGTTTGATCTCGATTTGCCCTCGGAGGTCCATCGCATCGGCAGGGCATTCGACATCAGCAATCACTACCTGATCGTCCGTCAGCGCCAACCCCATGCCATTCGCCACGCGTTCCATCGGCTGCCTCTGCCGCTAACCAGGCGCTTTCGACGTGAATTGGCCTTTCTGGACCGGACCGTGGAGGACCTCATCACGCAGCGGCGCCAGGCGGACAGCGAAGGCGACGACCTGCTGTCCCTGTTGGTGCAGACCAGGGATGACGAGGCGGACGATCCTGACGAACGCGCCATGGACGACAGGCAAATCCGGGACGAGACCATCACCCTGTTCGCGGCGGGCCATGAAACCACCGCCCTGTCCCTCACCTGGACCCTGTACCTGCTGGCCACACATCCGGAGTGGCAATCCCGCTGGCATGCCGAAGTGGACGAAATCCTGGGGGACCGGCCCGTCACCCTGTCCGATTTGCCCCGCCTGACCGTCACGGAGCAGCTGCTTACGGAATCCATGCGCCTGTACCCGCCCCTCTGGACCACCGGGCGCATGGCCTTCGAATCCTTTGAACTGGGCGGCTATACCATCCCGGCCGGCGCCGTGCTGGCGGCACCCCAAATCATCATGCACCGCGATCCGCGGTGGTTTGAAGAGCCCGAGGCCTTCCGGCCCGACCGCTGGACGCCGGAATTCCGGAAGGCCCTGCCGCCCTATGCCTACTACCCCTTTGGCGGCGGTCCGCGCCGCTGCATCGGTGATGGTTTTGCCTGGATGGAAGCCCAGATTGTGCTGGCTACGCTGGGCCAATCCTGGGCGCTGCAGCACGTGCCGCGGTACCCGGTCGAGTGGGAAGCCCTGGTATCGCTTCGTCCCAAGAGAGGAATGCCCATTGCCCTGAAACACCGGCGCCAATCCTGACGACGGGACCTGCCGCGTCCTATGCCGCGTGGAGAGAAATACCCCGGGGATGTGCAGCCTTGCCACGCCAAGCACCCCGGTTGTGCCGTGTATGCACAACCCGCTGGCCCCTTGTCCGTTCCGTTGATTGCTTCTTCTGCCATGGTGCATCGAACAGCCAATCCAGGGGGATGGACACAAGTGCTTTGGAAGGAAGCATCAACATGACCTCAATCAACGCCGACGAACTCCCCAATCCCAAAGTGGACCGGAGTCAATTGCCTCCCGGCCCACCGGAGTTGCCCATCCTGGGCCAAACACTGCGCTATATCCGGGACCCGATTGGCCTGATGCAGGAAGCCGCCGCCTACGGCGATCTGGCGACCCTGTCCGTAAGGCCGTTCCTCATGTTTCAGGTCAACCACCCGGACCTTGTCCAGGAGATCTTCAGTACCCAACACAGGCGCGTCGGCCGGGGACGTCTCGGGAGCGCCATCCGATTAATCTTCGGCGAAAACCTGATCACGTCCGGAGGGGCCGCCCACCTGCGCAAACGCCGCCTGATGCAGCCCCATTTCCACAATCGTCGCATTGCCGCCTACGGCGAAACCATGATCCGTTACGCGCTGCGCCATCAGCAACGCTGGACCGACGGCATGGAAGTGGACATGGTCCCGGAAATGCGGGACCTGACCCTTCACATCGTGGTCAAGACCCTGTTTGGAATCGATCTACCCGCAGATGTCACGCGCATTGGCGAGGTATTCGATTTCTGCAACCTCTACCTGATGCGCCGTTACAACCAACCACCTCCCCTCCGGCGCCTTGCCCATCGCCTGCCCTTGCCCTTGACGCGCCGTTTCCGCCGCGAAATAGGCTACCTGGACGGGATTGTGGCCGATCTGATTGAGCAATGTCGCGAGTCCGATGAAGAGCGCGACGACCTGCTGGCCCTGCTCGTGCACACCACGGACGAAGAGTCGGACCAACCGGACGAAGCAGCCATGACCGACTTGGAGGTGCGGAACGAGGTGGGTGCCCTGTTCGTGGCAGGCCACGAAACCACAACCCTGGCCCTCACCTGGACCTGGTACCTGCTGGCCACACATCCGGAATGGCAGGACCGTTGGCATGCCGAGCTGGACGAGGTTCTGGGGGATCGGTCCGTCACCCTGTCGGACCTGCCCCATCTGACCATCACTGATCAGATCTTGACGGAATCCCTGCGTTTGTATCCTCCGTTTTGGTCGGCCGGCCGGATGGCGTTTGAAACCTTTGAGCTGGCTGGCTTCCAAGTTCCGGTGGGGGCGATGCTGTTGGCCCCCCAGATTGTCATGCATCGGAACGCGCGGTGGTTCGAAGAACCCGAAGCCTTCCGTCCCAACCGTTGGACCCCGGAATTCCGCAAGAACCTGCCGACGTTTGCCTACTATCCCTTTGGGGGCGGTCCGCGTCGTTGCATCGGGGACAGCTTTGCCTGGATGGAAGCCCAGATCGTGCTGGCCACGCTGGGCCAAGCTTGGCGCGTGCGCCATATCCCGCGCCATCCTGTTGAATTGAAACCCTTGGCAACTCTTCAGCCCAAGCATGGCATGCCGATAGCCCTGGAACGCCGCCGCTCCCAACGCGATTGATGGTCAGGAGTCGGAAAGGGCGATACGCGGTACTGGTACGCCCAACAGAGAAGCGGCAGTCCCACTCCCGAGTCCAGACACGGAACCTTGCGAGTCCGGCTCGGCGCGAGTCAGTCCCGCGTTGGAGTGGTTGGCGGTCAGCTACCACAAACCAGTCTTGGCTGCTTGCGCGGCGGCCAAGGTCCCCGGAACAGGCTCAGGACCGTTGCGTATCGCACGATGGACTACTCCATAACTGATGGGTTGGGCCGATTGGCAGTTCGTGGTACCACTGTAGAGGATCTTGCGTCGGATAAGTCCCATTTGTTTCCACAAACAACCAGCTTGGTCTGGCAACAACTGTTGACGGGGCAAGCCTCGAGTTTGGCATCCAAACTGCAACCTCTTGAACTCGCCTCAGGTCATCCGATCAGCGGTGCCTCAGGCATATCACACCCCATGTACCGAGGGATGCGGCGACCAGCAACCAGGCTACGGACAGGGCACAACAGGAATGGTCCGAACCATTGCCATGGTCCAACCAATGCCCAACTGACAAGTCGGATGTGCTGCGCCTTGCAGGAGCTAAATTGTTGGCAAGTGGAATCGGTCTGCTCCAACCCGGCCCCAAATCTGAATCCGCCTACTGCTTCCTCATTGGAAGGAGTACGTAGACAGTAAACGCCCTGCGCTCCTGAATGCCCACACGGTCGAAATCCGCGATGGTGTCTCCTCGGCAGACACCCACCCATTTCAACACATGGGAACGGGAAAACGAGGCACTCGGATCATAGTCTGCCAAGTGACGCGCTCGTTGCATCTGAACAATCAGGAAGGCAAGCTTCCTGATGCCATGGGGGAACTCGGCGATATTTCCAGTGTGGGAACATTGCCGCCGCAACCTCCCGTGTTCCAATGCCCGATACGCCTGCCGCCAAGCTGTTTCGCTACGAGACCCCTTGGTACGGCCGACAAGCAGATCGGCTCCACAAGCTGCCAGAGCGTGAAACAGTGCATAGTAGATCGAACTGACTGCCCGGTTCAGGTCGGCTCTCCGCGGCCTACCGCGCCTGTGGGAAACTGCTCCCGTAGCCCAACCCTCGGCCATGTTGAGCAAGTCCTCGGGCGACACTACCAACCCTCTTGAAGGGTGTGCGGATTCTCCAGCCAGTCTGATTTTTCAATATATGACTGCATGGGAATACTCGGAAATCCAAGTGCGATCGAAACAGGCAAGATCCGTTCGGTCAAACCTGCCATCCAAGACGAATCCCACTCGCTGTCATTACCGTCATAGACAATGTAGGTGTGCAGGTAGGGATCCCCGTACTCGTCAATTTCCTCACGCACCAGAATGGGGTCGAACACGAAGGCGTCCCGGAAACGTTCCTCCAGCTTTTCCTTGACGAACCCTCCGAGCTTCTCCTGGATCTCGTCAGCCATCCTTATCGCTCCTTCCGCACACGTCCAGCCTTCCAGCCGATCGTATTATCCGACTTGAGAAGCCGATGACAGGTTCCGACACCGGCACTGCATGACCGGCAACTGCAGGCACCGCATGGGCCTCGTGGCAATCTGACCGTCTCGGCTCACGTCGTCGGTATGTGACGCACCTCGGTCAGGCGCATCCTAAACCTGTCATCCGGGGCCGGCAGCGGCAGCATGGCCACCTTGAGGTTGTAGTCGGCCGGATCCATTTCGACCTGCCAGTGATGGAAGAGGGCCGCCGAGACAATGAGAAACAGCAAGTCGGCGGTGGAGGCACCCAGACAGGTGTGGGCGCCAAGCCCGTAGGGCGCGTAGGCGTCCGCTTGGGCGTGTTCCCGTCGTTCCGAAGTGAAACGGTCAATGTCGAAGCGCTCGGGATCGGGAAAGAATTCGGGCAGGTAGTGCGTCATGCACTGGGCGATGATGAGCCGTTCCCCTTCCTCAATGCGGTGGCCCAGGAACTCGAAATCGCACTTTGCCACACGCGGCTGTACCGGCGTGGGCGGGTACAGCCGCAACGTCTCCATGGCTGCCCGGCGGGTCACATCCATTTGGCGTAGCGACTGTCGCGTTGGGAGACCGTCGGCCATTGCCGCGTCGGCCTCGGCAACGACCGCCTCCTGCAACCAGGGACGACTGAGCACGTTGTAGAGGAGGAAGGAAATCCCGGCGGCGACCGTGTCGATGCCAGCGATGAAGGGCCCCATGATGGAAGCGCGGGCATCGTTGTCCGTCAACAGCTCCGGGAACTCCGCCTGGGCGGAACGGACGAGCGCGACGAAGTCGCCGGCTTCATTGAGCATGTCCTCTGCATACCGTTCTTCCCAGATGCGCCTGGTCATTGCCAGCACTCTGCGCCGCGAGCGAAGGTAGTTGGGCAGGTGCCGTGCAAACCCGGGCCAGGTGCGCAGCACGTGGATCTTGATCACGGCCTCAAAGAGAAAAATGATGTCATCCAATACCTCACCGGGATCCTCGTTGGTCGCCAAATAGCCCAGGAGGAGACAGACAAGCCTCTTCATATGGGGAAAGACGCTGATGGGCGTGTCCATCGGCCAGGCCTGAATGAGGCGCAACTGACTTTCGAGAAGCTGGCCCATGCGGGGATACAGGGTCGAGCCGGCGTACCCGGGTTTCAATGCCGAGCGGATCTTGCCGTGGTCCGGCGGGTCCATCGACAACAGAACGGGATTGTCGCCGCCAAAGGCCCGATTCAACTCGACCCAGGCCGGAACGGACGTGAACAAGCGATGCCCCTCGGTACGCATCAACCGGTTGGCCTCCGGTCCGGCCAGCACCACCGAGGTCCGGTTGAACGAACTGATGCGGAAGACCGGTCCCAAACGGGCGTACTGCCTGCGAACCAGCGTCAGAAGGTCGTACCGCTTCGGCTCAAGCGTGCCAATCACCGGGTATCCGGCAACCTGCGGAATGGGTTTGAAGCCTTCAGAGGACATCAGCATCGCAGTGTGGTTCGGATTGGGAAGCCGGAGGCATGGACGACCTCACAACACGCCGGACAGCAGAGACGGCGGGTACAAATACCACAATTCCTTGTGATGGGGTGCCAAGAACCAGCAAACCACACAGAAGGTCTCCCTTCCTTCGACCAGAGGCTTCTCCGCTTGGACAGGCAGGGCATGGCGTACGGGTGGGATTCCGGAGTCGGCGTTGCCGTGCAGCACAATAGCGGATCGGCTCATGGCATGGAACATCGCGCAATGGAATCTTCCCCTGAGAAACAGGAATCAGCGCCCCGCGGTCGGCTCATCGTCCCCGGACTGGCAACCGGGCATACCGTGTTCCACTGGATTGTTCAGAGCTTCGTGGTGGCGTTGCCGGAAATCCAGACTGCGTTTCAACTCAACTCCGTGGGGGTTGGGGGCATCCTGTCGGCCCGGGAACTGGCTTCCGGTCTGGTTGCCTTGCCCGGAGGCGTGGTGGTTGACATTCTCAGGCGGTACTGGGGACAGCTCCTGGCTGCGTGCCTGGGCGTCGCCGCGGTGGGCTGCCTGGTCATAGGCATCTCCCCGGTGTATCCGTTGTTGTTGATTGGCATGGCGGTGGTGGCGGTCTCCCACTCCATATGGCATCTGCCAGCATCGGCTTCGCTGTCCCACCATTACCCGCACCGGCGGGGTGCGGTTCTGGCCGCACACGGCGTTGGGGGCAGCGTCGGCGATGTGGCCGGCCCCGTGGTCACAGGAGCATTGCTGGTGTTCCTCGGCTGGCGGGAATTGATCAGCGCGTATGCAGTGATTCCCTTGTTCCTGGGAGCGATGGCCATCTGGACCTTTCGCAATATCGGGGTGACCAAGGAACAGCCAACGGTGGCGGTCTCACAGCGCGTGGAGGCCACCAAGCGCCTTCTGCGAACCCCGGCACTTTGGGGATTGACCGTCGTACGGGGTTTCCGCGCGATGGCGCTGGTGGCGCTGGTCATGATCCTGCCCCTGTACCTTGGAAACGAACTGCAGATGGGCACGGCGGGGCGCGGTTTTCATGTGGGCTTGTTGATTGCGGTCGGATTGTTCGCCAAACCGGTGGCCGGCCTCCTGTCGGACCGGCTGGGCCGCAAGAATGTGCTGGTCCCCGGATTGTTGTGGTCCTGCCTGGTTGCCCTCGCCCTGACCATTTTTGATACCGGGATGCCGCTGACCATCATGATCGCGCTGTTGGGACTGTTTCTCTACCCCGATCAGCCCATCCTGACCGCAGCCGTCTTTGATGTGGTTGGCAGTGAAGTGGCTTCGACAGGGCTGGGTATCGTGGCCTGTATCGGCTTCCTGATGGCAGTGCTCTCGCCAATCATTGCCGGAGCCCTTTACGAGACGTTGGGCTTTGCAGCAACCATCTACTACATCGGGTCGCTGTTCGTTGCAGCGGCATTGGTGTTCGCCGCGCTGCCGTTGGCCCGTGCTGCCGACGAACAAAGTGCCGGATGACTGAAGTCCGGATGCAGATCTGCTGATACAGTTGGGGCTTATATCGAATAGTTGACAGCGTCAACCACCGATCTTGTTCGCGGGTCGCCGGGGTCCCCCACGGGATCGCCCCTCGCCGCGCAGTAGCCCCTTGCCCGCGGGCCGTGAACGGACATGTGCGGAAGTCCCGCACGCATCAGGATGTTGATGGCTGCGTTGTGGTCGGCGTTCAGGCGGAACCCGCAGACCCCGCACCGGAAGACCGCCTGCGACGGCCGGTTGGACTTGTCCGTGTACCCGCACCGGCTGCAGGCTTGCGACGTGTAGGCCGGATCGACCTTCACCAGCGCGCCCGCCTTGTAGTCCAGCTTGCGTTCCAGGCCGCCCCAGCCGCTCGCCAAGATCTCCCGGTTCAGGCCGGCCTTCTGCTTCACGTTCCGGCCCGGTGCCGCCTCCGTGCCCTGGGCCGAGGCCGTCATGGCCTTGGTGTGCAGGTCCGCAACAACGACCGTATGGGCCGTGTCCGCCAGCTTGCGACTGGTTTGGTGGGTGGCGTCGTCGCGTTTGCGGGCGCGCTGCCTGTGGAGTTTCTGCAGCCGGCCGTTGATGCGCCGGCCCCGGTTCGACTTGCGCTGGCCGCGCGACTGGGGGCCCCAGCCCTGCTTGCGGCTGAGTTCGCGTTGCAGGCGTTTGACCTGAGCGTCCGTGCGGTCCGTGTCCGGCATATCATGGACCTTGCCATCGCTGTCCGTCGCCTGTCCGACATTGCGATCCAACCCCAGTGCGCCGTCCTGTGCAGGTTGCACCACGTCCGCATGGTCCGCAGGCACCTCGAAGCAGATGTACGCGTACCACTTGGGATGCGCGCCGTGTGCCTCGCGCCGCACGCGCACGGTCAGGGGCTTGCAATCCGCATATAGGCGCAACGGGCCCAGGCGCAGCCACCCGACCTTGGGCACGCGCAAGCGACCGTCCCGGATGGATACACCGTCCGGGAGGCCGAACGACGGTTCGCCCCGGAACCGCGACTTGAAACGCGGATGCGCAAGGGGCTTGCCGTCCGACTTGCGCACCGGCATCTGCTCGCCGCGTTCCGCGAACGCGGCCTGGGACTTGAAGTAGTGGTTGAACGCCAAGGCCAAGTCCCTGCCGGCGTTGCGCAGCACCTTGTACGAGTACTCGTGCAGCCAGGCGAGTTCGGGATCGTCCCACAGTGCCTTGAACCGCTGGCTGAACGTGAAGTACGCGGTGGACGGCGCGGACCCCATGGCCTGGCGCTGGGCCCGACCCCATTCGGTTGTGCGGCCGCGGACTTCCGGCCAGCGCAACGCCGGCACATGGAGCGACCGCCACATGGCGTACAGTCGGTTCTGGTCGCCCAGCAGGCGGTTGAACACAAACCGGCAAGCGCCCGCCGTGCCCGCCAGCCGGTTCCCGGTCTCGGCGTCGCCCGGATACAGGCGCACGCGCACCGTGCGGTGTACCGTCGGGGCCTGTTCAGTTGTAGACTTCGGGGTACTGGCCATGGTGGTTCCTTCACCGTGTCCGGTCGAGGGCCCGGTTGCCGCCGGGCTCTCTCTTTCGCAGGGATTTTGGCACAAGGGTTTGACTGTCAACTATTCGATATAAGCCCCAACTGATAGCCCGGTTTAGGTCGGCCCTTCGAGGTCTGCCCTGCCTGTGGGAGACCGCGCCCGTGGCCAGACCCTCGGCCAAGCCAGTCGGACTTCTCGATGTACGTGTGGAGATAGGGATCCCCGTACTCGTCAACTTCCTCGCGGACCAGGATGGGATCGAACACAAAGTCGTCCTTGAAGCGCTCCGTCAGCTTTTCCCTGATGAAACCACCCAGCTTGGCCTCTACCATGTCGTTCATGATTCATTGAAACCGTCGATCAGAGCCATTCAGGCCAGCATATCATAGAACTTGAAATTTCGATCTAATTTGTACAATTGGCGATGCTCGTCGAGGATGCCGACATCCCCGGCGACATGATCGTTCCGATACACAGGCCGGTCCAGTGGACGTTGCCGGATCACAGGACGCACCACCACGGCACAGCCAGAACATCGGGTGTGATCCAACCCACATCATCGCCTGTATGCAGCAACAGGCCGGATCGGGCCTGCTCTCCGTATTCCTGCTTGAACAAACTGAGATTCGATGCATCACCCAGGCGCGGCCGTGCCGTTGCCTTCACTTCGATTGGCAGCAGACCATCTGCTGTTTCGATGATGAAGTCGACCTCTGCGCCGCCCACGGTCCGCCAATGGAAGATCCCGGCGCGGTCCAGTCGAATGTCCCGCCAAGCCAACAGGTCATTCAGCACCAGGTTCTCCAGATGTGCACCGCGTGGTTCATGTTCCTGCGCGATGTGCATGGCCAGGCCGGTGTCGCTCCAATAGAACTTCGGCGACTTGATCAGCCGCTTGGTCCTATTTGCTGCGTAGGCAGGTACCCGCACCAACAGGTAGGAGGTTTCCAGCAGGTTCAGCCACCGGTGCACCGTGGGTTGTGCGAGTCCCACATCGCGTCCCAGTTTGGTCTGGTTGACCAACTGGCCGATTCGCAGGCAGACCGCCCGCATTAGTCGTCGATAATCAGGTAGGGCCGCGATCTCGGAGAGTTCTCTCAAGTCTCGCTCCACATAGGTGCGCACGTAGCCTTCAAACCAAACTTCGCGTTCCCGAGCCATCCGCATGTGGAGTGAGGGCGTCGGAAACCCACCCCGCACAGCCAGCGACTGCCAGTTGTCCCGAGGAACGGAATGCCCGGCGAGCACATCCACCCAGTCCGCATCGCGATTCTGGAGCAGGTGGTCCCAAGCTCCACAGGAACCTATCCCCAACGTCTCCCGGCGGGTCATCGGCCACAGAGTCAGGTAGCTGGAACGTCCGGCCAGCGACTCGGATACATTGCGCATCAGGAGTAAATCGGACGACCCGGTCAACAGGAACCGCCCCGGCTCCCTGCGCCGATCTATTTCGCGCTTGACGGCGACAAGCAGGTCCGGCTCCCGTTGGATCTCGTCGATAGTGACGGGTTCGGAACCTTGCACAAATACGTCGGGCGACCTTCGTGCCAAGTCGAGGACTTCCCAATCGTCAAGATTCCAATACCGACGTCGTGCTCCCGCCAAATCGCGGACGAGCGTGCTCTTGCCTGCCTGCCGGGCACCCGTAACCACAACGGCCGGCATGACGTCCAGCCTCTGTGAGAGGCTGGACAAGGCAAGGCGACGATATGGAAAGTCATTCATGCCATGAATGATAATCATTCACAGAGTGAATGGAAAGTAACCCCAGGGCACAGGGCTTGGCAGGGCCTTGAGTCCGGATACATCCCGTACCTGCCGGAGGCCGACCCGGCGACCCGCGCTCCTATAATGGCGTCGGCGGTGTTCCCCGCCCTTGTTCCCGGATTCAGAGTCATCGGAGCACCCAGTGCCCTACCAAATCACCCAGACAGACATCGAGACTGCGCGCGACGTGCGCGAGCACCTGCTCCGCGATCCCCATCGACCCGGCTATCACTTCGTGGTGCCCGAGGGCCTGGCCCATCCGGCCGACCCCAACGGCGCGATTTTCTGGCGGGGCAACGTGCACCTCGGCTACATCTACCAGCGGCACGGCGAGCACTGCTGGGGCCATGTCTCGTCCCACGACTGGCTCCACTGGAAACACCACCTGCCGTGGCTGACGCCCACGGCCGACAGTCCCGAAACCGGCATCTTCAGCGGCAACTGCTTCCACGGCGACGGCGAAGCCGTCTTCCTGTACCACGGCACCGAACAGGGCAACAGCATTGCCACGGCCAGCGACCACTGGCTGGAGCAGGTGCGCAAGTCCCCCGCCAACCCGATTGTGCCCGTCCAGGACGAAAGCGGCCGCCGCACCGGCAGCCAGGGCTGGTCCTCCTGGGATCCGCACGGCTGGATGGATGCGGACGGCACCTACTACGGCATCTTCGGGGGCCACACGGCATCGGTGTTCAAAACCCGCAACCTGCACTCGACCTGGGACCATGTGGGCGACTTCCTGGCCCACCCCCTGGAAGGAGTGGACCTGCACGAGGACATCTCCTGTCCGGACTTCTTCCCCCTGGGCGACAAGTGGGTGATGCTCTGCATCAGCCACGAACTCGGATGCCGCTACTACATTGGCGACTGGCGCAACGAGCAGTTCCATCCGGAGTACCACGAGCAAATGAGCTGGGTGGACAACGGCTGGTTTGCCCCCGAGAGTCTGCTGGACGACAAGGGCCGCCGCATCATGTGGGCCTGGGCCCGCGACGAGCGCGACCGGGAGGCCGAGCAGCCGGCCAGCGGCTGGTCGGGTACCTTCACTTTCCCCTCCGTCATGGTCATGGACAGGGGACGCATTCACCTGCAGCCGATCGAGGAACTGCAGGACATCACCTACGGCGGCGACAACCGCCGGTTGACCCTGGAAAACGGTGCCGACGTGCTCGTGGACGGCCTCCACAACCGTCAAATCGACATCTGTGCCTGGTTCATGCCCAAGGATGCCCACCGCTTCGGCGTGACCGTCTGCCGTTCGCCGGGAGGCGAGGAACAAACCGTGGTTGGCGTGGACCTCCGGGAACAGGTGCTCTTCATCGACACCACGCGCTCCAGCGAAACCTTGGGCCGGCGGACGGTGGAGAAGGCTCCTCTGCCCGACTACCAGGCCGCTCAGCTGCAGGAAGATGGCGGCATGCTCCTGCGCGTCCTTGCCGACAACTCCATCGTTGAGGCCTTTGCGGGCGGGACGCAAGCCATGCGCCGCATGTATCCAACCCGGACCGACAGCGACATGATCAGCTATTGGGCCGAAGGCGGAACCTGCGAACTGGACACGGCCGCCACGGAAGTCAAGCGGACAAACCACCACTGACATCGGGACCGCGGATGGTGTTGCCGGTCCCCAACGACTTCTGCAACCATTGGCAAATGGGTGCCCACAGGCTCCGTCTTTGGTTCGGACACGGTTTGTCCCAACCGGCCTTGCCAAGACGAGTCGGGCGTTTTGGCAGCATGGCTATACTTGGGGATTCCCCTACGTCGCTCCATTGCGCCGAAGCTGTTCAATCCAACTCGGCAACAACAGCCGAGGAGGTCTCAGAGGGTGTTTAAAAAGATGGGGTTCGTGCCAGACGGCGCAGCATGAGGCCGGTCATGGCGGCGTGGATCCAGGCTTCGGTGGTGTCCGGCCGTCCCTCGTAGTCCTTGCTTAGGCGGCGGTACCGTCCCAGCCAGGCGAAGGTGCGCTCCACGACCCAGCGCCGGGGCAGTACCTGGAAGCCCGTGCCCGGTTCGGCACGGCGGACAATTTCCAGGGTCCAGTCCGTCGTCTCCCGCACCCAGTCCCCGAGCTTGGGACCGGTGTAGCCGGCATCCGCCCACAGGTGCTGCAGGCGCGGAAAGCGGTGCCGCAGCCGAGCCAGGACCAGCCGGGCCCCGTCCCGGTCCTGGAGGTCGGCGGGATGCACCGCCACGGCCAGCAGCAGCCCTTCGGTATCCACCACCAAGTGCCGTTGGCGTCCTTTCACCTTCTTGCCCGCGTCGTAGCCCCGGGCCCCCCTTTTTCCGTCGTTGTCACCGACTGGCTGTCGAGGATGGCGGCGCTGGGGCTGGACCGGCGGCCCAGGGCGTGGCGGGCCTGGGGCCGCAGAGCCTCGTGGATCGCCTGCCAGACGCCCTCCCGCTGCCAGGTCCGGAAGTAGTGGTAGACCAGTTGCCAGGGCGGCAGGTCGTGGGGCAGCAGGCGCCAGGCACAGCCGGAACGCAGCACGTAGCGGATGCCGTTCACAATCTCCCGGCGGGCATACTTGGCGGGACGACCGCCCGGCTTGACCGGCGGCACCAGCGGCTCCAGAAGCTCCCATTCGCGATCGGTCAGGTCCGTGGGATAGGCGGCGCGGGTCATGGCGGGGTGCGTACCTCCGGTTTGTACAATGCCTGTCAATGGGGCCTGTCAGGGGCCTTACCACAGCCTACCATCCTTTTTAAACACCCTCTCATGTTTGTGAATCGCTCAAAGCTGGCCCGGCTGGGCTGGGTTGTATTGGCCTGCACGCTGGCCCTCGCCCTCGCGGCCTGCGGCCCGCCTGCGGAAATGCCGGCCGAAGAGGCTCCGATGGCCGAAGAACCGGCTGCCGAAGAGCCCATGGCCGACGGTGCCTACAACGAATCGCCGATGCTGGCCGAAATGGTGGCGGGCGGCACACTGCCCCCCGTTGAGGAACGCCTGCCCAGCGAACCGTACGTTGTGACGAACCAAAAGTTGGTCCTCAGCTACGACACGGAGATTGGCAAGTACGGCGGGACCATGGTGCTGCCACAGGAAGGCCCTGGCGGCGATCCAAGTCTTTTCATTGGAATGAACGAACCCCTGATCTGGGCGCCCGGCGGCTTTCGTTACGACATGGGGATCCACGGCAACGTGCTTAGGGATTGGGAAGCCAACGACAACTACAGCACCTTCACCATGCATATGCGTGAAGGCATGAAATGGTCGGACGGTGAACCCCTCACCACGGCAGACGTTGACTTCGCCTGGAACGATGTGATCCTGAACGAGGAAATCACGCCAGCCCCTCCCCTCTACCTGCGCACCGCATCAGGTGCGGACAACGCATTGGCCTCTGTTGAAATCGTGGATGACTACACTTTCAAGGTCATCTTCGACGATCAGTACGGAAGTTTCCCTTCACAGATAGCCATTGCCCGTTGGAGTGGCTATCAGGATTTCCTGAAACCTGCTCACTACTTGAAGCAGTTCCATGCTGACTATGCGGACGCGGACGAACTGGCTGCCAAGATAGCGGCAGAGGGGATTGAGGAAGGCCAGTGGTACAACCTTTTCAATACCAAACAGGTTCACACCGAACTGTGGGAACTAACCACCGATGGAAAATTCGGCCATCCAGCCTTGACCCCCTGGGTGATGACGGACTTTGGTGGGGGTGCCTGGCACTACGACCGCAATCCCTACTACTTCAAGGTGGACGAGGCCGGCAATCAGCTGCCTTACATCGACCATGTCCAAATGATCTTAACCCAGGACCGAGAGACGGTTGTCCTCAAGATCCTTTCGGGTGAATATGACTATCTGGGCGAACGCAGTTCCCTACAGAACCTGCCATTGCTCAAGCAGGCCGAGGGCGATGGCATTCTGAATGTGTTCATTCCAAGAATGCACAGGCTGCCCATCAACTGGACGTTGAACCTCACCTATGAAGATGAGCAATATCGTGAGATCGCCAACGACTTGCGGTTTCGCCAGGCAATGAATTACGCAATGAACAACCAAGAGATCATTGACACCTTTTTTCTTGGTGAATTTGCCGTACCCGCCTATGAATCCGGCATCCCGGAGTACGATCCGGACAAGGCCAACGAACTCCTCGATGAGATGGGGCTTTCAGCTCGCGGTGACGATGGTTTCCGTCTAGGTCTGGATGGCGAACCGTTCGCGATCATTTTCGAGACGGGCCCGGTATCCCAGGATCACATCCCCGCGACCGAGATGGTTGCCGAACATTGGAACAATGGTGTGAACAGTTTTCGAGATAAGGAATCTGTTGGTCCGGGCAGGAATTAATCACCCTGTTGGGGCTTGCGGGGGGCTACCCAAACGGCGGCCGCCGGCAGAGGCAGGGGAGCACGGCCCCTGTTATGGTGTGGGTACGACGCCATGCCATCCCAAGAGGTGTTCCGTGCTCCTGCGTCCCACTATACTGGCCTCCCTGCCCGGCGGCAAACCGCAACGGGCCTACCTCGACGCCCTGCTCTCCCTGCTGGTCGGCCTGCCGGTCCGGCCCACCCACCGCAACCTGGCGCGCTTCGGCGGAGGCTGTCCCCATACGCACGGTCGGCAGGCGGCCCGCGCCTACGACTTCGCGGCCCTCAACCTGGCCGGGCTGTGCGCGGTCGTGCCCTACGCCCACGACCTGGCCTGGGCCGGGGACAGCACCTGCCTGCCCAAGAGCGGCCGCAAGCTGCCGGGCACCGGCTGGCGCTGGCACGGCGGCGAGGGGCGGGTGGCCTGGGGCCAGCAGCTGGAGCTCCTCTCGGTCCTGGACCTGGAGGAGCACTGCTCGTATCCCGTCCACGCGCGCCTGCAGCCTGCGAAGGGTGCCCGCACCCGCCGGGCGGCGCGCCGCACGCCCGGGCCGCCGCGGGCCGAGGTGGCGGTCATGCTGGAGTTGATCGACGAGGCCCTGGCCGTGGACCACCGCCCCGACATCGGGGTCTTCGTGGGGGACGGCCACTACGGCTGTGCGCCCATGGTCGAGGGGCTGCGGGCGCGGGATCTGCACCTGGTCAGCAAGCTGCGCTGCAACGCCGTCCTGTGGGTGCCCTACACCGGCTTGCCGCGCAAGGGGCCCGGCCGTCCGCGCAAGTACGCCGGCCGCTTCGACCGCGCCGGCATCCCCGACCTGCCGGCCGTCGACCTGGCGGACGAGGGCCAGCGGCTGCACCATGCGCAGTTGTACTACAAGCCCTTTAAGCGCCTGCTGCGCGTGGTCTTCGTCCTGGACCGCGATGCCGACCCGGAGGAGGCCCGCCCGACGATCCTCTTCGCCACCGACCCGGAGATGGCGCCGGAACGGATCTACCGCATCTACCGCGACCGCTTCCAGATCGAGTTCAACTTCCGCGACGCCAAGCAGCACCTGGGGCTGGCCGCCTGCCAGGCCCGCACCGCCGACCGCCACCACTTCCACGTCAACGCCGTGCTCGCGGCCCTGGCCTGGACCCGGCTCGAACTGCGCCACGCCGCCGACCGGGCCCTGGACCGCTTTTCGATGGCCAACGTCAAGCTCAAAGCCTTCCTGCAACTGGTCTTGGACCGGCTTTTCGACACGGATGGGTTGGGCCGCACCCTGCAAAAATACCCCCAGGCCCTGCAGACCCTCCTGGCTCTGGGCCAAATCGAGCCGCCACCGCCCTGAATCCACCGCGCATCCCGCGCGGATGCGCCGTGACCATCCCCATCCCGGCCTCCGCGCGTCCCGTCCGACCGGGCAGGATGGCGGCCCCTGCATATCTCAAAAACTGTTCACACCATTGTTGGAAGGCAGTGGGTATCAATACCTCGCTCAAAGCTGGTGACTTTGGTCTAGTCTGGACACGGAAAGAAGCCAACGAGGTCACTGGTTGGGTATTGTGGATCCACGAGGATATCTGGCCCTCGGCAGGCTGGGACGATTACCTGCCTCAAAGAGGCTGGGGGATCCTGTGGGGACGGTATAGCAAATCCGGTGGTGAAGTGGGTGAAGAGCCGCCTCCAGAGGTGCAGGAACTGTACGAACTGCACAAGGCATTCCTGCAGGCGCCAATTGGCACTCCCGAAGGAGACGCTGCTTTGGCTGCGTTGTACAAAAACATCAAAGACAACCTCTGGACTTTCAACCCCGTTGAAGAGTCCTATTACCCAACCAGCACCAGCGCCCGCATCAAAAATGTCCCTAAGGGCCAGACCGATGAAATGGGCATCATAATTATGTACAGCATGGAAAATTGGTACATCGACGAGTAGCACAACTCACTTCGATGTAGTTTGAAGGATTGGTCACTACCCCCTGCCGGGAACTCGCTGTCCCCGGCAGGGGGTTTCTTTAAATAGATTCCGCACCCCTTTGCTTCGTGTATTGCACGCCCGGCGGTGTTCCTGATCATTCAGTTGCTGTGCAGCTAATTCGTGCAGGCCAGCGAGACCTTGGACAATTGGATGGTGGCACCTGCACCCTCCGCCCGACTACCCAGCCACTCAACGCCGGAAGGACGATGGGTCGTTGAGGCCTTCACGGGCGGCACGCAGGCCATGCGCCGCATGTATCCGACCCGGACCGACGGCGACATGATCAGCTATTGGGCCGAAGGCGGAACCTGCGAACTGGACACGGCCGCCACGGAAGTCAAGCGGACAAACCACCACTGACATCGGGACCGCGGATGGTGTTGCCGATCCCCAACGACTTCGGCACCCGTTGGCCAATGGGTGCCCACAGGCCCCATCTTTGGTTCGGACACGGTTTGTCCCAACCGGCCTTGCCAAGACGAGTCGGGCGTTTTGGCAGCATGGCTATACTTGGGGATTCCCCTACGTCGCTCCATTGCGCCGAAGTTGTTCACCCTCAATCGGCAACAACAGCCGAGGAGATCTCAATGTTTATGAAGCGCTCAAAGCTGGCCCGGCTGGGCTGGGCTGTATTGGCCTGCACGCTGGCCCTCGCCCTCGTGGCCTGCGGCCCGCCTGCGGAAATGCCGGCCGAAGAGGCTCCGATGGCCGAAGAACCGGCTGCCGAAGAGCCGATGGCCGACGGTGCCTACAACGAATCGCCGATGCTGGCCGAAATGGTGGCGGCCGGCACACTGCCCCCTGTTGAGGAACGCCTGCCCAACGAACCGTACGTGGTCACGAACCGCTTGCTGGTGGTCAGCTACGACACGGAGATCGGCCAGTATGGCGGCACGATGCGACTGCCCCAAGAGGCTCCCAGTGGCGATCCACATATCTACATTGGTTCCGTCGAACCTCTGGTTTGGGCCCCAGGCGCCTTCAACTACGACATGGGGATTCATGGCAACGTGCTTAAGGATTGGGAGGTCAACGACGACTACAGCGTCTACACCATGTCGTTGCGGGAAGGCATGAAATGGTCGGATGGCGAACCCGTCACCACGGCCGATGTTGACTTCACCTGGAATGACGTGATCATGCATGAGGAGGTCACGCCGGCCATTCCCGTCTATCTGCGCACGGGATCTTCACCGGACAACGCGGCGGCCTCTGTCGAAATCCAGGACGACTACACGTTTACGGTCACCTTCGACGATCAGTACGGCAGTTTCCCAGCGCAGTTGGCCATCGCCCAATGGCGCGGGTACCAAGACTTCCTGAAACCGGCACACTACCTCAAGCAATTCCACGCAGACTACGCGGATGCGGCCGAACTGGCTGCCAAAATGGAAGCCGAATCGATCGAGGAAGGCCAGTGGTACAACCTCTTCAACGCCAAGCAGATGCCAGGCAATCTTTGGCGGGCGATCAATGAGGAAGGATTCGGCCATCCGGTATTGACCCCCTGGGTGATGACGGACTTTGGTGGGGGTGCCTGGAACTTCGACCGCAATCCGTACTACTTCAAGGTGGACGAGGCCGGCAACCAGCTGCCCTACATCGACCATGTCCAAATGGTCTTGGTCCAGGACCGAGAGACGACTGTCCTCAAGATCCTCTCGGGCGAATTGGACTACCTGGGCGAGCGCAGTTCCCTGCAGAACCTGCCCTTGCTCAAGCAGGCCGAGGACGACGGCATTCTGAACGTGTTCATTCCCAGAATGCACAGGACGCCCATCAACTTCACGTTGAACCTCACCTATGAAGATGAGCAATATCGCGAGATCGTTAACGATTTGCGGTTTCGGCAGGCGATGAACTACGCCATCAACAACGATGAGATCATCAAGACCTTTTATCTGGGTCAATTTGCCAAACCCGGTTATGAATCCAGCATCCCGGAATACGATCCGGACAAGGCCAACGCCCTCCTCGATGCGATGGGGCTCGAAGCCCGCGGTGACGATGGCTTCCGCCTGGGTCTGGATGGAGAACCGTTCGAGATCCTTTTCGAACCAGCTCCATACTCTCAGGACCATATTCCGATGGTCGAAATGATTGCCGAACATTGGAAGGCGGTGGGTATCAATACCCCGGTCAAAGCTGGTGACGCGGGCCTCATCTGGGAACGGCGAGCAGCCAACGATGTAAAAGGTTGGTCAGTGTGGGTCCACGAGGATATCTGGCCCTCGGCGGGCTGGGACGATTACCTGCCTCAAAGAGGCTGGGGAGTCCTATGGGGACGGTACAAAACTTCCGGTGGTGAACAGGGCGAAGAGCCGCCTCCAGCGGTGCAGGAACTGTACGAACTGCACACGGCATTCCTGCAGGCACCGATCGGCACTCCCGACGGGGACGCTGCCCTGGCTGCGTTGTACCAAAACCTTCGAGACAACCTCTGGACGTTCAACCCCGTAGAAGAGTCCTATTACCCAACCAGCACCAGCGTGCGCATCAAGAACACGCCCAAGGGTCAGTCTGAGGAAATGGGTATCGTGATTATGTACGGCATGGAGCAGTGGTACATTGACGAGTAGCTCGTCCCGTGGACCCTAGCCAACACCCTGTTGGTTGCGGGCCGGAGGCAGGTGCGCCTCCGGCCCGCAATCCTCCAGACGGAGACCGTCGCCTTCCAAATACGAGACCAAGCGCCGTGTTCAGTTTCAGCTCCCGGTGCTGTTGGTGTTTGCGGCCCTGGTCGGTAGTTTATACATGTTGTCCCCGGGCGACTGTGTGAGCACCCAGGTCGCCAACCGTGCAACGTCCGGCATCGTAATGGGTGAAGTGCCGGTCTCCATCGTCAAGACCTTCGCGGGCAGCATGCAGGCCATGCGTCGCATGTACCCGACCCGGACCGCCAGCGCCATGATCAGCTACTGAACCGAAGGCGGAACCTGCGAACTGGACACGGCCGCCACGGAAGTCAAGCGTACAGACCACCATTGATTTGAGGGCCGTGGATGGAGTTGCCGATCCCCAACGACTTCGGCAACCATGGGCCCATGGTTGCTCACAGGCCCCGTCCCTGGTTCGGACACGGTCTGGCCCAACGGCCTTGCCAAGACGAGTCGGGAGTTTGGGCAGTGTGGGTATACTTGAGGCTCCCGACATCGCTCTATTACGTTGAAGCTGTTCAACTCAACTCGACAACAGGACCCAAGGAGGCCCCATGTTGTTAAATCGCTCCAATCTGGCCCGGCTGGGCTGGGCTGTATTGGCCTGCACGCTGGCCCTCGCCCTCGCGGCCTGTGGTCCTGCGGAAATGCCGGCCGAAGAGGCTCCCATGGCCGAAGAACCGGCTGCCGAAGAAGAACCCATGGCCGACGGTGCCTACAACGAGTCGCCGATGCTGGCCGAAATGGTGGCGGCCGGCACGCTGCCCCCCGTTGAGGAACGCCTGCCCAACGAACCGTTCGTGGTCACCAACCGCATGCTGGTGGTCAGCTACGACACGGAGATCGGCAAGTACGGCGGCACGATGCGCCTGCCCCAGGAAGGACCCGGCGGCGATCCGCACATCTACATCGGTTCCGTCGAACCCCTGGTCTGGGCCCCGGGCGCCTTCAACTACGACATGGGGATTTACGGCAACGTCCTCAAGGACTGGGAGGCCAACGACGGACACAATGTCTATACGTTGTCCCTGCGGGAAGGCATGAAGTGGTCCGACGGCGAACCTGTCACCACCGCGGACGTTGACTTCACATGGAATGATGTGATCACCAACGAGGAGGTCACGCCCCTTCCGTCCAATTACCTGCGCACCGGCTCCTCGCCGGCAGCCGGCCTGGCTACGGTTGAAATCCTGGACGACCACACCTTCACCGTCACCTTCGACGGCCAGTACGGCAGTTTCCCGGCCCAGTTGGCCATCGCCCAGTGGCGCGGCTACCAGGACTTCCTGAAACCCGCCCACTACCTGAAGCAGTTCCATGCCGACTATGCGGACGCGGACGAACTGGCGGCCAAGATGGAGGCCGAGTCGATTGAGGAAGGCCAGTGGTACAACCTCTTCAACGCCAAGCAGATGCCCGGCAACCTGTGGCGGGTCATCAACGAGGATGGCTTTGGACATCCGGTCCTGACCGCCTGGCAGATGGTGGACTTCGGCAACGGTGTCTGGAACTTCGATCGCAACCCGTACTACTTCAAGGTGGACGAGGCCGGCAACCAGCTGCCCTACATCGACCACGTACAGATGGTTCTGGTTCAGGACCGTGAGACCACCGTTCTCAAGATCCTCTCGGGCGAGTTGGACTACCTGGGCGAGCGCAGCTCGCTGCAGAACCTGCCCTTGCTCAAGCAGGCCGAAAACGACGGTGTCCTGAATGTCTTCATTCCACGCATGCACCGGCTGCCCATCAACTTCGCGCTGAACCTGACCTACGAGGACGATGTGTACCGTCAGGTCACCCACGATGTCCGGTTCCGTGAGGCGATGAACCTCGCCATCAACAACGACGAGATCATCCAGACCTTCTATCTGGGCGCCTTTGCCAAGCCTGCCTATGAAACCAGCGTTCCGGCCTACGACCCGGACAAGGCCAACGACTTGCTGGATGAAATGGGTCTTGAGGCACGCGGCGACGACGGCTTCCGCCTGGGTCCGGACGGCGAACCGTTCGAGATCATCTTCGAGCCGGCTCCGATCTCCCAGGATCACGTGCCCATGACCGAGATGATTGCCGAGCACTGGAAGGCAGTGGGCATCAACACCGCGGTCAAGGCCGGCGAGTGGAGCCTGATCCGCGAACGCTGGAATGCCAACGAGACCCAGGGCATAGCCCTGTGGAACCACGAGGATATCTGGCCGTCCGCCGGATGGGACGACTACCTGCCCGGCAACTTCTGGGGCCGCGCCTGGGTCCAGTACATGAACTCCGGTGGCGACGTGGGCGAGGAGCCCCCGGCCGAGGTACTTGAACTGTACGACCTCCATACGGCGTTCCTGCAGGCGCCCATTGGCACCCCCGAGGGCGATGCCGCCCGCGAGGCGCTGTACCAGAACATCCGAAACAACTACTGGACCTTCAACCCGGTGGAGGAGTCCTATTACCCAACCAGTACCAGCGTGCGCATCAAGAACACGCCCAAGGGCCAGGTTGAGGAAATGGGCATCGTAATCATGTACGGCATGGAAGAGTGGTACATCGACGAGTAAACCATCTCGTTCACTGCCCATAGCAGACATCTGTCGGCCGTAGACCGGGGGCTCGCGAGCCCCCGGTCTACGGCCCTTCCCGAGGACGGCTCCTCTTGACTGCCTACATCGCACGCCGGGTGCTCTTTCTGTTCCCGATGCTGTTCGTAATTTCGGCCGTGGTCTTTTGGATCATTCAGTTGCCGCCCGGCGACTTTATGAGCACCTACATCGCCAACCTCGAATCGTCCGGCATCGAGGTCTCCGATGAATTGGCCATCACCCTGCGCCGTCAATACGGCCTGGACCGCCCCATTACCTTCCAGTACTTCTACTGGATACGCAACATCGTTACGGAAGGCGACTGGGGCCGCTCCTTCAGCTGGAACAAGCCGGTCGCGGACATCTTGGCGGAACGGGTGCCGCTGACCGTCGCCGTCTCCCTTACTTCCACCATCTTCGTCTTTCTGGTGGCGATTCCGATCGGGATCTTCTCCGCCACCAACCAGTACTCCCTCTTCGACTACTTCTTCACCTTCCTGGGCTTTGTCGGGGTCTCAATTCCCCCGTTCATGCTGGCCCTGATCCTGATGTGGGGCATGTTCACGTTGTTCAACTGGAGTGTGGGTGGTCTGTTTTCGCCGGAGTACATCGACGCCCCTTGGAGCTTCGCCAGGGTTTTCGACCTGATGACGCGAATCTGGTTCCCCGTGGTACTCATCGGCCTGAGCGGCACGGCCGGACTGATGAGGGTCATGCGCGGCAACCTGCTGGACGAGTTGCGCAAGCAGTACGTGGTCACGGCCCGGGCCAAGGGCATTCCTGAAATACGGGTGCTGTTCTACTATCCGGTCAAGATTGCCATCAACCCGGTGATCAGCACCATCGGCTGGATTCTGCCCGGCATCGTGGCGGGCGAAGTGCTGGTCTCCATCGTCCTGAACCTACAAACGACCGGACCGGTGCTGTTCGATGCCCTGTTGGCCCAGGACATGTATCTGGCCGGCAGCATCACGCTGATCCTGTCCATGCTTGTGATTTTCGGCAACCTGATTGCCGACCTGCTGCTGGTCTGGGTCGATCCCCGCATTCGTTTCGGAAACGTTGAAGAATGACTCTCGCGGAGCTTGACGTACCCGTAACCCACGAGACCGTGGAGGGCTCCGGCGAGGAGTTCTACCGCGCCACGCAGTGGCAACTGATCTGGTGGGCCTTCCGCAAGCACCGGGCCGCCATGATTGGCCTGGCGGTTCTGGGCGTGCTGTACCTGCTGGCCCTCTTCTGCGAGTTCGTGAGCCCGTATTCCACGCTGTATCGCTTCGACGGCTACCTGGACGCGCCGCCCAGTCGCATTCGCATCCGTACCGAGGACGGCGCCTTCACCCGACCCCATGTCCTGGACATTGAACCGACCTTGGACATGGAGACATTCCTAACCGTGTACGCGCCCGTGGAGGGAGGCGATCCTCACCCCATCCGGTTGCTGCACCGCAACCCCGAGTTCGAATACAAAATGTGGGGCCTGTTCCCCACGGACCGGCACCTGTTCGGCACCGACGGGGCCCCGGTCTTCCTCTTCGGCACGGACCGCCCCGGACGCGATCTGTTCACGCGGACCATGTACGGGGCCCGAATTTCCCTGACGGTGGGTCTGGTGGGCGTGGTGATCAGCTTTGTGCTGGGCCTCCTCATTGGCGGTATTGCCGGCTATTTTGGCGGCATTGCCGACCAGATTTCGATGCGCGTGATCGACTTCATCGTCTCGCTGCCGACGATTCCGCTGTGGATGGCCCTGTCCGTGGCCCTGCCGCGGGAATGGTCGGTGGTGAAGACCTACTTCGCCATCACGCTAATCCTGTCCCTGATCTCCTGGCCGCCGCTGGCCCGCCAGGTGCGGGGCAAGTTCCTCTCCCTCAGGGGGGAGGATTTCGTGACCTCATCGCGTCTCGTGGGTTCCAGCGAGATGCGCATCATGTCCATCCATCTGCTGCCGTCCTTCATGAGTCACCTGATCGTGACGCTGACCCTGATGGTGCCCAACATGATCATCGGAGAGACGGCACTCAGCTTCCTGGGACTGGGCATGCAGCCGCCGGCCGTCAGCTGGGGTGTCCTGCTGCAGAACGCCCAAAACGTGGTGACGCTGGCACTCCATCCCTGGAAGCTTATTCCCTGCCTGTTCGTGATCGTCACCGTGCTGATGTTCAACTTCCTGGGGGATGGCCTGCGAGACGCCATGGATCCCTATGCCACCTGACAGCCCCCCCAACACGGCCGTGGCGGAGCCGGTCCTGGAGATCCGCAACCTGGTCACCCACTTCGAGTCCGACGAGGGCGTCGTCAAGGCGGTGGACGGAGTCACGCTTTCGCTGGAACGGGGCAAGACCCTGGGCATCGTGGGCGAGAGCGGATGCGGCAAGAGCGTGATGGTCCAGTCGATCCTGCAGATCGTGGGGCCCACGGGATCAATCAAGGACGGGGAAATCCTGCTGCACCGGGACCGCGAGGTGGTCAACCTGACCGCGATGGATCCCGGCAGCCAAGCCCTGCGGGATGTGCGGGGCGGTGAGATTGCCATCATCTTCCAGGAGCCCATGACGGCCTTCTCCCCGGTACACACGATCGGGTGGCAGATCAGGGAAGCCATCCTGCATCACGAGGAAATGACTGCGAAGGAAGCCGAGGAACGGGTGGTTTCGCTGCTGGGACAGGTCGGCATCCCCGACCCGGAAAAGCGCCTCCATGCCTACCCGTTCGAACTGTCCGGCGGCATGCGGCAACGGGCCATGATTGCCATGGCGCTGGCCTGTGCCCCGCGGGTCCTGATTGCCGACGAACCGACCACGGCCCTGGACGTGACCATCCAGGCCCAGATCCTGGACCTGCTGCGTACCCTGCAGCGCGACACCGGCACCAGCATCATCTTCATCACCCACGACATGGGCGTGATTGCCGAGATGGCGGACGATGTGGTTGTCATGTATCTGGGCGAGGTCGTGGAACACGCCTCGGTCTGGTCCCTGTTCGACAACCCGCGGCATCCCTATACCCGCGCCCTGCTGGAGTCGATCCCGCACATCGGCGAGGCACAGCAGGACCGTCTCAAGCAGATTGTGGGCACCGTTCCGGATCCCTTCAACCTGCCCAGGGGCTGCCACTTCCATCCGCGTTGCGAAATGATGCAGCCCGGCATCTGCGATGTGGACAAGCCCCGTACGCTGGAGGTTGCGGAGGGCCACACGGTGGCTTGCGTTCTATACGACCCCGACGTGGGCATGTCGGCCGAGGAGGCGTTCGGTGAGTGACGGCGCACCCCTGCTGGAAGTCCGCAACCTGAAGAAGTACTACCCGCTCTCGAAGGGGTTGTTCAAGCGCAAGGCTGGCACAGTCAAGGCCGTGGACGATGTGTCGTTCACGATCCAGTCGGGCGAGACATTCGGGCTGGTCGGGGAGTCCGGTTGCGGCAAGTCCACGATTGCCAAGTCTGTAATCCGCGCGGTGGAACCCACCGACGGCGACGTCATCTTCCACCTGGACCAGCCCCGGAACCTGGCCAAGCTGAATCGGGAGGAGCTCAAGGTTGCCCGACGCCACATCCAGTTGGTGTTTCAGGATCCCTTTTCCTCCCTCAATCCCCGCCACCGCGTGCGCGACATCATCGGCGAACCGCTCAAGGTCAACGATGTGGCGGACGGGCGGAAACTGGAGGACCAGGTCGGCCAATTGATGGCCTCCGTCGGCCTGCGGCCCGAGTATCAGGTCCGCTATCCGCATGCCTTCAGCGGCGGCCAGCGCCAGCGCATCGGCATTGCCCGGGCCCTGGCAATGCATCCGAAGCTGATCATCTGCGACGAGCCGGTATCCGCCCTGGACGTTTCCGTGCAGGCCCAGATCCTGAACCTGCTCAGCGACCTGCAATCGGAGTTCGGGTTGACCTACCTGTTCGTGTCCCACGACTTGGGGGTGGTGCAGCACATCTCCGACCGGGTGGCTGTCATGTACGTGGGCAGGCTGGTCGAAACCGGCCCGACCCGCAAGCTGTTTGAGGCTCCCCAGCATCCCTACACAGCGGCGTTGCTCTCGGCATCGCCCAAGCCGCATCCCAGGTTCCGCCGTACCACCCCAGTCCTGACCGGAGAGGTACCGGATCCCCTGTCGGCACCATCCGGCTGCCACTTCCATCCGCGCTGCCCCTATCGTCAACCGGTGTGCGAAGAAGAGTTTCCACCCTTGGAGCCCGTGCCCGATTCACCAGGACAGTTCGTTGCCTGCCACTTTGCGAGCGAAATTGAGTTGGAAGGGGTTCCGACTGTGTAGGAAGCCACACTTCGGTCAGTTGAAGGCCTACACACTCAGTCAACGGTATGGCTTCCCATGCAATGTAAATTCCCAACTAACAGGGCAACATCTATCTACCATCTCCTAGCATCCTAACTTTTTAGGACCAATTCAATACTTGTTTTTGCTACCAACTCGCCGGCAATTGCCCACTACGGATCCTGACTGTTATGTCTCTCCAGTTCCACAACAATAGAGCCATTCTGGACACGGCTCTTATCGCCTACACAAAGGCAATGAACATATTCCTTGTGGACAGTATTCGTGATAAGACACAAACGGAGGAAGAGTTCCACCGCCGCATCATTGATGGGCTCCGGGATGACCAAGTGCCAAAATATGAAGAAAGGCTTACGAGAACAAGAGGAGAACCAAAGACCGCGATCGAAATCGGACACATCCCCGAAATTGTCAAGTACAATTGGGATCATTCCATCAAACAAGCACTTGGCCGAAGGAATATCTATAATTTTTCACATCGGATATATGAAATCCGGAGAGGAAGAAACACCGTTTTAGCGCACTCCCTTGACGAAGTACCGTCCGAGGTAGCTAACCGCCTCCTAATTCTGATGGAAGAATCACTACAGCAAGCGAGGCGCTTCGTTGAAGCAAAACAAATTGCTGACCTCCGACTTCAATTGAGTGGCACCACACTGACGCCATCCAAGACCAGCGTAGGGACCAGACACAACAAAAGACGAAGGATCAATTGGGTATCAACTGCCGACTCGCGTCCCAAGGCACCCGTTGTGCCTGTGAAGGCCCCGACTACCCCTACACAACGACCCAATCAATCTCAAGCTACTTCCCGGCGCAATTCAAACAACGACCCACCGACGTCCAAAGTTAGTACTTCGGCACACAACATTGATAGAGGAATTAATAAAGATCGACACTTCAACACTTGGATTATTGTTTTAATCTTGGGGATAGTGCTCACTCTGACAGGTTCATACCTGAGTTACCGATTCCAATCTGTACAACCAGTCTCTTCTCAGTTAGTTGGATCCGCCAGCAATGCTGCGCGGTCAACTCCAACCCTTTCCGCGCAACCGGGAACCGTGAGCCGGGAAGGTACAATGAGAACTGGACCTGGCTGGGAGTTCCCAACGCGCGGACACATTAAGCCCGGAGATGCTCCACAATGGGTTGGCAAGTCTAAAGACAACCGTTGGTACAAAACGGCGTCCGGATTGTGGGTCCATGTCACGTACATCAGAGGAGAACCAACAGATTTACCAGTTATACACGCCACGGGCCCATCTCCGGTCCCAACTCTAACTGTCCCTAACGCCTCCAAAGAGGCCAACACATCAAATTCAGGAACAACAGCTATCCCGTACGCCAACCGAGATTCCAATCTCCGCGCCGGGCCAGGTACGAACTTCCCTATCGTCGGGTGGTTACTCAAGGGTGAGGAGGCACGTCCAGTGGCTCGTACACCATCTGGGCAATGGGTACAACTGTCAAACGGTGACTGGATTGCCGCGTTCCTCCTTGACAATCTACCTCAGCAATTGCCTATTGCACGCAGTATCCCTACCCCGCTTCCCCATACGTCAACCACATCCGCTCCCGTACGCGCTCAACCTACAATAACACCAATTCCAACTCAGTCAACGCGTAGAGGATCTACGACGTCCAATCCACAAATCATTGAATTCACCAGTTTACAAAACCCAGTACCAGTTGGCGACTTCGGATGGCTCGACCCGGTTGCAATCACCATAACTGACACTCAAGTATTGAGTTCTTTGGATGACGGGACTGAAATTGTTGTATTCACTTTCTATGTTGGACACGTTGGCACTTCTGGTGAACCTGTCAGGATCGTAGTCTCCCATTTCGATGTTTTCAACTCACATAGCGGAGGAATTGATCACGGCAGTTGTGGCCGCTGGAACTTACGCATCGATGGATTTGTTTGGTTTGAAATTAATAAGGATCAATGGGAACTGAAGCAAATTTGTTTTCGGGTTAGGTCTGACAACGAACCGCTGATATTGCAATATGAACCGTGGCCTAGAGACTCCAGGATCTTCTTTGCCACGCCGCCGAAGTGAAAAGCCCTGCAGACACTTGCGCACGGTGCGAGGCTTGAGGTGGATGTGCTCCTCCTCGGCCAGGGCCGCAGCTCCAGACCTGCTACCGCTGCAGCAGACGGTCTAGGGCCTCCTCAATCGTCCGCCACCGCGCCCAGCCGAGCCGCATGCCGCGCGGTCGCAGGGACACACCGGCTACGCCCTCCGTCGCGCAGTGGTACAGCAGGGAACACACCGTGGCCTGGCAGCAGTCCAGGTAGTCGGGCGGGGCCCCCAGCGCCAAGCGCTGGGAGGGGGTGAACGAGACGTACAAGAGTGTGGACATGGCTAGGGACTCCATGCAGGTAACTAAGACCGCACCATTGCTCAAACCACAAAGTTATCCATGCCAAGTACTTAGTCAAATTGGTTCCGGGAGATATGGTCCAGTAGGAGGCGCAGACCGTGTTCGTGCAACAGCACACCAGCAGTCCTGACTGGAAGAACGCAACAGTTCAGCAACTTGTATGTTGTATTGGTCCCACAGATTCCCTACTCTGTGGGGTTGGGTGAGAGGGTGCGCCGTTGGCCACGGGGTGCGGCAGAGACTACGGTTCGGCACGGTACCGCAACACAGTAGGACTCCCCTCTCACGAACGATGTCGCTCCGAACCGATCAAGCCTGCATCTGCAAGTGTGGAGGACAAGGACCCCGGCATGGTACGTGGAGGGGGCAAAGGGTGACAACGGGTATCGATGTGTCAAAGGCCCTGTTGCAGCGCAGTGCTGTCCTCCGCCCACAAGCCACGCGGTACCGCAGTGTAACGGGGGTAGGCTCCCTGACCGCGGCCCTGCAGGTGGCCTTTCTGCCCGCATGGGGACAACGGAACAGCAAGGCCTTGACCTCGCTGGTGGGGCTCGCGCTGTGGTCGCAAACACGGCCAGCGGTCGATCCGGGGCGGTCGGGCTGCTGTGCGCCACGCGCTGTACATGGCAGCCCTGTTCATGATCCGGCAGGAAGGCATCCACCAACACTTCCATCGGGGCCTGCGGCGACGAGGCAAAACGGACAAGGTCGCCCTAGTTGCAGTCATGCGCAAACTACGCCTGCACCTGACTGCGTTGGCCCGCCGAGGGACACCTTGGTTGCCACAGGAGAAGTGGCACTCTGAACTTTCCATATCTTGACATCGAACACAGTATCTGTGTTGATCGTCATCCCTCGATGGCCGTAGCACAGACCGATTGCCAACTTAGCCTCTGTTGGAGATAGTCGATGGTGTAGCGAAGACGGTTTATTCTTCCTCTCCCGTTGCCTCGGCCAGCTGCTCCCGTCCCTTCGTTGCAATCCGGTACTTCTGCTTGCTGCTGCGGGGTTTATCTGGAATGGTCATTTCCAGCCATCCAGCTTCCATCAAAGGTTTGAGGACTTGGTTCCGGAACTTGGTGCGATCTCTCCTGTCAACCACCTGCATCAGTTCGGTGATTGTCTTCTCATGCAGGCAATAACGGAGCAGTTCAAACTGCTCCCGACTTGCTCCCGACTTGGTGCCGACTTGGTGCCGACTTGGTACCAACTTGGTGTGTGGCATCGGCGTTCGGCCGCTTGAAGGTAGCGACCATCCAGTGTTCGGTCGCCTCAAACACCGGCTCTGACACCCCGTGTTCCCGACAAAGATCACGGATGCGGCGAATGCCGGACCCGATGTGCTCCACTACGTCCATCCGATGCAGCATTCCGAACAGCAGCGGATTGCGCGGCACGCTCCGTGTGCCGAGCTCTGCTTCCGTGATGCCAGCAGGCAGCCCACCGGGACTGACAATCTCCAGCCGGTCCGCAAACAGGTAGATCTGCACATTGGCAGTGGAGCGGTAGTCCCGGTGGGCCAGAGCGTTGACGACCGCCTCGCGAAGCGCCTGCTCCGGCAGTTCTGGCCGTTCTTCCCGACGCAACCGCTGGATGATGAATTCAACATTGATCTTGGAGAGGATCCATCCCATCGCTTCATCGATCATCGAATACACGTCGCCATGGAAGTCGCGTCGGTCGAGGATGCGCACCTTGTCGGTACCCATGAAGAGGCCGCATGAAACATGGGCGCTCACATTGAATTTGCGGATGTCCCGTGCCAGCAACCAGGCACCGGCATACGTCATCCATCCATCCTCGCCGATCAAGTGCAGATTGCGTAGGGCCACCTCCGGTGCCATCGTCTCTGGAACCTTGGCCCGGTGTCGAAACGCGGCCCAGTTCTCCTCATCGAAGTCTGTTTCCAGTGAGAACTTCCGACATGCGGTCTCATCGAAGTGAATGACACCTTCCCGGTAGAAGAACTCCCGAATTTGCTCGCGCGACATCTGCTGGCTGCTCGCACCCTCACGGATGAAGAACCTGCCCCCAAAGGAGTAGGGCTTGCTCTGCTGAGCGGGAACACGCACACAGAGCACCTGACCAGCACTCTCAATCTCCACCGCGATGGGTGGATCGGCCGAACGAGCTACGGACTGGACTTCGGATTTCAAACGATTGTGGTTGCCAATCCCCAATACTTCACCGTCATCTGCCACACCCAACAGGATCATTCCGCCGGTGGCGTTGGCAAAGGCGCATATCTCACGTCCGAGCCCACTCGCGCCGGAGGTAACTGTTCAGGTACCTCCCAGGGTTCTGTCTGCCTGACGGTCTGACGGGAGCCGATCGGGGTTGGCGAGTGGTGGCAGTCTGTGCCACACTGGGCGGGTACCCGTCATGTCCGCTCCGTCCTGCTCCGACCGCGTCGCCCACTTGGCGGCCGACCCCGCCCTGGTCGGCCATCCGGTCGTGGCGGGACTGGTGGTGGCCGTAGAGGCCCTGGAGCGCGAACTGGCGGAGTTGCGGGAGGAGAACGCGGAGTTGCGGCGTCAGCTCCAGCGGCACAGCGGCAACAGTGGCCAGCCGCCCTCGCAGGATGGTCCGGCGGCTCCGCCGCGTCCGCGTAGCCGGCGCCGGTCGCGGGGCCGCCAGGCGGGCGGCCAGCCGGGCCATGCCGGGACGACCCGCCGCCCCTGACCGTGACGGAACACCGGACCCATATGGTGTGCTGCCCCGACTGCCGCACCCGGACGCGGGCGGCCTTTCCCGCGGACGTGGCCGGGCCGGTGCAATGTGGGCCGCGCCTGGAGGCCTGGGCGGCCTACCTGCGCTATGCGCAGCACCTGCCGGTGGCGCGACTGCGGGCCCTGCTGCGGGAACGGCACGGGGTGGCCCTGTCGACGGGCACGGTCGAGGCCCTCTGTCGGCGTGCGGTCGCACGGCTGGCGCCGGAGGCGGCCCGCCGGCAGCGACAGGCCCTGGCCGTCCCGGTGGCAGGCATGGACGAGACCGGCCTGCGGGTGGCGGGCGAAACGCGCTGGCTGCATGTGATGGGCGACGGGACCGTCACCCACTATCGCCTGGGGGCCCGCAGCGATGTCTGGAAGGGGTACGCGGGCACAGCCGTGCATGACCGTCTCGCCTCCTACTGGAAACACCTGCCGGACGAGACCGTCCACGCCGTCTGCCACGCCCACCTGCTGCGCAACCTGGAGGAGATTGTCGAGCGGGAACAGGCGCCCGACGGCTGGGCCGCCCGCATGCAGCGGTGGCTGCTCGCGGCCCGGGACCTGGCCGACCACTGGCACGAGAAGACCGGCGGCCCGGTGCCGGCAGCCATCCGCCAGGAAACGGGCGCGGCCTGGGACGCCCTCCTGGCGCCGGTCCTGGAGCACTACGAGAGCCTGCCCCCGCCGGCCCGCGGGCGCCGCCGCGGCCACAACCTGGCCCGGGCCCTGTGGCAGGAACGGGAGGCCTGTCTCCTCTTCCTGGCCGACCCGGCCGTGCCCTTCACCAACAACCGGGCGGAGCGGGCCCTGCGCATGGCCAAGCCGCGGATGAAGATCTCGGGCGGCTTCCGCACGCAGGCCGGGGCCGAGCGCTTCGCCCTCATGCGGGGCCTGGTCGAGACCGCCCACCAGCGGGCCTGGCCCCTCCTCGACCTCCTGCAGCTGGGCCCGGAGGCCGTGCCGCAGCCCGCCCCGCCCTAATCCGACACCGCCTCAGCCCCGGTCCTCAAGCGAGCAGAACCGGGGTACCTGAACAGTTACCGCCGGAGCGCTTGAACTCGGTCGTGAATCCTTCGCCGAGGGCGACAAGGTCGGAGAGAGTGTTCTGATTCATCCTGCCGTCCCCTAACATCAGGCGTGGAAGAAGAAAGTTCCAGACCTGCAAGAGCCCATGTGTCAGGCACTTGCGGCAACACGCCTCCCGGGCAATAGTGGAGGCTACATCAGCAACCTCTCAACAACGGTTCGGATAGTCAAATCCTGATACCCGTTGTAGCCAAGGCACCCGCGACCACTGGGAGTGGTTTGGGTTGTGGTTGTCCGTGAACGCTGCTTGGCTCCTGGCCACCTCCACAGCCACTGAAGCGTTGTGAACGACCTGCACTACACTTGGGCATGACTACCTCATGCACTAGGGCAAAGGCCTAACCATGGCAACCATTCTACGACGAATGGACCTAAACATGGGTGAGGATGGAGTGATACTTCAGATCGCATGGATCAGACTACATTGGGACAACATTGGAGAAACTCGTTGCTCCTGACTCCAAACTGACCCGATGCCACAGTTGCAGTTGTCCTGCACTGCACCTCACCATCCGCGATTGCTATGCAAACCCCATCGCCTCGTGCATCCAATCCCACAGAACGGTGCAAGCGACTGCTCAGGTGGAATTGACCCCGGATGGGTTTCTTTCACGCGCCTGGTATTCGACACGAGGTGGTTCCTCCGGATCGCCACCGATGAAATTGAGGCCGACAGCCACCACGCGCCGCGAGGAGCCAAAGTGGCACCGACCATAGTCGCGCGCCTCGATCTGGTTCAAGGCGACCTCCGGCGACCGGTTGTACTTGAACTCGAACACGCAGACATGATTGGGAAAAATCACTTCCAGGTCCGACCGGCCGCCCAACTGGTGCACTTCGGACTGGAACTCAACCCTCATCAACTGGCACAGCGCACACAGAATCAGGTGGCAGTCGGTCTCGCCGACGATTTTCTCGCCCGGCATGCCTGCCATGAACGTGTTGAGCCGAAGGCAGAACCCCGCGTAGTCCTCCGTAGCCAAGGTTCGATACAGGCCATCCAGTTCATCCGTCGTGGCATACCGGCCAAAGTTCTCCAACAGACTTGATGCAAAGGTCAACCTGACCTCGTTGTTTGGGTAGTCGTAACGCAGGTGTCCCTGGTCCAGGCGCAGTGTGAGGTACCCCGTTTGCAGCATCAGACTGCCGTAGTCAATGTTGTTCAGGTCATAGGTGGTCCGCGTCAGTTGATGAACAGGCGGCGGATCCTTGGACAGAACGAGGTTTCCCTGCCTGGCCAGCCGCACCAGGAACTGCGGGGTTCCGGACTCGGACCAGTAGTTGGGCCATCCCTGCCACCGCCATTTGTCGCCCGCGGTGGCGGCCTGCATGTCATCAAGGCAGTTCAGAAGCGAATACGGGTTGTAGACGTTGTCGGTGAATCCAGGATGGCCAAAGCAGTAACCGTTGTAGTGGTCCCTCAGCTCCTGTGTCACCTGCTCGACAGACTTGCCCAGGTTCCCGGCTCCGGCCTCCAGGTAGGGTAGAAGATAATCCTGCATGTCCACTTCGGTAAACCCGCACAGGTCCGAATACTCGGGATCCCATGAAATATCCGTGAGGTTGTTCAAGGCGGAGAACAGGTTCACGTGGGCAAAGCGACTGATGCCCGTGATGAAAACAAAATGAAGGCGATCCTCATTGTGCTTGAGACGGCTGAAGAACTCCATCAGAACCGAGATGAAAGGTTCCGGGTCCAGGTTCCTGCCCAACAAGTGCGTGAGCGGAGCATCGTACTCGTCAATCAGAACCACCGGAGGTGTCCTGAATTGCCTTTCAAGTTCATGCAATAAGGAATCCAGGCGGCTGGCAGCGGAAACTGCCTCGGTGCCGGGAGGCGGTGGCGGAAACCGGATGTACCCCCCAGCCTTCCTTGGTTCAATGTCCGTTTCCACGCCGCGTCGGTGCCAATCGGTGTACAACCGTTCCAGGTGCTCCAGAAGCTTGGCCTGCAACCCTGCAGGCGTATCTGAGGCCACCATCGCCATGTTAAGGCGAACAACCGGATGTACCCGGGTCCGACGAACATCGTCCTCGATGGCGGTGCCCCTGAACAGGTCAACCCGTTGCCCCGCATTGGGATCAAAAGCACCGCCGTTACCCGGACCCGACTTGGGCAGGTCACCCTGAAAGTAGGCTTCAAGGATGGATACCAGCAGGGTCTTGCCGAAACGACGGGGTCTGGCCAGGAAGGCATATTGCGTATGCAAGTGGGATCCGTCGCTGCCAGCCGGAACCAACAGCTTGCGCAAGTGGCCGGTCTTGTCGACGTACAACCCGCCGTCCCGGCGAATGGGACTGAACTCCGACCGACCCGGGTGCAAAGAGGGCAGCTTCATGTTCAGTAAGTGAATGAGGGTTCCGCGCAATCCTTCGACTCGACCGGATTGTACTTGGCTGCGCCGCGTCTCGCGGGAGCCGCGTCCCTGGCGACAGGGCGATTGCATTCAAACGGGTTTGGGGTTTGAGGCCGATCAGCCGGCACAGACAGTCCTTGTTCCAGGCCATCGCCAGCCAAACCGCCTGATCCCGTCGCGACTGTCGGATGTAGGTTGACATCCGTCATGACGTGTTCGACCGCCGACGGAAGCCGGTTGGTCAAGTGCAGGTTGAACCTCACACTTGCAACATGCCGTACACTCAGGCTGTCCGCGGCCGCGGATGCTTCCTTCCTCCTGCCCCGTTCCAACACCATGTCTTCCAGTTCCCCAATCCAACTCGAAATCCGACCGGGCTCCGAGGCCGAGATGAGCATCTCTGATCCGTTCCACGCCGAAAGATGGGTGGAACAACTCTGGATCCTGCGAGACCGGATCCAGGATCCGGCAGACGGGTGGCGACACGCGCCGCACCTGCCGTGGGAGAACGCAGACCCGGAATCCAACCCGGTGAAGTTTGAAGTCGCCAACATCGACAGTCGGTGGAGCCTCTCCCGCTCCGAGGCGGGATTTGTGGGCGGCATCCTGCAACAGTTCACCCGTTCCCAGAAGTCCGCGTTCGGCTACACGTTTGCCGCGTCCGCCTGGAAGTATCTTGGCCGACACCGCAGGGCGTGTGCCATGCTGCGCCGCGCCTTGGCCGCGGATCCCCACTATGTGCCCGCCTACGTGATCCGGGCCATCCTTCACATTGCGGAGGACGACCTCCCGGCCGGCATCCGCGATCTTGCAGAGGCCTTGGCCGTGAATCCCAACTCCGTGCCCGCGCTGACCGCGTATGCCATGTTCGAACCCAACTCCGACCCCGTGGCGGCGAACTCGCATCTTGACCGGGTATTGCGGCTTGCCCCCAACCATGCGGACGCACACGTGGTACGCGGTGTGCTCGCGGAGGCGGAGGACGACGAGGAAGCCGCCCTGAGCCACTTGAACCGGGCTCTCGACATCGACTCCGCCCACGCTTTGGCCTATCAGATACGGGCTGATATCTGGTCAGCGATGCTTGAATGGCAAAAGGCAATTGACGACTGGGGGACACTCCTCGACTTGGCGCCAAGCAACCGGGAAGCCCGACTCCAGAAGTTGTCGACTCATCTTCTTCTTGAACAATACCGTGAAGCGGAAGTCGAGATGACCTACTTTGTCAATAAATCCCCCGACGATGCCATGGGGCTCCTGGCACGCGCCCAGATTAGGCAAACGCTCAAATGGTATGACGGTGCGCTCGATGATATGACTGCCGCAATCGGGGTTAACCCCGAAACACCCGACTCCTACATTGAGCGAGGCCTCCTTCGGTATGAGATGGAAGAGTACGACCTTGCGCTCGAGGACTACGCACGCGCCCTGACGATCGATCCGGAAAACATGCGAGCCCTGACCAGCCGTGGCCTCGCCCTGCTCGAAACCGGACAGGTTGACGAAGTCGCGGACTGCGCCCAAGCCATTCTGACCATCGACCCGGAGGATGGGGACGGATTGTACCTGCGGGGCCGGGTCCACATTGAGACGGGCCAGTACAAACGGGCGGTGCCGGATCTGAACCGAGCCCTGCGCGAGGATCCGAACGACGTGGAGGCAAGGTGCTACCGCGGACTGGCCAAAGAGAAAATCGGCAATCGCAAAGGAGCCCGCAAGGACTATGCCCGAGCCTACCGCGATGCCGTCGCGAAGGGCGATGCGAAAGGGGCGGCGCTTGTGGTCAAGTTGTTTCCCGACCTGAAACAGCACAAGACACAATCCTGATTGGAAGGAGCCAACGGACTCCGGGAGCGACGGTGAGCCTGTTCCTCGGGGCCATGGCATGCAAACAGCCCTGAAACCAAGCCCCTTGCAGCGACATCACAGGTTCCTCGTATTACCTCTCCGCGCCCAATGGCGCCTGCAACCACCGATACGGATGCCGGTTCAGATCAGAGGCAACCCGTCGCCTCCAGTACCCGCACCGACCGTGTGACTGTGGCGGTGTTGCGTCCGTCCTGCCTGCCACACATGCCACGCTCGGGGAATGGCAGGACCGTCGGGTTGCAGTCCGGTCCACATCGAGTTCAAACCATGCTGTACCCACAATAGAATGTCATCATCGACAGTGCTCGAAGCCGGGGCTGATGATCAGCCTGCCCATCAGGCACCGAGACAGTACGCGCGGACTGAACCATTACCGGCCAAGACCTCAGGGAACAAGCCCCATGGCCCGCATTCCAAAGTCCATCCCCAAAGCCCAAGGACTGCCCGTGCTTGGCAGTGTGACGTTCGACTCCCCTTTGTGGCTGGTGAACCAGTACCACGAGCTCGGACCGGTGTTCTGGATGTCCATCCTGCAGCATCGCATGCTCGTGCTGGCCGGTCCCGAGGCGAATCTCCTCATGCGCGAAGCAGGGGACACCCTCTTTACGTCCAAGGAGACATGGAAGAACGTCCTGGAGGCCTTCGGATCCGACAATCCCTTCATGCTGGCATGGGATGGCCCCGACCATGCCACGCTGCGCGCGGGTCTCAAGGCGGGCTACGCCGGATCCACGCTCTACCCCCAGATGCCCAAGCTGATGGACAGCCTGGTCCGCCTCATGATGCGTTGGCCTCGGCATCAGGCCATGTCGGTGACTCCCCTGGTGAAGCGGCTGGTGTCCCTGTTGCTGGCGTACATGGCCATCAATCAAGAGCCGGACGAGGTCATGGACGATCTGATTTACCTGTTTCGGACCGTCATCAAAATCCACCTCACGCGAACCCGTCCGGGTTTCACGAAGTACATGCCGCAGTACCTCAAGTCCCGGCGAAACGTGCTCGCCATGGGCAAACGGATCTGGAACGAGCACCTCATGCACGACATGGCCGAGGAGGGAGGCAACTTCATCGATCATGTACGGCGGTTCCAAGCCGAACATCCGGATCTGATGACCGAGAACGACGCGATTGCGACCATTCAGACTCCCTTCCTGGCGGGCATGGACACGGCTGCCGGCTCCCTTTCCTTCCTCCTGTATCACATCCTCCGAGATCCCGCACTGAGGGAAATGGTCATAGCCGAAGCGGATCAGCTCTTCGCCGACGGCGTCCCTACCCGTGCCTCCCTGCGCCGGATGCACCAAACCCGCCGGATCGCCATGGAATCCCTGCGCATGCACCCCATTGCGTTGACGTTGCCGCGAACCTCCACACGCGACTTCGAATTCCAGGGTCATCACATTCCGGCGGACACCCGTTGTCTCATTGCCATTTCCGTCACGCATCACCTACCGGAGTTCTTCCCCGAGCCGCGACGGTTCGACATCGAGCGCTATGCCCCTCCGCGCATGGAGCACACGCAGACGCACGCCTATGTGCCCTATGGCATCGGGTCCCACGCCTGTCTCGGTGCCTCAACCGCGGATCTGCTGTTCCTAATCGTGACCGCGGCTCTGTTTCACCATCTGGAGGTCGAGATGTCGCCTCCGGATCACGTCCTGAATGTAATCAGGAATCCTCTCACCTGTCCGGATGATAGTTTCCGCATGATCGTCACGGGTGAGAGACGGGCTCCGCAGTAAGGAAGAGAGCAAGCCCGTGGCCGAGGGCTCACAGCCAGCGCGCCGAATAAGACTTCGGCTGTAGCCCAGCCAGCACGGCCGGAGATGACAGCACTTCCTTGGCCGCGCCGGAATTCCCCAAGAAGAACCTCAACCCCTTCCTCACCCATGGTTGTGAGGGTGTACCGGCGAACGGTAATGGCCCGTGGAGCCTGCCATTGGACTCAATTGGCAGGAAAACCGGTGGTTTATGCAGGTTTATTCATCTCTGCACCCAGGGCGTATGCGCCCCCTTGATCCGCGTTAGGCTTGCGGTCGCGTAGTCGGCCACCTCGTACCGCTGCATCTGCTGTTCCTGCAGGCCGGGTTGTGCCGCCAAGTCCTTCGGCCTCAGGTCCTGTGCGATACGTGTCTTGATGGGAATGGTTGGCAATTCTGCAACCGCGTTCAGTGCGTTCGGCTCGAAGTGGTCAACCTTCAGGGCTTCGTACTCCCGCAACTATCCCTTCAGCTCGACTTTGTACAAAGTCGAGCTTAGAAATCGAGGACAGCCTGCACCGAAGACTAGATGCCATCCTAGGGGGACCACTGCCGCGTGCACACGAGTCCTACAGGACATTGTCCTGAACTTCCTGACCATCTTACCGCGGCAATTCCGGTCCTACGCACCACTCCAATGGAGCACAAGACGGCCGAGCGGGAGCCTACCCGACTCATACCTTTCTTGACATCTTGACGATTTTGTAACTATTTGGGACTGGAGGCCACCGACTCGACCGTACACTGAAACTGGAACGCGTCCTAGCCTACACCTTGCTCACACTGTTCGGTACTCAATCAGCGATGAACGGCCGACAATATCCACTACACGCACGGACAGCTCATACCCGTCAGCATCCATGAGATGGAGGTCGTCTCCCAAGCTGAAGTGTACCGGCTGTTGTAGACCACCGTTTATGGCGGTGTTGATTGCATACAGGTAAGCACGGTCGTTAGCATCAAGGATCGGATTCAGCCTATCTGCCAATCCGGGCAAATAGCCTGTACCCTCGGCAAACACCGCACCACCCCCCAATTCCTGTGGGGCCAATTCGAGGCACAAAGGCCGTTCCACCGGTATCCAGTTGTATTCAACCCCGGTTGCGAACCCGTGCCTTGCGGCAAACACGGTCATCGGCAGGAAGCCCGAATGCAAACTGAAATGGGCCTCTCCATAGCGGTCTGTCACCGATCGCTTCCACGTCTTGTTGGGAAAGAGCACCAACACTTCGACGTCTGCCAGAACACCGCCGTTGCCGCACACGGTGACAGTGCACTCATGGGTGAGAGTGCGGCGAATGATCACCTTGAACATGTCCTCCACTCTGAACTCCGGTTCAGGCAGACCTATCTCCCGGCAGCGGCGAATCATGTCCAGCGTACCGGTTCCCATGCGCTCGATGTACTCGGCCAGGAACATGGACTCGGCCAGTAGGGGATTTGCCGGAACTGAGCCATGGGGTTCCCTGAGCTTTTCAAGCGTCAACGAAGGCGGGAGCTTTCCCGGATTCCAAATCTCCAGTCTGTCTGCGAAGAGCATGACCTGTACGTTGCCGGTGCTGGTAAAGTCCCGATGGACCACTGCGTTGACGATGGCCTCCCTGATCACTTCCACCGGAATTTCATACGTTCTTGGTGCCCGCACACTCTGGACACGAGTGCCAACGGACATGTTGATTTTGCTGAGAACGAAGTCTTCGGCACTGTCAACCTGGTTGAACAATGTCCCTCCGAACACCTGGAGCGATGGAATGGGTTTCTCAATCTCCGTGCCGTGGAAATGCGCACATCGTACTTCCGAGCCGATGCCAAGCCTTTGGGGATCCTTGCCGAACAACTGGACTGCAGCGTTGGTGACACCTTCGTTCCTGATCAACTGGAGATGCATCAGGATATCTTCAATCGGTGTCTCTTCGCCAAGGGGAAATTGCCTTGCCCGTCGCGCCAACCTCACAAACGAAACAACCCCCTGTTCACTGATTTCCGTGAGTGAAGCGTTCTCACAAATTGACTCATCAAACCCTCCGGTCTGAAGCACCCTCTTGACTTTCAGAAAATCGACAATCGCGGCTTGGATGACCGACTTCAAGTCCTCAAACGTGTTGAATCTTCTTACAACCAGACTCTGTTGAGCCTTCCCGATCAGCCGAAGCATCTTGGGATGACGGCACGCATCTTCAGCCTCCCTCACAAATATGAGGCGATGCGTATTGGTGGCCGACGCGCGGTCGTATTCTCTCTCCGTAGGCGAAATCCCGTCGTGGTCCTCAGACCCGTATTCCAAGCCAAACAATCCGATGAGGATGTCGGCTTGGTCAACCCGCTCAAGATAGGCTGTATCAGGAGGGACTTCAGAAGCGGGAATGTCCTCAAACAAGAGGATTTCGAACGCGTCCGTGAGCAGTGGATCAGTTTGGAAGTACTCCCTGAGAGATGCGCGCTCGCTTGAGAACTCGCCTTGGACACTGCTGAGAAACACTTTGAAGGTAGCCATCAGGTAGGCACCTCGGTACGCCTCATTGGTGGTTGACTCCCATGTTTCAACCGGGTGGTGCCATCTTGGGCTTGCAACGGCATCCGAACCCAGCCGTGTCCATCTCAGTTAACCATACACCGGAAGGATTCATCCCGTCAGGATCACCGTACCGAGTGTCCAGTGCGCTCACACAGTGGAACATGCCGATGTCCGTGAAGTCCAGACTGACTGTGCTGGAAAAACTTGAGTAGGATCAGGTTCTTCACAGGTCAACAGCTGAGCCGGAGACGCGACAGTGACCTTGGCGGAGCACCGTGGGCAGTATCAGGCCTGACAACCTGCCAGGGCAGTCGTATTCCAGTTGGGTCCATCTGCGTGTGGGATCAGCGTGTTGAAAGGCTGAAACGCGTCACTGTACCGGGAGACCACGCCAATTGGGGTAGAGCGGCTACACGCGAACAGTCGGCATGGCAACTCTTGCTCATGCACCAGCCGAAACAGAATGTGATTGTTCAGTGACCTACCACGCGACTCCTTGTCACAGTGGTAGCATGATCGTTGATGGCAATGGTTCGGATAAGATTGACTGTGAAGGTGTCCGGGGCTTGCTTATTGTGCTTCCACTACTTAAAGGTTCGTTGCACTACTAACCCTGAACGCGACTTCGCATTTACCCTGAGTGTTGCCCCATGATTCATCTTCACACTCCGTCTTCCGCGTCAGCAGAAGTTTGAATCAGCCAGTTCCACACAATCCTGTGCACAATCCTCTCGATTGGTGCCTGGTCATCGGTCCAGATTTTCAGGTCCGGGTCCGGACCCTCCACCCTGATTTGGTCAACGGTCGTTGCGGCGAAGGCGCGAAACTCTTCGGACAAGTGTCCGGGCAACCCTGCGATGTTGTCGGCAAACACTCCGACGCTGGCCGGCTCCCTCACACCGACCACAAGCACATTGCCCAAGACACCTTCCGGCACTGGCTCCTCCAACACCAGCACTTGAGGCCAAACTGCCGACATTGTCGTAACCATGGCCTCAACCAAACTCAGGTCGGTCTCGGTCCGCCCCACGTTCACTGCCACTACGCCGTTTGGTGCCAGATGGTCGTCCACCAGTGCGAACCATTCCACCGTGGTCAGGTGGAACGGGATGTAGGGAACCCGATAGGCATCCACCAGCACCACATCCCACATTTCGGAGGGATCCTGACGTGACAGCCACTGACGGCCGTCCGCCGCAACCGCGGTGAGGTTTGGCCGGTCCATGGCAAACCACTCGCGCCCCACTTCCAAAATCGCGGGATCCAGCTCAACCCCAGTTATCGGTGCAGGCCCGTACACGTCGGTCCAAAGCGAACTGACCGTGCCGGCCGCCAGGCCGACGACCAACACCCGGGCGGTCGCGGGATCCGGCGGATCGGCAGAGAACCAGGGTGCCAACAGGAAGTAGTCCCAGATGCCGTGGCTCAGGATGCGGTCCGGATGCCACACGCTGTGGATGCCGTTCCCCTCGTTGAGCTTCAGCCAGCGTTCCCCGCCTGCCTCCCTGACCGCGATGTAGTTGTAGCGACTCTCCTCTTCATGCAGGAGTTGACTGGGAATCGAGCCGGCAACCGGTCCCGGACGAATGCTCGTCGATCCGGACAACACATCCAACCCGAGGAGCGCAGCCATCATCAGAACTCCCACCAACCCGGTGGCATGCTGCCTCCTTGCAACCCAAGGGGTGCCGCACAGCGCCAACAGAACCAGCCACAGCCCAATCAGAAGAAAGGTCCGGCGTGTTCCGTAACTTGGCACCAGCCACAGGACGGGTGCCACCGTGCCCAGGATGCTGCCCACCGTGCCCACCGCGTACAGTGAACCGGCCGTGCGTCCCCCGGTATTGACCGAGGACAGGGCAATCCGCACGACCCAGGGCGTGACCGCGCCGAGCAGCACCAAGGGAAACGTCAAGAGAATCGCAACCGCCAACATGGCGGCCAATAGCAAGCCGGCCTCCAATTCCAGCAGGTCACGGATGGCCAGTTGCAGAACCGGCTGGGCCATGACCGGAATGACAGCCGTTGCCACCCCGGAGACCATGACCACCGTCAGCAAGGGCAGGAGTCTGGGGGATCGGTCTCCGACGCGACCGCCAATCCATGCCCCAAGGGCCAGGCAGGCCAGAACCAGGGAAATCAGGGCAGCCCAGACGATTTGGCTGTTGCCAAACCACGGATCCAGGAGCCGGGCCGCAGCCAATTCAATTGCCAGTACACCGGCACCAACGCCAAACACAAGCAGGTAGAGGTAGGCTCGCACGATAACGGCATTGTCCCCAATACGGTCCTGCCAAACGCCGGACCCATTGGGACCGATCATACTCCTGCAAGTCCGGCCGGGCCGGGTTGCCAAACCCGCCTCAAGCCCTGTTCACCTTCTGGGCTCCCGCCCCCTTGTCACATCCCTTGCTCTCCGCGTAGGGCAACGCGAGCTTGTTTCGGGGTTGCGCCGGTCCAGTCGTGGAAGGCGCGGGAAAACGAATTGGTGTCCTGGAATCCGAGCAGGAACGAGATCTCACCGACATGCATATGGGAATTCCGGAGGTAGTGCAGTGCCAGATCCCTGCGCGTCTCGTTCAACAATGAACGAAAACTGACCCTCTCGCCCTGCAGCCTCCGCTGCAGGGTTCGCGTGGAAACACCCAGGGTCTCCGAGACCTCCTGTATGAACGCCTGGCCGGCCGGCAGAAGCTCCAGCAGTGCTCCGCGGACACGATCGGACGTGGTGGCAGCCTCGTTCATTTCCGCCAGTCGCCCCCGCAATGCAGTCTCAAGGAATTCCCACATGGGCTCGTTGGCGGTTAGGAACGGGAGCGAGGCATCGACCGCCGCAAAGGCAATGCACTGTCGCGGACCTTCCTGGACGGCAACCCCAAGGTAGTCTCGATAGGCATCGACATCCTCGGGCGGTTCGGGAGCGAGGACCCGCACGGGTTTGACGTCCACGCGCGTGGCGAGTCGCACCAACGCCACCCAGAAGAGAAGCTCGGTGATCGCCAGCAAGGCGGGTGCCCGCAGGCCATCGGCATTCCAAGGTGGTCTCATGGCCGGACTGCGTGACCAGCAGGCGCATGGGCCCAATGAGCTTCTTGTACTGGGCAATGCGAACGGCCGCCTGGTTCAGGTCCCGGCTGCAGATGGCGGCAAAGATGGCCGGATCGAATGCTTCGGCCGAAACGGACCGGGCAATAAGGATTGGGAGGTTCGGCTCTCCGACTTCGTCTTCCACAGCCTTGGCCAGAGCAAAGAATTCCTCCGGTGGCAGTGCCACCCGTCCCCTCGCCAGCAGGTCGCCCGGCAGGCCAGCCCGGCGCAGCACATTCGCGGGAGCCAGCCCGAGATCGGTGATGAGCACAGCCCATCCCGGCCCGACGGTGAAGAACTTCTCCGGATTCATTGCAACTTGGCTGACATGTGCGAACCGCCCTGCACTCCGGCCGCACTCTGCGGCAAGATTCCCCGAAGTCGCCGGCGACGCCCTGCCGTCAGGAAGCCATCCGGTTGATGATCCGGTCGAACATTCTGTCGCTGAGCAGTCTGCGCATGAAGAGCAGCGGCTTGGCCCACTGGCCGGCGGCATAGCGGACCCTGGGCTGTTTGGCCCGGAGCGATTTGAGGATTGCGTCGGCGATGACCGATGGCGGCGACCCGAATCCGGATGATTCGAGGTTTTCCATCGAGGCCGTCATCCTCTTTACGATGTTGGCATAGGCGGAATCGCCCGAACGCTCCTGCAACGGCCCAAGGGCGACATCGCCGAATTCCGTACGGATGATGCCGGGCTCGACGATGATGACATCAATACCGAATTGCTTCAACTCGAACCTCAAACAGTCCGACCAGCCTTCAAGCGCATGCTTCGTGGCGTGGTACCAAGACCCCAGAGGGGTGTAGACCTTCCCACCAATCGAGGATATGTTCACGATCTTCCCGGTGCGCCGTGCACGCATGGAAGGAAGAACAAGCTGGGTCAGCCGCGCCAAGCCGAACAGGTTCACCTCAAATTGGTACCGCGCGTCGTCAAGAGGAATGTCCTCCATCGCTCCGTACAATCCGAAACCGGCGTTGTTGATAAGAATGTCCGTGCCCCCGCGTTCCGCGTTGATGCGCTCCACGCCGGCAACGACCTCCTCTTCCTTGGTAACATCCATCCTGAGCGCAATGGCACCCAGCTTCTCGAGATCCTGCATCTGTTCAACCCGGCGTGCCGCGGCATAGACAACATAGCCTTCCTCCAGAAGCTTCCTGGCGGTCTCCTTGCCGATGCCGGCCGAGGCGCCGGTGATCAATACGGTCGGCCCGTCCGCACTGCTTATGTCACGTTGATCTGGTGTGGTCATCATGAAGTCTCCTGACTGGCATTCTCTATTGTGGATTGCAAGATGCGCCATTGTCCTGTCAAAACACGCCGATGTTTATGCCAATTGCGCCACCTGGCAACTCCGTCCCTTGCGCGGTGACAGGCATGGAGGCCTTGCAACCAATGCCGTGCTCCGGAGGCATGTCCGCCCAGCAATAGGTGACGCGGTGGGTGATGAAGACCTCCTCAGTCGGTTCAGCTTCCGAGGACCAAGGGCTGGGAGCCGAATCCCAAAGGTCGCCGGCCCGTCCCACTCGGCAGCCGCCCAAATGGCGAAGAAGGCTTCAACACACCCTCAGACGTGTCCTGAGGGCGGCCTGTCAGAGGTTCTGATCGTCGTTTTTGCCGGGTTCCGTCGGTTCCGGTGCCGGCGGCCAGTGCAAGGGCACCAGCACGGGCGAATGATCGGACTCCGCCTCGATGTCCAGAACCTGTGGTCGGCCCGGATCCAAGCCCCTGGAACAGAAGGCATGGTCCAGCCGCAGGCACGGCCGGAACGGCCAACTGATGTGGGGTTCAAGGTTGTGGGGCCAGGTCCAACCCGGTCCCTGACCGTATTCGGCCCAGACATCCACAAAAGAGGCGCGCGCGCGCCGGTGAATGTCCGAACCCTCCGTAGCGTTCCAGTCCCCCATCAGCAATACCGGACCGTCCTGCGCCAACGCGTCCTGCAGAACCGTGTTCATTTGATGCGCGCGAATGGCCAGGGAGCGATCCGCCGACATCCGTGGATGGTCGTAGAGTGGCGACACGAAGTGCATGTTGTAAATGAGCAGGGGTTCACCGGACACCAGCAGCCGCAGACGCAGGCAATAGGGACCGGTGATGCCTACATTCCACCGCTGTTCCACGGCCAGGGGCCAGCGGGACATCACGCCCAGCCCCAAACGCGCCTGCGGGTTGGAGATCCAATAGCACCAGGGGTGGCTGTCCTTCAAAGGTTCCCTTAGCGAATCAAAGGCATTCGATGTCACTTCCTGGAGCACCGCCACGTCCACCTGGTGCCCCTGAAAGGCTTCTGCGGTCGAGGACAGGTCCTTGCTCTTCTTGAGGAGGTTGGCCGTCACTACCCGAAGTTCCCGGGGCGATGAACCCGACGGGTCCGAGGCCGGCTCCCTGCGGCTGAACATCCACGCGTAGTGGCGCAGGAACAGAACACCCAGGCCCTCCCCCAGCGGCAGCGACCACCAGTGGCCTCCCAGCAGGGTCCGCAGCCAGCTGGCCAGCCATGCCGAACCCAAAATCCAAAGGGCAAAGCTGTTGACCAGATACAGGTTGCCGTTCCGGTCACCGAAGAGCTTCCAAATCACCGCCCAGATCGCGGCAACGATGATCCAGAGGCCCAGCAGCCAATTCGCCGCTCGTCGCAGGATGAACACGGTTCTGGAGGGTCAGTAGTCAAGCCGATGGCGGTATGGAGGGGACGGCACCCATACCGAGAGGCAACCCTTCGGCACAAGCTCCAAGCGGCACACCTGGGGCTACGACCGGTGCATTGACTCCCGCGAAATCAGGCCGGCTGCAAACGGACCACGATAGACCAGGGCCGCGAAGTATTGCCAGACCACAATGCCGAACCGTCGCAGCTGCCGCAGGTCCTGTCCCTGCAAAATGCCGCCGCAGGCGATGATGTCCACCGGCACATTGAGCATCTGCTTGAGGACGGTCAGCTTGACCACCGCATCCAGGCTGTCGCGGGCCAGGGTCTCGCCGCTGGCACCCCAACTGCGACCATCCCCGTCCACCTCCTGGCGGGTGTTGGTGGCCACCACGGCCCGCACACGAAATTCCCCGCACAGGGCCACCAGCATGGCATACCGGGAAGCAGGCAGGCCCGGCCCCACCTTGATCCACAGCGGCACGTCCCTGGGCAAGCCCTGCCGGGCAGCCATCAACAGGGCACGCACCTGCGTCTCCGACTGGACGTTCTCCATGTCCGCATTGGTGGTGGGACAACTGATGTTGATGGTCACCCAGGACGGCTTGAGGGCGGCATCGACCAGATAGGCAAGGGATTGCTGCATCTCCTCAAACAGTTTCTGGGGCTCCTCCACCCCTGGCGTAGGAGCCAGGTTGATCCCCCAGCAGCGCGGCAGTTCCTCCTGGTGCATGGACAGGAACGAGGCCGCGGCCCGGATACCCACATTGCGCAGGCCAACCCGGTTGCCCAGCGAACGGCCGGGCAGACGCCACATGGTTGCGCCCCGATTGCCGTGCCGGGGCCAGCGCGTGTAGGAGCCGAATTCCACCGGCCCCACCAGACTTGGTAGTGAGCGCCAACCGGGAATCAGATTCCGGCCTTGAACAACGGCCGCCAGTGCCTGGACTTCGTTGTCGAAACCCGTGCCCTTGACCCAGCCCGCGGCCAGGATGTGGGGATGCGTCAGTTGAACCCCGCCGGCAATGGCCGGATCCGGCGGCTGCGCCACGGTCCGGCACAGCCGCAGGCCCTGCTGGACAAGCCGGCCGGTGTCCCAGCGTTCCATGAAGTCGTTGACTACTTGATGGCCGGTGGCGGCATCCACGGCGCGCACCAGATACAGTGCCAGTTGCCAGCCCAACCGGTACTTGAGCAGGAACAGGCTCCGCAGGAAATCCAAGGTGTCACTTATGAATTTCATGTCCATGTGCGCTGTTGGACGACGGGCCGGCCAAATCCGGCCTCAACCCTGATTCTGCCTCCTGCCGCTGCCAGCGTGCCCCTAATGCTGACCCTTTCGACCCGGGCCGTCACCCTGTGGTCCTCGAACGGAGTCCAGCCGCACTTGCTGTGCAGGCTGGCGGCCGCAATCACGTCCGGCTCGTCCAGGCCCAGTCGCAGATCGGTCCAGGTATCGGGCGGACAGGCAATGCCGAAGATGCGACGGGGATTGGTGGACACCAGCTGCACCAGCCGATCCTGTGTGAGGCGGCCCTCGTCCACAGCCGTGCCCAGCAACACCAGGGTCGTCTCCACGACCGGCACGCCCCAAGCGGGTTCGTCCGCCTGCTTCTCGGCCAGGGAATGGGGGGCGTGGTCGGATTCCACCACGTCCAGCAGGCCGTCCGACAGCGCCTCCCACAGGGCATCCTGGTCCATCTGCGTCTTGAGGGGAGGCTTCATCATGCCAAAGCTGCCCAGACGCGGCAGGTCCAATTCCGTCAGGAACAGGTGGTGCGGACAGGCACCGGCCGAAATGGGCAAACCGCTCCGCTTGCCCGCGCGCAGCATGTCCAGCTCCGTCCGGGTGCTGATGTGGCAGAAGTGCGTACGGATCCGATAGCGGTCCACCAGTTCCAGAACGGCCGCGACCTCTTCCTCCTCGGCATGCACCGCCACCAGGCCGTGGTCCCGCCAGGCCGCGAAGTGCTCCTCCCGGGTCCGGCCCCGCATGTACATGAAGCCCGTGGTCGGATTGCAGTAGATTTTCAGGCCCGCGACGTCTTGGAAGGCCTCGGGGAAGGTTTCGAGGTTGCCTTGGGGATGAGCCCCGTAGTAGACCCCCCAGTCGCAATGGGCTGTGCGATCCAGTTCCCGCCGCTTCCGGGCCAGGGCTTCCGGGCGGGCGGTTTCGGGAGGGGTGTTGGGCATGTCCAGGACCGCCGCGTAGCCGCCGGCCAGGGCGGCTGCGGTCTCCGTGGCAAAGTCCCCCTTGTGCGACCAGTCCATGCCCCGCAGATGGACATGCGGATCCAGGGGGCCGGGAATCCTGAGAATGCTCATGGGAACGATGTCCTTCAAACCCAGCGGCCCAGGACCAGCGCGATCAGGCTCATGCGGATGAACATGCCGTTCTCCATCTGCTGGAAGTAGATGGAGCGTTGGTCCAGATCCAGGTTCAGCTTGTCGGAAGCCGTGCCCATTTCATGCTTGCGCGGCAACGGGTGCATCAGGACGGTGTTGATGGGAGTCTGGGAAAGCAGCTCGGGGAGCATGACGTACTCGTCCTTGACCTCGTCGTAGTCGTCCCGCGAGTCGAACCGCTCTTCCTGGATGCGCGTCCAATAGATGACATCGCTGTCGAACAACACCTCGCGCAGGTGTCCGGTTTCCTTCACTGTCAACCCAGAGTCCCGGGCCTGCTCCCTCAAGGGTTCCGGCAGCCTCAGGACCTCGGGCGACACAAGGTTGATTTGGATGTCCTCGCCCGTGTAGAGACAAAGCAACTTGACCAGGGAGTGCACCGTGCGGCCGAAACGCAAGTCCCCCACCATGGAGATCCGGAGGCCGCCCAGACCGCCCTTGCGCTTGAAGATCGTGTAGGCGTCCAGCAGTGCCTGGGTGGGATGCTCGCCGGTGCCGTCGCCGGCCGAAATTACCACCGGCTGGCGCTGAATCTGCTTGCGCAGGATGTCCAGGAAGTAGGCGGCGACCAGGGACGCCCCCTCCACGTTGTGGCGCAGGATGATGACGTCCGCATAGCACCCGGCGGCGCGCACCGTGTCCGGCAGGTCCTCACCCTTGTGGACGGACGAGAACTCGATGCCGTTGCTGGCTCCGATGGAGCGTCCCCCCAAGCGGCTGACGGCGGACTGGAACGACAGATCCGTGCGTGTGCTGGCCTCGAAAAACAACTGGGCCGTGATGGCTCCGTGGGCCACCTCGCCGATACCCCGATCCCGGTTGCGAATGCGCTGCTCCAGCCGCAGGGTGGCATCAAAGAGTTGAGCCAGATCCTCGCGGGCAAACTGGTCCACCGTCACGATGTGCTTGCCGGTGAAGTCGCCGGCAATGGGATCGGGCTGGTACGACTCGAGGATGCTGTTCCACACCCGATCCTCGGCGGAGGCGAAGTCCCGGGTCATGTAGGTTCCCCTGCGACGGATTGGCGAGGCTCCCGGGGTTCCAGAACATGCACGACGGCCTGGTGCTGTTCAGGGGCTATGTGGCCGCCGGCCAGGAAGTGGTCCACGGCTTCGCGCAGGTCGAACACGGCATGCAGTTGGAGGCCTGCCTCCCGCAACCGAACCTCGGCCTGTCGGTTGCGGCAGGTCAGCACCACCACGTCGGTGACCACCAAGCCCGCATTGCGCAGGATGTCCGCAACCTCAATCACACTGCCGCCGGTGGTGACCAGGTCCTCGACGATGGCGACTTTTTCGCCGGGTTGAAACAGCCCTTCGATTTGCCGCTGCAAACCATGGGTCTTGGACGCCGAGCGCGTGAAGATCAGCGGGATGCCGGACTCAACGGTCGCCGCGCCGCCCAGGGCCAGGGCCCCCATCGGGACGGCCGCAATCCGGTCCGGCGCCAGCGGATCCAGCTGGTCCTTGACCCCCAGGGCACAGAGGCGCAGTAGACCGGCATGGCTCCCGACGCGGCGCAGATCCATGTAGATGGGCGACTTCACACCGCTGGTCAGGGTGAACTCCCCGAACTGCAGGGCCTCCACCTCAAGGAGAAGATCGAACAAACCGGAGTTGGGCGCGCCCGCGGTATTCATCGGATCCTTCCCCTGCAGCGGAATTTTGCAAACTCTCCCAAGCCAATCACATGTCGCGGGCTGCCGACGGTATCAAACATGAGCATGTTGGGAGGAACCACCCAGGACTCCAGTTGGCAACCGGAGCAGTTGGCACGAGTACCCTCAGTCATAGGTTGTAACCAGCACCTCCACAACGCTGCCGCGGCCTTCCCCATCGCTATTGATGTATCTGGGAGCCAGGACTTCGCGGATCCGGAACACCGGTCCAGAGTACAAATCCCTGATCAGTGGTGTGTCCGAGTTGCTGATCATGACACGAACACCACATTGTCCCCAACAGGCCGCAGTGTCCCGGAGCAACTCCTGTTCCCCGTCTCCGAACCCGCCGGGCACATAGCCCGTGAAGGTACCGTCGTACGGGGGATCGCAATAGACGAAGTCGCCGGCCTCCGGCGCAATCGAGTCGAATGTTTCCACACTGACATCGGCATGTGCCAACGCCGTGCTGGCCTGACGCAGGCCCTCGGCATCGCAAATCCGAGGGTTCTTGTAGCTGCCCTTGGGGACGTTGAACTTTCCGGCCCTGTTTACGCGATACAGGCCGTTGTAGCAGGTCTTGTTGAGGTAGATGAACCGTGCAGCCACCTGGAGCGGAACTTCGGGCTCCTGGGCCCTTACCCGAAGGTAGTAGCCTTCGTCCGCATGATGATTGTGCGCGTGCTCCTGTAACGCCACAATCAGCCCTTCCACGTCGTCGCGGATCACTTGGTAGGCCGTGATCAGCTCCCTGTTGACATCCGAAAGGTGCGCCTTGTTGGTTCGTTCGGGCATCTCGAAAAACACGCTGCCACCACCGACAAACGGCTCATGGTAGTCGCCAAAGTCAGTCGGTGCCTGCTCCCAGATCCGGGCTGCCAAACTTCGCTTGCCGCCCGCCCATTTGACAAACGGCCTGGCTCTGGGAATGCCTTGCCCTGCCACAAGAGGCCCGGAGGGAAGCGAACTACCGGCTGCCTGCACCGTTATGTCCCCTTCGGTTGGCATCCGGTACAGCCTCTGGCCAACGGATCGGACTCCCTATCCAGTTGGCACAGTTGCAGCCGGGGTCCCGGCCATTGGCCGGTTGGAACTTCAAGGGCAGCCATCGATCTGCCGGCATGCCTGTCCACGGAGCCCGATGCACATCCTACGTCGCCACCAATGCGTCCATCTGCGCTCGCATGGCGCGGACCAGCCGGCCAGCCGCTTCCGCCGGTTCCCGAGCCTGCGCCAAACTGCTGCTGGCATTGAAGAGTACGCCTGGCACATTCCGGGAAATCCAGCCAGCCACCAGACTCTCCTCGAGCGCGCCTCCCTGCGTACCGATGCCCGGAGCCAGAAACCAAAGATGCGGTACTGCTGTGCGTACCTGCTTCAAGGACCGTGAATCGGTCGCACCCACAACGAGACCGGCATTCGGTCCCCAAGTCTGTACCGTCTGTGCAACCTGGATGAACAAAGGCTCTCCGTCAAGACTTCTGCCCTGAAAGGCCTGTCCATCCGGGTTGGACGTGTGGGCAAGCACAAAGCATCCCTTGTCCGGCCAATCCAGGAACGGAGCCAGGCCATCCCTGCCCAGATAGGGATTGAGCGTGACGGCATCGACTCCCAAGGCTCCGAAACAGAATTGGGCATAGCCTTCCGCAGTGGCGCCGATGTCGCCGAACTTTGCGTCCAGAATCACCGGTCGGCCCGACGGTATCCGGGCCAGGGTGTCCTCCAGTAGCCGCAGCCCGTCAACGCCGTGGGCCAGATAGAACCCCAAGTTGGGCTTGTAGGCAGCCGCCCACTCCGCCGTCTCGTCAATGATGTGGGTGTTCCAGGCCAACAGGTTGCCGGTGATGGAGCGGCCCGGTCGGCTGAACGCTTCCGGCAGTCGTTCCCCTACTGGATCAAGCCCCACACACAGCAGAGTGTGCCGTTCATGGACGGAGGCGGTCAGGCGTTGCCAAAAATGCATCTCTGGGACGGGAATCGGGAGGTTGCCGGATTATAGGCGGGTTGCTGCCATCCGCCAGAAATCGCTGTTCAGGTTGGAATGGGGTCTCTCCACGCGTAAGTCGCTGAGATGGCCGCGAACAGCAGCAACTCTTGTCCAGGCCGGATCCGCTTGGATGTAATCCTTCTCGATCACGTCCTCCCGGATACCCCATTCCCTGATCCTCTCGTTGAGCTCTGTCCTGGAGATCAACTGAACACCTCTTCGGGTTGGAGCATTCTGTTCACCCGCAGATTCCAGCGCCACGCCACAGGTCCCCGGTTGGGCAGACCGGGATCCAATCGGCTGACACCGGAACTCACACTGTCCTCGCATGTCCGGAGGAGATCGGGGGCATGGACATCCAGAACCTCCAGCAGGAAACCCAGACGCTTGAATACCACACGGTTGCCAGCCTGTCGGATGTAGGCCACAATCAGTTCGTCATCGCGGTACTCCTTCCTAAAGTACCTGTCCATGATGTCAACAACGTGGCGCAAGCCTCCCCCAATGGACGGGACCTCGAGGATGTCAACGAGTGTGCGGGAAGGGTCGGACACATTCACCCTGGTTTGGTTTTGGTCGCGCCAGACTGGTTTGGTGCCGAACACCCGACTTTCAGAGACGTGTTTGACAAGGAAGGGGAACTCCTGGATGCTGACCTCCTTGCGCCGCGTCTCTCGCGTAGTCAAGACCACAGTGTCCAGGAAGATCTGCTCGGTTAGGCTCCAGTGCTCGCATGCCGTCCATCCTCCGATGTAGTAGTCAGGACCAAAGAGCTTCGCTGCAATGACCCATGGGTCCTCCCGCCATTCGCCTGGGCTGATGGCATCAAGAGGTACGGAAGCGTAGAGACCTTGGCAGACGCGAACCAGCCATCCTCTCTCAGCGAGATAGGCGAGGAATCTCTGCGTGCGCGTAATGGGAAGCGCAAGGGCCATTGCTGCCTCCTTGACGGTAAAAGGCCCTGTAACGCTCCGGATCAGAGACGTGAGAAGATGTCGATTCCTGGCCGAGATCCCCTTGGGAATCACAGTCGCTCTCACTACGGGTTTTCTTTCCATACAATGGAAGATTTTACAGTTGGTATATCATTTTCAAGATCATAAGCCCAACGTGACGGAACCGAAGGTACGCCATTCGCGCCTCCATGGCGAAAGACTCTGTTGGCTTGCGTCCGCCATCGGGAGACGCCTTCATGCAGGAAGTCAAACAGCTGTGCCGCCGCCTTGCCAGCCCATCGTGCACGGCCAGCTGCACCACTGCTGGAAGCAGGAACTGTGCTCCGTGTTACCAGTGACCCGGCTTGGCGCGCGACCTGAAGTAACGGCAGTGGATTGAATGAATTCTGGACCCTCTGCTGTACCAGCGACGGGTCTGGATCGGGCTAGTGCTCACACACGGAAGTTGTTAGGGTAAAATGGGGGCCATTCTGGAGCCCCACGGACACCGGTTGGAGAACATGGCACGGATACGCGGTTTAACCCTGCAGACAACGGACCGACCGACCCTGGAGGATTGGGCGCGGTCCCAGACCCGGCCCCACCGCCAGGTGCAGCGCGCCCGCATCCTGCTGGCCTTGGCCCAAGGGCAGACCCTGGCGGCCGTGGCGGCCGCGGTGGGCGTGACCGAGGACACGGTCGCCGCCTGGCGCGACCGGTACCTGGAGGCCGGGCTGGACGGGTTGCAGGATCGGCCCCGGAGCGGCTGCCCCCCGACCTACACGGAGGCGGACCGCCAGGCCATGTGGCAGAAACTGCAGGAGGACCCGCCGGACGGGCATACGCGCTGGAGCCTGAGCCTGATGGCCCGGGAGACCGGCATCTCGACCGGGCACCTGCAGCGCTGGTGGTCGGCGGCCGGGATCCAGCCCCACCGGGTGCGCACCTTCAAGCTCTCCGACGACCCGCAGTTCGAGGCCAAGCTGCGCGACGTGCTCGCGGTCTACGAAAAAAAAAGGACCCGGACGTGGTGAGATTGTCCTTTGACGAGAAGCCCCAGATGCAGGCCCTGGCCCGCACCCGGACGGGCCTGCCCGCGACGGCCGGCCGCCCCGCCACCCGCACCCACGACTACGTCCGCCACGGCACCCTCTCCCTACGGGCGGCCCTGGACCTGGACACCGGTCGCATCTACTATGCCTGTGCCGCCCGCAACCGGCATCAGGAGTTCCTGGCCTTCCTGCGCCAGTTGGCCCGGCGTTTCCCCACCCAGCAGGTGCATCTGGTCCTGGACAACTACTCGCCCCACAAGCACCGCAAGGTGCGGGACTGGCGGGAGGCCCATCCCCGTTTCCACTTCCACTTCATCCCCACCTACTCCTCCTGGCTGAATCTGATTGAGCACTGGTTCAGTGCCCTGCAACGCCATGTGTTGGCCCACGGCTCCTGGGACAGCGTCCAGGCCTTGCAGGCGGCCGTGGGCCGCTATGTGCGGGGACGCAATCGCCACGCCCTGCCGCCCCGCTGGCAAGGGGACGCAGACGCCATCCTGGCCCAGCTGGCACACATCCGAAGAACTTATGAGACTGTGCACTAGCACCCCCCAAGGACACTGGCCGCATACCTCAATGTCCGCGTATCGGCTATGCCGTCATGTCCTAATCGGTCGTCACCTGAAATCGCTGGAGCCACAGCTCACCTGTACCGTCAATGACTTCATTGCCCAGTTCCACCGAAGCCACATAGTGATCGGCGGAAATGTGATCGTGCTCGACCAGGTAGCCGAGGAGTGCCACGACATCGACCACCCCGCTGAACTGAGGCTTCTGACTGACGAAGGCAATGTAACCCGCTCCCGATGCTGGATGAAAGTTTGGACGCAGATAGAGGTCATAGGTAATATCGTCCATCACGACCTGTCCGGCCAAGTACTGTCGAGGCTGGGCTTCGAAGGTCCGGTCCATCCAAATCATCACTTCATGCGTAATGGTGTCCGGGGTGGGCGGATTGGAACTGGTCAGCCAGATATCGTAGGCCAGGTTGTATGCCCCCTGTGCGCTCATTTCGACGGCATAGGCGATGGACAGTTCCCTGATGGACTCGATCCGGGCAGGCAGGGCCGACGCGGTGGACGCGGCATTCCAAGGCTTGTGACCGTATATCACTTGCGGGTACGCCTTGACATGGCCGGTTCCCTTTGGCCATTGCCACCGCCAGCCATACTCCACCACTCCGTCAACACTGCGCGTCAGTAGACATTGTTCGTAGTCGGCAATGTCCCCCTTGCCCCAAACGTTGTTTTGGTAGACGAGGCCGGAGTCGGCCAGTTCATCCCAATCTCCACAGTAGGTCTCCGGTTCCGCTGTCTCGGCCTCCGGTTCCGTTGCTCCGGAAGACTGGCTCGGGGAAGCCTCCAAGTCTGCGGCAGAGGGTGGCCTGCCCTCATAGTGGCATCCAGCGATGGTCAGCCCAAGAAGGACAAGGCAAACCAGGTGGCGGACCACCCCGCGCATGTGCGTTCCTGGATGGCGGTCAATTCTGTTTAATCCACGGACTGTTGTCATCACCGAAACCTTCTCACTGTCGAAACCCCTCCCCAACATCTTTCCACGCCTTGACCGTGTACGGATGTGGTTTTCAGGTCCCCTGCGCGGCCGGACGTTGTACGCATCAAGGTCGGAGTCCGAAGGTCCGCAGGCAACAACAGGCTATGCAAAGCGCACCCGATTCCCTGACGTGCAACACCGTCCCCTGTCGGGGGCCGCTCCAGTGACAAACTCCGCGATCGGATACGGGTTGTTGCTGCAACTCGCTGCGCTTGGTCAACCGGATGGATGGCTCCTGGCACAATCTCCAGGCACCGACGACTGCACCGGGATCCTGCTCACACTCGACAGAGCCGGCCTCGCTGCAGGCCTATTCCTGCGACGCGGACAATCCGAAGTGTTGCCGCGCCAAATCCAGGAATTCCTCGGCTGACCGATTGTCCATCCAGACCTGTACCAACTCCGCGGTCGGCAAGGAAACCGGGGATTGTTGCATCATCAACCGAAGTTCGTCGGCTACGGCATCACCAAACTGAACCCTTGCCAGAGCAGCCGCCATCCCCGCGATTTCAGCATTCCCCTCATCCAACCGGACCTGTTGCGCCCGTAGTTGCGACTGCTGTGCCTGTAGTTGGGACTGCTGCGCTTCCAACAGGTCGTCCTTCTCCTTTGCACTGGCCAGTGGCTCGCCCGTCTCCGGGTCCAGAATCCGGTAGCCGCCGTCGGTTTCATGTTGGTGCAGTTCCTGCACAAGGAGGAGACCGCAGTCCAGAACCGGTGAGTAGGCGGACCACGAGCGCGCAGCCTCGTCCCAGACGGTTCCCAGTGATTCGTAACGCCCCCGCTCCAGTTGCCAGCCCATCATCGGGCCGTCGGGCAACAGCAGGCCGGATTCAAGGTGGGACGGATCATCGGAATCCACCGGATCCAAGACCCAGTACTCCCGAATCCCCATCCAGGCATACCATTCCTTTTTGATCCCCAGGTCGTTGTCGGTGGTGGATGGGGACGCGACCTCGATGACGCAGTCGGGGGGACAGGGCATGTCCCAGCGGCGCAGGGAACCGCGCCCGGTATTGGGAAACGGCATGATGATCATGTCCGGATCACAACGCTGCTGTTGACCGTCGGCATCGAAGAAGTGCAAGCCGATGTCCTGATTGAGGCCAAAGGGCCGGCCGCGCCGCGCCAGCAGATGGGACAGGGCATTCAACAGGTAGTTCAGAATGGCAACGTGCCTCGGGACCGTCGACATTTCGTCGCTCCTAGGCCATTCGGCGGGGTATTCCGGGGTGTTCCAGGAAGGGATGGGCCTAGACAGGTCCACCGCCAGAGCCGGTTCGGCCTCGCGCGGTTCCGCCGGTACGGTCCAGGGTTTGGTGATGGCCATCGATCGCCTCCCGTGCATGCGGGGCCCCATTGTACTTGCCCACGGCCGGATGCAATCCACCATCTCTCCAGATTGAGCCACGCCCGGATCAGGTTGTGCAGGCAGCATCCGTTCGACAGGTTGCACGCAGTCAAGCGCCGTTCCCGGAAACACCGCGGGGCTCCCCCTGCCCGAACTTGGCAAAACCTTCTGGTCTTGCGGAACATGTCTCCCAGCCGAGGTGGATGGAATCCCGTTGCCGACGGATCGGGCAACAGCATCCCGCCAGAGGAAGATCGCACGATCGAACACCTGTATGAAGCAACATTGGTCCTGCGCCGCAACGAGCCAAAACCGACACACCTGAAGCAAAGCGGCACTCGCCTGCCGGTCGCTCAGCCGACAGGCTGGATATAATCTTTTTGGATACTTCCACCAAGCTGAACCAGCGTTTCCGGCTGGTCGAATACCCGCCTCATCCCTTCTGTTCCGACCATGGCCGTACTGGACATCCTGCAAGACTGGCGGGAGGAAGAATCGCTCCTGCATCGCAAGACCGTGCGCATCCGCAAGGTGGATCGCAGGATCCGGCGGCTGCTGAACGACATGGTCGAAACCATGCGCGAGGCCGGGGGCGTGGGACTGGCGGCCCCGCAGGTGGGCCGCAACCTGTCGGCCTTGGTCATTGAGTACGCCGACACGGACGAGGATCCGGACGCGGTGCCTGAACTCTACAAAATACTGAATCCCCAGATCGTCCGGGCCCGCGGCGAAGTCGAGGGCCGGGAGGGATGCCTAAGTGTTCCGGGCTTCCTGGTGGATGTGGACCGGGCCGAACGCATCACGGTCAAAGGCATGGATGCCAACGGGAAGGCCGTCCGCATCAAGGCGGACGGCTGGTTGGCCCGCATCTTCCAGCACGAAATCGATCACCTCAACGGCATCCTGATGATGGACCGCGCCAACCGCCTGTACACGGTGGAGGAAGGGGAGGATGGGGAACCCGTCGTCACGCCCATCGGCGCGGGCCACGAGGAAACCGAAGCGACAGCCGGAACGGTCGCGGTCACGAACTGAGAACGGACCGGCCACGCCATCCGGTCCAAGGCGATGCGGCGGGGACCACGGGAACGCCGCATAAGAAGCACGCCATAACCGCCAAACGGTCATCGGCCCATATCTGCTTCCCACCCTGAAGTCGGATCGGACCGATTGGCCAGGAAGCGATCCAGCTCTTGGCGCCGGGGCGAACTGCGGGCGCCAGCCCGGCCAATCTGCAACGCGGCGACGGCATGGCCGCGCATGACCTGTTCGGCCAGCGAACAGCCCGACAGCCCCGCCTCCATAAAGCCGGCATCGAAACTGTCGCCGGCACCCAGGGTGTCCACTACCGGCACCCGGAACGGCGGAATCGTCACGGCCGGAGAACCGAACTCCGACACATGGGCACCGACGGACCCTTCCCGCATGATGGCAACGCATTGGCCCTCCCTGGCCAGACGGGCCGTAGCCCTCCGCAAGTCCGGCTCGGCCGGGACCAGGTGAAACAGCTCCTCGTCCGCGGAACCCAGGACAAAGTCCGCCCTCCCAATCGCCGACCACAGCGCCTCAACATAGCTGGCCGGGAGGCTGTCGCCTTCCAGGCCCAACCGCAGGTTGAGGTCGAACGAGGAGCGAACCTGTCGCGCGCGGGCCCAATCAAGGGCCCTGAGTGTGGCTCGCCGGCCATGCTCCTGCACCATGCAGACCCCCGATGTGTGCAGCCAATCGCGGGCCGTCGGTTCCAGGCCGTCCAGCTGCCTTTCGTCGAGTTCCGCAAAGGCCTGATCCCGGCGCGGCCAGCCCAACACCGTACGCTGACCGGTTCCGTCGATCAGGGCAATCACAATCATGGTGGGCCGCCGTCCCGAAAGCTCCACGCGCGAGACATCGATACCTTCGGCAACCAGCTCCTCCAGGGCCTCCCGACCAAAGAGATCGTCCCCCACCACCCCAACGAAATGGGTCTCGACATCCAGGCGCGCCAGAGCCACGGCGGTGTTGGCCACCGTCCCGCCGCCGTGCACCTCGGGCGATGCTTGCCGACGGGCCTTGCCCATCTCCTCGGGAACGCTCAGCACCAGGTCGACACAGACATCCCCGAACAGGATGCCCCGACCGTCCGGTACCGTCATCCCCTGGCGGCCGCCGCGAACGCCTTCACAAGACCGGGATTCTTCCTGCGAGAGCCCGGCTCGTTCGTGTGGGTGAAGGAGTCCACGCCCCACGGCCCGACCCGACGGATCGCCTCCCGCACATTGCCGGCAGCCAGGCCGCCGGCCAGAATCACCGGGATTTGCGACCGGCGTACGATGTCCGCACTCACGGCCAGGTCGTGCATGTGTCCCGTGGCCCCGATGTCCCCGTCGGGCGCGGGAGTGTCCAGCAGGAAGTAGTCCACCACGCCCTGGTAGGAGAGGGCCAACTCCACGGAGGATGCGTCCGTCACCGGGATTGCGGCCATGACCTTGACCGGCGAGATCGCCCGGCGGATCTCGGCGACCTGGGCCGGCGGGGTCCTGTGAATGTCCCCGGACAGGTGCAGGACATCGGGTCGGGCCCTTTGCACCACCCCAACGATGACATCGGTCTCGGTGGCCGTGGTGAGTGCGTTGCAGAACACGTCCGGATGCCGAGCCGCCACCGCGTACAGTTCCCGGCACAGGTCGAAATCCACCTCGCCCTCGCTCAGCCCGTCCACTCCCGGCTTGACCCCGATGAAATCCACGCCGGCCTGAATGCTGCGGCGCACGTCGTCGGGATGGACGTGCTCGTAAATCTGAACCTTCACCCGAGACCCTCGCTTCTGTTCATGCCGTTGCCTTGGCGGCCCGGTTGAAGGCGGCCACCTTTTCGAGATCCTTGTACTTGGAACCGGCCGCGTTGGTGTGCGTATAACTGTCCACCGCCCAGGGCCGGACCCTGCGGATGGCTTCCTGCACGTTGTCGGGGCTGAGTCCCCCTGCCAGCACCACGGGGATGTTCACCCGGCGCACGATGTCCGCACTCAGATTCCAGTCGTGCACCTCGCCGGTGGCCCCGACACCCGGCACGTGGCTGCGGTCCGTGTCCAGGATGAGCACATCGGCGGCGCGGGCATACATGGCGGCCTTGGCCACCGAGTCCGGAGCCCCCACCGGAATCGCCATCATGATGCGAATGGGAGACAGCCTGGACCGCAGCCTGACCACCAGTTCGGGCGTGTAGCGATCGAAATCCCCCGACAGGTGAACGATGTCCGGCGATGTCTGCACCGCGGTCTCGACGATTTCCTCCTCGTCCCAGGCCACCGTCAGGGCCAGCAGGTGGGCCGCGGACACCCCGCGTACCGCGGTGAAGATTTCCCGACTCCGACGGAAGTCCAGTTCCCAGGGCAGGCGCCCCCGTTCACCCACCGAAACACCGATGAAATCGACGCCGGCCTCGGCGGTGGCCACCGCCTCCGGCACCGTCTTGAGGGCATAGATCTGAGTCTTCACTGCATATGCATCCTATCCGGATCCGAGGTTTTACAGCGGCAAAAGACAATGCGCCTAACCGCCCTGGTTGGCAACCGTGATCACCACCGCGCAGGTCGGCAGGTCCGTGCCCGCGCCGATGTCCACCACGGTCAACCGCACCGTGTGGACGCCGTCCACCATGAACGACGTGTCGAGAACTCCCAGCAGGCCGTTGGACACGGCCGTCTGCTGGCCTTCGAAGTAGAGAAAGGCTCCGTCCAGGTTCGTTCCTTCGGTACGCTCCAGTTTGTAGTACCAGAACTCCTCATGATCGGCCGTTCCGACAATCGAGACGTCGCCCGAGACCACCGCACCCGGTTGCGGAGACGAAATCTGCACGTTCGGGTCCGGGCAGGCAGCCGAGGGTACGGCAGTATCGGCCACCGGCTGGGGCACGTCGGTCGGGGTGGCCGCGACCGTGGGGGTGGGCGGCACGGGCGTGGGCGTCACCTCGACGGGCTGAACGGAAGCCAATGTCGGAGTGGCCGTGGACAGGAGTTCGGGCACGGCCACCGCGATGGGCGGCGTGGCCGTTGTCTCCGGTGCGGCACCCGGGTTCCAGGACAGCGCCTCGGAGACAACGGTCCAACGATCGGATACCCAATCCTGCGCCTGTTCGCCGATGGCTGCAACATCCACCTGGCTGCGCAGTCCGGGACTGACCTGCGGAATGCCGTACCAAACGGCGGCCAGCAACAACAATCCGGCCACGGCAAGGATCACAGCCGCCGCCAAGCCGCGCGGCAGGACAGGGCGCTCCCCGACCATGGTCTCGCCGTGCACGCGCACGGAAATGGGACGGTAGTCGACAGGGCGCGGTTCCGGCATTGGCGCACCGGAACTGGTATCCGCCCACTCGCGGCTCAGGGCAGGTGCAACCAGAACCTGCCGCCGGTGCTTGAGTTCCTCCGAGTCCAGTTTTAGGAACTCTGCGTAGTTCTTGAGAAACCCCCGGCCCACCACCTCGCCGGGCAAATTCGGCCAATCGTCGTTCTCCAACGCCATCAGATAGGTGGCCCGAATCCGGATGGCGGTTTCGGCATCCTGCAGACTCAGACCCAGAGTCTCCCGCCGCTCGCGCAGCAGGGCTCCTATCCGAACGCCTTGCGACGGCGCATCGTGCATGGGCTGTATTGGAGGGGACAGGCTCGGAGAGGCCGGCAATTCTAGCAAAGACCCGGCAACCCAATGCCCGGCCGGCCACAGTTCCTCAGGCCAATCGCATTCTCATTGGGGCCTTGGCCGCTGCAGACCGGATGGGTGTGGTCCGCGACACCCTCGGAAACATGCATCATGGCCGACCATACCGGCGTTCCCCGATGGCTCCAATCACCCGGATGGAAAAAACCCGCAACTCCCAGTCCGATGCCATTCGTGGGCGAACGCTCCTGCTTGCGACTCTGGCAGTGATGTTCGGGATCAACCGCTGGACGGGGGTGGAACAGCGGGGCCAAGTGCCGGGGGACGGCCAGTCCTCCGAGATCGCGGCCATGCCAAAGCCGCTGTCACCATCGACGCCGACCTGCCTTGCTTTGAGCATCGATGCCTTCGCATACCGGAAGTGCCCGCACGAGACGGTGTCCGGAACCTTGGCCGTCGAACAGGCTGCGAGGGCTGTGATCATAAGACCGCAACCATGGCCCGGACCGTGCAGGAACCGTGGGCGCGTCGCAACGCGTCAACAGTAGGCTCTGGAGCACCGGATTGCGGCCAGCAAGCGGAGCTCAACGGGATCAGGCCCAACCGGCACAGCCTGACTGTGCTCCGGCTGAACAACAGTGGCGTTCAAAGCGCAACGGAAACCCGTTTCCGCCTCTCCAGCCTGTCTGCGGTCCGATTCACCTGCGATGATCAGCGACCTGTTGGGACGTTGAGAATGGCCTGCGCCCGGGCCTGGACTGCAAGTGCCGAATGCACCGGGGCAACGGTTCCGGCCACGGGCAATCGGCGACAGGCAGCCTGGAAACACTGCAAGGGACCATCAACGGCTATTCAGGCCTGAATGGTCCCTTGGACTGCTGCGCGACAACATCGGGATGCAACTCGTTCAGTCGACCTCGATCCCGACCAAAGGACGCAGTCGCCAACCGGTCGGGTTGGCGACTGCGTCCCGAGCCCTACGAACCTGGTATCGACACAATCACGAAATCGGTCCAGGGCCCGTCCTTGTAGTCGGAACTCGATGTTGCCTTGGCGCGGACCCGGTAATAGCACGTGGTGCCTCGTGCACAGGTGTGGGTATACGTGGTAGTTGTGACGTCGTACCCGGTGGGGGAAGAGCACTGATCACTCGAACACACTTCGAGCCTGTACTTGTCGAGTGCCGTGTGGGTCATGGCATCCCAAGCCAGTGGCACGCCTCCCTGGTTAGTGTGACTATTGACGGTGAATCCCGTGATTGCAGGCAGGGCCGTCTTATCGGTCTTGCACAGCACGGCGGAGGACCAGTCCGAATCGTGATGGCCCGTCTTGCCTGCGGCCCGGAGGCGGAAATAATAGTTGGTGTTGGCAGACAGCCCCACCACCGTGAAGCTTGTGGCCGAGGCCAATGGTGTACCGGCGGACACAGGCGTGGTACAGGTGGCATCAGTGCAGTACTGAACCTCGAAGTTGGCAACGTTCGTTGTCGAGGTGGGCGCGGTCCAGGTCAAGGTTGCGGTCTTGTCCGTGCACGTAACCGCCAGGCCCGCTACCGGCGGCAGTGCCGTGGTGACCACGACAACGTCATCGGGGGGATCTTCATCATTGGGAGGATCCTCGCCGGTATTCCCACCCCCTCCGTTGTTCCCGGTGGTGTCGCCGGCGGTGTCGCCGGGGACGGAATCCAGATAGGCGCTGTTGGGGATGGCCAAGGCCGTAATGCGGTAATAGTAGGTCGTGCTGGGGGTGAGGCTGGTCACCTTCTGGGAGGTCGCAGTCTTGGCCGGCGTCGCCACCTCCGTGGCATCGGGACAGCTGGCATCAGCCGAACTGCAACTCTCGATCTTGTACTTGTCCAGTCCTGTCCTGGACGCTGGCGCGTCCCACGCCAGCGTCACGGTGGTACTGGTGACGCCTGAAACCCGGAAGTTGTCCACCACCAGCCGCCTCTTCGCCGTGGTCGCCGTGATGATTCCAGAGGCCTCGGCATCCGAGCAGGTGGCACTGTTCGGGTAGGCCAGGGCCGTAATACGGAGGTAGTACGCGGTGTGGGGATCAAGACCCGTCAGGATGTGCGAAGTCGCCGACCGTGCCGGTGCCGCCACCTCTGTTGCACCAGGGCAGTCGGCAGCCGCCGAAGTACAACTCTCAAGCTTGTATCCATATAGGCTTGAAGGCCCGGGCTTATCCCATGTCACCTTGATGCTCGAGTCCGTGATGCTGTCGGACCCGCTGGCAACCTGGAAGCCCGTTACACTTGCCGGACATGGCAATGGGGTCGGCTGTGGCGTAGGCGTGGCGGTGGGGGAAGGCCGTGGCCGGCGGGGCTTGGGGGTGGGGTTGGACACACTGCAGTTGTCGCCGTGATCGGTGTTGTGTGACGACATCCCGTTTTGGCAATGTTTGTGGCAGGTATCCGGTTCATGGAAGTGGTAGCCGCCACTGCAACTGTTGGCCGTTGCCGAGTCCGCGCCCAACGACCAGATCAGGACGGTCAGGAGGAGGAGGGCCGCGCCGGCGGCAGCAACAATTAAACCCGGTTTCATATGGAGTCTCATGGTTCGGTCTATCTCGCGGGGGTATGACGGGAACCGGACAGGGATGGAATCCAACTGGATACCCCCTGGATATTCAAAGTTTACACATACCGAACACCGAATGACAACTACCCTTGAATTTTTGAATAAATTTTTGTTACTGCGATCTCCTGCCTGTCGATGGACAACTCACCGATCCGACGCGTCCGAGACCCGCCCCCGGTAGGCAAGCCGGACTTGGCCGCATGACGGACTCTTCGCCGCCCATGGAACACGGCGGTTCCATGGGCGGCGCGCTGGTTGCCGGACCGGGATGTGGGCGACGGATTGTCCCCCGGCATCCGCTGGGCCGGCGCGCCGTGGCATTGCGGCAGGGGGCGCCGACCAGAGCCGATACCGTGTTTCATGGTCCACCCGCAATGCATGCCACAAGAAGCGGGTGGCCCCGGCAGGCCCATGCCTGTGCGGGCCTGCCGGGGGGCGCACGTGGATGTCCACCATGCGATACAAGCTCCCAACTTTCCGACCTGGACGGCAACCGCCGCAGCCTGACGCAAACCAACCAACTTGCCTTGCGGCTGGGGATGCCGATGGTGAACTCGAACCCCAACACAATGCAGAGGCACCGGAGCCCGGATGGGCCGCCAATGGGCCCCAGTTCCGTGCGCACGCCTATAATCCCGTGATTTGCTCCGTGTTCCCTGCAATCCTCCACCAATGGACTGTCACCTCCGCTTGGGGATGACAGTGTCACCAGCCTCCGTCCATGCATCGCTCCCAGGCGTTCCGCCGCGGCCTCATGATGGCCCTCGCCATTGCTGTGGCACTGGGCGCGGCCCTGGTTCAGTTCCGCGTTATTGAGATGGGGCGGGAATCCGACCTGGATCGATCACAGGAACGCCTGGACAGTGACCGTGCCAGGCGTACACCGGCGGTGCAAGGCCCACTGTCGGGGTTCTCGGTTGGAATTCTCGTGGGCCACAACAGGTCGGCAACAGAAGAGGTGCAGGACGTTGGCGCCGTTTGCGAATCCGGCGGCCAGGTAACCCACACGGAACTGCAAGCCAACCAGGGAGTGGCGGACATTGTCATCCCGCGCCTGGAGGAGCTGGGGGCCAGGGTCACGCGTCTGTACGAATCGGATGATCGCCTGAACTCGCTGTCCGTGAACCTTGCCCTGAGCCTGCATGCCGATTCCTGCATCGACGCGACCGGGTACAAGGCGGCCAGCCTGCCAGCGTCCCTGACCCTGGAGAAGGAGCAGGTGTTCATAGCCTGCCTGCGGCATTGGTACGAGCACCACACGGACCTGCCCTGGCACGCCTACAGCATTACGGATGACATGACCCACTACCACATGCATGCCAAAGTGGCGGGCCACACGCCTTCCGTGATTCTGGAGATGGGGTTCATGGGAGGGGATCAGGAACTCCTGTTCGAACATCCCGAAGTCATCGCGGACGGCATCGTGGACAGCATTCGGTGCTTCCTGACCCCGACCGACATGCCGCCGTTGCCGGAGCCATCCTCCTGACACCGTGCACTACCCGATCCGGATCCCGACGCCCCCGCGGGCCTACCGCACCGGTCCGTACAACCGGGTGTAGTGATACAGGTTGACCACAATCGCTTCGACATAGGCCACCGGCTCCGCCAGCGTGATGGCGGCGAGAAACTCGAGATCATCCGCTCCGGCCACATTCCGGAAGTGGGTGCCGTTGCCGGGTCCGGCGTTGTAGCTCACCAGTGCGGTCAGCCAGTTGCGATCCACGTCCTCCCACACCCGGCGCAGATACCAGGCGCCGAAGTCCAGGCTCAGATAGGGCCGTTCCAGTTGGGCGGTTTCAAACCCGACGATGCCGCGCTGCAGGGCAACCCAGTCGCCCGTGTCGGGAATGACCTGTGTCAAGCCGATGGCGTTGCTGCCCGACACCGCCGTGGGCTCAAACAAGCTTTCCTGCCGCAACAGGCTCCAGAAATACAGGTCCGGAACCTTGTGGCTCAGGGTCGCCGAGGCCACCAAATCCGGCCAAGGCCGGGGAAACAGGAGTGCTTGGACATGGATGGGCAGTTCGGCAACCCGGGCCGACGGAGCCAGGAAATAGAGATAACGGGCCGACAGGATGGACAGCCGATGGAGTTCGTGTTGGGCAAACCACTCGGCAAGCGCCAGCAGGGCGTGGGGATCCTGCCGCACCCGTTCGGGCACCGGGTTCAGCACGGCCAGGGCTTCCTGCCGCAGCCCCAGTGCCAGCAGGGTCTCCCCCTGCTGCAAGCCGGGCATATCCGCCAGCCCGGCTTGCTCCGCGGTGCCGTCTCCCGCCCACCAACCCAGCCACTGCCAGGCAAAACGGGCCGACCCGTCATCGCCTTCCAGCACAGGTGCATCGGCCGCCAGTTCCGCCATGTCCTCAATCAGGAACTGGCTGGAACCGTCACTGCGCCGCACGGCCTGCTTGGAAGCCAGCCCGTGGAAGGATTCGGGCCAGGTGGACGCGGTGTGGTTCCAGGCAAACCGGGCGCCTTCCCGTTCGCCCATCTCCCACAGGGTGCGCGCGCTCCAATATCCCACCTCGGCCGGCCGGTACCAGCGGTGGTCTTCGCGCAGTTTCCGCCAATACCCCTTGGCCAGGCCGTAGTCGCCGTTGGCCAGGGCCGCTTCAGCCAACGCGAACAGGGCTTCGGGGACGCGGCTGTGCTCCGGGAAGTCCACGGCGAACCCTGTCAACACCTCCCCGGCCGCCGCGGCATTCCCCTGTGCCAACAAGGCGAACCCTTCATTGGCATCAAGGGTGGCCAGGGTCGAATCGTTGGGCTGCGCGGCCCTAAAGTCGGCCAGGGCCTGCGCATAGGCGTCTGCGTTCTCCACGGCCGCGTAGACGCGCAGCAGTCCATGCCATGCCGCGCCAACGCAGTCGCAAGCGGGGAATTCCTCCACAATCCGACGGTAGTGGGAGGCGGCTCGCACCCAGCTTTCCAACTCCACCAGCGAATGGCCCGCGTACAACAATGCCCAAGGCAACCTGTGGTCGGAAGCCACGGCTGTTTCAAGATAGGTGTCGAAGGCACCGACCGCCGCCTCCCAACTGCCGGCGGCATGGTTGATATATCCCCGGTTGTAGGAATCGAACTCCTGCTCGTGCTCGATCAGCCTGGCCAGGGACAGCCAGGCATACCAGCTCTCGCGCTGGATTTCCGTGGCCTGGTACCAGTGGCTGAAGGCCTGTTCGGGCTGGCCCGTCCCAAACCAGGCCTGGCCGGCCATGTAGTGGATGCGCGTTCGATAGGCCGGTTCCCGGGCGAAATCGAGAATCTCCTCGTAGATCCCGGCTGCTTCCTCATGCAGGCCGCGGGCTTCCTGCCGCCCGGCCATGCTCAGGAGGATATAGGCCTGCTCGGATGCGGTCGGAGCCAGATCCGCAGCCATGCGCCAATGGTCCAGTCCCTGTTCCGGCTGGCCGACTTCAAACAGCATCCGGCCCCAGCGCCGGTGGATCCACACCTCCATGACCGGCAAGTGCGCGACAGCCCGCCGCCAGGCATCCTCGGCCCCCGCAGTGTCCAGCAATGCCCCGCGCACGATGGCCCGTTGGATCCAGGCGCTGCCAAGATGAACATCGTCCAGGGGCTCCCCAAGCCGATCGGCTGCCGCAAAGAACCGGTCCAGTGCTTCATCCGCCGCCACCCACTGCCCGGACTGCACCAACAGACGGGTTTGGACAAAGGCGGCCTGCCAGACCAGGGCCGGATCCGATGCCTGGGCGACCCCCGACAGAGCCCGCACCGCGGCATCGGCCTGGCCGTCGGCTTCCAGTTGCCTGCCCCAGGCCAGCGCCTCCTCGGGTGTTCTGGCGCGGGGCGGGGGCACGGGTGTGGGATCGGTTTCCGCAACCACAGGCGCCGGTCCCGGCGTCGGTGTGGCCGTGGCCACCTCGACATCCAGATCCGGGGACCGATCGCGACCGCAGGCGGCCGTCAGGCAGGCAGCCAACAGACACAGAGCAACCACCCAGGTGCGGCGGGAAGGCGGATTCCACGGTGCGCGGAAGGCCGGCTGGCAGGGCATGGAGCGGAGGTAGGGGTGCGGAATAGAGGCGACAACCATGATCCAGTGGCTGCGCGAGCCCGTGGGACCGGACATCTGCGATCATAATAGGCAGACTCGACATTGACGGATTATTTTGGACTAAACATGACATCGGCCCATTCCGCAGATCTGGTCACCGCCGGCGGCATCGAATGGCACCTGGTCGTGGGCATGGAGGTCCATGCCCAGGTCGCGACCCGCTCCAAGATGTTTTGCGCCTGCAGTGCCGAATACCAGGGGTTCGACCCCAACTCCCACGTCTGTCCCGTGTGCCTGGGAATGCCGGGAGCCATGCCGGTCATCAACCAAAGGGCCGTGGAGGCCACGATTGCCACCGGACTGGCCCTGGGTTGCCGCATTCCCGACACCGCCGTCTTCGCGCGCAAGAACTACACCTACCCGGACCTGCCCAAGGGCTACCAGATCACGCAGTTCGAATACCCCCTGTGCGTTGACGGCCGGGTAGACATCCCCCTGCCCGGCGGCGATACCGGCGCGATCCGCATCCGGCGGGCGCATCTGGAAGAAGACACCGGCAAAACCACGCACGAAGGCGGGAGTTCACTCGTCGATCTCAACCGGGCAGGCGTACCCCTGATGGAAATCGTGACCGAGGCGGACATCACCAGTGCGGAGGAGGCCTATGGCTTCCTGGTGCGCCTGCGCACGATTCTCCGCTACCTGGGCGTCAACAGCGGCGACATGGAGAAGGGCGCGCTGCGCTGCGAGCCCAACATTTCGGTGCGCACCGCCGAACAGGCCGCGCGGGGGGAGTACGGCACCAAGGTCGAGGTCAAGAACCTAAACAGCCTGCGCGCCGTCCGGGCCGCCATCGCCTTCGAACACAATCGTCAGGCGCGCGTCCTGGCCAAGGGCGGCTCCATCGAACAGGTCAACATGGGCTGGGACGAGTCCCGGCAGATTACGGTTCTGCAGCGGTCCAAGGAAAGCTCGGACGACTATCGCTACTTCCCCGAACCGGACCTGCCGCCGCTCAGAATCTCCCCGGAGGACATCGCCCACATTGAGGCGGGGCTGCCGGAACTGGTCCAGGCCAAGGAGGACCGGTACGTGAACGACTGGGGAGTGCGTCCCGCCGAGGCGTCCCTGCTGGCCAGCGAACGCCCTTTGGCCACCTGGTTCGAGGAGGCGGTGGCGGCCTGGGGCGGCGAAGACGGCAAACCGCAGACCTTGGCGCTCTGGGTCACGACCGAACTGCTGGCCCTTCTGCATCGGCAGGGCGAAGGCCAGGACCTGCGCCAGATTGCCGACATCCGCGTCCAGCCGCATCAGCTGGCCGACCTGCTGACGGCCCTGGCCGACCGGCAAATCAACAACAACACCGCCAAGCAGGTGCTGGCCGCCATGATGGAGACCGGCGAGGATCCGAACACCATCATTGAGCGGGAAGGCCTGGCCCTGGTGTCGGACACGTCCATGCTGGATGCCGCCATCCTCGAGATCTTCGAAGCCAATCCGGATGAGCACGCCCGGATTCAGGCCGGGGAAATGAAACTTCTGGGGTTCTTCATGGGACAGGTCATGAAAGCCACCAGGGGACAGGCGGATCCCCAAACCGCACGCACGCGGTTGCAGGAACTGCTTGGGAGCGGGAACTGACCATGGCGACTCCCTGGCAACCGACGGCGGTCATCTGGGATCTGGACGGGACCCTGGTGGATTCGGAGCGGCTCCACTTCGAAACCTGGCGGGAAGTGATGCAGGGCTGCGGCATCGACTACTCGGAAGCGGAGTTCCTGGCGGACTTCGGCAAGACCACGCCGACAGTGCTGCGCGAGTACCTGGGCCCCGACTTGCCCGCGGTCGAACTCGATCGCCTGACGCTGCTCAAGGCAACCCTGTTCCGGAACCGCGCACCGGCGGAACTGACGTTGCTGCCGGGGGCCGGAGAGTGGCTCGAGGCCATGGCCGACGAGGGGTTGTTGCAGGCAGTGGCTTCATCGGCACCCATGCAAAGCATCGCGACGCTGGTTCGGGACCTGGACCTGGGGCAGTATTTCGCGGCCCTGCTGTCGGGAGTGGCCATTCCCAGGAGCAAGCCGGATCCGGCCCTGTTTCTCAACGCGGCGGGGGCCATGGGGCAAGCAGCCCCGGATTGTCTTGTGATGGAGGACAGCAACTACGGCATCGAAGCGGCGCGCCGTGCCGGGATGCCCAGCGTGGCCGTTGGGGAACGCGCCGCCGAAGCCGCGGCCACCCTGGCCGATAGCCATGGTGCCATTCCCTGCCTGCAGGTGCCGGACATGACCCGAACCTCCTGGCCCACGGCACGGACGCGTCTTGCCGTCGAGTTGGCAGGGCCCGCCTGAGCCCGGTCCCCAACCGGCTTGGGGGAATTCCCGGTCTCCGGGACCCACACCGATCCCATAAATCCGCCATCACCGCGCTGGTGTCAGCCGAACACAAAGCACAGTTGGACTCGCTGCCGATCGACCCCAGAACGGCGATGCTTGGCGGAACACACGTCCAGCCCCCTGCCCTGCATGCTCATCCAGGATGGGTTTGAGGATCACCATACTGTCATTGGTTGGATCCTGTCTGTCCATATGACTATTTGACTATTTGGTGCGTGAGCCGGGAGTAACCGGAACCACTGTCCACAAGAGCACGGTGCCGTCCTCGCCGCCGCTGGCCAGGGTCTGCCCGTCCGGACTGAACACCACGCTGTCAATCCCACCCCTATGGCCCTCCAGAATGTGCGTGAGGGTGCCCGCAACCGCATCCCACAGGCGGACGATGCCGTCCTCGCCGCCGCTGACCAGGGTCTGTCCGTCCGGACTGAAACCTCCCGCCCAAGACCCCTCCAAAGTGTGTTGGAGGGTGCCCGTGGCCACATCCCACAGGCGTACGGTGTCGTCGCCGATGTCGCCGGCACTGGCCAGGGTCTGGCCATCGGGACTGAACGCTACGCTCCGGACCCCGCCCTTGTGGCCCTCCAGGGCGTGCACGAGGTCGCCGGTGGCCGCGTCCCACAAGCGGACGACGGTGTCATCCTCACTGATGCTGGCCAGGATCCGTCCGTCTGGACTGAACGCCACGCTGTCGACCTGTCCCTTGTGGCCCGTGAGCAGGAACAAGACCTCGTGGGTCCGTGCGTCATGCAGCCAGACGCCCATACCGCTCCCAAGCGCCAAGAGAGAGCCGTTTGGCGAATACTGCATGGCGTTGACCCTGCCCTGGCCCAGGCGGGTTGTCGGCTTTTCCGGCAGCGGTATGGACAGGGATTCGTGAGCCACGCCGGACGGTGTACAGCTGACCAGGAGCAGACACAGAACTGCCGCCAAGACTCGGAACGGGCTCTTCACGGACATCTTAAAACGGCCTCCTGGCAAACCTTGGCACTATTTCCGTTTCATTGATCCCGGACCGGACCCGGGAAGGACCAAATGCCCCCTTTATGGACTGGCGTTGTTGCAGTGAGTTTGGGAATCCGTGTGGCGGCGCGCACAGGGGGCCGAAAGGAGTTGTTATTTCCTCACAACCTGTGCCGGAACCTTATGACCACCATAGTACAGGTGCGCACCACTCACGGATGCCTATCCTGTCCCAAGGTGTTGCGGCTACTGTGCCGCGAAGCCCGAGCACTGGTGCGGCACAATCCCTGTAGGCTGCAAACCGCGGAACCTGATGCCTGCCCATCACCAGATTCCATGCGACCGATAAAGCGGAACCGGCTGTGACTCCACCAATGCAAGTGCGAATATGACGACTACTGCAAGTGTGCGGTGGGCCAATCCACTACACTATGGTCGGCATTCCACCCGGAACCCATTAGTCCGACAACTTGCCGGCTCCAACCATGAACCGCCGCGATTCACCCGCTCTGGACATCTTTGCACTGGTGGTGTTGGGATGTGCCGGATACGGCGCCTTCTTGGGATATCGCTTGGCGGACGGGGTTGACTCCTTAATTCCCAACGAAATGCTGATTGGCGGTGGCATCGGCCTGTTGATTGGCCTCGGCTTGCTGTGGATCGGAAACAAAGTGTTCAAACGGCTGGGCATCGGTCCTTCGTCAAGGTTGTTCGGGAATGCCGGCAACCCCTTCCTGTCGCCTCAGGCCCAAAAAGTCCAGGACCAGAAAGCCGGAGTCCTCACCGGCGAGGATCTGATCCAACGGCAAATCCTGGACTGGCTGGAATCGACGCGGCCCGACATCTTCGCCGCCCACATTCCCAACGGCGGTCATACGAGCTGGCGTGCCTCCCACTTGCTGCGCGTCGGCATGGTGAAGGGCATGCCCGACCTGATCCTGATCGGCGCCCGGGGCCAGGTCGGTTTCATGGAAGTCAAGACGGAATCCGGGTCGCTGCGCAAGGAGCAGCGCTCCCTCCAAAACCTTCTGACGGCCCGCGGCCTGCCCCACGCCGTCGTGCGTTCGCCCGAAGAGTGCGACCAGGCCCTGCGTTCCTGGGGCTGGTAGAACCGAGGCAACCGCGCAGTCCCCAACAGGCTGCTGCAAAACGCGGCCGGTTGGGATTCCGGCATCCAGGAACGGAGGGATCCCCGATACGCGGTCGTCCCCATCCCCAACGCGGCATGCCGGCCATCGTGGCCTCGGAAAACGGGTGCCCCGGGACCATCCGTTGCGGCGGCTCAAGGCGGTGGCCGATGCGATTCTGGCGCGGTTTTTGCCGGAGTTCGACTGCTTGTATGCCCGTGTGGAACGAGTCCGATGCAAGGGCCCCTTTGGTACAATATGAATTTGTTACTTTCATTTTGCACCAACTGCAAGCCGTGATCCATCGAGAAATCACCCAACACCTGAAGTCGTCGTTCCAACAGTACCCGATTGTCACCGTGACCGGTCCCCGACAGTCCGGTAAGACGACGCTCTGCAGGGAAACCTTCCCCGGCTTGAACTACGTCAACCTGGAATCACCGGATGACCGGGAATTTGCCGAGTCGGATCCCAGGGGATTCCTGGCCCAGCTCGGTGACGGTGGCATCATCGACGAAGTGCAGCGGGTGCCCGACCTCCTGTCATACATCCAGGTGGCTGTGGACGAGAAACGGTCGAACAGTCTGTTCATACTGACAGGCAGTGCGCAGTTCGAGCTTCATCGCAGGATTACACAGTCTCTGGCTGGCAGAACAGCCTTGCTCCGCTTGCTGCCCTTGTCCTTGCCCGAACGGCGACAGGCAGGAGCCAGTGACGCGGTCGACGACATTCTCTATTCCGGCTTCTATCCTCGGATCATTGCCGAGCAACTCAATCCGACCCAGGCGTTGGCCGGCTACTTCGAGACCTATGTGGAGCGTGACGTACGCCAGCTGGCAGAGATCCGAAACCTGTCCCAATTTCGACGCTTCGTGCGCCTGTGTGCCGGGCGGGTTGGCCAACTCGTCAACTTCAACGCCTTGGGAGCAGACGCGGGGGTATCCCACACAACCGCGCGCACATGGCTCACGCTGTTGGAAGAGAGTTACATCATCTTCCAGCTACCTCCGTACTTCGCCAATATGCGCAAGCGTCTGATCAAGTCACCCAAGCTCTACTTCTACGACGTTGGCTTGGCCGCCTACCTGAACGGCATCCAACATGCCGGGCAGGTGGCAACCCACCCTTTGCGCGGCGGCCTCTTTGAGAATACGGTGGTCGTCGAGGCGTTCAAGCATCGCTGGAACCGAGGCAATCGACCCGACGACCTGACCTTTTTCCGGGACGCGAAAGGCCTGGAGTGCGACCTGCTCTATCCGACCGGACAAGAAGTCGCTGTGTTCGAGGTCAAGTCGGGTGCCACCATCAGTTCGGCTTACTTCGGCTCACTCCATCGGGTAGCCAACCTGGTACCCAACGTCACCTCCAAAATCGTTGTTTACGGCGGTACGGAACGCCAGACTCGAAGCAACGGCAAGGTGATACCGCTGGCCAACCTGGGTGGAACCTTGGACAGGCTTGAAGTTGACCGCGAAATCGACGCTTTCGTGGAAGGCAACAAAGGGTTGGCTCCCGATGACTCCGACGTCAGGGCGTTGGACATTGCGTACACCAGGTTCATCCGTCCTGAGTTGGATGAGCTGGAGACGGAACGTCAGCGATTGTCCGCGCTCTTTGCTGGAGATCACCAATTCTCCTATGTGTCAATGGACAGCAATGAAACCAATTCCAGCGGGCTTTTGGAGGCCCGTCACTGGCCGCAAACGAGAGCGCAGTACATTGTTGTGGACGGACTGAAGTTGAGCAGCAACAGGCCGTTGGAGCTTACGCACACCTACAGATTTAATAGATACACAGGCAAGGGGCACGGGGGATTCAACGTGGAATTCTCGATTCAATGGCGACTTGACGGCGCGAAGCTATCGCGGTCCGCGACCATCGACAGGCATCCAATCCCTGAACTTGGTGCCAGTGTTGACTATCAGGAACTGGATACCCGAACAGTGGATGTGGACCAGACGGCTGCGGTTGCCGCCAGGCACATCCGACAACGGATTGGTGAATTGTCTTCGTACTCCGGCGGTGAACCTTAAATCCTGCCCTGCAGCGCATGATCACTGATGCCGACTCCGCGTGCCACCAGCAGGCTGCTGAAAACGGGGTGGGTTGGGGTTTGTTCACTTGGCAACGGAGGCATCCCCAATGCGCGGTCATCCCCATCCCCAACGCAGCATGCTGGCCATCGTGGACCTGGGGAACGGATGTCCCAGGCCCATCCGCTACGGCGGATCAAGGCGGTGGCCGATACGGCCCTGGCACAACTCTTGCCGACCTTCGACCGCACGTACACCCAAGTGGACCGGGCCTCAGTACCGCCGAAGCAGCTGTTGAAGGCCTCGCCGTTGATCGCCCTGTATGCGGGGCGCAGCGAGCGTGCCTCCTGCGAGAAGCCCGAGTACAACCTGCCCTGCTGCTGGTGCCTAGACAAGGATCTGCTGGAGCGCAGCTTCGACGCCACCGTCTTCACCAAGAACTGGCAACGGCTGCTGATGCACGACGCGGGCCGAGCCCTATTCGACGAGGCGGTATGGTCGGCCGCCCAAGAGGGACTGCTGTCGGATGTGCACTTCAGTGTGGACGGGACTCTGCTCGAAGCGGTTGCCAGCCCAGGAGCTTCCGGCCCAAGAAGGGACCACCGTCCCCGGCTACGGACGACGATCCCGGCTACCTGGTGCCCCCCGCCTACAACCTGATGCGCATGGCCAATCTGGGTCTCTGTGCGCCCCCACGGAGTTCCACCGGGCATACGGAGCCCTTACCAATGCCGCGCCCCATCGTGGTGGCCGATGCCATCCGAAACCCATTCTTCCGCAGCCTGCCAATTTTCCACGCACCAACAGGCATCCGAGCGAAGCAACGCGTCGTGGTATCACTACTGCGTTGCAGCAATCCGTCCCGGACCATCGTCCGGGCCCGGAGCAAGACACCGGCTTCGGACCGCACCGCTCCAACCGCTTCGGGCTACCATGTCTTGTCGCATTCAACACGGGAGGAACATCATGGCCGGCACCAATCAGCAACCTCTGCTCGGGAATTACGAGTTTCAAGTGACTTGGTCGATGGCCGACATGTTCGGATATAGCTTGTTGTGGCTGTTGTTGATTTTGATCACCTTCGGCCTGGCATCATTCTTCGCCCCATATGCATGGGCAGCCAAGCTCCTCAACGGGTGCGAGGTTCGTGACCGCTCGGGCAACCGGCTGGGAACGCTTCAGGTCGACATCAGGATTGCCGATCAACTGGTCCACATTCTGCTGTGGATGGTGCTTAGGGACTTATATCGAATAGTTGACATGCACCAATCGATATAAGGTCCGGACCGTCAGGTTCCGGACCCTACAGGCGGGGACGGACCCCGTCTGCCTTGTTCACGGGTCTTCGGGGTTGGCTCAATGCCAAACGCCCCTCGCCGTGCAGAAGCCCCTGTCCCGCGGGCCTGTCGGATCAGGGGCAGGCCCCTGTCCAGAATGTTGACGGCGGCGTTGCGGTCTGCATTGGCAGTGTGTCCGCAGGCCATACACTTGAACGTTGCCTGTGTCTTGCGATTCTCCTTGTCGGCATGTCCGCAGACCGCGCAGGTCTGCGACGTGTAGGCCGGGTCCACCTTCACCACCAGCCCGGCCTTGTACTCCAGGTTGCGTTCCAGCCGGCCCCAGCCGGAGGCCAGGATCTCCCGGTTGAGTCCGGACTTGGCCTTGACGTTCGTGCCGGGCTGCTCGACCGTGCCCTGCGCACTCCGCGTCATGGCCTGGGTGTCCAGGTCCTCGACCACCACGGCGTGCGCCGTGTCCGCCATCTTGCGGCTGTGCCGGTGGGCGGCGTTCTCGCGCCGGCGCCGCTTCCTGCGGTGCAGTTTCCGCAACTGGCCGCATATGCGCCGCCCCCGCTTGGACAGCGGCTTCCCGGACTGCCGGGAGCGTTCCCGAGCCTTGGCCGCCTGGCGTTGCTTGCGCTTGATGTTGGCGTCCAGCTTGTCCGTGTCCGGCTGCGCGTAGACCTCGCCGTCACTGTCCGTGGCCTGGCGCACGTTGCGGTCCACTCCCAACTCGCCGTCCCAGGCGGGCGGTTTCAAACGTGCTGTTGGCACTTCGTACACAACGGTGGCGTACCACTTCGGGTGCCGGCCCGTACCCTCCTTCAACAGCCGCACGGTCTTGGGCGCGCACCCTCGGTACGGATGGTTGGCGCCCCGCTCCAGCCGCACCCACCCCATCCGGGGGATGTGCAGCCGGTGGCCGTCCATCCTCACCTTGTCCGGAATGGTAAACCCGTCGGCCTTGTGCCCATGCCGACCCTTGCGCCGCGGGAAATACTTCGGCTTGCCGTCGGACTGGCGCCGCGGCAGCAACCGGCCCTCCGCCTTGGCCGCGGCGTGCGCCTTGTGGAACACCTGGTAGGCGGCATCCAGGTACTTCAGCACGTGCCGGACGGGGGCACTGGGCAAATCCCGCAGCCAGGACAGATCCTGGTCCGCGTACACGGCGCCTTCGGGCGAGGCCAGGAACGCCTGGAACTCGCGGTCGTATGTCCCGCTGCGGATCATGGCGAACCGCTTGTACATGGACTGCCAAGTCGTGCTGGGGTCCACCGCCAGCGGTCTTTGCTCGGCCGGGAAGTCGGTCCACTGCCCGTAGCCCTGGGCCTTGCGGCACACGCGGTGGCGCCAGTCGTTGTTCGCCAGGAACAGATTCCAGACGAAGCGGTTGGCCCCCGCCGTTTGGGCGCACAACTCCGCCTGCCGGCGGCTGTCAAACCGCACCCGGTACCGCTCGCTGCGGATGGCAGTCGGGGTGGTGGTTGGGGTGGTGGTTGGGGTGGTGGTCATCCGCATTGCCAGGTTGCCTGGTGCCGCCCGGGGGAAGGCGTGCCATGCCAAATATGTGTACGAGATATCTTATTTTACCACACAGGCACTTCACCCTGTGGCTTGTGTCCCATCGCAGGTTCCGGGAACCGCGCGGCCACCCCCTCTCCGCTCCCAGTGCCCGTTGTCAACTCTTCGATATAAGCACCTTCTATTACTTTGGTGTGGCCCGGACCATTCTGAACAACACCTACATCGTTTGAGCCCATGCACCCGAGCCGGCGGGGACATCCCGGCACTGGTATTCGACGACCAGCGATGGCGGTGGCCGCCCTAACCGCCCCGCTGACACCCAGCCAACCTGAGCCCGGCCATGTTTCGGCAGCCGTGAGCATGTCGATGTAACACCGGCCAACTTCCCGGAATCCAACAACGGACGACCGACAACCCGACCCGCGAAAGGGCCAACCCACCCGACTGCCGCCGCCCAAGTGCCCCATACTGTCCATACACGATGGAGGGAGCGTTGACATGCAGACAGTGGCTGTGACCGGAGCCTGGTCCTTTCTTGGCCGCCACGTGGCCCGCGAACTTCTGGAGCGCGGCTCACAGGTGGTTTCGCTGAGTTCCAGGACCCCGCCCGACCCCGACCCGTTTCAGGGCTCTATCCAAGCCCGCCCCCTGCGGTGGGACGCAGCCGAACTGACAACGTCCCTGGCCGGGACGGACACGCTCTACAACACCTACTGGGTGCGCCATGATCAGCCACCCATCGGCCACCGGGGACCGTGGACCTCGCACGGCGAGGCGGTGCGGAATTCCTGCATGCTGCTCGATGCCGCCAAGGCCGCCGGCGTGCAGCGCATCGTCCACGTCAGCATTACCCAGCCGTCCGCGGACAGCCATCTAACCTACTTCCGGGGCAAGGCGCAGGTGGAGACGCATCTGCGCGGCACGGGTCTGTCGCACGTCATTTTGCGTCCTTCCTGCTTCTTCGGAGGCGGCGACATCCTGATCAACAACGTGGCCTGGGCGGTACGGCGAATGCCGTTCTTCCCGCTGCCGGGTCCCCTGGACTACCGGATCCGGCCCATGCACGTGGCCGACATGGCCCAGGCGATCTGCAACTGGGGCGAACGGGAGGACAGTACCACCCGCGATGCCTGCGGTCCGGATCAGTACCGCTTCGCCGATCTGGTGCGCTACATCGGCCATACCGTGGCCGGCCGGGAACCGCGGATCCTGACGCTGCCGACGAGCGTGTGCCTGCGCCTGTACCAGGCGGCAGGGCTGCTGCTGCGCGACACCATCCTCTCGCGAGCCGAGTTGGAGGGCCTGTCCCAGGACCTGTTGGGGTCCGACGAGGAACCGCTGGGCACCACCGCGCTATCGGAATGGGTGGCACGCCGCGCCGATACGCTGGGTCGGGAATTTCATCCGGAACCGCCCCGCTGAACTGGGTGCCGGCCAGTTCCCTCACATGGTCAGGCTGTGGAGTCCTCCGCGTAGGCATCCACGGCTGCGGCCGCGTCATCGTCCCACTGCTTCAGTTTCAGTTCGGCCTGCTGCAGGTACCGGTCGCACAGTGCGGACAACTGCTTGCCTTCTTCATACAGGGCCAGCGCTTCGTCCAGGGTCTTGTCCCCGCTTTCCAGATCCTTTACCACCTGCTCCAGCCGACGAATGGCCTCTTCAAACGGAGGCTGCTCCTGTTCCGTGGACGATTCCGTGTTGTGCTCCATGGGGCGACCTTTGCTGGTTGAACCTGGACGGCCATGTCTCTCAAACCGCTGCGCCCAACACGGTTCGGTTCGGGCGAACCACCGGATCGATTCCGTCCTGTTCCATACTATAAAGCCCGGTACGTTCAGTGCGGCTGCTTCCCAAACGGGATCCACCGCCAACAGCGAGGACTGCATGCCCCCCTTTCCACCTGCCGTGGTGCTCTGCATCGAGGATCTGCTCTTCTCGGAGCGGATGGCGGACGCCGTTCGGCATCTGGGCGGCACGCCCGTTGCCGCAGACAGCAAAAAAGCCTTCCTCAGGGCCATGGACCAATCACTGCCCGTCCTGGCCCTGCTCGACCTGCACATCGACATGAACTGGGAGGCGGCCATCCGGACGGTGCGCCTGCGCCCGCATACGCGCGCCGTTCCCATCTACGGATTCGGACGCCACACAGAACCCGCACTGCTGGCGCGGGCCCGCAGGGCGGGGGCCGATCACGCGTGGGCCCGCAGTCGTATCGTTGAGGAACTGCCCGATCTGCTGCACCGCCACATCAACCCGCCCCTTGTAATGCCGGACGGTGGCTTGGCCCCCTTGTCGGCGAACGCGGCCGAAGGGGTGCGACTGTTCAATGCCCGCCGCTACCACGCCCAGCACGAGGCATTCGAGGATGCCTGGAACGCCGAACCGCGACCGGTCAGGGAGATGTATCAGGGCATCCTGCAAATTGGTTTGGCCTTTCTGCAGTTGCAGAACCGCAACCGGCCGGGCGTCGTCAAGATGTTCGGACGGGGGGTGCCGCGGTTGCGGTCGTTGCCGGACGTGGTGCAGGGAGTGCAAATCCGCAGGTTTCTTGACGAGTCCCTGCAGGTGTTCCAAGCGTTGTCGGATGCCGGGAAGGACCCGGACTGGTCACGCCTGGAACGCGACCTGCCTTCGGTCCATGTAACCGAACCTGGTTGACGCTATCGACCTCCGGACACCGTCTGCTGTCCCGCCAGCCAGGCTTGTCCCTCCTCCGACAACAGCCACTCCAATTCCCTTGCCGCCATGTTGGGATGCATGCGGATGCGCCACATGCGGAACGGATCCCGATTGTCCTGAAAGAGCCCGTTCTGCGTGGTGAGGCCAGCCCAGTACCCCTCGTCGCGGAAGACATCGATGACCCGTTGATCGTAGAAGCCCATGGGATAGGCGATGACACGCGGCGTATAGCCCAATTCCTGCTCGAACGTCAGGATTCCGCCGCGCGCCTGGTCCCTCAGGTAGGTCTCGGACCGGCCGGCAAGACTTTCGTGCAGCCTGGCATGCGATTCAATTTCCATGCCGGCCCTCACCATCTGCCGAATCTGATCCCAGGTCATGTAGCTGGGATTGCCACTGTGGGGGAACTCGGAAATGACGAAGAAGGTCCCCACCATGCCTCGCTCGGTCAGCAGCGGCAGGGCATTGGTGAAGTGATTGGCGTAGCCGTCGTCGAAGGTAAGCACGATTGGCTTGGACGGCAGCGGGGTGCCCAGCGCCAGGTGGTTGATTACGTCCCTTACCGAAATCGTCTCGAAGCCAAGCTCCTGGATCACGTCCAGGTGGGTGGCGAACAAATTGGGCGGAACGGAGAGGCCGAACCGGATGGAGTCCGCATTCGGCGGCGGTTCCTCAATGTAGTGGTACATGAGCATGGGCACGGATGCCCGACGATACTCGCCGTCCGGGGTGGGCTGCGGCACCGGCGTGGCCGTTGGCCGTACCCGTCCCACCGGCAGCAGGCCCAACAGGATGCGGGAGCGGGTCGATTTGGGGGTGGCCGTCGGAGTCGGCGCGCCCGGCGTGGGTGTCGGGGTCGCGAACGGGGTTGCGGTTGGCCGCGGCTCGGCAGCCGCCACGGCGTCCTCCCGTTCCGGAATCTGGAGTTCGAATACCGGCGGGGGGACCACCTCCGTCTCCAACAAGGCCGGATCCACGCAGGCCGCCAGGATGACCGCACATACGACCAGGCGGTGAACAAGCTTGAGGGGATTCATCAGCCTGAAGGCCAAACGCCAAGGGAACAAATTGAGCCAGGGCCGGGGTCGGGTCAGATGTAGCCGAAGGAACGTACCAAGTCCGGATTTCGGCGCCAGTTGCGGCGCACCTTGACCCAAAGGTCCAGGTAAACCCGGGTTTCGGCCACCTTCTCGATTGCCTGCCGGGCGGACGCGCCAATCCGCTTGATCATCCGGCCATTGCGGCCCAGCACCATGGGCTTGTGGCTGTCCCGTTCAACGTACAGCACGGCGGAGATGTAGGTTTGAGCCGGATCCCGTTCGACGTACTCGGCTATCTCGACCGCAATGCCATGTGGCACTTCCTCGGACAGGAACTGAAGGGCCGCGGCCCGAATCAACTCGGCCGCGATGGTGCGCAGGTGCTGGTCCGTGACCTGATCCTCTTCATAGTACCGGGGACCCTCGGGCAACATGCCCTGCAGAAGGCCCACAAGCTGCGGCACCCCGAAGCCGGTCTTGGCACTGACCACCGTGGCCGGCCAGGCAGCCACCGCGCCATCCGGAAACCGGTTGCCGGCAAACCCGATGTACGTGTCCATGTACGAAACGAGCTGGTCCTCCCTGCCCCCCAGTTGATCGATCTTGTTGAAGCCGAACACCACCGGCGGCAGCTTGTCCTCCGCGTCGAGTTCGGCCAGATGGTCAAGGATCAGGCCGTCGCCCGTTCCGGGACGGCGGCTGATGTCGATCAACCACAGCAGGACATCGCAGTCGGTCATCACCTCCTCGACCTGCTGCACCATGTACCTGCCCAACTCATGGCGGGGCTTGTGCAGACCGGGAGTGTCCTGGAACACGATCTGGGCTTCCTCGGACGTATACATGCCGAGAATGCGGTGGCGGGTAGTCTGGGGCTTGGCATGGGCCACCGAGATCAACTGGCCCACGATGCTGTTCAACAACGTGGACTTGCCTGCATTGGGGCGACCGACCAGGCCAACAAACCCGCTGACGAACTTGGTGGCTTCCATGGAAGATCATTTTACTGTGAGAGGGGTTCAGTCCAGAGATCGCCGACTGTTGGTGGATTGCGCCGTATCTCGTGAGGTTAGCCGACGAGCTGTTGTTCAGCAGCATCGTTGGACAGCAGGTTGCAGGCCCTGGTTGCCATGGGACCTGTCCCGGAGCACGGCGTTGAGGGCAGGGAACATCTTGTACATGGCCACGACCATGGCGAGGTTTTGGCGTGTAGCGATGGCACAAACCCGCGTCCACAGGGATAGGCAACATCTGACGCACATTGCGAGCGGTTGGGTTGTGGGCAGAGATCAGCCCGGTGCTGGCGCACAGTGGACGACCCTCAAGGCGATCATCACCCCTGAACAAAAGCAGCACCTACGCTGCGCCGCTTGCGAGCAGGAGAAGCCGTGGCGGCAATCATCCGTGAACTGATCGATCGCCGCATGACCAAGGGCAACGAGTAGCGCCGTCAGCTGGGCGATTTGACTCCAAATTTGCCCACAGGTCGCAAATTAGGTGACTCGACCGGTCCCCACCGGTTTGACAAACAGGCCACCCACAAACCGGGAAGTGGTGTTGGGTCGGCCGCTGCGGCGCAGATGCGCCGACTGGTGCAAAGATGGGTGCGCCCGCGGGTTGTTGATCGATCTTCAGATCCGAGGTGGGTTGGCATTCTTCTGGATCGGATTTGGGCCTTCGAAGCCCTGCTGAGTAGCGTCCGCCATACACCGTCCACTTGTTGCGAGGTGGACGATTTCCATTGGCGGGCCAGCCAGTTGGCCAACCGCTCCAAGACAGATTGGGAGACATAGCCGACGCAGACCACGACTCGGCGCGCACCGACCACTTTGCGCATGAAGCTGTCGACCATGGTCGATGTCCCGCTGACCGCCGACGCACCATCAAGGAACCCGCGGGAAGGCATTGCAACCCATCGCAGTCAATCACTACAGGGTACAATCGTCTTTTCACAATGCACTTGTATCCACAACAGTGATCAGAAGAGACCTGACCGGCTATCTGAAGTCGGCGTTTCAGCAGCACCCGGTTGTCACCGTGACCGGTCCCCGGCAGTCCGGGAAAACGACACTCTGCCGGACCACTTTCCCAGACTTGCAGTACGTCAATCTGGAGGCCATGGACCAGCGGGAGTTCGCCGCGACGGATCCTAGTATTACAGTTGTAAATCAACTGGCTGCGCACGCCGCCGGTAGTGGCAGCACTGGGCCGTCCAGGCGTGGTGGCGCTTCCAGGCCAGCCAGGCCAGCCAGTGGTGCAGGGCGGGGATGATGCGTTGCCACAGCCCCCACAGCAGTCGGCGGACGGCCGCCGGGCTCAGCCCGACCCCAGCCCGCGGGACCGTTTGAAGGCCGCCAGGCTGCCGCGGGGTTTTTTTTTGACCGGGGGCACCGCCTCCGGCAGCGTCGTGGCCCGCAGCACGGCCAGCAGGGCCAGGGCCCACAGGGCCAGCGTCATGTGCCGGTACCAGCCGGTGGCGCTGCGCACCTCGTACTCGTCCAGCCCCGTCTCCTGCTTGGCATCCTCGAAGGCGCGCTCGATGCACCAGCGCGTGCCGGCCACCCGCACCAGGGTCTCGAGCGTGCAGGCCTGCCGTTGCGCCGCGTAGACGAAGTAGGCCTGCGCGTCGTCCGGATCCGCGCAGGCGCGCCGGAAGAGCACGTAGCGGCCCCAGTCCGCATCCTCCGGCTCGGCCAGCACCCGGCACTGCCAGTCGTACCGGCGGGGGCCCTTGGCCCCCAGGCCGCAGGCCAGGGTCTCCCAGTCCGCGTCCGGCAACTGCGCCTGGACATCCCCGACCGGCACCTGGCGGAACCCGACCCAGACGTGCTCGTTGGCCGGCACCGCCAGCACGTAGGACTGGCCCCGGGCCTCCAGCCATTGCCGCAGGCCCGACGAGTGGCCGTAGACGCTGTCGCCCGTCACCCAGGCCAGCGGCAGCCCCGCGTCCAGGGCCCGGGCCAGCAGGCGCCGGGCCAGCTGCGGCTTGGTCGCGAAGGGCGTGTCGGGCGCCAGCCCCACCGCCTGCAGGCGCGCCGGCTCGTCGGTCCAGCCCTCGGGCAGGTAGAGTTCCCGGTCCACCAGCGTGTGGCCCCCGGGCCCGGCGTAGTCCAGAAAGACCCCCACCTGGCAGTTGGCGATGCGCCCCGCCGTGCCGCTGTACTGGCGCGCCACCCCCGCCGAGTGCGTGCCCTGCTTCAGGAAGCCCGTCTCGTCGATGATGCCCACCCCGTCGGCATGGCCCAGGTGCGCCTTCACATAGGCGTACAGGGCATCCCGGGCCGCCTCCGGCGACCAGGCCGCCCGTCCCAGCAGGTGCTGGAAGCCGTAGGGGTTGGCCTCCCCCTGCCCCTCGGCCAGCTGCCAGCTGTTCTTGCGCGGGGCCGCCCCCAGCAGGCCCTCGAGGTAGGCCAGGGCCCGCCGGTGCGTGCGGGGGTCGGGGCACACCGGTTGCAGGCGCGCCGCCACCTCCGCCAGGTGGTCGGGCCAGGCCGCCAGGTCCTCGGCGGCCAGGGGGTCCGGCGGCGGGGGGACGGGCACAGGCGGGGACATGGGGCACTCCCGGACGGGAAAGGCGGAGAACTCCTTTAGGCTACCATATCGTTTACAACTGTAATACTAGGGGATTCCTGGCCCGGCTGGAGGGCGGTGCGATCATCGACGAAGTGCAGCATGTGCCGGATCTGCTGTCCTACATCCAAGTGGTGGTGGACGAAAAAGGATCCAACGGCTTATTCGTACTGACAGGCAGTGCACAATTTGAGCGTTCCCGCACGATCAAACAGTCCTTGGTCGGAAGAAGGGCCATATTTCATCTGCTGCCCTTGTCGCTGACAGAACGCCGGCAGGTGAGAACCACGGATTCAGTGGACGCTATTCTCTATTCCGGTTTCTACCCCCGCATCATCGGCCAGGACCTTAATCCCACTCAGGAACTGGCCGATTACGTGGACACCTACGTGGAGCGTGACGTACGCCACTTCGCGGAGATACACAACCTGCCCAATTTCCGGCGCTTCGTGCGGCTGTGTGCCGGACGGGTGGGCCAGCTCGTCAATTTCAACGCGTTGGCCGCTGATGCCGGGGTGTCGCGCACCACGGCGCGCACCTGGCTCTCCATTTTGGAGGAGAGCTACATCATCTTCCGGCTGCCACCCTACTTTGCCAACATCAGGAAGCGTCTGATCAAATCGCCCAAGCTCTATTTCCACGATGTCGGATTGGCCGCCTACCTGCTCGGCATCGAGAATGCCGACCAGATTGCCACCCACCCGTTGCGCGGTCCCCTCTTTGAAAATACGGTGGTGGCGGAGGCGGTCAAGCATCGCTACAACCGCAGAAAACGAACGGACAACCTGTACTTCTACCGGGATGTGAAACGGTTGGAGTGCGACCTGCTCTACTCCACCGGACAGAACATCGCCGCGTTCGAGGTCAAGTCGGGTGCGACCATCAATGCGGAATTCTTCAAGCCGCTTCACCGCGTGGCCGAGCTGGTGCCCAATGTCACTTCCAGGTTTGTGGTGTACGGCGGTACGGAGCACCAGCCTCGCAGCAACAGCGAAGCCGTGCCGCTGGCCAACCTGGGCGAAACCTTGGCACGGCTTGAAGAGAGCCGCTAAACCGCTGCCTTCGTGGGTGGAAGCAAGGGGCCGGCTCCTGATGATGCCGATGTCGGGACTTTGGACTTGGTGTACAAGCCGGGCCGTGACGGTTCGGCCACCGCGACGGTTTGATCGCTGTATCAAAAACGGCCGTTTGCAGGACGGAGACGGCGCGCGGCTCACTTACACTGAGGGCCGAATCGTCGGCCGTGGCCATGCCGCGCCGACCCTGAACCGACATCTGGGAACCTGCCCCATGCGGATCCACTCCGCCCGCCCTTTTCGGGTCTGGCTGCTGCTAGCGGTCCTGTTGCCGCTCCTGGGCCTGGCCGGCTGCGCCGCCCGCATGTCCCGCAGCCCGGCTACGGATCGCACCGTGGCCGCAGCCCCGTCCCCGGTACCGCCGACGGACACGTTGACACCGGTCCCCACCCCCTCGCCGACCTTCACGCCCACGTCGACGCCGACACCCACCCGGTTGCCCACGCACACACCAACACCGGCAGGCCCGCCCACGCCGACCCCCTCCCTGACGGTGTCCGGGACCTACGACAACCTGGTGAAGCACGCGGATGGCCACTACGCACTGCAGCTGTCCGGGGCGCGGGTCGCGGCCACCTTCGCCGCCTCCCGTTCTTCCGTGCCGGTCGGGGACCGGGAGATGCCGCAGTCCCTGTTCACGGTGCCGGAGGGCTTCCGCCCGCCCTATGCCATCCTGCGTACCGCGGAGGGGATGCCGGTGCTGGCCGACGGCATGCCGGACCCGAGCCACTCCGAACCCCTTCGCTTCCTGTTGCGGGTCGACCCCGACGGGACCGTACACTACGCCTCGCCCGTCACCACCCGGGCTTACCAACTACAGGCGAACCCCGACGACCCGAGGGGAGGCGTGCGCTACGTGGACGTCCCCGTGGTGGCGGCGGAGTACCTGTCCTACAGGCTGCGCACCGTCTGGGGCACGACCCCGGCCGCCAACGACCGCGCCGTGTTGGAGATCCTGGACGCGCACTGGTTCGGCGAGACCCTCCTGTCCGCGCAGCCGCCTCCCGTGCAATTCGAGGTGCCCGCCCATGTATGGGGATCCGGAATCTATGCGGAGACGATCCCGGCCGCCCGCGTGGGCGCGTTTGTGATGTTCGATGCGGACGGGCGCGTGACGGCCCTGGGCGCGCCCATCAACGAGTCCAAGATCGAATTGGGCGCGCCCAACCACCGCTTCCGCGGCGCCCTCCCGGCGGAACTGGGCCAGCTCCACCGGCTGGAGCGCCTGGACCTGGAATTCCGCAAAACATTTGCGACCTCTCGCCCCGGGCCCCGTAAGTGGTATTACGTACACCACCTGACCCGGGACGGCAGGGTCCCGGAGGGCACCGGTGCCCTGACCGGTGCCCTGCCGCCGCAACTGGGGCAGCTCACCCGCCTGCGCCACCTAGACCTGTCGGGCCATTTCTTGACCGGGACCCTGCCGGCGGAGCTGGGACGCCTGGCCGCCCTGGAATACCTGGACCTGGGCGACAACTGGCTGAGAGGGCCCCTGCCACCGGAACTGGGCCAACTGGCCCACCTGCAGCATCTCGACCTCAACCGCAATGGGTTGATCGAGCTGCCACCCGCCCTGGGCCAGCTCCCCCACCTGCAGCATCTCGACCTGTACGGCAACCGGTTGACCGCGCTGCCACCCGCCCTGGGCCAGCTCCCCCACCTGCAGCATCTCGACCTGAGATACAACCGGTTGACCGCGCTGCCCACCGAAATGGGTCAACTCACCAACCTGCAGACACTCGAACTACGGGGCAACCGGTTGACCGCGCTGCCCACCGAAATGGGTCAACTGGCAAGCCTGCAAAAGCTCAGCTTGAGTAGCAATCTGCTGACCGCGCTGCCCTCCGCCCTGGGCCAACTGACCGGCCTGCAGCATCTCGACCTGGGCAGCAACGAGTTGACCGCGTTGCCACCCGAAATGGGTCAACTCGCCCACCTGCAGACACTCGAACTACGGGGCAACCGGTTGACCGCGCTGCCCCCCGCCCTGGGCCAACTCCCCAACCTGCAGCATCTCGACCTGAGATACAACCAGTTGACCGCGCTGCCCCCCGAACCGGGTCAACTGACCGGCCTGCAGCATCTCGACCTGGACGGCAACCGGTTGACCGCGCTGCCCCCCGCATGGATCCAACTGGACAGCCTGGAATTTCTCAACTTGCAGGACAACCAACTGACGGGACCCCTGCCCCCAGCGTGGGGTCAACTGGCCAACCTGCGGGAGCTCCGTCTGTCCGAAAACCAACTGACGGGGCCCCTGCCCCCCGAGTGGAGCCAACTCGCCCGCCTCCAGTGGCTCTACCTGTGGGACAACCAACTGACGGGACCCCTGCCCCCAGCGTGGGGCCAACTGGCCAACCTGGAGGATCTCCAACTGTCCGACAACCAGCTGACGGGACCCCTGCCCCCCGAGTGGGGTCAACTGGCCAACCTGCAGTGGCTCCAACTGGATGGCAACCAATTGACGGGACCCCTGCCCCCAGCGTGGGGTCAGCTGGCCAACCTGCAGCGGCTCCAACTGGATGGCAACCAATTGACGGGACCTCTGCCCCCCAAGTGGGGTCAACTGGCCAACCTGCAGTGGCTCCAACTGGATGGCAACCAATTGACGGGACCCCTGCCCCCAGCGTGGGGTCAATTGGCCAGCCTGCAGCAGCTCATCCTGTCCGACAACCAACTGACGGGACCCCTGCCCCCAGCGTGGGGTCAACTGGCCAGCCTGCAGCAGCTCATCCTGTCCAACAACCAACTGACGGGACCCCTGCCCCCAGCGTGGGGTCAACTGGCCAACCTGGAGGATCTCCATCTGTCCGACAACCAGCTGACGGGACCCCTGCCCCCAGCGTGGGGTCAACTGGCCAACCTGGAGGATCTCCATCTGTCCGACAACCAGCTGACGGGACCCCTGCCCCCAGCGTGGGGTCAACTGGCCAGCCTGTGGGAGCTCCATCTGTCCGACAACCAGCTGACGGGACCCCTGCCCCCCGAGTGGGGCCAACTGGCCAGCTTGTGGATTCTCGACCTGTCCGACAACCTGCTGACCGGTTGTTATCCCAGGACTTATTTCCCCAATCTGATCTATAGCCGTCTTATCCACACCGAGCTCCCGGCCTGTCCCGCCTCGCCTGCGGACCTGGATGCGGCCCGGCGCCTGGCGCAACGGCCTTAGACCTACTCCGGGCTGCGCCCGGGGTTCAACCTGGGAACGTGTCCCGCAAACGGCCGTTTACAGGATGGCGGTCCCGGATCCCAGCCCTGTGTGGTGGCTGCGGCAGCCGGAGCAGGTTGGTTGGGGAGCCGTCGCCGGTTCCGGCCCGGCCCATGCCCACGGTCTACCCCCTTACATGGTAAATATAATCGATGAGATGACAGTGTGGGAGCTCGGTCAGGATTTTCAGGTTGGGGAAATAAATCCGAGGGAAACAACCGGTTAGTTGGTTGTGCCACAGGTTGAGGCTCTGCAGGCTGGTCATCCGGGTCCACTCGAGGGGCAGGGGATCCATCAGTTGGTTATCCTCCAGATCGAGCCTCCGCAGGCGGGCGAGTTGGCCCCACGCGGGGGGCAGGGAACCCGTCAACTGGTTGCTGTACAGGTAGAGCCACTGGAGGCGGGCGAGTTGACCCCATTCTGGGGGCAGGGGTCCCGTTAGTTGGTTTTTGTGCAGATATAGATGTTCCAGGCGAGCAAGTTGACCCCACTCCGGGGGCAGGGGCCCCGTCAGTTGATTGTTGTACAGGTCGAGCCTCTGCAAGTTGGCCAGCTGGCCCCACTCGGGGGGCAGGGGGCCGGTCAGTTGGTTGTTCATCAGAAAAAGACGTTCCAGGCGGGCGAGTTGACCCCATTCCGGGGGCAGGGGCCCCGTCAGTTGGTTGTCCTCCAGGCTGAGATGTTCCAGGCGGGTGAGCTGACTCCATTCCGAGGGCAGAGTTCCCGTTAGTTGACTGTTGAGGAGGTAGAGCGTTCGCAGGCTGGTGAGCTGGACCAGTTCAGGAGGCAACGCGATCAACCGGTTGCCACTCAGATCGAGTGTCTGAAGGTTGGTGAGCCGGACCAGTTCGGGGGCCAGTGCAGTCAGCCGGTTGCTGCGGAGGTTGAGTGTCTGCAGATTGGTGAGCTGGCCCAGTTCCGGGGGCAACGCGGTCAATTGGTTGAAACTCAGATTGAGGGTTCGAAGGCGGGAAAGTTGGCCCAGTTCCGGGGGCAGAGGGCCTGCCAGTCCGTTGCCGCCTAGATCCAGATACTCCAGGGAGGCCAGACGCCCCATCTCCGGCGGGAGGGGCCCGGCCAGCAGCTGTCCCTGTAGGTCGAGGTAACGCAGGCGGGCGAGCTGTCCCAGCTGCGGCGGGATGGCACCTGTCAGGACACCCGTATCCGCCGGGATGCTTCCGTCCTGGTCCAAACTTGCTGCAGCTCTCTGCCTACGGGTCCAACTGCCGGGATGGGCCTCAATTTGGCGGTATCCCAGGTCGAGATGTTCCAGTCGATGCAGTTGCCCCAGTTCCGGCAGGAGGGGGCCGTGGAAGTGGTATCCGGGCGACTCCGCGTCCGAGCCTATTGCGCGCGTGGGCGCGCCCAGAGCCGTCACACGCCCGTCCGCATCGAACGTCACGAATGCGCCCAGGATGGCAGCCGGTATGGTCTCAATCACATTCCCCATGCGCATCTCACGGGCGGGCACCTCAAACTGTTCGGGGGATGGCTCCGCGGACAGGAGGGTCTTGCGGAACCAGTGGCGGTCCAGGATCTCCAGGACGGCGCGGTCGTTGGCGGCCGGGGTCGTGCCCCAGACCGTGTCCAGCGCGTAAGCCAGATTCGCCACACCCTCCACGTGGTTGTTGTCCGCGTAACGCACCGTCCCGTCGGGGTCGACCCACAGCAGGAAGCGACGGGGTTCGGGGTGGTCCGGATCCGGGGTGCCATCGGCCAGCACCGGCGTGCCCTCCGCGCTGCGCAGGACGGGATACGGCGGCCGGAAGGGCGCGGGGACCGTGAACAGGGGCGCGGCCACCTCCCGCGCCCAGTGCGCCACGGGGGAACGGGACGTGGCGAAAGTGGCCGCGACCCGCGACCCGGACCGCTGCAGTACATAACGCCCGTCAAGGTGCGCGGTCAGGTTGTCGTAGGTCCCGGACCGCGTCAGGGAGGGCATCGGTGTAGCCGGGCCCATCAACGTGGGCGTCGAAGTCGGCGTGGGCAACCATGTCGGTGTCAGTGTGGACAACAACGTTGGTGTAGGCGTCGACGTGGGCGTGGAGGTTGGCGAGGGGGTGGGTACCAGTGTGAATGTGGCCACGGCGCGATCTGATGCCGGGCTGCGCGACGTGCGGGAGGTGCATCCGGCCAGACACAGAAGCGGCAACAGAACCACCAATAGCAGCCAGCCCCAGCGAGGACGGTCCGCGTCGGTCGGTTCGGAGGAAGACATGGTGCGGTGTGCGGGCTACGAGGACGATCCCGGATTGTAATCCCGGCCCGTCCCGGCCGGGCTGAGATACGCGGCGGAGACCGGGTGTCGCCTGCGTTGATATGGGTTGCAGGCACCCGGACGACGAGGGAGTCCCTGCAATGGTATTGTTGAGACCACCGAAGAGGGCCCCTCGTCGTGGACTGCATCCCAGTCGCTGCCCATCCCGGGCATCTGCCAGCGCCTACCCGGTCGGATAACTATGTTGTAGCCGGTGTGGATGAGGCTCGGTGCGTTTGCCGCTACCAGATCGAGCAGGGCCTCCAGGATCTCAAACTGTCGGCTGGCAGTGGCCACGCTGCTAAACACTTCGCATGACTCAACATGAAGGTAGTAGCTGTGCCCCGACCTACCGGGAGGCGGTCCCCACGGCTGCTGTCAGCGTCGCGGTGGCAATGATGGTGCGCTGGGGCATGGCCCCGTGCTTGGGTGTCCGGGAGGTGCATTCGATGTCGTTCGACTTCAATGCGCCGCCGGCACGCTAGGTCAGGGAGAAAGCCGGTCGATTGCTGAAGAACGGCCGCCAGGCCTTGGGCCGCCGGCGGAAAGCAGCAGGTCATCCACACGCAGCAACACGCGTGGCCGCAGCTCCGTATCGTAGGGCAGGTCCAACAGGGCCTGGTGCAAATCGGGGGACAGGGCGGCTTGCAGGGACGCGGACATGCGTGTGGGTTTACCGATGTCGGTACCGCGACACTCGATCCTAACCCTACTGGTAAAGTAGGTCATCCGAGGTGTTGAGCTCACCAGGACACAGACGCTGAGAGACATACACCGAAATCAGTCCCAACAGCGGCGAGGGAGAGCCGAGGGCCAACCAATTCCCTATCAGCCGACCTAGTTTCGCGCTAACCCTGCTTGCAATCCAAGGCAATGGTGATTATGCCTATCCAAATCAAGGCCATGCGCGCACCACTGTTTCGCACTCTCGAAATCACGCACGAAGTGACACATCCACGCTAACCGCGAACAATCTGTAGCATCTGCTTCGCGAATCCTTGCTTCCATCGCGTCAATCAACGTAGCCGCCAATTCTTCCATCTTTTTTCGCTCACTCGGAGCGTACAACTGCTTTCCCGCAACAACGCCGTGGGCATGGGCAGCGGCACTGATATCGTTGAACGAGACAACATAGTTTTCAACCATAGACACTCTGATACTCAATTCGTCAACGCGCCTACCACGCCTGAGTTGTATCGCCGCTAACCACTCCCATGCACGTTTTAGCTCTGGTCCCTGACCCTCAGTGAGATACAACTCCACGAAATAGGTTTCACCATCAATGTCCCGCCGATCCCTGAACAAGGAAGCAATTTCGAGACAGCACGGAGGATACAACCTACCAAGGTATTCGAGCAAACTCCTATAGTGTTCGAAATCCTTTTCTCTCCTTTCGACTGAGCCAACTACATTTTTTAGAAACCTAACTATCAGCGGCATCACACCTAGTCTGATTTGCGACTCATTAACTACACCAAACCAATCCAGCAGTTCCCAGTCACGAACTACATCAGGCTTCATTGGGTTCACTTTAAGTTTCGATTTTCCAAACAAACGCGCGGGGGCCGGCATCAACACAAATTTTTGATCCGCGCCGACAGTCCGCACGTCGATCAATGAAGTTTGTTCAAGTTCAGCAATCGCATCAATCACATTGAATCGAATGCCAGCATAGAAAAAAACAAGTTCGATTGCCAAACCTGCAAAGCACGTGTTCCGATGAGCAAGCGTCAAGAACAATCTAGTCGCGCCTTCGGTCAACTGAGCATAAGTGAGATCAAATAGTGACGAAAGAGTCGATTCACTTCGCATCAGACCCCTAGGAATTGAACTGGTCCTAGCAAACTCAGACAACATCAACTGCATCACATACGGGTGGCCTGATGAATCATCTATAATTCGATCAATCTGATTCTTAGTGAGATTACCATTTATCCCAAACCTTTTAGAATAATGTCCAATTAGCTTCTCTGACTCTTCAGCACTCATACCGCCAACATCAACACGGCGATCCTCGTTAAAGGTCTGCCTATGCCTCGTTGTAATTAAGACCTTGTTAGGCAATCTGATGTTGCGCCAAATAAATTCATAGACATCACCGATATTAGAAAGGGTTTCAAAATTGTCGAATACAAACAAAGTCGGATCTTCACGAATAGACTGAAGTGCACTGGCAAACTGCTGGATCATTACGTCCCTGTTAGGGACATCCACATGCGGATTGATTAATGCGTGGTACTGTTCGGCAATTTCCCTCAATGTCTTCACATCTGGTTTGACTGGTGTTGGACCCGTATCGATCAAATCAACATCTCTTGAGCTGAACCACAATATGTATAAAAACCTGTCTATAGAAGTAATATCATGCAGCGTTGACAAGGCGAGAGTAGTCTTTCCGATACCACCAAGACCCCTCAATGTAACAATCCTTGTATAATCGTTTGACAGCAATGAGCTCAATTCAGATTCCAACACATTTCTATCCACATAATTCCTAGTTGCCGGAGGAAGATTGTGAAGGCAGTTCCCTGTCTCTTGGAGATCAGTTGCACTTGAGGTTTCACTGAGTGGTTTGATTCCAGGTTGTGCCAAGTTCAACTGCAGTTGAACTCTTCGCAAATCTCCTGTGATATATGACAATGATTCAAAGTCATTGTTCCTTTTGTTGTAGTCACCGTTTGCAATTGAAACATTTTCATCCAAGTCTGAGCACATCAACTCGATGCGCTTCAATTCGCCTCCTAAATTTAGATATACACCTTCGGCGAAATGTTTCCTGTCGATGTTTTCTTTGACTTCATTATCGATTGGCTTGTGCTGGCTCCACCATTGGGGTTGGATAGTGCCAGAATAATTTTTATGCAAGTACACCCAGTCGTACTCAAAGAGACAAAATAAACGCCTAAACATCAACAGCGTATCACTTAGCCTTCCACACACTTTCGAGGCAGTGCTACTTCGCACAGCACCATGATTAACTTTATTTCTCAATTCGGCAAAGGCGACAAAAAATTGCAGCAAATTTGCCTTGCCCCGATGTTCTATAGGAGTTTTTGTCACAACGTGTATGCATTCTCTCAATTGAGTTGCAGTGGCATTTTGCCAAGAGTCGTTAGATTTTTGGTTGAGTTCCGTCTGGATCAAACGCAATTCTTCAGAGAGTAACTGTGATGGTACTCTTTTGACTGCAACTTGCAGCGTCTGCACCCACTCTCCAATGCTGTTGGCACGTACCAATCTATACAAATAATTGTTTCTTGTCCCCTCTGAGTCTTCATCGATTCCACTAATATACGCCGCAGTTGTAACTTTGATCAAGAACTCTCCTGCTTCAAGCAGTACTCTAAAAAATCGATAGTCTGATTCTTTTTTTGCTAATTCAATTTGGTCCCATAGCTTGTCTAGGATTATCTCCATCTGAGTCTTCCTTGAAGGGTATAATCGGACAGTTTCGAGAATTCCGACGCCAATGTGCTGACGCAGTTGGCTGGAAACCTGATTGGGACAATCTTGGTTCTTGGCTTGTGTTTACTGGCAAGCCGTTACCCCTCCATCTACGAAGATGTTCTGTCCCGTTACAAACGACGAGCTAGGTGAAGCCAGGAACACAGCAATGCCGGCCAAATCCTCGGTCTCACCTACCCGGCCCATGGGGATGCGGCTGACCAGCGCGTTGTAGAAGTCCAGATCATTCAGATAGCGGTCCACCAAGGGCGTGCGAATGAACGTCGGCGCAATGCCGTTCACCCGGATCCCGTGCTCCGCCCATTCGCTGGCCAGTTGCTTGATCAGAATGCCCAGGCCCCCCTTGCTGCCGACGTAGGCTGCATAGCCCCGCCGAATGCCCAGATTGGAGCGCACCGAGGTTATGTGGATGATGCTGCCCCCGTTCCCTTGGGCAATCATGCTGTGGGCCGCCGCCTGGGAAAGCAGGAAGCCGCCCTTGAAATTGATGTCCATGACCGTGTCCCAGGACTCTTCAAGGACATCGGTGGCCGGCTCCTCAATCTGCGTTCCGGCACTGTTGACCAGCACGGTGACCGGTCCCAGGGCCGCTTCCGCGGCTTCGAAGCCGGCGGCAATCGAGTCGGCCTTCGTGGCATCCATTTCGGCCCCCACCGCCCGGCTGCGATCGCCGGAGATGCGGGCCGCCGCCTCGTCGCACCGATCCTGTTGGCGTCCGGTAACGGACACCTTCGCGCCGAAGGCGTGGCAGGCGGCCGCGATCTCGCCTCCAATGCCGCCGGTGCCACCCACCACCATCACGTGCTGGCCGTCCAAGTCAAAAAGGCTGTTGTGCCCGGACACAGTCGCATCTCCTGTGGGAAGGTCGGCAGTTTGCTTCAGTCGTTGATGATGGCCACGGCCCGCACCGGGGCCGCCGTGGCGCCCCGCAGCTTGATGGGCAGGGCCGAGAACGTGAACCCGGTCGGCTCGGGAATCTGGTCCAGATTAATCAGGTTCTCAATGTGGTAGTACTCCCGCTCGCGCATGACGCGGTGGGCCTCCCACAGCTTGCCCCGCTCGAACATCGCATCGATGGGCGGGTCGAAGCCGATGGCATCGATGCCCATCATCATGACGCCCCGATCCAGCAGCCAGTGCACGGCCTCCTTGGTCATGCCGGGATGGTCCTTGAGATAGTTGGGGCTGTGGCGCTGCTTGGAGGCATCGGTCCGCAGCAGGATGATGTCCAGCGGCTGCACTTCATGGTTGATCTCGGCCAGGGCGGCCTCAATGTCCTCCACCAGAATCTCTTCGCCCGGCCCCTTGTGGGTCAGGTTCAGGACCACGCCGTTGCCGTAGCAGTATTCCAGGGGAATGGCCTCGGCCGCGCCCGGCGCGTTCGGATTGCAATGGAACCAGCTGTCCATGTGGGTGCCGATGTGGTCACCCATCACGATCACGCCGTTGTTGCAGTGCTCCACGCCGTACTTGTCGGCGCCGGTTTCCTTGGCGTACTCCTCGTGGGAGTAGTAGACGTTGATGGCGGGCGGCACGTTGCCGGGATAGATCACCATCCCCTTGTGCACTTCCATGCTCAGTTCGATCAGACGGTGGCCCATCGGTAAAGTCTCCTGTTGGGATCGGAGGCGCAGGCCCCCTTGGACGCGGCGTGCCGCAATTGGTTTAGGTGCAGTCCCAGCCGCCGTCGACGCGCAGGACCGCACCGGTGATGAAGCTGGCTTCGTCGGACACCAGAAAATATACGGCCGCCGCCAGTTCGGCCGGATCACCGCCCCTACCAAACACGCTGTTGGCGGTCAGGATGGCCTTGGTGCCCTCGTAGTCCCCGGAATCGATCATGGATTGCTCCAGCATGGGGGTGTGGAAGAACCCCGGCACCACCGCGTTGCAGCGGATGCCCCGCGGCCCGTAGTCCAGGGCCATGCTCTTGGTCAGCTGGATCACGCCACCCTTGGCGGCCACATAGGCGGCCCGTTCCGGAATTACGTCGTAGCTGAGCACGGACGCGACATTGACGATGGCTCCCTTGCCATGCTCCAGCATGGCCGGCAGCACGGCCCGCGACACCAGGAAAATGCCCTTGAGATCGACATTGAGCATGTCGTCCCAGTCCTCGTCGGTGCAGTCCAGCACGCCGCCCCGGCGTTCGATGCCCGCATTGTTGACCAGGATGGACACCGGTCCCAGTTCGGACGCGGCCACAGCCAGGGCTTCGCAGTCATCCCTGGAAGCCACGCTGCCCTGGACGAAGACAGCCGTGCCTCCGGCCGCCTCAATTTCGGCGACGGTGGCCGCGCCGTTGTCGGGCCGGTCGGAATTGACCACCACCGCGGCGCCCTCGCGGGCAAGCCGCAGGGCCGTGGCATGGCCCAATCCGGAAGTCGAACCCGTGACGACCGCAACTTGTCCTGCGAGACTCATAGGAAAATCGCCTTGTCTGCATCCGTGCCCGTGGTGACCATCTCCCGGAACATGTAGTCCTTGGGGAAGGCGTCCGCCATCAGGCCCTCGTAGAAGTCCCTGAAGTTGTAGGTCGGCTCCCAGCCGAGCACCTTGCGGCTGTGGGAAATGTCGTCGATCTTCCACAGGTTGCGCGAGTCGAAGAGCTTCTGCAGCTCGTCGCCATCGCCGTATTCGGCCAGCTTGTCGCAGGCCCCCGGATAGTAGCGCTCCACGACCGCCCTGGGATCGGTCCGCAGTTCCGGCACGTCCTCCCTGGTGAACTCCGTGCTGCCGCTGAGCAGGAACACCTCGTGGCCCAGATTCTCCTTCTCAATGGCCAGCACCCCGGCCCGCACCAGGTCGCGCCGCAGGGCGGAGCGCTGGAACAGGAGGGAGGTGCCCATGCGGGTCACGGACTTGCCGTTGGCCGCGCCGAACCAGGCATTGCGCAGAACCGCCGTCTCCACGCCGTCGATGCGGGTGGCGTACTCCGAAATCGGCTCCATCACATACTTGGCCAGGGCGTAGACATAGTCCGGCCGGGCCGGCGTCCACTCGTCGCAGACCTCCCAGTCGGTGGGCGGAATGCGCTGACCGCGCGCCGCCTCGCTGCCAATCATCACCACGCGGCCAATCCCCATCTCGCCGGCCAGCTGCAGGATGTTGAAGGTGCCCATGACCGTGGTGTTGAAGTGCTCCACACCCGTGTGGGCCCGGTTGACCGGCGAGTCCGGGGGATAGCGCCGTCCCCCCACCACCGTGTGGAAAACGGCGTCGACGCCCTCCATGGCCAAGGCCAGGGCTCCGAACTCGGTCACGGAACAGTTGACGAACTCGTGCTCGGTCTCCATGTGCACGATATCGGACAGGCGCAGTTCATGGCCCGCCAGCGAGAGCTGGGCAATCAACTCCTCGCAGAAGTAGCCGCTGGCACCGGTAATCAGAATCTTCATGGATGCACCTCGCCCCCTCGGGAGCTTCTGGAGAGTCGATCAGGACGCGGCCGGGATCAGCCCAGCCGACCTCCCGCCCACTGAATGCCGCGCACGTACAGCTGCTGCACGGATGGATGACCAAGCGCCCGTTCATCATGCCCCAGCGAAATGCTGAAGACGCGGCCCTTGCCGTAGGGCTTGGTCCACACCACAGGGTGACCCTGGGAACGGGCCAGGATCCGCCAACGGGTCATGTCACCGTCCACCACGTACAGTTCGTCCTGCACCTCGAACTCCTCGATGCCCTCGGTAATGGCCGAACTCTCCAGCAGGCCTTCCCGCGTCTTGTAGTGCTGTGACGGTTCCGTCACCACGCGCAGCAGTTTGTTGGGATCGTGGAAGACAAAGGTGCCGCCCACCATGTCGTGGTACTCGCGGGAGTTCATCCACGAGGCCGTGGCCGGATGCAGGCAGGCAAAGCCGGTGCCGTTGGCCACCGCCGTCAGCAGGGCCTGGCACTGGGCGGGGGAGGGCTCCCACCAGCTGGTGTAGTCCGCGATGACATCGAAGCCGGACAGATCCTCATCCAGGGCCCGTTCCGGATAATGGGTCATGTGCACATCGAAGTGGGGTTCGAGACACCCCATCAGCGCCCGGCGGTGGGCCGGCTGATCGTGGTACCAGGCCCCGCCGGCAAGCAACAGAATTTTCATGGCAGCCGTCCCGCTCCTACAGGCGGCCGGCCGCCCACAGGGCGCCGCGCCGCATGACTTCCACGGTGTTGGGCACCAGGAAGCGTGTTTCGTCGTGACCCAGGGCCGAGACGAAAACCCGTCCCAGACCGAAGGTCTTGGTGTACATCACCGGATGGCCCTGGGCACGGGCCAGCACCTGCCACTGGGTCTGATCGCCCTGCAGGAAGAACAACTCGTCGTTGACGGTGTAGTTCTCCAGGCCCAGCGTGATGGGATGCTGCAGGGTATGGCGGTTGGGACCGAACTCGACCACAAAGTCCCCGGCGCCCCGTTCGTCCAGAGACTTGCCGGCGAACTTGGAACCGATCATCCCGAAGTAGGCCTGGGAGTTCCAGAAACTGGCCAGGCCGCCGTGCACCACCACCAGACCGGCGCCGCCGGCCACGTGGTTGATCAAGGCATAGTGCTCCGAAGGCTCCGGCTCGCGGTCGGTCGTGGCATTGACCACCACGTCGACGCCTGCCAGGCCGTCCGGGCTGAGGACCGCCATGTCCTCGCTCTGGGACACCGTGTGGGTGCCGTCGCTTTCAAAGATGGCCTGCAGGGCCTCCCGGATTTCCGGGCTGTCGTGGTGGGAGCCGCCAACCAGCAGCAGAATATTCATGGGCGGGGGTCCAGGGAAAGAGGAAACGAGGCGATCAGTCGTCGCGCTCGGACCAGGTCACCTGGTCGCCCAGGAGCCCGGCGAGATAGTCGCGGCTCATGCGGGCCGCCTCGCCCGGCGGGCGGGGCGCTTCGGGGGTGCCGTCCAGTTCGACCGTGACCCAACCGTTGTAGTCGATATCCTCGAGGATGGCGAAGATGGCCGGCATGTCGATCACCCCGGAGCCGATCGGCTCGTAGCCCACGTAGCCGGTCTCGCGGCCGCCGCCGTAGTCCTTGAGATGGACATGGGCAATGATGGACTTGTAGTATTCCAGCGTGGCCACGGCATCGTCCCCGGCCTTCGCGATCTGGCCGGTATCGGGCGCAAACGGCAGCAGATCCGTGTCGGCCGCGTCAAAGAAGTTGTCGATGTCCCGGCGGGTCTCCAACAGCGTGCCGGTATGGGGATGGACCGCCGACTGCATGCCGTGGTCCAGGCCGATGCGGGCGATCTCGGCAAAGGCGTCCGCGATGTGGCGCCAGCCGGCGGTCGTGTCGCAGATGCCGTCCTTGCGGCTGCCGGCGGCGATCAGCACGGTCGTGGCACCCATCTCGCTGGCCCGGCGGATCCAGTTGTGGGCGTTCTTGATGTCCTCGGCCGGTGAGGAATCGTGCCGGAAGCCGGTACCGACATAGGTTCCAATGAGGGGGATGTCGTACTTGGCCAGCAGGGCGGCATAGTCGGCGCCATCCTGCTCGTAGGCCTCGATCACACCGCCGATCGTCTCGTAGGCGTTGTAGCCGCAGGCGGCCACGTCGCGCACGGCCGCTTCGGCGGTGGAGGCATCGTAGCCCCATGTGATTCCGCTGTGGGCAATTCGATACTGCATGGGCAATGGTCCCGGGTTGGACGGTTCAGGTGGTTGGCAGCCGTGTCCGATCCGACGCGGCCGTTGGGCTTGGGGTCAATACCCGATGGTCAGTTCCCCTTCGGCGCCTTCCAGGATCATGACCAGCCCCGTGGCATCCACCGGCACGTCGAAGATGGCCGGTCCCAGCCGCTCCTCGTCGGTTTCGAAAACATGCTGGACATGCTGGTTGGACTGCTCCCCATACGTCTCGGGGTCCGTGTAGAAGATGTAGGCCAGGTGCACGTTGCGCTTGCCCAGTTCGTACTCGTTGCCTTGGTCGTCGCGCAGCCTGAGCGTGCGCACCAGCAGTAGCATGTCTTCGCCAGACAGATTCTTCAGGCGGATGGGCACGATCACCCATTCGCCGCGTTGGGACGGCTGGGCGGACGTCTCGTATTGGGAAACCTGGGCCAGACCGGAGTCCTCCCCTTCGTCGCCCAGCAGGGTATCCTTGCCCGCCAAGCCGGTAATCTCGACTTCCCAGGCATCGGACCTGAGGACACCGCCCACCTCCGTGCCTTCCTCAAGGAAGACCGGCATTAGTTCCGACCTGTCCCGGCCGCGGTTGCAACCGGCCAGCGCGACCGCCAAAACCAGCAGGATGGCCAGAACCGGCCATGTCGAACGGACAAGTCGCGGGCGCGGGCGCATCTCCATGGTGGACATCAGGCTCTGAATCTGAAGGGAGGCCGGGGACGGCGGGAGTTGCTCCCGCCGTCCCCGGCCGGTCATGAACGAAACTAAAGGTTGCGGACCGAGTTGTCGAACAGTTCGTTGGTGTCGGCGGACAGGCCTTCCAACGCTTCCTCAACGCTGCCGACGCCTTCCAGCATCAGCGGGTCTATGTGCTGCGCGTAGATCGGCATCCACTCCTGTCCCTCGGGGAACAGCGGGAAGTGCTCTTCAGACTCGGCACCCAGCACCCACGCGGCATGGCCGTAGTTGGGCAGGAACTGCTCGATTTCCTGAACGTTCCACTTGCCGGACGACTTGCGTCCGGGGAATCCGCCAAAGCCGTTCACGGCCATGAAGCGGGCTTGTTCCGGATCCGTCAGATTCCAGCGCATGAACTCGTAGGCGATCTCCGGGAAATTGGAGCCGGAGGGAATGAACCAGCCTACGTTGCCCTCGAAGCCGAAACGTCCGTTGGGGCCGACCGGCTCGGGACCAATCCCCATGCGGAAGCTGTCACCGACCGCCTCCACGGAGGCGCGGGTCTCGTCGGAGAGTGTCCACCACATGCCGATATTGCCGGACGCGAAGGCGGAGAACTGACCGCCGAAGAGTTCCAGGTCGGCCGCGGACGGCGAGACGCCGTGCGTGTGCAGGACGTCGTAGGTGAACTGGAAAGCCTCGATCGTCTCTGGCTCGAGCATGTTGGCCTGGGTCACGTCCTCGTTGAAGAAGTGACCGCCAAAGCCGCGGGTCACGTTCCACTGCCGGATGGCCCAGTGGCCGGTGGCCAGGCCGTAGGTCTTGTCCTCGCCGGAGGTGTCCGTGGCCTCGATGGCCAGATCCAACAGGTCCTGGTAGGTCCAGTCGTCCGGGGGCGGCCAGTCGCCCAAGATCGGATCCATGATGTCGCGGTTGATCAGAATCGCGCGCGGAGCCCAGTCAATCGGGAAGCCGTACTGCTTGCCCTTGTAGGCGATGTTGTCCACCGCCGTAAAGTGGAAGTCGTCCGGCCAGTCGACGGGCGGCAGCGCGTCGATGTATTCGTCGATTGGCAGCATGAAGCCCTTGTCGGCAAAGGGCGCAGTGCGGGTGAAGTGGATCATGGCCGCATCCGGATGTTCGCCGGAAGCGAGCAACACCACAATCGTCTCCCAATAGGAACTCCAGCCGCCTTCTGGAGCCGGTTGGAACTCCATGTTGGGATAGAACTCGGCAAACCATGCATGATGCTGGTCCTGGACAGCCACGCTGCCGGGACCCCAGCCGCCTACGACGAAAGTGCCAGTCGTTTCCGGCGGCACCGTGCCCATGGTGAATTCCGCGCGACGGGCCGGATCCACCTCAGCCACTTCCTCCACCGTGGGGGCTTCGGCCGGGACACAGGCGATCGCCACCACGCCGGCAGCGGCATACGAGGAGACGCGCAGGAAGTCCCTGCGGCTCAGTCCAAACTTGCGAGACATTTCACTACTCCCTGTTGGTTGTGGAAACAAAACAAGACGGAACCGCGGTGGCGGACGGGCCGCACCGCGGCGATATGGCAATCCTGGTGCGTACGGACAGGACGGCTACCCCTTGAGCCCGGTGGTCACGATGCCCTGCACGTAGTACTTCTGACCGGCCATGAACAGGAACAGGATGGGCAGCACGGACAGGGTGCTGGCCGCCATGATCAGGTGCCAGGGCGTCCGGTTGGGGAAACGGCTCTGGAACTTGGCCAAGCCCATGGGCAGGGTGAACTTCTCCGGCGAGCGCAGAATGATCACCGGCCACAGCAGTTCGTTCCAGACCCCCATGAAGGTGAAGATGGCCAGGGTCGCGATGACCGGCTTGGAGACCGGCAGGATCACGGTCCAGTAGATGCGCAGGCGGGTGGCTCCGTCGATGTAGGCCGCATCCTCCAGCTCCCGCGGGATGGACATCATGAACTGGCGCATCAGGAAAGTACCCCAGGCGCTCACCACGCCGGGCACAATCAGGGCGTAGTAGGTGTCAATCCAGTTGAAGGTCCGCATCAGCACGAAGCTGGGGATCAGGAGGATGGCGCCCGGGATCATCATGGTGCCCAGGTACATCAGGAAGATCTTGTCCCGGCCCGGGAAGTTGAGGCGCGAGAAGGAGTAGCCGGCCAGGGACGAGGTCAGAAGCACGCCCAGCGTCACCGACAGGGACACAAACATGCTGTTGCCCACGTAGCGACCCAGGGCGGTTTGCTCGAACACCACCAGATAGTTGATCCACTGGATGGACTCCGGGATCAGGGTGGGAGGGAACTTGTAGATCTCGTATTGGGTCTTGATCGACGACGACAGCATCCACGCGAACGGCCCCACCATCACGATCGAGCCCGCGGCCAGAATCAGGTGCGTGAAGAGGTCTCCGACGCGCTTGGCACCGGACTTGGACATGCCGTCCTGCCCAACCGCCTGCAGTTTGCGGGCGGGCTGCAAGGTTTCCTGCTTTACGGCCATGTGAATCCCGGTGCCAAGTGCGTCGATCGCCGGTGGTTGTCGTCAGTCGGCGAAGCCGTGCACCCAGTTGCGGGCATACAGCCACTGCCCCAGGGTGAAGAGCATAATCGTGGCGAACAACACCATCGCCATGGCGGAGGCGAACCCCATCTTCAGGTAGAGGAAGCCGTTGTTGTAGATGTGCAGCACCATCGTGGTGGTCGCATTGGCCGGGCCGCCGCGGGTCATCAGGTAAAAGACGTCGAAACCTTGGAAGGCGCCGATGATGGAGGTCACCATGACAAAGAAGATGGCGGGCGACAGCATCGGCACCGTGATGGCCCAGAAGCGCTGGCGCGGATTGGCCCCGTCCATCACGGCAGCCTCGTACAGTTCCGCCGGGATGCCCTGCAGGCCGGCCAGGAAGATCAGCATGGCAAAGCCGATGCTCTTCCACCAGCCCATCAGGATCAGGGACGGCATGGCCGTGCGCCGGTTCAGAAGCCATTGGGGGCCGTCAATCCCGACATAGCTGAGCAGGAGGTTCAGGAAGCCCACCTCGGGGTGGTAGACCCACAGCCACACGATGGAGGCGGCCACGCTCAGGGTCACGTGCGGGATGAAGTAGACCAGGCGGTAGGTGAGAACCCCGCGCATTTCCCGGTTGATCATCAAGGCCAGCCCCAGCGCCAGCACGATCGTGGCCGGAACCATCCCGAAGGCCCAGTAGAAGGTCTGCCCGAACACCTGCCAGAACAGGTCGTTGGAGAACATGACCTGGAAGTTCTCGAGGAACGTGAACCGGGGCGGCCAGGTCAGATCGTAGTTCGTGAAGGCGAAGTACACCGCCGCCAGCATGGGTCCGGCCAGGAAGACGAAGAAGGCGACGATGTTGGGCAGCAGGAACAGGTAGCCCTCAATGGCCTCGCGCCGCGCCAGGCCGGACATCTCGGACCAGCGAAGCCGCGGGCGCGCGGCAGCCACCGGCTGACTGGGTGCTGGTACCTGGGCAGAGACGGTCATTGCAGGTCTTTCGGGTTGGCGTACGGAACTGCCGGGCACGGCGCAGGACACACTGGCCGCGTCCCACTGTTTTCCGCAAAGTGAATTTGGGCCACAAAAGGCAAACCGGATCCTAGCACGGTTGGAATGTTCCATTCACGATTTGCATGGGTTGGGACGCTTCAGGGCAAACAGGGGCCAAGAAACTGACTGGTCCAGCCGTATACCGGGTGGCGGAGGGATGCCGACCGGTACCGTGCAGCTTGACTCCAACAGGGAAACAACCGCGACGATTGAGCACACGCTGGAAAAGAGTAGAATCAATATTGTCTTGGCTCTCACTTTGAAGTTGGCACGCTGGGGATCAACACCATGAAGCAGGAAGAGGCGGGCATGACTCGAGACAAACCGGGCAAGCTGACCCGTCGGGACTTTCTCGGTGTCGCAGGTTTGGTCACAGCGACCTTGGGTCTGCAAACCGGTCTGGCCTTGGCTCCAAGCCACGCCAAGGTCAACCTCAACGAAGAACCGGCACCCGCCAACCTCTGGGCGCGCCTGGGCAATCTCATGTTGGATGAGATGCAGTCGGATTCTTCCTTGTACGGCCAAAATGGCTGCGGCCTCTTGGGACACCCTGTGGGCTGTCCCTGTGGGTTGCCCCAGTTGTGTGTAGAGACAACTCAATTCGGTTCGATAGGCAAGAGCGTTCAGGACTTGGAGACTACCGACAACACCTGATTCACTGAGAGGGCGTTTGGAAAGTGCCATCAGGTCAAGGTGAGTTGCTTCAGCATGCGCCGGGCCATGGCGACGTGGAGCCAGGCTGCGGAGGAGTCCATACAGCCCTGGTAGTCCTTGCACAGGCGGCGGTGGCGGCCCAGCCAGGCGAAAGTGCGTTCCACGATCCAACGCTTGGGCACGACCGCGAAGCCCTCGGCGGCGGGGTCGCGGCGGACAAGGCCGCAGTTGCCAGGTTCCATGCGCCTGCACCCAGTCGCCCAGTGTGGGCCCTTGATAGCCGCTGTCTCCCCAGACCACGCGCAGGCGGGGAAGTCGTCCTGCAGATGGTCGCGGACGTGTTGGGCACCGTCCCGGTCCTGGAGGTCGGCGGCCCCTGCACGGCCACCTTCAGCGGCAGACCCAGCGTGTCCACCACCAAGTGCCGCTTGCGGCCCTTGACCTTTTGGGCGGCGTCATACCCTCGCCCCCCCGGCCCCGGGTTGCCGTCGTTTTCACGGATGGGCTGTCGATGATGCCCGCGCTGGGCGAGATCTCCCGCCCCTTGGCTGCGGCGCCACGTTCAGAAGTACCCGGAGACCAGGGTCCAGCAAGGCAGGTCATGGACAGCCACCGCCACGCACAGCCGGTGCGCAGCACAGACAGGATCGCATTCACAATTTCGCGACGGGGCACTGCGAGGGGGCTCCCGCCCGAGCAGAGGCCCGGCAACAAGAGATGGATCCGTTCCCACTCGGCGTCGGACAGATCGGTGTCATAGGGTTGGCGTTCCATGAGGGTGCGATGTCGAGTGTGCGGGGGAACGCAGGGCAAGTTGCGTTGAGGCAAACAGCGTCTTACTCTGTGTCCCCCTTGGGCCTCCCAGCCGCATTCCCCAACACCCTCCTACAATGAAAGGGAAGGGAGCTGCGCCCTCCCGCCGTCCCGTTCCCAAGGACCCTTCACCGATGCGCAGGCTCCGCTTGACCCGAACGACATCCCCGCGCTGGTCCCCCCGGCTCCGGCGCACGCTGGTCCTGGGCGTGCTGGCGGCGGGGCTGTGGGTCGGTTTGGGGATGCCGGGGTTCCCTGGTTCCCCGCCGGTCCTGGCGATGTCCGCGCACCCGCCGAGGTCCGTCCTCACCCAGGCATGCCCCACCCAAGGCCCTTCCCCCAGCCTGGCCTGCGACAAGGCCATCCTGCTGGCACTGCGGGATGACCTTCTGGCCGGGAGCCATACCGGGTACAACATGGGATTTCTGAGGTGGCAGGACGACGTCCCGGTACGGGATTTCTGGGGTGTCACAGTGGGCGGGGAGCCCCCGCGGGTCACCAGGTTGGCGATGAGCTCATGGAAACGGGCTATGAGCCCGTCGATGGGAGTGCCCGGGTGCCAGCATTGTACGTATCTGGGAGGAATTGTGCCTCCCGCACTGGGGCGATTGGCCCAACTGGAGCATTTGGCACTTACGGCCAACCGTCTGACGGGCCCGATCCCCAGCGAGCTGAGCCAACTCCTGCACCTGCGGCATCTCGACCTCTCCGGCAACCGGTTGACGGGTTCGATCCCCGGTGAGCTGGGCCAACTCACCGACCTGCAGCATCTCGACCTCTCCGGCAACTATCTGACGGACCCGATCCCCGGTGAGCCGGGCCAACTCCCGCACCTGCAGCATCTCGACCTCTCCCACAACCGGTTGACGGGTTCGATCCCCGGTGAGCTGGGCCAACTCCCGCACCTGCAGCATCTCGACCTCTCCTACAACCGGTTGACGGGTTCGATCCCCAGCGAGCTGGGCCAACTCCCGCACCTGCGGTCCCTGACCCTCTCCAACAACTATCTGACGGGCCCGATCCCCGGTAAGCTGGGCCAACTCCCGCACTTGGAGGTCCTAGTCCTCTCCCATAACCGGTTGACAAGCTCGCTCCCCGGTGAGCTGGGCCAACTCCTGCGCCTGCAGCATCTCGACCTCTCCGACAACCAGTTGACGGGCTCGATCCCCAGCGAGCTGGGCCAACTCCTACGCCTGCAGCATCTTGACCTCTCCGACAACCGGTTGACGGGTTCGATCCCCAGTGAGCTGGGCCAACTCTCTCACCTGTGGTCCCTGACCCTCTCCAACAACTATCTGACGGGCCCCATCCCCGGTGCACTGGGCCAACTCCTGCACCTGCAGCATCTCGACCTCTCCGTCAACCGGTTGACGGGTTCGATCCCCAGTGAGCTGGGCCAACTCTCTCACCTGTGGTCCCTGACCCTCTCCAACAACCAGTTGACGGGCCCCATCCCCGGTGAGCTAGGCCAACTCCGGTTGATGATCAGGTTGGATCTCTCGGCCAACCAGATAACGGGCCCCATTCCCGGTGCACTGGGCCAACTCGTCAGCCTGAAAGAGCTCTACCTGCACGACAACCGGCTGACGGGCCCGATCCCTCCAGAGTTGGGACAACTCGGGCAGCTGCAGGAACTGAATGCCTCAGCCAACCAGTTGACGGGCCCCATCCCCCCCTCATTGGGACAACTGGTCCAACTCCGGGAACTGAGCTTGGCGTTCAACCACCTGACGGGCTCTATGCCCGCCACCTTGGGGCAATTGAACGAACTGCGGCATCTGTCGCTCTCCCATAACCAGTTAACGGGCCCGATCCCCCTTGTGCGGGGACAGCTGCCCAGGTTGGCGTCGCTGAACCTGGAACACAATCGGCTCACCGGGCCCCTGCCGCCTGAACTCTTTCAGCCGCCGCGCGCGCTCCAGGTGCTGCGGCTCGCCGACAACCTGCTGACGGGCCCCATTCCCCCGGCCTTGGGGCAGCTCATCTGGCTTGAGGATCTGCACCTCGGCAGCAACCCGTGGACCGGCTGTTTGCCTTGGGAGCTGGTTGCGCTGGTTGCCAAGGATGTCGACCATCTGAGTCTGCCCTTCTGCCCGAGCCGCACACCAGTGGGGGAGTCGGCGTGCCCGGACCAGGGCCCATCGCCCAGTTCGGCGTGCGACCGGGAGATATTGCTGTCCCTCCAAGAGACCCTCTGGGGACAGCCCACAATCTGGCAGCCCGGCACTCCCCTGGAAGAGTTCCCGGGAGTCGAGGTGGTGGGCAATCCCCCGCGGGTCAGTGGCCTTTGGATCGGCTATGAGTCTGATGGCCTCGGCCCTTGGGTCGGCTATGATTATGATGGCCCCCGCTTATTGTGTTGTACTCCTGCAGCCGGGGGGACGTTTCCCTTGGAACTGGTGCGTCTACCCTGGCTGCAGAAACTGTACCTGGCTGGCTACCCCCATCCCAATCCAGACTGGTCGAACCAGTTGACGGGCCCCATCCCTAGTGAGCTGGGTCAACTCACCGACCTGCAATACCTGTATCTTGGAAACAACCGGCTGACGGGCCCCATTCCCCCCGAACTGGGCCAACTCCGGTTGTTGGAATGGTTGGATCTGTCGGCCAACCAGTTGACGGGCCCCATCCCCCCCGAACTGGGCCAACTCCGGTTGTTGAAACGGTTGGATCTGTCGGCCAACCAGTTGACGGGTCCCATTCCCCCCGAACTGGACCAACTCGCCTCTCTCTGGTTCCTGGATCTCGACGACAACCCGTGGACTGGTTGTTGGCCTCTGGTCCCGCGGGTACTTTCCGCGTATTTCTCCTATCCGGATCTGCCCCCCTGCCAGCCCTCCCTTCCGGACTGACAGGGGCGGAGACAGCCGTGCCGAGGGCCCGAGGCACGCGCCATCAGGTGCAGGAAGTGGCACGCCCTCTAAACCGACATCGATTTCCGCAGGTGTCTTGTCAGTGGTTCGCTCACGTCGGGTCCGTGAGGCGACGGGCAAGGCCGATCCATGGGCGGGCCTCTGAGGCCGGCCGAAGTCCAAGCCATAGGGGTTGAACGTTTTCGCGGTTCCGCGCGTAGCCTCGAGTTGTGAGGTGCGCGAACCAAGGACCGCAGTGCTCGCGCCAAGCCGAGGGAACCGGAGGGATTCCCTGCACCCGAACTTGATCCGGTTGATTCGGTGGAATGCTGCCGGACACTGGAGTGGCGGTTCACGCCTCACATCGGTGGTCCGACAATGTTGGACTTGGCCTGAAGACACCGGGAAACTTCCGCGTGGGCCATCTGAGCAACCGGGGCGGCGGCAATGGCGTAAGTCAAGAAGGAAGTTCCCAGGATTGATAGTCGCCACGCCGGTCCAGTCCCATGCCGCATCCACCAATTTGGCGTTTGATGCCCCTTGGGGACCTGCTCGCCTTGCGGCCCGATCCAAATACCGGGACTCTCCGACCAACGCACCGTGCCGCAACCGGTCTAGCCATCTGTCCAGGAGGCTCCGCGGAACACAAACTTTCCCTTAACGCGACCTTAACGTCCAACGGGCCGAACCGGACCTAGACTTTGGACATCGAGCATGCAGGACGGCCGCGGGATGCATGCTGCATCCGCGACCATCATCCGGAAGGAGTTCACATCCATGCACAACTACCAGGAACTCTCCCAGCAACTGTCACGCCACTTTCTGTTTGGCGACATCCCGGATAAAGACCTGGCCAGGGATGTCTGCCCGGCTGTGCGCGTGTTGCGCAGGAACGCCGGCGACTGCTTCTACCGATCGGGCGACGACTGCGAAGCGGTCTACCTGGTGCTGGAAGGCGAGGTGGTCCTCACCCGGCAATCGCCCCGCCAGCACGTGATTGTGGGCCGCATCGGCGCCAACGGCTTCTTCGGTGAGCAAACCATCCTGAAGGGCCACCGCATGCACAGCTCGCGCGCCGAAGCCCACACGGACACGGTGTGCGTCGAGATCACGCGGCGCAACTTCAAGTACCTGCAGCAGCGGTTCCCCTCCATCATGGTGCGAATGCTGGAGAGCGAAAGTTCGAAGGGCCGCAACGTGCTCGACCATCTGCGCAGCATCCGCCTGGATCCCGTGATGCTGAGGGTCGTGCGCGCCCTGCTGAACCTGGCCAAGTCGGCCGGCACCACCGTGCTGACTGATTTGGGCCACCAGGACATCGCCGATTCCATTGGCACCAACCGCGAAACGGTCACCAACGTGTTGCACGACCTCTCCGACAAAGGCCTCATCACGCGCGGGCGGATGCAGGTGACGCTCGACGATGTGGCCGGCCTGCAACGCCTGTTGGCCGGAAGTGTTGCCTAGGCAAACGGTTCGTCGCAGGCACCGGATGCCCTCCGCCCCAAGTGGCGCGGGACCGGTGCCGGTTACGCTAAGACTGCAATCCGACGGGCTTCCTTGGTGGGAGCCCGTCGGCTGTTAACTCTTCTCTTCCCTGGCATTCGAGGCTGGCAAACGGGCAGCCATGCCCGGCAGCCGCCGCGCGGGTTTTTCCATTCGGCCGGACGCCACGCATGCGTCCCTCCAACCTGGTGCCGGTTTCACATGTCCGCCTGCCAGTGTCATCATATGGACAAACAAGGAAAATCGTCGGCACAGCGTCTTCCGATGATCAACACACTCAAATCGGCCAACCGCCCCCAAACGCCGACACGTTGGTTCGCCAACCGTCGGATTCCGGAAGCTCATCCTTGCCGGACACCTGCAAGGCAGACCGCGTGTGGCGGCTGACGCAATGCGGCGCCGTGAACTTTTCCACCGCGCCCGGGAGTCGCTCGTCGGGTTAATTGGCATGGCGCTGGTAACGCGATGCCTGACGGACACGGGATTCCAGATTTTCTACCCCTTCCTGCCCATGCTGGCCGGCGGGTTGGGACTCAGTACAACCCGGATGGGCCAGCTGCTGGGACTGCGCAACCTGACCGGGCTGCTGTCGCCTGTTTTTGGTGCCCTCGCCGACCGCCAAGGATTCCGAAAGTGGTTGCGTGTCGAACTTCTGGCCCTGTCGGCCGGTTTTTTGTTGTTGGCACTGGGGCCAAACCTGTCTGTCAAGGTTTTCGGGTTCGTCATGTCCGGTATCGCCGCCCTTGCCTTTGTGCCTACGTTGCAGGGATATCTGAGCCACCGGTTGCGTTATTCCATGCGTGCCCGCGGCATAGGGATCGTGGAGTACGGCTGGGCCTTCGCGGGCATTGCCGGTCTGTCAACAGCCGGCTGGATCATTGAACGAACCAGTTGGGAAGTGCCGTTTGTCATTTTGGGCATCGGCTTGGCCGTCCTGTCCATTCTGTATTACCTGCTGCCGCCCGGTCATCCGGAAGGCGCCCGGCAGCGCCCGACCGACCCCGCGGCCGGCCGACGCCAGCAGTTGGCCGGTCTTGTGGGTTCCCTGTCCACGTCGGCCTGGGCCACCATCGCCTGCACCGGGTGCCTGTCGTTTGCCATGTTCAATGTGCTGATTGTGTTCGCGGACTGGCTGACCCAAACCTACGGCCTCAATGCCGGGGACATGGGACGCGTGGCCATGGCCATGGGCATTGCGGACCTCTGTGGCAGCGTCGGCGCCAGCGCATACAGCGACCGCATTGGGAAACGCCGCGCCGTAATGGCAGGCGGGGTTCTGGCCATCGCGGCGTTCGTCCTGCTGCCGATATGGGGCACCAGTCTCGTCGGTGCCGTTGGGGGTTTGATGCTCATGCGCGTGGCCCTGGAGTTTGCCATCGTCTCCCTGTTGGCCTTTGCCAGCGAACAGGACAGCCACCGCCGAGGGCAAATGATGTCGATGATGGGTGCCGCCAACTTCACCGCATCCGCTCTCGGCGGCTTTAGCGGACCGTGGAGTTTCCTCCGCCTGGGCATCACCGGTCCGTCCCTGCTGGCTGTCGCAGGCATGCTCGCGTGTACCGTTTTGAACATCGGATTCATGCGCGAGCCGCAAGGGCGAGACTGATTCGACCCTCCTGCTGCGCATTGCAGCCCGCGGCCACCACCCGGCTCATCGCCAGTCCGGGAAGGGCGGCTATCGGAACCCATTGTCCTAACAACCGTCTGTGTCCGCTACATTGCGCAACGGACATGGGGCCGGGGATCACACCGAGGAAAGCCCCGTCGGAGACTGGGAAATCCCACAGATATCCCAAGTTATCCCAAAATTAGCTTGGGATAATTGGGAATCGAACTGGAAAGCCAACGGTTGGTTGGCCCCGGCAGGGAGTTTTGCGGGCCTGTGCCGCTGTCCCAACCCAATGGCACAGGACGCGATGGAACCCGGTCGGGCCGTCAGCTGGAAGCGGATATCGGTGCCCGATCGCTTTCGTTCCGGAAGTCGCGGGTCAATTGGGCGAGCAGGAAGAAAATGTTCTCCACCGCGTTGGTGGTCTCCACGATGATGCGTTGTCGAACGTGGTCTTCCTCCGGGGTTGCAGACAGGTTGCGTTCCCGAATGTTCTGCATCAGGACCCTGCGGTCGCCCATCAGTTGCTCGACGAATTCCCAGGAATCGGAGTCTTCGCTTTCCAGAGCATCCAGGAATATGAGGAATGCGGCATCGGTTCCCTCGACGATGCCCATCTGAAACGCATCCAGTTCCGGATCCTCCGGTAGCTGCAGCAGGAACTCGGGCACAGCCGAAAACTGTTCATCCAGCCAAGTGATCAATTTCTGCCGGCTCAGGACAGCATTGTGGCGTTCGCTGCTCTGTCCGGGATTCTGGCGCGCCAACTCGCCAAGGAATTCGTCGATGCGGGCATTGAGGGCCTGGACGGAATTTTGGAGGTTGCCAACGGGTCGCCCGGTCCGCGCCATGTCCAAGTAGTCGGAGTACATGCCTAGGACGCGCCGTTGTTCCAGATGCGCCAGGTCGAGGGCGGTTTCCACATCGTCCATGGCCTGATCGTGAATGAATTGGGGCCGGGAGCGTTCCTCTTCGGTGCTGGCCGGCCAATAACGGGCAAACAGCCGCATCGTCCAGTTTGGGGCCGCCAGCACCACAAGACGGGAAGGCATGCCAAACAGGATGACGGCCAGGGCCATCTGCGGCCCCAGGCCAATGTCCAGCGCCGTCGCCGCCGCCACGACCAGCGGCACCTCCAGATAGACCTCCACATAGAGCAGCAGGACCATGACCACAACGGAAAAGAAACACTGGAAGGCCCAGAACATCCCCAACTGCCGGGCTGTCCCCTGCAGATTGGACGAAAGGACAAGCACACTGATGCCCAACCCCAGATAGGAGCCGTAGATGTACATCACCACCTGCTCCACACCCACCAGTTGCGCGGCCGCCAGGCCAACGCCGAAGGCGACAACCGGAACCAGGGCCTGAACCACAAAGGTGAGCAGGGCACCGAGAACCAGCGACAGCAGGAGGGAGCGGGTGGAAATTTCCAGGCCCGCCTGGAACCAGGGTTGATCCGCCAGGGGCGCCGCCGACTCCTTGATTAGGACCAGGCCGAACAGCAGGGCGGCCACGCCAAACAGCATCGCCCCGAGTTCGCGGTAGCCGTCCCGATTCAGGCGCGTGATGACGATGCCGCCCACACCGAGCCCAAAAAGGGCGACCACGCGGATGTCCACCGTGACGATGAACAGGATCAGGCCCACACCGAGCTGTGCACCCAGGGCAATGGGATAGCCTTGCTGGGAGGAAATCAACCCGGAACGCAGCATGCTGATCGTAATGAAGGTCACGGCCGGGGAACTTTGCGTGATGGCCCCGGCCAGCGTGCCCCAGCCAAACCCGGCGAAGCGGTTGTTGGCCAACCGGGTCGCCAAGAGCCGCAGGCGCGGCCCCACCAGCACCTTCAGGTTCTCCGCCAACAGCCACATGCCGACAAACAGCAGGCCGACCCCGCCGAGGATGCCGCCGATCACTTCTGCCATGGCGCCTCCTGTACCTGTGCGCCGGTTCGCAGCTCAAATTCGCCGCAGAACCTCGACGCTGTTGGCTCAACAGCGCAACGCAGTACAATCCCGGGCCGCGCTCACGGGCTGCGCCGGATTGTCGGCGTGGGCCCTGACGCTGATTGCATGAAGGCAGGCCCGGACATGAAACGCGTCCGCGTCTAGTCTAAGGACCTCAAGGTCAAGTGTAGACCGCGCGGCAAACCCGCCGCGCGGTTTGGCTGCAAGAAAATGGGCTGAGACCAACCCGTAATCAGGGGTTGACCAGGTCGGAATCGACCAGGATCACCATGTAGCGGTTGGGAATCGTCCCGGAGTTGACCAGGCCATGCAGCGTGTGCGGATCGAAGACGACCGCCTCGCCGGCAGACAGGTCCACGGTTTCATCCGCAAATTCCAGCGTTGCCTGGCCTTCCAGCACAAAAAACGCCTCGTAGCCTCCGTGTACATGCGGTGGATGTGCGCGCATGCCCGGCTCGGTCGTGGATATGTGCAGGTGCAGTGGCTCCCCTGCCAGCCCCTGCTCAATCCAGTACGTGTCTATTCCCTTTATGTCAAGCCTGCGAAACGGCATTCCCCAACCTCCGTGCAACAGGTGCCGCCGATGGTGTCCATCCGGTGGGCCCTACTCCTGATAGCCCATGCGCAGGGCGTCGAACAGGCGTCGCGTCAGGGCCTGGAAGGTGACGGACACCTCCACCAGCACAATCGCGGCGGCAAAGACCGCGGCCAGGATGGCAATCTCGTTCTCGGCAATCAGGGGCACCAGCGGCGGCAGCGGATTGCGCACCGCGGCCGTAACCCTGAAGAATGGCGAGAAGAGGATGGAGCACAGGGAACCGATGACCGCGCCGGCCAGGGTTCCATAGCTGGTCAGGAAGATGTACTCGATGGTGATCTGACCAATAATCTGGGACCGCATCACGCCCACGGCGCGCAGTACCCCGAACTGGAACATGCGGTCCTGGAGCGAGGCATAGCTGTGGACCAGGAGGGCCAGAAAGGCCATGGCCGCGGCCGCCAGGAAGCCCACGGACAGCGTGCCGAAGATGCCGACCCGTTCCATGCGCGCCTGTTCCTCGACAATGCGCGTGGGCACATGCCGCCAGCGGGTGGGTTCGATGCCCATCCTCCGTATGGCCTGCTTCAACTCGATCGCCTCCACCGACTCGTCCACCCCCATCCAAATGTGGTGGGCAAAATCGGTGCCCGCCAGCGAAAAAACGTGATCCATGTTGCCGATCACCGTCCATGGCTGGTGATAGATCGTGGCGAACTGATCGTAGGCACCGGCAATCACGAACTGGTCCTGGACGGAATGGCCCCGGGCCATGCTCACCTCCAAACCGACCTCGTCCCCCTCCCGCCAGTTGAGGGGCCCCATCAGGGCCCGCGGCACCAGGATGCTGTTGGGCGACAGGGCCAGGCGGTTCATAAGGCCCCCAAGGGAATCGTCGGCGAAATCCTCCCGGAACCATGCCACCTTGGCAAAGTCGATCCGATCGACCGCCATGAAATCCAGACGCAGGATGTCCCCGCCGGTCACCTCCAGTTCGGCGTTGTAGTTGCCGACCCTGGCCGCAGCGGTCACCCCGGGCAGGGCCTCGAACTCGGCCACGGTGGGAATCCAGGTTCCGGTGCCGTCCATGATCGGGCCCGCACCTCCGGTGCTGTCCGGCGAGGGCGGGATGAAGGGCTCGAACGTCGCGCCGGCCCCCACTTCGTGACGCACCTGATCAATCAGCCACTGGTCCAGGCTGAGGGCCATGGAGTAGGTGTAGATGCCCAGCGACAGGGACACGATGACCAGCAGCAGCGGGTTGATGTAGCGCTGGCTGTGCCGCTCCAGCTGGCGCAGGGCGAGGTGGGTGGTCAGCAGGTTGGTCCAGCCGGCGATACGGTCCAGGATCCACATCAGGATCGGAAAGATACGCATCACCAGCAAGCTGCAGGTGAGCACGAACAGGGCCGGCACCAGGATGAGGAGCGGATCCGAGAACAGTTCGGCGGTCCGCTCCTGGACCATGTTGGCGAAGGTGCCTTCGTTGGCCAGCTGGTCGTAGGCATACCAGGTGGGCACAACCAGCAGGAAATCCAGGTAGGCCCGTTGCCAGAACGGCTTCTGCACCTGGCGTCCCCGCTCCGCCTCGACGATGCTCATGCGGGCGGTGCGGACCGCCGGGATGAGGCGTGCCAGCACTGCCACGGCCAGACCGGCCCCAATCAGATACCAGTTCAGCCCCTGGAACGAAACCGGAACCGGCTCCCGCAGGGTCGTAAAGCTCAGGAAGCTGACCGTGTAGCCCATGAACAGGGAAATGCCCATGCCGAAGGCGATGCCCAGGGGGATGCCGACAATGAACAGGATCAGTTCCTCCAGCAGCACGATCGAGACCACGCCCGAGGTGTTCAAACCACGCGAAACCAAGATGGCCGTCTCGCGCTGCTGCCACCGGGCAATGATGGCCGCGATCATGATCAGGAAGTAGATCAGGAAGCCGAGGGCCGGTACATTGAAACCCAGCAGCTGGATCGTGAGCAGCGTGTTGCGCTGCACGAACTCCTTGAGCGGATCCAGGGCCGAGATGTCGAGGTTGGCCCCGGGCAGGTACTTGTCGATCACCGCCATGCCCATCTCGAAGCCCTCGGCATACTCGCGCGAGTACTTCGGGTTCAGGGTTGAATCGTCCAGGCTGATGTGCCATGACACGAAGCGCGAACGGCTGGGCAGGATCGGCTCAATGAAGTTGAGGTAGGAGGCGCGGCTTACCAGCAGGGCATCCCCCAGCTTGGTGTCGGGCGGATTGAACCAGAAGTTGTCTTCCCCGTCGGCAGCCTGCCAAATCCCGGCAATCCGCATGCGGATGCCTTCATCCGCGGCATTGAGCGACAGCTCGAACTCCTCGCCGGGGGAGACACCCATCTCATCGGCCAGTGACAAGTGCATCCAGGTGTTCAGCACATCGGACGTGCCCATGGCATCCGTGAACTCGTCCCCCTGCACGATGTTGAGATGCGGGGTCACGCCTTCGATATAGACGATGTTGACGCTGGTCAGGTACTCGCGGAGGTCGGTATAGGCGGTATCGCCCTGGGCCGGCAGGAGCACCATGCTCCCGCTTTCCATCTGCAGGTCCTTGCGATCAACGCCCAGGCCAATTTCGGCGGACAGCGTGCCGCTGATGCTCGAACCGGCGCGTTCCGCCGCCTCGATGCCCATGCGCTTGCGCGAGGACGGGAAGAAGTAGATGCGCGTGGAGAAGGCCGGCCGGTTGGTGGCCGCACTGAGTTCGGCCAGTTCCTGATTGAGGATGACCCGATCAACCGCCTGTGCGAAGAAGGCGGCGGAACTGAGCAGACCCACGGCCAACACAATGCCGATCAGGGCCAGAATGGTCAGCCCCGGGCGGCTGGCCAGCCGTTTCAGGGTCAGGACGAAGAGGCCGCGCCCGGTGCGCATGCCTGCAACAAACGGCTGCATCAGCGGAAAGAACTAGGGTCGGGGCAGGCCATGGTGCGGGGAAACGAAGCCGGGAATCGCCACCAGCATGGCAAAGGCGTTCACGAAACAGTGGCCCATGGTCCGGTCGCGGGCACCGGGCGTCACCACAATCGAACCGGGTCGCACCGGAACCACGGCCGGCTCCCCGACGGGGTCCGAAACACTGGGATACATTTCGACCTGCTCCGGGAGGCCCGCGCCATGGGACGGCAGTCCGTACAGGCTGCGCGGCAGGACGAGGGCCGTTTCGGAATGATTCACGAAACCCGCGTCGCCCGCGGCCACCGGACCATGACAGTGCGGGGATGGCGGCGGATCCCGATCGGTCCGCATGTCCAAGGCATGCATGTTGATCCGGTTCACGCCCCGCTGGTCGAGGTTTGCAGCCGCCGGTCTGACGGGTGGCAGCGCCTCGCGGCGGAACGCGCCGGCGTGGGCCGCACAGCCACCCGGCTTGTCCTTCAGGTTGCGCAGCGGCGTAAGGCGCGGAGCCACATAGTCGGTAACCGGCATCGACACTTCGAACCAGGCCAAATCGCCCGAGAGACTGGCCATGGAACGGGCACGATCGTCAATACAGACCGTGTCCCCGGCCTGAACCGGATGCCAGCGCCTTTCGGTGACCTCCGACAGGTCGTCGCCGATGGTCCTGGCGGGAAACCCGGCATCCGGACGCCGCACCAAGTCGCCCTGGAACATGCTGAGCCCCGCCCCCTGCGCTTCCATCAGGAAGCAGGCAGTCAACCGGCCCGGCACGGGATAGAGGGTCGCCGATCCGCGCACGTGCCGGACCGCGAACTCGTATTCCGAACCATGCAGGTCGGTCAGCAGGTCGGTGATGCGCGCGGTGGCCTCCCGGTCGCCGATGTGGGCAACCGCGATGTCAACCGCCAGACCGACGCTCATCACGCCGCGCGGCTCCCGTTCACGGCCGCACCGTTGACCCGGGCCCGCAGCAGACTGTCGCCCGTACCGTAGGTATAGTGTTCGTTCATCTGCTCGTGACCCCTGAGCGCCAGAATTTCCTCGACGGCGGACAGGGCCTGGTCGTATTCCCGTGTCTGGTTGCTTTCAAGCGCATCGAACAGCAGGGCGCAACGGTCGCCGTCCCGGAAGGCCAGGAGTTCCCGTTCCATCTGCAGCCAGCCGGGCAGGATCTGCTCGTACATGATCTTCTCGGGCAACGGCTGGACGCGCACGGGCTGGATACCCTTGGCGTTGACAAGGGCCGGTACTTCGACCACCACGTCGTCCGGCACACCGGGCAGCGCGCCGTGGTTCGGCACGTTGACCTGGAAGTAGCCTTCGTTGTCGTTGACGAGGCCGTCGATGATGGGTACCTGCTGTTCGTGCGTTTTGGTGTCGCCGAACACCTCGATCAGGCTGGCCTTGGGATCGTCGGCCACGGCCTGCATGTGCGCCAGGCGATCCTCCAGCTTCTGGACATGCTGGGGACGCGCAATGTGGGTGTCCGGCCCGCCGTAGGGCTCGCCGAACCAGTGCTTCTTGACCGGCAGGCTGGTGTGGTACCACCAGCCCACGGCGCGCGGCGTGTCCCCGATCGGCATCAGGCCGAACATGCGGTACTGGTGGATGGTGCCGCGCGACATCTGGGTGTCGTGGGTGCTGGTGGCGCGATGGTCGCGCCAGTAGGTTTCGGCCTCGTTGGCAATCCAGTCCTCCAGCAGGGGATACGCATCCCGGCCTTCGTAGATGAACCGGGTGAGCCAAATGTTGTGGTTCAGGCCGGGGGCCTCCCAGGTCACCCTGTGCAGGTCCTCCAGGCCGATTGTCCGGGCGATCCCGTACACGCCGTAGTGGCCGTGGCAGAGCCCGCAGACCTTGATGTCGCTCTCGCGGGTCATGAGCGTGCAGCCCTGGTAGACCGGGTTGCCGCTCTGGATCAGCCAGGCATCCGGACAGATTTGCTCCATGTGGCCGACCACGTCCAGCATCAGCTGCAGGTTGTAGAAATTGTGGCTGTGCAGACCGCCGTTGTAGTAGTAGCCGTAGGGTTCGATGACCTCGCGGACCTCCCGCTGCAGGCCGTGCGAGAAGGCGGAAGCCGTGTTGATGACGAAGTCCGCGTCCTGCAGGGTCTCCGGCAGGCTTTCGGTCAGATCGAAACTGAGGTCGGCCCCCAACTCATCGGCATAGCGCGTGGCCAGCGTGTGAATTAGGTCGAGCCGACCGGCATCCACGTCCATGAAGCTAATGCTGCTGCCGTTGAGGCTCTCGGTCAGGCAGATGTCCTTGACCAGCCCCAGTGAGAACGTGGCGCTGCCGGCGCCGATGACGGAGATGCGAATGGGTGTGGACATGATGACTTTGGAATGGAGATGATCAGATGAAGGTGGAGATCAGGCGGGGCGGGAGCCGTTGGGCGAAGCGCCGTTGGCCGCGGCGAGGCTAAGCCGTTCGCGCAGCAGGCTGTCGCCGGGTCCGTAGCGGTAGTGGGCGTTCACGTCCTCGTTGCCCTCCACGGCCAGCACGGACTCGAGGGCGTTCAGGGCCTGGTCGTAATCGTGGGTCTGGCCGGCCTCGAGGGCGTTCAGCAGAAGGGTGCGCCGGTCCCCGGTCTGGAAGGCGAGCAGGTCGCGCTCCATATGCAGCCAGCCCGGCAGGATCTGGTCGTACATGATCTTCTCGGGCAGGGGATGCACGCGCAGCGGCTGGATGCCCTTGGCATTGACGATGGCCGGCACTTCGACCACCACGTCGTCGGGCACGCCGGGCAGGGCGCCGTAGTTGGGCACGTTGACCTGGAACTGTCCTTCGTTGTCGTTGACCAGGCCGTCAATGATCGGAACCTGCTGTTCCTTGGTCTTTTCCTGGCCGAAGGCCTCGATCAGCGAAGCGGACTCGTCCTCCGCCACGGCCTGCATGTGAGCCAGCCGCTCTTCCAGGTTCTTCACAAAGTAGGGACGGGCGATATGTGTGTCCGGTCCGCCGAAGGGCTCGCCGTACCAGTGCTTCTTGACGGCCAGGTCGGTGTGGTACCACCAGCCGACGGACCGCGGCGTGTCGCCGATGGGCATCAGGCCGAACATCCGGTACTGGTGGATGGTGCCGCGCGACATCTGGATGTCGTGGGTGCGCTCCGCCTCGTGCGACCGCCAGTACTCCTCGGCCTCATTGGCAATCCAGTCCTCCAGGACGGGATAGGCGTCCTCGCCGCGGTAGAGGAAGTGGGTCAGCCAAATGTTGTGGTTGAGGCCGGGAGCCTGCCACGTGAGTTCATCGAGGTCGAAACCGAGGGTGTTGGCGATCTGATGCACCCCGTAGTGGCCATGACAGAGACCGCACACCTTGATGTCGCTCTCGCGGGTCATCAGGGTACAACCCTGGTAGACCGGGTTGCCGCTCTGAATTAGCCAGGCATCGGGACAGATCCGTTCCATTGTGCCCACCACATCGAGCATCAGCTGCAGGTTGTGGTAGTTGCCGCCACCCAGGCCGCCACCATGGTAGTAGCCGTAGCTCTCGACGGTCTCGCGGATCAGCCGCTGCATGGCGTGGGTGTGGGCCGAGGCCGTGTTGATCACGAAGTCCGCGTCCTGCATGGAGTCGGCCATTGACTCGGTCAGATCGAAACCCAGGTCCGCACCCAATTCGTTGGCGTAGCGGCTGGCCAGCCTGTGAATCATCTCCAGGCGGTCGCCATCGATGTCCATGAAGCTGATTTGGCTGCCGTTGAGGCTTTCGGTCAGGCAGATGTCCTTGACCAGACCCAAGGAGAACTGGGCGCTGCCGGCACCGATCACGGATATGCGGATGGGGGTGGACATGAACGACTCCTGAAACTGTCGGCAAAGCGTTGGGTGAACAGTAGGGGGATGGAAAGGGAGGGCCGTCAGGCCTTGGGCTTGACCGGCTGTTCCGGCCTCTGCCCGTCGTAGGCTTCCTCGAACCAGCGGTCCCGATAGGGAATGCCCACCTCGAAACAGGCGAAGGCATCGTCCTGCGGCTTGTAGTCAACCAGACTGCGGGTCTGTGTGAGGCCCATGCGCTTGTAGCGATTCTGCGAGACGCCGTGCACCACGGCGTAGTCCAAGTCGGGGTCCGCGTCCACGCAGCAGCACAGCAGCTGGGACATGTCCCGGGCCGAGATGAAGGTGCTGAGATTGCGGCCGTTCGCCGGGAACGGGAACTGGTTGTGCTCGAACGTGCCGATGCGCACCACCAGGCAGGACAGGCCGTGCGACTTGGCGTAGACATGGCCAATCGCCTCGGCGAAGGCCTTGGTGGCCCCGTAGAGGTTCAGCGGCCGGGGGATGGAATCCTCCTGCACCTGGTGATCGAGGGGATAGCCGGCAATGGACTGGACCGAGGAGGACAGCACCACCCGCTGGCAGCCGGCCGCCACCGCGGCCTCCAGGATGTTGTAGACCCCCAGCAGGTTGCGGGGCAGGAGCGAGGTGCGGAAGTCTGCTTCGGTACTGGCTTCGGCGGCCAGGTGCACCACGGCGTCAATGCCTTCGCAGGCCTGCCGGCAGGAGTCCGGATCCGTAATGTCAAGCGACACGGTTGGCACGTGCGCCAAGTGCTCCGGCATCGGGGTGGAGCGAATGGCCAGCCTGAGATCGTAGCGGTCGAGGGCGTATTCGGTCAGGGAGACGCCGATCCGGCCCGCGGGACCGGTCACCAGGACTTTTTTCTTCATGTGCGGCGCGCCGGCCGGCCTTCCATTGCCTAAGCGGGGGACATCGGACTCATTGTATACCCGCGTGTGGGCTGGAACGACAGGCACCCGGGCCGTAAGGTAAGCCCGGATCCACCGAAGGGGATGCGGTGGGGCTGGTGCTCCGAGGTTTGAAGGTGGGGAGGCTGTGCTGGCAGGTGTTGAACCCGACGGATGGGGCCGGGTGTCGGGTGTGCCGGCTCTGGGAGGGGGTATGGGACGTGTTGCGGCACCGGCCACAGCCAAGATTGGCGAGCGGATAGCAGCAGGCGACGCGCCGGGACCGGCCTGGCGGACCTGAGCCAGGCGATGGGGGGGCGGGTCAAACCGGTGGCGCGATCAGGGAGGCAGGGGCAGGGCGCGCAAGCGTGCCAGGGCGGCGCGGAACGGGTTTTGCCAGGGCCAGGCCTGGGGAAGATGCAAGGTGAGACGGCGGGCCTTGCGGGTGATGCGTCCGGCCAGGGCGAAGAAGCGGCGCCGGAGGGTCTTGGTGGTCGTCAGCGGCTGGCCCAGCCCGAGGCGTCCGGTCCAGCGGGCCAGATTGTGGGCCAGGACCTGGACCGCCAGCCAGGCGCCGTTGGCGGCGAAGCGTCCCGAGGGCAGGTGGTTGAGGCCCACGCCATGCTTCAGGTCGCGGATGGCATGCTCCACCTCGGCGTGGCGGCGATGGTCGGCCTCGAGTGCCAGCGTGTCGCCCTCGCGGTCGGTGATGAAGGCGTGATGGCTGTAGTCGGTGAACAGGGCCAGCTGGGAGCCGGGCGTGGGCTTCACCCGCCGCACGATCAGGCGCACGGGTGCCGCGTCGGCCTTGTCCGCAAAGGGCGTGTAGGTGGTCTCGGCCACGTCCGCGGCCCCTTCCATCCCGTAGGGGATGGGCGTCCCGTCCTCCTCGGGAAGGGCCTCGATGCGCTGGCGCAAGGCTGGGTGCTGGCGGACGGTGATGAAGAAGCGGACCTTTTGGTCGCGGCAGAGGGCGACGATGCCGTGGGTGTAGAAACCACTGTCGGCCCGCACGGTGAGTGGGCCCGTGGCTCCGGCCTGGCGCACCCGGCTGATGGTTTCCCGCAGGAAGTGGGCCGCGCCGCGCGCCGTGTGGGCCCGGCCCTGGCGCAGGCGGACCATCAGTACGTCACCGTTGCCGGCGGCCACCGCCAGCAACGGGTGATAGCCCCTCTGGCCCGCGTAGTTGTGGTGGCGGGCCCCCTCCTTGCCCAGCCCATGGGTCTCGCAGACGGTGAAGTCCAGGTCGATGGTCAACGGCCCGTCGCCGGGACCGGCCCCCGCCGCCCAGGCGCGGGCCAGCACCGCGCGGCTGACCCGGTCCAACGGGCGCACGTGGCCCCAACGGAAACTGCGCAGGAAGGTCCCCAGCGTGGAGGGTGCCTTGACCGTGCAGCCCATCACCCGCGCGGTCCCGCCCGCGCGCAGGGCATCGGCATCGTCAAGGCAGTCGCCACCCGCCAGCGCCGATGCCACCAGCGTCAGCAGCTTGTCTCCGGCGTTCGCCCGACCCGGCGCATCCCCCAGGTCCACATGGCGGTCCACCAGGGGTCCCAGCCCCAGATGATGGGCCAGGGTCAGCGGCAACAGCAGGCCGGCGTTGGACACCAGGCGGTGGTCGTCGAAGGCGACTTGGATACGGTCGGGCGGCTCCAGTGGTAGCATCCGATGGGTGCTCCTTGTTTCAGGGTGGTTTCCTTGGTCGAAAACCATTATCCCCGAGGCCGGGAGCACTTTACTCATCCCTGAATCGCGACGCCACCCTCATCCCTTCGGTGGATTGGGGCTTACGCTCAACGTGGACATGCTGAACGTGATGGCGGAGCATGTTCAGGCCGTGGACCGCCAACTCGTGGACCAAAGCCAACACCGGCTCCTGATGTCCGTGAACCGTTTGCCCAGCGTGAAGAACGACGTGGACAGGTTCGTCGGTTCGCAGGCGCGAAGTCCGTCCACTGGCCGTACGCACGTACCAACCGATACCGCTGCTCGCAGTCGGCCAGCAGGACGTTCCACACCAGCCGGCACGCGCCCGCTATCTGGGCGCACAAGGCGGCTTGGGCGCGGCTGTCGAAGCGGACGCGGTACCGCTCGACGCGGTTCTCGGTTGTAGACTCTGGTTTAGTAGTCCGGGTTGTCATCTCCAACCTGCCTGTCAGGAGGCCGTGCAGTGCTCACCACACCCACGGCTTCCGTTCATGGTCGCGCACAGTCCCTGGTACACAGGTATATAAGTCCCCATCCAATCCACGGCCTACACCTCCTCAAACTGCTGACGGACCTTGCCGGACCCGACCAGTTGTGAGAGGAGCCGGTAGTTGCCGGTCTCGTACCGCACCCGACCGGCGACGATGGCCGGATGAATGCCAACCTTGTTTGCGAAGTAGACCACATCCAAGGTGGTCGGCTTGTCCCGGAGCAGGCCTTGGTCCCACTCATCTTGAGGGATGAGCGCTTCCTGCGCCCACTCATCGGCCTCGGCTTCGTGGGCGTCATTGCCTGGAAGCTCCAGGTCGTCGACAAAGCCTTCGGGACGGTCGTCGAGGTGGCATCCCAGATGCGCCAGTTCATGCAGGAGACAGAACCAAAAATTGTCGATGCGATCGTAGCGAAGAGTCAGACCGATGACAGGTGGCTTTCCCGGCAGGTGGAAGACGGCTCCATCCAGGTGTGTTTTCGGGAGGTGGCGCTCCACCCGCAGAACAATCCCATGGTCGGCGAGGTAGTCTCGTGCCTTCAGGGGTCCATCTTCCGATGGGCTCAGACGCGCGACGGCTGCCAGAAAATCGGGGGTGACGGTCCCTGGTTTATACGGGGTGCTGGGAGGTCCATCGTTCGCGGAGGCGAGCACCTGCCAGCACCAGGCCCGTAGGGCATATGGATCCGTCTTGGCGTTAATGCGCTGTTGGTCGTTCTTGCGGTAGAGCGGAACCGCGGCGAGCGCATCGGAGCCACCGGCGCGGTCGAGAAGCCCTGCTACCAGTTCGCTCGCCCGGTCCTTCAAGTCGGGTGGATTGGCGATCCATCCGCGCTTGGCCATTGCCTTCAAGGGAAAGCGTCCGGCAGCAAGACCGGCGGGCGACCCATCATTGTCTGGTGCCGGCTTTTGCAATAACACCTCGGCGGGAATGGCAAGGTGCTCGTGAAGGGCACGCGCCATGGACATTGTGATCGGACGCTTGCCCGAGAGCACCTCGGAGACCCGGGCGCGACTTCCGATATAGGGAATCAGGTCACGCGGAGTCAGGTCATGCTGATCCATGCAGAACTTGATGGCGGCGACCGGGTCGGGGTAGCCAAAGGGGTAGTGCTTGTCTTCGTAGACCTCGACAAGGGTGACGAGCACTTCAAGCTCTTCCTCTTCGGACGTCCCATCGCGGGCATCCATCAGTTCGTCGACACGCGCCAGGGCGGCTTCGTAGTCGGCTTCGGTGCGAATCGGCCTAACGTTGACCATGGGTTACACCTCCCGTGCATCAATACGGTTGTAGTCGGCGTGTGTGCCCACAAAGCGGACAAACACGATCCGGTGCCGGTAGTCGATTTTTGCAATCAGGCGGTAGTGGTTTCCTCTGATGTTGAAGACCACGCGGTTGTTGCCAACCATGTCGGCCTTGGGGAAGCTGGTCTTCACCTGCATCGGCGTAGCCCAATCTGCATGCCGAACCGTGCGATACCAGCTGAGCAGCGGGTCCTCGGCGTTCGGGTGGCTCTCCCAGAATTCTCGCAGTGTTCGTCTGGCAATGATGCGCACGGTCGACTTTTGCGATCCCAATACGGGATCGATTATATAACATCCATAATGGAAACGTATCTCTACAGTCTCATGGGAACCCTCAGCCCGGGGTGCTGATGGATGAGACCAGTCTCTCAGCGAGGGCAGCAAACGACCGGTGGCGATGGTCAAGGGTGTCTCCGACGGCCTGGCCCGCCAGAAACACACAACGAAAGCTCTCTACCGGTCCGTTCTCCCAAAGCCCTATGCCATGGCACCACGGGCCGGTTCCGATATGGCCTCCCCCGATTTTCAGTTCGTCTACTGAATCCTTGCTTCCACCTTGCCGGTTGTCGAGTCGAACCCCAGCAATACCTGGTCACCCAGGGACGCGCCAATGTGGTGAAGCAGTTTTCGGACCGAGCCCAAGTTTGGGTACGGAGATGTCTCGGGCCATCCAACATGGACGCTCCCTTCTGCAAACTTGAACCGGCGAGACTGCCCGGGCTCGATCCCAAGTTGTCGGCATAGTTCAACGCTGCAAGGGCGACCACTGCCGCGGATGGCTTCGGAGTCGACAACCAAGTGAACTTGACCCCGGCTCGATTCAAACACCCCAGGCAAGGGGGTATCCCTTCCTAACGGACGCGGTTCCTCAGTTGCTGGTCCACCGCGGATGCGCACACGGCCACTTTGGAACTCGAACTTCGGCGCGTGTACATACAGTTCCACCGAAGTTTGCTTGACCCCAAACCTGCTCGCTATCGAGGTCACGATGTCGTCAACGGCTGCCTCGCCGCCTGCCGCAAGGATGCATTTTCTGATCTCCGCGGTGATGCCCGAATATTCGTCCAGACCCCAGGTTTTCAGTGCCAATTCGGTTTTGTTGATCCTGATGAACCTCGGATCCTCAACCATTCGGTTCCGGACCCCCTTGGTGTTGTGGCCTTCACCAACCAACCCCACCAACTCTTCCACGGTGGCGGGCCGTTGCAACAACGACAACATGGCTGCACATTTGTCGACTACATTGCCCGACCAATCCGCCAAATGGGTCCCGAAAAGACGCATGCGGCCATGCGTCAACAGCCATGCGTTATGGAATTCAGGCCTCAACCCTCGCTGTATAAGCATCTGCCGGGCAGCTTGCACAGGCACCAGACCATGTGCATCCCCACAACGGAGCAGGTCAGTCCGGTCAACCAACCTGGACCAGTCCAAGGTCAGCCAACCCCCTTGGCTCAAGTATGGTCCGGCACACTCGAGCAACAGTATCCTCACCAACCAGCGAATGTCGCTGCGAACGCCGGTCAAAGCCGTCTCCACTGCGTCGAACGTCGCCGCGTGTCCCTCCAGGGCACCGAAGCCCAGCTTGGACCGCAGGTCATGGGCACGGATTCGGAGCCACCAGAACTCGTCGCGGTGCATTGCGCAGAACAGCAGTGGCTCGATCTGCTTTACCAGTTGCTGCACCCGTTGACGGGTCAAACCAAAACTTTGCCCGACTTGCGCCAGTGTCCGCCCCTCAAGTGCACGCTGTCTGAATATCTCGATTTGGCGAGGCCCGACGACAGTTTGCAAGTCATCAATACTGCGATTCAGATCCGCAACATCCTCGGCGAGATCCACCAGACTCCGCAGTTCGAATCTGCGCAGAATTTGCCACAAGTGATCTATCTCGGCGGACCGGCTGTCGGAAGTCTTCATGCTATCCAGGAGGTCGCCTACCTGGACAGCTCCCCGTTCCCGAATCGCCCACGCGCCCAATAGACGCAAACCGGAGTGGAAACTGTCCACGTCATTACCAAGGAAGGGGCTCCCGCTGTTAGCTGTCCGGTCGGGATTTGAGGGACGGTCAGATTGTCCATCCATGCGTATACCGTATGTGGGATATGTCTGCCGAAACGCACCAGGCAACCGACACTTCCCCACCTGTTGTGGTTCGGGGCGGACCCGCCGATTTCCCTTATGTCATGTACCAGTACGCGTGCCATGCCTGCGGCCTGGTCATGAACCGCGACCTGCACGCCGCGGTCAACCGGACAACCGTCCGGCCTGTCGGCACCGGCGTTCCAGGCGGGATGCCGGCATGGTGCCACATCAGGATAGACAGGTGTAGGTTCCAAAGACTGGAACGTCAGCCTTTGACGGCTCCTGCCGTCAGACCCTGTATGAACTGGCGCTGGAAAATGATGTAGACCACAATGACCGGTACGCTGATGATGGTGGCGCCGGCCATGATCAGGGCAAAGTCGCGCGTATACCTTGACTGGAAAAACATCAGCCCCACGACCAGGGGACGCAGGCTCTCCCGCTGCATGAAGATCAGGGGCAGCAGAAACGAATTCCATGCCCCCAGGAAACTGAAGATGCCGAGCGTGATCATTCCCGGAGCGGTCAGGGGCAGCATAACCCGCCAGAAGACCCCGAACTCGTTGCAGCCATCCACACGGCCCGAATCCTCCAGTTCGCGCGGCAGGCTTTGGAAGAAGGCGCGCATGATGAAGATGCCAAAGGGCAGGCCAAGGGCGGTCTGGGGAATGATCATGGCCCAGTACGTACCCAGAAGCCCCGTATCCCGCAAGGTGTAGTAAAGAGGGATCATGATGGACGTGAAGGGCAGGGTCAGACCCACAAGAAACGCGTAGAAAAGGGTCAGCCGCCCCCGGAAATAGTGCCGGGCGAATGCATAGCCCGCCAGCGAGGCCAACAGCAGCGTGAAACCGACGATGGGCACCGTGACAATCACGCTGTTCATGAAGTACTTCGCGAAACGTCCCTGGACCCAAGCATTGGCAAAGTTCTGCAGCGTGGGTTCCCGGGGCAGGGCGAGGGGGGTGTCCGCGATTTCCAGCGACGGCTTGAAGGCGGAGGACCACACCCAGACAAAAGGCATCAGGCACAGGATGGCCACCATCACAAGAATGGCGTACTTGATTAGCGTCAACAGGAAGGCTCCGCGACGCCCGGAGGCGCGGGGGAGGGTGGCACTGCGCATGGCCGCTATTGCCCCCGTTCGCGCAACGTGATGAAGGTGTAGGACGCGATGAGCGAGAGCACCGTGATCATCATGGTCAGAGTGGCCCCGTAACCCGCCTCATTGAGTGTGAAGGCCTGACGGTAGGTGTACGTCGCCAGCACGTCGGTGGCGTTCGCGGGTCCTCCCCTGGTCGTGACGAAAATGATGTCGAAGACGTTGAAACCGCCAATCAGAGTGAACGCGGTGAGCATGGTCAGGACCGGAGCCAACTGGGGCACGGTTACATGCCAGAAACGCTTGAACGACCCGGCTCCGTCGATCATGGCGGCATCGTGGAGCTCCATGTCGATGCCTTGGAGCGCGGCCAGCAGTATGACGAAGCAGAAACCGAAATAGGCCCAGAGGCCTGCCAGCAGGAGGGCGTACAGGGCCCAGTCGTAATCGCCCAGCCAGCCGCGGGCCACCTCCTCCAAACCCACGGACCGCAACACCACGTTGACGGGGCCGAACAGCGGATGGTAGATCCAGTGCCAAATGATGCCGACCACGACCGATGCCAACACGACCGGCATGAAGAAAATCGTGCGGAACAGGGTGCGTCCCTTCACGCCGCTCCAGACGAGGTTGGCCAGCACCAGGCCAATCACCACCGGTGTCAGGGTCCCCAGAGCGATCCAGATCAGGTTGTGGCGCAGGGACAGCCACATCAGGGGATCCGCGAACATGTCCCGGTAGTTGGCCAATCCGATGAAGTTCTTGACCGGCTGGGCCCCGTCCCAATCCGTGAGGCTGTAGTAGATGGTGTTGACGAACGGCCACAGGACAAACAACGCGTACACCAGCAAGGCGGGGAGGACAAACAGCAGGGGCAGAGCCTGGCGACGCCAGCTGCGCCGCAGGTTGCGAGGTCGAACGGTCACAATCCACTCAGGCCCATCGAGGATGGGTCCCCCCCCGGGGGAAGGCCAGGACATCCGGGGGATGGGCCGCCACCCCCGGATGTCCGTATCAGGTTTGGAGCCAACGGATTTGTCTACTCGGTGAGATTGACAACCTCGCCGGCCGCGATGGCCTCGTCCATGGCGGCCTGGAGTTCGGTCGCCACTTCCGCGGGGGTCTTGACACCCTGGAAAATGGCCGCGAAGCCGTCCCACTGCACCTGGTTGAAACCGGCAGGCACGACCACATCAATGTTGTAGCCCATGCTTTCGGCCTGCGAGCCGATGATGTCCAGGGCCAGCACCAGCAGGGCCGGCAGGTCCAGGTCCGCCGTATCGACGGGATAGGCGGGCACCGCGTTGATCTCGGTGACCCAGGATGTGCCCATCTCGTCACCGATCAGGTAATCCAGGAATTCCAGCACCGCGTCCGGGTGTTCGGTCGCGGAACTCACAACCCAGCCGGAGCCTATGCCGCCGGGGACCACGACGGGATTGCCGTCGATGGGGGGCAGGAAGAAGAAGCCGATGGGTTCCGTGGTGTTGTCCGGATTGGACAGGGCCTCCACCAGCCAGGTGCCGCTCGGCAGCATGGCCGCCCTGCCGGTCTGGAACAGGGCCAGGCCGTCATCGTAGCTGACGGCGTCGAAGTCGTCCATGAAGCAGCCTGCGGCCGGCAGGTCGACGAAGAATTTCTGGATGGCATCCACCGTGTCCGGGTGATCCCAGGAATCAATACCGGAAATCATGCGCGTCAGCCGGTCGCGGCCCACCTTGTTGTTCATCATGATGCTGAACATGTGGTAGCTGGGCCAACTGGACCCGTTGGTGAAGGCCAGGGGGATCAGACCGGCTTCCTGGATCGGGCCACACATGGCGACCAGTTCCTCCCAGCTGTTGGGGATGCTCCAGCCATGCTCCTCAAACAGGCGCATGTTGTAGAAGACGCCAATGAACTCCAGTTCGTTGGCGACACCGTAGACGTGGCCGTCAAAGGTGCTGCGAGCCAGGGTCCAAGGGTAGATGCGTTGGTCCCAGCCCTGTTCGGTATAGGCTTCGTCCAAGGGCATGAGCAGGCCGGCCTGGGCCAAAACACCGGCGAAGCCCGGCCCCAGATCGTAGTAGAAGAGGTCGGGGCCGGTTCCGGAACTGAGCGCGGTGCGGATCACATCGCGCATGGCCGTCGTCGTGTAGCTTTCCCGCACCACTTCAATACGGTCCTGGCTGTCGTTGAAACGGGCCACCAGGGCATCCATCTGGTCCGATACGTCGGGGAACTGGTCCCAGAACAGAATCTCAACCTTCTCGGGTCCTTCCTCCGCCACCGGGACGCAGGCTGCAAGCAGCAAGACGGAAGTCATGCCCAGTGCCGTCAGCAACCATAGAAATCTTTTCATGTCGCAACTCCTTCAATATGCACAGTTGACCAAGAAACAATGAGTGAACCGGCAAGGTTAAACGTGGGCCGGAGCCACGCAACGGCACATGGCGGCAATGCTGCGGCTTGGGATGGGCCCGGTCGCAGCCGGGCAACCGCCCTGGCCATTTCGGATGAAGAGCAGCCTGCTTGATTTTCCGTGCGACCGGTATCGGATCATTCCATCCGGCAGGGGCCGCACAGGATCGATGCGTATGACGATAGCCATGGGGTGCACTGTATGCAGGCACGTGAGTCCTGTCAAGTCCGTTTAAAGCGAGGCACTGTTGCAGCTTCACTGCATTGGGCCCGAGCCCGGTCTGGTTCGAGGCAGTGGGGAAAGGTGGCCGACTCCGTCACCTCCCGGGCTCAATCTGGCGCAACACCCGAGGCACCGCGGCCACGGCTTGGCTCGCGGCACACGGACCCTATCGGGACCAACCGGCCGAGGGTTGGTTCGAGCGGAAGAAGTCGCGAATACACTTGACCCGGAGGTGAAGACAGAAGCCGGATCCCCCAACCGCCTGCACTTGACGGCAACCACGTGCCCACCCTGGCTTCGCACCAAGTCGAACCAAGAAGGTTTCCATGAATGGAAATTGCATATTCTGCGATATTGCCAATGGGACAAGGCCCGCGAGCGTTGTGTACGAAGACGAGTTGACCATGGCCTTTATTGACATTCGACAATTCCACTCCGGGCATACACTGGTCATCCCGCGACGGCACGTCTGCGACATCCGTCATCTGGACGAGACAACGGGGGCCGCGGTCATGGCAACCCTCATACGTGTCACCCGCGCCGTTGATGCCGCTTTTCCCAACGACGGGATGAGCCTTTGGCATTCAATCGGCCCTGCCGCGTTCCAGGAGGTGCCTCATGTCCACTTCCATATCCATCCGCGCAAAACCGCGGACGGGTTCCTGCGAGTGTACCCGCGTATGCCCCCCACCGCGGATGAATTAACGAGAGACGAGTTCGCAGCGAGAATTCGTCACTTCCTATGATCGACACTGGCCGCGTCCTGCCTGGCAGCACCTCCGAGGGAACAAGGCAACCGGTAGCCGCGACATTGTCCTGCGTTCCTTCCCTGCCCAGTCCCGGACCCGGGCGCGGCCATGGCCACCTGCCTCCCGCCAGCCAGCAACCCCTCCGTCCCGTGTAAGTTGCCGACAGGTTCACCCGATTGGAACCGAAGACCGTCCGGTCCCTACTCCGCCCAGGGAACCCTTAACGAGTCAGGTTGGGCCTCAGCCAACCCTCCGCTTCCTCCGGGTCCATCCCTGAGGTGGAAGCCACACTCTCCAACTGGTCGCGTCCAATCCTGCCCACCGTGAAGTACCGGGCCTGGGGATGGGCGAACCAGAATCCGCTGACAGAAGCGGCCGGCCACATGGCGCACGTCTCGGACAGGGACATGTCCGCACGCTCCCCGGCCTCCAACAGGGCGAAGATGGTCCGCTTGCTCGTGTGGTCCGGGCAGGCCGGGTAGCCGGGTGCCGGACGAATACCGCGATACCGCTCGGCGATCAGGCCCGCATTGTCCAGCGCTTCGTCCTCGGCATAGCCCCACCAGCAGGTGCGCGCCTTCAGGTGCAGCCACTCCGCGGCCGCTTCCGCCAGCCGGTCGGCCAGCACCTGCACCATAATGGCGCCATAGTCGTCGTGAGCCGCTTTCAATTCGGCACTCAACTCCGGCACGCCCAAGCCGGCCGTCACCGCAAAACATCCCAGCCAGTCGGCGACATCGCTGTGGGCCGGCGCGATCCAGTCGCTTAGGCAGAGTTGACGCGCCGACGCCCTCTTGGGTTCCTGCTGTCGCGTACAGCAGGAACCCCGACTGCATTCGCAACCACCTGGTTGACGCGCCGACGCCCCCTTGGGTTCCTGCTGTCGCAGCAGCGGAAACTTCGCCCTCACCGCCGTGCGGGATTCGTCCGTGTAAACCAGAATGGTCTCGTCCTCGGACGCGGCCGGAAAGATCGCGACGGCTCCGCGCACGTCCAGGCCCCCGTCCCGAATCAGGGTCTCCAAGCGGGCCTGGCCGTCCGCCAGCAGGGCGCGGGCCGCCTTGCCCTTGCCCGGATCGTTGAGAATTGCCGGCCAGACACCCCGCATCTCCCAGGCATGGAAAAAGGGGGTCCAGTCGATGTACGGAACCAGGTCGGCGATCGGTATATTGACGGTTTGCAGGTCCGGATGGCGCGGTCGGACGATGTCGGCCTCGGCCGGGTCGAAGAGAAAGTGCCGGGCCCGAGCCTCCTCCAACGACAACAGTTCCCGTTTGCGACCGCGCTCCCCGTGGCTGCGCCGCAGGCCCGCATACTCGGCCTTGATGGACGCCGCAAAAGCCGTACGCTGACGCGGGTTGGTCAACTGTTCCACCACCCCGACGCTGCGCGAGGCGTCCAACACGTGCACAACCGGCCCGGAGTAGACGGGATCGATGCGCAGTGCCGTGTGCAGCCGCGAGGTGGTGGCGCCGCCAATCAGCAGGGGCATGTCGAAGCCCTGCCGTTCCATCTCGGAGGCCACGTTGACCATCTGATCCAGGGACGGCGTAATCAACCCGCTCAATCCGATCAGATCCGCCTGTCCGGCACGGGCCGTGTCCAGGATGGTCTGTCCGGCCACCATCACGCCCAGATCCTCGATGCGGTAACCATTGCAACCCAGCACCACCCCCACGATGTTCTTGCCGATGTCGTGCACGTCGCCCTGCACTGTGGCCATGACAATGCTGGGCTGGGCCGTACCGGAACCGCTCTGCGCCTGTGCCTCCTCAATGTAGGGCGTAAGCCAGGCCACGGCCTTCTTCATCACGCGGGCGCTCTTGACCACCTGGGGCAAAAACATCTGGCCGGCGCCGAAGAGATCACCGACGCGGTTCATGCCGTCCATCAGCGGCCCTTCGATGACGGCCAGCGGATCCCCCAGTTCCGCCAGCGCCTCGGCCGCATCCTCCTCGGCGTACTGGTCCAGCCCATTGACCAGCGCATGGGACAGCCGTGCTGCCACGGGCTCGTCCCGCCAGGCCAGATCCGCCTTGGGCCCGGTGGTCTCCAGGGTGCCGCGCAGCCGTTCCGCCAGTTCAACAAGCCGTTCGGTGGCATCCGGGCGGCGGTTCAGGAGCACATCCTCGACATGCTCCCGCAGCTCGGGGTCCAGTTCGGCATAGATGGCCAGTTGCCCGGCATCCACAATTCCCATGTCCAGCCCCGCGGCCCGCGCGTGGTACAGGAAGGCGGCGTGCATCGCCTGCCGGACCGCGGTCTGGCCGCGGAAGGCAAAGGAGATGTTGCTGACGCCCCCACTCACCTTGCAGTGCGGCAGTTCCTCCTTGATGCCCCGCACCGCCTCGATGAAGGCGACCGCGTAGTCGTCGTGCTCCTCGATCCCGGTGCCCACCGTCAGAATGTTGGGATCCAGGACAATGTCCTCGGGCGGGAATCCATGCTCCGTGAGCAGGCGGTAGGCCCGGCGGCACACTTCCAGCTTGCGTTCCAGCGTGTCGGCCTGGCCCGTCTCGTCAAAGGCCATCACGACCACCGCAGCTCCGTACCGCCGACAGAGGTCCGCCTGCCGCAGGAACTCCTCCTCGCCCTCCTTGAGGCTCAGCGAGTTGACCAGGGCCTTGCCCTGCACCTCCCGCAGGCCGGTCTCCAGAATCTCCCAGCGGGATGAATCGATCACGATCGGCACCCGCGCCACATCGGGTTCCCCGGCCAGCAGACGCAGGAAACGACGCATGCAGGCCGGACCGTCCAGCAGACCGTCGTCGAAGTTCACGTCCACCATCTGGGCGCCGTTGGCCACCTGTTCCACCGCCACCTGTACCGCGTCCTCAAAGCGATCCCTGCGAATCAGGCGCCGGAAGCGCGCGGAGCCCGAAACGTTGGTGCGTTCACCGATGTTGATGAAGTTGATCTCCGGCGCCACCCGACACGGTTCCATTCCAGCCAGCACCGTGGCCGGCGCATGTTCGGGCACGGTACGCGGGGCGAGGTCTGCCACCACGGTCCGGATGCGCCGCGTGTGGTCCAGCCCGGCACCGCAACAGCTGCCGACGATGTTCAGTTCGCCCCTGGCGGCCGCCCCCCCGAGGGCCGCAGCCATTTCCTCGGGGGTCTCGTCGTAGCCGCCGAAGGCGTTGGGCAAACCGGCATTGGGATAGCAGTGGATGCGGGTGTCTGCAACTTTCGACAACCGACTTACGTACGGCAGCATGTCCATGGAGCCCAACGAACAGTTGACCCCAACCGAAAAGGGTTCCGCATGGCGGACGGAATGCCAGAAGGCTTCCGGCGTCTGGCCCGACAGGTTGCGGCCGCTGGCATCCACCACACTGATGGAAACCATGATCGGGAGCGAATGCCCCGTGTCCCGAAACAGCCCTTGGATGGCGAAGAGCGCAGCCTTGGCGTTGAGCGTGTCGAACACCGTCTCGACCAGCAGGAGATCGGCTCCGCCATCCATAAGGCCCCGTGCCTGCTCGCGGTAGGCCGCCTCCAATGCCTCGAAGGACGTGTTGCGAAAGGCTGGATCCGAGACATCCGGCGACAGGGAAGCCGTCACGTTGGTGGGGCCGACCGACCCTGCCACGAAGCGCGGGCGGTCCGGCTCCGCGTAGTCGCGGGCGTCCACGGCCTCCCGCCCAATGCGGGCGGCGGCCACATTCAGTTCATAGGCCAGGTCGGAGAGGCCAAAGTCCGCCAAGGCAATGCCGGTGGCCGTAAAGGTGTTGGTGGATACGATGTCCGCCCCGGCATCCAGGTATTGCCGGTGGATGTCCCGAATGACCCGGGGCTGGGTCAGGCACAGCAAGTCGTGGCAGCCCATGACGGACGGCACATGGTCCCCGAACCTGTCGCCGGCGTAGTCCGCGGGGGTCAGCCGCTGTTCCTGAAGCAGCGTGCCCATGGGACCGTCCAGGATCAAGATGCGCTCGGCGGCGGCTTGCACCAGGTCGGACGGTGAATACATGCGGGACTGGTCCACGTACGGGGAAGATGGAGAGGGAAGTGCCGGACGGATTGACATCCTTGCGCGTTGCGCGGCCCGGTACCCGCCCCAGGTTCAGGGCAGATCCCAGGGACTGGTCATGAGGCCCGAGCCGTCGAAAGCAAGACTGGCCTCGGGGCCGGTCCGGCAATGCGGCGCGGCGTCCCATTCCGCCGCCAGATTGGGCGACATCCAGGCCCTGCCCAAACTGAGCGTGTCGTCAATGAACAGGATGCGGGCCTGTTCGGGACTGGTCTGAATGCTGCTCAGGGACAGTTCCAGCACCTGTCGGTCGCAGGGCACCACCGCCGGCATGGCGGCCTTGCGCAACCCCATGACGCCTGCCGCAAACGCATTGGTATAGGTGGCCTGCCAGTCGATGTCCCGGAGTACGCGGCCGGCCGCCACGTTGGCGAGTCCGAGGCCGTTGGCATTGCCGGCGGTTTCGGGGGTGAGGGACAGGACCGCGACCACGGTGATGCGCGGCCACTCGGCATCCGGGAGGTCCGGAACGGCAAAGCGGCCAATCACGTTGGTGTCCATGCCGGTGCCCGAAATGTTCTTGCCCAAGCGCCGGACCACCAGCAGGTCCAGGGGCGAGACCGGGATGCGCGGCAGGTGGGTGCGGGCCAGGTCCAACAGGGCCCGTTCACGGGGACCGGCGAATTCCGAGGCGTGCAGGGCTTCCACGGCCATGGTGTCCTCATGGCCGTTCTCCACCACAGCCACCCCTCCCAGCACATTCGCGTGTGCTACTTGCAACCGCGCAGCCTCGGTAAGGTTGGAAACAAAAACCTCCACTCCGTGAGCATGGTAGGTCCGGGCACCCTCCAGCTTGCCCAGGCCAATAACGCACATCTTGGACAAGCCGCTCTCAACGGGACCGTGGAAACTGGTGTGCGGCTTGACCCGGTTGATCAGCAACACATGGTCGGCCCGGGCCGAGTCCTCGCCCTGGTACAACTGGGGGCCACCCGGCAAGCAGACCGTGCGCCGGACGGCCATGTTGGCCCGGATCGGTACCCCCATGGACTCCTCCGTGAGCCCAAAGTTGGCCAATACCTTCAGCTGTCCCGCGACGGTACCGCCGCCATGGCTGCCCATGGCCGGGAACAGATAGGGTTGGGCATCGCGTTCCCGCACGCATTCGATGGTGGTCCTGGTCAGGGCCGGCAGATTGGCCAAGCCGCGACTGCCGCAGCCGATGGCCACCGACTGGCCCGGCTCGACTGCATCCAACAGACCGGATCCATCCATGGCGGAGCGCACGGCGCCGGGGACATCCCGGACGGCATTGTCGGGGAAGTCCTGATACCCGGTCACTAGCCGATCGGGCAATGCAGCACCGAAACTGAGGCCTTCCACACTCTCCAGAAGTTCAGGGATCAAGATTGCACCACCTACAAGTTCAAGTTGCCGCCGGCCCGCTTGGGCACCATTGCCGAAACCACTGCCGTCTTGGTTTGGCGTTGCATTATAGAGGTGAAAAGCGCCCCACGATGACTGCCACGGCGAGCGGGATGCAGCCTGTTCAGGAGCCCTTGGTGCGCCTTGTCACGCAGCCAGAGTTAAGGTTTGTCCAGAAGGTTCCGCACGGATTGCCGGAGACTGTCCGGATCTGCGCTGCATCGGATTCTGAGATCGATGATTGAGTTCGTTTCCAGACGCGCCAGAAGCCCTTCATCCTCAAGCCATACCCGGAGCTCGTCCACGAACTGCTGGCCGGCCACCGGCTGCAGGACCTCACACAACATGTCGACTTTGGTTTGACGGGCACCGGTCAGCAATCCTTCCTGAAGTCCTTCCCGAAGTCCTTCCCGAAGACCTGCTTGATGACCTTCCTGAAGTCCTGCTTGATGACCTTCCTGCCGACCCGCCTCCTTCACCGCAACGTAGCCGCGCCGGATTTCCACTGCCGCCATGGCCAACTCCTCCGGGGTGGTGACTGATTCCCCAATCGCGACACGGAACATCCAGATTTTCCCTGCCATAGGTCCACCGCCCCGTTCAACATGCCCTTCGGATTGCGCATTGTGGCCTCAGGGAGTTGGACAGTGGCGCCGGGACCATCTCGGCCCAGAACCCCAAGCCTCGGTTCCGATGGTGCAGCCTGCATCTGGCTTCGCAATTGGTGTCCCCTGAACGGTCCCCAACATGAGCCAAGACGAGGGAAGCGATCTTTGGGCGCGGTCTGTTGTTGAACGGAGTTCATCCACACCGAAACTCCAAATTCTTCCGCGTTTCCGGCCGCAGGTCAGGCCTTGTCCAGAAGGTTACGCACGGCCTGCCGGAGGCTGTCCGGGTCTGCACCGTATCGGATTCTGAGATCGATGATTGAGTTCGTTTCCAGACGCGCCAGAAGCCCTTCATCCTCAAGCCATACCCGGAGCTCGTCCACGAACTGCTGGCCGGCCACCGGCTGCAGGACCTCACACAACAGGTCGACTTTGGTTTGACGGGCACCGGTCAGCAATCCTTCCTGAAGTCCTTCCTGAAGTCCTTCCCGAAGTCCTTCCCGAAGTCCTGCTTGATGACCTTCCTGAAGTCCTACTTGATGACCTTCCTGAAGTCCTACTTGATGACCTTCCTGCCGACCCGCCTCCTTCACCGCAACGTAGCCGCGCCGGATTTCCACTGCCGCCATGGCCAACTCCTCCGGGGTGGTGACTGATTCCCAGTCCAATTGTAGGGCATCCAAAATCGCCTTATCCTGGGCGCTCTGCCGGGACCATCCCTGCATAGTCCGCCGCATGAAGTCCACCAGGGCCTTCACCGTGTTCGGGTCCCGCAGAGTCCTGACATCCGTCAGGTATCCACTGTGCAAAAACTCCTCGGCCGTGTTCGTGCGCTCCGCACGCACCATCAAGTCCAACTCCCGCGGCAAACCCCAGGCACTGAAGTCATCATGCCGCACATCCATGTAGATGTACGGAAACAGCGGCCCTGCCACCGGCACATACCCGCGCATCAACTCGTCCAGCGGGGTCGGAGTCCAAGCCGCCTCGCCCGTGTAGATCAGGAACAGACACGGTACGGGCACCGGACGCCGCCGACTGAAGTGCTCCGTGCGGTCCAAGGAGACCAGCGTGACACTGGCGTAGGCCACCAGTCGCATCAGAATCAGGTACTCCGCGCTGGACTGAACCTCACAGGCCAGCAACACACCGTCCTCCTGCTGCGTGCGGAAGCGCCAGCACTGGTCCTGCACCGTCTCCAGCAAACGACCCCACACCTCCACGTCCCGCACCGGAGTCAATACCTCCACCGATTCCAGGTCGGGCTGTCCCAGTTCCAACCGTTCGCAGGCCAACCCAACGAAAGCGTCACGGATGCCTTCAGTGTCAAAAAACATCTTGTATTTGCGGTCGGAAAGTTGCATTTGGACGGTTTTGATGATGGCCTCAACAGTAAAAATAATAGTATAAATGTATGCGATTTACAACAATTGATCCGGTTGGTTGCAGACCGTTCGGGCACAAGGCGGGGACCGAGACATCGGCGGCACCTTCGACCCGGTTTCGGAGCGCCTGTCGTGCGGTGAATGAAAGCGGAAGCCCTGGCTGAAACGTTGGGGAGCGGAAGCCGGAGCCCGGAGCAGGGCGATCCGTGCGTTCGTCCAGAAATTGGGGACCTGTCACCAAAACCAAGCCCTGCCTTCGTCCCTGTAACCTTCAGGCATCGATGGAAACCAACAGGACAAGGAACTGCAACAGTCATGGAACATTCACAACCGGACTCGGCCCTGCTGCTCCGGCTCTTGGGACAACAGCATTCCCCACAGGAAGCCTGTTTGGCGGCAGGCCTGGACCATGCCGACTTCCAGTCCTGGTGGCGCGATCAGTTGAAACAGAGAGTGCCCGGCCAGAACGGTCGCCAGCCTTCGGCGGTGTCGTCTTCGGTGCGCATCCTCCGCGACCAACGCGGCGTTCCCCACATTCACGCCGAATCGGACCTGGACCTGTACACGGGCTACGGCTACGCCATGGCCCAGGACCGCCTGTGGCAACTGGACTACTACCGTCGGCAGGCCCACGGCCGTCTGGCCGAAATCCTGGGCGCCAAGGCCTGTCCGGAGGCCACAGGCGGCGCACCGACAGCCCTGCAAAGGGACACGATGGCCAGAACCATCGGCTTTGCGCGCATCGCCAAGGCACAGTGGCAGGTCATGCAGGATGCAGTTGCCGGCCGATTAAAGGCGTTCGCCGCAGGCATCAACCAGGTGATGGAGGAAAGCCGCGAAAATCCGCCCATCGAGTTCGCGCTGCTGGACTACGCCCCCGAGCCGTGGCATCCAATTGACACGCTCGCAATCTGGTGCGAGTTTCAGTACTACCTGACCGTCCGCCTGCCGGTCATCTACGTTCCGGAAATCGCCCGTCGACACTTGGGGGACGGACCACTGTATGAAGCATTCCTGCAGGGCGAAGCGGACGCGGAAAGCATCCTGCCACCCGGTTCGGTGCCGGCCTCCCTGCATGATCCCGTGGGGCAGGCCGTGGGCGATCCCGAGGCGGCCGTCGGCAGCAACAACTGGACCGTGGCGGGATCGCGTTCCCGGTCCGGCCACCCCCTGCTGGCCAGCGATCCCCACATTGCCTTCAATGCCGTCTCCTGCTGGTACGAGGCACACTTGGCGGACGGTGCAGGGCTGGATGCCGCCGGCGCCGGCTACATCGGCGTGCCCGGTTTGCTGTTCGGGCGCAACCGCAATCTGGCCTTCGGCATCACCAACAACATCTGCTCCCAACGGGACCTGTACCGGGAACGAACCGACACGGACCACCCAAACCAGTTCCTGTCCGGTGGCGAGTGGATATCCGCGCGTTCCCTGACCGAACGCATCGAGGTGAAGGATGCGGATCCCATAGACCTCGAAGTGATCTACTCGCCTACGGGCCCGATTGTCGATCACCTCCTGCCGGAGGCCGCCCGCGGCAGCGAACCCGTCTCGCTGCGGTGGATGGGCGCCACCCTGGGACCGGACGGCCAAACCGAGCGGGGTGCCGAAATCGGCGCCCTGATGAAAACCAACCGGGCGCGCACGTGCGACGAGTTCCGGGCCGCGCTGGCCAACTGGCGCGTTCCCACCCTGAGCATGGTGTTTGCCGACACGGAAGGCAATATCGGCTACCAGTGCACGGGGGCCATTCCCATCCGCCGGAACTGGCACCGCGGATACCGCAAGGCGTGGGCACCGGAGGATGCCTGGCAGGGCGTGGTGCCCTTCAGGGGACTGCCGGCCATGTCCAATCCGCAGCAGGGCTGGATTCGCACGGCCAACAACCGCACCGCCGGCGACGACTACCCCTATCCGCTGTCCGGGACCTGGGCCAGCGGCCACCGCGCACAACGCGTCCGACAGTTGCTGGAAGCCAACGACCGGATGACGCGCCAAGCCTGTAGGGAGATGCAGGCGGACACGCTGTCACTCAGGGCCAGGGACTGTCTGCCGCACCTGTTACACCTGCTGGACGGGCACCCCGCCCCATTGGTGCGGGAAGCCGCGGTGCGGTTGCAGGCATGGGACTGCCACATGGAGCCGGATGCAGTGGGGGGCGCGCTTTTCGAAACCTTCTTTGCGAAATGGCAACTCTGTGTCGCATTGCACAGGTTTCCTCCCGCTGTGGCCGCCCAGGTGGCCGACAGCATCGCCGGGCTTGCCAACACCTTGTTGGGAAGCGATCCTGCAGGCTGGTTTGAGAATGAGCAAACCCGGCGCAATGAGGTGTCCCGGACCATGCTGGAGGTCTGCCGCCAGCTTGAGACGCAGTTGGGGACAGACATGGACCGGTGGACGTGGGGACGGCTGCACCGCATCCATCTCCACCATCCCCTGACCTACATCAAGGCCATAGGCGAACTGCTGGACCGCGGCGGCAATCCCGTCGGAGGATCGGGTGTCACCGTCTGCAACACCGGCATGGATCCCAACTACGCAGCCAACATGGGAGCCAACTACCGCATCGTCGCCGACCTGGATCCCGGTGCGCCGAACCTCTTCTCCATTGACGCCGCGGGACAGTCCGGCCACCCGGGCAGCGCCCACTACTGTGATCAGCTGCCGGATTGGCTGGCAGGCAACCTGGCCACACTGTCCCTGGCCTCGGCCGACGGTCTGGATGAGGTGGAGGCATCCATGATCCTGGTACCGCACAGTGCCGCCATGCGGCACTGACAGCGAACCGGAAGCCACAAGCTACACGAGGGCAATCCTGCGTCCGGTTTCACTGGAGGCATAGGCGGCGTCCATCACGCGCGCCACGTGCAGCGCATCCTCGCCCGTGGTCAGGGGTTTCACCCGTCCCTGGGCCGCGTGCGCAAAGCGGCGGATGAAATTCTCCCCGGCCACGCCGCAGTAGGCCGGGGAGGCCGCAATCTCGAATTCGAAGGCGCGTTTGGGAGCCGCATTCCACGCAGGGTGCAGGGTCTCCACGTACAGCCGGGAGGCTTCGCCCAGGCCAATGCCGGTCACGTACATGCGGCCCAGCCGACCGTTCACGCCGAGGTACACGTCGTTCCCGGCCGGGTTGTGGTAACCGGAGCCGCTCTGGCCCAGCACATATCCCAGATGCATGGACACGAGCGTCCCGGACTCCAGGGTCAATGACAGGTTGGCCATGTCCTCCACATCGATGTCCTCACCGCTGCGCGTGGCCACCTGGGCGGCTACGGTGGCGTAATCCTCACCCGTGATGAACCGAATGCGGTCGAGGTCGTGGCACCCCAGCCACGAGACAACTCCGCCTCCGGCATGCTCCTTGTTGAACAGCCAGTGGCGCGGGTTGCGGTCCTTGACCTGGGTATAGAGGGCCCGGACCTCCACCGACAGCAATTCTCCGAGCAGGCCCTCCCGGAGGATGGACCGCATCTGGCGAAAGACCGGGTAGCTCCTGGTCTGATAGCAGACGGACAGCAGGGCTTCACCTTGGGCGGCCGTATCCAGAACCTGTTGTGTCTCCGCGGCATTGCGACCAATGGGTTTCTCCGCCATGAGGTGGACGCCGGCTTCCAGAACCCGGCTGAAACTGGCGGGTCCGCGATCGTTGCGAACGCAAACGATGGCAAGAAAGGGACGATGCTCCGTCAACATTCCGGCCAAATCGGTGTGCCAGGCCGTCACCTTGGCACCCTGCCCGGCCTTGGCCCGTTCCAGATCCTCCCGGCTCTCGCCGCATACCACGATGGATTCCACCTCGGGCAGTTGCTGAAGCGTGGCCAGATGCGACATGGCATGCGGATGCTGCAGTCCCACAAGAGCTGCCTGCATGGGTTCCCGTCCTTGGTCAAGTGAGTCGGCAGGACGAGTCTACTGCCAACGGACGGAACGGCCGATGCCGGTCAGACAGCCCCTTCCCCTCTCGGCCACACCATGTGCCCGCGTGACCGGAACCTGGGACGGACCGGATCCCGCGCTCGTTGGCGACATGTGTCCCCGAGGCCGTACTGCATGCGAGGTTCTTCCTGTTCACATCGCCGTTCCACGTAAACGGGTCGCAACCGTCCCGATCCGCCATTGCGAAGCGAGTCAACCGGATTGCCCATAAATATATTTGATATATTATTCGTATATTGGTATACTCATGTTTACGAACCCTCTTTGCCCTGTCGCTCCAAGACTGCCGTGCACCCTCCCGCAAAACCCATCGGTTGCCTGCTGATCACCCACCTGCCGGCCAAGGCGGAACTGCGCCGCCGGCCCGAACTGGAGGGACGGCCGCTGATCATCTGCGATGGCAGCAAAGGCCGTCCGCGCGTGCTGGACCGCACACCGCAGGCTGGTGAAGCACGCATGGGGGAACCGCTTGAGGCAGCCCTCTCCCGCTGCAAGGATGCCGTGGCCCTGTGGGCCGACAAGGAGCACTACGAGGCGGTGTCCAACGATCTGCTTGCAGCCCTGGCCGAGGTGACGGATCGCATTGAGCCGGGGGAACCAGGCGCCTTTCATCTGGACCTGACCGGCATGGCCCGCCTGTACGGCGGCCCGAACAACCTGCACCAGACCCTGCTGGCCGCCTGCAACAGCCACTGGCGACCCCGTCTGGGCGTGGCCGCCGGCAAGTTCCCGGCCCGCTGTGCCGCCCTGCAGGCCGAAGCCGGCGGGGTGCAATGCCTGCCCGGGGATCGACAAACCATGCGCCGGCAGCTGGCACCCCTCGCGGTCGGTCAGTTGCCCGTGTCCCTGGAGATGGCGGACCGCCTGCGCATCTTCGGCATTCACACCTTCGGTGAACTGGCGCGCCAGTCCGCGGGTGCCCTGGAAGCCCAGTTCGGTCCGGTCGGCCGCCGGGCCTGGGAACTGGCCCGGGGCGTGGATCGGGAACCGGTGGTGCCGGCACCACTGCCCGTCTCCGTCCAGGAACAATTGGACTTCCTCTTTCCCTCCGACTCCGTGACCATGCTGGAATCCGGCCTGCAGGCACTCTCGCAGCGCATCTGGCAACGCCGCGAACTCCACAACCGAGGCGTGCGCCGCGTCACCGTCAGGGGCTCCCTGGCCGAAGGCGGCACCTGGCACTTCGAGCGCACCTTGAACACGGCCGTCAGTGACGGTGACGAGATGTTGCGCATCCTGCGCAGCGGACTGGCCGCGCGCAATCCGGATGGAGCCTCCCGCTATCCGGTCGGGGAACTGGAGCACCTCACCCTGACCCTCTCCGGCCTGAGCCGGCGCACCGTCGGCCGCCAGCACACCTTGTGGGGCGACACCGACAAGGCCCAGTCCCAAACGCGGCTGGCCGGCCGGCTCGCGGGAGCCGGCCGGTTGATCCCGCTCGATCCGGAATCCCGCCTGCCGGAGCGGCGCTGGGCCTTGGGCGAGAAACTGAATCCCCTGAACATGCCCCGCCCGTTGGCCGTGGAGAGCGGCAGACGGCCCTCCCTGCCGCACCGGGTGGACCTGGTCGGCAACGGCCGCTGGCAGCGGGTGGCCCGCATTCTGGATCTGTGGGAGGTGGAGACCGAATGGTGGCGCCGGGAACAGGTACGACGGCGCTACTGCCGGCTGGAACTGGATCCCGGCAAGCGCATCACCGTCTTCCGCGATCTGGAGAGCGGAGACTGGTTCCAACAGGACTACTGAGCATGTCGCAAGACTATGTGGAGTTGCGCGCCCACTCCTGGTATTCCTTCCACGCCGGTGCCTCCTCCGTCTCGGAACTGCTGACCAAGGCGGCCGAGCTGGAACAGCCGGCGCTGGGCCTGACCGACACCGGCAATCTGTGTGGTGCCCTGGAATTTGCCCGTCTTGCCAACAGCCTGGGCATCCAGCCCGTCACCGGCGTCGACCTGGTGGTGCAGGAAGGGAAACGCAGCGGTCCCGTCACCCTACTGGCGGATTCCGGGCATGGCTACGCGGCCCTCTGCCGCCTGCTCTCGCAGGCTCATCGGAACGGCCAGCGGCGCACACCCCGACTGCCCGCCGGGCAGTTGGCGAAGCTGGTTGACGGCAACGGCCTGATTCAACTCACCGGGGCACCCGGCAGCCTGCTGGCGGACCGGATCAAGGCCGGTCACTGGCGTGAGGCCCGACAGATCGTGGAACAGGCCATTGCCTGGCTGGGACGCGGCTCCGTCTTCCTGGAGCTGCAGCAGCACCTGGTGCATGGCGATCGCGAGCGCAACCGGCGTCTGCGGGAATTGGCGGACCACTGCGGCGTGGCCTGTGTGGCCACCAACGAGGTCTGGTACCACGACCGCAGCCGGGCCCGCTTGCACGATGTCCTGGTGGCCATCGGTCTCAACAGCTCCCTGTCCGAAGCCCGCGCCCACCTGAAGGCCAACAGCCAGTACTGGCTCAAGCACGGGGCCGAACTGGCACTTCCGTTCCAGGCCCATCCGGAAGCCATGGCCAACAGCGTACGCATCGCGGAGCGCTGCGCCGGCTTCAACCTGGAGCACTACATGACCGACCGCTACCGCTTTCCCGATGCCCCGACACCGCAGGGCCATGATGCCCAAAGCTGGCTGGAAGCCATGTGCCGGGCGGCCGCCCGGTACCGCTACGGACGCGTGACGCGCCGGGTCCGGGACCGCTTGGACGAGGAGTTTCGCCGAATCCGCCAGCACCGGCTGGCCGGCTTCTTCCTGATCTACCACCGCGTAATCGAGCTGGCACGCGAAGTGATGCAGGAACTGGGGCATGCGGATCAGGAGGCATCGACTCCGTGGCTGGCGCCCGGACGGGGGCGAGGCTCCTCCGTGGTGATGGTGGTGGGCTACCTGATTGGCCTGTCCCATGTGGATCCGCTGGCCTACGACCTGCCCCTGGAGCGCTTCATGCCGGAGGACATGGCCGGCCCTCCGGACATCGATCTGGACTTCCCGCGCGACATCCGGGAGAAGCTGATCCTGCGTCTGATTGAGGAGTGGGGCTGGGAACACGCAGCCCTGACCGGCATGTTCGCCACCTACAAGACGCGGGGAGTCATCCGGGATCTGGGCCGCACACTGGGTCTGCCGTCGGAAGAGATCGGACGGCTGGCCAAAGTCGCAGAATCCAGGGTCCGCGGACTGGCCGACGAACTGGCCACCCTGCCGGGCTACCGGGACAAGCTGGAGCAGCCGGGCTGGCGGGAACTGGCCGCCCTCTCCGGCCAGCTGGGCGGCTTTCCCAAGGGCGTGGCCCAACACCCGGGCGGCATGGTGATTTCCTCCATCCCGCTGACCGATATGGTGCCGGTGCAGCCATCCGCCATCGAAGGGCGCGTGGTCTGCCAGTGGGACAAGGACAGCGTGGATGACGCCGGCTTCGTCAAGATTGACCTGCTGTCGCTGGGGGCCCTTTCCCAGATGCAGGAGACCGTGGCGCTGGTTCGGGAACGCACGGGCACCGACCTCGATCTGAGTCGCATCGACATCGCGGACCCGGCCGTCTACGGGGATCTGGGAGCCGGCAAGACCGTAGGCGTTTTCCAAGTGGAAAGCGCGGCCCAGATGCAAACGATCACGCGCCTGCGGCCGGAGAACATCTACGACCTGGCCATGGAAGTGGCCGCGGTGCGGCCGGGCGTGGGCGCCAACGACGGGGTGGCGGAGTTCCTGCGCCGCCGCGGCGGTGCGGCCTGGGCCTACGACCATCCGCTGGAAAAAGAGGCGCTGGAGCGCACACTGGGCATCATTCTCTTCCAGGATCAGGTGGTTCACCTGGGCATGGACGTGGCCGGCCTGACCGCACGCGAGGCGGATCTCCTGCGCCGGGCCTTTGCCCGCCGCAACAACGAGGATCTAATCGCGCGCTACTGGGACGTGTTCCGCGCAGGTGCGGCCGCCCGCGGCGTGCCGGAGGAGACGGCTGCCCGGATCTTCGCCAAGTTCAATCCCCACTACATGTTTCCGGAAGGGCATGCCCTGGCCTTTGCCTTCACGGCCTACCAGATGGCCTGGCTGCGGTGCTACTGGCCGCTGGAGTTCTTCATCGCGCTGTTCAACCAGCAGCCGATGGGCTTCTGGGATCCGGAGACCCTAAAGGTGGAGGCTCGGCACATGGGCCTGGCAGTGCACCATCCGGATGTGAACCGTTCCGGCCCCAAGACCGTGCCGGACGGACCGCGGGCCATGCGCCTGGGGCTGACCCAGGTCAAGGGGCTGGATGCGCGATTGGCCACAACCCTGCTGGCGGCGCGGGCCGACGCCCCCTTCGCCAACCTGGCCGACCTGGTCTCCCGCAGCCGCCTGCCGCAGGCGGCCCTGGAAAACCTGGTGCGAGCGGGCGCCGTGGACAACCTGCCGGGCGTGACGAACCGCCGGCAGGCCCTGTGGGAAATCGGCGTGCGCCATCGTCCGGAGCGCAGCGGCCATCCCGAACTGGATCTGCCCGTGGACGGGGTGATGGCGGATCTGGCTCCCGAAAACGCGGCGGACCGCATGCTGAGCGAATACGCCACACTCGGCCTGTCGCCGGCCGGCCATGTGATGGAACTGGCGCGGCCCCAGCTGACCGACGATGTGTTGCGCAGCAACCAACTGGACGGGATTGCGCACGGCACGATTGTGCGCGTGGCCGGACGCGTGGTGCGCCGTCAGCGACCGTTGGCCAAGGCCGTCTTCATGACGCTGGAGGATGAATGGGGCCTGATCCCGGTGGCGGTCTGGCCGGATGTCTGGCAGGCGTACAAGCAGGAACTAAAGCAGCCGCTGGTGGTAATCCAGGGCGAGGTTTCGCGCATCGACAACACCATGAACATTGCCACCCACCGTGCCTGGGGCCTGAAGCTGCCCGGACGGCGGTTCGAGAATGTCACGCGTCCGGACTGGCGGTAGGGGGACAAAGGAGATGGGCTCCGGGCTCGTGCCCAAGCCCGGAGCGATGTCCATAAGAGTTGCGGGATGAGTTTCCTCCCGCACGCGTGACACACAATGTCAAGGCTGTCCGGCTAATGCCGTAACAAGACAGAAGCAGTCGTTTACAGACAGGGTACGGTGGGGGTCAGATCATGAGTGATCATGCCTCGATCATCGAGGTGCTGCCATTGCTGATCCGAGAAGTCGAGGAGTTCCGAAGCCCGAACGGGCAGTGGATTGATCAATCGATACGGCAGGTTGCAAAGAGCCCCGAGCACCCCTCCTTTGCGGAGATCGATCAGACAGGAAGCGTCATTGACAATGGCACACGTCACTGGACAGCTGGTCCGTTGATCTGTCGCTCGATCGCGCCGAGGGGCTCATTGAGAAGCTCAGCTGCACGAACCGGCGAGATCAGTTCTTCACCGATTGCGTGCCAGACGAGGCGTTTGAAACGCTGGGGTTTTTCGAATGCACCAAAGCCCTGGTTGGCGCAGATAGGTTCCGGTTCCGTCATGCGCCAGGGGCGGGCGAAAGTGGAAAAGGCACGTTGGACCGTAGCAGGACGCAGGATGCCAACTTGACCCAGGCGGACCAGCATGACCGCTGCCGATACGCCATAGGTGTGCTTGAGGTGCATGATTTCGTAGTAGGTGACTCGGTGACGGGTGGCCCCCACTTCCTCCCGGAGAGGTTGCCCCGGAATGAGGAATGCACCCGCGAACCGGTTCATGGCCTTCTCCAGCTTGATGGCCGGGTTGCCGGTGGACCGAATGATCCTGTGCGCGAGTTCGTGGGCCAGGGTGAAGCGTTTGCGTTCGACGTTGGTTCGACTGGATACGACGATCGCATCGGCGACCGGCTTGCCGTCTCGCAGGACATGACACGCCAAGCCATTGATGCGCTCGGGGAGGTCGGCTTCGACCACCTTTATGCCCCTATCCTCGAGGAGCACACAGAGACTTGGCACCGGCTCCATCCCGAGGTCCCATACCCTTCGAAGTTCATCGGCCTCGGCATCAATCTGTTGTTCGGTGGCGACACTGTCGCAGCAACGGACCTTGAAGGAGTCGTCCACTGAGGGCCTGTCGAGGATGTCCTCGATGGTCAGATACCGTTCCAGATTGTCAATGAGGACAACTTCGGCGCGTGCGCGGTCGCGAGCGGAGGTGTGGGAGTGCCTGCGGAATTCAAGGCCGTCGAGCGCCTCGACCTGGGTGCTCATGAGAAAGTCCAGCGAGACATCGAGTACTTTGCCGAGGCCGACCAGAACCGCCGAGGAAGGCATCATCTTGCCCGCCTCGTACTTGCTGATGGCCTGCGCTGTGATCTTGGGGTCCATCCGTTCGGCGAGTGCCCGCATCGAAAGGCCGGCCTGCTTACGGGCGAGCCGCAGTCGAGTTCCAAACATGCCAATCTCTCCCATTGCACAACTGAAAGTTGACATTTTATAAAATAACATAATTTCATCAACTGCAAGTTGATGAAATAGAGTTTCAATCAGTGTGATTCATGATGAGTTGCTCAATAGCACTGCAATGAGAAGCCTGGGTGGAACATCCGTCCAGTGTCACCGTTCGTGGAACCGGGCAGCTCTGCCGCGTGGCTCGCCACGCGGCCTTGCAGGCAGTTCAGAACCTCCGTCAGCAGCGCGTGGCCGTCCCGCAGCAGATCCCACACAAATTGCAACAGTGCCCATGAACACGGGAAGCCGGTCAACCATGACGCAACGGCTGGAAACCCACAGATGTATCAGCGCACTGGTTCGCGGTACCATCGCGGCCTTCTTTGCAGCCGGGCACGCCATAGTCAAGGCTATGCCGCCAAGCCCATACTCGCCGACGGGCCAAGTATGTGTCCCCGCCAAGCCTGGGTTCCGCTATCGTGTTGGCGATGGATGAGCCGGATAGTTCAGGGTCGTCGTCAAACCAGGGAGAGTGTTATTTGATGCCCACATCCGCGATGTTGCAAGACGTCTTCCGCAAACGCATCGCCGGTCTGGAGGTTCATTCCGGAGACGGACGCCGGGCACCCGGCAAGGCATTGCTGATCCTGCTGGCTGTGCGGGGGGTGCTTCACGGCGCGTCCCGCCTCCGTACGCACAGTAATCTGGCAGCCGAAGCGCAACCGATTTGGGAGGTGTTCGGGCCGCCGCCGGCAGGAACGCAACCCGCATTGCCTTTCGGGCTTCTCGCAGACAGTGGCCTGTGGGAAATGGAGACATCGGCCATCGACTCCGAGTCCGAGCCCACCGCGTTGGGCGGCTTCCCGCAATCGGTGTACGACCTGCTGGTCAACGACCGCTATCTGATGAAGGAAACGGTGCTGCACCTGCTTGACCTGCACTTCACCAAAAGCGTTCAACCCGACCTGCTCGAGATGCTGGGTGTGTCCGAGCTTTGGGATCCGGCATCGCGTTCCGCACAGGCCTCCCCCCAGCAGCGCGCGGTGGTGGCGGGATTCCGGGAGACGGTCCTGAATGCGTACCGGAACCGGTGTGCCGTCTGCGGAAACGGGGTGTGGGTCGGTGGAACGCCCCTGGGAATTCAGCTCACCCACATTCACTGGCACTCCCACGGGGGTGAATTCAGCCTTTCCAACGCCCTGGCCCTGTGCACCCTGCACCAGAAGCTGTTTGATGTGGGAGGCTTCACGATTTCGGACGACCTTCGTCTGGAAATCTCATCTCGGCTACACATTGAAGATCCCGGGGGCAGTGGCTGGATCATGCCGATACCGGGAAGCCGCATCCACGCGCCGGAGCACCCGGACGACCGTCCTCATCCCGACAACCTGGCCTGGCATCGGCGCGAGGTCTACAGGGCGTAGGTCCGGCACTGCCGGCGAACTGCGTCGCACGCGCTCCGGAATTCATTACAATTTCCCAAGGCTGCGGCGTGAACATGACCGTTGCCAATAGAAGGCAATTCCGCATTGGCCGGCAGGTCAGGGTTGTCATGCACTTCGTTTTCCCAATTCAGTGGCCTGAACAGAACAGGCTGAAAGGAGTTTCGGCATGGACAGAAGAAAGTTTCTCGGAGCCGCCGCCTTGGCAACCGCGGCTGTAGGCGCCAGTGCGTGCGCAGTCACCCCGGAGGATCTCACCGCAGCAACCGCCGCGGATGCCTCCCTGCCCGAAGTTTCATGGCAGATGGCCACGAGCTGGCCGCCGCTGCTCGACACGATCTTCGGCGGTGCCGCCACGTTCGCTGATACCGTAAGCGCCCTGACCGGCGGCAAGTTCACGATCGATGTCCGCGCCGCCGGCGAACTGGCGCCCGGCCTCGAGGTCCTCAACGTTGTGGAGCAAGGTGCCGTCCAATGCGGCCACACCGCCTCCTACTACTACGTGGGCAAGAGCCCCGTGACGGCCTTCGGCACGGCCCTGCCCTTCGGCCTGACCAACCGCCAGAACAATGCCTGGTTCTATCAGGGTGGCGGACTCGAATTGCTGCAGGCCTTCTACGGCGAACGCTTCGGCGTGATTCAGTTCCCGGCCGGCAACACCGGTGTCCAGATGGGCGGCTGGTTCAACAAGGAAATCAACTCCATTGCCGACATGGAGGGCCTGAAGATGCGCATTCCCGGCCTGGGTGGCCAGGTAATGGATCGGCTGGGCGTGACCGTGCAGGTGCTTCCCGGCGGCGAGATTTTCCAGGCACTGCAGACCGGAGCCATCGACGCGGCGGAATGGGTGGGACCCTACGACGACCTCCGCCTGAACTTCCAGCAGGCCGCCCAGTTCTACTACTACCCCGGCTGGTGGGAACCCGGACCAACGCTGGAGGTGCAGGTCAACCTGGAAGAATGGAACGGCCTGCCCGAGGAATACCAGGCAGCCATCGCCACTGCTGCCAATGTGGCCAACACCAATATGATGGCCACCTACGACGCCAAGAACATTCCGGCCTTGGCGGAACTGATGTCGTCGGACGTGGTGCTGAGTCCCTTCCCGGACGATGTCCTGCAGGCAGCCGAGGGTGAAGCGTTCGCGATGTACGAGGAAATTGCGGCTTCCGATCCGGACTTCAGCTCCATCCTGAGTTCCTGGAGCGAGTTCCGCTCCGGCATCCAGGGGTGGCACGGCCTTGCCGAAGCCGCCATGACGAGCTATCAGTCAATCCTGTAGTTCAACCAGGCGCGGAACACCGACGATTCGTCCGTTGGCATGTTCCAGCCCTGCCTACTGCAAATCAAGCCAACCCGGTCGCTTCCGGGTTGGCTTGACTATCTGTTTGGACAGGCTCTTCACGGAAAGGGCATTTCTGGTCAGTTGCCACCAGCACGAGCAACCATGCTGCATGGCTAGGCAAGTACGCGGTCAAAACGCCGACATGGCATGAACACTATATTGGGATTGAGCGCGTTCCTGCCCGGATAGATCTGGGGGCTTATATCGATAAGTTGACAACGTCAACCACCGATCTTGTTCGCGGGTCGTCGGGGTCCCTCACGGGATCGCCCCTCGCCGCGCAGCAGCCCCTTCCCCGCGGGCCGTGGTCGGGCACGTGCGGAAGCCCCGCGCGCGCCAGGATGTTGATCGCCGCATTGTGGTCGGCGTTCAGGCGGAAGCCACAGGCCCCGCACCGGAAGACCGCCTGCGACGGCCGGTTTGACTTGTCCGTGTACCCGCACCGGCTGCAGGCTTGCGACGTGTAGGCCGGATCGACCTTCACCAGTTCGCCCGCCTTGTAGTCCAGCTTGCGCTCGAGGCCACCCCAGCCGCTCGCCAGGATCTCGCGGTTCAGGCCGGCCTTCTGTGCAACCTGGCTGCCGGGGGCCTCCTCCGTGCCCTTGCCCGAGGCCGTCATGGCCTTGGTGTGCAGGTCCTCAACCACGACCGTGTGGGCCGTATCCGCCAGCTTGCGACTGGTTTGGTGGGTGGCGTCGTCGCGCTTGCGGGCGCGCTGCCTGTGCAGTTTTTGCAACCGGCCGTTGATGCGTCGCCCCCGGTTCGACTTGCGCTTGCCGCGCGACTTGGGCCCCCAGCCCTGCTTGCGGCCGAGTTCGCGTTGCAGGCGTTTGATCTGTACGTCCGTGCGGTCCGTGTCCGGCATGGCATGGACCTTGCCGTCGCTGTCCGTCGCCTGCCCCACATTGCGATCCAACCCCAGGGCACCGTCCGGTGCGGGTTGCACCACGTCCGCATGGTCCGCAGGCACCTCGAAGCAGATGTACGCGTACCACTTGGGATGCGCGCCGTGTGCCTCCCGACGCACCCGCACCGTCAGGGGCTTGCAGTCCGCGTACAGACGCAACGGCCCCAGGCGCAGCCACCCGACCTTGGGCACGCGCAAGCGACCGTCCCGGATGGATACGTCGTCGGGGATGCCGAACGACGGTTCGCCGCGGTGTCGCGACTTGAAGCGCGGATGGGCAAGGGGCTTGCCGTCCGCCTTGCGCACCGGCATCTCCTCGCCGCGGTCCGCAAACTCGGCTTGGACCCTGAAGTAGTGTGCGAACGCCAGCGACAGATCCTTGCCGGCGTTGCGCAGCACCTTGTACGGGTACTCCCGCAGCCAAGCCAGTTCGGGATCGTCCCACAGGTCCCTGAAGCGTTGGCTGAACGTGAAGTACGCGGTGGACGGCGCGGACCCCATGGCCTGGCGCTGGGCCCGGCCCCATTCGGTTGTGCGACCGCGGACTTCGGGCCAGTTCAGGGCCGGCACGTGGAGCGCCCGCCACATGGCATACAGGCGGTTCTGATCGCCCAGCAGCCGGTTGTGGACGAACCGGCATGCCCCCGCCATGCCCGCCAGCCGGTTGCCGGTCCCGGCATCGCCGGGATACAGGCGCACGCGCAAGACGCGGTGTACCGTCGGGGCTGGTTCGGTTGTAGAATGGGGCTCGCTGGCCAGGGTGGGCTATCTACACCGTGTCCGGTTGAAGGTCGGGCCCAAATCCCGACCTTCATTCTTGGGACCAGTATGGCACCTTGGCACGCCCGGGCGGCTTCCGTCAGACCCACGCTGTCAACTTAGCGATATAAGCTCCTAGATCTGCCTCTACAACATATTGAGGCCGAACAGATCTATTTTCATATTGAGGAAGGTAACCATGCGGATCCACACTGTATTGTTTTGGGCTCTGCTCTGGGTGCTGGCCGGCCTTTTAACAATGGCCTGCGCTGCGCCAGCTGCGGTGCCTGCGGCCGGGTCGTCTGCGGCGTCCAGCGCGCCGCAGGCTGACAGTGCCACCGGTGCACAGGCAGCACCCAGGGCCAATCAGGCCGCATCGGCTCCGGTACCTGAATCGGGGGGCGCGGCGAATCCGAACAACAAACGCCTGCCCCTGATGTACTTCGAGGACTACGGGGTCAATCCCTTCGTCGATGCCGACGAGGATCCCCTGTCCACCTTCGCCCTGGACGGCGACACCGCATCCTATGCCGTGGGGCGGCGCTATCTGCGCGACGGCTGGCTGCCTCCGCCCGAGGCGGTACGGATCGAGGAATACGTCAATGCCTTTGAAGGCGGGTTCAGTCCTGCGGAAGAGGGTTTGTCGCTGCACCTGGATGCAACCCCCGCCCCCTTCGCTCCGGAAGGCTATGTACTTCTGCGCGTAGGCGTGGCAGCCCAAGCCTTTCCCACGGAACGGGAGCCGGTCTCCCTAATCTTCATTGTCGACATCAGCGGTTCCATGGACTACGACAATCGTCTGGAGGCGGCCAAGCGCATCATGCTGGGACTGCTGGACCAGGCCATGCCGGCAGACCGGGCGGCCCTGGTGGTCTACGGGAGTACCGCCCGGGTCATTGTGCCTCTGCAAGACACGGAAGATGTGCCTCAATTGGCAGGGGCCATTCGGGGACTGCAAACCACCGGCGCCACCAATGCGGAGGCCGGTCTCCGCCTGGGCTATGACATCGCCGCGGACGACATGATGCGCGGCCAAAAGGTGCGCATGGTGCTGTTCAGCGACGGGGTCGGCAATGTCGGCGAGACCGGGCCCGACGCGATCCTGGAAGTGGTGGACCAGGCGGCCCAGCGCCAGGCCACCCTGACGACGGTGGGCGTTGGCATCTCGGGAAACTACAACGACGTGATGATGGAACGCCTGGCCAACCGGGGCAACGGCACCTACCACTACATCGAAGACACGGATGGGGAGATCGACTTCCTGGCCGGCCCCGCGCAGGCCGTGTTTCACGAGACGGCGCGGGACGCCCGGATCCAGGTTGAGTTCGATCCGGTGACCGTGCGCAAATATCGCCTGCTGGGCTATGAAAACCGGGCCAAGGCGGACGAGTCCTTCCGCGACGACACCGAGGACTTCGGGGAGATCGGCTTTCGCTCCAACGTAACGGCCCTCTATGAAGTGCGGCCGCTGGGCGATGCGCCACAAGGCGCCATGGCCACGGCCCGACTGCGTTACCGCGATCTGCAACTGGGTGAAGTGGTGGAACGGGAAGCCGCGATCACCTGGGAGGAAGTGCAGGAGCCCGACCGCTACTTCCGACGTCAGGCCGCGGTCGCGGAATGGGCCGAACTGCTGGGCAAGTCGTTCTACGCGCAGTGCGGCAGCATCGAGGCGGTTTTGGCATCCCTACCGCCCGCATGGGACCAGCCTGGCAGGCAATTGGAGCATTTCATCAGGCGCTCGGAACCCCTGTTCGTACCGTTCTGTGCAACGTAGAACCAGGCCTTTGGGTATCCAGGGCGAATGGGTTGTGCAGCCATTGGCGGACGATGGCGTACATGACGGGCCCCGGGCGGCCATATTCGGTCCCGGAGGAGACAAGAACCCGGGGCCGACCGGCATCGGTTCCCGCTGGATGGCCGGGTGGTCCGGCGACGGCATCAACAGAAGTGGGAGCCAACCATGCCTATGCGTAGGGGTGGCATCTTGAACAACAAGCTGGCGGGGAAGGGGACACTCGCGGTCCTGATAGGCATTGCCGTCCTGCTCGGGAGCCTGAGAGGGTCGGCCGCGGCCCTCCCGGCGGCTGTGGCACATGCGCAGGCCAATCCCCCGGCCGCGGATACGGTGGACGTGGCGGCATGGTCCCGCCAGATCGAAGACTACATGAGCGACGTCTACGCGTTGATCGGCGAAATTGTGGCTGTGGAAATGGGGCCGGACGGCGACCCGGCTGCCTGGATCGTGGTGGTCAGGGGGAGCACAGCGGCCCCTGCCACTGCATATCTGCACGTAGGCCTCGACCAAACCCTGGCGGAACAGATCCGGGTCGGGGACACTGTCCAGTTCACGGGACGGATCGTGGGTTTGGCCACGTATGAGTCCCGAATGGTGCCGGCGGTGGACCTGGTGACGTATCTCGGCCAGATGGCGTGTGACGGCAACCCGCCCACCTGCACGGATATCCCAACCCCCACACCGGCCCCTGCCCTGCCGTCTACCGCCGCGCCCACCGATTTTATCGTCCGGCGGACCACCCTGGTGCTCGCCGGACCGGACTGGGAGTATCGCATGGTGGGCAGTCACCGGAGGGGTGACGTGGTTACCCCCATCGCTTGTACAAAAGACTGCCAATGGCTCCAGTTGGCGGAAGGCCAGTGGATTTTCGCGGAGGCTGTGGACGGTCCCACAGAATCCCTCCCCCTGGTTTTCGGGGTCGGCAGCCCAGATCCCCAGGTATCCACCACACCCACACCGCCCTCACGCCCAGCGGGAAAGCCCCTGCCCGGCGATGAGGCCCGCTTCTTCTATGAAGCGGGGATCGCCAAAGCCGCGCGCGGTCAGCACGCGGAGGCTCTGGCTGACTTTGAGGATGCACTGCGTCTCAGTCCCCAAAACGCAGTGTATTTGTATTATCGAGGTGCCATGAAGGTGCGCCTAGGCTGGGCGGACGAGGCGCAAGCCGACTTTGAGGACGCCCTGCGTCTCTTGCCAAACCTGTCCTGGCTGCTGTACAACCAAGGTGCCGTCAAGGCCCACCTCGGCCACTATGCCGAAGCCATCGCCGACTTCGATGGCGCCCTGCGCTTCGATCCCCACAACGCCATAATCTGGAGTGACCGGGGTGCCGCCAAGGCCAGCCTCGACCACTATGCCGAGGCCATTGCCGACTACAACGCCGCCCTGCAACTCGACCCTCACCACATCCTGGCCTTGATTAACCGGGGCGCCGCCAAGGCCCACCTCGGCCACTATACCGAGGCCATCCCCGACTTCGACGTGGCCCTGAAGCTTGATCCCGAGGATGCCACAATCTGGAATGACCGGGGCGTTGTCAAGCATTCTCTCGGCCACTATGCCGAAGCCCTCGCCGACTACAACGCCGCCCTGCAACTCGCCCCCTACCATACCGTCTACTTGGTGAACCGGGGGCTGGTCAAGTTTGACCTCGGCCACTATGCCGAGGCCATTGCCGACTACAACACCGCCCTGCAACTCGACCCTCACCACATCCTGGCCTTGATTAACCGGGGCGTCGCCAAGGCCCACTTCGGCCACTATGCGGAGGCCATTGCCGACTACAGCGCCGCCCTGCAACTCGACCCTCACCACATCCTGGCCTTGATTAACCGGGGTGCCTCCAAAGCCCACCTCGGACTCGAGGCCGAGGCGCTGGCCGACTACAATGCCGCTCTGCGTCAGGACCCCCACAATGTCGAGACCCTGCACAGCCGTGGCCGAGCCAACAATCACCTCGGCCATTATGCCGACGCGATAGCCGACTACGACGCGGCCCTGAGGCTCGATCCCAAGAATGCCGCACTCTGGAATGACCGGGGCATCGCCAAGCATTACCTGGACCGTCATGCCGAGGCCATCACCGACTTTAACGCCGCTCTGCATCTCGACCCCCACTTTGCCGTGGCTTTTCGGAATCGAGGCGTGGCCAAGGCGGCACACGGACTCTACGCCGAGGCCGTGGCTGATTATGACGAGGCCCTGCGCCTGGAACCCAACGATCAGTTAGCCGCTGACTATCGCGAACTGGCGCAGTCTCAGTTAGCCGCTGAATCCCGCGCCACCGCCAACGTCGATTCCGATTTGCGCGCCGGACCGGGGACCGACTATGCCATTGTCGGCAGGGTCCGCCGGGGCAACAGCGTTCATCCCGTGGCCCGTTCCCATGGGGGCGATTGGCTGCAGCTGGATTCAGGCCACTGGATCCCTGCCTCCCGCGTGGACAATGTCCCTACGGAGTTGGTGACGCTCCCGGCCCAGACGCTCCCTGACCGCACCTTGTCCGTGAGCAATGCCGCTATGTGTGCGGTCCTGGCGGAGGGGTCCCTCCGTTGTTGGAGCATCTGGGCATCAAACCCGCTGGACGCGCCGACCGGCCAATTCAGGGCGGTGTCCGTCGGGAATTATCATTCGTGCGGTATCCATACCGATGGGACTCTGGACTGCTGGGGGCGCAACGAGTCAGGACAGCTGGATGCCCCGCCGGGCCAGTTCCGCGGGGTGGCCACGGGGGAATACCATTCGTGTGGTGTACGCACCAACGGCACCCTCCACTGCTGGGGACACAACAGCCACGGGCAGACCAATGTGCCGACGGGCGAATTCCGCGCCGTCGACGCCAGCCACAACTATGCCTGCGGTGTGCGCACGGATGGCGCCCTGCTTTGCTGGGGCCGGCTGGAACCGGCCTTGGCCGACCTCCCTACCGGTTCGTACCTGACCTTGGCGACAACGGCCAGCCATGCCTGCGTCATTCGCACCGACGGCACGTTGCTCTGTTGGGGTGACAACGCGTACGGGCAGACCGAGGCCCCGCCCGGGCAGTTCCAGGCGGTGGCGGTCAGTGGGCACCACGCCTGTGGGATCCGTCTGGACAACACTGTCGCCTGCTGGGGCGGGGATGCGCACGGTCGGACCCAGGCCCCCGCCGAGCCATTCGCAGCCATTGCCGCCGGCCCGGCACACACCTGTGGAATGCGTACCGATGGCCGTATCCGCTGTTGGGGCCGGGGTTATGCCCAGGCCCCGACCGGACAGTTTCGCACCGTGGCGGCCGGAGGGGAGCATACCTGCGGCCTCCGTACCGACGGCTCCGTTTCCTGCTGGGGCGAGGATACGGACGGCCAGACCCAGGCTCCCGCGGAGCCGTTCACGGCGATTGCGTCCGGGGCCGCCCATACCTGTGGCTTGCGTACCGACGGCTCCGTCCACTGTTGGGGCAAGAACCATGTGGGGCAGCTGGACGCCCCGACCGGGCCCTTCCAATCCATCGCCGCCACGGTTTCCCACAATTGTGGCGTGCGCACCGATGGCACCCTGGCCTGCTGGGGCCTGAACAATATGGGCCAGACCGATGCCCCGACCGGAACCTTCACGACCGTCTCCATGGGCGAATTTCATGGGTGCGGGCTGGGTACCGACGGCTTGGTTCGCTGCTGGGGAAACAGCTACTACGGCCAGGCGGATCCTCCCGCCGAACCGTTCACTGCCCTCACCGCCGGGGGATATCACACCTGTGGATTGCGGGTTGAGGGTTCGGTGCGCTGTTGGGGTCGGGACGACAACGGCCAGTCCCAGCCCCCACCGGGCCCGTTCCAGGCGTTAAGCTCCGGCCGGTTTCATACCTGTGGGTTGCGTGCCGACGGGACTCTCCACTGTTGGGGTGACAATCGGCTCGGGCAATTAACTTCACCGGCAGGGACTTTCGCGTCCCTATCGGCGGGCCAGTACCACACTTGCGCCATCCGCACGGATGGCGACCTGTACTGCTGGCGCAGTGACGAAGTGTATAACCGAGGAGACCATTAAACATTGACGGTGGATGGGGGTGCGCTTCAGCCCGGAACCGTCCAGGGGATCGGGCCCCACAGATGGTTATTGGGCAGATCAAGTTCGCTCGGAGACCGGAACGGATCTGACGGGAGGGGTCCCCACAATCGATTGATTGCCAAACGGAGCCATACCAGAGAATCCAGTCGCGCCAATTCCGGCGGAATCGGACCCGAGGAAATTCTGGAAGCGGTGGACCAGACGGCCCAGCGCCAGGCTACCTCGACCACGGCCAGACTGGGTTACCGCGATCTGCAAACTGGATGAAGTCGTGGATCGGGAAGCCGTGATTGCCTGGGACGTTGTTCCGGAGCCCGACCGCTACTTTCGCCGTCAGGCCTCGGTCGCGGCCTGGGCCGAACTGCCGGGCAAGTCGTTCCATGCACAATGCGGTAGCCTACAACTCGGTAGCATCGACACGGTAGTGGCAACGCTACCGCCCGCATGGGACCTGGCCGAGAGGCAATTGGTGCATTTCATCAGGCACTCGGAACCCCTATTCGTACCATTCTGTACAACGCATGACTACGACCAGCGGAATTTTCCGAGACCCCATCGGCTATCTTCGGGTAGCTCGTCCTGCGGGGTTTCAGCCCTACCGGCAGACCATAGCCCCGCACTGAAAATTCTGCTTTCACCAAGCCAATCCAATTCGTCGCCAATTTTCCGGATACCTGTATTCCTGTGAGAGGAGGGGAAAGTACCATGCGGAATCAGACAGCCCTGACATGGTGTTTGCTCTGGTTGTTGGCTGGTCTTTCAACAATGGCTTGTGGCGCACCAGCCGTTGATGGCCCAATCGACAGTCGAGGATTCCGATCCGAACGGGCTCCCGGGGCTGAAGCGGGAGGTACGGCAAACCCGAACGACAAGCCGTTCCCGCTCATGTACTTCGAGGACTATGGGGTCAATCCCTTTATCGACGCCGACGAGGACGCCCTGTCAACCTTCGCATTGGATGGTGATACCGCCTCCTATGCCGTGGGGAGACGCTATTTGGCCGATGGTTTCCTCCCACCGCCCGAGGCGGTGCGGATTGAGGAATATGTCAACGCTTGGGAGGGAGGGTACAGCCCTTCGACCGACGGCTTGGCGCTGCACTTGGACGCAACGCCTGCCCCCTTCGCCCCGGACGGGTATGTGCTCTTGCGCGTGGGCGTGTCGGCACCGGCTTTTCCGTTGGAACGGGAGCCTGTGTCGCTGATCTTCATCGTGGACATCAGCGGCTCAATGGCAAGCGACTTTCGGTTGGAGGCGGCCAAGCGCATCATGCTGGGCCTGCTGGACCAGGCCGCGCCAGGAGACCGGGCTGCCCTGGTCGTGTATGGAAACATTGCGCGCGTGGTTTCCCGATTGCGTGCCACGGAAGATTCCCCGCATCTGGAACAATCCATCCGGGAACTGCGGACCGGTGGCTCCACCAATGCCGAAGCCGGCATACGACTAGGGTATGACATCGCTGCCCAAGACATGCGGCGCGGACAGAAAGTCCGGCTAGTGCTTTTCAGCGACGGGGTAGGCAACGTCGGGAGAACCGGACCTGATCAAATCCTGAAGGTGGTGGACCAAGCGGCGCAGCGCCAAGCCACGTTGACCACGGTGGGCGTGGGGGTTTCGGGGAATTACAACGACGTGATGATGGAGCGATTGGCCAATCGGGGCAATGGCACGTACCACTACATCGACGACAGGGAGGAAGAAGACGTTTTCCTCGCTGGACCTGCCGAGGCGGTCTTTCACGAGACCGTACGGGATGCCCGCATCCAAGTTGAGTTCGATCCGCAGACCGTCCGAAAATATCGGTTGCTCGGTTATGAAAACCGGGCCAAGTCCGACGACTCTTTCCGGGACGACACCGAGGACTTCGGTGAGATCGGCTTTCGCTCCGACGTAACCGCGCTGTATGAACTACGGCCACTCGAAGATTCGCCTCAGGGTGCCATGGCCACTGCTCGGCTGCGTTATCGCGATATGCAACTAGGCGAATTTGTGGAAAGGGAAGCTGCGATTACCTGGGACGAAATTCAAGAGCCAGACCGCTACTTGCAACGTCAGACCGCCGTCGCGGAATGGGCGGAACTTCTAGGCATGTCGTTCTACGCGCAGTGTGGCAGCATCGAGGCGGTATTGGCCGAACTGCCCCCCGCTTGGGACGAGGAAGGCGCGGAACTGGAGAAGCTAATCCCCAATCCACCGAAGGGATGAGGGTGGCGTCGTGATTCAGGGACGGGAAAGTGCTCCCGGCTTCGGGGATAATGGTTTTCATGCAAGAAAACAACCCTGAAACAAGGAGCACCCAACGGATGCTACCACTGGAGCCCCCCGACCGCATCCAGGTCGCCTTCGACGACCACCGCCTGGTGTCCAACGCCGGCCTGTTGTTGCCGCTGACCCTGGCCCATCATCTGGGTCTGGGTCAACTGGTGGACCGCCATGTGGACCTGGGGGATGCGCCGGGTCGGGCGCATGCCGGAGACAAGCTGCTGACGCTGGTGGCATCGGCGCTGGCGGGTGGCGACTGCATTGACGATGCCGACGCCCTGCGCGCGGGCGGGACCGCGCGGGTGATGGGCTGCACGGTCAAGGCGCCGTCCACCCTGGGGACCTTCCTGCGCAGTTTCCGTTGGGGCCACGTGCGCCAGTTGGACCGGGTCAGCCGCGAGCTGCTGGCCCGAGCCTGGGGGGCGGGGGCCGGTCCCGGCGACGGGCCGTTGACCATCGACCTGGACTCCACCGTCTGCGAGACCTATGGGCTGCTCAAGGAGGGAGCCCGCCACCACAACTATGCTGGCCAGCGGGGCTATCACCCCTTGTTGGCGGTGGCCGCCGGCAGCGGCGACGTGCTGATGGCCCGCCTGCGCCAGGGCCGGGCCCACACGGCGCGCGGCGCGGCCCACTTCCTGCGGGAAACCATCAGCCGGGTGCGCCAGGCCGGTGCCACGGGCCCACTCACCGTGCGGGCCGACAGTGGCTTTTACACCCACGGCATCGTTGCCCTCTGCCACGACCAAAAGGTCCGCTTCTCCATCACCGTTCGCCAGCACCCAGCCTTGCGCCAGCGCATCGAGGCCCTTCCCGAGGAGGACTGGACCCCCATCCCCTACTGGATGGAAGGGGCCGCGGACGTGGCCGAGACCACCTACACGCCCTTTGCCGACAAGGCCGACGCGGTACCCGTGCGCCTGATCGTGCGGCGGGTGAAGCCCACGCCCGGCTCCCAGCTGGCCCTGTTCACCGACTACCGCCATCACGCCTTCATCACCGACCGCGAGGGCGACACCCTGGCACTCGAGGCCGACCATCGCCGCCACGCCGAGGTGGAGAATGCCATCCGCGACCTGAAGTATGGCGTGGGCCTCAACCACCTGCCCTCGGGACGCTTCGCCGCCAACGGCGCCTGGCTGGCGGTCCAGGTCCTGGCCCACAACCTGGCCCGCTGGACCGGGCGCCTCGGGCTGGGCCAGCCGCGGACGACCACCAAGACCCTCCGGCGCCGCTTCTTCGCCCTGGCCGGACGCATCACCCGCAAGGCCCGCCGTCTCACCTTGCATCTCCCCCAGGCCTGGCCTTGGCAAAACCCGTTCCGCGCCGCCCTGGCACGCTTGCGCGCCCTGCCCCTACCTCCCTGATCGCTCCCCCGTTGAGCCCCCTCCATCGCCGGGCGCAGCTGCGCCCGGCCGGTCCCGGCGCGTCTCCGGCGGCCATCCGCACGCGGTTCTCGGCTGTGGCCGGTGCCGCAACACGGCAAAAACCCCCTCCCGGAGCCGACACACCCGACACCCGGCCCCATCCGTCGGCCTCAACACCTGCCGGCACAGCCTCCCCACCTGCAAACCTCCGATCTCCAGCCCCACCGCATCCCCTTCGGTGGATCCGGGCTAATCCCCAATCCACCGAAGGGATGAGGGTGGCGTCGTGATTCAGGGACGGGAAAGTGCTCCCGGCTTCATGCAAGAAAACAACCCTGAAACAAGGAGCACCCAACGGATGCTACCACTCGGGGATAATGGTTTTCATGCAAGAAAACAACCCTGAAACAAGGAGCACCCAACGGATGCTACCACTGGAGCCCCCCGACCGCATCCAGGTCGCCTTCGACGACCACCGCCTGGTGTCCAACGCCGGCCTGTTGTTGCCGCTGACCCTGGCCCATCATCTGGGTCTGGGTCAACTGGTGGACCGCCATGTGGACCTGGGGGATGCGCCGGGTCGGGCGCATGCCGGAGACAAGCTGCTGACGCTGGTGGCATCGGCGCTGGCGGGTGGCGACTGCATTGACGATGCCGACGCCCTGCGCGCGGGCGGGACCGCGCGGGTGATGGGCTGCACGGTCAAGGCGCCGTCCACCCTGGGGACCTTCCTGCGCAGTTTCCGTTGGGGCCACGTGCGCCAGTTGGACCGGGTCAGCCGCGAGCTGCTGGCCCGAGCCTGGGGGGCGGGGGCCGGTCCCGGCGACGGGCCGTTGACCATCGACCTGGACTCCACCGTCTGCGAGACCTATGGGCTGCTCAAGGAGGGAGCCCGCCACCACAACTATGCTGGCCAGCGGGGCTATCACCCCTTGTTGGCGGTGGCCGCCGGCAGCGGCGACGTGCTGATGGCCCGCCTGCGCCAGGGCCGGGCCCACACGGCGCGCGGCGCGGCCCACTTCCTGCGGGAAACCATCAGCCGGGTGCGCCAGGCCGGTGCCACGGGCCCACTCACCGTGCGGGCCGACAGTGGCTTTTACACCCACGGCATCGTTGCCCTCTGCCACGACCAAAAGGTCCGCTTCTCCATCACCGTTCGCCAGCACCCAGCCTTGCGCCAGCGCATCGAGGCCCTTCCCGAGGAGGACTGGACCCCCATCCCCTACTGGATGGAAGGGGCCGCGGACGTGGCCGAGACCACCTACACGCCCTTTGCCGACAAGGCCGACGCGGTACCCGTGCGCCTGATCGTGCGGCGGGTGAAGCCCACGCCCGGCTCCCAGCTGGCCCTGTTCACCGACTACCGCCATCACGCCTTCATCACCGACCGCGAGGGCGACACCCTGGCACTCGAGGCCGACCATCGCCGCCACGCCGAGGTGGAGAATGCCATCCGCGACCTGAAGTATGGCGTGGGCCTCAACCACCTGCCCTCGGGACGCTTCGCCGCCAACGGCGCCTGGCTGGCGGTCCAGGTCCTGGCCCACAACCTGGCCCGCTGGACCGGGCGCCTCGGGCTGGGCCAGCCGCGGACGACCACCAAGACCCTCCGGCGCCGCTTCTTCGCCCTGGCCGGACGCATCACCCGCAAGGCCCGCCGTCTCACCTTGCATCTCCCCCAGGCCTGGCCTTGGCAAAACCCGTTCCGCGCCGCCCTGGCACGCTTGCGCGCCCTGCCCCTACCTCCCTGATCGCTCCCCCGTTGAGCCCCCTCCATCGCCGGGCGCAGCTGCGCCCGGCCGGTCCCGGCGCGTCTCCGGCGGCCATCCGCACGCGGTTCTCGGCTGTGGCCGGTGCCGCAACACGGCAAAAACCCCCTCCCGGAGCCGACACACCCGACACCCGGCCCCATCCGTCGGCCTCAACACCTGCCGGCACAGCCTCCCCACCTGCAAACCTCCGATCTCCAGCCCCACCGCATCCCCTTCGGTGGATCCGGGCTAATCAAGCGATCCGCACGCCTCTTCGAACCGTTCTGTGCAACATAGGGCCGGGGCCTGTGGGTTCACAGGCGCATCGGTTGCGCATCCCATTGTGGACAGCGACACACATCAATAAACCCAGCCAACCTTGACATTCGCGTTTGATGCAGACTTCCGAATCCCAGACCGGTCGGACAATGTCCAGGAAATGGCCCAGACTTTCCAGCATGCATCCTCGCGTGGTGGACTGGCTGTTGTTGGCCACGGTTCTGTTCGAAGTCCTCTCCGGTCTCGGAACATTCCTTATTGGCAAACCCGAGGGGGCATGGTTCTGGACGTTGCATGCCATCGTTGGTTTGTCGTTGGTGGTCCTGCTGGCATGGAAACTGGGCCGGGTCGCAGGTCGCATGGCGCCCCGCCGGGATCGCAAGTCCAATGTGTTGTCGCTCGTGGTGGGCCTGTTGGCCTTGCTGGTATTGGCCACGGGCACGGTCTGGGTGTCTGCCCAAGTTCCATTTGGCTATCCCACAGGCCTAAACCTCCACGTCGTGGCTGCCCTCCTGCTCCTTGTGGCAATGGTCGTACACGCGTGGATGCGCAACAAACCCGTCACGCGGCCCCAGCTGCTGTCGCGGCGCAACTTCATCGCGGGTACTGCCGCCAGCATTGCTGCCACAGGCGCTTGGTTGGCACAGCAGCGGGCCGGTCGCGCCTTTGAATGGCCGGGAGCGCACCGCCGCTTCACAGGATCCCGTGAAGTTCACGGACCGCTGCCGGTTACGATGTGGATGTTCGACAAAATTCCCCACGTCGATCCCGCCGAATTCAGGCTCTCGGTTGCCGGAAGCGTGCAGCAACCGTTGGAGTTGGATCTGGAAGCCCTGCAGGAACTGGGGCAGACCACGACAACAGCCACCCTGGACTGCACGGGTGGTTGGTACAAGGAGGAGGACTGGACCGGGATTCCAGTGTCCAACCTGTTGACCGCCGCGCAGGCCAACCCAAGTGCCCGGTACGTCAGCTTCCGTTCGGTTACCGGGTACCGTTGGAGCCTTTCCCTGGACGAAGCCGACCAGGCGCTGCTTGCCCTGGAGGTTGGGGGTTCACCGCTGCGCGCCGGCAATGGTGGCCCCCTCCGCCTCGTGGCGCCAGGCCACAGGGGCTTTCAGTGGGTAAAGTGGGTCGCCGAAGTCCGGGTTCTCGATCGGGCCGATGCCGGACAGTGGGGTGCCATCTTCACCAGCGGCCTGGATCGGAATGCATAGAACGCCGGGCAGAATTGTGCGGACTGCGACCCGATTCACGTAGTGGGAATGCAAGTTTGCCGATGCCGCTGCAGGCCATTCGCTTCATTGATGAGACGGTGACGGTCGAATTCGACCGGGAACCGGTCAGGATTAAGAATCCGCACTGCCCGGATCGATTCGTCTGGGAGGGGGACGTGTTCGCCGTGGAGACGCTGCTGGAAGAGTGGCGGGATCATTCCCGCCACGGACGCATGGCCCGCAACATGCGCCCGGGCAACAAGGCGCGGGCGCTCAAGACCGGTTCGTGGGGCGTGGGCCGAATCTACTTCCGCATTGCCACCGCACAGGGACGCTGCTTCGACCTGTACTACAACCGCGCTCCGGTACCGGGTGCACCTGAAGGACAGTGGATCCTTTACCGGGAATTGGGCGAGGTCAACTGACGACGGATGCCGCGTCCGGTTGAAGAGCCGGCTCGGCAACCGCCTCAATGTCATCTCCTGTCAAGTCCGCATCGTCGGCTTCCGCCGCCGCATCCTCGATCCTGGAGACCGCCTCGGGATCCAGCTCCGGCAGTTCCTCCAACGAGGTCATGCCGAAATAAAGAAGGAACTGCTCCGTCACCCCGTACAGCAACGGGTTGCCCACCGTTTCCTTGCGGCCGCGCACCTCAATCAGCTCGCGGGCCAGCAACGTCCGCAGCACATGGGCACTGTCCACGCCGCGGATTGCCTCGATCTGCGCCCGCGTGACCGGCTGGTGATAGGCAACGATGGCCACGGTTTCCGTGGCCGGCTGACTCAGGCGCGACCGTCGGGCCAAGGCCACAAACCGATCGATCGCGTCCCCGGCTTCGGGCATGGTCACCAATGCCACCTTCTGCCCCAAGGTCAGCAATCGCAGGCCGCGCTGGTTCTGCTCAAGGGTCTCCTCCAGTTCCTCAAGGGCAAACCGCACCACCGGCGCGGGCCGGTCCACGACCCGGGCCAGGGCCTGGACCGTTACGGGTTCAGGCGCAACGAACAGCAGACTCTCCAGGAGCGCGGCCAGAGATGGTTGCGGACGCATGTCGGACATGGAATGAAGAGGGCTGACGGAGCACCGGCACGCGGCGGATGGGAGCCATTATAGGTAGAGGGGGCTTATATGGCTGACTGCACCATCCCGTGATTTGTCAGCATTGCCTGTTCATGGGCCATTGGATTTTCGCAGGGCTCGATCGCTCGTACATCCCTTCGGGACCAAGTGTGGCAAGGGGGCAGGGAGAAACCGAAGCTGGTCTGGTCAAGTAAACAGGGAGGTCGAGTTGGCCAGCGAGGACTTTCCAAATTCCATCTCGGCAGACCGGACTGGACAACATCGAGAGCCGGGACCGATGCCGACGAACGGCATGGGGATGGGAAGATGTTGGAACCATCTCGTTGCCCACGAATGCCAAGCCCTTTACGAAGTTACAGATGAAGACTCTCTACTCTGAAAACATCCCTCTCCGCCGAGACCCCAGGAATTTCGTCACCTCCGGATGACTTGCGTCTACCGTTCCGCCTGCCACTGCTCCAAGCGAGTTGCCGCGTCCTGCAGTACCGCATCAACAGAAGTCAGCCCACTGTTGACCTCACCGGAGACATGATCGATATCGTCGACCACCAGCGTCATCTGTTTGATGGATGGCTTCCTCGGCAAGAAGTCGCTCTCCGGCCTTCTCGATTACCCGTTCCGTTGCCCTCCGGCGTTCAAGCAGTGGACCGGATCCTAACCAGGCCCAAAACTGGACAGCCACGGAGTGGTCCGCGTCCTCACGGTCGCAGGAGCCTCTCGCGTGGAGAACCGCCAGGGTGATGGTTTCCTCATCCTTTTTTCCTTTCGGTATCCGTCTCCGATGGAACCGACGCGACTCGCACCCAGACAATCCCATCAACATGTTCGAAGTGAGCATCCGCCGAAACCAAATCGGCACCGGTCTCCATCGCGTGGGCGGCAATCCAAACATCGTTGGTCGGAATGGGGCGACCTTTCGCCCTCAATGCCGTGGCTATTCTTGAGTAGCGGTCAGCGGTTACCGGCCCCACTGCCACGAAGGACGTATATGGGTTGTCGAGAAACGAACGGAGCTTGGCAACGTTCCGCTCGAAGTGCCTACCGCGCCGGAAGCCGTACATCAGCTCGCCGACTACCACAGCGGAGAACAGGACTTCCTCGGCCCTCCGCACCAACTCTGCAATGTCCCCATGTCCCCGCATGAGCAGAGAGTACGCGTTGGAGTCCAAGAGAACCTTCATTCCCAGGCTGTCTCGTCAATGGTCTCAAAATCCTCCAGAGCAGCATCCATCTCATCCGCTTCCGCCTGGGTCCAGGTTCCTATCAGATGATCCAACGAAGTATCCACAGTATCCACCTTGGCTGTGCTGTCCGACAGGCCTGCCCCCTTCCGGAGCAGCCTGAGTGCGGCCTGGTTAAGGGAGATCCCCTCCCGCTTAGCCAGGCGGCGCAGGCTGGAGTTCAGATCGTCGTCGAATCCTCTGACCGTGATTTGGTGCATGGGCCACTAACCTCTGTGATGCAAGAATGAGGCAGGAAGCCTCATTCTACTAGGCACACCCATGCGGATCAATCCAGACTTGGCCCGAGCCTGACGCAACCCTGGATTCCGACTCCGGGACGACGCTTGATTGAGGCGTAGACCGTAGACCCCTTAACCGGCACCCTCCACCATTTGCGGAATCACCGCCGTGCACCCGCGATGCCGTCGTGCCGGTGTAGCGTATGCCGCTCATCCGTCAGCTCGATGTGTTGTTGCCGCGCGATCTCAAGCAGTTCTTGCAGGAAGACCACCTGTTTCTCCAAACCCTGTCCCCGTTTCCAGGCCACGACCAGTGCAGAGCATTGCCCCTGTCCTCCGCGTTCAGGGTCGAGGATCGAAAAGATCGCAACGCCGACCCGGATCTGTGCTCAGTTCCTGCAATATGATTTCCTCAATCTCCAAGCAGACCGCGGTATGCACGCCGCCTTGTGCCAGCTTTGTCAGCAGACGCCCGGTTTCGGGCTCATCTCGACGAGCACGCATCCAAAACACGGGGGTTCCCGGTGGCAGCTCATGCAGCAGGTCCACAAGGTGGTCGGCTTCTGCAAACCATTGCCGATTCAGTGCCATGTCGTCGTACAACAGATACAGGTAGTGCCAACTGAACTCCCTTTCGAGCAGCACCGATTCCGGCGGGGCCGCAGCCTGCAGCCGTTGGACTGTCTCCGGCAGGCCGGCCAGTTCCTTGGTACGCGGGCCGGTTGGCAGATATTGGAGTTGTGCCCGTGGAATATACAGGGCTTCGGCGCACAGCACCACAGACGCAGCGAGGAGCAACAACAGTCCCCGAAAGGACACGGGCTTGACCATCCGGGGCAACAGACACGGGAGAACCATGCACAACAGGGGCGCCAGCGGCAACAGGTAGCGGAGCCAGATGCTGAAGGACAGCGTCACGTGAATGGCAAGCCATCCACAGGCGACCGCGAGCAGCCAAAATCCAAGCCAGCGTCGCCGTTGATCTCCATAAGACCGGTACTCAATCACCCCCCAAAGCAACAGGGCAGCCATGGCCACGGCACCGCTCCAATGTCCCGTCAACTCGCGCGTCAACAGCAGCCATTCCGCCAGTCTGGACCACCAATCTCGAAGTGGAACGATGCCCAAGGGGGCGTAGTGGTCGAAACCCAACGTCCAGAAGGAAGGTGCGGCGTGCCAACGGGCGAGATCCCACAGCTGCACCGGCACGGCCACCGCCGCGAACCCAAACAGCAAGAACTTCCAGCCCACAGGCGCATCCGGCCGGGCACGCACCTGCACAACACCCGGCAGCATGGCCAGGTAGGCGAGGCCTGCCTGGCGCGTAAACAGGGCGAGGGCCAACAGCAACCCGGCTCCGAACCACCTGCCTTCCCAAGCCAGCCACAGCGCGGCCATGCCCCAAAGCACCATGAGGGGTTCCGTCAATCCGGAGGGAGCCCAGGCCAACGCCAACGGATTGAGGCTCCAGACTCCGGCCGCCAAGGCAGCGCTTGGCCATCCCCTGAGGCGCACGCACCAAAGTACCAACACCAGACCGGTCAGGGCGGTGGCCGCCAAATTGAGGCTCTTGGCAGCCCATAGCGTGTTGCGCCCCAGATACAGCGCCAGCGATTGCAGCCAGATGTAAACGGGCGGCTTGTCCAGCCAATGGGCCAGAAACAGCGGATCCGGTTCGCCCCACCAGTGGAGTGCCTGGAAGGCGTAGAGGGAGGAGTCACCCGACAGGGGCCAGCGGCCGGCCGCCTCCCAGGCCCATGCCTGTTGCAGCAGAAGCAGCCCGCAGGCCGCCAGGCAGGCTGCCAGATCCAGCCTGCCGGAAGGCCGCAGGCCGGCCGGTTCGGACAAGGGAGACGGGGTTCCGGGGCCCCGGAACGCTACTCCTGCACGATGTGGACCTTGACCGCTCCGGTGTTCTTGTCCGACGAAACCTGGAAGGCCTCGGGGGTCTCGTCCAGGCTGTAGTCGTGGGTCACGATGCGTTCGGCATCCACCGCGCCGGTGCCGATCAATTCGATCGCGGCACCGAAATCCGTGACCATGCCGCTGTAGCTGTAGCACAGGGACCCGGTGACAATCAGCTCCAGGTTCATGATCTTGCTCAGGTCCACTTCCAGCGGCTTGTGGTAGCCGCCCACCAGCACCACCGTGCCCTGGGGCCGAATCATGCCCAGGGCGTCGTCAAAGCCCTGGGCGCTGCCCACCGTCTCGACGACCACATCCAGCCCGTGGCCGTCGGTGAAGTCCCGCACGTACTCCCGGACATCGGTGTCGTTGATGTCGACCACGTGATCCGCCCCGAAGTGCCGGGCAATCTCGGCCTGCTGGTCGTACTTGACGGTGATCAACGTCTCGCGAACCCCCGCGGCCTTGGCCGCGGCCAGCGTGAGCAGGCCAATCGTGCCGCCGCCGATGACGGCCAGGCGGTCCTGGTGGCTCGGTTCGGCGCGCATGACCGCCCGGTAGCAAACCGCCAGGGGTTCGACCAGCGCCCCCTGCCGATAGGAAATGTCGTCGGGCAACTGAAAGACGGTGGAGGCGTGCACGTTGGTGTATTCGGCAAACCCGCCGTGGCCGCCCTTCCAGCTCACGTGCTTCTTGACACAGTGGTTGTACTGCCCCTTGCGGCAGTACAGGCAACGGCCGCAGTTCGAGGTGACTTCCATCACCACGCGATCGCCCTCCTGCACATGCTTCACCCCTTCACCCACCTCGACCACCACGCCGCAGGTCTCATGGCCGGCGGCTTCGCCGGGCGACTGGGGCCACTCCCCGTAGTAGGCATGCAGATCGCTGCCGCAGATGCCGGTGACCTTGGTGTCAATGACCACATAGTCCGATGCCGCCGGGACCCGGTCGATCTCCTGTACCTCGATTTCCCGAATGCCGGTGTAGACAGCAGCTTTCATGGTGTTGGTTCCTTGTTGGGTTGGCGCAGTTGCGCCCGTGGGTTAGTCCAGGCCCAGAGAGTTCATGGCACTGTGAATCGCCGCTACCTCGTCGTCGGTCAGCGGTTCGCCGGGCGGCCGCGGGTCGCCGCACACCACGCCCAGCCGTCGGGACAGGATGGCCTTGCACACGGCGTGGAAACGGGACCCGCAGCTGCGGACCAGCATCGTGACCTTGGTGGCGGCTTCCTGGGCCGCACGCGCGGCCGACAGATCGCCGGCCTGCCAGGCGTTCCATATGGCCACCCAGTGCTCGGGAGCCACATTGGGCGGGCCATCCACGCAGCCCGAGGCACCCAGCGTCAGGGCCGGCAGCATCAAGGTGCTGTTGCCGATGTAGCAGGACAGACCCATGTCGGCGAAGTCCTTGACCAGCGACGTGTTGACGCCGGAGTGCTTGAGCCCCGTCAGTTGCGGAACCTCGTCCCGGATCCTCCGCATCAGGGGAATGTCAATCTCGCGATGGGTGAAGCCGGGCACGTTGTAGGCAAAGAAGGGCAGGTCGGCGGCCTCCGCCACCACGCGGTAGTGCTCGGCCACGGCCTTGTCCGACTGCGTGTAGAAGAAGGGCGGCACACAGCAGATGGACTCGCATCCCGCCTTGGCCGCGTGTTCGGCCAAGCGGGCGGCCCGATGGGTGGAGGCGGCTCCCACATGCATGATGTTGTACGCGCGCCCGGCGGCCTGGTCGGCCGCGATCTCCGCAATGCGCATGTTTTCCGCGTCGTCCAGCAACACGCTCTCGCCCGTGCCGCCAGCCACCCAGAAGCCCTGCACGCCGGCCTCGATGTTGAACTCCATGACCTGGCGGAAGGCATCCTCGTTGAGCTGCCCATCCGGGGTCAGGGGCGTGATGATGGCCGGCACAACGCCGGTGAACCTGGAAGCCATAAGGGTGTTCACGGGGATGGAGATGGCTGGACGACAGGCTGAATCATGACACAGTGGAATGAATGGCTCTGCAACGAGAAGATCATCTGCTACCAGCTGGAGCCTGCAGGTGTGCACTTACAGCAACAACAATCAGACCCGGATCTCAGCTTGGAGCCACAGGTCGCACCAAGCTATCGGGAAACGTGGCCAAGGCGGCTGCCTGATACTCGTTCGTGGTTCCGCAAAACGGCTCTTGCAGCAGCATCGCCCGTTCGATTCCCAGTGAATCCAGGTTGGTGATCAGCATCTCCACCGGGTAACGGATTTCCACATTCTGCGGCGACAGCAACTGCTACACGGAATCGCCATGCCGAATACGCCCAAAGGTCAGGCTTTGTGTGGACCCGCTGCCAATCCGGCCGGCAACGACCGGAATAACGTGGGTATGCGCGTCGTACACGGCATCCTCTGTGCGCGGATCCTGGCATCGTCTATGGCCAGTAGTTGCAGCTTGGCTTGGTCCGGTCCATACCTGCGCCAGCACTTCCACCTGCCAAAAGAGTACCTTCCGCAGAAAGGCCTACGTTCACCTTCGGCACAGGTACATCCCACACATCCTGCAAGTTGCAAGCCACCGCCACAACCGTGCCACCAAACCGTTGGGTTGGCTTCCCTGGCCTCTACGGCCCGAAGGCTGGAACATCCGAGCGTCAGCGTAGAATCCAGGTACGAGTTGGATGACCACCAACCAGCGACAAGGCTTGTGACTGTGCTCCACAGCATCTGTGTGGGTACCGAACATGGCACAAGGAGTTCTCGGGAGGGCCTGTGAAGATCGAAAACATCAGGGCCAGATATGGAAATGGCGTGCTTGTTCCCTTGGAACCCCTCAACCTGGCAGAGGGCAAGGAGGTAGTGGTGTCGATTAGCGACGCATCTCCATCCGGCAACAACCCGGAATCCATGTTGGACATGTTTGAAAGGCTGCGGAAGTCCGTTCCCCATGACGCGTGGGACAACCTTCCCTCCGACTTGGCCAAGAACAAGAAGCACTACCTCTACGGGTTCCCGAAAGAAACCGATTGATGCGCACGCTCTTCGCAGATTCCGGCTACTGGATAGCTGTCCTGCCTCCCGGCGACCAACTGCATGAACGGGCGATGAACGTGACGGAGAGCCTGGGGTCGGTTGCCATCGTGACAACCCATATGGCATTGGTCGAGGTGCTCAATCACTTGGCGGGGAGGGGCGAACAGTACCGGAGCGTTGCGGCACAGATGGTTCAGGAACTGGAGGCGAGACCGGATGTCGAAATCGTTTCCCAGACGGACGCGCAGTTCAGAGCTGCTGTCAAGCGGTATGCAGCCCGACCAGACCAAACATGGAGCCTAACAGACTGCGCGAGCTTCCTCGTCATGGGGGAACGAAACATCACGGAAGCACTTGCGTACGACCGGGACTTTGGGCAAGCCGGCTTCATCGCCCTGTTGAGGGCATCGTAGTTGTTCGGTTGTCCCACCAACCCAAACTCAAACCTCCTCTTCACACCGCCGCTGGCAGTTGTAAACCGACTGGCTGTGTGCGCCTGCGGTAGTGTCAGCGCTGGGCCGTCCAGGCATGCAGTCGCTTCCAGTCCAGCCAAGCCAAGACGTGGCGAGTAGCGAGTACGTGCACAACCACATCTGCCACAACCGCCACCGCACGACCGCCAGGCTCAGCCCCCCAGCCCGCGGGACCGTTTGAAAGCCGCCAGGCTGCCACTACCGCCGACACTCAAACTGCGACAAGCACAACTGTGGTGTCGCTCCCAACTCCTCATTCCCACACAGTGCCCAGGTGGACCGTGTTGAGCAGGTCGTAGTCGATCTCGAATCCCAAGCCGGGTTCGGTGGGCGCGTACACCAGCCCACGGTCGTCAACCTCGATGTCTTCGACCAGGCCGAACTTGTTCTCTCCGGTACAGGGGAACACCTCGTAGAACTCGCAGTTGGGCACCGCCATCGTGACATGCAGGTTGGCCACGTTGTTGAGGCTGTTGCCCCCGTGGTGGATTTCGCACTGCATGTTGAAACCCTCGGCCAAGTGGCACAGACGCACCATGGGCGTGATGCCGCCGGTTACGGCCACATCGCCGCGCAGGAAGTCCGTGGAGCGGTTCATGATCCAGGGTGCCATGCCGTAGTAGCGGCCCGGCGCGAACTCCGTGGACATAATGGGGATATCCAACTTGGCGCACAGCTTCACGTAGTTGTACAGATCCTCCTCGACCAGGGGATCCTCGTACCAGTAGTAGTCGAGCTCCTCGATGGCGCGGCCCACCCGCACGGCGTCCGCATAGCGGTAGGCCCACATCGAGTCGAGCATCAGCTTGATGTCCGGACCCACGGCCTCCCGGACAGCCCGGCAGATGCGGACGTCCGCCTCCGGTTCGCCGTGGGGATGCAGTTTGTGGGCTGTCCAGCCCATTTCCTTGAAGCGAATCGCCTCCTCGGCGTACTCCTCCGCGGTGGCGTGCCGGGCCGTGCTCGAATAGGCGGGCACCGAGTCCTTGCAGGTTCCGAGCAGGCGGTGAATCGGCAACCCCGCCCGTTGGCCGTTGAGATCCCAAAGGCAGATGTCGACCGCGCCGATGGCTTGGGTCGTCACTTGGCGGTTCTGCTTCCACATATCCCACCAGATGGCACCGATGTCCTGGGAATTGCGCCCCATGAGCATTGGCTTGAGGACCTGCATGAGCCCGGGCAGGTGATGGTCCGCCCCCTGGCGTGAGGAACCCAGAAACGCCTTGCCGGTCAACCCCTCGTCCGTGCCGATCTCAACAATGCCCAGCTGCTGGTCTCCGCCGTTGACCACGCCCGGGATCGAATGCCAGGGCTCCGTGTGCCAGTTGTAGAGTTCGACCTTCATATTCGTGATTACCATCGCGGCAAGCCTCCCTTGCTGTTGTGGCTCCATTGTCCCGCATGGTTGACTGGCACACGATCACGAGCCGCGGCATCCGTGAGGCGAAGCTACCCGTTGCCGGATCGCGATGCTCCACATCGTGCAGGCCGGCTCATGACAGCCAACGCACCATGGAGTAGCCCTTCAACAAACCCGCCCGGTTGTTCATGCGTCGGTGCCTTCGTTTGAATCAATCCGTGCGGTCAGGCTGGCCGCCTCAACCTCGTAGGGGTGAGCCATCTCCAAAGTTGTCCACTCGGAAAACGACGATCGCAGCGACTGGTCCAAGCGCCCTGCCGGCAGGGCATTGTCGGATGTCGAAGGCCTCAAGACCCGTTCCAGGGCACGGTGTCCCTCCCTTGTGCCCGTCTGCCGACGGCATGGCTGCGTCAGAGACTCACCATTCAGAAGGGCCGCGGCCACGCGGGGTGGAGACATCCACTACAACAATGGCGATCGTTCTGCGTTGTTCCGGTTCTAGTAGTGCAACGAAACTTCATAGTGCCGGAACAGGTAGGCGCAGTACCTGCGGCGGCGTTGGGCGTGGGCGCGGCGGCGTTGCGTGCCCGGCGGTAGTCCATGAGGGTCGCAACGCGTTCTGTGAGGAAGCTCTATACCCCATAGGACGCACGGCGGCCCGTTTTGTGGCGCGCTGGCTGGATGCGGCCCGGTCGCCGACATGAACCTCATGTGCCGGACTGGATTGATTTGTTCTGTACCAGAACACGGTCCGTGGGGGCCGCGCAGGGCTCCGTCAAGCCCCGCTCCAGCTTTCCGGCGCGGCTTTTCAGTTGCCCTGGAAGACTTCAGGACTACGCCGCGGGTCGAAAGTTGCTCAATCCACCAGTTGAAGTGTGGACAACTTTGCCGTATGGCATCAACTCCTATTCTCTCCAACACCGATACTCCATGAGTAATTTTATTGAATTTAGGAAATATTCTTTTAATGCGCTTGGAAGGGGACTGATCCGGCTGTGCGTTGATTCCCTCAGGGGTTGGGAACGCATGCAGAACATTGAGGAATTATATGCGTTGTTCATCACTCGCACTCATTCTGTTGGGCAAATTTGTTCCGGTGCTGAACAGCAAGGCTTCAAACTCATGCTTCATAATATAGGGAACAAAATTCGAAGGGCAATTCAAGGTGCGATACATTGCAGCTTCAATGTCTTCTGCCACAGGCGTGTCCGGACTGGACGACAGCTCCGGGAGTTCGAAGAAGCTTTTGTGCAATCGGACATAGTCGAACATGGTAGTGGTGAGTGCCGACTGGAATTGGAGGAACTCTTCCAATTGGGGTTTTAACACTTCAAACTTCACAGTGCCTCCTTCGTGTTGTCTTCCATGCTTTGAACCGGTTACAACCACTACCGGGTTGAGAGTCAGACCCAGTAGCCTTGTATGGGGTCGGAGGACCACATTGACGAAATCTCTTTCCGATTGCCCTTCCGTGATTACGTTCACTGTTTTCATTGAGGAATGCCTCCGGACTCGATAACTCCGTTTTCCTCCCATACCAGACTTTTTTCCCAGAAATCGCCTAGGGCATAGTCCTCCAACCAGCCGATGAACCGCTTGTTTTCGAGATTTCTCAACACGGTTGCATCGTCAATGCGGTCGACACACCATACGTAGCGCGGTTCAAAATAGTTTACCAATGTAACCGACTGGGTTGATACGATGAGTTGTGTCTCAGCTGATGCTGAGTCCAGCATTCCGGCCAGAATGGCAATTGCATTGGGATGGAGCCCGAGTTCCGGCTCGTCCAACAAGATTAGCGGAGGCGGGTTTGGCTGGAGTAAAAGGCATGCAAGACAGATGAACCTGACTGTTCCGTCTGACATGGCGGCAATGTCGAAGTACTTGTCGCGGCCTCGGGCCTTCCAATCCAATCGGATATGGAGTCCCGCACTATCTATGGGGCGTGGGTGGAACCCCTCAAAAAATGGGGAAACCCTGCGCACGAGACTTTCGATTAGGTCAAATGCTTCCCAGTCCGATTCTCGGAGTTGGTAAAGCCACGCGGCAATGTTGGATCCATTACTCTGCAAGTGAACGCTGTCCGCGCGGTTTGCTGTCCGCCTCGGTGGTGAGCCTGGACCAGCATCATGAAAATGGTAAATTCGATAAGCTTCCAAAAGTTCCAACAGCTTTCGCGACGTGATATGCTGATTTTGTGAGAGGCCCGATTCGAACTGATTTGTTGCAACTGGCTTGTCGTATCTTTGTTCGTACTTGGCTCGTTGGTGATAGTGAGCCAACTCGTTCGTGATCACCAACTGGTCTTGATCGTTGGGGCGAAGTCTGACCTCATATGTCCTGGTAGCATCGGTGTTACTGTCAACAACATACTCCAATGAAATGTTCATGGACTGAGTAGTGTCTCGTCCAAAGTGCAGGATTGAGTCGGCACCGCCCTTGTTGGCTACGTACTGGGTTAATTGTTGTGTGAACAACATGCGGACAAAGTCGAATGTTTCGATGAAGTTCGACTTGCCCGACCCGTTGGCACCAATCAGGACGTTGATGTCAGGTCTGAGTTCAATCGATACGTCCCGGATGGACTTGAACCCTGCGATCTTGACTCGTTCAAGATACTGGCGGTTGGGATTTGGATGCTGGTTCGACATGGTTTCTGTTTATTGGGCCTTGGTTCGTGCCGTTGAGACCGGTGTGTTGCAAGTGCTGTGATCCCGACCTACGGGGATAGGGGATTCTGGAGAGAGGGCTACACCAGTGGTGGCTCGAAGCAGACGGTATTCCGGTTGGAAAGCGAATCTTGGCCTCTGAGTGGCTCCGGATCCGAAAAGGTGAGCGAAGTTCGCTAAGGGGTTGGACGCAGGCATGCTTTCGTACCCCAACGTGGTTGAATGACGGTGTCGATGGAGTTGTCGATTCATTGGAGCCATGTGTTGTTAGGGCTGTATGCAAGGCGGCATAAGGTGTAGGACGTGTGGCCATTGGCGGCAAAGGGGGTTTGCCACCAATGGCGAACAGCGACGAACATCACGAGCCCAGGTAGCTGGAGGCCGTCTTCTCGAAGCGCATGGCCAGGCGGCGACGCTGCTTGAACCAACCGATGCCGCGTTCCACGATGTTGCGCTCCCGGTACCGTTCCCGGTCATGCTCGATCGGCATCTTGCGGTGGCGGCGGCCCGGAATCACCGGTTCGCCCCCTTGCGCGACGATGAAGCGCCGCAGGGGGCGGCATCGACCGGGACGTGCCGCTGGGTGCCGTAGCCACCCCGGCTGCGGCCCAGAGCCTGCGCTTCCAGACCGCACGGACATGACCGCGCACATGGGAGGAGTCCAGGTGCACCCGGCTGAGATCCGCGTGTGGGGCGGCAACGGCCGTCAGCAGGCGCTCCCAAACCCCGGCCAGGTACCCGCGACGGAAGCGGCGGCGGTCGTTGGGATGACCGGTGCGAACCTGGGGATCCCGGCATAAGTGGCGGGACAGGGCTTGGCATGCGACGTTGCACAGCGTGTGGCGGGACATGGCGGAGGGTCCGTGAAACGGGGAACCAACAGGACTGCAATGATAATCCGCCGATTCCACGGCCACTGGATTCCTTGTGTCCACACGCCCTGATAGTGCAACGAAGCTTTCATGGCATTGGAACAACCCTACCGCGGTGTCGGATAGGGGAACGGAGGCGGCAGCAGGAGGTACGGCAACAAACCTCCTCGGACTGAAGGTGCCGCCTGAGAATCTTCGGTTCCCAGGGGACTGGCCACTTCTCAAGTATCCAGTTGCCACCGAGCCGGTTGCCCCAGCTTGCACATACCCGTTTAGACAGTCAAGGGCTCAGAGCGTGGCAGTGGTTTTGGCCCGGAACCGCTTCCAGTCCCACTCGGCACCCCAACCTGGACCAGCTGGAGGCTTAATCACGCCGTTGGCCGGCATCGGCGGATTCAGCAGGCCGATTTCCCGTCCAAGTTCATCGCGGCTCCCATCCGGGAAGTACTCGTAGCGCGAGGTGTTGGGGATGGCACAGACCATGTGGGCATGGACCAGACCGAACAACCCGCCGGGACCGTTAAGCTCCACCGAAGTGTTGTGCTGGACCGCAAACTCGGCGAGGTCCAGCAGGGAGGTAACACCGACCCGGGCATTGGCGCGCACCAGGTCCGTGGCCCCCACTTGCAGCCAGGCCCGGCACAGGTCCATGTCGTGCATCAGGGTCTCCAGGGCCAGAACCGGAATGGACAGCGACTTGCAGAGAGCCTGAAGTTCAACTAGGGATCGATCCGGCAGGGGTTCCTCAAACCAGAGGAAATCCGTCTCCTCCAACACCTTGCCCACCGCCAGAGCTTCGTCCAGGGTGTACTGGCAACCGGCGGCATCGTGCATCAGGGCAATCGCGCCACCGACTGTCTGCCGCAGTCGGCCCAGCCAGTCGCAATTGCGACGCCACGGCTGGGCAAAGTGATCCTTAAGGGCCGCGAAACCCTCCCCCATGGCGTATTCGGCGTCGGCCAGGGCCGTGTTCAGGTCGCCGCTGCGGATGTTGTAGTAGGCCTCGCCATGGGGCCGGACGGTCCCGATCAGTTCATGCACGGGCCGGCCTTCGGCCTTGCCTTGGATGTCCCACAGGCAGTTGTCCAGGGCTCCGAACCAACCCGGAGCCAGAAAGGCCGTCCGCGCGGCATGGTGCAGAAGATCCCTCAGGCCTTTCTTGTCCAAGGCATCGTGGCCGACGGCCAAGGCCCGCATGTGCTCCAGTTCGATCGGGCGCAGGGTTGAATAACGGGCATCGCCGACCGTGCAGACGCCTTCGATGCCCTCCGTGGTCCGAACGTGGAGGACATGGATCTCGGACTCCGCCGGCCCCAGCGTTCGGCTGCGCCAATAGAAGCGGCCGTCCTCGCGGGCGCGGGCGAGGGAAAACAGACTGCTGCGACCCGGCAGATCGAGCACGGACAGGTGTATGGATTCGATCTTCATGACAAAGAGGCTGGAATGGAAACGGTTGCGGTCCGGAAACAGTCCTGCGGTCCCTCACGGGACACGCCTGTCCAACCCCGGCCGCGGGACCGCAAAAGACACGGGGTGGCATTCATGGCGTCGTGCCGTCGGACGGACCCGACTCCGTCGACAACATGCCCGGCCGCAAACCCGAAACCGGCCATTGTGCTAATCTAGGCTCCCCGCACGACCGCTGGTCGTTCACAACTTATCGAATCCTCTCCCCTCCAAGGAGTTTTCAATGACAAGACGATTGAGTCCTGCCGTCTCGCGCCGCCGATTCCTTCAGGTAAGCGGTGCCGGTGCAGCCGCACTCGCACTGGCTGCCTGCGCAACCCCCGCCCCGGCGGCCCCCGGCGACGATGCCGCCATGGCACCGGTGGAGATTGACTTCGCGGCCTGGGCCGGCAATACCGACATCCCCGCCTGGGAAGAGCTGGAGCGGGTGTTCAGCGAACAGAACCCCGATGTCGTGGTGACCACCGCACCCAGCGGCACGGGCGCAGACTACTATACGGGATTGCAGACCAGCATTGCCGGCGGCGCGCCGCCGGATGTCGCTTCCTTCCAGGGCTGGGAATGGCAGCCGTACGCCGACGCCGGCCAATTGGCCCCCCTGGACGAGTACATTCAGGAGAGCGACCTGTCTGGTCCCTATCCGGACGGTGTCCAGAGCATCGAGGACAGCACGCGCCGCGACGGCAAGCGCTACCTGATGCCCCTTCAGGTTGGCGTCATGCTGATGCTGTACGCCCGCCAGCCCTTCGACGATGCCGGCTTGGACTACCCGACCAACGACTGGACCTTCGACGAGTTCCTGTCGATGGCCGAGCAGGTGACCAACCTGGACGGCGACAACCGCATGTACGGCTTCCAACCCAGCGGGATCTGGCCGCGCGACATCCACTGGATTCGCTCGACCGGCATGCAGGAGTTCGACCAGCTGGTCGACCCGACCACGGCCAGCTTCGACCAGCCCGAGATCATCGAGATCGTACAGCTGCTGACCCAGGACCTGCAGTACAAGATGGGCATCAGCCCCACCCCGGCCGACATGTCCGGCGGCACGAACACCATCGAAACAGGCAATGCGGCCATGAAGTACGAGGGCGCCTGGTTCCTGCCCAACCTGAACTCGCCCGAACTGCGGGACGCGGGCGCGGAGATTCCGTTCGACGTGGTCATGATGCCGCAGTACCTTGATGCGGACCGTCCGCACCGCGGCTGGTCCGAGGGCGTTGCCGTCCTGAACACGGATTCCGTGGACGCGGCCTGGGAATACACCGCCTTCATGGGCGGCGAGGAAGGCCAGAAGATCTACTCGACCCTCACCGGGCGGCTGCCCAACACCGAGGATCTGATCCATTCCTTCTGGATTCCCACCATCGAGGAACGCTTCGGCGTGTCCAACGGCGCGGCCTTCGTGGAAGCCTTCAAGCGCAGCGAAGTGGACGTCATCGGCGGCGTTTCCCGCGGCCAGATGTGGAACGAGGTGGTCAAGCCCGTGGGCTGGGATCCGCTTCTCAACAACTCGGCCACGGCTGCCGAAGTACTGCCCGAAGTAACCAAGGGCGTACAGGCCCTGCTGGACGACTACTGGTCCGGCTGATTTTGACCGGTCTCCGGTTTGCACGGGCTCCGCAAGGAGACCCGTGCGGACCGGACACGATGGGACCCGGCATCCGGACCGGGGCGGAATCCGCATGTCCGGCCGGCGCGGGCCCCCGCACATCGCGCACCTGACAAAACCATGACCGTGCTGCAATCGGCCGGTCGTCTGTTGACCGGCGCCGGTCCCCGGCGGGACTGGCTGACCGGATACCTGTTTGCGTCGCCCTTCATCCTGGGCTTCCTGATCTTCATCGCCTACCCCATGCTGCACTCGGCATGGCTGATCATGTTCGAGTGGGATCCCCTGCGCGAACCGGAATTTGCGGGGTTTTCCAACATCCTCAAGATGCTGGAGGATCCGAAGGTCAACAAGAGCCTCTTCAACAGCTTCTTCTACACCGTGATCGCGGTGCCGGTCCAGTTGTGCATCTCGTTCACGCTGGCCCTGGCCCTGTCGCAGCCCCTGTGGTTCCGGGACTACTACCGGGCGGCCTTCTACCTGCCCATCATCGTGCCCCTGGTGGCCAGCGCCGTGGTCTGGCAACGGGTCTTCCACCCGGAGTTCGGCATCCTGAACGAGGCGCTGGGCTGGTTCGGGGTCGATCCGATTCGCTGGCTGTTCGAGCCGCAGCTGGCCAAGCCGGCGTTCATCTTCATGTCCTTCTGGGCCATCGGGCGGCAGATGGTGATCTTCATTGCCGGCCTGGGCAACATCCCGGAGTCGCTCAAGGAGGCCGCCAGCCTGGACGGGGCCAACGCCTTTGGCCGCCTGCGCACAGTGGTGCTGCCCCTGATGACGCCCCTCATCTTCTACAACATGGTGATCGCCACGGTGAACTCGTTCCAGACGTTCATCCCGGCCATGATCATGACGGAGGGCGGCCCGTCCGACGCCACGCTCTTCGTGGTCCTGAACATCTACCGCAACGCCTTCCAGTACGGCCGCATGGGCTATGCCTCGACCCTGGCCTGGGAACTGTTCCTGATCATCGTGGGCTTCACCATCATGCAGTTCGTCATTTCGCGCCGCTGGGTCTACTACGAGGAAGGAGACAACTGAGGCATGTCCGTTACGCAACTGCCCTTGGAGCAGCCTGCCGCGCGGCCGGTCCTGACGACGAACCCGCGCCGCAAACTCAAGGAGCGCCTCTGGCTGGCGGCGCTGCAGATTCTGATTACGATCCTGTCCGTCACCTTCCTGATCCCGACGCTGTGGATGATCTCTTCATCGCTGAAGGTGTCCACGGAGGTGTTTGCCCACCCCATCGTCTGGATTCCGCGGGATCCGCACTGGGCCAACTACGTCACGGCCTTCACCGGCCACCTGCCGCTCGGCTCCTTCATTTGGAACACCGTCAAGATCGTGGTGTTCGCGGTGCTGGGCACCCTGCTATCCTCGTCGCTGGTGGCCTATTCCTTCGCCCGCATCGACTGGCCCGGCAAGAACTTCTGGTTCGGGCTGCTGCTGGGCACCATGATGCTGCCGGACATCGTGACGCTCGTGCCGCGGTTCATCCTGTTTCGGACCATCGGCTGGTACGACACGTTCTATCCCCTGATCGTTCCCTATTGGGGTGCGGTCATGGCCCTGTACGTCTTCCTGATACGGCAGTTCTTCATGGGCATTCCGGGCGAACTGGAGGATGCGGCCTACATCGATGGCGCCAGCCGGCTGCGCACGCTGACCCAGATCCTGATGCCGCTCTCCAAGCCGGTCATGGCGACGGTGGCGGTCTTCGCCCTGCTGCAGCACTACAACGACTTTCTGAACCCGCTGATCTACCTCAAGACCATGGACAAGTTCCCCCTGGCGGTGGGGGTCAAGATGTTCAACGACTTCGAGGTGCAGCACTGGGAAATCGTGTTCGCGGTCAGCACCATCATGCTGGCGCCCATCCTGGTGCTCTTCATCTTTGCCCAGCGGTTCTTCGTCCAGGGCATCACCATGACCGGATTCGGCGGCCGCTGACAACGTCCGCCGGCCGATTGGGACCGGTTCCCCAGTGTGCCCGTGCCCAACGCGCGGCGCAGACCAAGCAGTTCCCGGCGCAATCCAAGCCGGAGTCTCGGCCGTCCCGCACCACCGGCCGTCTCCCTGAACGGTGACGCGTCACCGTTCGATGGCGGTGAAACCACAGACCGGGCAATTACCCGGGGATACCACGGTGCCCAAGGTCCGCCGACCTGAGGTTGCCAGGCCGGGAATCAAACAGGCCCCGGTTGTCCGCAGGGACGACCGGGGCCTGTGAGACGGGGAGGGAACAGCCGGAAGACCGTTGGCGCGGATTCCTCAGCGCATCCCATTCCCCAGGTCCAACAAGGGACCTACATCATCATGCCGCAGAACATGTCCACGCCCATCGCCACGGTTGCTTCCAGCTGCCCTGCAGGCATGCCGGCCAGCATGTCGAGGCCCACGGCCGCGAAGGCTGCCATGTCCGCCGCAGACATGGCCATGGCCATGTCCAGGCCCATCATGGCCATGCCCGCCATCTCGGCCGAACTCATCCCTTCCACCATGGAAATGCCCATGGAGGCCATGGAAGCCATCTCTTCGACGCTCATCCAGGGGAAGGAGTCAATGCCGGCCGTGGCGAGCCCCATCAGGATCATGTCACCCAACAGGTCCTCGGACAAGCCCACAAGCAGGCCGGATATGTCCATCACGAACGACGACAGCAGGTCGGCTCCCATCATGGCCATAGCCATGGTCTGGTCCGCCCCCATCGCATCCACCATGCTCAGCCCCATGGCTGCCATGGCCGCCAGTTCATCGGCGGACATGCCCTGCATCATGTCCAGGGTCGACATGGCCATGGCCGACATCTCGTCGCAGGACATCATGTCCTGAGCAAACACCGGCGTCGCAACCGGCAAGCTCAAGGTCAAAAGGGTGAACACCAAGATGAATGCCATCACCTTGCGGGCGGTTTTCCTCATTCGGTTCATCAGCTCGCTCCTTTATCAGCTGAAACAGGCATGCCCCCGGTACCGGATACCAGGAAACCCGCGATCGTTGGCATCGGCGGCATCCAAACGTGTACTGGGACACTTCTATTCTATCAACAGTGACAAACCTTTCTGAATCGATGCAACAGGCAATCCGCCGATCGACCGGAGGCGCAACATACGCGTATCTTCCGAACAACCTACGGATTACCTACGCTGGCGTTGGCAGTGCAGGTTCGCACCCCCGCTCCGCCCGTCTCACCGGGCAAACAGATTGGCCATTTGCCAGGCTCGCAGGCGCGTCACCCGGGCCGGGGCGCCCCCGGCCCGCAACGAGATGCCGGTGCTGTCCAGCCGACCCGGATAGCAGCGCAGGGCCACGCACTGGCGTCCGTTGACGAACACCTCGACCACCGAACGGTCCACAAACACGCGCAGTTGCAGGGCTTCGTCCGGGGCCAGATAGACCGGGGCCTGTTCGGGCGGGCGGGCGGAGACGTCGTCCAGGATGGAGCTGTGGCCGTTGTCCAGCACGGCAATGCTGTCGGTGGCCGCCCGCAACCCGGCCGGCTCCCAACCGCCATACCGTGCCCAGTTGCGGAAACCGCGACTGCGGTAGAAGGCGAAACGGGTGTATTCCTCCGCCCCGGGCGAGCGCAGAACGTTGAGTTCGATGACGGAGGCGTCCCCGTCGGCGATCTCCAACTCCAGCTCCAAGGCATCGCCGGCAACCCCGTCGAGGACAACCTCCTCGTTGGCCGGCAGGGCCACATCCGCCAGGGAGACCTCGTGCGAGCGCAGCGACGCGAGGTCGCCGGCCGGCTCCACTGCCAGCTGGTCCCGGACCCGGCCTTCGTCCGCGCGCAGGGTCAGCCTGCGCGGGAGCGTCATGATCTGGTCCCAACCCCGCCGCACGCGTCCGGGGTTCATGTTGTAGATCACGATCACGCCGCCCTCGCCGTCGGGCGTGGCCGACGGCGCGTGCACGCCGCCGGGACCGGACGCCCCGAAATTCGCCTCGTGGAGGGAGGTAACCACGAACTTGTCGCGGTCCTTGTCGTAGTCCCCAAGCAGGGCCTGGCCGCCGCTCATGTGGCTGTAGAAGAGCAGCATGTGCCGTTCCTCGTCCCCCTGCCCAATGGGCCAGAAGTAGGGACAGGCCCCGTCGTCGCCCAGCTTGGTCATCGTGTCCCCTTCGATGAACGGGTGCAGGTATTCCCACGTCTCCATGTCGCGGGAGCGCAACAGAAAGTTCGCCCGCGTACGCACACCATTGGTGGGGTGCGGCAGCGTGCCGCCGGACAGGGAGTAGTAGAAGTCGCCCTTGCGCCAAATGCAGGGATCAAAAACCCGGTAGGGCAGTGCGCCGCCGTCCGGCGCGGTCATCGGGATCACGGCCTGTCCGGTCAGCTTCTCCCAGTTGAGCAGCAGCGGGTCCGAACTGGTGGCCACCATGTTGCCCACCTTGGTGCCGTGGTAGATGGCGATCACCCGATCCTCCTCGACCAGCGTAGCGCCGGAGAAGCAGCAATCTTCGGGATCCGGGTAGATGGCGTAGGGCAGATCGCGCCAGTGAATCAGATCCTCGCTGACGCAATGACCCCAGTGCTGCCGCGGATCCTCGGGCGGATAGCCCTGGTAGAAGAGGTGCCAGAGCCCGTTCCAAAAACAGAGGCCGTTGGGGTCGTTGAGCGTGCCTTCGGGGTTCACGTAGTGGTAGTAGGGTCGGTGCCGGTCTCCGGCCAGGGCCGTGCGCGACCACACAAACCGCTTGAGCATGGGGTTGGCGGCCAGGGCTTCCTCCTGCTGCTCCCGGTTTCCGGGAAACGTGTAGAACGGAACCTTGGATCGACGATCTTCATTCTGTGCGGACATGGTGGATTCTTAGCTCCTTGACTGGAGAGGGGAACTGGACGCGGAGGTGGCCGTGGTGCCCAGGCCAACCCGCGTGCACCGGAGCGACGGCAGCGGCGCGGCGCGCCGTCGGATCGCAGCGGAATGAGTATAGGTGGCCGTCTGCCCGCAGACCAACGGACCCGGTCCGGGCGATAGCCGTGGCCGGCCCCCAAGCGGTGTACCCGCGGAATTCGGCGGGGCAGACGAACCTGGTTGGACGTGCGAACGCTGCGCAAAGTCCCCGCGATATCAACGCATCCGGTCGCGGGCCGCCCGCCTACCTGCGTTTCCGTCCGTCACGCGCAGGGACAACTCCGGCCAAGACATGCCGCCGTTGATGGATGTCGGTGTCCGACTCCAGTTTCAGATGCCGTTGCGCCAACCGTCTTCCTTGCGGTACACGTAGTCGGGGTCGTCGGGTCCCAGCACGCCCATACGCTCCTCCACCGGGAAATCGGCCATGACGACGCTGATCGACTTGCGCGCCATGGCGATCAGGAAGTCCGTCAGGACCGAAAGGTCGTCCGCATCCGCCTGTTGCATGGCATACAGGTAGGCGTTGCGATCCTGGCGGTGCACCAGGATGGGTGGCCAGCCATTGCGGACCAGGTGCCAGTTCAGGAGCACGCGCCCTGTGCGTCCGTTGCCGTCCGCGAAGGGGTGAACCTGAATAAAGCGATGGTGCAACCAGGCCCCTGTCAGCAGAGGATGTTGAGCCGGCTCGTAGGCCCCATAGAGATCCAGCAGAAGGTCCAGCTGCGGATCCACCTGCTCCGGCGGCGCGTAGAGGTGGACCGTGCCATCGGGCCGCGTGGGGTTGTTGGGAAAGTCCTTCCACACGCCGCGCCGCAGTCTCCGCTGCACACGGCGGCCCAGCATGTCCACCGCGTTGTGCGTTTCCTGGTGGGCGGTGATTTGGGCATGCAGCTCGCGCATCGCGTGCTTGGTGATGGGCCGGTCCTCGCGGATGAAGGCGTAGACCATTTCGGCGGCCGCCATATGGTCGCCCAGAACGGTCACCAGGTGCTCCGGCTCCACGTCCACGCCCTGTCGAGGCACATGCTCCACACGGAAACCCTCCCGCAGCAGGTTCTGCGTGACGTCATGGGTGGGGTTGTACAGGCCCTCAATGACACCGGTCTCGATGGCCATGCTGCGCTCCAGGCGCTCCAAGCCCTCTCTGATCCGGTCCCGGCCCACGGAGTGGGCATGCCGATTTCGGAAGTGGGCACGCAAGTTCCGAAAGCGCTCGTTCCACTCATCCTCGTAGTCGAACCCGCGCTCCAGGTCCACGGCGGCCAAAGGCTGGATGCCGCGCCAGTTTGCGTAGCGAGTTTCCCTTTCCTTCTCTCGCTCTCCACGTCGTGGGCGTGGGGCTTGGAGTTCCATGGCGTGCCTCCTGGCCGCGGTCCGCGCATCCGGATCCTGTCCGACACGGAACGCATGACCGGTGCGAACCTGCATAGGGCCGCGGTCCTGCTTGGAGCAAATCACAAAACGCGTTGTGCGATGGTCATGCCGTTCCGAACCATCCCACCTACCCGCCGCGGCGGCCCGTTCGGATATTGCCGGTCAAATACTTTCCAAGGGCCGGCGCCGCCTGGGCCGCATGTAGACGTACACCTCTTCGTCATCCCGGACTTCCGTCGGCACCAGACCAATGCGCGTGCTGTTGAACAGGCACTGTCCGTCGTCCAGGGAAAACTCCCATCCATGCCACGGACACCTCAGGACCTCGTTCTCCCGTCCCCACATGAAGCGACCGGGCGCCGACGGCAGCGTCGTGCCCCGGACTTCGCCCATGCACAGCGGCGCGCCTTCGTGCGGGCAGATGTTCAGGACGGCCCTGATCTCCCCGTTGTAGCGGAACATGCCGATGCTGCGGCCTTCCACCTCCACCAGCAGGCAGGCCCCCTCCACGATTTGGGGGTCGTAGGCGACATGGTGCCAGTGCTCCGGATTGGTGGTCTGGGGAGGGTTCAAGACTATGCTCCTTGATGCTGATCCGATCCAAGTGCCCTTGGCAAACTCAGGATTCTATATTGCTGTCGGACCAATGCACCGGTACCCGGGGCAGCCACCCCCGAGCCATTGGCTGTCGCATACCGAAGATCCTGTCCAATCGAACCCGTGTGGAGCTCGCCGATGTCCCAGCCGAGAAACCTCCAGGTCCGGACCTGCGGATGCCACTTGCTATCCTGATCCACAGTTGAGGCGCCAAGATTCTCGGCGTCCAATCGAACATCCCCCCATACCAAGGAATTGGGCCAAATGTACCTGGGCTGCTTTCAGAGCAACGGCGCGCTGCACCGCATGGACTACGCAGACTTCGCGGCAAGTGCATCCGACATCGGCTACGTCACGCTGGACGTGCCGGTCCTCAACGACGCGGCCGTGGAAGCCGCCCGCGACCTCGACATGACCCTCCACGCCACCGGCTCCCTGGTTCCACCGGACCTGAGCACGGACAGCGACCAACAGGCCGCGCTGACCCGACAGGTCACGGACGCCGTCGACTGGGCATCCGGACACGGCATCGGCGTCATCACCCATCTCCTGGGCAAGGACATGTCGTTGAGCGGCGACGACAACATCGCCGTCTTCAAGGAGCTGTACACGCCCATCGCGGCCCATGCCGAGGCCCGCAACGTGCGCCTGGCCTTCGAAAACTGGCCGCGCAACGGAACCATGCTGGCCACCACCCCGGAAATGTGGCACGCGATGTTCAACGCCGTGCCGTCGCCGGCCCTCGGCCTGTGCTACGACCCGTCGCACTTTGTTTGGCAGGGCATTGAATGGATCCAGCCCATCCGCGACTTCGCCGACCGCATCTACCACACCCATGCCAAGGACACGGAAATCCTCCTGGACGGTCGCAACGCCTTCGGGATTTACGGCAGGCAGCTCAGCGGCACCAAACAGAACCAGTGGTGGCGTTACCGGCTGCCCGGATACGGAGAAGTGAATTGGTTCCACTACCTGGACGAACTGTTCCAGGCGGGTTACGACGAAGCGCTCAGCGTGGAGCACGAGGACAGGGTCTGGGCTGCCGATGCGGATACGGCGGTGCGGGGCCTGCAACTCTCACACCAGTTCCTCAAACCGTTCATCGCCTGAAAGCAGATCGTCACGGGAGCGTCTCCGAGCGGGTGTTGGGAGCCGGCCAGGTTGCCCAGACCGGACGGCAAAGTCCCCGCAGCAAGTCAAACAGGCCCTCACCTCCAACCCGAGCGCCAAGGAATCCTCAGCATGATCATTGCCAGCGGACAACCCGGCCAGCCCACGGTCTGGCATGACGTTGATCTGTCCCCGACGGAACGCAGGTGGCGCTACGGGCATGCGGCCTGTACCCCGTGCCGCCCGTTCACCGCCGGCGAGTGGGTCGCGCTCGAGTTCACCTTCACGATTGGGGAGACCGAGCTTGGACCGGGGGGACGACTGGCGTTGGCCTGGGCCTGGCCGCTGGATTGGACCGACCTGCAATTCGAGGATCCCGTCGGCGCCGGGTTCACGACGGTCGCGGTTCAGTCCGGGCATGACAGTGCCACCACGGCCGAGCTCGCCCTGCGGTACTTTCGCCAAGGCCCGTTCGATCCGTGGCAACACCACCTTGAACTGACGGTCGTGCGGGGCCGGTTGGCGGAAGGGGACACGGTGGTCCTGATCTGTGGCGACCAGTCGCAAGGAAGCAAGGGATGGCGCGTGCCCACGTTCCGGCTGCGCAATCTGGAGTTCGCGGTACTGATTGATCCGGACCGGAGCGATTACTGGCACCGGTTGCCGCCGATGGCGGGCCTATCCGTGGTTCCGGGGCCACCGGTGCGTCTAATTGCCATCGCTCCCGGTGACGGGTTGGTGGGTGAAACCGGGACCGTGACCATCAGGGCCGAAGATCGCTGGGGCAACGCCAGCATGCCGGTTCGTGCCCGGCCCAAGGTCAGGGAACTGTGCGCGGAACCAACCGGTCCGCTCCTAGAACTGGGAGAGGCCGTAACCTGCGCAGACCCGCCTGTAGTCCAGGTGCCTGTTCGCTACAAGGCAAGCGGTCTGACCAGATTGGAGATCCGTCTGCCGGACGCGGGCCTGAGCGCACAAAGCAATCCCGTCCGGATCGCAACGGAACCGCCCAGGTGGCGGCGCTTTTGGGGGGACATGCATTCGGGCCAGAGTGAAGTCGGCTGCGGTGCCGGCTCCATGGCGGAGCACTTCACCCATGCCCGGGACGCCGCCGGCCTTCAGTTCATCACGCACCAGGGCAACGACCACTATGTGTCGCGCGACCTGTGGGATCTGACCCGGACCGAGACGGAAAACTTCCACGAACCCGGCCGGTTCGTCACCTTCCTGGGCTGCGAGTGGAGTCCGCCGACCTCGGACGGCGGGGATCGCAATGTCTTCTACCGGCACGACGAGCCCCGCCTGCGCCGCTCGGGCCGGTTCTTCCAGGAGGACGATCCGGACCCCGAACCGGACCTGACCACCGCCGAGCCGTTCCTGGAGGCCATGCGGCATGAACCGGTGCTGATCAACATGCATGTCGGCGGCCGTCCCACCAATCTTGACTGGCATGCGCCGGAAATCGAACGGCTGGCGGAGATCCATTCCACCCACGGAACATCGGAGTGGTTCGTCAAGGACGCCCTCCGCCGCGGTTACCAAGTCGGCATCACGGCCGGGACCGACGGCATCACCGGCCGTCCCGGCGCCTGCCATCCGGGCTGGCGCAACAACCGGAACGTGCGCAACGGTCTGACCGCGGTCTATGCCGAAGATCTAACCCGCACAGGCATTTGGGAAGCACTGCAGGCCCGCCGGTGCTATGCCACGTCGGGCGAACGCATAGGCCTGTGGTTCGCGGTGGACGGGCAACCCATGGGTTCGGTGCTCACCACGGCGGGCAATCCCCTGGCCACGATTGAAGTCGAGGGCACGGCACCGCTCGAATCGATCGAACTGCTGCGCGACGACAGGGAGATTTGCCAGTGGCGGCTGGCGGGACCGTCTCCTGCGGCCAACGGGCGGCATCGGATCCGCCTGCTGTGGCAAGGCACGGCCCAACGCGGCACGGCACGCGCCCAGCGCGTGACCTGGGACGGTTCCCTGAACCTGGAAGGAGGCACGATCCATGCGGTCGAGGCAGTGAACTTCCACGGCGGCGAGGATCGCGTGGACCAACCCAACGATACCTGCGCGGCTTGGCGGAATGCCACGGCGGGCAATCGCGCCGGACTGTTGCTGGAAGTCGAAGGGGACGAACACACCGTGTGCCGCTTCAATTCGCCCCAGGTCCAATTCAAGTTCCCGCTGGCCCATGTCCTCAAGGCTCCCCTAGCGCGGGATGCAGGCGGCTTGGACTGCCGGGTCACGGTTGGCCCGGCTCCCGACGATAACGCGCTCACCAGAGCTAGCCTGACCTTCCGCGACCATGAAACCCGGTCGCGTACGTGCGCCTACTGGGTGCGCGTCACTCAGATCGATCAGGCTCAGGCCTGGAGCAGCCCGGTGTACGTAACCCGCCGCTAGGAGCGTTCGGCTAAGCCGCAGCCTCGGCTTTTTGGGTACACAATCTGTCCCGCTGGAGAAACTTCCTAACTTGTGCTTTGTCCGCATTGAACGGCAACAGCTTTCCGCGTGGTTGCGAAATCAGATTGCGGTCCCTGAAGTCATCACGCAAGTCTCCATCACACGAAACAAGCACCCTGGCACCGGAAACACGAGCCAAAGCCACGACATGGTGATCGTCGGATTCCAGTTCAGGGCGGTCCAACAAACATGCTGTTTCTTGGTCAACTTCGCGGTCTGATACATTCACAATCCATCCAGCACGGATTCCCTCGGCCAACCAAGGACGCAGGCTTGGCGGATACTCGCGTGCTAACTCACCACCGATGTACAGCTTGCCTTTTTGTTTTTTCAAAAGACCTATTACGATTTGAGAGATTTCCTCATTGGTATCTGTGAACCAACGCAGCTTATTGGTATCCACGATTAGGCAAAACACGGCTACAGGCCTATTGATCGTGTTACTTCGTCAACGAAAAAGCTGTTGTATCCCGGTGGTGCCCCCTGAACGTTACCAAGATCATCGAACTCGATGTTGGCAATCTTGCTTTCTAAACCATGCGACTCGAAAAACGCTACCGATACGTCGGCGGGTCCAATGTCGATACGCGAGTCTCGAACTTCCATGCGGATACGATCGAGCAAGTACTGGCTATGAGTCTCGATGATAAGTTGCCCCCTACCTTCCGCTACCCACTCGCACAGGAAGGTTCCCAAGGCAGCCTGAGCCTTGGGATGAAGGTGAATTTCTGGCTGCTGAACCAGGTGGAGGTGCACACTCGGATCGCTCAGTCGGCAAATCAAGGGCAAAATCTGGCTCACACCGTACCCTACATCAACAAGGTTGCGCCACGGACCAACTGGACGAGGCTGGATAGGATTGCCTCTGACTCTCATCTCGAACGGACCAATACCCTTTCCTTTTGCCACTGCAGTTACATCGAATTGGCTGAACAGGCCCAAATGCCTTCCAAACGTCTCAATGCTTGCCTTTAGTCGTTCCCACTGCGATGGATCGGTATGCCTTGTGGCCATTAAGTGATTCGGCAGATTGTATGCTGCGGAATCAACCATTGAACTGCCCAGCAGATATATCCGTTCGGGTTGCGCCCGCAAGGGTGCCATGAATGCAAATCTATATCCACCCGAAGAATGTTTTTGAAAAATTGAATCTATCCTATCTAACAACTCACGAAGGGCACCGTGCTCTTTCTTTTGCACTTCGGCAAGGCGTATGAACAATTGCAAAACAACTTGCAACAAGACTCGATTTAACGGATAAGGATCAATACCTGACAGGTGCTCAGTGAGATCAAATTCATGCACAATTGACGGGGAACTACCCGGCTCTTGGTACACAAATGTAACAATGAATTTAGAATCACCGTGCATCTTGATTGAATATTCATTGTAAGCATATACATACGCCTGAATCTCCGGATACCCATCCTTTTCTCGGAAAGTCACTACGGTTTCCAGACTACCAGACTTATCAAAATCGTCGCCCAATTCCATTCCTGCCGTGAAGCTTGTCCGTCGCCCACCACGGCCACCTCGGAAGTGAACCATGTCTGCAAACCCACCCAAGTCGAAGGGCTCCCGGTTGAAGTCAGGTTGCACGGTGCGGGAGAAGAACGCTTCCCAGAGCACTCCGATGAGTGCCATCAGCGACGACTTGCCGGTACTGTTGTCTCCAACAAACAGTGTCAAGGGGGCAAGACTCGCCTTTTGCTCCTCACCGAAGCACCGGAAGTCGCTGACAGACACCGACTTCATGAATGTCGTCGGCGTGTGGTCTTGTGCTGTAGTCATGGTGCAAGTGCGTTCGTGGCCTGGGCCTGATAGGGATGGGTACAGCGACACCCATGCCATTGCGTGTTACTTGCCGTGCGGAACAGACCGCTCTCCGGCGACTGCATTGTACTCCTCGCCATCCTGACGACTGGAGAGCCAGTGAACGAAACAGTGCTTCCCCAAGAGGCTTTCATCCATGTGCCTCCCTCCCTTCACCCGTGGCCGTACTGTCTTCTTGGTTGGTCGTGTTGTCTGCGATGTCGTCCCCAATGGATTCTTGCCGGCATGGTCCGCCGATGGACCATGCCGGCCGGTCGCGGAGGTGCACATCCAGCTGCGGGAAGGGAATGGCAATCCCCTGCTCCGCGAAATCCTCGTGAATGCCCTGCAGAATCTCACTGAGGGAACTCAGTCGCTGACTCGGATCATCGATCCAATACAGAATCCGGAACCGCAGGGCGGAATCCCCCAACTCGACCAGGAAGGTGTTGGGTTCGGGTTCATCCAAGACAGCCGGATGACTTTGGATGCGTTCCATCAGAGCCTGGTGGACCGGTTCCACCTCGGTGCCGTAGGCCACACTTACAAACGACTCGACGCGCAGGATGCGGTCGGACCGCGTCCAGTTGTCGAGGCGCTGGGAGGTCAGGACCGAGTTCGGAAGCACCGCCTCCGTGTTGCCGAAGGTCTTGAGGATGGTGGCGCGCAGGCCGGTCTCCTGAACCGTGCCCATGATGCCGTCCACCTCGATGATGTCGCCCTCGCGCACGGTGCGTTCGGTCAAAAGGACCAAGCCGGAGACGAAGTTCCCGGCCAACGATTGCAGACCCAAGCCCAGACCGATGCTCAGGGCACCCAACGGTATCAGAAACACGGACAGGTCCAGACCCAGGGCGGACAGGGAGACATAGACGCCCGCCAACAGCATGAAGCCGCTGAACATCTGAAGGCTCAGGCGCAGGGCCGTGGCCGATATGCGCGTCCTTGTTTGCAGGAAGTTTCTGGCACCCCGCGTGGTGATGCGGGCCAGGAAATAGAAGGCCAGAACCAAGCCGACGGTGGTCAGGATGTCCGACAGCGTCAGCGGATTCCCCCCGACCGAAGTCACCTGTTGGTTGAGAATGTTCACGATTGCGTTCACGTTGAAACCTCCGCTACTTGGTGGCAGACGGACGACTCTGGCTGCAGTCCCGGTGCCTGGGTGAACCGGCACGGGCACCTGTGGTGTCCCTGGACGACCGGTCCCGGTCAAGAACCGGGAAACACGGCAACTCCGGAGCTGCCCCATTGTGAAGTGAAACCGGCAGGGGCTTCAATCCGCCTGGCCCACCTGGTCGTTCGCGGCAGCTGATCGGTCGGGCGGAACAGAATGCGCCGAACATGCCCGGAACCGCCACGATGCCTCCGCGGTCGGACTGCGCCATAATGGACAGGCCTCCGGCCGCATCCGTTCAACACGGGATCCCTCCCATGCAAATTCAAGCCCCTTTGGCGCAGGGAATGGTCTGCGCACCGCAACCGTACGCGGTCGACGCCGCGGTGGACGTACTCGCAGGCGGCGGCAACGCCGTGGATGCCGTGATTGCAGCGGCGTTGGTCCAGGGAGTGGTGTCTCCTCACATGTGCGGCCCCGGCGGCTATCTGGTGGCAACGATCCACCAGCCCGGGAGTTCCGCCCCGGAATCCGTGGACGCCCCGGCCGTGGCCGGTTCCGGCACCACCCCGGACATGTGGGCGGACCGCTTCGAACGGTTCGGTCCAACCGGCTGGGGCTACATCCTGCGCGATCAGGTCAACGACTGCGGCTACACATCCATCTGCGTGCCCGGCTCGGTCAAGGGTCTGGACCACATGCACCGCCAGTGGGGTTCCCGGCCCTGGGCGGATCTGTTCGAACCGGCCGCCGACCTGGCGGAAGGCGGCTGGCGCATGATGGACCGCACGGCACGGGTCTGGCAGCGCTGGCCCGAGGCCCCGGGCGGTGTCAGTCCGTTGGAGGTCGTCCAGCGCAACCCGGAGGCCTCGCGCATCTTCCTGACCGAGTCGGGAAAGCCGCCCCTGGTCAATCAGCACGTCAGCAATCCGGACCACGGCACATCCCTGCGGCACATTGCCAAGTTTGGTGCCGAGGACTTCTACCGCGGCGAGATGAAGGAGCGCATGGCGGCCGACTTGGAGGCCAACGGCAGCTTCGTGACCGCCGGCGACCTGGAGGCGTATGCCCTTCCGCCGTCCGTACCGGTGTGCGGTTCGTTCAAGGGCTGGGACGTGTCGACCAGTGCCCCGCCGCACGGCGGCGCCACGGTTGTGGCCATCCTGAACATCATGGAACGGCTGTGCACGGAGCCGGGCCTGGAGCCGGACTCCCCGCGCTACCTGTACCTGCTGGCCATGGCCATGAAGGCCGCGTTTGCCGACCGCAACCCCCACATGGCGGATCCGGAGTTCGAGGCGGTTCCCACCGACTGGATGATGGATCCGGCGCGCGCCGATTACTGGGTGGACATCATCCAGCGCGGAGACCCGATCAAGGTGTCCTTCCAACCACAGGGCTCCAAGGACACGACACATGTGTCCGTGGTCGACAGACAGGGCCTGTGTGTGTCCCTGACCCATTCCCTGGGCTCCGCCAGCGGGGTCGTCACCCCCGGCCTGGGGTTCATGTACAACAATTCCATGGTGAACTTCCATCCCCTGCCGGGACATCCCAACTCGATTGTTCCCGGGAAAGGCCGCACCACGGGCATGAGCCCCACCATTGTTGCCCGCGGGGGACTCCCCCGCCTGCTCCTGGGTGCCCCGGGCTCCACCATGATCATCACCAGCGTGGCCCAGGTGCTGCTCAACTCCCTGCTCTGGGGCATGAGCATCAAGGAGGCTGTGGATGCCCCGCGCCTCGACTGCCAGGGGGACCTCATCCGCATGCATGCCCGGTTTCCCAGGCGGACGGTGGAGCGTGTCGCGAACATGCATCCGGCGGAGAGAACAGGCCACAGTCGCGGCGGTTTCGCGATCATGCACGCGATTGCCATCAACGAGGCGGGTTCGGTAACCGGGGCTGCGGATCCGGGAGCCGACGGCATGGCCGTGGCCGTCTAGCGGCGAGCCCGCAACCCGTCATGCGGATCGACTGTCGGGCCCCGAGCGTCCGCACGGCTAGAATCGGGGAATAGGCACTCACAGGAATACACCTCTTATGCATCTGTCTGACTTGGACCTCAAGGCGGTCAATACGATCCGCATGCTCGCGGTCGACGCGGTCGAGCAGGCCGCCTCCGGGCACCCGGGCATGCCCATGGGCATGGCCCAGACGGCCTATGTGCTCTGGACCCGGTACCTGCGGCACAGTCCCCGGCACCCGGACTGGCAGGATCGGGACCGCTTCGTGCTCAGCGCCGGACACGGGTCGATGCTGCTCTATGCGCTGCTGCACCTGACGGGCTACGACCTGCCCCTGGACGAGTTGCAGAACTTTCGGCAATGGCAGAGCCGCACGCCGGGCCATCCCGAGTTCCGCCACACGGCGGGAGTGGAAACCACGACCGGACCGTTGGGCCAGGGATTCGGCAACGGCGTGGGCATGGCCCTGGCCGCGGAATGGCAGGCGGCCCGCTACAACGAGGACGGCTTCCCGGTGGTGGACCACCACATCTACGGAATCGTGTCCGACGGGGACCTGATGGAAGGCGTGGCCAGCGAGGCGGCCAGCCTGGCCGGCCACCTGCAGCTGGGCCGGATCATCTACCTGTACGACGACAACCGGATCACCATCGACGGCGCAACGGACCTGTCCTACTCGGAGGATTGGGCCGACCGCTTCGCAGCCTACGGCTGGCATGTCCAGCAGGTGGACGGCATGGATGCCGCCGGCGTGGCGAAGGCCATCGAAGCGGCCCAGGGCGATGCGCGGCCCAGCATCATCGGCTGCCGCACGACCATCGGCTACGGCAGTCCCAACAAGGGCGGCACATCGGACTCCCACGGTGCCGCGTTGGGTGCGGAAGAAGTGGCCCTGACCCGTGCCGAACTGGGCTGGACGGACGAACTGTTCCATGTTCCAGAGGACGTGGCGGCCCACATGGGCCGGGCGATCGAGGACGGGGAGGCAAAGGTACAGGCGTACCACGATCTGTTGGGCCGGTACGCGGGGACCCATCCGGAGAAGGCTGCGGAACTGGAGCTGGCCCTGAGCGGCGATCTGCCGGAGGGATGGCAGGAGGCCCTTCCCGAATTCGCGCCCGGCAAGGGCGATGCCACGCGCAACACGTCCGGCAAGGCCCTGAACGCCATCGCGGAGGCAGTTCCCTGGCTGATGGGCGGCAGCGCGGACCTGGCCGGCAGCAACAAGACAGACATTGACTCGTCCGACGACTTCCTAGCCTCCAACCGACAGGCGCGCAACCTGCGCTTCGGCGTGCGCGAACACGGCATGGCCTCCCTTCTGAACGGCATGGCCCTGCACGGGGGCGTGATCCCCTACGGCGGAACGTTCCTGGTCTTCACCGACTACCTGAGGGCCAGCCTGCGGCTGGCGGCCCTGATGGGACTGCCCGTTGTTTATGTCATGACCCACGACAGCATCGGCCTGGGCGAGGATGGTCCGACGCACCAGCCGATCGAGCATCTGGCCATCCTGCGCGCCACCCCCAACCTGACCCTGATCAGGCCGTGCGACGGCACCGAGACCGCCAGCGCCTGGCGCATCGCGCTGGAGAACCGGAGCGGCCCCACCGTGCTGGCCCTGACCCGGCAGACCGTGCCGGAGTGGCCGCACGAGGATGCGGAAGGCGGTTACCTGCCGGCCGCGGCCCGGGGCGCCTACGTGCTCAGGGACACGGAAGGCGCGCCCGACATCGTGCTGATCGCCAGCGGCAGCGAGGTGGCCATCGCCATGGAAGCCGCCGACTCCCTATCCGCTCAGGGGATCGCGGCCCGCGTGGTATCGATGCCCAGCTGGGAACTGTTCGGCGCGCAGGACGCGGCGTATCGGGCGGACGTCCTGGGCGACGGCGTGCCGCGGCTGGCGGTGGAGGCGGCCGCCACCCTGGGCTGGGAACGCTGGGTCGGCAATGATCCGAAGACCGGAGCCGTGATCGGGCTGGACCACTTCGGCGCCAGTGCGCCTTTCGAAGTGCTATACGAGAAGTTCGGCTTGAGCCCGGCCAACGTGACCGCCAAGGCGCTGGACCTGTTGGGGGTAGCTGCAGTGCGCTAAAACATGATCCAACCTTGTCCGTGCTAACCTAACCGTCATGAGTGAACGAGGCAGGTTGGTCAAGATCGGCGAAGCGGCGCGGCTGCTCGGCACCCAGCCGGTCACGCTGCGGAAGTGGGAGCGCACCGGTGAGTTGCTGCCGGCGCGGAAGTCGCGGGCCGGCACGCGCTACTACGCGGTGTCGGACCTGTTGGGCGTGGCCAACGAAGCCGCGCCGACCCTGTGCTATGCGCGTGTGTCCGGTCACGCTCAAAAGGCGGATTTGGACCGGCAGCAAGCCGCGCTGGAAGCCTACTGCGCGGCCCAAGGCTGGCGGACCGAGACGATCCGGGATCTGGGATCCGGCCTGAACTACCGGAAGCAGGGCCTGCAGCGGCTGTTGGATCTGATCCTCAAGCGGCAGATTCGGCGCTTGGTGCTTACGCACGAGGATCGGTTGCTGCGCTTGGGTGCGGAACTGGTATTCGCACTGTGCGAACTGCAAGGCATTGAGGTCGTGATCATCCATCAAGGCGATCCGCCATCGTTCGAGGAGGAACTGGAGCAAGACGTGTTGGAGATCATCACGGTTTTCAGTGCGCGGCTGGACGGCAGTCGGTCGCACCGGTCGCGCAAGCTGATCGACAGTCTCAAGGACGCATCCGAATCGTGATCCGGTCGCACAAAATCGCTTTGGATCCGAACGACCGGCAGGTGGGTTTGCTGATGCAGCATTGCGGTTGGGCGCGCACCGCGTCCAACTGGGCCATCGATACCTTCGCGACCGCCTGGTTCACCGGTGAAGGCGAACCGAACGCGTGGCTAACGGATGTGGATCTGCGAAAGATGTTCAATCAGGTCAAGTTGGACCTGTATCCGTGGTCGCGCGACCTGTCGCAGATTGTGGCCAAGAACGCCATCATCAATACCGGTGACGGTCTCAGGAAGTGGGGCGCGTACTGCCGGGCGCGGAAGGCCGGCAAGCCGGCGCGGCGCGTAGGCTTTCCGAAGTACCGCAAGCGCGGCCGGCACATGTCCTACACCGCGTCCAACGGTCGCAACACCGTACGGCCGGACGGCCGGCGCGTGCACCTGCCCAAGGTGGGCCCCGTCAGGATGCGCGAGGCGCTGCGCTTTGACGGCGACATTGCGGAAGTCACGATCAGCCTGGAGGGCGGTCGCTGGCATGCCGCGTTCACGGTCGATACCGGCGAACCGGAACCGGCCCGGCGCGCAGGCGGAACCGTCGGCATCGACATGGGCCTGACCGTGTTGGCCACACCGTCGGACGGCGATCCCATAGAGAATCCGAAGGTGCTGGCCGCGGAGTTCGCCAAGCTGCGGACGCTGGACAAAGCCATTGCGCGCTCTCGCAACACGCATGGCAAGAATCAACCGTCCCAGCGGCGGAACCGTCTGTACGAACTGCGCAACCGTCAACATGCCCGCGTGCGTCACTTGCGTCGCGACCATCACCACCAGGCCACCTGTGCGATAGCCAAGACATGGGCCGTGGTGAAGGTCGAGACGCTGAACGTGGCAGGCATGGCGAAGAACAAGCGGCTGGCGCGCTCCATCTCGGATGCCGGCATGGCCGAGTTTGTGCGGATGTTGGAATACAAGTGCGCGTGGTACGGCGCGCACTTTGTGAAGGTGGATCCGTGGTTCGCCAGCAGCAAGACCTGCAGCGCGTGCGGGGCCGTGAAGGCCGAACTGTCGCTGTCGGAACGAACCTATCGCTGCGACCGCTGCGGATTCGAGTGCGACCGGGACCTGAACGCCGCCCGGAACATCAAGGCGTATCCGGTGGCCAGCTCGGCTGCCGTCAACAGCGCGCGGAGACCTGGTAGGACGGCCGGAGACGGTCGCGCAGGTCGTTGAGGTGCGTAGCCAAGCGGCCCGGATCAATCGGTACGGATTAGATCCGGTAAGTGTAAGGCTTGGAGAGCGGGGAGTCTGATGCACAGTCCCAGCCCATCGTCGGTTTTGACAGACCTGCGGGCGGCGGTGCGCAGCACGCGCCAGCATCATGCCTGGGAGCATGCCACGCTGCATGTGCTGGGCAGTCGGAGGCAGGTGCGGCAAGTCAGCGGACTGAGCGATCCGTCGGGCTTCACCCTGTTCGGGGAGATGTCGGTCGAAGACGTGGGCCAGGCGGTGGCCGACGCCCAAGCGGCGATTAACGAGGGTCACCGCGGGTTGGCGATCCATCCGGACTGTGGCACCAACCTGGTGGTGCAGGCGCTGCTGTCGGTGCTGTTGATGCAATTCCTGGGGCGGTCCGGGCGTGGATTCTCCATGGCCCGGTTTATCGCCGGCCTGCTGTCGATGACGGCCTTGAGCATGGCGGCCAAGGTCCTGGGTCCCCGGTTGCAGGCCGTGACCACCCTGGCGGACCTGCGGGATCGAGAGGTGACCGAGGTGTATGCCCTGCGGGTCTTCGGCAAGCCGGCCGTGCGGATCTCGGTCGGGGCCCGGATGTGATCCATCTGTGCGCCGGGGCGGATCCGTTCCGCTACCAGTTGTTTCTGCGGGAGTTGAAGGCCGGCCTGGATCCGGCCATGGCGGATTTCAACTACGTGGAACTGGAAGCTCCGGGTGCTGCGCTGGAGGACGTTCAGCGAGAGGTCCAGGCCCTGCCGGTCATGGCAGACCAGCGGATCGTGGCGGCCCACGGAATTTGGACGGCCTTCGCGGGTTCGGCGCGCCGGTCCGGCGCCACCGGCCGGGCAACACTGGCCGAGCGGTGGCAACTGGGTCTGACGGCACTGGCCGGCATGCCCGAAACCACGGTCCTGGTGTTGTACGAACCGGACCTGAAGCCCGATTTCAAGGACATCCGCGAACTATCGGCTCCGGCCGGGGGACTGGCGGTGCCGACCATCGAGGACCTGGAGAGGGAACGAAAGCTGCGCCGGGAGAACCTTGCGGCCCCCAGACGCAATGAGATGCGCAACTGGGCCGAATTCCGATGCAGCGAAAAACGGCTTCGGATCGCGAGCCCGGCGGTGGATGAACTGGTCCGGCGCGCCAGCAGCGACCTGCGCAACCTGGATCAGGAGCTGGACAAGTTGGCCGCCCATGCCAAGGGGGAACCCATTTCCCTTGAGGCCGTGCAGGAACTGGTGCCCGACTACAGCGAGGACTTCATCTTTGCCCTGAGCAATGCGGTCTTCCAACAACAGCGAGACGAGGCCATGCGCGTCCTGAGCCATCTCCTGTCCCAAGGCCTGCATCCGATCCAGATTTTGGCGACCCTTGGTTCCCAGGCGCGCATGCTGGCCGCCGTGCGTCTCTCGAAAGAGAGTCCCGATGCCATTGCCAAGGCGATGAAGGTCAAACCCTATGCCGTACAGCGCTCCATGCGCAACGCGGCGCGGCTCTCCCCGGACCAGGTCCGGGCCATGGTGGACATGCTGCTGGAGGCGGATCTGAAGATGAAGTCCACACCCCATGCCGAGGCTGTCCTGGAAACCCTGGTGGGGCACCTGGTCTCGCCGGAAACCTGGCTGCAGGCGTAGGACCACCAGGCGCGTCTACCGAAGGTAAGGGAAGAGCAGATTTCGAGGTACCGGCATCCCCGAGTTGGCTGTCGGCATGGACAAGAGCCGGGAGCAAAGCCCACGACAAGACCGCCTCATTGGTTTTGGTCTTGCGAAGCCCGGCATCGAGGATCCTTGCGTTCCGAACCCTGCTTCACTTCCAAATTGACAGCGTGCCACTCGGCCAGCCGACCTGATGGCAAAACAGGGGACGAGCCCAGAGCCATCGCTTTCCATTGCGACAGATCCCCGCCCGGGCGTTTCCGGTTCCACCCGGTCTGTTCAGGCATGGTCACCATGTCCCAAGCGGCGTTCCCGGTGCAGCAACAAGTTGCCATCCGCCAGCACACCGATTCGACCCGCATGCAACACAACCCAAATCGGGATGCGATTGCCCTGGGGACGGGCAGGCCGCGTCCGTCCGGGTAGAATGGAGCCCTGCAAAGCGGCCTGCAACGGGAGGCGGCCATGGATGCGGCTGGAATCGCGGAACGGACACGGCCGCCGGCAACGGCGGAAGCCAACGGACGCGCGCCGGAGCCCCGCTACTTCATCGATCCCACCATGACCCGCGCGGCCCGGGCGGAGCGCGCCGTCCGCCGCCGGGCGGCCCCCGAGGCTTGGCAACGCGAACTCCAGGATCTGTACCACTACACCTCCGAGTACCCCTACGACCCCGACCACGAATATGCATGGGACTGGACCACCGACCCCAACTACGGCACCGACAGCGTACGCCTTTTCCGCTTCGACGCAAACGGGGTAATGGACGTGCCCGACAAGCGAGCACGCGTCATCCAGCTCACCGCCTTCGACACCACCGACGACAAGCTGGGCAGTTGCGTGGAAAGCGAAACGGCCCTCCACTACCGGGCGGCGGACGGCGTGGTGCGCCGGGTCCATCCGGACCTGATGGTGCTGCCGCAGGCGGGGATGCTGGGCATGGCCACCGGACGGGCCCGCGCCCTCCGGCTGGACCGGGGGGATCCCCCACCGGCCCTGGCGCTGGAAATCCTGTCCTTCGGCGGCATGCAGCGGGACCTGGAAGACAAGCTGCGGCTGTATGAGGATCTGGGCATCCGCGAGTACCTGGTGTACGACCTCGGGGGCAAGCGCCGGAGCCGGTCGCCCCGGGAACTGTTGCTGTTCCGGCTGGAGGACGGGGTCTACCGGCAGATCGAGCCCGAGCCCAAGGAGAATGATGCGGACCCGGACGAGCACTGGAGCGATGTGTTCGGCACCTACATCCGCATGATGCCGGACCCGCGGGAGGGATTCAGCGAAAAACCCGAGGAGTATCAGCCGACACCCCGCTTCCAGTGGTGGGACCCGGAACGGAACCGCTGGCGCGACCGCGAAACAGATGCCGAAGTCGAACAGGACCGAGTCGTGCGGGAACGGGACCAGGCCGCCCAGGAACGAGATCGGGTCGCCCAGGAACGGGATCGGGTCACCCAGGAACGGGATCGGGCTGCCCAGGAACGGGATCGGGCCGCCCAGGAACGGGATCGGGCTGCCCAGGAACGAGACCAGGCCGTGCAGGAACAAACGAATATGGCTGTTGCCATGCTGCGCAGCCTCCTGTCCCGCGAACTGGCATCGACGGACCTGAACAGGGTTGAGGAAGCCTGGCACCGGTACGGCTCGCCCTCGGATGTGGTCAACCGCATCCTGAAAGTACAGGCAACACCGATTGAGTGGCAGGCCCTGCTGCTGCCGGGCGAGAACGACGACAAGGGATCCGATCACACACCGCCGTCCCGTGCTACCGGTTCCCGGTAGCATTGTGCCTCCTTCCGATGGATGGACACCGAACCAACCGGGTACGGTAGGCGAAGCCCTGTTCCAAGCTTGATGAACCTGGTTGTGCGCCCGTTGGCGGACCGGCTCCCGGCATCCCGCCGGGCCCGGCCAACTTGGCAACACGCCAGCGCGAAGATCCGGGCGGTCATTGGGTCCCCAACTCAAATCAACGAACTGAAAACTGTGCCAAGTAGCAGGCTGCGGCGACCATGGTTCTACAACGAGTGGAACTGAGGCAGTTCCGCAACTTCCGACATCTGGAACTGGACTTCACGGCTCCCTGCACGCTGGTCCAGGGACCGAACGGAGCCGGCAAGACCAACCTGCTCGACGCCATCTGCTTCCTGGCCCTGAGCAAGTCGCTGCGGTCGCAAACCGACCGTCAGTCGGTGCATGACGGCCTGAACCCCAAGGAGCCGAAGTACTTTGATCTGCGAGCCAAAACGGAGAACACGGCCGGCAGACATGACCTGCGCGTGTTCTTCGGGGCCGGCAGATTGGGCCCGGCTTTGGCCAAGCACCTGTTTGTGGACGGGATGGAGGTGTCCGCCGCACACATGCTGGGACACCTGAAGGTGGTGCTGGTGGAGCCGGAGGACACCCGGCTGGTGTCGGACGGTCCGAAGCTGCGACGCCGGGCCCTGGACGTGGCCTTATGCCAACTGGACCCCCAGTACATGCATCATCTTGTCCAGTACCGCAAGGTGCTGGCGACCCGGAACGCCCTGCTGGCGCAGGCAAGGGGACAGGCCACAGCACCGCCAGCGGGATTCATGCGGCAACTGGAGTTTCTGAACGAACATCTGGCGGCGGAAGGTGTGCGGGTAATGCGGCAACGGGCGGCATGGATTCAAAGGGTGTCGAGACATGCCGAGGAGACCCAGGCGCGGTTGACATCCAGTGGCAACGCGCTGTCGGTGCGATACCGGCCGTCGGCTGCCGTGGACTTCGACACCAAGGGAACGTCCACCAGCACCGGCGACGCACCAGAGAGCGAAGAGCAGCGGAGTCAGTTCCGGTGCGCGTTGGAGGAGGGGTTGGGTACCGAACTGGAACGCGGCTTCACCATGTCAGGGCCACATCGGGACGACGTGGTGTTCCTCAACGACGGCAGGTCCCTGGGGAAGTTTGGGAGCCGGGGCCAGCAGCGGACGGGCATCCTGGCCTGGCGGCTGGCGGAGGCACAGGCCATCCGGGAACTCACCGGCGAGTTTCCGCTGCTGCTGCTGGACGACGTGATGAGCGAACTGGACGCAAGCCGGCGCATGCGCGTGTGCGAGGCCATGGCCGATGCCGCGCAGGTGGTGGCCGCGACCCCCGACTGGGGGCACTATCCGGAGGCGGTGAGGGACACGGCACAGTGCCTGGAAATTCGCGATGGAGTACTTGCGTCGACTTAGCGGACGGGATGCCCTGAGGTTCCAAGGCCGTCGGGGATGCTCGGCCCGGCCAGCCGTATCCAAGATAGGCCAAGTGCTTCAGGTTTGCGCGGGAGCATCCGTGGGAAGCCCTTGGCAGCCGGCAGGCTACAATGATCCGTCGGACAGACACGATCACGGCAAATCACGGCGGCCATGGCCAGGACAAAGCTCAACCTGGAACCTTCCGTGCTGGTTTGGGCGCGCAGACGTGCCCAGTTGGAACCGGATGAACTGGCAGCCAAAATCGGCGTCCAAACCAACACCTTGCAGCGTTGGGAAGAGAAGGGAGAAATCAGCCCGGTCCAGGTTCGCAAACTAGCCGACAAGACATACACCCCATTCGGATACCTGTTCCTCCGGCATCCCCCCGAGGAACGGATCCCGATCGCGGACTTCAGGTCGCGGGAACACCGTCAACACCACCAGCCCAGCATCGAACTGTTGGATACGATTGCCAGCATGCAGCGACGGCAGGATTGGCTGCATGAAGAGTTGATCCGGCTAGGGGCAGCCCCTTGTGGCCTTGTCGGAATTTTCGACGTGGGCAGTGCGATTCGGGAAGCTGCCGACGTTTTACGCAAGCAAGTCGATCTTGCACCCGACTGGGCCGCAACATTGTCGACATGGAACGAAGCACGACGCGTGCTCATCGACGCAATCGAAGCCGCAGGGGTTTTTGTGGTCGTGAACGGCGTGGTGGGCAACAACACCTCCCGACCACTAGCCCCTGAGGAGTTTCTCGGTTTCGCGCTCGTTGACGAATACGCGCCGATGATCTTTGTCAACGGTGCCGATTTCATAGCATCGCAAACCTTTAGTTTGGTGCATGAACTCACTCATATCTGCATCGGCAGAAGCGGCCTTTCCGCCGACCTCGGCAACGGAACCGGATATGACACGGCGGAACTCTTCTGCAACCGGGTTGCAGCCGAGTATCTGGTTCCTGCAGAGAGCCTAAAGCGAGCGTGGCAACACGCGGGAGCGCATGACACTTTCCAGGAACTCGCGAGGACTTTCAAGGTCAGCGAGGCCATGGTAGTGAGAAAGTTGCACGACGATGGCCTCATCAGCAGTGACATTATCAGGGAGTTCTTCCAGAACCAGCATCACGAGTCCAATCGGCAATCTTCTGCCAAAGGCGGCAACTTCTGGTTAAACCAGAGGTACAGGTTGGGCAACAGATTTGCATCATTGATTGTCCCTGCCTTGAGACAATGGTGTGAACAGTTTTCGAGATAAGGAATCTGTTGGTCCGGGCAGGAATTAATCACCCTGTTGGGGCTTGCGGGGGGCTACCCAAACGGCGGCCGCCGGCAGAGGCAGGGGAGCACGGCCCCTGTTATGGTGTGGGTACGACGCCATGCCATCCCAAGAGGTGTTCCGTGCTCCTGCGTCCCACTATACTGGCCTCCCTGCCCGGCGGCAAACCGCAACGGGCCTACCTCGACGCCCTGCTCTCCCTGCTGGTCGGCCTGCCGGTCCGGCCCACCCACCGCAACCTGGCGCGCTTCGGCGGAGGCTGTCCCCATACGCACGGTCGGCAGGCGGCCCGCGCCTACGACTTCGCGGCCCTCAACCTGGCCGGGCTGTGCGCGGTCGTGCCCTACGCCCACGACCTGGCCTGGGCCGGGGACAGCACCTGCCTGCCCAAGAGCGGCCGCAAGCTGCCGGGCACCGGCTGGCGCTGGCACGGCGGCGAGGGGCGGGTGGCCTGGGGCCAGCAGCTGGAGCTCCTCTCGGTCCTGGACCTGGAGGAGCACTGCTCGTATCCCGTCCACGCGCGCCTGCAGCCTGCGAAGGGTGCCCGCACCCGCCGGGCGGCGCGCCGCACGCCCGGGCCGCCGCGGGCCGAGGTGGCGGTCATGCTGGAGTTGATCGACGAGGCCCTGGCCGTGGACCACCGCCCCGACATCGGGGTCTTCGTGGGGGACGGCCACTACGGCTGTGCGCCCATGGTCGAGGGGCTGCGGGCGCGGGATCTGCACCTGGTCAGCAAGCTGCGCTGCAACGCCGTCCTGTGGGTGCCCTACACCGGCTTGCCGCGCAAGGGGCCCGGCCGTCCGCGCAAGTACGCCGGCCGCTTCGACCGCGCCGGCATCCCCGACCTGCCGGCCGTCGACCTGGCGGACGAGGGCCAGCGGCTGCACCATGCGCAGTTGTACTACAAGCCCTTTAAGCGCCTGCTGCGCGTGGTCTTCGTCCTGGACCGCGATGCCGACCCGGAGGAGGCCCGCCCGACGATCCTCTTCGCCACCGACCCGGAGATGGCGCCGGAACGGATCTACCGCATCTACCGCGACCGCTTCCAGATCGAGTTCAACTTCCGCGACGCCAAGCAGCACCTGGGGCTGGCCGCCTGCCAGGCCCGCACCGCCGACCGCCACCACTTCCACGTCAACGCCGTGCTCGCGGCCCTGGCCTGGACCCGGCTCGAACTGCGCCACGCCGCCGACCGGGCCCTGGACCGCTTTTCGATGGCCAACGTCAAGCTCAAAGCCTTCCTGCAACTGGTCTTGGACCGGCTTTTCGACACGGATGGGTTGGGCCGCACCCTGCAAAAATACCCCCAGGCCCTGCAGACCCTCCTGGCTCTGGGCCAAATCGAGCCGCCACCGCCCTGAATCCACCGCGCATCCCGCGCGGATGCGCCGTGACCATCCCCATCCCGGCCTCCGCGCGTCCCGTCCGACCGGGCAGGATGGCGGCCCCTGCATATCTCAAAAACTGTTCACACCATTGTTGAGAGAACAGAGGCTGGATTACCGGGCAGCACGTCTTCTCACCGATTTGAAAGGTGATATTGACGACGACTTGACCAGCCGCATGGGGCTCTTCTGATGCCGGGTCCGGACGGTTGGTGCGGAGTCGTTGACACCAATATCCTGATCGGTGCATATGTCAAGGACTATACGCCAACAGCGTTCCCCGGCGTCTGGCAGTTCCTGGACCATCAGGTCCAGGCAGGTCGTCTGGTGCTCATCGATGCCGTGAGGAGGGAAGTGCTGCACCCGGATGGGTTGGTGGACTGGGTTCAGGGCCACGCGAACCTCGTGGTTCGGAAAATCCAAGACGCGGGTATCGTGAGACAGTACGAACGAGTGATAATGTAGGTAAGGGATAGTGGCCAGTTTACCCCGGGGTATGCGAAGACTTCGCCCGCAGAGCGAACGGGAGACTTGCCTCCCCCGGCCAAGCAAAGGAGAGTGTCTTGGGGCCAATCACCAAGCAGGTGATTACGTCTTACCGAGCAACTTGCTTCGCTACTTCATCCTGTTGCTGCAAAACCTCGCGGATGTCCGCAGCTACTTCCATGACCTCCACCGGTACCCGCACCATCTCGCCTGCATGTTGTCGCAGTGCCACCACCAATGGCTGCAAGGCGGCCGCCTTTTGGGGGTCGTTTGACAGAACTTGGACCATTTCGCCAGAGGGAACACCCAGGATAATTAATTCCGGCACATGCTCCAACATTGCCTCCACCATCGGCTGGCTTTCAGAAACGAATCTGCCAACCAGTGACCAGAGCGTGTCCATAACGCTGGCAGTACGGCCTAGGGCAATCAGTGCCTTTGCCCGCGTCCAATCTGCATGCCATCCAAAGGGAATATCGTTGTGGTCCTCCTGGTTTCCAAAGCCGAGTTCAACCTGGTCGCAGGTATCCAAAGCATCGGCAGATCGACCAGAGTTGAGCAGTTCGACACTTTTCTGGACCAGTGATGCGGCCACCAAGCTCTGAAGCCTGGGGTTGTCACTGGCACTGAAGCGAGTCACTACTTCGTCGTAGCTTAGAATTGCACTGGCGATCTCACCGAGCTCACTCCAGGCAACACCTTTGCTAAAGAGGGCCACTGCCACAAGATCCCGGAGTGTACTATCATCATTTCCATCAAAACATTCCACTAAACTCTCGAAGCTATGGACTGCTGATGCAGTTTTCCCCAACTGCATGTCGGCGTGACCTTCCCCAAGGTATGCAAGGGCCACATCTTTATGAAACATCTCCTTATGGAATATACGTGAGGCTTTAGTGTTAAAAAAGCTTAGCACTTTCCCGAACGTCACTTTCGCTTCCGCGTACTGGCCGAGATCCGAGTATATGGAAGCTTTACTGACCATTGCGTCGACCACCGTTGCCCAAAGCATCTCATCTTCACTATCACCGAAGCGTGCAACTACAGTTTCAAAAGCTGTTTGCGCATCCGTCGGGTTTCCTAGGTCGGTCCTTAAAATATTGCCTTTGTTTAGGAGCACACGCGCGACCAACCCGCACAGTATAGGCTCAACGCTGCTGCCAAAGCGTGCATCTATTTCATCACACGTTGCCAGTGCCAGCTCTGGTTCGCCGAGTTGTACACGATAGACAGCCAGGTTCATCAACGCGGTGATCACCATCATCTGAAGCTCTATACGGCTACTGCCGCCAAAGCGTGCATCCACCTCTTCGTAGAGAGTAACCACTGCCTCGGGATCGCTGCCGGTCCATGCGTGTCCTAGCGCCTTTCCGATCAAGTCGCGGGCAATCTGCAGATGATGGCCCAGAGCCTCGTCGCTTCGCGAGGATTCGGCCACTGCCTCCGCAAGCAATGGTTGAAACCCAGACGTTGCCTCCACTTCCTGCCAGAACTCGTGCAACAGTCCGGCGGATTCGCGCGGTGCATAGAACGCTGTCATGAACTGCAGCAACAAGCGCACAACGCCGGCTTGGTCACGTTCGCGGCGCAGCTTGTAGTAGATGCAGTACAGCCGTTCCGAGGCGGAATACAAACGCTTCGATCCGGAGTTGTCGATGTTGATTGCACGGCGTTCCCTCAGCCGCCCGAGCAAAGTCGAAACGGGACGGATGTCCATGCGGGCGCGCGCCGCGACTTCGGCAGCGGTTGATGGTTGCCAGAGATCAATCACTGCGAGGTAGACGCGACGCTCGGTCTTCGCAAGTCCGTCCAGATGACCGCGGAAGTACTCGGTGTACTCATCAATGAGAGCTACCAGTTCCTCCATCAACTGGTGGAATGATCGATGTCCGGCGAATGTGGCAACGATGACCAACAACCGGGGATTGCCGCCGGTCAGAATTTCAAGAGGGCGGATTTCCCTCTCGGCCACCGATTGGCCACTGACCATCTCCCACAGGCGGCGGCACGCCATGGTGCCGAGCGGCTCGAGCGAAACCATATGGAAGAACTCGAAGAACGGTTGCGTCGCATCATCCAAGGCCGCGAACCGACTCGTCGCGGTACCGAGGAGCATGACCTGGGGCTCGCACTGCAACACCTTGCGGAGCTTCCAGCCGAAGTCTTCGTCGACACTGCGGGACAAGGCCTGGAGGTTCTCAACCATGAGGACCAGTTGTTTGTCCATCCGGTCCGCTGCATCCACCACGGCCGCAAATGCTTGATCCTCCAACAGGGTCTCGTTGTACCGGCCCGTTAGGTCGTCGTGGGTCCGGCACAGTTCCCGGCTGAGTTTCGGGCAACTCGTTTCGGTCTCCCTGGCGAGATGAAACAGAGTCTCAAGCCAGAAGTCAGCCAATGTGAACACTTCCAGGCTCTCCTCCATGAACTGGACCGGGAACAGATGCGTCGACAGGTTCTCGTCAGTCCGCAGTTCCACGGCGATCCGGGCCAGCAACATGGTTTTGCCCTGCCCGCGCGGCGCAACCAGTAAAGCATGCTGACACGATGGGGAGTTGATGTTGCCGCGCAACGTCTCCAGGACGATGTCGAGTTCACCTTGGCGAACTACGAACTGCTCGATCAGCTCCGAGTCGGACTGCAACAACCCAGGATTGAATTTGCGAATCGGCCGCTGCGGTGATGTGGTCATGGCCCTTGCTCCTGTCATGTGTCAGCCAACACGCGGTTTTGGAGGGGAATGTGATGATCGCGGAACCGGGTTGTCCACCAGTCCTTCAGCAACCGGGACGGAAAGGTATGGCCTTGATCGCCTGCTTCGAGATACCCGTCATGCATTAGGACTCCTAATGTATTCATGACGCAACCCCGCGCGTCGTCCACGGTCTTGGCACACAGTTGCTCGAGGCAGCGTTGTGCGGCTGGTGTGAACATGTCCTGTGTGGATGCCTCGGCAAGGATCTCCATGGCAATGGAGAATTCCTTTTCGTCCAGACCGTCCTTGAGCCGGGTTTCATAGTGAACCAAGTCGTTTTGGCCCTGGGGGCTGAGTAGGGATGTGCGATAGACCAACTCAACATCCGCTACTGTTATCCGATTACGCCCCTGCCTGACAGCGAACTCGCGCAAGCGTGCAAAGAAGGACTGCACGTGATGGGGGATCCCGAGACCAAGGGTGTCGAAGACCGCTTGCGACACACCTTCCTCCACCTGCAACCCATAGCTCTGGACGAGATGGTCGAAGCACGCGACGCTGACATTCCGGCTCCAGGGTTCAAGTCGAAACGGGTCGAGATGGTTGACGCGGTCAGAAATGCCAAGCCTTTGCACAAGAGGGGCAAGTCCGATGCTACCGGAAACGATGAGGACCGGAGAGCGGTTGTCGAATCCCTGAACCATGCCACGGAGCCAGCTCAAGAACTCCTCTACTTGTGCCGCGCCATGGTCACGGAGCATTCGTGTGAGGAAAATCGGCAATTCGTCAACGACGAGCAAGACCGGCTGGTCGTGGTCAACCAAATTGCGGACGACAGTCTCTCCGTGTCGGCGCCAGTTACCGGCGTTGAGACCGGCCCGAAACTTCATCCGAAACGCGAGTGCACCAACCTCCTCCACGTGCTCGCCGAACCAACGCTTCACCCCATCTCCCCTATCGGCGATCTTGGCGGAGACGGAACGAACCGTATGCGTTGCCTTGACGATGTCGGCAAGAAAGTCCTCCGGACATGTCGCTCCTTCTACATCGGCAAAAAGGAAGATCCACCCGTCCTGTTCAAGGCATCGACCAAGTTTCTGGACGATGCTGGTCTTGCCCATCCGCCGCTGCCCGGTAAGCAGCGTGTGGTTGCCGTCGCGAACCCGCGCTTTGAGCACCTGCAGCTCAGTATCGCGGTTGAAGAAGTCATCGCCGCTCACCCAGCGGCCGGTAGAGTACCTCATAGGACGATGATACTCATTCAACAGTTTTGTTGTCAACAGATCAGTAGTCAGATCTGCAGCCTGGACTCTCCTTGTCCCTATGCCAGCTTGTCAGGCCGACTTCAAGACCGTATTCAGGGATTGACCGGCACCCACCCCGGATTGGGCAGATGGCTTCCCAAGACCATCCAGTGAGGTCCGGAGGGAGGCAAGGCTACAGTCAAGGAGCGCGGAAGGCGTCCGCGCTCCTCCTTGATACTCAGCGCGAACTTACGCCGCAACCAGTCGGGCTTCTGCCGACGACTCTGCCGCCAGGGCACGTTGGACGACCACGTCCGCCAGCACCTGATTGGACGCAACCGAAGGCTTGACCAGATCATCCGGTCCGATCACCAAGGGGATCTCCGTGCAGCCGAGCACAAAGGCTTCGGCTCCTCTGGCAGCCATCTGCCTGCCAATCTCCTGAATCGCCGCGCGGGGGCCATCCGCGGCAGCTCCCGCCTTGATGCCCTGCGGACCATAGATGGCGTCCATCAGTGCTTCCTGTTCCGCATCCGACGGCAGCATCCACGCAAGGTCCTCTGCTTCCAGGGCGCGTTGATAGAGGCCGGTGCCCACGGTGCCTGTCGTCGCAAGGATGCCCACGGTGCACCCGTCGCCATGAGTCAAACGGATGTGATTGGCGGTCTCGGCAATCATGTCGAGGATCGGAACAGGGCAGACCGCCTGCACCTCCGGCAGGAAGTGATGGGCGGTGTTGCAGGGAATCGCGAGAAGTTCGGCTCCGCGGCGTGCCAGTTCCTTCACCCCTGCCTGCAACAGGGGCAGGGGATCCGGACCCCCTTCCAGGATCGCAGCAGTCCGATCCGGCACGGCCGGGTTGTTGTCGATGAGAATCCGCAGGTGATCCTGATCCTTCGCGGCCGGCGTCGCCTGCACGATGCGGTCGAAGAGGTCCACGGTCGCCGCCGGTCCCATGCCGCCCAAAATGCCGATAACCGCTCTCCTGTCCATGTTCGCTGTCCCTTCCTGTGAGACAGGGGGTTCCAACCGCGGTTACACGCGGATGTGCATGTCGCCTTCAACGATCCATTTGAAGGAGGTGAGGGCTTCCAGACCCAAGGGCCCGCGGGCATGCAGCTTCTGTGTGCTGACGGCCACCTCGGACCCCATGCCGAACTGACCACCGTCGTTGAAGCGGGTGCTCGCGTTGACGAACACGGCCGAGGAGTTCACAGCCGCCACGAACCGCCTCGCGTTCAGCATGTCGTTCGTGAGGATGCCATCGGAATGGTCCAGGCTGTGGTCGCGAATGTGATCGATGGCCTCCTCCATGGAGTCGACCACCTTGATCCCCAGGATGAGGTCCATCCACTCCGTGCTGAAGTCCTCGGGACCGGCCGCGGCCACATGGCCGTTGGCACCGTGCCCATTCAGGGTTGCCATCGCGTCCTCGGTCAGCTTCAGGTCCACGTTGCAGGCCGTCATGTGGTCCACAACCTTGGGAATGAACTCGGAGGCGATGCTGCGGTGCACCAGCAGCGTGTCCAGGGAGTTGCAAACGCTGGGCCGGCTCGTCTTGGCATTCTCGATGACGGTCAGGGAGCCGTCCTGATCCGCGGTCTCGTCGACGAAGTAGTGACAGATGCCGACCCCGCCGGTGATAACCGGCATCGAAGCCTGATCCCGACACAGCGCGTGCAGGGAACCGCCACCCCGGGGAATGATCATGTCCACGTACTCGTCCATGCGCAGCAGGCTTGTCACATGGGCGCGGTCCGTATCCTCAATGCTCTGAATCGCGCGGATGTCCAGGCCCGCCTTTTCCAGGCCGGCGTGAATGACCTGCATCAGGGCCTTGTTGCTGTGCCGAATGTCACTGCCGCCGCGCAGGATAACCGCGTTGCCGGTCTTCAGGCACAGGGAGGCAATGTCCAGGGTTACGTTGGGCCGGGCTTCGTAGATGACACCGATCACGCCAATGGGGATGCGTCGGTAGGTTAGGCGCAGACCGTTCTCCAGAAGCTTCCCCTGCATGTCCTCGCCCACGGGATCCGGCAGGCGCACCACGGAGCGCAGGTCCGCTTCAAGGGCCTGGAGACGGTCCGGGTCCAGCAGCATGCGGTCCAGAAGGCTGTCGCTCTTGCCCGCGGCGCGCCCGGCCTCCATGTCCAGGGCATTGCCGGCCAGAACCATCTCGTGGCTGGCAGCCAGTTCATCGGCGATTGCCAGCAACGCATCGTCTTTTGCCCGGGTGCCGGCGGTGGCCAGGTTGTAGCTCGCGGCCTTGGCGTTGCGTCCCAGTTGAAGGATGTAGTCCGAGGGTATGTCCATAATCCGGTGGAAGTGTTGTGCAGCGACCGTCGGCCGCAGGTGTCAGATCAATATGAGGTCGTTGCGGTGAATGGCTTCCGCACCGTAATCATAGCCGAGCAGGGAGGCAATCTGAGACGACTGGACGCCCTTGATGACCTCGAGTTCCGCACTGGCATAGCGGGAGATGCCGCGGGCAAATTCCTGACCGTCCAGGAGGCTTAGCCGAACCGTCTCCCCACGCCGAAACGAACCATCCACGCCCTTAATGCCGGCAGGCAGCAGACTGGTGCCCCGGTTGACCAGGGCGTTGCGCGCGCCCATGTCGACCTGAATGGTGCCGGCCGGCACCGCGGTCAGGATACGGCGCTGCCGGTTCTGCAGCAGATTGCCAAGGCCGGGTACAAGCGTACCCAACTCTGCGCGGTCGAGAACGATGCGGGGGACGATCCGATCCCGGGCTCCGTCCGCGATGATTGTGTCCACACCGGCGCGCTGGGCGCGCTGGGCCGCCTCCAGCTTGGTGGTCATGCCGCCCGTGCCCTGATCGGTGGAGGTGCCCCCGGCCATGGCCAGGATGCGCCCGTCCACCACGGAAACCGTCTTCAGGTGCTCCGCATCCGGATGCCTGTTGGGGTCCTTGGAGTACAAACCGTCGGTTTCGGTGAGGATGAGGAGCAGATCCGCCTGCATCATGACCGCGACCATGGCCGCGATGCTGTCGTTGTCCCCAACCTTGAGACGACTGGTGGCCACGACATCGTTCTCATTGATGATGGGAACGATGCGCCGTTCGAGGAGTGCGCCGAGGGTGTCCTGGATGTTGAGGTAACTGACGGAATCCTCGATCTCGTGTCGGGTCAGGAGAATTTGGCCCACAACCACCCCGTATTCGGCGAACGCCTGGTCCCAGTAGCCGGCCAGCCGGGCCTGGCCGATGGAAGTCAGAACCTGTTTGGTGCGGGTGGCCGCGGTGTCCGGTCCCGCGCCCAGCCTTTCGAGGCCGGCGGCCCTGGCTCCGGACGTGACCACCATGGCCTGGATGTCGGCATGCAGGAGAGCGGTGATCTGATCCGCATAGCGGCCGATCTGGTCCCGGTTGATGGCGGCGGAGCCCCGGGTGAGGTTCGAGGTGCCGATCTTGACGACCACACGCCGGTACTGGGAACTGTCCTGTCTGAATCCGTTCATGGACAAGCACGCGTTTGGGGACTACCGAAGTGCCGAACTCAAGGTATTTTGGCAGACGACCATCCCGGGTTGAGACACTCGGGATTTGCAGGGGCGGTTGATGGAAGAGAGCGTATCGTTTGAGCCGGACGGTATCCGAAAGTGTAGGCGACCTTTCAGCCCTGCGATCAGTTTATGTGGCTGGGTTGGCCGACTGGTGGCCTGAGACCAACTGATCCGACCGGTCGGAGAAACGGAGCGGATTGCGCTGCAATCCACTGTACCCGAGTTCTCTGCCACCATCCCGAACCAACCCGACACCGCGGCCGACAGACTTTCGCATCCCTGCACCGGTACCTGAAGGGTTTCACAGAACTTTCTTCACACTCAGACGTGCTGAAGACTGGTTGGGGCCAAACTCGGCGAAGCTGAAACAGCGTCCAATCTGACGCTCTTTGCCTTACCATATTGAATTTCCAGCCTAGATCTCTCGCTTGGGATGGATTGCGGCCTAGGCAAAGGCATTGAGATACACAGCAGGTCAGTCCGACATGAACAGCCGGCAACGCAAGACGATGGAACGTCTCTTCCGGACACCTGTATCCAAGAACCTGGCTTGGATACAGGTGGCCAGTCTGCTGACTGCTCTGGGTTTTGATCTGGAGGAACGATCCGGGTCGCGCGTGGCAGTGATACAATCCGGGCATGTCCACGTGGTACATGTGCCGCACCCGGTACCACACATGAAACCCTATGCCATACGCGAACTGGTCAAATTCCTCAAGGAACGCGGATATGAGTCCCCTGATGTATCGTGACTACCGCTGTGATGTGTATGCGGATGCCACCGGAGCAGGCTGGGAAGGTGTTGTTACAGGAGCGAACGAGCAGAGCCTCGGCACCTTTTTCACCAGTCATGAGTCCGAAATTCGAGCCGAATTTCACACGACCGTGAATGAGTATCTGGCCGTATGCCAGGAACGTGGCCTCTCTCCGATTTCGCCGATCCGGTCAGCGGACCCAGACCCAAAGTCCCGGACCCGAGAGATGGTTGTGACGGCTACATCCAAACCGCGCCCTGCAGCGGTCCGGGACACCCACCGCGACTCCGCCAAGGTTTGATGCCCTGATACCGTCGCCAACGACCCTTTAACTGGTCCAGAACGCTTCCAGAGGACCGTCTTTCCTCTCCCTAATTGCTTGCGATGCCTCAAACCAGGCCATCGCCCGCTCCTGCAAGGTGCACGGCCAGCAGCACAGCCAGCACCGCACATCCAACCGCCGGGACGCCCTGTACGCCCAGCATAGACGCCCATACACCCGGGGCTCCCATCTGCGCAACGACCACCACTACGGCCATTGCCAAGTGGGACGGCTCGGTGCAAGTAGAGGCCCTGCACTGTGCCGGGAAGACGCGCAACCGGAGACTGGGACGCGCCCGCGACGATACCGGCATGGCCGGGTTCGTGCGCATGTTGGAGTACAAGTACGCCGAGTACGGCACGGCGTGTCCTCGCATGGACCGCTGGTGCCCAACCACTCAGACCTGCAGCGGTTACGGCGCCGTGAAGCAGTCGCTGCTGCTCTCGGAATGTACCTCCTCTAAGCTCCTCAGTTTACGTAGCTGGCTGGACAGCTGATTCCGATGGGTCAGGGAAACGGATCGGGATGTGCTACACCCACTGTACCCGGATTGCCCGCCGCCGTCCCCACCAACCCAACACCAAGGCCGGCAGACTTCCGCTTCCCTGCGTCAGTACCGGGCAAGTTACGCGGGATTTTCGTCACACTTGGAGATGACGAAGGCAGGGACACAGGCGAAGGTTGCCGATGCGACAGGATTTGTCAAGGGGGCTGAACCATGTGTTAATTCGCAGGTGGTTCAGCCCCCTTGATCGCGTTTTGGAGGTGTTCTCTGCTACGGACACACCTCACAGTGCCGAGCCGGTCCACATGAGTGTCGTCATTGTGTGTCCGTTGAACTTCAACATTTTGAGCGTGCGCACGCAGATCCAACAGGACCACAGCCGTTGTGCGTGCCCTGCTTCCCCCAGTCAGACGGCATGCCCATGAGACCTTGTCCCTTCAGTGAACCGATCCATGCCTCAAGTTCCCGACGGTCCCGGTCCGTGAAACGGTACTGCATATCCCTGATGGGGTTGTTCAGGTTCGCGTCGTGAAGCTCCGGGAGGTTCGGTCCCTCCGCCCCAAAGTAGGCGAAGTTGCGCGACAGCAAGACGCGGTCCGTCCGTCCAGTGTCGTGTTCGATGTCATCGTGATTGTGGCAGGAGCGGGCTTGGACCCAACTTCCATCGAGAGCTTGATGGTAAATGTTGTCGCCACAGGCGTACGTCGGATCGCCATCACGACGGGGCTTTTTACATTCAAAGTCGGGATCGCGCCAGTACTCATCGAATGTCATGATCTCATCCACTGCCATTACGTACACCGCCCTGGTGGCGTTGGGCGCCTTAGCCTTGCCAATAACGACGTCACCGGGTGCCGCCATCCTGCGTATGGACGGCTTGCAAGTGGCGAGTGAACAAACACCGTGGAATGGATTGGGTGCGAAGCCAAGGTCATATGCGATGGTGTAGACAAAAACGTTGGGGGTGCCTGGTGACATCGTCAACTGTTCCCGGCAGGTGAGTCCGATCCAAGAGGTGAGTGTAGGACACTCGCAACCCCATGCATGTCGCCGGCACAGGGGTGCCAGGACCTTGGATTACAGTTGAACGGGCAGATCCGGAACGGCCTCATGCCGGCCGCGAAGCAGTCCTGTCCCTACTCGCTTGTCAGGACGTCAATCGTCGTGCCCAGCGCGCCGGCGATGCGAGCCATGGCCGAAACAGATCCTGGCTTGAGCCCGCGTTCAATCTCGGAAAGGTAGCCGACGGCAAGCCTTGTCCGTTTCGACAACTCCTGCAATGTGATGCCCTGATGGTTCCGAAAGGCGACGATAGGCCCCTTGCCGTTGATGATGGCGAGTGCAACTGCGTGGGGAACACGCACACCATCGTCCGCTTCGAGAGCCGCCAACCGGTCCTCAAGTTCACTGTTGCGTTCCAGAAGAGCATCGTACTCATTGCGAGTCAGGATGATGGTCTGTTCGGTCTGTTCACTAGCCATAAGCCTCGCTCCGGTGTCGAACCCTCAGCACCACCATGGTGGTGGATTCACCATGCTCAACGTTGAAGATTACTCGATGGTCGCCAACTCGAAGCCGCCTGTACTTCCCGCCCGTGAGGGTAATCACCTGATTGGCAAGGTGTCAAGGAAAACGAGGCCTGGGCACTGTCTCAATCTCGTTGATTTTGGTTCAAGGCCGTCATCGGCATCTTCCGCGCGTGGGACAGGTTCCGTTCGCTTGTCTCAGGCCATGGCATGCACCATCAGCCGCACGAAACCGAGGGTGTCTGCCTCCGTCCCAAACTCCCGTGCCAAGCGCAGCCCGGGCTTGAACCGACCAAACCAGCCTTCCAGCCAGCACCGCCCCCAGAAGGCCGTCAAGACCGGTCCGTGTGTCCGCGGTTGCGCTCGAGAGTTTGACAACGGTCCTCTGCCTCCGGCGCGAAGGCACCCCGCTCGGCGTCGGCGAGGGCTGCGATGACTTCCTGGCGGCATTGGGACTGGTTGTGCTTTACGGCCAAGAGGTTGTCCATGCCGGATTGCCCGCGATGCCCAGACTACCCAGGAGCAGGCTGCCAGCGTCAGACGAGGAGAAAACATGGTGCTCCGGTTCAACTCAGGCCCGGATGCGCGCCACCCATCGGCCTTTGTTGACGAAGCCGACAAAGAACCCGCACTCTGAGGCGGCACCGCAGATCGACGGAACTGCCACGTCCGAAGAATCAAGACAGCCACCCGTTTCGGGTGGCTGTCCTCAAACTCATGGTGTCAACCATGATTGGTTGGATCTCGACAATATGGGTTCACTCCGAGAGCGTTCAATCCTGTTCGGCAACCGACCGATGCGAGCCTGCTACTTGATCACGGTGAATGTGGTGACCACCAATGTGCCGGCGCCGATTGCAGTTTGATTCAAATAATCCTCAAAGCCGGCAGTAGCTGTGAGAGTGACTGTATTGTCGGTCGGGTGCACCTTAACCGTCGCAACCGGGCTGATAATTTTGCCCTCCTCATTGACGGCCCAAGCGGTGATCGTGTGGCTTTCGTCAGTTGCCAACGTATCGACGGCAAAATCCCGATATTCATCCGGTGGATGGGCAAACACTTGACCTGCGTCTCGATAGAGTGTTTGGTTGCCGTTGCCCGTAGTATCGACCTTCATCATCGACATGGAAGGCGGTGCGACTTCGTTGTCGGTCATGCGGGTCAGAACCGTCGCCGGAAGTTGATGCATCGCCGGTGTGATTTGGGAACCATCCTTCACACGAACGTTGCTGAGGATCTCTCCGGTATCCCGGTGAGTGCCTGTGTTGAACACAAAATTCGACGCGTATTGGAATCCGGCGCCGGCGCTGGTTCTGATGACGGTGCCCGAGTTCGAGAAGGTGGGGTAACTGGAGTCACTGAGGTCATGAATCCAGAGTTTGTTCAGCGTCTGCCTTGTGGTATCGGTATTGCTGTTGATACCGAAGCCGTAGTCCGACGCGCGCGTCGGCACATCGTCACCTTCAGTCACCACATCGCCATCCGAGTCAACAATGCGAATCATGTAAGACTCGAAGTCGACGTTGTCACGTCCTTGTTCGTCATCGTTGGCGTCGTGGGCCAAGCCAATCCTCAGCCGAGGGGTTGCAGGTTTATGCACGTAGTTGGCAGTGCCCTTCCGGTAGTTCGCAAAGTTCTCGTTGTACCCGATGTAATACATGCTTCCGCCACCAACCTCGTCGAAAGTGTATTGATGGCCGGGTGTATTGGGGTCGGCATCAGGCGTTTCATAGCCGGTTCCAGGGGTTGTTTGCAAGAGTTGATACCACTCGCCACTGAAGGAAGGTGTGCCCAGACTCTGGTTGACATCCTCCCGCAGGATGTCGCTGATCAAGTAGTCGCCATGCGCCGTACCGACAACGATCGCCATTTCCACCGTCACCTCGGCTGCCGTCTTGACCCCGTCAAACGTGGTCTTGTTCAGACCAAGCGACAAGGACTGCGACAACGGATCACCGTCTTCGTCGTCAAGAAGCAGCACAAGGAAAGTGTTGAAGGTGTTGGAACCCAGACCCCAGGATGCAGGATCAGTCGATGTCCAGGAAACATTGACTTCATCGGCGTCGTCGGAGTCCCGCGACACGGTCAAGTCGGCAATCTGGCCATGCCGCAGGCGAGTCCTGGCAGGGCAGTCGAGATAGTCGTCATCAAACAGGTCCCCGCCAGCGAAACTCGCTCCGCTGGCAGTGATCAACGCCAAGAGCACCAAAAGCATGCTCTTGAGCGCGCAAACACCAATATTCTTCATAGCGCGGCTCCAAGGGTGTCAACGTAGTGCGGCGGCGTGCCGGCGCTTGATTGCGCTCCTTATAGCATAGATACACCAGTAATACAAGCTCTTTTCAGTGTTTTGGCACCGTTTTACTTTCGTTGATTTTGGTCCAGTGCCGGATCGGCCACATGCACATTCATAACGCAATATCACCGGAGTCGGTATTTTGCAATTGAACTCCATAATGCAATCCATGTTTTGGGGCACAAGCCCCCATTTTCCATCCGCTGCGGCAACCATGAAATTTCAAAAAGGGTATGGCAATTTCCAACATATATTGCCATTTGTTATGAATCGGACACTGCTCATGCAACCCAAAAGGACCTTCCGACCGGCGGCCTGTGCGGCGGTCACACCCGACTGGCGCCGACACTCCCGTTCGCCCACCCGGCATCCACCGTCGTCGCGGGGATGCCGGGCGCATGGGACCGGCATGCCGGCCCTGTTGATTCGTGACGGCCAACCGATTGTCAAGGGTCTGCCGGGTCTCGAACCAGCATCACTGAAAGTGAAACCGTGGGTAATCGATTGCGTTGAGCGACAGGTTACACAGAATTCGGGGCTCCTTGTTGACGCCAAGGAGCCCCCACCGTGGTTCCATGCCTAGCCTCGTCCCAGCCATGCCCCGAGGCCCAACCCCTGTTGGCGACAGCGAGGACGCACTTGGGGATCGGGAACGGCCTGCACTGGATCCTGGACGTGGTTGTTTGGGGAACGAAAGCCACGTGCAAACGCGTCCCGCGCCCCGCAACCCATGCCTGCTGCAACACATGGTTCTCAACCTGCTCCAGCAGGACACCACCGTCAAGTCCGGCGTGGCCGTCCTAAACTGCAAGGCCGACAGCAATCTTGACTACACGGAGACAGTACTGGCCTTCACTTGGCAGGCTGCTGAAAAACACCGTGTGCCAAGACGCCGGTGTCCCGAAACAGAGAATGATGCCGTGCGAGGTCAAACGAACCCCTCTCGCTCTTCAAACCCCTCGGTGACAGTCCAGTCTTCATCCTGGGCCAAGGACCCACCCAGCAAGCCGTTTATCAATCCATGATGCTGATGCTCCATGGCTTTCACCTCCTTCCGGCCCGATGGTCGTCTCCAGTAAAACAGGACGCCATGTCCGCCGACGCCCCGGTCCAGATTGTGGGCCGGTTCCTACTCCCGTTTCATAGCCGCTGTGTGCCCGCCACGTTCCTGCTGTGAACCCTGATTCGGGCCAACCAAGGGCTGACACCGCCCGAGGCCTGCCCCTTCCCAACCAACCGCTGCGGGAGGTGCGTTGATTACGTCTGCCTCTGATTTGGCATCATCGGATGGGATGCAACAATGATTTCCCGGCCCCTTGCCAAGACACTGAACCAAAACAATTCCGGAACCAGGATGACGCCCGTGCCCGAGACCAGTGCTGACATCACCCTTTTGGCCCCGGCACAGCCGCACTTCCCGGGCACCAATTCAGAACGTGGGTTGCAGGGAGGCCTTCCCAACAGGGCCAACCGCAGCCGTTCCGCCAAGAGGTGGCGGTGGATTCTGCTGGCGCTGGCGCTGGGACTGGGAGGCCGACCGGTGTGGGCGACAGACGGCATCATCTATCCCCTCGGCGGCTACCATGGCATGGGCCAATACCAACTGCAGGTGATTGGTCCGTCCGTACTGCTCAACCTAACCGCGAGAAACGCACCGGCCCGACAGTATCAGACCGGTCAAAAGCCAACCGTCCTCTTCCACCTGTCGGAGACATGGTGGCCGGCCGCGCCCGTCACTTGGGAGGTGGAGGGCTGGCCCGTGCTGTCGGACGGCACGCCGGATCCCCAGGGGACGGGACCGCATGTCTTTACGCTCCAGGTGGACACCCAAGGAGTTGTGCGCTATCTGGACAGTGACCAACTGGGAACGGCCGAATTTGTGCGCTATCGAACCACCCTGGCGTGGCCGGTGCCGGGCACCAAACCCCAGGTTTGTGCCCGCAGTGACGAAGTCCGGGCAGCAATCCTGGAAGACCTGACCCCGGCCGAGGGTCCCCGACCGCAATGTGGGGCGGTCACATGGAATCAGTTGGCCGCGATCCGGACCCTGGGGCAGCCCGACCGGGATCCGATCCGGGTCATCCACGCCCACGACCTGGCGGGCCTGTACGGTCTGGAGGAGGCCACCCTCTTCTTCGGCGGGCCCCGTTGGCAGCCGGAACTCCTGGCCCATACGCCCCGCCTGCGACGCCTGTGGCTGGAAACCACATACCTTCTGGAGCAAATGCCCAACGGAGCCCTCAATGCAGTTCCATTGCCGGCCCTGACCCATTTGACCGTCGTGGGCGGGTCACTGCAAACCTTGCCCGTCGACTGGCTCAGGCACCTGCCCGGCCTGACAGACCTGCACCTAGACCTGTACAACTTGAGCGAATTGCCGCCGGACTTGCTGTCCCACCAGCCCGGCCTGACAGACCTGCACTTGGACCTACACGCCTTGCGCGAATTGCCGCCGGACCTGCTGACCCACCTATCCGGCCTGACAGACCTGCACTTGGACCTCTACCACCTTCGAGAACTACCGCCGGACTGGCTTCCGGCCCTGCCTTCACTCAACCGCCTGACGGTGAAGTTCCACTCCCTGAAGTCTCTTCCCCTTCCAGAGTCGGAGAGCCTGCCGGCCCTAACCCACCTGGAAGTAGCCGGGATCAATTTGGACTACCTGCCGACCGCCTGGTTGTGGTCGGCACCGGCATTGACCTCGCTGCGGCTGCGGATTCCCCATGTCCAAACAGACTATGTGGATCCTCCCGCCTTGCCGGCGTTGACCCACCTGCAAATGCATACCTGGCCACTGTGGACGAACCCCTCAGCGGAGTGGTTGTCGCAACTGTCGGCCCTGGCCCACCTGGATCTGGGCTACAACCGCGATTGGGGAAGTCTGCCTCCCCTGACGACCCTGACCCACTTGACCGTGACCGCGGACGAGTGGAACGATGGTCAGAACCCGTCCGTCATACCGACCCTGCCGGCCCTGACACATCTGGCCCTGGATCTGGGGAACCAGACCAATCCACCACCTGACTTTTTGCCCCCATTACCGGCCCTAACCCATCTTCAGGTGCATATGGGCAACCTGGAAAACCTGGACCCGGACTGGAGGCCCGACTGGCCATGGTTGCCGGCCTTGACCTACCTGGAACTGGTGCTGCCGCCGCTGGAGCACTTGCCCATTGGGTGGCTGCCGTCAATCTCTACGCTGACCCACCTGACCCTGGACACACCACTTGACAATCTGCCTGCGGATTGGCTGCCCGACCTCCCGAACCTGACCCACCTGACCTTGGATGCAGGGGGCAGGCGGGCCCGTTACAATCGCTCGCGGGCGCTGAAGGAAAGCCACCATTTGGACCGCATCCTGTCCCGTGAAGATCTCGGGACCTTCACTGCGCTGCCCTCGAACTTTCTGGTCTCCGTCCCCGCCTTGAAACATTTGACCCTGTACGCCGATGGCCTATCCACCTGGCCCGACAACCTGCTCCACCCGGTACCCGGCCTGACCCACCTAACCCTGGATGTACGAGGCCTGGCTGAATTGCCGTCCGACCTCTTGGTTCCGGTTCCCGGCCTGACCCACCTGACCCTGTACGCCGATGGCCTGACCACCTGGCCCGACGGCCTGCTCCATCCGGTACCCGGCCTGACCCACGTAGCCCTGGACGTGGACGGTCTGGCAGCCCTGCCACCAGACTTCCTGGCGCACGCGCCGGACCTAACTCATCTGTGGCTCTACGCGGACCGTCTCACTGCCCTGCCCGAACACTGGCTGGTATCGCAAACCCAACTGGAAGAACTAGGCCTGTACGCGGACGGCGTGACCGAATTGCCGCCCGGCTTCCTGTCCGCTGCCCCCCGGCTAAGGCAGGTGTACCTATGGACCGCCTGCCTGACCGGGGTACCCCAGGACTTCCTGCGCAACACTTCCCACGAAGTGCAGTTCAACCGGGAAGGGGGGCGTTGGCCGGACCTGCCGGATTTCCTCTGGGTGCACCTTTGGGACCTGAACTGGTTGGACGAAATGGGTCACATGCATGATGACTGGCGGTCGCTCCCTGCGAGTTACTACCGGGGCCCTCATGCAACGATCACGGCAACCTTGGTGAACCTGCTCGATCAGCCCAGCCTGGTGCAGGGCCGCATCGTGGGGCAAGTGGACGAATGGGAAGGGGGTGTGTTTCCGGTAATCGACCGTCATGTCGATACGACAGGACATGTCTGGCTGCGGTTGTTGTCGCCGTCCCTTCTCGATCTGGACTCCGAGGAAATCTGGATCTCCGCCGACTACGTTGCCCTCGCCGACTCCTTCCAATTAAACGATTGCTAAGCCGAAGAGGATCTGCTATGCCTGTCCCCATGACAGCCTGACATGGGGCACTGGCCAACCTGCCAAAGTCGCTTGACATCCGGGATGGCAGATTGTTCCCGGTGTCGGCCAGGTTCGACTGGTCACATTCCCTACCGAAAGACAGGCCAACCGACTATCCAGGACCGGGCAGGCCGAAAACCAGCCTATCTGTCGCCGTCACAGGCCTGCAATGGACAACCTGTGACGGCCTTTGGCAACCTGCCTCGTGGGCGGCCCCGCGCCTGTTACCGTCCCATCGGTACCGGGCAGCCATGGCGGGAATTGCGGCTCACACCTGCGATAGCCGATATGGGCAATGGTGATGGCAGGTCCTGCACCAAGGTCCGGGCCGCTTCGAACCTCGCCACTATCGCGGTCCGGAACTTTGCCATCAGTGCCGGGTCACTCGCACAGGGGCAGGTCTGGACACGAACAGACAGGGACCAGTTCCGGTGGGATGCACCCCGTCAGTTGGTTGCTGGAAAGACTCAGGTATTCCAGCGCGGTAAGCTGCCCGAATTCCGCCGGGATGGGTCCCATCAGACGGTTGCCATGCAAACCCAAATGCCGCAGTTCCCGAAGTTCGCCCAGAGACGGGGGAATGGGGTTGGTTAACCAGTTGCGGCCCAAATCCAAATACCGCAGATCCCGGATTTCACTGAGAACCTGAGGGATCGGGCCTCTCAAAAAATTGTTCCTCAGGTTTAAGGTCTGCAACCGAGTAAGCTGACCCAATTCCAGTGGAATCAACCCTTGCAATCGGGTTCCTTGCAAATGGAGTTCCCGCAGTTGGACGAGCCCCCACAATACAGGGAAATTGGACTTGCTCGAATGATGATTCGAATTCAAATACTGGTTAGAACTTAAATTCAGCACTTGTAGTTGAGTGAGCTGCCCCAGTTCGGCCGGAATGGGGCCGGAAAAATTATTGCTCGAGAGATCCAGTACCTGCAGCCGGGTGAGCTGCCCCAGTCCCGGGGGGATCGATCCCCAATACCCGTTGTCGCGCAGTACGAGCCGCTTCAGCAGGGGCAGCCGACTCAACTGCGGAGGCAGTGATGGATACTGTTGGCTCATCCCCAGGCGAGACCGAAACCCCTGAATCTCCAAACCTGTAACCCGGCGCGGGTCACCGTCCAGGCTGACCCCTTCAAAGTCCTCAATCGTATTGTCCGAGTGCCAGGTGAGAAGCTCTTCCCGCAGGGAACCCCGGAGCTTGTCCCGGACGGACAGCAACACTACCTTGTCGCAGTACAGGCTGGGGGACGGGCCCGCCACGGGACACGGTTCTGTCACCACTCCTGACGGGACCGGTCCCGTCAGCTGGTTGTTGGCCAGGCCCAGATATTCCAGGACGGGGAGTCGGCCCAGTGCCGCTGGGATGGTGCCCTCCAACCGATTGTCCTCCAAGTGGAGCTCCCACAACTGCATCAGCTGACCCAATGCCGCCGGGATGGTGCCCGTCAACAGGTTCCTCTCCAAATGGAGATTCCGCAGCTGCGTCAGCTGACCCAATGCCGGAGGGATGGTGCCCTCCAACAGGTTCCTCTCCAAATGGAGATTCCGCAGCTGCGTCAGCTGACCCAGTGCCGGAGGGATGGTGCCCGTCAACTGATTCGCCTCCAAATGGAGATTCCGCAGTTGCGTGAGCTGCCCCAACTCCGACGGAATGGCGCCCTCCAACCGGTTTCCACTCAAATTCAACTCCTGCAAACGCCTGAGCTGCCCCAACTCCGACGGAATGGCACCTGTCAACTCGTTGTCCGCCAAGTCCAACACCACAAGTTGCGCGAGTAGTCCAAGTTCCGGGGGCATCATTCCCCACAACTGGTTGTTGCGCAGTACGAGCCTTTCCAACCGAGGCAGCCGACTCAACTGTGGCGGAACCACACCGATCAGAGGGGGTTTGCCATCGGACCACACCCCGATTATCTCCAAACCGACGACTCGTCCCCCGTCATCGCCAGAACCCACGATGACACCTTCGAAGTCCTGAACCGCGTTGTATGGGTGCCAACTTGGGAGCAACTCCCGACGGTCGCCCCGTAGCTGGTCCCGGATGGCCAGCAGCACTTCCTTGTCACAGTGCAGGCTGGGGGACGGGCTGGTCGCGGGACACGACTCTTCTGTCTCCGCCACTGAGGGAGCCGGCGTGGCGGAGACCAACGGTGGCTCGCTGTCACGGGCCTGATCCGCGGGGAGCGGCACGGGCGTGAACGTCGGAGTCAGAGACAAGGTGGGAGTGGGCGTAACCCCGACCGGTGCCGCGGTTTCCGCCAAGGGCCGGCCACCGTCCGACGCACACCCGGATAGCACCAGCAGCCACAGACCGACCACAACGGAGATCATCCAACGGGCAGGCATGGTCCGGTTCCAGCGTATGGACAAGGCGTAGGAGATGGGGGCAACACCCTTGCCCGGTTCCCTGGCAGGGAACCGGGGTTGGACGGGCCATACTGCAAGGCAAGCCCGCACACAATGATCCCACACCCACCGACTTCGTCCCCTAGCGCGCTTGCGCTGTCAGACACGGTACCGCAGGGCGTGGCAGATGCTCACGGTAGAGTTCTGCGCGTTGGTGTCGGACCATGACTTGCAGAATCTTGTGCGGGAGTGCCTCCAGGTGACCGTCCACCTCGCGACCAAACACCAATGAGAAAAGCACTCATGCTTCCTGATGGCCAGAATCCTCAGGTTACTTCGTAGGGCTGGCCTGCTTTGTTCAGACAGGAGTTCAAGCAAGAGTTCCGACAGGCTCTCGACTTGGGAAGTCTCAGACAGGTTGAGTGCTTCGACATCGTCCAACTTTGGCGGCCTTCATCGAACCATGTGTGCCACAGTGGCATCCCCAGGACGAGTTCGATCCGGGCCACCACTGGGCTGGGCCGTGCTGTGCGCGTGGTTGCCGAACGGACCCGTACGCGGCCGTAACCGCATGGTCCGTGCACTACTACATCACCAATCTGCCCGTGGACACCGGAGCCGCCCGTGTGGCCGACTTGGTGCGTGGCCACTGGTGGAGCCCTCCGGAATTGAGTTTCCACGGTTGCGGGACGAGCATGAGGAGTTTCGGCAACAGATACACTGACGCGTCCTGAAACCCGAACTGATTGAGTTGCCGGAACGGCTTGTCGCCTTCACCAGCCACATCGATAGTTCATCAATGAGCAATGCGAAACCAACGCCCCCGCAGCGAACGCAACGGGAGATGCACCGGCCATGGGCAACTACGAACCCTTGGACCTCAAGAACATCTATGTCGGCAGGGCCACGCGCGACCACGTCGAGACCATCCTAAGCCTGCTGGAGCTGGAGTTCGTCACGATCCTCTCCCCACGCGATTTGGTTGCCATGCTGCGCCGGGCCACCGACATGCCCACCGACTACCGGAAAAGCTTCAGCCGAGCCTTCCTGGTGCTGCAGGCCATGGACGCCGACGGCGTCACCCATTACGTAGCGACCGAGGCAGCGTACACAGCCGACCGGAGGGACACCGATCGGGCCCTGCACACCGCGTTGTACCTGACCCGGTGCACCGGTTGTCCGGCACACGCCGTCATCTCGAGCGTGAAAAACGACCCTGAGGTACAGGTACAGGTGGATGCCGGCACAGTCCAATGGCTCCGGCTGACGCACAAGGATCTGAACCCGGATGGACGAGGCCCCGCTATCCGGCCAGGGTACATGTGACGGTCAACGACAGCATTGGAACCCGACAGCTGTCAATGGCGTGACCCGGGACGCACCGCATCCGAGGCGCACCGCTGACCATTGCATTCTCTTGTGTGAAGTCCGCGATCCGGCAGCCGATGACATAGTGCGACCGCCAAACCGGCAACCCTGGACACGGGCCATCACAGCTGTCACACATGGCAACCAGACTCACCTGCCGGACCGCCAGTAACAGTATCGGGATCCGACGGGGGCCGTTGGCGGGTTCGCACCAACGACAACGACACTGCAACCACGCTATTTCCCGATCTGAACGTACGTATTGCCCGTACCCTGGGTACAATGGCAACGAGGGAGTCCAGCCACCGTCAAGGTCGTACTACAAGGAGGTGTCCCGTGCCAGTCCAAAGCCTCCGTATCACGAATGTTGGTCCGTTTGACGAGATCGAATTTGAGTTTGACTCCCAAGTCAACGTCTTCACCGGACCCAACAACTCCGGAAAATCGTCCGCCCTGCGGGTACTGGGAGGCACAACCGTCTTTCCGTTTTCTTTCCCTCGTAAATTGCTGCACCGCGCTCACGATTCAACATTCCGATTGCAATTATCAGGAACTGCAGGCGAATCGCTGGAAGGCCGGCTTCCGATTTTGTCTGGTTCAGGTTATTGGCATGGCCAAAGATGGCAGGAACACGAGGCCTTGCTCAGGCACATTGGTTTCAGCAAGTTCATACCGGCCTTGCGCAGGAGCACAGACTTCAGGTCAACTGGGCCTAGAGCTGCACGGCAACGGAACCCTGATGACCGCGTTCGGGATCTGTGGAATGATTTAGACATTCTCTCGAGCGTTGATGCGAACTTGAAGAATGCTATTGTTCATTCAATAAATCAACAGGCATCGGCTGACATTCCTGAACTCCGTAAGCGGCGCGCCTTGACTTCGGCAGATGCTTTCTTGGTAAGCGATAAAGACATCATTCAGAAGATCATTGAACTGGATTATCGATCCTTTTTGAAAAACCGGTCAGTATTCAGAAGCGTGGTGAACAAGATCGGCGAGACCGCTTCCGAAATTACCGAAGGATTCCCAGTTACCTTCATCGGCGTAAGTGAAGATGATGAAGGATTCTACCTTCAGTTCGATACAATCGATGGCCCAGTACCGCTCAACACGTTGAGCCAGGGTACCCAGTCGATCATTCAGTGGCTGGCCCACCTGATCATCGGATATGCCGAATATTATGAATATCCAGAAAGTTTGGAAGACAAGCCCGGAATCCTGATTGTCGATGAAATCGACGCCCATCTGCATCCTTCCTGGCAACGCCGGATCATTCCTGCTCTAATACGTCACTTTCCTCACCTGCAGATTTTCTGCTCAACCCATTCCCCTCTCATGTTGGCAGGCCTCAAGGCCGGGCAAGTACAGCTCCTGCGGCGAGGTGAAGACGGACGAGTAATGACAACAACCAACAAGGAAGATATTGTGGGGTGGACATCGGATGAGATTCTGCGGCATTTCCTGGGGGTGTCTGACCCAACTGATTTCGAGACGGAAAGACGATTGACAAGGCTCCGGGACCTGCAATTGGTACAGAATCTCACCGACGCGGAAGCCGAAGAACTGGAAGAGTTGCGACAAACCGTGAGCCGAGATCTGGTGCAGGGCCCATTGTCCAATCAGTCAGATCATTTTGAAGAGGTGTTGCGCCAAGTCATTGCCGACTCCCACTTGGACTCTTCAGATGCGTAGTAGGGGATGTTCTTGACCAAATGCACTGGGTAGATCGCGGGCCAGAGCCGGACGGTCTTGAGGCTATCCGAAAGAAGTACACCGCTGGCTGGATTCGCCGTTACCCGAACGGTAAGGGAAGCCGACCAAATGATACTCATTGGCGAGATTTTCGTGAGACGCTACGTAAGGATTTTAGGGGTCTCTGTGGCTACTGCGAAGAACGAACCAAAGGGGAAGTTGACCACTTTCGCCCTGTAAGTCGGTTTCCGAAACAGGTGTATCAGTGGTCGAACAGGATCTTCTCGTGCACGGCCTGCAACCGAGCCAATGGGGCCAAGTGGCCGCCTTTGGGTTACGTGGATCCGTGTGCGGACTCCGAAGCAGAACGACCCGAGGCCTATTTCACGTTTGGTACCTTGAACGGAATGATACGCCCTCGAGCGGGATTGAGCCCGGATCGTCACGCCAGGGCTGCCACGATGATCAGAGATCTTGCTTTGAATGGATATCACCACATGCAGAATAGAGTTGCAGCAGTGCAGAAACTGTCACAGATGGAAAGGATTTCTGTCTCTGGCCACCGCCTTTCCCAAGAAATTCTGGTAACGACCTTCTTGCACCTGTCTTCGCGCCAGGAACCTTGGTCAAGTGTCATCAGAGTCTGGCTGCTCGAACAGGGATACGAGCTATTGGACTGAAGCTTGATGCCGTGCTGCACATCTCAAACGCCTGTGTCACGCCAACCGCCATGTTGACGACAGTGGATTGCACGGGCTCGGACATGGCCTTGGAACTGGAAAACAAGCCTGCTCCTCAATCCCGGAACAACCCGATTGCGTCCGCGGTCGGCATCGCGAAACCGGTCTACGTCGGTTAGCCACAGTCGGTTGTTGCCGCGCTTGACATTGAGGAGCAATTCATCCAGGTTCGTCAGGCGAACCCTGTAGATGTGGGGGCGTGCCTGTTCCCCGAGCCGGTTCATGGTTGTCCGATCAGGTGCGACCAAGGGCAGAAACGGCTGGCACCGCCCCAACCGGCGCCAGCGGTCAAGGGGGTGCGTATCCCGATGTGATCCGGATTCCACCAGGCACCAGGCCTCGGTTCCGTCCTCCCGGGTCAACTTCACATCGGCAAACAGTCGTTGACCAGGCGCCGCGACCCCCACTTCGGCGTGGTATCCCAACCTGCGAGCCAAGGCTGCAAACAGGATGACCTGACCATGATGTTCCTCGGCCCGAATTCCCCACCTGTCCCGCAACCGTTCGTATTCGGTGTGGACGGGGGGCAGTCGCATCTCCAACAGGCGTCTGCGTCCTGTGGGCGTAAGGTAGAGAACCGAGATGGTTCCGGCGGATCCGGCCGGCAGCTGCTCGAAACCGATGAGGTCCAGACCGCGCAGCACCGCGAGCGGGGAACCGGGTGCAGGCCAGGCTCCAAGCTCAGACGCGGACCACGACTCGCGGTAGGAGACCAACGCGGACCAGCCGCGGGTGCCAATCCGGGTGAACAGAGTGGTCTCTTCAGACCTGAGGCAATTGGCAGCCGGTGCGGGAGATGGAAGTTCGGTAGGCCAACTCATGGTTGCGTGACGCGACTCAACTTCAACCTTGCGTCTTCGAGTGCCGCCACGACTGCGCGGGGTGAAGCTGCGCCTTGTACTTCCCTGACGGCGGCCTCGGCCGCGGCGACGACCGCGGCACGGGCTGCGGCCGTCGCCGGTTCGCCTTCCCGGTAGCGGGCACGGAGCCGTTGTGCCACCAGTGTCACCTGTACCGAGTCGGCGGAGCCCTCCCGGAGCAGGCCGGCCAGGTAAGCCAAGTCCACAGCCAGGCCTTCCACTTCGCGCTGTACCGCCAACTTCGTCTGCAGGGCCTTCCAGCGCGCCGGAACCAGAACCTGGGGAGACTCCATCGGGGCGGTCACCGCGAAGCCCAGCAACCCGGTCAGGACACAGACGCAGGACACGGCGGCCACCACCGCATGACGCATTTGTATACGGACCAGAGACAGGTCAAACCGTACCTGCATGGATCAGCCGTGCACCATGCGGACATCGGACCGGGCCGCCCGGACGATGCGAATCCGGGGCGACAGGGAGAAGAACACCCTGGTGGAGACCACGCCCTGCACTTGCAGGGACCGGCATCCGTTGGAGCATGCAACGGACATCAGCACCGGACTGTGCCCCCCGGCCGCGAGACTGGATGTTTCCGAACCAAAGCGTTGACCTGCCGCTTGTTGGATACAGGCGGACTTCAGCCTTGCCGTTCCCGTCCGGCTGAACCCCTCGAGGTCCAGACAGTCGTTGACCGCCTGCTGGGCCGAGGCATCAAGCGCGCCTTGCAGGAGCGTGGCCACCCTGAAGTATTCGGGAACATCGACGGACAGGCTGGCCAAGGGCAGGAAGATGGTGATGAACAGGAGTGCGGACCACACCATGTCCGCCTTGCGGCCGCTGACGAACTTGACCATCCCGCCCCTACCATCCTTCCTTGCGATGGGAGGCCGAGACGGTTCCGCTGAAATCGCCCTGCGCGGATCCGCCCATGACTTGCAGGAAGCCGTCCATGTAACTGGGCACGGTCCAGGCCACAGCCACCGTGACCGTGCCCCCCGGAGCGTTGGCGGCACTGACCGTCACCGCGTAGGTGCAGAAACAGTTGGCCATCAGGCGTTCGGCCTCCTGCCTGGCGGCCGATCCTGCACCGGATGCGGTCACCGCACCCACCCGGGCACCGTGGTTGGCGGCATTCTGCGCGGAGTTCCGGGCATGTCCGACCAGGGCGAAGTTGATCAGGGCAAAGGTCACCAGCAGCAGCAGGGGCATGGTGACGGCCGCCTCAACCATGTCTCCCCTTGAGGAGGAAAACAGGCAAGGCGACCGTACAGATGACTTGAGGGCTGTCATGGCCAAGGGTCACTGCGCACCGGTGATCTGGGTGCTGATTGCCTGGATCTGGTCCCTGATGTTGCCGCCCAACGTCGTCCACGCAGCCATGGCGGTGGCTACGATGGCCGCCAGGATCAAACCCCTTTCGACCATGTCGGCCTTGGTTCCGAACAGAAACTCCTTGAACATGACACATACCTCTCGATGGTGAATACCGAACTGTATGGTACATATGTTCTCAAATTAGTCAAGCGATCCGTTGGCTTTCTGTCGGAAGACGGAGATCACACCGGGATGCCAAGTCCGCGGCTGGCAGCCAACCAAGACAATCGGCCGACGCGTTGGAGGGAGGACGCGGTCCATGCCGGTCCCCAGAGCCACATGCCGACGGACCGGGAACTCCGTCCAAGGTCTGGACGGACAACCGGGCACGGCTATAGAAGAGAAGGTGAACCCACCCCCCTACACTGTGGTCAGTACGCGTCCCTGCGGGGATGACACCGTGGGTGTGGACAAGGGTTACACCGCCCCATACGGGCGGTGATGGAGCACGCCTTAGTGAAGCGCGGGAGCCTTTTGTCGGCCGAGATTGACCAAGCCACAACACCGGAACCAGTTGGAGACCGCCTGCGACCCGTAGCGTGGTGTATCGGGACGCGGTGCAGTCCTCGCACAGTCATTTCGTCAAACCATGGGTTTGTGCCGACTCAGCCTGATGTGGCTCGCCGAGATCCCCTGAACGGGCCGAGTTGCGCCCTGTCCTTCCTCACGACGCTGGTCCTTGCGGCCCGGTACCACGCGAATCGGAGCCGGCGCCACAAGACGATCACCGACTGGACCCGCCCGATGCTCGGCTGCCCATGCCGCTGGCGGATGTTGATCACGGCCGGCGCAAGTCCCTGGAATACGCGACGGGCATGACCCATCGGAGCCGTCCCGGCCAGACCACGGTACCCCTGCGGGTGCTGCTGTGAGACCCGGCCGGCACCCGAGCACCCATGGCCCTGCCCTGCACCGACTCGCAGCACCGACCCCAATCGTGATCCGGTTCCTGCGCCGCCGGCAGATCGAGGCCATCATCCAGACCGTACGCACCCATCCGGGTGGGGCGATGCAGCGTCAGTGGCCGGTCCCGGCCATCGCCCGTGCCACACCTGCCCTGACGTGACTCTGCAGTTGGATCGCCATGACCGCACACGTGCGGCGGCGGGGCCGGCACCTGCCTCCGTGCGGGACGCCTTTGGGACCGGCGAACCCCCTTGTACGCGGTCCTGCCCCCGATATGTCAAAGCCGCCGCCGCTATTGCCAGAATGTCTCCGGGATATCCTCCACTGCACCACCTGAACACAACCGCAACCGGGATGCGCCGTACTCCCTACATCCCCAGCCTGTTGCCTGCCAAGACAGCGGGAGCGCCTTTTGCCAAGTCCCGCCAAGGCTGCAACACGGTTCTGCGACGGTTCCCAATCGGCTACTTAAGAACCGTGAATTGGGTGACAATCAACGTGCCGGTGTTGACGGCCGCAGTGTTCAGGTAGTCCTGGAACACGGTCGTGGCGGAAAGGGTAACCGTCCTGTTGAGCAGATGCAGTTTGAGCGTTGCCACCGGACTGACAACTTCGTCGTCTTCGTTGACGGCCCAGGCCGTGATTGTGTAGGTTTCGTCACTCTGCAACGTATCGGCAGGAAAATCGCGATGCTCATTCGGCGGATGGGCGAACAGTTGACCCGGGTCACGGTATTCGGATTCGCCGTCGCCCGTCGTGCCGACCTTGACAATCGAAATCGAGGCCGGAGTCACCTTCCTGGTGGCTTCCCGATCAAGAACGTTCTCAGGGAGGTCGTGTGCCCCCACGTTGATCCTGAAACCGTCCACGACGCGCATGTTGGTCAGGGTGATGCCAGTGTCCCAGTGAGTGCCTGCCACAAACGCAAAATTCGTTGCGTAATCCAGGGCAGTTCCGGCCGCGTTCCTGATGATCGTGCCCGTGGCGGAGAAGGTCGGGTAATTCGGGTACTGCATGTCATGAACGAACAGCTTGTTTAGCGTCTCTTGCGTGGTGTCGCCCTGGCTGTTGCGTCCAAGCCCGTAGTTTGTCGCGATCGTCGCCATGTCGTCGCCTTCAGGCACCACATCGCCGTCGGCATCGGCAATGCGAATGATGTAGGCATCGAAGTCAACGTCTTCACGCTCGCCGTCGGTCTCGTTGGCGGAGTGGGCCAGACCAATCCTCAACCGCGGGGTCACAGGCCTGTGGGTGTATACGGCCGTCCCCTTCCGGTAGTTCGCGAAGTTCTCGTTGTAACCGACGTAGTACATCATGCCGCCGGCGATCTGTCTGGTGTCGTACTGATGCCCGGCGGTATTCGGATCGACATCGTTGGTGGCGTCATTCGATCCCGGTGTGCCCTCAACGAGTTGATACCACCGACCGCCAAAGGAGGGCTCCGTCAGGCTTTGGTTGACGCTCGTTTCCAGAATGTCGCTGACAACGTAGTCGCCATCCTCAGTAGCGACCACGATCGCCAGCTGCACCGTCACCTCGGTACCGGTCTTGACCTCGTCGAAGGTGACCTTCCCCGAACCAAGAGACAACGTTTGGGCCACAGGGTTGCCGTGGTTGTCGTCCAGGATCGCCACGAGGCGCGCGCTGTAGGTGTTGGGCCCCAGGCCCCAAGTCGCAGGATTGGTGACCGCCCACGCGACGTTGACCTCGTCTGCCTCATCGGAGGCGCGGGCTACGGTCAAGTCTGCAATCTGGCCGTCCCGCAAACGGGTGCGGGCGGGACAGTCCGAGTAGTCAGCGTCGAACAGATCGCCGCCCGCGAAGCTGCCTCCACTGATCACGGCCAATGCCAGAAGCGCCAGCAAGGCGCTCCCGAGCAAGCGGGCTCCTTTGGTCACGGTGTCCCTCCTGGGGTTGCAGTTCACGCATTTGCTTTCCGACACCTCTATTCAAAAGGTAGCGCGTCTGCATCCCACTGCCAACCGCATCGGCAGGGCAATTACATTTTGTTTAAAGTCAAAGTCAAGCGGATAAATATATTCAACGATATGGGTGCAACAGTCAGGCATCAAATCCGGTAACAGAATACTCCGACCGGCCAACACTTCCGGCATAAATATGTTATTTAGCACCCCAAATGCCGGCAATCGGGGCCGCAGGGATAACAGAGGGAACTCGCGAAGCCGGGTGCGGCAAATGGGATATCAGGGCCGAGAGAATCGGATGCAGGCTCACCACGAGGGCCGTGAACCGGAACTGCGACTGGTTCAAGACGCGCCACAGCCTTGCCATTGATGTGCCGAAGAAGGATGGGTGTCGGGGTACGGGGACTATCGCGGGAGCCGCAGCCGGGGTTTCCGGTCTGCCAACGGATACCAGTGCCCGGTCGAAGGCCGCGCGGGCCTCCCGGTCACTCAGGAACCCAGTCCACTGGATTCCGGGCATGGCTGACCAAGAAAATGGAAGCTGCAAATGGTTTCGGTGGGGTGGTGAACCACACAATCACTCCACTCCTGCAGCGCACGGCCCTCAATCCGCTTCACCATGTGGCTGCCATCAGGGGCGGCATGCCCCTCCCGATGCAAACTGGTGGGATGAAACGAGGATTCTCTGCCGGAGGCCCTCTGGCCTTGTTGGACCACGACTGACCCAGGCGGGGGCTGTCTTTTCCCGATCGGCGTGCGTTTGAAGACCAGGAAACTGTCAGAGTTGTGGGCCATCTGCGAGCAGCAAGGACCGAACCCAGCCGGTGGGAGTGCCACTACTGGCGGACGGGCCTTGCAGGAGGCAAGTGCGAAGGATGCCGAGAGTTGTTGGCAAGGATAACGACGACACCGCCAGGAACGGGCGGCAGGTCCAATACCAATCCATCATGAATGGATTACTTGAGTGTCAGCGAACAAGGCCTTCAGAAACTCCCGGATCCAGCTCCAGCCGCACAGTGGCCGCACCCGCTTGGGGTCGGTCTGCCACGCCTTCAGGATCGGTTCCAGGGCCTCCTGCTTGGCCTGCAGGTCCGGACAGACCCAGCCGTCGATGTCCGGCTCCTCTGCCCAGCCCCCCAGATGTGGGCTCTCTCTGCTGCCACACCCACTACAGTCGGCCCCACACCGGATCCAGCCGGTCGCGCTCCCGCTCGAACGGGTCCAGAAAGCGGCCCTCCCCATCAACGGGACACAGCGTGTGGGGCGGCGGGGGGAAGAGGACCAACGGCTCGCAGCTGCGGTAGCCGGCACCCCGGGTGTCGGGTCGCTGCAGGAGAATGGCCGGGGGGATGCGGACACGGCCCGCGGGCACCCAGAGGAGCATTTGCCGGAACTCGACCCGATACCATTCCCGTCCGGAAGCGTCCGTTAGGCGGCCGGTGACAGGCACCAACTGGCCGTCCTGCGGCCGCCCCAGGACCGGACAATCCGTCGCCGGACAGGCACGCAGCACCCATGCCGTGCCATCCGCGAGCACGTGGCCGAGGGAAAAGGGCACGGAGTGCCAGGGGGCACCCGATATCGGTTCCACCCGGGGCACGGCCTCCCGATCGCCCACGATCCAGTCGTCGGGCAACTGCCCCCACAGGTGCACGCGGCCCCAGGGCGCCACGTTGGCAGTCAGCCGGTACCAGGTGAAAATGCCGCCCATCAGCACCCAGTACTGTTCGCCTGCCAGGGCGTCCGCATCCGCGGACCATTGACCGGTCACCGTCCAATCCGTGCCGCCTTCGGGTTCCAGGACGGGCACACCGTACAGCTCCGGAGGCCGGTTGTAGAGGAGCCAGGGTTTCGGCAGGCGGGCGGTGGCCACCGCCTCGGTGGCGGAGTCGGGGGCGGGTTCGAGCCGGGGCACGGGCCCGTCAACCCTGGGAATTTCGCCGCCGGCGCAGCCGGCCAGCAGGCACGTTAACAACGCCGCCCAGACGGCCAGGCGGCGTTGCGCAGAGGGTGTGCCGGGCATCGTCAACTCCCGAACAGCAGGTCCAGGAAGTTGTCACCCCAATCGGACTTCATCGAAAACAACTCCGTGTATCCGCACCGTTCGCAGATACGCGCGCGGAACCGCTGGTTCTGCAGGTTGAAATAGCGGCTCCAGTCGTCGCCGGTGGTCCGGATGGTCTCAGTGCGGTGCCTAGCGCCTCCGCACTTGACACAGGCCGGGTCGCGGGATGGTTCCGGGACGGACAGTTCCCCGGACAATGGCTTTGTGGGTTTTGTAGTCACGTCACACTCCTGTCCAAGGTTGCTGCCATGTCGTCTATGTCCATCTCCGCCACCGCCTGCACCAGGTATGTGCCGAAGGCCATGACCAGGCCCGCAGCCACGATGCCCAGCACCCACGGCACGGCCCGCCGCCGCGGCGAGGCCTGCAGGACGGCACCCACCGCCAGGCCAACAGTCACCGGGATGAGAATCAGGAATGCATCGACCCACACCATGGCGGCCGCGAGGCCGGTGGCGGCACCCGCCCCGATCCCGCTCCGATACAACCATCGCCCGGCGCCCGTGTCCTTCCCGTTCATGTCCGTTCCTCAAACCTTGTAGGTTCCTGGTCATTCGCTCTCGGTTGACAGGGCCGTGTAGCAAGTCCCCGCAACTCGAGTCCGGGGTGGATAGTCCCCACCGTTATCCTGGTTCGTTCCGCGAGCCGGGCGCGCACGTCCCTGTCGAGCATGTACAACGCAATCCCCCTGTCGTACAGCCGCGCCGGAATATTGGCAGGCAGCACAGGAGTCCGCGTCCAGCACAACCCCGTCACGACCGTACAACCGATGACAGCGACGCGTGCCCTGCAACAGGCCCGTCCGGGAGTCGATTTGCAATGTGTCCTTTGCCCGCGGTCCGGACAGTCCGGATCGAGGCATGCGGCGTAGGCATCGCCCATGTACCCGCAGGCGGGCCGGACGCTTCCGCATCCGCAGTCCGGCAGCCACTCGTTGCCGGGTGCGTTCCGCAACTGCGTGAACCGCTGGCGCAGCGCAAAGAAGATCGGGGAGCGTCCCCCAGTTTGCCGAACGCCTTCCACATGCGGTCGTCCGTCCCATGCCCGGCCAGCACGTGGTTCCAGGCGCATCGGCAGGCTGCCGCGCTCTCCTGCCCGTTGTTCGAGATACGGGTCGTGCACGACCATGCCGGAATGCGCGGAGTGTCCGTGTGACGGTCCGGGTTGCTTGCGTTGTGGGGGGCTGATCACGGTATCCCCATCACTGTGTCCGATCGAGGACCCAGCGGCGAACCGGGTCCTCTCTTCCAGAGTAATTATAGCACAAAATTTCCACTGTCAACTGTAAGGCCCCTTTGCAGTCGCCTCTGCGTTCATGGTCGGGGCCATGCCCCGCCTCTGCCGCATTTCCTTCAGTTCCGTAATCAGTTCCTCGTCGATGTGTTTGGCGCCCGGCATGGTGGCGCGGCGCGGCTTCGGCATCGACATCGGGGGAGTACACCCAACCGGAGCCGGCGATCACCACACCGCGGCGCATCCATTTGGAGGGTGGCAGCGGCGGCGGCTCGAGTCTGGGCACGGCCCCGTGGGCGGCGATCAGCTCATCGGTGCTCGCATTCCGATGTGAACATGTCGGCCATGCTCACATCGCGCACGCCGACGCAATCGGCATCCAGGTTCGCGAAGCCGGTTAGGCAGCAGTCGCACGATGCGAGAACGAAGACCTCTTCGTTGGGGTCGAACGCGCCCAGCAGGTCGATCAGTTCGCCGACCGTCAGCGACGGTGTGCCGCGCGACACAACCGCTCCGTTAACATGCCGTTGACATGCATGTGCCGATTGGTCATCATGTCGGTCATGTCGTTTTGCAGACCTCTCATTGCGCACCTCCGGGTTGGGATCCCGATGTTGATATAACGCGCAAGTGACTGCAACAATCGGGTTCGGCCCGTCGGGTGACTGTGAACCCGCGGCCATGGCCCACACCCCCTCCCACCGGCCCCCATGTTCCATTTCCGCATCCTGATCCCCGCCGCGGCCCTCGTATTGCTGCTGGGCGGCTGCATCGTGCCGCCCGGCCAAGACACCTCCCCGCCGCCCGAACCCACGCTGGAGCCTGCATCGGAGCTGCCCGCGGAGGACCTGCTGGTGGTTGTCAGCCAGAACGCCAACGTGCGCACGGGTCCGTCCACCGACCACTCGATCGCCTACGGGCTGACCGTCGGCAACGAGGTGACGGTCGCCGGCCGCACCGCGGCCGGCACCTGGCTGCAGATCGAGCACCAGGACCGACCCGGCTGGATCTTCGCCGCGCTGACGGACATTGCCGACAGGGTTGCGGAGCTGCCCGCGGATGCACTGCCGACGCCGGCCGCGCCCGACCCAACGGTAGCCGCGGAACCGGAACCCACACCCCAACCTGCGCAGGAACCAACTCCGGAACCGCAAGCCGAACCCCACAGCCACGTGCACGCGACGGTCGTCGGCACGATCGTCAATCTGCGGCAGGGACCGTCCACCGACCATCCGACGGCGGGCCATGTGCAGACCGGCGACGAACTGCGCGCAACGGGCCGCAACGCGGACGGCAGCTGGCTGCAGGTCATGCACCCCGCGGCCACCGGCGAGTTGGTGTGGCTCTACGGACCGCTGACCGACATCGACACCGCGGCCCTCCAAGTCCTGGCCGTCGTGGCGGCCGCCCCGCCGCCCGCCCGGCAATCGGCTACGCCAACCGTGCCTGCCGACTGCTCGCGCCTGCACACCGTCAATCCCAATGAGACGCGCCTGCAGCAAATCACCGACTGGTTGGGCCTCGACCTGCGGACGGTTGCCAACCTGAACGGCATCGACGCCAACGCGCCGCTGACGGCCGGGGCGCAAATCTGCCTGACGGCCGGCCCTCCCGCACCGCCACCCGCGCCCCAAACCACCACCGGCCAGGCAACGCCGCCACCCGCGCCGCTCGCGCAGGCGGGCTCCCCCGGCGAGGTCGTCAAGTACGAGACCGGCGACTGCCGCACGCATGGGGGCCACGTCTACCCCTGCCGCAACTGGCCGCCCAACTGGCCGGAGCAGGCGGTCACGGAACTGACCGGCGTGCCGACGAAGTACTACGCACCCGGCACGTACGACCGTTCGGAGCATCCGGGCCTCGCCTACGAGTGGGAGCTGAAGTTCTCCGACAGTTCCCACCAGTGGGATTGGGCGGTGCGCGACTTCGAGGACTGCTACGACGCCTTGCGCGTCCTGTACGGCGAGGTGCCCGAAACCGTGGGGCTGAAGAGCCTCGAGTTCCGGCTGTCGGATTCAAGAGAGGGGAGTGGCGAGGGCGATCGGCGCGGGATGGGTCTGTCGAATGTCTACCTGTACCCCGAGACGTATTTTGAATGGACCTTCCCCGACAGCCCCAGGGAAACCTGGCAACCCTCGGATCTGCCCCACTCCGACATGGCCAATACAGCCATCAGGTGCTTTGCCCCGCGCGGCCATCCCGAGGACGAGGTGTTCTGTCGCATCGAACCCAAATGGGGCAATGCAGGCAGCATCAACCTCGAATGGACGGTCGTCAGGGCGATGTCGCTGGCCGCCGAGCAGATGTCGCGCCGGGCGATCACCCGCCAGTACAACTGGAATCATCCGATCATCGTCGACCTCGCCGCCTACCTGACGCCGATCATCGACGACGGCCAGGGCCACGCGGCCGGCTACGGACCCTGCATGCAGCTGACGCGCGTCCGGTAGAGGCAACGCCATCCGCGAACTGGCCATCGTCGCCGCCGTGGTGCTGCTCTTCCTGTCCCTGGCGATCTGGACCTCCAACTCAGCCACCGTGGAAGCCTTCAATTGCAGTGGCGGCTACCATAAGCATGTGGACGATGATGGCAACAAGAGGTGCCACAAGCACTGCCATAACGGCATGAATGACCACAACCGCGACCACGGCGACAACTGCGCGGTGAACAATCGTCCGTCGCAGCCGCGCCGCCGCAGCAGCAACGACGATGATGATAGAGGTTCCTCGCCTGCCCCCCGCCCTTCGGGAAGGTCGGGGGTAATCGCCCCAACAGCAACGCCTGCGAAGCCCCCGCATACCCTGGCCTGCTACGCAGCGGACTGGCACATCCACCTGAACTCACGCGGGTTCGCAGAGACCGCCTGCCACTTGGATACCGTCTGCCATGCCCACCACTGCATCCCGACCCCCACGCCCACAGCCACAGCCACGCCCTATGTGGTGGACACGCTAAATCCGGTGGAGTTCGGGGTGGGAAATGCTGCTTGCGATGTCACCGATTCAATCTTTGATCCCGATCCCCTGGACACCGCCGTCGTTCCGGTGGACGGCTGGGTGGACTCCTCCACCGCCAACTCCCTGCTGGCCCTGACCACCTGCCCGTTAACAGGTGCCTGGTTGAGGGCCTCCGATTTCATTACGGGGTGGAGCGTCGACCCGCAGCGTCCGGTCATGGACACACAGGGAGGTACGGATTGGGTGCGGATAAAGGTCCCGGCCGCAAACCTGCGGGACGCCCTCAAAATCACATGTACCGATGGCGACCCGCCTCAACAGCAGGCGGTGTCCGTGCAGGGCGTGGCCGTCAAGGCCACGCACACCACAAATGCACAAAGCTTTGTCCAGGGGTGGCTGGACCTCATGTTCCGCGGGTCCACCATCCGCGGCCACAGCCCCTACTGCCTGGCAAAGGCATACACGCCCGGCGCCAATTTGGAGTTCGAGTGGCTTCAGTCCGGCGGCGACATCGTTGACCCAGGGGACTACGATCTGGAATTGCGCGTCTGCGTGGCAGAACAGATCGGCTCCCAGAGGGCCTGCCAGCAGGTTAAATCCGCCGGCACCGCATCAGAACCCGGCATCCTCATTCGCGCCCTCACGACTTCGGGCGTGGAAGATTAATGGCCGAACTCCAGCACCCGTTACGGAACGCGGTTGCTGTGCAATCACGGAGTTCCTGGCACTCGCCCTCGGCAATCAGTCTCTCACACAATCGGAAGCATTTCGGACAGGCGCATGTGCGGTCGTCCGTGAGCGTCGCTGCTGACCTGCCGTTGCAGGGGAACTGATTTCATGCCCTGATGTGCCCCGGAGCCTGGCTTGCTGCCGTTGTGGCGGACCGGGCCTGCGTGACACCATCTCACACCCCTTCGACCATATTCTGTTTGCGTGCCTGCATCGGGCCTGGGCGCCCCCTTTACAGGGCCCGCGCAACTTTGCACCTGTTATTTTTCTAGAGAACGCAGTCCCCTGTCGGCCTTCCCGTTATGGCATTGTGTCATGACGGGTTGCGGGGGAGTGTTGGGGCGGTGTGTGCTTGATTGCTTTAATATAGTTTTTGTCTCCCCTGTTGCAACTTTTTATTATATTTATGTGGGCTGTTTTTTACTTGCAGTATGGGAAATGTCCCCTTGTCCGAATCCGTTTCCGTTTCCGTGATAGTATGCCGTCCCCTTTTCGGTATTCGGAGCCTTCACAACATATGTTTGTTTCGCGCATGGTTTCCTGTCGCATCCATATTGTAGTGGCAGCAGTCCTGTTGCTGGCGGGTTTAATGCTGACAGCCTGCATTGTACCTGAACCCGCCGTGCCTGAAACTCCGATGCCTGAACCTGTGGTGGAGGATGTTGTTGAGGTGGCGACCGCTACTGTCAATGCGGAATCCAATGTGCGCGCCGGGCCAGGTACGGAACACGCCGTACTCTTCTGGTTGCCGACCGGTACCGTTGTTGAGGTGACGGGCCGCAATGACGATGGCAGTTGGCTGCATATCGAGCATGAAGACAGGAAGGGCTGGATTTTTCGCCCGCTGACGGACATTGCACCGAAGGTTAGAGCCCGGTTGCCTGTAATCTCCCCTGTGAGTGAGAGTGTTGCCACCAGTCGTGGGGCATCAGAGGGGGCATCGCCCCCTCCCGATACCGGCGGGAATGTTGGCGCTCCCGCTGAACAGCCAACGCCCATCCCCACACCGGTTCCGGTCGTGGCGCCGGAGCCAACTCCGCCAACAGTGGAACCGGAACCAACGCTCCCCGCACCAACCACAGTAACCGTAATAGGCACCGTGGTCAACCTGCGCCTGGGACCCGGAACCGACCACGGGATCGACAGCCAGGCGGTGTATGGCGACGTGCTGCGCGTCCTGGGCCGCAACGCGGCCGGCGACTGGCTGCAGGTCATGCACCCCGTAGCCACCGGCGAATTGGTGTGGATTTATGGACCGTTGACCGACATCGACGGTGCGACGGTGGCCACGCTGTCGGTCGCGGGCCAAGCCGAATTCACGGTGGAGATCGAAACTCCGCCCACACCCGCACCGGAGCCGGTCGTGCAGCCGACACCCGCACCCGCGCCGCAAGCGGCTGCGCCCACCGTGCCGGCCGACTGTCCCCAGCTACACACCGTCAACCCGAACGAAACGCGGCTGTCGCAGATCACCGACTGGTTCGGGCTCGACCTGCAGGCGGTGGCCGCGCTCAACGGGATCGCACCCGACACGCCGCTGACGACCGGCTGGCAGCTGTGCCTGTCGGCCGGCGGCCAGGTCGCGGCCGCCCCCACGGCCACGCCCGTCCCGATTACCGCCGACCCGCTGTTGGACATCGACGCCGGGCCGGTGCTGCCGCACAATCCGCGGTCGCTCAAGAACAACTACTTCGCCCTCTGTGCGGTGCAGGCAGACGGCACGCTCGCCTGTTGGGGCGACGAGGACTTTCGCGCACAGCCTCCGCCCGGCACCTTCGAGTCCGTGCGGCTCCATGAGGATTACGCCTGTGCGCTGCGCACGGATGGCAGCGTCGCCTGTTGGGGCAAGAACCATAGGGGGCAGGCTTCGCCGCCGACCGGCAGTTTCCTGGCGATCGATACCGGCCATACCTCTGCGTGCGGCATCCGCACGGACGGTACGCTCACCTGTTGGGGCAGCAACCGCAGCGGCCAGGGCAATGTGCCCAGCGGCACGTTCAATGCGCTGGGCTCGGGCAATCTCCACGTCTGTGCGATCCGCACCGACGGCACTCTCACATGTTGGGGCCGGGATGATGCTGGCGAAACTTCGCCGCCGTCCGGCACGTTCAAGACGGTCCGCAGCGGTGCAGGCTTTTCGTGCGCCATCCGCACCGACGGCACGCTCGCCTGTTGGGGCAGGAACGATGCCGGCCAGAGTTCTCCGCCGGGCGGCATGTTCTCTAAGCTGGATGCCGGGATTTTCCACAGTTGTGCTCTTCGCACGGACGGCACGCTCGCCTGCTGGGGCGACAACATCGGAGGTCAAGCCTCGCCTCCGGGCGGCCTCTTCCGCGATGTCGCGTGTGGCCTCTTCAACACCTGTGCGGTGCGCGCCGACGGCTCGACGATTTGCTTCGGCACCGTGTGGTGATGTAACCGATGCGGTGCCTCCGGTATGTGTTGTTGCCGCTCTGCCTGATCGGGGTGGTGGCGCTGTTGGTGTTCCTGTCCGGCCTGCCGGCTGTAGAATGGTCGGAATCGCAAGCCGCGTTCAGGGGTGCGCGTGTGCTTGCCGGCCACATATGTCATCCAGTGTTCGATGATCGGACCAACGTTTGTGACTCGCACGATACCGACAACAGCTGTTCTGGAAGTGGGGATCCGCCAGACGAAAGAACTCGTTGTTGCCGGCCTGGGAGCTGGCGTTGGTCCAGCCGCAACTGCGTGTGGCAATGCTCAAACGGCTGCGATTGCGCCACCCCGTCGACATGCAGCGGTTCGTCCAATCCAGGCTCCGGCAACCGTCCGGGCGGCAGCAACACTTCCCCGCAGCCAGCGCCGACGCCGCGCCCGACCTGCGGATCAAACATGCAGTGGGACGCCACGGCCAGGCAGTGCGTGTGCCAGGGCTGGTATGTGACCGACCCGGGCGGCGGCAACTTCTGCGTCTTTCCGCCGACGGCCACCTGCCCGCCCGGCTACCGTTCGATTCCGGGTTTCTGCATCATCGACACCTCGTCAGGCTCCTGCCCGGCCGACCGCGTGCCCGATCCGTTCTGGGGCTTCCCCACCTGCGTCTGTCCACCGGGCGAAAGCACCCAGGCGGACAACACCTGTACTGGCTGGTCACCGCCACCGCCACCACCGCAGCCACCGCCGCAACCACTACCACCCTTGACCGTGACCACCATCGTTTCGGCTGACTTTGGGGTGGGGAATGCTGCCTGCGATGTCACCGATTCAATCTTCGATCCCGATCCCCTAGACACCTCCGTCCACCCGGTGGATGGATGGGTGGATGTCGCTACCGCCAACTCCCTGCTGGCCCTGACCACCTGCCCTTTGACCGGTACATGGTTGAGGGCTGACGACTTCATAACGGGGTGGCAGACGGCTCCTACGCTTCCGGTCATGGAAACGCAGGGAGGCACCGATTGGGTCAAGGTGGAGGTGCCTGTGGCCAACCTGCAGGATGCCCTCAAAATTACATGCACAACCGGCAATCCACCCCTACAGCCTGCTGTAGGGGTGCATAGCGTGGCCGTCAAGGCCACACACACACCGAACGCCCAGTCCTTTGTCAGAAATTGGCTGAACACCATGTTCCGCGGATCGGACATCCGGGGGCACAGTCCCTATTGCCTCTCGCAGGCCTATTCCGGATCGGATTTGGAGTTCGAGTGGCTCCAATCGGCGGGCGACATCGCCGACCCAGGCGACTACGATCTGGAAGTGCGCGTCTGCGTGGCAGAACAGGTCGGCTCCCAGCGGGCCTGCCAGCAGGTCAAGTCCGCCGGCACCACATCAGAACCCGGCATCCTCATTCGCGCCCTCACGACTTCGGGCGTGGAAGATTGATTGCCGAACTCCAGCACCCGTTGCGGAACGCGGTTGCTGTGCAATCACGGAGTTCCTAGCACTCGCCCTCAGCGGCGGGCTCTCACACATTCGGAAGCATTGCGGACAAGCACATATGCGGTCGTCCGTGAGCGTAGATACTGGCCTGCCTTTGCAGGGGGCCTGATTCCATGTCCTGTGGTGCCCCGGAGCCTGGCTTGCTGCCGTTGTGGTGGACCGGGCCCTGCGTAACGCCATCTCGCACACCTTCGGCCATACCCTGTTTGCATGCCTGCATCGGGTCTGGTGCGTCCCCTTCACAGGACCCGGCGCAACCCTGCACTTGTTATTTTTCTTGCAATGCGGCCCTCGGCCGGCCTTCCCATTATGGCGCAATGCCATAATGGTTGCGGGTGAGTGTTGGGGAAGGGCGTATTTGGTTGTTTTAATATAGTTCCTGCTGCCCCCTTGCAACTTTTTATTATATTTATGCGCGTGGCATTTACTTGCAGCATGGGGGAATGACCCCTTGCCCAAGTCCGGGGCCGTTTCCGTGATATTATAACGTCCCCCTTTTCCGGTATTCGGAGCCTTCACAACAAATGTTTGTTTCGCGCATGGTTTCCTGTCGCATCCATATTGTAGTGGCAGCAGTCCTGTTGTTGGCGGGTTTAATGCTGACAGCCTGCATTGTGCCTGAACCCGCCGTGCCTGAAACTCCGATGCCTGAACCCGTGGTGGAGGATGTTGTTGAGGTGGCGACCGCTACCGTCAATGCGGAATCCAATGTGCGCGCCGGGCCAGGTACGGAACACGCCGTACTCTTCTGGTTACCGACCGGTACTGTTGTTGGGGTGACGGGCCGCAACGACGATGGCAGCTGGTTGCATCTCGAGCATGAAGACAGGAAGGGCTGGATTTTTCGCCCACTGACGGACATTGCACCGGAGGTTAGAGCCAGGTTGCCCGTAATCCACCCGGTGAGTGAGAGTGCCGCCATCAGTCGTGGAGCAACAGGGGAATCATCGCCTCATCCCGATACCGGCGGGGATGTTGGCGCACCTGCTGAACAGCCAACGCCCATGCCCACGCCGGTTCCGGTCGTGGAGCCGGAGCCAACTCCGCCAACAGTGGAACCGGAACCAACGCTCCCCGCACCAACTACAGTAACCGTGACAGGTACCGTGGTCAACCTGCGCCTGGGGCCCGGAACCGGCTACGGGATCAACGGCCAGGTGCGAACCGGCGACGTGCTGCGCGTCCTGGGCCGCAACGCGGCCGGCGACTGGCTGCAGGTCATGCACCCCGTGGCCACCGGCGAGCTGGTCTGGATCTACGGACCCCTGACCGACCTCGACGGCGCGACCGTACAGACCCTGGCCGTGGCCGGCCCCGTCGCAGTGGAAATCGAAACCCCGCCCACGCCCGCACCGGAGCCGGTCGTCCAGCCGACACCCGCACCTGCGCCGCAAGCGGCTGCGCCCACCGTGCCGGCCGACTGTCCCCAGCTACACACCGTCAACCCGAACGAAACGCGGCTGTCGCAGATCACCGACTGGTTCGGGCTCGACCTGCAGGCGGTGGCCGCGCTCAACGGGATCGCACCCGACACGCCGCTGACGACCGGCTGGCAGCTGTGCCTGTCGGCTGGCGGCCGGGTTGCGGCCGCCCCTACGGCCACGCCCATCCCGATTACCGCCGACCCGCTGTTGGACGTCGACGCCGGGCCGGTGCTGCCGCACAATCCTCGGTCGCTCAAAAACAATCACTTCGCCCTCTGTGCGGTGCAGTCGGACGGCACGCTCGCCTGTTGGGGCGACGAGGACTTTCGCGCACAGCCCCCACCCGGCACCTTCGAGTCCGTGCGGGTCGGTGAGGATTACGCCTGTGCGCTGCGCACGGATGGCAGCGTCGCCTGTTGGGGGCAGAACCACAGGGGGCAGGCTTCGCCGCCGCCCGGCAGCTTTACAGCAATCGATCTCGGCCATACCTCTGCCTGCGGCCTGCGGGCCGACCGCACGCTTGCCTGTTGGGGCAGCCGTCTGCCGGGCACCATGCCCAGCGGCACGTTCCTGGCGGTGGGCACGGGCAATGTCCACGCCTGTGCGATCCGCACCGACGGCACGCTCGCCTGTTGGGGCCGGAACACTCATGGCGGAGCTTCGCCGCCGCCCGGCACGTTCAAGACAGTCCGCGCCGGTTCAGCCTATTCGTGCGCCATCCGCACGGACGGCACGCTCGCCTGTTGGGGCCAGAACAACGTCGGCCAGAGTTCACCTCCGGCGGGCACGTTTTCAAAGCTGGATGCCGGGGTATTCCACAGTTGTGCTCTGCGCACGGACGGCACGCTCGCCTGTTGGGGCGACAATATCGGCGGCCAGGCCACGCCGCCGGGCGGCCTCTTCCGCGATATCGCGGCCGGCCTCTTCAATACATGTGCGGTGCGTGCCGACGGCTCGACGATTTGCTTCGGCACCGTGTGGTGATGTAACCGATGCGGTGCCTCCGGTATGTGTTGTTGCCGCTCTGCCTGATCGGGGTGGTGGCACTGTTGGTGTTCCTGTCCGGCCTGCCGGATGCCGAATGGTCGGGGTCGCAATCCGCGTTCCGGAGCGCGCGTGTACGCGCAGGTCACGAGTGTCATCCGGTGGATGACGATCGGATCAACGGCTGTCGAATTCAAGAGAGGGGAGCGGTGAGGGCGATCTGACCGGGATGGGTCTGTCGAATGGCTTCGCGTACCCCGAGACGTATGACGAATGGCCCTTCCCCGACAGCCCCAGGGAAACTTGGCAACCCTCGGATCTGCCCCATCCCGACATGGCCAATACAGCCATCAGGTGCTTTGCCCCGCGCGGCCATCCCGAGGACGAGGTGTTCTGTCGCATCGAACCCAAATGGGGCAATGCAGGCAGCATCAACCTCGAATGGACGGTCGCCAGAGCGATGTCGCTGGCCGCCGAGCAGATGTCGCGCCGGGCGATCACCCGTCAGTACAACTGGAATCACCCGATCATCGTCGACCTCGCCGCCTACCTGACGCCAATCATCGACGACGGCCACGGCCACGCGGCCAGCTACGGACCCTGCATGCAGCTGACGCGCGTCCGGTAGAAGCAACGATCCCGCCACCCAGAAGCCGCCCGCGATACGCCAACACGTCCGAACCCTGCGCGGGCGCCACGCAAGTCAGCTGCATCGGTCAGATCGGTCAGATTAGCCCCCCCCCCGATTCCGTCCCTTGGCACCAAATCAAGAGGCACTGTGCTTCTCGGCACGGGTGTTTTTGCGGGATCCTGAGTGCCATGGATCGGCGGAATTTGAGCGGATTTGGAGCCGATCAGCTCGGATCGGCCCCAACAACATTCTCTGTAAGGCCCTGGCCGGAGCGAATCCGGCGTTCCGTGACCTACAGTACCCCCGGATTCAGGGCGATGCGCCGTTTCAGGGGGGCACACGGCTCCGCACCGCTCGATTGAGGACAACAGTTTCGGATCCGGCCATCGAGACGGTGTCGCCCCCGGCCCCACCCCATGACGGTGTGCCCCCTGCGAGATCCACGGCCTCACGCCGGCAGACGCGGTGTTCGCCCAGACCATCGTCCAAGGTCGCCACAAGGCGGTAATGCGCGGGGCTGCGGTGATGCGGCCGGTTGAGCGCGGACATTCCAGCCAAAGTTCGGACTCATTGCCCCTTGCAATGCCCCGGAGGCGCAACGCCTACCCGATCAGGAGTGCCTGCCAAGGCCGCCGGCCAGCGGCCACTGCAACCGTCTCCGCCATGGATGGCACCATGCCGGTTCTGCGCCAGTTCCGTTCCAGGGTGTCGAGAATCTCCATCATCGATTCTTCCGGGGCCACAGGCATCTCCGCCAGCAGATCGCGCCGATCGTCGATTTGACCCTCAACGCGGCCCTCGGCGTGTCCCTCGGCATGTCCCTCGGCATGTCCCTCGGCATGTCCCTCGGCATGTCCCTCGGCATGTCCCTCGGCGTGTCCCTTGGCGTGTCCCTCAGCACGGCTTGCCGCCAGATTCAGTTGAACATCGACTTCCGGATCCCACCAGACACCCCGGGCCGGCTCCCACAGCTGCAAGCGATGTTCGTTGTCCAACTGCTCCAAGTCCCCGTCCCGGTCATTGGCCGGCAACATGCGAATCTCCCGCTCCAAGACCGTGCTGCGGTAGACCGGGTGTCCGTCCATCCACCGTGCCGGATCGACCTTGGTATAGGCAGAAATCCCGTTGCCGGCCAGCCGATACAGGTACAGGCGCGGCCGGTCGTCCAGGCGCCGAAACGGGTCGTACAACAGATACTCCCGGATGCCCAGGGCCTGGTAGGCTTCCATCTTATGCCGGGTATCCCGCTGCACATCCCGCTCGGTCTTGGACACCACCTCCAAGTACAGCTGGTCGGGGTGTTCCGGATCGTGTCGGCGCACGATGCGGGACCGCCGGTCCGCCGGCAGGGAACGGGCCGCGATGAGCCCGTCGGGGATGACCCCCTCCATCTTGACCCGGTAAAGGTTGTCGGCACTCAGCCCGTCGCGGATGGCCTGAGGAATTAGGATCTTGTGTTCCAGCTGCACGAGATCGCCCCACACTCGCTTGAGCGTGAGCCAAAAGGAGAAAATGGCGGACCGGTGTTGCGGATCCACCAGGCGGCGCACGCCCTCAGCCACATACCGGGGATCATCCGTCCAGTCGGGACCATACTCGTATTCGGGGTTGTAGGGATAGTTGGGATCGTAGTGGCCCAGGGTGCGAAGAAACGCGTGCCATGCCTTCGGATCCTCGCGCAAGGGGAGTGCCCCGTTCGCCTCCGCATCAACCCGGATTCCCGAAACCAGCCGGTCCTCAACTTCCGCCGGGTCCGCGCCCGGCGGTACCAGAGCCTGCTGTGCAGCCATCGCGGTCCTGTCCCTGTCCGATATCTTCGCAGGAAATTGTACTGCCTCCGGATACCAACGGCCGGGCCTCAGCGAAACCGAGACAGTGCCCGCGCAGCCCGGGAACATGACAGGCTTCCGTCCTGCCGATCACGGTCTTCAGCCTCTGGTTGCGGGGTCCGCGCGCAGATCGTGGAACCTGAGGTTCCAATCATCTTCGTAGTCGAACGCGCGTTCCGTGTCCGCGGCCGCCAGGAGCTGGATGCCCTCCCAGTCCGCATAGCGGGTTTCCCGCTCCCGTTCGCGGTCACCGCGGCGCGGCGGACGCGGGTTCCTGCGGGGGTTTCAGTTTCATGTCGGTGCGCGCTTCAATTCCCCTGCGGGCATCCGGCCCGCGGGTATCTCAGTCCAGCCACAGGCCGCTGTCGCCGCCGTTGCGGGCATGGACGTAGATCGAGGTGGTGGCCAGCGAAGCGTGGCCCAGCGTTTCCTTGACGGACTGCACAGGAGCGCCACCGTCGAGCGCGTGGCTGGCGTGGGCGTGCCGGAACCAGTGCGGACTGATGGCGCGCTCGATGCCGGCCCGCTGCGCCGTCCGGCGCAGGGACGTCCAGACGTTGTTGCGGGCCAGCGGCCGGCCCGTGCGCGTGGCGAACACCAGGTCCTCCGGGCGCGCGGCCGCCGGCTGCAGGTCCACCAGCGTCTCCCGCAGGAGCGGCGAGAGCCGGATCACGCGGCCCTTGCCGCCCTTGCCCTGCAGCACGGTCAGGGTCGGCAGCAGGCCCTCCAGGGTCAGGTCCGCCCAGCGCAGGGCCAGGGCCTCGGAGACGCGGCAGCCGGTGTGGTAGAGCGTCAGGTAGAGCGCGTAGTCGCGGCCCGGGCGGGCCGCCTCGAGCAGGCGCGCCGTTTCGGTGCGGGTCAGGATGCGGCGGCCGAGGGCCGCGGCCGTGCCGCTGCGGTGGGGATTGGGCAGGTCGTTGATCTCGGCGCAGGGATTGGACCGAATGTAGCCCTTGCGGTGGGCCAGGGCGAAGGCGGAGCGCAGGGCACTCAGCATGGTGTTGACGCTGCCCGGGCGGCGGTCCCGCGCCAGGGCCGCCTGGAAGTCCTGCAGGTCGGCCAGGGTGGTCTCGGCCAGCGGACGGCCCCCGCTGTGCGCCTGCCAGGCATTCCACGCGTGTTCGTAGGAGGTCCGGGTGTGGTCCGACACCTGGTTGCGCAGCCAGACCGCGATCATCTCCGCATCGGAGGCGATGCGGTCCGTGTTGCGCGCCGCCTGCTGGATCCGGTCCAGCTCGACGGCCACCAGGGCGGCGGCCTCGCGCACGGCGGGGGGCGCGCCGGGATCGGCCGGGACCGGGGGTGCGGAGGCGGGGAGCAGGTCATTGTCGGCCATGGGGCCTAGTATACCATTAGGTGACCTAATGTGATATGCCAGCGGGGGCTCTCCCCGCACCCCCTCCCCGGCTCCCTGCGGTCGCTGCGGGGCGGCTCCTGGCGCAACGGCCTTACACCTACTCGTCGCCTCTGCTCCGGGCCTTTTCCCGGGATGCCGACAAGGTCATTGGATGGTTCGCCAGCGGCCGGAACTGAGCGAAAATCGGCAAATCCGAGTCTCGAGGACCGATCGCGACGCGCCAAGATTAGCCACATGGCCGGATTCAGGGGTTGGCCTACCTGTTGTAGGTTGGGTGGATTCGGGACGACCGCCCCACTATTGGCCGCGGTGCGGTTTCGACAACCCGACGCGTGTGAAGAGGATCACGGGCAACAGATCATCTGGGCCTTCGTCGCTGTCCTGTCACGGGCAAACAGCTGTCCGCGAGTGCCGAGCGCCGGCGACCGGCAGCAAAGTTGTCAATTCAGAATATCGACCCAGTCGTCTGCAAAACCCACGCTTGCAAGTATCTGCTCCATGGATTTCACGCTCACGTTCGGGACGATGCGGAATCGTCGGGCCGAAGCCGGTACCTGCCGATAGATGGAGAACTGGGAGCCGTGGGGCTGCCAAGTGAAGACATGGCGGTTGCGGAACGGGGGAAGTTGCGCCCGTCCCGGATGTCGACAAAGCGTAGGCGGCCGTTCAGGATTGTTCTATAAGTCCCGTTAAGAACCCCATTCGTCGCCGATCCACCACTGGCCGGACAGGTCTCTCACCCTCCGGCCCCCGATCCACCAGGCATCGGGGTTGAGCGGTCCGGCGGTGTGGATCCTCTCAGCGTAGACGCAGCCCAGGCATCCCGAACAGCCCAGGCTGTAGGCCGGTCCGCCGGCAATCTGCCCGTGTTGGATCGGCGTGCCGGCCGGGAAGTAGCTGCTCTCGGCGTCGGCCACACACTCGCCGCAGAACCACTGCGTCGTAGCGCAGCCCGGACAGGTCACACGCTGCCAGGGATCCCCTTCGTCGGCGTACGCGTCCGTTTCACCGCAACAGTGGCACAGGGTTGAGTCGCTCGGTTCGGGCATGGTCAATCGGTGGGGTGGGCAAGGCATCCCCCATATTGCGATTCGCGGCGCGTTATGTCAACATTCGGTGTCTGCGAAACAACGGAGGACCCCGACCATGCAGTGGGATTTCGACCTCGGTCGCCGGATGTACCTCGCCGTCGAAGAGGACACCTACGGCAAGAAGCACCTCTTCGCCTGTGCGAAGCATGGGACATACCATCCAATTGTGTTTGAGCACCAGCACCTGCGGCTGCTGCTGTCCGTCATGGACATGGCGCTGGCCGCCAACCCGCGCGTCAACCCGCTGGAGGATCGCGGTGGGGACCGCGATCCTCTGAACCTGGATCTATCCCACATCCTGCGTCAGGAGCACGAGGTCATTCGAGAAACCATCAAGAAGCTGGACGATCTCGAGTACCAGCGCAGGCACAGCCATAAGAGCCATCGCGAACACCAGGCCCGGTCCCGCGCAGAGCAGGAGCGCGAACGCGAACGCGAGGCCGAACGGCAGGCCGAACTGGCGCAGTGGCAGGCGGACCGGGAACAGTGGGAGCGGGACCGCGCAGAGTGGGAGCACGAACGCGCCCGGTGGCAGGCCGCCGATGAAAGTGCGGGAACTGATTGAGATCCTGCGCGCCCTTGATCCCGACGCGCCGGTGTGGACGATCGCCACCCCAACGTACAACTTGACGCATGCCCGACGCGCCGGTCATGACGCTCAACGTCTGCGACATCCGGCCGGAGTTCGTGGAGCTGACCGACACATGTGTCGCCGAGCAGTACCTGTACAAATTGCTGTGGCGACCGGACACCATTGTCGTCCGCCGGTCGGACGAAACCGAGGCCTGGCCCGGTCCCGTCGTCGTGATCGCCGGCGGCGACTGGAGCACGTACCCGAACGTGCCCCTCGATTGATTGGGGCCTGGCGGACCTCAATCCCGATGCGCCGGTGCGGCCCGGCCTACTACGGGTTGCCGGATGTGAGTACCGGTGGGTGGGGTTCAATGTGCGTGACCGCCTGGCATGTGCCAGGTGGCGCAGCGCTGGCACGTCATGCCGAAGCGGGCGGGGAGTTTGGAGTTGGGGATGTTGCGGTGCTTGACCTCGGCGTCAGTCTCGAAGTACGTATCCGCACTACCCCTATCGTCGACCAGCTCCCGGATTGCGCCCTTATACCGGTCCAGTACAATTTCCTTACTTGCCAAGTGGACCATGGCCAAGGGAGAGACAGGTATGACGCGCAAGGCGGCCATCGACTGGGCGGCCGAGGCCCTGCATGCGCAGTACCGGGCGGAAGCCGGGGCCGAGGTGCGCACGCGGCTGCACGCGCTGTGGTTGTTGCGCCAGGGTCAGGGGCCGACGGTCGTGGCGGCCGCGGTGGGCGTGAGCCGGAATTCGGTACAGCAATGGCTGCGCTGGTACCGGGCGGGCGGCCTGGCCGAGGTGCGGGCCCATCGGCGGGGCGGACACGGCACGCCCTGCTACCTGACGGAGGCGCAGCAGGCCCAGGTGGTGGCGGAAGCGGCCCAGGGAGTGTTTGGGACGGCGCAGGAGGTGCGGGACTGGATCGAGGAGCAGTTCGGGGTGGTCTACACGGTGGGCAGCATGTACACGCTGCTGCCGCGGCTGGGGATCGGGCTCAAGGTGCCCCGGCCCCGGCACACGCAGGCGGATGCCCAGGCCCCGGCGACCTGGAAAAAAGGGGGCTCGGCGAATGCCTGAAGGCGGTCGGCCTGAAGGCGGGGCAGGGGATCGTATGGAGCGACGAGATGCGTCTGGGCCTGTGGAACACGGTGCGCAAGGCGTGGGCGCCGCGCGGGGTGGCGGTGACCCGGACGACACAGATCAGCCGGACCTACACCTACGTGGCGGTGGCCCTCAATCCGCTGACGGGACAGCTGTGGTGGGCATGGCAGGCGAACATGAAGAGTGAGGAGATGACCCGCATCTGGGGGGCCTGGGCCGAGGAGCCGGACATCGACGGCTGGGTCTGGGACGGGGCCGGCGGCCACAAGAGCGGGGATGTGCAGGCGATCCCGGCCCCGCAGGTGGTGCAGCCGCCCTACGCGCCCGAACTGAACCCGGTGGAGCGCTTCTTCCAAGAGCTGCGCCGGGCTCTGGGGGACCGGGTCTATCCGACCCTGGAGGCCAAAAAGGCAGCCTTGGAACCGATCCTGAGGGCCTGGCAGACGGACCCGGCGCGGGTGCGGCAACTGTGCGGCTGGGGCTGGATCCGGGACACCCTGACGGCCCTGGCCGACGATACTCCAGTAACTCAATCGTGATGGATTGGTATTAGCCCGGCAGGGACAGCAGGAGCAGCAGCAGGCCGCTGGCCAGCGGCAGGCCCAACACCAGCTCCCAACATCCGGACCGGCGGCTTCGCCGATCGTCGGGCCGGCCCGAGGCGGGCCGCTCGCCCATTCCGGCCGGCGCGGCCTTGTCGAACAGGGCCTTCCACACGTCGTCCGCCGGTTGCGAGGATGGAGCTTTCCATTGGTCCTCCAGCCAGCGACCGGCCTCCGCGGCCGTTGCGGCATCGAGCACCAGGTTGAACTCATGCCCCGGTTCCGTCAACCCGGACTGCGAGAGGTTGGAACTTCCGGCCAGGCCCTGCCACGCCTCCGGTCCGGATTCGATCAGGGAGAGCTTGGCGTGCAGCTGGCGGCGCGGCTCGCGCAGGCGGATCCGCAACCGGCCCGCGCTTTGAAAGCCGGCCCGCCGCCCCAACAGCGCACGGTCCAGCTCCGACGCCTTGGTTTGCATGGCGCGCAGGACGTAGGTCGCGTGGGCGTCGGCCGACTTGGCCAGGAACTTCCAGTTGTGCGGCGCCATGCCGACCAGGAGCAGCAGCTCGCCGTCGGGAGCCATGAGGTCCAGCCAATCGAGCAGGCGCGCCAAGCCGGCTTGGGAAACGTAGCCGACGCAGACCAGGACCCGGCGCGCCCCGACCACTTCGTTGCGCATGAAGCCGTCGACCGTGCGGCCGCCGGTGTTGTCCACGAAGGTGAGCGGAACTTGCGGGTGATCGGACATCGTTCAGCCTGGTGGCGTCGGGCAGTTGGGGCCGCCCGCAGTCAATTTCGACGCGCATCGGGCGGGGCAACGGGGCCCAAACCCTGCACCGACTCCTCTGATCCGCCACCTGAATCGTTGCGACACCAAGGTCGAATGTTGGCGCATTCTGGACCGCGGCAGCAACGGCACAATGGCGTCGGGCAGTCGGGACCGTGCCCCCGTCGGAATCTGCTCCTGGGTCAGAATTTGTATATGCGGGTTGGTACAGGCCCTCCCGTTCCAGGGACACTAGGCCGGAGTGCTGCGCCAGTTCCCGCATCGGACGCGTGGGCGGCCGGCGCGTGAGCAACATCCAGGCTACCTGCTTGTCGTTCAGCACCCCCTTGAGCTTGCGCACGTCAGTGACCGAGATGCAGCCGCTCTTGACCGAACAGATGGCGGTCAGCCCGCCTTCCAACAGGATCCGTTGCGCGAGTTCGGCACGCCAAGCCTCGGGATTGTCCAGCCGCCGGGCAACGCGCCGTTTCCAGGCCGCGCGCCGTGGCCGCATCGACGTCGCTGTGCCGCGGCGCGGCGCACCAATCCCCGCGGGGCCAGTCCGGGCTCGGGTCGGGCTGCGCTTGCGGCTGTGGCGACTTCTGTAGCCATGCGCGCGTCCTCCTGTTCCTTAGTCCCTGTTCCCCGGCCCCTCACGGACTTCATGTGCAGGTGGCCGTTCCGGCCTACCACGCGCGCCCGGTACCCCGCTCGCGCAAGGGATCGGCCACCCAACGTCCGCGGTCCGCATCCCATTGACCTTGAAAATGTTGACCTTGAAAATCGGGATCGGTTTCCGCAGCCTGCACTACGGGCATGAGGAATGCCCGGATGCCCTTCACTAGGCCGGGGAAGTCCGCCGGGCCGCGCTCGCCTTGCAGTTTCTTCCTAAATGCCGTCCACGCAGGTTGCTTCTCCAGTGCAAATGTGTCACTCAACCCCACGGGCGGTGCGGATGGCAGGGGGACGCCATGGTTGCTGAACACGGCCCGCAGCGCAGCCGCCAAGTCGTGCCCGGACACCGGGAAATGGTTGGCCACGTACCACATGTCGTAAAAATCCTTCATGCGGCTGTTGAAGTTGCCACGGGTATCCAGGATGAGGAATTTCTCGGCAAGCGCGGTTTCCGGCCTGTAGCACAGCAGATCGGGGCCGGGGAGATCCAACAACGAGGGGAGGGTCCGCTCCACGGGCGGAGGGGTCGGCCGGTTCCCGTAGGCAATGTCCACTTGTATGGAGTATCGGGAGGGTCCCAGTCGCACTTCAAATTTCAGACGGTAGCCTACCCCTGACAGGAGATGGTCCACACGCATCGTATCCTGAACAAACCGCAAGCCGTCCGGATGGGCCGAAGTGTCCTGCCCCAACACGGTACGGAAGTGTTCTTGGACCACCTGCGGTTCCGCGTGGAATTGACCTTGCAGATCAACGTCCTTGGTTTGGCGGTAGGTGGACTCCGCCAGCGACTGCAGGGCAACGGCTCCCTTCAGCAAGTAGGCGTCCCTGTAGGGAGACAAACTCAGCCGGTACAGGAACCGCTCCATCACATAGCGGGCCCGCACATCGACGATCGAACGGTTCTCATTGCTGGCCAGATTGAGCAGTCTCTGGTCCACGGAGGCCGCAACATTGGTCATCACCCGACCGCGGTCCACAGTGCGGTTTCCAGATAGGGCCGCATCACGGCTTCGATGCGACAGACGCGCGCCTGCCGCACCAACTCGTCCACGCGCTTGGCTCCGGCACAGTAGAAGTGGAGGGCTTCGAGGACGATGTCCATGCCGATGCGATGGCGGAACTTGAAGCAGTCGGCCAGGGTTTTCTCGCGGGAGTAGACCTTCACGTCCACGCCGTCGATCGCATGCGTCTCGATGCCCGACGCATAACTGGCGGGGGAGAAACTGTAGGCCGTAACCGGCGGCCAGGCGGCGCGCGGGCGGTAGTCGCCACGTTGGACCGCCACATCGATCGTGCTTGGAATTTGGGTGGTCAGATCGTGGAACCACAGGGCGGACACCAGGCACACCACGGCCCTGGGCGCACGCAGACAGACAATCGAGAAGTCGGGGTTTTCAAGGGGCGGCCGTCCGGCGGCCACGAACAGGCCGCGGGCCAGGCGTTCGACTTCCCCCCTGGCCTCCAGGGCGTACAGGGTGTCGGGTTTGATTCCGTACCGGGGTTCGGCCTCGGACGCGCGCAGCGGGCCATCGAGTTGGCGGATCACGGACAGGGCCTCGGACAGAGCCTTGGACATGGGACACCCGAAAATGTCTACAGTTAGCATCAATGTGACATGGTAGCATGTTTCCGGCCGGCTACTGTGCGGATGCCGACCGACGCGCGGCCGCGCGCCGCGGTGGACAGGATGCCCGACCCGACGACCGGCTACGGCCGGCCTGCGCGACCGCCCTCAACCCGGCGGCTACGGCTTCCGGCGTTCGCGCGGGACGTCCTCTTCACGCGCCGTCGGCAACCGGGCCAGGTCGGCCTGTGCGAACTACAGGCACGGCCCGGCCGACAGGAGGAGGAACTCCCATGGCCGTTCGATTGTACAGCCGGAGATGATCAACCGAGCCGCCTACCATGAACTGCAGGAGGCGGGCATGGACGCGCCCCAGGCGGAGGTGGTGGCCGCCCACCTGCCGGACTGGTCCCAGTTCGCCACCCGCCAGGACCTGACCGAACTGCGGGCGGAGATAAACGCCAAGTTCGCCGATCTGCGGGCCGACATGGAGCGCAGGCTCAACACGCAGACCTGGACCATCGTGGGCACCCTGGTCGCCCTCGGTGCCCTGCTGGTGGCCACCAACCTGTGGGGCTGAAAACCCGGGGCACCGACGGCGGGCACAAGGAGGAGAAATGCAGAACAAATCCCCGTGGCCGTGGGCCAATGTCCTGGGTGTCGCGCCGGGAACGGGCGGGGCTTGCGGCTCTGCATCTGACCGCCGACGCAGTCCGCCGTCCGTCTGGGATTCCATGGCGGCGGCAGGGGCTTCCTGACCACTGCCCGGCTGTTCACAGCTCGCGAATACCAGACAGTCGGTGTAGGCGGCCTGAGCATGGCATTCGGAGATGGGCCCGCCGGTACAGCCTCTGCACGTCAACGAGCTATCGGGGCAGGAAGCAGAGCGTCAGCGTCTGCCGGCTCAGGCCTGCCTACCCTCGGTTAAGCTGTTCGACCGCGCCGATGATCCGACCGGCACCGGTTACCTTCCACGATACTCCGCCACTCTCCCCACACATATGGTGGCGGCCTACATGGCTCCCAATGTGTTTGAGGACGGTCGTACCAACACGGTCTCACCGCCGCTTCCGATCTTCTGAAAGTTCCCTTCAAGGACTTGTACCAGCCTGGCGAAAGCAAACTTGAGAGTGCCTAGCCATAAGCCAGCCATGGAATGGATTCAGAATGTTTCATGAAGGCCCGCCCCATGTGATTTTCGATGACCTTAGCCACGGGGGTGCGAGTGAACAAGTGCGTCGCGGCATGAAAGACGGACAGGCACAGATCCTGCAATGTGTGATCGGTTTCCAGTTTTCGGACCACCTGGCCTTTCGCTTGCAAGGTATCGCGGCCAATGTGACGACCATGGCTTAGGAACTCCTTCCGGTTGGCGAGCCAAGTGGAAATCGCTTTGGCCTTCTCCCACTTTTGTCCGTCGTACTTGAACATGTATTGTTGTAGCCAAGTCCCAACCAGATCCTGAGACAATTGCACAGCCGATTCACACTGGCTCAATAAGTCCGGACCGTATTGGCCCAACATGGGCTGCCAAGCTGTCAGTTTTCCGGGTTCCTGGCATTCCTTCATCGCCCGGCTGAACTGGGCCAGAACGTCCAAGGCCGGGATCCAGCGCGGGCCCAGACTCGTGCTCAGCCAAAGCTGAGGATCGGTAGGGCCCAGAAACGAGTGGCCGCCCATCACTATTTCGTCGGTTGCACAGGCGAGCATGGTCGCGGCCGACATAGCCTGCCGGGGTACGAGCACTTGAATGCGGTCAGGTAACGAAACGATATACTTGACACACGTTGAAGGGTCAATATCAACGAGATTGAAACTGTGCCGTCCATCCTGGCACGGCACTCATATGCCAACGGGGGATGTCCCAGGGGCGGATATGGCCGACTTGGGCATCAGTGGGTGAGTCAGTGGGCAGATTGCTCAAGTCCGGTCCGTATCGCATTGGGACTTATATACCTGACTACACAGTCGGCATATCTGGTTCACGGATCATAGGGGTCCCCAACGGGATCGCCCCTCCCCGTGCAGCAGCCCCTGTCCCGCGGGCCGGAACGGGCACGGACGGAAGGCCCGCCCGCACCAAAATGTTGATGGCCGCGTTGTGATCGGCGTTGGCTTGGAACCCGCAGGCCCCACACGCAAACACCGCCTGCGACGGCCGGTTGGCCTTGTCGGCATGCCCACAACGGCTGCAGGTCTGTGACGTGTAGGCCGGATCGACCTTGACCACGTGCCCCGCCTTGTACGCCAGCTTCCGCTCCAGCTGCCCCCAACCGGAGGCCAGGATGGCTCGGTTGAGCCCCGCCTTCTGCTTCACGTTGGTACCCGGCTCTGCCTTGGTGCCCTTGGCGCTGGCCGTCATGCCCTTCGTGTTCAGATCCTCCACGACCACGGTATGGGCCGTGTCCGCCAGCGTGCGGCTGGCCTGATGGGTCGCGTCGTCCCGCTTGCGCTTGCGCTGTCGCTGCCGCTTCTGCAACTGCCCGTTCACGCGCCGCCCCCGGTTCGACTTGGGCCGCTTGTCCTGCGGTCCCCAGCCCCGCTTGCGGCTCAGTTCCCGCTGCTTGCGCTTGATGTTGGCATCCAGCCGGTCCGTGTCGGGCAGCGCGTACACGGCGCCCTCGCTGTCCGTGGCCTGCCCCACGTTGCGGTCCAGGCCGAGGGCACCGTCCGCTGCGGGCTGCTTGACTTGCTCCGCAGGCACCTTGTAGCAGACATAGGCGTACCACTTTGGGTGCGGTTCCGTGCCTTCCATGCGCACGCGGACCGTCAGCGGTTGGCAGCCCGCGTACGGGTTCGGGCCCGCCAGCCGCAGCCAGCCGACCTTGGGCACATGCAGCCGGTCCCCGTCCAGCTTGACGGCCTCGGGAATGGTGAAGGCCGGCACGGTGCGGTGCCGGGCCTTGAAGCGGGGCTGGCCCTCGGTTTGGGGATCCTTGAGGTACCGTTTGTAGGCGTCGGCCAGATACTTCAGGCTGTAGCGCACGCAGTGGAACGGATAGTCCTTCAGCCAGGCGTGGTCCGGGTCGTTGCGCAGGACCGTGAAGCGCTTGCCCAAGGTGAAGAAGGTCGGAACGGGCTGGGGGCCGATCCTGTAGGCCTTCCACATGCGGTACCGGTGTTCCTGGTCGGCCAGCAGGTGGTTCCAGACGTAGCGGCAGGCCCCGGCGATGGCCGTCAGCAGGATGCCGGTGGCGGCGTCGCCCGGATACAGGCGCAGGCGCACCGTGCGATGCACGGTCTCCGGGGTCTCTGTTGCAGGATGGCGGGTGTCGGGCACGGAACTGCGGCTTCCTGTCCGGTGGAGAGGCCGGGGACTACCGGACTCTCTTGTTTTGCAGGACATTCATTCTATCATGGGTGCCCTCGGTTATGCCTGTCGCACCGACTGTGTAGTCAGGTATATAAGTCCCATCGCATTCCACCCCTGCTCGTTCATCGGCAGATCGGTACTCGCAGTTTGCAGGGTTCAAGGATTGTATTGGCACCATTCAAGGCACCAAGTAGATATGGGCTCTACCCTTGTTCACGGTTCGTCAAGGTCCCTAACGGGATCGCCTCTCGCCGTGCAGCTTTCCCTGTGCCGCGGGACGGCCGGACACGAGGCTGTTGTGCCTTGTGTGACTTCCGACCTCCGGGTTTTACCATTAGCCCATGACTACTCAGTGCCCCATTCAACGGTGTCACTGTCGGCACGAACGTCAATACTGTGTTCAAGTGCATTCCACTCCCAATCGATGCAAACTCCGCCTGCGGCTGTAGGGCGAATGTTGGGTGTTCCGAGATGGGCGCACCAGTGCCTCAAGAGTCAGTCTGCAGCACAATCAATGAGGGCGGGTGTGGGATGGCAGGTGCCTGGACCCGTCCCACTCCGGCCCCACTACTTTCAGTTGGTTCAACTATTTGGCGATCACGGCATGGGTGTCTTGTGCTGGAGTGTGTGGGGGAGGGCGTTGCCGGCGTCTGAATTTGCACTCGTTGCCTCTGTCGCTCCGTAGGGCAAGATCGCCGAATTTGAGAGCGTAGTGCAATCGCCAATCCGGTTGGCGGGCATGCGGCGGTATGATGAAGTCGGATGGGCCTTGGGAAAGGGTCCCATCCACCTTTGCCCTGTCAAAAGTGCTGCTCCGGCTACGGGGCTTGGTGCTGGCCGCATGCCGCGCCAGGCATCTTCTGTTGGACCGTAGGTTTCCGAAACTCACCCGCCCTGCCGTCACATATCTTTCACTTGCATTTATGGCAGGTTCGGGGCAGCATATGTGCGTCAGCTTGCGCCGTGCCTCCGCCCTGCCACCTACAACATGGGCCCAACGTGCGGCGGTATGATGTAGCTGGATGGGCTTGGGGAGAGGTCCCATCCACCTCTGCGAAATCACGGACGGCATGTTCACATGCCGGGAGTGGAGTCCATGCCTGATTTTCAACATCGGGAGATGGAACACCCCATCCGAGAGGATGGGGATGGGCGCGGGGGGGAATCGGAACCCGTGGAAGACTATTCCGATGCCGTTGACACCATTGAGGTGTTGGACCCTGCGGACATTCGGATCTCCACCAAGCATCCGACCGTGGAAATGGTTGTCGACCGGTTGCGAAGCGAGAATATTTTGGTGACCCCTCGATTCCCAATGGGGGGCGATGTGCGGCAGTTGCAAGTCCGCAGTCGCCTGATCGAGTCCCTTCTGCCCAAGATGCCGCTGCCGGTTTTCCATATGGTGGCCAATCCGTATGACAACTGGACGGTCGTGGACGGTTTGTGGAGACTGGGTGCCCTGCGCGACTTTGTCGTGGATCGGACACTGCGTCTGCGGGGTTTGGAATACATGGTCGGGTTGGAAGGCAACTTCTTCGACGAACTTACGCATTCGATGCGGCGGCGGCTCCTGAATGCCCAACTCGCCCGCCATGTAATCGAACCCAGCACCCCACGCACAGTGACAGACAACATTCGTAGGCACATCCTCTCCCTGACGGCCTTGGCTGAAGACAGATAGCGGTGCGGCCACAACCTCGATTTACCGGATTGCTTTCAATCAAGAACGGGGAGGAACCAAGCCGACATGAACATCAAACGCCTATTGGGGGTGGCCATTCTGGCTTGGCTTATGCCGGTCGTGGTTGCAGCCAACAGTCCCTACGAAGACATTTCCGAAGAACGGAGGGACGCGTACCGGAACAGTCCCTACGAGCACATGGACCGCCATGTGGGGCAGACGCAGGTCAACCGCCAGCGGCGGGAGGTCTACAACAACACCCGTTACGGCGAGATCTATGTTCCGCGCAACGTCGACAAGCCCCGCCAGGAAGGAGCCGGCAACCTCCATTGTCCCAAGGGCAGTTCAAAGGCGACGTGCGGCACCGTTTGGGTCCTAAAGGGCGAAGATCCCGTCTATTGGGACGGCGAACGCTACCGGGTCCGCTCACCGACCGAAGTGCGCTATCAGAGGTTCCAGACATCGCAGGGGCAGCGCTATGTGCGCACCAACCATCTCGGCATCCCGACGAGTCCTTGCATCCCCTACCAGCCGAAGAGCTATGGCATCAGCACCCGCGAGGCTGAACACATGACGGAAGAGGAATTGGAGGAAAAGACCCGCGCTTACGAGATGGCAATCATGTATTCAATCCTCAACAAACGCAGCAATCCCACCAACGTGCAAGGGAAGAAGCTATGTTGAACATCCTGCGCGGAATCGGCGCGCTGATCGCGCTGCTCCTGCTGACACTACCAGCAGAGCCCGCCCAGGCCGGACAGGCCCGTCTCACGTTCACATCCCACACCGGCGGCCGCTGGTCGGCCACGTGGAACGAATACGAATTGGGCCAACACCTGCAACCGGCGCTCGCGCGCCTCGGCATCACGGATCTCAATCTGGTGCTGCTCGCGCCCGATGTCGAAGGCTACGCCACGGCGGAGGAGTTCTACTCGAGCCGGGGGTTCGACCACAACCGCTTCGTCGGCGAATGGGCGGTGCCCGCGCCGTCCCTGGAGCGCAGCGTCCACGAGAACTACCAGCGGGATGTGCTGCGGCCCATCCTTGCCGGCCAGCGGCCGCGCGGCCGAGTGCCGCACAATCTGGCCGTGGGCAGTGCGGTGTGCGGGTTCGTGGAGGCCAACGACCACGCGCTGGCGTGCTACATCTATCCCATGTACGGTTCGGTGAACGACCTCTCCGGCCACTTGATCGGCATGCTGTCCGTGCTGGCCCCCAGCGCGGCGGCGCGCCACGGACACTACGCGCATGTGTTTGCGGGCATCAAGCAGATCTACTACCCGGAGACCGAACGGCTGTATACCATCGTTTGGGACGGTTCTAACTACAGTGTCGACACCCGGGCGCTGAGCCTTTCGCGTTCGCCATGATGATCGCAACGGGGATGGAAGTGCCTTGTTGAATGATGGGGCTCGCCCTTAACGCTCAATGGTCTTCTGCGGCAAGGGCCACGGGCATGTCGTTGGAGTGCCAGGCGGCCTGGGTTGACCAATCGCCTGTGGAAGGCGGGAAACAGCAGGGGTGGGCCCCCAGTCCGTACGGGGGCCGCCTTCAAGAAGCTTGAGAGTGCCTAGCCATAAGCCAAGCCCCCGTCGATGACGGGGGCTTGGCTTATCAGGTCGCTTGGAACCGCCGGACGTTTGACCGAGGCATACTCAGCCAACTATAGAATGGATGCAGAATGTTTCATGAAGGCCCGCCCCATGTGATTTTCGATGACCTTAGCCACGGGGGTGCGAGTGAACAAGTGCGTCGCGGCATGAAAGACGGACAGGCACAGATCCTGCAATGTGTGATCGGTTTCCAGTTTTCGCACCACCAAGCCTTTCGCTTGCAAGGTATCGCGGCCAATGTGACGACCGTGGCTTAGGAACTCCTTCCGGTTGGAGAGCCAAGTGGAAATCGCTTTGGCCTTCTCCCGCTTTTGTCCATCGTACTTGAGCATGTATTGTTGCAGCCAAGTCCCAACCAGATCCTGAGACAATTGCACAGCCGATTCACACTGGCTCAATAAGTCCGGACCGTATTGACTCAACATGGGCTGCCAAGCTGTCAGTTTTCCGGGTTCCTGGCATTCCTTCACCGCCCGGCTGAACTGGTCCAGAACGTCCAAGGCCGGGATCCAGCGCGGGCCCAGACTCGTGTTCAGCCAAAGCTGAGGATCGGTAGGGCCCAGAAACGAGTGGCCGCCCATCACTATTTCGTCGGTTGCACAGGCGAGCATGGTCGCGGCCGACATAGCCTGCCGGGGCACAAGCACTCGAATGTGGTCATAGCGTGAACGCAGGTAGAGCACGATGGCTTCGGCAGTTTCCGCGGAACCACCGGGGCTGTGCAGGATGAGATCCAGATTGGGCCCCGGCAATTCGTAACAAACTTCCATGAAGGCCTGAATGTCCTCGTCATGGATGCCTTGGGCGTGAGATGGCTTCTGCAACCAAGCCGACGCGTACAGAATGACACTTCGCCCGGTATGGAGATTCAGATCGAAAAGATACCGCCGACGGACGTTGTCGAAGTTGACGAGTTGGCCATCTTCACTCGTGTCCGCGAGTTCCTTCAGGATTTCACTCCAAATGGGCATGGGGCCAACTTTGGTGCTTGAATCAGGAGGGGCTGACACCGGAGTGATCGGTGTCGGTGAGCTCGGGACGGTCACGTGTGACATCCCGATACGGCTCCTGCATCGGCCGGCTCCCGTACACCCGCATCAGCTCCGGCGTTCCCGGCCGGGCCAGAGCCTCCTGCAACAGGGCCTCCTGCTGCTTGGTACGTGTCGGCGGGAGGGTATTCTTGGGGACCGTGGACGGCTCCCGATTGGATTTTGTCATGAGCTCTCCGTGGGGTTGGGTCAGTACTTGGAAGGCCCAAGACACTGTGGAGCGTAGTTGCTGGAAACCCTAGCATAGACCCGGCCGCAGGCATTGATGGGTTCACCTGCGGGCAGGGCAATCGCATTCCAATAGGCTGCTGAAGAATGAGTTTGGGATGGCATCGGCCACCACGATGGTGCGCGGAAGCGGCGTGTAGGTGGTCCCATGGACCGTGAAACCCCCTGCGCGGCCCCCAACGCGCGGGCTTTGTGGGCCCCGCAGACCCGGTGACACCCCTTGTGGGCGCGGTGGATCCCTCGGCGGGGCACTTGGATGGCATGGGCTCAGCCTCCGGTGCAGCCGTCAGCTTGGTCATGCGGACCAGCAACTGTGTTGTTTGTCAAGTAGGGATTGCCGTTGACAAGGGCTCCGTTCGCCAAGGCGCCTGGTCCCGGCTCCCAGCGTGCGCGGGCGGTAGCCCCGCTCCCGCACCCCGTCCAGGAGCTCCGGCACCGCATCCCGCTCGGCCGTGCCCGTGGCTGGGCTGACCGTGAAGTCCATCAGCAGGCCGTGGCGGTTCTCCATCAGGGCATGGCCCAGGAACGCCATGCGGGCTTCCTGGCCCGGCCCCTTGCGCAGCAGGCGCGCCTCGGGATCCGTGGTGCTGGCATGCGTCTCGTTGCTGCGGCGCTCCTCCCGGAAGTCCACCGACGGGTTGCCCGGATCGTCGTCCGTGGGCGGTGGCGCGCCTTCCTTGGGCCGGAAGCTCCTGGACTGGCGGCGGCCTCGATCAGGGTCCCGTCCACGCCGAGTGCTCGTCCGACAGCAGCCCCTCCCCGTCGGCCGCCCACACCACCTCGTCGAACAGGGCCCGGCCCACATCGTGGTCCATCAAGCACTGCCAGTTCTTGGTGAAGACGGTGGAGTCAAAGCTGCGCTCCATCAGGCCCAGGTCCAAGAATCAGCGACAGGGCAGGTTGTACTCCAGTTCCTCGCAGAAGGCGCGCTCGCTGCGCACCGAGCAGAGGGCAATCAGCAGCGAGGCCTTCAACAGCAGTTCGGGCGGCACAGAGGTCCGCCCCACACGGGCATACATGCGGTCAAACTCCGGAGAGAGCCGTTCCAGGGCCGCGTCGGCGACGGCCTTGATCCGTCGCAGCGGATGGTCTTGGGGGACCCGTTCCCCGGGTCCACGATGGCCAGCATGCTGCGTTGGGGGTTGGGACGACCGCGCATCGGGGAGTACCTCCGTTCCTGGATGCCCAGATTCTAGCCGGCCGCGTTTTTCCGCAGCCTGCTACAGATCATCCCCATGATTGTGGTCATGGCCTCAGGCCAGAATGCTGTTGGCGGCCATGTCCGGATATGCAGCGTAGACAGCCTTCACCAATTGCCTCCTGCAACAGGCCTTCCTGGGCATGCAGGCTGACGCTGCGCCCGCGCCCGGGTGCAGCCTTCACGCATTGCGATCGCAAGGGACAGCCGTCACAGACCGCACCCTCGAAGACGAAGGCCCGGCGCGGAACCTGCTTCCCGTATCCGTCGCGATCGCGACCCTGACGGTGGAGGCGGTTCGTGACCTCTCCAGCCGGACAGGTGCAACAGCCGACCTCCAAGGCGATGTGGAAATCCTGCTTGGTGAAGTACGGGCTGTGGGGTGGTTTGGGCACCTTGGCGACCAGAGTCCCTTCGGCTTCGGCAAACTGTCGGCGGGTCTCGCCGTCACCGTAGGCGGCGTCGGCCACGATTGCCGCCAGGAAGCCGCGCCGCGCCTCGGGGTCGCTCCAGTCCACCTCGGTGCTCCCCTTGATGCTGGGTTCCAGGTAACGGTGGTAGCCCTCCTGCACCTGAACGCGGTGGCTCGTCGAGGGACACCTTGGTTGCCACAGGAGGAGTGGCAATCTAAACCTTCCATAACACAGTATCTGTGTTGTCTGTCAAGTAGGGATTGCCGTTGACAAGGGCTCCGTTCGCCAAGGCGCCTGGTCCCAGCTCACCGCGTTCAAAACGGTGAGCAGCGTGTCAAAGCCGCACCGTCAGCCTGCATCCCCAGGAAGAGTTGTTGCAGGAGGCCCGGGCCTTGCAGGCCAGCGCGGCTTTTGCACCTTATCGGACCTGGAACCAGGTGGCCGAACATCGCTTGGCCCGTCTGGTGCAGTTGGGCCTGCGCCAGGCGCGCTATCGGGGTGAGGTGCCAGGACCGAAGTCCAACTCCTGCTAACGGCCACTGTAGCCAATCTCGCCCGTCTACGGGCCCAGGCCCCTGCCTGAGGGGCGCTGGGGGACCCGCACACAGACCCGAACCGGGAAACCCCGTTGCCGGGGACACCGTCCACCGCGCTGCACCGGACTCATCGGCCTCCCGAAAACCCCCTTTTCCGTTTGGACTTACAGTGCACAATGTGTTTGATGGTCTTGCGTGGGCGTGTTACACTAAATCCGTGTTGTTTGACAGTGGTACAATTCAGGCATGGGGATTGAATACGATGATGATAAACGAAGACGCACATTGCAGGAGCGGGGCCTAGACATGGCGCACGCGGCTGACATTTTTAGAGGTTACACTTTCACAGTTGAAGATCAACGATGGAATTATGGTGAACAGAGATTTGTGACCAGAGGTGTCTTGGATGATGATGTTGTAGTTGTCGTATGGACACCACGCAATGATGCTCGTCGTATTATAAGCATAAGGAGGGCAAGTCGAAATGAACGAGAAGACTATAGACAGAGATTGGGATCCGAGCAAGTTTGACGACAGTTGGGATCCGGATACTGCACCAGATACTACCATAGGTGAATTTGGCAAGCAATTTGCCAACGCTCCATTACGCAAAGGGGATCCTTTGCATGGTGAAATTGTACGCAGGCCATTTCAAGATTCTGTTCAAGAATCCTCAAGGCCGAGTCCGCCACCAATGTCGTCTCCCGGGAGAACGAAAAGGAAGTCAAAAGACAGTACTTAATAAAAGCTATGGTTCGGACAGTGTTGATCCGGTTTCGCACTTCATTGCCGGGCTTGGCGGTGCTGTCGGCATGACGGGAAGGTAAATCGGAGGGGGCATGCCGGCCCCCAAAGTGAACCGCACGGGACCTGCCATCGTTGATGTAGTAAAGAACATCATCGACAGGGGTTTCCCGTGCGATGGCTGCACAATATACTCGTCTTGGCCGCCTAGCAGCCTGCTAGGTGCCGTGGCAAACGGCACCCTTGTCAACGGCGCTTCCTACTTGACAAACAACATACAAGTTGCTGCTGCGCCGCGAGACCTCGGCCAAGGGAGGTATCGCCGCCAAGCGCAAGCAAGCCGGCTGGAACGACAGCTATCTGCTCAAGTTCCTGTCAAATTAGAATGTGATTGCCCTGTCCTTCTACCCCAGCCAGACTCTATCGCACCTAACATGGTGTATACTTGACCCTCTTGTTTATGGGAGTACCTGAACATGGATAAAGAGAAACTTGAAACAGAACTAGATCAGTCCATCAAGGCTGCACACGTCGGGATATTGGAGAACATCGAAAAGTACTATGCCTGCCGAGACTTCCGCTTCCACGAGTCTAAGATCATTGAAGGCAAACTTCAATCCCTCAGTAAACCACACACATAGTGAAACTGTTAAGGGGCTAGTCGTTACTGTCTTTTGTTGTTGGTTGATTTACCTAGTGTAGGCAGTATAGTAAACATGCATGAAATGATCTCTGACATTAACTGGATTTTGGTATTGATTGAGCTGTTGGGTGGTTCTGCAATACTGCTTTTTGTTGGTTACAGTTTGGTGAACAAACTGAACAACAAACGTGAGGAAAATTTAAGGGGACAGCAATTGTCTCATCTTAGAAATACTATAACAACACATTACAGAAGGGTTATGAAATGTAGGGGTATTGCATCTTGTGAATTCCCACTAGAATTGGGACAGAAACTACCAAATGGAATCTCGGCAGATGAATTCAGGGTTGATTCGTTCAACCATTTTCTAAGAGAATTGCATTATGTGTTGGAATATCAATCATCTAAATTGACTCCCATGGAGAAAAAAGATGTACTTGATGCCGTAGATTGGTTTCATAAGGGGGATGTGGGACATGTGTTAGGAGTTCCAACGAATGGTAAGTTTCTATTTCCCATAGTAAATAAACACAATTCTCCGATACAACAATTCCAACTTGGAGAATACTATGTTTTTCATGAAGGAAGATGGCCTTTAGATATAATGACTAAAGAACAAGCCGAAGAAAAGTTTGTAAATTTGCGGAAATTGCAATGGTTAAGTATGCCACCAAGATTAATATTTCAGTGGTAAAACAATACGGTTTTTGATTGTGCAGGATCGTATCACAGCCGGGATCGGATGTCAGTCAAGTCCTTCTAGTGTTGCGTCCCTGAAACAATGGACATAATGTTGCAGACAGGGTATCCTGCGCCGCCGCCATCCGCACGCAGGAGGAACCATGCCCCGAGGACGTCCGTTGCCACCGCTCACCGTCAGCCCGGATGCGCGGGCGGAACTCGCGTCGATGGCCCGGTCGCGCAGCCTGCCCGCGGGCCTGGTGCAGCGCGCCCGGATCGTGCTGCTGTGCGCCGAGGGCCTGGACAATACGACGGTGGCCGCGCGGGTCGGCGTCAGCCGCCAGACGGTCGGCCGGTGGCGCGAGCGCTTCCGCCTCCAGGGCCTCATGGGCCTGTACGACGAACACCGGCCGGGACGGCCGCGCACCCTCTCGGACGAGGCCCTCATGCTGCTGTTGCAGAAGACGCTGGAGGACAGCCCCCCCGACGGCGCCACGCACTGGACCTGCCGCACCATGGCCGAGGCCACCGGGGTGTCGAAGTCCACGGTGCAGCGCATCTGGACCGCGTTCGGCATCCAGCCCCACCGGCAGAAGCACTTCCAACTCTCCACCGATCCCTTCTTTGTCGAGAAGGTCCGCGACATCGTCGGCCTCTATCTCAACCCGCCCGACCATGCCCTGGTCCTGTGCGTCGACGAGAAGAGCCAGATCCAGGCCTTGGAGCGCACCCAGCCCCTCCTGCCCCTCGGCCTCGGCTACGTCGAGGGCGTGACGCACGGCTACACCCGTCACGGCACCACCACCCTCTTCGCCGCCCTGGACGTCGCCACCGGCCAGGTGCTCGCCCAGTGCCGGCCGCGCCATCGCCACCAGGAGTTCCTGGGCTTCCTCAAACACATCGACGCCCACGTGCCCCCGGACTTCGATGTCCACCTCGTCGTCGACAACTACAGTACCCACAAGCACGTCCGCGTCAAGCGCTGGCTCGCCGACCGGCCGCGCTACCATCTCCATTTCACCCCCACCTACTCCTCCTGGCTCAACCAGGTCGAAATCTGGTTCAACATCATTACCCGGCAGGCCATCCGCCGCGGCTCCTTCGCCTCCGTGACCCAGCTCAAGGAGAGGATCCTCCGCTTCACCGACCACTACAACCCCGGCGCCCGGCCCTTCCTGTGGACCGCCACCGCCGATTCCATCCTCCACAAGATCCAGCGATTATGTACGTATATTTCGGGGACACAACACTAGTATGTTAGTCAAATTCAGTAGCCACCGGCGGCCGCCGGTGGCTACTGAAGGGCGTGATAGACCGTCTTACAACTTGGGTCCGGCCAGCCAAGATCGTGCACCGACAGTGACAGCAGATCCTGGCCCGGCGCCCGATAGCCGTGCCGCGATGTGGGCAGGGAGCCAGCCGCGTCCAGTGCCAATGGCCACCCCTCACCGGGATCAGTAGGGCGAACGGGCCCATGTCGGGCATGGCTTTCAAGGCTCTGGAGCCCCAGGGATCGGGAAAGATTGGAGCCGGTCGCCGACGGGTGCTACGTTCCGGCGGATTTGACCGCGTAGGGACCGGGAAGGTGCCGAGAGCACCCGGTCGCAATGCGGTCCCCAAGACCCCGGAGGCGCACACCGCCCATGTCATCCAACGAAGGCCCCTGTCCCATTTGGGACGACGCGGCAGACGCTCTTCGGAGGGTCCAAGAATTTCGCCAACGACCCTATGCCTTTACGCAACCCGAACTCCGTGAGGACATTGCCATGCCTTGCTGCTCACCGCGTGCCGACGGCAGCTTCAAGCTGAACATGTCCGGTGCGGCCCTGCTCAAGGCGCAGCCGCCAACCCTACGGCAATCAGCCAACCTGAGCTACCGGATCTACCACCACAACCTCTGCAATCAGCTGTTCGGCAAATCACCGGAGGAAGAGTCACCGGACCCGGAAAAGAAACCACCGGTTTTGGACGAGGGGTGGATCAAGGAAAACCGAGACTGCATACCTTCGACCTCGGACAGGATGCTGACATTCCTACGGGAAGTGATCCGCAGAGACGAAGCCCTTTTGCCACCCGATAAGGAATTGCTGAGTGCTGCCGGAGGTTGCCGACATTGCAACGACTTGGAGGAATTGGAACGACACGCATTTGAGCAGGGCTGGCTCAGGAACCGCAATCCGAACAAGCCTTGGCATCCGGGCTGCCAATACCAGATCAACCTTTCCGCACGCATCCATGTGGAAGATCAGCTCGCCAAACAAGACAGCGGATCCGAAGACGCATAGCCCACAGACAGTTTGGTCAGGCCATGGGCAACCGTACCACCGGGACGGAACACCAGGCAGCCATGTAGAGGCCGTTTATCTGCTCCCCCTGTCGGGCACGTCCAAGACGTTCACATCGGTGGCCGAGGCCATGACTTTCATTGAGAACCATGACCCGACCATTGCGCCAACCAGATTTGTTCGCCATGAATTGATTGTGCGCCACTCCAAGGGCGACGAAGTGCAGGGGAGATTTCAACGCAAGCAAGAGACCCTCCGCTTCCTGGAACGCCGCGTCCATCCAGGAGGGCTGCACCGGGTCGGAGAGACACCATGAAGATCGGCTACGCCCGAGCCCGACAGCCTGCCGGAGGAGCAGTACATCTGTTTCGCCCCCGGTGCCGCCCGGCACACCGACCGGGTCTCCAATTCGATGCGCGACCGCTCGCTGTTGATCAAAGTCCTACCCAGCCTGTGAACACTCCGGAGAATCGAAATGAGATGGGACTTGGCATTTGACCTGGCTCTGTTGCTGACAGTGTTGGGCTTGGTTGAGCATTCGCAGCCGGATCCGAATGCGTTCTCCATGCGCGGCCTTTGGGATGTGGGTGCCGCCTGGGTCGTGCAGACGGTGCAGGATCCCAATGCCCGTCCATTGGTTGCAGCCTTGGTGCTGGGCATTGTCGCCGCGGCCGTGGTGCCGCGGCACAGTGCAAAACGCTGACCCTACCAGCACCAACCATGCAGTCCCTCTCGATGACACATCTGAAATCGGAAACTCCCTTGGAGGACATCGTTGAATTCGGGGACGCGGTTTACTCGCCCGACACCGTGGCCAACGATGAGCTGGCCGGGCCGATCGACAGCCACGTCCACCTGGTCGCGCGCAACACGCGCTGGCTGGTCGAACTCGACGACCCCGGTTGCCTGACCGTGAGTCCCGTTGATCCAGACTCCGCCTGACCGCTCTTTTCGTCTCTCCGTGTCGAGGGGCTGTCGGTTTGGACAGCCCTTCCTGATGTCCGATGTTACCGGGCAGTCAAGCCGACCTGCCCGGCCTCGACGTTGGCCATGACCTCCACAGGGTGATCGTCCAGATGGCCCAGGCTCGCCATCAGGCGTCGCACGTGATCCCGAAGATCCACGCGGACATCCCGATGCCGATGAGCATGGGGAGCGAGTTCCACGCCGTCATCGACTGTTTGGATACGGCGCGAAGGTGCGATCCCGTCCACAGGCCACTCAACTGCCCACAATGGAATCACCGATCGGATGTTGGGACGTAGCCAAGTGGCGTTCACCTCACCGGCAAGACAGCCCCTGTCCACATTGGAACCCTGATCAGACGTTGGATCCACGGACTGACTGCGGACGCGAGCACATGGGCACAATCGCACATGGGAGAACGTGTCAGGCTCCGTCTGCCGAGGGGCGCAGGCCGAAGGCCCAGGAAGCAGGCCAGCCCGAATCGTCGTCGGTCACAGTCCGGCCGGAGTAGGTGTTGATCTCGACGAAGTCCGGGGCCGAGGAAAATGCCCCGCTCTCATCTTGTATGGACCCGCTTATCAATCGCCAACTCCAAGCGTTGCGCGTCAGGTCCGGATTTACCAGAGCGCAGACCCACTCGTCCACTTGAGCGCAGTGTTGCCCAATGTCCGCGGGCAGGTCCGGGCGCACCAAGTCGAACTCGTTCCAAGCCTGGTGCAGGATCCTGTGGACCCTCTTCACGTCGATGCCGAGACCCTTGGCCAACACCCACGGCCACAAGGGCACCTGCACGTTGGGCGGCAGGGGGAACTGTGGCCACGGTTCGACCCGTTTGCCGCTCCTGCGCAGCAATGATCCATTTTGCCAGCGGTGCGGGTTGTGGTCGGCCAGCATCGTTTCCCAGTGTCTGCGGGACAGGGAAGAGTTGATGGCCGCGCAGTCCATGATGCCCTCCGGCTGGCTTCGCAGATCCTGAACCAGCCGCGGAGCGACCCCGGAATCCGGTTCCACCCGATCCCGGCAGGGTTTGCAAATCCGCTTGGCGGTACCGGCCGGCAGCCAGTGGGGGCAGTTTGCCCGCCGACAGGGCTTTGGCTCCTGCAGGGCCAGATAGCAATGCGGGCCGCCGTCAATCATCCGGAAGGGGATTCCCCGGATGATGCAAGCGCAGATCATGGCTCCGTTGCCGACGCAGCACTGCGGCCAATATCCCTTGTGGCTGCACGTCAAGCCCTGCACCGGGGTCCAGCGCGAGTTCGGCAGGTGCAGGTTCTCGGCGCGGTGCTTCAAACCGTAGCTGTCGCAGTTGAAGGTCGAGGACAACTTGCATTCGTCCAGGTACGTCAACGCCTGGCGAACCGCGTCCAGTGCGGCGGCCAGCTGCCGCCGACTTTCGGGAAACTTCTTCGCCAACGGCTGGCCGGGCTCCTGGCGGTCGCGCAGCGGCCAAGCATACAGACCGTCGGCGCACAGGCCAGGATGGTCATCCAGGACCCGGGCAACGGCGGCCTCAATATCCTGCTCCTGGGGGTTTCGGGGGAATGTCGATCACTTCGGCCTCCGTAGGTGTGGGGTTTCACAGACAGGATCAGCAGGGGTAGCGGCCACCAGCTGCGCGTGGGTTTAAGAGGGTGTTGGGAAAAGGGGCATGGGGTCGGCCAAGGAGGGTCGGGAGTAGGATGCACTTGACCTTACGAGCGGTGCCACCCCCGCTCCTCCTGCCATACCCTGCCGGGGTCTCCCATGCCACGTCAACCCTACCCCAGTGATCTGACCCCTGACCAGTGATGCCGGCTGCAGCCTTGGTTGTCGGCTCCCAAGACGCAGGGGCGGCCCCGCACCGTCTCCCTGCGGGAGGTGGTGGATGCCATTCGCCATGTCCTGCGCACCGGCTGTGCCTGGCGAATGCCGCCCCATGACTTTCCCTGTTGGCAGACGGTCTACGGCTACTTTCGCACGTGGCGTCGGACCGGACTCTGGACCCGCATCCACAAGGCCCTGCGGCCCCGGGTGCGGCACCGTGTGGGACAGCAGGCGACGCCCAGTGCGGCCATTCTCGACAGCCAGTCGGTCAAGACGACGGAGGTGGCGGGGCCCCGGGGCTACGATGCAGGCAAGAAGGCCAAGGGCCGCAAGCGCCACCTCGTGGGCAACACGATGGGGCTGCTGCCGGCCGTGGCCGTGCATCCCGCCGACCTCCAGGACCGGGACGGGGCCCGGCTGGTCCCGGCCCGGCTGCGGCACCGTTGCCCACGCCTGCAGCACCTGTGGGCGGATGCCGGCTACGCCGGCCCCAAGCTTGGGGACTGGGTACGGGAGACCACGGACCGGACCCGGGTGATCGTGCGCCGTGCCGAGCCGGACGCGGATTTCCAGGTGCTGCCCCGACGCCGGGTGGTGGAACGCACCGTTGCCTGGCGGGGACCGGTGGCCTTTCGGGCGCAGCGCCTCGGCAAGGACTACGAAGGCCTGCCCGAAACCTCCAAGACCTGGGTCCGGATCGCCATGACCGACCGCAGGCTGCACCGCCTTGCCTCCGCCCAACTTCGCACATCCGTATTTACCCAACACCCTCTTCCGGCGATGCTTCGGGAACCCGCGTGCCGGACCTGCCGGCCTTTGGGCCGACATGCGGACACAGGTCCGTGGACCAGGGGTACACATCCCGCTTCACCGCATTGAACCCCTTGCGCAGCTCCCTGTCCGACAGCTACTTGCCGTCGGTGCCGGTCTTGGTGAACCAGGCGTACCGGAACGGGGCCCACGCCCCGTTGCCGGCCACGCGCGCAAACCCGCGGTGCGGCAGGCACAGCGAGGCCTGCCGGTCCGTCGGGCAGGCCACCGACCGCGACGGCACCGTGTACGCGCGGCCCAACACGGAGCGGCTTGCGGGGGCAATCCGCTCCGCCAGCAGGGCCGGGGGTCCCAGGGACCGCCGCACGCCAGCAGACACGGCGCATACCGTGGTGAGGGAGGATCTGAACACTGAACACGAAGGCCGGGACGGCCGCCGCCAAGGGCACGGGGGCGGAACCCGGCCGGAACCTGAAGCGGAAGGCCGGACGGCACCGCAGCCTGCCGGCGCGCGGCGGGGGCAGCCCGGAACGGAAGCCGACCCACGAGGACGGGGAGCCGGTCACGGTGAACCCGGCGTCTACTTCACAAACATGCAGCCGGTGCGGCCCCGTCCGCAGGACCCACCGACCGTCGCAGACACTATTTGTGTGTGGCCTGCGGGTTCCAGGCCAACGCCGGCCCACAGGGGGTGATCTGGATTTCGGTGCGGGCGGGGCGTTGCATGGGGTCCGTTCCAGGGCGCGGGACAGGGGCTGCCGCACGGCCAGGGGGCGAGCCCGTGGGGGATCCCCGCGACCCGTGAACCGGATGGGGTGGAAGTTCCGTCAGGCAGGTATGACCCTTAACTACAATGTATGGTGGTAGGGTGTTCCGGGATAGGGGGGAGGATCCCGGCGAGGGACGGGAACAGGCGCTCCCGGAAGGCCTTCCAGGGGCTGTGCGGAGGGACCGCGGCGGTCCGTGCCGGAGCCCTGCAGGGTGCCGCAAGCGACCGGAGTCCGAGTGCGATTCGGCCCCGGTAGCGGGTGTGTCGCCGGCCCGCCCACCGGCTGATCGACGATCCGGACCCCACCACCGAGGACCTCGCCGCCCTACAGGTCGAAGCCTACGAGCAGGTGTGCTTCTGCCGCCAGGTCCTCGATGCCCCATGCGCCGACCAGATCGACATCTTGGCCGGCCCACCCGACCCCTGACCGCCGCAGGGCAACAACCACGCAAGCAGGCCGCGTTCCCCGCCCGCTGGACACCCCCGAGACAGTGGGAAAATGCCGGAATTGGGCCCAAAACAACCATTCCGGGCCTGCACGCCCGGATCAGCACCCCTAGGATTGGCCACACGGCCGGCGCGCTAGAATGGTGAACGCCCCGGCGTATTGTCTGCCGAGGCGTCCCCGACCATGCGGGGTTCACCGCCCCCACGGCCCGGCTGACAGGAGGAGGAACTCCCTTGGCCGTTCGATTGTACAGCCGGAGATGATCAACCGAGCCGCCTACCACGAGCTGCAGGAGGCGGGCATGGACGCGCCCCAGGCGGAGGTGGTGGCCGCCCACCTGCCGGACTGGTCCCAGTTCGCCACCCGCCAGGACCTGACCGAACTGCGGGCGGAGATAAACGCCAAGTTCGCCGATCTGCGGGCCGACATGGAGCGCAGGCTCAACACGCAGACCTGGACCATCGTGGGCACCCTGGTCGCCCTCGGCGCCCTGCTGGTAGCCACCAACCTGTGGGGCTGAAAACCCGGGACACCGACGGCGGACACAAGGAGGAGAAATGCAGAACAAATCCCCGTGGCCGTGGGCCAATATCCTGTGTGTCGCGCCGGGAACGGGCGGGGCGTTTGTATGGGGTCCGTTCCGGGGCGCGGGGCAGGGGCTGCCGCACGGCCAGGGGGCGAGCCCGTGGGGGCCCCGCGATCCGTGGACCGGATGGGGTGGGGGTTCCGTCAGGCATGTGTGTCCCTTAGCAGGCTGCTGAAGAGGCAGGTTGGGGATGTCGTCGGCTACGACGCGGGCGGCGGAAGCGGTGTTGCGGTGGTCTGATGAGCCTTGAAACCTGTTTGACTGAGGTTCATTCCCTCCACCGGGCGCAGAGGCTTGGATAAAATCCACGACGAGGGGTCCCGTGGGTTTGGGTCAGACGAAACCAAGTGTAGGAACCCCTCGTCCCTGACTATGCTTGGAACCAATATCAACGTAGATTGAAACAGTGCCCGAAGGCACCGTCCTCAACTCCTCGTCCGAGACGAACCTGATAGACTACACAGCAACACAACCAGCGAGTGCCTTTCTCCACCCGGATGCCAGCCTACCTCCGCCATGTGCCTAAGGCCACCTCATTAGGGCACCTCGGCCATGCCTGAATGAGTTGCTCATCGTCGCTCTCTTCTACTTGCCGCCTTCCGATCGCACTCCGCTGCAAGTGAACAGTGATCTTCGGAAGTTCGTCTGAACCCCTCGCTTTGGCAGTCTCCCACAGGATAGCGGAGGCCGGCCGCCTGATCATACGAAACCGGTTGCTCCCAAAGTCGGTATCGATTGGGTAGCAGACAAGCTGCACACCGCGATATAGTCAGGAGTCACCGAGTGACCGTCGCAGAAGGCACCACTGTGTACACACATGGAACTCCACCATGTTCAGCCATCGGATTACAGTGGACCGAACAAGAACTCCAAGCTGCGACAGAAGGGGAAGTCGCGGCAACCTTGTTTGACGATGCCGGCAGGTCCACCATGGAAACGATTCTGGCCGGACTCACAGAAACCGGATTCGCTTCAGAAGCTTTGGAGCTGACTCTGGGCGCTCCAACGGACATTGAAGATTGGCGTGTTGGAGAAGCCATCGCCGAGACCTATCTGGTCACCCATCGAACTTACGAATTTCCGTGGCCCCGCAGCCGCGATGAGCGAAGTGCCCGGTCAAGCCTTCCCGGGGCGGATCTGGTCGGTTTCCGGACGGACGAGTACGGTGACAGCTTGGCATTCGGGGAAGTCAAGACTTCCAGCCAGAGTCAGTATCCTCCTTCTGTCATGTACTCGTTGAAACAGCAGTTGGAGAACCTGCGCGATCAGAAAGGCGTCAGGAATCGCCTCCTACAGTACCTTGGTCACCGTGCTGAATCAGCTTCTTGGCGTGTGCAGTTCAAGGCAGCAAGCGTGCGGTACCTTCGGAACAAGTCCGACTTCCACCTCTACGGTTTTGTGGTTCGGGACGTCCCCGCAGACGAAAGGGACTTGCGGTCCCTGACACAGAACCTCGCTCAAGACAGTGGTTCACATCCGAGAATAGAACTATTGGCTCTTTACCTGCCGGAAGGCAGCATCAACGGTATCGGCAGAGCTTTGGCAGACAGACGAAGAGGAGCAGAACAATGAGTCTGCAAACCCAAGACTTCGAACTTCTGTGGTCCCACTGGGCAGTCAAAGCACTCGACACCGACGACAAGCAGGTATCCGCGGCGGTCAACCAACATCTCGCCAGACATGCTGTTGGGAGACAGATCGCGTTTGATTTTCCGCTCTCCGAAGAGGACATGCCTGCGCTTGACCGCGTCGCCCTGGCCTACGAACTCGCTGCCGTCGAAGGACTGGACGAATTGAATCGCGTGGGCGGAGAACGTGACCACTTGCGCAGGCAAGCCATGGCTGCATCCTTCTGCGCGTTTGACCTCCGCCGTTTGATGCCTGTGCCCCACCCAACCCACGAACGCCTCTACTTTGTGCTACATCTCTCTGCCCTAGCCTACTGCGGAGACCGCTGGGCCGACCTGCGCCGATGGTACGCAGAAAACACACAAGCTCTAACTCCGCCAAGCGTAGTCGACGTATCCTGGGACCAGCGCCTGCTGTTCAGACTGTTTCACTGCTGGGTCAGGCTCTTCCGCAAGAGTGGGTGGGACGATCTGGACCGCATCCGAGAAACCATCTCCGGATTGCGGGACGACCAAAAGACGATGGAGGCGGCGCGCCTCCAAAATGGTTCTCACGCGTTGGACCGTGCCATGGCTCTCCGTCTTGTCGCGCTCTATCACTGGGCCAAAGCAACCGAAACACTCGCCCATTTCATGCTTCAGGGTGAGCCAGCAAACCCGTTCGTCCAAATCGACCAGCACTTTGACAAGGCGATCTCCGCAGCCACGGCGTCAAACGACCCTCAACTCGAGATCCAGTTGCGTTGGCTGCACGCTGCGGCACGCATCATGGTGACAAATTCGACGAAACCAAGTGTAGGAACCCATCTGACTATGCTTGGAACCTCTATCAACGTAGATTGAGCGAATTCGTCCGGCGTTCAGTATCTTCATCAAAACACGACGAGAAGAAATCGTTTGACACCAAGCTATCAGGCTATCCAAGCCGGGGATATATAGACAAATTCATTCACTTGGATTCTCTTAACTTCGATATACCCCTGTCATCCTCAGGGACATCAAGCGCCAGGAACTCATACACCACACCTTTCATTGCCTCCTTCATTCTTTGCATCAAGCGACTGAATCTCTCATCGGCTTCTTCACCTTGAACCACAACTGGAGGCCCGACGCTGGAAATTGAACACATGCCAATTGGCAGACCGCTACGCGATCCCTGTGTTGAAACAGTGTGCATCAAGGCCCATCCAACATAAACCAGAGCTTCTGCAATCGAGGGTAGTTCCTCCTTCCAAAACACATCACGCAAAAACTCAAGGAATGGTTCTGCCGTACGCCTCCCGCTCCCGATTGCAACAAACGGCTTCCTGTGGTCGAAGTATTGAGGTTGGCATTCCGGGCGCGAGAATGCGAGGATTTGGTGCGGACACGAGTCTGGTGCTGCAAACACAATCAGAGCATGATTGGACATTGGTCGTTCAAAGCCCAAGTTCTCTTGTGCGTGCAATATGCTGTTGCGGATCTCACAGGCACGTTCAATCGGATCCAATGTATGGTCCGAGTTCGCTTGGAAGTAACGTTCGATCGCCAACTTCATCCAGTCGCCGCGTGCTGCATTGCCCGCAGTCGCCACCATCACACGCCAATGCTCCGATGTTGAAATCCAAATTTTTTGTTTTGTGATCTCGTAGGTGTGATCTTCCGATCCGGAAGGAAGTGAACTGGCACTGTCAGCACCGAGCACCACGCCGTCACTACAGATCATCCCTATGATTGTGGTCATGGCCTCAGGCCAGAATGCTGTTGGCGGCCATGTCCGGATATGCAGCGTAGACAGCCTTCACCAATTGGTTGAAATTTTGCTCCAACACCCAATTCACCACGTTGGACAGAATCCTTTGCGTTTGTTGATCCATCCTACCGTATATGAGATTTGCCAATTCCTGGCCTTCAGGTGTCAAACGATAAGTCCGAATGAATGGATCCTGCATCCCAATCGCAGCCAATCCTTCACGGCTCAGGCATTCAATCTGCGCATACACACCTTTGTCAAAAGGCCCGTAGTGATAAGGCTCAAAGGTGAAATGGGTATGGCCATTCGCAAGGCCCAAGGCATACGAACCCGCGGCGCAATCCTGGATCAGGAAGAACAGCTTTTGGATCTGGGCCGGTGTGAATGCTCCTTGATTGGCTGGCTGCATGCCGGCAAGAACGAATTCGCGTCTGTCGATCATGGTCACTCAGTCCTTGGCAAGGAACTCGCCCAACTCTTCAGTACCAGAGTGTACAACAAGCGTAACGTCAGCCATGTCTCGCATGCATATTGTTGGCTGTGGCACGACATCAGGATCGTTGATGTCGACTGAGCTGGGAATCGGCAGCCCCTCGCCTAGAAATCCAAATCGAAGCCCCCCGGGTTGGGGTGACAGGGGGTTGGTAATAAGTGGCAGAGGTGTGCCATCGGGGAGCACAAGGCATGTTGGGCAAACGGTCGTCGCAGCGAAGTCTGTTGGATGCGGAGTACCACTTCAGGCATGGTGGGCAAGGACAGCTTCCACCGGCAACTGTCGCAGGTGCGCGACCGGCTGTTCCGAGACGAGAAGTTCACCGCCCTCCACTGTCTCGACAACGAACGCCCCTCGGTCCCTCCCAGTCTCTTGGCCGCGGCGCTGCTGCTGCAGGTGCACGACAAGGTCAGCGATGCCGAAGCACACCGCCGGGCGCGCCTGGATCTGGGTTGGAAGGTGGCCCTGGGGGTGAAGGTCGATGCCAAGCCCTTTGCCCAGAGCACGCTGCAGCCGTTTCGGTCCCAGCTGATCCTGCACGACCAACTCCAGGCCGTCTTTCTGCGCAGCCTGGAGTTGGCCAGGGAGAAGGGCTTGTTGAAGGGCCCGGCCCTGCGCCTGGTCCTGGACACGACACCGCTCGCGGGAGTCATGCTCGCGGAGTTGCTTGTCCGCCTCTCGGAGCTGCTCTTCCACATGGATGCGCGCAGAATGGTGGATGAAGTACATCAACGGGATTCCGTTCTGATCTGTTACCGCCCTCACCCAGTCCTGTTTCCGTGCGTGCTGGTAAAGCGCTGCCAGGTCGTTGCAGTCTCGGCAACCGCAGGCGGCCATATGCAGTTCCTGTTCCAGGAGTAGTTCGGGAGCTGATTTATCGGCATCGTCCCTGCGGATCAACTCACGCAGGAATGCCAACATCTGGTCCGAGGGTGAAGGCGTGCAATCCCGGTGTCTTTCCACCCACTCCTTGTCCAGGACAGGCGGCGCCTCGCTTGACAAGGGTATTTCCTAAGTGAATTAAGAGTGTGTTCCGGTCCGACAGGGTCGGATCGGGGTATGGGGAGACTCCGAGGCCGACACCGGCCTTGGTCGGGACCACCGGCCGAGCCCTGGAACGGATGCGGATGCGGACATCCGGGTTCCTGCGGGCAGGGGCGGTCGGGCCGCACGCGGGCGCGGCCTCGGGGGCCCTGGATTGGAGAACGGGGGGGAGCGCCTTCAGGCGACGGGGGGCGAGAGACAGCGCAGGCCGCCGGCCAAGTCGGGGCCCGGCACCGGGGTTAGCCAGACCCGGGCCCAGAGGCGGTTGCGGGCCAGCAGGCGCCGCAGGCAGGCCGCGCCCTGCCGCAGCAGGCTGAGGCGGCGCCGACGGGGTGCCGGGCGCGCCTCGGCGGGCGGCTGGCGCAGCTGCCCCGGCCGCAGGCCGCGGACGCGGGCCTCCTCATGGCGGGTGCCGTAGGCCACGGCCAGCAGCGTGGCCACGGCCAGGGCCAGCAGGTGCCGGGCCACGCGCACGGGGTCGCGCCGGCGCGTACGATGCCACTGCCAGCCGCCCCGCTTGAGGCCGCGGAAGCCCTGTTCAATCCAGTGGCGGCAGGCGTAGAGGTCAACGTCGGTCCGGTCCGGCGGGGTGTCGGTCAGCAGGAGCCAGGGCTCCTCGTGGCCTTGGGCATGCAGCACGATCAGGGTACCGGACAGGGGCTGCTCCCCGAAGGCCGCGCCCGCCCCCAGCCAGAGCGTGCCCGGACCGCCACCCAGGGAGCGGGCCGGCACCCGCGCGCCGCCGGTCGGGCGGAAGGTGATGTGGGGCGGATAGCGCAGGACCGGATGCCAGCCCAGGGCCACAATCTGCCGCCACAGGTCCCGGCTGCCCAGCCCCTGGTCGCACAGGACATGCACCCGCGTCCCCTCCGGCACCGCCGGCGCCAGCAGCCGCAGCAGGCGACAGAAATGCGCGCGCCAGGACTCCCGGGCCTGGGCGGCCACCACATGCCAGGCCACCGGCAGCGCCTGCTGGCGGTAGGCCACGCTCACCACCAGGGCCACCCACTCATCCCGGTGGTGCGTGGGGTCCAGGGCCAGGACCAGGGACGCCGGGTCGGCATCCTCCCCGCAGGGCGTCCACCACGCTTGCACCCAGCGCAGCAGCTCCGGGAAGCAGGCCTCCGCGTCCACCTCCGTCGCCGGTCCCCAGGACAGAATGCGGTCGCCATCGTCGCAGGTCCACTCCCGCAGTTCCCGGCGCACCGTCTCGAAGCCGCCGTGCGTCTCCAGGGCCGCGGCCACCGCATCCTGGCAGCCGTTGTGGGCCAGCAGCGTGCCCTTCACCCACAGGGCCAGGCCCCGGCGCAGACGGCCCTGGACCGACGGCAGGTGCCGCTCCAGCTCGCGGGACAGCGGATACAATGAGGAAGTGCGAAGCATGACCACACGCCGGGGACTGGATTGGTGTAGAGACCCCCAGTGTACCGGTCGGTCATGCCTTCGCACAGGCCCCACCAATCATGGCACCTTTGTGCAAATACCCTTGTCAACGGCGCCTCGCCCGGTTCCGGAGATTCATCGAACAGTCCATAGTCGAGGTTGTGCCGGTAGATCCAGTAGCTGAGATTGGCCCTCTGTCTGTCGGTCAGCGGCCGATAATTCGGCCTGAGTTCAACGGCACCGGAATATTCCAAGGTAAAGCGACCACCGGCACGCGGTGAGTTGCAGGGCTGTCCGAAATGCCCAATTTCCGCTGGGTTTGGTGGATCACCCCAAATCGGACAGGTAAGTTCGTGGGACGACATGAACGGCGTACCTCCGGCATCTTGGGGATCGCGTCGCGACCGAAACCGCCGGAGCGTAGCACCCGACAGCGGCCGGGTCCAATCCGAACCCGATTCAATACGGATCGTGATGCCGATTTGGACAACCGTCAGGCGCGGCAACTCCAATGCCGGCCAAACGGTACTCCAGAACCGTCACGGCAAGTTCTCTTTGTGGGCTGTTCGAAGATGGCGCTACCAACTGGTGAAGGACCGACCTGCAACAACGCGCTCCAGACGCGGGCGGAAGACGATCCGGTCCCACGGCCATGTTGACCGTTCCGAGGCTGTGCATCTTCAATCAACGCGCTGCCAGTCGTCGTGCTCCATACCCGGCCGCGGTTGGTGCCCGGGGATCCGGCCTCCCTCAAGGCGCGGGTGCTGGCCGCACAACTTCCCGCGGATGCCCGGACGCGGCATTGGGGGCCAGAGACCAGCCGCGTCCCCAAATACGCCGACTTCGCCATCCGGTGGATGGCCGCGTCCCGCGGCAGCCTGTCGGGCCCCGAAATCTGGCTCGTACGGCACCGCCAGCCCGGGGCGGACCCGGTCCGGGTGTTCCTCTGTCATGCCCCTCGCCACATCCAGCCGGCCCGTTTGGAGCACCTAACCAGCGCATGCTGGGCCATCGAGACCTGCTTCCGAAAAGGCAAGCAACTACTGGATCCGGACGACTACGAGAGCCGCAGCAGGCAGGGTTGGCATCGTCACATGACTCTGTGCCTGCTCCTGTAGCAGGGCAAGCTGGCACACAAAAAAGCAACCCGGCCTGACGCTGCACCAGGTGACGGAAGCCCTGGACGCGGTGCCGACCCTGTTTCGCAACCTGCAGCGGGATGAGCGACGGATGTCAGCGGAGGTCCTGGACCACTGGCAGGGCCGTGTCGCACGCAACGCCGCGGCCGCACGCGCCCACGAACGGCGACGCTGGGCGGAACATCCACTCTGGCTTCTCGTTGCAGTGATTGCGGTGATAGTTACAGCCCAAGAAGGTAGCGTTCGTGGCCACCATGCGCAAGTTGCTCCCTGATCCTGAACACTGCGATTCGAGGCCAAGTTCCTTGGCTGAAGAACCCTGTGTCAACAGCCATCGAGACTTGACAGCCAACACCGCCTCTGAACAGTTCAGACCAAGATTAACCAAGCTGTAACTGTTCCCGGAAGGGGAACCAGCCCACAATGTGCATGGCCTTCGTGCAAACACAACAATCGCCACCACCAGGAGGCTGAGATGGCAGATCGGCAAGTGACGGGAACCGGGAAGGACGACTGGGGTGACATCACCGCACTCTGTGGTTCTTGGGGACATACAAGAAAGGAAACTGCGATCAGCGAGATCGAGAACAGGATTCACACCTACTACGTACGGGACCCCTATGGCGGCAGAGTGAATGTTCACGTCATGAACCGCGCGACGGGCAAGCACCTGAGGACAAATCGCAATTCCTATGGTTCCGACAATCTCGACAACCTTCCGGATTGCCGACACATTTGATCACCTGAAAGGGCGGTCTGGCCGCTTCAATCCACGGGCGCGGCTGGCGCGAGGGTGCCACTGGCGGCTCGAGGCAGGACGGCGGGGACCTCCCCATCGCGCCATCGGAAAGGGTACGGTAGGGTCGTTTGCCAGCGCGTCGGCCATCCCCATTGGTCCATACGGTACTCCCAGATTGCCTGTGCGGTCCCATCCTCCAGATCCGCCAGCCTGGCGTGGTGGGTGGTGCCAACCTCGACTGTGTACCTTCGGGCCGTTCGTCCACAGATAGGGCATGGGTGCGGTTGGCAGGGGTCCCACGAAGTAATCCTTCGCAGGTTCCGGCGAGGGCCTGCATGTACGCTGCGCGGATGGATGGCTCCCCCTCAAGGGGTTACGGGGGCACGCTGTGTACCTCGATGCCTGCGGAGTCAATCACTTGCCAGCGTAGGCCACGATAGCCTCCGGGGCGCTGCCTCCACTTGCTGTAATGCCGGATGGCGTCGTTGATGGCTGCGGCCTCCGATGTCATGGCATCGCTGCCTTGGCCTTTCTTCTCCCACACGTCGCCCAAGTTGGGGGCATTGGGCCAAGGAAACCCGTTACAGGATTCAGAATGCCGCCAATGAAGCACATGGCAGGAACGAAGGATGGGATTCACGTACGGGCTCCAAGAGTTTCGCATGGACAAAGACCCAGTTCTCCCCCATGCTGTTGCCTTCTTGTTCGCAGGCTGTAACCAACAATAGGATTTAGGCAATGGCCAAGAAGGACTTTTTTACGCGCCTCAAGGCATGGGAAGAGTGCCTACAGGCCGCGGATGGGTGCTACTACACCACCGCCTGCAAGGAACCCGCAATAGGGGCCCATGCCGTTTCCCAGGCCTGGCTACAGACACTGGCTTCGCAGGGCAAGGTATATTGGTTCTCCCGCCACAAGGGCCTACCCAAAGGGATGTTCAAGGCATTGAAGCAAGGCGCGGATGAATCCACGCTGCTTCAGCGTCAGAGGGAATCCCAACCCAGCCTTGAGCCCATTGGACGGGCCACGCGCGCAAAGTTTTGCTGCGAACAGCATGACAGGGTGTTCAACGCCATCGACAGCCGAGACAACATGGACTTGCAGAACCCGGACGCTTACCATCTGAACCTGATGTTCCACAGGGCCCTGCTTCGGCAGTTGCACGTAGATACGGCGGCCAAGACATGGCGCAGCCAAGATCCCGAGGTGGACGCGATGTGGACATCCCTTCCCACCGTGGATGGGGACAGCGTCGACAACCTGCAACAACCCAGGCGGGTGTTGCTGCAGGCACTGGGCGCGAAGCAAGGGGGCTCATGGTGTGTCCGACACCTGGTTCGGCACATACCGGGGCGGCCGCGCATAGCGGCTGCCCACGCTACTTCCTGGAGTCCCGCAGAGGGAATGGCAACGATGGCCGACTCGAAGTGCACCGGCGCGTGTGGTTGTACGGTAATCCCCTACGACCATGGGCATCTTGTGGTCTACCACTATTGCACAACCCTGCCCAAGGGTTCCCGAGCCAAACAGGATTTGGCGTGGAAGGAGAATTACCTGTTGACCGAAGTGATCAAGGATGGCCCCGACCTGCCTTTCAGGATTTCACAGGACCTTCTGGAACTGTGCGAGGAACTGTGCATCGCCCCTTCTGCCTGGAACGCCTACCCCAACAGCACCCGGAAAGCCATCCAGGATAGGTTCCTTGACAGCATTGGCATTGAAAGGAAGCCCTGGGTTCCCCCCCGAGGGGGAATCAACCTGTTCGCATGAAGCCGAACCACGCATCCTGCCTGAGTTCCGGGATGCGTTCGTACCGTACTGACACCGGCGAACAACCCCTTGGCTGAAGGCATCGGGTGAGCGTATACCCAACAGCCCCGCCTACACCATACTCCAGCCCCGTCCATGGAACGCCAGAGTACAACGGGGCTGGGAGTCTGATTCACTGCGGACCCGCATCCAGTCCGCAGTTCCGGTCCACCCCATTGAAGACGAAACACTGGTTGGGACACCCCTGGTGGACGGGGAATACCTTTGTCAACTTTGCAATACAAGCTCCTCTCAATTGGCGTTGTTCCCGGTGTAGCGACGGGTTTTGGCCTCCCAACACGCCGAACCTGCCCACAAGCGGCACAACCCCAATTTGAGTGCGATTGCCTTGGAGCCAGTCCCAGCCGTACCGGCGGCACACCCGCGCCGGATCCGCCTGTCACGCTTGCAGGATCGGTTCCAGAGCGTCCATTTGGACCTGCCGGGGGGGGGATACATCGTCTCCTCGATGGCCCACCGCTATCCCCGGAACACATCCGGGCTATCCTCCACTACACCGCCTGAATACAACCGCAACCGAGATTCGGCTGTGAGCCCCACATCTCCCGCCTGCAGTCCGCCCAGCACTACAGGTGTACCTCATGTGGTTTGAGGTGCTGGCTACGGTAGTGATAGCACATGGTCACCCACTAGCGACAGCACCCGTACGACCAGGACAACCCCCACCGCACGATGGGCTACACGTACAGGACCACATACCACTGCAGATACCGGATCTTCGGCAGACTCGCCCCCGATCCGGACGCGCAGGATCCAGCAACACGGTGAAGTCAGGAGACTTGTGGGGGTCAGGTAACGGACGACCTTCGGCTCTGCATAGAGCGAGAACATGTTAGCGGTCGTCCGATTACCGGAGAAAAAGAGGCATCATCTTTCACCTCCTTAACACTCGTAGAGTGTATCACACACACCTGTCGGAGGTCTGCGAGTTGGAGGATCGGCAACCAAGGCAATCGCATTCAAATTTGACAGGACCTTGAGCGGGTAGCTGTCGTTCCAGCCGGCCTGCTTGCGCTTGGCCGTGGTCTCGCAGCGCAGCAACTTGCAGCGGGACCGACCGGCCCCTGAACACGGCCCGGAACCGGACCGGCACGCCGGCCTAGGCCTCAAAATGTGTCCAAACCATAGGCTTCCAATGGGCCGCAAATCGGGAGTTCAAGGGGATGGAGCGCTCTCTTCGCCTTCCACACTGTCGGCCAACACGGCAAGGATGGTGCTGGGGGCCTGGCCTCCCTTCTGAACCGCTCGCAAGAGGTCAACGCCGTCAGGGGCGGCTTCAGGGCGGTTCGATTCTTTCAGCTGGTCTTTCACTGCGCTCTGCAGCTCGCGCAGCCGACTTTTTTCGGTCGGGTTCAGGTCGTACCAGGCCGCGGCCGACCGAAATGATTTCAGTCGTGCTTCCAGTCCCCTATCCAAATAGACCTGTTCCGCCGACTGGCGGAACTCTCCCTCCAGCCGGCCCAGCAACTTGGTCAACAGGGGGGAATCCAGCTCACTAACCGGCAAGCGGTCTTCCTGTATGGCCGTCAACAGCAGATTGCGGAGCCGATTTTCATTTATCTTGCGGTGATTGCCGTCTTGGACTGATGCCTGCAATAATCGGGCCAATCGGACAAAACGCTCTGTATTCAGGTCCCGGACATCGACATGGTGGTTCTTCAGAGCCGCCACGTACGTGTTGCCCGGTGAATCCTGCAGCACAAAACCTTCCTGGCACAGTCGCGCTTCCTGTAGCCATACTAGGGATACAGCCTCCAAGTGTCGGGGGCTGGCCACCAAGGCCAGGGCCACTTCGTGGAGGGCGGTGTCATCCTCTGGATTCTGGCAGCGCCAGAAGGACATGACGTTCCCGGGGCAGCGGAGCTCGGTAGACAGAATTTGGGCTGTCAGGGGTCCGTCCCCCAGTTTCTTCCAGCGGGGAAGATTCAGATTGCGCACCAGGTACAACGTTCAGATGCTCCAATCTTCCAGAACCGAGCCAATGTAGTCCTGAAGCCAGCCTTCGCTATCCTGATGGGACTGGAGGAGGCCCTGTAGATGATCGCCGCCCCACGCGCCCGCCAACTGCACGGCCGCGTCCCGGATTTCCATATCGTCACAGGCCAAAGCCCGGATGATCAACTGTTCTTCCCACTCCACCAGGTACAGGGCCGGCAGCCGACACAGGCAGAGCAGGAGTGAGGCAGCCAATTCCGGGTGCCCCTCATCCGCACAGAACTCTACCAGCCAGCGCCGGGCCCGGGGGTTGAACAGGGCCTGTCCCAGGGTTCTTTCTGCCGGGTGGTCTCTATCTGGATCCAGGTCTTCGTGGGCAAAGGACGTATCCAGTCGGTCCCAGAGGCATTGCCGAGCTTGCATCTACTCCTGCTCCTGTCGCTGCTCCTAGAGGAAGCGGTGGATGGCTTTGGCTGTGAAGTGGCAATGGTGCCAGTCCAAGAGTGCAACCACCCCGGTTACGGGGTCGGCTGATGTCGCGGTCTCGAAGCCGGCAGCGGGGTTCGTCTCAGACGCAGGGCCGGAGTTCAGTTCGTATGGCTAAAGCCAGGGGCGAAAGGGATCCGTGCTGCCGGGTACCAGCCCTCCCACAGTTTTCGGCAGGCCCTGTTTCACCGCGAATGCGGCGGGGACCCTGTCCCCATAGTAGGCCGTGAATGTGATTATCCCGCGGGATCGGGTCTGTTCCCTGTGGCATACCCCTCCCGGTTCCAGTTTGACTGCTGTCCGGATGAAGGTGCCACCGGATCCTGAGTGGGATACCTTCCACCGATGGGAGGCGGCGATCTTCCGCTGTGGGGAGGAAGAAGTTGTGTTGCAGGCATGGATCCTCTTCCATCAACGCGGGCATCCCTCGCGGGCGGATTGATCTGCCCATCCGCCAAGGTTGGCAGAAAACCTTGTTCACCAAATATCGGGCCTGCCTTGAAGCCATTCTACAACCTTGTGCGGCGTGTCCGGGGGCCTGCCGGACAGTCGGGATTGGGGGCGGCCGTGCACGGACCCGGGCCGGCATGTACAAGCTGCCCACCGTTCCGAACGCGGTAAGCCGGGACCCAGGCACCTTGGCCAACAGCACTCTCTGCTTGACAAACAACCCATTGGCAGAACGCGTTGCTGTTCAACGCGGCACCGGATCTTTTGCGGGGCGGCTGCCGACGGCCCCTTGTCCACTTGCAACCGACGGCCCGTGGGTTTCACATTTGTTCGGTGTCTTCCATCCTGGTCTGCACGACCAGCATTTCGGGGACGGCTCCGGGCGGGCCCTTCTCCGGCATCAGGTCCAAACCGGCAGCTTGGCGGGCCAGGGCCGTCAACACGCCCTCAATCCAACACGCCGTGCCAAACTCCGAATCGGGGCTGTCCGGCAAATTGAAGGTGGCGGGGCCCAAGGCGCGGCGCGCTATCGCATAGAACCGGAACAGGGCCCCCGCCAAATGGGCAGCGGGAGCGGCCTGCGCTTCCTGTACCCACTTCGCGACGATGTTCGGCATGACGGCGGGGTCCCCCCGCCCGGCGACCCGCAAGGCCTCGTCCAGTGCTTCTTCCAGTGGGGAGGCTGCATCCTGCACCATGGACGTGCCAGCGCGGCGCGTAAGCCACGCGTAACGGAATAGAACCTTGAGTTCCCCCCTGTCCGCCGTATCCTTCACCACGCCGCGCACGAGACAAAGATCATGTCCCATGTATAGGATTAGTTCGGATCCGCCACCTGCGGAGGTGGACAGCACAGCGTCCGCACTATCGTCCCGGCTCCCGGCGAGAATTTCCTCCAGTCGGTCCTCAAGGTATGCCAACTGCATTACTGCGGTCTGGCCCGCGGCCTCCGCATCGGTCGGATCACCGGGGAACAGCGACGCGGGGAACCGCCCTTCATCCACCAAGCGGCCCTTGGCGGGGGCCATGGGAACCGCTTGTGTGCGACGACCCCTGCGCTTCTTCCGGGACATGGGGAACCTCCGGGTGGACGGGGGACAGCTGATCCGACTCCCTGTGATGCGGCCACCTGCAACGTGACAGGTCCTGTATCGATTCATTGTGGTGCCGGTATGCAGAAAGCCAAAACGAATCGCTGATGGCTGGAAACGCAACAACGCCCACACTGACCTGAACCGTAGCGCAGGCCGGCGGGGCATACGCCCGCAATTCGGCTCGCATGTCATCCAGCCGCCAAGCCGCGCCGCGGCGCGCCATTTCCCACACGCCGGGCAACACGTCCGGCGGCGGGGCGGCGGGCCAGTTGTCCAGGGCCCGTTCCAGTTCCGCCGCTTGGCACCGGGTGTGCTCGTACTCGCGTTCGTTGTGGATCATGGCAACTCCTCCAGGTACAAGACCACGATGCCCTTGGGCTCGCCCGCGCGCGTGGACTGGAAGAAGTCCAAGGGGTGCCGCCCCCGGCCGGGGATATGCACGTCGGGGAACACCTCGCCCCCATAGCGCGCCTTCATGTCCTCCCGGTTGTGGGTGTACAAGGGGGTTTCCAGGAGATGCATGTCCGCCTCCTCAGCCGGATAGCAACCGTCAAAGTCGTTGGGATGTGGTTTGTCGGTCACGAAGCTCCCGTTGATGTAGAGCCGGCGCACGCCGGCCCGCTTCAGGTGGCGCGCAACCTCCCGAAGGCCCCTCAACTGCTTCCGGCGAGTTTCATTGTAGCCGAACCGCTCCTGCAATTCTTCCCAGGCAGCCACGTGAAGGCCAGGCGGCAGATCCCCCCGGGGCGTGAAGCCCGGAATCATGCAAGCGGCTCCACGGGATGGGCATTTCCTCTCGGGGCCATCCGGCAACGCCCCAGTTTGGCCGGTGATCTCGCAGAGAAAGGTCTGTGTGGCATGAGGCAATTATGCACACAACATCGCGGCAACCTCTTGCATGTGGTCTCCGTCGACGGCCGGCAAAGTTCTTCGCGGAGCCGACGGGAGTTTCCGGGGTCTACAAGCTGGCATGGGGCGCGGGCGCTTGGTCACCCTGTCCATCACAACCCGGAGACTCCCCACTCCATACAGTTGCAGCAACTGGAGCCGGGCCTTGGGCGGCAGGCTGGAAATGAAGATGCGGACATCGGTCGTGACCCGGTCGCCGCGGCGTTCGGATTCGACCCAGACCAGGCTGGCCAGGTCACATCATGCGCGGTCGGGGTTGCCCGTCACCCAGCAGCGGCGGGTTTCGATGCGCCCGTGGTCCTTGCCGACCGTGTCCGCGTAGTCGTGGGCATAGCCGGCGAAGTGTCCGGCCCGTTCCAGGGCGAAGGTGTCCTTCAGACGCGCGTGGAGCACCTTGTGGTTGTCCCGGACGCGCAGCACGTAGTCGGCACCGCAGATGACGGCCAAGGTGGCAATCAGGAGGATGGCCTCCAGGGAATGGCATCAGGCCTGGGGCCGCAGGGGATCCTCGACCTCGATGAGCAGGGACACCAGGGGTACAGGAGCAGGGCCGGCCATGAGGGGAATCTCCTGGGATGGAACGAAGACCCTCATCCTACCCAGAACCGGTGCAACATGCGATTGCCCTGCCAGACTGGCGAAACACCCGACACTTGAACCGAAGTGGCTGTTAACATGCCTACATACATCATCCCCACAGGTAACGAACGTCGTGAAGCACAAACAGGAAGCTCGCACCCTCAAGCTGGAACACCGGCCCCATTTCTCCACGTACCGGATCGCCCCCTGCACCTACGACGATGACAAGCGAGGTGTCGGTGGCCCCAATAACCTAGACGCGTGGAACGTGGTCCATGACGGAAGTCAGACCGGCGCCATCTGTTCCGTCTTCATCGTCCACGTTGACTACAACTACCACATGGTGGAATCAGGCATGAAATGGGACACTGATCATGCTTGGCACATCCCCGATACCGGTAAGCACAGCTTCCGGACGGCCCTCGCCCGCGCCCTAGGCATGGTGGCACATCCCGGGGACTGGTATCTTGCATCCCGAACCTATGATGCCCCCGGTGACTCCTACAGCAAGTTGCACGATAAGCGTCAACGCCGCCGACATGAACAGGAAATCCTGGACGACTTCATTCGGGACATCCGCGAGGTGGACGGCGGCTCCATCCTGTAGGCGGGGTCCGATGCATGATCCCAAGCCCCAAATCGCCACTGACCATGAGCGAGACTGCCCAGGCCAAGCAAGTACAGCGATAGGTACGTTGGGCGTGGCCCGCACCCAAATCCTTTGGAGTGAGTTTTTGCCTATCCTACCCACCACTCGGGCAGATGTTACACGCTCCGTTAACTTGAACGCGGAACTGAAGCAGAATGCCCCTAACCGTACAGTTGAACATCCAAACAAGAAGCCGCACAGGCATACAAATCGTCAAGGAGGCTGAATGTGGCCAAGAAGTGGTTGCAACGGTGGGTCATTCCCCATCTAGATGAACCAGTGTTTTGTGCTTGGTGTGAACAGGAGCAGGTGGCTGCTGTTTACCGGGATTTGAGGGATGATCCGGGAGTTGGTGAAAATGTCCCTCTTTGCCTGGAATGTGAAAAGGCGTACCTGTATGACCTGGATCCTCACGCCACAGATTGGCATGAGGATCCAGATCCGGAATATTGATACCAATGCGATTGACCTTATGGCTTTGAGTGGCGGTGAAGAAGGCGAAATTGATCTGGCGTTGAAATCGGTGCGGCAACTGGAGCAGGTCTCCCACTATGGCGGTGATCGGTTGCTTCGTGTGGCCCAAGCTGCTGCGGAGACACGACCCCAGGCCGCAGTCGAACTTTATCGGAAACAAGCGGAGAAGTTGATACAGGCTCGCGGTCGGGAAAGATACCAACAGGCATGTATCTATCTGGCCAAGGTGCGGGACCTTTACCGACAGATGTCGCAGGAATCAACATGGACCGACTTCATGGCCGAGTTTCGGGAACGCCATCGTCGATTGCGCGCGTTGCAGGATGAGTTGAGTAAGGCCGGTTTGTAGTCCTGCACCGGTACCAGGTATATGGGCGGTGGAAGTCCGTGTCGGTGTAGGCATCATTCCGAATGTGCCCTACTGCCGCTGTCCGGATGCCCGTGTTCGCCTTCTGAACCACGGTCCCAGCCACTGACCATAGTTTCCCTCTTGCTGGGCCATACCGCCGAGCGGTATACTTTCCAGTACGGTATCCGGTGATGGGGCGCGGCGTGCGCCAGTTCACCGATGAACACGGCAACGAAGTCCGGCTCACCGGCGAGCGGCTCGGGCACATTCTGCGGAGGCATTCCGAAATGGCCTTCCAGATGCACCGCTTCGCTGAGGTCCTCGCCGACCCCGACGCGTTGAGGCCCTCCAGGTCCAGCCCTCAAGTCCAGTTCTACTACCGGCTTTACACCGACCTGCGGGGCAGAAACCGTTACCTGTGCCTGGTGGTGAAGAGGGAGACGGAATACTCCTTCATCCTCACCGGCTACCTGGCCCGGAGCATCAAAGGAAAGCGGCCATGACGAGCAGAAAGGTGTTTGTCTCCTACGACTACGAGGGGGACATGCTTGAGGTCCTGTGGGCTCTCAGGGAGGGCTACTTCGCGGCCACCGACGACGAACGGGTCCTCAAGCGGCTGGACGACGACGGCGAGGTCATCGGGTTCCTGATCCACGAGATGAGCACCCTCAAGGATCCGAGCCCCATCGAGTTCGAGCTGGGATCCGAGGTCGCCCCCGATGACGTCGGCAACGTCACGGTCAAAGAGGCGGCTCTCCACCTGGGCGTCTCGGAGCGCCGGGTGCGCAAGCTGGCCAGGGACGGAAGGGTCCGCGGCGCCGTGAAGGCTGGCTCCGAGTGGCTCATTCCCACACCGGTAGAGGTAATACCGGGAAGGCACGGCCCCGTCGGGGTCGCGGGGCGCGCTCAAGAGGCAGGGAGCTAGGGTCCGGCGCGCCCGACCCAGCCTGTCGAAGAAACAGAAACGGGGAGGACACGAGCTTGACGACTGACCCAAGCACCGATTGGAACCACCCGGGCGCCAGGTGGTGGAAGTTCGACTTCCACACTCACACCAAGGCGTCCGTGGACTATGGCAAGGGAGAGAACCAGTCCTCCCTGAAGCAGCTCCCATTGTCGGAGTGGCTGCTCGGCTTCATGCGCGCCGGGGTCGACTGCGTGGCGGTCACGGACCACAACACCGGTGAATCGTTTGACCACCTCAGGAAGGAGCTGGACGACCTCGAGTCGTCCAACCACCCGGAGTTCCGGCCCCTTCACCTGTTCCCCGGAGTGGAGCTATCCGTCAATGGGGGTTTCCATCTTCTCGCGATCTTCGACACTGACGCGACCACGTCCGACATCGACTCGCTCCTTGGCGCCGTCGACTATGGCGGCACCAAGGGAGACAGCGACGGCGTTACCAGAGAGTCGCCCGTGAAGGTTGTGAAGACCGTCCTGGACAGAGGGGGGATCCCCATTCTCGCCCACGCGGACAGGCCCAAGGGCCTGCTTCGCACCCAAAGCGCCGCCTCGAAGAAAATGGCGCTCGATGCCAACACTGTAAATCAGGTACTGGACTGTGAGGGCATCCTGGCGATGGAGGTCGTGGACCCGGGGTTCCAGAAGCCGGAACTGTACGTGCAGCGGAAGCTGGCCTGGGCTGAGGTCCTCGGGTCCGACTCGCATCACCCCGATGGCGAGTCCGAGGAACGCTATCCGGGTTCCCACTACACCTGGGTGAAGATGACAAAGCCATCCCTTGAAGGGCTGCGCCTGGCGCTGCTCGACGGTGGGGGCTTCTCCATCCGGCGAAGCGACGCGCCGGAAGCCTTCGATCCATTCACGTTGCCAGGTCACCGCATCGAGTCTATAGAGATTGGCGAGGCGCGCTACATGGGGCGCGGGCCAACGCCTGCGAGGCTGGACTTCAACCCCTGGTTGAACGCCTTGATCGGAGGACGGGGGACGGGCAAGTCGACGGTCCTCCATGCGCTGAGAATCGCGGCGCGGCGTCATTCGGACTTCGAGGCGCTGCCCAGCTACAGCGAATCCAAGGCAACGTTCAATCGGTTCAATCAGGTGCCGTCCGATCACACCAGGGACGGCGGCCTGACGGACTCCACGAACTTCCGGTGGACGCTGACCCGTGACGGCGTGAAGCATCGCGTCAACTGGGCGAAGGACGGCACGGCGACGTCTGTCGAGGATGAGTCCACGTCCGGTCAGTGGCAACCCTCAGGCGTGCAGGACGTTACGGCGGACCGGTTTCCCCTCCAGCTATTCAGCCAGGGACAGATCGCCGAACTGGCCGGGGACGACCCGACGGCGCTGTTGAGAGAGATCGACCGGGCCGCCGGAGTCGGAGAGCTGCGGAGCAAGCTCGATATGGCTGTCGCAGCCTTCGATTCCTCCAAGGCGCGGATTCGCGAGCTGGAAAGCAAGCTGGGTGGACTTGAGGGCCCGACCACGATTGCACTCCAGGACATTGAGCGTAAGCTCGCCCGCTACGAAGAGTCAGGGCGTACGGCCGTCTTGACAACCTATCGAGGCTGTCAGCGACAACGCCAGGAGATAGACCGCCAGTTCGAGGCGGTCGAGGAAGCCGCAAAGCAGATCGAAGACACGGCAGAGAGCCTCAGCATGGACAACCTGCCGGATGGTCTGTTCGAAGAAGCATCGCAAGAGGACTGGCAGGTAGTCGAATTGGCGGCCGCACTGAGGGCGGCTGTTGAGACGGCGCGTCAACAGTCGCGGGAAGTAGCGCAGAACCTCCGGGGAGTCGCCGAGTCTCAGCGCGAAACGCTGAACAATAGCAGGTGGGCGGCACTGGTGGAGGAGGCCGATAAGGCTTATCGCGATCTGGTCAAGAGCCTTGAAGAGGAGGGCGTCACGGACCCGAACGAGTACGCATCCCTGGTACAGGAAAAGCAGCGACTCGAAACCGTGATGAAGGACATCCAGTCGGACAGGGATGAGCGAGCCAGGCTGGTGGGAGAAGCTCAGCAGCGCCTACAAGAAGTCGGTGAGGCGCGCCGCGCCATGACTCGTGCCCGCCGTGACTTTCTGGCCAACACACTGTCACAGAACAACTTCGTGCGGATAGAGGTTCAGCCCTATGGGGACGACCTGCAGATCATCGAGCGGTCCTTCCGCCAGGTGCTGAACGTCCGGGATGACAGGTTTGCCGATGACATACTCACCAAAGGCAGCCAGTCGCCCTCCAAGGGCATTGTGGCTGAACTCCTCAAGGAACTGCCGGACGATCCCGATGCGCGAATCGCAAAGGTAGATGACCGTCTGGCAGAGCTGAAGCAGCGACTCGAATCGGCGTGCGCTGGGCAGGGCAGCTTTGGCGGCCGCCTGAACAACTATCTTGAACGGGAGTCTGGTCGCCGGCCGGAGTTGCTCGACAACTTCCTGACCTGGTTCCCGGAGGATGGGCTTGCCGTCAGGTACAGTCGGACAGGGGATGGTAAGGACTTTCAGCCAATCTCGCAGGCGTCAGCCGGCCAGCGGTCCGCGGCAATGCTGGCTTTCCTGCTGGCGCATGGAGAGGAGCCTCTGGTCCTCGATCAGCCGGAAGACGACCTGGACAACCATCTGATCTACGACTTGGTCGTGCGCCAGATTAGAGAGAACAAGTTCAGACGCCAGATCATCGTGGTGACCCATAACCCCAACATCGTCGTAAACGGTGATGCGGAAATGGTCCACGCACTGGCCTTCGATGGAGGCCAGTGCGTCGTCAAACAGTCCGGCTCCCTGCAGGAAGGGGCCATTCGAGATGAGGTCTGCCGAGTGATGGAGGGCGGCCGGGAAGCGTTTAGGAACCGGTACAGGCGACTCGGCTAGGGGCCACGCATGGTCGACAATCTCTACATCCACTCCTGCCCATCCCGGGCCCATGCAGCAGGGCGATTGCATCTAAATGGGTTTGGGCTTGAGACCAATCAGTTGACACAGGTAGTTCTTGTCCCAGCCCGCCGCCAGCCGCTTGTTGGCAATGCCCACCTTCAGGGTGCGGTCCTGCCGTAACAGGTTGTGGGCGATGCGCTTGAGGATGGCCATGTTGTAGGCGGCATATCCCGTGCGGATGCGGCTGTCGTCCTCGCCGAAGGCCACGTCCAGGACCCAGTGGTGGGCATTTTCGATGGCCCAGTGCCCGCGCACCGCCTGCCACGGGAGCCGGGCCTTGGGCGGCAGGCTGGAGATGAAGATGCGGATATCGGTCGTGACCCGGTCTCCGCAGCGGCGTTCGGACTCGACCCAGACCAGGCTGGCCAAGTCGCACCACTCGCGGTCGGGGTCGGCATGGGCGAGCAGGGCGGGGTCGCCGGTCGTCCAGCAGCGGCGGGTTTCGATGCGCCCGTGGTCCTTGCCGACCGTGTCCGCATAGTCGTGGGCATAGTCGGCAAAGTGCCCGGCCCGTTCCAAGGCGAAGGTGTCCTCCAGACGCGCGTGGAGCCCCTTGTGGTTGTCCCGGACGCGCAGCACATAGTCGGCCCCCTGCTGCCGGATCTGGCGCGCGATCGCCTTCTGGCAGCCCCATGGCGTCGAGCGTGACAAGGCAGCCCTTCAGGCACAGCCTGCGCAGCAGCTCCGGGATGGCCGTGCTTGCGTTGGACTTGTCGTCCACCGCCGTCTGGGCCAGCACCAGCCGGTTGGCCTGGGCCCAGGCGCTCACCAGATGCAGGGGGCCCAAGCCCCGCCCCCGGTCGTGGGAGCCGCGCACGCTCTTGCCGTCCACAGGCACGACCTGGCCCGCGGTCAGCTCGAAGGCCTCCTGCACCCAGTCCCGGAAGCCCTCCTCGAACCCGCGCGCATCCAGCCGTGCGAAGACCCGCCCCAGCGTGTCGTGCGAGGGGATCCCATGGGGCAGTGCCAGAAAGGTGCGCAGCCACTCTTCGTTGAGCTGGCCGAAGAGGGCGATGGCCACAAAGCTGTCGGCACCGCAGATCACGGCCAGCACCGACAACACCAGGATGTCCGTCAGGTTGTGCAGTTTGGTCCGGTCCACCCGCGGATCCTCCAGGGCGTCCAGAATCTCGACCAGGGACGCAGGCATCGGGCGGTCCATGAGGGGCTCTCCGCAGGCTGAATCCAGAATCGCCCATTGTAGCCCTGCGTCCACCTGCCCCGGTACCCTATTTAGATGCAATCGCCCTGGTGACATGGGCTACAACGGTGTGGCACATGATACAATGAGTTTATGAGGTATGGGGACACTCCCTAGCCTTCTTGCTACAATACGGAATCGCACCACACATCATGAAAACCAGCCATGTTCTACTAATAATAGGATTAGCAATCATCGTATGCATAGTAGTCCCATACTTGCTACCCTTTGCAATTTCCAGCAGGCACGGCTTAGACATAATCAATGTGCAAATAGCTCTAGTGCAAACCTTCATGGGGTTACTGGGAATTGTTGTTGCCGTGTTAGCTTTTTGGGGATACCAGTTCTTTAAAGATTCAATAGAACATGAACTCAAACAAGAAACCGCCGATCAAGTGGCTAAGGAAATTGACAGTCAACTTGTACGAGTGTCAAAAGAACTTGACGAAAAAATCAATGAGGTTAATAAGGAGATCAACAAGGTTAATAATGAGCAACGTCACCATGCTGACAAATTGATAGGGCACATCAGTACCATCTATTCAAGTCTTCAGCAAATATACGAAACAACAGGAAAATCGTGCAGTAAAAACAAATGAAAGGGACTTCTAAAAGTCCAATCGGAAACCCCCTAGTCGGGGTTGACAGGGGGTTAATAATGAGGGGCAGGGGTGTGCCATCGGGGAGCGCGAGGCATGTTGGGCAAACGGTCGTCACAGCGGAGCCTGTTTGATGCGGAGTACCACTTCAGGCACCTGGTGGGCGAGGACTGTTGCCATGGGCAACTGGCGGAGGGCGGTGCCTACTCTCTCTCTGTGCCCAGAAGTCCACGGGTGCCACGCAGTCCCGCCGGAAGCCGACCGTCGCCAGGGGCGTGGCCCTGTTGCGGGAGGCAGTCGATGACCGGGTCGGAGAGAGGCTCTAGGTGCGGTGAGTGGCTGCCGACAGCGGCCCAGCACGCAGAACGTCGTGGAGGGCGTGGGGCACTGGACTGCATACAGTGGGCTGGCCGCGCAAGGACGCGGTCCAGCGCTTTCGCTACACCGGGTCCCACGTGCAGCGGCCGGGCCGTAAGGTGTATGTCCTGCCCCGCGAGGACGCCCCGTAGATGAAGGAGAGGGTGATCCCCTACAGCACCGCCCCCGAGCTGGCACTGGAACGCATCTTCCGGCTCTACCGCGCCCAATTCCAAATACGTTTTAAAATGGCGCATGTTCTACTCTTCGCCACGAACCCGGATCAACTTCAATATAGTCGCCCGCACCTACCACATGTTCTTCCATAAAATAATGTGTAAGGCCTTTGGACTGAAGAATCACTACAGGGCACTTAACATGTTCTGCTAAAAAATTGTCAAGCTCAGCACCCCAGTCAACATCCGTATTGACATCAAGAATGTCGGCACAACGCTTGTAAATCCTGTGGAGCAATTCACTTTCTTCACGAGAAGCTCTGGTCATTGTCAGCTTTGCATTCAACTCACCTTCAACACCCAACTCAAATTCTGTTTCAAGATTTACAATTCTTGTTTTCAGAGAATTTGTTGACCAAACTGATTCGATAGATCCTAAATCAGCCATCGGTGTGACAACAATGCTGCTAGCATTGTTCGCAATCAACACTGAATGCCCAAGGGCCTTAAAGGGTACTAGCACATTCACATTGCTGGAAAATCTAGACAATATATCAGCTATCTCGCGTGCTGCCTTTTGATCGCCGCCAGCACTATAAAGTACAATGTCCAGCTTGCTGTCTTCTCTCATACGATATAGATGTTCCACCAATACAGGTATTACATCGCTGCGAATGCTTGCTTCTGCACCTTTACGATCGCTCAAGAAATATATGATTACTTTGGATTCCCTCATATCTTCAAGTTCGAAAATCAATTCCTGTTGCTGAACTAGTGCCTTCTCTAGTGCACTGTCTGAATTTGTAGTATCCATGCTATATTTTCCATGGGACAGTTTGGCAAGTTTCACTATGGTAACATACTAAATACACCTATCTATAGTTTGGACACGTTTTGAGACCTGATGTGGTGCACCGGTCCGGGGGCCGTGTTTAGGGGCCGTCCGTCCCCGATTCGATGAGGGGCACGCAACCACAGGCGTTCCGGGGGGATGCGGCGGCCGGCTTCGGCATGGGCAGCCGTACAGACGGTGCCGTACTGGTGCACCGATTGCCTCAGCTACTTCAGCGTCAGGACCAGAACCTTGCTCGCGAGTTCCAACGTTTCCCTGCGCACCTGGGCCATCGCCACCTATCTCTGCCTGACCAGCCTGAAAGTCGGTCTCCAGCATGAAGCTGCACCGGGACGTGGACGTATCGCAGAAGATCTCCTGGTTCATGCTCCACCACATCCGTGAGGCTGGGATGCCGCAGGCGGACACGGACACACCCTACGCGGGATTGGTCGAAGTGGAGGAGACCTACATGGGCGACAAGCGGCGCAACATGCCCAACACCTGGCGCAAGGGATTGGCAGACACCGGGCGCGGCACCATGGGCAAGACGGGTGTGGTCGGGGCCAGGGACCGGGTCACCAACCCGATTTTCGCCCGCGTAGTTGAGCACACCGACAAGGCGACGCTGCAGAGCTTTGTGTCCGCCCACGCCGTCCCGGCCGCCATGGTCTACACGGACGAAGCGGCGACCTACAGGGATACTGCCGCATCACGAAGCGGTCAAGCACTCGGTCGCCGAGCATGTCCAGGCACAGACGCACACCAACGGCATGGAATCTTTCTGGTCCATGCTCAAGCGCGCCCACACGGACATGTTCCACTTCCACAAGCGGTCCCCGAAACACCCCGCGTACGCTGGGGGCCGACCGCGGCTACGATATCAAGGACTTGTGTGAAGGCTGCGGGCGCGGCTGGCAACGCCGCACGTGGCGCAGAAGAAGCACTCGGCCATCGACGGACGCACGACGCGCCATGCCGGCTATGCGGTGAGCCTGCGCATCCGCAAGCGGGCGGAGGAGGTCTTCGGCTGGCTGAAGACGGTGGGCGGTCTGCGGCGCACCCGCTACCGGGGCGTGGAGCGTACCGAGCTGGCCGGCTACCTGGTGGCCGACCTGTACGTATACAGCATCAGCTTCCGGGGTTTGGCCCGCATCCTGGACCTGCTGGGCTGCGGGGTAGGCGCGGGCGCGCTGTGGCGGGACGTGCCGGCGATGCCCCCCGGCCGGAGGCCCGACCCGCAGGCCGACCTGGCTGGAGGTGGACGAAACCTGGCTGTCCATCGGTGGCGCAAAGCGACCGGTGGCCGTGGTCCTTGGGCCCAAGGGCCAGCGGCTGGACCTGCGGTTGAGTGGTCCCGGCTGCGACGGGGGCGACTGGTTCACGGATCTGGCCCGGCGGGGGCGCGGGTCCCGACGACCGACGACGACCCCTTCTACGAGCCGGCCCTGGACGCGTCGGGGCTGGACCGGCAACAGGGTGCCGTGCACATGCAGCGCACCGTGGAACGGCACCTCCGCGGCCTCGACGAGGACACCCTGACCCACCTGGACCGGGTCCTGCTCCCCATCCTGCAACGGCTGGTCCGGGAACGGTCGCCGGAGGCCGGCCCGGTGCTCCTGGAGCTGTGGCAGGCGGTGGCCCAGGGACGGGTGCCCCTGGATCCGGAGGTGCGCCAGCGGCTGTGGCATCTCGTGTCCCGCTGGAACGATCCAGTGCGCAGCCAACACAACCCGAAGGTGTCCGCCACCACCAACCGGCTGGAAGGCTGGTTGGGCCGCCTCAAGCCTCGGGCCCGCCTCACGCGGGGGCTGAGCAAACAGCAGATGAGGGCAGATACGGTCCAGCGCTTGGCCTCAGCACTGGGTGTACCTCTGGAAGCCGTCATGAACGCCAGAACGACGCAGCCGGCAGAGCCAGAGGTTATCAGGACTACGTCGGCAAAGATCAAGGAGTGGGGCGCGGGAGACACTGGTGACCGCCAACTGCCAGAATTCGTGATTCGGCTCATCAGAGCCGAGATACCTGCTACAGGTGAAGTGCAAGGAGCTACCGGGCGCGAGACGGTGCGTCCGGGCCCCGACATCAAAGTGAAATCCCCGCGCCGAACGCGGCACATACCCCAAGGCGAATCGGTCTGGGAGGTGAGCACCCGCAAGGATGTTGTCCGAAAGGCAACGGATGACTTCAAAGGTGCCCTCAAGCGATTCAAGGACGATACGGCTCCGAAGCAGACACATTTTGTCTTCGTCACGACGCAAATTTGGACAGGTGCTGCCAACTGGAAAGCTGTCAAAGCAAAGGAGAAAAAGTGGGCAAGCATCTCGGTCTATGACGCGACGGACCTGCAAACCTGGCTCGAAGAGTTCACAACGGTTCAACTGTGGTTCAAGGATCGGGCCGGAGTCTCCAATGACAATGTCGAGTGGCTGAAAACCTGGGTTGACAGATGGTGCGAGGCAGCGCATCCGAGAATTACGATGGGCATGGTGGGGCACAGCGTGGACCATGCACGACGGGCGTGGCGATCATGGCGACAGGGAATGCACCAAGGACCAATCGCAGTGCGCGGAGGCTCGGTCGGTGAGGCAACGCTTCTCATTCAAGCACTGATTGAAGATGAACAGGTAGGTGGCGGGGAAACAGGATCGGCACCGGTCCACGACCTTGAAGGGGTTGTAGTCCATTCAAAAGGCGCACTCTCGAGGCTGGCCGAAGGACGCTCGGACAATCTTGTAATCGTCCCTGCACCGGGTCTTGAAGAAGACGCGATCGGGATGGCGAATAAGGCAAGGATTGCCCTGCCGACAACGCGCCGCACACATGGTTCGCAGGCCGTGGAGGTCAAACGCGAGCCTCGCTCCGGCATTGACAAGTGCTTGCAGGACTTGGGCCTAGACCCCGGGAAGGCCGCGCAACTAGCGCGGGCAAGCAGTGGCTCGCCGAACGCACTGAGAAGGATCAACTTGCAACAACGGGATCTAAGCCGATGGGACCTGCCGAGGGACCTTCAACGAGTCGCGGCTGTCGCGGGGCTCGTTGGAACTTGGGAAGGGCATCACCCAGCCGACATCGAGGCTATCAGGCGCTTGATGAAACTGGGTACCCCCGATGCGGTGGATGACGCTTGGCAGGATCTCGCAATGCTCGATGAACCGATGACCTGGATCCAAGGACCGCTGCGAGGCGTGAACAGCAGATTGGACGCGTGGCTGCGGGCAACGAAACCGTACGCTACCAGACGCATCATTGAGGATTATGTCCAGTTGACCCAGCTGGAATTGACGAAAGCGGAAACGATATCGGACAGCGAAATCGCAACCGACGACCCGATGGGCGCTGACCGGCAAAAGGAAAACCGGGTCTCGACCACGATGCTCGACGGACTGTGCAAGGGTCTCATTCTCCTGCGCGAATACGCCGATGAGTTCGACCATCTGCTCACCGGGAGCAGCTGTGACGGGCTGGTCGAACAAACGGTGCACGCAGCCCTGTCGGGGACCACCGTTGAACACCTGCGAGCGATCAGCAGCGTCCTGCCCTCCCTGGCGGAAGCCTGCCCGGAACGCTTCCTGGACATATTGGAAGAAGACGCCGAAGCACCCGACAGCGTCCAAAAAGCCCTCTTGAAAGGCTACGGCGAAACTGCAACAGGCGACGAGACGCACACCGGGACGGACAGCTTCTGGCTCACATTGGAGCAGCGAACATCACTAATGGATGCATATGAGTGCCTGGGTTGGTTCCGAGAGCATGCCCCGCTCGCTATCGACATACTCTCGAAACTTGCCGACGAGCCAATCCCGGACCACCATGGCAAGCAACCCGAGGACAGCCTCAACGACATGCTCAAGGCATGGACCAGGGGGTGCTGTCTCACCACGGAAGAACACGTGGACGCGCTCACCAGACTGGTACGAGACCATCCTGACTGGGGTGTGAAATTCGTGACGGGAATGTTGCCAACAGAAAAGGACACAGCATCGCCAACCACCCTTCCCAAGTGGCGGGGTGAACCGGATGGGGCAGGTTCACAAACGTCGAAGGACCACCATCGCCGTGTAGTTGGCCACGCAGCGAAGCTCATCTGCGAACATCCCACCGAGTCGATGGAAACCGTCAGCGCCGCTTTGCAGGCCATTCCAAGTCTCCCTCCCGAGATGGCCGCAGGGATCTGGCGGAAAATCACGACCTGGATAGGCTCGGAACAACGCGATGTCCAAGGGGATACCTGGCTACGGCGTCGGCTGCACGCGATCGCGGACGGCACCGCTCCACAGCACTGGCGGCCCGAAGACAAGACCGCAGCAGAGAAGGCCGCACGATGTCTTCCCGTGCCGGAGGGCACGGTACCCAACATCTGGGTATTCGACCAGGATGCGAATGTCAGGGAACGGCGCGACGACGAGAGTTGGGAACATGCCCAACATCGGGTAGACACCATGCGCCAAACAGCAATCGTGGAACTGGTTGAAAAAAACGGCCTCAACGCAATTTGGCAACTGCTGCCTCAGGTGCCCGAACCGTCCATTGTGGGAACAACCTGCGCGCGGTGCCTGAGCACCGCGCAAATCGGAACCCTGGTGGACACCTACCTTGCAGACGACTCCGGCAGGGACCCTACGGCTGAGGAAGGGTTCATGGTGGGGCTGATGTTCGAAGAAGATCGCGGGAGCATCGAAGGTCACATCGAACGCCAGAAGGGAACGGAACGTCCACCTGCACGCGAGCATTGGAAAGCGGACCTTTTGGCGAAGTGTCGCATTGTTGAAGCCAGCGAGCTGGTCGACCGGCTCGCCCCTGGTGAGAAGGAAGCATTTTGGAATGCATTCCGACCCAATCAAGGGACCGTTCCCAAGAACCTGCACGAATGGCTGGCCCGTGGGCTTGCCAGTGTCCAACGACCGCGCGCCGCCCTGCAGGCGCTTCGAGGCAACCTTGATCAGGTCGAGACGGCCACGCTGGTTCGTCTGACACGCCTACTTCTTGAATCCACGGATCCCGGCTTTCAATTTTGGGATGAACAACTCGTCGACGAGACTCGGAAACGAGCCGATCTTCCGCTCGCGGAGGCGGCCCGGATCGAGTTCCAATACTTCGGACTGCTCGAACGCGAAGGACTGCCGGCACTCACGAAAGCGATCGCCCGGAATCCGATGTGGTTCCAGGAAGCACTGATGCTCTGTACAAAACGCAAGGACCTTGAACCCGACGAGGACGACTATTGGAAGAAGCGCCAGGAGGAAACCCCCAAAGCCGTGCGCCAGCAGGTTTACCGCTTGTTCGAATGGCTTCCGGAACTCCCTGGCTTTGACGGCACAGGACGCTTCCGCCGGGATGCGGCAGTCGGCTGGACACAGTCGCTTCTGGGCTTTGCCCGGATGCATGATCGGCTGGAGGTGGCGCAAATCCTGATCGGACGCGCGTTTGCGGCAGCCGGGATGAATGATGATCAAGAACCCACACAGGAGTTGGCGGAATTGCTGGAAGCACTTCACAATCCGAGGATTGAGGAAAGTGTGGCCACAGCAGCGGGGAACCAGGTCGGACCAACATGGCTCCCGGACGACGATCCAGGCCTCCCAGCCCGCAAGCGCGCCGAACGGTATTCCAAGTTGGAACGTCGGTATCACAGCCGACAACCCAGGACAGCCCGAGTCATGCGGCTCTTGAAGGAACACTTCCGCACATCGGAACAGGTTTTTACGGGCATCATGCGCGGAGGCAACCTTGAGGCCCATGGCTTCTGACCGCATCCGGGGGCCCAAGGAGAGGCGCCGCCCCAGGGGTTGGCAATGGCCGAGGCAGTCGCTTCTTGCTGTTCAAGATCCCCCACCATCGTGGAGTCCGACCGGCTCTCCTGCACGTCATGGATCACGCCGGGACCTTCCCGGCCAAGCAGACGGCCACCGGCCAGCAGTACGACACCGAGGCAGACACCCTGCGTCCCGGGTATGGACGACAAGGCTCCTGCAGGCCTGACGGTGGTCCATTACCGTATCTCCCGCCGTGGACGAGCGGCTGACGGAAATCGTCGGGGACCCGGACTGCCAGCGCAAGCTATCCCTGAACCTGATGGAGCGCATTGAGCCGCGGGAGGTTGCGCACCTGCCGATTGCCCACAGGGACCGTCCGTCCCGCTTCGGATGCGATTGGTTCCGAGCCCTGTGCCAAGCGGCATGGCTGCACCCTCACCGTTGTCAACCGGGAAGGCCTGTCGCCGCAGGCCGAGCCGGTCGAGGACCTGAAGGCGGTGGGGGACGCGTACACCTGCCTGCGGGCCTGCCGCAGGCAGATCAAGGATGCAGCCGATGGGGCACTGTTTCAATCTCGTTGATATTGGTTGTGGACCGTCATGGGCATCCTGCGTGCCCGCGGGTGGTTGCCGATGCCGCTTTAGGCCATGCCACGGGCCATCAGGCCCACGAAGTGGCGAGCACCGGCCTCGGTCTTCACCCCCGTGTCAGACGGGCCCGGGGGGTGAAGCGGCCGAACCAGCCCTCCAGCCGGTTGGTGGAGGCGGGCACCTTGGGATTCCGTTGGCTGCGCACCAAGTCGTGCCAGCGGACCACGAGGTGCCACAGGAGCTTGCCCACCTCCGGGTCCAGGCGCACGCGTCCCTGCGCCACCGCCTGCCACAGCGCCAGCAGGACCCGGTCCAGATGGGTCAGGGTGTCCTCGTCGAGGCCCCGGATGTGGCGGCCTACGGTGCGCTGCATGTGCACGGCGCACTGCTGCCGGTCCAGTCCCGACGCGTCCAGGGCCGGCCCGTAGACGGGGTCGTCGTCGGTGGTCACGCCCCGCACACCGCGCTTCGCCAAGACCGTAAACCAGCCACCCCAGTCGAAGCCGGGGCTGCTCAGGCGCAGGTCCAGCCGTTCCCCCTTCGGCCCCAGGACCACGGCCACGGGACGCTTTTCGCCCCCGATGGTCAGCCAGGTTTCGTCCACCTCGACCCAGGGCGGCAGGCCCATCTGTGGGTCGGGCATCCGCCCGGGGGCCACCGCCTGCACGTCCCGCCACAGGGTGGCCGCGCCCACCCCGCAGTCCAGCAGGTCCAGGATACGGACCAGCCCCCGCAAGCTGACGCTGTGCACATACAGGGACGTCACCAGTTCCCGGAAGGCCTGGGGCCGTTGGCGGGCGGTCACACCCGGCGGCAGGGGCGAGGCGCTGCCGTGGCAGGCCTTGCACTGCCAACGTTGCACCTGCAGCCGTCCCAGAACGACCAGGTCGCGGGGATAGGTGCCGTTGCGGCGCCAGGCGCAGGCACCGCATTGGGGGCAGGCCGACGGCGCCGCGGGCAGTGCCCGTTGGCGCTCGGGGTCGACGGGCGTTAGGATGTAGTCCACAACCAATATCAACGAGATTGAAACAGTGCCCGGCTGGGCAAGGCGTACCAGGCCCTTTTGCACTCTCTGGTACAATCCGTGTAACACACCATCCAGGCGGTGTTTTAAGATCATTGTCTTCAAATCACGGAGTAGGACATGAGCACGAAGAGAAAGTTGTCGTCGCCCCAAGGAATTTACCGAGCGTGCGGGGCATGTAGGCCCTGAAAACCAAAGTCTCAGCGCTGAAACACGACCTACAGGCATACCGCTCGAACACACGATACTGCCTGCGGGCCATCGAAAACCATTCTAGACGACCTGACACGGTCGTCGGCGTGAAGCAGGAACACCAGGGACTGAGTGGTCTCGTCCCTGAGTGGTTTGCTGTGTTGTTATGACTAAGGAGTGCTACAGATGCCTTTGTGCGAACAAGAGGTACTCAAAGTTGACCTGGTACTGGTCGGGGTAAGGCTTCTACCGACACCCGATCAGGTGACTAAGTTCTCTGAAGCAGTGGGTGAGGATGTGGTGCCGGCTGGCACAGGTCTGGTACTCAGGGCGGATCATGGGAATCCAGAACAGGCCACACGCTTGGAGTTGCCCAAGGACAGGATTGCGCTTGAGCTTAGTTCAGGGCGTTCGATCATCGAGCGCGACTACCCGACAGAGCACGAATTGTCGCGGTTTGCCGATATCGTCACCCTAGCTACCGACAGTTCCGGCCTTGACAATGTGCCCCCCAGGGGTCACGGCTACAACCTAGCGATGGTCTACAGGCAGGACTCAGGTGAGGGTGCTCTCAGTTATTTGGGCAAACGTCTGTTCGGGGACGTTACCTTCGCCGCTCAGGGATGGAATCCAGTGGGCGGCACAGGCAGATTAATGTATGAATCACCGGATGGCCTCTGGGAGTTCGTCGTTGAGCCACGCCTTCAAAAACGTGACACCGACAGGGTGTTCCTTCATCTAAATCTATATAGGGAACAAACGACAATTCCTGGACGAGAAGAAATTGTCAGCGCCCTTGGTCTCATCTGGCGTGAGGCTCATGCGTTGGCGAACCGCATTCACGAAGGTGCACGCGCATGAACCAGATCAACCTCTACGATCCATTTAGTATTGTTGACAATGATATACAACAGGCGTGGTCAATATCAAGGATCCCCAGGTTCAATGTTATTGCTGGCACTAGGCATGTCCTGCGGGGACAGTCTAACGAAATGTTTCAGAGACTACATGACGATGTGTGGTTGGATACATCCTATCTGATGGATCGTGCTGTGCCCACCGTCGAGGTAGACAGGTTTCGCATCCGCCAGCGATTGGACGACATGAAGACGATGGAGGATGGCTGGGCAGATGGTATGCAACACCCCAAAAACTGGGGGGATGGTTTGGGGAAAGCACCATCACCGGAGGGTTTGGACTGGCTGGCCGGTCAAATGGAAGATCACTACCGCAACGACCTTCCGCACCCGTATCTGTATCCCACGACCGATGGGGGGGTGAAAATTGAGTGGTCCATGGGACCCTTTGAGGCAGGGTTGAGGGTTGACCTGTCCACGAAAACAGGAAAATGGTTCTGCGTGAACGTGGACACAGATTGGGTTTTTGAGAGGCACCTGGACCCCAATAATGCTATTGACTGGATGTGGATTGTGGCTGAACTCAAGTGGCTTAGGAAAGAAGCAACGTGAACGACAAGACCTGCCTGTGGCGCCAGATTCGACCCAGATGGATCGATGGTGATCGAGTAACTCCTGAAGCATTCATACCGCTTCCAAAGGATGAGGGCATCCTCTCTTTCTGCGATGGTGATCAAATCACTGCCGAGCGAGCATGGTGTCGCCACACTCAGAAGTATTCGTCAAAGGGCGTGGTAGCTGTCACAGTGAGTGAATGTAGCCAACTGGCAGTGCCCCCAGCTCCTGATCCAACACCAGACATGCCTGATCACATCAGTGTGGACTTCAATGGTTTGCCTTGTGAAAACCATGAACGCGTCGCTATCAAAATGGCGCGGTATGCGAACAACAGGGGTTGGCAGTACAACCCATATGACCTGCCCCCACTGGTACCGTACCTGTCTTAGCTAGAACCCGTCTCTGCAATCAGCACACGAAGCCCCGGCATAATGCCGGGGCTTTCCGCGTTGGTCATACCGCCTCTTGGTCGTTTTCGTCAATCAATTCGATGGAGCCGACCGCATCCTTAGATACGATTACAACAGTGTTGTTCTTTCTCACGAAGACATAGTCGCTACTCTCCCTTGAGAGCGTGTTGCCCTGAGTGCAATCGACGCGCACAAGCTTCGGGCCTTCAAGTCCTTCTCGGTACGTAATGCGATAGGTGTTCATGCTCTGGCTCCCGTGTTCTACATCCTTTGGCCTAATACATCGATCAGTCGTTTGAAGTCGGCTTGCAACTTCTCGCTCGCCTCGCAGACGATACCTGCGTAGTCAATGGCACTGTCTGATAACAACAGGCGATGTGCCTTCTGCAAGAGTGCGTTTAGCACTCTCGCGCCGCCCTCGGGGTCCGGTTTGGGGAAGGTATAACGGGCTGCTGAAAAACGCGGCTGGTTAGGAGGACTCCTTGGCCCTGATGCGCGGTCGTCCCAATCTCCAACGCGGTATGCTGGTCATTATGGACTTGGAGGAACGGATGCCCCGGGACCATCCGCTGCGGCGGATTAAGGAGGTGGCCGATGCGGCCCTAGAAGTCCAAACGGAAAGGGGGTTTTGGGAGAGACCATTGCGTCCGACGCAGCGCGGTGGACGGTGTCCCCGGCGACGGACCGCGCGGGTCCGGCCCGTCTCCGGGACGCTCGCGATCCGGCTCAGGGATGGTTTCCCGGGTTGGGACCGTTTGGGGGTCCTCCAGCGCCCCTCAGGCAGGGGCCTGGGCCCAGATGCGGGTGAGATTGGCGACGGTGGCCGTCAGCAGGAGTTGGGCTTGGGTCTTGAGGCGCCCTCGATAGCGCGCCTGACGCAGGCCCAACTGATCCTGCACGACCAAATCCAGGCCGTCTTTCTGCGCAGCCTGGAACTGGCCAGGGAGAAGGGCTTGTTGAAGGGCCCGGCCCTGCGCCTGGTCCTGGACACGACACCCATCCTGGGACGGGGTGCGGTCAAGGACACCTACAACCTCCTGGCCGACGGCATCCGCCAACTGTTGCGCACCCTGGCCCGGGTGCAGGCGCAGGATGTGAGCCGCTGGGCCGAGGCGGAGGGCTACGGCCGCTACCTGGAACCCAGCATCAAGGGGAGCACCGAGGTGGACGGGAGCGACCCCGAGGCACGGCGCGCGTTCCTGGCAGCGATTGTGGCCGACGCCGAACGGTTGCTGGGCCAGGCCCTGACCTCGCCCCAAGCAGCCGACCGCGCGCACCCGGACCGACCGCGGATCATGGCCGCGGCCGAGCTGCTGTGCAAGCTGCTGTTGCAGGATATTGAGCGTCGGCCGGACGGGGTGGCGGTGCGGGAGGGCGTGAGCCGGGACCGCATTGTCTCGGTCTCCGACCCGGAGATGCGCCATGGCCGCAAGAGCAGCCACCAGCGCTTCGACGGTCACAAGGCTTCGCTGGCGGTGGAGGCCGGAAGCCAACTGATTACGGCCGTGGCCGTGCTGCCCGGCAACGCCCCCGATGCCGAGGGGGCCCTGGACCTGGTGTCCGAGAGTGAGCGCAACATCGGTAGCAGCGTGTGCGAGACCGTGGCCGACGCCGCCTACGGGGACGGCGAGACCCGCCGGCAGTTTGCCGAGGCCGAACGGACCCTGGTCGCCAAGGTGCCCAAACCGCCCCGCAGCCCGTACTTCACCAAGCAGGATTTCCACATCGACCTGGAGGCCGGCAGCTGCACCTGTCCGGCGGGAGCGGTCACGACCTGCCTCCACAGCCAGGGGCGCGACCGCGACGGATACGGGCAGCGGGTTCCGCGCCGGGCCTTCGTCTTCGATAGTGCAGTCTGTGACGGCTGTCCCTTGCGACCGCAGTGTGTGAAGGCCGCACCCGGGCGCGGGCGCAGCGTCAGCCTGCATCCCCAGGAAGGGCTGCTGCAGGAGGCCCGGGCCTTGCAGGCCAGCCCCGCGCATGCACCCTATCGGGCTTGGCGCCAGGTGGTCGAGCATCGCCTGGCGCGTCTGATGCAATTGGGCCTGCGCCAGGCGCGCTATCGGGGACGCCGCAAGACCGAAGCCCAACTCCTGCTGACGGCCACCGTGGCCAATCTCACCCGCATCTGGGCCCAGGCCCCCGCCTGAGGGGCGTTGGGGGACCCGCAAATGGTCCCCATCCGGGAAACCACCCGTGGGCAGCCGCCCCGGGCCGAATCGCGAGCGTCCCGGCTCCGGGCCGGGTCCGCAACTGCGATCGCGGTCCGTCGCCGGGAACACCGCCCACCACCCTGCGTCGGATGCTATGGCCTCCCCAAAACCCCCTTTCTGATTGGACTTCTAGCAGAACGCCGCCGACTGTATAATGTGCTTGTGACACCGATGGAGCCAGTCCATGATCACCCAATCAATTCCCGCGGCACAAGTTGACGGAAAGACTGAAATCACGGTTTTCCGATGGCTGAACAAGCTATAGGACGAAGTCAACCGTCTTGAAGCGGGACAGCATGTGCGCCGTCAGCAAATCCAAGCCTTGGCCGAGGGCATGACGGGTGTTGCCGAAGACATGGCCACATTGGCCGCCAACGTGAACGAGATTGCCACCAACGTGAACGAGATTGCCGCCAGCATCACGGAACGCATGAATGCAATGCAGGCGCAACTTGACGATCTGGCTGAATTGGAAGAAGCGCAAACCCATGAATAATGAACTGTGATGGATTGGCGGTGTGCCGGCAGTGCGGCTGCCCTGCTGTTGGTTTTCGTTGTCTTGGGAATGGTGTTGGCGGTTCTGCGGTGGTCTGGATCCGATGCTTTCTGGTGGGTGTTGACGCTGGTGGTGGGTTGGATAGGTTTTTTGTTCTGGGTATTGAGAGATGTGGGGGCGTTTAGTGATGGGAATGGATCCAGTGGCGGGCATGGGATGCCCCGTGATGCGGCGGATCGGCAGACAATACAGGTGGCGGGTCGAACGGTGGACAGGGCTGCGTTTGAGGCGGCGTCGGAAGCGGTAGAGCGGACGTGGGCTGAGGGAGCGGCGGCCAAGGCGGGCTGGGTCTGCGTGTACTTCATTGAAAACGGTCGGGGGCATGTCAAGGTGGGACGGTCCAGGCATCCGGATCAACGCCTACGGTCTTTGCAGACGGGCAGCAGTGAGCGACTGGTGTTGGCCTTTACGGCCTGGTTTCGCAGTGATGACGAGGCGCGGGCCTGTGAGGCTGCCTTGCATGCGTGTCTAGCTGACCGACGTGTGCTCGGCGAGTGGTTCGCTGCGGTCGATATGGACTACGGAACGTTGGTTGATGGGGTGTCGTAGGCAGACTGTATAATGTACTTGTTACATCCCTGTCCTGAATGGCCCTGTCGACAATATGAATCGAAACTGCATTGTCCAAGTGACCGTTCCCGCAGATCCTGAAAAGCACGGTGTCGGTCTGCGGGTTGGGCTTGGTTGATACGATACGGAGACCTTTGACGACATCCGGTGGCAGGGCATGGAAACAGTCCACGTCCTGCTGTATCGCATCCACCAGTACCCTGTCTAGTCAAGTATGTAGTTCCCTTTCCATGTGAATTAAGAGTGTGTTCTGGTCTGGCAGAGGCGGGTTGGGGTCTGGGGAAGGTCTGCGCCCCCCCCCGACAGACTGTATCCTCACGCACACTTTGCACAAAGTCGAGCTAAGTAACAATGGTGTGAACAGTTTTTGAGATAAAGGAGTCCTTGGCCCGGGCCGGGATTAATCCCCCTATTGGGGCTTGCGGAAACATCTGTGAAAGCGGCGGCCACCGGCCGAGGCGAGGGGGGACACGGCCCCTACTAGGGTGTGGGTATCACACATCCGCACCGTCCCAGGAGGTGTTCTGTGCTCCTGCTGCTCACTATACTGGCCGCCCTGTCCTTCGGCAAACCGCAACGGGACTACCTCGAGGCCCTGTTCGCCCTGCTGGTCGGCCTGCCGGTCCGGCCCACCCACCGCAACCTGGCCCGCTTCGGCGGTCGCTGTCCCCACACGCACAGTCGGCAGGCGGCCCGCGCCTGCGACTTCGCGGCCCTCAACCTGGCCGGCCTGTGCGCGGTGGTGCCCTACGCGCACGACCTGGCCTAGTATTACAGTTGTAAACGATATGGTAGCCTAAACCCGGATCCACCGAAGGGGATGCGGTGGGGCTGGAGATCGGAGGTTTGCAGGTGGGGAGGCTGTGCCGGCAGGTGTTGAGGCCGACGGATGGGGCCGGGTGTCGGGTGTGTCGGCTCCGGGAGGGGGTTTTTGCCGTGTTGCGGCACCGGCCACAGCCGAGAACCGCGTGCGGATGGCCGCCGGAGACGCGCCGGGACCGGCCGGGCGCAGCTGCGCCCGGCGATGGAGGGGGCTCAACGGGGGAGCGATCAGGGAGGTAGGGGCAGGGCGCGCAAGCGTGCCAGGGCGGCGCGGAACGGGTTTTGCCAAGGCCAGGCCTGGGGGAGATGCAAGGTGAGACGGCGGGCCTTGCGGGTGATGCGTCCGGCCAGGGCGAAGAAGCGGCGCCGGAGGGTCTTGGTGGTCGTCCGCGGCTGGCCCAGCCCGAGGCGCCCGGTCCAGCGGGCCAGGTTGTGGGCCAGGACCTGGACCGCCAGCCAGGCGCCGTTGGCGGCGAAGCGTCCCGAGGGCAGGTGGTTGAGGCCCACGCCATACTTCAGGTCGCGGATGGCATTCTCCACCTCGGCGTGGCGGCGATGGTCGGCCTCGAGTGCCAGGGTGTCGCCCTCGCGGTCGGTGATGAAGGCGTGATGGCGGTAGTCGGTGAACAGGGCCAGCTGGGAGCCGGGCGTGGGCTTCACCCGCCGCACGATCAGGCGCACGGGTACCGCGTCGGCCTTGTCGGCAAAGGGCGTGTAGGTGGTCTCGGCCACGTCCGCGGCCCCTTCCATCCAGTAGGGGATGGGGGTCCAGTCCTCCTCGGGAAGGGCCTCGATGCGCTGGCGCAAGGCTGGGTGCTGGCGAACGGTGATGGAGAAGCGGACCTTTTGGTCGTGGCAGAGGGCAACGATGCCGTGGGTGTAAAAGCCACTGTCGGCCCGCACGGTGAGTGGGCCCGTGGCACCGGCCTGGCGCACCCGGCTGATGGTTTCCCGCAGGAAGTGGGCCGCGCCGCGCGCCGTGTGGGCCCGGCCCTGGCGCAGGCGGGCCATCAGCACGTCGCCGCTGCCGGCGGCCACCGCCAACAAGGGGTGATAGCCCCGCTGGCCAGCATAGTTGTGGTGGCGGGCTCCCTCCTTGAGCAGCCCATAGGTCTCGCAGACGGTGGAGTCCAGGTCGATGGTCAACGGCCCGTCGCCGGGACCGGCCCCCGCCCCCCAGGCTCGGGCCAGCAGCTCGCGGCTGACCCGGTCCAACTGGCGCACGTGGCCCCAACGGAAACTGCGCAGGAAGGTCCCCAGGGTGGACGGCGCCTTGACCGTGCAGCCCATCACCCGCGCGGTCCCGCCCGCGCGCAGGGCGTCGGCATCGTCAATGCAGTCGCCACCCGCCAGCGCCGATGCCACCAGCGTCAGCAGCTTGTCTCCGGCATGCGCCCGACCCGGCGCATCCCCCAGGTCCACATGGCGGTCCACCAGTTGACCCAGACCCAGATGATGGGCCAGGGTCAGCGGCAACAACAGGCCGGCGTTGGACACCAGGCGGTGGTCGTCGAAGGCGACCTGGATGCGGTCGGGGGGCTCCAGTGGTAGCATCCGTTGGGTGCTCCTTGTTTCAGGGTTGTTTTCTTGCATGAAAACCATTATCCCCGAAGCCGGGAGCACTTTCCCGTCCCTGAATCACGACGCCACCCTCATCCCTTCGGTGGATTGGGGCTAAAGGAGTTCTCCGCCTTTCCCGTCCGGGAGTGCCCCATGTCCCCGCCTGTGCCCGTCCCCCCGCCGCCGGACCCCCTGGCCGCCGAGGACCTGGCGGCCTGGCCCGACCACCTGGCGGAGGTGGCGGCGCGCCTGCAACCGGTGTGCCCCGACCCCCGCACGCACCGGCGGGCCCTGGCCTACCTCGAGGGCCTGCTGGGGGCGGCCCCGCGCAAGAACAGCTGGCAGCTGGCCGAGGGGCAGGGGGAGGCCAACCCCTACGGCTTCCAGCACCTGCTGGGACGGGCGGCCTGGTCGCCGGAGGCGGCCCGGGATGCCCTGTACGCCTATGTGAAGGCGCACCTGGGCCATGCCGACGGGGTGGGCATCATCGACGAGACGGGCTTCCTGAAGCAGGGCACGCACTCGGCGGGGGTGGCGCGCCAGTACAGCGGCACGGCGGGGCGCATCGCCAACTGCCAGGTGGGGGTCTTTCTGGACTACGCCGGGCCCGGGGGCCACACGCTGGTGGACCGGGAACTCTACCTGCCCGAGGGCTGGACCGACGAGCCGGCGCGCCTGCAGGCGGTGGGGCTGGCGCCCGACACGCCCTTCGCGACCAAGCCGCAGCTGGCCCGGCGCCTGCTGGCCCGGGCCCTGGACGCGGGGCTGCCGCTGGCCTGGGTGACGGGCGACAGCGTCTACGGCCACTCGTCGGGCCTGCGGCAATGGCTGGAGGCCCGGGGCCAGTCCTACGTGCTGGCGGTGCCGGCCAACGAGCACGTCTGGGTCGGGTTCCGCCAGGTGCCGGTCGGGGATGTCCAGGCGCAGTTGCCGGACGCGGACTGGGAGACCCTGGCCTGCGGCCTGGGGGCCAAGGGCCCCCGCCGGTACGACTGGCAGTGCCGGGTGCTGGCCGAGCCGGAGGATGCGGACTGGGGCCGCTACGTGCTCTTCCGGCGCGCCTGCGCGGATCCGGACGACGCGCAGGCCTACTTCGTCTACGCGGCGCAACGGCAGGCCTGCACGCTCGAGACCCTGGTGCGGGTGGCCGGCACGCGCTGGTGCATCGAGCGCGCCTTCGAGGATGCCAAGCAGGAGACGGGGCTGGACGAGTACGAGGTGCGCAGCGCCACCGGCTGGTACCGGCACATGACGCTGGCCCTGTGGGCCCTGGCCCTGCTGGCCGTGCTGCGGGCCACGACGCTGCCGGAGGCGGTGCCCCCGGTCAAAAAAAAACCCCGCGGCAGCCTGGCGGCCTTCAAACGGTCCCGCGGGCTGGGGTCGGGCTGAGCCCGGCGGCCGTCCGCCGACTGCTGTGGGGGCTGTGGCAACGCATCATCCCCGCCCTGCACCACTGGCTGGCCTGGCTGGCCTGGAAGCGCCACCACGCCTGGACGGCCCAGTGCTGCCACTACCGGCGGCGTGCGCAGCCAGTTGATTTACAACTGTAATACTAGGCCGGGGACAGCACCTGCCTGCCCAGGAGCGGTCGCAAGCTGCCGGGGGTCGGCTACCGCTGGCACGGCGGCGAGGGACGGGTGGCCTGGGGCCAGCAGCTGGAACTCCTGTCGGTCCTGGACCTGGAGGAACACTGCTCGTATCCCGTCCACGCGCGCCCGCACCCGCCGGCGGGCGCGCCGCGGGCCGAGGTGGCGGTCATGCCGGGTTGCTCGACCAGGCCTTGGCCGTGGACCACCGCCCCGACATCGGGGTCTTCGTGGGGGACGGCCACTACGGCTGTGCGCCCATGGTCGAGGGGCTGCGGGCGCGGGATCTGCACCTGGTCAGCAAGCTGCGCGGCAACGCCGTCCTGTGGGTGCCCTACACCGGCTTGCCGTGCAAGGGACCCGGTCGCCCGCGCAAGTACGCCGGACGCTTCGACCGCGCCGGCATCCCCGACCTACCCGCCGTCGACCTGGAGGACGAGGGCCGGCGGCTGCACCATGCGCAGTTGTACTACAAGCCCTTCCAGCGCCTGCTGCGCGTGGTCTTCGTCCTGGACATCGATGCCGACCCGGAGATGGCCTGTCCCGTGACCCTCTTCGCCACCGACCCGGAGATGGCACCGGAACGGATTTACCGCATCTACCGCGACCGTTTCCAAATCGAGTTCAATTTCCGCGACGCCAAACAGCACCTGGGACTGGCCGCCTGCCAGGCCCGCACCGCGGCCCGCCACTACTTCCACGTCAACGCCGTGCTCGCGGCCCTGGCCTGGACCCGGCTCGAACTGCGCCAGGCCGCCGACCAGGCCAGGGCCGCTTTTCGATGGCCAATGTCAAGCTCAAATCCTTCCTGCAACTGGTGTTGCAGCGGCTTTTTGACACGGACGGGCTGGGCCGCACCCTCAAACAATACCCGCAGGCCCTGCAGGCCCTCCTGGATCTGGGCCAAATCGAGCCGCCACCGCCTTGAACCAGTGGCGAATCCCGAGGGATTCGTCGCGGCCGTCCCCATTCCAAGCCATCCGCGCCCCCCGTCCGACCGGGCGGGATGGCGGCCCCTGCTTATCTCAAAAACTGTTCACACCATTGTCATATATTACCGATGGCTATCGCTATGTCGAACATAGGCGTAACTCCTTTTTCAATCATTCACTTGCGTGCAGTGCCCATCCGCAATACAAGGCACTGCGTGTCAATACTAAAATTCGGTGTCCCTTTTGCTGCGTGCAAAGGAATTACAAACTGGCATTCTCTGAATCTCTGGAACATGAAGAGTTAGAGTCCAAACTGGAACCAGCCTTTGTTTTCTACTCTCGTTCAGACGGCCAGACTTGACACGAGCCGTCCACCTGTGCTACGATCCAACCATCAACACATAAGGAGTTTCGACAACATGGATACAGCAAAGGCTAAACAGTTTCTAGGTATTTTAGCCGCGCTCACAGAAAGCAATTCTCTCACTTGGAAACTATCAGTAGATAACATGTCTGTTGTCGGTAAAGATGTTGAAGTTTTATGCAAGTGGGAATACAGCGGCGGCTCTGAATTTATTACTGTATATCAAGATATGCAAAAACCCTCCATATGGCGAGCAAGTAGTCAAGATACTCAAACTCTTGGTTTAGCAGAAGACTCTCATGAATTAAGGGAAACGCTAAAGAACTATTGCGGAATAATAACTTCATCTAAACTTCCAGATTACGAAGTTTCACACTTTATTAGACAAGCATACACAACACTTCTCGGAGAATGATATTAAATACACCTCCAATTACATGCAGCCTATTAGCCCATAACATTTAGTTCCCCCTCGGAGTGCTTCGCGGATGCGGTCCTCTCTGCGTTCAATCTGCTGCTGCGTGTACGGGTTCGTAGACAGGAGAATGTAGTGTCCGCCCTGCTCCAGGACGGATCGGATCATGCACTTGACTTTCCCCTCGCGGATCAGTACCTCATTGCCGGCTTCTGCCGAATCAATTTCTCCGGCCTTAAGCTGGAACTGGCAGAGGCGACCGGGCAGGAAGCAGTTCCGTTCCGGTTCCCCGGTCCACTGGATGCGTCCGTCCTCCCCGCCATCGGGCGCGTCAATGTTGTCGGAGACATGGATGCCGTCAACTGGTATGCCGTGCCTGCCCAAGGCAACCGAAAAGTCGCGTTCAGGCCAGGATCGGGGGGCGACGGAGCCCCGCGCGACACCCATGAACGGTGTTTGGGCACAGAACAAATCAAACCGTAAATCAATCCAATCCGGCACATAAGGTTCAAACCGGCTGCCGGACCGCAGTCAACCGGCGCGCAACAAAACGGGCCGCCGTGCGTCCTATGGGGTATATGCCATCCTCACAGAACGCGTTGCGGCCCTCATGCATCCTATCCCATCGCCCCCTCTCCCCGGCATCGACCCCGCCCTGCAGGAGGCCCTGTGCGCCTTCGCCGACGCCTTGGCCGACCTCCCCGATCCGCGCGACCCGCGCGGCGTGCGCTATCCGCGGGCCGTGCTCCTGGGCACGCTCCTGGTGGCCCTGGCCGGGGGCGCCGACACGATGGCGGCCGTGGCCGAGTTCACGGTCGACCACCAGGCTTGGTTTCGCTTGTGGCTGCCCTTGGGCCAGACCGTGCCGACCGACGACACCTACCGCCTGTTGGTGCGCCGGTTGGAGCCCGAAACCGCCATGAAGGCCGCCCTCCTGCTGCTGGACGGCACCTGCCTGCCCGGCCTGCAGGAGCTGATTCTGGCCCTGGACGGCAAGGGCTCACGCCGCTCGGGCGACCGGGCCTCCGGCACGCAGCCCCTGCTCCTGGTCAGCGCCTTCCTGGTGCGGGAGGGGTTGACCCTGGCCCAGGAGCCGTGCGAGGCCAAGAGCAACGCAAGCACGGCCATCCCCCGCCTGCTGGAGCGCATGGTCCTGGAGGGAGCCGTCGTCACGATCGACGCCGCCGGTTGCCAGAAGGCCATCGTACAGGACCTGAGGGCCGCCGGCGCTGACTACGTGCTAGCTGTCAAGCGCAACCAGCCCACCCTGCATGCGGCGGTGCGCGCGGCCTTCGAGGACGCCGAGCGGGGCGTCTTCAGGCCGGCGGTGCAGGACCACTGCGAGACCGTCGAGCGCAACGGCGGTCGCCGCGAGCGGCGCACCGGCACGGTCCTGGGCGGGCCCGGCCTCGGCGAGTGGGTGGCCGACCCCAACGAGTGGCCCGGCCTGTGCAGCCTGATCCGGGTGCGCACGCAACGCCGCGGCCCCCGCCGACGGCAGCGCGCCGTGCGCGACTACATCTCGAGCCGGCCCGTGGACGCCGAGGCCCTGCTGGCCCTGGTCCGCGGCCATGGGGGCGTTGAGAACGGCCTGCACCGCACCCTGGACGTGCAGTTCCGCGAGGACGACGGCCGCCTGCGCCGGGCCGCCCTGAACATCGTGCGCACACTTCAGCAGAATTTCAGACCGGATTTGTCCATTGGCCTGTTGCGGGACAAGATCGGGCGCAACCCCGCCCTGCTGGCCCCGATCCTGGCCTGAACACGACTTTTCGGTTGCCCTGGGGCGTAACCCGCCTCGTAGTACACGCCCCGGGGGCACCACTTTCAACTCTGCCGGTCAAATCGGCCACGACAACCGGGCAGTCAATCGCTACCCGGTTCGTACAGTCATGGATGTTCTATGCTGGAACGAAGAACAGAAGAACACCCAAGCATTTGCAGCTCAGCAACGACGGTACGTTATGATCTGCCCTTTTCCGCAGTTACCACAAGGAGGCAATTTGTCATCATCGTCATCCAGTTCTACGCTCCAATTGCATTGGTTGCAACAGTATCGTCCTTTGCCAGGTTGTGAACCTATCGACATTTCAATTCCGATCCTCTGTCAGTCTCAACGAGGGTAGTATAGGTCATTCCGATCCAAATCAACGACACTTTCATGCCAGATACTGTTTGAGCTTTGTTAATCTATGGTTCGGACACATTTTGAGGTCTGATCCGGTGTACCGGTCCGGTCCGGCCCCGGAATTGGCGGCGTTTCGGCCCGCGGCCGACCATGCGCCCATGCGTTTGTGGATTTCCGCCTCGAAATTGTGCCGCTTGCGATGGCGTAGGGAAAAGGGGCTCAGGGAACCCTCCGTTGGGAGCCGGACCTAGCGTCGTTGAGACCCAGGTACTGTTTGGCGTCGCGGTAGGCAAACTCGATTGGGAAACGAGCGTGGTAGAGGCATTTCGGCGCCAGCTCCGGATCCGTGCTGTAGACGAGCACTCCCTTCTTCGTCTGCGGATCATCGCCGCGGGCAGGACGTACACGACCTACAGCCAGCACTGCCAGGTCTTGCCGTTCAGCTCGACGTGGAACAGATCGTCCTTCTCCTGCTTCAGGGTCGTGCGGATCATGCGCGCCAGGTCGCGGCGGTCAAAGCGACCGTCGAACTGCCGCTTGCGGCCCGGTTGCCGCGCGTGGGACCTGGTGTAGCGAAAGCGCAGGACCGTGTCCCTGCGCAGCCGGCCCACCGTGTGCAGGCCCAGTTTCCGCACTCCTTCCACGAAAGTTTTTAGGCCTGTCGACTCTATCCCCTCGGGATGTATACGGCTACCCGTGCTGTTGGCCGCAACCGACACCGAGTGGGAGGTGACAGGCCGCTGGACCGCCCCCGTGGATGGGCTGACCGGCCGCCAGGGGTTGGATCCTGGAGCGGGACTGGTATCGCCTCACTGGCTACGTTCCCCCGTGGGGGCGCGTCATACAGTGGGATCAGTTACCGGGCGATTGGGTCCGCGGTGACCGCGAGGCCGTACCCCGAGTGGAACCGGTCCGCGGCGCGCCCTTGAAACTGTGCGTTTGTCCAGACATGGCTTGCTCGATCCAAGCGCACCCGGAGAACGGCCAGCTCGTGCCGGACCGGTGAGCTGAAGGAGACGATACAGGCCGGGAGTGGTACCTGGTCGAGTTTCGGCAGCAAATCCTCCGGACACCTGTTGATCCAGGCCACATCCACATTTCCCTGGCCAGACGCCTGCGCCGACACGGTGCGGACGCGGCCGGATACCGCAGCTGCGAACCGGTGGTAATGTTGCCGCCGCCCCACACCCCGTGTCCGGTTGACGAGCAGGGCCGCTTCCTGGACACACTCGATCGGAATTACGACCGGTGGGACGAGAGTTGGGTCAGCTGTGGTCCCAATGGATCGCTACCGCCTCCGACCAATGACAGCCAACAAGGAAACGCCATGACCAACGGTACCAGTCCGTGTGAACCTGAACGACAGGAGAAACTCCTGGACTGTCTGCGGTGCGGCTTGCTGTCCGACGTGCCCGGCACTCTCCTGCGGGACCCTCTACCCGGCACCCGGCCCCATGTGAAACTCGTAGCACACCTTCCTAGGTTGTGGCAGGTGTTTCTCAGCTCGACTTTGTACAAAGTCTGTGCGTGCGCTGAGAGGTCGGGCGCGTGTCAGGCCGAGTAGCAGAGGGCGGCCAGCAGCGGTGCGGGCGGCGGCTGGGGAAGTTTTTGGATGTCGGGAGTGGCCGGCGACAGGCAAAAAAGGGGCAGCCGGGTCCAGAGGGTGTGTCGGACGCAGGCCAGGACATCGGAGAAGGTGGGCACGGTCTTGACGTACCAGGCGGCTCGGCGGGGACGCAAGGCACGCTCCCGGCGCAGGCGGTGGGCGACCAGGATGAGCCAGCTGAAGAGACCGAGCAGGACCGGGGTGGTGCGGGCGATGGCGGCCGCCGACCACTGGCGCTGGGTTTCGACGCCCAGGTGGGCGCGCACCTCCTGGAAGGTGACTTCCACCTGCCAGCGCTGCAGGTACGTGGTGAGGATGGCGGTCGGGGTCCAGTCGGGGTCGGTGCAGAGCAGGGCCTGGGGTTCGCGGCACCCACTTGGATCGCGCAGGAGCAGCCAGCGCAGGGAGACGGTGGGCTCGCCCGGGTGGTACCAGAGGGCTGTGCCGGTGGCGGCCTGGAGGCGTCTCTTGGTGCCGTCGGGCCAGCGCTGGCGCAGATCGGTCCACTTCGTGTCCGGGTCGGCCAGCACTGCCTGCAGGGAGGGCTGCCGGTCGCCCACGATCCGCGGTCGCCCCTTCTGGCCCGGCTGGCGGGGCGGGGGCGGATCATGCAGGACGGCATCCAGGCGCAGCCGGGTCAGGAAGGTGATGGGCGGGGTCATGGCCTGGCAGGCGGCCAGCAGCTTCAGGGTCGCGTAGGTCCGGTCCGCGACGACCACCAGGTCCCGGTCGGGCAGCCAGCGGCGCAGCAGGCACAGCATCTGGCGGGCCCAGTCCGTGATCGTCTTGTGGCGGCGGCCGCGGGCCTCGTGGTAACGCCGGGAGGGGGCCAGCACGGTCAGGAAGGGCAGGGCCCACACCCGCCGGGCCCAGGACACCTCGGCCAACAGCATCAGGCTGACCCAGCGCAGCCCCTTGGCCTTGACGAAGTGGCCGTGGGAGGAGCGGACCGGGTCCCGATAGACCCCCAGGGCCTCGATCCTGGCCCCCCAGCGCCGTTCCAGGGTCTCGTCGATGGCCAGGTGCAGCGGGCCCGTCGGCGCCAGGTGTTGGACCAGCTGCCCCAGCAGCACCCGGCTGACCTCCAGGGACGACCAGGAGGCCCGGCTGAGGACATGGTGGTAGCGGGCCCAGTCGCCCTCCTCCTGCAGGCCCAGCGCATACAGGGCCGTGGTCACCGTGCGCCGTCCGGGGGCCAGAATGCCCCCCGTCAGCAGGAGCTGCACCTTGCGCCAAGTGCGCGCGTCAAAGAGCGATGCGAAGGGCGACAGCAGCGATACAATGGGGTCGGGCAGGCTGGGCATGATGAACCTTTGGTGATGAATTGGTTCATTCTGCCAGCCTGCTTTCCCTGTCCTGTTGCGACATCAAGTTGTACAAAGTCGAGCTCAGAGGGTGTTGGGAAATGCGGTTGGGAAGGGGCAAGGGAGGGAACGCAGAGTAAGATGCTTTTTGCCTTACAACGCAGCTCGCCCTGCGTGCCCCGTCACACTCTACATGGCTCCCTCATGGAACGCCAACCCTATGACACCGACCTGTCCGATGCCGAGTGGGATCGGATCCGCCCCCTGCTGCCTGGCCCCTGCCCGTACGGACGCCCCATCGAGGTGCCCCGCCGCGAAATCGTGAATGCCATCCTGTATGTGCTGCGGGCCGGCTGTGCGTGGCGGCTGCTGCCCCATGACCTGCCGCGCTGGACCCTGGTCTACTGGTACTTCCGGACCTGGCGGGACCGCGGTCGGTGGGAACGCATCTGCGCCGCGCTGCGGGGGCAGCTGCGCCGGGCCCAGGGCCGGGAGACCTCGCCCAGCGCCGGCATCATCGACAGCCAGTCCGTGAAAACGACGGAAACGCCAGGGGTGCGGGGGTACGACGCCGCCAAAAAGGTCAAGGGCCGCAAGCGCCATCTGGTCGTGGACACGCTGGGCCTGCCGCTGAAGGTGGTCGTGCATGCCGCCGACATCCAGGACCGGGACGGGGCCCGGCCGGTCCTTCACCGCCTGCAGGACGACTGCCCCCGCTTGCGCGTGGTCTGGGGCGATGGCGGCTACCAGGGGCCCAAACTGGGTGACTGGGTGCAGGCGCAGGGGACCTGGCACCTGCACATTGTCCGCCGCGACCCCGATGCGGAGGGCTTCGAGGTGGTGCCCAAGCGCTGGATCGTGGAGCGCACCTTCGCCTGGCTGGGCCGCCATCGTCGCCTGAGCAAGGACTACGAGGGCCGCGTGGATTCCTCCGAATCCTGGATCCACATCGCCATGGCCCGGTGCATGCTCAAGCGACTCGCCTCGGTCTGAGGGCACTTTCCCAACACCCTCTCAGGCATGTTCCCACGTCCGAAGGCATCCGGTTGGTCGTTGGTGCCCCGTTTGGAGTCGGCCTGCTCCTGTTGTGGACCACGACAGTCGCACCTCGACTGAGGGATCTCGGCCCTTGGGGCGAGCTGGTGAATTTCGTGGCCTGGATGGTGGTTGTGGCCGTTGTCTACCTCCTTGTACTGAACCTGCGGGGCCGGTTTGCCTGTACCTGGGACACTCCGTTGCTGGATCTCAACGAACTGCGCTGCGTGTCGCCCGACGGGGAGGGGCTGCTGTCGGACGAGCACTTTAGCGTGGACGGGACCCTGATCGAGGCCGCGGCCAGCCCAGGAGCTTCCGGCCCAGGGACGAGCCGGCACCGCCCGTCGTGGACGACGATCCGGGCAACCCGTCGGTGGACTTCCGGGGGGAGCGCCGCCGCAACGAGACGCATGCCGGCACCACGGATCCCGAGGCGCGCCTGCTGCGCAAGGGTCCGGGCAAGGAAGCCCGCATGGCGTTCCTGGGCCACGCCCTGACGGGAACCGCCACGGCCTGCTGATGGACTTCACCGTCGGCCATGCCACCGGCACGGCCGAGAGGGAGGCGGTGCCGGAGCTCCTGGACGAGGTGCGGAAGCGGGGCTACCGCCCGCGTACGCTGGGGGCCGACCGCGGTTACGACACCCAGGACCGTGTCAAGGACATCCGGGCGCAGCGGATGACCCCGCATGTGGCCCGGAAGAAGCACTCGGCCATCGACGGGCGCACGACGCGCCATGCCGGCTATGGGGTGAGCCTGCGCCTCCGCAAGCGGGTGGAGGAGGTCTGCGGCCGGATGAAGACGGTGGGCGGCCTGCGGCGCACCCGCTACCGGGGCGTGGACCGTACCGGGCTGGCCGGCTACCTGGTGGCCACGGCCTACAACCTGGTCCGCATGGCCAATCTCATACCCGAGTCGGAGACCGCGCCCGTGCCGTCCGGGTGACCCGCCGAGGGCTCTGCGCGCCCTCCAGCGGTTCCCGGGGGCCTGCGGGGCCCATGCCACCCGCGCGTGGGGGCCGCACAGGGGATTTCAGGGCTCGTCAGACCACCGCAACACCACTTCCGCCTCCCTCGTCGTGGCCGATGTCATTCCAAACCCATTCTTCAGCAGCCTGCTAGGCTCGGCACTGAAGAGCACACACCCCCAATAGCAGACACCCCCCGGTGTAAAGCCTGTTGTCCAGGCCGAAGAGTTGGGTACGCTGGCGAAACCCCACCACCGGCTCCGTCCGGACGTGTTGATCATGGACCGGGACTTCCGGCCGGTGATCGTGGAAACGTCATTTGAGGCCCAGAATGCTGATGCCGATGCTGTTGCGCGTCTGGCGGATGGCGTGCAAACCGCTGCAGGCCGACATTCGGTGTTAACTGCCGTGGCGGTACATATCCCTGCCCGTTACCGCAAACTCGGCAACCACGAAGCCGTGGTTGAAGATCTGATCAATGGCGGCTCACTGCGTTACGCCATTCATCAACGTCTGCAGGAGACGTCAGAAGGGATACGACGTTGGCCGCAAGGAGGGTTTCTGGATGGCAATGTGTTTGATCTGGGCCGTCTCATCCCGGCCATGGCCCTGCCCAAGGAGCATGTCGAGGCTGTGGCGGAGGATGCCGCCAATTGTGTGAAGGCAGCCGCCGAGCGGTTGGAAAGCGGCCTGCCCCAAAAGGCTCAGAACGAGGTGGGCGTTCTGATGCGGCAACAAACCCTCCTGAGCGGTCTGCACACGACGGCGCTCATGTGGCTGAACGCCATGCTCGTGCAACAACGCCTGTTCCTGCAGGAATCACCCGCCGTGAAAGCGGGGCCGCTGACCACCTGTACCGACTTGTCCGATCAGATTCGGGTTTGGAAGGACATTCTCGCTGAGAACTGGCGCTCCATTTTCAAGCCGGCCGTCCAAGCCCTGGAACTTGCCCGTCAACACAGTCCCGCCGCGGCTCAGGAGGCCATCCGCGTACTCACCCAGGCCGTGGAAAGCATTGAAACCGCCCCGCTTGGCATGCACATGAATGTCGGTGCCGAACTGTACCCGAAACTGTCGGACGACCGAAAGGAAGCGGCCGCGTTCTACACCCAGTCGGCCACCGCAGAACTACTGGCCGCCCTCACCATTCGACGGCGCGATCTGACGGCGGACCAATGGGCCGGCGATGTGTTTGCCAACCACCGTCTGGCCGATCTTGCCTGCGGCACGGGGACCTTGTTGCGGGCCGGCTACCGCCGCATTGAAGCCCTTCACAACCATTCCAACACACAATTGTGCAAAAATGCTAAAAATAGGGGGGGGGTACTGCATGTCTCGGCGATGGAACGCGGTATTGTTGGGGCCGATGTGAGTCCCAACGCGGCCCACTTGACTGCCTCGTCCCTGGCCGCGATTGGACAGGGAGACGCCTACGGCGACACACAAATCGGTTGGGTGGAGGTGGGGCGCGACACCGGTCTGACCGGCTCCCTGGAGTATCTGGCCACGGCAGAGATCGCGGACCTGTTCGGGGAATGGGCGGGCACTTCCACCGGGCGCGACGACAATTCCCTGTCGCTGTTCGTGCCTGACGCGAACATTACCTGGATCCTGATGAACCCGCCGTATTCGCGCACGCGCGGCGGTCAGAGCACCTTCGACTTCGCGGGACTTGGAGAGCAGGAACGCAAGGCCTGCCAGCGTCGATGGAAGAGACTGACCAAGAAAGAACCCGTCAACAACATTGCGGGCACAGCCCCATCTTTCCTGGCCCTGGCACGTCGCAAGGTGCGGCCGGGCGGGCGCATCGGCTTTGTTCTGCCCTTGACCGCGGCCTTTGCCGATTCCTGGGCCGTCACAAGAGAAATGATCCTGCGGGACTTCAAGGATGTGACGGCCATTGCCGTGGCGGGGGGCAAGGCCCTTGGCGACACGGCCCTGTCCGCAGATACCGGCATGGAGGAAATGCTTCTGGTGGGCACCCGACGCAGCCGCGAACCGTCCGTGTCGGAACCGCGAGTGCGCTGCGTCACGCTGCACCAAGCCTTCACCCGCGTCGGCGAGGCGGGTGAATTGGCGCGTACCGTCAAACGGGCTGTGGCGGGAATGACATCCTCGTCGCGGCTGGCTCCGGTCATGGCCGGCGCGGAGGAGGTGGGACAGGCCCTGCTGTATGCACCGCCCACGGCCGACGGCACCTGGATGCCGCTTGGCGTAACACGCATGGACCTGGCACTGGCCGCAGATGCGCTGACGCGCGGGCAACTGGTTGGCCTGGGCAGACTGACGGAACCCATCGACCTGCCGGTGGCGATGACGCAACTGGACCAGGTGTTCACAGTAGGTCCCACGCACGACCTCATTGGCCATCCTGCCGGTGGCGATGGCAGGGGCGCGTTTGCATTCCACGCCGTGACGAAACGGGACGATGCCGACGGGGAGTTGCGATCCCTATGGGATGCGCAGAGTAGGAAACAGCGGCGTTTGGTCATACAACCCACACACAAGGCATTTGGCTTCATTGGGGATCTGAACAAGCTGCAAACCCGAATGTACAAATTCCGCGGCACCTTGCACTACGCGCGCAACATGCGCTGGACATCGCAAGCCCTCCTTGCCGCGACGACTGCCAACAACGTGATGGGGGGAAGGTCATGGACAACCTTGAAGCACCGCGATGCGCGGGTCCGGTCGGTCGGTGCCTTGTGGATAAATTCCATCTTTGGTTTGGTCACCCATTGGACACAGGGCCAGCGTCAGCAAACGGGGCGGGCACCAATCCAGATTGGGGGCTTGCGAAGGATTCCATGCCCGCTCTTCGATGCACTGGACGACCGCGCGCTGGACGCTGCGGGCGCGGCCTGCGCGCAGCTCAGGAACCGCACGCTGCGGCCGGCGTGCCAAGCCCACGCCGACCCGGCCCGGCAAGCCATCGACGAAGCGGTGGTGAAGATTCTCGGCTTGCCGGAAGCGGCCTTGCCGTTCGCCGCCGATTTGCGCCTACTCTGGGGCCGGGAACCTTCGGTGCATGGTGGCAACCAGCAGGCTGTCGCCTTGCTCGATGCCGAACAGGGGGACAAGGGCGGAGCGTAGCTTCTCGAAGGGCACCTGGCTTCGGCCCATCGATGGCACAGTGTCCATGATGCCCAAAGAAGGGAAGGCCGCCATGAACCGCCGCCAGTTCGACAAAACCGAATGCCGGGAGGTGTCCCGGCAGGATCAGTGGGTCCGGGAACCGGCTCGGAAATCATCGGAGGACGGAAACACCGCCTTGACGCGATGACACAAACAGAACCCAACCAGGCAGGTGGAATACTGCTCATGACATCCCATTGCGCATGCCCCATTTGGGAGGCCACTCCTTCCGTGCAGGACATTCCCGAAGTGGGCATCCGCCACACCTCGTCGCGCGCCGGCGGCCGCTTTGTGTTGAAGCAGTCCGGCGCGGCCCGCTCCATCCCCCGGCAACTGAAACGGGCGACCCCTGACGAACTGGAGGCCCTGCGGGACCGCAAGGACATGGCCTGCGGGCAGGACTGACACCGGGACCTGTCCCGGCCAATACCTACAGTGGCCATTCACAGGGTGGTGGCCTGCTGCCGACGGTAGTGGCAAGGCAGGGCCATCCACGGGGGGCACCGGCACCCGTGCGACCAGGCCAGGCACCGGCTCGTGGGCCGCGGCCCACGGGCAGGGAGGTACCGCCACAGCCGCCTCCCTGCCGCCGCCGGACCCCCAACAAGGGGCTTGCCGGCCGACATGTTCCCGGACGAAGAGCCGGCCCTGAAGGGGTTCGAGGACCCGGTTCCGGTGCCACGGCCGCACCCGGGGCCACTGCGGGAGCACCAACACCAGGGAAACCCGCCACGCCACGATGCCGTACCGGGGCACCGACTGCCGGTCCTCCTTCTCCATCAAGACGGGCACGCGGCTGGAATACACGCAGCTGCCGCTCCGCAAGGGGGTGTACGCCATCCACCTGCACATCACCCGCCTGAAGGGCAATCGGCAGCATGCATCTGTATTGGGTGATCGGAGTTTCGCAACCGGCGGCGTGGCATATGCGGCAGCGCATCCGCCAGGCGTTGGACGACAGCGACGACGACAACGGTCCCGGCAACGGTTCGGTCAAGGTGGACGAGACCTACCTGGGCGGCAAGCACAGGAACAGGTCCAACGCAGAGCGCAAGGCCCGGGCGGACACGGGGCGCGGCGCGGCCTTCATGCCGACCACGGTCGGCATGAAGGACAGGAGGACCAACCCAGTGCGCGACAAAGAGGTGCAGGGGCCTGTCCACGGTGCCACAGGCCGCCCGCGACAGCCATGCCTGCCGGGAAACGGCCAGGATTCCCGTTGGTGCCAATCCGGTGTGCTGCCGACGCATGGCCCTGTCGTCGGACCGCGGCGAGGCTCCTGCCACCCGCAGGACCGCGGTTGCCTGGGCCACCCACACCGGCTCCCGTTGCCTCGGAGGCAACGGAAGCCGTGGGCAACCCATGGGGTCCCGGGAGTACGGGATTGATTTCAGTCCCGGGGGCTGGGGCTGAGAGGGGGAGGCAAAGCCCCAATCCGCATCCTGGGGCGAAACGAGGACTGCCCGGTCGGCGGGTCCACCCGTTGCCGTGTCCGGGGTGGATCCGGTCCCGGCAGGGGCTGCCGCCGGACCCGGGCCCAAGCGTAGCCGCGGTGCCGCAGGCGCTGGACCTGGAACCAGCCCAGCCGCAACACGCGCAGGGACCGGTCACCGGCCGCGGCCAGCGTCAGGGGCGGCCGTCGCACGCGGCCGGGGGCCAGGCCGCGTAGGCGGGCCCCCTCCACGCGGGGGCCGTAGGCCAGAACCCGGAGGGTGGTCACGGCCAGGACCGGCCCGTACCGGTCCACACGGGCCGGATCCGTGCGGCGCGTGCGCGGCCACGGCCTGCCCATGCGCCTGGCGTGCGGAAGCCCTGTGCGACCGGACCCGCATCCCGCAGATGCCGAGGTCCACGGCCGGGATGCAGGCGTGGGGCCCGTCCACGCGCGCCGTGGGGGGGCTGTTCGGGAAGGGGAACGACAGGTGCCGTCCCTGCCGGCGGTGCTTCGGGCAGCCCGCGTGCCGGACCGGCTGGCCTTGCAGACCTAGCCGTACGGCCCCGGCGGTTGAGACCATCCGCCATGGGGCGGATAGCCTTTGGGCCGACATGCGGACACAGGTCCGTGGACCAGGGGTACACATCCCGCTTCACCGCATTGAACCCCTTGCGCAGCTCCCTGTCCGACAGACACTTGCCGTCGGTGCCGGTCTCGGTGAACCAGGCGTACCGGAACGGGTCCCACGACCCGTTGCCGGCCACGCGCGCAAACCCGCAGTGCGGCAGGCACAGCGGGGCCTGGCGGTCCGTCGGGCAGGCCACCGACCGCGACGACACCGTGTACACGATGCCCAACACGGAGCGGCTTGCGGGCAATCCGCGCCGCCAGCAGGGCCGGGGTCCCAAGGACCGCCGCACGCCGGCGGACACGGCGCATGCCGTGGCGGGGGAGGACCTGAACACGAAGGCCGGGACGGCCGCCGCCAAGGGCACGGGGACGGAACCCGGCCGGAACCTGAAGCAGCAGGCCGGACGGCACCGCAGCCTGCCGGCGCGCGGCGGGCGCGGCCCGGAACGGAAGCCGGACCGCAAGGCCGGGGAGCCGGTCACGGTGAACCCGGCGCCTACTTCACAAACATGCAGCCAGTGCGGCCACGTCCGCAGGCCCCACCGACCGTCGCAGACACTATTTGTGTGTGGCCTGCGGGTTCCAGGCCGACATCGGCCACCGTGGGGGGTGATCTGGATTTCGGGGTGAGTGGGGCGTTCTTATGGGGTCCGTTCCGGGGCGCGGGACAGGGGCTGCCGCACGGTGGGGAGGCGATCCCGTGGGGGATCCCCGCGACCCGTAAACCGGATGGGGTGGAAGTTCCATCAGGCAGGTGTGACCCTTAACTACTATGTATGGTGGTAGGGTGTTCCGGAACGCGGGGGGAGGATCGCCGGCGAGGGGCGGGAACAGGCGCTCCCGGAAGGCCTTCCAGGGGCTGTGCGGAGGGCCCGCGGCGGTCCGTGCCGGAGCCCTGCAGGGGGCCGCAAGCGACCGGAGTCCGAGTACGATTCGGCGCACGTCAGATAGCAGTCCGAATTAGGTCTGAAACCCTCGGTCTCAGGGCAGGAATCAGCCGTCGGCCGACGGGATTCGGCAAGTTGCCTATGATAGAGTTAATCCTATGCGGGTCACATGACCCCAGCGCGTCGTTATCGTGCTTGGCGACCACAATCGCCGCCTAAATCGGAGAATCGCCATGGGAGGCTGTGTGATATGAAGGGATTGAGAGGATTGTTCAGGCTGGGCACGTTGACGCTCTTGGCCCTGACGCTGATGGTGGCCATGGCGCTGCCGTCCGCCGCGGCCGATACGTGCACCTCCAGCCAGATGCTGGATGAAGTCGAAATTGTCAGTGTCATGGCCAAGGAATCTCCGGCTGTCTGGAGTGCCCAGGACCTGGTGGGCTTCGACTATGACGGCGACATCGAGAACGGGCTCCTGGAAGTCAGCTTCAAGGACATTCCCACCGACTTCGACTTCGATGGCTACATCATCGAGGCCGTGCCTGGCGACGATGATCCCGGCAACTCCGACGACTTGGGTGTGCCCGACTACAAATCGTCTTCACTGATTGCTCGGCCCGCGGTCGTGGGTTCCGCGATTACGGAGGTTCTAAACCTTGAGCCCGGCACGAAGTACTACGTGACGATCTATGCCGTGAACCACAACACGGTGCAGATCAGCCCGGACCAGCGTGCGCAGGACAGCAGTTCGGCCACGACCTTGCTGAGTGCGCCGTTCCTGGGTGCGCTTGAGTTTGGCAAGGTAATCGCTGCCCGTAACGCTGATGATACTGCTGACCAAGAGGGTGCCGGAAGACTCTGCACTGACGCTGAGATCACCGCCGCCTCTCTTAATGGATGTCTTGCAGCAGACACGGGGACGTGGGCTTCTGTCGGTCTGACCGACCCGGATTTCCAAGGATCACACTTCGCTATTCACGATGCATCGAATGAAGCAGGCCAACACTATTTCCGATGGCTAAACCCCGGTGACTACGGTCCCTTCGACCATGTACTGGACGAGTCATCCGATAGGAAGCAGGCCGACATGCTGTCCCTTGACAAGGACGGTGAAGTGGAAGACTACTGCACGAAAATCGGTACTGACTGCGGTCATACTCACTACCAGTTCAAGGCAGTGGACGACAACGGCAACACCGTGGCCAGCGAAGAGGTGGAGACATCGGGCAGATTCGCGGAGGGTGATAAGGATTTCTTCCAGACGGTATTTACCGCTGAGGATGGTGATCTGACCCTGTCCGTCTCTCTAGGCCGCATGGTCGGTGGCAAGTACAAGGCCATGAGCGACACTGCGTCCGTGATGTTCGAGGCTCCGGATGACCTGCGGGCCCTCGATCAGACATACGATGAGTACAAACGCGAAAACGCTGATGTCATCAAGGGCTATGACGAGAACGACGATGCTGTGCGGTGGCTTGGCGAGGACAAGACCGGCGACGATCGCTCAATCTGGAACCCGGATGATGAGGGACCGTTCAGTGCTATTGCCAGCATGACCAAGAAGGTTATGATCGCCCACCTCAACAACCAGTTGAAATAAGTCTCAAAAAACTGACTAGGAGATCAACAACAATGCGCACTTGGACAAAGCCCGTATTGGTGAAGTTGGATATCGCCGAGACCCTGAGGGGCTCCGGCCCATGTCCCGATGGCGATGGTGGCTCCGAGGCCATGTAGCCATGACCATTTGACCTGAACCCTTTTGGGAGACGGTCAAGCTGTAACAGCCCCGGCAATCGTCGGGGCTGTTTGATTCATGGGGCATGGCTCAGCTCGACTTTGTACAACTTGAGGTCGAAACAGGACAGGAAAAGCAGGCTGGCATGATGAACCTCTTGTCACGATTTGGTTCATTCTGCCAGCCTGCCCGACGCCATTGTACCGCTGCTGTCGCCCTTCGCGTCGCTGTGCGACGCCCGCACCTGGCCCCGCACCTTGCGCCAAGGTGCAAATCCTGCTGACGGGGGGGCATTCTGGCCCCCAGGCGGCGCACGGTGCCCTCCTCCTGCATGCGCTGGGCATGCAGGAGGAGGGCGACTGGGCCCGCTACCACCATATCCTCAGCCGGGCCTCCTGGTCGTCCCTGGAGGTCAGCCGGGTGCTGCCGGGCAGCTGGTCCACCACCTGGCACCGACGGGACCGCTGCACCTGGCCATCGACGAGACCCTGGAACGGCGCTGGGGACCCCGGATCGAGTCCCTGGGGGTCTATCGGGACCCGGTCCGCTCCTCCCACGGCACTTCGTCAAGGCCAAGGGGCTGCGCTGGGTCAGCCTGATGCTGCTGGCCGACGTGTCCTGGGCCCAGCGGGTGTGGGCCCTGCCCTTCCTGACCGTGCTGGCACCCTCCCGGCGCTATCACGAGACCCGCGGCCGCCGCCACAAGACGATCACGGACTGGGCTCGCCAGATGCTGTGCCTGCTGCGCCGCTGGCTGCCCGACCGGGACTTGGTGGTCGTCGCGGACCAGACCTACGCCACCCTGAAGCTGCTGGCTGCCTGCCAGGCCATGACCCCGCCCATCACCTTCCTGACCCGGCTGCGCCTGGATGCCGTCCTGCATGATCCGCCCCCGCCCCGCCAGCCGGGCCAGAAGGGGCGACCGCGGATCGTGGGCGCCCGTCAGCCCTCCCTGCAGGCGGTGCTGACCGACCCGGACACGAAGTGGACCGCCCTGTGCCAGCGCTGGCCCGACGGCACCAAGAGACATCTCCAGGCCGCCACCGGCACGGCCCTCTGGTACCACCCGGGCGAGCCCACCGTCTCCCTGCGCTGGCTGCTCCTGCGCGACCCAAGCGGGGGCCGGGAGCCCCAGGCCCTGCTCTGCACCGACCCTAAATGGACCCCGACCGCCATCCTCACCGCCTACCTGCAGCGCTGGCAGGTGGAAGTCACCTTCCAGGAGGTGCGCACCCACCTAGGCGTGGAAACCCAGCGCCAGTGGTCGGCGGCCGCCATCGCCCGCACCACCCCGGTCCTGCTGAGCCTCTCGGCTGGCTCATCCTGGTTGCCCACCGCCTGCGGCGGGGGCGCAGGGAACGCTCCCGCCGAGCCGCCTGGTATGCCAAGACCGTGCCCACCTTCGCCGATGTCCTGGCCTGCGTCCGCCACACCCTCTGGACCCGGCTGCCCCTTTTTTGCCTGTCACCGGCCACCCCCGACATCCAAAAACTTCCCCAGCCGCCGCCCGCACCGCTCCTGGCCGCCCTCTGCTACTCGGCCTGACACGCGCCCGACCGCTCGGCGCACGCACAGACTTTGTACAAAGTCGAGCTCAGGGCAATCGCATTCTAATTGGGGTTGCGCCGGCTCTGGGCAGGATGAGGGTCTTCGTTCCATCCAGAAGTTTCCCCTCATGGCCGACGCTGCTCCTGTTCCCCTGGTATCCCTGCTCACCGCGGTCGACGATCCCCGGTGTCCCCAACCCGACGCCATTCCTTGGAGGCCATCCTCCTGATTGCCACCCTAGCCGTCATCTGCAGTGCCGAAGAACTGGACCGAGGTCCAGTTTTTCAGTCACCAGAAGCAGGACTAGTGCACCATTTCGTAAGTTCTGCGGATCTGGGCGAGTTGAGCCAGGATGGCATCGGCCTGGCACTGTTTCACTTTCGTTGAAAACGGTTCAGGCCCGGAACAAGACGAGAGGCCCTGTACCCTTGGTTTGATGCATTCACCCCAAGAAAGGACCTCTCGCCATGTCTTTCACGGTAGCCCCTGTGGGGCGGCCAACTGCTGCTGGTCTGTTGCGAGTGGGCCCACCAGGGCGTGATCCGGCTGTCGCCGCCCGTGCTGGCCTTGGTGGAGCATGTCATGGACCGCTGGAACGACCTCGTACGCTGCGTGCGCGACCCCTCCATCCCCTCCAGCACGAACCGGTTGGAGGGCTGGTTTGGCCGCTTCAAGCCCCGGGCGCGGCTGGCCCGCGGCCTGAAGACGCCGCAGGGGGCACAGAACTTCCTGCACTTGCTGGCCGGAAACCTGGCTTGAAGCCCGCCTGCCAACCAGGACCGTGGCCAAGGAGCCGTGCATGTCCGCCTAAACCGTTTTCAACGAAAGTGAAACAGTGCCATCGGCCTTGACCTGCCATTACGGAGGCATGGCCCGGCGGTTGTGGCCCCGCACGTAGCGGCCCAGGGTGGCCTGCAGGTTGGCCACGTCGTCGAAGGAGCCGCGGTCCATGACTTGGTGCTGCAGAGTGCTGAACCAAGCCTCGACCCGGTTCAGCCAGGAGGCATAGGTGGGGATGAAGTGGAAGTGGAAGCGGGGATGGGCCTCTTGCTAGGCCCGCACCTTGCGGTGCTTGTGGGGGGAGTAGTTATCCAGGACCAGATACACCTGCTGGGTGGGGAAGCGCCGGGCCAGCTGGCGCAGGAAGGCCAGGAACTCCTGATGCCGGTTTGCGGGCGGCACAGGCATAGTAGATGCGACCGGTGTCCAGGTCCAGGGCGGCCCGCAGGAAGAAGGTGCCGTGGCGGACGTAGTCGTGGGTGCGGGTGGCGGGATGGCCGGCGGTCGCGGGCAGTCCGGCCTGGGTACGGGCCAGGGCCTGCATTTGGGGCTTCTCGTCGAAGCACAGTCTCACAACGTCGGGAGCCCCTTTTTTTCGTAGACCGCGATCACGTCGCGCAGCTTGGCCTCGAACCGGGGGTCGTTTGATAGCTTGAAGGTGCGCACGCGGTGGAGCTGGATCCCGGCCGCCGACCACCAGCGGCTCAGCTGGGCCGTCGAGATGCCGGTTTCCCGGGCCATCAGACTCAGGCTCCAACAGGTGTGGCCGTCGGGCGGGTCCGCCTGCAGCTTCTTCCACATGGCCTCCCGATCCGCGTCCGTGTAGGTCGGCGGACGACCGCTGCGGGGGCGGTCCGCCCAGCCCCGCCAAGCCCTCGGCCAAGTACCGATTACGCCAGCGTGCCACCGTCTCGTCGCTGGTGCCCACCGCGGCCGCGACGGCCGCCAGGGTCCGGCTGGCGGCCAGGCCCAGCAGGGCAATCGCATTCTAATTTGGGCAGTGCCGGCCATGGGTAGGATGGGGCGCTTCATCCCGTCCCGGAGTCTCCCCCATGGCCGACACCGCGCCCGTGTCCCTGGTTTCCCTGTTCACCGAAGTCGAGGACCCGCGTCGGCCCCAGGCCCGGCGGCATGCCCTGGAAGACATTCTCCTGATCGCAACCCTAGCCGTCATCTGCGGCGCCGACAGCTGGACCGAGGTCGAGCTGTTCGGTCGCCAGAAGCAGGCCTGGCTGGCTACGTTCCTGACCCTGCCGCACGGGATCCCCTCGCACGACACCTTCGGACGCGGCTTTGCGCGGCTGGACCCCCAAGCCGGGGTCTGCTTTACGCGCTGGGTACGGTCGTTGGCGGAGAGCCTCCAGGACCAGGTCGTGTCGGTGGACGGCAAGGTGGCCCGCCGCTCCCGCGACGCCGTCCGGGGGGTGCCGGCCCTGCATCTGGTGAGTGCCTGGGCGGACGAGGCGCGCCTGGTCCTGGGTCAATGTCGGGTGGCCGACAAGTCCAACGAGATTACGGCCATTCCGGAGCTGCTCGAGATGCTGGTGCTCGAGGGCGGCATCGTGACCATCGATGCCATGGGCTGCTACACGCGGATGGCGCAGACCCTCCGCGACCGGGGCGCCGACTATGTGCTGGCGCTCAAGGACAACCAGCCGCAGTTGCACGAGGCGGTGGTCGAGACCTTCGCGGTCGAACAGGCGGAGGCCTTCGCGGGCTGCGACCACGACTTCCACAAGACCGTGAACAAGAACCACGGCCGCATCGAGACGCGCCGCTGCCGGGTCATCGGGACACCGGAGTACATCCGGTACGTGGATCCCGACGGGCTCTGGCCCGACCTGCGCAGCCTGGTCCTGATCGAGGCCCAGCGGCGACAGGGGGACCGGGTCACCTCGGAGACCCGCTACTACATTTCCAGCCTGCCGGCGGAGGCGCAGCTTCTGCTGCAGGGCGTGCGCAGCCACTGGGGCATCGAAAATGCCCTGCACTGGGTCCTGGACATGGCCTTCCGGGAGGACGAAAGCCGCATCCGCACCGGCCACGCCGCCCACAACATGTCGATCCTGCGCCGACTGGCCCTCAATCTAGTATGTTAGCCAACATCAGTAGCCACCGGCGGCCGCCGGTGGCTACTGACAGGGCGTGACAGACCGTCCTTCAATCTAGGTCCGGCCCGTCGAGACCGTGCAGCAGCTGGATCCTCACGCCCTGCCTTCGCAGGAACCCGAACAGCAACTGTGTTGCTTTGTCAACTAGCCACTCCTGTTGATGCAGGGTGCCGAAGACTACGACCGCCTACCCCACAACCAGGAGGGCATCGAGGCACTCTGCCACCGCTTGACCGTGCTGGTCCCGGACCGCATCGTGGTGGAAGCCACCGGCGGTCGCGAAGTACCCTTGGCCACCTCCCTGCAGGCGGTCGGCCTGCCCGTGGCCGTGGTCAATCCGCGCCAAGCCCGCGCCTTCGGGCGCGCCTCGGGCCAGTTGGCCAAGACCGACCGCATCGATGCCCGGCTGCTGGCCCGGATGGCGGCGGTGCTGCAACCGCCCGTGCGACCCCTGCCCGACGCCGACCTCCGGGCCCTGCGTATGCTCGTGGTGCGGCGGCGGCAAGTGGTCGCCATGTGTGTCCAGGAGAAGGCCCGCCTAGACTGGCTGCAGACAGAAGTGGAACGCTTGAACCAGGCACTCCAGGACCGCCTGCAGAGCCATCCGCGCTGGTCAGGCCAGACCGAGCTGCTGCGCAGCGTACTGGGCGTCGGTCCCGTCGTGGCTGCCGTACTCGTCGCCGAATGGCCGGAGTTGGGACAGCTCGGCAGCCGCCAACGGGCGGCCTTGGTCGGTGTGGCGCCCCTGAACCGGGACAGTGGCCACCGTGACCGCCATCTGTCACAACCCTCCCATCCGTGCTTTTTACACGCGTCTATGCGCCAAGGGCAAACCCAAGAAGGTGGCTCTCGTAGCGACCATGCACAAGCTGCTCACCGTTCTGAACGCGGTGAGCCGAGACCAGGTGCCTTGGCAAATGGAATCCTTGTCAACGACGATCCCTACTTGACAGACAACACAGATACTGTGTTGTCTGTCAAGACATGGAAGGTTCAGATTGCCACTGCTCCTGTGGCAACCAAGGCGTCCCTCGGCGGGCCACCGCATTCAGGTGCAGTAGTGGGAAAGCTACTCCAAAACACAAGACAGCCACCCGAAATGGGTGGCTGTCTTGAAACTTCCGTGTCAAAAACCTTGAATAGTCCTCGGGGCAATCCGATTCCTGTCCTACTTCAAGGCTGCCTGAGGACGAGCCGTCCCCTTCTATTCGTGCACGGTGAATGCAGTAGTGACGTAATCGAACGACCCTGCAGTACTAACGGCACCCAGATAGTCGGTGAAGCTGGTGGAACTGGGATCCGCAATATTCCGAGCGGTATCATGCGGACGAACCTTCAACGTGGCAGTTGGACTGATGACTTCATCATCTTCGTTGATCGCCCATGCCGTGATTGTATAGGTCGTGTCAGTGGAAAGGGTATCGACTGGGAAATCCCGATGTTCATCCGGCGGCTTCGCATATACCGTACCGAGAATAGTACCGATTGTACCGGTATAGTATGTCGCAGGAGCAGCCGGCTCCACAACACCTGCTGTGCCCGTGAAGAGGGACCGAACCCCGATCCATGACGCTCCCCCGATTGGTTGAACGCCGTTGGAAGCTGCATCCGTCCCGGGCGTGTGAGCGGCAGCAGGAATGTTTGCGGTGTGCATCGCGGGCGAGATGTCGTCGCCAACTACTATCCTGACGTTGCTCAGCGCGTAGTTGTTGGCGGCAGCGATAACCCCGTCAGCGTTGAACGGACCCGCGGCAGTTGTTCCGAATACTCCGGACACTACGAGCTGGTTGTTGAATACCTCACCGGAATCGACTTCGCTGTCTGGTTCAGGGGTGCCATCACCGTCCTGGTCCCATAGGAACGTTATGGACCCGTACGCGCTCTGCCGGGTAGATACGTCATCACCCTCGGACACCACATCACCGTCCTCGTCGGTAATGCGAATGATGTAGGCATCAAAATCAACATCGTCTCGGTCGCTAGGTGACTCTTCGCTGGAGTGCGCAAGACCAATCCTCAACCGCGACGTGCCAGGGACGGTCTGCAGCCTGGAATCCTCTGACTTGTAGTTCGCGAAGTTCTGGTTGTAGCCCACGTAGTACATCTTTCCCGCATCAATAGGCGCAGTTGACAATTGCCACCCATCATGAGTAGAGGCAGTGCCAGCAACTACAGGAGTCGGTTCTGTCGTGGCTGTAATCCGGTTCCAGCCAGTGTAGAAGTTCGGCTCCGTCAGGCTCTGGTTGATGCTCTGCTCCAGGATGTCGCTGATGAGGTATTTACCATCCGCGGTATCAACCACGATCGCCATCTGGACCTGCACCTCTCTGCCGGTCTCAACACTCTTAAAAGTGGTCTTCCTCGAACCCAGCGACAAGGTCTCGGTATTGGAGTCGCCGTCGTCCAAAATCACCACGAGGGACGTGCGGTAGGCATTGGGCCCCAGACCCCAAGTCGCGGGATCGGTGGCCGACCACGCAACGTTGACGTGATCCTCGTCGTCGGAGTCGCGGTTCACGGACAAGTCAGCAATCTGGCCGTCCCGCAAACGGGTCTTGTAAGGGCAGTCCTTGTAGTCGTCGTCGAACAGGTCGCCAGCCGCCAGGCTGCCGCCACTGATCACGGCCAACGCCAGAAGCGCCAGCAAGGCACTCCTGAGCAAGTGAGTTCCTTTGGTCACAGTGCGTCTCCTCGTGTTACAGGTCATGCGGACGCGTCTCGGCGCCTCCTCTAGGGTAATTGTAGCGCATTGGCCCCTCACTGCCAACTGAATCGGCGTGAAGGAAAAGGGCAGGTCAAGCCCCGAATCCCTCTGCGCTCTTGGGCACATCGTACACCAAGGGCACGGCCTGTTTCGGTACGCAGACGCTCGGCAAAACCGGTGGCGGCATCGCAGTGGTTTTGGGGGTTGTCAACCCCTCTGCCTCCACCTTCACGACCCTGATTCGGTTCGGAATCCAGGGCCGGGTTGGCACACCGTGTGCACCGGCTTCGGAGCTTCCCCAAAGCAAGCGTCGCAACAACCAGAACCCCCTCCCCCGACACACCATCCACCCAACTATCCCAGACACCTACAGCCGCCAAGAGGGCTTCCCGTCCAGCCCCGGATCATCCCCCACCAAAGAACCCCCAAACCCCGCCTCCGGTTCAGGCCAACCATGACCGCGGCAGACTGGGCAGTCCCAAGCCCTCGGTTCCACCCACCCCAAGGCACCCTGTCCAGACAGCCAACCCGGCCGCGGCCAGCACACAGCCTGGTCGAACCTCATTCATTACAGCCGTCTCCCCGGATGGCCGCACAGCACCCCCAACGGCAGGGGCCGTCGTACCGTCCACATCCCACTCCGCCGCCACGGATCTCCCCCCTCACACGGAACCCCCAACAGCCGTGAATACAGCCCCAACACCCCCTCGTCCGTGAAAACATCCGAAGTTCCAACAACGTACACAACTTCAACGGAGACACCGTCAATACTCTGAAATAGCCGTAAATCAGCCGTGGAATCGGTACAAACAAGCCTATTTCAACGGTTTGGTGCAGAATCCGGGCTGTGGTCTCGACACCGGGCCGGAAAGCCTGTTCCCGTCACATCCAATGGCAACCGGGACCGTGGTGAGGGTCCCGCGACCTTGGCTTCCCAACCTTCCGGCCCTGGCCTGGCTCCCTGCATCCGCACCGTCGGTTCAAGGCCTTCCGCACCGCCCACAGGCGGGCGGACCAGGCCCGCCCGGGCGTTGCCTGGACCGGCACGCAACAACGTTGAATCCCTTTCCGCGACATCATCGCCTTTGCCGGATCACATCTTCCTTACCGCCCCCAACGACAGCTGCCGGAAACCGCCGTCCTTCGGGTCTGCCGCGCATCCCCGTCCACCGGTGGGGCGTGCTCCATCCGGAACCCCACACCCCGCCAGGGACAACGCCCGGCACCGTGTTCCCCATGGCCCGTCAGGCACAGGGATTCCGGCGGAAGCCGACCCCACTCCCGGCACCGGTCGCGACCTCGTTGCGGAAGGCTTCCCCTGTGTCGGCATGGGGCGCGCTTCCCTTCCCACAGGCCCCCTGCAACGGCAACCTGGAAACCCTCCCCGCGCCCGGCCGGACTCCCCTCCCCGTACCGGCTGACAGCCCGGATTCGCCCATTTGACCCTTCCAACAGGGCCAATTTTGATTCGGTCTCAATTCGGACTGCAAACTACCAAAACAGCGGGATTCTCCGATTCGACCCGGAATCCCCCTTCCACACGGACGCGCCGGCTCCCAATGCCGGGCCTGGCGTCGCGCCGCATCGGCCGGTGTCTGCACCCCAAACCGGAGGCGACTCCGTCTCCTGGACAAGGACCGGTACCGGATCCCCCCAACCATGGCTTGGACATGCGACTCGCTACGGGACGCGCGGGGACAACGGCCGCACGGCTTGACGGAACCGACATCCAGCCAGGCCCTGCGTCATCCCGTCGTTACCTGTCTCCGTTGCATTCCCATTGGGCCTTGCATGCGAGGGTTGACACCGCGCCTATCCGGTTCACGGGTCGCGGGAGTCCCTGGGGTCGGCCTTGCGGTCGCCCGGGGCGGGAGCGCTCCTCGCCGTGCGGCAGCCCCGGTCCCGCGGGCCGGAACACCGCCTGCGACGGTCGGTTTGACTGGACAGTGCATCCGCACCGGCTGCAGGCCTGCGCAGTGTGGGCCGGGTCCGCAAACATCGCCTGGCCGGCCTTGTACGCGGGCTTGCACCCCCGCGGTCCCCGGCCGGACGCCGGGATGGCACGGTTGAGGCCGGCCTTCTGCTGCATGTTCCGGCCGGGCTTCTCGACCGTGCCCTGCGCACTCTGCGTTATGGCCTTGGTGGTGTTCAGGTCTTCCATGACGACCGTGTGGGAGGTGTCCCGCCGCGTTGCGGCGGATTGGATGTATGGCCGTGTCCCGACACCGGGCGCGCTGGCGGTGCAGCTTGCGCAGTGGGCCGGCCGTGCCGCGCCGGCGGTAGGAGCCCTTCTGCTGCCGGAACATCCTGCGCTGGTACCGCTTGCTCTGCGCGTCCTCGACGGTCGTGTCGGGGAGGGCGTGTACAGCTCCGGTGCTGTCGGTGGCCTGTCCCGCGTTGCGGTCAACACCGACCGCTCCGGACTCCGCGGGCCGGCATGCGTCCGGGGGGCTTCCGGCACCTGGAACACGATGCAGGCATGCCCCTTCGGCTGCTTGCCTTCGGACTCCTGCCGGACGCGCACGGTCCGCGGCTGGCCGTCGGCATGCCGATGGATGGGACCGGGACACGTCCAGCCCATCTTGGGGCTGGACAGACTCCTGTCCCGGATGCGCACGCGGGACGGGATGGTGAAGGCAGGTTGTGTGCAGTGCCTGGCCTGGTATTGCGGATGCCCGTGGTCCGGGTCGCGGAACGCGGCATGGGCGTCGCCCGGGTACTGGCAGGCGTCCCGGACGATTTCACAGCTGCTGTCCTGCCGCCACGCGTGGCCGGGCGCGTTCCGCAACTGCGGGAACCGCTTGCCCGGCGTGATGCCGGCGGTATACAACATATTGTTAAGGCAGCTTCTTCCGGTGCGCTGCGAACGGGCTGCCTGTGGAGAGCTCGAGTCCAACCTGTTGTTCCGTTGGTTCTTGGACATGGACTGGCTGGCGCGCAGCTTGGAGCTGGCCAGGGAGAAAGGCTTGTTGAAGGGCAAGGCCCTGCGACTGGTCTTGGACACAACTCCGATCCTGGGACGGGGTGCCGTGGCAAACGGAACCCTTGTCAACGGTGACCCCTGCTTGATAAACGACACAGTATCCGTGTTCGATGTCAAGACATGGAAGGTTCCGATGGCCACTGCTCCTGTGGCAACCAAGGTGTCCCTCGGCGGGCCACCGCATTCAGGTGCAGGAGCAGGATGTGAGCCGCTGGGCCGAGCAGGGAGGCTACAACCGCTACTTGGAACCCAGCATCCAGGGGAGCACTGAGGCGGACTGGAGCACCCCGAGGCACGGCGCGCGTTCCTGGCGGCGATCGTGGCCGACGCCTACGGGGATGGCGAGAACTGCCGGCAGTTGGCCGAAGCCGAACGGATCCTGGTCGCCAAGGTGCCCAAACCACCCCGCAGCCGGTACTTCACCAAACAGGCTTTCCCCATCGACCTGGAGGCCGGCCGCTGCACCTGTCCGGCCGGAGAGGGCACGCCCCGTCTCCACCGCCAGGGGCACGACCGCGACGGATACGGGCAGCGGGTTCCGCGCTGGGCCATGTGTCTTCGCGGGGGCAGTCTGTGACGGCTGTTCCTTGCAACCGCAGTGTTTGCAGGCCGCACCGGGCGCGGGCACCGCGTCAGCCTGCATCCCAGGGAAGGTCTGCTGCAGGAGGCCTGGGCCTTGCAGGCCAGCCCCGCGCATGCACCCTATCGGGCCTGGCACCAGGTGGCCGAACATCGCCTGGCCCGTCTGGTGCAGTTGGGCCTGCGCCAGGCGCGCTATCGGGGGCGTGTACCAGGACCGAAGCCCAACTCCTGCTGACGGCCACCGTGGCTCATCTCACCTACCCATGGGCCTAGGTTCCTGCCTGAGGGGCCTGGAGCGCATGGCTGGGACCGGGCCTGCCGGACGACTAGCGGTGTGCCGGAGAGGCCACCGCCATCGATTCGGAACGGACGCGCCGTTCCTGCAACAATTTACCTGCAACAATGGTTTGTGCGCACACAGCCTGCCCCCCACATCAGGCTGTGTGCGCGGTTTCGTTAGTGCACCGCAAAGGCAAGTACCGCGCATGACATCCGAACAAGCCTGCCCGATTTGGGACGGACCGCCTTCCGCGCAGGACATCGCCGAAGTTGGCCAGCCCTGCGACTCGCCGCGGGCCGGCGGCCGCTTCGTGCTGATGCCGGACGGTGCAGCCTGCCTGCAGAAGAGCCTCCTGACCGACCGACAGCGGGCCAACCTCAGCTACCGGATCTACCGCCACAACCTCGACTACCGGCTGTTCGACGACCGGACATCGGGCGAGAGACCGATTGTCGTCGACCAGGAGTGGGTGGAGAACAACCGGGACCGCACGCCCTCGGCCTCGGAGCGCATGCTGACCTTCCTGCGGGAATTGATCCGCTGTGACGATGCCGGCCGGGCATCCCATGAAGGGTTGCAGCGGGCGGCCGGCGGTTGCCGGCACGGCAATGACTTGAAGGATCTGCGGCTGTACGCACTGGACAGGGGGTGGTTGCGGGGAGGAGGGTATCCGGATACCCCCTCTTTCCCTCACCCTGGCCTCATCGACCTTGACCTTGGCGCACGCCTCCTTGTGGAGGAGCACCTCGGCGCGCAGGACCACCAAAAACAGGCGTTTGTGGCCATGTGGTTCGCACCGTGCATGGAAGAGGTCTACGACCTTGCGTTCGCTCCCGCCATTGAGGCCGCCGGCTACGAACCCGTGCGCATCGACCGCAAGGAATTCCTGGGCAAGGTGGACGACGAAATCCTGGCCGAAATCCGCAAGTCGAAATTCGTCGTGGCGGACTTCACTACCGACAAGGAAGCCGGTGTCCGGGGAGGTGTCTACTACGAGGCAGGGTTCGCCCAGGGTCTGGGTCTTCCGGTAATCCACACTTGTCTCAGTGGCTTGTGCGAAGTCCTGCACTTTGACACGAGTCACATCAACCATCTTTTCTGGGAGAATACGGAGGACCTGCGGCGCAGACTCCAAAACCGTATCGAGGCCACCGTGGGACGCGGTCCTTACGGCGACAGGACCGACTAAACATTTCGCAGGACTTAATCTGAAGGTGTCAGCTGTGTGTTGACTTGCCGGAAGGCGGTCTGTCACGCCCTGTCAGTAGCCACCGGCGGCCGCCGGTGGCTACTGAATTTGACTAACAAGGCGGTCGCCACCAAGTAGCCGGCCAACCCGGTACGGTCCACGCCCCGGTAGCGGGTGCGCCGCAGGCCGCCACCGTCTTCCAGCCGAAGATCTCCTCCACCCGCTTGCGGATGCGCAGGCTCACCCCATAGCCGACATGGCGCGTCGTGTGCCCGTCGATGGCCGAGTGCCTCTTCTTCCGGGCCACATGCGGCGTCACCCGCCGGCCGCGGATGTCCTTGACACAGTCCCGGGTGTCGTAGCCGCGGTCGGCCCCCAGCGTGCGCGGCCGGTAGCCCCGTGCCCGCACCCCGTCCAGGAGCTCCGGCACCGCATCCCGCTCCGTCGTGCCCGTGGCCAGGCTGACCGTGAAGTCCATCGGCAGCCCGTGGCGGTTCCCGTCAGGGCATGGCCCAGGAACGCCATGCGGGCTTCCTTGCCCGGTCCCTTGCGCAGCAGGCGCGCCTCGGGATCCGTGGTGCTGGCATGCGTCTCGTTGCTGCGGCGTTCTCCTCGGAAGTCCACCGACGGGTTGCCCGGATCGTCGTCCGTGGAGGGCGGTGCCGGTGCGTCCCTGGGCCGGAAGCTCTTGAGCCTGGCGGCGGCCTCGATCAGGGTCCCGTCCACGCTGAAGTGCTCGTCCGACAGCAGCCCCTCCCCGTCGGCCGCCCACACCACCTCGTCGAACAGGGCCCGGCCCACATCGTGGTCCATCAAGCGCTGTCGGTTCTTGGTGACGACCGTGGCGTCGAAGCTGCGCTCCATCAGGTCCATGTCCAGGAACCAGCGGTACAGCAGGTTGTACCCGGCTCCTCGCAGAAGGCGCGTTCGCTGCGCACCGAGTAGAGGGCAATTGGCAGCGAGGCCTTCAACAACCGTTCGGGCGGGACCGAGGCCCTGCCCACGCGGGCGTACATGCGGTCGAATTCCGGTGACAACCGTTCCAGGGCCGCGTCGGCCACGGCCTTGATCCGCCACAGCGGATGGTCCTGCAGGACCCGTTCCCCGGATCCACGATCGCGATGGTCACCGCCAGTGCCTACACCAACGCCTCCGACACCCTCGTCGTGGACCGCTACCTCGCCGCCTGCGTGGCCCCACCCGCGGCCCTACCGAGGGTGGCTAACATATACCGGCTGCCTGTGTAGTAGTAGCGTCCATCCTACGGAAACCAGCTCCGTGCCTGCCAATGCCAATCCCCAAGACTATCCACCTGAGTAGAAGAGTGCCATTGACGACTTCAACAAGGCATAGGAGACCCGCACGCTGAACTATGTGAGGCATTGCGGACCTCATGCCGAAGTTGTGTGTGAGACCGCACGCAAGGCGAAGATAACCTTGCGTCGCCTCAAGGGCATATCGGTGAGTATGGAAAGGGGCTTATATCGATAAGTTGACAACGTCAACCACCGATCTTGTTCGCGGGTCGTCGGGGTCCCTCACGGGATCGCCCCTCGCCGCGCAGCAGCCCCTTCCCCGCGGGCCGTGGTCGGGCATGTGCGGAAGCCCCGCACGCGCCAGGATGTTGAGCGCCGCATTGTGATCGGCGTTCAGGCGGAAGCCGCAGGCTCCGCAGCGGAAGACCGCCTGCGACGGCCGGTTGGCCTTGTCCGTGTACCCGCACCGGCTGCAGGCTTGCGAGGTGTAGGCCGGACCGACCTTCACCAGTGCGCCCGCCTTGTAGGCCAGCTTGCGCTCGAGGCCGCCCCAGCCGCTCGCCAGGATCTCGCGGTTCAGGCCGGCCTTCTGTGCGACCTGGCTGCCGGGTGCCTCCTCCGTCCCCTTGGCCGAGGCCGTCATGGCCTTGGTGGGCAGGTCCTCAACCACGACCGTGTGGGCCGTGTCCGCCAGCTTGCGACTGGTTTGATGGGTGGCATCGTCGCGCTTGCGGGCGCGCCGCCTGTGCAGTTTCTGCAACCGGCCGTTGATGCGTCGCCCCCGGTTCGACTTGCGCTTGCCGCGCGACTTGGGCCCCCAGCCCTGCTTGCGGGCGAGTTCGCGTTGCAGGCGTTTGATCTGGGCGTCCGTGCGGTCCGTGTCCGGCATGGCATGGACCTTGCCGTCGCTGTCCGTCGCCTGCCCCACGTTGCGGTCCAACCCCAGGGCGCCGTCCGGTGCGGGTTGCACCACGTCCGCATGGTCCGCAGGCACCTCGAAGCAGATGTACGCGTACCACTTGGGATGCGCGCCGTGTGCCTCCCGCCGCACCCGCACCGTCAGGGGCTTGCAGTCGGCATACAGGCGCAACGGCCCCAGGCGCAGCAATCCAACCTTGGGCACGCGCAAGCGACCGTCACGGATGGATACGCCGTCGGGGATGCCGAACGACGGTTCGCCGCGGTGTCGCGACTTGAAGCGCGGATGCGTGATGGGCTTGCCGTCCGACTTGCGCACCGGCATCTGCTCGCCGCGGTCCGCGTATTCGGCTTGGACCCTGAAGTAGTGGGCGAACGCCAGCGACAGGTCCCTGCCGGCGTTGCGCAACACCTTGTATGGGTACTCCCGCAGCCAGGCCAGTTCGGGATCGTCCCACAGGGCCTTGAAGCGGCGGTTGAACGTGAAGTGCGAGGTGGACGGCGCAGACCCCATGGCCTTGCGCTGGGCCCGGCCCCAAGCGGTGGTGCGGCCGCGGACTTCCGGCCAGTTCAGGGCGGGCACATGCAACGCCCGCCACATGGCATACAGGCGGTTCTGATCGCCCAGCAGCCGGTTGTGGACGAACCGGCATGCCCCCGCCATGCCCGCCAGCCGGTTGCCGGTCCCGGCATCGCCGGGATACAGGCGCACGCGCAAGACGCGGTGTACCGTCGGGGCTGGTTCGGTTGTAGAATGGGGATCGCTGGTCATGGTGGGCTATCTACACCGTGTCCGGTTGAAGGTCGGGCGCAAATCCCGGCCTTCGTTCCTGGAACCAGTGTAGCACCTGGCGCGTCCAGGTGGCTTCCGTCAGACCCACGCTGTCAACTTATCGATATAAGCCCCTATGGAAACCCTCGGACGACTGGCAGTAGCCAACCAGTGCACCGATGACGAATTGGCCCAATACACCAGTTTACGCCAAGCTTGGAGCCAGGCCTACGCGCAAGACTGTGAGCCCAAAGTCAAGCAGAATGGTCTGCCGTCTGTGCCGCCATCACCAAAATCCTGGGTGTATGCCAACCGCTTGAATTGTGGAAAACAGTTTCGAGTAGGCGAAACGGACAGGCACCCTGTGCAACGGGCCAATGAGAACTCCCCCCTCCAGAACACCTACGAGGCGGAAGAGTACGCTTGGTGGGAGCGTCCGTGCCCTGAACTCAAGGAAGCCGAGCGTAAGCAACTTGAGGATTTTCTTCACCGTCACCTTGTTGAAAAAGGCTATGCAAGAGTGGGCACGCTGGATGGAAGGCGTGGAGACATATTCAAGTTCAGTAAGCGTTCCCCTGAACAGGCAAAGCAGGATTTGAATCAGCTTGCCGGCAACTGGTTCTTGAGACGCGCAGAGCGCGCAAGTGGCGGTCCTCTCTTATCAGCCTACGGATTGGCTCCGCAAGGGAAAACGGACGTACAGTAGGACTGTTGCTGAGAGTTGTGGTATAGACAAGTGTGGCCACCCTTTCATGCCGTCAGCCTGTTCTACCAGTGGGAGGACAGCACCGCGTCGCGCTGGTAGCGCTTTCGGGTCACGTGGCACGAGCCCGCCAGGTCCGGCAATAGATCGGCCGTTGTGCTTGCTGTAGGAGCGATCTTCGTGGTCGTGACCACATGCTTCGCCCTCGCCACTGCCAAGCATAAGCACAGAGCCATGGCCGTGCAGAACAGCCAGACCCTACGCGATCGTCCCACCGGGTCCGCCTCCTGCTCGTACTCATCATCGGTGAAGTCCGCAGGCACATCGTCTGTTGGCAGCAACGTTATGCGGATCGGCGCGTTATCACCCAGCGCAACCGACGTATTCGGAGGCAAGCGGCTTCTTCAGTCGAAGCCATGGAATGGCTTCCAGTTCATCGAAGATCTCCCGATAACCCTCAAGGTTTAGGCGGACCTCGGGATACTGTTCGGCAAAGAAGGCAAGTCGTCCAAACACCGCTTGTTTCTGGTTAAAGGACAGTCGGGATGTTCGGCCCTGTTGGAGGGTATCCATCTCCCGCTGGAATGCCTTGAAATGAGCATGGCGAACCTCGACCATCGTCCATATCTTCTCGTTCACTTCGATCGCCTGTGCTCCGTAAATCAGATCCCGGTACTTCTCGATGGTCCGAGTGGGGAATACTCTCTGATTGCGATATTCCAAACGGGCCTTCAGCCCTCTAGGGACAAACAGGATAACTGAGGCTGCGATGGTGCCCAAAACTCCAATAACGATTCCCGGAACAATGTCTTTCGTATCAAACAGGTCCATGCTTGTGTTGCCTCAGGGCATTGACAAAGTCATCACAGAACCATGATCGGCACCAAGTCAGCAGCTTGCTGGTCCGGAATTGCAGCTAGTAGTGCAACGAAACTTCATATTGCCGGAACAGGTACACGCAGTACCTGCGGCGGCGTTGGGCGTAGGCGCGGCGCGCGGCCGCGTTGCGTGCCCAGCGGTACGAGGGCGTGGTCCGCCGGGGAACCGGTGCGGGGCAGGACCGCGTCCACCAGCAGGCAGGTCCGGGGCACGGTCAGGCCGGGGACTTTTTTGGGAGCCGCAGCGTCTCCCGCACCACGAAGAAGTGGGCCAACATGACGAGCGTGGCATGGCGGTGCCAGCCCTGCCAGCTGCGGCCCTCGTAGTCGCCCAGGCCAAAGAGCTGCTTGCCGTCCCGGAAGCACTGCTCCATGGGCCAGCGCAGGACGGCCAGCCACACCAGCCGCTCTGCGGGCATGTCCGCAGGGCCACTGGAGAGGTAGCACTTGAGTTCGTCCGTGGCCGGGTTGCGGCGCAGCAGCAGCCAGACATCGGGGCCGGGACCGCGGCGGGCCACCACGCGCAGGACGGCGCAGAGCACGGCCTGCGGCCCCTTGGACCCGTCCCGCAGGACGAAGGGCCGCCCGGCGGTGAAGATACAGCCCAACCCCAATGCGGGAAGGGCCATTGGGTCGGGTTCTGCTGGAAAGTGGTAGTTCAAGCTGTTTGAACACCCTGGGTCGAGGGGCCCCGCTTTCGATACCGCAGATACACTGGAGAAAGCCGTGGCAAAAGCCGAAGCGAGATTGCTGAAAGCGGCCCATAGGGAAGCGGCGGCGGCCCTTGCCTCTGCTTCGGTTGCGGAAGCTGGGGAGATCCCCGACAACAAGATTGACCGGTGGCTTGAATGCAAGCGTTCAGAGGACGGTTGCGAAAGCTGAAACATCGGTATCGCAGCCCATCCCCTGCGCTCAACATTGACCGGCCAATGTCCGCCATACGCTGTCCGCCCGGTGTGAGGCGGACGAGTGCCGTTGCCGGTTCAGCCAGCGACCGGCCTGTGCGGCCCGTCGCGGCAAGACTGATCGGATGGGCCCTTGGCCACGGGGGAGTCAGCTCCTGAACACCCGGACAAGCATGCGCGCCGCCGCGGCGACAATCAGGAGGGCCAGAATCCACCAACCGGTGTACTCGGTGTTCAGGTAGGCGTACAGGTCGGCCACTGCGGGAAAGACCCGGCCGGCCACCACCAGTGCGACCACCGCCGCGAGCAAACCGATCCCGCTCCAGAACCGTGCCGATCGCAACACGGAGTGTTTGTGCTCATCCATCCGAAACCTCCGTCAACCAGGTCGGTTCAAGGTTGGCTCACTGTTCGGCTTCGTTCCCGCCAATCCGATGATCTGTTGAGGCATCCAGCGCCGCGCGCCGTCTCTTCAGCCGCCGCCGCACCAGGCCGATGAGCGCCAGACCGCACCCAACGCCGACCGCGGCCTCGAGGACGGCAAACCCCGCGACACCAAACCCCATCCCGCCGCATCGGCCGGCAGCCGGTTGAGCGCACCGACCCCGCCCGCGATTGCGCCCAGCGTACCGAGCACGACGGTCGACCCGACCATCCAACTCCGGGGTGCGGGTGGGATCTCCGGTCTCGATCGAGAGTCGATTGGACGCAAGGACATGCCGGACTCCGGGATGGGGCAGGTTCTCTGCGACTGCGGGAATCTTAGGACATGGGACGTTGGCGCAACTGCAAGCGGAGCCGCCGAACCGACACCCTACAATGGGGGAATCTCCGGCCAAGACACAGGAGCACTTCATCGTGAGCAAGCGCGCCCACCCCAAGCCATCCCTTTGGTGGACCACGCTGGTCCGCGGGCTGTGCCTGACCGTCATTGGGCTGGTCATGTTCCTTTGGCCCGCCCGGTCGCTGACGCTGCTGTTGCAGCTGCTGGGCGTCTACTGGCTGATTGGCGGCGTCTTTGATTTGGTCGAGGGCGTGGTTGGCCGCGGGCCGCGCACCCGCCCGTGGATGCTCCTGAGCGCGGTCGTCAGCGTGGCGGCCGGCGCGCTGGTGTTGAGCCAGCCCCTGCTGACCGGGTTCCTGGCCGGACGGTTCGTGATCCTGCTCATCGGCGCGGCGGCCCTTGCGGCCGGTGCGATTCGCCTCGTGCAGGGCCGCGACGGCACGCGGACGTGGCGCAGCGTGCTGATCGGCACCACCTACGTCGTGCTGGGCGTAATCGTGGTCGCCCATCCGTTCACCACTCAGGCGCTGATCATGCTGCTGTTGTCCGCCTGGGCGGTGGCCGCCGGCGTGCTGGGCGTGTTTGCGGCCCTCTCCCTGCGCGGCGCTCAAAAGCAGGTCGGCTCGGCCTGACAGGCAGGCCCCTACTCGGACACAACCCCGTGTCGCTTCCCGTCCTGCGCGCACGCATGGATCGCTCCGATGGTTGCCCTGCTCGCGACCGTCGTTCTGGTTGGTTGCAACCAGCAACAGGTAACGGGCGGCGTGCTTGAAGCCGCCATGTTGGCCGCTCCCGACGATGCGCACAATTGCCTGCACGGCGTGCTCGATGCATCGAACGGAGACGCCGAGGGCACTTGCTGGGCCCTGATCCACTTGCGCTACGCCCAGCACTTCTGCAAACAGGCGCTGGAAGCCGAGGTGCCCAAACCTTCCCGCTGGGAGGAACAATCGGTGAGGGATCCGGTGCTCAAAACCCTCATCCGGTCGGTGCCCGGCAACTACCCCCAAAGCAATACTGACAGAAGGGGTGAGTTGGAACCGGGATGTGGGTGGCGAACTGATCCAGGATACCAATGGTGACTGGTGGCTAGGCCCCAAACGCATGACCGGCTAGTCGCATAGGACATTGGGCGGCAACGGACCCATGGGAGGAACCGATGATTGATCCCGAGACCGGCGCATGGCGGGAGATGATCGACCCCACGACGCGCAAGCCGGGCCGGGCCCTGCAGCTGACGGTCGGCCATATGGACGGCGTGGGTGAGCAGCTGTTTGCCCACGAGGATGCCGACCAGGCCCACGTCCACCCCATCGAACTGATGGGCGATCTGTACCAGACCCGCACCGTGCTGCGCTGCCTGGAGGACGCTCTGTGGCGTCACCCGCTCCACGACTACGTCGGGGAGAAGCACCGCGCCTATCCGGTCCGTGCCGTACCGGTTCCGGCGCGCCGGAACCATCGCCCGCCTGGCCCCATGGCATGGCGCACGGCATGCGGCCTGGCTCCCGGTCTCCGCACGCCGACGGTACACAACACTATTAACTATTAAGGCGGCTCCTTCCGGTGCGCAGCGAACGGGCTGCCTGTGGAGGAGCTCGAGTCCAACCTGTTGTTCCGTTGGTTCCCGGACATGGACTGGCTGGAGCGCAGCTTGGATGCAACCGTCTTCACCGGGAACGGGCCGCGGCGGCCGGGTCGGGCGCAGTCGGGATCAACTGATGCACGCACACATGACTTTCGTCCCGCGTGGGCGTCCGGGATGCCCACGCATGGATCGAGCCAAAGTCCACTGGACCAAAACGAAACCCCGATGAACAGTAACCTACAATCCTCTGGGCATCATGGCACGGGTGGTGCCTGAACAACGGAATTGGGAGACAGGGATGAGATTGGGACGGCTCCTGCTGGTAGTGGGCATCGTGCTCACCGCAGTCAATGCCCTCATGATCCTGTTTCTTCTGTAGTGGGACTGGGGCTTGTGCACAGCTCCTTTCGACTGTGAAATTTATGAAGGGACACGCGAGCATTCGCTGGAAACAATTTCCATGCAGATTGCTGTGCTGCAGACGGCTATGGCGGGCATCGGCTTGGGATTGGCTATGGCCGCGATCGTGGGTTGCTACCGCTTGAGAAGGTGGCAGAAGATCGGGCAGTCGAAGTAGCCCAACGCGCGGTCCAGCAATACCTCAACAGACGGAGCGATTCAACGGACAATCGGGGTGTGGAAACTCCCCGATCCGACCAGGACGCGTCTGTGCCGCAAGAAGACGACATTGACAGGGAAGAGGATTGAGGTGCTCCCATGCGCTATGAGGAAGCCTTCGCGATCATCCGCCAGTTTCAGGTGGCACCCCCGGTGAAGGTGGTGTCCTTGGCACGAGCCTTGGGAGCCGAAGTCTATCGCACCAAGGAGTGGCCGGATGAGGTGTCGGGCATGATCTGCAAGGATCGGAAGCGTGGCGGCAGCCGCGAATTCGTGATTTACGTGAATGCAGCGCATCACGTCAACCGACGGCGGTTCACCATCGCACACGAAATCGCGCACATCGTGCTGCACGAAGACCTGGTGGGGAACGGCATCACCACGGACGGCCTCTATCGCAGTGGGTTCAGCAGCTTGGTGGAAACCCGGGCCAATAAGCTGGCGGCCGACATCCTGATGCCTGTTCACCTGGTGGATGCCGAGATCGCGCAGGGTGCGAACACGGTGGAGAAACTGGCCGGCATCTTCCGCGTGTCCAACAGTGCCATGTCCATCCGGTTGGGCATTCCCTTTGGCCCCTGGTCGGAATCTCCGGGCTGGACACCACCGTCGGGGGCCAACCAAGTATCGCAGGAGACTTCCTGGGTTGACAGCTGAAGCTGACGGGCACGAGTTCTAATTCCACGAACAAGAAACGGGGCTGCAGGAGGAGTGCCGCATTACCACGCGCTACGAGCAAACAGTCACCAAGGTTTTGTCCTGTTCACCGCGGCTCGTCATTGGCTACGCAACCCATTTGCTTATGTCCACAGACCCAAGGAAGCGCCTGTGGCTGTGAACTTCATCAACCACTGGATACCCGGCTTCACTTCACCTGCAATCACTCTCCCTGGAACAACGACGGTCTTGCCCCGGCCCATGCCATCGCGTGCTGTGTGGAAGATACGGAGGCCATTGACGTGAAGAGTCTGAACCCGCGACTTTGACAGACATCAGCCCCGGATGACGCCATAATGACACTTTGGGACTTATATACGATGGTTGACACCACGCATATCCGGTTCACGGGTCGCGGGAGTCCCTTTGGTCGGCCTTGCGACCGACCAGGGAGGGAGCGCTCCTCGCCGTGCAGCAGCCCCAGTCCCGCGGGCCGAAACGGGTGTGGACGGAAGTCCCGCCCGCACCAGGATGTTGAGCGCCGCATTGTGGTCGGCGTTCGCCTGGAACCCGCAGGCTCCGCACGCGAACACCGCCTGCGACGGTCGGTTTGACTTGGCGGTGTGCCCGCACTGGCTGCAGGCCTGCGAAGTGTAGGCCGGGTCCACGAACACCACCTGGCCGGCCTTGTACTCGAGCTTGCGCTCCAGCTGTCCCCAGCCGGACGCCAGGATGGCACGGTTGAGACCGGACTTCTGCTTCACGTTCCGGCCGGGCTTCTCGACCGTGCCCTTCGCACTCTTTGTCATGGCCTTCGTGTTCAGGTCCTCAAGCACGACGGTGTGGGCCGTGTCCGCCATCTTGCGACTGATGTGGTGCGTGGCGTTGTCCCGGCGCCGGGCGCGCTTGCGCTGGAGTTTGCGCAGTTTCCCGCCGGTCCCGCGGCGTCGGTTCGAGCCCTTCTGCTGTCGGGCCATCCGGCGCTGGTACCGCTTGATCTTCGCGTCCTCGACGGTCGTGTCGGGGAGGGCGTGCAGGGCGCCGGTGCTGTCCGTGGCCTGCCCCACGTTGCGGTCCACGCCCACGGCTCCTTCCTCCGCGGGCCGGCACACATCGGGGTGGTCGACCGGCACCTCGAACACGATGTAGGCGTACCATTTCGGCTGCTTGCCCTCCGACTCCTGCCGTACGCGCACGGTCAGCGGCTGGCAGTCGGCATACCGGTGGAGGGGACCGAGACGCGTCCAGCCCATCTTGGGGATGTACAGGCGGCCGTCCTCGATGCGCACGTGGGACGGGATGGTGAAGGCGGGTCGTGTGTAGTGCTTGGCCTTGTACTGCGGACGTCCGTGGTCCGGACGGTCCGGGTCGAAGAACGCGGCGTAGGCATCGCCCATGTATTTGCAGGCGTACCGGACGATTTCATAGCTGTAGTCCTGCAGCCACTCGTGGCCGGGTGTGTTCCGCAACTGCGTGAACCGCTTGCCCAGCGTGAAGAAGGTCGGATCGCCCGGACCATCCCCCAACTCGCCGGCCGCCTTCCACAGGCGGTAGTCCGTCTCGTGCCCGGCCAGCACGTGGTTCCAGGCGAACCGGCAGGCACCTGCCAGTTGTTCCTGGTACCGGCCGTTGGCCGCGGTGCCCGGATACTGCCGCACGCGCAGGGTCCGCATGACGGTCCGGGACTCCTGCGTTGTAGACTTCGGGGTGCTGGCCATGGTGCTTCCTTCACCGTGTCCGGTCGAGGGCCCGGTTTGCAGTCGGGTCCTCTCTCTCGCAGCAATTGTAGCACAAAAGTTTGACTGCCAACTATTCGATATAAGCCCCGACACTTTCGTCATAGTGGCATCCATCGGGACGAAGCTAAGTGAAGAGTCCTCCCCTTGTCCCTGACGACATCCGGACCATCCGGGAAGGGCTTGGCCTGACGCAACGCGAAGCGGGAGAACTCCTTGGTGGAGGCCCCAAAGCCTTCGCCAAGTATGAAGCGGGGGCGATGACCCCATCCACCGCCTGTAACAACCTCCTCAGGGTTCTCAGGGCCAATCCGAGTGCACTCAACACCCTCCGGCCCGAGCGTACAGACCATGTCCCGACTGCACTGCAGCTTCCGTTTGAGGTAACCAGTCGGCACTGGGCTGCCATTACGAGGCAGAAGTTTCCGGAGTTCATCCGTTCACTACTGTGGGCGGAAGCTTCCCGCCATGGAGTGCAAAACCCCGACATCCACGTCGCCGACAACATCAATGCTCCAGATGGGGGAGAGGACGGACACATCAGTTGGGAAGAGGGCCCTGCGCGAACGCCCTTCCTGCCCGGGCAGATTCTGTCGGTTCCAACTCAAGACCGGACCCATCGGACCAGCAATGGCAGGTAAAGAGGTATTGGAGAACAACGGTGAGATCAAACTGAGGATCCGGTCAGCCCTTGAGAGGGGAGGGCACTACATCGTCCTGAACACTCACTCGTGTACGCAACAGCAGATTGATACCAATCCATCACGATTGAGTTGCTTGCGTATCGCTACTCCCACCGACATCGACGACACTCAAACTCCGCCCACCAAGCCCTGGATGAGTCTCGAACCGCGTGTGAAACAAGAGGCTCATGACAGGAGGCCTCGGTTACATGGTGCGCATCTGTCCCGTACCAGTCAGGTGCTCGCGATAGTCTGAGGGCTCACGGATTTTCTCCATACGCTTATCGAGGATGCGCCCGGCATCCTCCCACATGCGTTTCTCCAAGGCGTGCAATTCGTCCCCGGTCGGATTGCGGATGGTGGATGTCCGCCCTTCCGTGAAATCCTCGTATGCGCGTAGTTGAAACCGACACCGCTCGATGTTGTACTGGATGAGTCGACACTCGTTCACAAGCCGCGCACGATCCCAATCCGGGTTGGGGTTTTCCAGATGCCAAGCAACGTTGTCCTGAAACTCGGCCATCATGCGCTGCATGTGTCGGTAGTGGTAGTCGTTCTCGATGTGCATCATGGCGCGTTCACCGTGGACAAGTTCAAGGCCACCAGCCCCCTGGGGTTTGGGTCGGTACCGAAAAACCGGTAAGGCCGCAAGGCTTCCATGGAGTTGAAGTCACCCTTGAACAAGGCCCTCTGCTCTACGGGGTTCAGCATCCCAGGACGCATGCAGGCAGGGAGCATATCGAGGTCCACGCCTGATTCCTCCATGTCCCAGCACGCATCGTGGTCGCCAGGATTGGTCTTGTCGGTTACAAAACTCCCATCCAAGTACAGAACTTCCACCCCAGCCCGATACAGAACACAGCAGGCTGTTTGCAATCCTTGCAGTAGCTCTTGGCGTTTGGCACTCCGGCCGAACCTGGTTGTTACGGCTTGCCAGTCTGCCTCGTGAATGCCATCCGGCAGGAAGCCCCGGTCATCGAAACCGGGCAACCCGTCCTCTTCCCTGTTGGGTTCCTGGCGATCGCTTGGAGATTTCAGAAACATGTCGGGAGAGTCTTCCTGCGAACCTTGCGGGCATCCTACCACGCTATTTTGAGACCCGACACCGCCTTCCTCCCGGAGCAGGGCAATTGCATCTAAATTGGACGGGCTGACGAGGTAGACGCAGGACTGCAATGGACGCCTCCGGATTCAGCCTGCGGAGTACCCTTCGGGAACAGCCCGATGCCTTCGTCCCTGGCCGAGATGCTGGATGCCCTGACATCTCCGTCCGACGACACTCAAAGTAACCCAATCGTGATGGATTGGTATGAAGCCCGAGAGGACTGCATCCACACAACACTCCGAGGTGCTGGCCTGGACATTGGTGATGACCGGATTCACTTCTATCCAGCCGAAAAACTCTCCGATTGGGTTAACTGCCATCCGACAATGGCTCACCGGTTGCTGGAAATCGCGGAGCCTGGACTGCGCGGGCCGTTTCAATCCTGGAACCACTGGAACAGTGAGCACAAGTCCTCGCCTTGGGTGGGGGATGAGCGTCTTGACAAACTCCGCCGATTTCTCCAGGAAACCGTTGGAATTACACAGCCGCGCAGTGTTGCCCGTGTTGTTGGACTGGCCGGGATCGGGAAGTCCCGCCTTGTTCTTGAGGCAACAGGCACTCTTGGAAACTTGGTGATGTACGCAGTCGAAGGTGTGGCCGGTTCAGAAGACATCAGGAGCACTGTCCGGAAATTGGCCGCCAGCGGGAAACGGGCCATTGTGATTGTTGACGATTGCGCTCCCGAGACCCACCAGGTACTTGCTTCAATGGTCTTGCTGGAAACCAGTCAGTTGTCTCTTCTCACCCTGGACAGTGAAGTGCTGACCGAGACACAGAGCGGATCCCCTGCACTCCATGAGGTTGAAGAAGCATCCTCATCCATGATCGACGACATGGTGTCCAGGATTGCTACCGACTTGCAGGATTTGGACCGGCGGCGGCTGGTTCGATTTGCCCGCGGCGTTCCCGGCATCGCAATCACTCTTGCGCAGGCATGGAATCGATCCCTGTCGCTTGCCCTCGCCACCGATGAGGAGCTCATTGACCCCTATGTCTTGGGGCGGACCCGGCGCGAACCCGAACTCTTGCTCAAATCAGCTTCTCTGCTTGCAGCATTCGGGCTTGTTGGGATCGACATCGAGGCGGATGACCAACTCACGAAAATCGCTGGACTGGGACGCCATCTGAGCCCCGACGATCTGCGGGTGGGGGCGAAACGGCTGGCTGCACGGAAGCTTGTCGCCCAACAGCGGGGAAGATACGTTGCAATCAAGCCCAGCCCTATCACAATGCGATTGGCCGAACGACAGTGGGCCGAGGAATGGAGCAAGGACACTTGGGACATGGTTTTGGCCGACAACTCCGCGTCTACCTCGTTCGCTGATGACCTAAGGCTCAATGTCCGGGCAGCGAAACAGCTCAAGTCCCTGAATTCGTCCGATGTCTCCAAAGCCGTGGTGAACCACGTCTGCCGTTTTTGGGGTCCCTTCTTTGGGCCGGACAAACTCCTGGTGGAGGGGTATGCCGAGGTTCTTTCACTGCTGGCTGAGATTGACACCGGCATCATTGCAGACCTGTTGAAGTATTCGCTGGCCAAGGTTGAAGACCTGTCGAGCATCGTTGGGGAAACCCGGACGCACCTTGTCTGGGCCTTAAGGAAAATCGCCTTCAAAGCCGACACCTTTGAGGACGGTGCACGTCTCCAACTGTGCTTGGCCGCCGCGACGAAGGAAGACGAAGACAACGCCACCGAACAGTTTGTATCGCTCTTCCCTCTGCGCCTTGGAAATACGGAAGCTGATGGAACGCAGCGACTTGACCTGCTGGACAGCCTGTCCAAAACGGATGACACCCTCCGAAAGGAGATTGTTATCAGAGCACTGACAGCAGGGCTGGAACTGGAACACTTCGCGCGCGATATGGGTCCGGAAGTGCATGGAACTCGCCCTGCACTCGCCTCCTGGTGTCCTGAGACAAAGGAAGAGGCTTGTGCCTATGTTCGCGGGTGTGCCACACGGCTCATTGCCTTCGCAACACAGAGCGATGATATCGGCGCACTGGCACGCAGCTGTTTGGGGCCAAATCTGGCAGCGCTAATCCAAGTCGACTTTATCGATATTGCCGAACTCGCTGTCGAGCAGGTAGGGGCTGCTGTTGAGCATTGGCCAGAGGCACGCACCCCCCTTGGCTTGTATCTCTCGCGCTGTAGCATCGATGAACCCAGTGAACTGGTAGACAGGATTCAGGCGATGATGGACCGGTTGACACCCACAAGCCTGGAAATACGAGTGCGGTTCCTGGTAACCGATACACCTTGGGAATACTTGAACACGGGAATTGACAGTTACGAGGAACAACAGCAGCGCTGGGAGAAAGCGGTACGGGAGCTTGCAGCCGAGGTTGTCCAGCAACCGAACACCCTCCAGGCACTGTTGCCGCAACTGAGCCGCGGGCATCAGCAGATGGGCCGTGAATTCGGGCGAGGAATCGCGGACTTCGTGGGTTCGTGGGACGACTGGCTGGAGCCCATCATTCTGGAAGTCGAGAAAACACCGGAGACGGAGCGAGACTATGGTCTGCTCATGGGTTACGTCCAAGGATTCGCAAACGATCAACCGGATGCAGTGGAGGAATTCAAACGACGAGCAGCAAAGTCGTCCACTCTCGCCCCGGCACTTCCCTTGATATGTTCAAATCTGGGGCTTTCTCCCTCTGACATCGCCCTTCTGGTCGATGCTCTGGAGGACGGATTGCTGTCTCCAGAATGCCTGACTTGGAATTCCCTCGGCATGGGCTTGAAAAGGATCCCGCCTGTCGAGATGTTTCCCCTGCTTGACGCCATGCTGGATCACAGCCGCGAAGGATTCGCAGGTGCCTTGGAACTCCTGGGACTCTATGTCTACGGAAACCACAACGGGCTGGAGGACTTCTGTCTGCAGATCAGAAAGATTGCCGACAACGCTCTGCGTTGGCCTTGGCGCAATCTGCCGAACTCGAACAATGCCCGGCATTACTTCGACGACATCCTTACATGGATGTTGGAACGGGGACCGGACGACCCTGAGGCGTCTGCCACAGCTCTTGCTCTTGCAAACGCAGCAGTGAACGTCACAGACAACGACCACACTCACACGCTGAAAACGGTACTTCCCATTCTCCTTTCCAAGTTTTCGGGAGTCGTCTGGCCACTCATCGGCTCGGCCATCGTTGGGGATGACCCGCGTCAGTGTTTCCTCTTCGAGACGATGTTGCGCGCACCGTCTTGGTTAGACCGTGGCGAGACCTGCGCGCCCATCCTGAAACTCCCGGAAGACACCTTGTTTGCATGGTGCCGTAACCATCCGGAACGCGCTCCCGTCTTCGTGGCAAAGACGGTGCCTTTCCTTCTCTCGGATGGCAATACCGACGATGGCTTCCGTGTGCATCCGGTCATGATCCAGCTGATCGAAGAGTTTGGAAGCCGTGAGGACTTGGTTGATGCAGTTGTTACAGCCATGTGGGCTAAGGTTCGACCAGTGCCGGAGGAACATCTGTGGATAACCTACCGCGAGCAGGTCACCAAGCTGCTACCGCACCCATGCCTCAACGTTCGGCGGTGGGCAAAGGCCATGCTTCGCAGACTCGGGGATTTGATCGACCACTCCCGCGTTAGGGACGCGGAGATGGAGGCTCGTATAGAAGACTGACACCGTGCTGCGATCCGGGCAGGAATGGAGAGTAAACCTTCGAATACACCGTCTGTAGCTGGTACTCCAGCGAGAGAGACGGGTTCGGCCTTCTCCGGCCATCCCGATGCCTTTCGCCTCGAGCTGTAACTCGCCCTGTTCGGTGTGCTTGGCGGAACCGGAACCAAACACCCTGAATCGGTGTCAACTGCTTGCGCGTAGACCGAATGGGCACCGACCAAGTCCCGGTGATCAGGATTGGCGCCAAGTGGCCGAACATCGCCTAGCCATCTGGTGCAATTGGGCCTGCGCCAAGCGCGCTATCGGGGCACCTCAAGACCGAAGCCTAACTCCCTCCTGACGGCGACCGTAGTTCATCTCACCCGCATATGGCCTGAGGAGCGCCGTGAGGCCCGCACACAGCCCCGATCCGGGAAACCACCCGTGGGGCATTGCCCCTAGGCCAGCTCGCGAGCGTCCCAGCAAGTTACCAGCCTCGCAACTGCGATCGTGGTCTGTCGCCCAGGAATACTGTCCACCGCGCTGCGCCGGACTCAAGGGCCTCCTGAAAACCCCCTTTCCGTTTGGACTTCTATCACTGCAACGAGAGGTCGTGTGATAGGTTGCAGAGGTCCGGTTCAATCCCCGGAGTTCCGCCACGGTCGTCTCCCTTTCCCCGGTGCCTCAGTTGACATGCGACGACCTGCTTTGGCCCAAACCAATCTGGTCGATCGAACGCATGGTCCTGCACCAACTGGAGCGCGACATTCCATTTGGACACAGTCGCCCCAGGTGGGGCGCGGACCCGTTTGACTCCTCTACTCAGCTCGACTTTGTACAAAGTCCGTGCGGGCACGGAGAGCGCGGGCGCGTGTCAGGCCGAGTAGCAGAGGGCGGCCAGCAGGGGTGCGGGCGGCGGCTGGGGAAGTTTTTGGATGTCGGGGGTGGCCGGGGACAGGGAAAAAAGGAACAGCCGGGTCCAGAGGGTGTGGCGGACACCCGCCAGGACGTCGGCGAAGGTGGGCACGGTCTTGGCATACCAGGCGACTCGGCGGGGACGCAGGCGACGCTCCCGCCGCAGGCGGTGGGCGACCAGGACGAGCCAGCCGAGAGGCCGAGCAGGGCCGGGGTGGTGCGGGCGATGGCGGCCGGGGTCCATTTAGGGTCGGTGCAGAGCAGGGCCTGGGGCTCCCGGCATCCGCTCGGGTCGCGCAGGAGCAGCCAGCGCAGGGAGACGGTGGGCTCGCCTGAGTGGTACCAGAGGGCCGTGCCGGTGGCGGCCTGGAGATGTCTCTGGGTGCCGTCGGGCCAGCGCTGGCACAGGGCGGTCCACTTCGTGTCCGGGTCGGTCAGCAGCGCCTGCAGGGAGGGCTGACGGGGGCCCACGATCCGCGGTCGCCCCTTCTGGCCCGGCCGGCGGGGCGGAGGCGGATCATGGAGGACGGCATCCAGGCGCAGCCGGGTCAGGAAGGTGATGGGCGGGGTCAGGGCCTGGCAGGCGGCCAGCAGCTTCAGGGTGGCGTAGGTCCGGTCCGCGACGACCACCAAGTCCCGGTCGGGCAGCCAGCGGCGCAGGAGACACAGCATCTGGCGAGCTCAGTCCGTGATCGTCTTGTGGCGACGCCCCCGGGTCTCGTGGTAACGCCGGGAGGGGGCCAGCACGGTCAGGAAGGGCAGGGCCCACACCCGGCGCGCCCAGGACACCTCGGCCAACAGCATCAGGCTGACCCAGCGCAGCCCCTGGGCCTTGACGAAGTGGCCGTGGGACGAGCGGACCGGGTCCCGATAGACCCCCTGGGCCTCGATCCTGGGTCACCGTGCGCCGCCCGGGGGCCAGAATGACCCCCGTCAGCAGGATCTGCACCTTGCGCCAAGTGCGCACGTCAAAGAGCGATGCGAAGGGCGACAGCAGCGATACAATGGGGTCGGGCAGGCTGGGCATGACGAACCTTTGGTGATGAATTGGTTCATTCTGCCAGCCTGCTTTCCCTGCCCTGTTTCGACCTCAAGTTGTACAAAGTCGAGCTAAAGGGTGCTGCGGGGCCCGCACACAGCCCCGATCTAGGCCCGGACCCACAACTGCGATCGCGGTCCGTCGCCGGGGACACTGTCCACCGCGCTGCGTCGGACGCAATGACCTCCCCAAAACCCCCTTTCCGTTTGGACTTAATCCCTTTGCGCGCGGAAGTCACCGGGACGGAACAGGCGCGACGAACCCGGAGCAGGCAGTTTGACGGCTGCTTCGACCGGCACACGCCGGCACGGATGGCACGCACCCCGTGACCCAACGAAGACTTGGACCTGTACCACGGAGTCCTGCACAGCCGGGCCTGGCCGTCCTGACCACAGGTGGTCCATGTCCTGCCGCGCGGTGCCGACTCGACCGCGGTGAAAGAGGTGCTACTCAACGGCACCGGCACGAATTTGGCACCGAAACGCCTGGTCTGCCTCCACCTGGCACGCCTCCCAATCGAGTTCGTCTTGTGGGACACCCAGCAGCACCTCGACCTGCACGATGGTCAGGTCCGGGCACAGGCCCAGCTGCCCTTCCACTTCTATCGGATGTTCGCCGCCTATGTTTGGATGTCCCTGCAGGCTCGGAACCGGCCTCGGGACCGCTTTGCGCTGCACCTCATCCAGCGCCACAACCACGCGCGGGCAATGTACCAACGATTCAGAGGCCTGCTCGGCCGCGGGTCGAGACCCGCCTAAGCGGAGGCCGTTGACCACGGGATCCCGGCGGATCACCTGTGTCACCGGGCACCCATCTGACAATGAGGCCGCGCGGCCCCTGAATGCGGTCTCCCAACTGGTGCACCATACTGTTTCCAACCTCAAAAAACTATCCAACCCATAGCCATGCAACACCCAGATTTTGTGTTACCCTCAAGTCGGTTGAGCTCCTTCATTGGAGCAGACAAGCCTTGGGACATGCACCCACGGCGGGAGGGAACGATGAAAGCGACAGTCAGCGTCAAAAACTTCGGGCCAATTGAACACGCGGCTGTGCAATTGCGCCCATTGACCGTGTTTGTTGGACCGAGCAACACTGGCAAAACATATCTTGCAACTTTGTTTTATGCTGCCCATCGCATTTTTAACGGATTCCCACAACTGCCGGTCATGACATATTTGTCTGACGGTCCAAATTTCCTAACATTCGGGATCTTTCGATTTGCGAATGTGGACATCAGCAACGACGATATGGCGTTCTTGACCGAATTGGGAACGGAAGAACAGGAAATACCCTACAAGAAATTGCCCCGATGTGTGCACGAGTTTGTCACCAATTCAATTAGTGGACCCCTTGCTCCTACCTTGGAGTTCGAGCTGAGCAGGTTGTTCGATGTCGAATCAATGTCGGACCTGGTCAGTGCCTATGGAGAAGCGGACACGGCTACAATCAGTGTGGCAGTCCACCGCGACCAAGAAGGGACGGCTACTCATTCACCACCCATACCCCTATGGATGGTTGAGACGAACATCGGTGGATCGGAGCCGGTGACACACTTTTCGCCACCTGATGGACCTATATTCATATCATCCACATCAAGCAATAGTAAGTTCAACGACTTTCAAGCCGGTTCCAATTGGCCAGATTCAAGATACAAGAGGTACTTATTCGAAAATCTCTTGGAGCGTTTGCTTCCGAAACTCGGCAGAAACTGGGCTACTTTCCTGCCTGCTGAACGAAGCGGTATTATGCAATCGCACCTGGTAATTTCCAGTGCAATCATCGACATGGCCACGCGGGGCGGCATCCAGCGGCTACCGGATATACTGACGCTGCCGGGCACAGCTGCAGACTTTTTGTCGAACTTGCTATTGCTAAACGATCGGAAATCAATGGGAAGAGTACGTGGCGGGCGCAAGGGTGACGCTCTAGGCGATGACATAGTGAAGCATATAGAACAGGAAGTACTCAAGGGCGATGTGAGTATCCAATATGGCAAGGAGAGTCCTAACTCTAGAATCGAGTACTCGCCGCACGAATTGGACCTGGAGTTGCCATTGAATAGATCCTCAGCGATGGTTACGGAACTAGCACCGTTGGTCCTGTACCTCAGGGAAATGGTGCGTCCCGGCGACTTATTGGTTATTGAGGAACCAGAATCCCACCTGCATCCTGCCGCGCAAACCCACATGGCCAGTGTGATCGCTCGAATCGTTAGAATGGGTGTACAGGTGGTTGTTACAACACATAGCGACTGGTTGATCCAGGCTTTTGGAAACTTGGTCCGTCGAGGAGAGTTGGCGGCCGACGGTGTCGATCCGTTCCCAACCGAGTCATCGAATGACAGGTTGCTGAAAAAGGAGATTGGCGTGTGGGGTTTCAATTCGAATGGCACTCGGGGTTCCATAGTGGAAGAGATCCAATTTGACTGGGATCAAGGCATTGAACCGCCGGAATACCAAAGGGTGATGGAACAACTTTACAACGACACTACCATGTTGTACAATCGACATGTTGCAGAGTCGGATGGGAGTGTATCTGATGTGGAATGACATTCGGAGTTCTTTGGTTTCGAAGATTGGGGCCGACAACCTATGCAGTCGGTGTCTGGATAGCGGATGCGAGATTTCCCTCGTAGATATCTCCGAAAACAGAATCGTCGTGGATGCGGACAAGGCGATGGAACGTGGTGTCAAAGGAGCCAAGAAGTGCGACTGTGTCTTGTTCGTTCAGGGTGATTCTCATAAAGTATTGATGACGCTCCCGATCGAGTTGAAGAGCGGTTCCATGAGTATTAATCCAGTGCTTCAACAACTGGCAGCGGGAGCCAGGTACGCAGAGGCTGTTGTTCGGTTCATCCCTATGGTAGGCAGCCTTGATGTTCGTTGTCTTCCGGTTTTGGCGCACAACGGTGGACTAACCATGAGGCATACGCAAAGATTGCATAGAATGGGTCCGTGCATCCAATTCAGAAAAAAGAAATGGAGAGTGGGAACCGTTAGATGTGAAGTTGAAGGTGATGTCGCTCGTCTGATCGCGACTCTGGGGTAACTGTTCAGCAACTGTATTGAAAGTCAAGCGTTGGAGACAACCGGCACAGTGTCCGGTTACCCGTCGGTTTGCAGCGTGCAAGTGTGCCAATGGCCCGCACTGACGGCAATGAAGGTCCCGGGCGGGGGCGTAGCCTGCCCAAATTCGTTGTAGCCCCAGCAGTAAGCGGTGCCATCGGTCCGCAACGCGCAGATGTGGAAATCGCCGGTGCTGAGGGTCGGGGACGGGAAACAGGTGCCACGGCTGACAGGATTGGTATCTCCGGATCCTGTATGTCGGCCGGCAGACAGAGCTCCGTGCCAGCTGTCAGGGGTGCGTCAGGAGCAATGCCGTTGAGGGCCGCCGTCGCGGCCAGGTCCAGGCCCAACCAGTCGGTGATCTGCTGCAAACGCGTCTCGTTGGGGTTGACGGTGTGGCGCTGTACACAGTCGGCGGGAACGGTCGGAGCCGCAACACTCAGGGCTTCGGGTTCCGGCTGCGCAACCGGCTCCGGCGTGGGAACCGTGACTGCCGGTTGCGCTTCGACCTCAAGCTCGACGGCAACGGCGGCGACTTCGGCCAACGTCTGCACAGTGGTGTCGTCGATGTCGGTCAGGGAACCGAAGATCCACACGAGTTTGCCGACCGCCACGGGGTGCAGGAGCTGCAGCCAACTGCCGTCCGCATCGCGGCCGGTGATACGCACCTGATCGCCTGCATGTACATGGCCGGCCGTCGGATGGTCGGTGCCAGGTCCAACGCGCAGGTTGACGAGCGACCCGGTTACGGTTGCGACCACGTACTCGGAAGCCGCGGTTTCGGACTCCGGCGTGGGTGCGACGGTCTCCGGAGTGGGCTCCGGCGCAGGCTCGGCCGCGGTCGACTCCGGGAACGCAGCCTCGGGCATCTCTGCCATCCTCTCCGCCACCGTCGGCTCGGTGTGCACAGGCGCTTCGTCTTCGGCGGCCGACATGATGCAGCTGCCGAGCAGCAGCCCCAAGACGAGGACAGGGGCCAGGTGCGCAACAGGACGCAGGGATGGAACATGGCGCTGTGGGTGGACTGGGTGTCGATAATGAACGCGGGTGCACAGCATGCCATCCGCATCGAATCACAGCCCAAGGCACGCTTCCAAGCCGGGGGCCCTCTAAAGCTTCAGTGCCGCACAGTATGGACAATACAAAGGCCGCAGAGACGCGCGGTGGCCCCGGCAATCCAGTTTCCCGCAGTACAGACAGTACCGCGCGCCCGGCACCACGTGGGCTTTCGGCCCTATGCGACAGTGAGGGCAGAGCGAACCGTCACTTGTGGGTTGACGACCGTGCGGCCCACGCGCGCCACCCACATGAATCGGATCAAGCCGTCGCATGATTTTCGTGCGCTTGGCTGGATCGTCGCGTGGTCCTATCCGGAAGGCGTGCCAGTGTGCGCGCCGCCAGTGGGGGCGCGGGCTCTGCCGCGTTGTCCCTGGCAGAGGTTCGTCTACGGGCAGGCCGACGAAGTTCGGGTGGGGGTGGCAGGGCCTCCGCCCGTCGCCTTGGCGGCCTGCGTCTACCTCGACACCGAGACGACCGGCCTGGAGCCCGGCTACGACGAAATCGTCGATCTGGCGATCGCCACCGCGGACGGCACCTTTCGGCTGCGGCTGCGCCCGCTCTCGCCGCCGCTCGACCCGGAGACCGAGCTTCTCGCCTCCCGCAGCCAACTGCGGCGCCTGGGTTGGCGGGACGCGGAGATCGCGTCCCTGAAGCCCGCGTCCGAGGACTACAACCAGGTGCGCCACATCTGGTATCCACTTTACCGGGTGGCGCGCCGGCATCCACACCGGACCGCAAGTCTGCGGTCCTCACGGCAGGCATTGGCAGTGCCGCCGCGTTGATGTGCGCGCGACCTGCGCTGGGGGGCTTCCCCTTGTTTCAACTGGCCTGTGATCGTTGACGCACCGTCGTGTATGCTTGGCATCCGATGGGCAAGTGTTCCTGTCGCCGCCAATCGACCATGCGCCTCCGTCCGCCCCCCCGAACCCTATCGTCCGCGGGTTGAACCGCGCATTGCGGCCGGCCCGCATGCGGGGGAGCGCACGCCGGTCGGGGAACGCCTGTCGGCGACGTTGCTCACGGGGACGCGGAAGCTGGTCCACGACGGACTGGACCGGCTGCAGCGGCAATGGGATTCCCTGCCGCGCATCAAGGTCCGGCTTTTGCGCGAGGGTCGGGACCTGGATCGGGAACTGCAAGCTCCGGATCCCAAAATCATCGGCCGGTTGACGGCGCGCGGTTGCGACTGGTACATCGAGGTCTGCCTGTTGCGCAGCTCCCGCGCGAACGGGCGCAACCCCAATGCGCGGCAAACGGCCAAGCTTGCGGACATCAGGGAGGAACTTGTGGGCACCGGACACACGCCGCCGCCCGGTGGTCGGCCGCCAGGGGAGTTGCCTCCCAATGCCGAACCGCCGAACCGCCGGACAATCGGCAATTGGCCAACGTTGTGCTGAAGCTCACCAACGTGATGGAAGAGATGGTCGAAAGCCAAAACACGGTGATTGAGCGCCTGGGACGGATCGATGGTCGCATGGGCGACGCCGCGGGGCGCGCCTACGAGGATCAATTCCGGGCGTATTTCATCGACCAGGCCCACATGGCGATCAGCCAACTCTCCCTGCCCCGGCCCGGGGAGACAAGCCTGCGGTGGTCGGACCGACACCGCGGCGGCTGGGCGAAAGTGGCAGCCGAATTGGGATTCGAGCCCTGGGAGAACCCCAGGGCGCGGTACTGCGATTTCATTTACCGGCTGCGCTGGCCGGACACGCGGCTGCCCGACCTGTACATCGTGGGCGAGTCCGGCATCCAAGTGCATGCCGAACTTCTCGACAAGGCTACGGAATTGCACGCGCAAATCGAGGCGAAGGGCAGAGCGGTGCGGACGCTGCTGGTCGGAGCCGGCTTTAGCGACCGGATGCAGGATCTGGGCGGTGCCGAAGCGGTGGCGGCGCGCGGCCTGGTGTGGGTGGAGCGGCCCGAGGATCTGGAGTCCGACGGCTGGCAGGACGTGTCGGAAATCGGTCAGGTGCTCAAGGCTTGGCTGACAGAGCAAGGCGCACTCTGAGCCGGCTCTGCGGGGGCTTCGACAAAGCGTTGGACGACGACCTCAAGATGGTGGCACCCCGCGTCCGAGGATTACAACCGGTATCCGCGCTTTAGGGTTCCGCGCCGGCCACCTGCCCTTCAGGCGTCCGTTCCGTCCTCCTGAACCCTTGTGCCCTGCCTTTCAATGCTGACCTTCCTTGGCCGCACGGACACCGGGCCTTGAGATGCGCGGGCCTGTACGCGCCTGCCCGCCTAGCCGGATTCCCGCAGCACGCTGTCGATCCGTTCCAGCTGCGCGCCGGTGACGGTGCCGCTACACTCCGTTGCGCCAGCCGTCCTCCTTGCGGTACACGTAGTCGGGGTCCTCGGGGCCCAAAACCCGCAGCCTTTCCTCCACGGGAAAGTCGGTCATCGCCATCCGGATCGACTTGCGCGACATGCCCGCAAAAAAAAATTGACCAGCACCGACAGGCTGCCCGCGTCCGCCTGTTGCATGCCATGCAGGTAGGCGTCGCGGTCCTGCCGCTGGACCAGGAGCGGCAGCCAGCCGTTGCGGATCAGGTGCCAGTTCAACAACACGCGGCCCGTGCGCCCGTTGCCGTCCGCAAAGGGATGGACCTGGATGAAACGATGGTGCATCCAGGCCCCCGTCAGCAACGGATGGCGGTTCGCCTCGTAGTCCGCGTACAACTCCAGCAGGATGTCCAGTTGGGGATCCACCTGCTCGGGCGGCGCGTAGAGATGCTTCGTGCCATCGGGGCGCGTCGGGTTGTTGGGAAAGTCCTTCCACACCCCGCGCCGCAGCGGACGCTGCACGGGCCGGCCCAGCATGTCGACCGCGTTGTGGGTCTCCTGGTGGGCGGTGATCTGATGCCCGCCGGCGCACCGTCCCCGCGGGTGGCGTCCGCCGGTTCGAATCCGATCTCGTCGCGCAGGCGCTGCGCGGATTCAATAATCGGTTGCGCCTGCCGCAGGGCCGCGGTGACGGCTTCCATGCGCGAACCGCCCCGTCCCAGCACAAGATCGTCGGTTGCCATGCCTGCGGGCACGTACAGGCGCGCGTTCTTCAACACGGCCGTCCAGCGGCCGTTGTTGTCCTGCACGACCTCGACGGCCGGTGCGGCCGCGCCGGGGCTCGGGGGTCTCATCACCGGCTCTCGGATGTACCTCACCGTGGAGGAGGACAGCTACGGCTGCAAGCAGCTCTACGCCCACGAGAAGCAACCGAACTGCTACCACCCCGTCCAGTTCGACCACCACGACCTCGTGGTGTTGCTGGACATCATGGAGATGGCGTTGGCCGCCACGCCGGCCGTCCACATGCTGGGCGATCTCCCGCCGAACACCGAGCACGCGCTGGCCGACGTGGGCCGCCGCGAGCACGAGATTGTCCGCCATGCGCGCAAACTGCTGTCCAACCTTCGGCAGGAACGCAAGGACACCCTTGCCCGGCAGCGCGAGGCGGAATCGCGCGAACGCGCACGCGAGGTCGAACAGGCGCAGTGGCGGGCGGACCGCGCACTGTGGCGGACGGAACGCGAAGGATTTGCCGCCGAACGGGCGCAGTGGGAGCGGGACCGCGCCCGTTGGCAGGCCACACCGCAGGAGACGGACCACAAGGAGGCCGACCATGAAGGTGCGGGAACTGATTGCGCAACTGAGTGAGTGCGATCCCGACGCGCCGGTGTGGACGATCGACACCTGCGAGTGCTGCACGACCTTCAGCGAGCTCGAAGCCGCACACATCGGCGAGCAGCACCTGTCGAAACTGCGGCTGACGACCCCCAGCGCACCGTTCGCGCCCGAGGTGTCGGACGCATCCGCAGCCTGGCCCAAGCCCTTGGTGGTGATCGCCGGCGGCAGATGGAGCCGGTTCCCGGACTGGCCCTGACGGCCCGCCCGGCTTGTCCCGAATGGGTTTGGTATCCTAGTAGTGCAACGAAACTTCATAGTGCCGGAACAGGTACGCGCAGTACCGTCGCCGGCGTTGGGCATGGGCGCGGCGCGCGGCCGCGTTGCGGGCCCGGCGGTAGTCCACGATGGCGCAGGCGCGGTCGGTCGGGGAGCCGGTGCGGGGCAGGGCCGCATCCACCAGCAGGCAGGTCTGGGGCACGGTCAGGCCGGGGGCTTTTTTTTGAGCCGCAGCATCTCCCGCACCACGAAGAAATGGGCCAGCATGACGAGCGTGGCGTGGCGGTGCCAGCCCTGCCAGCTGCGGCCCTCGTAGTCGCCCAGCCCGAAGAGCTGCTTGCCGTCGCGGAAGCACTGCTCGATGGGCCAGCGCAGGCCGGCCAGCCACACCAGCCGCTCCGCGGGCATGTCCGCGGGGCCGTTGCAGAGGTAGCACTTGAGTTCGTCGGTGGCGGGGTTGCGGCGCAGCAGCAGCCAGACGTCGGGACCGGGTTCGGGGCCGCGCCGGGCCACCACGCGCAGGACCGCGCCGAGGATGGCCTGGGGCCCCTTGGACCCGTCCCGCAGGACGAAGGGCCGCCAGGCCGCGGGCGGCAGTTGGTCGGCCACGGCGCCGACCTCCTGCGAGGGGGCCGAGAAGAGCGGGCGCGAGGGGGAGCCGCCCGTCTCCGGACGCGCGGTCCAGACCTGGGTGTTGCGGGGCACCTCGGCCAGGTAGCCCAGTCCCAGGGCGGCCACGCCGTCGAGGAAGGCGTGGCTGCAGCCGAAGCCCTCGTCGCAGGTCACCCAGCGCACCGGCAGCGAACCCTCCGCCACCAGGGCGGTCAGCATGTCCAGGGCCAGCTGCGGCTTGGTGCGGAAGGGCAGGTCCGCCGGCACCCCGGTGCGCCGCCGCCGCTGCGCATGGCTCTCGCCCGAGACCCAGGCCTGGGACAGATACAGCCGCCGGTCCACCAGGGCCGCCGCCCCGCGCCCCAGGTAGGCCGCGAAGACCGCCGCCTGGCAGTTGGCCCGCTTGCCCAGCTGGCCGCAGTACTGCCGCGCCACCCCCACCGACTCGGTCCCGTCCTTGGGCATGTCGGTGCCGTCCACCGCCAGCACCCCCTCGTCCTCGCCCAGGGTCGCCGCCACCAGCTCCCGGTGCGCGGCCAGGAGGGGGGCGTCGTCCCAGCGTGCCTTGCGCAGGAACAGCTGCTGCGTGCGCACCGCATTGGGGTCGGCCCCGCGCAGGCGCAGGACCATGCGCTCGATCGACTTGCGCGGCTCGTCGCTGAGCAGCCCCTGCAGGTAGGCGTGCAGGTGGCCCTGCAGTTCGCGGCGCCCGAAGAAGGGCGCATAGCGCGCCTGGTAGGCCCGCAGCCGCCGGCGCACCGACGCGATGTCGGCGCGGCGCAGGGACACGTCGGGCAGGGAGACGGAGGCGGCGGCCGGGGACATGGCAGGGCCTGGGCTGAGGGAATCCGAACACCGCGATTCTACCTTTCAAAGGTTCGTTGCACTACTAGCCCCATCCCGCGGCCCGTCATATCGCAGGAAGGAATGATGTGAGCGCGCAGGCGACGTATCCCGCACCAACGCTGAAGGAACGCGTAACCGCCACCCTGAAGGTGATGGGCCTGCGGCCCGTAATCGCCGCAGAGGCCGCGCCCTTCCTGAACGAAAGCAATCTGCGCGATCCCCAGGGCAACCCCTGGACGCCCGCCACCCTGCGCGCCTACCTAGACGAGCACGACATTCGCCCGGAGGTGTTGCCCGACATGGCGGGCTTTGTGTTCGGCACGTTCGACGGCTGGAACGCCCGTTCGATCCTGCGCGCCATTGACCGCGGCCCCGACGAGACCGAGGACGCGCTGCGCCAGGCGATCATCGACGATCCCGCAGTGCGCCGGGACGTGATTGAGGTGTGCGCGGCCGTCAACGACGATCCCTACCGACCCGGCCTGTACCGGAGGTGGCTCAACTTTGCCCGCCAACACGAACGCCCAGGCTGACTGGCACGCCCTGCTGCTGTCGGCTGCCCGCCTGCAACGCGAAGTGCGGGGCGCGGTCCTGGTGGGCGGCACGGCCGTTGCGCTGCAGGTCGGCCATCGGTATTCGACCGACGCCGATCATGTGGTGGCCGATCTGACGAGTCGCTATGCGCAGGTGCGCCAACACCTGGAAAGCCTTGAAGGCTGGACGACGGCCCGCGCATCGCAGGCGCCGGTGGTCATTCTCGGTTCGCTGGACGGACAGGCCGCGGGGGTGCGCCAGCTCAGGCGCACAGTGCGGCTGGAAACACAAACAATCTCCTACGCGGGGCAGCCTCTGTGCGTGCCCACGTACGACGAACTGCTGCGCATCAAGGCGTTCCTGGTGCTGGATCGCAACTACACGCGCGACCATGTGGACTTCCTGGCCCTGGCCGCCACCTGGAACCGGAACGCATTGAGGCCGCACTGGCACCTCTGGACAACCTGTACGGGCAGTTGGCCGTGGCGTGGAGTGCGGGCAAGGGGTTGTTGTACGACCTGGGCACGGCCTTGGGCAAAGCCGAACCCCGGGCCGCGCCCAAGCGGGAGTGGAATTATTTTGAAGCAATGGGCCCGGACCGGCAGCCGTGGGATCTGGAGCGTATCCGGCACGCAGGTCCGCCGATGGGCGACCGCATACTCGCCCTCTGGGCGCAACTGGCCGGCGACCGCCGGGAGCCGGACGCACCGGAAGCCAAGCCGCCGCAGGAGCGGCCCCCGTATTCGGGCACGTTCTAGCCGAAGCACTAACGCGATTCCGACACAGCCGCCCAACAGCCGCCTGTCCGAACGCCTACACTCCGGGCATGGACACAACACGCGCAAACGACATGCCTGCAGCCCCCAGCCGCCGCCTTGAGGAACTCAAGCAGGTGCGCGCCGGCTGGGCGGACGGCATGCAGCTTGCATCCAAATGGGGCAACGGCTACGGTGCGGCGCCCAGCCACGCGGGCCTTGACTGGCTGGCCGGTCAATTCGAAGCCCACTACCCCGCCGCCGCCCCCGTGCCGCGGCTCTACCCCACACCCGAGGGCGGTGTTGAGGCCGAGTGGTCGATCGGCCGCAATGCTCCAAGCCTGGAGATCGACCTGACGGGCCACACGGCCGAGTGGCACTGTACGAATCTCGACACCCAGGCCTGGACCGCACGCAAGCTGGACCTGGACAATCCCGACCACTGGCGCTGGATCGCGGATGCGATCCATAAAATGAGGGCACACGCGGACCCGTTAACGGGATTCCGTTAACGGGGGGCTTGGGGAAGGTGGGGAGCCGACCGATGGAACCAAAGATGTTTGTCGTTTTCGACCTGGACGGCACGATTGCCAACGACGCGCACCGCTCCCATCACCTGGACAAGGAAGAACCCACCGACGACGACTATGCGGCCTACTTCGCCCTGTGCGGCGACGATCCGGTGTTCGAGCCGACGGCCGAGTTCCTGCGCCAGTTGTGGATGCAGAACCACCGGGTCGAGATTTGGACCGGCCGCCCGGAGCATACGCGCGCCGTCACCGAAGCGTGGCTCAACGAGCACGTGTACGGACCGATGGCCAAGTGGATCCCGCCCCTCAGCGCCATCCCGCTGCGCATGCGCGCCGACGGCGACACCAATCCGGTGCGGACCGTCAAGGGCGCGTGGCTGGCCGCCTGCGGGACAAAGCCCGACCTGGTGCTCGACGACCGCACGTCGTCGGTCCACTGGTGGCGCGACCACGGCATCCTGTGCTGGCAGGTACAGGAGAACAACTACTAGCCGCCCCCTACGGTTCCCGCGGCTGCCAGGGTTTGGCCGGGACGCCACCAGCGGACCGACTTGCGGCCGATCTTCAGGGGGGGGGGAATACCCGGTCCGCACGAGGCGGTAGAGGGTTGATTTCGACAACGCGCAGGCATGTTCGACCTCCTGGCGCTTAAGTAGAAGGGTCATGGAGTCCGACACTGTGCCTCCCGGAACAAGCGAGTGCCACAGTGTGGGGGATCCGCAAGCAGAGTGGAAGATGCGAAATTAGCCCCCTTTTCCTACATCAACCACGGGGGAGGACCCCATGCCGAGCAACCTGGCCGAACTGATCCGCAGCCACGCACAGGCCGAAAAGCGGTCCCCGTCGCCGGCCCTCATGCGGGCGATCCGCAAGCTGCAGCAGAAACAGAAACCAGATCCTGCGCCGGGCCTCCTGCGCGCCATCCGCAACGCACAGGCACGGGCCAAACAAACGGGGCGCAACTCGTTGCGTTGACAACCGCCGCGCCGCCAGGCAGGCATGCGTCCCTGCGGGTACAATCCCGCCATGCGCGTTGAGTCCCCCGCACACCACCCGGTGATCGCAGACCCTGCCGCACTGTCCGCACGCGTGCTGGCCTTCATGCGCGCGCCGGAGCCCGTCGACCAGCTTTTCCGCCTGCAGGACCTGGCGGACCTGGGCGCGCCCGACCGCGTGCGGTCGGCGCTCCGAACCCTGCAACGCGCGCATCTGGTCGGCTCCCCCGCGCCCGATCTCTGGTTCCCGCTGGTCCGCCAGGTCCGCGACCACGCCGCGGACCGCTTTGTGCCGCCCGCCTACATGCGCCACATGGCCGTGCGGCTGCTGGCGCGCATGGGCGTGCGCGAGGTGCGGAGCATGGCGGATCGCGAAACGGCCAAGGCCGCACAGTGGCTGGCAGAGCACGGCGGCCAGGCCCACCCGGAGACCGACACGCCCGACAGTGCGCCGCCGGTCGGCGTGTGGGGCGTGGCGGAGGATCGCGTGATCGGGGTGGACCGCCCCGTGGCCCTGCACCTGCGCTGGGCCAACCGCGAATACTTTACGGAATACAAGGATGTGTTCCTGGACCGGCCCCTGGGCGACGTTGCAACTCCGTTCTCAGTCCTGGACGCGGCGGCGTTCCGCACCGCCGCCCATGCGGCGCAGATCAACCCGATTCGGCTGGAGAAGGATCTCAAGGTCAACCATGTCCTGCATCTACTGCAGGACTGGCGGCCGCCGGGGTGCGACACGGCCCTGACGGGCGGCACCGCCCTGGCCAAGGGCTACCGGGCCATTACGCGCTTTTCGGAGGACGTCGACCTGCACATATACCCCGAGGAGCCGGGCCCCGTGTCGCTGGCAACCAAGCAGGCCGTGTGGGACAGTTTCCTGGCCTGTCTGGAGACTCGGGTCGTACCCGTCGTGGACGGCGGTGCCGTCGACCTGCGGGAGACCCGCTTCCTCTTCGGGCGCGACGGTCAGGGCCGGTTCGTCCAGCACGCATCCCTGGCGTACGCGTCCCGCTTCGCGGAGGATCTGGGCGATGCGGATCGCCCCCTGACGGCCCCGGACCGGCGCCATGCCGACCGGCCGTGGGCCGTGCGCTTCGACCTGACCTTCCGCCCACCCCACGAACGCCCGCCGCTCCGGACCCAACCCCTGCTGGCCCTGCCGAACGTGCTGGAGTTCCCCGAGGCGGTGGTGGCCGATGCCTGGCCCTGCGTCGCACCCGAGCACATCGCCATTGGCAAGCTCGACAACCTGCACGGCTTCCTGCATGGCCGCCGCATCAGCGGCAACCTGCGCGGCGGCCCGCCCGTATCGGTCATGCGTCACGTGCAGGACCTGGCGGAACTGCGCATTCTCCTGTTGGTCCCCGCCCTGGCGGACACGATTGCGCGGGCCATGCCCGCCGCCAAGCGGTCCGAACTGCGGACCGGCTTGGCCGCGTGGGAAGCGGACTCCGAAAAGCGGGGCTGTTTCGCCGAGTACAGCAAGCTGATGCGCCCCCACCAGGATCCGGCCATGGTGCCGATGTTCGACCAGACACTGCGCGACCTGCAAGATATGTTGTCCGCATGGAGCGTGGTGGACGGGCGGGAGCCCGCGCCCGTGGACCGGGGCCGCAGGGGAGGCCAGTTCTAGACCGGTCGGCGGCCCCGCGGCGGCGGGCGCCAAACGATCGAACCCCGTACGAGAAACGGAGAAGGAACCGCAGGTGTGCGCAGCCTGCGGGGCTGCGCCGTGGTGTCCGGCGCGCCTCAGTCCGGCTTCAGGGACTTGCGCGACAGGCGGTACCAGAGGATGTCGCCGTCGTCCACCAGTTTCTGGACCGCGCGGTCGTTCTGCACGCTGGACACCACGGCGTGCGCCTTGACCCCCGTACTCTGCGTCAGCAGATCGGCATTGCGCAGGGCCCGGTTCGAGTCCCCCTCGTTGCGGTGAAGGAGGCTTCGACGGCCACATAGGCGCGCGTGCCGTCGGTTCGGTGTACACAATCCATGACCAAATCCGCTACGCAGAAGCTCTCCGGGGTCCCGGGCGCCAACGTCGGGAGCAAGGGTTCGATCAGGTCGTTCAGGTCCGCGCGTTCCAATACCTTGACCACTTTCAGGCCCAGGAGGGCCTGCGCCAGGATGAAGCACCGGGTACGCGTGACCCGGCCCGCAACATCGCCCTTGAGGTCGCCCATGTCATCCGTGAGGGTTTTCAGACTCTTGTCTATCCCATCCAGGCGACCCTCTATCCGTGCCTGGCCTTCGGTGAGGGGTTTCTGGCCCTCCTGTGGTTCGCCCACAATATCGGTGAGGGTTTTCACCTCGTCGGTGAGGGCTTGCACCCCCTCGGTGAGGGGTTTCTGGCCCTCCTGTGGTTCGCCCACAATGTCCGTGAGGGTATCCACCCTCTCGGTGAGGGTTGCCTGCCCCTCCGTGAGGGTTTTCTGGCCTTCGGTGAGGGTTTTCAGACTCTCGTCTACCCCATCCAGGCGACCGTCTACCCCATCCAGGCGACCGTCCATCCGGTCCATGCGGCCCGCCAGCCGGACCTGTCCCTCGGACAGGGTTCGGAAACCTGCGCCCGTCTGCTCGGCGAGGCGCAGGATCGCATCGGCAACGACGCGGTTGTCCGGGGGCCGGTCCTCGGGCTGGTTGTCCAACACGTTTTTTAGATCCATGAGGAAAGGGTCCCAATCCAACAATTCGGGGTTGGTGTCGGCGTCGGTCTCCATGCGCAACAGGCGTACCTCCACCGTCCAGCGCCCGCAACGCAACAGGAAAGAACCCAGTTCGTTGTCGGTGCCGTAGTGCGTTGAAAGCAAGCGCTTGAGATCGGCCTCCAGATCCTGTCCCCGGTGCCAGAGATCCACCTTGACCTGCGGCAGGCGTTCCCACGCATCCGACAGAACCGCCGCGCCGGATTTCAGCAGGTCGCCCGCCTTCACGAGCACCGGCCGCAGGCGGACGAAGTCCGTCTCCGGATGAGTGGTCGCATCCTTGATTCGGATGGTGGGTTCACGCGGGGGTTTCAGGAACACGGAGACCGTTCCGCTCAGGTGACAGCCGGGATTATAGTCTCGATCGAGAGTCGAAGGGACGAAAGGACAAGTCAGCCGACGGTTCCGTCGTCATACCGGTCAGGGGTTGTGATTGTACCGCCGGGACCCGCGGCCGCAGTGTAGGCGGGCAACGGGTTTAAAGGAAGGAGTGAAGGATCAGCAACACCAAAGCGAAGGCACCGATCATCAGCAACGTTTGCAACAACCCGGTACCCTGTTCGGCAGGAAAAGGTGTGGGCGTGTCGGCCTCCTGGGACTGCCAGCGACGAATCGTGCGCGGCTTCCTCGCCGAGCCACTTCGTTGCGCATGAAGCCCTCGACCGTGGACGCCCCGAGGTTGTCCACGAACGGGAGCGGGGACTGTCCGTTGGCCATTGCTTCAGACCGTGAGCGGAAGGGCAGCGGCGGATTTCAGGTCTCGATCGAGCTTGGGGCCGGGGCCGGGCGTTCAACGCTGGCGGCGTGCGCGCCATGCGGCCCGCGCACGCGACACCAGATGCACCACCGTCACCCACACCAACCCCACGTACAGGCCGGCCACCACCAGGCCGCCAATCAGCGCCGCCGACAGCAGGGTCCAGAAAAGGACATGCTGCACGGACGGCGCGAGGAGGAACGCAGGCTGCACCCTGGCGGCAAGGATTGCGCCCCCCCACCACCAGCAACGCCCACAAACCCGTGTAGTTGACCAGACCCATAGCGACCCCTTGGCTGTCCGAGGTGTCTTCCTGCACGAGCAGGCCGTACAGGGTGACGGGTTGCGCATGGCGGTCCGCACGGTTTCGGGGTGGCGGCACGGTCAGGGGCCGCCAACGCAGGCCGACACGCGCCTGACGCGCCGCGCGGGCTTTGCGCGCGGACTGCCGGCGGGTGCTGGCCCGGGCCGACTGGCGGGGCACGGTCAGGGTCCGCCGGGCCTGCGCCGCCCCCCGGGCCAAGGTGGCCCAGAGCCGGGGCTGGGCCGGGCCCAGCGACCGGTCGTGTTGGGAACGCACCAGCAGGTCGTAGGTCCCCTGGTCCTGCTGGTGCCGAAACAGCGTGAAGATGTCCCCTTCCCGATCCATGACGGCGACCAGCCGCACTCCCTCCAGCTCCGCGGCCAAGGCCGCACAGGCCTTCAGGCCCTCCTGCCAACGGGCCGTCCGGCTCCCGGAGTGCGTGTCGTACTGGATGTGGGGCACGCCCAGCGGCACCCCCTGGGCATCCAGCACCAGCAGGGAGTGCATGTGCAGGCCCAGTGTGCCTTCCGACGCCCGATTCCGACCGATCAAGCCCAGGCCCGCACAGCCGGGATGATCCGCGAAGTTGAGGGCGGTCCCGTCCTGTACGCAGAGCACCCGTCCGGCCTGCTGCATGCGCTGCAGGGTGCGCGCCCGGTGGGGGGGCAGGATCCGGTCGGGCGTCACCTGCGTGTCGTCCGGCCGGTCCATCAGGCGGTAGTAGCCCTTGACCAGGGCCCGGTCGGACTGCGCCGCACCGGGAAAGGAGGCCTGGGGCGCCTGGACCCGGGCACAGCGCACCAGCCGCCGGCTCAGACGCACATCCCCCAACGGGGCGTCCCCCAGTTCCTGCTCCGCCCAGCGCGCGCTATCCAGACCCGCACCGGAGGCCAGAGGTCGGGGTGCCATGGTCCGCTAACACCCCGCCGACGGCATCCATGAGGCCCCGGCGGCGCCCCGGCCCCCGCACCCGACGGTCATCATACGGATCATGAGGCAAGCTCCCGGTCATCGGTGGCATGTAGCCTCATCTTATCGCCGCACCCGGCCGGCTCCCAATACGGCCGGCGAACAGGGCAGAACGAAAAAAAAGATGTGGGGCATGGGCAGGGCGCAGCCGCGCCAGACCAGATCGCGCACGCCGGCCACGGGCGTTTCGATCAGTTTGTGCCGCAGCTGGCGGCCCACCTGCGTCAGGCGCCGGTACAACTCCGCGGGAAACAGCCGTACATTGTGCCGCAGTGTGTGCAGGCCGTCCCGGACCAGCAGCAGTCCGCCCTTCTTGAAGTACATCATCAGACCCAGGTGGGCTTCCCGCGGCGGGGTTTCCCCGGGCGCGGGGGCCCGTTCCGCCGTGGCCCGGCGCAGATCGCTTTCCGTGAAGGTGGCTGTCTTGGTGGGCGGTGTTTCCCCCCTGGGGATCGGCAGGCGCATAACGGCGGAAGTCTACACGGTTTCACGGCTGCCGGCAGGGTTGCACTGTCGCCCTTCATCCCGTTTTTGGGTCGCGTTTTCTCGGTCTGGCGGTGCCGCGCCCGGCACGCTGCCCGGCAGCTGTTCGATCCGGATCACCGGCTCGGTCGGGTATTCGCTTAGACTTGCGGGTGCCACAGGACTTGACCTCCTGTTGGCTGGAAGCATGGGGTGCGCTAACACCGACATGACCAGGGGAGCCTCGGCAGTCTGCAACGCCGGGGCTTCTCGCTAATGTAGGGGATTCCCTACAATAGCAAGGTGCCGGGCGGGGGCTGCGCGCGAAGGGGTCCTGCGGACAATCCGGCTACTCGTCGAAGCCGAACGCCATCGTCAGCCAGCTGTCGATCCCAGCCAGTGCGTCGGCGTCGGCAACCGTCTCCGCAATCGCAGCGGCCGGCGCGTCGGCATCGATCTCCACCTGCACGACGGCCGGCGGCCATAAGACCCCATCGGCCGGCTCCAGCCGCGTCGGTGCGAACCGCAAGGGCAGGGTGATGTGATTGTCGGGGGCGTGCGCCCAATCAAGGGCGTTCCACAAATCGCCCACCCGCGCCCGCGCGTCGGGGCTGGTCGCGACCTCGCCGACGAACAGGATCGTGGACGGCAGCCAATCATCGCCGATGGGGGAACCGGGGGCGTTGGGATCGACCGACCAGCAGGACCAGTTGTGGAGACACCAGCAGCTACAGGAACAGCAGGACCAGTTGTGGAGACACCAGCAGCAGCATTGGCAACAACAGGACCACCAGCACGCACAGACTGAACATCAAAGGTTCGTCGACAACCAGATCGCACGGGAACTCATGGACCACTCCGGCCGGAGTGCCCTCAAGCCCATTGTCCCGCGCTGGCCGTTCGTGGTCGGCGGTTTGGTGGCCGCCGGCCTGATGTACATATTCGTATGGTCGTGACGGCCGCCCCGTGGAGTGCTACTTCAGCACCGTGAAGGCCGTCAGGACGAACCCCGACACCGCGGCGTTCTTGCCTTCGTTGGGGCCGCCGACAATCTCCTCGAGCGACACGTAGTCCTGGACGACGTTGATCGCGTCGCCGTACGCCCGGTCCTGCGGCCGCACCCGCAATGTGGCCACCGGGCTGATGGTCTCGCCGTCCCCGTTGACCGCCCAGGCGGAAAGCGTGTACGTCACATCGCTGGCCAGCACGTCGATCGGGAAGTCCCGGTGCGCGTCGGGCGGCAGGGCGTAGAGAAACGTGTTCGCATCGGCGGAGTCCTCGATCAGCCGATTGGGCGTGACGGCCGCCGTGATCGACACCGGCACGCCGGCCACCGGCGTAATCGCATCCTGCAAGATCACTTCCTTGAACGGCACGGCCTGGCTGACCGGATCGAGCACGAAGGCCGGCGACGACCAGAACATCGAGGCCCGGATGTCGCCGTCGTCGACAATCCGCAGATTCGAGAACCGCTCGGTGTTGCCGCTCAGGTCCTGCATGATGCACCAGGTAACGAGGCGCTTGGCTCCGTACATGGACATCATGGCCGACACATCGTCGCCCTCGGGCACCACGTCGCCGTCCTCGTCGACGATGCGGATTACATAGGTGTCGAAGTCCACCGTGTCGCGCTGGGCCAGGGTCTCGCCGCCATGCGCGAGGCCGATCCGCAGGCGCGGGGTCTGCGGGCGCGTCAACAGCCCGGACGCGGCCCGGTAGTTGCCGAACGCCTCGTTGTAGCCCACGTAGTAGAACGTGCCGCCGGCAATCGGCGTCTGGACCAGATGGGGCGCAACGCCCTGCTTCCAGTCGGTGGTGAAGAACGTCGGCGGCGAGATGCTCTGGTCGATCGTCGCACCCACTACATCGCTGACCAGGTAGGCGTCGCCGTCGGTCTCAACCACCACGCCCAACTCGACCCGCACCTCCGTGCCGGTGCGCACGCCGTCGAACGCGGCCGTGCGCGTGCCCAGGGCCAGGGCCTGCGCGGTCGGCGGGCCGTCGCCGTCGTCGAGCAGCAGCACCAGCCGGGCGTCGAAGCTGCGCGGTCCCATGCGCCAGGTGTGCGGCCGGGTGGCCTCCCAGGTGACGTTGACCGTGTGCTCGTCGTCCGCGTCGCGGGTCACGGACAGCTGGGAGATCTGGCCGTCGCGCAACCGGCCCCAGGGCGGGCAGTCCGTGTAGGCGGTCTCGAACAGGCCGTCGCGGGCCAAGCCCGGACCGGCCAGGCAGGCAACGAACAGGACGGACCACAGAAAAATCTTGAACGCGGGGGCAATCCGGGACATGGCACAAGCCTCGGAGTTCGGCGGTGGGTGGCAGCGTGCGTTCTCTTAATTTAACCACCCGCAGGCACGCCGCGCAAGCAAGCGCATGCTCCCGTCCGCGCGGGGTTTTCTGTTTGGCCCGGATGCGTCCGCGCCCGGAACATTGCGCAGTTGCGCACTGCGCCCAAACGCCTGCCTTTCGCCTAGGCGGCCCATATACAATCCCATAGGTTCGTCGATTTGAAACACACCCCCCATGCGCACACTGCCGGCCCTGCACTCCACCGATGCGGACTTTGCGGCCATTCGCCGCTGGGAGGGCTTCTACGTGGACAAGACCGGTTTGTTCCGCCATCTTCTGGAGACGGATCCAAGCCCCCTGTCCAATCCACCGCTGACCACGCGCCACCAGTTCCTGGCGCGTCCGCGGCGGTTTGGCAAGACGCTGCTGGTCAACACGCTGGAGGCCTGGTTCCAGGGGTTGCCGCCGGGCCATCACACCAATCCCGAAGGCGACACCGCGCAACTGGTCGGCCTGCCCGCGGGCTGGACTTCGCCGCCGTGGCTGTGGGCGGGTCTGGATGCCGAGGACTGGCACGGAACGCATGGGTGGCACCCCGTGATCCGGCTCAATTTGGCCCGGGCCTCGGCTCCCACCCCCGCCGAAACCCGCAACGCCCTGCAAGCCTACCTGTGGGATGTGATCGGGGAGTGGTATGACCGCGGCGCGCCTTGGACCGTGTCCGATCTCTTCGGTCCATTCCCCGACCAGCCCCCGGGCATCATGCTGACAGCCCTGATCGACGGCCTGGAGCAAGCCTACGGCCGCCAGCCCGTGGTGCTGGTCGACGAGTACGACACACCCCTTGTCAACCACATCGGGACCGACCGCCCTCTCGAACCCGCCGTTGACGAACTCCGCGAATTCATCCGCGTGCTGAAGGACGACGAGGGCCTGCTCTACGGCGTGTTCGTGACCGGCATCACGCGCTTTGCGCGCCGCCACCTTTTCTCCGGCGCCAACAACTTCGTCGACATCTCCGACGACCCCCGCTACGGCGCGCTGTGCGGCTTCACCGAAGAGGAGGTGAACCGGGATCTGGCCCCCTACCGGACGGCCCTGGCGGATAGGGAACCGCGCTTGGATCCCCTTGCCATTCAGACCGCGTGGCGGGAGCAGTACAGCGGCTACCGCTTCTCGGAGATGCCCTCGACGCCCCGCGTCTACAACCCCTTTACCCTGATCCGCGGCTTGGAACAAACACTTAACAATGAACATCTCCGCGATTTGGCCGTCCAGGGACGTTGGCCCTCCGCCTGGAGTGAGTCCGGTCACCCGGGTCTCATTGCACGCCTGGCCGCGGACGGGCGCAGGGCGCCGCCGTCCCCGGGTCTCACAGACCTGAACCGCCCCGATCCCATCCTCCTCATGCTGGAGACCGGCTATTACACATGGCGCGGTGCGGCCGGCGAGCCCGCCCATCTCGACTTTCCCAACCGCGAAGTCGCCGAATCATGGACCTACGACATCCTGGGGCTGGGCGAACTCGCCCCCGAACGGGACGGCCGCGTGTTCACCGAACTGCACACGCACTTGGAGCGGGGCGACGTGCCGGGTTTTGCCGCGCGCCTGGAAACCTGCGTGTTCGGTTTCGCCCACGAAAACCTGCAGACCGAGTCCAACTTTCGCGTGCTGATGCAGGCCCTGTTCCGGCAGATGGCCGTGCCCACACAGTCGGAGCCGTCGAACTGGGGCGGGCGCGCCGACCACGAGGTCCGAATCGGAGACCGGGTGTACGTCTTCGAAGTCAAGTACAACCGGCCCGCCGACGCGGCCCTGCGCCAAATCGGGGACCGGGGCTACGGTCGCCAACACCTGGACACCGGCCGCACGGTGACGGCCGTTGGTCTGGCCTTCCGCCGCGACCTGTCGACGGGCCCGTGCGTGCAGGTCGCACAGGCCGACCTGGCCCGGTTGCTGGCTGTCGACACAGAATCCGTCCCGCGCTAACGCCGACGGCCGTACCCGCCAGGTTGAGGGTGCCGGCTGGGCGGCGGACCGGTGGGACCGCACCCGCCCAGCGTATCGCACCAAGGTCCGCGCGGCGGCGCGTCAGAAGCTCTTGAACGGGCGCCTGGGTTCACGCCTGTCGGCCGTGTCGCGGCCATCGGACGCATCCCGGTAGGCCGTCCAGGTGTCGACCATGCCGGCCAGCAGGCGCAGGGCCGGTCCGAACCGGGGTACCATCGAGGGATCGACGTGCGGCCGCATCAGCTTGCTGTAGGCGGCAAAGCAGGCTTCCTTCTCCGGATCCGTGCGCCAGCGCGCAAACGCCTCGCCCAAGTTGGACAGGGTGGCGGCCGACAATTCTCCGGAAATGATCGGAGCAGTGGTCGGCGCGGTCAGCAGTGCGCCCATCTCGAACAAATCCTGAACGTGGCGCATGACCGAAACCGGCGGCGCACCCTCCTTGTTGCCGCTGGGTTTCCGGCCCTGGTCGAACCCCTCCAAATTCAGGATCTTGCCTATGGCGATGTGTACGAAATCCACACACTCCCAGGTCCCCACGGCAATGTCGTCGAACTCCAGTACATCGGGATTGGCCAGGACTGTTTGGCGCACCGTGGGCGGCCGTTCGGCCTGCGGCACGAAGGTCAGGTCGTAGCGCAGGGTCCACGGCCGCCGCCGGCCCCGGATGTCCGGTGCGGTCACGGGACGCAGCGGATCCCGCAGGTGGTCGGCAAACTGCGATGCGTACCGCATCGCCACATGCTGCGTCGACCGGCCTTCGCCGTCGGGCGTGCGCCCAAAGCCGGTTTGGCGCTTGTCGATGCGCACACCGGCCATGTGCGGAAACACCTTGGCTTCCAGATAGGCCTGGAAATCCTCCCACACCCGCAGCTTGGCGTCCATGGCGACCGGGCCGGGCCGCTGCGCGGACAGGAGCAGGTCGATGTCCTCGGAGAAGCGGGACGTGACCCGATAGACTTTGGCTTTAGAACCCGGTGCGGCTCCGACCGCAAACCCGATCCGAAACCCCTGTTCGGAGCCAACGCACGGCCCTGGCCGAGGTCCGCCGCGCGAATGTGCGCCGGCCCGTCGACTTCGGCGACCTGGCCAAACCCGTTCACAGCCCCCCACGCACGCCCGATCCACCCATCGATCCAGCCGAACTCGATGCCCTGGCCGCAAACGCGCCGAGGTGACGTTCAGCGACGAACCCAAACCGCGGGAATCGCCCGATTCGGCGGGATCGGGGTCCGATCCCCCGCAAACACCACCCCTGAAAGTTCCCAGGAGGAGCCGAGCCAACGTCCTGCAACCTGCAGGCCCCCTGACATCCGGGTCGTCGAGCCGACCACGGAGCCCCCCATGACGGCAGACAACTTGGCCGCCGAGGACCGACCTGGGAACGGACCCCCACATCGCCGCGGTGTGGGTCCGGAGTTTGCGCTCCGCGAAGAACTTATGTCAACATGCGGGGATTGACAACGAGGCCCTGATCATAACCGGCAATGACGAACGAACACCGACGGAAGCGGAACTGGCCGCGAAGCGGAAGCTGTGGCAGGAGGAGGCCGACGATGAAGGTGCGCGAACTGATTGACCAACTGGGCGAGTTCGATCCCGACGCGCCGGTGTTCACCGTCGACCCCATGCACAACTGGGTGGCGTACTGCGAAGTCACCGACCGGTGCGTGGGCCAACAGCGGATTGAGGATCTCGACAATGAGAACGATCGCCATGTGATCGAACTCGACAAGTTGGCCATCGCAAACCGGAACCTGCACCCGCGCTCGCCCGGCACCAACGAGTGGACCGCCCCCGCGATCGTGATCGCAGGGCCGAGTTGCAGCTTCCACGACCGGAAGGATGAATGGTGAAGGTCAAGGAACTGATCAAGGCCCTGCAGGACCTCGATCCCAACGCGCCGGTCTGGACGATCGACACCTGCGAGTGCTGCACCGCGCACGAAGCACTCGACACCACCCGGCGGCCCATGGGACTCCCGTTTTTGGCCCGTATCACAGGAGGCAACCCATGAAGACGGACGACATCGGCGAGCGGTGGGCAAACGCCATGCGCACACTGCATGGTCTGGTGGAGGACCTGTACGCGGACAGGATGCGGCGGGAATTGCAGGACGTGATCCGCCAGGCGTGCCGCATGGGCGACGTGCCGCCACCGGAGGCCGTCGACCTGGTGTGGGAGTTTTTCGGGACGGGCATCGACAACTCCCGGTGGCGGAAACAGTGCCGTCACCTGGGCGTGGCCCCCGACGCCCAGATGCAGTTCTGCCATTTCATCTACGAGGTGCGGTGGCCGCAGGACGCCGGTCGCCCACCGGTGCTGCCGCCGCTGCTGTTCGTGGGCGAGGTTGCCCTCGAGGTCGACGACCGCGTGTTGGCCCTGGCGGCCGGCCATCGCCAGGACCTCGATGCCGGCACACGGGACGGCTACGTGCTGGTCGTCGGAGACCGTTTCAGCGAGGAGCTGGCCGCACGAGACGGCGGCGGCGCAGTGGCCAGCTCCGGCGCGCACTTCCTGCACCGGCCGAAGGATCGGGATGATGTCCCATTCCTGAGCGACGTCTCGACGGTGACGGCCCTCATGCAGGACTGGGCTGCGCAGCACGCGGACGACGGGCACACCGAGACATGTTCGGACCAGGCCCAGGACGGGGTTCCCGGAGCCAGCGGGCGGGCAACGGCACCCATGATCAACCCCAGTACACGGAAGCAGGGCCTGGCCCTGCGGCTGACGGTCGGCCACAGCGGCCGCTCCCCCGATTGCGGCTGCTTTCACCGAATCGGGAGGCGCTGTGCTTCGCTTCCCGGGCGTTTTGCGGGGTCCCGAGGGTTAGGGGTCGGGGACGTTCGCCCCATTTGCAGGGGTTCGCGTCGCGGCCGCCGCCCGGAACAGCAGGCGCGCACCGGGCCCATCCGGCCAGGTAGGCCCCGGCAGCGGTCAACGGAAACCCCATGACGGCAGGGAGGACGGAATGGCCACACGACACGATCCGCGTGCCCTGACGGTCGCACAGCACCTGCAGGCGCGCGTGGCTCCGGCCGAGGTGATCCTGTTCGGGTCGCGCGCCCGCGGCGATTGGCACGCCGCATCCGACATCGACCTGATGGTCGTGGCCGATCGGCTGACGGACGCACAGCGCCTTGAATACTCGCAGCTGGGCTGGCGCGTACTGAAACCGGAGACCGCCCATCTGTACCCGGAGCCGGTCGACGTGCAGGTGTTTGCCATGGAAGCCGAGGAATTCAATTGGGCCCGCCGGGCGCGCATGCATCTGGCCGGTGCGGCGCAGCACGACGGGCTGACCGCCCGGGGGGAACGGGTGCGGCCGATCGAACAGAACGACCCCTGGCCGTCCGTTCAGAACCTGTTGCAAAGGTGCCACAAGGCCTTGTTCCACGCCCTGCGCGCCGAGGGCGACGGCAATGGCGCAACCAGTGTCCTGCAGGCCCACGACGCACTGCAAAAGGTCCTCAAAGCCCATGTGAGCGCGTTGGGCCGCACCTTTCGCAAGACCCACGACCTGAAGAGGCTGATCACGACTGTGGAGGGAGTTGAGCAGTGCGTGGACTTCTCGCATTTGACCGACGCGTGGTGCGACGCGCTGGGCGAATATCGCCGCTACGGCCCCTACGAATTCGGCCGGCCCCTGTTTGAACCCAGTGCGCACACGGTCAACCTCGTGCAAGCCACCTGCGGGGCCGTCGCGGCGCGCGTGCTTGCCATCGTGGAACGCAAACCCGGCGACGTGGAGTACCACTATTCGGAGCGCGAGAGGTACCCGCCGTTTGATCCCGACCGGCCGCTCGGCGGCCTGGAGGACCTGCGGCCGGCCGCTGTCTCGACCGACAGCGTCCTCGCCGCAGAGAGGCGCAGGGCATTGCTGGGGGTGGCTCGCCGACTGTTCGAACATCCCCGGCAGGTGGACGATCTGCGCGACCATCTGGACCGGAATCCGCGCGCCGCCTGGCCGTCGGTCGTGGACCTTATCGACGGGCGCCGCCCGCCGTTCGGCGGGAACGGCGATCGGCGGGACGCCGACCAACTCAAGCCGCCGCGCGGTTGGTGAGCCCGACCCAAACTGTCCAAATCGGTGCTGGACACTGGCGTCTAGCGCAAGTCGCAACGCTCGGAGGCCAGTTCCTGTTCGCACGACACGCAGGGGTTGTGCCGTACGGCTGTGGACACAATGGTACCTACCAGTCCCCGGGCGACGGGCGATCGGCGCGGTCGTCGGGCAGGCATCCTGCGGGGTCGGGTTCGAGCAGATCCGGCCAGGCGGACGGCGCGGCGCGCACGCCCTGCCGGGCGTCACGGTTGTCCCTGGTCTGGACCTTAAGCGTTGGATGGTGTATGTTGACATAACCCCTTCGATCGTTGAAGCATGCAAGGAGATTGCCCATGGACACACCGACCCGCCCCAACTGGTCGACCAACCTCCCGCCGGAGCCGATCGACGACGACCAGGAACTGAGTCCGACGGAGAGCCTGGCCTACGCGTATCTGGAGACCGCGCTGACGAGCCAGCCGGACGCGATCGCGTTCAGCGAGGAGATCCGGGAGCAGCTGCTCCCGGCCTGCCGGCGGGCCGCGCAGACCGACCTGAGTCTGAGGGAGACGTCCCTGCCGAACGACCAGAGGAAGGAGATCGTGATGGCGCAGCTGTGGGAGGAAGTGCTGCCGCTGCTGCCGAACGACGACCCCGACCTGCTCAACGCGGAACATCCGACGGGCTGGGATCCGTCGCTGGAGGAGGATGATGAATTGGAGTACGCGCGGACACACACGGAGGCGATTGCATCATGCGCCACCACGTCGAGTTGATCGTGCCGCCCACTATCATGCCGCCCACGCCTTTGGCCAAAATCAAGGAGCGCGTGCTTGATGTCATGTATCCCCTGAGCGGATGGGCCAGGGAGGAAAACCTCTACGACTGCCTCTACGACTGGCTCTACTTCGGCGGAAACTTTGCCGGCACCAAGCTCTACCTGCGGCTCGATCCCGAACGGCGCCGCCAATTCTGGGATGAGCTTGACCGCGAGTCGTTCAGCACCGACAACCGTATCAGCCAGGGCAATGTTGAAGAGCGCAGCAGTTTCGACCTGGACAGATTCTGGAGTGAGAATTCCCTCTTGTGGGGCATCGAGGGCGATATCGAAGACCACGAGAGCAGTATCGACCCGGGCAGAATTTGGAGTAAGAGGGACCTTCCGAAAGTGGACGCCCTGTGGCGCAAGTGGTTTCCCGAGGAGGAGGTCGGTAAATTCCCCCTGTCCCCCTACTACCCGGAAGGGGAGCAGGATATCTGCCGGGTTGACCAGATCCCCGAAAAGCTCACAGCCTACGCGGTGGTCGTGGCCAACGAAGACAAGGAACTTTTCCAGTTCAGGGTCGAGCTTTGGGGCGAACCCGTAAGGCGAAGCACGGTCTTTAACGGTTTCGTGCTCGACGCCTTGCGCCAGTGCCGCGCCTGCGGTGTCGAGCCCGCGCCGGACTGGCTGGCGGTAACGCTGGATTGCCGCCACGGTTGATCCCCACGCGCCCAATCAATCCCCGCATCCCGGCCCTGCCGTCGTTGGATCCGCCATGGACCCCGTCGATCCGGATTGCGGCCTTGCACGGTCGGCATCCGCTCCGCCCTCAACCCGCGAACTCCGTGTCGCCGTGCCAGTCCCGCGCGCGCAGCCACGGCACGGTGGCGTCCACGGGGACCACGCCCGATTCCCGGTAGGGCCGGTTTGGATCCCCCTCCGCGTTGTCCCAGGTGGGATCGGTGCGGCCTTCGGCCACGGCCGTCGCAAAGGCCAGGGCCTCGTCCAGGCGGGCGGCCAGAAAGTCCCGCAGCGGACGGACCGCGGCTTCACGGGCCGGCACGTCCAGCGGTTCCATGCCGGCCAGGGTTGCGAAGTAGTCGGTCCGCTGGTCGAGCGTGACGACCAGCGGCGGGTAACCTGCGTTCATCGCCATCCAGTTGACCAGCCAGCGCGCCATGCGGCCGTTGCCGTCGTCGTAGGGATGGATGGCGATGAAGTCCCAGTGCAGGGAGGCGATCGCCCAGGCGGGGTCCAACGCCTGCGGATCATGGGCCAGGATGTCAATACGCTGGTGCATGCGGTCCAGCAGTTGATCCATGAGGTGCGGCACCGCGTCCGGCGGCTGGAACACCACCAGCCGACGCGCGGAGCGGAGGGCGTTGGGCATGTTCTTGAATCTACCCAGCGCCACCTGGCCCGACGGCTGTCCGGCCGTGTTGTGGGCCGCATACGACCGCACCAGCATGTGTCTGTGCGTGGTGTGCAGGTCCTCGATGTCCAGGCGGTGCCTGCGGTTGACCATCCGCGTCAACAGGTGTACGGCCTCGTTGTGGCCGCGCATCTGGTCGACATCGAGGAGTTTCGTCCATCCGCCGGCGGGCGTGCGCCCGTGTGCGAGGACGGCCAGCGTGTCCGCATACGACAGGCTGCCACCCTCGATGGCGTTGGAATGGCAACTCCAGCGCAGGCGCACGTTGCCCCACCACTGGCGCAGCACGCGATCGGTCATCGACGGGGCCTCGTGCCAGCGGCGGCGGCCCTCCCGCAGCCGCCCGGCGCCGACCGTTGATGCGGGTGATCGCCTTCTCAAGGTCCTGTCAAATTAGAAGGCGAGTGCACCGGGGAATTCCGAGTGCTGCCACAACAGGGCCTGCGCGAGCATGTAGCGCGCCCCAGTCTGGGCGCGCGGCATGGCGAAATCCAGCCAGCAGCCGCAGCCGGGCGGCAACAGGCTGCCGGCCTCCAGGAACCAGCGCCGCACCTCGATGTCCCACACCAGTTCGCCCACACGGTGGCCGTCGACCAGGATCCGATAGGCGTCGGCGTCGGTGTCGTCCCGGCGGTCGGGCGGCGACGAGGGCTGGAACTCGATTGTCGGCACGGTCTCCAACGCGCGCTCGAAGCGGCTCCAGCGCGCCTTCCACCAAATCCACCAGCGCTGCACGAGTTCGGCCCCGTCGCGGGTTTCGAGATGCACGAGCGGCCGCAGCAGCGAGCGGCCGGTGTTCCAGACGCGGACCACCGAACCGTCGGGGAACGTCCAGCCCGCGGTCTGCGAAGGGTAGGGTTCGCTCTGCGCGCCGCGGCGTTCCAGCACGCGCTCAAGGTCGTGGGGCGGAATGTCCTCGCGCCCGCAGTCGCCGATGAACGCGTGGGCCTGCGACCGGCACGCGGCGGGTATTGTCGATTGGGTGTCCATGGTCACGTCCTCCGATCAGCTGTGTCTGTGCATTGTGTGCGGATGCTCGATGGCGTTGGAGTGCCAGCGGCGGCGGCCAGGGCCGCGGCCAAGCCGGCCTTGAGGGCGTTGTGGGCGACCTCGAAGTTGTAGTCGTCGCGGTCCGCTTTGCCGTCCTCGTTGCCGGCAAAGTTGAACAGCAGCCGGGACACGAGGGCCTGGCAGGTCTTGAGCGAGGCTTCGAGGTCAAGGAGTTGAGGATTTTTCTCAGGTCCTCGTGTTTCAGGATGCGGACCACTTCCAAACCCAGGAGATCCTCCGGCAGGGAGAAGCGCCGGTCGTACGTCAACCGGGCCGTGGCATTGTCCTTGAGGGTTTTCAGATCCACGAGGAAAGGGTCCCATTCCAACAATTCGGGGTCGGTCAGTCGAAGTCCGGGTAGCGGCTCCACCGGCCGCCGGCGATCACGACCAGCGGCTTCGCCCAGGCGGCCGTCGCGTCGGACACATCGTAGATCTCTGCCTCGCGCTCGGCCCACAGCTTGAGTTTCTCGAGTTGCTGCGCGCCGATGTGCGGGGCCTCCAGTTCGACGAAGTGGGTGTGGCAGTCGCACGTGTCGATCGTCATCACCGGCGCGTCGGGATCGAGGTCCTGCAGGGCCTCAATCAATTCCCTAACCTTCATCGTCGGCCTTCTCGTCGGGGTCGTCTGCTGGTGCGAGTGCGTCCGCCGTGGCGGTCCGCACGGGTTCGTTCCGACACCCGGGCGGGATCTCATAGAACTCGCAGCATCCGCACTCATTGAGAATGGACACTTCAGTGTCGGGATCCATCCTGCTTAGTTTGTCAATCAAGTCACTGACCTTCACCGTCGGCCTCCTGCTGCGCGGCCTGCCACTGCTCCCGTTCGCGCTCCCACTGTTCGCGTTCCCGCTGCCACTGTGCCCGTTCCTGCTGCCTTTTGCGTTCGCGCCGTTCTTCCTGGAGCCGCTGCTCGCGTTGCGCTTCCTCCGCCTGCCTCAGGCGCGCATAGGTGTCCTTGCGTTCCCGGTCGAGGGTCTCCAGCTGGCGGCTGGTCTCGCGGATGACCGCGTGCTCTCGCTGGAGCACGCTGGCCAGCAACCCCTGCTCATCGTCCACATAGTCGTCCATCAGCGGATTCACCAGCGGATTGGCCGCCAGCGCCATGTCCATGACGGAGACTAGTAGCCGGAGATGATTGTGCTCCAACTCGATCGGATGGAAATCATTGCCGTAGCTGTTGTAGGTATAGAGACGCTTGCGGCCGTAGATGTCCTCCTTGACGGTGAGGTACATCTCGTTGCCGACGTTGAAATCCCTGGTCATGTGTCGGGGTCCTCCGTTGTTCGCATAACCAATGTTGACATAACGCGTCGCGGATCGCAAAACAACGGAGCCGTACCCGTCTGCGGTGGGCGGTCCGGGATTGGCCAACTCCCTGCGCGCATCGTTGAATCGCCGACATCCGGCCCAGGGCGGGTTCCGGCTCCGCGACGTCCTCGGCGGCCGCCGTCACAAAACCCGTTCCCGAATTCCATGTACCGCTTCCGGGGTGACTTTGCGTTTGCGATACACTGCGAGCCGGCCACCGGTCGGCAATCATGAAGATCGGCTACGCGCGCGTCTCCACTCCAGAACAGCAGCTCGACGCCCTCCGGACCGCGGGATTGCCCGCCCAAGGGGCAGGATCGGGGGGCTGACGATGGCCACCGCGGGGAAGCGCGACCAGGACCTGTGGGCGCGAAGGCCCGTCCTATGGACTTTCAAGCAGGATTGGCCCCTCTATCTGGCGCTGATGCTGCTGGTCGTCGTCGTGCTGTTCCAATTCAACGAGGTCCTCGACGCGCGGGACGCACAGCGCGCCCGGGCGGCGCTTGTGGCCCGGTGCGACCTGGCGGCCGGCGGTGGCGTCGATCCCGCCTTCGGTGGGCAAGTGGCCCGCCCGGAGGAGCGGTGGGACGACCGCACGGTCGCCCACTATGCCGGCATCGTGGTCGGGGGCCCGTCGGCCGCCGGTTTTTGGGGCACGTACAGCAGCCCGGATCGGGAGCTCGGCGAAGTTGTATTCGTGCAGGTCGAAGGCCGGGCCAAACCCCTGGCCGTGCGGGGGCGGGACGGGGCCCTCGCCCCGGTCGGCAGTGAGCTGCGCTTCTGCGCGGCCAGCGACGGGCCCGGCTTCTGGTGGCCGATCGTCGGCTACGCGGCCGGGCGGGGCGGCGGCCGGCGCTACGGCGAACCGTCCGGACCGTTCGACACCGTGGTGTGGCTTGCCGAACTGCCCGCCGGTGGCGGGCTCGATCTGGAGGGCTGACGTGGACGAGTGCGACGCGCTGAGGGAGGACCTGCGCGGGGAGGGGCGATCCGACAGGGGACCCCAACGACCCGTGAACAAGGGTGGACGCCGGGCCAAAGCCTGGATCTGCTGAGTGCCATGGGGACAGGACGTGAACCGCAAGCTCCGCGCCGACATGCACCAAGGGTTCGACCAGCTGCACCTCCGCTTCGACCGGTTCGAGGCGCGCATGCACCGCGGCTTCGACAACGTGGGGTTCAGCGACTGCTGTCCGTAGTCGCGGTCACTCCGGACATTCCCGATGTAGTGCGAGAACCGCTCAACCGTAGCTTGCGCTTAAGGCTGCCGCGCCTGTACGGTGCCGCTTGTCGCCGTTCGAGCGAACTGTCATGTGACACCGATTTCCGAGGGGGGCTGGGAAATCCTCCTGGACAGCGGTAACACGCCTCCCGGCTGCTGGATTCAGGGGGCCGGCGACCTACGGGGCATCGGGAATCTGCCCATTTGGGGGCCGGTGCTTGCCCAGGAACTCTTCGGGGGCCGTGACAACCAAATCCAGGCGCTGGCGCAGTTCGGATGCCAGCCTCAGCACGGGCTTGTCCCACGTCAGGAACACGTCCCTGTTGGCCAGATGGTGGCCGTGGAGATGATCCCAGTCGCGCGCATCGGGCAGCCCGGGATCTTTCGGCGTGCGCCGGTCGCAGATTGAGTCCTCGACTGCAAGGAACCGCTTAGAGGGTGGCTTGTCCGCTCCCAGGATCCAGTAGCCCAACCTGGTGACCGAGGGGATTTCCAGGACATCCAGTTTGTCGAGTTCCTCCTTGAGGCGGCCGGCCCAGGGTTCGGCGGGAATGTCGGCATGGACACGGCTTGTGACCACCAACTCGACTTGTCCGTGCCGTTGCAACTCCAGCAGTTTGCGTACGCAGGACGCCTTGGCCCGGTCTTTCCAAAGCGCCCAAAGGAGGTTGGTGTCGGGGATGGGATCCGGGCGGTGGCCGTCATCTTTCTGGCAATCCTGCTGCTGGGCCTATCGACCCCAAGAGATTAAGCCCATTAGGGTGAATCGTTGTGACGTTCCCCATCGGTAAGAGTTGAACGCGGCGCGCCTTGTGCGGCCCCGCGGCAGCACCCTTCGGCCCAGATGGCCGGTAAGATTCCAACCGTCGAAACCAGAGAGACAACTGTTGCCCATGTCATCCAATGAACTTCTCTGTCCGATTTGGGAAACCGCACCCTTCCCGCGGGAAATCGGGCATCACGGACGACTCTGTGACTCCCCGCGGGCCGGCGGCCGCTTCAAACTCGAATATTCGGGCACCGTTGAACTCAGGCCGAATTATCGCTCTCTGACCGACGCGCAGAAGGCCAACCTGAGCTACTGGATCTACCGGCACAACCACCCCTCCTATCTCGACCGAGGGGCGTGGCGGTGTCCGGTGACCGCATGAGCCAGACCACAGTCTGTTGGTCGCGGCTGGCATTTTGGCCCGGGCGGCTCCTGTACAATCCCGCAGGTTCCCGCCGCGGCCCGGACACACCGCCATGCGCATACTTCCGCCCCTGCATCCCACCGACGCCGACTTTGCGGCCATTCGCCGCCGGGATGGCTTCTACGTGGACAAGACCGGTTTGTTCCGGGATCTGCTTGAGGCGGATCCAAGCCCCCTGTCCAGTTCACCGCTGACCACGCGCCACCAGTTCCTGGCGCGTCCGCGGCGGTTTGGCAAGACGCTGCTAATCAACACGCTGGAAGCTTGGTTCCAGGGTTGCCGCCGGGTCACAGGGCCAATCCCGAAGGCGACACCAAGCCCCTGGAGGGCCTGCCCGCGGGCTGGACTTCGCCGCCGTGGCTGTGGGAGGGCCTGGATGCCGAGGACTGGCATGGAACGCATGGCTGGCATCCCGTGATTCGACTGGATTTGTCCCGTGCGGCGGCTTCATCGCCCGCCGGTACACTCACATACCTGCAGAACTACCTGCACAGCGTGATCCGGTTGTGGAGGCGACGCAGTGGCAGCAGTTGGATCGGTACCGAGGTTCCGCCCACTGCGTCGCCGGCGGAACTCCTGACCACCCTCGTTGAAGACCTTGCGGAAATTTACGAACCGGAACCCGTGGTCCTGGTCGACGAGTACGACGCGCCCGTTGTCAACCACATCGGGACCGACCGTTCCCTGGAACCCGCGGTCGCCGAACTCCGCGAATTCATCCGTGTGCTGAAGGACGACGAGGGCCTGCTCTACGGGGTGTTCGTGACGGGCATCACGCGCTTGGCCAAGCCGCACCTGTTCACCGCGGCCAACAACTTCGTCGACATCTCCGACGAGCCCAGGTACGGGGCGCTGTGCGGTTTCACGGAGGACGAAGTGGACCGGCACTTCGCCCCCTACCGGGCGCGCCTCGCGGAACTGGAGCCGGGACTGGACGATGCGGCCATTCGGGCCGCGTGGCGGGATCTCTACAACGGCTACCGCTTCTCGGAACTGCCCTCGACCCCGCGCGTCTACAACCCCTTCACGCTGACCAACGGGGTGTTCCGCGTGCTCGCGGAGCCGGATCGCCGCCGCGTGGCGGCGGACGGCACCTGGCCGTCGGCCTGGGGCGAGTCCGGTCACTCGGGTCTCATCGCGCGTCTGGCCGCAGACCCGCGCTAGTGCACGCTTGCGTAAGTACTGTGTCTAAAATAGGGGCTGCATGGACCCCCACAGACATCAGCAGGCGATCATGGCACGCACCCGCGGTTTGACCTTGCAGGCGACGGACCAACCGACCCTGGAGCAGTGGGCGCGGTCGCAGAGCCTGCCCCACCACCAGGTGCAGCGCGCCCGCATGCTGCTGGGCCTGGCGGCCGGGCAGACCCTGGCCGCCGTCGCGGCCACCGTGGGCACCAGCGACGAAACGGTCGCGCGCTGGCGCAACCGGTACCTGGCCGAGGGCTTGGCGGGACTGGCGGACCGCCCCCGCAGCGGTCGTCCGCCGACCTACACGGACGCGGACCGGGAGGCCATGTGGAAGAAGCTGCAGGCGGACCCGCCCGACGGCCACACCTGCTGGAGTCTGAGCCTGATGGCCCGGGAGACCGGCATCTCGACCGCCCAGCTGAGCCGCTGGTGGTCGGCGGCCGGGATCCAGCCCCACCGCGTGCGCACCTTCAAGCTGTCCAACGACCCCCGGTTCGAGGCCAAGCTGCGCGACGTGATCGCAGTCTACGAAAAAAAAGCGCGCCCGACGTTGTGAGACTGTGCTTCGACGAGAAGCCCCAGATGCAGGCCCTGGCCCGTACCCAGGCCGGCCTGCCCGCGAGTGCCGGGCGCCCCGCCACCCGTACCCACGACTACGTCCGCCACGGCACCCTCTCCCTGAGGGCCGCCCTGGACCTGGACACCGGTCGCATCTACTATGCCTGTGCCGCCCGCAACCGGCATCAGGAGTTCCTGGCCTTCCTGCGCCAGCTGACACGGCGCTTCCCCACCCAGCAGGTGCATCTGGTCCTGGACAACTACTCCCCCCACAAGCACCACAAGGTGAAGGCCTGGCGGGAGGCCCATCCCCGCTTCCACTTCCACTTCATCCCCACCTATTCCTCCTGGTTGAACCGGGTCGAGTCTTGGTTCAGCACCCTGCAGCGTCAGGTCATGGACCGCGGCTCCTTCGACGATGTGGCCGACCTGCAGGCGACCCTGGGCCGCTACGTGCGGGGCCACAACCGCCGGGCCACGCCTCCCCGGTGGAAGGTCAAGGCCGATGCCATCCTGGCCCAACTCGCTCAGATCCGCAGAACTTACGAAATGGTGCACTAGGCTGCAGACGAGCTTTGGGAGGTCGAGCCCGTAACAGCACCCAATCGGGCCCCGCGGGATCCACCGATTATGTATGGCTTGTCATGGCTTGGTATGCAAATGGGGCTCGCACCGCCTTTCCCGGCGCGTCACCCAGCCACAATGGAGCGGAACACGCTGGAACCACCCTCCAAGTGTTGAGTAACAGTCGCTTGCCAAACCGGTAGGGATGCTTGTTCGCAATCAATACGGCCACGAAGTTCCTCCAGGCAACGGACTTCCCTCAGCCAGAATTGGTTCCCACACTTCCTTGGATGCATCCCTGTCGGCGCGCAACTCCTTACGTGCGGCTGCGATGTGCAACGCTCCTCCCTCATTTTTTCGCCAGAGATACAACGCAAGCCGAGTGACCCGGTCGTGGGTGGACACAAAACGGCGCCCGTAGTCCCGGGCGTCGGCCTGTTGGTGTGCTGCCCCCGTTCGCACATGATCCTCGCCATACTTCATCTCGACGGCGCAAGCATGATCCGGATTCAAGATGGCAAAGTCCGGCCGCCCTCCGCCCTCATGCAACTCGACGGTGTAGTTCAAACCCAGAAAACTGCACAGGGCCTGAAACAGGAGATGCAGGCTTGTCTCGCTGCGCAGCTTCTCGCTCGGGAATTCGTGAAACCATGGGACCAAGGGCACGAGCAGTCCTTGGAAGTCCATGGAGATCATGGACTCCTTGAGGCGTCGGAAGGCAACGGGATGCCCGGCTTCCCCATACTCCCGCTCCAACTCCTGCAGAAAGGCCTGCTCCACCTCTCGGGTGGGATAGGTCGCGTACGGCGACTCGCCGTTGCCGGCCGGCTTGACGGTCAGGTAACCGGTTTGCAACAGCAGATGGCCCAGCTCCGTCTCCTCACTGATGGCATCGTGACTCAGCCGGCGTTCCCGTTCCAGAACCCCCACCAGTGAAGCGGGACTCCTGCGCAGGCTTGTGGCCAGGCGACGGGCCGAACCGGATTCGACCCAGGGGCTGGGCCATCCATCTGCCTTGACATCCTCGGCACCTGTTTCGGTCTCCAGCAGTTTCAGCGCCGTGACCAGGGACCAAGGGTTGTAGACGGCCGGTCCGCGCCCCCGCAAGTCAAAGTGATAGCCGTTGTAGTACTCCCGCAACTGTCGGCGCAGTTCGACCTCGGATATCCCCAGCACGCGCGCGCCAGCCGCCGCGTGGCGTCCCAGGCCACGCTCCCGGCTCTCGAGATCCAAGTCGCTAAAGCCACACACCAACGCGAACCTGGAATCCCACGTCAGATCCTCGGCGTTGTTGAGACCGGACAGAAGATGGTTGTAGGCCTTGCGGGTGATGCCGGTCATGATGACCTTGTGCAGGCTGCCGGATTCGCGCTTGAAGCGACGCAGGAAACCGCGCAAGGGCCCCAGATTGACATCGGTCAATGCCCCGGCGTCGCGCAGGGCCATCAGCGGAGTGTCGAACTCGTCCACCAGGATCACCGGCGCGGATTTCGAGCCCTCGTTCAGGGCCGCAATCAGGCGGCTCAGCAGGTCACCGGGACTTTCGGGACATTCCGCTTCCCCGTCAAGCCAGGCATGGGGCATCCCCGTGGCCTTGCCCCGAGCGCGCCAGAGGCGCCCCTGTGCCAACACCATGCTCACCAGTTGCACGGTCAACTCGTCCCGACTGGCCGCCTCGATGTCGCCCATATCCAACCGCAGCACCGGATGCCAATCGTTGTCCGTGGGATCGCGCTCGCCCCAAGCGGTGCCCTCAAATAGCACGTCGTAATCCACCTGTGCTTGACCTGGTGCCGGCAGATGTCCCTGATACATGCACTCGATGGTCGATAGCATGAGGGTCTTGCCGAACCGACGGGGGCGGCCCACAAAGAGGTAGTGTGCCGGGTGGGCAAGCAGACGTGCTATCTCGGCCGTCTTGTCAACATAGGCTTCCCCTTGGCTCCGCAACTGCGCGAATTCCGAAGTCCCTGTCGCCAACGCAGACAAGGCTCCGTGGCACGAACCCGATTCTGGTTGGCACTGACTCGCCACTGCCTCACACTTCCCGATCATCGGCATCGTTGTTGGCCATTGTAGAAGACAGCACAGTTGCTATCAGGTCGTCGTCGATCACCCCCCAAATGGGACGAGTTGGTTGAATGAATTGAATGTCATCATTGACTGTTCTCGCTTTTGGGCTGACGTGGTTGACTGTCTGCTGACCGGACCCCTGCCGGACGCACTGGGACAGCTCCGAAACATCCAGTCGCTGTATTTGAGCAACAATTATTTCTCCGGACCACTCCCGTCCGGATGGGGTCAACTCCGGCAGTTGAAGGAATTGTTGTTGCAACGGCACAAAGCGTGCGGCTCCACGGGCTGTATTGGCAAGGGGCGCGACACGGCGAACCGGTTCAACGGACACGGGCTTGCAGTCTCCGCGGCGGACTGCGTCGTATGACGGACGGCCACCGACGCGTGAGGCGTCTCTTCAGGTAGGGTGCGTCCAAAGGCACTGAAGCGGGGCATCGGCCGTCACCTCAATGTCCCTCGCCAATCGGATTTCCCCGTTTGCCTGCGACTGCCAGGCCACCGGCTCGTTGCCCAACCGCATGTCCCGCACCTCTGCCTTCGCCAATCCCGGCAGTCTCACAATCCGCACTGGCAGCGAACCCTGCACGACCTCAAGGCGGAATGCGCCCGGCTCCATGACAACCTGTCCCCAGGCCGGGTCCAGCGACCAAAGGCAACGGAAACCGGAGCCAAACCCTGGCACGGGATTGAAGCCCACCAAACCCAAGCGCATGTCGAACTCGAACCCGGCGAACGTGTTCAGCAAGGCGAAGGCCGCCATGGAACGCGCGTAGTTGCTGCCGCACTCGATCTCGTTCCACGGGTTGCGCTTGGCCCCGTCGTAGCGATCCCTGATCGCGGCTACGACTTCAACCCCTTCGGCCACCAGACCGGTGCCGATCATGTGCAGGGCCGCCGCATATTCGTAGCCGTTCTGGGTCTCTTGGGAATAGGGCAGCGGAATCACCGGCTGGCGACGCCCTTCGGGCCAGGTCGCGATCTGCAGGCCGGCTTCGTCGTTGAGCGTGTAGACGCGGCAGGGGTTGTAGTCCTCGCGGCTGTTCCGCTTGAAGTTGTAGGCGTACAGGTGGGTCAGGGCCGATTGCACCTTCTCCGGATCCAGCAAATCCCCCAAGCCGTACAGGTTCGCATGCCACTGGGCCAGTACCTGATCGATTTCACACCCTTCGCCAATCTGGTACTTGATCTCCCCGTACTCCTCCGTCCAGTAGGACTCGAGCACGGAGGCGCGGTCGGATGTGTGTACGGATTCGACGAACGGCTCCAGAACCGACCGGTCCGTCAGGTCGATGCGCTGGTGGTAGTACTCGCCGTCAAACAGGTTCCCGTCGACCCAGGTCCGGCCCCGCTCGAAGATCGTCCGGAACTCCCGGGCGCACGCCTGCTCGCCGAGGGCCTCCGCCATCTCGGCCCCCGCCTTCAGGGCACCTAGGTAGAAACCGGTCATCCAGGCGTTGGGACCGAACAACTCCACATCCAGGGTGTGGTGCTGGCGGCCCTGCAGCACGCCGGTCCTGTCCGGATCCCAGCGATCGGGATTCTCCGGATGCCAGGCGTACTCGATGGACCGGCGCACGCCTGGCCACAGCTCGCGCAGCCAGTCCGTGTCCCCGCAGATCTTCCAGTCCCGGTAAATCTTCATCACACCGCCAAACTGACCGTCGCAGCAGGGCCGTTGCATGCCCGTCAAGTGCCGGGGGGTTCCCAGGGGCAGTTGCAGGCGGAACGGCATGGCGCCGTTGGGCAGCAGGTTGTACTTGTAGTCGGCCGTGCGCATTGAACGCTCCAGCCGCGGAAACAGGAAGGGCACGGTCTGCTGGTAGTTCCATACGTGCGTGCAGCTGCCTTCACAGCACCCGGCATCGACATGCGCCCCCTCAAAGCCATACAGGGTCCCGTCCTCCAGCCGCTTCACGACCGGCGTCTTCAAGGTGGACAAATTCGCCGACACGGCCTCCAGGGCAACCGGTGGCAGGTCGGAAGCAAACAAGGTGTCGTGGAACAGGGCCGTGCCGTCATGCAGCCGGTCCCACTCCTGCAACGCAAACGTTGCACTGTCGCGTGAATCGGCCCAACGGGTGGCGTACCAGTTCCGCCATTGGTTGGGCATCCCCGCGGCCGCGGCCTCACGCTTGGCGTCCTCGCTCCAGTCGTTCACGCAGTTGGGAAAGTTCCAGGCAATCACAAACCGCACCCGGCGCGTTTCGCCGGGATTGACGGGAACATGGACGGCCAGCAAGGCTTCGTTGCCGGCACCGGCCGCCTCCCCTTCATAGCGGCGGTTCGCGAATGGTCCCGGCCGGGTCAAGTCCTGCCAATACACTTCCAGGTTGTCGAACCACGCCCCGCGAAACCAGTATTCCTGCCAGCTGACCGTCTGGCCGGGATCGTGTCCGGTGTCGGCACCCAAGGTAAGGTCGCCGTACGCAGGGGAGGCCGGACCGGGCTCGGTACTGGAGAGATGCATCAAGTGCAAGCCCTTGTCGGCCATCGCTTCATCCATCCGGTTCAGGTTCGCGGCCGGTTGCGGATTGGCCAGGACGCCCACCAGCGTGTAGGTCAACCGGCGGTCGTCCGGAGCACTCATCTCGAACTCGAAGAAGGCCGCCGGCAGGCTGCAATCGTCCTCTTCCAGGGGCATCAAGGGCGAAAAGGCCCGCAAACAGATCTCGCCCGGGAAGGTCTCGTCGACGAACCGCAGCGTGGCCAAGGGAAACTCGCCCCTGAATTCCACATCGCGGAAGTGCGGCAGACCGCTCATGTATTCCCGTCGCGGCCCGAACCCGAACCCCTGAAACATGCCTTGGCTTATTTCGCCCATGAAGGGCGGGGTCAAGTCGCCTTGCAATATGCGGGCATCCACCGTGGCTCCGGCTTCCTCCGCCCTGATCGCGAAGTGGGAAAAGCCGTTGACGCTGCCCTTGTTGGGCTTGTTGAAAATCTCCCAGTCGATCAGGTGGCCGTTGCCGGCCAGCCCGATCCCGCCGGCCCCAATCCCGCCCAGGGGAAAGCTGAGGTGGCGGGTGCGTTCACCGGTGTAGAGGAAACGATCCATGGGTGTCTCTTCCATAAACCTTGTAGTTTTTGGGTAATTCGCTCTCGGTTGATAGGGACAGTTGCCCCGCCCCTGCAACCCGAGTCCGGGTGGAGCAGTCCCACCGACAGCTTGTTGTCTCCACGAGCAGGGCCTCGACCTCCCGGAAGGGCCTCCACAATGAGATCCCGTCATCGTGGAGGCGGTCGTGGATGTTGCAGGCGGCATTGGCGTCCGCGTCCAACACAACCCCCGTCCACGCAGTAAGACCGGCTCCCTTGACGCCGGCACTGCAATAGGCTCGTCCGGGATTCGATTTGTGATGTATGGATCGGGTTGCCCAATGCTAGCGCAGAACTTCCGCACCGAAATATCGATAGTGAGTGTGTCCACCATTCAACTGCCAAGCGGGGACCTTCCTGGCTTACGCCGGCCCGCGGGGCCAAGCCGGAGTGCGTTCAACTTGATTTGAGGCTGTTACCGGGGAGTTGTGCAGCAGAATCTGTCAGTCCCGTAGACGCCCGGATTCAGTCCTTCCGGTCCAGTCGATGTCGGGGCACAAGTTCCGCCTTCGAGAACTCGCGGTTCTTGCTGCGCACTTGGCCGCGCGCCGCCAACAGTACTCCGCGGGGCGCGGCCGGAAGGCCCTGCCGGGGCATCTCCTGTCGTTCCGTCTTGTCGAATTGATTGCAGTTCATGGCGGCCTCCTCGCGTCCCGCGGGTGCGTGGGGTCGAGCGCCAAGGCTCGGGACTCCGTCCCGGGATCATGCCGGGCGGGGTCGAGTAGGGGCGGCGGGCAGTGCCGGTGCGTCGTGGGGATGCCGATCCAAGTGGGACCGTGCGGCCAACCCCTTTCAGTCTGCTGGTTACAATGCGCCCGTGTCTCGTTGCACGGTGCCAAGTCAACAGGGGAGACTGCCATGACCGTTGCTCCGTCAACACCTGCCTCGTCTGAAGTTGATATCCAAACGGGACGCGGCCAGTCCGTTCCCGACAGCCCCTCCCCATCGCGCTGGGCGGACTGGATTCACACGCCTCCCAGCCTCGGGGAAACAGACCCCGCCACGGCGCGCGAGTCGCGGGAAGTGCGCCTCCAGATCCGCTTGGCCTTCCCCTCCGTGTGGCGCGCCCACTTGGAGGCCTTGCCGCACTACAACCCCGCCTACGCGTACGACGAACGTTACGACTATGAGAATGACTGGACCTCCGATTCCGACTATCGCGGGTCCGTCAAGCATTTCCGGGCCTACGACCGGGAGGGGTTTGTCGTGCCGCAAGGGCGACACAACAACTTCATCGGATGGTTGGTCCGCACACTTCAGGCGGCTTTCGGCCTACGTGTCCTTCGGGAACCCAATCTGCATTTCCTACCCCGGACCAGTGAAGATGTGGCTTTCCTCACCGCAGGCGGGAAGCCCAAGATCAAGGTACAACCCGATGCCGTGGTGTTGCCCCAGGCCCTTGACACGGACAGGGAGCGCAGCCAAAGGGAGCACAACATCCACTTGGACAACGGCGATGCCCTTCCTGAACTGGTGGTGGAAGTGTTGTCGTACAGCACCGAGGACAACGACCTGGGGGAGAAATGGCACTTATATGCTGCGCTGGGCATCCGGGAGTACCTGCTGATTGACATTGGCGAGCCGAACGATCCCGAGGCTCCCGAAGAGTCCGGGTCTCCCGCCAGCATGTGGCTATACCGCCTTGATGCCAACGGTGTTTATCAATTGGTGGAGGATGAGCTGCCTTTGCGCGTCTGCGGCACCCCAATCCGGCTGCAACCAGCCGAAGGCTCCGAAATGCCATACATGCAGTGGATGGACAGCACAAGCAGACAATGGCGGGATTTTCGGGACGACATCAAACAAGAAGGACAAATCGAAATCCTGGGGCAGGCTTTGGACGCGTGCCTGCCCAACTTGGACGTTGCGGATCGGGAATGCATTGTGGCTTTATGGGCTCACGACCGGCATACCGGACAAAATGCTTCACCGGATCATGGAGGCCAGCCAGGCACCGGATGAATGGGAAGCCATTCTGGATGTGACGGAGCCCAACCTCCCATCCTGACGGGAACCTCTCTAGTTCCCTGACAATTCGGGCAGGGCCGGAAACCGCGGGGGCGGCCTGAGCCGGACTTTGTAGAACTTTAAACGGGGCTGTCGCAGGGGTGGTCCCGGTTATGCTCAGCCAGTGTAGCTGCGGAACTCCCAAGCCGGGCCGGGGAAGAGCGGTGGCGGTTTCTCCATGTCGGGGGCGGCCGGAACCGTGAAAAAGGAGGCCTTCCGGTCCAGAGGGTGATACGCAGGGAAGCCGGCCCGGCGCCAATCAGCAACCGCTGGACCTTGCGCCAGGTGCGCGCGTCAAACAGCAATGCAAAGGGGACCAGCCATGGTACAAGGGCTCCGGGCAGGCTGGGCATGATGAGCCTTTGGTGGTGCTTTGATTCATTGTGCCAGCCTGCTTGCCCTGTCCCGGCACGACATCAAGTTGTACAAAGTCCAGCCAAGAAAGTAGGACCCGACACTACCTGTCGATACGGGTTCCCGGCCTGGCCCCAGCCAAGCCGGAGTGCGTTCAGCTTAATTTCCTACAGACTCACTCCACCTTGATGTTCATCGACGTCGAGCCTCGAACGGCAGCTACACTGATAGTCGTACTCGTACCTGTTGCTGTTGTCTCGCAACCAACTATGTAGTACTTGCCAGTAGATTGACTGAAGAAGTCGGCATAAGCACCTGATGAGCTGGAGCACGGGTCTGTAGGAACACTTCCATCGGCGGTGGCAGGCATAATCACAACCTTGGCCCTATTGCTTGAGAAGATGGTTGCCGTGTCACCCACATCGCCTTCGTGCCTCAGGGTGACTGGTACCGGCGTTCCCACCTTTATCGTATTCGTTGTAAGGCCCTCCAGCCAAACCCTGGGCTGGGGCTGGGGCGTGGGCTCCGGCTGACTGTTCCTGTTGCGTCGTGATCGGCTGCGCGGTGTAGGCGTCGGCTGGGCCTCGGTGACCGTTGTCGACGCTCCGCCGACGGTGGGGCCCGAGGCGGGCTGCGGAGGCGCGCCGTCATCTCCGGGCGACTCGGTCGAGGGCGTGCCCGTGCCGGTGGTACCTCCGCCGGGCGTGGTGGTCTGCACGGTGACCCCGGGACGGCTGGTCTGCCTGGTAAGCGCAAACACCTCGGACCAGTCGGACGGCAAGCTGTTTTCCTTCGTGGCGCGGACCTGAAGGAAGTAGGACCCATAGTAGGGCAACTGCTCCAGCCTGGCCCCGGAACCTTCGAAGGACACCTCAATCCCTGCCGCCGGCAAGGTTACCCATTGCGATTCGGATGCCCCCCCGTCCAGCAGGAAGCGCACCTCGTAGGCATCCACAACCGGCACGTCGGGCCAGTTCAGTGAAATGGCGCCGCTCTCCAGCAAGCGCCCGGTCAGTGCCGCCGGCACCTGCAGGATGGGCCCGACCGCCACAACAGTCGACCATGGGGATTCACTCAGATCGTTGATGGCCCGGACGGCGAAATTGAGCAGCCTTTCGGGATAGTTCGAGCCCAAATCCACCAGGGCCTGTGACCCGACCAGGGACACTTTAATTCCGTCCGTGGGCAGAACCACCCACTCTTCGGAGACGGTCTCCAAGTCGTACCAGAAGAGAATCTCGTACGTATTGGCTGTGGAAACTTCCTGCCATGCCAGAACTACCTGGCCCGGTGCCTGATACCAGCCGATCAGATCCTGCGGCCTCTGCAAAAAGGCTGGCGCCTGCACCACCGCGGACCAGTCGGAGACCCCTTCCGCATTGACAGCCCGCACCGCAAAGTCATGCATGCGAGCCGGCTGCTCCGGCAACCGACTCACCACGGCGCCGGTGCCATCAAGCGTGTCGATTGACACCTGGATGCCCTCGTCAGGCAGGATGACCCAATCCTCACTCTCTTCGGATGTGCGCCAATAGGCCACCTGATAGGAATCGGCGGAACTGACCGCCTGCCACTCCAGGGTGACCGAATCCCGTTCCCGCTTGGCCACTTTGAGGTTTAAGGGCGTTGCCGGCAACACCCTGGTAGGCAACTCCGTGGTAGGCGCCACCCGGGCCGGCAACGGGTCGGGGTACACCGGATCCGACCAGTTCGATCGGTAACCGGCAGCGGCGCGCGTACGCACGGCAAAGGCAAACTCGGAGTCGCCGGGCAGGGAACGGACGACGGCGCTGGAACCCTCCATGGTGACGCTGACATCACCATGAGGCAGGACATTCCACTCGGAGTCCCCATACCGCAACTCATATCCAGAGGCCCCGGCAACATCATCCCAGTCTAGGGACACCGTGCCCGGGTCGAGCACCTTGGCAATCGGCCTACTAGGTGCAAGGGTTGCACTAGCCGACTGATGGAGACCAAGGACCCCACCGATGACGGCAACGGCGAATGCTACGAAGCCCCAATTACGAAAATGCTGCATCGTATTCCACGTAAAGGTGTAATCAGGTCAACTCGCAGAATAATAACTCATTGTGATTGTTAAAGAAACAAAAACATCGCGTTAGGCGCGTTTCACTTGCGTGGACAGGCTCCGGGCAGGACCTCGATCCCTCCTCCGGTGCAGGCCGTGTCGTGCGCCATCAGTCCATGGAGTTGAGGGCTCCCGCCTCCGTCCGGCATCCCCGCGCCTGCCGTGCCCGCCGGTTGATGCCGGCTCACCGCTTCCCGGAGTACCGCCGGCGGCCGATACCGCAGCAGAGCAGGCGGCGGAAGGACCGGGCCGGGCAAATGGGTGGTGGGGATAGGCAGGGGTTGGAACTGAAGCCCACTCCGGAACCCTGTTTGTTCTCGTGACAAGACCATGGTGGGAATCCCTCATTGTTTGTGTGCCTGGGGCCAAAATCAATGAAAGGGAGACAATGTCCATAATGATGCGGCCGTTGACGGGAATGCGTTCCGTGGCGACCGGGGGCTGTGCGCAGGCATGGCCGGACCACTTCCTGCGAAACGCAAACATCCCTGCGGAAACCAACCGGCCGGGAATGGATTAAGACGCATCAAGCCCCAGGCGCACCGGAGACGGGAACACTCTTTTTCTGCACCTGATGGCCACCGCCATGGGCCAACGCACACGAACGAGGCTTCTTCTCACGTGAGAGCCAATGATCGCCCCGGCCCCATGGCAACGAAATATTAACAAGACCCGGTAAATCCGCCGGCACAAATGCATCTGGTCATCCGGAATTGCCTTCGGACAACCCGCCGTCCTCCGCCTCCAGACGCTGCCCTCGAAGGCACAGCAGCAGGGTGGCCGTGACCGCAAACGGCTGCAACAAGGCCGGTATCAGCAACCAGGTTGCGCCCCCGGCCAGGCGCGCACCCAAGGTCAAGAGCCACGTCAGGGCCAGGAGACCGAACGCAACGGTGGGCCAGCGCAGGGTCAGGGCCAGGCCGTATTGCAAGGAGCGTCGCACAGACAGGTCAAAGAGGACCTGCATGGTCAATGCATGCAACGTCGCCACCGCCAGGACCAATGTCACGCCCAGGTTGGCGACCACCCCGGCCGTCACGAACCAGGGCGGGTTTGAACCTTGCAGGTTCGCGGCGGCCGCCCAGAGGTTGAAGGCCAGCAACAACGGAAGACTCGTCAACAGGGCTCGCGGATATCGGGTGCGGAATGTGCGCAGGACATCCGGCCAAGGAGTCGATCGGCCTGTGGCCGCGCGCCCCACCGGATAACTGAAAGCCATCCACAGGGGGACCGGGAGCAGCCAGGTCCACAACGCTGCGACCGGCACGTGACCCGCATTCATCATCACCCACCAGGCCGGCAGTACGGACGTGATCAGGAGCAGTCCCTGGGCGGCCAGGCGCAGGGCTTCGGACCAGATCAGTTCGGCGGTGAATCGGACATACGTCCGTTCATCGATGCGGACATCCTCCAGGCGTATGGACACGGGTTGCAACCCCCTAGGTCGCCAATGGCAACGGCAATCCGTGTGCGGGGAGAGTGCCGTCGACCACACACCCGTGGCCTCGCCGTTGACAACCGGTTTCGGATCTTCCTTCGCCCGCTCCCTGCCGCCTCCCGCCAAGGGGATCTCCCCTCGGTACCGGATGGGCATGGGACGGATGGCGCGGGAACGAACCGCCAATGCCATCCGACCAGGGGAACCCTCCGGCATGCGGAACTTTCCTATTTGATGCCGCCGGTAAAGCCGATGCTTTCGATCATGCGCCTTTGCAGGACCAGAAAGGCCAACAGGACCGGCGCCACGCCCAAGGTAATCCCGGCCATGATCACCGTCACGCTGTTCTGGGAGTATTGGCCGCGCAACATGGTCACGCCCAGGGGCCAGGTGAACTTCTGCCAGTCGTTGAGGAAGATCAACGGGAAGAAGAAGGCGTTCCAGGTGCCCGTGAACACCACGATCGCCAACGTGGTCAGGGCCGGGCCAATCAACGGCAACATGATTTGAAGCAGGATCCGCACCGGACCGGCGCCGTCCATGCGCGCGGCGTCCTCCAGTTCGTCCGGGATCGTCAGCAGATACTGCCGCAACAGAAAGACACCGAAGATGTTGGTCAAGGCCGGCAGGATTAGGGCGGCATGCGTATCGATCAGCTTGAAGAAACGCATTTCGATGTACAGCGGCACAATGGTGACCTGCGCCGGCACCATGAGCGCCGTCAACAGGACCACAAACAGCACTTCGCGGCCGCGAAACCGCAATCGGGCAAACGCATAGGCGGCGGCGGTGCAGGTGACAAGCTGGCCCAGCGTCACCAGGACGGCGATGTTCAGGCTGTTGAGGAAGAAGCGCGGGATCGGCACCGTGGGGTGAAACAGGACCTGCTGATAGTTTTCCCATCGCCATTCATGCGGCCAAAGTTGCGGGGGAATGCTGAAGGCCGTTTTGGGCACCTTGAGCGAAGCGCTCAACATCCAGACAAAGGGAAAGGCCATGAAGATCGACAGCAACAGAAGCGCGCCCACGGTCAACACCGTGGAGGTGCGCAGATAACCTCGATTCCAGCGCAACCTGGACGGTACCAGCGGCTTGGACGTCACGACTTCGGCCTCTTGCACCGGTGCCTTTTCCGCAACGCCCGGGACATGCCCGGGCGGCGGCGTTCAAGCTTGACCTGCACCGCCATCCCCTGGTCCGAACACATGCGGCAATCGGGCACACCCATCCGGTGCCGGACTACCGATAGAACACCCAGCGATCGCTGGTCGCGAACTGCACCGCCGTCACCGCCAGAATGGCCAGGAACAGGACCAGACCGATGGCGGCGGCGTAGCCGAAGTCGAGAACCTGGAAGCCTTTCTCCCAGATGTACATCAACACGGTGCGACTGGCATCCCCGGGTCCGCCCTTGGTCAGCACAAACGGCGAATCGAACAGCTGGAACACGCCGATGGCCCCCTTCACCAAAATAAAGAAGATGACGGGCGTCAGCATGGGCAAGGTGATGCGGCCAAAACTGGCCCAGCGGCCGGCTCCGTCGATGCGGCCGGCTTCATAAAGCTCGGCCGGGATGTTCTGCAGCCCGGCCAGCAACAACAGCATGTTGAAGCCAACCCCGTTCCAAACCGTCATGATGATGACGCTGTTGCGCACCCAGTCGGAGGAGATCAGCCACGGGACCCGGTCGAGACCCAGCTTGACCAGATACCAGTTGATGATGCCCAGGTCCATGTTGAACAGATAGAGCCAGACGATCGAAATGACGGCGCCGGACACCAGGATCGGGAAGAAGAAGACGGCCCGGAAGAAGACCTTGAAGAACCGTGGGATGAAGCTGTTGAGGGCCACGGCCAGGATCAGGGCCCACACCAGATCCAGTGCAATCATGCCCACCACGTAGTAGATGGTGTTGCCGAAGATCTGCAGGATGCGCTGATCCTCAACCATCTTGACGAAATTCTCGCCCCCCACGAACGAGGGCGGCGTCAGCAGGTCGTAGCGCATGAACCCCAACGCCAGGCCCCCGACGATTGGGCCTATGACGAAGGCGAGGAAACCCACCACGGTGGGCAGGATGAACAACCAGGCGGTCAGTGCGTCGCGCCGCCGCAACGACCGGCCTCCGACACCGTCGCCGCCTCTTCGAAGTACCTGTCCCGCTGCACCCATCGCGCGGCTGCCCTGCAACTAGGGGAGGGTTCTGCCGGGGCAAGAACGCAGGCGGACAGCGAACACCGCCCGCCTGCGATCCGGAACCGCTAGGCGAACTTGGCCGCCCAGTCCTCGGGGCGACGCGCAACCATGTCGTTCAATTCCTGTTCGGTGCTGGCCAGGGCCTCGGCGATGCCCAGCTCGTTGGCGAACACCTGCGACAGATACCGGTTGCTGATCTGCTCCATCTCCGAGAACTCGGGCGGCGAGGTGACGGACATCACGGGAATGTCGTCCCTGTCAATCGACTCGTACCAAAGCCGGCCGCTGCGATCGTGCAACGCCAGGAATTCCTCGGAATACCCAACGGACCGCAGCGAGGGAATGTTGGCTCCGGTGGACACGAAGTAGGCGATCGAATCCCGCTGCAGGAGCTTGGTTTCGAACTTCCACGCCGCTTCGGGATGCTTGGACGCCAGGAAAATCGGCCAGGAACCGCAACCCACCTCGGTGACTCTGCGCGTTCCCTGGGGCCAATACTGGACATCCCAGTCCCTGAAATCGTTTTGCAGGAAGCCACTGAGCGGCCACCGGCCGGCCATCATCATGGCCTGTGTGCCGGCCTCGAAGTTGCCTGTGTTCTGGGCGTCGGGCTTCGGTACCGTTTCGTCCACGTACATCATGTCGTAGAGCAATTGGATCACCTCGGCGTAGGCCGGATCGCCTTGCAGCGGGACCGACAGGTCGTCGCCTCCCATGATCCCTTCCAGGCCGTTGTTGAACAGCCAGGGACACAGCCCGAAGGGGGCAGTCCAGAAGGAGAATCCGTAGTGGGTGGTGTTGGCACCGTCCTTTCGGGTCAACGCCGTGGCATATTCGCGGAAATCGCTGAACGTCCAATCCTCCGGCGGCATCTCCAGCCCTTCCTCGGCCAGCCGGGTGATGTTGAACCAAATCATCATGTTGTTGTAGTCGTACGGCAACCCGTAGGTCTTGCCGCCATACACGAACACGCTGGCCAGCTCGGCGGACACATCGTTGAAGTAGTCGTCCAGTTCCGGGGTGGCCTGGATGTACTCGTCCAGCGGTCGGATCAGGTTGCGGGCCACGGCCAGCCGGCCGCCCTCCGTCGGGATCTTGCCCATGTCCACGGTTTCGCCGCCGGCGATGATCACGCTCAGCTTGTCGAAGTAGCCGCCCCAGCCACCGGCTCCCACAACCCCCAGGAATTCGATCTCGATTTCGGGATTCTCTTCTTGGAATTCCGTCTTGATCGGGTCGTACAGCACCGCGCTGGAGTCGGAGGATTCGGTCGTCACGAAGACGATCTTGATGCTCTCGGCGGCCGCTTCGCCATCCGCCGCAGGAGCGGCCGGCACACAAGCCGCCAACACGCCGGCGGCCGAAGCCGTTGCCGCGGTCTTCAAAAAACTGCGTCTGCTGATGGACAAGGACATCCGGTCCTCCTGAGGCGACAGCCTCCATGGTTGGAAAGGTACACGCCCAACGATCATCGCCACTCGAGTTGCTACGGGTAAGGTCACACAACCCAAGTCCCACCGTCGATAGGGCCGTTGCTTGATGGCACTGATAGTAGCAAAGCGGAATCCGCGTCCGACTCCAGTCCCTGCCGAGCGTTGTCATGGACTTCAAGGCCTGAACAATGCGCTCAAACAAGGTGGACACCAGAGGCCCACCTAGCCTCTTCGCACCGCAACCCTGAGTTGTTGAACGGGCATCCCCTGCCCAGTATCGTCCGGGGCTGACAGCTCGCACAGCGCTATACGCATACCGGGACTTGGGAAACATCCCGGGGCCAAGACCCGGACGGACGCTTGACCCCACCGTCGCCAGGCAACCAGTCAGCCAAGCGGCTACACCCGGACTGAACCGAATGGATCCCCTTCCGCTCTCTGCACATTGATGGTATCCAGCACATCGGAAGCAACTTCCAGTACTTCAGGGGGAGCGCTTACCTGCTCACGGTTCAGCCATCGCAGCGCGACTATCACGGGCAACATGCTCGCTCGCACCTTGGGACTTGCTTCCAACACCGAAGGAATCCGATCCAAAAACTTGCCCGATGCACCGGCCCCCATCAACGCCTTCGTCATCCCCTGTACGCAATATTCAACATCCGGTTCGAAATCCTCCACCATCGAACCAAGCATGTCGATTGCCTCCATGCTTTCCCTGAAGGTATAACACTGAAACAACACACACTCGGCCCACCACCACAGGAATTTGCCTCTGTCGCCTTCAATCTCAGCAATGCCAGGCGACCACTCGTGCACAAGAGCCTCAGCTGCCTCAAAATTACCAAGCTGCACCAGGCACTCAGCCCGAGGAACGGACCCCGTGGCAGCCCACTCCAAGCCGAAATCGGTCGCAGTTGAAACCCAACGTTCCATCCCAAGGCGAAGACAAAGTTCCGCAGAACCAAAGTCGCTCTCGTTCACATGCCTGCCAAACTTCCACGCGACGGCACTCGCGGCCACCTTGCACAGATCTTCGGACTGGCTGCCCCCAAAACGTGCCAGGGCCAAATCGGCCACTTCCTCTGCCACTGCCACCAATGCCTTGTCCCCATAGTCGGAAGCATGATGAAGTATCCACAACATTGCTTGGGCAACCGTCAGTTGCAAGCTTCGCTCTCGACTGTTGCCAAATCTGCGATCCAGGTCGCGGACCGCTCGTCCAACACACGCTTGTCTGCCTAACTGCCATTCGGCTTGAACCAGAAACAACAGTGCTCGGGCCTGGAAGAAACCTAGTTCCTCATCTTCGGATTGACCATAGTCCTTCAAGTAATCCCGACTCTCACTGACGGCCCTTTCGTAAGCCTCAGTGTCCACCAACACCCGCTGCTTCACTAAAATGGCGCCGGAATACAGATACGTTCGGTCCGGCTCAGGAAGCCCGGTACAAGCCTCTACGACTTGGTTGCAGCAATGCAATGCCGACTCGTAGTCTTCAACGGAAACATGCGCACGTGCTTTCATCACCTTGGTTCGAGCAACCCAAGATCGGAATCTTGCATCCTGAGCAACGAGTTCGGTGTCCACCAATTCCAAGCAGGTTTGGCACAATGCAACAACCGCCAGCGGCGGGATTTTGCTTTCGTTCTCTATCGCGAAATTAGATAATTGAACGCACTCAAGCGGTCTCGATTCAGTGGCCGGCACGCGTCTCAACCGATGAACCAAGTCAACAAGCCGGTTTTCGTCTGCAAACTCCTCATCTCCGCATTGATCCACCATGCACTGCATCTTGCTTAATACTTCCCCCCAAAGATGATGCAGTGACACTGCCTTGAATTCTTCATCCCACTGTTCCACCCAGCGGTACGCTGCATCCTGGTCGACAAGGACTTGAAGCAGCTGTTCCCGGATGACCTGCCCCACGTCGGAACCGTCGCTCAGATCGGCAAAGACTCTCGTTGCGGCCGACGGGTCGTAGAACACCACCATGAACGCGATGAACCTTCGAATGACCGCAGGTTGGTTGCGCTCCCTCCGCAGGCTGTAGTAGAAACAGAACATCCTTTCGGTCACGGAGTACCTGCGCGACCGGCGGGTTGCCGAGGCACTGACCGCACCTCGGTCCGTGAGTCTTCCCAGCATCACGGATGTGGTGCGTATGTCCATCCGGGCGCGGTCGGCTATCGCTGACGCGAGCGCAGGCTCCCACAAGTCGGCCAGGGCCAGAAACACGCGCCGTTCACCGGACGGCAGCGACTCCAAACACTGGCGGAAGTACTCGGTGTGCTCGTCAATGAGACCGACCATGTCCGCCAACAACTGTTTCAATGTGAACTGGTGACCGACACCGGCTAGGAGCATCAACAGGCGCGGGCTGCCACCGGTCAATATCTCGAAGGGCCTGATTTCCCATGCCGTCAGGTTTTGACGGGTTGCCATGTTCCAGAGCGCGGCGCACTCCTTGGTCGTCATCGGCCCCAGTTCGATCAAGCGAAACAGATCGAAGAACGCATGGTTCGCGTCTTGCAGGCTTTTGAACCTGGTGGTAGCGGTGCCAATCAGCATGATCATCGGCTCCGTCTGCAGGACCCTTCTCAAACCCCACTCGTCGTCGTCAGGCCAGGTTTCCGAGAGCGCCTGGAGGTTTTCCACCATCAATACCATGCGCCTGCCGATGGACGCCAAGCCGCGTTCGATCGCTGCCAGCACGTCAAGGCGTAGATGTGTATCCCTCCACCGTGCACAAAACGATGCATGAGCCGCTTCAAGCTCCACTCCTGCGTCCAGGCCCTGCCTGCTGCATTCGCGCCCGAGTTGGAAGAGCACCTCCAGCCAAAAGCTGGTGAGGTCGGCAACTTCGTAGCTCTCTTCCATGAACCGGACTGGAAGCAGATCGGATGCCAAGCTGCCGTCCAACCTCAGTTCCGCCTCCAAGCGAGCCAACAGCATGGTCTTGCCCATCCCGCGCGGTGCGACGATTAGTGCATGTTGGCACGATTCGGACGCAAGATTGCGATTGACCACCCCCAAGAGGGTTTCCAATGGCCTGTGCCGGACTACAAACTGGTCCACGACCTCCTGATCGGACTGGAACACGCCCGGATTGAACTTGCGGATGGTCGGGGCCGACGTTTGTTGGGACATTCCGTACTCCTCGGCCACTTCAGCCTGTATGCAGTGATCGGGTCGCGCCGTACCTGATGCGCCAATAGTCCCCGAGCCAACGGGACGGGAAGAAGAACAACCGCCGGTCCACATCGTGTTCCAGGTACCCGTCATGTTCCAGGATGTTCAGGATCGTATCGACCCGTTCGCTTGCGTCGGATACCAGCTTGGAGAACCTTGCGACCACCTGACGCCTTGCCTCACCGGTGAACTCATCCCGCCTCGCCGTTTCGGCCAGAATCGTCATGGCGATCGCGTAATCGGCATCTTCGTCCAGGACTTGGCGGAGCCGCGTTTCGTAGTGCAACAGTCCGGACTGCCCCTCGGGGCCCAACAGCTGCTGCCGGTATACGGTCTCCACATCGGCCACTGTCACCACATGCCTGTCTTGGACCCTTGCGTGGTCGGCGATGCGGGCGAAGAAGAGCTGTACATGGTAGGGAATTCCAATCCCCAGCCTGTCGTAGACAGCCTGCGCGACGCCAGGCTCCACGTGGATTGATTCGCTCCGGGCCAAAGAATCGAAGCATTCGATGCTGGTGGCCCGGTCCCACGGACCCAACCGATAGGGGTACAGGTAGTTCACGCGGTCCGGCATGCCAAGCCTTGACACCAGCGGCATCAAACCTATGCTGCCGGTGACCATCAGCGAGAGCGAGTCCCTGGAAACCTGCTGTACCGTGCTCCGGAGCCAACTGAGGAACCCGTCCACCTGTTCGATTCCGTCGTGATCCCGCAGAAGGCGTTGCAGGAAGACGGGCACTTCGTCGATTACCAACAGCACAGGTTGGTCGTGTTGGGCGCCAAATCCGATCAATTCCTGTCCGACGGTTTTCCAATTTCCGCTGTGCACCTGCGCTCTGAACCGCACTGAGAAGTCGTACAGTTCCACCTCTTCGATGTACGTGGTCCAGGCCTGTCCGAAGAGCTTCTTCCAGCGTGCTCCCAATGGAACCACGTTGCGCATCCCGGAGGCGAGCAACGCGATCACGTCTTCCACCGTCGCGGCCTCCTCCACGTCGATGAAGATGAATTGCCAGTCCTCGCCACACAAACGACGCCCAAGCTCGCGGGCGATGCTTGTCTTTCCCATTCGCCGCTGCCCGGTCAGCAGTATGTGATTGAAGCTTCGGACCAGCGGACCAAGCACCGCGAGCTCTCTCCCTGCCCACGAAGTCATCTCCGGTAACCCACGCACCTGTCGAACTGCGCATACCACCTCCTTCCCAATGCTGCTCATCGCCACACTGCACATGACACCAACATGTTGTCAACAAAATAGTTGACAACATGTTGGTTGAAAAGTCGGTTCGGTTTCATCGTGGTCCCATGCGCGAGCAGTCCACCGCCAATGCCACGAGAATTGTCGGACCGGCGGGCGCACCAAGCCAACCGCCGGCCAACCCCAGGAAACGCGCCTGTCTCCAACATCCAACGGTCTCTCCTAAGATGTTTGACGCTGACAACACGCAGGACTTGCCAGGGACTCTGATCGGCCGGCGATTGCGTGGGCCTATGCAATGCGGATCGCAGTGATAGTCCAACCACCTTGGCGGAGGCGTGCTCTTCCTATCCCTTCGAAGACTGAGGGTAACCAGCACCATAGGCCATGCCACCATCCATGACCCAGATGGAACAGACGAGATCGAGGACATGGGGAACAGACTCGTCTCCGCGAACGACGACCATACCGACCTTCGTATGCGTGAGCCCGGGACCGCCATCCCCGACGTCTCTGGGGTAGCCACGCGGCTGAGCCCCTCGGAATCTTCGACCCTAGCCAATAGACTCGCCCTGCCACCGTACCCGAACCCCAAAGAGCCGAGTGAGCCTGTATTAGAATCGGCTGGCCCTTGGCGGATGGGTGCCTGCCGGATCCGTGGGCTGGCAACGACATCGGCGTCCCGGTGACGAAGCCGACACCATTGCCGATCCCACGTGGCAACTTGGCAAGTGCCACCGCCCCGCAGAAGTATTGGTCCCGGGACCAGTTGCAGGTCGCCAGCCACGACCGGGCATTCATCGAAACAACAGGCACATCCGGATGCTGCACCGGCACGACCCATCCAACAATAAAGAACGGCCGATGTTCAAGCCACGCACCGGAATGCGGTACGCAAGCCTCCTTCTGGTGTTGCTCATCGCGCTCAGCCTGACGATGGCGGGCTGCTGGAACCGCCGCAACCAGCCGGAGGAAACAACCCCGGCGCCGCCCACGCCGGTGGTGGAGGACTCCGCACCGGTCCCGACCTTCACTCCAACCCCGGACATGCCCCCTGAACCCACGGACACCCCCGTGCCGGCGGAGCCGACGGCGACGGACACGCCGGCACCGCCAAAAACCGTCACCATTGTCCAGGCAAATCTGCGTCAGGGTCCCAGCACCTTCTATCCCATCGTGGGACTGGTGGAGAAGAACGACCCGGTCGAGGTGGTGGCCCAGTCCCCCGACCTCCAATGGCTGAAGTTGGCCAACGATGCCTGGATTTACAAGCCCCTGGTGGCCGGTGTCCCTGCGGACCTTCCGATTGCCACCGGCGTGGTGGCGACACCGCAGCCGACTGCCGTCCCGCAGCCAACCGCCACGCCGACTCCGCCCCCGACCCCTACACGCACACCCACTCCCACCCCGACCCCCGAACGCGGCGACTGGGGCAAGGAAGTTCCGCTTGGAACGGCGTTTGATGCAGACCACGATCCCAGAACGAGCCCGCCCCAGACGGTGGACGGTCTGTCCCTCAAGGTGGTGGAAGGGATTGACGACCCAGGCGACCTGGACCATCTCTTCGGCATCCCCGGCACCAATACATGCACCCAGTGCTTCGCCATCAAGATTGCCCTGGAGAATGTCGGCGGCAACCCCATTGAATACGTGGTCATGGAGGACTTTTATCTTGTCAAGCGCGTGGCATCCCACCAGGCTCCGGTCAAGGTGGCTTCCCCCCAGGAATGTGCCGAGGATGCCGTGCCCAGCCAAGCCAACCCCAAGAATCTGGTCAAGCTGTCCAGGGGCGTGGGACAGGTCATCGAGGAAAATCTTTGCTTCCGCCCAGTGCCGGATGACCTAGCAACCATCCGAGAGACGTATTACCTGGTCTACGAACCGCAGTTCACCTACGTTCCCACGGGAACCGCAACGCCTACACCAGAGAATCGTGACGTTGTCGTCACGGATACTTCTGAATCCGGCCAAGACTATCGAACAGGCTGGAGGGTGTACTACGCCCTGCGGTAGTCCACGCGTTGCATGGGACATGGAGCCATCCGCAGGGTGAGGGCGTTCCTTGCCGTGGTTGGAGTTGTCCGGCCACGCCTTGGGTGACGGTGTCCGGTCCATGGCGAAGGACATCGTGGGAGCCGGTGACAATGGTCGCCCGGAGGTTCGCCGGCTCCAAGCTGGACACCATTGCTGCTGTAAAACCGGCGCGCCAAAGTGACGCCCTTCTAACAAGGAAGGTGACAGGCGCGCCGCACCATGTCGGGCGCGCTACATGGCTTCCCGCCCCGGGCCGATCCGGAGGAGTTGAAGGGAGCCCCGACGTGGCACATGGTCACGCGTGCGGCGTTGCCCATGACCTGCTTGGTCATCGCCATCATCCCGGGTTTCCTGCAGCGTTGAGCCGCTCATGGAACCGGCAGCCGATGGCCCATGCTTCGGTCGGCTGCCGGGCACGCACGTTCGGTTGGACGCGGTTGGCAGCCATGGACGGGAGGGCCGCGGGCTTCGTCCCGGGTCCGGGACGGACGGAACGCCCTGCCGCCGGCCCCCGAGCCTGCTGCGGTGCGTGGGTGTTCCAAGGCTAGCCGGCACGGGGTTGGCCGGCACCACGCACTCCGTTCACGGCACCCGTCGTTGGGTTTGCGGCCCGCGGGCCTGCCGATGGTCGCAGCGCGACGGCGGACGGACCGACCGGGGAGCGAAGCACAGGAGGGCACTTCCCCACTCGTCCCATCGAGTCCCAGGCACGCCGGCGATTTTGGCATTCCCCACCATGCGAACGTATGCTTGCACTTTCAGGTCGCCGATCCAGGCATCGAGGCCCCGGGATGGACCGGCCACCGCACCACCGAACCGTCCCGGCCATCGGAAGTCGGGGAAGCCACCTTCAGCGAGGTCACCGTGTCGCAGCCGTCGGAACCCACGCCGCCCCCCTTCTCCCACGACCTGACGGCCAAGTCCATCTTCGCCGAACCGGAGGCAGCCCGGGACCTGGTGGCCCTGCTGGCGGCACGCGAGTGCCCCGAGCTGCAAGGCTGGACACCCGTGCGCCTGGTGGCCGGCTCGACCGTCACGGCCGACCCGGAACGCCGTCCACCCCAGACCGAGGGACACCGCGACCTGGTCTGGGAACTGGCGCGCGGCGACCACGACGCGGCGCGGATGCTGCTGCATCTGGAGTTCCAGTCGCAGCGCGATGCCGACATGTCGGAGCGCATGTTCCTGTACGCCCTGCGAATGAGCCCCGGCCTGCGCGGGCTGGAGGTCTGCGGGGTGGTGGTCAACACCGGCATCGACCGCTTCGGGGAGTGGTGGAGTCCGGTGCAGGCGGTGGCCGGTGTGCGCCGGTACGGCTTTCGGGCGGGGGCGCTGCTGGAGATCCACGACCATGCGGTGCCGGGCCTGGAGGGCGGCGCCCATGCGCTGCCGCCGGACAACCTGGCCGCGGGCTTCGTGGCGTTGGCGCGGGTGCAGGCGGAGATGACGCGGGGGCGGCGGGCGGCGGCGGCCCTGGTGCTGCCGGTGCTGCGGGAGCTGATCCTGCCGCGGGCGTTGGGGACCGCGCCGTCGCTGCGTCGGGCTCTGGGAGCCTGGTTCAAGACGCGTTTCGACGGGCTGTTGGTGGATCGCCCCGACCTGCGCGCGTTGTTGCGTAGAATCACCTACATTGAGGAGGCGGAGGCAGTCATGTACACATTCGGGCAATACGTGGAAGACGAGAAGAAGGATGCCAAGGCCGAAGGCGAGGCATTGGGCGAGGCCCGGGGCGAGGCCCGGGGCGAGGCCCGGGGCAAGGCCGAGGGCAAGGCCGAGGGCAAGGCCGAGGGCGAAGCGTTGGGTGAAACGCGCGGCAGGAAGGAGATCCTCCTTGCGTTCATCCGGCAGGTGTGGGGCGAGGCGGAGGCGGACCGGTGTGCCCGGGAATTGGACACGGCCGCACTCGACGATCTGCCCGACATCGCGGGTCTGCTGGCGGATCAGGCGGCCGGACGCCGCCCGCGTCTGGGTACCAATGGCCGCACCGAATCCTCGGCGTGAGCCGCACGACCACAACTCAACCGGTCGCCATCCAACTCACCATAATGCCGGCGGGATCCCTCCTGGATCTCCGGCACTTTTGGACCCATCTGTTGCAAAGCCGTATATCGGGCTGTTCCTGTGCTGCTGCGTGGTGTTTCAGACAGGGGCACAAACTGTGGACTTGCCGGGAGATGGGGGACGCAATGCGACACCATTGGTGAATTTCGCAATCAGTGACGTTCCGTGTGGACAGTGGCTGGTGGCCGATGTTCCGGCTTCGGCCCCGGTCCCGTTTTATGCATCCGAGAGTTCCGGACCACCCTTGTTCCCGACCAAGTCCACTTCCGCCTTCCCCGAAGTCCAGAGGCAAACCACATTGCACCGGTTTCCACAATTGCCGACACGGAGTGGGATTGGACTCCACTAGGTACCGCTGGCCCGGAAGCACTCGGAAGTCCGGAGGCTACAGGAGCACTGCCGTGATTCGGGGTTGCCTCGAACCAGTGGCGGCGAGCCACTGAAGAACCGACCATCCTGCAGGCGGAAGCGACCCACCACCCATCCATTGAGCAGGCGGAGGCAGTCATGTACACATTCGGGCAATACGTGGAAGACGAGAAGAAGGATGCCAAGGCCGAAGGCGAGGCCCGAGGCGAGGCCCGGGGCAAGGCCGAGGGCGAAGCGTTGGGTGAAACGCGCGGCAGGAAGGAGATCCTCCTTGCGTTCATCCGGCAGGTGTGGGGCGAGGCGGAGGCGGACCGGTGTGCCCGGGAATTGGACACGGCCGCACTCGACGATCTACCCGACATCGCGGGCCTGCTGGCGGATCAGGCAGCCGGACGCCGCCCGCGCCTGGGGCCCAACGGCCGCACCGAATCTCCGACTTGAACCGCGACGCGGCCCAATGCAACCGGACAGTCCCCACGGGCAGTTTCCGCCATTCCAGTTTGCACATGGGCACTGACTGAACTCTCGATCCCTTGCCTGACTGGCGCTGCAACGGGAAGTTGTGGGGGCTGTTTCGCCAAGCGCCGCCGTTCCGCAGTCAATGGCACAACAGAACCGGCACGAACTCCAGCATCCCCGCCACCTGGCACAGGGTCGGACCAGGCTGTTTTTTGCGTGCCAGCTGGCCCTGCAGCAGACAAAAAGGCAGAAGTAGGCACAAGGTCATGTGGCGATGCCGGCCCTGCCGCCGGCGGCCTTCGTAGGCGCCCGGCGCGTGCCGGTCAGGCGCGCCTGGCAGGCCTGCCCTGCCGGGTCGGATGCAACGCACCCGGGTTCTCGGAACCGCCGTTGAGGCCGGCGTCCCCATCCGGGATGAATTCGACATCCCTGTCATTCCCAACTTTCGCTCCCGGCACGCCAGATCCCGGACTGTCGGGCCGGGTTGCTGCCGACCCTGTCTGAACAAGGCCCACAGCCTGGGCCACCCGGTGCTGTTGGACCCGGCCGTGCCGGCCACGCGCTTCGGCATCCGCGCACGGCCCGACCCGTCTCCCCGACCCTGCCCCTCGGCCCCTGCCATCCTGCCGCCAAGGTATTCCGGCAGGGCATGGGACCTGCCTTGACAGGCCTCCGCGCCCATCCGCACTCCGGATGCGGCCCCCATCATCGCAAGCAAACTGCCTTGGCTTGCGATCGTCCCTTCCATCACAGGTTACAGAACATTTCATCTGATTTCCTTGACAAACAGGGCCCGACCCGTACAATACGAACATATGTTCTCTTTTGTACGGGGTGGACGCGTGGTGAATCTGGCCGGACGCCGACTGGTGTTCAAGAACGGCAAGGCGTGGTTGTGGGTCGGGGCCGCCCTGCTCACGGTTCTGATCCTGGCGGCGGCCCTGACCCTGTTCCGGCTCGCGCCGGTCCCGGACCCGGACACCATCCGGGTCCTCTCGCAGCCCATCCCCGCCGATCTTCTGGAACCGCCCCCGCCGGTGCCCGCGGCCACGCCCGCCATCAACTCCTCGTACCGCAGGGCCGTCGATGCCCAGATCGCCGCGATGGACGCGGAAACCGCCCCGCCCGAGCCCGCATTGGAGCTGCCAATCCCAACCTCGGCCACGATCCGGGTGCGCGTGGCCACGGTCAATGCCAGCCTTAACATCCGACAGGAACCGTCCCTGCAGGGCCGCATCGTCGGTTCCGCCGCGCCCGGCTCGGTTCTGCAGGCGTCCGGACGCAACGGCGATGCCACTTGGCTGCGCATCGCATCCCCCAACGGCAACACCAGGGGCTGGGTCTTCGCCGATCTGACCGAAACCCTGTCCGGTGCGGTGGCCAGTCTGCCGGCCGTGTCCGCACAGGCCGGTGACCGACCCTGACCATGCGGGACCACCAACACCGCGGCCGCCGCGCGGCGGCCGCGGTCACATGCCTGTTGCTGACCGTGCTCGCGGCCTGGCACCTCGAACTGGACCGGTTCCTGCCTGACCGCCTGGCCCTCCGGGACGAGCGGCCCCAGTCCCGCGTCGTCGCGTCCGTGGGCACCGCGGAGGCGCGGATCACGATTGCCCTGTCGGACCGGTCCCGCAACTGGAGCTGGACCTGGACGGAACCCGACTGCCTTGAGGCGCTCGCGGCCTGGGCCCGAACCCGGAACGTCCACCGCCTGGAATTGGACCTTGCCGATCCGGACCGGCATCCCTCGGGCCTGCCGGTCCGCTCAATCTACCCGGAGCAGCATCCCGAGTCGGCCGCCGCCGGCGCCTGGTGCGAACCACAGCGCTCCGGCAACCCTTCCGCCGCCCTGGCCTGCACCGTCGGTGTGCTGGCCGGCCGGCATCCCCTGCACGTCACCGTGGCTGTCGCCGGGGCCCTCTACCAGGGCCTGGCCCTGGCCCGGGATCCGGGCGCGTTCACCAGACCCACCATGCAAAGCTGGAATTGGGCGCGCCTGGATCCCGTGGTGATCCCCGCCGACATCCCGCACGGCTGGGATACCGCCTGCCCCCATCTGACCCCGGCTCGGGGAGCAGCCTCATGAACGTGGTCCTTGTCCGCGCCGGCTATGCCCTCCTGCTCGCGCTCGCAGGCCTTGGTCTCAAGCCTTGGCTTGCGGACCCCCTTCTGTCCGGCTCCGCAGTCCCGCCCGCACTGAAACTCCTCCGGCCGGAGGCCGGCAGTCTCTGTGCCGGCGACTGCACCTGCAGCTACTGCGACCAGGTTGTCAACGGCCGGTGCTACACCAACGGCAAGCGCGGGTACGGTCTCTGCACCACGAGCTGCGACACGGACAGCTGCAACTTCCGCCCGAACGTCGACGGCTGCGGCCCCATCCTCTACCTCGGATGCGACGACGATGACTGTCGCGGGGCACCGCTCCCGGTTCCTTCGCCGACGAAGGACCGCATCATCATCATCGGTCCGCCCAGGACGCCGACACAACAACCCGCGCCAACCGCCACCCCCGCACCAACGTCGACTTCGGTGTCCCCGGATCCCAATCCCTCCGTCTGCCAGCCCCCCTTGGAGTGGACGGTGATGGTGCCCCCGCAAATCACCGCGGTCACGCATTCACCGCCCTTCCCGGTCCTGCAAACCCAGGAGTTCGGGCAAGGGGTTGACCACACCGTGTTCTTTCATGTCGCGGCCAGGGGCGGCCGGGCCCTTGTCTATGCCAAGCGGGAGCAAAAGGTTTGCCGCGCCGCGGGCAACTACCCCCGGGACTGCCCCAACGATTGGACGGCCGTCTGCGAAACCTACCTGAAGGCCGCCTACAACGATCCGGTCGCGGAAGTCTCCACCAACCTGCAACTGTCCGCGGCCTCCCGCGTCTGGATCACCGGCTACCTGCAATCCCGCTACCCGAAGGCGGCCGTTCGGCAGCCAACCTCCTCGGGCGGCCACTGGACGGGCTCGACGATGGGCGGCACTGTGGACCTGTCCGGTTGGCAACCCAAGGACCCCGGTGTGCACGAGGGCACTGCGCGACTGCTGACCCAGGGCACCGCCGTCAGCCCGCCCCAGTCCGTGCAACTGGCACACCGCATCGAAGTCCACCTGCGCGACACCACCCTGACCCAATGACACACGTCCTCGAACAACTCCGGCTGCTCGGCCTGTGGTGGCTCAACGGCCTCCTGGCCGTGCTGTGGACGGCCCTGGACAACGGGGCCCTCCTGACCACCTTTGGCGTTTCCGCCTTCATGGTGCGCATGCACCCCTCGGAACCCAGGCAGCGCGCCTGGCTCTGGACGGCCTGCCTGCTGAGTGCCTTGGCCGCGGGTTTGGCACCGGCCCCCGTGCCCGTCCTGGTGGCCGTCATGGCCGGGGCCGGCGTATTGGCCGTGCGGCTCGACCGCTTCAATCCCGAGGCCCTGCGCTGGCGCGTGGCCGGCGGCTTGACCCTGTACGCCCTGGCTTCCCTGGGCTACCTGGCCTACAGCCACTACCTGGGTGTCGTGGACGCCCGGCAATGGGCCGCCCAGCTGGGCGGCGCAACCCACGCCTCCCGCACCCTGGAACAGGGACGCGCCTTCCTCGATACCCTTGCCACCTGGGGCCTCTGGTTGATCCTCCCCCTGGGCTACATGTCCCTGCTGGTGCAGGGCCTGCTTATCCACCCACCGGCATCGAGTCCGATCGAGACGATCAACACCGTGCGGACGCGCGGCCACACCCGGACCGGGGGACGGCCGCTGTGAGGCACGACTTGCCCCTGCTGCAGGTTCAGCCCGGGTCGGACCATGGGGAGGGTCCGCTGGCCCTGGCCTTCGGTCCGATGCCGGAAACGGACACGGGTACCCACCGCGTCGTCCTGCTCCGCGAACTGGCCTACATCCCGTTGGAGGCCCGCGAGGACCCGGACATTCTCGGCAAGCAGTGGGCCGCCCTGCGCGGCCTGTACAACGCCGACGTGGACTTCATCTACACGGCCGCCGGCATGTACCGGCCGCGGCATGTGGGCCTGGTGCAGTTCTACGGCGCGGCCGCCGAGGATCCAAATCCCCGGGAGGCACACCGGATGGCCTTGGACGGCCTGCGCGCCGTGGAGGCGGTGCTGGCCAACTTCGTCTACTCCCGCCTCTCCGATCCCGCCCCCGAACGGCTTCGGCAACTCCTGGACCTGATCCGCACACTGCCCTCCCTGCTGGCGATCCTGGGCCATCCGGACCCCCGTCATGCCCGCAAGGGGCTCGGGCGCGACGCCTTCACCGGGATCGCGGACGAGGAATTGGCCTCCCAGCAGGGCGAGATCCTGATGCGGGGTTTGGCCAAGCTGCGCGAAGACTTCGTGTTCCTGGTAACCGCCTGCCATGTGGAGCGCCTCCTCCTCACCGACGCCCTGGTTCGCATGTCCCGGGTCTCCAGTCAATACGCGTCGCGGCAGAGGGGCAACATCAACATCGGCTTTTCCATGGCCCTGCCCCTGGCGGCCGCCCTGTCCAGCAGCGTGCAGGGAACCGAAGCAGCCGGCACGTCCGTCTCCGACAGCGTCACCGACACCGCTACCGAAGGCGGCTCCCGGTCCGAGAGCGCCGGCTGGAGCGAATCCAGCGGCAGCAGTCGGGGCACCGCATCCAGCCAGGGCACTGCCGTTTCGCAGTCAACCACCGAAACCACGGGCCAAGCCGCCTCCCGGAGCGAGTCCTGGTCCACATCGCAGGCCCGCGGCGCCTCCCGCACGGAAGCCATGGGAACCGGGGAGTCCGGCAGTGTCGGCACAAGCCGAACGGACACCGAAAGTCGCGGCTGGCAAACCACGGCTTCCTGGACCGAAGGTGCCAGCCACAGCCGAACCGTGTCCGAGGGCAGCAGCGAGCAATCCTCCCGGAGCGAGTCTTCCGGCAGTTCCTCCGGGTTCAGCCGCGCCGACGGCGGGAGCGTAACCGATACCCAGGGCCGGAGCCAATCCTCGAGCCAGGCCACCGGCACAACCCGGACCAACGCCGCGCAGACCTCGGTCGGCACCGGTGTGTCGTCCGGAGCCGGAGGCCAATTCGGCGGGGGTGCCTTCGGCTTGCGCGGCAGTGCCAGTGGTCAGGCCGGCATATCGTCCACCACCGGTACCAGCCAAACGGACACCACCGGATCCTCCAGCACCGCCACGCAGGGCGATTCGCAATCACGCACCCACAGCGAAGGCAGCAGCTGGGCCCAAACCCAGTCCGAGGGCACGTCCCGCACCGCGATCCGCGGCACGGCGCGCGGCACCTCCGCATCCGTCGCCGAGCAGAGCGGCACAAGCCGCTCGGAGGGAGGTGCGGAAGGTTCCACCACGGGCACGGCCCAATCCCGTACGACGGGCAGCCAACAGGGGTGGAGCCGGACGCAGAACACGGCCGTCGGACAGAGCCTCCAGGAGACCGAGGCCCACTCGACTTCCCACAGCACCACCGAATCCCGCGCCCGAGCCGTTCAGCAGGGCACCCAGGCCTCGGAAACCCGCACCCGCACGGAGACCGCCTCCCGGCAGTGGGGCACCAGCGGCAGTGCCGGCGCCAGCCAAACCTGGCAGACCGGCCAGGCCCTGGCCCACACCCAAGGCGCCACCAGCCTCATGTCGCTGGGCCGCGGCTTCAGTGGCGGCTTCTCCTCCGGCATTGTGCCGGGCCTGCACATCGGCCGCGGCTGGCAGACCGAGGACGACACGGCCCGCGCGCTGGCTTCCCTGACCCGCGGCCTGGTGTCCCTGCTGGACCGCGCCAGCATGGAAGGCGGCTTTCTCACCTCGGCCCTGCTCCTCGTGGGCGAGCGCGGCCAACGCGCCGCAGCCGCCCTGATCCCCCAGGCCTTCCACGGCCCCGACGTGCCCACCCCGGTCCTGACCGTCGCCGGCGACGGCGACCTGCGCGCCCAGGCGATGGCTTTCCGTCCCTCCCTGCAGGGCGCGGAGAACCCATTCGACATCGACATCCTCTGGACGCGCTGGAGCACGCTGCTGACGCCCGGCATGCTGGCCGCCTACACCGCGCCCAACCTGTTTGAGGAGGGCGTGGCCCTGACCTTCCAGGAAAGGCTGCCGCCCTTGGCCTTCTACCCCGAACTCTCCGGGGAAGTGGTGTGCGGCCACCAGATCAGTCCCGAGACCGGGGACCGCACCGACGTGCCCCTGCGCATCGCACGCGACCGGCACTTCCACACCGCCTTCTGCGGCGACACGGGGTTCGGCAAGTCGGTGGCGGCCGAGCGCCTCATCCACGAAACCACCAGCCGGTGGCACCTCAGAACCATCGTCCTGGACTTCGGCACCGGCTGGCGCAAGTTGCTCAACGCGCCGGACCTGCACGGCCGCGTGGAGATCCGGCAACTCTCGCCCGGAGGCGTGCGGCCGCTGCGCTGGAACCCCCTGCAAATCGGCCGCAACATCCTGCCGGAGGTGCAGTGGCGCACCTTTTGCGACGTCTTCGGGCAGATCGCCCGGCTGGGACAGCGTCGCCAGGTGCACGAACTGCGGGATGCCCTGCGCCGCGCCTACCTCGCGGCCGGAGTGCTGGTGGACGATCCGGTGGTGCAGGACAGCGACGTCTGGGGCCTGGTCCGCTTCGAGGAGCAGGACCTGCTCGACCCGGCCCCCGGCACCCCGCTTGCCGAACTGACCGTGGCCGAACGGCAACGGCTGGCCGTGCACCGTTCCCGCCAGGTTGGCCTCAAGGAGCTGTACGCCCAAATCGAGGACACGCTCAAGACCGTCTCCCGTCGCGACATGGTCCTGCGCACCGTGCTGGAGGGGATTCTCTTCCGCCTGCATCCCCTGGTACAGGGCGCGGCCTCGCTGCAGTACACAGCCGGCCCCGAATGTATCGACATCAACGAGATCGTGCCCGGCGACTGGGGCGTGGCGGTCCTGGAGGGCGGGGCCTTCCTCGACGACTTCTCCAAGGGCTTCCTGCTGGGCTGGGCGGCCTGGCACCTCTATCACGACGCGGTGGCCCTGCGCCTGCAGCGCGCGGTCTCGGAGCCGGCCCGCATCCAGATCGTGTTCGAGGAGGCCAACAAGATCTTCTCCGGACTGGAACAGGCCGGCGAGGAGGGCGGACGCTCCGTGGCCGAACAGTTCGAGGCCATGTGGCGCGACAGCCGCAAGTACGGAATCTGGCTGCATCTCATCACGCAGTCGCCGGCGGCCATCCCGGCCGGCATCCTCTCCTCCTGCAACAACATCTTCTGCTGCCAGCTGAAGAATCCGCGCGACCGGGATTTGGTGATCTCCGCCCTGCACCGCAGCGAAAAGGGCTTCGTGGATGAAACCTGGAGGCGTTTCCTGGCCAGCCTGCCCGTGGGCCGCAGCGTGGTCAAGCTGGGCTACGCCTTCGAGCGCGGGGAAATGGAACCCGCTTATGTCAACCCCTGGCAGCTGGACGTGCCGGAACCCGTGGACCGGGACATCGCGGAACGTCTGGGCGCCATTGAACTCAACAGTCCGTCACAGGAGAACCAAGCCATATGAAGTCGAAAGGGTTCGCGGCGGTGGCCGGCCTGCTGGCCGCCGTCTTTCTGGGCCTGGCCCTTTGGCCAAGGCAGGAGGCCGTGTCACCCATGGTGGTGGCGGCCCGCGATTTGGGAGCGGGCACCCAGCTGGCCGCCACGGATCTGCAGGTGCGCATGGTGCCCGCGGCGACGTTGCCGCCGGATGCCCTGACCGACCCGGAACCGCTCCTGGAACAAACGCTGTCCGTGGTGCGCTTCGCCGGGGAAACCGTGGCCCTGAACCATCTGGGTCCGGCCATTGCGCTGGCCCCGGACGAGCGGGGCATCGCCGTCCGCGTCAAGACGGACTCGGGCCTGGCGGGCCTGCTGCAGCCCGGCCAGAAGGTGGGCCTGGTCGCGGTCGTCTCGGACTGGCAGGGCCAGAACCAGCGCGGCTACGCCAAGGCCCTGATCGAGAACGTGCGCATCCTCTGGATTGCCCCGTCGTTCCGGCTGCACCCCGATTCGTTCCTCCCGGACAGTCCCGACACCGCACCGCAGCCGGTGGCGAGGGAGGGAATCATCGTGCTGGCGGCCAGCACGCTGCCGGAACCGGTCCTCTACGACACCCAACACACCTTGCACGTCCGCGCCCTGCGGCGTGCCCAGGAGGCCCGCGCCACGGATGACGGCAGCGACCTGGCCGCGATCGATCCCGAACTCCTGGAGGAGGATCTGCCGGACGTGATCTGGAGCGTCCCCCTGGAGATGATCGCTTCGCTCAACCACATCGGAGCCAGCTTCATGCTGGTCCTGCAACCGCCGAACCCGGAACCCTGGTCCACGCCCGGCTTCAGTATCGACCGCATGATTGCACCCCTGCTGGACGGAGACTCCTCATGAACACCTTTGGTTCAACCTCTGCACAGCCGCTGCCCGTGGGCCCTGCCCCGTGGCCGGCCAACCCGGTCCCGGTAAGCCATCCCCGGCTGGGCCTCGTTTCGCCAAGTCTGGAACTCGGCATGGCCTTGGCCGGCCGCATGGCACAGGGCCTGTCCATCACCGCCTCCGCGTCCTCCCCGGACAAGGCGCGGGAGGTGCTGCAAACCTGCTCCCATGTGGTGCTGGACCTGACCATCGTCGAGAACACGTCGCAGTTGACGGAGTTGCTGGCCTCGTGTCCCTCCCAGGTCCTGGTGGTCACGCCGGACGGACTGCTGCCGGACATCCTGGCCCAGGTGCAGTCGGTGCCCGGCGTGACCCTCACCACCCCGGCCTCGGAGTTGCCGGACACGCTTCCGCAGTGGCTGCCACCGCAGGGAACGGCAACGGTGCAGGATGCCCATGCCGCGGGGACCGTCGGTCCCGTGCCGAACACGCCTCCGGCCATGGCCCACACAACGGGGGCCGTCGGCTGGCGCGGGTTGGCGGTCTGGTCGCTGGAAGGCGGGATCGGCAAGAGCCTGATTGCCTGGTCCCTGGGAACCGAATGTGTCCGGCGGGGCCTCAAGTGCCTGTTGGTCGGCCTCGGCGCACCGGACATCCTGCCCCTGCAGGCCGGCCTGGACCCGTCGCCCAACCTGCTGCAGTGGCATCGGGACCCGCGGCCCGAGACCGTGCGCGACCTGCTGCAACGCAACGGGCAACTGGACCTCCTGGCCGGTTTCCCATCCCCGCGCGATCTGGGCACCTTCGCCCCGGCGGCGATGGACGGGGACAGTTCGCTGCCGTCCCTGACGGTGGAAACCGCGCGCATGGGCTATGCCGTCACCATCCTCGACGTCTCCGCCCAGGAACTGGCGGCGCCGGCCCTCAAGGCCGCCAACGGCCTGTTGCTGGTGAGCTCCGCCACCGCGCGCGGGGCGGTCGCGGCCGTGGAGGCCTGGCGGCTGGCCCGGCAGGAGATCGGCCTGCCCGCCTCCGCCTGCCACATCGTGCTGAACCGGACCCGATCCGGACAGATGTCGGCCCGGGAGTACGCGGCCACGGTGCGCTCCGGCCTGCGCGACATGCCGGAACCGGTGGCCGAGATGCCCGAGGAACCGGATCTGGAACCGGCGTTGGCCCAGTCCCAGGGTCGGCCGCCCGACCTGGCTCCGTGGCAAACCTTTACGACGCGCCTGGCGGATCGCATTGTCGGCGTCTCCGCAGCCGAGGCCGACACGGAACCAGCGGCCGAGACCCGCTTTGGACCCTTGGTCTTTCGCCGGGAGCAGTAGCCATGCATTGGGAAACACTGACCGCGGAACTCTCGCCGGAACGCCGGCATCGGCTTCTGGACGAAGCCGGTCCCATCCTCCTGTCCCTGACCGGAAGCCGGCCCAGTGATCGCAGCCGCCTTCCGGACCTGGCCCGCACCGCCTTGGAGGAAGCCGCAGGGCGGATGCGCATGGTGCCGCCTACGGACACCCAGTTGGACGAGCTTGTACGCGCCCTGCTGTCCCGCGCGGGTGGTCTGGGCTTCCTGGAACAACTGATGCCGCCGGTCTGCAACCGCTACACCGATCTGGTCCTGAATCCCAGCGGCCAGCTCTGGGCGCGGGCGCGGGGGGACATGGATTTCACCCACCTGGCCGACCAGACCCCCAGCCACCAGGAGGTTTGGCAGGCCATCGAGTCCCTGCTGGGCCCCCTGGGCCGGGCCTGCACCGAGGCATCGCCCAGCGTCGATGCCCGCATGCCGCGCGACGCGGCCTCCGGCTTTGCCGGCGCCCGTCTCAAGGTCCTGCACCCCGCGATTGCACCGGGGGACGGCTATCCCTCGCTGGCACTGCGCTTCTTCGAACCCAATCCGGTCGATCCCCAACAGTTGCTGGCCTGGGACATGCTCCCGGAGTCCGTTCTGGCGCAACTGCTGGAGGCGGTGGGAAACCGCACCAATGTCCTCGTGGTCGGGGGTACCGGCACCGGGAAGACCACGTTGCTGAGCGCCCTGTGCCACGGCATCCCCCAGTCCGCCCGCATCGTCAAGATCGAGGATCCCGAGGAACTGTGGCTGCCCCACCCCAACGTCGCCACCCTGGAGGCGCGCCCGGCGCCGCCGGGCAGTTCGATCCCGGGCTACACCGTGACCAACGGGGTGGACGACGCCATGCGCATGGCGCCCAGCCACATTCTGGTGGGCGAGGTTCGCACCGGGGATGCCGCCCTGTCCCTGTTCCGGGCATTCATGAGCGATCACTCGGGCCTGGCCACGTTCCATGCCAACGGCCCCCTGGAAGCCCTGGTCCGTCTCGGCGTGATCATGTTCGCCGATGCCGGCGTGCCCTTTGAAGCCTCCCGCACCATGTTTGTCCAGGCGATTCAGCAGGTGGTGCACATCGGTTTCACGGAAGGCCGCCGGCGCGTGCTCGGGGTCTACGGCGTTCGTCAGGAGACGGGCGCCGCCCACGATGTGCGCTTTGAACCGGTCTGGCAATCCGAACACGCGGATCCAACCCTGAGTCTGTCCACGGCTCCGGCCGCGACACCCAAAACCAAGGCTCCGCGCAAGACCGCTGCCGGCAAGACCACCCGGCGCGCCGCGGCGACTCGCAAAAAGCGCGCGGCCGCCCCCACCGCAGACGCCAACGTGTCGGACCCAACTGAAACCAGGGAACAAGCCTGATGGATTTTCCGCTTCCCGAAGACTGGGTGCTGCCGGTCGCTTGGCGACAGATCGTCCTGTTGGCCGGGTGCGCCTGCGCGGGCTTGGCAATCGCCCGGCTTTGGCCCCACCTGCGCTGGCCCGGCAGCCACAGGCAACGGGAGTCCGCGCGCCTGGCTTCCTGGCTGGCCCCCTACCGCGGCCTGGACGATGCCGCCGGTTCCGCCGTGCGCCGGCACATCAGCGTGGACCCCGAACGCATCATCCTCGGTTCCCTGCACATTCGCTCGCCGCGCGTGCGGCTTTGGCACCTGCGCCTGCTGGGCGCGCTGCTCCCGGTGAGCGCCCTGTTGCTGGCGCGCTTTCCCGTGGTCCCGGCCCTCATGGGCGGCCTCCTGGGCTATGCCGTGGCCGATGCCTGGCTGCGCGGCCGCTGGCATCGCTTTCAGACCGGGATCGAGGAGGAGCTGCCGGTGTTCGTCAGCCGCCTGGGCGCCATGCTGCTCCTGACCGAATCCATGACCGCCTGCCTGGACGAAGTGGTGGACACGCTGGATCCGGAGTCCTCCGCCCTGCGGGTTTGGATGCAGCTGTACCAACAGGGCCTGCGGCATGAGGGCCGCGACTTCCTGGCCCATGCGCGCACCCAGGCCCTGCGCATCTCCCCTTCCCTGGCCCTGGTGGTGTTTCAGTTGGGCCGCATGGCCGAGACGGGCGGCACGGGATTCTCACGCGCCTTTGCCCGTTCGGCGTCCGGCCTCCAGGCCCTGCTCGAGGTGCGGGCCGTGGCCGCCGCCAAGGCCGAAAGCGCCCGCAACTCGATCGTGATGCTGCTTGTCATCATGGGTGTCGTCATTGCCCTCATGGCCTTGTCGCCCGGCCTGCGCGCCGGCTATGTCCTGCCCACATCGCAATTCGTGCTCGTGGGCGCCCTCGGCACCATGGCGTTCGGCTACTACTTTCTCAATGGGATGATTTCCGATGTCCTGGGATGAACTGCTGGGCCCCACCCTCCCCGAACTGCTCCGGGCCGACGGTGCCCGCGGTGTACTGGTTGTGGCCGGTGCCCTGCTGGCGGGTTTGGCCGCCTATGCCCTGACCGGCCTCGTGCTGGACGCGGCACATCGGCGCTCGCTCAAGGGACGGCTGTCCGCGTTTCTGGCGGACGGCGACGACCGCTTCGAAGCCCTGGGCAATTCGCTGCTGCGCCAGATGTCGGCACAGCGACAGGAACGGTGGTTCGGCCTGTTTGCACACCAGCGGCGGTGGGCCGCCCTGGACGGCGAGGAGCCGTCGCTGCCCCGCCTGCTGGGCATCGCCGCCGTGGCTTTGCTCTGTGGAGTCCTGGGCCTCGTGAACCAGATTCCGGCTCTGATGCTTGTGGCCGCGGTGGCGGCGGTGGCACCGTTCGTGCGCCTCCGGGCGCGCGTCCGCCGAGTCCGGAAGTCGCTTGAGCGTTCGCTGCCGGAACTGCTGTCCCTGATGTCCGCCGAGATGGCGGCCGGGGTGCCGCCTGAACAGGCACTGGCGCGTGCCGGGGAATTCGGCGGCCCCTTGGCGGCGATCATCCGCTTGGCCCTGCACGAATCGCGTCAGTCGCGGCGTCCGATGTTCAGTCACGGGGAGGCACAGGGGACCTGGCGCGAGGTGGTGGAGCGCTACCGCCTGCCCAGCCTGCGCGCCTTTGCGCTGCAGATTGAAATCGCGGCGCGCAAGGGTGCCGCCGGACCGGAACTGATGGAAAGCCTTTCCCGTTCGCTGATCCTGTCCTACAAGGACAAGGCGCTGCGGGAGGCGGAGAAGTTCGAAAGCCGTTTGGCAGTTCCGTCGGTTCTGTTCTTCTTCCTGCCCCTGATGGCCATGGTGCTGGCCCCGATGATGGTGCCGCTTCTGGATAGCCTGACCTGAGTGGTAGACCGCTGGACAATCGCTGGCTGGATCCCAATGCGTGACCAACCAGGTTTGAACCATCCAGGTTCACAGGGTGGCCCGGAGATGGTGCGAGCAATCTGCAACTCATCGCGGATTTCCCGGCAGCCGTGATGGAACATCCCTTCTGGCTACAGGCGGCATTAATCTGGTGGCTTCTGCCTTGTGCCCGGCAGGACTGGCGGGACCGGAGGGTAATGAACCTGTGGACGGTGCCGCCGTTCCTGGCAGCTTTGCCGCTGGCCCACTGGCTGGGAGGCGCCAACCGGTTGGGTTTGGCTGTCCTGGTCCTGGTTTGCGTCTGGCTGATGTGGCGGGCAGAACTCCTCGGTGCAGCCGACGCCAAGGTGGCGACAGTCCTGGCGGCAACGTTGCCGGCGTCCCTGACGCTGGGACTGGCTGTGCTCTGGTTGTGGCTGGCGTTGGGCCGGATCAGCCGCTGGATGCGGCCGGGCAGCTGGCCTTGGGCCGGCATTCCCGGGGTAACCGGCTTGTATTGCGGTGTGGTGTTGATGGTTTGTCTGAATTCAGCATCGTCAATCACCACGGTGACTCTGTTGTACGACACTCAACCCTGTTGGTCTTGAACCCAAGTATGTGAGGTGCAGACCATTGCACCACCAGACCTTGACATCCAGGGCCGGGGATCCCGACGCAGGTTGCCAAGAGTTTGTCATCCCTTGTTGTGCGCGGTGGCAGTTCCCCGTTCGTGATCACCGCCGGGGATGTGCAATATTCCCGGAGATGGTGTCCAGATCCTGTCGCAGATCTTCGAGATCGTATTGCACCGCGACCTTTCTGCCCCGGACATATTCCATCATTTCCCAAAGGGACACGCCCGCATCTCGGGCCGCCCGCGCCATCGTAAGTTTCCCGTATCCGTATTGCCGTGCGTAGTGCTCGAGCTTCCACTCCCGAACCGCCTTCGCGAGCAGCCGGCGCACAGTGGTCGAATGGTCAGCCTGCTCAACTTCCTCGATGAATTCCAGTTCACGAACCAGCCCCATGGGAAGCCGCGCTCCTACCATCTGCCCCTTCTTCATATCCTCGCCTCCCTCGCAAGTCTCAAGATCTCAGCGACTACAGCTGGCGAAATCCACAGCACTTGGACAAGGTCCCGGAGTACGGCCTCCAGTCCTTCCAGATCAAGATGCGCTCCCAGGTATGCCTCGAGCAGCACACCCGCCGTACCCACGATTTTGACCCCGGTGGCCACCGCCACGCTTCGAGTCTCCTTGTCATCCACGAGCAAGCGCAGGTCCCGCGTGTTCGCATGCGTAGTTCAAAATGGGCGATCGTTCCCCCAAACTGTCAAAGACACAGTTCCGCCACACCATGCCACCGCGGTGTTCAGGCCCCTGAAGGGCTTTGTCTGCGACAGGTCAAACACCTGCCCGGTCGCTCCGTGTAATCCACCAACCGATGGCCTCAATGGGTGTTGGAGACGGCACTGGTCAGCCCGGAAGAACCAAGACAGCGATGCACAGGACGCGAGCATCGGCAACTTCGACGCATCGTTGGCGGGTATGGGAAAGGGTTGGTGCGAAGCTCATAAGATGACCATGGTGTGATTGTTGTCACAAAGCCAGTCTGGAGAATCAGTGCAATGGAACCCGGCAGCAACCCAGGTGGCACTCGGACCATGAAAGCGTCGGAGTTCAAGGCCAAGTGCCTTCAACTCATGGACGAGGTGGCGCACGAGGGCAGCGAAATCGTCATCACCAAGCACGGGAAGCCGGTCTCCCGCCTCGTACCCTATCGGGATCTCCCCAAGTCGCTGTTCGGCGCAGGCCGCGGCCGGATGAAGATTGTCGGCGACATCATCAGCCCCGTCGATGTCGAGTGCCAGGCCGCGGTCAATCCGGACAGCGTGCCGAATCCATGATCTCCTGGACACGCACATGCTCATCTGGCTTTGGACAGGCGAGATCCGTCTGGGAACAGGTACAAGGCGGATGATGGATGTCGTGCTTCGCGACCAGGGGCTGACTGTATCCGCCATGACATTTTGAGAAGTGGCGATGCTCAGAAACAAGGGTCATTGGACTTCACGGAGGATGTGGGGCTGTGGCGTCGAAAACTGCTTGGGCAGGGCCTCGCGGGGATTCCCGTCGATGGGAAGATTGGCCTCCGCGCCGACGCATTGCCCAACTTTCACGCCGACCCTGCCGACCGCATCATTGTGAGCACCGCGTTGGCAGGACACCGGTTGTTGACTGCGGATGCCGGCATCCTCCGGTGGAGCGGAAACCTCAACCGGCTGGACGCGCGGAAGTGATGGTCCCCGGCAAACACCACGCATACTGCAGATAGTACCGGCCCCGACGACCAACAGGCCATCGCAAACTTGGGCATCCGTCTGCATAGTCTGCGAAACACGCCTGCAAGTACAATGACGTTGTCGGCTTGCGCTTCCTGTAGCTGAACCCGACTGTCCGGATCCCCCCAAGCGCACAAAGCCACGGAGCCGGACACCAAGCCCCCACAGACATCGGCGGCGAAGTTCTTTACCCCACTCCCCCTGCCATGCCCATCACCCGACGCTTTTCCAAGACGGTGGACGCCATCTCCGACTTCGTGGGCGAGGTCGCGGTCTATCTCGTCCTGATCACGGTCGTGATCGGCGTCTACAACGTGGGAGCCCGTTTCATCGGTCGCTACCTGGGACTGCAACTCTCCACCAACCGCTTCATCGAGTTGCAGTGGTACCTGTTCTCCCTGGTGTTCTTCCTCGGGTTCGCCTACATCATGCAGCACGGAATCAACGTGCGCGTGGACTTCATCTACTCCAAGTGGCCCGTCAAACGGCGCGCCCACCTGGACTTCTGGCTCAACTGGATCATGATCCTGCCGTTCTGCGCCATCGGTGTGATCGAGACCTGGAATCCCCTGCTCACCAGTTGGGGCCTTGATGCCTCCGGCCATTGGTGCTTCGCCGGGAGTGACCCGGCGACCCCGGGTCAGCTGATTCTGTACTTCGTGGACTTCCTGGACTTGCGCGGAGCCTACTGCGGCGAGATTTCCCCGGACCCGGACGGCCTGAACCGGGCCCCCATCAAATCCTTCATTCTCCTGGCGTTTTTCCTGCTGGCCTTGCAGGTGCTGGCCGAGCAGGCGAAACTGTTCCGCATTCTGCGCCACGGCGAGGCTGTGGCAGGCGAGGAACTGCAGGAGGCCGAAGCGCCTCTGCGCCTGGAGTAGGCCGGTTACGGACCATTCGGGCAATCAACAGGAAAGGTAGCGCATGGGGTTTGAATGGCTTGCCATCGTGATGTTCGTGGTCTTCTTCGGACTGATCATCTACGGGTACCCGGTGGCCTACTCCTTCGCCGGCACCGCCTTCCTCTTCCTGGTCATCGGCCTGGCGGTGGGGGTGTTCGACATTCGCTGGCTGCGCCTCCTGCCCAACCGGTGGTTCGGCACGATGTCGGACTTCACGCTGCTGGCGATCATCTTCTTCGTGTTCATGGGGGCCATCTTCGAGAAGTCCGGCCTGGCGGAGCGACTCCTGGAAACCGTGGGCCAGTTGCTGGGACCGGTTCCCGGAGGCTTGGCCCTGGCGGTGGTGATCGTGGGCACATTGCTGGCCGCGGCCACCGGTGTGGTGGCGGCAACCGTGATTGTGATGGGCTTGCTCTCCCTGCCGATCATGGTGCGCTACGGCTACAACCACCAACTGGCCACCGGCATCATTACCTCGTCGGGCACGATGGCGCAGCTGTTGCCACCCAGCCTGGTGTTGGTGGTCCTGAGCGACCAAATCGGGGTGGGAGTGGGGGATTTGTTCCTGGGCGCCCTGTTCCCCGGCCTGATCCTGGCCGGCCTGTACGCCGTCTATGTTCTGGTGGTGGCGTTCATCAAGCCGGAACTGGCGCCCCCCCTGCCACCCGAGGCACGCACGCTCAAGGGCGGGGCCCTGGTGCGCCGTACCTTCGTCGCGGTGGTCCCGCCGCTGGTGTTGATATTCTCGGTGCTGGGCAGCATCTTCTTCGGCCTGGCGACTCCCACCGAGGCCGGGGCCGTGGGCGCGTTCGGCGCCTGCGTTCTCTCGCTGTTGAACCGGACCCTGAACTGGAACGTGCTGAAGCAGGCGGCGCGCTCCACGGCCAACATCACGGCGCTGGTGATCATGATCCTGTTCTGTTCGACCTTCTTCGGCCTCGTCTTCGACCGGCTGGGCGGACAGGACTTCGTTCAGAACATCCTGACGTCGCTGCCGGGCGGCTTCTGGGGCTTCATTATTGTGGCCAACATCGCCATCTTCCTGCTCGGCATCAACCTCGAATTCATCGAGATCAGCTTCATCGCCATGCCGCTCTTCGTGCCCGCCGCGCATGCGCTGGGCGTTGATCTGGTTTGGTTCGGGGTGATGATGGCAATCAACCTGAACATGGCCTTCATTTCGCCCCCGGTGGGCTTCTCGCTCTTCTACCTCCAGACGGTCGCGCCCAAGGAGGTGAAGGTCATCGACATCCACAAGGGGGCCTTGCCGTTCATGGCCCTGCAGGGACTGGCGCTGGTCATCGTGATCGCCTTCCCGCAGACGGTGACCTGGCTTGTCAGCGCGATGGCGTAGGTTCGATGGCATTTCGCCCGACAACAGCTATCGGTACATGATTTCAGGTCTGCGGCTACGGTGATGTCTTGGCCCACAATCCCGGTTGATACGGGATTGTGGGCCATGCCTCGGGGTTTGCCAGTCACTGTAATGTGAGAGCCCGCGAACCGGGACCCGCCGCCGGTAACAGCTAGCCAGGCAGGAACAGGAATGTCGATTCCAATTGAATTCGTCATGGAAGACCCTCCCGTATCCCAATAAACCCGCCGGCAAAGTAGACTCCGAGAGTGGAAAGAGGAGAGGTACGCAGGGCCGCCAGTCGAAGTTGGGAAGTGACATTCTGATGGAACAGGCGACCAACGCCGAGTACTTTCTCCTTCGCAAAAAGGCCGGCGAATATCGCAAAAAGGGATACGAGGTTGCGCTGGAAGAAACCCTCGATTTCCTGCCTGGCTACCGTGCCGACCTGATTGCCCGGAAAGACGGCGAAACCAAGGTGGTTGAGGTCAAGTCCCGGTCTTCACTGGCAGCAAATCCCAAAATCCGCGAGTTGGCCGAGATTGTCGACTCCAAGCCCGGATGGAGTTTCGAGTTGCTCCTGGTGGCTCAGCCGGAGCAGCTGGAGGCCCCTGAAGGTGAACGTCCGCTGGAACGCGGAAACATCCTCCAGCGGATTGAAGAAGCCGAAAACCTACTCGCTGCGGGCTATTCCGATGCCGCTTTCCTGCTTGCTTGGGCGGCCTGCGAGGCTGCGCTCAGGATGTTGATCAGGGAACACGGGGAACCGGGAAATGGCATCACCACCACGAAACACGTTCTCAATCAGGCGACTTTCCTCGGAATCCTGTCCAGGGAGGAATATCGCCGTCTGACCCATGTGCAGAAGTACAGAAACGCCATAGTCCACGGATACAGCCACAGTGGCGTCGGTGCAGAACTGGTAACGGATCTGGTGGAGAATGTGCGGCAGATGACTGTTGGGCACGACACATGATGCCGTAAGGGTGCCGCGAACGAAGCCAGCCTTGAATTGCGGCCGGCCCTGCGGCGTTCCCGGTCATGGAGTGGTTGCCCTCAGTCAATGCCGCCAACAGTCATCGCTGTCCCTTGCCCACCATCGAACCGGACAGGGCGTTGAGAGCCTCCGCGGTCTGGCTGTTGCCGAAAACAACGACGGTTCTCAACGCGCACGCCTGCCACCAAGGTGGTTCATCAGCCACAGATCACCCAGACTGTACTCGTCAAGCCAGTCTCCCAGTTGCGACTCATCCAACCGATTGAACGTGGACATTCCGTCCTCGGTCTCCGTCACGACAATGTCGGAGGGATCGAACTCGCTGATCAGTTGAGCGGACTGGGTGGCTATGACAACCTGCTTGTCATCGGCGATCGAACCGAGTATTTCGGCCAACAGTGTGATGGCAAACGGATGCAACCCCAACTCCGGATCGTCTATCAGAATCAAGGATGGCTGGAGTTCGGGTGGTTGCAACAGCAGAGTTGACAGACAGATGTACCTGAGTGTTCCGTCGGACAGTTCAAGCGGTCCCATGGTGGTGTCGGGATCGTGTCTGGGACTCCATTCCAACGAGATGTTGCCTTCCCAATCCGTGTCCGGGAATCGGAATTCTCCGAAGTGGGGCACAGCGAAACGGACATCCTGAACAATCCGGCGCAAGGCATCCGGGTGATCACGGAACAATCTGAACAAATAGGCCGCAATGTTGGAGCCGTCAGGCTTCAGAACCCGGTCATCGCGGACAGGGACGGGCTTGCGCGGCCCGGCCAACCGGCCCATGTCCTGGAAATGATGCTTGCGCCATGACTTCAGACTCTCCAAGAATCCCGGTCTGTATCTTCCGGGCAGCCAGGACTCGAAGTCGCCACCACGAAGCCACGTGCCGCGACCGACTAACGACGAGTCCTTCATCGGATGCATGTCGCTTGGAACAGCCGGCTGCGTTGGCTTGAACCATTCGTGCCCGAACACCAGGTCCGTGTTGGCAAAACACAGGGAAAACTGGTACTCATTCGTCTCGCGCGCATGCTGAACACATGCGAAAGTCAGGTGTGCACTGATTTGGGAGGTGGCCTTCGAACCTCCTGCCAACAGCGCATCGGAGCCTCCGGTTTGCTTGACATGGGCACGGAGGCGTTCATGGGCCAATTGGCCGACCAAGTGGAAGAAATGGGACTTATATACCTGACTGCGCAGTCGGCATACCTGGTTCACGGATCATAGGGGTCCCCAACGGGATCGCCCCTCCCCGTGCAGCAGCCCCTGTCCCGCGGGCCGGAACGGGCACGGACGGAAGCCCCGCCCGCACCAAAATGTTGATCGCCGCGTTGTGATCGGCGTTCAGGGCCCAGCCGCAGGCCTGGCATGCAAACACCGCCTGCGACGGCCGGTTGGCCTTGCCGGCATGTCCACACCGGCTGCAGGTCTGTGACGTGTACGCCGGATCGACCTTGACCACGTGCCCTGCCTTGTACGCGAGCTTTCGCTCCAGCTGACCCCAACCGGAGGCCAGGATGGCTCGGTTGAGCCCCGACTTCGCCTTGACGTTGGTACCCGGCTCTTCCCGGGTGCCCTTGGCACTGGCCGTCATGCCCTTGGTATTCAGATCTTCCACGACTACGGTATGGGCCGTGTCCGCCAGCGTGCGGCTGGTCTGGTGGGTCGCGTCATCCCGCTTCCGCTTGCGCTGGCGATGCAGCTTCTGCAACTGCCCGTTCACGCGCCGCCCACGGTTCGACTTGGGTCGCTTGTCCTTCGGTCCCCAGCCCTGCTTGCGGCTCAATTCCCGCTGCTTGCGCTTGATGTTGGCATCCAGCTGGTCCGTGTCGGGCAGCGCGTACACGGTGCCCTCGCTGTCGGTCGCTTGGCCTACATTACGGTCCAAGCCGAGCGCGCCGTCCGGTGCGGGCTGCTTGACTTGCGCCGCGGACACGGCATAGGTCACATAGGCATACCACTTGGGGTTCGGCTCCGTGCCTTCCATGCGCACGCGCACCGTCAGCGGTTGGCAGCCCGCGTACGGGTTCGACCCCGCCAGCCGCAGCCAGCCGACCTTCGGCACGTACAGCCGGTCTCCGTCCATCCTGACGGCCTCGGGAATGGTGAAGGCCGGCACGGTGCGGTGCCGGGCCTTGAAGCGGGGCTTGCCTTCGTTCGCAGGATCCGCAAAAAACTGCTTGTAGGCGTCGGCCAGGTACTTCAGGCTGTAGCGCACGCAGGCATACGGGTAGTCCTTCAGCCAAGCGTGGTCCGGATCGTTGCGCAGTTGGGTGAACCGCCGGCCCAAGGTGAAGAAGGTCGGAACGGGCTTGGGGCCAATCCTGTAGGCCTTCCACAGGCGGTACCGGTGTTCCTGGTCGGCCAGCATGTGGTTCCAGACATGGCGGCAGGCCCCGGCGATGGCCGTCAGCAGGATGCCGGTGGCGGCGTCGCCCGGATACAGGCGCAGGCGCACCGTGCGGTGGACGGTCTCCGGGCCCTCTGTTGTAGGATGGTGGGTGTCGGGCACGGAACTGCTACTTCCTGTCCGGTGGGGAGTCCGATTGCCGTCGGGCTCTCTTGTTTGCAGGACACCATTACAGCACAGATGTACAGGAGTGTTCCTGTCGCACCAACTGCTTAGTCAGGCATATAAACCCCGAAGAAATCGAGGAAGTTGCTTTTGCCGGCTCCGTTGCCTCCGATGAGCACATTGATCCTGTTCAGGTGGAAGTTGCGCAGTTCCCTCAGGGTCTTGTAGCCACAGACGGTGACGTGGTCGATGGTGGGCATGCCGGATCGTCCTCCTCAGGTTCAACCGATGCCGGATACCGGAACCCTACGGTAGCGGGACAAGGATTCTCGTGATGTCGGACGTGTTGTGACAGCAAGCAATCCACCAGGCCGGATCCCTCGGCAATCCGACGACTGCATCCTTGATACCGTGTTCCGTGCTTCCAAACCCTGACTATGACCGGATGTCCGAACTCCACAGCCGCACCGTAAACCGATATTCCTCATCCAGCAGTTCCGGTTCCGTGCCATTGTGGGCGCGCATGAGGGGAATCACCTTGTTCCTGATGCCCATCCCCCGCGCCTCCACATAGTTGTAGTCGCGCATGACATTCACCAAGGTCTGATTGCGTGCATATCGCAGTCCGGCCTTCATGCGTTCGACGGTCACGTTGTTCGGCAGACGTCCCGGGCTCTCGATCTCCAGGCGATCCGAGAAGATGGAGAGTGTGACATCCGTGCCTGTGATGGTGTAGTCGCGGTGAACCAAGGCGTTGACCAAAACCTCGCGCACGGCAGCTTCGGGATAGGGCAACCGCTCCAATCGACGGGCACCTTCAAAACGGACCTCTCGCTCCGTGTTGCGCAACACGAAGTCCCAGGCGCGATCCACAATGCCGGGCTCCACCACGGAGACATCGCGGCTGCCAAGCGGGACCAGGGGACCCTTGATGGTCTCATCCGCACACACGGCACTGTCGGGTTCGGTGCCTTGATAACAGATTGCGCGAATGCCCGACTGAGGGAGGAATCTTCCGGGATTCCGACCAAACAGGAGCATGCCATCCACCGTGGGCGTAGTCTGGCCGCCGGCATCCGTTGCAAACTCCAGATTGGAAAGGAGTACTTCCAACTCCTTATCGCTGCCTGCGACCTGACATTCACCTCCGATGACTCGGCCAAGGTAGTTGTCTATGCGGCGTTGATCAAGATCAACCACGCGGGTGCCGGTCACAGGTTTGAGGCCGTAGCGCAGGCATCCCGAATCCTGGAACAGTCTCTGTTCTTCGTCACGGGTGGCAAGTCGGCTGGTTGCTCCAACGCGCACGGGTGTGAGCCAGCTCTCCCCGCATTGGGCCTTGTAGGGTTTGTCCGGTGCAAATCCGGGGATGGAAACCACACCCACTGCCAGACCCGATTCAACTTCAAGAACTTCGAAGTGCGGGATCGATGCCGGCTGCACATCGATGTGTGCAACTTCCATCACCCATGCTTCCACTTTGCGGGCATCGCGCGCCAGACCAACAACGGTTCCGTCTTCCTCGACTCCCAACAGAATGAATCCGCCATCGCGATTGAGCAGAGCCGCCATCGCGAATGCCAAGGTCGGCGAGCTTGTGCCTTCCCGCACGAACATGATGGTTGAACTCTCGCCTCGGCGCACCAAGTCCAGCAGATCGATGACGTTCATGGCAATTCTCAGTCTAGGTATTTTCCCGGAGTCCGTGTTGTCTTCAGGAATCGCTTGCCACCGGAGCGTTGGGGCACCGTCCGAACTCCATGCCAACGCAACGGGCCTCCGCACACCTGCAACAGTGTATCGATCATCGGCTCGGATAGCCCGGAGACACCAACTGCCGAACCTGAGCCGAAGCCGGCATCCATTGGGCGGCCGGGACCGGCACGGTCAGCGTGAAAGACAAGTGTCCGGGTTGATACGCAGCCAAGTGCAGTGCTCCGGCATCTGTCTGAAAGCGCAGAATGGTACCGCCTCAAGAGCAGTTTCCCCTTAGTTTGCAGACGTTCTCTGGATACGAGTCGGCTCTTGGAATCTCGAAGCTGGACCTATCCGGCAAGGCAGTTCGCATCATCGTCGGCAACTGCATCCGACGGCTATGCCAAAATGGATCCATGCTTCCAACACCTGCCCATACGACCGAGCACATCCCCATACTCAGGCAATCGGACTCCGAGCCGACCGCAGGCCGCGTCCTGCTGATCGCCTGCTACGAGTCCGGTTTGCAGCCCCTGAACCTAGCCCAACCCAAGGCGGTTCTGGAACAGCGCGGGTTCGCGGTCGATGTGCTGGATCTGTCCGTCCAAACCCTCGCCGGCCTCCCATCCGCACCTCCCAATGTCATTGCCGTCTCGGTGCCGATGCAGACCGCCTTGCGGCTCGCGGTGTCCGCGGTATCCGCACTGCGGTCGCGTTGGCCGGAGATTCCGATTGTCTTCTACGGCCTGTACGCCGGTTTGAACGCCCGGTACCTGCTGGAAACGGGTACGGCCGACCACGTGCTGGCGGGGGAGTCCGAACTTGCCCTGACGGAGTGGTGCCTACAGGCAACGGGTTCGCAGGCGTGTCTGCCCACAGCAGCAGAGATCCCGCTCCAGGAGCTGTCCCTGCGGACAAGGCTGGACCTGCCCCAACCGGACCGGCAAGGACTGCCCGACCTGGAACAATACGCACGCTTCCAGGCAGCCGACGGTTCCCTCCACACGGCCGGGCAGGTGGCTGCCAGCCGGGGTTGTCTGCACACCTGCCGCCACTGTCCCGTGGTGCCGATTTATCGCGGACGCTTCTTCATTCGGGACCTGGAGTCCGTCACCGGTGACATCCGACAGCAGGTCGAAGCCGGCGCCGGACACATCTCATTTGTGGATCCCGACTTTCTGAATGGACCCGGCCATGCCCTGAAGGTGACGGAGTGGCTGCACCGCACCTATCCGGAGGTCACCTTCGACTTCACGGCCAAGGTCGAACACCTGCTCGGACGTGCACGGCACCTGGCCGCACTCAAGGCCAACGGGGCCGCGTTCGTGGTCTCGGCCTTCGAGGCCGTCAGCGACGACATCCTGGAGCGGCTGGACAAGGGCCACACCGTACAGGACATGGAACGGGTCCTGTCACTGCTGGCGGAACTCGATCTGCCCGTCCATCCAACCTGGCTGCCATTCACCCCGTGGACATCACGTCGCAACTACCTGGACATGCTGAACTGGATCGAGGGACACGGTCTGGTGAATGCCGTGCCGCCCGTGCAACTGGCCCTGCGCCTCCTGATTCCGCCGCACAGCTGGCTCCTGGACTCCAACCGGGGAGCACCTTGGCTGGAGCGACTGGAACCAGCGGAGTTCCAGTGGCGTTGGCATCACCCGGAGCCCGGAATGGATACCCTCCAGGCCCAAGTGGAACGATTGGTGGCGGACAGGCCGGACTGGTCCGGCGAACGGCTCTTTCGGCAGGTCAGGGCACTCGCCGAAGGCACGGACGCGCGACCGCTGGGACCGCAACTGCCTCCGCCGCCGCGGCTCACCGAAGACTGGTTCTGCTGAGCGGAGCCCACGGCCGACCAGTTGGGTCGGACACTACCTAATTCTTGAGTGCCCTCCATTGGAAGGATACGGAGAGGCCTGCATCCCGTCTGCCAAACACCCAGACGCAGAGCACCAACGGCGTGAGTGGATGCAGGTGCTTCTTCATGTATTTTCCTATGCGATTGTCATGAGTTCAACGGAGTGTCCACAAGCTCGATACGGTCTCCGTAGCGGCGAAAGTCCGCTGTATTGAGCGTTAGCAGCCGGCGCGTCCCGTACGCCAGCATGGTCGCGACGATGTTGGCATCGTGAATCTGCTTGCCGCCTATGGGAATCGCGCGGCACAGCGAGACAAGGATCGCAGTGACGACCGGCCCGTCCTCAAGCATCTCGAAGTGGCGAGTCAATCTGCCCACGTCGTCCAGCGCGTCCTCAAGCGTAATGGTGACCGACCAAGTCTGAGGCCGTGTCATGACCGACAAGTATTCCCGTACAACCTGTCGGCTAATCCGCAGTGGTTCATTGCCATCAAGCGCACGAGAGAGACATTCCCTGGCAATCTCATGGTGAGGGGCTTGCGCGATGCGGGAGTTTATGAGGACGTTGGTGTCTATGAACATCAGGACGAAATCCTGTCCTCGTACATGTCTTTCCGCCTGAGACTCAGTTCCTCCGGCCACACCGCAGTGGGGTGGACAGGCCATATCTCGTCCAACCCAAGCTTGCGAGTCTCCTCTGGGCGACTGTCTGTTCTGAGGAGCAGCGTCTCATCATCCATATTCACATCGGCCGTCTTCCAGCCGGCGGCACCCCAGGCCAGTGCTTGGCTGTGTCCGTTGCCACCGCCTTGGTTGGACCACCAGGGTCGATGAAGGCGCGCGGACGCAGGCAGCTCAAAACCTAGGATTGCCTCGATCTCACTGAAGGTGGTTCTCCATTCCTGGTCCGGAAGACTGCATAGGTACGTGTACAGCCTTTGATACTTGCCCCGGATCGCCATCTCCCGGTACTTCTGCTCTCGATCCATCACCTTGGCAAACCTCCATTTGCTTCGTCTTCGACTAGCACATGACACCATTATAAAATAGTTAGTTAGTACCGAACAACACGGCTTCACCCGAGACACTGTTTCCTTCCCGCTGATGTGGGCATCTACCCACTGGAGGCGGGAGGCAGTGCGTCCCTTCGTGTCCGGCGCCGACTGCTTGAACACGGCTTGCCCATCGCCTTCGGATTCGGTCCAAAACCAACAGAGGTGAAACCGAGCTAGGCCTGTGTAGCCACTACCGTCACCAACACCGTCAGCCGAGAGAACCCCAACTATGGTGTTGAAGCAGACCGGGCACCAGTGTGGCATCCCGGGTGTGGAGGTCAGGCCGGTTCGGCCTCCCGCGTGCCCGCCAGCATCCCATCCACGCGCCTGCAGTCAACAACGTCCCAGAGTGCCATGACGAGAACCAGCAGTGCTTGGGGCAGCCCCTATCCTCCAACCCATATCGGGGCAGAACCCTGTCTTCATCTCACGTGCCACGCTGGATCACATGATGAGCTGTGTGCACTGTGTTCTGCGCATGTGTGCAAGATGCAGCACCATTCTTCTGCTGACCTGGGTCTTCCACTTGATGGCAGATCCTGCAGATAGCGATGGGTTTACTAATGACGGTATACCGCGCGAGGTGTACTGTTCAGTTAGAGGGACATCGGGAATGGCAAACGCAATCGCCAAGGTGGGTTCAGTTGCAAAGCCGAGGCTTGCTATCAAGTCCAAAGACAGGTTTATGACTGTAGGGTGACATCGTCAAGCGTTCGTTGCACTGCGAGCTGCTAACATGCTTTGGAAAGAATGTTGATCAACCTTTTGTTGTTTGACTGTTCAGCCAAGTTTAGAGGTGTAACCCTTTGATTGTTCCGAACACAGGAATTGGCACCACCTTTCACCAAAGCATCCGCGAATTGAACTTTGATGTCGCCACGCAGTCTTCTGTTCAACCAATTTTGTTGTAGGTTTACAGCATGGTGCAACGACGTGTTGCCTTGACTGTTCTGAACATTGGGATTGGCTCCTGCAGCCAACAGCAACTTAACCCAGTCGATGTCTTGTCCAGACACCGCCAAGTGCAGCGGCGTATTACCCCTCTTGTCCTGGACGTTGGGATCAGCACCGGCTTTCAGCCACTCTCTGACCGCATCTTCATCCTCCAAGGAAACGGCCCGGTGCAAGGGTGTATCACCGTTCGCATATGCAAGGCTGGGGTTGGCTCCCGCTTCCAACAACACGTTGAAGACGGCAGACCCCAACCGCGCCAAGTGCAGCGGCATGTTCCCGGCGTTGTCCCGGACGTTTGGATTGGCTCCCGCTTCCAGCCACTCTCTGACTGCACCTTCATCCCCCAAGGAAACGGCCCGGTGCAAGGGCGTGTTGCCGTTCGGATACGCGAGGCTGGGATTGGCTCCCGCTTCCAACAACACGTTGAAGATTGTAGAACCCAATCGTGCCAAGTGCAGCGACGTGTTCCCGGCACTGTCCCGGACGTTTGGATTGGCACCGGCTTTCAGCCACTCTCTGACTGCACCTTCATTCCCCAAGGAAACGGCCCGGTGCAAGGGCGTGTTGCCGTTCGCATATGCAAGGTTGGGGTTGGCTCCCGCTTCCAACAGCACGTTGAAGATTGTAGAACCCAATCGCGCCAAGTGTAGCGGGGTGTTGCCACGCTCGTCCTGGACGTTGGGGTCGGCACCAACTTCCAACAGCACCCCGACCGTATCGACATCTCTTAACGACACGGCAACGTGCAACAGCGTGGTGCCGCTCTCATACGCGACGTCGGGATCGGCACCAGCCTCCAGCAACGCGTTAAAGATGTCAGACCCCAAGGCCGCCAAATGGAGTGGCGAGTTGCCGCTCACGTCCTGGACATTGGGATCGGCACCAGCCTCCAGCAACGCCCCAACTGCAACTATATTCCTCCAGAACACTGCCCAGTGCAGTGGTGCGGTACCATCCTTGTCCTGCATGTTGGGATCGGCATCGGCACGCAGCAAGACCGGGACCGGGTCAACAGTACCCTTGGACACGGCCAGGTGCAGCGGTGCTTCACCATTCTTGTCCTGGACATTGGGATTGGCACCGGCCTCCAGCAACACCCTGACAAAGTCCATGGCTCCCTCAGCCACGGCAACGTGCAACGGCGTGATGCCGCTTTCATACGCGATGTCGGGGTTGGCTCCGGCCTCCAACAACACCATGAAAATTGCAGTTCCCAACCGCGTCAAATGCAACGGCGTATTGCCGCTCTTATCCTGAGTGTTGGGATTGGCACTGGCCCTCAGCAACACTCTGACTGCGTCCAAGGTCCCCTCGGACACGGCTTGGTGCAGCGGTGTGCTGCCGTCCCCATACACGATGTTGGGGTTGGCTCCGGCCTCCAACAACACTTTGAAGACTTCAGATCCCAAGGCCGCCAAATGGAGCGGCGTACTGCCATTTTGGTCCTGTAAGGCAGGATCTGCACCCACTCCCAGCAACACCCCGACCATCTCTACCGCCCCGTCCGACACGGCCCGGTGCAGCGGTGTGCTGCCGTCTCCGTACACGATGTTGGGGTTGGCACCGGCTTCCAGCAGCACATTGAAGACTTCAGACCCCACTTCCGCCAAGTGCAGAGACGTGCTGCCACTCTCGTCCTGAGCATTGGGATCGGCACCGACCCTCAACAACACTCCGACTGCGTCCAAGGCTCCCTCGGACACGGCCCGGTGCAGCGGCGTGTTGCCATCCCCGTACACGATGTCGGGATTGGCACCGGCCTCCAACAACACTGTGAAGACTTCAGATCCCAAGGCCGCCAAATGGAGTGGCGTACTGCCATTTTGGTCCTGCAAGGCGGGATCGGCACCCGCTCCCAGCAACACTCCGACCACCTCCACCGCCCCGTCCGACACGGCCCGGTGCAGCGGCGTGCTGCCGTCCCCGTACACGATGTCGGGGTTGGCGCCGGCGTTCAGCAGCGCATTGAAGACTTCAGATCCCAAGGCCGCCAAATGGAGCGGCGTGCTGCCACTCTCGTCCTGAGCATTGGGATCGGCACCGACCTTCAGCAACACTCCGACTGCGTCCAAGACCCCCTTGGACACGGCCCAGTGCAGCGGTGTGGCACCGTCTGCATACACGATGTCGGGGTCGGCACCGGCCTCCAACAACACTGTGAAGACTTCAGATCCCAAGGTCGCCAAGTGGAGCGGCGTATTACCGACCTGATCTCGGACATTGGGATCGACACCGGCCGCCAGCAGCACCCCGACTGTGTCCAAGGCTCCCTCGGACACGGCCCGGTGCAGCGGTGTGTTGCCATCCCCGTACACGATGTCGAGGTTGGCGCCGGCACCCAACAACACTGTGAAGACTTCAGACCCCAAGGCCGCCAAATGGAGCGGCGTACTGCCATTTTGGTCCTGCAAGGCGGGATCAGCACCCGCTCCCAGCAACACCCCGACCACCTCCACCGTCCCGTCCGACACGGCCCGGTGCAACGGTGTGCTGCCGTCCCCGTACACGATGTTGGGGTTGGCGCCGGCTTCCAACAACACCGTGAAGACTTCAGACCCCAAGGCCGCCAAATGGAGCGGCGTACCGCCGTCCTGAGTTCGGACATTGGGATCGACACCGGCCACCAGCAGCGCCCCGACTGTGTCCAAGGCCCCTTCGGACACGGCCCGGTGCAGCGGCGTGCTGCCGTCCCCGTACACGATGTCGAGGTTGGCACCGGAGTTCAGCAGTGCATTGAAGACTTCAGAATCCAAGGCCGCCAAGTGCAGCGGCGTACCGCCGTCCTGAGCTTTGATGTTGGGATCGGCACCGGCCGCCAGCAGCGCCCCGACTGCGTCCAAGGCCCCCTCGGACACGGCCCGGTGCAGAGGTGTGCTGCCACTCTCGTCCTGAGCGTTGGGATCAGCTTTGGCTTTCAGCAGCGAATTGACCACCTCCATCGCCCCCTTGGACACAGCCCAATGCAGAGGCGTGCTGCCGTCCCCGTACACGATGTCGGGGTTGGCGCCGGCACCCAACAACACCGTAAAGACTTCAGACCCCACTTCCACCAAGTGCAGAGGCGTATCGTCGCCCTGGTTCTGGGTGTTGGGATCCGCACCGGCCGCCAGTAACACCCCAACTACCCCCACTGCCCTTTCTGACACGGCCCAATGCAGCGGCGTGCTGCCACTCTCGTCCTGAGCGTTGGGATCCGCACCGGCCGCCAGCAACACCCCGACCACCTCCACCGCCCCGTCCGACACGGCCCGGTGCAGCGGCGTGCTGCCGTCCCCGTACACGATGTCGGGGTTGGCGCCGGCACCCAACAACACCGTGAAGACTTCAGACCCCAAGGCCGCCAAGCGCAGCGGCGTGCTGCCACTCTCGTCCTGAGCGTTGGGATCCGCACCGGCCGCCAGCAACACCCCGACCACCTCCACCGCCCCGTCCGACACGGCCCGGTGCAGCGGCGTGCTGCCGTCCCCGTACACGATGTCGGGGTTGGCGCCGGCACCCAACAACACCGTGAAGACTTCAGACCCCAAGGCCGCCAAGTGCAGAGGCGTGTTGCCGTCCATGTAATGGATGTTGGGATCAGCACCTGTCTTCGTAAGCAGCACCTCAACTACATTTGCGGCCTCCCTGGACACAGCCAGATGCAGCGGTGTAAAGTCCCACATGGTTGCTATGACCACGGCGAGAATCTTCACAGTTCTGAACACGAACACGTGCGGTGGTGTGGTATCGCTCTCATACGGGATGTTCGGGTTGGCACCGGCTTTCAGCAACACGTTGTAGACCACAGACCTCACTTCCGCCAGATACAGCGGCGTCCTGCCCCGCTTGTTTTGACTATTGAGATCGACACCGGCTTCCAACAACACCCTGACTGAGTCCACAGCTCCCATGGACGCGGCCAAGTGCAGTGGCGCATTACCGCCCTGATCTCGGACATTGGGATCGACACCGGCCGCCAGCAGCGCCCCGACTGTGTCCAAGGCCCCTTCGGACACGGCCCGGTGCAACGGCGTGCTGCCGTCCCCGTACACGATGTCGGGGTTGGCGCCGGCACCCAACAACACCGTGAAGACTTCAGACCCCAAGGCCGCCAAGTGCAGCGGCGTACCGCCGCCCTGATCTCGGACATTGGGATCGGCACCGGCCGCCAGCAGCGCCCTGACTGCGTCCAAGGACCCCTCCGACACGGCCCGGTGCAACGGCGTGCTGCCGTCCCCGTACACGATGTCGGGGTTGGCACCGGCACCCAACAACACCGTGAAGACTTCAGACCCCAAGACCGCCAAGTGCAGCGGCGTACCGCCGCCCTGATCTCGGACATTGGGATCGACACCGGCCGCCAGCAGCACTCCGACTGCGTCCAAGGACCCCTCCGACACGGCCCGGTGCAACGGCGTGCTGCCGTCCCCGTACACAATGTCGGGGTTGGCGCCGGCACCCAACAACACCGTGAAGACTTCAGACCCCAAGGCCGCCAAGTGCAGCGGCGTACCGCCGTCCTGAGCTTTGATGTTGGGATCGGCACCGGCCGCCAGCAGCGCCCCAACTACCCCCACTGCCCTTTCTGACACGGCCCAATGCAGCGGCGTGCTGCCACTCTCGTCCTGAGCGTTGGGATCCGCACCGGCCGCCAGCAACACCCCGACCACCTCCACCGCCCCGTCCGACACGGCCCGGTGCAACGGCGTGCTGCCGTCCCCGTACACGATGTCGGGGTTGGCGCCGGCACCCAACAACACCGTGAAGACTTCAGACCCCAAGACCGCCAAGTGCAGCGGCGTACCGCCGTCCTGAGCTTTGATGTTGGGATCGACACCGGCCGCCAGCAGCACTCCGACTGCGTCCAAGGCCCCCTCCGACACGGCCCAGTGCAGAGGCGTGCTGCCACTCTCGTCCTGAGCGTTGGGATCAGCTTTGGCTTTCAGCAGCGAATTGACCACCTCCATCGCCCCCTTGGACACAGCCCAATGCAGAGGCGTGCTGCCGTCCCCGTACACGATGTCGGGGTTGGCGCCGGCATCCAACAACACCGTGAAGACTTCAGACCCCAAGGCCGCCAAGTGCAGCGGCGTACCGCCGTCCTGAGCTTTGATGTTGGGATCGGCACCGGCCGCCAGCAGCGCCCTGACTGCGTCCAAGGACCCCTCCGACACGGCCCGGTGCAACGGCGTGCTGCCGTCCCCGTACACGATGTCGGGGTTGGCGCCGGCACCCAACAACACTGTGAAGACTTCAGACCCCAAGGCCGCCAAGTGGAACGGAGTGGCGCCATTCTGGTCCTGGAAGGTGGGATCCGCACCTTCCCCCATCAACATCCTAACTACCTCCACCGCCCCGTCCGACACGGCCCGGTGCAACGGTATGCTGCCACTCTCGTCCTGAGCGTTGGGATCAGCACCGGCTCCCAGCAACACCCCGACCACCTCCACCGCTCCCTTGGACACAGCTTGGTGCAGCGGTGTGACACCGTTCCCGTACACAATGTCGGGATTGGCACCGGCTTCCAACAGCGCCTCGAAGACCGCAGACCCCACTTCCGCCAAGTGCAACGGCGTATCGCCACCCTGGTCCTGGATGTTGGGATCAGCACCGACCCTCAGCAACGCTGCGACTGCGTCCACAGCTCCCTCGGACGCGGCCCGGTGCAACGGTGTGGCATCATCCGCGTACACAATGTTGGGGTTGGCCCCCGCTTCCAACAGCGCATCGAAGATCGTAGAGCCCACTTCCGCCAAGTGCAGCGGCGTATCGCCACCCTGGTCCTGAATGTTGGGATCAGCTTTGGCTTTCAGCAGCGAATTGACTGTGTCCACCGCCCCGTCCGACACGGCCCGGTGCAACGGTGTGGCACCATCCGCGTACGCAATGTCGGGGTTGGCTCCCGCTTCCAACAGCGCATCGAAGATCGTAGACCCCATTCCCGCCAAGTGCAGAGGTGTAATGCCAACCAGATCCTGGATGTTGGGATCAGCACTGACTCCCAGTAACGCCGCGACTATCTCCACCACCCCCTTGGACACGGCTTGGTGCAGCGGCGTGCTACCGTCCCCGTACACGATGTTAGGGTTGGCTCCCGCTTCCAACAGCGCACCGAAGACCGCAGACCCCATTCCCGCCAAGTGCAGAGGCGTAATGCCAGCCTGGTCCTGGATGTTGGGATCAGCTTTGGCTTTCAGCAACGAATCGACTGCATCCACAGCTCCCTCGGACGCGGCCCGGTGCAGCGGTGTGGCACCATCCGCGTACGCAATGTCAGGGTTGGCACCGGCTCCTAACAGCGCCTCGAAGACCACAGATCCCACCTCCACCAAGTGCAGAGGCGTCCTGCCCTGCCGATCTTGGATGTTGGGATCGACACCGGCATCCAACAACGTCCCGACTGCATCCGCGCTTTTCCCAGACACGGCCAGATGCAGTGGTGTCTTGCCGCTTTCGTACACAATGTTGGGATCGGCACCGGCATCCAACAGTGCATCGAAGACTGCAGATCCCATTCCTGTTAAGTACCACAGTCCTGCCAGGTGCAACGGCGAGTTGCCACCCTGATCCTGAATATTGGGATCGGCATTGGCTTTCAGCAATGTCTCAACTGCGTCCACAGCGTTCCTGGACACAGCCAAGTGTAGCGGCGTCTTCCCACCTTTGTCCTGGGCATTGGATTCGGCACCGGCCTCCAGCAGTACCCTGACTGCATTCACAGACTTTCCGCCCACAGCCAAATGCAACGGTGTGGTACCGCTCTCGTCCTGAACGTTGGGGTTGGCACCAACTCCCAACAGCGTGCTGAAGATCGCAGACCCCACTTCCGCCAAGTGCAGCGGTGTCTTCCCGCCCACATCCTGGATATTGCATTCGGCACCGGCCTCCAGCAGTGTTCTAACTACCTCTACAGACTTCCCGCCCACAGCTAGGTGCAATGGTGTAGTGCCACTCCTATCTTGAAGGTTGGGATCGGCTCTGGATCCCAGCAACTTTCTGGCTAAGTCCAAAACTTCACCAGTCATCAAACGCGGTGAGATGAGCCACGATGAAGGTTGTTGCACTACCTTGGACACGGCCCGGTGCAACGGCGTGCTGCCACTCTCGTCCTGAGCGTTGGGATCAGCACCCATTCCCAGCAACACCCCGACCACCTCCACCGTCCCCGTGGACACGGCCCGGTGCAGCGGCGTGCTGCCGTCCTCGTACACGATGTTGGGATTGGCACCAGCCTCCAACAACACCGTGAAGACTTCAGACCCCACTTCTGTCAAGTGCAGCGGCGTAATGCCAATCCGGTCCCGGATATTGGGATCGACACCGATACCCAACAATGCCCTGACTGCGTCCATGGTCCCCTCGGACACGGCCCGGTGCAGTGGTGTGGCACCGTCCGTATACGCAATGTCTGGATTGGCACCAGCTTTCAACAGTGCATCGAAAATCGCAGACCCTACTTTCGCCAAATGCAGTGGCATCCTGCCTTGCTGGTCTTGGATATTGGGATCGATACCGGCCGCCAGCAATGCTCTGACTGCATCCATATCACTCTCGGACACAGATTGGTGCAGCAATGAGCCAGGATATTCGAATGTTTCTGGCGCAGATGGCTGGTCCGACTCCAAATTCAATGTCTCTATATCTCGTGCGGCTTGAGTACTGTGTATTTGACGAAGGCAGGCTGCAATCAACTTGACAAGCCGATTTGTCTCACTTGTGTTGAAGGGATCCCCGCTTGGATGTGCCCATTGATTCCTTGCTCTGCGAATCTTGACTGTGTCGCGCCTGAATACGGATCTGGAAACACCATATACAATTTTGTCAGAAAAATGAATCCAATTATGATCGATTATTTCAGGAAATTCGCCAATATCAATTGAGTCGCTAATCGAATTTCCACTACGCAATTCACGCAGGATGTTCCCCTTTTTGTCCTCTGTCAATACATCCAGAATTAGATCGTGAAACTGTTGTTGCGAAGCTGCTTGTTGTTCTAGGGTCTTGTGAATGAACTTCCTCATCTCAGCGCGATAAACGTCAAGTACATGGGTAACGATGGTGCGATTCCGATCGACTTGCGGAGACATCTACAACTCCAAGTCCCTTGGACAGTAGCACATAAGAAGCTGCGCTGCTAACGAACGTCGACAGCACACATGATGACACAAGGTTCTTCGGTATCCCATATCCTGCAGCACGCGGTGTTGCAGAGTCTTGTTTGGGCAGGGCAAACGCAAAGTCGCGATCAAGGCAGGGTGGTGGCCAACAAGGAGACTTCCAGGCCCCGGCGGGCGGCGCGGCTATGCCGCTCCAGAACCAACCCACGCCCCAAGTCTTACGACCGCTCTTGGGCATGAAGCTGGTATCCAGGACCAGCAGCTCCCACCGCGGCCGCGGATGCAGTACCCTCAGGGCGGCCACGGCCAGGCGCGCGAAGAGGAGCCGCGCGAACCAGCGCGCATGGGTACGCACCGACCAGCCGTCGTAGTGCTTGAGGTTGGTAAAGTTGACACGCGTCGGCAGCCACTGCAGCAGCTCCATCATGTGGGCGAAGTGGACCGCCTGCGGTTTGCCGCAGGGCATCAATGCGAGTATATTGCGCAGCAATCACACAGGAAACCCATGTCGTTGAAATTGTAGCTGCATCAACGATAGCAGGTCCCGCGCGCGGTTCCCTTTGGGGGCTGGAGCGCTCCCCCCCCCCCCCCGATTTACCTTCCCGTCATGCCGGCAGCACCGCCAAGCTCGGAGGCGGAGCGGAAAAACGGCTCAAAACTGTCCGAACCACAGTCCGTTGCGAATGGCTGCCTTTCCGCTTCGGCCGTCGCCTCCCCCCTCCACAAAGATTTTGATGTGGATTTTCGTTAAGGGTTGGCCCCCAACGCTCCCATACGCCACACGTCACCCAACTGATAGCTTTCCAGCCAATGGTCCAGCTGCTGTGGATCAAGCCTGATGAGTTCAGTGCCCCGATCCGACCACTCGCAGGCCACCACCGCATGTGGCCTGTCCGACAGGGCCGACACCAGTGCATCCGAGTGGGTGGTCACAACCAACTGCATGCGATCCGATGCTTCGATCAGCAATTCACCTAGCAGGGCAACAGCATCGGGATGTAGTCCCAGTTCAGGCTCCTCGATGCAAACCAATGGTGGAGGGGATGGATCCAGCAGGATTGCGAGCAACGCAATGAAGCGCACGGTACCGTCAGACAGGCGTGTCGCAGGAATCGGGATGTCAAAGCCAGCTTCACGTAGCGAAAACTGTATGGATCCTTCCGAGACCGGTGTCAACACGCTCTCATAACGGTACAGGAAACGTTTGAGCATCCGGTCAAAGCGAGTGGATCCTTGATACTGCAACCTGTTGAGCACCATTCCCAGATTTTGGTTGCTGGGCAATAGATGGTCTTGGCGCAAGTTGGCAGGTTGGGGTTGTCTCAGAGGACCATAGCGACCGAAGGTCCACTCACGGAAAGTAAGGATGCGGCCGAATTCGCGGCCAAGCCAAGTGACTTCCGGATACAGGTCAGGATCTTTCCGCTGCGCCAAGACCGACTGATCAGGCAGCAAATCCTGCCGTTTGAGAAACCTTTGTGTTCGATTCGAAGTGTTGTTCTCCAAGTCGCCGTCATCCGCCTGCCTGACACTGATCACGGGATGACCTTCCTGAAAGCGATAGTAAAAATAAGGTTGAGGATGATTGTCGAGGGGTTCGGCTTCTTCAATGGCCTCGTCAAGAACTTCAACCCTGTGGTTGACATTGGTGAATTTCAGTGTGTAACGCAAGTCACGTCCTGTGGGCGTGGCTGAACCGGGGATTACACTGTCAATGACCGCGGAGCCCGGCGGGGTCCTGCCCTTCCACAGCCACTCTCCGGCTCCGCCACCATCGCGGATGGCATCCGCGAAATTTGTCGGCATGGAACGGAGCAGCTCAAAGGTTTCGATCACGTTCGACTTGCCGACGCCATTCGGTCCAATCAGGACATTCAGGGGTTCCAGCTCAAAGGTTTGGGATCCGGGTGCAAATGAAAGCAGGCCATCCATTTTGATTGATTTGACAAACTTCACTGGTCATCCTCCGCCCTGTGACACATGTCCCATGACCGATTGCCGCCGTTCGCAAGCCATTGCCCGGGTGAATCTTGCCGCAAGCCGGAGATGACTTGCCGAACACCGGTCACAACCCTGTCGATAGGGATTCGATGATCCGGCCCCGGAATGCCATTGGAGCCCCCATCGACAAGACCCTCCGCTTGGCAAGCGGAGGAGAGCAACGGGGAGCCTCCCTCGGCCTCTGGGGCCCTCTACAGGGAATACAAAACCGTGGTTGCGACCGTGTACAGCAGACAACAGGCCGCGAAGGAAGACTGTGAAGAAGGGAACGATGTGGGTAGAAGGTTTGCCCGCGACCGCCGACCAGTGACGCTCAGGCCGACTCGGCCTCCCGTACAATCGCCAGCATCTCCTCCACGGAAGTGAACTTCACGCGGGGGCGTCCCTGTTCCGCGCCGCGCGCCGTCTCCAGGGCATCCAGCTTCTGCCAATCCGGCCAGGTCACCGCCTGTGGCTGCCGACTCCGGATTTCCTCGTCCACCTGCTCGGGATGCGGACGCACGGGAAACAGGTGTCGGCCCTCGACCACGTCCGCCACCAGATGCGTCACGGTTTCCTTGGCGTCCGGCCGGTTGGTCCCAATCACCCCGGACGGACCCCGCTTGATCCAACCCGCCACGTAGTGGCCGGCGATCTGGCGGCCGGTATCCATGTCGACAACCCGGCCCTCGTCGTTGGGGATGATGCCCCAGTCCTCCCGGAACGGCACATCCGGCAGCGGCACGCCGTAGTAGCCGACCGAACGAAAGACCAGCCCGACATCCAGCCACTCCTCAAACTCGGTGGCACTGGCCCGCAGGCCGCCGCGGCCGTCGTCGACCAGTTCGTTGTGCACGAGCTTCATGCGGGCAACGCGTCCTTCATCGTCCCCTTCCATCGCCGCGGGCGAGGTCAGGAAGCGAATGGTCAGCGTCCGCGACTTTGATTCGTCCACCGGATGGGCGAAGGACCGGATGATGTCCAGCTTGGTGGCCAGCGTCCGATCGTCGGACTGCTCCGCGAACTTCGCGCTGAGGGGGTCCAGTTCCACTTCCGCCGGCAGGGTCACCGTGCTGCAGTCGTCCAGCCGGCCCAGTTCCCGCGCCTCGGGCACGGTGAAGGCCGCTTGGGCCGGGCCGCGCCGGCCCAGCATGTAGATATTCCGGACCCGGCTCTCCCGCAGGGCCGCCTCGGCGTAGGGCGCCATGTCGGTTTCGGCCAGCCGCTCCGGGGTATGCGCCAGGATGCGGCAGACATCCACCGCCACGTTGCCGATGCCGACCACCACCACGTTCTCGTGCGACAGATCGAAGGTGCGGTCGGCGTAGTCCGGATGGCCGTTGTACCAGGCCACGAACTCGGTGGCCGTGTGGCTGTTTCCCAGGTCGATGCCCTGAATGTTGAGATTGCGATCGGTTTCGGCCCCGGTGGAGTAGAGGATGGCGTGGTAGAAGTCCGCCAGTTCGGGCGCCCGGATGTGCTCGCCCAGGGTGACGTTGCCGTAGAACCGGAAACCGGGCCGGGCCGCCACGCGGTCGTACAGCTTCGTGACCGCCTTAATCTTCTGGTGGTCGGGTGCCACGCCCGCCCGCACCAGGCCAAACGGCGTGGGCAACCGGTCGTACATGTCCACCTGTACGGTGCGCTGGTCCCGCAGCAGGAAATCGGCGGCGTAGAAACCGGCGGGGCCGGAACCCACCACGGCCACGCGGATGGGTTTTTGGGGGGTGCCAAGGTCACTCACGGAACACAATTCCCATACAGGGGCCGGTTGGCCGCATCAATACCGGCCGCACCCATTTTACCTGTCGACAGGCCGGCCACTCAGAGCGGCTGCGCAGGTTCGTGGCGGAGGGCGGCCACCACCCGGTCCGGGAGGCGACTGGACCGCCCTTCCAAATCCACACAAACATGCTCGGTGGCTCCGGTGCCGACCAGGACGCCACTGTCCCTGTGGTGGAGTTCATAGGCGAAACAGACCTTGCGGCTGCCGACCTTGTCCAGCACCGTGGTGATGCGCGCCACGTCGCCGAACACGAGCGGCCTGCGGATGCGGAGACTGACTGACACGACGGACAGGTGGTGGGTCCTGGCAATCTCCGTGTAGGGCAGGCCGCTGCCGTCAATCAGCGCCAGGCGTCCCATCTCCAGCCACGTTATCCAGGCGGCGTGGTGTGCGACACCCATGAGATCGGTTTCCGAGAACCGTACGGCCACATCAATCCGCGCGCTGCGTGCCATGGAAAACGTTGACGGAAAACCGGGGCGCGGCCGCCGGGCCTACGGCGATGCCGGGGGCGGTTCGTGAGCGGCCACCACATCGGCCCGGCGCTGCCAGGCGGCCGACCGGTCCTCCTGGCCCCGGTTCTCCGCCTCCTGGGCCAGGGCCTGCAAGTCGCTGCTGCGGAAACCGCCGGCCAGCAGGGACTGCTGCCAGTGCTGTTCGGGCGTGCGCATGGCAAAGGCGGCGCTGGCCGCACTTTGGAACGAAAGGTCGGCCCAGCCCACGGCCGGACCGAAGGGTGCCGCGCCCAGACGCAGCCGGACTGCGGTTCCCGCCCAGCGTCCCAGATCCGCCTGACCCGGAATCCACCCGGTGGACTGGCTGTCGGGCGGCAGGACCACCTCCGACACCTGGGTCCAGTCGGCTTGGCCCTCGCCCTGAACGGCGATGGTCAATTTGACCCCGGCCGGCGGGGGCGGCGAGCTCTCCGGATGCACCCCGGCCAGAAACACCAGCCATGGCGCGGCGGCCGGCACGGGCACTTCGATTTCAATGGGCTCCGCACTCAGGACCGCCAACAGTCTTCCTTCCCGAATCAGGATCGGATCGATTCCGTGCACCGGCAGGGGGACGGTCTGGTTGACCGCATCGCAGTCCGTGGATCGATCCAGGTAGGCGCACACCCGATCGGCCGCCGGCCGCAGCAGCGTGCCCTGCTGATCCTGAACGGCCTGCCAAATCCCCTGGCCGGGATGGGCGGCCAGATGATCCATCATCTGCTCGTGGATCAGCACCCGGTCGAACTGCACCAGCGGATTGCGTTCGGCTCCCGCCACCGCCGCTTCGATGGCGCGTTCCGCGGCCAGCCAATTGCCTTCCGCCATGTGCGTAACGGCTTCCATGCGGTGGGCATGGAAATGGTTGGGACGCCAGCGCCGAGCTTCATCCAAGTGTCGGCGCACCGAAGCCAGCGGCGTCGGGTCCTGCAAGCTCGGCAGGGCGTCGCTGTAGCGCGGCTCGGGCCAGGCCACCGCCTCGTCCATTTGAATCCCGGCCTGATGAATGTGCCAGGTCCAGAACGCCAGGGGCACCCCCAGCACCACTCCGGCCATGAGCAAGCCGGCGGTCGTAACAAGGGCCAGGCCAAACAGCCACTGGCGGCCCGGCGCGACCTCCTGCGTTTCCGCGGCGGCGAGTGCGGTTTCGGTCGTCATGCGTGCAACGGCTGGCCTTCGACCGCGGCCGCGGCCTCCATCACCACCTCGCTGAGGGTGGGATGGGCATGGACGGTCTGCGCAATTTCCACAGGTGTGAGCTCCATCATGTGGGCCAGGGTCAAGGACGGCAACAGTTCCGTAACCTCGGAGCCAACCATATGCACGCCCAGGATTTCACCGTAGGGATCGCCGGCCAGAATCTTCACGAAGCCGTTGCCGGCACCCACGGCCCGTGCCCGGCCGTTCGGGAACAGACTGGACATGCCCGCATTGTAGGGGATTCCCTCCGCCTTGAGTTGTGCCTCGGTCCAGCCCAGACTGGCCACCTGCGGCGAGGCGTAGGTGCAGCGCGGCATGAAGCGGTACCGTTCCTCCGTAAGCGGTTCCGGCTCCTGGCCGGCCATGGTCTCGGCCGCCGCCACGCCCTGGGCAATGGCGACATGGGCCAGGGGCAGACGCCCGGTGCAGTCTCCGGCCGCATAAATGTGGGGCACCGATGTCCGGAGCTGCTCGTCGACCTGCACGAATCCCTGAGTGTCCAGGGCGATGCCCTGTTCGACCAGGTTCAGGTTCTCGGTATTGGCCCGAATGCCAACCGCCACCAGCACGAGATCGGCCGGCAACCGGGTCGCATCGCCGCTGTTCCGGTCGCGCACCGACAGTTCGCCCGTCCCGGCATCCCAGCCGTCGGCGGCATGTCCGGTCAGCACCTTGATGCCGCGGCCCCGGAACCGCTTGGTCAGTTCGGCCGCGACATCGGCGTCCTCCTGCGGCAGCAACTGGTTCTCGAACTCGACCACGGTCACGGCCACCCCGAAGGAGTGCCACAGCCAGGCAAACTCCACGCCGATGGCACCGCCGCCCACGATCACTGCCCGGTCGGGAAGCTCCGACAGATCCAGGGCATGCCGCGACGAAAGCACGGTCTCGCCGTCGAAGGGCAGCCCCGGCAGGTCCCGGGGCCTGCCACCCGTCGCCAACAGGATGTGGTCGGCAGTTAGATCGGACGCGGAACCGTCCGCACCCTCCACCCGGATCGTGTGGGCATCCCGGAGCGCGGCCCGGCCTTCCACCACATCGATGCCGTTCTTGCGCATCAGAAACTGCAGGCCGCGGGCCTGCTTCGTCACGATCTGGCGGCTGCGGGCATGCGTGCGGCCGAAGTCCAGAACTATCTCTCCGATGCCAATGCCCAAGTCGGTGGCGTTCTTGAGGCTCTCCAGCACGTCGGCTGCATGAATGAGGGCCTTGGACGGAATGCATCCCCAGTTGAGACACACGCCCCCCAGGTGCTCCCTTTCGACCAAGGTGGCCTTGAACCCCAGTTGCGAAGCGCGGATGGCCGCGGCATAGCCGCCTGGTCCACCTCCGATGACCGCGAGTTGTGTATCCCTGTTCATAACCAAATTGTCGCAGACGGACAGCCCGTCAGGACCACTGCTGCAGACTCGCGTGCACCGCGGTCATGAACTCATCGGCCACGGCCCCGTCCAGGAGGCGGTGGTCGAAGGACAGACTGCAGAAGGATACGGGCCGAATCACGATGGCATCGTCGGCATCCGGCAGAAGGTGATTGCTGCCGCGCACGACCGGCCGCTTGACCACGGCCCCAAAGCCCAGGATGGCCGCCTGGGGCTGATGGATAATCGGTGTGCCGGCCACGCTGCCCCCGGCTCCGTGGTTGGTAATGGTGAAGGTGCCTCCCTCCAGATCCTCGACCTTGAGTTTCTTGGCACGGGCTTTTTCCGTCACGCTCGCCAAGGCAGCGGCCATGTCCTCCAGCGACATGGTCTGGGTATCGCGCACCACGGGCACCACCAGTCCGCCCGGCACGGCCACGGCCATGCCCAGGTGTACCGCCGCGAACTGCCGGATGCCTTCCGCGGTCAGGCTGGCGTTGACGGCGGGCACCTGCAGCAGCGCCTCCGTCGCGGCCTTCATCAGATAGGCCAGAAGTGTGACCCTGAGGCCGCGGTCCTCCCATGCAGCCCGGTGAGCAGCCCGATGGCGAACCACGGCTCCCATGTCGAACTCGTGAATCGTGGTCACGTGGGGACTGGTCCGCACGCTGCGGCTCATGTGTTCCGCAATGGCGGCCCGCATGGGAGTCAGCGGCTGCGGTGCGGTGTCCGGGTCGCGCGCCGCAGTACCGGTACTGCGGTCGGCAATGTGCCTTTCAATGTCCTTGCGCGTGATGCGGCCACCGCGGCCACTCCCCTGGATGTCGTCCAAGTCCACGTTGTGTTCCGCAGCCAGCCGGGCCACCACGGGCGACAGGAAACCCGTACGGCCACCCGCTGCGCGCGCCGGTCTTCGCTCGGGAGAACGAACCGGTTCAGGAGAATGCGGTGCCTGTGCCGGACCGGATGCAACCGTCGGCGGAGCGGCTTGGTCGGGTACGGCTTCCCCGGCCTGCCCCACCCAGGCCAGAACCGTGCCGGCAGCCACGGTCTCGCCTTCCGCCACGCACACCCTGAGCAGGACTCCGGATTCGGGACACGGCAGGTCCGTGTCGATTTTGTCGGTCGAGATGGTCAGCAGGCTTTCATCGCGCTCGACGGAGTCGCCTTCGGACTTGAGCCAGGCGGCCACCGTCCCTTCGGTGACGCTCTGGCCAAACTGGGGCATTGCGAGGGAAACGGGCATTAGAAAACCGTCCCCGCATCTGCGCGCCGATGTTGCGGCTCCGGTCGAGCCCGGCTGGACCGGCCTACCACCCGGCTGCCATTTCCTGTCAGCGGACTGCCAGCCGACTTCATGCCCCCGGTCTCCCTTCGCACTTCACAAGGCTGTTGCATGCCATGAGTCTGACACAGACCATCCCTGTTCCTTGGACACGGAACCGAACAGGGCCGCCGCATTGTATTGGGACAGGACCTTGAGCAGGTAGCCCTCCCGTAGTAGGTGCGCCTATCAAGTCGAGCAGGGACATCAGCACAGTGCTGAACAGGCGATAACCTGATCCGGGGCCGGTGGTGATCATCCGGAACGGGTGGCGCCAACAACACTCAGCTTGAATGTGGTACCGGCAAGTCGTTATGTAGGCTCCACAATCAGAATCTCGCTGGCCCCGTGGCCAAACGTTTCGGGAGCATAAATTTCCTCGACCCGAGCCGGCGGTACGTGAAAGGTTCCGGCGGTCGTGGCCCGGGCCACTGCACCATACTGGTAGACACCTCCCCACAACCATGTGGTCACGGCCTGAGCCCGTTCATTCAGCAGTTGTTGATGATCAAACCATGGCCAGTAGTACCAACCACGGGCATTGGGGTCCTCAAACGACTCTGTCCCCTTCAAGGCCGGGTTGAGAAACTCCAAACCGGCAGGCAAAGGGCTGACGAGCTTCACGTGATGGCGCGTACCCGGCGCTGTTACCGTGACATTGATTTGAACCCGCGCGCCCAGCTTCACATGCCAGCGGCCTTCGGCGTCCAGCCAGACATCCTCTGGATCATCAAGACCACTGTAGACCCGCTGAACCGTGAATCCCCGCTCCAAAGCGTCGATACTTAGGTCGTCCGGTACATAGTCGAACCCCAACCGGTAATACAGCCGGCCCTCCCCTTCACGTTGAATGTGGATACGGGAAGGATCTTCGGCATACAGCCAGTCCATGGGCAGCGACACCTGCCGCAACTCTGTCTCACGACCTTTGAAAGGAGTATCCATGACCAGCGTGTCATCCATCCAGACACGAACCAGAAAGTCGGGGGTGGTCGCTTCAAAGGTATGGAGGTATTGGTTCATGGCCTGCATGACAAAGAGATTTTCCTGGGAGCTGCCCCAGTGACCATATCGATTACGGGCTGCCATCAGGCTCCGCACGACTTTCGGGATGAGGTCTGCATCCGGGCGAACCGTCATCAACATGCGCAGCAGCAAGGCATCGGAACGCCGGTCGGAATGGAGAATCAGATGTCCGTCCTCCTGATACGCATATCGGGCAAACACCACTTTGCCTGTAGTTTCGTCCGCTCGATTGAGTACGTACCGATACCACTTATCCACTGTATCCTGGACCGTCCCGTCAGCCTGCAATACCAGCAGACTCCAGGCAATCACGTCCAGTTCACTTGTCTGATACGGAAGCTGATCCAACAGGCGGACCGCGCGTTCCATATCAACATCATCCAGCAATGAACGAACATACAGCGCATAAGCAGTAATATAGCGTCGAGTAACTGGAGAGTAATCATATGGATAGTGGCGTTCAATGTCCTGCAGGTATCCAAGGCCCCTTTGCAATTTATTGTCAGCCACGTGATATCCGCCAGCCCGGGCAGCTGTCAGGGCGTGCATGGCATGAACACTGACAAACGGCCACGTATCGCCTGTGTGCCAAACAGGCCATCCACCGGATGATCTCTGCAATTTCAGCAAGTCCCTTATGTCTGCCCGTATGTCGCGGTTAAGTCTGTCAGGCGCTGGGAGGCCTGGCAACTGAAAGGCGTACAGGACGTCGCGCAACGCGAGATTCGCCAATATCCGTGATGCTACAAATTCCGGGTAAAGGTATTCACGATCGTGCCCCCTCAATACCAGGAAACTGTCCAGCAGAGACTGCAGCAATGTCGAAGAGGTCGTGACCGTGAGCTGTCCGAATTCCTGATGAACACCGGTGGGCAGATCCAGGCCCTGCATGACAGGCAACTCTTCCGCGGTCCCGAATGCGGCAAAACCTTCTTGCGCCGCCGGTATGTAAATCGGCAGGACACCCAGTACAGAATCATTGAACCGCTCATTGAACACGGTGACCTGCATCTGGCCGTCTCCGGATTCCTTGGCGTGGGCGGGTACCAGGATTTGCCGGCGACTTCCGGCGGGCAGGCTGATGCCCAAGGCATCGAAGGCACGGTCGGCAGTTTGGTAAGCCAACCCCAAACTGTCTGACTGGGCGACTAGGGTCAACTCCTGCACTTCATCGGTCTGGTTCTCCACCAGAACGGAAAAGTCGGCTTGATCGCCGAAGTTCAGGAACCGAGGCCACTGGGGCCGCAGCGACACCGGCAAACGAACCGTATAGAAACTCTCTGACAGGCCGAATAAGCGTGCACCCGAGCTGGCCATCGCCACCACTCGGTACCGGCCGATGGTGTCTGGAACATCCCAGGCAGCGCGGTAGATGCCAGATTCGTCGGTTTTGCCCGAAGGTTCAAAAAAGGCCAAAGGATTGAAATCCGAACGCACGGGGAACAGTTCGGAAAGAGCCTCCTCCATGCCCCCATCTCCCCCTCCACCTCTGCATCCGTGCCAAGGCATATAGAAGTCTTTGGACCGAAGGTAGTTGTAAAGGCTGTTGTGGAACAGGTACTTCTGTCGCGGCGGGTAGAAGGTCTCCAGCGGATGGGCGTGCCGGTACCCGGCAAGTGCCAACACAGCCTCGTCTACCGCCATCAACACCACTTCCGCACCAGGCACGGGCTGGCCGGATGGATCGGTGATGAGCATCGATACGGATGCCTCGCCTCCAGGTGCAACTACCTGCGTGGCCACCTGCAAGTCCACCCCCAGTTCACGCGCGGAAGTCGGAATCGAAAGATTGATGTGACCTTCCGCCTGATTTGTGACTACCAGACCTTCTGGAGACAGAGACTCCAATGCTCCCGTCAGAAACACGGACACATGCAGATTCGGCACATGCGCATCCTTGATGGGAATCGGCAACACCTGAGAAGCCGACTGAATGTGAATGGGCTCATGGCGGACAATGCCAGATCTGTTGAGAATGACGGTGCCATGGGCTGGCACAATTGGCGACTGAATTTGGATCCTCGCGACATCCCCCGGCTTGTATGAGTCCTTGTCGGGAATCAGTGTCACAGCGGTGTCTTCCACCCCTCGTGCTGAGAGGTTGCGGTCATCGCCGACGATCCACCGCACAAGACGCGTTGAACTCTCACGACCCGTCGCGTCCTCAATGGACATTTCGATGCGCCACAGTCCACCCTCCGAAAAGACCAAGCTGCAACTGACGGGTTCAGAAGCAGAACGAAGCTGGCATCCGGAAGAATCAGCGTTAGCCTCTCCTGCGGTCTTGGTGCCATATACCTGGTGAGTAGTGACTCGGATGTCCTGCCCTTCGATAGGAACGCCATCCAGGTTGGTAACCACCAAATCCATCGCAAACGGCACCCCGGCCTTTCCCACGTTGGAGGAGGTCTTGCCACCGACATACCATTGGGCAGGATGGACCAGAACGTTACTGGAAGCTGACATTGCCTGCTGCGACAAGTCTTGCACAGTGGCTTCAACCTGCAACACATAAGGGGTCGCAGTCCGACGTTCACGAACCGCAGTTAGCATCGCTTGGTGCCTACCTTGAACATCTAGCTCCGCAGACAGCATCTGCTCTTCAACTGCATCGTCGCTGGGAGAGTGCCGCCACCACCAAGGGACCGCATCGCCAAAGGAGAAATCATGCCATCCAGGAGGAACATAATGGCCTTGCCGCGCCGACACTTTCCAATTGACCAGTGCGCCTTCCAGAACACCGCCCCCGTAATATTTGGCTTGCGTCGCCAGCAGCACTGGATCTTGCATCAGGTGATGCCCCTCACCAACCGAGAGAGACACTTCAAACTCGGGTCTCCGGAATTCCTCAATACGGAAATACACGGTTTCCATCTGATCGGAATCCCACAGTGCGACTAAGTCCTCGTGATAGTGGTCGTCATGCCGGGCACAATCATCGCAATCGTGCAGTAATAGCCTGACCGCTCCCAGACCCGAATTGGCATCTGCCGGAACTTGGAACCGGAAGTCCAGAGCACCATGAGGCTGCAGTTCCGTCATCCCCGCATCCAGCAACACACCGCGGGCATCATTGACTACATAGTGAATGTGTCTCAAGCCCGGGTTTACCCAGGACACGTCGCCGGCAGGCGAAAATCCCACTTGGCGAACCCAGCCCTTGATCTGGACTTTCTCACCAGGTTGATACAAATACCGGTCGGAAAAGACATGCCAGCGATGGGAGGCGTGCATCCGGTTTCTTAACCAGTAGTCCCGTATGGGAAATACTACTGAGTTACTTTTCTGCTGACCAACGATCCCTACATACTTATGATATTCAGGTGGATAGGAAGAACTAAAGGAAGCATATCCTTCGGTGTCTGTGGTGACTGAAGGGATAGAGGCAATTTCAATCGGGAGCTGCACGTCCAGATCGGCAATTGGCTCGCCCGAGGCTAACGCCGATGCCCTAGCCAATACTGTGGCGCCGTCTGAATGAACATCCAGCCCCACGTCTGTAACTTGCAGCCAAGCAGCGACATTGTAGCCATATCCGCAAAATAATCCCCGTAGTTCTTCGGGGATTACTATCACCAGTACCAAGTGTCCGTGTCCTTGTACCAAGAAAGGACTCAGGTCCAATATGGTTTCGTCTATGTCCGAGCCAGGTCCGTTGTTGATTGACAGAGTCGTCTCCAGTACAGGCTTCCGGCCTAGAAAATCACCGGTAAACGGCATAAATTGCCTCTTGCTGTTAGGCCCTGTTGTTCCCCAGCTTGCGCCCCAAACACCATGTTGCGCAAGAAGGTACTTATCCCAGTCCGCAGGTGAAGCCCGATAGAGGTGAATTTCCAATTCATCCAAATCTCGCGTAAGCAGTGAGTATTTGCCCCCATCGTCCGGGTGGAGGACTTCCAAGAAGTTAGGCAAATGCAGGCCTGCTGTTCTAAGGATGCCTGTCTGAAATTTCAATTCCTGAACCGAATCCAGGGTTTGGCCATACACATCAGTCAACCCCGGAGCGATGCGCAGGGTGTAGTCCGTGTTTGGAGCTGTATCACCAGTCAACCAGATTCCACCAGGACTGATATGCATCTTGCCATCCGGCAGGTGGGGCCTAATGCTGACCATGCCTGTGATCAGCGAATCAGGATCCAGACTGTTGCTGAAACTGATATGAAACGGATCACCCTTGTAGCAACCTGCACGCCGACGACAGCCGGTCGAAGTAATCTTCAGCGGACCATAAGTTCTCCACTCAGTTTGTTGCTTCTCCAGAGAGCGCAGTGGCCCTTCAGCAGAAGGCGCGCCCGGACCAATGGATAGGATGTACCTGGTGTCCAGAGACAGTGGGTTCGACGGCCGTAGCAGCAAGGTGTGCGCGGGTGTTGTACGGGACAACACGTCCTGAACCTGTTGCGGCAGCGACGGATCGTCCAAGGGTATTACGTCAAGGCCAACCAACCTGGAGGCTGAGTTCAACGAAAGGGAGGGAAGCAATGCCTGGGTGTCTATGGATTGGTTAAATCCCAAAACCCAATAGGGCTCCAGAAGCAGGGGTGTGCTTCGGTAAGGCCACGAATGTTCCAGACGCAACCGTGGTGTTTCAAACTCGACCGTATGGCCGGTCTTCAAGGTTGAGTTGTCCAACGCCTCAATCCCAGGTGCTACTTTGACTTTGTAGCGGGTTGCTCCCGCTGGAGTTTCGGAGGGTTGGAACAGGAGTGCCTGCGTGCCCTGCCAACGCCACTCCCCCTCTAGCGGAGGCGACATGGTCACCTCAGGCAAGCGTTCAGCCAACGCTGCGTGACTGGACAACGGAACCATTGGCTTTGAGAAGACAATGTGAACCCGGGGCACCCAATCCACAGGCCCCGAGGGAGTGAAGCGGACCACTTCCAAGTCTCCCGGTTGAGGCACTTGCGGCGCTTCGTCACCCCTGGGTTGAAACGCCTGAACTTCCAATCCGACTGTGGGCGGCGGGTCCCTTCTTGTGACTGGCAGCTTGGGCGACCTGTCGGTAGTGAGGACTGTCAACTGAGGTACTTTGGCCAGCAATTCTGCTGCCGCGGCCTCAGGCAACCGTTTGGCTTCGCCCAGCGGTTGAGAGGCCTGCGGCGGTAGCGCTGTCGCAGATTCCAGAGCCAATGTCAGACTGGGTCCTTCGGATGTGTCGGACGCTGCAGGTTCCGGTGCGACATACGGAACTACAGGTAGCGACGCAAACCCGCTGCGAGACCAGGTCTCGGTCAGGACTTCTCCCAATGCCGCGAAATGGTCAGCCAGGGAGACTCCCCAGATCGTTTCCAAGGTGTATGCCAGGTAACCCACCCCTTCCAGGTCGGAGTTGTCTACATACCTCACCGCGCCGTCCGGGTCCACCTTTAGTTGAAATCGACGCGGATTTGGCTGTGCCGGATCCGGGGTGCCATCAATCAGGACGTGATGACCATCAACTTCCCTGATGACGGGAATTGGTGGACGATAGTCGGGTGGCACGTAGAAAAGGGGCTCTGCGTGTTGACGTGCCCAGTAATGCACCGGGGACCGCATTGTCGTGAAAGTGGCAGCAACACGATCTCCGGTGCGATTTAGCGAAAAACGGCCCTCGTGGTGCTCATTCAGATTCCCGTATGCCCCTACGACCGCAGTGCTTGGCTGGTCGGACTCTGCTGATTCGGCCTGCGCATGCACAGGTGATGCCGGCAACAAGGAGCCAATCAACAACAGCAATACCAAAATGACAGGCACGACGCCTTGTGACAAGTGGCTGGGACGCTCATTCATTTTGGTTCTCAAATATCCTGGACAGGTAACGGGACTGTGAGACAAGCATTGGCACGCCACGTGGCGCAGGGCCAGCAGGGCTGGGCGCTGGTCCGGGGAGTGCGAAGGCGTGCAGGGGGGCGGATATGGCAGGGCCAGGGCAGGTGAAAGAGCAGCGGCGTCAAATGATAGCCGAGCTTGTTTAAGCAGATCATGTGAAATGTTTGGAGGAACAAGGTTACCCGTAGGCGACCCTCTCCGAACACCCCGCGTCCTGATGCTCGCCGTCCTGCGCGATCCCTGACAGCGGCAGACAACTGGACCGGGCACCTCCGGTTCAGCTGCCCAGTTCCGACAGCGTCAGACGCGGTGACAGCACACCCTTGCGCATGCCGCCCGAAATCCAGCCGTAGGTGCGTCCGGACCGTTCGCTGAAGCCGGCGTGGCGACCATCCGGCGCCAACGCAATGAATCCGATGAACTGGCCCTGGCCGCGCGGCAGGTCGTCCAGTTCCCGCAAGGCCCCGCGGCCCGCCGCCTGCAGCGTCAACCCCCCGCGCAGGCCATCCACCACGCACTTCGCCGTCAACGTCCGCAGACACAGTTCACCCATGCCGGTGCAGGTAGCCGTCCCATATCGGTTGTCGCAGTAGTTGCCGGCACCGATAATGGGCGAATCACCGATCCGACCCGGATGCTTCCAGCCCAAGCCCGACGTGGACACCGCGCTGGCCAGGTTGCCGTCCGTGTCCCGCACCAGGAAGTTGACCGTCCCGGTCTCCGGGTCGTCGGGAATCTCCCGTTCGTCGTCCTGCTCCGCCAGCAAACTCAGCTGGCTCGTGAGCCGGTTCACGGCCGTCAGCACCTCGTCGTCGGTCAGGGCATCAGGATCAATGCCGGCCCTGACGAACCGCTTGCGCCACACATCCAGGCCGGATTCATGTTCCAGGGTTTCCTCGGCCAGGCCGCACGCCCGCGCCAGGCGATTGGCTCCCTCGCCGACCACCAACACATGGGGGGTCTCTTCCAACACGGCCCGAGCCAGACGGGCGGCCTGGCTGGTCCAGGTCAGGGCGGCCACGGCACCGGCTTGGCGGGTGCGGCCGTCCATCAGGCTTGCATCCAGTTCCACGTTGCCCAGAATGCCGGGTATGCCGCCCCGTCCGACCGAGTTGTCCGCCAAATCCTGCTCCACGTGGGTTGCGGCCGCCACGGCCGCGTCCAGGGCGCTTCGGCCCTGCCGCAGAAGCTCGATGGCCTCCTCGGCCGCGGTCAGACCGTTCTCCGAACAGACGATGACCGGAATGGCGCCCGCCATGATGTGCCCGGTTCCCTAATCCTCGCGGTAGGCCGACGCATCCCAGTCGGCAAGCGGGCCGAATCCGTCCAGATCGAGCGCGGGACCGTAGCCAAACGGGGCCGCGACCACGCTTGCCAGTTGTATTCGTCCATCATCGATGGCCACGGCCGGTGCGGTGCCGTCGGGCCAGGTGTGCCGCCGGTACAGGTCCCCGTGGTGATCCAGCATCGCCTGCTGGATCGAATCGACGTGCATGGACAGGCCGGTGAAGTAGTGGTGTCCGTTGCGTTCGGCATGGGGGATGCCCAGGGAAGCCAGAACAGCCAGATCCTGCAACAGGGCGACGGGACCGACATTGGTCAGGTCCTCTCCCGACAGCGCGTAGGCCCGGTCCGGGTTCTCGTCGCGCAGTTGCTGCAGGCGGCCCAGGTTGGCCACGCTCTTGAACACACCCTTGCAGTTCTTGTGGCTTGTGCCCTGATAGCCGTTCGCCAAGGCGCTGGACAGGCCCCCGATGTCCCCGTCCGATTCGTCGATGATCACCGGTGGGTGCTCTTCCCAGGTCCGCAGCACTTCGGTGGTCTCCGGATCCAGGGCGATGTCCCGGTGCAGGGGCTGCTCGATAAACTCCAGGCCGCCCCGGAACGCCTGCAGGGCCGGGTCCCGGGCCAGGGTCTCCCAGAACGTTCGGAACGTCCCGAAGTCCAGGTACTGTTCGTTGCCGTCCAGTGTGTAGCGGGCATCGGGCCGCGAGCCGTCCAACAGGGCGGCAATCTGCCGGAGCCGATCCAGGTCCTCCTCGGCTTGGCCGCCAATCTTGATCTTGAACCACCGTACCCCGTACACCCGCACGACCGCTTCCAGGGACTGGGGCAAACCGTCGGCCAGCCTTTCCTCCTCCGGAATGTCGCCTTCCGTCAGCGGATCCCCCAACCCCACGGTGTGTCGAGCCTGCAGGGTCCGCAGCGGCTGGCGGGGCAGGATCCGGTCCGGTGCGGCCCCGCGCAGCGAGGTGTGGAAATAGTCCGCCTCGAATCCGAGCCCGTCTCCCCGCAGGGCATCGGCCAGGGTCTGGCCGCGGCTGCGGCATACCCCGTCCAGCAAAGCCCGTTCCACCAGGCTTGTGCCCAGATTGGCCAGCAGTCCGGGTGTCCCGCTGCTGCCGGCCTCCTCGGCCCGGGCTTCGTAAACGCAACGCCACAGCGCAAACGCGGAGACTTGCCCGCCTGCCTCCCGGGCAGCAGCGACGGCCCCTTCAATCTGGGCCAGCATGTCCCGAATGTCGTCCGCATAGGGCGAATCCGGATCCTTGGTGAACCACTTGGGCACCAGGCTTTCGGCCGCCAGGCCGCGCACCCGGTGGCCGTCTACCTCAAGTTCAAGTTCCACGACCAGGTGCGGAACCCGTGTCATGGCTGCGATGCCGTAGCGAAACGGCATGCGCGTCCGGATGTCCCTGACCCACAGGGCGTGGTCGACGACCCTCACACTCATGGCGTTACCTGCATTGTTGATGGACGGGGTTCAGGCAAGGTCGGCTTCGTAACGGCGCAACTGCCCGATTTCATGGGGAAGGTGCTCCTGCCAGGGACTGTAGCCGATCCACTCTCCGCTCAGGCAACCGTCGTAGTCGATTTCGCGCAGACCCTGGATCACCTCGCGATGGTCAATGTCACCCGTGCCCATCGGCACGTACCGGATGCGGCCCGGCTCCAAGGAGGCATCGTGCATGTGCACATGCCGAATCCACGGGCCCAGCACCGCAAGCGACTCGGCCACCGAAAGGCCCTCGGCCCGCACCGGATGGAGGACATCCCAGTTGGCCGCAATGGCGGGATGGTTGACGTTCGCCAGCACCGCGGCTACATGGTGGGGGTTGCACCAGGCATCGTGTGTCTCCACACAGACCGTCACCCCGGCCTGGCCGGCCTCGTCCGCCACCCGGGCCAGGGCCGCGGACAGATTGGCGATGGCGGTGTCCCGGTCGATGCCCTCCGCAATCTGCCCGCCGAACACCCGCAGGACCGGAACCCCCAAGTCGCCCGCCAGGTCGATCTCCCGCCGCGTTTGCGCCAGATTGTCCTCGAGGGTGGCCGGCTCCGAGTAGCGCGACGAGGAGGCAATGCAGCAGATGTCGGCCGCGCTGTCCGCCACCCGGGCACGCACATCCCGCCGTTGGGCCGGGTTCAGGGACGTTTCGACGCCGTGGGCGTGGTTGGCATCCACGCGCGGTTCGATGCCGGCATAGCCCAGGTCCGCCGCCGTATCCAGCATGGCCTGGAGCGACAGTTCGGGGCAGGAAAAGCTCATAAAGGAATAGCGCATTGGGTTTTGACCTTTGACTACTGATGCACGCCACGCCGGGCGCGCGGCAATTCCGAACGGAAACCCGGAGGGAAGGGGCCGACGACTAGCATTCGGTGCCGTTGGCGAGCGCGGCGTGGGCCTTCAGGTGTTCGGCAATCTGCGATGCAAACCGCAGCTCGCTGTTGTCCCGGGGTGCGTACCCGATGACCTTGCGGGCATTGACGATGCTCCAGAAGGCATGCGTGTTCCCGCTGATCCCGTAGAAGATCTGGAACGGAATTCCCTGTTCGTTGCGGATGTCCTCGTGCTCGAGGCTCTTCACGAACAGCTGCTGCATGTCCCGGTCGCTGATGTACACGGCCAGGGCGCGGTGCATGCGCCGCAGGTCGCCCGGCTCCACGCGTGCGATGTCGTCCTCGCGTGGGCCGCCAATCCGGATTTGCACATTCTCCAGCGGCGTGCCGTTCATGCGGCCGCAGGCAAAGACGAAGCCCAGGTGCTCGTACACTTCCTTGGCCCAGCCGTAGTAGTTGTCCGACAGGGCCTTGTCCGCGGGATTCACGCCGTCCCAGACCCCATCGAGGATTAGATCCTCGAAGTAGTCCGCGGCATGGTTCGAGGAAGCCATGACCACGCGGCCGACTCCCTCTTCCCAGGCCGTCTGCATGACGTTGTAGGCCATCTGGATGTTGGCCTGTTCCGCCCAGTAGTTGGCATCGGCCGAATTGTCGCCCTCCGGTGGCCGCACAAAGCCGAAGTGGATCACCCGATCGGCACCGCGGAAGAGATGCCGGTAGGCATCCCGGTTGCGGTCGACCAGGTCGGCCATCCGGATGCCCTCCACCTGTTCGCCCTCCCGGTTGCTCTCCCGCACATCGATCAGCACCAGGTCGTAGCGCTCCCGCAGGGCGGGCAGAACCTGTCCCGCAATCTTTCCGGCTGCGCCGGTCACCACCACTCGCATCGTCCAAATCCCCTTGTGTTGCAATCCAATCGGTTCGTCCGTCCGCACCGCCAACGGCACGCCGGACATGGGTCAGAGGTCCTGCTCGACCTCCACGGGACAACCGGCCTGGGCCGACCGGTACATTGCGTCCAGTGTGGCCTGGACCCGAAACGAAAAATCCAGCCCGGCCGCCGGCTCGCAACCGGACCGCACGGCTCGGCAGAAATCCGCCACCACGCCGCTGTGCAGGTCGGCCGCCCGGTCGGGATGGCTCTGCACCGTCTCGGACACGCACCCCGCCGCATCGTCGCTGCGCCAGAGGGTATCGACCTGGTTCCGGTTAGGCACCATGGTCAAATCCAGACTGCCGCGGTCACCGAACACCTGGCATTCCGCGCGGCGCGGCCCCGGATGATACTCGCCCCTCTCGTAGGAGATCTGAAATCCGCCCGCGCACTCGATCCAGGCCGCGACATGGGTTTCCCCGTCGGAATCCGGGACCACGAAGTTCCGGTAGTCCGGACCCAGGCCCCACATCCGCGCGCGCACCGTGCGCGGCACAAGCGGCTCCGGCCACATGCCCAGCAGGTAGTCCAGGTCGTAGCAGCCCCAGTTCATGAGCACGCCGCCGCCGTTCAGGCAGGACTGCAGCCGCCACGCCGGCGGCAGGACCTCGGGTCGCGGCGGAGCCGGTGTCAGCGCCCGGAAGACCGCGCCCTGCGGCGTTCCCAGCTTCCCGGCCGCCAGCACTTCATACACCGGACCAAAGGCTCCGAGACAGCGGAAACGGGCCGCGCAGCAGGCCACCACCTGGTTGGGACCGCACCACGACGCGAGCCGTCTTACTTCATCGGCATTCATCGCCACGGGCTTTTCAAGCAGAAGATGGCGGCCCGCCGCCAGGATTTGCCTGGACATCGGCATGCGGAAGGCGGCCGGCACGGCCATGACCACTGCCTCAACCTCCGGCAGGGCCAGCATCTCCTCCAGGTCGGCGCACACTCTGGGCACTCCGTGGGCTGCCGCCAGGGCCTCGGCCTTGTCGCGCTCCAGATCCAGAACGGCCCGAGGACTGGTGCAGGGCAGTGCGGAGGCCACGCGGACGTGGTGCGTGCCGATGACGCCGCATCCCACCACACCGATTCCAACCGGAGACGTCACGTCCGGCCCAGCCACTGTGCATGCCATGCCTCAATCTGGTCTCCGGACGGCTCGCCGTCGCACACCAGGATGCGGTGCCGGCGCTGCAGGGTCCGGCCGGGATCCAGGGACAGGTATTCGTCGAACGCAAAGGCAAAGCTGGCCAACGGGAAGGGCTGTGTGCGTACGAACCAGCGCAACGGAAACCGGACGTTCTCCGGATGGTCCAGGAACACCAGCGTGGCCGTCCGCCCCGTATGGGCATGCACCGCGGTGTAGGCCAGCCACGGACTGCGCACCCCCATCTGATCATCGCCGCCCTTGCCTTCGGCGGTCCGCACGGTGCCGTGCAACATGGCCAGCGGTCCACGCCAGAACACTCCGCCGTAGCCGGCCATCTCCCGCCCTTCGGTGGTCGGGGAGCCGAACAGGAGGCCGGCCTCGCTCGTGTTCAGGAGTGCGATGTCGAAGTCCAGGGCCCAGCTCCCCGTGCTGGGGTCGGCATCGCCGATGGTCAGGAGCCGTTTCTCCGTCAGCAGGGGCTCCTCCCGATCCGGAGTGAGCCAGTCCAGGGACTGTCGCCAAGCCAGCCGGCCATCGCCGGCAGAGACCTTGGCGATGGCCGTTTGCCGCTGCTGCCCAAGGTTGTCCAGTCGTTGGTAGCCCTCGCCCCGCACGTAGGTGGGACCGCCCCAGAAGTTGAAGCCGGAGAGCCAGGGACAGGTCATCGAGATGCCGTTGTGCCACTCGTGGTCGAAGTGCTTTTCCTCGGTCACCACGGTGCCGCCGAGCGTTGAGACGGGATGCAGGTAGGGCCGGCGTCCTTGTATCTCCTCCATCAGGGGCCGCGTGTTGTAGCGGCAGAGGCGGTGCCGGCCATGCCAGACATCGACCAGATGATCGCCGCGTGCAGTCGCTTGAAGGTTCGTCATGGCATGCATCTCCGGGTGCCGGAACGGGGAAGTCCGCACAGTTTGCGCGGGCCTGCCGGAACAATCAGGCCGCAGTCTCGTCCAGAAGGTGGAACTGTCCGTTCATGAGCCGGTACCAGGGGTCGCCGGGCCGGATCTCGCCCCGGAGTACCGGCCGGCCCTCAACCGCGGACTTGTAGAAGGCTGTCAGGAATTCGATGGTGCCCCGGATGTCGGCGCCGCTGACCTCGGGCCGCTCGTTGCGGTCCCGACTGTCCAGGAAGGACCCGACCTGCGTAACATGGGATGCCGGCACGTCCGGCGGCAGGCTGCCCCACTCCTTGACCGCGTCCTCATGGGGCGAGCCATCCCAGGTGGAATAACGCCAGTCCTGGTTGCCGTAGGTGTAGACATTGCGTGTCATCTCGACCGTGGCGTCGGCGAAATCCAGGCGCAGCACGCTTTCCTGGCGCGGCGAGAGGATGCTGTTGGAGAAGCTGGCCATGGTGCCGTCCTCAAACCGCACGCTCGCCATGGAGACGTTCTCCACCTCGATGTCGTGGGCCAACGTGGCCATCATGGCCCGGATTTCGCGCCACTCGCCGATCAGCCACAGGGCGAAGTCCATGATGTGGATGCCGTGCACGACCGTGCAACCGCCCACGGCCGCCTTCCAGGTGGAACGCCAGCGCACGGCGAAGTACGGATCGCCGCGGTACCAGGTGGTCAGCACATTGGCCACCAGCAGACGGCCCATGGCCTCCGTGCGGATCAGTTCCTTGAGATGGCGGCCGCCGGAACCGAAGCGCCACTGGAAGACGCTGCTCGTGTAGTTGCCCGTGGCCGCCTCCCCGGCCTCGATGCGGTCCATTTCGGCCAGCGAGGCACAGAGCGGCTTTTCGCACAGGACCCAGGCTCCGGCTTCCATGGCGGCCACGCTCTGTTCGGCGTGGAGACCGGGCGGGGTACAGACATGCACAATGTCCGGCTGGACGCGTGCCAGCATCGCCTCGGGGTCGGTGAAAGTCTGGGGGACGCCGTGCCGGTCGGCGAAGTCCCGGGCCCGGTCCCCATCGATGTCGACCGCGGCGACCAGTTCCACCCGATCGGCATGGGCCGCCAAGGCGCCGGCATGAGCCCTTGAGATGCCGCCGGTGCCGATGATGGCGGCCTTGTACCTTGATTCGCGCATCGGGAACGAGTCAGTTCCAGTCGTCGAGGCCAACCAGACGCCGGCCCAGGGGAGTCAAGTGTGCCGGTTCGGGCTGATGTTCGTCCAGATGGCGCGGATCAGCCGGAAAGGCCCGCGGGATCCGGAAATCCATGGGTGCCCGCCTGCGCCAGTTCTGGACCAATTGCTCTCGGTGCTTCGGATCGTCCGGTTCCGCGCTGCGCATGGCAATGTACTGGGCCAGCCGGGGCTTGTCCGTCCGGTTGGGGCCGTTGCCGTGCAGCAGGGCCGTGTGCCAAATCACCAGATCCCCGGTCTCGCCCGGAATGGACCGCACTTCCAGGTCCCCAATGTCGGGATGCCTGGGGTTGGCCCCTTCCTCCTGCGCCGCCAGAATCTTGTCCACCTGCAGATGGGAACCCGGCACGCATTGGAAGCCTCCCTGCTCGGCACTCGTATCGCGGAGCAGGAGCACCCCTTGCACCATGAGCGGGATGGGCCAGGTATGGGGCTCGAAGTCCCAGTGGATGAATCCCTCGTAGGCATGTTCTTCCCGAACCGGCGGGTTCATGTTGACCCGGTCCACCACTCTCAGGAGCAATTTCTCCGTGCCGAACAGCTGACTGAAGGCTGCATGAATGCGGGGCGTCTGCCGGTTGTCCCACATGGACTGGTGATGGTACATCTCGACCATGCCCGTCCGGGCGTGCCACGGCGGCAGGCTGTACCACGTGGAGGGATCATCGGGGTCCATTTCCAGGAACTCCCACATGGCATCCACCACGGAGTCGCACTGGGCCTTCGGCACCGCGTCCTTCAGAACAATGTAGCCATCCCTTTCCCAGGCATCGAGTTCGGTCTGTGTGAACACGCTCATGGTTCGCTTCCTGTTTCGACTGGTAATCGGGGGCTGGATGCCGGCCGGATCGATTGGCACCAACGCTCAACAGCCCTCGAATCTTACGGCAGGCGGCCGCAGTCCTGCAATCCGGCCGGCACCGCGGGCCAGACGATGCAGTCGGCCTTCCGCTCAGGCAGCCGCCGCGGCCCTGAACCGGGTCAGGCTCGCCTGAAACCGGGGTGAATCCAGCACGTCGCGATTGACGGTGGGTTCGGGTATGTCACCGCGCAACACCGCCAGCACGTTGTCGACCGCGCCGGTGCCGTTGAGTTCGTACAGCTGATCGGTCCAGGCCAGCGTATGGGGCGTCAGGATGACGTTGTCCAGTTCGGTCAGGGGATGGGGCAAGGGCAACGGTTCCGGATCCTGGACATCGAGACCGGCACCCGCGATCACGCCTCGTTGCAGCGCCTCGACCAGCGCCTCCTGATCCACCACCGGACCCCGCGCGGTGTTGATCAGATAGGCGGTGGACTTCATCCGGGCCAAACGCTCCCGGTTCATCAGGTGGTGGGTCTCCGCGTTGAGCGGACAGTTGAGGGCAACGAAATCCGACTCCGCCAACAGTTCGTCCAGGCTTACCAGCTCCACACCGAGTTGTGTGGCCGCCTCCGATGACACATAGGGGTCGTGGGCCAGCATCCTGGCAAACCCGAACGGTGCCAACAGGCGGAAGAGGTCGGCCCCAATGTTGCCCATGCCCACGGAACCGACCACCTTGCCTTCCAGACCGTAGGACAGCGTGGCGTTGCGCAGGCTCCAGTCTCCGGACGCGACCACGGCGGCGCGGGGCATGAGCTGCTTGGCCAAGGCCAGCAGCAGCGTCACGATGGCTTCCGCCACCGGCCGGCGCACTCCATCCGGGGTGATTGCCAACAAACACCCGTGGCGCGTGAGCGTTGGCACGTCCAGCCGGTCGTAGCCCACTCCCCACCGGCCGATGACAGCCAGGGTGGATTCCTCCGTCAGGGACGATTCGGCAAAGCGATAGGCCAGCAGCACTGCGCCGTCCAGGCCCGCGATGTCGTTGGCGGACACATACGGCCCGGCCGCGTCCTCCCCGGTGGCCTCAAACCAGCGGTATTGGACATGTCCCGGGGCGGCGGCCAGCGCGCGTTCCACCGGTTCCACCACGCTCCGGCCCAAGGTGTGGAAATCTGCCGAGACACCAATTGTCAGCATGGTCAGCCTGTTGAATGGAGGAATACCGTCGGTTCTGCAAACCTTCGCCCCTATTGTAGGAGCCAGTCCCAACCCTCCCCATTCCACTGCCGACAGGTTGTGGCTCGGTATTCCATGCCCCGTGAACGATGGCACGGTGCTTGCATTGGCTTGCCAAGCATCATCACCGGCTCCAGTCTGTCAGGGAAATAGTTTCTGCCTCCGGCTGGTTCGGCAACGGTTCCCCTGCGCTATTGACAGGCCTTGGAGGGACGTGCTACCTTGCCCAGACGCTCGTCCAGGTGCCCATCCCGGGAGAATATGGGAAGGCGGTGCAAATCCGCCGCGGTGGCGCCACTGTAAGCGGGAACCGGGGTCGAAGCCCACTGTCGGCACGCCGATGGGAAGGGCTTGGCTGAATCCGCCCGTAAGCCAGGAGACCTGCCTGGACGATCAGGTGACGACTCTCCGCTCCAGAGAGGTCCCTCGGCGTCCGGGCACGCGCCCGGTCCTGCGAGTCATGCCTCCGGCGGAGTAGCGCTGGAGGTTTTGTCTTTTGGGTGGGCAGCACACACTGCGTTCCTTCCGCCGGTTGGGCGTTGGTACCCGACTGGCCATTGGCCTCCCGGTTCTGTCCGTGTTGGTTTTGGCGACGGGGCTGGTCTCCCTGCGCCTGGGGCCGGTTCCGATCAAAACCCTTGAGGTGGTTTGGGCTGCGCTGTCGGCCATGGGCCTTGACGGACCTTCCGTCGACCGCACCGCGCAGCTGGTGATCGAACAAATCCGCCTGCCGCGCATCATCGTGGGAGCTGCGGTCGGCATGGCGCTCGGCCTCTCGGGCACGGCCATGCAGGGACTGTTTCGCAATCCCATGGCCGATCCCGGCATCATCGGCGTCTCCGCCGGGGGTGCCGTGGGCGCGGTCACCGCCATCGCGATCGGATTGGTCGACCTGTTCTGGCTGGCCCTGCCCGTATTGGCCTTCGCCGGCTCTGCCTTGGCCTTGTTGCTGGTCTACGGCATCGCGGCCGTGGGCGGGCGCCTATCGATGGCCACGCTGCTCCTGGCCGGCGTTGCCGTCAACGCCTTCCTCGGGGCCGTAATCTCCGCCATCATCTACCTGCTCCCAAGCGAAGGACCGTTGCGCGAAATCCTCTACTGGCTGGCCGGCGGACTCGACTCGCGTTCCTGGGACCATGTTCGGATCGCCATTCCCCCCATCGCGATCGGTGCCGTTGCCTTGGTGCTGTCGGCACGCAACCTCAACTTGTTGGCGTTGGGGGACGACGAAGCCAGTTCCCTGGGTGTGCGGACAGGCGCGACGCGGACCGCCCTGTTGGCCGCGTCGGCCTTGGTCACCGGTTCCGCCGTGGCAGTCAGCGGCAGCATCGCCTTCGTCGGTCTTGTCACCCCCCACGTACTGCGCCTGGTGCTGGGACCGGACCACCGCGTCCTGATGCCCATGAGCGCACTCGGCGGCGCCCTCTTCGTCATGCTGGCGGACATGGCGGCCCGGACCGTGATCCAACCGGCCGAATTCCGCGTTGGCGTCCTGACTGCCTTTGTGGGCGCACCGTTCTTTGTATTCCTCTTAATCAAGAACAAGCGACAGGTCTACACGCTGTAAGGCGGAGCTGTCGCAAGGAGAAGGAGTTTCCATGATCCCGGAGAAACTGCGAGCCTTGGGTCTGGTCGTGACCCTCGGCCTGAGTCTGATCCTGACGGCCTGCACGGTCCCGCTTCCGCCAACGGAGAACATCCCGTCCGACGACCGGGCCGCACCGCGGCCCGAACTGCGCGACGTACCGGGGATCGTGGATCCGGACAACACCGGCTGGCCCCGTGGCGTAGAGGGCTTGAACGGGGTCGTGGACATCCCCGGGCAACCGGCGCGCATCATCACGGCTTCGATTGGTCACGACGAGATGGCAGTCGCCCTGGTGCCTTTGGAACGACTGGTGGCGGTGGGGGCGGTCTCCAAGGACCCGACCTATTCCAATGTTGCCGGTCTGCTGACCGACAAGCCGGAGATCTCCCGCGATCCCGAGACCATCATCGCCCAGGATCCCGATGTGATCGTCACCAGTCCCTATTTTCCCGACGAGGGCATCGACGCCCTTGAGCGCGTCGGCATCCCGGTGGTGCAGACCGCGCTCCGGCACGATCCCGAGGCCCGCCTCGACACCATCCTGCTCATGGGATACATCTTCGGCGAGGAGGAACGGGCCGCCGAGTTCACAGCGGAGGTGCAGCAGCGCTACGACGATCTGGTCGCCATCACCGGCACCAAGGATCCACGGCCTGCCGTGCTGGCACTGACGAGGTATTCGGATCAGATCTGGGTTGCCGGCGAAGGGTCCACCGAAGGTTCCGTAATCGAGGCGGCAGGCGGCGAAAATGCCGCGGCGGCCGCGGGCATCTCCGGCAACCAGACCATCAGCCTCGAAGGGGTTATCGTGATGGCCCCCGAGACAATCATCATCGCGCAGCCGGTCGCCTTTGGAGCCGAGGAATTCAGGCAGGACCTGCTCGATGACGCGGCGCTGGCGGAGGTGCCCGCTGTCAAGGCGGACCGCATCCACATCGTGGACAGCAAGCTCTTCACAACACTCTCCTACTGGAACATCCGCGGGGCGGAGGAGTTGGCCCGGATTCTCTGGCCCGCGGATTTCCCGAACCCGCCGCCTGAAGGTTTTAGTCGCGCCGAATGACGGACGTGTCCAACTTCCGTCCGCCCGAGATCGACGCACAGGAGCTCACCTGTATTGCCGAAACGCGGCACCTGCTCAACAATGTGGACCTGCGCGCGGACAACGGCCAGTTCGTCGGGCTGATCGGTCCCAACGGGGCCGGCAAGTCAACGCTCCTGCGGACGCTGGCACGGATCCTGCCCCGGGCGGAAGGAACCGTTCGGCTGGGGGGACGGGATCTCGATGCCTTGTCGGCCCGCGAAGTCGCCACCTTCCTTGCGCTGGTGCCACAGACAGCTCCCTATACGCAGGGCTTCCATGCCTTCGAGCTGGTGTTGATGGGCCGCTACCCGCACCTCGGGCCTTTCGCCATGGAAGGGGCCGCAGATACTTCCGCAGCCTGGGACGCGATGAGCCAGACGGAGACCGGCGCTTTCGCCGACCGGACCCTTGAAACACTTTCGGGCGGCGAGCGCCAGCGGGTATTCCTGGCCCGGGCCGTGGCACAGCATTCGCGCGTCCTGCTGCTCGACGAGCCCACGGCGAACCTCGACATCCTGCACCAACTCAAGATCCTGGGTCTGGTGCGTCGGCTTGTCGACGAGGGCCTGACCGCCGTGGCCGCCATTCACGACCTCAATCTGGCCGCCCGTTACTGTGATCGGCTGGTGGTGCTGTCGCGGGGCCGGGTCCTGGCCGAAGGGGAGCCGTCGGCAGTACTGTTGCCCGAGGTGCTGGCCGCCGCCTTCGGCATCCGGGCCCGGGTCTACTCGGATCCGGTGACCGGATCCCCGGTCGTCAGTCCAATCGGCCCTGTCGGCGAGAAGCCGGACAATGCCCAATTCCCAGAAGGTGAAGTGCATGTCGAATGAAGAAAGTGTCCGGACATCGGACGCGTCCAACCGGGAGACCCGGCGGCGGCGCCGCCAGCGCGGTCTCGTGATTGTCAACACGGGAGACGGCAAGGGCAAGACCACCGCGGCCCTGGGTGTGCTGTTTCGGGCGTGGGGTCGCGACTTCCGCGTGCGCATGTTCCAGTTCATCAAAAGCAGCACTTCCAACTATGGCGAGCACAAGGCGGCGAAACGCCTGGGCATCCGCATCGAGCCCATGGGCGATGGCTTCACGTGGCTGTCAAAGGACCTTGAGCGAACCGCCGCGCTGGCCGTGGAGCAGTGGGAGCGGTGCCGGGAAGTGCTGCGGACCGGCACCGAGGATATCGTCGTCCTCGACGAATTCACCTATGCCATGTCCTACGGTTGGGTGCCGGTTGCCGATGTGGTGCAGGCCCTGGCACAGAGACCGCCAGCCATGCACGTCATCGTCACCGGCCGGAATGCACCGCCCGAACTGATTGACTGTGCCGACCTTGTCACGGAGATGCGGGAAGTCAAGCATCCCTATACGGATCAGGGCATCAAGGCGCAACCGGGCATCGAGTTCTAGCACTCCGACCTGTCCGCGGACACCGGACCGGGCCCTGGCCGACAGTCTTCCATCATCCGGTACACGAGGTCCATGTCGAGGTGGCGGCGCACATGCACCGCCAGCCGGTCGTACTCATAGTCGGGATTGAACTCGGGCAGTCCGTCCGGCAGTGTGACGCCCTTGCGACGCGCCAGGTTTTCCAGCAACCTGCGGCGCAGGTCGTGGTTGTGGAACAGCCCATGCAGATAGGTGCCCAGCGTGAGACCGTCTTCATCCAACCTGCCGTCCGGAAGGTGTATCGGGCGACCCGACCGGGTACGGACGGAGATGGGGCACGCTTTCAGGTCTCCGGTGGTGTCGCCCTTGTGGCTCTCGTAGCCGGAGATCCGCATGTCGGCGCAGCCGGCGAGCAGACCGCGTCCCGTCTCAACCACGGCCGTGACTTGATGGGTTTTCTTCTCCGGCCGGAATGTCGTGGTGGTGGACACAAGGCCGAGGCCCGCGGCTTCCCCGATGCGCGATTCCACACCGTCCGGATCCAGCAGGCGGGTTCCCAGCATTTGGAAGCCGGCACAAATGCCGATGACGGCAGTGCCGGAGGCCCGGGCCGAGCGAATCCGCTCGGCCAGACCCTGGATCCGCAGCCAGTCGAGGTCGGCCACGGTCGTCTTGCTGCCCGGCAGGATCAACAGATCCGGATCCCCGAATTCAGCCGCGGAACCAACAAAGCGAACCCGCACACCGGGTTCGCGGCCGAGGGGATCGAAGTCGTCGAAGTTGGCGATGTGCGGCACGCGCATCACAGCGACATCCAATACCGCCCGGGAGTCGCCAAGGTCGGTGGAGGGCAGCCCAACTCCATCCTCTTCGGGGATCCGCACATCGGGCAGGAAAGGCAGGACACCGGCAACAGGCACGCCCGTGCGCGCCTCCAGCAGGTCGACCCCGGTCTCGAATTGCGCCAGGTCGCCGCGAAACTTGTTGACCACCAGCCCCTTGACCAACCTGTATTCGGCGGGTTCAAGCAGCGCCAGCGTGCCGACCATCTGGGCAAAAACCCCGCCGAGATCGATGTCGCCAACCAACAGGACCGGGGCATCGGCATGGCGGGCCACGCGCATGTTGGCGATGTCGCGCTCCTTGATATTGATCTCGACCGGGCTGCCCGCCCCTTCAATCACCACGATGTCGAACTTGCGCCGGAGACAATCCAGGGCCTTGACGACCACGTCCCACAGCTGGGGACCGCGGGGCTGTTGGGCATCCGTTGCGGCCGTTGACACGGGCCTGCCCATCACCACGACCTGCGTGCGGCCTTCCGTCTCCGGTTTGAGCAGGACGGGATTCATCTCCACCTGGGCCGGGACACCCGCCGCGGCCGCCTGGGTGACCTGCGAACGCCCAATTTCGAACCCGTCCGGCGTGGGACAGGAATTCAGCGACATGTTTTGTGCCTTGAAGGGGGCCGTCCGGAACCCGTCCTGGCTGAAAATGCGGCAGAGCGCGGTCGTCAACAACGATTTGCCGGCGTGCGACGAGGTTCCCTGCACCATGACCACACGGGCGAGACGGTTGTGATTCATGGATGGAGGGGTGCCAAGCGGTGCCAATGAATGTGCATGGTGCTATAGATGGTGGCCGGGTCCGGTGCGAACCTTGGCTGCCCGCCCCGCATCAGGCGGTACGGGATGGGCTGTTCAGGAACTCGCTGTCGAAGGCCAACGGACACCCATAGTCTGCGCGCGGAAAGAATGGAGCCGTCAGTCGTCCTCTGTGGGGCAGAGGGTGTGACCGGACCGGGCAGGCTCATCATAATCCGTCGATTCGCCAATCCACCCGCCGAGCGACCACTTTGTGCGGCGACATGAACCAATACCTGTGGTCGAAGCATGGGGCCGGGACTGTGAACTCTGTTTTCGCCATGCGGACACCTTGACGCGGCATCGGAGGCGGGCGCGGGCATGGCAAGTTCGCCACCGTCATGGCACGCGATTTCCGCGAGCAGCTACACCGCCACCGGCGGCGGGGCGCAAAGAGTTGCTGGCAGCTCGGTAATCCCGATGACACCTGCGCCCCCAAATCAATGAGTCTGGCATCGTTCCGGGACGCCGTCCCCGGTACACGTATACTTGATTGCAATGTCGGTATACTGAGAAACAAGGTCCTCAAGATCCAATGAAGCAAAAACTCACCATCACCGTGGATGCCGAACTCATCCCGGTTGCCAAGCGGCATGCACGCTCGCGGGGGGTATCCTTGTCGTCGCTCATTGAGCAGTCCCTCAGGGAAATCACAGGCGAGGATGGTCCAACCTTCAGTGCGCGATGGAGGGGCAAGTTCCGGGCCGCGGAGAGAGACGATGACCCGCGTTACAACGCACTGGCCAAGAAATATCTCCGATGATACTCCTGGACACTGACGTTCTCATTGATGTTGCCCTCGAACGACGGCCTTATTCCGACCCGGCCTCGGAACTCCTCGACCGGATTGAGTATGGCGCGGAAGCCGCGTACATCGCGTGGCATTCCCTTTCGAATCTCTACTACATTGTTGCTCCCACGCGTGGCGGCTTGCGTACCCGTGACTTCATTGTCGAATTGACGAGGTTCGTGGCCGTGGCAGCCACCAATACCGAAGACATTCGCTACGCAGCCGAGCTTCCGATGACGGATTTCGAGGACGCGATGCAGGTAGCCGCGGCCCGTGCCTGCGGCGCTCGACACATCGTCACAAGAAATATCAGGGACTATGTGCGCTCACCCATCCGCGCGGTCAATCCTGAGGAGGCACTGGGCGGACTATTCTGATGGCTGGCGGGAAGCCTTGACCCGGGTCCGTCCCTCCTTCCCGCCCTTGACGGGCTCATGCTTGTGATGGCGCTTACTGTCACACCGCCAACTGGACATCCTCCCCAGACCCGGCTGTCCAACGGTCTGACGATGCCCGGGCCCATCGGCGGAGCCGGAACGTACCCCAATCCAGTGTCCGGGCGTTGCCCGTCAACACTTCGTTTTCTCCAAGGGTGGATTCTGTCGTCCATCCCTCGCTCAATGAGCAGCATGGTCAGGATCCCCTGCCCCTTTACAATGAAGCGCGGCTACCGCGTCCGTTGCGGCGGATGGTGGTCTCCGCGCCTCCCGCCCACATTCCCCCGATTGACCCCATGACCATCAACAAGGCCGTTGACCTGCTCAAAGCCGGGCAGCCCGTCTTCTGCACGGGCGTGTCGGAACTCTCCTATGCCAGCGGCCAGGCCGCGGCCGGCACCTGGGCCGACATGATTCGCATCAACATGGAGCACGGCCTGTTCGACATCCGGGCCCTCGACGAATTCATGCAGGGGCTGCTGGACGGCGGACCCACGGCCTCGGGCCACCCGACCCCGGCCATCATGGTCGAACTGCCGGTCCTGGGGCACAGCGCCGACGCCGTCTACGCCAATGCCTGGCAGTTCCAGCAACTCCTGGCGCGCGGCGTACATGCCCTCCTGCTGTGCCACGCCGAGGTGCCGGAAGCGGTGGCCGCCTACATCGAATGCTGCCGCTACTCCTACCACAAGCAGGGCGTCGGCTTGGGTCTGAAAATGGGCACGCGGGGCGCGGGCGCGCAGGCCGGCGCGGGCGCGCGGTGGGGCGTGTCGGGTCCGGAATACATCGAACTGGCCGATCCCTGGCCCCTGAATCCGGACGGCCAGTTGCTGCTGGGCATCAAAATCGAAAACCAGGCCGCCCTGGCCAATGCCGAAGCCTCGGCGGCCGTGCCCGGCCTGTCCTTCGCGGAATGGGGTCCCGGCGACATGGGCCTCTCGTTCGGGCACCTGGATGCCCACGACCCGCCCTATCCGCCGGAGATGTGGGCGGCGCGCAACCGCGTCAAGGATGCCCTGGCGGCCCACGGCGTGCCGTTCTTCGAAGGACAGTTCAGTGCTGAAAACGCCTGTGACCGGTTCGACGAAGGGGTGGTGATCTTTGCGTCGTCGGACACCCACAAGGACATTGCGGCAACCGTGCGCGCCCACGCCGGACGCACCATGCCGGTGTGACCGCCGGCCCGCGCCCCGCGGGCCCGGCACGGCAGGCAACCGCCCGCCGTTATTCCGGAACGGGGATGACCAGCTCCTGGCCAATGCTCAGGGCGACGGAACTGCCCAGGTCGTTGGCCGTCTGAATGGCCTCAACCGTTGTGCCATAACGCAACGCGAGGGCAAAGAGCGTATCGCCGGCCTGCACCGTATGGGTGACAAGGGTGGGCTCCTCTGTGGCGGTGGGTTCGGGATCCTCCGTGGCGACAGGCTGTGCCTGTTCCCCTTCCTGGGTGGCCTCTGCCGTCGGCGTGGCCGCATCCTCGGGCGCTGCGGACTCGGACTCTGTCGGTGCGTCCTCGTCGTCCTCGACTGCGGGTGTCGCCTCCGCAGTCGGCTCGGGGTCGGTCGTTGACTCCGGCGTCGATGTTGCCTCCGGTGTCGCCGTCGGCTCCGATGTCAATGTCGGTTCCGGTATCGCCGTCGGCTCGGGTGGCGACACCCCGGGCACCAGCAGTTCCAGGCCCACGGCCAGCGTGTCGGCGTCGCTTAGGCCGTTGGCCGCCATCAGTGAGGCCGTGCTGACCTGATAGAAGAGCGCAATCCCCGACAGTGTTTCCCCGGCCTGCACCACATGCACCACGCCTTCGCCCTGGGGCTCCGGCTGTTGCATGACCGCGCTGGATACGGAGGAGTGATCCGGCAACCGCAGAATCTGGCCAATCTGCAAATCGTCCGCGGAGACCAGCTCGTTGAGCAGTACCAACTCGTTCGGATCCACACTGTAGCGCAGCGCGATCGCGTTGAGGGTGTCGCCGGGCTGGACCGAGTAGGTCAACCCTTCATACACCAGCTCCGGATCGGCCTCCGTGCCCGCCGGCACCGGGATCACGAGCCGCAGGCCAACCGGCACCTGGTCCAAGTCCACCAGGGGATTGGCTTCCCTGATCTGCTCCAGCGTGACGCCGAACCGCTCGGCCAGCGAGACGACCAGGTCGCCCTGCCGAACCACGTAGTAGAGCGGTTGGCTCGGCTGTTCCAACGGTGCCAGTCCGGCCGGAATGCGAATCTCGTCGCCCGGCAGCAGGTTGGGGCTCGTCAACTGGGGATTCAACTCCCGAATCACCTCCACCGTCGTGCCGTGTTGTGCGGCCACGGTGGCCAGGGCGTCGCCGGCCTTGACAACATAGGTGAGGTATTCGGCTGCCCCTGCTTCCGCATCGGATTCGGGGCCAATCAACTCGGCCGGATCCACCGGATCGGCCTCCACTGTCAGGCCAATACCCTCCCCCCGGTCGCGGGTACAGGCACCGACGAGCAGTAGGCACAGGACAACAGGCAGCAACGTGTGCAGACGCGACATGTCCAAATGGCCTCCGGTTTCCGCAGAAGGCTGTGACGAGGGTCAAACCCGGCAGGCTGGGTCCACCCCGAATATAGCACAGGGTCTTCTGCCGCCCCGTGCCGGCCCGCAAGCCCTACTCCAATTCGACTTCGGTGGCGGGCCTGGCAATGGCAGCCAGGCTGAGCAGACCCGCCGTCACCCTTGAAATCTGGCGAATGGTCTGGGCGGCCGGATGGTCGGGCTGTTCCGCCACGATCGGCTGGCCCGCGTCGCTGCCCGCCCGGATCAGGCCGTCCAGCGGCACCCGGCCGATGAAGTCGACCCCCAGATCGCGCGCCGCCTGTTGGCCACCCCCCTCGCCGAACACATCGCCGGTCATGTTTTCAATGACTCCCAGGACCGGCACGTCCAGCTTGACAAAGGCACCGGCGCCGCGCCGGGCATCGCTCACCGACACCGCCTGGGGCGTGGTCACGATAATCCCGCCGGTAATGGGAACACTTTGGGCCAGCGTCAACTGGGCGTCGCCCGTACCCGGAGGCAGATCCACAATCAGGTAGTCCAGAGGGCCCCAGTGCACGTCGGTCAGGAATTGCCGAATGGCACTGTGCAGCATGGGACCGCGCCACACGACGGCCTCCCCCTCCGGCATGAGGAACCCCATCGACATGACCTTCACCCCGTAGGCCTCGTGCGGCATCATCTTGCCGTCCCGGACCGACAGGGGTCCCTCCAGGCCCATCATGATGGGCACGTTGGGACCGTAGACATCGGTGTCCATGATGCCGACGCGGGCCCCTTCCATGGCCAGGCTGACCGCCATGTTCACGCTGAACGTCGTCTTGCCGACCCCGCCCTTGCCGCTGCTGACGGCCAGCACGGTGCGGATGTCCACATTCAGCTTCTGGGACACCCTCGGATCGCGCACCACCTGGTGCGTGAACTCGACCTCGACCGGGTCGGCGTCGGGAAAGGCCTCCTTGACCGCGGCCAGGCAATCGCGCTCGATCTGGGCCTGCATCGGGCAGGCCGGCGTCGTCAGCTCGACCTTGAAGGTCACACCCCCGTCCTCAATCCTGATGTCCTTGACCATGTCCAGGGACACGAGGTCCTGCTTGAGCTCAGGCTCAATGACGTTGGCCAAGGCCAAGGTCACGGCTTCGACAGTTGGGCTGGAAATTGCAGGATCAGACATGGGTCTCAACTTTGGGTGCCGCGGATGCGGAGCGTCATTAAGGCACAGCGGCATGTACAGGGTCAATTCGTGCAGGCTCCGCGCAGCCGGAACCTTGCAGGAATCAGGTCTCCAAATCAACCAGAATCCGCCAGGCGGCCTGCTTTCCCATCCGAACTGCGTAGTTGGTGCCCCGATCCCAGGGCCAGACCTGACTCATGGTCGCCAGGTACAGGCCGGGCAGGGGCGTGTGCAACGGCAGGCGCGTGCGCCCGGAACCCGGCACCGGAATGGGCTGGGCCCAGGCCGTCCGGTTCAGCCAGCGCCCGCGCACCCAGGAACCGTCGAAACCGGGGTGGATGCGCGGCAGGCCCGCCAGCAATGCCTCGGCCACTTCGTGCTCCGGCAGGGACAGCCACGGATGATCCTGTTCGACGTACGTTCCCAGGTAGAGAATGTGGTGTCCGCCGTACCGTTCCTTTGGAATCATGGCGGTGTGTTCCACCAGGGCCAGAAACGGCAGGCCGGCGTCGGCCGGGATGCTCAGCCAGTAGACACCGTTCAGCAGCGACCGGTCCAGCGCCGCCGTCAGCACCACGGCTCCCATGTGGGCCTCCGAGCCGAGGCGGGCGCGATAGGTTGCCGGCAGGGCGGGGACAATGCGGCCCAGCAGGTTCGGGGGTCCGGTGTAGAGCACCGCCTGCACACCCTCCCAGGAGCGTTGGCCGGAGTGGACCGCCAGCGTTCCTCCCTGCGGCTCCACCAGGGTTAGCGGCGTGTTGAAGCCGACTTGGGTGCCGCCCTGCTCAACCCTCTCCCTGACCGCGTCGGTCCACGCCTGGAATCCGCCTCTGAAATAACCCAGCCGGGCGGTCCGCTTGTAGATGCGGGCGGCAAACCAGGCCAGTGAAACGTCACGATACCGCCGTCCGAACTTGCCCTCCAACAGCGACCGCCACAGGGCCTCGTAGGCCCTGCGCCCCATCCAGCGCTCCAGCCACGCGTGGGCGGTCACGGTGTCGTGCCGGTGCCAGGGCGGTCGCGGATGCCAGCGCAGCCAGGCCAGCGCCATGCCCATCCGCACCTTGTCCGGCAGGGACAGGCCGGGCACCGCCAGCAGACTGGCCGGGCTGTCCAGCCGCAGCGGCCGGCCCCGATGCCAGTAGGCGGTGACCGGGCTGTGGATTTCCACCAGGTCCTGCAGGTCCAGTTCCCGGGTGAACGCCAGGATGTCGGTGTCGTTGGTGAACAGGTGGTGGTAGTAGCGTTCGATGGCCCATTCCCACGTCTCCGCACCCCGAAATCCGGAGGCAAGTCCCCCGGCCCGCGGACCCGCTTCCAGAACCGCAATCTCCGGTCCGGGGATCCCGGCCTGCTGCAGCGAGGCTGCCGCCGCCAGGCCGGCCGGGCCGGCGCCGGCAATCAGAATGCGCACGGCAGCGACGGCTGTCTGCGGGGGAAGGGCCGGCCGCCGCGATCAGGCACGGGCACAAACCTTTTGCCTTTTGACCCGGTGTCAAAACCGACCGGGCCGGACAGGCTGAAGGCAGCCTTCAGGAGACAGGATGTATGAACTCGATGCGGTTCGGGGAGGGAGGGCTCGGGGGATACAGCGACGCCACTGCCGGATACTCTTCCTGAATACGCTGCCGCGCCTGCTCGAACCGCAGCAGCAGATCCTCGTCACTGCCCTTGAAGCATCGAATCGTGCGCGAACCGCACACCGCGCACCCCTGCATGAACTTGTAGCTTTCGCTGGAGCACTTGAGGCACTCCCCCAATTCCACCATCATCAGCAGGAAGGCCAAGCTGTCCGGATCCGTCTCGTCGAGCGACAGCACATGGTCCACGAGGTCGGCCCAGGCGGGCCCGCGCAAATCGCGCAGTTCGCCAATGAGACCATGGGGAAACAGCAAATCGGCCGTCGGATGGTACACGCGCCCCTCCTGGTTGCTGGTCAGGTGCTGGCAGTAGCTGGACTGTGGATTGCGGCGGGCTGGACCCGCTTGGCAGCGGCCGCCGGCCGCGGAGCCGGCGGCAATTTCGTGTGGCAAGGGTGCGGAACCGGATACCCGGTCCCGCCCGGCAACGGATCTAGAGGATTGTTTCGCCTCCGGCCTCGAGAATCTGGCACCCGATGCCTTCCGCCTCGAGCAGATCGGCGAAACGGTTCGGATCCTGCTCGATTCCGGGGAAGGTGTTGTAGTGCATCGGGACCACGCCCTTGGCGTTGACAAACTGGGCGGCCACGACGGCATCTTCAGGCCCCATGGTCAACAGATCGCCGATCGGAAGCAGGGCCAGGTCCACTTCGTTCCGTTCGCCAATCATGCGCATTTCGTAGGTCAGGCCGGTGTCGCCCGCATGGTAGAGCACCTTGCCGTTGCTGAACCGGATCAGCAGTCCGGCCGCAACGCCGCCGTAGCTGCCGTCCGGCAACATGCTGCCGTGCAGCGCCGCCGTCATGTACAGATGGCCGAACGAGAAGAGCTTGCCGCCGCCCGGCTGCATCCTGACCTTGCGGTCGTCCGGAACATCCGAGAGCCACTCGCAAATCTCGTAGCCGGCCACCACCGTGGCCCGGGTACGCGCGGCCAACTCCTTCAATCCGGAGACATGGTCGAAGTGCCCGTGGGTGACGAGGATGTAGTCCGGCTCGGCGGATGTGGGCCGCCCGCCCAGATCCCCGGCGGAGTCGACCGAACCGATAAAGTCGTCGACCGTGACCGGACAGGCCGGGTTGTCCGGCGCCAGATGGGGATCAATCAGGATGCGGTCCTCGCCAGCCTCCACCAGAAAGGTCGCATGACCGAGAAAGGTGACCTTGACGTCCATCTCCAACTCCTGTGTTCCGGCCTGCGGCCGCGGCGCCTCGTCGGCCCGAAGCCAGGATACCGGTACAGGGTGTCAACCCTGTGCTTCCCGGCGCTGGCGGGCCCGTTCCATGGCCTTTTGTTTCAACTCCTCCGCCCGGGACAGCTTGGCCTCGGGGGCCGGAGCCTCTTCCTCCTCCTTCTTAACGGCCTTGGTGGTCGCCCGCGCGGCCTTGGCCTCTTCCTTGGCCCGGGCTTCGGCGGCCTCCTGGGCTCTTCGTTCCTGTTCCTCGGCGTACTGGGTCGGCCACAGGGCGGCGTAGTAGTCGAGCGGAACCGTGAGTTCACCCTTGTCGTAGACCAGGTGGGGGAACCGCTCGAACGATGCCAGCTCGGCATCGTGATCCATCTTGATGGCATCGAACGGACAGAACTCGACGCAATAGTTGCAGCTCATGCAAATCGTGGCGTCGATGAAGAAATCCTGCGGGCGCGTGACCGGCTTGCCGGCCTCGTCCGTGGCGCGCGTGATCCAGATGCACTGCGGCGGACAGACCTTGGCGCAGATGCCGCAGGCCGTACAGCGCTCCTCGTCGGTCTCCGTGTCCCAAATCAGCATTGGGATGTAGCGGAACCGCTCCGGCAGCAGGCGGCGCTCCTCCGGATACTGGATGGTGAGCAGGCCCTCCTGGTCCACCGGCTGATCAATGACCTTGAGGCCCTTGCCGCGGTCGTCGCTGCCCTGGTAGCGGGCCGGAGTCGACTGCATATCGTCCTTGTAGGTGTCCACCAGGTGCTTGAAGGTGATTCCAAGCCCCTTGAGCAGTCCCGTTCCGAACATGGCGTCCGTTTCTCCTCTGGCCGAATCAGCGATCCACTTCCCCGAGGACGATGTCAATCGCCCCCAGGATGACAATGGCGTCCGCGACCTTGTAGCCCACGGTCATGGGCGCCAGCGCGTTGAGGTTGATGTAGCTGGGTGCGCGGATGTGGTAGCGGTAGGGGTTGGGCTTGCCGTCGCTGACGAGGTAGAAGCCCAGTTCGCCCTTGGGGCCCTCGACCCGTCCGTAGGCCTCGCCCTCCGGCGGGCGGAACACGTAGCCGCCCTTGCCGGCCAGGATGTCGCCCTCCGGGAGTCCGGCCAGGGCCTGCTGGACAATGCGGACGCTCTCGCGGGCTTCCAGCAGGCGGATGTAGTACCGATCGTAGACATCGCTGTGGGGCAGCGTCGGGATGTCGAAGTCGAACCGGTCGTAAACCCCGTAGGGCTCGCAGCGCCGGATGTCGTACGGCACGCCGGCGGCCCGGATCATGGGACCGGTCACGCTGAGGCTGATCAGTTGCTCGGCGCTCAGGTAGCCCACGCCGCGCCCGCGCGTGTTGACGATTTCGTTGCCGGACAGCAGGTCGTCCAGCTGGTCCAGCGCCCGCGGCAGCCGCTCATGGACCACGTGCCGGGCCCGTTCCGCCCATCCGGCCGGCAGGTCGCGGTGCACGCCGCCGAAGCGGAGGTAGTTGCACATCATGCGGGCGCCGCTGACCGACTCGAAGAGGTCCAGGATCATCTCCCGCTCCTCGATGGCGTACAGGGCCGGGGTCTGCAGGGCACCCAGGTCGTTCAGGATGAACCCGATCGACCATAGGTGGTTCACGATGCGGGACAGTTCCGCCATGATGACCCGCAGGTACTCGGCCCGTTCCGGCACCTCCAGCCCCATGAGCTTTTCCACCGCCAGGGCGTAGCCCCAGTTGTTGCTCATCGAGTTGATGTAGTCGAGCCGGTCCGTGAACGGCATGTTCATCAGCCAGGTGTTGCGCTCGCCGATCTTCTCGTGGTTGCGGTGCAGGTAGCCCATGTCCGGTTCGAGGGCGGTCACGGTCTCGCCCTCGATGCGCACGATCATGCGAAACACGCCGTGGGTGCTGGGATGGTGTGGCCCCAGGTTGACCACCACGCTCTCCGTGCTCAGGTGATCGCCGGCACCATTCTGGGACCTCGGATCCTGGCTGACCGGAACGTAGGTGACGGGCTCCTGCCAGTCGTCCGGATCCCAGTCGGCGGGGTAGCGGGTGTTCTTGCCCCAAGGAACCTTGTCCTCGCTGCGGGCGAAGTCGGCCCGCGGATGGCGGCTGCGGAAGGGTTTCTGGTCCTCCTCGTAGTAGGCCTCGTGCCAGTCCTTGCGCATGGGGTGGCCTTCGAAACCCTCCCAGAGCAGGATGCGACGCAGATTGGGGTGGCCTTCGAAGACCAGGCCGTACAGGTCCCAAACCTCCCGTTCCTGCAGATTGGCGCCGGGATACACCGGTGTCGCCGTGGGCAGGGGCTGGCCATCGTCCACCGGCACGTGCAGGACAACGCAGTCCCCGCCCTGGGCGGTGCTGTACAGGTGGTAGACCACCTCGAACCGGGGACCGTCCTTGGCCCGCACCCGGCCCTGGTAGCTCAGGTAGTCCGTGCAGGTGATGCTCGACAGCAGATCGCAGTCGCCCTGATCGCGCAGAACCTGCAGGGCCTCAATCAGTTGATCCGGAGCCACCTCCAGGTAGTCGGTGGGACCGGCGGACACCGGCTTGGCGTCGGGCAGGGCCTCCTGCACGAGGGCCAGGGTACCGGCCACGTCCAAGGGGGCAGCCACGGTGGCGGTCGGGGCAACGATGTCGGACATGGGCGACCTCAACCCGCCAGCCGGGCCGCGGCCCGTTCCTTGGCCTGGGCGATGCGGGCCTTGGCCTTCTCCCCCAGGTTGCGCAGGCCGCCCGGCACGCCGCCTTCGGCACGGCCGCCGTCGGTGTCGGCCGCCGCGGCCTCGCCGGACATCGTCTCGGCCCGGATCAGGTCCGCCTGCCGGGGGTCGAAGATGTCGGGTCCCAACTGGGGCACGGGCACGAAGGCCGAACCCTCCCGCTTGTACCAATCCGCCGTGGTCACGCTCTGCGTGTCCACCTTCTGGTGCATCTTCATCAGGCCGAACATCAGTGCCTCGGGGGTCGGCGGGCAACCGGGGATGTAGACGTCCACCGGGACGTACTTGTCAATGCCGCTGACCACGTTGTAGCCCTCCTTGAAGGGGCCGCCGCCGGTCGCACAGGCCCCCATGGCGATCACGTAGCGCGGCTCGGCCATCTGGTTGTAGATGCGGACGATGGCCGGCACCATCTTCTTGGTCACCGTGCCGGAGACAATCATCAGATCGCTCTGGCGCGGGCTGGGCCGCATGACCTCCATCCCGAAGCGGGACAGGTCGAAGCGGCTGGAAGCGGTGGCGATCATCTCGATGGCACAGCAGGCCAGCCCAAACAGCAGGGGCCACATGCTGGACCGCCGACTCCAGTTGTAGAGCCGGTCAACCGTGGTCACCAGGACGTTGTTGTTCAGTCCTTCGGGCACGGAAACCGAAGGGTGCAGATAGGATTCAACCTGATCTGTCTTCAGGTCCGGGAAGTTGGGGGGTGCAAGACTCATGCGCGCGCAAAAAACAGGCCGAAACGGCACCGGACAGCAAGGGGAGAGCGGATTTTACCGCAGCCGGAGTCAGCATACAACAACAGCCCCCCGGTGTATGCGCGCGGACCCCAATCGCCGACCACAGCACCCCGGCTTCCCGACCGATTAGGACGCGCCATGGCCTACTCCCTCAACGACCCCTATCGCCTGTACCGCTACGTACTGCGCACCAACGCCCTGCTGTGCGGTTTGGGACTGGGCCTGCTCCTCCTGGGACAACCGCACTGGGCGACAGACCTGCTGGGCTGGCCCATGCCCCGGCAGGCCCTGTGGCCGGTGCGGCTGGGCGGCGCCGGCCTGGCCGGCATGGGCCTGCTGTTCCTGGACCTGGCCGCCCAACCGGTAATCCGGGGGCGGTCCTCACTGGTCGTGATTGCCTGCAACGCGCTGCTGGCCGGCGTGGTCCTGACCGCCTATCTCACGGGGGACCTGGTACCCACGGCACCCGTCGGCCTCGGCGTGTTGCTGATCCTGTTCCTGAGCCAGCTCGTCTGCGTGGTGCTGCCCGTAACCTATCTCGGAGAGAACCTGAAGCCCTGAGCCTGGCGGCGCTTCAGTCTTCGTCCACAAACTCGGCCACCGGGTTCTCGGTCCGGCCGTAGCCGTGCCAGATGCGGTAGCCCAGCAGGGCCCGAAGATGCTCGTCGGCATTCGCCAGAACCTCGGACGTGGTCCCCACGAAGTAGTTTTCCTGGGGGCGGTACTGCGGACCGCAGAAGGTGGTCAGCACGGTCAGGCGATCGTTGTCGGTGGTGTTGGCCCCGGTGCCGTGCCAGATGCGGCCGTCGATCACCAGGACCGTGCCGGCCTTGCCCGCCACGGACACGGTCTCCGTTTCGGGATGGTCCGCCGGTGGCTGGTAGCCGAACAGATGGCTGCCCGGCACCACGCGCGTGCTGCCGGTCTCCTCGCTGAAGTCCCGCAGGTACCACAACACGTTGACACAGGCGCACGGCGCAATCAGGGCCGGTTCGGCCGCGGGCGGCACCGGCGCGGCGTCCCGCCGGATGGAACCCACCGGCATGGGGTTGACGTCGGCCTCAACGGGGGCCGGCATCCACCATTGATCCGTGTGCAGGGGCATCGGCACCCCGCCCTTGCGTGCGATGTTGGCACCGTGGCTGGACAATTGAAAGCTTTCCCCCAACAAGGCACGCACCAAGTGCAGGACGGGTTCCTTGGACAGGAGGTCGACAAAGCACTGCCCCTTGTTGACGATCATCCAGACCCGCTGGTTGATCCCGCCGGCCGCCGCCCGGAACTTGTCGCGCGCCGTCAGGCCGTCCACTTCCTTGAAGTCTCCCCATTGCTGGCGGGGACCGCCATCCTGGAACGCTTCGCCCGCAGACAGTTCGCGGGCCGCCACGGATTGCAGGGTGTCCGCCAGCATCTCGGTTTCCTGCGGACTCAGCACCCCTTCCAACAGCGTAAAGCCGTGCACGTGAAGGTCCGCCAAGGCCTGTTCGGGATTCCTTGTGGCTGCGGGCAGAACTCCGGTCTCTGTCTGGATCATGATTCTCAACTCCTCACGTCGTTCGACCACCGCCCGCGCGGGCGGACGGGTGAATTCAATCCTGGAACACTGTCGGTCCGTGGGTTAGCAACCGCACCGCATCTCCCGGCCCGGCCAGCCCGCCTCGCCGGCGGTGGCGTAGCCGTCCCGTTTCCACCAGTCGAGGCCGCCGATCAACTCGCGCACATCAAAGCCCAGCTCCAGCAGTTTGAGAGCCGTCTTGGTCGAGGCATTGCAGCCGATGCCGTCGCAATAGCACACGCAAGTGCTGTCCGCGGGCAGGGCCGCGACCGTTGCGGCGCAGATTTCCCTGTGGGGAAGGCTCACCGCCCCCGGGATGTGCTCCGTCGCGAACGCCTCGCGTGAACGACCATCGACGACCACCACCGCCTCGCCGCCCTGCAGCGCCTCATGGAGATCCCACGAATCGGTTTCGTGGGACAGTTTGTTCCGGTAGTGGGCCAGTTGCGCCTGTCGGGCTTCGTCCATGCCAATCCTTGATGCCTTGTAGGCTGTCGGCCGAGTTTGGCCACCGGAATTTTAACTCTTGCGATAGGGCCGGTCCTGCCCCGACACGCTGTCCACGCGGCGGAAGATCCGCCACAGCCGCTCTGCGGTTGCGGACGGCAATGCGGGTCGGCGCAGACAGGCCGCATTGGCCTCCAGGTGCTCCGTCCGGCCGGTTCCGGACAAAACCACGTCAATGCCCGGTTCCCAGCGGCAGAAGCGGTAGGCCGCTTCGGTCAAGGTTGCGGCATCGCCCTGCTGCAGGACAAAGTCCAGGGGACGGTCGACTTCGACCTCGGCGGCATCCACTTCGCCCGCCGCGATCAGGTCGCGGACGATGCGCGCCAGCACGGCCGGATTGCTGAAGGCGTTGCGCACGGCGAACATGCAGGTCACCCCGATGCCGTGCTCCAGACAGAGCGGCAGCAGTTCCCGGCGCGCACTCTGGTTCAGGATGTTGAAGCCCACCATGAGCACGTCCACCAGTTCGGGCGCGGCCCGCACGACCTCCAGCAGAGCCTGATGGGACGGGTCTGTATTGAAGTGTTCGGAGATGGCTGCGGCCCTGATCAGGCCCTGTTCCTTGAGGCCCTGGAGGCCCGGCAGGATTGTCTCGAGGGCATGCCCGACATGCTCGGCATACAGGCCGTGCACATAGTAGATGTCCAGATAGTCCAAGCCGGTGGCCTCGAGCGAGGCGTGGACGGCCCGTTCGTAGTCCGCCCACGACACGGGGACCATGTCCTTATGGCAAGAAAACTTGGAGGCAATCAGCAGGTCGCCGCGGGCCACACCGGACCCGCGCACCGCAGCTCCGACAATGCCTTCCGTACCGTAACCGGTGGCGGTGTCGATGTGATTGACCCCGAGTTCCAGCGCGCGCCCCACGATGGCCGCGGACTCCTCCGGTGTAGCCCCGTAGCTCTGGCCAATGCGACTGTGTCCGCCACAGCCGAGTCCCATGACGCTGCTGGGGAGCTTGAGATTGCCCAGGGAGGTTCGGTCCATCTATGGGAGCCTTCGCATGCGCGCGGGGTAAGGAGGACGAACACACGGCGTGCCGGCCGGGCAAACCAAGCCCCTGCCGAGTCGGATCCGTCCGCGGAGGCGGAATTATACGCATGCGCCGGGCGATTCGCCGACGGTGCCGCTCCCTGTGCATGCCATCGGAGTTGCCAAGTGGTTTCCGGTTATCCCGTAGAATCGAAAGTGCGGCGAATCCTCCTCTGCCATCGCCCGCGCCACCGTGGCTGGTTGCGCCGCGGCGTCATTGAACACCCCCACCCACCGTGACCGCACACACCCCTTCCGCGTCTCCGGCGCGGGACGAATTCCAAATCGGACAGATCGCGACCATCACCGGGGGACACACAATTCACGACGCCTTCAGTGCGTTCTTTCCGCCCCTGTTGCCGCACATTCAAACCCAACTGGGCCTGTCCTACAGCCAGATCGGACAGGTCAACGCGATCATGCAGATTCCGTTTCTGCTCACACTGGTCCTGGGCTGGCTCGCAGACCGCTTCAGCGTCCGCTACTTCGTCATTTTCACCCCCGGCATCACCGCCACGGTGGTCGTGTGCCTGGGCATCCTGCCCAGCTATCCCCTGCTGCTGGCCGCCACCCTGCTGTTGGGCCTGAGTGTTGCCGCGTTCCATGCACCGGCACCGGCCATGATCTCCAACGTGTCGGGACGCAGGGTGGGCTTGGGCATGAGCCTCTTCATGGGGACGGGGGAACTGGGACGCACGATAGGACCGTTGGCCGCGGCCGTGGGCGTCGCGTGGATCGGTGTCCAAGGCCTCTGGCAACTGTGCGTCGTCGGCTGGCTGACCACCGCCGTGCTGTACTGGCGTCTGCACATGGTGGGTGCCAAGTCCCAGCAAAGGGCCACGCCCCACTCCCTGCGGGTGTTCGTGGCCCAGGCCGCCCCCATGATGGCTCTGCTGACACTGATGGTGGTGGGCCGCACGTTCCTGCAAACGGCATTCACCACCTACCTGCCCCTCTACATGCGGGATGTGCGCGGCCTAACCACCTTCACCGAGGGCGCGGTCACCCTTTCCATTCTCGAAGGCGCGGGCGTACTCGGCGCCCTGCTGGCCGGCTACCTGGCCGACCATGTGCCGCGCCGCGCCATCCTGCTGACGGCCTTCTGCTGCTCCACGCCGCTGGCGTGGCTCTTTACCCAAGTCGCGACGGAATACATCTACTGGATGCTGCCGGCAGTGGGGTTCTTCTCGCTGTCCACCACGCCTGTCATCTTCACCATTGTGCTGACCCGCTTCCCGCGCAACCGGGCCCTGGCCAGCGCCTCGTTCATGAGCATGGGCGTCGGCAGCCGGGCCCTGGCCAACTGGGCCATGGGCCTCGTGGCCGACGCCTACGGTCTGGAAGCCGTATACACCATGTGCGTGGCCATCGCGGCCCTGGCCATCATTCCGCTGCTGTTCATGCGCCGCGAGGATCTGGAACACGGATAGCCGCAGCCGGACGGCCACAAAGGCTTAACAGGCCTTAATGTTCCTTTGATACACGCGGGTGCGCATGGCGGTCTACAATTTGGCCCGCAGTCTCCTCCAAACCGCTGCCGGGCTGCACGGGCCGAACACAGCCCAGCAACTGCGCACGTGTCGACCGCACAACATGACAGTGCCGACGCAGTTGCACCCGGCAGCATCCCCTTTCCTCATGGACACGGTATTCCTGCCGGGCGGTGCTCCGGCACGGGTACCTGTCGAATGTCCCGAGAAGGCCGTCCCCGGCGTCGGCCAACCCTAAAATGTCCCCGAATTCCACCGGTGAGACGAGAATGGGCCGCATGGCGACAACCAGATTGGTCGGGGCCGTCTTCGGCCATACGGGCCGCGGAGACTACGGACACGGACACGATGTCTGCCTCAACCTGCACCCGAACATCCGGATTGAATCGATTGCGGACCCGGATCCGGCGGGTCGGGAGGCGGCCGTGGCGCGCACCGGGGCCCGGCACGGCTACGCGGACTGGAGGGAACTGCTGGCCGCCGAGAAACCGGACATTGTCAGCATCGCCTGCCGCGACGTGCGGGATCACGTGCAACAGATTGTGGGCTGTGCGGAGGCGGGTGTGGCCGGCATCCTGTGCGAGAAGCCCCTGGCCGCGACCCTGGCGGAGGCGGACCGGGCCCTGGAGGCCTGCCGGACCAGCGGAACCCGCCTGGTGGTGGCCCACCGCAAGGCCAGCGGCTACGAACTGCATGCGCGCGACATGGTTCGCAACGGCGAGATTGGAGACCTGGTGGAACTGCGCGGGCGCGGCAAGGGCGACCACCGGGCCGGAGGACAGGACCTGGCCGTCCTGGGGCCCCACATCCTGGACAGCATGCGCTGGATCGCCGGTTCGGATCCCCGGTGGGTGGTCGGCCACGTAACCCAACACGGTCGTTCCGTGACCAAGGCGGACCGCCGCGAGGGAGACGAGGGCGTCGGCGCCATTGCCGGCGACGCGCTTACGGGGTTGTTCATGTTCGAGCGCGGTCTGCCCGCCACGTTCACCTCGTACGCAGTGGCACAGGACAGCGGGGCGGCCCATTCCCAATGGTTTGGGTACGAGGTGTACGGCACCAAGGGAGCCCTGAGCATCCGCAATTCCCCGGGCGGCCTCTGCTACCACTGCCCCACCGGCATGGCGGCCCCGGGAGAACAGGCACCATGGACACGGGTTCTGTTGGACTCGTGGGAGAAGAACGCCGACGGCTCGGTGCGCGACGGCCACGCACGCAACACGGCAAGCAACCGAATCATGGTCGAGGAGCTGGTGGCCGCGATCCTGCACGACCGGCCCGTCACCCGCGCCTGTACCGGGCAGGATGCCCGATGGGCGCTTGAAATGGCCGTTGCCATCCACGCGTCGCACCTGTCCGGTGCACGCCTGGCCCTGCCCCTGGCCAACCGTGGCAATCCCTATGCCGACTGAACTCCGCCCGCGCCCGGTCCACCCCGATCCAATCCGCCATGCTGCTTGACCAACTGCACCAGATTGAGGAACGGTTCGAGGACCTGGCCCGTCAAATGGCCGACCCCGAGGTGGCCGCGGACTACGGGCGCCTGTCCGTTCTGGCCCGGGAACACAGTCGGCTGGAAGAGGTGGTGGACGCCTATCGCCTCCATCGGCGCACGCTCCGGGAACTGGCGGAGAACCGGGAACTGGCGGCCGACGACGAGGATCCGGAACTGGCCGCCATGGCGGCCGAGGAAGTAACGGTTCTGGAAGAACAGGTTGTGCAGCAGGAGACGGACCTGAAGGTTCTGCTGCTCCCGCGCGACCCACAGGACGACAAGGATGTCATCGTCGAAATCCGGGCCGGGGCCGGCGGCGACGAAGCCGGCCTGTTCTGTGCCGATCTGTTTCGCATGTACACCCGGTGGGCCGAGGATCATCGATTGAAGACCGAGGAATTGAGCCTCAGTTCCAACGGCATCGGCGGCATCCGGGAAGTGGTCTTCGCCGTCAAGGGCGAGCGCATCTACTCGCGGCTCAAGTTCGAATCCGGCGTGCACCGCGTCCAGCGGGTCCCGGTCACCGAGAGCCAGGGACGGATCCACACCAGCACGGCCACCGTGGCCATCCTGCCGGAGGCGGACGAAGTCGAGGTGGAGGTGGACCCCCAGGACATCCGGATCGACATCATGCGCTCCAGCGGTCCCGGCGGCCAGAGCGTGAACACGACCGACTCGGCCGTGCGCATCACCCATTTGCCCAGCAGCTTGGTGGTCAGCTGCCAGGATGAGAAAAGCCAGCTGCAGAACCGGCTCAAGGCCATGCGCATTCTGCGCAGCCGCCTGTACGACCTTGAGCTCCAGAAGCAGCAGGCCGAGCAGGGGGCGGCACGACGCTCGCAGGTGGGCAGCGGCGACCGCAGCGAGAAAATCCGCACCTACAACTTTCCCCAGGGCCGGGTCACGGACCACCGCATCAACCTGACGCTCTACAAGCTGGAGGACGTGATGAACGGCGACATCGACGGCTTCCTCGAACAGCTGGCCACCCGCGACCAGGCGGAGCGGCTGGCGGCCGTGGGCTCGAATCCGGGTGGCGGCTGACACACCCGATCTCCCGCACCTGATTAGGGAAGGCGCGCAACGCCTGCGCGGATCCGGCTCATCAAGCCCGGTGCTGGACGCCGAGCTGCTGCTGGCCCACTGTCTGGGCACCTCCCGGAGCGGTCTCTACGCGCGGGCGTCGGGGGTGCCGACTCCATCCGTGCTGGGCCACTGGTACCAGTGCCTGACGGAAAGGGAACACGGCAAACCTCTTGCCTACATCACCGGCACCAGGGAATTCATGGGCCTGGAGTTCCAAGTGGACGAACGGGTCCTGATCCCGCGTCCCGAGACGGAACTGCTGGTCGAACTCGCGGGTGCCTGGCTCGACCGCTGCCGCAAACGCTCGCCCACCGTCGCGGACATCGGGACCGGCAGCGGCTGCATTGCCTTGGCGCTGGCCCACAGGCATGTCCGGGTGTCGGTGTTCGGTGTGGACCTCAGCCCGGCAGCCCTGTGTGTTGCCGAAGCCAACCGCGCGCGGCTGCGACCTGCCGGCCGGGTCTCGTTGCTGTCGGGCCGCCTGTTGGACCCCTTGCCACAGCCGGTCGACCTGGTAGTGGCCAACCTTCCCTACGTGAAGGTCTCAGAGTGGGCGCATCTTCCCAACGGGATTCGGCTCCACGAACCGGAACTGGCACTGTTGGCCGGTACGGATGGCCTGGACGTCATCCGGAGTCTGCTGGAGGACCTGCCGGACCGTCTGCTGCCGGGGGGAGCCGTCATGCTCGAACACGGGCCGGACCAAGGCCCTGACATTCGGAGCCTGATGGGCAGGATGGGTTGCTTCACCGCCGTATCGACCCGATTGGATCTGGCCGGGCTGGAACGCTGCACTATCGGTCTTGGGCACCACGCGAGGTAAGCCGCGTACGGTGGACGGCGGCCAACTGCCGAACTTCCGGGACACAACCGGTCCCTGCCGCCCTTCCGGACGGCGCAGGGGGTGGACAGTCCGATGCCCAACTGCCCGCGGTCTACGGCCGGTACAGGATTTCCCACTCACAGTCGATGCCCGTCGCTTCCGTCCCCTGTGGGTCGCGGCGGAAATTCAGGTAGATGCCGATCACGGTCCTGGGACCGTTGAACCAGGGTTTGGCGTAGCCCTTCCGCTCGACTTGATCGCGGGCCGCCTGGATGTTGCGGTTCAGCTTGACCTCGATTACATACACGCGTTCGGCCAATTGAACAACCAAATCCGAATCGCCTCCCCAACTGGAATCTTCGCCCCGCTGGTCCATCTCCATCACGATGAGAAGGCTTTGCAGTACGGCACGGTAGGAAGCCTCAGCCAGAAGATTCTGGTGGGCCATGGGTTGGAAGCAGGCATGCAGGGCCTCCAGCCACTGTGCCTCGTCTCCTTCGGCCAGCGCGCCATGCAACTGTCTGAGGATTGGTATGTTGAAGTTCGCATGGCAGATGGCGAGCAGGTCCTGGGCATAGGTTTCGCGCACTTCCCGGTTTGGAAAGTCGAGGCGCAGGGGTAGGTCCCCGCCATCCCTTAAGGTGAAATAGCCGGTCTGCACCATTAGAGCCGCGTAGTCGGGCTCGTCGAGGCGGTAGTTGCTCAATGCTTGATGCGGCCACTCCTCGACATCCTCCGGCAAGTACGCCTTCCCCTGCTGCACAAGACCGATCAGGAACGCCGGGGTTCCCGAGTCCGACCAGCGGTTTGGCCAACGACCCCGTTCGGCTTGACGACGTTCCGCCGGGGATTCCAGCAGGCGCATGCATTCGAGCAGGGAGTAGGGGTTGTAGACCGAAGGAAAATCAGGAGTACGCCCAAACCGGTACCCGTTGTAGTGTTCCCGCAGCCTTTGCAGCAGTTGGCCACGGGCGAACGCCGGGACTGCCTCGCCCAACCAATCCAGGTATGGAGCCAGGCAGGCTTCCACTTCCTGTTCCGAGAAGCCGCACAACGCGCCGCAGGCCTCGTGTTCGGACCAATCGACCAAGTTGTTGAGGGCCGAAAACAGATTGACGCGCGCGAACCGGGAAATTCCTGTCAGAAAAACGCCGTAAAGATGATGCTCGGCAGATTTGAGCACGCCGTAGAAACTGCGCATGGCCGCCAAAACGGGCGGGAGGTGCTCTGGCTGCGCAATGAACTGGGTCAAGGGCGCGTCATATTCGTCGATCAGGACCACTGGCTGGATGCCGAAATGCCGGTGCAAGCCATCAAGGATGTCTGCGAAAGCTAGCGCGGGCATATCTCCGGGACCCGGTTCGGGAGCCAACCCGTCTGCACCCCAAGGCACGCCTCGGCCCCTCCAATGACGTGCCAGCCGACGCATCAGATGGGACAGACCCTGCTCCAGCCTGTTGGCATCATTTGTGATGAGGTCGGACATGGTCAGGTGGACCACCGGATGCCATCCATGTGCGCCATGCCAACCTTCGCCGTCCAAGCCTTCCCACAGCCACTTGGATTCGGCAAGCAGATGCGAACCCCAATCCCTCCGATCGGAACCACCGGTGCCCCAGCCGACCATTGGTGCGCCCTGAAACCACGCTGCCAGTGTGGAAACCAACAGACTCTTGCCAAAGCGTCGTGGCCGCGCCAGGAATTGGTACTTGTGCCTGAGACTTCTACTCCCCCCGTCAAGAGGCTTCGGACCCAGTGCCAGCAAATCGCGCAAGTAGCCAGTCTTGTCCACGTAGAGACCTTGGGACCGGCGAATGCTGACAAACGAAGCTTCGCTGGTATGCAGGGGGGGCAGGTGTGCCGGATACACGGGTGTGGCTCGATGGGCTATTGCGACAGGGTCCAAATTCCTGGTGGACGGAACCTGGAGCCCAAGCATGTCGATTCGGACCCGAATTGTAGTCATCGGTGCAACTTGTTGGTTTGCAGATGGTCCATCCCATCACACCGGATTGCAGGCTTACAGCCAAGCCAAACCTCGCAAGGGCCATCCGATTACCGTTGGCCGTGACCGCGCCGGTTTCGGTTGGCATTGGCTGCACCGGACAGGCTATCCGGCGCACGTCCGCCGAAAAGGACCAGGAATTCCGAACCCCGCGACGGCCATCCGACAAGCACGAATGGCCCCTCCACCGTCTTATGTAAGGGAACCGGCAGCCCCAACGGGCACGATGCATGCGGACGGGATGCTCCGGCTTCGAGGCCAATCCGTGTAGCGAAAATCTTGAACTTGTCCGTGGCCTGCACTATCATGATCGACCGATCTGTTGTGGCACGGAAGGAGGAAAGCTGTCCCTGAAACTGGTCCGTCCCGGACTGTCCGCATATCGGCGCTCCGGCTTTCGGATCGTCGCCGCGCCTGGACATGGTTCGGGCCGACGTAGCTCAATCGGCAGAGCTCTTGTCTTGTAAACAAGTGGTTATCGGTTCGAGTCCGATCGTCGGCTCTGCCGGCTTCAGGGATGCCTACATGCCAAACAGGGGCGAGTGCCCGAGTGGACAAAGGGATCTGACTGTAAATCAGACGGCGATCGCCTTCGGTGGTTCGAATCCGCCCTCGCCCATGGCTCAGGCCCACATAGCTCAGTCGGTAGAGCACCTTCTTGGTAAGAAGGAGGTCACCGGTTCAAGTCCGGTTGTGGGCTTTCCAGCCCCGGTGCCGACAGGCTGTGGCCGGCCGGCACGGACATGCATGTATTGAACAGCTCGCAGGAAGCGGAAGATGGCCAAGGCGGTATTTGAGCGGACGAAGCCCCATGTGAACGTGGGCACGATCGGGCATGTGGACCACGGCAAGACGACCTTGACGGCGGCGATCACGAAGGTGCTGTCGCTGCAGGGGTTGGCGTCGTTCGAGGCCTTCGATGCGATCGACAATGCGCCGGAGGAGCGGGACCGGGGGATCACGATTGCGATCTCGCACGTGGAGTACGAGTCGGAGGTGCGGCACTATGCGCACGTGGACTGTCCGGGGCATGCGGACTACATCAAGAACATGATCACGGGTGCGGCGCAGATGGACGGGGCGATGCTGGTGGTGTCGGCGCCGGACGGGGCCATGCCGCAGACGCGCGAGCACATCCTCTTGGCGCGGCAGGTGGAGGTGCCGGCGATGGTGGTCTTCCTGAACAAGGTGGACATGATGGACGACGAGGAGCTGTTGGAGCTGGTGGAGCTGGAGCTGCGCGAGCAGCTGGACGAGTACGAGTTTCCGGGGGACGACATTCCGGTGATCCGGGGGTCGGCGCTGGCGGCGCTGGAGAGTGCGAGCGAGGATCCGGAGGCGCCGGAGTACGCCTGCATCCGGGAGCTGATCGCGGCCGTGGACAGCTACATTCCGGAGCCCTTGCGGGACGTGGAGCGCAGCTTCCTGATGCCGATCGAGGACGTCTTCTCGATCAAGGGGCGGGGCACGGTGGTGACGGGGCGCGTGGAGCGGGGCCTGATCAAGCCGATGGAGGAGGTCGAGATCGTGGGCTTGAAGGCCACGCACCGGACGACGGTGACGGGGGTCGAGATGTTCCGCAAGCTCTTGGACGAGGGGCGCGCGGGGGACAACGTGGGCTGCCTGCTGCGGGGTGTGGACCGGGACGAGGTGGAGCGGGGGCAGGTGCTGGCGCAGCCGGGCAGCATCACGCCGCACACGCGCTACCTGGCCGCGGTCTACGTGCTGACGTCGGAGGAGGGGGGCCGGCACAAGCCCTTCTTCCCGGGCTACCGGCCGCAGTTCTACATCCGCACGCTGGACATCACGGGCTCGATCACGCTGCCCACGGGCGTGGACATGGTGATGCCGGGCGACAACGTCGAGATGGAGGTCGAGCTGATCTCGCCCGTGGCCCTCGAGACCGGCTCGCGCTTCGCCATCCGCGAGGGCGGCCGCACCGTCGGCGCCGGCTCCATCACCGAAATCCTCGAGTAGTCATCCAAGGCGTGTAGCTCAATTTGGCAGAGCATCGGTCTCCAAAACCGAAGGTTGCGGGTTCAAGTCCTGCCGCGCCTGTTTTTTCTTCCCGTCTCCCAGCACGCCGGACACGCCCCCGATGACCCGATCCGCCACCGCCGCCGCCGGCGTGCCCAGCCGCGTGCTGCGCTTCTTCCGGGAAGTGCGCACCGAACTGTCCAAGGTCACCTTCCCGACACGCGAGGAAGGCATTCGGCTGACCACCGTGGTCATGTTGGTAACCCTGGCCGCCGCCGGCTGCCTGTATGCGCTTGATCTGGCCTTCAGCTACGTGATCACCTGGATCATCACGCTCTAGGCCGGCCCAGCCCCTCCCCTGCCACAGAACAGAGCAAGCCATGGAATCCAATTTCGACGCCGGGCTGCCGCCGGATCCCCAGGAAGACGGGCTCGACGACCTGGACACGGCCGAGGATTTGCTGCTGGAAGAGGAATCCGCCGCCACCGGCTGGTACGTGGTCAACTGCTACTCCAGCAAGGAGCATCAGGTCAAGGCCAATCTGGATGCCCGCCGCCAAACCCCGGTCATGAATGAAGACGGCGAATTCATCGATCTGCGGGATTTCATCATCGATGTCATCGTCCCCACCGAAACCGAAATCGAGATTCGGGACCAGCAGCCCAAGGAAGTGGAACGGCAGCTCTTTCCGGGCTACATCCTGGTCAAGATGAAGCTGGACGCACAACAGAGACTGAACGAGGATGCCTGGCTCTGTGTGCGGGAGACCCCGGGCGTGACCGGCTTTGTCGGCATTGGCCACGAACCGACCCCCCTGTCCAACAGCGAGGTTGATCAGATCATGTCCCGCATCGAGTCGCCGGAGCCCAAGGTCAAGGTCAGGTTCCAGCTGGGCGAACGCGTACGCATCACCAGCGGACCCTTCGCCGAATTCGCCGGCTCGGTGGACGAGCTGCAGCCGGACAAGGGCAAGGCCCGCGTGCTGGTCAGCATCTTCGGCCGGGACACGCCGGTCGAGGTGGAGATTGTCCACTTGGAGCAGCTGGGCTGATCCGGCCCGCACCCATCAGCCACAGGACCACAGGTGAACTGACGCAATGGCAAAGAAACTCAAGGCACTCGTGAAGCTGCAGCTGGATGCCGGCAAGGCCAATCCGGCACCGCCCGTGGGCACCGCGCTCGGCCCCCACGGCATCAACATCATGGGCTTCTGCAAGGAGTACAACGCCCGCACCCAGCAGCAGGCGGGCCAGGTGATTCCGGTCGAGATCCAGATCTTCACCGACGGCTCCTTCAGCTTCATCACCAAAACCTCGCCGGCCTCCGACCTAATCAAAAAAGCCATCGGCCTGGACAAGGGCAGCAGCGTGCCCCACATGGAAAAGGTGGGGGTCATCAAGCGGGATCAGGTGCGCGGCATTGCCGAAACCAAGATGAAGGATCTGAACGCCCGGACCATCGAGGCGGCCATGCTCATGATCGAGGGCACGGCCCGCAGCATGGGCGTCACGGTCGAGGACTGACCGGTCCACCCGCCCGAACCCAACCCCAGCCCCGCAGGAGTTTCCCTTATGGCAAAGAAGAGCAAGCGCTACCGCAAGGCCGCGGCCGACCTTGACCGCAAGACCACCCATTCCCCCGAAGAGGCCATCCGCGTCGTCAAGGAGCGAGCCAGCGCCAAGTTCGACGAATCGGTGGAGCTGCACCTCAGCACCTCCCTGGATCCCCGCAAGTCCGAAGAGCAGATCCGCGGCGTCACGACCCTGCCCCACGGCACGGGGCGCACGGTCCGCATCGTGGTCTTTGCCGGGCCGGACGGCATCCCGGTGGCCGAGGCGGCCGGTGCCGACGAGGTGGGCGGCGAGGAATTGGCTGCGCGCATCCAGCAGGGCTGGACCGACTTCGACGTGGTCCTGGCCACCCCGGACATGATGCGGGTGGTGGGCCGCCTGGGCCGCATCCTGGGCCCGCGGGGCATGATGCCCAGTCCCAAGGCCGGCACGATTGTCAACGCGGACCAGCTGGGCGCCATCATCGACGAAACCCGGAAGGGCCGCGTGGAGTACCGCGTGGACCGCACCGCCGGCATCCACTGCGGCATCGGCAAGGCCAGTTTCGAACCGCACATGCTGCACGAGAACATGGCCACCATCATGTCCGCCATGGTGCAGGCCAAGCCCTCCACCGTCAAGGGTACCTTCATCAAGAGCGTGGCCCTGGCCTCGACGATGGGGCCCGGCGTTGCCGTCGACGTCAATCAGGCCATGCAGATGCAGGGGGACGGCTAGCCGTCCCCGCGGTTCGTCCGCGCAACCGATCCCGAATACCGGACAGCCGCATTCCGTGGCAACCAGGCTGGAGCAGGCATGGCCCGCTCCAGTCGGCCGGCGCGCTTGCCGGCACCTTCCCCGTGGCTCTGGCCTCCCGATGCGGCAGGTTGAGAACCACCTTCCACGTGACGGAAATGTTGTGCGCCGCGTGGCGCACCCGGGAAGTAAACCCGACCAGCCGCTCCGGCGGCACCAACAACCGCTCTCCAAGCCTTACACTTACCGGATCTAATCGGTACCGATTGATCCGGGCCGCTTGGCTACGCACCTCAACGACCTGCGCGACCGTCTCCGGCCGTCTTATCAGGTCTCCGCGCGCTGTTGACGGCAGCCGAGCTGGCCACCGGATACGCCTTGATGTTCCGGGCGGCGTTCAGGTCCCGGTCGCACTCGAATCCGCAGCGGTCGCAATGGTAGGTTCGTTCCGACAGCGACAGTTCGGCCTTCACGGCCCCGCACGCGCTGCAGGTCTTGCTGCTGGCAAACCACGGATCCACCTTCACAAACTGCGCGCCGTACCACGCGCACTTGTATTCCAGCATCCGCACAAACTCGGCCATGCCGGCATCCGAGATGGACCGCGCCAGCCGCTTGTTCTTCGCCATGCCTGCCACGTTCAGCGTCTCGACCTTCACCACGGCCCATGTCTTGGCTATCGCACAGGTGGCCTTGTGGTGATGGTCGCGACGCAAGTGACGCACGCGGGCATGTTGACGGTTGTGCAGTTCGTACAGACGGTTCCGCCGCTGGGACGGTTGATTCTTGCCATGCACATTGCGCGAGCGCGCAATGGCTTTGTCCAGCGTCCGCAGCTTGGCGAGCTCCGCGGCCAGCACCTTCGGATTCTCTATGGGATCGCCGTCCGACGGTGTGGCCAACACGGTCAGGCCCATGTCGATGCCGACGGTTTCGCCTGCACGCCGGGCCGGTTCCGGTTCGCCGGTATCGACCGTGAACGCGGCATACCAGCGACCGCTGTACAGACTCACCGTGACGGCTGTAATGTCGCCGGCAAAGCGCAGCGCCTCGCGCATTCTCACCAAACCGACACCGGGCAGCCGCACGCATCGGCCGTCCGGTCGAATGGTATTGCGACCGTTGGACGCGGTGTAGGACATGTGCCGGCCGCGCTTGCGGTACTTCGGAAAGCCTACGCGCCGCGCCGGCTTGCCGGCCTTCCGCGCCCGGCAGTACGCACCCCAGTTCTTGAGCGCCTGGCCGGTGTGGATGATGGCGTTCTTGGCCGGTGCCTGCGACAGCGCGCAGGACCACGGAAACAGGTCGCGCTTGACGGCATTGAACAGCGGCCGCAGATCCCTGTCCGTCAGCCACTCGTTGTCCTCGCCTTCACCGGTGAACCAGGCGGCCGCAAACGTGTCGATGGCCCAATTGGACGCGGTGCGCGCCCAACCGCAATGCTGCATCAGCAAGCCGGCCTGCCGGTCGTTCGGGTCCAAAGCGATTTTGTGCGACCGGATCACGTTTCGGAGGCTGCCTTGAGACTGTCGATCAGCTTGCGCGACGGGTGCGACCGACTGCCGTCCAGCCGCGCACGGAAGACCGTGATGATCTCCAACACGTCCTGCGCCAGTTCCTCTTCAAAGGCGGGCGGATCGCCTTGATGGATGATCACGACCTCAATGCCTTGCAGTTCGCACAGTGCGAATACCAGTTCCGCACCCAAGCGCAACAGCCGGTCCTCATGCGTGAGCACCAATCGCCGAATCTGCCGCTTGAGGATCAGATCCAACAGCCGCTGCAGGCCCTGCTTCCGGTAGTTCAGGCCGGATCCGAGGTCTCGAATCGTCTCGGTCCGCCAGCCTTGGGCCGCGCAGTAGGCTTCCAGCGCGGCTTGCTGCCGGTCCAAATCCGCCTTCTGATCGTGACCGGACACACGCGCATAGCACAGGGTCGGTGCGGCTTCGTTGGCCACGCCCAACAGGTCCGACACCGCGTAGTAGCGCGTGCCGGCACGCGACTTCCGCGCCGGCAGCAACTCACCGGTGCGCTCCCACTTCCGCAGCGTGACCGGCTGGGTGCCGAGCAGTCGCGCCGCTTCGCCGATCTTGACCAACCTGCCCCGTTCACTCATGACGGTTAGGATAGCACGGATAAGGTTGAATCAGGTTTTAGCGCACTGCAGCTACCCCCTGTTCCGCGTATATCCTCGCCGCGGCGTGTCGGACGCTCCGGCTCGGTCCCACCGGATGGCTGCTTGATTGTTTGAACGGCATGGTCTGAGTCGACAACGGTCTTCATGTCCGACTGGACCGACTGTGCCGGATCCGTCTCCGGTGCCTGCGATGACGACCTTGCAAGCCGCGGTGGGACGTGTATGCTTTGATCCCGGTATGATTTCATTTCCGCCATAACAACGCATCAGGCCCGTGGAGATCGCAGCTTCTTTATCCGAGCGATCCGCCCAGCAACTTTCCGCGGCCAATCTGCAACGGGCCGTGCAAGCCGTCCTGCGTGACGGATACGTCATCCTGCGGGATGTGATCGACCATGATCACTTGGACTGCTTGTTGCCGCGCATGACGGCCGATTCCCGGCGCTTGATCGCCGCGGAGCAATGGGGCGGCGCCGGACACCTGCCCGGACACCTGCAGCAGGCACCGCCGCCATTGGCCCCGTTTGTATTCGGGGACATTGTGGCCAATCCATTTGCCGTCCAGGTGACCCACAGCGTCCTGGGCGATGGCATGTACAACCGGTTCTACAATGGCAATACGAACTGCCCCGGAAGCCCTATGCAACCGCTGCACGCGGACGCGGAGCCCCTATGGCCCAAACTCCGGACCGCGCATCCCCCGGCTTCCCTCATCGTCAATGTGTCCCTGGTGGATGTCACCGAAGGCAATGGCAGCACGGAGTTGTGGCCCGGCACTCATCTTCTGTCCCTCGGCGGCGAGCGTCGCGTAGACACCGAGACCGAAGCCCAAAGACGGACTGAGGTACCGCCGGTCAGGGCCAATACGGCCAAGGGCAGCCTGGTCATACGCGACGCCCGTCTTTGGCACAGGGGCATGCCCAACCCGTCGAATCAAATCCGACACATGATCGCGATGGTGTACAACATCCATTGGCTGGCCCGACCGGACCGATTATGGTTTGACAGCGGCTGCCAAGCGGAATTCCCCCAGGATGGATGCCTTGACCATAACGTGCAATTCACGGAGGGCCCGTTGGACTACCTGTTTGTGCGCTACGCCCAGCCTGCGAAGCAGGAGACCAATCAGTAGGGTTTGGGCCCTGTAAACCGGCTGGACACGCTCGCGAAAATCGCGAGCAACAATGCAAGGGAGCGAGAGCAAATGAAGACCGTGTACTTGGCCAATCCTTACGGATTCTCGAAACAGCAACGACAGCGCCTCTTGCCGGAGATAGTACAGGCGCTGGAAGCCATAGGCTTGGAGGTTTGGGAGCCTTTCTCCCGCAACAATCAGGAGGAGCGCGGCCAGGAAGGCTGGGCTTATCGGGTGGGACAAGCCGATTTCCGCGATGTCAGGGAATCCGACGGCATCGTCGCCATTGTCAATGGCTGGCCACCGGACGAGGGCGTCATGGTGGAACTGGGCATGGCGATCGCCCTGGGCAAGCCCACGTTCCTGTTCCGGGACGATTTTCGCGTTGGCACCGATTCAATTGAATACCCGCTTAACCTGATGTTGTTTACCGGGTTGCCCCAAAAGGGCTGGGAGGACTATTACTTCAATTCCATTGAAGAGTTGGCATCTCCCTCCAAGGCACTGGTTGCCTGGGTGAAGGGCGATTTGGTTCCCTGACGGGATCAGGAGAAGCCAACTGTCTCCTGCGAAAGCCGTAACCGTTTAACAAGCCGCCGCAAACGCCAATCCAAACTCGCCGTCAAGCCTCGGTTGCCCAAGCCTGCCGGCTGGAACGCACCGGCTTGCCCGTCCGCACCGACTCGTCCATCAACAGGCTCAAATACTGGTCCTGCGCGCCTTGGGCAAGGTCGTAGAACCGTTCACCGCGGCGCACGTTGGCCGACATGCGCAGCAGGCAGTCCGCCACCGCAATCTCGTCGTCGGCCAGACGGCCGGGCAGGGTTGGGTTGTGGTACACCCACTCGTCCCCCAACTGGATGCCCTTGTGGTGGAATCCCTCCAGGTTGCCGCCGTGGCCCGCATCCACGCGCCGCAACGGCAGTGTGAGCGGTGTCCGGGAATCCGCCAGCCACGCGACCGTGCCCTGCAGGATTTCGCCGCGCGTGCCCCGGATCAGGACACGCGGTGCCCTGACCCAGGAGAAATACTGGTCTCCGGTGAAGTCGAAGAAGCCTGTCTGTCCCGTGCTGAAACGAAAGAGGGCCAAGGTCTGATGGGAGGGATCCAGCCTGTCCGGCGGCGGCGGGTCCACCCGTCCGCGCCCGGCCAGCAGCTGCGATTCCACCGTGACGGCATGAATTTCCGTGTCGGCGAAGCCGGCGCCCAGCATCAGACGCATCAGGCTGATTCCATGGTAGCCATGGGCCGCGGACACCTGCACCTGCGTGACATCTCCGATCCGGCCGCTGGCGGCCACCGCAATGCGCGCGGCGTGCATGGGTTGGAACTGGTACTGCTCCGCAACCTGAATGTGGGCACCTTGTTGGGAAAGGGCTGTCAAGGCCTCCAACTCCGCAAGCGTGCGCCCAGGCGGTGTCTCCGTCAGGACCGGCATGCCTGCGGCAACCACATCGCCGATTACCGCGGCCGCCGCCGACTGCCTCACCGACACCACGACGAACTCCAGGTCCTCCACCGCCAGCAACTCCGGCAGCGTCTCCACCACCGGTACGCGCCAACGCGCGGCGTAGGCCTTGCCCTTGGCGGGATTCCGGACCTGTACGCAAGCCACTTCGAAGCGGTCCGGCATCAACCGGGCAATGCGCAGAAAAAAGTCGGAACGCCATCCGGCCCCAATCAGACCAAACCGAATCCTGTCAGGCATGGCCGGTTCCTCCTATGACAACCGGTAGCTGTCGCGGTGGAGACGGGACGGTCCGGCCACGACCACCGGACATTTCTCGAATATGGTTCGCCAACTCAGGGTGGTACAGCCGGTTCTCCGGCAACGGAACCGCGCGCAGGCCTCCGGAAAAATATCCGTGACCGACCGCCTTGCGTGCGTCCGGCACGTTGGCCAGGGCCGCCAGACTGGCACTGCCCGTGCCTGACCTCACTACAGGGGCGGTCGGCATACCGATTCACTTTGGTTGGGTGGTGAGGGCAGGCATGGTCAATCCTACCAACCGGGCCCCGCGCCTCAAATCGGCATGCGACTGGAAATTTGGCGGCAGCCCGTGCTGTGGACTATATTGCCTGCATCAAACACTCTTACGCCCGACCGAAGACCACAGGCGGCGCACGCCATAAAGCCCCGAAGGCTGCCTGTCGAGGCCCGGTGCGGAACGGCGACCCGGGATCCGCCGAGGATCCGCGGTCTGCCGTGCGCCTGCCCCGCTTCGTCAAGGACAGCGGGTTTTTTTGTTGGCCCTGCGCCACACAAGGACAACGACCACCATGGCTCTCAGCCGCGCACGCAAGGAAGAACTGGTTGCCCAGTACACCGATCTGGTGACCGACTCGGCCGCTCTGGTCTTCACCGGCTATCAGGGAACCAGCGTCCCGGAGATGCAGGACATTCGGTACCGCATGCAGAATGCCGGGGCCACCTTCATGGTGGTCAAGAACCGCCTGCTGCGCATTGCCCTCAGCACCTGCCACCCCGATGTCGAGGTGCCGGTCTTCACCGGTTCCAGAGCCGTGGTCTTCAGCGGCGAGGACATTGGCCACACGGTAACGGAACTGAAGTCCCACATTGCCCGGGAGTTGAGGAACAATCATCCGTTCCACATCTCCGGCGCCTGGATGTCGGGACAGTGGCTGGAAGCCCCCGACGCCGAGCAGCTGTCGGAACTGCCCTCCCTGGCCGAGATGCAGGCCAAACTCCTGGCCACCATCTCCGCCCCCGCCCGCGAGCTGGTCGGAATGGTGGATGCGGTGCCCAATGCGCTCTACCGCGTCATCTCCGCGCCGCCGCGGGACCTGGCCCAGGTCCTGCGGGCGCACAGCGAGGCCGCTTAAACCCACAGGCTCCCTGCAAACGTTCAACCCCAACTCAACCCAATCAACTGTTCATTCAAAGAGGACACCATGGCTGACATTGAAAAGATCAAGCAGGACCTTGACGGCTTGACGCTGCTGGAAGCGGCCGAACTGGTCAAAATGCTCGAGGAAGCCTGGGGCGTCAGCGCCGCGGCTCCGGTCGCGATGGCAGCCGCCCCCGGCGCGGCTGCCGCCGGTGAAGAGGCGGTGGAAGAGGAGCAGACCGAGTTCGACGTGATGCTGACCGATATCGGCGGCAAGAAGATCCAGGTCATCAAGGCCGTGCGCGGCATGACCGATCTGGGCCTCAAGGAAGCCAAGGCCCTCGTGGAAAGCGCCCCGGTTGCCGTGCTGGAGGGTGTTACCAAGGACGAAGCCGAGGAAGCCGCCGCCAAGTTCGAGGCGGAAGGCGCCAAGGCCGAGGTCAAGTAGCCAATCCCGGCATCTGCCCGGCGTCTGCCGGAACATCGATGGTCAAGGCCCTCCGGCATGCCGGAGGGCCTTGTTGTTTCCGAACGGTCGAATCCCTCAACCCAGCGGGGTGGCGTTGGATTGAGGCTCCTCACGTAATACACTGCCACCATGGACACCGAACTGTCCGTGGGCCGGCCTCTGGTCGGCCACGACTGGGCTGTCGCCCATCTGATCGATGTAGCCACCCCCGATCCCGGGCCCGAACCGCCCGCGTGGTCCCGTCTGCGCCATGCCTATCTGCTGACGGGAGTCCGGCATATCGGCAGGAGCACCCTTGCCAGCCAGTTGGCCGGTGCCTTGCTGTGCCGGGAACCGACCGGCACGGCCTGCGGCGCGTGTGCCGACTGCGCAAGCTTCGCCGGTGGCAACCATCCCGACTTCCTGCTGGTCGACCCGACCACAACCGATGGCGAGCCGGACCGGGACGGCGGCGTGCTGCGTGCGGAACAGGCGGATGCCGTCCTGCACTTCACCGTAATGAAGCCATTCCAGAGTCGATTCCGGGTTGTCCTGATTCGGGAACTGCAGCGGGCGACCCCGGCATTTGCCAACCATCTGCTCAAGACCTTCGAGGAACCGCCCGTGGCCGCGCTGTTGCTGGCCACGGCAACGGACACCAGCGCCATTCTGCCGACGCTCGTGTCCCGCTGCCAGACCTTGAAGCTGAGGCCCGCCAGCCGCGACACCCTGCGCACCGCCCTGCAAATCCGGTGGGGAGCCGAGCCGGAACGGGCCGACCTGTTGTCGCGTCTCGCACAGGGCCGCATGGGCTGGGCTGTCCTGCAGTTGGAGAATACCCGGATGTGGCAACGCCGGGACTGCAATCGGGCCCTGGCAACGGACCTGGCCGCAAGCTCCATCCCGGAAAGGCTGGCCCGAGCCGACGCCCTGGCCGTGCGCAGTTCCCCCGTCCAGCTGCAGGAACAGGTCGACTTCTGGCTTTGGTGGTGGCGGGATGTCTGGCTGATCCAGCATGATCTGGCGGATGGCTGCGTTAATGTAGACTGTGAGGACGAGCTGGAAGCCCTCGCGGCGCGGGTACGCGCCGCCGATGTCACGGCCTTTCTGCAACGGCTTGAACGCGCCATCCAGCAGATGCGCGCCAATGTCAACGGCCGCCTGGTCATGACCAGTCTCATGATTCACATGCCGATGGCCGCCTGAAGGCGGGCCCATCCCATCGCCGGCCGCGGCGGACCGGGAGACCCGGTCCCGTGCGGAGGCAGGATTACAATCCATGACAACCGTCGTCACCGTACAGTTCCGGCCGGTCGGCCGCACCTACGACTTCAACGCGCACAACTTCGCGGACCTGGAACGCGACGAATACCTGATCGTCGAGGGCAAGGACGGCCCGGCCCTGGTCCAGGTCGTGCAGCCGCCCCACGGCGTCCGGCCGGACCACGAGCCGACCAAGTCCGTATTGCGGCGCGCCACCGTCTGGGACCTGCTGGAAAGGGAACGGCTGAAGGATCTGGAATCCGAGGCGCTCGATCTGTGGCAGTCGGAAGTACGCGAGCGGGGCCTGCGCATGCGTGTGCTGGAATGCAGCTACAACCTCGACGGCGGCCAGCTCACAGTTTCCTACCGGGCTTCCGGCAAGCGCCGTCGCCAGCGCGAAATGCGCAATCTGCAACGGGACATGGCCCGCCGTCTCAAGGCGCGCATCGAGATGCGCGAGGTGCGGGACCGGGAAGCCGCCAAGTTGCTGGACGGCGTCGGCAAGTGTGGGCGGCAGCTGTGCTGCACCACCTGGCTGCGGGAGTTCCGCCACATCCGTCCGGAGATGGCGCGCACCCAGCAGTTGACGGAAAACCGGGACGAAATCACCGGAGTGTGCGGACGGCTGCTCTGCTGCCTGTCCTATGAGGACGAGATGTACCGCTCCCTCACCCGCTCACTGCCCAAGGTGGGGGCCCGGGTGGTGACCCCACAGGGCGCAGGCAAGGTCCGCTACATCTTTCCGCTCAAGAAGTCGGTGACCGTGACGCTGGAAAATGACATCAACGCCGAGTTCGAGGTCGACGAACTGTTGCCACCCAAGCAGGACCCGTCGTGCGGCTCCTGCGGGGGCTGCACCGCAACCCGACGCGCGGAAGGTGAACGCGAAGCGGAGCAGCGGGAACGGGAGCGGCAGGCTACCGACGCCTAACCGTCCAACCCGTCAACTTGCCATGCCGGCCCAACCGTGGCCCGGTTTGGCCTGTTCCACGCGCAAGGCGGTCGACACGTGTGCCGCAGGTCCTTGCAGGTCCCGTAGATTGTTCCGCGCTTGAACTGCCCCGCCCTGCAGTCCCCGCCTTTCCGCGGCCCGGAAGATCATGGTGCCGCGCGCGACAGCCCGCAAGGCCAACTTTCTGTTCTTCACAACACCTGCATTGGGTTTCGACGCCCGCGGGATTGTATGGCCAGCAGAACTGCCAACGCGACCGCAGCGGTCAGGCACAGTGTTGTGGGTACCATGACATCCCGTTCCGACAGGATCAGGGACAAATCAATCTCGATCATCCCTCCCGACGAAGCCAGTTCGCTCAAGAGAAAGCCGCTTGTCCAGCCTGTAGCGACAGCCACCGCAAAGCCTACGGTCACCAACAGGTAGATCCCAAGTCCGATCACCGCGGCGCATTGGGCCCGTCGCGGCAAAGGCCAACGGGATTGTGCCGCTGCGACGAAAACCCCAATGGCCACCGGCTGCAACAGCATCAACATCGTCCTGTAGAGCACAGTTGTTTCCGTTGCGCCTGCAGCCACGAGTGCCAGCAGGGCGGTGATGGATGCCAGGACAACACCCAGCGTGACCGTGATCGGCCTGAGAAGATGGGCCATATCGGGAACAGTTCCGTTTAGGTCCGGGCGCAAGTCTTGAATTAGCTACGCAACGTCAGCTTGCCCGGTTGCATGTTGTCAGGACCAACCTTGAGTTGCTGTCAGGCCTGCCCATCCATCAACGCCTGTACCTCGTCCCCGAACCAAGGCGCCAAGATACCGTCCACTGCCGATCGGGCTGGCGCAGCCCGGGTCAGCGGCCGCGGATTGGCTCCATCCGGAGGGCGCACCCTCCGGTAAGCGGTGGGGGAGGACGAGACGTGCCCCCGGGTTCAATGATGTGGTGCGTCCCTATAGCCGTCATGAACGGAATCGGCGCGCGCCGGCTGCACGCGCCGTCATCGTCCCTGTCCAGTGGTGTTCCGGCCGCAATGCGGATCCGGAACCCCCGGTCAGTCCTTCAGAAACTCGCTGGGGGTGCGCTGGGACGGCAGCGCGTCCTCAACCTTCATGTCGAGTTCCGGCGGCCGCTCCCCCTCCCACCAGGTCGGCATGGAGGGATAGGGAAACACGTCCCACCACTGCAACAGCAGGGAACGCCTGGCATCGGAACGGTTGGGGTGGGCCGCATGCAGGACCCGGCTGTCGGCTATCACCAAATCCCCCGCCTTGACTGCCAAGTCAACGGCGTCCGGATGATCCCGAAAGGCCGCATGGCTTTCGTCCGTGGCCTCGTCCTGCAACTCCTCTTCATGGGCGTCCGGCAACTCGTCGTGCAGGTCGATGCGGTGCAGGTGGGTACCCGGAATGACCCGCAGGCAACCGTTGTGGGGCGTGGTGTCGACCATGTAGTACGACAGGAAAATCTTGGTCGGCCACGGCAGGCCCGACTGGGGATGGTTCCAGGCCATACCGTCCTGGTGCCAGTAGAGGGCGGGTCCGTGGGCTGGCTTGCTCAGGATCAGGGCGGCATTGCCATGCGTCATGTTCTCCAGGCCCAGCGCGTCGCACACCTGCTTCTGCACCGGGTTGTCCAGGAGCTCGTCCGTCATGCGCGTGTAGAAGGGCCGACGTTCCTCCAGAAGCGGACGCTCCCCGCTCAGGTAGGCGTTGACCACTTTCTCGTTGATGATGGGGAAGTCGCTGCCCTGAAAGCGAAAGCGGTGGGGAATGGGATGCGTGTCCAGGAAATCGTCGATGAAGTCCTGGGCGCGGACCAGGGCATTCCCGTGCAGCACGCCGGGAATAATGCAGTAGCCGTCCCTGAGCAGTTGGTCGCGCATGGCGCGCGCGTCGGTGCTGGAGAGAATGGAATCGCCCACAAACGGCCTCCTGCTCGGGCTGGCAACTGGCTTGATCGGATTTCGGGAAGGGCAACTGTGCGGCAGGTGCCCCCGGTCTGACTCGAACAGACATGCCCATACGGGCACAGGCCCTCAACCTGCTGTGTATACCAATTCCACCACGGGGGCCCGGTACCGCACAGAGTGCAGGCGTCAGTATAGGTTCGGCGCGCGTCAACGTCAATTGATGTGCTTGCCTTTGGGTTGGGTTCATCCCAGATGCAAGCGGTAAATTTCCTCCACCAACCGGATGTCGGTGCGGGCATCCTCACCGCTCGCCAGGAACGGCTCCCCGGTCCGGACGCAGTCCAGAAAGGCTTCCATTTCGCGGCGATAGGCCCAGGACCAGCGATCCCGGGGCAGCGGCCGTTCGTAGCTGTGACGTGGGCCGCCCCTGTAGATCTCGACTTCCGCCGGTAGGTTTTCATTCAGCAGGGGAGGAGCCCAGGTATGAACCCACCCTTGGCGGAAATACACCTGTGTATGGTCGTCCCATCGATGGTAGTCCAGCCTGCCGGTTTCCAGCATGCAGCGCACCCCGCCGATCCGGAAAACGGACACGCCCTGGTGACTGGTTGAGTCCAAGTCCACCGCGACCACCTCCGCGTCGTCGCCGGCATCCAGCAGGTAGCGCATGAAGTTCAGGTTGTGGACGTACTGCTGCAGGAAGTTCACATAGTGGGGCCTGTGGTCCGCCGGCAGCCAGTCGGGCCCCTCACGCGCCTCGGCTGGCAACGGCAGGTTGCTGGTCTCCATGCGGTCGACATCCAGGCCGCAGATCCAGTCTCCGCAGAACCCGTGGGCCCGCACGTACATCACGTCGCCCAGCTCGCCCGACCTCCGGAACTCCCGCACCCGCTCCAGTGCCAGCTGGTTGCCGGCATCGTGCCGCTTCATGTAGCCCACCATGAGCCGCGCGCCCGGTGTTTGGGCCGCCTCCAGGATGCGGTCCGCCTGACGCAGGGACAGGGCCATCGGCTTCTCCATGAAGACGGGTCGGCCGGTGCGCAGGAAGTCGATCGCGATCTCGCCCTGGGTTGTGAATCCGGACGACACCGCCAGCACATCCAGGCTGTCGTCCCGGGCCAAACCCATGTGATCTTCATGGAAGGATGGGATGCCAAACTTGGCCTGCACCTTGCGTCCGAGATCCGGACGCACCTCGGCCAAGGCCGCCACCTCGCACTCCGGCAACGCCGTCAGGTTCGGCAGATGCACGTTTTGGGCCATGAAGCCACAGCCCGCGTATCCCAGTCTTAGTGAACTCACACTTCTCCTCCTTCGCGTTTCCTGAATCTGTGTCCCTGTGGGTACGGGTTGGTCATCGCCGACGCAGTTCGACTTCGAAGTCGACCGCTGTCGCAACCTGCGGTACCAAAGGCGATACCAGCAGGAACAGGTCCTCGTGCGAAGCCGGCCAGTCCTCCGGCTCCAGGACCAGCACACCGTCGGCATTCGCCATGGCCCGGTGCAGGGAACGTACGGTACGCGCCTGCGTGTCGACTACGACACTCTGAACCAGCCAGTTTACCGTCAGGGGCTCCTGCACATGGAGCCACCCGGCGCGCCGTGCTCCCAACACGGCTTCTGCCGGGTCAAGCCGCCAGCCCGTCTCCGGCACTGCCAGGTCCCCAATCACCAGTCCGGGCCATGTGTCGACACTGTCCGTCATCATGCTGATGCGCAGCTGCACCGCCTCGCCGGACCAGGAACTCAGATCCCACGCAATCCTTTGCCAGCCTCCGCTGTCCCCGGTAAGGCCAGGCCCCAGATTGCCGACAGCTGGGCTGACATCAGTTGTGAAGTCGCTGCGCAGCAGGATCCATTCCTTCCCGTCCCGGCTTACCATCACGTAGGCATAATCCCAATCCTCGTCGATTACCCACCACAAGCGCGTCTGGAGCGTGGCAGGAGTGCCCGGCGCCAAGGCCGTGAGGTCCAGCTCCACGGTCAGGGAGGAGTGCCGCTTGCCCCAGCGGCCACTCCACAGGACTGGAAGTGTCGGATCCAAACCCGGTACCACGGCCACCTGCGGGCTGCCCTTGAACGCAATGGTTCCAGGCGTATGGAGTGCGGTACCAGGCACGCGCAGGTAACGGGTTGCGTACGGCAGCAGGGCCTCCTGCAGCGGCCGGCCAACGGTGAGCCGGCCGTCGGCCTTGCGCCTTGTCCAAACGGGATCCTGTCCTTCGACCAGGCTCCGGATACCCAAGGGGCCCACACTGCCGTACAGATGCGGCTGCCCCAAGAATGCAGCCAGGATGAAGTCCGCATAGGTGTCGTCGAAGGATGACCGACATCCCCGGTCGCGCAGAAAACCATCTACGCCGGCGAAACCCGGATCAGGATGGGCCAATAGTTCCCGGGCGGCGTCCAAGCCGAATGCTTCCGTCAACCAAGCCGCATAACCCAGCGCCGCGCCGTAGTGCAGTTCATTGTCCGGGTCGTCCATGGACCAGCCGGTCAGTGAAACGCGGGGATCCCGGCTCCACAGGACCAACGAGTCGAGATAGGCCTCCCCGAATACCCCCAACACCGTAGGCAGTTCGGCCAGTCCCTCATCGATGAATTCCTGCTCGCCCGGGCTTGTGAACCAATGGACCAGGTGGATATACTCGTGGACCAAGACTTGGAGGGTCCGTGTTCTCCAGTCCGCGCGTGTTGATGAAGATCATCTCCTTTTCGTTGGACTTCGGCACAGCCAGCCGGCTAATCGACTCAAAGGTGGAAAAACTGCCTGCCGTCGTCTCCTCGAGTTCCGCAAACAGCAGGTGTACCCGCGGGTCCCTGTCAAACCCGTGGTCGGGCGGCGTGCCGAAGATCTCGTGCAGCGACAACAGGACGCCGTCGAACCGAGCCGCCAACCTCCGCACCAAGTTGCGCCGCCGCTGCCCGGCCTGCAGCCAGGCATAGGTCAGATCAGACGCGCGGACAAGCTTGGCCGTCACGGGGCGGACCACTCCAGTTTCGGGATCCGACACAAAGAAATCGGTTTTGTCGCCTTCCCGCCATGTCGGCAGTGGATCCGGCAAGACTGCCGGCACTTCCTGCAAGTCCGGGTCGGTGGCCACAATCCAGGCGGCCAGATCCACCGGCGGCGGCAGTTCGGACAGCATCGCCGCGGTGGCGTGCATACGCGACGCCTGCTCCGGGTCCATCAGGTCCGCGACGCGCGGCAAGGCTGCTTCCTCGGTTCCTGCCACACCGCACGGCCTGGACACGGCGGACAGGGCAGACACGATGGAAGGCGGTTCGGCAGCCGTACGCCCGGTCGCGCAGGCTGTGAGCAGAAACGCCACGCAGGCCAGGCACGCGCGTTCAAACCAAAGCCGTCTTCGGTTCCGAACTGCACTTCCCATCCGCCGACACCTTGCCTTGAAAAGCCAATGGCAACGCCCGACCGGTTCAAGCATTTGCCGCGGCGAGCAGTACACGACCATCCTCCGACAACACCACCAACCTACCTAATGGAACGGCTGGAGACGTTTCCGATTCCCGCCGCGTGAACCGCGGACTGTCGACTGCCGGCACCGGGGATGACTGGATGCAATCCAAGTCGACCGTCACTATCTGTGGATCGTCCCCGGATGCGCGGACAGGGCGTCATTGACGCAGTTCCACCGCGTAGTTGAGCGCAACCGTAACCTGCGGCACCAGGGGGGACACAAGGAGGAACAGCTTCTCGTTCGGATCCGGCCAAGTCTCCGGCTCCAGCTCCAGCAGCCCGTCCGCGTCCGCCACGGCCCGATGCACGGAACGCACGGTGCCGGCCCCCGGATCGACCACAACGCTCTGCACCAGCCAGGTGACAGCCAACGGTTCCCGCACCTGGAGCCAGCCGTCGCGCCGCACGGCCGGCAGGGATTCCGCCGGATCCAGCCGCCAGCCCGTCTCCACCACTTCCAGACCCCCGATTACCAGGCCCGGCTGCGTGTCGGCGCTGTCCGTCACCATGCTGATGCGCAGCTGTACCAGCTCTCCGCTCCACGAACCAAGATCCCAAACCACTTTGCGCCAACCGCCGCTGTCTCCGGTCAGGCCGTGGCCCAGATTGTTGCCGGCCGGGTTGGTGTCCGTGGTGAAGTCGCTTTGCAGCAGAGTCCATTCCTCCCCGTCCCGACTCACCATCACGTAGGCGTAGTCCCAACCTTCCTCGATGACCCACCACAGACGCCCTTCCAGAGTCGCTGCCGCGCCCGGAGATAGAGTCCGAAGGTCCAAGTCCACAGTCAGCGAGGCGTGCCGATCGCCCCAGCGGCCGCTCCACAGGACCGGTTGCGCCGGGTCCAAACCCGGCAGTACCGCAACCTGCGGCTCTCCCTGAAACACGATCGTCTCCGGCGTCCCCAATTCGTCCCCGGCCACCTCCAGGTAACGAGTTGCATGGGGCCGCAGGGCATCCCGCACCGGCCAGTGGGGCCTCAGCCGCCGAGCCGTCCGCGCCTGCGCCCAGACCGGGTCCTGCGCTTCAACCAGGCTCCGGATACCCAAAGGGCCTCCGCTGCCGTACAGGTGCGGCCGGCCCAGGAACGCGGCCAGGCTGAAGTCCGCGTAGGTGTCGTCGAAGGACAACCGGCATCCCCGGTCGCTCAGAAAGCCGTTCACGCCCACGGCACCCGGGTCGGGGTGGGTCAGCAGTTCCCGCGCCGCGTCAACGCCAAACGTGTCTGTCAGCCAAGCCGCGTAGCCAAGTGCCGCACCGTAGTGCAACTCGCTGTCCGATGCGTCCATGGACCAACTGGTCAATGCAATGCGCGGGTTCCGGCTCCAACGAACCAGCGAGCCGGGATAATCCTCCCCGAACAACCCCAGCGCCGGCGGCAATTCGGCCAAGCCCTCGTCGATGAACTCCTGCTCACCGGGGCTGTTGGACCACTGGACCAAGTGGAGATACTCGTGGGCCACGACCTGGGCGGCCCAGTCCGGATCGTCCAGGGTATTCGCGTGAATGAACAGCATTTCCTTCTCGTTGGACTCCGGCACCGCCACCCGACTGATCGACTCCCGGCTGGAGAAGAAACCGGCCACCGGCCCCTCGAGTTCCGCGAACAGAATGTGCACCCGCGGGTCGCGATCGAACCCGTCGTCGGGCGGCGTACCGAAGATTTCCTGGAGCGGAATCATCAATTCGTTGTCGAACCGGGCCGCCAGCCTGCGCACGCGGTTGCGTTGCGGTTGACCGACTTCCAGCCACACGTAGCTCAGGTCGGAGGCGTGGACGAGCTCGGCCGTCACGGGACGCACCTCGCCGGTCTCGGCATGGGGCACCTGAAATATGGTCTCGTCGCCTTCCGTCCATGTCGGCAAGGGATCCGCCAGAGCGACCGGCACATCCTCCAGGTCCGGATCAGTGGCGGCCATCAGGGCCGCCAGGTCCATCGGCGGCGGCAAATCGGACAGCATTGCCGCGGTGGCTTGCACCCGCGCCGCCTGTTCCGGTTCCATCAGATCCGCGACGCGCGGCAGGGCCGCCTGTGCAGTTCCCGCCACACCGCACGGTGCCGGCACGGCGGATAGCGTTTCGGGAACCGGCAGTCCGTTCACACAGGCGGCCAGCAGGATTGCCGTGCCGGCCAGGCATGCAAGTACGAACCGGCGGCGCCGGTTCCCGACTGTGCTACCCATCTGTCGGCACTTCGGAGTCAAAGGCAAACAGCGATACCCGACAGTGCCAGGCATCCGCCACGGCGAGCAGTACGCGGCCGTCCCCTGGCAGCACATCCACACCCACGGGGCGGATCAGGGGAGTTTCGGGTTCCAGCTGCGTGAACCGCAGGCTGTCGGGTTCCAACATCAGGAGACGGCTCATCTCGGGATCCGTGAGCACAAGCCTGCCGTCCGGGAGGTCGGCCAGATGCGGTCCGGCCATGGTGGTGGTTTTGGGCAGGCCGCCAATGCGCAGGTTGCTTCGCAAGTTCAGCAGCAACGCCGAGTCGGGTGACACGGCCCAGGTGCCGGTCGGGTTCACCAGGGCATCGGACGGCTGGTCCAAATCGGTCACCCCGGTCCACGCCGTGTGTTCGTCGACAAATTTCCCGTCGGGACCGAACAGGGTGATGCGCGAGAGGCCGGTGTCGGCCACCAGAACCGATCCGTCCGGCATCACGTGCATGCCCCGCGGCCGGTAGTGGCCGGTCCCCTCGGTGAATACCTCCCAGCTGCTGTCGTCCTCGACCAGGACAAACACCTGCTCCCGCTGGTTGTCCAGTACCAACAGTCTGCCGTCGCCGGCGATGCCCACATCAACCGGCTCGGGAAGTTGGCCGTCGTCCCAGATACGGATCACCGCACCGTCCTCCAGTTCCAGTCTGGCAATGTGCGGGGGTTCCACGCCGGTGGCGTAGACGTATCCTAATCTGCCGTCGATGGCCACTCCCCTTGGTGAACCGAGCAGGGCATCCATCGTGCAGGATCCGCCCGTGTGCCAGAGCGTGGTCAGAGGCACCGTTGCCATCACTTCCAGATCCGCATGAAGTGGGTCGCCGGCTGCCGCGGGCAGTTGGGTCGCGTCTCCCACATCCGGCGCAGTCTCGGGACCGACTCCCCGGTACTGGTCCACCAACAACTGGATCGGATTGGCACCGAAGAACAGTCCGGGCAGTTGGGCTGCCGTCAGCACCCCGCAGAACACCAGAAGTTGGGCTTCGGACAGATGCCCCTCGACTTGATCAAGCCACATGCCGACCTTGTGCAGGCCCAGGGCCAAGGCCGGCACGGCCAGCATCAGGGGCACGGCCATGAACCTGTGGTGCAGGGCCGTGAATGGTTCGGGGGCGGCCGACATCAACAGCAATCCCCCAACCCAGCCGACACCCACCGTCGCCAGCAGGGGCTGCCTTCGCCAATGGGCCAAGGCCAGCACCAAACCAACCAGGGCCAGACATCCTTCCAAGGGCGTAAGCAGCGTCAAGAACCAGGGCATCCAGCCACTGTGCGGCCGAAACCACAAGTGGGCCAGCGCCATGGGATCAGGCGGGGCTCCCAGCGGCATCCAGGCCGGTACGCGGGGCTCCCAGGGTTCCGGTGCGGCGAGCAGGAGCAGCATGACCGTTGCCACCAGACCCAGCCCCCACGCGCCTCCCCGATGCAACCGCTCGAAGACAGTGTCGCGCGACACAATCAATTGCAGGAGCAAGCCACCGACAACCATTGCCAGCAGCCACGAACCGGACCACAGGTCGCCTTCCAGCCAGGCCAGCCCCGTCCACATGCCCAGGCTCCAGTACCCCGACCGCTGTCCGGTGCGGGCAGCCCATGCACCCGACCACAGGACACCGGCCGTCAGCAACGGGGCCAGCACCGAGTTGGCGGCCACGGACGGCTCCCAAATCAGGCTCGGCCCCAGAATGGCCATGACAGCGGCCCCCAGGCCTGCCTTTTCCCAGCCCAGGACAATGCCGGTTCGCCAAACAACGACCGGCAGGAGGCAGGCACCGACGAAGCCGACCAGAATGGCGCGGTCGGGTCCCGCCAGGCGAAACAGAAATCCGGACAGGGATCCGGCAACGGCAACGGCTTCGAAGTCCGGGGCCACCGGCGCCACAAACAGGACACGGGTCACAGCCGCAGCCACAGCCAGGCCCAATCCCACCCATACCGGTCCCGGCAGTGTGCTGGAATTCCGCCAACCACTGTGCCAGTAGGAGCCGTCAAGGACACGGCCGAGCAAGATGAACCCAAGCAGGCTGAACAGGGCCAGCCATGCCGCGGCCTCCGAACCCCCGGAAAGCAGCTGCGCAAACCACACCAGCAAGGTTGCACCCGAGGCCAACGCCCCCGTGACCAGCGTTGTGCGGGACGGCTTCCATCGAAACGGTGCAGCTCCGTCGGCACCGTGCCCGACATGGGAACGTCCGGCCGGGACTGTGCGGTTGCGCCATGCCCAGTAGGCAAGGCACAGCAGACCAACGGCGAGCAGGCCAACCCCGTCGACCGGTCTCAGTTCCCCGGTGGGCGAAAGCCTGCGGACGAAGCGCTGGCCCAGGTAGAGGAGAGTGACACCGGCGACCAGCCAACCGGTCCGCTGCCGCAGGGCGGGCAGATCAAAGGTGGGCAATGCGCGAACTGTGTGAAGAGGCAACGGCAGCGGGAAGGGTTCAGTCCAGGAGGGAGCCGATGTCGAGCAGGTACATCTGACGACCCTGTCCTCCGTGGGCCGAATCGATGCAAACCCAGGTTCCATCCCGGTTGGAACGCGGATGGAGGTCCACGCGCCACTCGCCGTCGTACCCCGGCGGTGACGGAAAGGCACCGAGTTCCATGCGTCGATCCCGGTCCGCATCATAGAGGTAGAGTTCCTGGATCCGGTTGTCCAGCGGATAGGTGTCGTTCAGTACCACATGCCGTCCGGGCAAGTAGGTGCAATGCCCGTTGACCCGCATGGAGTCCAATCCCTGTACCTCCACCCAGTCCGATCGATCCCGAAACAGGTAGAAGGCCGCGGCGTGGGACGGATGGCGGGTCCAGCCCAGGATGTGATCGGGATCGCGCCAGATGAAATGGGACATGCTGCCCGAATCGTCGACCAGGTGGAGACCGCCGCCGTCCATCCCCACGGTGAACATGCGGGTGTGCAGATCCCCCGTGGCCTCTCCGGTGGAGACATCCCGCCAGCGATTGAGAAAGATGAAGCGGGCCCCGTCGGGACTGAACAGCAGGTGGTTGAAGTAGTGCTTGCCCGCGGCATGCGACGGGTGGTCCGCCGGCACGGACGCGGCCTGTTCGATGCTAATCACCATGGAGCGCGTGTCCCTTTCCCAGTCCAGGAGCCAGGCGCCGCTGTCGGCCGGCCGCAGGCAGTCGGCGTTGCGATCCGGCACGCCCGGATAGCCGTAGCCGGGCCGCATGGCCTGAATCCGTTCGAAGTCCACGCCCACGCCGTGGCGCCCGTCGGGGCTGAGGGCGTAGAACGGCCACGGCCAGGTGCGCTCGTCCCCGGTATCGATGTTCAATGAACGGGTCACGAAGTGATCTCCGTCCCGGTCGTTCCACATGACTTCGGCGGCGGCACCGGGCCGCCACTGCAGCATGCAACCCTGCTGCCAGCCCCAACTGACACTTTGGCCCAGATCAAGCCAGCGGTCCCCGTCCTCAAGGTCCACCATACCGATGCGAACCTCGTCCCGCGCCGTCGGCTTGCGGTTCTCGAAGTTGACCGACATGCCCAGGACATACCGGCCATCGGGCGAAAACTGGAGCTTGTCGTAGTAGCCGAACCAGTGGTGTCGGGGACCGTGGGTGATTTGCCGAATCGGAACGTGACTAGTGGACATGCCTGCGCTTTCCTGATTGGTATACCCGGTCCTGTAAGGAAACCTGTGGTCTTGAAAGCTGCGACCGGACTACGCGGTGCCGTCGGTTGATTCGGCCTGCCGGACCACGGCGTAGGCGCCACCCCGGGCCTTGACCTCCAGCAGATCACCGGGCACGGTCTGTTCCGGATGCGTCACCAGCACGCCCTCCCGGTTCCGCACAATGCTGAAGCCCCTGGTCAGGACCGCTTCGGGATCCAGGGCCCGCAGGGAAGCCTGCAGCCCGCCGAGTCTAGCCCGGGACTGGTCGAGGCGGCGTTTCAGCCTGCCCTGCAACGCCTCGGTGGCATAGTCCAGCTGCTGCATCCTCTGCTCCCAAATCCGGCGCGGATGTCGTTGCTCCGTCCGGTGCTGCAGGGAATCCAGCCGTGTGCGTTGCCGCGCAAGCAGGTCGTCCATGCGCCCGATCAACCGCAGCGCCTGCGCGTCCACCGCTTCCTGCACCTCAACCCGATCCGGCACCGCCGCCTCCGCCGCCGCGGTGGGGGTGGAAGCACGCAGATCCGCTACATAGTCCACCAGCGTGGTATCGGGCTCGTGCCCCACACCCGTGATGATGGGCAACGGACACCGGTGCATGGCCGAGACGATGCGTTCGTCGTTGAAGGCCCACAAATCCGTCATTGATCCGCCCCCGCGCACCAGCAGAACCGTGTCGATCGGTGTGCCCGCGGTATGGCAGTGCAGCGCCTGTGCCAAGGCCGCGGCCAATTCGTCCGGTGCCTCCTTCCCCTGCACCAGGGAAGGGAACAGCACCACTTCCGCGGCCGGCCAGCGGTTCTGCAGGGTGCGCAGCACATCGCGGAGCGCGGCACCGGAGGCACTGGTCACCACGCCCAGCCGCCGCGGAAACCTGACAATGGGCTTCTTGAGTTCGTCGTCGAACCAGCCGCGGGCCGCAAACTCCCGCTTGCGCCGCTCGTACTCTTCGTAGATCCGGCCAACCCCTTGCTTGGCCATCCGGTTGGCGATCAGCTGGTATCCCCCGCGCGGGGCGTAGACCTCGACGCCGCCCTGGACGACCACCGCGTCCCCGGCCTCCGGCCGGAAGTCCAGCCGGCGTGCGCTGGACCTCCACATCACACAGTTCAGAACGGCGTTGTCGTCCTTGAGGCTGAAATAGGCGTGGCCGCTGGCCGCCTGTCTGTAGTCGCCGATCTCGCCGGCGACCGATGCGTATTGCAGCGCGTCGTCCGATTCGAGGAGATCCTTGATCAACTGCGTGATCCTGGTCACGCTCAACGCGTTCGCGGGCTGTGTCATGACCGTCTGGAGGGCTAACATACTAGGTATATAAGTCCCATACTGTACTCCAACCGGCCGGCCGACGGCCTGTACTCCGCCTACGGCATGTCACCCAGCAACTTCGAGTGTCCATGGCCACACCAATACCTTCCCGCTCCACCACGCATCTGGTGCATGACACCTTTTCGGCGGTCGCAGAGCAATATGCCGTCAGCAAGGTCCATGCCCAGGGCGAGGACCTGCCGGAAATCCTGCGATTGGCGGCACTGACCGGAACCGAGCACGTACTGGACGCCGGCTGTGGTCCCGGTCCGGTTTCCCTGTTGCTGGCACCGGCGGCCACCCGGGTGACGGCGGTCGACCTGTCGGAACCGATGCTGGACAGGGGCCGGCGCACTGCCGCGGAACGTTCGCTGACCAATATCGAGTTCCATCGCGGCAACCTGGCCGACCTGCCGTGGCCGGATGCGTCGTTCGACCTGATCGTATCCCGCTACGCGGCCCATCATTGGCCGGACCCGCAGGCCGTGGTGACGGAGTTGGCCCGACTGCTGTCGCCCAGCGGCCGGCTCCTGCTGATTGACGTGATGGCGGATCCCGATCCGCTGCTGGACACCTTTCTCAATGCACTCGAAATCCTGCGCGATCCCTCGCATGTGCGGGATCATTCGCAGGCCCAGTGGCAAGCCATCTGCCAAGAGGCGGGCCTGGTTGCCGTGCCAGAGTTTTGCTGGCACCTAAGGCTGGAGTTCGATCCGTGGGTCACGCGCATCCAAACCCCGGAGCCCCGGATCGCAGCCCTCAGGGAACTGCTGGATGGAGCCAGCGTCGAGGCCAGGCAGGCCTTCCGCGTCGAGGACGACCACTCGTTCACGGTCCCGAGCGCGATCCTGTCCGCCCGGCCCGTCTAGCCCCCAAGACTGTTGGTCCCGACAAAGCCCTGGTCAGGGAAACCGAGGCCGACGGACCATCCTGCGAAGGCGGCTGGCCGCAGTGGCCGCTGTGCCGGCGGGGCTGATGCCGCCACTCCGCGTTCTGCGCCCGCGACAACGCCATCTGCTCGTGTGGCGAGGCCAGCTTGCCTACCACCGCCACCAACCCGCCAAAGCGTCAGGCCCTCAGGCAGACAAACCGAGGGTAGCTGAACAGGGCCGTTGAACAGCCTTGTCAAGAAATGCGAAGGGTGCTACAGTGAAATCGCCGGAGGTAGACCACCGGACAAGACGTTACACTTCGATGGGCTGCTTCTGGGTAACCTCGCCAGAAGGAGGTCGTTATGTCACGAGTGTCTGTTAAGCGGTTAACTCTGCCCGCCATCCTTGTCTTGATACTGCTGGCGGCTACGGTAAGTGGCTGTGTCGCCATCCCTGAGAGTCAACCCACCGAGGTTGAGGACACCGGACCGGAACCGGTGACCGTTGTGTATTGGGGGCACAACTTCACCCCCAGGGTCGAACTGGATGAAAAGTACATCGCTCAATTCATGGAGATGTACCCCCATATCACGGTCGAATACGAGGCCATCCCGACCGACTTCGACCAGAAGCTGCGGACTGCGCTCGCTGCGGGTACAGGGCCGGATCTCTTTGCCCAATGGAACGGAGACATCGGCACCTTCTACGCTCAGGGAGCCATCGCGCCCGTGGCTTTTGAAGCGATTGGCTACGACTCGCAACAAGCCTTCATGGACGTGTATGTGGCGCCGGAAAACACGCTGCAGGGGGCCATCTTCGACGGGAAACTATACGGGATTCCCAATGAACTGAGCATCTACGGCTGCTACGTCAATAACCGCCTCTTCGAAGAAGCGGGCTTGGACCCGGACGCCGACTTTCCCACCACCTGGGAAGAGATGCGGGTGGTGGCGGAGAAGCTGACCAAGCGGGATGACGAAGGTCGCCTCGTTCAACGCGGTTTCGACTTCAGCTGGAGCAACTCCGTCTGGATGTTCCTCGAGTACGGGGCCATGGTACGCCAGCTGGGTGGCTCTGAACTGAACCTCTTGACCCCGGAGGCCGAAAAGGCCATGCAGTACTGGGTCGACTGGGAAGCCGATGGGCTGGGCGGTCCGGCCTATTTTGAAGGCCAGATGAGCGGCTTCGTAGCGGAGGAGCTGGCCATAGAGTGTGACATGGGTTCATGGGCCCGGCCTGGGGTCTTGGAAGCCGGCATTGACTACACGGTCAAGTCCGTACCCATCTGGGAAAACGCGGTCAACCAGAATCACTTTGACATCTACGCCTATTTCCATATGGTGAACTCCCGTTCCGAACCCGCAGTGCAGGAGGCGGCCTGGCAGTTGGCGGAGTTCCTCGATTCCCATCCGGTTGATTATTTGGCCCACACAGGACTGCTGCAGGCCCGAATCGAGGCCGTCGAATCGGAGACCTTCCAGAACATTCCGTTCCTGGATGTCTTCCTGGATCAGATGACCACGAGCATGTACTCCCCCCGCATCGCCCGTTTCACGGAAGTGGCCGATGTCCTGGCCCGTGTACGCGATCGAATCATCGTGGAAGGTATGGACCTGAAGGAGTCCATGGCCATAGGACAAGAGGAGATTGACGCCATCCTGTCCGAGACGAATTAGGCCCTGCCGCGAAGCTTGAAACCAAAGGGGACAGGTGGACCGCAAGTCGTACCTGTCCCCTCCCGGGGACAGCAGGCCCCGCGACGGCCGGGTCGGGCCAAGGTTGCGTTGACGCCAATGCGCACTTGGATGCAGCGGGAATTCCTGTACCGGCGCCGTGTATACGGAGTCCTCTTCGTGGCGCCGGCCATGCTCTTTTTCCTTGTCTTTAGTCTCTATCCCACGCTCAACGGGTTCTATCTCAGCCTAACCGAATACACCCTGCTCAAGCCTCCGGAGTTCGTTGGCTTTGAGAACTACACCAAGCTCGCCGGCAACGACCAGTTCCAGAACGGGGTGAAGGTAACCCTGTGGTTCCTGTTGGGCACGACCGTGCCCAAGTGGATTCTGTCCCTGGCGCTGGCCATGCTCTTCCTTGCCCCATTCCGGGGCCGGGAGTTTTTCAAGACCCTGTATTTCACGCCCACCCTGCTGTCGGCCGTGGTCGTTTCCCTGGTTTGGAAACTGCTTTTGGATCCCAACGGCGTGATGAGCGCCTTGGCCAAGCCCATAACCCAGGATCCGGACACCCTGTGGCTGTCGGACCGCATTCTGACACCGATCTCCCTGATCTTCGTGGATGACTGGGCGGGCATCCCGTTCTTCATGATCATCTGGATCGCGGGGCTGGTCGGGATTCCCCGCGTTTTCTACGAGGCGGCCCTGATCGACGGCACCACCCGCTGGCAGGCCTTTCTGCATGTCACGCTGCCACTCCTGCGTCCCACGATCCTGTTTGTGGTAGTGATTTCAACCATCAACTCCTTCCAGTCCTTTGCCCTGCAATATGTGATGACGCGCGGCGGACCCAGCGACTTGACCACCACCATCGCCCTGCTCGTCTACAACTACGGCTTCAATTACTTCCGCATGGGACAGGCGGCCGCCATGTCTGTCTTCATGTTCTTCGTCATCATCCTGATTACCCTGATCTACATTCGAAGTGTCCGGGCGGAGGAAACCAGCTACACGTGACAGCGATGCCCTGCTCCGCGTCGCGACCGGCAACGGGGATGCGGTGGGAAATCGTGACACGAGACTGCAATTGACCATGGCCTCTTCCAATCGCGTTTCCGAATATTCGCCCGCGGCCTACACCGGCGCCCGCGCCGGCTTCAGTGCGCAATTCCGCCAGAAGGCCAACGGCGCAGCCCTCTACGCGGCCATGTGTCTGGGGCTGTTGTTCTTCTGTGTGCCCCTCTACTACATGTTCACCACCAGCTTCAAGGCCGAGCCCGAAGTCTTCGCCATGCCGGTGCACTGGATTCCGCAGTCGTTCCTGCCACAGAACTACGTGGACGCTTTCCTGGCAGCACCGTTTCCACGCTATTTCTGGAACAGCCTGCTGGTGGCCGTGATTGTGGTGGGGAGCACGGTGCTGTTCAGCGCCCTGGCCGGATACGGATTCGCCAAATTCGATTTCCCGGGGCGCCGCATCGCCTTCCTCTTTATCCTGAGCACCATGATGATCCCCTTTCAGGTGCTCCTGATTCCCTTGTTTGTGGTGGTGCACCAACTAGGCTGGACGAACTCCTACGCCGGCCTGATTATTCCGGGAGCCCTGAGTGCCTTCGGTGTGTTTCTCATGAGGCAGGCGTGTCTCACGCTGCCGGATGAATTGATGGATGCGGCCCGTATCGACGGTGCGCGGGAAGTGGGAATCTTCATCCGCATTGTGCTGCCCCTGCTGAAACCCGCCATAGCCACCTTGGCCATCCTGACCTTTCTCGGCAGCTGGAACAACTTTCTGTGGCCCCTGATTGTGGTGACCAAGGATGAGCTCTTCACCCTGCCGGTCGGCATGACCGTGTTCCAGCAGCCAATGCGGGCCCCTTACTGGACCTACATCATGGCCGTCTCCACGGTGGCCACGCTGCCTGTCGTCATTGTTTTTCTGTTGCTGCAGCGATACTTCATTGAGGGTGTCGTGGTGTCAGGCCTAAAGGGATGAAGTCTCACGACAGGGGGCAACCGGCATGGCTACTTTGAAGGCGGGATTCGGACGCGCGGACATCACTCCCCACAAGGGTGGGCGGCTGGTGGGGTATGGCGGCCGGGATGAAGGCAACACCGGAGCCAACGATCCACTGTTGGCGCGGGCCCTGGTGATCGAGGCAGGACAGGATCGCTACGCCCTGCTCTCGCTGGAACTCTGCTATGTCAACGACGAAACGGTCAAATCCATTCGGCAAGTGCTGGCCCAGCGCTTTGATTTGGTGGCGGAGCATGTGCATATGGCCACCACGCACACCCATGGGGGACCGGATGACCGCATGGCAGACAACTGGGATCGCCCCTTGGCCGAAATCGTAGGGGATGCCGCGGGCGCGGCGATCGCGTCCCTGCAGCCTTGCCGCCTAGGCAGCGGCTCCGGCTTTCTCTATGGCTATTCCATCAATCGGCGCTGGCTGGATCGCCCGGTGGATCCAGCTGTGGCCGTGGTCCGCATTGATGATGTGCAGGGCCGTCCGCTGGGGGTCATCTCCAACTACGCCTGCCATGCCGTCGTCATGGGCTATGACAACCTGAGAGTCACGGGGGACTGGCCAGGCTATGCCGCACGCTACATTGAAGAGGACCTGGGCCCGGGGGCGACGTGTCTGTTCTTTCAAGGCGGTGCAGGTGACATCAATCCGCTGGTCGAGGGCGTGCGCCAACAACTGCAGGGGAAGCGCACTGTACGCGCCATTGGCGAGGTTAGCACCTACTACGGCTCCGTGGACGACGCGGATGCGTACAACGTGGGAGACAGGGGTGGCGGGACGTTTCAGGAGTGCGAGGAACTGGGCCGAGCCTTTCGGGACGAGGTCCTCCGTGTGTCGCGACGCATTGTGACGACCGAGTCACCCGGGCCCGTCTGGGCGGAGAGCATGCGCGTCGATGCCCTCAAGGGGTCAGACGAACCCGCACCCGTCAAGGCCTACACCCCCTACCACCAGCTTCTGGCCGAGCGGCCGCTGGTAGGGGAGAGATTCAGATCGGTCGAGATCGCCCTGCTGGGCATCGGTGATACCGTTCTCATTACAGAGCCGGGCGAAGTCTTCAGCGAAACGGCGGTGCGTTTTCGCGCCGGGGCCCAGCTCATGGGGTACCGAACCGTGATGCTGGTCAGCTATGCCAACGACTGGCTGCTCTACCTGCCGGAATTCGACGCGTTTGACGAGGGAGGTTACGAGCCCGGATGGGCGGTGGCGCTGGATATCTCGCGTCGCTTTCAGGAACGCGTGTGGAACTTGATCGAACCAAGGCTGAGAAGCCGTGCCCCATAGCAGTCCGGGGTCATCTCTGGGCATGAGGCCACGGATCATGCCCGAGCCCTGAATTGATCACTGGTACTGCATAGCGTAGTGGCCTGCTGCCGGCGGTAGTGGCAGTGCAGGGCCACCCACTTGGTGCCGGTGCCGGCCGGACCAGACCCCGTAGCTGTTGGGCCGGGGTCGGCTCGTTGATCCACCCTTCGGTCAGGTAGAGTTCCGAGTCCGGCAGCGTATACCCCCGCGCCCCGGTGTAGGCCAGAAAGATCCCCACCTGACAGTTCTCCACTCGTTCCGTCGTGCCGCTGTACTGTCGCGCCACCCCGGCCGAACGGATCCCCTTCTTCAGGAATGCAGTTTCGTCGACAATCCCCACCGCCCGGGGACCCCTCAGATGCTCCTGCACGTAGCCGCGCAGGGCGGCCCGGACCTCCGCCACCGACCAGCGCGCCCGGTTCAGCAGGTACTGGATGCCGTAGGGGTCGGCGTCGCCGTTGATTTCCCAGCCGGTCTTGCGCTCCGCCCCGCCGACAGGCAGTCTAGGTAGATCTGGACCCGCCGCTACGTGGAGGCCGTTCCCAGTGCTGGCGCTACTTGCGGTCAAACTCCGGCTACACTGGCGTATTGTGGTGCGGTCCTGGACGCACTCAACACGAAGGGGGTAGGTTTTGCCTACCCCCTTTGTGTCTGAATCAACCAGAGACAAGCGTTTCCGGTTGTGCCTATTCGTCGATGTACCACTCCTCCATGGAGTGCATGAACACGATGCCCATCTCTTCCACACGGCCCTTGGGCACGTTCTTGATGCGGGCCGAAGTGCTGGTGGGATAGTAGGAAAATTCGACCGGATTGAATGTCCAGTAGTTGTCGCGCTGATTGACGAAGATCTCTTCCAAAATGTCCTTGTTTTCCTGGGAACCCAGCGGAGCTCTCAAAAACCGGTTGTGCAAGTCATAAATCTCTTTGACTTCGTCCGGAGGTTCTTCACCGGTTTCCCCATCTGAATTCATGTACTGAACCCAGGCCCGGCCCCATCTATCGGGCAGATAGTCAAACCAGCCGACGCTGGGCCACATGTCCATGACATTCCATATGGCTGTAGCTTGGAGGTCATTGGCCATGTATCTCTGGTTGATCAAGCTCCACTCGCCTGCTTTGACATCAGTGTCGATGCCCACTGCTTTCCAGTATTCGGCGATCAGTTCCGTCATGGGTACGTGATCCTGGGATAGCGGTCCCGGTTCGAAAATGATTTGGAATGGGTTACCGTCCGGGTCCAGCCGAAAACCGTTGGCATCCCGCTCGGACATGCCCATTTCATCCAGAATCTGATTGGCCTTTTCGATGTTGAATTCCGGGTGGTTGGTATGGACGGGCAACTGTCCGAATTCTCCCAGGTAAAAGGTATCGATGATCTCTTGCTTGTTGATCGCCAGCGTCATGGCCTGGCGGAAGCGGACATCGTTGGTAACCTTGCGCCAGGCGGGATCCGGGTACGTGAGATTCATCATGAAATTGATCGGCGTACGGTGCATGCGCGGAATGATGACATTGAGCACGCCCTCGGTCTCGGCCTGTTTGAGAAGCGGCAGATTGTTGAGTGAACTCCGCTCTCCCAGGTAGTCAACTTCGCCACTCAGAATCTGCAAGACCGTGGACTCGCGATCCTGCATCAGCAACATCTGGACCTGGTCGATGTAGGGCAACTGGTTGCCGGCCCTGTCCACCTTGAAGTAATAGGGATTGCGATCAAAGGTCCAGGAGCCCCCGCCGAATTCCGTCAACACCCAAGGGGTTAGCACTGGATGGCCAAAACCCGCTTCGCCGATGGCACGCCAAAGATTGCCTGGCATCTGTTTGGCATTGAAGAGGTTGTACCACTGCCCTTCCTCTATGCCTTCCTCATCCAGTTTGGCTGCCAATTCATCCGCATCGGCATAATCTGCATGGAACTGCTCCAAGTAATGGCGAGGCTTCAGGAAATCCTGGTAACCGCGCCAACTGGCTACAGCCAACGCGGCGGGGAAACTGCCATACCGCCCGTCGAAAGCAACGGTATAGGTGTAGTCATCCAGGATTTCAATGGTGGCGAATCCCGCATCAAGGTCCTGAGCCGTGTGGAGAAACGCCGGCTTGGAGGGCGTGATTTCGTCATGGAGCATCACATCGTTCACGGCGAAATCCACATCGGCGGTGGTCACAGGTACGCCATCCGACCACTTGAGGCCTTCCCTCATGTGGAACGTGAAGGAGTCATTGTCTTCATTGACTTCCCAATCCAACAGGACATTGCCAACAATGCCCATGTCGTAGTTGAAAGCGCCAGGAGCTCAAAGCAAGTACTCGTTCGACCCAATATAGAAGTGGGGGTCGCCTCCCGGGCTATCCTGTGGCAGACGCATGGTCCCACCGTACTTACCGACCTCGGTGTCGTAACTTACGGCCAACATGCGATTGGAGACCACGAACGGCTGGACGGGCAGGCGCTCCTCTACGGGAGGCAGTTCGCCAGCTGCCACGCGCTCCGCCAGGATCGGCGACTCGCCGTACTGGCCTTCCGGCATGGTCTCTTCGGCTGCAGGCTCTTCCATCATCGGCTCTTCCGCCGCAGGCGCCGGTGCAGGACCGCACGCCGCCAGCACGGCCGTCAGCAACAGGCCAAGCGCGGCCATCGCCAAGCCCAGCCTCAACTGTCTTCAACATCTGACTTTCCCTGTCACAAGCGAACATCATCAGGTGCAGGAATTGCCGCCGCAAGATCCGCAACTGTCCGCGCGCCCTCGCAGATGCCACTCCTGAATCGACCACACAACCCGCATCGGCGCAGTCCGAGCCAATAAAACTGCTCGGAGTCCATCCCCGGTACGAATCGCAAGTCGACGGTTTACCCGGGCGAATCCTAAGGCATCGAAGAAGCCGTCCTACCAGGAGGCAACGGCGGCCGGCCCCCTTTGCAGAACGAACCGGCTACACGCGCGGGAGCACAATCGGCACGCGCTGCCAACCGCCTGCGGGACCAGACCGAGATGCCGGGCTGACCGAATGCTCTCCGGTTGACGGCTTTACCCACTACTTCCCAGCGTGGATCCGTCCCGGACTCATTGCTGCCAACCCCCGAAAGGCGGCCTCTGGTTAAGCGGCAAATGCCCCGGAACTCTTGTCCTCCAACACATACATTGGTTGTTACAGATCTGAATTTATCTTCGGTACAGGCTCCTGGAGGACAGAATGCCGAGGCAGCCGACCTTCACCACGAGCATCCGGACACCTTGGATGTTGGCGGGTATGGCATGTCTCGGTGCGTGTACCTTCGTCGTGCTGGATGCCCCTGCTCCTGCGGAGTCCCTTCCGGCAGAAGAGGCCGCCGTGGAACAGGTTGCAGCCTCCTGCGTGATCGCCGGCTTCCCGGCACCGCACCGGGTGTGCCTGATTGATGTCATTGCGGTCGGCGACATGGGACAGGCCCACTTTCTGCTTGCACAGGGAACGGATCCCAATACACCGAATGCTTGGGGCGAAACACCTCTGCACGCCGTTTCCCAGCGGGGGAGGGTGAAGTCAGTGCGGCATCAGTCGACGCTTCTTCGAGCCAGCACACGAGCCTTGTGCACGAAACCACTCCGGTGGCTGCCATTTTTGCTGGATCTTGGCGCCAGCCCGCGGAACAGGAGAACTCTCGAAATGTTGAACATATCCGCTGTCACCCGAGTGATGTGGATTCTGGCAAGCTGGACATGCCTCAGTGCCTGTACTTGGGCCATACCCGACGCGCCTGTGCAACAGAAGGCCGGCACCACAACATCACCGGTGTTCGTGCCAACCGATCCGGTTCTGCTGACGGAGATGCCCTTGATCAACGCTGCCACAGCCCGCGATATGGAACAGGCAAAACATCTGTTGGCACAAGGAGCGGATCCCGATGCCCGCGACTATTGGGAAAGCACAGCCCTGCACACCGCCGCATCCATCGGCCATGCTCCCATGGTGGAACTACTCTTGGCCCATGGAGCCGATCCCAAAACCCGTGATTATCTTAACCGCACACCTTTGCACGCCGCAGCACAGTCGGGCAGTGTCCAGGTAATCGAACTTCTCATGCTCCACGGCACCGATCTCAACGTGCTGGATAAGGATGGCAATACCCCTCTGCAACAGGCAGTTTTACATGGTCAAGCGTCGGCGGTGAAGTTTCTGCTGGATCAGGGAGCCGATCCCATTGACACGGTGGGGAACCTGAGGGAAACCTCCCTGCTGGGAACAGCGGTATCCGCAGGATATGTGGACGTGGCACGCCACCTCCTGCCCCATGGCCTCGATCCCAACCTTGGCATTTGGGGGATCCATCCACTGCAGATGGCTGCGATGACAAGAAACGAACCAATGGTGGAACTGCTCACCTCCCATGGTGTTGATCCTGATGCCACGGATTCGCTGGAATTCTCCCCTTTGCAAATAGCCTTGTTCGGAGGAGAAGCCGGCATCGTGAAGCGTCTTTGTGCCTTGGGTGCCTCGAGTCCGCTGTGCCATCAGGCTCGGTCCCGGGACCAACCCCCATTGATCACGGCCGTAAAGGGCAACGACGCAAGCATCGTACGGAAGCTCCTGGTCCAAGGGGCTGACCCCAATGGCTACGGAAGGTGGCATACAACGCCCCTGCATGTTGCCGCCGCAACGGACAACGGCCTCATGGTGGAGAGTCTTCTGGCACAGGGGGCCGACCCCACGATACAGGACATCTGGGGCGAAACCCCACTGCATGCCGCCGCGGCGGCGGGTGCACAGCAGGCGGTTCGTGTCCTACTGACCCATGATGCCGATCCCGATGCACGGGCCAACAGCAACCGAACTCCTCTGCATCTGGCGTCATTTGCCGGCCATGAGCAGACAGCCAAACTGCTGCTCGCCCATGGGGCCAACCCCAATGCCCGGGATCAAGGACGGAATACTCCCTTGCATGAGGCTGCCGCCGCGGGAGCGGATGCCATGGTCGACCTTCTGCTGGCCGCCGGTGCCGACCCCCTTGTGCAAAACCGGCTGGCCCACACCCCCTTGCACGATGCGTCCACTTCCCAAACCGCAGCACTTCTATTGGCCCATGGTGCCGACCCAAACACACGCAATCTTGTGGGTACGTTCGATTTGGTGTTTATGGCACCCGATCCGAAATCCGAGGGCATACCGGAGTTGCTGCTCGCCTACGGCGCGGATCCCAATGTGCAACCCGCCAACGAGTGGAATGTCAGGGGGATGCGGCCCCTGCACATGGCGGCCTCACAGGGCGAGGCCCGGCTGGTATGGCTGCTCCTGACCCACGGTGCCGATCCCAATGCCCAGGATGCAGACGGCGCAACGGCCATGCACCACGCGTTGACGTGGGGTGAGGCGAAACCGAAATTGCTGGAGATCCTGCTTGCCTACAGTGCCGATCCCCGAATTCGGAACCAACAGGGAGATACGCCCCTGCAAAGCCTGTTGGATTCAGGCGAACCCCATCCCAACATGCAGGCCGTGGAACTCCTGGCAGCCCACGGGGTGACCATGGAGCAACCCCGTTCCCGCTGGATGCCTCCTTTGGAGGTTGCCATCCTGGATCAGGACAAGCAAGAGGTAGAGCAACTTTTGGCGCAAGGGATGGATCCAAATGGACACAACAGACTGGGCGACACGGCTCTGCATGTAGCCGTGCGGGAAGGGGACATGCGGATCGTTGAGCTTCTTCTGGGTTATGGCGCCAATACCGAAACCGGGGATCTTTGGAATGGGGACACTCCCCTGCACTTGGCAGCCGCGGAAGGCCAAAGGCAAATCGCGGAAGTCCTTTTGCATCACGGTGCGGATCCCGAGGCTCGGAATATCGCACATCGGACACCGCTGTATTCCGCGGCTGCGGAAGCGGAAGCCCTCCTGGTGGAGTTGCTCCTGGCACATGGCGCGGACCCCAATGCCCGCGACAAGGCTCAGGATACGCCTTTGCACAGAGCCCTCGTGCCTTGGCATGAGACTGCCGCTCCGGTGATAAGCGTTCTCTTGGCGCACGATGCCAATCCCAATGTACGCAACAGCCACGATTGGACTCCCCTGCATCTGGCCGCATTCCAAGGTGACACAGGGGCAGCCGAGTTGCTCCTGGTTCACGGTGCCGATCCCAATGCACAAAGCCACAGTGGGGTTGCACTGGATCCGGGAGGCACGCCCCTGCATGGTGCCGTGGCGCGGGGCGATGCGGTCATGGTTCAGCTTCTGTTGCACCACGGCGCGGATCCCAATGCCTTGACGATCTGGGATGTATCACCCCTGTTTCTGGCTCCCACAGAGGAAGTGGTGGCCATCCTCTGCGCAGGCGGGGCCCAGAGCTTCCTGTGCATGCCATGACGGAGGCCCACTCCCCCGGTAACCCGTCCCGCACATGGCGCGGGACACCACCCTCCACCCCGTGACAGGCATGGCCGGGACCTGCGCACCGGTCCCGCTCCGGAACCTTGGTTCTACATCATGCCGGGCCGGCATCCGCTTCCCGCGGCGCCGCGAGCAGTTCCGCGAGATCCGCCGTGCGGTACTGCAGGCACGGCCCGTCCTTCAGGTCCTTGCGGAAGGCCAGGCCCACGGCCGTGGCAGTGCGGCCGTCCGCCAGGAGTGCGCGGCCGTATTGCCGGTCCCGGATTTGGCGCAGGGCCGCGTCCGGCGTCCGGTTGTACTTGACCTCGAAGACGTAGCTGCGGGCACCGACCAGGACCTCGTGGTCCGAACGTCCCTCCCCGCTCGACTTCTCCGACTGTGTCGCATCCGCCAGCATCCGGAACAAGGCCTGCAGCACGGCATTGAAGGACTCCTCGCGCCGCAGGTTCTCGTGGGCCAGGCCGAAGACAAAGGATTCCAGGCGACCGGCAAAGTCTTGCATGGTGCCCCGGGCCAGACAGGCGCGCAGGCCGTCCAACAGGTTCCCGTCCCCGTCCCCGTCTTCATGGTCCGGGTCGGCCCACGCATTGAGGATGTCGCGCAGCCAGGATTCCGCGACTTCGCGGTTGGGGAAACCGAGATGCAGGCTGGCCTCGTCGCGACTCCCGTGCCAAGTGTAGTAGCCGGTCTCCAGCATGAGGCGAACAGGGTCCGGGCGCGTCAGGTCGCCCGGTCCGTCGTCCGGTGGCGGCACCTTGGCCCCGTACCACACGGGCATGGGCCGGGGCTGGTGCAGGTCGCTGGCCAGGCGCAGGATCAGGCCCGGATGCCCCGACCGGCTCCACGCGGAGGGCCAGTCCCCGTCCCCGGCCGCGCGGCGCTGGATGGCGTCGCGCAACACGCGGTCCACGCCGGCGGTCAGGGTGAAGGGGTTGTAAACCCGCGGAGCCTCGGGGCCGGGCGCGAAGCGGTAGCCGTTGTAGTACGCCCGCCAGTCCGCCCGGACATCGCGGGCACGCAGGCGCGGCTCCAATTCCGCCAGACGTGCCCGGTAGGGCGCGAAGTACCGGTCCACCTCGTCCTCCGTGAAGCCGCAGAGAGCCCCGTAGGCGGACTCGTCGGAGATGTCGATGAAGTTGTTGGCAGCGGAGAAGAGGTGGTCGCGGGCAAAGCGCGTGATGCCCGTTACGAACACCCCATAGAGCTGGCCCGTGTCGTCCTTCAGCACGCGGTAGAAATCCTGCAGCTCTTCGACCGCAGGTTGCAGGTCGCGGGACGTGCCGACGTGTTTCACGATCGGTGCATCGTACTCGTCCACCAGCACCACGGGCCGGCGGCCGTAGGCCGCCTCCAGACCCTGGATCAGGGCGGTCAACAAAGCCGCCGGGGAGGAGGCCGGGGTTGGGGTTCCGGGCGCGGACGCATCCCAGGACAGGCCGCGGCGGTACCACACCCCCACCACCTGCCACAGGTAGGCCTGCAGGGCGGCATGCGTGCCGGCCGGGTCGGGGCTGCCCGGTTGGGACAGATCCAGGCGGATCACGGGGCGCCAACCGTGCACGCCGTACCAGGCCTCGGCGGCCAGCCCATCCCACAGCCACGGCGGCGAAGTCCAGCCCGCGGGCAGACCGTCCAGGGCCGTGGTGTCGCCTTCGGGGTTGGCGCGGTGGCCCGGCGGCAGCCCTTGGAACCAGGCCTCAAGCGTGTTGATCAGCAGTGTCTTGCCGAAGCGTCGCGGGCGGGCCCAAAACTGGTGACGGCGCGCCAGCGGAGGGGAGCCGGACGGGACCGGGACCGTCTCAAGCAGGTCCCGAAACAACCCGGTCTTGTCCACATAAAAGCCGGCCATCCGGCGAATGGCCGCAAAGTCCGCATCGCTGGGATGCAGGGCGGGCAGGGGTTGCATGGCGGCGCGCTCCTCAAAGCCGCGGCGGGCACCGGCGGCATTGTACACGGATGGCCGGGACTGGAATCAGGCTCCGTCCGGTGCAAATTCCCGTCGGCCGGAACCGGGCCGGGTTACCCCGGGCAGATGCTTCGGATTGCAGATTGCCGGGATCCTTTCAGCCGACGTTCTGCCCGATGCACAGGTGTTGGCGTCCTGAAGGCGAACAGGACAGTGCCGGCGGGCTCTGTGTCGGGAAATCCGGGAGGGGTGCGTTGATCCAGCCGGAGGCCGGGCCGCTCCGCTCCCGGCTCCTGAGGGCCAAGCGGACGGCTTGGGTCCTAAACCGCTTCTTCGGCAATCCGGACCGCCTGGGCCAGCGCCTCCGCCTCGGTCAGGGATGGCCGGAACTCCAGTCCCACGTAACCAGCATAGTCCGATTCGTCGATGGCCTTGAAAACCGCCCGGTAGTCGATTTCGTTGTCCGCCAGCTCGTGCCGACCCGGCACGCCTGCCGTGTGGATATGGCCAATCAGGGGCAGATAGGTCCGCAGGTTGGCAATCAGGTTGCCTTCGGTGATCTGCTGGTGGTAGATGTCGTAGAGGATGGTCAGGGCCGGGGAATCGACCTCAGCCACGATGTCCGCCGCCTGCGCCATCGTGGTCAGCCAGTAGCCGTGGTGGTCCACGACCGGGTTGAGCGGCTCCAGGTAGATCTTGAGCCCGTGGTCGGCGGCCACTGCTGACAGCACCTTCAGCCGGCGCACCACCCGCCGCAGGGTGATGTCCCACGCCTCGTCGGCCAGGATGTTGCCGGTGGTCACGATCATGCCCGGGCTCCCCAGGCGTTCGGCAATGGCGGCCGACTTGGACACGCCTTCCACCAGGGCCTGTTCCGTCTCGCGGGCAGTTAGGGCAAACGGCGGCTCCAACAGGTGTCCGGCGCAGGCCAGGCCGGTCTCGGTCTGGGCCTCGGCCACGGCATCCACATCCTTGTTGCTCCAAGCCCAGAATTCGTAGGCCCCGATCCCGGACTCCTTGACGTTCCGGACCTTGGCCGCCGGATCCGTTTCGTCGAGCCAAAACATTTCGATGCAGACAGACAGATTGACCATGGAAGATTCCCGCATGTGTAACTGACAGAGACAGTGAATGATGCGTGAAGTCTATACGGGTCCCTGCACAACCGGACCTGAACCCAAGCCCCAATCCGGTCCACAGCGGTGAATGAAGACAAAGTCGGACGCGCCCTTCCTGCATCCGATGGCAACTCCGTGGCCCAACGCATCATCAAAAGGACTCGGTTGGTCCTCCGAGGCATGGACATTGGATTGGGACCGGAATCAGCGATCCTGAAACGGTGCCGCGCATGGTGGTTCAGTGCATAGCGAGTACGATACTCATGCCATACGCCCTCATCCATAGACAATACTTCCGAGTTCCTTCCTGCAAGCAGGCGGTGCCGGTGGCTTGCATCCACCGGCACATATGCACCTTGAAGAGCGGTTGCCCCTCAAGGAATTCATGCCACCCCTACAACCCCTACCGGTGTGAAGATGCCAACACTGCGATTTGTCCATGCCGCCGACCTGCATTTGGATAGCCCGTTTGCAGGCATGCAGGCGGACGCGCCCGACCATGTGGCGGCCGCACTGCGCGAGGCCACATTCCGCGCCTACAACAACATCATCCAGCTGTGTCTGGACGAACGTGTGGATGCACTCCTGGTGGCGGGAGACGTGTACGACGGCGCCGACCGCAGCCTGAGAGCCCAGTTGAAGTTCGTGGAGGGTCTCGAACGTCTGGATCGCGCCCGCATCCGCTCCTTCGTCTGCCACGGCAACCACGACCCGTTGAACGGATGGGAAGCCCGCCTGGACCTGCCTTCCGGATGTGTCCGCTTCGAAGACAAGGTCGAGGCCGTGCCCGTGTTCCCCGACGATCCGGAACGGGCCTGCGTATACGGATACAGCTATCCCCGGCGCGATGTGAAGAGGAATCTGGCGCACCTGTTTCCCCGGCAAGGACCGGACAGCCGCGGTTTTCGGATTGGCCTGCTCCATGCCAACGCAGGAGGCAATTCGAACCATGAAGCCTATGGTGCCTGCAGCCTTGCCGATCTGGAGGAAGCCGACATCGACTACTGGGCCCTGGGACACGTCCATACCCGCGCCGTGCTGAAGGCGGAAGGACCGGTCATCGCCTATCCCGGCAATCCCCAAGGACGCCATCCCAACGAAGCGGGAAGCCGCGGGGTGTATTTGGTGGAGGTGGACGAGGCCGGCAGCCCGCGGCTGGAGTTCAGGGCCGTGGACGTGATTCGCTGGCAGCACATGGACTTGGACATCACCGGCCTGGCCACCGAGCAGGCGGTACTGGACGGCATCATCGATCTGGCCGAATCCATACTGCATGACGAAGGACGGTCCGTGGTGGCGCGGTTGGCTCTGACCGGCAGGGGAGCCGCCCATCCATGGCTTCAACAGGCCGACACCGCCCAGGAAATCCTCGACCTCCTGAACGAAACGATGGTGGACCGCGAGCCGTGGCTTTGGTGCGAACGCATCCAGGTACAAACCGCATCACCCGTGGACAGGACCCTGGTTCTCGGCCGGGAGGATTTCATCGGCGACTTGGCCAGATTGGCCGATGAGCTGCGGCACAACCCCGATGCACACGAAGATCTGCAACAGGAACTGTTGACCCTCTACGGCTCCGCCGGAGCCCGCAAGTACCTGAAGAATTCAATCCCCACGGAGGATGAGCTGCTGGCCATCCTGGACACCGCTGAGGAGGAATGCCTGGCGGCCCTGACAGGAGACGAGGGAACATGAGGCTCGAAGAACTCCACCTGGACGGTTTCGGGCGGTTCCATCAGCAGGCCATCGGCCCCCTGCACGCACCCGTCACCGTGATTTACGGTCCCAACGAAGCGGGCAAGAGCACCTTGTTGGCATTCGTTCGGGCCGTTCTCTTCGGCTTTCCGCAACGGAAACGCAGGGAACACTATCCCCCTCTGGCCGGAGGCCGGCACGGCGGCCGGATCAGGCTGACCAGCGACGCGGGCGAGTCCTTCACCCTTGAACGGTACAACGGTCCGAAAGGGGGGTCTTTTGTTCTGCGCAACGAAGCCGGCCAGGAATTTCGCGCCCCCGGCTCGTTGGAGCAACTCACGGGGCGCGCCCCGTCCGACCTTTTCCAGAACGTTTTCGCGTTTGGCATCGATGAACTGCAGGACACGGGGCTGCTGGAAAGTCCGGACGTGGCCGACCGCATCTACAGCGCGGGCATGGGAGCGGCCAAGCTGCCGTTGTTCAGCCAGTCGCTGGCCAGGCGCAAGGACGAACTTTACAAGCCGAAAGGCAGTGCACAGCGCATCGCCAAACTGCTGCGCGAGCTCAAGGACACCGACCAGCGGCTCAGGCAGGTACAAACGAACGCCGACCGGTACGGACAGCTGCTCCGCCGCCGGGACGATATCAAACGGGAACTGGACCGGTCGGATTTGGAGCGCGGCGACCTGAGCCGCAGACACGCCGAAGTGATCAGAATGCAGGATGGATGGGAGGACTGGGAAACCCTGGCAGAGTGCGTGACGCGTCTGCGGGACATGCCCGGATACGAGCAGTTGCCGGAGAACGCGATTGAGCGCTTGGACAACCTGGAACAGAGGATGCATCAAGCCAGGGAAGATCGCGACGACGCCGGGGAACAGAACAGAAAAACCCGCGCGGCCGCCACCGTCGTCATTCCCGGGGAGACCCTGCTGCCGGATCGGGATCGCATCGAGGCCATCCGCCGCGACCGAAGCCGCTACGACAATGCCGTACGCGATCTCCCGGAACGGCAGCAGGAACTGAGGGACATGGAGCAATCCCTGGAGGAGAGGTTGCGACAACTGGGTCCCGACTGGAATGAAGCCAATCTCGACCGCGTTGACACTTCGTTCGCTGTGCGCAGCGAAGTGGAGCATTGGCAGAAGCACATTCGCCAAGCGGAGTACGAGGCCAACGAAGCCGACACACGCTTGGCACAGGACTTGGAGCAGTCGGAAGCGTCCAATGTGGAGGCAGCGAATGCCCAGCGATTCCTGCGGGTGGATGGGGACATCCGCTCCGCTGCTCCGCGCCCTCCGTCGGGAAGCCTGGAGGCATTGCTGGAGGACCGGGAACCGATCGAGGCGATGCGGCGTGGACATCAGGAATATGGCCATTCGGTGGCGGACTTGCCGGAACGCCAAGCCGAGTTGAATGCACTGGAATCCGATCTGCGGGACAAGTTGCGGGATCTCGGATCCGGCTGGGATGAATTCCGCCTGGAGAACTTCGACACCTCCATGGTGTTCCGCCAAGAAGTTGAACGCTGGAGAGAGAATCTCAACGAGCACAGGGAGCGGACGCGTCAGGCCCGGCAGCAGCTCGAAGCGGAGAAGTCCGCGCTGGAGGAGCGGAGCGAAGCCGTGCGTGCCGCGGAGGCCGGCATGGCCGGACCGGAACCGCACCTGGATGGCCCGGCCCTGGACCGGCTCAGGGCAACTCTGCGCCGAGCCCGGAGCCGTCTGGGAGAATTTGAAAGGGCACACCACAATCAGGAGAACCTTGAGGGCCAGGTCGATGCCCTGCGTGGCCGGCCGTCCGGAATTCCCGTTGCGCAGGGACCGTCCCCGATTTGGTTCGCGGTACCGCTTCTGGTGATTGGAGCAGGTCTTCTGTTGTATGGCATCTTCGGTCCGGAGGGAGCCATGGGACCGGGCTTGGCGACGGGGGGGCTGTGCATATTCCTCGCCGCCGGCTACCTGCTGTTCGGCCGCGGGCCTACCGCCAGGTCCGAAGCCCCGCCCCAACTGGCCGCGCTGCTCCAAGCCCTCGATGCCGCCACCGCTGCCACCGGAGAGGCTTGGTCACGATTGGTGGCGGAAGCCCAACTGCTGGATTTGGATGCAGCTCCCTCGGCCGATGCATTGGACGAAGCCGAAGCCCGTCTGGATGCGGCGACCCAGGCCCTTGCCACATGGAGCGGGCACAAGGCACAACTGGACCAGGTCCGCGATGCCTGGAGCAGGCAGCAGCGACGCCATGCCGAAGTGGCCAAACAACATCAGGCCATCACCGCATCGACACACGGCAGCCATCGGGAATGGCAGGAGTGGCTGGAACAGCGCGCCATGGACTCCGGCCTCACCCCGGAAACGGTGACGGAGTTCACGGGCCGCATCGAGACGGCGCGGGCGATCCTGAATCAGGTACGGGATCGGCGCCATCGGGTCCGAGCCATCCAGGACGACATCGAAGAGTACCAGGCACTGATCCGACCCGTGGCCAACCGATACGGGGTGGCCCTGGACGATTCAAGCCATCCCCGCATCATGGAAGTGGCCAATCTGTTCGTACAACAGCTGGACCACGTCCGTGAGTTGGTCAAAGCCAGGAACGATGCCTTTCGCCGCCGCGGGCAGCAGGAGCAAAAGCTCGCGGCCGGGCGGCAGCAGTGTGAAAAGGCCAGGCAAAATCTGGCGGGAGTACAGGCCCAATGGCAGGACTGGCTGTTGGCGCACCACGTGCCTGAAGGACTTTCACCCGCGGCCACACTGGAATTCCTGGCTCAGGCGGAGACGGCACGTGCGTCTCGCAACGAGGTGGAACGGATGCGGGATCGTATCAAGGCCATTGAGAACGACATCACCGAATTCCACGACCAATTGGCACCGTTGGCCGCGGCCCACGGTATCCCGCTGGATGGCTACAACCGGGGGCGGTTGGGAGCTCCGGCGGACAATCTCATCCAAAGGTTCGACCTGGTTCGGTCCCAAGTCGCCGAACGGGATCAGGCCCGTCGCCAGAACGAACTGGACTTGGAGCAACTGCAGCAGCGGGAACGGCGCCTCAAGCATCTGGAGCGGGAACGCAGGGATCTCCTGAAGGCGGGGGACACGGAGGATGCCGAAGAATTCCGAAGACGGGTGCGGCAGCAGAAAGAACGATTGGCATGGGAGGGAAGGCAGGACGAGTGTCTGCGGAATCTGCGGCGCCTCAGCGGTCCCAACCGTTGTCTCGACGATTTCAGGGCGGCCCTGGCCGCCACCGATCGCAGCCAACTTCGACAGGCAACCCTGGACCTGGAGGAGGAGCAGACCGGACTGGAAGAGCGCCGCAATGCATGGCGGGAAGAGCTTGGAGGCATTGACAACGAGTTGGAGCAATTGGCCGACGAAGAGGAGTCGTCCCGTCTGCGCATCCAGCGGAACATCCTGATGGAACAGTTGCAGGACTGTGCCGCGGAGTGGTCGAAACTCACACTGGCGGAGGTGTTGCTGGACCGTACGCGCCAGAAGTTTGAGAGGGAACGCCAGCCCAACGTCATCAACCATGCCAAAACCTTCTTCTCCGGGATCACGGGCCACCGCTACTCCGGACTGTTTGCCCCCGTTGGCCAGCGGACCATCACGGTGACGGATGCCTCCGGCCAGGCCAAGCTGCCAGCCGCATTGAGTCGGGGCACCCGGGAGCAACTGTATCTGGCCCTGCGGTTCGGCCTGATCCTTGAGTTCGGGGAACATGCCGAGCGCCTTCCCGTGGTAGTGGACGAGGCACTGATCAACTTCGATCCGGAAAGAGCCCGTTATGCAGCCGAAGCCTTCGCCCGACTCGCCGAAACCCACCAGGTGCTGGTGTTCACATGCCACCACTTCATCGTGAACCTGTTTGAGTCCGTGGGAGCCTCCACACTGGACATTGGTTCGGCCGGTTCGTCGCCATAACCGCGGCACTGCAGGGCGTTGAAGCACAGCGGTTTGGCCGCGCCGCCCCCGCCGCGTGTCCCCCGGACACTGCCTCCCGAGTGGAAACGACCGATGTGCCAGCCCAATGTGCGCATTGGACACGGCAGGACTCTGTTCCGTGAGGCATTTTCCGGCTTTCCGCGGGAGGGGCGCCCAACACTCGCGTCCCTGCACCTGAAGGAACGGTGAAGCTGTCCCGACCCATTCCACGGACAGCAAGGGCACCTCGTTCATGTAACCAAATCGAAGGTTTTACGTCTTACATAGTAGGGGTCTTGCGGGCCGACATGGCTTTGTTGCCCCCTTTACCGGCCGGATTGTCCGACACACACCGGTCGGATGTGGCCGGAATCCTGCCGCGCCGTTGCCTGCACCACTTGGATCCAGCCATGTCTTCGATGCCCTTTCCGCTGCCGGACCCCGGCGCTGTCGCCCAGGAACTGGCGCAGCTTGCACGTACCGGCGACCATCCACTGTTCGGTGCGGTCGCCGACCGTTGCGGCCGGGAGCCGGCATCCCGTTCACTGTGGCATCGGTTCATTGACCAGCCGGGCAGCCAAATGGCTGCGTTGGCCACATGGCTGCAGGGCGAATTGGACCGCCATCCCGGCTTCGCACGCGACATGGCATCGCTTTGGCACCAGCTACAACTCAAGCAAGGCCGGCTCCCCGATCCCACGCATCCAGCCCCGGCCCTGCCCGCGGGCACCCGCAGCCGGGAGCGCGACCACGGCTCCGCCATGCCGCTCCTCCATGCCCTGCCGGCCGGGATCCGGAACCTGTGGACGGTCGGCGTGGGCCCGGAGATCACCGACTCCCTCGTGGCATTTGTCACGCGGGAGCACAGGGAACAGGAGCTTCCCGCACGCGGCCGCATCCTGGCCGAACACATGGCGAACTACCTGCGGCTCTCGGGCCAACCCGCCTCCGGCGACGATCAGACGCCCCGCTACCATGACCGCCTCCTGCTCGACCTGCTGGAGGAGCACTTGGCGCTGGACACGGAACCGGCTCGCGTGCGCGGCACGCGCAACGACACGCCGGCCCCCGTTCCCGAACCCGCCCCTGCCGCCACGCAGCCGCGGAAGGACACCCTGACCCGCCACGCAGAACTGGAGTGCCCCGACCGGGTCTGGATCGGCACGCCCCTGGTACCGGTTATGGTTCGCCTTCTGGCACCGGATCCCGATGATCCGGGCGCGCGCCTGGCCATGGAACTGCAGCCGGACCTGCCCATCCACATCTGGCTGACGGCGCCGGGCTTCGACGTGCTGGGGTCCCAGCTGTACACCCTCTGGCTGGAACCCGACGCGCCGCGGCAGGAGATCACCTTCGAACTGCAACCCCGAACAGCCGGCGCGGCCCACCTGATGGTGCAGTTCCTGCAGGAAGGAACCCCGCTCGGCTCGATCATGGCACGCATCGAAATCGAGGAACAGGTCACCACCACGGTCAAAAATCGCTTCGTGCGGGCCGATCACCTCGCGGTCGGGGACAAGCCCGAATCCCCGGACCTGACCCTCTTCGTGCACTACGACACGATGCAGGCCCAGCCCCGACTGATCTTCAACCTGTACCGGGACGGCCAACTGTCGGAAAGCTGGCCCCCCGCCGTCCTGCACGCGGATACCCGCAGCTACCATGCCGAGATCTACCAGCGGCTGTCGGACCTGACCGATGTGTTCGACATCCAGCGGGACAGTCCCGACACCATGGAGGCGGTGGACCGCCAGCTGCGCAGCCTGGGACAAAGCCTGTGGAACGACCTGATCCCCGAGGGCCTGCAGCAGTTGTACGCCCTGGAACGGGCGGAATGGCACGGCCGTTCCCTGCTCGTGGTGACCGACGAGCCCCACATCCCCTGGGAACTGATGTGGCCCTACGGCTATCAGGGCGAAAGCTGGGAGGACGAACTGCCCTGGTGCATGTCCATGCGCATGACCCGCTGGCTCCACCAGGACGGCGAAGGCGCGGGCCTCCACGGACCGCCGTCCCAACTGGAGATCGAGCGCTTTGCGTTCGCAGGTCCGAGCGACATGTCCCTGGCGGCGATCGAAACGGAAGGCCGACAACTACGGACCCTCATGCAAACAGCCGGCATTGCGGATGCCGGCCCGGACCTCGGTTCACTCGCCCGTATTCAGGCACTGCTCGAGAGCGGGGACTACGACTGGCTGCACCTGGCATCCCACGGGGAATTTTCGGCCGAGCGGCCGGACACCGGGTCGGCCATCCTGCTGGAGGGCGGAGAAGCCCTGGCACCCGACGCGCTGATTGGGCCCCAAGTACAGGGACACATCTTCCGGCAACGGCCGTCGTTCGTGCTCAACGCCTGCCATGCCGGTCGCCAGGGCTGGGCCCTGACCCAGCTGGGCGGCTGGGTCAACAGACTGGTGGGTTCGGGCGCCGGTCTGTTTGTGGGCCCCCTGTGGACGGTTACGGACAGCTCCGCCCAACTCTTTGCCGTTCAGTTCTATGAACGGCTGCTGGCCGGCAATACGGTCAGCGAGGCCCTGCACGCGGCCCGCAGGCAAATCCGGGAGCTGGGCGACCCCACCTGGCTGGCCTACAGTGCCTATGCCCATCCGAACGCGCGACTGGCGCGCACCGGCGGGGCCGGATCAGACCACGGCCAGGCTCCTTTCACGGACGAGACCGACCACAGCCTCCCCAACGGCGGCAATCTGGGCACCTGAAGCCGGAGACATCGGCGAACGGGGCAGGCCCCCGTCACGGCCCTGCAGAGCCATCACAGCCCTTACGGCGGCCGGCAGGTTGTCGCCCTCGATGGCGTTCCAGACCGGCAGCAACTGGTGATGCAGGTCCAGAGCCTGCTCGTGGTCGCCGACCCGAACCGCATCCCACAGAGCCACGCAGGTGGCCGGGGCGGCGGTGAGAATGGCGGCGATGGCGCCTTGGGCTCCCAAACAGAAGGACGGATACAGCAAGGCGTCGACCGCGGACAGGATGGTGTCTTCCGGATCCGACAGCATCAGCAGATCCGCCAGCAGCTTCATGTCGCCCGCGCTTTGCTTGACCCCCTGCACCGCGGGCACCTCGCGCATGATGCGCGTCAGAAGCTGCGGCGACAGGTAGATGTGCGGCACCACGTTGTAAATCAGGATCGGGATGTCCACCACCTCGGCCATCGCGGCGAAATGGCGGATGTGCATTTCGTCGGTCGGCTTGAACAGATAGTGCACCGGTGTGACTTGCAGGGCGGCCACGTCCAGATCCGCCAACAGCCGCACGCGATTGCGGGCCTGCCGCGTGCTGTCCACAATAACCCCGGCGATGACGGGTACGCGGCCCGCCGCGGCCTCGACGGCCGTCCCAACCGCCGTGCGCAGTTCCTCGTCGGTCAGGGTGTGGCCTTCCCCCGTGCTGCCACCCACGGCCAGTCCGTGGACCCCGGCGCCTTCGATCAGGTACTCCACGTCGGCGGCCAGTGCCGCCGCATCCAACTCTTCCCGGTCATCAAAGGGGGTGACCATGGGCGGGATGATGCCAAACAGGCTTTCAATCATGGTGGCGGTTCCGATGGGTTAAAGGGTTGGGGGTTGGGGCAGATCGTTGTCAGGCAGTCAGCAGGCCTGCGGCAATCTCGTCCCATTCGTCCGTCAGGGATGCCTCCGACGGCGGTTTGCCGGCCCGGCCATACCAGTACCGGGCATTGGGCAGATCCCCTTCCTCGCGGTGCAGCCAGGCATGCACCCAGGCGGATCCGTTGGCATCGTCCTGGTCCTGCAACAGGTCGTGGGAACGGTGCCACTCCCCCTTGCCACCCCACCACAGCGCCTCCAAGGGCACTCCAAGTCCCTCCGGCGGGGCTGCCTGCTCAAGTGATGCGCGAAAACCTTGGGCGTCCATGGCTGTGTCCTGCTGGTTGACGGAAAAGGCACCGTGCCTGGTTCAGGCCTCGGTCCACAGCTCCGCGATGCGAAGGCAGGTGCGGACCGCCAGTGCCATGTCCTGGATCGTAACCCACTCCAGGGGGCCGTGCACATCGTGCATGCCGGTGAACAGGTTGGGGGTGGGTACCCCTTTCTCGGTAAGCCGGGAGCCGTCGGTGCCGCCCCGGATGGGCTCGTCCACCGGTTCCAGACCGGTGTCGCGCATGGCCTGCCGGGCGATCTCCACCGGGGTCATGTCCTCCTGCAGCCACTGCCCCATATTGCGGTACTGGGCCTTGATGTCGCAGCGGATGCCGGCGCGCGGATGGGCCGCCTGCATGGTTTCGGCCAGCAGGGACAGCACCTTCCCGTGTTCCGCCAGACGATCGTTGTTGAAGTCGCGCAGGATGTAGCGGAGTTCGGCCTCGGCCGCGTTGCCCGCCATCTCGTACAGGTGGATGAAACCCTCCCTGCCCTTCGTGGTCTCCGGCGTTCGGGCATGTTCCGGCAGCGCGGCGTGGAACTTGGCGGCCAGTGTGCAGGCATTGATCAGATCGTGATAAGCCGTGCCGGGATGGACCGAGACGCCGCGGAACGTCACCACGGCCATGTTCGCCGAGAAGGTCTCGCTGGATATCTCGCCGGTGTTGCCGCCATCCAGTGTGTAGGCCCAGCGCGCGTCCAGATCCTCCGGCGTCAGGTGGTCCACGCCCCGGCCGATTTCCTCGTCCGGCGTGAAGCAGAGGCGGATGCGCCCGTGCTCCATGCCGGGCGTCTCCAGCAGTCTGCGCGCCATGCTCATCACGATTGCCACGCCGGCCTTGTCGTCGGCCCCCAACAGTGTGTCCCCGCTGGCGGTCACAATGTCCTGGCCAATCTTGGCCTTCAGATCGGGGGAACGCTCCGGTGACAGCACCAGGGACCCGTCATGGGGGAACGTGATGGGAGAACCGTCCCAGGATCGGTGGACGCGCGGTTCGACCCCCAGGCCGGGAAACGCTTCCGTCGTGTCCACATGGGCCATGAAGGCAATCGCCGGGGCCTCGCCGCCACCCGCGGTAGCGGGAATGGTGGCCAGCACCGTGGCGTAGTCCGTCAACTGCACATCCTCGGCTCCGAGTTGTTGAAGTTCCACTTCCAGCATGCGCAGCAGATCCAACTGTCGTTCGGTCGAGGGCACGGACGTCGAGTCGGCATCCGACTCGGTGTCCACCTGCACGTAGCGGAGGAAGCGTTCCTCCAGATCCCGGTGTAAATCAAAAGCCATAGGTCCTCCATTCATGGCTGCAAACAGGCTGGGGTGCCAAGTACGGCCTACCCTAGAATAGACAATGGGCTGTCCTCGGAGGGCGGCCGAGGCAGAGAAAAGCAAAGGATCGGACGGCATGAATGACCAACAACGGCAACTTGGGGAAGCAGTGGCACAGCGTGACTGGATCAATGGGGTGACCCGCTATCCGGACCCCGCGGTGGAAATTGTGGACGACAGCTTCCGGCACTACATCAACGCCAACGCCGCCTTGGAGCGCCTCTGGACCGGTGCCAGGTGGACCGAAGGGCCGGTCTGGTTCGGCGATCGGAACTGTCTGCTGTTCAGCGACATTCCCAACAACCGCATCATGTGCTGGCATGCGCCATCGGGCCAGACCACTGTCTATCGGGAGCCGTCCAACAACACCAACGGACACACCCGGGATCGCGAGGGGCGCTTGGTTTCCTGCGAGCACCGGACGCGCCGCGTCACACGCACGGAGCATGACGGCTCCGTCACCGTACTGGCCGACTCCTATCAGGGAAAGCGGCTCAACGCGCCCAACGACGTGGTGGTCAAGTCCGACGGCAGCGTGTGGTTCACGGATCCCGGCTACGGCATCCTGCACAACTACGAAGGCGGAGTGGCGGAATCCGAGCTGCCGACCAACGTGTATCGCCTGGATCCCCTGTCGGGACGGCTGGAAGCGGTCGTCACCGACTTTGCCAAGCCGAACGGCCTCTGCTTCTCCCCCGATGAATCACTCCTCTACATCAGCGATACGGCCACCAGCCACGATCCAGACGGCAATGCCCACATCCGGGTATTCGAGGTGGACGGGGACTCGGTGCGCGGCGGCCGGGAGTTTGTGGACATGCGCCCGGCGGTGTCCGACGGGTTCCGGGCAGACATGGACGGCAACATCTGGACCAGTTCCGGCTGGGCCGGTCCGGGCCTGGACGGAGTGCAGGTGTTCAATCCAGCCGGAGACCTCATCGGCCGCATCCACCTGCCGGAAATCTGCGCCAACGTCTGCTTCGGCGGTCCCCACCGCAACCGGCTGTTCATGATGGGCAGCCAGTCAATCTATCACCTGTGGACGGAAGCAATCGGGGCACAGCGTCCGTAGACCCGTGTAAAGTGCGGTCGGTAAAGAGGGGGCTTGACAGCAGCATTCCGGTCTGACCGCTCCCCGCACCTGTCTGCGGGTGGATGCAGCCCAGCCCTACAACAGATCGACGGCAGGGATGTGCCTGCCGATACCGCCCATTTGGCAGGACGGTTTGGACGGTTGCACCCCACGTACACAGAACCCAGGGCGACCAGCCGGTAGTCGGCGCGTGCCCTTTCCCCCTGTGGTTAGGCATATGTGTGTGCCCCAGGACCAAGGGGCTGCGCATCGGGAGCATCGCCAGGTCATCACCCCCTTGCGCACCACCGGACTGATTCCCACGCTTGCTACCACAGTGCACACCGGACCAGTAATGCAGGCCAAGCCACACAACTGCGATACAATGTTACCCATCAGGTAACGATATTGTTTCTGAATGGAGATTTCGTTCAAAACCACGAGACTCAGGAAACAATTCTTGGCGGGCAAGGAACTTCAGCGAGTGTACGGCAAGGCGGTCGCGACGAGGATCACAATCCGGATGGCTGTTCTCAAAAACGCTCCCACACTTGGCGATGTTCCCACAGCACCGCCGGAGAGGTGCCATCAACTCAGGAACAACCGAAGTGGAGAGTTCACGGTAGACGTGGGCAACAAGCAGAGACTGGTGTTTGTGCCCAACCAAAGTCCAATGCCGGTGAGGCAGGACGGCAGCATCGATCCGACGCGGGTGCGGTCAATCACCATTTTGGGCATTGAGGATACCCACGAGGGGAAGAACAGGAGGTGATCATGGACGCCGTGGCGTTTCAGCCGGATTACGCAGTACCACCCGGTGCAGTGCTGGCCGAACACCTTGCAGCCAAGGGGCTCTCGCAGGCTGCATTCGCCAGGCTGTGCGGCCGGTCACCCAAAATGATCAGCGAAATCATCGCGGGCAAGGCACCCGTGGAGCCTGCGACCGCGCTGCAGTTCGAGAAAGTGCTGGGCATGAAGGCAGTCATTTGGCTGGGCATCGAAAGCGACTACCGACTTCACTTGGCAAGGAAACAGGAAGCGAAACAGGCGGCAGGCTTGTTGGGATGGGCCAAGGAGTTCCCTCTGTCCACCCTCCGGAAGGCAGGGGCTGTGCCCAAAGGGAGAATCAATGGCAGCACGGTGTCACATCTGCTGGCGTTCTTTGGCGTTGCTTCGGACAATGCATGGAATGCAAAGTACGCACGCCTTGAACCCTCGTTCAGGCATTCCCCAAGCTTCAAGAGCAAGGCAAAACACGTGGCCACGTGGCTCAGGATGGGCGAAATCCAGGCATACACTGACAACACGGGTTCTTATGACAGAGAGCTATTCAAGGAGAACCTGTACCATGTGCGCTCTCTGACCCGCTCAACCTCGGACGGCACCTTCCAGGAAGCAAAGTCGCTGTGCGCGCAGGCAGGTGTCAGTATTGTCTTTGTACCTTGTCTACCAGGGGTCCCAATCAGTGGTGCGGCCTATTGGCTCGGACGAAGTCGACCAGTGATCCAACTCAGTGGTCGATACAAGACGGATGATCACTTTTGGTTCACGTTGTTCCACGAAGCAGCCCATATTCTCTTTGACACAAAAAAAGACTTCCATCTTGATGTGGATGTCGGACACAATACGAATGATACAGAAACCAAGGCAAACAGGTGGGCTTCGGATTTCCTTGTAAATCCATCAGATTGGCAGGGTTTTGTTGCCTTACATCAGTTCACCGAGTCTGCCGTTCAATCATTTTGCGCCTCTGTGGAAATCGCTACCGGGATTGTGATTGGGCGATTGCAGCATGAAAAGCATTTGGATTGGCATGAACTAAACCACATGAAATTCAAGATTGACTCGCTTCTACACGAACTTTCCACGGTCGATGCGGAACCAATGTTGGACTGAAGCAGCGTGAGGCCATCGGATAAAGCTCCATGGTTGGGTTACGCCTTGTTGACCACCTTGAAGATGCCCGATTCCGTAGTGATGCGGAACGCACCCTTGCATTGGATTTCCCTATCGAAGTAGGCATGCAGCTCAACAGCCTCCTCATCGGACAGGCATATATAGGACATTATATATTCGACCAGTGGTGTCGCCTCGGTTACGAGCAGGGTGCCGTTCTTACGTTCGACCTCGACTTCGGTGAACCACTGTGCCAACTCTCCGGCACCATTGTCAAGATTGAACTGAGCAATCGTTTGCTCACTGCTATCCAACGTTCCGATCCCCAACTTTCGCGGGACATTTCTGAGTTCGGCCATGTGATTCAGTCCAACTGTAGTCGCGTACAGGCTTCCTTCTGGCTGTAGCACCCGACGAATCTCTGAGAGTGCCCTAGCCAAATCTGGAACGTGATACAGCATATGGTTGGCAATGACAACATCAAAGCTGTGCTTCTCATAGGGAATCGACTGGGCATCGACCACTTCGAAGGTGAATTGCAAATCGGTGTGGAGCAGAGTCTGCTCCACTTCCTGCACCATCCCCTGGGAAGCGTCGGACAGGATCACACCCCAGCCATGAGGTACCCGTCCCAGATTCTCTCGCCACAGCAATCCTGTGCCGCACCCGAGTTCAAGTACGCGTCCGTTCTCTGGGATGTCAAAGTGGTCGAAGACCCAATGAAACCAGGGATACTCTTCCGTACTGAAACGAGCGTGCAGCCCCGCCCTGACGCTCAGGTTGGACGAATCCCTGTATTGTCTTCGCAGGTATTCTTGGTTCGGTAGTGTGCCCATGAAGTGTCAGTTTAGCATAGCTTCACATTATGCTCGCGCGCCGTTGCCGTGCAACAGTTCCCGTCCGCTGAACCGAATTGGCCGTCATGATCGGCAAGTGCCGCTCCTGGCTTGGCGACGCAGGTGCGTTGCCTCAATGCCGAAGTAGTGTCTTCGAGAAGTGCAAGTCGATCGAGCAGATGATGCTGTGACGGTTGGACGGCGATATGCACCAAGTGCGCCGCCTGCTCCTCCCATGCCCGGAGTCGCTGGACGGAACATTCCCTGGCATCTTGTTGCGGTACTGGTCACCCCTCAACATTGCGGCTCAATGCCCAGGAGTCTGCCCAACTCTCAGGAATCGGGAAACCGCAGGCATAGATAAAATTGATTAGTTGGCCATGATGGTGGGCTTCGTGTTCCACTAGGCGCAAGTATCCCATCAAGGGCGAAGTACCATTACTGAATACTTTAAGCCAGTCAACTTGCTCGAAAGTCGCCTGTAGTTGCCCATCGGCCTTTATCATCGCTTCCCGAATCCTCTCCATGGGCACCACTTCGCCTGGTTCAACAGGCTGCAAACTACAGTCCCATCCTCTCATTCTTCCTTCCAGCAGTACCGATGCCCAGCTTTCCTGCGTACCCAGCATACAGCGGAACTGATACAGCACGTCTTGGGATGCCTGAAATGGCAACTGGGCTTTCAAGTCGGCATCCGACAAAACATCCATCAGATCGTAGGTACGACCTCGCAAGTCTTGCCAATGCTGCTGAACACCTTCCAAGATCGTCTGCATGATTATCAACTCCCTGTTCAGAGACAATTCCTGATGTACAGCATATCGCAATTCAATCTGGTTCCGGGCCGTACGGGGATCGGCGGCACTGTTTCAGTTTCGTTGATATTGGTCTGGACCCGGCATCGGCATCTTTCGCGTATGAAAAACACCCTGTTCACCCAGGTCCGATCATAACGCTTGCCATCAGCTGTAGGAAGTTGCGTGCTCCCAACGGTGGCACCGGACCAGGGCAGGACGGGATTCGGCTGCGGCACCAGGGCTAGGCTGTGCCTTTCCGATTATCGAACGGTGTGCACTTCAAGCTGGACGCCCTCGTGCTGCTGAATGCAACTAATGACCTCGAACAGATTGCGGGAGTGGGGGTTGCCGGCTGGTCCGAACATACGCATCAGGCTCTTGGGGGACTTGTTCGTGAGAGTGCCAAGCTCTTCGAACCCCATGGTGGCATTGATGTAGTCGCGCAGCACGATCTTGCCCGCGTTGACATCCCCGGCCAGCAGGCAATCGACGCCTTCCTTTAGCAACCCCTCTCTGAAAGCCGGATCGCGCTGGGCGCGGGCCTGTACAGTCTTCTTGAAATCACGGGTTAGCGGCATGTTTCACATCCCTTGTTGCTTGCGTCGTCTGTACTCTTGCCAAAGCTCACGGGCCTGCTCAATGTCTCTCTGCTGGCGCGCCTTGGTCCCTCCTCTGAGCAGGACTATCAAGGTGTCCCCGTCCGGGTCGTCTGACAGCCAGGGCCTGGGAGCACGCGAGGCTGGTGGCTTTGTCACACCGCGGCGGTAGCGATGCCCTGATTCGGCAACCGTCATCGGGCATCAGTTTGTCAGATGTCGGAATTAGTGGTGGAGCCCCATGCGCTGAGGACGGTCATAGAAGTAGAAGGAAGAAAACGACCATGTGCTCTACAAGTCTTCCGTAACCTCGCGGACAGAGCCGGCAAGGTGCACTGCCGCATCAAGCAGGACCTGACATCCCGCCGCTAGGTCCTCGGGTGTTGCACTCTCGATCTCGTTGTGGCTAATACCATCCTTGCAGGGCACGAAGATCATGGCCGTGGGTGCAACCCGGGCTACATAGCAGGCATCGTGGCCGGCTCCGCTCACGAGATCCATGTGGGCAATGGCATTGCCCACGGCGGCGTTGCGCACCGCTGCAATGCACTCATCGTGGAACGGAGTGGCCGCAAAGTGCCAGATCTGTTCAAGTTGCAGTTGGAGGCCAAGGTCTTCGGTGGCAGCGACACAGTCCGCCTTGAGCCTGGCATCCATCAAGGTCAGATATTCTTCATCCGGATGCCGGAGATCCACGGTGAAGAAAACCGTTCCCGGAACCGTGTTGGGAGAGCCGGGATGTACCTGCATCTTGCCCACCGTGGCGCGGGCATCCGGATGTCCAAGGCCCAGTCGATGCACGGCTTCCACCATCCGCGCCGCACCGACCAAGGCATCATGCCGCATGTTCATCGGCGTAGGTCCGGCATGGGCCTCCATGCCGGTTACGGTGACCTCATACCAACGCTGGCCCTGTGCTCCCATCACCACTCCAATCGCCTTCTGTTCTTTCTCCAGAATCGGGCCCTGTTCAATGTGGGCTTCCAGGTAGGCTGCGACCTGGTGTCCTCGTACCGGTCTGGCACCGGCATAGCCGATGCGCTCCAGTTCGCCTCCCAGTGTTTTGCCCTCTGCATCGGTGCGACCCAACACGAAGTCGAGATCAAAGGTGCCGGCGAAGGCCCCTGAAGCCAGCATCGGAGGCCCGAACCGAACCCCTTCCTCATTGGTCCAGGACACAATCTCAACCGGGGCTTCCGTATGCAGGTTGCTGTCGTTCAATGTCCGAACGACCTCCAGTCCTGCCAGTACCCCGAAGGCACCATCATATTTGCCACCCGTGGGTTGGGAATCCAAGTGGCTCCCCAGCAGTACAGGGGGCAGTTCCGGGTTTAGTCCAGCCCGGCGCGCGAATATGCTGCCCAACCGGTCAACTGCTACCGAGCATCCGGCTGCCTTGCACCAGTGAACAAAGAGCTCTCGACCCTGCCGGTCGAGATCAGTGAGGGCCAGACGACACACACCCCCCTTGGGTGTGGCACCGATTGAGGACATGCGCATGAGGCTGTCCCAGAGTCGCTCGCCGTTGATCCTGGGGCTGTTCATTACCGTTGTGGTCTCGCGTCTGTTTGGAAATCCTCTGATCCTACAGGGAAACTGGACGGGCAGCTCTGCAACAAGCACTGTAGAGGGTGGCAATGACTGATCGACTGGACCCTTCCGCTGCGCTACCGGCACATGGTGGAAACCTTGTTGCACAAGTATGTGCCCGATGCCGAGGTGTGGGCCTATGGCAGCCGCGTCAACGGCGAGAGCCACGAAGGCAGCGACCTGGATCTGGTGTTGCGCAGCTCAACGCTGGAACCCCTAGGCATGCGTTCATAGACCTCGTTGAGGCATTCCGCGCATCGAACATTCCCATCCTTGTCCAAGTCTGCGACTGGGCAAGGATTCCCGAGAGTTTCCGCAATGAGACGGCTCGGAGCTATGTTGTGCTACAGGAAGGCCCGCTGGCTTCATGACATCGTTTCCTGATTGCACCAACGGCACCCGGTCAATCTTCAGCATCAGCTCGGCGCGTTCAGCAAGGGAAACCAGCGGTACAACTGGCAGCCCCTTGTGATATTTGCTGCCCGTCACTGCAACCTGAACTCGGTGGCAGCGGCGACTGGAACCTGCTGATACGTCGAGAGTGCCTTTGAGACAGCTGGACAAGAGGGGGTCCAGCTTCACTTTTGTTGATTTCGGCCTAGGGCTTCAGACGGCGATGGCGATGGTCACTCTGTGCTGGATGTCGTCAGAACAGTCGGTACCGCTGCTATATTCAACCTTCAACATTCATGCGGAACAGGATTGCCATGGAAGCCGAGAAGGTGAGACTGACCTTGGATTTGGATCCTGCCTTTCAGCGCCGGCTGAAGGCCATTGCCGCGCTCAGGGGTGTCAGCCTGCAGCAGTATTGCCAAACCGCCATTCTCCGGAAGCTGGCCAAGGACGAGGCTGAGGCCTTTGAACAACCCTCATCCGACGTGCCAGACCATGAGATGTTCGCACAGCTCCGGGAGGAGATTTTCGGGGGCAAGCTCCTCCCAGGGAATTCCGCTGCTCTGATTCGTGAAGCTCGGGAGATCAGAGACACCGAAACCAAAGGATAGGCATAAACAGATTCATTGTGGCCGATGAAGGCCTTACCGTCAAAGGCTGGTCGAAGCAGATGATTTCGACAAAACCCACGCCATACTCCAATCACAGGATGCCTAGAGCATCTCTCGCATTGCCCCGTACCTTTTGTAGTTCAGAAGTGTTAATTTCCTTCACAAATTCGTTAAGTCATTCGATAGGATCAAAATCACCTTGGCTGCACAAGCGACTGCAAATAAGTCACCAGTTCGTGTGCCTCAGTGGACGGATTTGGTTCTTCTGTCTGCGCTGCGTCTCTTGCTGCTCTTTCCGCATGACGCTTGGCGTCCTCCAGTGAATTTCGCAGCGATTGGAACAGTCTTTCCAGGTTCTTGGCATATTCCGGCCAACACTCTTTCAGTTCGCGCAGGCATGCATCTGCTGGGGAGTTAGGGCCCGATCGTGCAAAGGGTACACGGGTATAGCGAAAGTGCAATAGGAACCAGAATTCAAAGCAAGGCCAGGATCGAGCCAAATCGATGCCATTGTTCCGAGCCATAGTGCTGGCTTGCTCAAACTCATTGTGTTCATCACGGTCGAACACACAGAAAACTTTGTCGTACGCCTCTCCCGCGCGGTGCTCGCTACGCTGAAGCACCTGCGCCTCCTTTACTACCTGCATAGGTGTCTGCCCCAATCCAACCACTGTCACGACACCATCACCCAATCTGTACTGGGTTGCCAAATCATGGAAATAGTTTCTCTCGGTTTTGCTGCCCTCACAGACAATCAGGACCCGAACATGCCTGTCACGGAAGGGCTTTCCACGCCTTGTGTTTCGCCGAGACTTGGCCCTGCGTGAGGTTTTGGGCATGAATCAAGGCTCTGGATCGAAAGGGAGCGAGCGGATGAAGGGCACGGCTCCGTAGCGACCAGCAAGATAGGAACGTTCCAGATTCTCCACTCCCTTTCGGGGTCGAAAGTCGCTTAAGGGATACAGATGCGTAGCCAGTTGTTCATCCCGCTCACAGAACCAAATCTGATCGCGGCGAAAGATCTCCTGGCTCAGGATGCTGGTGTCGTGGGTGGAAAACACCAGCTGGGCTCTGCCGGTGTTGAATCTCGGATTATGGAACCGATCCAAGATGAACCTGACCAGCGAAGGATGCAGGCTGTTGTTCAACTCGTCGATAACAACCACAAATCCTTTTCGTAATGATTGGAGCAAAGGTACCGAAAGGTCGAAGAGTTTCTGCGTCCCTGCGGATTCATCAAAGATTTCGAGTTCAATCGATCCCAAGACAGTATTGTGACTCATGAAAATGCTGACCTCTTGGACATTGCCTTCATTTTTGAAGAACTCCTTCAGTGCTGCCGGCATATTGGAAGGTAGGTTTTCCGGATTGAGTTCATGCTCGACGACTCGAAAGTCTGAAATGGCCATGTCCGCTGCCTGCAAAAAACCAATGACCTCGTCCTTGTGTCGGTCCAGAGCACCCATGGGGATTTTCGTGGGTTCGGATCCCTCCACATGCAACTTGTGTCTGAACCAGTCAAACAGCGGTTTCAACTGCTGGCTGTTTAGTGAAGCAGCCGTGGAGAGAAACAAGGCGTTCGGACGAGTCGCGCGCTGCCAGACTCTCTTGTCGCTTCCCAATCTGTCACTCAATTTCCAATCCTGGTCGTCTCGTTCCACCCAACGTTGAACCCTGCCTCGCGGCCAAGCGAAGAGCCACTCCTGGCATACGCGCCTGGAATTGGCCGTGAAACCGTATTGATACCGAACTCCGCCCACGACGCAGAGAACTTCGAAGGTCGTATTCCCCTGGGCTTTTTCCGAATCGAACTTGAAGGGCTCGATCGGAAGGGAATCCCCGGGTTGACTGGGCACGGTGACGATCCTCTTCATGGTGCCCAAGGCAGCAAGGAGGTTGGTTTTGCCCGCCGCATTGGCACCATAGACCACAGCTGTGCGCACGAGAGGATTGGATGGAATTCTCCCATTCGCTCTTGTGTCCACCAAGTGGGAATCCCTGTGCTCCTTGCCAGTGCCAGCGACCATGCTAAGACGAGCCTCGTCCCTGATGGACTTGAAGTTGGATACTCCAAATTCGATCAACATCGGATTCTCCCCGCTTTACCAGCGGGTTTTATCAATATCTGTCGATTTTAGCACTTAGCTCCGGCAACAGCGGGACCAACACGGTGAAGTTGCTACCCGGCAACACCGTGTTGAGTGTCAAGCCATGACCATGGGATTTGGGTCTTGTTGCCAGCGTGCCTAGCCCCACGGCACCCAGGCTCCGATCATGCCTAACGTGAAATGCCAGATCCCTGCCACCGAGGAGACCGGCTGCGCCAATGCGAAACCGCCCTCTACGAATTTGCCCCCTGTTCGTCCAGGAGATTGGGAACCCTCGGCATCGGGTTGTGAGGCATCACGATGGCGCGCCGCCGGGGAGTCAGGCGGGCCAGCAGTTCCGGGCTCACCTGATAGGGATGCCGGAACATTCCCCAAGACGGTCCGTACCGGTAGACGGCAATCCGCCTGTTGCCGGGCGTGGTTCGGCGCGCCGAACCGTGGCTCAGCGCATCCACGAACAGCAGTACGTCCCCCGCCTCCATTTGCAGTTCGACGGCGCCCTCCACCTTGTCCACCGAATTCGCCGAGTCGGCGGTGAGCTTGTGCTGCTCGAACTGCGGGTGCTGGAAGTGGGCCTTGTGGCTGCCCGGTATGACCATCGTGGCACCGTCGCCGGGTCCGATGTCGTTGAAGGCCATCAGGATATTGATTTGGCCGCAGTGGAACTCACCCTGGTAGAACCGGAACTGGGTTCGCTTGGTGCCCGTATGGCCGCCCGAATGCAGACCGATGGCTTCGCCCGGCCCGCGCAGGTTGGCAAAGCACTCGTCGATGAACAGTTCACCGTGGTTGTAGTCAAAGGAGTCGGCACCCCCCACGAAATGGCACACCTTCTCAATCCAGGCCGGATGGTCGATCAGCTTCTCGAAGGGTTCGCCGGCCTCGTAAATCTGCTGCAGGTTGAGCCCGTCCGTGGGACTGAACTGATGGGCGTGGACATATCCGTACCACTCGCCGATCTTCATCGGCGGAATCGAGTCGAGACAGGCATTGATCTCCTTCAGATCCTCCTTGGAGATCGCGTTCTTGATGTGCAGGTACCCTCTCAGATCGAACAGGTAGATCTCCAGATCCGTCGGGGCGCCGGGCCGTTGCTCTGACATGCGAAGTGCTCCTTGTACAACAGAGGGATGTGAACCGATATTCGATGGTCTTGATGGTCGGCCACACGCGGCCGGAACGGATCCTATGCGCGGACCTCGGCCCAGTAAAACCCTTCATGCAGGCCGAAAGTGAACTCCCCGCCCTCCGTGCGCGGCTGCAGCAGGCCCCGAGCTTCCGTGGTGGCCGCCATCAGCAACGACTTCAGGAAGCCCTGCATGCGCTCATCGTGGCGGGAGGCCCAGGCCCCGAACTTCATGCGCTTGCCCAGAATCTCCCGATGCCGGAGTTCGAACCCGGCCGCGTTCAATGCCTCCCGCCACTGGCAGTCGCTGAGGCAGGCCGCATGGCTCGGATCCCGCAACTTCTCAAAGGCATTGACATAGTCGCCTCCGGATCCGTCCGGTACCAGATTGTCGATCACCACCAGTGAACCGCCCGGCTTGAGCACGGCCCGCGACCGCTCCAGGAACGCGGGGATGCTGTCGAAGTGATGGGGAGCGATGCGGCAGGTCACCAGATCAAACCGACTGTCGTCGAAGGGCAGTTCCTCCGCCCGTGCCAGTTCAAAATCCACGTTGGAGATACCCCGCTCGGCTCCCAGCTGGCGCGCCTCCGCCAGCATCTCGGGAGTCAGATCTGTGGCGAGCACCCGCCTGATATAGGGGGCCAGGGCAAAGGCCGTATGGCCCGCGCCGGTGGCCACGTCCAAGGCCTCCCACTCCGGCCGGAGGGGCAGGACCTCGACCAGCCGGACCAGGCTGGCTCCCTTGGCATGGGTCTCGTGGGTGACATAGAAGGCGGCATTGGCCCCGAACTGGGCCTGTACGGATGAATCGGACAAGGGAACGTACGCCTTGGCTTGTATTGGGAATCAAAATGCAACCGGGCGGTCCGCTATCTGCGCAGCGAACTCCAGAACCGTTCCGCCCTTTCCAGGTCGGCGCGGTCGAGCTCGACTTCCCCGCGGATCGAGGACGGCAGGCGCTCCGCCTCCGGCACGTCGGGACCGGCCCGCAGGTGGTCGTTGCGGAATTGGTCCCGCGCGTCCGGGTCCCGGAAGTCCGGCACAGCCACTGACTGCCCGTCGGTCAGGGCACTGCGCCAGGCCAGCAAGCCCACGCTGCTCATGGCCACGCTGCGGTAGACATCGAGAAACGGCGATCGTCCCGACCGCACGGCCTCCACGAAATGATGGACCACCCAGAAGTCCGCCCCACTGTGGCCGAACCCTGCGGCCGTCGCGCCGTGGTCGGGCCACTCAGGCACGAAATTGCGTTCGGTCGGCTGGCCGGGCGGACAGTTCCACGGATCATGCCAGACCCGAACCTGGCCGGGTCCGAAGTAGCCGGGGCCGCGCACATTCTCCATGGCACCGCCGGTACCGTGCAACCGATACCAGTTGCTGTGGCCGGGAATGCGGATGCCGAACAGCCGGAACACCGCGTTGTTGTCCATGCGGCACAGAATTACGGAACCCGGATCGTTGACCCGCACCTCCTGCGGCCCCAGTTCGGGAGCCGGAATGGACAGCGCGTTGACCGCCACCGGCCAAGTGTCGGTAATCGCCATCAGCGGCCCCAGGGCATGGGTGCAGTAGTAGGTTGACGGCAGCCAGTTGCGCCAGTGGCCGCGTGCCGGAGCCAGGCGCAGCATCGTCTCCGGCGGCATCGGATGGTTGTACTCCGCCTCGGCGTAGAGGACGCGGCCGATTTCCCCCGATGCGTACAGTTCGGTCATGGCCTGGTTGAAGTCCGTGTAGGCGGAGTTCTCCCCCATCATGTAGATGCGCCCGGTTTCCTCCACCGCCTCGCACAGCGCCACCCCCTCCGCCATGGTGGCGTTGGCCGTGATCTCGCTCAGGACATGGAAACCGGCCCTGAGGGCCCGGATGGCCAGCGGGGCGTGGGCGTCGAAGTAGGTGGCGATGACCACGGCGTCCATGTCCTGCGCCAGGAGTTCGGCCTCGTCCGTCAGGCACAGAACCCCTTCGGGCAGGTCCAGGTTCGCCAGACGGCGTTCGCTTGCATCGCAGACCGCCACCAGTTCAAGGCCCATGTCGAGGCGGGCGGCGCGGAGATAGGCAGCCCCGCGTCCGGCACCCACCACACCGATGCGAACCACTTTCTTGGTCATGTGTCGTTTCCGCGCTGCTTGGCGCCCGCTGCGAGTCAACCGTCCCTGGAAACATACTCGATCACGCGGAGCGCCTCGAACTCCCAGTCCGCTGCCACCCGATACCTAACCTCCAGGGCACGGGTCACCAGTCTCTCGGGATCGGTGTACCAATCGTGGGAATAGACAAGGAACAAGCGCTCCCGGCCGATGAGTTGCTCATGCATGTACGGCAGGTGGGCACGGCTCATCTTGGGTTCCGCCACATCTCCGGAGAACACCGGTTCGGGCAGGGGAATCTGCTCGATTGCCGGTGCTCCCTCCACGGCGGCGTAGTGGTAGGCGAAAGGCAGTTGGATCCAGTTGGCGTGGAACAGGACCGCGTCACCTTCCCCGGCCCGGGAGGCAACGAGGGTTGCCGCGGCCCGCCAACCTTCCCGTTCGCCGTCCCGGTAGTAGCCGCCCAGGGCGGCCACCTGTCCCGCGCACAGGAGCAGGATCGCTGCCATTTGCAGCGGAGCCTTCAGCCTGTGCGATAGGCGTTGCCACGCGTTGCCCGGATCGGATCGGGCACCGGAACCGGTCTTGAGTCCGCATATCCCCACGGCCGCGGTCATGAGCAGCGGCAGATGGATCCAGTTCAGGGAGCGGATGTGCCAAATGGGCTTTACGATCTCCGCAGCCGCAGCCATCAGGGGCGGTGCCAGGAAGAGACTCAGCAACAGAAACCCGCGTACCGGAGACCGGCGCAGGTGCCAGACGCCGAGACCGGCCAAGCCGAGAAGAAGGCCGAATCCCGCAAGCTGCAGCACGGGCGTATCCAGCCAGTTGAACCCTGTCAACCGCAGATAGGTCCAGGCCACGGTCTCCACAGTCAGGGGCTGAACCCAGAATTCCCAGACAATACGGACCGTCTGGGCCCAAAACGCCGGAGCCCAGGGCAGCCACATCAAGAACGCCAGACCAAGCGTGGTGACCCAGTTGAACGTGAACCCCCTGGCGTTGAGGGCAGGATATTGCGGAAACCTATGGCCGCGGCGCGCCATCCAGCGCCAGGCCAGTACCGGGAGCGTGAGAGCCACGGCGAGGAACGGACCACCGGTGTTGTGGGTATAGGACGCACCGGCGAGGCATACGGCCAAGCCAAGCCAGAACCCGCGCGCCGAGTCCATGGCCTCCCGTCGCAGCAGGTTCACCATGCAGACCAGGGCGCCGCACACCCAGAGCGTGAGCAGGGCGTACATGCGCGCCTCCTGCCCGATTTCCACCTGCATGGGCGCCAGGGCCAGCAGCAGGGCCGCCACAAACGCGGTACGGCGGCGGCTGAGCTGCATCACCACAATGTAGTAGACCGGCACGGTCAGGGTTCCCGCCAGCACGGACGGCATGCGCAGAGACGTCAGGGATGTCCCCAGAAAGGTCGTCCAGATGTCCAGCACCTGGTAGTAGAGGGGCGGATGCATGTCCCACCGCCTCAGGAACAACCACAGGTCGGCCGGTGAATTGCGGGCGGTGGTCTCCAGGCTGATCGCTTCATCCAGCCACAGGGAGTGGCCCCCCAGCAAGACTAGGCGGGTCAGCAACGCGACCGCGGTCACGATCAGGACCTGAACCAACACCTGGGTCACCTGCTGGACATAGTGTCGGCTGTAGGCTGGGCCTTGCATTCCTCTCCAAAACGTCGGCGTTCAGCGCGAATCTGGTTACGATATAGTGCTTTGATTGTGCCCGGTTTGCGTCATGGCCCCGGGTGCTGTGCGCATCCCGAACCCGCATCCCCTGCCCGAGCCTTGAACACCCAGGTCCGGTTCACCGCACCCGGTGTCGCCGAACTCGTCCACTCCGAACTGCCCGTCTGCGCACCGAACCAACTGCTGGTGCGCGCCCTTGCCTCGCTCATCAGCCCCGGTACCGAACGGGCCTTCCTGCTGGGCCTTGAAAACACCGCGCAGAGCTTTCCCATGGGGGCTGGCTACAGCATGGTGGCGGAAGTGGTCGAGGTCGGCACCGAGGTCTCCGGCTGGGCGGAGGGGGACCGGCTGGCCGTGCCCATCGAACATCAGCGGATTGCGGCCGTGCGGCCGGAACAGTGCACGCCCGTGCCGGACGACCTCACCAGCGAACAGGCCTGCTTCTTCCACATGGCCGCCATTGCGCTCCAGGGCGTGCGCAAGGCCCGCATCGAGCTGGGAGAAGGAGTCGCGACCCTGGGCGCGGGCATCATCGGCCTCCTGGCCATGCAGTGGGCCAAGCTCAACGGTGCGATGCCCTCGCTGACGCTGGACGTGGACGACACCCGGCTGACACTGGCACAGGAACTGGGAGCCGATGCCGCCCTACAGATGCAGGGCGACTACCTGGACCGAATCGCAGCCCTCTGTGATGGCGGCAAACCGCAGGTGGTGGTGGATGCCACCGGACACCCTGCCGCCGTGACGTCGGCCTTCGACATGATTGCCCACCATGGCAGACTGGTACTGCTCGGCAGCACGCGGGGCAACACGCCGGATGTCAATTTCTACCGGGATGTCCACAAGACGGGCCTGACCCTGATCGGTGCCCACAACTCGGTCCGTCCCGCCACCGACAGTTCTCCCGGATATTGGACAACGGCGGACGACCATCGCCTGGCGCTCCGCTGTCTGGCCTCCGGCAGGCTCCGGGTTGCACCGCTGATTACCCGCCGCTTTGCCTGGGAGGACGCGCCGGCCGCCTACGCCGAGCTGACCGCATGGAATCCGGAGACCCTGGGCCTGCTCCTGGCATGGGCGGACTGACGGTCGCCCGAACCAACAACCCGTTTGCACTTCCTCAATCGAAACAGCCGAGACCGCACCTGACGATGACCCTCAACTGGAACACTCCGACACCCGCGATATCCGTCCCGACCATGCCCCCGCCCGCCGTATCGGCGGACGGCACCGGCCTGGGCCGCATCGATCGCGGCGCCGGACGCGTCATGGTCAGCGAAAAGGCCATGATCAACGCCCAGGCCGATGTCAACCAGCTGCTCCCCCTCAAGTACCAGTGGGCCTGGGAAAAGTACCTGGCCGGCTGCAACAACCACTGGATGCCCACGGAAGTGGCCATGCAGGCGGATATCGCGCTCTGGAAGTCGCCCACGGGTCTGACCGCCGACGAGCGGCTCATGGTGAGCCGCAACCTGGGCTTTTTCGCCACCTCCGAGTCCCTCGTGGCCAACAATATCGTTCTGGCCATCTACCGGCACCTGACGAACCCCGAGTGCCGGCAGTACCTGCTGCGGCAGGCGTTCGAGGAGGCCATTCACACGCATACCTTCCAGTACATCTGCGAGAGCCTGGGCCTCGACGAAGGCGAACTCTTCAACATGTACCGGGAAATCCCCTCCATTACGGACAAGGCGGCCTGGGCCCTGCAGTACACCCAGACCTTCGCCGACCCGGACTTCCGCACCGGCACGCCGGCGGCCGACCAGTCGTTCCTGCGCGACCTGATCGCCTTCTACGTCATCTTCGAGGGCATGTGGTTCTACACGGGGTTCGCCCAAATCCTGTCGCTGGGCCGGCGCAACAAGATGATCGGCGTGGCCGAGATGTACCAGTACATCCTGCGGGACGAATCGGTGCACCTCAACTTCGGCATCGACGTCATCAACCAAATCAAGATCGAGAACCCCCACCTGTGGACCCCGGACTTCCAGCGAGAGGTCCGGCAGATGTTCCTCGAGGCCTGCGAGCTGGAGATCGGCTACAGCCGGGACACCATGCCCCACGGCTTCCTGGGCCTGAACGCGCAGCAGTGCGAAACCTACATGCACTTCATCGTGAACCGGCGCTGCCAGCAGCTGGGCATGGCCCCGCTGTTCCCGCAGCCGGCCAACCCCTTCCCCTGGATGTCCGAGATCATCGACCTGCAGAAGGAGAAGAACTTCTTCGAGACGCGGGTTACGGACTACAAGACCGGCGGCTCCCTGGACTGGGACTGAGGCCGGAGGCGGCTGGGCCGGATCCCGTTGCCACCGGAACGCGTTTCGAATGGCGGCGGCCGGCTCCGACCGGTGCGGACCGTGTATACTAGGCGGCCCGGCGACCTTGGGCGCGTGGAGCGCGGGTCGCGGTCTTGGCTGCCTCCAGCCGAATCTATGTTTTCAATCCAATCCAAGGAGATGTTTCCATGACCCGGAAACGGACCAGGACTCACGCGTTTTCGCGCCGTGAGTTCATGCGCGTGTCGGCGGTAACCACGGCCGGCGCGGTAGTTGTCGCCTGCGGCGGTGGCGGCGAACCAGCTGCCGAGGAACCCGCCCCGGCCGCGGAGGCTCCGGCGGCGGAGGCCGCCGAGGAAGCCATGGACATGGGCACTTACAAGGAAGCCCCGATGCTGGCCGACATGGTCTCCTCCGGAGCCCTGCCGCCCGTCGACGAGCGCCTGCCCAGCACTCCCGGCGTGCTGCCCAATGCCGGCGGTTCCAACGGCAACTACGGCGGCGTGATGCGCCGCGGCTTCAGGGGCGTGTCCGACCGCTGGGGTCCCACCAAGATGCAGGACCGCGGCCTCGGCTGGTACGACCAGGACCTGAACGTCCAGCCGCGTCTGGCCGAGTCCTGGGAGATCAACGACGACGCCACCGCCTGGACCTTCAACCTGCGCGAAGGCGCCAAGTGGTCCGACGGTGCTCCCTTCACCTCGGGCGACCTGCTCTGGTGGTACGAGAACGACCTCCTCAACACCGACATCAACCCCTCCGTCAACCCGCGCTGGCAGTCGGGCGGCGAAACGATGGGTCTGAGCGCCGGGGACGACTACAGCGCGACCTACACGTTCAACGAACCCAAGCCGCTGTTCATCTACGAGACCCTGCGCACGACGGCCCGCATCTACCTGCCGGGCCACTACCTGTCCCAATTCCACATGGAATTGACCGACGACGCGGACGCGCTGCAGGCCGCTACTGAAGAGGCCGGCTTCAACGCCTGGAACGAGTACTACGTGGACCGCCGCTGGTGGTACCTCAACCCGGACCTGCCCTCCCTGGGCCCGTGGAAGGCGGCCAACGAGCTGTCCAACGAGCTCTTCGTCATGGAGCGCAACCCGTACTTCCCGTTCGTGGACTCCGGCGGCCATCAGCTGCCCTACATCGATCACGTCAACCATCGCCTCTTCGAGACGCCCGACGTCTTCGAACTGCGCATCATCAACGGCGAGATCGACTTCCAGGGCCGCCACGTCTCCCTCGACAGCTTCACCCTGTTCAAGGAGAACGAGGAGAGCGGGGACTACTCCGTCTACCTGGGCTACGCCTCCGGCCACACGGCCATCCAGTTGAACCAGACCACCAAGAATCCGCGCCTGCGCGAGTTCTTCCAGAACGTCGACGTGCGCAAGGCTCTGTCGGTGGCAGTCGACCGCGTCACGCTCAACGAACTGGTCTTCGACGGCCTTCTGACCCCGCGCCAGTACAGCCCGCTCAACAGTTCGCCGCAGGCGAACATGGCACAGGCCAGTTCCTACATCGAGTATGACTCGGACATGGCCAACCAGCTGCTCGACGCGGCCGGCTACAGCGAAAAGAACGACGACGACCAGCGCCTCTGGCCCGGCACGGACGAACCCATCAGCTTCATCGTTGAAGGCACGGCCTCGCCCGGCACGCAGGGCGAGGATGCCATCCTGCAAATCGTCAAGTACTTTGCGGATGTGGGCATCACCGCCACGTACCAGTACTTCGAACGCTCCCTCTATACGGAACACTTCCGGGCCAACGAGATTGAGGCGGCCTTCTGGGGGGGCGACCGCACGGTCCTGCCCATCGTGGCTCCCTGGATCTTCGAAGGCACGATGATTGACCGTCCGTGGGGCGTGGCCTGGGGCCTGTACCGCAGTTCCGGCGGCGTGGATCCCAACTCCGAGGAACCGCCGGCTGGCCACTGGATTTGGGACATCTGGGAAATCATGGACCAGATCGGTGTCGAGCCCTCCGGTGCCCGACGCGACGAACTCTTCACGCAGGTCCTGGACATCTGGGCCGAGCAGCTGCCGATGATTGGCTATCTGGGCGAAGCTCCCAAGCTCGTGATCGTGAAGAACGGCTTCTCGGGCTACCTGGAAGGCTTCCCGCTGGACGACACCACCGGTGACGAGCATCTGCTCCACACCGAAACCTACTACTGGGACAATCCGGCGGACCACTCCTAGGCTTCCGCCCGCGATTGCATAGCCGGCCGACGACGGCGGGGACCTGCGCCACAGCGGGTCCCTGCCGTCCGGCCATGATTTCTAGTTTCCGGCCGCCTGTGGACCGGAGTTGCTAATCCCGCTTCGACATGCTGCTGTACATCCTCCGTCGGATTCTGTTCATGATTCCGACGCTGATCGGGATCTCCATCCTTTCCTTCGCCATCATTCAGTTGCCGCCCGGCGACTTCCTCACCTCCTATGCGGCCCAACTGGCCCAGGAAGGGGATTTGGTAGACGAAGCCGAGCTGGAGGCCTTGGCCCAACGCTACGGGCTGGGCCAACCGGTCTACGTCCAATACTGGAAGTGGGTCAAAGGCATCGCGACCAAGGGGGACTGGGGACAGTCCATGGAGTGGCAGAAACCCGTGGCAGAGCTGATTTGGGAACGGCTGGGCCTCACGGTCGTCCTTTCCATGTCCGCGCTCCTGGTGAGCTGGTTCATAGCCATTCCGATCGGAGTCTATTCGGCCACCAATCAGTATTCGATACTGGACTATGGCATGACCGCGTTCAGTTTCATCGGACTGGGCATTCCCGGCTTCTTCCTGGCGCTGATCGTGCTCTACATCGTCCACTCCCAGTTCGACACGAACGTGGGCGGCCTCTTTTCCGAGGAGTACATGCTGGCCCCTTGGAGTTGGGCCAAGGTCATGGACATGCTGTCCCACATCTGGGTGCCCATGTTCATCGTTGCCATCTCCAGCACGGCCGGCAACATCCGGATTACCCGCGCCAACCTTCTGGACGAGCTCAACAAGCCCTACGTCGAAACGGCGCGGGCCAAGGGCGTCAAGGAGACCAAGCTCATCTGGAAGTATCCGGTGCGGGTGGCCATGAACCCCTTCTTCAGCACGGTGGGCTGGTCCCTGGCCTCGCTCATCTCCGGCACGACGCTGGTGGCCATGGTCCTGAGCCTACCGACCACCGGCCCCATGCTGCTGCGTTCGTTGACAGCCCAAGACATGTACCTAGCCGGCACTTTCCTGTTCATGCTGAGCACCCTGACCATCATCGGCACGCTCATTTCCGACGTGCTGCTGGCCATCGTCGACCCGCGCATTCGACTCGAACAGTAGACCGGCGACGACCGGCTCCCTGCCTACTCCATCCCCGCACCAAGTTCCGTGTCCCAACAAGAGATCGCCTGGATCGACCGCACGCCAGACTTCCCCGAGGGACCGCCGATCCTGGAGGAAACAGTCACCGAAGACGAAAAGCTGTTTGTGGCGTCCTACCTGCAATTGATGTGGTGGCGCTTCATCAAGCACAAGTTGGCGGTCATCTCCGGCATCCTGTTCATCATCCTCTACTTCATCGTCGCCTTGTGCGAATGGGTGGCGCCCTATCTGCCAGAAACCAGCTTCATCCAATATCAGCTGTCCACCCCCAGCCGCATTCGGTGGGTGCACGAGGGACGGTTGCAGCGCCCTTTCGTCTACGGCATCAAGACCGAAAGGGACTCGGAAACCCTGAAGAAGATCTACATTGAGGACAAGGAGGTCGTGTACCCGATCCGCTTCTTCGTGCGCGCCGAGGAGTACGAGGCCTGGAGCCTGTGGAGCACCGATCGGCATATGTTTGGCATTGACGCCCTCATTGAGGAGCGGTCACTGGGTGTGGTGCAGGGGCAGGGCCTGTTCATCCTGGGCACGGATCGCCTCGGCCGGGATCTGTTCAGCCGGATTGTCTACGGGGCCCGCGTCTCGCTGACCATTGGCCTGGTCAGCGTCATCATCTCCCTGGTACTGGGCCTCATCCTGGGCGGCATCTCCGGCTACTACGGCGGCACCCTGGACAATGTCATCCAGCGGCTGATCGAATTCATCCGCTCCATCCCGGAGATCCCCCTGATCATGGCCTTGGCGGCCGCCCTGCCGATCGACATGGACATCATCGTCCGCTACTTCATGGTGACCGTGCTGCTGGCCTTCGTCGGCTGGACGGGCCTGGCCCGGGTCGTGCGCGGCCGTTTCCTCTCCCTGCGCGAAGAGGACTTCGTGATGGCGGCCCGTTTCTCCGGATCCGGAGAAATTCGCATCATCCTGCGCCACATGATGCCCTCCTTCATGAGCCATATCATCGCCTCACTGACCCTGGCCGTGCCGGGCATGATCCTGTCCGAGACCGGGCTGAGCTTCATCGGCCTCGGCCTGCGCGCCCCGGCCATCTCCTGGGGCGTGCTGCTCCAGGAGGCTCAGAACCTGCGCTCGGTCGCCTTGGCTCCCTGGCTCCTGCTTCCCGGCGCCGCTGTGGTGCTCTCCGTCCTGGCCTTCAATTTCCTGGGTGACGGCATCCGCGATGCCGCGGACCCGTACGCCTGACCGGCCGTTCACATCACCGATCATGGAACAGACAAACAACGGCCACGCCCCAGCCCCGGTCGACACGGACGAGGTCCTGCTCGAGATCAAGGACCTCAAGACCCACTTCTTCCTGGACCAGGGCGTTGTGCATGCTCTGGAGGGCGTTGACTTCACCGTCAACCGCGGCCAGACCATCGGTTTGGTGGGCGAATCGGGCTGCGGCAAGTCGGTGACGGCCCGGTCAATCCTGTCGATCGTGCCCTCGCCCGGCCGCATTGTGCAGGGTGAAATCCTCTTCCACCGCGCCCCGACCGCAAACCGGCCCGGCGAGACCGTGGATATGGCCCAGCTCAATCCCAGAGGCTCCCTGGCCCGGTCCATCCGCGGCGGCGACATTTCCATGGTCTTCCAAGAGCCCATGACCTCGCTGAGCCCGGTCCACACGATCGGGGCCCAGATCATCGAGGCCATCTCGCTGCACCGGGACTGCTCGCCGGAGGAGGCCGCGGAGATCACGGTCGAGATGCTGCGCCGGGTCAACCTGCCCCAGCCGGAGGGAGTCCTCAAGCGCTATCCCCACGAGCTGTCCGGCGGCATGCGGCAGCGGGTGATGATTGCCATGGCCCTGTCGTGCCAGCCCAGCCTGCTGATTGCCGACGAGCCAACCACCGCCCTGGACGTCACCACCCAGGCCCAGATCCTGACCCTGATGCAGGAGCTCCAGAAAGAGTTCGGAATGGCCATCATCTTCATCACCCACGATCTGGGCGTGATTGCCCAGATGGTGGACTACGTGGTGGTCATGTACCTGGGCGAAGTGGTCGAGATGGCCGACGTCAATTCGATCTTCTACGACCCCAAGCATCCCTATACGCGGTCACTGCTGCACTCCATTCCCAAGCTGGGCCGCAAATCCGTGGAAGGCCTGACCAGCCGCCTGACCGCCATTCACGGGGTCGTGCCCGATCCCTACTCGATCCCCAAGGGCTGCCCCTACCACCCGCGTTGCCACGATGCCGTGCGGGGGGTGTGCGACACCGACAACCCGACCCTGCACACGCTGCCGGGAGACCACAAGGTCCGCTGCGTCCTCTATGACGACTGATCCGGGCCGGGCGGCGGAACCGGCGACCAGGACCCTGCTGCCGGCCCTGGGGCCGGACGAGCGCGGCTTCATCCGGGAATGGCTGTTCTGCGGTCCCCGCCTTCGGACACTGTCCGATACCATTGCACCCGGTCTGTCGGAAGCCGAATTCCGCCGGACCGCGGCCGACCGGATCCACAGCACGGATCCCGGCATCCAGGGGCCCTTCGTCGAGTTTGCCAGTCCCTTTCCGGACGACAAGCCCCTGCGCTGGCAGGTGGTCCGGGTTCGGGAAGACCGCTTCCTCTACGGCACGGTCTTTGCCCACACGCCGCACTCGGTCCACTGCTGGGCCATCGCCCATGCGGAACTGAAGGAGGACTGGTCGGGAGAGGTCCGACTTACATCGAACGGACCGGCGGACGTCTGGGTCAACGGCAACCACACCTGGCAAGTGAACCACTTCTCCCTGCAGGCGCCGGTCACGGCGACCGGCCGCCTGGACCTGCCGGCCGGCCAAGTCGAACTTCTGGTGCGGTTTACCGCGATTGCGCTGCGGGCCTCCCCCATGGTCATGGCCCTGCAGTTGCCCGATCCGCCGGCAGCCGCCTGGTTTGTGCCGGCGGATTCCCGGTGGGCCAAGGAACACCGGGAGTTCTCCGAGGTCCTGGATGACGCCTACCTGAACCGGAGCGCCTTCGACCGCGCGTCCCCGGTAACACTGCACTGGCCGGAAACCAAACCGCTGGAGCGCGAACTTGTGGTCCGCCTGCAACGGACCGACGGGCGCATCTACTCCGAGCAGCAGACCCAGGGTCGCAAGCTGCCTTTCATGACCATGGGCAACACCTACCAGTACCCCCAGGACGAGTACGAGATTCTGGTGCTGCCCCCGTTGGTGGAGTTCTACACGCACAACCGCCGGCACTTCCGCCGGTTCTCGGCCTGGCTCAACGGCAACGTGGCCTATTCGGATCGGCACTTCGGCACCTGGAGCCAACGGCGCGAGGAGGCACTGCGCCATGCGGCGGCGGAAAAGGGTACCGTCTTCCACGAAATAGCCCGCCTGGAGCTGGGCCAGTGGGGCAAGGTGGACTGGGAGCAGTTCCGCGCGACCGCCGCCGAGATCGCCGGCCGGGCCGATTGCAGCGACTTCCACCTGACCGGCATCCTGGGCTGCCTCCTGCGCTGGGGGGACGACTCGGAATTCCCGGCGGATCTCCGCACCGAACTGCGGGATGTGATCCTGGGCTTCCGCTACTGGATGGACGAACCGGGGCAGGACGCCATGTGCTTCTGGACCGAGAACCATCAGATCCTGTTCCACACCTGCGAAATCCTGGCCGGCCAGCTCTATCCCCGCCACCGCTTCGGCAACAGCGGCCTGACCGGTACCGAACACAAGGCCCTGGGCGAACGACGCGCCCTGGCCTGGCTGCGCAAGCGGGCCGCCGGCGGCTTCCGCGAGTGGGACTCCAACACCTACTTCGAGGAGGACGTCCTGGCGCTCACGCACCTGGCCGACCTGGCGGAAGACGAAACGGTCCACGAAATGGCCGTGGTGGTGCTCGACAAGCTGTTCTTCTGCATGGCGGTCAACTCCTACCGCGGCGTGTTCGGTTCCACCCACGGGCGCAGCTACGCCCCCTATCTCAAGGCCGCCTACCGCGAGCCCACATCGGGTCTGGGGCGCATGCTGTGGGGCATGGGCATGCACAACAACCATGTGCTGGGCGCCGTTTCGCTGGCCTGTGCCGTCAACTACCGCCTGCCGCCCGTAATCGAGGCCATCGCCCGCGATCCGGCAGCGGAAATCTGGAGCCGGGAGCGACATGCCGGGGAACTCAAGCCGGAACTGGATCGCGAGTCCGGTGCCTGGGAGGTCAACAAGGCCACCTTCCGCACCCCCGACTACATGCTGGCGGCCGCCCAGGACCACCGCCCCGGTGAATCCGGAGTGCAGGAACACATCTGGCAGGCCACCCTGTCCCCGGAGGCCGTGGTCTTCGTCACGCATCCGCCGCTGACCAGCGAGGACGGTTCCCACCGTCCCAACTACTGGCACGGTCATGTGCGGCTGCCCAGGGTGGCGCAGGACAGGGACGTACTCTTCGCCCTGCACGATCTGGGCGAGGACGACTGGATGGGCTTCACGCACGCCCATTTTCCGGCCCAGGCCTTCGACGCCTACTACATCCAGCGGAACTGGGCCTTCGGCATGAAGGGCAACGGCTATGTAGCGCTGACGGCGTCGGCCCCGCTGCGCATGGCGCAAACTGGCCCGACGGCCCGGCAGGATCTGCGGGCGGCAGGCTCCCAGGTGGTCTGGACGCTGCAGATGGGCCGCCGCGAACAGGACGGCGAGTTCAGGGACTTCCGCGCCCGCGTGCTGGAACTGCCACTGGCGGTGGAGGGGCTGGATGTCCGCTTCGAGAGCCTGCGCGGCGACCGATATGAGTTTGGCTGGACCGGCCCGCTGCTGAAGAACGGGGAAGAGGTTCCGCTGTCAGACTACCCCCACATCGACAATCCGTACACGTCCACGCCGCTCAACGCCGAGAGCATGGAGATCCAGTTTCAGGATCTCCTGCTGCGCCTGCACCTGGCGTAGCCACCCCCATCCCCAATTGGGGCCATCAAAACCGCGGGGTGGACGGTCTCTGCCTGTGGCAGGCGACCACCAAGGACAGCCTTTGCATCGTGGTCCGGCGGGCCCGAACCGGATCGGTCAATCAGGCTCCTGCAGGACAAGCCCGGACGCAACCTGTCGGCTATGACTTGTTGTGAATGTCATGGCTGTCCCGGCTGCGACGCTGAGGCGCCCCGGCTGTTCGGAATGGCTTTCTCGAATGACAATGTCCACCTCGCGGCCCGACGCCGTCAGCAGGCGCAACAGACCCTGGGCCGACCTCGCCTGGTGGGTGCTGTTGGCGGGCACCTGTGGATTGCGCACCGGCAAGGGGACTGGTGGCAGACCTGCCTGCAGGCCGAGACGCGGGTGCTAGAATCAGCGTCCGGGAGAGTCCTCGAGGGATGCCCGGACCGGCAGACAATCCAACCACGGGTTTCGGTGCCGACTTGATCCGAGGATCGGGACGGCGCAGGCTTCCAATCCTCCCACTTGGAGGAAGCGTATGGACGGGAAGATGATGAACGTGGATGCCCGCGGCGCAGGCGGAAACCATTGCCCTGCTGGTACCGGACTGGGCGCAGTTCGAGGCCCGACTCGAGGCCAAGCTGGAGACCGTTGCAACCAAGGACGAACTGCGGGCGATGGAGAGTCGCCTCAACCAACGCATGTTGACGTTTGTGCTGGTGCCCGTCGCTTTCGTGGTTGTGGCCTTCATGGTTTCGTACATGCTCAACACGTTCGTCGCATAGCTGCCCGCGGGACTGGTCCTCCGACCCGGTCCCAAGCCCTTCCTCAGCGCGCGGGTTCAGACCAAGACCAACGAAACTGAAACCGTGTCGCAACACTCCTGCGGTTTGGCCATTCATGCCTCAAATCATGCAATACTCATAACATGGGCAATCTACAAGTAAAGAACATACCGGACGACCTTCACGAGCGTCTGCGCCTCCATGCCCGTGAGAACCACTGTTCCATAAGCGCTATCGTGCTTACTGCTGTTGAGCGGGAGTTGGCCAGGCGGGATTGGCAGAAACGTTTGGCCCAGCGTCCCAAGACCAATCTGGGCGTGGAAGCATCGGCACTGCTCATGGAAAAACGCTCCATCCGCGATCAGGAGACTGGATGAGCCGGTATGTTGTCGACGCTTCGGTCGCTGTCGAATATTTGCTGAGAACACCCTTGGTCTGACGGTGGCTGACACCATCGAGGACGCCTCGTTGGTTGCCCCCCCCCAATTGATCGCGGAAGTGCTGTCGGTACTGCGGCGGGCGGTGCTGAATGGACAGCTTGAAGAAACGCGGGCGCAGATGGTGGTCGATGATCTGGTCCATTGGCCGGCGGATCGCGTCTCACACCAATCCCTGGCTCCCTTGGCTTGGCAATACCGCCGGAATGTCAGCGTCTACGACGCCTTCTACATCGCAGTTGCACATGCCCACGGTATCCTTCTGATGACTGCCGATGGGAGACTTTCACGAGCGCCGGGGCTTGGTATAGTCATACAGTACGTTCGCATGGGATGATCGATACCCGTGCTGAATCAGGGAAGGCCTCATTCACTGGGTCGGAACGAAACCAATAACAGCCGCTAAGAGGTACTGTGTCGATCTGCTACGGATGTGGGGGATCGGATGGGCGACGGGGGAGCCGTCCGGCCATGGGCCGCCGGTCAACCTGCTGAACACTATCGACGGCACACTCGGGCCAAAGAGGTTTCGAGCCAGGGAGTTTGAGGCTCGGAGCTCGGTCTCTACACGGCGGGAAAGATACAACGGAAAACCGCGCATGGGCCAGGTCCCGATTGCGGCGCAGTGGAAGCCAAGCCGTCGCCTGTCGTCCTCAGGCCGCGCCGTAGGATGGCGTAGTGCCAGATTGCCTCGTCCCCTGCGATTTGTTCGATGTGGATGCCACACCCGGTCCCCACACTGACTTTCAACACAGTATCTGTGTTCGATGTCAAGATATGGAAGGTTCCGATGGCCACGCCTCCTGTGGCAACCAAGGTATCCCTTGGCGGATCACCGCTGAAGTGCAACAGGGATTGGGCTGCCACTGCGATGTCACCCTCCAAAGCCTACTGACCGGCTCGACAACACGAACGCTACTCCCACTTGTGTCGACTTCGTACAAAGTCAAGCTTTGTGACTGGCCCAGTGGAGAGGCCGGCAGGAAGTATGGCGACATCCAGCCACAGACCCGTCCATGTAGCAGATCTTGACAATGCACAAGTTTCCGGTGTCATATCATGGGTATGAATTGGGAGGTCGGCTTCCATCCGGAGTTCAGTCAGGAGTTCGATTCCCTGGTGTCCGAAGTGAGGGTCAAATTGCTTGCACATGCGAATCTCCTTGAAGTGTTCGGCCCCTCGCTAGGTCGTCCGCATGCAGACACGCTGAACGGGTCGCGGCATGCCAACATGAAGGAGCTTCGCTTCACTGCCGCCGGCGGCGTCTGGCGAGTTGCATTTGCGTTCGACCCTCAAAGGAAGGCGATCCTGCTCGTCGCCGGCGACAAGTCCGGCTCTGCCGACAAGCGTTTCTACAATCGGTTTATCAAGAAGGCGGACGAGCGATTCGACTCGCATCTGGACCGGTTGAAAGGAGATGGGAGGAAGCGATGACCACCCTCAAGGAAAAAATGGACAATTTGCCGACGGCCCTTCGGAGGGAAGTCGAGGTGCTAGCCAAGGAGCTGATTGCCGAAGAGTTGTCGCGGAGGAACCCACAAACGGCGCGCGGGCAGGCTCAGGAGCATGTTGCAGACAAGTTCGAGAGCAGCCATGAAAACGGTGCTTCGCCCCGAACAGCACAGGAATCCGCTGACCTCAATGCTTAACCACTTCGCCAAGAGGATCCGCGGAAACCGAGTCCCATGGTGCGGTAGCCCACGAAAACCGGAAAGTCATTTGCAGCCAAGGCCTGAACCAGAACTGAAGAATTGCACCTGGGCTTGCTCCTCAGCGGACCGGTGTTGACAGTTCCAGCCTGAAATTCTGCCGGACCGCCCTCACTAATGTTCAGCGGGGCCCAACGCAGGATGTCCCCCACAGTCAGGGCGTGGTCCCTGTTGAGGCAGTAATCGTCCCTCGAAGCCCCCTGAAATCACAGCCCAAGATGTGGTTCAGGCCGTTTTGACATCCCGGGGCACGCACGATCGATCAAGGAGCGAGTGCCAGCCACACAGGCTCTCTGCCGCCTGCCGATTTCGTTCAACACAGACGGCAGCCCCGGCGCTCGCAGGATCGGGCGATTTCAGCCCCTCGCCCCGACATCGGAAGAAACCTCGCTCCCTCGGCTGGACTTCCGGCAGGTTCCATTAGAACCGGGACAACGGCTTCGCCAACAGTTGGAACTGGAGCTCATCGACACCTCGCAGCAGACTGCGCAACACCCGGCGCGCATGGCGCGAGCCGTCGGCGACGCGATGTGCCAGCAGTGCCAAAACGACCTGCACAGGCGACAGTTCCCATTCGCTCGCCGCCTCCTGCACTGTATCCCATTCCGCCAGTTTGTTGATGGCCTCGCGTACCCACGCGTCTTCCCTGTCCACCGTTCCTTGAACCAGATCGGAGGCATGGGCATCCCAATGAATGCCGCGGGCCACCGCGTCCGAGAGTAGTAGGGATGCGGAGGATGCCATCGGCGCATCATCCATCCCTTCCGGCGGGAGCGAGGAGAGGAACCGGTACTTGGCACGTGCGTGCCGGACAGGGGAGCGCAGGGAATCACTGACAGGCCCGAATTGTTTGCCAACCGACTCAAGATCCGACTGCAGAGCCAGGCTCCCACCGTAGTTAAGCCGCTTGAGGATCCCTGAGGCGGCAAACACGGGTGGGGTGCCAGCCACGGTGCGCGGGGTAGGCACGGAAATCTTGACGGTGTCCGGAAGCCGGTCCCCGTCCACCACCCCTTCGGTGACCAGGACCAAGCTGGTCATATGGGTGATCAACCCTTCTTTGACAGCCAGGTTCGCAGCCTCGTCTTCCGGCAGCGCGGGCAGCAGGAGACCAGCGGACAGGGCTCCTACCGCGCGGTTGATCCGATCCGCTGCTGCTGGTGCTTCCTCGGACGGTGCAATCCGGATGTCGACGCCGTTGCGGTTGGCCTCCAGAGAGACAAAACCGTCTTCCCCCGCGGCTGCGCGTTGCAACGCAACCCGATGAGGTTGGCGCAGAACCTGTGTCACCGTCCGTAACGCGGCACCGACGTCCACCCCTTGGACATAATGGAGATCCCCACCGGTCATGGCCGCCAGATGACCAACCTGGGCTTCCAGGGAAGCCTCCCCCACGAGCAGGACGGAGATGCGTCTGCCCCGGCCGGCCAAGCCATGGACATCCAATGCGTAGCTCTGGCCATCGGTAACCAGAAGAAGGTCCCGGGTTTCGGTGTTGCGCATCACGGTATCAAGGGCTCCGCCGATCTCCGTGCCTCCGCCCGGGCCCTGCAGCTGCCGTACCAATCCGTGCCAGTCCCGGGGCGCCACCGGCTGGCCGGTGCCAACTGAGGTACAGGACGTGTCGAATTCCCATAGAGCCAGACGATCGTCCGAACGCAGAATCTCGCCCAAGTCCGCCAATCCCTGTTGCGCAACGGCGTGGGTGGACGCATCCGACAATCCGGACCCTTCGCACAGGCTGGCCATGGAGCCGGATCGATCCAGCAACACGGCAACATCCAAGGCAACCTGGCCTGAGGTCGCTGGTTGCAGGTTCATCGTCATGGACTGCTGATCGGCAGTCCGGCCTGCCAGAACCGCCTGTGGCCAGTCGCTCACCTCAATGTCAATGGGAGCATCGGCCGGCACCGCACCCGCCCAACCGGGTGTGTCGCCATCCGTTGTACCCGATCCGCGCACATGTACGGCTCGGGCATTGCTTGTGACAGACAGGGATGTTGGCACGGCCTCGCCACCATGGGTGGGCTCATCCACGTCCTCGCCGTCGAATGTGCCGTACACGTCGCCAACCGTGAGCGGTATGCGGTAATGTCCGTTGCATCCGTCGGCATGCAGGATGTCGGTCCAACGGCTTGTCACTTCAATCTCGGCCCCTGGTGCCAGATTGGCGACCGACAGGCTGTGAACACCTTTCAGAACTTCCGCATGCAGCACGGCCGTCCGGCCTTCATCGACTGCAGCCTCGTATCTTTCCGCAGCCTTCACTTTGGCCAGCGCCTGCCCCTTGTAGGTCTGGTTGTCCAAGCGCACTTCCAAATCGTGGAAGACCGCACCGACCGGCACCGGAAACGACAATACGGCCTCAATGGGGCGTTCGCTGTCGTTTTGGTAGGTGCGTACCGTCTCCGCGGCCACCAGTGCACTGACAATCTCCACCCGGATATCAATGGACCGCAGAGGCATCGTCTGCTGCTTCCCGCCATGGTATGTCGCCACAACCTGCTCAATCGGATTCAGTCGAGTTGGGGCTTTCATCATGTGTTGCTCCTTGAGCCTTGACGTGCTGTTGCAGACACTGTTGCAGGTGCTGGACCAGCACCTGCAGGTCGGTATCGTTGTCCGCCAGAAGACCGGGGTCCACCAGCAGGGCCACGCCCGGCAGGAGGGGCATGGGCACCCCGGACTCCATCTCCATCAGAATGCGAATGGATGCCGGTGCAAAACCCATCTCCTTCAACTGCTGATAGCGCCGAACGGCCTGCACATGGCGGTCGTCGTACCGGGCATGGGCCCGCCCGCCTGTGGGCGGGGGCACGATGTTCTCGGATATCAGGTATCTCACCTGCCGGGCCGAGACCCCGGTCAACCGGCACAGGTCCGGCAGCTTCATGTCTCACCTCCTGTCCTGATTGTGGATCAGGAAGCTTGTTTTGCCAAACTATTTGTCGAAAGGATGCTGTGGCAACGCAACCTGACGCGTTCCCCTTCCATTCCGGGGCGCGATATCTTTGATCGGCCGGTCAGGGGGCGACCGGCAACTGTGGCAAGCTCAGGCCGCCAACCGGGCCTCCGTTCCCGTCTCCACCCGGCTGGCTGGATACTCGGCCCATCAGGGTTGCCGGGTGGAGACGGCTGTAATCACACCGGACCCGGTTGTGGCCCGGAGACGCGTGTCGCCCGGCCACATCAGCGACCTCGGCGCCGCCACATGATGATGGCAACCACGACAATCACCAACCAGACCCAACCCGGGATGGCGGCAAACAGACCGAACACGGCGGAAATCACGCCGCCCAGGATGCCCAGGAAGGTACCGAAGGCGACGATCACCACGAACACAAGGAGTAGGGCTACGAAACAGCCGCTGCAGGAAAAGAGGGATTCGTCCATGTATCTCAGTCTCAGATGGGTATCCTCCAGTTCCCTTCGCCAAAAATCCGATGCGGATTCGTCCATGTACCTCAGATGGATGGTTTGCACGTGTGCCCGGTCGGCCTGGACCGCATAGCCGCCCCCGACTTCAACAGGCGGAAGCCAATGGCTGAACCTAATATACTTACGCCGGACGCACAGTACAGGTTGCGTGACGCCTCTCCGGGACCATGACCTACCTTCGCTCTGTGCTGTCTGCCCTCCCCCGACTCAACCTGCCATTGATCCGCGGTGCCCATGAACGTCTATCAAGCTGTCATTGAAATCCTCAAGCGCGAGGGCACGGAGTTCCTCAGCTGCTTCCCCGCCAATCCGCTGATCGACTACGCAGCGGCAGGTGACATCCGTCCCATCCTGGCACGCACCGAACGCACCGTCATCAACATCGCCGACGGTTTCTCCCGCATCCACAACGGCAACCGCATCGGCGTGTGCTGCATGCAGGCCGGACCGGGAATCGAGAACGCCTTTGCCGGGGTGGCCCAGGCCTATGCCGACTCCGTGCCGGTCCTGATCCTGCCTGGACAGGGCGGTGTCTCCCGCACCGATGTGCCGCCGGAGTTCGACGCCAGCCGCAACTACCAGCACGTGACAAAGTGGGTGGCCCGCATCAACACCCCGGAACGCGCACCCGAAATGCTGCGCCGGGCCTATCAGATGCTCCGGTCCGGCACACCCGGACCCGTCATGCTGGAACTGCCGGGCGACGTGGGCTCCGCCGAGTTCGGCGACAGCGTGGACTACGAACCCGTGCGGCCGGTACGCTACGGCCCCGATCCGGGCGACGTGAACCGGGCGGCCGACCTGTTGCTGGCGGCGCAGCGGCCGGTCATCCAGGCGGGTCAGGGGGTTCTCTATGCCGAGGCTACCGACGAGTTGGTGGAACTGGCCGAACTGCTCCAGGCTCCGGTCATGACCACCTTGCCGGGCAAGAGCAGCTTCCCCGAGAACCATCCCCTGTCGCTGGGCTGCGGCACCTACACCGGCCCGGCCCAGCTGAAGCAAATGCTGGCGCAGGCGGACTGCCTGTTCGGCGTCGGCACCAGCTTCACCCGCATGTTCCTGAGCACCCCGGTACCGTCCGGCAAAACGATAATCCACGCAGCCCTGGACGAACGGGACCTGAACAAGGACCTGGTCCTGGACCAGGCGCTGATGGGCGATGCCAAACTGGTCCTGCAGGCCCTGCTGGCGGCGATCAAGGCCCGCGGCGCCGTGTCGGAGAAGGATGCGGCGGCCGAACTCGGAGAGCTGCGCAGTGCCTGGGAGGAGGAATGGGGACCGAAGCTGACCTCCGACGAAACACCCATCAATCCCTACCGGGTCATTCACGATCTGCAGGAAGCCGTGGACGTGTCCAACACGATTGTGACCGCCGATTCCGGCAATCCCCGCGATCAGATCTCCCCCTTCTACATGACCCACAAGCCCAACACCTACATTGGCTGGGGCAAATCCACCCAGTTGGGGTATTCGCTGGGCTTGGCCATCGGCGCCAAGCTGGCCGCACCGGAGAAACTGGTGGTGAATTTTGTCGGCGACGCCGCCATGGGCATGTGCGGCATGGACATCGAGACGTCCGTGCGCTCCCAGGTGCCGATCCTGACCCTGTTGGTCAACAACTCGGCCATGGGCGGCTACGAGAAGCACCTGCCGGTCGCAACCGAGAAGTACGGGACCAAGTTCCTGTCGGGGGAATACGCCGACCTGGCCGCGTCCCTGGGTGCTTGGTCCGTGAAGGTGACCGATCCGGCCGACGTCATTCCCGCCATCAAGGAAGCAGCGGAGCAGACATTCGCAGGACGGACTGCCCTGGTGGAGTGCATTACCTGCGAGGAACGGCAGTTCTCCCTGGTGCGCTGACCCGCCATGGCCTCCATCCCGCACTGAAGGTGAACGGCTCGGCTTCCGCCACAAGGAACTAAAACGGATGCCAACGATGTCCGCGTCCGGTGCGCTTGATACGCCTGTCGGATGCGGACAGTCGGCAACACCATAGGTTTCCGAAGAGCATCGATGGCCCATATCCAACACGTGAGCCGCTCCGAACGACGCGGCCACCGGAAGCTGCGAACCCTGGCCGCGGCCGTGCTGATGTGCCTGTTGGGACTGGTCGCCCTTCCGGGAACGGTCCAGGCCCAGGAACTGGCCTGTCAGGATGAACAATCCGTCCTCGGGCAACTGACCACGCGCGCCCATACCTGGACGTGCATTGCGGATCCATGGCACGTCTTCGACCTGGCCAGCGACAACTGGCAGCCGATGTCCGACCTGTCGAACATGCAACAGGCTCAGTTGCTGGTCTATGCCAACAGTTTCAAGACTGGGCGCTTTGACGACTTCGTGGTCGGGGACAGTCCGGCGTGGCAGGGATCGGGCAACCTGGCGTGGCAGCGGGAATTCGCGGCCGTGGGTTTCCGCGATGCGGACAAGGGCAATCTGTTCGCCGTGGCGATGTGGGTGGACAACGCCGTCGATTTCGATGCCTTCGAGGCACAGGTGGCATCGCACTCCGATTCTTGGGAGGCGCTCACACTGACCACGAGGAGCATCCCTTGGCTGGAGGGAGACACCGCACCGCAACAGCAGGCCTGGCTGCTGTCGGGCAGCCAGGCCCGGAGTCTGCTGGACCTTGACGGGAACTTCGCCAACAACCGTTACCTGGTGGTCGAACCCACCCCTGCCCTGCGCGAACTGGGTGGGATGCCCATTCTGGCGTTCTTCTCCAGCACGCCCATCCCCACGGAGGATCTGTCCGGCCTATTGAACAGCCTGCACTTTGTCCCCAGCCTGCCGCCGACGGACCCGGATCCCGACTTGGTCTTCCAGTCCGAGGCGACCACCGGCCTGCTGGCGTTGATTCCGTCATTGGCCCAGGCCGGCCAAGCCGCGATCAACAACCAAATCCAGACCATACAAGCCTCCGCCGTGGAGTTCGCGCGCGAAATGCCGTTTACCGCCCTGCTGCCCTGGCAACTGATGACCGCAGCCAGCGACCTGTACTGGGCACCCTACGGCCTGCGCAGCGGCCGCTTGATTCTCTGGTCCTACACCGGCGGCGCCCATGGCAACCTGTCCGTTGACGCTTGGACATTCACCGGCGATGGCAACCCGGTTGCCTTGACCGACCTGCTGGCCGTGTCCGAGGACGAGGCACTGGCGCTGATAGTGCAGGCCGCCAAGGAGCATCGCACTGCGGCCCTCGACCCGGAACAGGATCGCGACATGGCCCTCCAGTGGGTGGACAACGGGTTGCAGAACCTGGATGACATCTCGGGCTGGAATCCGGTCCGCCGACACGGCCAGCTTTGGCTTCTGATCACCTTGGAGCCCTATGTCATAGCCCCGTGGGTGGACGGCGTACAGGAAGTCTGGGTACAGATACCGCTGCAAGATCCCAGATGAAAAGACCAAGGCCGACCGGTATGCAGTACCGGTCGGCCATCCGGCCTGCGGCATGAACACATCGCGTCAGCAGGCCTTGGTCCTGTTTGTCGCCGGCCTCTCCGCGATCGCCGCCGGAACCGCCTATCTCGGGGCCATGGACGGCTCGGGCCTGGGGCTGCGTGCCGTGGTGGCCGCAGGCGTCCTCACAGCCATCCTGGCGATTCTGTGGTTCAACCTGGACGCCAACCATCCGGTTGGACAGCCCGATGCACCGTTTACGGGGCTGGGGCCTGGGAACACCATGTCCGTACTGCGCGGCCTGGTCCTGGCGTTGCTGGCGGGCCTGATCCCGCCGTTTGCCAACGGGGCATGGCCGCAGGCCCGGTCCGCGGCGGCGTTGCTCGTGGTCGTGTTCATGCTGCTGGATCTGGCGGACGGCTGGCTGGCCCGACGCACCAACAGGGTGTCCCTGCTGGGCGAACGACTGGACATCGAGACGGACAGCGCGGGCCTGTTCGTGGTTTCCCTGCTCGGTGCCCTTTGGCACCTGCTGCCGCCCTGGTATCTGGGAGTGGCCCTGCTGCGACCACTGTTCGTGGCGGGACAGGCACTGCGTGTGCGCAAGGGCCTGACCAATCATCCCTGGCCGGCCAGCGACAGCCGACGCCGGGCCGCGGCCTGGCAAAGCATCCTGATGGTGGGATGTGTCTGGCCGGGCACCGACAGGCAGCTAATCGAGCTGGGTGCCTGGATTGTGGCCCTGCTGGTTGCGGCCGGTTTTGGCCGCGACTGGCTTTGGATAACCGGTACCTGGACAGCCGACGGCACCTTCAACCAACGCTGGCAACGGGCTCGTTATGTGGTTCGCAGCTGGCTCCCAGTCTCGCTGCGACCCGTGACGGTGCTGGGTGGCATGACCATGCTGGCGGAGCCGGTGGTTCCCTTGGAAGTCCTGCCCGCACAAGCCCTGGCGGCGGTGGCCGGGGTGTCCTTGCTGGCTGTCCTGACCGGTGTGGGCTTGCGGACAGGCTGCGCGGTGCTGGTGTGCGCTACGGGTTTCCTGAGCATATGGCTGCCCTTCAATGCCTCCATGGCCCTCGCGGTGGGAGGCGGCATGCTGCTCTTCGTCGAAGGCTGCCACCGATATGTGCTGCGTGTACCGTGGCTGAAGACCGATTCCCCTCCCGTCGACCCTCGTCCCCGTCGGATCGCACGGCGATAGAACCCGGTCCTGTTAAGCCGTCGGCAGATTTCCGCCGGCATGCTGTCCAAGTCTTGACCAAGACAAGGCGCATCCGGAACCCAGCCCGGTGATCCTGTCACCCTTCATTGGCTGAACCGTCACGGGATCGATCCCTCCGGTCTTCAGCCCTGAACAAAGATCGTGTCCACTTCCTCAATGCGTTCGTCTGGCGTAAAGCGCCAGATGCCCACATAGCCCCGGAGGAGATCACCGTTTTCGTCCCAGTCCAATGAACTGGCCGCCCCTTCGTAGTTAATCGCTTGACCGGACGCGAGTCGGCGCAGACCGTCGCCGATGCCGGCGGGCGTGCCCGGAACGATGGATCCCGGCGGGCCGCCAATCTCCCGCAACCGGTCGCGAATCGCCGGCCCTTCGACAGTGCCGGCGGCTTGGGCGGCGAGGAGAAGCGCGATGGTCGCGTCATAGGTTTCCTTGACATAGGCCAGGACGGGCAGAGCCCCATAGGCTTCGATGAAGGCGGCTTCCCATGCCAGGGTCGCATCATTGTCGGGAGCCGACGCCCCCGCCGTGCCATACATGCCGCCCAAGTGGGTGCCTCCGATCTCCTGCACCAGACGCAAGCGCTTGGCTGCGTCGCCAAAGACGAATTGGTCGAAGAGACTCTCGTCCAGAGCCGTCCGGATGAGGGCCAGGGCTTGCTCCTCATGCGCAACTACCACCAGGGCCTGGGCACCACTCCCGGCACTCTCCCGCAACGCCTCGAGATAGGTCGTCCGGTTCGCTTCCAAGGCAACGGACCGCAATGTTCCGTCCCACGCCCGGGCAAAGGCGGCAGCCAATCCCTGCCCGTAGGCGTCATCGACGTAAATAAACCCAACGTTGTCGAACCCGCGCTCCCGGGTCACCGAAGCCAGGACCGGTCCCTGGATGGCGTCGGAGAGCGCCGTACGGAAGAAGAAATCGTTGTCGGAAACCGTCGAGAGTTGGGGGGAGGTAGCGGAGGGACTGATCAGCGGAATGCCTGCCGGACCGGCCACGGTCTCCGCGATCGGCAACGCGGCCGCACTGGCGTTCGGGCCGACGATGGCATGGACGCCCTCAACCTCGATCAGGTGCCGGGCGGCAGCCACGGCGGCCTGCGGATCAGAGGTGGCATCCGCCGTGATTCCGGTCACTGGTTGTCCAAGCACACCTCCACCGGCATTGACGTGGCTGATCGCCAGGTTGAAGGCCCGTTCCCGATCCGCGGACGCTTCCGGCGAGCCCGTGTAATTGAGCAGCAACCCGAGTTTCAGCGCCGTGGGGGTGTCCGGCGGCGGAGGAACCACCAACGTGCATGAACTGACAACCAACAGCAGACTGGCCGTCAAAACCAGCCGGACGAGTCTTGTTGTGAGAGCCATTTTGTTCTTTCCAGGATCCTTGCAGGGCCGACTTCGGCAACCTTCAGCGATACCCATACTGCCGCACGGAGAGATTGAGGCACAAACTCGGGACACACTTCAAAATGAAATGCCATATGGGCTGTGTGGCAGGCGAAGCCGACCCCAAATCGACCATCAACCAACGGGTATCCCATGGAATCCACCCGTTCCTCTTTTCGCAACAGAGACCGTCTCATTTCCACTGATCACTATCGGACCACCATGGCTGGCCTGCGGATTCTGGAACCATGGGGCCATGCCACCAATGCCGGTATGGCCGCGGGCCTGTATCTCAACGTGTTGTTCCGAAATCGGCGAACTTCCGCAGTGTTGCATCCACCATGGGGGAGTTGTATAGCAAAATCCGCAAGTGCCGAATCTCGCCATCCAAGACGGCCGGCGTACGGCCCCTACTCCACCACTGCGGCCATGAGCCCGTGCCTTTGGATGTGAACCGGTTGCATCGCGCCTCGTCGGATACAATGGCCGCGGATTGAACCAAGTCCAAGCCAGTTGGATACAGGATGAACAGTCGGACACCAAGTGAGCATGTGGAACAGATCATCTGGTGCCTCAAGGCGCACGGGTGGTACAACACCTCGGCTTCGGTAGCCGACGTGGCCCGCAATCTGAATGCCATAGACATGCGCACAACCAACGGCGAGCCTTGGAACGAAGCCAACCTTCAGGCGTTTGCCGATGAGCATGACTTCTCAAGGGATCCGTACGAGAACATGATCCCGATGGTGGTCACAGTTGACGAGCCTGGGCTGTTCGAGATGGCTGCCCCTGAGATTGCCGGGGTGCTTGCGGTGACAGACGGTATGCGGAATGCACGCGTGATTTCCAGATACATTGAGAAAGGCGATCCGGAAAACAGGGAACGCCTATGGAAGGCCATAGAGGACGACTCGGAGGTTCGGGCGGAGGTGATTCGATTCGCGGCCTTGATGCTGGATCACCCATGGGCGGCCAAGGACTACCAGGCATTCCTGGACCACGCTCGTGCTGTCGAGGAGGGGAGGGGTGAGCCAGGTGTTGAACGCGCCATGACTTTGTGACATGCGGCATTGGGCACAGGTGGGGGGTCTGCCTCTTCCCTTTGACTTGACGGGAGTGCTGTTGGATCATGCCAGTACCGTTGAGACCCGAAGAACTGGCCCGTTGGGAAGCGGTTCTGGAAGCTGCATCCCGAACACAATCCGCAGTGGATGAGGCCGTACTGGTGGGCGGGACTGCTGTGAACGTTCTGGTCCCCTATCGCACATCGCAGGATGCCGACCACTTGGTCCACAATCTGGCATCCATTTGGGACAGTGTGCTGGAACGCCTTGACGGAATGGACGGCTGGAACTTTCATTCCTTACGGGAGAGGCACACCATTTTTGGAAACGTGGACGGAGTGCAGGTGTCCCTAATGGATGACGACATCGTCGGGCCGCACGGCGAACCATTGGAATGGCACAACGCTACCGTAATGGGGTAGCTGCAGTGCGCTAAAACCTGATCCAACCTTATCCGTGCTAACCTAACCGTCATGAGTGAACAGGGCAGGTTGGTCAAGATCGGCGAAGCGGCGCGGCTGCTCGGCACCCAGCCGGTCACGCTGCGGAAGTGGGAGCGCACCGGTGAGTTGCTGCCGGCGCGGAAGTCGCGTGCCGGCACGCGCTACTACGCGGTGTCGGACCTGTTGGGCGTGGCCAACGAAGCCGCGCCGACCCTGTGCCATGCGCGTGTGTCCAGTCACGCTCAAAAGGCGGATTTGGACCGGCAGCAAGCCGCGCGGGAAGCCTACTGCGCGGCCCAAGGCTGGCGGACCGAGACGATCCGCGATCTGGGATCCGGCCTGAACTACCGGAAGCAGGGACTGCAGCGGCTGTTGGATCTGATCCTCAAGCGGCAGATGCGGCGCTTGGTGCTCACGCACGAGGATCGGTTGCTGCGCTTGGGTGCGGAACTGGTGTTTGCCCTGTGCGAACTGCAAGGCATTGAGGTCGTGATCATCCATCAAGGCGATCCGCCCGCCTTGGAAGAGGAACTGGCGCAAGACGTGTTGGAGATCATCACGGTCTTCCGTGCGCGGCGGGACGGCAGCCGGTCGCACCCGTCGCGCAAGCTGATGGACAGTCTCAAGGCAGCCTCCGAAACGTGATCCGGTCGCACAAAATCGCTTTGGAGCCGAACGACCGGCAGGCCGGTTTGCTGATGCAGCATTGCGGTTGGGCGCGCACCGCGTCCAATTGGGCCATCGCGGCCTTTGCGGCCGCCTGGTTCACCGGTGCAGGCGAACCGAACGCGTGGCTGACGGATGTCGACCTGCGGAAGCGATTCAACCAGGTCAAGCGCGCCCTGTTTCCGTGGTCCTGCGACCTGTCGCAGATAGCCGCCAAGAACGCCATCATCAACATCGGTGTCGGTCTCCAGAAGTGGGGCGCGTACTGCCGGGCGCGGAAGGCCGGCAAGCCGGCGCGGCGCGTAGGCTTTCCGAAGTACCGCAAGCGCGGCCGGCACATGTCCTACACCGCGTCCAACGGTCGCAACACCATCCGGCCGTCCGGCCGGCGCGTGCACCTGCCCAGGATTGGCACGGTCAGGATGCGCGAGGCGCTGCGCTTTGACGGTGACATTACGGAAGTCACGATCAGCCTGGAGGGCGGTCGCTGGCATGCCGCGTTCACGGTCGATACCGGCGAACCGGAACCGGCCCAGCGCGCAGGCGAAACCGTCGGCATCGATATGGGCCTGACCGTGTTGGCCACACCGTCGGACGGCGATCCCATTGAGAATCCGAAGGCATTGGCCGCGGAGCTCGCCAAGCTGCGGACGCTGGACAAAGCCATTGCGCGCTCGCGCAATGTGCATGGCAAGAATCAACCGTCCCAGTGGCGGAACCGTCTGTACGAACTGCGCAACCGTCAACATGCCCGCGTGCGTCACGTGCGCCGCGATCATCACCACCAGGCCACCTGTGCGATAGCCAAGACATGGGCCGTGGTGAAGGTCGAGACGCTGAATGTGAGCGGCATGATGCAGAACAAGCGGCTGGCGCGCTCCATCTCGGATGCCGGCATGGCCGAGTTTGTGCGGATGCTCGAATACAAGTGCGCGTGGTACGGCGCGCACTTTGTGAAGGTGGATCCGTGGTTTGCCAGCAGCAAGACCTGCAGCGCGTGCGGGGCCGTGAAGGCCGCACTGTCGCTGTCGGAACGAACCTATCGCTGCGACCGTTGCGGATTCGAGTGCGACCGGGACCTGAACGCCGCCCGGAACATCAAGGCGTATCCGGTGGCCAGCTCGGCTGCCGTCAACAGCGCGCGGAGACCTGGTAGGACGGCCGGAGACGGTCGCGCAGGTCGTTGAGGTGCGTAGCCAAGCGGCCCGGATCAATCGGCACCGATTGGATCCGGTAAGTGTAAGGCTTGGAGAGCGGATTGCCCATGCGCTTGCCCACGTTGGATGACCTCATTCGGCTCAAAAGCTATTTGTTGCTGTTCAGAAACATGGCCCGAGACTACGCTGATCTCACCGTCATGACGAGAGGCACTCCCTTCAAGCGCCTCTACACAATTTTGATTCCATTGGAACACCGCTACCATGTGAGACCACATGCATCGTTCTCGCACGATGGCCAGAACCGACCGTTGTCGTTTCTGGAAGAGATGGGCCTGCGCCTGCTGAGCCCCAAACCACGGGATTGGAAAAAGTCGCTCAACCACTGGGATCAGCGGTTTCGTCTGTTCCGCCCCGAGGAGTTGCCAAGCTGGGAATCCCTGATACCGCACTGCCAAGAACTGGGAAGGAAGGTGCTGGAAGTCCACCAGGTGATGACTGACCCGGAGGCCAATCCGGAACTGTCCTCCCGCTACGGTATTCTCCTTCCCGAGAACAGCGAGCCAAGAGAACGGCACAACGAAGGCAAACACTGTCCGCCGCCTACGCCCTGACCGGCAAACACACGTTTCCGGCAAACCGACGGGCTGCCCCCCGGTGAAGAGGACGCGCCCGTCCGCAACTTCCCGAGCAGGCCCACGGCCACTGCTTTTAGAGGCGCTTGGGACCTTTGTGGATTTTGCTGCACAACTCCCCACCATATTCGGCCCCGGCCATGGCAAACCGGTAGAGACCATCAGTGGTCTGGCTCCGCCAGCCGTCAGCACTTCATGGCAACGAACATTAGGGCACGTTCCAAGCCGAGCCCTGTATTCGGATCCCGACCCGAATCCGGCAGCCCTCTACACTGTCCCGTATTGACAGCGAAGCAAGCCAACGAGAATCCCATGGAAACCACACGTCCCCCCTTTCGCAGCAGAAGCCACCTCATCTCCACCGATCACAATCTGGCCACCATGGCTGGTCTCCGCATTCTGGAGCAAGGGGGCAATGCCGCCGACGCCGGCGTGGCCGCCGGCCTGTGCCTCAATGTGGTTGTGCCGGAGTCGGCGAACTTCGGCGGAGTTGCACCCATCATGTTCGGCCCCGGCGATGGCAAACCGGTAGAGACGATCAGTGGTCTGGGCCGCTGGCCCAAGGCCGCCAGCATTCAGCACTTCATGGAACACCACGACGGGGACATGCCCGAGGGCCTGCCGCGGACGGTAACGCCCGCGGCTCCGGATGCCTGGCTGAGTGCCTTGGCCCGGTGGGGAACCATGACCTTCGAGGAGGTAGTGCAACCTGCCCTGGAATTGGCCCGGGACGGGAGACCCGTGGATGAACGGTTTTACAAGGCTCTCCAAAGCCCTGCCATCCGCACCTATGCCACAACGGCGTCCACATTCCTGCCGGCAGGGGAGCCCGTGCCGGTAGGCCAACTGTTCTCGCAACCTGACTTGGCCAATACGTTCCAGCGCATGATCGATGCGGAACGCGGTCGCGCCGGTGATCGCACCCAGGGCATCCGCGCGGCACGCGATCTGATTTACAAGGGAGATATCGCGCGGGAGATTGCCGAGTTTCACCAAAGGCAGGGCAGCCTGCTGACCTATGAGGACCTGGCGAACTTCACGGTCTTGGTGGAAGCACCCGAAACCATCCACTATCGGGATCTGGAAGTCAACAGCTGCGGACCATGGTGTCAAGGTCCCTCGCTCCTCATGGCCCTGAACATACTGGAAGGGCTGGACCTCAAGTCGATAGGACACAATTCAGGAGACTATCTGCACGTGCTGCTGGAAACGCTCAAGCTGGTGTTTGCCGACCGTGATGCCTATTTCGGCGATCCAGGCTTCGTGAACGTACCCATGCAGGGACTGTTGCATGCCGAGTATGCCGACCGGCGTCGGCAACGGATTGATCCTTGCCAAGCAGTACCTTCCATGCCGCCCTGCGGCGATCCGTGGCCCTTCGTGCCCAACAGGCAGGGGGCCCCTGCCCGGGAGACTTCGTCAGGGAACTCCGGCGCGGACGGAAAGCTGCCCTGGGAGAGCGACACCACCTATCTCTGTGTTGTGGACGGACAGGGCAATGCCTTTTCCGCCACTCCCTCCGACGGTGTTGGCGGAGCTGCAGTGGTACCGGGACTGGGCTTCCCGATATCCCACAGGGGCACCCAGAGTTGGTTGGATCCCAATCACGCCTCATCCCTCATGCCGGGCAAGCGTCCGCGCCTGACCCCCAATCCAGCCTTGGCCCGGCGCAATGGTCGTCCCTACATGCCCTTTGGATGTCCCGGCGGGGATGCCCAGGTGCAGGGCATGCTCCAGGTCTTCCTCAACACCGTCGAATTCGGCATGGATCCGCAGTCCGCCATTGAAGCCCCACGAGTCATCAGCCACAGTTTCCCGAATTCATTTTGGCCCCACATCACGCTGGACGGCGTGGTAACCGTGGAGACGCGGATCGCGGCAGAGGTGCGCTCCGCCTTGCAAACCAAGGGGCACATATTGGAAGAGGAAGGTGAATGGAGCGGAATGGTCAGCCGGGTGTGCGCCATTACCGTGGATGCCGAGGCGGGGGTTCTCACCGGCGGTGCGGATCCGCGCACCACGGCCTACGCAGCCGGATGGTGAATGCCAATCAACTGTATTTGAGCACCAGCCGGCTCTTTCCGGCCCTGCAAACGGGAGTGCGATGGCCCGTTTGCCAGCCGGTTGGCTGGCCTGGCAACGACCATGGACGCACCGCAGGGAGCCCTGTTGGACGCGATCGGCCGATTCCCGGGGTTGGATAGAATGCAGCCCCGCTCGGCTGCCCGCTGCGAGGTGTGCCTTGTTTCTGGTCAATCGGGCTCTGTCCATGGTTCGCCGCCAAACTGGAGACAATGACATGAACAAAGGCAAATTTACGCGTCGCACATTCCTGCAGATGACAGGGCTGGGTGTGTCCACCGGTCTGCTTGCGGCCTGTGTGCCGGTCGCGGCGCCGTCCGCGGAAGAAGCGGCCATGCCCGAACCCGTCACCGTGACCTTCATGGTGCCCGGAAGCACCAATGAGGATGCCGACTTCGCACCGGTGTTCGAGGAATTCAACAACCGGTATCCCGAGATTGACGGCCAGTACACGCCGGCCGGAACAGGCTACGGCCAGGCCTACAACGACAAGCTGTTGACCATGCTGTCCGGCGGCACTGCTCCGGACACCTTCAAGACCCTGTTTGGGTATTTCGGTTCGCTGGCGGAAAAGAATGTCTACGTCCCGCTGGACGACTATGCGGCACAGCATCCCGAAGAAACCGTCTTCGACGATTTCTTCGATGCCCATGTCAACGCCTGCATCATCAAGGGACAGCTCCTGGCCCTGCCCAACGACGGGGCTCCGGAAGGCATTTGGTACAACGCCGACCTGTATGACGCAGCGGGGTTGCCCTACCCCGACTGGGACACCAACTGGTCCGACATGTCGGCCGCAGGAACCGCATTGACCCAGGTCGACGGTTCCATTACCACGCACTACGGCATCGGCCATCCCAACTGGTTGGGCACCATTTGGAGCAACGGGGGCGAAATCCTCAACGAGGACGGTACGCAGTGCATGCTGGACAGCGACGAAGCCATTGAGGCCCTGGAGTGGATGCAGTCCCTGGTGGTCGACGACGGCAGTGCCCCCGGACCCGAAGCCCTGAGCGAGATCGGCATGTTCGATCGCTTCACGTCCGGCACGCTCGGTTCCTTCTGGTGTGTGCGCGGCTGCCTGGGCGGCCTGCGTTCCATCGAGGACTTCCAGTTCGACGCCGCCCCACTGCCCCTCAGCAACAACGGCAGTCGCCTGACCCGCCTGCTGATCGGCTGGACCTCGATCTGGTCCGGTTCCGAGGTACCGGACGAGGCCTACCTCCTGGCCGCCTGGATCTGCAGCCCCGAAGGGCAGCGCCTGCGCATTAGCCGGGGATATGCCCATCCGTCCCGCAAGTCGCTGGTGGAGCAGGACTGGTACAAGAGCTACGAATGCGAACGGTGCAACAGCCACGCGGTCAACAATGTCTTCCCCGAGATGCTGCTCCGGGGCGAAGGCCGTGCCTGGCCGGCGCATCCCAAGGAATCCGAAATCGTGCAGGCAATTACCACCGGTTTGGATTCCCTGTGGGACGGCTCCAAGCCCGCTGCCCAACTGGCCGCCGACCTGACTGCGGAAATCAACGGGATCATCGGCTGATCCCGCTCCGCTTCCATCCGTGCCCCGCGCGGGAGGAGTGGCCGCACAGCGATTGTGCGGCCACTCCTTGCTCCACATGACCTGCAATCCATGATCCCGCCATCCAGCCCGATGAGGCGACGCGAGGAGCGGGATGGCTGGCTTTTCGCGTCGCCCTGGCTCCTGGGGTTCCTGCTCTTCACGGTAGGGCCCATGATCGCATCCGCCTTCTTTGCCTTCACGGAATACGATGTGCTCACCCAACCCAAGTGGGTAGGCTGGGCCAACTTCGACAAGGCCCTGACCGACGATCCCAAGGTGGGACAGGCCCTCAAGGTCACCTCCATCTATGCGGTGGTCAGCGTGCCGCTGCAGATTCTGCTGGGCCTGTGTGTGGCGCTGCTGCTCAATACCCGGATCCGGGGACTCCAGTTCTACCGCACCGTGTACTACCTGCCGTCGGTGCTGTCCGGTGTGGCGGTGGCGTTGCTGTGGCGCTGGATCTACGCCCCGAACTTCGGCCTCATCAACTCCTTTCTCGCCCGTTTCGACATTGTGGGCCCCGGATGGCTGGGCGACAAGGACTGGGCCCTCACATCGATGATCGGCATGTCCCTCTGGCATGTGGGGGGCGGCATCGTCATCTACCTGGCGGGCCTGCAGGGGGTGCCGTCCGAACTGTATGAAGCGGTGCGCGTGGACGGGGCGGGACGCGGGGCCGCCTTCTGGCACATCACGCTGCCCATGATCACGCCGGTGCTGTTCTACAACCTGGTCATCGGCATCATCACGGCCCTGCAAATCTTTACCCAGGCTCTCATCATGACGAACGGGGGACCCCACGAAGCCACGCTGTTCATTGTGCTGTACCTGTATCGGAACGCCTTCCAGTTCTTCAAGATGGGCTATGCCTCCGTGCTGGCCTGGATTCTGTTTGCCTACATCCTGGTCCTGACCCTGCTGGTGTACCGCTCCTCGGGCTTCTGGGTGTTCTACGCCGGCGAGTTGAAGTCGCGCTGAAGCCCCGCGATGACTGTTTCGGCGCATGACAACCGGCAGCGGCTTCCCGCATGGGAGGCCGCGCTGTCGCACCTCGTCCTGGTGGCCGGGGGATTTTTCCTCATGATCCCGCTGGCCTGGATGCTGTCCACCTCGCTCAAGAGCCTGGGGACCGTCATGTCCCTGCCCCCGGAATGGATTCCCCGGACGTTCCACTGGGAGAACTATGCCGACATCTTCCGGCTGGTGCCCTTTGGCCGGTACGTGTGGAACACGGTGGTCATCACCCTGCTGGATGTCGTGGGCAAAATCGTGTCCTGTTCGCTGGTGGCCTTTGCCTTTGCCCGCCTGCGCTGGCGCGGCCGGGAAGTCCTGTTCCTGATCATGCTGGCCACCATGATGCTGCCGCCCCAGGTGACGATGATTCCCCAGTTTGTGGTCTTCAAGCACATGGAGTTGATCGACACCATTGTGCCGCTGGTGCTGCCCAACTGGCTGGGGGGACCGTTCCTGACCTTCCTGCTGCGCCAGTTCTTCATGTCGATCCCGCTGGATCTGGACGATGCCGCCCGCATCGACGGCGCGTCCAACTTCGGCATCTACTGGCGTGTCGTGCTGCCCCTGTCCAAGCCGGCCCTGGCGGCGGTGGCGATCTTCATGTTCAACGGCTCCTGGAACGACTTCTTCGGCCCGTTGATCTACCTGCACTCCCGCGACAAGTACACCATTGCCTTGGGTCTGCGCTCGTTTCAGGATCAGAACTACACGGAGTGGCACCTGTTGATGGCGGCATCGCTGGTGGCGATGTTGCCGGTGGTGCTCATCTTCTTCTTTGCCCAGAAGTACTTTATTCAGGGGATTGTGTTTACAGGCGTGAAGGGCTGAGCGCGGCACCGATGTGGATATCGGTGCCGCGCCAGTTTCAGCGTAGTGGATCCCACTTAGGCCAACGAGACCTCTACACCTTCATCGGGGCATGGGTCCCCAACTAGTCCGTACCTGGGTTGCCGGCCATGGCCCGCGTCACCGTCAGCGTGTAGGTGAGCTGAGCACCTCCAGGCGCGGTAACCACGATCGAAACGGTGTTCATGCCAGGCTCCAAGGGTACCGTCTGCACGGTCCCATTCTGCCCGTTGACATTGATGTCAGCGTCGTGGCGGCTGGGCACCGCCGTCACCGTGATGTTTCCCACCGCGTTGTCCACCATGGCTGAATAGGTGGTGGTCTCCCGAACGAAGGCGGGAGTTAGCGTTCCCTCAGAGGTTGTAAGACTGCTTAGGGTTGCGTCGTTGTCATCCATGACCTGCACGGACAGAGTACCTGGATCCCCTACGGTGTAGGAGTAGAAGTTACTGTTGACCGTTACCCGAATTGTTCGATCTCGCGCAATCCTCCCGTCGTCAAAGACAACATAGCCGGACGAGGAGGTGGTGGTTTGTCCTGGATAGAAACGCCAAGCTTTCAGGCTGACATCATCTATAGCCGAATCATGGATGTGCACTCCACCCGTAACTTCAGTTGTGAAGTTTGGAGGAATTGAGGGTGTCATCTTTACTACGGCATTCAGGAATTCACCTTCCCGTAAGGGAACCGGCACAAGTTCCACCAGGGTCACAACAGGGGGCGTGCCCCCGTCAACTCGGTGTTTGGGATCATCGGGCAGGCCAGGGTAACCCAGATGCGCCTGTTCTCCGCCCGCGGTACCAATGATAGAACCCTTGTTGAGTGCCACCGAACCCTCGGGGATCGATACACCATCCCGATCGCGGTCTCCATGGAATGCCCAGTAAACGAATTCCAGAACAGTGGAGCCGGAACCCACTTGGTATATGGCTTTCTGTTCGACATATTCATCGAAGCGTAGCTGCAGGTAGGGTGTTCCCGAGACAGCTACCGGTCCGTCGAATGTCAGTTGCACCCTTATCTCCTCCCCATACCCATAGGCGTTCCCGTTGGCTGGGCTGGAGACGATCTCGATCCGTTGAATCCGTGGTCGGGTGACTGTATTTTGCAGCCTGAACTCCACTTCAGTGGGACCAGTAACGACCACATTGCCGGGCAGATCACCGAACTCCAGGCACAGAATCTCGTATTCCGGCTCATTGGGATCCGAGTCCGGTAGAGCCGTCAGCCGAAAATACACATGGTCGCTATATGGCTCGAAAGTGAGGTTGGCTGGGACCCCGCTATAGTCGCCAGGTGCGGCGTTGCTCTGGGTTGACACCAACAGAGGCACCACAATGGAGTCTGCACCGGCAGGGGGATCCAAACGGACTACAACCTCGATGCCATTGGGATCACCTTCTACGGCGGTGTCACCGGAAACCCACCAGGAGATTGCACGGGTTTGGTTGGTGTTTTCGACATGGAAACTCTGGGACCAGGAGCCGATCCCTTCACTGCTGCGCGCTCGCACCTGGATTTCATAGGCTGATTCCGTTAGTCCGAACAGGGTGGTTCTGGTTTCGGTCAGATGTGTATCCGTTACTTCCACCCATCCGTCACCACCAGTCATTCGGTAGCGATAATCGTAGTCGGTGACCCCCATTCCAGGCGGGAATGCTACGGGTACGCCTGCATCGAGGAAGCCGGTCGGAGCCGTCCAAGTGACATCGAGCGCCGTGCTGTCGGATTCCTGAAAGTGCGCCTCTACCACGTTGGGAGCCATCGGCGGTCCGACATCCCGGACCCGGATGGCCATATCAATGACCGAGCCGGAACAACCACTAGGGGTTCCTTCTCCGCCCAGGTGATGGATGTTGTTTGTGTTCATGACCCGTACCTGGTACAGGTTGTCGCCGTTGTGGTCCCATGGCGCTTCGAAATCCGGAGGTGCCTGGAACCACAGGGCAACCGTCCCGGATGCCCCGTGCGTGACAGGTTCTACAGCGAACAGGTTGTTGTCCATCCCTCCATTGGGCCAGTTGTAGGTTGTGAAATCGCCGGCGATTTCACATCGAACCGTCAAATCATTAAGGTGCTCGCTCCAGGACAGCCTCCATTGCCGTTCGGCTGCGATGACCGCCGTCCAAGTTGGCATCCGGGTGGCATCAAGCACCGCAGTGCCTTCGTAAATCTCCAAGGTTTGTGCCAGTTCCCAACGCTGCCCCGACACATAGTCGGCTGGAGACGAGAACTGGGCGGAGCCATCGTAGACCACGTAAAGGTTAAAACCGAGTGGAGGACTTTCGGTTTCTCCATCACTGGCGAATATCCCTGCGAGAACCACAGGTACCGTATCGGTCTGACCATAGACGGCATGGAACTGGTGTGGCGAGACTCCAGGCCGGGGTGCCAGCAGAAAGCCGTCTCCACTTCTAGTGACCGACAACAGGGCTCCATGGGGCTCCTGAAGGTTGTTCAGAGCAGGCACCTGGAATGCAAAACGATAGGAAATATCATCCCCGTCCGGGTCGTGGGCCGGCTCGCCACTGAAACTTAATCTGGTCCCATCCCCTCTGGGGAACAGAACAACCAGATCCCCAATGGGGATCGGTCTCTGAAGTTGCGGCGGTCGGTTTCCGCCTTGGTCCCGTTCCTGTTCGGGCCTGCTCTCAGCTTGGGCTTCGCTTTCGTGTTCGTCGCTAGAGTCTGTGGCCGCGTCGGCCGTACTCTCCTGTGCAGGCACCACCTGCTGAGGTTCCGGCGCACTTTCCAAAGTGAACTCGACTCGGACAAATGGGGATCGCTCTCCGACCACTCCACCCGAGATTGCCTTGACACGGTATACATAGACTCCGGATTTCGAAATAATATCGTGAAAACAGGTTTCCGAGTTGCCGGTGTTTTCCACCAGGGGCATCAAAACCTCTTCCCCTACATCGGGCCGGCGGCGCAGAATTTGGTATCCATCCACTGGACCCGCGGGTGCGGTCCAGCGTAGCGTTATACCGTCGGCACTGATGTCGGCGATGAGATCCTCAGGTCGGTCTGGACCGCTCTCGGCAAGAGCGGGTACGAACAAGGCCGGCCAAAGGAACAGGGCCGCCATGAATATGGCAAGCAGATGAACAAGCTTGACGTTCATCTTCAACTCTCCTTTGGGCTGAATAAAGAAACAAGACAATTCCCGTTGCCGAGAATCGACACATTGGGAGGACCGCCATTCACGGTCGGAAGGCGCGGCAGACCCACACTGGAATGCCGCGGATGGCAACTGGACAGCAACAGGTGAGGTACACCCGTGAGCCCAGTTGGAACCGGTAGGTTTCCGGACCCGGGAATTGCATTCCGCAGGCCTGGAGTGGTTATTCCCTCGGCACTAGGGGAAGCCGCGAGGGCTTTGGGCGTAGTAGAGGGGGTGTCAGGGACAGCCACGATCCAATCCCAGCACAACAAAGGGATTGAATTCCTGGCAGGTCTTGAATTGGTACAACAACTGTCCGGTGCAGAACCGATGAGTTCGGCGGGAGATCTTGACGGTTACGGGCCCTGGAGGTTTTGCCCTCCGTTGTTCACACTCCACATCAGACATCAGACTTCACCTATGTGTCCCATGTACCGTGTATGAGTGTGGGCCTCAATGGTCAGGACTGCAGGTGCCACTCTTACCTGTTCCGGTCGACAACCATTAAGGAATGCTAAAGAGGCTGGGCAACTTGGGCCGAGCACCGCTGCTGCCCCACCGTAGTTTCCGATGTGGCGTCTGGATCTCCTGCTCTGTGTCGTGGCACCCAAGGCCAATTCGGGTTGCGTCGGGACGAGCGACATGCCGAACGGACACGCAGGTCCTTGAAGTACTCAGATGCCGAGCCATATTGGAAGTCACAGGCCCATGGACTCATTTTGCGCATGCCGCCACAGGTCTGGTTCGAGCGCGTAGGAGCGGCAATGTTGTCACTGACAGGCAGTTGAAGATGAAGTTCGGGTCGCGGCCGGCCGTGTTTTTGGTGCGCGGCAACGGTATGCCGACGGATTTGGAAGGCCATGCGTCATGGTCGAGGTGCCCGGGCCCAACCGCAGGTTGACCGTTCACACCGGACATGGATCCGTCGCCTGGCGGAACATCCCTTTCCCAATTCCATGCAGCAACGATGGCTCGGCTGCCAACCCGGTTGTCTGCGTGTCCGCCATGTACAAGTCTGCATCCCATGCATGCATCCTTGCCCCATCGTGACATGCCGCGCCGTCGGATCCGGCCCGGGACCAAAGGCTCAGGGGTCCAGTGAAAGCAAGCGATTGGCCGGACTGGATATACTCTCCTCAGGCAATGTGGCGCAGTTCACGCCACTTCTACCCATTCAAAACAGGAGTGTCGTATGCATGACACGCGATTGACCCGACGGTCCTTCCTGCGCCTTAGCGCAGGCATGGCGGCCACTGCTGCTGTAGCCGCGTGCGCCCCCGCCGGCCCAGCGGACAGCGACATGCCGTCCGACATGGGGCCAGTCGTGGAAATTGGCACGATCGAGGTCCCCGACAACGTCTTGGACCTGCCCAACGCCGCCACCGGCATCCCCTATGTCCAAAAGGACAGCATCAACCACGGCGAACCCATCACGCTCGAATACTGGGAATGGGCCCTCGACCGCTACGAGTACGAACTGGGCTGGGCCGAGGAATACATGAAGATGTATCCCAACGTCACCATCAACGTGTCCAACCAGTCCTGGGGCGAGTACTGGACCAAGCTCACGGTCAACGTGCCCGCGGGCCAGGGGCCGGCGCTCTGGCACATGCACACCTCGCAACTGACCGAGTTCTGCGACGGCGGCCTGATGGATCCGATGCCCGAGCACGTGGCCAACCGCAAGTTCCTGGACGACAACTGGGTCGCGTTCTCCGAAGGTGCCATGGACTGCCCCACCGGCACGCCGGGCAGCCGCCACTTCCTCCCGATGGGCACCATGATGCCCGTCATGTACATCAACACGCGCCTGTGGGAGGAGGAGGGCTTCTCGGTGGACGAGCCGCCCAAGTCGTGGTCCGACCTGCGCACGGTCGCCAAGGCGCTGACCCGGTACGACAGCCAGGACCGGATCGTGCGGGCCGGGTTCCAGGCGGACTGGCCGACCTTCCACAAGAACGGCTGCTACCAGCAGGGTCGCTACCTGTTCACGCAGGACGGCAAGCGGACCCAAATCAACAACCAGGAGAGCCGCAACGCCCTGCAGTTCATCAAGGACCTGCACGAGGTGGACCGGGTCGTGGATCCGGAGATGCCCAGCCGGCTGGATTCCTTCACGTCGGAGACCGCGGCCATCATCGCCGACTTCTCCTGGGTCACGTCGGTCCTGCGCCGCAACAACCCCGATCTGGAGTGGTTCGCCGCCCCCATCCCGACGTTCGACGGCACCTTCCAACCCGCCTACGGCAACATCCGCTTTGCCGTGGAAGCCGTCGTGAATCCCTTCGCGCCCGAAGCCGAGAAGGCCGTGGCCTGGGACTTCTGGCACTTCCTGTACAGCAGCGACCATCGGGTCGCGCACACCGTGGCCCTGCGCAACGGCTTCATTCCGCCCTACAACAAGCTGGTCGACCTGCCCGAGGTCCAGGAGGACCAGGTGGCCAACGTGATTTCGGGGGCCGTGGAGTGGGGCATCGTGAACGACACTCCGGCGGTCTACAACGTCGGCATCGGCGATGCCCTGATCGGCCCGATCCTCGTGGGCGGCACGGAGATCGACGATGCCATGGCCCAGGCGGAGCAGTTCATCGACGCGGAGCTGGCCCAGCGGGAAGACTGGAACATCATCGAGCGCAACTACAAGCATGGCAACCTGATGATCCCGGACCAGCCATAGTCTTGCCCCCGCCCGCTCAAAGGCACGGGGAGGCGGCCGGAAACTCCGGCTGCCTTCCCGCCCGGAAACCATAGACAAACAATGGCCTTCCTTTCACGCCTGCGGCAGCCTCAGGCCACAAGCCCCCATCGCATCCGGCTGGCCGGCCAGAACGCCATGATTGCCGGCGCCATTGTGCTGGCCGCCGCCTATTTCCTGATCTGGACCGTATTTCCCTTCATCTACACCTTCATCTACAGCTTCTTCGACTGGCAGCCGCTGCGTCCGACCCAGGAATTCCTGGGGCTGGACAACTATGCCGAAGCCCTGTTCCAGGACCAGCGCTTCTGGCTGGCCATGGGCAATTCGTTCGAATTCGCCTTCGGCAATGTGGTCCTGGGCACCGTCATTTGTCTCCTGGTTGCCGTCATGATCAACTCGGTCAAGCGGTTCCAGGCCTTCTTGCGGGCCAGCTACTTCATGCCCACGGTGACCGGCATGGTGGCCGTGGCCCTGGTGTGGGAGTTCATCTACCAGCCCCGGTTCGGCATCCTGAACACCTCCATCTTCGCCACGGCGGATTTCCTGAACCTGCCGCCGCCGCCGGAGATTGGCTGGCTCACGCGCCCCCAGCACGCCATGAACAGCCTGATCCTGTTCGGCTTCTGGAAGTTCCTGGGAGTGCGCATGATCATCCTGCTGGCGGGATTGCAGAACATTCCGCAAACCTACTACGAGGCGGCTCAAATCGATGGGGCCGGAGCGCGGGCCAGCTTCTTCCGCATCACCCTGCCGCTGTTGATGCCGGCCCTTTCCTTCGTGGTGGTGGTCGGGGTAATCAACAGCCTGCAGGTGTTCGTGCCCATGTATGTGATGACCGCGGGCGGCCCTCTCTTCTCCACCACGACGGTGGTGCTGCTCCTGTACGAGAAGACCTTCCAGCTGTTCCGGTTCGGCTACGGCGCGGCCATTTCCTTCATCCTGTTCGGCATCATCATGCTGATGACCTTTGTGCAGTTGCGCTTCCTGCGCAGTTCATGGGACATCGGAGCCTGACCGGACCATGACCGCCGCAACTGCCCGGCGCAGCCGTCTGCGCATCGATCCCGGAGAGGTGATCCTGTACCTGCTCCTGTTCATCGGGGCCTTCGCCATGCTCTTCCCCGTCCTCTGGATGGGGATGTCCACCTTCAAGGCGGAGGCGGAAATCAGCCAGTATCCGCCCTCCTTCCTGCCCAAGACCTTCACGCTGGAACCCCTGATTGCAGCCTGGACGAAGATCAAGTTCGGCCGCTACTTCATGAACAGCCTGCTGGTCACCGGGGTGGCCACGCCGCTCAGCGTGCTCACCTCCGCCTACCTGGGCTTCGTCTGGAACAAGTACGACTTCCGCTTCAAGGAACCGATGTTCTACGTGATCATCGCCACCATGATGATCCCGGGTCCCATGCTGCTGATTCCCCACTACCAGGTGGTGCTCTGGGCCAACCTGCTCAACACCTACGCCTCCATCATCGTGCCGGCCGTGGTGACCCCCTACGGGATCTTCCTGATGCGCCAGTTCATGCACAGCGTGCCCAACGAACTGCTGGATGCCGGGCGCATCGACGGCGCCAGCGAACCGCGCCTGTTCGTGTTCGTCGCGCTGCCACTGGTGCCGTCGTCACTGGCGGCCCTGGGCATCATCCAGTTCCTGGCCAACTGGGACAACCTGCTCTGGCCTCTGGTGGTCCTGACCAACACCGCCAAGTACACGCTGGCGGTCGGCCTGGCCACGTTCGCGGCGGAGTACGAGCGCAACTTCGCCGTCCAGAACGCCGGTGCCTTCATTGCCGTCTTTCCGGTGGTGGTCGCCTTCCTGTTGTTCCAGCGGCAGATCATCCGCGGCATTGCCCTTACCGGCTTAAAGGGATAGCGAGTCCGATGCAGCCCAACTTCCTTGTCGTCATCGTCGACCAGATGAACAGTTTCAGCCTGGGCTGGAACGGCAACGACGAAGTCCGGACCCCCAATTTGGACAGACTGGCCGCGGAGGGGGTCAATTTCGATCGGGCCTACCCCTCCAACCCGGTCTGCCAACCCTCGCGGGCAACCCTGCACACCGGCCTGACCCCGCGCCAGCACGGCCTGACCACCAATGGCTGCAACCTGGACGAAAACATTCCCACCGTAACCGGCGTGCTGGCGGCCAACGGCTATCAGACCCACTGTGTGGGCAAGATCCACCTGCAGCCCTTCAGCACGGATGCGCGGGACGACAACGGCCAGCCGGCCACGTGGGAAAGCCGGGACTTGTGGAACGACGGCACGATCAAGGAACTACCGCTGCCGTTCTACGGCTACGAAAGCGTGGACTACGTGGGCGGACACGTGAACTATGTCAACGGAGACTACGTCAACGACGTGGAGGCCAGACGGCCAGGCACAAAGGCCGAACTGAGCCAGGAGAAGTCCTATTACTCTGCCGGTCCGCAAACCTGGCGTATGCCCATCCCGCCCGAATGGCACTACAACGACTGGATCACGGAGCGCAGCATCGACTTCCTGCGCAGACGGGAAGACCGGCCTTTCTTTCTCGTGACTTCCTTCCCGGACCCGCACCATCCCTTCTGCGCGGCCAAGCCCTACAGCGAGATGTACGATCCCGCAGCCGTCTCGCTGCCCGACAACTGGAATCACCGGGAGGATCCGTGCGGCTACCTGGATCGGTTTGACATGCATAACCGGAACATGCACCGCAACTGGGATGAGGCTGTCCTAAGGGAGTCGATTGCCCAGACCTACGGCATGATCACTCACATCGACGACTGCGTGGGACGGCTGCTCAGTGCGTTGGACGAATCCGGCTTGACTGAGAACACCACCGTCGTGTTCCTCTCCGACCACGGTGACTACCTGGGTTCGCACCACCTGTTGTTCAAGGGCCCCTGGCCGTATGAACCCGTCGTGCGCGTGCCCTTGATCTGGCGCGCACCCGGAGGACGGCAGGGAGTACGGGTACCGCAGCCGGTCAGCCACCTGGACTTCGTGCCGACGGTCCTCGACTACGCAGGCTTGGGACAACAGGATTTCGACCTGCGGGGAGGCCAACAGGCGCAACGCGCGATCCTGCCCGGCGAATCGCTGAGGCCCGTCATCGACACGGAAGCCCGGCCGCAACAGGACGGCAAACTGATGGAGTTCGACGAGGACGGCGTGTCGCAGGAGATGTGCCGCTACCGCATGCTGATCACGGAACGCTGGAAGATCTGCATCTATGGCGGCTTCGGGGAAGGCGTGCTCTACGACCTCGAAAACGATCCGTTGGAAATGCAGAACCTCTGGGACGATCCCGAACATCTCCAGGTGAAGGCCGAGATGCTGGCGAAACTGGGTGATCGCCTTGCCCTGACCGACAGGATGGACAACTATCGGTACTGTGGTGCCTAGAAGTCCAAACGAAACCCCCTGGTTGGGGTTGACAGACAACACAGATACTGTGTTGAAAGCCAAGTCCCTGGCATAACCTGAGGGGGTGTGCTATCGGGGAGTGTCAGGCATGTTGGGCCAACCACAGCGGAGCCTGTTGGATGCGGAGTACCACTTCAGGCACCTGGTAGGCAAGGACAGCTTCCACTGGCAACTGTCGCAGGTACGCGACCAGCTGTTCCAGGACGAGGAGTTCGCTGCCCTCTACTGTCTCGACAACGGACGACCCTCGGTGCCGCTCAGTCTCTTGGCCACGGCGCTGCTGCTGCAGGCCCATGACAAGGTCAGCGACGCCGAAGCGCACCGCCGGGCGCGCCTGGACCTGGGCTGGAGGTAGCCTTGGGGGTAGAAGTTGACGCCAGGCCCTTTGCCCAGAGCACGCTGCAGCAGTTCCGGGCCCAGCTAGTTCTGCACGACAAGATCCGGGACATCTTTCGGCGCAGACTGGAGCTGGTCAAGCAAAAGGATTTAGATCGCGGGGAGCTTTCGCACGCGGGCCGGGACCGAGTGCGTCGCCCTCATATGGGGCCTCGTCGAAACTGCCCGCCAACGGGATTGGCACCTCCTCGACTTTCTGCGACAGGGCTTGGATGCCACGACAACGCAGCCCGGCCCGGCGGGTTCGATGCCGGCAGTGGTGAACACTCCCAAATCCTCAGGTCGCCCGGATAGGGGTGCCTGAACAGTTACTGCACCAGATTACAAAGTGTTATGATCGCAGTGCCTTGGCAACACATAGAATCAGGAAACACTTGACATGCAGATCCGAACAACTGATGTCAATGGCGTCGAATTTTCCGGTGATGCGCCGCACTTGGACGATATTGCCATAGCTGCATTGAACACCTTTGAGCTTTCAAAGAAAAAAATCAAGGATAGAATCGACAATCTGGACATTTCCTCGGATGCCAAGTTCATGCTCAATTCGTTCATGGACAAAACCATCGAGGTAGTCATTGATGCAGGAAAGGTCGTCATCTGGATCGGACGCAAAATCCTGGATGTCGTTGTTTTTGTGGGACGTCACTTCCCAAATGCCACGTTTGGAATGGTATGCGGTGCTGTGATTGGCATCCTGATTACGTCCATTCCGATCATTGGCTGGTTGCTCGGGGGGATTGCTCCGATTCTTGCAATTCTAGGTCTGAGCTTGGGTGCAATTGAGGACCTCAAGCAAGCACTGGCCGGCAACCCACGTGTCAGAGAGATTTTCAGTCCGTTCGACTCCCTGCGGACAATTTCATCATGACTCAAGACAACAATGATAGATTGCAGAAGTGGCATGATAAATTTGCGGAACTGGAAATCGATTCGCCGCTGTCACATCCACTCTATTTCAAGAAAGAGCTGCACATCGGAGAAGGCGCCTACAGGTCGCTCAGAATCAGGAGGATTTTGTTGAAGGGGGGACGTTTTGCCGGCGCGGCTGGAATCGGCGGCGCGGTCGCTGGTTCCAGCGCCGTGGCAACTACGTTTTTCCCCGCGACAGGAATCATGGCTGCGGTGGGGTTGGGTGCCGCGGTCACTCCCGTAGGGGTGATTGTCTTGGCCGCCGTATTGTCCGGAGTTGCCTGGACTGCCATCGCCAAACAATTCGATGATTTCGGCACGCGCCGCGTGGACGAGATTCCAATATTCATCAACACCCCTCTGGATCTGCTTGCAGTCGGTATCTTCGATCTGCTTTCCCCGATGTTTGTGAAATTGGCATCTGTCGATGGCGATTTTGATGAGCTGGAGCGGAACACGATTGTCAATTATTTTGTGGAGGACTGGGGATACGATGAGAAATTCGTGAAAGTAGGCATTGATATGGCAGGTGAGTCCGCGCTCACGTTCGATGAAGTCATTGATAGTTTCGTTGAATTCATACGGTCGAATCCAGATTGCAATGCGAAGGTTGTTTCACAAAACATCATGGCGTTTCTTCAAGAAGTTGCGGAGGCCAGCAATGGGGTGGTGGATCGTGAACAACGCGCGCTCCTCGCGGCAGAGAGTGCTTTTGCTGAGTTGCAAAAATCCAGAGTACGTCAAGTAAGCGAACAGGTGGGTGAGCAGGTAGGCAAAGGGGTTAGGAAGACAGGTGGAAAGGCTAAACAGGTAGGCGAAGGAGTTAAGGGCTTGTTCAAGTCCTACGCAATCTGCTCGTGACTTCCTGCGCCGCAACCCCTTGGCTTCACATCATTTGATTTTGAACTGGACGAGAGCCGTGCCGTCATCGTCTGACCATGCCGGATCCACCCCTTGTTCAGGGTGGGCCGATGCAGGCGACAGTTATCCTCCTGGAACGGCACGTCCAAGGTGCGGTGCAGGCCGTTCTCCACACCCCGGTGGCCGCGCGGACTAGCCCGGCAGATCCTCGGCATCCACGGGCAGACTGGCTATGTAATAGCACACGATGCGCCGCCTGCCACGGGGTCCGTGGCGTTCCGTGCGCATCCGGACCAAGCTGTGCAGGCCCAGCCACAAGGCACGGTATTGGGACTCCCTTGTCAAATGCTCCGCCATGCCCCTCGATGCCTGCCGTCAGTACTGTGAACGGCTGTTCCAACGCTATGAAGTTTCGTTGTACTGCCAGGGACAGACCATGCTCCACAGGATCCCCTTCACCTACAGCGGTTGCAGGCCCGAATGGTCGAACTCCCGCTGTTGCAAGACCCAGTCGCGTGCATCCGGGCCGAGTTTGATTTGCAAGGTGAAGGATATCCAGACACTTCAGTGTGGGGTCCTCGACTACAGCGCCTTGTGGTCGAGGACCATGGCAGTACCCGGTTACCGAGAACGAAGCCGGAGGGAACCGCGTCCCCGGGACTGCCACGGGTACTGTGCGGTCTCAGCAACTGCTTCAGAACCTCTCTCAGGAGGCATCATCCTTTACAATGGTGAAGTAAGATAAATACTAAGGATTTCTGACAAATATCTAGAGACATCTGAACACGGCGGGTGTAATCTGATGACAGGAACGGCTAACAAGATCATGCACAGGGTATCGGCGCACGCCCGCGGAAGGTGGGTGTGCACACCGAAGGACTTTCTGGATCTCGGCAGCCGCGCAGCGGTAGACCAGGCATTGTCGCGCCTTGTCAAGGCGGGGCGACTGCACCGGGTAGGCCATGGCCTGTATGACATGCCAAGGATCAGCAAGATGCTGAAGCGGCCCGCACCTGTCGATCTGGATGCCGCCATCGAAGCACTGGCACGACGGGATGGTGTGCGGTACATGCCGGATGGATTGGTGGCCGCAAACCAGCTTGGCCTCACCAACGCGGTACCCGCGAGGCTCAGCTATGTGACAGATGGGCACTCGAGAACGCTCAAGATAGACGGCAGAACCGTCCGATTCCGACACGCGGGTCCAAGTGTCATGCGGTGGACGGGAAGACCCTCGGCACCGGTGGTTCAAGCACTGCGGTGGCTAGGCCCCAGTGCTGTCTCGGACGACCACATCATTTCTACCCTGAGCCGTCAGCTTCCCGACACGGTGAAGCGCGATCTGTTGCACCACAGCCGCGATCTGCCCGGTTGGGCATTGCCGCTGGCGCGCAGCATTGCCAGCGATCAGGCTGTTTCGGTATGACGGAAGGCCATGAAGCCTTCCTTGCCCTCCCGCAACGGGTCAGGCAGGATGTCGTTGAAACGGCGGCAAGCCGCCGGGGTGTCGAAGCGGTCCCGGCCCTGGTCGGCATCCAAGTAGACCGCATCACCACTGAGCGAGACCTGCCGCAGCAAGCTTGGGCATCCTGCGGCGGCGGCCACTGACAGAAGGGATGAAGATCCTACTCTTGCTGGAGACGGTGGCGGTGGAACTGGAAGTGTATTCACTACAGCGCCCTGGATTGCCTAGCCCACACTGAATCGCCTAGAACGGTTCGGACAGCTGAAACCCGTGTGCGAGTGGCCCAGGGCCCAGACGCTAACCGGTGCCAGCCATGCCCCCGCGGTCAGCCACATGCGCGCCTGACAATTCAGGGACAGGGACCACGCAGCCATCTTGGCATGGCACCGGCCTACTACCGCTTTGGCGCGCTACCGTACTCAACACCATTGCTCATTCCAACAGTCCCCAAGATAACCTCCCACCGCGCCTCTGCGTTTACCCTGAAGCGGGCGAAGAGTGTCACCTTGCCCGGCGGTCCTGTGTGACCACCGTCTGTCTGTCATGCGAGTTGGAATGGGAAATGATGAGTCGATGTCAGATAGCCAGGAAGCTGGGTCTCCTGCTTGCCGGTTTCTTGGCCGCCTGTGTGGCCCCTCCCCCGGTGTCAACCGAAGAGGTGCCGCCGGCGAAAGTGTCCATCCTGTTTTGGGATCAGTTTATGGACGTGTCGGATCGCATGGATGCCATCGTGGCGGATTTCAACACCAGTCAGGATCGGATTGAGGTGGTACGCGAGCCTTATACCGTCACCGCCATGCGCGACCTCGTGCGTACGGCACTCACGTCCGGCACGGGACCCGACATCATCTACTACGACTTGGGGCCCGGCATCTCCGGCGTGCTGGCCGACGCCGGACTGCTGATGCCGTTGGACGACATTTATGTCGAACGGGGATGGGATCAGCGCATCTATCCGTGGACCCTGGACCGCAGCACGTTCAACGGCCATGTCTACGGCGTGGCCAACGAGCTGGAGTTCATCGGCTTCTACTACAACCAACGGCTCTTTGCGGAGCACGACTGGCGCGTGCCCGAAACCTGGGACGAGCTGATTGCCCTGTGCCCTGCCATCCGGGAAGCCGATCTGGTCCCCATCGCGTTCACCAACGGACCCAGCTGGCCTGCCTTTCACATGTTCAGCATCATGATGAACAACCGGGTGGGCCGTGAGCGTCTGGCCCGGATGATTTCGGGGGAGGAATCCTGGGACCATCCCGACACTGTTGATGCCATCCGAAAGTTCTTTGTGGACATGCCGGCCGCGGGTTGCTTCCCGCAGGATTTCCATGCCATCAGCTATGAGGACGGCTTGGCGATGATGCAGACGGGGCAGGCGGTCATGCACCCTAGTGGCACCTGGAACGTGGCACTATTCGCGGACTCTGCCCTGACACCCGATCCGATCGGGTTCTTTTTCCTGCCTTCCCTGGATGGCGGCCCGGTTGTGGTGCCGGGCGGCATTGGCTCCGGCTGGGTCGTGAATGCCCATACTCCCCACCTGGAGGCGGTTCTGGAGTTCATTGACTACCTGATCAGCGAAGAGACCGGCAAGCGCTGGATCATGGAAATCAACGTGGTTCCCGCCTTTCCCGTGAACACCACGGACTTGGTGATTCCAGAGCTTCTGGAGCAGGCCCTCGCCATCATCGGGGAACAGGCGGACACTATGGGCTACAACATCGACGTGGTTGTGCCCGCCAGATTCAATCAGGTGCAGTGGGATGGCTTTGCCGCCATCTTCCAGGGGCAGAAGACCCCGGCGGACATAGCCGCTGAACTACAGGCAGCCATGGAAGAGGCGAAAGCGGCCGGGGAAGTTGTCAATCTCACCGAGTAACCGAACCGGCGGTCGCATCAGGGCCGCCATCTCGGCCAGCAGGTGGGCATCCATGCGGTCGGTCTTGGCCAGTCGGCCTGAGGCGCGCCCGAAGTCACGGGCCTGGCGCGGGTTGACCACGGCGACCGGCAGGCCGGCCGCCTGCAGGGCCAGGGCCAAGGACCGCTCCAAGCCTCCGGTCGCTTCCACCACGATGCGGTCGGGAGCCAGGCGGGCCAAGTGCCGGCAGAGAGCCTCAATGGCCCGAGGTTCGTTGGCCAGGCGGTCATCCTCGTCGGGGCGACCCCAAAGCGCCACATCGAGCTGGTGCTTGGATACGTCGATGCCGACATAGGTCTGAGACATGGCCTGGCTCTCCTGTAGACTGGGGTGGCTGAATCCTTCGCGGTCCCGGTCTGGCACATGCGGACGGTAGGTCCAAGAAACTGTTCGGGTGGCTGCCAAGGCGAGGCGCAACGAACCTGGCTGTTCAACGGTCTCGGTGAACCGGACCTGGTTACAAACCGGTCTGTTACGCCCCTTCAGTAGCGCCTGTGCCTACTGAAGTTGGCCAACATACTAGTTACATTTGGTATTACGGAGTTTTTGCCTTTATGACATCCAACCCCGAATTTGAACTTGCAGACTTGGTTCCACAATACAAGGGGTTTACCCAAGTCACCGTTGGCCCCCGTCCGGGAGGAGGCTCATGGCAACTTCCCATTCTGTATGCAACCGGTGAGGTGCGGAGTCCAATCCTGGTAGTAACTGCCGGTGTACACGGCAATGAAATGGAAGGGATACAAGCCATTCCTCGTGTTTACCAACAGTTGGATCCCCACCACATGCGCGGCACAATCATCATGGTGCCAGTAAGCAATGTGCCGGCTTTCGAGACCCATACCCGCAACAGTCCTGTGGATGGACACAATCTGGCTCGGGTTTTTCCAGGTTCCACCACGGGTACATTAACCGAACGCATAGCGGACGTAATGTACCGGAAGTTGATCCGCCACGCGGATTTCTATATTGATTTACATAGTGGCGGTCCGCAGTCTGATATCCCCACCCTAGTGGGTTACATCCACGAGGATACCCCTGCAGGTCAGCAGAGCCTGGAGGGGGCAAAGGCGTTTGGAACATCCGTCATCTGGGGACATCCCCCACCGGTACCTCCAGGCCGGACCATTTCTGTAGCTCATGCGGCAGGCATTCCCTGCCTGTATACAGAAACACCGGGCGGCGGCAGAGCCGAACGTGAAGCCATCGCTGTCTATGCACAGGGCATTCTCAACATCATGTCCATGTTACAGATGAGACCAGTACCCTGTCCCGTCAAGCAACCTACTCACCATCTATGGGGTGATGGCAACCTGGATTACCTTATCGCGGCCCAGTCTGCCGGACTGTTTGAAAGCGAGACGGAGCTATTGGCTGATGTCCAGGCCGGTCAGCGCCTTGGCTGTGTACGGGATGTGTACGGACGTGAGCAGAGCGAAGTGGTCAGCCCTCGCGACGGTGTTCTCCTGCTTCTCCGACATACACCTACGGTGATGGTGGGCGAGGGATTGGCATTTGTCACCGGTCGCTTTGCCGCTACTTGAATACCCGTTCTAACAGGCTGGCGGGACAGGCCGGGGCCTGCCGCTTTGTCTGGAACCATTTCCTGTCCCGCCAGCAACAGGAATATGCGGCCTAGTCTCGCCCTTCCACAGCCCCCTGCCGGGTACGCTGGTGGTGCTCCACGGCTCGGGGCATGTGCATCCCTGGGTGCTGTTGACGGACACGCCGCCGGACCGGACGGAGGCGACCCTCTACGCCTGCCGGGACTGGATTGAGCAGGGCTTCCGCGGTCTCAAGCGCGCCGGTTGGCAATGGCAGCGCACGCGTCGCACCGACCCCGTGCGCGCGGGACGGCACTGGCTGGTGATGGCCGTGGCCACCCTGCTGGCGGTCGCCTACAGCACGCGCCGGGAGAAAGCCGCCGCCCTGGGCCGGAACCCCGCACAGCTGCGCACGCCCCCGGCGCGGTCCCTATGGACCGTCGGCCGTCCGCGCCCTGGCCCAGGGGCCCTGACGCGGGCCCACCCCCGACATGAAGCCCCATCCATCTGCCCCGCGGGGATCGTCGCCGCGGGCCGGCTTGCACGTCCCGAACACCCCCACCCGGTCCCGCAGCTCGCAACCCAAGGCCCGGGCCGCAGAAGAACGGCTTTTGCATCGGCCGTCCATCCCTCACACCCGGAGCCGCATATGTACTTGTCAACAGGGAGGGCCCCGTCTACAGAGCGGAGCCAGATGGCCTGTCCCCCGTACCGGGTGCCCATTCCTCGGTATAAGCCCCAAATCCAACGGGCACACCCACGCCCAAGGTGCGATCCAGGGAGAATCCACACGACTTCGGGCGGGGCAAAGGGAACTCCGCAGCAGCCCAAGGATCCCCCTACGCGGCTTGTGGAATAATCGGCTGGACAATCCAGACGGGTGGCCCCAATGAACACGTGGCAGTTGCAGGATGCCAACAACCGCTTCAGCACAGTGATGGATGCCGCCTTGACGGGGGACCCCCAACAAGTGACGCGCAGGGGCAAGCCCGCCGTTGTGGTGCTGGCCGTGTCAGAGTACAAGCGGCTGTGCCAAGACCAACCGGATCACACGCCCAACTTTGTGGACCACTTGCACGACATCCCCCAGGCACCCGACAACGACGCCTTCGAGTTGCCGTCCCGAACCAGAGACTACAGTCCCGGGGACATCGATCGCTGATGTACCTGTCGGTCACCGCCATCATCTCAGCCGTGCGGCGGCTCATCGGTTCATCCGTGCTATTTGTGGAATAATTGGCTAGACAGTCTAGACAGGAGAATCGCATGACCACATGGCAATTGCAGGATGCCAAGAACCGCTTCAGCGCCGTGGTGGACGCCGCCTTGGCAGGGGAACCCCAGCAAGTGACGCGCAGGGGCAAACCCGCCGTCGTGGTACTGGCCGTGGAAGAGTACGAGCGGCTGCTCAAGGAGGAAGCGGACGACACGCCCACATTCGTGGAACACCTGTTGGCCATACCCAAAGGCGGCGACTTCGAGTTTGAGAGATGGCCGCTGAATTCCCGCCCGGTGGACCTGTAGTGTTGTTGCTGGACACGAATGTGGTGTCTGCCCTCCGCAGACCGGACAGACACCCTCAGGTCGCTCGGTGGGCGGCTCAGCACCAACTCCGGGAACTGTTCCTGAGCGCCGTTACCATTGGCGAGATACAGCGGGGAATTACGCAGCAGGAACGCCACAACACTCCTTTCGCCCACGCGTTGAATGTCTGGTTGTCCCGACTGCTAACCCTGTATGGAGACCGGGTTTTGCCCCTGGATGTTGCAGTAGCACAGCGCTGGGGACATCTGTCGGCATCCTTGGGGTACGACAACGTCGATCTTATGATCGCCGCTACCGCCCTCGTCCATGGGTTGACGGTAGTCACCGGCAATGTCCGCCACTTCGACCGTACCGGCGTGCCCGTGCTGAATCCCTTCAAGCCGGACAGGGACGCATAAAACGCGGCTAGTCAAGGCGTGCGCGTTCCCCGCGATGCATCCAATCCCGACTGCCAGCCCTCGTTCACTCAGCTGCATTCCCGTCGAAGTCCACTTGCCCACCTGCAACCACAGCGAGTTCCCATGCACCCCAACTTCCTTGTCGTCATCGTCGACCAGATGAACAGTTTCTGCCTGGGCTGGAACGGCAACGACGAAGTCAGGACCCCCAACCTGGACCGGCTGGCCGCCGATGGCGTCAACTTTGGCCGGGCCTACCCTACCAATCCGGTGTGTTCGCCCACGCGGGCCTCGTTGCACACCGGCCTGACCCCGCGCCAGCACGGCCTGACGACCAACGGCTGCAACCTGGACGAGAACATTCCCACGATCACCGGCCTCCTCGCCGAACACGGATATCGAACCCATTGCGCCGGCAAAATCCACCTGCAACCCTTCAACACGGAGGCGCGGGATGAGGACGGCCAGCCGGCTTCGTGGGAAAGCCAGGAACTATGGAACGACCATGACATCACGGAACTGCCGCTGCCCTATTACGGCTACCAGAGCGTCGACTATGTGGGTGGCCACGTCAACTATGTCTTTGGCGACTATGTCAACGACGTCGAGACCAGGCGATCGGGAACCAAGGCCGAACTGAGCCGGGAGAAAGCCTATGCCTCAGCCGGTCCCCAGACCTGGCGCATGCCCGTTCCGTCCGAATGGCACTACAACGACTGGATCACAGAGCGCAGCATCGAATTCCTGCGCCGGCAGGGGGACCAGCCCTTCTTCCTGGTCACCTCGTTCCCCGACCCCCACGCCCCCTTTTGTGCAGCACGCCCTTACAGCGAAATGTATGACCCGAAATCCGTCTCACTGCCCGACAACTGGGACTGCAGTGAGGACCCCTGTGGCTACCTGGAACGGTTTGACCGCCCCACGCACCGGGGTTGGGACGAAGGCATCCTAAGGGAGGCGATTGCCCAAACCTACGGCATGATCACCCACATTGACGACTGCGTGGGCCGGCTGCGCGATGCCCTGACGGAACTTGGCCTGGCCGATGACACGATTGTGGTGTTCCTCTCCGACCATGGCGAATACCTGGGTTCGCACAACCTCCTGCTCAAGGGACCCTGGCCGTACGAACCAGTGGTGCGCGTGCCGCTGATCTGGCACACGCCGCAGGGACGGCAGGGCGTTCGGGTCCCGCAGCCGGTTAGCCACTTGGACTTTGTCCCCACGGTCCTCGACTACGCCGGCCTGGGCCAGGAGGCGTTCGACCTGCGCGGCGGCCATCGCTCCCGCCGTGCCATCCTCCCCGGCGAGTCCCTGCGACCGGTGATTGAGGACGGCGCGCGCCCGCAGCAGGAAGGCAAGCTGATCGAATATGACGAGGACGGTATCTCCACGGAGATGTGCCGCTACCGCATGCTGATCACGGAACGCTGGAAGGTCTGCGTCTACGGTGGCTTCGGCGACGGCGTCCTTTACGACTTGGAAAACGATCCCCTGGAAATGCGGAACCTTTGGGACGATCCCGCACACGTGTCGGTCAAGGCCGACATGATGGCCAGGCTGACCGACCGGCTGGCTCTCACCGACCGCATGGACACCTATCGGCACTGTTTGCACTGACATGGACGCAGATCCGCTGGGGCCCGAAGCTCCTCGATCTGACACTCCCGTCGGGCCGGCAGGCCGAAGATCAGGCCATGCGGATCTCCGGTTTGGGTGCGAGGGGCCGGAAGGCCTCGCACCGGGTCATGTACCACCGGAGGCCGTACTCCCCCTGTAAATTGGAGAGGGCTTCCACCAGCACATCCCGCAACACATCGGGTGCGCCAAGGGCCCGGAGGTTGACCACCAGTTCCGCCTCCCTGGAATCAGGCGGGGACGGGGAATTCGGATCCCACTCCCAGGATTCGGCATGGGAAACCCGACTGCCGGCACGCGACCCTGTCGGTGTCCTGACCAGCAGCTTGAAGTGGGCCAGTTCCACGCCTTCGGCCGCAAGCCGATCCGCCATGCGATCCGCCACCGTCTCGGCAATTCGAGACGGGTTGTGCGGTTGCGAACTGCGCAGCTCGCAGGCGGCGTTCAGCCAACCGAGCTCCGCCTCGGCCTCCGCGTACGTCCGGTAGTCAATGTCCAGGACTTCGACATCGTCCACCGGCCTGCCCAAGACCAGATCGAGCCAGTCGTCCACACCCTCCCCGGTGCGTCCGGACACCGGCAGGATGCGCGACACGCCCGGATAGAGAGCCGCCAACTCCGCGCGCCGCGCCTCCCGGTCCGCCGGCGACAGGCGGTCCGCCTTGCCAAGCAGCAACCAGTGGCATTCCCTCACCTGCTGATCCTGCAACCATTCGACCTTGGCCGACCGGCGGGCCGAGGGGTTGTGCGTGGACACGAGCACTGAAAGCGGAGCCAAGTCCAGGTTTGCCGGCCCCTGTACCAGCAGGGGACGCAGGACCGTGGCGGCCAGGTCGGTGCAGCTGCCCACCGGTTCCGCCAGGATGACATCGGGTCTTCGGTCCGCCAGCGTCTCCAAGGCACCGGCCAATTCCGACCAGCGGCAACAGAAGCAGCCACCCGCCACTTCCGCTACCGGCAGTTCCGCCGCAACCCCCCGCGCGGTATCCACCAGGTCGCCGCCCTGATCGTTGGTCACAAAACCGACCTCCAGCCCGCGGTCCTGCAACATCGAGGCCGCACGCAACAGAAGCGTCGTCTTGCCGGCACCCAGAAATCCACCAAGAAACACCAGTCTGGTCATTGGGAGTCCTCCTGCAACATGCGGGTCTCCGATTCCGCCTCGAGGTGCTGGCCACGCCGGCACAGTAGCACCGTGGCTGCAACGGCACACGGGTGCGTCAAGCCCGGCAAGAGCAGCCAGGACACCTCTCCCACGACTCTGGCCGCCAAGGCCAGAAGCCAGACCCCGGCAATCAGGCCAACCGTGGCCAACGGCCAGCGCAGGGCCAGGGCCAGTCCGTACCGCAGCGACCTGCCGGTCGGCAGGTTGAACAGCACCTGAACCGTCAGGGCATGCACGGTGACGACCGCCAACACCGCGGTCACACCAAGTTGAACCGCCATCCCCACGGCCACCGGAAGCGGCGGTTCGGTCCGCTGAAGACTGGCGACCGCCACCCACAATCCAAACCCCGCCACCGGCGGCAGGCCGATAAGCAATGCCGATCGCCAGTGGATCACCAGGAGCTGCAGGATCACGCGGCCATTCGCAGTCCGGCCGGCGGCGGCCTGCCCGACGGGGTAGCTCAGGGCGGACCACAGCGGAACCGTCAGCAACCAGGCCAGCAGCGAGGCCACCGCAACATGGCCCGAATTGGCCATCACCCACCAGGCCGGCACGGCAGCCACGCCCAGCAGCAGTCCGTGCAGCGGCAACCGCAGCCCGGCGGTTCGGAGCAGTCCCGTTGCCACACGAACCGCGGACCGGTCCCCAAACCCCACCTGATCAAGGCGCAGCGGTTCGACCATGGCATCCGCCTCAGCCATCCAGGGTCAGGGCCAGCCCGGCCTGTAGCAATTCGGCCTCGATGACACCCAGTTCCTCGCCGTTGACCACCAGCTCCAGGTCGTCCGGATCCTCGTCCATCCACTGCCAGCCCCCGGCCAGGAGCACAACGTCCCTGGGACCCTTGTACGGATGCGTCAGCTCGTGCAGGGAGGACGCCAGTTCCAACTCCACGCGTCCCTCCGTCCACGATAGGACTTCGACCCGCATCCCGTCAATGCCGTGGGCGATGCGGCGCGAGACATCGAGGAAGACGGAACCCAGATGCCGTTCCAGCCAGGCGCTGGCGGCCAGGCCGCCGGCGGCACTCCAGTTCATGCCGGACCACCCGTAGCCGGTGTCGCGGCCGTTGTGGTGGATGTTTTCCGGCGCGTAGCCCAGATGCAGGCCGTGGTCCGGCATCTCCACCGTGTTGATGCCGTTCAGGTGGTTCTCCCGGATGTCCATCAAGGCAAACGAGGCGCGGCAGGCGGCCACGGCCCGTTCCAGGTACTCGGTGCGCCCCGTGGCCAGGTACCAGGCTCCGTATGTGGACACAAACCGGGCCTGACGCCCGTCGTTCCATTCACCGTCCGTGTTCATCACGCCGAACCCGCCGAACAGGTGGCCGGGCAGGTGCACGGGATTCCAAACCTGCTGGTACAGGGAGAGGATGTTCAGCAGGTGTGTCCCGTGCTCCAGCCACAGTTCCTCGCGCGTGCGCTTCCACAACTCCAGGTACATGTCGCAGGCCCATTGGATGGAGAGGTTGGTGTGCGGCGGGAGGCCCGACCAGTAGTCCACGGCATCCACGGGCTTGGGGCTGCAGGAATAGAAGGTCTCAAAGTCGTCGAACCGGAGGTGCGGAATGGCATGCTCGGCAATGAAGTAGCCGGCCCGCATGGCGGCCCGGGTATAGAGTGGATTCAGCAGCAGGTTGGCCGCCAAGGCCAGGACGGCTCCCGCTATGGCCGTGGTGGCGCTCTCCTTGAGCGGCGGCATGGGAGCAAGATCTGAATCGAAGTAGGTGGGAATGGCGCCCGACTCAAGCTGGTTGCCAACCAGAAAGTCGCAGTAGGCGGTGAGAAGCTCCAGCAGCGGCTCCCGGTCCAAGTCGGGGAAGTCCTGTATCCACTGCAACAGCCACCAGGCCGACACGGACATGGCCGCCGTGTCGAACCCGCGACGCCAGTCCGCACTGCGCGCCGTCCAAAACAGGGACCCCTCCCAGACACCCTCGTCGAAGTTGAAGATGCAAGGGAAGGCACCTTCGGTACGCGGGGTATCTACGAACAGGTTGAGGATCCCCTGGCTTGTCTCCTGCAGCATCGTGTTGTCCAGCCTCCCCGCGTAGTGCCTGAGGCCATACCCAACGTGCAGATCGTTCTCCCAGGCATGGAATTGGGCACCGCGACGGCGGGGGTTGTCAATACCAACGCATTCCAAGCCCCGGCGTTCAACCTTGCGAAGACTCGCCGGCAACTCGTGCCGGAAGACATAGCGTGTACCGTACTGACGGAAGGGGAGAACCTGGGGCTCCGGCTCCTTGAGCAGGAGGTGTCCGTACGTCCGCCACTGCCACTGCACGACTCGATCGACAACCTGTCCGGGTGTCTCCTCCTGCCCGAACCACAGGCGAAAGCCGCAGGTGAGGACCCGGTTCTCCAGTACCGGTGCGAGGTCCGGGCCGCTGCGGAAGTACACGTGCCCGTCCGGCTCCGAGGCACAGAAGCCGAAGGAAAGGCGCGGTGCTTCCAGACCGGTGCCTTCAATTCGCAGGTCCAGGGCCAGGGGCACAGGGGCATCCGCTTCCATGAGGGCGAGGTCCGGAAGCAGGGCCACATGGCAGCCCCGGGCCATGGCAATGGCCACCGGGGCGCGGAAGAAGTGATCGGCACAAATGTGATCCTCACTCCGGTGCAGGTTCGGCAGCCAGGCGAAGTCCAGGGGCTCACAGAACCGTTCCAGTCGGCCTCCCGGCGCCAGCCAGACATGATGCATGCACCGGGCCAACCCAATCGCTGCCGCAATGCGGACTCTGGATTGGACCAGGACTCCGAATTCTCCATCCAGGCGTATCCGGGTCTCGATCAGCGGACCGGTGTCGGCCGGTGCCGTCACCCTGCGGGTCAGGACAAGCTCGTCTCCTTCCGCCTCTGCGCTGTCCCAGCCGCCGGCGTCGCGTTGGAAATCGGCACCGCCTTCCGGAGCCCAGATCACCTCCGGACTTTCGCTGACAGCCCGACGCTCCGCCTGCCAAATGGACACCGGAGCCTGCGCGCCGGTCACGGCCACGTCCATCCAGTTGCCGCCTTCATCCCTGCCCCGAAACGCCAGCCATTGCAGGCCCTCGGACTGCCTGACATCCACGCGCAGGTGTTCATTCCCTATCGATAATTTGCCATCCATCGGAAATATTTCTCAATTCGTGTCAGCCGGCAACAGTGATGTCCTGAAGCATTCCATCCGCGAAACTTCCCATGGCTCCGGCAGAGGGACAGAGGAAGGGATCCCAGTGTAATGCGGAGCCAAGGCATCCGTCGGATCGGTTAGCCGTCCCGCAGAGATGAACAGCCCGTGTAAAAATGATATAATATTCCTATATTTAGCAGGTGCGCAACACTTGAACCAATTTCACGGCAACAACGAGTCAGAAGGACACTTGACATGGCATCCAACACAAAGCTGGACAAGGACATAGCGGAAGCCTGGGAGCAACTTCAGGCCTCGGTCCAACGTTTGGCCGACCTGCGCAAGGAACTGCCGCCGGAACCGGTGGCAGACTACGAACTTCAGGGGCCGGACGGTACCGTCCGACTGTCGCAGGTGTTCGGCAACAAGGAAGACCTGATCCTCGTACACAACATGGGATCAGAATGTCCCTACTGCACGATGTGGGCGGATGGCTTCAACGGAGTGCTGCACCATCTCGAGGACCGGGCCGCCTTCGTTGTCGTATCCCCTGACCGCGTCGCCGTGCAGCAGACCATGCGGAAGAAACGCGGTTGGGAATTCGAAATGTACTCGGCGGAAGGCACCAGTTTCGTCAAGGACATGGGCTTCGAAGCCAGTGACACGAACTTCAACTCCAATTCCATGCCCGGTGTCTCGGCGTTTCGTCGGAACCCGGACGGCTCGATTGTGCGCATCTCCAGGGACTTTTTCGGGCCGGGTGACATGTACTGTGGGGTCTGGCACCTTTTCGAGCTGCTCGCAAATGGTGCCGACGGCTGGGAAGCTAAATTGGACTACCAAGCTTAGGGCGTCCCCGATCCAGAAGGCCCTTTTCCCGACTTCAGTCGCGGCTCCGGAAACTTGGCTTAAACTTGGACTCGCCACGACTACTGGAACCCAGACCCAGGACCACTGGCCGCGATGCCTGCCAAGGCACGGAATACCGAGAGGGATCCCTATGTATGCATTCAACGACAGTTGGTTGGACCGGGGAACTTGCCACCTGTGCGACAAGACCTATAAGGCCACGGCCTTTACCCGCCATCTGCACGCCTGTATTCCCAAGACCTTGGGCTTCAAGCCTGTGAAGATCGATCCCGGTGCCACGGCGGGAGCGCGGAAGGCCCGCTACATGATGCTGAACGTAAGGGCCTACGGGTCCAGGGACTACTGGCTGCACCTGGGTGTCCAAACCGACGCCACCCTGAGTGAGCTGGATGGTTTCCTGCGCGAACTTTGGCTTGAGTGCTGCGGTCACATGAGTGCGTTCCGCATCCAGGAAACGTCCTATGAAAGTTCCAGCTGGGGCTTTGACGACCCTTGGGCTGATTCCCGCAGCATGGACGTGGCAATTGGAAAGGTTCTGCCCCACAAAACCCGCGGCGACTACACCTACGACTTTGGTTCGTCAACCGAACTGTGCATTGAAAGCAAAAATCTGTACTCCGTGCCGGACACCCGGGGGAATCCGGACAGAATCCGGGTGCTGGCCCGCAACATCGCGCCGGAATTCGTGTGCGACACCTGCGGCAAACCCGCTTCGTTCCTGCAATGGGACGAAGAGGACATGTGGGAACAACGCCATTATTGCAACAGCCACCAACCGGATGAGGACTTCGTGTATCCCCTCGTGAATTCGCCCAGGTGCGGTGTTTGCGACTACATGGGGTGATCGGCCGTTCGGGCGGATCACGCCTGTTTGCCTGAATCCCAGAGTCGGTTCCGGCCAATGGCGGCAAGGGTGTCCGCGCCCCACCCAACCCCGTCAACGCAGTAAAACCGGTCCCCTTGACGATAGATCCTGCAACAGGCCTGTTCGGAAGCCGGTTCGCGGAGTGTGGACTGGATTGACCAAGACCAGTGCAGAACCCCTGTGCCGAGATATCGAAGTGAGCGGTGCGCCATGCTCAGGCAAGCAACATGAACGTCGAAAGCGGCATGCTGACAATGCGGGAGTCGTCTTCCAGCGGGGTGTCGGTTCGGGTGATAAGCAGCCCGAAGGAAGCGCGGTTGGCCGACTTCTTGACAAACGACCTGATGCCCTGGGTGTCCCGGACCGGGTCAATCCGGCGTTGATATTTCACCTCGACCGGCAACCGTCGGTCCCCGACGACAAAGACAAAGTCGATCTCAGGATCCGTTCCGCGCCCAGGCACATGCGATAGGCGAAGACCGGGGATGGCGGATGCCGTGGAACCGAGCGTACTCTCGGCGATATAGCCGGCCGACGTGCCGAGTTCCTGGCTTCCCTCCAGCGCTTCCGGAACCAGCGGAACCTGCTCCTGGAGCCAACTGGCCCGGAGGCCGTGGTCAACCAGGCACAGTTTGGGACTGCCCTGGAGCCGCCTGCGACGCAGTTCCAAGGGTGGGATCAGGTGGAGCAGCATGGTATCGGCCAGGAAGCGGAGGTAGTTCCTGGCTTTTTGAGGACCTACCTTGGCACTCAAGGACAACCCGGCCTCTCGGGCAAGCAGATCATAGGACGGTGCCTGCCCGGCGTAGCGACAGACCAGTCTGAAGAGTTCCTCCAAGAGAGAGGCGTCACGACGACGGCCGCGTGACCCCAAACGCAGGTCATGCCGGATCACCCGTTGGATGACGGTTTCGTTCAATTGGTCGGACAGAAGGGGCCAATCGGCCTGGGTCGTGTGGGTCAAGGGATACCCGCCGCGCTCCGAAAAATGCCGGAAGGCCTGGTCCCGGAACTCGGCGTGGCGGCGTCCGTGTTCAACAAGTTCCTGCCAGAATCCCACATGCGACAGATGTCTCAGACCGTTGTCGGGCAGGAACGGATCGGGATGGTTCAGGTGCCGAAGCTCACCGATCTCGGTGAGCGAGAGAGTCCCGGCCTCAACGGTGTGAATGCGTCCGGCCAAACTGTCCTTGCCCCTTTCGATGCGCAGGGCGGAGCTGCCGGTAATAAGGACCTTGACGGCGAAGGTATCCACCAGAAACTTGAGCTGGTTGCTCCAGTTGTCCAAGTTCTGTACTTCGTCCAGGAACAGGTACGCCTTGTGCCCCTGCCGGGCCAACGCATTGAAGCGATCGGTGGTGATGTTGTGTTCAAACCAGTTGGCGATGCGCAGGATGGGATCGACCAGCCCGGCGGTGGATGCCAGTTGGTCGAACTGGACCCGCATGATGCTGGTGGGAGGAACTCCCTCGTCGAGCAGGTCGGCAATGATTTGCGACTGGATGGTGGTTTTGCCCACTTGGCGCGGTCCGCGTACCGCCACGATGGGGGCGATTTCGGTATCGAGACGCCGGCGTACCCGAGCCACCAAGTGACGGCGGGTGTCGGGTATCGGCACTGCGGGAGCCCCCGTCCACCAAGGATTGAGGTCGTGGAGGTCGGCTTTCAGATCCAGCGGGATGCCGATCCGGACAACTGTGGGAACAGACGTATTCACCATGATCCTTGCTGCAGTGCTTGAACCGTACAGTGCTCAAACGCTGATCAGGTTGAAGTAGTCCCGGTACAGCCAGGCCTTGTTGCGCTTGCGGCCCCCGATCTCAACCAGAATGCCCAACGAGGCCACCTTCAGGATCAACCTGCGGGATACATCATAGGAAACTTCCGGGGCTTATATCGAATAGTTGACAGTCAAACTCTTGTGCTACAATTCCTGCGAAAGAGAGGACCCGACTGCGAATCGGGCCCTCGACCGGACACGGTGATGAGGACACCATGGCCAGCACCCCGAAGTCTACAACGCAAGAGCCCCCGACCGTCATACGGACCCTGCGCGTGCGTCTGTATCCCGGCACGGCCGCGAACGGCCAGTACCTCGAACAACTGGCCGGAGCCTGCCGGTTTGCATGGAACCACGTGCTGGCCGGGCATGAGGCGGACTACCGCAAATGGAAGGCGTCCGGCAAGCTGGGGCCGGGCCCGGGCGATCCGACCTTCTTCACGCTCGGCAAGCGGTTCACGCAGTTGCGGAACGCGCCCGGCCACGAGTGGCTGCAGGACTACAGCTACGCAATCGTCCGCTATGTCTGCAAGTACATGGGCGACGCCTATGCCGCGTTCTTCGATCCGGACCGTCCGGACCATGGACGTCCGCAGTACAAGGCCAAGCACTACACCAAACCCGCCTTCACCATCCCGTCCCACGTGCGCATCGAGGACGGCCGCCTGTACATCCCGAAGATGGGCTGGACGCGTCTTGGTCCCATCCACCGGTATGCCGACGGCCAGCCGCTGACCGTGCGTGTACGGCAGGAGTCCGAAAGCAAGCAGCCGAAGTGGTACGCCTACATCGTGTTCGAGGTGCCGGAAGACCACCCCGATGTGTGCCGGCCCGCGGGGTCCGGAGCGGTCGGTGTCGACCGCAACGTGGGGCAGGCCACGGACAGCACCGGCGCCCTGCACGCCCTCCCCGACACGACCGTTGAGGACGCGAAGATCAAGCGGTATCAGCGCCGGATGGCCCGGCAGCAGAAGGGCTCCAAGCGACGCCGCGGGACCGGCGGGAAACTGCGCAAACTCCAGCGCAAGCGCGCCCGACGGCGGGACACGGCCACACACCAAATCAGCCGCAAGGTGGCGGACACCGCTCACACGGTCGTCATGGAAGATCTGAACACGAAGGCCATGACGAAGAGTGCGAAGGGCACGGTCGAGAAGCCCGGCCGGAACGTGAAGCAGAAGTCCGGCCTCAACCGTGCCATCCTGGCGTCCGGCTGGGGACAGTTGGAGCGCAAGCTCGAGTACAAGGCCGGCCAGGTGGTGTATGTGGACCCGGCCTACACTTCGCAATCCTGTAGCCGTTGCGGGCATACCGCCAAGTCAAACCGACCGTCGCAGGCGGTGTTTCGCTGCGGAGCCTGCGGGTTCCGGGCGAACGCCGACCACAATGCGGCGCTCAACATCCTGGTGCGGGCGGGACTTCCGCCTGCACCCGTTCCGGCCCGCGGGACTGGGGCTGCTGCACGGCGAGGAGCGCTCCCTCCCTGGTCGGCCTTGCGGCCGACCAAAGGGACTCCCGCGACCCGTGAACCGGATATGCGTGGTGTCAACCACCGTATATAAGCCCCAAACCTCCAACATCCTCATCACTCCCGGATGGTGACAACAGGTCGTTCGAACAGGTTGTCCGGCAAGACATATCCAATTCCAGACTGGTGTGTCAGTTCACGAGCCATCATCTGCCGATGCTCCTCCCGAAGTTCAAGAATTGCCTGCACATCCCTGACTACCCTGCGTGCGCCATCGGCGATCCCATCCAGAAGGATGGGAAAATAGGCTCGCAGTCCGGGCAGCCAACCGGAATTGGCCAACAGGACGCCGGACCCTGTCCCGACCAGCCTCAGTACAAACGACGCATCCGGGGTTGTCGGGCCGGACCGTGGGGTGGATTTGGCATCGAAGCCTTGTTTGTGTCCGACGCAAACAAGGAACACCACAGACCTGTTGCTTGCACGACATGCCACGATAACGCATCAACGATCCCTTGTTTGGATTTGATACCTCCATTTGCAAACAACAGGCGCATGTTTGCACGCGCTGCAAACATGGAGCCGATTCTGATCCATGGTTGCGCGTCGGAGCTTTCAGTACAAACATGGAGCCTCCCGATACCGGCCACGAGCGGGCCGGTGGCTGCGGGACCGCCTGTTCAGCACGCCTCCAAACCCCACATGACCCTGTCCCGTCGGCCGCGGGATCCCTTGGCGAGTTGATCACGCTCCCCGCACTGTGTGCAATTCGGCGGTGTCTGTCGAGAAGTCCGGTCGGCCGGGCCACGAGGCCGGCCACGTGTCTTTGAATGCTCCTACAACAGCACAATTGCCGGCAATCGTGGGACGGGCACGGCCTTGGTTCGGTTCCAGCCGCGCACGGTCTTGAAGTTCGAGACGCCACGCGCCCGGCCAACACCGGAAACCGGGTTCCCGGTCCGCAAAACAACGGCCCTCGCGTGGAGGGCCGCGGCCGGATTTGGTTCCGGAACCGGGATGCCCCTGCGAGGGGCATGGACGATCAGGCCAACTGGGCCCTCGCCACGTCAACCAGGGCAGCGAACCCGGCTTCGTCATGGACGGCCATGTCCGCCAGGACCTTGCGGTCGATCTCGACCTCGGCCAGCTTCAGGCCGTGAATGAACTGGCCGTAGTTCATGTCGTGCATGCGGGTCGCGGCATTGATGCGCGTGATCCACAGGCGACGGAAATCGCGCTTCCGGGTGCGCCGGTCGCGGTAGGCGTAGTGCAACGAGTGCAGCCGCGCCTCGTTGGCGGTGCGGAACAGGCGCGAACGGCCGCCAAACTGGCCCTTGGTGCTCTTGAGCACCTTCTTGTGCCGATTGCGCGCGTATACCTTGGGGCGGGAACGGGGCATGTGTTTCTGTTTCCTGGTACAGGTCCGGTTGGCGACCGACGCCAACCGGTACGGGTCAGCTGCTGTCCACAACCGGAGCCATGCGCTGGACCATCTTGCGCATGCTCTTCACGTTGCCCACAACGTTCTTCTTGTAGATCCGCCGCATGCGGGAATGCTTGTTGCGCCGCAGATGGCCCCCGCCCTGAGTACGGCGGATGACCTTGCCGTTCCGGGTGATCCGGAAGCGGCTGGCGGTGGCTTTGTGGGTTTTCATCTTGGGCATGGCACTCGTCCCTACGCGGCCGGCACCCGCTGGCGGGCCGGCGCACTGCTCTTCTGGGTTGCCGGCAGCAAAACCATGATCAGCGTATTGCCTTCGGAGGAGGGTTCGGACTCGACCGTGGCGAAGTCCGCGACTTCCTGGGCCACCTTGCGCAACATCTGACGGCCCACTTCCTGGTTGAAGCGCTCGCGCCCGCGGAAGCGCACCCGCACCTTGACCCGCGAGCCGTCCGCGATGAACCGTTCAATCTTGCCCACCGCTATGGCCACGTCGTGCTCGCCGGTGCGCGGACTGAGACGGATCTCCTTGACTTCCACCCGCGACTGAACCTTGCGCTTGTCACGTTCCCGCTTCTGGCGGTCGAACATGTACTTGCCGTGGTCCATGATGCGGCAGACCGGAGGATTGGCGTTGCGGGCAACCTCCACCAGATCCAACTGACGGCCCGTTGCCATGGCGCGCGCCTCTTCCAAGGCGATCACCCCAATCTGTTCGCCGGCATCGTCAATCACCCGCACCTGGGGCGCGGTGATCTGTTCGTTCACGCGGATGTCCGGCAGGACGATCTGCGGACGTCGGTTGTTGTTGCGTCTCCCTCTTCTTATGGCTCTCTACTCCCTGTCAGGCATGGCTTCCGGCCAACATAACTTGGACTCCGTTGCCCGGACTCCAGAGTATACCCTAGCACTTCGACCGACCGAACTTCAAAATTGCTTTCCGCCCTGCCCCGCCCCGGACGGTCACGCGGCCAGCAGGTCCGGCAGTTCCGCGCTGCGTTCGGCCACCAGATCGGCGGCGCGCGCCAGGCAGGCGGGCCGGGGCATGCCCTGCCGCCGCTGACCGCTGCGCAGCCGCAGGGACACGGTGTCGTCGGCCACCTCCCGGTCCCCAATCACCGCCATGACCGGGATGCGCAGAAGTTGCGCCTGACGGATCTTGGCGTTCATGCGCGCGGACGAAGCATCGACTCCCGCCCGCAGGCCGCGGGCCTCGCAGGACGCCCGGAAGGCCTCGGCGGACGCCACATGGTCGTCGGTGATGGGGACAATGCGCACCTGCTCGGGAGCCAGCCACAAGGGGAAGTTGCCGCCGTAGTGCTCGGTCAGGAACCCAATCATGCGCTCGTGTGTGCTGAGGGGGGCCCGGTGAATGCAAAGCGGCGTCTCCTCCACGCCGTCCGAGTTGACAAATACCAAATCGAAGCGGGACGGGACCGCGAAGTCGACCTGGTTGGTGGCCAGCGTGAACTCACGGCCGATGGCACTCCAAACCTGCACGTCGATTTTGGGTCCGTAGAAGGCGGCCTCGTCCGCCACCTCGACGTACGGCACTTCCCCCTCCTGCATGGTGCGCCGGACCAGATCCTCGGTACGCGCCCACAGCCGCGCATTGTCCACGTACTTCTTGCCCAGGCCCCTGGGATGGTGGGTGCTCAGCCGCATCTGGTACTGCTCGATGCCGAACAGCCGGAAGTAGTGCAGGTAGAGATCAATCACGCCCATGAACTCGGCCGCGAACTGCTCCTCCGAGCAGTAGATGTGGGCATCGTTCATCTGCATCGACCGCACGCGCATGAGCCCCATCAGCTCGCCGCTCTTCTCGTACCGGTAGCAGGTGCCGTATTCAGCCAGGCGCACCGGCAGATCCCGGTAGCTGCGGGGCTCGCTGCTGTAGATCTTGTGGTGCATGGGGCAGTTCATCGGCTTGATGTAGTAGCGCACCCCTTCCATCTCCATGGGCGGATACATGGAATCCGCGTAGTACGGCAGATGGCCGCTGCGCTCGAACAGGCTTTCCTTGGTCAGATGCGGGGTCCGGACATGGCGGTAGCCGGCCGCCGTTTCCATCTCGCGGGCCAGTTGTTCCAGTTCGTTGATGATGATCTCGCCGTTGGGCAGCCACAGGGGCAATCCGGGTCCCACCTCCTCGTCGAAGACAAACAGCGACAGTTCGCGGCCCAGCTTGCGGTGGTCCCGCTGGCGGGCCTCCTCCAACATCTTGAGGTGGCGCTTCAACTGCTTGCCGTTCGCCCAGGCGGTGCCGTAGATCCGCTGCAGCATGGGCCTGTGCTCGTCGCCGCGCCAGTAGGCGCCGGCCACGCTCATCAGCTTGACGCCTTCAATCGGAATTTGGCCCGTATGCTCCACGTGGGGACCGCGGCACAGGTCCTCGAAGGTGTCCTGGGTGTAGGTCGAGATGACCTGGCTGCCTTCGGTTTCCTCGCCGTACTCGTCCACCGTGCCTTCGACCAGGCCCTCGATCAACTCCAGCTTGTAGGGTTCGTCGACAAACAGCTCGCGGGCCTCGTCGGCGCCGACCTCCCGGTACACAAACGGATGCTGGCCGCCGATGATGCGGCGCATGCGCCGTTCAATTTCCTCCAGGTCCTCCGGCAGGAAGGTGCGGGGGCGGCCCTCTTCCATGCCCAGATCGAAGTCGTAGTAGAAACCATCCTGAATCGGCGGCCCAATGGCCAGCCGGGCGTCCGGATACAGTTGGCGCACGGCCTGGGCCATGACATGGGCGGCGCTGTGCCGAATCCGGTACAGCCTGTCTTCCTGCGTACCTTGCTGCTTGCTCACCGCGATCACTCCTGATCCATGTTCGGGACTGTCGGCCGACAGTCCGCAGAATCAAAACGGCAGTGCCCTGTCGCCTGGACGATGCACTGCCTCGCGGTTCCACCTGGCTTGCGCCCCACGGGCGCCGCTCATATGGCCGATAACGGAGCCTGCCGGGGACGGTTGGAGCCGGCCGCGCCGGACATCCCGTCCCACTCCCGGGTGGTATCCGGCGGCGATCCGGGCTCCCGCTTGCAGCCGGGGCGGGGGCTCTCTGCATCCGGTCGGGATCTGCCGGACATGGCCCGATCCACGCTTTAAGGGCCAAGCACCGAGACCGGCCCCGATCTGGACGGGGATTGTAGCAGGTGGGAAGGCGGAGTAGGCACCGGAAGGCCTGCGCGTTCCGGGCGGCAACCATGTAGGGGGAGGTTGCAATGTCGGCCGAGGGGTCAAACACCACTACCCTGCAGCCGAGGTGTGCCTTCACAGAGGCACTTCAGGT